>NZ_AQGV01000015.1 GCF_014858725.1 Pseudoalteromonas aurantia 208 | reverse complement strand
ATATTTATATAAATTCAAATATTATATAATTTTTATTTTATCGTGCTTTTCTATATCGTGCACCACAATTATTAATACACTGAATTTAAGATGGAGTTTTACCATGCTAAGGTCCACCGCTATTACGATCGCCTTGTTTTTATTGCTCGGCTGCCAAGATGCCACAGAACAGAACTCACAAGCCGAGGTTATTAGACCGGTAAAATTAGTGACCGTGACTGATTCCCAGCAAGGGTTAGTTCGCAGCTTTCCTGCTGAGGTGGTTGCTAACCAAGGCTCTTATCTTGCATTTAGAGTCAATGGTGAATTGCTTGCATTTCCAGTTCTTGCTGGGCAGCATGTTGATAAAGGCCAGTTGCTTGCAAAACTTGACCCTGAGGATCTACAGTTACAATACGAGCAACGTAGTGCACAATTTGAATTGGCACGTTCACAACTAGCACGGATAAAATCGCTCTTCGATAAATCAATCGCCACCAAGTCTGAATTTGACCAAGCGCTTGCCAACAAACAAGTCGCTGAGTCTGCGTTTAAAATTGCCAAAACCAATCTTGAAAACTCAGAGTTGAGGGCACCATTTAGTGGCACAATTGCTAAAGTGTTTGTTAAAAACTATGAAAGTGTGGTCGCCAAGCAAAACATCCTTCGTCTAGAAACCAGAGACATGATGGATGTGATCATACAAGTACCAGAAAAGTTGGTGGCTCGTGTTAATAAAGATCTAGATTATCACCCCAGTGTAGTTTTTGACGGCTATCCGTCTAAATCATATCAGCTGACCATTAAAGAGTGGGATACACAGGCAGATCCAGCGACGTTAAGTTACAAAGTCGTATTTACCCTACCAATACCTAAGGACTTTAATTTGCTTGCTGGCATGAGTGGTCATGTATATATAGATCACAGTAAAGTAACAAAGCTGCCTGCCAAAAAGCTGTTTGTTCCAGTTGAAGCCGTTTTTTCAAAGCAAACAGAGCAACTCGCTAACAATGCCTATGTATGGTTGTACAACGAACAAACTCAGACGATTTCTATGCATCCGGTCACTGTGGGTGATATGTATGACCAAGGTATAGAAATATTATCAGGCCTTTCAAACACAGATATTGTCGTCGGTGCGGGTGTACACCATTTAAAACAAGGTTTAAGAGTACGACCTTGGGCTAAAGAACGAGGGCTATAACAATGAGCTTAGCTAAATGGTCAATTGAAAACAAAGTAATAAGTTGGATGTTTGCATTGCTGCTACTCTTGGCTGGCGCGATTTCCTATTTTGGTTTGGGCCAACTTGAAGACCCAGAATTTACCTTAAAAAAAGCCATGATAGTGACAATGTACCCAGGCGCTTCTCCACAACAAGTTGAAGAAGAGGTCACTTTTCCAATTGAGAATGCCATACAACAGCTCCCCTATGTTGATTACGTTACGTCGATTTCATCCGCAGGAAAATCACAAATATCCGTTGAGATGAAGAGCACCTACCGTAAGAATGACCTTAAACAAATTTGGGATGAACTGCGCCGTAAAGTTAATGATCTAATCCCTAGCCTACCACCAGGTGTTTACACACCTAAAGTTATTGATGATTTTGCAGATGTATATGGGGTTATGTATGCGGTTACAGGAGATGGATACTCCTACGATGAACTCAAAGACTATGTTGATTATCTAAAGCGTGAACTTGTATTGGTTAAAGGGGTGAGTAAAATCACTGTAGCAGGAGAACAACAAGCTCAAGTAGTTGTAGAAATTGCGACACATAAGTTGTCTCAACTCGGTATTGCCCCTTCTCGTATATTCTCACTTTTAGAAGCGCAAAACAGCGTTTCAAATGCTGGAAAAATAAGAGTTGGCGCCGAGTCTATTCGCCTCCATCCAACGGGAGAGTTCCAAGATGTTACAGAACTAGAACATTTGTTGATATCCAAACCTGGCGCAAAAGAGCTTATATATTTAGGTGATGTTGCCAGCGTGAGTCGTGAATATGCAGAAATTCCGCAGCACATTACACGGTTTAATGAACAGCGAGCTCTACTCGTAGGTGTCTCTTTTAGCTCTGGTGTAAATGTTGTCGATATTGGTCAAGCAATGGAGGCACACCTTGCTTCACTAGAATATCAGCGACCGCATGGCATCGAAATTAATGTGGTATACCACCAACCTAATGAAGTACAAAAATCAGTTGATGGATTTATAATCAGCCTTATCGAGGCCGTGGCAATCGTTATTGTGGTCTTATTACTATTTATGGGTGTAAAAAGTGGCTTATTAATTGGTGCGGTATTGCTTCTGACAGTCCTTGGTACTTTCATTTTTATGAAGCTATTTGCAATTGATCTACAGCGTATTTCTCTGGGTGCACTCATTATCGCTTTGGGTATGCTGGTCGATAACGCCATTGTTGTCACTGAAGGAATTTTGATCAATTTAAAACGTGGTCAAACTAAGCTACAAGCAGCCATCAATATTGTGGAGCAAACAAAGTGGCCTTTATTAGGCGCAACGGTTATTGGCATTACCGCTTTCGCTCCTATTGGTCTAAGTAGTGATGCCAGTGGCGAATTTGCAGGCTCTTTATTTTGGGTGCTACTTATTTCATTATTGTTAAGCTGGGTTACTGCGATTACATTGACGCCATTTTTTGCTGATTTACTTTTTAAGGAGACGATTGCAAGTAAAGAAGTACAACAGCAAGACCCATATCAAGGCATGATATTCACGCTTTATAAAGCTCTACTGAGCACCGCTTTGAAATACAGGCTATCTACAGTTATGATCATGATTGCGTTACTCGGCCTGTCTTTGTTTGGATTTAAGTCAGTTAAACAATCATTTTTTCCGTCATCGAACACCCCTATGTTTTACGTAGACTATTGGCATTATCAAGGCGCTGACATTCGTAGTACAGCTGATAATCTTGCTAAAATAGAACGATTTTTGCAAAATGACGATTTAGTGCTGGAAGTTACCTCAACAATTGGGCAAGGCGCCCCACGATTCATGTTAACGTATTCTCCTGAGCAACAATATGACGCATACGGACAACTCATTGTCCGTGTTAAAAACCGTGAAGCGGTCACCAATATGATTGCGAAGTTAAGAGAGTTTGAAAAACAGCATGTCTTAACTGGCACGTTAAACATCAAACGTATGGAGATAGGTCCTTCCACCAAAGCAAAAATTGAAGCTCGCTTCTCAGGCCCTGATCCTGTTATCCTTCGTCGGTTATCTGCAGAAGCTCAAATAATGCTCGCTAAAGACCCTAAGGCGTTTAATATTCGAGACGATTGGCGTCAAAGAACCAAAGTAATCCGTCCTGAATTTAATGAGCAGAAAGCACGTCGATTAGGCATAAGTAAATCAGACCTTGATCAATTACTGCTTACCAGTGTGTCTGGTAATAAAGTTGGCCTGTATAGAGATGGTACACAATTGTTGCCCATCGTCGCGCGCTCTCCCGAAGAAGAGCGTAAAAATATAGAAAACCTCAGTGATTTACAGATCTTTAGCCCGTTACTCAATGTATACATTCCGATAACCCAAATCGTCGACGATTTTAATGTGCTCTGGGAAGACCCACTGATCATGCGGCGGGATAGAAAACGCACGATTACCGTTATGGCAGATCATAATGTTATTGGTGACGAAACACCTGCAAAACTATTTAACCGCGTGCGTAATGACATTGAAGCAATTGAACTCCCTAATGGCTATGAAATGAGCTGGGGCGGCGAATTTGAATCATCGTCAAAAGCAAAAACGGCTATTTTTGGTTCATTACCTATCGGATACTTGGCGATGTTCATGATCACCGTATTGCTGTTTAACTCGGTTAAAAAGCCATTAGTAATATGGTCAACTGTGCCACTTGCGGTTATCGGTGTAACAGCAGGGCTAGTCTCACTCAACGCGCCCTTCAGTTTTATGGCACTGCTTGGGCTATTAAGTTTATCTGGTATGTTAATTAAAAATGGTATCGTGCTTGTTGATCAAATCAACCTAGAATTGCAAGAAGGCAAGCCACCTTACATGGCCGTATTTGACTCTGGTGTCAGTCGAGTTCGACCAGTCTCCATGGCGGCAATTACGACCATTTTAGGGATGATCCCACTATTATTTGATGTGTTCTTCAAGTCTATGGCGGTCACAATTATGTTTGGACTTGGCTTTGCAACAATATTAACTCTCGTATTTGTGCCTGTTATGTATTGTCTATTATTTGGCATTAAACACGAAGCGAGTACGTCTTAGTTCTTCCCATAAACCAATAAAAGGCCCTTCTGGGCCTTTTATTATTTCTTCAGTGATAGTGTGCCACCTTTGCGTTTAACTGGCTTGTTTGTCGTTGACACCTTATTATTCGTTCTTTTAGGTTTAGGCGCGCTTTTCTCAACTTTATGCCGCGCTTTTACGTCATTTCGCTGTGGCTTTGAATGTTCTTCACGATTAACCCCTTTTCTATCAGCTTGCTCTTTATCGTGAACGTTTGGCTTTCTTTCCGGCCTTTTATTTGGATCAATTGAGCCCTCTTCCGTTTTAGCTGACGATTCGATAGAGCTATTTATTTCATTCATTTCTTTTTGCGTTAAATGACGCCACTGACCCGATTTGAGACCCTCCATTCTTACGTTCATAATACGCACACGCTTTAACGTTTCAACTTCATAGCCTAAATATTCGCACATACGTCGGATCTGACGATTCAACCCTTGAGTTAGCACAATCACAAACTCTTTATTCGACGTTTGTTTCACCTGACACTTTTTGGTGACTGTGTCTAAAATTGGAATTCCACCAGCCATTCGTTCAATAAACCGTTTATTAATTGGTCTATCAACCGTAACCACGTATTCTTTTTCGTGATTATTCCCCGCTCGCAATATTTTGTTGACGATATCACCTTCGTTCGTCAGAAAAATGAGCCCCTCAGAAGGCCTGTCTAATCGACCGATTGGAAAAATACGCTCAGGATAGTCGATAGCGCTAACAATATTACTTCTAATTTTGCGTTCTGTCGTGCACGTGACCCCAACAGGCTTATTGTACGCAATATATACACATTTAGGCTTCGCTTTTAGAGGCTTACCGTCTACCGTAATTGTATCGGAATCACTCACCTTTACGCCCATTTCAGGTAGAGCATTATTGACCCTAACTCGGCCTGACTCTATAAGTTTGTCAGCTTCTCGACGAGAACAGAATCCCGTTTCGCTTATATATTTATTTAGGCGGGTTAATTGCGTCACTTGTTACTCTTACCTGAAGAAAAAACCGTATTCTAAACTAACCGTTGTTAAATTTCTTATTTTTCTGCACTTCGCTGTAACTGAGTTAAATTAAAGTCATACGTCAACTTTTTTGTCCCAATCAAGCTCATTGCTTTGTAATCAATCAATGACCAGTCTGGGCTATGTACTATCCATCTGAAGTCGTCTAAGTTTTTGCGGCTAATTACACCCAGTTTAAAACTTAACATGGTGTTTTTTTGCCAAAATGGGTGGCTATGATAATGGTCACGTAGAGTAACGAGTGCCCATCCTCCCATCATAAAATGACCACCAATTGTTGCGCTCATATCGCCATTATCTACAAGCTCAATAGCATCACCTAGCCAATCAAAACCTCCTATGGCAACTTTGTGAGGTATTTTCGAAGACTTAACCCCAGTAAGAGCTCCCATTGCCATTAGGTCTGAGGCAGTCCAAATTAAATTAGTATCTGGATAGCGTGATAATAGTCGCTTGGTTTTATCATACGCTTGCTCTTTGGACCAACTTGCATGAACCTGTTGGTGTAACTTAACGCCTTGTTCATTAAAATAATCGATTGCGCCTTGACTTCGCACATCAGATTCAGAACCATAATGACCATTAATTACGATAGCTTTAATCTTTTTAATGTGAATATCACTATCAAGCACGAGCGCTTCTGCAAGCCTACTTCCCGCATCATAATTATCATGAAATACCTCTCCGAGCCATGTTGGATAACGTTCATGAGGGTTTCCTATTGCATGCCTTTCAGGACCAGTAATTGTCTGCTCTAATGTAATAAAATTAATTCCATATTTATCTAACAGCTCTAATGTCGCCTCAGCACCTCCAGGATAATTCATGAGAATGACATAGTCTGGTGTCGCACGATAATTTAAATATTTTTTCAATTCCGCCAATTGAATATGGCGATTCCCTTCTCCGTAAATCGTATCAATTTTAACATTAAGTTGTGCGGCAGCCTGCTCAGTAATCGTTTGAACTTTATGCCAAAATGGCTCTCCAGCGACCGATGGGTTAACGAACAATACCGAAAACTCACTTTTAGCAGCCCCTTCTAGAGGTAGCATCAACACACCAATTAACCACAGTGATAATCTAACCCTAAACATAATCTGCCTCCTTACTGCGCAAACACAGCCTCTTCAATAGATACTCTAGTGGTCCTTGTTTGAAAAAGCGAAAGTAAAGCGGCGCAATAAGCAATTGAAAAAGAGACAAAAGTAGAGCGATAGCCATGTATTCCATACGATTGTATTGTTCATATCCGTTAGGCATAACCCAATAGAAGAATGACACCATCAGTACTGATTGAAATATATAAAGTGTCAAAGCCATGCGTCCCACCGCTTGAAGCCAAGAAAACTGAAACCCCTTACGGCTCATTTTCACCACACAGTGAATAATTAATAAAGCCCCCGCAAACGCGTTGACCCAAATAAGACTATCTACTAACACCGACAAAGAGTTAATGTCCAGAACCTTAAGATAAATCGTACCTACGGACAGCAAAGCTGTTGCGGTAATAACTAATGGCTTTGCGTTATTTGATAAGCCATGTTTAAAAATCCCCTGTTTATAACAGTAAATTCCCGCAATCATCAAGCCTGCACTATACCAAAGTGTGATCAGCGGCATGATAAGCAACATAATTGAATAATACACACCATTATGTCCAAAATGTGATACTACATCTCTTGGCAAATTATCTACTATTTCATAAAACTCGCTACTCCCTCTAATAATGGGATCTGCCACATCTATAGATCCCAATACAAGCATCATTGAAACACCAAACAAGCCAAAACCACAGCCATGTCTAATTAGCCGAGATGGCCCTGCATCTATATACTTTAATGCGATAAACCCAGCCAAACCATAACTGACCAAAATGTCACCAGGCCAAAGAATATAACCGTGGAGTAGGCCTATTGTCACGATCCAAAAGAGCCGGTCTTTAACTTGCTGATCACTGCCATTTTTATCCATTTGCAAACACAAGGCAGCGCCAAATAATAAGCAAAACAAACTTCGAAATCGGCCGTCAAGTAGCAATGCATTAATCCAATCAATAACAGAATCTGATAAAGGCACTACAGGTAGATTAACATAGCCCACTTCAAACATAGAGAAGTAGTAAATATTCAAAAATAATAACCCAAGTACTGCAATTCCTCGGTTTATATCTAGTGTTGCAATACGCTCCATGCTCACACTCTATCTTTATACATATCAGCCCAACTAATCGCTGCAGCGTGAAAATCTGGTAAGCAAGTATCTTCCAAGTTAAGTAAGGTACACGCCTCTTGTAAATGCCACCAACTTCCAGACTCATACGCTTTAACGACATTCAGTATGTAATAAAGAATATTAGGCTCACCGATTAGCGCATCCCTAAGCGCCTCGGGAAACGGTAAACGATTAATTACTTGCGTCATTGGCTTATCCAATATCGCATCGAGTAACGAAAATAAGCCAGTTAAAAAACTCATACCCGCCATATTAGGACTTAATTTTCTCGCGATTAACTCACAAAAGCGCGATCTAACAATACTCAGCCGAGTTAGCTCTGTTGGCTTACCTTCTGCGATATGTGCAGTCATAATCAGCCCCACAAACTTCTTCGTTCGTTCATTACCTAGATACACTAATGCTTGTTTAAGAGACTCTATTTTGTTTTTTATAGGAAACACCCCTGAGTTTAATAAACGAAGTAATTTGTATGCTAACGCTGTATCTTGTGCAAATAATTCGGCCACTCGTACCATATTCATATGAGGTTTAAGCACCTCTGCATAAATTAGCATTGCAACAGCATAGTTAATTTCAATGTCATTCTGTTCTATGACTTTCGGTTTTGCGAAAAAGTATCCTTGAAAAAAATGAAATCCCATAGCATATGCTTGCTTAAACTCCTCTTCCGTTTCAACCTTTTCCGCCAGTAACTTCATATTCTTTCGACGTTTAAAGTTATTAACCAAAGGTTCAATGCTAGATAAAGGGCTTTGCATAATATCAAACTTAACGAGTCTTACCAGTTTAAGAAAAGGTTCCCAATCTTTGGTGTACTCGAAGTCATCAAGCGCCAAACGGTAGTCATTGTGGAAAAGCGTTCTTACTAATTCGTAATTTTCAGCTGTTGGTTCTATCGTTTCTAGCAGCTCCAGGATAACATCGTGCGCAGGTAAAAATTGTGCCAACTCCTGCGTTAAAGAATCTGGACCTATATTAATGAGCGCTTTTTTACCTGATGTAAGATAACGCGTTCCAAGATTAAGTTGGTTATCCATGATCAATTTTGCGGTTGCAGCATCATCACTCACATTAGGAAAGCTATTACTCGTCCCATCTCTAAATAACAGCTCGTATGCAACAACCTGTTTTTTTCGATTAAAAATAGCTTGCCTAGCTACAAATACCTTCAAATGGTGGCTCCTTGCTGATCACTACCCAGAAGATAGTACTTTGGTTTGCAATGATACACTTATTTTAACCATAAATGATTAAAAATCATATAGAACAAAGAGATTACTAAAATCACCCTCGCATAAATATAGCAGTCAAATGACAAAAAGCAGGCCATAGGCCTGCTTTTTAAAGATATACTTACTGAGTTTTACGTAGTGGAATAAAGTAAATTAATATAATCTTTCGCTACATTATGCCATTCAAAACGCTGTGTTCGTGCACACTCGCGTATTTGGTTGTATTTTTCATTATCCTCATCATACATTGCCAGTGTTGAAGTAAACGTACTAATTAATGCACTTTGCTGTTTACCCAAGTCTTCTCCTTCAAATACAAAACCACTTTCAAAATGAACGACTGTATCGCTGAGACCACCCACTTTGTGCACCAAACAGGGTTGTCCTGCCCGCATTGCCAGCATTTGGCTAATGCCACATGGCTCAAACGAGCTTGGCATCAAAAACAAATCTCCGAGTTCATAAAGCATATCTCCTAAATGCTGCCCATATCCATTTAGAAACAGTACATTTTCGTTTCGAGCCATCACTTGAGTAAAAGTAAACTCTAAATTAGTATCGCCAGAGCCCAAAATTATGATTCGTCCCCCTATTTTAGCAGCGATACTTGAGAGTTCATCCAATAAAACTCCAGTGTTTACCTCCTGCCTCAAAAGTAATGCTTTTTGATCTGTCAGTCGCCCGACACTCGTGACAACAGGCCCTTGCTCTTGAGCGTCTCGCCACTGCTTGATGCGCTGATGCGCAAGATAGTGGCTAGAAGACAGTTGCGGCGAACTTGCCATCCACTCAAACAAAAGTGCTTCACTCGCATTGAGAAACATCGTTTGATCGCCTTTTGACTCTTGCTTATGAGGGTATTCACATCCATTTAAGATCCCGACTAACTTCCCATAGCGATTGGCTATCTGCATATCATGCTCTAGACCCTCCCCACCAAAGAAACCTCTGTCAGGTTCACTACTACGCAATACTTCACTACTATAATTCGGTGAAACAACATGCACTTTATCGCACAATGTGATTGCACTGCGCATTGGATTAAAGCAATGAGGGTACTGATGATCGCACAGCATTTGTCCATCATAACTTAATGTAGGAAACCAAGCCTCTAGGCTCGATTCATCATGCTTAAACGGCCTGATCCCCTGTAATGCCAAATTATGCACCGTATAAATAGTTCTTAGTGTCTTCAATCGAACAAAACGAGGGCTAAACTCTTTCAAGACTGCAACACATGCTGCGTGCCAATCATGTAGATGTAATACATCGAGTTTCTGGAATAGACCATGCTCTATCGCTTCACTTACGGCAGCGCTAAAAAAAGCAAACTTGCTCGCATCAGTTGCAAATGGACGTTGCTCATCATCGTTACAATAAATTGATCCACCATGCGCACTAAAGAGGGAGTGGGAAATAACATATTGTATCACCCCCTCGCCTCGCTCGACTTCCCATAAAGTCGCAGTTTCCAAGTGTTGCCTAAATGGTACTGCGATATCACCTACAAAAGTTCTATTTAGATCATTTTGACCATAATCAGGCACAACTACTAGTGCTTCAACTTCGTGCTTTGCTAATGCGTAAGGGATATCTCGAATAACATCGGCTACCCCTCCCACTTTACATTTTGGTAAGCGGTCATTCTCCGCTGCAACCATTAATACCCGCATATTTCGCCTTACTACGCTGTTTTAAGCTTGGACGCTTCTTGTTCTTTACGCTGACTATACGCCACTAGCATTTCTCGTGTTACCAATACTATACCTTTATTAGACACACGGAAGCCATTTTTGCGATCTTCGTCCGCATCAAAACCTAATACTAACCCTTCAGGTAGATGACACCCTCGGTCTACAATAGCATTACGAATTTTACAATGTCTCTCAACTATCGCGCCAGGTAATAGCACTGCACCTTCAATTTCGCAAAATGAATGCACGTGAACATTAGAGAACAACAACGATTTCCTAACCACTGACCCTGAAATAATACAACCACCAGATACCGTCGAGTCTACAGCCATACCTCTGCGTTCTTCATCATCGAATATAAATTTCGCCGGTGGCAATTGCTCTTGGTAAGTCCAAATTGGCCATGTCGGATCATACAAGTCTAATTGAGGCTCTGGTGACACCAACTCCATATTGGCTTCCCAAAATGAATCTATAGTACCCACATCACGCCAATAGGGTTGTCCTTCATGACTAGGATCTCTAAACGGAAATGCAAAAACATTATGTTCTTCAATAATAGCGGGAATAATATCATGCCCAAAGTCGCGACCAGAACCTTCTCTTTCAGCATCTTGCTTTAATTGCTCAAATAAAAATTCCGTATTGAATACATAGTTCCCCATTGAAGCTAAACATATACCCTCTTTGCCCGGTATCGATGATGGCTCAGCAGGTTTTTCATCGAACCTTCTAACACGCTTATCTTTGTCCACTGTCATAACACCGAACGTATTGGCAGCTTCTTCACATTCAACTTCAATACAACACACCGTCATATCTGCACCGGTTTCAACATGCTTAGCTAACAGCGCACCATAATCCATTCTATAAACATGGTCGCCTGATAAGATCATCACATACTTCGGTAGCTCATGACGAATAATATCCATATTTTGAAATACGGCGTCCGCTGTGCCGCAGTACCACTCATCTCCATATCGCTGTGATGCAGGCAATATCTCAACAGACTCTCCCAATTCTTTTTTGAAGTGGCCCCAGGCTCTATTCACATGACGTATCAAAGAGTGCGACTTGTATTGAGTTGCAATACCCACTCTACGGATCCCTGAGTTGATACAATTTGACAGAGGGAAATCAATAATTCTGTGCTTACCACCAAAATAAACCGCTGGTTTAGCGCGCCAATTTGTCAGCTCATGCAAACGTGAACCTCGGCCACCAGCCAAAATAAGGGCGTATGTCTCTCTTGTTAAACTACTTATGTAGCGGTTTGCGTAACTAGGCATTCATCTTCTCCATATATCCTTGCAGGGCTATTGCATTGGCTCAAGTCGCCAAATTTCATTACTATATTGTGAAATTGTTCGGTCACTAGAAAAGTTTCCACTGGCCGCCGTATTTAAAATACTAATTCGTGTCCACGTTTTACTATCTTGATACGTTTTAGATGCGAGGTTTTGTGCATCTACGTAACTTGCAAAGTCATGTGCGACAAGCCAAGGATCGGTAGAACATTTAATGGCATTTATCACATCGTCAAATATATGTGGTTCAAACAAGTTAAAATGACCACTTTCAAGTAATGCAATGACTCGTTTTAAGTTTTCATCTTCGGCAATAATTGAAATGGGGTCATAATTACTGCGGATCTGGTCAGTGTGTGCTGCGTGTGCTCCAAATAAGAAAAAGTTATCTGCACCAACTTGCTCTCTAATTTCAATATTTGCCCCATCTAAGGTGCCTATTGTTATCGCGCCATTCATCATGAACTTCATGTTACCTGTGCCTGAAGCTTCTTTGCCCGCAGTTGATATTTGCTCTGATAAATCCGTTGCCGCACAAATTGTTTCCATTGCGGTAACGTTATAGTTGGGGATAAATGCCACTCGTAACAGTCCAGCTGCACGCTTATCCTGATTAACAACATCAGCCACATTGTTAATGAGCTTAATAACTTTCTTCGCCATGTAATACCCAGGCGCAGCTTTCCCACCAATTAATACACAGCGTGGCGTAAAGCCTTCTACATCGCCTCTACAAATTCGGTCATATAAGTGGATCACATGTAATACATTGAGAAGTTGCCGCTTATATTCATGTATGCGCTTAACTTGAACATCAAACATCATCGTCGGATCAAACTCAACACCACAGCGCGCTTGTACTAAAGCACTTAGCCTTTCCTTATTTTGATACTTAACTTGTTGCCATTGCTTATGAAAGGTTTTGTCATCGTAGTAACGTCTCACTTTCTCAATTTGACTAAAATCAGCAACCCATTCATCGCCTATTTTACTCGTGATTAACTCACTTAAAGCTGGGTTACAATGAGCCAACCAACGCCTCGGCGTGACGCCATTTGTTTTATTATTAAATTTATCAGGCCATAATTCATAAAATGTTTTAAATAAGCCAGCCTTGAGCAATTGCGTATGGAGTGCAGCGACCCCATTTACCGAGTAACTTCCAACAATTGCTAAATACGCCATACGAACCTGCGGCACATCCCCTTCTTCGATTAAAGATAGCTCTCTTTGCTTATCTATATCGCCAGGCCACTGCAATGCGACCTCAGCTAAAAACCTAGCATTAATTTCGTAAATAATTTCAAGTAATCTAGGTAATAATTTGCTAAATAAAGGCACTGACCAACGTTCTAACGCTTCTGGTAATAGCGTATGGTTAGTATATGCCATGGTACTTGTAGTAATGGACCAAGCTTTATCCCAGTCAATATCATATTCATCAACCAATAAACGCATCAACTCGGCAACAGCAATACTCGGATGCGTATCGTTTAATTGAAACACATGGTATTTCGCGAAATCTGAAAACTCCGCACCAAACTGGCCTACCCATTTATTAAGTATGTCTTGTAAACTCGCACTTGATAAAAAGTACTGCTGACGTAAACGTAATTCTTTGCCGTTCTCACTGCTGTCATTAGGATACAAAACCATGGTGATCTGTTCAGCCATATTTTTACGGGCCACAGCTTCAGAATAACTACCCGCATTAAACTCATTTAAGTCAAATTCATCTGTCGCTTCCGATTTCCATAACCGTAATGTGTTAACAACCCCATTTTTATAACCAGGGATAGGGACATCGTACGGCACTGCGAGTACATCTTGAGTGTCTACCCAGCAACGAACATTTCGCCCTTGCTTACTCTTATAACTGTCAACTCGACCAAAAAACTTAACTCTACAAGCTTGATCAGGCGCACTCAACTCCCAAGGGTGGCCCTCTCTTAACCAATTATCAGGCTGTTCAATCTGATGCCCCTTTTCAATACTTTGGTTAAACATGCCATACTCATATCGAATCCCATATCCTATTACGGGTAACGCAAGACTCGCGCAACTATCTAAAAAACAGGCTGCTAAGCGACCTAACCCGCCATTACCAAGCCCGGCATCATGCTCAGCCTCAGCAACAGTTTCTAGCTCGCTGCAATATTGCTTAAGTGCAAGCGCCGTGGACTCCTGTAGATCTAAATTAAGTACCGCATTACCCAGCGCTCTCCCCATTAAGAATTCAAGAGATAAGTACGCTGCTTTACGTGTTTTTTTTGACGTTAGATGCAAATTTGTTGCCCTACATCGAGCAACCATGCGGTCTTTAATTGTCAATGCCAAAGCATGGTAGAGATACAGTTGTGACTCACCCACTCGGTCGCGGCCTAAGGTATAATAAAAATGACGTGTTAAATCATCGTTCAATGTACTTTCATCTAGCTTAGGTGCATCTTGCCAGTGTTTTACGACGCATACATTTGTGCCTTTATTAGCCATGTATGTTTCCCTCTTTTAGCGATGTAAATACCCAACTGGATTGGGCTGAGATTGTGCACATACTTTGTGCATTATCATATTTGGCTGAATCACAACTACTTAATGCAAGTTGCCAATGTTTTGAAAACGGTGCGCTGGGTAATCTTGCGTCTAAACAAGCATCATGCGCATTAAATACAATAAACAATGCCTCCTCTAGTTGACGATCTTGAATTGAATATAAAAGCCACTTTCGCCCTTCGCTATGCCAATCAGACTCTTTCATTTGTTCGCCATTTTCATCAAGCCAACTTACCGAGAATCGACTATCATCAGAGTGAACATAGAAAGGATGTTGAAAAACACTAAACTGTTTTCTAATCGCCAATAAATCTTGAATAAAGAACGTCAATT
Source organism: Pseudoalteromonas aurantia 208 (assembly GCF_014858725.1). GTDB lineage: Bacteria > Pseudomonadota > Gammaproteobacteria > Enterobacterales > Alteromonadaceae > Pseudoalteromonas > Pseudoalteromonas aurantia. Next base: position 1,253,159 of record NZ_AQGV01000015.1, on the reverse strand, counting down.
CATGATCCAGCTGAGATGATTTCCACGCTAACCAGTTCGTTCGATTATCTTGGCAATAAGCATTGTTATTACCGCCTTGAGAATGAGAAAACTCAGTACCAGCTGCAAGCATTGGCACCCCTTTAGATAAAAGTAGCGTGGCCAATGCATTTTTTTGCATTTTTATCCTTAAGCTACTTATTTTCATATCGGTAGAAAATCCCTCAGCACCGCAATTGAACGAATAATTCTCACTATGTCCATCTCGATTCACTTCGCCATTAGCGAGGTTATGCTTATTTTCGTAACTCACCCAATCCGCTAACGTGTATCCATCATGACTCGTTACAAAGTTTATTGAGTTTAAAGGACCCCGCCGATTGTGTTCAAATATGTCATTTGAGCCATGTACACGCTTAGCTAATTCAGGCAACACACCTTCGTCTTGGCGCCAAAAACGCCTAACAGTATCCCTATATTTATCATTCCACTCTCGCCATGGTGGCAAAAAAGCCCCTAACTGATACCCTCCAGGACCAATATCCCAAGGCTCAGCAATGAGCTTTGCACTACTCAAAACTGGGTCTTGTAACACCGCATGCATAAATGCATGTCGTGCATTAAAACCATGTTCTGTGCGTGCTAAAATGGTGGCTAAGTCAAATCTAAACCCATCGACGCCCATTACTTCGACCCAATATCGCAAACTATCTAAAACCAATCGTAATGTTTGTGGATCGTCAATGTTGAGAGTATTTCCGCACCCAGTGTCATTAATATATACACTGGGCTCCCCTAATACATGTCGATAGTACCCAAGATTATTTAACCCCTTTAATGACAAAGTCGGACCATCAATTCCAGCTTCTGCAGTATGGTTGAAAACCACATCTAAGATGACTTCAATTCCAACCTCATGTAAGGTCGCCATCATACGTTGGAACTCAGTTATATCATTGTCTACCAAGTAAGACTTATGAGGTGTGAAATAACTTAGCGTATTATAGCCCCAGTAGTTCCGCAGCCCTTTTGTGATAAGAAATTGCTCACTCACAAATGCATGTACAGGCAATAACTCTAGCGTTGTTATCCCTAGACGTTTGATATGACGTATAAATGCTGGGTCTGAGAGTCCTAAAAATTTACCTCGAAATGCAGGGTTAACTTCAGGGTGCTTAAAGGTTGCGCCTTTAACATGACACTCATAAATAACCGTTTTTGACCATGCATGATTTGGTCGCTCTTCCACATACTTAGATATATTGCTCACTTTAGATTTAGGCATATCAATGGCGTTATCCAAAGTACTCAATGTCCCTACTGGCATATGACAGAAATGCCGTTCACTCCACATAAATTCCCCAAAGAAGTCTTTACTATATGGGTCCATCAGTAATTTATGTACGTTAAATAATCTCCCTGTATTCGGGTCATAATCACCATCCACTCGATATCCATAGAGGGTATTTTCTCTCAATGGCTCAACAAATACGCTCCAGCCGCCTCCCTCATGCAAATACATCTCGATCATTGCAATTTGCGAGTGACCACTTGTATCAAAAAGACACAAATAAACTTGAGTAGCATACGGCGCAAACACCGCAAAATTTACGCCAGACTCTTTTACTACACTACCAAAACGTACACAGTTGCCACGACATGAATTTAACATTGGTTAACCCGTAATTCGCTTTAAGTACACTGTGGCTAAAGGAGGAATTGTAAGCACAATACTATTGTCGAAGCCATGCGCAGCGGTTGACGTTGATTCAATCAATTGCTGTTTTGCTGCAACGGCCTTCACACCAGAGCCATGTAGGTTTTCATCATCTGTGTTTAAGATAACTTCATACACGCCACGCAGCGGTACGCCAATTTTGTACTGATGAAACACTTGTGGGGTAAAGTGACTAATGACCACAATAAGATCATCCTTAGAATGACCATACCTGGCAAAACTAAAAATACTTTGCTCCGCATTATCACCATCAATCCACTGAAAGCCCGCTGGTGAGTTATCGCATTCATGCAATGCGCATTCTTTTTTATAGACGTGATTTAATAATTTGACCGTTGCTTGTATTCCCGAATGAGCTGCTGAATCAAGTAATTGCCAATCTAAGCCTTGATTGTGATCCCATTCTGACCGAGGTGCCAATTCACTCCCCATAAACAACAGCTTTTTACCCGGATGTGCATACATAAAACCGTAATACGCTCTCAATGTTGCAAACTGTTGCCAATCATCTCCGGGCATTTTACTCAACAATGCCCCTTTGCCATGAACGACTTCATCATGACTAAGTGGCAAGATATAGTTTTCAGAATAAGCGTACGCCATAGAGAATGTCATTTCATGATGATGATAACGGCGATGAATGGGGTCGCGACTGACATAATTTAAACTGTCATTCATCCACCCCATATTCCACTTGAACCCGAAGCCTAACCCGTTATTGTTAACACTATTAGTGACGCCTGGCCATGCTGTTGACTCTTCTGCAACCATCATAATATTTGGGTTGTGTCCATAACATCGACTATTTACGTCTTGAATACATGCAATTGCGCCTAGATTTTCACGTCCGCCATGTTTATTTGCAATCCATTCACCATCATTACGACTGTAGTCTAAGTAAAGCATTGATGCGACAGCATCCACCCGTAACCCATCGAGGTTAAACTCGCTAAGCCAATACATCGCATTTGCAAGCAGGAAGCTCTTTACTTCTGGTCGATCGTAATTATAAATATAGGTATTCCAGTCTGGGTGGAAACCTTGCCTAACGTCAGCATGCTCGTATAAATGTGTGCCATCAAATTTATGTAAACCGTGTGGATCTGAAGGAAAGTGCCCTGGCACCCAGTCGATTAAAAGCCCTAAGTTTTCATCTTCACACCGTTCAACAAAGTAAATGAAATCATCGTAACTCCCAAAACGGCTTGTCGGCGAGAATAACCCAACTGGTTGATAGCCCCATGACCCATCGAAAGGGTATTCACTCACAGGCATTAACTGCAGATGTGTAAAGCCTAAGTCCTTTACATAAGGAAGCAAATCATCCGCTAATTCGCGATAGGTTAAAAAGCGGTTACCCTCTTCAGCGCGGCGTTTCCATGAACCAAGCTGCACTTCATAAATGCTAATAGGGGCGTCAACTTCATTGCGTTTAGCTCTGTTGTTTAACTGCTTAGATGAAGGTTTTTTTCTTACGGTCAAAGGCTGTATCACAGAGGCGGTACCTGGCGCTTGTTGCATCTTAAAAGCAAAAGGGTCCGCTCTATCTTTCACATTCCCGTAACTGTCAACAACGGAATACTTGTATATTTGCCCTGCGTTCAGTGCTGGTATAAACAATTCCCAAATACCACTGGCTGGATGCTTACGCATGAAATGCTCTGTTCGCTGCCAACAATTAAACTCGCCAATGACCGAAACACTTTGTGCATTCGGAGCCCACACAGCAAACCGTACACCACTTACATTTTCATGAGAAACAAAATGGGCGCCAAGATGGCGATATGCATGCTCCAGTGTCCCCTCATTAAATAAGTACAATACACTGTCACTTAAGTTGCTACCGAAACGATAGACATCGTCTTTTAAAACTGTTTGGTCTGCATATGCCACATCTAGCTTATACGGAATTGGCAGATCATCTTTATTCACTCTTATTAAAAATAAATCACTGTTCACATAACGTTTAAATACGGATTTATGGTTTTTTCCTACTAACGAAACGTGTTTCGCACTCGGCAAATAAACACGTACTTCGTACTCTGTATCACTGACTTTATGCGCTCCTAAAAACGAGAATGGGTCACCAAATACCCCTGCTTGGAGTGCTGCCAGCTGCGCTGAATAGTCATGTATCTTATTGGTTGGTTTTAATATGCTATTCATGACCTGTCCTAATATCCGTTAAATTTTTAATGAAATGGGCGTGTTCCGCAAAAATATCGTCAATTGAATGCGTCAAACGTCTTCGCCAATTAGGGTACTCTTTATCTGTGCCTGGTATATTTACTGGTAATGATTGAAAATCTAAATCATCGAGTTGAAGGCAAAGGAGTTTAGATGGTGAACTTGCTAATACAATCAGTAACGCCTGATAAATCGCATCCGACTCACTACTTTGCGTCAGACCATTTTTGCCATGTTCTGATAGCCAGGTTAACAATCGTTGCCGCTCAACACTTCGCTTCTGTTGCTCAGTACCGAGTTCACGCTCTGTGATCAAATTGTAAGTATACTTAAGTTGCAAATCATCACCGTACCACCAGCCCTTAAATGGAGGAACATCATGATTAGCAACCATCAAAATCGTATCTTCACGCAAACAATCACGTGGTACAAAGTTTCCATGATGGTCTTTTTCAAAATAGAAAAGAATATTTCCAAATAATGACGCTTCTTTCATTGAAGTAACCACCTCTGGCGGCACAACCCCGAGGTCTTCTCCAATGATCATGCTCTGAGCAATATTTGACTCGATTTTCAATATCGCCATTAAATGTTCAAAGGGGTAGTAAACATAACAACCACTTTGTTCCTGCTCTACTTGTAAACACCACCAAAGCCGGCGCAATGCCATTACGTGATCGATGCGCAGTCCACCTACATAATTTAAATTACTGCGCACTAATGTTTTAAAAAAACTAAACTGGTTATGTTTAATCTTCACCGGATCTAAAGCGGGCAACCCCCAATTTTGTCCCCCTTCAGCCCAAGGGTCCGGTGGCGCGCCAACATTTGCATTTCCAGCATATAATTGACTATTTTCTATATATTCAATGCCATCTTCTGCACAACCTACCGCTAAGTCATTTATTAACCCAACCGACATCCCACTTCGCTTTGCAACTTCTTGACACCTCTGCAGTTGTCTTGAGGCAAGCCATTGGCAAAAAACAGCGAAGCCGTCTCCCTTTAAACCTGTCAGCAAAGTGCTTTGCTCAGATTGATAGCAAATGAATTGTGTTTTTAAATCCTCGGGTGCATGAGACTTAAACCCTTTATATAGTCCCTGTAGAACTGAATGTTTAACGTCACTAATCAAGCTATAATTAATGTATTGTTCTTGCTTTTGAGTTTCTAAAAGCTTGGACGCAGCTTCTAACAGTGCGTTATATTCATCACTGTCATGTGCCCAACGGCAGTTATCTAATGAAATATAAAGTGGATTAATTAATCCCCTATGGTTTGGGCTATATGGGCTGGCTCTATCTGGCTCATCTGGAAACAATAAGTGCAAAGGGTTAAGTAAGACAAAGTCGCAGCCTGATTTAGCACTGGCAATAATTAACGCTTCGAGGTCTAAAAAGTCCCCTATCCCCAAATTTCTCTCGCTTTTTAGCGTATACAGTTGGACTGATATCCCTAATTGCTTTTTTTCTATGGGATTGAAACATTGATTTGGAGTAGACCAGATTTGAGTATTATATTGACCCCAAGGTAACGAAATAACAGCATCATGATAGCCAATAGGCATCGGTGGCAATGGTACCTCTAGTTCCAAATACGTTATATTGTCATAATAATATTCACCGGTAACTTTTAAATGCGCAGTATCAAAATTATGCTCGTAGTTGATAGTTCGAACTGATATGACGCCGTGTGTAACTCTGTTATGCGCAGGTACTTTGATGCTCAGTGTACTACAGTGAGCATCAACTAAGCTGACTTCAGGTACTACCGATTGCCACTGAACCACGTCTAGCTGATAATTTAACTCAGCGATAATTTGCTCATCGTTGGTATCAATGCCGCAAGCCTGTAACGCTTGGCTACGGGTATTTTGATCAAAAATGACATGCTCACCGGTGTACTTAACATAGTCGTAGCCAACACCATGCAAGTAAAATAATTGCTGTAATCCACTCATTTGTATCTACAGCGCTGTTTTTTGGGTATTTACCACACTATTTTGTGTGCCAAAACTATTGGTAACATAAGCATCTGCTTTGTGGTCGTTATCCCATAGCTCTCCATCAATCAAATATCTAAAATGGAACTGTTTATCTGTTGGTAAGCGATATTTGCTCTTAAACGTCCGTTCCTTTTTATTAAACTTCATCGTCACGGGTTCCCAATCTGTAAACTCAGCAACCAGTTGCACTTTTTTTGCTTCAGGGTGAGAAAATGCGAATGTGACTTCAGCTTCGTCTTTTGTTTTAAAAAAACGTTTTGTTAACATAGCAGGCTCCAAATAAATCGTTTTGGGTAATTACGTCCTTGCCCCTGCGCCGTGCTTTTAACTACTCAACAATCGGAAACGGTGGGCATCATTGCACATTACAACAAAACAATATTTATGCTTTATGACAGTGCAACAGTTCAGTATTTGCACCAACTAGGTGCTATTTAATACCATTTAAGTCTAAATTTTCATTCTTGCTAGTATAATTAGCAAAACATAGACCAAATTGTGAGAGTTATTAAAAATTAGGTGAGAACTCTTCTCATGTAAAGTGAATTTATCTAAAGATTGACTACAATCATTGTATTGTTTATTCCTTTTGCAATAATCGTGGTAAGCAGTAAACTTAATTGAAATAAAGGAAAAAAGGGTGTAAAAGATTATAATTCTAATGGCTTAGATATGTATAATAGGGTGTCACGTCAAAGCGCGAGTTAATTTAAGGTTCTGGATTTAGCCAATTATGAGTAAAACATTAAAAGTATTAAGCTTTTTAGCAGTGAGCACGTTTTTATTTGGCTATGTTTTTAACATACTTTTTTCGAAGACCTGCGTCGATGCTCGCTTGGGATTTAATAATATATCACTAGTTGAAATTGCTGATCATTCAAGCTCAGAAATGCCAACGCCTTGGTATCAGCTATTCATATTTGGTCAACAGTTTTTCACCTATCAAGACGACACGTTCGTACTTTTAGATAAGCATAACGATAATTTAATACTCGCTAAAAACTCAGAATTACTAACAACCACATTGTTATCGCCAACTGCTTTGGTGAGTTTTTGTATGTTGATATTCACACTAATCTATCTGTTTAGGGCTGAACGGAAAAAATATAGGCATAACATCGCGCTAAACTTGGTCCGCACCGACGTGACTAAATTACTAGAATCTCTTGATATCAAAACTCAAATTTTGCAGCATGGTGGACTACTAGCGCAAATAAGCCATGCAGTCCATGTCATAGCAGATAACGTTGATCGTATTAAACTACAAACAGATAGCAACCTATATCAAGATAAATTGACTCAGCTCATCGATCGCCATGCCTATCTAGAACATCTAGATATTCAATTAACAGAAGCCGAAAAAAAGCACCAACATTGTGGCTTACTATTTATTGACTTAGATGGGTTTAAACAAGTTAATGATTCATTTGGCCATAGCTTTGGTGATGAAATTCTTATTCAAGTTGCAAATCGCTTATCCAGCATCGTCAAGCAGTATGATATTCAAGATATCCACCCAATCCATGGCCTCGAACAAAATTTATCTCGCTTAGGGGGGGATGAATTTTCAATATTTATTCCCAAAATTGAAGACGCTAGCTTTTGTACCCGCGTGTCACAAACTATTTTAAATGAAATCGAAAGAGATTTTGTGCTCGGCAATAAAATAGTTAAAATTGGCGCGAGTATTGGTATTGCTATCTACCCAGAGAGTGCTTCTCACCCGCACGCCTTGTTGCAAATGGCTGATGTTGCAATGTATCGAGCAAAAACCGACGGTCGAGGTATTTTCAAAGTTTATTCTCCAGAAATGGGCAGTAAAATCCGTCGCTATCACTACCTATTAGAAGAGTTACGACTCGCAATTGCATCGCAAAACTTTCATTTATCTTTTCAACCAATAGTACATGTTGAAGACTGTGCAATTGATTACTTTGAAGCGCTAATACGTTGGCATCACCCCATAGAAGGATTGATACCCCCTGCTGAATTTATTCCGATTGCAGAAGAGTCAAACCTCATCTTGGAGTTAGGGGATTGGATATTATTAGAGTCATGTCGTCAAATGTCGGCATGGCACAATGCCGGAATGAAAAAGGTCAAAATCTCAGTCAATGTATCTGGAATTCAGTTAAAACACCGGCCAATCGCCAAATGGGTTGAACAAACATTAGAAAAAACAGGACTGCCGGCCAGTTCACTGATGCTTGAAATTACAGAATCAACGCTTATCACAGCCAGTGAAGAAATCATCGAGCAACTTGAGGCCTGTCGCCGAGCGGGTGTAACGATTGCGATTGATGATTTTGGTACTGGATTTAGTTCGCTTAGCACACTTGCAGACCTGCCAATTGATGTTATTAAAATTGATAAACTATTTATTACACAGGCCAGTCAAAATCAGAAATATCATAAAATACTGAACTCAATCAGCGAGCTGGGTAACCAACTTGGACTTAAAATTGTTGCTGAAGGTGTTGAGCAAGCCGAACAGTTCGAACTGGTCAAAAGTATGGGGATCCGATGTGTTCAAGGCTATCTTGTAAGTCGCCCCGAAACGTCACACAACGTCGGCACTAAAGTGCTCAAAGGCAATGTCAATCATATTGCCTCAACGGGGACAAGTATTTGGTTACCTGACAGTAAATAGCCAAAGTTTAACGTGTAAACTTGGTTTCTAAAACGACCGATGAATTTGTTCGTTCGACTCCATCTAAATTGCCAATATCATCTAATATATGGTTAAGCTGCTCAAGGCTTTGTGCTTCAACTAAAGCAATCATATCGTATTCCCCACTAATGGCATACAACGCACTGACTTGATTGATATGCTTCAAAGCTATAGTGGTTTGAGTAGTGAGCTTTTGCCGCACTTTGATTGATACATGCGCAGACACTAAACCCGCAATATAGGCTGCGCCAAATTCAACACTGTAGCCTTTAATGACCCCTGACAGCTCAAGCTTTAGTAACCGACTTTGCACTGTAGAACGAGAGACATCTAAGTTTCTCGCTAAATCTGAAATACTGGCACGTGCATTACCTCGTAACAAACCAATGAGCTTTTCATCTTGTGAATTTATCATATTGACTATTAACTTCGTTATTTTGACTTTTATTTTAATCAATTTGTACATTTTTGCACTGCATATTTACTTCATTACCAGTAATAATGGGCCTAATAAATAGAACATATACAGTATTGAACACTAAAATCGCTTTTGAGTTACCAAACAATTTAATCAAAAGACGTTGTCTTCATATGAATTCGTTTGCTTAGTGGTCAATAGTAGTTGAAGTAAAATAGAGGAAGTTGTCATGCAAGCTAACCGTGAATTATTCGATCAAGTTATGGTACCTAACTATAACCCGTCAGAAATTATCCCAGTAAAAGGTAAAGGCTCTCGAGTTTGGGATCAAAAAGGCGATGAATATATCGATTTTGCAGGTGGTATCGCTGTTAACTGCTTGGGTCACTGCCACCCTGCTTTAGTTAATGCACTAAAAGAGCAAGGGGAAAAAATTTGGCACCTATCTAATGTCATGACAAATGAACCTGCACTTCGCCTCGCAAAAAAAATTACCGACGCGACATTTGCTGACAAAGTCTATTTTGCCAATTCAGGTGCCGAAGCTAATGAAGCTGCACTCAAGCTTGCTCGCAGGTTTGCACTTGATAAACACGGTGACCATAAAACACAAATTATTGCTTTTAATAAAGGTTTTCATGGTAGAACATTCTTTACCGTGACTGTAGGTGGACAAGCCGCTTATTCTGACGGTTTTGGCCCTAAACCTGCTGATATCGTACATTGTGATTACAATGATTTAGCCGCATTTGAAGCCCTAATTAGCGACACTACCTGTGCCGTAATGATGGAGCCATTGCAAGGTGAAGGCGGTATCATTTCACCTAACAAAGATTTTATCGAAGGGGTGAGAGCTCTTTGTACCAAACACAACGCTTTGCTTATTTTTGACGAAGTGCAAACAGGCGTAGGTCGTACAGGCGACTTATACGCATATCAAGGGCTGAATGTTACACCTGATATTTTAACCACAGCAAAAGCGCTAGGTGGTGGCTTTCCAATCGGCGCTATGATCACCACAACAGACATTGCTGAACATTTAAAAATAGGTACTCATGGTTCAACCTATGGCGGTAACCCACTCGCTTGCGCTGTTGCTGAAGCTGCTTTTGACACGGTAAATACATCATCGGTTTTGGACGATGTTAAACGTAAAGAACAACTTTTCCGTGAAGGCCTATCTGCCATCAATGACAAGTTTAAAGTATTTAGTGAAATCAGAGGAAAAGGATTGCTACTCGGTGCCGTTTTAAATGACGATTACACAGGGCGTGCGCGTGACTTTTTAGTTGCAAGCACCAAGAATGGATTAATGGCACTGGTCGCTGGCACGAACGTTGTTCGCTTCACGCCATCATTAGTCATTTCTGATGATGACATAAAAGCTGGTTTAGCACGCTTTGAGCTTGCTGTTGCTGATGTCGTTAATGGTTAATTCAGTTAGGGGCTCTTGATCAGAGCCCCTAAGGTTGCACTATGCATATATTAAGACCAATTAAAAGCACTGATTTTGATGCACTACGTCAAATAGCTGAAGAGTCTGGCCATGGCTTCACATCATTACCTGTGAATGATGACATGCTCAGAGAAAAAATAAATCGCTCAGAGCAAAGTTTTATAAAGCAGATATCTACACCGCAGGACGAGGGGTATTTATTTGTTCTTGAAGACAGCGAAACAGGCGATATAATGGGTACAACCGCCATCGAAGCCGCCGTTGGTATGACAGTTCCACTGTATCATTATCATCAAGGTAAAACAGTACACCACTCCCCAACACTTGGCGTATATAACACGGTTGATATTTTATCTATGTGTAATGACTACACTGGCGCGAGTGAAATATGTACTCTGTTTTTACGAGAGCCATATCGTAAAGGCCTAGCTGGTCGGTTTTTAAGCCGTTCGCGATTTACTTTTATGGCGGATCACAGTGATCGGTTTAGTAATACGGTAATTGCTGAAATGCGAGGGGTCAGTGATGAAAATGGGCATTCTCCATTTTGGCAATGGCTACAAGAACATTTTTTCAGCATTGAATTCCCTCAAGCAGACCACTTAGTAGGACTTGGCGAAAAGGTATTCATCAGCGAATTAATGCCAAAGTACCCTATTTACGCCAACTTACTGAGCGAAAAAGCACAAGCGGTTATTGGTAATGTGCATGAAAAAACTAAACCAGCATTACGCCTGTTAGAAAAAGAAGGTTTTGAACATCGAGGCTATGTTGACCTATTTGATGCAGGCCCCACCGTTGAAGCGAGACTCCACAATATTCAAACGGTACAAGACTCATCTGTGGCAAAAGTGAATATCTGCGAGCCAACCGGAACCGGCAGTCTGGCAATTTCCAATCAGAAGCTCAATGACTTTAGAGCAACTTTCACTGAAGAAGCGCTTTACCATCCGCAAAATAACACTCTAGACTTACATCCAAACGTAGCGAACGCACTGAATGTAACCTCAGGTGATAACGTGAGAATATTTAAATTATAACCTTGATGCGTCGAGCTTAATTCGCACCAAGTTTAACGCGATGTCAATCGCAATATATAGGACCCCATTATGCACAACAATGTCGACAAATTATTTCAATCTCTGTGGAATAACTATTTAGAAGTGACGCCTTCAGCAGTCAAAGTCCACGAATTACTGGGCTCAACTCAAAAAGATGATGTAATCAATGATCATATTGCTTTACGTACCTTTAATCTGGAAAAAGTAGGGCTAGAAAAACTCGCAGCACACTTTATCGCAGTTGGTTATAAAGAGTGTGGGGAATACCATTTTGAAGCTAAGAAGCTGTATGCCAAACACTATGAACATTCAGATCCGACTAAACCGAAGGTATTTATTTCAGAACTGCTAGTAGAAAAGTGCTCTGACACAGTACAAGCAGCTGTAAAAGACATGGTAGCAAAAATAGATGAACATGCTATCACAGCTGATAATTTCTTATATTCAGGTACCCATTGGCAAGTAAGCCATGACACATACAAAGCATTGCTTGCTGAAAGTGAATATGCTGCATGGATGGCCGCTTGGGGGTATCGTGCTAACCACTTTACCGTAAGCATTAATTATTTGAATAACTTTACGACAATTGATGCCGTAAATCAGAATCTAAAGAATGCAGGGTTTGAATTGAATACTGCAGGTGGTGAAGTCAAAGGCTCTCCAGAAGTACTTCTTGAGCAATCATCTACTTTAGCTGACCATCACCCAGTGCAGTTTTCTGATGGAGAATTCAAAATTCCAAGTTGCTTTTACGAGTTTGCGCTACGTTATGCAAAACCAGACGGTGAATTATACACCGGCTTCGTAGCTGCATCTGCCGATAAAATCTTTGAAAGTACGAATGCTAGATAACAGATAAATACAATGCACGTACTATATTGAAAACATTCATATAGTACGTGCAAATCAATACGTTTATAGCACAATATATTACCCTGCATAATGCACTTCGTTCTCTGTTGCTTTGTAATCACTTTATACCTTAACGATAGAGTTAATACATGAGAATTAAATAAATAACAACAACAATAAACCCCTCTCACTTCCCACATGACCGAAATATAAAAAACCTCACAACAATCATAAAAGTTATGATTTAAAACAAAAAATTAGAGTTGCACCATGTATGTATATATTGATATTTCATTTACTTATATTTACGATTAAACCATACAGTTATTGAATAAAACCGAACTATAAGGTACATTCCCTGCGCTCTAAAATATGAGTGTTAGAAATCACAAGAAATTAAGGGAAAATTCATGAAAACGCTATTGTCTGCTACAGTAATCCTTACACTTTCTGGCTGTGCCAGTGTAATGACTTCAGACCAACAAACGATCAATGTAACTTCTTCAAATAATAAAGCGGTAGAAGTACGTGTAGACGACAAAATTATCACGACACCAGGCACTGTCATCGTTCTTCGTGATGGTAAAAATAAAGTTGCGCATAGCACCAGTGGAAATTGCGACAAATCTACTGTTATTGACAAAAAAGTAACGCCTGTATTTTTTGGAAACCTTGTTATTGGTGGTGTATTAGGTTCAACAACAGATGCATCGACAGGCAAAATGTGGGATTACTCTGACGTTGAAGTACAATGTAACCCTGAATAAGTACATGTTCAGTAATACACTAAAAAGCTGCATTCATGCAGCTTTTTTAATCTCTTCCATTTTCATTTCTCAGGCCAGAGCTGAGACAAACGAAATTACGCGCATAGCAAACACCCCAATTTGGTTAACCCTTATTCACTCGTGGCACAGTAACGCACAAATAAGCGACGCTAGCTTCCTTTTAAGTCTTCCTAATTATTCAGCAGCAAACGAATTGACCGAAACATTAGCGCTCATAAAATCGGATTCACAAGCTGCGCTGTGTCGATTTCCAGCTCGTGTGACTTATCTTGCAAATGCTCTAAATATTCAATTAACTGGTGCTCAAATAGAACACTGCCTTGAACTGCAAAAATTTATTAACCATGTGCCATTCGATGCGTTAGACGTTGTTTATGCATCTGAAGTACTTTCATCTGCATCTAGCATGATGGGGCATATTTTTTTAAAAGCGAGCGGTGTTAACTTTAAAGGTAACTTAGTCGAACATTCTTTAGCCTATTTTACCGAAATTGATACTCTCAACCCAGCGAAATTGATTGTCGACAGCACAATAAAAGGCATGCCTGGTTTTTTTTCAGTACGCCCATTTCATAAAGACAAAGCCCAATACCGAGATACAGAGTCTAGAAACCTATGGCAATTTAAATTAGACCTCTCCAGTGCACAAAAAACCTTGATTCAATATCACTTGTGGGAATTAAATCAAATAAATATGACATACTATTTTCAGTCATTTAATTGCGCAACATTAACACTAGAGTTACTTGCTCTTGCCAAGCCAAACATAATGTCAGAACGTAGCATCTTTGTTAGCCCTGCCGATATTGTTAAAGCGGTGTTAAAGCATAAAATGGTTCTTGAAACAAACGTCTCTACAAGCCCAATATGGTTATTTAGTGCACTTAACGATACGATTGATCCAACCGATAAGAAACTCATTGATCAAGCTCTACAATCAGGGCCTGAACATATTGCTGACAAAGCACTACTTAAACGCCCTCTCGTTTATGATTATGCCCGCACTGTTATCGAAAATTCGAAACCGTACAAAAGTACCCATAAACACAATCCTAAAATAACCAATTTACCGAATGAAAAGACAGACCGGCTCGATTTTTCAAACTATAAGCACCCCGCTTTAACTCCACAAGATTCTGGTATTGGTTTGTCATATAGCAATGAGGAGAACGCGGATAAAATTAAGCTTCATTGGTTACCTACAGGGCATTTCATTCATGGTGACAATCGGCAATATCTTAGTGAGTCTGAACTGACGATGGGCAACACAACTTTAGAGGTTGATTTGGACACTGGCGCTGTGAATATAGAAGAGTTATCTATTTACTCGGTTAAAAGCTACGGAAAAGATAACCCGTATTTCCCTATGTTATCGGGCGAATTCTATATCGGTTATCGGCCGTCTTATAATAAGTTATTAGATAACGATTCATTACTAGAAATATCTGGGGCTATCGGTAAAACTATGAATATCTCAAAAGACATTTCTGGATTCTTACTTGTTGGCACTGGGCTGACTTCTGACATTAAACACTCGCAATGGTTTGTGAACTCAAAATCAGGTGTGATCATCGACCTTATTGGTAATTTGAAGCTCATCGCTAGTTATGAAGTCAACTCAGGTAAAGCTAAGCAAACAAATGGGTACCACTCACTGGATACGCATATCAGTTGGTTTCCATCTCAAAATAGTTCAATCACGCTCAGCTTATCCCGTGTAAAAACAAGTCAACTGCAACATCAGAAGCTTGGCTTGCAGTATATAAAGTACTTTTAGTTACCTACTCATTTATCAAAAGCAACGCTGTTTATTGTATGGCTCACGCTAAACAGATAACAGTAGCGCTTTTGACAGTCAACATTCCTTAAATCAAACATGATCTCACTCATGTATTGAGCGTCGTATAATTGTCATAATACTGAGGTAGCGTGACTAAAGTGTCTATCTATGTTATCGATGATTCAAGGTAACTCTATATAAATCAAAGTAGTATATAGTTAAACATAGATACCGCAATACAATAATGAACGCAGATACACAGTGGTTCCGTATTTTTTACGGTATAGAACAGCTAATTTCTTAGTTAAGAACATCGGTTAAAGGACATATTATGATAAGAAAAAACACCATCCGTGAACAACTGCAGCTGGTCGATGAGGTAACCCCTGAACACTCGATCAACAAACATATAAAAATGGCGAGCAGCCCATTTTTCTTTTTCCGTGGTAGTGCCGCTCTTATGTACCAAGACATCGCGTGTGGATTAATCGATATACCACAGGCGCTGTACACATTGCCTTTAACGAATATTGTCGGTGATTGCCATACTGGAAATTTTGGATTCATTAGCGAGGAAGGCTCTCATGGCGACACCTTAATATTTGCGCCTAATGACTTTGATGATGCCTGTATCGGCAATATGATTTGGGATTTGTTCCGGTTCACAGTCAGCCTCTATTTAAGCCAAAAGCATTGTCAGAACTTGCAAGAAAATAGCGATGATTTAAAGCTCCGACAAAAGCCACTCGTTACAGAACAGCAAGTTGACTCTGCTGCATTGGCTTTTTTCGACCAATATTTACATGCATGTACTCGCTCTATCGAGGGCACTCTGAATAATCAATCTGCACTGACTGAATTTGATAAAGAACACATATTGCACAAACGCTGGCAGAAGGGTTTACAGCGCATGGCTGGAGGTGCAGCTTTTTTAACGAGCAGTACACTCGCAAAAGAACTTGACCTCACTAAAGCACCTCTTCGATTCAAAACAAATCCACAGCGCTTTGAGCCAATACCAGAACAACACAAGAGTGATTTAATGAAACATTTCTCACCGTATGTTGACGATACAATATTGGATTGCGTAGAACGGTTAAATGCAGGGACTGGCTCAAATAATATGCGTCGCTACTATTTACTTGTGGGTCCAAAGCAAGTAAACAGCGATGCAAACCAATTAAATCTATGCCACATTGTTGAGGTAAAACAACAGCGTCGTGCAGCACCTTTACATAACTTCCCTTCACTTAGCCCCATAAATGAACTCAATGCCGCGCATCTTACCGTAAATTGTCAACGTAAAATGCAACGTCGACCTGACCTCGTACTTGACGATACACTATGGCAACAACAAAACTGGTTAGTACGGTCTCGTCATCACGCCCGAGTAGGTCTAGACCCTGAAGATTTTTGCTTAGGAAAGCGTGCAGCTCAAAAGCAGGGACTTCAGCAATTTGCGCAAAGCTGTGGTTACACATTAGCACTGGCACATATGCGAGGCGATCGGCGCTCGCTCAATTTCCAGCAACAGTGTATCGATACGTTGCCCGAATATGTACCACATTTAATTCGAGCAGCACACGTTTACGCAAAACAAATAGAGGTTGATTGTTCATTGCTGGCTGAAATGCTTAGCAACGGAGACTGACTCAAAATCTTCAGCCAATAGCAATTGCCCATCATAATAAGTTGCCGCCTCTTGGCGCAACTTATCTAACTGACCGACCCCATGGTAACGCACACTAAAGTGAAATAGCACAAGCAGTGGAATTTGGCATTGCTGTGCAAATTCTGCGACTCTTTTTGCATCCGAGTGACCCGTATGTATGCCTACCTTATGTAAGTCGGACTGCGTAAATGTCGCTTCATGCACCACCACATCAACACCTACTATGTATGGTTTCAATAGTGCCGGTTTTTCATTGTCTCCACATACAATTATTACGCGAGGCCGCCAGCTTGGGTACGTATATTCTTTAGCGCTCAGTAACTTTCCTGAAAAATTAACATCGAAGCCTCGCTGTAATTGATTAAAGTGTGGCCCCGATGGAATACCTTGCTGAGTTAGCTTATTCAGCCTTAATTTATTGGGAATACATTTTTCAGTGATTTTAAAGCCATAGCTCGGGACCCTATGTTGCAGCTTAATAATTTCAATAGCGAAATCATCAAAATTAAGCTTATTGTTTAGCGCCTCAATGATATGGGTATGCAAATCAAATCCGAGTGATAAATCCGTTAACTGCATTGCGTTATGTACAAACTCGATTACTTTTTTTGGCGCAACAAGATTTACGGCCGCTTTTCGACCACTCATAGACATAGATGCCAATAAACCCGGTAAACCATAGCAATGGTCGCCATGTATATGTGTGATACAAATTGTGCCCAAGTGGTACGCGGTATATTGACTTTTGAGGACCTGATGCTGCGAGCCTTCACCACAATCAACTAATAGCCACTCTTTTGATTTATCAAAGCCAATGGCTGTCGCCGACACATTTCTAAATACACTCGGACTTCCTGACGAAGTACCTAAAAATTGGATTTTCATATAAAAAGAACGAAAACTAAGATTACATTAATCGTACCTGAGTTCTAACACGTATGAACAGTAAAAGAGGTGAATATGAAAAATGACATCGACAGCAAAACGATATTGCGTGTCTACGAGTTTATTCAAAAGCATGGTGTACAAAATAATGACCAGAAGCACGTGCATGGTCTCATCGCGTTTTCTGATTTTGATGGATATACCATTTACTTAAAAGGCTGTGGCGTCTTGATGCGCTATGGTTTTCACAATACATATCACCTAGAGTATCAACATGAACGCCAAAAGCACGCCTTCTTAGAAAAAGTTAAGTACCTAGATACGCTCGCGTTATCATAATCAAGGCTAAACCTATGTATCAAAAACGACCCGCACGAGGACGCTTAGCACGCCTTAGAATAGATACTCCTCCTTGTGACTACCTAAACAGTGTGCTCAACGAATTAAGGGTAAATCCGGAAAAATTGCGCATTATCAAATCAAACTGTGAATACTATAAAACTCAGGTTTATTTAAAACGTGGCTTTTTACTTGCTATAGAACGCATTGAGTGGGTCCTCGCATTAGACAATGACATACACAGAATATGTAATCAAATTAGCGCTAACGATTATATTGGTAACCGGATTCGCCTTTATCCTTTGCTGTTTAAGGGGGTGGTTACGGCCCATGAGTAAAGCTGCGTCACTCTCACTCGCAAACGTTGAACACATTGTGACTTAACACAAAGCAGACCTCTACAGACTTAACATAGCAATGTGTTGGAACTTAATGCTGGCGTATTTAATTACTTAACTTTTTAACGCATTAATGACATAAATCACCGTATCTAAATGACCCACGCAATAAAAAGTGATACCTTATCGCCAATTTTTACACTTGAGAAATTCAGCTATGTCAAATGCAGTAGAGACAACAGCTCAAAAGGATGATAACCCTCAACAACCAAAAGGTTGGTTTAACCGTTTTTTAGCCACCGTTGAGTTTTTGGGTAATATGCTTCCCCATCCAATCACTTTATTCGCAATGTTCTGTGTGGCCATCGTGGTATTCAGTGGCATTGCCGACTGGTTTGGGCTCAGCGCCATAGACCCTCGCCCGGAAGGAGCCAAAGGTCGTGATCCTGATGGTATTATCGAAGTCGTCAGCTTACTCAGTGCCGAAGGTCTTCAAAAAATTGTCACCGGCCTTGTAACCAACTTTACGGGTTTCGCGCCTCTTGGAACCGTGCTGGTCGCTCTACTTGGCGTCAGTGTTGCTGAGCACTCAGGGATGTTATCTGCTGCCATGCGTGGCATGGTCATGGGCGCTTCAAAACGACTTGTGACTTTCATGGTCGTATTCGCAGCAATCTTATCAAATACAGCGTCAGAGTTAGGGTATGTTGTCCTTATTCCTTTGGCTGCGATGATCTTTCATAGCTTAGGTCGCCACCCATTAGCTGGTTTGGCTGCTGCATTTGCTGGGGTGTCCGGCGGTTATAGCGCAAACTTGCTGCTCGGTACGATTGATCCACTGCTAGCTGGGATCACAACGCCTGCAGCACAAATGATTGATCCGACCTACCAAGTTGGCCCTGAAGCTAACTGGTACTTCATGATGATATCGGTATTTTTAATCGCTATTGTTGGTACCTTAGTCACAGAAAAAATCGTCGAACCTCGATTAGGGAAGTACAACCCTGAAGAGGCTAGTATCGATTTAAATGAAAATAATATCGATCATTTGTCAGATAAAGAACGTTCAGGATTAAAGTGGGCAGGTGTCTCTTTACTCGTTGTTTCTGCACTATTGGCACTGACAATCGTACCTGAGAACGGCATTTTGCGTCACCCTGAAACAGGAGCAGTCGCAGGCTCTCCTTTCTTAAAAGGCATTGTTGTATTCATTTTTGTTACGTTTGCCATTCCAGGTTTTGTGTATGGTCGCGTTGTTGGCACTATGAAGAACGACCGTGATGTCATTGATGCAATGAGTAAATCAATGAGCTCAATGGGGATGTACATTGTACTTGTGTTCTTTGCAGCACAATTCGTTGCTTTTTTTAAGTGGACAAACTTAGGCACTATTTTAGCAATCAATGGCGCAGCCTTACTACAGGCGCTGCATCTAACCGGTCCTGAAGTATTTGTATTGTTCATACTCATGTGTGCCTTAGTTAACTTAACTTTAGGTTCTTCGTCGGCACAATGGGCCGTCACAGCCCCCATTTTTGTGCCTATGCTCATGCTCATCGGCTATGCTCCTGAAACAATTCAAGCAGCTTATCGAATTGGTGATTCAGTAACTAATCTAATCACACCGATGATGAGTTATTTTGGCTTAATATTGGCAGTCGCCACCAAATATAAGAAAGACATGGGTATTGGCACATTAGTAGCAACTATGTTGCCTTACAGCATGTTTTTCTTAATTGGTTGGGTCGCGTTGTTTTATATTTGGGTGTTTGGATTTGGTTTCCCAGTTGGACCCAACTCCCCTATTTATTACACACCGTAATACACTATAAAAAATGCCAGCTTTGCTGGCATTTTTTATTTAAGTAACCTCAGGTTTGGATAAGGGTTTTGGAATAGAAAATGTTTTGAAAACCAACTTACGTACACTCCAATGATGATATTTTGTTCAATATCAAGGCGCTTCTATCCAGTAATAGCGGGCTATTACAAATGAAAGCAACGCCAAGAGTGAGAAAAATAGCTTTATTGAGCAGATTCGCTTATCCAGAGCTGAGGTTAAGTACATAGTTGTTGATACAAAAAGCGTGAAGGAGAACGTAATTATTTGTTAAATGGTAATTGCTAGCCTAAAGTTGAAAGTTAGAAATTGCCAAAAAGGAGCTTAGGTTTCGTATGAAACGCTTAAACAAATCACAAAGGTAATTTATGTATACACTTTTTTATTATCCTCGTAATGCCAGTCTTGCCCCTCACTTTGTTTTAAAAGCTTTAGATGTACCATTTCAGCTTGAGCTCGTTGACAGAAAAAAAGTTGCACAAAAATCGGCACAATACCTACGCTTGAATCCAACAGGGCGAATACCCACCTTAGTAGATGATGACTTTGTATTATGTGAAAGTGCAGCAATATGCCTGTACTTATGCGAAAAGCACCCAGAAAAGCACTTGATCCCTGAAGGCCCTAAAGCCAAAGCGGAGTTTTATCAGTGGCTCATGTATTTAACCGGTACACTTCAGAATGAATTAATGGTGTACTTCTACCCCGAACGCCATACACAAAATGCCATTATGTATGACGATATAATAAAAACACAACAAACCCGGATCAGTGATGCTTTAGCCATTTTAGACCATAAAATTGGCGAAAGTGATTATCTCATTAATGACCAATTCACTGTATGTGACTGTTACATGTTTATGTTATGCATATGGGCAGACGAGATAACTAAGCCTCCTTTAAGTTTTGCAAACTTAAACCGTTACTTAAAACGCCTAGCAAAACACCCAGCTATAAAGAGCGTCTGTGAGTTTGAAGAGACCGACCTCACTATCTACAAATAACTTGATAGAAACCCTAGGGGCACAAAACCAAGACTTTCATAAATTTTTAGCCCCTTTTTTGATGCCTGTAATGACATAGACTTAGCGCTATTCCCCCTTGCTTGCTTTTCCAGCTGTAATAGCGCCTTACCTGCCAGCCCCCGACCTCGGCCCGCTTGTGTAATCGTCATTTGATGTATGCCTACATCATGCCCTTGAGCCCAAGTTAATACAGTCCCCACCGGCTCACCTTCGTTTAGAATAAAATAAAACTTAGAACGGCTATCAATAAACGCCCTTGCAATTGGTGCTTTATCAATTTTATAGCCAAACCCAGCACAGCCTAGAGACAACCATAGATCTAGCTCACTCTCACTTGATAGGGTCTTTATCGTGTTATCATCGCCAATATCAACATCGCCTAAAAGTAATTTATGCATTACCACCAACGCAGATACCGCATCTGAGTCTGGCTTTCTTTTAGTATCAAAACCAACCCCCTTTTTTTCTCGCGGTTTATCACGCTTATATCCCCTGATCACATTAGCCGGTTCATCAAAGAGCAGTGGCTCATGCCACACTTTATGAGGCCACTGACCATGAATACGCAAGTTTTGGTGTTTTGATACATCACCATAGCAATGCCACAATGACAGTAAATTTTGAATGTTTTCTTTAAGATAAAAATTACGCATACCCTTTCCCTTTATTAACTAAATAAATCCCCACTAGCAAAGCTAGGATCCCCAATACTTTTGTGGTTGTTATTGGTAGGGGTTCTGTATGGAACCACCCAAAATGATTAATCATCATGGCCATTAATAGTTGCCCAGTTAAAACCAAAGACATCAGATTTCCAATACCCATTTTTGGTATTAAATAGTAACTTAAGCCAACACCAATCACACTAAACAGCCCGCCCACCGTCCATAAATACCAAGGCACTTTTGTTGCAGTTTGCAGGTCGATTACAGGTCGTTCAGTTGAGAGATAAACCACCATTGCGTAGCATCCACTGACAAAAAAAGCCGTGGTGGTTGCCAATATTGGGCTTTTGAGCAAAACACCAAGTTGCGCGTTAATACTGGCCTGAAAAGCAATCGCCGCACCAGCAATGCACGCAAGTAAAACATACATCATGATGTAATATTGAGCACCAGCTCACTCAATAGCTTTCTTACCTTTACTGCATCAGCACTTTGATCGTTTCTATGGCGGTAACCTATCGGGCACGCAAGTACTGTTTTAAGGTGCTGCTCACCTAATTTTAAAACATCGTCATACGCTTTTGTGTCAATGCCCCCAACTGGACAGCTATCGACCCCCAAACTTGCAGCCGATACAAGGAATGTCCCCAACGCAATATTTACCTGCTGACTTGCCCAATGAAATTGTTGTTCAGTCGTCATTGCGGTCAGTGCATCACGCATATTTTCTTCCATTGCCTTCATTTTCGGCGCTGGTATTGTACTGACGTGTGAAAACACAGAGAAATAGTGTTGTATCATAGTGCGTATATCAGACATATCCGCAGCAAATATCAATAGGTGACTGTTAGTAGAAACTTTTTCTTTCCCACAGCTATGAGCAACCAATTTTTTCTTTAATGCGGGGTTTTCAATCACGATAATTTTATAAGGCTGTAGTCCATAAGAAGACGCACTTAAACCCGTCATCGTAAGCAACTGATCCAGACACTGTTGAGACACTTTTTTATCTGAAAACTGACGCACCGCATACCGCCAGTTTAAATAAGTAGAAATATCAGGGTAGCAAGTCATTACAATTATCCTCAATCATTTAATGTGGATTCATTGTATGGATAGGCCACGCTTACTTCATTTACCTATGTAAATACCTCGACTAATTTTCAACAAAATTTAATGACTTTCGAATACGGCTTAATTGTGTTGCAGAAATGCCAAGATGTGAGGCAACATGGTACTGGGCAATACGATTGGTAAGTGTGGGCCATTGCTGTAAAAATAACAGGTAACGCGCAGTGGCATCTTGTTGTACAAGTAAAATTTCCCTCTGGTCTTTATCTAATAGCCAATTGGCTTCTAGATATTTAATTTGAAATGCCATCAGTTCATTGCTAGTAAATAAGTAGGTGCGATAACGGTGAAAGTCAACTTCCACGAGTTCACAGTCTGTTAAACACTCAACCCCCTGATCAGTTGCTTTGCCCAAATGTAGCGCACTCATAACTCCTGGAAACTGCCCTTCAATAAAAAAACGCTTGTTATACTCTTGGCCTAAGTCATCACATGCGTAGAGTCTTGCAACGCCTTTGTGCAGAAAACAATAACTGGTTGGCATTTGAGAAAACGGGTATAAATGTTCGCCCTTACTTTTGGTGATCACCCGGCAAAAAGATAAAAATCGTTGCCAAGTTTCATCACTTAACGAAGAAAAAGCGTCCATTTCATTGCGCATATGGCTGTAGATAGCTGACATATAACCTCCTTATCAAAACTTCAAACCTTAAGCATCTAGGTTAATACCTATGAATATGCTCTAATACTGACAAATAATTTTACAGACTACTCAATGCTGCAACAATACCAGGCACAAATTCAATCAGGCAAACTCATTAACGACGTTGCACAACAGCACGCCCTAAATTATTTAACTCGCTTACAAGAAAAACTTGTTAATCAAAAGCCTTGTAGTGGCGCTTATTTATATGGTCCGGTTGGCCGTGGAAAAAGCATGCTAATGGACCTGTTTTTTAGTACGTTAGATAACATTCCAAAACAGCGTTTACACTTTCATCATTTTATGGCTTTAGTCCATAAAGAGCTAAATCAACTACAAGGGGCTGCCAACCCATTGCAATTAATTGCAGATACTTGGGCCAACAAAACCAAGGTACTCTGCTTTGACGAGTTTTTTGTCTCTGATATTGGAGACGCCATGATCATGGCCAGACTATTTGAACATTTGTTTAAAAATGGCCTAGTATTAGTCACTACATCAAATTGTCAGCCAGATCAACTATACCGAAATGGCTTACAACGAGACCGCTTCCTGCCGACCATTGAACTACTAAAGCAACACTGTGAATTAATGAGTGTACATGGTCATATCGACCACAGGTTTAACCATGGGTTTGATCCGAATTATATCTTTATCGAAGATCCTAGGCCATTCGATGACGCGCTTAAAAATGCACGCCAGCACAGCACCTCATTCAAACAGGTGTTCAATATTGATATTTGCAATCGACAAGTAGCAACGCTATGTTGCACCAGTAATCTAATTGCCTTTGATTTTATGCAGCTTTGTTCTGCGCCAAGGGCTACAGCTGACTACATGTACCTCGCACAAAATTATCCAGTTATATTTGTTAAGAACGTACCACAAATGGGTGTATTAGCTGACGATAAACATACCGTACAAGGTATTGAAGATGGCTATAAACGAGCACAACAGTCGGTGCAAAGCCACCAACTTGACGATGAAGCTCGAAGATTCATTGCCTTAGTGGATGAATATTATGACCAACGCTGCTTAGTTGTCATGCATTGTGCCGTAGAGCTTCAGTTGTTGTACGTCGGTAAACAGTTAGCATTTGAATTTGAACGAACTAAAAGCCGTTTGGTCGAAATGCAAAATTGGTCTATCACCGAGCGTTTAATGCAATAATTTATCCTAAGCACGAAAAACTAGGGGTTTTCGCGACCTCAATTTATATGCTGTGGTTGCCTGCTCACTTATGTACCTTATTCGTATTTCTCAATGACGGTGTGCCATGTTAATTCTCTGTGCGGCACTTTAGCACCTTATCAGCGAATAAATTATGCCGCGCTTCATAAGAACCGCCCAGGCCAACCAGCCCCCTTTGCATCCATTACCTCAAACCTTTGCATCAAAGGTGGATATGTTATACCATAACACTATAAGAAATAACTTTACTTTTAACTTTTAAATATAATTATTAGGGAACGCATGGGATTACTTGATTTAAATACGTATACGAACAATCGAAAAATAGTTGCTGTTATCGCGATATTAATTAGTATAACTGCATGGTTGGTAGAGTTAATGGGCGCGGTGTATGTTTGCCCATATTGTCGGGTGCAAAGAACAGTAATTGGGATACTCGGGATCATACTTATACTCCCATTTGTATACCACTGGATGGTCAAATATATTGCTATTGTCATTGGATTGTTCGGCGCTGTCGTTGCAGCCAATCAACACTTCATGGGCTGGAAGAAAATCTCAGCAGGAACATTTGAATTTAACAACAACGTACTCATCGATCCCTTTCTCTTATCTGGTTGTGCGATGTTTTTAATTACCGGGCTGGTTTTACTCATCATCAATCTCGAAATAAATATTAACCCCCCCTTAAACCACTAGGGTAGAAATCCGATACACTGCTATCAATAAATTCAGTGACGAGCTTACTCCCTATCATTTTTACGGTTCAAATGTTGAATTTAAAACAATGTTGTATCACTATGCAGCATTGTTCTATACTTTTTTACAACGTAAAGAACCAACCATAAAGTATTGTATTGAGTAGAGCATATTTATATATCTCCAATTATGAGTACACAACATGCTAATACCTAACATTAAGATATAAAGTATAAAAAACTAACTTTCCCCACTAAAATCGGCTCAAGGTAAACATACCTTCACTTAATTACAGGTTGTTAATCAAACATAAAACCATCCTTTATCACTATTAAACTTAACTCTTATTGTAAAGCATGCTCCCCATTTACATACTTTCACAATTTGAATAATGTGAATAATGTGAATAATGAGATTTATTATCAATAACATAGTTACCTTTAACCGTGTGGAAACTTAACAACGGCTCAGTTCCCTCTTTCATTATTACCTCCAAAGGGTACACTTGCGCCCCAAAATGACAACGCTGTTTCAATTAGCTATCAAATCTCAATCAGTTGAAGGTAAATCATGTTAAAAGTAAATCACCTTTTGGGCCAATTAAGTGTGGCAAATAAGCTAAGACTCAGCATCATACTCGCAAGTATTATCATCATTGGAATTCAACTTACCTCAGCGAATAAACTTGAGGCAACCATGATCGCCGAAAGAAAAATACAAGCTCAAAATTTGGTTGGGACTTTGAATTCTCAAATTAACGCGATAAAGCTCAACCATGAACTCAATGAGGAACAGCAAAAACGCCAAGCCAAACACCTAATTAACTCAACCAGATACGGCCAGTCAGGTTACTTTTTCATGTTTGATTTAGAGGGGAATATGATCACACACCCTATTAAACCAAAACTAAACGCCCAATCTATGACTTTGCACCCGCAGGCATTCATTTCATCTGCATTTACAGACTTTGTGGCAAAAGCAAAATTCCAACACCAAGGGTTCGTTCAATACCTGTGGCCAAAACCTGGATCGACAGAGCAAGAAAGTAAAACATCGTATATTTACCGCTTAAGTCACTGGAATTGGGCCATTGGCACCGGTATATATTTGGCTGATGTTCACCAAGCTTATCAAGACATCCTAGTCCAAATAGTCATTGAAACAGTGTTTTATATCGGCTTACTCGTATTGCTTTCACATGTTATTGCCAGAAACATCACCAAACCACTGACAAAACTCACCCGCACTATGGGACAAATCACCCAAAATAAAGATCTCACCATTCAATTAAAAAGCCAAGGTAATGATGAACTAACGATTATGGCTCTTACCTTCAACAGCATGAATCAACACTTTCGTGATGTACTCAACAATATTAACGGTAATACCCATTCACTCGCCTCTCAGGCTGAAGAACTTGCGTGTGTGACAAATCAAATTCAAACCGGTATTAAACAACAAAATACCGATACTGAATCTGTACAAAATAAAATATCGGCGCTAAGCGCATCATCAGAGTCGGTATTTTTACAAACACAGCATGCTTTAAAAACCGCTCAACAATCGTCGCAACTTACCGAACAAGGCATTGAACATTTGCAATCAAATATGGCTGCTATCGAAAAAGTGGCAGAAAGCGTATCTCAAGCAGAAAAAGTGGTTATCGATTTACAGCAATCATCGACTGAAATCGGCGCCGTGCTCGATGTGATAAATAAAGTGGCAGAACAAACCAACTTGCTCGCTTTAAACGCCGCAATAGAAGCCGCCAGAGCCGGTGAACAAGGCTGTGGGTTCGCTGTCGTTGCTGACGAAGTTAGAACATTGGCCATGCGCACCCAACAATCAACGGATGATATTCAAAATATAATTGCTAAGCTCCATCAAGGCGTCGCCGCCACCGTAACCGAAATGTTAACTTGCAAACGTGCAACTGAACAAGGGTTAGAAACAGGCTCTAGATGTAACGACACACTAAAAAGAATTGACTCAGCAGTGAAATCATTGAGTGAAATAAATATTAAAATTGCTAACTCTGCCCAAGTTCAAACGCAAAATACCAGTGATATTGCCAATAGGATGAGTGGTATCGCCCTTGTTGCGAGTCAAACAGAAACTGGGGCGGAGCATACAAAGGCCTCAAGCCACAACTTAAGCGAAATGTCGCATCAGTTAAATCATCTGGTCAGTGAATTTAAAGTGTAGTGCGTGATCAGCCTTATTTTGGCGGCATTGGTCGCCAAATATATGCGCTTTTTCAAAGCCTTTGCAATATGCTTACAGCGGCCAATTTAACATTTACACTAAACGGGTCCGTTTTCGTGTCGTTATTCCACATTAATGCGGTCGTAACATTGTAAAAATGCCACCGCATACCAGCCCAAAAGAATTGCCTTGTCTACCAACACCGTAGCTTATAATCTTATTCGGTACAAGTTTATCGTATCAATGACAAATAACTTCTAATACTATAAGGTACCGATTCTAAAAGAATAACCACTTAGGCTTAGCCATGAAAAAGATCGCAATTTTTGTCGATGTTCAAAATATCTATTACACCTGTAGACAATCTTTAGGTGGCAACTTTGATTACAATGCGTTTTGGGCACAAGCGAAAGAGTTTGGTCAAATTGAATACGCCTATGCCTATGCAACCTACAAAGGCGACGATAAACAAACTCAATTTCAAAATATTTTACGAGCAATTGGTTTTGAGGTGAAGCTTAAGCCCTATATTCAACGACAAGATGGTTCAAAAAAAGGAGATTGGGATGTGGGTATTACCATTGATATGATGGAGGCGGCTAAAAAAGTTGATGAAATCATACTGTTATCTGGTGATGGCGACTTTGCCATTTTACTCGCACATTTACGTAATCAATATCAAATCAAAAGCACCGTTTATGGCGCGACCAAGTTAACCGCAAATTTACTCATTGAATCGTGTGACGACTTCATCCCGATAAATTCTTCGTTATTATTGAGCCGTTAGCCTTTGGTCAATAAGCAGCCGTGCTTTCACTAAACTAAAAGCTTGCTTCGGAGCCTATTCATGACTTTCTATTTAACTTCAGGTTTGGATAAGGGTTTTGGAATAGAAAATGTTTTGAAAATAAACTTACGTACAATCCAATGATGGTATTTTGTTCAATACCAAGACGCTTTTATGCAGTAATAGCTGGCTATTACAAATGAAAGCAACGCCGAGAGTGAGAAAAATAGCTTTATTGGGCAAATTCGCTTATCCAGAGCTGAGGTTATTTACACACCCATAGACCCTGACCTTCGTCAGGGAGACGAATACACTGTGCTTCACAATTCTTCGAATACAACGGCAAGCCGCATGTAACCGAAGCTCTTTTTTTTACCTAAATTGAACGCTGTCTCTATTTGTTTAATCTGTTTCTTTATGATTATTTACGTAAAAAGGGCCAGACCGTAAGTTCATAATACTTTAAATATGTAGTCAGCATTATGAAACGAGGCATTTGACCCATTTCAACCTTAAGTTACAACGATTAACGCATCCACAGAAGCGCAAAAGTTGTGCCATTTGGCTCAGCGTTAGTCGCACACCTTGTTGAACCTAAGCCTCCCGATTTATATTCACCACGTGCTACCCAACAGTGTGTTGTGCCATATAAATCAATTTGCCACCCAATTTGGTAAGTACTGCGATAAACCGTGTCGTTCCACTCTAAATAAGCAGGGTTTACACATCCTGTTCTTAACGTTGTAGCATCATTATAATCAGTTCTACATGAAGGAACATCCACCAGTTTTGGCATGTATTCACCGCGGTCAAGATAACCCCATGAGTAACGAACAAGCTCAAGTTCATGGGCCGTTAGATTATCGGCAAATACTTGTTTTCCAGTGTCACATAATTCACCAACATTGCAGGCAATCTGCTCTTTTGCATCACTGAACTTGGCGAGCGTACCTGGATACATCCAAAGTTGGGTTGGCCCACTTGGGTTCGTTTCTGGTATTTGGCCATATTCAGAGATACGTTTAATACCCCCTGGTGCCGTATTCGGATAACTCCCAACTAATGTCCAGCCACCGCCATTGGATGTCATGTCACAATAAGCAGACATAGGGTCATTATTGTCATCCACTAACTCGTAGACACCATCGCCGATACTGGCGCCTGAATCTAAAATTTGTTTACAGGTGGTAAAAACTTGCTGTTTATAATTTACTAAGCCCCAATCTCCTGAACTGCCATCATCACTATGCCAGCTACCTTGATAGCCACCATTGCTTGTTTTATGACCTGAGAAATATTGATTTTGCCCAGTATTTAGCTTACTTATTTCAAACTGAATACTCACGCCATTGTCGCTGGTCGAGCCTGAAACTATCTTGTTATTAGATGTTGCAATAAAGTGAGAGTTAAATCCTTGAAAAACATAATCTGTAGCGACTTCATTAAATAAAGCACCATTATGCTCATGGTCTATTTTTAAATTATATACACCTTCAAACCGTGTTTTTATTTGCTCCGCGTGTACAGTGCCACTTAATATAGTGAGAGATAGTGAAGTCCATAAAATGTTCATGCTAATTCCTTAACTACTATTTAAAAAGGAATATTACATAATTTCAATGTTGCACACAACGCGATACTAAACCTCTGTGAATCATTGTGTAACTCCCCACAAAAAAGCACGGCATACACACCGTGCTATTAAATGGTAATAAGGCGTTGCAGACAAATCAATTAAAGCATTCCTTGCGCTTGTCATTTTAATTACTCACAAAAGCTGGATATATCAATAGTCGTTAACTAACCCAATTGTGCAAGAAACTTATGCCTGTACTTTCTTAGTTTTGTCCTTTTCCTAATCTAAATTTTTTAAAGTTAAAAGCCTACAAATTAATCGTATGATATAGGCATTCAGATTTAAAGACTTTCCCCCCCACATTTTTCACTTTATTAGTCAATAGATCTTTGAGAATGTAACCGCCCCCAAGCAGCACAATACCATTTTCATAATAATGTATATTAAACTTATGTTTATATTTCTCATTGGATAATACCGCTGTTTTTTCAACCTTTAACTTCCCGACCCTATAATCCGGTACTTGCTCAAGCTTTTTGATACACATATTTATCGAGCTAAGCGTTTCTTTGTCTCTATAAAGCCTAAAACCAGTTTTGTCACTGAGAAAACGAGAATTAGATACTTCAAAGGTAGTAAAATTTGATGATTTCATTAATTCAAACGCTTTGCCACTTTCCACTTTCCCTACGACGATGGTGTAGAAAATATAAATCATATATGTGATTATAAATACTTTTACCGCTGTACCTAACTTGGTATTCATCTACTCGAACCTTGTTTTCTCTTTGTCATATTTCCACGGTGAGAGAGGCTATTTCTAAAGCCTGGTCTACTTCCTTTCCCTGTTGGGTTGGGTGCTGTCTGACCCATAGGCTGCGCTGCTGCGTCTATTAAATCGTCAACAGTTGCATCGATTAATTCACCTAACTTCTTGAAATTAACACCTCCAATATCTGTCGCTTCTCCATACCCTCTATGCATGAAGCCAGCAGCATTTGGTGTCCCTCCAAATAATGATACTTGCACACCGTATTCAGGATCTTTCCCAACCGTCATTACTCCCGCTACAGACCCACCAGCCAAAGCCTTAGCTTCGGCACCGGCCAATACATATTCACCGGTCATAGCTTTTTGCCATTTTCCTGTAAAAAAACCAAATTCAACACCACCTGACACACCAGGTAACCCACTGTGGGCTCCGCCTTCAATTGATGAATAAACTCCCCATTCAAGTCCATCAAACGAAATGTCTACAAAAGACCCTATAGCACCAGCTCCACTTACGCCTGCATTGCCACTACCAGTGCCACCATAGTACACCACGAACATACCTGTAGGATCAATATACTTATACGGATTATTATTCGCATACACATAACGATTAAAGCTATGCATATCGCGGAACCCAATAGGGTCATTCGAATAGAA
This sequence comes from Pseudoalteromonas aurantia 208, assembly GCF_014858725.1. Lineage (GTDB taxonomy): Bacteria > Pseudomonadota > Gammaproteobacteria > Enterobacterales > Alteromonadaceae > Pseudoalteromonas > Pseudoalteromonas aurantia. The sequence continues at coordinate 1,221,797 of NZ_AQGV01000015.1, read as the reverse complement.
ACGACCTATGACTGGATCATAGTATCGTGCCTGCATATAGCTTAAATTCAAATCGGTATCAAATTTGTGCCCCGTAAACCCAATATCATCTTGTGCTGCATTAATGGTTTCACCAAAAGGTTTATAATGCTGTTTACTCTCAGCTAGCGTTTTTGGTTGTACATCACCATATTTTGCTATTAATTTACCACTGAGATATATATTGTTTGTGCCTTCAAGCGATAAATTCTCTGAAGTCTCTTGATAGACCAGCACACCTGATTTGCTATAAAAACTATAAGACTTCCCATTATTATCATTACTGATCACACGATAATTGTGCCCATCATATACATAGGTGTTTCCTTTGGCTGACTTTAGCTGGTTAGCATCATTAAACTGCAATGCAAAAGCGCCATTGTGTTTAATGTTTCCACGGCTATCATACTGAATATTGTCATATTTTCCTGATATACCAGAAACCGACGAAAGTTGATTTTTAGCATTGTACGTATAAGACAGAGCTCTGCCTTTACTGGAGTATTTTAGAATGTTGCCGAAGTCATCATACTCTAAGGCGCTAGAGCCTATACTTTGGCCTCCCGTGGTCGCTGTCAGCCTATCTAAACTGTCATACTTTAGATTTGTTAAGCTGTACGCCGACGTGTTGGCACCATCAAGAATTTTTGTAATATTGTCATTATTATCATAACTATAAGATAGGTGGACTAAATGGGCATTACCTTGTTTATCTGATAATGCTTTAGGACGTTGACTATCATCATAAAACGATAAACTGTGTTTTACACCATTACCATAAGTAAACCCACTGATTGCACCATTAACGTAATATTCAACATCGGATGCAAATACCTGTAGTTCAGTTCCCTCACTGGTCACCGCGGTGACTGATTGCGCTTTACCAAACCCATTAGGGTCAAATTCAACAATGGTGTTATCTGGGTACACTTGTTGTTGTATATGTTTGGCTGCATTATATCTATAATCTAGTACCAGCGGTTGCTCACCTACTAATTGCAATGTCTCTTTTTCAAGTAAGTCTTGATTGTTGTAGCTGTAGGTATGCGTCACATCACCTACCACTAACTCTGTTAAGTTACTATTTCTATCATAACTATAAGTTTTATCAAGTTTGTCATCTACATAATCAACTGTTCTTATACTGCCAACATTATCATAGGTAAAAAATACACTCCCAGCGGGCGCTTCATCTACACACTCGGTTGCAGAACTGCCAAATTTCTTCCACGTCGCTTCGCCTAGTGCATTTCGCCCAATGAGTACATTGCCTACATCTTTTCTAATTACCAAACAGAGTTGCTTATACTCATTGAACTTACGCTCTTCGGTAAAAGTGGTAAGTTTACCATCTTGATCTTTACCTATTTGCGACACTTTGTGCGCTAAACCAAAAGCATCTAATTCTGTATTTGTTACCAAACCATTAGGTGATTCAAGTTTGTTCACCAGCTCATATGTTGGGGCTATAAATGCTTCATACGTAGTGGTCGTTGTGTGATTACGTGCATCTGTCACCTTGATTTTATTACCTGTAAGGTATGTGAAATGCACTGTGCCTCGACCATCTTGAGTCACACTTTTCTTGCGTCGGCTCTCATCATAATCAGTATGAGTGCCCAATGTTTCAGCGTTTGATGTAGAAATATTCGATGCAAATGTGACCTGACCATACTTATTGTATTCAAAGCGCTGATATCGACTACTTGTCGTCGCCTGAGTGTTCACTAAATCATGCCATTCCTGCTTAATAGTGTTCATATTCGCATCAAAGTGCTTAACCACTTTAAAGGTTTGATCGTTGGTACAGGCCGTTTTTTCAGTGTTAAGAACACATGTTGTTATTACTTGTTTAACCGCACTTGGCCACTCAACTAACTCACCTTGCCAGTCAATATCCCTCGCGATGTCACGAATACTCTGTTTAGAAGCAACACGCCCTAACTTATCAAATGTCGTTGACGTAATCCCTCCATTAAAGTTATTAACTGATGTGACCCATCCCAGCCCATTTGCAACTTGCTTGATTGACATAGTGTTATTGCTATGTGGTCTACGAGAAGTTGTGTTTTCCGGCACATTGCCGTAATAGGTACTGTCAAAATGTTGGTTTCGATTTAGCGTATTCGTATCTTGTAACACATTGTAATGAATAGATTTTAGGCCGCCGTGGCTATGGTAGCTACTTGTACTCTGTAACAAACCGAATTTGTATACTTCCTTTGGGCGGCCAAAATGATAGCTCGTCTTCGATACTTGAGTGTACTTACTCGCAACATCTGTTTCAGACACCCATACTGATGATACGTTACCAATGAGTCTGCTAGCAGTGCTGCTCGTATAGCCATACTTTATATATTTACTATCCCCCTGAAATTGCATATTTGTAATGTCTTCAGTTGGCAGTGTTGTGCTACTAAAACGTGTATGTTGCACTTCCCAAGGTAAATTAAACGCTTCATATTTTTTATAATGAGTCCCATAGGTATCATAACCACCCTCCATTTTATAGCTGGTATATTCACGCTTCTTGCGAACCACCTTACAACCATTGATATATGCAAACTCATAATATGGCGGATTAAGCTGCTTTAAGCACAACTCTGTACCTACACTCGCTTGTTCCCAAAGAACTTCTTGCCTAAGTAAGAGACTCTGTTGCTCCCACTTAGAGTGCAGTTCCATACCTGTTTCATTGGGACCATAATAACGCTCTCGTTTATATATTTTACCGTGGTAATCAGAACCATGAATATAGTAAACATCGCTTACGCCATTTTCGGTAACAACATTATTGCCATTATCATCCTTTGCATATTCATATACCCAAACTCGATGCCCAGCAGCACCTGGGTAGCCTACTTCTGGGTTCACTCGACGATAAATAAAACTACGCGGGGCAACATTAGGTCCTGTGATATCTTTAGCGGTAACCGTTAGGCTATTTCGGCTTCCCTCCCAATAACCAGCATAATCGTACGTGACCTTTAATTTAGAGGGTAATGTGATACTTTTTATCGATGTTCCCCCCCCAGTATAAACACCGGTATGAGTAAAGTCGGTTCTTTGCTTTTCAGCATCTAAAACATAATCGATTTGATTAAGAGCATCGTAATAAAAATTCGTCACATACGTGTCAGTGTCATCTGTCAGCGTGATGCTCTCTAGTAACCCTTTTGTATCAAAGCCTAATTCAGAGGTGATATTACCAATTGTGAGTTTTCCTCCAGAGACTGAAACACTGTTACCAAACTGATCTTGTAACGACTCTAACGGCCACCTTAAGTAGTTACCGTCAACTTGTTTTGCACCAAACTTCACTTGCATGCCATCAGGGTATAACACCATCGGTTTTGCATTGCTGTCACATCTAAGTACTGCACCGCCTTGAAATACCGCTAAATCTTGTGTCGACCGTGTACCCGCTGTTGACCCTTGCGGAGCAGATGATTGACGCCCTGTGTCACTCGTTGTTTGAAAATCAATGCCTGCAACAGCACCCAAACATCCCATAGTTTTTATTGAACGTTGACCAACCTTACTCGTGGTGCCTATAAGCTTAAACCCATGTCGGCTTTCATCAAAACCAAAAAATGGAAATACCGCACCATTTCTAAAACCTTTAACTTTATAGCCAACAACCACTTCTTTTCCGCTTGGAAACGGAATTCTACCAGTTACAAACGTGTGTTCTAACTTCAAACCTTGGATAGAAATACGTTCGGTTGGAAAGTCACTAATGTGATTTTTTAATAAAGTCTGTTCACTGGCTTGTTTATCTTTCGCCGATGGAGGTATGATCCCTGTATCAGCTAGCGCAGAACCCATATTAAGTGCCCAGCTTAAACAGCATCCTTTAACCATTAAGCTATATAATTTATTATATGTCATGTAATTACTCCTTAGTCTCTGCCACAGGGCTGCCCAATAAGTCCGTATGTATAAAGATCACGCTCTTCTTTTTTTCCATTGGATAGATCCAACTTGAACACTTCCCGTCACTAAAACATACCTTAATATGGTATAAACGGTGACCACTTTGATTTAAGTTATAGCTCGATTGACCGCCCGGTAAATTTGCCAGCGGAGTCCAATTCAGTGCTGATAGGTCATCGCAGCTGCTTGCACATACTGCACTTTCAATCTCAAAGCTGGTTGCTCCTGCGACTGCGGACCATGTCAGCTTACTACCGTCATTTTCAAACGAAAATTCAGTGTTCAATACGTCAACTTGCACTTCAGATAGTTCAATTTCTCCGCATACATTTTTGTCTGGTTTATCGCTTAGTACCGGAATAAGTATCGCGTTTGCGGTGACGGGTACAAGCACCTTACTCTGTGCTAGTCCGCATGCTTGCGCGTAAAAACGATACACACCTGGCGCATCAAATGTATAGTCAACCTTTCCTAGTGCGCTATTATTTTGCGTCGCAACAACCGCTTTTTTATTACTGCCCGGTTTTAATACAGATAACGACGTTTCAAATCGATTTTTTTGTGGCTTTATAAACTGCCACGTGATTTCTTCGCGAGAGTGCAAAAATGCCTTATCTGGTGCCTCTATTTTAAGCAAAAGGTCGAACTCTTTAACAATGACTTTATAATTAAGCTCTGTACATGCAAGATCAGGGTTGCATGCACTTATCTTATAAATGTATGTACCAACTACGTCATGTTTTGGCGGTGTATAGGAGGTTGACTCGCCGCTATATAGCTCTTTCCCATTATGAGCTACTTTATAGTACCCCCCTGAAACCAAGCCACCAGGACGATGCCACTCTAGTGAAAAGTTAACGCCTGTGGCAACCGTCATAAATAAGCTAGAGACTCTGGGTGCACCCGGTGACGTATAGACATATACACGCTTTTCACTGACTTTAGACCCCAGCGCATTCTTTGCTTCAAGTCGGTAAGTATAGTGTCCATAGCTATTAATAACCCGCCCAACAACAGGCTCTGACCCTAACTCTTGTTCATCCGACGAATTATGACGTTCTGTTAATGTATAACCCTCACCGCTGACCTTGGTCCAATCAATATTAAATGGCGTACTAACTGGAATATAGAGGGTACTTTCTCCACCGGAGCTAATTCGTAGTTCAGGAGTCTTAATTTCAAATGCAGCACCAACTGATAACGAGCTTGTACCACCCGCTAAATTATTCGGGTTAATTGCCTGTACATGGTAGTTATATGTACCGGCAGCACTTATTACCTCACTAAACTTTTTTGATTCACCTTCATAAACAATCGTCTCGTCTCGCGTCACTTTATATTTAATACCTGGCACACTTCCACCAGGAGTACCCCATGATAAAGTCACGCTTTTGCCTACTTCTACATTTGCAGGTGTTGCTACAAAGAATTTTGGTGCACCTGGCCCTGTATATATTTTTACCGGCTGCTGAGCTGACTCTGACCCTTTTGAATTGTATGCACGAATAGTATATGTATATTGGCCATATTGGCTATGTCCGGCGATTCTGATTGGAGATTTACTACCTCGAACCACAGTTTGTCCGTTAAATGTTTCAGTTACCTCATATTGCTCACCGAGTACTTCCTCCCAATGAATTTCAAACGCCTGATTGACTGGAATATAAGAAGTGTTTGCACCTAGTGAAATCGTGGTTATATTTGGCGTTTTTGGGGGGTACTCTTTAATAACGGCTTTAACAGACAGGGTACTTGTACCACCCGCTAAGCCTGTCGGGTTTATTGCCTGCACCGTATAATTATACACCCCTTCTGCGGTAATGGCGTCATTAAAGTACGTCAACGGCCCTTGATAAACAACCCGTTCTTCTCGCATGACTTTGTATTTAATGCCAGGCACACTTCCACCAGGCTCAGTCCACGATAGAGTCACTACTTTACCGACTTCAGCTTCCGCCGGATTAGCTGTTAAAGTTCTTGGTGCACCTGGCCCTGTATAAACCATTACATGTCTAGTCGTACTATATGGGCCACACACATCCACAATATTACAGCCACGTACAGAGAAAGACTTTTGACCATAATGAGCACTGCTGGTCGTATAGCTATTAGTGGATATTGTTTTCCCATCAATCTGATAATACGAAGCTGCGCTATCATTGCTCCAACTTAGCGTAAATTCAGAATTAATCGGGTAATAACTAGACATAGATGAAAAAGTCGGCGTTTTAGGTAATGGGGGTTGTGGCACGGTGAGACATTGTTCTGCATCAAATAGTCCAAACTGATTTGCTGAACTATCCCAGCCACGGAGCATAAAACACCAACGGCCAACTTGCGTTAACTGAATTGAAGTTCCATTACCTCGATAGTCTGTATATGCCCAACCATTATTACCCTGTTTTATAGCAAGCTTAACAAATGAAAAATTAACACTTTTAAATTCGCTTAATGGCGACCAGCTAATGTTGGCGGTGGTTGAACCATTTATTTGTACAGTCGATGATAGGTTTAAAGTATGAGTGACTTTGTTATAAACATTATTTGCAAGTGATTGGGGCGATACCAACATTAATAAAATGCTAAAAAACACCGATAACTTAATCGCAGGACTTACACGAAACAACTCGGCTATACTTTTCATTGACCTTCCATTCTAAATCTAGCTGATATACTAATCAGCACCTTTTTAACTTTCCCAATCACCGAGCCAGTCACACAATCAAAACTGATTACCAGCGTCGACCTAAAATCAGTTTACCTATAACTTAGGCGGTTTATTTTCAGTCAAAAACACTATTGGACATAAAAATAGCGGACTAAGCCGCTATTTAATTTAATTAACTAGTTCTGACATTACTTCTCGAGACCTAGCTTAGTGCCTTTAACTTGCTTTCGTACATTTGCAATACGCGAACGGTTTTTAGCACGTGCTTCACCACTGGCTTGATTACTTGGCCTATTGCTGCGCGGCTGACGACGTTGGTGCGATTGCTTTTTGCTGAGCTTTTTAATCAAATTGTCGCGATTACTGACTTCGTAGCCCGGTAAGTAATAACGTTTAATTTGTTGCTCAATAAGCTCTTCAATATGAACCAATACTTGCTCTTCTTCGCGTGCAACAAAAGAAATTGCCTGTCCTTCATTGCCAGCACGACCCGTCCGACCAATGCGGTGTACGTAATCTTCTGCTAAATAAGGTAGGTCGTAGTTAACCACTCTCGGCAATCCTTCAATATCAATCCCACGCGCAGCAACTTCAGTTGCAACCAATACGCGCACTTTACCTTCTTTAAATTCACGCAGTGCACGTCGGCGCGCCCCTTGGGTTTTATCACCATGGCATACAATTGCCGGGATCCCATCAAGCATCAATTCATTCACCAAATCATCCGCAACGTCTTTCATATTGACGAAGACTAATACTTGCTGCCAATTTTTCTTACCTATAAGCTCTGATAACAATTCTTGCTTTCTAGATTGCTCTACCGGATACACAACGTGTCGAACCGTGTCAGCCGTTGTATTTTCTGGTGTTACTTGCACATATTTAGGGTGTCTCAGTACCGACCCAGCAAATTGCTTCATTGCCGGCGGGAAGGTCGCTGAAAACAGTAATATTTGTTTGTCAGCATGGGTTAAATCGATGACTTGCTGAATGTCGGTGATGAACCCCATATCGAGCATGCGGTCGGCTTCATCTAACACCAAATGCTGAACATTGGCTAAGCTGATATTACCCAAGCGAATGTGGTCAAGTAAGCGTCCAGGCGTCGCAACAACAATGTCTACGCCAAGTGCAAGCTTATCAGCTTGACCCGTTGTATTTACTCCACCAAAAAGTGATACCGTTTTAATATCAGTATATTGTGTAAACTCGTCGCAGTTTCGGCCGATCTGTTCAGCCAGCTCCCGTGTTGGTGCCAAGATAAGAGCACGCGGCGATTTAGTGGTAGCTTGCTGTGCACACTGAGATTCAAGTAACTTTTGGATAATAGGGAGTGCAAATGCAGCTGTTTTGCCCGTGCCAGTTTGCGCTGTCGCGAGTACATCATGCCCTTTTCGCACAACCGGAATAGCGGCTTGTTGTATTGGGGTTAAGGTAAGAAAGTTTATTTCGTCTAGTGCCTGAAGCAACAATGGAGAAAAACTAAAAGATTTAAAATTCATGAAAAAACCTGCGACCAATACTTAAGGGCCGCAGATTATACGTTATTTGTTGCGCCCTAACAAAGTTTTAATAGGGTTTCGTCTATGATATTTGCTTTACCCCCGACAACATCCGTTTCGTTGAGTGCATTAATAAGCTCAACGCCCTGGCGCTGCTGCACACTATTCAATGGGACGTAAGGTAAGCGAAATACCGGTTTCACTGCGCCCGTCATAATTAATGCGCTATTTATCGCAATCGGGTTCGGCTCGCAAAACAACCAGTTCATCAATGGCGTTAACTGCTGATTTAACTCAGGTTTTTTTCGGTCCATCAAATCACGAAACAAGCCAGGGATCAGGTTTGAAGTGACCGAGATCACGCCATGTGATTGATATAAATGCCGACCATCATGGGCTTCATCATCATTACCTGACCAACATGCAATTCCTTGAGATTCATAATGGCCGATGCGCTCATTACCACCGCACTCTTTTACACCAATAAAGTTTTTATGCTTTGCTAGCGGTTCAATAATATCTGGCGTTAAATCTTGCCCAGTTCTACCTGGTACATTGTAAACAAACGCAGGCCCTAACTCTAGTAATCGTTCGAAGTGTAATTTTACACCCTCAATTGAAGTGCGTCCGTAATACGGATTTATCTGCAATGCTGCATCCATACCAGATGCAAAACCATATTCTGTTGCTTTTATTGCTTCGCGAGTATTATTACTGCCAGTATTACCCACAATCACTAATTTATCTGCAAACTTGTTTACACTATGGGCAATAAGCATTAAATGCTCTTCCCAATTCATTAGCTGGCCTTCGCCCGTGGTACCACCGACAATAATACCGTCAACACCCGCATTTATTTGCGTTTCGACCAAACGGTCATATGCGTCTAAATCAATTTCACCATTCATGGTATACGGCGTTTTAATTGCGGTGATTAAGCTTGCTTGTTTAATTGTTTGTATTGTTCGCATTTGGTTTTTTTGGCGTTGTATCATTTGGGCTATGTTTTACCATAAATAGTGGCAATATCCGAGTACTTCACGATGCAAAATAGTACTTGAATTATTAAATTTAATCATCCACAATAAAAACACTGTATATTTATCCAGTTTATTTTATTATGAGCTTACTTAGCCACCTAAATACCTATTTTTATAGTGTTGATGAATTGTGTCAAACGCTGAAAATTTCTGAAGATACATTATTTGAATGGCAGCAAAAAGGGTTATTCCCAAAACCATCATATAGTATTCAAAACCACATTAAATGTAGTTCATACCTTGGGCTATATGAATGTGAGGAGTTTACAGACTTTTACCCACGTGGTTGCGTTCAATGGGGCCAAGATTTAGCTAAACATACAGTACAAAGTTCATCACAAGCTTATGAGTTATATTATCAACAGTATTTACAGACATTAAGTAAGTGCCAACAGCAAGGGCTTGCTTGCCATGACCCTCGGTTTAGCGATGACTTAGACGAACAAATACAAAGTAGCTGGCAACAATATTTATGCAGCAAATACGGCGCGATTAGTCAAAACGGGCTAATAGAAGAAATCGTTTACATTGAGCTTGGCAGAGCAATTGTTGATGAATTAACCGATGAACGCTCAGCCTCAAGTATTGACGTAGCGATACGCCCACAGTTACTTAAGGCTATAAAACTGCTAAACCGTGCGATTAGTCATCAAGCCAAACACGAGCAAAATCTATCTTTGCGTGAGCGATACATTAACGCTTTAGTGGTTAAATATGACCTCAGCGTCAAGTAGCTCGGTGTATTTGACTGCTGCTATGCCTGCTCATAATGAGCTCGCATTACTTCAAATGCTTTTAATACAGCCAGTTGCTCTTTACACAGTGCGTCATACCATGTATCAAATTTCTCATCGTCATCTTGCTCGCTCAGCACTTGGTACTGTGACAGCAACTCTATAATGTCGGTATGTGTGCAGCTTAAACTGTCGAGTTGTTCACTCAATGCGGAGTGATCTTTATTTTTCAAAGTTGCAATAACAGTGTTATCCAACTGCTCATTGTCCTGCATCATAAGTGTTCCCTTTTCTTGTTGTTTTACTAGTTATAACAGGCTGAAAAGGAATTGGTACCCCCAAAGAGCTTGATTGCGCAACATTCACGCGATCTCTGTAGATAAATTTATAATTACTTTTAATTGTTGCAATCAATTCTTATTTAAAATACCATTCGTTACATTATAACAAAACATTATTTACGGAGTTTTTATGAAGCCTGGGATCCACCCTGATTACCAACAAGTTGCTTTTCACGATACCGCAGCTGATAGCTACTTTGTTGTAGGCTCAACAATCAAAACTGACAGAACTATTGAGTTGGAAGGTGTCACTTACCCTTATGTACCAATTGATGTTTCAAGTGAATCACATCCATTTTATACCGGTAAGCAAAAAGCCGTTGCCAGTGATGGACGTGTTGCTCAATTCAATAGAAGGTTTAAAAACTTAAGTACAAAGTAACGGAGGATTTATGAAAGTACTTAGCTCGCTAAAAAGTGCAAAGAACCGCCCTGGGTGCCAAGTGGTAAAAAGACGCGGTCGTGTGTTTGTAATTTGCAAAACTAACCCTCGCTTTAAAGCAGTTCAAGGTAAAGGCGGCTCTAAGAAATAATGAGGCCATCTTAACAAAGCAAAACCTCTACCAACGCGGTAGAGGTTTTTCTAGTTATAACAGCTAACCTGCAACGGCGCATTTTTAATGGTAAGTTAGCATAGAATATTAATTCACCTCCCTTACCAATAAATCTAACACGTTAAACAACAGCCAATCATTGAGGTCATGCTACCGAGTGTGCTTTTATTCTTTTATGAGTAACGCAATTTCACCAATTTGCACCAACCTTCCTTCATCCCCTCCAATCTGATCTCCTGTTCGTTCATTATAAAAATCAAATCGAACTTGTGTGTAACTGTCTGGCGTTTGTACATCAAAGGTATAGGTTGTGCTCAACTGTGGTAACTCCGAAAAATTTTGTGTATCTATTAATTTCCATGTTATGCCATCATGAGAGCCGTACACATCCCACCGACTCGGAAACCGAATTTCATTGTCTTTCGCTGTTGCAATTGAGTACTTCTCAACCATTTTTGCTTCTGGCAAGATAAAATCTGCATAGACACTGCTCACATCGGCGATTGGTAATAAAGACGCAGCATACTCTGCAACCCACCAAGGTGCTTCTATTAGCGCATTAAACTTATTATTAATGTTATTATCTATCAACTTATCAGGGCCCTCATCCCAAATACCAATGTGCGTAGCGTTAGTCGTTACTAAGACGCCCTCTTCAATTGATATATTTTGGTAACCCTCTACTGGCGTGGTAAATGGTGCCATGATCCCTTTCTCATCACTTAAGTACTGAATATATTCACTAAACACAGTGTCTATGCCTCGAGCTTCACCGAATATGTGTTTAAATGCCAAATCAAAGCTCCACTCATCGAGTATTTTTGCACTGGCATTAAACTGTTTGATAAAGTCAATATTGCGATGGCTTTTAACCACCCACTCTAAAAAGAATGATGTTTGATTATAAGCGTCTTCATTGTAGTCTTTTACCCACGTAATGTTGGCTCGAGCATGCTCATAAAAACCGGCTTCAATGCGAATAAAATTGGCCAAAGATTCTAAGTATGTATGGTAATCGGTACCGGTTATATACTGCCCAGTCTTCGGGCTGTTATTGTAACCATGCGTCAGCTCATGCCACAGTACCCCTAATATTTCTTCCCGCAACGCGTCATCACCTTGACTTTCTAAGTTTGCTATATGGTTCAAGTCAAACATCAGTTCCATATGCTTATCTGACCCTCCTTTTGCTGCTGGGAAGTCATATTCATCAGTAATAAAAGTAACGGATTCGAATGTATTAATTTGTGTCACATTGTCAAAAAGTCGCTTGGCAATTTTAAGAGAAATATCTTGTATCACTGACTCTAAATCCGGCATTACTCGCTCAAGGGCCACTTGACCTGGGTGTGTAGGCTGTTTTCTCTCAAACGTGACACTTGGATTTTCAAACCCTTTCCAAGGCTCATTTTCATCCCATACACGTATGTAGTCTTCCTTTATAAGTGTTGACTCTCCTTTGTCATTTGCAGCAACCAAAGTAACCGATTTTGCACCAAGCGATGAAAACTTCACCAAGGGCGATTTTTCATTACTCGTTTCGGGCGTTCCTCCTTCAAATGTCCATTTCCAACTCGTTGGGTTGACTAATGATTCATCTTTGAATACCACTAATTCATCCATAGCTGGGGTCGTGTTAGTCGCTATAAATTCAACCAATGGTACATCTGACACCACCATTAATTGTATTTCAGCTAGTTGTAATATGTTGCTGCCATAGCTATCAGTACCACCATGCACCATTTCAAATTTAAAATGCTGATATTCAACGCCTGCTTCGATGACAAAGGAGCGAGTCAAACCACGAAATTCAAATGCCTCATTTGAGCGAGAGTCTATTTCAACCCATTCAGATTTGTCATTAGACCCAAACACCACCCAATTCATCGGGTCACGTTTAGGTTCATCATTTGCAGAAATAAAATTGTACCCTTTTAATTCAAAGGGTTTCACAGACGAAAATACAATGGTGGCTTTGCCATCAAACGCCAAATATTTGGTCGCGCTATTGCCATCAATTAAATTCGTTACTTGCTCTCCTGCTGGAGACGCGTTTACACCCTCTTGCAAGAATGCTTCAATTGTTGACCCAGCGTCTTGAGCCATATTACGCTGAGCTGCTTCAACCACTGCACTTGACAATTCAGACGTGTCATTCTTTAACGTAGGAGTAAACCCTGATCCATCGTTACACCCGGTTAATACTGTGCATATTGCAAACATAACCGCTGGATATTTAAAATTAAACATAACTTGCACCTTATTAGAATTGGTAGGTTAAACGAAGGCTGAATTCACGCCCGATGCTGTCGTAACGACCGCCATGATAAAATGGATAACTACTGAACGTTTCATCTTGTGGCGGCATTGCATTTAATAAGTTTTTAACCGTAAATATCAGTCGAGTTTCATCATTAATATGTTGACCAAGGGTTAAGTTGTGCTTTATCCAAGCGGGTAACTTTTGACGTTCTCCATATTCAGCGTTATTCCACATTTTCCCTTTGTACAGCATCAACCAACTCACAGAAGTGTCACCTTGTTCCCACGTGGTCGCAAAAGAGCCAAGTTCTTTAAAGTCACGATTATCTTGATCATTTAAAATATCAACAAGCGGGTCTTCCGCTTTTATACGCTCTTTTTTCTTAATCACTCTGTTGTAATCTGCCTTGTAGCGGAACGTTCCAAAATCGGTATCAAAAAAGCCTCTAATCCCTAAATCAATTCCTGCATCCTGTCGCTCAGCGGCATTAATGTAACCCTCTTGAATCGTATGGGGCGTATATGCTAACCCAGCGATGCCATTACCTAACCTATCTACTCCTTTGCCATGTTCATCGTAGCGTTTAACTCGGTTGCGCATGTTATTACACAAACTCGAATCTGCTTTTTCACCGCCATTTTCGCACAACCACAATTTGTCTAAGATATACGTTGCATCAAGTTTTTTGATCTTATTTTCAATTTTAATCGAATAAAAATCGATGTTAAACGACAGTTCGTCTGAATATTCATACACTACACCCGCGGTAAATGAACTTCCCGTTTCCTCCTCTAAGGTTAAATCTCCTGCCGACAATGTTTCAAAATCAGCTTTCAGACGACTAATATTATTACTCGTTAAGTCTAAATCACCGGTAGCACACGTATGCGCAAGTGCTTGTGTATTATAGCCACCAGCTTGCTGTGTATTTATGAGCGTACGACAAGCATCAGCCGTGATCCGATCGTTTGATGAACCAAAATTACCGCTAAACCCTTGATACAATGACGACATATCTGGGCCTCTAAACGTTGTGCCAAAGGCACTTCTAATCACAATCTGCTCTGAGGGTTTGTAGGTTAAACCTAATTGCGATGTCATTGCCCCACCAACTTGGCTCGCATCATCGTAATAGTCATAACGCACCGCCGCTTCAGCACTCAGCTCTTGCGCAATAGGCACTAAAAACTCAAATGCCGCGGCATATCTGTCACGCTCTCCGTCTGTCACAACGCCAGTTAAACCAACAAATTGTTTATTCAGGATACGACTGTCGGGTGTTGCTCTAGTGCCCTCTCTCATTAACTCTATGTAAGCAGAAAACTGTAGTGGTCCCGCAGGTAACTCAAATAAATCCCCCGATAGATCCGCAGTGATGGTGTCATTAAACGAATTACCATCATAGGTTGACCAATCCATTAACTCGCTGACACTGTCAGCCGTTACACCACCAAACCACAATTTATAGTTCGGACGATAAACCGCCATACCATCCACTTCACCGAGTTTAGGACCTTTGAGTCGTTTATTTCCTTCAACAGTGTGAGACAAATATCGGTCTGCAAAATCATAGTTTGCGTGGCTGTAACCAACAGAGTAATAAAACCCCGCGACTTCTCCGCGTAGACCAAAATTAAATGACAAAGACTCGTCATTAAAAATACGTCCTAGGCCATCATCGGTGTATTCATCATCAGAGAGGACTCGCCACATGTACTTAACTGGCGCGCCATAGCCGCCATCTTTATTTTCGATGTCGGGATCCCAAAAGTTACCACCATGAATTGAATCTAAATGCCCCCATAGAAAAGGGTTTCGACGGCCCTTTTTGTCTTGTTGGATATAAAACCCATTAGCAAACAAACTCATAGACTCTGACAGAGCATATTCCGAATTCAGGTAAATACTGTAAGTTTCACTTTCATTTCTCAGTAATTTATCGCCAGTTTCATCCCAGCCACAACTTGGACCATAGCCATTACGGCTGACAAAATGTTGAATCGCTGACGGATGCGGATTATCATCAGTATTACAAAATTGCTTCGAATATTGGTTTCTATATTCCGTGTTTTCTGCCCAGACTGTAATTGAGCGGTTCACTTCTTTATTCGCATCAGGATCAGGGTTATCCCATACACTGTCGTGAAAAGGTCGGTCTCCTGACAGCAATGCATCTTCTTTTTTGTATTCGAGTGCATAGTCAAACGTTAACTTGTCGCTTTTTGTTCCGCCGACAAACGTCAGCGATTTTTTGTCCCCTTTTCCATAGGTGTCTTGACCAAATTTGGCATCAATAAAATGCCCATCTATGCCTTTTTTGGTGATAATATTTACCACACCCGCCATCGCGTCAGAGCCATAAATAGCGGATGCACCACCGGTTTGAATGTCAATCCTCTCCACCATCGCGGTCGGGATCATATCTAAATTAACAAAGTTAGTTTGACCACCAAAAGGCATGGGGTAATAGGCCAATCGCTTACCATTAACGAGTATAAGCGTATACTCTGGGCCTAAACCTCTTAAATTTAGCTCTTTCGCACCAGGCGTATAAGAACCTGTTTCAACTTCCCCTAGTACTGCCCCCCCAGCAGCAACTGAACCCATAAGTGCATCGTATACTGAGTCAAAACCATTTCTCACCATATCTGATGAGCTAATACTATGGACATTGATTGCCCCTTCAACATCGACTCGCTTTATTCGAGACGACGTGACTTCTACTCGCTCAATTGTGTTAACACCATTGACTTCAGATGCCATACTTGAAGCAGCCATAGTCATCGCTATTGCAATTGGCGATAATCGACCTAAATTATTATTCATATTCAACCCATTGATTATTATTTTAAGTTAGAACGTTCCAATTAAATGTTAAATAAAGTAAGAATCGAATTAAATTCTCTAAATAAAACAAAAAGGAACGTTCCAATTATTAGCACTGTTTAATTTCCTGTCAATGTATTTTATTCAATAATCGTCAATTGACTTCTGAGATGAGATTGATATTTAGCCCACAATTGTTCAATATTTTCTTGCGTTACAACATGAATTGCCTTCTCAAAACTCCACTCATTCAGTTCTATCGCCGTTTGATTAAACCGGTACGTAAAGTCTGGATATTGAGGTGCAAGCCAATGTAAAAAGAATCCTGTATTGGTATAGCCCCCCAAGTAACTTTCTGATAATTTTGGTTTTCGGGTTTTGTGATAACCAGCTTGAATACGAATTAAATCAGCTACTCCCTCAATAAAAGCATGAGCTTGGGGATCATCGTAGCCTATTGATTTAGGAAAATGTTGATACCCATGCGTCAATTCATGCCACAACACACCAAGTAATTCATACTTAACGACCTCATCAGGTTTATTGGCTAGACGCTCAGTGATATATTTAGAGCTAAATGCAATCTCCATATTGCTATCATCTCCTGCACGATAAGCAATAGTATCCATCCATTTTAAAGTGAAAGTAACTTGCTCGAAGTCGGGTAATTCTACAAAATTCTTGTAGAGCAATGGTGCAAGCTCTCTTGTCACCCGATCAATTGTGCGCTTAATATCAGGAAATAATCGAAGTAACCGTTTCGCACCTTCTGACTCACCGTCTTCAATAACAACTTTTACTTCAGGCGTTTCGTAACCTAGCCATGGGTGTGATTTATCGAGTACCTTAATGGCATTTCGTTGAACTACCCGACTCTCACCATAAATGTTTTTACTAATCAGCGTAACCGAATAGCGGCCAGGTTTGGAAAAGTACGCTTTTGCTTTATTGCCATGGGAGAATATTTTAGCACCAGGTACCAACCAATTTAGTGTTGCTGGCGTATTTTGAACCTTACCAACAATGTCGACAGGCTGATTAATTAAAGTTGTTGGTGCTTCTATTTCAAATTGTGCAACAGGTAAATTTGTTGGCGCGAACAGACTGAAGTCAGCCAACTGTAAATAGCTGTCCCCCCACGCTGTCGTGCCTTGCTGCGCCATATCTAACTTGAAAAATGTAAATTTACCGGGGTTTGTTACGACAAACCGCTTTACCTGCGTACGTTTTGCAAAATTAATATTGTCGCGAGAATCTAACGTTTGCCAAACCTTAGCGTCATTTGACCCATACAAGGTCCATTGCTTTGGGTCCCTCTCAGGTGCATCTGCTGCTGAAGTTAAGCTATACTCCAAAACCTGTTGCTTGTTATCGAACGCTAAAGAAACCCAGCTACGCGCGTGCTTTGAAATAAACTTACTACGTAGCGATACATCAAACAGTTGCTCAACCCCTTCGTTTTCTATGAATGTTTCATACTGTGTGGCGGTCGTAAACGGACTTTGCTCCGTTATGTCATATAATACGGTGTCTTTTGCAACCGTATGATTTGCTATACTCCCCGCTAACGCGGTCACTACAATAAACTTGCACTGCATTCTTTATCTCCTAGTAAAGTAAAAACAACATTATTGGATCGTTCCTAATGCAAAGCAAGCTTTAATTAATAAGAGGCTCTAGTCAAAAAAGTGATTGAAAAATACACTCGTTCTAATTTCTTATCCAAAAGTTCTATACATAGTTCAATGTGGATAATTCACCGTTAATATATGACTAAAATTAACCAAATAACAGTTGCCAAATACTGGGAGGCTCATGCAGCTTATGATATTCTTTTCTATAGCTATCAACTCTTTCTAAGGCCTTTTTGGCACGTTTAATATCATCATTTTCAGCGTACTTTTTCGCGACGGAAATGACGCTAAGCACTTTTTCTAACCCCTCAATTGATTGCTTTTGCAGATCTGGTTTAAATTGATCTTTTTGAATATTTGATATCAAGGTAGCCATTGCTTCCAATGACATTAATAAATCGACTTTATTCTCTGCGTGCATAACTTTTTTGTAGCTCAAGCCAATATTTTTCATATCAACTGATAGTTCACTTGATTGTTGTGCACTCACTGATAAAGAAATTACACTGATGAGTAATAGTATTTTATACATAACGCCCCCATAATAGACAGACTGTATTATACCTGCTATCACGCATTAAAA
This sequence comes from Pseudoalteromonas aurantia 208, assembly GCF_014858725.1. Classification (GTDB taxonomy): domain Bacteria; phylum Pseudomonadota; class Gammaproteobacteria; order Enterobacterales; family Alteromonadaceae; genus Pseudoalteromonas; species Pseudoalteromonas aurantia. The sequence continues at coordinate 1,203,698 of NZ_AQGV01000015.1, read as the reverse complement.
GAATGCATTTGCCGTGTAAAGGGCCTTTACGAAACAACGTCGAAAGTCTGAATATGTGTCATAATAGTAAGTAAGATTCATTATTAGAATACACGATGAAATTGCCAATTATTAGCCTTGCATTTTTGTTTATATTTTCCTGCCACGCACTATCGAGTACAAAAGTTACTTTTATTAATCCAGGCTATGAGTTTGAAAACCCGACTGGAGACTTCTGGCTCAACGTTACTTTATTTATGCAAGCTGCGGCGGATGATTTAGATATACAGTTAACAGTACATTATGCTGAACGCAACCATATTGTTATGAAGAAAATGGTTAGAAAGGCGATACAAGATACCAGCAGCTATTTAATCTTAGTGGATGAAAAATCGGTAATTACAGACACGATCATAAACTCAACACAAACGCACCCCGCTATTGTTTTTCTATTGAACAAGCCACATGATCAACAGATGAAACGCATCAATAGTAAAGGCTTTGGTATTCTTGGCAGCATAATGCCTGATAACTTTCAAGCAGGAAAGCTTCTTGCGCAACACCTCAGCACCATTGTAACACCACCCAAGTCATATACACGTAATCAGATGATTGCATTGTTGGGTGAGACCGCCACTTTAGCAGCCAGAAACAGAGAACAAGGTCTCCTGAGCTATTCTAATAGGGAACCTAGCTTACAGTTAAAACAACGAATATCTGCTAACTGGTCTCATGATGAAGCGTTTCAACTCACGTTAGGGCTCATGCAACGGCTACCAGACACCAAAATTATTTGGGCTGCAAACGATGCAATGGCAATGGGATCAGTTCAAGCACTTGAGAAGCTCGGCGTTCGTAAAAAAGTCAAAGTTGGGGGTATCAATTGGGACAAAAACCAACACCTCGCATTAGATGCTTCGGTTGGTGGACATGTCACACTTGGGGGATTAGCCATGGTGAAAATTTATGACCATGCTCGTAATAAAAAGCCAATACAGAGCGAAGAACAGTACCCGATATTTGACGTGTTCAGTGAAAAATACATGCCATTGTATCGAGCAATACATGACAAAAATGTTACAGAAATTGACTTTACACAATTCTCTGAGACAGCGATCTCCCCTTTGAATTATAACCTAGATGTCTTAAATGGTTTTTTTAAATAACTTAAAAATTTCCAAAAAAAACAAATTAATAAATAGTTAATGCAAACAACATATACATATAAAATTAAAAACCCTGAATTACCATCATTATTAAAATTTAATACCACCAATTTATTATTGGGTAAATTACACACAATTGACACTGAACTAATTACCTGTTTTATTTACAGCCGTTAACAACATGTAACTAAGGTAATAAAAAATGAAAAATATGGTTTCAACAAGCTTAAAAATGACAGCGCTATCAGCGTGTATATGTGCATCTCTAACTGCGCACGCTCAAGATACTCAACGCGTGATAGTAACTCTAAAGTCACAAGCGGTTAATGCTCACTTACCAGTTAAAATGTCTGGTCAAGAATTAACGTCTTTCAAACAGCAAACTTTGGCTGAGTTTGCTAGCTCAGTTAACTCTCCAGCACTTTCAACGCTGCCAAGTGTGAATGGCTTTGTAGCTGAAGTAACTCAAGAGCAAATGACTCAGCTGGCTGAAAGTGATGATGTTGCGTTGGTTGAAGTAGATCCAAAACGCTATTTAATGGCTGAATCAACCCCTTACGGTATTGGTATGGTCCAAGCGAACCAACTTGCAGATACGATGAGCGGTAATCGTAAAGTGTGTATCATGGATACCGGTTATACACTGAATCACCCAGATCTTCCTAGCACTGGAATCACAGGTAACGATGGCCATGGCAGCAATAATACTGGCAACTGGTATAACGATGGTAATGGTCACGGGACGCACGTGGCGGGTACAATCGCGGCAGTTGGCGGCAATGGCCAAGGCGTTGTAGGTGTGAATCCATCAGGTCAACTTGGACTCCATATCGTTAAAGTATTTAACGACCAAGGACGTTGGGCTTATGGTTCAGATTTAATTAAAGCCATTGAACAATGTGAAGCTGCTGGCGCAAATGTAACAAGTATGAGTTTAGGTGGTAGTGGTAGTTCTACAGCAGAGCGTAATGCGTTCCAAGCGAGTTACAACCGTGGTGTTTTACACATTGCAGCCGCTGGTAATGGCGGAAATAGCAGCCTAAGTTACCCAGCGTCATATGATGATGTTGTATCTGTTGCTGCCGTTGATAGTGGCGAAAACAAAGCCTCTTTCTCACAATATAATAGCCAAGTTGAAATTGCGGGGCCAGGTGTTGGCGTTAATTCTACTTGGAATAACAATGGCTATAAGAGTATCAGTGGCACATCAATGGCAACGCCACACGTTTCAGGTGTTGCCGCACTCGTATGGAGTCACTATCCTCAATGTACCAACAAGCAGATCCGTAACATCTTAAATGTTACAGCCAAAGATAAAGGTGCTGCGGGTAAAGATACCTCATACGGGTATGGTATTGTGCAAGCTAAAGCAGCATATGACTATATTGCCCAAAATGGCTGTAGTGGTGACCCAGTTGTTACACCAGTGGCTAACTTTTCACATAACGCATCTGGTTTAAGTGTCAGCTTCAGTAACTCATCAACAAATGCACAAAGCTACAATTGGAGCTTCGGTGATGGGTCTAGCAGTTCAGCGACGTCCCCTAATCACACTTATGCGGCTGCTGGTAGCTACCAAGTAACTTTGACTGCGACAGGCGCAGACCAGAAGACCTCTTCAAAAACAGCGACAGTTACTGTAACCGACGGTTCAACGGGCGGTGGTTGTCAAGGAATTGAAGCATGGAATAGTTCGAAGTACTACCGTGTAGGCGACAAGGTTGCATACAAGAACAATGAATATGCAGCAATTTGGTGGTCACGAGGCGCACAACCAGACGTATTCTCTAACGTTTGGCGTCGTGGTGCTTCATGTAAATAAGCGCGTTATTTATTAATACCTTGGGCGCTGTGTTTGACACAGCGCCTTTTTTGCCAATTACAATACCATCTGTGCCACAGCCGTTTTTGACTGCATCTTCATATAGGGGTTAATCTTGGAATGATCTGGTTTCCAACCAAGCAAAAAGCGATAAAAGTCAGCCCATATAATAGGCCATGCTTCACGCCATGACTGTTCGATCTGTTGAATAACACGCGGCTCGAACCTATTGGACAAAGCAAGTTGTAATGCCTTAAAATAAAACTCGAGTAACATATCACAATGCTCAGTTAACTGTTCAGCATTGAATACACTGGTAAAAAATAACATCACATCTTGCAGGCCAATACCTTTCCCTACGTACTGAAAATCATAGCCAATAACTATTTGTTGATTTAAAGCAAAGTTCGCGAGTTTCGCATCACCATGGATCAGTGTTTTAAATGGACTATTTGTTATTATTGTATCCATCTGAGCTGCATGAATTTTCTCTGGGCAATTCGCCATTTTACGAAACTCGTCAGGTCTAGTTGCTAAGTGCCAATAGCCGCCCTGAGACCACAGCTTCTGTTCAATTAAGGGGCTGCTTACACCTAAGAATGTGCCATGAAATCGAGCCAGCCAAGTAATAATCTCTTTAATATCAGCTAGACTTGCAATTTCAGGGGTCACAAAACCAGAAACAGAAAAATCCCTAAAAACCAATGTATTACTAACATCTGATGATGCCGACCAAATTAATTTAGGTACGTCAATGTGAGCAGGTAACGCCGCAGTAATAAATTGATAAAAGTCCATTTCAACAGCATATGACTTGGCCTTCCGGTGCTTTGCTATATCGGTTTGTATGATATGCCGATGTTTCAGTGAATCCGGAACGTATGTATGCTTAATAACAACATCTTGCCCATCAATATTGGCTTTAATAATTGAGCCACACCCACTCCACAAGGCGTGTGTATCATCGTAGAGTAAAACCTGATCAAACGCATTTTTTAATTGCTTTAAATATACCGTCATATTTGTTCTAAACGTCACGCCATTTTTGCGTACCCTATCACGCATGCCATTTATTATCATCAAACGAAAATAATAAAAAACCTCGATGATACATCGAGGTTTTTGAGTAGTTAAGCGCTGATACAGCGAGCGCTTAGGCATTGTTGACTAGCTTGCTTGTTTTACCTGCTCAATAGGCTGAGCATTGTCATCTAACAAATTCATATCAAAGTCGAATTCGTCAACACGAATCGCTTTTTCACGCTTTTTATTGTAATCAACTAATTGTGCATACTCTTGCGCATTAATTAAACTCGCTGCCAAGGCATTATCCAACGTTTCACCGAAACGAACTCCTGGTTTAATGTCTTTTTTGCGCAGCGCTTTTTTAACTTTAGATAGCAAATCTAAACACGCTAACTTTGCTTTGTATGCTTGTTCATTTATATCGTGCCCGTCTCCTGGGCTCGGTTTTACCAAATGCGTAAGTTGCGCCTTGAAAGCCGAATCTTGCTGTGCCGCCTTGGCTAATTCACGTATCATATCATCTGATATTGCAGGCATTTTATGTCTAAATTGCAAAGTAATTGTACGCATTACTTTACGTGCTGCTGAAGCAGGGAAGTTATCTAAAAACTTGTGAAGTGCATTTTCTGCGCTTTGCAATGACCAGCGAGTTGCATAATGAAAATATGGTGCAGCTGATTGTCTATCGCTCACGGCAACTTTCTGTTCATAATACTTAATTGCTGCCATCGCACCATACAAATGGCTCATCACATCACCTAAACGGGCCGACAACATTTCAGCTTGCTTTAGCTTTCCACCTAATACCAGCAAAGAGAAATCCGCATAAACTGCCAGTTTCGCTGATAACTGATGCACCGCCTTTTCGTATTGCTGCACTTCAGGCAAAGTCGATGTGCTGCTCGCAGTAAACGGCATCAAGCCTAAGCCGAATGCTCTCAAACCATTACCAACACTATAGCCAACCGTTTTTCTAAAAATTTTATTAAATGTTTTATCTGCTGATTTATCTTGACTATGTATAGATTCAACCATCGATTGTAAATATGGATGACATCGCATGACACCTTGACCAAAGATCATTAAGTTTCTGGTAAGGATATTTGCTCCCTCAACGGTGATCGCTATAGGTTGTGCAACATAACCGCTTGCTAGCGTATTTTGAGGCCCATTTTGAATCGCTTTACCCGCTTGAATATCCATTGCAGAATCAAGCACATCTCGACCAATTTCGGTCATATGATATTTTGCAATTGCAGTGACAACAGATGGCTTAAGACCCATGCCTAAACCTTCGGTTGTTAATACTCGCATCGACTCTTGTAAATAGGTTTTACCCGCAATATCGGCAAGCTTCTCTTGAATACCTTCAAATTGTCCGATGGACAAACCAAACTGTTCACGAACAGCGGCATATTCTGATGCAGACTTGAAAGACACTTGACTCGTAGAAACCCCCAAGGCAGGTAAAGAAATACCACGACCTGCGCCTAAACAACTGACCAGCATTTGCCAGCCTCGGCCAATATTTTCTTGGCCACCAATGATAAACTCCATCGGGATGAACACTTTATTACCGCGCGTTGTTCCGTTGTAGAATCGTATCCCCATAGGATCATGGCGATTACCTAGCTCTACTCCTGGGTGAGATTTAGGAATTAATGCACACGTTATGCCCAAGTGCTCTTTGCCTCCTAAAATCCCTTCAGGATCTTCTACTTTAAATGCAAGACCTAATACGGTCGCGATTGGTGCGAGTGTGATATAGCGTTTATCCCATGTCACCTCCATACCAATAACTTCTTTTCCTTCATGCATGCCTTTGGTAACTATCCCACGGTCTGGGATCCCACCGGCATCTGAACCAGCCTCAGGACTTGTTAAAGCAAAACAAGGTATTTCACGTCCATTTGCCAATCGAGGTAAATAATGGGCTTGTTGTTCTTTAGTGCCATAGTGGAGTAATAATTCACCTGGCCCCAATGAGTTTGGTACCATTACCGTCACTGCAACTGCTGAAGACTTGGTTGCAATTGTGCCTACAATGGTTGAATTTGCATAAGGGCTAAACTCTAAACCACCAAACGATTTGGGAATGATCAAAGAAAAAAACCGCTCTTTTTTCAAAAATTCTAAAATGTGATCAGGCAAGTGCTTACTGTTTTGAATAACCGAGTCGTCTACCATTGCCATAAGCTCTTTTACAGGGCCGTCTAGAAATGCTTGTTCCTCATTAGATAACTTCGCTTCAGGAACGGCACGTAATGCATCAAAGTCAGGTTTACCGCGGTAAATCGACCCTTCTAGCCAAACGTCCCCTGCGTCTAATGCCTCTTGTTCAGTTACTGAAATACTCGGTAATACTTTTTTTAATTGTGTTCTTAAGCTCATAATCAACTCATCCGACCAGATAGATATAAGTACATTACTGCATAAAAATCAGTTTAGATCAAATACTCAATAATTATTTTTATACACTCTCTCAATAACACAGTTGCACTAATCAAACTAAAACACTAATAATCATAAAGTTACAACTTTAAAATTAAATTTTATCAATTTTATTTAAATCTCGTATTTAACACCAGTGAAGTAACTTTTCCGGTAAAAAGTACCGTTATTCATTACGTCACTGAGTAAAAATAGAGAGTTCAGTTATTGATCCGTCAACCTTACTGGTCGCCATTTAAATAAACGAATCGCTAAATTAAACATGTTTTCATGCATACGTGAAATCACATTGCCTAGGCAAATTAGGACAAGTCCTACACCCGCACTAAGAGTCCAAATATATCCTTCAAACATACTCGACATCGTTAGTGCAATAACTGGCGTGCAAACTAAAATATACGCTGCATTACTGGCACCGATACGATTAACGAGCACTAAAAATGCAGTAAAGCCAAGTACCGTGGCAGGAATAGATAAATACAATAAACTACCGACATACAAGGTGGTAAACTCAAAGTTGAAACTTAACTTTTTAAAAAATATGATTGAGAGCAAACATACGCACCCATACACCATAGCGTAACTTGTTGCTGTGTAAGGGCGAATACCTTTGTTTGTATTTTTAACACTCAGCATGTTCCCCACTGAGAAACACCATGTGCCAAATAGTGAATAAAATACTCCGGACAATGTATTAGTCGACAACTGCAAAGTTGATAGCTCATTGGCAAACAAAAATCCAATACCAAGTAAGCCAAAGAATATCCCTAAAAGAAAATTAAAAGTGATAGGCTCACCAAAAAATAGCCGACCATGAACACAGTTAAATAATGGTGCCGTTGCCATAAGTAAGGCAACTAACCCACTGGGTATATACGACGTAGCTACATAAAATGCGATAAAATTAAAACAAAATAAGCTTGCGCCTTGTAGAGCAAACCACATATGATCTTGATAAGATGTCTGCTGCAATAATTTCAAGATTTTACCTGCAACTAGCATCGTTATCGCAGCAATAAAAAACCGATAGAATATCGATACTTCTAACGCTACGTCACCGTGCTGCCATTTTATTGCAATCCAAGATAAACCCCAGATACAGACCAATAGAAAATATAAAACTAATGACATTATGTACTCCCACTTAATAATGCCACTAAGTATCTAGCATTAAACCAAGTCTATATCTCACGTTATTGCCACAATTAACACGATCTTGCGGTTAATTAGTGAGGCCCGAGAACATAACTAATTGCGAGTACAAGTTTCTTAATATAAGCTAAACAATAAGAGCAAGTATGTAGTACAGTGTGATGCAAAATAAAAGCCCCCATGTTAGTTTTGAACAATCGAAAAAACAGAGTGTTCGACATACACTACTGCGTAATGAAGTTTCATGGTCGCACTATACAAATCAGTACGAACGTGTGTGTTACCAAAACCAACAACAACATACCTTGAGTATGTACCTCAATGGTGGTTATGAAACACACCGTACTGATGTGCCTTCAGTAAATGGTGCACCAGGGCGATTTTGCCTTATGCCACAGGAGAGTGAAAGTCGTTGGGAAATTGGCGTACCGGTAGAATTTATTCATCTGTACTTTAGTGATGCACACCTCAAACATACTGCGCTAAAAGTATTCGATATTGACCCGCGACAAGTTTGCCTACCAGAACGAATTTTTTTTGAAAACTCGAAGCTAGAAACCTTATTCCGCCACCAAATTAACGACACTGATTGGTATGATAAGTACAATATATTAGCAATAGAACAATTCACAGATACTATTCTTGTCAACGTATTACAGAGCTTAGATTTAAAAAATACACGAAAAATCATCACCGGAGGGCTTTCACCGAAAAAAGCCAAGCAAGTGACCGACTTTATCCATGGTAACTTTAGTCGCCAAATATTGCTGTCTGAACTGGCCGATTTAACCGAACTCAGTGAATATCATTTCTGTCGTATGTTTAAGTTAAATTTTGCTCAAACTCCTCAGCAATATTTAATGTCGATAAGAATTGAGTATGCAAAAATGGCTTTGAAAACCTCAGAGCACTCACTCGCTCAGATTGCATTACTATGTGGTTTTGCAAATCAAAGTCATTTTGGTCGAAATTTCAAGCAACATGTAGGCGTCACACCCAGCACATATCGCCGCAATATATGACGATTGATAGCTAAAAATGTGCAAACTCAGCACGACATGCCCGCAATAAATCTAATGGAGGCACTTTTACTTCAACGCCTCTTCGCCCTGCACTGACATAAATATGAGCATGATACTCAGCGCTATAATGTAGTAGTGTTTTTAATTGTTTTTTTTGTGCCAAGGGACTGATCCCACCGACCACATACCCAGTACTCCTTTGTGCTTGCTGTACATCGGCCAGCTCTGCTTTTTTGCCCTTGCACGCTTTTGCGTAAGCTTTCAAATCCACTCTATGCGTTGACGGTAATATCGCCACATGTAAATCACCATCCACATTAATTAATAGGGTTTTAAATACTTCCTCAGGATTTAAACCGAGTTGTTCCACCGCTTCCTCTGCGAAGTTTACAGAGGTTTTCAGGTGCTTAAATTGCAATACCTCAAATGGTATTTGGTATTTTTCCAATAACCTTATTGCTGGTGTCATGAGATCCCCTTTGCAGCGCCTACACATCAATATGCCCGACTAGATTAATTCATATATTAGACTAAAGTCTAATAATGCAGTGTGATAACAGGTTTAGGATATGCTTAATCGTAACTGGAGGGTTTTACTTTTAATGTTTATGGCTTTCTTCGCGATCAAATTTATGATGACCGAGTATTCTTTATGGACCAGCAACTTGGCCTGTAGTACTAAATGCGAAATATTGGGATGCAAATCTGGAAAGCTCATTTTCAGTGACCAGCGTAGAATGATTGGCTGCAAATGTGACAGTAAGCAGGACTATCTCGTACTATTAAATTAAATTAATCTAACCATACAAAAAACGGTGCCTAGGCACCGCTTTAAAACGTGATTTCTACGACGAAATTTACTTCGTTAAATCATCAAAAAACTTTTTTACACCATCGAAAAAGCCTTGTGCCTTCGGACGGTTTTTATTGCCATCTGAACCCATGCTGTCCTCTAACTGTTTTAAAAGGTCACGCTGGTGTTCATTTAGGTTAACCGGTGTTTCAATCACGACCTTACAGATCAAATCACCCACCGCACCACTGCGTACAGACTTGACGCCTTTCGCACGCATACGGAACATCTTACCTGTTTGACTCTCTGAAGGGATCTTCAAATTAGCACGACCATCTAGCGTTGGTACTTCAATTTCGCCACCCACTGCTGCAGTGGTAAAGCTGATCGGTACTTCACAGTATAGATTGTTACCGTCACGCACAAAGATAGGGTGCTCTCTTACCGAAACTTGTACATACAAGTCACCTGCTGGCGCACCATGCATACCAGCTTCACCTTCGCCAGATAAACGAATACGATCACCCGTATCAACACCTGCTGGGATCTTAACTGAAAGCGTTTTGGTCTTCTCAACACGACCTTGACCATGACACTTATTACATGGGTCTGAGATTGTTTGACCTGTGCCATTACATGTTGGACAAGTTTGCTGTACAGCAAAGAAACCTTGTCGCATTTGTACTTGACCGGCACCATGACACGTAGAACATGTTTTCGGTTTAGAACCCGCTTTCGCACCACTGCCATCACATGGCTTACAACTTACCCATGTAGGTACTTTAATTTCAACTTCTTTACCACGAACCGCCTCTTCTAAAGATAGGTCCATGTTGTAACGCAAATCGGCACCACGTTGTTGACGAGATTGACGGCGACCACCGCCCCCTCCAAAAATGTCACCAAACACATCACCGAAAATATCGCCGAAGTCACCTTGACCACCACCATGGCCTCCAGTGCCACCGTTTTGATCAAATGCGGCATGACCATATTGATCATACATCTGACGTTTTTGGCTGTCCGTCAGTACTTCGTAGGCTTCTTTTACTTCTTTGAATTTGGCCTCGAGTGCAGTATCACCTGCTGTACGGTCTGGGTGATATTTCATGGCTAAGCGTTTATACGCTTTTTTTATGTCACGATCACTGGCATCTTTGCTAACACCAAGTACGTCGTAATAATCACTTTTTGACATCGTTATCACACTACTCTAATTGGTTGGCAAATGAAGTATCTGCCATTATGGAATCCATGCGTAAGCATGTATTACCCAAATTTACATACACTAAGGGCGCGACAAGCGAAATTCGCCAGCGCGCCCTTACAAGTCAACAATTACTTGTTGTCTTTAACTTCTTCAAATTCAGCATCAACAACATCGTCGTCTTGCTTAGCTGAACCAGCTCCTGGCTGTTGCTCACCAGCATCAGGGCCTGCTTGTTGTGCTTGCGCCTTAGCTTGTGCGATTTCCATTAGCTTTTGTGACTTCTCTGCAAGTACTTGTACTTTAGCATCGATGTCTTCTTTGCTATCGCCTTTAATCGCAGTTTCAAGTTCAGTTAAAGCCGCTTCAATTGCTTCTTTATCTTCACTTGGAAGTTCTTCACCCGCTTCTTCAACTTGCTTACGAGTACCGTGTAGCATTGCATCAGCTTGGTTGCGTGAAGCAACTAGCTCTTCAAACTTTTTATCTTCTTCTGCATTCGCTTCTGCATCACGTACCATTTTCTCAATTTCTTCGTCGTTTAGACCTGAAGAAGCTTGGATTGTGATTTTTTGCTCTTTACCTGTATCTTTGTCTTTTGCAGATACATGTAAGATACCATCAGCATCTACATCAAAAGTCACTTCGATTTGCGGCGCGCCACGTTGTGCAGGGCGAATACCTTCAAGGTTGAATTGGCCAAGAGATTTGTTATCACTTGAACGCTTACGCTCACCTTGCAATACATGAATAGTTACCGCAGATTGGTTATCTTCAGCTGTTGAGAATGTTTGCGATTTCTTAGTAGGAATCGTTGTGTTCTTCTCGATTAGCGCAGTCATTACTTGACCCATAGTCTCGATACCTAGAGACAATGGAGAAACGTCTAGTAATAGTACGTCTTTAACGTCACCAGCTAATACACCACCTTGAACAGCTGCACCAACGGCAACCGCTTCATCAGGGTTTACATCTTTACGAGGCTCTTTACCAAAGAACTCTGTAACCGTTGTTTGTACTAGTGGCATACGTGTTTGACCACCAACTAGAATGATGTCATTTACATCACTTACTGTTAGGTCAGCATCAGCTAGTGCGCGCTTAAGTGGCTCGATAGATTGAGTTACTAAGTCTTCAACTAAAGACTCAAGTTTTGCACGAGTAAGCTTCACGTTCATGTGCTTAGGACCCGTTGCGTCTGCAGTTACATAAGGAAGGTTAACTTCTGTATGCTGTGCTGAAGATAGTTCAATCTTCGCTTTTTCTGCAGCTTCTTTAACACGTTGCATCGCTAGAGGGTCAGTTTTAAGGTCGATACCTTGATCTTTCTTAAACTCATCTACTAGGTAGTTAATGACGCGGTTATCGAAATCTTCACCACCTAAGTGCGTGTCACCATTCGTCGCTAGTACCTCAAACGTGTGCTCGCCATCTACTTCATCGATTTCAATGATTGAGATATCAAACGTACCACCACCTAAATCGTATACAGCAATAACGTTGTCGCCTTGCTTTTTGTCCATACCGTATGCAAGTGCAGCGGCTGTTGGCTCATTGATGATACGCTTAACTTCTAGACCCGCAATACGGCCAGCATCTTTCGTTGCTTGACGCTGTGAATCGTTAAAGTAAGCTGGTACGGTGATTACCGCTTCAGTTACTTCTTCACCAAGAAAGTCTTCAGCAGTTTTCTTCATTTTCTTAAGAACTTCTGCTGAAATCTGTGGTGCAGCACGTTTTTCACCGCGTACTTCTACCCATGCATCGCCATTGTCAGCTTTTGCAATTTTAAACGGCATGATATCGATATCACGTTGTACTTCTTCATCTTCAAAGCGACGACCAATCAGACGCTTGATTGCAAATAATGTATTTTGTGGGTTTGTAACCGCTTGGCGCTTAGCAGGTTGACCTACAAGCGTTTCACCTTCTGCAGTAAATGCAATAATAGAAGGGGTTGTACGATCGCCCTCTGCGTTTTCGATAACGCGTGCTTTTTCACCATCAAGTACTGCTACACAAGAGTTAGTAGTACCTAAATCGATTCCAATAATTTTACCCATGAATCTTCTCCGACTTCAAAATTCGTTGTTCTGTTTAGATGACTTGTAAATAGGGGCGAGAAAATCGAATTCAACCGTAAAAACAAAAAAAAATGCATTTTTTTGAAATTTTTTTTCGATATCTGCTTTTTTAGTCAAAAAAACACCAACATTAACGGTTTATTAAACAGGTATGACCAGATATGCTATCCATAATTATAAAAAAATGAATGATAAATAGGATGCATAATGACATTTGATGAACTATTAAGTAATCCCACCTTACTAAAAACGCCTTGCGAATTGGTATTTCCTCAGAGTTGGTGCCAAGGGCGCACTGCTTTTGGTGGTTTATCTGCTGCGATGATGCTACAAAATATGAAGCATCAACTACCCGACAACCGCAGAGTGCTATCTATGAGTGTTAATTTTGTTGGCCCTCTTTTTTCTGAACACCCTTTTATAATAGAAACACACATACTCCGCAGTGGTAAAAATGCCACACAAATGCTGTCTACTATCAAACAAGATGAGAAGGTATGCCTTGTTGCACAAGGGTGTTTTGCAAAAGAACGTGAATCCAAAGCGATAGTACCTATTACCCAAAACCACCAGTTATCGCCTGCCAATAGTGAACGCATTTTACCATATCAAAAAAATGTTATGCCAGAATTCTTTCAACATGTTGCTCTGAACCTTCAAGACGGTGATATGCCATTTAGTGGTTCAAACAACTCCACGTTAGGCGGATGGATGAAATTCAAGCAAGCGCCTACCGATACCTTACAAGACGTGCACCTACTCGCATTAGCTGATGCTTGGCCTCCCACATTATTACAAATGGCTGACACCCCTTCCCCTGCAAGCAGTATGTCATGGTACATAGAGTTTGTAGAAGATATAACCTTATCAAACAACGCATGGCTTGGGTTTGAAGCACACACACATCACAGCGCAAACGGGTATGGGTTAGAAGATGCAAAAATATATGCTGACGATGGCCGTTTACTGGCTTTGAGCCGTCAAACCGTTGCTATTTTTGATATGTGAATCATATAAACATGATAGGGATTGCACTCACTCGAATGATGTATCACACTGTGAACATGGGTAAAGTAGACTTGGTTTTCTCGTGATATTGGCGTGCAAACAATGCGATAGGTTAGTTAATGTAGCACAGTTAGGGGCGCAGCAACGTGCAAATTGCCCCAACTGCAATGCACATTTGATCACCTGTAGACAAAATTTATCACAATGGAATATGGCGTTTGCCGTTACCTCCTTACTCTTTTTATTCACCAGTTTATACCCAAGCTTTATTTCCTTTAGTCAGCATGGTCTGGTTCAAGAAATCAGCCTTTGGCAAGCCTGTGTCCTATTAAGCGAAAAGTACAACGCCATACTTGCTGGTTTGTTTCTATTTACTATTTTAATTATGCCGGTGTATGTATGTACATTAACTTTGATCTCGCATAGTAAGATTTGGTCAACACTTTCGTTAAGTCTTGCACGAAAGCTTACCAAAAGTTTTAGCTATATTACCCCGCTCAATTTGGCCGATATATTTCTCGTTGCCGTTCTGGTCAGTGCATTTAAACTGATGTCACTTGCAGAGTTATCACTTGGCTATGGGTTTTGGGCTTACGTTTTGTTTGTAATTTGCTTTATCGAATTATTAACATTGATTGATGAAAGCGAGCTTTGGGAGCGTCAACAGTGCCAATTTGAACCGGTCCCACATGTGTGTGGACAAACTGCAATGCTAAACAAACTTAGACAATGCCATATATGTAACCAACTCTCGCGCAGCGAGACTTGTCCACGATGTGAAGCAAAAACCTATTTTAGAAAACCGAAATCTATCGAACGCGCGTCGGTATGGATGCTCACTGCACTCGTACTATTAATACCTGCTAATTTTCTGCCTATTATGGACACCATCAATTTAGGCCAACATACTCCTGCAACAATATTTTCAGGTATCATCATTATGTGGGAATCTGGGTCATACCCCATTGCAACCATTATCTTTGTTGCCAGTATTTGCATTCCTATCGTAAAAGCTATTTTACTTTTTTACTTAATAGTACAAACAAACAAATGTCGTTCTCCACAACGAGCAAGCCAACTTTACCGATTGTTGGAAATTATTGGAAAATGGTCCATGATTGACGTCTTCGTAGTAATTGTATTAGTGTCTTTAGTCCAGCTGGGAAATGTTTTAACGGTCGAACCCCAATTAGGCATCGTATTTTTTACCGCTATGGTTTTATGCCAAATGATAGCCGTACACAGTTTTGACCCTCGTATATTATGGGATAAATATCACGCTTATGAATGAGCACGCACATATAGAAAGCAAACCTAAGTTTTCATTTATCTGGTTTATTCCAGTCATTGCACTATTAATTACAGGATGGATGCTCTATCAACATCAAATAAATCAGGGGTATACCATTTTTGTTAAAATGGCCAGTGCCGAGGGCATTGTCGCAGGAAAAACGCAAGTGAAAGTGCGTAATGTTAAAATTGGGACTGTTGAAACATTAAGGCTGCAATTGGAGCAAAATGCCGTTATAGCGCGCGTTCAAATAGACAGTCACTATGACCACCTCTTAACCGAAGATGCAAAACTATGGGTGGTGAAACCTAGAATTGATGAATCAGGTATATCAGGTATGAATACTTTATTATCTGGGGTTTATTTGGAGTTAGAGCCCGGTCAAAGTGAAGCACGCTCAACGCTTTTCACGTTGCAAGAAGAACCGGCATTAATAAGCCAAGATGTGTCAGGAAAACGGTTTCAATTGAAAGCTAAACAAGCCGAAGTGCTCGATATTGGTTCCGGCATCTACTTTCGTAACTATAAAATAGGGCAAATTGAATCGGCTAAATTCAATGTCGATGACCTTATTATGGAATATGGCATATTTATTTTCTCTCCTTACGATAAACTGATCACGACCAACGCGATTTTCTGGGTAAGCTCAGGGGTTGACGTCAACCTGTCGACAGAAGGCATCCAAGTCTCTACGGGGAGCCTATCAAAGTTGATTAAGGGAGGCATATCTGTCGATTATCCACCGAATAGCACCGCATCAGACGTTGCCAGTGCACTCAGACAATATAAACTCCATGAAAATTTTGCTGCAGCTTTAGAAAAACGTTTTAATAACTTTGATTTTTTCCTAGTTGAATTTGAACAATCAATTAGAGGATTAACGGTCGGTGCACCTGTTGAGTACCGTGGCATGCGCATAGGCACAGTTGAACAAGCCCCCGCACAAATTGAAAGAGATGGTCAGCCTTTATACTTTCAACAAGACACAACATCTGTGCCTGTACTTATAAAAATTGAATATGGGAGAATTTACGAACAAAGTGACTTAGCTGAAAGTTACTGGCAAAATAATATAGAAAAATGGATTAGAAATGGACTGAGGGCATCGCTAAAAAGTGGTAATATCTTAACGGGTGCTGTATACATAGAATTAGATTTTTATAGCAAAGCACCTAAAGCTGTACTAGCAAACTCTTCGGTTTACCCGATATTGCCCAGTGTTTCTAGTGGTTTCACTGCTATATCAGAACAAGTTACAGATTTACTTAACAAATTAAATAATCTTCCACTGTCACAAACAATGACAACATTTGACAGCACATTACAGGAATATAGGTTACTTGCAATGGAAATGAATAAACTAATTAGTGAATTTAATCAGCAAGATTTAGCTGGTGACACAAAAGGCAGTTTAGGCCAAATCAACACCACTTTAAGTCAATTAACCTCTAGCTTAAAACAGTTTGAGAAAACGTTGACGAATTATCAACAAGGCTCAGGAATGGTTGACCAACTCACTGATACTCTTGAGGAGTTAGAAAGCCTGTCCAATACTTTAAAACCTATATCAAAAGGCTTAACTGAGCAACCAAGTATGCTCATTTTCGACAAACAAAGCCCAGAAGATAAGCAACCAAGGAAGAAATAATGAAGGGTTTGTTAATAATAATATGGGTCATTTTGTTTATTAGTGGGTGCAGCGGTAATTCACAAAATGCGGTCAATTATTATCAATTTAATACGACCCCAGCTATAACGAGTGCCGCAGTACCGAACGGCACTTTACTCCTAAAACCGGTCAAGCTAATTGGTGTATCTGATCAACAAGCAATCGTGCAAGTTCACACCAATCATAGTGTTTCCATTGCAAATTTTAATTATTGGTCAGAGCACCCAAAGCACATGCTTTATAAGTCTGCTCAGCAAATGCTGTCTTCACAGTTACATGGATGGCAAATTATCAATGCCAGAGTCTCAACGACATTTTCAGACTATTTTGAGGTCGAAATACATGTTAATGATTTTGCCGGTCATGATGACCATGGCGGAATAATATCTGGAAATTGGTATATATTCTCTTCTAAAGAGGGCAAGAAAAACTTAGTAAAATCAAGTTACTTCTTCAAATCTAATGCGCTTAAAGCCGACGGCTACCAATCACTCATCAGCGCACTTGAAGCGAATTGGGCCGCATTAAACTCAGATATTGCAACCGAACTTGAAGCGTTATACGCCGATAAATAAAATCATTATTTTTATCAGTAATCGTAACTTACATTTTGGTTTCAGCAGTCACTATTTATTCATCATAGAGCTTAGCGCATTACAATTGAGTGATAATTAAACGACATTAATGTGTTTCGATGTTCGTGACTTGGCTGAAGTGTAAATTGTGTCGGCTAAAGTAAGGGGGAACACACCTGCGTTCACCCCACTGTATTGGACTATTTCATTTTTATTTGCTTATAAAGTTCCTCTAAAGAGTGCACAACCGTTTGGTTTGGCAATTGCGCAAATGGTTCATCCGCAAACTTCTTGCCTCTCATTTGAACGTTAATTCTAGGCGCTGTGTTATTCAGCATTGTTTGTTGATAATACGATTTGATGTCACTCAATGACAATTGCGCCACCGCATTAATTAACTTGTCCATTGAGTCATAGTCATAACGTTCTCTATACCAATCAGCGATTAAAGGTCGTAATTCATCCCCTAAATTCTTAGGTTCTTCTTTTAAAGATACTAACAATGCATTTTTCAGATCAGTAAACGTTGCATCATCCAAATCATTCAGCGTTTTGCTATATTGCGTTTTAAATAGGTCAAAACGTGCCTGCATTTTTTTTACATCATTCACCGGAGTTTGAATATATAACCCTATCGCGGAATAGTCATCAATGCTTTGTGCGGTTACGCCAACCGCATAGGCTAATTGCTCTTCTGTTCTTAGGGTTTCAAATGCATGCTGACTAAAGTGTGATTTAAGTAATAAGCCAGCCGCTTTTTGTGTGTATCCTGGCGTTGGGTTAACATACATATCGACGATAGCCACATCTGCAACATCTATATCCTGCTGCCATACTAACGTCTGTCCTGCTTTTGGCACTAGGTGTTTAGATTTTGTGTATTGGGTGATCAATTTCGCTGCTGGCAGTACTTCATTTATTTTAGCTGCAATGACAGCCAATTCTGCTTGCTCATAATTTCCATAACTAAACACTCGAATATTATTTTCGGTTAACGTTTGTTGCTGTAATGCATTAAACTCGGCGACAGTGATACTGTCTAGCACCTCTAATTGAGCGCCCAAGTCATAATTTCCGGACCGTATAAGCTTTGAATATTGGCCAAACGCCTGACGGAATGGGAATTGCTTTTTAGCGTTTAGTAACCCGCGGCGATATCTATCCACCGCCTGAGAAAATGTTACCTCATCTACACTTAGCTCAACACTTTTTAGTGCTTGACTTACAAGCGTTGGTTGCTTATCAGTAAAGCCTGAAACCGATAAAATTAAACCATTGCTCGGTGCCAAACTAACCGACATACCAGCGACACTCGCTTCTGTGATCAAACGACTTTGTTGTAAGCCAAACAGATCTGCCCACAAATGCATTGCCACATCGTGTTTGATACTCGTATTAGGTGTTGCAGTATTGATAAAAATATCCATTGACCCTTTCGGTTGGTGAGAAAACCGCTCACTCGCTGAATGCCATATGGTGATCCGCTCATCATTGTATACCTCAGAAACACCTGCTTTTGCTTGTTTAGCTGTGGTTTTAATATCGAACTTCTGTGGTAGTAAGCGGTTGATTGATGGTAACTCTAAGTTAAGATCTGTCGCTTTATTCCAATTTGCAACTTCTTCATCACTGATCTTTGCGATTTGATACTTACCATCATAAAAGTGCAGTTGGCTATCCGCAGGCTCTTGTTGACTGATATACCATACTCGCAACCGTTCAGGCGTTAATTGCTCGAGCACATTATTAACCGCTTTTTTATCAAACTGTGCGTAATGATAACCTGAATTCAACACGTGATTTAGCGGATATTTTTGCATATTATCGGCTAAGTTACTGACATAACTAAATTCATCTCCCTTTTCTAAAAACTGGAACTCATTACTAAGAGACGTGTTGATCTCATTGAAGTATTTACTATCTACACCTTGCTTTTTAATTAACGAAATATATTGCATAACAGCCGCGACAATATCTGAACGCTTTGCCATACCCGCATCCGTTAAATTGATATCAACCGTTAACGAACCATAGTTGCCATACATGGCGGGACTTGCATAGGCTGTTAAACTAGAAATCCATCCTTTGTCTTTGAGCACTTGTGCAGGCCCACCGGTCATTTCATTACTCAATAAATATGTGACAAAATAGTTGGGTTTTACTGCGAAATCAGCGCTATTGTTCTCGATGGTAAAGTCAATTTTTAGCTGCTTTACATCTTCATTAGGTACATAGTGAATCCGTTTTTTGCCCACTGTTGAAAAGTCGATGGCTTTGACGACTTCTGGCTTCTCGATATTTTTATTTTCAATTGTGGAAAAGTATTTTTTCGCTTTTAACGCCATTTCCTGAGTCGGTAAATTGGAAATCATGGCGACTTTCATTATATTCGACGAATAATATTGG
Organism: Pseudoalteromonas aurantia 208; assembly: GCF_014858725.1. Lineage (GTDB taxonomy): Bacteria > Pseudomonadota > Gammaproteobacteria > Enterobacterales > Alteromonadaceae > Pseudoalteromonas > Pseudoalteromonas aurantia. Next base: position 1,184,047 of record NZ_AQGV01000015.1, on the reverse strand, counting down.
TTGTAAAATGCCACCGTTTCTTGGTGCAAGTTGCTGTCTTTTTTATCACCCAATGTTTCTAAATTACCGATTAAAAAGCGGTTGGCGGCATGATCACCCAGCATATTTCTAGAGAGTTTGAATTGACCAAAAAAATCCATTTCTCTGCGCATTGACCATTCTGCATTTACGGCATTTTTTTCTTTATCTGTGTATTCAGGGTAAAGCTTCGGCGCTTTAAAAAAATCAGAAAATCTATCAAGTCCTTCGTCATAAGCATCATTGTTCACTTTAAACATATAATTGGTGATATCAAGCCAAGTATAAGCGTTATGAACGCCCCCATTTTGCGTCATAAAATTGGTATACCCTTTTGAATCTGGGTAACGCTCAGTCCCCAGAAAAAGCATATGCTCAAGATAATGTGCCATGCCTTGTTGACTCATAGGGTCATGAAGCAACCCGACCCCCACACTTAATGCAGCTGCCGACTTTTCTACTTTTGGATCTGAGATCAATAACACATCGATACCATTTTCAAGTGTCATTGTTTCATATTGTCGAGTATCATTTGGACTGACAATTAAAGAGTCTGAAATCAAAGAAGCTGAAACGCTATTATTGACCGTTGATGTCGTAGAGCAGCCCGTAATGACGAACAGCGACAGTGCACTTAATGCGAATAATCTTTTCATATACTTTCCATAATAAATTTACTATTTAATATAGTCATAATTTCCTTGCCAATTTGCAATCATAAACGTACTTTGTTTGTAACACTCTGTAAAAAGGCATCTTAATATGCAGCACACTCCGTTACTTTTAGTCATATTCGCTATGTTTGGCCAAACTCTACTCACACTTTTGGTGATGTTTATTATGGGTAAACGCCGATTCAAAGCGGCCAAGAATAAGTTAGTCGATAAAAATGCATTTAAAACGATGGATCTGACGACCGCGCCCGAAGATGTCATCGTTGCGGGAAGAAATTTCAGTAATCAATTTGAAATTCCTATGCTATTTTTCGTTGTATGTGTGTTGGCTATTGCCTTGAATAAAGTGTCATGGGTCTTTGCTCTGGGTGCGGTGCTTTTCGTGATTTCTAGACTAGTCCATAGTTACATACACCTCAGTACCAATCATGTACTCATGCGATACCGCACATTTCTTATCGGCTGTGTCTTTCTTATTATTCAATGGGCAGCAATAATATTCACACTTTTATAACAAAAGGTTATAAAAAAGCATCACCTTGTAACCTATTGTTCTTTTCCTCTTGAAATATTTTGATAGGATAAGCCCCGAAAAATAAAAACAATCGGGGCTGTCTAGGATGAATAACGAAAAAGAAATCTGTGATTTTGGGTTGCATAGTGGTGAATCATATCGTGATTTGCCTGTGACATTTTTAAATTGGATGGTTGAAACCGATCATTTAAAGTCTCACATTGCCAAGAATGAACTGCAACGAAGAAGCATGGCTGTACAATCAGCGAATGAGGTATCAAAAAACTCCTAATATTTGCATTTATTCTTAGAGCTTTTAGTTTAAACTAGGGCCTAACTATTTTATTCCACAAAATTATATTATGCGCATAACTTTGTTCGCGAGTTGCTTGCTTTTATCGGCATGTAACTTATTACCGACGTCTTCTGATAACACCTCGGAATCTAAAGCCAAATACTTAACTGTTTTGCATACCAATGATCATCATGGCCGCTTTTGGCATAACGAAGATGGTGAGTATGGCATGGCAGCTCGAAAAACACTCATAGATGAATTACGACTTACCGCAGCCAATAAAGGTCATCGTGTTTTACTGCTCTCTGGTGGTGATATCAATACTGGGATCCCTGAGTCTGATTTGCAAAAAGCCGAGCCTGACTTTAAAGGGATGAGCCTAATCGGTTATGATGCAATGGCGATAGGTAATCACGAATTCGATAATCCCTTATCTATTTTAGACAAGCAAATTGCTTGGTCTAACTTTCCTTTGTTATCAGCCAATATTTTGAACAAAGACGATCACTCTCACGCCTATCAACCTTATACCATTATAAATAAAGGTGGCTTAACCATAGGTATTGTCGGTCTAACAACGGTAGATACTGCAAAAATTGCTAACCCTACTTATATTGGGGAACTAGATTTTGTGGAGCCATCAGCTATTACCAAACAGGTCGTTGATGAAATTCGTGCAAAACAAAACATCGATGTCATGATTGCAGTAACTCACATGGGCCATTATCACGATGGTAAATACGGAATAAATGCGCCTGGTGACGTAACGTTAGCACGTGCACTAGCACCGGGGACATTAGACATTATTATTGGTGGCCATTCTCAAGAACCCATTTGTGTAACTGATACAGGTGCTGAAGACTCGCATTTTGCGCCTGGTAAATCATGTCAGCCAGATCAACAAAATGGCACTTGGATTATGCAGGCACACGAGTGGGGTAAGTACGTCGGCAAAGCAGAGTTTAAAATTGAAAATGGCCAGAAATCACTACTAAGCTATGAACTCATCCCGGTCAACCTTAAAAAAGCCGATGGCAATTATGTTCAATCGCATATAAAACCTGACAAAAAGCTACAAGACTTCCTACAACCTTATCAATCTATCGGTGAAAAGCAATTAGCTAAAAAGGTCGGGTCAATCGACAAATACTTAGATGGAGGCCGAAATACCGTTCGGTTTAAGCAAAGCAAACTGGCTGACTTGATCATAAAGGCACAAATGGCTGCGGTGAACGCTGATTTTGGCCTTATCAGTGGTGGCGGTATACGTCATAGTATTAAAGCGGGTGATGTCAGTTATAAGGACGTACTAAAAGTACACCCATTTAAAAACAGGATCACAAAAATTACCTTTACAGGTGAGCAACTATATCAATACCTGAATGTTGTTACTCAATTTCCTGCAGATTCAGGTGCTTACTTACAGTACTATGGTATAACATTTGATATTGAATCTGGAAAATTAGTCAACTTAAAGATAAAGGGTGAGGCATTTCAAGCTGATAGAACTTATACCATGAGTATTAACAGCTATAATGCCGCAGGTGGAGATGGCTACCCACTGCTTAATAAACACTCAGGGTTTGCTTCGAGTGATTTAACTGACTCTGAAGTATTGATCAATTATCTCCAAAACCACTCTCCAATTAAAGTCGACCAGCTATAATCTAGACTTTAAAAGGCATAGCGCCTATATGGGCTATGCCTTAAGTTCAATAACAGACCTCTACACATGCATCAGTTAGTTGCTGCGTTTAATTGTCACGTTGTAAATTTTGTTACTTCCCGATCACTTCAATATCTGCGAGCAAAACGTCAGATAAGCCATAACTATGTAATTTAGAACGGGAGCCCTCACCATGTGCTTTTGGTGGGTAATACTTCATTTTAAGCTCGCTATGTTCAGCCATGATCTCATCTAATGCAGCTCTTATCTCACTTAATGTTTTTTCCAAACTCGAAGAAAAGTTAGGACGCTTACGAATGGTGTGTCCTAATGTAATTAACCTGTCAAAATACTTGTCAGCGATTACCATTAATTCATCGGGCACATCTTTATTCTGATTTAGTATTACGTCAGGTTGCACTTCGCAGAACTCGACCAACGCTAAATAAAAACACAGTGGTTTATTGGCAAGCTTAACCGCATCTTCCTTCGCACAATTGAGCATAATTGTTTTAGTATATAGGTCAACAACCAATCTTTTTGGTATTTTTGACTCAACATTTGTGTTGGTAGTACGCACTTTATCTCGTACAACCCCAGTACTCACCCAGCCAAAAAAAGCAGAATTTAATAACGCGAGAACAAATGGCAAGATATAGGCTGATTTGTTGTGCTGGGTATCAACATTAAAAGACACGTATATAGTACGATGTGCCGCAGCAAGCGGTTTTACCACAGTACTATCATGCTCTGGTAATTTAGAAATACTAATTTCTTTTAGTGATACCCTCGCCGCTTGGCTCCCAAGCCTGCGGTTTATTTTCTCGATATAAGATGCGACAACGTTTGGGTTGCCAGAATAGCTAAAAAACGGATCAGCAATGGGCAATGCATTTATGTCCAACGCAACGCGAGTAATAATTTGTGATGCTTGTTGATTTATGTCTTGTTCAATTTGTATAGTTTGTGCGCGATAAAATATTCCTGTGAAAATACCTGATATAACAATGAATAAAGTAATATTTTTCCAATGCGGCATCACACTTGCTCCCCTAAAAAGTGATAAGGTGATTTCTCGCATTGCCAATACTGTTGTAATGACTTGAAATAAGAAGAACTTTGCGAACGGGCAAGCGCGCTAATCACTGATTGTAACTCGCATGCTAAGTCTATATTCTCGTCATTCATTTTTAAAAACCATCGGCTGCCCACGATTTCGCCGCCAATTGGGACTATATAATTATTAGAAAAACGCACTTGGTCGTCTTTTCTCCAATATGACGAAATAATATCAACCTCGCCTTTTGCCAGTTTATCTCGTAATGACGTATGAGTACTCGCATAAACAATATCTAACGCGTCTAAATCAATATCTAACTGCTTAAACGCCTGTTTTGGTAATATATGGCCTGAACGACTGGTTGGGTAGTCAAGTAAGCCAATTCGTTTATCTAAAAAATAGGCTTTATTTAACTTAGGTTTCTCTTTATTTGAAATAAAAAACGCAGTGTAATTTTGATAACCAATAATAGGCCGGTAGTTGTGTGTTGATTCAGCCATGAGTGCTTGCATAACATTCTCTTTGCTTAATATCACATCCGCAACACCTTTGGCTAAAAACTCTATTTGCTCAGCTAAGTTGCCCCCCCAATATATTTCAACGTGCCCATACTGCTTGGCAACAACCTTACTCTCACAAAGCCCTTCTTTTATGTCTATGGCTAATCGTTCGATAGGAACATGCACCCGTAATACTGATTTATTTGCAATAGAAGAGGTCGTGCATTGGTAAGAATGTGTCAACACATGGGCTACATCATCTATGTTTGATTTACTAAAAGCCTGACCTAAAACCCAGCAGGCCCACATAGATAGAAACAATAATGTAACAATAGAGGGTTTATTGATTAGAATGTTATGATATCTCAAGGGTAATTTATTCTTATAGTGCCGACTTAGCCATTAGACCAGTAATCTTTACTTATTACAATAAGTAATTTTACTTAAACTCTATAAACCTTTGAATTAAATACTTTATTGACAAGAAATTATGAATCCCGTTAAGTCCTTTTTATTTCTTGAAAAATACGGACAATTGACCTTATCGAATAGTCGTCATTGGCGACTTTTTAACAATGAAGAAAATGCATATGTTAGTTAAAAAGCTCTCTGTAATTGCACTTGTGGGTGTATTGTCTAGTTCATTTAATGCCGTAGCATGGGGCCAAAATGGTCACCGCATTATTGGTAAAGTTGCTGAAGATCATCTAACAGAAACAACCACGAAAGCTCTGACCCCTCTTTTAGAAGAAAGTTCACTGGCGCAAATATCAACTTGGGCAGACGAAATGCGCTCTGACAGCAGTGACTTCTGGCGTAAAAAGTCTACAAAATGGCACTACATCAACATTAAAGATGCGAGCAAAATGCATAATCATGTTGACCATACGATTTCTTCAAAAGATCAAGTAAAGCACATCCTAGATGGTATTTACTACGCAAAAAACACCCTTCAATCTAATGATAAATCAATAGATGAGAAACGCTTTGCCCTGCGTTTTTTAGTGCACCTTGTGGGTGATAGCCACCAACCATTTCACGCAGGACGTGGCGAAGACCGTGGCGGAAACCTGATCAAAGTGACATTTTTTGGTGATAAAACAAACCTACATTCAACGTGGGACACTCGCTTAATTGAAAATGAGAGTCTATCTTACAGTGAGTTTGCAGAATTCATAAAAACGTCAAATAAAACCATTATAAGTGATTACCTTGATAGTGAGCCTGCAGACTGGTTATTAGAAAGCCATTATATTTCGGATAAAGTCTATAACTTAAATGAAACTGAAATAAGTTATGGGTACATTTATAAATATATGCCGACTGTAAGAACACGCCTACAACAAGGTGGTATTCGTTTAGCTGGCTTATTGAATCAAATTTTTGACAAAAATGCAGCGCCTTTAAAAGAAGCACTCAAGACTTCAAAAGTAACCGCTGTTAAATAAACTATTCAAAACACGGGAAACGACATAATGAAAACTCTATTGCGCAAAACAGCCCTATCACTTGCTATTGCAGCGAGCATCGGTGCAAGTGGAGCTGCATTTGCTAACGACACAGCTTCTAGTATGAAAGGTCAAGTTGTTGGTCCTCAAGGGAACCCCGCTGCTGGCACGAAAGTGACGATTATCCACACTCCGTCAGGCTCAGTGAAAACCACAGTGGTAAATGAAAATGGCACGTTTTCAGCAAAAGGGCTACGCGTAGGCGGCCCTTATCAAGTTATTATCGATTCGAACAAATTTGAAGATACATTGGTTGAAGACATTTATTTGTCTTTAGGTAAAACGTATCCCGTGACTGTTCAACTAAATTCTCAGCAAAACATGGAGCAGATTGTTGTTACCGGTCGCCCTATGACTATGCAATCTGGTGGTACAGGCCCTGCAACTCATTTCTCACTCGCAGACCTGCAAGAAAAACCTGCAATAAACCGTGATATCAAAGATATTGTACGTACTGATCCACGTATTTATGTAGATGAAAGCAGCTCTGGTGCCATTCAATGTGCTGGAGGTAACCCGCGTTTTAACAGTTTAACTGTTGATGGTATGCGCATGAACGATAACTTTGGCCTCAACCGCAATGGTTACCCAACTGAGCGTATGCCTTTCTCATTCGATTCAATTGCCCAAGTTGCTGTTGAGTTAGCACCATTTGATGTGCAATATGGTGGTTTCACATCATGTAATATCAATGCAGTAACAAAATCAGGTACCAATACCCTATCTGGTGGTGTGTTTTTTGATTACACCAATGACTCACTGTCAGGTGATAAAATTGATGGTAAAGAGCAAGCCATCGGCGACTACAATGAAAAGCGTTATGGCTTTAATGTAGGCATGCCATTAGTAGAAGATACGCTGTTCTTATTCACCAGTTATGAAAAGCTAGAAGGTGCACAAGTTTTTGAATATGCTCCGCTTGCAAACGGTAAAATAAGCCAAGCGACGATTGATAACATTGCGGCAATATCACTCGACAAATATGGCTATGATGCAGGTTCGCTTGTTCCTAGCATGCCAGTTGAAGATGAAAAGCTATTGGTAAAACTTGACTGGAACATCAACGATGACCACCGTGCAAGTTTTGTTTACAACTACAACGATGGCTTTACGTTATCTCAATCAGATAGCGGTTCTGATAGAATCTCATTGTCTAATCACTTCTATGAGCGTGGTGCAGAACTTCAATCATTCGTGACCTCTATTTACTCAGATTGGAATGACGTATTTTCGACAGAAATACGCGTCGGCTACTCTGAACTGGACAACCGTCAACTTTCTTTAGACCAAACATCTGGCTTTGGTGAATTCCAAATTAGAAACAACGACGTTACTGTTTATTTGGGGCCAGATGACTCTCGTCAAGCAAATAAATTAAAATACGACAACCTATCGTTAAAGTTTGCCGGTACATACTACCTAGACGATCACGAGCTATCATTTGGTTATGAGCGTGAAGAACTCGATGTATTCAACATGTTCGTACAGCACAATGAAGGTGAGCACCGTTTTGGTAGTATCGAAGACTTTGAAAACGGGGTTGCCCGTGTTTACTACGGTAATGCGTCATCGCATAACCCAGTCGATGCTGCGGGGGAATTTAAGTACGCATTAAATACCCTATACGCGCAAGATAAGTTCGACCTAATTGATTACGACATCACCCTAACAGCCGGTTTGCGCTACGACTGGTATACCAGTGACGATGTACCTGCACATAACCCAAATTTCCAAGAACGTTTTGGTTTTTCTAATCAGCAAAACCTAGATGGCGTTGACCTCATTCAACCACGTTTTGGCTTTAACTGGATTTACGACGACCAACTAGAAATTAGGGGTGGCTTTGGCTTATACTCTGGTGGTAACCCGAATGTTTGGATCTCAAATAGCTACTCGAACGATGGCGTACGTAACATTCAAGAAAATGAAAAGAATGTTCAACTACTAGGGCCAGATGCGGTTGCCTTTGTTGATGGCGGAAAAGCAGGGTTTGCAATCCCACAAGAATTGTACAATGCGGTAGGCTCTGGCAGCGCAGATGACAGCACTAACGTCACTGATCCTAACTTTGAACTACCATCAGAGTGGAAATATTCACTCGGTGCTACCTATGTCACTGAGTCTGACTATGTATTTACGGTTGATTACTTATATACCGACAAACAAGACTCTGCGATTGTACGCAACTTAACCCTTGCGAGTACCGAAACTGCTCCAGATGGTCGCCCTATTTATAACGATGACCTTCATTCTCGTAAGTCAGACTTGCTATTAACCAATGTCACGGGTGATGATGGATATACTCATGTTTTATCATTTGGCATGAACAAGTCATTTGATAACGGCATCGATGTGGCGCTTTCATATGCGTATACCATGTCGAATGATGTTCACCCAATGACAAGTTCAGTGGCATTTTCAAACTTCCACGGTATTGCCGCTCATGACCCGCAAAACCCTGGTGTATCTACGTCAAACTATGAAATTCCACACCGCGCCACCATGTCTTTATCGTACAAGCATGAGTTTATTGATGGGCTAGCAACTAAGTTCAGCGTATTTGGTCAAGCAAGTATGACCAACCCATACTCTTATACTTTCGATGATACCCATATGTTTGGCTTTGCCGATAATAAACGTGATCTCTTGTACGTACCGCGCGAGAATGACGGTTTAGTCGAATACGGATTCCATACAAATGATGCAGGGGAACGAGTTCCATTTCAAAAAACTGACTTTGATAAGTGGGTTGAGCGTGAAGGTTTATCACGCGGTGAAATTCAAGGCCGTAACTCGCAAGATGGCGATTGGTGGGTCACGTTTGATTTGAAAATTGAGCAAGAATTTGCCGGTTTCTCTGATAACCACAAAGGCTCGGCGTACTTCGTAATAAAAAATGTGGGTAACCTACTTAATGATAATTGGGGCACCCTCAACACCGGTAACTTTATGCAAAATGCCGTGACCGCATCAATAAATGACAATGGTCAATATGTGTTTCATAAATTTAATAACCCATCAGGTACTGACTTTGAAATTAAACCTTCATTGTACGAAATTCGCCTAGGGGTAAAATACGACTTTTAAGTTTTAACGGGTTCAAGGAGTTAACCCACCTGTAAAATACGATATTTATGAGCGGCTAAGGTGCTTAAATTGCAAATTAGCCGTTATTTATCAAGTACGAAGTAACCAATAAATAAGCTTAAATATTGTACTTTACAAATTAAACCGTTGCAGATTGAAACAACTGCTTTACTGCAACACACTATAAAAATACTGGTAATACTGAAAAGTTACAGCTTTTTGGCTATTCGCACAGTAGTAGTAATTTAAATAACCTTACACGGGAAACAACACAATGAAAAACGTTCGCTTGACTCAAGTAGCCGGCGCGTTAGCGCTCGCTTTGGGCGTATCTGTAAGTGCATTTGCATCTGATACGTCATCAGCCATGCGCGGTAAAATCACCACACCTGCTGGTGACGCTGCTGCCAACGTTAAAGTTACAGTTATTCACGAGCCAACAGGCACAACGAGCACATTCACAACCAATGACTCAGGTGCATTTATTGCCAAAGGTTTACGCGTTGGTGGTCCTTACCGCGTGGTGCTTGATTCTGATATTTACTCAGACACTGAATTAGATAGCATCTTTCTTGAGCTAGGTGACACGCATCGTCTTGTATCTCAACTTCAGCCTCTACAAAAAGTAGAAAAAATTGAAGTAACGGGTTACCGTATCGTACAACAAGCAGGCGGTTCAAACAGTGTGTTCGGTGCTGATACCATTGAAAATGCGCCGAGTTTTAACAACGATATTAAAGATATCGCACGTTTAAACCCACTGGCCAGTATCAACGGTTCAGGTGAGTTAACGATTGCAGGTAATAACCCACGCAGTAACAGCTTAACCATTGACGGCATCGGCCAAAATGATGACTTTGGTCTAGCTAAAAATGGTTACCCTACTGCGCAACCACCGGTTGCACTTGATGCTATTGAGCAAATTTCTGTTGACGCATCACCATTTTCTGCAAAAAAAGGTAACTTTGGTGGTGGTACCATCAATGCGGTCACTAAGTCTGGCTCAAACGAATACACGTTTACCGGTTTTTATGAGCAAAGCTCACCTAGCCTTGCAGGTAAAGTAGACAACGTCGAACAAATATTCGATGGCCGTGACCCTGTATTAGATGCTGATGGTCATAGAACTTATTCATCAAACCGCGCTGACACAACCATTACAGAAAGTCGTATGGGCTTCAGTACTGGTGGTGCCATTATTGAAGATGAACTTTTCTACTTCGTAAACTACAATGGTTGGAAACAAGAAAAAGACTTAGACTATGGTTTTGCTGGCTCTGGTGCTGGCAGTGAATTTGTTGTTAGTGAAACAGATTATAACCAATTCTTATCAACATTAAACAGTGTGTATGGTGTTGAAGATAGCTTAGGTGGCAACCCTGAAGATAACAGCGACAGTGTACTTGTAAAGCTTAGCTGGAACATCAGTGATGCACACCGTGCCGACTTCACATACCAGTGGCAAAATGAAGAGCAAGCGAAAGACTACCCTGAAGGTGGCAGCACAGTTCAGTTAAACTCAAGTCGTTATGCACTTACCACCAAGTTTAATAACTTCGCAACGAAAATTTACTCTGATTGGTCAGATGATTTCTCGACCGAATTTGGTATCGCATACAAAGACGTAAGCAACAGCAGTATCGTTAATTCTCCGCTAGGTGCAGTGAAAGTATACCTTGATGATGGTCGAGGCCCAGGCTTTGAGTTTGGTGCAACTGAGTTCCGTCACAACAATGTATCTGAAACTGAAACTTTAGAAATGACATTCGACGCAACTTACCTACTAGGTGACCATGAAATTGGGTTTGGTGCACAGTATAAAAACTTGCGCCTTTACAACTTATTCGCTGAAAATTCTCGAGGCTCTTGGACCTTTGGCAGCTTAGAAGACTTTGCTAATAAAAAACTACATTTCGACCGCGATAACTACCAGTTCACTTACGGTAATGCCTACACCAATGATGCAAACGATATGGCATACGATGCAACCCGTAGCCAGTTAGCCTTATATGTTGAAGATAAGTTTTACCCAACTGATGACTTAGAAGTCACAGCTGGTTTACGTTACGAGCGTTTGTCAACCAGTGATAAACCAACGTTAAACCAAAACTTCTTAAATACTTATGGCTATACTAACCAAGAAAACTTGGATGGCATCGACATTATCTTACCTCGCGTAGGTTTCAAATATTACGCGACTGAATCTCTGACAATTAACGGTGGTATTGGTCGTTTCCAAGGCGGTATTCCAAACGTTTGGTATAACGCGCCATTCCAAAACGATGGGTTAACCTATGTTGAAGCATCAGCAAACGCGATCAATGACTACTTCGAAAATGTTGACCAAGTTGATATTACCCGTGTACCAGATGCAGTTAAAAACTCGCTTGTAAAAGGTGCCGGTAGCACCAACTACACTGACCCTAACTTTGAGCTGCCTTCAAGTATTCGAGCACAAGTTGGCTTTGAATATGAATTTGATTCAGAACTACTAGGTGATGGCTTCAAATGGACAGCGGAGCTTGCCTATCATAAAAAAGAGAACGAAGCGGTTTGGCGTAACACTGCTATGAAAGCAGTGGGTACATCAGCCACTGGCCGTATCATTTATGACAGCATTTACGAAGGTGACTTAAAAGACAACTTCGATATTATGATGACCAACGCTGAAGAAAATGGCCGTTCTATCATTTTCAGTACTGCCCTTGCAAAAGAATGGGATAACGGTTTATATGTTTCAGCAAGCTACGCACACCAAGATATTGAAGATGTAAACCCAGGGAGTTCATCGCGCGCTCAAAGTAACTACCAATACGCAACTGTACACAGTCGCAACGTAGACTTAGTGGGCCGTGGTCACTACGAAGTGGAACATAGCTTCAAGGTTAGCCTAGCGTATAGCACTGAGTTCTTCGACGGCTATGCTTCTAAGTTTAACGTGTTCTTTGAACGCCGCTCTGGTCGCCCTCACAGTTATACGATGGGTTCGTATAACGACCGTGACCTAGGAGACCGTCGTGGGTTCGACCGGACATCAGCCTATCTTGCATATATCCCATCAGGGCCAGAAGATGCTAATGTAAACTGGGAAGACTCACGCCTATCGTGGAATGAGTTAGAAACCTTACTGAATCGCGCCGGTATCTCTGAACGCGGACAACTTTTAGACCGTAACACTGGAACACAGCCTTGGGTAACAACCATGGATGTGAGCTTCAAACAAGAGATCCCTGGTTTCTACCCTGAACACAAAGGTCAGATTTACTTCATGATCGAGAACTTCGCGAACTTGTTAAACAGCGATTGGGGCATTGAGAAAAAACTGCGCTTCTCAGATCAGAAAATTTATGACTTCGGTGGCTTAGATGAATCAAACCGCTTGATCATCGACTCAGCTCACAACGGCGCTGATGTACGTAACTACACTGAGATTGATGAATCTTCAGCGTGGCGCGCTAAAATTGGTATTCGTTACACGTTCTAATATAAATTGTGCACTTAAATACGTTATTTAAGTGCACTTTTGTAACAATACACTGTATAGAGTATCTAACACGCAAATTAGATAAACTCTAAAGGCCAGTGATCACTGGCCTTTTTTATGTGTACTTTATTTAATTCCGATATTTCATCCATCTTCAAAACTATATTATTCACATTTAAAATTGGAAAACCTAACTATAAAAAGCTGTAAGCTTGCATTTCAAAGGATTTTGAAACATGAACATTGAAAAAAAGTATCAAAACGCAACAACGTTGACACTTGTGAGTACCCTACTCATTAGCGCACCCGTATTTTTCATTTTGAGCTCCTTAATTCGGGGAGCAGGTGAATTTTATTACAGCACTATACTGTTTTCGTTATTCATAGACTTGTGTGTTAAAGCAATTCCGGCTGCCATCATTTATCTAGTCATTAAATATACAAAAAGTCAGGCCGGCTACCTGTTTTTAACTGTTTTTGTATCGGTTACTACCCTAATTATTGCATTTTCATACTATATGTTTATTTTTGGCAGCACGCTATTTCCCACATCCGCGCTGAGTATACTAATACTTGTTACACCGTATGTTATGTTGGTATCAGTATCTGGCTTAATTATTGGCTTAGCTTGCGTATTCTTATTAAAAAATAAATCGTAAAAAGAGTGAACGATATAACGTGAAGAACACCCAGTAATAACCAACATTAATTCATTATATTTACAGGACATAAAAAGGACATAAAATTATGATAACTTTATTATGTCACTAATGATTAGTGACATAATACTTAATTATTTAAAGGATTTATAATGAAATTAAAGTATATTACTTCAATCTTAGCTATTTCTCTAAGCTCTGTAACTTTTACAACGGAAGCAACACAGGCTGAAGCTACAACAGCAAGCTTGGGCTCTCTAATTCTCGACAAAGCAAAAAGCAAATTTGTTTCAAATGTAGGCTCTCTCCTTGGAGATGCTTTATTTGGTTCGCAAGGACCTCAATATGTCACTCTCAGCGAAGAAAGCCTCCAAGCTATCCAAGACCGAGTTAGAAAAGAGGTAATTAGAGATGCTGAATTTGATTTTATATCTGAGTTTAGATCTATCGATGCTAGCATGAAGCACTACAGTGATACTATCGCTCATACTGGAGAAGACTTGGCACTATTGAGTAGTTTATTAATAAAGGTAAATGATTTAACAAATCATAGAGCTATTGATTCACGTTATAATGATGACTACTTTTATTTAGCAGATACTTATGCGTTAGCAGCATCCCTTACTGTTTCTATTTACACTGAGCGATATTTAACTGGCTCTATATCCAAACAATCTGTATCTGTTAAAGCGAATCAACTAGCTAATTCGCTAAATACAATGTTTCTTGATAAAAAAAGTGCAGACTATCCTCTGCGTAAACGTTGTGATGAGCGTGACCCATATGACCAAGATACAGAGCGTTATTGTGTAATTTACGACCCATATGGTAACACTATCTTTAATGATTCTTATGATGGGCAAGAAGAATGGTATGAATGGCTAGATGGAGCCAACGAAGCTAAAGAGGAATATTACCAATCTAAATTTGCAAAAATTGAAGAAGTTATAGCTAAACTCCGAAGGTTTTAATCGAGCCTGTAACAGGTTTTGTGTAACTGCCAAGTTTAAATAACATCTTTCAAACGGTCTTCGAACTCAATCATAAATCGATTCAAGGCCATTTTCCAATTTCTTATTGGCATTGTCCATTTTTTCGATGCTTGCTCAATCGCTAAGTAAATAACCTTCCTCACTGAATCATCATGTGGAAATTGCTTACGTTTCTTGATGGCTTTACGAATAACACTGTTGATTGATTCTATCGCTTTGCTGTCTTTCGACGGGACGAATTTGAGTGAATTACGTACCGTATGCACAATACATAGTTGAATTTGGATGTCAGGGTAAACGGCATTAATTGCATCAGGAAAACCTTTGAGACCATCAACACAGGCAATGAGAATATCTTTCACGCCACGATTTTGAAGCTCAGTTAGTACATTGAGCCAGAACTTCGCGCCTTCGTTTTCTGATATCCACATACCGAGCAACTCTTTGTGGCCTTCATCGTTAACACCAAGGGCAAGGTAAACCGCTTTATTGATAACTTGTTTATCTTGTCTGATTTTTACCACTAAACAATCGAGGTAAACAATGGGGTAAACTGCATCTAAAAGCCTAGCTTGCCATTCAACGACTTGCTCAATTACCGCGTTAGTCACGCGAGAAATGAGCGTTGCTGAAACATCAACACCCTACATTTCTTTGAAGGTCGCAACGATACCACGCGTGGTCATGCCCTTGGAGTACAGGTATAAAATCTTGTCACCCATTGAGGTAAAACGGGTTTGATTCTTCTTAACGAGCACAGGCTCAAAGCTTGAGTCTCAATCGCGTGGCGCATCTAAATCAATTTCGCCATCTTCAGTGCGAATGGTCTTAGATGAATAACCGTTACGATAATTCTCTGTACTAAATTTTTCATGACGAACGTAGCCTAGATGTTCGTCTAGCTCAGCATTGAGTGCTGCTTCAACAGTGACCTTGGTTAACATTTTACGAAAATCAGTTAAGTCGGCTTCTGACTTTATTGATTTAGCAGCTTGTTTAGCAAATTCTTCTCATAGTCTGCCTATCCTAAACCCTACATGGGTATTAATGATAGACAGTTACACAGAATTAGTTACAGGGTCTTTTAATCATTATTGTATTACCAATTGTTAAGCCTTACTAACCGATAAAGTATAAGCTACTTTACTGAAATTACTAATGATATAATACCAGTTTAGTTTACCACTCTGATTTTTGGTTTTATATCTTTATACATCATAGAGCGCTTACCTCTGGTATGGCTTTATCGATTCAACCAATCGCCGTAGATAGGGTCGACCAGTCCATACTTGCTAACTCACAGATATGCTTTTCGGTTCTTTTTTATCTCTGAGTGTCAACAATATGCTAGGTACTCACCACAGTGCTTTGTGAAGCCTCCTTTGACGTAATACACTACCCTTTATCAACTTGTTGCTCTACCTTACTTATCACGCTGAGTAAGGTATCTCTTTCACTGTCCGATAAACTGGCCAATACATCACTTTCCCACTGCTGAGCTTTCTCAGATAACTGGTTGAATAACGCTTTTCCCTCACTCGTTAAACTCAGCAATTTTGCTCTTTTATCATTAACATCTGTACACAACTCAATGAAGCCTTTATCAGTGAGCTGTTTGACTGCACGAGACATGGTGGACTTATCTATTTCGGTTAAATCACATAACGTTTTAGCAGAACATGTTTCTCGTTGTGCCAAATGTGCAACTGCGCGCCATTGCGGCATACTTAACCCAGCCTCTTCAAAATAAACTTCAGAGAATGCATGGCTTACCTTGTTCGCTAATTTTACCAATCGATAGGGTAAAAACTCTTCTATTTTTAATGACATCTAACTCAACTTTGAATACAGCAATTTACGTAAACAATTATATACAAAAAGAATTGTTATAGACACTTGATATTACTCTCACGTGAGAGTATCTTACATAAAAACCTACTGGAGTCGAACGAATGAATCACGAGTATCAATACTTAACCGGTTTTGGCAATCAATTTGAGTCTGAAGCTTTACCGGGTGCTTTACCAATTGGTCAGTTTTCGCCACAAAAAATAAAATACGATCTATACGCTGAGCAATATAACACCACCGCTTTTACCGCCCCTCGTGCCGACAACCGTAGAAATTGGTTCTACCGCATTCGCCCTTCTGTTGTACAAGGTGATTATCAGCCGCTCGATAACGGATTATTGCGCACAGCACCGATCACAGAAATCCCGACACCGCCAACTATGTTACGGTGGAACCCAGTCGATATTCCAAAAGAACAAACAGACTTTGTTGATGGCTTAGTCACTATGGCCGCTAATGGCAGTGCGAACGGCCAAACCGGCATTGGCATTCACGTATACGTGATCAACAAATCGATGACAGACCGGTATTTTTATAATGCCGACGGCGAAATGCTTTTTGTACCGCAGCAAGGCGAGTTACTGCTTCACACTGAGTGCGGCAAGTTAACCATTAAGCCTGGTGAAATTGCGGTTATTCCACGCGGCATTAAATTTAGCGTTGAATTATTAAACGATGAAGCACGTGGTTTCATCTGCGAAAATTACGGTCATCCAATGGTGTTGCCTGAACGTGGTCCTGTTGGCGCTAATGGCTATACCAACGAGCGAGATTTTCAGTATCCCGTTGCTGCCTTTGAAGATAAAGAAGGCGACTTTGAATTAGTCGCTAAATTTAACGGTAACCTGTTCCGTTGCGATATTGGCCATTCACCATTTGATGTGGTTGCTTGGACCGGTAACAGTGCCCCATACAAATATGACTTATCGCGCTTTAATGTGATGAATACAGTTAGCTTTGATCACCCTGATCCGTCAATATTCACCGTACTTACCTCGCCATCAGGCACAGAAGGAGTTGCCAATGTCGACTTTGTTATTTTCCCACCACGTTGGATGGTAGCAGAAAATACGTTCCGTCCGCCGTATTATCATCGCAATATTATGAGTGAATTCATGGGCCTCATTGAGGGGGTTTATGACGCGAAAGAACACGGCTTTGTACCAGGTGGTATGAGTTTGCATAACTGTATGTCTCCGCATGGGCCTGAAGCTGATGTATTTGAGAAAGCCTCAAATGCTGATCTTAAGCCACAGCGTTATGACAATACCTTGGCATTTATGTTTGAATCTCGATATATCATATCGCCAACAAAATATGCATTGGAAGGAAAAGAACGCCAGCCTAATTATGCAGAATGTTGGAAAAACATCAAAAAATACTACAAAGGCGAATAACCAGCCGATACACTAATACTTAATAAGGCACTGATATAGTGCCTTTGTCGTGATTAAGGAACAACTATGAAACTCTATACTTACTTCCGCTCGTCAGCGGCATACCGAGTGCGCATTGCACTGAATTTAAAAAACATTTCGCACGAATTGTCTGGCGTTAATTTATTGAAGTCAGAGCAGCAAGCTACGCCATATACCGAGAAAAATCCCCAAGGATTGCTGCCAGCACTGGAAACTGAACACGGTGTGTTAGCACAATCTTTGGCAATTTTAGAATGGCTAGAAGAAACACACCCTGATACCCCGCTATTACCTGCTGATAGCTGGGAAAAAGCCCAAGTACGTAGTTTTTGTTATGCCATCGCAAGCGATATACACCCTATCGATAACTTACGGGTGTTGAAATATTTAAGTGGCGAGCTAAATGTGAATGATGAGCAAAAAAACACCTGGTATCGTCATTGGGTAATCGAAGGGTTTAACCGTCTGGAATCACTACTGGGTGATCACGATTATTGTTTTGGGTCTGAGCCATCACTGGCAGACATCTGCCTAGTGCCACAAGTGTTCAATGCACTGCGTTTTAAAGTAGATATGTCGCAATACCCAAAAATCTCAGCGATTTATGCGCGTTGCAACACATTACCTGCCTTTATCGATGCAGCGCCAGAGAATCAACCTGACGCGCAATAATGAATGGTACTAATGCCTAAGCTTACTCCTAAGTAATGACTTATTGTAGTGCACAGTGCACCTGATCAAGGTGCACTACTAAGTCTAATCCCAAATCTGTTAAATACCCGCCATCAGGGCTATCAATCACCCCTTTATTAAATAGTCGTTCTGCCGCATCTTTAAGACTGGGCTCGGCCGACTTATGGAGCTTAATACCTTGATGCATACTGTTTCTCGGAAATTTAGCTAATAAGGTCAGCTCTGCCATCATATTTTGATCAAAAGCCATTGTGATTCCCTCTTATTTTGTTTTTAATCTTATCTGAAAGGTGATTAATCGTTGTAATATTACTCACACAATTAAGATCTTATCTACAATCATAGTAAGATTAGACAAATCTGGGAGTTATGCCATGCGAATTTTAACTTTAACCACCAACTTATGCTTCATACTAACCACAACCCACAGTATGGCATTTGATAAAAATCATAAAAATACCGTTTTTATAGATGAACCCTTAAATGTGTGTTGGTATCAAGGCCAAAAATACAGTGAAGGGGCGCTTATCAAACAGTTTGATATGCTGTTTGCCTGCAGCAATAAACATCCAAAACAAACCAATAGTCGAGTCGTATGGGTAAAAGCCGATGCATCGGGTGTACCAATAAAGCTAGACCCTGAACGTACTATTCGCGTAAAATAACCGATTTGAGAATTAGGGTAATCATGAGCCAAGAGCAGCCAAAAAATCCACTTCATGGCATTAAACTAGAAGATATATTAATCAAACTCGAAGATCAGTTGGGTTGGCGCGCTATGGGTGACGCGGTTGACATTCGATGCTTCACACATGATCCAAGTATTAAATCGAGCCTTAAGTTTTTAAGAAAAACACCGTGGGCCAGAGACAAAGTTGAGCAACTATACTTAGATACGTTTCACAGCTTCACATGGCCATCAATTAAAAAGTGATGAATCGTGAAGCAATGCTTCATAAGCACTACTCATTTTATTGATAAGTGGCTTGGGCACCTGTTTATTACATGCAAAATATAACTGTGCCCCACTATTTTCTAGTGTATACACCTTTTCAAGCTGCACGGTAAATGGGTCGGTTAATGCGCGGTAGTCAAATTGTGCGTCATTTAAGATAACCAAATCAAGGAGCCCTCGCCGCGCTTCAAGCAGTTCAAACACCCGGTCAAAACTTGATAACATGATAAGCTGCTGATCTTCTTTAAAGCCTCTCATTTTAAGGTATTGGTGACTATAATTATTGCGGATCACACCTGTTTTATACTGCTTTGCATCACCCAGTGTCTGAATTTTAATATTCTCTGACTTCAGCCCATAAAATGACGTAGTAAATTTCGAAATAGGAAACACCCAGGTAAACAATTTTTCACGAGTATGTGACCGACCCATTGAAAATATACAGGTATTCGCATCACGAAGCGCAGCGGTGTATGACACTGACCATCGATTCACATGGATTGTATAATCCACTCCGGCTTGTCTAAGCACGGCTTGAACTTTATCAACGGCTTCCCCAACTAGTTGACCATTTTTATAATACTGAAATAGGGGAAAATCTTCCGTTACAATACTCAATTTTTGTGCAAAAGCGCTCCCTGTAAACACGCTCAGTAGCAGTACAAATCCTATATACATGTATTGTGCTTCTTTGTTAACTTACAGAAAAATATAGCGTATAAGCTAAAGATGATAAAGCCTGTTACAATTGTTATGCACATTGTTTGAAATAAAAGCACAGATAAATCGGCAAGAAAACAGCGTCGTACCGAGGCAAGAGTTTCAAAATGTCGTTATTTTATATACATTATTTTGACGCAATTAATTCCGCTATTTAACGCGCTACAATGGTCAATGTTTTAATAAAATGGCTATTTAAATACAATTAGGTAGGAGTAGTACATGAAAAGACGGAGCTGTCACTCCGCCTGATTGTAATTTTAGCTATTATTCATTGCATCAATTAAAAATGCTGAAATCTTCGCACCTTCTCTTAACGTGGTTTCTGAACTTGTTTGGCCAACCAACGAACTGTCGGTAAATGGCGCGATTTCCATCATATCTGCACCTGTTATTGGAAACTCAGCGCGTAACGCAGCTAAAATTTCAAGTGCTTCATCTGGGGTCATCCCATTCCCTTCAGGAGTACCTGTTGCTGACGCAAACTCTTCATCTAATGCGTCAATATCAAAACTAACATATAGCTCATCGACATTATCTGCTTTTAGCTGTGCAATAACTTGCGCAACTATCGCAGCAGGACCTTGTTCACGAATTTCATGTGCCCAATGTTGTTTAACGCCAAATGTATTTTCCCAATGAGATTTATCTTTACCACTGGAGCGAATACCGAATTGGATTAAATGGTGTGGTGCAGGTAAATACTCAAGTACATGTGTGCACCACGAGCCAAAGCACAAATCAATACCTAAACGCTCCACTAGCAAGTCTGTATGGGCATCAAAATGGATGATCGCCGTACGCTTTCCTGCATCACGCTTAGCTTTTAAGTAAGACTTAGTTAATGGGTAACTGATTGAGTGATCGCCGCCAATACCAAATATTCCTTTATCTGGATGCTGCTGATAAAAACCATCGCACACATCTTCTGTAATTGACAAAGGTGACACGTAATAGTCACTGTTTGGGTTTTGATAAAGCGCTTTCTGGCAGTTGCTGATAGTCGCTTCATTTAAATACTTATCGTGTAATAAGTGCGGGATCACCCGTACGTCACCTAGATCGAACGCGCTAATATGGGGGTGCTGCTCAATTAAGGTTGAACGTAAAAATAAAGGCCCCCAATTTGCACCGCGCAATATGCCGCCGCCACAATCTGATGCAATACCTAAAATTGCCGCTTTGTGCACAGAAGAATCAATGGTCTTTAATGATTGTTTCCAAATTTCATCTACACCGTCAGTTTGCCCATATAACTTAGTTCGTAGCGCGTCTTTGCGTTCCTTGGCTGTATTAACGGTAAATACTCCATCTCCTGGTGGGCACAAACAATGCTCTAGTTTTTCTTGAAGTTGTTGTTTTGGGTTAGTCATATTGTCCTCCGGGTAGCTAATTTTTGCATATTCATGCGAATAGCCATATATTTCACTATTTACGCATGTGCATATTGTTACGGCTGAATGAGTCGGTCACACCCAAATTACTTTCTAATAATATCAATTTAAATCAAAGGATTACTTAAATTAAGTGTTCGCTAATTGATGCCGCAATCTTGCTATTTATGCTTTAGTCGAGAGATATAACATGCCAATAAGGAAAGTCAACCATAGCGCTACTAGCTTCAGTACGCGCTATGGTTTTATATGCATTGAGGGTGCATAGTTACGTGTTATTCGTACCCTCGCGCTTTTTTGGTTTTAATAATGGCGATATAGCCATGCCAGCTTGCATAACTTAACAGCGGCATAATCACAATAAACCCAGCAGTGCCGGTTGCAAAGCCAAGCAATACCAAAGTGACGATCAATGCGCCCCAAACAAACATTGCGGGCGCATTCATTTTTACCGCGTGAATCGAGGAGATCACCGCTGTCATGATATCAACTCGGCGCTCCATCATTATTTGAGGGGTAAATGCGGAGATTGCAAAAACCGCAGCCATTAACAAACCACCCACAATACTTCCCAGAGTGAGAAATGCCGACAATTGTTCAAAGGTCGGATTAGGTACATTGGGATACAGTGCATGTATTAACGCGGCCAAACGCATCCAAACAATCATTATTACCATTAGAAGAATCGCAAACCCCCATTCTCCTGCTGGGTTTCTAAACATAGAATGTAAACTATGACCTAATGTTGGTTTGTGCCCTTTTTCAAGCTCCCATGCCACGTCGTATAAACCCGAGGCAAACGCAGGGCCAATGAGTGCAAACGCAACCGCAGCTGGAAGTATGACTAAATGTGTACCGGCTTCATACACTAGGTACATGATACTTGCTGGGATAATTGTGAAGACCAGTCCATAAATGAGACTTAAAATGGGTGCCCGAGAGATGTCTTTAAACGCCAAAGCCAGCCAATGAAAAGGCGCTAATGCAGCGATTTTATTGCTTTCAAGACAACGAGCAAATTCTGTGTTTTTATCTAGTGACGGTGATGCAGGCATAACTCTTCCTCATAGTTGCATTACTTAAGGTTTAGAAGAACAACTTTAAAGTTGCAAGCCAATACCCTATTCTGAACAAAACATTCGGACATCTGTCCTGTACTTTTAACTCATAACTATTAAGTATTACGCTTTACACAAAAATAAGGTTTACTATGGACAAGGTATTTCATTTAGGACTAGACAAAGCCGCTTTAGAAGGTGCAACGTTAGCAATAGTCCCGGGCGATCCAGAACGCGCTAAGCGCATCGCAGAAAAAATGGAGTCTCCAAAATGTCTAGCGCAGACTCGTGAGTTTCATGTCTATTCAGCAAAACTAAAAGATAAAACCGTCATTGTTTGTTCAACCGGTATTGGCGGCCCTTCAACGTCAATTGCTGTTGAGGAACTTGCTCAGCTAGGCATCACTACTTTCTTACGCATCGGGACAACTGGCGCAATTCAGCCGCATATCAATGAAGGTGATTTACTGGTCAGTACCGCATCTGTGCGTTTAGATGGTGCAAGCCAGCATTTTGCACCACTTAGCTATCCTGCTGTGTCTGATTTTCATTGTACACAAGCAATGGTTAAAGCCTGTGAGTCTTTAGGCGTAACACACCATGTTGGTATCACCGCTTCTAGTGATACGTTTTATCCAGGACAAGAGCGATATGATACTTACTCAGGTTATGTTGCCAAAGACTTCCAAGGCACATTTGAGCAATGGCAAAAGCTCAACGTCATGAACTATGAAATGGAGTCAGCCACATTATTCACTATGTGTGCCGCACTAGGACTCAAGGCTGCCTGTGTTGCTGGTGTACTTGTGAATCGTACACGTCAAGAGATCCCTAACGTTGATCATGGTGAAATTGAAAAAAATGCCGTTGCAGTGGTCATTTCAGCAGCTGCAAGTTTATTGTAATTAGTCCTGTCATTCATAGATTCAGGGGCAATATTGCCCCTTTTTTGTTGTTTAATATGACGCGGTTTTCTACCTCAGCCCTAAACTAAAACATGCCGCAGTGTTATATCTGCCACATAACTATCAAGTACTGCTTGTGCCACTGCCTTTTGATTAAAGCCATTTTTTGACTCTACTAACGTCACAGACTCCAATTCAACATCGTCAATAGTTAAACCGGCTAATGCAAGTTGGCTTAACGCACTTTGCATTGGCGATAAGCTTGGATTATAAGCCGCATTCTCTGCGTATCTGCCATAAAAAGTGCCATGTGCAACTGTGACCACTTCGACCGCAGCGGCATTTTTTGAATAAGGTGCGTATGCCAACGAAAGTTGCTCTCTCAGCATTAAACTCAGCGCCTCTGACGTTGAAGTAGCATTTCCGGTATTGCTATCCAGCAAGCGATAACTATTACCCAAATCTAAGGGGCCAAAAGAGCTTGGTAACAGCGCTTTTAAATCAGTCTCTTGTGTTGGTAACAGAACCCTAAGAGACTCGGCACCCGCTATTTCATTCATGAATTGGCGACAATGACCACACGGTGCATCGGTAATCGCAATCAAGGAGACTGAACGAGCCCCATTTAACCATGCATTATTAATGGCTGCCTGTTCTGCATGAACAGCTTGATTTAACGCCTGATGGGTAAATTCTAGGTTAGCACCTAAATACGCACTCCCAGTTTTCTCATCATACGCTATCGCTCCCACGTTAAACTGAGATATGGGTGCTTGAGAAAAAGATGCGGCAACAGGTAATAGTGTTTTCAATAACGTTTCAATATCGCAATGAAATGTCGTGAGCAGGTCAGAGATAATTAAATGTGATAAGTGACCGCGCGATTGCTTCGCTTGTTCTTGTAAGTTTTCTATTTGATGCGGAGTTAATACTGCCATTATGTATTCATCGTAAACCAATGGCAGCATAGTTTAAGCACTAATTAAGTATTACACAACCACTGCTTTGCAGATTTAAAACATTCGAAATTTTCTGCACGTACATTAAAGCGCTTTGCTTTAAGTAAAAACAAATCATGCATATACCCTTCGAACCCAACCACTCGCGCAATATGCAAATCGGTAAGATAGTGTGCTATTTTTGGCATGATATTAACAATATCAATCGCAGCAAAACGATGTTCTAGCTCACTGACATCAACCAAGATTTTTGAACTGTTATGCGTTTTGGCGTATCCATTCGCTATTTGATAAACATCAACCACATCCTGTGCACTTGCTATACCTCTGAGTGTCATCATTACCAAAGATGTCGTTTCATCATAAGTAATGCTTGTGGAAAGTGTAGACATTGGACCTCAATATACAAAAGTTCATATAAACACCAGCATTGGTTTTATACAAAAAATAGACAACTGGTTTAACCAGAAAGGAATTCTTATGAAAATGAGAAGTAATGTCAATAAATTTAGTATAAATAAACTAAATTAAAAACAAAAACCAACCCTTTCGGGTTGGTTTTTAGTCAAAGTGGGAACAATTTGTTAAAATATACTTAGCTGCTTTTATTTCAGATCTAACCTGTATTTCGCATGCCGGCTGCTATCCCTGTCATGGTGATCATCAGCGCATTATCAATGTCTTCACTTTGATTTGAGCGGGCCCTATTAAGCAACTCTACCTGCAACACGTTCAACGGGTCCGTATAAGGATTACGCAATGCGATTGACTCTTTGATCCAAGGCTGTGCAGACAGCAGCGTCGACTTAGGGGCAAGACGTTCGACCAAAGACTTAACCTGCATTAGTTCCGTTCTTAATTGTTTGCCAAGGTCATGATACTCAAGCGATACTAAACCTTGTTCGTAATGCTCACTTAACCAGCTATCTGCTTTACAAAAAACCATTTCCAGCATTTCTAATCGAGTTCTAAAAAATGGCCATTGTTCGCTCATACTATGAAGTTCACTTTCACCAAACTGGTCAAGTGCCGCCCCCAACCCCTGCAGTGCACCAAGCCATGCTGGCAACATCAGACGATTTTGACTCCACGCGAAAATCCATGGGATCGCACGTAAACTCTCGACTCCGCCTTGCGGATTGCGTTTTGCAGGTCTAGAACCAAGCGGTAATTTAGCGAGTTCTACCTCCGGTGTGGCCATTCTGAAATACGGTACAAATTGCGGATTTTCTCTCACTATCGACCGATAATGCTGACAAGAATTAACGGAAATAGTCTCCATAACTTCTCGCCAATGCGCCTTTGGTGCAGGAGGTGGTAATAAATTACTCTCAATAATTGCTGAGCTGTATAGCGCGAAGCTTTGCAATGCAACCTTGGGTAAACCAAATTTAAAGCGGATCATTTCGCCTTGTTCTGTCACCCGTAAACCATTCTTAAGTGAACCTGGGGGTTGAGATCGAAGTGCTTGAGCCGCAGGTGCGCCACCTCGGCCAATCGTGCCTCCGCGACCATGGAACAAGATTAACTCAATATCTTGATTTGCACATAAAGAAACCAATTGCTCCATGGCGCTATACTGAGCCCAGCCCGCGGCCATCATTCCTGCATCTTTCGCAGAATCAGAATAGCCAATCATTACATGTTGTGACCGGTCAATATGTTGTCGATACCAAGAATGACTAAATAACTCTGACATCACCTGAGCACCATTATTAAGGTCATTTAAAGTCTCAAATAAAGGCGCAACAGGAAGCTTAAAACGGCAACCCGCTTCTTGTAAAAGTAGCTCTACAGCTAACACATCTGATGCAGCGCGCGCCATAGAAATAATATAAATACCTAATGATTGCAGGTCTTGCTTGGCTATCACGTCGAAAGTATCCAAGACTTCTTGCACATTTGAACTAGGCTGCCAATGTTTGGGGATCAAAGGCCGCCGCGAGTGTAGCTCCGCTAACAAAAATGCTTGCTTATCTTGCTCACTCCAATCACCGTATTGACCTAGGCCCAAATACCCCGTTAATTCACTCAAAACCTCAGTGTGACGCGCTGAGTCTTGTCTGATATCGAGCTTACATAAATTAATACCAAAACACTCTAGGCGCCTTAATACATCAAGCAATAGTCCATCCGCTATTACTGTCATATCGCATGCGACCAGCGACCGGTATATCAACTCCAATGGGGTTTTTAACTGAGACAAATCAACCACTATATCTTGGCACTTGCTGGGTTGCTGTTTTATTCGGCTCTCTAACGCATTAATGGTTTCAGTAATGTCTGCCTTTAATCCTTTGAGTAAATAGCGGTAGGGTTCTGGCTCATTTCCTACAATATTTAAAAGCGCATCACTGGCCTGATACATTGACAGCTCGGCACTGAGTTTATCAAGGTCACGACGGTACAAATCTAATGCCATCCATCGGCCATGATCCAACACGGTTGCTGTCACTTGCGCCGTGACAAATGGGTTTCCATCTCTATCTCCGCCCATCCATGATGTAAAATTAATTGGCGCAAACGAATTTGGTAACTCTAAAGCAAGCAGCGACTTAGTTTGTGCATGAAACTCCCTAATAAAATCTGGTACAGCTTGCCATAAACTGTTTTCAATTACTGCAAACCCCCACTTAGCCTCATCTAATGGGGTTGGTCTTTTTTGGCGAATATCGTTTGTGTGCCAAGCTTGACAAATCAATTGCTCAATTCGGTTGCTTAAATAGCTTTGTTCATCGGGTGTCAAGCAATGTAAATCCATAGCTGCAAGGCAATCGCTGAGCTCAACATGCTTATTGATGATAGTTCGTCGAGTTACTTCGGTTGGGTGGGCCGTTAATACCAAATCCATTTTTAAATTTGCGATGGTATCTGCGACCGTGTTTAAATTTAACGTCCCTGCTTTTACGTCGTCGGCCAGTGTAGCCAAGGTTTTTTTGAGCGGTTGAAGCACCCCTTCTGGCGCGCCGCTTTTTGAGGTTGTGTGGTATTGATCAGCGACATTCGCCAAATTAAGAAAGTGATTAAATGCACGTGCAACAGGTAAGAGTTCATCGTCTTTTAAAGAGTGGAGTGTGTCGATTAACTTTGCTCTATCTTGCTCATTACCCCCTCGTGATGATTTAGATAGTTGCCTAATTTGTTCAACCTTTTCCAGCATTGCAGGACCTTGGGCCTGCTTTATTGTTTGCCCTAGTAGCTCACCCAACATACTTACGTTAGCGCGAAGTGTTTGATATTGCTCAGTCATCATACATCCTTTGTCTATATTTCATACTTTTAACTATACAGAGATTTAAGATAAATACGATCGATCGATTATGTCCTTCACTGCGTATTACCTCATGTAAAAATGACAAAAGGTCGATTATGATAATATTCTACGATGGACAATGCGCATTGTGCTCACGGGAAATGAACAGCCTAAAAAAGCACGATACGAACAATAGCATCACACTTATTGACGTTCACAGCGCTTTTTTTGAACGACACTATGGCCACTTAAATAAACAAAGCACGTTAGATATACTGCATGGTATCGACAACGACGGTACACTATTGCTCGGGCTTGATGTAACTTGTCGCGCTTGGGGTCTGGTAGGAAGATTCAAATGGCTACAGTATCTACGCAAGCCGCCCATAAAATGGCTTGCTGACAAAGCTTATCTGCTGTTTGCCAAGCATAGAGTCCGTTTTTCTACACGGTTGTTCCCAAACCAATGTGCTCACCCTCGGTGTAAGGGACAATGATGCAAGATAACCACATTGTTATTGGTGCTTCTGCCGCCATAGCACAGGCTTTTATAAAACTTCAAAGGCAAAAAGAACCTACTTCATCGCTTTATTCAATAAGTCAAAAAAGCCTAGTGGAACAGGATGAAAATCACCACCACATCACGTGCGACTACAATGAACAGAGCATTGAATCTGCAGTACAACAACTCTCAGAGGTATTGAAGTCAATTAAAAGCATCACTATCTTTACTGGCCAGCTCCACAACAGCGAGTTTTCCCCAGAAAAAAAGCTTGAAGACTTTTCACTGGCCTATTTCGATTGGCTGTTCAGAGCAAATGCCGCAACGCCATTGTTATGGCTCAAATATCTCGCCCCCCATTTAAGCAAAATTAACCATCCATGCATTGTTACTTGCTTGAGTGCACGCGTTGCCAGTATCACCGAAAATGAACTTGGTGGATGGTATAGCTATCGCGCATCAAAGGCCGCTCTCAATATGATGGTTAAAACAGCCGCTATTGAACTCAAACGTAGAGCAAAAACAACCAAGTTAGTGTTATTTCACCCTGGTACTACCGATACCCCCCTATCAGAACCATTTCAAAAAAATGTACCAAAAGGAAAGTTATTTACACCCATGTTTGTGGCACAGCAATTATCTCACGTTATCGATACTCGTGTGATAGATGGCGATGTTGATTATATAGATTGGCAAGGGCATACAATTAGCTGGTAGCTACACCCATTAAACCTCAAAAGAGCACATACTATGTATTTTTCCCAACATGATATCCAGCAATTCGATGATCGTTATCGAGCGCTAATGATCAATTCACTCTCAGGTTTCAAAAGTGCCAACCTTATTGGCACCGCTGACAAAGACGGCAATGAGAACCTCGCAATTGTCAGCTCAGTATTTCATCTGGGTGCAAACCCACCTTTAATGGGTATGATAATACGGCCCAATTCGGTACCTCGACATACACTTGAAAATATCCTACAAACCCAATTTTATACCATTAATCATGTCAATACTGATATCGTGGTTTCAGCACACCAGACATCTGCTCGCTACGATAAAACCCAATCGGAATTCGACGCGGTTAAGCTTACCTCACAATATTTAAACGACTTTTCCGCCCCATATGTGCAGCAAAGTCGTGTAAAAATCGGGCTGGCATTACGCTACACGCAAACACTGGAGATAAATAAAACAGAGCTTGTGATCGGTGAAATAATAGACGTACATATTGAATGTGATTCAATCTGTGACGATGGGTTTGTCGACCTGGAGAAGATGGGCACCGTCGCGGTTTCTGGGCTCGACAGCTATCACTCGACAAAACCCTTAGGCCGCCTTAAATACGCAAAGCCTTTCGAGCCGCCACAATTTATTGACTTGGAAAATCAACAACCCTCTGATTAACTTAATTTAAAGTGGAGCATGTCTCATCATACATGATTCCTTGATAAGTCTTCTATTTAGCGTGACGCACACTCGATTTGTATTACTTGTAGGTAATGATTGTATTTCTTAATCAGTGATTTAAACTGTACAAAATGGTTATTAAGGAACAACGTTATGTGGCACGCTAAAATCAAGTCTGTAATGTTCGTCGCACTATTTAGTTGGACTCACACTTCAATCGCAGGATTAGAAGAAGGTATTGAAGCTGCTAATTCAGGGCAGTTTGACATCGCACTTAAAGAATTTCGTTACCTCACAGATATGAACTACGCGCCTGGTATCTACGAGTTAGCTAAAATGTATCAAGGTGGGTTTGGCGTAAACAAAGACCTACGTAAAGCTGCTTCACTCTTTAATGATGCAATTGAACTTGGCAGTGCCGATGCCATGTTTGCACTGGCTGTGATGTACGATGATGGAAAAGGAGTTAAACAAGACAAGCACAAAGCCATTACGCTATTTACACAAGCTGCAAATAAAAACCTATCAGCTGCACAGTTTAACCTAGGTGTAATGTATGCCAATGGAGATGGTGTTGTACAAAGCTATTATACAGCGATGGACTGGTATGAAAGAGCGGCCTCTAACAACTATACCTTAGCACAATTCAATCTTGCGTTACTCTATTATCAAGGCCTTGGTACTGATAAAAATATTGAAAGATCATATATCTGGAATTTAATAGCCGAATATAACGGCAGTAGAGACGCGAGTAAAAGCCGAGATTTAGATGAGCAACAGATGTCTCCATCACAAATTGAAAAGGCCACTGAAATAGCAGACGATATATACCAAAGAATACAACAGGGTACTTACGCACCCGAGATAAGACCAAAGCAAAAATCTTATACATTCTAAACGCGTTATGACAATGTTGAATATTCACTGGCTGGTTCACACTGTTTAGTGAATATTCAATAGATCATAGACGCAATACTTATTTCAGGAAAAGTGCCTTAATCGGCTCTAACAAAAGCTTAGATTGCTTAAGTAACAAAGCCGTTCTAAAGCGTAACTTTTTGTTGCTGGCGAGTATGCTTTTACCATGACTGAAGGTCAGAAAGCCTTCTTTAGCATGATACTGCCCCATTCCAGAATGGCCTATCCCACCAAATGGCATATCTTCAATCGTCACTTGCAAAATAGTTTCATTGATTGCCAACGTTCCTGTGCGCAGACGTTTACATACTAAGTCTTGCAGCGTTTTATTCTCGGTAAATAAATAACTCGCCAAAGGACGCTCAGACAGTTCTATGTATTGTAATGCTGCATCAATACTATCAACTTCGATGATGGGTAAAATTGGCCCGAATATTTCGTCTTGCAACACACGCATATCTTCAGTTGGCTCGGTAACAATATGCAACCCCATACGAAATGGTGCAGTTTGGTCAGTATCATTTTTGACTTCAGGCCAAATTGTTGCCCCTTTGTTTATTGCATCATCTAAAACACCGCACAAACGTTGAAACTGCCTTTTAGTAATAATACTCGATAATTTTTTATCGTGCTTACCGTCGCTAAAGTGTAATAAATACTGCTCTTCTAATGCTTCAATGAGTGCACTCTTGTTCTTTTTAGTCACTAGCACATAATCAGGCGCAACGCATATTTGCCCTGCATTTGTCAGTTTCCCCAACAAAATACTCTTGGCGGTGTGTGTCATATCTGCATCATCGGCAACAATAACCGGCGACTTCCCCCCAAGTTCTAGTGTCACGGGCACTAAGTTTTCTGCCGCCGACATCATTACTTTTTTACCTATGTTGGTTGCGCCGGTAAAAAACAAATGATCAAAATTCAAACTCGAAAACTCAGATGCAACAGTATGATCCCCTTCAATAATCATACAATGCTCCGTGAGGTCTGCAAATAACATGATAATTTCTTGATTCACATGTGGCGTAAATTCGCTGAGCTTTAGCATCACTCTATTACCTGCTGCAAGTGCTGTGAAAACCGGTAAAAGTGACAACTGAATGGGATAATTCCAAGGAGCTATCACACCCACAACTCCCTTTGGCACTTGTTGTACCCACACTTTTGAAGGCCACATAGCTAACCCAGAGCGGCGTCTATCTGGTTTCATCCATTTCGATAAATGCTTAATTTGATATTTTAAGCCATTGATAGTTGGCATTATATCGCCAATTTTCGAGTCAAATTCGGTTCGACCATTAAAATCAAGGTCAGCTGCATTCACAAACGCCTCTTGTGCTTTAACCAACCGTGATAATAATGTTTGAAGTAACGCAACCCTGTCATTCAAATCAGCAAATGGGGCTGCCGAGTATGCAGCTTTCATCCTTAAAAGCTCTTGATTTAATTGTGATATTTCTTGTACATGCACGATTTCATGACCACATTAGTTACTGATATGACCACTATAACCAAGCAAGGTGATATACGCAAAATTAATGCTTAGTATTTACAAAATGTAAGTATTTAGTTATACATTCGACCTTAATGAATATGCCCTTAAAAGCCAAACACCAATGACCCTACACTCATTGTCATCACTGTTATAATCGCAATGGCGATAACATTCATCGCAAAGCCTGCTTTTATCATCTCTTTTATTTTTACTTCACCAGAGCCAAATATAATTGCATTAGGCGGTGTTGCAACTGGCATCATAAATGCGCAACTTGCGGCAATCGCAGCCGGAATAACCCATATAAGCGGCGTGCCTGCAACTTGTTCAGCAACAGGCCCAAGCAAGGGTAAAAACCCAGCAGCCGTCGCCGTATTGCTGGTCATTTCAGTTAAGAAACAAATTAAAGCGGTAACAACTAAAACCCCAATAACAATCGGCATTGCTGATGCTCCCGCTAAAGAGTTCGCAATGTACACGGCTAAACCTGAAGATTTAATTTGAGCAGCAAGCGTTAAGCCGCCACCAAACAGCAATAAAATTCCCCATGGCAACTGGTTGGCCGACTGCCAATCGAGTACTCGCTCATCTGTTTTCTTCTTCGCGGGCAAAATAAACAGCATAATAGCTGCTATCATTGCAATACCTGTATCGGTGATATTTAATCCTGTAAATTGTGCTATATATGGTCTCAAAATCCAGCTGACCGCAGCAAAAACGAATACTGCCAGCACGTTTTTTTCTGCTAAAGTCATAGACCCAAGTTCGCTTAACTGTTGTCTAAATAAAATAGATAAATTAACTGTGTCATCCTGCTTATCGTTTTGTAGCTTAAATGCAAAACGAGTCAACCAGTACCAACAAATTATGATCATAATAAAACTAAATGGCACAGCCAGTGCCATCCATTGTGCAAAGCCTATTTTAATTTGATAACTTTCCCATAAATATGCCACCATTAACGCATTCGGGGCTGTGCCAATAATTGTTCCAATTCCACCTAAACTGGCGCTGTAAGCAATAGCCAGTAAAAGCGCTTTCCCATAATTATCGTCACCTTGACTGTTTTCTTTTAAAACGTGAATAACAGACAATGCAATCGGCAGCATCATCAGGGTTGTTGCGGTGTTATTGATCCACATCGACAAAAAGCCACTAACCAACATCATGGCCAATATTTGACGCTTCGGATTATTGCCGCTTCGCAGCATAGTATGAAGTGCAATTCGTCGGTGTAGCTGCCACCTCTCCATAGCAATTGAGATTAAAAAACCACCTAGGAAAAGAAAAATCAATGGATGTGCATACAAACTTGCCGCTGTTTTAATGTCGTTAATACCCGCAAGTGGCACTGCGATCAGAGGGACCAATGACGTCGCAGGTATTGGAACAACCTCACTAACCCACCAAATAGCTAGCCAAAGAGCCAGCCCAGCAGTTCTCCATGCATTCACTTCCATACCAACCGGTGCATTTGTAAGGCAAGTTAATAAAAAAATACTTGGCCCAAGTAACAGCATTAACTGGTTAAACCTATTTTTGTTCTTTGAATTCACAGTCATAATATCTTGAATAAATTTACACAATAGTAATAATTAATTGAGGACAGAGTATGGAGCAGCTGAATGCATAGCTCAAGTGAGGAATTATATTTAACCTCAGTTCTGGGTAAGCGAATTTGCCAATAAAGCTATTTTTCTCATTCTCGGCGTTGCTTTCATTTGTAATAGCCCGCTATTACTGCATAAAAGTGCCTTGATATTGAACAAAATATCATCATTGAATTGTACTTGAGTTTGTTTACAAAATATTTCCTATTTCAAAGCCCTTGTCCAAACCTGAGGTTATTTAATATAATGAAGGTGATACTAAGTCGTATCACCTAACTGTAATGCCACACTAATTCGCTGTGACCGAAAGTGTTATACCGCTGGCTGCACTATATCCTTTCATACCGATGAACCATTGCCCAGATGCTGGCGAATCAAATGTACAACTCTCTTGGTTGCCGTTTTTGTAAGGTCTACAATCATATACTGACTCTGATACATCGCTTGCATGTTTAACGTAAAGATCAGCGTCTCCTGTACCACCGGAAACCGTAACCGTTAAATTTTGGTAGCCAGAATCTAGCGTCTGATTAAAACGAACCCAGCCACCTCGCGTTACTGACAAGTTACTTTCAGTACGATTGATGGGAGTAGGTCCACCATTTTGGACTTGATAGCTGCCTACTAAACTGACATCTGTAATGGCGTTCCACGCTTCAACCATGACATGATATTTACCAACTTGTGCAGTTGTAATGTTACATGTTTCATTGCTATTCGAGTTGGTACTTTTACAATCATAAGATTGTAGTGATGGTTTAGCGCCAAACTTAATGTAAAGGTCGGCATCGCCTGTTCCGCCTGATGTATTAAACTTTAAATTGGTGCTGTCAGCGGGGACATCAAGTGTGTAAAATAACTGTACTTTTGCAGCCCCAGTTATCCCTGTTTTTGTAACGCCATTTTCCAAACTGTTATCAACTGGTGGTGGATCTATTGTTCCAGCAGACTTACCTAACTCAGCCAAATAGGTGACTGCCAATTTAGCAAACTTGCTTGCATGGTCTGCGTCAAATTCAGCATCATTTACTGTGTGGATCTTACGATTAATGTCAGCCATTTTAGACTCAAAAGGCATTGAAGCGGCATAACCCTGTTGATGCCATGACGCGTGGTCTGAACATCCATAACCACATTGATCAAAGCCATAACTCATTGCCGGTAAGTAAGCGTCTATTAGTTGACCTAAAAATGTATTCTGTGCGGCATTGGTATAATCAGTCATCATCACAATGTCTTGAGTGCTACCATGACGACCAGTCATATCAAACTGTACCATTCCCACAACATTTTTGCCTTGTGACTTGTATGATTGAGCTATAGCCTTAGAACCTCTTAATCCCACTTCTTCAGCAGCAAAACCCATGATTTTTATCGTTCTTTTTGGCTTAAAATCACTTGCAACCACTGCCCGCAGAGCTTCAGTTAACACGGAGATTCCCGATGCATTGTCATCTGCACCAGGGGCTCTTCCACCACTGGCATTCGCGCTGTTAATTGAATCCAAATGGCCTCCAATAACAACTATTTCATCTGCTTTTTCGCTACCAGCAATGGTCACAACCACCGAGGACTGTGCCCAACTATGCGAAAAATATTCTACGCTAATATCACTGCGAGACTGGGCAATTTGTTGCCAATGACCTTTTAACCACTCAGAAGCATCTATGCCCGTTTGCTGTGTATAATAACGGTTATGAAATGCCGACATTGTATTCACTGTATTCGTTAAATTACTCGCCGATATTTTCCCTATCAGGGCATTCACCGTATCAGGGTTATCTATTGTATAATTTACCGCCAGTGGCTGAATTTGTTGCTGCTCAACCAAAGCCAGTTGAGCCAAATACGTGTGCGCTTCCTCTACTGAATCATGTGCAACGAACCCACCACAACGGTGGTAATTATCGTGCATAAATTCACTTAGTTCATTCACTTGATTTACATTGATATTTAATAACTGGGCATGTTGATGAAAACTGGGTTTTGATTGTAGCTGTTCACCTAGCAAGCTTTTTTTCAATTTATAGTGGTGAGCAGCGTCAGGCCCAACTGTGACCCAAACATGCTCATTTGATACTTCAGAAGCCAACAGCCCCATGGGTAAAAACAAGCAGCTCAGTAAGTACTTTACATGATGTTTCATAACTAAATTCCATTGTCTGATAAACAAAAAAGGGAGCATGAAGCTCCCTTGCTTAGTCCTAGGTATTAATTCGCTTTTATGCTTAAAGTGACACCGCTTGCTGCGCTATAACCGCGAACATCTACATGCCATGTACCCGCCTGTGGGTTGGCGATCGTACATGTTTCTGAGTTGCCATTTTTATATGGGCGACATTCATAAGACGTTGTTGTAGACTGTGAACCGAAATTCACATATAAATCCGCATCCCCTGTACCACCTGAGATTGTGACATCTAATGACGAATAACCTGCGCTCAAATCTTGCGTGAAACGTGTCCAGCCATTGCGACTTACACTCACGTTACTTTCTGTTCTGTCAATTGGTTGAGTTGAACCACCTGTTGAATAACTTCCAGTTAATGACACCCCTGAAATTGCATTCCATGCTTCTACCATCACATAATAAGCACCGGCTTGAGATGTTGCGATAGGGCATGTTTCATTGCTACTAGACGTCGTACTTTTACAATCTGAAACTGACAATGATGGGCGAGAACCAAATTTAACGTATAGGTCAGCATCCCCTGAATTACCTGTTGTTTCAAACTTTAAGTTTGATGCGCCAGCAGGCACGTTAAGCACAAAGAACTTTTGCTCTTTTGCCGCACCACTAATTCCAGTACGCGCAACACCATTGCTTATCTCTTCATCACCAATGGGTGGCTCACCACCGCCACATGAACTACCCGAACTCAAGTTAGATACAACACCAACCGCAGCAAGCGCCGCTTTTACATCGTCGGTGTTGTAATTAAGATCACATGCTGCATCCATCACACCATTACCCGCTAAGTCCCAGTTAGTACTTGCAGTCCAGTATTGTTGGTTTGCTTTAGCCATCACTTTAAATGCTTTTTGAGTATCCCAACCCGCCGTTGTGGCTAAGTTATAGAAAGCTTTATTGAACACTCCTGAACTATGGTGAACATCCATACCTGACGTATAGCTAGATTGTTGATCAATTGAACGTCCATCTTGTGTTGGATTGTTCATATAACGTAGTGCGCCAGTCCCTTTAAATATCTCTTGTCCTACTAACCAGTCATTAGAACCCTTCATATAGAATTCAGCTGCTTCACCCGCCATATCAGAAAACGCTTCATTCAAGCCACCTGATTTGCCACTATATATTAGGCCTGAGTTTTGCTCAGTAAAACCATGACTCACTTCATGTGCAGACACATCAAGACTTACGAGCGGGTAAAATGTGCTTTGCCCGTCGCCAAAAGTCATTGCACTGCCATCCCAAAACGCATTTTCATAGTTATTGCTATAATGAACTCGCATTTTTAATTGGAAGGTTAATGGGGCTGTTCCTATCCAATCGTTATACATGTTGAAAACAACATTTCCGAAATAATGCGCATCGTTAAGTGGCGAAAATGCGCCATTAATCTCTTTTACCGTATTTTCTGGGCACGTAAAGCTATGTGCTGAACTGCCACTTGTACCGTGATTTAAGTTAATTGTCTTAACATTGGCATTTGTCATCGTACAAGTATTGCCTGACTGCGCGACGTCAAGATGACCAAAGTCTGTGCCGTATACATACTTGCCTGTTTTAGCATTTCCACCAGGGCCTGTTGCGTTTGCATGCTGTAGATTATCAAAGCTGTGGATCATTTCACCCGAATGCGCATCAATGATCTGATACGGTCGAGAAGGCGTTTTGCCATAGGTAACATATGTCACTTCGTACGCAAGTCGTGCTGTCGAGTTTTCGTCTAGCCAAATAACTAAACGAGACGTTTTATTATGCTGAGTTAGTTCCTCTGACGTACCTGATAACGCTTGATGCTGCGTTATCGCTTTTTTAACCGCCACAGCTTCCGTTAATGATGGTTTTACCGTTTTAACATCACTTGCAAGATCATATACAGCGGCACCATGCGCTCTTTGCACCTGCCCATGCTTATCAAACGTTAAAATCGCATGATCTCCGACAACCGGTACACCCTGATAAACTTGTTGATATCGGCGAGTAACTTCGCCATTTTTTCCTGCAAATTCTTTAACTAAGACCAGATCGTTCCCTGCACCTAAACCGACAACTTGACTCGCAGTTGCCGACAACAACGTTGTAGAATTAGACTGTAATAAGCTATTCATACTCCCTTGTACGTTCAAGTACTGCTTATTCGCAGCTGCAGCATTGCCTGCGTAGCTTAATGCCATCGCTGTAATTGTGGCTAAAGTGATTTGTGATAGTTTCACGTTTACGCTCCAAAATGTTGTTTAGTATTATCAGCCATTTAGATTGGCTTTTTATAAATTGAATTTTGCAACAGTAATAACCGTTACATCACCCAGCCTAGACATCATTGGAAATAAATAAACCCAAACTTAACATTTAATACATACTTCATTTACCAAAAAATAAAACTTTAAACATCAATAAATTGTAACTGTTCAAATAAACATCAAACCTAAGTGTATAGTTTTAGTGTAAACTTTTACTTACAAATGTTAACAATATAAATATGGAACGTATCTTTAAAAAGCAATAAAGATATGTTATATCAAATCAATACTTTGAAAAATATACACAACTAAGCATATTTCAAAACTCATGATGATGAGAATAAATGCTAGGACCATGCTATAAATGAAAATATCTAAACAGTAACTACCAAAAAATAAGGTTGTCATATATATGAACGACAAAAAATTTCAGCTTTACCAACTTAGCGTTATCTTTAGTATGATTTTTGCGCTGGTTGGATTTTCATATAATATATGGCGTCTAGAATCAACCGAGACCAATAACAATATCCGAGTCGCCTGTTTTGAAACATTAAAAGAGCTCGCGTCACTAGAGCAAATTATTTATTACGCTTATTACGACCAAGATAAAGTCGAAGGTAATCCAAGAAAAGGCTGGATAAAAGTGGGACTTATTAACGACTTCAGTGCATTAACCTCTACTGACATAGAAAAAAGTGCTGCCAATTTAGAGCAGGTCTGGCGTGACAATTGGCCACAGCTTCATGAAGATAAAATAGCGGTTGATAAGATTGTGTTGAATATTGATAAAGTCAGAGATGAAATAAAAGTCGTGCTATCCAAGCTTGACTAAATAATTATTAATAAACCATATGAATAATACAATATTCTGAATGTTAACTCTGTTATTTCCGAAGGAATATCCAGGGCGCAGCTAAAAGTAAGCCACAAACGCTTAAAATCACTCACATCCGCGCCCCTACTTTATACCATATGTATCATATGGTTATCCCATTTAAGTTGATGTTTCTTTAATCTCACTTTTCGCTTATCTTGCAGTATGAGATCACCTCGCCCCGTACTTCCCATAAATTGCCCATTACTACTGGCTATACCAGCGCAATCTCGCTGTTTAGTTACCTCAAGTAAGCTATCTGTTTGAGTATCCCAATAGCTTATTACTCCGCCTCGGG
This sequence comes from Pseudoalteromonas aurantia 208, assembly GCF_014858725.1. Lineage (GTDB taxonomy): Bacteria > Pseudomonadota > Gammaproteobacteria > Enterobacterales > Alteromonadaceae > Pseudoalteromonas > Pseudoalteromonas aurantia. Next base: position 1,144,846 of record NZ_AQGV01000015.1, on the reverse strand, counting down.
GCGACGTAACAGCAAGGCGCTTATTCATAGGGTCTATGGCCAGACTTGCCGTGTATTGATTAAACACTCGCCATGTATTTAATTCTGTATTGAGCGCTTCTAGTTCAGACTCGTCACTTAACTTATGTGAAAAGATAAGTGGCTGAGTATGGTGTTTAGCCCCCTGATATTGGCACCCTACATACACTTTATCATCATTAGACACGCATAAATGACGTGTGCTTAACTGATTATTCGGTGGAGAAAATGATCCCATTAACTTACCCGACATAGCATCTAAGTAACTGATATTGGGCTTCATTGATTCAATATTAAGTTTGGTCCTTGGACTTGCAGGATGAGTATGGATCCCTCCATTGGCAACCACAATTGTATTACCTTGATTCATCAATGCCAGTTGGTGGGGGCCTACCCCACCACTTAAAAACTCGGCTTCAATTGCATAGGTAGTCGTGTTGCGAACCACGATCACTCCCTCATATGCTTGATAACTCTTGTCAAACCGATTCTCTGTGGTATACAAAAAGTCCCCGCTCTCAGTCAAGAAACCATGTCCATAGAAATGCTGCCCAACAGAAGATAATAGCTGTTTTTTTATTGCACCGGCATTAATATCAATAACGTATAATTTGTTACCTGGTCGCCGTGAAAACGCAAAGAGCGTTTTATTTTTACCACAATAAGTTAAATCATGCGCTCGCTCTGGTATTTCAACTCGGCCAAGCATATTACCATTATGGTCGAACCACCCAATAAAATGCCTTCCTGACAGGTCGGTGAATGCACTGGCAAACTGTGACGTTTGCGAAAATGCACAACCGCTTATTAGCACAGCAGCCGACGCTGCTGCACCAATTGCGAGCATGTTCTTGCAAAACTTTCGCCTACCATCAAGCTGTATTGTATTGCCTGCCAAGTTTAATCTCCGTCGTTAGTATTAAACCCTGGAGCAAGATCTGTCACTTGTACAAAATCAGTACTCATAATGGTACGTAGCTCTGTGATAGCTTTGCGGAGTTCTTGTAATTTGACCCGACCCTCATCTGTTTTAATTAAATCAGTTAACGTGTCATTTTTAAGTCCATTTACATTTGCCAATAAAGTATCAAACGCCGTCATAAGTGCAGTATTGACATCTTCTCGATCATTAACTTGAGTTAGGTAATCGTCAAAACCAAATTCATTGCCCCCTTGATACTGAGCAAATAAGGTATTGATGTTAACAGCTATATTATCTAATGAGCTTAAGCTGATGGCACTTTCGAGTAAATCAGGCTTACCTGGGATGCCAATACCTAACGGCGCTTTCAACTTATCGTCATTGATGATCTCTAGATATTCAAACCAGATAGTAAGAAACTTCTCTAATGCATGTTTTTTACTATCGAAATCGCCACTCCCATCTTTAAAACTCTGCGCGTACCCTGAGTTCCACTGTAATAAGGTATCTTCCATAATATCACTTACATTACGTGTAATAGCCTTAACATAGCCACACCTATTCTCCTTATCTTGCGCGCCGACTAGCGATGTTGCAGGATCACTGTTAAACAACACGTACTCCATTGCTGGCAAGCCCTGAATTTGGTGTTTTTGACTACCAAACCCTTCCGAAAAATCACTTTTTTCTGCCAGTGCAGCCTCTACATCTAAGGCTAATTTACTGGCCGATATCGGCCAAAATTGCACTCGTGAGTAGTAGAATGTCTCAGCAATCGGCCCGAATTTCAAAGTTCTTGCAGCCTGCCAAGCCAGATTGGTCTCACGCCAAGTTTGTTTTAGCTTTTCTAAGTCAGTATTTGAAGGCGTAGTTAACGCACAAAATTCTGTGCTATTACTTTCTAACTTTTTAGCCGCTGAGTACATATTTTGGTACGCTGGTAATATTGTATTATCAACTAAGCTTGCTGCTAGCTTCGTTAAACCATCTTTCACGCTTAATGAACCGACAGTCGGAGTCGTTGGTACTGTAGGTGTCGTTGGGGTTGTCGGGGTTGTATCCGTCCCACCAGATGAACCACCACATCCTGACAAGAAAGAAAAACTAAATACGCCTGCTAATATTAAAGCAATAGGTCTTAATGTGTGTAACGCCATTCTAGGCTCCGAAAATAAGTTCATTGCAGATCCAGCCTCGGTTAAATTTGATTAATAAAGTGAAGTAATGCTTCACGTTCTGTTATTTTTAGATCAATAAATTTTTGTTGATGTGACTTTGCTTCACCACCATGCCATAACACCGCTTCTTCTATGGTTCTGGCTCGACCATCATGCAAATACGCAGCGAAGCCTTGTACGCGTTTTTGTAGACCAATCCCCCATAGCGGCGGGGTTCTCCATTCAATACCAGTTGCTGAATTTTCTATGCCTTCATCTGCCAGTCCTTCTCCCATGTCATGCAAAGCCAAATCGGTATAAGGCCAAATTTTTTGACCCGCGATTGCCGCAATAACATAATCAGGATCCGTTATATAGCTCGGGGTATGGCATGTATTACACCCAATCTGATAAAAAAGTTTTCGCCCCTGTATCGCTTGATCACTGGTTAAATCCCGAGCAGGTGGCACGGCTATGGTTTGACCCATAAAGACAGTGAGGTCATGTAGCTTTTTTGGTATATCTAGTGTGCCATTAGGATCAACATCAGCGGCTTGTTGACATCGAACTTGATGAGGTAAACATTGTTCTTGCTCAAATATTGGATTAGTAATACCAATATCATTTACAAAGGCTCCCGCAATTTGTTGCTCTAATGTGCTATGCAGTCCTTTAAAGCCAAAGCGGCCAATCTGTCGAGTCTGGTCAATCGCATCTACAACAAAGTTGTATTTTCCACTGACTCCATCACCGTCGAGATCGTCGATATCTTCTTGTACTAGCAAGTCTTCTGCTTTAATTGCATCCAATAGCCCCATACCATAAACTGCAGGTGCATAACGTGCTGATAGCCTAGAGTCACTATCCATTTGACCATAATGATAATTCTCAAATTGGTATCGAGGTTTTCGTAAGGTATATTCAGTGCCGTCGGTATATGTTCCGACTATCTGGTCATAAAACACGCGAACTTGCCCCTCGCCTTTCACTGGCCCGTCCAAATTAGCATGAGACAAACGCACATTAAGAGGTTGTAGTTGTCCGCCATATCGACTGTCTGCCATGTAACTCTTTATATTCAAAAACCGAAACAACAACGCTGGTGGCGCAAGCTCCCCATGATTCGGTGGCTTTCCACGGCCACCATCTACATGGCATGTTTTACATGACCGAGCATTAAACAGCGGCCCTAATCCATCCCGATCCTTGGTAATAGCCGGTGATGCAACCCATGGATCTCTAAAAAAAGAAAACCCATCCCAAAAATCTAACTGAGTCATAATTGGCACATTCTCTGCTGGATACACAAATGTGCGGTGAGACACTGATTTACGGGTTGTCTCGCCTCCAGGTTTGAACTCACTCGCGCTAAATTGCGGCGTATCATCAAAGGATTCCGCTACTTTATATAAAGCAGCACCAACGAACAGTATGACGCCGATAATAATCCGCATATTTAGTCGATAGTTACGTCTTATTATCATAACGAGTTCAAAAATGCCTGTAAGTTTGAGCGCTCTGCTTTAGTCATGTTGATATAGCTTTTTTGAGCCGCAAGCGCTTCACCGCCGTGCCATAAAATCGCTTCTTCAATTGTCAATGCCCGACCATCATGTAAAAAAGTCGCTTTAGGGTTAACCGTCTTCACTAAACCGATCCCCCATAAAGGCGGGGTTTTCCATTCTACTCCTGTTGCATCTCCCTCCGGACGTCCATCGGCTAACCCGTCACATCGCTGGACATACACACACTGCTCACCACTAGTGCAACTTTCACCCGACGCCAATTCTCGAGTAACATCACAGGACCCCCCCATATCATGCAATAACAAATCTGTGTAAGGATAAATCACTAAGTCCTCAAGTGCGGTAATATTGGTTTTAGTTTCTTTGATTTGTAGCAAGTCAACATCTCCTAAAACACTACCGAGCGCCTTACCGGTTTTATGGCGTGGTACATGACAACTATGGCAATTAGCTTTATAGAACAAACCTCTTCCTGCTAATACGTCTGAGTTCCATGTATTACTCGCTTCGTCGAACCCTCTACGCTTAGGCACAGCTAGCGTTCGGTTATAAAATTCAACTTGTGCTAAGTCAATATTATTTAGATCTACACCATTGTGGTGCCTGTTATTTTCTCGCAATGCTTGCTGATCACACGCTGGTTGCAAATTCGTACACGGCTCTTCAGGATTTAGGCTACTGGTCACCCCCATATCTCCGCGATACGCACCTGATATTTGCTGTAGTATCGACCCTGTAACGGCCTTCTGTCCGAACCTTGCTAACTCGCGAGCGCCAGTGATAGGTTGCGATGTATATGCAGCGCGACCCGATATACCATCGTTGTTACTGTCATTTGGATCTGCGTAGACCAGAATTGACGATTCAGGAATGCTTTCTATAAGGCCTGAGCCATATACATGTGGCGTCACTCGAGCCGAAAGCCTGACATCTTCATTAAAATCCCCATATGCCAAATCTTTCACTTTATAGATGGGTTTTCTAAGTGTGTAACTCTCCCCATCTGAAAATTCACCCTGTTGTGTTTCATATTCAACCCAAGTATATGCTTCACCGTAGGATAAGCCTTCGTTAATCGCGCCTTGATATTTGGCTAATATAGGTCCTGATTTACCTTCAATTACGCCAAACACTTGGATCTGGTCGCCATAAATTGGATCGATACGACCTTTTGAATCCCCCACCCTTAAAAACATGCTCATCATTGGCTCGTCACTCGATGACGGCACCTCGCCTCTGCCATCTTTGATATGGCAACCTTGACAGCTCGTATTATTAAACAATGGACCTTCGCCATCATGATTACTTCTAAATGTATGATCTCCAGCTTTAAAAACAGCATCACGCTCTGGCTGTTGCACAATTGCAGGAATAGCTTGGCTATAAGCATCATTGTTTTGGATTGTTGTCGTTGCAACACCCGCCGATAAATGCTCATTCTTATCTGCTTTATCTGTTAATAATGGTGGTAACCCATCATTTGCGGTAATTGAAAATGCGTGATTTGACGTATCTGGAACGGTATCTGGTGGTGTACTGGTATCTGGCGGTGTGCCTGTGGTTGGATTACTTGATTCACTCGAACCGCCGCCACACGCCGACAGCAAAATAGTGACTAACAATGCCGCTATATAGTTATATTTATTTAAAAAATTCATCTTCAGTGCCCCTACTTCTCCAATGCAAAATTGCAATGCAGAAAACTGAAAAAGGCTGACGTTGCATCAGCCACTATAGAAATTAAAGGATATGTATTAGATATCTTCTTCCGTATCACCTTTAAGTGAGTTATCAATTTCTAAGCCAAGCGCATCAACCGCTTTTTGTATCAATTCTGTTTGCTTTACAAGCGCTTGAATCGTCGCATAGACATCTTGCTTATTTTGTTCATTTTGTATTTGAACATCAAAAGACATGCCGAGCTTAGCTGTGTTATCAATCACCGAAGCCGTCGCCATCGTTGCTTCAAAAGCTGCACGAAGCTCATTTGCTAGTTCATGATGCCCTTTTACAACAAGCAGATCATGAATACTGGCACCTATAAGTGCTTCACCATCGACTTTGGTGTAAGAACCTGAATAATGATTTTGAACACCTTTTGCATTTAACCAAATATCTCTATGTGTATTATCAGAAAAACACGAATGTTCATCTTCCTGACTATCAGTTCGAACCGCAATGCTCATACGCTCACCCGCTAACTCACCGAAGCTCAAGCGACCCATACTTTCAAACATCGATGCTAGACTCTTATCAACATTTTCTGCTTTTGTATATTCACTATAGTGAAAGCCAGACCCTGGTTTCCATGCGTTAACAACGTTTTGCAAATCATCCACCAGCAAATCAGCTGCTGCAGTTAGAAATTGTGCTCTGCGCTCACATACAGCATCTTGTGCACCTTGTTCACCAGATGTACATGTTCTGCCATTTGCTTCATCAGCTGGGATGGTTGCGGCGGTATAAAAATCAGTAACAGGGCGGTGACCAGCTGTGTAATCTCGGTTTGCGGTATAAGTAAGATCAGCGTTTAAATCTTGCCCCCAAAGTAAGAACTCAACTGCATGGTAACCTGAAGTGACATTAGCTTCTTCCCCATCTAATTCAAATTTTTCTTGTAGAAGTGCTTTGGTGATAACAGGGAATGACGTTACGTCATGAATAATATTTCCACCATTTTGATAGACAGCAGCGTTGCCACGACCTTCGTTACCATCCATATCAATCGTATAATCAATCAAAGCTTCAGCTAAAGGCCACGCATTAATTGCACCTTCTGGACCTTCACCATCGACAAGCACCCATTCACCGGCTTCATTTTTTGTTAACGCATCGATAGGGCCTTCACGGAATCGATATACCTCAGTTTGACCATAAGGTTCTCTCGCTGCTAACCATGCTGATTTCGCCGCAGTAAAATTAGCCTCGGTAGGGTTTTGAACTAATTCATTAACTTTTTCTTGTAAAAATTTAGCTGCGATCAGTGAATCGGCAAATGCTGCATATGCATGTTGCGCATTTGTGTTAACAACATCTTGTGCTGTCACGAAATTACTGACACCGGCAACGCCTTGTTCACCCTGAACACCAGCGGTTCCAACTGTGCCATCTTTTCCATCATCACCACTACATGCAGCTAGTACCGCAGTACAAACTAAAGTTAACGCAATATTTTTAATATTTTTCACAATTATCCCATCTTTTTTTATTAGATTGTTTCACCGCGCGAAATACTAACCAATAAAGAAGGTGCATTCAATAATTATTTTCATTTAGATTTGCATTGTAGATATAATTATTCTTTCTTTGTTTTAGATCAAAGTTTTCTTATAAGTTGCGGCACAACACTGGGGAAATTGATATCAATAGGTATCTAGATTGGCAGGTTTATGTATGAATTAAAACTGAATATTCGCTTTAAAATCAAAATGTATAGCTGTATTGTAAACGCAAGTTCCGTCCTTTTGCAGGAAGCTGTCCATCAAGCATTCTAGGGTCAAATACAACATAGCCTTTATCAAATAGATTTTGTGCCTTTAGCTGCAACGACTGGACAGGTGATAATTGCCAAGTAACACTTGAACCAAAAACAAAATAGGCCGATTGATTAAAATGTGGAGAAACGCTCAGATCAAGCGATTCAACAAAAACGCTATCACGCCAAACTGCATTAAGACTCAATTGAAAATCTAAGAACTGATGTGTTAATGCCAATGCACCAAAGCGTTTAAAACTGGCATTAAACGGTTCATCGAATAATTGTGTATAGCCTAGTTCAAACCATGTGTTGTTCGACAAATTGAAGTTACCGTTGAGCTCCACACCCTGCATACTTGTTTCAAACACATTATCGAAAGTAAAACGACCTTGCTCTGCATCAATCGGTACTAGGTTGATAAAGTCTTCTAGTTCATTATCAAATACAACCACGTCAGCCTGCCACGAATCATACTGGGCATGCCAAACCAGCTCCGTTGTTTTAACATATTCAGATTTTAAGTTTGGATTGCCAATGGTGACATCGTCATTTGAATTCAACTCGTTACTCACAGGCGTTCTAAATGACTCCCCATATTGAAGCTTTACGGTATGGTGCTCATAAATATTATAAATAATCGCTAACCGAGGTGAGAGCTTATTATCAATGTGTTTCACCTCATCAAATCGAGCCCCTAAAAATAACGTCGTATGAGGGGTAATACCATACTTAACTTGACCATAAACCGCATATGAATCAAATGATTGTAACAGACCACTAAAAGCATCGTAATCGTAGACCGTCGTTAATCCATTTTGATCATACGGTTTATCAACGTAAACATCGCCACGTTCAAAATCGAAATAGCTTGTCCTGATCCCAGCTTTCGATTGCTCTTCTTCCGAATATTCAGCGCCAAAGTTCAATACAAGTTCAGCATCAAATGTGTAAGAAGCATCTAACTTAATGGTGGCATCTTGTGTTTGCCAAGCTGGACCTACAAAAAAGTCACTCTCTAAACCCAATAACTCGGCGGGTGCAATTAAGCCATTGCTTATTATTTCATGCTCAATAAATTGAACATCACTGGTTACCTGCCACTTTTCATTGCTTAACCATTGATGTGTCAAATTAAACGCAATATTTTCGCTATTGTGTTCATTCCCTACCGACCAGCCAGCTAAATTTACAAACTCCCGAAGTTTAGTTCGATTATGATGTATAGAAAGCCGTCCATTTTGCCATTTCATCCCCAACTCAACAAAATGTGTTTCTATAGGATCACGCACATTAAAAGGCATGTAACGCTCACCATTGCGTGTTTGCCATGATAAATTGGCATATACATCAATCTCTTCATTCAGTTGCTTAAACAGATTAACACTCCCTTCTACATGTCCTTGCTCTCCCAGCGCAACCGAGATTTGATTCGCATCTTGTTTTGTAACAACATTCATGACGCCTAGAAATGCATTACTACCATACAAAGCCGAACCAGGGCCGCGTATAAACTCAACGCGTTCAATAATTTCAACAGGAATAAAAGGCATGTACACAGAGGCTTTACCAAACGATGATTCATTTAGCCGAAGGCCGTTAATCATGACTAATACATTGCCACTGTCTAAATAAACACCGCGTGTGTGTTCTTTTGGAACTGCACCAACCCAATCACCCCGAGTAGATTGAAAGCCTGGCACAAAATTCATTAATTCATAGGCGCTATTTACACCTAATAAAGAAATATGCTGTTGATTGAAAACAGTGATACTCGAGGGGACGCTTGCGCGTGTTTCTGCGGTTTTGGTAGCTAAACTAATGTTTACATCGAGCAATTCTTCAAAAGATAATTCAAATAGCCCCTCGTCAGGATCCGTCTGAGCAAAGCTTGAAAGTGAAAAAACACACCCAGTTATAAACAATACTAATTTATTTTTCATCACATTCTCTATATTGCAAGAATGTTGCTCGCAATATAGAGAAACCACCGCACAGCAACCAATTCTACTTTAATAATACAAGCGATGGCTAACTGTGCAAGCTTTTAGCGGAGTTTATTGATATTTAAGCTGTTGCTGTAGACTGTTTGGCTTTAAAGTACTTATATAGGCCTATCAAAGAAGCCGCAATCCAGAATATCTCAATGACGAAGCTGGCCAAATTAAAGTTGTAACATAAGCTAATAAGTAAAAGAATGGCGCCTGATAAGTTCATCAGATTATAAGTGAGGCTCTCTGGGTTTGCTTTTCCCAATTGCAACATAAAGAATGCGCCAACTACTAACCCAGTACCACTCATACCAATAACATCAAACAATAAATCGATCATGTCTTTTCCATCTGTGCAGCCGATACAATAATATCGACAATAAAAGTCACCCAAACTGACTGGCCCGGTCCATGGGAAGGGTTATTTTCAATCGTTGAAACAGCACAAAACCGGGCAATCCTACCATTTAAGCATGTTAAATACAGGGCAATTGTCCGCTTCACTTAAACGTCACTTTACCCCCAATTATTTTTAATGCTGGCGTGCCACGGATCAAAGTTTGCCGAGAAAAAAGAGTATCACATTCAGGACAGTGCACTTGATCATGTGTAAAGTCTTTTGATATTCGCTCAATAAAGCACTTTACCAATGCCCCCTTCCCTCCTTTACGATATTTAAACAGAGTGGCTTTACATTTTGCACAAAAGATATCAACCGTTCGTGTCGGTCCTGATTTATTCGGTTTTGCCATTAATTTTATCCAGTAAGGCTTAACACAACAGCATTGAGTATAAACTGAACCGTATGAAAGCCGCCATTAACCAACAAAAGTTTGAGTGGTCTTTGCTCGAAAATATAGCTAATTCCAAACGCCGCAGTGACAAAGCCAAGCCCTGTTAATAAGCCGAATACAACCGCACTCCAAAATGTCGGATCTTTACCTAGAAGCAGTGCCATCGAAAAAGATACGACCAGTGATAAACACATTGCAACGCCGTATATCAGTTTGGGGTCGCTATTTTTTAGGTCTAGTTCTGTTAAGCCACACCCCTCCATCCACATTTGTCCAAAAAGCCAAGATGAATACCATATCCCACCCAACATAAATGTAGATAAAGCAGCAAGTAATACCGCCCAATAATTAAGTTCAAGTATCTCCATGTCTCGTATCTCTTACGCACTATTATTTTAATTTAGTTAATAAACAGACCGTGATCAACCCAACATTCTCTCACTTTAATTTGATTTATCTTGGTGCCGGCTTCTTTTGTAGTTTCCGTTGCAACGTACGTCGATGCATATTCAATTGCCGCGCAGTATGTGAAATATTTCCTGCATTATTTTTGAGAACCTGCTGAATATGTTCCCACTCCAACCTCTCTGGTGACATAATCACCTCTTCGGTGTTCGTATTTCCTTTGGGGATCTGACCTGTTAACGCTTGTAATATAACTTGGGTATCTGCTGGCTTCGTCAAATAATCATCGGCCCCCAATTTTACTGCTTCAACTGCGGTGGCAATACTGGCAAACCCTGTCAAAAGAACCAGTTTACAATTCGGTAATCGTGCTTTAATTGGTTCAATAAAATGCAAGCCTGATTGCGTTGTCAATTTCATATCTAACAATACATAATCAGGCATAAACTCATCACAGGTAAGTAAAACCTTGCATTCCTCATTCACAATTGCACATTCAAAGCCATATTTACTTAATCTACGGGCTAACGTGTTTGAAAAGGCGATATCATCTTCAATAATTATTAGTTTTTTCATTATTTGGCTAATTTTGCAGGGAGTAAAAGGCGTGTTTGAGCCCCTAAACTCATATGATTTTCAATTGTTAGGCTTCCATTTAACCGTTCAAATGTAGCGTGAGAAAGTAACAACGCAATCCCCATTCCATCATCACTTTGTACAATTTCGTGACCCAACTCACTGAGTTTTTGCGGGTCAATGCCTTTGCCATTGTCCACAATGGTCAATTGCCAACGGCTTTGCTGTATTTTACTCGATAATACAATAGTGCTATGAGCATTATGCTGATTAGCATGGGCTGCATTGCTCAAAATATTCAATATTGCGGGGATCAACATCGGGTCAGAGCTGACCATTAATCTACCAGTTTCATCAGAGCATTCAAGTTTTTGCTCTGGGTACTGAAGCGCCATTAACGTCACAAGCTCCGCCAAGACTTCCGAAACCAATTTAGCTTTATCAGAAGTACCTTCTTTAAAATTCTCCGTCTGTCGTCTAAAACTATTTAGTTGAGTTTTACATTGCGTAAGCGCGACTTGAATATCTGCAATAGCGGGATGCTCAGGCATATCCTCCTGAACCTCCTCAAACAAGAGATTTAAATTCGCGATGGGTGTTGCCAATTGATGTGTTGCTTGAGCCGCTGCACTGCCCAATGCCATAATTTGCTCACTTTTTAGTTGTTGTTCTCGTGCTTTTGCAAGTTTATGTTCTTTGTTTTGAATTTGATTTACTAACGCCATTACGACTGCAACAATCACAATAACGCTGAAAACAAAATTGACCAACATGCCTGTTAAATGTTGATGCATGTCCATATGATGTAAATGATGACTTGGCATAGTGGCAAATAAATAGCCATAACTTGCTAATGCTAAACCTGCGACAATAACAACATACTTTTTAGGTACAGTGACGGCCGCAATAACAATTGGCAACAGTAATAAAGACACAAAGGCATTACTCGCGCCACCAGACAGCGATAATAAGACGGTTAAGAACAACAGATCAGCCAGTAATTGAAATAACATACCTGTAGGTGCCGCTTCACTGGTATTGCGATAGGCATAGACACTGACTAATTGAAATAAAGATTCAATACCAATGACAATAAACGCAGGTAGCAAAGTAATTTCTTTGTTAAAAAAGTAAGCCCCGCTTAACACCATTATTAGTTGTAGCGCAATCGCGATTGTTCTCAGTAAAAGTAATCGACCGATTGAAGAGTTAGGTGAAAATACTATCATGCCTATTTGCAAAACCAGATAACGAATTAAGCTCGTCACTTTAACTAACTCATGACAAATAACAAGCGATAGTCTATGAATGGTATGTGTTAGATCAAATAAAGTACTATTCGTATTGTAGTGCAAACTCTGGGCAAGGAGTTCCTTGGTGATAAATAAGTTGCCACTGCTCAGCGACCTTTTTCCATATCGACATTCTAATCGAATAATGCAAGGGTGCTCTAGCACTGTGCCGATATGCCGCGTGATAAGTGAGCTGCGCTATATCAGCACTCAACATTTGACCTATAAATGACTGATTATAAAACTGTGGCACTTTCTCACTGGGTAGCCTAGACATTATATGCGCTTTATTAAACATTAACCCATTGGCTGATATTTCGTGAAAATTAGGGCTAAGTAGCTGATCTAACCTATTCACTGACTGCCTTACACTTGGTTCTAATAAGATGCGTTCAAGTTCAACCAAATGTTCAAGTAAAGACTCAGATATTTTTGTCGTCATAACAAATAAGCGGGACAGTTTAACTAAAGTATTGAAAGTTTAGTTCACAGTTATATGCTTAACAATATCAACTGGCTTTGAAAAGCAATGTTTGCTATAAATGCGGGTTAGCCCGACTGGTCAGACAAGAATAGAGAACAATTATGATTTATGCCAAAATTACGGGCTGGGGGAAATGCATTCCTCCAGCAACCATTACTAATGACGAAATCAGTCAGATAGTCGAGACTAATGACGAGTGGATAACAACTCGAACGGGCATTAAAGAACGTCGCGTCAGTCATGTAAGCACCGCTGAATTGGCAACGGTAGCCAGTCAACATGCGCTAGCCTGTGCTGGTATCGATGGCTCAGATATCGACCTGGTATTACTGGCCACTTGCACACCATCTACGATGGTTGCTAATACCGCATCTTTGGTACAAAAAAACATTGGGGCACAAGGCGCAGCAGCATGCGATACCAATGCCGCATGCTCTGGATTTTTGTATGCTATACAAAATGCGACGGCGCAAATTCAAGCTGGTATGATTAAACGCGCGGTCGTTGTTGCAGCAGAGCGCATGACTTGGTATGTCAATTGGGCAAAACGTGATAGTGCGGTCCTTTTTGGCGATGGTGCAGGCGCTGTTGTGCTTGAAGCAAGCGAAACACCTAGCGGTCTGTTAGGGTCTAAAACCGGATGCGATAGCACTGATCGCAATATTCTTCACATCGAAAATTATGGTACCGATATGAATAAATATAATCCAACAGGCCCTTCTGAATTACTTTTTGAAGGTCGTGAAATCTTTAAACGCGCTGTAAAAGGCATGAGTGAAGCATGTGATGACGTGCTAAATCAAGCTCAATTAACCTTATCTGATATCGATGTTCTGGTTCCGCATCAAGCAAACTTACGAATTATCCAGGCAATGCAACAACGCCTTGATATAAACGATGACAAAGTCATGGTTAACATCGATAAATACGGTAATACCTCGGCTGCGACGATTGCCATTGCATTATGTGAAGCTGTAGAGCAGGGTTTGATAAAGCCACATAGTAATATTATGTCTGCAGCATTTGGCGCAGGCTTAACATGGGCGGCAAGCTACATTAAGTGGGGTGAGCGCACAACCCCTATTAATATAAGTGACGCCAAACTGCCTGATACCGATAAAACGGGCCTACAGCTAATAGAGCATGCTGTAAAGGCATGTCAATAAAGTTATTCCTTTGTCCCCTAATCCAGTGGTAAAATAATAAAAACTTTACTCACTTAAGGGGACAACCTTGTTCACCCAACACACTGAAATCGCTCAACTTGAACCAAAGGCTATTTGGCAGTTCTTCGATCAAATTTGCGCTATTCCACATCCATCAAAATATGAAGAAGCGCTTGCACAATTCATTATTAACTGGGCAAATGAGCAAGGTCTGGACGTTCGAAGAGACCCTACTGGTAATGTTTTCATCAGAAAAGCAGCTACATCTGGCATGGAAAATATCACACCGGTTGTTTTACAAGCACATATTGATATGGTTCCACAAAAGAACGACGATGTTGATCATGACTTCACAACAGACCCGATCCGTCCATATGTTGATGGAGAATGGGTTACTGCAACTGGCACAACCCTAGGCGCAGACAATGGTATGGGAATGGCATCTTGCCTAGCTGTACTTGCTGCAAATGACATAAATCATGGCCCTCTTGAAGTGCTGCTGACGATCGACGAAGAAGCAGGTATGACGGGTGCCTTTGGCTTAGAAGCTGGCTATCTAGAAGGCGAAATATTATTAAATACCGATTCAGAACAAGAAGGTGAAATCTACATGGGCTGTGCCGGTGGCGTAGATGCTACGATCACCTTACCAATTGACAGAGTACAGGCTAGTGAACACCAAACCATTGTTACACTCACTTTAAAAGGACTCAAAGGAGGCCATTCAGGTGTCGATATTCATACTGGTCGTGCCAATGCTAATAAGTTGCTTTCACGTTTTTTAAAGAACCATGTTCAGAGCACCCCATTTCAGCTCATTAGCTTTAAAGGCGGTTCATTAAGAAATGCGATTCCACGAGAAGCTTATGCTGAAATATCGATCGCGACCTCTCAACTTACTGCTTTTGAAACTTCCGTCGATGAATACCTTCAACTTATCTCGCAAGAACTTGCCTCTATCGAAACAACTTTAACGTTCGACTGCACACCTTCATCCTCCACTGAATTACCAATGAGCGACGAAACTAAGCAGCGAGTTTTAGCGCTTATGAATGCATGTCCTAATGGCGTGATCAGAATGAGTGACGATATTGCTGGTGTCGTTGAGACATCACTTAACATGGGTGTGATCAATACACGTACCGACGAATTCGAAGTGCTGTGCTTAATTCGCTCTTTAATCGACTCAGGTCGCTCTGACGTTGAAGGGCACCTAAATTCATTGGCAGAGTTAGCTGGCGCCAACATCGTATTTTCAGGCGCATATCCGGGTTGGAAACCTGAGCCTGACTCGAAAATACTGCATATTTTCCGCGATGTGTATGAAGGTATTTACGGAAGAAAACCACATATCATGGTGATCCATGCCGGCCTTGAGTGTGGATTATTCAAAAAGCCTTATCCCGAAATGGATATGATATCTTTTGGTCCAACTATCAAGTTCCCCCATTCACCTGACGAAAAGGTGAAAATTGATACCGTTGGCCTATATTGGCAGCAAATGAAAGCGATATTAGAAAATATTCCAGCGAAATAACTGAAAGTTAGGTATACCCTTTACCAATATTTACTCATTATTGGTAAAGGCTCTGCTTACAATAGTCTTGGAATTTTTATTTAAACTGTTCGCTCTACAAAGCAAATGGTCCCTTTAGCCTTTGGTGTCCCTATTCTCTTCGAATCATATATACTTGATGGTAATGTACAGACTTAAGTTAGGCTGACCTAGCAGAGCTGGTTAACGCGACTATTTATTTGGATCCGAAAACATAGACAACAAGACTATGTTTACCGCTTTGAATTATACCTTGAGCACAAGATATAGAAGCGCAAGAGTGCGATGTGTGGATCACCACACTCTTGCAATATTATGCCGAATAACGTTTTTCTAAATAAGAAAAGGTTGCACGTAAGCCTAACCCTTCCCCACCTGCTGGACGACCCGGTAATGAGCGAACATTCCAAGCCATCACATCAAAATGTACCCAAGGTGTTTGTGCAGGTTCAACAAACTCTTTTAAGTACAGTGCAGCCGTGATAGCGCCACCAAATGGGGTTGAACCACAGTTAGAAATATCAGCTATTTCACTTTTAAATAATCCTTTGTATTGATCAAACAAAGGCAGCTGCCAAACGGGATCTTGATTAAGTAACCCCTGTTCAACAAGCCCACTTGCTACAGTGTGATCTGTACTAAAAAAGCCTGGTAACTCAGTACCTAACGCAACTCTGCACGCGCCCGTCAGTGTCGCAAAATCCATTAACAAGTCAGGTTTGTCATTTTGCGCTTCTGCGAGTGCATCACACAAGATCAAACGCCCTTCAGCATCTGTGTTATCAATTTCTACAGTAATACCTTTACGCGTTTTAATAACATCACCTGGTCTAAATGCATTGCGTGACACCGCGTTTTCAACAGCAGGTACTAACACTCTTAGGCGTACCGGTAAATTAGCAGCCATAATCATTTGTGCTAAACCGATAACATGAGCAGCTCCGCCCATATCTTTTTTCATATTGCGCATACCAGCAGCTGGTTTTAAGTCCAAGCCACCCGAGTCAAAACAAACGCCTTTGCCCACTAGGGTGAGTTTTGCATGCGACTCATTCCCCCAAACCAAATCTAGCAACCGTGGCTTGTTATCACTTGCACGTCCAACCATATGCACAGTCGGATAATTATGTTCGAGTAACTCATCACCAATCAGTTCGTTAAACTGCCCATCAAAGCGCTCTGCTAGCTCAATCATTGTCTCAGCAAGATGCTGAGGCATCATATCTGCCGCTGGTGTATTCACTAAGTCTCGAACTAAGTAAATTGACTCAGCTTGTTGATATACTTTCTTAAATATTGCCGCGTCGCTGACTGCTAAGCACGCCTCTATTTTAGGTAACGATTTATAAGCTGAGAACTGATAAGCACCGAGAATAAAGCTAAGCGCCTGTTGCTCTACAAACTCATGTGCTCCTTGAATTTGATACTGACCTTTCGGTAATTGCTTAGCAAGATCTCCAGCTAACCACATGCTTTCCAGTTCATCCACTACACACAGGACCAACTGCAATTCGCTGCTATTCACATCTGTAATGGTAAATACTGGTGATGATTGACTGCGACATGCATTAACTACATTCGCAACATATTGAGTTTGGTTGTTTAGCCAATTGTCTAATTGGGCTTTCTCAACAAAGTGTAAGGGTGTTCCTTGATCAGAGTGGACAAGTAATCCGCGCATAATACTCTCTATCTGGTAAATTCTAAATTTAGAATACCAAGTTACGCGTTCGAGATCACTTATTTACGGTTATGATTTGACTTGTTATTGACGGAAAAAGAACTCGGTAATACATCAACACCAACCCATTGTCCTAATTTTACGATCAATGGAATCGTAATAGGCGCAAACGGTAAAACAGCAAACACACCAAGACCAAGCCCTTTCAAAATATCGACGAGCTGCTTATTCGCCACCTTTAAGTCTGATTTATTTCCTTCCCCCATCGTATAGCGTTTATAGATTGTGAGCATCTCTTTTGTCTCTTGCTTTTCTTGAGCTAAAGCACCTTTAAGAGCCAACATTGTACGCCTCAAGCGCACTTGTTGTTTTCGCTTTGTTATTTTTGCAACTCTCAACGGAGCCTTATGAACTACTCTAATTAGGCGCATTATCACTTATAAACACGTATGTATAATGAAGACAGTGTAGCAAAAGAAAGACCTATGTTACTATGTGATTTTAGTCTTAATTACTGCACGCATTATGTCTGAGCTTAATAATCAAAATATTGATACTCCCCTTCCAGAACCAATCAAGCCACGTTCTGATGATTGCTGTGGGGGCGGCAGTTGCTGTCCTTGTGTATGGGATGAGTACCGTGTCGCTCGAAAAGCATGGATAATAAGCGTTCAAAAGAGTGAAATATTGGAGAAATCTAACTAAACCTTTAGAAAAATACTGATTCCCCTCGATGAAAAGTTCAAAAAACAACCAAAAACCTCATTTAATTACATAAACTTATCAAAATATTTGCCTTTATTAAAAACACTGCTAAGTTTGAAAAGATGCAAATTTAATTTGCATCCTAAGTTAATGATATGTATATATTCAGAAGCTCAAATAATAATACCGAGCTCTATTTAACTTATGACAACAATAGAACAACTGGGGAAACAGGATGAAATTACAATTAAATAAGGTAAGCCGTGCTTTAACGTACGCGCTAGCTTCAACTGCCACAATGGGCATTATGTCAACGTCAGCTATCGCTGCGGAGGGGGATGAAGCAACCGACAAGAAAATAGAAAAAATTGCCGTCGTTGGCTCTCGGGCTGCGCCTCGTTCGGTTGGTGACTCACCAGTTCCAATCGACATCATCGGTGGCGAGGAACTATCAAAAGGTGGTGGCGATGATATGCTTGAGTTACTAAAAGGCTCCGTGCCATCGCTAAATGTTCACCAAAATCCAATTAGTGATGCCGCTTCTTTAGTACGTCCGGCGAACTTACGTGGCTTACCAGCCGATAGCACGCTCATTTTATTGAATGGTAAACGTCGTCACCGTTCATCTGTTATTGCATTTTTGGGCGGTGGCATCAATGATGGAGCCCAAGGACCAGATATTTCAACGATACCCAGTATTGCACTGAAACAAGTTGAGGTTCTACGTGACGGTGCAGCTGCACAATATGGTTCTGATGCAATTGCAGGTGTAATTAACTTTGTTTTAAAAGATGCATCTGAAGGCGGCAGTTTCTCAGTTAAGAAAGGTCAATACTTCGAAGGAGACGGTGACGCAACAACGTACGAAGGTAACGTTGGTTTACCCTTTTCTGATGACGGTTTCGCGAACTTAAGTTTCCAATACAAAGAAGCCGATCCAACGAGTCGCAGCGTACAACGCCCTGATGCGGCAGCATTTGCTTCGGCAGGCTTAGAAGGCGTTCGAGACCCAGCCCAAGTTTGGGGTGCACCTGAAATTAATGATGATATCTCTTTATTTGCTAATGTCGGTTTAGACTTATCAAACAATGACCAATTTTATATGTTTGGTAACTACTCTGAACGAGATGTACGAGGTGGATTTTACTATCGTAACCCAACAACTCGCCCAGGTGTATACGGAGGTGTGATACGTAATGTAAATGGCACACCTTCACGCCGCGATCCTAATGATGTTGAACAACAAAAGTTATGGGATGCCGCAATGCCTACCATACTCGTTGGCTCACTCGATGGCTATGATCAACAATTAAACTGCCCTGTTGTCGAAATTGGCAGTAATGGTTTACCTGATCAAGCTGCGTTAGATTCACTGACTGCTGCCAATTGTTTTGCATTTAACCAAGTATTACCGGCTGGTTTCACGCCGTTTTTTGGTGGTAACATAACAGATACCTCTTTCACTGTTGGTACAAAAGGTGAAATCGATGAAGGTTACTTTGAAGGTGCATATTTCGACTTAAGCGGCTCTGTGGGACGCAATGAATCACGGTATTTTATTACTAACACAGTGAATGCATCTTTAGGCCCAGATAGCCCACAAGATTTCAGCCCAGGTAAATATATTCAACTAGAAAAGAATTTTAATGCTGATATTTCAAAAGGCTACGATTTCGATTTAGCCTATGAAGTCAACGTTGCGGCTGGTCTTGAGTGGCATGAGGAGTCGTTCGAAGTCGTTTCAGGTGATGAAGCCTCATTCTTACCAGGCCCATTAACACAACAAGGTTTTGGTATTGGGTCAAATGGCTTCCCAGGATTCCAGCCTTCAGCAGCAGGTGTATTTACCCGTCGTAACTACGGCGCGTATATCGATATTGAAACACCTTTTACTGACGAGTTTTTGATGGGTTGGGCACTGCGCTATGAAGATTACGATTCATTTGGCTCTACCACAAACTACAAAGTAACTGCACAATATCAAGCAACCGACGACTTATCTCTGCGAGGTTCAATCAGTACTGGTTTTAGAGCACCCACAGTTGGCCAAGCAAATGTAAGTAACGTACAAACCAACTTAAGCAGTGGAGTTTTAGTTGATTCAGCTTTATTACCACCGACAAATCCGATCGCAGTGCAACTTGGTGGTAGTGAACTACAACCAGAAGAATCGCAAAGCTATACGTTTGGTGCCGTTTACCAATCTGGTGATTTATTCTTAACAGTAGATTACTACAACATCGAAGTAACTGACCGTATTAGTCAATCAGAAAAGATTGAGCTGACACAGGCAGACAAAACAGCACTTAAAGCGGCTGGCGTACCAAATGTTGATGGATTAGCCCAAGTAAGCTTTTTCACCAATGACTTTGATACCACGACGCAGGGTGTAGACGTTGTTGCAAACTACTCTATGGATTTATTAGATGGTTACTCAACATTTGCATTTGCTTACAACTGGAATGAGACTACGGTAGATAAGTTTTCTGCAATTACCGGTGACTTCAAAGTAAAACGCTTAGAAGAAGACTTACCTAAACACCGCTCATCATTTACGTGGTCTTCGCAGTGGGAAACCGTGTCTTCATTCGTACGTGCTAACTACTTTGGTGAGTATCAAGGCGTACACGTTGATTTCGACCAAACTGCAAAAATTGCTGATGCTTCTGTAACTATCGATGCTGAAGTCACCTATTTTGCAACTGAGTCAGTGAGTATCAGTGTCGGCGCAAACAACCTATTTGACCAAGAGCCTGAAAAGTTAGATTTTGTGGGTGCAACAGGCATTCCGAATAATAACTGGGGTGGAAAGTATTATGAAACCTCTCCGTACGGGATTAATGGTGGCTTCTATTACGTTAAAGCAACATATACGTTCTAATTTACTGTAACCCAGCAGCAAAGGCGAAATGGCAATAGCTATTTCGCCTTTTTATTTTTATTATCTAACTATTGAATATCCGTTTATAAAAAATACATGCTACTACTTAAAAGAGCCAACGAGTTATTGGCCGATAACCAACTTCGAGAAGCCGAATTTATGTTTAAGGCGGTCTTGAAAGAGAACCAAAAGAATGGGCCTGCTTTATTTGGGTTGGGCCGGATTTGTATGCGCTTAGAAGAATACGATAGCGCGATTTATTATTTAAAACGAGCTTGTGAATACCTCCCTAAAATGCTCGATCCATTGTTTGCCCTTGCTGACGCATTTATTGAAGCAGGTTCACCTGTTGATGCCAAAACAGTGCTTGAATATACACTAACCGTCGCACAGCATAATTCACAAGCACATTATCAGCTTGGTCAATTTTATTTGGATCATGGTTTCATCGACAACGCTAGACGTACATTTGAAAAAGGTATCACCTGCCCAAAAGGCGCAGTCACCGCTTTTATGCTCTATGAACTCGTGCAGATAGCGCCCAAAGCAAATCTTGATGGCTATTTAACGCCTTTACACGAATTGCTGAATGAATATGATAACAACCGCTTAAAAGTGGTGGTCTATTATGCGCTAGCTAAATGTTGTCACAGGCTAGATGATTTCAACCAAGCGTTTGATTATTTTAAGCTGGCAAATAGTACGCAATTAGAATACTGTGATTTTCGCACCGAATATATGCAACCCTTTTTTGACAGTATCAAAGCTCATTGTAACAGTGACTTTTTTCAATCCCCTAATGACAAAGTCAAAACCACATTTGTACCCACCTTTATTCTAGGACTACCAAGAACTGGTTCAACGCTATTAGAGCAGATGCTTATTCAACATAGCAATATCGGGAGCATGGGAGAGAGTACAGTTATTAGTGATAAACTAGTTCCTTTTTTAATGCATCGCTCAGAATCAGCTTTTCCTGAATGTTTACAAAATTTGACTACTTCAGTGTTGGACCACTGCCGCGCACTCTATATTGATGAAGTCAAAAAGCATCGTGTCGGCGAACAAACTGTAATAAACAAGCTCCCTGCGAATTTTCAGAATATTGGGCTCATCTATAAATTGTTTCCTGAGGCCCGTATCATTCACCTAACTCGTAGCTTCAATGCCACTGCTTGGTCAGTATTTAGCAATCACTTTGCTGAGAACGAGCCCTATTTTTGTTCTCTCAGTGAATTCCAATTGTATGCCCAATACCACGACGACACCATGCATCATTTTAAAGCCATGGTGCCTCGAAGCATCTATAGCTTAAGTTACGAAGATCTATTAGACGATCCAACTATGCAAATACGGAAAGTTTTGAATTTTATGTATCAAGATTTTCAACCTCAGTGTTTAGAGTTTCATAAAGCTCGACATAAAGTGCACACTTTGAGTAAATCTCAAGTTCGCCAACCTATAAACCAAGCCCCAAGGTCAAACTGGCGTCATTATGAAAAACTTATGTCACAATTACTTCCGGCTCAGAATACTGAGTAAACCATGATATGAGGTCTTTAAACTGATCTTGATGGGCGAGCGTATGTGTAAGCATATCAATATGACCATAATCAAAGCTATACCCATATTTTCGCCCGTATATCGTCATTTTTTGAATGCCGCAACCCGACTCATCAATAAATTTCTCAATATCAACAGGTTGAGCTAGGGCTTTGTCATTAACACCAGCTACATGTAGTACCGGTGGAAGCGCTTTATTTTTGAGTACTTTTGCGTAATCAAATCCATCATCACTATCAACCCATGGGGCTCGTTTTGCCCATAGAGCACTTTGTCGATGCGATTTACGCGTTTCATTGTCACTGCCCCACTTCAACTTTTTCGCTGGTAAAAAGCCGTACTTTTTTGTGTATAAATGCGCGAGGCCAAACCACAATAAATTGGCCTGGAAATATTTACTAATATGATGGTTATATAAACTGCGCTTTGACCCAAAATAAACACATGATGCGACCTTGTTTATTACCTCAGGAAAGCGTGCAAAATAACTATTCATTAATACGCCGCCCCATGAATGTGCAACCCAGTATTTAGGAAAACTGCCATGATGACTTTCAATAAACGCAAGCATTGCTGGGAAATCTTCTAAGATCGCTTCTGTCTGACCATACATCGATGTCTTAGAGATTGCAGGCAGGCTTTTACCTCGTCCTCTTAAGTCAGCAACATAGCAATGAAACCCTTGCTCTGCTAAGTAAGGAGCCAACCCCTTATTCTTTTCTGAATAAAAGATTTTGCCGTTCTCAACTGCACCATGCATAAAAAAAATGCAAGGCCCGTTTACGCCTTCTTTATAAATATGTCTTAAATGCAGTGTTTGTTGGTTTGTTAACTCGCAGTATAAAGAGGTTTGTTTTATCATTATTTCATCATTATTATTATCAACCCCTCTCATCGTACCAGTTGAATTCACTTCCATCAATTGCATAACGACACATAAAGAAAATTCAGTGCTAGTCGAGATGTCTATGACTTCGCTATAATGTAAAAATCAAACACAGCTAGAATTTATATGCATTCAAGAAACCAACATAAACAGGGCTATGACTTTAAAGCTTTGATCACCACACTGCCTGCGTTATCCCAGTTCACCATAGTGACACCCCGAGGGGAAACCAGCATTGATTTTGCGAATAAAACTGCAGTGAAGACCCTAAACAAAGCACTGCTACAACACCATTACGGCGTTAAGTATTGGGATATAGCAGACGAATTTTTATGTCCACCAGTACCAGGAAGAGCCGATTACATTCACGGTATTGCTGACCTGTTAGAGTGTGACATGACCTGCAAGCAAGACAATCTTTGTCAAATATATGGGCTTGATATTGGCACCGGCGCAAATGTGATTTACCCGCTCATTGGAAATGCGCAATACAAGTGGCAATTTATTGGCTCTGATATTAATTTAAAAGCAGTGAAAAGTGCTCAAACAATTTGTACAGCAAACAAATTACCTATTGAAGTCATTCATCAACCTAACGCAGAGTTTATTTTCAAAAATGTCATTATGCCAAATCAAACGCTGCATTTCTCCATGTGTAATCCCCCGTTCCATAGCAGCGAAAAAGCAGCAAGCGCAGGCACTCAGCGTAAATGGAAAAACTTAGGAAAGACCCCTCCAAAAACACTTAATTTTGGCGGGCACGCACCTGAGCTATGGTGTACGGGTGGTGAACTGCGATTTATTAAAACAATGATCAATGAAAGTAGGCTTTTTTCACAGCAATGCGTGTGGTTTACGTCATTAGTCTCTAACAAAGACAATTTACAGCCACTCAAAAAAGCACTAAATAAATTGCAACCTGTTGAGGTTAAAGTGATAAAAATGGCTCAAGGACAAAAACAAAGTCGATTTATAGCGTGGACATTTATGAATCGAGAGCAACGTAAAACATTGCTCTGTCAATAACATATGGGTACATCACAAACTGAGGTTGTGATGTACATCATTATATCACTCTATAATTAAAAGAATAAATGAGCTACATACCTACCGCCCAACAATGGCCCACTTAGCCGACAGCATTGTCGAGATTCATTTCAGGCAAATGCAAAAATTAGCAACCCCCTCTTCAATATCACCTATTCTTCAACCCACTTTAGATTTAAGTAATTGAAGCGAAGCTTGTACCTTTTCTAACGGAGATGCAAAGTTCATACGATAAAAATTTTCATCCTCCTCACCAAACCATGTGCCTGGTGTTAACGCTATTTTAGCTTCTAGAGTTAACAACGCCTTTAATTGTTTTGGTTTCAAACCCAACCCAGAAAAATCAAACCAAATTTGATTTGTACCTTGTGGTGAAAATGTTTTAACTTGGGGAAGCTGCTTGGCCATAAAGTCAACAATCCAGTTACGGGTTGTTTGTGTATAATTCAAAAATCCATCAAACCACTCTTGACCATGTTGATATGCTGCAATCGTGGCATACATAGTTACTGCATTTGCATGGTCTAGCGACATAGAACTCGACGTTGCTCTAATTTTTTCTCGTAGCATCTGATTATCACTGTAAATGTAACCATTTGAGATACTATTTAATCCAAAGTTTTTTGCAGGTGAACCGATAATTGTTAAGCTATTGTTATAATCTAACGATGCAATACTTGTGAATCTCGCGCCGTCAAAAATAATATCACCATGCACCTCGTCACTAATTATTGTTGTATTATACTTTTTTGCAATCGAAACAAGCTTCTGTAATTCCGATTTAGTCCATACCCTACCAACTGGATTATGTGGATTACACAACAGTATCATTGCTATATTTCCACTTTTCAGCTGTTCTTCGTAATCTTCGAAATCAATAACATACTGGTCACCCTCAATTTTTAAAGGGTTATTTATTACCTGCCGCCCTGCTGATTCAATCAATCTACGAAATTGGTGGTATACGGGTGTTTGGATTAAAATACCATCCCCTTCATGAGTGAAATCACGTATCAACATTGCAATGGCACTTAGTACTCCTGGAACTTGTACAAAATGCTCTGGCTTCAAATCAAGATTATGCCGTTCTTTATTCCATGTTGAAATAGCCTCAAAAACAGTTTGAGAATCGAATTCATAAGAATACAGCTCACGGTTAACTAATTGCTGCATTACATTCGTTATTGGAGAAGCTATAGGGAAATCCATATCAGCTATCCAATAAGGTGTAACATCATCTGTACCATAAATTTGCTGTAGCATCTTGCTATCGCTCTTTATGAATTTATGACGAGTATTGGTATGTTTTGGGGTAGTTTGAAACATATATCCTCTCTTTACACTTATAACTAACAACAATAAGACGTCGCTATTATGATAAAGACGTAAAACAACTTTCAGTTTCGCTGTATACGTCACATGCAACAAACGCCTATTGTCTCTACTTTATGCATACCAGCTTCAATTCACTGATATGACTATTTTGAATATTCTAAACCTGTTGTAGATATCACGATTAAAAAAGATATGAGTATAAGTAGCCTGCACTCACAGCCATTGACAAAATCACGACTAAAAATGCAACTATCATCTGATTTTTAAAAATAGATTTTAATAACACGACTTCAGTAAGGCTTGCTCCAGCACTACCTATCACCAACGCCATGACCGCCCCTAATCCCATACCTTTGGCTGCTAATGCTGCGCTTAATGGGATCACTGCTTCAGCACGTATATACAATGGGATCCCAATTATCGCAGCAAAGGGTATTGCCAATGGGTTGCCATCACTGGCGACTCTTACTACAAATTCAGTAGGCATAAAGCCATAGATCAATGAACCAACCGCAATGCCTCCTACTAAAAAAGGCAGTACTTTTTTGAAATCAGCCCATGTCACAACCCATATTTCAAACCACTTGTTTACTGGTTTACTTTCCTTACGACCACTCGCAGAACAACGACTTATCTTAGGCTCGACGTAAGCTTCAGGACGGATATACTTCTCAAAGCCTAGCTTTTCTAACAAAAACCCTGCGACCACAGACACGCCCATAGCCATGACAAAATAAAAAACAGTGACTTTCCATCCAAATGTTACTGCAAATAACCCGATAATAATTGGATTAAGTAAGGGGCTGGCAAATAGAAATACCATCATAGTGCCAAAGCCTGCTTTAGCTCTTAGCAACCCTTTTAAAAATGGGATAGTTGAGCATGAACAAAAAGGCGTAATAGCGCCAAGAAACCCTGCAATAATGTACCCCTTACCATTTTTACTACTTAATATGTCCCGTATTTTATCTGGCGGGATATACGCTTGAAGTACCCCAACAAGATAGCTAATCAGTAAAAATAGTACGGTTAACTCAATAGCCAGAAAAACGAACATGTGCAGTGCTTCAAACACCATATTTTCTGTGATATTCATGATTAAAAACAATTCCACAATTCTAGTTATATCGAAATATATAGGAAACAGTATCATTGTCAATGCATTTCTAGTAATATCGAAATATAAAGAATTTTTGAGGTGTTATTTTGGAAATAGAAACGATTGCTAAAGCACTTAAGGAACTTGGCCACCCAACACGGTTAACTATTTTTAAGCGGCTAGTAAAAGCGGGTGAACAAGGTATTGCTGTTGGAGTTGTTCAAGAAGATTTACAAATTCCTGGCTCTACATTGTCACACCATATTTCAAGTTTAGCTTCTGCTGGGTTAATTAAACAAAGACGTGAGGGTAGAACACTTTACTGTGTTGTTGAGTATGAAAAATTACTGTCTGTTATCGCATTTTTACAAGACGAATGCTGTGCTGATGAGAGTTAGCCGTGATAGATAAGTGGCCTTACCTATGCGTCTCGAGGCGTAAACAATTAACATAAAGTAAACGAATAGTGCGATTAACAAAATGCGCTTAACAGGATGAGCATTTTTTATCTCTCTTATCAAAATCGATTAATTCCCCTTTTGAATTTATCGATAATTCACAACATTGATTAAATAATTCGCTCAGATTTTGCCGGCTTTTTTTTACCCGTGACTTTAATGTTGAGTATTTCATCCCGTTTAAGGCTGCATAATCCTTCTGTGAAATGCCATCAATATCAATTGCGGTAAGTAGCTTTGCTTCACTGTCAGGTAACCCGTTAATAAATGCAGTGACACAGTGAGAAAGTTGACTATAGATATCTTCCTCATTTGTTTCATACCAAAGCACCTGTTCATTTATTTTAGAGATAGTCGCTCGTTTACGGTAAAAGTCTATAATTGCATGATTCGCGATTTGGAATACCCAGGATTTAACTTTTTTCGTATCTTTCACTGTACCTAGGTTTTGATAAGTTTTGATCAGAATGTCTTGTAATAAGTCTTCGACATCACTTGGGTTTGAAATATGCTTGTACAAAAATGCCTTAACGCTACTTTGATAATCAGCCCAAATAGCTTCTAAGTTCATAAAGTATTCCTTGTGCTCCAATCACGTAAAATATCGGTGAGCAGAAGTGCCGCACGGCACTCCTCTTATAACAATTAACAACAAGCACTTAAATTGCTGTTACTCGGTTGATTTACGTGACTGTTGTTTGCTAAATAAGTATTTGTCAGATAAAAGTCTTTAAATTGAAATTCAAAGTCATCTGAGACCGTATTATCCATAATCGTGGTCGCCAGCACTGCACTTTGCCACGCCTGAGCTTTTGGTAAACCACATAAAAAATCATAGTCTGTGTATTTTTTAACAATGGCGGCTCGGTGTAAAAGCGGTAACCATGCGATATCTACATTACTTAGAGCATCAGATTTAAAAAATTGCGTTGTACCTGACAACTGCGCTTCTATTTTGGAGAATATTTGACGTAGCTTTTGTGAACGCGCTGTAAAGGTTTCTTCATCTTTACTGCTCATGGTGCCACATTGTGCTAAATAGTTTTTAGTACCTAAATAACTCCAGGCCCTATCTAGAGCTCGCTGCTCGTTACTTATATTCGCTTCTAATGGACCATATTCATCTTCAATATATTCTACAATGGCGTCAGACTCAAATATCGCAGTGCCATTATCACTCACCATTACTGGGACTTGCCCGTTAGGCGAAATATTCAAAAACCAGTCTGGCTTATCTTGAAGGTTTATATATTGGATCTCATAAGGAATATTTTTGGCCTCTAACGCCGCAGTGACTCTTTGAACAAAAGGACATATTTTAAAACTCACTAATTTAATCATGCTTTACCTCTAAAGTAATTTCAGTGTCTTTACATCTTTAAGACGGAGGCGTATAAAAAAAGACGACACTTTTTGAAAAAATATAGCGAGATAAGCGAGCGCTGAGCTGCATTTACCAAAACGGTAATGTGACAATAAACGTACTACCAAAGCCAACTTCACTTTCAACATGAATTGTGCCATTGTGACTTTTAACTATTGAATTTGCGATAGTTAACCCCAAACCAGTCGCTGAACCAATCGGCTTTGATGTATAAAACGGGTCGAATATTTGATGAATATGCTCAGTACTAATACCGCATCCTGAATCTATCACTGTTATCTCTAAAAAGGCATCTCGGCGTATCGCTTTAACATGAACGGTATGATTCATATCACACTGTGCTTCCAAAGCATTTATCAATATACAGCCAATGGCTTGGCCTAATAAATCAGCAGCGGCACTAAACGAATCTTTGCACTCTACCATCAACTCAAAAGAGGATGAAGGTTCTAAATTTAAGTTAATAATCACAGCATCAAGAATATCTTGGATACAATTACCTGAGCTCACTTGTTGGCTTGAATTGGTAAAAACACTCAAATCTCTAACTATATGTGCAATACGCGTTAAACCTTGCTTTGTTTCATTAACCAAATCCTTACTTTCAGTTTGAATCCAAGGTAAATCAAATTGCCTTTCTATTTCCTTAACAAGTCCTGCCAATTCATTATGCTCACTCGTCGCCATACATAATCGCGCCCAAGCATCATTTAACTTAGTAAAATGTTCAGAGATAAATTCGTTATTACTACTAATGGCACTCAAAGGATTGTTAATTTCATGGGCAATGCCGGCAGCGAGTTGCCCGACGGATGCCAGTTTTTCTTGTTGCACTAACACTTGTTGTTGCGCATCTATTTTTTGTTTTGCCAATTCAAGCGCTATGTTTCGTTGCTCAAGTTCATAAGTGCGCTCGGCTACACATTGCTCCAGTTCTTCATTAAACGACGACAGCCTCTTGGCCATATTCGCGAGTTTAATTAGGTGTTCATATGATCTTAAAGACGCGGTAATAACAGTATAAAGTCGTTCTTTTGTTAACTCAGTCTTCGTTTTATAATCATTGATATCATATTTCAGCATCAATTCATGTTCAGGAATAGAACCTGGTTGCCCAGTCCTAAGTACAATCCTGACAGTCTCGTTATGCAACACTTGCCTAATTTCTTGCGCACATTCAAGACCTGCTTCATCACTTTCCATAATGACATCTAACAAAACCAGCGCAATATCTGGTGAATCTTTTAAAATAGTAAGTGCTTCGATTTTACTATAAGCATGCACCAATTGAAGGGAGCGCTGCTCAAATTTATAGCTTCTTAATACTAACTTAGAGAGCTGATGAACGGACTCATCATCATCCACAATTAAAACATACCAAGGATCATGGTTGCTTATTTGGGGTTGGCTTGCTTGTGGCTTTGCCTGCTCAGGCTCACTGGAAAACAACGCAAGAGGTTTATTTCTATCTGTCATAACTGCCCAAGGAGTTTTAACACTAAGCTTGGGCGCTATAAGGTGATTTTTCAAGTTTTAAACTTGATTTAACTCCGCTTTATAGTGATGTCTACAAACTGAAACATAGCGGTCATTTCCACCAATTTCAACTTGCGCCCCATCTGCAATCGCTTTGCCATGCTCATCAGTACGCAGCACCCTGTTCGCTTTGCGTCCACAATGACAAATCGTTTTCAGTTCAATTAATTTATCGGCCCAAGCTAACAAATATTGTGACCCTTCAAACAACTCGCTTCTAAAATCAGTTCTTAACCCGTAACATAAAACGGGAATATCCAATTGGTCAACCACGTCAGTTAATTCATCAACTTGCTTTTTGGTTAAAAATTGGCATTCATCAACTAAAATACAGTCCAATTTAGTTTCATTATGATGATTTTTGATTAATTGTTTAAGACCTGTGTCATTTGCATAAATATGCGCATCGGCTTGCAGTCCAATTCGAGAAGCGACTTTACCCACTTGAGCGCGATTATCTATCGCCGCCGTCAAAATAAAAGGATTCATCCCTCTTTCACGATAGTTAAATGCTGATTGTAATAAAGTGGTAGATTTACCCGCATTCATTGCTGAATAATAAAAATAAAGTTGAGCCATTCTTAATCGTTCTACACTAGAAATTTAGCCGTAGTCTACCCAACCAAATACAAATTTGCTATGTTGACTTTACCGTCACTTAGGATTAGCCATATTACTCAATATCGTCATCATCCATTTCAAGATACTCCATATAGAACTCGGCGACGGGCATAGTACCTAATAAAGACCAAATCAAATTAATTTCATGGCTGTTGTGTGTAAAAAACTCTTTTGAAAATGTTAAAAACCCATAGCTCATGTCAAAAGGCGGGTAAACTGATACCAACTCTTGAGAATAAGGGTAAGCGCGCACTTTTTCACCGTTAATTAAACACAAACCAATCGAGCCATCAACAACATCTTTCATAACCAAATCATAAGCTTCTGTTTGAGAACTAGTATTAACAATAGCAAAACGTTTAGTATCTATACTCGATGCCGCTGAATAACCACTTGGTATTGCCAAAGAGAGTGCTTTGTTTCGCGCTTGAATATGTTGGTAAAGTGCCTCTTTTCCAACGATGCATCGTCCAAAACGGCTAATCGCCACTGTGGAATTCACCGAACCATCCGCGTTAAATGGGTAAACCATAAACGCTTCTCTTTCAGTACGGTAACTTGCAATTACGGCATTCACTTTGTTCTTTTTCAGTTCATGTAAACATCGTTGCCAAGGCTTACGAACATAAGTAAAAGAGACTTGTGGGATTTGCGCATCAGCCCGGCGCAATATTTCAATTGCCGCTCCGGGATTTTGTCTGGGAACTGCTTGTCCGTTGCCCATGTATGCGGGTGACAGCTCCTTATCTTCATAACAAAACGTTACGTTCACGCCATAAGAGAATGGAGACACTGCCACAAAAGCTAAACTAACCAACCAGCGTAATAACAAAGTAAGACCTATAAATATGTTAGCCTCTTTCTAGTATACGCAAATTCATCGAAATTGCCGAAATTGTTGCACTAAACAGTCATCTAGCTGAAACACAAAAATACAACGCTTCCAGCTATAACAACTACAACGTGCGCCAAAGGTGGAATGTCAGATAACTGCGAAACGGTGCACATGTTTGGGTATCAAATGATCCGCACTGTGCAAAAGCTTTTTTAACACCTAAATCTCCCCCTAGATATATATCTGGGTTACTTTGTCCTCTCATTTTTACGTAATCAACAGTCCATGGTCCGACTCCTTTGATATCTAACCATGTATCTAAATCATCGTTATTTTTATGCTCAACGCAATACTGAGCTAAACTACGTAAAGCACTCTTTCTTGCTCCTGGCATTTTAAAAAACTCAAATTCACAGTTTTGTAAAGCATTTGCAGTTGGAAATAACGGTTCATTAGATTGACCTGATAAACCTTTATGTTTAACTAATGTACATAGCAAATTGCGAGCTGCTGACACACTCACCTGCTGACCTAGAATGGCACGAATACCAGCTTCGAATACATCCCAAATCCCTGGTAGACGTAGCCCTTGTTCTAATATTAAGCCACTCGGTATATTCGCCTCCAGATATTGATTAATAAACTCTGGATCTGCGTCTAAATCCAAAACGCGACGAATGTTCGCCACAACTAAATGAAGCCCACGGATATCATTGATTTTAATTTCCACATTAAAGCCATGGTTCACTTCATCAAAGTGTGCTGTAAATGACCCTGTATACTCATCCAAAGAGTACGTTCTTCCGTACTTTCTCTCACCTAGCCATTCTATTGGTTCTATCAATCGCGTACTAAAAAACTGATGCAATGCGAACCAATTGTAAGGGGGGCGAAAAGCCATGAATAACTTAATTGGCGTATCGGAAATAGCGCGTTCTTTTCTAAACTGGCTGGGATTGAGTGAAAATAGTTTTGAAAATGCGTCATTAAAACGGCGCAATGAGTTGAAGCCACTGGCAAACGCTATTTGGGAAATTGGTAACTGTGTTTGTTGAAGCAGCTGTTTCGCTAAATCACATTGCTTGTACAGCACATATTGTTTTGGGCTAGTGCCATAATACCTTTTAAAAAGCTTATTTAAATAACGTTGAGAAATACCTAGTCTATTCGAAAGCCCCTCAACTGACATATGACTCAGCGCGCCTTCATCTATGAGCTTTTTAGCTCTCACCGCCGTTGTTTCTACGCCAAGCCATGCATAACTGCCTGGTGCTGAATCTGGTCGACAACGAATACAGGGGCGAAACCCTGCGGCTGCTGCACTATAAGCATGTTCAAAATACGAGACATTTTTTTCGTGGGCCATCGGTGCAGGACAAATTGGCCGGCAGTAAATACCTGTACTTTTAACCGCGACAAAAAATAGCCCATCAAATCGATGATCTCGACTTTTCCTTGCTTGTTGACAAACTTCAGATGAATACATGTGACCACTCATATCTATATCATTGATTATATATTAACTGATATGAAAGCTATGAATGGCCATAAATGGCACTAAATACCAAACAATTTATCTCAATTGTTTATTTATAGTGTATCTATTACAAGGCACCCAAGTACCGTTGCTCAACGTCGGTCCAATTAATTACATTATAAAATGCCGCAATATATTCAGGTCGACGATTTTGATATTTTAGATAGTACGCATGTTCCCACACATCCAAACCTAATATTGGTGTGTGTTGCTCCATCAATGGACTGTCTTGGTTTAAGCTACTAGTAACTTGAAGCGCTTTATTTTCGTCAACCACTAACCATGCCCAGCCGCTCCCAAACCTACTCACCGCTGCTGCCGTAAATTGCTCTTTAAATGTATCAAAACTACCAAACTTTTGATCAATCGCCTTTGCTAATTCACCCGCTTGTAATACACCACCTGTAGGACTCATTACTTGCCAAAATAAACTATGATTGTTATGCCCGCCAACATGCTCTTGGACTGCCTTTTGCAATGACTCCGGTAGTGTCGAAATGTTGTTTAGTAACCACTGTGTTGGTTTATCTGCGAACTCTGTGCCTTCCAGCGCAGCATTTGCTTTATTAATATAAGTTTGGTGATGCAGAGTATGGTGGATTTCCATTGTTTTTGCATCAATATGTGGCTCTAATGCATCATAAGCGTATGGCAATGCCGGTAGAGTAAAAGCCATGATTATTCCTCGTTTATTTTACTAATGTAGGGTAATTGAACTATTGATTGGGACGTTAATACTGCTATTAACCTGTACAATCAACTCTGGAAAATGGGGATGATGACTGGCAAAGTGCAGTAACTCTTGTCGGGTTTTATTTATATGGTGACAAGCTATTTTTGCAATATTTTCATCTGGATGTTGCCTCAACTGCGATACCAACTCATGCGCATCACATAATTTATGGCATGCTTGTGCAGGCCTTCCCATTGCCAAATAACAATCAGCCAGATTATGTGCAGCGACCACAACGGCTGGGCAACAGTGCTCAATTGCACCGCATACATTTCTATCTACTTGTACTTTACAAAATTGCTCAAGTAAGTGGGTTGCTAAAGTCCAAGCTGCAACATATTTATCTCGAGCTTCTAAAAATGCGCCGCGCTCAAACGCATGATTTCCGGCCATAATGTTGCTTTGCCATGGACTTAACGCCATATCTACATAATTTTGAGGGTGTTTTTTAAGTTGTTCAGCTAATGACATAGATTACATTCCAATAACAGTGCCACGCGTTGTAAAGCTATCACACATTCAATACATGACTTCGCTAAACTTACACAATGGGTATGAGGTGTAGCGAATATACACTTTACAAAAGTTATTGCAAATGATTTTTATTTATATTGCCATTAGCGTTATTGCGCACAATAAAGATTCATTGTGCGCAATAACGGTTACTTATAAGATCTAAAATACAATGTGGGCAAAATGTATAATGTCAGTATAGTGGCCGAAAAAATCCCTCCAATGATGACCGTCGCTAAAGGCTTTTGTATTTCAGCGCCTGTGGTTGAAACCAATAGCATCGGTAACAACCCTAATACAGAGGTAATCGCAGTCATCAAAACAGGGGTTAGCCTAGACTGAGCCCCTATCAGCACCGCAGATTGCAAACTATGAGTATGCCGCTGTTGATTAATGCTATCGACCAAAACGACCCCATTCAATACAGCAACACCAAACAATGTAATAAACCCAACAGCACTGGCCACCGATAAATAGAGCCCCGAACTATACAATGCAATCACGCCACCAATAAGAGATAAGGGAATTGCACAAGTTACAATCAATGTTTGCTTAATTGAATTAAAAGCCAAATATAACAACACCATAACGCCAACTAGTGCCATGGGGATCACAAACAACAAACGTAAATTAGCACGCTGCTGACTTTCAAATTGCCCGCCAATCTTCAAACTATACCCCGACGGTAAAGGCACCTCATTCAATTTTCGTTGAATATCACTGACCACCCCCCCCATGTCTCGACCTGACACATTCGCTTGAATAACAATACGCCTTTGCACGTCATCCCTTCGAATTTGAGCGGGACCTTGTTGATATCCAATATTGGCCACTTGTGATAACGTAAGCCACGCACCGGTCTCAGATAACACAGGAATGTTTCTGATCGCCGTAAGGCTATTACGTTCACTAGCGTTTAAACGTACTTGAATGTCATAACGCTCGTTGGCAACAATTACCTGACCTGCTCGGGCGCCTCCGATCCCTTGTGATACCACTGACATGACGTCTTTTACTGACATACCATAACGCGACAATGCCGTACGATTTGGCGTTATCATTAATTGCAGCTCACCTCCTAGTTGTTCTGCCGCCACATCCACCGTGCCTTCTACTGCTGCTATTGCTTGTGAAATTACTTCAGCTTGCTCCGTTAATACAGTCAATTCAGGGCCACTTAATTTGATTGACAACTGAGCCTTAACGCCAGATAAGAGCTCATCAACCCTTGTCGCTATTGGTTGTGAAAATGTAAACAAAACGCCTGGAAACTGAGCTAAGTTCTTTGAAATGGCTTTCTCAAGTTCAACGCGAGTTCGTCCGCCCTGTCGCTGTGATGTTGGTTTCAGGCCGATATATATTTCAATATTATTTACTGGCTCAGGATCCCCCCCCAATTCAGGCCTCCCTACTCGACTAAGTGCATAAGTTATTTCTGGAAACGTTAATAACTGTTGCTCAATCTTTGGGGCTAATTCTAAAGACGTTGCAAGGCTAGCCGATGGCGCAAGCGTTACCCGCAAGTTTAATGTCCCCTCTTCCAAGGTAGGAATAAACTCACTGCCTAATTGCTTAAACGAATACAATGCCGCACCTGATGCTATCGCCACCAGTACGCACATTACGCCTACATGATTAAACGCCCATATTAAACTAGACTGGTAAATGTCTGCCAACTTCAATAACAGATGGTTTTTACGGGGCTTCTCTTTGTTCCTCAATAAAAATGAAGACAATGCTGGCAATAATAATAACGCAACGAACAAAGCTGAAATCAACGCAAATATAATACTCATGGCCATGGGCTCAAATAGTTTTGCTTCTACTCCTTCAAAACTAAACAACGGCAGAAACACCACAATAATAATACTCGTTGCCAGTAAAATAGGTTTCGTAACTT
The DNA here is from genome assembly GCF_014858725.1 of Pseudoalteromonas aurantia 208. Classification (GTDB taxonomy): domain Bacteria; phylum Pseudomonadota; class Gammaproteobacteria; order Enterobacterales; family Alteromonadaceae; genus Pseudoalteromonas; species Pseudoalteromonas aurantia. The sequence goes on along the minus strand of NZ_AQGV01000015.1, from coordinate 1,108,771 downwards.
GTTGCGCACCTGCTTTTAAATTTTCAATAAACCCGACTTTGCCTAATTGCGCTTGATGAAACAAACGTTCAACCATAACCACAGACCCATCAACTAACATACCAATTGCAACCGCTAGCCCGCCCAATGACATTAAATTGGCTGATATACCAAACAGACTTAACAACATCAAAGCAACTGCAATTGAAATAGGGATCGCCAATAACACTAAAAAAGTGACCGTCACGTCGAGCATAAATAGGAAAAGTACAATCACGATCATTACAAAAGCACTTATTAATGCTTGTGTTATGGTTGATACTGCTGCATTCACCAATTCTGCTTGGTTATATACCGGTATCAGTGTTACACCAGCTGGAAGGGCTTGGTTTATTTTCGGGACCAGGTCGTTAACACTATTGATTGTTTCTGATGTATTGGCGCCTATCCGTTTTAAAACAATACCGCTGATCACTTCCCCATGGCGCTCAATTGACCCATCTCTATTCTTTGATGACATGGAAACAGCACCTTGGCGAATTTCCGCGCCAAGCTTTACCGTCCCGACATCAGATATTTTAACCACCGTACCATCAACGACTTTAACGGGTACTTCCGCAATTTGTTCAAGCCCTTGTGTGTCACTATCAAACCACCCACTCCCTCTTATCGTAACCTGCTCGGCCCCTTTTGGGAGGTACCAACCGCCAGCATTTTGATTATTATCCGATAAAGCGGTCATCAGTTGCTGTAAAGAAAGCCCATAAGACAACAGTTTATCTCCTGATACGTGTACTTGATACTGCTTGACCTGCCCACCAAATGACAACACATCTGTCACGCCATCGATAGGCATCAACAACCGTTTCACTAACCAGTCATTCAGGCTGCGCAGGGTCATTAAATCAATATCTGAATCCGGTGATGTTTTCAAAACATACTGAAATATTTGCCCTAACCCAGATGTATTAGGACCCATTTGAGGTGTGCCTATACCATCTGGAATTAAGTTTTTGGCTTCTTGTAATCGTTCAAATACAAGTTGCCGAGCAAAATAAATATCAACCCCTTCTTTGAAAACGACGGTAATCCCACTTAAGCCTGTTTTTGAAATCGAACGAACTTGCTCAACATCAGGGAGCGCGTACATCACCGCTTCGATGGGATACGTTATTAATTTCTCGACTTCTTCAGCACCAAGGCCTGGTGCTTGCGTATTAACGGCTACTTGTACATTAGTCACATCAGGAAAGGCATCAAGATTTAATTTATTTGCTTGAAATACACTAAGTACTAAAACGGTGATAAACACACCGATCACTAATACACGTTGTTCAATAACAACTGACACTAATCGATTAAGCATTGCCCTCTCCTAATGGTTGTGAACATCAAAGTTAGATTTCGCCGCTTGTGCATTTAAGAAAAATACACCTCCAGTCACCAACTGCTCACCCACCATCAAGCCTGTTACTTCGACTTGCTCACCATAATCTTTCGTTATTTTTATTTCTTTCGCGACATAATGTCCTGGTTCTGATTCAATAAAAACTTGCCAATCACCATCAGCGCTTTGACTCAGAGCCTCCCTAGAAATTAATAATTGAGGTTCAGTTCCAGCTGTCACAAACTCCGTTTTTACAAACATACCTGCGTGAAGCATGTGGTTAGGGTTGTTTACAACAACGCGAATAAGGGCTGTTCTAGTTTTTGGGTCTATACTATGTCCGGCCTGAAGCAAACGAGCCATAAATCGTTGGCCGGCATGTAATATACTGATTTTAGAATTAAGGTATATTTCCAAATCTTGATCTTGCGGCAGCCTTGCTTGAACCCAGACTTGCGCTTCATTACTTATTTTCGCAATAACTTCTCCACCAGAAAAGCGGCGCCCTAGGGTTAATTGCTCTTGTAGTATGGTGCCATCAAGTTGTGCATAAATATTGTAAAGTCCCAGTTGCTTGGCATGTTTTTTTTGAGTATTAATAATATCTGATTCATTAAAACCATAATCTCTTAACTGACTTGAGGCGGCCTCTCGCTCAGCTTTCCCTAGCAAGTATGCCTTTTCACTCACAGCTTCACCTTTGAGTTTCGTTACTCGCTGCCACTCATCTTCTGCCAATCGGTAGCGGATCTGTGCTTTTGCGACCTCATAGCTATATAAAGTGGCTAACTTTTGCTGACTTTTGACTTTTTCACCCAAGCTCACATAACGTTTTTTAACCTGTGAAGGCACTGCTATGCTCACCAGTTCAGTTGCGAAATCATTATTAATCACCTCAGCAGGCGCTACAGCAACAACTTTGTTGTAACTGAGCACTACTGTACTCACTTCGATCCCACTATTGGCTTGTTGACGCGTCGTTAATTCAATACCGCTGTTGTCTACGTGACCATGATCGTTCTCACTCGCCTTAACCGGCAAAGTAAACATCAGTGCCAATGCATATATACGCACATTCAAACCCATAGACTTAATGTCTATAAAATTAATTTTTTTCATATTTTGATTCTCAGTAATTAAAAAAGGAACAGTTTGATTTAATTACTAAGCTAGAGGAGGTCGAAGCGGGACTTTGTATTGGGCATTTATAAACACATCTTGTGTATGATGATGATGTACAGATTTATAACCGATGTTATTTGTTAAAGCCCCCATCCATAAATCATGGCTCAAATGGCACACATGACAATGGGCATCATTTGCGGCTTCTGATAACTGTGCACTTAAATTGTCATATTGTATTTTATGGCGTTCATGATCATCGGAAGCCTGACAGTGTGCCTCTAAAATTTGAGTCGCATCAAGCAGGTGTGTTGTCAAATGAAAAGCATCATTGTTTTTAGCTACATCGAAACTATCCAGCAAAGGCTGGCATAGTAACAACAAGACTAAAATAAATGATTTATACATAGAAACCAAAAAATAAGGGTGTTAAACAATACCATACCCAACTACGCCTCCTAACTCAAGAAAAAAGCACATGCTTAAGCACAAGCGCTCCATTTGCTGGTGGCTTGATCAACAAACGGCAGAAGCTTAATGCAAATAATTCTATTCTAATTGTTTAAAAACAAACTGTAATACGAATCAAAACCAATTGCAAGCACATGATTTATAAGCATTTTATTGACAAGGCAGTGTTTTTGGATAAACTGGCGACAATTAAATTAATGAAGGTGAATCGTATGCAAGGTAAGCAAAAAGTCATTGATGCATTTAATGCACTTCTGGCAAACGAGTTAGCGGCAATTGATCAGTACTTTATCCATTCACGCATGTATGATGATTGGGGCCTGGGCAAACTATATGAGCGCCTTAATCATGAAATGGAAGAGGAAACAACCCACGCTGATTGGCTTATTAAGCGTATACTATTCCTCGAAGGTGTACCTAATATGACTAATCGTCGTGATTTACTGATTGGTCACGACGTAAAATCAATGATGCAAAACGATTTAACACTTGAGCTTGAAGTCGTCTCCAGTGTTAAAAATGCAATTGCAATTTGCGAGCAAGAACAAGATTATCAATCTCGTGAAGTATTATCGAAACTATTATTCGATACGGAAGAAGACCATGTGTATTGGCTTGAACAGCAACTTGGTTTAATGGAAAAAATTGGTTCGCAAAATTACATTCAATCTCAAATTGGGTAAGGCGCTATCATGAAAGGAAATAAAGACGTTATTATTGCTTTAAATAAGGTGCTCGCAAATGAACTTGTTGGCATTAATCAGTATTTTTTGCATGCGCGTATGTTTAAAGATTTTGGTTTTATGCAACTAGATAAAGCAGACTACAAAACATCCATTCAAAAAATGAAAAACGCAGACCGAATAATTGAACGAATACTATTCTTAGAGGGATTACCAAACCTGCAAGATTTAGGTCGCCTAAAAATTGGTGAGAATAGTGAAGAAATGATAGCGGCCAACATGGCATTTGAGCAACTATCGATCATTGACTTAAAGCATGCGATTGCGCTCGCGGAACAACACCAAGATTACATATCTCGTGATGCGTTAGATAAAATAATGAACGATCAAGAAGAGCAAATTGACTGGCTTGAAACTCAACAACACTTAATTAAGGTGACAGGGATAGAGAATTATTTACAGTCTCAACTCTAATGTAAAAGTCATATACCCATTAAAAAAGGGCTTCTAAGCCCTTTTTTAATCTATGAGAATGTTGATCGTGTTCTAAGCGACTTGGTCGGTTATATCAACAATATCTATTAGTTTCTCATTAAGTATCTTTTTAGTGCAATTTGTACACTTACCACATTGTGTACCCACACCCAATTCTTTGCTTAATTCACGCATGCTAGTCGCACCATTTTCGATGGTTTGAACTATTTTCTTGTCTGTGACGCCATGGCATATGCAGATATACATGAATGAAAACCAATCTCAATAACATTAACTGCTGCTAAGTTTAATCTAAACAAAAATAGTTATCAACTCGATATAGATAAAAAATGAGAATTATTGCTATTATCATAAGGTCGGGTACCATAAGTTCCTCTGCTCATTGAGAAACTAGCCGCTTATTAATTACCGAAAATAGCCGTAAAATCCGAATTATTAAGCTGAGTTACACCCTATACCAATGCGCAATGGCTTTAAACAGTAACTCTTCATCGATTGGCTTGGCGACGAAGTCGTCCATTCCATATTGTAAGCATTTCAATCTATCTTCACTATATGCATTTGCAGTAATTGCAATAATATACGGCGTGCCATACTTGTCAGGCGCATGCTTAATATGATGTGTGCAATCGAAGCCATCCATATTGGGCATTTGGCAATCCATCAATACTAAAGCTGTGGCATGGTTCTCAAGGTGTTTTAACGCTTCAATACCATCGACTGCCTTATGTAAAGTGCAGTTTGTTTTACTTAAAATTTTCGATGCAACAATTTGATTGACCATATTATCTTCCACTAATAGCACTTCAACCCCAGCAAGATCAGGTACTTTTTTAAATGCATGAGTTGCTATATCTGAGTTTGTTGCTGTTGCTGGTAATCTCACTTTAAATCGACTGCCCTTCCCAACCTTACTTTCTAAGGATAATGACCCAGCCATTGCTTCTACTAAACGCTTTGTAATGGTTAAACCCAATCCAGTCCCCCCATACTTTCTCGTTGTAGACACATCAGCTTGAGTAAACTCTTGAAATAAAAGCTCTTGTTGAGCATCTGAAATGCCAATCCCCGTGTCACTCACACAAACTTCAATATGATCTTCGATAAACTCAACCTTTAACGCGACACTCCCCTGCTCCGTAAATTTCCCGGCATTACTCAGTAAATTATTGACCACTTGCGTCGCTCGTAACGAATCAATAAGAATATATTCTGGCAATTTTGCATCAATTGAATACTCAAATGTCACACCTGACTTTAATCCTGTTTGCCTAAAAACGGCAGCTAAGCTATCAAACATACGAAATGGATCTGTTGCATGTAAATCCAAAGATAATGCACCGGCTTCAATTTTCGAATAATCTAAAATATCATTTAGGATCAGTAATAAATTACGTGCTGATGTTTGAATAATTTCTAGTTGATGTGCGGATTCTTCATCCTCTTCCAATTGCTCCTTTAATAACCCGGTTAAACCTATAATACCGTTGAGAGGCGTTCGAATTTCATGACTCATATTAGCCAAAAATTGACTCTTGGCTTTGCTGGCATTATTTGCCGCCGCAACAGCAGCAATAAGTTCTTGCGTTTTTTCATCAACTTGTTGCTCAAGCTTTGAATTAAAATCAGTTAACCTCTTGTTAAGTGCTTCATTTTCTCCACTGGCCATTTGCAACTTAGAAAAGTTCATCGTGAGTTTAAACGCAAGTTGATTAAATTGTTGTTGTAATGCAATCACCTCCAAACAGCTGGTATCTGAATGAGAAGAGTCCTCTATTAGCTTATCTGGTTCAAACTTATGAATGTCATCACTGAGCGCTGCAATCGGTTTAACCAGCATTCGGGTTAGTTGACTCACAAAAACACTGCTCAAAACAATAATAAAAATAGCTAACAACAGAGATTGTCCCCACGCTGCAGCTGCTGCCAAATTAACATGCTTGCGCTCAAGCATTGTGACTACAGTCCAGCTTAAAGCTTTCGATTTAAATGCCTGACGATAAAATACCTGCCCATGCTTGGTTGTAAACAATTGCTGATCTTTTGATAACCAGTCATTAAACACATCTTTTGGCACCAAATCTAACGTATTGAAATCACTTTTCAAAGAGCTGTATACCACTTGATGACGGCCATCAAGTACAATTAACTCCCCTTTTTGAGACAACAGTTTAGGAATAAACTGTTCAAGCGATTCAAAAATCAATGAGCCTTCCACAACCCCTTTAAACTCTTCACCCTCAAAAATTGGTGCTGAAATTGCTACGATGGGATCATCACCAAAGCCACGGCCACGGAAAATATAAGAAATGTAGCCGTCAGGATGAAATGGGGCTTGTATAAAATAATCTCGGTCAGCAATTGAAGGAATATCACCAACTAAACTTTCTTTTAATGCCGCGGGATAATAATGTGATACAAATGCTTTTTCATCTGAAACAATGGCTGTGCGAAGCCCTGAGTGCATCGATATTAAACGCTCCAATGCAAAATCTTTGTCAATACCGTGTGCAATTCCTCGAGCTGTCATTGAAATTGCTCTTGTATAACTTTGTAAATAGTCTTCAACTTGCTTATTGATTGTTTCAGATGCTTCACCAAGCTGGGCTTGCACCTCAAACTCTATTCTACTGTAATGATTATTGGTTAAAACAATTGATGTGATCAAAACCACCAACACAACTAACAAGCTGATCGTGTAATTGAGTATTGAATAGAGAGGTTGCGCACGCCATAACGCTCTTATAAGAAAAAAGCTCAGTAAATCGATGACGGCAAGGTACAGTGTCGCGTTAATAAAATACTTTGCTAACGCAGTGAATATCACTAATAAAGGGAGTTGTAATACATAAAAGCCAAAAATAAATAACAATGGTAAGCCGATCACAAGCCAAAAACTCAATCCTCGAGTAAAGAATGGTTTTTTCGGACGTACACAAAATAATTGTAGCCAGAGTATTTCTAATAAAAATACCACGGAGGGCCAGCTATGCCCCCATCTATAAAAAATAAAGCTACCGGTAATAGCAATGGCGAGTACGGCATATTGCCAACCAAATAAAACCAAACAACTTAAAACAAATAGTTGGCCAAACAAAAACTCTGAACTATCTAAAAACCAAATGGGTAATAGATTGACAAACCCGCCAATAGTCGCCAGAGCTAGCGTGAGTATAATCGGCTTGTATTTGTTATTCAATGCGAGCAATGGCATGTCTCTTAGCTTAAGTCTCTTAAAGGTAAAAGAAAAACACCATTTTGCCAAGTTATATACTGTAACTACGCAATTTTATTAGCGTACATTTAATGTTCAGGACAATCATGACTTTCTATTTGCAAAACACAGCTAGAAACACCAAATGTTTTTTGCAAAAGTAACTCAACTTGAGAGCGGCATGACTCATCATGATTATCGATTGTACAATGATGTTTTAAAACAATATGTGCGCCAACAGCCAACTTACCATCTAACTCACTGATAGCGATATTGTGAACACTTTCAACATGCTCTGTCCGTAGAATCTCACTTTCAATTTGCTGAATTTTTGGTAATTTCACTGACGTAAAAAACAACCCAATAACACAACTACGAATGACTTTCACACCAGTAAACAAAACAAACAAAGAGATCAACATGCTCGAAATAATGTCAATCACCTCATAGCCCGTGACATAGATCAAAATACCTGCTGCAAACGTTGATATCGTTGACAGAAGATCAAAAAATGAATGTAAAAAAACGGCATATACATTAATGCTGTCTTTTCTGCCTTTGTATAACACCCAAGCTGATGCACCATGAAATAAAAACCCAATCGCCGACACTACTGACATCAAATAAGTATTCACTTCAAAATCATGCCCTTGGCTGTGCTCTAAAAATCGCTCTGAGCCCTCAAACAAAATAACCAATGAAATGACTAAATAAAGAGAGCCATTAATTAGCCCCCCTACATATTCGGTTTTTTTATACCCATCATTGAATGTTTTGGCCAAATGAATAGCCAATGTAGAAGCAATTAAAGCAATGAATAAGCTACTGTTATGAACAAATAAGTGACCTGCATCGGCTGCAACAGCAAGTGAATTCGAAAAATAGGCACCGATTAATTGAATAACCATAAATGTGCAAGTAATTACCAAAGCAATTAATAATCGAGCTCGAGAAGCACGATGTGTTGTTATGTCCGTCATTGAAGAAGCTGGAAACCTTAAACTGATGAAATGCTACCGCAAGGGTAATGATATACAGTCGCAATTGTAGCCTGAATTTACTTATGACGCATTAAAAACCTCACTATTTACCCATTTCTATTTCCATGTAAAACAGCAGATATATAAATACGACCATATTTTTGTACCCAATTTTAGCTAAAATAATTACTTCTTAATGCGGGTTGCGTTGCTGAATAACCTTACTATAGTAAAAAAGAATGTAGTAATAATGTCCTATTCCTATCGTATGTTAATGCGACTTAGATATAGATAACCCGTGTTAGTAATGAAAAATTCATGAATGGACGTAGCCATGGCTCGAAAAGAAATTGAACATATCGAACGCCACCCTAAAGTCGTATTATTGTGCAACAAAGTTGAAGAACTCAGTGGGGTCAGTGATATAATTAGTTCGCAAGTCAGTGCTTTTCGCGTACTCACAAAAATGCATGACATAAAAGAAGTGTTACTTGAGTCAGCCCCCCTTGTCATCATTATCGCGATGCCTTCTGTCAGTGCAAGTATTGAACTGTACCGGCAGTTAGCACAACTTGGTTTTCTTGATTACCCCCATGAAAATATATTGCTGTGTGAAAACAAGGAATCAGGCGTTGGATTTCGCTGCTGTATGAAGCACGTCTTCAGCGACTATTTCGTTTATAAACCTATGTATGAAAACTATCGATTGCGCATGATATTACATAATGCGTTATTACGCTGTAAAAATGCACACGACACCACACACATACGAGAAGAGCACTTTGGTAAAATTGATGAAAGTCTCAAACAGCTGATTGATGATGCAGCTGTTTATCATGTTGACGCTCAGCAAACTTTAACAAACGCACGAAAAAATTTAGAACAAGCCAAGGGGGTTAATGATATCCAAACGGCATTAATGAAAGAACTCAGGGCACAACATATTGATCCGTTGCTAGACCAGCTCGAAAAAAAACTCGCTATGAGTATCGAAGAACTTACTAACAACTTAAAAAACAAGCAAATCACTTTGGCTGAGTTGTCAGCACTATTAATTGAAAAATCGTTGCCTGAAACCACCCGCTCAGCAACTGAATATGCAGCTGAAGACCCTTCCGACAAAGTAATTGCACTGACCAATCGTAATATCAAAATCATGGTCGTTGAAGACAATGAAATTTATCGTGAAATGATCAGTAAAATCCTAATTGACGAAGGACATAATGTAGAAGCGGTATCAAGTGGCTTAGTGGCAATTAAAAAGCTCAAAAAACAAAAATACGACATGATCTTCATGGATTTATTTATGCCAGAGCTTGATGGATATAATACTACCAGAAACATTCGTAATATTAACCACTGTAAAAATTTACCAATTGTTGCGCTTACAAGTAATAAAAACAAAGAGTTAATTCGCAAGTGGGCAACACTTGGATTAACAGCATATATTGCAAAGCCATCTACTAAGCACTCAATATTAAAAACCGTCGAAAAAGCAAAGCGGGCCTTAGCCAGTTAATAGCAAGGATAGACAGATGAGTTCATTACTGGATGCGCTACCTCTTTTAGAGGTCACTGAAAATGGAGAAGTTTGCGCTGCGAACAGTCCCGCGTGTGAGCTACTCAACGTCACAATAGATGAACTCCTTGGGAAACCTTTAGCATCACTCTTTGCATTCACACAGCATGTTTCTTATCAGTGCATTAAAATGAATGAGTCAAAAAATATTACTGCGTATTTTAAAAATAGATTTCCTTATACATTACACTGCTATAAAACAAAGCCCAATCATTACGACATACTCATCACTTGCAATCAAACCTGTGCCATTACACCGTTAACACCTAACTCAAGTTATATTCTTGATACCGCAATTTCCTGTGCCAAAATAGGGATTTGGCGAGTTGATAACTCACTCAACAATGTTTATTTCTCAGACAGCTTTTATCAGCTTATTAAAAAATCGCCCGCACAAGGCTTATCTTGGGACCAATTTGTTTCTTTGATCCACCCAGAAGATCAAATTACCTTAAAGTCATTTTTCACTAATTCCATCGCAGATGTCCCCTTAAGTCTTGAATTCAGAATGACCATAAATGGCCACCTACATTGGTATCAACTCCTTGCAAACCAACCCAATAATTATAAAAAATACTGGTATGGTACGTTACAGGAGTGCAGCCAAGAAAAACAAATGACAAAAGCATTGTCTGAGGCCAATGAAAATCGCCGCATTGCTTTAGAAGCAGGTAAAATCGGTAATTGGAGCAGCGTAAAACGCAATGGGCATTGGGAATGGGAGTGGGATAAACAGGCCAATGCGATTTTTCAAATGGACCTTACTGAAGATAGTAAAATAACAAGCTGGTTGAAGAACATTCACCCACAAGACACCTCGAATGTATTTAAAGCCTTCAGACACGCACTAGATACCGGGAATGAATTTGAGCAAGAATGCCGATATATCCAACCATCTAACAATGTCATTCATGTGTTAGTGAAAGGACTGGTAAGTAAAAATGAACAACGAGAGAGCATCCGTATGGATGGGGTTGTAATAGATCAAACCGCCGCCTATAAAACCAAAGCACAGCTACAAGAAATAAATCTAAATTTGGAGGAAAAAGTTCGAGATAGAACCACTGAGTTAAATAAAGCACTTGAACATGCTGAAACAGCAAACAAGTCTAAGTCGGATTTCCTTTCAATGATGAGCCACGAGCTACGTACGCCGATGAATGTCATCATTGGGGCACTTGACTTGCTTACCCTCCAGCAAAATAGTTTTGAAGAACAAGAGTTATTAGATACCGCATCAATTTCAGCCAATAATCTGGTTTCAATACTCAACGATATTTTAGACATTACGAAAATAGAAGCCGGTAAGCTAGAGCTTGATTGTATTAATTTCGACTTTTCAGAGTTACTTTATAATATTTTGGTTGTATTTGGCCCCATTGCTCACAGTAAAGGGGTTAACTTGTCTGTATATGAATCAAGCACCCTCCCCTTAACCATACACAACGACGACAATAGGATCAGACAAATACTGTTTAACCTTATTAGTAATGCCATCAAATTTAGCGGTAACGACAAAACACACGCGGGTACCGTTGATATTTCTGTAAGCTGGGAACCTGAAAATGAAATCATCCATACGCTTGTTATCTCTGTGAAAGACAATGGCATTGGTATTGATAAAGACACGCAAAAAAAATTATTTTCCCCGTTTACACAAGGAGACAAAACCACCACTCGTCGCTTTGGGGGCACAGGATTAGGGCTTGCAATATGTGGCAGGTTGATTGATTTGATGGGCGGTCAGTTAAACTTACACAGCGAATTGAATATAGGTAGCACATTTACAGTACGCATACCGACTTGGCAATTCGAACCACGTAAAGTAGATACCCTTTTTTCGGCTATAACCCTCATTTGCTCAAATTCAACCGTTCCTAATATACAGCAACTTATCAAAATAGTTGATATGTTTTGTAATGAAGTTCATGTAATTGATTGGGATGCCTTACCCCAATTAGATAAACTCAGCACTTATATACTCGCTGTCGATAACATGCAGTCCTCGTTACAATACAATATGTTAAAAACGATTGATCACAATGCGGTCGTCCTTGTGGAAAAAGGTGACATAACACAGCTTAAACAATTAATTAAAGACACACCTACTGGGTTTTTAAGTACACAAACTCTGTTTTCGATACAAAAGCTTTTGCGCCGATTAGTACATACTCACAATGACTCAACGCCACATCTCAGCGCAACGGATTTTGACCTGAATCTTGTCTGTGAACCACACCTACCCAATCAAGGTCTAGACATTAACAGTCAGCTTACTCAAGTCTGTGATGACTCATTGCTTTATGCCACAACTGACTCAAACACGCAGGATAACCCGACTATTTTACTTGTCGAAGATAACCCCTTTAACCAGAACCTAATGACAAAGCAACTAAACAAACTAGGCTATCAATGTGATATCGCTGAAAATGGGGTTTTGGGTTTAAAGCAATGGCAAAATAAAGCGTATACCTTGATTTTAACTGACTGCCATATGCCTGAAATGGATGGCTATGAGATGACGCGGCAGATCCGTGAAATAGAGAGTAATTTAGATAAACCACACATTCCTATAATAGCGGTGACAGGTGCTGCGATGAAGGGCGACAGGGACTATTGTTTATCTAAAGGCATGTCTGACTTTATTAGTAAACCTATTACCTTAGACAAATTTAAAAATGTGATTGGGAGGTGGTATGAAGGAGCATGAAGTAGGTGAGTTACAAACCATAAATCAACAAGTGATGATTGACCTTATTGGCAATGACCACAATGAAATCATTCGCTTTCAACAACAATTTTTGATACAAGCAAAGCAAAGCTTACAACATATCGCCACATTTTATCGTACCGAGCAACTGGCAAAAATAAAAGAAGAAGCGCATTTTTTGAAAACCTCGGCCAAAGCCGTCGGCGCCGAAATTTGCGCCCATCATTTACAAACCCTTGAAGACTCTTCACAGGAGCAAGATAAAGCCACATGTAAATTACACATTCAGAGCCTGAGCGAAGAATTGAAACGGGTGTATCACTGTATTACACCTAATGGCTGACACCGTCTCCCCTCGCTTTATCTAAAACACCTTACTGGCTGCTATGAGCGCGAAGCAGACGGCCAGCAAACTCGTTTTTGGACATAAACGTGTTAGAAACGAAGGGCTGTTTTGCGTCCCTTTGGTTTAGGCACTTGTTAGGCTTATTTCCCCCAAACCCACTGCTTCTTTCTTAACACACTACTTTTGTTTTCAAGTAGAAAAGAGAAAAACTCATACATATGCGGAAGATCTTCAGGAACCTTCTCAGGTAGAGAGTTTTGCATATCATGCAACTTTATAGTTTGTGCTTGTAACAGATAATAGAAGGGGCGTAATAGTGAGATAATTGACCAACTCACATGATAACTGGCTTTTTCTGTTGCAGTGAAAAAATAATAAAAATCAATGTCTGTAATCCATTCTCCATTAAGATTTTGATACCAATGGCTTACATCACCATATTTAAGAGCATCTTCTTGTAACTTTTCTCTCACGTCACTTCTTAACCCCCATATATGATACTGAATTACAGATAACCACTGCGCTATAGGATCTTTATTATTATTTTGAGAAGTAAGCTCATCTAAGTTGTAATACCTTGAGCCTTTAGCAAAGTCAGATAGCACAAGTAGCATGTCATTTTGAACATCGTTTGGGATCATTTCAATATGAACTCGATGCTTCTTGGCTAGCTCTCCACAAGTACTATAAAGCTCACATATATTGTGACCAAAACTTCTCAGCTGTTTGTTAGTTGGATTTTCTAAGTTGTTTGAAATTTTGTGTTCAAGTAAAACAACAATTTTCATTAGCCTTTCAAAGCCAGTAGCAAGTTCAAAAAGTCCGGAATAGAAAAGTCCTCGGTGAATGTCATCAATATTAGCTTTTCGTAAAGAGTTAAGCCCCCCAATCAAACTAGACATAGTCAAATGCCCTTCTTGAACAAGTAACCTATATTTTGTTTCGGTTATCAAAAGCAACTCCAAGGTAAGCCTAACGCCCGCATAAAGTGCGGATAATGCTTGGCTAAAATTAGCGAAGAATGAGCGTCAGCCAAGCGTTTGACGTCATTTTTGATGCGTTTGTTATGTTGAAATACTACATAGCTAAACTTCGCCGTTTCCATCTACTGGTGGAGGCTCAAAATAAGCTTTTCTTCCATGAGTTTTTTTACTACTTATATAGCTGTCAATTAAAAAGCCAATTGATAAACCTATAATAAAACTAGGCAAACTCCAAGCTAGAACAAAATCCCACACATAAATTTTTTCGTGGGGGTCATAGCTTAAAAGAATAACACTTAAGATACTAACCAAAGAACAAATTATTCTGCCGCCCAATAGAGCACAAATCGCTATAAATAATTTAGTTATTGGAATGCGTTTATTCGACATATATGTCAGAACCTTTTTGCAACATAACAATTTAATATCGACCCAATGGGTCGTTTCCATGACTATAGGAGCAAGTTACTAGTTAAAATGCTATAAACTTGAGTTTCTGAAAAATTCAACGTCCGCTATTCACTCAAAGCTGCCTTAGAGTTTTTAAGTTAACTCATTTTGGGACATAGGCGAGTCAGAGCAAACTCGCCAATGGAAAGATACAATTTAGAGCTGAAGGACAGTTGTGTGCCATAAGCGGACAGCCGTAACTCCCACATAAGCCAACTGTTGGAGTTCCGTTTTAATGTGTTTGTTATAACTTAACTTTCATCATCTTCATCATACATTCCGTAAGATCCAAGCTCTTTCTTTAACCAGCCATCAGGAATAACACCTCCAACAGCTTCAACAATATCACCGTAATCTAGCGCCATTTTCACTAAATTCTTGACCAATACTTTCGCATGAATTGGGGGTATGTGATGACCATGGCGCATCAAACTGGGTCGAGATATTTTTTTATTAATATTTAATACATTATCTAGAATATCATTTAAAACATCTGCATCATCTCGACGTGGCTCCTCTGAAACAGGCTCATTGAGTAGTATTTCTTGTAATTCAGAATTTAAAGTTGGCCAAAGCGCATTAAATGATGTCTCTAAGTGTTTTCCTTGAATTGTACTTTCCTTTATATTTTCATTAATAGTTTTCACTAAAGCAAGGACGCTATCCTTTTCTAGTACTGTATGATTTAAATGTCTAAGAGGTGAGCCAGCATCAATATCTCTAACATCCAAATCTATTAAAACCGTACAAATTCGATTTTCCGACAACCCTTTTGACAAAGCTCCCGATTCAAAAAGGAGCCAAGGTTTATCTTGATTTTCCTTTGTAACGAAAACAACACCAAAATTAGTATCTTTTAATTGCTCAAAGATCTCATTAAGCCAAATTGAACCTCGGTCAATATCCTTCGAAGATATCCATGGCTCAACTGCTTGTATAACACATGGTATCCAATCCGAAAAAGCTAAAGCAACTGAATGACTTTTATTTCCAGACCAACTTAAAAATGTCTTCAATTTGATGCACTCTCCATCAGTTATAACAATTTAATAGTGCGCAAATCGCGCATATTTCTGATTTGTAATCGCATACTTTTCTTGATGCGTAGTTTTAACAAAGATGGTAACTCTTTACCAGCATTATTAAAAATGCATATTGTTAATTTTTTAGAAAGATAAAAGTGCACAATTTGCGCGTTTTCTTGAATATGGGGGGAAGTTGTAAATTCAGAGGCTGAAAAGTATGGATTTAGGAAATTGTAACTGCCGTTGTTCGCTCTTTAGAGCCATTCGCTTAAACACGTTATGGGGCAGAAATGTTTTAGCCCGAAAAGCCTGAAACGAAAATAAACAAAAGCGTGTTATGGATACAGCTCTATTTAGGCTGGTAGGTATTAGGAAAAGTAAGGGTAACGCCTTGTTAAGGGGTGAACGCATAGTGAAAATACTACGCGTAGCGAACCCTCTTAAACAGTTTTTTTATAAGCCACTTGTCGCTGTAAACCAATTTCTTATGGTAACATACTCACGTTTATCGCATATTACTTGGTTTGTTAACTGGCTGAAGCTAGCCAGCCAGATAGTCGCTTTCTATTACTGAATTATAAATCGACCAATTCAAATTCAGACTCTGGATTTATAACTCCAAATTTTATTTTGATATTAGAGTTAAGTTCATCTCTGAGCATTTTAACTCGTTCTAAGAATATTGAAGAGGTAATAAATTCAGGGGAATCCCTCAAAACAATGACTAGTTCACCATTGTCAATACTTTGCTCTTGAATGTACTTCTCAATAATAAATATTGATTTTTCTAACCTCATTTTTAATGAAACCATCAGTTTTCTTAATGATAAAGATCGAACTTCAACTGCGATTGAAATGTTTGAATTTCTTACAATAAAGTCGGTCACATACCTAGAGCTTCGAAACTCAGGAACTATTAATTCAAATCCACCTTTCATGTAATATTCAGCAACAGCTTTTTCTGCTAGATATGCTTGAGCATGAGGCGATTCAGATTGGTACGAATGTATTATTAACTCTCGATCCTCCTCATCTAAATCAATTTCACCAAGCTTATTGATTGCAACCTTGAGAATTTCTTTGACCTGGGAGGTTAGCCCTTTCACACGTTCAAAATCTTCTTTCGTCAAAAAGCGATTATGAGCAACTTTATTTCTTAGTTTATAAAGAAGTTCCCACTTCTTCTCAAGACTTTGTGAGTTTTCACCTAACAAAGTAGAAAAGTATTTTTCCCAATTAGATCTAGGGACATATTTTAAAATCTTAGCCTTATCAGTATCTTCAAATGAAGTTTTAGCCAAAACACGGTCGAGGTCGTCAAGAGTAATATCCCGTTTTTTTTGGAACAAAACATGGGATAAATTTATAAAGTCCAATTTGTAAAGGTCATTTAAGTGAGTGTCTTCGTCTTCGAACTTTTCAATTTTTTATGCCAAATCAGGATGCATTGTTTTTTTTGACCAGTCCATACCAACATTGATCAACATGAACTTACTGATCAATTTACGCATTACATTTTCTACGTCATTAATCAGCGGGTATGCTAAGTAGGCATAGTGCCTACCTATATCATCCCATAATACATTTATTACTGTAGATTCTGGGTTGATTCTTTTGCAAATCTCTTTAATTTTATTACCAACTTCAGAAAACTCGCCAACGAGATCTTCCTTTGTATTTTCTAGCACTATTAAAAAGTAACGTTCCTTATTTGAAGGAATGTTATCTGTTTCTACTCTAAACTTGACGGTGATTAAAGGCTTTGACTTTTGGGTTCTCTTAAAAGTTAGCTTTTGACCTGTAATAGAGATAAGGGAGTCTACCTTTAAAAAGTCAATAAATGCTTTTTTACTGTTGCAAAATGAATCATCGTTCTTCACAAGAACTAGGAATTCCAATTTCAATTAATTATCCTCACTTAGTCTTTTTTATATGTACTTATCTATACCTGCGATGCACATTTCAGCATGCCAGTTAACTGTATATTAATAAGCATTCTTACTTACACGCAGCATAATGACTAAAAAACTAGACGATAATACTTCTTTTATGCATGTGGTGTCATTATTATGGTAATACTTTTTTACTTTAAAAGTTGGTAGCAAGAAGCAAGAGTGAACCATAATTAAAACTAATCCAAAACCACGTTAACACGATATGAATGAGTAAAAGGTCTAACGCATAATGGGGCAGAAATGAGTTATGCTGATGATCCGTTTCTAGCACAAAGCAGACATTCACGGCCAAACCTTAATACCCCATTAATCAAACGTAGCCACTCAATTCATACCAATGAAAGTCGCCATTTACCTCAGTTTAATTTCATGCATCTCACTGGCCATCACAACTTGGTTTCGCCCGTTTCTCTTTGCGGTATATAATGCCTTATCAGCCAGTTCAAGTTGCGTAAGCGGCATATTGCAGTCTGGCTGATGGCCTGCGACTCCAATACTGATTGTTAATTCAATAGCGCCTGCGCTGCTCATTATGGGCTGAGCAGCAATACTTTCTCTAATTTTTTGCGCTATATTTGCACCATCTAATTCATGGGTATAAGGTAAAACAATACAGAACTCCTCACCACCGTAACGGGCGACTAAGTCGCCGACTCGAGTTATTTCATTGGAAATAAGCTCTGCAATCAGCTTCAAGCATGTATCGCCAACTTGATGCCCATATTGATCATTTACGCGCTTAAAATAATCAACATCTATCATTAACAAGCATATCGGATAGTTAAACCGAACCGCGCGTGCATATTCTACATCTAAAAATTCATCTAACCGTCGACGATTCGCTACTCCGGTTAAAGCATCTGTTATAGAGGATTGCATTAACTGTATATTTGCCTTTTCAAGTTCAGCAGTGCGTTGTAATACTTGCTGCTCTAAGGTGTCTTTGGCATTCGCTAAATGTGTCATTAACGAGTCTTTCAAGGCAATTTTCTCTTTGCGCTCAATTTGCAAACTTTTTGCGATTGCAAACGATAAACATAAGATCTCAAAGCTTATTCCAAACATCAGCGCATGCTCAGTAAACCAGTTAAAAGGCACTAAACTTATTTTAGTACCGACCAAAACTAACCCACCAAATAACGCCCCTCCCCAAGCGATACTATAAAACTTAGCCACTTCTAAGCCATCTTTAACTCTCAGGTAGCCTATTACCAGTCCAAGTACACAACATGCCATGCTAAAATAAATGGTCGGTGCCAAAATAAGTTCATACGGTAGTGCGAGTGACGCTATTGCCATCATCCCAACGGCAACAGTCAGATACCGTAAAAACCGATTAAACTTAGGGTAAGCGTGCTCTATAACAAGTAAATTACGACTAAATAAAATGCCAAAAAGAACAATAATGTACAGAATAAAAATACTCGACTGTCCATTCCACCAAATACTATTAGGCCAAAAATACTGAAAACTTAAGCCCGATAAATTACACAATAACAACGTCATACTTGAAATATAACCAAGATAATATCCATAAACATGCTTGCGTGTGATCACCGCACAAGAAAAAACGTAAACAAACAACAAAGACATCAACCCAAAATATGCCCCTAATATAAGGGTATTTATCTGGTTCCTTTGTGTGAAGTCTGAAAACTTCCACAGTTTTACCGGTAATATCATCACACTGGATGTTTTCAAGCGAGCGTATAACTGAACGTTTTCATGTGGTCGAATAACAAAAGGGATCAAGAAAAAGCGATGTTTTATCGGACGATTTGAGAAGGGTTGCTGATCCCCCAACTGATAAGAGGATATCTTTCCATCATGTTCAATAAATAACTGTAAATCATCTAGTAAAGGGTAGCTTACTTCAAACATGACATCCTGCGGTGTATTACCATGAAGAGAGAAAGTGTGTCGAAACCAGTATGTTCCCTGCGTAATTCCCAAATTCAGATTATCTTTATGGTGTGGTTGCCATTTTAGCTCTTTCGCGGTAGATACATAATCAAACGTCGCCACATCTGAGGTTTCAACATATGAAAAACTTCGACTTATTCCTGCCCCACCTTGCGTTAAATCGTACTTTGGTTGACCTGCATTAACGTGCAAACACATAAAAAAAACTATGACATACAACAGGGTATGACACACGCTTAATCGTGATTGTTGAAATACACTTCTCATATAATTAGCCTGGCTACAGTGAACGACAGCAACACAGCATGAACATGTTAGGACTATTGCATTCAGCTCAATTAACTTTATGCCAGATCCCCCATGTTTACAAATCAATTTCAAATGGCAATACAAAAGAATCATGTTGAAAGAAAGCAAACATTATCAATTCAATATCGCATAAAGTAACCACCATTGCATAAGCAAGTACATTTATATAGATTTACTCGCAATACGATATTACGGAGCATGACATGAAAGCCATCACACGTAACCATTATCAACAACGACTTCTGAGCGTGATTGATTATATGTATGACAACATAAATAAGGATCTTGATGTGAATACATTGGCAGATCGAGCATGTATGTCGGCCTATCATTTTCATCGTATTTACCGTGAGTTTGCGGGTGAACCTGTTAATGTAACCGTTAGGAGAATGCGCCTACAAAAAGCTTCTGTAATGTTACTACGTAGTGATATGAGTCAAGCTGAAATTGCCGCAAAAGTACAATACGGCAGTGTTGCCGCCTTTAACCGCGCTTTTAGCAAACACTATGGTCAAACACCTGACGTGTATAGAAAGTTACGAAGTACACCCTTGGTTGACCACTCTGCGTTTTATCCTTTATCAAAGAAAGAGTATCCGTTTATGTTTAATATACAGCAGCACACCACGCCAGAAATCATGCTCATAGGTCTTGAACACCATGGTGATTATATGAAAATTGGCCAAGCGTTTGAAAAATTGACCGTTATTGCTGGCGCCCATAACCTCATCAATGAAGCAACACGGTTTTTTGGTTTATACTACGATGATCCAAAATCTGTTGAACAATCACAGCTCACATCACTTGCCTGCATCAGTATTGCACCTGATGAAGCAGAACAACTAGGCTCACAATTAAAAGTCGTAACGGTGCCCGCAGGCAATTGTGTGAGTTTATTGTTTAAAGGTGATTATGCGGAGCTGGAAAAACCGTATGATTGGCTTTTTGGACAATGGCTGCCGCAAAGTGGCCTAGAGCTGGTTGACTTCCCACCATTTGAAGAATATCTAAATGACTTAAAAGACACCGCCCCCGTGGACTTACTGACTAATATTAATTGTTTAGTCAGATAACACAAAGCCCTGATATCACTATCAGGGCTTTATCAATTAACCGTATTGTTCGCTATTTTTTATCTCTACAATTTAAAATGTATAGCTTGCTGTGAATTTAACGTTTCGTTCATTTCCTGGTAAACCACCTAAAAAGAGTGCTTTAGCATAATATTTTTCATCCGTTAAATTTTCTAAATTTAACCTAAGTGAGTATGTTTCAGTATGATATGCAACCGCTGCATCCCAACGCGTATAGCTACCAATGGTCGATGTTGGTAATCCAAAATTAGCAGCGTTAATTGTACGCTCACCAATATAGCTTGCTCCTAAACTGACCTTTAAGGGTGCGTTTAATTGCGCTAATGCTAAATCATAATTTAGCCATATGCTCCCTAACTTCTCTGGGATCCCTTTTCTTTGACCTGATGCTTTATTGCTTCGAATCTCAACCGCATCTTGCCAAGTGGCATTCACATTCATACTCAATACATCATTAATCGCCAAATTGATGTCTACTTCGACTCCGTCTGATTTGTTTTCATCATCATAAAAGTACTGCGGCACATCAATATTATACTCTGCATCATCTGGATTATCGTTAAATTGCTCATTATTATAACGAAGGTTCGTACGACGCGTATCAAACCAAACCACCGATCCAATCAAGTCTTCATCTAATGCGGTAAAGCGCACACCTAAATCGATTGATTCAGACTCTGAATCTGGTCGATTCTCTTCATTTTCATATCTGGGCGCGCTGGTATCAATCAAACTACCCAACACACTATAGGCGGTACGACCTTTCGCAACGTTAATAAATGCGGCAAGCTGCTCAGTAAACTGGTAATTGGCCCCCGCATTAAAGGTAAAACCACTGTCACTGGTATCAATTTCATCACTGATCCCTGGAGTGCGGTCAGTCCCTTTATGTTGATATTTTTGCTCTACCTTTGTATGGGCTGCGCCTAAGCGGACCGTTAATTCATCAGTGACGTACAAAACTTCCTGAGCGCTGATCCCATACGCTGTGAGTTTTTTGTCATAATTGCTTCGTAACGTAGGGCTATAATCTTCAAATGCACCCGTTGGCCAGTTCGGATTGCGAATATCTAAAATGTAAGGCAATGCATTTTTACCTTCACCCGTGCCATCTTCGTCATATATTGACCAGCTTTTATAAGCCATATCACGGCTTTCATAGTTTGCACTGACTAAGTGCTCACCAACCACTGAACCGAAATTCCAACTCAATTTTAAGTCAGCAAAATATTGCCATGTTTTCTCACTGGCGATTTGTTTTCTGTATTCTTGGCGTCGTGCTGCGTACGGATAAACCGTGTCACCGACTAATAACGGTGCGCGCGGATCAGCATTAATTTCACCATAGCGTTCCCAATACACATAATTGTACGCACCGGTCTGACGAATAAAGTTAGAGTCGTATTCTCGATATAACAGTTGTTGTGTAAAACTTGACGAATTATCAAAGTACCAATCATGACGAAGTTTCACGCGTTTTTCTTCACCTTGGTTAGGCTTTGACAACGGTGAAATTAAGTTACCAGACCCTAAATCAAAAGGATGTAACCCATCAGATGCAGAAATTGAATTGGCAAGTTCAATACGTTGTGACTGTGTTAATTTAATACCTAACTTATCATCACCATCTGCATTGGTGTCATTGGGCAGCATACCTGCCGTAACAACACCAGGGTTACCTTCAATGCTATCCCAATTTAAAATCCTTACCGGATCACCCACTGAGTCAATTTGTACTTCATCATCTATGTATGCAGTCGACAGTAACAAACGATGTTTATCATTGGGTTCAAAACTCAATGAGGCATATATCTCATTACGTTCGGACCCTAAACTTCTAAAACCATCCGTACTGTCATGGTTAGCAACGAAACGGTATGCCCATTTTTCAGAGAGCACATTACTTGCATCAATCATCACACCGTATGTATTCCAGGCACCTGCCGTCGCTTTAATTTCATACTGTTCTATATCCAAGGGCTTTTTTTCAACAAGGTTTATTACACCACCCGCGGCACCAATACCATACAATCCAGTAGCCGGCCCTTTTAAGACCTCGATGCTTTCAACATTACTCAACGTGCGCGTTGGGTTAAAACTATTACCTAAGTCTGCGCCTCCGTACATGCCGTCATACGTATAACTCACCCCGAGTCCACGTAATATCAGGTTGTCACCAACGCCATAGTTGTTACCTGCTTGTGATAAACCACTCACATTGCGAACAGCGTCTTGCAAAGTGAGCGCGGCTTGATCTAACAATAGTGATTTATCTACCACAACAACCGCTGCTGGTGTTTGCATCAAAGCCATATTTGATTTTGTGGCGGTGCCAGAGTCTAAAATAAGCTGATTATGACGGCCGTATACACTGATACGTTCAACACTTTGTTCGTTGGCTGTCTCCTCTTGTGCAATAACGTTTGCAGAAACTGCGACACTGCCAAATAAAGCTAACTGAACAGATATAGCCAGTGAACTCACACCAAAACCAAAACGCGAAGGTTGCATACAAACTCCTAAAAATACTGCAACAAGAGGTGGTTACCTCAAAAATAGGAGGCGCATATTAGCAACAAACACAAATGATAACAACTCTCATTTGTGTTTTATAAATGTTTACTTTGTTATTGTATATCGAAATATAAATCCCTTTTGGAATAAATAATTACCTTCTACACATTCTAGAAACATCAATAACATCGTCTTAAATTCGTATACCTATAACAAAAACGTCACCTCAACGCTTATTTGCACATCAGCTCTATGAATAGAGTGAAGCAAGCTTGGTTTTAGTCCGCTGTTTTATGCGTTTGCGTCGGCGGGAGTACCATAAATATAGCCCCGTAATACCCAAGAGAATTGGTGCTAATCCAACAATACTGTATATAATTTTACTGGCCAACCCCGCGAAATTACCAAAGTGTAGTTTACGAAATGTATCAATCATCACAGTGACAAAACCCTGCTCACGAATGTCATAGCGGCTTAGATATTGCCCTGTTTGGCTATCAAACGTCACCATACTGCCATAGTCACTCAGTAACGGGTTAGATGTCGGAACTTGTCCAAATAAGGTAATATTTTGATTTGGTTCTGTCGGAAATAAAATGTAGGTAGTCTTGAAGCCAGCTACATAGTCCGGTGCTGTGACAACCATCTCTGTGATGCTAACGTCATCAACATAGAGACGCTTTTGCATAATATGATGTTCTGGCCGCTGTTGATGCTCTTGCCATTCATGAATATAAATAGAGATATTGTAGTAACCACCCGTCACACCTAAAATGAGTAATACTGGTGACGATAATGTGCCAACCATTTTATGAATATCGCTTAATACAACCAACAAACGCTGATCCCAGCGCAGTGTCAGTACTCTTTTCCAAAACTGCCGATAAATGACTAAACCTGAGATGCCTAAAAAAATTAGAAACAGTGCAAAAATACTGGTGAATGCAGTCCCTAGGTGCTCATCAAGTCCATCAATATCATTGAGTAATAATGTGTAATGTAACTCTACTAACCAGTCGGTCAAGTAGTGATGTAAATGCTCAGGTGTACTTAGAACCTTGCCAGTGTAGGGGTTCAAATGGGCTTTAAACCAAATATTTGTGCCTTTTTTAATTAAATATATTCGATCTGCCTCGCCATTATTACCGAGCAGTTCCCAGCTCCCCAACTCATACTCTGGCAATTGTTGACGCACAGCGATAAGCAAGTCATCTTCTAGCATGCGTTCTTCTGAAGCAAAAACAACTGTTTCATCAGGCAGTAAAATACGGTCAATCTCTGTTTTAAAAACCAAAAGACTGCCAGTCAAGCAAATCAATAAAAATGGCAGTAAACACAACAAACCGACCCAACTATGAAGCTTAAATAGCTGCTTTTTAGTCATAAACACATTCACCCTATACATTGCAATTATCACAACATATTATTTTAAATAATATTAATTATCAAACTCATGTGTATTTACATTGATATGTATGTAACTACCCCATAGTAAATTGTAATGATGAGGTTTTATGCTACTCGGCGGTGTTACTTAAAGACTCGGTGGTAAGTGGTTTCGATTCATCATCTGGCTTTTTGGCAACAGTTCCTGTGTTACTTGCTGAATACGCAATCAATAAGCGGTTTATTTTTTCCACCTTCGCAACATCCAACACGTTACTTTGGTAACAGTCAATACGATTAATCAATTGAGCCAATAAACATACTTCTGCAGGCGTTGGGGTTTTAAATGTCACCTCCTGATTAAAAACAATTAAGCCTATCACTTCATCGTCAAGACCTATCAGCTCTCTCAACAAACTTAAACGTTGATCCAAACATTTTAACGGGTTGGTGAAATGCGCTTCATGTTTTTTATTTCTCTCTATCCATGTTTCTGAATGCCTGTCTGCATATACATCACCCAGTTGAGATTGGCTAACAATTAAAAACACCCCGTGTTTGGAAGTAATGACTTGATCTAGTTTGATGTTGCCATTTGCGGTTGGCAACATCAAATTATGATGCAAACTGTAATGCGTTTTTAGAAGCCCTTTTCTTAATGTCGATTTTAGGTAGTGATCACTAAAGTGTCGTTTGGCCATTCTGGTGATATAAGGGCTCGTCAACTTTATAACAAACAAAAATACCAGCAATAATATAACCGCAATAACATACTCCCCAATATACTGCCATAAAGGTATAAACCCTGAAGATATATCTTCAACTTTAGAGACTGATGAGACGTATAAGCTCGGATCCCGAAGGTCCACTTTAGGCTTTGAGGCTTTTACTACTTTAGTGTGGGTATTAATGACATCACTGATCTTTTGCTCTTGTTCCGCATGTTTTGGTTCTGTCGTAAAAGCGGTTTTCACAGGGTGACGTATTGCCCACTGTCGTTCAAAAAGTAATTTTTGTGCTGCTTGCTCATCACTACAACGAACTAACTCCGCCATATTATTTTTATAGGAATCGCAGTGCGGTGGTCGTTGATAAAAACGTTGCCATGCTTGTTGTTTTCGTTGGTCACGATAACTTGATAATTGAGAGTGGGCATTATTCTCGGTTTGTGCTTGCCCCGAAATTGCCAACTTTACAGGTACTTTTAAAGCAACAACAATTTGTGATTCAAGTTCGGTGGGGTTTTGGCAGAATACCTCTATGCGTTCTTTTAAACGCCCCGCTCGATTGGATAACTGACGATGCTGTACCCCAGATGCCGTTTTAATTAATAGCTGAATGTTCGCGGCTTCTTGATTAAATCGTGCACACTGCTCCACAGTCAATTGTGGCTCATAACTCAGTACCTTCAAGCTAAGCAACGAAGCAACGACCAGCAAACATTTCAGTATTAACCGCATTTTATCATCCATTTAAAACCCGCACATGATGACTGCAACCCGAGGCTGCCTGTCTATCTTTTTGACACAGTATACATTGTAATAGCCTATTCGCTATTATTGCGTTCCTAAAAAAAGTAACTCATCGGTATGCCAATGTTCTACAACGGCTTCACTATTGAGAGTCACTAACCTACCACTGCTTAACTCAATCATATCAAACAAGGTTGTACCCATTGATTCAGCCTCTATATGCCAACTTAATACCTCTTTACCAGAAGACATATGCCACACAGTTAACTCTGATTTTGGCGACGAAGTTAAAAGGTAGGGCGAACCGGAAAGAAACAATGCGTGTCGAAACCATTTAAACCGAGACATATAATCTAACTGCTTGCTCAATTTCCCATTGCTAACATTTAACACTTGCTGAGTTTTCAGACTATCTGACACAAACATATCATTGCCTGTACGTGCCACCGAAAGCGTACTAATTCGTGAAGGGTACCTGACTGAGTATAACGTATTCCCTTCATCCATTGTCCACGCTTTGACATAGCCATCATGAGCAGCACTTAATACGCTAATATTATCAGGTAAAAAATGAATATGAGTTACATTGCTTGTGTGAGGGACTATTCTACGGGCTTGCTTGTTTTCGCGATTAAAAAGCGTCACCGAACCATCCGTCATGCCTATTCCCACTAACCTAGCATCTAGTGACAATTGCAAAGTTGTAATTCTTGCTAATTCATCAAAACCAGATACATTGAGGGTCCCTTCAAGGTTACCCGTATTTATATCCCATAATTGTAGTACGTTACTCCCCGCAACAATAATCAAACGGTGTTGCTTATTGAATAAAAACGTTTTTATAGTGGTGGGCAATGCCTCTTTTGCCAAAGAAAATACCACCTTTTTAGAACGCACATCCCATATATTAACACTTGGCCCTTCCATCACTAATGCAGCCCATTCACCATCGTGTGATAATTTACCGTCAAGTACACGTTCTTCACTCAGCACATAACGCTTTTGAGCTTGTGCAACAAAAGGGTCTGAACAACCAAGTAAAGTACAAAGTAACAATAAACTGCCGATGAAGTAATTCACGCTATAGCGCCTTTATTAAATCCAAATTCCACCGTTCAAGTACCGCATCAGAGTTAAATGTGAACAAATTACCATGATTGTCGGCATGCATTGCAACAATGCTCGCCCCCTTATTTTTGGTCTGAATAGTCCATGTCCCTAACTCCTCTCCAGTTTCTGTGTGCCATAAAGACAGATGTGATTTAGAAGAAGATGTCGCCAATAGCGCCCCATTCTCAACGAATGTTGATTGCCTGAATATTTTAAAACGCGCACTATAATTTAGCTTAGCCTGCTCTGCGCCCGAAGTTAATTGTTTAATATGTTGCGCACTTAACCCATCTGAAACAAAAAACCGAGAGAAATCACGTGTGGTCGCTAAACTAGTAACGCGGTGTGCAAACTCTTGCTCAAATAGCGCTGCCGAAGAACCAAATTGCCATAACCCAATTTTACCATCTAGCCCACCCGAGAGAAAAAGCGCGCCTTGAGTATCAAATTTTAAATGCCGTATGGGTTGGCTATGTGGCTTAAAACGATTGTTCAATCGCGTGTTTATATCAGCCATATTCAGTGACCCATCAGCCATGCCCACAAGCAACCGGTCTTTATGTGGTGATAATGCCATGGCAGTGATCGTTGCGCGCGCTGACACTCCTGAAAACTTTACTTTACTTATCATTGCTTTGGCTGGAACAGACCACAGGCCGACAGTATTATCATTGGCCACTAAAATCAGCGATTTATCTTTTGATAAAACGACATGTTTGACTGGCTTTAACACTTTGTGATCTGGGATCTTAAATTCCACTTGCTGCGAGTCAACCCGCCAGAGCATGACAGATCCTGTACCGGTGACTCCTAGCAATAGTTTACCGTCGTCAGAAAATTGCCCCTGTGAAATTGACTCTGTCGAAAACGTATGAACAACCCCATCACTTATTTCAACATCGTGTTTGCAACCAATTAAAAGCAATAAAATCAATGCTATAAAAACTGCAGGCCAACGCATCTTTGCTACTCCAATAATATCTTGAGTAATATGTTCTCAAGCACAACTCATTTAAGCAAATTTAGAAGCAAGTTTAGTGCCTGCGTGCTTAACTGACCGAACAATTACCAGCACTATTGCAAAATAGTGACCGATGAAGGTTTTAATATATGGACCGACATCGGCGTGGTAACCTCATTCGGGTTAAATGGTTCTGCATTTTCTAGTGCTTTATGTGCCAAATATTTTCGTGTTTTTTCCAAATCCATAACCCGCGTCACAATTTCACCTGTTGCGAATGCACTGCGTCCTACAGCTGACAGTGGAAAAACCATAACACCGTCTTTCACTTTCACGGTTATCTCATCATTGTCAGTGACTTTAAGTGCCATCCAACAACCTTTCTTTTTACATACTTTGGTCACAATGCCTTTTAAAGTAACGGGTTTATTACGGTACGATGAAATATCACGCAAAACCTCCTTAGCAGCCACTAATTTACTCATATCAGCACCCCCTGCAAACTCTTCTGCATTTGCAGTCAATGACCCGCCACATAACAATAGTATGAACAGCACTTGCCTCATTTTCGACTCCTTATAATGTCCCTTTAAAAACTCAAACTAATACAACTACTCCGTGAACATATCAAAGAACATGCCAGAAAAAAACCCATTTTGTTCAAGTTTAGCGCTTTGTTATAACCAAAAGTAATTAGTTATTGTATTTAGCTATTTTAAAGCGTAATATGCGCCCCGCAATACGAAATGAGAACCATTACCATTAAGGATTAATACCATGAAGTACTCTGCCATTTGTCTTTGTATTAGCGCAGCTATCCACGCTCAAGCACACGCTCAACTAAAAAAAACCTCTGCCGATGAACACATTGAAGTGCTTGGCCATAAAATCACAGCACCCAATCATGATGTCGCCGCATCAGTCTCCGCGCTGTCTTCAGATGATATAAAGCGAGGTCAATCTGCTGATCTCACACAAATATTAAAAGCACTGCCTGGAGTTGATATTTCGGGGAGTGTCACACCACTGTCAGCGCAACCCAGTATCAGAGGATTATACGGCGAACGTATCCATGTATCTGTCGATAGCATAAAACGTAAAACAGACTCTGATGGTAGCCAAAACATTTCTACTATTGGCAGTTTAGGCGTCGATCCGAGTCAATTAAAACAAATTCAAGTGCTGCGAGGCGCAGACTCATTAACCGTTGGTTCAGGTGCTATCGGCGGTAGCATTAGAATGGTGACAAAAGACGCAGAAGACTACTTAGACAACACAGGGATAGGTGCTCAGTTTTCAGTTCAAAACGAATCGGTTTCGGATTCAATGAACAGGTCCATCAACGTATTTCAGCTCACGGATACAACCGATACTATTATGACCATGAGCCACGTGGAGTATGATGATATTGACGTTGTTGGTGCACAAAACCACGAAGAAGTCGTCGCACAAACAGACAAAATTATAAATCAATCCGAGCGCAGTAACGTCGCATTAAAAAATACATGGTACTTTCACTCTCAACATTATTTAAAAAGCAAAATTGATTACAGCAAAACAAAATCGGTCGATCAACCGTATGACCAACGACTCAGCTTAGGTATAAAGTACCCGACTTTAATGGAAGATTATAAAAACGATTACCTCGAAGGTATGGTCAATTATAGTTACCAACCAGTCAGCGCATTGATTGACTTAGATATTCAAGCATTTTACGCAAAAAAAACCTACGACAAAATTACCAAAGGATATATCCCAAGAGGCGATAAAAAAGTCAGTTATGATAAACAAAGCTATGGCCAAAGCAAACGTCACGGTGTGCGACTTGCTAACCTATCTCAATTTGACGGCTTTGTTAGCCACAAACTAGCTGTTGAGCTTAATTATGAGCATGAGTCTTTTGATCAGCATCAGTTTGAGGAGCAGATACGTACCAGCTACTATGGTGAGAGTAATGCTGATTCATTGTCTATTTCAATTATTGATCAGAGCCAGTTTTTTAACCGTCAATTATTAGTCACCGCTGGCCTTAGATATGACGAATACCAGCGCCGTACAAACACATTCAAACCCTTTGGAGGTAATAGTGATGATGCAACATCTAGTGAACTTGGCCTAACCTATAAAGCCACCCGCCATGTAAATTTTTATCTAAAAACTGCCCAAGCATTTAGAGCTCCGTCATTGCAAGAATTGTATAAAAAGGATCAGTGGCGCTGTCATATCGGCGGTAAGATTTGCTTCAGTGAACCACAACCGAATTTAAAAGCTGAAAAATCTACAAACTATGAAGGAGGATTTGGATTCAGTATCGAAAACCAACGCTACGCGGACACGTTCCATATAAAAGCCATTTACTTTAACAACACAATTGACGATTACATCGATAATATCCCTTTCATGTATTATCTTGATAACGCGGGCAATAAACACTTTGGCTCTCCAGGCCCAAAGCCCACCAATGGCATACCGGTTGCTACACATAGAGACTACAGTGCTAAAAATATTGGCCGATTAGACAGTGAAGGCTTCGAAGTTGAATCCCATTATCAGTATCTTAATACCAGCATATACTTGGCATATTCTAAAATGAATATGGATGTTATGGGTGTGCCAAACTTTTTCTTAGGCAATATAGACTATACAAAACAACCCTATTCAGAAGCCCCCGCTGATAAACTGACGTTTAACAGTCATTATCAACTCAGCCAGTCACTGAATGTTGGCTTTCAAATACGTCATTATCGTTCACAACAAAGGCTCAGTGAGCAATATTTACAACGCGGTTATGGTACAAGCACCGCCACTGTTTATAACTTCAATGGCCATTATCAAGGAGACGGTCTACTTTCAGGGTTAAATATACGTGTTAGTGTGGACAACATAACGAACAAACGTTATTTACGCGCACCAGCAAGCAGTGCCACCGACCCAAGTGAACTCGGCCGCAATTACAAATTAGCATTGAGTTATCAATTCTAGCGGCGCATAGATAACGTACCAAATAGGTGATGCATCAAACCATCACTTATTTTCTCGTTTTCTATATGCACTCGGTGTAGACCCAACCTGCTGTTTAAATGCGCTATAAAAAGCAGACCGCGAGTTAAACCCCACCGCCATTGCAATATCTAATACACTATCATTTGTGTTACTAAGCCTAACCTGTGCGGCTTCAATTCGTGAACGATTTACCCACTCAAAAAATGAAGTCTTCATGGTCTGATTTAATGTTTGAGAAATGTAGTGTGCGGGAATATTCAAGTGTATCGACAACTTGTATAAGGTGAGTTCATTGTTTAAATATAACGCGTCGCTAACTAACGCATTATTTAACTTGTCGGCAATTCGCTGCGACTGTGCATCACCTAACGCAGACCGCTGATACTTAATTTTGCTGCGTGCCAAATCAATAGGCTCCTCAGCCAACTTTTGATACACCGTTTCAAAGGCTGGGCGCTGGCGCAATGCCTGTATAGAAAAAAACCACACAACAGCTAAATTCAATATCATTGGAATAACGTCACTCACAAAGCGTATTTTCTCGTTAAAATTCGAGAACAACACCATAAGTAACCACACCCAACTACCAATAAGTAAGCACAAAGTGACATTAATCCAATACAAAGATTTATGGGTTTCATTCGTAAATACTTGCCTTAAGTCTGCTCTGTAGCTTTTTAATTGCCTGAATATCTTATAAATATAGAGGCTGCTTTGCACTAGCCACAATAAGAACAACGACGCAACGAGTATTGCACTGAATTGTTCAACACCGGCTTTTAACTGTGCATCATCGGCGTAAAATATCTTAAATTGAGACTCGCTAGGAAGGCATAACACCACAGCCCCAACGATTGCACCAAACAGCGCCAGCACAGCGTGTAATAAATGAGCTCTTTTGAGCTGCCAACGATAAGTTGCTGTGAGTCCTTCAATGTACAGCCAAATACACGGCATAATTAACATCCAAAGAACGCCACTGAGTGCAATATAATAAAGTTCTAATTGCGCAAAATGCGCAAACACTAATGGCTCAAGGCCGACCACACCTTGCACCATCAAAAACACCATAAAAGGCACAACATATGCTTTGTCTTTTATCCGTGTTGCCAACAAAGAGACAACAAAAATGGCGATACCAAATGTAATTAATCCAAGTATTATTTCTGGGCTCATAAATTTTTCTTAGTATATTTTTCAATGAATTAAAGTGCATTTTGAGTATTAAAACGTAATACTACACTGACTTTTATGTCTTCGCCAATTGTGCTGGACGACATCAATAAGCAATCAACATAAGGTGTCTCATAAAACCAACTACAAATAAAAGAGAGTCGTATGGACATGTCACCTATGATGCTAATTCATATTATCACAGGCAGTATCGCCGTACTTTCTGGTGTCGCTGCATTGGCACTTAAAAAAGGCAAAAAGCCGCACCGTAACGCGGGCAAAATTTTCGTTGTATCAATGACCCTTATGGCATTAACTGGCGGTTATATTGCCTATATAAAGCCAATGATGATCACCCTAATTGCCGGGCTATTTACACTACATTTAGTACTGAGTGCTTTTCTCATTGTTAAGTCTCCCCCGCATGCAATCAAACCATTGGATTATATGCTGCCATTTGCCAGTGTAGGTTTATGTGTTGCGAGCGCCTATTTTGGCTATAACGCACTCACGAGCCCCAGCGGCCATGTTGATGGGTTCAGTCATGAACCTTACTTCTTTTTTGCATTACTGTCATTGGTCGCACTCATCG
The DNA here is from genome assembly GCF_014858725.1 of Pseudoalteromonas aurantia 208. Classification (GTDB taxonomy): domain Bacteria; phylum Pseudomonadota; class Gammaproteobacteria; order Enterobacterales; family Alteromonadaceae; genus Pseudoalteromonas; species Pseudoalteromonas aurantia. Next base: position 1,075,855 of record NZ_AQGV01000015.1, on the reverse strand, counting down.
GTGATGTAAAGCTTGTTATCAACAAAGGGATTTCGCACAGCCAACGCATGACCAGACATATTTGGCGCATGAGTTTCGCGCTATACATTGCCATAGGGTCATTTTTCGGACAAGGTGCACAGGCACTGCCCGATATGATCACACAAACGTTTCTAATACATATACCTGAGCCCCTTATATTGCTAATCATATGCTTTTGGCTCGGTAAGACATGGCTAAACAATCGCAAAAGTAGACCTGTGTTCAGTCAATAAAACGATTGCGCCTCACAGTGCCAATCGGGCCTATTTCATTGCAGCAACACACGATAAGCCACCAGTTTATAGATCTGTAAACTGGTCCCGTAGCCATTGCTGAAACACTTTCACTTTGTGCCAGTTAAAGTGTCCAGCAGGCCCTGCTAAATAGTATTGATACTCACACGATACTTTAAAGCTGGGCAGCACCTCAAGCTGCCCTAACGCCAGTTGCGGTTGGATCAACTGACGACGTAGCATACCAACGCCCTGCCCCGCAAGTGTCGCTTGCATCACGAGCGCCGCATTATCTATTTCTAAAAAATGTGGATCAAATTCTTGCTCTAATTCAATTTCCCGAAACAGAATTTGCCAAGCTCGTTCAGCATCAGGACAAATATCCATGATTAAATTGTGACGCTTGATCTCTGCTTTTAAAGGTTTGTCGATATTGATCAACCCGGGTTTGTAAGCCAATAACATATCATCACAGGCCAGTTGCTCACTGTGTAAGTCAGGATAATGTCCCATGCCAAACCTGATCCCTAAGTCGGCATCACCAGAATCAAAGTCCACCAAACTATCACTGGGATCTATACGAATTTTTATTTCTGGATGCTGCTGCTGAAAACTGCTCACTCTTGGCAGTAGCCAACACGTTGCAAATGAGGGAAGTACCGATATATTTAAAATCGTGGGTGAAGGATCTTCTTCTATCGCTTTTAAACCTGTATTTAAATGTTCAAACGCTTGTAAAATATGCGGGTACAACATTTTACCTTTGTGTGTCAGTGTTACTTTTCTTGTCTGGCGTTCAAACAATTGACATGCTAAATGCGTTTCCAAACTGCGGATCTGCTGGCTAATCGCCGCTTGTGTTACATACAAACACTCTGCGGCCTCTTTAAAGCTACCTAACTCTGCGGCATATTTAAAGTACATTAAACTTTTTAATGGGGGAAGTTGCATTGCATTACACATTAGAAAAACTTAAGCATAGTAAAGTTTTTATCGTTTGTCAGTAATCTTAAATCACTTAATACTCATTAGGCATCAAACAACTAAAGAGCATTGCTATGAATAAGTTACTTATACTACCTATATTACTCACTGCCAATATATTGTCGACAAATATGGTACACGCCACAGAAAGTCAGCAAGAAACAATCAATACTGCTGAAGGTTACCCGTATAAAAACTTAATTATGTGGGCTGATAAAGTTGAGCTTATATACTCAAATAACAATGAAAATACAGTTTGTCGTGTGAATGTTTTAAGCGACAACCTGACTCACAAAGGCATTAATCGTACGGTCAGTAACAACAAGTTCAAGAAAACTCCGATGGCTGCGTGCTTAACACGTGATACAGCCAAACAACTGCTAACAAAACTATGAATGCCACACTTGCTTACACACTCGATCGACGTGCGTATCATTCACTTTAGTGAGTTGCTAAGCGGTCCATTCGCCATTGATTAAACGCTTGTTCAATGGTTGGGTGGGCAGCTTCCAATAAGCCCGCAATTTGCTCACTTGATAACATCACGCACATATTCTGCTGCTCTTGTCTCAGCAAAGCCAATAACGCTTGCTCTGCTGGAACGTCATTAAGCATATAATGTACCCATGCCCAACCACTAAAGTATAATTGAGCTGTATCAATACTGCCCCACTGAGTTTCAGAATCGAGCACCGAATACAGCTCCATAGGTGTTCTATTCAGTATTCGGTAATCTACGTCAAAGCCACGGTGACCATTAACGCTTTCAAATGTTTCAGCCAACCCTTCATTTAGCCAGCGAGGCATACTACCAATGAGCCTCAGATTAATTGCATGTACAGCCTCATGAATGGCGGTTTTCAAAGTCGTGTTATCTCCCTTATATTCGACAAAAGCGGAGTTGTTACCATGAAAAAAGACACCTTGGCTTGAACGAGGGTCAAACCCCCCTTGCGAGGTATGATCTTCATAAGCTGCGCGACTATCCATAATAATTAAGTTCACATCAATGGGCTTGGCCGCGCTTTGTCCTAGCATACGCAAGTAATGAGTATGTACACTCCTTAATCGTGTAACCAACTTTGTAGTGAATGTCGTATTGATGACGCCTTGATGATAAACTTTTAATTTAAGCTGCTGATTAATAACACTTTCAAATAGAAAAAATTCAGGGCCAAGCGTTTCAGCCAACCGCTTAGCTGAGTCTCTTTGATAATTAAAGAACCCGCTCAGATCACATTGTTTGTGTTCAAGCTTTCTCTGAGGTTGGGCTGCAATCGTTGTTTTACGAATTTCTGGCGGTAATGCGTTATCCGTTTGAACTGTGACCACATGTTTTGACAAGTCGGGGGAAGGCATGGCTGTGCTTTTGCTTTGAAAGTCGAGAAAAAACCAAATACATACAACAATAACGATAACCGCCACAATAATACGTTTAAAAGCCATAAAATTACTGCCACCCCAATCAGCATTAACTGACAATCTGCTTAACCACCATTTAGTCATTGTAAGCCTAACATATAAAACAAAAAAGCTGCCATGTAATAGGCACTCCACGACGAAAAGCCAGCTCACCTCGTCCAGTAATAAAGCCAGATGCAATCACTCCCTCATCAACACTGAAGCGTGCAATAACACCATGACCCAATCTCAAAAATAATAATTTAAGGCATCAACATGCCATAAACACGCATTATTTCTCCTCACTTTATCCGTGTCACAGAGTACCCAAAAAGAATAAATACACACTAATTTTACAAAATTACCGGTACAACTGTAACTAAATTGTAAATATTGTAATGTATCTTGCTCTGCGTTGCGCAACACAACATAAAACACACAACAACTTTCGAGGAAATCATGAAAACAATATCAACGCTCTTTGCAACAGCTTTAACTGCATTGGCATTCGCACCAACCGCCAATGCCTACCTATACAAAGACCCTGGTTACGTAGAGCAGAAATCACGTGTTATCAATAAAAACAACGCAGTGGGTCGCTCTCACCAATACAGAGATCAACAAGGGTGGATGTATGTAGATGAAACGAGTAAAGGGGCAACCAGTGGTTTTTATCAAGCAGGAAATTGGTTAAAACTTCACAATCGCAATTTTAAAATTGCAGTTGGCTCTGTCGAATTTTCCTTCAACCCAAGTAAGCTTGATTGCACACAAGGTATGACATTTAATTTAACCGTTGGTGAAGATAGCGTTGCTGCATTTAAACCCAATTGTGACGACTTGCTAAACGCATCAATCACTTACCCTGTTGAGTATTATTTCGATCTAATACCTGAAGCAATCAAGCCAAAAGTTGAGTTACCACTTGATCCGTTAGGTCTATTAAAGCTTGGCGTTAAATTTGGTGCCGGTATCGAAGCTGGTGCCGATTTTACGGTTGGTGGTGTCATTGGTGGTCACAACAACGAAGAACCTTTTGAAGTTGATGGTGTTAGACGACCAGATTACATTTACGCAGAAGTTGCGCCTTATGTTGGGGGAGTAGTAAGTAGCTCAGCATACGCATCATTTGGTCATGGTATTTCTGAAGCCGGAGTTAAAGGAAAGTTAAGCCTTTTAAAAGTAAAAGGTAAAGGGTACGTGGAAGCAGGGATCCGCCGCATTAAACAAGATGAACAAATAATAGAACAAGGCTTTTTGGAGCTAAAAGTGACCACTCAATTCAGTGGTGGAGACGGAAAAATTCAAGCTTACTGCAAAAAGCTATGGGGTTTACTGCAATTCAATGTTGATGTCATGAAATGGGATCCACTTTATCAACGTGAATACACATTATATGAATACGCTAGCCCACAATGGGACACGCTATAACCTTTTGTATTGAACACCGTGGTGATCTAACTGATCACCACAACAGGAATTGACCATGAAGCTAAAAGCAACTTTATTACTCCTTGCCTTGTGTACTGGATGCATACTTTACCTCACGCAGCATAAAGAAGAGCAGGTAGAGCAAACCTTATTTAAAAACCCTATTTCACACAGTGCACCGAAAAAAATATTGCAACACACATACTCCGTAACAATAGAGTCAGCCGTGCTCGCCGAAAATAAAGCCGTCATAACCCATTCATCTCTTAGTTGGCACATGCACTTAGACAATACACAAGTCAACCAAGGCCTATTGACCGATATTGTGTTTATGAACAATGGCAAGCCACAGCCTTTAACACCACAGTTGCCATTTATATTTAACCGTCGTGGCACTGAGATAACGCAAGTAGACTTGCTCGCCTTACCCAGTGAGCATACGTTAAATGTATTACCTAACATACTTAACTTAATGAGTTTCTCAGAGCAGTCAACCTTGACGTTTAACGATGCGCATGGAATGAAAACCTACTCATATAACAGGTTAGGTGATCAGATAGACCGTCACCTTGAGTCGCGTCAGCTTCATTCCGCATCCGCGATTAATGATGAGCAAGAGCACTGGACAATGACCTTAACTAACCAGGACACCCCTTTGGAGGTCAGCTATTCATCTGAGAACCTATGGGAAAACAATGCACAAAAATATCGGGTAATACAAAAAGTGCATATTACCCGCCTGAATCATCAACCGACGCCGCTAATAGCAGTAAGTCGCAATCACAATGCCACTTTGACAAAGGCTTCTCAATCACCGGTTGCACGAGAAATTACAGGCCCTGAAGCATTACAAGACGCAATCTTAGAACTAAAAACATCGCTAGACCCACTATTAGCCAAGCAGATTGGGAAACACCTGCTCAGTGAATATGATTTATCTGAACTCGTTGCACTCATCGAGGAAGACCCAACTGCCAGCTCAGCAATTATTTACGCGTTACAAAAAGAACAAAGCCCACTTGCTGAACAGATGCTCACTGATTTACTTTCTACTGAGCAAGTTAATATTCAGACTAAACAAAAACTACTTATTGCATTGGGCCGCTTTGGGGCGTCGTCAAACATCTCATTTAATGCATTAGCAACCATCGCAGACAAGCCAAATAGTCCATTAGCCAAAACAGCTTTGCTAAATTTAGGGTCAATGGCCAAGTTTACCCCACAACAACAAGCTTCGGTTGAGACATTTTTATTAAACTCCCTCAATGGAGAGCAGCACTTAGGCACAGTCATACTTGCTGTTGGAAATAGCAAAATTCCTCATTTGTTACCGACCGTTGCGAAACTTTTGCAGCACCCACAAGCAGACATTCAACGTGATGCGGTTAAATTACTATCAACAGATCCACACTATCACGGACAAATCATCACCGCGTTATTAAAAAACCCCACAGTGCAAAGTGTTGACGCATTCGCTCGCACATTGTCTGATTCAGGCGTGGTACTCAACCAACAAAATAAAACTCGCTTGAAAAACTTATTTAACTCAACCGACAACCCCATTATAAAAAAACGACTAAAGGCCCTTGGGGTCGGCTAGTGTCCATGAGTCTATATCGTCAATCATCCATCGGTATAGACTCTGAAACACCTTCAGAGCGACGAAAGAGTATCGTCTCTCTGACACAAAGTGCTCGTCCTCCTATTCGTCTTCCTGACGCAGGTCAGGACCCAGATGCTTATATCCCTATTCTGTCTTCCTGACGAAGGTCAGGATCCATAAACACATACCTCACCAAATGACTCTGAAACGAGTTCAGAACGACGAAAGTATTTTCGTCTCCCTGACACAGGTCAGGGCCCATACCTTTACTAACCAACCCAAGCGATAACGATACACGAATTACGACACACCTTCAGAGCAGCGAAATATGTAGATGATCTTTAGAGACAAAATACACGCCTATGTTAAGTCTTTAAAATATCTATAATTGGTACGATTAGTGCTTTCCTGTTCAGATATAAACACTCAGCCAATTTTCTGTCGCGTAAGGGCCTTGATCGTATGAACTTTAATTCATTACCTCCACAAGCATATTCAAATCTAGACATTAATAATTTAGCCAAAACATCTACGAAAACAGCACAGGAGAACAATGCAGCAAATACTCAGGCAACTGACACGGACAATAAACCCGTTTCGACACCCGTAGAGCCAGAAAAAAGCCAAGATGACGCAGCCCAAGCATCTGCAAAAAACAGAAAAGAAGACATAAGCGACCAAGAAAAAATAGTCGGCAATATAAGAATACTGCAAGCAAGGATAGGAGAAGTACGCGCAGACAAAACGCTGTCTAAAGATGAACAAACAGCACAAGTAGCTAAATTGAAAGAACAGCTTGATGAACAGCTACAAAATGTTCAATTGGTCATAAAAAAACAAACCTCTACGCTCGTACAAAGTTTATTTGCGAGCAATGGTTCTAGCCATTCAGGCATGATCTTTAACAATCGAGCTTAATAAAAACAGGCGCATACTATGACATGCGCCTTGTTTCAATACGGCTGAGCGTAATGGCTAACTCGTTTCATCTATGTTGAACAAACCAACACGACTTTTTAAAATGAGTAATTTAACCCTGCATACATGGTACGCGGCGCACCCGGTTGAATTCGCTCTTTGCCATACCTTAATTCACTTTGTAAGGCATATTTTTTATCCGTCACATTTGCAATGCGTACATGCAGTTTAAGTGCATCAGATAAATCATAGTTAAACTTCAAATTGGCGACTGTATAGCCTGAATACTTTTGCGTATTTTTAGCATCCATCCAGTAATCACCAATGCTTTGTAGCTCTGCAATGATATTCAGTCCTTCAATAGCACGGCTATTATAGTTAAGCCTTAAATTCGCCACATACTCAGGAGCCATTTGTAAACTGTTGCCTGACAAGTCGTGTGCTTTACTCTCTTTAGACTTATAATCGACTCGGCCTTGGTCTTCAATATAATGATCAAATTCATGATCCGATTGACTGTATGCAAACGCAACCGATACAGAATCAGAATATTGATAATTCACACCAAGCTCTATGCCCTGATGCTCAACACTTGCAGCATTTACCCGATAAGACGCACCAAAATCATCATACGCTGTGACAATGGCATCATCTACAGCCATAATATAATACGCCAACTCTAGCGAGAACGCGTCAAGATTTACCTTATAACCCACTTCGTAAGTATCTGACGTTTCCTCACTTAAAGAACTCAACTGAGCGCTGGTTTCCTTGGTTTTTAAATGATACAGCTCAGACGCAGTTGGAATGCGAATTGCGTTCGCAAAACGCACATACACATTACTGGTATCATCTAATTGATAGTTCAAACTCGCCTTCGGGCTCATATGGTCAAACGTGTCTGTTCTGTCTGCTATCGAGCGATTGCCAAACCCATCGTCATCGTAAACCGCTAAGTTGTTTTCAAACTCATATTCATTGCTATCGTATCTTAACCCTAATGAATAACTCAGCTGGCTCGTGATAGAGCCCACATGCTGAATATAAGGTGCTATGCCTTTAAAGCGCGTTTTATCATCATAAAATACATGCCCTTTTGGATACGTTGCCGCCCCCCAACCCGATGTAGTTCTGGTGGCTGCTTGAAAAGAAAATGCATCACCTTGCGAATATTCTAAGTCAATACCAATGGTGGTTTCAAAATCATCACTGTGGCTAAAATTACTTAATGCAAGTACGCCTATCGTTTTTACGCTTGACTCAACCTGCGGCATATTGGGCTGCCACGTTGCGATATAATCGTTACTGCGATAACGCGCATAAGGAATAATCGACGCAAAAACACCATTACCTTGATACTGATACTCTGAACTAATACGAAAGTAGTCAGTTTTACGCCGAGGATCTATTTTTATCACTTCAGCTGGTAACCCTGATTGCGACGGGTCTTGTGCAAACATATCGGCCGTCAAGGCGTTCAACATTTGTTGATCAAGAGATGAGGCCATTATACTGGTTTTAAACGAATGTTTGTCGGCAACACTCACTTCGTGCAACACGTTCAGCTCGGTTTTTTCAACGCGACTATTGTCACGCCAACCATCATTACTTAGGTACGCTCCTGATACCCTCACGCCATTTTGATCTGATAAATGGTGTGTCGCACTGCCTTGATAGCGAGCGTAACCATTTTCACCCAATGTGATGCCAGCCTCATTTTTATCTGAATCTACTGGCGCCGATAATATATTTACCGTTGCTGCAACAGCACCTGACCCATACAAACTGGTTCCCGCGCCCTTCATTACCTCTAGGCGTGAAAGTGATGAATTACTGCTTGCCCACCAAAGTGCATTGTGATTATAAAAAGCAGCGGATTGTAATGGCACATTATCTTGTAGGTAGAGCGTATAGCCACCATAGTTTATAGGCATTCTAATTGCTGCATTGTGCCCCTGACCGCCCGACAATTGGTTTAATAGTACACCCGGGATGGTTTGCAATGATTCAGATAAATGCTGGCTATTGTCATTGTTTAAAACGTCTTCTGATACACTGCCAATACTCAAGGCCAATTCAGTACTCGATTTAGCGGTACGGGTTGAGGTAACGGTTATTTGCTCTATTTCATCCATGCCATCATCATAGTTTGCCATTGCATTCAGTGAACACGCTGACAAAATTGACAACGATATAAGCGAATAACGAAAGCGTTGCTTCATGCTAAATATTCCTAAGTTGTTATTTTAATTAATTACTTTTTATTGGGGTTACTACAGGATGTAATACACGGCGCGCGCAGGCTTGTTTTTGACGATAACGACGACCTATATACAAACGCACGCCAAACCCTGCGGTAATGACAAGCCCAATACATATAAAGGTCATTATAATATCACGCGTGCCTCTGCCTAATGGGTTCAAAAAATGGTATTTATGAAGATACCCAAAGTGCCAACTCCGTGCGGTTTGCCAGTCGCCATCAACACTGGCAATAAACCCAGTGTGGGGCTCAACACTATAAAGTACATCTGGCGTATGTGCGTAGCTAACCTGAATAACTGGCAAACGCTTATTAATAAACCCATAAGTCGGGCCAAATTTATCAACCTTTTGCCAATGAGACACGGCACCTGCGACGTTAAGTTGCCTTGAAAGTAGTGAGGTGGCCACATCAACACTTGTGACATCAGCGCGCTCACCACGCCAATAACTAAAATCAAGCACAGGCTTATGTTGTGCCTTCACTTGCTTAATAACCTGAGTAAAAATTTGTTCACCAATAACCACTAACTGAAAGTTGTCACCTTGTGCTTGGAGCAAATCATTAACAGGGTCGTGGGTTAAAGAGGCTGTGAAAATAGCGTTGCCGGGTGACAACGCCCTAAACGTCTCGGGGAAAAACTTATCAACTAATATATGTATACTGCTTGTCGAAAAGCCCAACATACATACACTTAAAACCACACCGAATGAACGATGTAATACAGGTGTATTAACCCGTTTGTTTTTTAAACGTCGCCATAACAAGCTATAACTCAACAAGCCAAAAGTAGCAGTGCCAAACAGTAATAATGAGATAGCCAGCATGGGTATAATACGCCATAAATCATGCCGCCCTCCAACAAGCTCAAAAGTATGAAGTTGCTTAAACCAAAACAATAAACTTTCCCTTAAGGGCGTATTATGTGCCGCAATGCGCTTACTTAAGGTATCAACATAGAGGTTATTTTCATTCGATAAGGTGACACGATACACCGGCAGCATACGATTTATTTCAGCATATGCAGGGCTAAATTCATTAATTAATGCGACTTCTAACGCCAGCTGACCAGACCAGATTTGTGCTAAATAACGAGCATAAAGCTCATCATTCAAGGCCCTATTTATTACACCTGTACGGGTTGAATAATAAACCGTACGCCGAGTGTCTATACCGGCCACAATCACCTGATAATAATAATCATCGTCATATTCAACAATACTTGCGTGACTAAATTCAGTCACCTGATGATCAGCTAAAACCCGCTTTAATGGCAACGCGGTTGTTAAAATATGTTCAGGGACGCTCACTAAAGGCGCTTTTAACCGTTCAGCTTTGGCAAAGTGCGACATAGCGGGGTGTAACAAACCACTTAGCGCCCACACAATAAAGGGAATAACACATAGCAAGGCAAAGCGCCTATGCCAAACAAGTAAAGACTTGATCATATTATTATTGTTATTATTTCAAAAAGATGGGAGTAGTATAATTCGAATAATCACAGGAAGGGTGTGACATAATGTCGCAGCAGGTACAATTCACCCTTTATACTGAGTGGCCCCGACGTGATAAACAATAGACATGGGGATTCGCGCTAGGCCATGCGGTTAAAACTGGCCTAGTAACGCACCGCGTATATTACGAGATATGGTATGTAAATCAGTCATTCTCTTTTTAGCCTCAAGCATATCAATGCCTTTAATCGCTTCGGCATCTTCTAAGAAAAATGCCATATCAAACTTCTTACGTCGTTTATTGAAAACGTAAACTAATATATAGCAATACCCATCAACTGCATTCGTGGTCCTAAAAAACTCAAAATCCGTATAGCTGAGTTTGGGCTTTACAATATCTGCATCGAGGTTTTTTATAAACACATGCTTTATGTATATTTTTTTCGTTGCAATAGAGTACTTAGTCACATCTCGCAACCCCAACTTATTTAACGATTCAGATGCCACATCCAGTGGTAACAAACTAGTCATCAATGACATATCCTTACTTACTATGAAAACCGACTGTAAACATAATTAAGTAAATGATGTGAAAAAATCTCCCCACGATATAAATAACTTGTGAAATAGCACAATTTACTGTGAAGTAACTGGGTCTAAAACCAACATTCGCGTAGAAAACCATCAAGATTGATGCGAAACGACCCTTTCGTCTTCCCGAGGTAGATCAGGACCCAGACGCTTATATCCCTATTCCGTCTTCCTGACGCAATTCAGGACCTATTTCAGCTACCCTTTATCACCCTCTCATTCGTCTTCCTGACGAAGGTCAGGATCCATTTCAGTCGTCACACCACCCACGGCCTTCACATAATGGATTCTGAAACAAGTTCAGAACGACGAAGGGTTTGGAGCGCAGGATCCATTTCAGTTACCCTTTATTCCCGTCTTCCTGACGAAGGTCAGGACCCAGACGCTTATATCCCTATTCCTCCTTCCTGACGCAATTCAGGACTTATTTCAACTACGCTTTATTGCCCTCTCATTCGTCTTCCTGACGAAGGTCAGGACCCATTTCAGTCGTCACACCACCCACGGCCTTCACATAATGGATTCTGAAACAAGTTCAGAACGACGAAGGGTTTGGAGCGCAGGATCCATTTCAGTTACCCTTTATTCCCGTCTTCCTGACGAAGGTCAGGACCCATTTCAGTCGTCACACCACCCACGGCCTTCACATAATGGATTCTGAAACAAGTTCAGAACGACGAAGGGTTTGGAGCGCAGGATCCATTTCAGTTACCCTTTATTCCCGTCTTCCTGACGAAGGACAGGACCTATACCTGTCGTCACACCACTCGCGATCTTCACATAATAGATTCTGAAACAAGTTCAGAACGACGAACGGTTTGGAGCGCAGGACCCATTTCAGCTACCCTTTACCACCCTCTCATTCGTCTTCCTGACGAAGGTCAGGACCCATACCTGTCGTCACACCACTCGCGATCTTCACACAATGGATTCTGAAACACCTTCAGAGCGACGAAAGCATGACACGAGTACCAAACCACTCTCGTTGTCTTCCTGACGTAGGTCAGGACCCATTTCAGTCGTCACACCACTCACAATCCTCACATAATAGATTCTGAAACAAGTTCAGAACGACGAAGGGTTTGGAGCGTAGGACCAATTTCAGCTACCCTTTATCACCCTCTCGTTGTCTTCCTGACGTAGGTCAGGATCCATTTCAGCTACCCTTTATTGCCCGCTCGTTCGTCTTCCTGACGCAGGTCAGGACCCATACAATCTCTTCCTTTGCGAACCACACCCGGTATAAATACCCACGCATTTATTTTATCAAAACACCAACAACCCCTTCACTAATTCGCATATAAATATTATCATATCCACGCTAGTTTACATTATGTGATTACAATGTTATATTTCCGTTAAATATAATTAAAATAACCTTTCCATCGATAATTTAAGGATAGGACGTGATCAATGGTGATGACCTTAAGGCCATGCGGAAACAGGCCGGTATAACACAAGCGCAAATGGCAGAAAAGCTGAGTTGTGACAGAAAAACAATCAGTAATTACGAGTTTGGTGTAGGCGAGCCAAAAATGGGGCAACTGTTTAAATGGTTAATGATTTGCAGAGTTGATATTAAGCCGCTGACAAGTCAAATTGCTAAAATCAGAGATAAACTAGACTCTGAAGAATAATTAAATAGGAAGTCAATTAGGGTATAATATGAAGATACTTAGTTTAAAATCATGCTCTCGCATTAGTGGTGGAGCAACCCCGCACAAACCAAGAAAAGAATCTCAGAGAAGGCAATACGAATTAATATTGATCAAAAACTTAAGAAAAAATGAATTAACTAAGCCATGAAGAAATCAACAGGTATAATACTCACAATAATCCTAACTGCTGTTATTTATTCAACTTTCGGCTCTTTAGAAATTCCAAGTTCACTATACACAACATCAATACTAATCGCTATTACTTATGGATTTCTGAAGAAAGAAATAAATATAACCCATATTTCCTCATTGTTTTTAATTATTTTTATTTTCGAATACTTAACCATTGAGTTAACTGTAAATATATTAAATGCATCTGAAATAAGCACAGTCTCCTCCGCCGCAATTCATTTTGGAGTTCAAATAGCAACAAGTATACTTGCTGTTATTTCACTAATATTTAGGGTTCAAATATCAAGATGGATATCAAAATCAGATAGAGTAGCTTTGACAATTTTTGATGGTGTTACCCCTTGGGTTTATATATACCTCACCTTAATTGTAGTCCTGACGGCAATTGAATATACAATAGATCACAATTTTGGCCTCCTACACCTCTCTTTTATTTATGACTATTATGAAGTTCTAATATATTTAGGAATGGCTTCTGTTATAGGAATTCTATTATCAATGATAATCTGCCATGAAAAAGATTTAAAAAAACAGATAAGTGACACGTAGAAATCATAATTTATGTATACACTACTTAAATTGTTAAGGCCCTAAGTAGAAAAAATAAGTGCTTGATGGAAACGACTTAAAATCCATAAGGAAAAATGCTGGTATCTCGCAAACTGAGATGGCTAAAAAGCTAGACTGTGACCGCAAAACAGTCATCAATTATGAACAAGGGGTCTGTGAGCCAAAAACAAGCCAGCTTTTTCAGTGGTTAAGTGTATGTAAAATTGATTTAAAGCCGCTAGCCGCACAGCTTCAGAACATTAAAAATTCTGTGTTCGTCATATTCGCCATTGCGTACCTTTCATCCGAATTCATGATGTCGTTATATATTTCGCTTTTAGTACTACTTCTAACATTTGGTGTTATACGAAAAAACATAGTAATTGCCACATCAACAAGCATTTTACTTTTTATGAATCTTATAGAGTATTATACGTTTTTATTTCTAATGGATTTTCTAAGTAGTCTTGATAACAAAACACCGTGGCACTCTTCTCTCATTTTTATTGCACAAGCTGTAATTTCATTTTCAATTATATTCTTGCTCATGTATCAAAACAGTATCGTTAGGCTTCCTTTATTTAAACCTTGGTACCACAACAGAGGAAATAACTCACTGCTGATCGTCACTCATGCATATTTCACCATTACATCACTAATAACCGCATTAGAGTATGTACTACACCGTGTTTATTCGTTCAAAAACTTGGCCTTTCTATATAATAATTATGAAAACTTCATTTACGCTGGGTGGGCTGTAATTATGGCGACATTGCTTAGCATGGTTACGAACGACTTAAACAAACAACCATAACTCACAGCGGAAAACACCCTATATAGCCATACAAAGTCGTTGAATTACACAATAAATTTACAACTCGTCGTGCCCGCTCCCAGATAACAATACTAAGTAATGAACTTTAAGATATTACGTAAGAATAAAAAACCAACCACAAGTGTAATTTTAACAATAATTCACATTTCTTCCACATTTGCTTGGCAGTGTGATTGAAAGCTCATTATTTATAACTGGATGTAATATGATTTTAAGTTCTTTAGTATTAAGTAATCTATTTGTATTCAGCGCGAACTTAGCGCCTGTTGAACACCTAAAAACACCGCAAAACATAGTACCTATGCAACTCAATACATCCAGTGAAAACGTTGATACTCAAGCCAGTAACGCAACCGACACTATGCTTAATACACTCATTACAGAAAAAAGATTGAATAGAAGAATTAGGCAGACTCGTCAAGCCCCAAGGATAGACAATCCAATACCACAATTGGGTATGAAACTGTTTTTCTCAAAAGCGCTCGGGGGTGAAAAAACAGTCGCCTGTGCCACCTGCCATCACCCTGAGCTAGGTGGTGCCGACCAACTTTCATTCAGTATTGGTACAAATGCCATTGATCACGATGCCATTGGCCTCGCCCGCAAAGCCATCAATAACGAGGTTACCATACCGCGCAATGCTCCAACTGTTTTTAATACAGGGCTGATGCGCCGCACCTTATTTTGGGATGGGCGTGTTGAGCGGGTGCAAGATGCACAAGGAAACCGTACCGATCAAATAAGCACCCCTGACTCTAATTTTAATACACCAGATGGCAATGCTGGAGACACCCTAACCGCAGCGCTGTCACGCTTTCCGGTTACTTCAGTTGAAGAAATGCGCGGGAATGCATTTGCACAAGCAACCAATAATGAAGAGGTTAGACGTCATTTGGCTGAACGCATTGGCGATTACGGTACAGAAACGGGCGGCCTTGCTACCAATGATTGGCTGGCGCAATTTCGTGCCGCATTTAACAGCCAAGACTCCGCCGAGAATTTAATTACATTTAACAGTATTGCGTTAGCACTTGGTCAATATCAACAATCCATGGTGCTTATTGATACCGACTGGCATCGTTATATGAATGGCGACAGCAGTGCGTTAACTGATCAACAAAAACGTGGTGCATTATTGTATTTCACATCAAAAGAAGATGGGGGTGCAGGGTGTGATACGTGCCATGGCGGATCTCGATTTACCCGAGAAGGATTTGTTAACCTTGCTTATCCACAGTTTGGCATTGGCACGCAGGATAACAAAAGTGATATAGGCCGAGCAGCCATTGAACCAACCCGCCGGAACCAGTTTGCGTTTAGAATACCCAGCTTACTCAATGTTGGCCTCACAGCGCCCTATGGCCACGCTGGATCTTTTCAGACATTAGATCAGGTTGTGGCCCATTATGTTGACCCTGCAACCAGTATTGAACAATTTTTTCAACGAGGTGGAGCGTGTGGGTTGCCCCAATTTGCTGACAACGCAAACTGTGACAGCTTAAACGACCAAGCTCAAGAGAATAGCCAAGCAGCATTAAGACGCCTTGAACGCTCACGTTTTGTAAAACCCATATTAAATACGGATCAACAACAAGACCTTGTGGCTTTTTTACACGCTTTAACCGATCGCTGTGCAACAAATACCGAATGTATTCAGCAATGGGTACCCAATACCGAAGGTGATGACCCTGATAACTTACAGTTAAAAGCACACTTCACCCCCTAATTAAACCAGTTCTTCCAACCCTCAATGAGTTGATAATTACGCGAGTAATATCAACTCATTCTTTAACCAAAACCTCATGTTAGCCACGCAAAAACCTCAGAATATAAAGCCTAATTAGAACATTAAATCAAGAATATCTTTACACACATTTACAATAATCAACATTTGTCGGATTGCCAAATGTGCTCATCTTTAATACTGTTGCAAAAACATAAAAACCCATAATAGGAACTTGTAGATGAGGCTGTTCAGCTTAATGTTCATTGCGCTGCTGTGCTCAACACCTGCTTTTGCATGCGAAGGCTTACCACAAAAAGCACTGAGTGCTGACGAAGCAACTTGGTCGCCCTATTTACGACGGGGTATGAAACATTTTGGTCTTAAAAATGACGAAATGGCTATTGCATGTTTTGAAAAAATAAAACCCTATGAGCCTGGTATTGCTAACATTCGTATTGCAACTGTATATCATCTTCGCTTTAAAGCACAACCCGACAGTAACGAACTTCGCAATCATGCATTAACACATTACAATCGTGCTTTAGAGCACCCTAATAATATTCCTGTTAATATGATACGTTCACACATTACGAAGTTATTGATGTCATTGTCTGAGCAAGAAATCATAGAGTTACAAAGTGATCGCACCGGAGTAAGTCGTTACAATTATTTTAATGCAGGCTTGTATTACATCATCAAGCAACAACCAAAACAGGCATTACGATTGCTTGAACGCGCGGCTCAAGAAAAATATTGGCATGCCAAACTGCTGCTAGGTTTACTATACAACCCTATCTTTAAATATAACGCACAATATAGCCTATTTAAAAAAGACAGTGATCTTGCCATTATGTGGTTAGAAAAGGCGTATAATCAAGTCCCGACACAAATGCTTGAAAGGCAAATACTAAAGCTGCAGGAATACCGAAAAGATCCAAAACCAACAACACCTTCCACTGAGCACCAAGTGGTCACAAAATAGGTGTTTATTACCAATAAAGATTCTGAAACAAGTTCAGAACGACGAAAGTGTTTTCGTCTTCCTGACGCAGGTCAGGGTCCAATTCAGCTATCCTTTATTGCCCTCCTCGTTCGTCTTCCTGACGTAGGTCAGGATCCATGCCAATCGTCACACCACCCGCGCTCTTCACCTAATGGATTCTGAAACAAGTTCAGAACGACGAAGGGTGTAAAACGCCATGCCAGCTTCCCTCCTTCGTCTTCCTGACGTAGGTCAGGACCCATGCCAATCGTCACACCACTTGCGCTCTTCACCTAATGGATTCTGAAACAAGTTCAGAACGACGAAGGGTTTCGTCCTCATGACGCAAAATGCTCGTTCTTCTATTCGCCTTCCTGACGTAGGTCAGGACCCATGCCAATCGTCACACCACTTGCGCTCTTCACCTAATGGATTCTGAAACAAGTTCAGAACGACGAAGGGTTTCGTCCTCATGACGCAAAATGCTCATTCTTCTATTCGTCTTCCTGACGTAGGTCAGGATCCATGCCAATCGTCACACCACTTGCGCTCTTCACCTAATGGATTCTGAAACAAGTTCAGAACGACGAAGGGTTTCGTCCTCATGACGCAAAATGCTCGTTCTTCTATTCGCCTTCCTGACGTAGGTCAGGACCCATGCAACGTTTAACCACCATGGCTAATAAACCGATTTACCATATAAATCATTGGTGTAAGCAGATGTAATAACATTTTATTTATCTAAACCGGATAATAACTGTGCCACTTAACGGTAAATGGCTAAACCAGTGCTATCAATAATAAGGAAGTAACTTATGAATCACGACAATTGTAATCACGACTGTGCACAATGTGCTTGTCACAACCCACTTTGGAATAATTACGAAACCTCAGAGTCTTTAAACCATTTCACCGATTCAATTAAAGAGTATGCAAAACAACTTAGTACGTCTGAATCTTTACTCCCTACAGGGTTTGTCATGTATTCTGGCGGCGTGATCCGCCCTATGATTAACGGCTCAACCGACCAAGTTGAAGCGATTGGCTTTGCAAATGGCAAAGTCTTTGCGGTAGGTAATTTGAGTGATGTAAGTGCCCAAATGCGCGCACTTGGTATGCAACCCAACAATCACCTTGTATTAGAAGAAAACCAAACACTCTTACCAGGTTTAATTGAACCTCATGTGCATATTGTTCCTACAGCACTGACCATGGGTTGGATTGATTTAGGCACGTTCACGGGTCAGCATTTAAACCCAGATTACAGCCTAGATTACGTACTTAACCAAGTTAAGCAGTTTGCGCCTGAAAAGCCGGGAGATTGGATTTTAGGTACTGGCGTTGATCCTGCGCTTATGCCCTTTGAGTATGAAGGGGAATGTAAAGACAGCGCACCACAACTTGCTGATATCACCGTTATAGCATTAGATAATTTAAGAGATGACAACACCCCAATATTCCTTATGTCAGCATCGTTACACACCGCTTATGTAAACACCGCAGCCCTAGAGCAAATTAAACCATTTTTCCCCGCTGATGAACAAGCTAACTTTGTTAACAACATAACCGAGCAAGGGGCTTTGCAAGAGCTCACGCAAATTTCCCCTGCTTTTAACGCCATACCTACATCTCAAAATTTAGCGGCGTTAAAGCACTTACCTCGCTACATTGCTGAAATTTTCTCTACCGCAAATAAACGTGGCGTCACTATGATGTATGAAGCAGGTATGAAGCCAATGATGTGTGAAATGTTAAAGCTCTATCGAAAATTCACTCCGCATAATATGCGCGTTGGCTACGCAAAACTGTGCGAATCAGTTGCCGATGCAGAAGCATTGACTGACTTTACGCCCATCACCGAGCAAAGCTTAGCTGAAGTGTTTCAAGCGGGTGTCAAGTTAGTTTCCGATGGCTCCAACCAAGGGTTAACCGGTTATCAGTCAGAACAGTACAGTTGTAACCCCGTCAATAATTACGGAATTTTCAATTATAGTTATGACGCCACAGAACAAACCGACAGCAATAAACCAAACTATCAAAAAATGGTGAATACCATTATCAATAAAGGCTGGCCTATTTTAATTCATGCCAATGGTAACCACGCCATTGATATTGCGCTTGATGTATTTGAAAACGCGCTGGTTGGCGAGTCGGGTATTTATAAACGCCACCGTATTGAGCATTGCTCTTTGTTAAGCGACTACAGCGCAAAACGTATGCAAGAAATTGGTATTTCACCGAGCTTTTTAATTGGCCATGTTGGCTACTGGGGTTATGCCTTTGAAAAAGTTATCTTCAAGAGTAAGTCGCACATGCTCGACCGCTGCAAAACCATGCTTGACCTAAATAGCCGAATTACCTTACACAGTGATTTATCAGTGAGCCCAACTGGCCCGTTACGCATGATGGAGCAAGCAGTAACCCGTATTATGGAAAAATCTCCCAAGCACCACGTGTTAAATGAAAGTGAATGCATCTCCCGAGAACAAGCTCTCAAGGCCATTACGTATGATGCAGCTTGGCAATGCCATGTTGATGAATGGGTGGGCAGTTTAGCTAAAAACAAACTGGCCGATTACGTTATTTTAGCTGAAGATCCGCTCACAATTAGTGACGCAAGAAAAATACGCGACATACCGGTATTACAAACTTGGGTAGGTGGGAAGCTACGCTATCAGTACCAACTTTTTAGCTAATCGCATTACGTATTTAAAGTTAAAGGAAACACACTTCGTATAATCGCTTAGAAAAAATAATGTTAAGGATGACATTATTTTTAATCAAACCAATGAACGGGAAAGTCATCGCTTTTGCGTGAATAATCGCCATTTGTGTTTACAAAAAATATACAAGCCTTTAAATTACATACTTAACTTTCAATTGCGCAGAATCAAATCATGACTTTTAGCAGCAAAATAAACACACTACGACCATACAATACGCAAGGGAATACGCGAGGCAACGTCAATAGCAGTTTAGAAAGTGACAGAGGCCGTATTATCAACAGTGCAGCACTACGGCGTTTACAACAAAAAACTCAGGTATTTCCGTTAGAGCGCAACGCCGCGGTACGATCACGGTTAACCCATTCATTAGAAGTACAACAAAATGGTCGGTTTATTGCTCAGTCTATTATTGCAGAGCTAAAAAAGCGTGGCTTGCACCATTATATTCAATCAAATTCACAGGAAGATTTAGAAAGCGCACTCGTCACATTATGTGAAATGGCTTGCCTTATGCACGATATTGGCAACCCTGCATTTGGTCATTTTGGTGAAGCCGCAATAAACGACTGGTTCAAACGCTATTTACTAAATCACAGTGAATACAACACACCATCACATACAGCATTGAATGCAACACAAAGCTGTGAATTAACCCTCACTGAGCAACTTTTGCTTGATGTATGTAGCTTTGAAGGCAATGCCCAAGCAATACGCATCGTACACACCCTTTCAACCCTCAATCTTACCTACAGCCAAACAGCCAGTATTCTGAAATATACCCGTGCAGCAACCACTCCAAAATCACAGGTGCCGAACAATAAATCATACTTGCAAAAAAAAGTCGGCTTTTACTACAGCGAAAATAAATTTGTGACGCAACTGTGGAACACACTCAACATTGAAGCCGGTAACCGCCACCCAGCTGCCTATATAATGGAAGCCGCAGATGACATAGCTTATTGCTTAGCAGACATGGAAGATGCGGTTGAAAAAGGTATTATCACCGTATTAGAACTAAAGGGGTTGTTAATCGATGAGTACACCCAAATCGTCAAAAAACAGCGCCTTAATGATAGTAGCTATATGAAAGATAAAGTTGATAGCGCCTTTAAAAAAGCCCAAATCAACCCTGCCAATTTTGAAAATGAATTTTTTATTTTTTTAAGAGTTAAGCTATTACACCCGTTAGTCACACACGCCACACAGCGATTTGTCGACAACCTAGATGCCATTTACCACGGCCATTTTAACGAAGCTCTATTAGAAGATAACGGCTATCAACACTGTGTAACTCAAGCGCTTAAAAATGTGGCTCTAAAGCACGTATTCTCTCATAAAGAAGTTGAGCAATTAGAGCTCCAAGGTTACAAAATTACCAGTGGAATACTCAATGAATATCAACGAGTATTAGATCTCTCAAGTACTCAATTCACTGACTTACTTGAAAATGGGAGGGCTTACCCAGTAGAAAAAAGGCTCGTAAAACGTATATCGAAAAAGTTTGTCGCGGTTTATCAGCAAAGTGTTGCAGAGCTCCCGCCAGAACATGCAACCAATTCTATATACGAGTTTTACTACCGCTGCCGACTGTTACAAGATTTCATCAGCGGCATGACAGACCAATTTGCATACGATACCTATCGCACACTTACTGTTTCAGAATAAATAGTCAACCTCTTAAGCTATAGATTCTGAAACAAGTTCAGAACGACGAAAAGTGTGGAACGCCATGCCAACTTCCTCTTTCGTCTTCCTGACGAAGGTCAGGATCCATGCTGAATAACACTCAGGAGTCTCACTTGGTACACAACAAGTGGACCCTGAAATAAATTCAGGGAGACGAAGGGAGAGTATCTAAACTGATAACTCACAAAAAGGGGAGTATGCGTCTCCCTGAAGCAGAACAGAATCCATGGCTGCAGCTCGCTTCCTTCTTTCGTCTTCCTGACGCAGAACAGGATCCATAGCTACAGCTCGCTTCCTTCTTTCGTCTTCCTGACGAAGGTCAGGATCCATGCTAGATAACCCTCAAGACTCTCACTTGCTGCACAAAAAGTGGACCCTAAAATAAATTCAGGGAGACAGGTAAGTCTATAACTCAAAATGCTAAAGCTTGCGCCGCTACGAAATACAATCTCGTGATCAATTCACCACTTTTCGTCTTCCTGACGCAGGTCAGGATCCATGCTGAATAACCCTCAAGACTCTCACTTGCTACACAAAAAGTGGACCCTAAAATAAATTCAGGGAGACAGGTAAGTCTATAACTCAAAATGCTAAAGCTTGCGCCGCTACGAAATACAATCTCGTGATCAATTCACCACTCTTCGTCTTCCTGACGCAGGTCAGGACCCATGCTGAATAGCCCTCAAAACTCTCACTTGATACACAACAAGTGGACCCTGAAATAAATTCAGGGAGACGAATGAAGAGTATCTGAACTCATAACATACAAAAAAGGAGAGTATGCGTCTCCCTGACGCAGGTCAGTGCCAATAAGGAATCGCCGCTATTAATTACTCACTGAATTCAAAATGACAAACCAACTTAAACTCCTAAGAGGCATCATTCCCACAATGGAAATGGGTCTGGTAATTTAGCCCAAGATGGTGCGCCTTTTAGCAGTTCGTCATCCTCTAATAAACACGCGTTTAATCGATTGATAATATCGGTCTTATCTAACCCTTGACCAATAAAAACCAGCTCTTGGCGCATATCACCGAACGGCTCAATCCATTGCGCTTCTATTGCTTGACGGTAATCAGGGTCCGTTGGCCAATCTTGTTCTGGCACAGCTTTCCAAAAAAGCCCAGCAGCACCATATCTTGCCATTCCCCCCGCTTGGCTCCAACTTCCTGCAAATTGCGGCCTTGTTGCCAGCCAAAAAAAGCCTTTTGATCGGATCAACTTACCCGCGATCTCTTTACTGTGTAAAAAGTTATAAAACTTTTCAGGATAAAACGGTCGCCTCGCTTCAAACACAAAGCTGCTAATACCAAACTCTTCTGTTTCAGGTAAATGCTCACCGCGCATTTCTTTTAACCAACCCGCTGCAACACTTGCCTTTTCAAAACTGAATTTACCGGTCGCTAACACCTGCTTTAAAGGCACATTCCCATTTGAAATGGCAATTTGTTCAGCATCGGTATTGAGCGTTTTTAAAATACTTTTAAGGCGAGCTAACTCAGTGTCAGAAATCAAATCCGTTTTACTAATTAACAACACATTGGCGAACTCCACCTGCTCAACCAATAAATCAGCAACACTGCGCTCGTCTTCTTCACCCAAGCTTTCACCTACTTCGTGTAAAGATCTGGCTTCATCGTAATCTTTTAAAAAGTTAACCGCATCGACCACAGTCACCATGGTATCTAACTGGGCAACATCCGATAAGCTAATGCCATTTTCATCTGCAAACGTGAATGTTTCGGCCACCGGTAAAGGTTCTGAAATACCGGTCGATTCAATAACCAAATAATCATATTTGCCCTCATTGGCCAAACGGGTTATTTCTTCAAGCAAGTCTTCTCTGAGTGTGCAACAAATACAGCCATTACTCATTTCAACTAGCTTTTCTTCAGCCCTGTTTAAACTTATTTCATTTTGTACTGTTACAGCATCAATATTAACTTCACTCATATCATTAACAATGACAGCCACTTTGAGGCCTTCTCGATTGCTTAGAATATGATTGAGAACGGTAGTTTTACCTGCACCTAAAAAGCCAGAAAGCACAGTAACTGGCAATAACGACGGTATATTAGACATAATTTTGACCACATTGAATTATAAATTGACGGTTTTGATTTGATCATTAGCGATGACGAAGCGCTAATAACACGACCCAACAAGATACGTTATATTATAACACTTCGTTGCGCAACTTTTTAAAGCTCCTACCGTTATTCTCCTGCCACCCACCTACCCCACCATTAGTCTTCCTGAGGAAAGTCAGGGCTCATCCAAGCACGCCAAAACTAAACCCAACAACCAACTCCCCTCCATTCGTCTTCCTGACTCAGGTCAGGACCCATGATTATTACTAACCCTTTACTCTCGAACTACGCCAAACCTAGACCCTGAAATGAATTCAGGGCGACAAATGAACCACTCACCATCCCATAAACGCGAATATCACCACTTACAAGCAACCCAACACCCCCTCCATTCGTCTTCCTGACGCAGGTCAGGACCCATCAAACCATCATTATTCACTTTCGAACATCTCAGACCTAGACCCTGAAATAAATTCAGGGCGACAAATAAACCACTCACCATCCCATAAACGCGAATATCACCAGTTACAAGCAACCCAACGCCCCCACCATTTGTCTTCCTGACGCAGGTCAGGACCCATGCTTTTCATGTCACCGAAGTCTCATTACCCGCGCGCCACAAGCAATAGATTCTAAAACACGTTCAAAACGACAATGCTGAGCTTTCACGCTACTTGGCAGTAAATGATGTAAAGTAAAAATAAGAGTTAAAGTAAAGTAGGTAATAAACGAGGTGGGTAGCAATAATTAAAATAGTGCTAAATTGACAAAGCGTGGCCAATATTAATCATATTAGCCACTCGTTTAAATTACTTAGTACGCCCAGTACCACCACAGATCCTAGGATCAGAAGGGCGAGTATTGCAACCTGCATACAAGGTAAAATTTACATCTTCAGCACCACCAGCCGCAACTGGTGTTAATGCCATTGGTAAATCTTTATTACTGAGTGTTTTTAGTGATTTTTTATTGAGTAATAATTCCATGTATATACATTCCTTTTAGTTTAATCATTTCCAAAATGAGGTTATAAAGTACACAGCAAGGTTAAGGCTGTCTACAAATAAGTTGAACTAATTTAATATTAAATACCAAAAAACTCGCTTTGCTACGGCAGTTCAGAAACGATTAAGATGTATAATTAATCTTAGTGGCGCTACCAATCAAGTAGCAGCACTCATCACATCTATTGCCCCCATCCCGCGTATGATTAGAGTAAGTTTTTAACCTAGTATCGATGCGCAGTTAATTTACTTTTCGTAAAACGTACAAACGCGTGCTCTAGGTTACCTTGACGCGCTGTTAAGTATGTCCAAATTTTATCATTTCCCAACGTGTCACATTTGTTGCTCTGCTCAGCCAGTAAATACTTTCTTAATAATAACTTACGGGTATCATCGCTTGCTAAAAAGTATACAAATGCCCAGCTACTTCTATACATTTGAGCATAATTCGACTTACGCCAATGTGGGCTAGTATGAACTAACTTTCGAGGCTGGATCACCGACTTTAACAGACGTCCATTCAACGATACCCAGCTTTTATTCGGTTCAATAATACTGGCTTGCATGTGTACATGAGTATATTCAAAATATTCAGCCAACCCCTCGTTAAACCATTTAGGCGTATCACCAATAACCGCTTCATTAATTGCGTGCACTGCTTCATGAACTGCCACCTTAATAGTGTGTTCAAACGTGCTATATTTTATATATGCTGTATTTTTACTACCAAAGTAAACGCCAGTTGTTCCGGTAGGATCCCCCCCTAAACTTTTAACCTCATGGTTATAAGCTCTGGTATTGGGCAATATATGTAGATTTAGCTTCACCTTACGCATAACTTTTAAACCAACTAAAGTTGCATAAGCTCTAAAAACGGCCCGTAAATTTGCAGAAAGCTGATTTTTAAACCGAACAGGCAACCCTCGGGCTTGCACGTTAAGTTCAAAATAGTCTAATGTATTATTTTTAGTAGTGTGATAAAGCTCTGCCGCAGAGTGTGGTTTTTTATCACTAAAATTTTTAATTCCTCGCTCATCAACCCAAGTATAAATACCATCTAGTTGCTCATATTTTACAGCTCCTAAGTCGGCTTTTTCACAACTTTTACGGAACATTTTGTGGTTATTATGAATATAAGTCGATTCTTTAGATAAAATTACGGAGGGTTGCGATACATGAAACTCAGATATTTTTGTTGGATCAGTGACTGCTGGCTGTGTATGCAGAGGACTAAACCAAAACTGCCTATTACTAAAAAAATATGATAAAGAAATCGAAGTAATAACCAGTACAGTTATCATTATAAAACGCGTCCATCGCTGCATTTAACTATCCTTAGTCTATGAGTGTTGATTTACTAGCCGTTTGGTAAATCAACAGCATCTGTATTTTAACACTTAACGACAATCCGTATACCCTTCATCGAATTTGCCTCCCTGACGAAGCTCTGGGGCCATCCAACCAAACACTCGAAAGCTAAACCCACTCCACATCCCCCCCGCCATTCGTCTCCCTGACGCAGGTCAGGGCCCACCCCAACCGACCACGAGAAAGTTAAACCTAACTCCACACCCAACACATCACTCGTCTCCTTGACGCAGGTCAGGGTCCATGCCAACCAAACACACCAAAGCTAAACAAAACCCCATATCCAATATCACACCCAACTCCCCCACCACTCGTCCCCCTGACGCAGGTCAGGGTCCAATCTAACCTACCACTGCAAAGCCAAGGCTAATCTCAGACAGCACAACCCTTCCAAACCTCACCCCAATAAATTAAACTAAACATCGTTTCAAGGAGTTACAGCAACCACAACACAGCAGTAAAAGGAATAAACGTGGAACAAATCGGTATTTACGAGCAGCTCATCACCCAAGTGGTCGAGCAAAACCTCAACAGAGAACGCTTTTACGTGGGTGAACGTGTACTTGAAAGTGCCGAAGCCGCAACTTGGCTGTCGCGTTTTTTAGCAAAGCTGGTAGAACACGCCATCAATGCTATACCTAACTCCAGCGAACGGTTACAGCACCAAATAGAACTCGCTAACAAACTAGTTTTTTGGTTAAAAGATCACATTACTGACGATGCACTCATTAGCGATAACTTAATTGACTCACAAGGCAAAATACTCACAGCGTTGTTTGATAAAAGTAACCCTATCGCCGCTGATTTACCTGCTTACACGAATGGTATATTTCCGCTCGCGGGACTAACTCAGAGCGAGCTGTTCTCAGGCGCAAACGCTGGTATTTCTTTAGAAACGGAGCTAAAACGTGAGATCAACTCAGCCGATACCATCTACTGGTTAGTATCATTTATAAAATGGACGGGGCTGCGTATATTCAAAAATGAGCTCGAAGCATTTACTCACAGTGGTAAGCAGCTCAAGGTAATAACAACGTCTTATATGGGTGCAACCGACGCCAAAGCAGTAGAGTTTTTGGCAAGCTTACCCAATACCGAAGTGAAGCTCAGTTACAACAACCAACAAGAGCGCCTACATGCAAAATCATACTTGTTTTTACGTAATACGGGCTTTCATACCGGCTATATTGGCTCATCTAATTTATCGCATTCAGCACTCACCAGTGGCCTTGAATGGAATTTAAAAATCACTGCACAAGAAATCCCGCATATTATCGCCAAAACTAAAAGCACCTTTGAAACTTACTGGCAATCAAAAGAATTTGAACTGTTTACAGGTAAATTGGCGTGTAAAGAAAAGCTGATAAATTCACTAAAAGAACAACGCGGAGTACGCCAACCAAGTAACTCCTTTTATTTTGATATAGCCCCAAAGCCCCATCAAAAAGTCATTTTAGAAAAGCTTATTGTCGAACGCAGCGTTCACAACCGCTTTAAAAACTTGGTGGTTGCAGCTACTGGCACGGGTAAAACCATTGTTTCGGCTTTTGACTTTAAACCTCTTTACGATGAAAACCCAAATGCCACTTTTTTATTTATTGCCCACCGCGAAGAAATACTCAAACAAGCTCAAAGCGCTTATCGTGGCGTGCTTAAAAATAATAACTTTGGCGAATTGTGGGTGGGTAACTATACCCCAGAGCGTTATAACCAATTATTTGCATCAATCCAAACGATCAACAACCAATTAGCCACCTTACAGCTAACACCCGATTATTATGACTACATTGTCATCGACGAAGTACACCATGTGAGTGCAACCAGTTACCGGACCGTATTAAAGCATTTTACGCCAACCATATTACTGGGGTTAACCGCCACACCAGAGCGACAAGACGGCGCTAATATATTAGAAGATTTTTGCGATGTCATCGCCGCTGAAATACGCTTACCTGAAGCCATTAATCAACGTCATTTATGCCCATTTCAATACTTTGGTATTGACGATACACTCGACTTAAACCAAATCCCTTGGCGCAATGGCCGCTATGACATAGCCGAGCTAAGCAACCTTTATACTGGCGAGAATAATCGCGCAACTAAAATTATCACCAGCCTAGCCGACATTGTCACCAACGTTCACACCATCAAAGCGCTGGCATTTTGTGTAAGCCAAGCCCATGCCGAGTTTATGGCCGCCAAATTCAACCTTGCAGGTATCAATGCCGACGTACTTACCAGTAAAAACACCCGCGAGCGTGTACAAAAACAACAAGCACTGCGCAATGGCGCTATTCAAATCCTGTGCGTAGTCGATATTTTTAACGAGGGCGTTGATATTCCAGAAGTCGACACCCTGCTATTTTTACGACCAACCGAAAGCCTAACACTCTTTTTACAGCAACTAGGCCGCGGTTTGCGTTTGCCCGACAATAGCCTTTCTTTGGGTGGTTCAAAGCAATGTTGTACCGTACTCGACTTTGTAGGTAATGCACGCCCAGAATACGACTTTGCCAGTAAGTTTCGTGCACTCATTGGTAAAAGCAGTCAACCAATCAAAAATGAAATTGAAAACAACTTTCCGCATTTGCCGTTGGGTTGCCGTATAGAGCTACAAAAGCAAACGCAAAAAACCATATTAAAGAATATTCAGCAGGCCATAAATGGCAAGCGCCGCCTCCAGCAACTCATTGCTGGCTATTCACAGCACAGTGACGACGAGCTCACCTTAAGCAATTTTTTACGTCTCAACCCGCAGGTCACACTTGAAGACATCTACAAACCAAAAGACAAAAAGCTTGGCGGCTGGCACTGGCTAAAAGGTGATGTCATTCCCAAAGAACAAGCCGATATTTATGCCGCGTATTACCGCGCCATAAACACCCAATTACTTAACTGCGACTCACTTAGCTATTTACGTTTTCTAAAGGAATTATGTAATAACAACTTTAACTTTGCGCCAACACCGATAAACCAACAATTTGCGCTAATGGCTCATTACAACTTTTGGGATAGTACAGGTAAAGATTTAGGGTTTAACGCTCTAGAGCAAAGCTTAAAAGCCCTTAAACATCCAGTGTTACAGCAAGAGCTGGCACAAGTAATTACGCTTTTAATTAACCGTATTCACCAACAAGAGCATGATTTAGCGTGTTTGCCCAATCACGCTATAAAATTACATAGCCGCTACACGCGCCAACACATACTCGCCGCCTTTGGCGCGCACACTTTTGATAAAAAATCGACCGCGCGCGAAGGCATATTAGAATTTAAAAAACAAAGCCTAGAACTGCTATTTGTTACCCTTAACAAGTGCGAAAAAACTTATTCGCCCACCACGTTGTATCACGACTATGCACTGAGCCCCACATTGTTTCATTGGCAAACACAAAACAGCGCCCGCCCAGAACACGGTCGCGGCTTAAGCTACATTGAACACCAACAAACAGGTAAAACCATCTTGTTATTTGTCCGAGAACAAGGCAAAGACGAAAATGGCCGAACCATGGGTTTTGTAAACTATGGCGAGGTTATATACCAAAGCCACACCGGCAGCCAACCGATGAATATCACGTGGGAATTGATGAACCCCATGCCAAGTGACATGTGGCACGAGGCTGGGAAATTGGCGGTCGGGTGATCAATTTAAAATAAGGATGCCTATAAAGTTGCAGCTATAGAATAGAATGAGCACGTTCTGAACAACCTGTAAGCTTATAAATTAATACTAAATCCTATACACTATATTTCGGTTTACTCTCCGCCACACAACCTAGCCCAATACTTGGTTGCTGACAATTAAAATCAACACCTTCAAACTCATTCACACCTACCCACAACTTCGAGCTATTTGCATGTGCTACTTGATACGCCCAATCACTTACTGAACGCGATTTATCTGCATCGCAATTAAAGTAATCACTCAACTCACGGGTTAAATGTTGGCTATGTATAACAAGGTTTTGTTCTTCCCAGCGCTCGCGGTGACATTGCGCTGCTAAAAAGTCGCGTTTATTGTTGTTGCAAGCGCTGTGCGCGGCCACAAAGTTGTGACCTAAGTCGTTTGCGTAGCGGACAAACGGAATAAAATGGTCAACTTCGGTTTTGTTATTCAACGGCTTTTGGCAGTAAAAGCACTTGCCCTGTTGTAGCTCTATTAACACAGGCTTGGCTTTGCTGAGTGCATTACGGTCAAAACCAAATAAAAAGTCGTGTAGTTGGCTTTGTGGGCCAATCAATGTTTGATTGTGTTTTATGCTTTGAATTTTTTGTAACCACGCATTTTTAGCCAAGTACACCACTAAGTCATAAAAGCGCCGAAAGCAGCTAGCAATACCTGCATTTAGGGTGATGTATTGCGTGCTATGTGTATGCGGGTATAAAAAGCATTCAGCTTGTTTTGCCAATATTTGTAAACGCCACAGCGGACCCACTTTGAGCGCAGCTAAGGCGGCATTAAATGTTGGTTTATATAAGTGGCTTTGCTTTAGAGCACGTAAATTACGAATGTTGTTTTGTTGGCACTCATACAACACCGAGATCACTTTAGATTGCACACCACTATTTTGTTTTAATAAAGCGTTTTCACCTGTTTGATCGGCTGAAAAAGGGACGGCATGGTGCCAATATAAAACTATGAGCTTATCCGCTAAGGTGGCTAAGTCTATTTTGAGTGTTGCTTGTTCAGATATTAGCGGCTGCTCTACACATACGTCAGCCAATGCATGGAGTAAGGCAAACTTATACGTGGCACTGAAGTCGCCTTCAACCAGTAAGCGCTGAATGTAAGCGATAAAATCAAGTTGTTGCTGTTGGTTATCACTCATAAGACGATTCTTCATAAGGCAACTTTTTCACCACCACATTCAGCCACATTTGCTCGCTTCTATCAGGGCGTTGATCTTTGCTTTGCCATACTTTAATCACTTTTAAACTGGGTATTTGTGCCAGTACATCCTCTAGGCATGTTTCGGTTAAATCACTAAATGTGCGGTTGCCGTCGCTGCGCTCACCCTTGCCGTATTTGAATGAGGCGTACAAAATACCATTGGGTTTTAATGCGCTGGCGAGTTTGGTGAAACGGTCAGGGAGTTCGTTATGGGCCACATGTAAGAGGCTTGCGCAACACCATATGCCGTGATATTGCGCGTGTTCTTTAACTTGTCGAAAGGTTTTTACGTACACACTTTGTTGTAAATGAAAGCTGGCAATGTCGGCCAGTTCACTGCAGGCATCAAAGGCGGTGACTTTATAGCCGAGTTGCTTAAACGCGAGTGCGTCGCGCCCTGCGCCGCAGCCGGCATCGAGAATATGTATTTTTTCATGCTCGCTGTGATGCAAAGATGGTAACAGTGGCAAAAACTCTCTGTATAGCTCGCCCATATCCACGTGTAGTGTTGACTGAGCAAAAGCCTGCGCATTGTTAGCGTAATACTCAAGTGTGTTGATTGAGGTCGCACTTGTATTCGTGCTGCTTGTATTCAAACTCTGAGTGTTGGAAAAAGAAGGTGTATTAGTCATTGCTGACACTCTATAGACAGTTCATCAACTGGCGCTCTTTTACAACGGCAGTGCTTGTGGGTAGCAATACCTGATGTTTTTGCATGTTTATTGAGCCCTGGGCCGCTTAAAATTGCGTGATATAAGCGCATTCAAATTCCTGTTAGTTCTGCGTGGCTAAGTTATATAAGGATGTATAAATTAGCAGCTACGGCTGTACTACTTCCTTCAACCGTTTATTTTTGGTGACTAAAAACGTATTTGTTAACGTATTGCTATGTCAAAAGTGACCAACTTTTACATGAGCTTTTACTTTATATTTGGTAACTTATCACGATTTATAAGCGCTTGAATAGTCTCTGCGATTAAATCCATACAAATAAAGCGGTTTATTGGTTACGTTATTTTTACATTGTGCTATTTCTCAGTTGGGTTAGCTGTAGACCCTGACCTGCGTCAGGGAGACTAAGTGGAGAATGTTTGCTTTAGTATCGTGTGTTTTGTAAGGATCCTGACCTGCGTCAGGAAGACGAAGTGTGAGTGGCTGGTTTAGAGTCGAGTACGTTACTTGGGTCCTGGCCTACGTCAGGAAGACGAAGTGTGAGTGACGGGTTTACAATCGAGTACGTTACGTGGGTCCTGACCTTCGTCAGGAAGACGAAGTATGGGTGGCTGGCTTAGAGTCGAGTACATTACGTGGGTCCTGACCTTAGTCAGGAAGACGAAGTGTAGAGTGGCTGGGGAAAAGTCGAGTGAGATACGTGGATCCTGACCTTCGTCAGGAAGACGAAGTATGGGTGGCTGGCTTAGAGTCGAGTACATTACGTGGGTCCTGACCTTAGTCAGGAAGACGAAGTGTAGAGTGGCTGGGTAAAAGTCGAGTGAGATACGTGGATCCTGACCTTCGTCAGGAAGACGAAGTGTGGGTGACGGGTTTACAATCGAGTACATTACGTGGATCCTGACCTGCGTCAGGAAGACGAAGTGTGGGTGGGTGGCTGGCTTAGAGTCGAGTACATTACGTGGGTCCTGACCTTAGTCAGGAAGACGAAGTGTAGAGTGGCTGGGTAAAAGTCGAGTGAGATACGTGGATCCTGACCTTCGTCAGGAAGACGAAGTGTGAGTGACGGGTTTACAATCGAGTACGTTACATGGATCCTGACCTTCGTCACGAGGACGGAGTGTGAGTGACGGGTTTACAATCGAGTACGTTACGTGGGTCCTGACCTTCGTCAGGAAGACAGTGTGTGAGTGGCTGGTTAAAGTCGAGTACGTTACGTGGCTCCTGCTCTTCGTCCAGAAGACGAAGTTGAGGTGCCCTCTTATTCGTCGCTCTGAACTGGTTTCAGAGTCTATGTGGTTTAGTTTATTGTTTCGATCATATGCATTACATGGATCCTGACCTGCGTCAGGAAGACGAAGTGTGAGTGACTGATTTAGCGTCGAGTACGTTAAGTGGATCCTGACCTGCGTCAGGGAGACGAAGTATGAGTGACTGATTTAGCGTTGAGTACGTTACGTGGGTCCTGACCTTCGTCAGAAAGACGAAGTGTAGGGTGCCCGCCTTATTCGTCGCTCTGAACTGGTTTCAGAGTCTATCTGGTTTAGTTTATTGTTTCGATCATGTGCATTACATGGATCCTGACCTACGTCAGGAAGACAGTGTGTGAGTGGCTGGTTAAAGTCGAGTACGTTACGTGGCTCCTGCTTTTCGTCCAAAAGACGAAGTTGAGGTGCCCTCTTATTCGTCGCTCTGAACTGGTTTCAGAGTCTATGTGGTTTAGTTCATTGTTTCGATCATATGCATTACATGGATCCTGACCTGCATCAGGAAGACGAAGTGTGAGTGACTGATTTAGCGTCGAGTACGTTAAGTGGGTCCTGACCTTCGTCAGAAAAACGAAGTGTGAGGTGCCCGCCTTATTCGTCGCTCTGAGTATGATTTAGGGTTTATTTGATTTATCTTGAATAACTGTAATAATTTACTTTTATAAGTAGGTATAACAGGATGTTATACCTATATCAGTCTGACTTATTAATGTTGTTTTAAAGGACTAACACATGCAACCTACCACCTATATTCTGGCGTCAAAGCCAAACGGCACTCTATATATTGGCGTGACTCGAGATCTTAAAAAGCGAATTTACGAGCATAAAGGCCATTTAATCGATGGGTTTACCAAACGTTATAACGTGACCCAATTAGTGTATTTTGAAACGCATGCTGATATGTACCATGCTATTAACCGTGAAAAACAACTTAAAAACTGGCGTCGGCAGTGGAAAGTTAACTTAATTGAAAAGGTTAACCCGCAATGGGACGACTTGTATTACTGTATTTAAAAAGCTCAGGCCCGTGTCAGAGAAACAAAGTACGGTAATAAACTGAGATTAGTCTGGTGTAAATGGGTCCTGACCTTCGTCAGGAAGACGAAATGTAGAATACCTGACTTGTAGTCTGTACGTTACATGGATCCTGACCTTCGTCAGGAAGACGGCGTATGGGTGGCTAACTTGAACTCGCTCTGTATTTGATTCTGAGTTTATGTAGTGTAGTTGCTTGTCTTGAGATGGGCCCTGACCTTCGTCAGGAAGACGGCGTATGGGTGGCTAACTTGAAGTTGCTCTGTGTTTGATTCTGAGTTTACGTGATGTAGTTGTTTGTCTTGAGATGGGTCCTGACCTTCGTCAGGAAGACGAAATGTAGAATACCTGACTTGTAGTCTGTACGTTACATGGGCCCTGACCTGCATCAGGAAGACGAAGTGTGAGTGGTTGACGCTCAGTCATGTCAGTTACGTGGATCCTGACTTTCGTCAGGAAGACGAAATAGGTAACCAATGCTTCTCTATATTCGTCGCTCGTTGCTCTGAAGGTGTTTCGTAGTCTATTTAGGTCAGAAATGAATACCGTAAATATCAACGCTAAAAAATACAAATAAAAACAAAATTTGTCCCTTTTATTAGATATCATGCATGGCATGTAGTGTATATTGCGTACCCAATGTAATTTTAAAATAAAAGGATATTTCAAATGCATAAAAAAATACTCGTATACTCTGCGTTAATCGTGTCAACTTTTATATGTAGCGCTCAAGCTAAAGCTGTTGACTTGTCATTGGGTGGGGGCTATCCATTTCTAGTTGTACCAACCGTCTCACTAACAAATTCAGATATTCGATATTATGCTAACTACAAAGCGGGGTTAGATGATGGTTTCAGTTTGGGCGCAGAAATATTAAACGGTAAACATAAATACGGGGCGTTCATTGGCGCTGTTGGGGCTCGAAAAACTGACGTACGCTGCTCTGATTCAACATTTCTGTGTATTAGCCTTTTTGATCATCAAACCACACAAGGTATTGGTCTAAGCTATGAGTACCATTTGTCTAGCAACCTAAATTCAGGGTGGGCTGTGCGACTTGAAGCGGGTTACGGCGAAGAGTCTTATGATTATGAAAAACGCACCGACGGCAATATACAATTTATTTATCACTTTTAAACAGATCATATCAGTTTAAAAAAGTAAAAAAGCACCGCCACATGACGGTGCTTTCTGAAAAAATGTTAACTAGTTACACTTCCAGCATTTACCTGAAACGGGTGTGCTATACCAAGTTGCGCCCCTTGCCTTGCGGCTTTCAGCCCAGTCTTGAATAGCAGGGTATGCTTGAATAATGTCAACCGACTCCATCGGATGCAACCAAGATGTCGAAATTTCAAGTGCCCAAGGGTGCCCAGCTGGGGTCATATAAGTCTCACCCCCTACTTCAGTATTATCAGCACCGGTTTTGAAAAAACCTGTATTTGCTAACGCTGTGGGGGCATAGTTTGGCAAATGTACTTCTCGACCGCGGTCACTTACTCTATAAATAAACGGGTTAAAGGGTGCATTGCCAATTGCCAATGGGTTAACTGGTTCAACAAAAATCAAGCTCATCGTTACTGGAATAACCGAGCGTTCATCTCCACTTTGGGTATTAAAGAATGAATATGTTAGCGAATCATTGGTTGCTGAATGGGTATTTTTTAAGACCGCGACCACTAACTCACTGCTGTGACCTGCTTCTGCGGTAACCGCCTCAGATTGGCCGTTAATCGCCATATTAATGCTTTCTACATTGGCACTGGTGGTACCTGAAAAAGCGATTGCAAAACCACTGGCCAGTGTCGCGCCTCTGGCTTGAATACTGCCGGTTAAGTCAATTTGCTTAACCAACCCATTAGCATCTTTTATAACGTTAAAGCGATTAGTGATCACTAAATCATTTAAGTCGTAATCTCCTTTATCTGGCCATAAATCTTCGTACGCAAGCGTTGACTCTACCGAATAATTGTTACTTGCGCGTTTGTCGTCGTTTGGATAGTCGTCATTGTTATCATTGATACCATCACAATCACTGTCATTTTCACCTAACATCCACGTAAAGAATGCAGGGTCACTCACCAAGCCATTACTGTCAGTTGCAATAACTTGTACGCGCCACGTTTCGCCCGCGTTCACCTCTGACGATAACACTGTATTACCCGTATGATCCGTTTTACCTGCAACTTCATCATCTACCACTTCACCTTGGCCTATATCAACAAACCAACGATATTCATAACTAACCGCGTCCCCATCAGGGTCTGCATTATCGCTATTTGATACATCCACAACAAAATCGTTGTTTGCGGTTGCGCACCCTTGAGGTGATCCATTCAGTGTGGGTGTATAAGGTGCATCATTTGCTGTTATTGCGTAGGTAATGGTTAAAAGGCTGTAATCGAGCGTTGTTTTCCACCAAACATAATTATGGTTCATATCAATGTCTAAAAACACATCCATTAAGCCATCATCCAAAATATAGGATGTTGGTACATCAAATGGCGTTTCTGACCAAGTACCATTAGTCCCTTGTAATAAACCAGGGTTTAAGTCATTACCATCAACACTAATACCGTCATATTCACCACTGGTGCCATGAAAAGCTTCAGAGTCAATATCGAAACCTCTTATCAATAAGGTCGCGCTCTGTATTTTAACCAAAGGATTTGATGCTTCACTGAAACTGTGCTGCCAACCATAATCTTGCCCAGAGTGTGAATAATAATTAAAACCGTACCCACTTGGTGCAACATAATGAGGTGATGTACTGTCTTTATTAATTTTCTGGGTGTAAGTGAACGTACCATCTTGGTTATCAACCGTATTGGTTTCAGTTGCTGCGGCAAATACATAAGGCGTTTGAAAAACAAGTGCGATGCCAAGGCTTAGGCTATATTTCATGTTCATAATTATTCTCCATCGCCAACGGGAATTTCAATATCACAGGGCACTTCTATTTCACCGGTGATTTCGTCTTTGCTAAACACCTTGCTGCACAGTTTGTTACCTACGGTAACTTCTATCTTTACCCCATACCATTCACTTGGGAATTTTAATTTGGTGCGTGTTTCTCCGGTTCTATCTGTTAAGCTTTTTTGCAATGGGTTTTCAACTTCATTATGGTTTGCATCAAGCGCCACAATTTTCATAAAGTGCTTGCCGCCAATACCAGCAAGTGCACCATCGGGCCGCATTGTTGTGCTGACGGTTTTAATTTTCACTTCGTCGTCTTTATACATAGACCAATCGAACTGCGCAGGAACGGTCACGTTTTCGAGGCTCAATATGTTAGGCTCTGGCACTGGTTCAGGTACCGGCTCAGGCTCTACAACGGGTGGTGGTGTATCTTGACCAGAACTGGGGGTTGTTACTGCTGGTGTGCTGCCATCGCTTTGGGAACCACCGCCACATGCAGCTAAAAATACACTTGTAGCAATAAACATATATCTAAAAATCATGTTTGCTCTCCAACCTAATAAAATAACTCAATAAGCTCAGCGTTATCACTCTGCTTTGCCAATAAATACAGGTGTTCCAACCACGCTTAGTTAAAAGCAGGAACATAAAGCTGTTTCGGTGTTTGGTAATACACAATAGTTAAATATTCATGCCAGTGATCAGAGCAATGTCATTTTCACAGCATAAAATCAGTATTCACTTTACGGTTTGGCTCGCACACAAATAAAACAATTGAAATCAATAAATTACATAAATACAAAATTTAACATAGTTAAATAACGCGGTGTTTATGGTGAGAAAATAGTGCGCCTAAATTTAGGCCCGCATCATTTTGCAATGCACTTTCATTCGTATATTGCAAAATACATGATAATTTATTGCCAATTTAAAATTCCGCTTTTGTTAAATTAGTGAACGCTTTCAGGGCGGCCATGAAAATAACTGGCAACAATTTTGCGCTATAAACCAGCCAAAAGGTGTTGCGACTTTTCAGCTGGCTATGTCAATATTTACAGCATCTATCGGCTTCGGTATTATTGGCGGCTAAATGTTATAAAGGTCTGTATTTTTGAAAAGGTTAATAATCAGTTTCTGTTGCTTAGTTGCAGCAACGCACGCTCACAGCACCCCCTCTAATTCATTGGAAGTGGGTTACTCACAACTCAATATATCTGATCTAGGCGACCTAAAAGTAAAAGGCCCACAGCTCTCCGTTAAAAGTGCTTTCCCTGCTTTTTATCTAACTGGCGTATATCGACAGCTCACAACCGATATGCACGGCTTCTTTGCATTAGAACACAATCAACAATCACTCTCTGGCGGCAGCGATTTTGATATAGATGTAGATTTCATTGAGCTTGGCATCGGTAAAATGATCACATTAAGTGATACATCATATTTAAATATCCACGGTTACCTTAGTAAAATATCATTAGACGTAGACGGCCATGAACGTTATACCCACATTACTGAAGATGGTACTGTTAACGTAGTGTATGACGAACCATTTTCAGAAAGCGATTCAGTCGATTTGTTAACGTTTAAAGTGCACTATCGAAAATACATCGATCAATTCTATCTAGAAGCAGGTATTGGTGCAGAATCAGATTCAAGCGTTAATATTAAACGTGTAAAAAATGAAGGAAGCGAAACGAATCTAATTTTATCTGCTGAGATCGGATACGACTTCAACAGTCAATGGGCAGCTAATGTTCGCTACTTCAATAGCAAAGACTACAGTATTACATCAGCGAACATCAGCTATAATTTTTAGCACTCAATTATTACTTTGAGATATCGCGCTCGATCACGCTCAGTGTTACAGCCTCATTGAACGTATATTGACCGCTACGTCTTCCTGAACTTGGTTCAGGATCCACGCATTTGCTCCAATATACGCATGGACCCTGACCTACGTCAGGGCGACGAAGAAGTGTTAAACTTGTGGAAGATGAATGAGTATTGAGCTTGTGTGAAACGATAAGCGTGTCGAGCTTGAATGTCTTATCAATAAAGAGCCTGCTTAAGCCTAATTCACCCACTGCGTCTTCCTAAACTTGATTCAGGATCCACGCATCTGCTCCTATATACCCATGGACCCTGACCTACGTCAGGGCGACGAAGAAGTGTTGAACTTCAGTGAGACGAATGAGTGTTGAACTTGTGGAAGATGAATGAGTTTTGAGCTTGTGTGAAACGAATGAGTGTCGAGCTTGAATGTCTTATCAATAAAGAGCCTGCTTAAGCTTAGTTCACCCACTTCGTCTTCCTGAACTTGGTTCAGGATCCACACACATCAGTTCCAATATACGCATGGACCCTGACCTACGTCAGGGCGACGAAGAAGTGTTGAGCTTGTGCGAGACGAGTAGATGCTAAACTTGAATGTTTCAACAATAAAGGGCATGCCAAAGCCTAGTATAACCCACTTCGTCTTCCTGAACTTGGTTCAGGATCCACGCACATCAGCTCCAATACACACATGGACCCTGACCTACGTCAGGGCGACGAAGAAGCGTTGAACTTGAATGTCTCATCAATAAAAAGCCTCCCTAAGCCTAGTTCACCCACGTCGTCTTCCTGAACTTGGTTCAGGATCCACGCACATCAGTTCCAATATACACATAGACCCTGACCTACGTCAGGGCGACGAAGAAGCGTTGAGCTTGTGTGAAACGAATGAGTGTGAACTTGTGTGCGACGAAGAAGTGTTGAGCTTGTGCGAGACGAGTAGATGCTAAACTTGAATGTTTCAACAATAAAGGGCATGCCAAAGCCTAGTATAACCCACTTCGTCTTCCTGAACTTGGTTCAGGATCCACACATTTGCTCCAATATATACATGGACCCTGACCTACGTCAGGGCGACGAAAAAGTGTTGAGCTTGTGTGCGACGAATGAGTGCAGAACTTGTGGAAGACGAAGAAGCGTTGAACTTGTGTGAAACGAATGAGTGTCGAGCTTGAATGTCTCATCAATAAAAAGCCTCCCTAAGCTTAGTTCACCCAGTTCGTCTTCCTGAACTTGATTCAGGATCCACGCATCTGCTCCTATATACCCATGGACCCTGACCTACGTCAGGGCGACGAAGAAGTATTGAACTTGGGGGCGGCGAAGGAGTATTGAACTTGCGTGAAACGAAGGAGTGTTGAACTTGTGGAAGACGAATAAGTACTGATCTTGAGTCGAGTTGGAGGGAGTAAACACGCTGACACGCTACTTCCACTTAACTTCCATTAAGTGCGCTAAAGTCAAAAAACAATAAAAAGGCCCATCCATGAGCCTACATACTATAGGAAAAGTAATGCGCTTACTCTCATAATGAGTGTTGCTACGTTACAGCCGCCACTGTAGTAATAAATTATGGAACAATCATGAAGAACACGATGTTTATCGTAAAAACAGTACCCAAAACCAACTAAATACTTTCGATATGTTTCCAAGTTCATGCATTAATACAAGTAATTTACATTTACACATCAACGAATTTTTCAAGACGTTTGAAAAAAAATCTTTAAAAGTTAGAAAAACATATGGTTAGCTATACTTAAAACAAGCAAAAAACAATTTCATGATAATTAACAGTACAAAAAACAGCACAATGGGTTAACAAATAAACACACAATTAAAATAATTGATTATTTTTGTTTACAACTCATCATCATTAATTTAGCATGTGTCCCACATTAAGGGCATATTTCTCTAGGCACTTAGTGAACTTCAATGAGTAGAGTTTTAGTCAACAAGGACGTTGGCTGGTTTTTATCTTCCTTAGCACACTTTAAAGGGTGTAGTTATGTTTGGCAGGCCTATGGCCTGCCTTTTTTTTACCCTGTTCACCTAGAGAAAACCGTTAACTGGCTCTCCAACAATCATGTAAAGTTTACCCTTCTTAGATATTTTTAAGGTAAACTGAGCTAAATCTCTACATGGTCCTCAATAATGACGCTTCGCAAGCCTTATTCTGTCTTAGTCGTGATCTACAATACAAACAACGAATTTTTATTGATCCGTCGTACCGACGACGCTACTTTTTGGCAATCTGTAACTGGAGGAATTGATGAACATGAAACACCAACACAAACTGCGTATAGAGAGCTCAAAGAAGAAACAGGCATTGATGCGCTAAAACTCGGAATAGATATTTATAACCATAATAAAACAAATAATTACGAAATAAGACAGTGCTGGAGACATCGCTATATTAGCAATGCCACAATAAATACAGAGTACGTATTTAGCATCTGTGTGCCCATAGCAACCCCTGTTGTACTCGACCCAAACGAACATACCGCTTATCAATGGTTGCCACAATCCGAAGCTGCTGAACTGGCTTGGTCCGATAGTAATAAACAAGAAATTTTAGCGATTACCTTTAACCCCAAAAACTAAATAATCCTTGTCTTCATAAATAAATTACGTTATCAATATAAGCTCTATACCGATATAAAGGACTGAACGATGAAATTATCTTTAAATAAAAAAAATATAAAAACACTCACAAACGATAAGACACAATTACCACAAGAAGCAACCATGCTGATTGCTGGCGCAGGTAAACACTCGGGTCCAACTTTATGCACTGCAATTGGCTTAAATGCCGATAACTCTCGTCCATCTATCTGCACAGCCAACACACAAAATTAAAATTCATAGGGTATTTATACTGATAATGCCCTACTCTATTTACATGCTCTGTAACCACTACCGAACACACAACTGAAGTTGGCGTCTCCAACTGCCAATGGTAACTTAAACTCTCAAGTATTACTCACGTTCAGTCATTATTTAACTTTCAACTGAACATGCACTCGATAACATATAAGGGAACATTATGGATCCAGTCTCGCAAATATTTAACCTTCTTTTCAATATAGAAGTTGCACTACTTATTTTTGTCATCATCGTTTTAAAAAGCGGTATAAAATTCGTTCCTCAAAATAAAGCCTGGGTCGTTGAACGATTTGGTAAATATCAATCAACAAAAGAAGCAGGGCTTAACTTTATCGTGCCATTTATTGACCGCATTTCTGCAGATAGAAGTTTAAAAGAACAAGCGGTCGACGTGCCTTCTCAATCAGCAATAACCAAAGACAATATTTCTCTTATTGTGGATGGTGTACTCTACTTTCGCGTATTAGACCCATATAAAGCAACTTACGGGGTGGATGACTACATTTTTGCCGTCACGCAACTGGCGCAAACAACGATGCGTAGTGAGTTAGGTAAAATGGAGCTAGACAAAACATTTGAAGAGCGAGATTTACTCAATACCAATATTGTGTCAGCCATTAACTCAGCATCAGATCCATGGGGAATTCAAGTACTACGTTATGAAATAAAAGACATTGTGCCACCTCAATCAGTTATGGAAGCAATGGAAGCGCAAATGAAGGCTGAACGTGTCAAACGTGCACAAATATTAGAATCTGAAGGTGATAGACAATCTGCCATCAACGTCGCTGAAGGTAAAAAGCAAGCACAAGTTTTAGCTGCTGAAGCTGATAAAACGGAGCAAATCCTCACCGCTGAAGGTGAAGCCCAAGCTATTATTGCCGTTGCCGATGCACAAGCCGCTGCGTTACGTAAAGTAGGTGAAGCCGCAGATACAGAGCAAGGTCAAAAAGCCATACAGCTCGACTTGGCGACCAAAGCCATTGCTGCAAAAGAAGCCATTGCTAAAGAGTCTTCTGTGGTATTGCTACCAGAAAATGGCACTGATGCCAGTTCACTTGTTGCACAAGGCATGTCAATCATCAATAGCCTTAATAGCAAACAAAAGGGGTAAGTTGTATGAGCTACTTTATTGAAAATACTGCACAAGCATTAGTCATTCTAGGAATTCTGGCTTTGATCATCGAAGTAGCTGTACTGGGTTTTGCCACTTTTGTATTGCTGTTTCTGGGCCTCTCTTTGGTATTCTCTGGCGGTATGATGTATGCCGGTTTACTCGAACCCAACTGGCTTAATGCGTTGTGGGTTAACGCCATACTGACTTTTGGTTTTGCACTGTTATTGTGGAAACCGCTAAAGCGTATGCAAGAGAATGTTGACAGTAAGCAAGTTAACAGTGATTTTGCTGATATTGAATTCACGTTAGAGCATGAATTAAACCATGAAGCTAACGTACAGCACGCTTATTCAGGTATTCAGTGGCAGCTAAAATCTGAAAACCCCATTTCAAAAGGGACTGCGGTGCGAGTAACTAAAAAAGAAGTGGGTGTATTGTGGGTAGAACCAAAACCTTAATTTAAATGTGCTCATTCCCCAATAAGTAAAAATGCGGCGCGTGTACGAAAAAGGGACGTACATGCTTGCCGCATCTGTTATATAGCACTCGATGCTATGCCACAGCTAACCTTGTGAACAAAAAAACCTACAGTAACTCTTTGTCATGAATAAACTTTACTAACTCAGACGCTATTTGTTGATGTTCGGCTTTTGTTGGATGCCAAATACAGCCACTCAGTTGAGAATTAAAGCTATGAGAATATAGATTCGACTCCCCTTGCTGCTGCAACCGTTTAATGGCTTGTTCTGTAGATGAAATAATCACATCATATGGATAGGCAGGACGTGGCATAAATACAATTGTTCGATCTGGATAACGACTACGCAACGTACCTACAAAGCTCACCATTTCATCAACC
Organism: Pseudoalteromonas aurantia 208; assembly: GCF_014858725.1. Taxonomy (GTDB): domain Bacteria; phylum Pseudomonadota; class Gammaproteobacteria; order Enterobacterales; family Alteromonadaceae; genus Pseudoalteromonas; species Pseudoalteromonas aurantia. The sequence goes on along the minus strand of NZ_AQGV01000015.1, from coordinate 1,032,666 downwards.
CATGCTTGTTGCACCTGCGTTATATCATCCCATGGTTCATGAGGTTGAGGGTCTGTGCTAAAGTCATTAGTACCCACTTCTACAACAATCAAGTCAGGATACGTATCTTGATAGAGTTTATTCGTGCCGTATACGCCACCCGCTCGGTCATAATAATACGCTAAATCATGGTGAGTTTGGTTGCCGGCCCAATTACGAATAAGGCCCAAACCAGAAAAAGAGACTTGAGTAAAACTGGTATTCAACGCCTTCGATGTCACATAAGGAAACGCCAGACGAGCATTACTGGTTTCAACCACTTCACTCCAAGTACACTGGCGTTTATTTGATTCACTGCCAAACCCCGCACTGATTGAATCTCCAATATAGAGAATATGCTTTTGGTTTTGCCACACGCCCTCTAAACGGCCGTCGACATTAAAACTATGAATTGTGGCAAACTCATCATAATTTTCAGTTCTTTTTACCACCTCAACCAACACTTCACTGGCAGTTTCTTGACTAAATAACTCAAAAGACTGTGGTTGACCTGAATAGTCTGTCACTATTTTTTTATGAAAACGACCATTAACTAATATATCAAATTGATCGCCATAACCCGTCAATTCAATGTCGATACTGCGACCTATTAACTTAGTTTTAAAATAACTACCAGGCCAATTAAATTGGACTTGTCCACTGTCATAACTTTTAACAATACGCCCTTCATACTGAACTGCATAATGGGTTGCTTGTAATGACTGAGCTTGTACGGTCGCCGCAATACCCAGCGCTAATAAACTAGAAATTACCTTATACATGTTGTTGTTCCTTTATTGCATTCGGAACTAGTTAACTTAGTTTTCACACGAACAATTCGCAAGCCTTACCAACTTGATTTTTATTGAATTTCAATTATCTGAAACCGACTGTTGATTGCACCCGAACAATACACGTAAAATACAATCATTATTATTTAGATAGGCAATTGTATCGTGTCAGCCCCTATTTTGGTTATTGAAGATGATCCTTTATTAAATCAGCAAGTGTGTGCATTACTCGAAAAACGAGGATTTAACGTAACCTGTGTCCATGATGGAGAGCAGGGTTTAACGCAAGCATTAGCACATGATTATGAACTCATCATTCTCGATATTAGACTCCCCATCATAGAGGGTTATGAGGTACTGTCACAGTTGCGTAAATGTAAACAAACCCCAGTACTGATTTTATCAGCATGCGGTGCTGAACAAGATAGAATTAAAGGCCTAAGTATGGGCGCTGATGATTACTTACCTAAACCCTTCAATATTGAAGAGTTAATACTGCGTGTTGAAGCAATTTTACGTCGCTCGCAACACACAGAAAAAAACCCCAATAATTATGTTCTTAAAACAAATGGGCTATCACTGAACAAACGTCAGCTTCATGCCCAATTTAATGACGTACACATTGAAATGACCGCCATACAATTTAAGCTGCTTTGGCACCTCGCTGAACATGCCGGTGAAGCGCTCAGTAAGCCTTACTTATATCAACAAGTGTTAGAACGTCAGTTCAGTCGCTATGACCGCAGTCTCGATATGCATCTAAGCCGACTAAGAAAAAAGCTCATTGCCGTCGGTATGAGTGCTGAATCAATCACCACATTACATGGTCGGGGTTACTCTTTTAATGCGTAATCCGTTAAAAACACATTCTTTTTTTACAAAACTGTGTCTGCTCATTATTGCGGGCGCGGTTTCTCTTTTTTGGCTCATCGACGTACTGGCCAGTTACACTGAAATTAAAATGAGTCAACTTGAAATGCGCCATCAAAACACGCTACGACATTACGGTCAGCATGCCGAAAAGCTATATTTGGCTGGTGACTTAGAAACACTGAAACAGTACATAGACACAATTGAGCAAAATGAAAATACATGGGCTGCCGTGGTGCAAAAACAAGTCACGCCCTTGGCAAACGGCACGCTTACTCCCTTATTTAGCGACCATATTTCTCTTGGCCGCGATGTCTCTTGGAAAATACACTTATACTTTAACTACAATCCCATTATGGACGTGCCTTTTGCCGATAAAAAAACACACTTTCTTATTCAACTCCCAGCCCATATGCGACCGGGAGACTATTGGAAGCTCGCATACTTAACCTTGCAGTTTATTTTGCCCATGATCTTTTTAGCCGGATTTTGCATCCTCATATATCGCGCAATTATGGTGCCTTTAAAACAACTAGAACATGCCACGCAAGACTTTGCTGCGGGTAAACTCGGTACACGTATCAGTGATAAAATTTCAACTACCGATAGTGAATTTAAGAAAATAGCCGCAACATTTGATCAAATGGCTGACTGTATTGAACATACCATCGAATCTCAAAGGCAGTTTATTGCTGATTTCTCCCATGAAATCCGTACCCCCATTGCGAGAGTCGAAACCGCTTTGAATTGTGCGGAGCATGCTATAGAAACACAGAATATGTTAGTCCGAATTCGCAAAGACTGCACTGCCATGCGTACACTCGCCGAAGATACATTGACACTCACTTGGTTAGAAAATGAATCAGCCACAATGCGTCAAAATATTGATCTGGATACTTTTGATTTAATCGACCTCATTGATAGCATTATTGAAGATGTGCAATTTGAAGCACCCCACATAAAATTTTTCACACACTGTGCGAGCAGCTTAAAAATACACAGCAATAGTCGCATTTTGGGCCAAGTTATCGAAAACCTGTTAAGAAACGCCAGCCGCTACGCAAAAAACCACATCACGGTAAGCATGCCCAACCCGCATGAAATACACATTACAGATGATGGGTGCGGCGTTCCAAACGATGCATTAGACGATATATTTAAGCCATTTTTTCGCGTAACCTCAGCACAAAAGAGCAATGGGTTTGGGCTTGGGTTAGCACTGTGTAAACGTCACATACACCACCTAGGTGGTCATATTTCGGCTCACAATCAAGATGCAGGTGGCTTAACCATTTCGATATCGCTCAATAAACTGTCACCGTAAATGTAACAGTTGTAAAAGTCCTTTCGGTTCCCTTATAAACAATGAATAATACACGACATTGATAATTATTCGCATTTACAAAATAGGCAATTTCACATGCAGTTCTCTCGCTCTCCTCTTTATATCGCAATGGCAGCTTTATCCACTGCCGCTCTTGTTAGCACCCCAGTACTGGCCGATGAACAGTCAGATAAAATGGAAATCATTGAAGTTCATGGCAAAGTATCTGATGCTGATCAGATCATCGGTCAAGCTCAAATGGCACAACTTCAAGCCAATGACTTAGGCGACATATTTAGAAGCCAAGCCGAAGTTTCAGTGGGTGGTTCAAATCCTATTGCACAAAAGATTTATGTGCGTGGCTTAGAAGACACCATGTTAAATGTGTCTATTGACGGTGCTTTGCAAGCGGGTTATTTATTTCACCATCAAGGCCGATTAACTATCGAGCCTGAACTACTTAAGCAAGTAGATATCGTTGCAGGTGCTGGTGATGCGACGTCTGGCTCAGGTGCATTAGGGGGCGCGATCCGCTTTTTAACCAAAGATGCCAGCGACTTACTCTCTGGTGATGAGCAGTTTGGTGGTAATATTAAGCTTGGCTACTATGGCAACAGCGAAGGTTTTAAAGCCAGCCTGACCGCCTATGGTCATATTAATGACAATTGGTCTGGCTTAGTAACTGTGCTAAAACGCGATACTAAAGACATGGAAGATGGCAAAGGCAACATCATTGCTTACACAGCGTCAGAGCAAGAAGTTGGATTCGCAAAAATCACCGGTGAACTGAGCAATACACAAACTATTTCAGCCAGTTATGACATGCGCCAAGACAATGGTACACGTTTGTTGCGTGCACATTGGCATCCGAGCAGAAAAAATTACGCCCTACCACAAGAAAGTGAGCGTACAACCAGCACAATTAACTATACATACAACCCAAATGATGCGCTGATCAATTTACACCTCAATGTATTTGATACTGAAAACTTCATTACGCACGCTCATCCACTACATAAAGGGGTTCAAAACACCTATCACGCAGTGTATGACTCAACCGGTTTTGACTTACGTAATACCGCACAGCTGAGCAATACAAAAATTGTTGCAGGAGTTGATTATCGCTCAGATGAGGCAAAGCTGCAAAACATAGGTACCAACGCTGAAACAGAAGGCCTTGAAAAAGGTAAAGTTTTTGGATTATATGTGCAAAACTACATTGATATCACAGCGCAATTTCAAATTAGCACAGGTGTACGTTACGACAATTACGAGCTGGTTGACGATAATGGTGTGACAATGAATTCCAACGGTTTTAGCCCTAACATCAACATGAGCTACGCCATTACCAATGCTTTCTCCCTCAATGCAGGCTTTGCTCAAGCGCTACGCGGTCAAAAAGTAAAAGAACTGTTTGTACTTGGTTATTATGACAACGATATCAATTTAAAAGAAGAGCAAGCTAACAACTTCGAAGTTGGTTTTAAATATTTAGGCGATCGCTTGACCGTCACGGGTAATGTGTTTGATTCAACCATTAAAGATGCTGTTTCAACGGTTAAAAATAACGATTCAATTGAGCACACGCTGCTTACCAATGTGGGTGATATAGAAAATAGTGGTTATAATTTGCAAGCACGTTACCGCTTTGACGATGCAAGCATTAATTTAAACTATAACCACAGTAAGCCTAAATGGGAAAACCACGTTAACCCGGCACTCAGTGGCACTGCAATTAGTGACCAAGATTGGTCAATTGGCACTAGCTCTGGTAATACTTTAACTGCTGGTATTAATTACACCGTGTCGGATGATTTAGAGGTGAGCTGGAATAGCCGTTTTGTGCAACGTTTAACCAATTCTGGGGTGAATGTGTGGAGCAACCAAGCTCTCCCTGAAAAAGCAGGCTATGCTGCACATGACTTACAGGCAACTTGGTATGTCATGGGTAGCGAAGAGCTGGTAGTTGAAGCCGCAGTCAAAAATATCTTTGATAAGTTTTACTATGACCACGCGACCTATGCAGCACTTGGCCCAGTTGATTCTGGCTTAGCTGAGCCAGGCAGAGATGCCCGACTAACACTTGTTTGGAAGTTTTAATATTTCAATTTGAACTAAATAACCTCAGGTTTGGATAAGGGTTTTGGAATAGAAAATGTTTTGTAAACAAACTTACGTACGATCCAATGATGATATTTTGTTCAATATCAAGGCGCTTTTATGCAGTAATAGCGGGCTATTACAAATGAAAGCAACGCCGAGAGTGCGAAAAATAGCTTTATTGGGCAAATTCGCTTATCCAGAGCTGAGGTTAAATAGCAACATTAGTGTCATATTTACCGATGCTACTTGTTGTAACGATAAAAAGCGCAGTGTTTAAACACTGCGCTTTTTTACATTCCTACTAATTATTTCTACTCATGACCTGCTGCTTCTATTTACAGCTATTTAGCTTTTTCCACACGCTCCACTGAGATGAATAATTGGTTGGGTTTTGATTGCGCGTCCACCACTTTGCTTCATAAATAAAGCCCTCGTGACTGACCTTTTTACCCGCAGTATAAACTGTGGCCGCTCGCCAACTATCAAGCTCACAGCCAGTTGGTTTTGCCACCACACTAAATTGATGTGTTTGCGACTGAGAGGCTAATCCAAGGGCATCTGTTGCAATCGCATAGACCTGATATTGCCCATTGCTATCAAGTGTAATATTCGCCCAATATGGACCTTCATGACTCACCACTTCAACCCCATTAACATAGTAAATCACCTGTTTTAAGTCCCCATCTTTGTCACTTGCACTTACTTGCAGAGGTACAATACTGCCTTGCTCAAACACACTGCCACTACTGGGGGAGAGTAAAGTAACACTGGGTGCAGTTGGCGTTGAGTCAGCCTCTTTAACAACCACAGTCACAGCTGCAATGTCTGATTTAGTATGTTTATCATCCATTGCTTCGGCGCTTATACGATAAGTACCGACTGCATCAGGTTGCCACTTAAAACGATAAGGTGCTGTATTTAAAGTCGTCATTAGGACGCCATTAACGCTAATTTTAACGTGTTCCACTTGGCCATCGATATCATTTGCAGCTAGATTTACGGTCACATTGTCGCCCATAGTTACGGTACTATTAGTCGTGTTTGGGCTGACAAATCTTACACTTGGCGCTTGATTCGGTTGTTCTGAACCTGAGCCACACTCTAATCCTTTTTTCCACACCCCCCATGCATTCGCATTTGTGGCTGGGCTTTGATCACGGTTCCACCATTTGGCGGTATATTCAAACCCTTCAAAGGCCACTTTATTGCCTTGTGTATACACTTGACCAGCTCGCCACTGCGCCGTATCGCAATCACTTGGGTTAATTAAATTGAATGCCACAGCAGGGGCATTAACAGTCAGCCCCTCATTATCGGTGACTATTGCTGTGACGACATACTCACCTTTCGTGTCACTTTGAAATTGCGTTGTATAAGGTGCAGACGTCAGTGTTTTATAAACCTCACCATTTACGCTAAATACCACTTTTGACACTTCACCGTACTCATCTTCTGCGAGTGCTTTTAGCTCGATATTCGTGCCCACAATATGGCGGCTGTTGTTAACTGGGCTGGTAATATTAATGGTTGGCGCTTTATTGTCGGTACAAGCAAATACACCCACTTTACTAAACGCATCCCCTACCGCTTGGATATCATAACCAAAGTCTTTTGCTGCAGCGGTAACACCGCACGCTAGCGACTCGTAATTACCGTTATAAACCCAATAATTTTTATTAGCATGAAGCATCACTTCATACGCTTTTTTTACGCCCCAATTCTCAGTCGTAGAAAGCAAGTAAAAAGCACGATTAAACACCCCTGAACTATAATGGACGTCTAATCCATTTTTATATTCACTGGCATGATCAATAGAGCGACCATCTTTACTTGGCATATCTAAATAACGCATCGCATCAAGGTTTTTAAAAATACGTGCGCCAATTTTCCAATCAACTACACAGCTGCCATCAGCTTGCTCGCTCAGATAACATTCCAACGCTTCAGATGTCATATCTGAAAACGATTCGTTAACCCCCCCAGATTGTGCACTATATACAAGTTTTGAGTTTTGATGTGTCACACCGTGCGCAACCTCATGGGCAATTACACCTAAGGACGTAAATGGATATACACGATGATCGCCATCGCCAAACGTGACTTCTTTACCATTCCAAAAAGCGTTTAGGTAGTCTTGACGATAATGAATACGCATCACCAAATCGCTACTCAACGCTCTACTATCGAACCATTCATGAAACATATCTAGGGTTGCTTGACCATAAAATACCGCATCATTGAGTGGTGAATATGCGCCATTGATGGCTTTGTAAGTATTTTCGAAGCAAGGGAATTCAAAAGTATGGGTATTCGTTGTGCCATGCTCCATGTCGATCACGCGGATATCGCTATCTTGCATTGCACAGTGTCCATTCCCTAAGTCGGTCGCGTTAAATTTGGCTTTTGACTCACCAAAATAATACTTTCCAGTTTTTTCATTACCACCCGGCCCCATGCCAATTTTTGCGTGTGCTAATGTCTCTGTTTGACTTAACACTTCACCCGTTTGCGCGTCAATCACCAGCTCGGGACGAGTCGGATGTTCAAGCGTTTCCGCATAAAATGTAACAATATAGGCAAGACGAAAGCTCTCTTGGTACGGATAGATCACCAGCTCTGCGTGTTCATCATTGGTAAATTGTATATTCGCCACATTTTGACGACCATATTCAATGGCCTTCGACTCGTCAAAACTCGGAACCGTCACGTCAACATAGGCATTTTCAACCACGCTGCCACTCACTGACTTAATTGTACCTTGGCGATGATTTAATGCGCCTACATAGTTTTCAGCGTCATGATGAGTGACAACTTCACCACCGTGCACACGCACGCCGCGATAATGTTGACTGCGGCGGATGTGTTTACCATCTGCTGAGCGCTGATGCGCTTTAAATTGTAACGACGTTTCATGGTTACCCTGAGTAGAGAACTGGCTTTGCTGAGGTGAGAAAACATCCATAAGCTTTTGCTTTAATTCTACATTTTTATGTATCTGCGTAGCTTGAGAGGCATAAAGCGGGAAACTACTGGCAGCAACCAGTAGCGCGATTGGGGTTAGTTTGAACATAATGATCTCTATAATTTTTGTTTTTGTAAAAAGGGCCTCCTTGCCCCAATCGTGTGTTAGTTAAATAGACTTTAGGCTATAGCTTGCGCCACACAGCATTGCTGCCCGGTGTTTGGCCTCGTGTCCACCAACGTGCTTGGTATTTAATGCCATTGTGCTTTACTTGATCACCACTTGTGTAGACTAAGTCACTGCGCCAATCACGAACCGTGCCGTCATCAGGAATGATCTCTTGCCATACACCGCCATTACCTGGCACAGCGCCTTTGGTCCACCAACGCGCTTTATATTGCACGCCGTTATACCAAACGATGTTGCCACCCACATACACGGTGTTTGCATTCCATGTTGTTTTATCTGGCTCAGGTGTAGGATCTGGCGTAGTTTCTGTATTTTTCACCGTCACGCTAAACTTACGCTCAACCGTATTCACCCCATCAGAGACTGAAACAGCGCCTGTTACACGTTGATCTTGTTCTACTTCTGTGGTGGTCAATATCACTTCACTGCCAGAGCCGACAATGCTATGACCGGGTACTTGCCAGCTATAGCTCAATGTTTTCCCTTCTGGGTCAGAAGCCACCACGCTCAGTGCAACTTCACTGTTTTCATCCACAACAATGTCTGTAACTTCTGCCACACTCGGCGCTTTATTTTCTACGACAGGTGCACTCACCATTACTTTGACCGAAGCAGTTACGTCATTGACTCCATCAGATACCGTTAAATTCACGGTATAGACGGCATCTTTTGTGGTCTCTGGCGCTGTAATAACGAGTGTTTCATTATTAGCAGTCAAAGTTAACGCACTGTCTCCCTGCCAAAGGTAAGTCAGAGGCTTTGCTTCTGGATCTGTTGCTGTCGCGACAAGTTGAATCGTCTCACCTGATGCAACCTTCACTTCGTTAATTAACTCAAGTGTTGGCGCGTGGTTTTTCGGAGGAACTGGCGTTGATTTTCCAGCAAGACCTTCATGCATCGCGTTGAGTATATCGCCATTGTCTGCATCAATTTCCCACGCAAATAAACCACCGAGATTATGCTCTCGCACATATCGGCCTTTTGCTTGCACTGAGCGTGGGCTATCGTACGTTACCAACGTGCCTTTTTGCGGATTCCACACATATGCGGCTTGTGCCTGCTCGTCATAGCCAACTTCAAAGCCATTTACACCCTGCTCGTTTGCACCAATCATATGAGATTTTAATCCCTTATAATCAATCACGCCCGCTTCCCACACGCCCTGAGACGTTGAACCACGTAATTTACCGTTAGCTGGTGCCGTCATTGGGTTGCCTGCAATGGTCGCATTTTCAGGTTTCACCCCTTCCCAACCACGGCCATACATCGCAGCACCTATCACTAGTTTTTCGCTTGGCACGCCTTGTTCAAGCAACAACTTAACCGCATTATCTAATGTATAGGCAGGCCCTTTGCGCGGCTCACCCTTTTCATCTACACCTGTGCCATTACATTCATCTGCTGATAGATGCGACCCGCAATAAATACCTGTTTGATGTCCTGTTACGTTGTCCCAACCACCATGAAAGTCATACGTCATCGCAAAAATGTAATCCATATATTGCGCAGCTTGCTGATAATCAACGTCTTCTATTTTATCCCACCCAGAACCAATCGCAGAGGTTAGTTCATATTCACGGCCAGTTTTCGCTTCAAGATCATCAAGCATAATGCGTAGCTCTTTCATCAGCGTCACATAAACTTCACCATCTTTGTCACTGCCCAAATTCGGGTTCGCACCGTCTCCGCCGGGGAATTCCCAGTCAACATCAATTCCATCATAAAACTTCCATGTGGTTAAGAATTCTCGCATCGACTTAACGAACGTGTCACGGTTGGCTTTATTGTCAAAGTCAAAGAACGGATCTGATAACGTCCAGCCCCCGACAGAAGGTAAGATTTTTAAGTCTGGATTGCGCTGCTTTAACGCCATCAGCTGTGCGTAGGTACCACGAATTGGATCACTACTGCTTACACCTGGCAGTGCTTTTTGTACTGCAGCCCACGGATCATGAATCACCACTTCGTAATCTTCTGAACCCCCACATGCCAAATTTAATGCACGCAGGCTGTTACCGTTTTCAATTTCAGCCAGTGACTCATTTGGGCCACAAATTGGAATAAAACCGTAGAGTAAATGGGTTAAGTTATCAGCTGGGATTTGCGTCACATCGAACTTACGACCATAAATACCCCATTCAACAAAATATGCACCAACAACCGTATTAGGATCAGTATCAAACTGTTTGTTATTTGGGTTAACGTTTAACGGTAATGGCGCTAAATGCCCGCCGTCAGTATCGGCAATCACAATTGGCTTAGTGGCGCTTTTTACACAGCCGGTTTCATCACACAATGCAATTTGCAGTTGATGACGACCCGATTTTTTATACGGGAAGCTGATCACGCCACTTTTAGAACCAGGCGATAACTGACCTTCATTGACGAGTTCATTGTCGAAATATACCTGATAGCTATCGCCACCTTTACCAGACCAAGCGTTCCACTCAATTTGAATGTTTACTTCGTCTTTTGCTTGAATAAGTTGTTTGTATGATCCACGGCCATAAATATTCACATCCACAAACGAGTAATTTTGTGGCTTCCACGTGATACTGGGTGTTGATGGTGCTGCTACGGTACTTGCACTTGCCAGCGCAGCCCCAACAGCAACCGCTGAGAGTAAATATTTAAACATAGTTTTTCCTATAGTATGTTGTTTTGATAGTTATTATTTAATGCTTTAATAAAGCAATGAAATTTAAAGGTTTATAAGCTGGTTATAGTTTCTGCCACACAGCATTGCTGCCTGGTTGTTGGCCTCGAGTCCACCAACGCGCTTTGTACTTCAAGCTTTGAAAGGTCACAATACTGCCCCCTTGATAAGCCGTACTTGCATTCCACGCATTGCTGCTATCGTCTGTTGTTATTAATTGCCACGCTTGGCTTTGGTCTGGTCGCTGGCCTTTTACCCACCATTTAGCACGATAGGTTTTACCGTTATAAACCGCAGTATCTCCGGCGGTATAGACTTTATTTGCTTGCCACGTGTCACCTTCTGGCGGTATCGGAGGCGTTGGCGGGGTTACCTTGTTAGTAACGGTAATATGTAGCGGAACTGTTTTGCTTAACATCCCATCAGATACCGTAACCTGCCCGGTATACTCAGTGTCTGCAGCCACTTCAGGTGCGGTGAGTGTGATTGTTGAACCAACCCCTGTATAGCTCAGCGCATTGGGCAATTGCCAGTCAAAACTCAGCCTGCTTTGCTCATCGTCAAAGGCATGAACATGCAAATGCTTACTGGTATTTTCTTCTAATGTTAAGGGCTGTGGCGTGTGTACTGTCGGCGCGGTATTAACAGGCTTTTTTACCACACTTAAGTTATAGCTATGCGCTGTGTCACCTACAAAAACCTGATTTGATGCCAGGTTTTGATGATCGAACGTCACATCACCTGCTCCCGACTTAACACCAATTTGAATCAAATCTGGATTATCTTGCACAACTAGCTGAGCCAATTGCATCGCCCAATCTGATGATTGCTCTGTTACTTTAAATTGCTGTTGAATTAGCTCCTGTCCGTTTGCATCAAACAAACGCAGCCATACCGTGTCACCCGCGAATGCGTCTTGACCTTGCTTTACGTAAAAACCAGCTGAGTGCCAAACCACCGGTTCAGGCGTGCTATCTGTGCGTTCAATGGTAATATCACTGCAGTTGTAAAACCCTTCACCAACCACATCATCTCGCTGCCAACGACTATATAAAATTGCGTCACCGTCAAACTTTTCAGGTATAGCAACTGTCATTTCATAATATCGCCTGCCATCGGGTGCCATAAAAAATGCCACATTGCCATGCTCTTGTACCAATTCAAGCTGGTCCCAGCGCAGTGATTCTGTGCTAATTGGTGTGCCTGGTTTGTTTAAATAAAACTGCCAAAAGCTGGGGTTATGGGGTGTAGTAGCCCGATATCGGACTTTTATATCGCCGTTACTATTTGGCTTAACCACCGTACGCTGCCAGTCGGTTGACGCGATATTCATACCGGCTTTATTGGCATCGCCAGCGGCGCATAACTTGCCATTTGGCACTGCCGCTTCAACCGCAGTTTGATTATTAAAATCTGCCACATTCGCTGCAAATTCATGCCTTTGAATAAACTGTACATGGTCGCTTTTCACAAAGGCAGCTCTGCATGCCGCATTGGGAATATTGCTACCATCTTTTGGCCACCAAAAGCCCCCTTGTTCTTGGCAAATGGTTTGACGCGCTTTCGGGCTATCCATATATCCGTGGCCGTGCACCTGCGGTATTGCAGCCACAGCGATCCCCAGCGCAACCGCTGTCAGTGTTAATTGTTGTTTCATAAGTTTCCCTAGGGCCGCAAGCGACCCTTGAATTAGACTGTGTGTTTTTCGCTCCCTAAACCAAAATGGTTAAAGGTCACACACTTTTTGCCAAACACCACCGTCTGACGGCGCACTATTGGTCCACCACTTCGCCTTAAATACTGCTTGGTTGTGAATAATATGGTCGCCACCTAATGCGTGACTTGGCTGCCCAGCCCAATTAGTACGTGGCCAATTTGGATAGGTATTAAGCGTTGATACATCAATGCCATTACATTGTTTGTCTGATGGGGGGGTGCCATCACCTGGGTCAGGTGTGTCGTTATTAGCAATTGGCAGCGCTGGGTACTCAGTTGCAAACGCATACTTTTTACCGTCTTTTTCAATAACGAAATTTACCGGCCCAGTAATGGGCATGTAGTACATCACTTGCGCATTGACTGTTTCGCCTTGCTTGAAAGACTCAAGCTGACCACCCCATTGATTTTTTAAGGTGATTGAAAAACGGTGGAATTCATTTTCAAATCCGCCAATGTTGTTACCTGAGGTATTTGAGTTGTCTAATTCAACTTGCATCCCAAGCTTTTTCTGTGCATTCCAGTTTGACTTGAAAATAGCCGACGTTGACGTTGGCACATTGAACGATATTTTTGCCCCCGTTAAATCGATTTCTGAGTGGTTCGTAAAAGCAAAAGTAGGTCTGATCGGATAGTTTTGGTCACCCACAGGGAAGTCTTTTGCAACAAACCTCACATCGACCGCCGTTTCTGGTGGTGTAAATTGCGAGTCGCCCAAATGCGCACCATACGCTTTACCGTTTTGATTAAAAGTGTCATATGCCAACGATGTCATCGTCGAGCCCATAAAGTATTCACCCTTACTGGCATCAAATGCATAGTCACCGGCAAGCTCCCAAAACATCACGCCGCCTAAGTTTTTATCAATAACATAATCTAACTTCGTCTTCATAGACTCAGTATCTTCTATCGATAAAAACACTTTTTTCTGCGCATTCCACAGCCAAGGGGCAACTGCCACATCATCATAATGACGTTCATATTTACCCGTCATAACATCATCAGGATCAGACTCTGGCGTCAGGCCATAGGTAGCCAAATAACTGGGTACTATGCCATTTTCCAAATTTTTAGCATGCCATAACGGATTACTACCAGCGGCCACTTCTTGACCATTTTCAAGGTCGTGCCATAAGTTATCGATGCCAATCGCGCCGTTACCACATTTGTTTTTGTCACCAATGCCGGTGCCTTTGGGACAATCGCTTTGATTTGGCAACGGTGCGCGCCCCCATAAGCCATTCTCTCCGCCATTCACACCTTGAAAACCTCGGGTGTAATAGGGTAAGCCAATATTAATTCGCCCTGACGGTAATGCGCCTCTGAAATAATTCACCGCCCAATCGGTATTCAAATAGCCAATACCACCAAACTCTTTGGTGCTATACACATTCCACACCTTCAACTCTGAATCTTTACCCGTGTCGAATAACGGTGCGTTATGCCCCACATGGTCGTTCCATGCGCCGTGTAAGTCGTATGACATAATATTCACGAAGTCTAAGTATTGCGCAGTTTGAAAGGTTTCCATACCGCGTAATAAATAGCCTGATGACGGTGAAGCAATGGTCAACATATAATGCTTGTCATCAGTTTCACCTGCTTTATCAAGGGCCTCACGTAGTGCTTTCATCAGTACCTGATAAGATTTATTCAGCCCCGCACGACGCTGGTTGCTGATCTCAAAATCTTCAGGGTGGCCTGAGTCTTTCATTGACGATGGGTATTCGTAATCTACGTCTAAGCCATCAAAGCCATAGGTCCGTAAAAACTCAACGCTACTGGCAACAAATGCGTTAATACCCGCATGATTAACGCTGCCATCTTCATTGGTTGTCATAGTGTAAAAGCCACCACTGGCAACACGTTTTCCTGTTTCATCAAAGAAGCCGCCAGTCTCAGCCCAACCACCGACAGAGATCATGGTTTTTACGTGAGGATATTGCTGCTTATATTTGTTTAGGAGGTTAAAGTGACCCGTATAAGGGAGCGCAGGATCCATCTCAGCACCCGTAACGCCCGGCCAAGTCATATTGGTTGCCGCGTTGTTTTCGGCGTTTGGGTTACCAATGCTGATTTCATTTGCGGCATTAACATGGGCAAATGCATAGTTGATGTGGGTGATTTTGTCCCAAGGAATATCTTTAACGAGGTAACTCGGTTGATCATTCTTACCCGTTCTCCAGCTCGTAAAGTAACCAATAACACGACGAGGATGATCCCCCCCCATTTTTTCGCGGCCTTCACTGTCGTAAATATCGCAGTAAGCAGGGGTTATATCAGGCGTTTGATACAAACCGGCAGGACGACAGTTTTCATGGCTATCTGGCTGGTCGCCTTTTTCTTTTACGGTAAATACACGTTGTACCACTTCTGACTCAGCGCCATGTTCATCTATAGCACTTAACGTAAATACCTGACGGCCTGCTGCTTTCGCTTGCCAATCAAACTGATGCGTTAGTTCAGTCGTTTCAACCAGTATCTCGCCATTAAGACGCAACACTTGCTTGAGAGTATCCTCATCTAAGTCATTAGCTTTAAGTGTAAAGCCAATGCTCGCGCCAACTTCCAACTCTGAAGGCAATTGCGCTGCAAGACGCACAGTCGGTGCTTTATTAGTGTCTTTTGGTAACGTGTTTACTGTTACTTTGCGACTAATTGAACGCCCCGTATCACCCTCATTATCCAATGCCACCGCATGAAATTGATGCTCACCGACCTTTGCTTGCCAAGTAAACAAATACGGCGCACTGTCTAACACACGCACAAGCTCGTCATCATGATATACCGCTACCTGCTTAACAGAACCATCCAAATCTGTAGCTGAAAACTCAATGATAACGCTGTCATTTTCAACCAAAGTAATATCTGCAGCAGGCTTTAACCAATGCACGCTCGGCATTTTATTTGCCGTCCCTGAAGACGCGCATATCCCCAATTTACTCCACTCTTGCCACTGACCTGAACGAAGCTTTGGAGAAGCTTTATTCCACCAATTTGCTTTATAAGCAACTTTGTCCTGCTGAACGTGATCACCACTGGTGTAAACGGTGTTTTCTTGCCATTTATCCAGCGGTGCACAATCAATTACTGCGAACGCTGAGCTGCTTAACATGGCAGCCGTTATTGCACTAAATTGAAAAACACGCCTATTTTCGTAGAAATACGACATAAACCCTTCCTAATTTGTATGTTTTTTGTTATTTGCGCTACTAAAAGATTACATATGTACCGATAGCCAGACACGGCGCAGAATTCTACACGCGACAAAACCAACCACAAGGGATTGGTTTAATTTAAAAATCACACAAAAAAGGATTAGAAATAAAATAATCTCACACTATAAAATATACCGAAACTCGTTGTTTTTATTGATTAAAACAACATAATAACAATAATAACACCTACTATTAGCACAAATTTCACACCACCAACTGACAAAACTGTGTATTTCAATCGTTACAAAACAAACTAATCAAACCAGTTAAACCTATGATAAAAACACTAGAAAAAATAAAAAAACCACCATTTAGGGTGAGTAATCTGTTTTTCTGAAGTGATGCCATAAATAAAACGCACCACTTTGATAGGTGCTTTACGCTATAATCTATAAAATTTATGATGAAAGGCGATCAATAGATGCGGATATTTAAACTGTCAATATGCGTTATTTTGACTTTTGTGTTGGGGTTCATAAGTGGTATTTATGCCTTACCCATTATCAGTGCACCAAACAGCCCCAGTATGCTAGAACTGGCGACTGCGACGCAACATACAAAATATAAAGGGCAGTTTGTCACTACTTTAAAAGACTCTGATCTGTTGCATTTTGCTAAAGGTGACGTCAGTGTTTCCAATGATAATATCGCCTTTAAAGGCAATATTGCGCCAGGTCCAGATTACCAACTCTATCTAGCGAAACGCTTCATTGAAACTGAAGCTGACTTCCATACATTCAAAGGTAGTATGGCGCACCTTGGGGACATTAAAACATTCGACTCTTTCATCGTCCCCATTCCCGATGCAATTAATATTGAAGAATTTAACACTGTCATTATTTGGTGTGAAAGTTTTGGACAATTTATTTCAGCCGCACAATATCAGTCAGCAAACGCACTACCCATTGTAAAAAAAGCCATTTAGTTTATTAAAAACCAAATGGCTTTGCATTGCTGGGTGTTGTCAGCAACCTAACAAGCTGACATGCAATGATCTGTAAAAATTAAGTCATTAAGCCGCTTGCTCTGTATTGCCATCATAACGGATAAGATAGTCAAATGCGCCGAGGCTCGCGGTTGCCCCTGCGCCCATGGCAATAATAATCTGTTTAAATGGTGTGGTAGTTACGTCTCCGGCTGCAAAAACGCCCGGCAGTGAAGTTGCACCTTTAGAGTCAATCTCTATTTCGCCAAACTGACTGAGCTGAACACCAGACTCTTTCAACCACTCACTGTTAGGTACTAACCCAATTTGAACGAAAATTCCGGCCAATGGGAGTTGATGTTCGCTGCCTGAGTTTCTGTCTGTGTAAATCAAGCCAGTTACCCGTTTACCATCGCCAATGACTTGTGTTGTTTGAGCGCTTTTGATAATGGTGACATTCGCTAAGTTGTTGGCTTTTCTTATCAATACTTCATCTGCTCGCAAGGTATCCGCAAATTCTAAAACTGTTACATGCTCGACAATATTAGCCAAGTCTATCGCCGCTTCAATACCTGAATTCCCCCCGCCAATCACTGCAACAGGTTTACCTTTAAACAATGGACCATCACAATGAGGGCAATATGCGACGCCTCGGCCCTTATATTCAGCTTCACCTGGCACATTCATACTGCGCCATCGAGCCCCTGTGGCCAAAACAATCGATTTAGCTTTTAACTGTCCACCATTTTCAAGTTCAATGGTTAATACATCATCTCGGGTAATGTGCTTTGCTCGCTGACCTTTCATAACATCAACATCGTATTGCGTCACATGCTCTTCTAATTGAGCTACCAACTTAGGACCTTCTGTTGCTTTAACAGAGATGAAATTCTCTATGCCTAACGTGTCTGATACTTGGCCACCAAAGCGGTCAGCAACAACGCCGGTATTCAGTCCTTTTCGGGCTGAATATATTGCGGCCGATGCACCTGCCGGACCACCACCAACAACCAAGACATCAAACACCGCTTTCTCACTGAGCCTCTTTGCTTGTTTTTGTTGTGCGCCACTGTCCACTTTATTGAGAATATCCGTTAAGCCAATAGCGCCTTGTGAAAATAATTCTCCATTCAAATACACTGCTGGGACAGCTAATACATCACGCTCATTGACTTCATCTTGAAATAACGCCCCATCAATCATTGTTGCTGATATTGTTGGGTTTATTGCCGCCATTAGATTCAGCGCTTGCACAACTTGCGGACAAGTTTGACAGCTCAAAGAAATATATATTTCAAAATTGAGTGGCCTATCTAAACTTTGTATCTGCGCGATTTCATCATCTGACGCTTTAGCTGGGTGGCCTCCGGTTTGCAATAGTGCTAATACCAATGAGGTAAATTCATGTCCCATAGGCACCCCAGCAAATTCAATATGGGTATTTTTCGTCGGTGACCGTACAACCATACTCGGCTTACGTATACCATTTTGGTGAGTTTCAATCACAGAGATCTTGTCACTCAATGATGATAAATCATCGCTTAGTACTTTGATTTCTTGTGATTTTTTACTATCATCAAGTGCTATAACCAGTTCAATTGGTGTTTTTATAGCGCTAAAATGGCTTTTTAATTGGTTTTTAATATTTTGGTCTAGCATGCTTGAGATCCTCACAGCAATAAAAATAAAGGGGTGAACAGACCACCCCCAATAAACAGCTTACTCGTTAGATTTTTCCAACTAAGTCAAGTGATGGTGCAAGTGTTTCTTCACCTGGCTGCCAAGATGCTGGGCATACTTCACCATCATGGCTTGCAATGTATTGCGCCGCTTGTACTTTTCGTAGTAACTCTTTTGCGCTGCGACCAATGCCTAAGTCATGCGTTTCAATCACTTTAATTTCACCTTCAGGGTTAATCACGAATGTACCGCGAAGTGCTAACCCTTCTTCTTCAATCATCACACCGAAGTTACGCGTAATACGTCCTGTTGGGTCACCTACCATTGGGAATTTAATTTTTTGAATCGTGTCAGACGTATCGTGCCATGCTTTATGTGTAAAGTGCGTGTCAGTTGATACTGAGAAAACTTCTACACCCATTTCTTGTAGTTGAGCGTAATAATCAGCAACATCACCTAATTCAGTTGGGCAAACAAATGTGAAGTCTGCAGGGTAGAAAAACACAATTGACCATTTTCCAAGTAAGTCTTGCTCGCTCACCTCTACAAAGTCACCGTTGTGGTAAGCAGTTGCATTGAAAGGCTTAATTGTTGTATTTATCAAAGAAGTACTCATAGTTAAATTCTCTCTTTTAGTTACTGTTATTCAAGTGTGTTAGCGAACAGTAATTAGCGTTACTAACCTTGTTCGCTTTGCTTGGTAACTAAGATAGAGCTTTATGAGTAACAAATAAAATTGATTGTTTAGATTAACTCAATCGATATTTTGGATGAAATAAAACAACAGTCACCCTTTCGTGCGAAAATACCAATGAAGTAGACAAAACGTACCGTAAGCATTGTGCCTAAGGTATACTGATCACGTACAACATGAATACCTTAAACAATAAAGAGTCAGCAATGCATCCATTCATAAACCATATCCAACTTGGCTACTTTGGCCTATTACCCTTTTTGGCTTGCGTGTTTTGGCCATTATTGCTAGGTACATCGGTCATAGCCATCGACACATTTATCTATTACAGCTTAGGCATATTAGCGTTTATGGCAGGGACATTGTGGCGTGCGGGAGAACAATCTTACACGCACGCAGTGATGGCTGTACTGGTTGTGATCCCATTTCCTTTGCTCGCACTCTTTAATGCTCCGACAGTACTGGGCTACCTCGCTGTTTCGTATCCTACGCTGTTGGTGTTTGAACGTGGTATGCCTACTTGGCAAAATTACCATAAGGATTACCACAAGATGCGGTATGTTCTAACCTCTGTGGTATTTGTGTGTCATTTATTTATGTTAGCGCAAAGCGTTGAGTTAACACGGTTATAGCCTATTTTTTAAATTATCTGCTATACATATAAATAAGATATTTGAAAGGCATGCATATGGTGGTTAGAGGGCTCCTCGTACTGATCTGGTTAATTGTCGCACTATTCACTGTGTGGAAATTCAATCAGCCTGATTTTTATTGGGATACCTTTGAGGAAATTTTCTGGTTCGGCTTGACCACATCTTTAATTGCACTTAGCCTGCCTCACTTCAAAAATAAATTACTGCTATTTGGCTGGGCTTTATACTGCGCGGGATTGCTGCTTGATATAACGGATGATTTTATCAGTGATGCAACCTTCCCATTACTCGTACTCGATACCTCCTTAAAGAATATTGGTTTTTTAATTACCTGCTATGGCATGTTTGCTATGATCTTAACCAAACGCAGTGTCATTGGTTTACTCAACCAAGAAATCGAACAACGGCAAAAGCTGGAAGCACAATTGCGTTACGAAGCCAATCATGATCCCCTTACCCAGATTGGCAATCGAAAAGCCTGTTTTGAAACATTTAATGACGTGAGTAACAAAAAATCTCTATTGTTCTATTTTGACTTAGATGACTTTAAGCACGCAAATGACAAATATGGCCATCACGTTGGCGACAATATACTCAAAGCGTTTTCTACTTCACTCGTCAAAGAGTTTGGAGACGCATTTTGCTTTAGAATTGGAGGAGATGAATTCGTTGCCTTTGCTGATAATACCCATGTAGATGTTTCAGTCTTAAGAGATTTATTACTCGAGCACATTTTTGAGTATGGCGTTGGATTGAGTATAGGCACAGCAGAAACAAACCCACAAGAACAACCCGATACGATAGTCCAGCGTGCAGATTCTAGTATGTACTCTGATAAAGCCAGTAAAATCGTTCGAACCCGACCGCGCCAAAATTAAGTTTTAGTTAACTCAAAATAGATTTACCTCAATAACTAAGTGACTTGTTGTAGCACTTTAGCTAATTCACTGATACCCTCAGCATTGAAAATTGTTTAATCAGGGATATCGGCCGTGTTAGATCAACTATTTAGTAACAAACACCAAAAACAAAAAATTGCAGATCTAGAGCGCTCAATCGAAGAGCTGACTCGTGAAAATACGCAACTCAAAGCCGACAATGATGACCTAACTGAAAAGCTCGTTCAAACGCAAGCGCAACTCAACGATAATACCGATAACCAATTACTCCAATGTGCTATGCATGGACTGTCACAAGTCCAGGGGATCCGCGAAACAGTTTTGCAAAGCTTCACTGATATTGATCAAGAAAGCCAGTCTATCACGCAAGTAAACAAGTCGTTTGAAACCTCAGAGAATTCATTAAAGAATATTCTCCAAGGTATGGAGAGCTTGGCTGGCAATATGGGTGATATGACAGATAATATTTCAGGTTTGTCACAAATGGCTGATAACATTAATACGTTCGTGACAACCATTTCTAAAATATCTGACCAAACTAACTTACTGGCCTTAAATGCAGCGATAGAAGCAGCTCGTGCTGGTGAAGCAGGACGCGGGTTCAGCGTCGTCGCAGATGAAGTTCGTGCATTGGCCAATAATACCAATGAATCTGCTAATGAGGTATCTGACTTAGTTAAGAAAATTATTGATACCACACAGTTAACCGTGAATGCTGTAAGCATTATTCAAGATTCAAACCAGAACCTTTCTGGCAGCATTTCACACTTAAACGATGAATATAAAGACATTGTCAGTAGTTGTGGTTCAATGAAAAATACGATCATGAATGCGACCACTCAAACCTTTATTCAAACAGTCAAACTTGATCACGTTGTATGGAAAGGCGATGTATATAATCATTTAATTGGTGCAGATAAACAACCGATCGATAGTTTTGCTGACCATGCCAGCTGTCGCCTAGGCCGTTGGTTAAAAGGTGAAGGTGCCAAAAAATTCGGCAACTCAAACGCGTTCAAACGTATTGATACTCCACATAAAGAAGTACACCGAGCGGGTGTCGAAGCCATGATGTTATTTTCGTCCGGAGATAAACAAGCTGCTATCGCGCAGCTCAACAGAATGGAAAATGCGAGTAACGAAGTAATGGCCTTGCTTGACCAATTGACATAACTCCCCTATTCGCCGTTACAGTTCAAATGTGAACTGACTTAGTCGTCTCATCAACTAAGTCAGTTTTTCAAAACATTTTCTATTCCAAAACTCTTGTCCAAACCAGAGGTTATCTAGAAAACACAACCATTCACTTCATATCATTTAACAAATCGAATTAACTTACATACTATGGCTGCTGTTTCGTTGCCGCCAAAACTATTTCTCGAATGCACACATGCTGAGGTTGCGAGTAAGCAAATAAAATGGCATTGGCAACATCATTAGGCTCTAGCGCACCACCCATATCTTCTTTCCATGATTCATAACCCATAATAATATCAGTCGATGTCGTGTGCGATAGTAATTCGGTCTCAACCGCCCCCGGCGCCACCGTTATCACTCTAACATTACTCTCAGCTACTTCTTCTCTGACGTTTTCTGATATGGCGTGAACAGCAAATTTAGTTCCACAATATGCAGCGTGATTGGCAAACGTTTTTCGCCCAGCTATCGAGCTAATGTTTATGATGGTCCCCGTATTTTGAGATTTCATTGCTGATAGTACTGTTTGCATACCATTGAGTAATCCGAGTACGTTAACGTCATACATCGTTTTCCATTCAGCTGTACTTTGATTGTTGATCTGACCAAGTAACATTACACCAGCGTTATTGACCAGTAAATCTACAGGCCCATATGTTTGTACCGCTAAATTCACGGCTTCTTGAAATGATGTGCAATCCGTTACGTCTACCTTCGCACATAGTGTATTGGCTAGCTTGAGCGCCTGCAGCTTTTCAACACGTCTTGCAATCAGTAAAAGCGGATGACCCAGTTCACTCATTTTCTTCGCTAAAGCCTCACCAATACCAGAACTCGCACCTGTGATTACGACTAAACCTTTCATCTTATACCTTTTCATTAAACTGTTTGTGTTACAGGGAAGTATAATAAAGACATTGTATTTGACGATATATAGCCTAGAATTCATATCATTGAGTCCTATTAGTTGACAATAAACTCCACAGTATGAACGTTAACGACATTAATCATTAAGAAACATCAGTAATGATTTACCACTGTGCCACTTATAGTTACATACACTAACCTCGGGTTTGGTTTATTAACCATTGACAATAAGGTCTATATGAACAAACAAGTAAACTTGACGGATATAAACGTTTTTGTGGTATTGGCCGAAGTGGGTAGCTTTACAAAAGCCGCTGAAAAATTATCCTGCTCACGGTCGTACATTTCAAAACAGTTAGCTCAGTTAGAGTCTGCACTGGGAGTTACCCTATTAATAAGAACAACTCGAACTCAGCACCTTACAGCGCAAGGTGAAATATTATTTGCGCAATGTAGTAATGCTCTTAGTGGTATTTCTGGTGCAATCGACACTGTGGTAGATAGCTCACACTCCCTCTCTGGGAGCATAAAGATCAATTGCATCGGCGGCCATATCGGTGAAGATGTTGTTGCCCCTTTGATAAACGATTTCATGAACACATATCCACATATTAATATCGAAATTGATTTTTCAAGTAAACGTGTGGATCTCATATCCGGTGAGTTTGATTTTGTGTTTCGGATGGGGAAACTTGAAGATTCAGCGCTTATCGCACAAAAACTTACAGATATTAAAATCGATACGTATGTAAGCCCACAATATTTATCTTTGTATGGCAAGCCTACTTCACCTAAAGAGTTAACACGGCATAAGTGTATCATCGGAAGTATTAAGAATTGGGTCTTTACCCATGGCAAAACGAACCGCAAATTAGATGTGTTCGTTAATGGTAGTTTAACCTGCAAAAATGGCAGAGTTATGGTCTCTTCTGCCGTCGCTGGCAATGGTGTTATCAGAGTGCCCAAAATATACTGTAAAGCCGAACTCGATAGCGGACTATTGGTTCAATTGTTCGACGATTGGCATATAGATTCTACGCCATTCTATTTAATGTATGTTAAAGACCAACATCAACCAGCAAGACTGAGAGTCTTTAAGGAGTTTATCATCAATCGGTTCAAAAATTCCTAATACACTCCGTTCACCGATAAATTGAACCGTGCCTATAAAGGAAATGATATACTTGCTAGGAATAAACTGAGTATGGCATTTCATGATATTAAATAAGCAATGGCGGATATTAACCGTAGGTGATGGCGACTTAAGCTTTTCACTGGCTTTACTGAACAATTTACACCCACAGCATTTAACGGCAAGCATATACGACAGTGAATTGCAGTTGAGAGAGAAATATCAATCTCATTCACTCGACGTCCTTCAAGAAAACCATATCGAAGTGTATACCGAATTTGATGTCACTCAGCCTGAGAGTTGGCAACGTATAAAACAACAAAGCTTTGATGTCGTGATTTTTCAGTTTCCACTGATCCCTGGTTTTACCAGTAAAGGAGAATTTGATACCCAAGCGTTATCCGTTAATACGTTAAACCGCAGACTACTGCGATATTTTCTACTGTTTGCAGACCGCTATGCGTTAGACCCTCATGGAGAAATGCTATGCTACATCACCTCTAAAGATGTGAAACCCTATTGTGAGTGGGACTTAGAATCTTCCTTAAATATTGGCCTTGATATTAAATACCTAGGGCAATCTCCATTTGATATTACCCTGTTCGATGGTTATAGAATTCGTAATGTTGATAGAGATAAGCATGTAAAAGACACCAGCGGCACAACGTATGTTTGGTCTAGAAAATGTAATCCGTACTTAAAAAACAAGCTCACAAAACCCTATTATTTAGCTGATAATCATTGCGCGCTTTGTCGCGCCGGACCTTTTATGACCACGAAAGATCAGCTGGCGCACCTAAATTCTAAGAAGCACCGTACTATGTTACGTCATCAAAATGATTGGTATAAACACCTAGGATTGAGTGAAATTTATGAAAATCGAACCCTTTAAAATAAACAAAAAGAAAACTCAAAGTTTCACCTTGTAAATGCACAGAACAACAAAAGTTAAACTTTACGATAAGGTATACAATATGCTTGAGGCGCCGCTGATCTCACAGTAGACTAGCGCCCTGTTTTACGCTTTGTCCTTAGAGTACGTTTATGCCAACAATTAACAAAGATGCGCTATTTGCGGTTGCGTGTTTACTTTGTGCAATGATCACTATTCAATCCGGTGCATCAATCGCCAAACAGCTATTCCCATTTGTTGGTCCAGAAGGCACGACAGCTTATCGTTTAGGGTTTTCAGCGCTCATTCTTTGCCTTATTTTTCGCCCGTGGCGACGCCTGCCTCGCAATTGGAAACCCATTATTATTTATGGCCTATGCCTAGGTGGGATGAACATTACATTTTATTATGCAATTGAACGGATCCCCATTGGTATTGGCGTCGCATTAGAGTTTACTGGGCCGCTTGCTGTCGCGCTTTTTTCATCAAAACGTAAACGCGATTATTTATGGGTCGCATTTGCTATGTTAGGTATCGTACTTTTGCTGCCTGATATTAACAGTGCTGATGGTCTTGATCCAGTTGGCGTTATTTTAGCACTCGTGGCAGGTGCATTCTGGGCAGGATATATATTGTTTGGTAAAAAAACAGGTAACCAAGGCTCGGGAGGCGCAACGGTTGCTCTCGGTATGACCGTAGCTGCAATTGTACTCGTCCCTTATGGTGTAGCCTTGCAAGGCAGTGCATTACTTGATTGGCAATTGCTCCCTCTTGGTATCATGATTGGTTTATTATCTAGCGCCCTTCCATACAGTTTAGAAATGGTTGCACTACGAAATATGTCGGCACAGAGCTTTAGCATAATGATGAGTTTAGAGCCCGCAATTGCCGCACTGGCTGGACTATTAATATTGGCAGAAATGCTCACACTCCTGCAATGGACAGCGGTATTCATGGTAATAATAGCCTCGTTGGGCAGTTCTATGTCAGGCTCAAAATCATCATAGTCTTAGTTTGATAAAAAGTATCATGGAGTATAGACCATGATACTTTTAGTGATTATGAACTACTCATCGCAACGACTAAAAAGTGCAAAGTACCGCACGTTTATAGCCATATTCACGGTCATAAAACAGGCAGTTAATTACCCTACTCAGCGCCATTATTGTTAAGTGACGATAAATGATAGTTAATAGTCCAATCGAGTGCAGAGTCTGCATCGACTCTATAGTGCGGGCTGACCCCTTTTTGTTCCCAATTTGTTTTTGTTATCGGGCTTACCGGGCGACCCATTGGAATGCGAATGAATAGCCAATCATTTATTTTTTGAGCCCCTGTATAATGCGCCAGACCCGCTGTTTTCTCCCCTATCACAACGGCTCTTTTTAAATGTTTCAACGTATAACTTAATATTTCAGGCGCGCTGGCAACGCGATCACTGGTTAAAATGTACAGCGGAGTATTTTTAAAAGAATTCGTTCCTTCGATATAGTAGCTGGTAATTCGAGCTTCTAACTCGCCACCTTTTCCATGCAAATCCCACAGAATGGTGCCCTGTGGGACAAAGTGGCTTATTATATGCTGCACTAAAGAAGGGGACCCCCCACCACTGTCTCGTAAATCAACAATTAACGCATTACTTCTAGATAAAAATGCGAAGGCCTCAGAAGCAACTTGTTTTGCCATATGGTCAGGATGAAACTTATGCATTTTAATGTATCCTACATTCCCTGTTAATATCCGCACTTGCTCAAAAGCAAAGTTATTAACTCGTTTTTCATCTTCCTCTTTGAGCACATGTGATACTCGACCATTTTTGGGAACAAGTTGAACGCTCAAGTGGCGGTCTCCACTTAAACTTTGCAACAGCTCAGTGACTTCTTTAATAAAATCACGTTTAGTATTAATGTGAGAAAACTGACCTTGGATCTGTTTTTGAGCCATTTCCTGAGCAACAGATTCGCCCACTTTTGGTAAAACATAGGTATCACGCATGGCGTGACCAATACCCTCAATGGCATTTTGACGCTGTGCTATAGTTAGTCGACCATCACAGGCATCTGCATAATGCGCTAAAAATATGCTCAGGATGACAACTAGTAAGCGTAAGAAAAGATAAAAATAATTCATGGTATGCCTTTATTAATTAATTGAATGTCGTTATAAACGTGTTAAATCAAAAAATTAAAATAACCTTAAACCATGCTTAGTTTGCTTCTCTAATACATTTGAATCTCGCCATATACCCACTCGATGCACAGCCCCCAGCCCGAGCTTTAAATACCATGGCGGATGTTTTAAATGTGTATAAACGTGATAACGTTTACATAAACACCCCATCGCACCCAACAATAGGATAACGAAAAATTCAACATATAGTTGAACAGCGTGAATGAATAGGGCTGCATTTGTGCTCGAAGTAACAATACTGGGATTATCATATACTACATTTGATAGAGTTTGCTCTATCATTGGCTCTGCTAAAAACCTGCTGGCAGCACTGTTATCAATATTAAGACACGACAGTCCAATCAGTAGCACCAAAACAGCACAATTGATTGATATGGTCATATGTTTAAATAAAGCTAAAAGCACCGTTAACACCTAACATGATCATCCACTAACTATAATGCAGCCACTTACCATAAATTCAAGCCAGCCGTTATAATCACGTGCATAACCCTATACCACACACGTAACTGCGAGTAACTTAAAGTACGTCAGTGCCCGTCTCACCCGCATCTACCATGTCATCGAGTAAAATTGAATCAATATTGTTGATCTCGTCCACCTTAGGCAGCGGTAACAAGTATTTTTCTATCCACTTTTCTTGCTCCCATAGGACGTGTAAGATACTCTCTCGAGCTCGGTAACTATGTCCTTCATAAGGTAACATAACCAATCGCGCTTCTTTTCCCAGCCCTTTCATCGCAGCATACATACGCTCTGATTGCATAGGAAACGTGCCCGCGTTTGGATCTTTTTCTCCATGGATCATTAACATTGGTTCGTTAATTTTATCTACGTGGAAAAAAGGAGACATTGCGTTGTACTGACTTTGTGCTTGCCAGAAGTCACGTTCTTCTCCTTGAAAACCAAATGGTGTCAAGCTTCTGTTATATGCCCCACTGCGAGCAATACCTGCCACAAATAAATCAGAGTGCGCTAATAAGTTTGCCACCATAAATGCGCCATATGAATGCCCTGCAATCGCAATACGCTCAGGATCAGCGATACCTTGATCAACCAGTATATCTACAGCGGCTTTTGCACTTGCAATGAGTTGAGTTCTAAAACTGTCATTGGGTTGCTGTGTACCTTCACCAATAATTGGCATTTTGGGGTCATCAAACACCGCTATTCCTTTCGCTAAATAAGGCATTGGTCCCCAATACCCAATGTATGGAAATGCATATGGAGACTCTCTTACTTGTGAAGCAACTTTTTTATTTTTGTATTCCAGTGGATATGCCCACATGAGTACAGGGATAGGCCCTTCTGATGGATCATAATTAAGTGGCAAATATAAATTCCCTGTTAACTCTACACCATCACTTCTTTGGTATTTAAGCTGCTCCTTAGTCACCCCTTTAAATTTGGGATAAGGATGAGGAAAACGCGTCAACTGCGTTAATGAATCAAATGTAAGATCACGAATAAAGAAGTTTGGTTGCTCCAATTTAGACTCTCGTAACGTAATAAAACGCATTCCTTCGTCATCTAATAAAGCGCGTACCCGTTCATAATACGGCGCTTCTGACTGCCATAACCGAGTGGTACTATTGGTTTTTACATCAAATCTATCTAAAAATGGCTTATTACCTTCTTTGCTTGCCCCATCACCTTGCAAAAATAAATAGCGACCTCCAACTAGCTTTAAGACATCAACCCCTAAGTCATTTTTCTCTGTCACAAATCGCCCTGGGTGCTTATACGCATCATTGTAACTACGCTCTGAAAAAACCACTCGTCTATCATCTGCATTGCGAGGGGAAATAACAGATGTACGAACCATACGATTAGCAAATTGCCACTCTGTAAGCATCGCAATATTATCATCCACCCACTGAATACCGGAAAATCTGTCTTTTACCTTAGCAAACAGTTCTGGCTCTCTTTTAAATGGTGCACTTATGGTATAAAGATGGTCATGATATTCAGCAGCATTTTTCATATCTCCACCATCTTGAGCCTCAGCCCATAATACCGTTGCACCTTTATCTTTGCGCCACTGAAAATCTCTTGCGCCAACGCGTACACTATCAAAGCCTTGCGGTATATTGTCGGCCAAAGGCTGCAGCGCCAATTGATAAAGAGGAAACCCCGTCATTCCCCACACTTGCCAGACTGATGCAAAGCGCTGGTACGGTAGCTGGTAAGAAAAAGGCGTATCAATCATTCCCACGATTAAATTGGTCGAATCAGGAGAAACCGAAAATGACTTTAAGTAAGTTGGCTTACCGATGACTTTTGCTTGACCATTCAAGCGCAGTTTTGCAAGTTGACCTTGCGCAAAAAATTTGAATTCGGCTTCATCCTGTGCGTTTTTCAACAAATTTTGATAAGTACGAATTGGCGCTTTCACACCGCTACTTTGTTGTACAATCGGCGCTATTTTTTGGCTTTTCTCAGACATTAGCGGCTTTCCATGATTGACCGCAAAGTTCACCACAAAGCCGCTGCTATCAGGCAACCATTTATAGGCATTTTTAGTAACAACACCATTGAGAGATGTTGTTGTCATTTGTTTTGTTTGACGAGTTTTAATGTCATATAGCCACAAAGTAGCACTGTGTTTTTGTTCTACAATAAAGCTAATATATTGACTATTTGATGACCAGCTGACATCTCTTAACTTTCCATTGGGAAGTCCTTTAAGACTGACAATGGAACCCGTTTCTACATGTTTCAGCTCTATTTCTGAATACACTCGCGATGATTTTCGCATAAACGTAAGGGGATTAAATTTAACTCCTGCTAGTGCTTTTTCAGGTAATTTTAATTCATTTAAAGGGACAACTCGCTCGCGTTTTAGTAGTGCTAACCAGCGGCCATCAGCGCTTAACTTACTTTGTGGAATAAGCGGCGCATCGACAATGTTCATTAGTTCTGCTGAAGGGCTTTGATAACCTGCGCTTTGCTCTGCTGCAATAGCGGTAATACTCCACCACCCTATAACGCAATAAAACAACCAATTTCTCATTTTGTAAAAATCCCTGCACTTAAAATGACTAACTTGGCCATAATATACGTGAATAATAGAAAAATGCAGCCAAATAAGGGATTTTTAACGTTCGCTACTACTTTTTTGACGCTCTTATTTACGCTAAAATGCATTTTCGTCAACAGCAAGCCCCTACTTTAGGCAAATACCGTCTCTTATGAAAAATAATAAGCCAGAAAAAGTAACCATTTTCGATGTAGCTAGAGAAGCACAAGTCTCCAAATCTACTGTTTCTTTAGTATTAACACAAAGTGATAAGGTCAGTGATAAGAGTAAAGAGCGCGTGCTAAAAGCCATTGAAACACTTGGATATGTCTATAACCGCGATGCCGCAGCGCTGCGCAGTAAACGCTCAAATCTCGTAGCTGTTGTGATCAATGATTTAACAAACCCGTATTCAGCACAATTAGCGGTCGGGCTTGAAAAACACATTTATGCACTTGGCATGGTACCTATGCTAGTGAATACAGGCGAAAGCTTCGCGCGCCAGCAACAAGTAGTAAACACCTTAAAAGAATATAATGTGGCAGCATTTGTCATGTGCCCTGCACCTGGTACTGATCGTGAATGGGTAGATAACTTAATCAACAGTGGATTTCCTGTTATCAATATCATGCGTGAAATCCCCTACTCTAGTGCGCCCACCATTTTACCCGACAACCAAAAAGGCACACATTTAGCCACCTCACATTTATTAGAGCAAGGTATTACAGATATCGCGTTTCTTGGCGGTATTGCTGATATTTCTGATTACCATGAGCGAATTGCAGGCTTTAATTCCGCCTTAAAGTTAAAAGGTATCACAGACCAAAAGCGCATCATTGAAGCCCCTACCAACCGACAAGGCGGCAGAGAAGCGTTTAATACCTTGTTTACACAAGCACCAAATACCAAAGCCATCGTGTGCTTCAGTGATGTAATTGCCTATGGCGCTATCGAAGCTATGCGTCAGCACAATTTAATCCCAGGAAAAGACGTTAAAGTCGTCGGGTTTGATGATTTAGCAGATTCATGTCTGATGCAGCCTGCATTATCATCTGTGCGTATTGATGCCAATGACATAGGAAAAAGAACCTGTCAGACACTGGGTGAGATACTTAATAAAGCGCAGCCAGCAGTCAGGACACTTGTTGATGTTTCAGTTCAAATACGTGAATCGTCACTATGAGTAAAAAAGTATTGGTGATTGGCTATGTATGGCCAGAGCCTAACTCATCAGCTGCAGGTAGTCATATGATGTCTATTTTGCGGTTCTTCAAAAAACAACAATGGCAAGTTGAGTTTGCCAGCCCAGCTCAAGTTACAGAGCATATGATTGACTTATCATATGAAGACATAACCACCAAGAGTATTACCCTTAATTGTGCTAGCTTTGATACGTATGTTCAATCGTTCGCACCCGATATCGTCATGTTTGATCGGTTTATGATGGAAGAGCAATTTGGCTGGCGAGTTGATAAGTATGCACCTAACGCGCTTAAAATCCTCGATACTGAAGATTTACAATGCTTACGAAATGCACGCCATGATGCCCATAAAGCTCAGCGCTCATTTACACACAATGACCTGATGAGTTCACTCGCTAAGCGAGAAATTGCCGCAATATTACGCTGCGACATGAGTTTGATTATTTCTAGCTATGAAATGACCTTATTGGCGTCTGTTTTTAAAGTGGATAACACATTACTGCATCATTTACCTTTTATGGTCGACTTGGATAAAATAAATAAAAATGTCCCAAGCTTTGAACAGCGTCAACATTTTATGACCATTGGCAACTTTCGTCACGCGCCGAATTGGGATGCCGTATTGTATTTACAAGAGATCTGGCCTCTGATCAGAAAATCGCTGCCAAATGCTGAATTACATATTTATGGCTCTTATCCTCCCCCAAAGGCCACTGCTCTTAACAACACTAAAACGGGTTTTTTGATTAAAGGATGGGCTGAAAACGCACTGGAAGTTATGCAAAAAAGTAGAGTGTGTTTGTCTCCTCTTCGTTTCGGTGCAGGTATTAAAGGCAAGCTACTTGAAGCAATGATCACGCAAACCCCCTGTGTTACGACTAGTATTGGTGCCGAAGGTATGCATGGTACTCTAGCATGGCATGGCGCCATAGCTGATTCAGCAGAAGAGTTTGCCCAACAAGCCATTGCTTTATATCAATCGCCAACACGCTACAATGACGCTCAAAATGCCGGCAACAAGTTACTTGAACATCACTATGATAGTAGGCAATTAGAAACTCAATTGCTTGACAAAATTCAACGCACTATTGCGCACTTAAACGAGCACCGAAACCAAAACTTTACCGGTCAAATGCTCAAACATCACACCATGCAAAGCACCAAGTATATGGCCCAATGGATCGAAGCCAAAAACAAGCATTGATCATACATAGATATGTATTACTGAAGCCTAACACGTGGAGTCATGCTTCAGTAATGTGCTCCCTTATACTTTAAAGTTGCCAGCAATGTCTTGTAACTGATCTGCTAACCCTTTGAGCTCCTCACTGGCTGCCGCTGATTTATTGCTCGTTTGCTCACTCAATTCAGCTGAATCAGTTAAAAATGTAATGTTTTGATTGATATCCTCACACACTGTCGACTGTTCATTAATGGCAACTGCAACTTGATTATTCATATCGTTAATGACACTAATTTTACCTAATATTTTATCCAGTGATTCTTTTGTTTCAGACGACAGCTCCACGGTATTCAACGCTTCACTTGAACTTTCATTCATGCTCGCCACCGCTTTATTAGTACCTGATTGCAAAGACTCTATCATGGTCTGGATTTCGGTCGTTGAATCTTGAGTCCGTTTAGCAAGACTTCTTACTTCATCTGCCACCACAGCAAAGCCTCGGCCTTGCTCTCCAGCTCTCGCTGCTTCAATTGCGGCGTTCAATGCAAGTAAATTCGTTTGCTCTGAAATGTTACCAATAACCTCTACTACTGCACCAATATTTTGACTGCTTTGGGCCAGTGTTTTTATATCCTGCATCGCGTTTTCTATGGTTGAAGATAATCGCTCAATCGCCGATACCATTTGCTCAATCAATGATAAACCGCCTTCAGCTGAAACTTTTGCGTCATTCGCCGAGGATGCCGAGCTACTTGAAAGCTTAACGACTTCCTGAATGCTATATGCCATTTCATTTAAAGCTGTGGCAATTTGGGCGCTGCGATCTTTTTGCTGAGACACCACATCTTGCGTTTCACCAGCGATCATCGCTGATAACTGAGCTTGTTCAGTTAATCGATGTCCCGTGCTTACTACACCTGAAATAGCCATGCTCAAATTATCTGACATAGCCGCCATAGACGCATAAATACCGGTACTTTCAGACTTTCCATCAAACTTTTGCGTAAAGTCGCCATTAGCAATACACTCAGCTACGGCCGCAATTTCAAGCGGTTCTCCACCAATCGGTTTACGGATCACTCTGGGTAATACAATGGCCAAGAATATGCCACCAATCACAGCTATAACAGAAATAATACTCACTAAGCTCAACAGAAACTCCGTTGTACCTTTTACTTTTGGACCTATTTCATCTTGCTTCGCTTTGACTCCCAGTTTTAACTCCTCTAACTGTTCAGCAATTTCAGCACCAATTGGATTCAGTTTTGCAGAGATAAGACCGTTTCTTGTTGAGATAATTCTGGTAACTTTGTCAAAAGACGCGAGGTAACTTTTCACAGACGATTTAATTTGAGCCAGCTCAGGTGAGATTTCAGGGTATTGACTCACAGTGCCATCAAGTGCCCGCATCAATTTTTCTTTGAGCTCAGATTCTGCACGGTTTCTATCAGTATCACTATTCGTCACTAAGTATTTAACAACGTACAAACGCCCCAAAAGTAAAAACTCTTCGGCTTTGGCTATGGCATATAACTCTTGAGAACGTTGTTCATTATTTAGTTTATCTAGTAATCGTGTAAATTGCTCTCGAATGTCTTTCCCTTGCGGGTTTAACTCATTATTGACAACATTATGACGTTGCGAGATGAGCCCTTGCACTTCTTTGAATGCGCGATCATATTCTGTGAGCAAATCACTGCTTTTTTCCAATATTTGACGACGCTGACGATCGGTCACTTTCGTTTTCGCTTCTAAAAAGAAACCTTGTAACTTGTCCATTCGTTCGTCATATTGTTTAACAATTGCAGGGCTACTATCTGATAGATATTTTATCACGCCAATTCTTGCGTAAAGTAAATTCGCTTGCATCCGGCCCGATAAATTCGTTTCCAGCGCTAAGCTTCGATAACTGGTGAAGCCACTTTGCGCCGAACTTAAACCGTAATACCCAGACACACTGACCACCACTAACAAAATAATTAGCAATGAGAATGACAATCTTAAC
The DNA here is from genome assembly GCF_014858725.1 of Pseudoalteromonas aurantia 208. Taxonomy (GTDB): domain Bacteria; phylum Pseudomonadota; class Gammaproteobacteria; order Enterobacterales; family Alteromonadaceae; genus Pseudoalteromonas; species Pseudoalteromonas aurantia. The sequence continues at coordinate 998,281 of NZ_AQGV01000015.1, read as the reverse complement.
TGCTTACCCAGCGCCATACCTTCAATCATACCTAACATATTCGCACCTACGACTATTCTATTAGAACTAGTATAAGTGAAGATTGAGAATAAAATTGGACCCAAATCAAATAAATGCAAAATATTCAATTATTTTCATATGGTTAATACAATAAAATTTATGAAATTAACTGCATATTTTAAGGTTGAAAACGCATATTTACCCGAGTAATTTATCAACCCTATAAAAATGCAAATTAAATTCGATAAATGACCTAGACTTTGCGATAAAAGCGATTAAAATGCGCAGAAATCTACCATTATTAGAGTTAATTTTTATAATTAACTAGACTATATAAGGTATCGCGACGCAACGAATTGCGTAGTCTTTTTATCATTTTAGGTTTAACACCGTTGAACACAGCTACCTTTACCCAAAAACGAAAGCTTATTGTGAAACTTGGCAAGATGCTTCATAAATATGGCACGCCAGCTTATCGCCTTGAAGCTCATTTAATGGAAGTCGCAACCCACTTAGATCTTAAGTCGGCTTTTGTTATGTCTCCAACTTCAGTTACCTTTGTTATTTGGTCTGAAGGCCATGAGGATGAATACACTCACGTCGCACGAGTAGAACCGGGCGACCACGATTTAGGTAGTCTTGCTGATACCGACGAAATTGTGTCTCGTATGTTGGCTGGTGAGCTATCAATTGATGAGGCTGATACGTGTTTAGACAATATTAGTGAACAACTTAATCCATACAGTAAACTCCTCACTGGTACCGCTTTTTCTATTTCTGGTGCTGCTTTTGCCATGTTAATGGGCACTAGTTGGAACGACGTTTTATGGTCTGGGTTATTCTCAATTCTAGTCTTTATTTTTGTAATATGGTCTGCTCGCTCCAAACGCGTCACACATATGTTAGAACCGCTCGTTGCAATTGTTGCAGCATTAGGCGCATGTGCTATCAGTCGCTATATCGACCCAAGCATTAACATTCGGCTCGTGGTGCTCTCGGCCATTATTGTATTTATCCCAGGCTTAGCGCTCGCGCTCGCATTTGCTGAACTATCAGCAAGACATCTGGTATCTGGTACAGCACGTGTTATGGATGCCCTCATGCTATTGTTCAAGCTCTACTTTGGCGCATTCCTCGGAATGAGTCTTGGCTTTGCTCTTTTTGGCATTACCGACTTTGTTCAGCCTGAGCCGTTACCAAAATGGACTGCTTGGTTAGCCATTTTACTTCTGTGTACCAGTCTCATCGTGATCTTCCGAACCAAACTAAAGCATGCTAGTTGGTCTATCGCTTCTGGTTTTATAGCCTATGGTGCCAGTGTCAGCGCAGCGCTTTATTTTGATTATTCAATCGGTGCCTTTGTCGGCGCCTTTGCCGTCGGTGTGTTTAGTAACTTCTTCAATCGTATGGTGAATGCACCAGCTTCTATTGTTGCAATGCAAGGTCTCATTGTACTCGTTCCTGGGTCAAAGACGTATATCGGTTTAAACTCTCTTATTGAAGGGCAAAGCTTTTTACACGCAGATCATATAGGACAACAGACATTCCTCATCTTCATGTCGTTAGTGGCAGGACTTATATTTGCCAATGTCGCGCTTCCTCCTAAAAAGAGCCTCTAACTCACTTATGTGAAATAGCGTTAAGCGGCCTAAACCCTCCTTATCGCTATTTCTACTTGTGAAAGCAACCACTGCGCTCACTGTTTTTTCTGGGTAATATTACTCAAAAAGCAAAAAACCAAACCAACAACCATGCAAGCAATTGATATTATTAATTTTAATAATATCAAAAAACAAAAAACCATCTTTCACAATTAATCATTTCAATTCAAGATTTAATTTTTTACAGCGTGTTTAATAGCCTTAGTCGCAATACCAATTACATATATAAAATGCAACCAAGGGGACTAAACATGCTCACCAATAAGAAAAACAAACTTACTTTAATCATTAGCAGCCTGTTAATGACATCAACAGCCGGAGTTTCTTCATTTGCACATGCAGCGGGTGCAAAAACAGATGAAGTAGAAGTAATTCAAGTACGAGGTATTCGTGGCAGCGTGGTTAAGTCAATCAATACTAAACGCTACGCAAATTCTATCGTCGATGCCGTCACTTCTGAAGACATAGGTAAGTTTCCAGACCAAAATGTTGCCGAATCGCTACAGCGTATTACCGGTGTATCAATGAGTAGAAACTTTGGTGAAGGCGAGCGCATCAGTATCCGAGGTACATCAGAGAATCAAAATAGAACCCTATTAAATGGCCAAGCCGTTGGTTCTGCAGATTGGTGGGTCGACTCGTCAGCCAGCCGAGGCTTTAACTACACCATGTTGCCATCAGAAATTGTTTCAGGCCTAGAGGTATACAAATCACCAGAAGCCGATATAGATGAGGGGTCTATTGGTGGTACAGTAATTGTACGTACTCGAAAACCACTCGATCTTGATGCCAATAAGATTGCGGGCTCAGTTCTTATGCAGCACAGTGAAATTTCTGGCGAAACCGACCCTCAAGTAGCGGGTTTGTATAGCTGGAAAGACAGTGAAGAAAAATTTGGTGCTTTAATTTCCGTATTTAGGCAAGAACGAAACTTACGACGCGATGGTATCGAAGCATGGAGCTGGTCACATCGTGACATTACCTTAGAAGATGGTACTGAAATAAACAATGTGTATACGCCCGGTGGTGGTGGCTCAGCCATGTTCACTCAAGAACGCATTAGAACGGGGTTCAACTTAACACTTCAGTATCGTCCATCTGACAACACAGATATTACTTTCAACGCGCTAGATTCTACAATGGAGGCTAACAATGCAAACCAGAACTTTCTCTGGCTTCCAGGCTATGGTAACTCTCAATACACCTCTTTAGACGTTGTTGAACACGACAAAGTAGGGAAGTTTGCACAAGCGGGCACAATGGGCCTTTCTCCTGACGGCAATAATATTCTTGATGAAACGAAAATTCGTAATTCAAAGCTCAAAACCAAATCTTATGACTTAAAATTAGATCATGAAGGTGAACTGTGGAGTTCTTCATACCACATAGGTGTCACGGAAGGCTCTGGTGGAACACAAACAGACCGGAGTGTGGGATGGGAAGGCAATGCTGTTCATAGCTTTAATGCGTCACAAAAAGAAAGCATTGGAACCAGCTATGCCAATGACCCTGCTGATGGCAGTAAATGGGACCTCGGCTTCTTACGTTATGACAGCAACGATGCATTGGATAAAGAGTACTATCTTCAAACTGATTTTGAACGACCGGTTGACTTAGCTGTGTTTAGCAAAATTAAGATAGGTGCTAAGTATCGAGACCATAAAAGAGAAAATGTTCGCTTACGTTCACAAACACGAACGGACTTAAACTGGAGTTTAGCTGACTATTCATTTGCCTCCCCCAGTGACTTTTTGTCTGGCATTGGTACAAACGACACGTTACGAAATTATGCAATGACAGACCTCACTACAACACGTGCAGCTGGCGATGCGCTAGATTGGCAATACGGATTGCTTCACGATAGTAACTTCGCTATCAAAGAAGAGATTTTGGCCGGTTATATTAAAGCAGATATAGATGTTGAAGGTATGCGCGGTAACCTTGGTGTCAGGTTGGTAGAAACACAACAGACAACCGGTGCTTATGTCGGCCCGGCTGATGCTAAAGTTTGGAAAGAAGAAGACACCAGCTATTTTGATATTTTACCCAGTATTAACCTTGCCATTGACCTTGATGAAGATATGTTACTGCGCTTTGGCGCAGCGAGAGTTATGACTCGCCCTGACTATGCAGCAATGACCAATGCCACAACTTACAATACTGAAACGCGTGTTGGAACTGGTGGCAATTCAAAAATTGATCCATATCGTGCCACGCAATTTGACATTGGATATGAATGGTACTTCTCTGAAGCTGGCATATTCTCAGCGGCGATATTCTATAAGGATTTGCAATCAACACTTGGGAATAATACGCAAACAGAAATATTTGACGGTGTGCCGATTGAGATTAGTCGTCCGATTAACGGTCCGTCTGGCACCTTACAAGGCTTAGAATTAGGCTTTCAAACTGAAATATCTGAAGGGTTCGGTATCTCAGCCAATTACACCTACGTAGATGGCGAGTCCAAAGATGTTGACGGTAATGATATTCTTATTCCTGGCATATCTGAAAGTACGTTCAACTTTAGTACGTATTATGAAACAGAGACATATAGCGGTCGAATTTCATACAACTACCGAACAGGGTATGATACTGGTAGAGCATGGCCAGGATACCAAGATGCCTATGGCCAAATTGACGCAACACTGAGTTACAACGTTACCGAAAATATTACCGCTGTTTTTGAAGCCGTTAACTTAACAGACGAGCATACGTTTAGTTACCAAGAAGAGGGCGTTGAGCATGCTCTCACGGGTGTGTATGCCGATGGCCGTCGCTTTGTTGCTGGTATTAGATTTAACTTCTAGTCGAAGATTGTATAGCTAACACAGATTCGACTATCCATGGATGGACGCTCCTTGCCCGGGGCAAAAGCTGATAGCAGTTGCTATCAGCTTTTTCTTTTATCCACCTGATATAGGTTCGGAAACTGGTATTTATAAAATAAAACAGTACAATCGATTGTAAGGAAATTATTGGGTTATCCGCCCTGTTATCTTTTCATCATAAATCAATAAGGCACTATGAATTTCAACCGACTGATTGTCATACTAAGCATCTGCTTAGTAATTAAAAGCCAAGTCGTATTTGCAGATTTATATAGTGCTACTGTCGCTTACCAGAATAAAAACTACCGCTCTGCGTATAACTCATTCGAGCAATTAGCACAGTTAGGTAATGCTGATGCGATGTATAATTTGGCCGTCATGTCTTTACATGGTCAAGGGGTCACACAAAGTAAACCTCGTGCTTATGCATGGTTCATGCTTGCTGGTGAGTTTGGTTCACACGATGCGCAACAGACGGCACAGCTGGTATTACAAAGTTATAATGACCCTCATGCTATGACCGATATGTACCAAACATTACAAAAACTCTATTCTTACGATGTTATTTCTAAACTGCTCTTTCCTGCTTTGACGCCCAATTCCACCCCCTCTCTGTCTAGAACAACTTATGTTCCCCCAAAATATCCAGATGAAGCTCGGCGACTAGGACTTGAAGGTTGGGTATGGGCCGAATTTGATATTGACGACAATGGTAATGTCACAGATATATCTATTGTTGACAGTCACCCAAAGAATACCTTTACAGCCAGTATTCTGAATGCTTTAACACATTGGAAATACGATGTTACGACCCCGATATTCAATCGTTCTTTGACATACCATTTCACCACTTTCAAAGGTAAGCAATATGACAAAAGTTTGGGAGCACAGAGAAAAGAGTATCAACGAGAAATAACACAACATATTGATGCTGCAGAACAAGGAAACGGCAAAATACAATATTACATTTCTCAATGGTTAAACTCTGATAAGTATAATGCAAGCAGGCTATTAAAATATCACTGGCGAGATGATAATGCAGATGCAGCCTTATTATTAGCCGCAGCCAAGAACAATTATCCTTTAGCTCAATATAAACTCGCCACCAGCTTAATGAGCACAGAAACATCGCACCCGAATAAACTGGTTGGCCAAAATTGGCTACATAAAGCCGCAGACCACAACCTAGCGGCAGCGCAATTCAGGCTCGGACTTAGTTATTTACAAAAAACTGAAAGTTATTATGCACCAAATAAAGGCATTAAATGGCTTAAGCGTGCAGCACAACAGCAACACCTCAGAGCTCAGTTGACACTCATCAAGGAGCTGATACGCAATGACACCGCAAGTGAAACAATACATAAATGGATAAACAAAGCACGCGCTTTAGATAATGACCACCCCACTCTACTACTTTATCAAGCGCAACTAGCCCCAGTTCAACCTGCAGCTAAAGCACTCGCGTTAAAGGCCAAAAAATCGGCTCTTTCTAGAGCATGGTCTACTCATCAGATTGATTCGTTCATTGCGTCTTTGGAGTAAAGTGATGTAACACAATGTCCGTTTCTATTCCATCCACTTTATTAATGAGTATATGCTCTCCTCGCCAGTCAGTACTTAGCGAAAGTGGAACGTTAATATCATAAAGATACGTACCTAACGCTCTAACTCTCACGTTTTCTTGTCTGTCGGTGTAATAACAATACAAATACAGCTGATGACCCTGACGTAATACGTAATAAATGCCTTTCTCAAATAAGGCTGGCTGATATAAACGAAGCGAAGCACGAAGCTGATTTGGGTCGATATCTTGTGCAGTATATTTCAACAAATAGGACGTAGCATCATCCAAAAAACCTGTAAAACTCTGATTTTTAGACGCCAATGCTAACTCATCTACATCAATAGATTTAACATCCTTAGACAGCAATCGATTTGTCGTTTCATTCAATGAGTATTGCCATAACTGCCAAGTGCCCTCTGAATGTCTCGCTTGATAATTGATTGATTGCCCGTCAGCACTCCAAACCATATTCCGTGTTTTATTGTAATCTTGAATGATGGTGACAAGTTTCTTAGAAAACAAATTAATTAAGTAGGTATCACCACGATTAGAAACAATCAGTAAGTTGTTCCCTTTTGGTGAGAAAAGCAACTGTTTTGGAAATACTTGGCTTGGTAACAACGCAAGTAAGCTCGCGGTAGGCCTTTGTCTATGTTTAACCCAGATCTCAACTTGCGCACGTTGGCTTTTTATTTGCTGATCATAAGAAGCAAACGCAAACCAGTGTCCATCATGTGAAACCTCCGCTAGTATGTCTAGTTTCGCCGCGGAAGAAATCGCGATTAAATCAGAACTGTCACTTTCATTCGATGTATCTAAATGATACAAATTGACCTGAGAAATCCCTTCTGAGTGCGCTACATGGCCATGATTAAAGTCAACCGCAATATCTGTAATAACGCCATTTGGCGTATGTATTTTTTGCGATTTCCCAGCAATATCTGAAAGACTTAATGAGTCGTCACCTGTCCAATAGGTACCAGATTCTCTTCCCCATACAACAGGGCCTTTGGCATCTGCACTTAACAACCTTTTATTTAGATCACCATGAAATTCACTCTTTGATAGCAGTTGGTTTTTTCCCTGCTTAGCATGCGAGAATAGCAGCATTTGGTTGTTTGGATTTACATCATGTAGCATACCTTGGCTATCTGAGTATTCAGTCTCTTTTGTGATAATGAAGCTATTTTCAGATTCAAGATGATAACGCGTAATTTTTACATCATCATCGCGCCATTGCTGCGCATAAATTGCAGTTTCTTTTGGCCAAAATAAAGGTTTAGGCCCTTGCGCTGGATCGCATTCAAATAAAGCCGTTTCAGGACTCAAGCGCCACATTTCTATTGTACTATCAACAGAAAATACGCGGACAGTACATGAAAATGGATCATACCGATAATAAGCAAGCCACTTTCCATCTGCGGACCAAACCGGCGCTTCTTCGCTATACCCTGTACTCTTTAAGTTATGTAAAGACTGAGTTTTCATATCAATGACGGATAGATCAAACTGTTCTTGATTATTACCCACGTGACTAAATGCCAAATAACGCCCATCGGGAGAATAGCGTAAATAAACTTCTGCCCCTGGTGAGGCTGTTAGCCTAGATTGATATTTATAGTCAATAGTATGAGCGGGGGTTGTAAGCAGAGCCCCGGTAACCTTATAACCTACAGCGCCAAATAACAGCCCCCCTAAAAGCCAGTATATAGGCCTATTTTCTTGTGCTTTGATGAGTTTCGAGGCGATGTCTGGCACATCATTTACGGCAGCAATTAACTGATAACCAACCCTAGGAACTGTCTTTATAAATTGCGGCCTACTTTTATCATCACCGAGCGTTTTACGCAGTTGAACAACCAACTGACTGACTGAATTGTCACTGACGATAATATCAGGCCATAACGTTGTGATAATGGTATCACGCGACACTGTTTTACCTTCATTGTCTAACAATAGCTGTAGCAGTGCCAATTGCTTTACTTCAATCGTACGCCATTGCTCAGCCACTTTGACGCGTAACCCAACAACGTCTAATTCAACATCATTAATTAACAGTTTTTTGGGCCTATTCTGCTGCATAGTGTCCTAAGTACAATGTAAAGGTATGGTTAAAACCGTAATAAAAGAGTATGATATTTGGCATTAATAATACACTGATTATCAATAGTACAATACGCAAAAACGGGTTTATTTACCCAAAGCTGTATGGGGAAGCTAAATGGTTCATCGTCGTTATTCATTATTCTTATTAAAAATATTGCTCTTTCCTACACTTCTATTAGCAAATACACCGCAGCAAACGAGTGACAACACGCTTGAAAAAATACAAATTAGGGGATTTCATGACAGCGTTGTCAAATCTCTTAATAATAAGCGATTTAGTGATCAAATAACAGACTCTATTAGCGCCCAAGAAATAGGTAAGTTTCCAGATAAAAATGTCGCAGAAGCCTTACAACGTATTACCGGAATATCTTTATCTAGAATACAAGGTGAAGGTGAAAGAGTCGGCGTTAGGGGCACAACGCCAGAACAAAATAGAACCTACCTAAATGGTCAATACTTAGCATCTGCTGATTGGTGGATTTCATCTCAGCCAAATCGTGGCTTTAACTTTACTTTGTTACCTGCCTATATTATTGCTTCTCTCGAAGTATATAAAACCCCGCAAGCAGATCAAGACGAGGGCTCTCTAGGCGGAGCTATCAATATTAAAACGTTAGACCCTTTACTCACGGATAACCGCTTTTTGGTACTAAATACTCAGCTACAGTATAATGATTTATCAAAAGAACTTGACCCTCAACTGTCCGTAATTTTTAACTATAAAAACCCCAATGAAGATTTCGCAGCACTATTTACGGCCACTCAAAATAAAAGGCAACTTCGTCGTGATGGTTTAGAGTCATGGGGCTGGCATGAGCGAAATTACCAATTTGATAATAACCATGATTTAGTGCCAGTTAAAAAAGCCGCAAATGAAAACCTGTCAAATATTTGGACGCCAGGCGGAGGGGGCTCAGCAATATTTAAGCAAGAGCGCATTTTATCAACTGTCTCAGCCAATTTCGCATATAAGTTCAACCACCATTGGCAGTTGAACGCACACCTACTTCACTCAGAATTACAAGCCGACAACACAAATCAAAACTTTTTATGGCAACCCGCAAAAGTTTTAGATTTAGGTGGCAAGATAAAAGGGGCTGTCCTCAACAAAAAAACGCTGACTTACGGACAATATAGCCAACTAGAGAATGAAATGTTCAATACCAGCATGGAGGCCATTTGGCGTAATTCTAAAATAAGAACACAGAGCATTCATTTCGATTTATTATATTCAGGCCCTGTGTGGCAAACTCAATACCAAATAGGTTTCAGTCACGCGCAAGGCGGAACCAGCGAAGACAGCACGTCACAATTTTCTGCAAATACCCAATTTAGTGTCGATACACGACAAGAACAAAACATCATAGCCCAATATGACATTTCCCCTCTCGATGCACAGCGCTGGTTCCTAACCGAAGCAAGAAAAGATGCGCAGCATGGTGATGACAAAGCACACTTCGCACAAATTGACTCTACTTATCAACTTGAGCACCCAATTATATCGAGTATTCAAGTTGGCCTTAAGTATCGAGAACACCAACGAGATTTCCGTCGCCTACGGTCAATCAATGGCGGTTTAAATGGACTCGCAGGGCAATTAAACACCACGTTAGCAAATTACCCTGCTACTGTTGCGAATGATTTCCTACACGATATCGGCAACGAACAAACACTGAAACAATATAGCTTTGTCAATATTGCGCAATTAAACAATGACTTTGAGTCACTCGGTTTTGTACAAACCGTGGAGCGAGCCAGTCGATTTAACATCGAAGAACGAACATTGGCTGGGTATTTTAAATTAGCTTTAGACAGTGATTTTTATCGATTAAATTTAGGTGTTAGAGCCGTTTCGACTTGGCAAAATGCCGCAGCACTTAAACAGCTCCCAGTTAATTCAGTGAATACTGAACTTAAATGGGTTAACGACAAAAAATCCTATTTAGATTTGTTACCCAGTATCAACCTCAACATTGAACTGGCAGATGATGTTGTATCTCGATTTTCTTTTGCTCGGGTCATGTCGCGAGCACAATTTAACCACCTAATGCCATCAACTAACTACAATGTGACCCAAGCACAAGGCCAAGGAGGGAATCCTGATTTAGACCCTTATCGCGCCACACAATTTGACGCCAGTATTGAGTGGTACTTTCAAGAAGGTGGTCTTACTTCTGCAGCGGTTTTCAATAAAAATGTCGACTCCTTTATCGAGTTCAAAAGGGAGTTAGAGCGCCATGAAAATATTTTAATGTCAATTGACCGACCTATCAATGGTAACGGCGGAAGTGTCAGAGGAGTCGAACTAAGTTATCAACAATATATCGCTTATGGGTTTGGCATAATTACCAACTATACTTACGTCGATGGCACTCGTGTACAAAACCTCACCTCGCAAAAAGACCGAGTACCAGGCACTTCAAAACACAGTTTTAATATCACAGCCTATTATGAAGATCACTTTATCAGTACGCGCCTTGCTTATAACTTTCGGACAGAATTTGCCACCGGTGTTGGCGAAACGATAACTGATGATTATGGTCAACTCGACGGTAACGTCACACTTTCGGTAACCCCAAAAATCAAAGTCACGTTCGATTTTATTAATTTAACCAACGAAATTTTATATAGCTACGAAAGAAATATGTTTGCACCAACAGGAATTTACAGCAATGGAAGACGTTTCTATATTGGCGTTCGTTACCAACTATAAACTATCACGAATACAAATAGGGCCCAGATATACCCATGAAAATGAGGTTAAGCACGCTTTTTAGCTTGTTTATTCGCATACATAGCATTATCACTTCGCTCAACCATGTCTTCTAAAGGTACTTTATCAACGGGGTCGTAAATACTGTATCCTACACTTACACCTATAAGTTGAGTATAGGGCTTATCTTTCAACACCCCCGCATATTTTTCTATTAAACTCTTGCACCAGTGCGAAATAAACGCGTCGCTTGATGATAACAACATAACTACAAACTCATCTCCACCAACCCGTGCCTTAATATCAGCATCTCTACTTGCCCTTTTCAATAGCGTTGCTAATGCAACAATACAGTGATCACCGCTTTGGTGGCCATATTCATCATTCACTTGCTTTAAGTTATCAATATCAAGATAGACAATGGCAACATGCTGCATAAACCGGTGTGCATCTTTTAGCCTTTGTTTTGCGAGTACGTTAAATCCACGTAAATTATTTATACCGGTGAGTTCATCTTCTAACGCAAGTAACTTTATTTTTTCATAATCAACAATTTGCCGTAAATCTCCCTCTATAATTGTTTTAAATTGCGAAAGGAGCTGCACCAAAATTGGTGGGTAATCTGTCACTTTAGTATCGATAACACAAATCGAGCCAAACAGTTCACCATCTGGCCAAAACAGTGGAAAACCTAAGTATGAGCGCACAGGCCCTTCACTCACAGGCTGTACTTGACACCACATGGCATGATTAGCTGCATCACCAACATACAATGATTGCTTTGTTTCCATCATATGTCGACAAAAACTGCGCATTTCCCAGGGCCAGTTGCTATTTTGAGCTAAAAAATTATCATCATTAGAACTGGTCGCAACAACATTAAACTCATCTTCTCTGAGCTGAACAACTGTACCACTGGCCGCGTCATATAGCTCTGCAAGTGTATTAACCAGCTGCTGCCATTTTTGACAATCGAAAAAAGGATGGGGGTGTTTCACAAAACAATTATTAATATCGATCATATTATTACCTCAAGCACTCCTGTAACTATAGCTAACTTTGGCAACAAAGCAGCGTTGACCCACTCAATGATCAGATATTTTTTCTCAATAAAAAAGGCCAAACGTCCCCTGTTTGACCTATTATGCGACACCACTTTTGTATGGTTTAAAGGAGACCTTTATTCCAAGCAATTTGGCGCCATGGCTTCGTTAAAACGGCTTGAAAATTTCTGCTGTGAGACCCTAAGGTCCTTGTTACTATCACTTGTTATGACATCAGATGAACTAGATAACAACCAAGTCATGCAGCCTGCTTTCAACTTAAGCGGTTTTCGAGACATACCAATTTTTGGATAAAAATACCCCCGTCTATTTAACGCAATTAAGCCATATACTTTTTGCTGTTGGTGTAATTGGATCACCTCTTCAACACGCTGCTCACCAAACCACGTTAACGCCCTGAGCTCATTAACGAGCTCAGGTGTAGCACTTTTATCTGTTGAGTTAGTCGCCACACAACCACCTAGTAAACAAATCCAGATAAGATGCTTGTAATTCAACATCTTAAAACCTCCATGCAATAAACCGTCTGAAGGCAATAAGCATTAAAATGATCCCTGAGAAGAACAAAGTACCACTACTACCACCTGAATCAGATACAGGCTCCGCAGGTGTAACTGGCACTGTGGGTGTTGGTTCTGGCGTTGGCTCAACAACAGCTTCCGTAACATCAACAGTAACCGTACCTATTCCTTTTCCACCATTATTATCGTCGACTTCATAGCTAAATTGTTCTTGCCCTGTAAAGTCAGCACTCGCTTGGTAAATGAGCACCGCCCCGCTAATAGTTACAGTGCCTGTCCCGCTATAATCAACCATGCTTATTTTCAGTTCACTACTGTCTATGTCTGTATCATTGTTTAACACGTTCAATTCTACGGTTTCACCTTGGACAACCGTACCACTATCAGCCGTTGCCACTGGCGCATCATTAATGGCCGTGACGGTTACTTGAGCACTAAAATCAACCAAAGCACCTAACTCATCAGCGACAGTAATAGGAATCGTTAATGCGCCGTTATAGTTAGTGGAGGGTGTTACTTTTAAACCGTCTAACGTGTAATTATCACCTTGTTGTGCGGTCAATGTGAAGCTCGTACTGTCGATGTCCACAATATTAAAATGCGTTAAACTTAACGTTAACGATGCATCTTCATTAACCGCTATATCTTGTTGACCTGTAATTGTGGGGGCGTCATTCACAGCGACTACGCTAACCTTGGTTAAAAAGTTAACACTGGAATTATTACCATCGCTGACACTCACGGGAACCGTTAATTCACCAAAGAAATTGGACGTAGGTGTAATTGCCTCACCATTAACTGTATAGTTTGTGCCTGTCGAAACTGTAACGGTTAATGTCGAATCGGGTTGTTGATTAATGACCGTAAACATCGCTGGCGTCAACAATAGACTTGCGTCTTCGTTCATGCTCAATGTGTCTTGTGCAGTAATAGAAATAATACTGCCCAGTTGAAACTCTTGAGATAATGCATAAAAGATCCCTGTACTACATTTCACCATTACCCTGGCTTTATTATCGGCACTGCCTGCTAAACTAACCGTTTCAGAACCATCATTCGGTGTATTTTCTAGTAACATTTGCTCAAATGATGTGTCGCCTGATGACTGCATAATGTTAACATTTGCACACGAAACGGGCGTCTGATCTGTATTGGCAACATTCCATTGCACATTGACTGAATTACTTCCCTCTAACATAGTTGAAGAGGTAGGAGATGTTATTGCAAATGGACCCGCAGACGTTGTGGAGGTAACGGTCATTGCGTCATAATTTACCCCGCCCTCTCCATCTCGAACGACTAACCGAAAATTCATAGTTCGATTTGTTGTTGGATACGCTTCGCCTTTCGTAGTCGTCCCATTCATCACATCTTCAAGCTTTGGAAAATAACGTGTCGCGCCACTACTAGGTAAATAAGGCCTAAACAATGGTCCTTCACCATTATCAATGAGTTGGGATGCCCCTAAAGTTGTGGCCCCCAAATCCATTTGCTCCCATGCATAACTTAATGTATTTGCAGTGTTTTGATCTGTGGCAGAACCCGATAGCATAAATGGCGTATTGATTGGAATAGTGTAATCTAACTTTGCGTCTGAAATGGGCGCATTATTACCAATTCCCACAGGTGTACCACAGGTAGATCCTGATCCCGTCGTTAAATGCGTATTCATTTCATCAATACTGTGTGAATGAAACATGGCAATGGAATTTTGAGCCAAGTTATCGTCACCACAAATACCAGCATAGCTCATTATGGTTATGCCACTGCCTGGCTCATACGCCGCAGAACCCACTCGCGTATTGCAAGAGCCGCTTGAACCATTATAGGTATGATTAGCGCCAAACTGATGCCCAATTTCGTGGGCTACATAATCAACATCGTATGCATCACCTTGAGGCGTAGAAATCCCCGTCATACCCCATGCTTTTGCACCTTCCGAACACACAACCCCTAAACCAGCTAGACCGGCCCCCGCTGTGGCCATAAGATGGCCTACATCATAATTCGCCGTACCAATTATGCTATCTATTTGAGTTTGAACAACGCCTAAAGTGTCGTCTGCATTGCCATTATCATACGGGTCATTAGCTTCAAAAATAAGGGCATCATTGTTCGCAATCAGCTCTAATTTAACAGCAAGGTCGGTTTTAAACACCTGATTCACTCTATTTATGGTCGTCACAATGCCATTCATTGCCCCCACTTTGCCACCAAAAAAAGCAGTATATTCATCACTGGTTGTTACCGCTAAACGATACGTCACAAAATCTACGTTGCCACCATTACCAATCAAGGGTCCACGCGACTGTGTGTTTTTAAGTGTTAATACGTCCAGTTCAGGCGTGAGCACCTCATCGCTCCACGCCTGCTGTCTAGCTGTTTTTTTATAAAGCTTTAAAATACCGCTGTCCGCAGGATCTAAATATAGACGCTCCCCATTAATGTAATAAACGCCATGCACGCCATTTGGCCCGATATCAAATCGACCTTTATTACTTGAATTACCTACTTCGTAACCTGCAAAACTGCGAATGGATGGAAACTTTTCTTGCAGCGCCTGCGCCATTATTGAGTCATGTGAGATAGAAAACTGTACAAATTTGCCGCTTAACGTTGGCAAACTAATGCGTATTGAGCTGTCATTGAGTGCCACAGCCATCAAATCTTTCTGTGCCTTTTGAATATCAGCTGAGAAATATCGCTCGCTCGGATTGACAGTACCTTTTTGCATGGCAGTTTTTGATAAACTGCCGTCTATGGCTTGCCATGACCAGTTACTTTGCTCATTGGATAAAGCGGTAGACATACTACCGCCTATTATTAGACTGTACACAACTATGTTCATCATTGATTCCAACATTTTATTTAACTTAATCAGTATAGAAGCCTGTAAGTGAATTGCCTGAGCTTTTTAAAAAAACATAAAAAGTATATATAGAACAATTTGATAGGTTCACAACACTGTATTACCTCCTCCCTAACACTCAACACAACACCAACCTAAATACTCAATTAAAATAAATTAATTCATACTTTTATATATTATAATACGCAATTAAATCGCTCATTAATTGCTATTTAACTTAAATAAATCAAAGATTTTATAGTGACTTCAAAGTTAAAACTGCACTTAATTACCCTAACTATGACCTGCTGCCTTTTTCCATTGGCAAATGCACAACAGTTACTGAACAATGGTGCCTTTGAAAAAACATCCCAACACTGGAGTAGCTCGGTATTCACCAACAATGTATCGATCTCTAAACTTGAAAAGTTTGGTAATATCGCCGAATTACCGCCACATTCTTCATTGGCGCAAACCATCGAGACAAAACAGCTATCTCATGAGCTGTATTGGTTAAGGTTTGATGCTAAGTTGCATGATCTGGATATTCAAGAACAACATCTTCAAATTGGCTTCCATGTCAATGATGAATATGTCTTGCTATCCACTCTTTCTTTACAAGAAACAAACTTTTTTTCCCAATTTCATACCCAAATAACAGTATCTGAACCACTCAAAAGCTTACTTGCAACGCATGAACAAGCTTCACTTTCAATAAAAAACATTTCAAATAACGCCATGGTATTTATCGACAACATCTCTCTTTCAGGAATGCAAACTGATAGCGATGCAGACGGTATTCCCGACACTTGGGAAAATGCCAATGCGACTAACACATACAGTAATGATGATAAATACTCTGACCTAGATGGAGATGGCTACTCAAACTATGCTGAGTACGTCGGCCAATCAAACCCAAGCTTGTTTAGTAGCACACCATCTACATCAACAAATGCCGAAACTTCAACCTCATGTGATAACGCTAGTATTGGCATTTTAAAATATGAAATTGCCTTATCTGAACTGCAATTTTGCGATGGTGCATCGTGGCAGGTAGCCGCAGCACCTGCTGGTGATAAGGGCGACAAAGGTGATAAAGGCGATAAAGGTGATGTAGGTGCCGTTGGTATCAAAGGAGACAAAGGAGATACCGGTAATGTCGGTGCTAAAGGCGATAAAGGAATTCAAGGAGTCGCAGGAACATCATCATGGCAAGACCTCACAAATAGCGTTGTCACTCACGTTAACGTAGGCATAGGCACGCTTACCCCTTCAGCTCAATTAGACGTGGTTGGTAACGTGATAGCTGCCACTCCAACCCAAGCAAACCACTTAGCAACAAAAGCTTACCATGACGCTGAACAATTTAAACAAGATCAAAAATATCAACAGTTACTTGCGCGTATCGCATTGCTAGAATCTAAAGTAGGCATTCTAGAAGACAAAGTTAGTGGCATTGGTAAAAATTGCTTAGATATCAAAAATAAATTTACTGATGCCCAATCAGATTTATATGAAATAGACCCAGACGGCGCACATTTAGGGGTTGAACCATTTAAAGTATGGTGTGATATGGAACATCAAGGGGGTGGCTGGACCTTGTTTGCCAACCATAAAGATAACATCGAAAATATCGTTGCAGGAGATATTATATCTCCAAATTCATATGCGGTGATGCAGTCACAACGTTGGCAGGCACTGAGAAAAACCGTCACAGGCGGCATGATGTTCATTGATGAACATCAAAATATTACGGCAGTTACACAAACGAAGATGATCAATGCAAATTGTCGAAATATTCATTCGGAAGATGACTTAGCCAATTTATCAACTGAAGGGGAATATGGCTTAATTTGACTTCATGAAGATGCCAATTGCAATGCTTCATGGGATTATGCGGGTGTCATTTTAGGCGATAAAGACTCGACTCGCATTAATTCTTACACGTATCAAGGCGCGTCAGTATTTCAAGCCCCCAACTCAAGTACAAAGTTTGATGTTTGGCCAAATGGCACGGATGAAAGCTCTCGGCACCACCAAAATGAGCTACTTTATTACGTAAAATAAGGTCATTATTCTGACGATTCAAGGCCGTTTTCCAATTTCTTATTGGCATTGTCCATTTTTTCGATGCTTGCTCAATCGCTAAGTAAATAACTTTCCTCGCTGAATCATCATGTGGAAATTGCTTACGTTTCTTGATGGCTTTACGAATAACACTGTTGAGTGATTCTATCGTATTGGTGGTGTAAATGGCCTTACGGATATCCTCAGGATAGTTGAGTAACGTACTGAAATTTCGCCAGTTATTATGTCATGAGCGTGATATATCGGGATATTTACTATCCCAACGTTGCTCAAACTGCTCGAGTGACATCAAGGCTTCATCTTCTGTTATGGATTGATATATTCGCTTTAAATCAACCGTGATCGCTTTGTCGTCTTTCCACGGGACGAATTTGAGTGAATTACGTACCATATGCACAATACAGAGTTGAATTTGGGTGTCAGGGGAAACGGCATTAATTGCATCAGGAAAACCTTTGAGACCATCAACACAGGCAATGAGAGACCCTGTAACTCATTTAAAAAGGCCATAAACTATGGCCTTTTATTACACTAAAGTACACATTATTAAATCGATACCGGAAATTGAAAGTGCTGATGTGCCTGTTCTTTCATACCTAAATATTCACATGTTTTAATCATCATTTCTAACATCGGCGCGGGGGCAGCGCTACTAATTGAATTGGTCAGTATCGAAAAACGTTTGCCTCTTAATTGCCTTAATGACGCTTTAAGTGCATCATCATCCATAAACTCTGTAATTCGGTCAAAAAATGCCTTCATTCTCGGGGTAACGGCATACCAATATACTGGAGATGAAAATACCACATGGTCGTATTGTAACACTTGTAAAAATATACGGCGAAAATCATCCTCTTTATGCCTATGGTCATAACTATAATCATGAATAACCAAGTCATCTAAATACACCGAATCAGCCCCTTCATGTTGTGACACATAGTTTTCACTTACTGTCGCAGTATTACCATGTCTATTTGCGCTTGAATATATCACGATTGTTTTCATTACAGTCCTTATTTGCTATATGTTTAGTAGCATGTTAAAACCTTAAGTAGACTTGAGGTAAAGCATTTTATTCAGGAGTTTTATGGGCACTCAGCAACTACAAGAAGCCAATTTACCCGTCGGCTATGTCGCAAAACGCAGTGATGTGAAAGTATCAACGCTGCATTTCTATGAAACAAAGGGGTTAATACGTAGCTGGCGCAACAATGGCAATCAAAGACGCTACAAACCTGATGTTCTCAGACGTATCGCAGTCATAAAAGCAGCACAGAGAATGGGCGTTACTCTCGAAGAGATCAAAGAAACGCTCAATACTCTACCTGATAGCCGAACCCCCAATAAACATGACTGGGAAAAGCTGTCAAAACAATGGCAAGTACAACTCGATGAAAAAATTGCCTATATGCAGAGGTTGAGAGACAGAGTTGATGGATGCATTGGCTGTGGTTGTTTGTCTATGAGTAGTTGTCCGCTATATAATCCAGAAGATATTCTAGGAGAATCAAATAGTGGGGCCGTATTGCTCGAACATGACTAAATACATACGCTCACCTATGTTTTATGCACTGTAAAATCGTCCTCAAACAAAGGTTGTATTTCTTCGTTACGCTGAGAGAGTGACATGCGATGACATGTAATCCTTGGTACCATACGTACATTACAATTAAGAACGGATCCATAATGAAAAAAACGACTCTCGGCTTAGCATTGGTTGTTACGTTAGGTTTAACTGCATGCAACTCTGCCAACCAAACAACCCACACCAAAAACGAATCGACAACCTCAGTTAACCAAAGTTTCGAACAATTCGCAGCATCGCTTATAGATTCATACTGGCAGCACTATCCGGAAGCCTCAAGTTATGCTGGCTATGGCAAGTATGATGATATTATTTCAATTCCCAACGCACAAACTAGGGCAAGCAATAATACATTTAATGAAGCGCAGCTTGACGCTTTACAGCAGTTCGATATAAACACACTGAGTGCGAATCAACAAACAGATTACTACCTAATTAAAAACCGCTTACAGAAAAGCCTTTGGCACAACCAAACATTTAAAAGTTGGCAATGGAATCCATCAAACTATAACGTGTCTGGTGGCTTTGCATTGTTACTTAACAACCGTTTTAAAAGCACTGACGAAAAATTAAACCTTGTTCTTAATCGTTTGAAGTTTGTGCCTGACTATTATCAAGCAGCACAAAACAATATTGAAAACCCAACTCTTGAATATACTCAACTCGCAATACAACAAAACCAAGGCGCTTTCAGTGTATTAGATGATTCACTGCTAGAAATGTTAAGCAGTTCTAATTTATCCAGTGCCGATAAAGCGCTATTCAAGGGCCGTTTTGCCGACGCTAAAGCCGCCATTCATGGTTATATAGACTATCTAATCAAGTTAGAGAAGGAACTAGTTGCCACGGACTCCGCACGTTCATTTAGAATTGGTGAATCACTCTATGAACAAAAATTTGCGTTCGATATACAGTCTGGCTACACGGCCAAACAAATGTACCAAAAAGCCCTTGCTGACAAAGGCAGAGTGACTTCTGAAATGATCTGCATTACCAACAAGTTATGGCCTAAGTATTTTCCTGCAACACCGCAACCAGAGAACGATATTCAAGCCATCTCAAAATTAATTAAACACTTATCAGCTAAACACGTCGACAAGCACAAATTTGTTGATGAGATTTCGACTCAAATCCCTGCACTTGAAGCCTTTGTGAAAGAAAAAGACTTAATCACACTTGATGCTGATAAACCGCTCGTTGTCCGTAAAACACCTGAATATATGCGTGGTTACGCGATGGCCTCGATTAGCTCTCCAGGCCCATACGAAAGCAAAGGCAACACCTTCTATAATGTCGAGCCGCTTGGCGACATGGACGATGAAAAAGCAAGCTCTTACCTTCGTGAGTACAATCATTGGATTTTACAAATTTTAAATATTCACGAGGCAATCCCTGGTCACTACACTCAGTTAGTGTACGCGAACAAATCTCCTTCATTAATTAAAAGTCTATTTAGTAATGGTGCCATGATAGAGGGTTGGGCCGTATACACTGAACGTATGATGCTTGAAGAAGGTTACGGCAACTTTGAGCCTGAAATGTGGCTTATGTATTACAAGTGGAATTTACGTGTGATCTGTAACACCATTTTGGATTACGCTATTCATGTCGAAGGACTTAGTAAAGAGGCCGGACTAGACTTGCTGATGAATGGGGCATTTCAAGAACAAGCAGAAGCGCAAGGTAAATGGCGCAGAGCAACCCTTAGCCAAGTACAATTAACCAGCTACTACAGCGGATACCGAGAAATTTACGATTTGCGTGAGGCACAAAAAGTTAAATTGGGGAATAGCTTCGACTTGAAAATATTCCATGAAACATTTTTAAGCTTTGGCAGTGCACCCGTTAAGTACATAACGAAATTGATGCAATAACGAGATAATAAGCAGCAGAATGAGCCTAGTTCACTCTGTTGCTTACAATAGGCCCATAGTAACTATATGTGTTTGCCCTCACAAACACCTTTCTAATTACCCATAGGTGAACAATGAAATATCTTCTACCACCCCTTATGGTATTACTATCTTTTTATAGTACCGCTGATGAAAAACACGTACCAATCTCAGTAGAAACGATTGTAAAAACAACGCAAAGCTGGAACGGTAATACACTCCCAGCTTACCCAAAAGGTCAACCAGAAATTACTATTTTGAAAATAGCTATCGCCCCAGGCGTCACATTGCCTTGGCATCAACACCCCGTTATTAATGCAGGCGTGTTACTCAAAGGTGAGTTGCTAGTTACAACCAAAAAAGGGAAAAAGCTCAAAATGACTGCCGGTGATCCTATTACTGAAGTAATAGACACATGGCACTACGGGGTAAATACCGGTACTGACACTGCTGAAATTATGGTTTTTTATGCTGGTATTGAAAACCAGCCTATCACGATTAAGCAATAACGTTCATTAACTATGCTTTACTCTTTTACATACAGTAAAGCATCCATTGCTGCACATTTTTCTATTAATCAATTTAAGCATAGTCAGTTCAGACACCAGTCAGTTTCGATCACTATAATCCCCGCTCTTTTATTTTTCTATTATGCTTAATTGAAGCTAATATTGAGCGATGCACACAATGAATACATTTTTTTCTTTTTTGAAAAGTCGTAATTGGATGCTGTGGGCACTGATCTTAGGTGTTGCTACAGGCCTTATTTTTGGTGAACGCGTTGCATTTTTACAACCCATAGGTAATGGCTTCGTTAAGCTGATGCAGATCACTATATTCCCGTATATTGTCGTAAGCCTGATAGTCGGACTAGGAAAGTTTAGTCCTGAGCAAGTCAAAAGTATTTTACTCAAAGCTGCAACCGTAATGATAAGCTTATGGTGCATTGGTCTCGCTGCTATTTGGTGCTTTGCATTAACACTACCTCAACATGACGCTGGGACATTTTTTTCGCCAGCCCTTATTAGCCCTGCGGCCTCCATCGATTTTGCTGAACATTATATCCCCGCCAATCCATTCGCCTCTTTAGCACAAGGTAACGTACCTGCCATCGTCATTTTCTGTATCGCTTTAGGCAGTTCATTAATAGCAAATAAACGTAAAACAACGGTACTTGACTTTCTTGAAGTCATTGGACAGGGACTAACGGTAATCTCAAAAAAGATCATTGCGATTTTCCCTGTTGGTATTTTTGCGATGACCGCCAGTACGGCTGGTACGCTCAGTGGTGAACAATTAAATAATCTGCAAGTATATTGGGTCTTGGTATTATGCCTTGGACTGTATTTAATGCTTGTACTCATGCCGATGATAGTGGCTGCTTTTACACCAATAAAATACCGGGACCTTATTCTAGTAATGCGTAATGCGTGGATAACGGCTTTCAGTACCGGAAACGTCTTTATTGTATTGCCGGTTATCACAGAAGGGATAAAAGAGCACCTGCGAAAAACCAATCAAGCTGATGAGCAAGCTGATCACATTGCCGAGGTACTTGTGCCTATTGCTTACACATTCCCTAGCCTCGGTAAACTCACCACATTGATGTTCGTCATGTTCGCAGCATGGTTAACGGGGAGTCCAGTCGGTATTTCTGATATTCCTAATGTTACCCTGTCGGCCATGCTGAGTTACTTTGCAAATGTGCATATCGCAATCCCGTTTTTACTTGATAGCTTGAAAATTCCAGCCGATAGCTATCAGTTGTACTTATCTATGTCGGTACTCAGTGCCAAAGTAGTATCACCTACCACGGTCATTTATATATTTTCTTTTGTATTTTTAAGTATTTTCTATTGCCGAAAACAACTGCATTTAAAACGATTACGCTCGGTATATTACCTTGCACTATTGAGCGTGTGCCTACCCATATTCATGTTCGCCAGCTACACACTAAATACTCATTTAGCAGGCAACAGTAAAGCTGCTGATGACATCATTGCAAATATGGTGATTGCAGAAACAGTCCCTGCACATGTATTAAACCACGTACCCAAAGCATATCATTCCGGAGAATTGTCGCTCACCAACATTGATATTATTCAAAAGCGAAACTTAATTAGGATTGGTTATTTAGTTGATAATGTCCCTTTTAGCTACTTTAACCAAAAAAATGAACTCGTTGGCTTTGATATTAGTTTGGCCCATCGGCTTGCTGATGATTTACAAGTCGAAGTTGAGTTTATCCCCTTTAAAAAACACCAATTAAGTGAATACCTTAACAAAGGCTATTTTGATATTGCTATGTCTGGGTTAGAAATAAATGTGGTCGATTTAACCAAGGTTCGATTTAGTGATCATGTTCTAAAATTGCAATTAGCATTACTCGCCAAAGATCACCAATTACAACGCTTTACACATAAAAGCGATATAACAAATCTCTCTAGCGTACAGTTTGCTCATGTAGAATATGGCCCTATTTTAAATAAGGTAACAAAGCAATACCCCAATATACACTTTTCTGAACTGAACAATTTAAAGCAATATTTTACGGACTCTAATAATTTTGACGCACTGGTGATCAGTGCTGAAGCAGGGTTCGCATGGAGTATGTTTTACCCTGAATTTGGTGTAATTGTCCCCCAAGAAGGTTCCATCAAGTACCCTGTTGGGTTTGCTATCGCTAAACGCAATCTGGATCTGCTGAGCTATATTAATTCATGGCTCGATATTCAAAAAGCCAATGGTAAAGTACATGACGCCTATAACTATTGGATTTTAGGTTTAGGAGGTCAAAAGAAAGACACCCGCTGGTCACTCATTGACACGTACACTCGCCAACCCACTCAATAACCAATAGCACATGAGCCCAAGTAAGGCAGTTTGACACAGCAGTACACAAAGCAACTTAACGTTAAATTGCCACTTTTTAGACTTATGGTGAAACACATCTTGAGCAACGTACATACTAAAGTGCGCCCCTAAAGACGATACAAGGAGTAAACTGAGTTCGCTGAGCCTTTTCTCTTGCCTGCAGGCTCGGCGTTTATCTAGCCAAAACAACACCACAAAAATACCATTGGCTACCAACACAACTACTGCAATATACTTTCCTATAGCAGGTCGCTCGACACCGAGTAAAATAAGCATCAAACCATTAAAAAAAAGTATGGAGTGACCGATAGCGCGTGCAAAACTGTTCAATTATTCTCCTTAATTTCTATACCCATACGCATTGACGAAACGCTCTGGCTTAGTTCTCGCTACATCAATCTTATCTCAATTGATTTAAGAGCAAACAAATATGGCAATTCTAGCAGGTTATTTTTCTTTTGATACGGCTCATGCTGACAAAAAATGCATAATAAACAAGTTAATACGATATTTTGAATCATATCCGAGTAGTGATGTGAATCGCTTTACTTGCAATCGCGGTGTCATACTCCAATACGACTTTGACGCTTACAAACAGCCTGCGTGGTTGCACAATGATTTGCAAGTTGCAACGCTTATCGGCCACCCACTTATTACCAGTGACCGCAGCAACGACCTTGCAACGCTTGCGGGTAATTTTGAGAAGTTAACAGAAACGCTGCTTAGCAGTGATGGTATTTTCAATTACGCCCAATACAACACCGAACACGAAAAGTTGGTGCTAGCAACCGACCCCCTCGCTATCCGCCCATTTTATTATATGCATATTGGTACTGGCCTATTGTTTTCGACACAACTTAACTTATTTAAAGGATTAGGGGTGACATTAACACGTAATTACGCAGCACTATGTGAATTAGCCACGCTTGGGTACACGTTACTTGATCATACCCCGTATAACGAAGTTCGCAGAGCTACACCCGCTGAGTTGTTAGTGTTCGATAAAAGTGGGTACACATGTGAGAATTACCTCGACTGGCTGGCATTAGCCAAACAAAAATTAGATTTAGGTGATGCTGTTACAGAGTTGGATCAAGCCTTTAAATCTGTCGTCGCTAAAGCAAGTAAAACAGACTCAACTGTACTCAGCACCCTATCAAATGGACTTGATAGCAGAGTGCTAAATACGCAACTTTCGCGAATAAGTAAAAAAATCAAAGCCGTTCATCTCACTCGAAAACCCGCCCAAATAAAAAAGCAGTTATTTGAATTTACTCAGGAAAATGACATTATATTGACTGCCGTAAACCCAGAATATCACCAATTAAATTCTCTAGAAGCAATTTTAGGTGATTTAAACGATAGTCACCCTAAATTTCTCAGAGGTGTATCTAGGCCAACCCTCGCCTGGGTCGGTCATGGTGGCAACAGCTCACTTGGCTTAACCAACTACACCGATGAAGTATACCAAGCAGCTAAATCGAGTGATTTACTGTGTCTGGTACACAAATTCTTAGAACAACAACAAGGTTATCTTCCTAAGTCGGTTATTAATCATGCAGATGAACTTCAACGAGCGCTCATCTATAACCTCTGCCAGGCCATTGGTCAGTACCAATCTCTAGGGTTAGATAAGGCGGTGCAGCTGTTTCTCTTGCTGAACGAGCAACATCACCATTTAGAAACCATTTTTGAGAACGTAGACCAATATCGAGTCGAGTATTTTTGCCCTTTCTATTCACATAAAATCATTCAAAGTGCTTTAGCATTGCCAGTTGAGAAAGTACGTAACCACGCTTTTTATCATACATGGGTAAACTATGCTTACCCGCAAGTCTGTCGATTCCCGTGGACCGCATATCAAGAGCATGAGTATGCAGAAGTTGCCACTACGCCCAAAGACACACAACACCTTCCAAGACTTAACTTTAGGGGGATCATAGGACATTGGTTATCAGTACTCAAAAATGACAACCAACCATTCATTAAGAAAAAGCAGTTGACGGCTTTATGTCTGCTGCACATATTGCGAATTAAAGATGCTTCTTCCCATTTGAGCGCCGTGATGCATTTCACTCGATGGTGATCAAACATCCATGCCCTATGCCAGTAATAACATACCGCTCTATTGCTGGCTCATCTTAATCAATTGCTCAATATCCATCGCTGCACATGTGTTTTGGGGTAGAATTATCCGTTGCAATTGCGTAAAGAACTCAGAGGAAACAAAAGGCTTTACGGCCGCAAGAAATGTGCGACTAGAGGTAGCGTTTCCTTTATTGACGCTATCTTGAAAAGCTTGCCATATGGTAAAGCCGGATACTGTAGGGTTTAACTTATTGGCCTCATTATGAATTGCCTGATTAATTAACCTCAGGTTTGGATAAGGGTTTTGGCATAAAAATGTTTTGAAAGCAAACTTACGTACAAGCCAATGATGATATTTTGTTCAATATCAAGGCGCTTTTATGTGGTAATAGCGGGCTATTACAAATGAAAGCAACGCCGAGAGTGAGAAAAATAGCTTTATTGGGCAAATTCGCTTATCCAGAGCTGAGGTTAATCAAAAAAGGCCACATGTATAATACACGTTAAACTTTCTCCTATTCCCTGAGTCTACCAATGCATATCCTTTAATGCTCTATCACCACCGACTTCTATTTTATTCTGCTTACGCAGCCAAAAATCAGACCTAAATGATGGCATCATTTAAACGCTAGATACACGCAGATTGGTCAATGAAATGGCAATAAAACATACTTAAATTGTACTCAAGAACATTATTCTTTATCACTCTCTAGCGAGTGTGGTAACCATGTGAGCATTTTTTCGTACAGTACTTCAGGCACAATAGGCTTCGCAACATAGTCATCCATTCCCGCCTCCAAACACTTATTTCTGTCTCCTACCATAGCATTAGCCGTCATCGCAATAATCGGAATATCTGTGTATAACGCCCCGCCTTTTCCGGCCCTAATGGCTTTGGTTGCTTCATACCCATCCATTTCCGGCATCTGACAATCCATAAAAATAACATTGTAAGGCTTTGAGTGTTGGGCCTGTTTTAAGTAAGAGATCACTTCTTTACCATTTGCAGCAACATCAATAAATAATAACCCAAGCTTTTTAAACATGCTGATTGCGACAATCTGATTTACCTGATTATCTTCAGCTAACAATATTCTAATCGATTGACACCATTGTACATTTTCAATGTCAGGACCCACTTTATTCTTAAGCGTTTTAATATAGTGCGAAGTGACTAAAGGTTCAGCCTTAGCCAGTGCCTCACCATTTTCAGCCACAATGGCCAAAGCATCGAATAAATCTGATGTTGTCGCTGGCTTAGGGAAATATCCCGCAAAGCCCAATTCAGCAAAAAACCGCGCATCACCTTGATGACCCATCGAGGTCATCATAACCAACTTCATATTCTTAAAGCGTGTATTAGCAACTAATGCCTTTCCTAGTTGCGCGCCATCCATATTCGGCATTTGCATATCTAAAAAAGCAATGTCAAAACACGTATTGTGCTCTGCATAATACGCTTCACATATCGCCAAAGCTTGCACCCCCGAAGGCGCCTCTGAAACTTGTGCGCCCCAATGTTCCAACTGGCCTCTTAGCACTTCACGGTTAGTATCATTGTCATCAACAATAAGTAAATGCAACTTAGTGGTGTCAACGCTTGGAATTACCTGCAATGAGCCCGCGCTTTTTTGTAGTTTGATATGAAAACTAAACTGGCTACCTCGACCGACATCACTGGTAACCGCCACATCGCCATGCATCAATTCACATAGCTTTTTGACAATCGCTAACCCCAGCCCGGTACCACCATATTTACGAGTCGTCGAGGCATCCACTTGCGAGAACGACTTAAACAACTTACTTTGCTGAACGTTCGAAATACCAATCCCCGTATCTCGAATGACACAGTTTAATAGCCAATGCGTTTCATCGGCTTCAGACAAACTCGATTCAATAACCACTTCACCTTCACTGGTAAACTTAATGGCATTACTTACTAAATTAGTCAATATTTGCCTTAACCGGCCTGGGTCGCCTTTAACCACCGATTCATTTATGCTGGTCATGTTTAGCACAAGTTCTAATTGCTTATCATGCGCTTGAATTGCAGCTGCTTCCGCAAACTCACCGAGCATGCCACGTAAATCAAAGTCTAAGTACTCTAATTCAAGCTTACCTGCATCCACCTTTGAAAAATCTAGAATATCATTAATCAGGGTCAATAGAGAGTTTGCACTACTCATAGCAACACGTGCCCTGTGGTGCTGTTCATCAGTTAAATCGCTGTTGAGTAATAAATTCAGCATGCCTAACACCCCATTCATAGGGGTTCTTATTTCATGGCTCATAGACGCTAAAAATTCGCTTTTAGCGATGCTGGCATTTTCAGCCATCGCTTTTGCTTCGATGAGCGCTTGTTGAGATTCAATCCGTTCAGTGATGTCTTGTTGAATACCAACAAAAGCAGTCAATGTATCCGTTTCATCAAACACAGGTGATATCTGTAAATTGTTCCAAAAAGGCGTACCATCCGCTTTATAATTTAATATTTCAACACGATGTTTTTTACGCTGTCGTAGTGTTTTTCTAATTTCAGCAATGGTGTCTTCTTGCGTTTCTTTGCCTTGTAAAAATCGACAATTACTTCCCAATACTCGTTTGTCATAACCTGTAATTCGAGTAAAAGCACTATTAATAAAAACTAGAGGGTGATCATCCGTTCTAGCGTTCGATATTGAAATACCCACATTGCATGACTCAATCGCCTGAGCTAACAAATCATTATGCTCTTTGGCTTTTTTAAGAGCCTCTTGAAATAGCCTTTGCTCGGTTATGTCCGTCAACGAACCGGCCATTCGAGTTGCACGTCCATTGCCATCTCTCAGTGCAATCCCTTTGGCACGATAATAGCGATATTCGCCAGTCGCATGACGCAATTGATAACCCACATCGTATGGGTCACCATGTTCAATGTGTTTATTGAGTTGCTCAATGACTCGATCTTTATCTGTCGGGTGCAAATGTGTTTCTAAGCTTGAGAATAAATTTGGAAAGCCATCAAAGTCATCTCCTTCATAGCCCAGTAACTCTCTATAACGCGGTGCGTAATACACTTCACCAGTCACAATATTCCAATCCCACAACCCATCGTGACTACCTTGCACAGCTAATTTGTACCTTTCTTCACTGGCGATGGTTGCTTGTTGAGATAGCTCCAATTGCTTAAATGGATTTAACAACAACTGTTTACCAAAAATCAGTAGCAAACCCGATGACAATACTAAGCTAATGACAATTGCCCAACCAATATCGAGCATGAAACCCCATACTTTATCATCCAGTAAATTGACATGCGTTAGATACTCAAATTTTATGCCTGTTGAGCCAATTTTTTGCACACCCGTACTAACATACTCATACTCAGCGTCTACATTGGTAAACGAAACCCATTGCCCTTCAATGCTAATAGCATGAGCGCGGCTATCTAACGCAACCGCCAATAACTCATGTAAGCTGGTTTTAAATTCAACCAATAATGCCCCTTCCGTGAAGCCATTATACTGGACGGGTACCAACACTTTAAAAAAGTAATCTTGGTGTACCTTATTAAGCACTATTGCATGACTCAATTCACCATCTAATATACGCGTTAACCACTCATTCTGCGTTTCTATTGCTGGTCTCAATGGCGCATTACTATATACTATGTCTCCAAGAATATTGACCAGCCGTATTGGTTCTTTCTGCCCTAATATTTTATATCCATCGAGAAAGTCAGAGACCGATGCTTTCGATAGTTCACTGCCCATCACCCCATTTGTTAAAATAGGATGACGAGCCAAATCTTGTAAAATCTGTTGTCGAGTCTCTAAAAACTGTCTCAAATAGCTCGCAGCAAGTTGGGCTTCCACTTTACTTGATTGCTGTTGTAGTACTCGTACCGTATCGTCAGCACGACTTCCCACTAATAAAATACTAACAATCAGGGATATAAATAAGCTTGCTCCTAAAAATGCATAAAAAGCTTTATCTGACGTAAGACTGAGCTTTTCTTGTATTTCTTTACGCATATTTTTCATCACTCGGTGCGGTTAGGTAGTACGTTGATCCCACCAAACTCATCAAAACTGGCCATACAAATGTCCTCAAGTCCCAATGCTTCATGCGCATCTGGGTTAGTTGTACTCCATTCACCAAAGGGTCGTGTGTAAGTTTTCAGTAAACCCACTACCGGCTTTTTCAAATTCTCAAGTGAGTCTTTTAGTCGTTTTCGGTCTTGAGTTAAATTACCTGTTAGCGGGGTTTGTTGCAGCGCTGCAATAAGTATTTTACCCATGTCATAACTATGAACAAAGCCTGCTGGTGCAGCGAGTCTATCTGGATCCGCCAATTTGTCAGGAAACAGCGCTTGCCCAGCAAGTATTGCACGACGTCCCTCTTCTGTTAGTGGTCGATGCTTTAGCGAAAAGCAACTTTGTATAAAATTAAGGGCTAGGTTCTTTTGTAACTCATCTTTGACTGATGCATAGAAATTTCCCCCAGTAATGCCCCAGTGACTGATGATGGGTAGTCTTAAGTTATTGGGTAGACTTCCCATCGCCTTCACAAAATACTTTCCTTCTATTGCATTGCCTACGAACAAAATACAGTCAGCCTTTGAATTTATAATATCTCTTAATATTATTTTGCTGCGATTGAGCTGTGTATTCCAATTAAACCAGGTGACGTTTACATCAGCTTGCTTAATTGTCGTTTTCTTTAACGCAGCTCGGATCGTTTTCTCATTCGACTGGCCCCACGGGGTGCTTTCTAACAACATATGTGGATTGCTGCAATTCAAACTATCAACGGCATAATTAGCAATTTTATACCCGGCTTTAGTGTCATCAATTGATACTCTAAAAACCCAATTGTTATCACTTGGATACCGCGTAATGGGCCCACCTGCTGCCCACGGTACCAACAGTAGAATGTTATTTTCATTAATATAATTACGGTTTTTAATATAAGGGGGAGAGTGCAGCCCCCCAAGTATGATAAATGCCTGAGGATCTTTTAGAAATTGACGCATATGCAGCAAACTGCGATTGCTGTTACCACGATGATCTTTTTCAACAAACTCAATTTTAAAACCTTGCACCGTATTGTCGACTTGGGCCAGTGCCGTCATAAAGCCCATTTTCATCGCTTGCGCAGAAGCGTGGTGATTTGAATAATCTGAGTCGTGATAAATTTTTAAAATCTTATCTTCATTAGCGGCAAAACACGCAGTACTAAAACACAGTGCTAAACCTATTAGCCTCATTATAAGTTTTGTCATTTATAGTCCGTATTTAGCATTGTTTTTCAATACTTAAAAATAGCGTAAATAACAGAGATTGTGGAGTTAGTTAGCAAATAAAATTCGTACCTAACTCTTCTGGCTCATTAAACATTCACCAACATGCCCCCAAACTTGTTGTGAATTCAAAATTCGCCCATGACCTAAACCCTGTGTTGAATATATATCAATATGCGCATGTTGCTGTGCTTGCTCATAAGCTAGATCATGACGCGCAAATTTGTCTTCAATATCGTGAATAATTGTGATTTTACTGTGATTTATAAGCTGTTGCTCAGGCAACAAATCACTAAACTTCATATCATGCTCGTTTTCAATCGACGCCAGTACATCAATGAATAACGATTCAACAATTCCGATAGAAAGGATCCTATCTCTAAACCCTGTATAAAAGTCAAACGGGGGCGCAATCAAAATATGCTGCTCAATCTGCCAATTTGAATTAAGTGCCGCAATACCGCCCATAGAGTGACTAATAATCGCTTTAACTGGTTGAGCTATCATTTCCAACACCGCATTTAATGCAAAAATGAACTTGGGAAGGTTTGCTTGGGCGCCACCACTTTGGCCATGGGCATAATGATCGAATGCCACCACTTTAAAGCCCAAAGCAACCACATGATCCATCAACGCATAAAATTGACTCGCACTGCCTGACCAGCCATGTGTAAATAACACCACAGGCCCTTCTCCGACACTAATAACATGAATGGGGCCTAACTTACTCGCCAACACATCTGATTTAAACCGCGCAGGTACCGTTTGTTTGACATTATGACGTACCGGCGTCATTAATAACTTTTTAGCGTACTTTTGTGCTGTACGCGGCATGACACTGTGCATGGACTTTGACAGTATTTGCATAGCGTAAAAGCGCACACTTTTAGCGTCACTTTTGTCTGAAAAATATATCTTACTGCTCATAACACTCTCTTATTGATACCGTTGAATAAGCGCGCTCAAAGCACACTTAAATCGAGTATGTTGTTCATCTTCAAATCCGACCCACACCATCTGTTGAGACCCTAAATATAATGAATAAAGTTCAAACACAAATTGCCGTGCATCGCCTTTCATTTGCCCTTCATTCGCTGCGGTTTGCGCCAATTGAGTCAGGTACTCTAGCCATTGTTGCAAACGCTTTTTGACTAAATCTTGAATAGCGCCCGGCTGGTCATCAAATTCAACTGAAGTAGATACAAAAATGCAGCTACTCCCTTGCGACCGGTACCAGTTCAGCCAACATTCAACGGTCGTCAAAAGTTTCTCCATTGCTGAGTTCATGTTTACTGTTGGCTGGATCACGGCGTCGGTGAATATACTCTGAGCATATTCCAACACCTCCAATTGCAAATTTTCCTTTGAGTTAAAATGCCCAAACAGGCCTGATTTTGACAGCCCCGTGATCGTCGCCAACCCCCCAATAGTCAAATCATTCAGGCTAGTGGCTGTCGCCACATTCAATGCGGTTGCCAAGATCTGCTGTTTTGTTTGCTTACCTTTACCCACTCAAACCTCAAAAAAGTACGAACGTTCGTTTTTATAATAACCAAAAAAAATATAATAGCAATGCATTCGGTATCTAAATAACACCTGCCGCGTACACAGTTTTACGATGCAATGAACAACATATGAAGCTAAGAAAGTGCGCTCAGTAATACCTAAAAGTAGCAATATCTCTCGAATTAATAGCGGTTATTCCACTAACATGACCCGATAGAGAATTGATTGAGTTCAATACACTCGATACAAAAGCAGACATAATTTAAGCTCCTGATAAGTAACATAACAAAGGCAATATACAGGTGACTAAAATTGCATAAAAAGCGCTCAAACACTTAACTAACTCGACTGTGCTTTTAGAGAAAGAACTCATGCCTCAGATTGGCTGTGGGGCTTACCTTACCCCTGCGTAAAGTGTGTAAAATCAGCAAAATGCCCACCATCGCGAGATTTGGGGTGTAATTAACCTCAGCTCTGGATAAGCGAATTTGCCCAATAAAGCTATTTTTCTCACTCTCGGCGTTGCTTTCATTTGTAATAGCCCGCTATTACTGCATAAAAGCGCCTTGATATTGAACAAAATAACATCATTGGATTGTACGTAAGTTTGTTTTCAAAACATCTTCTATTCCAAAACCCTTATCCAAACCTGAGGTTAATTATCGTTCGGGATGAGTTATCTGTTACCCGCGCTTAAGCGTTTACTTTTAGTGGTTTAAAAACACTTTCTTAAAAATCCGGTAAAACATAATATCAGGTCTTTATTTGGCACTTGCTCGCCTTTATTATCTATGCGTAAAGCATCATTTTAGATACAAAGCATTTGATGAATAGCTTGCAATAAATGCATTTTAATCAATGCTTTATAATGAATTTTTTATAATGGAGACGTTGCAATAAATGCGCTTTTATCCAAAACACTTTTATAGTCGCATTTCTATGTTAAGCGTAATCTGTACTTCTCGCTCCGTGTGCAATTCAGGCTCTTAAATTATTTACTACGAATGATTTACAGTTATTAAGCCACTTTAGTTTATTTAAACACGATACATTTAAGCTCTACGTATTGCAGTGCTGTAGTTAATTAGCGTCAATTTTAAATATATCCGCACAAAAAATAAGGCTGCAAGCGCAGCCTTAAAAAGCAACCCCTATGTGGCGGGGCCACCCTCCATTTGACTTTGAATATAATTCGGTAAACCAATCAGCTTAATCAGTCTAAGGTGCTGCTCTAACCAATAAATATGGTCAGTTTCAGTATCATCTAACAAGGTTTCCAATATTTCTCGTGTTACGTAATCTTTCTCTTTTTCACACTCCGTAATAATGTTCACTAAGCTTGCCGCCACGGTCATTTCAGCCGCGAGATCATTTTCTAGCATTTGTTTCACGTTATCACCAACATGAATTGCCTCACGTGATGCGGTGTCTGGTTTCCCCTCTAAAAACAAAATGCGCTCAATTATCGCTTTGGCATGGTCCAACTCTTCGTCAAACTCGTGTGCCAACTTTTGTCCTAGCTTTTCAAGCCCCCAATCTTCATAAATTTTTGAATGGGCTAAATACTGATCCATTGAGGTTAACTCTAAGGTCAGCTGCTTATTTAGTAAATCAATAATTTTTTTACTGCCTTGCATACGTTACTCCTCAATTTGCGACTGTAAATAGTTTTCAATACCAGTATTTTTGATCAAGAACTGCTGTGTTTCTAACCAATCAACGTACTCTTCTTCGTACTCTAGTAAGTCTTCCAAAATATCTCGACTCACAAAGTCTTGCTCGGCTTCGCATAAAGCAATGGCATCTTTGAGGGCGGGTACCTGCTCTAACTCAAAAGCCATATCACACGCCAGCATTTCTTCAGTGTGTTCGCCAATGCGTAGCTTTTCTAAATGTTGTAAATTAGGCAGCCCTTCTAAAAACAAGATCCGCTCAATCAGTTCATCAGCCTGTTTCATGTCTTTTATTGATTTTTTATAGGCTTTTTCGTTCAGTTCTTCGAGACCCCAGTTTTTATACATACGTGCATGAAGAAAATATTGATTGATTGAAGTAAGTTCAAACGTCAACATTTGATTCAATACTAAAAGGACTTTTTTGTTACCCTGCATAGGGCCCCCTAAGTTAAAAGTTACTTGCCCTCTAACCCTAGTCCAAAATATGTACGAATCAAGATAATTTAAAACTAATAATTTTTTTAATATACTCTTTTAAAATAAACAACTTATAACATTATTGAGACTTATTTTCATTGCTAATTCGAGTTGCAATACTAATACCTTTTTCGTAATATTTACCATCGGTATTTATATCAATAATCAATATTTTTAATCATCATTATTCAATAAGTTATAAATTCTTTATCATTTTTATCCCAAGCCGTTTCGCTAACCGAACGAGATTGGCTCTGTCCATCTGAAGCGCACGAGCTGTTGCAGCCCAATTAAGCTTATGCGCTTTGAGTGCAGCAATAATGTGTGATTTTTGAAAATTATCGACCGCTTCTTTAAAAGGCAGGGCCGAATCAACCTCAACAACAGCGGTTTTTACGGGTTTATCCTGCTGCTCACTTTGGCTCAACTCACTATGTATCAACTCAATTCGTACAATATCTTGTTGCCATTGCGCCTGCTTCGCTTTGAGTGCGCTGCGGCTTATTACATGTTCAAGCTCGCGAATATTACCGGGCCAATCATACTCACTTAACGACTGGCTTAATGTGTGACTTAAGGTCAATTGACCAATGCCTAACTTCTTTCGAACCTGCTCTATAAAAAAACCAGCCAATAACGGAATATCATCTTGTCTGGCTCGAAGCGGCGGCACCTGCAAAGGGTATACACTTAACCTATGGTACAAGTCAGCCCGAAAGCGCCCAGCTTGAACTTCAGCTTTAAGATCCCGATTGGTCGCAGCGACAATGCGAACATCAACATGCTGCGTGTTATCGGCACCCACGGGTTGAATTTCACCACTTTGCAACACGCGTAATAGCTTACTTTGAATATTCAAAGGGAGCTCCCCTATTTCATCTAAAAATAAAGTCCCGCCATCTGCCAATAAAAATTTACCATCTCGGTGTTTGTCTGCGCCTGTAAAAGCGCCTTTGCGGTGTCCGAAAAACTCACTTTCAGCAAGGCTTTCTGGTAGTGAGGCACAATTTACTTGTACAAAAACTTGGTTTGAGCGACGTGACGCACCATGAATGTTTCTCGCAACCAGCTCTTTACCTGTACCGGTCTCGCCTAATACCAACACCGTAAAATCTGAACTTGCCACCAGTTCAATATCACTTTTCAACGATTGCATCAGCGTGCTATTACCAACCATATCGTGTGCTGCTTGGTTTAATTCAGACACTAACGCATCGCCATGTTGGGCTTTGCGTAATAACTGCTCGTGATACAAAGCGACATTCAAATGCTCCGCCAAAATATCGTTAATATGCTGCAAAAAAGGCATGGGGTATTGCTTAAACATGCCTGGAGTCAGGCTATCTAATGTCAAAACACCTTGTAGTGTATGTTGGTGATACAACGGGATCCCCATACAGGCATGCACTGGAATATCACCTTCTTGCGCTAACAACAAACCATCGTATGGATCTGGTAATTCACTATGCTCATTAAAAATAATAGGGGTTGTGCTACTGGATATTGCCAACAGTCGAGGGTGATCTTCAATATTGAAGCGTCGACCAAACGTATCTCGCGTCAAACCATCTATTGCGGCGGGGACTAACGCACCTTGTTGATGCAATAGTAAAGCAACGGCATCAGCGCTCACACACGTTTTAATTGCTTGCACTACAGCACTATAAAATTGATTTAAGTTTTGCTCGGTTTTTTTAGGTAATGCCTTTGTTAACAAAGAGCTAAGCGTGAGTAATTGTGAAAGGCTTCTTTGATCCATGTCAATATGACCTATTCGTTATTTAAAGACTCATACAATATAAGTCAATTCGACTCTATTTACAAACGTAAAAACATTAATACACTGAATTATATCATGTTTTTTATTGGCACAGCGCGTGCAATAACTAAAACAACATAGATAAACTCAGGTGAACCGCATGCTCATATCACAACAACATTTAGACTATTCCAATGCTGCATTGCTAACCTTTGGACTTTGCTTTATCGCAAGTATTGTCGTGAGCTACCCGCTTGCTGAGCACTTTACATTAACAACACAAATTGCCAGCCACATAAGCAATATTGTATTAGCCGGCTTATTTAAAATTAGCTATGTATTGCGCTGTGTGTGCCAATATCAGCTCGGCATGGAGGTACGTTAATGAGGCCAATCAACCTAGCAGAACCTGTACTAGAACAATACAAATGGTATCAAGTGTCCCAATGGCCGTTATTCATGATGCCATTCAGGGCTTTCTTCTTATTCGCCAGTATCTGGGGTGCACTGGCCATTATACTCTGGGCGTTGTTACTGACTGGGCAATTACAGTGGCAAACCAGCCTCCCCGCCAGTCTTTGGCACGCCCATGAAATGATCTTTGCATTTGCTGGTGCCATTGCCGTGAGTTTCTTACTTACTGCAGCACAAACATGGACCAATGTGCCCAGTATGTCTGGGCCTCGACTCATAACATTACTACTCATATGGTGTATAACTCGTATCACTTTTTTTGTTTCACCGCATTTGTTGCCTGTGGTGATCCTAGGTCAATTGGCCTTTTGGTTATACTCAATTGTATATCTAAGCCATATGCTGATCAGCGCAAAATCGAAGAATAACTACGCATTCATCGCAATATTAAGCGGTTTGTGTACATTTAATATTTTATTTCTGATTGTCAGCGCGCAAGGTGAATTCATGATTGCGCGTACGTTTAGTCAACTTGCCGTGTTGGGGTTTATGTTACTGATTGGCGTCGTCGGTGGGCGCGTGATCCCATTTTTTACTGCTCGTGGACTTAAACTTG
This sequence comes from Pseudoalteromonas aurantia 208, assembly GCF_014858725.1. Taxonomy (GTDB): domain Bacteria; phylum Pseudomonadota; class Gammaproteobacteria; order Enterobacterales; family Alteromonadaceae; genus Pseudoalteromonas; species Pseudoalteromonas aurantia. The sequence goes on along the minus strand of NZ_AQGV01000015.1, from coordinate 960,714 downwards.
AGCAGCAAATACGTACACCTCTACTTGACAAACTACTACTCATTATTAGTACTTTTGGGATCGGCGGATTTGCCGTAAACCAACTCTTTAGCGTACCAATAAATCCTGGCTACCTTATTGTTTTAGCTTCTGTATTACATTTGACGCGAAGTGCTTTATGGTTTCACAAAGGCATCGTCCACGTTCCTCTTTTATGGTCATTACAACTGGGTTATTTATTTGCCGCATGTGGACTGCTGCTGTGTGGGGTTAGTTTTTTTACACCAACAATCATATTCACTGATGCGCTGCACCTCATAACATTAGGCGGAATCGGGTTAACTATTTTAGCGATGATTGCACGCGTGTCACTTGGCCATACCGGACGGGCTTTGACGCCAAATAAATTTATGTCCATCGCTTTTGCCTTATTGGCCCTAGGCGCGGTGATCCGCGCTTTCTTACCTCAACTCATAGGCCCACACCCAGCGTGGATCGCCAGCGCAATATTATGGAGCGCTGCATTTGCTGTATTCAGTATTTCTTATTTTAAAGTCTTAACACACAAACGTGTAGACGGACGTCGTGGTTAATTTATTCATTGGAGAATTTAATGCTATCAAGCAACACAATTGCACTTGTTAAAAGTACTATCCCTCTGCTCTCTCAAGCAGGTACCGCTGTAACCGCCCATTTTTACGATCGGATGTTTACACATAACCCTGAGCTAAAAGATATCTTTAACATGAGCAACCAGCAAAGTGGTAAACAACATTTTGCGCTATTTAACGCCCTCGCAGCGTATGCAACTCATATTGATAACTTGCCGGTACTAGCAGCAGCCGTTGAACGTATTAATCATAAACATGCGAGTTTAAATATTTTGCCGCATCATTATGACATTGTTGGGCTGCATCTTATTGAAACACTCAAAGAGCTCGCGCCTAATGAATTTACCCCAGATATAGAACAAGCTTGGCGTGAAGCCTACGCTTTGTTGGCAGATGTGTTTATCACACAAGAAGAAGGAATTTATAAAACCACTGAGGAAAAACTCGGCGGATGGCGCAACACTCGAACATTTATTGTTGATCGCATTGTGCAAGAGTCTGCCAAAGTTAAAAGTTTTTACTTACGCAGTGCAGATAACAAAGCCGTTGTCGACTTTCAACCTGGACAGTACATTGGGGTACATGTTAAACCAGTAGAATGCCAAAATGTACAAATACGCCAGTACTCTTTATCAGGTGAAAAGCAACCTAATGGATACCGGATCAGCGTGAAGCAACAAGGGTTAGTGTCTAACCACATGCATAGCTTAAAAGCAGGCGATGAAGTCGAGCTCAGCCCACCAGCTGGAGATTTTATGCTTCAGAGTAATATGTCGCCCAAAGTACTGATCAGTGCAGGTGTTGGCATTACGCCAATGATGGCAATGCTTGAATCAATAGCCACTTTGACACAACCACCGCAAACACACTTTGTTCACGCCTGTATTAATCAAGCAGAACATAGCTTTGCAAAACGTGTCGACACATTAACAACCGACCGCATAGAAATAAATGCCGATATTTGGTACGAACAAGGCGAAGGTCATCATCAAGGGCGAATAAATTTAGCGCAGCTGTCACTCCCCACAGAATCTGGTGAATTTTACCTATGCGGACCCACACCGTTTATGGCTGCGATGAAACAACAATTGCTCGCACTCAATGTGGCTCCTGAGCGAATACTATATGAAGTATTTGGGCCGCACGAGTCATTATAACTTCACTACGACAGCATATACTGTTGCAATAAACACCGTAAAGCAACTCCGTTTGAACGGGTTGCTTTACGTTTAAAAAATACATCTTTTTAGTACTTTTAAAATACTGACATATAGCTGTCTCTTATTTCAGCAGTGTAATTGCTTTTTATGGCAAACTTACCACCGTCACTTCAACATGACCGCCACATTGCGTTACTTGTCTATCATTCGTTGATACATGGACCTTTGTGTTACTGATTTTGGCCGCCAATAGCATAGAGACTATATCGTTATAGCCGATATGACTTTGCTTAAGCGCAAACCATGGATTTCCCGATCCTCCCGCATTTGATACCGTTTTAAGCTGAAACAGCATACACGGGCGTTCATCAGGACTACGAATTATCCTAAGCTCTTGATTACTATAAGTAGTCGCATAAATATTGAATGAGAAGATACTCACTATTATCATTACTAAGGTGTTTCTCATTTACTCTCCAGTTCATTAACTCTAATACTTAAAAATATGGCCAACTTCCCCTTATATTACTATTACTTAGAAATTGAACTTAAGTTGCCCTTTTTCTCTGTATTACACGCACTCTACATAAATTATCAAAGCAATATGGAAATTTATTATCTAACATAAGTTCAAGCTGTTCATCAATTAAAAGACTATAATAACCAATAAGATTATTTGCTTTTTATATATTCCAAAATTAAATACATCACTTATGGCTATTGCGAATTACGCTCATTCGTGTACTTTTAAATAATATCAAAGTTGTAATTTACATCCAGATGAAAAAATATGATTGCGCAAAAATACTCATCGTTTGTATGGGCAATATTTGTCGCTCCCCTACCGGTGAAGCGGTATTACGGAAATTGGCACTTAATACCAAGCTTAATATTATCGTCGACTCAGCAGGTACCATTGCCTACCATCAAGGCAATCCACCCGATAAAAGAAGTCGCGCTTCGGGTGAGCGAAGAGGATATGACTTTGGTAATATGCGTGCACGCCAAATTAATTCAAAAGACTTTGCTGACTTTGACTTGATATTGGCCGCGGACAAAGCAAACCTCACTGATCTATCCGCTATGTGTCCCGCACAATATCAACATAAATTAAAGCTTTTTCTAAGTTATGGTGATTCGCGCTACGATGAAATCCCAGATCCATACTATGGTGAAGGTGATGGCTTTGAAGTTGTGCTTGACCTCATTGAAAATGCGGCACAACATATAATGGCAGATCTAGATCAGTAAATACCTTCATTTTTGCTTATTTTGACACTTTCAAGTCGCGTACGTAATCGCAATATGGTAAAACCCCTGAATATTATTCAGCACAGCCCAAGCCGAGGTCTTCTTGCATACAACTGACGAACTATTTGATCGTATCGCCCAAGATTTACGAGTCACGGGTTTAAGTGTTCAAACCATAGATAAAACCGAACCTGCCTTACAAGCATTAGTACAACGGTTGTCATTATTCTCAGGCAGTGATTTTTCAGCCGCGGGCATTGGCCGACAAACGGAACACACTCAAAACACCGAAATACGCAGCGATAAAATTCATTGGCTTGACAGCGGTCATGCGTTAGAAAATACGTTTTTGATGTATATGGACGAACTGAAAAACCATCTGAATCGCCGGCTTTTTATGGGGTTATTCAGCTATGAATGTCATTTTGCTCATTATGAACCCGGTGCTTTTTATAAAAAACACCTCGATGCCTTTCAAGGCAATACCAATCGCGTACTCTCTACTGTGTTATATTTAAATCAAAACTGGCAAGCCGATTACGGTGGTGAACTGGCTATTTTTGACGCCCACGATCACAGTATTCTACAGCAAAAAATCACGCCACAGTTTGGTACATTAGTCACTTTTTTAAGTGATGAATATCCGCATGAGGTGCTTCCAGCCACACGCCCACGATATTCAATTGCAGGGTGGTTTAGAGTAAACAGTTCTGTCAATGGACAAATAGACCCACCGAGGTAGTATGTTGATAAAGCTCAGTGGTACTGACGTATCACTTAGCTCACTCATGTGGTATAAATATTTTTACTTTCAAACCACCTTCTTCATGATTATGCAAACTAAGTTGACCATGATGTGCCTCTACAATTTCACGACATAGTGCCAGCCCTAAGCCACTTCCAGTCGACTTCGTTGAGTAAAACGGGATCAACGCGTTTGCCATAACAGTCTCACTCATTCCTTTGCCTTGATCTTGAACACAGAGAGTAACACCTTGCATACTTTGAGTAATATGCATTGTGACTTGTTCAGGTTTAGAGCCTGATTCATGAGCATTTTTGATTAAATTAATCAGCAACTGTTCTAATTGTACTTGATCAGCCAAAAACGGCTGTGTAGGTAAAATGTTTGGTCCGTTAAATTGCCATTGCTGATGAAGACCTGCTAATAAAGAAGTCCAATTTATTTGACTATATTTTGGTGGTGGTAATTTAGCAAACTTACCATAGCCCTGCACGAATTCAGTTAAGTGATGAATACGTTCTTCAATAGTAGAAAATACCCGCTCAAGTCGCTTGTCATCAACGTGGTCAGTTAGCAGTTTTGCACTGTGTAACATAGATGACATTGGTCCCAATGAGTTATTCAGCTCATGACTAATAATACGTATCACTTTCTTCCATACAGCCACTTCTTGACGACTTAACTCTCGGGTTAATTGCTTAAACAAGTACAGTTTATGGTTTTGATTATTAAGTAAAAATTGCCCAGTTGCTAAGTGCCAAGTTTGTGTTTCATCTTTATCAACTTGAATACTAAAGAGCCCTTCACGTCCAGCCTGTAATACCTCAAAAAATTCATCAGAAGTCTCTTGCATTAACACATCAATTTTCATACCTTCTAATGCTGCACTGCTTTTACACAATGCCCTTGCACTATAATTACTAAATACAACCGTGTCATTGCTGTCGACTAAAAGTAGTGCCTGCGGAGAACTTTGTAATACTTTATCTAGCATTAATTCTCGCTGATAGATCCATTGTTTTTCCTGTCGCAATTGCAGAGCTGTTTCATTATATAGCGTACACAACCGCCCTAATTCATCATGCTCAGCGTAAGCCAATGAGTGAGAAAACTCACCATCTTTAAAATTCAGTAACCCCACTTCAAGAGCTTTAATTGGCTCCAGTAGTGCCGACAAAAAACATCGGCACAACACATTAGTCAGTAGTAATATGCCAATAGTCGCTGCCACAACCCATTGCCAGTTACTAAATTGCCACGTCAAAATTGGCATACAAACGCATAAAACCACCGCGCTAGATGCAGCAATAAACCGCCCTTTCAATGACCTTGGAGTCCACTTATTTAATGCGTGCATCAATAGTCAATCTCAAATTTTTGTAAACGACGATATAGCGCCTGACGTGTTAATCCAAACTGGCGAGCAACTTTGGCGATCACCCCTTGATGTGAATGCATTGCAGCTTCAATCTCCTGCTTACTCGGCTCAAGCTTTGGTGTTGGTGCTTGGTTTGACTCTATATTCAAAGACTCTGATAATCCAAAGTCTTCGATTTCAAGTATGCCCTGTGGCTTTAATACACTTACGCGCTTACAGGCATTCTCAAGCTCCCTCACATTACCTGGCCAGTTATGTGCAATAAGTGCTTGTTCTGCATGATAACTTATCTCTCTCCTTGGCAGAAAATGACGAATAAGCGGAATAACATCGTCTTGACGGGCGTTTAATGGTGGAAGATTAAGTTCAATCACATTTAAGCGGTAATATAAATCTTCTCGAAATCGCCCAGCTTGAATATCATTGTGCAAATTTGCATTGGTAGCAGAGACAACCCGCACAGACACCTTTTGAGTGACGGTTGATCCCAATCGTTCAAACTCACCCGTTTGTAACACCCGCAATAACTTTATTTGCCCTGATAAAGGTAAGTTCCCTATTTCATCTAGAAAGAGTGTGCCACCATCTGCCGCTTCAAATCGACCAATGCGCTTTTTGTTTGCGCCTGTATAGGCACCTGCTTCTGCACCAAATAACTCGGCTTCTATCAGCTCTTGCGGTAGTGCCCCCGCATTGACTTTAATAAATGGCTTGTTTGCCACGGTTGAGTTGGCTTGAATGATTTCCGCAATACGCTCTTTACCACTGCCGTTTGGTCCAGTGATCAATACCGACACATCGGATTTTGCCAACTGTAACGACATATCAACCACTCGCTCCATTGCTGTACTCGCATAGACCAAGCCCACAAGGTTTGCCTGCGCTCTAGGAAGCCTGCGTTCGTTTTTCTGTCGTTCATGGGTCTGATTCTGTGCATTGGCTTTACCCAAAGCGATTAGGTTAGTAATACTGGTCAGCAGCTTGGTGTCATCCCAAGGTTTCGCAATGTAATCAGCTGCGCCTAATTTGACCAGCTCTATGGCCGTTTCCAACTCGGTCCAAGCCGTCATCAAAATAATGGGTAATGTTGGGTTTAAACGTCTTAGCACATTAAACAGTGCAATGCCCTCTTCGCCAGATGTAGTATCCGCGGTAAAATTCATATCTTGCATTACAAGCGATACTTTTTGGTATCGAATTATTTGCTCTGCATCAAAAGGCGATACGGCTGTCACAACATCATATCCATGAATTTCAAGTAATAAAGACAATGCATCAAGCACCGCTTGGTTATCATCCACAATCAGTATTTTATCCATCTTTTTCTTCTTTTATGTTACACCGCTGATGCAGTGTAACATGTTGGTTAATTATGCTAAACAACTAATAAATAAAGAATAATTATATACTTCTCGTGGCAATGCTAGGGGATATATCTGCTGCGCGTTTGGCTGGCCCAATGACAGCAAATAAACTCATCAAAATAACGAATGCGCCCGTTACAATAACGTAAGACACTGATAACGAGGGTAATGAAAATAACGCCATTAACTTCGCCCCCATCCACAGCGCACCCGCACTCCCCAATACAACTCCCACAGAGCATATTAATGTGTTTTCTACTAAGAAATACCGTATTATCGCGGATTTTCTTGCGCCAAGTGCGCGTCGAGTCCCTATCTGCTTTAATCGTTTATTGATATTAAATAGGGTTAAACCAAAGATCCCTAACGCTGTTATCAAAACTAACACCGTTATAAGCACCATTAACATGCGAACCATCAGAGTATCCTCGGCCACATATTCCGCCTTTAATTGATCTAAGCCTTTGATCACGTCAATGACTCTATCAGGATACTCCGCAAGTAAAACATCTTCAATTCGGCGCATCACTGCAGCTCTTTCATTGGGCTCTGTTCTAATCAAAAACTTTTGAAAACTGCTTGGTCGAACTTGTGGAAAAATAAGTGAACGGTCTCTTCTTTCATCTTGTAACCACGGCCCTTTTAAAAGTTTAATAATGCCTACAATTTTTATCGCATTATCTCGACGATAAATGGTTTTACCAAGACCGCTCCCTTGTGGAAACATTTCGTCATGCATTGCTTGGGTTACTAAAGCGACTTTAGGCAATTCACTTACATCAGAGGTGACCATTACATCTGATTCATTTAAATCTCGTCCAGCGACCAGTTCCACCCCGAGTGTATTTAACACATGGCTATCAGCTCTAAAATAGGAGGCATTTATCGACGGAGATTTTTCGTTTGAGGGCAGTAAATTATAGCTCCCCCCTGAACCACCGCCCGACAGTGGTACTGCATTAATGTACACTGCATCAATCACGCCTGGTATGCTGCGCAACAAGCTTTCATCAACTTCAATCTGTTTTGCTAAATCAATATTTTTCCCAAAAATCATCATATTAAATTGAAAAAGATCTTGTTCAGGTAATCCAGTTTCTTGCTCTAAGTACGCAATACGATCGTTAATAATAAAGGCGGCATTGCTAACAATGGCGGTGGTAATCGCAATCTGCATTAGTAATAAGATCGCACCAGACTTAGCACGCAGCAATGCGTTAATAATGGGTCTAAATTCAAACATAATGGGTCCTTATTGACTTTTAAGGTAAGTGGCTGGTGTGGTTCGACATACTAACCATGCCGGGTAAAGGCCAGCTAAAATACAGACACTTACAGCAATGGCTGGGGCTGAAAGCAACATAGTTAAATCCATATCTGCAATCACCGTGTACGCATCATTGCTTTTTCGCATTCCCCATAAGCCAGCTTGTGCAATGAAAATACCGAGTATTCCTCCTATTACACCAAGTAACCCTACCTCCACTAAATGCTGAATAAATACCTGTGTCTTACTTGCCCCAAGTGCACGCCTTACACCAACTTCAGGTGCGCGTCGTAAAAACTTCGCCAGCAGCAGTCCGAGTATATTGGCAAGACAAACAGCTAAAAACATAAAGCTCAGCATCACCAATATTTTATTATCTTCATTAACCACTTCGCGATACACCATCATTTGCTTAACGTCACGTAATGCAAAATCCAACTCTTTCCGGGCAAACCGACCTAGTTTCTGCTGCTCGGCCATATACGACATTAAAAATTGCCCATATGCCAACTCATCTTCGTCTGTAGGTAAATCAACCCAAAACTGTACCCAAAACTGTTCTGATTTGAGTTTATCTTGAAAGCCTCTGACATTCTCCGCTTTCCAACCATTACTATTCCCCCAAGTAATGATTTCATTTGGTGCAATTAAGCTAAATGGTAAAAATATGTGCTCAGGGTCCCGAAATGCCCCGTTATTCAGGTCATAATACTTGACGTAGGTTGGCCAATCCTTAATAACACCCACAATACGTACCGTCATACCATCCAAGTTGATTGTTTTACCAACCGAATTTTCACCTTGAAACAGTGTGTCATTCAAACTTTGTGAAATAACCACCACCGATGCTTGCGAGTCTTCATCGTTTCGCGTCCAGGCACTTCCGTAAATAAATTCCAAATTAAACATGGAAAAAAGATCTGCATTGGCGACCCGTGCTCGCTCTAGAAAGGGTTTCATATCGCTATCATCCACATGTACCGCAAACCCTGCTGCAATCATTGCGGTTCGACGATAGGGTAAGTCTGCATTTAATAAATTTATCGCATCCGGATAAGTAACTTGATAAGGCATATTATCATCCGACCACCAATCGCGACCGTCATCCATCGTTTGTAATTGAACGTGATGTAATTGTGTACTTTTGCTCGGGATCGGATCTGCTGACATCATGTGGTAAACCGAGAGGCTCGTCATCGTGATGCCAATTCCCACAGCTATGGCTATCACCATCAGTAAACTCACCATCGGTGTACGCTTCAAACTTCGCCAACTTAAATCAACATAATGAAAAAACATAATTACGCTCCAACAACTGCTGCTGGATTTCCCTGATAAAGAGAAAAATCCGCGATTTGACCATCAACAACTTGAATATTCCTTGGCGCTCGACGAGCAAGCTCCGGATCATGTGTTACCATGACGATGGTCGCCCCATCGCGGTTAATTTGTTCTAGGAGTTCCATTACTTGCCGAGCCATTAAACTGTCTAGGTTACCGGTTGGTTCATCTGCCAATAAAAAACGTGGTTTACCCGCTAATGCGCGAGCTATAGCTACTCTTTGCTGCTGACCGCCTGATAGCTGCTGCGGTAAATGTTTCGCTCTGCTCGCTAAACCTACTTGCTCTAAACTCGATTCAATTCGACGCTTTCTCTCGGCAGCTTTAATGCCTCTATAACGTAATGGCACTTCAACATTTTCATACAAGTTTAAGTCTGGTATTAAATTAAACCCCTGAAAAATATAACCTATTTTTTGGTTCCTAATATCAGCACGTTGATTGTCATTTAGCTTGCCAATATCTACACCATCAAGTAAATACTGGCCTTGTGTAAACGGCTCCAGTACACCGGCAATATTTAAAAAGGTCGTTTTACCTGAGCCTGAAGGCCCCGTTACTGCAATAAATTCCCCTTCATTAACTTGCAAATCAAAGTCTCGCAAGGCATGAGTTTGCACCATTTCTGTTTGATACACTTTGCTTATACCATTCATATTTAACATGTTTGTTCCTAATAATTTTTATTGTTCTACAATTTGAATATTTGATTTAAAACAGGGTTGCTAAGTAACCTCAGTTCTGGATAAGCGAATTTGCCCTATAAAGCTATTTTTCTCACTCTCGGCGTTGCTTTTATTTGTAATAGCTCGCTATTACTGCATAAAAGCGCCTTGATACTGAACAAAATATCATCATTGGGTTGTACGTAAGTTTGTTTATAAAACATTTTCTATTCCAAAACCCTTATCCAAACCTGAGGTTAAGTAGAGTTACTCTCGTAGCAACACCGTATTTGCTTTTTTAAACTGGGCATAATTTGACACAATCACTTCATCGCCTAAACGCAAACCATCGAGTACTTCTACGCTGCGGATACTCGTCGCGCCGGTGTTAATTGACATACGTTTTGCAGTATCACCTTCGACTTTATAAGCAACATGACCTCCAGCATCTAAAAATGCGCCTCTACGGATCATCAATACGTCTTCTTTATTTTCCAATATGATCCTTGCTGATAACCGTTGGTTCTGCCGAATATTGCTGATGTGTTCTTGAGAAAAACGAACGCGAGTAGTGACCTCCCGATCGTTAACCTCAGGAGAAATAGCTGACAATTTGCCCATCACATCTTTACCGCCAATTTTCAACGCTACATCCATACCGAGGCCTAATTCATTTGCATAGCTTTCGGGTACTTGCAACTGCGCCTCAAAGGCACTTAAATCTACTAACGTCATTAATGCTTGGTTTTTTGATACGGCTGATTTAGGTTGTACTAACAAGTTGCCCACAATACCTGCAACACTTGCTTTCACATCTAAGTTATTAACTTTACGAATTAACTCATCCACCGCGAGCTGCTGTTGTGCTACGGTATTTTTTGCTGACTCTAATTCAAACGCCAAAGTGTCTTTTGTGATCTCCGCTTCTTTAACTGCATGATGAAAGGTAAGTTCAGCTCTTGCTAACTCATCTTGTGCTTGTTCCAAATCAATTTGGCTAATAAGGCTTTGCTTAATAGACAGTTGTGCACGTCTATTTTCGCGTTGGGCCGCCGTTAATTCAACTTTTGCCAAATCTAATGCCTTGTTCAGTGCTAGCGTATCTCGTCTGGCTTCTAATTCACGACGTGACAGCTCTCCATGAAGACGGAGTAACTCTGATTGTTGTTGTTTTAATATATTTTCCAATTCAGGGCTGTCTACTAACGCCAGAGTCTGCCCGAGTTTAACTGAGTCTCCAGCTTTCACTTTGAGTGTGACAAAGCCTTGCTCTGGACTATATGCTTGTGGCGCATTCGCAGCAACCACAAACCCCGTTGCCGCAACATCTCTGACAAAATTACCCACAGTCACTTTCGCAATGTTTAAGCTACTTTTCGCTAAAGATAACTGTGCATTACTGGTATTAATCACTGCATTGGCAGATACTGCAATCCCCAAAAGTAATGCAACGCCCAATAAGCCTTTTTTAACATGTGATGATTTGCTCACTTGAACGGGCTTATCTTGTCCACTGGTGTCTTTTATCATTTTCTTCTCCTTACAACAGTACTCATTGCTTCACATAGGGTGACCAAAGCAACAGCAATAAACATAATTACTGGAGAAATTAGAAACGCACTCGTTAACAACATCTTGTACTCTTTAAATAATCTGACTTTCCTTTTACTATCCGAATATCATGCCAAAAAATAAACACCTGATTATAAAGGAGTTTTAATTTTAATGAGTGGTATTTATTGTCCGCGGACAGTTCAAAGTGTCCGCATGGACACTTTTACTACTGTTAAGTCCTGTTCACTCAACACAGTAAAACGTGATCTAAATGATAGTGATCAAATATTGCGCATTATGCAGCAATAATGGGAACTAAACCCAATACAAATTATTTTCATGACTTATTTAATTTATTAAAATTAAGAATAGAGTATCCACGTCATCAAAATTCACAACAATCCCGCCCCCACCAAGGAAGCAATCGAAAGCCATTTAAAATTAAATTTTAAATTATTGTTTTAACTTAAAATAAAATCACCCTACCTGAATCCACCTGTTCAAAAAGACGACAAATATACATCTATCACAGGAACAGTAATGAAACGCACTATCAACAAAGTTGCTAAAAAATCACCAAAAACCGAAAATATTCGCCCACAAGAGTTAACTTAATGTTAATAAAAACCCATTAATCCGAGTTAATATTTAACATTTCTACACACTTCTTTCACATTTATGTTCAATTATGTAACCAAGTAAAGCAAAAAGGATTATGTAGCATGGGAACTTCGAACCCTCTTTTTCCAAAAAGAGACCTTTTACAATGTGAAGCAAATAGCTTGATTGATTTACTCGCATCGGACGCACTAAGTAAGCCTGACCAAGAAGTTTTTCAGTTTATAACTGCGAAGGGTGAGCAATCAGTAAGCTATGATTACAAAACGCTCGCGACGGCCATAAGCCAAATAGCTCATACATTGCTCTCGCTGTCTAAATGTGTGAACTCAGAACAAGATCAAGCACTCATTGTGCTCCCACAAGGTGCTGATTTTGTATCTGCTTTTTACGGATGTATGGCCGCGAAGGTTATTGCAGTCCCTTCTTTCCCACCTAAAAATCAGCTACAAATTGAACGACTCGATTATGCGATTAGTGACTTAGGCAACCCAATCATAATCACTAATAGGGAGATCCTTCCCTTACTGCAAGAACAACTTGTTGATAAACATGTTCGTTGGTTATTGGTCGAGGATTGTACCAATACGCATGCGCCTGGGTTACATGAGTTCAAAACTGATAATGCCGATATTGCCCTATTGCAATATAGCTCTGGCACCACAGGTAAGCCTAAAGGTGTCATCATTACCAATCAAAACACCCTAGAAAATTCTGAACTTATACGCCAAAGTTTCGGACACGTAGAAGACAAAACTCGAATGATGTTATGGCTTCCTCCCCATCATGATATGGGGCTAGTCGGTGGTGTTATGCAAGGTGTTTATACCGGATACCCAACCCTACTAATGCCAACTGATTTATTTTTACGTAGCCAATTTACTTGGTTGAAGGCAGTCACTGATTTTAAGGCGACCACAACGGGCGCGCCTAATTTTGCATTCGACTTGGCACTCAAAAACATTCGTCCAGCTAGATTAGCCGAGCTTGATTTATCATCGCTTGAGAATCTATTTTGTGGTGCTGAGCCTATAAATTCGCATACCATTACTCAGTTTTTTGATAAATTTGCGCAATGCGGCCTACAAGCCAATGCTTTTTTACCCTGTTACGGTATGGCTGAAGCAACCCTCATGGTAAGCGGGAAACCTCATGGGCACCAATACAAACAACTGTGTGTTGATGAACCATTACTTAAACGCGGTGTTGTAAAACAAGCATCGGCTGAAGCGAAACACAGTCAATGGTTGGTCAGTAGCGGCACTGTACATCACTCTCTTAATGTTAAGGTAGTTGACCCCATTTCACACTCTGAGGTGGCACAAGGGCAAGTGGGGGAAGTGTGGCTACAAGGCAGCAGCATAAGCCCAGGATATTGGCAAGATGAAGCTCGGACCATCGCAAACTTTGGCCTACAACTGGATAACTACGACGAAACATTTCATCGTACAGGTGATCTCGGTTTTTATGATAATGATGAATTATTCATCACTGGCCGCTTAAAAGAAGTCATTATTCTCAGAGGTGCCAATTTCTATCCTCAAGATCTTGAGTATGAGGCATCTCTGGCTTTTCCTGAGTTAAAAAATTGCCGAAGTGCTGCATTTTCGGTCATGCATGAACAGAATGAGCAATTGGTGATGGCCATCGAGGTGCCTCGTAATATTGACAACTTTGAGGCACTAACTACGTCGTTGAACACACGATTAATTGATCGTTTTGGTGTCAAAGCAGACCAAATACTGTTTTTACCCCGCAAAACCATCAAGATCACCTCATCAGGTAAGTTACAACGCATTGCAATTAAGCAGGCGTTTGAGAAATCTGAGTTGCATACGTATTTCCATTTTAAATTTCAAGAACAACGACATAGTTCTAACCCAAAATCCAGCGCTTCGCACACGCTTAACTTGAAAGATACCCTCAATATTGAACACTGGTTAATTCTCCAAGTTACTGAACTAACGGGTGTTGCAAGTGCACAAATATCACCTAAAGACTCTCTCGCTAATGTCGGACTAGACTCGGTATTGGCCATGGAGATCCTATTTAGATTAGAACAGCAAACCGGCGTTTATTTGGCTCCCGACATACTTTATAGCTGTAATACTCCCTCTTTGCTGGCGAACAAAATACACCAAGTAGCAAATAAAACGACCCCAACGGAGTTAGACTCAACATGTTAAACCCCTCAGTTGAAACTGTGTCAGCAAAGCTATGCCACTTTATCGCCACCAGCTATCTCGATGACGATGAACAAGTTGCCCCTGACACACCAATAATCAAACTAAACATCTTAGATTCAGCGTCTATTTTTGACGTTGTTGAGTTTATACATCGCGAATTTGCATTGCGATTACCGGTTATCGATATTCACCCTGACAATTTTGCGACCGTCGCAGTACTCAGCAAAGTCGTCGAACATCACAGCAATAAGGAGGCCGCACTATGATCCCTAATCAATGGTATGCAATTTCAAGAATCCAAGATGTCAAAAAGAAACCAATCGGGCTAAAACGTCTAAATAAGCTACTCGTATTATATCGCGATACAACAGGCAAGCTCGTCTGCATGGATGATAAATGCCCACATAAAGGCGTTATGTTAAGTCGCGGACAGCAGCATGGTGATGTAATTGCCTGCCCTTACCATGGCTTCCAATTTGACCAAAAAGGTGATTGTGTTCACATGCCTGTATTGGGAAAAAACGGTGACGTTCCTAAAGGAATGTGTGTAAAAACCTATAAAGTAAAAGAAGAGTTCGGACTCATTTGGTTTTGGTATGGTGATCAATTGCCAGAGAATGAGTATCCTGAAGTTCCTATGTTTAAACAGTTCAAAGAATACCAAGGATACTATTCTTTTTACGGTTGGGATGCACCAATCAACTACACTCGCTACGTTGAAAGTGTGTGTGAAATTTATCATATTCCCTTTGTTCACAAAGGATCTGCAATCAACATTTGGGATCCTAAAGGCGGTAAAGTAGACAACTTTGAGTGCAAAGTAGATGGCACGCTAATAACCAGTGATTTTGTATTACGCCCTGATGATGAACGTACAGCAGAGGAAACTCTCGTCGCTCGTAAGCCTTGGACTCGTGGTTGGAAGTTTGGTATTGATGTCCAAATGCCTAACTTGGTATTGATCAGAAGTGATGTGTTTGATGTTATTTTCATACCGACCCCCATAGACGACAATACCTGCTGGGTCTGTGTTTGTTACCAAGAACCCAAACGTGATTTGCTACTGCCACTCATTAAACCACTGCCGATCCCGTTTTGGCGACCAGTGCGCCCATGGTACATGTGCCGTATCGAACGTTTTGTACAACAGGATAAAGATATGGCTGTGATCTCATATCAAAATCCAAAAGTATCAAGTCCAAAGGCCAATCGTCTGATCCCACTAGATAAAGTAAACGCACATTATATCCGCTTTAGAGAAAAGCTGATCCGTGAAGCAAACGAACAAAAGGCTTTGAAGGAAAAAATTTCCACTAAACCTACAGGTGAGTTTGAGGCGCCTTCCCTTGAACAAATCATTGGCATTGAAGAAATCAACTAAATAAACGGATTTATACATGACACTAAACACCCATTTAGCGGCTGAGATTCAGCCGCTCATACTCGATATCGTTAAAGAGCAAACCTGCTATTCAGAGTCAGACTTAGTGCTCGATCAAGCTATGGAGGAAGGCCTAGGTATCGACTCCATTATATTGGCAAGTATTGTGGATGAAATGCAGCCGCTATTTGCTTTTGAGAACAAACTCAATACAGCAAGCTTTAATACCATTGCCGATCTTATAAATTGTTGTAAAGACGTTGCAATTACAGAAAAAGGACAACAAAAACTTGCCTCACTGGGCATGAATATCAGCGTACAACCTGTGCTGAAAGATACTAACCAAATTGTCACTGCTGATACCTCAATCTCCTCTCAAACCATGCGAGATTTCGTGGCGGATGGGAGTCCTGACCTGTTCAGTAAAGTGAGAAAGTTTAATGATTTCTATTCATCACATGAAAAAACGGGCGACTTTTGGTACGGCATGCCACTTAGTTCAAAATGTGAGAATCGCGCCATTATTTTTGATGCATATCAAAATAAAGAGCGTGAGTTCTTAATGTTTGCGTCAAACAACTACTTAGGCTTAGCCAATGAACCTCGGGTTGTTAACGCAATTAGTGATGCTGTAAAGCAGTATGGAGCCACTAACACGGGATGCCGCTTAATTGGCGGTACGAACCACTTACACCTTGAATTAGAAGAGCGCTTGGCCCGCTTTAAAGGCCGTGAAGCCTGTATTGTATTCCCTTCAGGTTACTCTGCTAATTTAGGCACAATTTCAGCATTAATGGGCCCCAAAGACACCATTATCACTGACGTGTATAACCATATGAGTATTCAAGATGGTTGTAAATTGTCTGGTGCTAAAAAGCGAATTTACAAACACAATGACATGGCGTCATTGGAAGAAGTCCTTAAAAACTGTAGTGATAATGACGGTGGTAAGCTCATTGTCGCTGACGGCGTATTTAGCATGCACGGCAACATCGTCAAACTCCCTGAAATGGTCAGGTTAGCGCGCAAATATCAAGCCCGTATTCTCATAGATGATGCTCATTCAACTGGGATATTAGGTGCCACTGGTTCTGGTACAGCTGAACATTTCAACTTAAAACATGAAGTAGACCTTGAACTTGGCACCATGAGTAAAACGCTTGCCGGTATGGGGGGGTTCGTCTGCGGCGATAAAGAGGTTATTGATTATTTGCGTTTTTATGCAAATTCGTACGTCTTTGCAGCCACCATTCCTGCCCATGTTGCTGCTGGGTTAATACAGTGCATCGATATCATGGAAACACAACCCCAGAGGCTAGAAAACCTTTGGAGTAATGTCAATTACTTACATAGCGCACTTCGTGAGTGTGGATTTGATACAGGTGATTCAGAAAGTGCCATCATTCCCATCGTTATTGGCGATGAAAAGCGCACAATGGAGCTGGGCCATCATGTTCGACAAATGGGCATGTTTTGCCAAACCGTTGTCTTTCCTGGCGTTGCCGTAGGCGATGCAAGACTCAGGATCAGTGTGCTCACTCAACATACTAAAGAGGATTTAGATCAAGCAATAGAAATATTAATTAAAGCCGCAAAAGAAGTGGGTTTACCCGGTTTTAATAGCTAAGGAGTAGTGATGAATAACACGTTGTCAAATGCGCTGCATACCGCGCTATTTCATTGGGCTCAATCCCAACCAGAGCAGCCGTTTCTATTGGCTGAACCAATGTGTAGTTACCAACAAGCCGCAAATTATGTTGGCGCCTTGGCAACTGTGCTTCAATCAACCAAACGAACGGCTATTTGGCTTGAGAAGAACAATCACTATGTATTGGCAATTTTAGCCTCTTTAACGGCTCGATCTGCTTATGTGCCAATTGACGCAAAGCAGCCTGCGGCACGAGTCTCACTCATTTTGGGCGACGCAGAAGTGGATACGCTTATTGTAGACTCTACACACCTAACCCAAGCGATAGCCCTACAAAGTGAATATCCAAATATTCGCATCATTGAAATAAGCAAAACAGGCGCATCAACACCTAACATAACCTCTTTTAATTGGTTTAAACATATTCACACTTCATACAAAAAACCAAAGGTAAGCTTTGATAACAATGACCTAGCAGCAATTTTATTTACTTCTGGCTCAACAGGCCGGCCGAAAGGTGTGAAGTTATCAGTCAAGAATTTGTTACATTTTATCAACTGGTGTCAACAATCATTATCGTTATCAAGCACACATCGTTTTTTAAATATCGCCAGTTTCAATTTTGATTTAAGTACCTTTGATCTCTTTATGAGCTTGACTGTTGGCGGCAGTTTATACGTCACATCAGAAGACGTCGTAAAGCAGCCTTTGCTTTTGGCAAATATCTTAAAAGAGCAAAAAATCAACGTGATGTATACCGTCCCTTCCCTGCTGAATTTAATGAATAGAATTGCACTTTGGCAACAAGCTCAAGTGCTATCACTCACCCATATTATTTTTGCTGGTGAGGTCATGCCAAAATCCTGTTTACGGACGTTAAATGACAACATTCAACACTGCCGGTTTTTCAACTTTTATGGGCCTACTGAAACAAACGTCTGCCTTGCATACTCCATCACAGATGAAGATATTATCAGCGACGGGGCAATACCCATTGGTACACCCTTTGGCGATAGCCAAGTCCAGTTAGTCGGTGAAGATAACGTAGAAATACCGCAATTAGAAGGTGCAATCGGCGAATTAGTCGTCAGGGGTTCGTGCGTTACCCCTGGTTATTGTAATGAAGGCCAACAAAGTAAAAACCATCAGCAGCACCTTCATAAAACAGGTGATATTGTGCAATTTGCAGCTGGTAAATATTACTTTCTCGGCCGCCGTGATCGCATGATTAAAGTTGCCGGCTTTCGTATTGAACTGGGTGAAATCGAAGCGCGACTGAGCCTGCATGAAAGTATCACAGAAGTCGCAACGCGATACTGTATAGAGTCAGCAAAAATCATTGCGACGTACTCACCAACAAATATGGCAAATAAGCCCAGCGCCATTGAACTAAAAGCATACTGTGCAGAACATTTACCTGTGTACATGATCCCACATCGCTTTAAAGCACTCAGTAAGTTACCTAAAAACGCCAATGGAAAGATTGATTATCCACAACTGGCGAAGGTGGAGTGCTCATGACATTAAATAACAACACCGCAATTGCACTGATTGATTGTGCCCACCTTATTGGCTCACCAAAAGATGGTTCTTTGGCCTTGCTAAATGATAAAAAGCAATACGCTAAATTTGCTATTCCGCCAATTTATCGCACAGCAATCAATCGTATGCAGCTACCCCTATTACAACTCAGTAGTACGTTAATTGATACCCATAAAGCGCACATCAATAACGATAGAACAGACGTTATTCTATGCACCCACGCTGGCACTGATAGACAATTAGCGAATCACTATCGGCTCACTGCGAATGCGATGCTCAGGGAGCTAATGCATTTAAGCTGTAATAAGTCAGCATCACAGTTGGCTGATTTGTTACCCACTGAGCTAAACAGCAGCCATGATAAAGTCGGTGAGATGGCAACGACAATGGCAACCCGTATAGCACAGAGCTGCGGATTAAATGGCCGTTCGTTTGCTATAGAAGCGGCCAATAATAGCTTTGCACAAGCTATGGCATTGGCGTTCGATAGCTTACGTACTGGACAAACTGACTCTGTTCTAATTGCAATTGCTAACGACATACCCAACCACTCCAATACGCAGCGCCTTGGTGCGAGTGTGCTGCTTTTGAAGCGTTGTAATAAACCAATAGACAACGCGAGAGGATATCTAGTCAACGCCTTAATGTGTGAAAAAAACCGCATTGTTGAGCATGCAAAGACTGAATCATCACAGAGCGTGGTACTGTGCACAATCACAAATGCGCCACTGACTGAACAACTAAAACCCGCGCTTCACACACATAATATTAATTTAGACCTTCGTGCAAATATATTGCCCGATACCGGTATCGTCGGCAGTGCTTTAGTACTTAATAATTGGTTAAAAAAGCCAAACAATCATACCAGAGCTTTATTTTTCGACACAAACGAGGGGCACTCCGCACCGAGCTTTACTATCAGTCGTACTTTTTGCCCAATCGCAGTAAATGAGGCACATGCGGTTGTGCTATGCGACCATCAGATTTGGATGGCTAACCGCTCTGGCGTTACTGAATATTGGCAAGGCCTCACGGATAAAACGGGCGGTATATCATCTTTAATCCATGATACATATGCGTCAGGCTCCTTATATCATGAAAATGGGGCGCAACATGACAGCTACTATTGCAATGCGGCAGCGAAGCTTAATACGACACACCGAGATCAACTTGGGCAACCTTCCCCTAAAGGCGTGCTCGCCCAAACGCTCAAGCAATGGCCATCTTTAGATATACCAAAACATAGTCGGTCCATGGTTATCACGGCGACTAATTTAGGCCCATATAGTGAACGTCGCAAACTACTCGCATCGAAATTAAAGGCACTATGTACGCAATGCTACGAGATACTCAATGGCAACAATCCAAACAGTTCAGCACTTACGTCTCTCAGTGAATGGCAAACACAATTTAATGAAGATGCATTAAGTGAAGACTTTCAAGCCAGTAACTTAAGTAAACAAGTAGCCACGCACTTTGCATTAGAGGATTGCCAGCACCTTGCGATTGAAGCCGCTTGTGCCGGATCTATTGCCGCATTGGATTGTGCCAAAAATGCCATCGCCAGTGGCAGAATTGACGTTGCAATTGTCGCCGCACTCGAGCTGCCCGTCAATTTACATGACCTCAGTGTATGCTCTAACCAACAAATGCTTTCACGTGACGTTATAGCAACTTTTTGCCAAACTG
Source organism: Pseudoalteromonas aurantia 208 (assembly GCF_014858725.1). Taxonomy (GTDB): domain Bacteria; phylum Pseudomonadota; class Gammaproteobacteria; order Enterobacterales; family Alteromonadaceae; genus Pseudoalteromonas; species Pseudoalteromonas aurantia. The sequence continues at coordinate 940,335 of NZ_AQGV01000015.1, read as the reverse complement.
CTGATGGCTTCACACCCGGTGACGGTTGTGCAATGGTCGTGCTAACCACCAATACGCTGGCTCAAAAATACGATTGGCCAATAAAAGCGGAACTTAATGCGATTGGCTCCAGTACGCTCAGTAAATCGATGATAGCGCCTAATACTGAAGGCCAGATTCAGGCAATGCGCCATGCTTTTGCACAAACATTCATAAAACCATCGCATATTGAATTCGTAGAAACACATGGGACAGGCACGCCTATTGGGGATTCAGTCGAAATCAACGCCATTTCATCTATCTATGGCGCCCGTACACACAACCAATTGAAGCTAGGTGCGCTCAAAACACAATTTGGGCATACATTCGCAGTAGCCGGATTAGCAAGCATTATTAAAGTGCTACTGAGCTTTGAACATAATCAAATACCAAGAAATTTAATTCGAGGTGATCTACACAGCGACTTACAACTTTCTCAGCTTGGCTATGACCCTCTGAACTCAAACCAAGCTTATTCGACGCCCAAAGGAATGCGCCATGCAACGGTCAACGGGTTTGGCACAGGTGGTGTCAACTATCACGTAATTATGAGCGACTTTGCTTAATATTCGCAAAGTATCAAGGAACCAACGATGAACTTTAACTTTACCGAAAAACAACAGCGTGTCGCAGACCAAGCAAAAATGATTGCTCAAACGTTAAATCTTGACGATTTAACGCAACGCGATTTGGCCGGTACATTTTCCAAGCCTTTATTTCGTCAATTGATCAACCAAGGCATTGGCAACTGGCTGCTACCAATCAGTATGAAAGGCGACAACCTCAATGCCCTTGAGCTGACAGCTGGCATTGAATCCTTAGCTGAGCAGTGTGAAGACTCTGGATTAGTTTTTGCGCTTTCCGCCCATTTATGTGCTTGTGTCCATCCTATTCGCGCATTTGCGTCCGACCAGCAACAAGCACAGTGGTTACCAAAAATCACCAGTGAAGCATGGCTTGGCACCCACGCAATTACAGAGTCTCAAGCAGGCTCTGATATTTACGCCATGACAACACGTGCCGAGAGATCTACCCAAGGGTTTGTTTTAAATGGGCACAAAGAATACATCACAAATGCACCTGCGGCCGACTTTGTGGTGGTACACCTTCGTACTGAAGATAGAGATAATTACTTTGATTACTCTACTTTTATTTTAGACTCCCATGAATGTGGCGTATCAATTTCAAAAACACCTCATAATAAATCAGGCTTACGCACAACCGCGATGGGCGACATTTATTTCGACAACTGCCTATTACCTGAATCGGCTCTTATTGGGCGTTTAGGCGCTGGCGCGCCAATTTTCCAAGTCTCTATGGAATGGGAGCGAGTATGTTTGTTTGCACTTTATCTTGGGCAAATGAAGAGGCAACTACAAAAAACAGCGCGTTATATCAGTGAACGAAACCAATTTGATGCTCCCCTATCCAGCTATCAGTCAATACAACACCAATTATGCGACATGTACTTAAACTACGAGTCTAGTCGGCTGCTTTTATACAAGGCCGCCTGGTCCCTAGATAAAGGCGATGTGTCTGGCGTCGCCAGTAGTTTGGCAAAAATAACCGTGTCTCAATCCGCGATTAGTAATGGCCAAACTGCCGTCCAGCTACATGGGGCTAAGGGAGTTTTAAGTGGTGATATTGAGCGAATGCTTCGAGATGCCATGCCCAGCGCCATTTTTTCTGGGACCACCAACGTGCTCAAAAACAATATCAGTAGCACGCTCATCAAGCGCTTAAAAGCTCAGTGGATTTAGGAAAACAACATATGCAAATTCGATTAGGACAAGAAGTATTAAGCCGAGAAGACCTGCTAGATAGTGCCGGGTTATTAGTAGAGTTTACACAAGCTAAAGGAGATATGCTCACGTGGAGAAAAGATGACCAACAACATCAAGTATTAGATTTAGTAGGAGGCTTTGGTAGTACGTTATTGGGCCACAATCACCCTGAATTAGTACAAACAATGCAACAATTGCTTAGTGCTGAACGGCCAATGTGGGTGCAAGGTGCACAACGCCCAATGGCTCGTCAGTTGCGTGCTGTTTTGGCTGATAAACTCTACAGCGAAACACAAAAGCAATATCAAATTATATTACTAAATACAGGAACAGAGGCTGTAGAGGCGGCCTTGAAGCATGCACAATATGAATATTTCCAACGGCTCAGTAACGCACAAAAAGACTGTGCAGAGAACTGGCGAACGCTACTCGTTCGACTATCAAGTAATCATACACTACTCAATCGCGACTTTTTCACTGAATGCGAACAGTTACTTGAGCAGGAGCCTATTGAAACGCTGGATGAGCTTAAATCTGCTATTGAATATAGAAACCAAATTGCATTTAATTTGCCAAGTAAAGTGGCAGCCTTTAAGGGCGCGTTTCACGGGAAAACTCGAGGGAGCCTAGCAACAACGTATAATCGCGATGCGCGCTTGCCTTTTATATCAAACAATACTGATACCACTTTTATTAACGACACCAACGCGTTTATTGAAAAGTTAAATACATGGCAAAGCCACTATTGGTATATTGAATTCTCACCTGTGCGTCTCGTGAAAAAACCAATAAATCAACTGGCGGCGTTAATTTATGAGCCCATCCAAGGAGAAGGTGGTGTCGTGCCACTATCCTCAGCACATATCTCATTATTGCAAAATATTCAAACTCACTACCCAGATACCGCCATTATTGCCGATGAGATTCAATGTGGGTTAGGCCGCACTGGTTCATTTTTGGAAAGCTCGAGGTTAAACACGCCAAATGACTACATAACCTTGGCGAAATCTTTAGGGGGTGGGTTGTGCAAAATATCGGCGATAGCCATCGAAAAGAGTCGTTATCATAAAGAGTTCAGTATGCTACACAGTACCACATTTTCTGATGATGACCTGAGTAGCGCCGTCGCAATAAAAACATTAGCACTGATTGACCGGGATGATATTAAACACAACGCGGAACGTATTGGTGACGCATTTTTAAGTGCATTTTCAACGCTTGCGAAGGAATATCCCGATATGATCGCACATGTTCGGGGCAGGGGGTGTATGTTGGGAATAGAGCTGGCGTCACAAGCTAATCACCCCAGTGCCACTATCGCTAATTTAGACAGTGAAAATGTGCTCTCCATGACCTTAGCGGGTTATTTGCTACATAAACACCACATTCGCGTATTACCATCTTTAGGTAAACGCAAAGTACTGAGAATGCAGCCTTCAGGTTACTTCTGTCTTACCCAAATCCCTAACGTGGTTAGCGCATTTCGAACCGCTTTTGACTTAATTCGCAGCCATCAAATTGCCCCTTTGTTGGCCCATTTAATTCACAGCGACGTAGCCGTTACTCCTTGCAATAAAATCATGAATCATCCACAGCGTGATGACCCCATCAGCGCAGGAATTGATAAAGTCGCTTTTATTAGTCACCTAATTGATCTCAATAGCCTTAACGAAATTGACCCCGGTTGGGAGGTATTCGATGAATATGAGCAAGAAGAGCTCAATCAACATATTCTACCCGTCACCATTCCCAGTATATTAGCTAGAAGACGCGTCACCTCGAATACCGGAAAGCAAATTGAACTGGTATTATTCGGTATTCAGATGGATGCTGAAAGTATTGAAGCCGATAGGCGCTTCAATCAAGCTAAAGTCATTCGTAGCCAAGTCCATGAAGCCTACAGATTAGCGCGTGAAGAAGGATGTAAACTGGTTGGGTTTGGTGGCTATACCTCAATTGTTACCAACAACTGCTGCGACTTTACGTTCAATACACCTGCTGCAACATCAGGCAATGCCCTTACCGTCGCCGCCAGTATCAATACTGTTTTAAGTAGTGCAGTACGTCATGGTATTGATTTAGAACATGCGTCAATCGCAATATGTGGCGCTGCAGGCAATATTGGTCAAGTACACAGTGCTATTCTAGCGAAATATTGCCAATCTCTGTTACTAATAACACGCTCAGGCAGTGCAAATAACATTAACAAAACCCTCAATATTATTTGCGAAAATCTCTACTTAGCTGTAGATACGCAGCAAGAAGGAGGGAGGCTACTAAAAGCATGTCGAGACTGGTTATCACCTCGTTTAGGCAATGAGACACCGAGCAGCTTGGTCAAAGCGTTACAACGTATGCTGCTCGCGCGTCAGCTGATCACTGTTAGTGAGCAATTTGAAACATGTCAAACAGCCGATGTCATTGTCAGTAATACCAGTAGTCCAGCGGCAGTTTTCACCCCCGCCTATATTGCCCAACATAAGCCAGTATTAATAAGTGATGTCGCAGTACCAAAAGATGTGCCTGAAGACATTATATTGACCCGCCCCAATGTTAAATTGATCCGCGGCGGAGTCGTTAATTTACCTAATAATCCCCATTTCACTTTGCCTGGCATGTTACTGCCATCAGGCCAAGTATATGCTTGTTGCGGCGAAACAATGCTGCTTGGTTTAGCCGGTATATTTAGCCATTTCAGCATGGGCGCCCTGACCTGCTCGCAGGTAGAACAAGTGCAAGCTTTAGCGGCTATTCATGGCTTTGAACTCGATCAGGAGAAACCGCAAAATGACACCTTGCAAGCCGCTAGCTGATCTTGTTGCACAATGTGTGGAATTGGCAAAACTCGTGCCCTCTTCACATAATTGTCAGCCTTGGCAGGTTCAATGGTACGCGCAAAGTGTACCATTTGATGGCTGCCTTCAAATTGGCTTTAACCGTGAAAACATGATTAATGCACTTCCTGCGTTACAGAACGAAATGTGGATGAGTTTGGCAGGCTTTAGTACGGTATTAATCAATTTGCTAGAGTCATTGGGGGCTAAGTGTGTGATATCGAGCCCAATAGTGCAAGGCGTTCATATTTCAGCCTGTGAACACAGCTATCTCTTAGAAGTACATTTGAGCTATCACCCAACACAGCCTGATTTAGCCAAATTTCACCACATAAAGTCATTATTAGAACAACGACATACCCACAGAGGCGCACTACGTGGTTGTGCAAAATTAATGCCTCAGAAGCACATATTAACGACCGAGCTTTGGCATAACCCGAACATTAGGTGGTTAAGCTTAGATACTCGCAAACACCAACAAACGGCTGAGCTTGTTAGTCAATTTGCCAGTCAAGATTTCAAACATGCCAATGCATGGAAAGAGACATATCGATTTATCGACTTCTCAAAGACACCGAATAGCGACCGAGGCTTCAATATTCAACAATTGATGGGACCAATGTCATTATTTAAGCGGCGCTTTCATCAAGTATTGCTCAACCCTATCACAATGACGCTATTAGCAAAGTTTGGACTTGCTGAGCATATGGCAAAAACACTGGGGGAGCTAACAGCACACAGTACACAAATTATTTGCCTATACCAAAATTCGCAACAGTCAACTTATGATTGGCTCTGTGCCGGACAAAAAATGATTGAGATGTGGTTACAAGCGACCGCGCAAGGGTTAGCAGTCCACCCACTGAGTGTACTTCTGCAACACCCAGATGCGAAAGCAGCACTGCATCACAATTTAGGTCCGCAATACTTCCCTTTGTTTATTGCCAGAGTGGGCACCAGTGAAGCTAATCCCGAATTTACGTCTCAATTTAGATATCGCACATCATTGTCGCGCATATTAAAACAACACTAAAAGGATCATTATGAAACAACTCATTTTTTTCTTGATGTGCTTTGCCTCTTTTGGCAGTAAAGCACAAACAGATTTACCGTTAGGTCTTTGGATAGACAATGCTGAACGTATTTTACGCGCTCAAACCTCTGCATCTGTTCTGAAAATGAATATTAATAAGGCCGAATACCAGCGTGATTTTACGTTATTGGTGCTTACTGACGATAGAAACGATACCCAAAAAGTGATGGTTCGCATGCTCGGGCCAGCATTATGGCGAGGCAATATGACGCTTAAAATCGACGACCGTATTTCATTTTTTGAACCTCGAAATAAACGCACGACAATTATGAGTAGTTCAATGTTGGCATCGAGTTGGATGGGCAGCCATTTTAGTAATGACGATCTGATGCGCGAAACTGATTTAGCAAGGCACTACAGCTATGAAGCAAAAGAAGCATGGCAAAAAGACGCTCGTAACTACCACCTAATTGAACTCACTCCACAGCCATCGGCGCCCGTTGTGTGGGCAAAGGTGCTATACAGACTATATATCGACAATGACCGTGTTTTTCCTGAACAAGTGACCTATTACCGACGAAAAGAAGACAAGCATCCAGAACGCACATTGACCTATTCAGAAGTAAAAAATATGGATGGCATGTTGGTACCCACCGTGATGGAAATGCGAGTCAGTGATAAACCTCAAGAGTTCACCCGTATGCACTATCAAAAAATTAAATTTAACACTGACCTCGCTGCAAGTAAGTTTTCAGAACAAGCATTTTTATAAGGGCAAAACATGAGACTATTTATAAAACTCGCTTGGCGAAATCTACTACGGAACCGCAAACGTAGTACAGTGACCGCATTGGGGATCACTTTAGGTATTGGCTTTTGTATCACCACCTTAGCCATCATGGATGGATTAAGTCATGATTTAGTCACTGGGACTACCGCAGGACAGGTCGGACATCTACAAATCCACCAGCAGGACTATTTAGCAAAACGCCAATTACAGCAAACCATTTCTCACGACACCGAGCTGCTCAACGTCTTGCGCGCCCGTAAAGATATTTCTGCCGTCGCGGCGAGATTATATAGTTTTGGCTATCTCAGTAAAAATGATAAATCTGTGGGTGTTAGTTTGTTCGGTGTTGAACCTCAGCACGAGCGTTTAGTCACAACATTGGCACAACAAATGGTCAGCGGTGAATTTTTAAGCAAACCGACTCCTTGGCCATTAAGTCGTCCATTGACCGATGCACAACTACGCTTAGATGAACAATTAACTGCACAAGCTGTCGTTGCCGCATTTGCTGAATTAGATGGCTTATCTTCGAATACCTCATCAACTCAACAACACACCAATCAACTGATTGACACACTCGCACCGTTACCGGATGTGCCACCAAAGGTTATTTTAGGTGTGAAATTGGCAAGAAATTTACAAGCCAATATAGGGGATGTTGTTACGTTATTGTATGAAACATCAATGGGAGCCCAACAATCGTTACAGCTAGAAGTAGCTGGTACCAGTCGTCAGGGTACTGATCTTATAGATCGAACTCGAATTATATTTCATTTAAATGACCTACAAAAACTGTTGCAGCTGCCCAAACAAAGTCATGAAATTGCCATCAAAACATATGACTTAACCACAGTGGCACGTACACAGAATGCCCTCACTCCGGTTATTGCAGAGCATAAGCAACCATTAACCGTACAAACTTGGTCACAGTTACGCCCAGATATACTGGCCTTGATCCAGTCAAATCAAGCGCTCATGGGCACGTTGGTGTTTATCATTTTCTTAATCGCTGGCGTCGGAGTAATGAATGCAATGCTGGTCAGTGTGATGGAACGCAAAAAAGAACTGTGCCTGCTCAAAGCGCTTGGTCTAAAAGGCAGTAATGTTGTGTGGGTGGTGACAATAGAAACCTTACTACTTACGCTTATCGCATCAATTGCTGGGCTTATCATGGGAATTACGCTGGGTAGCTATTTACAACAGTATGGTTGGGATATTAGCCAATTTGGTGAATTTAGCTTGGCGGGTGTGGGTATGACCACCGCACTTAAAGCAAAATTAACATTAGATAACTTATTCACTCCTGTATTTGTCATGTTCATCATCGCATTGCTCGCCGCGCTATACCCTGCTTTGTCTGCCGCAAAATTAATACCAGCACAAGGAATGAGAAGCTCATGATACATAAGCTCGCATTACGAAACTTACTTAGAAATAAACGCCGTTCATGCTTAACGTCGGTTATCATTGTTTTTGCTTTTAGCATGATGGTTTTATTTATGGGCCTCTCTGATGGAGGCCATAAGGCCATGATTGATATTGGCGTACGCATGGGCTTAGGGCATATCATCGTGCAGCATAAATCCTTTAGTGATGACCCATCATTACAGCATTTAATCGTTCAACCAAACCAGTTAATTCAACAAATACGGCAAAATAAACCAGAGTTGACTGCCGTTTCACGATTACGCGTCGATGCACTCATTCAAGCTGGCCGCCATGGTGTTGCATTAACCATTTCTGGTGTAGAGCCTGCCAAAGAAGTCAAAATGTCAGCCATTGCTGACCAAAGAGCCATCACTAAAGGGAAAACGCTCGCTGAGTTCCCCCAAAGTAAAACGTTCCACCACCTTGATGGCATTGTCATAGGCGAAACCTTGGCTAATAACTTGGAAGTACGTGTTGGAGATACAGTCACAATCACAGCTAAACCAGCCAGTGGCGCCGATTTATCCCGCGCAGCATTTGTGGTAGCCGGTATTTTCAAAACCGGCTTACATGAGCTCGATACATTCTGGGCTGAGGTCCCGCTACACACTTTGCAAGCACTGTTAGGGGTACCAGATCAAGTCAGTCAAATTAGTCTATACAGTCTAGAAACACCTGAAAGCTTAGCCCACACCACCACGCAACTTCAAACGTCATTCAATCATGTGAACATATCACCATGGCAAACTGCCGCTCCCGAACTCTATTCGGCCGTCACGCTCGATGCTGCTGGTATGTACCTACTGATGCTTATCGTCTATGTCGTAGTCGCGGTTGGTATCTTGAATACGGTGTTGATGTCGACTTTTAAACGGAAAAAAGAATTCACAATGATGATAGCACTTGGTTCAAGGCCCAGTACCGTATCAAAAATTGTGCTACTAGAAGCGGTTTATCTCAGTGCTTTTTCTCTCACGCTTGGTCTTGCTTTAGGTTTGTGGGGACATCACCACTTTGCAACGCAAGGTCTAGACTTTAAAGAGGTTTTTGGCACTGCAATGGAAGCAGGTGGGGTATTATTACCTGACAAATTTTACTCAATATTAGACGCAAGCAAACTATCACTTAGCGTTCTATTTGTTTTTCTACTTACTCTTGTTGTTACTTTGATCCCTGCGATCCGTGCAGGTCACCGTTCACCGCTTGCTGCAACCCAAGATGCCTAAAGGAATAATCATGATCACTCTTAATAAAATTAATAAAGTTTTTGCCGACAAGCACCAATCTTTTCACTGTCTCAAAGAGATAGATTTGACGGTTAAACAAGGCGAATTCACAGTTATCGCAGGGCCTTCAGGTTCAGGGAAATCCACCCTGCTCAATATTATTGGTATGTTAGATCAGCCTACAAATGGAACCTATCAATTTGATAACAAAGAGGTTGCTAAATTCAGTAATAATAAATTGGCAGACATCCGCCGAGAAAAAATTGGCTTTGTATTTCAGGCATATAACTTAATGCCTGTCCTAACTGCTTTGGAGAATACTGAAATGATAATGGAATTCTCTGGTATCGATAAAAAGCAAAGAAAACAACGCGCCATAGAAACGCTTGAAGCCGTTGGGTTAGGTGAATTTAAAGACCGCTTCCCAGCCCAACTCAGTGGCGGTCAACAACAGCGCGTAGCCGTTGCACGCGCTATTGCAGCGAAGCCTTTGTTAGTCATTGCAGATGAACCTACAGCAAACCTAGACTCACGCGCCACCGAAAGCTTACTGGATCTCATGGTGTCCTTGAACCAAAAGCAAGGGATCACGTTTATATTCAGCTCTCATGATCCCCGTGTTATCGAACGTGCACACCGCGTTATTCATCTACAAGATGGCAAAGTCATCCGTGACGAACAATTGCAACATATCTCATCGACACATTCGCCGGCGGCAATCCCATCGTGATAAAAAAAGCACTCATCAGTACCTGCATATTAATGCAGGTTACCAGCACCGCGTTCGAAGATGACTTTGAGCTGCTATTAGAATCACAAAGCACGCCAGCACCCATGTGGTCTGGCGTGTATGAAGCTAATATCGTTGCCATTGATGGCCATGACCGCGCTGCACTTGGCTCCAATCAATTCGTCCGATTAGAATCGCAGTCGTACCTTTTGCAAGGCGAGTGGGTAAATCATGCACAAATTGATTTCGATTACGTGGATAATCAATCGGCATTATCCATGTTCACACCGTCACCAGTTGTTGACCGTAAACTCGATGCGACATGGCAAGATGAACACAGCCATCATCAATGGCTCGGACAGCTTGATTGGAGTTACTGGCAACGCCGCTTTTCTCGTAGCAGCCTCACGCTTGGTCGACAGCCGATCACGATTGGTCTGGGTCGGATTTTTTCACCAATTGACCCGCTTGGGGCATTTAACATCTTCGATTTGGATAGGCTATACAAGTCAGGCGTAGATGCCATTAAATACGACTATTTCTTCCCCAATACAGTACAAACTCAGAGCGTTATCACTGTAAATAATAATGGCCACGTCAACCTGCTACAAACGCTAAAGGGAAGCTTACAGCAGGGTGTTTGGCTGCTGACTCTGGCAAACCGAGAGTCACAGCAATACGCCTCTTTGAGTACACAGCATTTCATCAACTGGCTCAACGTTGATGCATATGCCGAGTACTTATACGGTGATTTATCACAAACCAGTAAACAACTTTTTGAGCAATCATCCCAGCAACGCATGCTGCTAGGGTTAAGTAGGAAACTCGGTGCCAATGGCATGTTGACCATCGAATGGACTCAACAAACGCTGGCAGCCGAAACTGCTTCTGATTATCTGCTTTGGCAAAAACGTTACGCACAAAGCAACATTTCCAACCTCGGAATTGCTAAGCGTTACATGGCGGTTTCTTTCACTGATGAATGGAGCGATTTAACTCGCTATGAATTATTGGCAATCCAAAACCTAATTGACAACCACGTTAACATTTCAGCCGTAATTACCCATTCTGCAAGTGACAACCTACAAATACGACTCGCGCTGGCCTATACCCCACAGAAAGGGCAAAGAAACAGTGAATTTGAACAGTTTTCAGATCTTTTGCAGTTTGGGATCCGTTACTATTTTTAAGGATAAATGATGCAACTAAGCACTTTAAGAAAGCTCATCTTTGATAAAAATATCTTTGCGTTCCTGCGCCTTGGAAAGCAAGTAGATACCGTATATCGAACCAGCTTTGTCACCGCAGCAAACTCCAGTGGTTTACTCAACAGTTTGAGTCAAGCAGAACAAAGCTTAGACCAGTTACAGCAGCAACTCACCATTGAAGACAATAAACGAGATGCGCTTGAGGCTTGGTTAGAATGTGGTGTACGTTTAGGTGAGCTTGGATTTAGCGCAGGCCGATATCGTTTAAAAGGTAAACTAAGTCGTCACTTAGCTAAACAAGAAAATCAAATTGCAGCGGCCATGTTCGAAGAAGCCATTCGTTATCATTATGACGCGCTACTGAGTGCCCCAACTCGAATGAAACAAAACAACGCTTACCAACTCTCAGATCAAGACGGTAAAGTGATTGCCCAGTCATCCCAAATTTTAGAACCTTTCGTGGAAGAAGCCATCGAATGGGGACTAAAAAAGCAACCTCAACCGAAGGCTATTTTAGAAGTCGGGTGTGGTGCTGGCAAGTATTTAGTGTACCTCAGTAAACGTCTTAACAGTTGCGATATTACCGCAATTGATTATCAAGCTGATGTTGTTGCCCACGCTAATCAAACCTTAATTAAGCACGGTATCAAAAGTGTCGATTTACGCCATAAATCATTCTTTGACTTACAAGGCGAATCACAATATGACCTGATCACGTTACATAACAATATTTATTACTTCACTGAGAGCCAGCGACAAGCAGTGCTAGCCAAAGCCCTCTCGCTTCTCAAACCGGGTGGACAGCTACTCATGACCACCAGTTGCCAAGGTGGCAGTAGCGCCATCACGGCGTTAAACCTCTGGTTCAGCTTAAGCGATATTGGCGGAGCATTACCTGATGTTGAACAGCTTAAACGCTCACTCACTCGCACAGGCTTTTCTCAAGTCAACAGTAAACGCTTAATGCCCGGTGAAAGCTACTTTGCATTTTTGGCACAAAAATAAGTTACTTCTTGCGTAAGGACATACACATGACAATTCATTCTCTTGCCATTAAACAACCGCTCTGTGAGGGCATTATTCATTTTGATACTCGACGCAGTGCGCGTGCCGAACAGGTAGGTGGTAAAGGTGCGTCACTAATTGCGATGCACAATGCAGGCTTACCAGTCCCCAATGGCTACTGCATCACTGTCGCATTATTTGAAGAATTTCTTGAGCAAACTCAGCTACTCGTACACTTTGATCTGACCCAGGGCGCGACACAGTGGCGCGCACTGGCTGAGGCTATTTTGACCGCCAGTATACCAGAGCATATCGCCGAGCAAGTCTGTAATGCCGCATCCCTATTAATTGGTCCTGTTGCAGTGCGTTCTTCTGCAACGGATGAAGACAGCGAAAGCCACTCATTTGCAGGCCAACACCTGACTAAACTTGCAGTAGAAGGCACCGACAATATATTACAAGCAGTTAAAGCTTGTTGGGCTTCGGCATTGAGTGACGCCGCATTTCAATATCGACAAACCTTGGGCCAAGCAACTGAGCTACCAAAAATTGCTGTAGTTGTCCAGCAAATGCAATTTGGTGATGTATCCGGAGTGGCATTTGGCCAACACCCAACCACACTCGAACAAAGTGCATTTATTATTGAAGGCTGTTACGGTTTATGTGAAGGGCTAGTTTCAGGCCAAGTGAGCAGTGATAGTTATCATATTGATAAAACGCATGGCGAGTTAATTGCGCATGCAACCCAGCCAAAGCAACATCAAGTCGTTTATCTTAATGGCGATATAAAAAAGCTTTCAGTTCCACCAACTTTACAAAATGAGCCAGTACTCAACCATATTGATCAACAAGCTCTGTATAGTGTGCTCCGTCAAGTCGAGTCTTATTTTGGCCGTCCGCAAGATGTCGAGTGGACAATCAGTGACGGCAAAGTCTGGCTACTACAAAGTCGACCTATTACCAGTCAAAAAGTGAAACCAGAGCCTTTTTATTTAGGTAATAAATCAATGCACGTACAAAAAGACATTCTCTGGTCTCGTATGGACATTGGTGAAATATTTACCGGTCGTATGACACCATTGGGACTGTCATTTGCCCAGTACTATCAAACCCGTGTACACATTGATTGCGGTAAAAAGCTTGGTTTACTGGATCTCGGTGAAGCCAATGAAACTATCGCTTATTACAAAGGTCACGTTTATTTAAACGTATCGTATACAGCGTGGCAGCTATCTCAAACTCCTGTCGGAGCAGATCAAACCCCATTTTTAGCACGTTTTAGTAGTGAAGCCATCGACCTAACTGGATATGAAAACCCCTATGGTACCGCTCACAGCCATCCCGATATGACACCTAAACAGTGTTTAAAGTATTGGATCAAGCAAAATGTTAAAGAATTTTTTCAAGCAAAACGTCGTGCCAAATCAATGATAGCATCACGTTTTGAAGAGTTTGATCGAGTCCAAGTTCAAGATATTACCGCGTTGTCTCACGAAGCACTCAACAATGAATTTACACATTGCTTAACGTATTTTAAAACCATGCACGAAGGTTATTTACCCTATTATATCAATGCGTTTGCCTGTTATGGGTTATTGGAAGAGCTCAGTGCTAAATGGTTAGGTGATAAAAGTAAGCACCTACAAAATAAAATTAAAGGTGACATGTCAAACTTGCGAACCGTCGCCAGTGCACAAGAGCTTTGGCAATTGTGTAAAATACTAAATGCATGGCCTCAGGTTAAAGATGTATTTACGAACAAAACGATTTCTGAAATTGAAGACTTCCTCACCACGACCTCACTCGGACTGAGATTTTCGCAAGGCCCTTTGGCCAATTTTATGCGCGATAATGGTGTACGTGGCCGTGAAGAAATGGAACTCACAAACCCACGTTGGTTAGACGATAGAACCTACGTGCTACAAATGATAAAGCTCTATCTAAAACAAGGCTATGAAGTCGATGGTGCCTTGGCTGAACAAACACAAAAACAGCAAAAAATCAGTCGTGATCTACTGAATGAACTGAGCTGGACACAGCGTTTTACAATTAACCGAGTTATTTCACTATATTGTGGATGTGCCAAATTACGCGAAGAAACACGCATGAGTATGACCACCTCAATTTGGTTAATTCGTCGCGTAGTGTATGAAGTCGCCAGACGTTTAATGCAAAAAGGACTGTTAACCCATCTTGACGACGTCGCGTATCTCGATTTTGAAAACATCATTAAATACTTAGACAAGCGCTGCACAGCCGAACACCTCGTCGATCAAACGCAACTTAATAAGCACCGCACGCAATACCTGCAATGGCAAACACAACCAGAGCCGCCGCTGACTTTCATTGGTCAACCTAACAGTCAACCTGATCTTATTTTTGATCCGAGCTTAACGTCGTTACAGGGGTTAACGACCTCAGAAGGTTTTTGCAGAGCACGTGCCTGCGTGATCACCGATTTAGCAACCCAAGCCAGCGACTTTCAAAAAGGCGATATCCTGGTTGCGCCCTTCACCGATGCCTCGTGGACCCCACTGTTTGCACTTGCCAGTGCGGTTGTTACGGATATTGGCTCAATGCTATCTCATAGTTCAATTGTCGCCCGTGAATTTGGGATTCCGTGTGTGGTAAATACCCACCACGCCAGCACCCTGATCAACACCGCAGACGTAGTCACTATTGATGCCCATAGAGGGCTGGTAATTGTAGATAAGGAAGATTAAATGCCGATTATTATCGATAAAATAAAACTGAAATCAACCGCACATAGAGCGCAATTTGAACAGTGGGTCACAGACACGGATTACGTCGCATGTCGTGATTTACAAACCGTAAAACGTTTTGTGGTGAGTAAAGTACATAACCTAGATTATGACTATGTAGAAGTTGTATCCGTCACGTCATTGGCTGAATTCGAGTTAGAAACCCATACTCCTTTGTTTCAGTCTCTAGTCGAAAGATTCACACAAATGGCAGATGTGGTGGAAACCATCCACGCAGATGAGCTCATGCCGGGTTATCAATGGTGATCATCTAATATGCTTACGCAACTTAAATCATCTCCCACACATGAGGTCTATGCACTCCATTTACCGCAGTTAAAGCTGCGGTTAATGGTCCCTGCTATGAAGCTACAGCTCATGTCACATTTATCTGATGATGAGCTTGCCACATATCATGACTTTACATTCAAACAACCGGCTCTGCGCTGGCTCGGTGCGCGTCTTAGTGCCAAATGGTTATTAAAAAACCACGTTCACTCTCATCTAAAGACCCATCAATTATCATTAATTAAGAATAATAAAGGCGCCCCTTTTTGTGCAGTTTCTGGTCTACCAGTAGGCCTCAGTCACACCGCTGAGTTGGCCATTGCGGCACTGTGTACTGGCACATTCGGCATTGATACCGAACACCAGTCAAGGTTTAATAACACACCCGCTCCTTGGCTAACTCCCGGTGAACAAGTATGTTTGAGTACACTGGGAAAACGCACGGCAACCCAGTTATGGTGTATTAAAGAAGCGCTTTACAAAGCTATTGGGCATGGCCCTTTCCTTACATTTTGTCAAGCTGTTTCCGTTGTAAAATGGCAACCAAATAACATCATCATTAACAACAATCTCTACACACAAATCACGCATTGGCAATATCAGGCGTGGCAACTTCATCAACACGATATTTTATTATTAGAACCTAATTATGACGCATCTTACTCCTGATTTTTTACATCATGTTCAGTTACTTGAAAACACCCTCGGCGACCCAACCGATGCGAGCAATACCATTCACTTTGCACGGTCTGTCGCGCTGGATGAAACACAGCAATTTCCAGAAGAATATATCAGTTATTTAACCCACATCGGGTATTTTCGCTACTTTGTTCCACAAGAGTTGGGGGGGCAATTAGGTGAGTTTTCAGAGCTACTGCTTATGTGCAGAGCACTCTCTCGTCGAGATTTGACCGCAGCCATTGCAACTGGGCAAACCATGTTAGGTGCACTGCCTATTTGGTTATGTGCTAATCAGACGCAAAAAAAGCAATTAGCTAAACATATACTCGAAGGCCATTTAGGCTGCTTGGCGCTCACCGAAAAACGCCATGGCAGTAACTTATTGGCCAGTGAAGTCAGTGCGACGCCCTGCACCGATGGTTACCTGCTACATGGCGAAAAGTGGCTTATCAACAATGCAACTGAGGGCCACACTATGACTATTCTGGTTCGCAAATACGATAGCAATCAACGTGAATCGCTTGCAGTATTTCTACTAGATAAAACTCAGCTTACTGATTATGAAGCAATCGAGAAAATTAACACTCATGGGATCCGATGCGCAGATATCAGTGGAGTTCGTTTCAATAACACAAAAGTGCCCAAGTCAGCACTGATTGAAACCAATGAACCCGGTATGTATGGCGTGCTTAAAGCATTGCAAATTTCACGCATATTATGTGCAGGCTTTTCATTGGGGGCTTTTGATACCTGTTTACGCTTAACGTATGACTTTGCAAAGTCCCGCGCTTTATACCAAAAAACCGTACTTGATATGCCAACGGTGAAGCAAGGTCTTGGCCGCAGTTTTGCGAAGCTAATTGTTGCTGAAATGGTGTCTTTAGCCAGTAGTAAAGCCATTAGTTATGCCAGTAAAAGTTTAAGCGTCTATTCTGCATGTTGTAAATATTGGGTGCCTAAAACCACTGAGTTAGCGATTGACGAACTAAAAGTCATTTTAGGCGCTCGGTATTATTTACGTGAAGAGTACCAAGCGGGTATATTTCAAAAAATGCAAAGGGACAATGCCGTTGTCTCTTTGTTTGATGGCAGTAGTCAGTTGAATCTCGGGTTGATATCGTCACAAACTAATGCCATTGCAGCCAAATTGCTGGCTCAAGTGGAGCTTCATCAAGACTTAGAGCTGTGGTTCAGCCTAGATACCACCAAACCAGTAGCAAACCTTGATAGCCATGATTTATCAATAAATAACATGGGTAATGATCCGGTTCTATCGTCATTTCTCGCCATCACCGAGCAACTCCATGAACATACGGTAACCGCGTCTTTAGCGCAGCAATTCGCAGTCCTGAAACAGCAAATTTTAAACTGGTGCGATTGCGTACAAACGCTTCAACATAGTGAACAAAACGAACCAACAAGTATCGCTCGCTTTGCGATAACCAAACAATATACACAACTATTTGCAGCGAGTTGCTGTGCACTATTCATTGTTTATAACCCTGAACATCCATTGCTTAGCAATAACACGATTGCTGAAGATCTATTGCAGGTTACTCTAAATGACTCTGATTTGTTCGAACCAAGTGAGGCACTACTTCACACACTCAACACACAGCATCAAACGCAAGCTATTTATTCATTATTAAATTTCTGATGTTAAAGATAAAGTTACGCACTTTGGCAGGGAAACCTGCCTATTTGCTTCACGCTTTTCTCTTTGGTAAAGTCTCTAAAAATCAACAAGCTTACGTTTCATATCATGAAAATTATACTCATCGGATTGCTGTGTACATTAACAACTTGGCACGCTTTTTCACAGCCTGAGCACATTATTTTATTTCGACATGCAGAAAAAATGCAAGGGAAAGACCCACACCTCACAGCCAAAGGTCAAGAACGCGCTAAGCGATTAGCGACGATGGTGCAATCCTATGCGCCTAAACATTTGTTTAGTACCAATTATAACCGCACGCAGCAAACGATTTTACCGCTGGCTAAAAAAGTTGCTCTACCCGTTACCCACTATGAGCCGCATGATCTGAGTACATTCGCTGACAATATACGAAAACTCACAGGCACGGTAGCGATTGCTGGTCACAGTAATACAACGCCGGCGCTCATAAAGCTATTAAGTGGTCACATTGTGACAATTAACGAAAATCAATTTAGTAAAGTCTTTATTTTGACACCTAATCAATCACAGTGGAAAATGCAAAAATTATCATCCAATTAGCTTACTAATCAACTACACTGACATTAAGTAACCTGCCGAGTAACCCTGTTATGAAAGTCAGTGTCAGTGCGTTTTTCCCCGCCAAAGCCGAGCATGTATGGTCTATCATTACCGACATCGACGGCGCACAACAACGCATACGCGCCATTAAAACCTTGCGTGTATTATCCCGACCTAGTTCAGGGTTGATTGGCCTAAAGTGGCAAGAAACACGCACCATGTTTGGTAAAGACGCCACAGAAACCATGTGGATCACCAGCGCACAAACCAACAAATATTACACCACATGCGCCCAAAGCCATGGCTGTATTTATATTACAACGTTAGAAATTATAGAAAAGTCCAAAGGGTGTGAACTAACAATGCATTTTAGGGCAGAAGCACATACAACACTGTCGAAAATACTCAACTGGGTATTTTCCCCTTTTATGAACCGGCAATTAAAAACGGCATTGTCACAAGACTTACTTGATCTGAAAAGTGCGCTTTAACATGCTCATGAATGATACAATTGCTCAATAATTATTTTTAATCCATGACTGGCGTTTTCACATGATTGGCCTGCAAAACCAAGGCGAAGGTGAGTATGTTTATTCTCAGCCAAGTTTAGCGAACGACTACTCTCATTAAAGTAGAATTCAGTTTGAGTTTGCACATAAACACCGTGTGACTTGACGCTTTCTTTTAACTTGCTGACATTGACCCCCATGTTCACCCACATTGCCATACCACCATCAGGTTTATCATAGGTAATTGGATATCCTTTTAATTGATATGACTTAAGCAAACTATCGAGGTGAGCGTATTTCTGCTTATACAATTTGGTCATGCGTTTTGAATGACGCTCAAACCCACCTTCTTTCATCCACTGAGCAACCGATAATTGCGTCAATACATCATTTTTATGATTAATCAACTGTTTAATGGCTTGTAATTGCGCCATGATCCCTGAACTACATGTCACGTAGCCAAGCCTTGCGCCTGCAAACATCAATTTTGAAAAGGTCGATACGTAAATTACAATGCCTGCGGGGTCATCGGATGCCAAAGGCGCAACCGGATGACATCGATAATGAAATTCGTGATCATAGTCATCTTCTATAATTGCAACACCATGTTCGTAGCACAATTGATAAATTTGCATACGCCGAGTCATCGACAGTGTGACTGTTGTTGGATATTGATGAAGCGGCGTTAAGTACAATAATTTTATCGGATATTGCTTAAGCTGCATGGCTAAATCATCCACACATAAACCTTCTTCATCCTGATGAATATCAATTAAAGATGCACCACATGCTGAAAATACTTTGCGAGCCGGCGGATAACCTAATGTTTCGACAGCAATAAAGTCTCCCTGTTTAACAAATGCTTTTGCAATTATGAACAAAGCTTCTTGCGAGCCATTACAGATCAATAGCTCCTTTGCATTCAAATTACGGGCTCGGTGCAAATAAGCCAAAATTTGTGACTTTAACTCGGGCACCCCAGCTGCTTCACCATAATGAAGTAAATTGGTATTGAGTCGCTGACAAGCACTGCTTGTCGCCCGTTTGAATTCTGCAAATGGAAACGCGGCCAGATCAGGCAAGCCACCAGCAAAATTATATTGATAATCGGCCAATGACATCGCCTTTTGAAATTTAATGTCGTTCGCAAAACTAAACTGGTAAGTGCTGTATTCACGCCCTCCTTCGGATTGAGTGTGTTTATTCTCACTGCGTGTAACACTTGAATCTATGGGTAGGCTATTTGTCACAAAATACCCTGCACGCTGACGAGACTCCAACCAGCCTTCGGCTACCAGTATTTGCAATGCGTTCATTACCGTATGGCGATTCAAAGCGTATATGTCAGCCATTTTGCGTGCCGAGCTGAGTTTTGTACCCGGTACTAAATCACCAGATTTGATGGCTTTTCTAAGCGCTTTTGCCAGTTGTAAATAACGTGCCGGCCCTATCGAAGTAAATTCAATACTAATTGGATTCATTGGTCTAATACATTGATTCAATTTGTTGTTATCTACCATACCAGATGACTGGAGCAATGAAACCAGTATCGAGGTGTGAGGCTTTTAATCTGGTCTATATCATTTCTTCATTCTGGTTGTATATATACAACCAGAATGTCGTAAATTACTCAGTATAAAACAGATTCAGGAAGATATTATGCTTACTCCAACGACACTATCAAGCCACAAAATAACACTTGAACCAATTGCTCAGAAGCACCTTAAGCAGCTGTTAATAGCAGGACAAGATGCCAGTATTTGGCGCTGGGTACCCACCAATTACTGCCGGTCACCAAGCACACTACAAACTTGGTTAGACGACAACGCTAAGTTCAACCCACAAGCACAATTAACGTTTGCCATCATCGACATCGACACACACACCGTGGTAGGTACCACTCGCTTGTTTAGACTAGATAGTCATAATTTAAGTGCTGAGGTAGGCCACACATTTATTGGTGTTCCATGGCAAAGAAGTTACGTTAATACGCATGCGAAACATCTGATATTAACTTATGCATTTGAGCAGCTTAACTTAGTACGTGTGACCATATGTACCAATGAAAAAAATGACAAGTCGCGCTCAGCTATCTTGCGTTTAGGTGCAAAATTAGAAGGCATTGCCTATAAAAACCGTTTATCCCCCGACGGAACATTTCGTAACTCAGCGATTCATAGTATCACCGATGATACCTGGCCTGAGGTTAAACGTTTCTTGGAAAGCCGCCTATGAATTATCCCCCTAAGCCATTTACCGAAGTGAATGAAACCGACTTATATCACCTTATGGCCCAGTACCCACTGGCAACCATACTCAGTGCTGACCCAAACACGGCGCTTAATAATACGTGTCAAATTCCAATGCTATTTGATGAAACTTGTTCGCACTTTATTTGCCATGTTACAGCAAACAACCCTCTCACTTTGCAAGTAAGTAAAAGCGTTAAACTATTGTTTAATGGACCAAACGCGTATTTATCCCCAAATCACTGTAATAATGAAACCTTGCCAAGCTGGCTGTACGCCACAGTCGAAGTTGAAGGCATTTTGGAATTAATCACTGAACCGCAAGCGCAACTTGCTGCGATGAATACGCTAACTGATCACTTTGAACGTGGCTTTGATACGCCATGGCAAGTAGCAGATCTGGATGACCAATTGGTAAATGCTATGTTCAAACACATTCGCTTTTTACGCATCAAACCCTTACAGTGCACAGGCGTATTTAAGCTAAGCCAAAATAAACCCAGTCACATTAGACAGCAAGTGATCAAAAGCTTAATGACTAAGGGCCAAGATTCTGTCGCTGAATTAATGAGAACACACTCGAAGCAGCGCTGAGATTAGGTTTTTTATAGCCTGCTTGGTAAGTAACACGACGTGATCGCTTTTTAACTTAATCCATCAAGTTGAAAAGCAACGACGTGTTTTAAACTCATTAATTAACCTCAGCTCTGGATAAGCGAATTTGTCCAATAAAGCTATTTTTCTCACTCTCGGCGTTGCTTTCATTTGTAATAGCCCGCTATTACTGTATAAAAGCGCCTTGATATTGAACAAAATATCATCATTGGATTGTACGTAAGTTTGTTTTCAAAACATTTTCTATTCCAAAACCCTTATCCAAACCTGAGGTTAATTAAGCGCAATACTTATACAGCAAAGTCACCACCGGCAGTTGATACTATACAAGTTTTATAACCCTCTGCTCTCATAACTATGCTCGGGTAATAGTTATTTGACACATGTCAAAATAGGTCCTATTACAGACACTCAGCTATCACATCATTCGCATTTTGCAAAGATAAGTATAGACATGATCGCACTTTGCAATGAATTTTTAACATGTTCAGAATCTAAAACAAAGTAAATATACTGCTTTACCCAGAGTACAAAGAATATACGCTTAAATTTATATTATGTGTACTCAGTAACCTACTGTATTCGCTAACGTTAATTTCTAAATATCACAAACTTAGTACTTTAGTTGTACTTTTAGGGTGCGATGGCGTGAAATTTGCTTTTAGTAAGTAAATACAAAGTAAACACTGCTTAAATAGCAGACTTATTAGGAGTCAAATATGACACAAACCTTAACCAAAACGTCACTACAGTGTGCCTTGATGAGTGCCGTCGCACTGAGCACAGTAAGCATGGCTGCGGACGACAATGCATGTTTATCTGGGTTAATTGCGATCGACCGCACAGGGCAAAGTGAACAAGGAAGTTTGTATCATTTGGACACGGCCAATTTATCATTCACTTTACTATCAGGTACTACTACTGCCGCAAGCAATATCGCAAGTTTTGGTAATACCCTATATATGATGGAGAAAGTGGACAGTAATACCAGAGCATCAAAGCTTTATGCATTTGACTTATCAACTGGGCAACAGCGCACATTAGCAGATACGACCTCGTATACGATTAAGCGCTCTGCAATGTCACCTGATGGCAGCTACTTACTGGCTACGAGTCAAACTTACATGTATCAATTTGATGCTATAACGGGTGTAAAAACAGTCATGGGGAAAATGCAAACTAGCGATGCCAGCTATGCAGATTTTAAACATGGCGATATTGCTTACTCCAATGATGGCAATATTGTATATGTATTGAACGCAAAATCACTGTACATGCTCAATGAAAACGACATGACATTAGACAAAATTGGGGAGCATGGTCTCAATTGGGCGTCTGGCTTAGCGATTGGCAGCGACGGTACCCTCTATGTTTCGGCACGCAATGCCAATGAAAATGCAAAGATCTATACGCTTGATGTAAATACGGCACAGGCCGCTTATCTGATGGATGGCCCAAGGCATATGGCTGACTTGACCTATGTGAATGGTTGCGGAAATCGTTTGATAAGTATTGATAATTTATACCGTAATGGTGTAAATGCTGCACACCAATATTACCTTGATAATGCACTCAATGGTGCAATAGCCAATGTTGAAGGGTTTAGAGACGGCTCGTTTAACTTTAATGCAGCTGGTTTTCCGGTAGAGTCTAAAGACCAAGGCGGAAATCACAACAAAATAACCAAGCACCCTAATGCAAACCGCTGTGCAAGGATGTGGAATAACTTTCTGGACCACCAATACACGCTGAATCAAAGTGGTGCTGGGGGCAAAAAAGCCGATGGTTCAACTAAATGGTATTACTCTACGACAGATGGCGACTACAAAGTAGCCAGTGCACAAAATGGTTTGTGTACTTACAGCTTAAACGACGATGCATCTATGCGATTGGTATATGACTCAACCACTGGTGATGTATCAGTGATTCAAGACTAAAACACTGGCCACAGTATCAAGCTGCTGTGGCCATTATTGAGATATTTCACTCAACATTTATACCCTTCTATTGTATGCTTATATCATCATAATTTTAGGGTAATAGCATGAAACTAGACGCATTATTGCAATCTTTAAAAGACAATCCTGATTCAGTCTCTTTCACACAAACTATGAGCGTAATAGACAGCTTGTATCATTTTACAGCCACTTCATTTAAAAACAGTGGTGTGCACAACGAGGCCGGTACAAACTCGGGATCATGTAAAATTTTTTCCTTTGCCCAATTACATAATCTAACTAAACAACAAACATTACATTGCTTTGGCGACTATTATAGAAAAGATGTATTAGCTCACCCTGATGCAATTGATCACCAAAACATTCGCGCATTTTTAGCAAATCGAAACGGCCTAGAAGAAGTCCATTTTGATGCAATCCCCTTGTCTGAGAACACCTAAACTGCGTGCTCACAGGCAAAATTTGTCTTACAAACCAAACTGCATTGCACCACTATAAAGACCTTTATGTACTGTACTTGTTTGCCAAATACAGTACTTTACTTCGCCTTTTTCATTAATTTGATAAATTGGACAACCACATTGGCCGCAAAACGCATGTTCAAATGCTCCCTCAGCCCTTTGCACATACCTCTTTACGCATTTTTTGGGATCATTCACTAATCCGACAGCATGTATAAAGCACAAGTTATCATGCTCACTGTACACTGGCACGTAATCGGACAACACTTGATATTTTACTTCCGCACAATAACATTGCTGCTCTATCATATTAGCTCCTTGGTATTCCTATTGAATTACGTACACATTATATTTATGCTATAAAGAAAATATAGATGTAAAAAAGAAAGTCTCTTTTTCTTTTATGGAAATAATAAAGGGTACCTATGCGACGAGAATGGGACAAGCATCACTTGCTCAATGTATTTTGCCAAGTAATTGAAAAAGGTTCATTTTCAAAAGCAGCTCGGCACCTTGATTTACCTAACTCTTCGGTTAGTAAAGCGGTATCACAACTTGAAAGCCATTTAGGTAAAACCTTATTGCTGCGCACCACACGAGCACTATCAACTACCGACGAAGGTAAGCTCGTGTATAAACGCGCACAAGCTTTACTTGAGGGCTTTCGCTCTCTCGAAGAGGAATTAGAAGAGTTAAGCAGTGCGCCAAAAGGCAAACTACGCGTTACTTTTCCGAATACTTTAGGCCGCATGCTATTTAGCCAAATCTGTAATGATTTTCTAAAATCTTATCCAGATTTTGAGCTAGAGCTCATATTTACCGCCTCCCATTTAGACTTGATTGAAGAGAACATAGACATTGCATTTCGTACATGGCACACACTCCCCGACAGTCCATTTTATTGTGTGAGTCTACTCAAAGTGAAGCTGTTATTTGTTGCTTCACCAGAGTATTTAATACGTTGTGGCACGCCAAACAGTCTTGATTGCCTAGCTCAGCACAATGTATTACTCACCCGTCATTCAGTACTCGAAAATTCATGGGTACAAGACAATGGTCCTCAATATACTTTTACTGGTAACCTAATTGCTAACAATCGATTTCATATCAGAGAGGCGGTTCTTGCCGGTATTGGGATTGGTATGTTGCCATCCTACTTTTGTCAAAAAGACATTGCATCCGGAGGTTTTGTTGAACTATTGCCTGAGTTACCACGAGAACAAAAAACTTTAGGCGCACTGTATCGCGTAAAACGAGAAAGTTCTAAAAAACTAGATACCTTCTTGCGCTTTGTTGAGCAACGCTTAGCCCGATTGGAACTGCCTGATTAACTTACAGGCTGGTAGTTCAAGTGCTTAAAGCCAATACAAAAATGAACCTTGATACGAATATCAGCGTTTATAAACAAGCACTGCCCATAAAAAAACCGATACATTAACTGTATCGGCTTTCATGCTGTATAAGACTGCGACTTTATTGCGCAGCTTTTTCGGCGCGTGCTTGATGCAGCTTTTTATAACTATCAATTAAGCGTAAATGCTTATCAAGCCCTTCAAGTGCCATATTTGTTGGTGTTAGGCCATAAAACTTCACATCACCAGACACTGAGCCAATGGCATTTTCAATGACGTCTTGTCCAAACATTCTGGTAAAGTTGCCTTCAAAATGCACTAATTCAAGTTCGTCATCAATACTCACTTCAAGTACAGCATGAACCGCTTGATAGAATAATCCGCGTGCCACGGTGTTATCGTTATATTGTAAGAATGAATCTACCAACTCAATCGCTTCTTCTAACTCACCCAATGCTAAATAAATCAATATTTTAAGCTCTAATATGGTGACTTGGCCCCACACTGTATTCTCATCGAATTCAACCCCAATTAAGGTGCGAATATCAATATAATTATCGAGTTGGCTTTCCTCTAAACGCTCAACTAGATCAGCTAACGCATCGTCATCAAGCGTATGTAAATTCAATATGTCTTCACGATATTGCAACGCTTTATTGGTGTTATCCCAAATTAAATCTTCAACTGGATACACTTCTGAGTAATCAGGCACTAAAATACGACATGCAACGCCTAAGTCTGAAAACTCGGCCACATACGCTTCTTTGCCTAAACTTTCTAAAATACCAAACAACTGTGCGCATTCTTGTTCATTAGTCCCTGAAAAGTCCCACTCACAGAACGCGTAATCATATTTGGTGCTAAAGAAGCGCCATGAGATCACACCAGTAGAATCAATAAAGTGGTCAACAAAGTTTTCTGGCTCTGCGACTGCCATACTGTTAAAGGTTGGTTTTGGTACATCGTTCAACCCTTCAAAGCTACGCCCTTGTAATAACTCTGTTAAACTACGCTCAAGCGCAATCTCAAAGCTTGGATGAGCACCAAATGAGGCAAATACACCGCCAGTTTTTGGATTCATTAGCGTCACACACATCACAGGAAATTGACCGCCAAGTGACGCGTCCTTGACAACAACCGGAAACCCTTGCGCTTCAAGCCCTTCAATACCCTCTAAAATACCCGGAAACTTTTCAATAACTGAACGAGGCACATCAGGCAAAACAATTTCTTGTTCAATGATCTGTCTTTTAACCGCGCGCTCAAATATTTCAGATAAACACTGTACTTTGGCTTCTTCAAAATTATTACCCGCACTCATACCATTACTTAAGAACAAGTTCTCAATTAAGTTTGAAGGGAAGTATACCGTTTCACCATCCGATTGACGTACATATGGAATTGAGCAAATACCACGTGCTACATTGCCTGAGTTGGTGTCAATTAAGTGAGAGCCACGTAACTCCCCTTCAGGGTTATAAATGTCTAAGCAATGTTCATCAAGTATTTCTGTAGGTAACGCATCGGTTTCGTCTGGCTTAAACCACTTTTCATTCGGGTAATGTACAAACTCACTGCTCGCAATATCTTGGCCCAAATATTGGTCGTTATAGAAAAAGTTACAGTTTAAGCGTTCGATAAACTCCCCTAACGCAGAGCATAGTGCACTTTCCTTTGTTGACCCTTTACCGTTGGTAAAACACATTGGAGAACCAGCGTCTCTAATATGTAAAGACCACACATGTGGGACGATGTTACGCCACGATGAAATCTCAATTTTCATCCCTAGCTCAGCTAAAATACCGGTCATGTCTGCAATGGTTTGCTCAAGGGGTAAGTCTTTACCCGCAATAAACGTGCTCGAACCGTTATCGGCCTGCGTCATCAGCATGGCTTGTGCGTCTTCGTCTAGATTTTCAACCGTTTCTATCTTGAATTCTGGCCCTGTCTGTATCACCTTTTTAACTGTACAACGCTCAATTGAACGTAAGATACCTTCACGGTGCTTATCTGAAATACTCTCTGGTAACTCAACTTGAATTTGAAAAATTTGATTATAACGATCTTCTGGATCAACAATGTTATTTTGCGACAGTCGAATTCCATCCGTCGAAATATCACGTGCAACACAATATACTTTCACGAAATATGCAGCACATAATGCTGAAGATGCTAAAAAGTAATCAAATGGGCTAGGCGCAGAGCCATCGCCTTTATATCTAATCGGTTGATCTGCAATGACGGTAAAATCATCAAACTTAGCTTCAAGTCTCAGGTTATCGAGAAAATTAACTTTAATTTCCATTGAGGTATTCCACGTTTTGGTGCTGCGCGTTATCGTATATGGGCATGCTTTACACTTCCCATACAAAAGCCGCGAACAAACTAATCTAAATTAGGCTAATTATCTGCTTTTTCGCGGCAATAGTCTTGGATTAATTACAAAAATACCGAATTATGCCGCTATTTTATCATTCAGTGCACTATCGCCCAATTGCTTCAAACATCATGCAGAATCAAGCCAGTCAGCTTTGATGAGCATCAGAGTACCGTCTTGGCACCAGTGATAAGTCATGCACATTCACTTTATGGCATGCATCCCCGTACCCCAAAGTATATTTTAAAGCAGGGTACACACGTGATGAACTAATGCTATACCCTATCGCTATCAGTCCTTTTCGTCCCCATAAAGACACCACCTTTTTTCGTAATTCATTGGCATGCGGGTCATGAGCAAGTACCCGCTCTGTAAATTCTACCACCAACGCAATATCAGCAGGTAATTGCGCCAAATCTCTGTCCACAATTGCCCGTACAATGCGCGGTTCTATATTTGCCTCTAACGCCATATTAACCACTAGCTGAGTGCATGGCCCGCAGTCATCCCAGATAATTGCGCGTAATCTTGCCGCAAACAGGGGTCCTGTGGGTAAGCTTCCTGTGTGAGAAGACATTATTTGACACCCCATGAGCTTTAAAAAAGCCATGAGGTCTGCATTTAGAATGTCTTGCATATAACGTACATCATAGTTGTAACGACTTTTCATCGACAATAGTATTTTGTTAAACATGGTTTTAATCACAACGAGCTCCTTAAATAACCTCAGGTTTGGATAAGGGTTTTGGAATAGAAAATGTTTTGTAAGCAAACTTACGTACAATCCAATGATGATATTTTGTTCAATATCAAGGCGCTTTTATGCAGTAATAGCGGGCTATTACAAATGAAAGCAACGCCGAGAGTGAGAAAAATAGCTTTATTGGGCAAATTCGCTTATCCAGAGCTGAGGTTAAATATTAATAGAAAAACAACTTTTAACTTTGCAGTCTCTTGGCTTCAGCGTTCGTTGAAATAACAAACAAAAAACTCACAAAGAACACGATTGCACAGCCATACAGCATCACAGTGAACTCTCCATCCACAAGTAAACTTGACGCAAATAGCGGTCCAGTCGCTAAACCCACAGAAGTAACAACCACAGCCATCGTTGATAGCCTGCCCGTTCGATCCATTTCTGCGGTGATGGCCAATAAGTAAGATTGAACTGCGGGCCATGAAAAAAACAATAAAGCCATAGCACCAATATAAAGCGGCGTGTAATAAGAAAAGTTAAGTAAAATAGCAGCTATCATAGATAAGGTTATACCGAAAATAATCATATATTTACGCTCAAAATGATGACCACTAACCACCGGTACCATAGCTCCTAGCAATCCCAATAACCCCGTAATTGCAATATATAAATTGGCCTTAGTTTCGACAATATCTGCACTGTGACCAATCAAACCAACATACGTCCAAATAGCACTGGCCGCAATTTGATAACAAGTAATTGCTAACAATAACAGTATCGCTCGGCCTGAGACCCCAACCAACATCGATGATTGTCGTTGTGGTAGCGCTTTCCCTGGAAGAGATGGTGCATATATGAGCATTATTAAACTCATTAACACCAAACTTGCCATAACATAAAAGACGGCGTAGGCATTAATTTTTTGCTCCAATACAGGAAGCAAATAAATGATCAAGGATCCGACGCTAAATTGTATAAATAGCACAGTGCCAAACGCCGCATCAGGGTTATTTAATTTAGCAAGGGTTGCAAATGCAATACCCACACATAATCCGCCTAACACACCTGCGAAGAAACGCCATACTAACATCATGGTGTAATCTTCCACCCACCCAGTGCCGAAGTCCACAGCAACCAATGTCGCTAACAGTACAAACATCACCGGCCGCCAACGAATTCGTCTTACCAGAAAAATTGCCACAAGACTGCCAACCAAACCACCGTAACCATTGAGTGCAACAATTTCACCCGCCTCTACATCCGTAAACCCAATCCCGCCTGCCAGCGCATTTACAACTCCGGGCAAATAATTAATATACGACAACCCCGCCATGGCAATAAATGCAAACAGTACATAGCTCATGGCACCCGTGATAGATACGCTCGCTAACTTAGCGTCCTTCATCCAACCTCCTTCAGTTAGACTGAATATTTTGTGTGTATATAAATTCTATGCAACTGATAATAAATAAAAAATAGGTAAAAAAACCTATCTATCATGAATATAATTCACGAATTTTCCATGCTATATTAAGGTCATTGAAGTGGCTTTGTGGGACGATATGATGGATAAACTGCGTGCATTAGAGATTTTCTTAGCCACATGTGATGGAGGAAGTTTCGCTGAGGCCGCCAAAACGTGTAATACCGACCCATCAACGGTCAGTAAAGCGATAACACGCTTAGAAGCTCAATTAGAATTAACGCTTTTTCAACGCTCGACGCGGAAATTGCGCACAACCTCAGCGGGAAAACGCTACGCAAACACGGTCCGTAAAATGCTCCAAGATTTAAGCGTCTGCGAAGAAGAGCTAAAACAGCGTAATGACTCACCCAGTGGTATCTTAAGCATTAGCGCCGCAGTGTGCTATGGTCACTTATATCTTCGCCCGCTACTCATGGCTTTTTGCCAGCGCTACCCCGACATTACATTAGACTTTCAAGTCAGTGATTTTCATGTTGATATTATTGATGCTGATATAGATATTGCATTACGTACGGGTTACATCAAAGACAGCCGCTTAATTGCTCGGCGACTCAGTCCAATGGACTTCCTGATTTGTGCGTCGACGCAATATATTAAAAAACAAGGCATCCCCCGTTGCGCCAATGATTTTCATCAACATAATTGGATTGGTTTTCGCATCAAAGAAACACAGCAATTACAGCCTATTTTCTTACCAAATGAAGAAGGTGAATACGTACCGTACGAATTAAAGCGCAGCCATATTACAGATGACGGCGAAGCAATGGCACACATGTGTGCGGATGGTTTTGGGTTTGCACAACTTCCTCACTTTCTAGCCAAAAAAGGCTTAGATTCAGGTGAACTGGTATCACTTTACCCTCACTTTAGGCCTCCTACCCCTGATAATGGCGTCTTTGCGATTTATGCAAAACGTGATTATTTGCCTGAAAAAGTCCGTGTTTTTATCGAGTTCATCCAATCGTCTTTAAAAGATATGGACGAAACAACGAACCATACATGGGCTGAGAATTGGCAGCCATTAGTCAATTTTACAACAGCGTCCTATCAATAAAGGGGTTAGCTCCCCCAAATTGGTACTGACACGAGGTACTAGACAATAAAGCAACATAATATATAAGTCATTATTTCTCTTTAATTTTTACACCAACTGGCTCACAATGACCAGTTATTAACAACACCCGCAGCTTTATTGTTAGCTAACGGAATTTGTTTTACGCCGGTAGCATACCAATTAATATTGCGTGTTTGGTTACTCCATCCGGCACATGAAGCTTCCGCTGCTCATTAACAGCGTTCGCTTTCTTGTCCTAGAACTTCTAAGTGAGCATTAAATGGTCACGATAGCCTCGTTATTTTTGCGTCAACGGTTGGTTTTATGCTTTTGCAATATAGCGACTCTAGTTCAACCTTCAAATCTGACTGACGGGTATAAACGATATCTAAAGAACTCATCTTGTATTATGAATCCACCCGTATACGAAGCATCGAATGAACTCACACGCCTGCACCTGTGTCATAATTGTTAATTCTTACCGTGCCCTTTTATTACCCATCGCGTATTAAAACGACTATTTCATCCGAAAATAACAGTATGGTAATTGAATATCGAATTGTGACACTCTTTTAAATCTCAACATGCCAGTTAAATGACCCCTACCCGTTTTCACATGTTTTGGCTTCATAATTATATCTTCCACCCGAGTCTAAACATTTATCCACCTGAAAAAAATCGCTGAAAGTACTGCTGCCCATCAGCATTCCACTTAACAACAGTCCTATTAAGCTACAGATCCCAAGGTACTTTCGCTTGTTAAAAAATGCCGTACCTCCAATAATAAGTGATATTAAAAACAACAAAACACTACAAATAACCCACGCCATATTTCTGCCATAAAGAATAATTGATAGATAATTTTGCAGTTTACATTTGTGCGTTTAATCATGACTGAATTAGTGACGGTTAAAACTACAAATACCAAGTTTGTGTCTATTTACACATCACTTTATCCGGATAATTGGATGAATAAACACAGGGCAAACCGTCGATTAAAACACTCATCCACAAAACAAAAAATTAACCTTTTTCTTTCTTTAAAAACCAAATAAGGTTGCAACGTATTTTGGCCGATACAACATGAAAAATAGATGGCGATCACGCTGGCATGTCACTGATATTTCTTCCATAAAAATATCTTTTGGTCGTTTTTGTTTCATAAGTACTACTTTCAGGAACTGATAGACAATTAACAGGAATGCAAAGCAATAATTTACACAATTTAATTTGAGACATATCAATTGTTAAATTTAAATGTTTTAGAAATTGCATTTTTGTGAAATTGTATTTAGTATATTTTATGCTCAACTTGATTTGTATAAAATATACCAAACAATCACTGAGTTCTTTAACTAAAATCATGAAAAAACATACAACAAACATAAGGGTTTAAATAATGAGGAAATTTCTAGCACAGATTATGTCGCTCATCACTACAACGGCCGTGCACAACAATAAACAAATAGTGTGGGGGGATGAATAATGCGAATAATAAAAACACTCCCGCTCTTATTACTCACAACGTGTGTACAAACAGCATTAGCGTCTTCGAATCCACCGGCTGTAGGCATCTCTTCATCAGCCACGGATGCTGTCGCGCATGCCAAAGCCAAGAATACAACCTCATCAATCGCTTTACATGCTGACAATTACAGTACCCCTGCTGACGAAGTACATACGCAGCACGTAAAAAAGCACACTGTAAGTACGGCCGCATTAAACACAGTAAATGCAGACACAACAAACTGTAACGACAGCGCTTTTGTCACTTCTGGCAGAAACTTGTTAACGCAAATAAAAACACAAAGCTACGATTGTGTCGGGCGTTTGTTTACCGACGCATCTGACGCTGTACGCATAGGTACCTTTACACAAGCAAATATCATCACGGTTGCCAATGAAGCAAAAGCAAAAGCGCTAACCTATAATGGGACCGATGCCGATCAATACATGCAGGCACTGCAATATTGGATCAGAGCATTTTACTATTATGGCAATCGAGAGTTATTGACGCCTGAAAACCAACAAGCGACTAAATCGGCATTAGATGCCCTATTCGCCAACAGTCATATGTATGATAAAACAGCAGAAAATGCCAAAGTCATCGAGCTTGCCGTTGTTAACCTCAACAATGCAAGCTTACAAGAAAAATACATGCCTATTGTACATCAGTTACTGGACCGTTATGACGAGTCTTATGAAGAAGTTGCAGGCTGGGGGGACATATTTGCCGCGGCGATTTGGGGGATCCCAAATGCCTGCGCGCGTTTTGCGGATTGCCGGACTGCTGAGCATACCGCTGCATTTATTACCAAGTTAGGGAATTTCATTCATAATAATATCAATTGGTTAGATAAAGGCGCTACAGATTACCATTTACACAATTTAGGCTATCAATTAGGTAACATATATAGCGGCAAAAATGATAGTCACTTTTCTTCGATACAAGCAACCCTTGTCAATGAAGTTAATAAAGTATTTAATAGTTATGGTCCACTAAAAGCAGACAGCGGCAGAAGAGCATACCTACAGACACTTAACGCGGTGAATTATCGAGGTAAATGTAGCGAGCATAATGTCTGTAGTAAAAAAGATGAAATCATCTCTAGTGTATTAAATGACCGCATCAATTGCCCTTCTGGTACATTATTTATGTGGGCACAAGATATGAACCAAGCTCAACTCGACTGGGCATGTAGTTCACTACGCAGTCATGAAGAGCATTTCCATACCACATTAAAAACAAATCGTATTCCAGTCACACCTGACGATAATGATTTATTAAGGATGGTTGTATTTAACGACGCAGCCGAATGGCGTATCTATGGCGGTGTTTTGTTTGGCGCAAGTACCGACAATGGTGGCTTATATTTAGAGGGCGACCCAAGTAAAGCTGGCGACCAAGCAACATTCTTTGCCTATGAAGAAGTACCTGCTCGACCTATCTTTGATATTTGGAATTTACGCCACGAATATATTCACTATTTAGATGGCCGCTTTATCACTCAAGGTGACTTTAGGGACGTTAACGGCGCGGGTAAAACCGTGTGGTATGGCGAAGGTATCGCCGAGTATATTTCTCGCCGTAATTGTAATGATGGGGCAGCAACAGAAGCAGGCAATGCAACTCATAACATTAGTACCATCTTTGGTAATGAATATGGTGTTGGTCAAAATCGCATATACTCGTGGGGCTATTTAGCGTCGCGCTACATGTTTGAGCGACAAAA
Organism: Pseudoalteromonas aurantia 208; assembly: GCF_014858725.1. GTDB lineage: Bacteria > Pseudomonadota > Gammaproteobacteria > Enterobacterales > Alteromonadaceae > Pseudoalteromonas > Pseudoalteromonas aurantia. The sequence continues at coordinate 906,321 of NZ_AQGV01000015.1, read as the reverse complement.
TACCACCTTTTTTAATATGTTAGACAAATTTAAAGTAGGTGATTATGCATCTTATCGCACGAGTATGGTCGATAGCTGGATTTCCAATAAAACCTTTGATGCAGATTTTTCGAATTGGTTAACAACCGTCACATCATCAGGCTGTACAGTAGATAATACCCGACCACCATCGCCGATTGAACCGATTGATATCGGTGATATCCAAGGTGATGAGTTACCAGGCATAAACGCATGTGCATTGAATCGGCCGCGTGAGTCAAGAGATATTTCAGCGGGCAAAGCGATATGCATCGAGAACAAAGCAAATAACCATCAAGTACAACTCGGGCTCAATGTGCCTGTTGGCCTAGTTGATGTCAGCTTAGAAATCACATTGCGTCATGGTACTGGTAATGCAAACCTACTACACCGCTGGGATAAACGACCTAACAGTACAACGTATGATCATATCTCCAATGGCCCATCAAACAATGAAACAATACTAGTCCCTAATGTAAAGGCGGGTTGGAACTATATTCACGTGCCAGCAGATAGTGAATTTACAGATGTCACTGTACTCGCTCGATACATACAAAATGGTGCCCCCATTGATGACAATATATTAGTGAATGGTGTCAGTAAAAAGGTATCAGGACAGAAAAGTGAAGAAGTCCACTTTACCATGCAAGTACCAGCTAACGTAGCGACCTTAACCTTTGATACCAGTGGTGGTACAGGTGATGCTGATATGTATGTCAAATATGGTGCAGCACCAACAACAAATAGCCATGACTGTAGACCATACAAAGGGGGCAACGTTGAACAATGTGTCATGGATAACATTCAAGCTGGCACGTACCATATTATGTTACGCGGATACGATAACTTCACTGATGTAAACCTTGTGGGGAAATATACGACAGGAAATAACAACGCTGCACCGACAGCATTAACCGATGGCCCGTATTCTGGCAATGTTAACACCGCAATAGCAATGAGCAGTAATAACTCCTCAGACAGTGATGGGTCAATAGCAAGTAGAGCATGGGATTTTGGTGATGGCTCAACAAGTAGCTCTGCAAACCCAAGCCATACGTATAGTACCACTGGCACATATACCGTGACACTCACGGTCACTGATAATGAAGGCGCCACAGCCAGTACAACCACAACAGCAACTATTAGCAGCGCTTCAAACGGCAATTCATTAGATAATGGCGTCGTCAAACTCGTATCTGGTACAACAAATGAAGAGTCGATTTATACCTTGGTTGTGCCTGCTGGTGCTAGCAATTTAACCATTACAACCAGCGGTAGCAGTGGTGATGTCGATATGCACGTTAAATTTGGCGAAGCACCTACCAAAGCAAGTTATGACTGCCGCCCTTGGAAAGTCGGCAGTAATGAGTCATGTACGATTAACAATGTACAAGCTGGCACATACTACATCATGCTACTCGGTCACAACAATTATACGGATGTTCAATTAGTCGGTAACTACACGCCTTAAAAAAGAACTGTTCCCTTTAATTTAACGCCACTCGTTCAAAAACGCGTGGCGTTATTTTTACGACAATATGGCTTCGCCAAAAAGACGAGATATAAAGTTTATCCACGGCACGGCAATATGCATAACAGTTTGATCTCAACCACTATCATCATCCTGTCCACCTTCGTCGCCCTGAACTTGGCACAGGGGCCATGTTATTCAACCAGTAAACCCTTAAAACCCATGGTTCCCGACCTACGTCGCTCTGAACTTGGCTCAGGGGCCATGTTGAAACATATGCGATATTGTGGATCCTGACCTGCGTCAGGAAGACGAAGTGTGTATGGCTTTAAGTACAACGTACTGGACTTCCCTCCTTCGTCGCCCTGAACTTGATTCAGGGTTCATACGCTTACTTATCCTATGCTGCCACTTAAAAACAGTAGATTCTGACCTGCGTCAGAAAGACGATAGTTGTGGCATATCCTCGGTATTCGGTAGACATAGTAACAAAAACAGCACTCGTGCGTGACTACAGAGATAAGATACACCACAAGCTTTATCATCTTCGTCGCCCTGAACTTGATTCAGGGTCCATATGCTTACTTACCCTATGCTATCGCTTAAAAAGAGTAGATTCTGACCTGCGCCAGAAAGACGATAGTTGTGGTATATCCTCGGTCACTCTTTATTCAGTAATGCAGTAGAAATGGTAACAAACACCACTGGATATGTGAGCACAAAAAATTGGAGACATGACCACAAACACCACTCGGTGCGTGACTACAGAAATTAAATACATGACAAGCTCATCATCTTCGTCGCCCTGAACTTGATTCAGGGTCCATATGCTTACTTATTCTATACTGTCACTTAAAAAGAATAGATTCTGACCTGCGCCATAAAAACGATAGTTGTGGCATACTCTCAGTCATTCGGTATTCGGTATTCGGTATTCGGTAGAAATGCTAACAAACACGACAGAATATGACCACAAACACCACTCGGTGCATAACTACAGAAATAAGATACACCACAAGCTCATCATCTTCGTCGCCCTGAACTTGATTCATGATCCATGAAATTGCCACTTAAGCGTAAACAATCCTGCCATGGAGCTGAATTACATCGGTCATTGCCTGCATGGATGCAGGTACTTAGGTTTTGTCTGGAACAAAAAATCTGCCATGACCTCACATTGAAGTGCTGCGAAACTACGTTTCGTCACTCATCACAAACGCTCTATGCTTAACCACGCCAATATCACTCTAATCCACTTCTTCAATGTAGCAAAACAGCATTAAATACGCTTCGCAACGTCGACACTATATATAAGGTATATAGGGTATATAAGAAAAAATCGCACCTAATTCATCTCATCATCAATCCAAAATTTAGTGCCTTTTAATACCGCTTGCAGTGCAAGCCCTGTATCAGTTAATGAATAAACCGTTACGTCATCGATAATCGCTTCTGCCGATACAGCGTTGCCTTGTTGTTTGTGCTTTGCTGCTGCATCTACATTACCGCCAAACGTCCAGCCCTGACCAATAAACTTGGCCAAGGCTGCTTGAGTATGAAAAACCATCACAATATTAAAATCTTTTGCCCCGATCCCAAGCCCTAAACCGGCTTCAGCCATATTCATGTAAGTTTTATTATTTGTTTGATTATTAACAACAACCCCATAGCCTCCGCCAAAACTCGCAAGGATCACATTCACGTTCGCACTATCAAATACCGCATATCCCGCAGCATGCTTTACCTGTTGTCGAACATCAGGCTTTTGCTTAAATAGTTTCGTTAATGTTGTCTGTTCCATAACATTAACCATGGCACGCTTTTCATCAATGGAATGACTCTGGGTGGACGTACAGCCAGTCAGTAGACTAGCAAGAAATACAAGATATAAGAGAAACACTTTCATCAAGATTCACTTCATTCAATTCAACATATGCTCAGCATAGTAACAGGGTCAACCTTGCTGCTAGATGAATCTAATCTAAATATAAGAGAGCGATAAAGAAAAAAGGCCGCATAAAGCGGCCAAACACATCATGGGTAATGATGAGGGATAAGTGTGAAAACAAAGCCAGTTTACCAACCTAATAATAAAATAAAATCATATTATAACGGTCTTTATCATCGAAAAAACCGAATTGTTGTTATTTCATTCAATGCATTAACTTATCACCACTTGTTATCGAAATACCCAAATTCATTTACATATCACTTACTGCTAGGGTATGAGCCTCTGGATTTTGAACCTCTGTTGTTTTTATAAACAATTTATACACCGCTGGCACAAAAAAGAACGACAACAAGGTTGTTAATACCGTACCACCAGCAATCGCTACGGCAAATGGTGGCCAGAATCCGCCTCCCGCAAGTATCAACGGCATAAAACCACCCACTGTGGTAATTGTCGTAGAGCTAATGTGTCTGCCACATGTCATTACGCTCATCACTACTTTGTCGTCATTTTGGCCTGCATTATTCACTTTTAATTCAGACAGTATGACAATGGCAGCATTGATAGCTAATCCCATTAAACCAAGTAACGCGATTATTACAGTAAAACCAAATGGGTAGCCTGCAATATAAACACTTAATAACCCTAACAAGGCTGATTGTACGGCGGTCACTAAAATAACCGCGGTGGTGGTAAATGAATTAAATGTGAGTACCAGTACACTAACCAACAACACCACAATAATGCCTATTTTGCCAAGTAGTCGGCCAACCGCTTCATCTCGCTGTTGCGACTCCCCCCCCACCTCAATCCGGTAACCGGCTGGTAGTTGCGCTTGTGCTGCCTGCAATTTAGGTTGAATTTCATTGAGAACTTTCTGTGGTAATATCCCTGCTTGTAAAAAACCTTCGATAACATTAACGCGCTCTCCATTGCGCCGATGCACTGCGCTTTGTACTGGTTCCAATGACGCATCAGCAAAAGCAGCCAGCAATAATGGCTGCTCAGTAATAAACTGTGTTCCATACAGTGCATCTATTGATTCACTTTGCTCTTGTGACGTGCGCAAACGCACAGGTATTGTTTCGGTTTCTTCTAAGACAGACGCAATTACTACTCCCTCAAACTGCGCTTCTAATTGAGTGGCTATGTCGGTTAATTTAACACCAGCATGGCTTAATAACGTTTCATCGGCGTTAAGCGTCACTTTCGCGCTCCCCGATTCTAGCGTCGCCCTTGTATGAGTAATTTGCTGGTGTGCAATGAGCTCTGTACGCAATTTTTGTCCTATAGAGCTTAAGGTCGATAAATTCGGCCCAAATACTCTTAACTCAATTGGCGCATTAAAAGGTGGGCCTTGCTCTAATTTACGAACCAAAGTCTGAGCTTCAGGGAATGCCCTATCTAATTCATATTGAAGCTCGTGAATGAGTTCATCTGCCCGTTTAAAATCAGACACTTTCACCATAGCTTGCGCATAGTTTTTGGCCCCCTTATCTCGTTGCAATAAATTATAATAAAACAACGGAATATTATTCCCAATCATCCAGTTAAGCTGCTCTATTCCTTCATATTGATGAATAAACTCAGACATTTCATCAATACGCTTTTGCGTCGCTGAGATACTACTATTAGGAGATAATCGAACTTCGATATGAAACATATCTCTATCTGCGGGGGGGAAGAACTGCTCAGTCAATTGACTTGCGCTAATAAAGCCTAAAGTAGGCAATATCATTGATAATAAAATAGTAAGTTTAGGGCGCGCAATTGCAAAATATAGCAGTGATTTAAAACGTCCCGATAAACTAGGTAAATTGACTCCATTGTGTAATATACCCTGCTGGCTTTTTTGTGGTAAAAAACGACCAGCAAAAACGGCAATCAAGGTATGTGAAACAACGTAAGAACCAATCAATGCGAATATAACACTGAGCGCAATGCCACCGACAAACTCACCTGATGGTCCTGGCATCAGCACAATAGGCGCAAATGCTAAAATGGTGGTCAACGTTGAACTTAATAACGGTAGCCAAAAGTGGTTTACCGCTTTCTTCACTGCATGCAAAGCAGTCATGCCCTGTTGACGATACCTTGCGATTGAATCGGTGATCACAATCGCGTTGTCTACCATGATCCCAAGGGCTACGACTAACCCCGTGACCGACATTTGGTGAATAGGTAATCCATAAATATTCATACACGCCAACGTAAACAACACGGTCAAAGGTAAAGCCGCCCCCACAATAAGCGCCGCGCGTAACCCTAACGTGAGCAACAATACGCCGAGTATCAGCGCAAAGCCTACCGCAATATTATCAATCAGTTCTCCTAGCCGGGCCTGTGTATAGACTTTTTGGTCAAATACCGTGTGTGCCTGTACAGTACTTGGGAGCGTGAGCTCAAAATTGCTTAGTTTCTCATCTATGACTGCAGACCAGCGATCGACTCTGAATTCAGGCTGCATCCTTACTCCTAAAAATACACCTTGCTGACCATCAATTAACGCCACTTCTGTGCGAGGTGAGCGCAGCTGCCGTGTTACCGTTGCAACGTCTGCTAACACAAACTGCGCAATATCATCGTTACTGGCCAATGGAATACCAGCAATACGTGCTAAAGAATCAAACGTTCCATTGAGCTCTATTTGTAAATGAGACTCATCATTTATCACCGAACCAGCAGCAACTTTGGGGTCTGCACCTTTTACGGCATCTGCAATCTGCTGCAGTGATACACCTGCTAGCGTTGCTTTGTCCGAGTCATACGTCACTCGGATCTCTTCTTCAATGCCGCCAAATAAATGAACAATCTCAACACCTGGAGTATTTGTTAACTGGTTTTTTAATTCTTTTGCAAAGCGGTTTAACCTCATTAAAGAAGCAGCATTTTGCTCCCCCGTAATCGCGATGATCTTGGTATATGCATACCCTCTATCATCTTCAAGGACTGTTAAACTGGCTTGTTGTGGTAATTGAGATTGGGCATCCGCTAATAAATCTCGTATTCGAGACCATACGGGAATAACCGCAGTGACTTCATCTTTGAGTTCAATACTGATCACTGATATACCCGCACGCGACATACCAATAATGTTTTTTATTTCAGCTTGAGACTTTAATTTTAGCTCGAGTTTTTCTGTGATCTGAGCTTCAACTCGGCTCGCAGTTGCGCCTGGTAAATATGTGGTAATAATTGCAAAACGATTGATGATTCGAGGGTCTTCACTCAGTGGTAAATTATTAAGTGCGGAGAAGCCTGTCACTATTAACAAAGCAACGAGTAAAGCTTGAAGCCTGCCATTTGAAAATAAAAACTGCATGGCTACAAACTCCGGCTATTAAGGGTCTGGACAACCTCAACGGAAATGTTCGCCGCCATTTTATGTAGCCCGTTCGCTACAATTAATGGGTACTGTGTTAGAGCACCACTAACAAAAGCATATTCCCCATCGGTATAATGCACATTAACCGATATAGGGACTATTGTTCCCGCCTCTACACCATACACTAACCAAGTACCACGCACTCCATCCGTTAAAGCACTCAACGGCACCCAAAAGCCCGGTTGTTCCGTAAAGGTGCTGATCCCCATTCGTGCTAACGTGCCAGCGTAGACTTCGACCCCTTTGGGTAATTGAAAACGCATCATTAATGTTCGGGACATATTGTCAATAAGCGCCCCTTTACTCAGTAATTTTGCTGGATATTGCTTTCCCGATACTGTAATCACCATAGTGTCGTTCACATACGCTTGCAATGACACCGGCACGCCGAGCACAACCTGGGATTTGTTATGCTCTAACAATCTAAACATCACTTGACCCACACTTGCAACTTCACCTAAATGCACATTTCTTTGCGCTATCAGGCCTGAAAAAGGAGCTGTAAGAGACGCTTTCTCTAACCGAATTGCAACCGATTTTAGCTTAACGTCAAGTAAAGACTGCTCTGCTGCAATTACCTCAATTTGGGTAGTGACTTCATCAAGTTGTTGTGCCGCAGAGTGATTTTTCTTGCTCAATTTCTCAAATCGTTGTTGCTCTACTTTTGCTAGCTTTAGCTGCGCCTTAAGTTTCGCCTTCTGCGCTTCAAGTTCAAGTCTTTCTATTTCAAGTAATTGCGTATCTTGTTTTGCAATAACCTCCCCTTTATCAACCCAATCGCCTTGGTCAAACAAAATCGTGTGGACTTTACCGGAAAGCTCAAAACTCAAATTCGCCTCATGCTGCTTAACCACTTGTCCTGTCACTGCGCGTAGCTGTGTATATCCAGATTCAAGTTTGACTTGATACGCAGCAATAGGCAGATGGTCACCACTTTTAGCTGCAAATACACTCCAACACCACAAAAAGCTGAAAAAGAATGTGAGTAGTTTCATGGTAAATCCTTGTTTTATCAAAGCAATCTCTCTGTGGTATTAAGTTAGGTGATTCATGCTAAATTAAATGTCACCGCGACGTGACGTAAATAATATTATTGTTCAGTACTAACCTGCTTATCTTGACTGGGCTTTATCAAGGATTAAATCTGTTATATCTTTGCTACAAACCAGTGGAAGATTACGCATTTTTAACTCCTTTAAATGTGCTCGGTTAGGATACGAATAGTAACTTTCAGGCACCGTTGGTATCGGCGCGAGTACACCCAAGTCTTTGCTTAACAATGCCATTACTTGCGGATAAAATACAGTGAATTGATTGCATACCATACGATCTAGCTGTAATAGACTGCGTGGTTGGTCACACCTTATATCACATTGGGCAATGAGTGGACCCGCATCTATCTCGGTATTTGTTACCCAATGAGCAGACAAACCATATTGCTGCTGGTTATACAAATAACTAAATAAAATAGGAAAAAGCCCTCGACAACTGGGTAAATACGCAGGATGGAAATTCACAACGCCTAATCTAGGCGCATCAATCATTGGCTGTTGCAAAATTTGGTCGAAGTAAAAAATAGCTAATAAATCAATATTATATTTTTTTATCTGCGCGACCACATCTGGGGCATTGATGTCTTTTACTTTAATACAAGGTATTTGATACGTATCACATATTTGACGAATACTGGGCAGTGACTGTTTACCCAACAGATTAGATACCCATCGCATTATCGGCATAGCCGTCATTTTTACGCACAAATAATTGACAAACCCTAAGCCTCTGAGGTTTAAATTGCGGGTCAACTGTGTAAAAAATCCGCCATTTTTCTTTGAATAAGGATCGCTTAATATTACCAACTTAATATCACGGTGATGGCGGCGTATGACCGTCACCATCGCTTCTTGAGTGGCAACATTCTCTATATTAGAAAGTGCTACTTTCATAATTACACCATGATTAACGGTTTGTTATCATAATACGATGCTAACGGCGTTAACATACTATGCTTAGCTGGCGGGTGAAAATTAAACGCGTGTATTGTTTGCGCAATACTTGAAAAGTAAGCATTACCGATATAGTTTATTCCGCCAACTTTCTCGATGATTTGCGTCATCACTTGGGCCAACACTTCTTGTAATTGATAGCGGCATGCCAGTACCTGTGCCAAGGTATCCTGCGTTTGGTTATTCATATCATACGCAATCGCCTTCAAGGCCAATGCACTTGAATCAAGTTTAATGTAAGCCGCGGCTTTATCTTCAGATGATAAACGCTTATGTTTATCTGCTTGTTCGACTAAGCCGTATACCATCCCCAAATATGATGCACTCGTGAGTAACTCAAACCACACAAAGCCGCTAATATGCGCATGATAAGCCGACTGCTCGTCAACATTAACCATCATACTATGCGGCACATAAACCTCGTCTAAGTGGACGGCTTCACTCTGACTTGCTTTCAAGAAGCTAGCATTCCAAAATGACTCAACATTAACACCGTCATTTTCTTTATGGATAAGCGCCACAGCGAAGTAAGGTTCACCATCACTGGGCTCAACCTGCACACTAGCCGTTAATAAATCCATATCATGGGCTAAGCTACAGGGCTTTTTTGTACCCGTTATTAAAAATCCTTTGCCACTGGGTTTAGCAACAATCTGACTTTGCAAAATGCTTCTAGCGGTATTGCCTTCACTGAATGCTGACGAGACGAGCAAATCATTCTTCGCTATCGCCTCAAGTAGCAATGACTCTAAACCGTGACTTGTTTTCGCCATTTCCTGCAAAGTAGCAATTGAGAACTGGTGCATACCTGCACCAATCGCCAGTGACGGAGAATAAATACCTAATCCTAATTGTACTAATACCCCTTGCCACGGGGTCAATTCTCGACCGCCATAGCTGCGTTTTACCATCAATTTGCAACCGCCACTTAGCTTAAACCAATTTATAATCTGACTCTGCTCAGATTCATTGTCTATGAAACTATTCGCACTCAATTTATCAGCTAAGCCAGGTAAGAAGCTATCAACACTGGCGAGAGCATCACTGACTATAGTCATACCGGCTCCCCTTCTTTTTCAAGTGAAAATAACTCGGTCAACATGTCGGTAATATTCGCTGTGATCGCCATTTCTGCGATCGGCTCTAAAATGTCAGCAAGCGTTGGGATCCCCATACAAAATGACGCTTCAAAACAAATTTTAGCACTGTCGCTTGACAGCACTTCAACCTGCCAACGCCCATAGAACTCTTCCGCATCCCCTTCTACTTGATTAAAATCTATGGTCAGAGCCTGCTCATCAAACACATCTTGCTCTCGCCAGCACATCTGGCCATCGTGAAAGTGAACTTGCCATGTTGAATCACTTTGCGTATCTGATACTTTGGTTACATCAATACTTATCACCGCAGCGCAGTGTTTTTCAAACTGTTTAAAATCAGAAATTGTTTGATATGCCAATGCTGCTGATACTGGCACTCGTTTTTCAATTGTGACACGTCTCATTAGGGTAAATCCTTAGCTGGTAATGATGAAAATGCGGCGATACATGCCGTAATTATTTGATTTATTTGTACTTCAGTTAACAAAGCACTGGGTGTTAAACGTACCGTATTGGCATTACTCAAAGAGTGGCTGGTGATGACTTTATGTTGTAATAAAGCCAAAGTAAGCTGACCTGCCCTCGCTGGGTTTTGAGCGTCAAGACCAATGAGTACTCCGCTTCCTCTCACACGTACGCCCGCTTTGGTTGCATGGGGTGATAGTGCAGCCACCAGCTTTAGTCCAATGGTGCGGGCTTTGTTTGCAATGTTGTCCCGCTTTAAGATATCTAACGTGGTAATTGCGGCGGCAAGAGCTATCGGGGAACCACCAAACGTACTGCTATGTAGCATGAAATCTTTGTTAAGTGGTTCGAACGTAGCAGCAGTGGCAACAAGCGCAGCACATGGCACAACCCCACCACTTAACCCTTTGCCCACTAGCATCATATCTGGCGTAACTTGATGTGCCTCAATAGCCCAATCAAAGCCGGTTCGAGCTAGCCCTGATTGAATTTCATCTGCAATCAACAAGCCATCATGAGCCACACATAGTGCTTTGGCGAGCTGCACAAATTCGCTGCTTAGTGCATATACGCCTCCTTCCCCTTGTACGGGTTCAATGATCACAGCAACCCTATCTGAGTCATTTTCAAAACACGCAGACAGCGCTGTCATATCATCGCGTGCAACGAAAGTAACCTCGTCAAAAAGAGGTTCAAATGGGGCTCTAAACGCACTCCTATGGGTCACACTTAGTGCACCTAATGTCTTGCCATGATAACTTCCCGTTATGGCCACAACTTTATTACAGCCATTGGCTCGTGCGAGCTTTAACGCAAGCTCGGTCGACTCAGTGCCAGAATTCGTAAAAAAGGTATAATCCAATGTTTCAGGACAAAAATCAGCCAGTTTTTTACTGGCGATTGCCAGCGTATTATTCACCAACGTCCGGCTGCTCATCGGCAATATGTTGAGCTGCTGTACCACGCTTTCAACAACTTCAGGGTGACGATGACCGAGAATAAACACCCCGAACCCACCACAATCTAGGTATGTTTGTCCTTGTGTATCGATAATCTCACTGCCTTGTGCAGCGTGTTCAATAGGTAAATTCATCATACTTGATAGCTTCGCTCTTGAGCGGTTACTATGAGACCTCAACATACTTAACGTTTCTTCTCTCATAACGAAGACTCATTAATAAGCGTCTCCGTCAGTGGATGGACCTCGTCAAATGCGGCAATGTTTTTAACCATAACTTCAGGAATATCAAATGGTTGAGGGCCATTTTTATAAGTGCCCAATACATTTAAATCAGATGAAAAACCTTCGCTCATATCCAAATATTTTAAATAAATCGATGTTTCTTCAAACATACGTTTGTAGCGACGTGGTAATGCTGGAAGGAATACAGGCTTGATCAAGCGTTCAAAAGTGGTGGGGTTGATCAGTTTAGGGGGCTTAAACTTGACTTGATAACGCTCAAAATAATCTGGATTAGTGCCAATTGTTAACATTTGACCTAACGTGCTTGCTCTGTCTCCTGCGGTTAGCCAAAACTCACCTGATAAATTATTGTCAATGACCGCCAATATGCCACTAGCGACGGTATCTCTTGGAATAACATCGACCAGTGTGCTCGCATCCCCAGGTACGACTGGGATCACTTCTTTGGTCGCTAACTTAAGCATATTATGCATTCCCTGTTTTTTAGGCATGATCCCTTTAATGCTGTCTCCAATTATGACCGATGGACGAATGATTGTTATATCTTCATCTAGAGAATATTCTGCCAGTTTTTTACTGTGCTCGTAATTGTTAAATGCATGCCCATTTCGACCTTTTACAAATGCGGTACTAATGTAAACCAAGCGCGCATTCAGCTTATTTGCCAACGCTTTTGCATGCTTTAAACCAGCGATATTCACTTCAGCGAGTACCTCGGGATCCGCTGTAAAATCAGTCAAAGCAGCACTGTGCACTAATATATCTGTTTGACTTAGCGTTGCTAAATCATCAGCGCTAAGAGCAAAATCTGGTTTAGATATGTTGCCTTTTAACTGTCGAGCAACCCCCTTGGGCAAGACACTAAATTTTTGCCTATTAGTCAAAATCGACACTTGGTCGTCCTCTTCAAGCTGTTCAAGAATCGACAAACCAACCACACCTGTTGCACCTGTTAGAAAAAAGTGACGTGACATTACTACTCCTTCAATCACATACCAAAAATCAAGCATGCCTCACCCCAGACAATGCTCATGTATTTATTTTAGGTCCGTAATGATAATTGTTTACAATGAACAATTAAACAACTTTATTTACTAAATTTTTACACTTGTAATGATAATGTGTTACGACTGATTTTTTTGCGGTAGAAATAAAGGAAGAAATCATTACCTTCGAGGCAATAATTTAAAAAAGTAAACTAGATTTTTTTCTAAATGTAATTTTACTGTCGCTGTTGTCATCCAAACGCGCGCACCCAATAATGTGATAATCGTATGCAATCAGCATCTGTAACATGCGCTTAAAGCGATTCATAGACTTAACTTCTATAATTTGATAACCCTCTCGCTTAGCATACGCCTCTTGGTGTAATAGCAGTGATTTTGCAATGCCTAACCCTCTATAATCAGGCAGCACTGCACCAAGCCAGCTATAGAATAATCGACTCTGTTTTTCATACCCAAGTTTATAAGCAACGGGCTTTCCCTCAATATATGCAACAAATAAAACGTGCTTATGAGCGTCAATCTTAGCTCTGATAGCATCCACTGATTTTGGCGAAATAAACTCAGGAATATCATTTTCAATGTGCAACAAGTCGCACAACGTGCCTTGTTTTATGATGAAAGTCATGTATCAACCTACTACCTTAAATTTACTTGACTCGACCATTGGCATCACGTTTGCCGGGCGATAACTAGACAGATCCCTGATGCGATGAAGAACGCTGTGGTGCAATGATTCATTGGTCGAAGGCTTTCTGTTTATTTCCCGTATTGATTCGGTCAATTTATATAACCAGGTCATTGAATCTCGGTATTCATCCAAATGATAAGCTTTATAATAACTTAAAAAGGGTTCGTTAAAATGTAACCCGTACTGAGTCGCCATATCTTTGATCCAATGCAAGCTTATATTCGCTAAACCATCTTGACTATAGCCCCCACCCACATTGCTGTGACTACCTATAAACCATTGCTGTTGAAGTGTTTGCGTTGAGTCTTTCGGTAATTGCCAAATTGCAGGATTAAAAATACCACGACGTTCATCAATGGCTAATGCCTGATATGCATGTTCAATATTGCGCGTTAAGCTGACATCATGGAATTGATAACGACGATTAAATTTACCAAAACCAACTGGAATACCTAAAGCGCCGACCGTATCCCAAACGCCCACAAATTTTACCTTCACATCAATACAATGATGCTGCTTTTGAAAAGACACTAACTGTGCTTCTGACGGGCCATTACGATACAGTCTATATGCTTCCGGCATATAAAATGCGTGATTTTTTGGTAAAAGCCCCACTTTATTCAGCAACCCTGCCAAGCTACGAACCGTATAAGCTCCGCGGCTAAAACCAAATAAATATATTTCGTCGCCTTGCTGATAATTGTGCACAATGAAACGATAGGCTTTTATTATATTTTGAGATAAACCCATGCCAAACCCGCCACCAAGGATCCGATCTAATCCCCATTGTGTACCCACACCTTCACTATAATAAACAACTTGGTGGACACCATTTGGACAAATAGGCTCAATACCTCGAGCTATTTTCACTACATTAGTGGGTTTACGCTTTCCTCGGTCATATTGCGTAGGCTTGTTCCACGTCCCATCCATACAGACGATGATTCTTTTCATTTGTTATATTCTATACATTGTATTATGCGCGCAATTCTATAAGTGTTCCTATTTAAGTCAACACCTTAAATGACCTTGCTATTTGAGTTTTTGTATGAAAATTATAGGGTAAGCAATCCTAAGAAGATGTTATGCAGCAATCTCAATTCTATTTCGTCCATGTTCCTTGGCTAAATAAAGTGCTTTGTCGGCTCGCTCAATCAGCTGAGTGACTAAGCATTGCTCACCATGTAATGCAATACCGAAGCTTGCAGTAATTGAACGAACGGCTTTGCCTGTCTTTTTGCCCTTCACCGATAACTTCGCAATATCTTTACGAATACTCTCAGCAAAATTAACCACTTCACTTAAACTATCCAATTCGGCAGTAATACAAAACTCTTCACCACCATAACGATATGCTTTTCCAATGCCCTCGGTATGCTTCATTATTTTTGTCGATACAACTTTTAAAACATCATCTCCTTTTTGATGTCCAAAATCATCGTTAAACTGTTTAAAGTGGTCAATATCAACAAAAATTAAAGCCCGGTGATTGCCAGTGTGCTCAGCCTTGCAAAATAAGACAATGTCTTCATCAAACTTGCCTCTGTTAAGCAACCCAGTTAAGGGATCTTGGCTGGCTGCAGTTTGCGTATTAACTAATGCTGTTTTTAAATCGCTGATCTCAGCGTAAGCGTTCTCTAGTTTCTTCTGAAATTGATACGCATTTTGTTGCATCACAACAGACTCTTCAGTCAAACGATCCACATAACCCAATACATCATCAAATGAGTCTAAACTGTTTTTCTTCAAACCGTATAAACCTGAATGGCATTGAGATAAAATGGCTGAAAAGTCTTGTGACGACTCAAGTGTTTTACCTATTTCGGTTTGCACATCAGCAATTGTATTATGAAATGAATCAGACATTTGGTGAAACAAAGCAAGATCTTTATCTGATAAAAAAGCGTTAAACAGCTGTTTTGCTTGTGCTGGCGGGCATGTTTGGTAGTGTGCCAAAATATCGTCGAGTTCTTTGTTTAACTTGTCGTTCGAACCGAGCACATAACAGTACCAAATAGCATAGTTTACCGGTGTGACTGGCATTTTATATTTAACCATAAGAGGAATGGCTTGCTTCATACATTGCGCAGAATGAGAAAGTGACGTATCAAATTCCGTGGCTTTCATAACCCTAATCCTAGAACAAACTTATAATTATTATCAAAGAGCGCTTATGCTCGTTACCACAGCAAAAAACCAAGACTAAAGCATTGCAAATAATTAATCAATTGAAAAATAATTGAAGTCACAACACTGAGCCAAAATTCACATAAACTACTGAGAAACAACTCATAAACTCATCATTTCTCACTAACAAAAGCAAATAAAAAATTGCATAAACAACAAGATAAAATATTATCTATTCCAAAGAAACTGATAATTGTCACATCAAGTATGTTAACCTCAAGATCGAAAAAATACAAAAATTACATTCTGATAACACCACTCTTTTAATTATATCAAGTGCTGGGTCACACTGACTCTTTTCGCCAACAGTTTCACTTCGGTATGTGCACCGTTAATTAACGGCATATTTGGCGGCTGATGGCTTATATCCACATCAAAAACAATGGGGATGTTTAGCTCACCTAACGCCCGCTCTAATACTGCTTTATGTGTGCCATTAGGTCCATCATTCGCGGTGTTTCGACCAATCAATATACCAGATGCCCGTTCAAACACACCTCGAAATTTCAGTCCTAACAAAGCTCTTATATAGGCATTGTCATTCAGTTGTGCATTTTCAAAATACAAGATCAGTGCGTCATTTTCGTGACTGCATACGAAGGTATCAAGCTGCGCAAATGCCGTTTGCATAAGGTGCTGATGCGTATCTAAACAACCGCCCAATAATCGGCCAGAAAAAATGACGGGCGTGGCTAACTTCGTCTCACTCTCAGCAAGTAGACGCCACTTTGTAGGCTCTGTGAGATTAAAAATCATCGTTGGGTCCGAAATCGACTG
The DNA here is from genome assembly GCF_014858725.1 of Pseudoalteromonas aurantia 208. Classification (GTDB taxonomy): domain Bacteria; phylum Pseudomonadota; class Gammaproteobacteria; order Enterobacterales; family Alteromonadaceae; genus Pseudoalteromonas; species Pseudoalteromonas aurantia. The sequence continues at coordinate 890,062 of NZ_AQGV01000015.1, read as the reverse complement.
AGAATTCGTTTTTTCAAAAAAAGTACTGGGGTATTGTGTGATTTCATCTCCTTGTTGCAATGACATAATATCAAGTGTGTTGCGCGTTAAACTATCCGTTTGTAAAGCACTTAACTGCATTAAATTGCTGCCATGGAGCGTGGCCCATCCTAGTCGAGTAGTCAAGGCTGTCATGATGGTGCTCACATCAGAAAAACCAAATACCCATTTTGGTGATGCATTTTCCAATGCCTGCCAGTCCAGTAAAGGTAAAATAGTCATCGCTAACTCTCCCCCCCAAGGCGGTACTACGGCCGAAATCTGTTCATCTAAGAGAAATTGTGTCAACTCATCTGCCCGAATATGTGGGTCTATTTGAGCACTATTTCGAACCGTATCCCCTTCAACAACTTCGAATCCATAACCGTGCAATAATTCAATGGCTTTATCTAATCTTGCAAAGCATACTGACGGCACAGATGATGAGAATGCACAAATGGCAATGCGGCTTCCAGGTTTCAGCGGCTGAGGATAATACATCGGCTGCAAGCTCCTAAATAGAAATACACTAACGTTGTTTCTAAAAAGAGTAAACCTCAATTTATTACACCTGAATAACTGGCTTGTCATTGACTATCAATACGAGCACCTGTTGGACAAAAGCTTGATGGCCTTTATAGTGTGAAGATGCAATGTTCCGTTTAGCATTTAAACAATGCAAATGCACTGTCGCAATTCAACATCAATACGCGATAATGTTGTCAAAATCCCAGCAGGTATTCCTTAGGTCCACCGCTGCTAAATACGTTAAAGGATAGAGGTAGCGCATCATGTTATCTAAAAATGGACATAATACTAATAATCGAAATAGGGGCGTGAATAACCATGGTTTGTTGGTATTGCCTCAAGCATTAACGCAACTTGAAGGCGCTGTTTGTTTCTATAGTGGTATACACTGTACCATCTACCATAAAACACTTAAGCATGACTTATTTGATATCGAGTTTTATTCTAATCAAGTGTGCTTAGTTTATGTTGTCTCGGGCAAAGAAACCTTGCTCTCAAAATACAATGAGCAAATAACACTCTGTCGTGGTGACGCCATCATTTTGGCACCAGGAGAAACGCTACATTCAGATTATTTCAGTGCCAGCGGTACACTTACAGCCTGGCTGGTTTTTTTTTCACCAGCGATGCTACTTGATTTGCCACATCATGAACACACACCCAATGTCCATCACGCAAACGCCTCTTTCTCTTCAGTTTCTGATACATCGCTGCTCAGTACGTTTTTCACGAGTCTTACGGCCTACCAACAAAAGTCATTATTGTGTGATCAGCTCTTCACAGCCAAAACGACCGAGCTATTATGTATTCTAAAGACGCTAAGTACCCCTTCACTTAGCACCTTACTTAATACTAACAACCACCTTTTAGGGGCACGCGATAACTTCAAACGGCTGATTGAAAAATGTGACTTTCTGACTTTGTCTGTCACAGATATGGCACAGCTATGCAACATGTCTCATGCATCGTTTCTACGGCAATTTAAATCAGCCTATGATATGACACCCACACAGTGGTTAACACATAAGCGGCTTTCACACGCCCAATCTTTGCTGATCCATACTCACCTAACTGTGACCGACATTGCCACAACAACAGGTTACCTCGACACGTCACACTTCATCAAAATGTTTAAGCGCAAGTTTGGCGTTACACCAAACAGATATAAATATTCATAATAAAACCCCTATTTTGTCAAAAAAGTCATATTGTGAAGGTTTCATCAATGGCAAAGTGGCATCACTATTTATATAAAAGGATGCACTTATGGTTCGGGTTAACTTAGTCTGCCAACTTAAAAGCCAACAACATACAATGCTACACAAGTTTTTAGCTGATAACTTAAATAATGTCCGTCGCTTTAGTGGGTGTTTGCGTGTCGATATTTATTTTGATGAACCCCAAAACATCATGCTAATTGACGAAGACTGGCAATCGATTGAAGCTCACCAGCACTATATGCAGTTTATTGCCAATAATGGTATTTTAAAACAATTATCAGCATATTTTACCGTACCTCCCCAGATTCTTTACTTGTCGAAAAGCCCGCTATAAGGGCTTTTTACGCTTATTAAATGGGTGTATCCACGAAAGCTAGATCCACACATCATTTTCAGCGGTTCGCTCACTGCGCGATTCACCCGTGTTTAAGATACCTTTAGGCTCAATGATCATTACTTGGCACTCTTGTTCTGCGAACGGTTTATGCTGTATACCCTTGGGTACCACTAACATTTCCCCTGCATTTAAAACAACCGTTTCGTCCTCAAACGCAATGTTTAACTGCCCTGAGATAACAATAAATGTTTCATCAGTATGGTCATGTTGATGCCAGATAAACTCCCCTTGTAATTTAACCACCTTAAATTGGTAATCATTCATTTGCGCAATCACTTTGGGTTTCCATTGCTGGTGGAATAACGCAAATTTCTCACTGAGATTCACTTTGTTCATATTCATTCTCCCTATTAATAACTTACATTGCTCATAGCCAGTATACATAATCGGAATATTAAAACAGTGCGAAATACGAACAAATTGGTGTGCTATTCGGTATTAAAAAGAGTGTAAATCGATGTGATTTGTGTGGCTGTCAGCTCAAATTTCAAGCCATCAGCGCTCATAATCAGCATACATAATCGGGAACATTAAAACAGTGCAAAGTACGAACAAACCGGTGTGTTATTCGGTATTAAAAAGAGTGTAAATCGATGTGATTTGTGTGGCTGTCAGCTCAAATTTCAAGCCTTCAGCATACATAATCGGGAACATTAAAACAGTACAAATTACGAACAAATCGGTGTGTTATTCGGTATTAAAAAGAGTGTAAATCGATGTAATTTGTGTGGCTGTCAGCTCAAGTCTTAGTGCACTTCATATGAATTGGCGCTGGTAAAACCAGCGCCTTAGTCATTTTACACAAAAAGATTAGAATGCAGCGTGTAACGCCAATCTAAATGTTGTCTCTTCACCGACAGTTACGTTATTTACACCACCGCCTGCAAGGTAATTTTTATCAAATAGGTTTTCAATATTAAAACGTACATTAACATCGGCATGTTGAAGGCCTAGTTTATAAGTTGCCCCAGCGTCTATTCGTGTGTACGCTGCTTTTGTTATGGTATTCTCATAATTCGCAAAACGTTCACCTTGATAAAATGCCCCGGCATTAATAGCAAAGACATCGCTAAACTCATAGCGTGACCACAATGATGCCGACCACTGAGGAGCATCAATTGGGGTGTTTCCTTGATACTTTTTGTCTTGGACATATTCAGCATTTAAATTCATCAGTGACCCCATCACAAACAACCGATCGTTTACCGCGCCTTGTGCTGTAAACTCAACACCTTTATGACGCTGTTCGCCAGCTTGGGTCGTTACTGTCTGATATTCTGCACTATCAGACGGTACTGAAATAAGCATACCTGTTTTACTGATATCGAACGCAGCTGCTGTCACCAGCAATCTATCATCAGCCAACTGCCATTTTGTGCCCACTTCATACTGCTGCGATGTCACAGCATCTAGCTTCATATTGTGATTTTCATCTTCTTTATTATCTAGCCTATCACTTCGTTGAGGCTCAAACCCCTCTGAATAACTAAAATACACCGTGCCATTGTCGCTTGGGTGATATAACACTCCACCTTTAGGTAAAAATGACTCGTTATCAGCGCCTTCTTTATTTTGTTTGTCATAACGACCACCTAGCGAGATTTGCCAGTGCTCGTTAATTGTCATTAAATCTTGAACATAAATACCATAGTAATCAAATTCACTCGTATATAATGAGTCATCTGTTGCATAACTGATATCTGGACGCAGCGGTTGGTCACTCCCTTCAACAAACGCGACGGACTCTGCTTTAACTCGAAGCTGCCCGTAGTAATAGTCTAATGAGTTGGCACCAATAAGCACCTGATGATCAATTCCACCTAATTCGAACTCCCCCGTCACATCAACAAACGCGGTAGTAAACTGCCAATCGTCAAAGCGATCGTACGGACGAGAGTCATAACTGTTGCCCTGCTGATAATCATCCGGCTTACGCGGAGCTGACTCAAAACGCTGACGAGAAAAATCTTGCTCATTGTAGCCAACAGTTACTTGCCAGCTTTCAGATAAAACTTGTTTAAAATCAATCCCCTTATTTTCAACAGTTATATCAGTAAATGCCCAAGAGAAGTCTCTGATTGTTTTATCATTCCCAATCACCTGCCCGTTATTATCTAACCACGCACCAGTATCTAAACCCGCTTCATCATTTGTTCTATCATAATGAACACGCACAAAGCTGTGATCGTTAATATCATAGTCAAGGACGATTGAGCCTAAAAAGCGGTCTCGAGTACGCGCTCCACCATCGACATATTCACGGTTAAAATTCACGTCTTGTTTCACCAAAACGGTTCGATAACGCACATCTTCAGCATCTGTTAACGCACCACCCAAATCTAATGTGGCACGTGTAGAACCTAAATGATCAAAATCAACTCCAAGATTCACCAGTGTATTCGCAGTGGGTTTTTTAGTGACCATATTCACTAAACCACCCGGACCTGATTGACCGTATAAAATACTAGATGGGCCTTTGATTATTTCAACTTGTTCCAGAGTTTCTATTGGTTGCTGATAGTGTGACCAATGCTGATGACCATCACGCAAATAACCATTTGATGAACTTAATCCAAATCCACGGAGGTTAAATGTTTCACGATTTCGCTGCTTAGACCCAGCGGTCAAACTGGCATCATTATTCAGTACTTCCCCAAGCGTCGTTGCGAGCTGCTCATCTATCACAGTATCTGAGATAACAAATACTGACTGTGCAGTCTCAAGTAAGGAAGTATCAGTCCGCAAAGCACCTTTGGCCGTATCGACTTGATAATCGTTGAAGTAAGTGCCCTTAACTTCAATAACTTCTACATTTGACGACTGAGCTGACACATTAGATGCCGCTATCGCTGAACCAACAGCTAAACATAAAACCGAGTAACGCATGAATACACTCCAAACTAAAAATTCACTGCACATTAGGTGCAAAATCGCGGGAAGATTAATGCGATTTATTTTTATTTGCAATTGTATTTAAGGAAGTATTGCCGTACTCCCTACTGTTTGCTTAAAGTCCGACCGATGGGTGTAAAAAAATTAACTCAATGGCTATTTTCGATATAATTAGTTATCAAAAAAGTAACACCAACGAGCGCTGCCATTATTGCGCCAGAATGCTTGTCGTAGTTTACTTTACGTATATGAAGATGCTTGGACTTCCCAGCTTTTCACAATGCAGTCAAAACATAGGGCAAACCTGTATCACGGTCTCTGGTAACACACCTCGCACGTACTTTTCTATAACGCCCCTTAATTGAATAATGAACGTAAACACTTATTAATTGGAAATTTTCTCCAGTATTTTTCTATTGGTCTACACTCAAGTACTAAGGATTTGCCCATAAGTGCTATTGTCATAATGAATAGTCGACTGGTTCACCTCAAAATCACGCACAAGGATAGGGAAAGGGAATTACAATGACAAAAAAGCAGGTCTCTCCAGCTCGGTTTTTACATTGGTATCATTGGCTTGTTGTATTTGCATCACTCTTACTCACCGTGACAGCATGGAAAATATCGGATAACCAAATTCAGGCCAAAAGAGCAGCTTTATTTAAAGCGCAATCCGAATTACTCTTAACCCAAATATCAGAACGTATGTCTCATTATGAAATTGCATTAAAAGCAGGCGCCGCAGCAGTTCAAACTTACTCTTTGCAAACTCCAGCCAGTGATTGGAAGACATTTTCTGACACACTTAATATCTCCGAATCTTACCCGGGTATAAATGGCATCGGCATTATTTACCATATCCCAAAAAGCGAACTCGACTCGTTTCTCATACAGCAACGTAAAACCAGACCTAATTTCGCCATTCATCCACAACAGCAAGAACAAGCGTACTGGCCAATTACTTACATAGAGCCCGTTGAGCATAATATGAAGGCGGTAGGGCTAGATATGGCTTTTGAACATAATCGCTTTAGTGCAGCCAAAAAAGCCAGAGATACTGCTTCCACACAAATTACTGCCCCCATAGTCCTTGTGCAGGACGCAAAGAAAACGCCTGGTTTTTTACAGTTTATTCCTTTTTACGATACCTCTGAAATCACAAGCCTTGCACAAAGACAAACACACTTTGTGGGCCTCGTATACGCCCCATTTATTATGTACAAATTAATGGAAGGCACACTACAACAAAGTAATAGGCAGATTGTTTTTAGTATATTTGATGGTAAAGACAATTTGTATGACGAGCTCACTGAAAGCAATCATCACTATGACGATAAGCCACTGTTTAGTAAAACAGTCACACTCAATATGTACGGCAGACCATGGACGTTTCATATTCAATCGGCGCTGTCGTTTAGAACATCCACACACTCAAGCCAACCGCTTATTATTTTAGGTAGCGGTATTTTGATTGACGCATTGTTGTTATTTATTTTTGTTACATTGACCCGCGCACAAAACAGTGCAATGGCAATCGCCAATCAAATTACACATTCTCTCGCCATTAAAGAAGAATATTACAGACACATCATTGAATCGGCACCTTGTGGGATCATCATTACCAGTGACGAAGGGGTGATAGAGCAAATAAATCCGCAAACCAAATCACTCTTTGGTTACACTGATGATGAGCTCATCGGCAAAAAAATTGAAATGCTCGTACCCTCACGATTTCAACCCAACCATCCTCAGCATCGTAACAGCTTTCATAAAAACCCCTCGCACCGCCAAATGGGTATAGGCCGAGAAATATTCGGGATGACAAAAAGCGGTTATGAATTTCCTGCTGAAATTGGCATTGCACAATTTAAAGATGGTAATGATTTAAAAGTGTTAGCCACAATTATAGATATGGCCGAGCATGTAAAAATAACCGAAGAACTTAAGCGCAGTAATAAAGAGTTAAATGACTTTGCGTATGTGGCCTCCCATGACCTAAAAGCCCCATTAAGAGGCATTATGCAACTTTCCTGCTGGATAGAAGAAGACATCATAGAGTTTGCAAATGAGGAAACGAAAGAGAATTTGTCTTTACTTAAAAGCAGAACAGCACGCTTAGAAAGCTTATTAGAAGATTTATTATCTTATTCTCGTGTGGGACGAAAAGGCGGCGAAATTCAACGAGCTAATGTCCATGAGTTGGTGCTCAATATATTTGACTTACAGCCCTCTTCTGAGAACATCTCAATGACCTGCGACATTACTTTACCTGAAATTAATACACCTATCGCGCCACTTGAAACCATTTTCCGCAACCTCATTGGCAACGCGATTAAACATAAAGGCGAGGGTAAATTAATGATTGATGTGTCGGGTCAAGAACACATTACCCACTATCAGTTCTCTGTTGCTGATAATGGCGTAGGTATTGACCCTAAGTATCATCAGCAGATTTTTGAACTTTTTAAAACTCTTAGGCCCAGAGACGATGTCGAAGGCAGTGGTATGGGGTTATCAATTATTAAAAAGCTACTTGATTATCATAAAGGTGAGATTAATGTCATTTCAGATGGGATCAGTGGTACCTGTTTTACATTTACGTGGCCAAAAATATTATAGAGGTAAAAATAAAATATGAGTGAAGTGAATTACAAACACGCATCGATTTTATTAGTCGAAGATGACGATATAGATGCGAAGAGTGTTGTCCGAGCTTTTAAAAAAATGCGTATTGCTAATCCTATCATACGCGCAAAAGATGGGATGTACGCACTAGAGTTATTAAAAAATGACGAAGTACCAAAACCTTTTTTGATCTTGCTCGACCTTAATATGCCTCGAATGGGTGGTCTTGAGTTTTTAGCTGAACTACGAAACGATCAACAGCTCAAAGGTAGCGTCGTCTTTGTGCTAACCACCAGTAAGGATGAGCAAGATAAATTTGCCGCCTATGATCAAAACATCGCAGGCTATATTGTAAAAGAAAATCTACAACATGGTTTCGATGAGTTGGTCAAACTCTTAGATCATTATTGGCGCATTGTTGAGCTACCAGGCACATAACGGAGAGTCACTCCTCACACCGTGAATAAAATCCTTTATTCACGGTGGAATTAAGCGTTTTACTATGCTTTTACCTTAACCACAGCTAAGCATCTACAGTGCGCATTATAAGACTTAAACGCCTTAATACCTCGTACAAATAATCAGCCTGTGATTAAGCGGTTTATCGAGTTTAAATCACAGCACATCGATATATTTCGATACGTTAAATATCTAAAAAGCGCGTTCCATTAACCACACCGATTAATAAAAAATAAATTAATCAAATAATTACTGTAAAATTTTATCTAAATTTAACTTCGATAATTTAACCGATTGTAATGGCGTAAGTCCTTCTGGATAGTCCTCTTGCTCTAACACAATCCACTGTACACCTCCGTCAGTGTATAAAGCTTGCGTTAAATTATACCAATCTATGCCGTTATTTTGGCCAATGATCGGAGATAGATCCGCTGAATTCTGTTCTGGAATAACCACTTTATAATGGGTGGTGATGGTACGATTTGGGTATTTTTTAACATAAGACACTGGGTCTTTACCTGCAAAGGAAGTCCAGCCAACATCTTGTTGCAACACCACATTTGATTTTGTATTTTCAGCAATGTAATCCCAAAACGTTGACTCTTTATAATCTGCAAATTCATGTTGATGGTTATGATACCCAATTTGCATATTATAAGGCTCAAGCTTATCAGCTAAACGATTCAAATCATCCACAACACTGGCGACTTGAGTATGGTCCCATGCGCGCTTTTCCCATGGATCAATTAAATATTTCACGCCTAACGTTTGATAAAAGTGCACACTGTCGGCAAATTGCTCATCTGAGAACTGTTTAAAATCGATATGTGCGCCACTGGCTTGCAGCCCAAGTGAATCTAAATAGCTTTTTAACCCTTTAGGATCATGTTTATACGGGCCAAATTCGCCTGCAAACTCAACGCCTTCAAAGCCCATATTGGCCAACTGTCGTAATGTCCCTTTAAAATCTTGCTTTAATGTGTCTTTCACTGACCACAATTGCACACTAACTTTAGCGGCTTGCTGTGTTGAAGCTGTTGCATCTGGCTGTGTTTGCTTATTGTCTGTTATTTGACACCCCATCAAAGCGTAACTTGATAATGCCATTACGGCTAATGTTTTACTCATTCGTGTTACCTTAAATCCTGTTATTTTTAAGTTCATTAACGGCGTAATCAACTGCTCGCACCGTGATTGCCATAAATGTCAGTGATGGATTAACCGTGGCAGTAGAGCAAAAACTGGCGCCATCAGTGACAAAAAGATTTGGAATATCGTGGCACTGGTTGAAACCGTTCAGTACCGATGCTTTTGGGTCTGCGCCCATTCTAGCGGTGCCCACTTCGTGAATTGCAATCCCTGGGTGACGCTCATGATAGCGTGTATAGCTATACACGCCTTTTAAACCTGCCTTAGTCAACATCTCTTTCGCTGTATCGGCGGCGTCATCCATCATGCGCTTTTCATTGTCTGACCATTGGCAATCTATAGCGAGTTGCGGTATCCCCCACTTATCTGTTTTCGTAGCATGAAGTGCCACATGATTCTCATACCTTGGTAGCATTTCTCCTTGCGCAGACAAACCAAACCGCCACCTTCCTGCTTGTGTTAATTTACGCTTAAAATCCACCCCAAAGCCATCTTGCTTTGCGATTGCTCGCCAATCTTCACGGCTTGACCATGCGGCAAGCGCATATCCTCGCTTGTAACCCTTTGCATAGCGGCTTGGTTTATACTGAAAGTTTGGAATATAGGGACTAGTTGGACGCCTACCCGAATAATACTCTGCGTCAAATCCCTCAACGATGCCCACGGCTCCCGCATTGTAATTGTGGTCCATCAAATAATGTCCTAATACGCCGGAAGTATTTGCAATACCATTGGGAAAAGAGTCTGATTTCGAATTCAGCATAATTTGTGTAGAGCCTAACGTAGACGCGCACAAAAATACCACTTTGGAAAAATACTCTCGTGTTTCTAGGGTATCATTGTCAATCACTCGCACACCCATGACTCTATTTCGACGAGAGTCATAAATTAAACTATGCACCACACTGTTTGGCGCGATGTGTAAATTTCCCGTTTTAGCTGCTGCGGGTAACGTTGAGCTTTGGGTCGAAAAATATGCGCCAAATGAGCAGCCTTTTTGGCATTCATTACGCGCCTGACATTGTACCCTGCCTTGAGATAGGTGCAGCTGAGTAGGTTTTGTTAAATGTGCAGCCCGTCCCATCACCATAGGCCTATCTGGGTATAGTGAGCTAAATTTATCTCTGAGCATTTTCTCAGGTGCGGTCCATTCAAAAGCCGGCTGCGATACACTATTCGGTAAAACATCTAAATTATCGTTGTGTGCGGCAATGCCCGCATGCTGTTCGACATGGTCATACCAAGGTGCTAAATCAGCATACCGTAACGGCCAATCAATACCATACCCATCCGCCTTATTCGCTTGGAAATCCCACTGATTAAAGCGATAAGATTGCCGATGCCAAAGCAACGACTTTCCCCCTAATTGATTTGCACGGATCCAACTAAAACCCGTGCCTTTTGCAGTCGTGTAAGGTAAATCTCTATCATTACCAAAAAAGTGCTTGGTCGAATCACTAAAGGCATAGCATAGCTTTTGTACGTAGTGTTGTTGCGCCGTCAGTAAGTTGTCAACTTTCATACGATTGTCGAACAACCATGGGCCTTTATGCTCTCCAATATAATCTTTTTGGTGCTCAACAACTCGCCCGCGCTCAACCATCAAAGTTTTGAATCCACGTTCACAGAACTCTTTTGCCGCCCACCCACCGGTTATGCCAGAACCAACCACGAGCACATCGAATTTTTCTTTGGTATTTTTAATATATAAGTCTGTCATGATGTTTATCTAGTAAAACCCTAGAGACCCCCAACTGCTATCTACTGATTTATAGGGAATTGAACCTCGGTATCCACCAGGTATCGCCTGGTATTTCAACACCTCAGTGGCCCCATACTCAGTGGTAAAATAACCAAATACAATCAAGCTCTTTAGCAACTTAAATATCGTTGTATCTTGCTCAGTAAAGCCCATACTCTGATTCTCAATCGACGCCAGAATTTCTACCTGCGCAGCGGAGCGCAATAAATGAAAGTCATGCTTAAAATGAGTCTGGCTTGTACGTGTCATTTTTTCTAATAAACCAATTGCTTGTACTTGCTGATGCTGTGAGTACACTTTATTCAGTTGATGATCAACAAAGCCATGAACATCCAATTCACTGGCCGATAAAGTCTCGGTTTTGGGCATAATTAGGTCACATATGCACTTAAGCATTTGCATGTGTAATTGCTTAAATACCATGGCATCTTGCGCCGTACTGTCTTCTTTGGCCCGATAAGCTAGGGCTGACGACAACCCAGAGCCATCAATAAGCTGTGCCGCCGTCGCACTCCCAAGCAAAACCGTAAAGCTGTGCATAAAATGCCGCCTGTTATTATCAATACCTACTGTTTCACTCATTGCTGTACTCCTATGCAACATCTTCATTTTGCTCAAAATTATTATTTTTACGTTGGTACGCCAATAAAATGGAAAAGGCAAATATCAGTACACATGGAAATATCATCAAATACCCGAGTGTTGTTTGCCCAGCGATCAGTTCAGCTTGAGCTGCTGATAAGTTACGCTGCAAAGCGTATTCTCTTGATAGGTCAATCCAATTTCCTATGACGGGGCTCCAAATACTGACCGATAGCATGCCAATTCCCCCCATAAGAGACAATCCTATCGCCCCTGTTTGTGGCAATTTTTCGGCAACAAAGCCCAACATTGTAGGCCAAAAGTACGTCACGCCAAGCGCAAAGAAAAAGGCTGCAATGTACACTTCAACGCCAGATGCAACACTCATTAAAAATATGCCCAACGTCGCAAATATAGCCGAGACAAGTAACACACCAGTCGCATTAAGCGCATGTACTAAGGGGCCAGCAAAATAACGACCGACCGCCATTAACCCAGTTACCATTGCCATAATTGCCATTGGGCTTGCACCCGACGCCCCTAATATTCGTTCAATCCATTGCTGTGTACCAAGCTCTGTTACCGCAGTTAAAGACATACAAAAAGCCATAAATATGAATAGTGGTGAGAGCAAACTCTTTACGTTTACAACCGTAGCAGCTTGTACTGTTTGAGTGCGTGGAAAAGTATGACGTACGATTAAATAACCATAAATACCGGTAGGGATGAACATAATCGCGATTTGGCTTTGCCAAGATAGCGCTAAATGCGACATCCCCATCGCAACACATGCACCTATAACAATGCCACCAGGAAACCAGACATGGAAGCGATTGAGCATGGTTGTTTTATTATTTTTATACAGCTGCACAACCAAAGGGTTGCACCCAGCTTCTACCGCACCGTTTGCAAAACCAATACAAAAACTTGAAATGATTAACGACCAAAACCCGACAGCATTGATGGTTAACGCCAAGCCAATAACATGTCCGATAAACGCGACCACCAACAATTTTTTTGCGCCCAGCGTATTGTACAACAACCCACCAATAACAGTCGCAACAGGAAACCCCAAAAAAGCCATTGCGTTAACCCACCCAAGCTCGGTGTCCGTGAGCGCGAAGTCTTGACTAAGCTGGGTTAATATTGCAGCTCTAATCGCAAACGTCATAGCCGTGACCGTTAACGCTAAACAGCAAGCAATAAACAGTTTATTTGACTGAATATGATTCATTGTTTTACTCCATTAGGCCCAAAATTTGGCGATTCAATTGACTGTCAGCTTGACTCGATGCAAAATCATCAAACGCACGCTGTGCAGGTTTAATAAGGTGCTTATTGATAAATGGCGCGCCCTCTTTGGCGCCTTCGTGCGCATCTTTTATACAACACTCCCATTCAAGCACCGCCCATCCATCAAACCCATATTGAGTCAGCTTGCTAAACACTTGCTTAAAATCTATTTGCCCATCACCTAACGAGCGAAAACGACCGGGCCGATGTTGCCAATCTTGATAACCGCCATATACGCCACTTTTGCCATTCATTCTAAATTCCGCGTCTTTAACGTGAAACGCTTTGATACGCTCATGGTAATGGTCAATAAAAGCGAGATAATCAAGCTGCTGCAAAACAAAGTGGCTCGGATCATAAAGAATATTTGCAGCTGGATGCGCATTTGTTGCTGTCAAAAATCGTTCAAACGTTGCCCCGTCGTGTAAGTCTTCACTCGGGTGTAGTTCAAAACACACATCGACACCGCGGTCTAAAAATGTGTCAAGAATAGGAGTCCAGCGCTTGGCGAGCTCCGCAAACCCTTCGTCAATTAGCCCACTTGGCCGTTGCGGCCACGGATAAACACTTGGCCACAACAATGAGCCTGAAAAACTGGCATGTGCAGTGAGTGCCAATTTCTCACTGACTGTTGCCGCCATCTTCAATTGTGCAATGGCCCACTGTGTGCGTGCCTGTGCATTCCCTTGGAACTCAAGGGGCGCAAAGGCATCTAACTGTTTATCATACGTAGGGTGAACCGCCACGAGCTGACCTTGTAAATGCGTTGAAAGCTCACTGATCTGCAGCCCTAAATCTTGCAGAGTCCCTTTGACTTCGTCGCAATAACTGTCACTTTCATACGCCAGCTCTAGGTCAAAAATGCGTTTGTCCCACGTCGGAAGTTGTACCGATTTATAACCTAAATCAGCAACCCATTGGCCGATTTCTGATAAAGAGTTAAATGGCGCTTCATCCTGAATAAACTGTGCTAAAAATATTCCAGGGCCTTTTATTTGATTCATATTGACCTCGGTGTGGGCACCAATGATATTGGGTGCCATTTCTGTGTTGATTGGCTCGCGGCAACAACATGTTCAATGAATGCCATACCCCTAACAGCATCTGAGATGTCTGGTATGTCAAAGTTATGCAGGGCCGTAGCATCCCCCTGTTCGAAGGCACGGATCTGCATCGTAAAATTTCGATATATATTGGCAAAGGCTTCAATATATCCCTCAGGATGTCCACTGGGTAAACGCGTCGCCATTTTCGCCTGCGTGCAAAGACTGGCCATACCGGTTCGGATCACTTGTGTTGGGTGAACTGCTGATTTTAACAGTAAAGTATTGGGGTCAAGTTGGCTCCACTGCAGAGACTGATGCTCTCCGTATACGCGCAAAGTTAAATTATTTTCATCTCCAACCGCCACTTGACTGGCAAGCAAAACGCCCTTTGCGCCATTATTAAACTGCAATAACACACTGCCATCATCATCAAGTACTCGGCCTGTTTTGCTGGCGGTTAAATCTGCGCAGATTGCCGTAATATCTGAACCGCTCACATACTCAGCAAGGTTAGCAGCATGAACACCGATATCTCCCATGCAGCAACTCATACCACTGCGCTGTGGGTCGAGTCGCCACTGAGCTTGCTTGTTATCGTCATCCACCGCCAACCAGCCTTGACTATATTCCACAACCACTTTCGTAACTCGACCAAAATCAGTTTGCTTTACAAGGTGCTTTGCTTGTTTGATTAATGGGTAGCCCGTGTATGTATGTGTCAGTCCATACAAACGCCCAGACTTTTCCACCAACGCCTCCAACAGCAATGCTTGTGTTAAATCAAAAGTGGCGGGTTTATCACTGAGCACATGAAACCCAGCTTCTAGTGCCATTTTAGCAACAGGAAAATGTAAATGATTCGGCGTGACCACAACGACGAAATCCATTTTTTGTGAAGAGGGTAGTTTCGCTTCTTCAATGAACATTTGCTGGTAAGAACCATAGCATCGAGCAGGATCTAAATTTAAGCTTTGTCCATAGCGCATAGAGCTTTGTTCATTGGCGCTAAAAGCACCACACACTAACTCTATATCACCATCTAATGAGGCGGCCATACGGTGTACTGCACCAATAAACGCACCATTGCCTCCCCCTACCATCCCCATTTTTATTCTTTTCACGGGCTGTTACTCATTTTTTCATTTTATTCTTTAACGACCAGTCTATGATTTTGTCACTTATGTGGGTAAGATAAATTCAGTGAACTATATAACTAATTCAGCGTCATGTCATTTTAAGCTCCGACCAAAAATAGAGGTTACAAAGCGATGGAAAAGAACGATAAACAACTAATTTTTATGGAGAAAATGGGGGTAAAACAAATAGCACTCATGTACGATTTCATTCCAGACATTTTATTTTGGGTGAAAGATTCTAAGCACCGCTTTATATATGCGAACCATACTTTTTTAGAGCACATGGGGGTTTCACGGCTAGAAAATATTATTGGCAAGAATGATTTTGATTTTTCGCCGCCTCATGTTGCACGCCAATTTATTCAAGACGATAACAATGTACTCAAAGGGGAGCGCGTCACTGAGCGGTTCGAAATGAATCAAACCAAAAAGGGAGATTTAGCTTGGTTTACCACCACAAAAAGACCCATTTTTGATGACAAGAATAAGATCATCGGCACTTATGGTATAACACGGCATTTACAGAAAACTTCAACCACGCTCGCCAATATTGACGCCATAAAAACACCGGTTGAATTTATCCGCACCAATTATCACGATCAGATCACTGTCGAACAACTTGCTGACATCGCTCACCTGTCAGTTAGTGCACTCGAGCGACGATTTAAAAAACACCTAGCTAAAACCCCTAAGCAATTTTTGATTGAGATCAGATTAGAACAAGCACGCAAACTACTTATCGAGACAACGCTGCCCGTGTCATCCGTGTGTTTTGACACCGGATTTGTGGACCCTAGCTATTTCAGTAAGCTATTTAAGCGGTTTTTCGGTATGACACCATCACAGCTGCGTACTGATAGCCAAATAGATCTTTAATAAAACAAGCATGAGTGAACGACTTTATGCCTTGGGTTTAAGATTTTTTATCACCGTAAAGAATGACTATGTGAGCGTATTTATAATACTTCCAATCACCGGTTCATATTTTCGAAAATACACCGTTTAAAATGATTAAAGCAAGGCTTGCAGCGCTTCACCCCCGCATATTACATTTAAAAAATGCTTTAAATATAGAGGCTTAAATTTTGCTCCGATGCACACATTCAGCTATAGTTACGCGTAATTTACAGTGTGATAAAAAAGAGTTTAGATGAAAGATGAATTTATCAGGGATGGCATAAGAGGTAACCTCACTGTCAAAAGTTTTGTACCTGCTACCAATATCGGAAAATTTGACCTTAAAGTAGAACCACACAAGAAAAAAATCACGGTTATTGTTAAAGTTTTTTATCGATTTATTGATAATACCCAAGATGAACTCACTTGGACAATGATCCAAAAAAGCGATTTCAAACGCGATACGCGTCGTGCCATTATCGATAAATGGTCAGATAACTATAAAATTCGTTGTATCAAACAAGGTTGGGAAGAGTTTGTCATGAATATTGACTTTGTCATTGCCCAAGTAAACAACCCTGCCTATTGCCAATATGTTATTGAAGTAAAAAAACTTGCCCGATATAAATCAAGTGGCGGCATAAATCACGGTGTAACCCCACATGTGTGTGGTGTGAACAACTTCGCCAACGAAGTTGATATTACCAAAAATCAAGAATACATTTTTAATTACAAAGAAGGACTGATCCGCGCCGGATTACGAAGTTTATTGCCAGCAGGCGATGGGGACTATGTTACTTTTTCAGCGAATCAACATATATTACCATCAAGTATGAAAACCTACCTAGATCGCTTTCTTGCAATTGTAAGAATGAGACGAACATCTGATGTGCTGGGTATAAAAGCGTATATCATCGGCCTAAAAGGCAAAAATGATGGCACGTTTACACACAATTTAGAGTCCAATCGTGCCACTGCAATTGCTAACTACATTAACACCCGTATTACAGGCGACAACTTTGCCATTGCATCAGATACCTCTGAACAATGGGCAAAAGACGCCGTTAAATTTCTAAAAACACGGCCACGTAACCACACCACATCAGGCCAAGATGGGGGGGCACTCATTGTTATTCGAACGCCGAACAACGTCGAACGCACAGTGCCTCACAAATACATAGTTATGACACACGAATTTGGACATATGCTTGGCTTGCCCGATGAGTACCTTGGCATTCACAGTAACTCTACTCTATCGAAAATCCAACTTGATCGTGTTTGGCCGGTCACTTTAGCATCCACCTCAGTGACAACCGGGTCCGACCGTTTGCGTTTAATGCAAGATGGTTACACCCAAATGGTCACACAGGCGAATATTCCACTGCCAAATTTAATTTCAACCACCACCATAGCCAAAAAACCAGAAGCAAGGTATGCGCAGCAAAAAATAGATGAAAAAAACGACCTACACTCTACACGCAAACGACAACTTAAAGATAAATTCGGTCAAGATAACTGGATCTATAAGAAATATAAGAATTCTCACCCTTACCTGTCTGGTCCCCCTTTGTTAACCGCTATTTCAAATAGTATTATGCACAGTGGTAGTGATATTCAAAAAGCCCATTTTGTGACTATTTGGTCTGCACTTTGCAACGCGACTAGCGACCACCTACAGTGTACCGACTGGGAAATTATAGCCACTACTTGATGGTAATTACCGATTAAAATAGCCACATGCATGTGGCTTAATACGGCTTTTAATACATATTGTTAAATACATTATTGCGCTACTAAGCGATTCATTAGACTCTCAGATGCGCATAACTCAACGCCAAAAATGTCGGCAGCATAGAGTGTGACGAATGGAATTTATGCCAATATTGTTATCTTGTATAAATACGCGATATTAAGGTGAAAATATCAAACCTTGCAATAAAAGACCAAATTGCCCCACCTAAAAAACGTGTTGCTTTTGTATAGCCTAGCTCTGAGCCTATCAGCTATCAGCAGCACAATTGTTACAACCGAAATTCAATGCCTTAGAAGACGCTATTTCCTATCTAATCACTAATATTTCCGCCATAAATACTTGCTTAACGTACAGTTGCAGCTATTTTTACTTTTGTAAGAATAATTTATAACTCCCTGCAATTACACAAGGAATTTCATATGTTATGGCCTGTAAAAAAAGTAACGTGGAAAGTTATTCTAGCTGTCTCCACTTTCAGTTTATTTAATACCTCTAGCGCCTTCGCTGAAGTCGCTATCGTTGTTCACCCCAGCAACGCCTCTTCATTTGATCAAAAGCACATTAAAAAGATTTTTTTGGGTAAAGCCAAGTCTTTCTCCAATGGCCGATCTGCGATTTTAATCAGCACCAGCTCTAAAGACCCTGTTACCGACGAATTTAATAAAAAAGTGATTGGTAAGTCGAGCAGTCAAGTGAAGGCCTACTGGTCTAAGATCTTATTTACAGGTAAAGGTACTCCCCCACAAGAAATGGGTTCAGCCAGCGATGTAATTGCGGCCGTCGCATCAAATCCCGATGCAATTGGTTATGTCGACGCAAGCGCAATCTCAGACACCGTTAAAGTTGTAGCCACATTTTAAGTAGAGGTATGATTATGAAAAAATTACTCACTGTTACTTCTAGTATCGCGATGCTCGTTTCATCAAGTGCTTTTGCTGAAATGCGGATCAGTGGTTATGGATCCGTTATCGCAGGTAAAACACTCGGCACCGTTGATGACCCTTTAAACCCAGGTCAAACACGAGATGAAATACTTACCGCCGATTTTTACGATGTTGGTCAATACGATAACGATATTAGTATTAAACCTGAGTCTATCTTTGCTGTTCAAGGTGTCATGGACTTAGCCGACAATTTTTCTGTCACTGCACAACTAGTTGCCAAAGGCATCGATGATTTTGAACCCGAGTTTGATTGGTACTACGTGACCTACCAAGCGACTGACGATCTAACATTGATGGCTGGTCGGCGTAATATACCCATGTACTATTTTTCTGAGTTTTCAGAAGTGGGTTATGCGTATCCGTGGATGCGCCCACCGTCAAATTTGTATTGGTGGCAAGTTACCCAGTTTAATGGCATTAGTGCACTGTATGATTTTGAAATAGGTGACTATTCAAATACATTAACGGTATTTTACGGGAATGAATATTCAGACGATAATGTAGAAATGTTGTATTACAACAAACTTTACGGGGGCAATGCTCGAACTGTCAATGAGTTTTGGACTGACATTACCGGCATGAATTGGAATATTTCAGGCGACAACTTTGATGTGCGGTTTGTCTATTTTCAAAACGATCGTGATAGAGAAACGATTCAGCAAGATGGCAGCATCGACCCATACACACCTTTTTCACAAACCTTTATCGGTGTTGGCGGCAATGTTTCGTTAGATCAATTTACCTTATTGTTTGATGTTAACTTTGTAGAATATGATGATGAAGTTGGCACTGAATTTCCAACTTACTTACTGTCACTAGTATACAATTGGGATGACTACCAACCTTATATATCCTATTCAAAAGCGGATCAAGAGCGAACAAAAGTGCCTACGGAAGACTTAGAAGAACACTACGTACTTAGCTATGGTGTTCGCTATAACTTCCTGCCGAACGCCGCATTTAAAATACAGTATGACAAATTTGTTGACCAAGGAGATAAAGCAACAGGCTGGGCATATCATGGAGATGCACGCGCTATCAGCCTAGGCGTAGACTTTGTGTTCTAAGCGTTGGTATTGTAACTTGATGTAAATAAGAGCACGACACATATGCTACCAGTGAGTCGTGCTTTTTTTTCACGTTAAAAGGAGAATCAAATAGGGCATTAAATGACTTTAGTTCTATCAATCGCATGATATTATTTAAACCTGAACACGTGATTTCTTTGAGTGTTGATAGGTGTGTAACTCCCCTCTAAAAATGAATATTACCGCCCCATACGTTCATGCAACCAGGTTCAAGGTAACGTTTAAAAACAGAGTTAGATGAAAAAAGGCCTAGCCTGTCTATACAAAACCCGACAAAGGCACGGTATATAAACCGCTTGGGTGTATTCAAATTAGGGTGTATGGGCTCGAAGCTCATTACGGGCACTGAAATAACAGTTAAACCCGGATATATGTCAGAGCAACGCTTTATTGCAAATGGGTCAAACGTCAAACAGTGGCAGCGACGAAATGAAAAACGAGGTAGTTTATTCTACCCCGCCAGAGTTATTTTGTTTGACACACTGTGAGTGCCCATATATGTCTTTGTTATTTCTCAGTAAAGGTTATTCAATTTCTTCCTAAAGGAATATTTCAGCCCAGTGCTTTTCCCAGCAGTCAGTCAATCCAAACATTTTATTTTTTACATGCATGTCGGCTCTACAATCTAGCCAGTTTTGCGATTGAAGTTTCGCCGAGCGTAGCGCTCTTGAAACATTGTTTGGAAATTTTTGATTCGTGTCACTAACCAGATAATCATTTATTAATTTGGTTAGTTCTGCACCTGAACTATATTCTATTCCCTCAATTAGTCTAAGCCTCAAAGCACAGAATATTAGAGGGATATATTCAGTCCCTAAATAATTACAATCATCAAACTCGTACTCCAATGACTGTACAAAATCTCGATGATCAATTTCACACTCCCTTGTTGCTACTAGCTCAAAATTTTCATTTTCATCTTCATCATCTTCAAATTTCAAGCATTGCTGTCCACCAATCTCAGTATCACTTTTTGAAGTAGGTTCGCTGTACTTAGTTGATTGTGAGTTTGTAATATCAAATTCACTCAAACTCATGAATAATTCTTGAACTTTTCGCTCCGTGAGCTGTAATTCTGAATGAGACAGGAAGCCTTCTGTTAAAGTTTGCTCTTTTATTAGCTCTTTGCTGAGATACTCTCCAGTCTTTTGAGGAAGACTTGAATTAACAATAATATCCAACCCTTCTTTAAATATTAGAGACTTTTTTTGGTCTGTCATACAAGAAATAACAAGATCAAATTCATCTTTTATTGAGTCAAAATCAAGTAAAGAGTGAAATGGTAAGTCAACAGAAATTAGGGACTGATATGTCCTATTTTTGATTATTTGGTTTAAATACAGTAACCCTAAGGGCGATAACCTATAAGTACCATCGTAATCTAACTCAAAATTTTCAATTGACTCTGCTTCGGATGGTATTTCAAGACATTCAATCAACCTTTGTTTTACACACTCAGTTAAACTTGCAGTGATCCACCCCCTTTGGTATCCGTATAACTTCAAAAAGTCAATTATTCTATTTACAGGAACGCCATTTGTTACTTCCCCTGCCTTCAAAATGCTCAAGAATGCAATCAACCTTAGCTTCAGAAAATACGCTTGATTTACATTTTGGTAGGGGATAAATAAATTAGGTAGTGTGGGCTTTTCACCTATTTCGGTAGAGGCCATTAAAGCTGCGATGACCTCACTGCTATTCCAAATATCTGTAGAACCTAGCTGCCGATGAACACGTTTTAACAGCTCGTAAAAATATCTAATATTGTGCCAAGATATGGATGACAATGTTTCTAAAATATTATGACCATCCGAAGATATCTGAACACTTTTTTTAATAGCAGATGCATGTTGTCTCATCCCCTTTAAAAAGTCATCGTAATTTCCATATCTCCTGCGCCATTCTTTCTTTCGATAATCATCATCTAGCTGAGTTTCTATATATTTTATACGTTTAGAAATTAACTTTTCAAAATCAGGAGCTTTTAAATGAATAACTTTATCATCAGATCTTACATCAAGAAATCCACCACTTTTATTTTTAAAGAAGGTAAATTCCCTAAGTGTTATTATCGTCTTTGCTCCAGTAAATGAAGATATTTTGTGTGACAATGCATACATTTCTTCCTGAAACTTTTCATGAGCACGATCTACGTTATCTATAATCAAAATAACCGAGTTATTTTCGCTAGTTAACTGTTTTAAAGCTCTTAACACAAAATCTTCAATATCTTGTTTCTTACTAGAAATTAGTTCAGCTTCTTGTTTGATAAACTCGTGAGGTGCAACTGAAAAGTAGTCACGATATTCGCCATATTTTAATTGCTTAATTTCTCTGTAATATATTTTTCTTAAATATTCTTGCTCAAAGACATTTTAAAATTTTTCTTCTAGGAACTTATAAATGAGCTGAAAGATAATATTGCGAGCATTAATATTAGACCTACTCACTTCATTTATTAAATCAATTAATATGGGCTTTGCTAGGTTTCCTTTTTGCTGTCTAGCTTCCACTAAGCACTTTGTTACTAATGTACTCTTACCGCACCCTACAGAACCAGTAATAATTACAACTTGCCCACTATTACTATCATTTAGAATTAACTCTTTGCTTTGTCCCGGCTCAAAATCATCAGTTCCTAATGGCAAAAATTTAGGCACACTGTCTTTTAATAGACGTTTCAACTCTCCTCTGTATTGATCTAGTTTTGAATCGCTAACAAAACAAAATTCCAGCATGTTTCTTTTATTGGACTCTGTAATTTGCGAGAAAAAATGTTCATAAAAATCTGAAAGGTATGCTGCTTTTATATCACTCTGCCATTGGAGAGAGCTATAATCCGAGCGTAATATTCTACATACCTCTGAAGGCTGGTAGTTTATATGTGATAAATACTCTTCCAATTGACAATCATTGAAAGCATTTCTTGAGACTAGATCCCAAAACAGGTCGAACTCAAACTTCTCCGAAAACATATTCCCTTAGCAGTATCAATACTTACACCGGGTAAGGTTAAAAGTTGCAACGCTACCCATTCAGCTCCGTTTGTAAGCAGTGCAAATGGAACTTTTGTTTCAATACAATAATCTTTTGCTTGCTCAATCACATCAGAAAAGGAGCTTTTAAACGCTCTTTTGAAATAGCGTACTTCATACTCACGTTTTAACAGCTTGGATTTAGCTGTTCGAAAGGTATCACCTATTCTCTTTGCTTCGACTACTAATCTAGGATTGTCATCGATTGTTAGTAAATAGTCAGAAAAGCCAGCTTTAGGTATATAAGTCTCAGGATTAAAGCTTGATTTGTCCCAGCCTAATATTTCCAAGATTTCATCAATTAACAGGAGCCTTGTCTTAGCTTCATTTGACGAATAAAGTAAATCTTCCTTTCCTTTATAAGAACAAACCAGCGATTCAAACTTTTTGAAAGCTTCTTCACGATTCCTTAGTTGCGCCATCCGTAACACCCCGATTACTTTTTATAGTTACAATTAAACAAACTTTGTTCAACTATACAAGTAGTTATAGCTATATTAGTTATTCAATATTCTTTAAACAGATTCACATCAATTCTGCTAAAACAAATATTCATAAGAGAACCTACTGATGACACCCATTCAAAAATTAGAACCTACTGATGACACCCATTCAAAAATTAAGCCAGCTCCCGAAGAATATCACAAGCATATCGCCTATTTCATAAATTTAAATTTGAAATATAAGCTGTATACTCAACAGCATACAAAAATGATATCACTCAGAGGGCATGGTTAATCCACCATCTTAATGCTATGTAGTCTTTGATTAGAGTATGTTGGGGGGTTATCTTAATAGAGCAAACGTTAAGCCAGCAACCTTTCACATTGCTTATAGTTAGCCCGTCGTTTAATTTCTAGGCTCGCACAATAATTATCAAGCTTTTGTGGTCGCCCTACTGCGCCATTGAGAGCACATGGGACAGGAACATAATTATACACTCTCCAATTAGATCAATTAAACCGAATCAAGTTAACTTAAATCAAATGAGATGTTGATAAAGCACCTCATTCGATCTACATAACGATAGCCTAGTGACTATCAATTTTTCTTTCATTTTATATAGGGGATCACCCATTTTTTAAATGAACGAGCAGTTTTATTATTCACCTTAAAGCCGATTTTTAACCAGAAGCTAAACCAATGAATTGCGTTATTTTCGCTCTATCAACCGTATTATATTTAACTCTGAGCGTTTAATTTCTTTCAATGTTGATATGCGATTCATTTCCATAAATATCCATAGCTTTATGGCTATTTGCACCAGTAAGCCTGCTATAAACCAGACCCCCCAAAACACCTGTTCACTAAGTACATCAGTTACGGTGAACCTATACGCCGCATATATAAACCCAATTGAGACCAATAATGCAACGCATGAACTAACCATTACCCATCGGCGCATACTGCCTTGGTACACATTTGTCAGCATAGAAAACAAGCCTTTATCATCAATAACTTGATCAAGCTGTTGTTGCTCTGCCTCTAAACTCGCTTTTATTTTTTCATCAATATTCATCAATATTCTCCCTCTTGATCTTCGTCACTGGCCAGTTGTGCCAACATGCTACGTGCACGGTGCAATCGTGATTTTACTGTGCCACCGGCGACACCTAACACAATTGCAATGTCACTCATGGTCATTTGTTCAAAATAAAATAAATACACCGTATGGCGGTCAATATCTGGCAGCTTATTGATTAAATTCAATAAATCGTATTCTTGCTCTGGCGCCGTATTTGCCAACAGTTCATCTGTTAATGGTTCAAAGTCGGTTTTTTTACGCACCGCATCAATAAAACGTCGGTAGACCACTTTAAATAACCAGGCTTTAAAGGCACTGGGCTCTCGTAAACTTTTAATGTCTTTTGCCACAGTGACCCATGCCTCCTGCGTCACATCTTTTGCGAAGTCCTGCTGCTTTGCAAGCTTCAGCGCAAAACGAAAGCTCGGTTGATATAAGGCATCACATAACTTCGAGAATGCCTGTTTATCACCTGATTGTGCATCAAGTACCTGTAGTGCTATTTCTGTTGAATTCATCCGGTTGATTTCACCTCCTCTATCACCTTTTTCTACAAGGCGTTTAATAAGCACTAAAGGTTCATGCGATGCGTAAAATATTTTCAATTTTCTCTAAGGAATGTGAGCTTTGCTGTATAGGCTAAATTCACCTCTCGTGCTTTAAAGCGCGACACTGCGCTGTTTTTCTACCCAGTCAACCTAATCAAAAAGTAACAACAAAGTGCGCACTTTATTTAGCACTTTATTTAGCACAGCAGTTAGGACTTGCACTTTTAGCTGCAGCTGTTTGGCATTATTTCTGCATTATCGCACATGTACGTAGATCAACGTAAACGACACACCACTCACTTTAGCGCGATAAAATCGCCCAACAGCTGACCACAAAATCCCTAAAATAATCAATTACTCTTCGGTTTGTGTAGTAAAAAGTACACAGCGGGAAGCACTAATAATGCAAGTACCACAGCACTGAGCATGCCACCAACCATAGGCGCAGCAATGCGACTCATCACTTCAGAGCCCGTGCCACTACCATATAAAATTGGTAATAAACCTATAATAATGGTTGCTACGGTCATCATTATTGGCCTAACTCGCATGCCGGCCCCTTGTAAAATCGCCTCTATTAATAACACCGAGGTCAATTTTTCATGAGTAGTCAACGCCGCCGTGCGTGCTTGATTAAGATAAACCAGCATGATCACGCCAATTTCTACAGCGACCCCAGCCAAGGCAATGAACCCAACCCCCACCGCGACAGAAAAATTGAATCCTTCGAGATATAACAGCCAAAGCCCACCAATCATAGCCAATGGTAATGTGCCCATAATAATGATCACCTCTCGAAAGCGACGAAAATTCAAATACAGCAGCACCACAATAATTGCCAAAGTCAGAGGTAAAACATAGGCAAGCTTCGCTTTTGCACGTGCCATGTATTCATATTGCCCAGCCCAAGTCACAGAGTAACCAACAGGTAATGCCAATTGCTGATCTAATACTTGTTGCGCATGCTTAACATAGCTGCCGATATCACTGTGTTCAATATCAATAAAAGTCCAACCATTGATACGCGCATTTTCACTTTTTATTCCTGGTGGTCCACTTTCGATATAAACGTTTGCAACATCACCTAATGCAATTCGCTGCCCAGCTACGGTCACCAAAGGTAATCGTGCCAATTGTTCTGGCGAGTCACGGTAATCTTGCGGGTAACGCACGTTGATCGGGTAACGCTCTTGCCCTTCGATGGTTTGTGCCACGTTCATCCCGCCAATCGCGGTTGTGACAACCTGTTGAATATCCGCAATGTTCAAACCATATCGCGCTGCTTTATGACGATTTATATCGACTTTAATATAGCGGCCACCTGCTACGCGTTCTGAATATACCGATGCAGTACCGGCCACAGTTGAAAGAATACGTTCTATGTCTTGTCCGATGTCTTGGATCACATCTAAACTTGGTCCCGCAACTTTAAGACCAACCGGTGTTTTTATGCCAGTAGCCAACATGTCGATGCGGGTTTTTATTGGCATTACCCACGCGTTCGTCACACCCGGAAACTTAACCAATGTATCAAGTTCTCGCTTAAGTGACTCTGTGCTCACGCCATCACGCCATTCACTTCGAGGTTTAAGTTTTATAAAGGTCTCGATCATCGTGAGTGGCGCAGGATCAGTGGCAGTTTCAGCTCTGCCCACCTTGCCAAACACCAGCTCTACCTCTGGTACTGTGCGGATCAGCTTATCCGTTTGCTGGAGTAACTCCCGAGCTTTACCAATTGAAATACCTGGATACGTGGTAGGCATATACATCAAGTCGCCCTCATCCAATGGGGGTATAAATTCACTGCCAATTTTATTTATCGGGTAAAAACCTATAACAGTGATAACCGTTGCAGCTGCGAGTGTTACTTTTGGCCATGTTAATACTTTTTTCAAAATCGGCATATACGCCGCAATTAATACCCTATTTACGGGGTTTTTCCGCTCTGATATCATTTTCCCACGAATAAAGTACCCCATGAGCACGGGGATCAAAGTAACCGCTAAGCCTGCAGACGCAGCCATCGCGTAGGTTTTGGTATATGCCAGTGGCGCAAACATTCTCCCTTCTTGCGCTTCTAAAATAAACACTGGTAAGAAGCTTACAGTGATGATCAATAAACTAAAAAATAATGCCGGGCCGACTTCAGAGGCTGCTTTGCTCACAACTTGCCAGCGGTTTTCATCTGTTAATGGTGTTTTTTCCATATGCTTGTGCATATTTTCAATCATCACTATCGCGCCGTCGGTCATCGCGCCTATGGCGATGGCAATGCCCCCTAACGACATAATATTGGCGTTTATCCCTTGGCTATACATCACCATAAATGAGATAAGAATACCCATAGGTAAACTGATCACCGCCACAATTGACGAGCGTATATGAAACAAAAAAACCACACATACTAATGCCACCACCGCCAATTCTTCGAGTAACTTAGACCAGAGGTTTTCTACAGCCTGCTCAATTAATATAGAACGGTCGTAAACGGTCACAATTTCGACCCCTTCAGGTAAGCCCTGAGCCAGTTGCGCTAATTTCGCTTTAATACCCGTAATGGTCTGCTGGGCATTTTCACCAAAACGCATTACCACGACTCCGCCTACAACTTCACCTTCTCCGTTAAGCTCTGCAATACCGCGACGAGTTTGTGGCCCTAGGTTAATATGTGCAACATCCCCAATGCGCAGAGCCGTGCCTTGGCTATTTAAACCCAGTGGAATAGCCGCAATATCAGCAACACTCTTAATATATCCCGTTGCAGTTACCATATATTCGGCTTCCGCCATTTCAACCACTGATGCGCCTGTTTCTTGGTTGCCACGTGAAATCGCCAGTTGCACTTGTGCCAGCGATACACCATATGCACGTAACTTATCGGGGTCGACCTGAACCTGATATTGCTTGACCATGCCACCAATTGCTGCCACTTCAGATACGCCAGAGACCGCTTGTAATTCATATTTTAAAAACCAATCTTGTAAACTGCGCAATTGACTAATATCGTGCTGCCCAGTTTTATCAACCAGTGAATACATATACACCCAACCAACCCCTGTTGCATCAGGCCCCAACTGTGACTGAGCATTCGCAGGTAGCGAGGGCGCTACTTGACTTAAATACTCCAACACGCGGCTTCTAGCCCAATATAAGTCTGTATCATCATCGAAGATGATGTATACATAGGAGTCTCCAAAAAAAGAAAAGCCGCGCACCGTTTTAGCGCCAGGCACAGATAACATCGCGGTGGTGAGTGGAAAAGTAACTTGATCTTGCACCACTTGAGGTGATTGCCCCGAATAACTGGTTTTAACAATAACTTGTACATCCGATAAATCAGGGAGTGCATCAACCGGCGTATTTTTAATCGCAAACACCCCAGCCACAGCCATAATGATACATAACATGAGGACAAACAGTCGGTTTTTTACCGACCAATAAATCACTGATTCAATCATGCTGCATCCCTTCCATGGTATTCATACCATTTTTTTCATCGCCACGCTCTGTGGCACTTTGATCTGAAAAATCGACCACAACTAAGTCATCTCGCACCTCAAAGGTAAAAGTGATATTTTGTTCAGGTTCAAGTGAGGTAATGTCTACATCATCGGCCAATACAAAATCCATTGTCGCTGCATCGCGTTGCCACTTTGCGATAGGCCCACGACTAATGTTGATCACGCGTGTTACGGTATCAATGGTATTCACTCGCCCTGTAACCGTCGCACTTTGTACTTGTGCGTTATCCGTTACTGGTGAAAAGTGTGTGATTTTATATTCACTGTTATGATTTTTCTCAATTTCGAATACATACTGCTTACCTTCATCAAGCTGTACCATATCTACCGCTGTACTCACGGTGAAATCCATCACCATTGGTGGCCAGCGCCATGCTTCAATTGCACCATGATCCAGTGTCAGTTGTTGCTTTTCGGTATCTATTGATAGCACTTTAGCCTGTACCGATACGGTGTTATTAACATCATCATGATGCATACGCATAAAGTCGGAATTTTTACTCGACTCAGAATCAATTAAGAAATGTGCTGAGGTAACCACTTCATCCCCCTCAACTAATCCATCTATAATTTGAATAAAATCATGTTTGACACTGCCTACTGTAACCACTACCGACTTAAACTTACCGTCACCTAAGGCTAAAACCACCCTATCTTGTTTCCCCGTGCGTATCACAGCTTCTTTGGGCACGTGTAACTGGGCTGGCTGAGGCTTGGTTGCAATACTCACTTGTGCAAACATATTTGGCTTTAGCTGTTGTTGCGGATTATCAAACCTCAAACGCACTCTCAAAGTACGTGTCGTGGCATTTAAGCTTGGGTAAATGTAATCAACTTTCCCCCCCCATTGCTTATTGGGCAAATAGTCCAATGTCATGGTGACTGGTAACCCTAATTCAATAAACGCAGTGTCACGTTCAAAGACTTCCGCCTCAACCCAAACTTGATCGAGCGTTGCCAAACTCATTAACGTCGTACCTGGCTGTACATAAAACCCTTCACGGATTTTCAATACATCAACAACGCCCGATTGTGATGCGTAAAAAGTGATTGACTGACGTATTTTCTGACGTTTTTTAAGTCTCTCTATAAACTCATCTGATAATTGTAGTGCCCGTAACCTATCGGCTGCGGCACTCATCAAGGTCTGATTATTACGTTTTAATGCAATAAGATACTCTTCTTGCGCGTTCACTAACTGAGGAGAATAAAGCGTATAAAGCGGCTGCCCTTGAGACACCTTATCGCCAGCCGATTTAACATAAAGCGTTTCAATCCAGCCCTCAACTCGCGGATGTATATGAACCATGCTGTCTTCGTCATATTGTACGTACCCAACCGTTTCAATTTGTTGCTGCCATGCTTTTCGTTGTACTGGTGCCGTGCGCACCCCTAAATTATTAATAACTGAGGGATCAATCATCACAGTGCCAGGGCTTACACTTTCTTGATTTCCCTCATTTGCATACACAGGTACTAAGTCCATCCCCATCGGAGAAAGCCCCGGTTTATCACGGCGATAATTGTCATCCATTGGCGCCACCCAATATAAAGGTTGTGGTTCAGAATTGTTTACGCTCGCATCTAAATACGTGCTTGACGCAATCCAGTTCACAATCGAATAAGTGAATCCAGCACCTAAAAAAATCCCAACGATGAAGGTTACTTTACTGTTCATTCGATACTCCTGTCGCATCATCCGTTGAGGTAGAATTTCCTGCCAAATAATAATTAATTCGTGTTAGGGTTTTTAGTTTTTCAACGTGAATATTAAGGGTCGCTATGCGTGCATTCAGCTCTGTAATTTTTGCTTGTACAGCGGTATTAAAATCACCGTCATCATTATTGTAAGCGCTCAAAGCGGCCTCAGACTGTTGGTGACTTTGCTCAAGTATGGTGGTTTTGTATAATTTCAGCCGTTTTTGTAGCTGCCTGAACGCTTGCTGCTCGGTTGCAAGCCCAGCGCCTAATTCTTTTAGTGTTAAAAGTTGTGCAGTTTTCAATGCTTCGGTACGGTATTGCGCACTCAGCACCTCTTTGTCTTGTTTATTTTCAGTAAATAACGGTAAATCAAAACTGACCCCAACCGACAGTAAATCATGTCGTTTCAACCCTGAAGGGTGATCGCCACGGTAACCGTAGCTGGCATTTACACCCCATTGCGGTTGGTATTTTTGCTGGAACAGGGATACGGTTTGCTTAGCTGATTCAATCTGTTTACTTTGCGCCAAATAAGTCGGATGATGCATTAAACGTGTGATTGTATTGTCACTAAATCGCGTGAGCGTCTTAATAGATGCCATTGCTGATACAAATAAAGCATCTGTTGGTAACGCTTTAGAAATTTCAAATGCGTCACTACGGGTGTGCAATTGCCACGTATTTAACGAGGCATCAAACTCGGGTAACCAATTTAATAACTTGGCTTTTTGAGTTACTAAACGTTGCTGTTCAACGGCCAAACGATCTTGTAATTGAGCCAATTCTAATTGCGCGCTGATCACATCATGTTGACGTGTTTTACCCAGTGCTGAGGCATAATTTGCTTCACTAATTTCAACAAGTTGCTCAAATAAGTGTGCGTCTTTAGAAATTAACTCAATGGTCATCTTCGCGGCATAGGCATCTAGCCATAATTCGCTCACTGCCATTGCGACTTTTGCTTGGCGTTCTGCACGTAAAATGGGTTGCTGTTGCGCTTCAAGCGTCAAAATATGCTGCTTAATCTGCAATGAGTCGCCACGGGGGATTGCTTGTGACAGTGAGACTTTCAACTGACTCATATTGTCTTGGTTAAATGCTAAGTCATTGCTTGGCAAATTATTGATTGACATAGCAACCTTGGGATCTTGCCAGGTACCTGCAGCAATTTGCTGGGCGCTTATTGCTGCTTGCGTATGTTTATTTTGCACTCGCCACAAATCATTATTTTGTGCTTGTGTAATTGCCATAGAAAGCGTTAATTCAGGCGTAGAGCCTGCTAACAATTGAGATGATGGGCTGAGCATCAATAATACATAAAATAACTTAAACATTTTCATGCGCTAACTCCCATAAATGGTGATAACACATAAAAATCGTCCATTAATACGTTTAAAACAGGGGTCATAATTTGCCTACTAGTACCTTGACTCATCATTGAATATCGCTGACTGCAAGTCTGCGCAAAGCCATGGCAAGGTACATAAAATCAACTATCGCAATACATTAAGGTGTATGTGCAAGTAACGTAAATGACTTAAAAATCATTTAATTTAAAGAGATTTTGGACGGACTTGTCCTAGGTTAAGCAACTATGGGGGGCTTAAATAAACTCTGTATTGGGGAATCAATAAACGCCATTAAGGCAAAACGCGGTTGAGTATATGTTGCAACATGAAACAAAAGCTTGCTATTAAAAAGCGCTAAAGCAAAAGGCACACAGCCACTGGGTGGGCAACTGCACTGTGTTTTACAGCAGTCTGGTTCATCTGCCACATCCATCATGTGCGACATAGTGTTATGCGCCATATTACCTGAGCGCATATCTTCGACATGATTGTGATGAGCGCTACTTTGATACACGCTGGTTTTATGAGAGTCATGTTGATGAGCGCTGTTTGTCATGTGTTGCATCATCATTTTACATGGCAGATCAGCAGCCGCAAAGCTTTGGCCCATAACGGCAAAAAGCAACGTAACCATAACCAAACTGTGTAAATATCGTGCCATTAACATCACAAACCAAAAAGTTCCAACAGTGTAAGGCTAAGGGATGCAATCACGTTTTGCAAGTAAGTTAAGTTATTACATCCCAATACGCGCCAATGAGTGCTGCTCTGGATGCTATAGTGATCGTTCATCACATTATCAATTTACACATTTTTTGCACAATTCACATTTATGGTTAAGCCCTATCGTGCATTTACCCGCAGGGCAATACTATGATTAATGGCATGTCATCTTTGCATTCACATGATACTTTTTTTAAAAATGATCAACTAAGCCAAAACCAAAAAACCACTATCACTGACACGCTTGCTGAATTTGACCCACAAAGCTTGTCCAAAGAAGATGCACAAGCCATTGTGAGTACGTTTTCTGAAGCGGGTATTAAAGCCAATAAACAACTCGGGCAATTAATGGCCGATGCTGGCTTTGATGCAAAAACGGTAGCGGAACTTGCCGATGTAGGTAAAGGACAGCGACCACCGCCTCTACCACACCAAAATACGCACGCATCAATTGACTTGAGTACAGTCACCGAGCAATTTGCTGAGTTAGTGTCTGAAGCTAGCAACTCTGGACAGCAATATGCGACTCTAAGCCAAGACAATAAAGATGCTATTTATGCCCAACTCGTTGATGAGTTAGGTCTTGAAGCTGGACAATCAATTATTGATGTAAAAGTTTAAATATCGCTTTTCAGCAACAAATATAATGGGCGTACCTAGATTTTTAGTGCCCGAATAGGGCACTGTATCAGACGAATTAGGCCTACTTGAATATACTTTACAAACAATACCTGATCTTACCGCTCATTCTGAACTGTGCACTCATGCAAAAACTCGCTATAATGCGCCTTTACTATCCTATAGACAGGTCAACATGACAACTTTCGCAAAGCTCGGGCTTAACCCGACCCTTCAAGCAAATATAAAACGCCTTGGTTACACTACACCGACTGAAATTCAAGAAAAGTCTATTGGCGCCGTGCTATCAGGGGCTGATACTTATGCGATTGCACCAACTGGTACTGGTAAAACTGCGGCTTATTTGTTGCCAACTTTACAGGAGCTGAGTCAAGTTGATAATAGCGATAAACAAGTTCGACCTTTACGCGCGCTATTTTTAGTACCAACACGTGAACTAGCACTGCAGGTAGAAGCATCTATTGCCGAATTCGATACTGGCCTTAAATTAAGAACCATCAGTGTATTTGGTGGCGTGCGCATCACATCGCAAACAAAACGGTTCAAACGTGGTACCGACATTCTAGTCGCAACACCGAAGCGCCTCGTCGATTTGTTAAAAGAAGGCGTATTTTCACTGTCTGAAGTACAACACTTTGTGATGGACGAGGCTGACCGCCTCGTCAGCATGGGCATTGTTAAAGAACTCAGAACCATCATGGAAGCTTTACCAGCAAAAAGACAACTGGTGATCTTTTCTGCAACAGACTCCAATGCACTGGCTAAATACAGCGAAACACATCAGCAACATACAAAAAAGATCAGCGCGAGCAAAACTCAACCTGCTGTAAACAAAATATTGCACACCATGTATAAGTGCCAACGTGATCACAAATCAGAAAACCTCATGACTTTACTGAAAATGCTCAATTGCGATAAAGCACTGATTTTTACCCGCACAAAACACGATGTAAACAATTTAGTCGCGCAGCTATCTGAGCAAGGCTTCAGTTGTCATGGCATTCATAATGAGATCCCTCAGAAAAAGCGCCAACAAAGCCTCACCGAATTTAAAAATGGCGATTGTAAATTGCTTGTGGCAACCGATATTGCTTCTCGTGGTATAGACATTGATCAGCTTTATTATGTGATCAATTATGACTTACCAGTCAACAGCAATGATTATATTCACCGTGCCGGACGCACAGCACGCACCACACCGATTGTAGATCCTACGCAAGAAGCGATTGAAGAAAAAATTGCGAAACAAAAGCTCTCTGTCGAAGTCGCATCAACAGAAATGTTTGGCATTGTCGATGCGCCTGACTTAAAGAGTAAGCACATCCATGGTCATGTATTTTCATTTGTCAGCCCTGAACAGGAGCGCTTGGTGCCCTTAATTGAAAAAGTGGTAGGCAAAGAAATTAAACTAGATGCAATGCCTTGGCGCTAACCATCTATCCCACTATTTAGCGTTGTAAATAATGACAATGAGCGCACAGTACCGTACTCATTGTCATTTTAAAATATTCTCCCCAGTGTAAATCTATTATCAAATATCCTTAATTTTTGAGCTTTGCAAATACGTACTCATCATAACATTGGCCCGCTTTACATACCGACCTTCGCAATATACCTTCGTGTTGATAACCCACTTTTTCAAGCACTCGCATCGACGCTGTATTTGGCTCTGATACCGGATTAAAGATTCGCGTGATCTGGGTGCTGTTGAACACCTCATCAGTAAATAAACGCAGTGCTTGTGTAGCAAGCCCCTTTCCCCAATAAGGTTTAGCAACCCAGTAACCCACTTCTGCACTGTGTGCGTATTCAAACGCTTGGGTATAAACACCAATCACTCCGCAAAATACCTCATTGTATGTAATGGCTCTGACTATCGCGTGCTCTTTTGAGCCAATATCAATCCACCAAGTTGCATCTGCAACTGTATAGGGGCTTGGGATCTTTGACGATAAGTATTTTGTCACAGTCGGATCATTCAAATACTCAACAAGATGCTGTTTATCGTCATTACACATATTTCGTAGGATGATCATTGTATTAATCGTCAATTAGTTAGATATGAATATGCCCATTAAGACACAACGACTATAAATATTAAAGGTGATTCAACCTCTTCATTTAACCGGGCTGTATACCAATCATTTACCAAGTGGTGTGCATACGTTCAATTTATTCCAAATAACGCCATACTTTTTTCTACAATACGTAGCATATTCAAACAAATACTGGCTTTTTTTCTAACACCCCATATCATTCATGTTTAATACTTTGGAGAAACCCCGTGTCGAACCTTGGAATATACATACTTTTGCCTTTCAGCATATTAATTGGCTTCTCACTTGCCTCTCAAGCGGGCGTAAATGCACAATTAAGAATCGCCCTACACAGCCCAATACAAGCTGCTTTTATTTCTTTTTTGATCGGTACAATAGTGCTTGGCGTCATTGCCTTTGTTCAAGGTGGAGCATGGTTTAAGCCCAATGCGTTTTCTTCTATTCCATGGTGGGCATGGCTTGGTGGGTTTTTCGGCGCATTTAACATTGCTATGTCTGTGTTCTTAGCGCCCAAATTGGGCGCTATGATATTGGCAATTTCAATTGTATGTGGGCAAATCATCGCGTCTTTGGCATTAGATCAAAATGGTTGGCTAGGTTACCCTAAAATCGATATCACACCCAATAGAGTTATCGGTGCTGTATTCGTTATCATCGGTATGTTATTGATTGCAAGAAAATAATATACTTCTCGCACCTATATCGCCTATCACATTGATATGCCTTAAGTGCGTACCTGCACAATGTCATTTAATACTTTTGTTAATTCTAAGGGGCTTACATCATGAGCAATCGAACGTTTTTGCTACGTACTTTCCGCCAGCATTCAGTTAGCTAGGCAATTAGGCGAATTCAAATAGCCTTCTGAGCGTATATATTGTTTTATGTTCATTACTGAGAGTTCAGGTTAGCTACAAATTTTACATCCTTTACTTTTTTTAGCTTGATACATTTTTTGGTCTGCTCGATGAATAACGCCATCTACATCTAAATCGGTTTGGTCTTGCAGTTCAGCAATGCCAATACTTAAGGCGTAATGAGGAAATTCAGCCGCAAACTTTTCAACGAGCCGCTTACTAATGGCTTGTGCCTCAGAGAGTTCACAGCCTATTAAAGCAAGGCAAAACTCATCCCCGCCTTGACGACTTGCGATGTCAGTTTCTCTTGCGATAGACATCAGTATTTTACCAATGCTCTTCAAAACGTTATCTCCTTCTTTATGTCCGCACTTATCATTAATTTCTTTAAAATCGTCAATATCGAAATACACAATTGAAATTGAGGCATGACTGCGTTTAGCCAACAACAATTCTCGACGTAAAAAGTCGCGAAAGCTACGAACATTGTATAAATCAGTCAGTGGATCTTTACTGGCGAGTCGAGATAGCCCCCTGATACGCTCTTCTAACGATTTAACATATAAGTCTGTTTTTAATTTTAACGAGTTCATTTCATTGAGCATAGAGCTAATATAAGTATCAAATATCCATGACATGTCAAACGCTATCAATTTCTCTAAAATCGATGAAATTTTCCCCGTAATAACAGGATCATCCACAAGCGTTTGCAGCGTCACATCTATACTCTGACGCAAATAACGCTCTGCCGACAAAAAGTATTTTGGCTCTAAGCCTATGCGTTTGTGAACAAGCCCAATTCTCAGTCGATTATTAACATATTCAGCGTCGTAAAATCCAGAGAACAAATCCAACACGTATTTATGCAGCCCACTCTTGAGCCGCTCAAACGTCTCACTATCTCCTATTAACAAACCGACATACTCATCTTTTGAAAGTAAGGTATAAAAATGAGCAACAACCTCATCTAAATGCCCATCGATGACCAAACGATACTTGTTTAAAAACTCAAGTTCATCATCACTTAATTCAAAGAGATTCTTACGGGTTTGAATTTCCAACTCCGAAATTTGATACTGCTCAACAAGTGTTTGATGTATTCTGTCAGTCATTATGTCACTCACCTAAAACAAGAATGTTAAGTGTAGTGTAAAAATCTTCAGGTATTACTGATGTTATCCATAACCTTACACATCAGCATAATCACTGTCCTCCAAAAATCTATACTATGAGTGATAAAACATCGTGGTATCACTCATAGTAAGATTTACAATAATAATACTTCGAGGCTCTCTCAATTAAAGTGGGCTATATTGCCATTGCAATAACAGTTTGAGCGTTTCTCCACCAATACGTCCAGCCAGTGGTAGGTCATCTCTATCCATTGCAACCGCTTGATATAAAATTGAAGTCTCTACTAGATGATCTCGAACTTGCTCTTCACATACTTGCTGCTCGTCTGCCATGTTACATGCTTCATAAGCGTTGGTTACTCGAACAATAATATTTTGGATAAAACCCGATAAGATATCAGGAGAATATCGCTCCAATAATGCGTGATTTATGTATTTCACAGCAAGGTATTCTGCATCGCCATTCCAACATCGCTCTAAACTCCCATTATAATTGTTATGGACAGTCGTCAAATTGCCGAGCGTACGCTGTTCATGCTCTTGAGATTGATTGAGCCACAACACCGTATCAAAGGTTTCGCACTGTTGAGGAGACAACATAAATTGCTTTGCCATATTTCCACGCTTTCGAGTATAAGCAATATCTGCCGAAGCTGACAATGCGACTAAATCCCACCACAAACTGTAAACCAGCGGTCGCTTTAAATCATAAAAGTCATAACTGATGCGCGTCGCGTTTTCATCTAACCATTGAAGTCGAGCTAAAGCATCATCAAAGGCTCCTTGTTCTATTAATAGCTTCGCACCGTTAGTGTATTCGAGTAATTGCGGTAAATTCTGCGGTTTTGGTTGATCTGATGCGCTGATATTAGTCGATATAAACACACTACTAATAACCATTGCTGTAACAACTAAAAATTTCATGTCTGTTATTCCTTACAAGTATGAATTGATATGGCAATAACTTGCCGTATATTGTGTCAACAACTGAATTAACAACTACTTCACGAGAAGTAATAAAAAAGCAGCAAAAGAAGTGCCAAAAACCAAATGAAACATAAATTAAACCAATCAGAAAACCTTTATAAACAAAGCAATCTTTTTTGATGTAAAAAGTAAAACAGCTAAGAGCAACAGCCCCTAAGACAATGACGCAATGCTTGAACACTGCTAAACTAGAGAGATAAAGTAAAACAACACGATCGGCAGCACCTCAAACTACATGAAGTATTTATTTGTATTATTACTCATCATGTCTAAACCCCATGCACAAGAGTACCATTTTGCCTCGATTAACTATCTTATTGAGCAAGAAATTGGCAGAGTTATTTTGTCTGAAGTTTATAACGAGTTAGGCATAAAAATTACCATTTCCCCTTTACCAGGGAAACGCGCTCAACATGAAGCACGAACCGGTTTAAAGGACGGGGAAATAATGCGTATTTATAGCTATGGTAAAGAAACACCTTCAACTATCCGGGTTCCTACGCCTTATTACTATTTAGAAACAATGGCATTTGTGCGCATCAATAGCAATATAGACATAAAAACACCTAAAGATCTAAACCAATACCGTATTGTTAAAGTCAGAGGCGTAAAACATACCCAAAATATCACGAAAGGAATGCCTCATGTCACAGACATGAATTCTACAAAACAGCTAATGAGATTGGTGTCAGCAGGCCTTGCGGACGTTGCACTAACAAACACACTCGACGGCCTGGTAATGTTAGAACAACTGAATATTACCAATGTCATACCATCACCGCAAAGCCTCGACCGACAGAGTCTATATCACTATGTTCATCAATCTCTTGCACATCTAGTACCTGAGGTAGACCAAAAAATCATAGAAATGAAGCAATCAGGAAAGTTAGACGCACTCATCCTCAAAGCTGAAAACCAAATAATCAGAAATTATGGGAGTGACGCAAAATAGCTTTGGCAACTCCCTCATGTCATTAACTTACGTGCTTACCATCTCTACTAATCAGTACATTACACACTTCATCATGCAGCGACTTTAGTCGGTAGCATGTCAAAACAATTGAGCCTGCGAATTTCATTAAATATATGATCATGCAGGCAACTGATAAGTGATTTACCACTAGGAAAAAATTTCAGTATGTTGTTAATTCACATCAGTCATTCTCAATGCCGTTGCAGTTAAGGCATTATTTGTCGCTGGTACCTTACACAATTGCAATGAGTAAGCATGTTAATATACGTTTACAAGGAATGGCTAATAAGCACTCGGTCAACCAGCTCCAGTGCCGTGGTCAAGTTCTCTAAGTCTCGATATAAAATACCATCTTTTCCTGAGTGATGACCTCGTCCAACAATGGTCATTTTTTGTAGCTGCTGTGGTTGTGAAAAATCAATCACTGTTTCATACACCACTGACGGTTGCGCAGAATAACCATCTCCCGAGTAGACTTTGTCATCTGGGAATCTATCACTACGATAATAACTGTTGTAATCAAAAGAGTGATTTATTTCTAGCCTAACCCGATATTGGCCAACTAATCTATCCCTCATTTGAGTATGGTAAATGAAGTTATTCATCATAGTAGCGCCACTATATCCATCCACTTGTAATGCATTATCTGTTGGCAAAAAATAACCATTACTTGCCTGTTTGCCTAACTTATGCAAAAAAACCGGTAAAGACTCGGGCCTCATACGTGTGTTCTTGGTTTGTGGATCTTCCCCCCCCTCTAAAGCCGTTAATGCGAGTGGACTTTCACCAATCATTAAATGGCTATCAAATACCTGCTCAGCATCCACTTTCGTTACTTTGTTTGTAAAATTATTGGTCGCAATTGAACGCGTGACATATAAAGGTTGAACAAATTCACCCTCCAGTGTTTCAATCCAAAGCGCGTATTGCGGCCACATAAAATACGGACCTTTTTTGAATTCAACAGTGACCGTCTGTCCCTGTGCTTTTGGGATGGCAGCGTTGTACTCTTCAAATATAACCTCTTTGCCATGCTCAGCTTTGTCTGCCGCTTTTAATGATTGTCCAAATCGATACACCATCGCTGCAGGACTCAAACTAAAATAAGGTGCCATACTTAAATATGTCACTAAGCTTATAGCTAAGAAAAATGACAATGAGTAAGCGCCATTATGCTTTTTGAGAGGGTTTAAATAACTAAGAAGTATCCGTCGATTCTTAATTGTGTGCCAAACAATAGTACCGCTCATCACCACACCTATCATGGTGTGCATAACCGAAATTGCTGCATCATGGCGCTGAGTGAATAACAAAATAGATGTGACAAGCATCACCAAAAAAGCAAAAAATAAGAGTGCCCCAATCAGCACTCGAGAATGTAAAAACGACATAACTAGCTCCTGTTAAATAAGGGCTCTGTTATCTCATCAAGTTATGTCTTTCTCTAATAAAGCTTTCTAAAATTTACTGAAACATATGATATTTATACTTTTATTTAAATCCAATTTGCTCTATTAATTCGACCTGCTGATGTAATTCTCGTTGCGTTGCAATGGATTTTGCTTGCTCAAATGCAAACGTTTGCTTCTCTACGTTATTTTGCTGCTTTGCAAGTAAACCTAAACGAACCCATGTTGAAGACTCCCCTACAGGGCATTTTAATACGCGATGATAGTGCATTGCCCGGTGGTAATATGCCTCTGCTTTTGAAAACTGTTGTGCTTGTGTAGCTAAATAAGCTTTTAAATCAGTTAAGTAAGCCATAAATAACCAGTCGTGATAACTTTCAGCTAATTTGAACGCGCGTGCGATGATTCCATATGCTTCAGTGGGACTATTGCTTTGAATTAAGTTTATCGCTTGAAAATATAATAATCGAGTCAGCTCTGAATGATCTTGCTGTTGTTGTGCCAATGGCAGTGCTATAGCCAGTTGCTGAGTTGCCTCAGCTAATTGCTGTAAATTTAAAAGCGTTTCAATGAATAGACGCTGCGCAGTCAAATTATTGGGGTCTTTTAGGACGATGACTTCTAACAACTCTTTTGCCGCCAGGTGGTTGTTTTCCAAGCGTAAATCAATTGCCACACCCAGCATCTCATCACTAAAGTCACTATGATAATATCCGTGATTACTATCATCACTGACCCCCAACGCCAAATTTAATTCCCTCACTAATTTGTCAATTAACAATTGCGGGTCAGTCGAAAAAAGCACACCTTTAGTTTGCGCTTTTCGATAGTAAAAAGTATAGCTCAATTGATAATCGTGAGGTGTGCCCGATAACTTAGTACTCACCAACAACTCAGCCCCTGAGACTTGAAATATATCACCGACGTGATGAGGCTTTATATTTTGTAACGGCACGTTTGCTCGCGCTAATACTTCCAAGACATAATCCGTCTGCAAGATCCCAAATTTATCATGGTTAGGCAATCTTTGGATTACTTGATCCATCATACCTAATCGCACCCAACTGTGATCATTACCTTCAATATTGTTCACAGTCGGTAATATCACCACAGAGCCTGTAATATCCGAATGAAATGACGTATTAGGTGCTGACGAGAACCAAAAGTAATTCAAGCTAAATGCCGTGGCGATAAGCAGTATCACCATAAATCTCATGTAGGGAAGACCGATAACGGAGCTTATTACATGACTGGTTTTTACATTCGGTAACCAAATATACCCTTGCTTAGGCAATGTTTTAATCACATCATGATCTTGAAACAATTGACGAATTTCTTTAATCGACTGAAAGATAACCTGTTCATCCACGACGCTATTCGCCCAGACGGCATCAAGAAGCTGCTGCTTAGTGACAACTTGACCTGAATTTTTAAGTAAAATAATGAGTAATTGGCATGTTTTAGGGCGGAGCGCACGCGTAGTACCCTCTTCTGAAATCACACTGAATGCTTTCTCATCAATGGTAAAGCCCTGTGTTTTATACTGTAGTTTCAAAACAATCTACTTTTACTGCGGATGAATCGATACAGTAATGAATTTCAACCAATAATCAATAGTAAACGCTGTAAATCTTATTTAACCTCAGGTTTGGATAAGGGTTTTGGAATAGAAAATATTTTGTAAACAAACTTGCGTACAATCCAATGATGATATTTTGTTCAATATCAAGGCACTTTTATGCAGTAATAGCCGGCTATTACAAATGAAAGCAACGCCGAGAGTGAGAAAAATAGCTTTATTGGGCAAATTCGCTTATCCAGAGCTGAGGTTATTTAACCTCAGGTTTGGATAAGGGTTTTGGAATAGAAAATATTTTGTAAACAAACTTGCGTACAATCCAATGAGGATATTTTGTTCAATATCAAGGCACTTTTATGCAGTAATAGCCGGCTATTACAAATGAAAGCAACGCCGAGAGTGAGAAAAATAGCTTTATTGGGCAAATTCGCTTATCCAGAGCTGAGGTTATTTAATCAATTTTAAATCTGCCCGTCATTACCTTGCCGCACACGCCACGGTGACAGCTATTTTTGGTCTAAACACCATCAGCAGCTTAAAGCGCGATTAAAGTCCTATTGACTACGCAGCAGCCTTTGCCAAAATTGACCAAGGGTTACTCGGGTCGTTCATATCTGCGTCTAAAGCATCTGATGGTACGCCACCAAGCAACGCATTTTGCGCCTCTTCCAAACGTGCATCAAAGCCTCTTATTGCGTCAACAAACCTTGCTTTTTCATAATCAGCCAATCGATCATCTCCCATGATATCATCTTCGGCCAACGCCAACATTTCACGACGTACACCCAATTCTTTATACGCCAAAAAATCAATACCTAAAGAGTTAAACAATAGCGCCTGCTGCATTTCATGGCGCTCTACTTCTACATCAATGGGCATTTTCATAATCTGACTAAGTGTTTCGTGATGCAGCCCTTTACTATACTTATCAGCGGGAAGTGAATCATCAACGACAGAGTTAGCGTGCCCTTTTATCTTTTCATAATAGAAAGTTGCAAATTTAGATGCGTCCGCATGGCTTCTCGATATATTCACCGCAAAATCAGAGTCAGCCTGCTTTGGCTTTTGCACATTTTCATATTGGATATGGAACTGTGTCTGCTTATTAAGGCTCTTCTCATTGACTGCAGAAAACTGTGTATAAGGCCGACTGTTACTATTGATGCTTTGTATAAATGACATGGCACGTTTGATCCGCTTAACTCAATATTAAGCCATTGAAAGCAAAAGCCGTTCCAATAGGTTTCTCTTTATATTGGTACGTATGATGTCTAAACATAGACATATTCGAAGCGTGCGTTGATATTAAGCGGCAATAACTTGCCGCGTTGCTTATTTTGCCAACCTCTCTAGCAGCTCAATGACGCATAATAAGTCCTCTGCAGTGGTTTCCCAGTTACTAAATGCCGCCCGAATAATACGCTCTCCTTGCCAAACACCGGGTGTCATGAAGACTTTCCCTGACTGATTAATTGCCTCCAAACACAGCCTGACTTCTTGCAATACATGCATATCTCCTGGTTTAAACAATACGACATTTAACTCACACGGCTTAAGTAATACATAATACTGTGAATTTTCCAGCCAGCTCGCCAGTGCCTGTGCCAAATCAACATTACTTTGAATATGTGCTGTTATACCTTGTCTACCATAAGATAATAACGTAGCCCAGACAGGTAAAGCTCGGAATCTACGCGAGTTCTCAATGCCCATAGACATATAATCTTGGTTTTGCGCTGAACTCGCTAAATAAGGTGCATCAACATGACATGTTGCGACCAAGTGATTGGGTTGGCGCGTTAAAAAAACCCCACAATCGTAAGGGACATTTAACCATTTGTGACAATCGAGTGTGATACTGTCTGCGAATTCAATGCCATTGGTTTTATGCTCTGGGCCATTCATTAATCGTTCGAAAATACCAAATGCTGCATCAACATGTAACCAAGCGCCATGTGTTTCGCACAGTCGACTGATGGCGATTAAATCGTCGTAATCAGTTCCTGTTACTGTCGCAGCGCTGGCAATCACTATTTTTCCTAGGCTATCACAACGTGATAAATGTGTTGCTAACGAATCAATGCACATCGCCTCCGTGTCTTGTAACGTATCTACACACTGCCAATTTTGCTGACCAAACCCAGCCATCCCTAAGCTTTTTATCATGCTGGCATGTGGTGATGCGGCATAAATCATCACATCTAAGCCAGCCATGCCTTGCTGTGCAACATCAATCCCTTGTTGCGCACCAATAAATTGCCGAGCTGTTAACGCACCCAATAAATTTGCCGCAGTCGCCCCTGTTGTAAATAGTCCAGTAAAGCTATCAGGCAAATAAAATAACGCTCGGAGCCAGTCGATTGTTTGCCGCTCTAATTGCGATGCAACCGAGTCGCCTCCTTTAGACACATTCTGATTAAATACCGTGACAAACCAATCG
Source organism: Pseudoalteromonas aurantia 208 (assembly GCF_014858725.1). Lineage (GTDB taxonomy): Bacteria > Pseudomonadota > Gammaproteobacteria > Enterobacterales > Alteromonadaceae > Pseudoalteromonas > Pseudoalteromonas aurantia. The sequence continues at coordinate 845,797 of NZ_AQGV01000015.1, read as the reverse complement.
GCTAATGTCGCCGCAGGGTTAGCGCCACCTGTTACAAACCCCCAATACCGCCCTCCATTACTCGCCGACAATTTAGGTGCGACTTGATCATTGAAATGCATACAAAGTTGTTCAACCCCCATGCCATGAGTAGGCAGGGGTACGGGTTCCAAAGTTGTATCATTCGATATCACCGCTCGACAACCAAGTTCAGTATGAAATTGATTGAATTGTGCTTCAAGCATCTCTAGAAGGCGCTTTTGTGTTGCTGAGCTATATGCCATTTTTTAACCTAATTGATGACTAAACATACCCATTAGTTTATGCTCACCAATATTAGATAACAGATACAGACAATGGCTTTTTTAGATAACAGATGAGCAAAACAGCAAAATATAAGCAGCTTGGTCAACAGCTAATTAATAATATTGAAAACAATGCATATTCAATTGATGAGCCGCTGCCATCACTGAGAACGTTTTGTACTTTACACCAAATAAGCATGACAACGGCCTTAGCATGTTATCGCTATGTTGAATCACTGGGCTATATTACGGCATTTCCTAAAAAAGGGTATTTCGTTACGGGCCTTCCTACTACGCAACAGCACTATCAATTTCCACAATTTAAAGCCGAGCCCGCTTCATTTGTAAGACCTAAAAGCCAATTGAAGAATTTAAGCCAAACACTTGCAACTGCGGAGTTAGACAGCACTCTGATTGACAGTAAACGGCTCAGTCAATCATTAACACAAGCCTGCAAACATCATGATCAACTCTGGGGCTATGCCAGCCCTGAAGGGGAATACGTGCTTCGTCATGCGTTAAGTAATCATTTTACACATCAAGGGTTTGCACTGCCAGCGAGCGATCTATTGGTCACCCATGGTTGCTTAGATGCAGTTCAACACGCTATCTCGGTCACAACGAACCACAATGATGTTATTTTAGTAAGTTCTCCGTGTTACAGCGGTTTGCTTGATTTGTTATGCTCTTTGAACCGACAAGTAATAGAAATACCAAGCACTGATAATGGCTTAGATCTCGAACAAATGGAGAATGCGCTACGTCAATATAGCGTGTCAGCGTGCTTACTGAGCGCAAATCATCAAAACCCAACAGGACATAGCTTAACCAATACACAAAAACAAAAAATAGCTGAATTGGCACACACCTACCAAACACCTATTATCGAAGATGATGTGTTCCGCGAACTAAGCCATACTAAAGTAACACCACTGCCAATCAAACATTATGATCGCACCGGTTGGGTGATCTGGTGTGGTAGCTTTTCAAAATCATTGTCTGCCGGCCTTCGATTAGGTTGGTGTGCACCAGGTCGATTTTTCGATGCCTTCTTAAAGCAGCTTTCAGTTCGTACGCTTGGCGTTAATAAACCATTGCAATTAGCCATGGCTAACTATATCAACAAAGGCCACTACCAACAGCATTTAAAACACGTCAATCAACATCTGTGCGCCCATAAAAATTTGTATCTTCATTATTTACAGGAGCAGCTCCCAAACAATAGTAGTATATACATGCCCAGTGGCGGAATGGTGTTGTGGCTGGCTATTCCAGCACTCAATACTGAGCAACTCGCCATGAAACTTGCCCACCAGCATATCTATATAAAGTCGGGTTCTTTATTTTGTAACACCAATAGGTATGATCACTGTTTCAGACTCAATATAGGCCTAGTGCCCACTGACGAAGTAAAAACACAACTCACAATAATCATTAATGAAATCAAAATACAACTCTCATAGCAATTACAATCAAGACGTGAGAAACTCGATTGATAAAATAGGTACTTAAAATGGATTATTAAGAACATAAAATGCAAGACTTAACCCGCGGTCCCATTCACAAACACCTTATTACTATGTCTTTGCCAATTGCCATTGGCCTATTTATTCAAACGTTATATTTCATCATTGACTTATATTTTGTCGGCAATTTAGGGGATGTTGCCTTGGCTGGCGTGAGTACCGCTGGTAATCTGTTCTTTTTTGTCATGGCCTTAACACAAGTATTCAATGTGGGGTGCGCAACCTTGGTTGCCCATGCCATTGGGCGTAAAGACCAAAAAAATGCAGCGGCCATATATAGTCATGCCCTCTTTTACGGTATAGCCGCAACCATACTGCTAAGTGCCATAGGCTACTTATTTGGCCCATATTACTTTTCTCTTTTGGCTGCGACCAATGATATTGCAGTAACTGGATTGAGTTACCTATATTGGTTTATTCCAGCGTTAGCATTGCAGTTTATATTAACGGTTATCTCTGCCTCTATGCGTGGTGCTGGGCTCGTAAAACCTTTTATGGTCATTCAAATGGTCGCCTTACTACTAAATATGGTGCTGTCACCAGTACTCATTACGGGCATTGGCCTGTTTAGCGGTATGCACGTAGCTGGGGCAGGCCTTGCAAGCTCTATTGCGACAATTAGTGGCCTTATCATGACTATTTTTTATATTAAGCGCACTCCAGGGCTACTTAAACTGGCCCCTAATTTGATAAAGAATGACACTAAGACATTAAAATCATTACTTAAAATAGGAGGTCCGGCAGGGAGTGAGTTCATGCTAACATTCCTCTACATGGCGATTATTTATTGGGCACTAAGTCAATTAGGCACTGATGAACAAGCAGGGTTTGGTCTTGGGATCCGCATTATGCAATCTTTATTTTTACCTGTGATGGCCATTGCATTTGCGGCGCCTGCTATTGCTGCTCAAAATTATGCCGCAGGTAAAATGAAGCGTGTTTACACCACTTATAAAACAACCACACTTGCCACAACATCACTGATGTTTTTGCTGGCCATTCCGTGTATTTTAATGCCTGATATCTTTTTTACACCTTTTAGCAATGACCCTGAGGTTATAGCTGTGGCCGCAACATTTCTAAGCTATGTTGGGTTTAATTTTGTGCCCGCTGGTTTAGTGTTTTCATGTTCGGCGATGTTTCAAGCGTTTGGCAATACTTGGCCAGCACTCTTAAGCACTTTTTTAAGAGTGGGGAGTTTCAGTATACTGCTGATATATTTTACTTCTCAAGCAACGATAACAACCACAACAATATGGCTTTTATCTGCTGCAACTGTTTTCTTTCAAGCACTTATTAGCTTCACTTTTTTACAACTCACGCTCAAACGTCGGCTATTTAGTAAGGTAAAAATACTGACTTAACGCTATAATATTTGTCGGTATAGATTGTGCATAATTTACTCTGGTGCACAATCTAGCGGTAAATATTAGCCATGAAGCTTACATCAGAAGAATCAAATTTTATAACACAGGTACTGCAACAAGACAGTACGGCGCAACTAGATATTCAACTCTCCGATATTGAGACGGCTCAGTTACAACAGTGGCTGACAACACTCACTCAAGCGAGCGATCTGCAATTACTCGCAAAAATAAACTCCCAAATTATGTATTTTCCAGCCCATATAGAAACGAAAGGTAAAAACAATCCCACTTTTAGCTGCGGACTACCAAGTATTTTTGACACAAACTCAAATCACAGGCATTGGCGAACAGAAAAGTTAACTGGCGTACAACTACGGGCAACAAAATTAGGATTCTCATTTAAAGTCCTTTCTTTGTCTTTATCTGGTCTTGTTATACGTACCTTCCCATATAACGCCACTAAGTTGGCCGAATACTTGGATTACAGCAAAGTCACGCTCATTTTATCTCAAGGAAATATAGCTAAATTTGATGTTACCAGTAATCGGGTCATTAACGACACCGCTATCGCGCTTGAGATAATGAACATACATGATGGGCTAATGCACTTAAAGCAGGAAATTTTCGAGTATTACAATCAAGTGCATCCTGAATAAGCTCGCAACTATACAAATTGTTCGATGACCACTCGCAATGCTAACAATAAGAAAGCAATCCCTAAAATCTTGTCAATAGACGACTGCTTTTTCGTCAAATCAAATTTATCTCTGGCTTTAGCTGCTCCCACCGAAACAACAAAATACCAGGCCGTGTCAATCAGTAACACAGTTGCACACATGATCAAGGCCACTTGGATGGTCATTGCTTGCGGATCTATAAACTGAGAAAACAGTGCGACAAAAAATATCGCTAACTTTGGATTTAAAAACGCAATGGCAAAACCATCTTGCGCAGCTTGCTTGAACGTGTTTATTCCCCCTTGGTCAGATACGTTTATACCGGAGGATTTATTCATCAATATACGCAGCCCCATATAAGCCAAATACCCGGCACCACCATAAACAAGCGCTTGATATACTATAGGGAAATGATTGATCAAGCTGGCTAATCCAGCTAACGATAGTCCAGCATAAAGTCCAACACCCAGACCATGGCTCACACTTGCCACAATACCATGTGCGGCACTGTTATAGAGAGAATGACGTAAAACGACGGCTAAACTCGGCCCTGGCGACATCGCTCCAACCATACAAATAAACGCCAAACTTAACCAGGTTGTTAATTCCACTTCATACCTCATCACAGCTTAAAAAAGTCACATAATAACGGATTGTGGCCAATCAGAAAATTGAATATTACTCGCAAACTGCAAACAAGTAATTGCAAGATGCAAAAGCTCAACACCAAGAAATCATTTAAACCCTTGATATCAACAATTTAAAAATTGGAACAGCTCATGCTTTCAAGACTATATCTACCTTTTAAATTGGTTCTTCATTATGAAATTAACGTCTATCGCGTCCTTGTGTATATTATGCTCATCTGGGAGTGTGTTTGCTGGCCCATTCGAAAACTGTCCGAGTAAAGCATTTTTAATGCAAGACTCTGTCGCAAAACTCTATGGTATTGACTTAGTTTCAGCAAAAGCCACCACCATCACAGCAAGTCTAACACGTGAAGGCGCTGCCAATACTTCAAGCGTCAACGCTGTTGGGTTTAATTATAAAGATCAATATATGTATGGGTATAGTAAACAATCACCTGGAAGCGTTGTGCAAATTGGTGATGACTATAATATGACCGAACTTGATGTAACTGGACTACCTGACACCAATTTTTACGTCGGTGATATTCAGGTAGTAGGCACTGAGCCTAACCAATCTGCATACTATTTTGTTTACACGCCTAACTATGGACTCTACAAAATTCCGCTTAATGGCGATTTAACTCAAACAATTAATGCCATTCATTACACCGGCAGTGAGAACTGGAATTTTAAAATCTATGACTTTGCTTTTCATCCCAACAGTAATTTACTTTACGCGATGGAGTCTAATGGCAACTTACATGAAATCAACGTCAACACAGCTACCACAACGTTTATAACGCAGTTAGACACTTCAGGTGACAGCGGTGCATTCGGCGCAGCATACTTTGATATTAATGGGCAATTTTATATCAGTAATAACAAAAGCGGAAAAATTCATAAGATAGATTTATCTACGAGTCCAGTTGTTGGATACACACCAACCGCGGCGGTGTTTACCAGTGGTCCTAAGTCATCACAAAATGACGGTGCTCGCTGCGCCATTGCTGAAGTAAAAGTAACTGATAATTCAATCGACTTTGGTGATGCCCCCAATGGCTATGCTACCACACTTGCCGACAGTGGACCCCGTCACTTATATGACCCAAATGATGATGGCCAAAACCTTGTTTACTTGGGTGCCAGCGTAGATGGTGAAAACATAAATACTGCAGCTGATTTAGCGGCGGAACCTATTGATAACTCTGATGATGGCGTTGCTTTTGTTACTGATTTTGTTGGCGGGCAAACGACACAAGTCATTGTAACCGCCTCTCAAAATAGTTACTTATACGCGTGGGTCGACTGGAACCAAGATCAGGTTTTCTCGTCTGACGAAGTTGCTCTAGATAAAGTCGCCATCAATGCAGGCGATAACAGTTTGCTGATTGCTGTTCCTGAAACTACATTAGAAGGCAATACATGGGCACGGTTTCGCGTCACAGATGGCACAGAAGCGTCAAATATCAGTGCAACCGGTGGCGTTTCAGGAGGGGAAGTTGAAGATTATGAAATTACCACCTATGCAAGCGATGCGTATCCAAGTGAAAGTGACTGGGTAACCTTGTCGTATGAAGATAAATGGCCTTTTGCTGGAGACTATGACTTTAACGATTTAGTGATGCACTTTAGAAGCACACGCTATAAAGAAAATGGGGCAATAGTTGGGTATCGTATTGAAGGTGAAATTGTCGGCGTTGGGGCAACTTACCACAATGGCTTCGCTGTCAGGCTTTATGATCAAATCAATGCCTCAACACAGCGCAGAGTAGCCCGCTCCGAAGTCGATGAGGCCAATATTAGTTTCTCCATCGATGGCGTTGTGCAAGAAAACTCTCCTCTCGAGGCGAACCGCTCAGATGCCATCATTATTGTAATGGAAGATGTTTGGGATTATGTTCAGAAAAATAGTGGATGTCAGTACTTTAGAACGGAAGTAAACTGCCAAAATGGCAGCAAAGTAACATTTTCGGTCACAATTCCCTTACTGGCACCTAAAGCACTCGCTGATTCCCCAGCGAATGTATTAGACCCATTTATCTTCGCAAGTAACGATCACTTTCACGGTGAATTCATGAATAATGTAGATAAAAGAGGCTGGGAAGTGCATTTAAAAAACAGAGCACCAACGGAAGCTTTTGCCCAGTCGCTGTACAATGTGTCAGGCAGTGACGACGCCTCTAACCCGGCTGGAAATACCTATTTTCAAACTGCTTCAGGGCTACCTTGGGCGATGGAAATTGGCTCAGCGTGGCAACACCCTATTGAAAATATTGATATAACCAATGCGTATTCTAAATTTGCCGCATTTGCGACCTCCGCAGGTAAAAACAGCATTACGTGGTATAGCGAACCGCAACTTAGTAAAGTAATTACATCGGGAGCACAATAATGAACAAATTAACTGTAACTCTATTTAGCCTTTGTTTTTTAAGTGCATGTGGCGGTGGTGAGGATGGGGCGTCTACACCGAATCAAAATTCAAGTCCTGTGGTTCAAAACCCAGACCCAGCGCCAGGCACGGGGACAACGCCAGATCCAGAACCAACACCTGAGCCAACGCCTGAGCCAACGCCTGAGCCAACGCCTGACGTGACATCAATGGCAGACTTAGTCATTGATACAGACTTTGATTTATCAACTAAATTTTCTTTGCTTATTGATGTAGATTTAAAACTTGAAGATCAACGCGCTTATTTAAACATATGTCAAAAGCTCACAGGGCAAGTTAAAGCCGACAGACATAACTGTGTTCTCAGAACTGCACTAGGTAATGCACCTCTAAATACAGTACTCACAATCAGCCGCAGTGACATTCAGCTCGTCGCAGAGGTGTGGTTTTACGATAACAACACCACACCTATGACATACGAGTGGCAATATGATGCCAATAATGAACAACAACAGTTTCAAATTCGCTAATGCGCATGTAGCACCAACGTAGCGACCGCTCCTGAGCCCTCTCGAGCGGTCAATGTCAAAGTACCACCATGTTGTTCAATTACTTTTCTGCACCACACTAATCCGATACCTTGCCCATGTTGCTTTGTGGTGTACAGTGGTACAAATAAATGCTCTGCAGACCCTAAACCGATACCATTATCAATAACATCAATCGTCAAGCCAAACTCATTTTGATCTGCACGCAGTGCAATATGGGGCACGATATCTCCAGCCTCACAAGATTCCATCGCGTTCTTTAACAAATTGATCAGTACTTGTTCAATCAATATGGGATCTAAATTCCACTGTTCGACATTCACTAATATCGAGATCTCACAATGAGGGTAAAGCTGTCGCACGCTTAAAAATAATGGGTGTAATGCGACATTACACTTATGAAGCTCTACTTGCCTTTCAAGACTACTGTAGTTAGATACAAATTGCTGAAGATGCACACTCCGTTCGACAATCACTGACAGCATCTGCTTTTGAGTGTCATCATGAGAAAACTGTTCAAGTGTTTGTGCTATTGATTTAATGGGTGTGAGTGAGTTTTTTATTTCGTGACTTAGCACTTTAACCAACTGTCGCCATGCATCTGTTTGCGACTGCTTTAACTCACTTTTGATATTACTAATTAACAACAAGTGGTGTTTTTCACCATTTAAACTGATTTCACTGCCTCGTAATTGGTGTGCAGCCGCGATGGCGCCGTTAGTAAAACACCACTTTTCATCAACACGTCTGAAACCAATCTCTGTGATAATTTCTAACTTTTTCAAACGCCAGTCAGCATCTAACCAATGTGTCAACGCCACATTCCCCATAATCAAGCGATAGTCTTGGTTCACAATCAAAATAGGGCTATCAAGTGCTTGTAATAATTCATTTACCAATAATGCATGTTGATTTTGTTCGCTTTGCCATTGTCCAAAAATCGTCGTGATGTGTTCCAATTCATGGTGTAACTGTGCTGCCACACCACTTTGATAAATTGGCACGGTTTTAACACTTGTATCTGAAAAGCGAATGGCATCTAAAGCGGTTTGCATCGCCCGATAAGGTGCAAAGAACTGGTTGTAAATCGAACAAAACAACGTAACATAAATAGGAGTCAACACCATAAACGCGGTCACAACATACAACCCATCACGTGTATAAACCCAAACAAAACTAAGGGTTAAAAGTATTAATATCAAATAATTAATAACAGATAGAACTTTAAACAACTGCTCTTGAGAGCTGAATTTCACTGTATAAAGTCCTTTGCTGCAATATCATACTTCTCAAGCCGCCGATAGATTGCACTTTTACTGATCCCCAATAAAGCTGCGGCTTCTAACGTTTGACCTTGCGTGCTTGTTAAGGCTTGCGTTAATAAGGCTTGCTCAGCATCAGCCAATGTCATCAATGGCAATGTCCCTGTCTGACTAATATTCTCTCGCGGATTATTCATCAATAAGGTGTCGATATCTTCCCCCACAATTTGTGGATTCACACTCAATAAAACCAAACGCTCTACCACATGGCTTAATTCTCGTAAATTACCGGGGTATTGGTATGACTGCAGCGCCCTGAGCGCACAAGGCGCAAAACATAAGTCATCTCTATGATGAGCTTGTTGATGCCGCAGTAAAAATTGTTCCGCAAGTGCCGGAATATCTTCTTTACGCTGAGCAAGGCTCGGCACCTCTATCGTTATTGTGTTAACCCGATAAAGGAGATCTTGACGAAACTTGCTTTGTGCAACCATCATGACAATATCAGCGTTTGTCGCACTGAGTATTCTTGGCTTAGCAAATTGAGTCTGACTGCTTCCAACCGGCTCAAAGTGGCCACTTTCTAATACCCTTAATAGCTTTGCTTGTTGAGAAATGGGCATTTCCGCAATTTCATCCAAAAACAAAGTACCTTCTTTGGCCAATTCAAAGCGCCCTATTCTTGATTTATCAGCCCCCGTGAATGCCCCTTTTGTGTGTCCAAACATTTCACTTTCGAACAATGATTCTGGCACCGCTGCCATATTCACCTCGACAAACTCTCCCGAAAGATTGGAAACTTGGTGTACATAATTTGCTAACGTTGATTTACCCGTGCCATTTTCCCCAGTAAATAAAATATTTGCTTGGCTTTGTGCAACACGGTCGATTTGAGCTTTAAGGTGCTGCATCGCAGGCGAATGACAAATTAAATGAATATCAGGCGTATTGTCTGCAATTGTTTGTTTAAGCGCTTCATTTTTTTGCCCTAACGCGGATAGTTTTAATGCATTTTCAATTATCTGAGTCAGCCTTGAATTATCCCATGGCTTTTCAATGAAATCACATGCTCCACTATGTAATGCTTTTACAACCAACTCTGTATTAGCCCAAGCCGTCATAGCCACGACGGCTGGCGCCTGCACTAACTCATCGAGCTTACGCAAAAAATATAAGCCTTCTTCACCTGACGTGGTATCAAATGCAAAGTTCATATCCAAGAGAACTAAGTCTACGGTTTGCGCTTGTAATACTGACAAACCCACCACGGGTGAGTCAGCCTCTAGAATCTCATAGCCATAATTACTCAACAAAAACCTTGCTGATAACCTGACATCCGCTTTGTCATCAATTATTAATATTGTCCGCTGCATGTTCTTTTCATGCCGCACCGTATTTAGTGCGGCAGTCAATCCTTATTGATTTCTTAATGCTGATATAAGATCAGATTTAAGTATTTGTTTTACTGGAATAATACAAGCCATATAGGAAAATCCAAGCAACAGTATCAATGACGCCCCAACTTGTAAAGCATCTGGTACCGGCACCGCATCACTGTATTGACTCGTCAATGCATACAAACCTAACCCTAATATAATACTCAAAAGTATACCGATTAATAACGGCGTGAACGCATCTTTGACAACCAACATGGTAATACGTTTTGGTTTAGCACCAACAGCCATTCTGACACCCAGTTCGTAACGACGCATTTGTGTTCCATAAGATACCACCCCATAAATACCTGCGCATGCAAGTAACAACGCTAACACGCTTAAACTCCCACTCAACCAAGCTGCTAACCGGTATTTGAATACCAAATCTTGACTTGTCTGCTCAACATCCAGAAACTCAAGCACAGCCAAATTAGCATCTACCTTCTCCAATTCCATCACAATATCCGTTTTATTAAACAATGCCTTGTCTGATACTTTCAGCATTAAGTTTAAACGCATAGGACTCATAGCAAAATAGGTAACACCCGCGTATTTTTCTTGCGTGAATGCGTTGTAATGATCCGCCACGACCCCAATAACTTCAAAACCTTGATCAGGTGAAAAGAACATTGACTCACCGACGGCATTCTCTTTACCAAATGCATTGATTGCAACTGAACGACTCACCAACATAACTTTACTTTTGTCTTCAATGTCTGCTTGCGTTAAATTTCTGCCGTAGAGAATTGGCTGCTCCAACACAGAGAAATAATCAAGGCCGATGGTATTAAAACCAAATAATCCGAGGCGGTTCCCTTCCGAATCAATAAATGGACTAGAGAAATCACCTTTTCTGATTGGCGAGATGGTACTTTTTACTGCAGCTTGTACCTGTGGCAATGCTAAAAAATGCTGCTTGAGCTGTTCAATCAACGCCAACTTCGCTTCTCGTGATGGGTAATTGTCACCCGTTTCAATTTGTAAGCTGTACACATTCTCTACATTAATACCCAGTGGTTTTGTTGCCATCTTCAGTGTTGCCTGTAATACAGTTGACGTGGCAAATAACATTAAGCCAGTTAAGGTAACCTGCGATATAACTAAGGTTTTTCGTAAAATCGGTGATATTTGTTTTTGCGTCCCCTTTCCACTTGCCGTCAAATGTTGTTTTAAACGCTCATGATCAACACTTTTGCTCGCCACCCAGGCTAAAACAACCGACAACACCAATGCCACAATCAATGCAAATCCGACGGTCATAACATTGATGCCGAGCTCATCTAAACGATTAATCGACCCTTGTGCCAGATATTGTGTCAGTACCAATAGCCATGCTGCCAATAAAAGCCCAAAGGCTGATGCGCTTAGCACGATGATCAAACTTTCCACCAATAAATGCTTAAAAATATGCTTTGGTTTCGCCCCCACGCTTGCACTAATTGCCAACATACTCTGCTTTTTAATCACATGAGACAAATACAAATTCACAATATTGGCAAACGCAATAAGTAACAATACCAAAGCGCCAGCAAATACCATCAGCGAAATAAATGGATTATCGCCTTTGATCACCTTAGTTAACGGCGCCAAATCAGCTCTATGTTCGTAATCTTTAAAATCAACGGCAAATTCACTACTTTCAATTGACTGTGTTAATGCTCTATCTAGTAACCCTTGTAAAGGGGACAAACTTTGCTTCGCGATATTTTTTTGTACCGTAACTAAATTGCGTGACGCATTTCTAAACTCTTTTTCACTTATTCCTGCTTGCGCCATGGGTAAATATAAACGGCTTTTTCCGTAGAAGCTCAAAGGCTCTGGATCTCGAAAATTATCATTGACGACACCAATAATTTGTAAACTAACGCCATTAAAATCTAAGCTTTGACCAATGACATTAGATGCGCCGCCAAAATCAGATTGCCATAGCGAATAAGAAATAACGGTTTCAGGTAATGCATCTGTTACTTTATCCGTGGCACTAAAGTTTTGCCCTAACACTAACTGTGCACCGAGCAGTGGTAGGTATTCATGACTGACATACATCACCACTTCTACAGGTTTATCCGCTCGACTCGTAATACGGCCACGTCTTTGCGTCAGCATGGCTGATTCATAACCCGCTTGTTTAGACGCTTGGTACATAGCGATTTGCCCGCCCTCACTTTGTCCCCCTATATTATCAATGCCATCTTGATGTAAGTTTTGCTTTAAAACATACAGCTGTTCCGCATTTTTGTAAGGGAGCGGCTTAAGCAACACCACCTGATTTAAATTAAATGCCGCCAATAAAGCACCGAGCGTCAATGCCAAAGTTAAGATCATTATGAGGGTAAACCCCGGCGCTTTTTGTAAGCCAGCTACGACCTGCTTGATATGTGAAGTTACTTTCATTATATCGCCTCACTGAGAGCTGGCACGGTCACAATTTTTCCATCTAATAAGTTATATTGCTTAGATGCAAAATTTGCATAACGCGGATCATGCGTCACCATACATATTGTCGTCCCCTGCCGATTCAATGTACGCAACAACGTCATTACCGCATCTCCATTGTGAGAATCTAGGTTGCCCGTCGGTTCATCAACTAGCAATATCGTTGGGGCACCAACCAGTGCTCGAGCAATCGCGATACGCTGCTGTTGCCCACCTGATAATTGATTTGGCCTATGTTCTGCTCGATGTGCCATTTCAACTTGAGTGAGCGCTTTCTTAACCGCTTTATCAATATCGGTTTCTTGTACTGCCGGTTCCCTATAACGCAGCGGAAGCGCTACGTTTTCAAACACACTTAATTCGTCGATCAGATTAAACGACTGAAATACAAAACCAATTTTTAAATTCCTATACTCAGCCCGTTGGTCTAAGTCCAAGTCTTCAACGGCTTCACCTTCAATGAAATAGCGGCCATCACTTGGTGAATCAAGCAAACCTAAAATCGAAAGCAATGTTGATTTACCACACCCTGATGGGCCTGAAATTGATACAAATTCACCTTGGTAAATATCCAAGTCGATTGCTTGTAATGCATGCGTTTCAATACTTTCAGTGAGGTATACTTTGCTTAATTGCTTGAGTGAAATGCTCGCTTTTTTATCGATTGATGCTGTCATGATAGAGTCCTTATAATTTTAGTTCGATGGTATCTTCAGCATGTTGATCTATTGCTGATAAGATAAGTTCTTCGCCTTGAGTCGCGCCTGAAAGTAATTGAATGCGTTGACCACTTCTTTGGCCCAATGCAATCCAAGTTTTTGTCGCACTTTTTCCATTGTCAGAGACTTTGTAAACTTGTACCCGTGTTTGAGGCTTAGCATTAACGGGAATGGGTATCGTCAACGTTTGCGGTATTACCCCTAAATTAATGACCGCAGCAATATTCAGTGAGGGTCGCGCATTATTCGGCAACTGACCGACCAAATCGAGCTCTACTTCAACATGACCGTCTGTCACAACAGGATCGATACGTTTTACCAAAGCATCCGCTTTTCCTCCTCTGGTATCTATCACTGCTGACATGCCTATTTCTAGCCCTTGCAATTCTCTTTGTGGCACTTTTACTAACGCGATTAATGAATCAACACTTCCCACTAAGGCAATCTGAGATCCCATCGCTAAGCTTTGCCCTATTTCGATTGGTAACGTTTGTAGCATGCCGTCAATGCCCGCAACCACGTTAAGCCTTTGAGCTTGTGATTTCGCCAGCGCCATTAAGCTCGCCTTTTCGTTAAGTTTTTGCTCTTCGATTTGCGCAGCCTGTAAGTGCAATTGCGTCACTTTCGCTTTTTTGTTTTCTAAATGTTGATAGCGCAATGTCAATTTATCAACTTTGGCTTGACTGTCCAGTAGATCTAGCGCAGATACAACCCCTTGTTTAGCTAACCCTTTTTCTGCATTAAGACGTGAGAGAGCAACCTGCAAATCGACTTTGAGTTCTTGTAATAACTGCTCATCGGCTAGTTTCTCACGCTCCTGTTTAAGCAAGAGTTGTCCAACAACCGCCTTCTGTGCGTTATATGTCATTTTTGCTTGTAGCACTGCTTGCTCAATTTCAGGGTTACTCAGCTTTACAATCACACTGTCTCTTGTAACTAAGGACCCAGGCTTTATTAATATTTGCTCTACAACTGCACTATAAGGTGCTGTCAAAAATCGCTGTTGCTTTGACTGTAAATTGCCAAACCCCTTTGCTTCTAGCGCCAAATCTTGTTGTGCTACTTTTGCTCGCCATAAATCACGACTTGCTACTGCTGTTTTATCAAAACGATTAATCATCAGTGTTACCAATACACCAACTATCATAATAAGCGTTGCCATTATAGCCACCGCTTTACCGCTCAGATGCTTTTTGCTTTCAACCCTTACTTTATCCATGATGAATACCTTTATCCAATTGACATAAGATATAAAGCAAATTCGATACCAAACAAAAAGACCAATAATATCAATTATTTATATTTTAAAAATTGAATAAACCATAGAAATTCCCGAAATCGAGAATACGAAAATTCCCGATTTCGAATTAACCTGCACGACTTAAAGTCGTGCTTTTTGAGGGCAATAAAGTTCAAATTTTTGAGAAATATACGATGAAATAGATGCACAAAGTAAAATCACCATTCGCCTACTAGGCATGGTTCTATATCGGCGAAGAACTAGGGGCTGTTGATCTTTGCTGTTCTATTTCTTCTCTTTGAGCATGCTTTTATCGCGCGCTTAATAGGTGGCCTAGTAAACTAAGCGAATATTAAGCAACAAAGAGAAGGGATAACCATGCTACGCAGCCTCTGCCTTGTATAAAATTCAATCAAGCTGCTGCAAAAACGAACCTGAAAGATCAACAGCCCCTAGTAACCTACAAGTTCTGCATACCCTTTTGCAGTAAAACCTCCAACGCTTGTGACGCGCCCTTCCCAATAAGGGATGCTTAATTGGTTCCTAGCGTCTTTATTTACACTGTTAATAATGGTTGTATCAAACCCGGTAACATCAAGGTGCCATTGAGTTGGGTACCGTTTACCATCCAGTGATACGTGCTCAATTGGTTGCAGCGAAATCTGTGAGTCTGCAAGGTGCTGCACTTCACCACTGCTCAAAATATGAGAACCACTACAATGGTCGTATTCTTGCAGCGCATTTCTAATACAAAATACCATCAAGGCCCCATTATCCGCATTATTGGCCTGTAAGCTGAACCAATCCCACCCGGTATGCTTTGGGTCAATCAATGATGACGACCACTCTCTATCCAACCACGCCTTTCCAGTGACTTTATAGCGCTTGCCAAAGAACTCAAGTGCGCCTTTTGCGTGTAAAAATGGGTAACTATAATAATACGACGCATGACCTTGCATCGTTTTTTGGCTGTATCCTTTATCACCATGCAATGCCATTACACTGTTGTGTAACGCCAATTGTGCCGAAAAACCACCTTGCTTCGCCATCAAGTTCAAGGGGAAGGTCTGATCTGCCCCTCCTTTAAGATACCAATTATCGATTCGCGCAACAAAAGGCGCAGCTGCGATTTCAACCTGCCCTGCCCGTGCAAACTTTTCAAATGCTTTGTGCGTTTGGTTATTTTGAATAGCAAAATGTGCAAAGTAAAGTTGCCCATCCCACCAACGAGAACTTCTCGCGTCAGTGTTTCCAACTGACGTACGAAACAAGGTCCACTGCACACCAAATTCAGTGCCATCATCCGCTTCTAAATTTGCTGTTACGTACCACCACTCGATACCTTGCGCTAAGTGCGCCCCATGGTCTTGAGGAAATGAAAGTAACGTATTAGGCTCAACATCCACACCCAACTTCGGGACTGCATTCATAGAAACTTCACGACCCTGTTGCATTGGTTCACACCCAACCAATAGCAAAATGAATAAGCAAATTGATATCACAGAAGTTAACATGGTGATTCCTTTACAAGTGCATGTGTTCACTGGGCGTGTTCCGTATTAATACCTTACGAAGTGGTATGGCGCTAAACACCAACGCTGCGATGAAAATACTGACAATAAAAGTCGTTAACACTGACCAATCTATGGTTAATGCCATGCTCCAGCCAAATGCAATAGGCATAACATAGTTGAGTAGAACCCATCCTAATAACACGCCTAAAGGAACAGCGAGCCCTAAAGTTGCTCCTATAATGAGGCCTGTTTGTAAAAGCTTAGCACCTAAAAGCGTGCGATTTGATACACCCAACCGTTGTAAAACCGTAATGGGTTCTAACTGCTGGCGCCCTAAGGTTAAAAAGCTCACCCACATACCAAATAATGCGATCAATATAATAAAAAAATTCAAAGCACTGGTAACGGTAAACGTACTGTTAAATAGCCTTTTAGCAAACGCTTTAAACTGCCTGTTTTCAATAATTTGCGAGCTATCTAAGGCATGTAATGTCATTAATTCATCTCGAATGCCCGAAGCACTTTTGGCATCTTCAAGCCATAATGATACCCCATATTGCTGAAAGCGAATCGTACTGCTAAGCATGGTATCGGTCGTACTCACAAATGCTAATGCCTGTTCACCATAATCATAAAATACACCCGTTATGACACATTTTAAATAGCGATTTTGTTGCTGAATAATGACTTTATCGCCAACGGAGAACTGATATTTCAGTAACCCAGGTTCATTAATGAGGCATCCGTGGTAGCTTGATTCAACTCGAAAGTGACGAGGCGTAACCGATTTATCTCCTAATAAATTAAGATGCGAATAATATTCACTACTTTGCCCAAAACTCATTAATTTTGCAGAATAAATGTGATCAGACTCTCCCGTATTTTTTATCACTTCAACGGGGGCATGCCAGTACACACCGACCCGCTCAATATCTTGGCGCTGTGCTAATGTATTTTTCAATTCATCTAATTTGTCTTCGACCCGAATATACAAATCGGCACTGAGTCGCTTCGTTAAATGTTTATCAAGTGCATCACTAAAGCTGCCCACCATAATTTGCATGCTGATTGCCGCCCCCACAGCCATCAGCATCGCTAATACCGAAGAAGATAACGCCGACAATTGATTACTACTGTCTGCACGTAGCCATAACAACACCACATTTTTTGTTGGCCAATTAACAACAAACACCGACTTAATCGTAATAGGGGTAACAATAAAAAATAGCATTAATACCCCTACGCAAAGCATTAAGGCCTCCACTTCTGTGACGGCATAAAAATAGTAATATCCAGTTATAAAAACCGTAACGAAAACAGCAGTAAATCTCAGCCAAACAAACTTTAAATGACGATGACGCACCTGCATCAAGACAAACCCGAACAACACAACCCCATTTAAAATGAACGCCAATAAAACTAGCCACCAATCAAATGATACGACCAATGCCCGATCCAGTTTATAGAGACTTTGTAAGGTGCTTGATACATCTAGCACTAATAAATTAGCTAACACACTGCCTAAAACTGCGCCGAATATGGCTGCAATGAAACTTAGCGCTATCAGCTCAACAATGAGTGCTTTAAGCAACATTTTCATACTACACCCAAGAATAAACAGTTGTTGTTGTAAGACCTGCCTAGACGTATAAGCTAATTTGATCGCATTAAAACTCAAAAATGCGCCTACCACATATCCTAATAGCGCCAATGCTTTCAGATTCAAGAAAAACGCCTGTGACAACCCATCAAATGCTTGCTCTTCAACACTCTCTACTCGGCCAACCGTCGACGTTAGTGCTCTGATAATACTGAGTGCCAGCTGAGAGTTCGCTGTATCGTTCGTTACTTCAAAGTAACTAATTTGGCCGTTTGCCTGTAGTAATGTGTCAGCCACATGAATATCAACTAGCCCGCTTTTTCCTAGCCCCTCCATCGCAATGACGGGCATGCTTTGCTCTGTATTTTCGAATATGAGTACGGGGTTGTCGGGGTCTAAACCTAACCGGATAATCATAGTCGGGTCTAAATACAGCGTGTTCAAAAATGACATCGGCATGGCTGCCGTTTGACTTCTTGATAAAGGAGCGGTTACATTTTGCGCTGTCGACGTTTTATTAAGCCACTGCAATAAATTAACCCCTTTTATTCTTAACAGTTGACCGGCTTGGGTTTTTATCGTCCCTTCTAATACTGGTTGCGCTGATGTTACGCCCTTAGCACGCAATTGCTCCCACAGTGCAAAAGGCAGGTAATTTTGCCCTAAAATAGGGCGGATAAAATGACTAATGGGGTGATTAATCATCGCCGTTGTTGACTGATACCGTTTTGCAGCTTCAAAATTGAGGCCTTGGATGGCCGTTAACAGGGCACTGCCTAAACTCAGACCCACCAGAAAGAGGACGAGTAGTCCAAAGTGACGGCGATAGAACCCCCAATATGTCAGTAAAATAAGCTTAAATTCAACCATGCAATTGACCATCTTTCAGTGTCAGTTGCATAGGTAATTGTGAGGCTAACCGCGTACTGTGCGTAACTAATACCAGATTAATTGCACGCTCATCACATAGCTCAACGAGTAACTCGAGTACGTCTTGAGCACGTTGGGTGTCTAAATTTCCTGTTGGTTCATCTGCAAGTAGTAAATTTGGTCGATTTAATAATGCACGCGCGATCCCTACTCGCTGCTGTTCTCCTCCTGATAATTGTTGCGGCAAAGCATCTAACTTATGCGCAATGCCCAACCGCTCTGCCAAACTTATTATTTCATCTTCGCCACAAGGCATTTTATTGAGACGCGCCTGAAAAGTAATATTGTCTTTTACGCTGAGCGGACTGAGTAGCTGATATTGCTGAAAAATAATTCCGATAGAACGGCGGTAATAAGCGAGCTGTTGGGCTTTCAAATCACTAATGACTGTATTATTCACAATCACCTCACCCGAGTCTGGTTGCAGTAAGCCCGCAAGTAAATTCAATAATGTAGATTTACCCGAACCACTATCTCCTACTAACGCAAGTTGTGTTGCTGGTGTAATAGCCAAAGAAATGTCATTCAATATTTTCCGCTTTATATCTCCATCAACGCGTGAAAATATGACATTTTTAAGTTCTATCATCCGTATACCATCCAGAGTGTAAAATTCGACCAATAAATATTATTACAAATTAAAACATAAAGTTATGTATACACATAGTCAAAAATATTACTTCGTAAGGTTTAAGTTAAGAATTATTCAGCATACATTGAGTTAATTGCTATTGCACAGCACGACCTTCTTCGCTTAGATAATAACGCGTTTTAATTATAAGGAAACATAGCATGCAAGCTTTGCATTTCGCATTGAGTCTTGGTCTCTTAACTGCGTCAGTTCTTACAAGCAACACCGTAGCAGCATCTGAGCTGGGCTCAGCAAACACCGATTGGCAAAATTACAATAGCAAAAAATACCTTGGTTTTAAGTATCCATCGGGCGCTCAAAATGCCGTCAGCATTACCTTTGATGATGCGCGAGACAGCCAAATAACCGTGGGGATGGATATTTTCGCTAAACATCAAGTTAAAGGGACTTTTTATGTTGTGCCTGAAAGTGTATCTCGACAGCTAATTGGGTGGAAAAAAGCCGTTGAATATGGTCATGAAATTGCAAATCATACCAGCAACCATACGTGTACTGGCAATTTTGAATGGCTAAGAGCTCGGGGAATGAGCCTTGAAAATGCCACCCTTGACTGGTTGAAAAATGATATAGAGCAAGCCAATACCTACCTCAAAACGCACTTAGGTATTATCCCTACCAGTTTTGCCTACCCATGCGGAAACACCTTTGTCGGTCGAGGTATTGATACTCGAAGCTACGTGCCGCTGATTGCGCAACAATTTCAATTTGGGCGCACATGGAATGATGAGACCGCCAATAACCCAAACTTCACTGACTTTGCTCAGCTGACTGCTATTCGGATTGACGGACAGAGCTTTAAACAAATTAAAACCACGCTTGAATCGGTCAAGCATAATAATAGCTGGATAATTCTTGCCGGACATGAAGTGGGCGAAAAAGGCTTATATTCCGTAGATAAAACCGTGCTTGATCAACTTATTACCTATTTAAAAGACCCTAAAAATGGCTATTGGCTAGAGACGGTCAATACCATAGGCAGCTATATAAAACAGCATAGAAAAGCGCCGTAATACGGTGTAATTGTCAATCTTAATATCTCGGCCTACACTTCTGCACTAGAGAAAATGCAGCCTCGATTTGCATTTTAATTATGACATACATGCGTCAATTTAAGGAAGTTTAGGTATGGAAAACACCCCTTGTGATTCAACGATTGTTTCAGCGGCTATCTATCCACCAATCGGTGTAATGCGTGTCGGCAATAGTCCGTCGGAGTATTTTATTGGTCCAGAAGTCAGTGAACCACTCCCACAATCACCTAGTTTTTACCGTGATAGCACTGGCGCTTTAAAGCGCCAAGCTGCACGTTTTCGGATATATGGGTTGAATGCGAACGGCGAAGTCGTTAAGGAGCTAACAGCCAACAATGCCAATATAACGTGGCATGCGCAACTTGCGAATCAAAAAGCCTCTTGGTACAAATTTGAAATCGCACTCGATATTCCAGAAGCTGCGGATGCAAAACCTTCTATTTTACGTAACGCCAAAGTAGAAGGTGACAAGCGACGCGGTTTGTTAATTGACGGTGCTAAACACACTATATCGGGCTGTAATACGCCAGGAAATGATACGCAGTTTGTAGGTCAGTTTAATGAAGTAAAAGTATACTTAGGTGAAATGACCACTGACTCTCAAGGACGGTTAGTGATGCTAGGTGGGCATGGTAAATCAGCGAATCCACTCGGGCATCAAGCAATTACTTTTGGCAATAACGAGGGCTGGTATGATGATACCTCTGACGGCCCAATTAATGCCGACGTTGTCTATGACGATGTATCATTATCGGTAAAACCTGGCTGGGTTGTATGTGCACCGCCTGATTATGCTCCGATGCAAAAATCTGTCAGAACAATGTGGGACTTAATGCGCGATATCGCCGTTGGCGCTAACATGTTACCTGTTCCGGGCAAGCCTTCCTTTACCCACGACATTTTACCTATTTTCCAACGTATGACCGACTTACAGTGGGTTAATGCCGGTTTTGCTGCTGGTTTTGGGTGGCAGAGCCCATTTGATTTTACATCAGAACTTTGGCTAACACGCTTAAGTGATCCTTCTGCAACATGGCAAGAATCAAGACGTACTTTGTTTAACAATTTTAGAAATTTAGACACCCAATTTGATATTGGCGAGAACCCCATGTCGGTTACCGCATGGGATCCAACAAACGCATCCTTGTCTCCACAACAATGGCCATGGATCTATGGCGATGCAATGAGCATTGATGCAAACGAGTCACCTCGACAGTTTTTAACGCTGACTAGACTGCAGCTTAATGCATTATCGCAATGGGTTGATGGAGAGTTTATTGCCGATTATGACCCTGCTCGCACAGTACCTACGGCTATTGATGATGTTCCAGTTACAGAGCAACCCGATATGCTAACCAAAGCAGCCATGGATTTTTGTTTGGCTGACGCGTTTCATCCTGGCTGCGAAATGACATGGCCGATGCGCAGTGTCGGTATGTATAGTGAAGCCTTTAGATTACGCCATGCTGAGGACACCTCCCCAACACACGATGTTAATTTTGGCCCTGTACTAACACCACATACAGCTCTCTCTTTCGACGGCCCAATAAATAATGGACAAATAGCAGGGGGGATCACACGCTGGATGGCCATTCCTTGGCAAACAGATACTGCGTCTTGTAGAGATGGATACAATACAGCGCTCGACCCATATTTGCCGACCTTTTGGCCTGCGCGCGTCCCAAATAATATGTTAAACCAAGAAAACTACAACAAGGTCATCAACGAAAGTTTACCCATCGATGAGCGACAAGCAGCGTTTAACGAACGAGAGTTTTGGCTTGATGATTTACCCATTGGCCCCACAACTGACTATACGGCACAAATCAACGACATGATTGATAACTTTGATAAATTGGCGGTCGTACTTCCAAAAACGGAAAAAGGCGTGAGTGGCTTCCCAAGTACCATGCAAGTCGGCTTAACACCGGATTCAAATGCACCCGTTAGCGCATTAAAATCTACGGCTCAGCACAAAGCTAAAAAGGGTATTCGCCCTGACTTAAGCCTAACAGAAAAAGCACATCGCTTTATCAAAAAAAGCTAACGACGATGACTACAACGCAATTGCCAAAAACGCAAGTTGCGATAATAGGAGCTGGTGTAGGGGGCTGTATTGCAGCTCTTGCACTCGCGCCCTATTATTGTGTAACGCTTATTGACAAAGAAGCCGCACCGATTAACAAAATTGGCGAGTCATTAGCACCTGCTGCACTGCGCATTTTAACTCAGCTAAAACTAGCACATTTACTCGATGATAAACGCCACATACTCAGCCATGGTACGTTATCTTATTGGGGCTCGTCTGAACCAACTTTAATAGACAATTTAAGAAACCCAGATGGATTCGGTTGGCACCTAGACAGATCCTACTTTGAAACACAACTACGTAATGCTTGTATTGATGCAAAAATTCACTGCATATGGCCGGCTCAATTAACTGACAGTGTTGCCACTGATGAAGGCTGGCAACTTTCATTGCAACACGACAATAGCCCACTTCAACTCAATGCCAACACAGTGATTGATGCATCAGGTCGTCATTGCGCTTTTGCACGCCAACAAGGTATTACTCGCCAGCAATTTGACAAACTCATGTCAATTGGGTTCACTGCAAATGTCAATATCAAAAAGAAAACAGCGCTGATCAGTCACACAGATGAGGGTTGGTGGTATAGCGCTCCAATTCATAACCCTGAAAAAAGCCCGACTCAGGCGCAACAAAAAAGGGTGTTTTCGTGGTACGCAGATGCAAAACTGATAAAAAATGCACGTATAACTGACCCATCTCAGCTATTAAATCGGGCTAAAAGTATACCTGGATTCACCATACTTTCATCCAGAATAGAAGAGAAAAATGCTCAACTACACCCTCTAGTGGCAGCGAATTCGTCAAAGTTAGTGAGTTGCTCTGGTAAAAATTGGTTTGCTTTAGGGGATGCTGCCCTAAGCTTTGATCCGCTGTCTTCCCAAGGTATGTTCAATGCGATGGCCTGTGCTATTCAATTAAGCGAATTAATTATAAATAATGGTTTAACGCACGCTGAGAATATACCGCTATACCAACAACAAGTAGACAAAATTTGGCTTAGCTACCTCGCTCATCGGGCACTCTATTACAAAATGGTATCATAAAAACAAATAAACTATTTACATTTGGAGAACAATATGTAAACGTAACAGGGACTTAAATAAAAGGATACTTACAATGAAAATGACGTTAAATAAAAAGAATATAAAGCTATTATCACAACAACAAGATTTGGCTACAAAACACACTCCAGCAATTGCTGGCGGTCGAGTGCCTGATACGGTATTTTGCCGTACAAAAATCGAATCTTGTAAAGTGGTCTGTTTTTGGTCAATTCAAGGCGGCGATCATACCTGTATTTAAATTCACAGTTTAGATCTCGGTAGTCGTGCCGGTTTATACATCGTAATAACGCACTTCTACCGCTTAGTATCC
This sequence comes from Pseudoalteromonas aurantia 208, assembly GCF_014858725.1. GTDB lineage: Bacteria > Pseudomonadota > Gammaproteobacteria > Enterobacterales > Alteromonadaceae > Pseudoalteromonas > Pseudoalteromonas aurantia. Next base: position 822,088 of record NZ_AQGV01000015.1, on the reverse strand, counting down.
TTCCTCATGCAACTTTATTAAAAACCCACAGAAAGCTATGTGTTCACCAAAAAGCCACGTATAATTCCCGCGTTTAAAAATTTATGTTTGCTTAAATTTCAATATTTTATCACTTGAGGTAATTCATGCTGCTCGATGCCATTTTCGTTAATTTTATTATCATCAGTTTTTGTTTGGCCGTAACTTGTATCATTATGGCAATCACTAAAAAATCATCCAGCAAAGAAGCTCGTTTACAAACCAAAGTTGAATACGGGTTGTTTGCCAGCAGCGGGATTATTGCAGGTGCGCTCGCCCTATATGGTTATGTTGGATAAAGCCTCCTGACACTCCCTGACAGGGTGATGTGTTTTACTTGCTGTGACTTATAAATCACTCAAGGAAAACACATTATGACTACCAATATCATCGAAGTCGTTAAATTTGAATTAGCCAGTGGCGTAACAGAGCAGGACTTTATGTTAGCGAATGAGGAGTTTGAAACTTTTTTGAACGCACAACCGGGTTTGCTTTATCGCTCACTCGCCAAACAACAAAACAGCTCTGTGTATATTGATGTTGTATACTGGAACACACTCAATGATGCAACACGAGTACAACAAGCTTTTTATGACTCACCACACTGTAAAAAGTTTATGCAACTGATCAATGAAGACAGTGTTGAGCTAACGCATAACCGCGTGATAGCCCAAACAGCATGTACTAACTGACCTACTAGGGTGTAAATGTGCATAAATCTGAAAGACTCTTTCAATTAGTCAACGTTTTAAAAGGCCGCCGACTTGCGACAACGGCTGCACAGCTGGCTGAGCATTTCCACGTTTCAGAACGCACCATTTACCGTGATATTCAAGACTTACAAAACTCAGGAGTGCCAATTGAGGGTGAAGCAGGTATCGGTTATTTGATAGCCAACTGCCCGCTTCCCCCTATGATGTTTACCGTAGAAGAGCTCTCCGCTTTATTGCTTGGCACCAAAATGGTTGGCGCGTGGACAGATCCAACCTTAAGTGAACATGCCAAATCAGCGATGGCAAAAATCGAAGCTGTTTTGCCCACCCACTTAAAGCAATCTCAAGATGATTCACCCTATTTAGTCTCTAGCTATAGCCATGACAGTAAGCAGCAAGCGCTTAACAAGCAGCTGCGTCATGCAATTGAAAATAAACAGTGTTTGCACCTTGCCTACTCGGACGTTAATCACACCTCCACAATGCGTCAAATAGAGCCCCTTGGACTGGTATATTGGGGTGGAAAATGGACTCTCGTGGCGTTTTGCCAATTAAGACGTGACTATCGAGAGTTTAGAGTCGACAGAATAGCTTCTGCCACAACATTAAGTACACACTTTAATACCTCAGATGATAAAAAGTTGTCCCATTATGTTGCGCTTGTTACTGCCAAATACGCCAATTGTACAAATAAAAGTTAGCTGATAGTTTTATTCCTACAGTAATCACATGCTTAGCCTGCACTTACAAAGCAGCAACAAAGTAATAACAACAAATTTAATCACGCTGCCTACACTTAATAGTATGATGGTTAACCAATTTGGTGATGTATGAAAACAGTCGTAAAATGGTTGGCAGGAAGCATTTTTGTAATACTAGTCATAACGTTAGGTTGGCGAATGTTAAGCCAAGATGATGCATATACAATGCGCCAAGTGAAGGCAATTGCCACATCAAATAACCATCATATTCTTGACTTTTATCCACATATTTCACAATCAAAACGTCCTAGAGACCCCTACTCGTTCCCCATTCCTTTAGGCGTAGTTGGACCCAACACCAATCTTTACTCAGGCCCCAATCAATACCCATTTTTTTGTATGACTCTTGACTCGGGTTTAGGCCTACCTGAAGTCGATAATCATGATGGTGACGGAGTATCTGTATACGACCAACAACAAAAATTACTGGGTTATAGTAAAGATTGTGGCGTGAAATCCCGTATTGAATACTACACCATAGATACGCAGCTAGCACCACGAAAACTCAAAGACAATGAAGGTGTTTCTGATTTTTCAGGGCCTTTATTTAGAGTTGAACAAGGCACAATTAACCGCTTTATTTATACTATCATCGTGCCTATTACACCGCTTGATATACCTCACCGCAATACGTCATCTTTGTGGAATAAACGGCTTATCTATCAATTTAATGGTGGTTCTGGCATTGGCTATCGTCAAGGCAGGCAAACAGCCTGGAAAGTAATGAAACGCCAAGCACAGCAGCTCCTAGATGGATATGCAATCATCAGTTCAAGCGGCAATAAAACCAGCTACACCTACAATATGCTACTGGCAGAAGACACAGCAAGGCGTGTTAAGAAACAATTTGTGAGTCTCTATGGTGAGCCTTTATATACCGTTGGTATTGGGGGCTCTGGCGGTGGACTCGCCCAATACCTCATTGCCCAAAATAGTACCGGAATTTTGGATGGCTTACTGCCATTGTATAGCTACCCAGATATGATAACCCAAACCACTTATGCGCTTGATTGCGACTTGCTAAACAACTATTTTACGTTTCGGGCCGACGATAAAAAAACCTGGCGCAATTGGGATCGCCGCCGCTTAATTGAAGGTATGAATGCCATAAACGACTTTCCACAACGCGCAGGCTTTCTTCAGCCACTTAATCAGTTAATGGCTGGCTTTGTACCCACATTTCCAGAGGGCAATAGTGAATGTATTAACGGATACTTTGGACTATCCGCGTTTATTAACAATCCAAAACAAGGTTTTTTACGGGCATTTTTCGCAGATTCTGTGGTCGAAAACACCAACTGGAGTTATTGGCAAGATATGCAACACATACTCGGCAAAGATCAGCAAGGATTTGGCCGCTCTACATGGGACAATATGGGGGTGCAATACGGCTTAAATGCATTAAATAACGGTGAGATTTCCTTCGATGACTTTATCGATATTAATCATAATATTGGTAGCTGGAAACCACAAAACGACATGGCTCAAGAACAAATAGTAACGCCTTTTGGCACAAACCTACCCCTGTGGTTATCCTTGTGGGGCAATGAGAATATCACAGAACCTGCACCTGAAGCCCCAGCGGCTCGCCATCAAGGTAATATCGAAGCAATGCATGCTGCGTATCGTTCAGGACAGGTATTCATTGGTAATATTACCCTCCCCATCATTGATGCTCGTCATTACTTAGAAAATGAGTTAGACATGCATCACATGTCAGCGTCTTTTTATAGCCGCTTACGCATTAACAAAGCATTGGGTCATACTCAAAATCACATCATTTGGGTCGCTCATAAAGATCATGACCCAACTCAAGCCGCCTTTGCCATGATGGATAAGTGGCTGCTGGCAATTACCGAGTATACCCCTGAAGGAATATTGAATGCTAAGCCCAATGAACTGCAAGACACCTGCTTTGATAGTGACGGCAAAGTGCATGCCTCTGGCAGTACCGTATTTAACGGGAAGTGGAATAATCAAAAAGAGGGCGCTTGCCAGTCTAGATTCCCGATGTTTAGCACCAGTCGTATTGAGTCAGGTGCGCCTTGGGCCGGTGATATTTTTAAATGTTATTTAATGAGTATCAACTCTGCCATTGATAAAGGCATTTATGCCGCACACAACATGACTGTAGATATGCGAGCTCGGTTGCAAGCAACATTTCCGCATGGCGTTTGTAATTACGACGTACCGGATATGGGCAGACCCAAAGACATTTGAGTTGCAGTGCTTTTAACAAATTTGCTATTGTTGCGTCAATCTTGTTACCCAACAACGGAACCTCTATGCAAGCACTTTTCTCTTACGGTACATTACAACACTCACAAGTACAGCTAGATACTTTTGGTCGATTGTTAGAAGGTGAACCTGATGCATTAATTGGGTATCAACTTGGTGAAGTTGAGATAACGGATGCAGCCGTGATTGCCAGCAGCGGCAAAACCCATCACCCTATCTTAAATTATACAGGGGATCACGATGACATAGTGCGTGGTACTGTATTTTCAATAACAGATGCTGAATTAGCGCAAGCCGATGAATACGAGGTAGATGCGTATCAGCGAGTTAGTGCCCCTCTTCAATCAGGAAACACCTGCTGGATTTATGCTGCCGCTGAGAGCTCTCATGACTAAAACGCAAAAGAAGCTTGAACAACAACTCATTCAATTACTCACCAATGCCTGCGAAGAACTAAAAACTCAGCTTCCGGAGTTTGAATACCTCACTCATTATGGGCAAATGAGTAAACTCAAGCACACGTTAAAAGTTGAGCTTTTCTGTACCAATACACTCAGTGGCAAGCAGCTATCCCAGTCATTGGGCGTTATTAATGATGAGATAAAACCTATGGGATTGACATTAAAAGCCCATGATTTGCTTATGACCGTTCAATAAAGTATTGCTCCAATATGGTAGAGCAAGCTATAAAACGCCCACTTTTATAGCTTGCTTGGCGGGTGAATGACCATATACCAGCCTTACAACATCAATCGCCTTTAATATCGAGTCAATTTTACAGGTTAAAACGCTGCCTCATCGTGTCTGTTAGTTTTCTCGTTACCAAGCTCACAGCACAACTTGTGAATAATTATATTAAATTGTATTTTTGTGTAAAAACACTTTAATTAACATTCTATTCGGTTGTAATATAAGGTACGAATAATCTATAAACCTGCCTTTTACAAGGACGACCATGCATCACTTAAAATATTCATCACTGGCTATTGCAATCGCGCTACTGAGTGCCTGCTCTTCAGAAACAACAGAGTCAAATAATGTTAAAACCGAGGCTATTTGGTCTGACATCTACGTGACTTCGAATGGCCAAGATAGCCGCGTTATCGCAGAGTTAAATGTCTCAAGTCGAAATGGAAATAACTTAAAATTAACCAATGGTGATAAATTACAAGCGACTGTCGGCACAACAGTCAAAACATTAGAAGAAGACGATGGCTTTTTCGATATAGATTACCGCGCTGTTTTTGACGTGGCGGTAGGCGACACTAAATTTATTGTGCAGCTTAACCGCGCATCAGAAAATAAAACTCTGACCAACACGATAACACTGCCACCGCAATATCAGATCCTCGCTCCACAAACGGGTCAATTGTATGATAAAGACGATTCAATCGAGATCGAATGGACAAAAAGCGGCGCTGGTGATCAATTTAGCATTGTTTTCAATACGGAGTGCACTAAAAAAGACGGTGATAAATTAACCGGCTCTGAAATATATAATAATGTGTCAGACGATGGTGATTTCACTATTAACTTATCGAATGTTGAATTTTTCAACGACGCACTGATTAACACTCAACACGATTGCACTGGGTCATTAACATTCGAACGCAGACGCCATGGGCAAATTGACCCTGCTTATGTGAGTGGCAGTCGTACGTATGCCGCACAGCAACGCTCACTAGACAATATTATTATATCACTTTAATAACCCCCGTCTTTATAATGGGTGCGTGTAATATATTTGACATACTTACCGTACCCAATTATAAATTCATAAAAAATTCCTCTATTTTTCATGAATTAAAGTTTCCTAACCTCCTACCGATAAGCTAATCTATACAAGTAATTTTATGTAACAACAGCAAGGATGAGCGAAATAGCTTTGTTACTACAAATAAATACTAATAACGTAACCGGGACGTTGTACAAAGGATATGGTTACAATAATACTATTGGAAAATATAGCTTATGTCGCTCACACAGTTTTCAGATCAGTTTATAACTGATAGCTTTGATAGTGCTCACTATGAACTTATTCATAAAATTGGTGAAGGCGGGTTTGGTAAGGTATTTAAAGCCAGGCATAAAAATACCAATCAATTCGTTGCCATCAAATTTCTCGCTTTAGAACCTCATTTAGAAGAACAAAAAAAGCGCCGTTATATAGAACGGTTTAAGCGTGAAACACAATTAAGTAGCCAGCTACAGCACCCTCATATTGTCCGACTATTAGATAAAGGACAAGTCGACGATCATCTCCTTTACGGGGTATTTGAATACGTTGACGGCATTTCACTGCGTCAGCACCTCACACAAGAAGGTGCACTGAATGCGGTTGATGCAACAGATGTGATGTTACAAGTATTAGATGCACTGATACATGCCCATAGCCGAGGCATAATACACCGAGACATAAAACCCGCTAACATTATGTTGGCGAAATCAGGGGCAAAAACTTACGCAAAAATACTCGACTTTGGTATTGGCACCTTGGTTTCAGAACACCGTCAGCCAGACTTTAATACCCTTACGCTCACGCAAGAAACCCTAGGTACCCCCTCATACAGCGCCCCCGAGCAGTTACGTGGCGAACCTGCCACAACAAAAACCGACTTGTATGTTTGGGGCCTTGTGTATCTAGAGTGTTTAACAGGCTTGCCAGCGGTAACTGGTTCAAGCATCGCCTCGATTTATCATAAGCAGTTGAGCGATATAAACGTCCCGCTGCCAGCCCCTTTATTGGGTCACCCTTTGGCATCATTGCTAAGAAGAGTGCTTAAGAAGAACGCCATAGATCGCGTGATCACCTCACAAGAAAGCTTCAATGAGCTTAATAGCATCAATGTGGCAAATCTGGTTGGCATTCTAACCAAGGGTGAAGCCCAGCATGGTTTTGATGACGACACCGTCATCTTACGTAAAGATGCTGAAGGCGACCAAGGAAATCACCACACCCTACTCACTGAGCGTAAACAAATTACAGTTTTAGCACTCAAAATTAGTATTTCTGAAATTAGCGATAACACGAAAGACTTAGACGTTATAGATGCATTAACCAAGGCACAATTAAACCAATGTATTGATATTGCGACACGTTTTAATGCTTACCATGTCGGTACTCTTGGGGATATGCTGCTATTTTATTTCGGCTTTCCCATTGCCAGCGATAATGATACTCGCCTATCTGCGCGCACCGCACTTGAGATCATGAGCGAAATGTCAAAAAGAGATGCCTTAATGCAAGATGTGCATGGCATTTCTTTCAATATACACATTGGTTTGCATACCGGCGTATTTGTTACCTATGCCAACGCCATTCCTGAAGGTCATATTACCAATACGGCCTTGAGTCTCGCTCGCAGCGCAAAGCCAAAACAAATACTTTGCAGTGGTGACTCAAGAGCAATTTTAGAGCCGTACAGCGAATTTGAAACGATTGACTTCCCTACATTAAAGCAACCCGGTTCACCTGCAACGGTATATAGTCTAAAAGGTGAAAGGCAAGTTGAAGCATTTGGCTTTATGCGAGGCACACGTAATAATCATGAATTAATTGGCCGAGAAAAAGAGCTAGATAAAACCCTTTCTGTTATTAAGGGCAAAAATACCCAAAGCCATTTAACCCACATTCATGGTGAGGCAGGCATTGGTAAATCTCGTTTACTACAAGAAATACGCAGTCACGCAGGTCAATACCAGCATTTAGTGGCACAATGCCTACCCGAGCACCAAAACAATGCACTTTACCCTGTACTAACACTTATTCGATATTTGTTTAATACTGCACACCTCGATGTACAAAGCGCCATAACCTTATTCAGTGACATAATACAAAAGCAAGATCAAAGCGTTACTGCCACACAGGCGATGCCAATATTGCTGATTTGGTTAAATATCGAATTACCTGAAGACATGCAAGCGTCCACCTTAGCACCAGACCAGCAAAAAATAATACTGTTCAATAGCTTAACAGCCCTCTTACTGAATCAGCAATACAGTTTAAGCGAAAATAAGCTGTATATTATCGAAGACATACACTGGGCTGACACCACCACGATTGAGTTTCTTCAGCACTTCGCGGGTCAACTAGCTACAGGTAATGTGTTGATCAGCACGTCTCGACAGCAAGTGCCCACATCGCTAAAAGATCTCACGTTATTGGAAATCAATCTCAATAAATTAACGGCACAAGCCACAGAAGACTTTATTATCAGGCTATTTGATAACCAGCCAGTTTCACGCAATGTACTCGATATATTAGTCAGTAGAACTGATGGTATTCCATTATTTATCGAAGAACTTGTTGGTATGTTAAAGCAAAAAGCCTTGGTCGGTCTCGTTGAAGGTGAAATTAACTTTGTAAGCCCAGACAAACTAGATCAAGTTCCCAGCAGTTTACGTGAATCGCTCCAGCAAAAACTCGATAGCCTCATTCATGCCAAAGAAACCGCCCAGCTTGCGGCGACAATCGGACGTGAGTTCGAATATGAGTTGCTTATTAGTGCGTCATCATTAAGTGAAAATCAAATTCAGAATGATCTGAATGAGCTGATAGCCAATGATTTAATTATACAAAAGCGAAGTATAAATAACGAAACCTACATATTTAAACATGCTTTAGTGAGAGATGCAGCGTATGACAGCATGTCATTTGACTCTATATCTGAACAACATAACCTGATAGCGAACACCATGCTCCACTCTAAAGTATGGTATTCAGGTGAAAAGCTAATCCTTATTGCACAACATTTTTTAAAAGCAAAAAATATCCCTAAATTCATAGAAATATCAATAAAATCAATAAAATCAATAAAATACAACTATCGAATAAATAACTATGTAACCGCAATTTCTGTTTATAATAATTGTAAAGCTGGATTAATGAAAAACCCGGCTTCTCTAATCAGTAGCCGAGTAGAACTGTTAGAGTCTATATTTCCATGTATTGTGTCGCATGAGGGAATGGGTTCAGAACAAGTTTATAACATTGGTTTAGAGCTATCAAAGTTAGAGAGTGAGCTTCCTGAAGGAAAAACACTAAGTGATAAGTCTAAATTTATTATCATGTGGATAAATTACCAAGATCTACATTTTCGCTCGCTCATTCAAGAGGCAGATATCCAAGGTAGAAAGCTATTAAAAGTACTTTCAAAATCAAATGAACGTCAATTCTATATTACAGTGCTAGCACAATTCGTTCAAACTCAAGCCTGTATCGGAGAGCCCGAGAAAGGTAAGGAATATGCTACTGAAGTTATTCGCTCTTACAATGATGATAAAGACAAAAATCTATATAGAACTTTTGGTTGGGATCCTAAGTGTGTAGCCTACAATCAGCTTTCATTAATTCAATCTTCTCTAGGAGAGTTTGACAACGCAAAGATTAGTATAAAACTTGCTTATGAGCATGCAAATAAAATAGAGAGTGAAATCGACCATGATATAACATGGGCATTTGAAATACTTTATATTTATTTAAAACGTGATCGTGAGGAAATGAAGAATAGAACAAATTGCTTAAGTGATGAGCGCGATTGGACTGCTGACAACTGGTTTAGGTTATTTGTCCAACTAGGGAAAGATTGGGCGAATACTAATACAAGTATCTCGAAAGAGTTTTGTTCTAACATTCTAGAGCAAAAAAGAGGAGGACCATTTTTTTACTGGTTACCTATGTATTTAGAGTCAGCTTTAAAAAACAATGATGAAATTTCAACATTGCAAGAAATAATAGAAACCTGCTTTAACAATAAAATTATAGGCCCTAGCCTTATACTCATTAAATTAGCAGAAAAACACAACATAACTCTAAATAAAAATACGAGTTATTTAAAAAAATATTTTGATAACCCGCAGTTAAAAACAACCCTACAATTATTAAAGGACGAAAGTAATGTCTAATTCAAATTCTACACGATTTGGTAGCTCCGCATTTGGCTCGTTTTCTCATACTTTACAAGTACTATTTGACGAAGCCCTTTTGGATGGAACTGCTGCTCACGAATCATGGAGCCATGCTTGGGGAAGAGCTGTCGCTTATGCATGGGAATCTCAGGAAAACAAATCCCTATTACTAGAGAAACCACTGGACGTACTTGCTAAATTTAATTATGTTCCACCAGCAGGCGTCGATATAAGAGTTATCGATGCAAATCGAGACGATGATATTTCATTTACTATTGAAAAAAATGAGAAAAAGGTTTCTTATAGTAAAAGTAATCTTGCTTCTGGACGTTTTAAAGCATACTTAGTAGATGCTAAAACAGTTATCGCAGACACCGAGAATGATGGTTTTGTATCTTTTAGTCTGGTATCCGAGTGTAATGACTTATATAAAAATGAGACTAAAGTCTGGAATGATATTCCAGTAAATGGTTGGGTATCTGTCCCCAGTACTGGGTTAGTCGTAAAACACCCATCAGGAAATTTATGGTTTGTCACTACCGAAGAAATAGCAACACCAAAATCTATTGATGAAGCAAAGTCAATCGTTTCTCAAACAATGGATGAATATATTAGTTCTAACCCGGCTTATCTAAATTTATCTTCAACTATCATAATGAAATTACCACCAGCTCCAGAAAAAAGCTCAAATATGGCACTAATGGATTATGATGCGCTTGGAAAAATTTATCCGTTTACGACCTGAATAGGAGGGGGAGTTCTGCTCCCCAACTAAAATGAATTATACGATATGTAAAAACTTTATTAATTTGAAATGGATAGATAACAACATTGCAGATTATTACTTAAATAAGCAATTTATGGAATATGGGACTCCATTAAGACTATGGTGGTTTGATAGTATTAAAGATAGGGTTGCAAAAGCGGATCAAATACACCATACATGCCCTATTTCTTATAAAATAATAAAAAGTATAAAAAAGCCTGATATACCAAAAATATTTCAATGTAATACACTACAAATTTGGGCTTCTTCTATAATAACTATCCCCTCTTCAAAAAAAGAAATGTCTGAAATAACTTTATATAAAGATAGCGACCATGTGAATTTTATTAATGGATCTCATTATTCCGTTTTTATTGCAATTACAGATATCATTATTAACATTAACGTCAAAAAAAAACCTCACCCAGTATTAGATGATGAATATAATAATGAATTTTTAGAAGTATTTTTAGCAGCTGGTGACGCGGTATTCATGGACCCTGAAGTACTCAGAGGTACCAAAGAAAATAACACTGGCTCACATCAAATTCTACTAAATGTATTTATTAGAAAAGAGAATAGCAGCCTAAATAACGAGCCTGACTACGGGTTAACAAAAGAAATTTCTAACTTCCAGAAATCCCCAATCATATGAAATACTACGTTAAAAAAGATTCATTTGCATTTAAAATAAAAAACAAACTAATAATAATTAAAAAAAACAAGGAGTTTATAATCCCATTCCATGATGGGAATTTAGACATAAAAAAAGAAACCAATGAATTAGCCTGTGACAACATAGAAATAACAAACCTATTAATGGAAGGTGGGGTTTTATCAAAAACCCCACCTTCCCAAAGTTCTACAATAGACATCCAAAAAGAAGTTATAATTACTAAAGACTTTTTATCTCCTGAAGTCATGAAAGAGTTAATTAAGTCACCAAATTCGATTATACTCTACCCAACTAAGTTAAACCCTCAATTTATTTATCCAACAAAGAATGAAAGCTCTTTAGATATATATAAAAGAGCTCATTTAAAGACTTTAAAAAACAACCCCGTCAGAAAATACTTACACGATAAAGGAGTATTAATAAGTATTGAGAATGAAATTTGTAACTTATCTTTATCACTCCTAAAAAGAAGGGGGAATTATGGGTGGGGTTACATTAACACCCTAAAAGAAGAAAAAAATGAAAAAAAACAAATAAGAAAAACTTTACCAAGTGATAAGATAATAAACTTCAACTCCGGTTCTAGAATAAGGACTATAGATGAGACTCTAGATCAAATAAACAGCATATTAGACCCCATTTTTGGCTTCGTTAAATTCCATGATAAATATAAGAATGAGACAGGTAATAACAAAACCTACTTTACTACATTCTCGGAAAACCCTATAGAGCCATCAAGTTTTGCGTTAGAAAACTTCTATTATACTGCTATGGGAAAAGGCATTAGTGATAAACAGTCAAAGCTAAGCTCTCTATGTGAAGCTATCGAACGGTATTCATCTTTATTTGTTGAAGGAGATTTTTACACCTTTAAAAAAGGTACAGAACTAGACGGTAAAGTGATACTACCTTCTAAGTTAACTCCGTATAGTATAAAGCAGTATATAAAGTTCAAAAGTAGGATGTCTAACTACAATCAATCAATATATGAAACTTTAGAATATGATAACCAAAAGATCGCCTGGACTAAATGTAAAGATATAAATCACAATGAGTATTGGATACCTTTGGAGTTCATCTATAAAAATACACCTTTTGATTCAAAATATGTTAAATACTTTCATAACGGGGGTGCCTGTGGCAACAGTCTAGATGAAGCCCTTCTTCAAGCCTTATTAGAGTTAATTGAGAGAGATGCTGTGGCTATATGGTGGTATAATAAGTTAAATATGCCAAAATCTTCCACTTCTGATGTTTGTAAAAAACTGCTGTCTCAAGTTAACACTCAAATATCTGGGTCTTTCGACTATTGGCTCATCGATATAACAAATGATATAAATATCCCAGTTATCGCCGCCGTTGCAATGAGTAAAATAAAAAAAGAAGTAGTTCTTTCATTTGGTTGCCATTTAAATATATCAACTGCCAAGGAAAGGGCTTTAACAGAGCTAATTCAAGTAATCGAGATTAAAGACATTAATACATCACCATTCTCTTTCAGTAATATACCGATTGAAAGCTTTTTATTTGGTTCAAAACTAAGCTATAAAACAACAGAGATACATAATTACATTTATTTATCTAAAGCATTAAATATAGTACACGACAAATTAAAAACATGTGAAATAAACTTTTATTATGTTGATCAAACTAGAGAGGAGCTTCCTTTACATGCTGTCAAAGCTGTCGCACCTGGACTTTGTCATTTATTCCCATACTTTTCAGCTGAAAGGTTATATAAAGTTCCAGTAAAAATTGGGTTTTTGAATAAAGAAAAAGAAGAAAATGACTTTAATAAAGTGGAACTCCTTATTTAAATTCAGTGTAAAAAGAAAAAACCACCCAGAGCTCATTAATTAAAAATATATTTAATAAATAAAATCAACACGATATTAAAGCCCTATGAACTAACTTAATATTCATATGGCTCTGAATAACAAAAGGCTAATTCATAGTTATGTGTGGAATATTAGTATCCCAGCTAAGTAAAGTTGACTCATTCGACCTTATTAATGGTTTATCTTCAATAAAACATAGAGGCCCAGATCAATCTAACACATATATTGATACTGATAGTCAAACCTATATTGGACACAATCGACTCGCTATAAATGGTGGATTAGATGCTGTTCAGCCCATGCTGTCAGAGTGTACACCATGGGTGATTGGAGTTAATGGCGAGATTTACAACGATAAAAGTGAATTGGATGTCGTAAAAACAAAATTTAGAACAAAATCGGATACTGAGTTTGCACTTCGTGGAATAGAGCAATTTGGAGTAAACTTTATATCTGAACTAGACGGCGAGTTTTCCCTTTGTCTTTATAATAGAAAAACTAAAAGCCTTTATCTTGCGAGGGATCGTAACGGTAGCAAACCACTTTACTACTACCAAAGTAATGAAAAATTCATCGCTGCATCTGAAATAAAAGCCCTTTTAGCCACAGGTGTGCCTGCTGTTTGGAACAAAAACTATTTAATGGCAAAAGAAAGGTTTCTAGTTGGAGCAGAGCAAACCTTCGTCAAAAATATCTATAGTCTTCCCCCTGGGCACATATTAGAATGCAAAAATAATGAAGTTCAAATCTACTCTTATTGCAAAGTCCTACCTTCTTATCCTGATACATTTGAAAAATTAAACATCAATTACGAGTCCGCGATTAACCAATTTGATACTTTACTTAAAAGCGCCGTGAGTAAAAGGCTCCCTAATGAAAATTTTGCGTGTTACTTGAGCTCAGGAATTGACTCGTCTTATATCTGTGCAATGGCAAGTAAGCTAACTAAAAATACATCATCAATAAGTATTGGCTTTACAAACAGCCCCCTAGATGAAAGCACCAAAGCAGAAAAGTTCGCCAAACAGTTAGGCATACAACATCATACCTTATCTTTGAGTCAATCAGATCTTATCAACACTTTTGAAAGTGCTGTATATCATGCTGAATCTATTGTCCCAAATATGAACGTCGCGGCAAAGTTTTTACTCAGTAACCAGACAAAAAAGTTGGGTTTCAGAATTGCCTTAACTGGTGAAGGTGCGGATGAATCGCTATTGGGATATAACTTTTTTCAACATGATATTGCTACTCCACAAAAGTATCAGCACAATCAAGTTGAACTTTTCAAAGGGCAAGCTAAGTTAGAAAAGAGGCTAAACTTTACGCCAAGCGCAGCTTCTAGTACTTTCTCCATTTCAAGTACTCTAAACTCCCTAAGATTAGATGAATATTACTATACAAACTATCAATCACACCTAATTGCACCTGATGATGAACTAATAACATCACCTCTAGGTTACAGCCAATGGCTTCATTATAATACTGTATTTCAAGATTATAATTTGCAGGCTCTCGGGGACAAAACAGAATTAGCACATTCAATTGAAGGACGACAACCATTCTTAGACAACAAGGTAGTTGGGTTTCTTCATTCCCTACCTACAAACTTCAAATATCACAACGGTATTAATAAGCGAATCCTCCGAGATGTATATTCTAAAAACTTTCCTGATTTTCAAGTTGAGAAACAAAAAATACCATTTCTAGCGCCTCCTAATTTAGCGCAAGACGCAATGTATCACCTACTCAATGAACTTCATGCTGTAGCCAGTAATAACGTAACGCTTGGCATATATGATATTAATAAAGTCATTAACTACGTCACGTTTTTGATAAAAAATAAAACAACTCTCGCCTTTTCAGAAGATATCATTGTTTGCCACATCCTCAGTATTTTATATCTTCAAAAACACTTTCATTTAAAAATATAGGTTTATTATGAAATTACGGTTTAACCCATGTTTTCAATTTTATTCTGATAGCCAACATAATGTATTGCTTAATAGTCAATCAAATGAAGTTGTTCTTGATGTAAAAAGTTACCCTTTATTCTCATACCTTTGTGATGTCACCAGCCTTACAGACCTAAACGATGTTATTAAATACGCATCACCTAACGAGCTTGCACTATTTTATTATCAAGTCGAAAATTTAAAAAAGTGTGAGTGGCTTAGTACAGCAGAGTCTAATGACAATGATTATCAATATACCGGCAACATGATCGGCTCCCCCTCATTTAACAAACATTACAGCACACCTTGGCACTCAACCATATCTAGCCTCGAAACTCCGTGTACATTAGTAGAGAGGGTAAACGCATTAAAAAATAATATCCTCACACTTCCAACCAGAGTTATAGAAATTTATAAGCAGTGCGTTTATGTATCGCCTTTGATTGCCTCCAATGAGGAATTACTTTTATATCAGAATTTACTTAACAGAAATCGTCCTGTCGATGTCTTTATGAACGACTATGGAATTGGTAAAAGTCGACTACTTACTTACCCGAGTTTGCCTTCAAAGTTAGCGAAGTCTATTAATAAACTATCAGAAGTAGAAGCTTTAGTTATTGAATTACACTCGAAGAAAAGCTCAACCTGTTCACTTTCCGCTCTACTCCTCCTCCCTGAAGAAGTAAATAATAAGCCTTCAAAAATAGCACTGAGGAACATAAAAATTACTTATAGCAATGACGGTGGCTCAAGAACATGCCTTGCTCAGCAAACCATAAATAAACTGAAGCCTTTTATTCACCAACAGTTTGGTTACGTGCTGCCATTAAAAGAAATATCTGAGCCTTACTCTAATGTTAAAATATTCAGTTCTGGTTATCATAAATCTCCAAAAAAAGTACCAACTAAAATATCAGGGTCTGACTTCATACAAAAATCACTCGGTAAAGGTGTTACTGAAGAGCAATCTAAAGCCAGTGCCCTATGTGAAGCGATTGAACGCAAGAATGCGCAGTATTGTGGCAATGAACAATACGTTACTAAACAGGCGAAAGACTTACCTCATCGATATATCAGCTTTGACGATATCAGCCCGTATAGCGACACGCAATATCAGCACTTCTCGAATGAGTCTCATAGTGAATCGCGAAGAAAACAAGCATCAATACCGTATTCCCATAACGTAGCAATAAATTGGCAACTCGTTTGGTCGTTGACATCTGATGAAGCGGTCTATATACCTTTTGTTTTATGCTTTGCCAATACGCCTTTTCACGATGATATATACGGTAAATGGAACTCCAATGGCTGCGCTGCCGGAAATAACCTTGAGGAAGCAATTCTACAAGCACTGTTTGAGCTAATCGAACGTGATGCCACTGCAATTTGGTGGTACAACCGGCTTATAAAACCCAGTTTCGACCTCTCGCGTTTAAATCCAGATTACTTAGCCCCTCTTGATCAAACACTCCGTGAACATCATGACTATTGGGTATTAGACTTAACTATAGACACTGGGGTCGCTGTAATGGCTGCCATTGGAAAGCACAAAACAACCCAAGGTTGGATCTTCGGTTTTGGCTGTCATTTAAAACCAGAAATGGCGGCGCAACGTGCACTCACGGAGCTGTGCCAATTAATTCCTATTAGAAACCAAAACGGTGCGCCGTTTGACTTCGATGCCATCTCTGATGACGATTTTTTGAATCCCCACGATGCTGCTGCTCATGGCGCATATACGTTAACTCAGTCCGGCGATCTTAAAGACGATATCATTGCCATAACAGAGCAATTAGAGCTACTTGGGCTAGAAACATTAGTTTTGGATTACACTAGGCAGCCTCTGCCTATACATACTGCTAAGGTATTCGTTCCCGGCTTATGTCATATCTGGCCACAGCTTGGTAACGCGCGCCTATACCAAACTCCTGTTAAGTTAGGCTGGCTGGAGGAACCTCTCAATGAGCAAACCATCAATCAGCAAGGGTTATACATATAACCCTCTATTTATTGTATTTTCGAATGTTATCAGAGCAGCGTACATTCGCTGCTCTGATTTAACTATTAAACCTCGTCTTAGTATATTGACAGTTTTTGTACTATCACCCCTCGCCTTTACATAATCTTACCTTTATTCAATGGCATCTAGGCGATTATCTCGTATACTAGGCGCAAAATTTCATACACCATGACATTCTTAAAAAGGATATTTCATGAAAAAACTTATACTTGCAAGCATTGTTGGCTTATTACTTACGTCTCACGCAAGCCACGCAGAGGTGGGAATTACCGCTTATGCTGGTCAAACGTATAGTCAAACTTTAACCACCTCTAAACTTCAGCAACATGAATTGTCTGACGACAGTCATTACGGTTTCAGTGTTGATTGGCATGAGGACGATACCAAATATGGTTTATTTTATAGTGAATATGAAGGTGAATTAGAAGGCAGCACGCAACATAAAGTGAAAATGGAATACTTGTTGTTTCAAAGTGCGGTATACCGCCCAATTTACAATAATCTAGACGCATATTTAGGTTTACAATTAGGGGTTAACCGTCTTGATACCAACTTTGCTGACGCTGACTCGTTCTTCGCATCCGGGTTGTTTGGCGGTTTAGAATATCAAGTGTTAGACAGCTTAAGCGTGGGAACTGAAGTACGTTGGTTAGCGACTATCGTAAAGAATAAATCTAAAGTCACCTGTGACTCAGATCCGGCAACAACCGACATGTGTAGCTGGCATTTCGATGGTGATACGCTCAATCAATTTCAAGTGAGTGCCAATATCACATATCGCTTCTGATCAAAGCGAAAAAAGCCTAGGTCATACCTAGGCTTTGTGCGTCAAGTAGTACGGGAGGCTACTTATTGATGAAACTCTTTTTTCGACAATTTGCCATCTTTATCGCTGTCTAATAAATCAAATACTTTTAACAGTGACTCCGAATGTGCCGCTTCGCTTTTACTAATAAAACCATCTTTGTCACTATCAAGTGATGAGAAATTGCTCGCTATCGCACCATGAGATACACCTAATAAGATTGCGGTAAATAATGCGGTAAATATCTTCATTGAACTCTCCGTCTGTTGTCATAAATCAATGCGTAATCAAGTATCTAGTGTGCGAACTCGCTTTTAGATAACTTGCCATCTTTATTGATATCTAAACGCATAAATTGAGATGTTAGCGTATCCGATATGGCAGCCTCACTTTGGCTAATAAATCCATCTTGGTTTAAATCAAAGTCACTGAAGCCGTCAGCTATCGCACTCATACTCATAGCTGTTAACACGCCAACAACCATCACATTAAGCATTTTCATATCATCACCTATAATTTAAAGTTTGAAAATTCACGACTAGTAAGTCGCTTATCTTTGTCTAAATCAAGCGCCGAAAACTGTGCACTTAATTGCATGTTTACCGAGGCTTCTTCTTCGCTTATTAGAGCGTCGTCGTTAGAATCTAAATCAGCAAATGTCAGTCCAGATGCAAAGCTTAATGCACTGACGAACATCAATGTTGTTGCCGTAAAGGCGTGGACTAATTTCATGTTGTATCCTCTTTTATATTTGGGCATGTTGTTCTGTCGACCTAACTACCACATTATTTTTTAACAAAGTGGCTGTATTCACCTTTTGATAGTCGACCATTATTGTCGGTATCCAAATCTTTAAATTGCGCCATGACACTTGGGTTAGCCTTTGACTCGCTCAAGCTAATAGCGCCGTCATTATTCGTATCTAATTGCGTGAACTCAGAGTTAGCAATGACACCAGTTGATATAGATACCGTCAGTATCAGTAGTGCTGCTTTCATATCGTATTACTCCAAAGTTGAGTATCTAACTGCACATTACAAACACAGTTCATTGAATTCACAGTCATTATTTCAACTTTGGTGCCATATATTAAAAATCTATTTAAGTCAGTGAGTTATGAATTAGCACTGTGCTTAGTTCAGGAAGGATTAAGTGTGACTGTTGCTAAATAGCAACATACAAATGTGCAAAATTCGTGTTATTTATAAAAATCAATAGGTTATGTAGTTGCTATTTGGCGACTGCGTGTCTAGGAACAGTATTTCATATGACGATTGATAGGTTAAAAAAGCAGGTTGCTCCGCCATTTATAAAGCTCAAAAAATCGCAGGAAAATTTTTTTTCTCGCTCTTTGGGGTTTCAGGCTAAATTGGCACTGGCTGTGGCACTCATTCCCATTATTGCACTGACGATTTGGTATGCAAACCATGTGTCTTCTGAACAACAAAGAATGCATCAGGCTTACGTTAATAATCATCAACTTATATTAGAGTTTTCCTCGTTAAAGGAAGACATTTCTGCGTTAGAAAAAGCACAAAAAAATAATCATTTACTCAACAGCCCTGCACTACAAAATAGTATCGAAAATAAGTGGAAAATGACCCATAAACGCATTATTTTACTTAAAAATGCCATTGTAGAAACAGCACTTGTTGCCAATTGGCAACAAGTGCTTTCGCTGGTGCCCATTTATGATTCTCATCTTGTTAGTTATAAAGACTTACATAACCAACTCAGCACGACCGAAAAGCTCTTTCACCAAGCACTGGCAATGCGTCTAGCTGCCAAGCGCGCCAATATTTCATATGCGAATCATTGGTTTGTAGCTTTATTGCTCATTTTACTCCCTGTATTTATTATGATCAGCCTCGCGCTCATTCATCGCGTTACTCAACAACTGTACAAAGTTGAGCACACTCTCTCTCGCTTGGGTGATGGCAAGTATTCGGGTGAAATTGAGTTACATGGCAGCAATGAGTTAAGTAAACTTGGCCAGAAGCTCAGCTGGCTCAATGATGAACTACAACGTAGTCATGCCCAAAAAGACTCTTTCCTACGTCATGTCAGTCACGAGTTAAAAACCCCGTTATCGTCGTTAAGCGAAGGTAATAGCCTGTTACAAAGTGATGACATAGGGATTCTCAACCTGCAACAACAAAGAATCGTAACAATAATGGGTACATCGTTAACGCGGCTAAATATACTGATTGATGACTTACTTAATTACAGTGCGGCGAGTCACCCTTTACATCAACAAAAGAGAAAGGCCTTGAACTCGCTGGCGCTAGACTTACAAACCCAGTTTGGCACGCACTCACTGTCTCACACTAAACATATCGACTGGCAAATAAGTGATTCAACAGAGGGGCTTCCGTATATGCCTTGTAAACTCATTTTAATCCAGCTTATCAACAATGCGCTTCAATATGCCAAGCATAAAGTGCAAGTTAGCCTCTCGGTACAAAACCACATCGCGACATTCTCTATTGTGGATGATGGTGTTGGCATTGAATCTTCAGAGCTTGCGCAACTCATGCAGCCATTTTTCAGAGGCCAACACAGTCATAGCCACTCAGGCAGTGGCCTTGGACTTGCCATTGTTGAAGAATCCGTCAAGCAACTCAAGGGCAACATTCAATTTAATAACGTAGAAAGTGGCACCCATATCTGCGTACAATTTCCAGTGGAAGGCAGTCAATAATGCGTATTATCATACTCTTCATCCTCACTTTTTTGTTAAGTGCCTGCCAATCAAGCCCTGTGCTAGCACCCACACAGCCCCTCGAGGTGTCTTCTCCTACTTATGCGCCGTTGGCAACACTGATGAGCACACAAAAAAATGCATGTTCTCACAACAGTGAACTTCCCGTACATTTTGAGCAATACCAACAAATTAATACGTTCTTCACTGATTGGTGTAACACACGCTCGACGACAACACAGCTGCGCCTGTTGAAACAGTTTACGCGTTCATATAACTGGCCAGATGAATACCGAGTTTATTTCGATTCACTTAAGTTCAATACACAACGGTTACGAAAGCAAAGGTTAGCAAATATTAAATTACGCAAAGCACTGGAGAAAGAAAAACAGCAGTTATCTGTTACGCAAAATGCCCTCGCTGAATTAAAACGTCAACTTGCGCTCATTGAGCTTAGGCACCTCAATGCAACACAAACCGATAATAACGCGAATTCAATAGAGGAATAACAGCTTGAGTTTAGCCACCATCTTACTTGTTGACGACGACCACGCCCTTGCGGAGCTATTAGCTATGCGCTTGCTCGCCAATGGCTATCACACCCTATGTGCTCACCGAGGCACACAGGCGTTAAAAATTCTGCGCCAAGAAGTCATTGATATTGTGATCACCGATTTAAAAATGGCCCATATGGATGGATTTGAGTTATTTGAAAACATTAAAAAGCACCATATTGGCCTTCCGGTGATTATGATGACCGCACATGGCTCAATTCCTGACGCGGTAGATGCCATACAGCAAGGTTTTTTGAGCTTTTTAAGCAAACCAATTGATAGCCAAGCTTTGTTGTCAACCATAGAAAATGCATTAGAGCACACCCAAACGCGCAGTGTCATCACTGATCAGCACCGTTATTTTGGCATTACCTATCAAAGTTCAGCAATGCAACAAGTGGTAAAGCATATTCAGGCACTCGCGCCAAGTAATGTAAATATTCTCATCCAAGGTGAAAGTGGTACAGGTAAAGAAGTTACAGCTAAAGCCATTCATCAAGCAAGTGAGCACGCCAATGGACCATTTGTCGCCATTAACTGTGCTGCGGTACCCGCTCACTTGTTAGAATCCGAGTTATTCGGCCACAAAAAAGGCGCGTTTACAGGTGCCATTAGCGATAAAACGGGGTTACTACAAAGCGCCGATGGCGGAACCATCTTATTAGATGAAATTGGTGATATGCCGTTAGACCTACAAGTTAAGGTTTTACGTGTATTACAAGAACGTACTGTTAGGCCTCTGGGGTCGCATATTGAACATAAAATCAACGTCCGTTTTTTATCTGCCAGTCACAAAGATTTACAGCAAGCTGTGGCTAACAAAGAGTTTCGTGAAGATCTCTATTACCGACTGAATGTGGTCTCCATTACGTTACCTGCATTACGCCAGCGGCCCGAAGACATTATCCTACTTGCTGAACAGTTTGTAGAAACACTCAGTGCACACGAAAAGCATCTAAGCCCACAAGCTATGACCCATTTAATAAACTACCATTGGCCTGGTAATATTCGTCAACTTCACAATGTCTGTGAACACGCTGTGGTGCTCAGTAGCAATAAACTCATCACCGAGGATATCATGACAAACGCGCTACCTTTGCAATCAGAGCATCACTTTCAAGGGCTAAACGACGCAAAAAAACAATTTGAACAGGAGTATATACAAAAAGTGTTGTCCCTGTGTGCGGGGAATGTTGCTGAAGCTGCAAAGCTAGCGCAAAGAAACCGCTCAGACTTTTATAAACTAATGAAAAAGCACGATATAAACTGAGTGCCTGTATAGATAAAGTGTAGTAGCGCATATTTAATCTGACACTTTCCAATTTTGGATTTGACCTAATCGTACAGTTGATTAGGTCAGCAATGAACCTATTGCAGACCTAACGAGCCTGTAGAATTACTCGTTTTAATTTATTTTTTTGATGCCTCAACCATAGCCGACTTCCTATTTTGATTCAATCGTTTAGTGGTTTTCCACTTTGATTTTCATTATGTGGTTTGAGGGGGACTTCATCGGTCTTAACAGCGGACTTTTGTGGCTTTATTTTGGTTAAAGTGGCCCTACTCTTCTTAATGTATTCTGTTTTGTAGCTTTTCTATATTATGTACCAGACAATACAACTGCCATTGCGCGTTCACTTTCGTTTGTCCGCGTAAGGTCAGTTTATTCATCCCTTTATTCACTGTGATATTTCGCTTTTTACCTAAAGGAAAAACAGGCTCGATACACCCCAACCTTTTACCATTTTTTATAATAAGTTGTTGTCTTTGGGGGCTGTCTATTTTGACTTTCATTTTATCCATGTAGCTTCGCTTTTTACGCGAGTCATCATTTTTAAACTGTACTTGCCGTCCTGTTTTTATCGGTGGTTTTCGCATGTAATTCCCCCAAAAAATGAAACAGTTCATAAGTAGAATTTTCCATTAACTAAAGTAGGAAAATTTACGATGAGAAAAAGCAAGTTCACCGAAACTCAAATTGTCAGTATGATCAAAGAAGCTGAGTCGGGTATTCCTGTACCTGAAATTTGCCATAAACAGGGTATCGGCCAAAGTAAATTTTACAAATGTACCTGGCAATAACTGTTCAGAAAAATTGATTGGAATGAATTTATTTTTTTGGGGGAGTTACAAAGTCAGGCTTGTAGTTAGCCATAACAATTTACAGCGGGTGAATAATATCTATTAGATCACAGTAACCAATTCGGTTCAAGGTTAAAAAGCGAACAGGTTAAGCAGTGTAGAATAAGTTCCTGAAACGAGTAATTCTATAGCCTCAGCGCCCTGTTAATGGGCAAAATTTTGTGGCTAGAATTGGTGAGGAACGAATACAATCAACTGCTTTGCCTTTAACTATTAGCCTGTCTTGTGAAGCCTATGCTATTAATGAATCTAGAACCCCGCTTAAAGTAACTAAGTTATTTATACGATTTATAAATTTCCGTATAATTGTGAGAATCCACTACCTTCCCTGTTTCTATGTAGTACTTCAAGCCAAAGAGGTGTTTAACAAGGCCTTTCCCTAATTGCCCTCTCATCAAGTACTTCATAAATCCTAGAGAAAATGAAACATAAGAAGTCATCTTTACTTCCGTAACTTCATCGCCTGTCATGCTTTCAATTGAAGATAGCTCATAGGTGGCAGACATTTCTTTTATAAAGGGAAGATTATGCCTCGTCACTACAACCTTAAAGCTATTATTTTCATCTACTTCAGTTATCTTTTCGTCGAGAGATAACTTCTCACTGAACTGGCAATACCTTTCACAACCCAACTCACCTCTTTTTGCATTATGCATATAGTTTGAGGACATCATTCCTGGGTTGTGCACATGAATATCCCCATACTGAGTGAATAAAACTTCCCATGTTTTTTCTTTTGGGGCATTAATTACTTCTCTAAATTCTGACTTGTTCATTAATATGTTTACCTCTATTAGAACTACACATAACAGCTAAAACCGCGAAAATTAATACTAGTACTATATGGTTTGCAATGAGTTACGATATGGTTTTTAGTTACTTACGATATTGAAGTGATGAACTTTATACTAGTAACTTCAATATCGCAAGTAAATGGGTTAATATTTGTATGTCGTTGCAAAGAGGTTTGGCATGAATTCTGATAATCAATTTTTACGTTCTGGTTGCCCGATTGTGAACGGGTTGGATATATTTGGAGATAAATGGACATTAGTTATTATTAGAGACCTTGTCTGCGGCAAAAAGACTTATTCTGAGCTAGCTAATTCACCAGAGAACATACCTACAAACAGGCTGGCAGAAAGATTAAAAATGCTAGAAGCCGAAAACATGTTAGTAAGAGAACAATATCAGTCGAAACCGAAAAGATATACGTATGTGTTAACCAAGAAAGGGAGGGATACTTTACCAATTCTCCAAGAAGTCGCTAAATGGGGTAACAATTACGTCGAAGGAACATGGACTCCCCTAAAATCGTTTATGGAATCGACATAACTATTTAATAGCGTGCGAATTGCACATTTTCTTGAATTTAAGGGTAAGTAAATTATCTAAATAAAATTGGTAATTAATTATACGAGGGTTTATGGCCGCAATGTCGGATTAGCTGCCCTTTTCTGATTAAAAAAGATGTGTGATTTGTCAGTTTAAATAAAACTCTATTTTTAAATTTGTAAGATCGAATGCTGACTAATCTAGATAAAGCGACGCCTTTCCGTCAACTATTTATTGTGTATTTTTGTACAGAACCAGCAAAATCTGCGATTGTATGTATAATTTAATGGGTTACACATAATCACATAACAAATGTAACCAATATTCAAACAATCTCGGGAGTATCAGATGAGAATGCGTCAAAAGCTCATAGTGAGTTTTCTATTAACGGTGATAGTGCCCATTTTAGCCATTTCATTGGTGAGTATTTCTCAAACTAAGCAGGAATCTTTGGAACAATTTTTAGACTCTTCCAGTAACGAAATTCGCCAAGTCGAAAATACGTTTGTGCTGTTCTTCGATCAAATGAAAAATAACGCACGTTTTTTAGCGCAAAGTAAACTGGTCAGTAATATTCCTGATGATATAAGCACCTACACTGGCCCTGAAAGAATGATGGCACCACTTGAGAATGGCGCGCAAGAAGCTGAAATATTTGAACTATTCACAGCGTTTGGCGTAACCCACGAAGAACTTTTATTTGTTTATTTAGGCTCTGAGAAAGGCGGGTTTATTCAATACCCTGCTGAACCTTTGGGTGGTTATGATCCTAGGAAACGCCCTTGGTATCAAAATGCGAAAAAGTCCCCTCGCGACGTTATTATTACTGAACCCTACCAAGGTGTCACAGGCCAGGCTATGGTGTCTGTAGCAACGGGCATATACAAAAATGGCAGCTTTGCCGGTGTGCAATCTTTAGACGTTACCTTATCAACACTTACTGACATAGTCAGCAACATTCGTTTAGGTGAAACGGGCTATTTAATTTTAATGGATGGCAATGGTGTGATCCTTGCCGATCCTAAAAACCCAGATAACAACTTTAAAAATATGAAAGAGTTGAATTCGCCGCTATATAAAGCACTGGGAGCTGCCGGTAACCAGCCGTTTTTATCTATTGAAACAGAGCAAAAAACGGTCACTGCAAAACGTTATCACTCAGATAAACTCAATTGGCGATTTGTTGCAATCATTGATGAGGAGGAGATCCTTTCTTCGGCCTATAGTATGTCAATGCTCATCAGCATGATTGCTCTGGTTATGCTGGTTATTTTTGGCATTATCGCCGTGGTACTGGCGAATAAAATTGTTTACCCTATCGAGCGAGTATCTGAAGGCTTAAGAGACATAGCCCAAGGGGAAGGTAATTTATCAAAACGACTGCAAGTCATTGGCAATGATGAGATCAGTGAGTTGGCCACATGGTTTAATCAATTTTTAAATTCAATCAATGGCCTGGTTAAAGATATTCAACAAAATGCGCATACCTTAAATAGTGCAGCCCATCATTTCGAAACCCAAATTACAGATATTCGCACGCAATGCCATAGTCAGTCCGACACTGCAAACCAAGCAGCCACAAATACTGAATCAGTCAACAATATGGCACATATCGTCAGCCAAAATTGCCAAGACTCTTTGACTGAAATTGCGCAAACTGATGAGTGCGCACATAATGGTAATACGTTAATTGGTAACACCGTAACACAAGTTGCGCAGCTGAATGACTCATTAAGTGGATCAGCTGCGGCCATGAGTCAACTCGAAAGTGAAAGTAACAATATCACCAATATTCTGGGTGTTATTCGGGCAATTGCTGAACAAACCAATTTGCTTGCCCTTAATGCAGCCATTGAAGCTGCTCGAGCAGGAGAGCAAGGCAGAGGATTCGCCGTGGTTGCCGATGAAGTAAGAACCCTCGCGCAACGTTCTCACGATGCGACCCAAGAAATAGAGCAGGTGCTAACCAAACTCATTGACCAAACTCGCTCTGTATCAGAAAAAATGACACAAAGCGTGTCAGCATCGAATGATGCGATTACCCAATCTGAACAAGCACATCAAGCATTCGACGATATCGCCAGTAGTGTAACCAAGGTAAAAGAGCTCATTAGCACCATTGCCCATGAAGCAAGTCAACAGGGCATATCGGCCAATGAAACCCATAGCCAGATTCAAAAAGTGACCGAATCGGTGCAGCAAGTGAGTCACTCCACCGACAGC
Organism: Pseudoalteromonas aurantia 208; assembly: GCF_014858725.1. Taxonomy (GTDB): domain Bacteria; phylum Pseudomonadota; class Gammaproteobacteria; order Enterobacterales; family Alteromonadaceae; genus Pseudoalteromonas; species Pseudoalteromonas aurantia. The sequence continues at coordinate 795,436 of NZ_AQGV01000015.1, read as the reverse complement.
CTGTCCGACGGTGCGACAAAACTGGTGAGTTTAGCTGATGGACTAGACAAACTTGTGGGTAGATTCAACATAGATTAACCTGAGTAATGCGTTTCTTAGTAAGAAACGCATTTACATTGATTCAAGCTACTCGATAGCTATACTACTGATATTAACTGTTCTCAGTGCTAAGGCGCTTAATGTTTAGGTATATAGTACAAACCTGTTTGCCAATAAAGCGGGCCATGTTCCTCTTTAAACTTCTTATACCGCTTTTTGCATTAGGCTTAGTGCCGTTGAGTTACGCGTGCGAGCAAAAAATACGCATCAGTGCAGCAAAAGACTGGCCCCCCTATTCTTATATAAATAACGGTGGCTTTTCAGGCTTAGATATCGACATTATTGAAATGATCCTATCAGATATCAATTTGTGTTGGGAATATGTTGCTTATCCTTCTTCTAGTCGTGCGTTTCAAGAATTTAAAAAAGACAACATTGACCTTATATTTGCAGCCAGTTATACCTCGCCGCGCAGGGGGTTTTCCGAATTTAGCGTCGCTTATCGAACAGAGTTCATGCAGCTGTTCTCACACCAAGACTTTATCCTCGCAGACACAATGGAGACAGGTAAAACCAAAGGTATTCCTGACTTTTTAGAAAAATCAATAACGGCAATCAATAGAGGCAGTGTGTACGGTGCACCTTTTAGCAAATTTAAAGCGCAATGCCCTGACTGCGTTGTTGAAATGAACGCTTCAATCGCACGGTTTCGATTATTAAAATACAAACGCGTTAATTTCGTTATTGAAGATTTACTCACGGGTGCTTACCTGATTAAAAATAGCAAAGAAATTGAAGGTCACGTGAAAGCGACAAGATTCAATGTGCGCAAAGATCCTGTCCATTACATGCTCAGGCCTGGCATGTTTAGTGAATCCAAATTACAAGCATTTAATTTGGCCATTATAAAAAATAAACAAAATATAAAAAAGATCACCGATAAATACTATCAAGCTTTAGATGTGGCAAAACCGGCTATTTAAGAAAAACCTTCTCAGCAAAGCTGAATGCAATACGAAATACCTAATCTTCACAATACATAGTATAGTAGGCTTAAAGCCCTCAAAAACAAGGATTGTTCATGCTTTCAAAGCATACTGAAATAACCCCATTTCAATCAAAATTGTTACTTTTAATTGCCTTGTTGCAAGGGCTTACATTACTCTTATTACACCAAGCAATTGACTTTAATTGGCCTATCGCACGCTCCCCTGCTGTCATGTTTGCCTGCTACACTTTCTCGATTTCTATGCCGACTCTTCTTACATATGGTGTTAATAATAGCACGCCCTCCAAACACTTTTGGTACGCGACTTTCTTTTCTCTCATGTGTAGCTGCTTAGGCGCATATGTGGGCAGTCAAGTCTCTGATATATCGGGCTCATCCCTCGGGTATCATAGTTTTAATTATACTGTGATCATGACCCTCATCACTTTCAAAGTACTGTTGTTTACAAAGTCCATTGTAAAGCATTCACAAGGCTGGCGTATTAACTATGCAGCCGTGATAGACCACGCATCAAAACTGGCCATTACCCTAATTTTTGCAGGGTTGTTTACACTTATGGTCTGGTTGATTTTTGTTCTTTGGGCCGAATTATTTGCCGTTATTAATATTACGGTTTTTGAAACCATATTCTACGAGCCATGGTTTATCTATCCTATGATATCAATCAGTCACGCATTGGCTGTCATTAAAGTAAAAAACAACGTCACCGTGGTGAAAACAGTCAATAGGCTCATTCAAGCACTGTCATTGTCGTTGTTGCCTCTTTTAATTGCGCTAAGTAGCTTATTTTTAATGACACTGATGATTCAAGGCTTACAACCGCTTTGGGATAATGGTGGCAGTGCGTTAATTTTTATTTTACTCACGCTCATTCTTCTAACGCTCAATACGGCGTTACAAAACGATAAAGACAAACTCAGTGCTCCCAACTCACTATACATTGCACTCACGCTCGGTGTCTTGATTTTACCTATCTATGTTGGAATAAGTGGATATGGACTGTACAACCGAGTCAGCCAATATGGGTTATCTGTTGATAGGCTATGGGGAATATTTGTATGCCTATTTTTGATGGCTTATTATGCCTGTTACAGTACCGTGATAGTCAAATATAAAACACTTTGGTACCAACATCTTGGTAATATAAATACACGGATTGGGGTGTTATTGGTGATAGCACTGCTTGCAAGTCAATCTCCACTACTCGACTTTAAAAAAATCTCAGCATCGAGCCAAATGGCTTATATTAACTCTGGACGTATAGCCGTTGAAGACATTGATCTTAATTACTTTGCATTTTCGTTAGGCATCCCTGGTAAAGAGGCACTAATATCGCTAAAAAATACCTACGCTCAAAACGATACAGTACTGCAAAAAAGAATTGATCGAGTACTTTCGGGTGAAACTGAATACGCACAGCAACAAAGCCACAAAAATGTAAATATTATTGATAAGCTAGACAGCAGTATTGGCTTACTCATGGTAGAACTCCCAAAACAGCTTTTGGTGGCCTTACAAAGCCACGTCCAAAATACACATCGAAGTTTATTTGATAGTACCAAGCTTAATTTTATTGCTGTTGATTTATATGGAGACTCTCAAAAAGAATACCTATTAATCGCACACTTTGATCATCACTTTGAGCTCATACTATTTTATAAACCACAACTTAACTGGGAAACCGCCAATATGCATTTTGCTATGGGCCAAAATCCATTTACGGAAGCACAGCTAATTGATGCGCTTCTCAAGCAAAAGTTTACCTCCCAGCCCCCCACTTTTAAAGAGATTACAGTGGGTGAGCAAATACTTCGCGTAACGCAATAGATTGGCACACTAATAAAAAATTATGCTTAAAAAGTAAATTTATAACATTATCAATGCAGGTTTAATCTGGTTAATACCTAAACACACCTGCATAGACTGAGTTAATAGTCACAAACCGCTTTATTGCATTTAAAGTCATAAAAATGTCATGGTATTGATCAATAATACCGCCATCAAATAACCAGAGCACGTTAACTATCATGAACCACCAGCCTGTACGGCTTAGTTTTGCAGCACGCACCTTAGACGAACATACCACTAATGTATGCGCAGAAGCGATGCAGTACGACACTCTTCTGCTTAATTATCAACCAGCTGGGGTAATGATTAATTGCATTTTACCTTATGATGCAAAAATTGGAGATAGTATTTCACTGTCTGCCACATCTGTAACAGGCAGAGGCGCTAGTTTTGCAGCTGATAGTCACCTGACCAAACAACACCTAGATAATGGTCACGTTGAGTTATGCCTTAAAGGGCGTGGTAATGATGGTGAGTATGTGATCCAATTAAACTTGCTTGGGATCTATAACACCGTAAAAAACTCAGCCGAGTTTAGTGCACAACTGCAAAATCAATTCAAAGTAAAACAACGTGCTTCAAAACCATTTTTAAGCATGCCATGGAGCAAAACAGCAAAAAGATATGCCGCCAGTGTGCTCACATCATTCCTCTCGATATTTTAATCTGGAAAACTGACTTTTCCCATCGTAACCATTGGTTTTCCTTGCGCAGCAGCTTGTACTTGGTCACTTTCTCCTGAGAGTGCTTCATTGGCTAAGATGGCAAATAAAACCGCCTCTTTTGCATCTGGGTCTATTCCCAATTCAGTGCTACTTGCCAATACAAAATTCTCGTTGAGTGCTTCTTTTATTTGTTTCACAAGCAAAGGGTTATGATACCCACCACCACTTGCATAAATCGTTACCGGTTCATCTTCAACCAAATTATTGATGTATTTTGCTATTACACGGGCACTAAAGGCATTTAAAGTCGCCATTACATCCATGTGTGATAAAGAGCAAGTACCACTGCGTGCTTGAGCTTTTGCCAGCATTGCCAAATTAAACACTTCAGGCCCTGTGGTTTTTGGCCCCAGACGGTTAATAAAAGGTTCACTCATTAACTGCGCTAATAACTCGTGATGAATACGGCCTTGGAGTGCCAATTGTGCATTTTTATCATATTCCTGAGCACAATAGCGATACATATATGCATCCATAATCGTATTACCCGCACCAATATCAGAACAAACAACCTCATTAAATTTCGCACCTTTAGGTAACCAGGTTAGGTTCGCTATACCACCCATATTTAACAATATACGGTGCTCGCTATCACTACTGAAATAGTAATAGTCTCCATAATGTGCCAAAGGCGCCCCTTCCCCACCTGCCGCGATATGCTTTTGCCTGAAATCAGACAATGTTGTGATCCCGGTGGTTACTGCGATATGATCAGCATCTGCAATTTGTAAGGTACCATCGCCAAACTCACTATATTGATGTTGATGGGCTGGACAATGATAAATCGTTTGACCATGGCTTGCGATAACATCTATGTCTTTCGAGTCAACTTGCCACTGCGTAAGCGCTTGAATGACTAACTGACCATGATAACGTCCTAACCAACCATTCAATAACGTTAAATACGCCAGATCTACATGAGGTTTAGCAAAAACCGTTCTTATTTTATCTTTCACTTCTTTTGGATAATCACAGGTCGTAAATTGTAAGACCTCTATTTTTGTTGCACGACCATGGCCTGATATTCTGCATAAAGCAATATCGAGCCCATCGAGTGAGGTGCCACTCATTAGGCCAATTATATACTTGCTTTGACGGGCTGCACTGTCTGCCAGTTTTGTTATATGTACATGCATTGGTATTTTACGACTCACTCTCTGAGGTATATAAACTCACTATTGGGTAATCAAATTTACCAAATTCCAACTTCACTGTTGTTTGCTCATTGCCGGAGAGCTTCACTTTTAAATTCTCCGATTGAGCATAAACACGCGTACCGTCAGCGATAATGGCCACAACCTGTTTGATATCAAAAATACGCTGACCTGATGCTTGGTTTTTTATAACAACTAACGCTGCGCGTTCTCCTGACTCTGTACTCATTGGGATCGCACGCACAATACTAAAATCACTTTGCTTAGGGTAAACGCGTTCATTGTTTTCAAAAGCGCTTGCAGGCATTAATGTTTGAATAGTATCAAAGTTATATATGTCGCTTTGTGCCAACACTTGCGTGCTGCTAAATAGTAAAATACCGAAAAAAGTATACATCTGTAATTTCATCACAACCATTAGCCCTTTATTTATCATCAGCATAATATTACTCAACACAATCTGAATAACACCTGATAAGCTAGTCCCTAACTAGCCCAAGTTGTTTAATTTTATCCGTTACCACTGCGTATCTATGGCCTTCACAACAGGCAAACCCCGGTAACTGCTTGAGTTTGTATTTGCTAAACATTGGCGTGGTTACGCCAGTTAAAAACCGTAGAACCGTATCTGCACTGGCACTTTCAGATGCATTATGTAGGTGCTTTTGTAAACCAAATACATTTGTTCGCAACTGTTCATCACTTGGCAAAACACGTTGTTGGCTTGCTACTAGCTGCGCCACTCTCCCCTTACATACGCTACAGTGTCCGCACATTTCTGGCGCGTCTGTATCGTCAAAGTAATGTGCCAAATTAGCACTTAAACAACGGTCTAGTTCAAAAAAGCGGATCATCGCAGCAATACGCTTCAACTCACTTTGCTCTTTTGATTTAAAATACGTATAGAGTTGCTCAGCCAAATTGGCTTGCTCTAACCGTTCAATATTGACATCATACACCTGCATGACACGTTTACTTTCTAGTTCGACTAAGCCTTGTTCACTGAGGTAATCAAGTGCTGAAACAACCCGCTCTCTATCAACTCCCTGAGATACTAACGAGGCTATATCAACCGTTCCCCACACTTTCTTAAATTGCGTTGCCGAAAACACCAGTTGTAAAAACTGCTGTCGCTGTTGATCAAACTTAGCCAGAATTTTTTGTTCTGCATATAACAATTTAACTCTAAAATCAGCGTAATACGCGTACTGTGAGGTGAGGACACCACGGATCTCTAATTGCACTAACAGCGTCTTCAAAGCCAACACCCGTATATTACTTGCCTTTGATAATGCAAGCTCTTGCATATCCCAACGACCACTTTGATGCTCAGATTGAATGGTTTTTATAACCGTTTCAACACCTGAAAGTTCGGGAGTGTCGCCATACACAAAGTTTTCGACCGTTGCAATGCCATCCAGGTTTGCCAAAACAGTACACTGCGATGATTGCCCATCTCGGCCCGCTCGACCTATTTCTTGACTGTAATTTTCAATGGATTTCGGTAAATCAAAATGGATCACGAATCGAATATCCGATTTATCCACACCCATACCAAATGCAATGGTTGCAACAACGACTTGAAGTTGATTTTGCATAAACGCTTGCTGTACCTGCTGCCGTACATCGTCACCTAAACCTGCGTGGTACGCTGCAGCTTTTATACCTGAGGCCTGTAATTGTTTAGCGACCTGCTCAGCTTGCTGTTGCAACGTAACATATACGATCCCCGCTCCAATTTGAGCATTTACCGAATGTACCAGATGAGTGAGCTTTTCATCATTTGATAACGCAAGTACATTAATATCCAAGTTCGCGCGGTAAAAGCCGGTTTGAACAATATGCTGTGCTTCAATATGAAACTTTTCAGCCATATCCTTTTTTACTTTCTTTGTCGCCGTTGCAGTAAGTAACAGCACCAATGGAATGTTTAACGCTTTTCGATATTCAGGTAATTTTAAATAGTCAGGTCGAAAGTTGTGGCCCCACTCAGAAATACAATGCGCTTCATCAACAACCATCATCGAAACAGGAATTTGCTTAATAAACTCACGGAACCGCTCGTTTTTAAAGCGTTCAACAGACACCATTAATATCTTGATGTCGCCACTGCGAATTCCCTGCATAATCGCCTGACTTTGTGCTTTTGATTGCGTTGAATCTAAACTCGCAGCTGCAATGCCTTTTTTTTGCAAGAAATCTATTTGATCCTGCATTAACGCTAACAAAGGAGAAACAACCAAAGTCAAGTTAGGCAAATGCAAAGCTGTCAATTGATAACACAAGGATTTACCGGATCCTGTGGGAAATATCGCTAAAGACGACTGCCCAGCTAATAATTGTGTGATTGTTTGTGCTTGCCCCGTGCGAAAGGTGGCAAATCCAAAATGTTGCGATAAGCTTTGAAGCAGTTGCTGCTCATGCACCATAGAGATGGTCTCAGTATATTCAATAAAGTGACCTAAAAATATCATATTTTTATACTCTAATGTGCAGTATCTGATCATGTTGTAGAAGTTTTTATTACGTTCTCGGCTCATAGTCAGCTGGGTTTCACTTCACTTGAAAACCAACATAGAGGTTCTTGATGCCTAACCCTACCGCTTACAAAACTCTCATTTTCAACTTTGATGGAACATCCAGTGAACCAAGAGACACGCATCAATACAGTAGTGAGCATTTTAAAGAAGATACCGGGATCAGTAATGTCCTTAAATTGCATCTTATGCTGGGAGGCAAACTCCACTCTCATGCTCAAGCAGCCTTGCCACAACAGCTATGCTTTTATTATTCAGGCATTGGGAACCAAGGCAGTGAGGTAAAAAAACTGCTCAATCAAATACTGGCACCTAACGACACCGAAGTCGGATCTATTCTTTCAACCGCAATGAATGACTTTAACCATCACTACCAAGATGGCGACAAAGTGCTATTGATTGGCTTTAGTCGTGGTGCGGCACTGGCTAGACGATTTGCAAAGTGCTTAGAGCGCTATATAAGTAGTGGCGTTTATTTATGTGTATTTGATACTATCGCGTCAATCGGTTTTTCCAAAATAACAAAGGCGACCTGCGGTGCTGAGCATGTTATTTTTGAAGATCACAGTGTCGCTAGTAATGTGGAACAAGCACTGCATTGTGTGAGCTTAGATGATAAGCGGCGCTCATTTGAGCCCACATTATTTAATTATGCGCCTCACGTCACAGAAATTTGGTTTGCTGGCTGCCATTCAGATGTTGGTGGTGGATATTACCGCAGTGGCTTATCTGACATTACCCTACGTTATGCACTAAACTGGCTTATTACACTTAACATCCCTCTGACGCTTTTGAATCAAGAACACATTAACTTTCAAGCACTCTTACCACACGATGGTACGCTACTCATTGATAAAGATGACCTTACACTAAGCCCCGATCCACTGGCTATAAGTCATCAACATGACTATTTTTGGATGCACAGTAGTTTTAAATCTGTTACCCGTTTATGCACTGTGCTCGAACAAAACCAAGTAAGTGAACGATTACCAATCATTCATCACAGCGTTGCAACACGGATCAATAAAATCAGTAGCTATCGACCTGAATCACTTAAGTCGCTTCCTCACAATATTGAAAACAGCCACGCAGAGCATCTTATGTGTTCAGGGTTAAACCCCCATATCACACTTGAAAATCAACATATCACCATATTAAAAGCAGGAGAAAGTATCACTATAAGGGCGTACGCCTCTGAATACTATAACCTAACCGGTATCATGCTTGAAAAAGGCGCCACATATAAATTCAATATAGAGAAAAACAGTATTTGGTATGATAAAGGGCAAGAAGTTGGCATTAAAGGTTGGCAACGCACAGGCCAAACAATTGGCGTAAAACAGCAACCGGTCGAATTATTTACGCCGTTTAAGCGTGCAATGAACACGCCTTGGTTTGCGCTTATTGGCTGTATTAGCTGTCTTGATGATTATGCGTTTGTAATTACCGATGCGTGTGAAATGAGGATAAACCGTTCAGGTGAATTTACTCCATTTGCCAATGATATTGCACAAGACTACGGTCAAAATTTTGGTTATATCAGTATTTGCATTACACGGCTAGGGTAAATACCCCCGTCGAAAAACTGTCAGCGTCCTTAATATAGTGGGCGCTAAGGCGACTTGATCCATTTGGTATACTTATCTTCAATTGCCTTCAAGCTTACTTTTAACTCACTAATCGCGTTATTTACCTTCTTGACCTTTTCACTATCAAAATTTTTTCGGTTGAGCATAAAATGAATGGCGTTATCATTAACAACATAGCTATGTAATTGAATATCTTTATAGCCTAATAACCGTTTAAAATACAAACCACTTATTTCATCTTCAATTAAGAAGTCCACTCTCCCTCGCTTAACTAACTCCATCCGTTGTGTCACGCTTGCAACCTCAAACAATCTTTGTTTATACCATTTTATTGTTAATATCTGTGCTAACTCCTCACCATAATACGCACCAGGGTTTGCCGTAAAGGTGTATTCCGCAGAGAAAAGCTCGGTCAGACTATTAATGGGTTGATTTATGTGACGGGTAAATAGGCGCATCCTTTCTCTACGATACCCTTTACTAAAGTGGGCTATTTTCGCTCTACTTTTGTTATAGCTGGCAGAGGGTAGCACGTCGATTTCACCTTTTTGTAACTCGACAATTCCTCGTGCTGAGGAAGGTAGTTTAACAAACTCTACACAAAACCCAGCGCGAAGAAACACCTGTTCTGTAATTTCAACATCTAAACCTGTATACCTAACATCATCATACATTACATAAGGGGGCCACGAGGTACCAACTCCCACTTTAAAAGTATCAGTGCAAGCGCTTGTAACAAAGCTCAACCAACTAAAAATAAAAAGAAAAAAAGAAGAGAATTTCAGAATAATACGCCAAAGATAATAGAGTAGGTCACTACATTATGGAACATGATACCATAAAAACAAAGGCGCCAAAGGCGCCTTTAATCATTCAATATATAACATTTTTTTTAGGGCTTGGCCCATCCTTGAGTCAACCAACTAAACACCATCGATATCAAGCCCATAACAACTTACTTATAACGCTTTCCATACTTGTGCTTTACCCGGTTCTTCACCAAGTGTCCACCACTTAGCTTGGTAATTTACACCACCATAAACAACCTTGTCTCCACCAACATACACTTTATCCGCTTGCCAAGTGTCACCACCGCCCACTTTATTTGTGACGGTCACACTAAACGTTTGCGATGCGTCAGCTTGACCATCAGACACAGTCAGCGTTACTTGATAACTTGTATCAGCAGCAACTTCACCAGCTGTCAAAGACACGTTCGCACCGGTTCCTGATAAAGTTAAACCTGCAGGTACTGTCCAGTTGTACGTTAATGCATCATTATCTGCATCAGAGGCCGACGCAGTAACAGAGACACTCGCCAACTCTTCTACGGTCACATCTGCTATAGGAGAAAGTACCGGCGCAGTATTTGAGCCAGCCGCTTTCGCTGTTACCACGACACTACGAGTCACTTGACCTTTGCCATCAGATACAGTCACTGACAATGCGTATTGTGTATCCACTGTTACCGCTGGTACTGCAACCGTTACAGATGCTGAATTACCATTAGTTAACATCAGTGCTGCATCACCTGACCAACTATATGTCAGAGCATCACGGTCTGCATCCGTTGCACTGGCGGTCACAACAGCACTCGTACCTGATGCGATTGTCACTTGAGAATCAACCGTCACGACAGGCAATCTATTTGCTGGTACTCCGCCTGCTAAGCCATCGTGCATTGCATTAAGGATATCACCATTATCGGCGTCGATTTCCCAAGAGAATAAGCCTCCAAGGTTATGTGTATTCACATAAGCCCCTTTCGCTTTCACTGAACGTGGTGTATCAAAGGTCAATAATTTACCATTACTGCGATTCCATGCATATGCACCTTCGGCTTGATCGTCATAACCTACCTCAAAACCATTAATACCGGTGCCGTTTGGTCCAATTAAGTTAGCGGCAACACTCTTATAATCCATAATACCCGCCTCCCACACACCTTCAGAGGTTGAACCTTTGTACTTACCATTACCTGGTGCAGTCATTGGGTTACCAGGGATTGTTGCATTTTGTTCTTGCACACCTTCCCAACCGCGACCATACATTGCCGCACCAACAACGATTTTTTTCGAGTTCACACCTTGTTGTAACAATAATTGTACCGCGTGATCCGTTGTATATGCTGGGCCTTTACGGGGCTCGCCGTTATCGTCTAGACCTGTACCATTACACTCGTCAGTACTTAAATGTGAACCACAATACAGTGCCGTTTGATGACCTGTTACATTGTTCCAACCACCAAAAAAGTCATACGTCATGGCAAAAATATAATCCATGTACTGTGATGCGGCTTGATAATCTACGTCTTCAATCTTATCGTAACCAGAACCAATTGCTGATGTTAATTCGTATGTACGTCCCGTTTCAGCTTCTAAACCGTCAAGCATTACTCGTAGCTCTTGCATTAACGCAACATATGCAGGTCCATCTTTGACTGGGTCGCCTAAGTTAGCATTTGGACCACCACCACCTGGAAATTCCCAATCGATATCAACACCATCATAGAACTTCCATGTTTTCAGGAATTTCTTCATTGATGCAACAAAGGTATCTCGGTTGGCTTTTTCAGTAAAACCGTGGAATGGGTCTGATAACGTCCAACCACCTACCGATGGTAAAATTTTCAAATCAGGATAACGTTGTTTTAGTGCCATTAATTGCGAATAAGTACCACGAATTGGATCTTTTGAGTCTACTCCTGGTAGTGCTTTTTGTACTGCTGCCCAAGGATCGTGTATAACAACTTCATAGTCGGCTGTACCACCACATGCTTTTTCAAGTGCACGCCAGCTATTACCATTTTCAATTTCTTTAAGCGACTCATTTGCACCACAAATTGGAATAAAGCCATACAATAAATGCGATAAATTTTGTGCTGGAATTTGCGTAACGTCAAAATTACGACCATAAATGCCCCACTCAACAAAGTAAGTACCCGTTACCATACCTGGTTTAGTACCATAGTCTTTATTGTTAGGATCAACATTCATTGGCAGTGGCGCTAAGTGACCGCCATCAGTATCCGCGATTACAATGGGTTTACCTGCGCTTCGTGCACACGTAGTACCCTCACATAGTTCAAGATAAACTGTGTGACGCCCAGATTTTGTGTATGGAAAAGAGACCGTACCCGCTTTTGTTCCCGCAGTGAGTGCACCTTCATTGACTAACATATCATCAAAATAAACTTTGTAGCCATCACCACCGCTACCACTCCACGCATTCCATTTGAGACTAATCGTCACAACGTCTTTGGCGGTAACGATATCCTTATATGATCCATTCCCATCAAGATTAACTTCAACGAATGAATACTGCTGTGGTTTCCAATCTAGGCTTGGTGTAGATGGCGCTGCCATTACTGCACCTGAAGCCAACGCTAAGCCTACAAGAGCCGTTAGTTGCTTTAGTTTCATTACTTTCTCAACCTTCTTTACATGTTGTATCCAACCAATATGGTGGATGATTATTGTTGTACTGCTTATTGTTGTACTGCTAAATTTGTACTGTGAACTATGCGTCCATTATAGAAATTGGCGCTATAGCTTCTTCCATACTTGTGCTGAACCGGGTTCTTCGCCTAACGTCCACCACTTAGCTTCATAATTATTTCCGTTATGACTGACCTTATCTCCGCCAACATACGTGCCATCAACCCGCCATTTAGGAAATTGTGGTGCAGTTGTGTTTTTGACAGTGACAGGAACGGTTGCTGAAGTGCTCAGTTCACCATCTGATACCGTAACGAGTATTGAAAAATCGGTGTCTACATCTACCTGTGAAGCTGTAACATCAATCGTTGCGCCACTACCTGTGAACGTTAAAGGACTCGGCACCTGCCATTGATACGTCAGTGCCTGCTGCTCATCATCAAACGCATGAACATGAAGTTGCGCTGTGGCACTTTCATCTAAGATAAAAGGTTCCGGCTTATGAATTTTAGGTGCTGTATTCGGGGCTTGTACTTGTACTGTTAAGTTATAGGTATGTTCACTATGACTTACAAATACTTCATTCGACAATAAATTCTGAGCATCAAAGGTGATGTCACCACTCGCTTGGCGCACACCAACTTGCACTATATTGGCGTGGTCCAAATTAAGCATATCTGCCAATTTTTGCTGCCAATTCAATTCATTATCCGCGGTCACTTTTAGAGACTTACTAACAATTTCTTTACCTGTGCCGTCAAAAATACGTGTCCATACCGTATCTGTTACTTTTGCAGACTGACCTTGTTTTAAATAATAACCAGCGCTAGTCCAGTTAACTGGGCCGGTGTCTCGAACAATCGTTATATCACTACAGTTATAAAAACCCTCACCAACAACATCAATACGTTGCCAACGGGTATATAAAATTGCATCACCAACTCGATCTTGAGGAATGGCAACTTTCATTTCATAAAAGCGCTTGCCATCTGGGTCTTTAACAAAATCCACATTTCCAACTTCAGTCACCAACTCGAGATCCTGCCAACCCAAGGTATCAACTGACGGATCAAAAGTTGGCTTGCTGATGTAAAACTTCCAAAAGCTTGGGTTATGTGGCGTTGTCGCACGAAACCGAACTGCTAACTCATTTTGCGCATTCGGGGTAACCTCGGTCTTTTGCCAATGCGACGAAGGTAAATTCATCCCGCGTTTTTCATTCGACCCAGCTGCACACAATGTGCTATTAGGAATATTTTGCTCTACTGCAGCTTGATTATTATAATCGGGTGTATTGACTGCGAACTCATGTTCCTGAATGAACTGAACATACCCAGACTCTAAAAAAGCAGCGCGACACGCTAAGTTAGGAATACTGGAACCATCATCTGGCCACCAATAACCACCTTGCGCCTGACAGATCGCTTGACGTGCTTTAGGGATCTCCATAAAGCCATGTGCCATTACCGTTTGACTTACTATTGTTAAGGCAATGGCGCCAATACTAGAGCCCAGACGTGATATATTCTTATCTAATGTTTTCATAATCATTCCCTTTATTAGGGCAGCATAGCTGCCCTAAAGTTGACGCTTATAAATTACAGACTTTGTCATAATCACTGCTTGTCTGTGGTGCTTTATTCGACCACCATTTCGCTTTGTATACCTTGTTCCCTTGAATAATCAAATCACCTGCCGCTGCATGCGTTGAACGTGGGAATGCTGGATAAACCGAAATATCTGCAATCGGCACTCCTTCACAACTGGTGATTGGACCGCCATCCCCATTACCTGGTTTCGCAGCTGGTAGTTTCGGATACTCAAATTTAAATGCGTAACGTTTACCGTCTTTCTCTGCGACAAAGTTAGCAGGGCCTGTAATGGGGTTGTAATACATCACTTGTGCATTAACCGTTTCACCTGGCGCAAGTGATTTAGGTACACTTCCCCACTCATTGACAAGGGTGATTGAGAAGCGATGATATTCATTCTCGAAACCACCAATGTTATTACCCGCGGCATTTGAACCATTTACGTCAACTGCCATAGTCAACTTCTCTTGTGCAGCCCAATTTGATTTAAATATCGCTGATGTCGATACCGGCACATCAAATGAAATTTTTGCCCCGCTTAAGTCAATGGCAGAGTTATTGGTAAAAGCAAATGTCGGTGCAATAGGGTAGTTGTCATCCCCCGTTGGGAAATCCTTCGCTACAAAAGAAACATCAACGGACTCAGTTGGCACAACGAATGTCGGGTCACCATTATGAACATCGTATGCAACACCACTTTGGTTGAACTTGTTATAAGCAAGCGATGTCATGCTTGAACCCATAAAGTACTCACCTTTAGCAGCATCGTAATCATAATCGCCAGCCAGTTCCCAGAACATGATCCCGCCCAAGCCATTATTAATTACATAATCAACTTTGGTGCCCATGGACTGTTCATCTTCAATTGAAATGAATACTTTTTTGTCTGCATTCCATAGCCAAGGTGCTACAGCAACAGAATCATAGTGGCGAGTATAAGTCCCTGTTAATACATCAGTTGGATCTGTGTCCGGCGTGAGACCATATACCCCTAAGTAACTTGGTGTAACACCTTTTTCAAGGTTTTTAGCATGCCAAAGTGGATTTGACCCCGCTGGTACTTCATATCCGTTATCATTCTTATCATGCCAAAGGTTATCAATACCTACAGCACCATCACCACATTTATTCTTCTCACCAACCCCAGTACCCGGCGCACATGCACTTTGGTTTGCAAGTGCTGCTTGTCCCCAAAGGCCATTTGTTCCACCCTGTACATTTTGAAATCCACGCGTGTAATAAGGAATACCGATGTTAATACGTCCAGCAGAAATTGCGCCTCTAAAATAACGCACGGCCCAATCTGTATTTAAATATCCAATCCCTTCAAATTCTTTTGTTCCATACACATCCCACTGCTTTAATTCAGAATCTAACCCGGTATCGAACAGTGCCGCATTGTGTCCAACATGCGAATTCCATGCGCCATGTAGGTCATACGACATGATGTTGACGTAGTCTAAATACTTAGTCACTTGGAAAGTTTCCATACCACGTAGCAAATAACCGGATGAAGGTGACGCTATTGTCAACATGTAGTGCTTACCATCCACTTCACCCGCTTTATCAAGTACCTCGCGTAATCGTTTCATCAGAACTTGGTATGACGCATTTAATCCTGCACGACGCGCATTAGAGATAGGGAAGTCATCAGGGTGACCTGAATCCTTCATTGATGACGGATATTCGTAGTCTATATCAACCCCATCAAAACCATACTTTTTAATAAAATCAACAGAGCTTTGTGCGAAAGCCTCTATGCCAGCGTGATTGACTGAACCATCTGCATTGGTTGTCATTGTGTAGAAACCACCGCTTTTAACACGCTTTCCATCCCCACCAAAGAACCCACCAGTTTCAGCCCAACCACCAACTGAGATAAGTGTTTTAACATCAGGGTGTTGCTTTTTATACTTGTTCAACAAGTTAAAATGTCCTTTGTAAGGCAAGCTTGGATCTAACTCTGCACCGGCGACACCAGGCCATTCCATATTGGTGGCTGGATTGCCAACTGCATTCGGATCACCGATTGACACTTTGTTCGCTGCATCAACATGTGCAAAGGCATAGTTAATATGCGTAATTTTATCCCAAGGAATGTCATTAACTAGGTAACTAGGTTGACCGTTTGCGCCGTTACGCCAGCTTGTAAAATAGCCAATTACACGTCGAGGGTGATCTGCCCCCATTACTTCACGACCATTTTGGTCGTAAATAGTACAATATGGGGTGTTGACACCTGGAGTTTGATATAAACCTGCTGGCTGACAAGCATCTCGGTTATCGACTTGCCCTGGTTCTACAACCGTTAGGGTCTTACTTACTTGACCTGTGGCACCTTCATTATCAGTTACCGTTAACGTAAATGTAACCGAACCTAACTGAGAAGCCTGCCAAGTGTGCATCGTTGCTGACCCATTAGAAGCTGCAACTTCAACACCGTCGACTGCAAAGCTTAGCGCCGTTACTTGACCATCACTATCACTGCCAGAAAGATTAAATTCAACGCTTGAACCTATCACCAATTCCGTCGGTAGGCTCACCAGTTCTAATGCCGCGACTGGCGCTTTATTCACCGGATCTACTACAGCTTTAACAATTACTTGGTTACTCAATTTCGTTGACACCGCACCTTTATCATCGGTCGCTTTCACCGAAATTGTATGCGTACCTTCTGTTGCCGCCCACGCGCTGTCAAATACCTGACCTGCACCCTGTGTATCAGTTGCCACAAGTACATCATCAACATAAAACTCAACTTTGGCTACAGTGCCATCAGAATCTGTTGCGTTTACGCTAATGGCAACGCTGTCATTTACGTTAAATTCAGTACCTGACGCGGGCGTTAACCCCGATACTGTAGGAGGTGTGTTATTGACAACGCTGTCACAAACACCCAATTTAATCCACTCTTGCCACGGGTTAGAATGCGTAACAGGATCAACTTTATTCCACCACTGTGACTCATAAGCCGCATCCGCTTTTTGAACAACATCGCCTTTTACATACGCTGTATTTTCTTGCCAAACAGGTACGCCTGTACAGTCATATGGTAAATCTGATGCATAGCCTATGCTTGAAAATAAACCGAGGGATATAGCACTATATTTTAATGCCGACTTGAACATTTTTTGTGTTCTCATGATTTCTCCAACCTTTACATGTAACTTTTGTTTAACAAATTAACATTAAAAGTAACACATAGTTTCGGCTCGTCAATCGCCCCCTGAACACTTTTCAACCAGTACTGGCCATTAAAATAGTAATAATGTCGTATTTTCACTAAAACTAAATGAGTAATATTCAGCCTCAACAATTCAATTTTGATATGAATTTGACTCATCTTAACGTTTCCTAATATGAAGCCATTAAGTTATTAAAAACAGTACATTGGAGGGACGTATATTGAATTCATTACTAATCAATTCGCTTTCGGATAAATAAAACTAATGAATATAAAATACCCACGATAATAACCCAAAGGCATAACATATACTTTTTGATTATAAAAAAACAAAGTGAATTAACCTAACTTTCATCAATTGACCCGCTAAAGAGTAATACCACTGTAAACTTTAGAGTTGTAACTCAATGTTTTGTAAATAATTTATTCTCATTTTTAACAAAAACAAGTTTCAATCGAGTCTTCTATATACATTCAGGTACAAAAAAGTAGGCTTCCGAGGTAGGAAATAGGCCATTTATATTTCAACAAACTTAGCTGGATAGAAATAAAGCGATACATTAAAGAGTTTGATACACAACTTCTGAGAAATAGTTATGCTGAAAAGCGTGATTTAAAAATGAAACCTGTGAACACCACAATGTGAATGACATTACGCCAATACGTCTTGTGGATCTTCTGCGATAGGAAAGCGGCACAAAACACGAGTGCCTTCATTAAGTTTACTCTGTACTTGGATCTCACCTCGGTGTTCTTTTACGATGCCATACACTATCGCCATTCCCATCCCTGTACCTTCACCGACTGGTTTGGTGGTAAAAAAGGGTTCAAAAATACGATTTACCGTATTTTCATCCATACCACAGCCGTTGTCAGAAACCTCCACATAAATATTTTCGGTGTCAGATGAAACCTCCACGTTAATTTGTGCATATTGCCCCTCAACAAGATCACATGCGTACTTAGCGTTCAACAGCAAATTGACAAATATTTGATTCGTTGCCGCCAAGTTAAAATAGCTAAGGGGTAAAGGATCTGTATTGCATGTCACTTTACAGTTCTTCAGTTGATTCGTTAATAACTTCAGTGCACCATCTAAAGATTCGGTGAGATCAGCCATCGCCATGAGGTTATTCTTTGGCCTAGCAAAGCTTAATAAATTGTTCACTATGGCGCTTATCCGCTGTAATCCTTCATGTGTATCATCTAACAGTTCATCTAAGTCTTCTAATACAAAGTTAAAGCTTTGCTCTTGATCCAATTGAATCAATACTTCCTTTACCTGCTGCTCAGAAACTGTTTGAGCCATAATTTGTTGCGCCAGTTTAATTAACGACACCAAAGTGGGTGTTAAGTATCGAATACTCTCTAAGTTACTGGTTGCATACGCCAAAGGGTTATTTATCTCATGAGCTACACCGGCAGACAAAGTCCCTAGTGTTGCCATTTTCTCAGTTTGCATAAGGATGGCTTGTTGATTCTGTAATTGATCTATTTTTTCTTCAAGCGCTTGATTAGTGTTAAACAACGCACGTGTTTTATCTTCCAATAAGCTTTCTAATTCATCACGGGCCGCCTTTTCCCTTAAATATGCTTTTTTATAATTATGCGTATCATCACTCATATATTTGTACTCTCATACCTAACTTCAATCACGCATGCATCAGCCCCTTGATGCATACACTCAACGTGATCTAATGTAACATCAATACTGTAGTGCGCAGCCGCACCATAAACCAGGCCCTCGGCACATAAGCATAATTTTCGTTTTGAATAATATTGCATCAAGATAAAACCTTCACGCACCAATTCGCATTCTATTTTTGGCAAATTTGGCTCTTGATATAGTTTTGCCACTTCAACATGAATCACTGAGTCAATCCCCATGATCAAAGAACTGAAGCCATCAAATGTATCTACAATTGTAGGATGCTTTTGTAACAAATAACCAAATAAATACTCGCCAAACGCTTTTAATACATCCTGTAATGGCAATGACAAAGCCACTGCCACATCTTGCGCTAGCCCGACAAGCTCTTCATCCGGGTAACTTTTTGCAGAAACATACACCCTGTCATCAGGCGCGTTTTTTTCGAGTAAGCTTTCCCAAGCAGCCATGCCACACTTTTCTATTACTAACGACTCTAACCCTCTAAAAATAACGCCTTTCACAAAGCCTCCTTATGAGTTTTCTGCCACTCAAAAAACCAGTTCTGAGCTATTTGTAATAACCCAAGTTCATCCAGTAAATCATATTCAGCTTTATTTAAATCAAATGCCTGCTTACTATATACTTGATCAACCACTCTATGTATTAAAGTCAATGATATCTCTTGCTCTGCTGGGAGTTCATCAATTAGTTGCGCTCTCACTATCGCCTCTTCAAATCCCCATAATGCTAGTAGATAAGCAGTTAATGTGTATTTAGACACTCTGCTTTTATCTTTTGAATCCTGAACGACACAAAAATAGGTCAATTCACCGACACCACTTAAAAGCGCCACAGCAAATGACAATAGCTGTGTTTGTGTATCTTGGTGCAACATTTTTGCAAGTAATTGTGCCATATTCGCTTTTTGAAAAGCCTTGTTAACCAACTGATTTAATGCTTCTTGCCCTGTACTATTCAATAATTGCTGTGATAACTCACAACATACAACGATTGCTTTCAACCCATTTAAACCAATACGAATAATGGCTTGCCTAAAGTCGGTGGTATGATTATTAAAGCCTATAAAAGCCGAGTTAGCGACTTGTAGCACTTTACCAGACATAATAGGGTCATGACTGATCTGTTTAGCTAACACCTCAAAATTAGGCTCGTTATTTTGCAGCTCTTTCAACATACTATGAGCCACCGTACTCAAATATGGTAAATCAGACAATTGCCCTAGTATTGCCCGTGTCGAGGATGTAATAGGGAGTCCCTGTAATATTACGGCACTGTCTAACACCTCCGTTAAGTGAGTTTGTGTGAACGGTTTAACCAAATGAAAATGTATCGTATTGTTTATTTGCCATTTGTAATTGTCATTCAAATCACCACTCAGTAAACACCTAATGGCGGCTGGACAAACTTCTTTTGCACGCTCTAATACCTGCGCTCCACACAAAATAGGCATCATTGAATCACAGAATATGACATCTGGTGTGCCATTACTTTCGATACAATTAATAAACTCTTCTGGAAACTGCAAGCAACTGACAGTTGCCTCCTTATACAGGCGTCGTAGCGTCCGAGACAACGCCCTTAACAGAAGTTCATCATCATCAATTAGCAGTATATTCAGCGAATTATCAGCCATTCATTTCATCCACAGCGATAAAGTATTTGTTTATACCTACAGCTTAGTCTAAATTTATCAACATACATACTCATCTAATGCGCTGTTTTTAAATGGAAGATTTTGAAAAAAGAACTAAGTTCCCTGTACAAATAATGTGCCTTGACGATGAGCCTAGTGTTTTGCGTGCACTCGTTCGCCTACTTCGCCATCATAAATTACAAGCAGTGCCTTTTACCGAAGGCACTGAGGCACTGGCTGCCCTCAAAAAACAAGATTTCGCACTGATCATTAGCGATATGCGTATGCCAAATATGAATGGGGCTGAATTTTTAGAAAAAGCCAAAGTCATCGCCCCCGATACCCAGCGCATTCTATTAACTGGGTACTCAGATCTCATATCAACGGTCAACGCCGTTAATCAGGGAGAAATTCATGCTTACGTGAAAAAACCCTGGCAAAACCAAAGGTTAGTCTATCTTATCGAACAAGCAATTGAGAAATACAGACTCAAAAAACACAACCTAACGTTACAAAAACAGATTGTTGAACAAAACAGTAAGCTTAAAGAATTAAATGACTCTCTTGAGCTGTTGGTAGATAAAAGAACAAAACAAATTCGGCAGGTGTTAAAGCAACTTGAAGTAGCCAATGAACATGAAAAAACCGACCATAAAGCCACCGTTGAGCTGTTGTACAATTTCATCAACGCAAATCCAAATCTAGATGCACAACTTGCCAAAAACATTGCCACAACATGCTTGCATATCGCTCAGTTTCTCAAATTAAGTGATAAATTAATAGAAATGGCCAATATGGCGGGGTATTTAGCACAAGTTGGGCTACTCGCAATGGATCCTGCTTTATATAAGGTGCCCCCGACCGAGCTCAATGAAAAACAGAGAAAGTTATTTTATACTCACCCAGCCACAGCACAGCTCATGCTAATGCCAGCCCAACATTTAAGTGAGGTTGCGGAAGCAATATACCACCAGTTTGAAAAATACAATGGTAACGGTATCCCCAAAGGTCTTAAAGGCAGCGACATTCCAATCTGTGCTCATATTTTATCCGTTGCTCGTGATTATTGGCAAAATATCAGTCTCAGTCAAAAGCCACAGGAACAACGATATACCGACGCACTAGAGTTAATCAAAATGTATAGTGGTAATTTTTATCATCCAAAAGTGGTTTCGGCACTAGAAGCCACACTAAAAGATAAAAAGAATACCCAATCTGACACCGTCAAATCTATGGATATTCTTACCTCAAAACAATTAAAACCAGGTATGATCCTCGGACTTGCCATTCATAGCCACAAGGGCATCATGTTGTTACCTAAAGGCCATCAATTTACTGAAAAATCAATAAATAAGCTACAGCAACTGGAAACGCAAAAACCCACACCTTTTAGAATTATGATAAAAGATGATTAACGTTTAAAGCGTACAACAAGCTCATACATATCATTTGCGACTACCGTTAGATTTTTACTCACGGCTTTCACATGTTCTGCGCTGTCTAAGCTTACATTCGCGAGTGACGCAATGTTGACAACCTGTTGGTTTATGTCATCTGATACCGCGGCTTGCTCTTCAACTGACGTTGCTATTTGCATAGACATATCATTTATTTTCTCAATGGCACCATTGATCCTTTCCAGCATTAGCGTACTTTCTTCTAATTGCTCGATACCAAATTGGGACTCCTTCTGACCTCGCTCCGCAATATCTACGGAATTTTGCGTACTATCAGTTAACTGTTGAATTATTGTATGAATTTCCTGAGTTGACTGTTGTGTGCGTTGAGCTAAATGTCTCACTTCATCTGCCACTACTGCAAATCCGCGACCTTGCTCACCAGCACGCGCTGCTTCTATCGCGGCATTTAATGCCAGTAGATTAGTCTGCTCTGCGATCTGGTCAATGATTTGCGCAACATCTGCAATACGTGCAGTTTGCTTTGACACACCCAGCACGGAATCACGAATTAAACATACGGTATTTCCCAGCTCAATAATTGCTTGCTTGGTAGCCACACTCAGCTTTGCACTATCATTGGCCAATAATAAAGAGCGTTGCGCTTCATGGGCCGTAGATTGAACATGGCTAGAAACGTCATTAATTGTCGTACTCATCTCATTCATTGCTGTAGCAACTTGTTCCGTTTCCAACTGCTGCTGCTGCAATTTCTCATATGACTCAGTGGCACCGTACAATGCACTATTTGCTCCATTTGATACATCCTTTGCCGAATACTCTATCCGCGTAATGACTGTATTCAAGTGTGCTTTCTCGCTCAACAAACGGACCTGGATCTTTGCCATTTGACCTTCCCAGGTAGAATATATTCGTGTAGCGACGTCATCACAGAAACTATGTGCAAGCGTTTTCTCCAATCTAGATAGCTGCTCATTATCACGCCATAAATTATAAGAACTCAGCCCTAGTGCATTAACAATAAGCCATGTAAACGCCACTGTTTCAGATAAAAAGAACCAGATCAATACTGCTGATATGACCATAAATAGGGGCCAAATAGCCCTTAGTTTAGGCAGCTTTAATGACGTATTATTCCCATTATTAATTGTGCGATATAACTGCTCAGCACGCTGGATCATCGCTCTGTCAGGCAAGGTCCTGACCGACTCATAGCCAACAACTTGACCATTTTCGGTTACCGGAGTTACATAAGCATCAACCCAATAAAAATCCCCATTTTTGCACCTGTTTTTAACCAATCCCATCCAGGGCTTGCCTGATTTCAACTGCTGCCACATCGTTTGAAATGCAAGTTCAGGCATATCTGGGTGCCTCACTAAATTATGGGGCTGCCCAATTAATTCCTGCCGAGTAAAACCACTGACAGAAACAAACTCATCATTACAGTCAACGATATTCCCTTGTAAGTCTGTAACGGAAATAAGCTTAGTATTGTTTGCAAATGTTTTCTCATTATTTGTGACAGGTTGATTCAGACGCATAAATCCCCTTTAGGCTAAAATTTCAACAGTGCATTTGATGCTTAGCTGATCCCTCCTCACATAGGGAAAGTAATCATTATCAAATACAAAAAAGTGTCGAGAGATTACGTGTATCAAGGCAGGCTTGCAAGCGAGAAAAGCTGAATTGTTTTGAAAATAAGACAAAAGAATGAATAATATATTATCGCTTTTTATTTTGTATTAGAATAGATCGAGTTTTCAGTTACGTACGTATCAAATATCTTGTAAAATTATAACCAGATAAGTTTTTAACTTAAGTACCTATCTATTACACTCTCAAATCTGCATTAATAATATGCTCAAGGAGCTCTATGTGTCCCGTTTCTCAGCCGTTACTGACAATCCACACGATCAAAGATTTAATCAAAAAACAGGGATCTTAGTTACGAACTTGGGTAGCCCTGATGCCCCTACAGCGAAAGCTCTACGGGTCTATTTAGCTGAGTTTTTATCAGACCCCCGTATTGTAGAAATACCTCGCTTAATCTGGCTGATGATTCTGCATGGTATTATTTTGCGTGTTCGCCCGAAAAAATCAGCAAAAGCTTATGAGTCTATTTGGACGGAAAATGGTTCTCCCCTTATTCATATTTCAGCCCAACAAACTGAAAAATTGTCACTTTTGATAAAACAACAAGGCTACGAAAACACTGAAGTAGTGATGGCGATGCGTTATGGCAACCCTTCCATTGAGTCAGGCCTCGAACTATTGCGAGATAAGGGGTTAACACGGATCATTGTTTTACCGCTATACCCGCAATACTCTAGCCCCACGACTGGATCAACGTTTGACGCCGTGGCCGCGGTATTAAAAAAGTGGCGCTGGGTACCAGAATTACATTTTATTAATGGGTATCATAAAACACCAAAATATATTTCCGCATTGGCCGCATCGATAGCGGAAGATCTCGAAAAACACGGTACGCCGCAAAAGCTCGTATTTTCTTATCATGGAATGCCTAAGCAATTTCTTACCAATGGCGACCCATATCATTGCCTATGCCACCAAACGACCAGTCTGGTTATAAAAGCGTTAGGGCTAGATAAAGATCTCGTTATGACCACCTTTCAAAGTCGTTTTGGTAAAGCTGAGTGGCTAAAGCCTTATACTGATGAGACCCTCACCAACTTCCCTGCGCAAGGCATACACGATATTGCCATTGTCAGCCCTGCATTTAGTGCTGATTGCTTGGAAACATTGGAAGAATTAGAAGAAGAAAACCGAGAGATTTTTGAGCATGCAGGTGGGAAAAGCTATCGATACATTCCTGCTTTAAACGACCGAGATGATCATATCGATGCACTCTTTGATGTGATAAAGCCGATGCTTTAAATGTTTTGCGCGTCAATCGTTGGCGCGCAAAAACGCCCTAAGACCGATTAAAATATACTGACTCTTTCTGCGTAAATAGCCGTGTCTGCGGGTGCTTCTAACATCTCTAAACACTCATTCAATGGTTTTGCAGGACTATAGTAAAAACCTTGAATATTATGGCACCCAAACTGCTGTAACATTTTAAGCTGTACCGCTTGCTCCACACCTTCTGCAATCACTCGAATATCTAACTGCGTGCTCAATTCGATAAGGCATTTAATCATTGCTTGTTTTGAAGTATCTGCAACTAAGCTATCAACAAAAGACTTGTCAATTTTGACATAATCAACTTGGTTTTCGATTAAGTTACTTAACGAAGAATAGCCCGTACAAAAATCATCTAACGCAACTTTTACCCCCTTTGCTCTGAGTTCACTCAGTACATGCCAAGTATATTTATTCGTTGCCATAGATTCTGTTACTTCAATTGTAATGGCATGATAGGGTAACTTAGCTTTTTCTATCGCCTCACTAATTAACGCCACTTGATTATTCGTGCTTTTAAATTCATTCACGGAACGGTTAATTGAAATTGATACATCTGTAAAACCCGCATGATGCATTAAAGATAAATCATGGCAGCTTTGTTCCAAAACAAATTGGCCAATGTTATGGATCATACCAAACTCTTCAGCAATCGGAATAAAACGCCCTGGAGAAACAATGCCATACTCATCATCAAACCAACGAATAAGTGCTTCAAATTTTCGGATGTTTCCCGTTCTCGCATCAACAATAGGCTGATAATGCACAGTCAACAATTTATGCTTCAATGCATCTTTAAGTTTATCTCTTAACTTAATTTTATTTAGGTAGGCATTTTGAATAGCCGCATTATGCAGCGCAATACTTCCTACTCGGTTTTTTTTGGCACTACCTAATGCATGTGCTGCGTTTCGAAGTAAATTTGCCGCCGTAATTTGCTTATCGTTTGGTAATATTGCTACGCCGGTACTTGCTGTAATTTCTATAGTTAAATCATTAAATACATAGGGCAAACTCAATTTTTTACTCAGCTTTTCGGCTATCAGCATGGTGCTGTCATCGTCACCGCTGTCTAATAAAATCGCAAATTCATCTCCACCATATCGACTGATTGTGTCTTGACTACGCAGCGCATTCTTCAACCTTTTAGCGACAGAAAGCAACACTTTATCGCCTGTTTCAGGACCAAACACGTCATTAACCTCTTTGAAACGATCTAATCCTATAAACAATAAAGCACAGCTTGTTTGTTGTGCCCGAGAGTCCGAAATCTTAGCTTCGAGCGTCCCCATAAAACTGCGTCTATTTTGCAAACCCGTTAAGGGCTCATGATTGGCATAAAAAGTAAGCTGGGCTTCGTTACGTTTCCATTGTGTGATGTCTCTAAAAATTGCAACATAGTTGCATACAAACCCTTCTTCATCTTTCACAACACTTAACGTGAGCTCTTCGGGGAAAATTTGACCGTTTTTCCTACGGTTATAGATCTCCCCTTTCCACATACCTTCCTTACTCAGTTGGTTCCACATCAATTGATAAAACCGCTTATCTTGTTGTCCTGATGATAAAACAACCGGATCTCTCCCTAACAACTCATGTCCGGTATAACCCGTTAAGCGTTCAAATGCTCGATTCACCATAATGATTTTGTTGTTTTTATCAGTGATCATAATGGCTTCCGTCGCATGCTCAAATACCACATTTGTTAACTCAAGCTGACGGTTTAATGCTGAAATATACGACACATCTTGTACCGTTGCGCTAAATACGCGCTCTTGGCTGTCTTCATCCCATTCAACACGGCCAATAATTCTCAATAACCCTTTCAATTCTGAACGCTTTTTGTGGGAGACATTGATATCAAACGTATCTAATTTATTATCACCAATTTTAACCAACAAATGACGTAACTTTTGTTCATCGAGTATTTCCAAGTGAGATAAAAAGACATTCAAGGTGATATTCGGATTATGGTGCTTGAGCAAACGCGCCATCTCTGCGCTAAACCAATGTTTGTTTTGATGAATACGCCATGTCCAAGAACTCAACTTAGCAATTCGCTCGCCTTTCGCTAATTGCTTCAAGAGTAAGTCCCGTGAAGATAATGCTAAGTTGTGATTAAGTTCGGCCCCGACGATATGGCTAAGCTCTTTAAACCATGCTTGCTCAGCATGACTAACTTGCGTCGGCGAATTAAACATACACACCATTATGCCTATAGGCGTATGGTCTAAAGCACGCAATGTAATACCCAAATAACTATCAATATTCAGTACTTTTAGTATGTCATCATGACGATAAAGGCTTTGTAAATTACAGTTAATCGCACAAATAGAGTCACTACCTTTAGCGTCTTTACACGGCGTGCCTTCTAAGTCGTAAACAATATTTTCTGCTTGGCATCCATCAATAGTATAAAACACCGTTTTAACCTGTGTATCACTGCTCACAAACTTGCCAATGAAACAATGTGCGGCCCCAAACCGTTGATAAAGCATACTCAAAGCAAGTTCATATCTTGCTTCGCTGCTCGCTAAATTATAAAACTGACTAAAAGACACATTCACCATTTCATCACAACTTTATTGTTTTTAAGCAAATACAAAAAATTATTGGCATAGTAATTCAATAAACTACCTCTAACATCAATGTAGATCAATAAAATATGCAATGGATTGACCTAACAGACACAAAAAAGCCACATAGGGACGCATAGTCCATATGTGGCTTTTTACTGTTTACTTTTAAGGTTCGATCATTGGCTGTACATCTAACCCATAGCCAAAATAAACCGCAAGTACCAATACCACAGAAGCGGCAACCATCAGCTTAAGCAATAATGGCAAACAGAATCTGAACCAATGTGCATATGGCACGCCGGCCATACCGATGATCCCCATTAATACCGCATTAGTCGGAATAATCATATTTGAGAAACCATCACCAAACTGATAAGCCAAAACAGCAACTTGGCGTGGAACTCCCACTAAATCACCCAATGGAACCATCAGTGGCATAGTCACATACGCCTGACCTGAACCTGATGGTATGAAAGTATTCAATATTGTTTGAATAACCAGCATACCCACTGCGGAAATTTCTGCGCTTACATAGGACAGTGGTAGTGACATACTATGCACTAATGTATGAAGGATTTGCCCATCTTCTAAAATAAGCGCAATACCTCGAGCCACGCCTATTAAGATGGCGGTAGTAACTAAATCCGATACCCCTTCAATAAAGCGTTCTGCAGTTTCATCTGCTGATAGCTTGCCTAATATTGCGATCACCGCCCCCCAAGCAATAAAGACACCACCGAGCTCATACAAATACCAACCTTTGGTAGCAATACCCCACACTGCAACTGTCAGAGTAATTAAAAAGCTCCCTAAAATGACTTGGTGCCTAGTCTCTAATTTAGGGTAACTTGGTTGTACTTGCCCATCTAATGGGCATGCAACACCGATCATCATTGAATTACTTGGGTCCTGCTTCACTTTTTGCGCATATTGCCACACATGATGAAAACCAATTAATACAAAAGGAATAAAAATAGCGAGCCTAAGCCAAATGCCCGAATAGACTGGGATCTCTGCAATCTGTTGCGCAATCAGTACGGTAAACGGATTAAATGCGGAAACGCCATAGCCAATACCATACCCAGCAACAATCATACCTACAGCCGTCATGGCATCTAATCTCATTGCTTTACACAGGGCAACCAGTATCAGCACAAAAGGAATATATTCTCCCGCGGTTCCGATGCTACTTGAGGCCATCGCAAAGCAAAACACCACCATAAAAATCAGCTTTTGGGGGCGTGAACCATACTTTTCTAAGAGTCGACCGATCAGTGCATCTACCGTACCAGTCGCTCTAGCAATAGCTAAAACACCACCCACTATCAAAACGAAAAAAATAACATCTTGCGCAGCAGCAAATGCTCGAGGAATTGCAGTCAACAAATCCCATGGCGTTAAGTAGGTTTTATTCTCAATTACCTGGTAAGTCCCAGAGACAACCATTTGTCGTCCAGAATCTGACAAACTCGTTTCAAAGAAACCTTGCGGCACTATCCACGTAGCCATTAAAGCAATCACCATCATACCTAACAACAGGATCAAGGTATGAGGGACTTTGAGCGTTCGACCCATATGTACTCCTAAATTTTTGACACCGCACTATGCGACCCCTTAATAGCAACATAATACCCACTTTAAAAACTGTTTTCACTTACTCTCGTTAAACATACGTATATTTGCGCCACACAGAGTCTATATTGTTAAACTCTACTCAATGTTCTTCGCAGTTTTTAACAGTTTCTTACTGGTGTAGATGCAGGATAAGCACAATAATGACATCATAAATTCAAGGGGAATAAACAATGAAAAACCTATTAGTAGCTGTTGGCCTAACATCTTTATTATCAGCGTGTGCACATCATGATGACGTTCGTCCTAGTTCTGATAATCAGCACTACGTCATTATTAAATCATCTGAGCGAGGTCAAGGTGTAAAAGAAGCGCTTGACCAAGCAACGCATTTTTGTAAACAAGATAAACAATCGATGTTTGTCCTCAATGAATCAGTAACATATCAAGGTGAGAAAACAGAGCATGAGTTTTTGAGTGATAAATCTACGGCTGAAATAATCACCAATGCTGGAACTTGGTTATGGGTATTAGGGGATGGTTATGTTGATGATGCTGGTGCCATTGCGTCTATTGCCGGTGCCAGTGCAGAGCATTCATTAGGAAAGCCCTACCTCATCAACCTCAGTTTTCGTTGTGGGAGCTAACTCCTTTCTCTAGACGCCCAATATTAACTCGCTTTGGGCGTTCTGCTAAAACCGTCAATATCATCAACTTCAGTTTTATTTCTGCCAGTGTGTTTTGCTTTATACAACGCTTTATCCGCTTGCTTTATGACTTGAGACAGCTCACTTGCAGAACTTGGCCAATGTGCTACGCCAAGTGAAATGTTAACCTGCTCTACAGGCATAAATGTATGATGATGAACTTGTAACCTTAACCTTTCAGCAATAGAGTAAGCTTGATTAAGGTTGACATCAGGTAAAAAAATCGAAAATTCTTCGCCTCCGGTTCTACAAATAATGTCTTCTTCTCTCGCACCAATCAGCATAAGTTCTGCAATACTACGTATTACATGATCGCCTACATCATGACCAAAATGGTCATTAATGCGCTTAAAATGATCGATATCTAACGCAATCATTGAAAAAGGCACTCCTGAGTCTTTACAATGCTCAATTTTTGCTAGCATACCACGGCGATTTAAAAGTTGCGTTAACGGATCTTTTTGTCTATCCAAATCATATTCTTGAATTGTTTTTCCAACTAACTCCGTACCTGAAACAATCGCTTGCTTTAAGTGCTCTGCCTCAAAGTACCACGCGTTAATTGCTTGAACATCAGATTTCGCATATCTATCCATAGCCTTCACACCCACCGCCAATTGCCACAACGGCTTTGCTATTTTTGAACCCAGTAACAAGATTAGCATTAACATAATAACCGTGATTGGCAAGGTGCTTTTTACCACATTCAGCAATGTACTATTTAGTTGAGAAAGCGTCGCGTCCGTTGATCTTTGCGCCACAATACCCCACCCCGATACAGGCACAGCTGCATAACCACTCAACACCTCTCTATTCTCACTATTACGCAATGCCATAACGCCTGAATATCCAGACATCACATGTTCTATGACCGCATTACTCGCTATCGTATTACCCACTTGACTTGAATCTACATGATAAATTAACTGCCTATTTTGATCGACAACATATAAATATGACCCATCGTTATAGTGGTGTTCGCCGAGCAATCGATTAAGAATATTGTCACCCTGCAAATAAATGCTTGCTGCAATGAATCCTAAATAACCCCCGTCGCTCGCTGTTATAGGATAAGACACACTAATGATTAAATTACCCGCAGGAGAAATAAACGGCTTAGAAATATAAACTTCTTGTGTCGTTAATGGCATAGCACCTTGCCCCTCCTTTACCACAAAGCCTTTTACATTAAGAGTACTAGGCTCTGAAGATAATACTTTTCCTGTGCTATCGACCACCACAACAGAATTAAAACTTGATGTTTGCCGGTGCAATCGATACAACTCATTTTGCCGCAGCGATGCGCTAGAAAAATTAGTCCCTATTTGTTGAGCACTGAACTGTAGTTGCGTAATGACCGATTGTAAAAATAACTCTGTGATTTCGGCTAGCTTCGCCGCATAGACACGGTTTGATTCCAAAGTATCATTAATAAGTAATGACTTTTGTACTTTAAATGTGGCGTATAGAGAATTACCTAACGAAACCACCATACTAAAGAAAGCCAATAAAAAAATTAACCTTTTTAAATCAATTTGTTTTGTTAAATTGAAACTGCCCAACATATCCTTTCCTTGTTAATAACAGCAATTAATACCACTTGTCACCAGCACTTTATCTAACTTTTTCGTCTATCATTTTATGCCGTATCAAAACAACAGTGCAACACCCTCATACTAAAGGGTTGATTTATTACTAAAGGCAAGGATTAATCTCACTATGCTCATGGAAACACATGGGAATAGTCGCTTAATATAGTCGTCCAATGTATAATCTCGGTAAAAGAGTTTATGTAAAGGAGTGCTTATTTAAATGAAAGATAAAAAGGTTAACCCCCTAGTTTCACACTTTACCATCGCCTTTATTTTACTCGCCGCATTGTGGATTTTTGTAGACGAAAAAGACTTACTAGTTTTAGGAAACTCACTGATCCTTGTTTACGTCGTTTATGCACTAGGCTCGCGAGTAATGCCCCGAAAGCCTAAGAAAAAATAACTCACTTCACTGCTTTACGAAGTACATCTCCATTACTGTCTATTTTATTCATCAATTTTAAACCCAATATTTCAGCTATGATTGGGTAGACTTCCAAATTTTCCATTTCACTAATTTTCATTCCGGATTTAAAAGCAGGCCCTTGTGCAATAAAAATAGCTGCCATGTCATCAGTATCAACATATCCATGCGTACCTTTATAAGTTACATTGTTATGTTCACTAAACACCTTTGGTGGTGATGTTTCTAAAATAATATCGGGTATCCTTGGTGAGCCCACATAATGGCGTTTCATGAGTGTGTGTTTATCCAATATAGAAAAGCGCCCTTTAGATTCTATAGTGAGCAACTTTTTAATATTTTGCACATCTTTTGCGGACGCTTGTTTTGCATAGATTAACGCTCTAGGTCCCGTATTTTTAACCACCCACTCTTTAGGGATACTAAGATGTGCTAAATCTATTTGTTGGCTGACATCAACCTCCGTCATACCATGATCAGATACTATAACTAGATTTACGGGGTGAGCGAGCTGAGAAATACGTAGCTGTAAATCTGTGATTAACTTATCAACTTGTTGAACGGCATCATAGACTTGCGTACTATTTGGGCCAAAGTCATGACCGATAGAATCTACCAACGAAAAATAACCTGCCACAAAGTGTGGTCGTATACCTTCTTCTAGAGTAAGCCATTGAATGATTTGATCAATGCGTGCCTGATAGTCACTTTGTTGTGAATAGTGATAGTAGTAGTTTGGCACCATGCCATTAAATCTAGCGTCCGATTCAGGCCAAAAGTAAGTGGCTGATTTTAGCCCCTGCATGCGCGCTAAATTCCAAAGTGGGATGCCATTAAACCAGGTACTGTCGTCCTTTCCAGATCCCATTTTATAACATTCGTTACGATTTTTATCGCAAAACTTGTTGTCGATAATGCCATGATTGACCGGCCGCAGCCCTGTAATAATCGAAATATGATTAGGAAATGTTTTACTTGGATACACAGGCCACATTTTGTTTACCTGGACACCTTGTTGCGCTATCTTTTTCAGCCCTTTGGCATCGTGCTGTTCAATATAATCCCAACGAAACCCGTCTAAAGATATAAGAACAACAGATTGCTGCTGTGCTGATAATATAAATGACAAAAACAAACTCATACATAGTATGAATCTAGTCAAGTACCACATGTAAGGCTCTCACACTTTAAACATTAATTATGATATGAGGTTTTACGCTAAATCTATGACAATACAAATAAATTGCGACAAAGCACATATGGATGGAACTCAATGATATCATTGGTTACTTATCTTTGCTGCAACTAAAGAATAGCCATTTGTACTAACCGCCAGATCTTCATCATTAAGCAAATACAATTCAAATAACCTTTTTTGTTTGCCTTTATTGTTACTACACCAAACAAAGTCATCCAAACTCGAGTTCTTCACTTTGCACCGACTGGGTATTGAATAAAACTTTTGCCACTGGCGTTGTTTTTTATCGTTTGAAAACATTTTCCCCGCATAGGTCATTCCATCAATTGGTGAAGCGAGTAATTCATCATCTGGCAAAGCCAGACGCAATTCACTATTGGCATTACTATGACTACAATGACGCTGTAGAAGCACAAAAATACGTTGCTCTTGCACTGAGAATTGCTTACTTTGCGGGCTACTTTTGTCGATTTGTGTGATTAAAATCGCTCTTTTATAGGCGAGCTTTTCACACGTTGATGGTGTGAAACGCGCATTCGAAGCAAGGGCCTGATGCGCAGTTATCACACTCAGTATAAAAAACACTATCCATTTCATATTAAATCCAGATATCCATATCTATTAAAAAATTTAAGGTAACCCACTCATACTAACATACTGTAGTTGACTCGGGAGGTCTGTAAGACTTGACCGAAAAAAGTGTAGACCTGTTAATCGCTCAACCAGAGTGCTTTCTTTACTAGATAAAGTACAAATGTATTAAATATAGAACTTAAATATTCATCATTTATTATTGGTTATAGTGTCTCAAAACATGAATTTGTTCATATCACTAAGGTACATGTAATAGATATCGCACATATTTTTAAGCTATCGGCTGATATGAATTGTTTAATGAAGAGCTTAGGCACACAACGCTAAGCTCTTCATACCCAAGTTATAACCGACCGTTTGCCAACTCTACAAAGAAGGCATAATGCAATGCTCGGTCCTTAATGCTGTTATAACGACCTGACGCCCCACCATGGCCTGCTTGCATATCAACTTTAAACAGTAATTTATTGCTATCTGTTTTCTTCTCTCGTAATTTCGCAACCCATTTAGCCGGCTCGAAGTATTGTACCTGTGAGTCGTGTAGACCCGTAGTAACGAGCATATTTGGATAGTCTTGAGTTTTCACTTGATCATATGGAGAATAACTCCGCATATAATCAAAGTATACTTTCTCATTTGGATTTCCCCATTCATCATACTCATTCGTCGTTAGCGGTAAGGTTTCGTCTAACATTGTATTAATGACATCTACAAAAGGTACCGCAGCATGTACCCCATGATAAAGCTCTGGTGCTTGGTTGACCACCGCCCCCATGAGTAACCCTCCAGCGCTTCCACCTTGGGCATATACTCTATCTTTATCTGCATAACCTTGCTTAACTAACGCACGAGTTACATCAATAAAATCGTTAAAGGTATTCTTTTTATTTAACTTTTTGCCATCCTCATACCACTGTCTACCGAGCATTTGCGACCCTCTGATATGGGCAATGGCATAGACAAAACCACGGTCGAGCAAACTCAGTTTAGAGTTAGAAAAACTTGCGTCACGCGTATAGCCATATGATCCATAAGCGTACTGTAATATCGGATTGGTACCATCTTTTTTAAACAACTCTTTCCTATACACCAGAGAAACAGGTACTTTTTTACCATCGCGAGCGGTAACAAATATTCGCTCCGATGCATAATTATCGGCATTAAAGTCACCTAAAATTTTTGCTTCTTTGAGTATCGCTTTCGTATAAGTATTCAGGTCTATTTCAAACGTCGTTTTGGGGGTAGTCATACTAGAGTAACTGATCCGCACAGCACCGTTACCCAGTTCTTTGTTACCCGTTAAATTAACTAAATAGGCAGGATCATTAAATTCTAACGGATGTTCTTTGCCTGACGCCAAATCCCGAATAGTAATATAGGCTTGGCCCATTTTTCGGGTTTTATATACTAAGTGGGAATCGAAAAGCGCAAAGTCTTCAAACTTTTCTTTGCTATCATGTTGAATAACGGTTTGCCAATTCGCTTTATTTGAATACTGACTCTCATGTACCTTCATTAACTTAAAATTGACTGCATTTAAGTTCGTCGATATATAAAACCAGTCTTTTAATTTTGCAATACTATACTCAAGCCCTTTCTCTCTCTCAATGAAGCGCTGAGGCTGTGCTTTGGCATTGTTCGCATCAATAATTGATACACCTTTAGATTCAGTGCTTGAATGGTGAATGTATACATACTCCCCACCCTTACTTTTACTTATATACGTATAATAAGTATTGTCTTTTTCATTATATACCAACTCATCTGCGCTTTGCGGTGTACCGAGAGTATGCCTGAATACCTGAGTACCAAGTAACGAAACGGGATCTTTTTTCACATAGTAGAGCGTTTTATCATCATTGCCCCACACAACCCCACCCTGGACACCGATAAGTTCGTCGCTAAGTGTATTACCAGTCACCAAGTTTTTTACCCGAATCGTATAGATACGCCGGCTTAACGTATCTTCTGAATAGGCCAATAGGTCACCATTTGTGCTGATTGAAAAGTCCGCTATATTATAATAATTGTGACCTTGCGCATGTATGTTCATATCAAACAGTAACTTCGCACCCTTTCCCGACACGTTGTCACTTCTATAGAGTGATGGGTACTCTTGCTCACCGAGTGTTTCTGTAAAATAGAAGAATTTACCGTCTTTCACCGGTACTGAACGCTTATCCTTAACCATGCGGCTTTTTATTTCATTGAATAGTGTATTTTGTAGTGCTTGTGTCGAATTTAAGATTGAATCACTATAAGTATTCTCACGCTCTAAATGAGCAAGTACTTTTGGATCACTGCGAGAATCATCTCGTAACCAATGGTAATTATCTTGCATCACATAGCCATGAATTTTAGTCTCATGTGCTATTTTTTTCGCAATAGGAGGTGCAACCGCAGTCACGCTATCATTTGCTTTTGATACAGTGTGAGAAACGGTAGAACTCCCACAGCCCGTAAGCGCTAATACGATACTTGACGATATAAAGCTGGTAAGAATAAGCTTTTTCATATTCCTTTACTCTTTTTATTATAAATTAGATAGATTAGTAATATACCGTAGACTTAACCATATGTCCTGCCAGCAATCTAAAATATGATGTTCCCTTTCTCATCGACTTAGAAACGATAGCCTTATTCCATTTTAAAATATGATGATATTTCACATTTCATCTATTCTTTTACGATATTCTGATCTGTATTGGCGATATAATTCGTTGATATTCCATATTTAACTGTAAGGAAAGTCATGCTTAGAACTTTATTCATATGTTCCTTAGCCATAGTGCTGGGTGGATGCCAAATTAGTCAAAAAGACATAAGTGTCACACTCTGTGAAGACGTACTCATGAAGTACCCCCAGCACAGAGATAAAGGCCCAGTGCGTGATTATCAAGCACTGTTCACAGAGGATGCGACCTTTTCGGTACCAAAATTAAATATCTCATTACAAGGAAGTGACGCCATTGCTAACCGTGTCAGAAGCGCCCTTATCACAAAGAAAAGTATTCATATGATCACCAGTATGAATATTACACCTAGTTCAAAAAATAGTCTCACTGCTCAGTCTCATTTTATTTTATATCTCACTAGCCTTGAAGACCGCACTCAGCCTATGAAAGTCTTTAACGGCCGTTATGAAGACCAATTAGTTATAAAGTCAGGTCAATGCTATATACAACGAAGAAACGTGCTAATAGATCGGGTTGATACCCTTTAATCACTACACATCATGAGGTGGTTCTTTTGTGCCAACGGATCACCTCTTTTTGATCTCTGGTAATGGTTTTTCCTTGTGCTTCGATGTCTTTTGCAGTGTCAGCCAAAACTTGTTCTGCTTGCAGCTCCAGTTTTTCTAATAGCAGTAATAGCGTCATTTGCTCTTCGCTGGTTAAATTGGCTGTTAAACGGGTTGTTCTTTGTTCAAGGTAACAAGTGATTTTTTTATAAACATCAGTGCCTAAGTCACTTAATTTAACCAATTTAGATCGTTGATTTTCCGTTTTTTTCTCTTCATCTAAATAGTGTAATTTTAATAAGCAATTAATTGCTCGATTAACCGAGTAAGGATCTAACCTAGATTGATAGGCAATATCTGCAGCATTAATCGGTCCATAAGAGCCAATATTCAAAAGTACTCTTATCTCTCGCGTTTCTAATTCAGTAAACTGTTTAATAGCAGCATCTCTATCAATGGCCAACAAATTACTTGCCACTGCAACTCGATACGGTAAGTGATTATATAAATCATATGGCTTTGTAATACCTGCATTTAATGTAAATGCCGCTTTTCGCATTTTATTGCTCATTTAAAACCCTTTTACACCAAAATTACTCACACTGTAACTTTGCTAGACAAAATCACCAAGACACTTTACTATTTATGTTGCATATGCAACATAAAAACAAAACAGGATCTTATTATGGCGTTAGTTACCCCCCTTTCACAAGATGAAAACCAAGAAGTGCGTGAGTTAGCTAAGTTTTTTAATGAAACGCTAGGGTTTTGCCCAAACAGTGTTTTAACCATGCAAATTCGCCCCGCTATTGCAAAAGCATTTATCACCTTGAATATGGCCGTAATGGAAAACGGCGGCAGAGTCACTGCTGAACAAAAACGACTTATTGGCTATATCACCAGTGCCAATACAGGTTGTAGATACTGTGAGGCACACACAATATTAGCCGCAAAGCGCTACGGTGGTTCAGAAGAGCGACTAAATAATATTTGGCAATTCCGAGAAAGTGAGCTGTATACAAGTGCAGAGAAAGCCGCTTTTGAATTCGCACTCGCCGCATCCAGTGTGCCTAATGCTGTTGATAATATTATTGAAGCTGAATTGAAAAAGTACTGGGATGAAGGCGAAATTGTTGAAATTTTAGGTGTTATTTCACTCTTTGGTTATTTAAACCGCTGGAATGATACCATGGCGACTACCTTAGAGACAGGCGCTATTTCAGCAGGGAAAACATATTTAACACACAATGATTGGCAGGTGAACAAACACCAATAATATTTCAATGATGTAAGTCTTCGACCTCTATGTATGCGGCAGTCGGTGTGCCGTCTAACGACGGAAAATACAACTGAGTCGCACGCTTTGGGGATTTGCTCCCAACTCGTGCGACTATCACAACTCATATCGAATTAACACAACCCTGCGTATTATGTCTAAATCAAGTTAGATATTTTTTAAGATGTGTTATCAATGTATCAATATCTTCTCGTGTAATGTCCTTATGCGTAACAAGTCGCATGCCTATGTATGCTGAAGTTATCAAAATCCCTTGGTCAGCGAGCGACTGCGTTACAAAATTCATGTCAACATGCGCTGCAACATCAACATAAACAATATTTGTTTCTACTTTATAAGCTTCAGTGCTTAAACCCGAAATACCATTAATTTCACGTGCCAAATACCCTGCATTGTCGTGATCTTCAATCAACCGCTCAACGTTATTCATCAATGCAAACTGACCCGCAGCCGCCAAGATACCAGCCTGGCGCATACCGCCCCCAAGCATCTTTCTAATTCGTCGAGCTTTAGCAATAAATGTTTTATTACCCAATAACACGGACCCTATTGGTGCACCTAGTCCTTTTGATAAACACACGGTCATTGAATCAAAATGCTGACTAATTTCTTTAATATCAACTTTTAAAGCAGTCGCTGCATTGTACACTCGCGCCCCATCTAAATGTAGGATGAGCTGGTTTTGTTGACAAAACTCTTGTGCTTGTTTCAAATAATCAAGGCTTAAAACTTTACCGCCAATGGTATTTTCCAAACTCAACACCTTTGTTCGTGCAAAATGAAAATCGTCAGCCTTAATCGCGCTGGATAGCTTATTAAAACATAGGCTGCCATCAGCTTCATTTTCAATCGGTTGCGGCTGAATAGAGCCTAATACGGCGGCACCACCGGCCTCATATTTGTAATTGTGCGCATTTTGCCCACATAAATACTCATCACCTCGCTCACAATGAGCCATCAGTGCCAAAAGATTAGCTTGTGTACCAGAGCTAGAAAACAATGCAGCCTCAAAGCCGTGACGTTTAGCGGCGTATACCTCTAACGCATTAACAGTAGGGTCATCTCCATAAACATCATCCCCCAGCTCTGCGTCAAACATGGCTTTTTTCATTGCTTTACATGGTCTTGTCACTGTATCTGAGCGAAAATCTATATTCACAATCATTCCCCGTATTTTTCCAAACGAGTTCTCAAAAAACTCAATCTATTAATATCTAATAATTCGTTATACTTTTCTTATGGGTTTTAACAGGCTATTGGTGCAAAAGAGCCTTTTTCGAATGCCCGCTGATATCAAACCCTTTGATATATCATCCATATCGCGCTTTATACGTGAATATCGGTCACCGAATTCAGCTCTGACAACAGCTGTTTCCAACCAGTAACCCAACACAATATCCACTGTGCTAACTAATGCTTCGGCCAACTGTTTTGGCTTTGCTAGCGTTTGTTCACTCTGCGTAACCGGTTTATTAAGCCGCACTTAAATATCAAAAATTCACTCCGCAGTTACACACTCAGCCTTTCTAAAAGCCACAATACCCTCAACGATTGCGAACTTCCTCAATGATGTACTGCCCGCACCCGAGTCCGTGTTTTCATTCTTCAATGTATGTTTAACATCAACGAATTACAAGTTGCTAGCTTCATACCAGCCATTCTTTTCCCGCTTTCAGCTGAAATTTTACACCGTATTTATCGCTTTTTTTGTATGCTGAACTACATAATAGGGAAGTAATATGACTAAACACTGCGAGGTAATGTAAATTGCCCAATTGATATATCTAACTTGTGGAAAAAAACCCTCTCCCTGTGCACCATAAATCCAATATTGACCGATAATTGCATCTGCTAATGCCGCGAGCAATAAGCCACACACCACACACCATAAACCAGTCGACATGTTTTTTACACCGACTGAATAAATCATCATCATTGCACTGACCGCCACAGCTGTAATAACAATCGAATGTAAAGCAGTTAGCACCGAGATATATAAACCTGTTTCGGGTAAATACATGGACATAAAAGCGCTTCCACCTACCACGATTGCAACAATAGCCAATATGTACAATTTAAAATGATGGCCTATATGATATAAATCAGAATGGCTATGGATTACACTTTCTTGAGTTTTTTGTCTACTTAATGCTTCAAAATGATTTATCGCGGAAAAAACTGCCATTATTAACAATACGTACCCAGGAGCAAAAAACCAAACAGAATCAGCAAGGTAATCATGCTTAATGATTTCACCATGATGATAAAATTGCTCTCGAAGGTTAAAGTTAATCACATCTCCTACCATACATAAACTCAACGAGGCTAAGCTAAAGTTTGCAATTTTACGCAGTTTTTTACTATCCGACTGCAAATAAACCCAACGCCTTATCATCACACTTACAAACAGCAATAACATTAACGTCGTTATTTCAAAGCCAAATACTAAGTGTCGACCATCACCAACCACACTCCACTGGCCAAATAAAGCACCGACTGTATCTATCATTGCAATACACCAAGCAACAATTAGTACTAGACCCACAAAAATCAGCATATCCCTACCTTATTTCACTTTTCACCATCTACACACAAAATTAGCACTTTACCTTAAGTTAACTTGAGGTATTAAAGTGACCCTAAGCATTAAATTAACCCAAGGAAAAATCAATGAATAACATCAAGCGACTAAACGACAATACATCGAGCTTTATGCAAAAGCTACAACATCTCATTGTTTCAACAATGAAAAATAAATAAGGACAACCCATGCATTTAGAACATATCAATTTAGTTGTCAGTGATTTACCCCGTGCTTTGGCGTTTTACCAAGCCGCCTTTCCACATTGGAGAGTCAGATGTTCTGGGGCTGGTGACTGGAACGGTCAACCCAGAAATTGGCTACATTTGGGTGACGATAACAATTACATTGCACTCAGCGACCATGGCACCACTAAAGGACGAGACTTAAGCGGATATCAAGTGGGGTTAGCTCATTTTGCCTATGTCGTAAATAACTTAGATCACTTGGTAACACGGATGAATGCAGCTGGGTTTAATGTCGACTCAGGCAGCAATACTCACCCTTACAGAAAAAATGCCTACTTTATTGACCCTGATGGTTTTGAAATAGAGTTCGTCGAATATAGCAGTGATTTACCCAATGAACGAAATAGCGATTAACTGTTCAGTCAAATGCAAGAACAGAAACAAGAGCCAGAGTACAACTATTCTGGCTCATAATAACAAGCAGCTTACGATAAATACTTCACGAGCACTTCACCCACTGCATGCGCACTCGCTGGGTTTTGCCCCGTTATAACCCGCTTATCTTCAACAACAAATGACTGCCACGGCTGCTTTTTACTATACTGCACCGCATTACGTGCTAGCGCATCCTCGAGTAAAAATGGAATATCATCAATTGTGCCAAAATCCACTTCTTCTTCGCGCGTAAACCCTGTCACAGACACTGACGAAAGCAATGACTCTCCATTGCTCAAAGTAATAGGCAATAAGCCAGCTGGTCCATGACAAACCGAAGCTATTATTCCGCCACTTTCATAATGTTGGGCACTTATTGCAGCAACCGTTTTATCTTCAAATAAATCACTTAATAACCCAAACCCACCTGGGTAGAAAATAGCATCGTATGCGTTGATATCAATTTCACTTGCCGTCAATGTATTGTCGACTTTGTTATTAAACTGGTTATTATTTAAAATCTGCTGGTTTACTTCATCACCATCTGGTTCGACACCGTACAAAGGCGCACTTCCGCCCTTAATTGAGGCTATG
Organism: Pseudoalteromonas aurantia 208; assembly: GCF_014858725.1. GTDB lineage: Bacteria > Pseudomonadota > Gammaproteobacteria > Enterobacterales > Alteromonadaceae > Pseudoalteromonas > Pseudoalteromonas aurantia. The sequence goes on along the minus strand of NZ_AQGV01000015.1, from coordinate 753,672 downwards.
TCATATTCAATACCTGCAGCCAATAGCGCGCTCACAACATGAGTTAACTCTGGTGCGTATGTCCCATTAGCTTGTGCTGTACTACCAAGTGTTGCGTGGTTCGTGACAAATATCATTACTTTTTTCATTGTTTGTTCTCGTTAATCATTTAAATAGCGGCTTGCTAGCAAGTGTAGACGAAAAAACAGTGTCGATAATATAGGTTAAGCGCAAAGCACTTTTGTCATACAGCAACAATCGCTTTAATCTGGCACTATTCTTTATATACAATACCCGCTTTCATAACAAATGGCACTTGCTGTAATGCCCGAATATCGTGCTCGGGGTTTTTATTCAGTGCAATAATATCTGCATTCATTCCCGTATTTAAGCGACCTAAATTATGCTCTTGACCCAATAACTTTGCAGCCGACACGGTTGCACTCACCAGCACTTGCTTTTCAGACATACCATATGCAACCATGAGCTCCGCTTCTTTAGCATTAGTTCCGTGACGTGATACACCCGAATCTGTACCAAAGGCAATATTAATTTTGTGTTTTAAAGCTTTCTGAAAAGCTTCTTTCATCACAGGTGCTACTTGCTTTACTTTATCAACAATGGCTGCTGGCATTTTCGGGTTACTTTTGGCTTCTTCGGTCACAGTCGCTCCAGCCAATAAAGTAGGCACTAAATAGGTACCATGTTGTTTAAACAACTCAATTGACGCTTTGTTGAGATAAGAGCCATGTTCAATGGAGTTAACGCCTGCCTTAATTGCAGCATTGATCCCCTCGGTGCCATGCGCATGTGCTGTTACTTTGCGGCCTAAACTATGTGCCGTTGTCACAATCGCAGCAAGTTCATCATCTGTTAATTGCTGTTTAACACCTGCTGCTGTATTACTTAAGACTCCCCCCGTCGCTGTAACTTTAATAACATCAGCACCACTTTTTACAACCGAACGCACCGCCCGACGACAATCGTCCGCACCATTACATATACCTAATCCGCCAGTCACCAGTTGGTTGATGTCATGGCGGTAGCCATGTAAATCACCATGACCACCCGTAGCTGATATAAAATCCCCAGCAGCAAAAATTCTTGGACCAATTATTCGGTGATTATCTACCGCACGTTTTAATGCGAATATCACTTTATGCGGCCCACCTAAATCCCGTACCGATGTAAAACCCGCTTCCAGTGTATTCGACAAGTTAGGAATAGCACGAAGTGCTTGATCGGTCGCATATTCAGTGACCCACTGGTGTGGGTTTGCTGCGGGGTTGCGTTCAAAAGCCAGATGTACATGCATATCTATTAGTCCAGGCATGACATATTTGTCTTTTAAGTCATAAACTTTTGCATTTGGCGCATTGAGTGACTGGGGCGTGCGGTAACCATCGTATACAGCAGCAACTTTACCACCGTCGATCACCAGAGTTTGCTTCGAACGTGAAGGCTCTAATGGGTCAATAAGCGCTTGCCCAGCATAAATAATGGTGTCAACGTTCGCATTAACACAACTTGACACAATTAACACACTGGCGGTGAGTAAGTGCTTAATAGTCTGTTTACTTATTTTTGTTTTTTTCATCAATAATCAACTGAAACGCTCAAAGAGTAACCATTTGATAACATAACTTGAAGAGCAATGACATAAAATATGCGACTATTTCACAAGCGTGCTCGGTAAAAGTAAAAGCATGCTGTATATATGCGCATTAAACTTCCAAGCTAAAATCTATAACCTGTCTTGTTTCAGGTTCGATATCCACATTCCCTCTTTACTCTTTTGACCAAACTCCTAGTTCACACTTTCCTTGCACGTTAACCTCAGTGTCACTGAATTTGGGCTCTTTTCCTTGCGCTCGCTGTTTATGATAATCCTTATTGACCGCAATCACGGTTGGGGTCAATTGAACAATGGCAAAAATATTCACTAACGTCATTAAGCCCAAAGCCATATCAGCTAAGCTCCACACTTCTTTTAACGTTGCGGTTGCGCCCCAGAGCATCATTAATAAATACAACGATGTATACAGCCCACGACCCACTCTATTATCTAACTTAAACAGGTGTAAGTTACTTTCTGCGTAAGCAAAATTAGCCACAACAGACGTAAATGCAAATAATGTAATGGCTGCGGCAACAAAATACACGCCACCTGTAGCAAGGTGTGCGGTCATGGCGCTTTGTGTCAAACGGATCCCTTCCATTTCTCCACTAATGTTAATATCGGCCAATAAAATGATCACCGCTGTACAACTACACAACACAATAGTATCTAAAAAAACCCCTAACATTTGAATATAGCCTTGGGTTACAGGGTGATTCGGCACTGGACTAGCGCTACCAGATGCATGGGGAACACTGCCAGCTCCGGCTTCGTTTGAATATAACCCTCTCTGTATGCCATTTTTTATCGCAGCGCCCATTGCGCCTGCACCAGCCTCTTGTAAGCCGAACGCCGAGAGTATTATCTCTTTGAGCATCGCAGGCACGTCGCTGATATTCACCGCAGTAATAATCACAGCCATAGAAACGAATAGAATGCCCATAATTGGTACTACTCGCTCGGCAAACCTTGCGATTGCTTTCAGCCCGCCAAGAATAATAGATCCAGCCAGTATGGTGATCACTAAACCTGAATATAGTTCGGGTATATCAAATGCGAAACGCAGCGCATCCGTAATTGTATTCGTCTGCATCGCACTAAAACTAAAGCCATAACCTAAAAATAAACACACAGAAAAGCTCACGGCTAACCAGCGCTTGTTCAACCCCAGTTGAATATAATAAGCAGGTCCCCCTCTAAACTCACCTTGACTATCTCTGACTTTATACACTTGCCCGAGTACGCTTTCCGCAAACCCAGTGGCCATACCCAGTATCGCAATCACCCACATCCAAAAAATGGCACCACTGCCACCCAATGATATTGCAACGGCAACCCCAGCTAAATTACCAGTGCCAACCCGAGCTGAAAGCCCTGTACAAAGCGCTTGAAATGAACTTATACCTTCTTTTTCAGCCTTATTACTGCCTCGTAGCAAAGAAAACATATGACAAAACTGGCGAATTTGTATCACGTTTAGTTTGTATGAAAACCATACACCGGCAAAGAGTAAGACATAAATCAATACTTGACCGTGTCCCCACAAAACACCATTCACTGTACCTACAAATTGTTCAAACATAATGCCCTCTTTGTTAACGCTATTTCATACGTGTTATAATAGTTATCCCAAGGTTCTGCATTTCTGAATTAAAGTTCTATCTTCACCTTATTATTGTTATATCACATGCGCTCATACTCAGGTCAAATTGCAATATACATGCAACACTTAACAATGAGAGAGCGGCTAACAAAATTTTACATCCACCTTAATTAAATTTCTTACTTGGTAAATGCACACCAGCAACCATACACCTAACAGAGCCACCTGCAGATTCTACCGTTGAGATATCAAATGGTAATAATTCCACAAACTCTTCAAGTACTTCGATTTGTTCTAAGCTCAATGCTGAAAATGCCGTTTGTGATAATGCTAATATCTTATTGTTTCGCCCTTGTAGCTCTATGGCGTTTCCACAGAACTGATTGACTTGCGTATTACTTAATTTAATCACTTTTAAGTTATTATTACGAAAATGCGCGAGTAGCCTTGGTTGCTGGTGCTTTGGTACCATATCTAGTCCAACCATCACGAACTGATCCGCAACACACATCACCACATTAGTATGATAAACGGGTACTTTATTTACGTCATATGCATTAAAAATGACAGGCTCAACCGCTAACTCCGTACATACCTGTTCAACGAGTTCTCGGTTACTTCTTTTTGATTCAACCACATAAGCAGCACTATTATTATGATCTAGTACCATCGAACCCGTGCCTTCTAAAAACACCTCTCGGTTGACTCTGTTACTATAGTCAATCGTTTGCTTTACTTCATAGTGTTCTGAGAGGTAATCTAAAACATCTTGACGGATCTCTAAGCGGCGGTTTTCTGCATACATAGGATACACAACCACTGAACCATTACTATGGGTCGAAAACCAATTATTAGGGAACACTGAGTCTGGTGTTTTATCCGATTCGTCTTCAAACAAATGTACCATCACGCCCGCAGCCATTAACTGTTCAGCAACACGTGTAACCTCAAGATAGGCTTGTTTAGCCACATCACGACCCTTTGTACATATTTGGAAAGTATTATCCATCATGGTTTGAGGGTTTGACGTAAAATGATGAGGTCTCATCATCACTACTGTATTCGGTGCATGTACTTTATTCATATTAAAACTCCTGTTCCGACCAAACCGCTAACTTTCGTATACTGATGCAGAACACCATTATTAACTCTTTGAAACTTAAGCTGCATTATCACACTTTCAGACAGTGCAGTGACTCTTCGTCACGCTAGAGTGATTATTTTAACGTGATCAATTACTATAAGAAATGGCAATAAAATGCACAAATAATAATATTTTTATACAAATTGCTAGATATAAATACAAAAAGTGCTAGTTTGATCACCTACTCACATAAAATATAGCGACGAATCATGACGCCATATATTTACGATTCTCTTGATAAACAATTAATCATTGCCTTAAGAAATAATGGCAGAGCAAGCATATCTGAGCTGGCAAGCCAGCTAAAAGTGTCGAGGGGCACTATACAAAACCGCTTAGATAGACTAATTGGCAGTGGTGCGATTTTAGGCTTTACGATTCGCATGCATGAACAACTTGAAACAGATTCAATTAAAGCCATTATGATGATAGAAGTCGTAGGCAAGTCTACGAGCCAGGTTGTTCAGCAACTTAAAGGGATCCCCGCACTTGTTAAAATACATACAACGAATGGGGCTTGGGATCTGATTGCTGAAATGAATACACCTAACCTAACAGAATTCGATAGAATACTACGGCAAGTACGGGAGTTGGAAGGAGTATTAAATAGTGAAACAAGCATAATGCTTACAAGTATGTAGTAACCATTATGCATATTCAATAATAAAGATAATCGTGCATATGTCGCAGCGCTAATAAAGCGTTATTTGCCACTACGAACAATAAACTCAATCCTATTTCCACTGGGTTCACGGATCATCATATGCTGGGTTGGCCCTTTACCTAAAAGCTCTGGCGCAAATTCTATTTTCATATTTTTTAATGTTTTAAAACGCTCATGTAACGCATTCAATTGGGCAACTGAGCTTACATTAAATGCAAGATGATGTAGCCCTACATTATTTTTGCGGTTAAACGGTTGCATTGATAAAGGTGCTACCACTTGCCAAAGTGTAACCATAACATGCTCATTAGATAAAAAATAAGCGGGGTAAGTTGTGTCATGTCCATTGACCTTAAAACCTAACTGGTCGACAAAAAACGCTTTAGACAGCTCAAGGTCTGACACCGTTAACCCTACATGATTAACGCCGCCAATCGCTATCGGATCACTCTTTGCAAATACTGCTCCGGTAAAAAAATTTAAACCGATCAATACTATCAATATTAAGTTTGTCTTCATTGTTACGCCTCAACTTGCTGTGGCACAAATATCGATTTATCCAAGCTGATACTGTATTGTGTGATAACAGCAAGGTTGCCAATAAACCATAAATCCTTAATCACAAATTGCCCTAAACCGCTTAAAAGTGTTGCAGAACTGAACGCACCTTCTGCCGTTAATAAGAAGGTTTGCGTCATAACAAACACCGCACCGGCCCCAACCACCGCTATAAATGCAACTCGAGGGGCTTTCATCCAGATCGCAAAACCCAAAACAGTGGCAAACAACACATCATAAGCCCCTATTGCATTTGACGCACCTTGCACAGTAAATATGGCATATAACCAAGACATAAAGGGTGATGTTTCAACCAATGAAACAATGCCATTTGCTTCAAATTCAAAAAACTTCATCGCTCCTATCCAGTACAAAACTAACGCGACAGGTAAAAAATTCAACAATGCATGTTGACGAAGACTCATTGCATCATATTTGCATAGGTACACAGCAAGCGGGAGCAACGCCGCATATTTTATTATTCCCTGGCCAGAACCAATAATGGGAAAGCCACCAAGGCTCGCTATCCAGCGTGTTTCGCTAAATAGTGTAAATAAAGGGACTAACGCAAGAATGGCAACAATGGTAAGCAATACACTGCGTAAAGCGGGCTCTCTCGCAGCAAAAATAACTAACAGTGCACTGACTAGAAACACAATTCCGGTCAAAATGCTTAATAATGGCGTATCAACCCACTCAGTCAACAAATAAAAGTTAAATGTATGTGTAATGGCATTCGCATTGCTACCCAAAAAGAATGAAAACCCCAATAGGGTAAAGCTAATTAATAATGTAATACGCACTATATTACTGGTTTGATTGTTCGTCATCATCGACCTCGGCATCTAATTAATAACCAAAAGACCGAGATTGTGATAATTACTATTCAATAGTTATTAATTTAGTCTCAAATTAATACTTAAAATGTCATTTGACGATTAACCTACCACACTCATTAGCAGTGTAGCAGCAGGAAATAAACCTTTACTACTCCCCATATTAGTCATAGATTTAATCCAAAACATCAATGGCTTGGCAGTTTCTTGTTCATCACCATGCTCTCGCCAATCCATAATACAAATATGATTTGCCAGTGGTTTATAACCAAAGTGCTGCCACATGCCGTCTAATGGTTGATATGAATGAGGTCTTTTCAAATGATTTGCTTCACGTACAACAGTCGCTAGCGCAATATAATTGTAAGAACACAATTGGCTAACAAACTGCTCTGCCAATTTAAACATTGTCGTTGCATAACCATTGCCACGATAACGTGGATACATTAAAACCTCGCTAAAATAGAATGTCGAGGCCAATGGGTACATGCTATTAACAAACGGACGTCGCACAGCCGGTTGTTCATGGGCCAAAGGTAATCCTGTTAATCCTCCAACAATTTTTCCTTGGTCTTTCATTACCACCATAAAACTTTGCTTGGTATTCGCAAATTTACGAAGGTACTCAACTTCATAACTTACACATCCGCCATATAAGTATGGATATTCAGCAAAAATGTCGATCCTGAGCCGCGCAATTTCATCAATTGCATTCGTAATCTCATCGCCTGTTAATATGTCGAATGTATGCTGTGTCATAGCCTGTTACTCTGATGATTTTTCTCTATCATAAAATGTAAATGTGGAATAACTATGGACTAAAACAGGCGAATGAAGTTTGCGCGTGACCTTTTGATAAGTCACGAGTGTTTAGTGAAATAAATAAACACATTTATGAACTTTTTCATTTTTATTCCTCATATACTGCCTTAATCAGTTTCTATTAATTCATATAAAACAAAAATTTATACTATTGAATTAAGCAAAACATTTGCGGTACAATCTGTACCGTTATTATGGAATTTAATTTTTCGAAGGATATGAGATGAAACGACTCACACTCGTGTGTGCGGTAAGTACTGCCTGTTTATTAACTGCTTGTGGCGGCTCGTCAAAGAGCAATATCAATGTTACTAACTCGTCTACTAATACAACAATACCTGTAAACGCGACCCCACCACCAAACCCTGTTTCTAAATACGGCATCAGTTTTAATACAGTAATTGAAAATGACTGTGGCGTTGCGCCTATTGCAAGTAGTTTAGTTTTTCATAACGAGCAAGGTCAAGCCATTGAAGCACCAGTGATAAAACCAGACGGTCTGTTTCAATATAGTAGACCTGCTGATACCCATTATATTTCTATCATTGCAACGCAAACTGATAGCAATAATGAAAAGCAAACTGAAATCATCACCATCAACAATGTAAATGACATCGCCAGTGATCTAACATTAGGCTCAGTGACTTTCAAAGGTCATCAAAGCTGCGATTGTAATACTGTTAATTTTGATGTTAGTGAATTAGCCGTAACTAATTCAGACTACACATTAACCGGGTTTTCTGACAATATCATTTTAGCAAAAAGCCCAGCGGAATTAACACTTTGTGCAAACTCACTACAAGAGAAACTCCTGTTTATTAAAAATGCTAATACAGGTGATGTACGTGGCGGGATGTTTTCACTCACTGATGGTAATCACATTGTACTAAGCGATGCCGACTTCACCTCAACAGGCGTCGTAGTCAATACGACACAACACACACAAGCCAACGAATACGTTTTAATATCAACCAACCCTGCCAATCTTGTTACGCGAGAGCAATCTAGATATGCACGATTTTCTGATACCCCACTCTATATCTTCCCTAACATTGTTGAACAAAGTTACATCACCTCATATTTAGAGCAAACCTCATCTCAAGCGGGCATATCCGTCACGATTGCATCATTTGTCACTAATACAATTGATGATACTGGCACCTATAACACACTTACCCACATTCAAGGCTCTTATGAGCTGGCCGCAGCATTTACTGAATTTAGTAACTCATTTAGTGACGCCTCACAATCTGTAACATATGACTTTGGTAATGCTGATCAAAGAATAAATGAAGTCACGGTTACCCTAAGGTGGCAAGACCAATTTAATGGTAATGTCAGCTGGGCGATCAGGGGCAAGGCGCAAGCAAACATTGCTGCCGATTTATCATTTGGTAACTACCTCAATGAAAGTACCGCACAACTCAGTAACCCGTCACTGAGCGTAACACTCGCCGCTCACCAATTTAACGGTGATTTTGCCACACTACAAAGGCTAAGAACCGAACCGCTATCAAGCAATGAAATAAGGGACTTGCTCGCACAGTCAGCCTTTTTAAACATTACAGCGGATCAGTAACATTAAAACCCATTGAGCGAACGCTTACAAAGCCTGCTAGGCATGGCAACTTACTGCATTAAAGTTGTTATGCCTTTTTGCATATAAATAATAAAAAGTGTAACGAATTTAGTGCATTGCACTCACCATTTTTGATTTAACACCATGGAGTACTGATTTAATCACCCAGTACGCATTGAAGTAATAGAAAGGACTATTATGACTATAAAACGACGGGAGTGGATATTCCTCTCATCAGCTAAACACAAAACCTTGAGCCAGTGTAATAGCCATCTCGGGATTACTTGGAAAGGTACTTATCTATATCAAGTATTTGCCTATATTTTACTGACATTTTGTAGCCTAAGCTCATATGCCGATGAATGTACAAAATTTCATGTCGTCACTGAAAATAATGCTAGTACACTTCAATGTATTGATGAGAACCAAGCAAACAAAGTAGTATCTTCCGTTACTTATAAAATACAACGAGATAATCGGTTCGAGAAACAATTCATTGGCGCAGATAATGTTGATTATCCTCCCACAAGTATTAGTTATTCTTACTACAACAAATTTACTATTGCGTCTTCTACTTCAACACCAAAAAAAACCTTTAGTGCACTATTCAGCGCCACAGGCTGGAAAGCCTCAACAGCAATTTATAATAATGAACACCCACCTAAAAAAATGTTACTTGATGGTAATAAGTTTAAAATCTCTGGTAGTGAACCACTTCGTATATTTTTGCAATACGATAGCCCTAACTATGCCGCTAGCTACAACTATCGCTTAGAAGAAGGAGCGGTAGATAATGACAAGTTTATGTTTCACCACCACACCCAGACGATAACCTCAAAGCCAAGCAACAATATTGGAACATATACAATAAGGCTCACAGCCTATAATTCAATTCACTCTATCACTCGAGATTTTAAGATCGATATAGTCGATAACCTAACTCCTTCCCCTCGCTTAGATCCCATTATATATGGAGGCACAAGCCTCAATATTCATGAATATATAAACATTAATGAATCCAGTGACTATCGTTTTACGATAAAAAATAACCCTGATTGGTTAGAAATCCTTTCATACTCGGACGCTATTTACGGTAAAGCTCCTCAAGCGGGTATTTACGATAACATTTTAATTACCGCGACCAATGATCACAATACGATTGAATTTCCACCTATAACCATTATTATTTCCGAAGATGTCCAAGTCGCTCCTATAAAAACCTTTGAATTTCCAGCTGCAGAGGTATTTGCCGGTCAGCAACTCTCCCTATCAGGCAGGAAATCCAACAGGTATGATAGTCCGGTTGGCCCTGTTAGTTATTCAATGCATCGAATATGGCCAGACAATGACAACGCTGATTGGATAAAAGTTAATCAGTACGGTGATATTTCCGGAATACCGACATCAAACAGTACTGAACTAGTGAGTGCGGCACTGCATATAACCAGTGATAATGGTCAATACACAACTATTGCTCCACTTTCTGTAACGATTAAAAAAAGTACCACACCTACAATATCAGGGAGCCCAAGTACCGCCGTTAACGAACACCAGCAATATACTTTTACGCCACAAGCCAGTGATAATGAAACACCAGAAAATCTATCCTATTCAATTGAAAATATGCCTCACTGGGCTGATTTTGACCCTACAACAGGCACGCTTTCAGGTATACCACAGGACCCCGATGTTGGCCTGTATAATAATATCACTATTAGAGTATCAGACGGACTTTTAACTGACGCTCTTTCGTCATTCTCCATTAACGTAATTGGCAAGAATGACCCGCCAATCGCGCGGGAACAGCATATATATTTAAATGAAGATCAAATGACTCTTTTTATGTTAAATGCAGAAGACATTGATAGTACGCATTTAACATACAAAATAATTAAATCACCTCAGAATGGTGAAATAACATTAAATGGAAGTGAAGGTACTTATTCTGCGAACAGAAACTACCATGGTTCTGACAGTTTTACTTTTAGAGCCACCGATAACGAAGGTCTTTTTTCTGATGCAATTGTAAATATAACAATTAGGCCAATTAATGATAGACCGTCAATTTCGATCTCCTCTACAAGAGTCTCTATATTAGAAGATCAGTTTTTTAGATTTACTCCAACTATCACTGATGTTGATGGTGATGCCTTATCAATTCATATATCAAACAAACCCAGTTGGATGAGCTTCAACACCATGACAGGTGAATTATCAGGTACACCAAAACAAAATAATATTGGCCAATATTACAATTTGATTTATTACATAAGTGATGGTCAAACATCTGCAAACTCACCTTATTTTAACGTAACAGTACTAAACGAAAATGATGCACCGAACCTTTCTGGCGTTGCCCTTAGAAGCATAGATGAAGATACTCAATATAGCTTTAAGCCCACTCTAATTGATGAAGATCACGGTGATTCCCATTCATTTAGTATATTAAACAAACCCTCTTGGGCGAGTTTTAATAACACCTCCGGTGAACTTACAGGCACACCTAATAATGATGATGTTGGTATATATCAAAACATAAAAATTTCAGTTGTAGATTTTGCCGGACTAAGTGATTCTTTAACACCGTTCTCAATCACTGTAAATAATGTAAACAACGCACCTGAATTGACCGGTGCAGCAAACAGTGAAGCAACAGAAGAGAAACTGTATAGCTTCAATCCAACATTGCATGACATTGACAAAGATGACAGCCATAGTTTTAGTATTGTAAACAAGCCTAAATGGGTTAGCCTAAACCAAAGTACGGGAGAGCTGCGTGGTTACCCTGATGATAATGATATTGGTGAATACAACAATATACTATTATCAGTGACTGATAAGGAAGGTTTAAAGGCATCATTGCCCGCATTTCGTATCACAGTTCTCAATGTAAATGACGAGCCAACTCTGACGGGTTCACCACTGGCTGAAATTGATCAAGATGAACAATATGTCTTTACCCCAGAGGTGATAGATCCTGATAAAGATGAGAAACACTCTTTTACCATAGAAAACAAGCCAAGTTGGGCTAATTTCAACTCAAATAATGGTACTTTAAGTGGGAAGCCAAATAATAGCCATGTTGGCGAGTACAGCAACATAGAAATATCCGTTCTGGACAAATCATTGGCGAGAAGCCTTTTACCCAGCTTTAGTATCACCGTGAATAATATAAACGATGCACCAACAATTACCGGCGAGCCAAACAAACTGATACCACAAGATCAAGCATATTCATTCACCCCAGTAATCAATGATATTGATGTAGATGATACTTACACCGTATCTATACAAAACAAACCTGATTGGGCAGTCTTCAACAATGAAAATGGTGGTTTATCAGGTACACCAACAAATGAATACGTTGGCAACACTGAAAGCATTATACTAACAGTGACCGACAAAGCGGGTGAAAAAGCAGTATTAACTCCCTTCATTATCACTGTCGAAAACACCAACGATAAACCACAATTAACAGGTACACCGCAATTAAATGTGGCTCAAGATAGTCCATATACTTTTTCACCCATACTTAGCGATATTGATATTGATGACTCACACACTTTTGCTATTCAAAACAAACCTGAATGGGCGAGCTTTAATACAGAGTCAGGTACATTAAGTGGCACTCCGCTTAATGAACATGTTGGTAGCACTGAAAATATTATTATCAGTGTGCTCGATAAAGCGGGTGAAAAAGCAACACTGCCCGCATTTTTCATACAAGTAACTAATGTCAATGATGCCCCTGTATTAACAGGCACTCCAGCAACCTCAATCAATGAAGATGTGCTATATAGCTTCACACCGTCACTTACTGATGTAGATTTGGATGACTCACACACTTTTTCTATTGAAAACTCACCTGTGTGGGCAACCTTTAATACCACATCAGGCGTGCTTAGCGGCACACCAACAAACAAGCATATAGGTAGCACTGAAAATATTATCATTAGCGTGACAGATAAAGCCGGTGAAAAAGAAACATTACCCGCCTTTAATATTACAGTGAAAAACGTCAACGATGCGCCACAATTAACTGGTACGCCGTCATCAAGTGTGGCCCAAGGTAGTCCATATACTTTCACACCAACACTCACCGATGTTGATAAAAGTGACTCACACACGTTTGCTATTCAAAACAGACCAGAATGGGCCCGCTTTAATAGTGAGTCAGGTACAGTCAGTGGTACCCCTCTCAATAAACACGTTGGTGGCACTGAAAATATTATCATCAGTGTGACAGATAAAGCCGGTGAAAAAGCAACATTACCCGCCTTTAATATTACAGTGAAAAACGTCAACGATGCGCCACAATTAACTGGTACGCCGTCATCAAGTGTGGCCCAAGGTAGTCCATATACTTTCACACCAACACTCACCGATGTTGATAAAAGTGACTCACACACGTTTGCTATTCAAAACAGACCAGAATGGGCCCGCTTTAATAGTGAGTCAGGTACAGTCAGTGGTACCCCTCTCAATAAACACGTTGGTGGCACTGAAAATATTATCATCAGTGTGACAGATAAAACCGGTGAAAAAGCAACATTACCCGCCTTTGATATTACGGTGGAAAACATCAATGATGCGCCACAATTAACCGGTGTGCCGTCATCGAATGTGGCACAAGACAGCGTATATACTTTCACACCAACGCTCATTGATGTTGATAAAAGTGACTCACATACGTTTGCTATTTTAAATAAACCCGAATGGGCGAGCTTTAATTCTGAGTCAGGTACATTAACGGGTACCCCACTCAATAAACACGTTGGTAGCACTGACAATATTATCATTAGTGTGGCAGATAAAGCCGGTGAAAAAGCGATTTTACCAACCTTTAGTATTACAGTATCAAACACCAATGATGCACCACAGTTAACAGGTACGCCGCCATCAAGTGTAGCGCAAGACAGTGCGTATACTTTTACACCCACACTTAGCGATATTGATGTTGATGACTCACATACTTTTGCTATTCAAAACAGACCTGAATGGGCGACCTTTAATACTGAGTCAGGCACTTTGAGTGGCGCACCGCTTAATGAACATGTTGGTAGCTCTGATAATATTATTATCAGTGTGGCTGACAAAGGAGGGGCAACAGCAACACTGCCTGCTTTTGCTATTGAAGTAACTAATATCAACGATGCGCCAACCCTTACTGGTGCTCCTTTGCTAGAAGTCGAGCAAAACAATCTATATCACTTCGCACCGACATTAACAGACCCAGACCTTGAAGACATACACACTTTTTCAATAAAAAATAAACCAACTTGGCTCACCTTTGATGATGCCTCTGGCGCGCTGACGGGTATAACCGCCGATAAAGATGTAGGTACTTACGAAAACATCATCATCAGTGTCAAAGATAATGCAGCAGATAGCCCATCAGTGAGCTTGGCTCCGTTTAGTATTACAGTTATTAACAGCCCTGACATTCCCTCAGCTGAACCTTTTCAATTTACATTGAATGAAGGCGAAGCACTGACTATTGGGAAAGTAAACGGTTTGCTTAGTACTGCCACTGATGTGGATTTAGACTCTGGCGATACACTTATTGCAATATTAAGAGAGTCTGTAAAATACGGTACGCTTACTCTCAATGAAAGCGGTGCATTTATCTATGAACATGATGGGTCTGAAACACTCGAAGATACATTTACATATCGAGTGAAAGACAGTACAAATCTTGTATCAACAACTCAAACCGTGACACTCACGATTAACCCTATTGATGATGCGCCAATAGCTAAAAATGATGAAGTGAGCACACAAGAAGATACGCCCGTTACCTTCTCTCTCATTGACAATGATACTGATGCAGAACAAAAGCTTGTTGCGGCTTCTGCCATGCTTGTGACAGAGCCTAAATTTGGCTCAGTGTCTATCATCAATGGTAGTGCCACCTACACGCCAAATAAACACGCTAATGGGCCTGATTCATTTACTTACACCGTGTCTGATTCCACCCCACTAACCTCTGAACCTGCCACGGTCAATATTGCAGTTGCCGCCGTAAACGATGCGCCAAAAGCAGTCAACATCTCTAAAATGACGGATGAAGATACAGACTTAGTCATCTCGATAGACGATATTCGCACCCAAGCAAGCGACATCGAAGACACTAATCCAACAGGGGGCATTAAGCTTACCTCTGAGCCGACACATGGTGCAGTGACTTTGAACCAAGCTAATGGCACATTAACTTACATACCTAATCTCAATGTGGTAGCGACCGACACCTTTAAGTACACCATTGCCGACAGCAACGAAGAAGTGTCTAACGAAGCGACTATTAGCATCAATATTGGCGCAATTAATGACAGACCCGTTGTTGAAAATGACAGTGCACAAACCGATGAGGATACCCCATTAACATTAGACATATTACATAATGACTCTGATGTTGAAGACCAAGGTTTTAACGGGGCAAACATTATTCTGGAAGACCAAGGCAAAGGGGAAGGCTTGTTTGACCTTGCCACTGTTACCGTAAATGCCGATGGGCAGCTACATATAGCACCCGCTAAAGATGCCGTTGGAGAACTGACCTTTACCTATGTGCTAACAGATAGTGAAGCATTGGCATCAGTACCAGCTACTGTGAAAGTGACCATTAAACCAGTTAATGACGCACCAGTGGCTGAAAACAACACAGCAACCGTTCAAGAAGATGGGTCATTTGAAATTAACATTTTAGGTAATGATACTGACGTAGATGCGAATGATAAGTTAGATGTAGCAAGTGTAACTTTAACTGATGCAGCCAGTTCTGGTACAGTGGTTATATCAGCTACTGGCACCGCGACCTACACACCTAATGAAAACTTCTCAGGTTCTGATAGCTTTACCTATACAATCAAAGACATTGCTGGTGCTATTTCAAATAAAGCAGAAGTCTTGGTAACAGTTGAAGCGGTAAATGATGCACCAATAGCAACACCAAGTGCGATGACTGTTGTCGAAGACGGTAGTATCGACATTACACTAACAGGAACAGACATTGAAAAGTCTGCGCTAACTTACAAAATTAGCACTACACCTAGTAACGGGGTACTCACACCAGTAAGCGGTGCAGTATGGTCATATACGCCAACAGCAAACTTTAATGGCACTGACAGCATTTCATTTATCGCCAATGACGGGGAGCTAGATTCTGCGCCGGCACAAATAGCAATCACGATCACAGCGATAAACGATGCACCCAACGCGCAAAATGTATCAGCAACTACGGATGAAGAAACCCCAATTTCGATAACACTCAATGGCAGTGATATTGATGGTGACAACCTTAGCTTTATTATTATCAATCAACCAAGCAATGGCTCTGCGACACTGTCTGGTGGACAAGTAAACTACATTCCAAATGATGATTTTACTGGTACTGATAGTTTTAATTACCAAGTAAATGATGGTTCGCTCACCTCTAACAGTGCTGTTGCCAATATTCAGATAAATAACGTGAATGATGCGCCAAACATCACAGGCACACCTGCGACCACAGTTCGTCAAGGTAATATCTATACCTTTACACCAAGTGCAACTGATATTGATAGTACACAGCTGAGCTACATCATAGTCAATAAGCCGACATGGGCTAATTTTGATAGTACAACTGGGACTTTATCAGGCACCCCTGCTCGCGGTGATGTCGGTACTAGTAACAACATTTCTATCACAGTCAGTGACCAAGAACTCACAGCTTCTTTACCCGCTTTTAATATTGACGTGACCTTTACAAATACACCGCCTCGCGCACAAGCACAAACCATATCGGTACAGGAAGATGGTACAACGAGCTTTATACCTGCTATCAACGATATCGACGGTGATGCGTTAAATGTAGAAATTGTTACTCAACCAAATGCTGGCACTGCGTCTGTACAAGGGAATACCCTCACATATACACCAAATGCCAACTACAATGGAGAAGATACACTCACCTATATTGTTGATGATGGCACCGACAAATCATCAGAAGCGCGTATTGCTATTAATGTTGTTTCTGTGAACGATATGCCACAAGCAAATCCTGACACATTCACATTTGACGGCAACGATGCCAATCGCTATGTACTTGATGTGTTAAGTAACGATACTGACCTCGATGAGCAGCCACTCACTATCGTTGGTGCACAGACATCGATCGGCAGTGTTTTGGTTGAAAACAATCAATTGGTATATCAAGCACTAACCCAAGCTTCAACCACTGTGACTATTCACTATGTGATTGTGGACCCTGAGCAAGCACGTAGTGCATCAAGTGCAACGTTAAACATTACCTCACAGCAAACGGGCTTACCTGTAATTGCCGCCCCAGCTGATATTTCAGTGGATGCAACGGGCTTATTCACTAAGGTAGAACTGGGTGTCGCCACCGCGACCGACAGTCAAGGCAATACACTTGCAGTGTCATTAGTCACTAATAAGCGCATATTTACCCCAGGTAAACACCTTGTTTATTGGCAAACCCAAGATAGCCAAGCACGCACGGCTATGGCATCTCATACCGTCACGGTAAACCCAATTGTATCTATTGATCAGGGTTTTACCGTCAGTGAAGGCAGCAGTAATACCATAAGTGTCCAACTAAATGGTGATGCCCCTAGCTACCCAGTCACCATACCGTATACAGTCTCAGGCTCTGCGTCTGCTGCAGATCACACCTTAGAAAATGGTGAGGTCATTATTACCTCAGGCCGTTCAGGCTTAATCACATTCGATGTTATTCAGGACGATCTGCAAGAAAAAGGCGAAGCAATTATGATTACGTTAGGTAATGAAGTGAATGCGAATTCATCAAGTAATACAGCCACTATATCTATCGAAGAAGGAAATATCGCCCCGCAAATCACCACAACAATCTCGCAACAAGGCGAAAACCGTACCCTCGTCGCAGCTGATCAGGGTGAAGTCTCACTCTTAGCAACTGTGTATGATGCTAATGCCGATGATGTATTACAAGTATCATGGGCAAGTACAGACCCTCGTCTTCACAATACCAGTGGGATAGATAAAGAGTTTACCTTCTCGCCAGCAAAGCTACCTGCGGGTAATTATACTATTACTGCAAGCGTGACAGATAACGCAACGCCAGCACTGACAACTTCTCAAGATGTATATTTTGAAATCATTGCACAACTGGCTACGCTAACATCGCAAGACAGCGATGGTGATATGATCCCAGATAACGAAGAAGGCTATGCCGATTCTGACGGCGATGGGATCCCTGATTATCTAGATGCGATTTCACAACCGAATGTGTTACAAGGCAGTGCTGGTAATTCAACTGCCCATTTGATTGAAGCTCAACCTGGTACATCTTTGCGTAAAGGCACATCTGTTGCGCAAAATAATTCCGGTGGCGCGCAACTATTAAGCTCAGAATTACCCAGTGACGATACGGCACAAAATGTCGGTGGTTTATATGACTTTATTGCCTCTGGCCTAATGAATGCTGGTGATGTATTTACCATTGTGCTGCCTCAATATGAGCAGGTGCCTTTAAATGCTATCTATCGCAAATACAAAAATGGCGAATGGGTCAACTTCACGCTCGGTGACGGAAACACGGTGATGTCAGCTCAAGGCGAATCAGGCTATTGTCCTGCATCAAGCAGTAGCCAATGGCATGAAGGACTTAACCCTGGTCACTGGTGTATTAAACTACAAATTGTCGATGGTGGTCCTAACGATGATGATGGCCTCGCGAATAAATCAGTGGTTGATCCAAGCGGCATGGCTATCGTACTCAATGGCAATTCATTGCCCGTTACCACCGAAGACACCTTCACAATCACTGCAGGTAAGCGCACTCAGCTAGATGTACTCAGCAATGATAACGATGCTGATGGTGATGTATTATCTATTGTTAATGTCACTAGCGATATTGGTACGGTTGAGCTCAATGGCAACGACATATACTTTACGCCACCCAATAACTTTGCAGGGCTTGCACAACTAACGTACATGGTTGGAGACACGCAAGGAGGGTCTGCAACCGGTCATGCCAGTATCACCATCGTGATGAACAGTGCACCGATAGCAACGCGAGACACAGCGAGCACCAAAGACAATCAAACACTGGAAATTGATGTACTCGCCAATGACCATGATGTTGACGGAGATACTCTAACAGTCACAGCGGCAAGTGTTGATGAAGGCTCTGTGCGTATTACGTCAGGTAATACACTGAGTTTTGTGCCTACCAAAGGTTTTGCGGGAAATGCCACTATCTTATATACAATTTCTGATAACGCCGGTGCCACAGCCAACGGGGAGGTTATTGTGACCGTCACACTCAGCCCAACTGAAACACCGACAAAACCAACACCCGATACACAGCCTGAAAAGGTAAAAAAATCATCAGGCTCATTTAACCTATTATTACTCATATTACTGAGCCTAATTATGAGGCGCAATAAACACCTCTTTTAATAAATACACATTTTAAAGATGCGTTAAAAGCCAGCTCAATTGCTGGCTTTTTTATCACTTATCAGCACAGCTATTCGTTAACCTCTAAATGTTCTCAATTCATGAACAACCAGAAACGCACGGAGTCTGTTACGTTAATTTACGAGCTGTGTCAGTAAAAAAGTTACACAATCCCGCCAACACAATTGTATTGAGTAATGTGATATACGTTTATGGTTAACGTTGAATCGCGAATAACATGCGATTAAATACAATACGGAGGCTGAGAAAAGTGACGTGAGCAGTTTTATGTGTAAGGGCAACAGAAACGCGAATAGGTAAACGAGCGAGGGATTTTTCCATCGCTCTTAAATTTAGTTAAATTATTGATTAAGCTTTGCTTTTGCTTCTTCAACTTTCGAAAAATCTAATCCGAGTTCATCAACCGCTTCTTTGATAAGCGCTGGATTTTGCATAACCAACCCCATGAGCTGCTGCAGCTTTTCCGGTGGGATCCCAAGCTGTGATACAACCCCCATCGCCATCAACGGATTTTCTGTCAGCGTTTGAAATAGTTCGCTTATTTTTTCATCACTAATATTATGTTCTTTCAAAATCGCAATAATTGGGTTCATTAAACTACCTTAATTAAATAGAGTTATCGGGCCAAAGCTCACTATCCATTTTTTTGTAAGCCAAGTGCATCAAAGCATAGACCCTATTAATAGTGGCAAATTTTACAAATTCAAGTAAATGTCCGCTCTCTACTTTTGACGCATCAATGCAACAGCTAGCCCTGACACCAAAAATACCACCCCAGCACCCATATTTAGTCCTGACATAATAGTGGGACTTTTCTGTAACCAATAACGCAATCGCGATGCACTCATACCCATTAGACTAAATCCAACCGTAGTCAATAGCGCAAACCAAAGCCCATATCCCATCATTTGGCCTGTCACAGACCCCAAATCTGGGTTGACAAATTGAGGTATAAAAGCCAGCACAAATAATCCTGGTTTTGGATTCAGTGCAGCCGACAAGAACCCAGTCCAGAATATCGAGCGCAAGGATTGTTTGGCTACGGGGTCAAAGTTAAATAAATGTCGGTGACGCAACACTTTTACACCCAACCAAATAAGATAGCTCGCACCTACCAATTTCACGATATAAAAAGCCACAATAGACGTTTGCAGTAGCAGCGTTAATCCTAATGAGGCCGTACAGACATGAAAAAGTATGCCAGTACCCGACGCAATACCAGAGACAACGGCAGCCCGCTTTCCTTGACTGAGCCCCCGTCCTATTGCTAATAAATTGTCAGGCCTAGGAGAGCAAACAAGCAACAAACAAGCGATGGAATAAGCTAACACAATCTCAACTGGAAACATCATTCTCTCCTATTACTTTAAAACTGGTTGCTTAAGTGCAGACTTAATATCACTCATTTCATGTGGATTCTTTTGTGTCAACGCGAGTTGTTCTAGCGCTTTTTTATATGCATACTCTAACGCCTTATCAGCAGTTATACTGTGATCTGGCTGCACCCCTTTACCTTCCCAGTTTGTATTTGTTATTGGGTTAATTGCCATAGCAACGGGCATAGCTACATGTATATCATCGCCAATATCAACAAATCGCCATGGATTTGCACCGCCCTTCGTATTCTCGCCAATGATTATGGCACGCCCTAAATGTTTGAAATTGTATGCAAACTCCTCAGCAGCAGAAAATGTCGCATTGCTCGTTAAGATATAAATAGGCAAAGAAGGGCGTTTTTTTCCTTCAATAGCAACCGTCCAATACTCACTAGTTTGGTCTGTGTCACGAGAGTAAAAGCTGTTTAAATGCGTTTTTTTATCAAGAAAATAACTACTTATTTGTTGAACCATTGCAGCATCTCCGCCGCCATTTTCACGTAAATCAATTATCAAACTATCTACATCACTCAACAGTGTCATAATGGCATGTACTTTTCGTTTACTTTCCTGCGTTACATTTGCAAAGCCCCAAAATGCCATAACACCGACATTCCCTGGTAGAATTTCAATCCGATTGAATCCAAAATTTTTGCGTTCTAATTGCGTAAACCAAGACTCATATGGCGCTTTTTTTGCTTCCATGGCATCCTGTGTATTCGGTTTATGAGACACACCAAGATGTTTATCAAACGCTTGCAATCGAGTATTAAGTATCGGCAGCAATTCTGATGCACTCTTTGCCTTTGTAAAGTCCTCCGACTGTGTAAAGTGTGTTAAATGACTCATTATTGCGGGAATATTCTGCTGCAAAACGTAAAACTCTTCTATGTGCTTTTTCAGTTCATTAACCAATTGATGCTTATCCACTGCACTGGCAATAGCAGATGTAGATATTATTTGTATCAACAGCATCACGGGAACTACAAAATACTTCATATAACCTCTATGCTCATTATCCTTCATACAGAGCAAACATAGACTGACCAATATTCGGTTTAGTTCCCATAAAGTTAAGTTGTTATTTTCTAAAAAACGTCAAAAGGGTCAACTTTAGAATACTTCGTCTACTCAAGCGTCATTACAACAATAAACACACAAAATACACCCGAGGCCAACAATCATCTATTGCCTGTTTCAGCATGTACAGCCCTCTTATAGTTCCCTAAAATCATACCAAATAACGCGCTCAATCAGGCCCAGATATACGTTTACTTTTTATCATCACTCTGCCCACTGATTTCCATCATTTCAGGGGCTGCATTGAGCCTACCTGTCTGTGGAGCAATCGTTACAATTTGCTAAATAAATTGATTGGTTAGCTAGCCAGCTTATATTCAAGGTTATTTCGCACAGCAGGCCATTCACTGGCAATAACGGAGTACACTGCGGTGTCTCTAAGTGAGCCATCTTTCATTATTTTATGAGCACGTAACACACCATCCAATTTCGCGCCTAAACGCTCAATCGCAGTACGTGAACGGTGATTCAAAAAGTGAGTTTTAAATTCAATTGCAATGGCATTATGTTGTTCAAATAAATTTTTCAATAATAACAACTTAGTTTCTGTATTTACGGGACTGCGCCTGGCTGAATCTGCATACCAAGTATATCCGATAGCAGCCCGCTTATTATTTTTATCCACCTCATAATAACGGGTAGTTCCTACAATTATATTTGTTCGTTTATCTACCACCACATAAGCTATATTTCCCTGCTTAGCCTGCTCCAGCGCATCTGTTACATACTTTCCCATATCATCTGGATGCGGTACGTTCGCATACCAAAGCCGCCAATGCTCACCGTCCCTTACCGCTTGCTTTAACGCCTCGCAATGTTGCAAGTCAATTGGAACTAATTGTACATACGTGCCTTCTAGTGGTTGGTTTTTTATCCACATATTCTATACTCACCCTCTTTAGGATATACTTTCAGTAAATATATATTATCAATATTATATATTGTTTATTAAAGGTATTTAATATATTCCTTTACTTGCCAGTTATAGAATACTATTGCACAATATAACGAAATGCAGCGCTTTAGGAGCTTGTCGTGGTACTCATTTCATCTTTGTTTTTTGTTGCTGCTTTGAATACCGCTTCCGATTTACCCAACATCAACGGGTTTAAAGAACGTACCAATAAAGACCCACTTTATATCTCAACTCAATTTGCAAAATACAACGCCTTGCCCCCCAGTCTAGGTGCATTTACATTCTATAAAAATATATTAATTGCCGCTGTGAAACACAACGTTCCAGACATCGCAGTGAAGGTTAGCAAACGTTTAAGTCAACCTGAATGGCAAGAATTCCCCGAAAATAAGCCGTACCACTTACTCAACAATTTAGGGATTTTATACAGAAAAAATCGCTTCTACAGCAAAGCACTACTCGCTTATCAATGCGGTTTAGGTTTCGCTGTAAATAACCCAAATGAACAAGTTAAAATACTGCTCAACATGTATTCATCTCAGTTAAAACTCGGCATGCATGACGAAGCTCTATCATCACTTAAACAGGCTGAGTCAATGGCCAGTGCACACCGCGATAAACAACGTATCAAGCAAAAAAAAGCCAGTTTACATTTAGATGCAGGTCAGTATGAATTAGCGCAACGCTATTTTATTCAACTATTTAGAGACGACAGCTTAAGAGGCACTCCAGAAAATGCTGTTAGAGCTGGCCTGAACCTGCTTGATAGCCTTGTTTTGCAAGGGAAGTATCAGCAATTTTGGCGCTACCATAACTCGGTAAAACAAGCTATTTTTGACTTAAAAAAAGAGAACTTTCACTATTTCTACCATTACTTAATCATGGAGGCGGTCGTCACCGCAAAAATGCTCCCCAGTGAAGTGCAATTTTCACGTGTGGCTTATGCGCTAGAGAGAGCCATTTTCTTATACCCATATGGTTTAAAAGACTCGTTACAAAAGTATTTGGAAATTATCGATGTGCCTTGGGTTACAGAACACGTTGCACCTTATGCGAAAATGGATCTCAATGCAGTAAAATTAAAGCCGGTCCCTGATAGTTTACTGGACCAGCTATGTAAGCATTAACCTTCATTACTTGGATTGCGTTAAAGAGGTGTTTTAGCGCAGTCATGTCACGCAAAAATATATGCAAATAAGCAATCACCAGTCTACTTACATATATCCTGTGGGTCATAACCTAATACACCATGTCTACTCTTTTAAAAATCGGCATGGATAGCTGAACTATTGCCAAACTCGAACACATTTATTTGACCACACTGAGCAAAGTGATTATTACTCATATAAGGAGCGCCTGCTTGGTTAATGTCTCCCTCCCAACCTTGCCCATTATTTATGTATGCTTTCACTTCAAACCAACCATTTACCGAAGACGAGCAGTCCATTTGAACATCCAACATCCAATAATGCGGGCCATAGCCATTCAGCACACTTTCACCGTATCCATCTACTTCAACTGTACGCTTAACACCCCAATTATTTGGCCATTTATTGGTTGTCCAATCTAAAGCGGTCCCCGCAGCACTGGTATTTTGCCCTGATTGCGCACCATGCCAATCCAAGTAACTATCACCAACCTTCCAGCTTTGCGTGGTGGTATTACGTAAATTATTATGTGCCATTGGCAATGCACACTTAAATGGCTCAACATCACAATCTCGCCCAATACTCTTGCCATACGTATGGTCAATACCGCCTCTAATAAATACATCTTGACCTGTGGTGGTCTGTGCCTTAATAAAAACAACAGTGCGTTGCATTGGTGAAGAGGTAGGTCCATTAACAATTTTACTATGATGATGCACAGCAACTGCATCCATAGATGAGACTGAAATAACGCTCATACCTTGCTCGTTAACCACCAGAGACTTACCGGTACAGCTGCTTTTATCAGCGCTGAGCATACCCGTTAATACATCACAATAAACACCTTTAGTTAAACCTGTTTGTAATGTTTGCTGTAATAAATTTGTCTCTTTGTTAATCGCAACAAACCCTTCAGCACCACGTGAGAAAGCAATTTGATTGTTACCGTTATCCCACCAGTTATTAACTTGCCATGCACCTGTTGTATTGTTTCTAAAATTTACGGCTCCAGAAATCAATGTTTTCCTGTGCTCACACTGCCATTGCTGCGCGAAACAATTCAACTGCGTACCTTGATGAACTGGTACATTAGGACCGCCTGCATCAGTGTCTCCATAAAACTCGAAACTCGACATAACTTTTGGGTACCCGTAGGGGTATGTGAGCATAAACACATTTGCCAACTCATATAACTTACCATCAGCAAATGTGACAACATTTCCGGCTCCACCATGACCACGTTGATTGTCATGATTGTCGACGAATACCACGGCTTTATAACTTGGCATCATCCCCCACGCTTCGCCAAAGTTACTCAGCCATGCCAATTTGCCATTTTTGAAAGTATCTCCCAATTTAGTCGAATACTTAAACTCTGTAACAAGTCCATTGTTAAAGTAT
This sequence comes from Pseudoalteromonas aurantia 208, assembly GCF_014858725.1. Taxonomy (GTDB): domain Bacteria; phylum Pseudomonadota; class Gammaproteobacteria; order Enterobacterales; family Alteromonadaceae; genus Pseudoalteromonas; species Pseudoalteromonas aurantia. Next base: position 728,484 of record NZ_AQGV01000015.1, on the reverse strand, counting down.
TCACTGGCACTGACCGCTTCCCCTCCTTGATCAATCACTTCTTGGAAAACAAGCGGTGCGCCCGTAACTTGGGCTAATATAGTTGCAATGTCTTGTGCCGGCATATGTTTACTTGCATCTAATCTAAACCCAGCGACACCCGCCTCAACGAGGCTATTCAGATAACCAGACAATTGTGACTGTACATAAGACGAGTCAGTATCCAAGTCAGTCAAACTGACCAATTCACAGTTTTGCACTCGCCATGCATTATTAGCATAATCCTCTCCATTAATTGCACAGGTCGTATGGAAATCTTGCGGACTGTAAGTTGGAAAGTTCTTATAAGAGAATGTTGAACCCGCAACGCCCTGCCCACTTCCTGCGGCCATATGATTGATCACAGTGTCCACATAAATATCAACGCCAGCTTGTTTGCAACGTTGCACCATGTCTTTAAATTGTTGTTCGCTTCCTCCTCGGCTCTGTAGCTGATAGCTCACGGGTTGATAACGCGTCCACCATTGCTCACCAATAATATGCTCATTCGGTGGAGAAACTTGTACGGCGGCAAAGCCTTTCGGGCCTAAAAATGTTTCACACTCCTGAGCTATGTCAGGCCATGACCATTCAAATAAATGAACAAAGGTTGTTGGTTGGGCATTCACAGTAGCGGTCAAACTCATCAGTGTTGCACCACTGATAAGTAACCACTGCGTGGCTTTTAATCGGATACTATTAGGTAAGACCGTTTTTAGTAATGTTGTCATAATAGGCTCTTTTGTTGTCGTTTATTTATTTACAAACCGATAACAATGTAGAGCAAGAACTACATATATCCTATTGAATACGTATGCAATAGATTAAATACACTATCCTAATTTATCGATCTCTCCTTGCAGCTGGGTTAACGAATCGAGTATAGGTAAAAACTTATGCCCTAGTTCAGTCACCTTATACTCAACCCTAGGCGGGATCTCGGGATAACTTATTTTCTGCAACAACCCAAACTCAATATTGCGCTTGAGACATTGATTCAGTACTTTGGTTGAAAGCCCATCAGTCACTCTCACCATTTCTCCAGGGCGATTAACACCCAAAGCCAGTAATTGATATACCGTCAAGGACCACTTACAACCAACAATCGTCTCAACCATACGTGCAGATTGCTGCGGCCCAATAATTCGTTCAATTTTTTTCTCTTTATTAATCATAAATATGTACCAACAAGTGCCTAGGTCACCTAAATGTGCTTACTGTTTTCAAATATCATGCCCCCGTATTCTATCGTTGAAACGGCGCGATTGTCGCGCAGATATTTTAATCGGAGTTGATATGTTATTTTCAAAATCAGGTTTCGCAATGATTGTGGGTGGAAGCAGTGGAATTGGACTGGCAACAGCGCAGCAGCTTATTAACAACCATGTTCGGGTGGTTATCATCGGTAAAAACGCTGAGAAAGTGAACGATGCTATTGCATTACTCAACTCACCAAAAGCCGAGGGGCTCGTCGCAGACCTTTGCAAAAAAGCAGATAGGGGCAGAGTTGAAAAATATATTAACAACCATGAAGACGCAGTATCATACCTCGTCAATTCGGCGGGTTACTTTAACCCCAAACCATTTGTTGAGCATTCAGAAGAAGATTATGAGCACTATATGACACTCAATAAAAGCATATTTTTTATCACTCAAGCTGCGGTCTCTCGAATGAAACAGGCACGCAGAGGTGCCATCGTTAATATTGGTTCAATGTGGGCACATCAAGCCATAAAAGCAACCCCTTCTTCCGCTTATTCCATGGCAAAAGCAGGGCTTCATTCCCTAACACAGCATCTAGCCATCGAACTTGCTGAACATAATATACGCGTCAATGCAGTCGCACCTGCTGTTGTGAAAACCCCTATTTATAATCATTTTATTAAACCTGAACAATTAAGCACCACGCTTGCCAGCTTTGATAACTTCCATCCATTAGGTCGAATTGGTACACCTGAAGATATTGCCAATAGTGTCATGTACCTTCTTTCCCAACAAAGTAACTGGGTAACAGGCACTATACTCAACATAGATGGCGGAGTTATGGCCGGCAGAAATTAGGAAGTACCATGAATCCAAATACGAGCAACTTAAACCTCGACTTTTCAAAACGAGTTACCATTAATACTGCACAGCAACCTTGGCTTCCAAGTCCTTTAAACGGTGTTGAACGAAAACCGTTAGCAAGAGAACATGCAAAGTCAGGCCATATCACCAGTATTGTACGCTACAAGGCAGGTGCGTCATTTACAGAACATGTGCACCCTTTTGGTGAAGAAATATTGGTACTTGAAGGGACCTTTTCTGATGAACATGGTGATTACCCCGCTGGCAGCTACCTTCGCAACCCACCAGGCAGTAAACATACACCATTTAGTAAAAACGGCTGTACTCTTTTTGTTAAGTTAAATCAATTTTGCAAACACGATACCCAATCTTTGCGTATAAATAGCAACGCTAAACGATGGCACCCTGGACAAGGGAATTTACAAGTACTGCCTTTACACTCTTTTGAGACCTCACATACCGCGTTAGTTAAATGGCCAGCGAATGAAATGTTTGTACTTCATAAACACTATGGTGGCGAAGAGATACTGGTATTAAGCGGGCAATTAAAAGATGAACACGGCAGTTACCCTATAGGTACCTGGATAAGAAACCCACACTTTTCTCAACACCAACCTTTTGTTGAAGAAGACACAGTGATTTTTGTTAAAACCGGCCATTTATCGAGTTAAAAATAGCATTTTCCCTAAATACAAAATGCTCGTATCACTAACACAAATGGCGGGACCTCACGTAATGAGGGTTTGAATAAGGATATTCTCGTGCTTCTTTTGAAAAAACGTTATGATAACGGCACTGGTTAGGGGCTGTTGATCTTTCAGGTTCATTTTTGCAGCAGTTTGATTGGATTTCGCACAAGGCAGAGGCTACGTAGCATGGTTATTCCATATGAGTCAGCCGATAACACAGTAGAAAAGCCAATCAAGCGCTGCCTACCGGTTCTGTTGAGTACTCCTTTCTCTTTGTTGCTTAATATTCGCTTAGATTACTAGGCCACATATTAAGCGCCGCGATAAAAGCATGCACAAAGAGAACGAAAATAGAACAGCAAAGGTCAACAGCCTCTAATATTTGTTTATTATTTTTATTGAAATAACGGCTTCTTAGCTCAAAATACCATGACCTTAAATCCCAACCTACCTTTGGTTTATCATCCAAACTATTCATTCAGTTTCGATCCAAAGCACCGCTTTGTTATGAGCAAATTTGCTAACTTATATCAATATATTTATCAGCAAGGCTTAATTAACAATAATTTATATAAGCCTGATATTGGTACCCCCAGTGCATTAGAATTAGTTCATTGCGAATTATATCTTTGGGATCTATGGCACAATCAACTATGCGAAAAGTCGATGCGCCGAATTGGGTTACCTTGGTCTGAGGCATTAATGAACAGAACATTCACTGCACCTTTAGGCACATTAAAAGCAGCAGAACTTGCGCTTGAAAGTGGCATAGCGTGTCATTTAGCTGGGGGGACACATCACGCACATTATGATTTCGGATCTGGATTTTGTATGGTGAATGACCTCGCTTTCACAGCAACTACTCTTATCAATAATAAGCAGGTCAATAATGTACTGATTTTCGATTTAGATGTACATCAAGGAGATGGTACAGCAGCATTGCTAAAACATAACCCATATGTATTTACCTGCTCTATCCACTGTGAAAAAAACTTTCCATTTCGCAAACATCCCAGCGACCTAGATGTCGGGCTCGTCAATAACTTAACTGATAGCGCTTACTTAAACATTGTTAAAGAGACCTTGGATGGACTAATTACCGATATCAACCCAGATATCGTATTATATGATGCCGGTGTTGATGTATGGGAGCATGATGGACTAGGAAAATTAGATATTAGCTGGCAAGGACTGGAAAAACGTGATGCCTTAGTTTTGAAAACATGCCAACAAGCAGGGATCCCTGTCAGTACAGTTATCGGTGGAGGCTACGACAGAGACCATCTTAGGTTAGCTAAACGTCACGCCATTGTGATAGAGCAAGCGGCCAAACTATAATAATAACTCCCCCTAAAATCAACTAGTTAATAGAGTCCTATGGCCCAATGCTGCGTAAATTATGTCGCGCCAGTGCGGCCCTTACTTGCTCAACTAATTCCATATCAGAACTTGGGCTAAACGCGAGACATGCTCGATTATTATTTGTGTTTGTCACTTCCAAAGCAATCTCTATTTGATCAAATGACACCCCCAGTTTTTTCATGCTTTCAAAAGCCGTATACTCCGTCGTCATAATTAAGTCTGTGTAACCCGCTAATAACTTTCTTGGGCTTGAACTTGGGTCCGCAGTAATATCAATATTCTTGCCATTTTCAAACCCATTTTTTATTAAAAACTCATTAGATACACTGCCCCTTACCACAGAAATTAGGTGTTTTTTCGCATCATCCAATGAGTTTAACTGAATATCTTTACGAGTTTTGAGTTTGAAGAGATACTCTTTCACTGGCTGTAATAGTGGGCATGCCCATAAAAAAGACGGTTCCCTTTCCGGTGTCCGGTATATAGAGTAAATCATGGTGTTTTTTTTCGTTTTTGCCAGCTTCATGGACCGGGCCCATGGGTAACTTCTTATTTCGTAACTTATATTTGCATCTGCTAAGATTTCACGTACTTTGTGTGTGGCACGTCCATCTATTTCGCCTTTTGCGTTGGTGAAATTATACGGAACCCACTCTTCAGTAACGACCTGTAATTGAACTTCATTTGCATTGGCAAAAAAACAACATAACCCAATCAATACTATTCTTAGCATTACACCGATACTCACACAAAGTTCTCACTAATTATGGGCTTTAATAACCATTAATGCAAAGAGCATATCTCGCTAATTCACTTCTTTGCAATTTACATATAAGTCATGCACCATACACAAACCTTGCATACTCTGGCTAACTTTATGATGAAATATATCTTTGCCACTTTACTTTTATTTTGTAACCTATGTTTAGCACAACAAGATACAAATAAGGCATCGCATGACAATAACCTTAAACAAGTTCAACAGCCCATGTATCAACCCCTAATTGAGCGTTATATCTTAGACGAACTCAAATCAGTACGACAAGATCAACAGCAATTACGAGAAGATGTCACAAAACAAGTGACGCATTCACAATTAGATGCCGCAGACAGAGCGCTTACATACACAACTGACACAGTAAACAATATTTTATTTATTATAACTGCCACGGCATCTATTTTGATGTTGGTTGGTTGGAACTCTTTAAGAGACATAAAAAGTAAAGTGGAAGACATCGTCAATCGACGTGTTGGCGATATCACCGATGAATATGAGCAACGCTTACAAGTACTTGAAGATAAGTTAAAAGCTCGTTCAGAAGAGATACTGAGTAACCACAAGAAGATTACCATAACCAATGAGGTTCACTCTTTATGGATGAGAGCCAATCTTGAAAGTGATATGAGTTCCAAAATAGAAATATATGACGAAATACTAAAAAGAAAACCAGATGAAGTAGAAGCTATCGCTTATAAAGCCGATGCGCTATTAGAACTTGGCCAGACGGGTGTTGCCATTCAACTGTGTAACCAAGCATTAGAGTTAGATAACGACTACGGATATGCATTTTGGCAACGTGCGTGTGCTTATGCAATGCTACATCAACATAGTGATGCCTTAGCTGATATACGTATGGCCCTAGAGTATGCACCAAACCTAAAGAATGAGCTATCAAATGAAGCTGCTTTCACCAGCTTACATGATAATGATGACTTCAAAAATTTGAGTATATAAAAGACGTGTATAAATAATGATTATGCGATACTAAGGAAAGGGTTAATTCTCTCTGAGCTACACTGCATATCTAAATCGGCTAGTGCAAGGTGCTGCTAGCCGAGTCGTTATCATAACCGGTCTAGATAAGCATCAATAGCATGTGACAATAACTCATCAATCTGTTCTTCAAAATCACTTTTATCTTTATCAAATTTATCAAGAAAAGCCATTACTTGCGCATCCGATAAATTTTTATTACCAATTTTATATTCTCTTTCCGGTAGTGCTTTGTCATACCGAGGAACAAAGCCAAACTGTGCATAAACTGGTGCCTTTATTTTTTTTTGTGCAAACTCACAAAAGCCTTCCACAAAGTCAATACCAGTTGGCCCCAAACACCCAGGTTCCACCCGATACAATAAACTTAATCTTTTATCCTGACTCATAACAACATACCTTGCATAATCATATTACTTGCTATTTAAAAAATACAACTTTACGTATTTTTCCATCGTCAATCTGATAACTGGTTACAAACTCTGAATACTTATCAACCTTTCCTGCATCATTAAAACATACCTGTGACGATTCATGGTCAATAACAATATTTCCGTGGATGATACGCTTAAGTGATGTAGACTTGAGGCATTTCGTTTTTTTAAACATAAGACCGTAGCGTTCAATCAATTTCTTTTTTCCAGTAAACATTAACGTTTGTGGATACATATAAAACGCAACATCCTCTGCGTACAAATCAAGGAAGGCTTCAATATTCCTATCATTGTAGGCCAAGATCAATTTATCAACAACTTGTGATGCTCCGCGCTCTTGCTCTGTCATGACTGACTGAAGAGGCCTCGTATCATTTTCTAATGCGGGATTAGCACTACATAAAAACGTAAATAGAACAAAAAAGAGAATAATAATGTATTTCATGATAATCAAGTAAGGTACAAACTTTTGTTAACATAACAGACATATAAAAAATTTTAAAGCCTACCAATACTGTTCGACTGTTATATGTCCAGATTCTGCTCTACGATGTCGTTTGAAGCCTTTATCAAGCAACAATTGAGTCGTATCTTTGACCATTTGAGGGTTCCCACAAATCATAAAATGGCTATTCTTATTGAGTTGATTCATTCCGCAATGCTTTATTAACGCACCAGAACTAAGTAAATCAGTTACGCGTCCTTGTAAACCTTGCTCTGGCTTTTCTCGTGTAATTGCCGGTACGTAAGTAAACTGTTTAAACAATGACGCAGTGGCTAAAATACTGTCTTGGTAAGTTAAGTCGGTATTATGCCTGACCCCATGTACCAAAATCACACGTTCGTACCGCTCCCACAATTTGCCATCTGCAATGATAGATAGGAATGGTCCGATAGCTGTACCTGTACTAAGCATCCATAAAACCTCTGCTTTTGGCGTCTCTTCTAACGTAAAAAACCCATGAGCAACCGCTTCAACCTCAACTGTGTCACCAATATCTAACGTCGCTAAATGTGATGATAATCGACCATCAGGTACTTCTATTAAGTAAAATTCTAATAAAGGGTCATTGGGGGAGTTTACAAATGAATAGGCCCTAGCAACACGTCTCCCTTCAACATTTAATGCCAACTTTGTAAATTGGCCTGCAATAAATGGCTTTATGCCTGCTGCTACCTTGATGCTAAAAAGACTCGGTGTCCACCAGTTAAACTCAACTATTTTGCCCGTAACCCATTGTGCCATTGTCATCCCCACATATCATATTTACATTCATAACCATGGCATAAATAAAGTCAAAGTCAAAACGATCCACACCACGGTTTACCAAGCTTCTCTGGTAGGCTATACGATTTAAACTTCATGCTTGTGCCTTTCGGATAAAGATCTCTTGCCTTAATCAAAAGTAGATGGGCTTTTATCACGTCTTCATACCCAAGTTCAACAAACTTGACTACATGGTTTTCTATCCATTGCTGGTGCTCAGTACTTAATGTCTGAGATTCCAAGGCATATGCGATAATGTCAAGCCACTGTAAATAATCCAAAATTCGTGGGTAATATATACGAGCCGCCTTGTCTAAATCACCTCTATAACGATTGAAAACAGTGAGATTTTTTACCGCTAACGCAGCACCTAATATGTTACCTGTGACACCCGTTTTAGATACTTTATCCCCCATTTTAATATACAGTTCATGGGCTTGCTCATAACTATGTAAAGCAGTTTGAAAATTACCTATCGATTGCTGAATGTTGCCATGAACAACACTGTATCCCGCTTTTACTTTGTCTGACAATTGGTTACTGTTAACGCTCTCGATAAGCTGAAAAGCCAAAGCAGGCTGATATGATAAACGATATACAATCGACTGATTCACTTTTAATTGCGCAAGTTCAATATCGTTAGATGCAAATTTAAAAGCACATTGATAATGTATTTTGGCTTGTTCTAGCTGTCCATTGAGGCGATATGCAACACCAATACTAGAAAGTAATTGTAACTTATTCCCATCTGAGTAAGCTCTTAAAGCTGGCGCGCGCATTTTTTCAATAATGTCTAAGAACATAGGCCAGTCGTCAGCGCGAGACGCTGCGGTTAACGCACTATAGTACAACAAAGCTATCCGATTACTCGTTTCACCTTGATAGCGCATCAGCAAACGGGGAAATTCAACCAATGCATGCTTGGGGTTATTCACCGCCAGGCGTTTGAAATCATTAAGTTCAGTAATTGAAATGGGCAGCATCAACACTGTTGACAAAGCCACTGACGTAATTGTCATGCCTACACCTGAGTATTATGGTGGTCAGACAATAATAGACTTGAATGAATACAATATGAATATACCCTCTTACATTATTATTCATAAAGTGTGACAAATGATATTTAGTCGAAAAAAAAACCGCACTAGGTGCGGCTTTTTGGGTGTGATTCGCTTTGTTTTAGGCGTGTCTCCAAAACTCTGCGATTACGTTACCAAGGAACGGTTTTGCTTAATAAGTTATCTTACTAAGCTAAATTTTTTATACAGATTCTAAAGCGATTTTTACCATTTCATTGAAGGTACTTTGACGCTCTTCGGCTGGCGTTGCTTCACCAGTAATGACATGGTCGCTTACCGTAAATAAAGCCATCGCTTTAGCACCATATTCAGCTGCTACACCATACATACCAGCAGTTTCCATATCGACAGCCATAATACCAAGCTTATCTAATTCTTGATAAAATGAGTCATCTGCCTGATAAAACGTATCAGTCGTAAAGACGTTACCAACTTTGGCTTCAATACCCAATTTTCGAGCTGAATTAATGCCATTTTCCAGTAATCCAAAGTCAGCAATTGCAGCAAAATCATAACCTCGTACACGAGTACGGTTTACGTTAGAATCCGTGCTAGCACCTTGTGCAAATATCACATCACGGATTTTTATATCCTGACTAATTCCGCCACAAGTACCTATTCTAATAAGGTTTTTTACACCGTAACTCACAATAAGCTCACGCGCATAAATTGACATCGACGGGATCCCCATGCCTGAGCCCATGATGCTCACAGGTTTACCATTATATGTCCCTGTAAAACCAAACATGTTACGAACACCAGTCACCTGGCGCGCATCTTCTAAAAAGTGCTCTGCAATGTACTTAGCGCGAAGTGGATCACCTGGCATTAATACCGTTTCAGCAAAATCACCACTATTTGCGTTAATATGAGGAGTGCTCATCACCTATTTCCTTCTTTATGCTTTGTTAAGTGAAGCCATAAAGCCATCACCATACTCAAGCGCAGATAAATTAAACCACTGGGCAAGTGTTTGACCTATGTCTGCAAAACTTTGTCTTTCTCCTAACGGAGTATTATTCATACCTTTAGCATAAGCCAATACTGGCACATATTCGCGAGTATGATCAGTTCCTGGTGCCGTTGGATCACAACCATGGTCAGCTGTAATTATCAACAAGTCATTGGTACCAAGTTTTTCTAGTATAGTTGGTAAATAATCATCGAACTGCTTTAGCGCTTCGGCATATCCGACCGGCTTACGTCGATGACCAAACTTTTCATCAAAGTCCACTAGATTTGTAAAAATTAAACTGTGATCAGGCGCTGAATCCATTAATTCAGATGTTTTTTCTAGTAAATTCATCAATCCAGGTGCTTTATGCTTCTGAGTAATACCTTGATGTGCATAAATATCTGCAATTTTACCTATGCTGATCACTTCTCCACCATCTGCAGCCAACTTATCTAGTAAGGTGGGAGCTGGAGGCAATACTGAGTAATCTCTACGATTACCAGTACGAATAAAGTCGGCACTCGAAGTGCCTATAAACGGCCGCGCTATCACTCGTCCTATATTCATTTCATCAAGCAGTGCCCGTGCGATGTCACATACCTGATAAAGCTTGTCAAGACCGAACGATTGCTCATGAGCGGCTATTTGAAAAACGCTGTCAACTGAGGTGTAACAAATTGGCATGCCCGTTTTCACATGCTCTTCACCCAATTGCTCTAAAATAGTTGTGCCTGATGCGTAGCAATTTCCTAAAATGCCTGGAATATTTGCTCGCTTACACAATTCATCAATAAACGTCTGCGGAAAACAAGGCGTGGTATTTGGAAAATACCCCCACTCAAATAACACAGGTACTCCCGCCATTTCCCAATGACCAGAAGGTGTATCTTTACCGCTTGAAAGCTCTTTTGCATAACCCCAAGCGGCTTCAGGAGCCTGACGCTCTGCAACATCACATGTTTGCTTACCAGCCGCTTCACATGCATCAACCAATCCTAACCTTGTCAAGTTAGGTAACGGCAGTGCTTTACCTGTTTCTTGTTTATACGCTTTTAAAAGGTGAGCAAGTGTATTTGAACCTACATCGCCAAATTTTTCTGCATCTGGTGCAGCACCCACGCCTAGGCTATCTGCCATTAGTATGATTGCTCTTGCCATATCTCACCTCTTTAATAAACTGACTGAGTAAATTTAAAATGCGTCACTATGCTTGTCACGCTCTCAGTGATTGCTACTTTATTGTTGCACTGCAATAATTTACAGGACATAAGTCCGCTGTCATAAAAGCATAACAAAATTCATAAACTTCATGATGCGTCTTGTTTTGTCTCACAGGACAAAAGTCCTGTTTTGTCTTTGATAAAGTCGCTAAATTTGCAACCTAAGCGAAGCAAAAGAGATTAATCGTGTCTTTTTTGCTATTGTGATCTTCCAACGTTAACGACAGCTGGGTGTGAACTTTAGTGACACGAACAATTATAGCTATTGCTGGCGCATCTGCGTCTGGCAAATCTCTCTTTACACAGACAATTTATAATGAATTGGTTAATGAATTAGAATCAGGCGCCATTGCAATTATAGAAGAAGACGCTTATTACAAAGATCAATCGCATCTTCCGTTTGAACATAGAACTCAAACAAATTATGACCATCCAGATGCGTTTGAACATGATTTACTACGTCAACATTTAGAGCAACTAAGACGAGGCGAATCTATAGAGGTGCCGACGTACGACTATGCTCAACATACACGCAGCAGCGAAACTCGCACTGTAATACCTGCAAAAATATTGATTATTGAAGGTATTTTGTTACTTAGTGATTCAGCACTTAGTGAAGAATTCGATATTAAGGTGTTTATTGATACACCATTAGATATTTGTCTACTACGCCGAATGCAACGAGACATCGAGCAGCGCGGTAGAAGCTTGCCGTCAGTGGTTGAACAGTACCAAGCGACGGTAAGACCTATGTTTTATCAGTTTATTGAGCCTTCTAAGCACAATGCTGACTTGGTAGTTACCCGTGGCGGTATGAATCGCGTTGCGATTGATATAATTAAAAGTAAAATAAAATATTTACTGCAAGAATAAAACGGGACTTTCTGGCATGACAACAATAATGAGCTTGGTCGGCATGTTTATGCTGCTTAGCGTTGCATACGGTTTTTCAACCGACCGTAGTGCAATCAACAAAAGAACTGTCGGTATTGCATTTGCTATGCAAATACTTATCGGTGGATTTATCTTGTTTGTAGAAGCAGGCAAGAACGTATTAGCAAGTATTTCATCTGGTGTATCTGCAGTTATAGGCTACGCAAATGATGGGATCGGATTTCTCTTCGGCTCTCTTGCCGATAAAGAAGCGCTTGGTTTTATTTTTGCAGTTCAAGTATTACCAGTAATTGTCTTCTTCTCTGCGTTGGTTGCGGTGTTATACCACATTGGCATTATGGAGTGGATGATTAAGATTTTGGGCGGCGGCATGCAAAAACTGCTGAAAACATCACGTCCTGAATCACTGTCAGCTACAGCTAATATATTTGTGGGTCAAACTGAAGCCCCATTAATTGTAAAACCATTTATACCCAGCATGACAAAATCGGAATTGTTTGCGGTAATGGTTGGCGGATTGGCCACAGTTGCAGGCTCCGTAATGGCAGGTTATGTGGCGATTGGTGTCGAGTTAAAATACTTAATTGCAGCCAGCTTCATGGCCGCGCCTGGTGGTTTCTTAATGGCTAAAATGATCGTGCCAGAAACTGAAACGCCAAAAGAGAATTTAGCCGATGTGAATGCAAATGAAGACAAGCCAGTTAATGTCATTGATGCAGCGGCAGGCGGAGCCTCAAGCGGTATGCATTTAGCATTAAACGTTGGCGCTATGTTGTTAGCATTTGTAGCTTTAATTGCTTTGTTAAATGGGTTATTGGGCAACATTGGGAGTTTGTTTGACCACCCAACATTAACATTACAAGAAATTTTAGGTTACATCTTTGCTCCCGTCGCTTGGTTAATCGGCGTACCGTGGCATGAAGCTGTAACAGCCGGTAGTTTTATCGGCCAGAAGTTGGTAGTTAACGAATTTGTTGCTTACCTAGACTTTATGAATTATCGAGATACGTTAAGTGAACATACACAAGCGATTGTCACATTCGCGTTATGTGGATTTGCTAACTTATCATCGATTGCTATCTTACTAGGCGGACTCGGCGGTATGGCGCCAAGTCGAAGAAAGGATATCGCACGCTTAGGGCTCAGGGCGGTTTTAGCAGGGTCAATGGCTAACCTAATGAGCGCCGCAATTGCAGGGTTTTTCCTCTCGCTAGCTTAGAAACTTAACGAGATAAACTGACACAGTTGCAAAACAATTGGTTGATAGCCTTAAGGGGTTAAGGCTATCACACTAACTTGAACGATACTTCACCAAAGGGCCGCAAGGCCCTTTTATCGTTTTACCGAAAACACAGCTTAAATATCACACCTTTGCACACCTGCTGAGATAATCCAGTCACTAACCCAACCCCCACTAATATGAATGCGCCACCAATGAACGTATACATAGTTAATGCTTCATCAAGTACTAAATATCCCCATAACACACCAAACAATGGGATCAAGAATGTCACCGACAAAGCCGACTGTGCCCCCATAGCGTTTATTAGTTTAAAATAAAGAATATAGGCTGCGCCAGTACAGATAAGACCAAGAAGGAGTACTGACCAGACAACTTGCGTGTCAGTCTTGATATTATAGGGAAACATGAATATAAATGGGATGATGAGTATGGCAGAGCCCCAAAGACTGCCATGTGCATTGTTTAATGCCCCCACATTCGCCGACGCTTTAGTATAATGCGACGCGATGGCGTAACTCAAAGTTGCACCAAGTGTGGCAAAGGTCGGTAAATAAGATACATCTTGCTGATCATTAAGATCAACCCCGACTAAAACCGAAACCCCAATTAAGCCAAATACACACCCAAACAAGCTTGCTTTAGCGACTCCCTCTTTACACAATATATAGCCAATACATACCCCCCAGAAAGGGGCCGTAGCATTCAATATAGCCAGCGTAGATACTTCAATTGTCTGCGCCGCATATGCAAAAAGCAAAAAAGGCAATGCAGAATTAAACCAGCCTAAAATAAGGTAGTGCTTCTTCCTCTTCCAAAGCTGCGGTTGCTGCTTTAAAGTTATCCCCACAGCAGATAAAAAAATAGCCCCCAATAATACACGAAATTCCATTAACATCACTGGCCCAAATGCTGGAACCGCAATGCGTATAAACAAAAAAGAGCCGCCCCATATAGCCGCTAATAATAGTAAACCACCTACATTCTTCATATGCCATTTCCAAACATTCTTTTCGTACACTATGGCAGCGACTCTCCCAATGTTCTCGCCACTATTGGTACTGCAACAACGTGAAGCTATTTTTTTATAAAAAGAATGAACGATATTTTTCAAAAATTGAGACTGTTAATTCACAATAAGCAAGTCAATATCATTGGCTTATTTGACATATCCTCACACACTTAAATTATTGTTAATAAATAAACAATACAATTATTGAATGATTGCACTTCGTTTAAAGCCTTATATACAGATGCTTTTTATCGCCACTTGCCTAATCTCGCCAATTAACGCAAATATTCACTCACTGCTGCATATGACTCCGAACTTTTAGCATAACATGCTCTGCTACTGGGACATTGCTAGGAGCAAGTATGCAACAAGCTATATCCTCATTTGTGCTCACGACTCTTGTGCTTTTTGGAAGTCCGAGCCCATATCCCTATTGGCATCTGTTACTCGTTTTGGTTACAGACAAAGCCAGCCCTTTTTATTGAGCATTCTTGTTGGGTTCTTACTTGCAATGATCACCGTGAGGATTGGGCTTAATACATTTCTCAAGCAAACGCATTCTATGCCCCCTGCGTTATTTTTGTTATGTGGTAGCGACTGATTGTTCATCGCTGTCAAACTTTGGCGCAATAGCCCTGATCTACTAAAACACAGCAAGGTGCCAAGTTTTTTGTATGGTTTGCTACTCAATATTTTTAACCCAAAGGCTTACGCATCTTTGATCACCATTCTTACACCTGTGGTGATCCCGATAAAATCAACTAAAGAACAGCCCTTTGGCATAATACTGCTTGTGCTACTATGTTTAGCGGTTGTGGCGCATATTGATGCGGCATGGTTACTGGCAGGTGCAAAATTGGGGATGCTACTCAAAAGCCACCTACAGGTGCGGTGGCTCAATAATCTCTGCTCAATCGCTACCGTCGCATCGATACTAATGACATAATAAGGCTGCTATGAAATTCGTTCCATTGCGGCCATATAAAACCCATCATATTCGGAAGTATACCCTGGTAATAAAGTCTGCTCTTCAATGAGTTTAAAAGCTTTATTTTCAGCTAAAAACTGGGTTACTTGTAGTTGGTTTTCACTCGGTAATATAGAGCAAGTGGCATATACTAATCGCCCACCAATTTTACACATTTGGCTGTATCGCTGTAATATTTCACTTTGTAATGTGATCAAATTATCTACACTATTACTATTAAGATGCCATTTTGCATCTGGATTACGACGCAGCACACCAATACCCGAGCAGGGTACATCCAACAAAACACGATCAAACTTTTCTTTCAGTCGCTTTATTGTCTTACTATTTTTAATTAAACGGGTTTCAAGCGTGTGTACGCCAGCTCGCTTTGCCCGCTTTTTCAGCGTATCTAACTTATGTTGCTGAATATCCATCGACAATATATAACCTTTATTTTGCATTAATGCAGCAATATGTAAGCTTTTCCCACCAGCACCTGCGCATGCATCGACCACCCTCTGTCCCGGTTTCACATCCAATAACAAAGCTACTTTTTGTGAACCCGCATCCTGCATTTCAAACCACCCACTTTGAAATGCATTGGTCTTAAATAATGGACCATACTGTGTTACTTCAAGTCCGGCCTCCGGCAGCACTTGGGTCTCTATATTTGATTTGCTCAACGTCTGTCTCAGCGTATTGCTATCGACCTTTAAAGTATTGGTGCGCAAATAAGTTTTAGCCGACTGATTTAGAGCTTGCGCCACGGTTGTCCATTGTTCGCCTAACTCATCTAAGCCTTTTTGCCAAAGCCAATCGGGGTATGAGTATTGCTGTGCATCGGTAGCTTGCGCCAAGTTCTGCTTGAGTTGCTCGCTAGAAACTCGGACCACTTCCGGCCACTCAGGCAATACCACACCGTCGAGTAGTTTCATAGCTACCCAAAGCTGCCAAGCATAGAACTCTACATTCTGGCTTTGGGTACTTCCCAGCGCGCAATCTAATTTACGACGAAACCGCAGTACATTATAAACATCCGTAACATAACGTTCTTTACTTTTTAAGTCCCAAAAAGGATGCTGGGCAAGCGTTTGCTCAATCACTTTGTCAGCATATTGCTGGTGTGAGAACATGTGTATCAAGCTAGCAACAATAGCTTCAACAGATTGACGGTCAGCGTGCACTGAAGACCCCTAACTAAAATAAAATCCAGACGTAATTGTAACTTTTTTTAAGTTTCACAGCGAGCTTACTTCTAAACAATCGAATTCTCTTTGTAACAGCTTCTTACAAGTATTGAATTGTTTGCCGTTAAAATTTAGCCAATACTATAAACACAATAACAATAATTATCTTCGTAGTGAGAATCATGACACGCTTAATACTTACCGCTACTGCAGCCTTGGTCAGCTCAAGCTTATTCGCCTCCCAACCTATTGCAATAAAAACCTCGAAGCCATTAGTGAGTACTCAATCTGAAATACTTTATGCCTTCAATAATGAAGCTAAACAGCTTGCTGTTATTGATGTTAAAAATAACACCAGTCATGAATTATCAATACCCAAACATGCCATTGGTTTTGATTATGCAACATCAGCAAATCATACTCACCCCCAGGCCTGGGTGTTAACCCCTGATGGTATCGTTAGTAGCCACAAAGATAGCTACAAAACATTGATTTCAGCTCAATCCCTCTTTACTCATTTAAAAGTAAGGAATTTCAATAAAGTAGATTTTGTTTTGGACGCCAATGACGATGGATTAAGTGATATCATGCTACCCGGTATTAGTCACTCCACGCTATATATTCAGTCAAAAACAGGAGCATTCGATGCCCATCCGTTTACTAAACAATCCGATTTATCTGGGTACTTTAAAGGTAGTCGACTCGAAGTCGAAATTGAATTAAACCCTGCACCTCAAGTCATTGATCTTAATCAGGATGGTAAACTCGATTTATTGTTTCATACCCGATATCAAGCACAAGTACTGTATGCAACCGATACTGGATACGCCAAACAATTATCAAACTTAACGCTCCCAGTGCAACTCGGTCAATTAGAAGGCGGCGGTAAACGCAGAATTTACGCATTAAAAGACATCAATAATGATGGGTTTGTTGATTTAGTAACCCGTCAAGCACCGCGTACCAAAGGTATGGACGCTATTAAAGTGGATACCAGTTACGCTCTTTACCAGGGAAAGCCCGGTGGCCAATTCGAAACAAGCTTAGTGGCATTACCAACAACTAATGGCACAGGGCAATTAAGGTTTGAACACGACTTTAATGGTGATGGAAAAATTGAATTGCAAAAACTACAAGCTGATATTGGTTTTGGCACTATCGCGGCAATGGCTTTGGGCGGAGGCAGTACAGACATAGATATTGACGTTGGATTTTACCAGCAACATAATCAATATTTCCCACCAGAGCCGACTTTAGAAAAAGAAGTTGAAATGGAAATTAATATGAACGGCGACGATAGAATAATCTCTTTATTTATTGGTGATGTAAACGGCGATGGAAAACAAGATGCAATTCTGCGTAGCTCTAGCAGGACACTCAGTATTTTTCACGGTAAAGAAGACTCTTTATTGAGTAAAAAACGCACCAGAATAAAACATAAACTCCCAAAAAATAGCAATGATATCCTACTGGTCGACATTAATTCTGATGGCAAAGATGACTTCGTATTTAAATTTACCGATAAAGAAGGTAATAACACGGTTCAAACCCTCTTAAACTAATGCCTATCTCAATAAGCCGATACTAAGTTATCGGCTTATTGATGTTACTACCTTAAGGGATTGCTTTAATAAACTTCCAAGGACCTTTATTTCGCTCAGGTATATTTCCTTTGGTCCACCACTTAGCCTCATAAATTGCTTTTTCGTGACTGACCTGCTCACCTTTTAGGTATACCTTATTTACGTTCCAAGCTGCAACACCGTCAACAGGCGGTATATCTACCGGAGGCTCGATATGCGGCACCACTCGCACTTCTGGCCAGCCTATATGTGACCCATAATAATTAGTAACACACTTATTATAATCACCTGCTTTTAACGCAGAATAAGCAGTTTGATATCCAACGAGCTTACACTCAAACGAGAAGCCTCCAGGCCTATCGGCATGATAAGTCCAGTTTCCATCCCAGTTAGTAAACAATACATCCGTCGCACCATCTAAATTCAAGCTGCCATACGGCATTTGCTGCCAACAGGTGTTTTCTTCATCCGCTTCGATAGGAATATTATAATGGTTTGCTAACCCTTCCCAATAACGAATACGGTTGACCGGCTGCCCTTTATTTTTATTTTGTTCACCACATTCAATACCGCCATTTATAACATTGATGGTAGTGCCAAACCCATAGCCAATTCCAGCAGCAAGCTCTCTTTGCGAAGGAGCCCAAGTTCGGTCGATTACATGCAACATCGCAGGTTTTGGAGCTTGAGGGGTCAAGAAAAACCATACCGCAGAAGCCAAGTTTAGCCATGAATCAGCTACCAAACCTGGATTATTCAGTAATACGGTTGCATCTCCGTCATACATCACTTCAGAAAAGGCCCCGTAGTTAAAATGGTACGATAACTGCTTTGCGCCTCGTCCAAAGTAACCTTGACCCTGTGCGCAGGGCCACCGTTGATTTTGCCAATCATTTTGGCCACAACCTGTAGTATAACCCGGCTGTCCTTCTGACCACCCCATCTCTCTGACATGCACAAGTGCTTGCTGCCATTCTTCCAATCCTTGAGGATTATCTGACACATTATCTTTTGCTATATGGCCGCCAGTTTCTTGAGCAAAGTGGGCAAATGCAGTTACAATGGACTTTTCACATATTTTGTCTGCATCTCTACCATCTGTATAATCTCCACAAAATGCAGGAAACTTACCTATCGCTCTTAAAAATCGAGTATATGTGTATTCAGGCGCTGCCATTGCGGTTAAAAAGTCCCACTGTGATTGCGGGAATACGCGTTCTACACGTTTAACATTCACTGGATTTCCAGCCCGATTTGGCACAATTGCTTCTACGATATCATTGCTTCTCGTTTCAAGCGCTTTCGCCCAAACATCGTACATAGGATCGATTGTTAGTCTGTTTTCAGCTGAGGTTAATTCTGTACCAGAGACAATATAACCCGTCGGATTTTGTGGATCAGGCTTGATTGTCATAGCGTTCGTATTTGTTGCCACCGCTATATTTACAGCCAAAGCCGTTAAAATTAATTTATGCATTTTTTTATTTCCCTTTTGTCATGTTGTTTTGCATGTACCCAACTTGAGAAAGACACAAGCAATTTACATTATTAACACAATGACATCGCTGTCAATAAGCCAATATCATTGTGCATGGTAAGAAAGACCTACCAAAAGGGACCAGAACTGTTAAAAAGTCGTGTAATCAGCTGATTCAGTTATAAAAATTAAAAATTAAAAAAATTCACAATTATCATAAATTTATTAAAGATTTATTATTCATTTAGCAGTATGGTTAATAAATGCAGTTTGAAGGGTCCTAATTATGATCATTACTCCAATCACACATAAACACTATGAAGACGTGATCACATTGGCAAACTTAGTCCATGGAGAAAACTATTTAGATCGGCTGGGACTAGAAAAGATGTGTGATATGGGAACCAAGCACGGTATCAATGCCTGCTTCGTCGCACTCGATGACAATGAGCAATTACTTGGCTTTAGAACCAGCTATTCAGCACAACAGTGGACAATTGATAAATGGTGCACCCCTAAAGAATGGCCGGTTTTACCCTCTCAAATGGCTTATTTTAAATGTATTGCCATTTCACCGACTGCGCAAGGGCAAGGGATTGGACCGAAACTACTCCAAGCATCAATAAACGCACTGCGCCAACAAGGAGCCCTTGCGGGTGTTGCACATTTGTGGAAACAAAGCCCAGGTAATGGGGCAATTAAGTACTTCACAAAAGCAGGAGGGCAACTTGTCGCAGTTCACGATGAAAGATGGCTAGAGAATTGTCTCGTCGACAACTATTATTGCACTATTTGCGGTAACCAATGTCAATGTCAAGCAGCTGAAATGACTTTACTGTTTTAATTGGTTTCTAGAAATATGCCAAAGTATTATGATCCGCTCACTCATGCCAATTGCCAAGGTCAGCCTTTTGCGCAAAGTTATTGGACAAGTACGATATCTCTTCCTGATGCATTATCACCTCCTACAACGCCACAAACATTTGAAGTTGCCATTGTTGGAGGCGGCTTTAGTGGGTTACTCACCGCATACTATTTGGCGTCGCACTACAATATTAGCTGCTGTGTTCTAGAAGCCAATCAAGTTGGTTTTGGTGCAAGTGGCCGAAATGCGGGGTTTGTTTTGAAAGGAGCAGGTCGATTGAGCTACCCACACATTGCTAAAAAGTGGGGAATGCAAACATGTAAAGATATTTATAGTGAATATTCTAATGCAGTTTCGCGCGTTGCCAGTCTCATAAATCAACACGCTATACAATGTGACAAGCAACAAAATGGCTACCTAAAGGTTGCGCATAATATCAAAGCCATGCAAAACCTCAATGAGCAAGCCCTGTTTATGCAAAAATTAGGGGATTCTGCCCAGTTTTTAACATCATCCCAACTACAAAACCACTACATGCGTAATGTGCAAGCTTACGGCGCAATGCGATTGACCGATGGATTCGGTGTTAATCCACTCAAATTGGTACTGGGGTATAGAGAAATGGCGCTAAACGCAGGTGTGAAAATTTACGAGCATAGTTTGGTACAAGATACCAAAAAACAAAATGAGTCATACACGCTCTATATTAATGACATCCCAATTACCGCGAAGAATATTATATATACAGGTAACGCATACAATAATAAGCTCACACATTCTGACATCAATAATCGTTATCTGCCCATTCTCAGCAGTATCATGGTCACCCGAGCGCTGACAGAAAGTGAGCTTGCTCAAACAGGTTTAAAAACACATCAAGTCACTATGGATACCCGGACACTTAAGTATTATTATCGCCTTTTACCCGATAACCGAATACTATTTGGTGGACGCGGCGCTGTTTTTGCGGCGCAACAGCATGACTCTAAATATTTGAATGGCCTTAAAAAAGGACTAGCAGCTTGCTTCCCATGCCTTAAAAATATTAACCACGATTACTATTGGAGTGGATTTATAGCCGCCACATTTGATGACATGCCCCATGTATACTTTAATCAAAACATTGGCTATATACTAGGGTATTGCGGTGCAGGGGTGAGCTTCAGTGCACAAGCTGCATTTCGCCTCGCACAACAAATTGCTGGATACCAACCCCCTAATTTACCTATGTATAAAACACCTGTCCCCTATTTTCCATTTCCGCAATTTAGACGGTTCACTCAAATGGCCTATTATCAATATGCTTCATTGCTTGACTCAATTAAGTAGCCTGCTTCACTTAATTCGAGCTAAGTCTTTTACTACAAAAAACACACCCATTACTTATGACTCCTAAACAATAGCAATAGCTATCATTCCCAGTCTCTTTTAGCTATTGATCTACTGTTCATTCCGACAACATGCCATCTGTCGCATTTTCACATAATTATCATCGTACATTTTTGAGTTTTAATAAAAACAGGCTATACATAAAGATATGGCGCGTAAACTCGATATTCTACACTCTTTTAACTCTAAGGAATTGAGGTATGGAAGAAAAAACAGAATTAACATCCACACTACTTGATACAACGCCGTACGACCAAAACGAGTTTAATGACCTCTTATTTGAGAATATACCGGGCTATGCATTTGTCAAAGATGAACACTATAAAATCGTGAAAGCCAACGCCGCCTTTCTTTCTATGTATCCGGAAAACTCTAGGGACAAAGTGATTGGTTATACCACTGTTGAAGACTACCAACCTGATGAAGCAGAGCAATTTCTAGCTATGGATAAAAAAGCACTTATCGATGGCTATAGTGAAACGATTGAAACAATTAATTTCCCTGACAATAGCGTAAGAACATTGCTCACCCGGAAAAAACGATTTTTAGGCACAGACGGCAGCCCCTATATTTTAGGTATTTGCACAGACATTACTGAAAGAGAACATTTAATAAAGCAATTAAAGAAATCAAATCAAGATTTGGATCAATTTGCTTACATTGCTTCTCATGATTTAAGAGCCCCATTAAATGCCATTGCAAAACTCGCATCATGGATAGATGAAGATTACAAAGATGAATTACCATCCGGCGCTATTGAACATTTTAGTCTAATCAAAAATAGAATTGATAGAATGACTTGCCTCCTTAACGACATGTTAACTTACTCTCGAGTCAACCAAACACCAAGAATTACCGAAGAGTTTTCTCTTAAAGAGCTCGTGTTTGAGCAGTTTGATATGATGAGCGTAGACCATGCTTTTAACGTGACTTGTAAAGATTTAACTATTTCAATGCAAAAAGATGCCATAACGATTGTTTTGCGAAATTTACTCAGTAATGCCATCAAACACCATCATCTCGACAGCGGTAGTATTAATGTTGATATTTCTGAAAATAGAGGATTTTATACTATTACAGTCAGCGATGATGGACCTGGAATAGACTCGCAGTATCATGCGAAAGTTTTCGAAATGTTTCAAACCTTAAAGCCCAGAGATCAACAAGAAGGTTCTGGCATTGGACTTTCTATCTGTAAAAAGATAGTACGCAATTACGGGGGGGATATTTCAATCCGCAATAACGACGTGGGCACATCTTTTATTATTTCATGGCCTTCAGTCTCTGTGCTTAAGCATACTGCCTTTGGAGTGCACGCATGAATCATGATCTTAACGTTTTACTCGTTGAAGACGACGATATTGATTACATGAGTATTGTTCGCAGTTTCAAAAAGCGTAAAATTCTCAACCCCATCACTCGTGCTATTGATGGCGTTCATGCACTTGAATTGCTCCAAACAGAAAAAGTTAAAAAGCCGTTTATCATCTTACTTGATTTACAAATGCCACGTATGAATGGCCTAGAATTCTTAGCTGCGGTTAGAGACAACCAGCAACTAAGTGACTCCGTTATATTCGTGCTCACGACATCAAGCAATGAGCAAGATATAGTCCAAAGCTATCAAAAACATGTCGCTGGGTATTTTATAAAAGATGGTATCAGCACACAATTTCTAGATGTGATTGATGTACTTGATGGCTATTGGCGAATTCTGAAACTTCCTAAAGCGTAGGTGTTGCATGAATATACTCCTCATTGATGATGATATCGTTGATATAAAATCGATACAACGCTCCATTAGTGCCGAACACAGTGGTTACATGCTCACTGAGGCCAACACAGCAGAGCAGGCACTCAACCTAATCGAAAATGACAATTTTGATGTTATTTTGTTAGACTACATGATGCCTAAAATGAATGGCATTGAAATGTTACTTGAATTAAAGCGTCGATCTTGGCTCAATAAAATGGCTGTAGTGATGATTAGTAATGAGCATTCCGAGTCAATCATCCTCAAAAGTATCGATGCCGGCGCACAAGACTTCTTGTTAAAGTCAGAGGTCACTGCTGGTCAGCTAAAACGTGCCCTATTACAAGCCAAGAAGCGCTTTGAATTAGAAAAAAAGCTTGTTGACAGCTATCAGCAAGTGAAAGAACTCGCAGAGAATGACCATTTAACTGGTTTATACAACCGTTATTATTTTGGTGAAGCCCTGCAGCGGTCAATTATTGCAAATCGAACTTACCGTGCAAACTTGGCAGTAATGCAATTAGATTTAGACAACTTCAAAAATATAAACGATAGCTTCGGCCATGATATTGGCAACACATTATTGCAAGAGATGGCAGTACGATTTAAAGGTATTTTAAAGCAAAATGATCTTGTGGCGCGCATTGGTGGTGATGAGTTTGCATTTATTCTCACTTCCTTTAGCTCGCCTTTGTATATTGAACGTATTGCCCAGCGTATTCTCACACTTGTTACTCACCCCGTTATAATTGAGCAACGCCATATTCATGTCACAGGCAGTATAGGTATCGCACTTCATCCCCTTAATGGGCATACCGCTGAAGACCTAATGCGCTATGCAGATATTGCCATGTATCGAGCAAAACAGCTTGGGAAAAATAAAGCCTGTTTATTCGAAGATAATATGGAAAGAGATTTCCAACGAAAGTATCGTATCGAAATAGGATTACGTCATGCCAATGAGCACGGCGATTTGGCCATGCATTATCAACCCATTGTTGATACAAAAACTCGTCAAGTTATTTCATGTGAAGCGTTAATTCGATGGCCAAATGCGAAGATAGCAACTAACCCGCAAGAGTTTATGAATATTGCAGAAGAGTCTAGGCTCATTAATAGCTTAGGTCGCTGGATTATTGAAACAGCCATCATTGAACAAACCACAATAAGCAAAAAATTAGGTTATGAAATCATCATGACCATCAATTTATCTCCGTTACAATTACGCGATCATGATTTGCCTGCATTTATCCAGGATTGCTTAACTAAACACAGCTCAAAAGGTGAGAATATCGTCTTTGAACTCACGGAAACAGCACTGCTCGAATCTGATAACTCTGTCCATCACAGTGTGAGTGCAATCAAAGAACTTGGATGTTTAATTGCCTTAGATGATTTTGGTACCGGATACTCATCGATTTCTCATTTACTCACCTTCCCAATAGATATAGTGAAACTAGACAAATCGCTGCTTGATAAAGTGCACGTACTCCCTAGGTACTATCATATTCTTAAAGGGCTGAGTCATATGCTGCACCAATTACGGATCTCCGTCGTGGCTGAAGGTGTTGAGTCCGCACAACAAGTAGCGATATGTTCTGAATTGAATATTGAGCGAATTCAAGGGTACTATTTTTCGAAGCCCATGGCACAATGTAGTCTATATGTGACAATTCAAGATTTAAACAAACGCGCTAGTAATCTGAACTAACCAACATTATATTACATGGCTTATCAATAAGTTTATTAATTTGTTCGATAGGCAAAGGCTTATAAAAATAGCCCCCCAGTAAATAGTCGCACCCCATCGCTTCTAATAAAGTTGCTTGATATGATGTTGCAACAGTGACTGCCGTGCACTTTAAGTTCACACTTTTAGCTAATTTTATCAGCGTGTAAGCAAGTACTTCATTATGCTGCTCAGTCTCCATTTGTGAGGTTAAACCAGCACCAATCGTGACCGAGTCTAAAGGGACTATATTCAGAAAATCTAACGATATACTGTTGACTCCAAACTCTCTGACATCTAATCGAATATTAAGGTTTTTTAATTTATTTATGGCACTGATTGTTATTTTATTATCATGAAAAAATACAGACTCCTTAAAGCTCAACACAATTTTCTCAACCGCTATGTTTAAAGACTCCAAGGTTTGTTCTATCGCTAAATAAAACTCTGAGCTGACTAAGTGTCTATCATCAACTCGAATGGTGATATCTTTTAGTGTCTCCCCCCTTATGCCCGATAATGTTTTATTTAACCCTAAAAACCACTTACGACTCAATTTAGAAAACACCCCTTGCTTTTGTGCCAAAGTAAATACATCTGCACTTTCACACTGAGGTAACACACTAGAGAAATCATAACCAATAATTATTCCTTGAATACTGTGATCAACCGCTTTTATCAAAGGTGTAATATAAAATATTTCATTAAAATTAATACTCGGATCTGAAATAAAGTCACTCAATGACATATAATTAAAGGTCTTGATATCTACAGATTGACTATAAAAGCTCAATCTATTGCGACCTTGCGATTTTGAATGGTACATTGCTTCATCTGCATTTTTCAGCAACAATTCGGGCGCTGTCCCATCATCGGGAAACAGACAGACCCCAATACTTACTGAGACCGAAACCGCTTTTTTGTTCACTATAATCGGCTCAGATATTGCTGTATTAAGCTTTTCATACACTTGTGAAATTGCTTGTCTATCAACAACATCATGTAGTAACAATAGAAACTCGTCGCCGCCGATGCGCGCAGCCGTATCACTTGATCTTAGAATAGTATTTAGTTTTTTCCCGATGGTCTGCAAAATGACATCACCAGTATCATGACCGTGCGTATCATTAATTTGTTTGAAATTGTCCACATCTACGAAAGCAACTGCAAATGCTTGTGGCACCCTAGTGTGCTTACTACATGCTTGATGCAAGCGATCGAGTGCTAACGTTCTATTTGGCAGACCCGTTAATGAGTCATGCTGAGCAAGGTAAGCCATCCTATCATTACTTGCAACCAACTCAGTTACATCCTGAAATACCATTACTACACCTTGTAACTCCCCTTTTGAACTGACGATTGGCGTCGTGGTATCTTGGATACTATATTGTACGCCCGTCTTGCTCACTAGTATCGCATCTTGTTCAAACGTATACTTCTTCCGACTATCTAGCACTTGCCTGATAGGACACGGTAACCTGGTGGAGTTATGCCGATCAATTAAATGTATATAATTTTCTGCTGGTCTTTTCAGCATTTCACCTCGACGTACACCGAGTAAACTTTCTGCTATCGGATTGACAAACCGAGTTAAACCATGCACATCAGTAGCAATAACCCCATCACCAATTGACATCAATGTTGTTTCCAGTAGCTCTCGGTCTTGTGCTAGTTTCTTTGTCAAAGTGATTTCAGTAGTTACGTCTTTAATAACAGCCAAAGAGTTAAAGTATTTTCCTAAATGTAATGACTCCGGCTCCATAACACTGGTTAGCTCTACATCAATACTCATGCCTTTTTTATGCTGGACTTGATAACGAATATTTTCAACTTTACCCAATTTAAAAAACTCAGGAAGAACATAATTAATTGCGTACTCTCGTGAGTTAGGTGTTAAGAAATCAATCGCTCTTCGGCCTAAAACATCTTCTCTTGTGTAACCTAGTAAATCTAACCACTGCTCACTTACCGCGTTTACAATGCCTTTACTATCAATAGAAAGCATAGCAACTGGCGTATAATCATACATTCGTTTAATCGTTGCATGTGCTGAGGTTAATTTAGCGTAAGTATGCCGATAACTTGTCAACGCAGCTGAAAGCAGTGCTGGCGTAATATAGGTGATCAGCATAGGCAGTAGAAATAAAGTTTCAGCGTGTTCACCTTTAGTGATCGTGATGAGGCCAATTGAAACGAAGTATAAACTCACAATACTATTAATTAATATATTAATAGAAACCATACTAAACGGCATGAATAATGCTGAAAGCACCAATGCTAGTGATGTATAAGCGTATGGAAAAGGTAAATATTTTAATGCAACAACATTAATCACAGTCGTCAGCGCAATAAGAAGTATTGACTTATGTTCATATTGAGTTTGACCTTGTTTTTTAGTATGACAAATATAGTAACCTAACGGAAAAATAGAAACGGCGCCCAAAACAGTTGCTATTAATTTTGTACTAAAAGCAGAAAACCAAGGTTGGCTTCCTAAATAAACTTCTACGCAGGAAAAAAACAAAGCCCCTAACACACTCGGAATAACAACAACTTTATACAATAATAAAGTAAACTCAAGTACATTATACCCATTGACTTTTTTAAGCATTGCTTGCTTTACTAAAAGCGCAATTAACACCGCTTCTATAATATTACTGAGCATAGTAATAATCGCGATCGTAGAAATCTTGTCAACTAATACATAAAGTAATAAGTTAATACTGAAAATGATTAAGCAATGCTTAATCCAATGGTGGTAGCTTTGTAGGGAAAGTAGTAGTCCAAAAGCCATGTTCGCATACCAAATATCAATACCCACCTGTCCCGTAGATATAAATAGTGATATCGCACTAAACACAAGGAATACCAATACTGAGGTTGCTATCGAATATTTATTAGTCCATTGCTTAAATACCGTTCTAGAGTTCACATCTGCCGCTCCGTGCTCCTGTGATGAATGATGTACCCTATACGACTTACTTCGGTCACCGTTCAAAAAATCACTTGTTATTATATTTATCAGTTATAAGGCTAGCTCAAAGAATGCTTGCTATCAAGCATTAAGCGGCTGTAAAATCGAACTATTCATCGTAAAAACGTCAAGTTATTGGTATTTTATTGTTTCAATATTAAGGACCCTCGATGATAAAAATAATAAAATTGATGATATTGACTCTGTGTCTGGGAATAACAGGGTGTAAGCCAAACCATATTGCGCAACTTGAAACTCAATTGCAAAATGCGCAAGTAAATAGAGATTTAAATGGTCAGTATAAAGTGCTATCTGAATTAGTTAATTACGATAGTGATGAATGGAAAATACATCTAGCGAATATCCAAGGCAGCATAGAGCAATTAAATAATACAAATCAACTCTTAGCCGCAGGCCAAATAATTGAGGCACAACAAGCCGCACACCAAGCTAAACTGTCCAACAATTCAATACAAGTTGATGAAACTTTAAAAAAGTTACAAACTTATGCGCAAGTGTCACACCTTATTGAAGCGGTGCAATCTTACAATACCTATATGCGCGTCAGTCCCCTCAAAACATTTTTATCAACTAACGCGTCACACTGGAAAATCTTAGCATTAAATGAGCTTTATAAATCATTAATTACACATGGTGACACCATTTCTCAGGTACTGTCTCAACTCCCAAAGAACTCTCGACAAGACCCAATAATAAAGGAGCTAATCACTGCCTGTCAAAATCAGGTCGATCAACTACAAGTTACTTTAGACCTATTACTAACAAAACAGCTTGCCGATTTTTCCACTGCTAGTGTGCCTCAGTTAAATGAGCTTTATACAACAACAATCTATAACCTTAATTTGTTTAGCCCTGTTGTTGTCATTCCGATGATGAAACCAATGATCCGACACACTAAACATACCCTTGCATACTGGGATGAATCTCTAAATAACTCCAGAATAACATTGTCTCGCTTAAACTCTCCGTTAGCCTCCCGTGTAATCGAAATACGTGATGCTTATTTACAGCTAATCAGCCAAGAAAGTGAATATGCGAATTATCACGGAGCGAGTAAAAAAAGTATCCAAATCATTCAATCATTAGCGAGAAGCAAAGAAAGAGCACCCGTAACCCACCTTGCCCCAATTCACATTAGTGCCAATATTTTATCTTTCTCACAACAATTACAAATGTATAGGTACCTGTCACGATGAGGTATTTGAAAATAACTCATCAAGTATAAACAGACTCTTAGCCGTAGAGAACGTTACGCTTATGATTTTTTAGCCTATGTATATTTAAATATAAGTTTTTTTCCTTCTTATATTTAAATTACAACGTAACAACTCTGGTTTTAACCTTCGTTTCAAAGTGCTTTTTTAAAAAATCCTGCAAAACTCATTAATGGAACCGATAAGGCCCAAAACAAGCCTTAGTTACCTATTTAAATCCAGCATATACCCTAAAAATATGCGCTTTATTAATACCACGTCAACATGCGTATGCCATTCACGTATTTTGAATGTCGAGAAGGTCTTAGCGGACAACTTCCTACCAACGCCGACAACTGACGTTCATATAACTCATCTGTTTTGAGCTCCATCAACACATAAGCACCTAAAGATATCTGCTTACGTAAATTCAGACTAGTATGATACCGTTGATCAAACACATGCATATCTTGATCAAATGTCGCCCGTATTCGCCGGCATTTTGACTCAAAGTATTGTCTTTGATAACGACATACTAAAATCGGCATCTGCTCATTACCCCATAGCAGTTGCCCTCGATGGGGCAGCGACTTATGAGCCACGCGCAATATGTTCGGCCACCTCCCTTGCCCATTAGCTAAGTCAAAATCTAATGGAAAAGTTACTTTATACCCTTTCCCTGCTTCTCGGTGTTTAAATTCTAGCTTTGCTTTCTCAGCCTGTACCAAATCATGATACCAACGAATTCGAACTTTCTTGCGAAAACTAATACCACTTAAGTTCTCTTCATATCGCTCCAAATGAGCATCATCTAAATAAAGGCTGTTAACATAACGCTCAGGAAAACTCTCTTCAAACCCAAGTAAATGTGTTTTAAGCCATGCTTGAATATTATGTAGCCGATTTAATGGTATCGGTATCTTAACTTCAAACCGTCTATTTTGTTGCGTCATTTTGGCTTATCCGATTTCATAACTGTTTGATACAACCCTTTAACACTTAAAGGCTGTGGTGTTATCTGTTTGTCATTTACACTAAGCATACTCCCAATTTGACTCACCATTTTTTGACCACAACCAACATCTTTACAAGTAAATTCTGAAATATCCATTTTAGCAGGCCCAAAATATGGCTTTTTGCTGTAACTCATTAACGCATAGTGATTTACGTCCATTACCGTTAATTTACTTCCTACAATCGTTGAGTCATCCTTTGCTACTAAGGCAAAGTTCACCCGAGAAAACTGACTATCATATACCGCTAATTGGCTTCGCTCCCCAGCCGAGATAGCTTTATCACGTATATTAGTAAAATGCGTACCACTTATCTTTAAGTTAGACCCACTCACATCAATTCCATCGCCCCCAGAACGAGCCCCAACATCATTGAAAGCCGAATTACTTACGCTTCCTGTACAAAAATCACAATCGAATGCATCTGATAAGGCATTTCGTATCGATAATCTCGATATTGTTACATCGCCATTGATGATATTTAGTGCATCCTCTGAGTAATTGTCACTTATTTTTAAGCCATCTATATTAACTTTCCCACCAATAAAATAGGCTGAGCCTCTTGGTTGCCACAAACCTAATTTAGGACTGCTTGCATGACTCAATTGAGTATGTGTGATTGATGAGCCTAAGCGACTATTTTTATTAAATACTGAAATTCCGGCCCAATATGAGGCATTTTCAGCACGTGTAATGACAATAGGTGCTTCAAGCTCTCCTTTTAACATCACTCCTCCAAATATCATAAGCCCCGAACCTTCGGTAAACGTCAAATGTGTACCTGCGTCAATGACTAAATCAATATCATCTGTAGAGACAATATAGTCATCAATAGTCCAATGACCCGTTTTAATTTTCCAGTGCCCTTCTGCCACTTCAATAAATGGATACTTTTTAAGATTTAAGTGCTGTGTTGGTCTTGGTATAAAGCTCAATGGCTGTATATTCTCTATAAACGTAAACCGTGCTTTCTTTTTACCACTTAAGCCCGCAGTCACTTCTACCTGTGTTAACTCCTGCGGTAGTGAAAAGGTCAATTCAGAGCCGGCTGTAAGCATTACCGGTAATTGCGCATTTATATTCTCGAGTGGAAACTGTAAATCAAATTTATTTACACCACTGATCCCCTTTATTTCAAGAGACTGCGAATCCGGATTGCGTATAGTCACCTCAGATATCCCTGAGGATTTAGTAAACCCACTCACCAAGTCCCAACTTCTTTGCGCTACCATACTTGTCATATGCCGATGAAGCGCGCTATCCATCGGTTGAATATTTTGACAAGGCTCATCCAAATACCCATTTTCAATACAATGTAATTGCTTTTCTAACAATGCTAAATTAAATGTATTTACAAGCGGGGCACTAGCGTGAATGCGTTGAATAAAACGCTGCTGGCGCTCTGACAGTTTTGCCAACAATTCACCACGACTAAATTGCCGTTTTAATGTTTGTAATGCTTGGTTATAGGCATGTTTCACGCGAGGGTCTGCGAGCATTTGTTTACTGATCAAAAAGTCATTTGAAGGTGGCTGCATAAGCCAGTGATGCTCTGCAGGGGTAACAGCTACGTCACTTTGAATAGGCTCTAACTTCGCTGTATGTGGATTGTAATACCAGCGCCAATTATTCCACGTTAATGCATGCCATGCCCCCCATACATCAACTGTCGCCAAATATTGTCCTAGCCTTTTTACA
Organism: Pseudoalteromonas aurantia 208; assembly: GCF_014858725.1. Lineage (GTDB taxonomy): Bacteria > Pseudomonadota > Gammaproteobacteria > Enterobacterales > Alteromonadaceae > Pseudoalteromonas > Pseudoalteromonas aurantia. The sequence goes on along the minus strand of NZ_AQGV01000015.1, from coordinate 696,621 downwards.
TCAAAAACATCACTCGCAGTGCGTCTGCCATCAAGAAAGTCGCTCAGCAATGCCAACGCTATTTGTCGCTGTTTACTAAGGCTGGCATTTTTCAGTACCGTATTTCTTTGAATAACTCGTGGCTTCAATACCCGCTGCAATTGCAAATTTTCTGATGCTGTTTGCTGATGTAAATCTAACCGAACAATCATCCCCTCAGTGCGATTGTTTGTTGCAAGCATATCTTGACTAAACGCTTGCTCAAACATCATTACGCCCCAGTTCTGGCCATTAATTACCACTTTTACAGGCCTATACGTCGGAGTGATGATATCAAAGCCCGCCAGCTTTAACGTTTCGGAAAATAACATAGGCCCTTGATGTATTCGAACATTAGAGCTCAATAAAGAAAAACGCCTTGCCGAGAATAAAGCCTGCTTCTGTTTCAATTCAACACGCAATGACCAACGATTAAATGCCGCTACATGATCTAACATATCGCCTTGAAGTCTAATCGTCGCTTTTAGTTTCTTGTTTTCAAAAAATACACTCCCAGCCACCTCGCTTCTTTGTTCTGGAATTTGCCCGTGCGTAAATGCAGTATCCCGGTCTTTCTCAAGTAACAACCAATCTTGGTATTTAATGTCTATTTTTAACAGAGGGAGGTCGCTATCAGCCATAGCCCAATTCAAAGGCGCTCGCACTACATCACTGACTAGCTGCATGGCTTTTTCTTTACTGTCTTGATGTAAAGATACAAAACCACTTTGAATCAGCAGCGTTTTAACCATATTCACCGATGGCAATAATAAAATGACAATAACGCATAACGCACCTATTAGTGCTAGCTTTTCAGCCTTTGAAGTACGCGCGTGAGTTGAATCTAAACGCATCGCTATACACCTGTAATGTTGTGCTGCTCTAATAACGACACATTTATTCCATTATACTGAGATTTCAAGTCATCAACTAACTTGTCAACGTGCTCTGCATTTTTGATTGAAATAAAAAATGTTGCGTCAAATCTATCATTATCAGTATCATATCTCCGCATTTCCATGCGCACGGAGTACCTTTCCAAGGTTGTCTTTAAAGCGTCTAAAGACACGTTTGTTGAAGTACCAGACTCAGGATTTAAATAACTCAAAGACAAAAATAAGCCATTCTCTTCATACGATTTGGCATGACGCTTTTTCGCTAAAGTCACTAGTACCAACGTAACCACACATGCCACAATAGCCGCTAAAGTTTGCCCAGCTCCCAGTGCAACTGCAATTCCAATATTTAAAAACAAGTAGATAAGCTCTTCTGGTTCTTTTATAGGTGTTCTAAAACGTACAATTGACAAGGCGCCAACTAAACCCAGCGCCAAGGCCAACGATGCCTTCACAACCGTAATAATCAAAATAACGGTTAACATCAATAGTGGAAATAACCTTGAAAAGTCCTGCCGATTACAAAATGCCGAAGAATATTTACGAAAGTGGTAGCCAATAACTGATGCAAGTACAAACCCCAGTAGCAAGTTAAGCAATAACGCCCCCAATTGAACACTCGCATATGGGAAAAACATCGAACGAATATCTTTCGGTAGAAATGCAATTAAAAGTGGGTCTACTGACTCCATAAATGTTTCCTTTTTGTTTCTGTTTCTATGAGCTAATACGCTATATTCAGCTCATCGCGTCATGATATGAAACTAAATATATTATTCTAAGCATAGAGCTAACATAGCGAACTGCAAAAATTCTATCTGAATAATGTGTGAATACTTTCGCTTTTTTGATGAAAATAAAATCATCATCTAAAATAGGTGTTGCTACCACTTTTTATCTCTTGCAGTTATATAAATAATAGAGCTTTTACAAATTTAGCGAAATTAGGATAGCTATGAGCGAAAATAGAATGAGTTATTTTTGGTTAAATAGAATGATAAAATTTATTTTTTTAATTCTTTTTTTTGCATTAATAGGTTGTAATTATAAACCCGACGATTCGGATAATAACCTTCCTAATATCGATATACCAGAACCCCCTCAAACTATTGAGCTACCAGATATACCTTTGTGCAATGGTTCATGCAGTTGTGACGAAATAGTGCTAAAAGGAAATGACACAGGGATTCAATATAGCGCAGGATATGTCTCTGAAAACTTAGCTTCTTGCAACATACAAGACCCGTTTTTACAAGACTGCCAAATAGGCCGAGATTTCCTAGCTGATGCAACTGGATTAATTAAAGTCGGGTTTGGTGTTGCCAGTTTTGATTATTCTAAAATAGCAAACGATGGTCAGGTTTTACCTAATGATTTTGCTACATGGCAATGTGTTCGAGATAACCTAACCAACTTAACATGGGAAGTTAAAACATCGCCTACGAGTGGCCTTTTTAACGCATCAGACCAAACCTATAGCTATGCAGATCCTAAACACCCAGAGTACTCGACCTATGATCAAGGAGAATGTAATAACCTAGGTAACTGTGATACTCAAAAATATATTGCTTACATCAACACCCAAAACCTTTGTGGGTACAATGATTGGCGACTGCCCTCAAAAATAGAATTACAAGACCTTGTAGATTACAGCGCCGTACAACCGGCTATTGATGTATCCGCTTTTCCAAATACCAAAGTTGGTAATTATTGGACAAGCACTCTCGATACCGATGATACAAATAGTATCTGGTCAATCAACTTTAACTTTGGCACAGTTGCCGGAGGGATTAGTTCGAATAGACAAATGATACGGCTTGTTAGAGGTAAACGCTTCGAAAATAAATTGCCAGAAGCAACAGTACGTGAATTAGATCCCTCATTAAGAAATCAAGTTGCCCCTAAACAACGCTGTAACTCAATAGTATCAGCCACAGCACCAATCGCTCGATTTAAACGAGATGAAACTGGAGAGATATTTGATACATTTACAGGGCTTATCTGGCAAGCCTGTGTTGCTGGACAAAGTGGTGAAAATTGCGCAGAAGGAGAAGCTTCACTCCTAACTTGGCAGGAAGCACTCGAATATGCAAATCAAAATAATGAACAAACAAACAACAAAACCCCTTGGCGATTACCTAATATTAAGGAACTACAAAGAACCATAGAAAACCAATGTGAAGAACCTGCGCTTAACCCCTTTGCATTTGCAAATGTACCGATGACACAGGTTTGGAGCGCAACACCACATAGTAAAGAGACTGAAAAAACCTTCCATTATCAATATCAAAATAGCATTATTTTTTATGGTGATAGGACCGAAAAGCATGCCGTACATTTAGTACGAGATTGCCAATTCAATTAAAGGAGCTTTAATCTATGAAATACTTTTCAATTACCATATTCATATTATTACTCGCGCATAGTGTAAAAACTCAAGCCAACGATTTAGACTTTTATAAGTATCATATCGGGTTAAAAACCAGTTACCTGAGCGTAAATAATAAAACGAATAACCCTGAACAAAACTTATTGTTAGAAGACTTTGGCGTTAGTTTAGGGGCTTTTTATAGTGGCCAATACGAGTCCTTCGGGCTATTTTCAGCAGGAATTGATTTCATTTACATAGAAGATAAACTCCCCTTTTCAGAGTCTGTAAGAAATGAATTCACTGGCGAGTTATCTGAAAAAGAGTCTAGTATTTTTGGAAAAGCTATCTACGTAGAAGCAGGTGTATTTACCAGTTTTCTTTATCAAAATGCGCTGCAGTTCGGTGTATTGGGAGGGTATCAGTATAACGATTTGACCCGAACAATATTACGCTGTGAGCAATGTACAGAACAAGACTTGTATCAATTTGAAAACTCAACTTATGTAAAGCCATTTATAAAATATAAATTTACTGCACGCTTAAGCGTTCAATTTGCATATAGCCACTACTTCAATGATATGGGGTTTGATGACGCAATCAGTTTACAAATTGCACTGGTCAAATTTTAACCCATCCATTTAACCTCACAGCGACTCAAAGGTTAATAAGCTAAAGCCGCAAAGATACTTACCAAGGTATCTCGTCACCAGTATAGCTATAAAAACCACCGCTTTGGGTATCTTGCAAGTTATCTATAATATACTTGAGACCTTGCGCTGATTCATCAGCCTCAATCAAAGCGTTAGGGCCACCCATAGAGGTTTTTACCCAGCCAGGGTGCAATGACACTGTTTTGATCCCTTCCGGTAAAAGATCATTCGATAAACTTTTTATCGCTGAATTGAGTGCAGCTTTAGAGCTACGATATATATAACCCCCACCCTTTGTATTTTCAGTATGACTGCCTACTTTTGAAGAAATAGCTGCAATGACTTTTAACTCACCGCTTTTTATATGTGCTACAAATGCTTCTGCTAGTTTAATCGGTGCAATCACGTTTGTTTCAAAAACATCTTGCCACGCCTGTGTGTCACAATGGCCAAAGCCGTAATTCTGAGGGCCGTAAATTCCGGCATTATTTAACAAAACGTCAATTGGTTGACCTTGTAGTTGCAAAGCCAACTGAGTTACTTGTGCGTAATTGGTTATATCTAAAGTAAAAATAGTTAACGAACGGTAGCGAAGCGTAAGCGATTGAAGCGCTTCAGCACTTTTAGGGTCTCTACATGTCGCAAGCACTTGCCATCCAGCACGTAAATACAACGTGGTTAAAGCAAATCCGATACCACGGTTTGCTCCTGTGATAAGAACCGTTTTCATGTAAAACACCTCGCTTTTAAATAAGGAATCGTAAGTTTGTACCTAAAGGTACTATTACTAAAGTTAGTAAAAATAGCAATATAAAAAGCCCTAAAACAGAGTGTTTTATATTGAATCATTAATTACAATTTTTATAGCTAAAAGAAAATGATAAAAATCATTTTGCGTGACAAAAAGTTAGATATTTAAGTACTTAAGTTAAAATATTCGATTTTTAATAAAATTATGTCTGTGCCAAGATTGGTTTATCCGCCACATACAACTGCATAAACATAGATTCCGGATCTGGTTTATATGCTCCGTAACTATCCCGCTCGTAAAAACCAAAGTAACGATACAATGCGATTGCTTCATATTGTTTAACCCCAGTCTCAAGCATAATTTTATTTAAACCCCGCTCTGTGACCAGCGAAATCAAGTGTGACAGTATTCTTTTTGAGAGACCCAAACCTCTAAACTGGGGCTTGACATAAATTCGCTTAAACTCCCCATATTTAGCATTGTCCTCCTGCTTGAAAATAACAGCACCACATGCGGCTAACTCCCCTTCAATATAAATTCCACACAACTCACTATTATCCTGGTCAACTTCATCTACGGACAGCAATATGTTGAGTTCGTTTGGGTACAATGAGTGCATCAATTTATCTATTTCTGAAAAAATCTCACTCACCCCATCACAGCTTGAAGTTAACCGTACTATTGAGCCTTTCATTTAATGTCCTTTATAACTAAAACCAAAACAAGGTACTATATAAGGTACATCCATTCAAGCTAAGCCTGATAACAGCTTGGCTCTCTAGGACACGTATTACCGCGAGTACAAATAACTCTTACTTCATTTTCAATTCCACGCTCTATCCAATTTATGTTTAAGATTCTAGCAACACTCACAAGTTGTGTTTTTAATACGTGAGGCACAACACTTGATCCCCCATGTTTAATACATAATTGCTGCAGTTGACGTATTATCTCGGGGGCATCAAAGCCTTGCGCTGCTATTGCAGGAGTGAGATCAATTCCAGCACATAAAATATGTGGACTTCCAGCTAAATCATGTACCTGTATAGACTCGCAACAATATAATCTCGGCTCGCCTGCCACCATTAACACAGACAATTGCGCGCTACTCACCCCTGAGTCATCAGTAAATTTACGAAATACCGCCCAATGTTGGCAAGGGTCTTCGACAACACGCATGTTACCCCATGGTAATGGGATCCCATTACCTCGGTACACCGCTTTTAGTTTGCCTGGTTGATAAGCATCAAAATAATGCCAGTGAGGGTAAGACGACACAACCGTCATTCTGCGCATTGCAACAGATGCTGAAATATTAAGCTGTTCATGCACTTTAATCTCATATCCACAGCTATCGAGTAATTGACGAAATGGGGCCTTAGGGCACAACAAAGCCCCTGCAAAAAAGCTAGATTCAAAATCTCGCCATGCATTCAGTGTATCTTGTGCATTGGGTGTACTCAGCTCAGTCTGTACTTCAACATCGCTGCCACCTATTTTTAATACACAGTGTAAACCTTCCAAGTTATGTAACACGGCATGACCAATATGAACAGCTAGATCATACTTTAAACGGCTCTCTCGCTGATGCAATAGTGTATTTAGATTTACAGTATTTGGTGGTGTGAAATAGGATGTTACCAATACGTCATCTACCGCCCTCTCTTGATTTAATAAATTTTTTGGTAAGTTATCAAACCACTTGATATTTAAACCTTTTTCCTTGGCAATGGTGAGTAAATCGTTGGCATTTAAATAGAGGTTTTTCTTTCCCACTTCTTCGGCAGCACGCTCTAAATCAGGGAAATGATTTTGATGGTGCTCTTGATGTGCACGTATCAATAAGTGAGCAAATTGACGGCCACTTATCCCCGTTTGCGACAGCATCTCAGGGATAGCAATTTGTAGTATCTCATTAGAGAATAAAAAATTAGGCTCTAACGCCATACCTTCAATTCCACCGTGATTCCCCTTAATCGGCGCGATTGTGTTGGGTTCAGGATCATTGTCTAAAAACCAATCAATGGGCTTTTGAAACACCTCCGCTAAATTGTCTAACATATCCATACTCGGGGTTCGCTTTCCTCTTTCAATCATTGATAAATATGAAACCGAGGGTGCTGAACCTGCATCAATTCTAATACAGCGTGCCGATAAATCTTCAAGCGTTAAATTATTTCGTTTTCGCAAATTACGAATTTTTGTCCCCGTAAAATGAGATTTTCGCATCAAACTTTGGTTATTTTTCATTGTTTTTATTTGACCTCAGTTACATTGCATAGACATTAACCTTAGCATTATTTGTAAAATTCACACTGTAAAATTCTTTTTGTCAAATTATAAAAAATATTCTTCTACACTGAATTTGTCCACTCTCACAATATTTATCTGACTCGAAGAATGAGGAACATACCATGACAGCACTTACCCGTTCACCCATCGACAATTCTGTACAAGGTTGTCAAAAACTAGAACTAGCAAAACGATTTTTAGATGAACATTGCCCATTAGATTACGGCTCACATATGCAAACCACGCATTACGTTGTTTACTACAATCATCTAATGGCTTTCTTCGCAGATGGGACTCATTGTGGGCTAAAACAGCCCTGTCAATTTGTTGCTTTATGTGGACATAAAGATGATCCAACCGCTATTTTACTGAAAAAAGCAGATGGATTACACGTTGAACTCACATTTAACCGCTGTGGAAATACAGGTAAAAGTGATGTCGCGCATATCGATGATATTCAATTCGAAACAGCATTAAGTGCGTTAGATAATCAACATGTTCAGCCACAGTTAAAACGTCTTTGGGTGAGCTTTTTAACCGGTGTTCAACATGCGTTATGTAACACTTCCAGTGTTAAACAGTATACGGCCAAAGACGGAAGTGACTACCAACTTACTGCATACTAACTTAAAAAGTAGGCCATACTCATTCTAACAGTATGGCCTATTACCAGTTTTATATTCATATTTCGCCATGTCAAAATGATAAATATGGATAGCTCATCTTTTCTCAAATCACGTGTATTTTGTTGAAATGGTCATTGCTTGTTATTCTGCACTAGAAAAAACTAAAATAACCAATTAGTAGCACCAAATAAAACAGGAAAAGCAATGAGTTGTCCGTACAGCAATAAGCCCACTGACCCTGAAGGTCAAACCAACTATCGAGCAATTGAAGACAACATTCATACTGACTTTAAAGATGACATGTCATACGGTGATTATTTACATTTAGAAAAAGTACTGAATGCTCAGCACCCTCTTTCTAACCAGCACGATGAAATGCTATTTATCGTCATCCATCAGGCCAGTGAGTTATGGATTAAACTCGCAGGACATGAGCTCAATGAAGCGGTAGAAAATATCAAAAGTGGCGATTTTGGACATGCCTTTAAAGTAATCGCACGAGTAAAACAAATACTTAGCCAGCTCACTCAGTCTTGGGGAATTCTATCGACGTTAACCCCTGTAGATTACTTAAAATTTCGCGATACACTCGGTCACTCTTCGGGGTTTCAATCTTATGGTTACCGCAAGATCGAATTTTTGTTAGGCAATAAAAACGCTGAGCTACTAAAAGTACACGAAAGTAACCCTCAAGTGCATCAAGAACTGCAATACATTCTCAATCAACCAAGTTTATACGATGAAGCATTGCTTGCACTCAAATCCCACGGGTTACCAATCGATAAGGCGGTCCTAGAGAGAGACTTTAGCCTGCCGTATCAAGCAAACAAAAGTGTTTTAAATGCCTGGTTAACGGTTTACCAAAACGCGGAGCAGTACTTTCACTTATATGAGCTTGCCGAGAAATTAGTGGATATTGAAGATAGCTTCCAGCAGTGGCGTTTTAAGCATATGTATACGGTTCAACGTATTATTGGCAATAAAATAGGCACGGGAGGCTCATCAGGGGTAAGCTTTTTAAAAAAAGCACTTGATATCAGTTTTTTTCCTGAGCTCTTTGAGTTACGTACTCACCTATAACTGCTTTTATTGGAGTAAAATAATGACAACAGAATTCGCCAAATTACTGCAGCCGCACTACAGTGATTTTAAAGTTGACAAACGAATCCTCTTATCAGGTCATTCTCATCAAGCGTGGCCAAACGTTGCCAAGCAAGGGGTCTTAGAGTGTTACCAACACGCTGCTGAGCACATAGACGATAAATGGCAGCTGGCTTTTAAAAAAGCAGCTCAAGTGAAAGCGTTTTATGCATCTTTACTCGATGATCCCACTGCCCAAATTACATTGGGCGCATCCACTCATGAGCTATTACTCAGGTTCCTATCTGATCTATCATGCTTTAAAACACCACGAAAACGCCCTATCAAAATTGTTACCACTGATGGTGAATTCCATTCTATGCGACGACAACTGAATCGCCTAAAAGATCTCAATATAAAGATAGTGAATGTACCTGTTCAACCGAGTGAAACATTGGCTGAACGACTTATTGAGGAAATTGATCAACACACTGACGCGGTCATGCTTTCCGCTGTATTTTACGGTACCAGCGAGATATTCAATGACATAGGCCATGTTGCACGTTACGCCCATACGCTCACGGTTCCTTGTTTAGTCGATGCATATCATGCGCTCAATGTCGTACCATTTAGCCTAAAAGAGTGGGACTTAGAGCATGCATTTATTGTCTCTGGCGGATATAAATACTGCCAAGCCGGTGAAGGAAACTGCATGTTGCGCATACCACCAAGCCATCAAGGAAGCCCTATCATTACTGGGTGGTTTGCAGAGTTTAGCCTGCTAGAGCAATCGCCGGGTGAGGTACGATATGGGGTGGGTAGTAGCGCATTTGATGGTTCAACTTACGATCCAACGAGTCACTACCGCGCCGCTGCCGTATTTGATTTTTTTGCTCAGCAGCAGCTAACCCCTTCAAAATTAAGGGCTGTTAGTCAACAACAAATTTTGTATTTAGCCAACGGTATTAAATCACAGCCAAAGCTGAATGCACACTTTGAATTTTCGTCTCACTCACTAACTCACAATGCCGGTTTTTTAGCCCTGACAACCCCTGTAGCGGCTCAGTGGGTCAGTGCACTAGCTACTCAAGGCGTGCAATGCGATAGCCGTGGGAATCAGTTGAGATTAGGCCCTGCACCATATATAACCACTCAACAATTGGAACAAGCCATTGAAAAAATAGACAAAGTGAGTAAAACCATCTCCTGAAATTAATCCATAAATTGGCCGTATCTACCGGTGACTATTTTTCTCTTAGAAGCGCATTAGAGCATCAGTCTACCCGGTTAATATAACCGATATGAGAACAAAAAAGGGATTATCTCAGCTAAAATTACAGCTCAATCGTAAAGGTTTATTTGCTAACGAATATAATCACGACTTAAATGTCGTGATGCTCACTTGCGACACTCAAGCTTCACTATTGTGTACTTACTATCCATGTAAAGTTATTCACTTACCAGCACATACTTAAAATAGACAAATTTACTCAAAAGTAAGATCCTACAATTTCACTCTAATCCATACATACCTTATCCGGCAGCGACTATACCAACACAGCCCGACCAAACGTTTCTAATCCCATGCTAAAAAACAAGACTCCCAACCAAAAACACAACAAAATAAAAACATTTGACACATTTTAGAAACAAAATTAAAGTAGAATATCTACGCTAAATTTTCTATTCAAAATAATAAATCTAACACGGGAACAATAAGAAAATGTTAAAAAAAGCGATTTTAGCATCACTCATTTCGGCAGTATGCGTACCAGCACATGCACAACTCATTATCTCTGAATATATAGAAGGCAGTAGTAATAATAAGGCTATTGAGCTTTATAATACTGGCACAGATACCATTAACTTAGACGGTTATGCACTCTCTTATTACTTCAATGGTAAAACGACCGCAGGCAGAACCATCAACCTTGAAGGCTCCATAGCAGCAAATACCACCTTTGTTATTGCACACACTAGCGCAACGGCAGAGCTTGCGAATAAAGCACAACTACTCTCAGGTGGCAGTTGGTACAATGGTGATGATGCCGTAATACTGAGTAATGCAGGTAATACAATCGATAGCTTAGGCCAAAAAGGGGTTGATCCTGGTAGTAGCTGGTCTGATTCAGGTGTGAGCACTAAAGATCGCACTTTAATACGCATTAGCAGTATTTCACAAGGTGATAGTGACGATAGCGACGCGTTTATTCCTTCTGAACAATGGACAGCATTGGCAAAAGATGACTTTTCTAATATTGGCAAACATAACAATGAACAACCACCAGAACCGCCGACGCTCACTTGTAACGAAAACAATGTACTCATAAGTACAATTCAAGGTAACACCGATGAGAGCCCATTATTAGGAGAATATGTTGAGATACAGGGTGTTGTTACAACAGCACTGCAAGGGGACGACCAACTCAAAGGTTTTTTCATACAAGAAGAAACCTCTCAGTATGATAATGATCCTCTCACTTCAGAAGGAATATTTGTAGCCTATACTGGCTCCACTGTGACTGCTGGAGATGTAATCAAACTTTCAGGGAAAGTGCACGAAGAGTACGGACAAACTCAAATTAATTCTGTCAATGGTATTGCCAATTGTGGCACAGCACCGGTATCTTCAACGGATATCACCATGCCAGTACTTCCAAGCCTAGAAGCATACGAAGGTATGTTGGTTAATGTGACCAATGAACTCATTGTAAATGATACATATGGTTTAAAACGTTATGGTGAAGTGAAGCTCGCCAGTGAGCGACTGTATCAAGCAACTCAACTCGCCCTACCCGGTGAGCCAGCTAATGCATTAGAAGTACAAAATAAGCAAAAAGAGCTGACCCTCGATGATGGTATTTCAACTCAAAATCCAGAAGTGATCCCCTATCCAACCCCAGAACTTGATGCTTACAATACTATGAGGCTAGGAGATAAAGTCAACAATATTCTAGGCGTATTAGGCTTTGGGTACGGGCAGTATCGTATTCACCCAGTACAGCAACCGAACTTTATACAACAGAATCTCCGTACTGAAGCTCCTCATGTAGCCGAGCGGGGAGATTTGCGTATTGCCAGTTTTAACGTCTTAAATTACTTTAACGGTGACGGCCAAGGTGGCGGATTTCCAACGCCCAGAGGGGCCGACACTCAAGAAGAATTTGACCGTCAAAAAGCCAAAATAATCACTGCTATGCTTGATCTAGATGCCGATATCATCGGTATTTTAGAAATGGAGAACGATGGTTTTGATGAACTCAGTGCACTGGCCGATTTAACCTCTTCATTAAATGCACAAGATAGCACCAACCAATATGCTTATGTCAATTTGAACACCGCACAAGTCGGTGGCGATGCCATTATGTCGGCACTCATATACCGAAGTAATAAAGTCAAAGAAATAGGTGATCCGTCATTTACTGAAGCCGAACCATTTGATTACGGGAACCGTCCACCTGTCATGCAAACTTTTGAGTCGCTGGCCAGTCAAGAAGCGTTCAATGTGGTTATTACACATTTAAGATCCAAAGGGAGCTGTAGCCGTGCTGAAGGGTTAGATCAAGACCAAAATGATGGGCAAGGTTGCTGGAACCTTACTCGTATCAATGCAGTAAAAGCACTCTCAGCGTGGGTTTCAACTGAACCAACGGGCATATCTGATCCTGATACATTGATCTTAGGTGATATTAATGCCTATGCCCAAGAAGATCCTATTCGTACCTTCACTGAGCAAGGATATACCAATATCAAACAACAGTTAAATGGCAATACAGCTGACTATTCATATGTATATAAAGGACGTATTGGAAGCCTTGACCATGCCTTTGCCAGTACAGAGCTTATGAATAAAGTCATAGCCGTATCTGATTGGCATATTAATGCAGATGAACCAGCTGCACTTGACTATAATACTGAGTATAAATCTGATAAGCACAAGGCAAGTTTGTATTCAGAGCATGCTTATCGCTCTTCAGATCACGATCCCATTGTGATTGAGCTTGATACGACGCCTGCCCAAGATATCATTGAAGGAGAATTTACAGATATCAATGGCTGGTTATGGTGGCAACGTTTTTCTATTGAACTTCCTGAAGGGTATAATACTTTAGAAGTGAATATTGAGGGACAAGGTGAAGCCGACTTGTATGTTCGACATAATAAAAAGCCTTATTTTCTCAGCTTTGATTGTCGTCCATACCTTTGGGGAAGCAATGAACAATGTACCTTAACCAATGCCCAAAGCGGTACATGGCACTTTGGTATTCGCGGCATATTCCCCTATCAAAATGTCACACTAAAATATAAAGCAACGAAATAATATCAGTTGTATTAGGGACTGTGTTAAATAATAGCTATAAGATATCCATACTGCAATAAAAAAGCTGGGTTACGTAAACCCAGCTTCTACTGTTATCTGATAAAAGGTGACACCCTACTGCACTAAAACTTCATCAGCTTTAACACCAATCATCTACTCACTTATTTTACATAAATACGCAGCTGATCTAGCTCTGCACCAATGTACCGTGAGTCTAAATAAGGCCAAATATCAAATTTAGTGCTGTGCTGATATAACGATGCACCAACAGTAAGGTAAGCATCGGCTCTAGAGGTATGTTTAGTACTTAATGAAATGTAAGAATAGTCAAGCCCTGTACAAGTGCCAGCAAACATAGCACCACATTTCTTTAACATATTTATCCTTATTAACATTCTTCTTATTGTGTACTAAAACTCTAAAAGCACTCAAACATAGCGTTTACATTAATATCAAACGCTAATTTCACCTTTCAAATAATCGATGGCTTGACCTGACAATACCACTTTTTCTCCTTTCACATTGCACTCAACAACACCTGTTCTTGCAGAAAGCTGCTTACCAACAAGCTCAGTCTTGTTGAAAACCTCAGCCCAAAAAGGTGCTAATTCACAGTGTGCGGAGCCTGTTACAGGATCTTCGTTTACACGTAGTTTAGGAAAAAAGCAGCGACTCACAAAATCCACATGGTCTCCTTTGGCTGTGACAACAACACCTCGTTTGTCAAGCTGCTGCCATGCGCTAAAATCTGGGTTCAACGCGTTCACCGCTGCTTCATTCTCGAGTACAACCACATAGTCAAACCCAGTTCTTACTTGGCAAGGTGTCATATTACCTAGCCCTTTTAACAAAACGTCAGGTGCATCAATTGGGTGGACCATAGTCGCAGGGAACTCCATTGAATACCCGCCCGTTGCCTTGCTAACGTAAAGTGGACCACTGCGCGTTAAAAAGCAAATCTGCTCACGGTCATACCCCAAATGTGTAAACAATACATGTGCAGTGGCCAATGTAGCATGACCACACAGATCAACTTCTTCCAATGGTGTAAACCAGCGCAACTGATAACTATCCCCGTGAGCAACGAAAAAAGCCGTTTCAGATAGGTTATTTTCTTCCGCTATTTTTTGTAATAGCACATCATCTAGCCAATCTGCCAACGGTATAACCGCAGCTGGGTTACCTTCAAAAGCTTGAGTCGCAAATGCATCAACTTGATAAAGTGGTAATTTCATTTTATGTCCTTAGCGTTTAATACCTAATTGGATTTATTAAAAAACAGGCGGCACAACTACGTATTGGTTGCCCTTATTTGATGTAGTAAACCAGCATGTTAGCTGCATATTTAAGGTATAACGGAATACACTGCTTTAGTGCACGTTTTATCACCAAAGAAGCCACCTGTATTGAGTGTTTCCTTCTGTAATTATCTTCATCATCAATCGATGACTAGGATAACAAAAGTAATGTGACTGCTCATTCTTTTCACTATTTCTACACATGCCGATAAACATAGTACATTGATTTAAAATAAAAATATATTTTTAATAGAAAACAATAACCTAAGCAAAAATATAAAAATGTAACCTGCTGTAATTACTTTTTCGTTAAGTATGAACTAAAGTTTATATGCTCAAAAACTTGTAAACAAAAGGTAAAATTACAAGTCTAAAAAAATCGAAACACTGGACAAAAATTAACAACAAGGAGCTATCTACATCAATGTGTTATCTCCTCTCATCCATATAAGGAACTATCATGACCCATTATAAATTTGGTAACGAGATAAAGTCTAAAACGATCCCGAAATCGGTAAAGGTGGCGGTTGTTGGTGCTGGTATGTCAGGTCTATATAGCGCGTGGCGGTTAGAAAAAGAACATAAAACACAAGACTTCGCGATATTCGAACGCTCAAATAGAACAGGGGGTCGCTTAGACTCCGACCTCATTAACTTTAAAAACCAACATACAGGAGAAGGTCAACCTGAGTTCATTACCGTCAAAGAAGAGCAAGGCGGCATGCGCTTCTTATTCGAGGGAATGGATGATTTAATGGCACTCTTTTTGTCGTTGGATCTACAGGATCAAATAGTTCCTTTTCCTATGAACAGTGATGGAAACAACCGTCTATATTTTCGTGGCGAGAGCTTCTCTGTTACAGATGCACAGCAAGATAATTATGCTATTTGGTCCGAATTGTACAATTTGTCGCCATCTGAACAAGGCGTTAATCCGAAAGACATCATCAATGTAGTATTTAACCGAATTTTACAAGCTAATCCACATTTTGATGCGCGCCCTGAAGTACGTGGTCCTGAATTTTGGCAGGCATTTCGCTTAGATTGTCAATGGCAAGATAAAGGTCTGAATGAATGGACTTTATGGGACTTATTCTCAGATATGGGTTACAGCCAAGAATGTATCACCATGCTATATCGCGTATTGGGTTTCAACGGCACTTTTTTATCGAAAATGAATGCTGGTGTCGCTTATCAATTGTTAGAAGATTTTCCTGCAGATGTACAATTTAGAA
This sequence comes from Pseudoalteromonas aurantia 208, assembly GCF_014858725.1. Lineage (GTDB taxonomy): Bacteria > Pseudomonadota > Gammaproteobacteria > Enterobacterales > Alteromonadaceae > Pseudoalteromonas > Pseudoalteromonas aurantia. The sequence goes on along the minus strand of NZ_AQGV01000015.1, from coordinate 681,083 downwards.
CTTTTAAGGATGGCTTTAGTACATTACCTAACGCACTCGTTGATCAGATTGGTACTGAGCGCATTCACTTACAGACCAGTATTGAAGAAATTGATCACGACGAGGCATCTGGAAAATATATATTGCACTATACCCACATAGATGAACAAGGGGGCGAACATCGCAGTCAAGTCCATGCTGAAAAAGTTATTCTAGGATTACCACGCTTAGCGTTAGAACGCTTGTTTGTAAAATCAAATGCATTTAATCGATTGCCTAAAGAGCACAGTGAAAAACTCTGGAATACACTGCAAACCGCGTCCAATCAGCCATTGCTGAAAATTAACCTATATTATGATAATGCTTGGTGGGGTCGAGGGATAACAGGCCGTCCGGCGGTTGAGTTTGGACCCAACTTTGCCGACTTACCCACGGGATCTGTTTATCCATTTTATGCGGTAAACGATGAGCTTGCAGCGGCACTTATGTATGAAGAAAGAGATACCGACCCCAGTAAAAGTGTGCAACATCAACTTGATGCTGTCAATAGTCAAAAATACGAACGCCCCGCCGCACTCACCATTTACTGTGATTATTTAAACATTAACTTTTGGAGTGCATTACAAAACAAAGGCGAACTTTATCATAACCCGAAACAAGAACAATCGGTAGAGAATGTCCCTAGTGACATGTATCCCGCTTCAGTTGCCGTGGTGCAACAGGCAACTAAGTTCTTCAAAGAAATCTTCAATACCCACTATGTGCCAGAGCCTATATTAACCAGTGCACGAATTTGGGAAGGCAGCGTAAATTTTGATATTCCTGTGAGCCAACAATTTGGCTACGGTGTACACCAATGGGCCGTAGGCGCAGACGACAGACAAGTCATGGAAGATTTAATTGAGCCTCTTCCTAACTTATTCACCTGCGGTGAAGCATTTTCTGATTATCAAGGTTGGGTTGAAGGTGCACTGCGCTCAACAGATTTGGTACTTGAACGTGGATTCGGACTGGCGCCTTTAAGTGAAGCATATGAAAGCACAACACATGTTTCTCCTTCAACCGCAATCAAAGCTGTATATGAAGAAAATTCAGCAAAACTGATCAACCTATACATTGATGGTCAATTTTCAGCAAGTGATGCGCCAATTGATAAACACCTCGACGAACACACGGTAATAGGGGTGAATTTAACCTATTTTGACAAACCATAACTTCCCTCAATAACAGGCGGTATTTTTGCCGCCTTTTTTGATCCAATTCAAGGAGCTGCAATGAATAACGTTATCAATGAATATTGTGTTGCTGATTATTTAAAAGATCGCCTCGAAGAAATTGGTGTTGAACAAATGTTTGGCGTAGCAGGTAATTATACAGCCGCTTTGCTCGATACTATTTTAGCCGATAAAGAAACGCCAATTACTATTTCCGGTAATGCTAATGAGATTTGTGCAGGATTTGCTGCTGATGCGTATGCGAGGCTAAAAGGTGTCAGTGCATTGTATGTTACCTATAGCGTTGGTGCTTTTAGCTTACTAAATACCATCGCGGGCTCATTTGTTGAACAAGTCCCGGTCATACTTATTAATGGCGCACCAACCAATAAAGAAGATCAAATATCAAAACAAACTGGTTTACTTTATTCACATACAACCGGGTATCAATTTGTTGATATTCATATGTTTAAGCCTATTACGGTAGCCGCTGAGCGTATTACTAACGCACAGCAAGCCCCTTTTCAAATAGACTCTGCAATTACCGCTATGCTCACTCAAAAGCGACCTATCTATTTTGAAGTCGCTGAAGATGTGTGGCGAACCCCCTGCGTAAAACCAACAGGAAAACTCAGCAGTGGTGTGAATGCCACAATAACCATCAGTGAAGCGGCTAATGCAGCAAAAGCAACCATTAATATGATGTTAAAGCGGCCAAAAAGTATTTTTTGGGCTGGCGTAGAGCTACAACGTTATGGACTACAAGATAAGTTTTTGGCTTTGTTAGATGTGATCAACACCAGCCATACACTGCCGGCAAACCATATTCATTTCGTGACGTCTGCAATGAGTAAGTCTGTCATTGCTGAAACTCATCCTTGGTTTGAAGGCTGTGTCACACTTAAAAATGAAGAAATTGATACACTGGTTGGTGATGAAGGCGCACTCATTGGTATTGGCGCTTGGACCACCGGAAAAGATACAGGTAATGAAGACATACGCAGCGACAAAACGATTTTGGCAGCCCATGACGGTGTACATGTTGGTGCTGAGTTTTATCCATCAGTTCAGCTTAGCGACTATTTAGATCAACTTATTGTCGCTTTTTCTGAACTCGAAATACAAAAAAACGCTCCATTTTCGGGCCTACGACTAAAACAACAGCCTCCCCTCTTAGCCACCCAGTACCATGCTCAAAACACACTCGGGTATGACAATTTTTACCATACTTTAGGCCAATGGCTTTGCACAGATGATATCATGGTGGTCGATGCTGGCTTTCCACTTATCGGTGCCCAAAGTGTAAAAATTCCAAGTCAAAATGGGTTTGTAGCGCAGGCTTCTTGGCTATCTATTGGCTACTCGGTGCCAGCTGGCACCGGGGTTAAATGCGCTTATCCAGACAAACGCGCCATTGTAGTAGTGGGCGATGGTGCATTTCATGAAACGTGTCAGGCCGTTGCAGATCAACATGCCTACGGACAAAATACGGTGGTATTTGTTATTGCCAATGGCATTTATGGTATTGAGCAATACCTAGTTAATCCAAATCCTTTTAGAACACCGCCAGTCGATTATAAAGACCCACTCTTAGATGAAGTGTACCCTTATAATGAGCTGCCAAGTTGGAATATCGCCAATTTAACCGATGCTTTTGGTGGACAAGGCCGTAAAGTCAGTCAATTAGGAGAATTACTCAATGTTATGGAGGAAATTCGTGCTAATCCAGATACCAATTTCTTGGTAGAGGTGGTGATCCCAAAAGACAATGTGCCGAAATCCATTGCCATGGAAGCAGATACAGCTGTGGGTGAGGATGAAATAGATAATCCAAACTGGCCGCCATCTGGTAAATTTTAACCACACTAAATAATGAGAAGCCCAATACAACCCACCCTTAATGATGATTGGTTTAGCACTGATCATCATTATCCGGTTAGTTAATATTCAAGCTTCCCAGTTCACCCTATTTTTATGAATTTCGCCGTACTTTCTCACCTATTAGGCTCATAACACGTTATATTCTAGATATTGTACCTGTTAGGAATATCTATGACTTTTCATAAAAAAACGATCGCACTTGGCATTGCTGCATGCATCAGCACATCACTATGCAGCCTGCCAGCTTATGCATCTGACAAACAAACCACAAAAGCTGAAAATAAGAAGCAGCAAACGATTGCTGACCTCACTAAAAACCATACTAAGCACGAAGGTCTTTTTACCTTATTTCAAAGTAATAAATCAGGCGCCGTTTTACTACAGTTAAACGAATCACAACTGAACAGCGAGTTTATACACTTTGCCCAAATACTAGATGGTTCTGGTGACTTTGGGTTCAGAGGAAACTACCGCGGCGGCACTGTTTATACATTCAATCGCGTCTTTAATCGCATTGAAATTCGCGCTGAAAATCAACATTTTTATTTTGCTCCTAGCAACGCAGTTAGCGGTGCCAAAGATGCAAATATTAACCGCCCAATTGTTGCCAGCGTAAAGATTAAAGCACACGATGAAAAAAGCGGTGATATCCTCATTGATGCCAAAAGTATTTTTTTGACAGAAGCCCTTAAGCAAATAAAACCATCTAAAAACCCCAAGCAGAAACCGGGAAAACGCCGGACACTTGGTAAGTTAAGCAAAGATAAAACAAAATATTTAGCACTGCATAACTACCCTAAAAATACCGATTTAAGCATTGAATATGTTTATGATAACGGTGCCCCAGTAAGACCGACGGTTACCAGACCAACTAGCGCGGATTTTGCCTTTACTGACGATCGAAGTATTAATATTCATGTACGCCACAGCCTAGTCCCTATGCCGGAAAATAGTTTCAAGGCCCGTTTTGATGACCCCCGTATTGGTTATTTTGGTCAAACAAAATATGATATGACATCACTTCAAGACCCGACCCCATATCGTGATGTCATTAATCGCTGGCACTTAGAGAAAAAAGATCCAAACGCCGCAGTATCTGAACCGATAGAGCCCATTGTTTGGTGGATTGAGAACACCACACCACTAGAATACCGAGACACAATCAAACAGGCAGCATTAGCGTGGAACCCTGCATTTGAAAAAGCGGGATTTAAAAACGCCATCGTAGTGAAGGTACAGCCTGATGATGCTAAATGGGATGCAGGAGATTTACGTTACAATGTAATGCGTTGGACATCGTCTCCAAAAGTGCGCTTTTCAGGCTATGGTCCTAGTTTTGCAAACCCAAAAACAGGCCAGATCCTAGGGTCAGATATTATGCTTGAGCTATCAAGCTTTAGACGCCGTTTAGATACACTTGATTTATTCAGTGGCACACAAGCAACAACATCTAACGACCATCATGACCACTCAGCATTGTTCGAATCAGCACAATTTGGACAAGCAGCCTTAAATGCCTCTTCAGCAAGCAGTGCTGATAAAGCACGCTTTATCAGCGAGTACTTACATTATTTGGTGCTACATGAAGTGGGTCATACGCTTGGGTTAAACCACAATATGCGTTCGAGCCAATTGCATTCAAAAGACAAAGTGCAATCAATTATGCCAAGTGACAACCTTCCTCTGACTGGTTCTGTCATGGAATATCCGGCGATTAACTTTGCCCCGCATGGAAAGAAGCAAGGGTTGTACTACACCACTATGGCTGGCCCATATGATAACTGGGCCATTGAATATGGTTACTCTAGTGCACTAGACAATGCGCACGCAGAGCAACAACGCTTAAATAAAATCTTAGCGCGCTCAACTGAACTGGGTAATGCGTTTGGCAACGATGCGGATGATATGCGTGCACCAGGCAAAGCCATCGACCCACGCGTTAATATTTATGACTTATCAAATGACGCAATCGGCTACGCCACCGATCGTTTAGAAACAGTAAATATACTGGTCTCCGATTTATTAAATCGCTCTATTGTTGAAGGTGAATCTTATCAAGGCTTAGTGACCGACTACGCGCTACTAAACCGTGAATATCACAACAATGTAGGTGTAATTTCTCGTTATATTGGCGGCGTATACGTAGAGCGTGATTTTGCGGGTCAAAAAAATGCAAAGACCCCATTCACACCCGTGCCTGAAAAAGAACAACGACGTGCTATGCAAGCATTAAGTAATTTTGTGTTCGCACCAAATGCATTCTCTGTCGATCAAGCGCTGGCACAACACCTGCAAACTCAACGCCGTTTCTTCTTTAACTACTCAAAAACAGAAGATCCAAAGTTTCATGATATGGCATTACGCACACAAAAATCGGTGCTCAATCATGTGCTTCACCCTGTTGTGTTAAAACGTATTGTAGATACCGAACTGTATGGTAACGAATTTAAATTAGATGAAGTATTTGCTGAATTGACGAATGCGATTTTCAAAGTCGATGCAAGAAAAGACGTTAATAGCTTTAGACGCAATCTACAACGTGAATATGTAAATCGTTTAATAAAAATTGCCAATAACGACAAGCTAGGTGCAAGCCAGCAAAGCATTCAAGCACTGGCCCGTTACAACCTGAAAGAAATTAAAGATATGATCAAGCGCCGTAAAGGTGACACGGTCAGCGCTGCGCATAAGGAACAACTGATTTATTTGATTTCTAAAACACTCAACCCAAATGGGAAAGCATAATTATTATGCAATAAGTCATAATTCCTCCGCTTACAAATGAGCTGTATACTTGAAAAAACGGTGCTAAATTAGCACCGTTTTTTATCTAACTTTCTAGTGTTTTTGAGTGGTTCTGACACCACGATAGATACGTTCAACTTACCATTAATCAGACGCATTCTGAACAAGCTCATACACCAAATAAATTTCAAGCATCAACTTAGCGTGCACCACTAATAAACAAGTGTGAATAGCGCATTAAGATTGGTAATATTCATGCGAGAAAAACAGCTTTAAATCACGGTAAAGGGGGGTGAAAAAATAGACTAGAGAGGTCCATTCTTCAGCATTACCAATTAACCCAGTGCGTGACAATCTACCGAGTAATGCACCCACTACATCCCTTTTTACATTGAGTTCTCGTACACAATGATCGAGTGCGTCTGAGTATTGCTCATGCGGGTTTGGTAAACTGTCATCATCAGCCACTCGCTCTGGTTCTTTAACGTGTAAGTCGTCAGTGTAAGGTAAGCCCCCTTCCGACAAATAGTGTAAAATCATGATCTCGCGATAAGATAGCTCAGAAAAAATCGCCAATATTTCTTGATAAAAATCAGGTTGGTGCTCAATAATTCCTTGGGTTTCACTAACAATAAATAAGTTTTTTAGCGCATTCACTTTGGCTTCAACAGATGCGCGCTCCACAGCTTCAATCGTACGAATTATACACGCCAAGTAACTCGGGCTTTTTAATTTTGCTTGTTCAATAGACAGCATGTTGCTCTCTAACATCGACAGGATCTGCTCTTGCTGGCGTTGCTCAGAGCGCTTTTTTAACGCCGAAAAAACTTTACCAGCGACTTTTGCTTCGGGGGCGATTAACCCAGTCATATTGATTCCTTTTTTTATATATTGTAGCTCTGCTCGTTAACGTTAGCACCTTAAATATAACTTACCTGCAAGTCATCAATATTGAATTACTCAATTGCCATTATATCCAAAAACACGGCTACCCAATATATCTTTCCAATGAGCTTCTCGTGTGCGAATATAATCCGCAGTCATGTGCGTATCTGCGATTTCTAATATACTAAATTGAAAGTGATGAGCATAATCAGGCCCATGAACCTCCAATACCTCAATTAAACGTTCATTGTATCCATGACCATGCTTTGAGTAGTCACACCAACGCTGCCAAATACCTTCGCAACCCGTTGCACTTCCAACATAATGCTTACCACTTGCTAGGTCGGTAATTAAATACACCCCAGACACACTTTCTAATGCCGTTTTCCAACTTTGTACTTGTTGCTTCACAATAATATCTAGATGCGCTTTTGACAGCTTTGTAAATTGATACCCTTTGAAATGCTCAACCGCCAATCGCTCTGGCATTAATGTATGCACCGTCATATCGTCGCACCAATTCTCTGCCAATAGGTAAGATTGCCTGCCTGTACGCTGAAACGCGACTTTCAACCGGCCTGCATAATCACTTGTGCCTTTTAATTTTTCTGTCGTATACACATAATGATCATTCGCCCAGCGGTTGGCAATAACACGGTAGGCACCAATAAATAGCCAAGTATTTGATTCGGGCAGTTGTATTAATGCCACAATATAATGGCGATTAAAGTTTTGCTTATTTTGCACCGCTTGCCATGCGTCAAACCTATCAGCAAAATACATATCTAACGGATTCTCATCTCCATTATTAACAGCGAGGTGTATTTTGGTATTTTTAGCGATTAAGTCTTTATCTAGCGCATTTAAAAATGTAAATAATTCCATATACTCTCTTATTTAAATTAGGAGAGTGAATGACCTCTTATTTATTCACCCACTCAAGATGGTTACGTTGAAATGTATTCATTCCAGTTTCTCGAATTTTCTCAATCCAGCTTTGTGCTTTATTAATGCCGACTTCAAAATGTTCTACCGCCGATTTTTGCAAGACGCGATGCTCATTTTTAATTGTGGTTGGCATTAGCGCAGCATCATCAGTATTAACACACACTGGAACAGCGCCTTTTCGTAAACCAAATCGGTTGAATTTGCTCCCAGTATTTAACCATGCTTGCTCTGGTGGGTCCCACCTAAAAATAGGATGTTCATGATAGTGCTCAAATCGACCGATATATATATTTGATGTTGGACACGCCTCTATCATTATTTCTTGTGCTGCATATTTTTCCATTTGAAGATCTTGAATAGCTTCAAATAATTCTAATTCTGCGGCCGATATAGAGTCATAAAATCGCCCTTCATCAACGCGATAAGGCTCTCCACTTTGTTTGGCTAAACAATCAATAATGACAGGGGTCTTTCTTAATTGATAGTATGCATCCTGTCTCACATGAGCCAGAATATACTTTCTCCATAACGTCATTTCTTTTTCAGACAGAGAAGCAGCCTGCTTAGGGTTAAAATCCACAACCCAATGCTGATAACCTGGGTTTAAAGCGTGCACCTCTGGAATGGCATGATGCTCTGCACTTAATTTCAATGTCTCAGGACAATTGCGTCTCAATTTCCATGCCTCATAAAGAGTACGAGTGGTATAAACATCCTCTTCATGTAGTTTGCCAGACCAATAGTTAATTTTTTCTTGTAATAAATGTAACACCCCAGTAAAACGCGGGGCTTTTTGAACCACTTCCAATGCTTTTTGATATCCCCATACCAAATTATCTACATGATCTCCCAAAGTCACATAGGCCACCCGCTGCCTATTTGCCCAAAGTGTAGGTATAACGCCCAAAGCCAGTGCATGGCCCAGCCTATCACCCGCTTTAAAATCACAAAAGTAAACAGCTTCATCAACGGCTCTTAACCCAGATAATAAATGGCTAAAATCTTCCCCTGCATGCACCGTTAAAAATGGTCGTTGAAAACGTTTACTGAAAATATCAACCGTTGGATATTTTGCACTTCGAATAACCCGCAGTGCGGGAGCAAACACTTCTATAGGCAAGTCATTTTCATTGCCTGCTACGTCATATCCACGAATAGCTTTGCGTAAATCAATACTTTGCGGTGCTTTTAAAAGCCGATTTGCATTAAATGTTTGAACATCTTGATCCGAAAAAGTGACCGAGCCCTTAAACCGCTGCAATGCGCCCACTTGTTGTTTTATCTGAGCCCTAAGCGGCTTATGATAACGATCGTCACGCTTGATACCATGGTGCTTTAAACTACGAGAAAAGTGCACCACAAAATGGATATTTTCAGCTAAAGCGTGTTTATAGGCTGATGACAAAGCTAAGTGAAGTATCTTGGAGTCTAACTTTGCTTGTTTATCTAATAGCAAATTAGGCGCAATACGAAACTCCCGAAAAGTGCTTTGCTCAATATCCGCAGATAAACTATCAAGCATGTGGGTCGTTTGATTAAGCCGATTTCGCTGTTTTCTAGCACTAAAGTTAGATGTTTCCACAAACTGACTCAGCCCCGTCCCCCATACGACCATATAATTACGCAGGACATTTGCTACTCGCACAAATTGTGCCGCCATGTTGGGCGCTGACGTATTAAGCACCCCTAGGCAAAACAACAACCAACGTCTATCAGAACGAATTGGCCGCTTATGTGCGCTCATAAACGCTTTTTGTGCCAAGTTAGATGCGCCTTGAGTACGTAAGTAATATAAACCCAACTGAGTAGACGGCTCAAATTGAGTCACGGACGTATCAATTGGCGTATCACTTCCCTCACTTGTAAAAGCACGCTCAATTAACTGACCACCTAACACATCGCACCAGCGTGGTAAGCTATCCTTTGCATAGTGGCCGCTCTCAAATAAGGTATATTCAGGTCGTGTAGGCCAACCGGTATTTGGCAGCGACTCACCATATAGCGCAAAGCTCAGTAATGACGGCCCTATGTGACCATGCCCACCTAAATGCACATGATTGTCAGCATATGGCTTTTGTAGTTCTTCATTGGTAAATGCATGAGGGCATTGCCGTGAACTCACGCACTCTATAATATCGTGATCGCCAATCTGATAGTCTTGTGCTATATCCGTGTAAGCTTGCGCAATAATCCAACTGCCATCAACTAGTGACAACAGCTCTAACCATTGTTCTAGCTTATGTGGCTTTACATCAAAATGATCTCCCTGCCACTCTAAAAAGGTATTGGCTAAGCGAGATAATACCGACTGAATGGTTACTCCAGGTTTATCATACCCAAATGCAAGCAGCTGATTTAAAATATCTTCTTTACGTAAGTTACGCTGAATATAGGGCTGATAATTTGCAATGTAACGCGTCAAATTGCTGAAAAATGCATGCCCCAATTCACCCTTTTTATGCAATTGTTCAATCGCGCTATCAGAGGATAAAAAGGCAATATCACACAGCTGAACATCGTTAATTAAAATCATGATTGATGCTTCTCAACCACTTCTTTTATCACCACTAAAACATTATTAATGAAATCTCCATTCACTTTTTTAAGTGAGTCAAAGTTTAACTCCGTAGTTTCATCTAAATATAAATACAATTCACCTAGCGCTGAATTGTATTTAATGCGCTTTTTCATTTCAGTCAAATTGTTTGGCCGACACAGAGCTAAGCTGTGAAGGTCATGTTTCAAAATGTAGGCTTCAATACTCGTAACTATGCTATCCGAATGAATAGAAATTATTCTCTCACCTCGACGCTCTTCAAACGAAGCCTCGGCTTCTACTAACTCTAAAAGAGTAGCTGGTGCTCTAACATCACGTTTTCCTGTCTTCTCTGGTTGCTTCTCTTCTTGAGCTTTTCCCAGCTTCACTCTTGGTGGAACAGCCGAGTCATTTGTCTCATCTGCCCTTATTAAAGTAAACAGCGGGTGATCCTTTAAACTGCTGATAAATAATCGCTTGACGCTGCTTTCATCCGCTTCCTGCGCTTCTAAAAGGGCGGTATTTCGACCGAGCGTTCGGTCGTATTTTCTAAATTCTTTAGGATCTCTAATCGTTTCCTCTCGTGGTGTAATTGCAACACTGGCGTGCACGGCTGTACTTTCTATCATTGCGGTATGAGCGGCATTAACGAGCATATACTCAAAGCGTTTTATATGATCGGTCAAATACTCGTTCTCGTAATTTCTCTCTTTAATGATCCCTTTAATGCTCCCTTTAATGCTCCCTTTAATGAAATTATTAAATCTAAACGAATGAAATGCGGTAAACGTCTTATTAAACATATAAGCAAAGATGGGAATGAGTTTTTCACCGCTTATACCCTCAAACAAGGTTTGGTGTTTATTACGCCAGTTTAAAATTTCAACTTCAAGCACATCACAAATGGCATCTTTTCCAATCGCACCCGAATTATCCATATTACGAACAAACGTCAACTCATCTTTATCCTCAATTCTGTCACCTTGATCATCAATACTTTCATCTTCAAGGGCTTTTGTTGGTGACATATTAAAGATGCTATAAAAAGGCCTGCGATTTAAAATGCCTCTTACGTTATCTGCCACCTTTAACCCACTGTCAGGCATTAAAAATGAATACAGCAAAACCTCAAACGCTCTGCTTAAGCAAACAAACCGATAGTTATTTACTAACGTTGAGTACGCATCTTCTTGGGTATATAAGGTCACCAAGAGTCCATCCAAACTACAGCTAGCAACTCTTGTTTGCTCTTGCTCTTTTTTAGCAACTGAGCCATCGACACCTTTGGTTGGCTGCAAAGTCGCTGCTACATCAGCTGTAGTAGAAATTTGCAGCTGTTTAGACACCATACTTTTAGGGTGATAGAACTCCAGCGGCGGCATACTCATAAGTGCTCTATCGGTATAGGTAAATGCCGCCTTCAGTAACGCTACATTATCTTTTTTCCAGCCATCAACGCCCTTATCACCTTTTAGCTCTGCTGCTTCTTGATTACTTTCAATACCCAATGCATGCATTTGAGAACGTAAGAACCGCTTGTCCGCCCACTGAATATGATCTTGTTTAATCTGCTTCTTTGGATTAAAACTCGGTAAATCCAATATATTAAACAAGTCATTTTCAGAGCCATTTTTAAAGGTTAAATAAGAGTTTGCATTGGTATACGCTAGGCCTTCTTGTTTTTGCTCAGCCCAGTTGATGTAGTTTTTCCACAGTTTATAGCTTAGCGATTTATCCGTCTTTGCCAGCACTAACTCATTAGGTGGAATAGCACGCGCCAGTTGTGTAAATTCACGGGCAAATTCAGGTTTGGGCCAGTGATGTAATACTTCTTCGTTTAAACAAAGCGGGTAAAATTCAGCGTAAATACTTTTAACATAATCACGATACTCATAATACTGACTTTGTTTATCTCGCATACTTTTATCTGGTGCACTACTATCTGGCGCAGCTTTAAAGCGCAGTGTCGGGTAAATATAGTGTATCGGTAGTAGCGTGATCCGCATTTGGCTCGGGAACACCTTGGTCAAATAGGCCTTGGTTAAATCACCAGCGAGTTCTTTCCCTTTTTCTACTTGTAATCCATCTTGAGTATCTTTCCTGTACGCTTTTTCATCAAAGTGAATACCCACCATTTGTTCATAAAGACTGTAATCACCACTCACAATGGGTATGATATATGGGCAGCCTAATAAACGTCTAACTTCATCAACCACTTCATAAGCCCGACCCAGTGCCATATCAACATCATCAATGGGTAACGCCAAAGCATTACAACCCAATATATGCAAAGCACTTTCTACATAACTGTGAAAATGCTTTTCAACACTGATCCCCGATTTATATTGCAAGATTTTATCTATGCCTGTACAGCCGTCAAATTCTTCCTTTTTTCCTAATGAATCAGCCAGTTTCTGTAATGCCTTGTAAAAGCCACTTTTAGTTGCTTCATCGATTTCACGTATTGGTGAATGGCTCGCTTCACCAGTAAGACACGACTCTACCTCACTGTAAATTTGCGCTATGATCACATTGGCAAAGTTATCTTGGTCAATCAGCATAGTGGGATCTATTGCGGGCAGAAAATAAATACTGGATGTCGCAAAGTTCGTGTTTTGCTGACAATGTACCCGCCACATAGCTTGGCAATTTCTTAAAAAAACCGTTTTACCTGTTCCTCTTGTACCATTCACTAATATTGCATTGTGTGAGAGCCAAGTTTTATTTTTATCTTTAACCCGACTACTTTTATAAGCTTGTGCATCTAAAACAAAGTTTTGCAGCTTTTCAAGCAACTTATCTCGTGCTTCAAATTGCCAAAACTCTTTGTATTCTTGATCTTCATGCGTATCCAAAGAGATAAAGTCGTCACGATATTCTTCTTTAATTAAATCTAATAAATATTTCGTAGCCATGTTACTTCCTTAATCCCTTAATCCAACTCACCGCGCTATCATGTACTTTATAATGGTCGCCCATCACTTCTTTGTCTCTTCGGTTGGTGCCTTGCTCAATAATTTCAAATAAATGTGCAAACGTTTGCTCTTGTATATAAGGTAAATCAGTCTTATTACCCTGACTACACGCAATTTCATATTCACGCTTTAAGCGCTCCAAGTGATGAACAAGCGTTTGGTTGCGAATTGAGCTTGAGGTATAACCAAAAAGCCTATTACACATATAAGTGATAAAGAAGCCAGCAAAGCATAATAACCCGGCGACAGCCACAGTTTCCTTACTGAACTCAAACAATAAGATCACAAAAAAAGGCACGTTAAATAGGCATAACATACAAGATTGTGTTTTCTGCCATTTATCTTTTTCACTTTTGCTATTAAAGGGGAAATTTCTGAAGGTTACTGCAATAGCTAATAATATAGAGGGGACGCTACTCAATATCATCCAATTAAAGTCATAGCCATCCCACAATACAGTTTGCGAGAATATCGCTAAATCTTTAAACAGTTCGGATGCACAAAAGTAACTTAACAAGGTCAAAGCCCAAATAACAAATAACACCGATAGGCTTCGGGTCAATTTACTCAGTTTATTCATTTTATTATGTGCGGGGAGGTAGATCTCGCATATTAACCAATTAATTTCGCTAATTACCGGATCATCATTGTTCCCTTTTTTTACTCTACCGAGATATTCTGCTTGAGTCATATTTACCTCCTATTTTATTGTTTTTATTCATTCCATGGTGACTTTAAAACGTGAGCATTATATTTATGACTCTAAAAAGTAATCACTATCAAGTGCTTTAACTTCAAATCGATACTTAGTACTCACCCCTAAATTGTGGCTGAGCATCAGTGCGCTAAGCTGCTCGCCATCGACTAGCACAATGCGTTTTTCAATCATGTTTACGTATGCTTTAGCTTCTTTACTAAAACCACTGGTGGTGATAAATACGCCTTTTTTTGCACGATGCATATCAAGTGCCCCCGCAAAGGCTTGAATATCTGGCCGGCCAACCGTTTTATCAGTGTATCGCTTAGCTTGTAAGTAAATCATTTCAAGGCCGAGCTTATCTTCTTTGATAATACCGTCAATGCCGCCGTCTTGCGTATATTGGGTGGCTTGCCCTGCATCTTGACGGGAGCCGCCATAACCCATAGCCAGCATTAAATCGACCACGAGGTTTTCAAAAAATAGCGGGCTGGCTGCCAATATTGAATTAAGTAACTCATCACGTAATGAAGTATTCATTGTTTCAACAGCTGATTCGATGACCTCTTGTGGGGTTTGCTCATCATTCTCCACCGGCTTTTGCGTCTCGCTTTCACAGGATGTGACATTGGCTTTTTTTGAACGCTGAACAAAATCTTTAAACGACGAAAATTGCTTTAAATATGCATTATTTATTTGCTCACCACAGCTCAAAGCTGCTTTACCAGCATCACTGATAACACAATAGGCACGCTTCGGCTGTGTGATAAGCCCCGCTTGTACTAAATAGGTTTTTGCCCAATTTAAGCGATGATTTGAATAGGTTTGTTTACCGCTGGGTATGCGCTGTTTCAATTCCTCAGCTGTGAGGTTAAGCTGAGTATATACTTTATTTTCAATCTCACCCAGCTTCACAGGGTGAGGGTACTGCGCATTTAAAACATGCAATAATGGTTGCATAAATGCTTGATAATTAGGTACTGACATTGTCCTTACGCCCAGCAACTGCTTGGCTCTCCTTATAACAAAACGGTAACATAGTATGTAATTTCATGACGATGCGCAAACAACGTGCGTTTAATGGTAACACTTAGGTGTTCAATATTTAGGAGCCATACTTAGCCAAATGCCCACTTCTACCTATATAAAAAACGGTGTTAAGTTGTATGGTTCCTGAACAAGTTCGTACCTCACTTTTCAGGACGACGGAATGTGTAACAGCACTTCGATTACTAAGCATTTTTACTAAATTCAGCTCAAAACTTCCCCCTGCCGTCATCCCAAAACTGAGGATGAGGTGTTTGGGATCCATGCTTGCCCAAATACCCACTCCGCTTGATAAAAAACCCACCGTAGTATGTTTACCCGATCTTGAACAAGCTGATAGCGCTCTTAAAGGCAACTAGCTTAGCGTTTTCTATGTATCTTTATGGTGTAAATCTAAGCGCTGTTTTGCTTTGGCTATAGAATGATGGAGGCGCTGTTCCAGTTGCTCCATAGAGACTAAATTAGTCAGGTACTCGGCAACATGAATATCGCCTTGCTCCATGCCTAACAATTCGATTTGCTCTTATTTTTTACTGGTGCACAGAATGATCCCTAAAGGTGGATTTTCATCTTCTTCTACTTCATATTTATTGAGCCAACTCAAGTACAGTTCCATTTGGCTCTTATGGCTGTGCTTAAATTTCTCAAGCTTCAAATCGATGGCTACTAAGCGTTTTAACTTGCGGTTATAAAACAATAAATCAATATAAAAATCATCATTGTCTATCTGAATACGCTTTTGTATGGCGATGAAGGTAAAACCAGATCCAAGTTCTAATAAAAATTGCTCAATGTCACGTAAAATAGCATCTTCAAGATCTTTTTCTAAGTAACGATCATTCAACTCTAAAAAGTCTAATATATAAGGGTCTTTCAGCACCAATTCTTGATTAAATTGCCCTGATGCACGCAATTCTGACAGCTCAGACACAATAGCATCATCTGGCTTTTTGGCTATGGCTGTGCGTTCAAACATAACAGCGCCAATTCGTTCATCAAGTGTCTGTGTTGACCAACGTTCTTGAATTGCCATCGTAGTATAGAAATCACGCTTTATCGGGTCATGAATACTACTTAACCTCAGCTCTGGATAAGTGAATTTGCCCAATAAAGCTATTTTTCTCACTCTCGGCGTTGCTTTCATTTGTAATAGCCCGCTATTACTGCATAAAAGCGCCTTGATATTGAACAAAATATCATCATTGGATTGTACGTAAGTTTGTTTACAACAATATTTTCTATTCCAAAACCCTTATCCAAACCTGAGGTTACTTAAAATAACAAAATGGCTCCAGCTCAATTGTGCAGACACTGTCTGCACAATTGATAACTCTCTAAAAACATCATAAAATTTAACCATTTGCATTAAGTTGCGTTGACCCCAACCTCTACCAAATTGTGCTGTTAGCGACTTAGATAAAGTAGATACAACCTGTTTGCCATAATCTGCCCGCTCTCCTGCAAGCACCTCTTGGCTGATCCGCTGACCAACATGCCAATACAGTAGCGTCAGTTCATTATTTACTGCAATTGCTGTGCGTTGTTTTGCTTGCGCAATCAAAATTGACACATCATCAACAAAGCCATGGTTACTCGGTTGTATCTTGTTGGTCATCTCCGGCCTTAAATAAAAGTATTCAAACTCAATTAGTTTAACGTTTTAAGTCACCTGCATCCAGACCTCTCGGCAGAGGTAGCAGATGCAAAAAAAGTATAAGCCTATCAGGAAATTCATAGCGACACCTTGCTATATAAAAACTACAGAATTCGGTGTTTGAAAACCATGTTCAATATGAGTACCAAAAAACAAAGCTATGGCTCACTTAATCGTGTTCCACAACCATACTGAGGCACTCTGTATTCAGCAAGTTAACTTGTTGGCTGTTTTTCAAGCGTATTAATGCTCACATGTGGCCATTTAATTAAGCCTTGACCATCCCGTCTCTCAAAGAAGTCAAGCATAACAATTTGTGAATATTGCAGTAACATTTTAGGCTCACCATTTGGGTGCTTTTCTGTCAGTTCATATATCCAAAGTGTTGCTTCAACTTGACCGGCATTGGCTTGGCGTACCACAAATGGAATATTATTGACCCCACCGCTGGCGAGCCTAGAGTCTACTTTCAACTGTGTGACATTAGCCACTTTACCTTGTTGGAAAAAAGGCAAAATTGCTTTATTTAGCAAATCATTAGGCTGCGTCGGGTCGAACACATTTTCAAATAAATGTTTATGAAAATGTAAGTAAGGTATCAAATATGGATTTTCTTCTAAATTATCATTAACTCCTATCGGTAAACCACTAATCTTGGGGATTTCAAACCCAGTCTTACTTTGTGCACTTTGGCCTAACGCCATCAACGAATCACCATGGGGAATACTTGATAATCGAGCGATATTGAGATCATCCGTGGTATGGTTTTTCATATACAGCCACAGCCCCGGTTCATGATGAATAGCAAGCCCAGATCCACCAGCAAGCCCTGAATCAGGAAAATCAGCTGCTGCAATTTGTTCTATTTGCTGCACATAATCGATTGTTTCTACTTCTTGGTCACCATTCATACCTCGGTTCGGGACGTTTTTATCCACCAATTGGAAGGTAAGTGTTTCATTATACTGATTATTTAAAAGCCGATAATCAAGTTTACCAGTAGGAAACGGTAGCGCTATCATATTCCAACCATGACCACTAAATTGCCCCGTATTTTTCCACACTCCCGGTAAATTAGAAAATGGGCCAAGTGCTTCCTCTTGACCCATTACCGCTTTTAACACCCGCTGAGACGGTTTTTGCTCATTACTTGCTGAATCCGACATAATTTGCTCCTGCTATGGTTAATGCATAGTGCCCCTATGCTCGACTATGGTTTTAGCAAGTAAATCGTTTTTTGGGTATTACAGTCAATTACAGGTTATATATCATCTATTTACCAGATACAAAAAAGCCAGCATACTTTAACAAAGCATGCTGGCTTTACAGATGTTAGCGCGCTCAGGCTAACTGGCGATAACAGTCAGTTACATATTCCCCAGCTCCATCATCATTGCTGTATACATACGTAGGTTTAACTTAATTTGTTCCACCGTTAAATATTCATGCTCAGAATGACCAGTATATTTTTTACCGGGCATGGATGGACCAAAGCTCACCGCATTATCAAACAGCTTGGCGTTAGTTCCCCCCCCAATTGATACAAACCCTGCATCTTCATCTTGGGTATAATATTTAAATATATCGAGTAACTTTTGTGCATGAGGGGCATTATCAAGTAACATCGGTTCGCCTATATCAACCGTAATATTCGCAAGTGTCACACCGTGTTGTTGCTGCCATTTTGTCACCGCGGTACTAATTTGATGCGCCAATATTGCTTTCTCTTTGCCAACAGGTCTGCGTAAATTAATAGCCACTTCCACAATATTACCACTGCGCTCAATGAGTGTGGGCGACACTGTCATAGGCCCCATAAAGTCATGCTCATAAGCTATATTACCAAATTGCTTACCATGTAAATCTAAGCCGATGAGTTGTCCTACAAAGGTGAGTGCTTGGCCATCGCTATTCTTTTCAAGTTCAACCTCTGAGAGTAACGCTGCTAAGTAAGCTATCGCATTGACACCAGCAGCTGGTTCTGAGGAGTGGGCTGATACCCCCTTACTCGAAATTTTTATCCCATCTGCGACCACATTAAACGCAAATTTAGCTGCACTTAGCTGCATTGCCTTTGCTTTTAACTGTGTGATCACCCCCTCGCTTGCATTATGCAAAACAACACTCGCATCCTCTGGGATTTGACTTTTAAAAGCGCCCCCCGTTAATTGTGATACATAAACTCCTGTCTGCGCGGATGTAGCATTAAATGTCGGAGTCACTAAACTCCAGCCTTTTTCCGCAACCACTACAGGGTAGCTTGCGTCGATTGTTATAGCGTATTTAGGCTGTTGGTAAGTTTTCATAAACGCTTTAAGCGGCGCCCAATCCGACTCTTCAGCCAAATAAATCATCAGTTCCAAACGGTTTTCTAGCGCAATGCCTTTGTCTTTTATTGCTTTCATTGCGTACAGCGCTGTCGCAATAGGGCCTTTATCGTCTTCGGTGCCTCTGGCAATTAGTTTGCCTGGCTGTGACGTCATATCGAGTAAATAAGGGCTTTTCTGCCATTTTTTTGCATCTGCTGGCTGCACATCACCATGTGTTACAATGGTCACCTTCTCACGCTGCTGTCCCAGTCCAATTAATACGGTATAACCCAGATCTTGATAATCTAAACCAAGTTCGGCAGCTTTCATTTTCAATAATTGTTTAAAGCCAATAAACTGTGGATTTTCAGGCGCTTTAATACCTTGTTTATTGACTGTTTTAAATGACACCATGTTCGCGAGTGTGTGTATTTGCGTTTGCTGATAAGTATCCACCGCGTAGTCAGCGACCCTTTTGCTAGCATCTTGTAAATTTGCTTGTACGTTGCACGCAATCATTGATAACGCAAATAAAGAAAGTCGTTTCACTGGGTTTCCTTAAATAAAAATGGGGGCAAAGCCCCCGTTAATAAAATTCACACTGGGTATTAAGTATTGCCAAGCGTTTTTATCCATTGGTCGACATCGGCTTCTACAATTGCAAGCGGACGTGCGCCTTTTAATAGCACTAAATCATGAAACGCTTTGATGTCAAATTGACTACCCAATGCCGTTTTCGCTTTATTGCGCAACTCAACAAACTTTAACATCCCTAACTTGTAACCCAACGCTTGTCCTGGCCAAGCAATATAGCGATCAATGGCCGCTGTTACATCGCTCATAGCAGAGCCGGTTGCTTGCGCAAAGTATTCAATCGATTGCTGGCGAGTCCACTTTTTGTAGTGTAGCCCTGTATCAACAACTAGGCGCGCTGCTCTATACGCTTCTGCTTGCAATCGCCCTAAGTCACCAAAAGGGTCATTTTCATACATGCCCATTTCATAGGCAACTAATTCAGAGTAAAGTGCCCAACCTTCAATATACCCATTAAACGATGCATTTTGTCGCATTAAACCAATATCTGTTTGCAGCATGTTCAGGGCGATTTGAAAGTGATGACCCGGTACAGCTTCATGGTAAGTTAACGTCTTCATGCCAAAACTCGGAACCGCTTTCATATCTTTTAGATTGATTGCAAATACCCCAGGACGACTACCATCAAGTGACGGGCCATTGTAATAGCCACCAGGAGCGCCCGCTTCTACTGCTTTCGGGATACGCCTTACTTCTACTTTTTGTGGCGGTAAAGTTGAAAATAACGTTGGTGCCTTGGCATTAATAGTCTCAATTTCACCACGTAAGAAAGTCAATAACTTTTCACGCCCTTCATCTGTGTCATCATATAAAAAACGTGGTTCATCATTTAACTGTTGCATACGCTCACTCACTGAGCCTTTGCTATAACCATTTTCTTTAAGTATTTCATCCATACGCTGCGTAATGCGTGCAACTTCTTGCAAGCCGATGTCGTGAATTTGCTCTGCAGTCATATCCGAATCAGCAAGGTAGGTAATTTCATGCTGATAAAAAGCCGCACCATTGGGCTGTGCCCAAATACCAACCTCTGTAGGCGCTTTTAGTTCAAGTACCTGCATTGTTTTAACCACTTTGTTAAATGCAGGGTAAATTTCTTGCTCAACAATGTGCTGCGCTTTTGCCAATAAAGCCTGCTGCGCAGGTTTATCAATCGAGTCAACAGCTGCAAGTTTTGTCGCAAATGAACTCACTAATGGATGGTCAGACGCGTTCGGGGCTGTAAAATTATTCAAATAGCCAAAGGTGTTTTCAAATAAAGGTTTAGGTAACACTATGCCCTTTTTTGCATCCGCAAGTACCTTTTCTCTCACTTGTTCTGTCAATATTGCAAACGCCGATAAGCGCTTAATGTAATTTGCTGCATCTGACGCTGTTGCTACACCATGCTGATCTTTCAAAATGTTGGGTATATCAACCAAAGGGCCTGCTAACTGATTAATTATAAAAGGTAAGTGCCCACCCCATGTATCGATGTAACCGCCACTGAACTTTGCATCCCCTGCATAATAACGCGCAATAACTTCGTTAACACTGACATGCAGCCTGTCATTACCTGATAAGTTTTTACTCTGAAGTTGCTTTAGCTGTTCTGCAGCCTTATTCATATCAATTTGTAATGCTTGCATACCCGCCACCGAATAGTCTGGTAATCGGTCGGCGTATGAACCATATAGATCATCAGTCAATTTCAATGAGGTCGCCAGTGCAGGTTGATGTTGTATAAAATTACGGGTGTATTGCGTAACCACTTTATCAACGCTTACTCTGCTGACGACTTGATTTGCCGAACTTTCTACATTACTAGCTTGCGATTGACTGCGTTCACTGGAGCATCCAGCTAGTGCAGTAATAACCGCGAATGCAAGTAGGCTTTGTTTGATCATAGTAGAATTCCTTGGAGTGATGAACATACGAGTATTATTGTTATTTTTAGCACGTTTCTATGTTCTTGTTTGAGTTATTTATAATACATTGATGCTGTAATAACATTTATTGTATCCAATATACACAGCAATGCGATTAATCGCCGTTCATTTCAGCTGTTTCACAATAATTGCGGCTAATTCGGTAATGGCTTTACGCCATGGCATAGTGTCATGAAAGTTGGCCAAACTAAAGCGAATACAATGCTCAAACTGATGATTTGTTGCAAATAAACGACCCGGTAATATGCTTATGCCGTGTTGCAAAGCATCTTCATATACACGATAAGCACACACTCGTACTGGTAATGTTAACCAACACAAAAATGACCCCTGCGGATGCGTTAATTGATAGCAACCATTCAATTGTGGGTGATGATCCAACGCTTGTCTTAAAAGTGTACAAAATACGTGTAAATTTTCTTGATATTGTTTTCTTGCACATTTGAGATGCTGTTTGTATTTACCACTAGCTAAAAAATCAGCCACTGCGGACTGAATTAAATTATGGCCTCCCATACTTTCGCTGATCAAGCGCTTACTAATGCAAGTCTGATATTGTGCAGATATGACCCAGCCTACGCGCAATCGAGAATCGAGTGTTTTCGAAAGGGAGCTTACATAAATCACCGTATTATGCTTATCAAGCATTTTTAAACTCGGCAAGGAACCTGAGAAAGTCAATTCACCAAACACATCATCTTCAATGATCGGCGTATTGCCACATACACTTAACAGCAGCTTTCTTTGTGCAAGCGGCATTAATGACCCTGTCGGGTTACTAAAATTGGGGGTTACTAACACGGCCTTGACAGGCCATTGCTTAAGCACACGCTCTAAAGCGCTGACATCCATACCGTTGTGTGTATCACATGGGATCTCCAAGATTTTCAAGCCGAGTGACTCTAGCATTAGTAACAAACCAAAGTAGCATGGGGTCTCTATCGCAACAATATCACCAGGTTCAGTGATCGCACGAAGTGCCAAACTGATAGCTTGTTGTGCCCCATTGGTTACTACAATGTCTGCCGGCTTAACGTTAATGCCCTGTTGTTGAGTTATTTTATAAAGCTGTTTCAGTAAGTTATCATCCCCTGGCGGCAGTTGATAATAACTTGGTGTGTGTGTTTGGCGACGGCTATGGCGCCCAATCTCTGCATAAAGTTGCCGAACCGCTGGCAACTCACTACTTGGATGTGCTGACCCTGCAGGCATGCTATGACGGAGCTTAGAGTACTTAAGCACTTCTTTAGAAACAGACAGTAAATCGACTTCTTTTGGCTGCGGTAAATTGGCTACCTCTTCAATAATGAGTTCTTTAACTCGATAACCCGATCGCGGTACGCTATATATAACATCCAATGCTTCTAGCATATCATATGCTTTTATTATGGAATTCTTACTCACACAAAGTAATTGGCTTAACCCCCGAATTGACGGGAGCTTTTCACCATACGATAAACTTCCCTGTACAATTTCGTTTCTAATATACTCAACCACTTTTTGATACTTAAACTGACCGCGATTAGGGTTACCCAATTTACTACCTGTACCCTGAAAATCATTCAAAACTGTGCCTATTTATTTTATCTGTGCCCATTTAAAGTTACGATAAGTTAATTATTTAAGCCAGTTGTTTCATATGCTCATTAAATTTATACCCGTTTTGTTTGTTGTACTGTGGGCTTCTGGCTTTATTGGGGCTCGGTTTGGTCTCGCTTATGCAGAACCAGCAACCTTATTGTCAATTCGCATGATCATCAATATTATCTTCTTCATTGCCTTGGTCGCACTATTAAAAAGGCACATTCCTAAAGGACGTGCATTCCTACACAGCTGTGTTGTTGGCTTACTGATCCATGGCATGTACTTAGGAGGTTCTTTCCAAGCAATTTCACTTGGTATGCCTGCGGGACTCAATGCACTTTTAGTCGGTATTCAACCTATTCTCACCGTTATCATTTTATTAGTGCTATCACATAAGCATTTTTCTGTTGTTCAATGGACTGGATTATTACTGGGTTTTATCGGGATCACTTTAGTATTACAAGGCAACATTCAATGGCAAGATGCTGCACAGAGTCAATTTGCTATCGGTATGAGTCTATTAGCATTAACCGGAATCACTTTGGGTACTATGTACCAAAAGCGATTTTGTAAAAATGTCGATTTGGTTGGCGCCACATTGGTTCAATACATAGCTGCAAGCTGCTTATTTATTCCATGGGCGGTGCAATTTGAGACAATGCAAGTGCAGTGGACCATCGAATTTATAGCAACACTTGCTTGGTTAGTCTTGGTGCTATCGGTCGCGGCAATATTACTGCTGTTGTATATGGTTAAGCAGGGAGAGTCTGAAAGTGTCGCATCAGTGTTTTACTTGGTCCCGCCAGTTACGGCACTACAAGCTTGGTTAGCATTTGGTGAAACATTCGACATTTATGGTATCGCAGGCTTTATTTGTGCAGCCTTTGCAGTCTATTTTGTCGTTAAGGACCCAAAAATGTCAACAACTTCGAAAAATAGCAAAATACTCGTTGATAATGATTAGCCTTGCTATGTTACTAAAGTAAATGCCTGAAATGTCTAGTGTATTTTCTATTTCCCATTAGCTTAGCTAACCTCAGCTCTGGGTAAGCGAATTTGCCTAATAAAGCTATTTTTCTCACTCTCGGCGTTGCTTTCATTTGTAATAGCCCGCTATTACTGCATAAAAGCGCCTTAATATTGAACAAAATATCATCATTGGATTGTACGTAAGTTTGTTTACAACAATATTTCCTATTCCAAAACCCTTATCTAAACCTGAGGTTAGCTAGTAACTTCTTCTTGCTATTCGTAAATGACTCACGTTAAATGATGACTCTATTTTACTGAGTGCTGTTACTTTAGGGTCATGATATTATCAGCACAAATCTCACTTTCGGATACCCGCTATGAATTTAGATAAATCAACAAAACGTATCGCTAAAAGAGTTAAAAATGGATTTCAAGGCTATCCACAAATCTCACTCGCTTATTATGGCGCATCGAGTGACTGCGCAAACGAAGTCATTGTCGAGTTTATTGCAGAAGAAGGGGCGCAGCCACAAGCGCAAAAATTTTCCAGTAAAACAGATGCAAGGAAAGATGAAACGATTCAAACAACCCTTTTAAAAGTCATTGAACGGGCTGACGCAAAAACGGTGTTAGAAACAGCAGGGGTAGTAATTAAAACATGTTGATCTAATCGGCTGAGTATTAAGGTACTCAGTTATTTTTGTTTCGCGGGTCTAACCTGAGTTTTATTTAATTGCCAGTTAGCGTTAACACTCACGGCTTATATCGTCACATCCTATTACTACCTAGCCGCCCTTATCTACGTACATCTTATCTAAGTGCATGATACCAAGGTAACATTACTCCGTCTGTTAAGTTATCACTGTGGTTGCGTTGTGATCAGCGAACACGCTTTAATAACATACTTTTTAAGTTAGAACGAACGCGAATGAAGAAAAGCGAAGAAGGTAACACGATTAAGCGAGTGCTTGCGTACAATTAAGAAGGCTCAAAAGCCAAGCTTCTGAGCCTTCTTAATGAATTAATTAACCTTAGTACTTAAGTCAATTAAGCCTAAGTCAGCAGATATAACAGTACCTTGCTTACGTAATGTATTCACAACTGCCGTTAGGTTAGACTCTGATGACGTGACAACATAAAATGTTTTGTAGGCTTGTTTCAATGTTAGCCCGTGTGCTGCTGCAACTTTATCTGCATCAGCAAATGATGCCAACTCGATAATGACTTCACCAGTTGCCTCATATGCACTCAGACCATTTTCACCAATGATAACCTGACCTTTCTCAACACTTTGCTTGCCATTAACTGTGCCAAATTGACCGCCTTGTGCCAATAAAACACTGACATCTTGAAGTTGGTGTTGTGCAAGCTCGTCATTTGTCACATCAGTGTTTGCGATTGCCACTGAAGATGCTGTCAAAGCAGCCATTACTAATAGTTGTTTCATATGCATCGACCCCTTAGTGACCATAAATTCTTAAAGACCAATCTTTTAATACGCCATCAACACTGTTATTTGCATTATTTGTCCCAAATAAGCCAATGCTTTGATTATAAATTAGCGTGTTACTTGTGCCTTTATCTGTATCTATTACTTTAATTGTCCAATTACCTTGCGACTGCTCACCGTAAAAATGGTGGCTTAGCATAATTGCGTCTGTAAACCCGCCATCTGTGCCATTTAAGAAACCGGTACGAGCACTTAGGACCACACTGCGAGTACCCGATGGTGACGTTAACTCTATCGCAATATCGCGTAAACGTTCGTGGTCAATGTTCAGTTTCAATTGTACCGCTTCAACCGTTAGATTTTCTTCAACAACGGTTGTGCTCTGTGCGCCTGCCAAACTTGCATCAGGAATAGTCACGTTCGCTTCTTGTCGCTGCCAATCAAGTGTTTGCAACTTAGGTAAAGACACACCTGTAAATAACGCTTTATAAACAGCATCATCGACATTGACTGCACCTAAGCCATAGAAGTTATGAAAGTGATACCCTGCCGCATTTGTTTGCCACGCAGGAATCGCATCATAGCTCACTTGCTCGCCTGTTGCGGATTCAAAATTAATGGTCACACCATTGTGTGTTGGGTCAGTTTTACGTGCTGTAGAAGCGAGTAAATGGCGAACCGTACGAGAATCTAGCGCAGGGTTAGCCGACATGACCGTTGCAACCGCGCCAGAGGTATTTGGTGCTGCTGATGATGTACCGTTCATAGTACCGCGATAGTCACAATTTGGATCAAGCTCTGAACCACCATGTAGGACATTTTTGTGTGCACCAGCTACGTTACCACCTTTGTCACAACCGGTTAAATCCACCGTCACCATCGCGGGCTTATCTTGACCATATTCACCACCTGGTGCTGACAAGAAAACATTCGCACCGGCCGATGAATATGACGATAACTTACCATCTGCATTTAATGCTGACACCACAAGGTTCCAATTGGTCGTATTACCTAAAGTAATATTGGCGTCATGAAATGGTAACCCTTGGTTATTGAAAAACTGGTTATTTTCATATGGTAATACTAAGAATCGGGTACCTTGAATGTAGGTCGAATAACTTCTGAATGAGTTACCCGCTGATTTTACATAAACAGCACCACGTCCCCAATGGCTATCCAACGTAATATCTTGCATTACTTGCTCTTCTAACGCAAAACGCGGATTGTTTTCTAACTTGCCATTGACCGGTGCTGACGGTGTGCTGCCGTAGCTTTGGTTA
Source organism: Pseudoalteromonas aurantia 208 (assembly GCF_014858725.1). GTDB lineage: Bacteria > Pseudomonadota > Gammaproteobacteria > Enterobacterales > Alteromonadaceae > Pseudoalteromonas > Pseudoalteromonas aurantia. The sequence goes on along the minus strand of NZ_AQGV01000015.1, from coordinate 654,405 downwards.
AATACACGTGGATCTGTAAAGCGATCTAATGCACGGAAATCTTCATTTAGTCCATGAGATATCATCCAAGATTGGATAGACTGCTCATCTAAAAAGTTAAATCCGACTAAATTTGCATAGGGTGAAACACCTCGTCCACCCAAACCATTACCTTCTTCCGCTGCAATTAAACCCGCAACAGCAGTACCATGACCATGGGTATCGGTTGGTGAATCAGTACCATCAATTAAGTTTTTAGAACCGGCTACAACATTGTTTACGAGATCTGGGTGAGAAATTTCAACACCAGTATCAATCACTGAGACTGTAATACCTCGACCTTTAATGCCCATTCGGTCAGAAAAGTCGACATTTAAATCTTCACCAACTTGGCCTGCTGATAATGAAAAACCAGTTTGACCTGTATTTTGTAGATGCCACTGTTGGTAAGTCAGCGGATCTTTTTTTATGAGTTCTTGTGTTGGTGCTGTATTCGCGTTTGCCGCACACGTTGCAGAAAGCACGGCTGCAGCAATGATATTTTTTTTATGATTCATTATTTCCCCTAGAATTAAGCCCCGAAAGGGGAACTAAACATAACACTGAGGTCACAATTCAGCAACAGGAAAAGACATCGCTGTCATGTTAATATTTGCAATTATTCGAATTTACAGCAACTTATAGTAAAAAATAAATAACAAAAAACACAAAATAAAAACATAAAAACATAAAAAAGGAACTAACAGTGAGAATTTTTATCGTATTATTTCCATTGTGAATGCATTCGCAATACAATGGCGGGCTGTTATTGAGGAGCCACCAATGAACCGTAAAAAAAAGATATACGAAAAACTAAAGAAAAAAGACAAGCGCGCCAATGCAAAACTACATAAAAGCAATAAACCGCGTTATATTTCGAAAGCTGAAAGAGAAGCGCAACACGAAGTAGTCAATGAATCAGAATCTCCAGAGTAACAACAGCTGCTCTGCAGAAAACGCCCTCTTATCCTTTCCCTACTATTTATTTGTAATGCACTGTAATTACATTATTTGCTTATTATTACTACACTCGTTGTTAATTGGTCATCATTGAACTTTGAGCAAGTACTTGCCCGCTCAAAGCGATTACCGTCGTCTTAGATAATCATGATTGTGTAACAACAATTAATGAGCCGAAATTGCATGGCATGTGCCAATGCAACTAGGTGGTATTTTGTCTCATGTTCAACTATATATCCGTAGACTTTAATAATAAGGAAGTATCATGGCAACAAACACTCAAACAGTCCCTCTAAAGCAAGCAGTCAAAAACCCTAACAATGTTGAAGCAAAGAAATATTATGTTTTCAACGAAACTGGGAATATCATGATGTCTAGTACCATAGACGCTAGCACCCCTTTATCTGAGTCCGTTCAAAAGGTGTTTGCCGAAGTATCTGTATTTTTTGCAGGCATGTCACGCGCAATAACAACCACAAAAAACCCAGCAACTAAAAAGCCATATTCTCTATATAACTACGAAGCCCTACAAAATATCATTAGTGGCTCAGGGCTCTTTGTTCATGTTACTGAAGAGGATGTAAAATACGAAACAAAAAGTTTCGGTGCTGATTTTAGTAAGGAGCTAATCGAATCACTATTAGGTTTAGCAACTGGCGCCGGCGAAATGAGCTTTGCCTCAGCCATGGTCTCTTCAATTGGTAAAGAGGGCCTAAATATATCGGGTTCTAAAAGCCACTCAAGCAGTAAAGTAGGTAACATCGTTTTTGTGTGTGAATACTTACTAGGTATGCCTATAGTGAGTGCCATTGTCGTCTATGCAGATTGCGAGCAAAATAAGCAGCAACTTAAATTAGGTCCTTGTTTTAGTGAGTCTTCAATCTCAACAACGTGGACACTACATAAAGATACTTATATGTTTGTTACCCCATCGTTCATTAAATCATATGCAGGGGACTTAGATGCCATCAACTCTGATCCTGACTACTTAGAGTTAATCAACTGGTTAAGTGGCTTGCTGACACAAACACCGACAATAAATGACATCGTTGATGCTAAAACATTCTCGATCATTGAATCTGGTTCAGCACTTTCTACGGGTACAACCTACCAAATCCAAGGTCAGTTTTTACCAGTAGAGGCTGGGAAGTTAAGATTTGCAGACGGTGACGGTGTGATCGCTGCTGCTAATTGGGGTACTGATTCAATTAACTTTACTGTGTCAGGTACACAAGCAACGGTTTCTACTATAGAAGTACTTGATAAGTCGGGTAATGTCGTTGCTCAAAGTGCTGAAACATTTAACATAGCAACTTCATAAAGTATACTTTTTGAGGCTTAGTCCACATATGGCTAAGCCTTCAATTGATGGAGCATATTATTTTTGAAATGGTTTAGCCTATTTAGCCGTAAAAGCCGTGAAACATCAGCCAATACCCAGCTTTGCACCACACTGCCCCGTTATACTTACTTTAATGCAACTGGCCATATTTTGTTTTCCACACATCATGATCCAAGAAAACCATTACCGAGTACCGTACAGTTGCAATTTTTTAAAGCAGTCAGTTTATTCTCGGCAATGATGAAAACACTTTCGACAACACCTAACCCTGCAACAGGAAAGCCATACTCCGCATTTAATTATCACGCATTATCAACGTTAATTAATAAAACGGGTTACTTTGTGCAAACATCAAATATTGAGTTGACAATAAACCACCAAGATTTACGTCAAAATAACCACCCGAAATTATTTGAAACACTATTAGGCATTAATGTCTCAGGTCAAGAACTCGCCTTCGCCCCCGCCATTATTCATAGTATAGAAAAAGAAACACTACGAATGAGTAAAGCGGAGCAAAAAAAAGACTTTAAATCAGCATACTTGGTGTTTGTTTGCGAATGTATTGGTGGCATGCCACTCATTTCAATACAACTTTTTTCTTTTGATAGTATTAAACAAAGCGACGTATTGAAGCAAAAAACATGCTCAACCAAAACGTCAAAAGATCTCGCTTGGACCTTAAACAAAGAAAGCTATTTGTACTTACCTGATCAAGTAATGTGAGCATAACATCATGTAATATTACATGATGTTATGCTGTGCAACAGAGCTTAAGCAAACATTATGGGTTAGCTGAATTTCTTAATTCTTCAAGCATTCTCTCATCGCCTATAATGCTTTCTAACAACTGTTTCAATTTCGCATCAGGCGCATTATCATAAAGTGCTAAAATATCTTCCGCAACTTTCTTACTGTATTCAGGCTGCTTGCTTTGCGCTTTATAATACTGAGCCACAAGCCCTTCCGCTGCCATACTTCTGATATAGTCATTTTGTTCTTTTTCTAACATAGTGACAAAACTATCCGACACCCTTGGATCAGCAACAGGTGTATGTGCGACTACCTCAAGTGCTTGAATTTTAACTTTATCATCACTGCTGTTTTTACTAATTTTCAAAATAGCATCAACAGCTTCATAATCATATTCTGGCATTTCCGTCTTATTAAGCATAAACATTGTCATCTGTAACTGGCTCATAGCTGCAAGTCTATCCATAACCGGTAAGTTCTCATCGATGATCTGTCGTTTGAGATCCTTACCAACTTGTCGCGCATACTCTGGATCTGTTTTAATTCTGATTTCATAATCTTCTGGTAAATCTTCGTAGAACCCATACATCGGGTTTTGCTCACGAAGTTTTTCACGTTCTTTTTGCTCTTTATTTTCCAATACTTCTAATACCGCGTCAGCAAAGTTCCCAGATACACCTGCGACAGTGCCTGTCTCTTTTTGACTATACTGAATATTATTTATGCGCTCTTCCAAATCTAAAATATAACGACGTAATTCCAATATTTCCGTATCAACATCATCATTGTCAGACCGTGTCCCCCATTGCTGAGTGTTCTCATGATCGGACGCTGCATTTACAACGCTAACCTCCGAGCTTCCTTGTTTAAAAAACGTACCATACACAACAACAGCCAACGCAGAAGCCGACAGAACCAGTGACAAATTAATTTTATTGGAAGACATAAAAAGCTCATTAAATATAAAAACTGAAAGTTATACAAAGAACAGGGACTGGTCACGCATAAAACTGTAAAAAGTTGTATGACTCAACACCAAACAATGATTTTACGGCGAATAACCAAAAAACAATGCTAAGACATACGTCATTCCTTGTACTAATAGCCAACACACTAGCATTTAACACGCCAAACATGCGAACATTAAGCGATATATATAACAAAAACTTCAGCATTTTTTCAAACTCCGCTAATATTCATTACTCAATAAGAAAATACAGAACGCAAATGCCAATAATTAAAGTATGGATTTATCTCACGGTCACCATTTTTTTATTTAATATACAACAAGTACTTGCAAGTGATATTTATCTTAGCGCTTCACAAGTAAAACACACGATACCATTTCGCCAACAACATGTTGATTTTGACCCTATTGGGGTGAATGCACTTGCCTCATTTGACGTCACAGCAAAACATACCATCTCGTTCAATTACGGTTTATGGACACAAGATACCCAAATCACTGAATCTCTCCAGGCAGATATTGAGGTTGATACATATGGCATTGCCCTTACTTACTATTTCGATGATGCCTGGTATGGGTCTGTTTTTTACGATCACTGGCAAGATAATATTCAGATACAGAATACGGCGCGCAAGTTCAACGCTTTGGAACAAAAAAACCGCGCTTATAGTTACACAGGTACCCTTGGCTGGGGTACAGAAATGGGATCTTTTTATTACAATGTATCCACAACAATACAAAGCAATAAATGGGAAAGTGATGAATCTATAACTCTTCCCAAAACTCGAAGCGCACGTACCGTTCAAGAAATTGACACAACGTTCGCCTCTATCGCGCTTGATGCTTCTCGCTATGCTACATTGGGTCAACATAACGCACTTATTTATGGTGTTCAGGTCAGTTGGCACCAACTAGTAAAAGACAACAGTATAACCGCGCTAAACACCAACCCTATACGTCAGGGCAATACACGTCGAACTAATTCAAGAACAAACATTGGCATTACTGATCACCTGAGTACTGATAGCTACGGACAAGCACGTTTTTACACTATGTTGCTGCTGGGTGAATTTTGGACAATAGATGTGTCATTCAGCCAAGATTTTTCAAGTGACTCCTCTGGCAATGATTTGTCTATGGGCCTTGGCTATCAGTTTTAGTGTCATTGCCTGTTGGTATCTCAGCCCCCGCCTTTTCTTATACGTTTTCGCTGTACTGCTCTTTGCTTTCTCTGCTTCGTTTGTCGAAACTTATCTCGAAGTGCACGCTGCTGTGCTTTTGGCAACTGATTAAACTTTTTATGCACATCGCGCAGCTTTTTTTGTTGCGTGGCTGGCAACTTTTTGAATTTATCATATTGAATCTGCAGTTTTTGTTGTTGCTCTTTAGGCAAGCTTCGCCACTGTTCAAATTGTTTAGTACTACTTGTGCGTTGCTGTTCATTCATGCTTAACCAACGGTCAGCACCTCTCATAAGCTGCTGCTGTTTGCCAGTATCCAGCTCAGCCCATTGCTCCTTAACATTAACCAACACTTGCTTGTGCGCTTTACTCAAAGTCTCCCAGCTTTGCTGTGCATCCACATTCATACAGGTAAAACAAACAGCTAAAAAGACCAAAAAAATGATTCTCATTTTACCTCCTCCTTTACTTTCAATGGCTGTTTATTCTCTACTTCAACGCGTTTCTCTGTATTTTCAAGCGTATCGGCTTCCTGCACTTTTGTCATATCTAAAGGCCCAACGATATCACCATTAACTAGTGTTAAATCAGATAAATATAGTAAAAATTCTACCGAAATAGCGCCTTTAGATACGGCGCCAGTATCTTGCTTTTTCAATGCAGTTACCTTGTGCTCATTAGTTTCATTCGCACTCAATAAGCTGGAAGCGCTTAACATCACCACCCATGCTATTTTATAGCTCATAGTCACTATTTGCTAACCATTGCACAAATTCGATATCTTCTAACATGGCAATATCCTCCGATGGCAGCATATCATTTGCGTGTAACATTGCTGTTGGGATACTTGTGACTCCCATCGGCGACTCTACTAACAAATTAGATAAAAATCCCCCTCCAATCATCAGTACAATCGCAAATGCCGAAGCATACTTTAATTGAACCTTCATTGGCTGGTGCTTTACATTAGTGCTTGCTTCGATGGCTTTTAGTCGCATATTTGCAAGCTGAGATGCTGTCAAGCCGTCAGTATCATTTAGTTTCTGATCCAACACATTGCATATCTGTTGTTCATGCTGTGCTAATGGTCTATCACTCATTTCCTACCTCAATGCCTACTTTCAGTTTTGCACTCGCTCTAGAGAAGTGGGTCTTAATTGTTCCTTGCGAACACTTCATTATCTGAGCCGTCTCTTTTACCGATAACCCTTCCCAAGCGCGCAATAAAAAGCACTGCTGCTGCTTCACTGGTAACTCATTTAACATTGCCAGCACATATTCACTCTGTTGTTTCTGTTGCGCACTTTGCTCAGGGCAATCGGCAAGTGAAGCCAGCCAAGGTTCCGGCGTCCCGTCTTCTTCACGCCAAAAAGTCATAATTCGACGCACCTTTTGCTTCCTATGCCAATCCATAATTAAATTTTGTACTATGCGGTAAAACAGCGGTTTCCACTGCTCTTGTGGTTTACAGTGATAATTAGTAGCAAACTTTAACATCGCATCTTGCACAATATCTAGCGCTTCAGCATGATTTGCCAAAGAGATAAGCGCCATGTTATACGCTTTTTTCTCAACCACCATTAGAAAGCTATTTAACGACATCTGGCCGGGTGTTTCACCCATATTTGCAATCACTATTATTTCCTTTAGCCACCGCTAACTCTGTTGCTTTATGAATATTGCCACCTACACATTACTGGTCCTCATTCTATTAAACGTATCAGAAATATGATGGTTGACAAACTGAGTCACATTTTTTGCACATTTACCCTTCATTTTAGATTTAACCAACACGAGACAATTGGTAGATGCGTTCCGAAAAATAAAATTGCTTTTATTTCATACAGTTAAAAATAAACAGTTTTTTTACGGTAACTTTGTCAACCATTCACTGGCTTAACCGTTGTAACCTTTGAATCTACTAAAAAGAGAATGACTATGAAACTTTCAATCATCAATATCGCATTAATCGGCACTGCATTAACCGCGCTTACGCTCAGTAACCCTGTAGACGCACGTAAAGGTGGTAAAAGTAAAAAGAAAACCCCTGAAATTATGTTTGCACGCATCGATGTAGACGAAAGTACCACCATTACTTTGGATGAGCTACTTGCAAACATTGATAGTCGCGCACAGAAAAAACTTGATAAAGCAGATACCGATACGAGCTCTGAAATTGAGTTAAGCGAATTTTTAGCTAAAAAACGCAACCAAACAGATTTATCAACTTATGCTGCTGCGATTGTACAATGTGTTCAGGACGCTAAAGATGCCAGTGGAGACAACAATATAACGGTACCGGATGTCGATAAATTCGCATCACCTGAAGACAAGTTTTCAGCATTAGATACTGATGTAAACGGTGGTCTAAGCTTATCAGAAATTACATCAGCAATGACAACACATAGAACCGATACTTTCACTGCAATGGACTCTGACACTAGTAACGATGTCACTTTAGATGAGTTTACAGTCTATTTTGAAGGAAAAAAAGCCACGCGAATGGCAGTAAAAACATGTATCAATGAACTTGTTGACGACTCAGATCCAGTCTAGTTAAATTAGATCGAACTACGCAGATAGTGTTCGACTAATTTAAGTGTTTACATGGACAAGTATCGATAGCAAAGCTGTCGGTACTTTTTCCCTCCTCATCAACAACCCCCAACAGACTCAAAGCTTAATAATAACTCCCTTCCAAAGTTGCGATATCAAGATATCTTGTCTGGCATACTCATCAAACAGCACTCAATGCTTCAATTATATACCCACTTGTTAAAATTATGTAATAATGGCACCCAAATTGCTTATATTATCACTTGATAATGTCTTGAAAACACTAGCACGGAAGGAGTTACCAATGATTGTCAATCAAACTAGTTATGTAAACCACTCATATACAACACAATCTCAGAAGCCAATTGCAGCAAGTAGTAGTCAAACAACGACATCGGCTGGTAAATCGGATCAAGTTTCAATTAGTGATGCTGGTAGACAAGCACAAGGAAAGTGGCAAGAAATTGCCAATAAGTATGATGTGCACAGTATTACAGCTAAAGATATGCGCTCACTCTCCAAAGACCTATATGACGGGGGCTTTATTGGCACAGGTCAAATGATAGCAATAGGCGCGCCAACATCTATGAACGAAGACCCTAACCAAAAGCATGACTTACTTAATGATATGCGAGAAACATTTAAAATATCTACGGCAATGGGCGGTCATACCGAGCAGTCAAAGCAAATATATTTAGACTCAATAGCAGTACTAGAACGCTTAGTACAGAGCAAAAATCAATAAACTAACAAGCATAATGCGCACATCACATTATGCTTTAGCTTCTACATCATTAATTAATGTAAAGCGAATCACTCCAGTTACCAAAAGGTGACGCGACTGAATTTGACGATACTTTAACCTGTCCATTTTGTTGACCTGAAAAATCCCAGCCATATAGCCAACCAGTCACTGTCTCTCCCGCTCTACAACGGTGTAAATCGCTACCACATCGTGCTTCACTCAATGCTGCAGATTTTGATTGGCCATTCATCGTTGCGTTGTTAGGGTTACCGTAACCTACCTGCCATGCGTATACATATAAATAACTTCCACCATGATCTGTTCCTGTCGAAAAGGCACTTTTGGTAATAGTTTGATCGCCACCATTTGCTGAACGTACCAAACCTATCTCAAAATAAGAAATACCTCTTGCAGGTCCAAACGGTGTAATCTCAGACTCAGCTGACATATCTTCATATTGCTTTGAAAATGGTGCATTCAACGCGATATTTGATTGTGCCTTCTCAAGTCCATAGTAATTGTTCTCGTCTTTCATTACGCCCTGCTCAATGTCTGCCGCAACCGAAACGCCTGACAAAAAACCTGATGCAATTACAAGTGCAGATAATAATTTATTCATATAAATATCCTTTTTTAAATTTTAAATACTTCCCATTTGACAGCTTATATCACTGCTTCGGGGAATTATTTATTACATACTTTCTCAGGAAATGATACTAAACAAAACAACTAACAATCATGAATTAATTAATGAAAAATAATTATTAAATTAACTCTAAACCCATTATTTAAAGTTAAACGACCGCATAAATAAGCACTTTATCATCAACAATTATCTTTGTATAAAAATCAATAATATAAAGTCAAAATGTACACTTTATCATTTCCTAAGCTTATGACTTTAGTCCATACATAGGTCAAAAACACCGTCTTCATATCGCTCTTCTGACATCCCCCCTTGCTAAGTTTCAATAACCTAACTTATCCAAACTGGCATTTAAAGCTCTATAACATGAGCCTACTAAAACAGAAAAAGGTGCAGCAACTGCATTATAAATAACAGGTGTCACGCATTAAATTATACTTTTAATTGGAATAGAAATAGTCAGAATTAATAACTTCGATTTAGTGACGCTCGCCAGCGTCACACGTTACCGAAAATAAAGATAAATTAACTAGGGGCAGTTGATCTTTCAGGTTCATTTTTGCAGCAGTTTGATTGGATTTTATATAAGGCAGAGGCTGCGTAGCATGGTTATTCCATGTGAATCAGCCGATAACATAGTAGAAAAGCCAATCAAGCGCTACCTACAGGTTCTTTTGAGCACCCCTTTCTCTTTGTTGCTTAATATTCGCTTAGATTACTAGGCCAGATATTAAGTGCCGCGATAAAAGCGCGCTCAAAGAGAACAAAAATAGAACAACAAAGATCAAAAGCCCCTAAAAACCTCCCTTAAAAATATTGCTTTGTTACAAGGTATATGTGCAATCTAGGTAAAATTACTACCCTATATGAAATTTTCAACCATGCACCATTGAAGCAATTCTCGAAAGCACCGCTCACAACCTCCTACAAGGACATTAATGTAACAAAACTATCACTAAGATTGGAGAACACAATGGGCTATATACAGGTCCCTAGTGACACCTTCCCCTTATTGATGGGTATCACCATCAAGCCTTAATTCAAATATAAAACCCGCTGTGATTAATTACACTGCTCATCACCAGTTATATTTTTCAACGAAAGTCAAAGCTTGCATCTCAGACTTCAATATAATACTCATACACTTACAACTCCATTGAAAATTTCCGCATATATAAATACAAAAAGCATGTGATGAAACACTCAGCGCCCTATCATTATATAGGCTAATATTTGGGCTGATTTATACACCTCAAGCACAGCAGTAAATCACCTTAAAACAACATAGAACAGATATAGCAATCAATACTTCTCTTTAGCTAATTTGATGGTAATTCTAAATTCCTCAAAATATTCATATTGAAAAAAATTTGAAAAAAAACTTTCATCTATTCTCTTTATGATGATGCGCTTTAAGTTTGAGACTCTAATATGAAAATAATCAATTATTGGTTTATTGGCCTGCTATCAACAACAGTGCACGCTGAACCTGAAGTTCATTACAACGAGTGTAAACCAAGTTTTAATTATCTCGGCGCTGACTATCAAGGCACAACAAACAAAAATAACACCGGCAGCCAATGGTGCTACTTGAAAAAGCCTATCGATGGCGCTAGTTGGGGGAATGTCCGCGTCGAAACCATTCCCAAGTTTACTACTATATCAGGAACATCATGCAGATCACCATCGTCTTATATGGGAGAGCAGTTTTATGGATGTTCATCTCGTAACCATACAACACCTTGGTGCTACACTGATGAAAAAAACTGGGAAGAGTGTGAACGCACGCCACCGGCACAATTACTCTCTCATACCCACCCACAGCAAAGTAAACGGTTAGATCGTATTGCTTTGGGCTCGTGTTTCAAAACACAAGGCGATATGCCTGACGCCCTTGCTCGCCTAATAGGCCACAAACCCGATCTGTATTTATGGCTGGGAGATAATATTTACGCGGATACGACTGATATGAGTAAAATGCGTCAGAAGTATGATGATAAAAAACTTAATTCAGATTACCAACAATTTTTAGCTGCGAAAATTCCAACCATGGCCACATGGGATGACCATGATTTTGGCCTAAATAATGAAGGAAAGCACTACCCAAAAAGAGCGCAGTCTCAAGCCGCTTACTTACGTCATTTCGATGTTCCAGCAGACGATCCCCGCCATACAACACAAGCCGGTATTTATGAAGCGAAAATGTTGGGACAACCAGGAGAACAAACACACGTTATCACATTAGATGCCCGATACTTCCGTTCACCAACATTTAGTAGTTACGGTGAATGTGAAGGCTCAAGTAGCACTATTTTAGGCATGGCGCAGTGGCAATGGTTGGAAAATGAATTAGCAAAACCATCGCAAATAAAGTTAATTGCCAGTGGCATTCAAGTGCTTCCTCCCTTGTATCAAGGCAGGCCCAAATCTAAATACTGTGCATATGCAGAAGGCACAACATTTGATAATGCGATTTCATCCCTCGGTGAAACCAATATGTCAGGAACAAGCTATGAATCTTGGGCTGAAATGCCTGCGCAAAGAGAGCGCCTACTACGTTTGGTGCAAAAATCAATAAATTCTGGTAAAACCAAGGCCGTCATCTTTTTATCTGGTGACCAACATTGGGGCGAATTACTTCAAAAAAATATACCAGCCAGTCATGAACATGGTAAAGCGACAACAGTTTACGAAATCACCGCATCAGGTTTTGGACAAAGTTGGCCGTATCACATTGAAAATCCATTGCGTCTTCCTATTTATGCCGACGCTAAAGGCGATAATAATTACACGCAGCAATGTCAGTTTCCAGCGAAACATGCAGGAAAAACATATCGAGGCTGTACTAGTGAAGGTCGCGAAAAGCCCTGGTGTTATACGCAACTGGATAACGATGGCAACGGCACCAATCAGCACTGGGGATTCTGCGCAACAACAGGCGACACTATTCCAACAGGCCGAGTCGGTACAGTGAGTCAAAATGTCAATCAAATGACAACCAGTGACCATCACTTAATCAATAAATCCGGTAGTAACTATGGAATGCTAGACATTGATTGGCAAAACAGAGAAATAAAACTCTCGATTCAAACAGCAACAGAAGAAGCCGTTTCCACAATAGTACGTTTCTAATACACAAATAAGTGAGGTTTTGTACCTCACTTATTATAGAAGTGGAATATCCAATTGGATTTCATAAAACCTGTAGATGAGATTTCACAATAGAAATACCTCGATACAGATATTTTCACCGCAGATTCAAGTCTGAAGTGCACCACGTTTAAAAATCAGAGCTAACTGTTTTTTATTATCGGCCTATCAACAAATGAAAAACATTAAATTAGAGTCGAAACTCAACTTTAATTTATACAAATAATCAACAAGGTGATTTTCATATTTACGCTTTTCCATTATACGTTATTGGCATAAAACTCTAATCAGATGGTCACTGTAACCCAGTGGTAACCATCCATATCGACGGTAATAAATAGTGTACTCCACCCATATTGAAGAAATTAATTACCCCTTTTACACACGTGTAATCTCTGGATATTATTGAAAGATATGTTTGCCGTCTATGTAAGGAAAAAAGCTTAGAGTCTAAAAAAACCAAACAATTTAATATTAACCACATTTTCATTTAAAAGGTAAGTAGTAAAGTGATTGTTCTGATAAAAGTCGCTTATTGATTATACTATGGTACTAAAAATGGTTATTGACTTCTTATAAAGCACCATTTAATAATACTGATTATTAAAACGATTATGTGTCGAACCGCGCTTAGAATAATAATAAGGAACACCATGTTTAGGATTGCACTCTTAATGACAGCGATGTCATCATACAGTTTCGCTTACGAAAAAAGTGATACTCAAGAAGTATTACAGCAATGGTTGAACCTAGAGCAACAAATTGGCAGTATTCAAAGCAACTGGAAAATACGAAAAGTCACTTTGGAACAACAACTTTCTTTACTTAACAAAGAGCAAGAAGCGCTTGAAAAGCTTATTGAATTTTCAAAAAACAATAGTACCAAAGTGAGCGAACGGCGTATTGAACTTGTTGAGGAACAAACCAAGTTAGAGCAACATCAAGCTAAATCAACAATAAATATTCAGGCTATTATTTCACACCTCAATCGCACAAAGCCAACACTACCAGCCCCCGTACAGACTCTATGGGCTGCTGAATTACCCACTTTAGAAGCTAACAAAGACAACTCAAATCGTTTAGAGAGTATAACTAAGCTCCTCAAACAAGCTGATGATTTCAACAATCGAGTCGCATTGCACACAGGGCTATTAAATATCCCCACAAGTGGGGGAACACAGCAAATATTAGTAGATCAAATTTACTTAGGCCTTAGTCACGGCTGGTACATTTCTGCTGATAAGCAATTTTATGGTTATGGCCAAAGTAATAAGAATGGTTGGCGGTGGTGGCACAATAATGAAGCCCAAGAATTACTTACCTCCCCCATTTCAGCGGACCAAATAGCCCAAGTTGCCACGATTATTCGTACGCCAACCCAAGCAAAATATGTGCAATTGCCTCTGGCATTACTTAACAACGATCAGGGGAGTTTATAATGATAAAGCACCTTGTCATGTTAATGCTTTTTAGCAGCGCCAACTGTTTTGCCAGTGACACTCTGTCAGATGAGATTTTGAAACGTATCGATACTGCACAATCACAACTTCATAAAGTACAACAAGATATTAATAATGAGCATCATATATTAGCAAAACAGATTAAAGAAAAATTAAGTAAAATTAAAGCACTACGTCAAAAAGCAGCGAACATTCAACGCGCAGAGGATGAACAGCTACTTAGCTTAGAAACATTAAAGTCACGCGTTCAAGCATGGCAAGCGCAACAAAATTATCAGCAGCAACTTGTGCAAAGCTTTGCAAGTCAAACCCAGTCCCCCCTTGCTGATAGCAACAACATAATACAGTTTGAACAAGTAAAAGCGTTTCTAGAAAAAAAGCTATCTCCTTCATGGAAAACAAAGCAAATCATTGACAATAGTAGCCAGTTACAACAGTTCGAAACCTTGGCCCTTGGCCCTATTTCTGTTGCTGTAAATGAAAGTAGTGCAGGGTTCATAAATGACGATAATGCGCTATTGCGCATTTCGACAAATACACTGAATGATAACGGTACTTTATTTAGCAGTTTATCTCAGTTACGCGCTCAAGGTCAGACAGAACTCCACTTTGACCCCACACTAGGTAATGCAGATAAATTAAATCAACAGCAGCTTTCAATATCAGCCTATATTAAAAAAGGGGGTATTTGGGCATATCCTATACTTTTATTTGCTTTTTTCGCATTGATGACTGCACTTTTTAAAGCACAACAATTCTTACGTTTACCCAAGTTGGCAAACGAAATGGTTGATAAGATAGAAACCTATATACATCAACAAGATTCAACAAGGCTACAAACATACATTACCACATTAGCACCAATTCAAAAGTCACTCGTTGAAATAGCACAATCTACGCCCATATCCCAAAAGCGCGATGACTCACTAATAGCGCAATTAAAAGATCAAAAATATCGCAATGAGAAGTACTTAGGTATTATTACGACGTGTGCAGCTGTTGCGCCACTGCTAGGGTTACTTGGCACTGTATCTGGTATGATACACACTTTCATGATGATGAATGTGTTTGGTTCAGGTGATGCCTCGGTTGTATCTGGAGGCATCTCACAAGCACTTATCACTACTGAAATAGGTCTCATCGTTGCTATTCCTGCACTCATAGCCAGTGCGTTACTGAATAAGAAGTCTAAAAGTTTTGACATACGCTTGGAAGCAATTGCAACCAAATTAAGTAAAGTTGAGTTTAACTCTAATGAGCTTAAAAATGAGCAGTAATTATATTGACATACTCACTAACCCTATCATTTTAGCGCTGCTTGGTGTTGCTGTGGTGTCATACTGTTTATTGATTGAACTACTATTAGTACGTCACCCTAGCACGCTGTGGTTGGCCAGAGTGAGTTATTGGAGTAAACCGATATCAACACTCATCGCAGCACTCCCCTTACTTGGATTATTGGGTACAATCAATGGACTACTCACTACGTTTAATTATATTTCTGCTAATCATGGTCTTAGCCAAAATGAAATTATGTCTGGAGGCATATCAGACGCACTATTAACCACTCAATTAGGGCTAATACTAGCCGTTCCCGCTGTAGTGTTACGACAATACCTCTCATCTCAATATAAAAAGTCAATCATGGTGCTAAAATGAAATCTTCATTAGACGCTCGAACAACTGAACAAGAAAGCCAAGATATCGATCTTGCACCTTTACTCGACGTGGTATTTATACTCCTGATATTCTTCATTGTTACAACTGTATTTGTTAAAGAGACAGGTGTAGAGGTCGACAAGCCAACCGCAGTTTCTAGCCAGAACTTACAAAAGACCGTATTGCTTCTTGCTATCACCTCTGATGGACAGGTGATGTACAGTGGCACAAATATAGGGGTTGCAGGAATAAGGTCAACGCTTGGGCACATCAACGATAAAGATCCTCGCCCGCTTATAATTCAAGCTGATAAAACGGTGACCACTGAATTGCTTGTCAGCGTGATAGATCAAGCAAAACTAGCTGGTATCAATAATATTAACCTCGCTACCGTTGCAGGGGAATAAATCAGCATGAAACGCTATAAACTGCCTTTAATACGTATGTTCATCGGAGCCTGCGCTTTGCTCTGTGTCGCGACATTATTTATTATCATGTTACTGATCAAAGGCGTTGCAACGGCCCCAAAAGAGACCGTAATTCATACTAAAATCGATGTTGCAACATTGCCGCCGCCACCGCCACCGCCGCCAATACTAGAAACACAGCAATCAAGCAGTAGCACCGCAGCTTTAAACGTTGTTGGACTCACAGGCAATGTAGCTATGCAATATAGCGACACACCAACCATGGCTATGCCTAAGGTCAGTGATTTAAAGCGACCTGAGCTCGACTTAAAAGAGTTTAAAATCATCGATACATTTTCGTCCAGTATTCCGATGCTCCAAGTTGAACATTTAGACCGGGTTCCTATTGTCGTCCGTCAACAATATATTAAACCGCCAAAATCCATCCGAAAGTACGGTAATAAAAGAATTGAAACAAAAGTAGAGTTAATCATCGATCAAACCGGTAAACCCTATATAAAAAAAATCGTCGATGCTGTTTACCCCGAAATGGTCGATACAATTAGAGAGTGGGTAAGGCACGCGCGTTTTGAGATCCCAAAGAAAGAAGGTCGGCCCGTTCAAGCCGTATATTTCTATGGTATTAACTTTAATTACGGATAATCATATGAAACACATAATAACGATAATACTTGCGCTTACTTTCTCTCTATTTCATGAACCTGTGTTCGCAACTAAAACCCAACTCACCGTGGAATTAGATCCTGTGCGCTTCGTCATACCTGCATTTAATGAGGTATATTCAGAACGCGAATCCACGCTTGCACCTGAGGAATACGAGCTTGCTGAAGAATTAAAAGCCTTGCTGGCAAACAAAGATTTTCAAGCTGTCTCAAACAAACTAGATACATATTATGATATTGAGCTTAGCCCCGCCTTGTTGGCACTCAAAGCGCAAGTATACTTTACCATTAAAGCATACGATAAAGCAGAAGCCACTTATCTAAGTGTGTTAAAGAGAAAACCTCAATTTGTTCGTGTGCATGAAGATTTAGGGCAATTGTATCTCATTACTCAACAACTTAATAAAGCACAAAAACATTTTTCAACAGCCCTATCTTTAGGCTCTTCAAGTGCTTTGATCCACGGTCAATTAGGGTATTTAAATTTGCAGCTTGACGGGGCTTTCTCTGCTATTTACGCTTATCAAAAAGCGCTTACATTAGAGCCGAAAAACCCTGATTGGCAACAAGGTCTGTTAACCGCATTATTAGAATCAAAAATGTTCCCGAGTGCGCATGCATTGCTTAATGAGCTGATCAAAAAACACCCGAAACAACAATCATTTTGGCTGACAAAGGCGGCAATAGAACTAGAGACTAAAGACTTTGATAGTGCACTAACTTCTCTTGAATATAGCCTGCTATTAGGTGATGTATCGCAACAGAATTTACAAACAGCCGTCCAACTGCACCTTCGTACTCAGAGTTTTCAAAGAGCAATTACGTTAATTGATAAAAACATCAAAGAAAATGACGTGCCGATTGATGTGATCAAAGAATATTTATATTGGTTAAACCGAGCTAAGCTCTTTTCTGAAAGCGAACGTATTCTTAGTCGATACCTTATCAAAACCAACACTTCTGATGTCGACAAAAGTGTATTATCATTATATCGAGCGGCTATTTATGCACAAAAAAATCAGGTTGATAAAGCCATAAAATATTTCAATGATGCTTTGGATTTTGATAACAACAATGCCTCAGCGCTCATTCAATACGCTCATTTCTTAATGACAATAAAACAATTTGTCGATGCTGAATCTCTTTATTTAAGAGCACAAGCGTTTGAATCCACAAACTTAGCTGCAATGCTCGGCAGAGCACAAATATATATCAATACCAACGACATTAAATCCGCTCATCTGTTACTCATAGACGTCAGTCAAAAATATCCTGATACACCAGGGATCAAAGCCCAAATTGAAATCATTGAAAGCCTCGTAAGAGCTAATAACAAAACCCAACTCTAAGGAAGAAAAAATGCGATACCCAATAATTTTATTAACCTTATTCTTAAGTGCCTGCAGTAGCACTGAAACCTTTATCACAGCAGAACAATGTGGCACCCAAAACTGGAAGAAATTAGGTTATTCTTCAGCCATGAAAGGCGAAAGTATCAGGATCTTTGACCAAGTTAAAAAAATATGTAACTCACAACAAGCAGCTCTTGCACAACCTATTTTCGTTGATGGCTATAGCGATGGTCTTATTGAGTACTGTACCTTTGATAATGGATTTAAAATCGGTGAAAGCGGTCTGACATCAGACTCAATTTGCCCTTTAGAATTACGAAAAGAATTTCTCGCTGGATATCGTCAAGCCAAACTGATTAGAGATCAAACACTCGCTGAAATGGAAAGAGAAAAACGTATGCGTGAGTCAATGCCGAATTCAGCAAATACACCACGCAGTGGGAATGGCAATTAACTTGGCAAAAATAAAGCATATTTAAAACTTGCGACGTTAGAGGCTGTTGATCTTTCAGGTTCTTTTTTGCAGCAGTTGGATTTTATACAAGACAGAGGCTGCGTAGCATGGTTATTACATGTGAGACAGCCTATAACATAGTAGAAAAGCCAATCAAGCGCTGCCTACTGGTTCTTTTGAGCACCCCTCTCTCTTTGTTGCTTAATATTCGCTTAGATTACTAGGCCACATATTAAGCGCCTCGATAAAAGCATGCTCAAAGAGAACAAAAATAGAACAGCAAAGATCAACAGCCCCCTAATACTGCGTTGGTCTTTCGATGCTCTTTTCTGTGACATAGCGAAGTAAATCTGGGAAAAAATGCAGGAAAACGTCATTAAAGTACTCATAATTCACAATAATATCTTCAATGCTCCCTTCAAACTGGTTAGAAAATCGGATCCGCAGCGCAATGCTATCCAACACGCCACTTAAGGAAGTGAGTTGCTCATATCGTGAAAACCAATCTTCTGCCACCATGCGTGTTATAACGTGAGACATATGATTTGGCATATTAGGCGTTGCTTCAATCAAGTAGGCATATCGAGAATGTTTAAATTCACTTAACGACACATCACTGTATGATGTCCAATGCTTTATCAAAAAGTGATCAAACAGTACATCTAAAACAACCCCTGAAAAACGTCGCCTCTTTGGTGTAAATCGTTGCTTTGCCGCTTTCACTGCAATATGGCTGTCAGTGAATGCATCAACCAACCGATGATTATCTAGCCCTAATTTGACTGGTTTTTCTATGCATTCAATATTTACGCCTTTACAAAAATCGCCAAGCAAGTTGCCAAAACAAGAATGCGCATTTTCTTGGGCAAAATAAAGATGAGCTAAATAATTCAAATGGCACCTAAGTGATGACGTACAACATTTTTTACCGTTAGTTTACCAACAAATGAGTACGATTGAATAATAAACATACGTGATTTTTCCATATAAAACAGATTCGGATCAAGCCTATTTTGTAAGCACTCAAACTCAATGCGCTCAGGTAGTGAACGTCCTAAACTATTTCGTTGCAAATAGCTAAATCTTACTTTTAATTCCCCTTTAAAATAAAAAGGTGACTACACTTAGTAGCAGAAGATCATGGGCAAAGGGTTTGCTGAAAAGTGAAAAATAATTATGCACAGCATATGGCTTATATGGCTATTGTCACTGTATTGATTATCGCGGGGTATGCGTGGTTAAAGTTAGCAAATGATTCTAAGGCAACATTAACGTCAACCTCTAATAAACCTCACTTTGAATTTATCACCGTTAACGGGCCTATTCAACCAATACCGACGAAAGCGAACTTTGATCAAGCCTGGGTACAGTTAGGCAAATCGCTGTTTAATAGTAAGTTATTATCTGACGACAACACTGTTTCTTGCGCATCATGCCACCTTGTTGATTATGGTGGTGACGACGGTTTCGCACTTTCAACTGGAGTTAACAATGCGCTTGGTGAACGTAATTCTCCTACGGTACTCAACGCGGTATTTAATTTTCGACAATTTTGGGATGGCAGAAGCACAGATCTATTTGAACAAGTTGCAGGGCCTATTCATAGCCCGGTTGAAATGAACAGCAACTGGCAACAAATAATCGGCAAACTCAATAATGAGCCAAAGATTAAACAAGCCTTTAAAGATCTTAATGAAAACGACATTACGCAGCACAACATAAGTAAAGCCATTACTATTTATCAATCAAGCTTGATTACACCCAACTCCGCATTCGACCGCTTCATTTTAGGTAACTTGAATGCATTAACGGCACAACAAAAGAGAGGTTGGAGTGCTTTTCAGGAATTGGGGTGCATAAGTTGTCATCAAGGCAGGAATATTGGTGGTAACATGTATCAAAAGCTAGGCCGTATTGACGAAATACATGGTGTATTAAAAAAAGATTTAGGCCGTTACAACGTAACCAAGAACCCCAATGATAAGCATGTTTTTAAAGTCCCAAGTTTACGCAACGTCGCTTTAACCGCTCCCTATTTTCATAATGGCTCGGTTGCAACATTAGATGAAGCGGTCACTATTATGGCTAAAATACAACTGGGAACTGAATTATCAGCCCAAACCCAACAAGATATCGTCTCACTATTACACGCTTTTAGCAGTGAAGGAGTTGGCCATGATACTCCGTGAATATGCGCTCGAAATTATCATTCTGATTTTCATCTTAGCAGTTTCTATTACCACAGTTGATAACCTTGCTTTACAAAAGCACAGCTATGCAGAGCGTGATATTTACGCCCAACTCGAACCCGCTCTTAATGAACTAATTATAGAAACTTTACTCGTTAATAACGACACGGTAACCTATTTTGACAAGCAAGCGACTCGACAGCTTACCGTCGATAAACTCATGTTATCTCCCATAATAGACACCGAAATTGTCAATAACTGGTACGGCTTAAGTCATACCATATCCCAGTACTTACAAATTGTAAGTGTCTTAAAAACATCTCGAAAAATCATCGCGCAGGCTCAACAAAATACGAACAAAAACAATGCGTCCAATATTTTATTTGGTAAAATTCTTTCATTTTATAATAAACCATCAATTACTAACCAACAATCAGTTGAACTGTATTTAAACAAACACACAAATACACTAGCCAGTGCGTACCCTAATCAACAGAAATGGCAACAACTCAACAAACATATACTGTTTTTAATTTCTAATCAGCATGTGGTTAATGATGCAATATTAAAGCTAACACAACAAACACTCATTCAAGCTATCGTAATAAAAAAAATTAGGATTAGCAAAACCCTAGAGAAGCGTAATAAACAGATCATTTATTTTATTCTTGTGGTAGCACTACTTTTCATCTTACTGCTCAGCGTTATTTTTAGAAAAATAAACAACTTGCTACGATATCGTTCGCACCAAGCAGAACAAGCATCAATCGCAAAAAGTCAATTCCTGTCTAATATGTCTCATGAAATTCGCACACCTATGAACGGTATTTTAGGGCTGAGTGAAATCTGCTTAAAAGAAACTGATGTAAGTAAAATTAAATCTCATTTAGGTATGCTCGATTACTCTACTAAAAACTTATTACGGATCATCAATGACATTTTAGATTATTCAAAAATAGAAGAAAATAAGCTTGATATTGAACTTCGTGATTTCCGCTTATCAAATGTGCTCAACCACTTAAAAAACCTATTACTTAAGTCAGCTACAGATAAAGGGCTGGATTTGATTTTTACAATCAATGATCATGGCTATGATCATTTTAATGGTGATGAAGGACGCATCAATCAGGTTTTATTGAATTTATTAAACAATGCCATTAAATTTACCCACACTGGCTTTGTGAAGTTAGATGTAAAAGTCACTATATCCAAAAAACGGCACGCGCATATTCTATTCAAAGTGATTGATACTGGGATCGGAATTACTCAAGCACAAAAAAGTACGCTTTTTAAACGCTTTACACAAGCACAAATGTCAACATCACGAAAATTTGGTGGCACGGGCCTTGGCCTTGCTATTTCCAAACAACTCGCCACTCTTATGGGTGGCAACATAAGAGTAAAAAGTAAGCATGGCAGCGGAACTGTTTTCCAATTTTCTTTACCTGTGACACTGCCAAATCCCATGCCCACTGAAGCATACTCACAGAAAAGCTGTGTGTTACTTTACCCCGATACTCCAACGGGTAAGTCCCTACAAAAACAACTCTTGTATTGGCGTTATGATGTGCATCTTGCGCAAGACATTGCGCACTTCAAAAAGCTGCTTAACGGGCTCAATCCTGCCATTGCATTTATTCAAGCCAAACTTCTCCAAGAAACGATAGAAATAACCCCCTCTGTAACAACATGCTTATATCAAATAACCGATAGCCGAACACATATTTTCGATAAAAGGTTCTCTGAGTTACACTTACCGCTATTACACAGTGAACTGAACCCATCCCGATTAAATAGACTTATTACCGAATCAAACTCTCAGAGCCATAATGATAAACCCGAGCATCAGGCTTCTGATAATCCTGAGGTAAGTCGTGCAAAGTTGAATTGCTACAAAGTTTTGCTAGTTGAAGATAACCCGATTAATCAGCTCGTTAGCAAACGTTTATTGGAACAAATGGGGTTAACACCTGAAATGGTAGCGGATGGTCAACAAGCCATAGATGCAGTATTATCACAACAGTTTGATTTGGTACTCATGGATATTCAAATGCCGGTCATGGATGGAATTGCTGCAACAAAAGAAATCAGACACCATTTCAATAGCAAAGAACTACCAATCATTGCACTCACAGCTAATGTTATGGAATCTGATATCAATACATACTTAAGTATCGGCATGAATGCCCATTTAGCCAAGCCCATAGACACACAAGCCTTGCAACAGCTTATTAGTCTTTACTTAACGAACAAAGATCTGAGTGCCTAATCTCAATGTTGAAACTCAGCTACTCACTCATATTTCGGAGTAAAAGCCACAAACACATCATTTTCCATACTCAGCATACTTACTGAATGGCGGTTATGATGATACTCGCTAATAACGCGCCTGAAAAAGTCCACCGTAACCACCTTGCCTGTACGGGTTTAGAAAAAAATGGGCGCAGACTTCCTCCAATAGCCATCCACAGACCATCCACGATTACAGCCACAACAAAACACACGACACCCGTTGCAATTACGCTAACGAAAGGGTCTTCAAGTACCAGTATATTATTAGCAAAAATCGCTAAAAAAGCGGCATATGCCTTAGGGTTGATCAAATTTAAAATAAACCCATCTTTAAAGCTCGGGGCTGGACCATGTAACCCTGAAATCCCCCCTTGTGCCGACGCGATTTTGTATGCCACATAGCATAAATACGCAATACCGACTGTTTGACAAAATAGTCTGGCGGTTGGATAAGCCATAAATAAAGTACCCAGCCCACAGGCAACAGCAATGATCACCACCAACAACCCACACAATATACCGCTTAAAAAACCCATACCACGCTTAAAACCGAAACTAGCACCAACCCCAGCTAATGCCAACGGCGCAGGGCCAGGAGAGCCTAAAAGCAATGCAGTAGTAAGCACGAGTGATATTATTGATTCCATGCATATTCACCCTAAAAATGAAATTATTAAAGTAAAAAAGCCCAGTAGGGCTTTTTTTATTTTGATTGATAAAGACACTAATCGCTGTGCGGTACTCTTACATTGCCTTCCATCAATACACGAGCACTGCGGCTCATTACTGCACTTTTTGCTTGCCACTGGCCATTCACCTCACGGGCCACGGCACCTACTTTTAAAGTGCCCGACGGATGACCAAACGTCACACTGTCTCGTGCAATACTTCCTGCTGCACTATTCACCAAAGTGCCAGGTATCGCCGCCGCTGTGGCAATGGCGACCGCCGCAGTCCCCATCATGGCGTGATGTAATTTACCCATTGATAATGCACGTACACACACATCAATATTATTACTACCAATCGGCTTGCCACTTGATGAAGTATAACTTTTGGCATGACTGACAAATGCAATCTTTGGCGTGTGCTGTCGAGTTACAGCCTCTTCAATATTGTCAATTAAACCCATTTTAACTGCGCCATAGGCGCGAATGGTCTCAAAGCGTTGAAGCGCTTGCTCATCATTATTAATCGCTTCTTGTAACTCTGTTCCTTCATAACCTAAGTCTTCAGCATTAAAGAATAAAGTCGGGATCCCGGCATTGATCATCGTCACACTAAAGCGCCCTATATTTGGCACCTCCAAAGTGTCAACCAAGTTCCCTGATGGAAACATTGCACCACCACCCGCCGCCGGATCCATAAACTCCACTACCACTTCTGCTGCTGGGAATGTCACACCATCGAGTTCAAAGTCTCCGGTTTCTTGCACTTCATTATTGGTGATCGGCACATGGGCGACAATGGTCTTTTGAATATTGGCTTGCCAAATACGCACAATCGCAATGCCATTTTCAGGGATCCGCTGTGCATCCACTAAACCATTGCTGATAGCGAACGACCCCACAGCAGCAGTTAAGTTACCGCAGTTACCGCTCCAATCTATAAAAGGTTTGTCTATCGCAACCTGACCAAACAGATAGTCTACGTCATGATCTGGCTGACTACTTTTGGATAAAATCACCGTTTTACTAGTACTGGATGTTGCTCCCCCCATACCGTCTGTTTGTTTGGCATAAGGGTCTGGACTGCCAATCACACGCAACAGTAATTGATCTCTGTCGGGGCCTGCCTGTTGGGCTGCTTCAGGTAAATCAGTTAAATTGAAAAACACCCCTTTACTTGTCCCACCACGCATATAGGTTGCGGGTATTTTGATTTGTGGTTTATAAGACATCAGAATTCCTTGGTAGAGCTTTTGTTGCATAAAAGCCCATTACATATCATGACTAAAAGAAGTTAGACCTGAAAAAATCATCGTATTTCAAGCCTAGACCGTCGTGCTCAGATGAAAGAAATTACGTATTTGCTTCTAAGAAATCTTTCGCGAAACGCTGTAATACACCACCTGCTGCATAAATCGACACTTCTTCTGCCGTATCTAACCGGCACAGCATCGGTACTTCAACACGTTCACCATTTGCGCGATGGATAATAAGCGTTAACATTGCACCAGGGCTTGTATCACCCTCAACATCATATGTTTCGGTGCCGTCAATCGATAACGTTTTACGGGTTGTACCCGCAGCAAATTCAAGGGGTAATACACCCATACCAATTAAGTTGGTACGGTGAATACGCTCAAACCCTTCAGCGGCAATCACTTCCACACCCGCTAGGCGAACCCCTTTGGCTGCCCAGTCTCGTGATGAGCCTTGTCCATAATCAGCACCCGCCACAATGATCAAAGGCTGTTTACGTTCCATGTAGGTTTCAATCGCTTCCCACATGCGTGTTTGCTGCCCTTGCGGTTCAATGCGTGCTAATGAACCTTGTATTATTTCACCGTTATCATCACGTACCATTTCATTGAATAACTTAGGGTTGGCAAACGTTGCGCGCTGCGCCGTTAAATGGTCACCACGGTGTGTCGCGTATGAGTTAAAGTCTTCTTCTGGTAAGCCCATTTTTGCCAAATATTCACCTGCGGCACTGCTTGCCATAATGGCATTTGAAGGTGATAAGTGGTCAGTTGTAATATTGTCACCTAGCACGGCAAGCGGACGCATGCCTTTCATGGTGCGCTCAGCAGCTAATGCACCTTCCCAATAAGGCGGACGGCGAATGTAAGTACTCATTTTGCGCCAGTCATACAATGGATCATTGTCTTCACCGTAATCGACTGTTAAATCAAACATCGGCTCATACACTTGACGGAAATGCTCTGGCTTTACACTTTTCGCAATAACTGCATCAATCTCTTCATCACTTGGCCACAAGTCTTTCAAAGTGATAGGCGTGCCATCTTGCTCATGTCCAAGTACATCTTTTTCAATATCAAAGCGGATAGTACCTGCAATGGCATAAGCCACCACCAAAGGAGGGGATGCTAAAAATGCTTGTTTTGCATAGGGGTGAATACGACCATCAAAGTTACGATTCCCCGACAATACAGCTGTTGAATATAAATCTCGATCAATAACTTCTTGTTGAATCTTCGGGTCAAGGGCCCCACTCATCCCATTACAGGTGGTACAAGCAAACGCGACAATACCAAAACCAAGCTGTTCAAGCTCAGGGAGTAACTCTGAGTCTTCTAAATACAACTTTACAGCTTTGGAGCCCGGTGCCAACGATGACTTAACCCAAGGTTTACGTACCAAACCTTTCGCATTTGCATTACGCGCTAATAATCCAGCTGCAATAACATTGCGTGGGTTACTGGTATTTGTACAGCTTGTAATAGCAGCAATGATCACTGCCCCATCGGGCATTTTACCCTCTTCTTGCTCAACCTTACCGGCAATTCCTGTTTTAGCAAGATCAGCGGTGGCTACCCGTTTATGCGGATTGGAAGGCCCGGCGATATTGCGCCCAACCGCTGACAAGTCAAATTTTAAAACCCGCTCATATTCAGCACTTTCTAAACTATCAGCCCACAAACCGGTGTGCTTAGCGTAATTTTCTACCAGTTGAACTTGTTCATCATCGCGCCCTGTGATTTTTAAGTAATCAATAGTCTGCTGGTCGATATAAAACATCGCTGCGGTTGCACCATATTCAGGTGTCATATTAGAAATGGTCGCTCGATCGCCAAGGGTTAAACTGGCAGCCCCTTCACCGTAAAATTCAAGATAGGCTCCCACCACTTTTTCAGCACGCAAAAACTCAGTGATCGCCAGTACAATATCTGTGGCTGTGATCCCCGGTTGTGCTTTACCCATGAGCTCAACGCCCACAATGTCAGGTAAACGCATGTAAGAAGCACGTCCAAGCATCACACTTTCTGCTTCTAAGCCACCGACCCCTACGGCGATAACACCCAGTGCATCAACGTGCGGCGTATGGCTATCTGTGCCAACCAACGTATCAGGAAAAGCAACACCATCACGCGCATGTACCACTGGCGACATTTTTTCTAAATTGATCTGATGCATGATGCCGTTACCCGGCTGGATCACATCAACATTTTTAAATGCCGTTTTTGTCCAATTTATAAAGTGAAAGCGGTCTTCATTACGACGATCTTCGATTGCACGATTTTTCTCAAATGCATCTTCTTCAAAACCCGGATGCTCTACAGCCAGTGAATGATCAACAATAAGCTGCGTAGGTACAACTGGATTTACCTTTGAAGGATCTCCCCCTTTGGCGGCAATTGCATCTCGTAAACCGGCTAAATCAACCAAAGCTGTTTGACCTAAAATATCATGGCACACCACACGGGCAGGAAACCACGGGAAATCTAAATCTCGACGACGTTCAATAATTTGCGTCAAGCTCGCATCTAGCTTTTCAGGTTCACAACGACGTACAAGGTTTTCGGCCAATACGCGAGAAGTATAAGGCAGCGTATCGTATGCGCCAGGTTTTAGCGACTCAATGGCTTCGCGCGTATCGTAAAAGCTTAACTGGCTATTTGGCAACAGTTTACGGAATTTTGTGTTCATAACTACATCCACAGGCAAAATAAGGTGACGGTTCTAAAGCAAACAGGCAAAACACCAAAGTAGGTGTTTTGCCAAAAGTATCAAGCGTGCAAATTAACGTTCAGCAATCGGAGTTACTGGACGTAAATCTTCACCGGTGTAATCTGCAGATGGACGAATAATACGATTGTCTGCACGTTGTTCCATGACGTGTGCAGCCCAACCTGTCAATCGAGACATCACAAAAATAGGCGTAAACAATTTAGTTGGAATACCCATGAAGTTATAAGCTGATGCATGGAAAAAATCTGCATTACAAAATAACTTCTTCTCACGCCACATCACGGCTTCACAGCGCTCAGAAGCCGCATATAACACAGTATCTCCCACTTCGTTGGCCAATTTCTCTGACCATTGCTTAATAATTTCATTGCGCGGATCTGACTCAGAATAAATTGCATGCCCAAAGCCCATGATCTTCTCTTTACGAGCCAATTTACCCATCATTTCTTCTTCGGCATGATCAGCAGACGTAAAGCCTTCAATCATTTCCATTGCGGCTTCATTCGCTCCGCCATGCAGTGGACCACGTAATGATCCAATTGCTCCCGTTACACATGAATGCATATCAGATAACGTTGACGCGCACACTCGTGCAGTGAATGTTGACGCGTTAAACTCATGTTCTGCGTAAAGAATAAGTGAAACATGCATCACACGCTCATGCAGTTCGTTTGGCTTTTTACCATGCAGCATATGTAAGAAATGTCCACCGATTGAATCATCATCGGTTTCAACTTCGACACGCACCCCATCGTGGCTAAAGCGATACCAGTAACAAATGATACTCGGGAAACACGCCAACATGCGATCAGTGACTTGACCTTGAATATCAAAGCTAGATTCACCTTCTAAATTGCCAAGCATTGAACAACCTGTTCTTAACACATCCATTGGGTGTGCATCAGCTGGAATGCGTTCTAACACTTCTTTTAACGCAACAGGTAAACCACGCATCGAACGTAGTGTATTTTTATAGCTGTCTAGTTCCGCTTGTGTTGGAAGATGACCTTTTAAAATAAGATGTGCAACTTCTTCAAAATCACAGTTTTGGGCTAAGTCTTTTACATCATAGCCGCGATACGTTAAGCCTGATCCTGACACACCTACTGTTGATAATGCTGTTTTCCCTGCTACTTGACCGCGAAGGCCAGCACCACTGAGTACTTTTGCCATGGTATTTTCTCCTGAAATTTTTAACCTGCTGGGTATTGATAGTTATTTTGTATAATTTTGCTGTTTTACGGACCTGTATCTACAGGCCCTTAATAAAAATATCTATTACTATTTATTTTTACCTTCAGCGAACAGTGAATCGAGTTTTTGCTCATACACGTGATAACCAAGGTAATCATATAAATCCATACGAGTTTGCATGGTATCGATGACAGCTTTTTGATCGCCATCTGATAAAATTGATTGGTAAACGTTTTCGGCTGCTTTGTTCATTGCCCGAAAGGCGCTAAGTGGATATAGCACCATGTCCACACCCCATTGGCCTAACTCTTCTTTATTCCACAATTCTGTTTGACCAAACTCGGTAATATTCGCCAAAATTGGTACATCAAGCGCTTCACTGAATGCGCGGTAATGAGCCTCTGTTTTTACCGCTTCAGCAAAAATACCATCGGCACCTGCGGCCACATAAGCTTTTGCTCTCTCAATAGCAGCCTCAAGCCCTTCTTGTGCAAATGAATCTGTGCGCGCCATGATAAAGAAATCAGGATCTGTTCTAGCATCTACCGCAGCTGTAATTCTATCTACCATTTCTTCGGTCGAAACAATTTCTTTATTCGGTCGGTGACCACAGCGCTTTTGCGCAACTTGATCTTCCATATGTACAGCGGCTGCACCTGCTTTTTCCATATCTTTAATGGTTTTTGCGATGTTGAATGCGCCACCCCAACCCGTGTCAATATCTACCATTAAAGGTAAGTCACATGCAGCTGTAATACGCTGAACATCGACAATCACATCATTTAATGACGTCATACCTAAGTCAGGCAAACCATAAGAAGCATTCGCTACACCGCCACCCGATAAATAGATTGCTTGATGGCCAATCTGCTTAGCCATAATCGCACTGTAGGCATTAATAGTACCGACAATTTGCAATGGCTGGTTGGCAGTCAGTGCGTCTCGAAAAGTCTTTCCTGGGCTTTTATATCCTGTGCTCATGATGTTCTCTCTTAGCTTGATCTTATGATTGAAGTTTTGCTTTTATATTATTTTTTGAATACATAATATGCCGACGCATTAGCATTTCTGCCAACTCTGAGTCTCGAAGACTTATCGCCTTTACTATGCTTTTATGCTCATCAAATGCGCTCGTTACTCTCGGACCAGCCATCCCCAACTGAACTCGATACATGCGCACCAAATGATATAAACCGTTTACTAACATTGAGATTAAATACGCGTTTTTGCTACCTTGAATAATACGATAATGAAAATCTAGGTCACCCGCTTCTTGATAATAGAGTTCGGCAGTTTTCACTTCATCGGATTGACTATTCAGCAGGGTATTTAGATCTAAAATTTCCTCTTCTGACATATTTTGTGCAGCAAGCCTTGCTGCCATCCCTTCAAGCGACTCACGTACTTGATAGAGCTCTATTAGCCCGTCGGGAGTTAAAGAAACCACCCGCGCACCAACGTTCGCCTTACGCTCGACTAAATGACATGCTTCAAGGCGGTTAATTGCTTCACGCACAACAGCACGGCTTACCGCATAGTTTGTCGACAATTCCATTTCACTCAACTTAGAGCCCGCAGGGATAACCCCATCAACAATCTCTTTTCTCAATCGAAAGAATGCTTTATCAGATGCTGTTATTGCCTGCTCTTTAAAAATGGCCATTGCTGCCTTTTGAAGTTTGTTGGTGATGCTTATGGGCAGATAATATAGATCTAGTTTACGTTTACGTCAACATTCAAAATTACAGATTGTCGACAAAACACCAAATAGTCTTTATAAATATGGTGAATATAGGTAAATTCGCGACCATCGCGATGTTTGCTACACTTAAATGCACAACATATAAATTAAATAACAATTGACGAAGGGAGGTTGAATGACAAAGTACCTACTCTTCGCATTGCTCTTCATACCTCAATGGGCCTTGAGTAAAGCTAATATAAACACTGTTAGTGTGGAGGTTGTCACTGAGCTTTCTCCTCCAAATCAGCTCTTACAAAACGACCAAGTAGCAGGAACTAGCACCGAATTAGTAAAAAAAATTCTGACACATGCACAAATCAATGCACGATTTACCATGTACCCTTGGGCTCGCGCCTATCTACTAGCAAAAAAGCATCCCAATACACTCATTTACAGTATGGCCAGAACAACTGAAAGAGAGCCACTGTTTCACTGGATTGGGCCCGTAGCGCTTTTTAAATTAGGTTTTGTAAGCCTTAAAGGACGAACGGACATAAAAATAGCAAGCCTTACTCAGGCAATCCCTTACAGGCTCGCACTACAAAGAGGGGATATTTCAGAACTTGTATTGAAATCTCATGGGTTTGACTACATATTGACAGCAGACATAGCTCAGTCTTACAAATTATTGATGGCGAAAAAAGTCGATATTATTTTAGACGATGCCCGTTACCTAGCGCCACTGGCAAGCTCATTTGGGTTACCGGGCGACAGTTTTAGATTTGTTTATGAAGTCCCTGAGTTAACGCTAAACGGTTACTTAGCAGCCAGCGTTACAACACCTATGAGTATTGTGCGGGCACTGAGAGCAGCCCATAAAACAATGCAAAATTCAAAGGAATACAAACGCGTCATGTCACAATAAAACACTGTGAAAAACGAACCTTCTATCGTCGGTAAATCGATTACAGACGACGATGAGTGAGGCTAAGCAAGCATATATATGCGCCGCCATAACGCAGTGTGATCCATATCCACTCTTCAATTGGTACAAGCGCGATTGAACGTGTTACCCGACCAATTTGCTACCGAGATATCCTCGCAATGTTTTTTTCTGACGCGTTAAAAGATAATAATCTGGGAAGTATTCTTCGCCCTGTAACTGGTAAATGACACAAAGCTCTCCCTCTTATATCACATCATATATACTGGGCATTTATCGCTAGGCACAAAAAAAGCAAGCCTCTGCTTGCTTTTTTTTCTCAGCATTTATCGCTTAAAGCAGCGTAATGTTCTCTGCTTGTGGACCTTTTTGGCCAGTAGCTAGAGTGAACTCAACACGTTGGCCTTCAGCTAGCGTACGGAATCCGTCACCTTTGATAGCGCTGAAGTGAGCAAAAACGTCTGGGCCATTTTCCTGTTCGATGAAACCAAAACCTTTAGACTCGTTAAACCACTTAACTGTGCCAGTTACTGTATTAGACATATCTGATATCCTGAAAAAATTATAACTATGCCCATATGGGCGCATAGAGCAAAAACTAGACGGTACTTAAAAACTTCAGGACGGTACTACAAGTTAGACTTATACAACAACGTAATGGAGATTTATAAACACTGACATATTTTTTGTCTATACCTAATAGTATAGATATGCAAGTCTAAGTCAATGCTTTTTACCATCAAGGTACATGAACTTTCCATTACATTTAACATCTAAAACAACAAACATCAGAAAAACAACAATAAAGCTCAATAAATAAGCAGCCTCCGTATTGAGCAACCCTACGCCGTTTAAACCTTAAAGTAAACGATAGGTACTCATTTTCCGTTGGTTATTTTTAAGGCAGTTAATGAAAAAAGCCAGTATTGTACTGGCTTTTACATCTTTACTTATATGCTATATGCATACGAAAAACATTTTATCTAGGCAATTTCACGCTTGCTTTGTATTAATTTATCACACAAAGCTTGCCACTCTGAACTCTGTGTATTTCCCTCTGCGCGACGACCAAACAACGTCAGTACCGTGTTATTCATTTTATCAAAGAATTCAATAGATGACACGATGGTGTTGCCATTGTCCGTCGGTTTTCGTACAACAAACGCACGACTAATCTGTTCTATTTTCACATGGAGGTTAAAGCGTTCATCAAGTACATTGAACCACGGACCTACTTGTTTTAAGTTTTGCACTGTACCGGAGAAAATCTGCACTGCACCGTGATTCCCTACAAATGCCATTATTTCCATGCGCTTATCTCTGGCTTGTGTCAAGACAGTTTCTAAAACATTATGTATCACCTCGGCACTCCAAGGCTCGCCAGCAAGCTCTAATGCCTGTAGCCGAGCGAGCTTAAACTCCCTAAGTAAATTAGGGAAGTGGTGCACATCATTTAAATCTGACCAAGCTTGTGTAAATGCTAACGTTTGTTGCTCACTTGGTATATGCCACTGAGCCCTATCTGCTTCGTTAACTTGTTCCGTGGCATTGTCGACACTAAAATCCAGAGCCTCTGTTAATTTAAACCGTTCTCGTAAATTCAAAAAGGCATTCAAATCTGACTCAGCTGTGGTAAACACTTTATGGACTGCTTGGCCATAGGCGTCAAAAAACTGAATACTAGAATAGCTGTCCGTTTCAACCGAAAATACGCTGCGCCAATTATGAATGAACAAACGCATATCAATCCCACCAGGGTTAATAGCAATCCCCATCGTTTTGTCTTGATGCTCAGAAATATATAACTTGTCGTAAACACCTTTTATTTCATTTACTACTGAGCCATTGCGGGTTAGCGCCATAATGTAACCAAGTCGTTTCAAGTTTTTCAGAATCGCGGGGATCTGATTATCGTCTAATCTCGCAACACCTTGGCCAACCTGCGCATTAAGTAACTGCGCCTCACTGACGCCTAATGTTTTTGCCGCTTCTACAGCCCGAAGTTTCGGGTTATCACTGATCAGCTTTTGATACTGCTTTAATAGCGTGCTCATAAATCCTCCTTAAAAACGCCAGCTCACTTGAGTTTTAACACTTCGACCAACACCATAATCACCAATACCACCACCTGTACCCGCAATCACTGTATATTCTTTGTCAAAGACGTTATCAATCGCTAAACGCAAGTTTACGTCTTGTGTTACATCCCAGCTGGCATATAAGTCCCACAATGTATGGCTTTGATGCTTTACAACACCATACTGACGCGTACTGCGGTTATAACTTTCAACATCTCGGTTGCTAGTATGAACAATTTTTGCCCCAAGCATTACCGTGTTGTCTAGCATTGAAAACCCCGTATCCACACTTAATTTATCTGCCGGTAAATACCAAAGCGCTTTACCTGTATTATCTTCCCCGTCAATCGTGCTGTACGTTAGGTTCGAATATAAATATTGGTTCGCATAATTGAGTTCAAGTTCAAATCCGTCTCTATCGTTACTTGCGCGATTGGCGTATCTTGGATTGGGCATTGGGTTTTGCGTTTCGCTGGTTAGTGAAGTAATTTCATCGTCAACACTAATATCAAAATACATCACTCGTAGATTTAAAGTGTCAGTGTTGTTTAGGACATTATCAACGCTATATGTCATCCCCAACTCACTATTATCACTGTACTCAATGTCTAAATTAAGTGCACTTTGACGACCGCCATATTGATCGTATAATTCATCAATAAGCGGCGCCCTAAAGCCTGACTGTCGATTCACAAATATTGCCAGTTCAGGCGTTACTTGGTAATTAAGGCTAATTGAAGGAGCCCAATCACTGTGCGTAACATTCGTATCTAAATCATTGAACTTTGCCGAAAAACTGGCTGTTGGATTTGTTTCATAACGCTCATAACGAACGCCGGTAATCACAGTCAAATCCTGTAGCTTAAACTCATCTTGAATATACACACCTGTACGTACTTGGTCACCGCCGGGCTGAGAAGTCATTTCACCCGTTTGGGCAACCGTGCCATATTGCTCACATGCATAGGTCTCAAAGTTAATACGCTCACAGGGCAGTGCTGTTTTTTCGCCAATACGTTCTTTGTCGGTATATTGCACGCCATAAGTCAACGCATGACCAGCTACTTTTGATGTGTTCATTACATCTAACGTCGTAATGTTATATTCATATGTCGATTTTATACCGACAAAATCTTTCAACATGCCCTCACCGT
Source organism: Pseudoalteromonas aurantia 208 (assembly GCF_014858725.1). GTDB lineage: Bacteria > Pseudomonadota > Gammaproteobacteria > Enterobacterales > Alteromonadaceae > Pseudoalteromonas > Pseudoalteromonas aurantia. Next base: position 619,883 of record NZ_AQGV01000015.1, on the reverse strand, counting down.
CAGTCTCTGTTACCTGACTTGTTGTGAACCCTAGCTTTGCAGTTAAATCTAAGTAAGGGTTATCACTTGGCATCAGTTCATAACTTAAGTTAGCCGCAGTTTGGTCGACTTCTCGATAAACCGTTCCCCATGCGCCGGCATCCGTTGTATTAAACTCAGTTCGTTGTGCATCCTGTGTGGTTGTGTAAGTCACACCTAATAGAGAGTCATCTGTAAGGAAGTATTCACCTTTAAGTAATACCGAACTATTTTCAATCCCTGAGTTATCTAACATTTCACCATTAGATAGTTCAAAGTCATCACTGTCTCGTTTGACTACTGCTGCAAGTAAATCTAGCGTTTCTGTTGGTCTTGCAAAAGCAAATACAGAACCATTTTTTTGTTCGTTATTGCTATCGTAACCCAATTTCACCTTCGCTCCAGCGGTTTCTCCATCACGTAAAAAATCGGCTGCATCTTTGAGCTCAAGCTGTACAACGCCACCTAATGCACCACCACCATGCAATACTGTACTCGTGCCGCGTTTAATACTAATCGTTCTATACAATTCAGAATCAGTGAACAAGCTTCCCATTCGATATTTTTCAAATGTTTGTACCATGCCATCGACGGTTACCAACACATCTTCAGCATCACTAAAACCTCGAATATTGAACTTTTGCCCACCATTTCTAGGGCCACCATTTGCACTGACATTTGGGATCATATCCAAGGTGTTAAATAAGCTACTTTCTAATTGCTTCTCTATTTGCTCACTCGAAATGACATTAACAGCTTGTGCTGATTGCAACACGGTTTTTTCAGTGCGCGTAGCCGTTACCGTTACCGCATCTAACGATGTCACGATAGCAGCATCATTGGTATTTTGAGTATTAGCGTGTGCCATCAGAGGAAGGGAAAATGTTGCCAAGCACAAACTAATTTTTGATAAACGCATGGGGTACTCCTGATTAAATATTAATAGCAAAAACAAACCGTGCTCTTCAGTGCCCCATTTAACTCAGTTCCTTCACCAATGCGAAAGCATTGGTGTTAACTCCATACTGAAAGATGCGCGGTTTTAACTTATGGCGCGCAATATATCACAACAAAATAATAATGATAACTATTTTTATTTGCGTTCAATTAATATATTCGCAATAGATCGATTTTCTTGGCTAAGGTTTGCTAATAGTTGCACCAGAGCTTCACTGGGCACATGCTTATCAACAGCAATAAATACTGGGCTTACGTACTCTATGTGCTTAACTGCCTGCATTAAAGTTTCTTGGGTGCTAAAAGGCTGATCGTTTAGTGCATAGCTAACATGATCGTCGTGATACATGAGACTTAGTACTACTGGCGTTTGCTCTGACACAGCACTACCATTATCTCCAGCATCAGGTAATGACACTTCCATCACATTAACTTGGACTGCGACACTTAAAAGCAAAAAAACCAGTACAATAAATAACACATCTAACAACGCAGTTAAGTCTGGGACTAACGCATTCTCTGAGGGTTTTGGTAATTCAAGCATGTTGCGCCTGCGTAGTAACAATTTGCTCATTAGCAAACAAAGTCAATTCTGTTTGCATATGCTCAACCAATGCTTGGCAAACCCCATTGAAAACAATGCAAGGCATTGCAATGGCTAATCCAACGACCGTTGAATACATTGCCCCCCATAATCCATCAGCCAATAGTGCAGGCGTAACCGCTTGTTGCGTATCTGCAATGCCTTTAAACATCACAACTAATCCCCAAACGGTTCCGAAAAGCCCCATGAGTGGACTTAGCATGCCTATTAGGCTGATCAATGATAAACGCTTCCGCCACCGAGCAACTTGTTTCTGAATATGAAGTTGTAATCGTTCGGGAGTTGCCTGTATTTCCCGTAAAGATGTTTTAATGCTCGCCAATCGCCAAACGCCCTCGATCAGCACCCACCCTCTTTCTAAAATCAGTGTCAGTGCCACTGATGACAAAACAAGAAATGGCCATTGCATCATTCCTAACTGCGTAATTATTTCATTCATAGTACTTACTCCAGTTGATAAAATTAACTTGTGAGGCTAAATTCGACAGGCACAGTGAATTTTGCTTTTACGGCATGTCCGTAGCGCTCTACAGCGTGAAACTGCCATTGTTTTACATTATTCAGGGCTGCTTTATCTAGTACCGAAAAACCACTGCTTTTGACCAACGCAACAGCGACAATAGCCCCGTATTCATCTAATTCAATAGAGACAATAGTGACGCCTTGCTGGCCTCGGCGTTTAGCTCGCAACGGATATTTCAATGCAGGTCTTGGCATTTTAAAAAGCGGCAACTGAGTAACATTAATGGGAGCATTATTCGCACTATGCTGCGCCGCAAGTTGAATAGCTGTCGCTTCAACCTCAGTAACGGTATCTTCATCTATTTTTTTCTGCTCTGGTGGCTCTATCGATACATCTGTCGGCGCTACGGCATCAACGACGGGATGAACTGGCTGGTGGTCTATCTTATCGACTCGCTCTACGGACTGCTTAGCAGGTAACACCTTTGCAATTACGGCTTGCTCTTGTAAGGCTAATTTATTTTTCTCACCATTAAATATGGTTTTATTTAAGTCGGCTTCTGAACCTGACTCGGTCGGTTTCTTGGCGTGCGAGTAAGTCGCAACCTGTTGTATTTTAACTTTTAATGCAATTAATTTGGCGTTGTCCCCGCCATCAAATTGCATGCTTTGAGAGGGCATTACTAACCATAATAAGCTATGGGCTATAACGGAAATACTGGTACAGGTTAAGATCTTCATGTTGATTACTGATAATGATAACTGTTATTATTCTCATTATTATAATAGCAACTTTGGAATTGTTATGAAAGTTAAAGCTTGGTCTTGTTATTCTATTTTTTGTATTTACTTCGTTAGTTTATTCATTTTATTCCCCTCAATAGCCGCCGCTCAGAATTATGAGCGGGTGGTCGTTTCAGGCGGTTCAATTACTGAAATTATTTATGCATTAGGCGAGCAAGATCGTATTATCGGCGTAGATAGCACCAGTGTTTTCCCTGCAATAGCAGCAAAAAAAGCGCAGGTCGGTTATGTACGTAACATCAATGTTGAAGGGGTATTATCTTTAAACCCAGACTTACTACTCGGCGAAGCTGATACGGGTCCTGATAAAGTAGTAAAGCAGCTACAAGATACGGGTCTTAAAACGCATATTTTCTCTAATAATGATAACTTTCATGGTATTGAAACCAAAATTAGTCAAATTGCAAAATTACTTAATGTCGAACAAAAAGGCCAAATGCTTAATACCTATATTCAAGCAGATCGCCAAGCGCTTAAGCACATTTTGTCGCAAACTCAATTAAAACCTAACGTACTGTTTGTCTTAAGCTTAAAAGCCGGACAACCACTTGTTTCTGGCGCTGGTACATCGGCACATGAGGTGATCACCGCAGCCGGAGGCCATAATATAGCCGGCGCTCACTTCACTGGTTGGAAACCTCTGTCTGCGGAGTCTGCAATGGCAATGAACCCAGATATCATTGTTACTATGGGTCGACATGGCGCCAACAAATCTATAGATGTATCTAAAATTACGCACTTTAAATATTCTAACGCGGTTAAAAACAAACAGGTGTTTACATTTGATGGTTCTTACCTATTAGGTATGAGTCCAAGAACGCCTCAAGCTGTTGTCGAACTTGCCAAGGCTATTCATGCCAATGTGACCTACCCTGCCGGTTACCAATTACGCGCAGCGCAAACGTCTCATAACAGTAAGGCACTATAGTGTTAGCCCTTAGCCAATCATTTATGCCTGCTCAGTCGGTAAAGCGCCTTTTTCTGATCGGTTTATTATGTCTATGTATGGTCGTTTGTTTGACGGCACTCGCCACTGGCGGGGTAAACATCGCGTTCAGTCAGTTGATACATATTTTAAATAATGTCGGATCTGATTCCCTACAACATGCTGTTATCTGGGAAATTCGACTACCACGATTGTTACTCGCTATGGCGGTTGGTGCTGGACTAGGTGCTAGTGGAGCCGCCATGCAGGCAATATTTAGAAACCCCCTCGCGGATCCTGGTTTAATTGGCATAACCAGTGGTGCCGCACTAGGTGCCATTGCCACCATCGTATTGGGCAATACCTTACTCAGTAGCTTTAGTGACACATATGGTATATACGCTGTCCCCATAGGTGCATTTTTGGGTTGCTTAATAATTTGTGCAATGATTTATCGCCTATCTAGTCAAGGCAACCAGTTTACTATTATCAGCTTATTACTCGCTGGAATAGCCGTAAATGCCATTGTTGGGGCTTTAATAGGCATTTTAACCTTAATAAGTACTGATGCTGAATTACGCGATTTAACCTTTTGGAGTATGGGGTCGCTCGCTGGCAACAGTTTTGAAATGATCTTACCGTCATTAATCATCATCTGTATATGTTGTGTGTTATTAACTAAAATGGCCAAGCCACTCAATATTTACTTGCTTGGTGAACAACAAGCAAAACACTTAGGAGTTAATGTTGTCGCCTTGAAAAAAAAGGCATTTATTTATACTGCATTGTGTACCGGCTCAGCAGTCGCCCTTACTGGAATGATTGGCTTCGTGGGGTTTATAGTTCCTCATATCATGCGCTTAATTATGGGTCCTGATCATCGCTATCTCATGCCGGCTTCAATATTAGGTGGCGCAATATTGTTAAGCCTTGCGGATATTCTTGCTCGTACTCTCATATTGCCCTCTGAACTGCCTATTGGCTTAATCACCAGCGCCATTGGTGGGCCTTTTTTCTTAGTTATGTTACTAAAAACCTATAAATCGAGAGGGTTTTAGCATGATAGAAGCTAAAAATATTACCGTAAAAGTAGCACAGAATACGTTACTTCATGACGCTAACTTAACGTTAGACTGCGGGCAACTGACTGTCATCTTGGGCCCTAATGGGGCCGGTAAATCAACACTTTTAAAATCACTATGTGGTGATATACCACTGACGGCTGGGCAAGTCGAATATCAACAGCTAAACTACCATGAATATGACGCAAAACAGTTCGCTCGCATGCGCGCCGTTCTAACGCAGAACTATGATTGTGACTTCCCATTTACAGTACAAGAAATTGTCGAGATGTCTCATTTTGTACATGCCGATTCAACACCTTTTACCACATTACAAGCTTATTCTAAACAAGCTATTAATACGTTAAACATGTCGCATTTGATCAATAAACCATTTACACAGTTATCTGGTGGAGAGAAGCAACGAGTGCAATTTGCACGTGTGTTATGTCAACTATTGCCAGCATTAGAAAATCAAGAGCCGTGCTACTTACTCATTGATGAACCAACCGCAAGTCTAGATTTGTACCATCAATATCAGGTTATGCAATTAGCCAGAGATATTGCCAACAAAGGGGCTGGTGTGTTGGCTGTCGTACATGATTTAGCACTTGCGGCTAGTTTTGCTGATAACATTACCATGTTAGAAAACGGACGCGTAGTGGCTTATGGTAAACCAGATGAAGTTTTGACAGAAGCACAATTGGCACAAACGTACCAAATCAAAGCGCATATTTTACAAAACGTCGGTAGTCTACCCAGCTTACAAGTTGCCAAGCAAGCATTGTCTAACGCCTAACCTCGGCAATGTTGTAATAAGTAGAAATATAAAAGGCAGCACTGTTAACTGCGCTGCCTTATTATGCTTAAAGTCTAAGCACTACTTACGCTGAATAATTGAATCACCACCACATACTAAGTAGCCTGTATCACAACCAAAAGATGGCGGGTCCATTCTACCACCCACTATGTTCGGTGTTTGCTGGTGAAAAATAGCGTGGTTATTATCCGACAAACCCTTTAGGTTTTTCTTTTTGATCGTTAGCTTGATTTTCATGACTTTCCTTTTCGTTGCTATTATAGTCAATTCAACGTTAGCAGATGTTTAATATAATTCAACAATATACGCTAAAATTAACGCCCTTTGTCAGGCTACAACTTTCAAGCTTTATGTTATAGAAGCTAGCCTATCGCCAACTTTCTCAACAATCTCATCTGTATAATCATTGATGAAAAAGTGTCCACCTTCAAACCACGAAAACTCACCTTGCTCAAAAAAAGTTAACCAATGGCGTGTATGTTCTTCAAGTATAGGGTCTTGTGTACCCGCAAAAACACTCACTGCGCATGGTAATATCAGTGCTTTATGGTATCCATAAGTGTCAGCGAGCTTAAAGTCTGCGCGTAACATTGGCTCAAACAAATCCATCAATTCGCTATGCTCTAAGATTTCTTTCGGTGTGCCATTCAGACTCGCCAACTCAGCCCTAAATTCGGCTGAAGGTAAATCGTAAATTGCTTTTCTATTTCCGCAATAACTTGGACTTGCACTGCCTGATGCAAAAAAGTGCTTCGCGCACGGCAATCCTCGCTTTAATGCTTGACGTAAAAGTTCAAAAGCAACACGACTACCTAAACTATGACCATACAGTACATAATCACCCTGCATGTAGGGATCCAAATGCACCTGTAACGCACTAATTAACTGCTCCATATCATCTATGGCTGGTTCACCAAAATGCCCACCTCGGCCTGGCGGTTGTACAATAACCAAACGAACATCATCTGGCAGTAACTTTTGCCATCCAGCATATATATTAACCCCGCCACCTGCATATGGAAAACAAATAAGGGTTTTCTTGGCATGCGCATTACTGATGCTTAACCATTTGCTCGTCATACATAATTCCTTTCTAAAACAAAACGTCATAGTTAAAAGAGAGATACGCTAAGGCATCTCACTTTTAACCTTTGTATTAGTTATCAGCACGACCCATAAATTTCTTTTCGTCGGTATTAATTTTAATGCGATCTCCATTTGAAATGTGCTCAGGAACTTGTACGATTAAGCCTGTACTCATGGTCGCAGGTTTGGTACGCGCACTCGCTGAAGCGCCCTTAATTGAAGGAGAAGTGTCTTCGATAACCAGTTCAACACTTGATGGTAAATCGATTGAAACTGGGCTGCCTTCAACAATGACCGCAAGTAACCCTTTTGTATCCTCTGAAACAAATAGCACTTGCTCTTCAATCGAAGATTTATTCAAATTATATGGCGTATAATCTTCTTCATCCATAAATACATATTCATCACCGTCAATGTAAGAAAACATCACTGGACGGCGAATTAAGTCGGCAAGCGTCAGCATTTCATCTGCTTTAAACGTTTCATCAACTTTACCGCCTGTTACAACATCATACATGCGCATTCGGTATAAACTGCCACCAGAGCGTCCTTGTGGTACTGAACGTTCAATATCTCTGACGATCATAACGCGACTGTTATATTCTATCGCTGCATGTTTTTTTATTTCACTGGCCTTTGGCATCGTATTTCTCTTAATTTATTTTTGCGAAAAACTATCATGAAGTTGCGTTCTAGCCAAGTAACTTAACCATAATTTCGCGTACTAATAACGACCATATGATAACGCTGGCTCTGGGTTAATACTTAACGTTGGCAATTTGCACACTAAACAGCAGATGCTTTGGACTAAATTGCCAGTAGTGGTAAACGTCTATAAGGAAATGTCACAACATTCTCGAACAATTATGCTTAATTTAAATGTCATATCACTCAAACCATTTATTCCAGCTAAGGATTTTGACGTATCAATACAATTTTATAAAAGGTTAGGGTTTGAGCTCAAATCTCAAGACGCAGGCATTGCTTTCTTTCGTTACCAAACATATACGTTTTTACTGCAAGATTTTTATGAGCCTCAGCATTGCGAGAATTATATGATGCATTTACAGGTTGCTGACGTGAATGCATGGCATGAGCATATTCTCACTCTTAATTTAGAGCAAGAATTTAACTGTAAAGTAACCCCTATTGTTACACAACCTTGGGGCATGACAGAGTTTTGTTTACTTGACCCGAGCAAAGTACTGTGGCGTATTGCACAAAATAATTGAGTCAATTGACAGATTAAAATTCATATTCAACTGCTAACCGAAAACTATGATCATTTACTGATTGGCTTAGTTCGGTGACAAACCCAATTTCCCATTTCAATTGCTTTTGCCCTTGAAAACGATATAAACCAATCACCGCAGGGCCTACACCGATAAAATCCTCTCCTGAATACAACTCTATTGCAGGTTGGAACTCAGACATATATCGGTACCTAATTTGTGCGCGGAATTCCCCTTCCCATTCATTCTCTACAGCACTTCCCCACTCCCGAACAACAAAACCATTCATCGTTAAGCTCAACTTGCCGAACTCCTTTTCAAACAGCAGTCCGATCGCAGCTTCGTATGCAGAGGTTTTATGTTGTTTTTCCAGTTCAACCAATATTCCCCAATCTGCCCAATAACGACCTTGTTCAACAACTTGCCAGCGCATTTCTAATTCATATGCAGCTAAATCAAAATTATCTTCTGTATCTCGTTCACCAATCGCATAGCCCTCGACAGTCACGGTTTCAGCAATAGCCCACCCCAACCCTGCCCGTTGTGCCAAAACGTTACCACTTTGTGTTTTGCGTGACAGCATTCGCCATTCCACTTCTCTTTCGAACGGCAACACATAAGGATGATATACTTTATCAACGACCATACCATCTGCATAACTAGCCAATGAAAACACCATGGGAAACAGATACAAAAAACCTGTTACTAATTTATAATACGGCTTCATTTTATGCCCCTTTGCCCCTTATTTTTATCATCTTCATCCTGTATTGAAACGCAATTAACATTACAAATACTGCAATTAGAAAACTGGCTAAACTCAGCATACTCGGACTTGCTTCATAGCCGATAAGTGCTTTAAGGACCCGGCCAATAATGCTATATTCATCTAGTAGCCATTTAAGATTGAAAACTTCTGAACTTGCCGAGATTAAATCTACCTGACTTGCTAAATCAGTCGCCGTTGCGATTTTGCTGGCACAATGTAAAGTGATCAAAGCGATTAGCCAGTTTTTTGAGTACATATTGCGCACCCACACCAATGAAAAATACAAGAGAATAATAAAACTAACACACAGCCCCATACCTAAAACTGTGCCAATCAACATACTTTTCGCCATACCTACTTGACCATAACTACTTAAATAAGTCATAAAGTGGCTTAAATACGCAAGCATTGCACACACCAATGCGCTGTATTTGTACAACCAATAATTTGATACAATAAGAGCAAGTACAGACGCATATATACCGCAAAGAAACGTAATTTGAGCCAACTCTAATCCAAGAAAATCAAACCATTGGCTCACATCACCAGCCAACCATAGATAAATGAAGCAGCTTATCAGACCAAAAACAAAGACCCCAAGCGTATGGCTAAATTCACGGTTTTCTAGTGTTGACGGCGGGTAAAGAGATAACAATACCCAAAGTACTCCTAGCGGTAGAAATTGATTCAGGCTAATAATAACTGTATTAAGAAGCATCTCTAGACTCCTTGGCAATAATCAAGCCTTGCGCCGTGTTTGGGGAGAACTCACCAAAGAATCGATATTCGCCAGGGCTTAGAGGCCCAATATAAATAACACTCTTACGTCTAGGAAACAGTACTTTTTCACGATTCAAATCAAAACTATCGAATTCTTCCGCTGTCATATCTTGATTATCTATCACCAAACGTAGCTTTCTATTTGCCGGCACTTCTAATTGCGCGGGAATAAATAAATGATCCCTTAATACCAGACTAATTGTATTATCTGCACTTAACGAGCTCATGTACAATATACCCACGAAGCCCAATAATATCAGTTTGATTCGGTTACACATGTTTGCTCCTTCAAAAACCAAACCTGTGCACGTAAGCCGCCTAAATGCGATTCTTGTAACACAATCTTAGCGCCATAAATCGCCAATATCTGAGAAACGATTGCCATGCCTAAGCCCGCGCCTTTTTCGCCGGATGGATGCTTGTCACCCCCCACCCTATAAAAGCGATCAAATACTCTCGCTATCTGTGCTTCGCTCATCCCCGTCCCCGAATCATCTATTTGCCACCCAATTCGGCCTTCACTATTCAAAACAGAGAGTTGAATGCTTCCATCATTTGGCGAGTATTTTATGGCATTACTTATTAAATTTATAAACAAAGTTGAGAGAGTAAATTCACAACCCCTAATATAGGCATCCTCCCCCTCCAAGCTTATTTGTTGTCGTTTCAACTCAATGCGGGGATACAAATTACTGACAACAGTTTGAGTTAACGACAATACATCAATGTTGGTGAAGTTTGCCTGCCATGAATCTGGCTCAGTACGCGCCAATGTAAGCATCTGTTCTACAATATGAGTCAATTGCTCTAGCCCTAGTGCCATAGCATCGAAGCTAACATGATTCATTTCTTGAGATACATTATGTAAATGTATTTTAAGGCTACTTATTGGTGTTTTTAACTCATGCGCTGCGTCTGATGCAAAATATCTCTCTCTTAAGTAAGCCGCTTCAACTTTTGTAAATAGACTATTTAATCGCTCAATCACCGGTGCCACTTCAGCATCAGTGCTCGCCGTATTTAATCGCTCAAAGTTGTCGGCTTTTCGATGCTTTAGCTCCTTAGATAATTGAGTCAATGGCAATAGTGAGAGGCGAATGTACCATGCTATAAACAATGCCAATATCGGCATTGCAACCACCAACGGCATCATAGCTGACAAAATGAGTGATTCTGTTAGATTGAAGCGCTTTTGCATCGGTTCACCCACGATTAGGTGTTTATCCCCCTGTTTTATAGCTAAAACTCTCAATCTTAGCCCAACCATATTCGTTGTTTTAATACCTGGTTCCATAACTTGAACTGCACTAATTGGTATAAGTTTTTTTGCTGAAAAAACCACGCGTCCCTTGTCCCATAACTTAGCATATACGTCATCATTTTCAGGCCATTGAGTTGTTTGAGCATTTATTAATACTCCAGCTAAATTATGTAAGTGCGCGTCCATTTGCTGCTGCGCTTGCTGCATGCTCCGCTTGTACCCCTCAAGTAAAGCCATAAACGAAACAAGCACCATGGCTGAAATCAAAATCATGGTTAAACGGCGACTTATTGACAATCCATACGTGTGGGTACGTTGCATATTACTGTTTTCCCACGACGTAGCCTATCCCTCGTAAAGTTTTAATAAACCCTTTTGGTAGTTTTTTTCGTAAATGGTGAATGTGCACTTCAATAGCATTTGAGCCCAACTCTTCTCCCCACTGATAAAGCTTATTCTCTAATTGCGCTTTAGATAAAACACGCGCTTGATTCTCAATAAGGGCTTTTAATAACATGAATTCTTTTCGCGGTAACTCAATAGCAATACCATCAACAAACGCTTGGTGGCCCCCGAGATCCAGTGTCACATTGCTGCATGTTAAAATACTGCTGAGCTGTGTTGTTAGCTGGCTGCCTAAGCGGCGTCCTATTACTCGCAACCGAGCAAATAACTCTTTCGCATCAAACGGCTTTGGTAAGTAATCATCAGCCCCCAAGTCAAGGCCTATGATTTTATCATCTGTACTATCCCTTGCTGTCAGCAATAACACAGCGATGGGTAATTTAGACTGTTTAATTGCTTTAAGTATTGATAGTCCATCACCATCTGGCAGCCCTAAATCCAGTACCACCATTTCAATATTCCCTTCATCGATGAATGCCATCGCACAGCATATTGAGCCCGCATGCTCAACACTATAACCTTCTTTTTTAAGTGAATGGATAAGGCCTTGCGCTAACAAGGCATCATCTTCAACTAACAATAACTTCATCGTTTACTTTTCAATTTCTTATTAATTTTTTGTAGCAACACCGCGACCTCTCCTTTACGATATTCATCTGCTTTTTCACGCCCTTCACGAGAGGGGGCTAGCAATGCAGTCTGTAAATAATCCAATGCTTGTTTGTATTGTCGCTCATCATAAAGAAATTGACCATAAAAGTAGTTGATATCTAACCCAGTTGGATTTAAAAGTAATGACTTTTTAAAATAACTGACTGCTTTCTTATCATTTCCAAAGCCTATCGGCCAGCCTGGGACCTTACTGTACAACGTCCCCAAACTGGTTAATGCCGATCCATTTAATGCACTCTCATTGATAGATATCGCGCGCTCAAACTCAACCTTCGCTGATTTTGCAAGTCCTAAAGCCCCGATACCACCTTTTGCGCCAGCGTAACTTGATTGCACTATACCATGCCAAATATGGCTTTCTGCCGAGTTGGGGTAATTGATAACTAAATTTTGGCTCTCACTAACCAATGTTTCAAAGGCCTCTTCTTGCTCACTATTGAATAATTCGTAATTTGCAACAACCCATGCTTGTTGAATTGCCCTTAAATGAATATCTAAACTTGCCTCGGCTTGCGTACTGAATGACAAACCGATAAATAATGCCCAATAAATACGTATCATTGTGATGATTCCTTTTGCTCGTTAGCAGAACCAACAAAGCTCTTAATGGTGCGCAGTTGCTTGCAAAGCACAGCATCAATTACTTCTGGAAGTAGACCATTCAAACGCGAAAACAATTTCTCGGGATACCCTAACACCAACCTTCGCTTTCGCGATTCTAGTAACCCCATAAATTCACCTGCGACGGCTTCAGTGCTATCCATCCTGTTTCCCATTGACTTATTTAATGCACGGACCTGAGTATTATTTATTGCAGTATCTGTTGCACGTGGTGCTAAGTATTTAACTGCAAGACGTCCTTCATATTCTCGCGACAATGCTTCGCTAAAACCTCTGAGACCAAACTTGCTGGCACAATACACACTTTGATATGGATATCCGATATAGCCATATGCAGAGCCTATATTTACCACCGTCCCTTGATTTGACAACAGCTGATCAAGCAATTGATGTGTTAACTGTATAGGTGCGAATAAATTTACTTGAAGTTGTTGGCGTATATCAACTTGTGTGTTTGACGAAAATGGGGCCATTTGATTAACTCCAGCATTATTGACCAACAACTTAATACCACCTAGATCCTTCACCAATTTAGATACTATTTCGCAGCTTTCGTCCTCTTGTAGATCAGCCACTAGATAACGATGCTCACCTTCTAAGGTATGACATAATTTAATCAGTTTTTGTTCATTACGCCCCAATAATAAGCAGCGCCAACCCGCGATGCTTAACTGCTTAGCAATTGCTGCTCCAATGCCTCCTGCTGCGCCCGTAATGACAGCTAAATTTTGATTTTTCATTAGCAAGCTTCCTCAACATGAGTGTAATTAGGTCTGGACTCTAAACTTCTAAACATATCCCCATAAAGACGATAAAAACACTTTGCACTGTGCGTAATAATGGCTTGCTCGTTAGGACAGGTAATTTTATTCATCAGTCCTTTGAAAAATTCAATGTGCTCAATATCCAAAGCACCATGAGAACTTAAATAACTAAACGCGTGCGATGGTAAATCTAATTTATTAGCTATCATCGACGCAGCATCATCGGCCAAAGCAATAGATGTTCCTTCCAAAACATTTACCATGCCAAAAAAACTCAATGGGCTCACTCTATGGATGCTGTCATAGGCGTAACTCACCATCATTTCGGTCTCAAAACTCGGTCGTGAACTTCTCACCACCTCTTTATCAAAGCCACACGCTGCAATATCATTTAAAATCCACTCTTGATGCCCTGTTTCTTCTTCAATGTATTCACCAACGGCAACACGTAACCACTCCTTCGATTCATCCAGTTTGCTACCACATGCCATAAGAAGCGGCACTGTATGCTTAACATGATGAAAAGCTTGTTGTAAAAATGAAGCGTATTGACCTAATTGAATATCTCCACTAAACACAGCATTAATAATCGGTGCAGTCAGCAAATATTCACGCTCTGATTGAGTGCTCTCTTGAAGTTTATTGTAAAAATTATTCATCATTATCAGTTCCTATCGTTAGTTATATAATTCTAAAATTTGGTTTCTAAACCCCTGAGCTATCTGCAATCGCTTAGGTTTACAGTTGGGTGTTAGGTATCCCTGCGATAGACTCAAAGGCGCGCTCAATCGCACCCAGCGCTTTACTTGTGCATAATCAGGTAAATATGAATTAATCATGTGGATATGCTCGCTTACCTGCTCATCTAGAATGTCTTTTCCAACCCATAACAGAGCAATTAAAAATGGCTTCGCTTCTCCAAAAACAACAGCCTGTTGCAACCATGGTTTACTCAACAGTAAAGACTCCGGCCACTCTGGGTTTATGTTTCGCCCATAGCTATTAATTATAAGATTTGATTTACGCCCTAAGATCTGCAAATTAAGGTCGCCATTCATTGACTTTGAGGATTCGCCAATGAGATCTCCAGTAGCAAACCATGAATGTGGGTTATGGGCTGCCCCCCCTAAATACCCTAAGAAAAGCGGACCTTTAATTTGCAGTTCACCTTCAACACAACGGCTTATAATATGTGGTAATACTGGGCCTACCGAACCATCTTGATATTCTGAGCTATTCAAACATACAACAGAACCAGCTTCTGATAACCCGTATCCTTGGAATACAGGTAGCCCCATGTCCCAAGCTCTGCGCAATAACTCTCGATCTGTATGTGCCCCTCCTATCGCTATAAACATTAAACTCTTTGGTGGTACCCACCCTTCCATACAGGCCATAATTAGGTACTTCAAAAGCTCAGGTACGAGAATGATTGAAGTAGGCTGATTCGCATCAATTGCAGAAAGTAGCCGTTGTCCATCATTAAGCTCCCCCCCTAAATACCCCAACTGCTCATTTGTTAATAAAACCACCTGTCCACCACTCAGTAGCGGAGCATAAACACCAGCGATGTTTTCCAGCAATACAGCTAATGGTAATATGCACAGGTGTTTTGGGGCTTGAATGTCTATCTTCGTACATAAGCTTCGTGCAACTGCAAGCTGGCTTTCAAATGATAAACAAACCCCTTTTGGTTGACCGGTAGAACCCGAAGTGAAAGTAATTTTCTTTGTTTGTTTAAAAATACTCACAGGACTATGTATCTTTGTTTTATATACATAAATTGCACGGCCAAATATCTCTTGGCGAAACATAAGTAGATTGTTATCTTGGGGCTCATCTGTAAATAGCACTTGGCAGCCAGCTTTTTCCATTGCATAGTCTTGCTGATCTGAGCTAAAAAATGGTGGCAGAGGTAATGCGATCCTATTGGCCTGCATAATTGCAATATCAAGCACAACCCATGCAATGCAATTTGATAGTTTGATTGCTATGCACTGACTATCAAATTGCATAATTTCCCTGCTCAATCGTAGACAATTCTCCTGTAATTGCGCTAAAGACACCCCACTACTTTCATCTTGAAGTACTATCTGCTGCGACTGATGAGGTAAATAATTCAGTAAAGAATTCATAGGGAAAAGCCTTGTTCTAAATGTTCAATATGAGGGTGGAATTGATTAACTATTTGGGTAAAAAGATGATTCCTATTAATCACCTTCATAGCAGCAGTTAAATCGACCACACAGGCCTTTGGGTTGGCTTGATAATACCGTCCATAGTGATGGGCAGTTGTAACTCGACGAGGTTCAGCCTTGCTTAATTCACAGATTGGTATTTCCAAACTAGACATTAACTGCCGAACCTGTTCTGTGCCTGTAAAAGCTAGAAATCGCACTTGCGATGATAATAAGGCCATCGTAACCACAATGAAGTGCGACACAGTAGCCCGTCGGTAAGTTGAGTGTAAATTTCCTAATTCCGCAATGGTGCGTCTACTTTCCGCTTGAGGAAGGTAGTTTTCTATTGGTGCATCTAGATATTGTTCAATAAACAACTCGCTATTCGATGCAAATCTAAGTCCTAACGTGCACTGACCTTGTGGTAACTTTAATTGACTCAACAATGGATAAAACTCATAAACCATCGCTTGAAATGCATGTGAAAAGCCTATCCTTACTGCTTCCTCAAGCTCAGTTCTTCCTCGCTGGCCCACTTCAGCCCACTGCGACATAGCTTGCAAGTTACTGTATATATTGTGATGAACTATCGTCATGGTGACCACCTTGTTTTGTTGGTATGGTCACTATAAAATTTGAAAATTAAGGAAAACTTAAGAAATGAAAAAGTCACATCGAGGGCTTAAAATCCCTCAATCGACACACTACGACATTACAGTTTAATTATCTTTGTGTATGGAGCTAAATACTTGACCATGTTCAATCATATGGGTCATTGCCTGTGCATCAGTCGGTTCTGAGAAAAAATAGCCTTGTAGCTGCTGGCACCCGCATGCTGTCAGCGCTTTCGCTTGCATCGCATTTTCTACCCCTTCTGCAACACTATTGACTTGAAGGCTTTTCGCCATATTAACAATGACCATCGCTAAATCAGCATTTTTCTTACTGCCACTGATGTCTGCAACAAATGATTCATCTATTTTTATTGTGTCAAAGTTAAGATGTTTCAAATAACTCAAACTAGAAAACCCCGTACCAAAATCATCAATCGCTATTGCAAAGCCGTGTTTTTGTAATTCCAGTAATGTTTTTTTCATCGCGTCAACATTTGATACCAGTGCCGACTCAGTGATTTCAATTTCTAAATTTGTCGGCGGAACATTATATTTAGCGGCTGTATCAAGCAATTCCTTTACAAAGTGTGTTTCACTGAGCTGTAACACTGATATATTAACGCTTAAAATTAAGCCAGGTTTAATTAACAACCATTGAGCAAATTGTGAAAATGATTTCTTCAGCAGTTGTAGGCTGAGCTTGCCAATCAAATTGGCATCTTCCGCAATAGCAATAAAGTGAATTGGGTCGAGCAACTGATCTTGTTGTTGCCATCTAGCCAACATTTCTAACTTTTCAAGCTCAAATGTTTTCGCATTTACAATAGGTTGGTAATAAGGAATAAACTCGCCTTTTTCAATGCTCTTATGAATTGCACTTTCTATCTCCACACGCAATTCGGCTTCATGATCTAGTTTTGCGCTATAGAATTGAAAATCAGTCTTAGCGACTTTCTTAGCCCTATACATAGCTGTATCGGCATGCTTCATCAGTGTTTCCGCATTATCACCATCGTCAGGATATATCGCAATACCAGCGCTTAAAGACACTGTTAATTGAATACCTTTAAGCTCATATTCTCCTGTCGTGCTCGACAGTACTTTTTTAATCACTTTACGTACATGGCGTTTGTCTTCAATGGCATCGAGCAATAATACAAACTCATCTCCCCCCATACGTGACACGGTATCGCATGCTCTTACACACCCAGCAAGCCGCTCTGATACTTGCTTCAGTAACAAGTCGCCATAATCATGACCCAACGAATCATTAATTTTCTTAAACTTATCGAGGTCAATAAACACCAACGCGAATTGATGTTTACAGCGCCGGGCTCGTTTACATGCTTGAATTAACCGATCTTGCAATAACAATCTATTAGGCAATCCAGTTAATGCGTCGTGATGAGCCAAATGATTCATTTTACGCGACATCATTCGTGACTCAGTCACATCTTGAAAAACCATCACAGATCCCATTATATTGCCACTTTTACCGTAAATGGGCGAAATAGAATCTTGGATTGCAAATGTTAGCCCTAAGTGGTTTTTAACACACGTAAGCTCTGGTAACCCTAATGTTTGATGGTTCCCCATACAATAATCAGTCAAATTTTCTATCGGCTGTAATGTATCTTCGTTAAAAAGTGGCATTACTTCTTGAAATGGCTGCCCAGCAACCTCAGCTGTTAGCTTTGCCAAAATAGCTTCTGCAACAGGATTCATATAAGTCACATTACTATCTACATCAGTGCAAATAACACCATCTCCAATTGAACTTAACGTCACTTCTAGCAGCTCTTTCTCTTTTGATAGCGCTTCGGCCAGCTTTTGCCGCTCTGACATATCTTGAAAGAAACATAATGTGTGCCCACCACCTTCATGGTCGCTAAAAACCTCCGCTTCTAATAAACACACTACCTGTTGATTGCGGCTGGTCACTAAGACAATTTCTTCAATCGAAAACTGAGTGTTTCCTTGCAATCCGCGGTGATGAATTAAGCTCGCAGAATGATCCGTCATAAAATCTGTAATTGGTTTATTTAGAAGTTGTTCACGCCGGTATTCAAGGTTGCATATAAACCCATCACTAATATGTAAGATTCTACCTTCATCATCGAGCGTAACTAACATGACAGGGCTTTGTTCAAAAGTATGTTGATAATGACTATCCAGCGCGCGCATATGTGTGAACGAGCATTTATTTGATAAGTCATACATGCAAATTATTAAAGCATTACAATAGCCCAAAAGCATAGTAACCAAGACTGTCAATTTGGTGTTATTTTCGGCTTTGGTTAATAAATCTCCATGACTAAACGCAACAGCTATTACAACAGCTAAGATAAGCCCCGCCAAACTCAGTGCTTTAAAACCACGAAAAACAGCGCACAGTGCCAACAAAATCACAGTAAATACTGCAAACATCGCCCAAGAGATATAAGCGGAACATATAGCAATAACTGCCACCGACACGCCCCATGCAAGGTCTCGCAAATTATAGATAGACGACCACTTTAATTTATCATTTTGCGTACATAACAAAACCACTGGCAAACCTACTACTAATGTGACAACTGACCCTTCAAACCACTCCATCAACACTCGCTGTGCACTCATGTTTGAAAACACAGGAATCAACTGGGTACCGGCTACACCTAGTATTAATGAAGGGAGAAACACAAACTTTACTAAGCACATTACTAAATAACTAGGCTGGTTAACTGTTTGTTGAAATTGAAAATGTTGTTTAAAGAAAAAAGCAATGAAATAAGCTTCAAAAATATTTAACGTCAACACAATGAATGCGTCAACACTCACGAAGTCAAAAGCAACGTAACCTAAAAAAGTAAATGCTAACGCAAGCGTGGATGTTTTCCACCAACTCCCGTACTGAAGTGTCATGAACCCCGCAATTAACCAAAGGTCCGCGCCCCAAAGACTAGCCCATACTCGTTGAGGGGGCCCGTATAATATAAATAGTACAGCGATTACTAAGTAACCTATCGCCCAAAATATATGCCGTTTCATCCACGTAAACCTTAGTCGGCTACTTGCCCAATGCTTATCAACTCAATAAGCCATTACTCTGTTCATTGCCTACTAAAACTATTGGCGACAGAGCAAAATTAATCAAGTTTCCAACAAGATAAAGCACTATATACACCATGTTTTATAGGCAATAAATTGGGAAATAAAATAAAAGTTATCTATGCTGTAAAAATTGCAACAACCGAGTCATACAATGATCAATTCTCAGCAAGCCACATCAGCAATGAATAATTTTGTGCGAGTTGCTAATATCATTACAAATTTAGATATGATTTTAAGTCAGGCAAAAAACCTTTCTTTGACGGCAAAGAACGCTCGAGTCGTCGCATTAAGAGCCGGTGATGCGGCATACGGCTTTAAACCGATAACAAACTTTATTGACGAGTTTTCTGAACAAACAATTCGCACCACTTCTGAGATATCAAAACTTTCAAATCAACTGTTTACATTGGCATTAGCCGTGGTTCGCTGTACTGACTATCAATACCAACTAACAAAAGCACAAAGTACTTCTGCGCACAAATGCGTTATCACCTTGCAACAACAAAGTTTAATGGACTTAAAACAAAAAACGCGCAATTTAGAGCAGGCTATTTTTTCGCTCGAAAGCTACTTTGAAGACATTCAAAAGCAAATGCGTAGTGCCGAATACATAGCGGTCACCAGTCGAGTTGAAGCCTCTAATGCCGGAGAATTTAGTCATAGCCTAGAGTCAGTGTCTGACTTCATTGCTGAAGCCGCTAAAAAAATAAAAAAAGCCGTCAATGATAACCTACAAGAAATATATAAATTACGAGGAGCTCTGCGTTGAAATCAAACGAGTTATATTCAGAAGAATCTCATCAGTGGCTAGTCCTAGGCCGAGACCCAGCGAAACCTGAAAAAATAATAGACACGAATCAATACCTAATTAAAAGCGCTGAAGAAGCAATTATTCTAGATCCAGGTGGCATTGAATTATTTTCGCCAATGCTTGCTGGAGTTTTACACCATGTAAAACTAGAAAATATCACCACGTTATTTGCATCCCATCAAGACCCAGACATCATTTCTTCGCTAGGTTTATGGGATAAAACAGTGCCCAACGCTAAGCTATATGCTCCATGGCTTTGGGAAGGGTTCATACGTCACTTTGGTATGGAAAACATCCAATATATGCCAATCAAAGACGAAGGCGGCGAGATTAAGCTTGGCACTGCGACGCTAAAGTTTATTCCTGCGCATTACCTGCACTCATCGGGCAATTTTAATGTTTACGACCCCCAAGCAAAAATCTTAATGAGCGGAGACATTGGCGCTTCTTTAGAGCATGGTGACGTGCCATTATTCGTTGAAAATTTCGCACAGCACATCAAGTATATGGAGTACTTCCATCGCCGTTGGATGCCTTCAAATCGCGCAAAAAACAACTGGGTTGCGAGGGTTCGAGAGCTTGAGATTAATATGATGGCACCTCAACATGGTCGTATTTTTAAAGGCGAGATGGTGAATGAGTTTTTAGAGTGGTTTAGCAAGCTGGATGTAGGCATTGCCTAGGGGCTGTTGATCTTTGCTGTTCTATTTTCGTTCTCTTTGAGTATGCTTTTATCGCGGCGCTTAATATGTGGCCTAGTAATCTAAGCGAATATTAAGCAACAAAGAGAAAGGGCTGCTCGAAAGAACCGGTAGGCAGTGCTTGATTGGCTTTTCTACTATGTTGTCGGCTATGGAATAACCATGCTAAGCAGCCTCCACCTTGTATAAAATACAATCAAATTGCTGCAAAAATTAACCTAGAAGATCAACAGCCCCTAATACTTTTGGAGAAATAACTTTTTCAAAAATAGAACATACACACCACATATTAAACTAAAATTCCCATCAAAGATGGGAAGTCAGCCATGCTGTTTTCAGTGTTGTTAACGTTGCGACTTAATCCATGCCTTTAGAGGGGTCACCCACTCTGGCCTCGGCCGATAAAAAGCGCCATGACTCAGACCGGTGTTAATTTCAAGCTCGGTAAATGATTTTACGGACGTACTTTTTTCTGCTAATGCACTGCAGCTGTTAGATTTGTCCGTTTTTTCATAAATAGATAACACGTGACCATACACTTTAACATCTGTGTGCTTTTTCCAAACTAAACGACCACACCCTGCAAGAATTATCGTATTAACGCCTAAATCAGACAACTTATCAGACGCAACTCCGGTAATAAACGCCCCCCGAGAAAACCCCATAATGGTAATGTTACTTGGCTTTACTCCCTGCCCAACCAAAGTTCGAACTTGCCCACTCAGTGTGTATGCATACTCAAACGGGTCCGTATTTTTGCTTCGATGGTGCGCAATTAAATGATAGCTAGGGTCTGACAACGCGTCTTTGATTGCCGGAAAGTCATATACTCCCCAGCCAAATCGAGTATCCACTGGCTTAGGATTTGTTCCCTCAACAATGTAACCGTGAGAATAAAACACATATTTCGCGTGCTTATCAATACTATCTGGTAAATCGGCATAAAGCTGGCGAGCCTCAACCAAGGTCATTGTTAATACTGAGCTGGCTGATAGAATAATAGCGGTTAGTATGGTTTTGATTACAATATACCCAATAAAAAGTGTTACTTACCAATAGCATACCAAAATTTATATCAAACTCATAGGTCAGACCATACGGCTAATTCATTACCACTTGGTTCAATAAAGTGAAAACGTCGACCTCCTGGGAAGCTAAAAATAGCCTCACATATTTCCCCGCCCGCGAGCTCAACATCTTGTAAAGACTGCTCTAGGTTTACACTATAAATAACCACTAATGCACTCCCTAATTTTGTGCAGGCTCTTAATTCTGACTTATAAAACCCACCAGCCAAGCCTGAGCTGCTAAATGCCCGGTAATCTGGCCCGAAATGCTCAAACTGCCAGTTAAAAACACGAGAAAAAAAATGTTCTGTTTTCGCTAAATCACACGCAGCCATTTCAATGTAATTAATATGGTGATGAGTCATGTTGTCGCCTCGTTATTGATATAGGTTTAGCATAAAATGACTTTGCTACATAAGCAAATAACCACTCGTCTAATCAAAAACGAGAACGTGAGTTAAAGTATGGATTTGTTTTATCAGATACGATAAAAACGAGTCGATCCTCAATATTAGGCGTATTGATGTTAAGAATGCACAATAAAAAAAGGCACAGTCAATGTGCCTTTTGATACAAGCGAAAGGTTAAAATTCAGCTTTAAAGTTTACTGCTGCAGTACGAGGAGCACCTATCCATGCAGACTGATTCGCCACGCCTCCTAAGTAACTTTTATCCGTCACGTTGTTTAAGGTAAAGCGTAATTCCATGGCTTTGATCCCTGATATCGGTGCATCAATCGCAACACCTGCATAAAAATCAGATACTGTATATGCATCAATTTTCTTAGTATTTGCCGCATCCATCCAACGATCTCCAACCCACTTTGTTGATAAACCAGCAAAATAATTACCTTTGCTCCAATCAAATGAGATAACAGCTAAGTTTTCCGCTGAACCAAACACTGTGTTCCCTTGTGGGAAAGTACTTAACCCGCCTGTGTACGTTGAGTCATTATAGGTATATGACGTATACATTCCCCATTCATTGGTCATGTACCATGTCGCAGACGCTTCAAATCCATTCGATTCAATACCACCAACATTCTCAAACGAACCATTATTACCAATCGAATAATTAATACCATCAGGTGAGTCTGGCGCAATAAAATTTAAACGGTTTTCAAAAGTAACATCATAATATGTCACACTGGCGTTGAGTTTATCTGAGCTATAACGCAAGCCTAAGTCAATATTCTCTGCCGTCTCAGGCTCAATTTCATCCAGTGCGGATGCATCTCTTTCCAAAACGGTATCTTTAATTGCAGCAAAGTTTTCTGCATACCCTGCAAAAAGCTCTAAGCCTTCAATGGGGGTCGGTGCCACTATGCCTGCAGACAATAAAGTTTCTGAATCCGACTCAATCGAGGTGTTTTTACTCCCATCAAATAGGTTAATACCTTCAAGGTCGACTAAGAACTTTTTCGCGCCAACGCGCACTCTTGCAACTTTAAAGTCCAATTCATTTTCAATATAGAACATGGTTGTATCCACATTGAATTCTCTGTTGTACTGTATCCAATACGGAGTACTATCGAAGTTTACGCTCACTCGTGCATCAATTCTTTTATGCCAGTCTCGCCACTCTTGACGCTGGTAATCTTCGTACCATATTCCAGCTCGAACCGTATTGTCCATATCAGCTAGCTTGCCGTAAAAGCTAAAATCAGCGTTGAACCCTAAGCGGTCTTTACCATAATGAGTATGGCGATATGAGCCCACTGGTATTGCACCTGCTTGATAACAAGCTGGATCATACTCTGCCCCAGCGCCACCATATGGAAAAGTAATGCTCGACTCACATCCTGAAATCGGACTAAGTTGTCGGCCAACTTTGTCGACAAAATATATTCGACCATTAGAGCTACCCCCAGTGTACGATTTATCAGATGTGATCTCACTATGAGGTTGATTAAAGCCATCAGCCGAAATATCTTCAAGGTAAGGCGGGATCCAGTCACCACGTCCTTCATTATGGTGATAATAAACATTGCCGGACAATTCCCAGTTACGCGCTTCATAGTTTGCTTGAACATAACCAAAGGTATTTTCCCTTAACGTTTGCCAGCCATTACGAAAAACTTGATCTACATAGGGAGTACCTGTTATCGAGTCAGTTAACCTATCCCATGTAGGGTCTATTGCGAATTGTTCTGTGCTGATCCTTTGGTAATTCGCTTCTTTTACATCATCATAAGATGCATATGCTTTAACGCTTAATGGACCATTGCTGTGTAGCACTTTAGCCGCGATATGGTCTCGCTCACTATTTGCCACTTGTTGTACCCAATCTGAATTACTCGAACTAGATATACTCACCCAAGCATAGGTATTGTCAAATACTTCCCCTGTTTGATAGCGCGCAAAATACTTCTGTGCTTCGAAGTCCCCGTTGGTGAATGAAAGAGTTAAGCCTGCATCTTTTGTCGGGTCTATCGTTGTGAAGTTAAGTGTGCCCCCTAATGCTTCATTTGAACGAGACGCGACATCCGCTGTACCTTGAGATACTTGTACCGTGCCAAGGTTTTCTGTATCAATATAGCGGTTTGCTTTGGCTCCGCCGCCATAATTAGAGTTACCATTGGCAATACCATCAATCGTAATACCAATTTGCTGCTCATCTAAGCTCAGCTGAAAACCACGAATAGATACCGTGGTAGACCAATCATCAGAGCCAAATGTATCGCCTTCATTTATTAAAACACCGGGTAAGTTATCAATAATCGCTAATGCACTGGTCATCGCAGCTTGTTGTTTTGACATTTCTTGAGTGGTGGCGTTATTTGCAAACGACACGCTCTGTCCAACGACAGTAACTTCTTCAATGGTGTTATCTTCTACTGAGCTATTTTCAACAGCATTGCCTTGAGCAAAGCTGCTTGCAGAAAAGCTCGTTAATAATGCAGCAGTGATCAGGTTAAGCGAGAGAGTATTTTTCATGATTTCCCAACTTCTAATTTAAGGTTAAATGGCTGAACGCGAAGCAGTATGGGAAATAAATATGACAAATAGGGACAACTTATTTGAACGTTCAATTAATAAAAATTTAAAGTAATAAGACAAATGTATCAGCCATGCTTGCTTCTTTATCCACTCGCCAGAAAACTATGCCCCTATTCGATAAACTGAGCATCCATCACACTACCAACTTTAAATTTGCCATCTAATTGTCACAGAGATAGGCGATAATGTTTTCGACAAATACAGGTGTTTCCCCTGCACCAACTTTTTCAGTTTTGTATATTTTTTTGGGTCATTATTTGATGACCCAACTTTTCTTTTTATCAAAAAATATTTCTTTGCCACCTCTGCCCATTCACTTTTCTCTGTTACCTAAAATCTAGTGGCTGTTGATCTTTCAGGTTCTTTTTTGCAGCCGTTTGATTGGGTTTTATACAAGGCAGAGGCTGCGTGGCATGGTTATTCCTTGTGAGTCAGCCGATAACACAGTAGAAAAGCCAATCAAGCGCTGCCTACCGGTTCTTTTGAGTACCCCTTTCTCTTTATTGTTTAATATTCACTTAGATTACTAGGCTACATATTAAGCGCCGCGATAAAAGCACGCTCAAAGAACAACAAAGATCAACAACCCCTAGACCAAAGTCTATGAGGCGATTATTTAGCTACCGCATAAAGTTAAGGTTCACAACATGTAAAAGAGGAACACTTCAATGAACCTGTCAAAAACGACATGCGTACTTTATATACTTGCATCACTGCTCGTCATGAAACAGGCATACGCCGCTAACTGTAGTTCAATCAATGAATACCCAAATTGGACCGCTAAAAATTGGTCAGGCCAATACGATCATGCTAATGCTGGAGATTTAATGCAGCATGAAAATAAACTATATAGGGCCAATTGGTGGACAAAGGCGGTACCTGGCTCGCACCAGTCATGGCGCTATGAAGGCATATGTGCAAATCCAACTACTCCCATTCAAGGTGCTTTTGATACTCATGGTAAGCTCTCCGTATGTGGTAAACACCTGTGTAATAAAAATAATCACCCTATACAATTACGTGGTATGAGTAGCCATGGTCTGCAGTGGTATGGACTAAATAAATGCCTGACATCACAGTCACTCGATACGCTCGCATATGAATGGCGTGCAGATATTGTAAGGCTCAGTTTATACGTACAAGAAGGGGGCTTCGAAACAGACAAAACTGGCTTTATTAATCAAGTCAATGAACTGATCGCAATGGCCAGTGACAGAGGAATGTATGTTTTAGTGGATTGGCATCAATTGTCTCCTGGAGACCCTAATGCCAACACTGCACTAGCCAAAGAGTTCTTTAGTCGTGTTGTACAACAGAATAAGCATCGAGATAACATCCTCTACGATATTGCCAACGAGCCTAACAATGTATCATGGGATGCTGTTCATAACTATGCTGAGCAAGTTATCCCGATTATTCGCAATATAAAAAGTGATGCTGTTGTATTAGTAGGCACTCACGGCTGGGCCACATTTGGCATCTCTGATGGCGGGTCTGTACAAGAGGTTATTCAAAAGCCACTCTCTTTCAACAATATCATGTACACCTTCCATTTTTATGCAGCCTCACATTTTGACGCTTACCTCGAAGCACTTGATACAGCATCGGATGTATTACCGGTTTTCGTCACAGAGTGGGGAACTCAGCTTTATACGGGAGATGGCGACAATGATTTCGAACGCGCACAAGCGTATATTAATTTGATGAAACGGAAAAAAATCAG
Source organism: Pseudoalteromonas aurantia 208 (assembly GCF_014858725.1). GTDB lineage: Bacteria > Pseudomonadota > Gammaproteobacteria > Enterobacterales > Alteromonadaceae > Pseudoalteromonas > Pseudoalteromonas aurantia. Next base: position 593,454 of record NZ_AQGV01000015.1, on the reverse strand, counting down.
TTGGATTAATTGGAACTACTCTGACGACCCACGCAGTGGAGCAGTATGGAAACAAGGCACTTGCAGCGCGGGGAATTTTTCTGACAGTCAGCTCAAAGAAGCTGGAATTTGGATAAAACAACAAATCTTATTAGAAAGATAACCGCTTTACCAATGCGGGTACTTTCATCCGTATTGGTTTTTCTGTGTCTGATGCATCTAGAGCGGCGTTCATATTTTCTCAAGCTGACTGTAAGCAATCAACAAAGAATGCGCATGGCGTTTATCAGCAAGCTCTTGATATTCTTAAATCATTAAATATATGCAAGTTTATTGCACGATAAACCATAACGACAGCCATTCACACACGCCAACAAATCTATTTGTGACGCAATGGCAAGATAACCCAAGTTTGGCAAAATTTGATTGGCGCACTCAATACAACTACCTAGAGTTTAATGCCACATCATTTACCCAGAAGCAATACGTCTTACAAGCGGCACTGACAGGTCAAGGTAGGGGTTTATTAAGCAACCTATTGCAAGTTCAACAGTAGCACAGCAATGGTTGCACCCCGTCGCTAAATAGCCAAAGTTGACCGGTTATAGTTATGCACTTAGGCTGTCCCGTCATGCGCAAAGTCGGCAAGCCGTGCATAGTGTAAGTGAGTGGTTACAAAAAAGTATGCAATTTAGTGAAGCGTCATGAGTAAAGTGTATGTATCAACGATCACATTGCTCAAAAGTAATAAGGCACATAACTAAGCTATTAATCGCCAAACTTCCTGTATAAAGTCAAAGGTAAATCTCATCGCTTGATTTAATCACATTCTGCATCGTAACAAAATATGGGTCACCAATTCATGATGACCCATAGTAGCAATCGTCTTATTTATCTATTTAATCTCAGCTCTGGATAAGCGAATTTGCCCAATAAAGCTATTTTTCTCACTCTCGGTGTTGCTTTCATTTGTAATAGCCCGCTATTACTGCATAAAAGCGCCTTGATATTGAACTAAATATCATCATTGGATTGTACGTAAGTTTACTTACAAAACATTTTCTATTCCAAAACCCTTATCCAAACCTGAGGTTATTTATTCAGTCAATAATCACTATAGGGATTTTTTCTTCGTTACCTTCTCTTTATGGCCAATAACCCGCAGTGACCACCCTTTTAATATGCCTGATACAGCATTATTCTTATTATTAATTGTCACGGTTTCACCGTTGCTTTGTCTTAGACTAAAGTTACGATCTGTATTACTTACATCGGTCACGTGCAGTTTCCATTCACCATTGACTGCGTTAGACTTTTCATTCCAGAATTTATAACTTAACATCAAGTGATCATTGTATCCCTTATATAACACATCTTCTGTTACATCGATGCCTTGTGATTGAGAAATAGCGCGACCAACCAAATTATTATGTGGTGACATTAAGATACTACGCGTGCCACTGGGTGATTCCAGTTCAACCTTCAGGTCTGAGATCCGTGTATGATCAACATCTAAGCGAATTTGAACCGCTTCAACAAATAAGTCATCAGCAATTGTTACTGTGTCTGTTACCGTTTGTGCATCATCTGAAATAACGATATTTTTTGCCGTCTCAAGACCATGCCATGGCGTCATTATTAACGCTGAGGGTAAATCGGTGATCGCATAACGACGAATAAGTTCAGCGGCTTTATCAACATCAATTAAACCAAAACCATAATATGGTGAATAGCTGACTTTCTCTTTTGCGTTATTCTGTGACCACCCTTCTAGTCCCACAACATCACCCACTAAAATATCTTGGTAATGAGGGTCTACTTTAGTGGCTGTTCTTGCCAGTAAATGGCGGATATCACGAGCAGATAGCGAATGGCTTTGTTGTTCTGCTGCGGAGATCAAAAGCGCGATTGCGCCTGATGTATTTGGTGCCGCGGAAGAAGTACCATTCATGCTATAACTATATTCAGCTCGGCTTGCCATATAACCCACAATAGAAATAGTAGGATTACGATTTTGCAATAGAATCAAGTAGTCTAAATGACCTGCATTAGCCGCAAATGCCGCTGAAATCGCTTGCTTATCTTGTGCTGAAACCTGTGTATCATTTTCCTGTAAATGCGCTAATAACATAAAGTCTTTACCATAGTTGGCTCTATACTTTTCTGATATTGCGTATAAAGTATCAATCGCCTCCACATTGTCACACGCTATGCGGTTAAACACATTGGTATCTAATTCACCGCGAAGTTTAAGTAGTTCACAACTCAACGTAGGCGTAACGTGACCCGGTGTCCCTTGGTCATTCCCTCCTGGTGCGGTCAAAAATACATTACTCCCAACAGAAGAGTATGAAGATAATTTACCATCCGCATTCAGCGCACTGACCGTCAGATTCCAATAATTAGCTTGTTCAAAGTCTACATTCGAATTATGCCACGGCAAACCAAAATTATTGTTACTTGGGATACTATGTCCCTTAAAAATAAGCCCATTATCGCCAAAAGCATGCACACGCGTACCCGTATAGCCATTCCCTGCAGACTTCACAAATGTGGCTTCTCTTGGGTCTAGAATATGACTGGTAGAAACTTGCTCTAAAACACGCATCCGATCAGCTTGATCAATTAAAAGTACCTGTTCACCCGATGCAGCTGAAATTGTTTGAGAGTATTCATAAGGAATACTGATTGCTTGGCTCACACCATAGCTTTGATTAAATATACGAATTTCATCCGCAATCGTGTGTGCATTGATGTCACCGTCGTCACCATGACTTAGCTTCCACTGTGCATGGCTATCTACAGCTCCACCAAAATTGGCATAAGAAATGACTTTTGAGCTTGGCGCAACACCCCGTGCCCCAATATCATTCATAACCGCAGCGATAATCCCCCCCACCATAGTGCCATGAGAACCAGACACATTTTCATTGGTATTTGGGTCGATAATAACGTTGTCAGCTAAATCAGGATGAGATAGCTCAACACCAGTATCAATGACAGCAACTTTGACGTCTTGGCCTAAGTGCCCCCAAATATGAGTTTGCCATAAATTTAAATCTACTCCGGCAACTGTGCCTGCTCGCGTGCCATCGTTCAGCAGGTTCCACTGATATTGCACCAACGGATCGTACTTTAAATCAATCCATCGATTGTCATAGTCACGGTCTGTGGTCGCGCTGGCTTGAAATGCTAAAGCGGCAGATACTGCACATGTTAAAAGGGCGAGTTTGTTTTTCATAAGACTTCCTTCGTCAAATTAAGTTAATTATTATTAAAAGCGAGGCTTCCTTAGCCAGAAAGTTCACTAATAAAATCAAACCGAAGAAATCCAAAGAAATAACAAATAGGTAAAAAACAATTGTAAATCATTATAAAAAAACTATTCAAGTCATTGTTTTTATGTGTGAAAATAAAATTTAGGAAATTTAAAAGGCTCGATGAATATCAGCCGATATACATAAGTAAGCGCCTAACTTGGCGCTATTTTATGTCGCGAAAATGAGAAACCCGTCTCAACAGAACCCTTTTGTATCCTCCTATTCGGCTTCAACTAATGCTAATATCCGTACCGCTTTCTCAAAATGATCCAATTCATGTATTTGGATCCACCAAGTCGCCGCTTCCATTAACAGCGCAGGATCATCATTTTTATTTGCGAAAAAAGCATAAAATGACACCCCAACCTCCTCGCCCTTTTGTGCTATTTTTTTATTACACACTTGTATAATTTTATCTCTCAATACTCGACGCATAGACACTTTATTATTCCTTTTTAAACATTGGGGGTACTGACGTTACAATAGCACCTCTCGTAATGTTGGCTGACTGAGGAAGCTTTGCGGGCTTGCTGAAGCACCGTACGCACCCGATTGCATAACTGCAATAATATCATCAGGTTGACAAGTTGGTAAATGAACTTTTGCTGCAACAATATCTAAAGGTGTACATAAAGGGCCAACGATATCTACTTGTTCTTGGTTGTTATGTTGGTAACGGTTGGCAACACATACAGGGTAATTCTTTCTTATTACTTGCCCTAAATTCCCTGAGTTTGCCAAATGATGATGCATCCCTCCATCAACGACTAAAAATGTCGTGCCTCTAGAGACCTTCTTATCAACAACTCTCGTTAAGTATATACCGGCATCTGCCACTAAATAGCGACCTAATTCAAGGTGAATATCGACCCCTTTTAAAACCGCTGCATATGTCGTCAGTAGCACCTGTAAATTATCGATGATAGGCTCTAAGTTTAGAGGCGATTCATGCTCAAAATAAGCAACCCCAAAGCCTCCCCCGATATTAATATGTGATGCTTTAAAAGGCGTATCATTTAACAACCGGCTTATCAGTTCAAACGTTTGGTTGTGACATTCTATGATCGCCGCTTCACTTAAATTTTGAGAGCCTGAAAATATGTGAAACCCTTTAAAATCAATATAGTCAGAGTTAATATAGTCCAGTACACCCAATACTTGTTCTTCATCAATACCAAACTGCTTTGCTCCACCACTCATTTTCATACCTGATTGCTTTAACTCAAAAGCAGGATTAATACGCAACGCGACTTTTGCTCGCTTTTTTAGCGTCTCACTTAACGCATGTAGGCGAGTTAGTTCAAATTTTGATTCAACGTTAATTGTGACACCCGCGCAGATAGCAGCGCTCAGATCTGTATCACTTTTGCCAGGTCCTGCAATACTGACTGCGTGACTTTTCAGCCCAGATGCTAAAGCCAGTAACATCTCCTGATGAGATGCAACATCAAAACCGTCTATCACTGTCGCCATGCGAGTAATTAACGAAGGGAAAGGGTTTGCCTTTATTGCATAATGAAGCTTCACCTTACTCGGCAACCGTCGCTTTAAATTCTTAATATTATTAACAACTTGCTGTCCATCATAAATGTAGCATGGTGTACCACCTGCTATCTTAATGGCGTCTTCAATCGCCAGCCCCGCAACCTGCAACTGATTGTTTTCAACAACATGATGCACTCTACTTAACCCTGCCATTTTCAATATTGCTCCTGAAATAAACGCCCATACAGTGTATGCCAGTGGTTTCTATCAAATTTACCATTGCTATTTTTTGGTAACTGCTCGGTATATATAAATCTTTTTGGCACCATATAAATGGGGAGCTGTGCTCGACAGTGTTGGATCATTGCACTTAGGTGACTTGCGGTTTGCACCGTACTATTAACGATGGCGACAATCGCTTGACCTAACTCAGAATGGGGCACACCAATCACCACCACTTCGCTAACGTGATCACAGGTATAAACGACCTCTTCAACTTCTTGAGGGCTAACACGATACCCAGAGGTCTTTATTAAGTCATCTTTACGTGACACAAAATAGAAAAACCCCTCGTGATCTTGATAGACAATATCACCAGACCAAACCGCCCACTGTGGCAGCATCCGCTGCGCCAAACACACGGGTGCTCGTTTAAAACGTGCCTGCGTTTTATCGGGATCATTCCAATAACCTTGGCTTACCAAAACGCCACTATGCACTAACTCTCCATGTTCAAACGGCGCACATTCATTTCCTTGTTCATTAATCACTTGAACTCGCGCATTTGGAATGGCTTTACCAAATGAAGTTGGCCGCTCATCAAGATGCTCTGGCGGTAAATAGCATGAGCGAAATGCTTCTGTTAAACCAAACATCATATAAGGTAATGCGTGAGGAATACGCTGTCGTAATTGAGTTAGCACGGCACTCGGCATAGCCCCGCCCGTATTACAAAAATATCGTAATGACATTAACTCTTGTGCTTGCCAGTCTCCTTTTGCCAATTGCACCCAAAGTGGCGGCACTAACGCCATTGATGTGAGCTGGTGATCACGGACTGCATCTACGATATCTTTAACAAATAAGTAATCTTGAAGATAACAGCTCGCCCCCGTCAAAAACGCGATTGTCAGCTGACTAAAACCATAGTCAAAGCTCAGAGGGAGCACAGCCAGCAGTTTGTCATTTGCTTTAGTCGGAAGGTAAGCCACCACGCTCTGAGCACCAATAACTAGATTTTGATGTGTTAACACCACCCCCTTAGCTCGCCCTGTACTTCCCGATGTATAAAAAATAGCCGCTAAGTCTGTTGCTATCATCTGTGGTAAATCAGCTCTTAAATCGGTTATATCCAAAGACTGAATTGCATGCCAGTGATGCACCTGACCATCCGTATTTCCCATACTCCCATCAAACAACACAACATGCTTAATACTCGGTAACTGCACTAAGTCTAATTGTTGATAACGCGATACGCTGGTGATCAACACCGTTGCAGCGCAATCTGCAACAATTTGATCAACTTGCGGTTTTTTCAAAATAGGGTTGATCACGACGGCCACACCGCCCGCTTTACTCACCCCAAATATACTACTCACACAATTTACTGACTTGGTTGTATAAATAGCAACTCTCTCTTGTGTAGAGTCCATTATCGAAGCTAAAAAGCAAGCAACGTGATCAACTGAATTCGAAAGAGTTTGATAATTTACCCAGCTATTTTTACACCCAAGAGCCGGCGCGTCAGGCTTGAGCTTTGCCTGTGTTTCAATTAATTCATGTAATAACATATATCTGGTTTACACCGTTGATTTTTTATTGAAAAGTGATTGATAATGCACTGAGCCGTGCAGTAAATTCTGATGCGTTCCTTGAGCAATAATTTGACCTTTATCCATAACAAAAATCTTATCTGCATCAACAATTGTGGAGAGCCGGTGCGCAATCACAATCACGGTTTTACCAACCATTAAGCGCTTAAGTGCAACCTGTACTAAATGTTCTGAGTGGTTATCTAATGCAGACGTCGCTTCATCAAGAATTAAAATCTCTGATTGTTTAAGTAACGCACGCGCAATGGCTATCCGTTGTCGTTGGCCCCCCGATAACTGTGACCCATTTTCACCAATCTGACTTTGTAAACCATTTGGTAACGTGTGCAAAAACTCATGCACATTCGCTGACTCTATCGCAGCATGCATTGCTTGTTGAGTCACGGCTTTATCACAACCAAAAAGCAGGTTATTTTCCACCGTATCATCAATTAAAGTGACATTTTGCGACACATAAGCAATACTTTGTCGTAGAGAAAGCAGCGAATAGCGCTCAATGGCTACATCATCAATAAAAATGGACTTTTCTGGAGCTTGGTATAAACGTAAAATCAAATTTGCTACTGTTGTTTTTCCTGAACCAGAACCACCCACCACCGCGGATACTTTACCCGCTTCAAATACAACTGATACCCCTTCAACATGCAAACTCGAATGACTCCCATAGCTGAAGTTAAGATGTCGAAATGCGACCTCATGACTGCATTTGAGCAGAGGTAAATTGCCATCATCATGCTCAACCGGTGTATCGAGTAATGTAAACAAGCTACGTGCCGCAACGAACCCTTTTTGTAATTTTTGATTCACGACGGTTAATTGCTTTAAGGGTTTCAATAATGATCCCATCGCTAGCAGCATCATTGTAAATGTGCCTGCGCTCAGCTCAACAAGTATTGACTCAATACTCGCAAAGACCAAGATTACCGCAATTGCACCGGCCCCTATCAGCTGGATCACTGGGTTACTGATGGCGGATACCGCCGCCAGTTTCATTGTTTGCTGGCGAGTATGGTTATTTACTTTTAGAAAATCTTGATTAACGCGCGCTGTTGCATTGAAAACTAATATTTCTTGATGTGCACTAAATGCTTGATCTGATACTTTAGCCAAACCGCCCATACCATCTTGCAATTGTTTACTCACTTTACGAAAACGTTTACTCACAATATTTATAATAAGTGCGATCAGCGGTCCAATTATCAGGAAAATTAATGAAAGCTGCCAACTCGCATATAGCATCATGGCTAACAAGACCATGACAATAATACCCTCTCTGATCACTGTAATAATGGCTGTTAAAAACGCTTCTGATAGTTGCTCAGCATCATAAGTGATCTTAGAGATCAACGTGCCTTTTGAGTACGAATTAAACACACTCATAGAAAAACACTGTACCCTTTCAAATACCTGCTGACGTATCGCATACGTCACATTTGATCCAGCATAAGAAATACAATAGTTAGACACAAAACTTGCGACACCACGAACAGCAAATATCGCAACAGTTAAGTAGGCTCCTTGAATGAGTGTATTAGGGTTTGATTGATTAAGACCATCATCAATAAGCGGTTTAATAAAATAAATCATCCCTGCATCCACTAAACTAAACAATATCAGCGCGCATATTCCAATAAAGACAACCCATTTTTGCGTCATCAAATAATGATATAACCGCACACTCACATTTTTATCTTCTGCGGCGGTTGCCACATTGACTAGAGCATTTACATTGTGCATTGCTGATCCCATGTGCTAAGGCCTAAACCGGTTATATGACCAATACCATTGCTCGGGATGTTTATATATAACCTCTTCAAAGCGTTGATATAGTTTTCCCATGGTAAGCGATATTTCTTCTTTATTATTATCAACGTAGCCATCAACAAAACGTTCAATCACCACATCATATCGATTATTATCTTTGAGTACGGTGTAACACATCAGTATTGGCATTTTTCCATATGAAGAAATTAAAGCAGCGCCTGTTGGTGCTTGAGTTTTACAACCAAAAAATGACACAGGGGTCTCTTGTGCATAATGATCTGAGTGCAAACATACTGCTCTGTTATCACGTGATGCCTTCAAAAGTGCAATAATTGGGTTGCTGTCGTGCTTATCGATGACATCAATATTGGCAGAGTGATAAATGGATTTGGCTTTTGATAGAAATTTAGGAATTTTAGAGAGTGTCGTGACATTACCAGTTAAGTGCTGTATCGCAAATGGCACAAGCTCGAAGCAACTTGTATGCATTGTTGCGATACTCACCCCGCCTTCTCGAGATAATATATCCAGTGTTTGCGCATCACATACAATATCAATTTGCTGTTCTAATTCTTGCAACCAAAAGCACTCTACAACACCAAAGGCAATATTTTGATATGACCTCACCGCGATACGCAGGTTTTCTTCATCGGTATTGTATGGGTATGCAACACGCAAGTTACTCAATGCTCTGCATTTGGTTTTTTCAAATCCCATGATAATTTTTTCAGCTAACCAAAAAACAATGCTTTTTCGAGTATCTCGCTTGAGTAACTTCAATAAAAAAACAATAAAAGTGATTAAGTTACTGGCAATAAAATGCTTCATATTAATTTACTTTTTCACCAATAGCACATTTTACACCTGTCACTAATGAACCAAATGACTCAAACAACTCCGCTGATAACTCTATATTACTGGTATTCAAATTGAGCTTTTCTTCAAACTCCATTAACAGCATAACCACCCCCATAGAGTCTAACTCCGCGTATTGGCCAAATAGCAAAGTATTCTCATGCAATTCACTTTCGTGAATATTTATCAAACTACAAACAGACGACTTAACAACCGACTCAACCTTCATCTTGAACCCCTAAAAATAAAACAGGTTATTACAATAATTAAAATATGAGTGTGGATCTTTAAGGTTTCTGTAACTGTGTGTAAGATGAAATTCAAAAGTGTAAAAAACTATATAAAACACTCAAGTAAATGGCGTACTCAGCGTAGTTTTAGGCATGAAATGCAGAGGGAAAGCACCATAAGTCATAGAAATATAGGGGATTTTGTTTACAACAACATGTGATCAACACATTAATAAACACGCATCATCAGCATGACAAAACATGTTTAATAGCTCATAATCCCCGCATCGATTAAGCCTATATTGCAAAAATTTAATGTATGATTTAGAGCAAGAAAGTACAGACGAAAACCTAAAAGCCAGCCACCATGAACAAGAGTTAAGTCTGTTTGTCTATGAAAATCACTCCTACCGATGGCTCACGTTTTCAGATGGTTTAATACAGGGCATTATGAGCCTAGCAAATCCATCACATATTATTGCTCCTGTCGGACAGGCCTTGTTATTGTTTGTATTGGCACCTCAGCCTAGCTATAGAGTTCTTAATCTTGGTTTGGGCACTGCTGCCATTGAACGAGCACTGAATCATTTAGCAAATAGTACGCCCTTTACGTTAGATACGCTCGTCAGTGTGGAACACAATGCAGCCGTTGCCCATTGTGCACAAGCACACTTTGAATTTACACCATCAACATTGCACATTGGCTGTGCTCAACAGTATATCGACGAAACAAGCTTGCAATTTGATGTGATCTTATTAGATATCATCCATACAGACCAAAAAAGTGACTTCTTACAACACGACAAGTTTTGGCAAAAAATTAGTCAAACACTCTCGGCTCAAGGGCAAATCACCTTTAACTTTAACCCTTATTCTGAACAAGGCTTAATCGCTTTGTTAAAGCGAATAAAAGCATACTTTAAAACAATATACATTATTGAGTTTCATGATTATAAAAATCTCATAATCTCAGCCTACAAAGCACATGAAGAAAGGTTAACCAGAGAAAATATTGAACATTCTATTCTTATAAATCAAGTAGCACCCAATCTGAGCAGTAGTATTAAAAAGATACTAAAATTATGAGTCTTTATTATATAGAAAGAACGTTTTTATCTAATTAGATATGTTGGAGTGATCTTTCCCTGTGAAAGAGAAGCGATAGAAAGTGAGAGTATACAACTCTCACATAAAAACGTTTATTTATTAGGTTGACATCGACTTGCGGAACAAGGCCCTGTTATACCAAATCCACCAGCAACATCTTTTGTTGCAGCTGTATCAAGTGGCTTTTGTGATAGAGATTTTAAGTTTCTTTTATTAAGTGTTATTTTCATTTGGAATTATCCTTATATTTATTTTGAGTATTTAACCTACTACAAAAAACCACACATTTAAATAGTTAAATATATAAAAATAAAGATAGCAATACATCATCTCCCTTCTTGCACTAATGACAGTAAAGCCGCTAACGCTTTGTCTGCATGTTGCTCACCCACAAATACATGGTCATGATAATACGCCGCAATCACGTTCGCGCTAACATGCACTTCAGTGAGCTTTGTTGCTATAGCCGCTGTTAAGCCAACCGCCTCTAAACTCGAATGTACCGCCAAAGTAATACATTTAAAAACACTCGAGTATGCAATATCATACTCGTTTGCTTTATCTTTTGTTAAAACAACCGTTAACCCCTCTTTTTCTTGAAAAGTGCTCACCGGCATGAGCTGAGCCAAAAGCGCATAATCCCATTTTTCTAACGTCGCAAATATATAGCACTCATTGTCTAAAGACGGTTCCATGCTTGCGATTAGTTTTTTTAAGTCAGTTTCACCAGACATCACGTTCTCCATTAGTGAAATATATAAGTTAAATGTAAAAAGATCAGGCTATCAAAATGGGCCCCATGAAGACATAGGTAATAGTGTATTAAGCACATTAATACACTAGTACATACTAATGGCACCCTCTAAAAAAGTACAACAATAAGGTATTCCACGCGAGCATACTTTATTTAACAATACGACCACTGCTATTGATACTGGCTGAGTAATTAACTAAACATAAAAACCTTAAGGTTAGCTTATCTAACAAAACCATTGCTAGTTGCTCAATCGCGATATTCATATCCACAATATATTCCGGCACGCTTTTCGATGCTGTCATTAAAATGACAATAAAATAAGGTAAAGCGCTCTGCGTAATACACTGTAATATTAAAAACATTAACAAAAAAGTAAACTTATAATTCCAAAAAGCTTTCACTATTGAGCGACTAATTATCGCCATTTTAATAAAAACACTACAGCGTTATAAGGAGTAACCTAATGGAAACATTCACGAATGGGCGCATCAATATTAATGCGCACGCACTACAGTTACTGAGAAAAAAAAGCTTTAAGTCAAGAACAGTTGGCTCAAGAATGTATAGATAAAAGACTGCCAATTTCGGTTTCTTCAATAAAAAGAGCCGAAGCTGGAGAAAAAATACTCTATAGAACACTGTCGATATTTGCGCGTTTCTTTCAAGTCAGTATTGATGTATTACTGCCTAACTCACCTATACCTGCTTGGTTGTACACACATTTAATAAGCCAGTCAGTAGAGCCTTGTTTAGGTAGAGAATGGGAACTTCATCAATTACATTCATTACTAAATTATGTTGAAAGCCAACATCGCGCCAAAACTATTTACATTTACGGTATAACTGGTTCTGGAAAAACCCATTTACTTCACCACTTTATTGAATGTGTTAAAGCTGCGGGAAAATACGATTTAGCGTTTGGCCAGCCCCATAATTGCCCCCCCCATAAACTCAAATTTTCTATCGCTAATTTAATTAAACAACTTTTAAAAATTGACCATACAGCCACTGAGGTAGTGATAAAAGAAAAAGTAAATTTAGTGGTAAGCTCTTCTTTGAGCTATGTAAGGACTTTGCAATTACTGGCGATTTCACTCAATCAAAATCAACGTAACACGCTAGAAAAACAAACACCGCTGCAAATAAATAAAATAGATAAACAGATTGCCAATGATTTAATACGTTACGCTGCTCACAAACATATTGCACTGGTCACCTTCGATGATGTACATCATTTAACTTATACACAAGTGCAATTCCTACGTTTATTTACCGAAGAAGAGTACGCCCAGCCTATCTTATTTATTATTACTGCCCAGCCAAAAGGTCTATTTACTTCAGCCCCTGGGTGGCTGTCTCTTGCTCACACCATGCCGTTAAAACAACTCAACCTAGACGCCCAAACTCGCTTAGCTAAACATTATCTCGCCAAAAGAGGATTATCTATTGCGAAATATCAGACCAGAGTAAAAATGGCGATAGAGCGCGCTGCTGGCAACCCCGCTTTTTTACAACAATTACTCTTTTCTCCTCATTCTCAAACGTGCCCTCCCACTGAATTGCAGCGATTTATAGATAATACATTAACTGATATGCCAGCAGAGCTCGCAGAGTTATTCCAATTCTCAGCTTTACAAGGATTTCATTTTAATGCCAGCCAATTAAGTCAATTTACACAGAAACAACACATACGTGCACCACTGTGTTTGGCCCAAAAAATGTTAGCCAGCGGATTAGTCATACGCGAGTCCGACCAATATCGTTTCTCACATCCGTTAATTTGGGAGAGCATAAAAAATCACCATACTCAATTTGCTAAAAACTCTGTGTAAAAAGGTCAAATAGCACAAGTGAGCCGGATCTGAGCCAATATAAAAAGCGATAAAAAAATATCTTTTCGTTGAAGCAAATAGTATGCGCAGCCTCATAAGTAAAATTTTTGCCTGCGCATGTTTACCCTCCATTCAATGAAAGGAAAAATCATGTCTGTACAGTTGAAAGTAACACCCAACATAACCCCGTGGATTGGCAAAAGTGATGCACTTTTTAAACTAAAGCAAGATATTGAGAAACTAGCTTGTTCAACCATTCCCATCCATATTACCGGAAGCTCAGGGACTGGTAAGTCACTTGTAGTACAACAAATACACCAATATTCGCCACACCAACACGGCAAACTGGTAATTTCATGTTGTAAATTGTGGGCACCTGAGAGTATCAGAAATGAACTTGATTCATTAATCAACCAAGCCTGTCATGGCACCGTTTACCTGAAGAATATTGATGCGCTAAGTAGCACGCAATTTGAACAGATAAAAGATTACTGGTTACTTGATAACCCACTCAATAATGCAGTTAGGCTCATTACATCAACCAGCCAATGTGCCAGAACCGACGCAGGTCAAGTTGATGATTCACTCATGTGGCTACAATACTACTGCCTCACTTTAGTGTTGCCTTCTTTATCGCAACGAAAAGGAGATGTCGAGCCACTCATAAGTTATTACCAAAAGACCGATCTGCGTATTGGGCAATTAAAATTAGAAAAGTCTACCATCGCGCTGCTTAATAACTATAGCTGGCCCGACAATGTAAAGCAGTTAAAACGTTGCTTAGAAAAGCTCACTTTTATTAACGACAACCTCGAGATCACACCACAAGCCCTCATCGATGTATTTCCTTGTATGGCACCCAATTTTGCAAAAAATACAGAACTAAATCGTGATACCCAGCTATCTTTACAGCCTCAGCTGCCAAAACCTGACACTGACCTAGAAGGTGAATTAACTCTGGATTTTCAAACTATCAATACAGCTCCTCAGCTCACCGAAGCAGCAACGGTACATTACAAACCCCACCCTGCACTGAAAAGGGCACTAGATTACTTAGAAGCACACTACACACAACCCTTGAGCTTAAGCGAGGTCGCAGAATGTGCGTGTGTCAGTCCGTCACACTTATCGTTTTTATTTAAGCGTTATGTAGGTCAATCATTTAAACAAACTCTGCTGCGTATTCGTATCAAAACCGCTATGGCGCGGTTCAAAGAGAACCCATACAGCCAAGTTACTGAGGTATGCGATGACGTTGGCTTTTCTGATTTAAGTTTTTTTGTTCGTAAGTTTAAAGCTGTCGTGGGCGTGAGCCCTGGAGTTTACCGTGACCAAAGGGCTAAGCATTAGCCAAATAAAGTATTTAATAGATATAGAAGTTTAGGGGCTGTTGATCTTTCAGGTTCATTTTTGCAGCAGTTTGATTGGGTTTTATACAAGGCAGAGGCTGCGTAGCATGATTATTCCATAGCCGATAACATAGTAGAAAAGCCAATCAAGCGCTGCCTACCGGTTCTTTTGAGCACCCCTTTCTCTTTGCTGCTTAATATTCGCTTAGATTACTTGGCCATATATTAAGCGCCGCGATAAAAGCGCGATAAAAGCGCGCTCAAAGAGAACAGCAAAGATCAACAGCCCCTAACTATTGCTCTATGGTTAAACTTCTACATCTACGCAATAAAATGCGTGTACTTTAGACCCGTTATTTATTCCCTGTTTTTACCAATTAGCTTACGCGTTCTTACCAATCATCCAATCTGTGCAATACGTATACTGAGTTCAGTGCTTAGGCAAGCTGAATAGGTTTTTATTGCTTAAGAGAAACACGCTTATTCATTTGATTATTAACATAAAACAAAAAGGTTTAATTATGGCATTTCCAACAGCAGTGAACGACCAAATTACAGACTCTGTCACCCAAGCCAATGTAAAAGTGCTCGGTGATGCGCCCGCTATGTCAATGGGTAACTTATTTCAAGCTACTTCACAAGCACTGGCAAACGCTGCACATAATGCAACGTCGGCACAACAGCAAACGTCAGTAACGGCTCAGGCTGCGACCACAATGGGGGTGACTACGTTGTACTCAATTGATACAGCAACAACTGGCGTCGCAACCAAAGATATTCTTACTCCAAGCAATAAAGTCGCAGGGTTAGGTTAATAACTCGGTCAATCATTTTAACTTATAGGATATTAATATGGCATTTCCAACAGCCGTGAACAGTCAAATAACCGACTCAGTAACACAAGCAAATGTACAAGTTTTGGGTGACGCGCCTTCCGTCGCGATGGGTAACTTATTTCAAGCGACATCACAAGCCCTTGCTAACGCGGCCCACAATGCCACCACAGCGCAGCAGCAAGCAAATATTACGGCGCAAGCCGCCACCACAATGGGGGTAAGCTTACTTTACTCCATTGATACCGCATCTACTGGCATGGCGACAAAAGCAATTCTTGGCTCATAATATTTCAGCTAAGGTGTTTTTCGTCCCCAGTAAATACCCCTGTAATCATAATGGTTACATTTTAAAACTTTAAAAAGGAATAATACTATGGCATTTCCAACAGCAGTAAACAGTCAAATTACCGATTCAGTATCTCAAGTAAACACAAAAGTACTCGGTGATGCACCGGCGCTTGCAACTGGCAATTTTATGATTGCAACAAGCCAAGCATTGTCAAATGCTGCGCATAACGCTACTTCTGGGCAACAGAACAATGGCATTACAGCACAGGCTGCACTGGTTCAAGGTGTGAATACGCTCTTTAGCGTAGATACAGCTGCAACAGCCACTGCAACACATAAGATATTTCGCTAATTAGTGAGTATCGCAGCATTGCTTAGCTTTAATCGGCAATGCTGCACCCAAAACGCGTTAATGACTTTGCCAACTAAGATACACACTTGATCTAAAGAGGCTACATAATGACCGACTCGCTCTATTCCGTAGACATCGCAGCTATCGCCATGGCTAATTCCATCGCCTTATTGATGGAAAATGCTGTGAGCAATGACAAAAATGCGCAGTTAACTCAGAACGCGGCGGTAACACAGTGCTGTGTACTGATGGTATGCGCGGGTGCTGCACAAGCAGCCGTCGCACCTAAAAGTTAACGTCAATCTCAAGAAATCAACCAGTAAGGACTATAACGATGAGCACAGTTAACGACCAAATAACAGATTCAATCACACAACTCAATGCATTACTCACCGGCGGAGCCGCGGCACAATCTATGGGCATGCTCGATATAACGGGTACAGAAACCTTAGGGATGTCTATGTTTAACGCCATTACAGCGCAGCAAAATGCACAGACTTCAGCATCCGCCGCTGCCACTGCCAGTTGTGCAAAAATGCTAAACATTGAATTACCAAAACCGCTGCCTGAAAAAAAGCTCAAAGCGGATGCAAAACAGACGATTGCCGATTTAACGCATGCAATCACCGCAGTACAAAAAATTGAGCCCGCACTTAAAAAATACGAGGCCACATTGCCTTCAAACACAAATGAAGGCGGTACAAAAAAATTAAGTTCAAGTGACAGCGCATCAAGCTAGCCTAAATCGTTGATAAATAAAAACAGGTATTGAGTGTGTAAAAAACGCACTTCAGTGAATATAGATAAAAAGGTAACTAACCATGTCCAATACCACACAAGTTAACCCACAAGTTGTCAATGCACTGGAGGTTATTCAGCACAATGCATTATCTGGTGAAACCGCAAAGCTGTCTGGAGCTGGCAAAGCCTTTCAAGCCGTGTCACAGTCTTCGGCCATTGCAATACAAGATGCGACCGATAATTTACGTAATATAAATACTATGGCCACCACCGCAATGGGCGTTGCCATGGCGCAAATGTTAGCCACTGGGGATGTCGCCAAATATAACCCAATTATTGCCGTCGCCAATACCATGGTCGTAAACGGCGCTGATAACTTTAAAACGGTGGGTACCAATGCCGGTTCATTGTTGAATCAGTTCCCAATCGGTGCCAACACGCCGCCTTCATCAAATAGTTAGAATAAAACAGAGAGTATATTATGACGATTATGATAAACCAGAGTGAGGTCAAAGCGTTAGATCAATTACCCGATAAGGTTCAAACATTAATCCAGTTGATCCCCGACGGTGACAGTGCGTTTGAAATCCTACTTAGTAATCAAGATGAGAACTTCAGCTTTAATTCAGCCGACAGCTTTGTAGAGCAGCTTGCACTGGGCATTCGCAATTCGTCACTCGTTTTATTACCCAGTGCAGAGCTCGTTGCAGACATAAAAAAACTGTTAGATTTAAGTACCAATGACCTACGAGATTTATCATATGGTATGAATCGAGATGAAAATAACCTGTCGATGGAAAAACACCGGCAATTATTACAAAAGTACCATTTACTTAATAGGCACGACTTTAGTGCCGTTAATGCTTTTTATAAACGTAACAATTTGCATGACAACTCAATTGTATGGGCTGCTGATTTTCAAGGTCAGATCACGTTGCAACAAACGCTAGCGTATTGTGAAAAAACCTTTTCAAGCTCCAATACTCAAATACGAAATGCCTGCCACTGGGCGTTAAGCCAAGCACAAAATCTCTGTGAATTTGCACATTACTACTGTATCCATTTAATGTGGCATCAACGCAGCACAGCTAAAACGCCTCCCATAGATACCGTGGTTGCGCAACTCATGCCGCTGGCGCTTGCTCATTTAAACTGTCCAACCGTTACCTTTGAACTAGACGAAAACACCTTAAATCGCGCCATTGCACAGTGGCAAGAAGCAGATAACGCCCTTGGTTTTGCCAGTGTCTCTGCTGGGTTACTCTGCATGATGTTACACATCGACTTATCAGACTCCAGTGAGCTTGTCGCACAAGCTAACCTATATATAACGACATTACAAAAACTGCTGGCCAAAACACTCGCCAGCGAACAATTTGTTGGGCAAGCAGGGTTGGCAAAATATTACGTGCTTGCATTAACTGACCGCACAGTGGTAATGAGTGTGGACGCAGATGGGTGCTTAAGTATCGACAGTGATAGGCCCTCAAAAAAGCCAATCACTCCCCCTATCAACACTGCCTCTAACGCGTCTAAAGGAGCTGCATAATGGCTACCCCGACTGATAATAAACTCATAGCAAAAAACACATCAACCGCCATGCAAAATAATTTAGATCAATTAGCCCATGCTGCAATGCCAGCAGGGCTGAATGACTTACTTGCAGGGATAGATACTATGCTGGCCAATGCACAGCATACAATTGATAGCTCTTTGCAACAATCAACTGCGTTGATAGAGCATTCTCGTCAGCAATTACAACAATTTGAACAACTGCAAGAACCCGTTCATAGCAGCCAACTAGGGCTTAATCAAGGGCGGCCTGAGCACGATACTTATACCCTAGGTAAAACAACCCCGCAGCCAGAAAGTGAGTCGACAGGCAATATTTTAACGCCCTCTATCACGACACAACAAACCGCGGCATTAGAGGCTGCTCAGACTGCGCAACAAACCATGGATGACGCGATTAAACAGATGCAGCAACAATTATTAGCACAGAGCAAACACTATGAAGCGTCTGTCGCAAAAAAAGTAGCATCTCATGAGGCGCATAACCAAGGCCCACAACCTAATCAAGCGCAGGGCTAAACGATGATAGCCATTGAATTTTCAAGCGTCGAATGCTCTGCCGATGAAGACGTCAAAAAGCAGGCCGCAGTGAAACAAATGCGCGCGCTCATGTCGCGCTTAGAAAGCGCACCAAAGTATCACACTCTCACAGCAAAAGATCGCGCTCTACTGATTAAAGAAGGCTATGCCCGTGATTTGGTCGATAACTTAATTTTTATCACCGAGCGAATGCTCACGCGGCCAAAAAGCTACGACAGTCAAGCGGTACAGTCTGATAGCCAAGATGACCTCGAGTTGGGGTTCAATTATGCTGCGTTTGACCCTGCGCTATTTGCCAGTAACACCATTAAAGCGCATTTTGCGCAATTATCACACGGATGCTGCGCGCTCTGTGAGAGCCCATTAGCCGCCACACAGTGCGGTGAAATTGGCCACTTTAGACCGGTAGACCTCCTTGATAACGCCGCAATTGATAAACAAGTTATCCAATCTCGATGTTCACCTTACTATGCCCTGGCCTACGAGCAAGAGAATTTACTTTATGTGTGCAGTGCGTGTAATGAACAACACAAAGTTGGTCTTTTCCCTGTAACCGGCCCTCGGTTTCCTAAAGTAGCCATCGAAAATGAGCATCCTTTACTGGTCAGCCCATACCATGACAAGCCACGTGACTATATTCGCTTTAACCCATTTACCGGTCAAGCATATAGCTATGACAAAGTAGCCGCTTTTTTAATGGCAACCCGTCAATTAACCGCGCCAGAGGTTGAGCAGTTAATTTGGTCACAACCGGATGTGATCCCCATGCAAGCCTACACGAGTATACTTTGTGATACCGCCAAAGAGCGCGATTTTTCATCTTGGTTTGCAACACTCGATCACCAAACCCAAATACACTTAAGCCGTGGCGAACTAAGCATTGACAGCTATGGCCTTAATCGCCCAGCATTGGTAAATGCAAGGCGTGCATTTAGTGCGCAACTGATGTCATTTTATACCCACACACACAGCGCAAAGTCCAAAAGTCAGCATAAAAACACTGCTCCGAAAACAAGTACAAACACACCCAACACTGAAACAAGCCCTGCTCACCCGCTATCTGAGATTCCACCCAATGGATATCGCAGCTTTGCAATAGACGCGTTAAATAGCTGGCAACACGGCGTGAAACAACTCCCCGCTCTTGTTCATGATGTAATAAAGCAGCCACTAGAAAACGCCAACAACCCTTCCGATGAAGCAATCGCGGCAGTTCGGGCATTTCCCATGTGGTTTAGGTCATGCATTAGGTACTGTGTTGGGGAGTCGCACCTCACGCAACAGGACAAACGTCAGCTGGTATTCCTATCAGGTCAAGATGCGCATTATGGACAAAAATCGATAGAAAAGAGCGTATTTTTAGCGATTGACTGGTTAGCCGACCAACATAAAGTGATTAAAGTAAAATCGCATCGAAATATTTGGGAGACGTCTTTTGCAGAGCTTGCATGTTCACGGGCGCAGCAGCTCACTGATTTATTCAGTCACAATGAAATCTGGGTGGAAGGGCCCTTCTCGCCCTTAGCACCAAAGTGATGAAACCAACCTAGCATAGGTTTTTTTATTTAGTTATTTTTAACCAACCAACAAGGAAATACCGTAATGAGCCAACCAATAGAGCGCACTGTAGATCAAGAAGAGCAACAAGCAACGAACGCCGTTGAATATACCGACACTTTAGTAGCAGAACAAAGTACTGGCTATGCTACCGGCACACCTGAACAAGCGGAGCAAGTGGCCACCAATGCGGTTGTCAATGCCATCAACGCAACCGCTGATCAACTCCAAGGTGAGGCTGAGTACAACTCACCAGTGGAGGCTGAGCAACGAGCAACCCAAGCCGTTGCAGCAACCGAGTACGAATAACCCCCTATGGGTTAATGCCCAGCAACGTGTTATTCACCTAACACCAAAAACCGCCATGCTCACCCAATCGAGTAAGGCGGTTTTTTATCTTTATTATGGACATCATCACCCATACTCATGTTCATATTGACCCGATAACAGCCGCTTCATATAACTTCATCCCCCATCCTAATTTTATCCCCATCCCCAATTCACCTCCTGCCCCAATTCGTCTCCCAACCCTAAATTTCGTCTCCGCCCCCCAATTTTGTCTCCCTGACGCAGGTCAGGGCCCATACAAATTAAAGTCACCATTATTCGTCTTTGATTTCATGCAACTTCTGCTAATTTTGTTACCCTCTCCCAGCTACCCCGTCTCTAATTTCGTCTCCCTGACGTAGGTCAGGGCCCATATCAATTCGCAGCATAATAAAAGGCAAAATATACCAAACACCTCCACAACAAATACCAATCACATGCACTGGATCTTGCCTATAGTATTTACATCAAACGGCTTCTTATTAACAATAGCGAACACGAATTATGTGGTTAACTCAAGCGAAATGCGCAGTACACAGGGCCTTGCCCAGCACAACGGCCAGCCCCTTAATGCAGCGTAAAACGCATCGCTTTGCAAAGGAACTCACTCGCCCACATACACAAGGGTTACCACCACGGCTAAAACGCGGCATGGAAAAACTCACCGGCGTGAACCTAGCTAATGTGCAAGTACACTATAACTCCCCCAAACCAGCGCAGATGCAGGCGCATGCGTATGCGCAGGGCAAGGACATTTATTTATCACCAGGGCAAGAAAAACACCTCCCCCATGAACTGGGGCACATAGCCCAGCAAGCACTGGGGATGGTAAAGCCCACCACCGAAGTCAATGGTATGCCGGTCAATGACGATCCAAACCTTGAGCAACAAGCGACAGACTGGGGTGAGATGGCGGTTCGTTTAGGTGGGCAGGGGTAGGTGAGGATGGGGGCTAATTTACGTTGTTGCCATAGCAAATGTTCAAGAGCCAGTAAGATTTAAAGTCGTTCTTTAAATAAGCGTGGTGTTTTAACGGCTAGATAGGGCGTTAAAAGACCATAAAGTGATAATGAGATAGTCTGAATAAAGTCCATGGTGGCTTTGTTAGCATGTTATAGGCAATGAGGAAAGCTTATAACATTGCATAAAATAAAATTAGAAAGGGTTGAGATATGTATGAACAAGTAGAGAAATCAAAAGAGAATACAAGTAGAGCGGTTGCTCAGAAGATAGGAGGTGTAAACCCAATTTCAAGGTTCATTGATAATCGTTCAAAGGCTTCAAAATCAAATGCAGGACAGATAAATACAATACAGCTAAAAATTGAGGGTATAAATAATTCACTGGAATTGTTTCAAGACTTAAATCCAAAACTAGGGAGTTTAAATACAAATGAAGTAGAGTATGTAACTCATTACTTAAGTAATGGGGACACCACAATAAATGCTATTATTGATACTATAAACCAATGGAGAAATGCTAAAAAAGATCGTGAAGTTGCCAAAAGTAATGTTCAAGAATATGGCGGAATATCAGCCCATAGGCAGTCAAAAAGTACAAATGATGCGGGCAATTCCAAAGATGCTGCTAGTAATTGCTCACTGTGCTCGGTAAGCAGCCTTTTTGGAGAAACTCCTGAGAAAATGGCAAACTTTTTAAAACAAGAAATTAAAAACTATAAACGGGATCAAATCAAAAGCGACGATGACCTTGACTTTGAAACCACTATAATTGATAGAGAGATAGATACAATAGATCAGGTTATGCTGCTAACAAAATTCGCACAAATCACTAGGCCTGATAAAATCGTTACTTTAGCTAATCAAACAGAACTACAGTTTTTAGGAATGGTGGATTTATTACAAAAATTAAAGCAAAAACCTATTACTGAAAGAGGAATTAATGTGCAGGAGGCAGAGTCGTTTTTAAAGACTCAAAAAGAAGGCACACGGTTCTTGATTTATGCGTCCCACGGAGCTATGGCACATTGGACAGCAGGTCAAGTGCAAGGAACAATGCCCATCTACTTCGATTATCAGACTGATATAAAAGATGAGGAAATAAGGAGCAAAACTGCAAAAGAGAATGGTGTACAACCTGAAAAACTAAGTGGTGTAACAGAAAATGTAAAAATTTTAGGGGCCTTTGGGAAGTTGCTGCCTGATGACGGTAAAGTTGATGTCATATGTCTGCAATAGATTAAATAACCAGACATATATGGACACTCCGAGTATGTCAAACAAAATAACTCTGGCGGGGTAGAATAGACTACCTGAGCCTGTAATTTAAATTGTGTATCTGCTTATAATTAAGCCAGTAGACGATGGTGAGATCCAGTTAGAAGTCCCTCGTGACCGTGACGCGTCCTTTGAACCCAAGCTCGTTCGTAAGCACCAAACCCGATTCCAATCGATGGACGACAAGATCTTAAGCCTATATGCCAAAGGAATGACCACCCGTGAAATCGTCGCAACATTCAAAGAAATGTACGATGCGGATATCTCCGCCAGTCTAATATCTAAAGTTACAGATGCTGTTTTAGAACAAGTGGTTGAGTGGCAATCTCGCCCGCATGATGCGGTCTACCCCATCGTTTATCTCGATTGCATCGTCGTGAAAGTGTAACTCCACCCAATTTAGTACAGCTCTTTTTTGTAGAATTTTATGCAGCCTCAAGATAACTAATTGGTGTCATATCACCAAGTGAATCATGGGGTCGTTCATAATTATAGATATCTAACCATTCATCTGTGATTTCACGTACTTCTTGTAGTGACTCAAACAAGTATAAATCTAGCACTTCTTCACGGTAACTTCGGTTAAACCTTTCCACAAAGTCATTTTGATAAGGGCTACCAGGTTTTATAAACTCTAGCTTAATACTGTTTTCCATTGCCCATGTTTCAAGCATAGTGGAAGTAAACTCTGGGCCATTATCTACTCTAATTTGTTTTGGTTTGCCGCGCCAAGCAATGATCTGTTTTAGTGTCCTAATTACTCTCTCAGCCGTTAAACTGGTATCAACTTCAATCGCTAATGCTTGTCGATTGAAGTCATCGAGTACATTCAATGTTCTGAACCGATGTCCATAGCTTAATGCATCACTCATAAAGTCCATTGACCAAGATTCGTAATGTTCTGCTGGGGCACTTAACGGTTCTGGCGTTCTCGTTGGTACACGGCGTTTTCCTTTACGTCTTAAGTTGAGTTTAAGCATGTTGTAAACACGTTCAACACGCTTCTTATTCCAAGGTTTACCCTTGTTGCGAAGCCTTTTAAATAGTTTGGGCAGCCCCCATCTTTAGTGACGTTCGACCAATGCTAGCAATGCGTCGATAACTTCATCATCTGATGGCCGTTTATGTTTGTAATAAAAAACTGAGCGGCTTAGCCCAGCCACTTCACAAGCAAATGCGACGCTGACGTTAAATTGAGTTCTCAAATGCTCAACCCAAGCTCTGCGTCTACTTGTCTTTACAGCTTTTTTGCAATGATATCCTCAAGCATCGAGTGCTTTAAGCTCAGCGTTGCAAACATATCTTTTAGCTTACGATTTTCTTCTTCAAGTTCTTTAAGGCGTTTAACATCAGACGCTTCCATACCACCATATTTTGAGCGCCATTTGTAAAATGTGCTTTGGCCGATGCCATATTTACGGCAAATTTCAGGCACTGGAATACCTGATCCAGCTTCTTTGATCATGCTGACAATTTGAGTTTCGGTGAACTTACTTTTTCTCATCGTAAATTTTCCTATTTTAGTTAATGGAAAATTCT
This sequence comes from Pseudoalteromonas aurantia 208, assembly GCF_014858725.1. Classification (GTDB taxonomy): domain Bacteria; phylum Pseudomonadota; class Gammaproteobacteria; order Enterobacterales; family Alteromonadaceae; genus Pseudoalteromonas; species Pseudoalteromonas aurantia. The sequence goes on along the minus strand of NZ_AQGV01000015.1, from coordinate 568,955 downwards.
ACTTATGAACTGTTTCATTTTTTGGGGGAGTTACAAAAGTACGCCAGAACAAACAGGTTATCAACAAAGCCATTTATCTCGCACTTGGCGTAAATATGGAAGGTCAGAAAGAACTTCTTGGGATGTGGATGTCCGAAACCGAAGGGGCGAAGTTCTGGCTTAGTGTGCTCACCGAACTTCAAAATCGAGGCGTGAATGATATCCTCATCGCGTGTGTAGATGGCCTCAAGGGCTTTCCTGATGCCATCAATGCTGTTTATCCAAAAACTCAAATTCAGCTCTGTATCGTACACATAGTGCGCAACTCAATGAAATACGTCCCATGGAAAGACTACAAGGCAATTATCGCTGACTTAAAAGAAATCTATCAAGCAACAACTGAAGATGAAGCCCTGTTGGCGTTAGAGCACTTTGGTGATAAATGGGATGAAAAGTACCCTCAAATCAGTCGCTCCTGGACGGCTCATTGGGATAATCTCAATACTCTATTTAGCTACCCTCAAGATATTCGTAAAGCTATCTACACGACAAATGCTATTGAATCTCTGAACAGTGTGATCTGAAAAGCGACCAAGAAACGTAAACTGTTCCCGACAGATGAATCGGCTAGCAAGGTGGTGTACTTAGCTATAATGGATGCTTCCAAGAGGCGGACAATGCCTATTCATCACTGGAGGCAAGCTCTAAACCGTTTTATGATTATGTTTGAAGACCGACTAACTGAATACTTGTAACCAAGAGCAGTTACACAGAATTATTTACAGGGTCAACTACCTCGTTTTTTCATTTCGTCGCTGCCACTGTTTGACCCATTTGCAATAAAGCGTTGCTCTGACATATATCCGGGCTTAACTGTTATTTCAGTGCCCCTAATGAGCTTCGAGCCCATACACCCTAATTTGAATACACCCAAGCGGTTTATATACCGTGCCTTTGTCGGGTTTTGTATAGGCAGGCTAGGCCTTTTTTCATCTAACTGTAGCGAACAATGATAGGCGATTGGCAAGTGCTCTCAACACCCACTCGGGTTAAGTCACCCTTGTCTTTTACGAGCTGCTTGTCAATCTAACTCTGTATTTAAACATCACCTTGAACCTGATTGCATGAACGTATGGGGCGGTAATATTCGTTTTTTTGAAGTAATATCCACATTAACCTTGCCAGACGATGTGCCATTGCAACCGCAGCTTTATTTACCCCGCGCCTTTGCTTGATGGCAGTGACCCATAGGTTCAGGTCATCGTCTTTTTTATGCGCGTGGTTCACAACAGTTCGAGCACCATGAATAAGTTGTTTTCTGAGGTATCCATCTCCACGTTTAGTAATTGTGCCCAAACGATTTGTTTCACCAGATGCATATTGCCTAGGCGTAAGGCCAAGCCAGACGCTAATTAAATAACAAAACATCCACTCTAATTTGACCCTGACACTTTCTAAATATATTTATCTCCCTTATAAATACCAATTAATACCGCTTTTCTACCAACCGTTCTCATCGCTGCTCGCTTATAGTTAAAACAAATAATTAACTGGACAATAATTATGGCGTTTTATCAACTCAAAACTAGAAAAAATCGGGCTGACCGTCCCACAACTCACGGGATTACAAGGCGATATAATGAAAGGACTGCCTTCCTTAAAAGTGCAGGAGTACCCATTCAACGAATTTACGCAGAGAGCTCACCCACGAGGGTTGGGTTTGATAATGAAGTTTTAGCGTACAGGGTAAATGCAATGGTTCAATCTTTGTTAAAAACTGGTGAAGCATCACTTATGGGTAATTATGCAAAAGACTATGATACTAAAAAAATATATTACAGTGAGAGTGGGAATCATGCAGAGCAGCAAATATTTAGCTCAAAAAATAATGGTGATATATCTATATACACTGAGCGGACACCTTGTGGTGAGTACTGTGACCCAATGATACGAAATGATAATAGAGCGTGGACGGTAAATTATGCTGTAGATACAGGCATGACAGGAAGGGCTGCTATATATAGAGAGATAAAACAATCATTAGCGAATGAGTTGAAGGTAAGTGTGAGTGATTTGATAGTTGATACAGATATAACGAAGGTCACTCTTGTAAAGAATGATAATAGGAAAGAGTACAACGGGAACCATTATAACAAACAGAAAGCAAAGGAAAAAAGGTCTAAAATGTACAAAGATTACACAGATGAATACTAAGTAATCGGAACCAACGAGTCTGGGTTTGCATTGTGTAACCCCGCTCTTCGTCAAAACCTGTAAAATACCAAGTCATACGCAAAATTACATACTAAGTTACTCATAACCGAACCACTAATATGTTAAATCCACAAAAGGATAAGTTATGGATACGTTACATTCACCACCTAATACCAATGACGCCGAGCAAACAGACTTGGACAATTCGGAACAATATGAAGCCGCTATAGCACTTCAACCTGAAAAGGTGCAAACTCAGGCTACGGCTAGTCTCAATATTTTCACCACACAAAAAACCACTGCACTGGCATTAATTGCCAAGTTACTGGCGTTTTTCCCCGGATTTACCAACCCACAACGAGATGATGTGATCATCGCAAATCGTATTTTAAACTTTGGCTTGGATGAACTGAAAACGTCAGATCTGCCGATTGCCAAAGAAGCGATGGATTCTGCGCGAAGCTTTTATAGCAAATATGCCAGTCTACTAGGGCTTGCCGTTGGCGGTACAATCAGCGCAGGTGTTGAGTGGCTACAACATACTTACCCAGAATATCAGGCAATTCGGGCGGCACATGTTGGCAGTGGCGTGATCGCCAGCTGGATAGTACACAATATTATGGGTGAATATGAAAGGCGCTTACATCAACTTAAAGAGCACCTGAATTAACTCAAGGTACAGCGCTTGTCTGACGCTAAGTGTAGTGGTCAACTAATTCCGGACAGTGAATTAAGTTTTTCTTTTGCTACTGCAGGGGCTTTCATATCATTATGACTATGCGGCCTGCTCCAGTTGTAATAGTTCATCAAATAAAAGCTAATATCTTGCTCTGCTTCTTTAAATGAGTTGTAGCCCGTACTTGGAACCCATTCTGTTTTGAGGCTTCTGAATACGCGCTCCATCGGGGAATTATCCCAACAATTACCTCTGCGGCTCATGCTTTGTGTTATTTGATAACGCCATAACCTTTGCCTGAATTTTGTTGAACTATACTGACTGCCTTGATCCGAATGGAACATAACCCCTCTAGGTTTGCCTCTTTGTTCATATGCTCTATCTAATGCTTTGATAGTTAGGGCTGTATCTGGCTTTTCTGACATGACCCAGCCAATAGCCCGCCTTGCATATAAATCAATTACTACTGCTAAATATGACCACTTCTGACCAGTCCAAATATACGTAATATCTCCACACCATACTTGATTTGGGCTATGCACATCGAACTCTCGATTTAACTGGTTTGGTATATCAGGCCGTTCATTCTCCCCCACTTTATATGCGTGTGGCCCCGGTTGCTTTGATACCAGTTGCATATCACGCATCAGTCGTCTGACTTTGAATAAACCAACATCAATATCTAAATCTGCAAGCATTGCTAAGAGCGTGCGACTTCCAGCAGAGCCACGACTAAGCTTAAAGCAAGCATTTAACTGCGCTCTGAGTTCAACCTCATTAGCGTCAATTGTGTTACGGCGGTTTTTGTAGTCATAAAAACTTGAACGAGCAACATCAAAGACACTGCAGACCACCTCTACCGATTCTTGCTCACTTAATTGGTCTATTAACGAATATTGTTCATTTCTTCTGACATTAAGAGAGCTGTAGCCTTTTTTAGTATTGATTTCTCTCGTTCTAAACGATTGATTCTGGCTTCAAGTTCTTGAATCTTTTGTTGCTCTGGAGTCAAAGCTTTGGCATTAGGTGTTTCACCATTTCGCTCAAGTTCAAGTTGTTGAACCCAGCGCCTTAAAGCCGTTTCTCCAACATCCAATGAACGACATGCTTCTTGAAGTGAATAGCCTTGGTCTAAAACCAAACAAGCGGCTTCAAGTTTGAATTCTTTACTAAATGTTCTGCGTTTTTTTGCCATAGGACACCTCTGATTGAGTGGTAATGATACCACCTAAAATAGTGTCCGGAATTATTGAACCACAACAAAGGCCGCACAACAAGGATAGCTGCACAATAAGGCCGTCCTTGTGTCCCCCATCAAAAACCACAACAAACAAAGCCCTATAAAAAGCCAACTTCAATAAAGTAAGTACTTGCGATAATGTAATTGCTTGTAATACCAAATATCTACTCACTGAGCTAGATTTTCAGAAAATAACGTATTCCCCCCTAATGATGATTAAAAATCACCTTAAGCCAAAGGGGGCATTTAATCCTCAGCGTGCTGAGCATCGTTACTTTTACCAAGTCAAGTGGGTCGGGTGCAGCTAAGCTAATTACGTAACTTCTCTTTCAATTAAGTAGATATAAGGAACTATGATGTCTAAAACCATTACCTATTATAACTCGGGCGCGGTCCCGCTCATTAATGCCAGCGAACTGCCATATGATGTGGTGAACCTAGCATTCCTGTCTTCTTCGTCTAACAACCCGTTCAATTTAGTATTAAGTGGTGCCATCGCTGCAACGGAATCTAGCTTCACGACTAATACCATTGAGGCCATAAAAGTAATGCAACACAAGGGGCAGAAAGTATTGATCTCATTTGGTGGCGGCACCATGGGTTCCAACGCTTATCGTTCGTTGTCAGAAGACACGGCCAAGCTGGCTGACTCGCTGGCAAGCTTTGTGAAAAATAATCAGTTAGATGGCGTGGATATAGATTATGAAGATACGGCCGCGTTCACTGGTCAAGCAGGGTACGACGGCGCACAATTTTTGATTTCTTTAACTCAGGAGCTCAGAAAGCGCCTCCCGAGCCCTGACTACATCATTTCTCATGCACCTCAACCTCCTTATTTGGAGCAAGGCGGATACATGGCAGGTTATGTTGAAGTGGTAGAGCTGGTGGGACAAGAGATTGACTGGTTAAATGTGCAGTTTTACAACAACCCGCCATGGAGTGCTAACCCTGATCAAATTGTTAGCTCATATTTGAATTATACAAAGCTCCCTAATATGTCTCCAGAGAAGGTTATTGCTGGCTTTCCTGTCACGCAGAACGATGCGGGTTCTGGGTATATGCCAGTGCAAACAATCATCAATGAAGTGATTAAGCCTATCCAACAACAATCTAGCCTTGGCGGCATTATGAATTGGCAGTTCTCAAGTGACCACAATGGTGATTGGATCAAAGCCATTGCACAATCGCTGAATAGCTAAACCAACACATGATTTGTTGAATATAGGCCGCTTTTAGTGGCCTATGTTGCGACAGGGCGCAAGTAAGAGTTAAAGAATTCTCCATTAAAGTAGAATATACCAATTTAAACCCCACTTTTACCAAGTTGGTAAAACCCCCCTCTTTTATAGTTAATTCAACCAATTTATTTGGTTTTTCACCTTCAGATCAACAACATTCAAGAAAATAGGATTTTTTATGAGCAGCCCAACCACCGGAGAGAATAAAGTTACAACGGAAAACCCCACCTTAGTCAAAATAGTTAATCCACCGGTTCCACAGTTAACTTATGCTGAGATTGCAGACCCTCACGCAAAAGGGATTATATACAATGGTACGATGAAGCCGAGCATTGCAGATAAGTACAAAAGTGAAGGTTATAGCTTTTGTATACGCAGTCTTAACGCACCAACGACTCAATCCCCCCCAACTGCTAAAGGTTCAGGGCCAAGCACAATACCGCTGACGGCGCAAGAAACCAATCGAATCACCGGTGCAAATGACAAACATGGTTACGGGCTTGCTTTAATGCCTGTATATCATCAAGACGCAAGCAAAATTGGTACTGGCACTGGACAAATAGCTCCATCTGATATCGCTAGCAGTGTACTTAATCTACTCAGTGAAGCCGCGATCCCAATCGGCACGACTGTTTGGTTACAATTGACAAGCACGGAGAGTAGTTCAGGTTCAGGCCAAACTCAGGCTGTAGAACAGCAGATTTTTCAATCTGGTTACTCCGTGGGAATATTAGGTAACGAAGTGCAGCAACAACAGCAAACAAATGGCCGAGTACTGGAGTCTACTTATACACCATTTGAGCAATCTAGCAGCAACACCCAAATACGTACTATTACCATTGGTGACAATGCTGGCTCATACCCGATTTATTGGGCTATTCAATAATACTCCCTTTCATATACGAGCAGGCAAGCCATACCAAACCTGCTCTTAACTTAGAGTATTCTTTATGCATACTGTACTCAAATATACCGTTCAACCAGGTGACACACTTGCACTGATCACGATTTCAATTAGAGCCAGTGCGGGGGTTAAAGCCAAAGATGTTATCAAGGCTAATCCACAAGTGAACGTCGCGTTTTTATCAGAGCGCACTTTACTCAAAATACCCTATTGTTGCGCGGGTGGGCACTTTATATACCAAACTCGTATCGGCGATTCAATCACCTCAATTTGCGAAGGGTTAGCCAATGCAGCATCACTCACGGTACTCGACTTAATTAATCACAATTACGCCATAAGTAAACACAAAGCGTCATTAAATCTGAGTAAGTTAAAATTAAACCAAGTTTTATCTGTCCCTTACTCACCGGCATTACATGATGTAACAGCCATACCATGATATACCAATAAGCACCGCATCTTTGCCAAGAGAAACACCCCGTTTTTTTATACGCTATGTCCATCGTCTGTGATATGACTTATAAGGACACACCTATGTGGCAAACCCATAAAAACCGTTTAAGGTCTGAGGCCTGTCAAAAGACAAGCGCGCTTTCACATAATGCACGTGATTTAACGCAAGAATGTAGCTGGTTAAAACAGCTACTCCACACACGCATAACGCACTATTTTGAGCAAAGTGAGCACGCAACTGAATGGCACATTATTGAACCTGCAGAATTCACGTCTGCGCTGTCTTCCTATGGTCACTTCATTGAATCTAATAAACTTAGTACCTTAGAGCGGCTCCTGATCATTTTGGCATTAACCCCGGTGATCAACCCCTCCCTCTTTGATGTGCTATTAAGTATAAATGAACAAACAAACCGCCCTTTTACTGAGTTTGGTATAGTTGAGCGTGACGCAACCCTATACGCCAGCGCTGCCACAGCCGCATTTATTCTGGGTGGAAATGACGTGATGACTCAATGCCAAGTATTAAAAACGTTACACACAAGCCCGTTGTTAAAGCGGGTTTTATCACACTATGACGATGGGCATGCCCCCAGCCTATTAAGTGCACCATTAGCCTTAACCGCTGAGTATGTGCAAACACTGACCACCGCCACGGCGTATACCCCTGAGTCAGACAGCACCTTTGCTGCATCACCTGTCAAATCAAATATGACGTGGCAAGACCTTGTTTTACCTACGTCAATTCAAAGCCAACTAGACGACATCATTCAATGGGTAAAGCATGGAGAAACGCTCATTACAGAATGGCAAATAGGCAAACAACTGCGCCCTGGATATCGCGCGTTATTTTATGGCCCACCCGGCACTGGAAAAACGCTTACAGCCAGCGTGCTAGGGCAAGCGGTCGACATGGCTGTTTATAAAATCGATTTATCGATGGTGACTTCAAAGTACATTGGTGAAACAGAAAAAAACTTAGAAAAGGTGTTTAGTTTGGCTGAGCACCGCCGTTGGATATTATTTTTTGATGAAGCCGATGCGTTATTTGGTAAGCGGCAAGCATCAAACTCTTCCAACGATCAATTTGCCAACCAAAATGTGGCGTATTTACTACAACGTATCGAGCGCTTTAATGGCATTGTCATTTTGGCGTCTAACTTTAAAGACAATATTGATAATGCCTTTTTTAGACGCTTTGAATCAATTGTGCATTTTGAATCCCCCAAGCCCGCACAGCGCTTAAGTATGTGGCAAAATGGATTTTGCGAAAAAACCCGACTTTCTCCAGACATTAACTTTCAGCAACTCGCCGACCAATACCCATTAAGTGGCGCTGATATTGTTAATATCATTCGATGTGTGTCGTTGAAGTTACTATCACAAGGCCGATCTGAAGTGCACCCTCGTGACATACATGATGCCATCGCCCGGACCCAAGCTCATCATACCCAACCTCGATGGTAAGACTAAATGCGCTTAATCGTAACTTTTACCAAGTTGGTAAAACCCATCAGTTATATAATGACTAAGTCCTACTGAGGTTGGAAATGCCAACACTAAGTAACCTCGATTGGCGTAGCTCGTTATATCGGTTTGAGACTATACCCACGGCATGAAAGACAGGGTCAGAAAATGCAGCAAGTAATTGGCATGATAACACGGCAAAACTCGCTATGTAGTTATTTAACATACATAATTTTTAGCGCCGTTGACGCGTCAATTAGCTCACTCGCATGACCAAGGTGTGAATCAAATGGGGCTGACTTATTACTGGTGAATCGGACATTAATCAAATGAATAGCAGAGGTAACATGGCTAATTTTGGCATGTTACCTCTTTTGAGTCATTAAGCTTATCTATGCTTAGCTGTGAAAAATAGCGATTTAAAAAAACACGTTATTTACCATCTAATCGGTAAGTTCATCCAAAACTTATCATCATAATCTCTCTACAATTACTCCTGAATTTTAACGTAACCACATATTATAATTAAGGAACAACTATGGCATTTCCAACCTCAGTTAATGATCAGATCACCGACGCTGTTACACAAGCCAATGTGAAAGTACTAGGTGATGCACCCGCTATGTCAATGGGCAACCTATTTCAAGCCACATCTCAAGCACTGGCGAATGCAGCGCATAATGCGACCACCGCACAACAACAAATGGCCATTACCGGGCAAGCTGCCACCACAATGGGTGTAACGACGTTATATTCAATCGACACAGCCAGTACCGGTGAAGCCACAAAGACCATATTAGGTGCGGGTTGATTTTTAACAATTCAATATACCCCCCCTGACATTTTAGATAGCAATAGCACAAGCAAAATGCACTGGCCTAGGCCGGTGCTTTGGCTCAATTAATAAGGTGAAAAAATGAGTGATAAAGATGCCGATGAAGCCACTGAAAGCCACATCGAACAAAACGACACAACCCTTGACTTAAATACTGACAAGATAAACGCAAAAACGAACGATGCGATGGCTATAACTGCGCAAGCAACGCCAATTGTCGAAACGCCTGAGACTGACAATAAACTGCTTGAAAGTCTTGACCCCATAATTCAACGCCAGCACTCAGATCTTATCTACGCACTTGGTGTAATAAAAGTACGTTTTCCGAATAAAGGCATAAAGAAACAATTTTTAAGCGCTGCCCGCACCCTTGGCGTTAATGAACAAGACTATTATGGGGTATTTACTAATAATAATGCCAACACAGATCGTGACAAATATTTATATCTTGCCGAACAAGTGCAATGGGTACTCTCTATAAAAGCGCATTATCAGTATTTACTCGTGCCTGCAACGCAGCAGGTACTAGCTTCATTTATCGCATCACTTAAAGCACCCAGCGACACACTAGAGACTGTTTATAGCAGTGTGATTGGTACCAGTTATATAAGTGACAATAGTCTGAACCTGCCTGAAGTTGTTTGTGAACAAATTTACTCTCAGACCTTGGATGAATTGCACCGTACCATTAAGGAAGTATCATCGGCGCAAACCATAGCGATCCAAGGTGTCATTAAAGAGTTAGAGGTTACACCAAATATGGGGGTGACCCCCTTCGATAGAGCACGTAATTTTGTGGCATTTCGCTACCCTGATATGTATGAACATACCCATAAAATGCAAACCGGATCAAACACGACACAAAGCGCATCATTGTTACGTATTGATATGACTATGTTTGATTCTGTGTCAAGCCACTCTATTGTCGATATGACATTCGTCTATCAAGAGAACAGTTCAGACAAGCAGCATTATTATTATTGTCGGATAGATGTGACTGGTTTGTACCCCTTTATTAATACTGCTATCCAAGCTTTCACCCCAGTACAGCCTTTGATATGAATACTGTTCTTTGAGGATCGAAAAAATGAATTTATCAGATGAGACGCACAATGCAGCTCAACCAGATGTGGTCAACACAACTAGCCAAACTCAAGAAACGCTGCAATGTAACCGTGAACACCCCCATGGACACGTGTATGCAATAGGCTATGTTAAGCCGTATTTCGCAACAATAGATTTAGAAAAACAGTACGAGGCCGCCGCAGAATTTACCAAGCAATCTACTACCAGTTTTGATCAGATTTTTAACTATGTAACGTCGCCTAATGAGCAGCCGAATCTTCGTATTCGCCCTTTTTTGTACCTCGCACAACAAGCAACTTGGGTATTTACCATTAATAATGTTGATACATATACGTTATACCCAAGAACACTCACACAATTAAATGCGCTGATCCAAGCGTCAACTAAAAACGAGGTTATTTTAGTCGGGTTAGTCGAGCGTATTTCTGTGGCTGGCAGCCATGGTTCAGAAGCGCTCCCTAGCGTTCTGGTCGAGCATTTAATTGATACTGTAGACGGTACAAAAAGTCCACCCAAAAAAACCAGAGAAGGTGCGTTAGCACAATTAAAACCCAATATAGGCCGTTCAAACTTGGAGCGCGCTAGCAATTATTTAGTCACGCATTTTGATCAAATCAATACTAGTCAAACGCAAAATGAGATCATCGATAACGTCAACGCCGTGCATTTTCAACATGTGTCATTGCATGATGACCGCTCCATTATAGAGGTTATTCTTTCTAATCCGAATGACACCCGATTTGCGTGTAATATTGATGTGACAAACGCGTACCCTTTTGTGTCATCTAAGCTCGCCCCCTTTGCTAAAAGCAGCTAGGAGTTACTTATGTATCACAAGAATGAATCAATATATCAACACCTTAAAAACCCAATGGTGTTACAACGTGCACTCACCGGAAAAATTGAATTTGAGACGCAACCAATGAGTAATCAATATGTGTATTGCGTGGGTAATATCAATGCTAAATTTCCTACGTTAAATTTAGAAAAAGAACTAAACCAAAACAGCATCATGTCATCTAACCCATTACCCATGCTTGAAAACGTGAATGATAATATTGCATTAGCACGCTTAAACCGGAATACGCAATTGTATCAAGCCCTCTTTAAAGGCCTCAGTCAACCGCAAAATAACTACATTGCACGGGCGATGGATTGGGTGCTAGATAACCGCTTTAATGAACAGCAATATAAACTTATTCTGACTAACGATGAATTGCTTACGCAGTGTATTTCAGCACTGGGCCGTAACGAGTCATCTACTGATGGGCAAGTTGTCGTGATTGGCGTAGCCTCTGGTGCATACGAGATGCACGTCACTGCGATTATGCCAACAGCGGTAATGCCCTATGGCCAAGTGTGTCATGGTGAAAAAAGCACAAATACACATTTCACGCAACTTGTTGGGGAAATTACTGCCCTCGATAGTTCTGCTGGCAACACAGATAACACGCGAGCGCTTAACTTTGTGTTGTATAACAATGTTGATGTGTATAATCATTCTTATAACTTATACTATAACTCAAGTTCAGATGGACCCAATCCCAGTGGTTATCAGTTGCTCAGTGTAGACACTGACATGTTAAACAGTGGAGACCGTATTGTCGTCAATGTGATTTTTAAATACCAGGGGATCAATACGGGTGCACTACAATATTGGTATTGTCGCGTTGATGTGACTGGTGAATATCCTTTTATCGTGCAGCCTTGGCAACAGTATTTACCGAGTGATAACTTGTAGTGTTTCTCAATAGCGCAACAAGCATAAATTCACCATTTAATATTAAAATCAATCATTTAAAACAAATTATTCACCGCAAAAAAATAAAAAAAGCAGCGCATTACGCGCTGCTTTAGTCGGGGGAAATAAAACTCGGGTTACTTACGACAAGCTGCCGTATCAAAATCAACAATAATGCTGGTATTGCTCGCATCACCGTTAATTTTTAAATATGACCAATGCTGAGTCCCTGCCGGAATATAAATACACTCCGTTTGCGTACCACTGTTTGATGTCGCATCATTATCAGTGTCACTTGGCCAGCCACCATTTTTGTATAAGATCTCTAAGTTACTTTGGCCATGCGCTGTGGTAATTGCTACGCTTTGTGCTGCAGACACATCAGCAATACTTAACCAAAGCGTACCATTGCCTCCTAAGCAACTGGCTGTGCCCGCTTCTAAACGACCACCCGTGATAGGCGATTGTGTCAAACAGGCATTTGGTACTTGTGAAACTGGTGGAGTTGTACCTCCAGCTTTAACCAATACGGTATAATCTTCTACTTCACCATCACCAATATTGCCGCATGCGGTGTTTGCAGCACTACTATATTTCATAGCAAGGCGCATTCTTAAAGATTGGCCAACTAAGCCTGCTGGAACGCTCAGCTCACCACTGACAGCACCTTTACCAGACACACCTGTGAGTACTTTTTCATTGTCACTGAACGTGCCATCATTATTACTATCTAACCATGCAGTCCAATGTTCAGTGTAAGTACCACCTGGCGTTAATGTCAGCGTATTCTTACCTTCAGTCAACTCAATGACTTTACTAGTAAAGTCTTGGTAACCAACACCTTGAGACGGGTTCGTAAAACTGCCCGATTGCACATTCGCAATCCACTCATAGCGCGTATTACCTGACGCTTCACAATAGCTTGACTCACTCACTGTAACTTGTGCAGTTGACGTGTTTGTCAGTCCTAAGTTGTCAGTCACTTTAAGCGTAGCGCTATAGTTGCCAGCCGCTGCGTAAGTGTGAGTTGGAGTAGCACTGGTGCTTGTTTGTCCATCACCAAACTCCCATGCATAGGCGGAAATTGAACCATCAGGATCAGATGAGCCAGCACTGCTGAACGTAATGGCTTTGCCAAGTTCAACCGAGTAAGGCCCATTGGCATTCGCCACCGGAGCTTGATTGCTCGCAGTAATTGTGACATTAGCCGCATCCGTTGCGGTGTTACCATCATTATCTGTCACCTGTAACGAGGCACTATAGTTACCCGCTGATTGGTAGCTATGTGTTGGATTCGCAAGCGTAGAAGTGGCACCATCACCAAAAGCCCATAAATATGACGTGATTGAGCCATCACTGTCATTCGAGCCTGTGCTGCTAAATGTAATATCTTGACCTATCAGTGCTGAATAATCCCCATTCGCCTCAGCGATTGGCAGTCCAGATGCCGCACCTCGTTCATAATAAACGACCAGTGAAGCACCGCTATATTCTAAAAATGGGTCAATCATAATATTGAGTGTACCGCCACCAGCACCAAACTCACAGTACTCACTTAGACGCGGCGCGCTGAAAGGCCCACAATCATACGTGGTTTTATCGGGTGTCGCATTCATACTCATATAAGCATCGGGATCGCCTTTATAACCACCAGGCATAACCGCAACGGTGCGTACTGCATCTGCCGGTATTTGATATTGATACGTTTTTACCGGTGCTCCTTTGGCTGACGCCAAGTCTTTCACTTCGGTTAAAAATACTCGCTCACAGCCATTACACAATGTACTGTCCTGGGCGGTAATGACGCTTAATGTGGCATTAGAATAAGCGGAAAACGCATCGACTGCTGCATGATAAGTTTCAGTACTTGAAGGAGAAGAAACCGTCACTAGTTCAGGGGAGCCTGCACTTCTAAACGAGATAAAATCAGCATCCCAGTTATCACCCGTTTTAGTAGGGGCTGCGCCTTTAGACACATACATGTCAGGATCTTCATCGTACCCGTCAAGATAAAATGCAACTGCTTCAGTGCCCGCTGGCACCGACATCTCAAAATTATCAACTTCGCCTTTTTGTGCTGATATATTATTAAATGTTTGAACCGTAGTACCTTGTGGTTTTGGGTTGCCACCTAGTCCATCCCAAGGATGATCGGCGTTACTGGTCAAGTCGTCTAAGCCAACTGCGATCAAATTACTATTAGACCAAAGCGTCGCTCGTGCTGAACCGTGTAATGCTGCTGTCATGCGTTCAACTTGATCTTGAGTATACATCGCGTAGTTGTCTGAATAATGCATGAAGTTTTCGGTGTTAGTTGGCTCACCTAAGCAGTTTGTCGCATTATCTTGCAACACGCTGCTGCTCATTTGCGGTGTATCACACGAACCATCCCCCGTAGCACTACAAAATGGCTGTGAATGTACTGTACATTCACCATCAAAAGTGTGAGGAAGGTTTAAAAAGTGACCAAATTCATGTGTTAATACTGAGCGGAAATTTTCATTGGTGTTTGCACCAACATAGTCCCCATTGTATACCACCCGTGCTAAGCCGGCTTCCGACATGCTGACCTGAGGGTACCATGCCACACCTGAGTTATTGGTTTCGCCATCCGCATATAAGTCATGCTGGATGTAAATATTCATGTATTTAAAGTTGTCCCATGCATCAGCTGCAATTTGCGCGTCAGCTTTCTCACCATCCCCATATCCTGCTTTCTCTGCATGGCGCACGATGCCATTAGTGGCGTTGCCACTGGGATCTTTCTTGGCTAAAACAAATTCAATATCTAGATTTTCTCGGATTGCCTGAAACTGGGCAGCAATAGGGCCATCATCCGTGATCAACCCTCTAAAGTCTTCATTGGTTTTATTTAAACCATCAATTATTTTTTGCTCAGTTAAGCAATATGTGCCAGTCTCACAGTTGTATCTATCGCCGTATACATGTACAACAACGGGAATATAGTAACGTCCAGCCACGCCATTACCGTTGGCTGCTGCTTCATCTGATGCTTGTGCCATACGTTGTTGTATTTGGCTTGTCAAACTGCTTGGGAGTAATGCTTGACGTGCATTCTCTTTTTGTAATACGTTCCAATCTTGCAAATTCGTATCTGTACCACAAATCTGCCCTGAGCTCGCTTTATGAAACGCACTAGACTCAAGTGACACACTGCTTTGCGACTGCGCCGTCAGATTTTGAAATGACTTAGACTCTACTATTTCACCGGCAAAGGCTGAAGTCGACGACATACCTGCTAGTAACATCATAAGGTAGCTTTTTTTATAATTATGCCCGTGTATATTTTGCCTACTTAGGCCGCATAAACCCCTAAAATTAAATAGCATGATTCTCTCCTGTGAGTATCTTTACATGTTGTTGTGTCGCCATATAGCTGACGACTTTATTTTTATATCCGCTGCGCATTTTGACATTTCAAACTCATACTTTGAAAAGTCAAAATACACTTTTTGAATCAGTAAACAGAAAAAACAACACAAGCAAATACGACTTCAAACTGTCAGCTTGTTTATTAAAACTACAATACAAAACCATCTTTGTATACAATATAATTTATATTTTTACATTTAAGTTTACTTAACATGAACATTTGGTGAAGAATTAATTTACAAAGAAAACCTGAAAAACGGAATAATCTATGGGTAAAAGACTGAAATAAAGTGAAAGCAATGCATAAGCTATTGGTTCTAGCACTTATATTCAGTACAGTACGGAGAATGGAAACCTATAACAAGTAGGCCTATCACTCACACGACCTTAGATGTAGCATCAGCTCAGCCATAACTTTGTACTCATACTCAAAGGGCAGTGAGACACATTTATGTGGCATCGTACGCTCATGTCATTACCTAACCTCAGCTCTGGATAAGCGAATTTGCCCAATAAAGCTATTTTTCTCACTCTCGGCGTTGCTTTTATGCAGTAATAGCCCGCTATTACTGTATAAAAGCGCCTTGATATTGAACGAAATATCATCATTGGATTGTACGTAAGTTTGTTTACAAAACATCTTCTATTCCAAAACCCTTATCCAAACCTGAGGTTACTTACTAAAAGCCATGTAACTCGTAAAGGTCAAAAATTCAGGATAGTATCTGATCACACTTAATTTAAATCTTAAAATCAATGGCTATCACCGTACAATTATTCCCGCTATGGGCAATCTTATTTTCAGCGTTCGCATTTGTATTTCCTATCTACTTTGTTGATCTGAAAAATATGATTATTCCTCTACTTATGGTGATCATGCTCACCATGGGGCTCACACTGACACCCAAAGATTTTTTGCGTGCCACAGAGAATAAAAAAGCAATTTTTATCGGTATCTTACTGCAATTTTCAGTCATGCCTATTTTGGCATTCTTACTGGCAAAAGGCATGAATTTCGACACCCAATCATTGATAGGGCTCGTATTAGTTGGCACCGTAGCGGGTGGTACCGCAAGCAACGTGTTATGCTATCTCGCTAAAGGTGATGTTGCTTTATCAATAACCATGACAGCCATCAGCACCTTGATAGGTGTCATACTTACGCCGGTACTAACCACACTCCTTATTGGCGAACTGGTCAATATTCCAATCATAAATATGCTCGTTAGCTTATTCAAAATTGTGTTGCTCCCCGTCACATTGGGGGTAATATTAAACCGATACTGCAATAAGCTCATCACGAAGAGCTTACCGGCATTACCAATGCTATCTATGGGCGCAATTGTCTTCATCATTGCCATTGTGGTGGCACTGAATCAAGCCAAATTAGAAAGTACGGGCCTGGTCATTATGCTTGCGGTGATCTTACATAATGGGATTGGACTACTGCTCGGATATTTTGTACCTAAGCGCCTTGGGTGTGATGAACAAGTTTGCAGAACCATCGCCTTTGAAGTCGGAATGCAAAACTCTGGCTTAGCGGTTGCTTTGGCAATGAAGTTCTTTACACCCAGCGCAGCTGTCGCCGGTTCTTTGTTTTCAATATGGCATAATGTCAGTGGGTCATTACTTGCGAGTATATGGCAAAAGTCAGCAGTGCCTAATATAACGAAGAAATAGCAGCAGTCGCATAGGCCACCTAGGTAAGACTGAGTTATATTGCACAGTCTTACCATTATAACAAGTTAGTTCAACGTAAAGCATGATAATTAAACACGACTTTAAACAGCAAATACAGTAATTTAAGTCTGTCCTCTCGGTTAGATTGAATAATAAGCGATACGTTAAAAGTCCTTTATCAACTTAATGTAACTGACTGTTTACTTTCCACTGATAGGTAGTCATGTGCACTCAAAGGGGCGCTAATGTAGTAACCCTGCAACATCGCATTTTCAAAACTTTTTATGTAATCCAGCTGATATCGATTTTCAACGCCCTCTACAATGACGGTCAGTTTAGAGCGCTTCGCCGTCGACATGATCTGTTCAAGCGATTTAGAGGTGGCGTGCCTGTCACGTACTTCGCCTATATAAGATTTGTCTACTTTTATTGTTTTGTAGTAACCATTACTGAGAAGTTGATAACTCTTTCTATCATTGCCAAAATTGTCGATTGAAAATCGACACCCTAAATTGATAATTTTGCGCATATTACTTTTAATCAATTCGCTCTCTGTCAAAGTATCATTTTGCTCAACCTCAAAAACAATAAAGCTCGCAATTGATGGGGCACCTTTTAGTAATTGTTTAAGATGACCAAATAAGTGCTCAGTGTTTAGCTCTTGCTTAGTAATATTGACATGAATGGGCGTCAGATCCTTTTTGCTATCTAGCTGGACTTTGAGCAAAGAAAACACTTGGTTAAGCACAATCTCCGTCATTCCCTCTTGTAAACCGGGTTGACTCTTAAGCATCGGGATAAAAGTTTTTGGTCCAAGGTTTTTATGATTTTTCCAGCGGATCAATGCTTCATAGCGTTTGGGTTTGTCCAGATCACTCGGAATGTACATTGGCTGAAACACCAAGTAAAAATCATCTGGATTAAACGAGATGCTGCTCGTGAGCTTTCTAAGTACGTGTTTTTTATACATTTCAGCTTTATACAATTGCTCATTATGAAAAAAAGTGCCATCTTCACTCTCCAATGCGTGATCCATCGAATAAGTTAACCTACGTTGCACTTTGTCCATACCGTAAATCGCCGAATATCCCGTCAAACTTAACGATGATATCGCATAATCAATAGGTACCTTGGTACCACTGATTAAAACCTGTTCGGGTAGTTTATGTAATATGTTTTTTTGCTTTTCTATGGCTTCTTGCGTATTTGCCCCTGTACCTTGAGTGACAAATGCCATCAACATATATTCAGAATCGTATAAAGCTAATGCGAAAGGCTCACAAGACTTACTAATCGTATTAAACAACTCAGAAAAAGACGCTAACTGCTCATCTATGTCATCAAAAACAGGTTGTTTACCTAACTTAATCAAAGATATGTGGTACCGAGTAAACTTTCGCTCAACTTTGAGCAGCTTTTGCATAAATTGACGGTAGTTTGGAATATCACTATCACCGTGATAGAAAATCTTTTTGTTCAGCGCCGATTTTGCTTTTTTAATTTCTCGTAATGCTTTTTGATCTTTTTTCCGTAAAGTACTCATCCGTACTAAAGCCACAATACTGACCACAGCCACACCAACTGCCAGTAATAAAAATAGATTATTCATGGTGTATCCTTTAATGCGAAAAATTTTCTCGCATTAAACAATACAAAAGTGAAGAAAGTATGTGTTTATTATAGAAACTGTTCAGAATAATTACTTCATCAGCGCGGCACTTTGTTAGCCGACCGGTTAAGCACCCTACTTGTTAAATATTGTTGAATCATCTGACGTATATTCAACAATTTCCGCAGAAGCTAAATGACTAAAAAAACTGTGCTAAATAATCATTATGATGATGTCCGTTTCCAATATTCTCCGTAACCCATTGGTCATTGTAGTAGGTATTTAGGTAGCGCTCACCACTGTCGCAAATCAATGACACAATGGCACCCGTTTCTCCTTGACGTTTCATCCTATCAGCAAGATGCAATACGCCCCATATGTTCGTCCCTGATGAAGGCCCCACCTTACGTCCAAGCTGTGCACTCAGCCAATGCATCGCTGCAATACTTGCTTGATCCGGTACTTTGAGCATTTCATCGACTACACCAGGTATAAAAGAAGGCTCAACTCTGGGACGACCAATCCCTTCTATTTTACTGCCACAATGATGCGTCAAGGTCACATCTTGTGTCTGATAATAATCATAAAAAACAGAATGCTCAGGATCAACAACCATGAGTTCTGTCTCGTATTGCTGAAAACGTATATATCGACCTAGCGTCGCGGAAGTCCCCCCTGTACCTGGGCTCATCACTATCCAGCTCGGTATACTAAAAGGTTCATCTGCCATTTGCTTAAAAATACTTTGCGCAATGTTATTATTTCCCCGCCAATCAGTAGCCCGCTCCGCGAACGTGAATTGGTCCATATAAAACCCTCCCATTTGCTCAGCAAGCTCCCTTGAGACGGCGTAGATCTGATCGGTTTGTTCAACTAAATGACATTGTCCATTATAAAACTCAATTTGCTTTATTTTTTCCCGCGCCGTGGACTTAGGTACGACAGCAATAAACGGTAAACCCAATAGCTTAGCAAAATAAGCTTCTGATACTGCTGTACTCCCTGAGGATGACTCTATGATGGGGGTATCCTCATTTATTTTTCCATTACACAACGCATATAAAAATAATGAACGTGCTAGACGGTGCTTTAAAGAACCCGTTGGGTGCGTGCTCTCATCTTTTAAGTAAATAAGTATATTAGGATGGCTTTTTAAGTCTAATCTAATCAGGTGGGTGTCTGCAGAGCGAGTGTAGTCTGCTTCAATTGTTTTAATCGCCCAATTTATCCACTGTCGATTCATAATTTACTCCCGAGCTCATTCACATCAATAGTGCTCTAAGACTGGCATCTTTTTGATGCCAGTGCAAAAGTTCACGCTGAATATTAAGCCTGTTTGAATTAAACGTGTCCTTCAATTGACTGAGTATGATGTAATCTATTTTTTGGGTCTAGCTGAGCTTTGATCCGCTGTAGGCGAGGATAATTATCCTTATAATAGAGCTCTTGCCAATTATCTAAATCAACGTCAGGGTAATTCACATAACACCCATCCATCACTCCATCTGAGACAGGCCCTAATGCACCGTACATTCGAGTGTAAAGCTTACGCATCCAGTCAATATTATAGTCATCATGAAAAGGTGAAAACCAGTACGCTTGATATTGTAATTTTAAAATAGAATCACGGTGCGATACGGCCGTATCATATTTCCCAATAGTATTTATTTTCCCACCATAAGACGATATTTGTACCGCCGCTGCAGGGTTTATAAAACCATCAGCTGTGAGCATTTCCCAAAGAGTGTCTATTTGATGTTCAGGAAAAACATCATTCATATACGCGGATTTATACTTGGCCCTTGCGCCACCAGCTCCACCACCACCGACAGTTACTGCCATCCACCATGGAATCGTTAAATAACTCCCTAAAGGCTGTGGCGCATTTAGAGAGTTTGGCACTAAGCTGCGAGCAGCTTCTCGGTGTGGCGCGAAACTCACTTCTGCAGCTCGTAGTTGTGGCTCATCAAAAATAGCGATAATAAAATCGTCAATTAATGCTGGCGTATCACCGCTATAAGTGATCATTAAATCCAGCGAGCTGGCTGGACCTACTTTTTTATTCAATGTAAATGACGTATGTAGTCCATTGTACTTATTATTTTCACCGCGGTTTATCGCGAAAAAATGCGCATAACGTTGTAACAATGCAGCAAAGCTATGCTTATCTAATATATCCCATGGGATAGACAGCTGTTGAATACTCATCATAGCTGGAACAGATGGTAAACTTTCAAAATAATATTTGGTTACGATCCCCATATTTCCACCCCCTCCTCCTTGGTGTGCCCAAACAATATCATCGGATTTTTCATTTTCACCCAAAAAATAACTACGCGGATAGTTCGCTTGCCCGCCATATTCAGAGAAGGTAACAATTTCAACACCCACTAAGTAATCTACGGTCAGGCCATATTTACGAGACATTGCCCCAAAACCTCCTCCACACACATGCCCGCCGACAGCGACATTAAAGCAAGACCCTCCCGGTAACATCACTCCCCACTCTTTGAGTAATGTCTCGTAAGTATTCCCTAAACGTGCACCCGCTTCGACAACATAGTACTTTCCTTTTTTATAGACTTTGTCCATGTTACCTAAATCAATGATATTGCCTTGATCATTGTCTACAAACCCTTCATAGCAGTGGCCGCCAGATCTTACGGTTATACGCTTGTTGTCAGTAATTGCTTTACGCGCTGCTACATAAACTTCGTGGGCCGAAGAACATACTGAAACCCAGCTTGGTAGTGAGGTAAAACGATAATTTGAACCTGATAAAAATGCGGTGTACCTCGTGTCATTAGGGTAAATATATGCTGGACGGTAATCATCTCCTGTTTGCTGCTCCAATGTACTTTCAAATGAGGCTCTAAGCGGTGTTACACCAAGTGCGGCACCTATGCCTAATGAGGATTTTAAAAAACTTCGCCGTGTACTCATGTTAAGTTTATTCGTCATAATTTTTCCTTGTTGTTTGATAAACAAGTAAAAACTACGAAAACTGTCACGTGAAAGCGTCACTCTAGATAATAAATGACATATTTTCTTACTAAGAAGCCATTTTTCTATTGCGACTACGATACGCTGATGGCGTAACCCCCATTTTCTCCTTAAATACCCGATAGAATGTATTTTTATTATTAAATCCAGCGGAAAGCGCAATATCAATAATAGAACTGCTAGTAGCCTCTACTTGCAGCATGCCAATGGCACACTCAAGTCGGTATCTATTTACTAGCTCATAGAAATTCGTCTGCATATGTACATTTAACAGCTCTGATAGCATATGACTTGAAACACCTGTCGCATCAGCTAACTTAGAGAGCGTCAATTCATTATCTTTATACAATTCATTGTCTTTCAATACATGATGAACAGTTAACTCAAGTGGCTTTATGGCGCTATTAGCAAGTAGATATGCACTACCATTTAACTTTTTTTGACTTTTTACTTTTTACTTTTTTCTTCAGTACATTATAAAAAATGGTTGGTCGCCAGATAGAAAAGGCGCTCACTATTGTCAGGTAACCACACAAACTGAAAGTCATGATGTTCCACCACTTAAAACCAAGATATATACCATTTAAGTATAAAGAAATAATGATAATATCGTACACAGTTAGTACGCTAATCCCACCAACAACGAAGCTAAACCAGTAGAACGTTGTATTTTTATAACCACTATGTAATTGAAAAAACTGCTCCCGAGATGTAATAAGGAGCCTTATATTAACAAGTAAATATACCAAAATAAGGATCACAAATGGGATCCAAACATACAGACCATAATCGGGAATAATAAGAAACTTGAGTAAGAAAATAGTAATAAAAGGGACAAAGTGTAAATAAGCACACTTTACCGGGCGTTCTGGTTTTAAAATCGCTTTCAGTAATAGATAAATGATAGGTCCGTATATCAAAATTAAACACTGACTAGCAGCTTGCAACGCAAACGGGACCTGCCCAAATGTTAACTGACTATACGCACTCAGCGTTGGCACTTGAATAAATAACATAAATGCAGCCAGTGTTTTATTGCCAGGCCGACCTCTATGTTGATGAGACAATAACAAAGCAAAAATAAAACCGCCAACAGCAATACATGCCACGTAAAGGGCTTTAAACAGCTCGGCTTCTGCACCCTGCATATACATTCAATCTTCAATGTTTACATGGTATTAACTATATCTCGGCTCGCGATTAGAACAAATGCCACTTTAGTACGCATTAACAAATGCACGCATAAAAACCCTTTTATTGCCTTTATAAATGCAATTTCATTTCCACCAGTGAACTCCTTAGACCAAGCTTTTCATATACCTTAATCACTGAGACATTCTCGCTATACACATCCAAATAAAAATCACATATCCCTTTTGATTTTGACCAATCAATTAAATGTTCAATAACCGCTTTATTTAACCCCTTTCCACGATGCTCTGGTACAACATACATAAACCCTAAATAACCATGCTTTTCATGTAAAACCGATTACTTTGAAGTGCGAATTTGAACATAACCGGTCGCGATGATAGTTGCTTGGTGTTCTACGACCTGTAAATAAGTTTGGCTATCGGCGATAAGAAAAGGTAAGTCATAATAGCGTGCTTGTTGCGCTTTCAAGGCGTCATTGAATGGTCTTTCAGCTTCAACTACCGCTTATTCAAACTGCTCCAATCGAAATAAGTCTTCTAATGTTGCAACCCGAAAAGTCATGTTAATACCCATTATTTAATTCACTCTGAATATTAAGGTATCTTTTTTATGCCCGATAAACATAAAAAGCACCTTAGTGGTGCCTTTTGTATTTAAAAATATAGTTGAGCTAAAACTTACCAACCACTTTCACTTTATCTGTCACTTTGGCGCTATCTATATAGCCAATACCTTCTGGATTATTCATAACAAAATCAATGACGGCTTGGTCATTACTTAATGGATTTGGTGGTGTGCCTTTGCCCGTAAAAATCAACTTAGACCAATAAGCCTTAAACTGACTATTCGACTTGCCAACCACATTTTGCGTAAATGCTTTTGCAACAGATGTGCCTGTTTGAGCCACAGCTTTCACTTTCGTCCCATCAGCATAAGATTTCGACTTGCCTAAATATATTTTTGATATCGCACTTTTATCTAAACTATTGCCATTACTGGCGTTCACGATTACAGCAACCTCAGCATTGACATAAAAGGCACTCATAAATAAACATAAAGCAATTTGGCTTTTCATTGTTCACTCCTTAAAATACTAAATCTATCGCCACTGCCAACACATCTATATCTTGATCAGTGATATCATCATTATAACGGCTTAAATCAACTTTAAGCGCAGCTGAAGGGTGAAAATCATAGCGAGCACCTACGCTCACAGTACTGCTCTCCTGCTTAGCTCCCAACAAAACTTGGTTAGTGACATCTCGTAATAATGGTGAATTTGCATTCGTTGGATCTAGTGACACGGGAATAACTGTTCCATTCGGCCCAGAAATGGAAGCCGGTACTGTATTTAACCGATTAGAATCATGCTCATCATCGTTATTTTCGTAAGTTAAATGCACGGTCCAGTCATCTATTCGATACCCAACGGATGCATAATACTGTGTTTGATCTGGCAATAAGCTATTCTCAACTTCTATTTCGGTATACTCTGCATCAAACAGAAAATTATCGTAATCGATAGAAAACCCTAAACCAAAAAACGCCCCATCATCTTCACTGATTAGCAAACTATTTGCTTGATTATTCAAGCCATATCCATTTAGAGCCGCGGTTAAGCCGACAACACTAGAGGCACTGATTGTCGTTTCAGCAACGATGTAAGCAGCTCTTGCACTAAACCAGTCATAGGATATAGTCCAATTTATACCCGCTAAGTCATTCAACTCAACTTGTTCTGGAGTCGCCCCCGCTGCAGAGGGGACCCTACCCGAGAATGAACCGTATATAAGCTGAGTTGTCGAGTCCCAATCGCCCAATGTGGTCGAGTGTAATAGGTTTAAACCTTCATATGTTGAAAAAGCAAAGTTATAAACAGATTGAGGAGGCCTCACCCAGCGATAAGCATATCCAACATCTAGAAAATCGGAATAGCGATAGAATGGGATCCGCATTTTTCCACCACTCACTTTTAAGTCATCATTGATTTGATAACTCACATAAGCCCATTCAAATTCGGCGTCAAAATCCTTGTTACCTCGAGCGACAATTTGTGCTGTGGCACTCAGTCTATCTTGTAAGTCAGACGACAGTTGTAATGCAAACATACTCTCATTTTTATAAGAAATATCATCGTCATAACCATACAACCTCGTATCGTCATCTAACGTTTGACCAGCAACAATGGATGCAAAACCATTAATCCTAATTTCAGCTTGTACATTTAGACTAATACAAGCCAAACTAACAACAGCAGCGAGTAGTCGTTTCTTCATAGCATCATTCCATACTTAATAAATTTTACGTTGATTGCAATGTGAGTATAGACGCTAGAATCCACTTTTTTGATTTATTTGCTGGTTGTAAAAAACCGAACTGAAGAATATAACCATATGATTAATAACTTAAATAGGTACTTAACTTAACAGTCACTGAGTACGGATGCCGATGCTCACTCCTTATTCGCAAGAGCCCAAGCGTGAGAGGCAATGATTATTCACGCAATAAAAAGGCCACTGAAATGTGGCCTTAATGTAAACAAAATACTCGCCTCAATTTAAGATAAATTCCTCAATAATCCTTGCGTATTTTGCCGCATTGTATTTGCCACCATCAAGTATCCGATTGTCGCAACAAACGCGGCACCACTGATTGGCCCTAAAAGCCATATATACCAATGTAACCGCCCAGCAACGTCAAAAAGCTGCTGCTGAATAAGCAATAACGCCACATCACTCACAAGGGCAGCAACAAATCCAGCAATAGCCCCCAGCAATACAAATTCATACAGTGTCGCCAGCTTAATTAAGCGCCCTCTAGCCCCTAAGGTTCTTAGAATCACCACTTCTTGCATACGTTCAGCTAAACTGGCCTGGACTTGAGAGATCAAGACCAGTGCGCCACTGACTAATACAATCGACAATACAAACCCTATCGCAAGCGATACCTGCGCGATGATTGATTGTGCTTGCTCCAAGCGACTCTTAATATCTATCATACTCATCGTTGGGTGACGCTGCAGCAATTGACTCACACCTTTATTATGCTGTGCTTCCAATTTAGCGGCACTGAAATAAGTTACCGGCGTTTTACCTGCCATATTTGGGCTTAATATCATGACAAAGTTAGGCTTCAACGTGCCCCAATCGACACTTCTAAAACTGGTCACTTTCGCATCAAAACGCCGTTCATTAGCCAAAAATGAGATCGTATCACCCAGTTCTAGATCGAGTACTTCTTTCCAGCCTTCAAATACCGACACTTCAATGTCATCACCATTACTAAACCACTCACCTTCAATCACTTCATTGCCTTCAGGGATTTCTGACAGCCATGTTAAATTTGGTTCTCGGCTAACACCCTCTCGAGCATCTTCATCGCGCTCTTCTCCCTCTTGTTTTGATACTCGACGTGCAAGCTCTTCGCCATTAATGGCATTAACCCGTGCATTAAATACGGGGTAAAATGCTTCATGGGTTATATTGTTATCATTGAAAAAAGTGGTAATTGGTTCAATATCCTGTTCAGCAATATTGATGAAAAATGCGTTTGGTGCGTCAGCTGGCACTTGCATTTCCCAATCTGAAATCATGTCATTTTTTAGAACGACTAAAAATAACATCAGCTTAATCGCCAAAGCGAAACTAATGAGCTGCACCGCATTGGCATTCGCCCGCTTTTGTAAGGTTGCAATTGCCAGTGACCAACTTGACCCAGGGCTTAAACCTAACTTTCTCCCAAATGAGAAAAGCGCCCTAGAAATACCAAATAATACTCCAATTACCAATAAGCTAGATCCAAACAAAATAAGTGTAATTACTATTTCACCGCTGAATAGCCACATTAATAAAAAAATAGTGAACAAAGATGATGCCATATGAATACGGCTTATCGCTAAGCGGTCACCTAAATTTCGGCGCAAGACCCTCAGAGGTGGAATATCAAACAAATCAAGCAAAGGTTTTAATGAAAACATTAAAGCGCAAGTCATACCTATAAATGCAGACAATAACCATGGCTTTATGCCTGCACTAGGTAACTCCGCCCCCATAAACTGTGCTAGGTAATTTGCACCGAAGTACTGCAATACAAAGCCGATGCTCAACCCGATAATAATTGAAACACTCGTCACTAATGCGAGATGCGTTAAAAATATTTTGCGTATTACAACTCGGCTTCCTCCGAGTGTTTTCATCATTGCCACAGGGTCATATTGCCTTTCACAATAACGTTTTGCAGAGACAGCCATTGCCACTGCTGCAAGCATAATACCGAACAAGCCAGCCAGTAATAAAAATCGCTCCGCACGCGCCAAGTTTTCACCTAATGGTGATTGGCGATCTTTAACCCCTTCCCAATTTTGATTTTCTTTCAATTGTGGCTTTAGCCATAAATAATAGTCAGACAACTGTGCGTCAGTACCCGCAAACAACAAACGGTGAAATACCCTACTACCAACTTGAACGGCTTTTGTACTGCCAATGTCGGCATAGTTTAACAATACGCGTTTATTACCAGCGAGTGAAAAAAACGGCGCATCAGGTTCACTGACCAAGACTTTGCTAATGGTAAATTGACCAGCTCCAAGCTCAACTGTGTCACCAACATTCACGTTCAAGGTATAAAATAGCCCTTCACTGAGCCAAATATTACCACTTTTAGGCCCGCCACGAATTTCATAACCCACACTCTCTAATGTGTCTTTTATTTCCACCATGCCTCGTAATGGATACTGCTCAGTGACTGCTTTCACTGACCCCAAAACTAGCTCATCATTTGCAAATAGCATTGAGTCAAAAAATAACAGTGACGCCGTTTCTAACCCTTGCTGATTGGCTTCATTAATATAATTGTCAGTAAAAGCATGGTTACTAGATAGTCTGCGATCGGCTGCAATGAAGTCACTGGTTTTTTTCTCAATATTTAAACCTATTCGTTCAGTGACTGAGGACAAACTAAATACCGTTAAAACCGCCAAAGCAATTGCCGCAAATATAATCGTCAACTCACCGCGACGAAGCTCTCGAGCAAACAATTTAAATGCTAATTTAACCCACATTAACCGCTCCCCCTTCACTGATCTGCTCTAACTTGCCTCCTTCGATATGAATCACACGTTGACAACTCTGCGCAAGGTGCTCATCATGCGTCACTAAAATTAATGTGGTTCCATTTTGTTTATTCAAATCAAACAATAGTTTTTCAATTAACTGGCCATTTTTGCTATCTAAATTTGCAGAGGGTTCATCCGCAAATAAAATCTTCGGTTCACCAATAAAAGCGCGAGCTATGGCCACCCTTTGTTGCTCTCCTCCCGAAAGTTGAGAGGGGTAATGTGCCAATCGATGAGACAACCCTACCTTCTCAAGTAACGCAATCGCTTGCTCCTTGGCATTAACATCACCAGCGAGCTCTGCCGGAAGCATCACATTTTCTAATGCGGTAAGACTTTGCACCAACATAAACGATTGAAACACAAATCCTACCTTTTGCGCCCTAACTTGTGCCCTTGCTTCTTCATCTAATGTACTTAAAGCATCACCATCAAGGTGTATGTCACCGTCAGTCGCAATATCCAACCCAGCTAATAAACTCAGTAGCGTTGACTTACCTGAGCCTGATGCCCCTACAATAGCAACTGACTCCCCAGACTTGACAGAAAAATTAATTTCGCTAAGGATAGTAAGGTCCCCTTCGAGGGTACTCACTCGTTTGGTTAACCCAGCGACTTGAATTATATTTAATTGAGAAAGTACTGACATGACTCGTTTTTTCCTAAAGTTTACGGTGTTATTTATCTTAACGCTGCTTCCATTTACTAGCGTCGCAAAAGACAAAATAATGCTCATTGGTGACAGCTTAAGCGCAGGCTACGGCTTGAAACAAGCCCAAGCATGGGTTTATTTGTTACAAAATAAATACGCAGCAGAAAAAAAGCCGATCGAAATAATCAATACAGCCATTAGTGGGCAGACAACAGACAATGCCTTACTCAAAATTGACGCCTGGCTACAAACACATAAACCAAGTCACGTTTTAATTGAACTCGGTGGTAATGATGGGATTCGTGGTTTTCCAATTAAGGTACTAAAAAAGCATCTCACGCAATTAGTCGAAAAGAGTCATCAATCAGGTGCCAAAGTAGCGCTAATGGAGATTCAAATTCCGCCGAATTTGGGGCCGCGATATACCCGTATGTTTACCGAAAGCTATCAGTCTGTGGCAGAGCAAACAAATACATATTTAATGCCGTACTTTATGACTTCAATCGCTGTCGATAACTCTCTGATGCAAAATGATAATTTACATCCAAATGCCAAGGCACAACCCATTATTCGTGATTTTATGTATACAGAGATAGATAAATGGCTAGCTAGTTCGAAGTAAAACTTTACAGGAAAGGCGAGAAATCGCAAAGATAAGAAGGTTTAGTAAACACAAAGCCCTTTCTTAATTAAAAAAGACAAGCACTTTGTGAATACTGAGCATACATGGCTTAATGCTTTGCAGTAAGCCATTTAATAAAACTTCGGGCATCACCAGTTGTGGCGAACCGAGTATTTTTCATTCCTGTTCTGTCCGCATAAATTACGGTACTTTTATTTACAGAAATAGATTGCACTGGATGTGCGATTTGGATCATAGATCCGTTATATTCATATGACATAGAAAACTCACAATAATTTGTATCCAGACTCTATACTGGATTAATTTAATATAAGCTTCACTACAGTTTTGACGATATTCCAACATGTAAACATGTTCAAGAGGACTTTACTTTAGCAACGAGATTTCGAGTCTTGCTTTTGGTCGCCGTACAATAATTCAGCTTTCGTTTTTTTAATGCTGGCTTACTGGATCAGGGTAAGAAAGGACATTACAATAATGATTATTAAAATCAAGAGAAGAAATATACCAAATAAAAATCAACTACACAACAAAAAAATTAATGGAATTCCAAATCCTTGTTTCCCCAAACTCAATGTTCACTATTTCCATAAGCTTAAACATTACTGTGGGTGATTTATTTGTTTTCAAGAGCAATGTACAAAAAAAATACTTTTGCTAGAAGTTTAATTTAAACTTGGCCTGTCTCCTGCTCATAAACTGCGATAAGACTTTTCATTTACCTACGCATCAGGTAATTTCCCCTTTATGCATCGTAAGAATAAGGCTGAACTCATTGCACAAACCTAAAATAACAATTCAATATTGTGTGTTATGCCAGTGGCTACTTCGTAGCGGTTGGCTAGCTCAAGAGCTTCTTTCTACATTCTCTGATGACTTAGCTGAAGTATCATTGTCACCCGCGAGCAAAGGAACATTTAAAATATATTACAATAACACACTGATTTGGTGCAGGGAGTTAGATGAAGGATTTCCTGAGGCGAAAATACTCAAGCGCCGTGTGCGTGATCAATTAGACCCATCAAGGTCTCTGGGGCACATAGATACGTAACAACCATAAAGTGCTTAAAAAACACCAGCATATCTGCCTTTAGTAGTAATTCAATGCACTTAATATGATTTATCTTCAGTTATATAAATAACTTTTAACGATTACATCCCGATTTTGTAATGAATATGTTATGCTTGCAAAAAAATAAAAACAGGTACGTCCCAATTGGGGTATGAAAAATATCATGAAATTCAGATTTAATGATTTTGAGTTTGATTGCGATACGCTCACGCTTTTTAATGCTGGTAAAAAGTTTTCCATTAAAGAGAAGCATGCGCAAATGCTCGCGATATTACTACTCGATACAGACAAAGTGCACAGCAAAGCCGAATTACTTAAAAAGGTGTGGCCAGAGAAAACCGTCTCTGATCAAATGGTATTTCAAAGTATTGGACACCTCAGAGCCCTGTTTGGGGATGACGCAGTAAAGACTTTCTCTCGCAAAGGCTATCAATGGCAATTACCATTAGAGTCGGTAAATCAACAAGTAAACAGTGACAAACCGAACCATACGCCTGAAGCAACATCTTCACATGTTACTAGTGAGCCTACATCAAACAACGCTGATAATTTACCTTGGTTCAAACGTGCATTAGGTAAAATACAACAAAAGTTCGGCTACTAGTTTTGTAGCCAAACATTTTAGCCTTTACAACACATGGTGACGCAACGTGCCAGCTTCATTGTTTATGTAAATCGTACTATTAGAATAATACAAACCGGCTTATTGGAGCTTAACACCATCTTCTTGGCGTTCTAATACTATTTTTAGCGCATCATCCATTTTATTGATGAAATCATATTTAAATGGGTATTTTTTACTTTTCTCCCTTAAGTAACCAATATGTGCTGTACGCCGTAATATCACTTTGTCTTCAATAAACTGTTCTAGTCGAATACTCGGATCTGAATGCCTGATATTATTCAAACCAATAAGCGTAGATAACCTATCATTAATATAACAATCGATACGCTGTTTACTCATCTTCATTATATTTGAACGTATATTCCTATTTTCCCATACCTTGATCTTGCCACGCTTTTGCGCCTCCATTAGTGCAGCGTCTAAAATCATAAAACCAGCGTTAAGCCCAACATTAATTGGCTCAGCTGAATCAGGTCGTGATAACACATTGACAAGGGTCTTACCTTGATTACAAAAAGCAACCACCGCTTCTTCTTGTAATGCGATGGAATAAGGCCAAATAAAAGGCCTTTTTTTCATATGAATATACGGGGGCATCAACGCAAATGCAGCCCCTTGCTCCAGCGCGGCAACACCCCGCTTCCAAGGCACAGGTTGTAACTCTATCTCGTATTCATCTTTTAGTAAACGTGCAGCTTGGCGCACTAAATCAACATAAATCCCATATAAGTAGCCATTACTTTCATAGGTATATGGAGGGTAACTATCATCCACTAAAATAGTTACTTTTTGCACTTTAGATTCTAATGTTGTTTGTGCGAATAGCGTTGAACTCACTAATACGGCCACACAATAAATCACTAAAAGTACTTTATATCCCATTATTCATACTGCCACTTTGTACTGAAATCATATCTAAAACCAACAGAAATCGAGTCAAATTCATTTTTATTATCAAACGATTTCGTTAGGTACTCCAAATGTAAGCGCAGCGAATCAACAGGTAGCCATTCTAACGTTAGATTGTATCCGTCAAAGCTCTGGTTATTTGGATTTAGGCTTATATGCCCGTCATCAAAATCAAAAAAGCCTGCTTTAAGCTTATAGTGTTTAGTAAGCTGATAAGCCATCGACAGGTCAAAAGTATGCCCATCTCGGTTTCCCGTAAAGTAATCATACTCCTTCGCTTGATAAGCAAGCGCTGCATAAAAATCATCGGTGAACTGGTAAGCCAATGCCCCTGACCACAACGTGCTGTCTCCCAGTTTTTGCTCTTGCTCATAGGCAGTATTATGTTGATATGTTACAGCAGCATGAATGCCATTTTTATCGTAGCTCAAACCGATATTAATTAAGTCAGCTTGGTTATCCCCCTCCTTACCGTCAAATTGCCCCACGGCAATAAACGTAACAGGACCCGTTTCATAACGGTACGTCACCAAGTTATCGACGAAGAAAATACTTTCTGGGTCATAGGCAAAAGGGCTCGCACCATGGTTAAAAATATCCACATACTCAGCTATAAATAAGTACTGAGCGGGTCTTTGTTTGCCAATACCAAAACGCCCATAAGGCGTAGATAAAGCAGTATAAGCGCGTCTAGAGCGACCAAAGTTGCCTTCATTCGCCAAATCAATGCTCCACTCACCGTGCAATTCAGCACGCCAACCGGGTTGAAACTCATGAACCGCCTTAATACCGGTATGAGATAGCGCATCTCGCACATCTAAGTTACTTTCATCTTGCTCATCAATTAACCCAAATGTTGGCCTTACCGTTGCATAAACTCGTACCTCTTTCTCACGCTTAGGCTCTACTTGTGTTGTCGAATGTAACGCCGATAACTCTCTCGTTTTGTCTTTTGCTAGTGGCCTTTTCACCGCTTGAATTGACTGAGAGTTAGAACTTTGTGCTATTAGGCGAGCTTTAAGCTCGGCAAGCTGTGCTTCAAGTGCTTGAATATCAGCCATTGTTACCGGTCTTTGTGCTGCATATGCAGGTATCGTTGCGCAACTGATCAATACACAAAACACCCTGATATTTGAGTAAGTTACATTTTCCATTTTGTTCACATTTAAGGGTTGCGAATAATCGAATTATAGTCAACACTTTGCATACATGAGTGTTTTTTAATCAGCGGTAGAAATTATAATGAAAATCCGTACTAAGTTTTCCGTCGCCTCAGCGCTCGTTATTCTGACTATCATTTGCGTTACAACATTATCGACATACTGGTTCGTCAATGACTCGATGAAAAATAAGACACGCGCATATGTGACGGATAATGCCGCTTTACTTTCCATCAGTATTGACAACTGGCTGGCATCCAAAGCACATCAAATAGAAGTTGTAAAAAGTCAGTTAGAGCAAAATTTTAGCCCAAGTGAATTTCAACGAGTACTGGACACTCCTTACTTTCGTACCGCATTTTTACTCAGTTTTGGGACGCTAGAAACAGAGACCGGCTTACGCTCTAATGACCCAAATAGACAAAACCCTCCGAATGTGGATTTTAAACAACGACCTTGGTACCAGCTCGCGCGATCAAAACAAAGTACGGTTTTTACAAGCCCATATACCGACGCTGCCACAGGTGACTTGTTACTGTCTGTTGTGTCTCCGATAAACACCGCGAATGGCTTTGCCGGTGTTATCGGGGGAGATTTAAGCCTAGATACCATTGCTAAAACAGTGAACGCAGTGAATTTTGATAATACCGGATACGCCTTTCTCGTCGACCAAAGTGGGGTCATTATTTCTCACCAAGAAAGCGATTATAATGGTAAAAACGTCAATAGCTTGTACCCTGGTTTAAATACCAACCAATCTGATCAACTCATTGAAATAGCAACCAGAGATGGTCAAAAAATATTTTATTTACACCAGCTGAAAAATGAGTTTGGGACTGACTGGTACCTGGCAGTACTCATGGACAAAGGCTTAGTTTATAGTACATTAACTGATATCACGGTGAACTCACTTGTGATCGCTATACTGGCTATTTTGTTCGGATCAGTCATCATGAGAAGTTTAGCGATTAAGCTGCTTCAGCCACTACGAGATTTAGAGCAAACCATTACAACAATGGCCAGTGGTGGAGGAGATTTAACCAGACGATTAGAGATCATAAACAAAGATGAATGTGGAACGGTTGCTCGACAATTTAACCGCTTTTTGGAATCACTACAGCTGTTAGTAAAAAGCGTTAAAGAGCGCGCCGATCTTGTTGTTAATAGTAGTGATGAAGCCCGAGAGTTATCGACTCAGTCAACACAACGATTGGATCAGCAGGTAAGCTTAATTGAAAGCTTAGCAACTGCGATGCATCAAATGAGTACCACGTCGTCGGAAATTGCAAGTAGTGCACAGCAAGCTGCAACCTCTATCACTCAAGTGAATGAAAAAACCGAGCAAGGACAAGAGGTATTCAGTTTGGCTCGCTCCCATATCACGGATTTATCTGACGAAATATCTAAGTCACATGAATTAAGCACGCAATTAGCCGAGTATAGTAAAAGCATTGAGAACATTTTATCAGTGATAAATGGCATTGCCGAACAAACTAACTTACTTGCCCTTAATGCAGCAATAGAAGCGGCACGCGCAGGTGAACAAGGGCGAGGGTTTGCAGTCGTGGCTGATGAGGTTCGCTCGCTTGCGTCTAAAACACAAGAGTCAACCACTGAAATAAAATCCATGATTGGTCAAATACAGGTTTCTTCAAACCAAGTACAAAGCGCAATGGGCTCAAGTCGAGAGAAAACACAGTCGTGCGTCGAACAAACAGAGCAGGCCACCGTCATGCTCAGCGACATTTCTGAATCTGTTAAAGAGATTATGGATCGCAATATTCAAATTGCCACTGCGATAGAAGAACAGAGTGTCGTTATTGAAGAGATCAATAAGAATACCAGCTATATCAATGACATTAGTGTAGAAGTCGGAAGCTTTGCTGATAAGCAATTTACGGCGAGTGGGAAATTAGCAGGCCATGCACACGAACAAGAATCACTGCTTTCTAAGTTCACATTGTAAGCACTGTACAATCAACAATCGCAAAAAATTAGCGATGAGCTATTGCGACATATATCGATGCCCAACGCGTACTTGACAGTATTTATTTCACAGTATGCCTAGTAAAATGCTCTGCTGAAAAATAGCATAGCCAACTCTAGCGCTCACGGCTCAACTTTCGCTGGTTGCACTGTTGTATTACCGAGTGCTTTTGTTCAGTCGATAACTCATGCCAGTCTAAAATTTCTTGGAGTGTTCTATAACAGCCGATACATACATCGTTATTATCCAAACAACAGCGTCTTACACACGGTATATCAATTGATTGGGTAAGCGTTATAGAGTGAGTATATTTAACCGAGACCATCATACTCTCCATTACTAAGAAGCACTATAAATTTAAGCATGGGCTAAAATACTGTGCAACACAATAAAACATACCTAATAACGGGAGTTCGGTGTTAAAACGTTAAACTGATCTGAGTGCCATCTCTGGTTGAATCTAGTACAAAGCCAATATCAAGTTGTTCACAGAGCCTTTTAACAATATTTAGTCCTCGTCCTAGCCCTTCACTATCAGTCCCTTTAGTGCCAGCCTCAAGTACATGAGGATGTAACTCTGAACTTATTCCTTTACCAGTATCCGTAATGGTTAATACTGGCGCACAATAGCGGATACTAACGCAACCTTGTTCTGTGTACTTGAATGCATTTCCGATTAAATTATTCAGTAAAATCAACAAGCTCATTGGCTCTATAGGTACTTCACATTCTCTATTGATTACCACATCAATATCAATTTCTGGGTTCTTCAAGTATTGATATTGTTGTAAAATACTTTGCTCTACTAGCTTTAATAATTTACTCGTCCCTTTGGTTTCATGATCTTCTCTTGCCAACGCAAGCAGTGCTTGCAAACTTTGCTCTATTTGATGTTGTGCATTTTCTATACGACACATCAACTTTAACTGCTGCTCATCTAAATTTGTTTGCTTAAGCAAGGTAATCGCACCTTGGCTAATCGTTACTGGTGTGCGTAACTCATGCGACACGTCTCTGGTAAAGTTTTGCTCACGGGTAACAAATGAGCGAATTCGCTTCAACGCAGCTTCCAATGTCATTGCAAAAGTGCCTATTTCATCATTTTTAAACTTATGAGCAAATCCTGAAGGAAGCCTCTCAACTGGCGCAGTTTCAATAATTGCCATTAAGCTATCAAGTGGCTTGAGTAACCTTTTAGCCACACTATATGATGCTAACGCCATAACAACCGCAATTGATATTGCAATCGCCAACATAACGAATAAAAAATACAACATACCTTCTCTGAACTTTCTAACAATCAAATGATCACTGACTTCAGCCACCAAAAACCCAGGGGTCAAAGATAAAAAGTGATAATGTAACCCGTTACCATCAGACACTTCTGCACTTGTTGGGTCATTTAACCAAGATAGACGGACGGTGCGGGGCAACGTGTCCTCGTTAGGGTAAAACCTAATAAACTCAAGTCTCGGATCGGGTAAATTCCCTTGAGCTAGCTGCTTTTCAACTACCACTTGTTCATCTTTCAATAGCGCATAGAAAAAGTTGTCTTCTACATTATATGCAAATAGAAAACTCGTTACGCTATACAAAATACTAATTACGACTGTAGTACAAACGAAGTACCCTATTACCCGGTTTCTCAGTTGATCCGTTTTCATTCTTTAATCATCCATATCAGCTTCGTTATAAACTATCTAACGCAAATCCAACACCATGGAGCGTTTTTATAACAGGTTTATCAAATGGCCTATCTAGTACTTTGCGTAATTGATAAACATGCGAGCGCAAAGCATCTGAATCAGTGTGTTCATCCCCCCAAATTTTATCGCATAGCTCGCTGCGACTCACTGCCCGAGGGTGTGCTTCTAATAAAACTGTCAAAATTTGTAGTGGTATCGGTTGCAACATAATAGCCTGCCCATCACGGACAACCTGTTGAGTTTGCTTATTTAAAGACACTGGGCCAACTTGTAATGTATGTGTACAATTTAATAAATGACGTTGTGATAGTGCGTTACAACGCGCCCATAACTCTTCTAACGCAAAAGGTTTTGTTAAATAGTCATCAGCGCCCATATTAAAGCCAACTAACTTATCTTCGAGCGTGTCTCTGGCCGTCAGCATAATGATCGGTATATGTCGCGTCGCGTTTGCCCTTAAAGCAGAGCAGACCTCTAACCCATTACTTTTTGGCAGCATAATATCTAACACGATACAGTCATAATATTCACCAAGTGCCAGCTCAATTGCTTGTTCACCATTAATGGCAAAGTCAGTCACTGCACCATGCAACTGAAAATAATCGGCAATGTTATGACTAATATCGCTATGGTCTTCAACTATCAAGATTTTTAATGAATTGGCCAATGTAATGTGTCCTTGTGCATTAATGCTAAGTGCTGGCGAAAAATGGTGGCATAGGCTTCGTGAAAATTATGTGAAACGCGCGCTATCGCTTCTCAGCGAGAATAGACTTTATTCTCCCTTACTTTCGTGGTGTAAACGATGAAGCGGTACCTGAGAAAGTAAGG
The DNA here is from genome assembly GCF_014858725.1 of Pseudoalteromonas aurantia 208. GTDB lineage: Bacteria > Pseudomonadota > Gammaproteobacteria > Enterobacterales > Alteromonadaceae > Pseudoalteromonas > Pseudoalteromonas aurantia. Next base: position 531,584 of record NZ_AQGV01000015.1, on the reverse strand, counting down.
GCGTCCGAGTTCATCTATACCATACGAGACATCACACCTCAGTTTCTTTTTAAGGTATAAATTAGGTATACTATCGCCATATGGATAAAAAATAACAATATCAACAAGGAATTACAATGAAGCTTAAAGCATTACTTCTATCTTTGATGACACTAACAACCTTTGCTGCCACAGCGACGAATGATTTAACTGGCACAGTCAGTGAAATGAGCATACGCTCTGATAAGTTAAATAATGATCACATTATTTATTTTCGTTTAAATGCCCATAGCACCCATTCAACTTTCGCAAAATGTGTGGTCAAGGGTGCCAGCATAGTTTGGGAATTAGATCTCAAGTCCCCTGTATTTCAACAACAGTATGACTTACTCATGAGGTCATATAGTGAACAATTACCAGTGCGGGTAATCGGACAAGATAACGTCTGTAACACACACGATACCTCATCAGATCAAGTATTTGAATTAAGCCCTATAAATTGGAATGACTTGCTGGCTAAACCAGAAAATAGCATAGAGAATGACATGACAAACTGAGTATAGTCATACACTCAGTTTGTAGAGTTAAAGCCACATCCACAGTGGCTTTAACGACCCTTATTGAAGTCATTAATGACTTAGCGCGTAGCCACCCTTTAAATGACCTACATGCTCAAAGCCCAACCTAGTCAATGCATTCGCCGCCACCTGTGAACGGCTGCCACTGCGGCAAACCAAAATAATTTCCTCGCCCTTTTTGTAACTTTGTTGTGCAATAAAATTCGCTAACCGCGTCAATGGCACGTTATTATTAAATGATTGGTCGTGACTTAATGCATACTCATGTGGTTCACGAATATCAATCAGTTTAATATTGTGGTGACTTTGCATTCTGACTGCAAGAGAATCACTATCGTACTCGCTCACCTTAACGCGAGAGCATGGCTCTATAAACGCCCCACACATAATTTCACTGCCCTGCTCATCATCAATGTGCTTATCTAACGCAGTCTTTGCACTAATAAACTCATCAGCTGAAATTTGCGCGTCAATCACACTTTGCAGCAGGGCATTGCGATTAAGCTCTGCATCAAAGGTGGTTACAAACTCATTGTGATAATCATGACTTGGACATAATAGCCCTTGCTTAGCCGTTAACTTAGCTAAAGACCTTAAACTGTCATACATCGCCGACGCGTTGCTAGATTCAAAATTCGTTCTACCAACACTCCCCATCAAGACTAAGTCACCACAAAATGTAAAGCGTGGGACCAAGTTTCCTTTAAAGAATTCGCTTTTATCACATAACAATAACGAGATACTATCACTTGTATGTCCTGGCGTAGCAACATGCACTAAACAGTGTTCGCCAAACTCAATATAGTTAAAAGACTGACCCTCAAATGTGTTACTCGCGCTGTTTAATGGCCACCCTAATTCATCACACTCTTGATCTGCTAAATGCGTTTGCGCCAAAGCAACGCGACCTGATACATGATCTGCGTGTCCATGGGTATCAATCGCCGCTATGAGCGACAACTTTTGACATTGTAAAATAGTCAGTAAACGGTTGCTTAATTCTGGGAGGGGATCAATAACTACTGCGCTATGAGTGCGTTTATCAGCATATAGCCATGTGCAACTTCCACCCACTTTTAATTGCAATAAGCCTTCTAACTCTTCACGTTCGTCAATAGCGCCGTCGGCACGCAATAAACAGCTGTGGCCTAGCGCTTGGGCACAATGTTGAATTCTTTCACAAGCAGCATCGATTTGGTGCTGTGTCATTGCAGGACCAAATGACATACGGATTGCCGATTCGCTTTGCCACTGTGCTAAACCCATAGCATCTAATACAAAACTACGAGTGACTTTCGAGCTACATGCGGAACCGGAACTTACACGTATATTTGCCGCATCAAACAAGTCCATGATCTCTTTAGAAGTGAACCCTGGGATAGAAAAATTCAGCGTAGTTGGCACGCTGTTATCAAAACTGTGATTAAATACCACTGTAGGGAAAGCATGTTTAAGCGATAGAGCCAACTGAGCACGAAACTGTTCGAGCACTGAGGTAGGGGAAAATTGCTTTTCACCAAGATCCAATATTTCGTCAAAAATAACACTTAATGCAGCTAAACCTGGCAGGTTTTCAGTGCCTGAGCGCAATCCACTCTCTTGACCCCCCCCCGCTATAAAGGGGGTGAAAGGCGCACCTTCTCGTATATAAACAAACCCGATCCCCTTAGGCCCGTAAAGCTTATGACCACTAAATGGCGCATAATCAATGCTGATATTCGCCAAGTCCATTTTAATTTTTCCCAATGCTTGAACACAATCAACCATCCAATAAACATTAGGGTTAGAGGAACGGATCGTTTTTTCAAGTAACAGCAAGTCTTGATATACACCAGTTTCGTTATTGACTGCCATAGTACAAATCATTAACGCATTAGGCACTTCTCGAGCAATAAATGCCATATCAAGCGTACCTCGATCATCAACAGGGATCGCTACAATTTTAGCGTCAATCTCTAAAATTCGGTTCCAATGTTTTAATGACTCCGGTACAGCCTTGTGTTCGGTTGCGCCATATAAAATAGAATATTGCTCACCCACTTTCATTTGAGATTTTGCTGCATACAAAGCAGATAAAATACCCGTTTGAATACCTTCTGTCGCACCACTGGTAAAAATAACCTGGCCAGCTCCAGCACCTAACACCTCAATTGCTTTGCGTCTTGACTGAACCATAATCTCTTTTGCCTGCAAACCACAAACATGGCTACTACTTGGGTTACCAAACATTGTTTCCATCGTCTTCATTGCCGCTGCCGCTGCACTTGGAAGCACCGGTGTAGTCGCATTTGCATCTAAGTAGATTTGTTTTAGTACTTCAGGGTTACGCATGAACTGACCTCAATATTGAGAACTAATTATATAGAGTTTAGTGTTTATAACTAAATAATATATGTAATTACTTTAAGTAATATTAAGGAAGTTACGCATTATATTCAACCTTTAATTTGCTATTTATTACGTCTGTACCACACATGAAAACCCCATGATGCACCCACCGAACTCACTGCAAAACACTACAACCGTAAACAAAACAATACAAAAATCGCACATAAAGTTACAACTAAGTAAAAAAAATGTTTGTTTTATTTGTGAACAATGATAATAATTTGTGTGTTTTTTAACCACAACAACATGTAAAGGAAACACAATGCGTAAATTAAGTTCACTTACACTTGCTGTACTCACTGGTTTATCTAGCCAGTGTTTCGCTGCTGAAATGGTTGATGTAGACCCAAAGAAAGCAATTGAAGGCAAATATATCGTTGTATTCGATACACCAAAAATAATTAACAATCTCGATGAAAAAGCCATTGCGACCTACATAGATCAACAAGTGAATATGCTTAACAGCAAATACAATGTCACGGTTGAGAAAAAGTTTGGTACTGCGCTAAATGGCGTTTTGGTTGACGCGTCAGTCAAGCAAATTCATACCTTACTTAATGATCCGAGCGTTAAATATATTGAGCAAGATCAAATTGTATCCATCACACCTTTGGTCTCAGCAAAAGCGGATCAAGGAAACGCAATCTGGGGTTTAGACCGAGTTGACCAAACTGACTTACCGCTTAACTCTAATTATCATTACGACTATGATGGCTCAGGTGTCACTGCGTATGTAATTGACACTGGTGTCCTTATCAGTCATAACGAGTTTGGTAATAGAGCAAGTCATGGTTATGACTTTGTTGATAATGATTCAAATGCAACTGACTGTAACGGCCACGGTACGCATGTCGCGGGTACAGTGGGTGGCAGTAGCTACGGCGTTGCAAAAAATGTCAATGTTGTCGGTGTACGAGTTCTTGGATGTAATGGCTCAGGGACTAACTCTGGTGTTATCGCTGGTATCAACTGGGTTAAAAATAATGCATCAGGGCCTTCTGTTGCCAACATGAGTCTAGGAGGCGGCGCATCTCAAGCAACAGATGATGCAGTTAACAATGCCGTAGCAGCAGGTATCAGCTTTGTTGTTGCGGCCGGAAATGACAATAGCAGTGCTTGTAATTACTCCCCAGCTCGCGCTGCCAACGCAATCACGGTCGGTTCAACAACCAGCAGCGATAGCCGCTCTAGTTTTTCAAATTACGGTAACTGCCTCGATATTTACGCACCAGGTTCAAGCATTAAGTCCGCATGGTATAACTCTAATTCCGCAACGAATACAATCAGTGGCACCTCTATGGCATCACCCCATGTTGCTGGCGCTGTTGCATTATACTTAGACCAAAACCCGAGTTTAACACCATCGCAAATTGACAGCCTACTGGGCCAAAGAAGCTCTAAAAATAAAGTATCTGATGCCAAGTCTGGCTCGCCAAATGAATTGCTGTATACATTAGCGGGTTCTACACCACCTCCTCCACCGCCAGTGGTCATTGAACTTAATAATGGACAATCTGTTTCTGCCAGTGGTGCCAATGGCTCCCAAACGCTCTATAAAATAGCAGTCCCTCAAGGAAGCAGCTCTTTATCTATTAATCTAGCGGGTGGCACAGGCGATGCTGATCTATACACACAAGTAGGCCAAGAGCCAACCCTAACAAGCTACAATTGTCGACCCTATAAGAACGGCAATAGCGAGAGCTGTAGCTTTACAGACCCTTCAGCTGGCGACTGGTATATTTTACTTAACGGATATAGCCAATACGCAAATGCTTCTTTAACTGCTTCATTTGATACACAAGGTGGATGTGGTAGTAACTGTCTTGACAATGGCACACCAATCAACAATATTTCTGGTAGTCAAAATCAAGAGATTTTTTACACCATCGACGTACCTGCAAACGTCACATTAAATGTCAGCACATCTGGCGGTTCAGGTGATGCCGACCTATATGTCCGTAAGGGCTCTAAACCGACCACAAGCAGTTACGATTGTCGCCCTTATGCAAACGGAAATACTGAAAATTGTAGCCTGAATTCAGGCCAAGGTGGTACTTACCACATTATGCTAAGGGGTTACTCTGCATTTTCGAACCTGACTTTACTCGGTCAATACTAACGAGTGACGCGGTAGAACTATATTAGGGCCAATGAGTTGGCCCTTTTTTGATCATATCAAGCATAACGACTCACCTAAACGTTCAGTCTGCCCCATTCTGAATTACCCCTCACAAATCCAATACTTGTAACTAAATCAAAGTACTAAGTATCTAGTCATACAAGTTGTTTGGTAAATGTAAAAACTCGTTATAAAAAAATACAATTTAATACAACTTCATTTTTTATAATACGACCCTAACCCATTACAATAACTTAACACTTTAACAGGTACCCATTAACGGTACAGATACTCACTCTCAAAATTTAAAGGATATAAATACTATGAAAGCACTAAAGCTATACATACCCATCTTATCTAGTCTACTCGTTGCTTGCTCGTCAGAAGATATTGAAACGGCTAATTTCGGCTCTGATACCTACAAGAATGATTATAACTACGTTAATGCCACGCAATATGAAGTCGCGTTTCACATGGCCAATACAGAGCTAGATGGAGATGAGCGAGATGTGAGTAACGACAAGTATCATGTTGCGACACTCGCACGAGATTCAACACCGGCAAGAATACGTCATGAACACAACACAAACCGCCGTATAAGCTTCTACGCCAAGTCTGTAAATAAATTAGGCATGCTTAGGCAAGAAAAGCTTAAAGTTAACAATAAACAAAACTATCATGTTATTGCTTGGCAAGATGACGCCGAAAAAATTCAAATCAAGTTACTCGAAAAGCAAAAACAAAATAAAGCCGATTTCTTTGCCATTCGCATACTGTCCAATGAAACGCTGACTATCACCATCAATGATCAAGCTATAAATACCAATAAAGGTGAAGTAACAAGTTGGTATTACGTCGATGACTGTAATTCAGACATAATAATAAATGAGAAGCCATTAGACCTTTGTGCTATTTCTTTAGACCAATCTTATACATTAGTAATGAACAATAAAGATATTGAAGAAATAATATTAGAAGAATAGCCATAGTATAAAAACTCTAAAAATATATGGTTAGAATATTAATTCTAATCATATATACCCACAAGGGGAGCAAATTATAAATATAAAAAACAAAAAAACGAATTCATTATACAACAAACGGGCATTCACAAAAATTATCATTAATTTAATTATTTCAATTTATTAAATTATTAATTCTCAGTATGACATCCAACGTTCAAGTAAAAAAATAAAACACATAAAAACCAACCACTTAAAAGCATTAAAATTAAAAACTTCATATATCCTACATACTCTAATCCCTCATTTTACAACGACTATAAATTTAGTATTTTTTTGCCATTGACATAATTTAAACATGGACTTAACCTTGTTCCGCTTTCGAAACTTGGGGTTTATAAAACGTAGTATAGATTATCTAACCCCTTACTTAACGTTTCATTATTGGAAACCAATTAAATAAAAAGTATTAATATATTCATTAATAAATAATACAAAGCAGGTTTGATCTAGCTATAAAAAACACGATGCCATTCATTATATAAATGGACGTGTTTTGCTATTTCTCATTGCACACACTTGACACTTACAAGGACAATCATGGATCAGAGTCACATCATTAATGATGAAATCAAAGTTGAAGAGCAGTTAGGCAATATAGTGTTTATTTCACAACAAACTTTATCACTAGAAGCAGTTCAACAATACGCATCAAAGCCACTATCAATTATCAAATTAGATAGCGCTGAGCTGAAAGATAAAATACTGAGTAATAGACAATATTTAGATAACAAGCTAGAAAACAAAGAAGACATTTATGGTGTTACAACAGGATTTGGTAACTCTGCGAGTAATCGAATTTCCCCCAGTTTATCAGAAGACTTGCAACAAAACTTAATTGCATATCACGGCTGTGGTGTCGGTGAGTATTTGTCTGAAGAAGACTGTGCCGCAACATTACTTATTCGCATGAATTGTAATGCAAAAGGCTATTCTGGTGTAAGTTGGCAACTACTTGAACAAATGGAAACGTTTTTAAACCACCGCATTATTCCAGCAATACCTTCAATGGGCTCAGTTGGAGCAAGTGGCGACTTAACACCACTTTCATATATTGGCGCAGCACTTGGCGGTAAAAGAAATGTGTATTATAAAGGCCAAATTCGACCAACTGCTGAGGTATTAGCTGAACTTAACATTGCCCCATATAAATTAAAGCCTAAAGAAGGTTTAGCAATAATGAACGGTACATCGGTCATGTCTGGTGTTGCTGTTAATGCAATTAAAGAAATCAATCAAGCGGTTGATTTTAGCTGCAAGCTTATCGCCTTATTTGTTGAGCTGATTGAAGGTCGCACATCACCATTTCACAAACGCGTTCATGAATTAAAACCACATGAAGGGCAACAACGTGTCGCCGCTAAAATTTTAGAAAGGTTAAAAGATCCTGAACAACGTCTTGGTCGTCGTAACCGCACAGATGACAATATTGAGCATGGTAAGAAAGAATCTTTCAGACTACAAGATAGTTACTCTATTCGCTGCTCTCCTCAGGTTCTTGGTCCACTTGTCGATGCAACAATTTGGGCTGAGAAAATCATGACAACCGAGATAAACTCGGTAAACGACAACCCATTATTTGACAATGAACAAGACCTTATTTTAAATGCAGGTCATTTCTACGGCGGGCATGTTGCGTCTGTTTGTGATGCTTTAAAGCCCTTGGTCGCAAATATGGGCGCGCTGCTTGAAAGAGAGCTGGGTATTTTAGTCGATGATCGACTCAATGGCGGCATCGCTAATAACTTAGTCGCGACGGAAGATCTTGGCGATAAAGCGTGGATCCACCATGGTTTCAAAGCGATGCAAATTTCTGCATCTGCACTGGTTGCCGAAGCATTAAAGCAAGCAAATCCTGCCTCTGTATTTTCTCGTACAACCGAAGCGCTTAATCAAGATATTGTCAGTATGGGAACTATCGCAGCACGTGATTTAAAACGCATTGTTGAACTTATCAAACCTGTTATTGCAATTCAGGCAATGGCCGTTAGACAAGCCTATTATGTTCATGGTGCAGATAAAAAAGCGCAGGATCTCAACCCTTTATCAAAAGAATTCTTTGACCTACTAAGCAGTAACTTTGAGCCAGTCATTGAAGACCGCCCAATGGACCGTGAAATTGTGAAAATGGTCGACGCATTATTTGGTAAATAACCACTCTAAACAGAAAAGGATGATAAAAATGAGTACTTTAGAATCAATCAGCACCTTCCTGAAACAAGATATTATTGTCGACAGCCTTGAGGTTGTCGACAGTGTTGAAGAAATCGATAGCAATGCGCAATTGGTAGGTGACGGATTAGACCTTGATAGCATCGAAGTTTTAGATTTAGTGGTCTCAGTAGAGAAAAAATACAATTTTAAGTTTAAGGATTTTCCTGAAACGGTTATCCAAGACAAGATGAAAAATATCAATTCATTAAGTCAATTTATCTACGAGCAAACACAAGGGCAATAATTGCCCTTACCCTATTATCTAGCTGGAAGGATCCCATGCAGTCAGTCGATACTATTATCACGCAGCTCAAAGTGATGCTTGTTTCTGATTTAGAAGTATTGCCAGAACAAGCAGCAAATTTGAGTATTTCTCAGAGTTTATTAGAAACCCCGGTATTTCTAGACTCTGTAGACCTAATGCAACTTTATGCACAGTGCAAAAAAACCTTTGCGCTATCAGTAATATCTGAACCAAGTTTTCCTTCTCTTGAACAGCTTGCGACTGCCATTATTGATTCAGCAAAACATCAAGCGTTACCAGTGCAAACAGGTTACTTTTACGATAACCAAAATACACCTCTGTCTGAAGGGAGTGTATTAGATTTAATCGCCTTGGCTGCATATTCCAATATAGATATTAAACCAAATAATGAGTCTGGACACGTGTACGTTAAAGACTCATCACCTTTGGATATTATAAAAACAGTCTGTGTACTGCTGTCTCTTGGTTATACACCTATATTGAGCGCCGCGAAACATGCGCCAAATAACGCCTTTTCATGGCAACAGTTACCCAAAAACCCCTCTAATATAAACCACAACAGGCATCAATTATTGCCATTTCTGCAAATGGAGTTAATCGACAATAACATTGGTTTCGAAACATCTGGCAGTACAGGAACACCACAGCAATGGTTTAAATCCATAAGAGCACTCTTGAATGAAGCGGATACTTTTACTCAGAGCTTTGATTTTTCTGATGTTGACTACATAACGGCTTGTGTCGACCTTCGCCATATGTATGGCTTTGTATGGGGCTTTGCGCTCCCATTAAAACTTAACATACCCGTTCATTATCAGCACAGTAATACACCACAATTGTGCCCTGTTAAGCAGCAAAATAATGCCTGTATTGTCACGCCTACATTATGGGACTTTGCTGCTGAACAACTATGCTCAAAAACCAAGTTGCTCGTCAGTTCAGGTGCCGCATTTGGTGCACAAAGAACGGCAAAACTTGAAGAAATACAAAAAGAAAAACAACTTATATGTCCCGCAATTGAAGTACTTGGAAGCACCGAGACAGGTGCGCTTGGATACCGAACGCTTAAAACGACCTCTCGCTATTTTACGCGTTTTAACGTCGTCAACTTCAAACTAGCAGATAATGGACAGTATCAAATAACGTCTCCCTTTCTCGCGTCTGGACTAACGACGTTTTCATTGCAAGATAAACTCAACTTCATTGATGAGAATACCTTCGAACACCTTGGTCGGTTAGACAAAATATTTAAATACGCTGGTAAACGCGTCTCAATCAAAGCGGTAGAAGATGTTCTAAGTCATGTGTTTAGTGATTTGAATAACAAAGTTTACTTTATCGAAGATACTCGCAACATCAAAGGTGGTGAACTCGTTGCATTCGTAGAAAGCCCCAAACTGTCATTAACCGATTTTGCTGATTTTCAACATCACTTTGTAGATCTCCCGATACCTAAAATTAATTTTATAAAAAGCTTTCCCATTAATGACATGGGCAAAACCACTCTTTCAGCGCTTAAGGAAATGATACATGATTGAGCAAGATAAATCGGCAGTAGTTACCGGGTACGGTGTACTGTGTTCAATTGGTGAAAGTACTTCATCTTTACATCAAGCTATGGTCGCAGGACTGTCCGGAGTTGGTGATATAGAACGATTTTCAACCGATGGATTGGTAAACCGCAAAGGGGCACTCGTTAAACAGGTAGAAAATATCAGTGGCAATCATTTTGAGCACCAAGACTTAGCTACGCACTTTGCCATACAGGCAATTGAAGAAGCCCTAGAGCAAGCACACTTGACGTGTGAGCAGTTAATGAATGTCCGCGTCGCATTGTGTCTTGGTAATGCAAATTGTGGCCAATATTCATTTTTAAATGGTATTAGAAATCACCAACCTGAACGTTGTCAGTTTTTTCCGCCGCACCATATTACCGAATCAGTGAGATCTCACTTCAATATACTGGGCCCAACCATCACGTTTACGTCTGCATGTACCGCCAGTAGCAGCGCCATCGCGCATGGCAAACGGTTAATTGAATCTGACGAAGTGGACATTGTCATTGCAGGGGGAACAGACGCACTCGCAGAGCTAGTATATGGAGGGTTTCATTCTGTACAATCACTAAGTAATGATGTGTGCTCTCCTTATGATGATAAGACGGGTCTGAGTTTGGGTGAGGGTGCCGGATTTATAGTATTAGAATCTGCGACACACGCACATAACCGACATGTTGACATTAAATATCGTATTTTGGCGACAGGCTCAAGCCTAGATGGGTTTCATGCAACTGCTCCGAACCCAGAAGGTGCTGGCGTTACCCGTTCTTTCAAGCAGGCATTAAAATACTCAGCTATAACGGCAGAGCAACTTGAGTACATCAATAGTCACGGTACTGGCACACCAGCAAATGATGGCTCTGAGCTAAACGGTATTACCAATGCAATTGGCCAAGAACTCGCTCAACGTGTTCCTATCTCAAGTTCAAAGTCTTATTTCGGGCATACTTTAGGCGCTGCAGGCGCGATTGAGTTTATTTCTTCAGCCGTCGCTATAGACAATGGTTTCCTACCAGCCACCTTAAATGGGGAGAATATCAGGCCCGATTGTCAAGGCTACAACCTTATTATAAATGATGTGAAGCAGCAAAATACCGCACACTTTGCTGTCACCAACTCTGCATTTGGTGGTCACAATACAACGCTCATTGTCAGTAAAAATAATGTCCAGTCACTGCCTGTGCCTACACATCGTGTGTTTATTCTTGGTAGTGCATATTTATCAGACACCACTGTCTTGCAGAGTCAAAGCTCCGAAATTACCTTACCAAACCCTTTTGTACTGAAAGATCACTTCCCTACACTTTTTCAAAGACGCATGACCACTGTTTCACAGTTTGCATTGGGTGCAACAGCCTATGCGCTACAAGACTGTAATCGAACATTTACCGAGTCTGAGTTTGATAGTTTTGGGGCTTATTTCGCTTGTTCTTTAGGTTCTGCGGATGTGCTTGATAAAAATATAAATACCTTATTCACACAGGGCATTAGTGAACTAAAAAGCACCGTTTTCCCTAATACTGTCGTTAACGCAACTCTTGGTCAACTTGCTATTACATTTGGCTTTAAAGGCAGTGCAACCTGTATTAGTGATCTAGGTAATGACCACCTACAAGCACTCAATCTTGCCTACGCTCATTTGCGAGAAGGAAGGCAAGCATACGGGGTTGTTTGTAGCGCTGAAGATATTAATACCATCAGCAAAACAGCATTTGAAACAGCACCAATTGAGCCATTAAATCAAGGGGCCTACAGTTGTAGCCTAGTACTTGCCAACGAAACACAATTAACACCGAACGATAACCCTATTGCAGAAGTCATAAAGTGCTTGAATATTACCGATAGCCAAAATGATGCCCATTGCCTCACTCAATTAAATACACTGCAAAAACAAGGGGTTATGATTGAAGATATTTACTTAACCGTACTGAACGATAGTCACATACCTTCACTGCTTACTTATTTAGATAAAGCCTTCCCACAAGCGAGAATTACACAAAATAAACCCGCTTCTGTGACCTGTGCAATCGGCCCTTCAATTCACCAAGCGTTGCAAATGAATAAATCGCAATATGCCTTAGTAGTCAGCGTCAATCTTACTGGGGCACTGAGCGCCTGTATTTTAAAAAGTCTAAAAAATAAGGAAATCACATGACAAGCGTCATAGAAGTTAAATCTTTGCGAAAGGTGTATTCACGGACCAATAAAGTAGCAGTCGATGATGTCTCATTTTCGGTTCAAGAAGGCGAATGTTTTGGTTTACTAGGCCCAAATGGTGCCGGAAAAACAACCACTTTAGAAATTCTTCAAGGTTTGCGTAAGCCGACCTCTGGAGAAATCACTTTATTTGGCTACACATGGCAAAAACATGAAACACAATTGCGTGGCCTGATGGGAGGTGTCATGCAACACAACAACCTGTACGACAAACTCAAAGTTAAGGAGTGTGTTGAACTGTTTGCAAGCTTCTATCAAAACTATACGCCCATACTGGAATTACTCGAGCGTTTCAATTTGCTCGAGAAAAAAGATGCATGGTTAAGTGAGTTAAGTGGTGGTCAGAAACAACGCGTCTTTTTAGCCATGGCGGTTGTTGGACAACCTCGATTGGTTTTTCTCGATGAGCCGACCACTGGGCTTGATCCGACTAGCCGACAAGACTTCTGGCATATCATCAAAGATTTAAAAGAATCTGGTACCTGCATTTTGATGACAACGCACTATATGGATGAAGCGGAATTCCTATGTGACAACTTAGCCATTATTAATTCAGGGAAAATTATCGAGGCTGGTCGCCCTAACGACATTATCAATCGTACGTTCGAAGCGCCCATTATTAAAGAACCACGAAAAGCCACACTCAACGACGTATTTTTAAAGTTAACAGGATCTTCAATTTCAAGGGAAAGTTATGCATAACGCAACTCCAGCTAAACTCTATCCGTTTTGGCAGTTAATGCTAATCAATATAAGGCCGTTCTTTAGAGACAGAGCCGTGCTGCTTTGGACCTTTGGTTTGCCAATTTTAATTGCACTTTTACTGATCCAGGCATTTTCTGGTGGCTCGCATATGACACCAGTTAACGTTGTGGTCATGCATGAAGCAAAAGTTGATGCTGCTTGGTTAAAAGCTATGCGCCAAGATCCGCTCGTGTCTGTGACTTCGCTCAACCAACCTGAATCAGAAGCACTAGAACAAACATTTATTGATGCAGATGTAGAGCAGCCTATTGAGCATCCAAGTGACTTGCTACGCACACTGCAAAGCCAGTTGCGTCCTCAAGTCTATCTCACGCCAAATTCCATGTTTTCGACACACAATTCTGACGAAACCTTAAAAGCCCGCAATTACCTTATGCACTTAAAGGCAGCTGCACAGGATCAAGAAGTTCACAGTTCAGTGATCAGCATTAAAGGCTACAGATACACGGATTGGTTGATCCCAGGGATCATCGTATTACAAATTCTTGGTCTAGCTTTAGTATCTGTTGCAAATAGCTTGGTATCAGATAGACAGAATGGTTTTTTCAAGCGTATGCGTCTGTCTCCATTTAAGCGCCGGGACTATATCATTGGTATTGTATTAGCTCGACTATTTCTTCTTGTTTTTCAGATGATAATCTTATTTGTAGCCTTTAATTTATTATTCAATTACTCGTTACAAGGCAGCATCATAAATATTGTGGCTGTAATGACACTTGGCTCATTCTGTATTTGTATGTTGGGCGTACTGGTTGGTGCCAGAAGTCAGCGAGTTGAGGTGTCTTCTGGAATATCAAACTTACTCTACTTCCCTTTAATGTTTCTATCGGGTATCTATTTTGATACTGCTAACTTCCCAGACCTCCTTCGCGAAATTGTGTCTTATTTACCAACTACAGCGTTTTTAGATGCGCTGCGATTGGTGGCAAACGAAGGAGCAGACTTAGCAAGTGTTGCGAAGCAGCTATATATTTTAGCCGCCACGAGCATCGTGTTCTTCATAATTGTTTACCTTTGCTTTGATTGGGGAGATGAAAAAGCATGATCACAGATAACTTACCACATAAGGCACCATTCAAATTTGCCGACAAAATTGTTGAATTGACGCCTTCAGTACAAATTGTTGGACTGAAGTTTGTCTCTCACAACGAGCCAGGCCTAGAAGGACATTTCCCTGATCAGCCTATTTTCCCTGGCGTTCTGATCATTGAAACAATGGCTCAGATCAGCGGATTGTGCTGCGGTACGGGTAAATCTGGTGGCATGCTTTCTTGTATTGAAAAAGCAAAATTCTCTCGGCCAGTACACCCTGGAGACATCATTAAAGTAGTGTCAAATCTTACGACTGAATTTGGCAGTATGGCCAAATTCAAAGCACAGGCTTATGTCGATGATGAACTTGTCGCAAAAGCCGATTTAGTTATTAGTTACGTAAATTAGTAAGGAAACAGACGTGTTTAGTCAGCAAATTGTTTTAATAACCGGTGTATCACGCGGTATAGGTAAAGGTCTTGCGCATTCTTTTTTACAAGAAGGCGCTCAAGTTTACGGAATATGTCGCTCTACAGACCCGATTGATGGCCTGGAAAATGACCGTTTCACGCAACTTTCAGGTTCAGTAACAGATCAAGCTTTTATTACCTCTGCTATTACCGAAATTATTGCCCGTCATCAAAAAATCGATGTCTTAATCAATAACGCAGGGGTAGCACAAGATGCCCTATTTCAAACAATGTCGTTTGCACAATTTGACCACGTCCTCTCTACTAATTTTTTGGGCACATTGCATTTAACACAAGCGGTTTTGCCGCATATGCAAAAAGCTCAAAAAGGCAAAATTATTAATATGGTATCTCAAAGTGGCGTGAGTGGCAGAGAAGGTCAAGCCAATTATGCGTGCTCCAAAGGCGCTATTATCGGGTTAACACGGACTGTTGCCCGCCAATATGGTAAAGATGGCATTTACTGTAATGCCCTCTCGCCCACTTTTATTAGCACCGATATGATTGACCATATACCTCAATCTATTATTGAACCCGTGCTATCGCATACTGCACTTGGCAGAGTAGGAAGTGTACAGGAAATATCCGATGCCACACTATACCTAGCATCTACTGCTTCAAACTATCAAACTGGTGCTGTTGTGCGTTTAGATGGAGGCCTTGCAGTATGACCTCTCGTACATATTTGTATTTTCATGCGAACAATGAATTTGATGCGCACGCAATTGAAACACTTATTGCGCAGCAACACCTAGTGGTACTGATCAACCCAGCAGATAATTTATCTGTCCAGTTCACCCAGTTACCACAATTTAAGTTTAACGACACTGTTCAAGTTGAGTTAAGTAATGCATTAAGTGACTTTATTGACCAACGTGCAGAGCAATCTCCTTTGCATGTTATTCATGCCGTAAATAATATTGATGAGCGCGCAGTCACAACAGATACAGCAGCTGGTTTTGCTATTACTCGGCACTTAAATCAAGGCTTTCAAGCTATGAAAGCCTTGGCTGACGGCTTTCGTGTCTACGGTGGAAACTTAGTATTCCTCATGCAGTCAGACACTTTGAATTACCAACACAGTGCAACATCAAGTGTCTGCAATCATGCTCAAAACGCCTTCATGATGACGTTAGCACGCGAGTATCAGGGCACGGGGTTTACTGCAAACAGTTTCGTTCTACCTATGATGGCCGCAGATACTAAGCAGGCCAAAAAGCGCAAACGTGAATTAAAAGGCGGCGTGCTAGGTGCACGCCCATTAGTCAGCAGTTACCAAGAAATAACACGCTATATCACTGATTTTGTAACGACTAATTCGCTGCTAAATGGTCAATGTATCGCCTTCACACCTTGCTTGGAGATGAAGCTGTGAACAAGGTTGACTTATATTGTTTTCATCATGCTGGTGGTTCGTCTGTGTTATATCGGCAATGGCAAACATTGCTGCCTAATAACTGGACACTTCACGCAGTGGACTTACCGGGACGCGGAATAAAAGCAGGTACTGTACCATTGGATCAGTGGCCTGCTCTTTTGGAGTATCTCAATCACGAAGTCGTTCTAAATGAAAATAATAAGTCAGTGTTCTTTGGTCACAGCCTTGGTGCCATGATCGCGTATTACTTGACCTGCGATCAGATTAAAAAGCAGAAAGTACTGCCGTCAGCTTTGTTTCTTTCCGCATGTCGCGCCCCACAACAAAAGCCGCATACGCACTATAGTCAGCTCTGTGACACAGCACTTTATCACGCTTTAATTGAGCATGGTTTACTGCCTAATAGGAAGTTAACTGATGATGTCGCAAAACTCATTACAGACGTATTCAGAAGCGACTTTAAGTTAGCAGAATTCCCGCCTACTGCGACAAAAGATGCGTTATTAACAATGCCCGTGCATATCTTACATGCCAATAAAGACACTGTAGTTCCACATAGGAGTATTGCTTCATGGCCTCAATTTTGTGTTAAACATTGTTTTCACCAGTTCAACGGTGACCATATGTATATTGAGAATCAAAGACATACCGTAATTGACCTACTTCATTCGTTTGAAAATCAACAAATAAACTCAACTCCACCAAATAATAATTACAACGATAAGTGGCCAATGCCGCTTTGCTAACCATTTTAAGAAAGGATTGATAAATGACTCAGCATATATCACAAGTTGAACTACAAACGCTAAGCCATCGGCAGCTACATGTGTGGCAAGCGCAGCAACTTGATGCTTTAAACCCTGTCTACAATGTCGCGTGTGCGCTGTCTTTTAGTGGCCAAATTGAGCGTGAACAGTTTAACCAAGCGTTAAGGTTACTGATTGATCGCCACCCTGTCATTCATAGTTCAATTTCGCAAGGGGATGATCATCCACAACTTGCAATTAAAAATGGTTTATTCTCGTTCTTAGATGTGCCCAAAGACTTACGTGAGCAACCTCCTACACATATCGCCAAGCAGTTAATTGAACAGACAATTGACATTGAAAAAGAAACCTTTCAATTTTATTTATTGAATGACGATAGCCAGCATATACTTGTGATCAAAGGCCACCATATCAATTGCGATCAATGGTCTTTGCAAGTACTCGTCAGTGACTTATTAGCATGCCTAGAATCGGTATTAGACAACTGTGCGCACGATTTATTGGACGTTCAATACAAATATTCATACCAAGATAAGACCAGTGATGTTGATTTAGACCTATTTCCGGTTGAATTTTTTACACCCGATACAATACCAACTGAACATCACTTCGATGGGGTGTCAACGCGAGTGGAAAGCTGCGAAGGGCTCGACTGGGTAAAAGAATCAGCGAAGCACTATGGTGTAACCGCGTTTAGTGTCGTGCTCGCAAGTACATTTGCCGCCTTATATCACATGACAGGTCAAACCGATTTAACCATTGGTATTCCTATGGCAAGACGTACCAGAAAAACACGTTTGCTACTAGGTCATTACTCTGATGTCGAGCCACTTTCTATTTCTGACATAGATACACTCAGTTTGTCTGAACTTGTATTGAAAGTATCTAGTGGGCTCACACAGTTATTACTGAGTCACGAGCCCAACAGTAACGCCGCAAAATACATAAATGTAACCTGTAATTATCTTGCAAAACTCAAAACAAAAGGTATACGCGCAGACATTACGCCACTTATGATTGGTCGTAAAGGTTATCAAACTCAGCTTGGTCAACAACACGTGATCGTCAAAGGTATTCCGGTCGAACCAAGTATTGCGCAATTTGATATTGAATTCACACACTTTGAAACTTCTGGTGGCTTAGGTCGAAAAATTGTCGCTAATAAAGCAATGTTTGCACCTGAAACCTTGTCGCGATTTGGGGATGTGCAATTTCGGTTTTTACAAGCGCTGCAAAGCCAACAACAAGGCTGTATCGCAAGCTTACCAATTCTGACTCAAGCAGAGAAGAATACGTTACTGAGTCATGGTAATAATGCAGCTAAAAACTACACCGAGATGACTTCTCTTAGCCACACATTCCAGCAACAAGTGAATACTCATCCTGACAATATCGCAATTTTTACTGAGCATACACAACTTAGCTACCGAGAGCTTGAACAACGTTCAAATCAAGTAGCCAACCTTATTAATGCCCGCTTTGAGCATCTCGGGCAGACGCCCGCTCAGGCACACATTGCGCTTTATATGGAGCCGAGCGTTGATATGCTAATTGCCATTTTAGCGATTGTTAAAGTGGGCGCTGTATACATCCCATTGTCTCCGGATCATGCCAGTACTCGTACTGATTTCATTCTACAAGATACTGCACCTGCCCTACTCATCATCGATAGTGAGTTGCACCAAGAAGTTCAGCAAAAAATTGAACTGCTTAATATAACAACGCAATTAATTGAAGTTGATGCAGCTATGGAATGCAGTCAGTGTTTCGCTGAATCTGGGCCACAAAGCCAAGATATTGCCTACATCATATACACCTCGGGAACCACAGGAAAACCAAAAGGCGTCATGCAAACACATCATAACGTCCTTAGGTTGTTCACCTCTACAGCACAGAACTTTCAATTTACTCATTCAGATCGGTGGGTACTTTACCACGCTTATACATTCGACTTTAGCGTCTGGGAGATGTGGGGCGCACTGCTCCATGGGGGGGCCTTATTCATTCCTAAAAAGTCACAGATCAGAGATTTTGCCGCATTTGCTAAAACATGCTCACAACAAAAAATATCGGTATTAAACCAAACACCGAGTGCTTTTTATGAATTTAGCAATCAAGCTATTGAGCAATCGTTAGACTTTAGTGCATTGCGGTTCGTTATTTTTGGCGGTGACAAACTCAACTCTGAAATGCTCCTTCCTTGGTGGCAACACTATGGCAACAATCACCCTTTGCTCATCAACATGTATGGTATTACAGAAACGACCGTGCACGTAACTTACAAAGAGCTCACAGTACACAGCAACACCAAAGCATCCTTTATTGGCCGTCCTATTAGTGATATGACTGCTTATGTACTCAACTCACACATGCAGCAAACCGAGGTCGGTGCTCTAGGTGAACTCTATGTTGGGGGAGCTGGGTTAGCACGTGGGTATTTAAATCGCGATGACCTCTCAACTGAGCGCTTTATCTCAAATCCATTTGCAACTGCTGATGAACAAAGTATTGGCTACAACCGTCTCTATAAAACAGGTGATGTTGTTAGGCAACTGCCACAGGGTGAACTTGAATACATCGGCCGAAATGATGGCCAAGTAAAGATACGCGGGTATCGAATAGAATTGGGAGAAATAGAAAGTATTTTAAGCCAGCATGCAAGTGTTGACCAGGCTGTCGTTATTGATAGACAAGAGCAAGCCTCTAAGTACTTAGCCGCGTATGTTAAAAAATCCGCAAATAAAGAGATATCAACCTCAGAGCTGCGCACATATTTAGTCGCAAACTTGCCTGATTATATGTGCCCAAAAACCATTACAGAGTTAGATGAAATTCCCTTAACCAGTAACGGTAAAATTGACCGTAAAGCACTGCCTTTGCCAACCTTCGAAAGTGATAGTCAATACTGTGAGCCTACATCAGAGCTTGAGCAAATCTTATGTAATGCGTTCGCATCGTTATTGGGTCGAGAGAAAGTCGGCATCAAAGACGACTTTTTCAATATCGGTGGTGATTCAATTCTCACCATTCAACTTGTCGCGCAACTCAGAAAGCAGTCAATTGAGTTACAAGTGAAAGACATTTTTGAATGTACTTGCGCACAAACATTAGCATTGAGAATAATCGATTTAAAAGAAAACCAACGACATATAGTAACAGAAACAGGTGCGCTAACAGGATCCTTTTCACTCCTTCCGATCCAGTCGTGGTTCTTTAATTTAGCGTTAGAGAATCCAAATTACTGGAACCAATGCTTTAGTGTACTCGTCCCTAAGTCAGTGAGTTATGATGCACTATCACATGCCCTTGAGCAGCTAAGTACGCAGCATGATATGCTGCGCTGTCGCTTTGATACTGAAAATCACCAACAGCAATATGTGCTAGAAACTGGTATGGCCGAACTGCTTAGCATTGATACGACTGCGCTCAGTGAAGATACGCTCATTGCACAATTAAATGACTACCAAGCCAACTTTAACTTAACCGACGGTCCCTTGTGGCAAGCCATATTATTAACTGATGACTCACAGACCTTCAATCGTGTTTTCTTTGCTGTACATCATTTACTTATTGACGCTGTCTCATGGCGCATCATTGCGCAAGACTTACAAAGTCTGTTACAAGAACAACCACTCATTGAGAAAAGAAGCAGCTATCGTCAATGGGTAAATGCGATGTCTAACTATGCTCAATTACATGCTGATGAACAGCAGTTTTGGTTGGATACGTTAAGCCATGCCCCACAATTACCAGACAAAGCCCATGAAAAGCAAACTCAATGGCTTGAATTTGATAACCAATTCACTGACCAACTTTTGACATCAGCGAACAAAGGATTCAACACCAATATCGAAGAATTGTTACTCAGTGCTCTGGCCATAAGTCTTGGCACGTCATTACAACAATCTAGCCCAATTATTACGCTAGAAAGCCACGGCCGAGAGTTATGGTGTGATGACTTAGATATCAACAACACCGTTGGATGGTTTACAAGCTTGTATCCTTTAAAGCTCAATATTGCCACGACTATCAACCAGACCATTATTCAAGTTAAAGAGGCATTAAGAAAAGTGCCTAACAAAGGTGTGGGCTTTGGGGCCCATCATACTCATAACCCTCAATGGCAGCTTCCCCCTTTGAGCTTTAATTATCTTGGTCAGCTATCAAACGCAACGCAATCTGAGTGGCAAATTGATGGGTCACTGCAAACAAGTACGGTGGATCACCGCAATACCAGTCATTTATTGCTAGACATTAATGCCCTTATTCAAGATAAGAAACTGCGGATCAAAATTGACGCTCAATTACCGCCTGAGACCGCGTTTAATTTTAAAAAGGCGCTTCAAGAAGCAATCAAACGTGTCGTTCAAGTCGCCTTAGAGACAGCGCAAAAAGGCACGGTGACCACTCCCAGTGACTTTGATGTCAAAGGTTTGAGTGTCGATCACCTTACCCAATTAAAGAATAAAGTGATATCAGCAGCACCTAAAGCAAAAACTCCTAAAACAACCAAAAACCAGCAGTTAGAGATCTAAATTATGTTGAACTTATGCCAATTACTAGCAAAGGATAATGTCGCAGTTTGGGCCAATGGCGACAAAGTACAAATAGCACACTCAGATGCTGGCGTGAGCCCGCAGTGGATTGAATGGTTAACAGAAAACAAAAGTACGTTACTACAGTTTTTAAATGATAAACGTATCTTTAATGAATCAGATTTTGAACAAGCTTTAGACAACGAACTTGCTTCTGATAGCGAAATAAAAGGAATTTACCCTGCTAATAGCATGCAAAAAGGGTTTATATATCATCACTTAGTACAACCTGATGATGATGCTTATCGAGTCCAATTAATCATAGATTACAACCAATCTCTCGATTTAGATTTATATAAAGAAGCATGGATCCTTGCCTCTATGCGTTATCCTGCATTGCGCGTGTCATTTGACTGGGAAAATGACATATTACAAGTAATTAAAGGGGGAGCAGGCTTCACTGACGGCCATTTCTCATTCCTTGATTGGTCCAATCAAACGGTTCAACAGCAACAACAACAGCTTGAAGACATTATAAAATCAGATAGGCATACCCCTTTTGATCTCAGTCAATCTGGCTTAATGCGTTTTAAGATAATAAAGCGCGGCGCGCAACACTTTACATTATTAAAAACAGAGCACCATAGTATTAGTGATGGTTGGAGTTTTCCTGTACTACTGCAAACTGTGCACAAGAATTACCAATTACTGTCTCAACAAAAACCTGCAGTTGTCATTGAGGAAACAGCATATGAAGCAACTCAGCGCCATTATGCACAGCAAACACTGACAGATAACACATATTGGAAAACTCAGAAACAGCAATTTGAACATGCAAATGACTTGAATCGCATGTTAAGTACCCATGTCGATTTATCTAAGTCAGTGGCTTTGACCAATGCTGGAAGCTGCGAGCTCAAACTGCCTTCGGATTTACACAGTGCACTCAAAAAACTTGCGCAACAGCAAGGTCTCACTCTCAATGTGCTTATGCAATTTGCTTGGCATAAAATTATTCAATTATATTGTCAAGATACACAAACAATTGTGGGCACAACCGTGTCTGGGCGCGAGTTACCGATTGATGAGATCCACTCAAGCGTTGGATTGTATATCAATACATTACCGCTAGCACTGAACTGGTCTCAGTCAAAGTCTATTGGCGACTTACTGACTGAGCTAAAGCACGCTATTGCTCAAATGAACAGCCATAGTGGGGTAGCCTTGTCTGAATTACAAGACCCTGGTTCTCGGCTATTCCACAGCTTATTTGTCTTTGAGAATTACCCTACCCCAACAGGCACTGATGTTTTAGCTTGGTCATTTAATAAAATGATCGAAAAAGTGGACTACCCACTTACAATCAGCGTGGTAGAGCAGCAAGATGTGTTACTACTAAAACTGAGCTTTTGCCAAAGCTGGCTTACTCAAGTTAAAGCTAACCGTATTTTACAACAAATGGAAAAAGTACTGGTTGCGACAACACAAGATTTAAATCAATCACATAACGACATTGTATTTCTAGATGAAGCTGAATCACAACGCCTATTAATTGACCATAACAACACGCCATCAGTAAATTTAAAAACAACGGTTCACCATATGGTGTGGCAAAATGCGCAGCGCTATCCCGACGATATTGCACTGCAAGATGACTCTAATACGTTAACCTATGCACAGCTCGACCAACGTGCTGACACGCTCGCTTCACACATACAAGCTGAACAAGCACGCAGTGACAACCCGAGTCGGTTTATCGGTATTTTTGCAACACGCTCTATTGACATGGTTGTCAGTATGCTTGCTATATTAAAAGCAGGTTATGCCTATGCGCCACTCAACCCAGAGTATCCAGATCAGCGGATCAGCTATATATTGGATGATACACAGTGCACATTGGTATTGACCCAATCTGATTTACAACTGCGTTTTGAACGCCTTAATAAAGCCTTTAGCTGTAATACCGTTCCCATTGACAAAGTGCAACTGTTTGAGCAATCAAGATGCCAAATTGCCACAACAAGCAGCGTTGATGACGCGTATATTATTTATACCTCTGGCACCACTGGAGAACCAAAGGGCGTGGTCGTACCGCATAGAGCAATTGTCTCACTTGTTGAATCGACTGACGTGATTAATGCGACTCGTGATGACGTATACTTGCATATGTCGAACCCAAATTTTGACGCTGCCACATTTGAAGTATGGGCGCCTCTCGTACAAGGGGCAAAGCTTGTTGTAGCACCTGCCCACTGTGGTGCTGAACCGGATCAAATTGCCACACTTTTACAGAAAAATGCCATCTCCATACTGTGGTTGACCCGAACATTATTCGATTCATTATATGTACAAAAAAATAACATCTATGATGGGTTGAAATGTGTAATTTCTGGCGGCGAAACCTTAACCCCACACATAGTAAAAGACATTATTGCCCGCGATAACCGCCCAACCCGATTAATTAACGCGTATGGGCCAACCGAAAGTACCACCTTTGCAACGTTCTACAATTGCGCTGATTTTACCGGTTCAGTACCCATTGGTCAGCCAATCAACCAACGAAAAGTATATCTATTAGATGATAACCTCACGCCAGTTCCAACAGGCGTTGCTGGTGAACTCTATATCAGTGGAGCTGGCTTAGCCAAGGGCTATCTCAATAAGCCTGAGCTCACTGCTGAGCGCTTCATAGATAACCCTTTTGCAAGTGCATCGGATATCGAAAATGGGTATGACAAGCTATACAAAACTGGTGATCTCGTTCGTTGGACCTTTAGAGGCGAACTTGAGTATATTGGCCGCAACGACCATCAAATTAAGTTGCGCGGTTTCCGCATTGAGTTACCTGAGATTGAAACGGTTCTCACAGATCAAACTGAAATAAAGCAAGGGGTTGTTACTGTTTTCGAACAAGCGGGTAACAAGCAACTACTGGCTTACTTTATTCGCAATGAAAAAGAAGCTTTTTGCGAAGTCCAATTACGTGAAAAACTCGCATTAGCGCTGCCTGACTATATGATACCGACCTATTTCATGGAAGTAGAACACTTACCCATGAATAACAACGGTAAAATTGATTTCAAATCTTTGCCACAGCCGAGTATTACCGCGAGCGATAATTACATCGAGGCAACAAGTGAACTTGAACAACAGCTTTGTCAGATATGGCAACAAGTACTGGGGATCGAAAAAATCGGCGTTCGAGATGATTTTTTCCGCATCGGCGGAGATTCAATAGTTTCAATTCAATTAGTCAGTGCACTACGCCAAGCTGGGCATGTGCTTCAAGTAAAAGACATCATCGAAGCGCCCACCATTGCTGAGCAAGCTTATTTATTACAAACCCAGCAAAGCCATGAAGTTACTATCATGACAGAGCAAGGGCTACTTGAAGGTGAGTTTGAATTACTCCCGATTCAAAATTGGTTTTTTGACAATTTGCCCCCTAACCCAAACCACTGGAACCAAGCATTCACGCTCAATGTGTCCACGACGTATACGCATCAACACATCCAGCAAGCACTCGCGCAACTCAACCAGCAGCACGACATGCTGCGGTGTACTTTCGAGACAAACTCAAACAACACTGTGCAACGCTATCAAGCAGATCACATGGCACCCATACTCATACATATCAATGCCAGCGATCTCAGCACTGGCGATGAGGGTATCCATGCGACATTAACCGAATTACAAAGCCAGTTTGATTTACACCAAGGACCTCTTTGGTGTGCCGCATTGATCACCCATGAATCCAGCAAGCATAACCGCTTATTCTTAGCCTTTCATCACAGCATCATCGACGTTGTCTCATGGCGTGTAATTAGTGAAGACTTACAAACATTACTTAAAAATGAAACCTTAGCTGATAAGGGCACAAGTTATCGTCAGTGGGTAAACGCAGTCCAAGATTATGCTACGCACAATCAAGCGCAACTAAAATATTGGCAGCAAGTACAAAGTGACTTCTCGCCTCTCGAAAGTTCGTCCGACGCGCAACAATACACCATCCAATTAGCGCAAAGTGATACCGATAAGTTACTACGTGAAGCAAATACTGGCTTAAATACTGAAATAAACGATTTGTTATTGTCATCATTGGCAATTGCACTCAAAGCCACATTTGGCGAAAGTACAAACCACATTCAACTTGAAGGGCATGGACGAGAGCTTATCGACCCTCAACTTGATGTCAGTAGAACTGTTGGCTGGTTTACAACCACATACCCGGTGCGGTTAGATGTTGCTGAAAACACCATTGATACGATTGTGCATACCAAAGAAAACTTACGCCAAATACCTGATAAAGGCATTGGTTTTGGTAGCTTTTGCCTCACACAACAGATGCAAGCGATCACACCACAGGTATGCTTTAACTATCTTGGTCAATTAAACAATAACAGCACAGAAGGCGAGTGGCATTTAAGTGATCAAAACGTCGGTTACGTCATGACACAAGAAAATGCGCAGGCTAACAGCCCATTGCTATTAAACATCAATGGCGCCGTAAGGAATGGTCAATTGGACTTCTCGGTCGTGTCAAAGCTCGATCAGAATCACACCTTAGCGTTTTTAGAACATTTTAAGTCTGCGTTACATCAAGTTATTGATACTGCATGTAAACAAGCACAGATTTGTACCTTGAATACACCGGCTGATTATGGGATAAAAGATCTTTCTTGGCAGCACTTGCAAAGCCTACAAGCTAAATACGACATTCAAACAATTTACCCTGCGAATAGTCTACAACAAGGCTTTATTTATCATAGTGTCAACTACCCTAACGATGATGCTTACCGTGTTCAGTTGGTTATGGACATAAAACAAACACTGAATGTCGAATTGTTTATTAAAGCTTGGCATTACACCTCACAGCAGTTCCCTATTTTAAGAACTGCTTTCGATTGGCAAGAGACGTTACTGCAAGTTGTCACTAAGCAGCCAAGTATTGACCACAATAACTTTGAAATCATTGATTTAAGTCATTTAGACCGTAACTGTATCGAACGAGAAATAACCCAGCTACAACAGCAGGATCGCCAAATTGGGTTCAATTTACAACAGCCCGGATTGATACGCTTTAAGCTCATTAAGCAACAAGCCAATCATTTCACATTAATCAAAACAGAACATCACAGTATCAACGATGGTTGGAGTGGGCCGATGTTGTTACAAGCGGTGTCGCAACATTACCGACAACTGCTAGATGGCAATATCCCTAACGTAACAGAGCAATTAACCTATTTGAATGCACAGGCATATTACCTAAAGCATGCGGATAGATCACAGTCATTCTGGCAGCAAGAAAAACAACGATTTGGCAATGCCAATGCCATTAACGCATTACTCGATAATACCATCGATTTTAATATTAATCGGACTCTAGAACAGGTTGAGTGCGTTGAACTGCAACTGCAAGGTGAACCGCTGCAGCAATTACAAAGTGTGTGTCAACAACAAGGGGTAACATTAAACGCGGCCTTACAATTTGCATGGCACAAACTCATTGCAATTTATAGTGCAGATGAGCAAACGATTGTTGGTACAACCGTCTCAGGTCGAGAAATTCCAGTACAAGGGATAGAGCAAGCTGTGGGGTTGTTCATCAACACCTTACCTTTGGCAATTGATTGGCCTGCCGATGCCAGCTGTAGAGACATACTCAAACAAATACAAAAGCGTGTTGCGTCACTTAATAGCCACAGCGACGTATCTTTATCTCGCTTACAAAATAATGGAGAACGCTTATTTCATTCTCTATTCGTATTTGAAAACTACCCGGCACCTGAGACAACTGGCGCTTGGCACTTTAGAGAGTCAATCGAAAAAGGGGATTACCCCTTATCCGTTGTTGCACAACAAGAAGGCGATTCACTGTCGTTCAAAATGCACTTCAATCCCAACTGGTTAACCACAGTTAGGGCCAATGACTTACTGAATGAATTAAGTCTGATCTTATCAAAGCTATGTGCAAACCCTGAACAGCCTCATTCTCAGCTTGCTACGCAAACACTCAAACAGCAATCATTACTACAAAGCTGGAATAACACTGAGCGAGCGTTCGATGCTACCTTCGACCTAGCAACATTATTTGAGCAGCATGCCCAAGCAACACCGAATGCCATTGCCATTGCAACCGCTGACGGCGAGACCTTGAGCTATCAAGCCCTCAATCACCGGGCAGATACCCTCGCAGCCTATATTGTTGAATCACACCCTGATGCCGACACCTGCTTACCTGCTGATTGTCCCATCGCATTGTATTTTGAACGCAGCGTCAACATGCTCGTTGCCATATTGGCCACTCTTAAAGCCGGTGGCGCTTATGTGCCTGTATCTCCTCAATACCCACACTCTCGTGTTGAGTTTATTTTAGAAGATACACAAACAGCATTAGTACTCAGTGATACGACACTCTGTGATACTTTGGCACCGATGCTTGACCAAGCTCAGTGTATTAATGTGGACCTGTGTACCGACCCATTGGTCGATATTACCCTGACTCGACCTAATAACCTCGAGCGTTTGGCCTATATCATTTACACCTCTGGGACCACTGGCACACCAAAAGGTGTCATGCTAAGTCAGCGTAATGCACTGTATTACCTTGATGCGTTAACACACGCTCTTGGCAAACAATACCAACGTATCGACTTCTCATCTAACTACTGTTTTGACTTATCTGTTACCACCACTTTATGCCCGCTGTTACACGGACAACAGATCTGCTTATATACCGGTGATATTCTCGATGTCGACGCTTACCGCGACCATATCCGTACGCTTAATGTACAGTTTGTTAAAACCACCCCGAGTTTGGCATTATCTATTTTCCCTGACAGTGACACTCAAGTTGCAACGCTCATGCTTGGGGGCGAAGCCCTCACTGAGCAAAGTGTACAAACACTCGCCCCCTATTGCGATGCCATCTTTGATGAATACGGCCCAACCGAAGCCACCGTTGGCGCGATGCTCGCGCAAGCCTATCCGCGCCAACATCAGGGCATTGGTAAACCCTACAGTAATGTGCAGTTGCATGTATTATCTGATGCCTTATTACCTGTGCCTATTGGTGCGCCGGGTGAACTCTATATTTCGGGTTGTGGTGTCGCTAAAGGATATTTAAATCGTGACGAGCTCAATCAAGAACGCTTTATTGCTAATCCGTTCTCTCATCAACCTAACCATACACGACTGTATAAAACCGGTGACTTAGCGCGTTGGTTGAATAACGGCGATATTCAATACTTAGGTCGTAACGATGAGCAGGTTAAAATCAGGGGCTATCGTGTTGAACTCGGTGAGATAAGTGCCGTATTAAGTGCACTTCCTGAACTTAAAAATGCGGTGGTGATTGATGTAGCACACAATGCAGGCCAAGCTTTAGCTGCCTATATCGTGCCGCACAATGCTGACGAGGTAGACATTGCACAATTACGCGTCAGTTTATCGCAGCAGCTGCCTGAATATATGGTGCCTAGTAGCTTCACTATAATTGAAGACCTGCCATTAACTGGCAACGGGAAACTCAATAGAGCTGCGCTCCCTACTCCCACCTTCACTGATGAGAACAACTACGTTGCACCTCGTAATGAGCTAGAGCAACAACTGTGTGACATCTGGCAGGAGGTTTTGGGAATTGAACAAGTCGGCATTGAAGATAACTTCTTCCGCCTTGGTGGCGACTCAATTACAGCAATCCGTTTAATGAACCAGTGTAACAAAACACTGTCATTATCAATTCCAATTACCGTTTTATTTGAACACAAAACTGTTGCTGCGATTGCTGATAATTGTCATACCCAAGCACAAGGGCCTGACATTGACGTACCCAATAATTCAGATATTGAAGAACAAACAAATAGCATAAGGATATAACTATGTTGTCGCTATTGAATGAGCTAAAGCAGAATAATCTATCAATCTGGTTACAAGATGGTGGTCTTGAGTTATCTTTTGGAAACACCACGCCTGATGCTGCATTGATTGGTAAATTAAAAGCACACAAGCCTCAGCTAATGCAGTTTTTAGAGCATCGGAAGGTGTTTTCTAAGCAGCTGTTTAACCAGCTAACAGAGCTCAATCGTGCACCACTTTCTTTTGCGCAAGAACGCTTATTGTTTATTGAACAACTCGAACAAGGGACCAGCGCCTATCATATTCCATATTTAGTCGCGCTAGATGACCATACCTCTATCGATATATTGCAGCAAGCTATCACACATGTGGTAACACGTCATGATGCACTCAGAACCGTTTTTAAAAGCGATCAAAACGGCGACTATCAAACCCTAATTGATTACACCCTAGAATTGCAAAGTCGCTTAATAGATAACGAACATGATGCTTTAAACGCTGTAGTACAAGAAGCGATTCATACGCCTTTCGACTTAAATAATGAAGCAAGTATTAGAGTATTAGCCTGGCATACAGACACGAAACAATACTTGCTATTCATTTGGCATCACATTGCTTTTGATGGCTGGTCTACAGAGATATTTATGCGGGATCTACATCAAGCATATTATATGCGTGAAGCCGGTAAAGAAGTGCAACTCCCTGCTGTTGAGTTAACTTATCGCGATTATGCCAATTGGCAAAGAAATCACCTAGAAGGTGAAACGCTTGAGCAACTGCTCGATTACTGGGTATCACAATTTGATGGTGTTGAACAACTGACATTACACAGCGACTTAAATCGACCTAAAGAGTTTTGTTACCAAGGTGCTGATCACCCAATACAGCTTGGTAAAACTCGTTCAGATAAACTAAAAGATCTCGCGCAGCGCCATGAAACAAGTTTATATGTCGTATTAATCAGCGCATGGGCACTCACTTTAAATAAAGTAAGTAATCAATCTGAAATCATTGTTGGGACTCCATCTGATAATCGCCATTACTCTAAAACTCAAAACTTAGTCGGCTTTCTTGTAAATAGTTTACCACTCAAGATATCTGCAAACCCAGCGTTAAATTGGGTAGAACTTATAAAACAAACACACCAAACACTCATTGAAGCTAAAAACCATCAAGACTTACCTTTTGATAAGCTGATCGATGCACTCAAATTAACCAGAGATCCTGCGCAACACCCTTTATTTCAAGTGATGTTTAGCCTAGAACAGTTCGCCAATAATAGCGAAGATAGCCAACAGTTGTTTGCGCCCGTTCCTCAAGAACAAATAAAAGCGCTTCATAAAGTGGCAAAGTTTGATATCAGCTTACTGTTACAAAATGCCGATTCAGGTGTTTTCGGTGATTTAAATTATAGTACTGCGGTATATTCAAAGCCGTTTATCGAGGCCCTTAGCGAGCGGTTTGTGTGCATGCTCGATAAACTATTAGACGATGAAACTCAGCCTATTTCTACCGTAGCAGGGCTATTAAATCATGAGCACGCTTTACTACAAAACTGGAATAACACTGAGCGAGCGTTCGATGCGACCTTCGACCTAGCAACATTATTTGAGCAGCACGCCCAAGCAACACCGAATGCCATTGCCATTGCAACCGCTGACGGCGAGACCTTGAGCTATCAAGCCCTCAATCACCGGGCAGATACCCTCGCAGCCTATATTATTGAATCTCACCCTGATGCCGACACCTGCTTACCTGCTGATTGTCCCATCGCATTGTATTTTGAACGCAGCGTCAACATGCTCGTTGCCATATTGGCCACTCTTAAAGCCGGTGGCGCTTATGTGCCTGTATCTCCTCAATACCCACACTCTCGTGTTGAGTTTATTTTAGAAGATACACAAACAGCTTTAGTACTCACTGATACAACACTCTGTGATACTTTGGCACCGATGCTTGACCAAGCTCAGTGTATTAATGTGGACCTGTGTACCGACCCATTGGTCGATATTACCCTGACTCGACCTAATAACCTCGAGCGTTTGGCCTATATCATTTACACCTCTGGGACCACTGGCACACCAAAAGGTGTCATGCTAAGTCAGCGTAATGCACTGTATTACCTTGATGCGTTAACACACGCTCTTGGCAAACAATACCAACGTATCGACTTCTCATCTAACTACTGTTTTGACTTATCTGTTACCACCACTTTATGCCCGCTGTTACACGGACAACAGATCTGCTTATATACCGGTGATATTCTCGATGTCGACGCTTACCGCGACCATATCCGTACGCTTAATGTACAGTTTGTTAAAACCACCCCGAGTTTGGCATTATCTATTTTCCCTGACAGTGACACTCAAGTTGCAACGCTCATGCTTGGGGGCGAAGCCCTCACTGAGCAAAGTGTACAAACACTCGCCCCCTATTGCGATGCCATCTTTGATGAATACGGCCCAACCGAAGCCACCGTTGGCGCGATGCTCGCGCAAGCCTATCCGCGCCAACATCAGGGCATTGGTAAACCCTACAGTAATGTGCAGTTGCATGTATTATCTGATGCCTTATTACCTGTGCCTATTGGTGCGCCGGGTGAACTCTATATTTCGGGTTGTGGTGTCGCTAAAGGATATTTAAATCGTGACGAGCTCAATCAAGAACGCTTTATTGCTAATCCGTTCTCTCATCAACCTAACCATACACGACTGTATAAAACCGGTGACTTAGCGCGTTGGTTGAATAACGGCGATATTCAATACTTAGGTCGTAACGATGAGCAGGTTAAAATCAGGGGCTATCGTGTTGAACTCGGTGAGATAAGTGCCGTATTAAGTGCACTTCCTGAACTTAAAAATGCGGTGGTGATTGATGTAGCACACAATGCAGGCCAAGCTTTAGCTGCCTATATCGTGCCGCACAATGCTGACGAGGTAGACATTGCACAATTACGCGTCAGTTTATCGCAGCAGCTGCCTGAATATATGGTGCCTAGTAGCTTCACTATAATTGAAGACCTGCCATTAACTGGCAACGGGAAACTCAATAGAGCTGCGCTCCCTACTCCCACCTTCACTGATGAGAACAACTACGTTGCACCTCGTAATGAGCTAGAGCAACAACTGTGTGACATCTGGCAGGAGGTTTTGGGAATTGAACAAGTCGGCATTGAAGATAACTTCTTCCAAATTGGGGGAGATTCCATTGTCAGTATTCAACTTGTGTCTCAGTTAAGAGAGCAAGATATACAACTGCAAGTAAAAGATGTTTTCAACGCACCTACGCCAGCACGTCTGGCGTACTTGCTAAAAACAAGTAATACAACCCAGCGTCATATTGATGCTGAACAAGGTATGCTCACTGGCACATTTGAATTGCTCCCCATTCAACACTGGTTTTTCAATAAAAAGTTAGCCAATGAGAATCACTGGAACCAAACTTTTGTGTTAGCGCTGCCGCCTTTAGTCAGCTGTGAAACGCTGCATAACGCATTCATTAAACTCGCAGAGCAACATGATATTCTTCGGTGCCAATTTCTAGACTCTGATGAGGGCGTGGTACAACAATATCAAGCGCATTTCTCTGTACCGAATATTATCGAACGAGATATCTCAGAGTTAAACGACGATCAATATCACGCATTAGCCACACAGCTGCAGAGTGAATTCAATTTAAAAACGGGACCATTATGGCAGGTGGCCAAACTGTCTGACATCGCAAACAATACTGATTATCTATTGTGTGCTTTTCATCATCTCATTATCGACTTTGTATCTTGGCGGATCATTATTGAGGACCTCAACACGTTGTTAACGGGTAAAAACCTAGCTAATAACAAAACCAGTAGTTACCGCCAATGGCAAACAGGTCTCAATAACTACCTTACGGAGCATTCTAAGCAGCGCGTGTATTGGCAAAAAATATTAGATCATAATAGCGCACCATTGCAGCCAATTGCATCGCAACAGCAAGTGCAATTAACTTTAAGCCAAACCACATCTAACCTATTTGTTACGCAAGCTAACCATGGCTTTAACACGCAACCTAGAGATCTGATCCTAAGTGCACTTTCTAGCACATTGACCAAATTAACAGGCAATAAAAACAACTTAGTGATGCTGGAAGGACATGGACGTGAAGCCATTGATGACGCGCTAGATGTCTCTCGTACCGTTGGATGGTTTACATCGATTTACCCCGTACTGTTAACAACCCGTGACAGTGAAACACAAACGATTATTGACATAAAAGAGGCGCTAAGTGCAATTCCTGACAACGGCGTTGGTTTTGGTCCATGTTATTTCTCAGAACAACTTACTGGCTCATTACCCACCATTTGCTTTAACTATCTTGGTCAAGTAGGTAATAACAGCAAACAGAAAAAACCTGACGGTGCATACTTAGTAGATAAGCACTCTGGCAGTGCAATTTCACCAATAAACACCTCTGAATTCGCCCTGGATATCAATGCCGCTGTGATAGCCGATAGTTTGACCATTAACGTCAATAGTCAGCTTAATAATAACCAAACGCAACAGTTCCTTGCTGAGTTCGAACAGCAGTTACTGACAACGATTGAACTCTGTTGTGAGCAAGCCAAATTAGGTAGTACAAACACTCCAAGTGACTATAAGTTAACCAACATATCAATGTCACACTTGCAATCTTTACAGCACCGCTATGCTATTGAAGCCCTCTATCCTGCCAATAATTTACAGCAGGGCTTTGTGCTGCATCAACTGAGCTATCCCGAAGATGTGGCGTATCGAGTTCAATCTCAAATGCAATATTTTGACGAAATTAATCTAGAAAAATATCGTCAAGCTTGGGTTTTGACTTCTATGCGGTATCCCGCATTGCGCACCGCTTATGATTATCAGCAAGCGCTTGTGCAAATCATCAGTAAAGAGGCCGGTGTTGATACACACAATTATGACGTCGTTGATTTAACTCATCTCTCGCCAGAGCTACATAACCAAGAAATAGAGAAGTTAGAGTATGAGATGTTACATACCCCATTTGATTTCTCTCAACCTGGGCTATTAAAACTCAAACTAATCAAACATACCGAGCAACACTACAGACTTTTAAAAACCGAGCATCATAGCATTTGTGATGGCTGGAGTGGCCCAATACTCATGCAATGTGTGCATCAGTATTACAGCGCATTACTGCGTGATGTTGTACCTTCGGTGATACCTGATGAAGCCTACCATTTAGCGCAAGCTCACCTGCGAGATACGCAAACCCAAACGCGTAAATTCTGGCAAAAGAAGACGAAAGAGTTCGTTGCAGCAAATGATTTAAACAGTATGTTTTCCATCACGGTCGACTTGGAGAAATCACGTGTAAATACTACGGCAAACGAGATTAGCACTCGTTTACCCAATCATCACTACGGTGCATTACAGAATATTTGTAGTAAACAAGCGGTGACGCTTAATAGTGCAATTCAATTGGCGTGGCACAAACTCGTGCAAATTTACACACGGGACGAACAAACAATTGTAGGCACTGTCGTTGCCGGCAGAGAGATGCCTGTACCTAATGTTGAGCAAAGTGTTGGTGCCTATATTAATACCCTACCATTGGCGATTAATTGGGATAACAAGCACAGTATTTCTGAACAGCTCACCACTATCCAAAATGCGATTTTAGAATTAAATAGCCACAGTAATATTGGTCTCGCTGAATTACAAAATAACGGCGAACGTTTATTTCATAGTCTGCTTGTATTTGAAAACTATCCCAGCATGGATGATCCGCAAGCGCAGCAACAAGCGAAAAAGTGGCAGTTTTCAGCCAGCGCAGAACGTGTAGAATTTCCGTTAACGCTTGTGGTAAAAGAGACCGAAAGTCTTGATATTACTTTGCAGTATAACCAACAGTGGCTTGCACACTCACAGGCGACAGTATTAATAGATCAATTGTTACTTATTCTTGCTCAGATAGGGCAAAAGCCTAACCTAGAGCATGCACACATTGACATATGCACAGCTGAGCAACAGACTCAGATTTTAGCTGATTGGAATAATACCTTCGCAGATTTCCCACATGACACCACCGCGCATGAATTAATAACGCACCTTAGTAGACAGTCACAAATGCGTGACGCAGTGGTTTGCAATAACGATCGAATAAGCTATGAAGATTTAGAAATACGCTCTACCCGCTTAGCACTCCGCTTAATTGAGGTTAAGCGCGCTCAAGCGGTTTCTGATAATGACGACTTCCCAGTTATACTGTTTCATAATAAGCGAATAGACTCGATTGTCGCCATATTAGCGATATTAAAAGCCGGTGGCTGCTATGTGCCTATCTCACCAGATTTTCCCGCACAGCGTGTGCAGTACATCGCAAATGATTGTCAGGCAAAAGTTGCGATAACCCAACACGACACACAAGCGTCTTTACAAAGCTGCTTGGCGGGTGAAAGTCAGACAGTAATAAGCATATTATCTGATACTCACCATGAATCGGAATACACACAATTAACCCCTTTGAGTATACCTAGGGCCCCACACGATCTTGCTTATATCATCTATACATCAGGGACTACAGGCAATCCAAAAGGCGTCGAAATAAGTCATCAAAACCTCGTTTCCTTTGCCACCGATTCAAGCATTATAGACCATAACCTACTACAAAATGTTGCGAGCTTGTCGAGCATAACCTTTGACGCTTTCATCTTTGACTGCTTTGTAACCCTCTGTAATCAGGGCACAATGCATCTGATTGACCATGGTAACGTTGTTGACCCTGACTCATTAAGAATCAGATGTATTGAAAACAACATTGATACTTTGTTCATGACAACCGCCTTGTTAAACCGCTTTGCCAGTACCACCTTTTTTGTCGATACCCCATTAAAGCAAATCAATTTTGGTGGTGAACAAGTAGACTTAGATAAAGTGAAGTTAATTCAAGAAATTGCACCTAAGCTCACGATGTACCATGCTTACGGCCCAACAGAAACATCTGTTTACGCCACCATCTGCAAGCTCAGCAGTAATACCTCATCAGCCCCTATTGGTCGTGCGCTTAATAATAAACAAGCCTTGGTGTTATCGCCTGCTGGCAACCTACTACCGCCTGGTGTTGTTGGCGAGTTGTATATAGGCGGCGTTGGCATGGCACGTGGTTATGTAAACAGGCCTGATTTGACTGACTCTGTTTTCTTAATCAATCCATTTGCAACACCGGAACATCTGCAGCGCGGTATGAACCGCATGTATAAAAGTGGTGATTTAGTTAAATGGAGTCAAGATGGGCAGCTAGAATATATTGGCCGAAATGATTTTCAAGTAAAAATTCGCGGCTATCGTATTGAATTAGGCGAAATTGAAAACGCACTACAACAATGTGACAACATCCTCACAGCAACGGTGCAAGTCTTCTCTAATGAGGAGTTTAAACGTATTGTCGCTTATGTCGTGATAGACGACAATGCACCATTTGATGCTGCCGTCATCTCACAACAATTAACGCAAAGAATTCCGAGTTATATGATGCCCTCGGCCATTCAAGCGATTGCTTCATTACCAATGACTGTGAATGGAAAAATCGATAAACGTGCACTCCCTGAACCCAACTTCTCAACTGAAGCATTATTCGTTGCACCACGCAATGAAGTAGAACAGACGCTTGCTAAAATTTGGTGCCATTTGCTGGGCCTGGATAAAGTCAGTATTGATGATAATTTTTTCCAAATCGGCGGCGACTCAATTATCAGTATTCAATTGATGTCAGCAATCAAACAAAGTGGCTACCAGCTCACTACAAGAGATATATTTGAGCAGCCAACTATTCGCCAATTAACGCAGCAGATCAATTCGAAAGACCCATGTATTGAAATAGAACGTGAAGAAGGGGTGTTAGAAGGAGAAGCAGGCTTACTGCCAGTTCAAAAGTGGTTCTTTGAACAACAATTCGCAAAGCCAGCGCATTTCAATCAATCTTGTTTGATACAGCTACCCGAACAGACAGACATAACGCGCGTTAATGACGCCATATCATGGTTACATTCTCACCATGATATGTTGCGCGCACAGTATACGTTTGACAACGAAGGGGTCATCCAAAACTACCAAAATTTAGAATGTTGCCCGTCTCCAAGCTTAGTAATTGTGGATGTTACTCACCTTGATGACAACGATGTTCAAACCAAGTTAACCACGATGCAAAGCCAATTTGACTTGCAAAAGGGGCCATTGTGGCGTTGTGCTGTGCTCAATAACCATGTCGATAACACATCTAAACTGTATCTGGCTTTTCACCATTTAATTATTGATGGTATTTCGTGGCGGATCTTAATTGAAGATCTCAGTAAGTTTCTGTTAAATGCGCCTATCTCGGAAAAAACCAGCAGCTATAGACAATGGGCAACGACGTTAGAGCAATACCCTTTTGAGCAACAACAGCCTTATTGGAACGACGTGTGTACAAACATATCTACAGCACCAATTGCACAAGAAGTGGTACGCACACATTTTAGCTTTGATACTCACCTGACGCATAAGCTCCTTAGAGAAGCCCCCAAAGGCTTTAGCACCGAAATTAATGACTTATTGTTAGCAGCCTTATCTTTGGCACTCAATAAAACGTTTGACCAAACATCAAGTCATATTACCTTGGAAGGTCACGGTAGAGAGCAATTAGCAGAAAATATCGATATCTCTCGCACCGTTGGCTGGTTTACCAGCATGTACCCTGTGCGGCTCTCGTCACAACATACAATCGCCGATACCATTATTAATACCAAAGAAATGCTGAGAAATATTCCAGATAAGGGCATTGGGTTTGGTGTGTTAAATTCTAAACAGCTTTTAAATACCAGTGCGCTACCAAACATTAGTTTTAACTATTTAGGCCAATTAGATACGAAGAAATCATCAAAAAGTGAGGGGCTATCCCTGCTGTCCGAGTCCGCCGGTTTGGCCAGTGATCCGCGTAATGTCGATTTAATGGCCTTAATTATCAATGCAGAAGTTCGAGTTGGTCAATTGCAAGTTAGTATTGCCAGTCGACTCAGTGATGCGCAAAGTGACACATTTAAAAACCAGTTTAAAACCGCGTTAGAGCAAGTTATCAAGGAAGCATGTGACGCAGCTGCTCAAGGCGGCTTAACCACCTTATCAGATATTGACTCAGTGCTAAGCTATAACCTCGATCAACCCTCTACTCCCTGGTTCTTGCTGCCTCCTGGAGGGGGTGGTGCAGAAAGCTATATCAACTCGCTTGTACCAAAACTACAAGGCCCTTGCCATTGTTTTAACAATATTTATGCCGCACAGACTCAGCAAGGTGGTGAGTTTGCCGTTCAATTTTATGACTTTTCAAGGCTAGCAAGCCAATATGTACAGCACATCAAGCAACTCCAGCCACAAGGTCCATATCGATTATTTGGTTGGAGCTTTGGTGCAACGCTCGCTGTGGAAATCGCGAAACAATTAGAATATGCAGGTGATAAGGTCAGTCATTTGGTGTTTGCAGACCCGTGTTTCAATTACCACATGGTAAATAATGAGATATTCAACACTCACCCGCATTTAGCCGATGTGATACCAGACAAAATTAACTACGAATATACCCCCGCTAACAAGTTAATAACCAACGCTCATACGGTTGTGCTTAAGGCGACCAGCAAAGTGATACCAAACGAAAACGCTGAAGATCGGGATAAGCAGTTATTAGTGGAGCATTTACTTAATTACTACTTAACAGTCCCTGATAGCTTTTTGAATGAAGTCGTCGACACTTCACAGCCGAGTATTTTGACTTTGAAATCCAATCATAATGATTGGATAAAAAATCCAGAGGACATCATACAAGTTACAACACTTTTAAACACACTCGCCTCTTAACAGGGCAACAGGACATTAATACAACAAACATGGTGGGATGGCTAGCATTTCAAGTTTTAAGAAGGTTAGTTATTCCACACCACAGTATTTAATTTGTTGTATTTATTTTTAATAATATTCAAGCGATTAAGGAATACTTAATGATCAAGGAATTCGTAGACGTACTCATTATTGGTGCTGGACCAGCAGGAACTATGACAGCGGCTAAATTAGCCAAATCAGGCTTAACAGTCAAAATAGTTGAACGCAGTCACTTTCCCCGCTATGTGATCGGTGAAAGCTTATTACCACAAAGTATGGCACACCTTGAAGATGCCGGCTTTATGCCTGCGTTACTTGAACGCGGTTATCAAAAAAAGATAGGCGCCAACTTTAAGCAGGGCCCATTTCAAGAGTTTTTTGATTTTTCGAATAACTATACCGAGGGATGGACATGGACTTGGCAAGTACCACGTGATGACTTTGATAACGTACTCGCACTAGAAGTTCAAAAAATGGGGGTTAATATCGAATTTGGTACCACTGTGACCAATGTTAACTTCGAACCAGAGCACCCTATCGTTCAAGTGGTTGATGAAGCTGGTACTCATAAAGAAGTCCAAAGTAAATTTGTTGTAGATTCGAGTGGCTATGGTCGAGTCTTAGCGAATCACTTAGACCTCAATGAACCGTCATCATCGCCTGTCAGAGGGACTATCTTTGCCCAGTTCAAGCCTGAAAATGGGGTTGTCGAAGGTGAAGAAAATGGCAAAGTGACCATTTTAGTGCATGCAGAAGATGTGTGGATTTGGTTTATTCCATTCTCTGATGGCCGTGTATCAGTCGGCTTTGTTGGAAACCCTGAGGTATTAAAAAGTCCAGACGGTGATGATGAAACGCATTTCCTCACGCTACTGTCGCAAAATGAAAATGCCTCACAAATGATCGAAGGGCTTACTCTATGTATGGCGCCAAAAGCCATCCATGGCTACTCAAAAGGCATCAAACAGCTATACGGTAAAAACTACGTGTTAACCGGTAATGCCAGTGAGTTTATCGATCCCGTGTTTTCTGCGGGTGTTATGTTTGCCATCGAATCTGGTGCGGTCGCAGCAGATTTAGTCACAAAAGAGCTTAATGGCGAGCAAGTTGACTGGGAGCAAGACTACCAGCAACACATGCTGTCAGGCATCGATGTAATGCGTACTTATATCGACAGCTGGTACGACGGCAGGCTTAAATCGTTATTTTTTAGCGTCGATAAACCAGAAAAAATCAAACGCCAAATCACTTCTGTGTTAGCAGGTTATGTATGGGACAGAAGTAACCCATTCGTAAGTCGTAGCGAGCGCACCATTGATTTATTTGTTGAATTAACCTCTGGGGAAACTGAAACGAGTTCAGCATAACGGCGGTGTAAGACTTAAATAGCAAGCTCTGCTCGCTTGCTATTTAACACAACTAATTACAGCAAATAAATAACATATGTAATTAGTGAATTCCCCTCCCACTGCATTTAGTTGCTGAGAATACCGATAGTGTGACCACTATTGGCGACTCGCTGTGCTCTAAAAGCAAAAGGATATTGAAAAATAAACTAAAAATACTATACGGAGATTTAAAAATGAGTTTACTGAAAAAACCTTTAACGCTGATATTTGGCTCAATTGCCTTGCTAAGCTGCGCTACTCAAACGGCTTATGCCGGTCAATACAAAACCATTCTCATTCATGGTTTTCAAGCAGACCAATTAGCAAATGCAAGCAATACTGACGTTGCGTTAGACGGAGAGCAATACTGGTCATCATTTTGGTTAAATCACGCTGATGAGCGTATTGACTGGCCATCATATGAACGTCTTGAAGGCAAAATAGCCACTGATTATATTTGGCCAAAACTACAGCAATTATCACGTGACAATGTCTGTAACCCAGGGTGTGTATTTGTAACCCACTCAACGGGCGATCTTGTCGCACGCTATATTTTAGATAATCAAGCAAACTGGCTAGAAAATGCATCTATGCAGCCACTTAATATCGTGGCTACATTTGACTTGGCAGGCGCAGGCGGTGGCAGTGAGCTTGCCGATATCGCAGTCAACGCAGCAACAGATCCGTCCGCTGTTGGCAGTTTAGTGAGACAGGCTATTGAGTTGTGGTTAGGGGAAATCCCGCAAAGTGGTTTAGGCGTATTACATGATTTGAAAGTTAATAATGCACGTCAAACAGCACAACTACCAAGCGATAATGCACCTCGTTTACGCTTCGTCGCTGATGACAGCGACTTCCTAAATCTCACCTCTCCTTTCATCGCTGGTAATGATGACGGTGTAGTTGCGACACACTCATCATGTGGTGCAAGCCGTGCAGATAGCTTTGGTAGCTGCTCAAGTAATATTGATTTAGACGGCCACCTTAAATCACAAAGTGACGCAGTATCTGGGTTCATGCCATATCACTACCCACTGCTAATGAGTGATGAATATAGTCACGGCAACATTACCGACTCTGCATACCAAGGTACGGTTGCGCCAGCAACAACTCAAATCAACTTACCGGGTTACAAAAACATTTCATACAACACATATGAAAAAACCACGGGAAGCTGGTTTTGGAAAAAAACTTACCGTTTGGTAAGTGAATCTAAGCAACAAAGCTATTCAACTCTTATTTTGAACTCGCTTTAATCTATTTGGACCGTGTGGCAATCATGATGATTGCCACTTTTTACGAAGTATCAAACTATGAAGAAATACGTATTAGTTTTTTCTCTGCTATTCATAATGGCACTTGTCGGCTATGTGTGGTTGGACCAAAATACGGGGGTCACTACACCGAACGTATCAACTGTTGACACGCAAAATTCAGATATAACGTTGCCACCTAAAGTGGCGCAACCTGCATTAAAAACAACTGAAATAATAAATAAGCAAGCACTCCCTCTTGCACAAGCAGCCCAAAATATCGTGCCTATGTATGCGCATACATTAACGTTTCCGCCATACTCACAACCATTGTCACACAATGACTTTACGTTACTAAACCCGAATCACTTTTATCCGATAAAAATGCCCACCAACGATACCGGCAGTGAAATCTCTTTGGCGCTGAGTAAATATAGATATCACCCGCCCGAAACGATTGAATACTTACTAACTGGTGATATTACCACGGCACAAATTATCATTTCAGAACAAGCAAGCAGCACCGTTCTAAGTCAGGTTCAAGTAACACCTGTAAACGGGGTTTACAGTGGTAAAATTGCAGGCAAATCAAACTGGCCAGCATCCTTGTCTTTAACCGTAAAGGCACAAACGCCAGAAGACAAAGTTAACTTAGTTGCCAACTTTCAATATCAAGCTCCCTCAGCAACGTTAGTTAAGGTTCACCCTCCCTATACCAAACACGCTGATATGGTGTTTGACCTGACACTTGATGTTCACCAAAAAGGCATTTACCGAGTCAGAGCAAACTTACTAGACCAAGATAATAATCCTATTTCT
Organism: Pseudoalteromonas aurantia 208; assembly: GCF_014858725.1. Taxonomy (GTDB): domain Bacteria; phylum Pseudomonadota; class Gammaproteobacteria; order Enterobacterales; family Alteromonadaceae; genus Pseudoalteromonas; species Pseudoalteromonas aurantia. The sequence goes on along the minus strand of NZ_AQGV01000015.1, from coordinate 489,092 downwards.
CATTTAGTCTCAAAAGCGCGTTTAAAAGATGGCTTACAAACAATTAAATTGGCGGCACATCAATCGGTGTTCTTTCAGCAAAGCTCTGCTAGCACGGCAACACAGTTCATTTTGACTCAGTTTGTAATTGAAAAAATGAGTTCATTACCCGGCGAAAAAGCACAATTTGGAGATTCAAAAGTTAAACAGTATGACATAAACGATTTTTACATAGACGGATTGGACCGGCAGGATTATCAGCCATCCGCCCATGAAAAACAGAAGCTCGCATTTTTAAAATCGCTAGCAGAATAATTAACCATTAAACTCAACATAAAGGACTAACATGAAATTGTTATCAAAAATACTGACGTTACTCGCGTGCACATCCTGCACCACCTTAGCCGTTACCGCAGATGATGTACTAGAAGCGCGCAGTAATGACTACGCCAGCGCCTCCAGTACCTGCGATCAATTAGGATCCATTCTAGGCCCTGGTAGAAAAGTCGTTATCGTAATGCAAAACAATAACTGCTACGTACCTGGCTTTACTGCAGGACCAGAAGTTGCAGAGCTTTATAACAGCGTGCGTGATGTGGTTAAACCACAAATCAACCTGATTGAGCATAACTTCAAAGAGACCATCACCCAATACGTTTACAATGCCTCAGCGCAAGCCGATGCGAGTGTCAAAAGTATTACCGCGCGTGTTGAAGGGAGTATCCATATGAAGATTGATGGGGTGGTAAGCAGCAATGGTACCGTGCCTGTGACACTGAATAATTTCGATATCCACGGTATTGGAAAAATGAAAAAGTACCAGCTGGGTATGGGTATTTCAATCTATTTGCACGTTAAGTATGAGAATGTCTCTTTAAAAGGTCACTACAATGTAAATACCCATACAATCACCATTCAAAACAACTTATCGCACTTTCGTCCACGTGTTTATACCGATGTTAAATTACCTTTTTTCCTACGTATTCTTGATAAGTTAACGCCACCTATCATTGAAAAAATTAACCGTGAGTTTAATAGAATCGTCATCGATACATTCGAGTTTTTAGGGGTCGATATGAGCCGTAAAGTACCGCAAGCAATTCAACATGTGGCCCAAACAATCCCGCAGTCTATTGTGCCTATAAAGTCGCTAAATAACCGTCGTGTTGGTGAGCGAGTGAAGTACACCATGATCATGGATCATGAAAATTTTGAAATTCGCGATGAACGCAATTGGATCAAACTGGGATTGATCAGTATCCGTTTCTAAGCAATCAACATAAAACATTTACAATCAAAAAAAACAGGAAATTACGATGAAATTAGTTATACCCGCATTGGCACTTTTTGGGTCTCTTTTCGCTCAAACGATCCATGCAAGCAATCTAAAGTATTCAACTGGTGATGTAAAACCCACATCAACTCAGTCTGTGAGCACATCAAGTATTACATGGGATTCTCCTTCTTGTCGGCGTGCAACCGCCAATATCGGCACTGGCAGCCATAACATCATTCCTATGGTGTTAATGAACTCCAATGGCGAATGCTTGATTTCTCCCAATGGTGCACCAAGAGAAGCATACGAGCAGTTTGCTAATCAAATAAATCCACAAATTGATAAATTAGAGCATAACTTCAAAGAGATGATCACTCAATTTGTCAATAACGCCGCAGCACAAGCTGATGCCAATGTAAAAAACATTTCAGCTGAGCTTGATGGCCCAATGAAAATGAGCATTAATGGCGTGGTCGACGCTGATGGATTTGTGCCTGTCACTTTTAGTAACTTTAATATTCATGGTGTAGGAAAGTTACGCAAGTATCAGTTAGGCCTGCGGATCCATATATACATTCATATTAAATATAATAATATGGTCGTTAAAGGAAAGTATAATGTGTTCACTAATGAGTTAATTCCTGAGCACAATATCTCAAGCTTCCAACCAGAGGTATATAGCGATGTTGATTTACCTTGGTTGTTTGCAATTATTGATGCAATAACACCAGCTATTTTTGAAAAGTTAAATATTGAGTTTAACCGTGTCGTCACTGATATTTTTGAATTTTTTGGTGTTGATATGTCTCAAGATATACCAAAAGCAGTACAACATGTTGCTGATATCATCCCGAGTACCATTATTCCAATTAAAGCGTTAGAAGACAGCAGAGTCGGCGAACGCGTCTCCTATACGATTAGCGTCGACAGAACATTTGCAGCACTCAGTGATGGTCAAAACACCACCACGATGCAGTTAGTCCCTGTTTTTTTCTAATCTAATGTTACCAAGTACTTCCATATAACAGTGTGCGCTTTGTTATCAAAGCGCACACTTTCAAGCACAGCTATCCAATCAAGGAAGATAGCAACTTTAAAGTCCACTATATTAAAGCACGAAAGGAATATTCAATGAAATTCACCCTACCCGCGATGCTCTTGTGTGCAGCATTTAATAGCCAAGCCAATGACTTGGCAACACCAGACTACCAATCAATTAGTCACCTAGACAATCACTTAGAAACGCTAAATATTAACGCTAAAAATTTTGAGGACGTCGCAACACTTACGCGCGCCACCACAAGTGGGGTTTCGTGGGATTCAGCATCTTGTCGAGATCTCACATCCAATATTGGTGGTGATGACATGCCTTATTATCCGGTCATTTTAGTCAACTCAAATAACGAGTGTGCCGTAGGTCTCCACGGTAGCGGCAGCCCCGTCATTGATATGTATACATCTGTTATGGCGGAAATAAATCCGCAAATTGATTTAGTTGAGCATAACTTCAAAGAAATGATCACCCAATTTGTCAACAATGCCGCAGCTCAAGCTGATGCCAATGTCAAAAACGTTTCAGCTGACCTCACTGGAATCATGAAAATGCGCATTGATGGCATAGTGGACTCTCAAGGTTATGTACCTGTCACGTTCAGTAACTTTGGGATCCATGGAATAGGAAAGCTGCGCAAATATCAGCTTGGCATGAAAATAGACATTTATATTAATATTAAATATAACAATTTGACTATGAAAGGAAAATACAATGTACACACAGGTCAATTAATTGCGAACCCAGATATATCCAGCTACCAGCCAGAGGTATCCACCAAAGTAAAACTGCCTTTTTTCCTAAGAATTCTTGACGCTATCACACCTGAAATATTCTACAAACTTCAAACGGAGTTTGGTCGTGTTGTCACTGATATCTTTGAGTTTTTAGGAGTTGATATGTCGCGAGATATACCTCAAGCGGTTCAGCATGTTGCCAATTTAATCCCTGACACTGTGGTCGAAATTAAGCCCTTAAATCAATATAAAGTAGGCGACCATGCTTTTTATGAGATCAATATAAATCGTAGATATGCTTCACTTTCAGATGGGCATAACACGACGGTCATGCAAATCGTACTTTTCCGCCTAGGCTATTAATAAAATAGAGAGGGCTCATCCTATGAACCCTCTCTTAAAAACATAATAAAAAAAACAAGCCACCATATAAACCATAACTTTAAAGGAATATAAAATGAAAACCCTTTTTTCATCGATACTACTGTTTATAGCCATCCATAGTCATGCATCAGGCCTTGAATCACAAATAAGCCAACCAACATCTCTCGCACTGCAAAGCCATCAAAATACCGCTTCTCCCCCCCATATATACACATGTAAAGGCATCTGGAAATTAATGGATAAAGGCGGCCCGGGCAACGACCCTATGATGTTAGCCTATTCAGATGATGGGTGTGTTGTTGAACGAAACGGTCCTATACAGAGCACATACAACGCAATTATGGGCCAAGTGCTCCCGCAATTTAGACGAGTCGAAAGTAACTACAAAGAACTTATCACACAATTTATCTATAACGCTGCTGCGCAAGCAGATGCCAATGTAAAAAATATATCAGCCAATCTGACAGGCCTGATGAAAATGCGCATTGATGGTGTCGTTGACTCACAAGGTTATGTCCCTGTTACTTTTAGTAATTTTGGTATGCACGGCGTCGGTAAGCTCAGAAAATATCAGCTTGGCATGAAAATACATATTTATATCAACATTAAATACAACAACTTGGTCGTAAAGGGAAAGTATAACGTGCATACTGGTCAGCTCATTGCGACCCCAAGCATTTCAAGCTACCAACCCGAAGTTTACACTAAAGTGAAATTGCCTTTCTTTTTGAAAATCTTAGATGACTTAATCCCTGAAATTTTCAATAAACTCCAAACTGAGTTCGGTAGAATCGTGACTGATGTTTTTGAGTTTTTTGGGGTCGATATGTCACAAAGTATTCCACAAGCTATTCAGCATATCGTTAACATTGAACCGGAAACGTTTGTACAAATAAAGCCACTTAATGGTTACAACGTCGGTGAGCATGTATTGTATGAACTGAATGTTAGGCGTGGGTTTGTTTCTATGAAAGACGGTGACAACACCATCTCAATCGAATATATGCATACCCCAAGGAGATAACAAAATAGGCATGGGTATAAAATACCCATGCCTATTAAAAAACTGAGCAATTTAAAATAATTAACTGCAAATACAAATTAAATAACTCACTAAGAAAATCCACTTAATAATCTAGCCAAATAAACCTCCACCAACTCAAACCCATCATGACAAAAGCTCTGCTGTAAGGCGTCTATTGCAAATACATAACTAACCTCAGGTTTGGATAAGGGTTTTGGAATAGGAAACATTTTGTAAACAAACTTACGTACAATCCAATGATGATATTTTGTTCAATATCAAGGCGCTTTTATGCAGTAATAGCGGGCTGTTACAAATGAAAGCAACGCCGAGAGCGAGAAAAATAGCTTTATTGGGCACATTCGCTTATCCAGAGCTGAGGTTAACTACATGCCGACTACTTTTTTCAAATGTGTGGCTAAACGTAAGTCAATTTGAGATGTCGGAGCACCAATCTCAACCAATGCATCTTCAAAGTCCCCTTTACTAAAATTATCATAAACATCATTCGATAACGCATACGGTTCGCTTGGCATTCCTGTAAATGGGAAAAGCATGCGATCTAGTCCTCCATCAGCATCTTCATCATGGATCACGTTGATGGCGTACTGTCCGGCAGGCACATTCTCAAATGTAATCAAGGTATTTGGCATAGTTGGGGTAACTATCTTTTTTAAGTAAAACTTAGCTTCAGGATCATTAATGTTTAAGTCTGCATGATAGTCTCCACTATTATCATGGATCATCACTATTAATTGGCCGTCCGTATTTTGCACATTACTAATATTAACAATCAGTCGTGTCGGCTCCCCATTCCCATCATTGACACTTTTGTAACTTGTTGACTGGCAACCCGATAACATCAGTAACCCACACAGTGCCATTAAAGGTAGTTTAAACATTGAGTATTCCTTACATTAATTAAGTTTACAGCTAACAATAACACGTTAAATTTGTAAATTTTATGTTTTCAACCCGCTTATTTTGTAAGAAACTGTAGACCCTTATATAGTCGCTTACACACCCATTAAAAAATCTCTCAGAGTGTTAATGTAAATAACACTCTGAACTGAGCAACAGCTTCACACACGCAGAGCGCCTTTATAGCCCGCATACTTTTTCAAGACCTTGGAAAGTTGATGTGTTTTTCGTCTTTTTTTATAAATAAAGCGTTTTTCATAGAAAAATTCAGGCAAATTTTCGAGCAAGTTCAATTTGTAAACTGGGTTAATAGCTGCGCCTAATACCATACCAATTTCGCCTTCTTGCCACTCATGACGATAAATTGGTGTGATATCCTGTTCCACGTACCGTTGCCAAGTTTCTTCTATTACATTCGCCCAAATAACATACCCCATTAATATCTTGGTCGCTTTATCTCTCATAAGGTGACAAGTACCTTGATTAATCGAATAGTCTATCAAGCGAAATGTTTCCACATCTGTAGACTGGTTTAATGCAGCTCTAAAGCGCATAACTGCAGCAAGGGTTACATCATGCTGTTCATTGTTCATTAGATAACTTCCTTAGTAGCTTATCTATATTGTCAAAATACTCACCAAATATGAGAGAGTTCGCTCTAAAGAAATCACATGGTAGATCCGCTATGTTCCCAACCAAAGCAGTAAAGTGTGTGTTTTTATTGCGCGTCGTACTAACAATCATTTTATCTGCGTCAAAAACAAGACTGCATGCCTTATCGGTACTTTGATATAATATTTCACTATCCAAGAACGTATCATCGAAAACCCAAAGTGAACTGGCTTTATACGACTCAACAAAGAATTTGATCTGAGAAGGTATGGCCTTCTCTGACAGCTTTTGCAAACAAGATTCAACTTTGGTTCGATAATATAGCTTAGCGAGTAAATCTCGCTTTAACGCTTTTATTAAACAAACAGCTACGAACCCTCGAAAATTAATTGTATCTTTATGCTTATAATGGAGATAACAATACCGATAAAGGTGCTCTTCTGCAGACTCCTTAGTATATAAAACTGTATCGACCACATTGATAATATCACGACATAGATTAACTGAATGCTCATCGTCCAAGTGATGGGTGAAGTAGACTTTACTTTCCTGTTTGAACAAAGATTTTAGTCGATGATACAGAGGCGCGACTTTACTATCATTATCAATAGAAGTTGCAATCTCCCTGTCTAAGCCCAAAACGTATGGCAAGTGATAATCAATGCTCAATGCCAATGAGGATTTAAAATAATCATGTAATATAGAGGTATCAAATGAGATACCAGTGAATTTACTATATGTGTCACAAAGCTCTTGAGACACTTCTATTGCAATGCTCGACTCATGATAGAAAGTCAAGTTTGCCACTCGGTAATTTCTTCCCCTATCAATAAAGCTTGGTGTTACCAAGTCAATCCAACGGCCATCCATCAAAATATTAGACGGTGTCATCGCGCCATGGGTAATACCCGCAATATGGGCAAAGCCAAACTGTTCAGCACAACCTTGCAGAAATTCACCCACATATTCGATGAACTGGTCATGTGAATCGAAACTATCCGCGAGTGCGTGAATTACATTGCGGATCCGGTGTACATCCGAAATGACTTCAGCTTGATATTTTTCTTGAATTTTGAAATTGTTTGTACGCATAAAATGAGCAGGCCTAATGGCCTTTTCCCGCACAATTAATGCCCCATGAGTTGCTACTAGTGACTCTTTTCGGTCTTCATTAAACTCAAATGCGGTATTCTGCCCCGTATAAATAACGCCATAAAAGTCAGCGACACCAACAGGTAGCACGTTTGCTAATACTTCAGAGTATATGGCTTCTAATAATGCTTCTTCTAATGGCACAGTTCCATGGTTATAGTTGACGCCTTCAATCACACCAGCTAATGGGGTTAAGCCAACTCCTTTTACTTGATAGTGCCCATAATTAGCGGCCCTAGCACCTCCTCCATGTGAGTTTAACCCTCGTCCACCGTATCGCTCAAATTCAGGGTTCGAAAAGTCCAAGTCCAATAGTGATTTACTTTGATATAGAATAAAGCTGTTTGGTCGATTAACATTCTCCAGTTCTACCGACTCTATTTTTATATAATTACTCACTTTAATTTCCCTTCAAGTAACATGTTACTTATTTTCTCTTTGTCTTTTAAACCCCAATGCTCACCTACTGAGATAGCATGCTTCGCGGTTCTCCCCAATGCGTAATACTGATATACAGCAATGAGCGCACCAATTCGATTCCCCGTTGCACAGTGTAAAAATACCTGCTCATGGGCATGTGCATTTAATATAGATTGTAGCTTCAGTGCATTCAAAAGGTGGATGCCATTATCGCGCTCTATCGACAATCTTTCGTAGTTTAAGTCTTGCTGCGTTACATACGTAAATTCGTCCCAACTTTGCTCTCGTACAGGCAAACAATTAATAAAAAAAACGGTTCCTTGACGTTTTAGTATTTGTACATCCTTTTGGCTGGGCTCTCCTCCGACGACTAAATACTCACTAATTACTCGATAACGGCACGATAAATTAGATAAGCTTTCTATATCAAATACATTGCTAATCAAATCCAGTTCACTCCTTGTAAATTACGGTATACGAGTCGTTAAGTGCAAAACTTATCGAAAAGACCATCCAGTTCTAACCGTACCTCAGCGCTAACCATTGGATACATGCGACGAAACATATCCAATATATCCTCGTGATAATATTCCTGTTCTTTGTTTCTTGCCACATCAAGATCATTGGCGATTGTTAACTCACAAAAATCATTTAATAATTCTGACGGGAACTGCATAACGGCACCGCTAAACCTATCCCGAAAGTTAACACGACTCTCTGAGCCAATCTGTGGTAATACGTAAGGCTTGTCACACGAACAAAACAAATAGACCAATGCCTCAGCTCGTTGCCCTATCATTTCTGCAATTTCAACTCGCTGATCTGTACCTAGCAATTCAGCCCTTGTTGAGTCAGATCCATAAACTGCATGAAACAAACCAGCTAAACAAAGTGCTTCTTCCCTATTCCACCCTTCAAGGATCTTGTAAGTTCCAACTAAGTGCTGTGTCAGTGTTCCATTAATATGAGCGAATTCTTCCGACCCAAAACTCTGCAACTGCTTTACTCTTTCATCCAGGTTTTTTTTTCTAATTTCCATTGTTCTAACTCATCTTTGAAGTAGTAGCGGCAGGGTTGATGCTTTTCAGCTTGTTCTAATAAACTAATCGCCGTATCAATATCAAACCGATGATATCGATAATACAACGCCGCCTCCCTGATGTTTTGGATATGAAAGCGTTGTTCAACACTTCCTCTCACCTCCGAATCCGCCTCGAACTTCTTTCCATCTAACTTAATGTTGTGTCTAGAAAAAAAATTATTTAAATCCGATATCGTGTGTACCGAATAGTCATAATAAAAAAATGTACTCATGCCTAAAAGCATACCGAGTACTTTGCTTTTATGGTCATCATATGCTTTCCTCCACACAGCCAATACTTGCGCTTCCTCCAAATTTAGACATGTCATTACTTTTGGGAGATAACCATAACTCGCTTTGCGTTTTTCTAACCACTTTTCAACGGGTAAACTATTAAAAATAAATAGTGCGTTTGGATTTTCTTTATATAGCTGCGCCCATAATATTTCACTCGAATATATAAATTGACCGTCTGCTGTTTCATGTTGCATTTGAGAAAAAAACTGACAATCCTCATAGCCACTGAGAATTTCAATTCCTTGTTTAAAATTACTTATTGCAGTGCTAGAAAAACCATCTTCATCTTCGAAAGTAGATTGAAATTTATTTGCAATAAAATACCTATGTAGTGCTAATCCACCACATAAATCAAAGCCAATTAGAAATACCTTTTTCATATAAACAACAACCAATTTCTATTTAAAGATGCCATTTTCTTCTAGTTTTTTATCTAAAAATTTCGCATTTTCGCTTTCATGTCTTAATTTTGTCTTAGCAATGCCTTTTTTTTGGTGTGCAATTGCAGCCACTCTACCTTGCTTATTAAAGCTAAATTCAGGTGTATACACATTTAAAGCTTCATCTTTGTATGCTTCAATTGGCGATATTATTTTCCATCCCTGACTACGTATATGGCTAACTAAATCACCAATAAACAATGCAGCCAATTCATTTTCATGCAATAAAAGAATATGCTTCACTGGTTTCCCAATATGGGATTTTGCGAGTTGCTCGTAAAAGTGGATTGACTGCCAAATCGTCTCAACATAGAGCTGACGAAGTTTATTAAAATCAATAACTTTCTTGCTATGATGCGCTGATAATAGACGACCATTTATATACCAATCAAAGTTATCTACCGTGACATAACCAAACTTATAACCCATACCATTTAAATGTTTTTCAAGTTTTTTTCTAACATCAGTCGTACTCCCATAATGAAGATAAGGAAATCGATGCAACTTCAATACGTTTTTATAGTCTTGAAGTACCAGATGTGATTGATTAAAATCAGCCAAGTATTTTTTTACATCTACTTTGTTGGCAGATAAATGGTTATGGCTATGATTGGCCAAGTGAAATCCAGCTTGAGTATAAGCTTCAATTCTCTCTTTTCCTTTATCATCAACAATATTACCTGTTGTAACAAAGAAAATAGCATCTTTGACATTGTTCGACTTCAAACCCTCTATTATACCCCGAGTTTTATCCATACCACTCATAAAAGAATTGCCTTGAGTAGGGGCGTCATCAAATGACAATGCTATTTCACCAGCGACAACATGACATAATGAAAGTATCATACTCACAATTAACATTAAAATAATCTTCACTTTGTTATAATCCTTTAATAAAAACAAACTCCAGTTTAATTTAATATAAAATCAAATTTCAATTGCAAGTTCACTTACTAGTTTTTTAAATGGTTTTCTATGTGCAGGTGTAAAATCGAATTCTTTCAGTTTAACAATATCTAAAAAATCTTCTCTAGGGTGTGATGAAATGCTATTAACCCAATCACTTTCATGCGGTAAAAGAGGAACAGAACGATAAATTAGTTTTGAAAAATGCTCCGTTGGGCAAGTGTTTTGGCTATGTATTTTATAAATGTACAAATAAGGATAAAAAATCAGCATAACGTTATCCCCTAAAGCTTCAATAAGCGGCGTATCTTCACCACGGTTCAAACTCGGATATGCTATCGCATTTGCTATAAGAAAGCGTTTTTCGCAAAATAGTGTTGCTTCCCAGCCTCGATACGGAGAAATATATGATTTTTCATTTCCGACATCATGCATGATGATATTGCTCAATACGACGGCGGGTACAGCAAACTTTTCGACTTCAAATAGACAAAGTGTCAATCTATCTGGGTGATGAGTATCATCATCGTCCCAAATACAAATATACTCACCTTGGGCTGCATCAATAGAACGGTTCCTCAACTCTCCCAATGTGATGCTGCAATCAGACTCAACAACAATTAAGGTGACACTCTCATCACTCGCTTCGAGTGTGTATAAATACGCTACAGTAGTGCTATCGTGACTGCGGCATACCACAACAAACTCCCGATTGTTGTAAGTTTGATTTTTATAATACTGGTAAGCATTTTTTAAATGCTCCAGTCGATTTTCGGTTATGCATAAGCAAGAGATTAAAGGGTTGGTTTTATTCATAATACAATGATTCACTACCTATGGTTTAAAACAACGCTCGCACTTAACACACACGTCATAATCCGCTATTTCATTATTTATATGCGCGTCAATAAAGCGCTTGTATTGTTGTGATTCAAAAATATCTTGGAGACTTTGGCTTTTTAAATTCCCAAATTTAACTGTTGAATTAGAATCAAAGCAACATGGGATCACATCTAGGTCCCAAGTGATTTGTAAGATCCGCTTTCTAAACCCCCACACGACCGAACAAACGCCTTTGGTCTCAGGTTTATTATAAGCACGACCTCCACCGTAGTTATGAATAACATTTTGTCTAAATACTTTGACCCCTTGATCATGTAACCACTGTGCGAGTCGTTCTTTTTTATCTTGTACATAGCCTGGCTGAGTCACATCATCATGTGTTGGAAACTCTCTAATTACCAACTCTAATTCCGAACCTAACTCACTCACTCTACGCATGATCCTTTGAATATTTTTTTTTACACGATCAAATTTATTAACGCCATGCGCTGCTTTGTAGGAGTGCGCATCGACCCCGTAAAAGCTCACTTCTATAGTCCCTAAACCACTTTGTACTAAAGAATCAATAAAGTTATCAGTTAAAGGCACACCAAGTGTCGAGATTATCCTTGACGAAGACAGTGGCCACCTTTTTTTTATAACCCTCGCTTTATCAGCAAGATCTTTATCTAGTAGTGGCTCACCAAACCCATGTAAATCAACTTTTCCGTCATACACGTCCATTTTTTCTAGAATTAACTCAAGATCTTGTGTACTCATATACCCCTTATCTCTGGTTAGTTCTTCTCTGGGACAAAAAAAACACTTATATCCGCATTGATTCGTGTTCTCTATTCTAATCTCTTCGAATTTATCTAACACTACGCTTCCTCTCGAGAAATACTTGATATGTCATGACGCAGTGACCCATATATTTGCTTTTTTTCATGTTTAATTTTATACAACGCGCGATTTTTTAGTCGCATCTCTTGAACTGATTTAGAGTGGTAATTTCTGGTTCTGGCATCATCTGAATGACTTAAATGTATTGCATGTGAAATAAGTTTTTTCTCCACACCCACATACTCAAGCCTTTGCAAAAAATCAACATCTTCCATTCCCCACCCTATAAAGTCTGCTGAGTAACCCTCTATAGCCTTAAAGTGTTCATACTTTAAAAAGCAAATACCAGGCCCTTTTCTAATCTTCCCATTATCTGATTCCACAACATATTGCGGAGAAAAAACAGCGGGCTTTGCATCTAACGCTCGCCAATAGCATTTAGAAATTGTAAAAAAACTCTTATCAAGTAAAACATCTGCATCACACAACAATATATATTCGCTACTCACAAAATCAGATCCTACATTGATAGCGATAGACTTATTAAAATATTCCAACCCATTAACAAATATATATTTAATATCTACAAGCTTTCTAAGCATCTCTATTTTATGTTCTGACAATGAAGGGGTTTCTTTATTAAAATCAACAACAACAACATTCCCAATACGTTCACCTAGGGAGGTTAAGTGTAAAAGCGTTTTCTCCAACTCTGGTTTATTCGTTGCAGGAATTATAATATCCATCACAAAGTCACACCATTAATAAAATCAACAAACATATCATTAGAGTTATTTGAGTTATATAATAAATCACTTATTTTATTATCTAATAAAATTGGGCCAGACTCGCTTATCGCGTCACACAATAGCTCTGGATATTTTACAATCGGTATGCCTATATTTTCATATATATCAGCTCTAAAAGGGTGCTTACAATATGGCTGATAACATATTGCTTTTCTGCCCATCCTCTTTGCTACAATTAAAGAAGTAGAATAGGTGCTTACTACGACATCACACTTTTCGATAAAATCTATTATAGAGGCCATATCATGGCTAGAGACAATACATTGCTCTGATTGAAGAAAATCATATTTTTTCGAATGAAGTTCCTTAGGGTGTTTTCTGATTAATAAATTCATGCCTAATTGGACACCAACTTCAATGAGGTCCTCTGCAATTTCAACTTCATTAAAGCCATAATCATGCCCCCAATTAATAAAATCATTTCTATTAGGAACTGAAAGGTAACCAATACATAAGCTTTTTTTATTTTCGTTCACAAGAATGCAACTCTTAAATAAATTATCTAAGTAGAGGCTACCGATTGATATGATAATATTGGTAGGAACACCTATTCCTTGTAAATTATTGTAAGTAAGTTTATCTGAAACACATATATAATTAGGGAGATACAATCTATCGTTATAAAAAAATTTCTGAGCATCGCCAGCAATATCCGGCAATATTACGATAGATAAAGCGCCGACCTGCTGCGCTTCATTAAAAATTTTTCGTTCTGTATTACCTGGCCACATCATGCCTGTAATCACTAAGTCACCGCGGGATAGCCCCATCTTTTTATTGTCAAAATCATGTGTTAACAAGGTGGATAAGATATGGTCATCTGATACGGTTGGTAACACTCCGTCTGTCATCAAATAAACATCTAAATCTGCTCGCTCTTTTCTTAAAGTGTCAGATGCAAGCATCAGTGTTTCAGCAGCTAGGTTACCAGTAATATAAAAGTAGATTTTCATTTTAAATCCATGTAAAAAACCTAATAAAACTCTAAGTCAAAAAACAAATGAAGCACACTTCACTTCAATTTTTAAAAATCATCCACTTAAAAAACCACAAAGCGCCAATGGCTTAATTGGTTATAAATTTACAGTTGCGGGGATTCGTAATAGGAATACTACAGTTTAAAAATAGGCTCAAGCCAAAGCTTAAACCTACCATGTTCTATATCAACTTAGTAAAAAGCGTTATATTCACTAGCTTCTACGGCTACAGCACGATATTGCGCATTTTTTGCATCGCCACCAACAACACTTTTAAGTTCTTTTAAGTTTAGTTTCTTTACTTTTAATGAGATATTTTTTTTCATTTCAGTTTCCTTCTTAACAAAATGGAAACTAAACCCTATCAATAAAAACATACTCAGTCAAACGTATAGATTCATAAACAACCGATAATTTAATCGACTTGGTCCAATAATATATAAGCACATAAATACGAAACTCTCGCACCTACAAAAAATAGCATACATAAACAAATAAAAACGCCAATGATTACACAAAATAAGAGATTAACACTCATATTAGTTGCGCTTAGTAGGTTAGAAAGGTAATTAAATAAACTTACTTTCTCTACTTTAAAAAATAGAAAATATTACAAAATATAAAATACTGGTTAATTAAAAAAGAAGTCTAAACGAAAGTTCAAACCTCTTATTCATTATTTTAGCTTAATGAAAAGCCATGCCTTCCTGGCCGTCTGCCCCAGCAATACGGTATTGAACATCTCTTGCATCGCCACCAACAACACTTTTTAGCTCTTTAGCAGTTAACTTTTTTACTTTTAACGCAATATTTTTTTTCATTTTTCTTTCCTTGTTTTCACAATTGAAACCAAACATTATCAATAAAAGCAGATAGGGTCAAACACCTTGCGCTTTAATATTACTTACACTAACTTGTTACATAACTGTCACATATATAGGTTAAACCAGTATCCCGTTATTACTACATTTCCCCCGTTACACGACGTGATACTTAAAGTAAAAAGTTAAAAGTTAAAAGTTAAAAGTTAAAAGTTAAAACAAATAGTAATAAATATATCAAGCGGAGATTTATGTAAGCTAATAATATTTATAGTAAACATAATCACTTAGGACGTATTTATTACAAAACACCATATTCTATGTCGTTTAATACAGTGATTTTCTCGCACCCTACATCACTAATTTCGCATGAGCCAAATAATGAATTAACCTAACAAAAAACATTAAATTAGCGCCACCCAGAAATTTGGGTTCGATAAAGCACTATTATGACTTTACATTGCGCCACCTATTTGTCTGTACGTTTGAGTGCTTCAATGATCAAAAACTCCCCTTCACTTGATACATGGGCATTTTTCACAATACTCTCAAAGCCGACACTTTGCAGCCGTTCTTTAACCCCAGAAAAAGTCTTCAAATTTACGTCAACCATCAAATCCCCCGAACTAGGCGCATTAACATCCTCACATAACCAAATTCGACCGCCTCGTTTTAGTCCTTGAAAAATTAATGACAACGCCAACTCAGCATTTTGCCAATGATGTATCGAAAATGCCGCAATAACCAAATCTAAAGAGCCGGTGTTTACCTGCAACTCTTCAGCACCTGCTTTAATAAATTGAAGTTGTGGAAAACGTAAATCAGATTTTTTTTGTCTGCTTTTTGCCCGTTCAATCATCGTATCGGTTGGATCAAGTGCCAGCACCTGAACCCCCTCTGCGCTTTGTGCTAAACACATACTTAGATACCCACCACCACACCCTATTTCAGCAATGCGAAAGTTGTCAGCCACCCCAGCTAAGGTCGGTATTTCTGTATGAAATGCAAGCTCCCCCCATTTTTCATCATAAGATAACGCGTGTTCATTATTCCAGTGACTCATCAGATAAACCTCAATTCATTTTGTGTAACTGAAGTTTCGCTTAGTTCTCCTTTTCGATATAGTGCTAAACTTTGGTTTAAATCGGCTTATTTTTGGTTTTTGATTTTGACCTCATACATACACATAGATTCTGGCTTCTCTGATATATCAGAGTTAAGTCATGATGAACATCATGCCCATGAAGATTATATCGTCACTCTCATGGTCGCAGGTTATGTCAAACTAAAGGGCAAGCAGTGCGTCAACATTACCCCTGGTATGCTGACGCTCGTGCCTGCGGGTATGCCGCACGCGCTACTAGAAGGAAAAAACATGCAAGTGCATTGGCTAAGTTTCTCTGGCCGCTTTTTCCAGTTAGATGAAAAAAATGAGTTTATGCGATCATTTACAGCTATAAGGAATGGCGCGTTGCCTATTTGCAAACTTGCTGAAGAGCGAGTAAGTTATGTCACTTCACTATTTTTGGAAATCCAAACGGAGCTCGCCACAGGCAAATCGCATAAAGTATTAGAGAGCTTA
The DNA here is from genome assembly GCF_014858725.1 of Pseudoalteromonas aurantia 208. Classification (GTDB taxonomy): domain Bacteria; phylum Pseudomonadota; class Gammaproteobacteria; order Enterobacterales; family Alteromonadaceae; genus Pseudoalteromonas; species Pseudoalteromonas aurantia. Next base: position 472,958 of record NZ_AQGV01000015.1, on the reverse strand, counting down.
ATTTATCTCGTGCTCAATGAAGCTAACAAAGCATCAGAATTAACCGCAATTGAAATCAATGGCCACACAAAAATTGATAAAGCGATGCGCTACATACAAGCACATAGCAGTGAAGGGATCTCATTAAAAGACGTTGCGCATGCTCTGCATATCAACTCGGCCCATCTTGCGAGTAAAATGAAGCAAGCTACGGGGTACTCGGTAGGTCAGTGGATCTTAAAATATCGGTTAAAAATGGCAGTGGAGTTGTTGCTAAATACCGATGAGAAGGTAGAACTTATTGGCTATCAAGCTGGTTGGCGAGATGTGACACACTTTATAAGACAGTTCAAAAAGCAGTATCAGCAAACCCCTTCTGCATGGCGCCGTACTAATAAAAATCAAACGCACGATTAAACGTTTGACACAACAACGCTTCAACTTACTCAGAACGATACTTAGCGGGTAAGTATCGTTCTATCATGGCCTTACTTAGCCTCTTCCATCAGCACGCTAGGTGCTTGGGACTTTTCCAGTACCATCGTATCTCGAACATTTTTTTGTACAGTAATTGCTGAAAAACCACTCAATAGAAACGCCATGGCATAGAACCCTTTTTCACTCAATAATAGTTCTGCGTGATATAGCCCGATGCCCAGCATAGCAATTGCTGCGCCCACAGCTACCCAACACATTAAAAGGTAGGGCTTAGAAATAGTCTGCCCCTCAAGTTTATCTCGCACCGTTTTTTGTAAGGACACAAATGAAAATAGCCCAAATAATAAAATTGCAAAATAATAGCCTTTTTCGTTCAATTGCATTTGAGCATTCATCAAGCCAATTAAGAATCCGAATACACCCGCTAATAATGCAAAAATTGATGCCAATCTAAATGCTTTGGTTGGTTTACTTATAGTCATCACTTACTCCGTTATTAAATTGTGCGCCCTGTAAAACGATAGAGTCAGTATTGATAACATCAGCATATAAGTAAACCTATTTAAAGAAAGGTCAATATTTTTCGACTTTAAGTATATTAATTTAATACCTTCATTGCGTGATTTTAATAAACTGTGTTAGCGCGTCAGTCATTTGTTCAAAGTAAGGGTTAAAGGTCAGTCGCTGTAACTGGGGCGTGTCATGCAGTGTTTCCACCGTAGTTTCACCCAATATTGGCGTGTCTGTTTGTTTACAGACTCTGTAGTTATCAGTCCCCATTAAATGCTCACAGTTACGATATGCTCCACCCCAGCCATAATGTGGATTGGTTGGTGCGTTAGTCGTTGCGGTGTGGGATATACCTTTTATAGAACCACAATAATCGTCACCTCGACATTCTGTGGGGTTATACACTGTTATACTTCTGGATAATGATTTAAGCCAAGCGTTTTCACCATAGTATATCAGCGTATCTTGCTCTTTGCTTTTACGTGCACCACTGAGATGCCAATGCGTCAACAATGACAATGTGCTTTGCGTATCGATAGTCTGATCAGCCTGCGCAGCAACCAAAAATAGCGGTATATCTGGCACATAAGTAAGCTTTTCGGGCTGAATGCGCTGCATTAAATTATGCACTTGCGCAGCTGCGTTAAATGGAAAAGACTCATACTTTGCAAAGTCAATATCGCCGCTGCTTTCCATATAGTCTTTAAACCATGCCATATATTGCGCCGCCCACGCCATACTCGATTTTGCACGACTGGCAGGCGACCACAACATCAACCCCTTAATTTTCGCTTCTTCGGCCACAGTCAAGTCGTGCTGGTTAAGATAATCGATGAGTAATGCACCGCCGGTAGAGAATCCCCCCAAATACACAGTGTCAAAATCTTCTAACATCGCTGCAACGGCATAGCGTGTTGCAATACGCCATTGCTGCTGTGACACATCCACCAATGCTGAAGGTGCGGTACCGTGTCCTGGCAGTAACAATGTACGCACAGTGATCCCTTGCTGAAAAAACTGTTCAGCTAAATCATGAAACAAATAAGGTGAATCGGTTAAACCATGTATCAGCAAGACACCCCTATGCGTAGGCTCTGACTTATTTTTCGGTGCATTGAGCTGAAAAGGCGAAATTAAGTCCACCACCTGTAGCGACTTGTCGTCATACAAATGCGTGCTAACCGATGTTGCTATTGGGCAAGGCAAGCGGCCTTTAGGATTTTCAGCAAGAATTCTATTACGTTCATACTCTAAATAATCTGAAAACGGCCCTTGCTTAGAATAATCAAAAAACGGCTTTTTTTCAGGCTCTAATGTTTGCCTATACTGCCCAGAATCAGCCAGTGACTCAATATGCTTCATATTGGTATTAAGTGACACGCAATCCACAATATAGGCTTGGGCGTGCGACTCGCCTGAACTCAACAACAGTAAAGCGAACCCAACAAATAGCGTATTCTTCATATTATATATCCTTCTTTCTTCTGAATTGTTCAAACAATGAAGGTTCCCAAGGACGCATAGCAAATAATAATCCCATATGTTCCCTTGTTGATAATGGTAAACTGGCATCTTCTTGGTTCAAAATAGCCGACTCTTTAGTTAATTGATTAAGTTTGCGTTGAATAACTTCAATCGAGGATTGTGAATATCGACCACGCAAATAAAACCTAAAACTATTCGGCTCATCAAACTTACTCGCCATAAAACGATGTAATACTTCTTGTTCCATAAACTGCTCTAACGGCCCATTTTTTAACCATCTGAAATCTTGGGCTATCAATAGCTTATAGTGATTGTTAGGGAGTAGCTGTATTAACTTTATTTTATCTAAACGCGCAAAAAGTTGGATCAATTCAAATTTATCAATTTCATAATGCGCTATGATCTCTTGAAAATCCCACGCATCTCTTACACATACCGCAACCAATAACAATTTTGGGTTATCGATTAATTCTTGTTCTTGTTCAAATGTCAGCTCAGTTAACTGACTTTGCTGCTTCTGAGTAATAGAAAATAAATCGGATAAGCTGATCTGCAATAGATTACAAATCTGTTCTAAGCGTTGTAACGTAAAGCTCTGGTTTGCAAAAATGCGTTTAATATTCGCTTCACTCATATCTAACTCACCTGCAATATCTTTGTAGGTCATCTTACGCTGTTTCAACAGCATTTTTAATGTGTCGCTCACCAACGAAATTTGACTCATCAGTCACCCTAAATCATAAAAGAATATTATTACAATACTTTAAGTCGTTTATTCTAATACATCAAGCAATATGGTTTACCTAATGAATACTATCATTTAAGTTAGGTGCAACTTAATCACAGGGAAGCTACTATGAAAACATCAACTCTTTTATTCAGCACATTATGTATCCTATCCTCATTTGTTTGCGCTGCGGAGTCTGCCTCTGAACATGCCAGTACAGCAAGCAAACATGCTGCATTAGCATTGGGTCATAGCACTGTATCAGCAGGACAGGTTGCCAGTGGCATCGTTGCTGTGCCATTGCTCATTGCTGGCAGCACAGCTTCAGCGTCACATGCAGTCGGCACTAAACTCATTGACGCTGCAAGTGGCACTCATCGCCATTCTCACGCGCCTCAAGATACACCTTTAGAAATAACTGAAATTACCATTACGGTTGATAGAGCGCCGAATGAAGCGATTAAAAATCAAAACTAAATCGAGCGACTAAAATAAAAGGCGGTAATATGACTACACGACTTGCTATAACGTTCTTAATACTTCTCTATCACGGTTCAACATATGCAGGCAGCACGCAAACCAAGCACACTCGCTTTGATGCCAGCACCACCGCTTTGTTTGCAAAAGATGTTGAAAAATACGCGGCAAAAAATGGTGCTCGCTCATTCATTATAGCTCGGCGTGGACAGCCAAAAAAGAAGTTACCGGCAGGCTTTCAATTTACTCATACCGCAATTGCAGTTTATTCACAAATACAGTTAGACAGCGGAGAAAGCGTTAAAGGTTATGCAATACACAACCTCTATCAAGAACAAACAGATGCAAACAAAAGTTTATTAGTTACGGATTACCCAGTCGATTTTTTTTGGGGGGCTGATTCATTAACAGCCGGTATTGCTATCCCAACCATTGAATTGCAAACCCGACTAATAGCAGCCATTCAATCAGGGGTAAATAAGTCGCTTCATAACCCTCATTACTCTTTGATTGCTAATCCATTTAATAACGCATATCAAAACTGTACTGAACATACGCTAAATGTCATTAATGCAGCGCTATATCAAACAGATAATATGGCGCGCTTAAAAGCGAATGCAAAAGCATACTTTCAAGCAACCCCAGTAAGGGTCAGTCGTATCAAATTAGCATTAGGAAATTGGTTTGCTGACGGAGTTACCACTAAAGATCACGACAACATAATACAGACAGCTAGCTTTACGAGCATTGCTCAATACTTACAAGAGTTTGGTTTGCTTAAAAGCGCCGTGATTTTTGAGCACAAAAAAGACGCCGTGCCTCTGTTTAATTAACATGTTCTTAAGCGGGCTAAATAAAAAGCCCGCCCTACACCTTACTACTTTGCGATCAACACTAATACTGCACGACCTGCTAACCCATACTGAGTATACTCGCCGCCAATATACTCTTCATTGCCTGGGGACTTAACCGAATTAGCCCCTTCATTCCAGTTCGCGGTATCCGTGACTCGGTACCAATTCTTGCCTTGTCCAGGCCAAGGAAGCGTAAATTCAACTTGATCTGACCACCCATTGTATGCAATGTAGATTGCCGCTGTTGACTCAGAAAACTCGCTGCTATCAATTCGATAGGCAATTGCATGATTATTTGCATCATTAAAGTAACCAGTATCTGCAACTGAACCATCACTTTTAAACCATCGTAATTGCTCCATTACATTCGCATTGTTATCTTTATCTGAATAAAAGTGAGCTGGACGTAAAGCAGGGTGCGCTTTTCGAAATGCAATCATCCCTTTTGCAAAAGCATTAAAGTGATGCTGTTGCGTACTCCAACGATAACTCAACCAGTTTGCAGATGAATCTAAGTTATATGGGTTATTATTACACTTTAACGATCTTAAATACTCATCTCCCCCCGTCATCATCGGTGTACCAGCACTGAGCATTAATAGTGCAAAACCATTTCGCGCCGCTTTACGTTGCTCTTGCGCTTGATTATGCCACCCTTGTGCCCAGCTATGATTGCTATTTTCACCGCCATCAGATGGTCCTAAAGGCCAAAGGTGCTGATTGTTTTTTTCATTGCAAGAATATAAATCTTTTAGTGTGAAACCATCATGGGCCACAATAAAATTAACGGAATTCCAGGGGGCTCTACCATCATCTTGGTACAAATTCGCAGAGCCTGTAAAGAAGTTCGCCAACTCTCCTAAACTGACAGATTCTTGCCCCATTTGGTTTTGGTCTTTGCGAATGGTGTCTCTATATTTTCCATTCCATTCCGACCACCCTTTAGGGAACCCGCCTACTTGATATGAATTACCACCTATAGCCCATGACTCAGCAATAAAATCAGTGCCTTGCCCTCCCAATGCCGGTCGTTCCGTAAACTCATCAATGATGCGATTAAGTGCATTATTTTTCAGCGTTTTATCAAAGTGAAAACAGCCATGCTCACAACTGTTACCCAACACTGACGCTAAATCAAAGCGAAAACCATCAACGCCCATTTCTGATTGCCAATAATCTAAAGAGTCTATTATCAAATTCTGGGCAATCGGATTTAAGGTGTTGTAATTCCCTCCAACACCCGTGTTATCCCAATTATGTTGTCTGTCTGCTGTTAATGAATAATACGTTGGATTATCTAATCCGCGCCAAGAGTATAGATTATACGTTGATGCGTCACCTTGCTTCCATGCACCTCCCTCTCCAGTATGGTTGTAAACAACATCAATGAATACTTTGATCCCTTTGTCATGGAAAGCTTTAACCATACTTTTGAACTCTTTTGTCGGACCTCCGGGAGACTTATCAGCCGCATAACGTCTATCTGGTGCAAAGTAATTCAACGTCATATAACCCCAGTAATTGTCACCTTCAGTGGATGCAACAACGTCATTGGTATCATTTTGTGTTTCTTGTACAGGCAAAAACTCAACCGCGGTAATGCCTAAATCAGCTAAATATCCAGCTTTTAACGCCGCCCCTTGGTAAGTTCCTCGCAAAGTAGCAGGAATACTCTCATCATTTTTAGTCAACCCGCGAACATGAACCTCATAAATGACGTCATCTTTTAACGCACCAGTAGGTTTCACTCCGGTAGACTGATGTGAATGTGCAACGACAATGCCTTTAGGCGCTTTTAACGCACTATCCAGATTCCGAAAACGATTGCCCGAAGCATAGATATTGCCACTATCCCACTGTGGTGTTAAATGATCATGGCTCAACTCCTTTGCATATGGGTCAATCAGTAATTTATTTGGATTAAAGCGATTGCCATACCTATCGACATCTTTAATAAAGCCGATATTGCTCCCTTTCTGCCACGAAGGGTGATACGGCCAATTAGGCCCCCATGCTCTGTAGCCATAATAAACGGTTCCCTGTAAACGACTATCTAAACGCGCTTTATCTAACGTGACAGACCAAATATCATCACTGTTTTTTGTCAAGGCATAGTGGTTTACCTCATGGCTACCAGTTGCATTAGCATAAAGATAAACGGCCATTCGAGTGGCCCTAGAAGAGTATATTCGAAAGGTTAACGTGTTATTGCTTTCTTGATGGGTAACCCCTAACTGATGTTGGTTGATTGCAGCTGACACCGAGTAAGAAGTCACAATACTACAGCACAGCAGTAGACACTGAATGTAGAACCGAGACTGGGCTTTGATAAGGTTAAACGTCATTACTTTAACTTCCTGGTTAATATTTAGACAGACGACAACAGTAACGAATAACAAAACAACAAAGCAATGGATTACATACGTATTCATAAGAGGTGAGAGCAGTAAGTTAAACCGCACGTAGGGTCGGGTCATGCACCGAATGGACTCGCGCCAAAACCGTGTTTGGCGTGAGCATTGTTAACAATTAAATAATGGTTTTGCGAGTGCGCAAGTGATTATATTGATCATTAATATAACATTTTTTAATTTCTACAAGTGTTCCATAATTCTGCTGAAAATATTCAGATGTCGGTATTGAGGCATCTTTGAAACTAATAAACGCACCATAAGCTCCCTCAATATCTGCACTTCTACTGGCGGAGATCCAGTCCATAGCTCTATTTGTATCAACATAAACAGCATTATTTTGCTGCTCAACTTTATTCTTTAATTCTTCGTTCCACCATGTTTGATATTGAATCGTATATAAACAATTTTGATACGGAAATGACACTCCAAGCTGTGGCTTCTTTTGATCTAATTGCTGATAAAAATTTCCAACAATCGCCCCTAATGTGACATAGCTAAATAACCCTAACCCACTATTTTCACTCTTCACTAATTCTGAGGTCAACGTGCTTAGCAATTGTTCATAACCACGCTGTGTTAAACCTTCGGGTTTAACCAATTTTGAAGTGATTTTATGCGGTGCAGGCGCATCATAATCAGGGGTAAACGCGTGCTGATGCCGCCCTAAAATTGAGTGTAATAATGTGTTATAATCGGCAATACTTTCGCGTGCCCAATGGCTGAGTAATGCATGATCATAATCATATTGTTGCTTATTGTTTTGACTAAGAATCAATCGCTTTCCGCCCACTTTGGATGTACTAACACGAGGTCTACCGTGCATCGGATTAACGAAGGTATCATTGATATACTTGTCCAATGCTTCCTTTGTGCCTTCCCAATATCCAAACATGGTGCAGGGATGATATAACTCATTAATGTTTGAGTGGGGTACTTTTGCAATTGCATTAATTTTTAAATTGGTACCCAACAAGTTTGCCGTTTTTTGTGACTGGATCGTCGCTTCCCACGCTTTGAGTATATCAATCGTTGGACAATCTTCTAACGGCACACACACTTCAATCGCCGGATCTGGTTTCACGAACTGATTCCAAACAATTTCAAATCGATGGATTTCATCTGGCAACACAAATGTTTTTACTTTTAACTCGGTAATAATCCCCCAGCTCATACCGCCGCCGCCACGTAATGCCCACAATATTTCGCTATGACAAGTCTCTGAGACTTCAACCACTTCACCATTGCCTAATACCACGGTTGCACCAACAAGATATTCACAACACATACCGTGTTTTCGGGTCCAAGGTCCCCAACCTCCCCCTTGAATAAACCCAGTTAAACCAACCGTTGCACACGTACCATGAGCAATCATTCTGCCTTCAGCAGCAAGCAATGGTGTTAATTGGTAGAAACGATAACCTGCGCCAATCGTCGCAACTTCCGTTTTTTCATCGTAACAAAATTGCTTAATTCGACTGACATCAATCAAAATAGTATTGCTGCCACTACATTCCCCTTCATGGTCATGGCCTCCTGAGCGCACTCTAATCGGTAAGTTATATTCAATAGCGAGTTTATAAATAAATTGCACTTCAAGTGTGGTTTCACACAATGCAATGGCAAATGGATGGGCTTGGAAACGTGTATTAAACACCATCGCTTCTGTTTGATAATTGTTTAAACCCGCAACATCACTCAGCCCATTTAGCTTTTGAGTTAAAAGACGCTTTGCTGAAAACCCGCCTTCAATGGCTGACTGATAAAACAAGTTAAAATTATTTACTGTGGTGGCAAATACACCTTGAATCGCATTTCGTTGTTGTTGAGGGTCCGGGTTTTCAGATGTACCAGCACGCGCTAAATGGTTACTCAATGTATCGACAAGCTTTTGTATTCTGTCTTGTTCACTCTGCATGGCTGCAATTCCTTATAGGCTAAATAGTCAGTGTTCATTTCTTTTAGTATTCAAAATTTATAACTGAAATAACATTACACAGTCTTACATTAGTTCGAGTTGTGCATTTAAGAAAGCTTGACTTTAAGGATGTAAAATTTACAATAACATCATTCGAACATCATTCGAATGATGTTATTTAGCAGTTTAACTTCGAGGTATATATGGCTCCAGCTCCCAAGTTCAGTCATGAAAAACAACTTGAAATGATTTTAAATGCCGCGGAAGAATGCATTAACGAATCATCCGTGACCGATTTCACTATGGCTAAAATCGCTAGAACAGCTGGTTTATCTATGGGGTCTGTTTATAAGCATGTGCAAAGTAAGGAAGACATTGTGCTTGCGCTCGCTCACCGTGCATTCTCACATGTCAGCGGTATTTTCAATCAAGTCTTGTCTTTACCCATTTCCACACCAGAGAAAATCCTTGCAATCGAGTTTATTGATCCCAAAAAAATGCAGTGCTTTGGATTCGATAACGATTTGCTTTCTTATGCGACCAATGAAGCCGTGATCAGCCGCGCTTCCGCAACATGGACAGAAAAAATGATCATAGCCAATACCGCTTGTGAGCAATTGTTTAAGTTAGCTTTAACCGATGGTATTAACTCCGGAGAGCTCACCACTGAACTTAATTTGTCGCAGGCCATTGAAGAAATAATGATAGGCTCATGGTCTCTGTCTGTTGGCTATCAACAGGTTCAACGCGTTAAGCAATTTAGGCAAATCGGTGAAGGCACAGATTCTCTACTTGAACCGTTGTCTGAGAATGACCCTATTATTCGTAGTTCCATGCGATTTCTCAACAGTTACCCTTGGCAACAGCCACTGACCCAAGAATCCATAAAAACCATACAAACCAGTTTGGAAAGCATTCACTTACGCGACCCTAAGGGGGCATTATGAACATTAAACGTTGGCTAATATCAGTACTCATTTTGGGTATTATTATCGCCTCATTAGGCTTTATGAAATTTACTCAGATACAAGCTGCGATAGCCTTTGGCGAGTCATTCCCAGAGCCGTCAGCATCGGTAAAATCAAGTTACGTGGAACGCATCGAATACAGTAAAAAAAGTAAAGTCATTGGCCAACTTCAAGCAAAACGCACCTTAGATATTCGCAATGAATATGCCGGCTTAATTGTAAAAATAAACTATCAACCGGGCGATTTTGTGACGCAGGGTCAAATTTTGTTTGAGCTAGATACCACTATTGAGCGCGCGAATCTTGCAGCCGCCAATGCGAGATTAACATTAGCAAAATCGACGCAAACACGCCTTGCTAAACTATTAGCACAAAAACGCGTTAGCCCAGACCAAGTTGACCAAGCAGACGCTGATGTCACTATAGCCAAAGCTGAAATAGCGAATTTAACCGCGGTTATCGATAAGAAAACCATCCGAGCACCGTTTAATGGACAAATCGGATTGACGCAATATCAACCTGGGCAACTTCTAGATGTAAATACACTGCTCACATCGCTCGTAGCACTTGATAACACGATATGGGTCGACTTTAAATTACCACAAACACTCCCCCAATTAATCGTAGGGGATGAGGTTAATATCCGTATCGTATCGACCAACATCAGTGAGTCTGAATTACTCATAGCAAAAGTTATCGCTAAGAGCGCCACGATTGATGTATCAGCAAGGCAACTTGCTTATCGGGCTGAACTTAAAAATAGTCAACAAAAACTGCATCATAATCAAATGGTATCAGTGGTCGTTTCTACACCAAGTAACCAAGTTCTTGCAGTGCCATCCAATGCTATCGCACGAAACCACCTCGGTGCTTTCGTCTTTACATTAAGCCAAGATGACACCAAGAATTGGCGCGCTAAATCGATTCAAGTTGAACTCGGTGAACGCCAAGGGGATTTACAAATCATCACCAACGGCTTAGCAGGTCACGAATTTATAGCAACCGAAGGGGCATTTAAACTCAAAGACCAACTGCTTGTTTATACTCAAGCTCCAGCTGACACATCGCTTAAGGGGGAGTAATGAGTGCACTACATGAAAACAAACCCTCATTTATGGATATTTTTGTTAACCGTCCCGTTCTTTCGATAGTTCTATCATTACTCATCATTATGGCGGGACTCAATGCCGCCAATAAAATATCAATACAACAATATCCAAAAATCGAAAGTGCCTCTCTGGTCATTAATACCGTTTATACTGGTGCTTCGGCTGATGTCGTCAAAGGCTATGTCACTGAACCTATTGAGCGGGTTGTCTCCTCTGTACCAGGCGTTGATTATGTCGACTCAGTAACTACATCGGGCTTAAGTAAAGTCACAGCATGGCTTCAACTCAACCATAATACCACCGATGCCTTGGCTGAAATGAGTACTCGCCTTGGACAAATTAAGTTTGAGCTGCCTACTGGCGCCGAAGACCCTGCGATTGAGATTGTTCGAGCTGACAGTCCTTATGCTGTTTTTTATCTCAATGTAGAGTCTCAATCTTTACCTCGTGGTGAAGTAAGTGACTACTTAACCAGAAATGTAGTACCGGGACTGACCGATATCAAAGGCGTCCAAAAAGTCACGCTCGAAGGGGGACGTAATCCTGCGATGCGTATTTGGTTAGACAACGACAAACTTGCTATTTATGACCTAAGTGCCAACGATATTTTTGCCGCATTACAGGCTAACAACACCATCGCAACCTTAGGGTATAGCGAAAACAAGCGTCAACGTATCGATTTGCTGGCCAATACTAGCTTAAAAAGTGTTGCTGATTTTAATAACCTTATAATTAAAGAAGTAAATGGCAGCCAATTACGACTCGGTACAGTTGCAAATGTAGAGATCGGTGAAGCACAAGGGATGGTTACGGCTCGACTTGATTATGATGACACAGTATTCCTCGCTATTTGGCCGCTGCCTGGAGCCAATGAAATTGACATTGGTGATGCACTTTACACCAAGCTAGATGAACTGAATCAGCAATTGCCGCATGGCATGCGAATTACCATTGGGTATGATGGCACGTTATACATGCGTGATTCGATTAAAGAAATATTCACCACATTAGCTGAAACTGTGCTGCTAGTTGGGATTGTCGTCGTGGCTATGATGGGATCATTTAGAACTGCGCTCGTGCCACTAATCACTATTCCTATCTCTATTTTTGGCGCTGTTGCTGTTATCTCGTTGATTGGTTTTTCTCTGAATCTTCTCACTATATTAGCAATCGTATTATCTGTTGGCCTTGTGGTTGATGATGCTATTGTGGTGGTTGAAAATGTTGCTCGTCACATGCGTGAAGGTAAACCACGGTTGCAAGCTGCTTTAATTAGTTCACGCCAATTGCTAGTTCCTGTGATCGCAATGACTTTAACACTGGCCGCCGTCTATGCACCTATTGGCTTCCTGACAGGGTTAACTGGTTTCTTATTCAGAGAATTTGCATTTACTTTGGCAATTGCCGTGTTAATTTCTGGTGTCGTTGCGGTCACTTTATCTCCAATAATGAGTGCCTATGTCAGCCCTGAAGGAGGTAAGGAAGGTCGGTTAACACGATTAGTAAATAGCTATTTTGACCGCTTACAAAATGCGTACTTCAAGCTTTTTGACACCTTGTTCAGTATGCGTCCACAACTTATTTTTATTGCCGTGATACTCTCGTTATTAGCTGTGCCTTTTTATCTATTGTCTCAAAAAGAGCTTGCGCCAATTGAAGATCAAAGTTCGATTCAAGTGGTCGTTGAGGCGCCACCTGAATCATCTCAAGCCTACACTGCGAGCAAAATGAATGACACAGCTGAGGTTATGAATAACACCGAAGGTGGAAAGTTCACTTGGCAAATAATCACTGCGGCAGCTGGGTTTGGTGGTGTAGAACTTGCTCCTTTTGAGGAGAGAGAACACTCTGTCCATGATTTATTATTCGATTTATATGGCCGCCTAGGCAGCGTGACAGGCCTGAGTTTATTCCCAATTTTACCTGCATCGTTGCCAACTGCAGGCCAATTTGATGTTGAAATGGTGGTGCGTGCCAATGACGATGCCATTACGATGAAAAAGTATGCCGATGAGATCATCGCAAAAGCGAACGCCAGTGGCAGCTTTCTCTTTGTTAACACAGATTTGAAACTCGACCTGCCACAAGCCGAACTAAAAATAGACCGTGAATTAGTGGCCGATTTAGGGCTGAATTTGGCGTCAGTTAATGAGCAACTCAGTGTCTTGATGTCCAATAATTTTGTTAACTACTTTAATAAAGAAGGCAAGGCGTTTCGCGTTATTCCCGTTGTTGACAGTGGGGAGCGTTATAACCCTGAAAGTATCTTAAATATGAAAATTCGCACAGCAGATGGTGAACTCATACCCGTTTCGTCATTTGCAAGTCTTGATACGTTCACGAGTCCGAGAGTGCTCGGGTCTTTCAACCAGCAAGCATCATTTAGAATTTTTGCGGGTGTTCTACCCCATATCACCAAGGAGCAGGGTCTTGCCAATATTGAAGCCATTGCGAATGACTTATTACCGACCAACTATTCAATTGATTATGCAGGTGAGTCTCGACAGTTGCGTAAAGAAGGTAATACCATGGTTGGGGTGCTGTTTGTCTCCATGATCATTGTATATTTTGTACTCGCCATTCAATTTAATAGCTTTAGAGATCCGCTCGTCGTGTTATTGGGCTGTGCCCCTTTGGCGTTATCGGGCGCATTAATGTTGCCATTTTTATCATTAACAACCATCAATATTTACAGCCAAATCGGGTTAATCACATTGATTGGACTAATTGCTAAAAATGGAATTTTAATCGTCGAATTCGCCAATCATCTACAATTAGAAGGTAAATCAAAGCTTGATGCTGTAAAAGGTGCAGCAAGTACCCGTTTACGTCCAATATTGATGACAACAGGCGCAACTGTGTTAGGTCATTTTCCTTTGGTGCTAGTAACTGGTGCTGGCGCTGAAGCACGGAACAGTATCGGCATCATTCTCGTTGCAGGTATGCTAATTGGTACTTTCTTTACCTTGATTATCTTGCCGCTATTATATCAACTCATAGCAAAAGACCATCGTGGTGAAGTGGAGTCTGAGCACGCACTAACCACTACCCCAGTTCCTACGGCACTGTAAATACGTGAGAAGGCGGTACAAGTGTACTGCCTTCCTCATTTTGGAGCTTTAGCAACCAATAAACGACAAGAAAATCCCCTTTAGATACCAACTTTAGTGTCAACACTTAACAGCCAATCACGCACCCGATTAACTGTTATATCAAGCGATTGCACGTCATTCATTACCAAATCACTATTGCTCCTAACCTGTTCAACTACCGCACAGTAAATATCTCTAAAATAGTCTTCATATTTATCTAAATAGGCCGCCAGTGAATCTATACTTTGAGCAGACGTATGACGTCGAACAACCCGAGATAAACACAGCTCTAATGGTATATCGAGCAATACCACCGATTCGATTAGTTCATCCATAACACATCGTTGCCTGCCAAAAGGTTCTTCAATAAAAATATAACGGTGTCGCCCCGTTTCAGCAAGGTGCTTCAGTGCTAGCGTAAATTTCGGTGTATGTATTAAAGATACATTCGCACCGTCAGCAAACCAACGCTTCATATTTGCTGGATACGTGTCATTATCCACATAGCTATCAAAGAGCAGATAAGGCGCGTCAAATTGTTGCGCAAGCTTTTTTATAACCGATGTTTTACCTGCACCAGATGCCCCTGATATCGCAATAACACGCGTCTTGGTAGGACACTCTTGGCGTCTTAGCTTAAGCCCGATATGTTTAGCTGGCACTACAATCCGATCCATTTCTTAATCGCCCCCACAAACGCTCGAAAATACGTTTTACAGTGTTAAGCATCGTGAAAAGAGTGCCACAGCGTCTTGATACATAGACATAGCCAATGCCGCATCATATCTATCGCCCTCATCTCGCATAAATGCATGTTGTGCATTGACTTCTTGCCATTGGAAATTAATGCCCGTACGCTGACATGACGTATATATCCGTAACCGACCTTCCATTGGCACATGCGGATCTTGTTTCCCCCATACGAAGTGCACTTCACCTTGAATATCTTTCATTCTTTCCAATGTTCCGTTACCAATCTCACTGGGGAGAGAGTCACTGTGTATGTCTGTTGCATATAAACAAAATGCAGCTTTAATAGCGGGGTTTAATGCCGCTCGATATGCTAGGTGACCACCAATACACACGCCCATCGCACCAACATGTCCATTGCATCCAGCTAATTGTTCTGCAAAATCGACGAGGGCCAGTGTATCACTATCATGATGTTCTAATTGCTTAGTCCATTTATCTTCATTGCCTTTATCTTTCCCTTCATCGTCATAAGCGAGTACCGTACCAATCGGATTCAACTCATGAAACACTTCAGGTACCAACACATGAAAACCATGACTAGCTAAAATGGCAGCTGAGCGCGCAATCGGTGCTGTTTGTTGGAAGATTTCTGAATAAAAAATAATGCACGGATAACTGCCTTGCTCGGCGGGCTGATAATGATACGTGCGCATGACACCCGTAGGCGTTTTAATATCGTGAGTCTGGTGTGTAATTACCATAAAAAGTCACAGTTCAAAAAAGTTACGGAGTAGAGTAATGTATTTAGGCACAAAAAGTAACATTATTTACTATCAATGTGGTTCAACACCACATTATGAGATATGATCATTTCTATCTCTTAAACACCTTTGAATAAAGCACATCGGCATGCGTTTTGTGGTGTTCTGTGTCTCTAATACTCTATCAGCTCTATACCGTTGAGGATAAGATGAACATAACCTCTCATATTTTTCGTTGGCAGCAAGGTCGTCAGCAGTCTGGTTACCATAAAATGCTACTATGTGGTGCGTATTGGCCAATAAAGTTTGATGTGTACTTACTCAAATTCCCCAAAGGCAGTGTCATAGCACCACATTTGGATAAAGTTGAAAAAGGCAAGCATTACAGACTAGGGGCTGTTGAACTTTGCTGTTCTATTTTTGTTCTCTTTGAGCATGCTTTTATCGCGGCGCTTAATATGTGGCCTAGTAATCTAAGCGAATATTAAGCAACAAAGAGAAAGGGATGCTCAAAAGAACCGGTAGGCAGCGCTTGATTGGCTTTTCTACTATGTTATCGGCTGACTCACATGGAATAACCATGCTACGCAGCCTCTGCCTTGTATAAAAGCCAATCAAACTGCTGCAAAAATGAACCTAAAAGATCAACAGCCCCTAAATATCGTGCTAAAAAGTCGATAAAAGGTGGTCAGTTTATTTGCAAACACCCTTTAGTTAACACGTCTAGAATTAAGTTATTTCGACCCGATTTATGTGAGCATGCGGTGTCAAAAGTAGAGCTAGGTACACGCTATGTATTGAGTATCGGCTGGGTTAAATCTGCAAAATAGCACGTGCCCTCGCTACAAAGTCACGGAAACATATGTCCTTATGATACGTGAGGAACTGAGCTTATCCATACATCAGGGCAAGCTATAGCTAATGTGGTGCAGTGACATTCAATAAATATAGCGTATCTTGTTTCGCTGAAGTCACAACTAATAAATCTGGACGTGTTAATGTCAGTGATGAAATAGATGAAACGACTGGCGTGTTATCCAATACTACAGTTGATACTGATAAACCCGTTAATGGTTTATTTTGTAAAACAATCACACCATTGCTTTTTTCGGAAGCCGCATAGCCCCATCTTCCATCGCGCGCCATAGCTAAGCTATTAACGCCTTGCAAATGCGGATGGGCCACAACCTGAATCACTTTAAATTGATTGGGTTGTGATTCTTGCAACACTAAAATTTTATCGCTACCTGAACAGGCTACATATAATTTATTTATTATCTCTACAGCTTGCATTGCTTGAGGATTTAAACATCCATACTCTTTTAAACTTATACGCTGGCTCACAGCATAATATTGTGTATCACCTTTATCTAATAAGGTCAGTGTAGAGTCGTTAAAACCAGCCACAATGAGCTTCTTCTGTCCTGTCTCTTTGTTCATTATTGGTTGCACAGCGACGGGTGAACCGAACTGTTGCTTATTGACCCCTTTATTGGCGGGTTCATTCGTTACAATTCGTCCATTGGATAACTTAAAGAAACGTACTGCGTCACTTTTGTAACTGGCTACCACAAAATGCTGCTCATCAAGCTTAAGTATACTCCATGGTGCAAGTAGCTTTAAGTTATCCAGCCCACCAACGGGCGTCGGGTCTTTGAATACGCGTTTTGCTGATAAATCATCACTTAATGAATGAACAAATTGATAACCACCTTGCTCAACTTTGCTAAAAAGTGACAGTGCGCCATCGTAAAAACTAGCAGTGATTAACCACTTACCATTATCAAGTGCAATAACGTCAGATGCCCCTGCCAATTTATATCTATTATCATCAATATTTTTAAATGTTTGTTTGAAATACAACTGATCATCACTGTCTAACTGGAATACAGATAATGCATCATCATCTCCACTCACTACAAAGATGGATTTCTTATCGCGAGAGGTTGCAATTTCCCGAGGATTATCTATGCCCGATACGCCATGCCGATTATTAGTAGCTTGTTGAGAGATATGTAATGAAGGAAATAAAGCGCTCATATCCACGGTTCTGGCTTCAGCAAGCACGGTACACAACACACAGCTTACACCGATACATCGAGTCCATAATTTCAATACGTTTTCTATCATATCCGATACACATTTAAAAACACTGCAGCCTATCAGTATTTCACAGTATCCCAAAATATATAAGTCTTTAAATTATTGAGTGTTTCACCGTTAATTAAAGATATTGAGTTTAATAAAACACGTAAATGAAAGGCTAGGTTAGGGCTCATGTCAATAAACGCTAAAAAATGCCACAGAAACAACCAGCCTTACTCTTGCTTGTAGCGATTACCCACACATTCATAACTGAATTATTGTAAAGGGGGTTTACGATATCTAATTGCATCATCACCAATATACAGTATTGGTTTTCGTCAACCATCTCGTATTAAAAGCAATATAAAACAAAATATTAGTGGCAAAATACTATTTTTTCTTAATATACAAACCATCAAATATGGTTTGCCATTTTTGATCTTGCGATCTGGTACGCCATACCTGACGTACTGTGCCGTCTGCATTAGGGGTCCATGTTATCCTTTCATCTAGCAAGTTACCTTCTCTGTCAAAAGAGGTTCCTGTAAGTACCATTTTATTACCTTGCAAGCCTCCTCCTAGTTGAAGCAATAGTCCCGTGTTATCAACCCAAATCTGGTGCCAAAAATTGCGCGTAACATCATACAAACTCACACTTTCTCCACGATATCCCGACAATCCCTTATAGCGCTCTTTAATCACACATCCCTCATAGTCAATCGTGATTACATTACGTCCTGCAATTTTTCCATCCGGCGTCTTTACTTGCCAATCACCGACCCAAAAATCAAAATGTCGATACGCTTCGCTGACACATTTTGCATATACTTGCGCACTCATAAAAAAACTAAAAGCAATCACATACCAATTCATAACTTTGCTCCTTTTTTCATTAAAGAATAGTCGCAACAGTACATATTACGAATAATAATTATGATTTTAAAACAGTGATAAATACATTCTCCGTAACACTAAAAACTTCTAAGACGCCGTTTTGAATAAAGAGACAAAGCACAAGAAAACACACCGAAATTTACTTTTACGTCAAAGGGAGGCTGATAGAATACATAGTGCGATGCTGACTGACAGCATATAATGCCTTCAAATTTCACGGTGTAAGCTTCAATATGCTGTACAGGTAAAAAACCTTGATTCATTCATATTATGCTTTGCACTCATATTTAGGAGATAACTTGAAAATACTCATCACGGGTTCTGCTGGACGCGTTGGGCGTGCTATTTACATTAAACTAATGCAACTGCACCATGTTATTGGAGTAGATATCACACCGTGTTCGACGGTTGATATAGTTGCTGATATCCGTGATTTGACACGGATTCGCCACGCATTAATCAATATTGATGTGGTGATACATTGTGCGGCCTTACATGCTCCACATGTGAATATTGCTGCTGATGAAGATTTTAATTCTATTAATATTATGGCAACTGAGCAATTAGCTTTAGAAGGTATAAAACAAGGCCTACGGCACTTTATCTTTACCAGCACCACCGCATTATATGGCTTTGCTTCAACCCAAGAGAATCAAGCGAGTTGGATTGACGAAACCATTACTCCGCAACCGAAAACCATCTACCATACTTCAAAAATAGCCGCTGAAAAAAAATTAGCGCAACTCTCTCATTTATTTAACCTACCGGTTACTGTGCTGAGAATGTCTCGATGCTTCCCCGAGACAGCAGACTTAATGAGTATATACAGATCAACTCGTGGCATAGACGTACGGGACGTTGCACAAGCGCATGCCTGCGCCGTTGAACTGCGCCTACCGGGTTTTAAAACATACATTATATCGGGTTCAACTCCCTTTACGCCGAAAGATTGTGAAATGCTCTATACGGATGCAGACACTCTTATCCATGAAAAAATGCCCGACTTAGCAACCGAGTTTAGACGACGTCAGTGGTCTATGCCTTGTTCACTCGACAGAGTCTATGATTCAGCATTGGCGCAAACTGAGTTACAGTGGCAACCAATGCATGGTTACCAAAGCGTGTTGACCATGCTCGATAACGAGTTACCCGAAGTGTTGCCCGTCATTAACCTCTCAAAGTAAGGAACATCATGACTTTTTCAGCAAGCTGTCATTGCGGTAATATTAACGTTACATTTGATGCTTCAATTGATTCGCTTACGAGCTGCAATTGCAGTATTTGTCATAGACTTGGTGCTCTTTGGGGATACACCCACCCCAACAATGTGTCTGTCAGTTTTCACCGCTCAGCGCCTATCAGCTATTGCCACGGGGATCAGTGTATTGAGTTTCATCACTGTGCTTTGTGCGGGTGCACAACCCATTACACACCAACCGATATGGGAAATACACAACGTATGGCCATGAATTTCAAGATGATAAACCCTGAACTTTTAAAGCAAATTAGAGTACGTCACTTCGATGGTGCGAATACATGGCAATTTATTGATGAATAACGATAAATAGATAGTAATCTATCGCCGTATTGGTAGGATAAATAGCACTCGACATAGACCAAGATAACAGGAGCTTTTTGTATTATGGCAGATATATTTGTCACCTATCACACTTCAATTTTAATTTGCGGATTGATAGCAACACTTTTTTTATTGCAGTTGATCATTGCCGACATAGTGTTGTTTTTTAACAAGCACCTAGCGGGTCATCCTATTGAATCAGATCATCAAAGCTTTGTATTTCGTGCAACCAGAGCACATGCAAATACCAATGAAAGTATCGCCATTTATATACTACTGCTACTTTTCGGGCTTCTATCACAAAGCGCCCCCGATTGGTTGGCTTTCTCATCTGGACTTTATGGCATTGCTCGACTTGCGCATATGAGTTTCTATTATATGAACCTACAACTTGCGCGCAGTTGTGCATTTGGATTAGGGTTAATTGGACTACTTAGTATGTTAATAACAGGACTCACTGCGTGGGTATAACTTAACACGGTTTGCGATTACTTTAATACACAATCGTAATGTACAAAAGCGCTATTAAAAATCGCATACTTATAGTTAAAATAATGTTTTAACTATTCATAAGGATCACGATGTTTATTATTTCGATAACTTATTTAGTCCCATTACATGAAGTTGAAAAACACTTAGCGGCACACTTACTATTTTTAGATAAATACTATGAAAGCGGCCTATTTCTCATCTCTGGTAGAAAACAACCAAGAACGGGGGGTATTATTATTGCAAATACAACCCAAACACTAGAGGTAGAAGAAGCATTAAAAAACGATCCATTTCAGCAGCACAAATTGGCGACCTACGAGGTCACTGAATTCATCCCTTCGAAAACGACTCATAAGTTAAATTTCTTACAGCAAATACCATAATCACGTTCACCACCTACCTTAAATAGAGTCGTTAAAGAACATCATTAAAGAGCACCACAAAGCATCAACGGCGCTCTTTAACTTTTATACCAAAAGTGATATTTATAACCCCTCCACACATGGCTATTCCACTAACTCGCCACGTTTATAGACTAATACTCATTATTAACTCTGCCATTGTAAAAGATTTGTAGTTCAACACTTTTGACCGCCTCAGAACCACGAAGTGATTCAAGCCGACTTAATAAATCAACGTCTGTTGATATCACTTTATAGCGTACGATAGCACCTGTCACTGGCTGCTTAACGAATTGCTTTATGTCTGGTGCTTGTTGTGAACCGTATAGCTCAACCACAAACTCCCCCGTGACAGTACCGATTTGACCCGTTGTAATATTGTAAACTCGATCGCCCTTTTTAATTGTATGGCCTTTAAGCTTAATTCTATCTGACGGCGTAACTTGGACATGACGTACCAAAGTGCTCTCACTATTTTTAATTTTTGCACTGTAAGCATCGCCTTTAATGTGCGATTGCTTCGCCAAGTCATTGGACTTTTCTTGCCTGACTTTTACCTCCGCAGGTTGATCATAAACAAACGCTGAACATCCCGACACAAGCATCAACATAAACAATAAAGTAAGTAATAAAGTATTGGAATAAACATTCATAAGTTAAAAAATCACCTTAAAAGTAAAAAAACTTTGAAATAACATTGAAAAAGACTCATTTTAATAACGTCTTTATTACAACAATACAGGGTAAATAATGAATAACAAACCAAAAATAACTCTAATTGCAGCCTCGATGGTTACAATTTTTGGTACCAATACGGCTTCGGCATTAACTTACGATGCACAGTCAGGGCTAATCGATCAAGCGCAAATCAATACCAGCAGTCAAGCTGACCAGGTAAAAGCACAACAACAAGCACTTGCAGCACAGGCCACTGTTTCAGGTATGGCCAGCCACTATGACAAAGAACTCGGTAAAGCCACCTTTGTGTGGGCCAGCAAAGCACATACAACGCCTAACCTAGCAAACATTGCCATTGAACAGCGAAATGAATTTGTAGCTGATTATTACTTACAACAGCTGACAGGATTAAAAACCAGTAAGTCAGCTATTTTAGATGGGGCGCAATTAACAAACTTACACGAATCAAAGCGCGGCCCTGCCATAGCAAAGTATAAACAGCTTGTTGGGGGCATAGAAGTCTTCAACCGTGAGTACAACGTGATGATAGACAAAGAGTACAATCTTGTCGCTTCATCAGGTTTTGTATCACATACTAAAGCTGCCAATTCAACCAACCCCGCTTTCACTCATTTTGGTAGTGCTGCAAAAGCAATTGGTATTGCCGCTAAAAATATTGGCGCAGAGACCAATGATCTGCAACTAAGTAACGAGAAGCTCGAAGGTCAATTCACGTCATTTACAGCGCAAGATGCCTCGGGTACTGTCAATGCATTTTCGCCTCGTGCTAAAAAAGTATTCTTTGACGATGGAACACAATTAGTCGCTGCATACTATGTTGAGGTAGAAGTCGCGCCAAAAAATAGTGTTGAGTCCGAGGCCTATGGGTATGTGATCGCATCAAACTCCGGCAAAGTATTATTCAAAAACAACTTAATCGCGCATAGTAATGATTATACGTATCGCGTGTATGCAAACCAAAACGGCTATCCCATGGAAGGTCCACATGGCGATGTGCTCCCAAAACTAGATACAGGCCCTGACAAAACTGAAATTGAAGCTGCGCCGCTCGTTACCCTTTCGCATTATTCAAAAATCAGCAAACAAGACCCATGGCTTGCTGAAGATGCAACCATGACATCAGGAAACAATGTATTTGCTTATGCTGATGTTGTTGCACCGGATGGTTTTACCGAAGGTGATTTCAGTGCAGAGCTTACATCTGCAAATACCTTCGATTACCCATA
Source organism: Pseudoalteromonas aurantia 208 (assembly GCF_014858725.1). Classification (GTDB taxonomy): domain Bacteria; phylum Pseudomonadota; class Gammaproteobacteria; order Enterobacterales; family Alteromonadaceae; genus Pseudoalteromonas; species Pseudoalteromonas aurantia. The sequence goes on along the minus strand of NZ_AQGV01000015.1, from coordinate 450,160 downwards.
TGAAGTTAGCCAATCTCCAACAAGCTTGAATAATCGCAAGTCAGCGATCGTCAATTTGTTTTACATGAATAACTTCTTACACGACTTTTTCTATGATTATGGGTTTGATGAAGCTTCCGGTAATGCGCAATTATCTAATTATGGACGAGGCGGGGAAGAAAATGACCCTTTGCATGTACAGGCACAAGATTATTCCGGCTTAAACAACGCGAATATGTCTACCCCTGCTGACGGCAGAAGCCCACGTATGCAACAATATTTATGGAATAGCAAAGATGCTATTGTCGGTACTGATTTTGCGGTGACTGTCACATCTCACTCGCAAGTAGGACTACTGCAATCTTCAAAAGTTGCTTCATTTGGACCTGTACAATATGACTTGTCAGGTATGACAGTAAGACTGAATGATAGTACTGATACCGCAACAGATGGCTGTGAACCTGCAACCAATGGTGCTGAACTCGCTGGAAAAATCGCTTTAATAGACCGAGGAGGATGTGCATTTACAGCGAAAGCTAAACACGCACAAGAAGCTGGAGCAATAGGCGTTATCATCATCAATAATGTGGATGACGGCACACCGGCACCTATGGGTGGCACCGATGACAGCGTAACCGTTGTATCTATGGGCTTAAGCTTCCAAGACGGAAAGAAAATTTACGATCTAATGGACAGCGGTGAAATGGTCACCGTAAACTTAATGAGCACCTTCCCGTTAAAAGACTCCACGTTTGATAATGGTATTATTGCGCATGAATGGGGTCACTATATTTCGAATCGTCTTGTCGGTAATGGTGCTGGTTTAAATAACTTCCAAGGCCGTGCGATGGGTGAAGGCTGGGGGGACTTCCATTCCTTAATGTTCATTGCTCTAGAGTCTGATTTAACCATTGCAGGCAACGATCAATTCCAATTACCTTATGCGACAGGCACGTTTGTTGAGAACTTCACAACCGGTATTCGTCGTGCACCGTATTCTACAGATATGTCGGTTAACCCACTTACATTTAAGCACATTACCAGTGGGGCTGAAGTAGATGGCCTCCCACCAACGAATGGCGGCTCACCTCACGCAGCAGGTGAAGTATGGGCAAACATGCTATGGAACGTATATGTTGGCTTGATAAACAAGCATGGCTTCCAAGAAGCACAAGACAGAATGGCGACATATTTAATATCAGGTTATAAGGCAACCCCAATTTCTCCAACTTATGTTGAAGCACGTGATGCAATCTTAGCATCGGTGTATGCCACAGATATGGAAGATTTCACCATTGCCTTAAAAGCGTTCGCAGACCGAGGACTTGGCTTAGGAGCCATTGCGCCCCCGCGTAACAGCGATGATAATTCAGGTGTTATTGAATCGAACAAAACAACATTATCAGCTTTCCAAGCAACCTCTGTATCCTTGAATACAAACTATAATGGCGTTGAACTAGGTTACTGTTCAAATGACGAGATCCTGGATAAAGGTGAAACTGGGACACTGTCCGTGTCAGTTAAGAATGCAGGTGATGCCACATTAAATAGTATTTCAGCTAAAGTGGTCGTGACCAGTGGTCACAACGTAACACTTGAAAATGACGGTATGATCACGTTTGATGCTTTAGCACCATTTACCTCGGCCACAAGTGTGCCATTGATGGTGACACTCAATGAGGCTGGCACCGCTGAGAACCTAACATTTGAAGTCACTTTTGATGGTGAAGAAATGGTTGGCGAGACTAAGATGGCAGTATCATCAACGGTCAACTATGACTTCACAGTAAAAGCGCACCAAGGCACTTCAGCATTAGTCGATATGGAAGGATATAACCTCTTTGCTGACTTTAAAGAACATGTGATGACTGGTGGCGACTTAGCCAAAGGCACACAAAACTTTAACACCAGCAATACTGCTTTCTTCTCAGCCGGTAACCCTGACGTTGAATTTGGCGAACAAACGATGTTCTTACGCAACAATGGGTTCGAATCGGACGTTACCGTTGAAAGTAAAAACTTTGAAGTCGGTTTTGGTAATGATTTCTCCATCAGCTTCTGGCATTTGTATCTATTAGAAGATAATTGGGATGGTGGTGTACTTGAAATCAGTATTAACAATGGTAATTGGGTGGATGTGACTTCAACTATTGCAGGTGGGACTTTCGATACAGGCTATAACACCACCGCATTAATTGAAAATCCGCAACAAGCACTCCAAAACCGTCCTGCATTTACAGGCTCAAATTTCACACCTCAAAGCACAGGGAATATGGAAAAAGTGAGTTTTGGTGATCACTTAAATGGCCAAACGGTAAAATTCAGATTCCGCATTTCCGCAGATGGTGGCACAGCCGAAACTGGTTGGTTTATTGACCAAGTAAAATTTGAAAATGTTGCGTCATCGCAATTTCATTCAACTGTGGCCGGTGATGTGAATACGTGTGACAATGTTGCACCAATGGTGTCAGTGCCTGACTCAATTGATGTCAATGAATCTGCAACTGCCACGATTACCGCAAGCGCAACAGATCGAAATAACGATTCGCTTACCTACACATGGACGCAAATTGAAGGCCCAAGTGCAACGCTTGCAGGCAACGACTCTGCAACATTGACGGTTACACCACCTAGTATTACTGAAGACACAGCGCTGAAGTTTGAATTAACGGTCAGTGACGGTTCTGAGCACGTGAAAACAGCAACTACGGTCAATGTAACAAATGAAACACCACCAGTTGTCACCCCACCAGTTGTCACCCCACCAGTTGTCACCCCGCCAGTTGTCACTCCGCCTAAATTACCTGATAGCAATAGTAACTCCTCAGGTTCGATGGGTTGGTTTGCATTGTTATTTGCCGGGGCGGGACTATTACGTCGCCGTAAATAGGTCATTTCAATACGTTAACTAAATAAAAAGACAGAGCCAATTACAGCTCTGTCTTTTGTTTCACAATAAGATTTACAATAAACCCTTTAAATACAGGCAACGTTAGTCAATGAGCATCAACTGACTTACGTTACGAACACCAGGGTGACTCATGTAGTTGTTCTTAATCCCCTCAACACGTAACCGTTTTCCGATTAAAGCCACATTGAGTAATGGGCTATACATAGTGCGTTGGGATGATTCTAGTTTGATGTACAACGATTCACTATTGTTAGTGTCATCTGTCAGCTCAAGTGCATACTTGCCATTGACGCCACGTGTTATTTTACCTTCCACAGTGACAGGCTCACCATTGGCCAACGCTAAAACCTCACTCACAGACATACCAGAACCGCTTACAGGATCACTACCCGCATCATCGGTGATACGTAATTTAGAAACTTGACGTACACCCGCTTGACTCATATAACTGTCGCGCACACCGTTAACAACCATAATTGCATTAAGCAATTCCGGATTTAATTGTGGACTAAACTGGTTTCGCTGATCACTTTCTAACTTCACATTAATGGTAAAGCTGGCATCATTAATGTCCTCTAACACCAATGCATAAATACCATTTAGGCCAGACTTAACACGACCTATTATTTCAAAAGACTCCCCCTGCGCGGTATTCAATGCTTGTTCGATTGATAAAGCTGTAGGTGCAATTTTAATATCACTGACATAGCGAACTCCCGCTTCACCCATATAACTATTGCGTTTGCCCGTAACAATAATATTCTTATTCAAAATCGCAGGATTTAGCTGAGGGTTGAAATCTGCGCGTTGGCTACTTTCAAGCTTCACAAAAATATGTTTTGAAGGTGAATTTACATCACTAAGCTCTAACCCATAAATACCGTTTACAGCTGCCGTTACTTTACCCATCACAACCAACGCTTCGCCTTGCGTTGCGGCTAATGCTTCAACTACCGATAGGGTGCCACCTGGGGTTGGTGTCGGGTCTGGATCAGGGTCTGGGTTCGTTTGTGAATCACCATTAGGTGCATTAAACGAATTATATTTATAGGTATCAGTATTCCAAGGATTAAACCCACTAGCAGGCGTCCCCCATGGCTGGCCATTATTTGGATCTGCCATTTCTTGCGATGCCATTGGGGTTGGTGTTACAAAGCCACTTTTATGGCCATTATTATTATCAAAATATTGGTAACTTTCAGGTGTTGCTAACCAATTAATAATATTCACAGCAAGTGTTGCTGCATTACCTGCATCCGTCCAACCTGGGTAGGTCTTTTTACTATTGCCAGTATCCTGGCGACGGTATTTCGGGCTTGCATCTTCGATAGGAGACGAATCTCCAATGAACGCTGCTTTACCCGCCCCCGATTTCGCAATGGCGACGTAAGGACCTTCCGCTTTACCACCAAAGTACAACCCTTGATCCTTTGCATGTCTCCATTTAACTGGATTATCTGATTCTGAGAAATACACCAACCCCTTCGCTTTTTGTGGATCAACAACCGCCAATGTAGCCCCAGCCGCCATTAGAATAGGTTGCACTCCTTGTGTGATCCCCTCTGTTTGTGTACTTGGCTCAACACCACTGACACCTTGCTTGTAGTCGACGCCATTAAATCGAAACCGGATCCCAAAGTTTTCAACTAACCAACCCGCATTTGCTGATTTAGGGTTACGCCAATCACCATATTCTCCACCCAAGTTATATTTGCTTAAATCAGAGCGGTTGTAACCATTGAAAACCTCTGTTGCATCCCATGTATTAAGGTTACGATCTGCATCGTAATGATCCGCAACAAAAAAAACACCTTTACCCGCAGCCACATATTGCTCTAGTGCTGCTTGCTCAGCCATAGTAAATGGTCTATTGGTTTCTGCTAAAACGAACACATCAGAATTTTTTATTGCATCAAAAGTAATAACCGCCTCATTTTGTGTATTACTATTACTTCTATCATCATGAAAGCGGATCACACCATCATTATTTAAATCGATGCCACGATACTCTTTAACGGTATAGCCTTGTTGCACTAATGCGTCTGCAAAGTCAGAAAAAGCCCCATCAATCACCCAGTCTGCGTTGCCTTCAACGCCGCCATGAGATACATCGAAATATATGGTTTTACCATTATTGGTATGCGCGGATGGTGTTTTTACTGGTGCTGTTTTGTTCCAGTCATATGTTGCTGCCTGTACGCTGCTCATTGATGAAAACAAACCTACAGTCAACATCATCGCCAACGTCGTTTTATTCATACTAATCATTCTTCAATTCCCGTTGAGTGTGTTATGTAATGAAAATACCTGTCATACCGACTTCATCCGGTACGATTAAAATAAGAGCAGATACTGAATCTGCTCTTAAAATAAGGGCTAATTATTAGGTTGGGTTAAATCAAGTTTATAAAGTGCAAAACCGTCTTCATTGGTCTCATTCAAAGCTTGAATATGCCCAAATTGATTACTATAAGCTTTTGCATCTAAACTGTTTGAACTAAAAAACTGAATGTCACTGTGGCTGTTTGGGGCAAACTCCCAGTTCATATCCGCCGATGGGTCAAGTCCTTTTCCAGCATTCTTCTGACTCTGGTAAGCAATATAATCAGCAACAACCTGACGGTTTTCATTGGGTGAATCAATGACAATTTTATCAGCCGCAATATTAGGGAAATTACCGCCACCAGAGGCTCTGTAGTTATTAGTTGCGACCAAAAACTGCTGCGTAGCGGTTACTGGTTTGCCTTGATATTGTAACGACACAATACGCTCACCATCGGATACTTTCACTCCTTTGCTGTTATATCTAGCGGGTTGTGCAACATCAATTTTATAAGTTACCCCATCGATCACATCAAAGTTATACGAGGGAAACGCTGGGTTAATCAATACTTGTGTCGTGGTACTGTGCGCATTAATTTGATTAAATTGTCCGGCCGACATTTCCAGCCATTCTTTAACTTCTTGGCCGCTAAGCTTCAGTACCTTAAGTACATTTGGATAAATATATAGGTCTGCAACATTGCGATATGCAATGTCCCCTTGGGCAATGGATGTATAGTCATCTGCGCCACCACGCCCAGCTCGAAACGGCGCTCCTGCGGATAAAATCGGTAATTCGGCAAGCTCTGTGCCCTGAACTATTTTTTGTGTGTACCAAGTCTGCGCATCCGTTACAATTTGTATTGATGGGTCATCGTTTACTAATGCAAAAAAACTATTTACAGGTCCCGTTACTTTGGCAAATGGTTCATTAACCCAGCTTCGAGTTTCGGCGTGTTCGTGAGTCACTGCGGCTTCAACTTCAGGATCATTCTCAACCAATGCGATAGTTTGACGATTATCATCTGTCTCATAAATCGCTTTAAGTGATGACTGTGAATCACTCACTTGCCATTGACCATCATCATATTGCAACGTCAAATCTATTACGCCAAGGTGATTACCCCAAAACCCAGGCATAACCGCTGCAACACCATTCACAGTCCCTTTTTCTATATCTATGCCTTTGTCACTCATCCCCTCATAACGGCTACCTGGGAAATTGGCATGTGCATGACCAAATAATATCGCGTCAATACCTGCCACCTTAGATAAGTGATAACTGGCATTTTCTTCCATGGTTTTATGCTCGGCGATATCCAAACCTGAATGTGGAATGGCAATCACAATATCTGCCCCCTCTAACTTCATTTGAGGTACATACTTATTGGCCATCGCAACAATATCTTTGGCAATTACTTTACCTTCTAGATTTGCTTTATCCCACTGCATGATCTGTGGCGGTACAAACCCAATAAAACCAACATTGACAGTGTGACTATTCCCCTCAGTATCTTTAAATGTTTTTTCTTGAATTAAATAAGGGGAGAAAAGTGGCTCGTCATTGTGCTCGTCAGCATCACCGTCATCGATGAAAACATTGGCGGAAATATAGGGAAAATTAGCATCATTGATTGCTTCTTTTAAAAAGTCGATGCCAAAATTGAATTCATGATTACCAATATTAGCCACGTCATAATTTAACGTGTTCATCGCTTTATAGACAGGGTGCACATCACCTGCCTGCAAGCTTTTAACCTTCGCCATATAATCGCCAAGCGGACTACCCTGAATTAAATCGCCGTTATCAACCAATACCGAGTTGGTCGCCTGCTCTCGGGCTTGATGAATTAAAGCAGCCGTTTTTACCAAACCTACTTTATCGTCTTGCTTGTCTGCAAAGTAATTATAGTTAAGTAAATTCGCGTGTAAGTCCGTGGTTTCTAATAAACGCAGCTCTATTTGCGTGCCTTGTACTGGGGTTGGCACTGGTGCATTTATTTCATGGTTATTATCTGAGCCTGAACACCCTGTAAATAATACAGAAGTACCGCATAAAACAGCCAATTGCAGTAGTTTTGTTTTCATAATCCCTTCTCTTTTATCGGTTTTAGAGACACCACTATAGAAGGAAAAAAAGACAATTAGGCTAATAAATCGTGGCAAATTGGTGCCAGATTTATGACAAATTATAGTGCTCTATGATATGCACAATATTTGAATTACATTACAGTAACACCTTCGATAACGAAGCTAAAGTAGCGAGAAAAGTGTGCTATGACCCACGTGATTGCGTCATTGCTCTAGTCATGGCACTATTTTGTGGAATATAAAAAAACGATACGAAAATAGACTGGTGCAACTGCGCATATCTGTTGCACCAGCTCCATTATTTAGAGCAATTATCTAATGGTGATGTTCAGCACTGTCATCATGGCTATGACTGCGCCTCTCTAAATTTTGAGGTCTTGTAAAACTGCTGTCTAAACTGCCCTTGAAGCAACCCAGCACCCATGGGAATGCATTGGTCACATAGTAACCATACTGCCCATCAATACTCATACCGTTACACTCATCAAGATCACCCGCATTTACTTGATACTCCCAATCACCTCTAAATTGCCCATCGTAATTATTACTCGCGACGGCACCTGTGCCACCGACAGGAGTCGTATAGCCTGTCACGGCTTGACGTACCCCACCACTATTTTTTAAAACATAACTAGACGTTGCTTTTCGAATATTGCCGGTAGCCGGGTCTTTGAAACAGCTACCGTATATCGGATAACCATCTGCTGCAAACCCAATTACTGCTGATGCTCTGCTGCCACATGTTTGACTGAACATAGCAACAGGGTTGCCATGATAATGATATTTTCCTGATGGTTGAGTATGTGCGTTGTGGGCATCCGTTCCAAAGGTACTAAGAGGTGACATTGGGTCATAACGCCATGGATTATCATTTTGATCTGCACCACAACCTATTTTTTCTCTACCAATTGGCTCATTGCCTACGCCATAACAGGCTGCTGGCAATAGATCCAAGGTCACACCATTAAGTAATATGCCCTCCGTGATCCCAATCCCTTGCGGTGTAATCGTCGCAGCTGGACTCGCCGTAATTGGTAAAGTGTACACTAGATTTTGTGCGGATGTGTCTGTCGCAAAAGACGCAGTATTATCATTAAAGTCATGATTAGGAATGGCATTCATTGTGATGGTGCATGTTGTATTACCCACACTCATTACCACATCACCAGTGAAATCTGCCGACCTTTTTATATCCGTCACATTCGAAAAGTAACTGCCCTCATAGTTTCGGCAACTTACCGCTTCATTGGTAAAAATTTTGTCGGTAATATTAACGTTCGTATTGCTGGCCGTTACTTTCACAATATCCGCCGTTGATACGCTCCCCCCTACAGCGACCGTTAAGCTCAGTTCAAAGGTCCCACTAATATCGGCATTGAACTCGATACTGACCTGATCTGCGCTATTTAACTCAACCATGCTATTATCCGGCTTATTCACAATCTGCCACTGGTACGTCAAATCAGTTCCCGTACTCTGAGCCCCATCCAAAGTTACAAAATCCCCCACAGTGACGTCCTGATCAGCACCGGCATGAGCTACTGGGAGTTGAGCCTGTGCTGTAATAACGACTATATCCGCGATAGAGTTTAACTTTCCATCATTCACAACGAGAGAAACTTGATATGTGCCCGCCAAATCTGGCGTAATTTGAACTGATTGAGAGGTCGTATTAGAAAGCACTGTGCTACTTTGTGCTGGTTTACTAACAATGCTCCACAGATAACTCAGCGTATCGTTGTCAGGATCGCTACTCAGTGACCCAGAAAGCGTTACTGCCTCTGAGACCGTAATTGATTGATCATTACCCGCGTTTGCTACCGGAGCTTGATTGGTATCTCCTGCCGACACCGTAATAACCGCAATATCTTGCATCGAGTCAACTTGACCGTCATTCACGATTAAGCCAACTTGATAACTCCCCGCGACATCTGTATTAAATTGTGCATTGACCGTCTGAGCGTCAGAAAGCACGGCATTACTGCCACCAGGTTTAGTCACAAACACCCAGTTATACGTTAATTGATCCCCATCAGGGTCTTGACTCGCAATGCCTGATAAAGAAACTAACTGACCCAACGGAACTTGTTGATCTACGCCCGCATTCGCAATTGGTGGTTGATTTATGACCGCAGGCATCACTGTAATCGAGACACTATCTTGCGCCGAATCAATAACGCCATCATTAACAATCAGCCCAACTAAATAGCTACCAGCAACATCGGCTGTAAACTCGCTGCGAATTGTTTCAGCATTAACCAAGGTGACAGAACTTCCTGTTGGCCTTGATAAAAATGTCCATTGATAGTGTAGCTCTGTCCCGTCAGGGTCTACACTTGCAGAACCCGACAACATCACCAACTGGCCCAATGTGACTTCTTGATCATTCCCCGCATTCGCCACTGGGGCTTGGTTTACAAGCTCCGCACTCACAGTCACCGTGTCTTGCACAGAGTCAACCGAGCCATCATTCACAATAAGACCCAGTATGTAAGTGCCCGCGACATCGGGAGAAAAAGTAACCAAGCTTTGTGCCGAACTGTCCAAACTCGCTTGGCTAGTGCTAGGCTGGCTCATAATTCTCCAGTTAAATGACAAAGTATCACCATCAACATCGGAACTCTGTGAACCATTAAGTGTTACTTGTTCACCTACGGACACAAACTGGTCCGCCCCCGCCACCGCAGTAGGGGCCGTATTATTAACCACACTTCCCGTATCATCTGGAACTGGCGTTGATCCGGAGCCCTCACTTCCCCCACCACAGCCACCTAATACGCTCGCACAGAAAAATATCAAACTTAGAAGGCTTTGCTTTGTCATAATTTGCTCTCTATCATATCTATCATATCTATCATATCTATCATATCTATCATATCTATCATATCTATCATATCTATCAAGTAAGTGTTGGCAAAAAGTACCGCAATTGCCACAACCATAATGGGAAATTTAGAAAGTAAATGTGCAAAAATTATGCATAATGAAGAAAAAGGGATCACCCCTAAAGCAACCTAGTTAACCTTAGGTTTGGATAAGGGCTTTGGAATAGGAAACATTTTGAAAACAAACTTACGTACAATCCAATGATGATATTTTGCTCAATATCAAGGCGCTTTTATGCAGTAATAGCGGGCTATTACAAATGAAAGCAACGCCGAGAGTGAGAAAAATAGCTTTATTGGGCAAATGCGCTTATCCAGAGCTGAGGTTAATTACAACCACTCAACCATACACACTGAATTAGGTTGTAAGCAATTAATATATAAAGGTTTTTAACTACTTAGGAAGCCAACGGACCAGCGCCTTCCGTAGTTCATTGATTTGTAGTGGCTTACCTAAATGATCATCCATTCCTGCGCTATAGCATAGTGCTATATCTTGCGGTAAAACGTTTGCTGTGGTGGCTATTATTGGGATACCTCGCCATTTTTGACTTCGACGGATCTGTTTTGTTGCCTCAATACCATCTAAATTAGGCATATGCATATCCATCAAAATCAAATCAAAAGCTTCCAATTCCAGTTGTTCAACCGCTAACCCTCCATCTTCAACAAGACACACCTCCAACCCTAATTTACTTAACATTGCATTGATGACCATCTGATTGATTGGGTTGTCCTCAGCAACCAATACTTTGCCTACTAAAGGCTGCTCTGCAATGGATAAAACGCCATTTTTAATGCGCGTTTCACCTGCTAACACTGAAATGTCAAACGTAACCTGCGTGCCACTGTTATATTGTGACTGAATAGCGATTTCGCCCCCCAATAATGTGACCAATTCTCGACAAATACTCAGCCCAAGTCCAGTGCCACCAAACTTTCGAGTTGTGCTGTCATCAGCTTGTTGAAATGGTTGGAAGATCCGTTCTAATTGCTCTGGTTTAATCCCTATCCCTGTATCTATCACACTGAATTGCAAGCGCCACTGAGTCGCTTCTTGGCTGGCAGATATTTGTACTTGCACACTCCCTTGTGATGTAAATTTAATCCCATTGTTGATCAAGTTTACCAAGACTTGCTTTAATCGAACTTTGTCTGTTTTTATCTCGCTTGGTACGCTTGCATCACAATTAACGACCAATCCAAGTGACTTCTGCTCCGCAGTAGGTGCTAGCATGACTAAAATTTCATCCAACATGTCTGAAACAAAAAAATCTTCAATGACGAGTTCTACTTGGCCCTCTCCTAACTTAGAAATATCCAATATATCATTCACTAAAGATAACAAATGCTGCCCCGAGGTAGTCCCCATATTTAATAATTTTATTTGATCCGCACTCAGCGTCGATTGCATTTGTAATAACTCAAGCATACCCAGTAGGCCATTCAAAGGCGTTCGAATTTCATGACTCATATTGGCTAAAAAACGACTTTTAATCAGTACCGCATGCTGTGCTTCTTCTGTTGCCTGCTCAAATGCAAGGGTACGTTCTTTCACATGCTTTTCTAACTCATTTTCGCGCATGTGCACTTGATCACGCATTTTCATAAATGCACGACTCAGTTCTCCTAATTCATCCTCTCTATAGCCCGACAATTTGTAAGTGAAGTCTCCTCCAGAAAGTGCTTTAGACGCCTTAATCAAGTTATGTATTGGTGCATAAATCTGTGCTGATAACTTTATCGCCAAGCCTATTATAATGACAAGCACCACAATGAAGGTGCCCCATAGAAGCTCTTTCAACTCTTGAACAGGCCCGAAAATAACTGAATTAGGTACAGCCACCGCTATACTATAACCAGCAGCTGGGATCTGGGCAAAAAATACATGTTGTGGCTCGTAACTATCCGGATCATTAAGCTCAATAACCCCAGTGTGACCTGCGAGCATCTTTAGGCCCAAACCCCTAATCGCTTCATTCGGCTCCTCATTTATTTTTAATCTTACCGATACTTTTTCTCCAATTTCATTTAGTACCCAAGTATCATTATGACGCTTAAGTTGTATCACCTTACTTGGATCCCAATGGTACATATAGTACCCATAATTCGAGACCAACATGAAACGTGCTTCTTTATCGAAATGCGTCATTACTTTTGATTGGACCAATGATACCAATCGGTCAATTTCTCGCCATGGGATACTGCCACCTAACAATCCAACTACCTTTTGCTCTTTATTTAAAATACTCGCACTCACCACAATTTGCCGAACGCCGGTGGTGTAAGAAATCATCGGATCTGAAACGAACGTCATTGCTTTGTTATCAACATTCTCACCTACCGTTGTTTTCCAATAATCCCGTTTCTTAATGGTTTTTTGCATCGAATAGGGTTGACTATCATCAAACGTCCGTTTCATCTTTTGATGAGGGTTTCCTCCCTCCGTATTATGAAAACTGCCGTCTTTGGTACCGACGATAAACTTCTCATATACATTGTTTTGCAAGCGTTTTTCTTCGATCAAAAAAGGTCGCATGGCTACAAAATCCATGCTTTGTATACGAGGGTCTCGCGCCATTAGCGCAATTTCTGACTTACGCTGAATAAAGTATCGCTCAAACAGCGCCGCGGCATTTCCTACTTGCGCCAACGCCCCTTGGATGCTTAAGCGACGCGCTTGTTCAGAGCTGTGCGTAATGCTCAATACAAATACAACTAATAACGGCAGTAACGAAGTAAACAGTAACACCGCAATCAAACGCACTTTCAAGCGCATACTAACCCACCCTGTTAAAGAGATATGTCATTAGTTTAGACGAGCTTATCGAATATCACTAACCTAAGGTTCTTTCAACTACTTAACCTCAGCTCTGGATAAGCGAATTTGCCCAATAAAGTTATTTTTCTCACTCTCGGCGTTGCTTTCATTTGTAATAGCCCGCTATTACTGCATAAAAGCGCCTTGATATTGAACAAAATATCATCATTGGATTATACATAAGTGTGTTTTCAAAACATTTTCTATTCCAAAACCCTTATCCAAACCTGAGGTTACTTAACTTCATGTCTGTCAGTGAAAACAGTGCTCTGACTATTACCCATACGCTTCCATGTCTATGAGTGAACTGATAGTCTGTAGTAATAACAATTTTATATTTAGACCTGTATTCAGGTAACCGAATAACAAGAATAATTAAGGACCCCCAACCATGTTTTATAAACGCTTGTTAGCCCTCGCTATTAGCTTAGCAATGCAGACTGCGCACGCCAGTGAAGACAATGATTACATTATTGAACCACTCGCTAAGCCAAGCTCACAATCAGTACACCTCACATTAGACCCTAATAAAGATACCTTTAGTGGTATCAGCCGCATAGAGCTAAGCGTGCTAGAAGCGACTCATTATATTGAAATTAATGGGCTAGATTATGCTATTGAACTTGCAAAACTGATTGGCAATACAGAGTGTGATTTATCCAATACCATGCTGAAAACAGGCAAGGTAAGGCTGCACTGTGACCAACAGTTACAACCGGGTAAATACACGCTCACTATCAATTTTGATGCCCCATATAATCAGCAAAGCGTTGGCTTATATAAAACCATAGATCAAGGTAAAGCCTATCTATTTACACAATTTGAAATGAGTGATGCGCGCCGTGCATTCCCTGTGTTTGATGAACCGCAATATAAGATTCCGTTTCAATTAACCATCACAGCGCCGAATGCTCAAAAGGTATACGCCAATACACCGCTGATAAAAGCACAGAAAAACAAAACCAATACCACACACTTTTTCGACGTAACTCCCCCTATCCCCAGCTACCTAGTCGCTATGGCGGTGGGACCCTTTGAAGAAAAAGCCATCACAGGTATGCCAATTCCAGGGAAAGTGATCACGCCACAAGGTAAGCTCGCGCTCGCAGATTACGCCATCGACAATATGCCCAAAGTCTTAAAGGTACTAGAAGACTATTTTGGTATTCCCTACGTTTATAAGAAATTAGATTCGGTGGCGGTACCTGAATTCCCCTTTGGCGCTATGGAAAACTCAGGTTTAGTAACGTACCGTGAAGATATACTGCTGGTTGATCCTAACAACGCAACGAGTCGCCAAAAGCAAACCAATGTATCTGTAATTGCGCATGAATTGGCACACCAATGGTATGGCAATCTCGTCACCATGAAATGGTGGAATGACTTGTGGCTTAATGAGGCTTTTGCGAGTTGGATGGCTGCTAAAGTGACCCAACAGCTCAACCCTGAGTTTAACAGCCATTTAGACTTACCACAAAATTACGTTATGGCACTCGATGCACAATTATCAACTAAACCGATCAGGAAACCCATTAAAACCGAAGCAGATATCATGGATGGACTTGGCCTTGCATATAGTAAAGGGAGCGCCGTCTTATCCATGATCGAAAATTGGATTGGCGCCGACGCTTTCCAAAAAGGAATGCGTGCTTATATGAAAAAATATGCCTTCAAAAATGCTGAAGCTGCTGACTTATGGCGAGAGCTAAGCCTCGCATCTAACAAAGATGTTGCAAGTGTTTTAAGTTCATTTGTAGAACAGTCGTCATTCCCACTCATTTCTGTGACTAAAAGCGGGAAAATGCTCACATTATCACAACAACGATTCGCCAATGCTGGCGTAGAGGCGCCCAAGCAGCTATGGAATGTCCCTGTCACCATCAAATATGGTAAAGGTGATAAAGTGGCTTCTACACAAATGTTGCTCAATAAAGAATCACAAAGAGTACAATTAGACTTCGAACCACAATGGATTTATCCAGATAAAGGTGCATTAGGCTATTATCGCTGGATGTTAGAAGAGCGACAATTTAATACTCTATTGAAACATGCTAAAAGTGCCTTATCGGACAGAGAAAGACTCGCCTTGCTTTCTGCAGCTGATGCGCTGCTTGATGCAGGTAAAATAAATGCAGGGCAGCTTATGGCTGCATTAGAACAATTTGCCAGTGACCAACACCCTCGTGTTGCAAGCAATGCGATTCGACTACTTCGTGCGCAAAAAAGTACCTTTAAAACGAAACAAAATGAAGAGTTTTGGCCTGGGTTCATTCGCCGGAGTATTCAGCCAGCCATTGCTCAATATGGCTTGACCTCGAAACCGCAAGAAATACCCGCCATTTCAAGTTTGCGTGCCATTGTTATCGCTCTACAAGGGTTTGATGGAAAAGATCAAAGCATAATCACAACAGCTCAACAACAAACTGCGCTGTATTTAACAGACTCGACAAAAGTGGATCCATATCTTGCGGGTACGTTCTTAAAATTGGCGGCCTATCATGGCGATGTCGATTTACTCAAAGCATACCAAAATGCTTTTGAGACAACTAAAGAGCCACAAACACGGACACACTTATTGGCTGCACTCAGTTATTTTGGTAGTAAAACACTGCAAAGCAAAGTACTTGATTATGCATTAACTGACAAAGTCACTCCGTCAGATTTAAGAATTATATTTTCAGGCCAAGGTTATACTGAATCTCGGAAAAAGCACTTCAGAACTTGGATATATGAAAACTATCCGGCCCTTAGTAAAAAAATGCCACCTTTCATGTTACCAACACTGCCTAGCTATACCGGAAATGGGTGTGAAATACATGATTTGAAAACAACCCAAGCATTTTTTAAAGAGAAAGTGTCTGCTGTACCTGGTTACCAACGTAGCTTAGAGAAAGTGAGTGAAAGTGTGCATACCTGTATCGCCCTGAAACGTAGGGAATTAGAGTCAGTGAATAAATTCTTAGCTCGATTTTAAAGTAAGTGGTGTAATAACAAGGCAAAAAACTCGCTATGTCGTTACTTTACATAAGTCGGTTAGCGCTAGAATGATCAATACTTTACTCAATGATATAAAGGCCTCATAGGGGCCTTTATGTCATTTATATAAAGAACTGCGCTTTATACAGCTGATAATTGTTTGTACATAATATAACTGTCGATATACCCCAATTGACCATGACAATATCCATTTGGAATTGTGCCAATAATGTTATACCCCAGCTTTTGCCACAGTGTAATTGCCACTTGATTTGACGACACTACTGAGTTGTATTGCATTGCACTAAAGCCTTTTTCAACCGCAACCTCTTGTGAGTGTATACACATTTGTCGAGCAATCCCTTTACCTCTAGCATCTGCACTAACCATATAACCACAATTACTGATATGACTGCTTGGGCCCATCCCATTGGCTTTCAAATAATACGTCCCTAATATTTTCCCTTTTTCTTCAAAAACAAAGGCCACTAATGCGCTTTCACACCACAACGAAAATGCCTCATCGCAATTCATGCTCGGTGAAAATGCGTAAGTTTCTTGCGCTAAAATGATGGCCTCAAACGTAGGCCAAAACTCAACAAAATCTAACTTGGTCATGATTCTTATCATCAACTATTCCCTTTAAGCCTCATTTTCTATCTATTTGTCATGCATTATCGTTATCTAAAGCTAAATTAACCTCTGCTCTGGATAAGCGAATTTGCCCAATAAAGCTATTTTTCTCACTCTCGGCGTTGCTTTCATTTGTAATAGCCCGCAATTACTGCATAAAAGCGCCTTGATATTGAACAAAATATCATCATTGGATTGTACGTAAGTTTGTTTTCAAAAAATTTTCTATTCCAAACCCCTTACCCAAACCTGAGGTTAAATTAGATAAACCTAATGAATTCGGTCTTGTTATTATGTGTTTCGATAATTTCCCCAACTCCTGCTGGGTATTTACTTGATAAGTACTTTTTAGTACCAGCATACCATCTTCAATATAATAGTACGCCAATTGTTGCGCTAACTTCGCAAACCGTTGAGCTTCGTTTTGATTAACCTCTATAAACACACTTAACTCTCTATACGTGAAATCTTTAGAGCAGCCCCACAGCAAAAAATGTGTATGATTAACATGTCTCAATAACGTTCGTTTAGCCCGTCCTAATTGATTGTTTTTTAGTTGGCAAAAATGCCCACCTAACGGATTCCAAATACTAATAACAGCCCCTTTTTTATTATTGAGTGAATGTAGTAAAGGCTGCTTTCTCAAATAGCCAGAAAAGTAAATATCACAATAAACCTGCCATAGTTGGTTATCAATGAGATTTTGATTCCCCAAACTAGTAACCATACTGTAAAGCCCCTTGCCAGTTGTAGCACACTGCCATTATTTATTTACTCAAAGCAAGTCGAGCAGCCAAACCGACAAACAACATACCCAAAATACCATCGACATAACGCCCTGGCTTTATCTTCGCTGTAAATTCATTAGTGGCTATACTCACCATCCAGCTCACCATTACGTTAATCATTAACGCAACCATACTAAGTAATACACCTAATAACATAATTTGCGTCAATATCGGTGCTTGAGCATTGATGAATTGAGGTAAAAATAAGGCAAAAAATAACAGCGCTTTAGGGTTCAATAGATTATTTAACATGCCCAGTAAAAATAGCTGCCTCATACTTTTATCAACATGCTTTGATGCGTTTGTGCATGGTGTTCCAGCATTATGCCAATTTTTAATGAGTTTTGTCCCTAACCATAATAAATACAACGCGCCAACAAGCTTAATCATAACAGCTAAAACAGGAACAAGCTGCAACAGCTTAGCTAACCCGACTGCAACTAAAACACTTTGCAGCAACCCTGCTAAAAATATACCACCGGCAATGGCAGTGCCTGCTTTAAACCCCTTAATTGATGAGTAACTCATTAATAATAACAAATCAGGTCCTGGCGATACTGCCAATAACAGACAAGCCCCTAAAAACATAGGCAACACCGAAACATCCAACACATATACTCCTTCCTAGATAAATTATGGTAGCCAATTCCCAAAAAAAGCGAAGGAATGTACAGATAAATAATGACAAATACAAGCTTATGCTCATAAGTCATCCACAGTGAAAAAGCATCATAATATTTACACTTGCAAAATTAAAATTACAAAAGTCAAAATTTAGAGCTTTAACTTTAGATGCTGATTTAAGAAAACTTTAATATTTAAATCGTCTAATACTTAGCGCCATAGTTAACATTATTTCAATGTTAACTGGCCTTCACGCAATGAAAATTAGAAGGATATTTTTGTGAAAAATTTAGTTACTGCTGCGTTGACAAGCTTAGCTTGTGTGTTTAGTTTATCGTCTATGGCAACAAATGTAGATTTAGCATCAGGCTATTATAGTACCTCCGAGGTACTTGAATATGGTCGGCAAGTACGGGCAGTCCAACAACAGCTGGTCAATGCTGGCTACGTATTGCAAAATTGCTCCGAAAATCAAGTCAACTATTTTGTTCAACCAAGTGAACCATACTAT
The DNA here is from genome assembly GCF_014858725.1 of Pseudoalteromonas aurantia 208. Taxonomy (GTDB): domain Bacteria; phylum Pseudomonadota; class Gammaproteobacteria; order Enterobacterales; family Alteromonadaceae; genus Pseudoalteromonas; species Pseudoalteromonas aurantia. The sequence continues at coordinate 431,619 of NZ_AQGV01000015.1, read as the reverse complement.
TTTTATAGCGAAACCCACTGTATGTATTCTATACCTAGAGATACTGGCGGCATGTCTTTGCAAACCGACTATGCCAAGCTGTCCATGAAAGTCTACTACCATCAGGGTAACGCGCTGTACCATGAAGGTGACGTCACTGTAGGCTACTTTACTGTATATTAACCACTCACGATTTATAGGTAGTGCATCAACGCGATGCACTACCTGATATTACAAATCAGCTGTGTTTGTAACAGCAGATAACATTTTAATTTTCCGCACTGACCCAATAAATACGCATAGTAGTATGCATTCACACACTACCGAGATATTATTAACGTAGAACTTGAATATCCATGACCAATTGTGCCCAATTTCTCTGAACACTCATGTCATATTAACCGGCAGTCTTATTTAAAGAGTGAAGCCGCTTTAATGCTGACATTTTCTTGAGTCATGAGTATTGTTGGTAATCTTCACTACGCAGGCGTTTAAGCAAGTCCAATTAAACATAAATTTGACTCCGTGGTAAGCTAGATAAAACACTCCAGTATGTCAAAAAACCGTTGTCATTTTTATGAGTTATTTCTCTTCCAGTTAACCGAGTCCCCAGAATATCAATGATGAGTACTCACAACTTGCCATAAGTGACGGTCGCAATAAGGAGCGAGACAATAAGCTAACTAGCTGGAATGATAGTTCATTATGAGGTATCTATTATTGTACATGTGTCATAGCTTGAGGTAATGTAATTTACGTACGGCGTAAAACGACACACAGCACTCATCGCTTTAAGTGCTGAATTTAACAATACTATTTTTAGTGAGATTTGATCAAAGGAAATATCCCATGAAATTTAGCGAAGTTTCTGGCTATGATGTACCTATATCACTTTTATTAGAAGCTGATCCATGTGAACAAAGCATTCGCAAATACCGCGATGATTCATGGTGCTTTGTTTATGAGGAACGCGGCCAAGTCGTAGCAGCTTGCTTAGCAAAGCTGACATCACAAAGCACTGCTCAAGTGTTCAATATATCAGTCGAGCCCGACTATCAAAAACAAGGGATTGGCTCTGAGTTACTTTCTTTTGCATTGCAACAAATACGTACGAAAAACGTGACGCGCATTGAGTTAGGTACCGGTAGTTTCGGTTATCAATTAAGTTACTACCAGCAACTGGGGTTTCGTGTCGACAGTGTCGTAAAAAACCATTTCCTCACACATTATCGAGAAGCCATTTTTGAAAATGGGATCCAACATAAAGACATGCTGATGCTCTATTTAGACCTATAATTACGCCTGATTAAATGGTTCACTTTATACAATTCGACTCTTTCATAGTCTCTGTACAAAGTGAGCCCTCCGCTAACATGACAAAAGTCGTTGGCGCACATTGATGTCCATTTTTTCGATTGCATAGCGCAGTGTTGCACGCGGGAATTGGGTAATATTACGCTGTATATAACCAACTACCTCATTTTGGTGATATTTTGCCGTTACTTTCAGTAACCACCCAATACTTTTTTGCACGAATTCATCCGGATCACTTAACAAGATATCGCAATTTTTAAACACTAGCCCTTTGTCTAATCGATATACCTCATTACCAATTTTTCTTTCGATGAACTTTACCCAAACCACATTACTCGCGCGACGACACCAACAGACCTCTGAGTGCGCCCAATGCTGTGTTTCTTCTATCAAGTGAGGCCGAGACAACAAAAATAAATAAATGGTTTTAATGCATAAATCATCGACCATAGCCCAGTTACTCGCGTAATGCTCTAACCAATATTTAAACCTATCTAACAGACGGTCATCATAGTGACGCTTTACAAATTTATTGAGCAACCCAAACGCGCAAAGCACTTCTTCATTGTACTTTGCATCCGCTAAAAGCGCTTCAACTATGGCTAACATGTCATTCGCGGTAAGATCGGCATAAACTTGATGAAACTCATTAATCGTATACTTTATGTCTGCAGCATTTGCGCCTAAGCATACAGCGCCATTTGGAAAGTAGCGTTCACTCGCGCGCGCTTTTTCCGCTGTAGCGCGTCGCATTAATGCACTTTTCACGTACAAAATATACGCGTGCACACTATCGATGGCCATATTAGCTTTCCATCTGAGTCAATGATAATCTAAACCATACCGTAGCACATTGAATTATCAATGTAATAATCAGCGTCGCAGCATCAATGCGCAACAACAGATAATACCACTCCTTTTGTACAATTTTTATGCATTACTAACCCAATATAAAGGCACACCATTATGAATATCACTGTGCGACGAGCCAAACTAGATGAATTAGAGTGGGTCAATAAACAATATGAGAGGATCGGGTTTCGGCCCTCTCAATCTAATCGTGAGGTGATTGCGATTGCACTCTTAGATGGAAAAAAAGTAGTGTTAGGTCGGCTACAGCGTATCGATAGTAGCAATGCCGAACTTGGTGGGATGTATGTAAATGAACATTTCAGAGGGCGTAAACTCGCAGAGAGTATAGTGCGTTTTCTACTGAAACATACGAAGCAGTACGAACATCTTTATTGTTTGCCATTCTCTCACTTGGCAGACTTTTATCAACGTTTCGGTTTCCATTTAACCACCAACCAACAGATCCCAAAAGCGATAATCGAAAAGCACCAGTGGTGTAATAAAACTTATGAGCATGAGACGTATTTATTTGAACTTCATCTGCCAACTTAAAGGAAAAGAGGACCATATCGATAAAGCCCTCTCTACTTTAAATATGCCTATAAATACTTCACCCACCGCAGTTCACTGCGATGCTTGAATTTAGCAAACGCTTTGCATGGCTTGTAAAGTAACCCTGTAAGGACCGCGGCAGTTAACCATATCAGTTCTATATTAGGAAACGCCAAGTACGGGGTATTATTGGCACCAAAATGTAACGTCGGCCCAAAAATTTGAAATAGCACAAAATAGCTCAATAACAATACATATAAATGCACTATATAGAAGAATAATGGCACAGATCCAAATGTACGTAATACCTCACTCACTTTACTTTGTGCATTTTCTAGGTATGCAAGTAACAGCGCGCCCACCCCCAGAGTAAAGAGTAAAAAAGGTAATGAGGGTGGGTACTTAGTGTAATTTAAAAATGACATAACCGACATCACCAAGGTATCTTGTATTTGCCAGTCTATTACTTCCCCATACACATTAAGTGACCTTAAAATACATAGACAAATCAAACACGCAATACCTCCAGCAATTAAAGTTTTTTGCCTCGTTGCAACATCAACAGATTTAGTAAATAACGGGCCTGACACATAACCAAGCACAATCACACCAATCCAAGGCAACACTGGATACGATGCTTTGATTTTTATAAACCCATCAGTTAGCAAATAACCTCTATCATGGAGTATGGTCCAAAGTGTATAGCCCATTTCATCAGGTAAAAATGTCACTGGTGAGAGCGCGTTATGCCCAAACACAATTGCGATTCCCAGCCCTATTAACCATATTCTAGGTAGGTAACTCAATACGGCCAGAGATATCATACTGACGCCAATCGCCCACATAACCTGCAAATATAATGTGTTATAGGCAGCAAACCACGAAAAGTTAATGATTGTCATTTCAAGTAATATCAATAGCGCACCGCGCTTTAACAAAAAGCTCTGCACGGCTCGCTGTGGTTGATTAAAGGGGTTTTGGTACAAAAATGCTGATAAACCAGTCAGAAAGATAAAAATTGGCGCACAAAAGTGTGCGAGTAATCGAGTAAAAAATAACGTTGGATCCGTGGTTTGAATATCCATCGGATCAGCCACTTGGTGATGTAAAAAGAACCGCTCCCGAGCATGATCAATTAACATAATTACTATCACTAAGCCACGCAGTATATCAATCGATACTAACCGTTTATTTAATGTATTGTTTGTCATAACTGTAAAGGCGCAGTATTAGTACGCCCTGATCCTGTAATAATTTAGAATTGGTAGGTTATACTCGCCCGAAACAGCGAAGGCTGACCTGGCATAGTCCACAACGCTGAATATGAATTGGTATAATGGTGTTTATTCAGTGCGTTATCGATGTTCAGCTGCAACATAAACGCACTTGATAACGTTATATTCGCAAATAGATTGGTTAATGTGTAAGCTGGTAATTCATAGTCTGGGTTAATTGTTTCTCCTAACCTTTTTCCTACATGTTGTACATTCACACCAAAATCAACACCATAACCTGCAAACTGCGTGTAGTGACGCAATATCATGTTGTAGCTATGCTGAGGCACATTAATAAGTTGACTGTCGGCTGGAATACTCACTCCCCAATCAGTATTCACCATATCGTTTACCGTATGCGCATCAACATAAGCGTAACTACTCGTGAGTTCTGTATTGTTCGTCAATTTCCAAATAAAATCTAACTCGACACCACGACTTTGCGCTTCACCTAAGGCGGCACTAAAACCTGAATTTACCGGATCGGCCGTTAGAATATTCGATTTTGTCGCCCGAAAAAGTGCCAGCGTCAGCTCAACATCTTTCTCGTTTTTTAGCCACTTAATGCCTGTTTCAAAAGATCTACTTTTTTCTGGTGCAAATGTATTGCCTAAATAGTCAGCGCCTGAGTTAGGCCTAAACCCTGACGAGTAACTCGCATATACATCGAGGTTATTGAATACGCTATAGACAGCCCCAACTCTTGGACTAAACTCAGATTCAGTGTGTTCACTATGCGTATTCGCTAAGTGATTTTCAACGGTTTGTTTAAATCGGTCAAATCGAGCACCCAGTAATACCTGAAGTTTGTCCGTCATCTTTACTTGATCTTGAAAGTATACCCCCCATGCATCTTGCTGCTCTAAATAATTGACCGTTGCAGCTAGCTCCGGCGCCACTTGACCATACATTGGATTAAACACATTCACACTATATGTAGTTTCTCCAGCACCCCATGCCACTCTATATCGTTGCTGGTGCGTCTCGAGTTCATAGTCATATACATCTGCACCAAACATTAAGTTATGGGTATAACCGAATACCGTCAAAGCACCGCTTAGCTCCGCACGGGCTGAAAGGTCAGTCGCATCATAATCTCGATATCTGCGCTGTCGATTAACCGTTTGACCATCGACATAGAGTAGCTGTCTACCAGGAGACAGCTCAGTGTCTGATGAGTATCCCTCTAAAGACGACTCTCTTATACCTACACCGGCATTGGCTGTCCAAACTGCATTAACCTGGTGTGATATTTCTAATTGATGACCAATGGCATCAACATTCATTGCCCCATCATGTGGCTCACCCAAAAACCGACTCGACGGGAGGTCTAAATCAGGTAGAACAGGTATACCACGGTCAAAAGGAATTGCTTGATTTGCATACTCCAGTTCATAAGTCAGTTGTGTACCTTCACTGACCTTAATTAAAAAAGACGGTGTTAGTGCCACCTTCTCAGTGGTAATCGTATCTCGGTAGCTATCTGATTTTTCAAATGCACCATTTACTCTGAATGCCGTTTTATCATTAACCCCATTTGTATAATCACCTTCGAGACGTTGATAATCATGCTCACCCAGTGACAACTGTACATAGCCACTTTGATCAAATAATGGCTTCTTTGTGATCACGTTAATTGTGCCTCCAGGCTCACTTCTACCGTATAACGCAGAGCCAGGGCCTTTTAACACCTCAATCGCTTGTATGTTTGACACATCACGTAAACCACTATAGCCGCGACCCGCACTGAAACCATTAATTAAATAAGCCGATGGTAAATTTTCATCGCCAGCAAAGCCTCGTATTGCGAAACTTTCCCATAAGCCACCAAAGTTATTCTGTGTCGAAATAGCACTCACCTGATTAAGCGCATGTTGAAAGTTATTAATGCCGAGAGAGTCTAATTGCTCAGAGGTGACCACTGACACTGATTGAGGTAACTGCGCAATATCCACGTTGCCACGGTACGCTTGTTTCTTACTTATGACTTCAATCAACTCCATTGACTGGGTCTCATTTTCTGCAAACGCCACGCCAGAAACAAGCATGCTTACGATAAGAGAGGGTAACCGTTTTTTCATTGTATAATTACTACTATGTTATATTATCGCGACATATTAATTGTTACATTATAACATTTCAAGTTTTTTGCTTTATCCCACCAATGAATGGTACACCCGTGCTAAGTAACCTCAGCTCTGGATAAGCGAATTTGCCCAATAAAGCTATTTTTCTCACTCTCGGCGTTGCTTTCATTTGTAATAGCCCGCTATTACTGCATAAAAGCGCCTTGATATTGAACAAAATATCATCACTGGATTGTACGTAAATTTGTTTACAAAATCTTTCCTATGCTAAAACCCTTATCCAAACCTGAGGTTAAGTATTTAATTCTGAAACCTTATTTTGTTATCTCCATCGTTACTCAATGCAACAACCAATTGCAATCATAAATTAGCGATAAAAAAACCCTTACTAGGGTTACCTAGCAAGGGTTTTTTAATTTATGCAGTTGCCTATATTACGATGTTACTTGGTTCTTCGTCGTAATAATGCAGGAAACAGTAATATCAAAATTAACAGTGGTGTAGATCCGCTGCTGGCTGTTGATTTTACTTGTCCCGTTACAGGTAACTCAATTGGTCTACTTTTTACCAAAACAGCAACACTACCTGTACTTTGCGCACCAAGGGAGTCCGCAACAACGTAGCTAATGAGTACTTGCCCCGCACCACCAGCAATGGGCTGATAGCGCAGTTTATTGGCCACAATAGAGACATAGCCCGTACCCGTCGTAGCACTGCGCAACACTAACCGATCTCCATCTACATCAGTATCATTAAGCAGTACGTCAATGGTTGAAATTTCATCATTAAACACTGTAATACTATCGTTCACAGCCGTTGGGGCATGATTCTGCGAAAGCGTCTCAGCGATCACGGTTACCAGCACCTGTGCACTTGCTATCGCACCTTGCCCATCACTTACCGTATAAGAAATTGTATCATTGCCGATAAAATCAGGCGCGCTTTGATACTGAAGACTTGAATCACTATTAATATGAACAGAGCCAAGTTTTGCACTGGCACTAATGACAGTTAATACATCATTGTCGATATCTGAGTCATTGCTCAGTACCATAATATTTATATGCTGGTTAACCTTTATTTCAGCCTTATCATCTATAGCGACAGGAGCTGCGTTATTGTTCAATACAACCCCAACACCTCCTGGGTCGACAACTTTACCATTAACAACACCATCAGCATCATATTGACCGCCATCAACCAAAGTTAAACGCACACACCAAGCCCCTTCAACTAACCCAGGCTGCCAATTGCCATCGTTAACTGCAGGACAATACCCTTGCTGACCTGGTGCCGAGTGCAACTCGTTCCCCCCTTCTGATACAAAGGTAATCCACTCTTGTTCAGGTAAGAATTTTCGATATAGCGCATTGGCCGGAATAGCTGACTGTAAAGGCAGCACGATTTTAACTTGCTGCATGCCAGAAGCAATATTTGCCACAAAGTCGAAAATTCCGCCATGATTAACCATCGTTTCATCAATGGATATTTGTGGACTATTTTGAATTTGCTCATCCGTTAACGCGGCACTGGCGCTACCAAGACTGGCGCTTCCCAAAGAGATACATACTCCAGCTTCCACTTCGATTAAACCCGCTTGCCAGTCACTTGTGTTCGTTGGCAAAACATTACACGGAGCATCAATCGGATCTAGATAATTAGGAATGCCATCTCGGTCATCATCTGCAAACCCTTCCAACGCATCATTGATCATATCACCATCAGAGTCTTTCGACGCATCAAGTGCAGGCGCTGCAGCAACAACTTTAAAATACACACTTTGTGTATCAGACAATCCACCATTATCCGTTACAACCGCATCTACTTGATAGGTACCAGGCTGAACTGATGTAGGATCAATGCTGACTTCATTAAGGACAGAGGTATCGCCCGCTAATCCACCCGATAGACTCCAAGTAATAGTATGGGTATCGTCAGGGTTTTGATCTTTTACAAGTGCTTGAATGCGAATGATACCATCCTGCTGAGACATCACTGTACGCGATTGCGTTGCTTGCACCATAGTTAAAGTCACAACAGGCGAAAGGTTTGACTCTGAAATTGAAATTGTATGTGCTATTTGCGCACCTAGATTCGCATTTTCGGCATCGAGTGTAATAACAATGGTTTCATCAGTATCAACCAATTCGTCTGGTAATACATCTATTTCAATATCAGCTTGCGTGCCCTGAGTAATAATGATCTCAGTCGCAACTGTATTAAAATCATCCTCGTTAGCGGTACCTGTCAACGTGTAGCTAACCGTGACTGGATACTCAAAATGTGTACCACTCAATAACACAGGGATCACAGCCTTTGTCCCCTCAAGTGTTACCTGACTTGGTGACGCAAAGCTCAACAATGGCCTCACATTCACATGTTGCACCGCCTCAGAACAGACATTGTCAGCGTCACATGCTTGCCATTTTATTTGATTTGCACCTGAACGTAAAAAGTGACTATCGAGGCGCTGCACTCCTATTGCCTCACCGCTTGAGTTAACTGCAGTTGCAACCCCAGTGTCAACTTCTGTAAATTGCCCTACAGCATTCACTGTCATGGGGGCAGGGACTATAATTATTGGGGTTAAGCCCTGAACTAACGTGATTTCCAAAATAGCGCTATCTTGACCACCAAACCCATCAGACACAACATAACTTACTTGTGCGGTACCATTAAACGAGTCGGTTTTTGTAAACAAGATGTGGTTATTCTCTATCACAGCCGTACCCACATCTGTGCGCACTTCTGCAATTGTCAGCGTATCACCATCCGCATCGGTATCATTAGCAAGTACAGAAACAGAAATTGACTGCTCGCCCAAATTAAGCGTCGCCACGTCGTTGTGAGCGATCGGCGCTATATTGACCGTGCTAATAGTCACTTTAACATTTGCGGACGCTGACTCGGTCCCATCCGAAATATCATAACGAATAGTCGCGGATCCCGTATTCAATGCGCTCGCTTGATAAATTAGCTTGCTGCCTTCAATACGCACAGTACCGGTATCAGCGATTACTGAAGTAATCGTTAGCGCATCTCCATCCACATCAACATCATTTGCCAATACATCAATTTCAGTTTCCTTACGTGCTGATGCTGTTGCAATATCATCATTTGCAGTTGGTGCATCATTCACAGCCGCAACATTTATCGTCACACTCCCCGTCGCAGAGGCTCCTTCAACATCCTGTACATCATAGCTAAGTCGCACTTCACCATGGAAGTTGTTTTCTGGTGTAAAGGTAATCATTGCTTCAGAGTAGGTCACAACGCCTCGACCTGATAACACCTTTGCTCCTGTAATTTTTAGTGACGATTTAACTTCATCAATATCATTACTTAATACCGCGAGTATCAGGTTTTGATCTTCAAACGTGCTGGCGATATCATCTTTGGCAATCGGCGCATCATTCACCGCCGCAACATTTATCGTCACACTCCCCGTCGCAGAGGCTCCTTCAACATCCTGTACATCATAGCTAAGTCGTACTTCACCATTAAAATTATTTTCTGGTGTAAAGGTAATTGCTGTTTTTGAATGAGTTGCGACTCCTTTTCCTGACAATACATTGACACCGGTAATTTGCAATAACGCCTTCGCTTCGTCCTGATCATTATCCAAAACAGATAATATAACATGCTGATCTTCTAAGGTACTTGCATTGTCATCATTGGCAACTGGCGGTGCATTTTTTGCTAAAACAGTTACTGTTAGAGTCGCCGTTGAAATTGCGCCATTACTATCATCAATACTATAATTAATAACCGCTTCACCTAGAAAGTTATCAATCGGGATAAATGAAACAACCGACCCAGAGAAACTCACACTGCCAGAACCCGATACAAGCGTTGCCGAAGTCACTCTTAATACATCCGAATCCGGGTCTATATCATTTTCGAGTACATTAACACTCGCCGTTTCCCCTTGCTTTATAGATGTTTTATCATCGTTTGCTGTCGGGGCTTGATTTACCGGTAACACAACCGCGGCTAAATCAAAGTCTGCAATAACAGGATCATGATCCGATGAGCGATAAGGTGTTTCAGCAAACCACTTTGTTTGCTGGGCATCCGTTTTATTTTCAGTGTTATAATCAAGAGCGGTCGCTTCATCAGCATTGATATGCCAATGCATCACTTGTGCCACACTATTAAGTGTTGTATTTGCAGTTAATAAGTGATCTAAACTGCCTGCAATACCACCATAATAATATGAATAATTATTGCCTGTTTCTTTCTCAACACTTAAATTAGCAAAACCTGCATCATAAAATGCCATCATTGGGTCTTCATATGCGTATGCATTAAAATCCCCTAAGATTGCGTATATTGGCTCATCACCAGCCTGTATTGCCAATCGTTGCGCCATAGCGATAGAAGCATCTGGTCTACTAGGTTTTACCTCTTTTCCAAGCCGTTTCAATAGTGTTTTTGATGCCAACACTCGTTGACCATTGCACGCCCCTTGCACATCATCGTCCATGTCAGCACCACAAGATCCGCCTTTAGAGCGGAAATGATTCACAATTACTTTGATTTCTTTGCCACCGTTAAGCGGTTTGAAACTTTGCATCATAGGTGGGCGATGTGCTTTGGTTTGTTCATCAAAAGGGGCATCTGTTACGACCTCTGGTATACCAACAGGAAGGACTCTATCACTTCTATAAATAAGCCCAACGGTTACCGCATCAGAGCCAACCTTTTCTAATTTAGGGTTAATGAAACGCCATGTGTGTTGTTTATCTCGCTCATTTAATCCGTCAATCAGATTTTGAATTGCACTGCTGCTGCCATACCCACTGTTTTCAATTTCCATTAACCCGATAACATCGGCATCCATTGCTGTAATAGCACGAATAATCTTACTTCGCTGGCGCTTAAACTCTTTCTCATTACTTGCACCTCGGCCTTTAAAGTCAAGGAAGTAATTCAAAACATTAAAACTTGCGACACGAATATGCTCTGATGATTTACGGTCAAACGGTTTACTACGTCGTGCATTCACATTTTCAAATTTAGGTACGCTGTTCGGCAATAGTTTATATTTTCCGAACCCATAATGGATAACACCGCTGATACCGGCTACATTTGCCCCTGAACGAAGCGGTTTGTCTGCACTAAACTCTGGATAATAACTGATACTTTCCGGATTTTGTTGTGTAGAATCATCATCAACTAAGAGTACATTTCGGGCGTTTAAATCGGCAAGCGCTTGACGCTTCGGGTCATTTTTCGGGAACTTATTCGTCGGTTGTATCCGCAGGCCTTTAGATAATAATACCTCTCCATATCTGGTGAAATTATGGCTCAAAGTAACATGGAGCTTCTGGGGTAACGTCACCCACATGCCTTCTAGAGACTCTTGATCAAAATTTTCAGCAAACGGTAAATTTACGGCCGTAGGCGTTACCATCGCTAGCGCATTGGTAGCACAAGTCGTAATATTTCCTACCTCGACTAATTGAGTGAGATCATATTTTTCCGCCACTTTAGCCGTAAACCTGATCTGCTGCCCAGGAGTCACTTGCGTGGCGGTATGCGCGACAAATATACCTTCAGATGTTGCGTCACTTTTGTCTTTTTGCTTATCTTCTTCTTGTAAAAAGAAGCCACCATGTTGACCTGCACCTTGGTAACTTGCCACCACAATGCCTTCAACAATCACACCTTTATTCACTAGTGGACTGGTACTCTTAGCACCTTGAATTTCACTTATCAGCGTCGCCCTATCGCCACATTGACCAAGTTCAATTGGTGATGTACCACTGCCACTACATGCAGCTACCCCACTACATCCTAAGCCATCAGCCACATTTTTTTCAAAACCTTGCCATTGGACACTCGGATCAAACGCATCAGATCCGTTAACGTCACCTGCAACAATACCCACTTTACGCCGCAGTGTTTTATCTTTTGTCGAGGTATCACCAGTCCCCCAGCTGCTGCCAGGATCTGTGCCCAACTGACCAAACACATCCGTTATTTTATCATCCACCATAAGGACTAAAGTGTCATCACCATTGAAATAAGTCACTGTGCTCGTGCTATTTTGGCGGCTTTTTATTTCATCATTCGCACCACTATTAACAATCACATGACTTGCTTTATCAACTAACAAGCCTGACAGGCTCTGTGTACGTAAGCCACTTGTCGACAAAGGCTTGCCATTATCGGCTAGTACAATTTTAACTCGGCTTAAATCAAGCGTGCTACCAGTGAAGTTTGTGATTTCAATCGCTTTATTATTGCTACTGCCTTCAATATATTCAGTAAAAATTACATTCGTAGCTGGCGTATCATTACTCACCAAAATTGCAAAAGCGCCAAGTTCAACCGCGGCTGTATTACCATCTGTAACACTTATCACAATCCCGCCATAGTTGCCTTCATCACTTTTTGTCGGTGTGCCTGTCAGCTCACCTGTCGTTGTATTGAAGGTTGCCCAGCTTGGTTTATTAACAATACTAAACGTTAACGTATCGTCATCTACATCATTTGCTGTAGGAAGAAAGCGATAGACTTGATTAATTAATACGCCGGTATTCGGTATGCCCGAAATAGTTGGTGGGTGCTTAATAGTCTTTGGATCAACAACATTAATGGTAAACGCAGCCAAGTTTGCACTTAACTCACCATCACTCACTGAGATTTGAATATTTTGGTATACCGCAATATCAGCTATTCCTGGTGTGCCTGTCAACGTACCTGTTACACTATTAAAGTTGGCCCACTTCGGTTTGTTAGTGACTGAAAATATTAATGTATCTCGGTTTGCATCTGATGCTGATGGCGTAAATTGATACGCACTACCCGCACCAACCTCAAGTGTCGGCGATCCACTGATAACTGGAGCCGTTTTCCCTAAAGTTGGGCACGTTTTCGCAAACAGTGTTTCGGCAAATTCAGCGTTATCTACAAATGGGTTACGATTACCTTGTTGCTCCACAATACGCTGATGGCGTTCGCGCTCAAACGTATCAATAGGGTCTTGACGATGCCATTGCATTAAATTACATAGTACCCCCAATGTTGCAGATTTACTGCCACTAATGGCATTTACAAGCGTTAGATCAGGCATATTGCCATCGGTACCATCATACCTTACCGCCATATAAAACATCATTCTGGCAGCATCCCCCTTTACGGCATCCCGTGGCTCAAAAGAGTCATCATCAGTAAAGTTACCTGGCGCATTACTGACAGGCGCGCCGCCATCATCGTAGTCTTTATTACTGCGGGCTGAATTGACTTTCACATTGGTCGGGCGTAAATGATGAATATCAGTATACCCAAATTGGTTTTGTTCTGGAAAACCATGTGACTTTGGCCAACTATGCTCTCGGTTCCAATCTGTTGTGCCGCCACCATTGGTGTTTTTGGCTTGACTGCGACCGGTATAAAACAAAATCACATTATTGATATTTGCAGGGTCTTCATCAGTATACTTAAGCGCATCCCATACTTGTGTATAGGTCATTTGTTTTTGCCCTTGACGTGCAATCAAAGCAAGCGCGGCTTCAAGATCAGGGCCCGATTTACCTATTGCAGTCGCATAATATTGATTGTAATCATAGTTACTGCCCGGCTTATCAGTTACCGAAATAGAAAATGCGGGAAGACTTTGCGCTGTATTGTGACCATCAGCAACTGAGATGACAATATCAGCGTACACGCCCACTTGCGACTCATTCGGTGCACCGGTGAGTTTACCTGATTGCGCATCGAACGAGGCCCAAATAGGCTTGTTCTCAATCGAAAATACCAGTGTATCATTTTCAATATCCGTGGCATTCGGTATAAAGCTATATGACCGAGTCGCTTGAATCGACGATAACGGTGTACCTGTAATTTTTGGTACATCGTTTGTCCCTGCTGGCCTAACCAGTATAGAAAAAGATGCAAGTGCATCAGATGCAGTGCCGTCGTTCACGATGATGACAATATTGTTATAATTGCCAATATCGCCCGCCTTAACCTCTCCTGACAGTCTGCCTGTACTCGTATCAAAATCAGCCCATTTTGGTTTGTTTTCAATACTAAATTTCAGCGTATCATTATCGAGATTAGTGACATGTGGCGTAAAATCATAACGACTATCTGCATTGACGATTGTTTTTGCTATACCGCTGATTTTCGATGGTATATTGCCATCACCACCACATGCAGCAACGCCAGAACAACCGAGCCCATCAAAGGTGTCTTTGGCAAAGCCAACCCACTCATTGGCTGGGTTAAACGCATCATCAGATATCAAATCACCAACGAGTATACTGCCCTTACGGCGCAAGGTTCTATCCTTAGTACTTGTGTCACCACTCCCCCAGTTTTTACCCGGATCGGTACCAACTTGACCAAAACTATCTACAATTTTGCCATCTAACAATAAAGTTAAGGCATCATCACCATTGAAGCTGGTTGCATTGCTCGTCGCATTACTTAGTGCTTTTAACGCATCGACGGCACCCCCATTGGTTAATACATGACTGCTTCCTGCTGCCAAAGTACCAGTTAGGGTAATTGGCGTTACATCAGCAAACGCTTTACCGTTGGTTGTTAACGCAATTGACACTTTACTCAAATCAATACTAGATGTACCAACGTTAGTAATTTCTATCGCTTTATTACTACCGCCTCCCTCCACATATTCAGTGAAAATAACATTGGCAGCAGCGTGACCTGCCGTCATGCTGGAACAAACTCCCGCTATAATATAGCGCCTTAAATGTCGCAGTCGCCCGCGAGCCCGTGTGTAGTTAAACATAATATTCCCGTGTGTGTTATCTCTTTGGTTTTGTTAAAATTATTTAAACCGAGACTTTTAGCCTACTTTTTATACAAAAAAGCCCATCTGACAAATGGGCTGGGAATATAATAATCTATTATGAAATTTTTATTAAAATTAAATTAATTACTCAGTTGTTTTTAGCAACAAAAACAACCCAAGCCTGTTAACAAAACATAGAACGTTGAGTTAAAAAACTTACGACCAAACCACCACAAATAATTGATTTAAAATACAAAAATTAACACAGCACGAAAAACTAAGATTAAGTACCTATTAAAGACAAATCAATAACAATTAAAAAAAACAAAATTAATACAAAAAATAAACACCAGAAACAAATTACACACACCATGGAACGGTTTAATTTTCACATTCATTTACATTTAGAGTAAAAATCAGACAAAACTTCAATAGGCTTTACCCATAGACATACTCCCTGTGATTATTTCCCCACTTGCACACACCCACTTTCAATTTTTCCTAATTAGTTCTAGTTCCAGCCAGTATTTCTTCCAAAAACCAGTATGATGTTAACCACGATATACATAAGCCAACAAAAGCACTTTAAGCAACGCATATATTATATCTGTTAGGAGATACATTTATGTTCATCGATTACGTTAATTCCCCCCTAGGTATGATTGAATGTGCATCATCAAACCTTGGGCTAAGACATGTCATATTTTGTGGGGATGAAATTAAACCTAAGAATAAAAACCATATAACACAAACAAGTATACAGCAGCTCACAGAGTACTTTAGCGGTATGCGCAATGCCTTTACCGTACCACTTGACCCCATCGGCACGGCATTTCAACAGCAGGTATGGGCCTCTCTTGGCGCAATTCCATTTGGTGAAACTCGCTCCTATTTAGATATTGCCAAACAAGTGGATCGCCCAAAAGGCGCACAAGCTGTCGGTGGTGCTAATGGCAGAAACCCGATCAGTATCATCGTTCCTTGCCATCGTGTTGTTGCTAGTAATGGTGCGCTTACTGGTTATGCCGGTGGTATCGAACGAAAGTTATGGCTGTTAAAACATGAAGGCATAAATGTTAAAGACTCGCGAGAGAACACACAGTTAGATATAAAAAATGTGATTACAAAACGCCAATCAAAAACACAGTACTTAAAATAATTGAACGTCACTGAGCACCATTCGCACTTTTTTCTCTGTATTTTGCATATATGGCACGTAACAAAAACGTTGTTGCTAGCACACCTGCCATTGCTTCCTGGTTATGGTGCTATCACAACCCATTACGACAACCCCAACTTATCATCAAGTATAAGAAATCATATTTTTCACTACACTCCTGTTAGTATGTCGTTGTAAAATAAATAATATAATGCAAAGAACACTCTAAATTAAGGTCAAACACTATGCGGGTACTCATCGTTGGCGCTGGAATTGCTGGATGCGCATTATTCCACCGCTTAAAGTCACATACTATTGATGTTGATATTATCGAAAAATCGACCGTATTAACCAATGAAGGCGCCGCAATTTGTTTACCTGCTAACGCTATGATAGAGCTTGATAAATTAGGTATGTCAGACACAATTATCAAATGCGCCCATCAAGTAAATTCCATTGAGTATGCCTTAGCGAATGGCGAGACATTGGCCAAAGCATCGCTCATGGAAGCGCCATTAAGCAAGGGCCCTTTTGTCGCATTAAAACGTGATGAGTTAATGCGTATATTAAGGGCCGGTATCGCTGATAAGATTCAACTTCATACTTGGCCAACAGATATTCAACAAACTGAAAATGGTGTATTCGTCACATTGAATCACGGGCCCTCAAAAACCTACGACCTTGTAGTAGCTGCCGACGGCATAAACTCTCAGGTTAGGCAAATGGTGCAGCCTGACACGTCTTTATTAAAGCATAAGGTCACTAATTGGCGCTTTATTGCACCGGCACCATCCGACAACTTTCAGCCCGTGTATTATGTCGGTAACACTACGTTATTCATGATTTACCCAATCAGTAAGGATGAGGTGTACTGCTATGCGCATGTAACTGACACAGCAAAAATCTATTACGACATGCCAACGAAAGAAGCGTTATACAGCCTTTTTGCAAACTATACCGCGCCGGTCTTGCACTGCTTGAATACCATGCCATCTAGTGAACACATTATTCGTGGAGAGCTAAAAAGTGTCATGAAAACTGACTCGGTGTTTCAAGGTGTCGTTTTAATAGGGGATGCATTACATGGCTGCCCGCCCAGTTTACAACAAGGTGCGGGTATGTCACTGGAAGATGTTAATTGCTTGGCTGACCAAGTGATCAATCACCTAGATAATTTGCCACAAGCTCTGTCTAATTACGAAAAAGCACGCGGTGCCAGAATAGCTTGGACAGTCAATGAATCAAATAAGATAATTAAACTTGCAGGGCTTGGGGAAAGCTTTATAGGCCGTTTAGTCAGAAACTTTATCTTGCGCCGTAAAGGGCCTGCAAATGTGGTCGGTTGGAGAAAATTGCTGGCAGATGACTGACCTAAGTAAACCCCTACACCCCATCAATCATGCACCGCTTAAAAATAAAAAGGCGGTGCTTATACATTTTACAGGTTAATAACCGGATAACACGGTCACACTATCATTGAACTTGCCGCCCACTCCAGTGATCATCTTACATCCATCTAACTGCCTGAGCTTACTGCTGCTACGACGAATATGATTGTATGACGAAACATATGCGCCATTGGCTGAATACACTCGAATAATATTGTCGTTACCCGTTAAAACATGCACCTTACCACGCTCATCGACGGTGATACTTTTTGGCCCATTTAAATCCTGTAATAACTCAATACCGAACTCACCAATATCTCCCACCTTTTGCCCATAAAAGTCGAGTACTGTAATTTGGTGATGGCCATATTCAATAACGTACAGTGATTGCAGCTGTGTATCAATTGCAAAATCTTTTATTGCCTGCAGATTGTCTGTTAAAGGAAGTTTGCCTGTACGTTCACCCGCCAAAGAAAATACACTTATTTCTTTCGATTGCTCAAAGTAAACATAAATATGTTGTGCATACCGACGAATGATCCGCGGTTTGCGCTGCACTTCTATGGTTTCACCAGTTGGGGTTACAGCAATCATTGTAGGAAAAGCGATGTTAAGATCTCTTAACTTCGCGATAGACATACGTTCTGTTTTATCATCCCCTGAAATAGTCTTTTCATTAGCATTAGCATGCATAGAAAGGCCAAATAAACCAGCTGAGCATAGTGCTGAGGTTGTTCTTAAGAAAGTGCGACGTTCCATAGTGAAATTTTATTATGTTTATAATAGGGGGATTATTACATAAATTAGCTACCAACTGAATTACAGGGCATTACAGGGCTGAACGAGCATTATCGTAACGCTTAATTTCACATGATTCTGAACTACATTTTTAGTTGATAACACTGTAATTCACAACAATACCGTACACTTCCTTTGTCCGTAAATCTACAGCCTTTAACACGCTTTGCTGTGCTTTTTATTCAGTTGCATTATCAATTTTATAAATATAAGTAAGTACCAAGTATTTTTATTTATTCCAAACAGCTTAGAAATGAATCTTTAAGGCTTTCAAGCTACTTTAATAAATAAAGGCAAAATCACTTATATGTAAGATTTTTTATGTACGGGGTATAACTCAGTAATAACTTAGGAAGATGCAATACATTAAAAGCATCATTCAAACCTAAGTACGAGATTAAGTAGCAATCGAAAAACAACAAAACTCATATAATATTGCATGGAAGATATTGCAACTTAAAATGAGCTTACCCTCCTATAATTCAGTACGGCCACCTCTTGGCTATTAAAAATAATAAACTTTAAGAAAATGGCACTTAACACATCTATGTAATATTAATGAAATACACAAAGTGTATATTTTATACAATAAACAAATAACATTAATAAACGGAGTTAATATGAAGAAAAGCATTGTGTTTTTTGGTTCATTATTGTGTTCAATTTCATCTTCACTGTATGCCGCACCCGATCCAATATTTATCGGTGGAACTAAATATGTTTTAACAGATACTGACTTTAGTAGAGAGTCCGATGTAGCGCACGAATGTATTTTTCCAACATCACCATGTGGGTTATTCTATGAGTACAATATCACAATACCTGTCGTGGCTGATGCGGAATACGATCCCCAATTTGATGCACAAAGACGATTAACGTTCGATGTCTTTGCACACTCAGGAACTGGACGATTTGATTTTACTGTTCGTTGTGGAGATTATGGAACCAACAACTATCTAAATATGAATCAATGGAGAACCACCTCAGCGCAACTAACTCGCACATTAAATACATTCGGTCGGTGTAAAGAGCTAAAAGTCAGCGCTCAAAGCTATGGTGATGAAGCGCATGGAGTGAAGCCTAGTTTCGATATGTTTATCTATATTTCTGAAGCCTTAGATTAAGGTTAATATCTGATTTTTTATCACAATATAAACATTAATTATTTTATTCCATAAAAAATCAAATAAATAGTGAGTATAAAAAGCGCTGTATCGCGCTTTTTAACACGACTGAAATCTATAGAAAATAAATAAAAGCTATAAAAACAACTTAAACCTATTATTCCCATCACATTGGTCTGGCTATCTAAAATTCACATACTCACAGAAAACCATGCAACCCTAGTTTAATTTATTGTCTAAAAAACCAATTAAAAAACATATCAAACAAAACAAATAAGGAGTGTGTATGATGCTTGTGTGTGGGGGGGGGGCGGTTAAAAAACACAAACCTGAAAACAATTAAAAATCCCTTTATTTAAAACCATGTTAAAGCACAACTTATGCTAATTAATATAAAAAACGCCTTACACATACCCCCATAAAAAATAGAGAACAATTAACATATGAAAAATACTTCTCAGTGTGCTTTTTTCAAATCCATTAGCGTAACCAACCTCAATATAAAGCCCCTATTAAGCTTCAAGTTCCACTTTTACACCTGTTATTTGGTGCGCTCCCGCACCAACATTATTTAGAGTTATTATTTGACTTTATTTAACAAATACAATGCAACACTAATCTTTGCTTTTTTATAAAAATATCAATATCAAATAGAATCAACCTAGTTACTAACCTTACCACTTTGAGATGGTTTTCCAAAACAATACTGCTGATACTCACACAAACGCGCTATAAACCAAATAAAGACTTCCGTTTGCCCCTTTACAACGCATACACCATTACAAATGCTATTTAGCAAGGCTTGCACATTAGTTTCACATAAACCTTTTATCATCTGAGGATCTGCAATAGACACAGTACAATACGGCAAATCAACAGAATATTCTGTTTCTAAGGTTATTTTACCGCCCCTAAGCATAATCGAGATTGGAGCCTGACTTTCATGAGCAACTATCGATAACACCAACTCAGGTGCAGTTTCTATTGATGCTTTACAAACAAGCTTCAAATAAGCTGAAAAATCATTTACCCAGTTTTGAATATTTGTACTCATAGATAGAGGGTCTAAATTACTTTCACACGCTGCTATTAATGTATCTTCTGATGCCGCAAAAGCTCGATTCACCTCTTGCTCTGTCTCAATAAGTGCCTCAAGTGTGCGGTCAATATCAGCATGTGTGTGTGCTGCTGAACAAATAAACCTTAATCGTCCTCGCCCCATTTCAACAATCGGATACGTGACCGCCAGCGTTTGAATGCCGCGCTCATATAGCCCTTGCACGATCGCATAGAGCTTATCTTTATCACCAAAGTGAGGGGTCACTATTGGACCATCGCCAGTGCCTAAATCATACCCAGCCTCTGTAAAGCGCTTACGCATATAACGCGTTCGGTCCCATAATTGTTCACGCAAACTATCATCAGTACGTAAGTATCTTAAAGAAGCCAGAGCAGCTGCAATATCAGCGGGGCTAATTGACGCTTGAAAAATATACGCTCGTGAAGATGACTTCAGCAGTGCAATGTGCTTTTTACTCGCAGCTATTACCCCACCAATACTTCCCAGTGCTTTACTCAGCGTTGTCATAATAAAATCAACATCATCCGTTGCACCTTGCTGTGAGCAAACACCTGCTCCAGAGTGACCATAGAAGCCAAAAGAGTGCGCTTCATCCACTAAAGTCAACGCACCATATTGTTTTGCGATTCGAACTATCTCTGCAACTGGCGCAGTCCCTTCCCCCATACTATAGACACTTTCTAACACCACTAAAGTTGTATGATAAGGTGATGTTTCAGAGGCGAGCACCGACGCCAAGTCACTCGCGCTATTGTGCTGAAATGTTCTAATTTTAGCGCCACTTAAGCGCGCACCATCCACAATAGAGGCATGACAAAGCTGGTCAATAACGACCGTATCATTTTTTCCTAATATACCCGAAATAGCCCCTAAGTTAGCGGTATACCCTGTTGGAAATAGGCATGCGCTAGGCTTACCCACAAGCTCTGCAAACTCATTTTCAAATTCAACATGTTGGTCTGTCATGCCAGTCGCGGCGGCTGAAATCCCCATGCCAGTACCAAAGCGTTCTAATGCAAGAACGGCTTCATTGATTACTCTTGGGTCGCGATTTAAACCGAAGTATAAATTCGTTGACCATATAATAGCGTTCCTATCTTGTTCTTTATTATATGAATCACCAATAACCCCCGTGGCAGAGCTCCCCGTACGGAGCACTTTTCCATATGGGTTACGTTGATTATTATTGACCATGTCAGTGACTTGCTCTACCAATACACTTTTATCGGCGATACTCCAAGATGGGGCGCTCGCTGATTGAAAAGTCGGGTGACTAGATTGCAATAGCGTCTGAAATCCGGAGAGTGTTTCAAGTTTAGGATTGTTATGATCTATCATTAAACTAGATTCAGAGGATGCTTGATTTGCACTTTGATTCATTCGGTCTAGAAAAAAGTGTGTTAAAGCACGAGGGGTCGAGTATAGAACAAGGCTGTTCTGTGGTAACTTATACTCTAATGCCGCTCGTAATCGACTGAGTAACTCTAGCGAGCTTAGTGAGTCAATACCAAAACTATCAAATGGTAGGTCGCAAAGCACTTGCTCTGGTTCTGCTATATTAAGCAAGCTCGCCACTTCCGTTTGAATCGTTAGTAACACTGAACTGTACTCATAGCCCGCTTGCGGTTTATTACTCACTTGACCGCTTGCTTCATGCTGAGCAGCTAAACGCACAGTATTAAGATCTGGGAGGCTTTTACGATCCAACTTATCATTTGGTAAAAAAGGTAACGCTCTCATCTGCATAATAAACTGAGGCACCATATATTTTGGCAATCGCTCTGACAAAAACGCCTTCACAGCCTTACTCGTTACGCTACCTTTTTGGTTTACCACATAAGCTACTAAAATTTGCTGACCAGTCCCACTATCAAGCGCAGCCGCCGCTGCTACATCTATCTCACTCATCGATTCAAGTACTGACTCTACTTCCCCTAGCTCTATCCTGAAACCTCGTATTTTAACCTGTTGATCAATACGGCCTAAAAACTCTATCTCTGCATTTTCACTCCACTGACATAGATCTCCCGTTTTATATAAGCGAGTTTCAGGTATCTGGTCAGTCGGCGTCAGAGTGACAAAGCGTGACGTTGTCATATTCTCATCGTTGAGATAACCCCGAGTGAGTTTACTGCCAGCTAAATATAATTCACCGGGTTCACCAATCGCTGTGCACTGCATTGCATCATTTAGAATATATGCCCTTGAATTTACGACAGAGCGACCAATTGTAATACGAGTAGTGTCTTCAGGAATTTCATTAATTGTAGAAAAAACAGTGTCCTCGGTCGGACCATACGCATTCATAACCCTTGGTTTAAATGCCAAGTTATGAATTTGATTCACTAGCGGCGCTTTCAAAGCTTCACCCCCAAACACCACACACTGAACACTATCAGGAAGCGTATCGGTGCCCAATAAGGTTTGCATCGATGAAGGTACCATAACGCACATTTTTACTTTATCTGCATAAGGAAGTTTAGGTAGAGCCAATGCGTTATCTGCCATCAGAATAGTGCCACCAAGTGACAACGTACCGAAAATCTCCATCACCGATGTATCAAAGCACACTGAAGCGGCAGCCAATACCCCAGATAACTCCTCAGTGCTAAACAGCTCTGCCATAGCATGACTCATCGCTACCACATTGCGATGCTCAACCGCAACCCCTTTTGGCTTCCCCGTAGACCCCGAGGTATAGATCACATACGCTAAATCAGTGGGTACTGGACCCAGAACATTATCAATGGCTTGATTTTTAATCGTATCAACATGAATGACTTCCCGCGCTATCTGGCATAGATGCGCCATATGCTCATTTTCAACAATGGCTGCTGATGCTTTGGAATGTGACAACATATAACGGACTCGTTCTTGTGGGTATGCTGGGTCAAGGGGCACATAAGCACACCCCGCCCTTAAAACCCCCAATAAAGTAGCAATTAGCTCCCATGAACGACTCATACACACCCCGACCAAGGAACCCGACTTCACGCCTCGTTCAGCTAGCGCCGCTGCAAAAGCATCTGAGCGTGCT
Source organism: Pseudoalteromonas aurantia 208 (assembly GCF_014858725.1). Lineage (GTDB taxonomy): Bacteria > Pseudomonadota > Gammaproteobacteria > Enterobacterales > Alteromonadaceae > Pseudoalteromonas > Pseudoalteromonas aurantia. The sequence goes on along the minus strand of NZ_AQGV01000015.1, from coordinate 408,207 downwards.
AGCAGCTGCTCATAACTTACCGACAAATCACCTTCTATGATCGCCACTTTTTCTGGTGTAAGCTTCGCCTGCTCAGCAATCAAGCTAATAATGGTTCCACTGGGTAAAAATGTTTTCTGTGGCATATCACACAACGCTTTTGATGTATCTCTTGCTACTTCAAATTCCATGAACTTTCCTTATTGTTATTGTTGGCTATATTGAACAAATTAATCATGCCATATTATTTCGCATAGCTATGCAAGCTTTGACTTTTTAGTTTAAGAGTTGCTTTAATATTCCGTTATAATAAAACGGGTGAGGAGGCAACATTGGTTAAAACTCAAACTAGTTAAGTATGAATTAAATACAAAATAACTTTATTGATATTTTTACACTATATTTATGTCCATTTTCGCATGTATAATACTAGGAACAAAAAAAACAAATACCTGCATATTTGTTAACAATAAAAGTAACGATCGTTAGAATCAGTTACCAATGACTCCTAGAGAATGTATGTCTAAGCTTATAAAAAAATCAACAATTGCAGCTGCGGTTGGTAGTGTATTACTCACAGCGGGTGTCTCTGCTAATACTGCCAATATGGTTAATAATTTTACCAATTTCGAGGCTGTAAAATTTGCAGCTCAAGATACGAAAAAGAATGCGCCAACATCCTATTTAATTGTGCTAAAAGCAACGTCTGCAGCAAATTTATATGCTCAGGGTACATACCAGTCGGGTGATGCACGTGCAACAATGGCGCAAATTTCACAACTTCAAGAGGCGTTAACGCTTGAACTAAACAGTTTAGACTTCAATGCAAAAGTGCTGGGTCAAACACATGTTTTAGCCCCTACACTGATTGTTGAAGCGTCAAAAGAAGCGCTAGCAGCGATTGAAAAAGACGCACGCGTAGAACGTGTGTTACCTATGTTTGATTCTGAATTGCACATTGCAGAATCATCTGACTACATTAAAGCAACGCCAGTACGTACTGAAGGTTTGGCTACAGGTATGGGCCAAAAGGTCGCTGTACTAGATACGGGTATTGATTATACTCACAAAATCTTCAATGAAGCTGCCGGTACTGTTGAAGCGTATGACGCTGCTCAAGCCGATCCAACAACGGTTGCATGGCCTCAAGGTCAAGTCAAAGGCGGTTACGATTATATGCGTAACGATGCCGATCCAATTGAGAATGATCCAGCGGTACCTTCTGAACAAGATTCACCAACAAGTCACGGTACACCGGTATCTCACTCGGTGACAGGCATTGCACCAGACGTTGAGCTATATGTATATTCTGTCTGTGGTGGTGGTTGTCCAAGCGCAGCACAAGCTGCGGCACTCGAGTCAGCAATGGATCCTAATGGGGATGGCGATATTTCAGACCGAGTCGATGTGATCAACATGTCTCTCGGTGGTGAGTTCGGTAATACATACACAGGTAGCGGTGTACAATACCTTATTCAACGTGCGGTTGGCTTAGGCGTGAATGTGGTCGTTTCAGCGGGTAACGATGGTGACCACCCATTTCGTATTGGTGGTCCAAGTACGACACCAAATGCACTATCTGTGGGTGCAATGACACACCCAACATTAGAAGAAGGGTTTGCATCCGGTACTGTTGCAGGTACTGAGACGGTTATTCAAGCCGCAAGCTTTGGTCCACAAGGCGCGTTCACGTTCAGCAACACGAATACAGAGCTTGTATATCCTGATGCAAACCAAAATGGTTGTGATGCATTTGCTGACGATGTGGACTTCACAGGTAAGGCGGTATTGATTGACCGTGGTGCATGTGCATTTACAACAAAAGTATTAAATGCACAAGCTAAAGGCGCGGCATTTGTACTTGTTGCAAATAATAACGTTGATGGTACTCCAGCACCAATGGGTGGCAGCTCTACAGAAATCACTATCTTCTCTGTGGGTGTGAACTTCCAAACGGGTAAAGCAATAAAAGATAAACTAGCAGCGGGTGAAACAGCAGAATACGCAATCCAAGTAGTGATGAAGAATGTTGCTGGTGCAGTGGCAGACTTCTCATCACGTGGTCCTTCAGTGAATGGTCTATTAAAGCCAGAAATCACAGCGCCAGGTGTGAACATTCAAGTTGCAGCAACGGGTACGCAAGATAAAGTGGCAGGCGCAACGGGTACTTCGTTCTCAGGCCCAATGACAGCAGGTGCTGTGGCACTTGTTCGTGAAGCGTTACCAGAGCGTAATGCTTCAGAAATTAAAGCAACCATCATGAACACCGCTGATCTGAATGTAAAAGTTGAAGCAACATCGGTTAACCCTGATTCACCATTAGCACCGATTAGTTTGATTGGTGCAGGTTTAGTGAATGTTGATAAAGCAGTTAAATCACCGGTTGCGGCATGGGTCTATCACTCAGAGTTTGATACTAACCAAGCGGCGTTGTCATTTGGTTTTGAGAATGTGTCAGAAGTAACGGCATACACTAAAACTGTGACATTGAAAAACTTCTCAAACGAAGCTAAGACCTATAACCTTCGCACGCAAGCGCGTTATGAAAATGATGCTGCAACGGGGGCTGCTAGCTGGGAAATGCCTGAATCTGTTACTGTACCAGCAGCTCAAACTGTTGAGTTTGATGTAACCTTGACGATTGACCCTGCTAAGTTACCACAGTGGAAACTGAAGAACCCACTTAATGCGGATGAGCTAGCTAAGCGTAGCCCTGCATTGACTTTATCTGAATTTGATGGCGCATTAGTCTTTGATGACCCAACTACTAAAGGTGACCATGATTTACACCTTGTTTATCATGTCCTACCGAAAGCACATGTTGGTTTAAAACTAAGTTATGAACGTGTAGCGGGTGATTTCAAAGTCGCATTGACTAACAATGGCTTCAAAGATATTACCCCTATGTCAGAGCAGTTAGTTGCAACCGGTACTAAGGTGAGTCAATCCGAAAAAGATTTCAACATTTTAGCCACTACATTTAACGCTGTGACGGCTGATGGGTGTGGCACTAGCGTGGCATTTACGGCTTCAATTATGCTACGTGATGAGCTAACACACTTGCGTCAGGCGGGGGGCTATGCTTTGAACTTAGACCTTGATAACGACGACACGTACGACTACGCATTAGCGCAGTATAGTGATGTAGGCCGCAGTGCTACAGTACCGGGTCGCTCACGCACAGTAAGTGGACCTATTGTTGATGGTGCACCACAATGGGCATTTTTATCGGACATGTATCATACCTCAGGCTCAAATACTGTCACATTCTCAGGGTGCTCAGACTTAATCGGCCTTACCAGTAGTAACCTTGGAGATGCTATCACGATTGAAGCCTCTGTAGGCTATGGTTATCAGATTGCGATAGATACCGTCACCGATACACTCAAGGGTACAACCACATTCGCAACCTCTCCTGCAACATTCACAAATGCAACGGGGGAAACTGTCACTGAGATTAAACAAGGTGAAACAGCGTACATCAATGCTGACTCTGCGTTTGCACTCACCTCTGGTGAACTAGAAGGGGTATTATTGCCTATTACTCCTTCAATTCTAAAGTTTGAAAACCCATTAAGAGGCCCCCTACTGCTGCCTATGACGATTTCTGTTGCTGAAAACACGGCCAAAGATACTCTGATTGGCAAACTCATTATTAGCGACCTTGAAGCTCACCAAAAGATTACTCAATACGAAATCCAAGCGTCAACACATACCGCATTTGCAATTAATGAAGAGGGTGAAATTGTCGTTGTCAATTCTGACGAACTTGACTATGAGCTTGGTAATAACACCGCGAAATTAATGGTTGTTGCAACGGATATATTTGGTAATGAATCTAAAGCAACTGAAATAACCATAAACATTGAAAATGAGATTGATAGCGCTGCTGAGTATACGCCACCGAAACTCATCGCTGCCGAATTCTCTGTTGCGGAAAATACCGCAAAAGATACCGTTATTGGGCAACTAAAATTAGAAGCACAAGAAAATACCCTTGAAGTAAAAACATATACAGTCAAGTCGTCTTCACATACTACATTAACCGTCAATAACAAAGGTGAAGTGTTAGTCGCTGGGGAGCTTGATTTTGAGGCGGGTAATAACACAGCAACACTCATGGTCATTGCGGTTGATACATTAGGTAATGAATCTAAAGCCATTAAAGTGACAGTTAATATTGAGAATGTGATTGACAGTGCTGCAGAGTATACGCCACCGAAACTCATCGCTGCCGAGTTCTCTGTTGCGGAAAATACCGCAAAAGATACCGTTATTGGACAACTAAAGTTAGAAGCACAAGAAAATACCCTTGAAGTAAAAACATATACAGTGAAATCGTCTTCACATACTGCGTTGACCGTGAATAACAAAGGTGAAGTGTTAGTCGCTGGTGAACTTGATTTCGAAGCGGGTAATAACACAGCAACACTCATGGTCATTGCGGTTGATACATTAGGTAATGAATCTGAAGCGACTAAAGTAACGGTAAATATTGAGAATGTGATTGACAGCGCGGCGGATTATACTCCACCAAAACTCATTGCTGCTGAGTTTTCAGTTGAGGAAAATACAGCCACTGGTACAGTGATTGGTCAACTTGAATCGGTAACGCAAGAAAATACCCTTGAAATTGCTGAGTATTTAGTAAAGTCATCAACTAACACCGCTTTTTCAGTTAATAATAATGGCCAAATCGTTGTTGCTAATTCAGCAGTCCTTGATTTTGAAGCGGGGAACAATATCGCTACTTTGATGGTCGTTGCTATCGATAAGTTAGGTAATACATCAGACCCTGCTGCCATCACAATAAATATTGAGAATGTCGTGGATACCGATGCAGAGCAGCCTGCACCTGTGCCAACTCCTACGCCAACAGTGACTCAAGCATCATCAGAGTCTTCGTCTGGTTCTCTTGCTTGGTTTGCACTTTTAGCGGCACCATTCGCGGTACTGCGTCGTCGCAAACATAAATAAGCTTTACATGAATACTAACTTACAACGTCTGTTAATATCTGGCGTTGTAAGTTAGCCAAGGGCATGCGCCTTTATTGGCTGCAACTTCTCCATTGAAGTTTCGCTCAGTTGCTGTCAGCAAACTGACGATACCACTCACTTTCGCTGATTAAATCTTGCATCGACTCTAACTGGTCAATAAACGTGAGCCCGTTTAAATGATCTAACTCATGCTGAAAAATACGTGCAATAAAGCCTGTCAACGTTTCCTGACGCACATGACCTTGTTGATCCAAATACCGTACTGTTATCTGCTTATATCTTGGCACTAAGCCTCGCATACTTGGCACACTTAAGCACCCTTCCCAATCTTTTACCTTTTCATCTGAATAATGCAAAATCTCAGGGTTAATAATCGCAGTTGGTGCCATTAGTGGCGCTTGTGGATACCGTGTATTGGGCTTTGAGCACATAATAAAAATACGCTTACTATGATGTATTTGCGGAGCAGCAATACCCACGCCACCCGCTTCAGATACCGCCAACATCATGGTATTGATGAGTTGCTGACATTCATCACTGAGAATATCTTCAACTTCAACAGCTCGCGCCCTTAATGCTGCATGTCCGAGCTGCGCTATAGAATAGATACTGCTTTTAGTTGTACTCATTCAGGTCTCTTTTCACCACTTTAATTACAAATATTATCAAAGTCTCAATACAAAAGTGCAAGCACCGCTTATATAAACACTGAAACAAGGCCATGTGAGGGATGTTACATACACAGGCAAGGCGGCTCTACACATCACACATTTACATATAACCGATTGATAATTAATACAATAAAATTCAACACATCATATCATATACAAATCAGCTAAACGTCAGGTCTTTTAAACACAATGCCGATACAGTGAGCTTGAGTCTTTAACCTGAAACCACGTCTTCAATATGGCTTAGCAATTAATAAGGAAGTAACATAATGAACATTAAAAATAATTGGGTAATCACTTTGGCTTGTATACTCCTCCTACTTACGGCAAATGTAAGTGGCGCAAGCTCTTTCACGTTACCCCATACACACGTAATACCAATTAAAGACACACAGCAAGCCAGGCAATACGAACTGTATATAAAGTTGCCTGAGGGATATAACAAACATGAAGATACAGCTTATCCTGTCATTTATTACACCGACGCTCAGTGGCATATGGAGTTGTTATCAGGTGCGACTGCATTTCTTATGGAAAATGCCATTTTAGTTGGGATTTCCTGGCAAATAAACACCAAGGGGGCATTAAAAGACAAAGAGGCCAGTGCAAGTCGTGGTCGTGATTTCTCAATAAGAGCATCAAGCGACCCCAAAGTTCAAGCCAAACATCAGCTGGGTCAAGCAAATAATCACCTAGCATTTATACGAAACGACATCATTCAATATATCGAAAACCAATATAACGCTGACCCAAATAATCGTACCTATTTCGGCTTTTCGTTTGGTGGATTATTTGGTAGCTATATCTTAATGGCGCAGCCTGATACGTTCAAAAACTATATTCTCGGCAGTCCATCTCTTTGGCGCGATATTCCTCACTTATTAGAGCTTGGCACTCAACATAAGCAACTCAATGCCAATGTATTCATCTCATACGGTGCGTTGGAAGATAAGTTAAGTATTCACGTCAATGAGTTTGTGGAGTTGCTGCACAAAAGAAATGATAAAAGCTTAAAATTGCAAAAAATTGTCATTGAGTCCGCAGGCCATAGCGATTCCTTTCCTATGCTCGGCGTGCGCAGTATTAGCTGGCTATCAGCACTCATCAGCGGCCAACAAAGTAAGTAACCTCAGCTCTGGATAAGCGAATTTGCCCAATAAAGCTATTTTTCAAAACACTTTCTATTCCAATACCCTTATCCAAACCTGAGGTTAAGTAATAAAAGGCACAACTATTAACGCCGATTCAGTGTACAGCATAAATTAAGCCCCCTATAAGGCCTATGAGACTTTAGTTTCAAAGGCCTTAATATTTGTTTATTGACATACTATTATGCCATAAGCTGTACTCATAACGGCAATGTGACCGTCTATAAATACTTTTCCTTGGCTTTGGTCACCTTTTCTAAGTAACGGCGCGATTCATCACGTGGATGCTGGTGACGAAGGCGTTTATACACACTAGACGGAGACTGTGCATTAATTTTTTGTACTGCTGTTGTACGGTTTGGATGATAAGTTTTGAACACATTACCCGCCCCCCCATTATAGGCTGAAATAATGGTATACTCTCTGCTTTGCTGATGACTTACTCCCACAAGATAACGTGTGTTTAAAATTTTCAAATACGCGGTACCAATATCAATGTTTTGCTTGGGGTTCAGAAGCACTGACTTTGTGGGCTGCCCCGTGCGTTTTTTCTCTATTTTATACACATCTCGACCTGCTGTTGCCGGAATGACCTGCATCAGCCCATAGGCATTGGCATGACTAACGGCATAAGGGTTAAAAGAGCTTTCAGTCTCAATCACCGCGTAAATGAGTGCTGGGGCTATGTTGTATTTTTTAGCTGACGCTAACACATATTCACTGTACTTTAAGTGACGCAAGTGTTTGTGGTCACGCACTAAGTTAAACCCGACATGAGATATCTTTTTATCCCCTTCAAACGTCGTTTTCAGCTTATTGGCAACTAAATAATCAGCATACCGCCGAGCCCGCCATTCGAAACGGACTAACTGACCATCTTGGTCTCGTACTTGGGGATATAAAAAAGGGTCACCTGCAACCTTAGGGGATTGGCTAGAAAAAATATCCGTTTGACTAGGGTCATCAGAAGTTAATAGTGTTTCAAATACCGCCTGTGAGAGTTTTTCACTGATTTTTTTGGTGGCAATGGTTTCAATTTTGACCCACCCTGTATCAAAATCCACAATAGCACGGGCTTTATAGTCATTTGAATACTTCACATAGCGGGTATTACTGGGCAATTCTTTATTTCCCTCACCCCACACCTGCTCAATGATTGTGTCTAAATTAGCAAGTAATTGCTGCACTTTGACTGTATCTTGACTAATTGCTTGCTGAGAGCGCTTTACTCCTTGCACTATCGCCACGATATCATTTGGGTCTTGACTAACTTGTTTAGTCAGCTTTTTAATTTCGTTCGCAGACTGAAGATCTAACGTTGACTGACAAGACGCGACCCAAAACAACACCATCACGGCTGTCAGTGTCTTTACAACTCCTCTGTGCATATATTTGCTCTCTTAGCGCTGCAAAATGCCTTATTTTTTCATTGTAATCGATATGACATGAAATTGCGTGTCAATTACATCAAAGATAACAACAACCTGCCTTAAAAGATAATCATCGCCAGTGCGGTTTAATACACTCCCACACAAGCTTTTTATGTTCTCTCACAGGGCACTCTCCATATTCTGCGCTTGGCCCAAACTCAAAAAACGGGCTAGAAAAAGATTTCTGCAATTGTTCACACACATAAATATCTTCTTGCAAAAAGTTCGCAGATCCAAGCCCATGCTTATCATCATACCCAGAGTCTTTCGCTTTAACCTTTTTGTTCCAGTAACTTGCTGAGCGAATACTTTGCTTCATAAATTCTAATGCAGAACCATTCTTCATTTTTGTGCGAATGATCACTTTGCTACGATCGACAGCGACTGGGACTATCTGAAAAACAGACCATGAGGACTCAGACTCAGCTAACCCGATACCTGGAAATAGCATCGGCACCCAAGTGCCTAGTTTTTCTATCTTTGTATCGTAAATAAGTGGGTAAGGCGAATTCTGCTTGATGTCTTGTTGATACTCTTTTGTTAATGGTTCCCAAAACCGAAAGTGCGGTCCAATAAAACCAAACTCGGCACGTTTATGATCATACATATTCAATGTGCCAACATGAAGGTGAGCTAAATGGTAGTGATCAATATAATTTTCAACAACAACCTTCCAATTCGCTTCTATATCTTCAATGATAATACTGTCTTCAGGTTCAATTAATGTCTCAACTTTATGAGGCCCTAAATAAGGTGCTATTGGCGAAAACCATTGCTCAATTGATTGAGAGTTGGGATCTGGATGGACCCAAATCATCCCTCGCCAAATGCCCACATTCGCTTTCTTTAAGCCATAACAACTTTTATCTAAGGCCGGAAACTCCCTGCTTGCTTTAGGCAATGATAATAGCTTCCCTTCTAAATCGTAGGTCCAATCATGATAAGGGCAAACAAGTTTATTGCTTGCTTTGCCTTTGCCATCACGGAGTCTGGTGCCTTTGTGGCGACACATATTATGAAAAGCCAAAAGCTGCTCGCTTTTACCTTTAATCACCAAAATATTATTCAACCCTGCTTGCACTGTCAGATAATCACCTTCAACGTTTAAGTCTTCAACTAACCCAGCAAAAGCCCATGTAGTTGAAAAAATATGCTGCTGCTCTAACGCAAAAAACTGTGGTGAAATATAAGCATCAAGCGGTAAACCATTTTGTGTATTCATAACAACACCTTTACAACAGACCTAATCATAAGGCCAATAAGGAAATATAAAGCAGCTTGCGGCCACCACAGCCCATACAAGCATGGTAAACCAATACATCCCTGGCTCACTCTCTCTACGATATGCCTTCCAAATATACGCCTCGCCACGGATCAAATCGAATAACAGCCATAGTATTAGCACAAATCCTAACCAATAACTCCATGGTAATGTAGGCCACATACTATTTCTCCTCATCGGCATTTAAAATGCCATCTAAATCATAATCTAGCGCTGACTGCCACCCTTTGCCTGGCACAGTACAAGTATAGGTCAAGTTATTGTTCTCTTCCCTTGCCAATAAACGTATTTGTATCGATGATAACGGCTGTTCATATGCCGAGTCTGAGCGGTATGTTTGCGTTTTACTCTCAAATAAGTAGCCTCGCTTGCGATTGTTAATCGTTCCTAATGCAATCAAGTCACACTCTGTCACCTTCCCCCCTAAAATTTTAGAAATAAACGGCGTTTTCGCGCGTTGTTCTAATAGCGTAATACGGTTGAGCACACCTGCTCCTGACAGCGCCGATAGGGTAATTTGTTGGCCGACTATGGGAGCCAAATCATTGTCAAATTCCATCATATAATCCACCAAACCTTGACGCGTTGAGGCATCAGGGATCCCCACTTTTCCAAAATTGAAATGACAACCATGACGCTCATTTGTTCCCGGTAAACACCCTTTTTCGCCATTATCAAAAACCGCGCCTTTTAAAAAGTTTCCGAGTTGATCTGTTGCCCCATCATGTAAAAAACCAAAGCCTCGAATTTGATCACCTTGATGTTCTTTCGTATGTGATGGTAAAAACCCCTCTCTATCAGGCAGCCCAAACATGCCAACACGGGTGTATAGATTTCTAAGCTGAGGCACTTTCAATATTTGAATCTCGCCACCGTGAGCCACCTCACCGCGAGTCCCATAAAAGCCTTGTGCATGATCAACGCCATGACACCCTTGACAATTTACCCCATCTGTACTTTCACCATTAACAGAAGTGTCTTCTGCTGCACCATCAGACCGTCGAGAACCATGAAAAAAACCAGCGCCTTTTTGGGCCGACAAAGACAGCGTATTGTCTAAATTGCGGATCGGATTCGGTGGTAATGCCACGCGCAGCATAAAATCAGCAAATGTATCGATATCTTTCTCAAGCGCAATCACGTCAGGCGATTTTTCAGTCGTATTTACTGACTCTGGCAAGCTAATATCTAACCCGAGTAAGCCTTCAAATGCGACAATAAAGTTCTTAAATGAGCTTTTTTCGTCGAGCGTTTGTTTACTATCCTCACCGAAGTAACCCACTGAACGGTCTCCCCGCCAATGCATATGTCCGTGATTACGCATCCCTCGAAGGGTTTGTGTTCCCATTGGGCCTTTCATCGCTGCAAACGACTGTAAATCCCCATTGCCATTAATAACATCGAGTAATTGACAGCTTTCATCAGCTGGTCCAACGAGCGAACACCCTAGCTCTGATATGTTTTGAGTCGGAAATGGTTGCGGATTTTTACCATTTGAGGCATCAGGATTGCCTAAATTCCAACTCAAATGATCGGTATCACCAAAAATATGGCAGCTAGCACACGAAGACTCTCCATTTGATGATGAGCGGTTGGCGTCATACAACATTGCTCGGCCCGCACTAAAGTCTTGCGGTTCTAAAGTCGGCATATATAACCGTTGCTTTTCACGCTTACTATTTAAATCAATACTAACCAAACTATTATCAAAGCGTGTAAATACATACAATGCACTTTGAGCTTCATCAAGCAGCAACCCAGCTGGGCCTCCTTCAACGGAAAAATATCCCTGGCTCAATACCATAGGGTCAAACTCCTTGCCTTCATTATCCCAAAACTGGTTATTTTCTAACTGCGAAGTTGGCAATACTGCTACTTTGTTTGAACCAATAACAGCGCTATAAAGCGTTTTCCCATCTTGTGATACCGCCAGTTGCATAGGCGTCGATAAGCTATGCTGCTTAACCAAAGCATTGCCTTTAAGGTCAGTATAGTTAATATGTCGATTTAAATGCCTTGCACGCACTTCTTGCGTACTTGGAGTAATAACTGTAATACGACTTCGTGCAATGTCCCCTTGAACAGTTGATCCAGCATATGCGCCAGCCCCTTCAAAACGCGTAGCGTTATTTGCTTGTGTATTTGAAACATATACATTGCCTGATTGGGGGTTTACTGCCAAATTAAACAAGGTTGTTCCCACATGTTTATACGCAGCACGCTGGCTTAAGGAGACAGTATCAATTGCGAACACATCTAGGTCTGGTAAGTTGAAACGAATGCCATTTGAAAAGTTTCTACGTTTACTATCTAACCACTGCTTTGTGCGGTTATCATATTTGACAATCATACTGGTCCAAGGCTGAGCAACCCCGTCTTTATTAATGCCCGGCGCCGTTCTTCCACCAGGTAAATAACCGTCCTCTAATCCGTTGGGACTGGTTAACCCATCCAATACTTGACAAGGGTAAGCTCCATATTCATCATCTTCGTAACCAGCACACATCACAGATTCATGGACAGCCGCAGTTTGATTACCCGAATTCAGCACTCCTGCATAAATCGTTTTTTGATCTGGTGTAACCGCCAAGCCACGTAGCGTATCTCCAAACAGGGACACTATTTTTATCGGTTGCCCACCCAATGTTTTCCCTAAATCATTTACGTTAAAGACCCAAATATCAGCGCGCCCTTGTCCCGCTTGATGCAATGCAGGATCACCAGCTCCATCAATATTTTTTAACGCTGGGTACAGCCTTTGCTGACCACGATGCGCTGTGGTGATAAATGCTTTATTATTCGCAAACACAATATCTCTAGGCTCATCTCCTACCAGTAACGTCCGTGTGACTTGTGCAACTGTTCGACTAAGGTCAACCACACTCACAGAGTCTGAAAGGTGGTTGACTACCCATGCTTGGTTTTGCATCACAGCGACTGAAACAGGCTCTAAACCAACCGTAAGCGATTGTTGATGGGTAAGCGCCCCATCAACAGATACAGTAAATATCTCGAGGCTATTATTAGATGTATTCGCAACCAATAAACGCTTGCCATCCGCTGTTTTCGCGATTGGTCTAACCGGTGCTGACTCAAAACCAATAAATTCAGACCTTGCCAAAGGGGGGGCAACAATACTTGGAGAAGCATTCATTGCTTGAACTACTGACACTATTTTTGTTTGTTCACTTGCGCCACACCCGATAAATAACATGAGTGATAGCGGCACCATTAGCTGAGTGATTCTATTCATATAGATGATTACCTCGACATATTGAATCATAAATTGTCAACTAGACAATTTATAGCTTACCTTACTCTCTTTTAAATTGTCAACATGACAATTTAAAAGAGGATCGCTATAGTAGAGATATAAATGTAATGGGAGAGAACAATGGCAAGGCCGAGCGTCGCAGGACAACGTCGAGAAGAAATACTCGATGCACTTGAGGTTTGTATTTTAGAAAAGGGTATTCAAGCAACGTCACTAGAAAACATTGCTGAGACAGCCAAAATGAAACGCACTATTTTAAGGCATTACATTGGTAATCGTGACGACATAATTTGTTTATTAAGTGAACGGTGGCGAGATAAATATACTCAGCAATGGCAGGAATTATTAACATGGCTACCATCATCAAACAGAGCTGAAGCACTCATAGATTCGCTGTTTTCTTCTCGTAGTAAAGAAAGTATCAATACCACAATCATTGGTGAGGCTTTATTTTCCGAAGCAAAAAGGCTTGCCCCCATCAAAGTCCACCAACAGCACATTATGCAGGAGTTCATTCAACATCTTATTCATGAGTTTCAAATACAATACCCTGACGCTGAATCAAAGAGAGTAGAACTTATTGCCTATGGTATTTACGCTAATTATCTTATGGCTGAGTCTTTATTACCGTTAGGTTTACTTGATGAAATTTATAAGTTCAAACAAACATCTGTATTACTTTGCTCACAATTAACGTAAAAACTATAAATTTTCACATTGACAATTTAAAGCTAAATAACGTAAATTACACCATCTCTTCTTATATATGGTGTGTTGTATGAATCTATTTAGTGCAATATTTACAAGCGTTATTATTGTTGTTCTTTTTTGGGGGCTCGCGTTGTTTCAAGGAAATAATGCAGCTGCCCAAGAAATCAACTTAAGTCCCAGCACACAAATCATAGCGCGTAATAAGGTAGCCACTATTGATAACAAAAGCGATAAAATCGCGCCAGATACAATCCGTATTGCCGGCGTGCGCAAGCGGATTCCATTGCATAATATCGGGCAGTTATGGCAGCACTTTAATCAACACAGTACGTTGCACCAAGCGCTTAAAAAAGCCCCTCAAAAAGTCTATGTTTTATATTCAGCGTTATCAAATAACTATCAACAAGCTGACGTAGTCATAGGTTATGACATAATTAGCCTAAGCCAGTTCGATAAACCCTACACAATAGATACGCACCAATACACTGAACTATTACCTGTTGATAAATATACTGAAACTCAATTAACTAACGCCTGGAAAGAAATAGACTATAGTAAAAAAGTAGCATATGTACTTGAAGTACATGCTTTAAATCTATCTGGCAAAACAACATCAACGCAAGTGTTCGTGTCGTACAACTAGGAGCGGAGCATGGAACTTTTAACACAACTATTTACACCAAATGAAATATGGGGCCTAGAGGCTTGGATTGATGATTGGTTTTTCGTTATCGCCATCGGCTTATTTATTGTTGAATGTCTGCGCTACGTGGTGAAAAAGCAGTTTACTAAAAATTTTTTCGGGGACAGTGTGGCCAACTTTGTTACATTGGGCATGTTTATCCTCATCGTCGCTGTTGTCGCGGCCACTTATGCGGGCATATTTTTATATACTTACAATCACTTTCGTATTACTGACTTACCACTAAATGGCTGGAGCATACTTTGTTGTATTGTAATTGCTGATCTCGCTTATTATTGGGAGCACCGCTTTTTACATAAAAATGGTTTTGGCTGGGCTACGCACACTGTGCACCACAGTTCGCCGCATTTTAATATTTCGGTAGCCTATCGCCATGGTCCACTGGACTGGTTTTTTCCACTGTTTTTTCACTTACCTTTGGCTCTGTTGGGCTTTCACCCATTTATAATATTTTTAGCCGAAATAGTCGTACAAGTGTTTCAAACCTTATTGCATACCGAGACGATAAAAAAACTGCCTCGTCCTATAGAAGCAATTTTTAATACCCCATCTCATCACAGAGTGCATCATGCGACCAATAAACAGTATCTTGATAAAAACTATGCCGGTATATTTATCATTTGGGACAAAATGTTTGGCACATTCGCACAAGAAAATGAGCCAGTAACCTACGGAGTTTATCCGAGGTTAAATAGCGTTAACCCACTGAAAGTGTTTTTCTCGGGTTATCTCACACTTATAAATAGGCTATGGCGTGCGCCGACTTGGGGTTACAGGCTAAACTTACTGGTAAAATCGCCTACATGGGCATGGCAAGAAGAGCAAAAACAAAAAAAGTAGACTCATACAAGAGTCTACCCTTAATTGCTATGTTAGCACTTATACAAAGTGTAAGTGCTAACAAAATATCTAGTTCGGACCACATACATTTAATGCTGTTGGGCAGTCACACGCTGTATAAGCGGTTAAAACAATTGGAATAGTGGGGCCACACTGGTTCTGATTTGACTCTTGGTCACAGTAAGCTGTGTTACCGGTATTTTGCCCTGCTCCCCCCGCAATCAGCGGGGTATTACCAATTGATAAACGGTTAGTATTTGTTGATAAGCACTTGAGCGGTTTCTTGCTAAATTTTAATTTCATTTACTATCTCCTTTTAGTTACACCAACAAAATTAACTCAAACTTAGTACTTACTCAACCCACACACCACCTTCCGCTTACTTTCCACCTCCATTAAAACATTAGTTAACAATTTAGCAGAGGTACTTTTAGCCTTGTTGTTATGATGCTGTCATGAGTAAGTTTGGTAAACTTGGTTAATTATCCCTTTATAGCGGATGCACGCGACAAACCCCCCAAATGTAATAATAATGTAACTATTATAGTTTACTTTCCTCCGATAAAGCTCTGTTTTATTACTGCAAAAACTTTTTATGATTTTAAAAATCAATAATATATAAGCTACCTTGCAAGAAGTAGAGCAATCAACCTAACAATTAAAAAGGAACTATACATGATCCCCCTTAAACAGTGCAGAGCACTCGGTTTAATCATCGTTGGTATTTTGTCTGGCTTATTATCCGGTCAAGCGTTGGCAGAAAGCTATATGTATTTAACCAATAACACCATGGCCCCCCTCACACTCAATACCCAGCAAACGGGGCATAACAATATTCGCCATGGTGATCAGTGGCAACAATTGGCAACGGAAGTTCCCCCTTTAGCCACGGTTAAATTCTTACGCTTTAACAGAGACCAAGGTATTAAGTGGGGGAAAGAGTATGTTTTCACAACAAGGGTTAATGGTACTGAACAACCGGTTTACCTAAAGCAGAAGCTGCTCGGTACCATGACATTCAGTAAAATGTCGCTCAGTGCTCAAAATGACCCATGGTACGATGATCGCGATATTCACTATGTCTCGATTGACGGTCAACAACAAACTTTGGCGTTTAAATCATCTTCAGCCAGAGCCTCGGGAGATGACATTCACTACGTCATTCATAACCAATTCGCCAAGTCTGAAAAATCTGAGTATTCAAACGAATTAAATGTACTGACTTATAACACATGGGCATTATTACCCCCACTGGCCTCTAAAAATACAGGCGACCGGCTCGATACCATCGCTCAGTATATGGATAATTACGATGTAGTTGTATTTCAAGAAGTTTTTGACCCTATCTTGACGGCTAAGTTCAGAGCAAATGTAGCAAAAACCTATCCGTACATGACCGAAATTCCATGGAAAGCAGGTAAGATTTTGACAGGTGGCTCATTCATCGCCAGCCGCTGGCCAATTGAAACCCAAGATGCCGTTGTTTATAACGCTTGCCGAGCTGATGGCTGCTTGGCTGGTAAGGGAATGAACTATGCAAAAATAAGAAAAGGCAGCAATGCTTTCCATATTTTTGGCACCCATACTCACGCTTATACCAGTGAGCAAGATGTAACGGTTCGTTTTGAACAACTGGCACAGTTAAAGCGCTTCATTGACAGCAAACACATTCCGTATGAAGAGCCAGTGATAATGGCGGGTGACTTTAACGTAGATAAAATCAACTATCCACAAGAGCACTTGGCTTTCCTTGCATTATTAGATGCAACAGAGCCACAAGCCACTGGCGCTTATCCTTACTCTTACGCTGGCCCAGTTAATATATATGCAGACGATAAATTCAATGAATATTTGGATTACGTGCTGTATAGCAATGGCCACCTGACACCTTACGCATCAGAAAATAAAATGCTGACACCGCGCAGTATCGATAGTCAACACTGGAAAAGCTGGGATTTGTCTGATCACTACCCGGTAGAAGGACGCTTTGCGTTTCCCTTGCCTCCTGAGTATATGCCTTTTTGAAGCCTCAGGTAACCTTAAAAATGGGGCTTCTTAACTGAAACCCTTAACTTTCATTAGTAAAGTGTTCTTGGTGTTTTCATGACCAAGAACACGCACCTCTTTTAAGTGGCTGGCCACGCATTTTCACTCTATAAACAAGGGTAAATTGACCATACGTAGATTTACCATCGCACTTTTGGCATCACTCTCTGTTTGCCAATACAACACTATTTTTATAACCAAACAACAAATAGAAGGCTATAATATGCTATGGATGATATGTTATAACATAATATTAATATTTTAAAGTAATGTGGATGGGTAATATGGAAGCAGGTAAATCAGTATCTGAATTAGCGCTAGAGCAAAAAATCCTCGACGCACCTGAGGAAGATTATATGAATGCGGAGCAATTGGCGTTTTTTAAACAAAGACTTATAGAGTTACATGACGAAACGAGGGCACATATTCGTGATGCAAAAACACAAATACTGAATAAACCTGACGTAACCGACCCAAGTGATAAAGCCACCTGGGAAGAGCAATGTAGTTTGTTAATCCGCATTGTTGAACGCGAGCAAAGGCTGTTACCAAAAATTCAACAATCACTTGAACGCATTCGTCTAGACACATACGGCTTTTGTGAAGAATCGGGCGAGCCAATCGGGATCCCTCGGCTATTAGCGAGGCCGACTACAGAGTATTCTGTCGATGTTAAAGCAGTACTCGAAATGAAAGAGCATATGCGACAAGAATAAGCAGCAATAAATAGGCTAAATACAACCACGACTATTCGTCGCCTTTCATTTAGTCTGTTTTTCAGTCAATACTTTTGGCATCAATGGTTTGTCACCATCGACTTTCCCTCCTACGGTATCTTATACATATCTCATTTCACGTGTAGTCTTGGTAAACGGAAAGCTTTGTAAGCTTGTTTTCCTTGTTAAATAAATAAGTGAGGGCGATACCATTTGGCCGATGGTACAAATAGACATATCGGCCATCTGAGTTATGGTCTATGTAATCAGGTGTACCTAAACATACTTTAATGAATAAATTAGATTGACCTTGGTCAAACCCATCTACAGATTTGGGGCACTCTTTTCTTGTGGTGTTTTCATACATTTTTGTTATTTCGAAGTTTGCTGAACCTAAACCAACTTCTTTGAATGTAATAAGGTATTGGGTCACTTCATTGGCTTTTTTGACAACCCACATTTCACGCCAAGATTGAGAATCTGAGATTCCAACGGGTTGTTGAATAACAAACTTGAATAGCTCTGAGTTATTGATGGTAGTACCAATCTCTTTTTCTAAACCAGCTTTAACATCTAAAATTAGCGTTGTATTTGCAAGTTAGCCCTCTTTCGAAACTCCAGATTTTATTTTAGAAACAGGGGCAAGTCCTTCAGTAGATTTACACCCTGTAAAAAATAAAAAACTCAGTGCGAACGCTATCGTATATCGCAAAACATCCCCTTATATAACTACGCAAACTTAATAAAAGTACGCCTTACAATAGGCTCTAAATTTCCTACGACAAGACAAGTGAAAAGCATAGATAATCTAAACACATTAACCTATCACAGGCATATGAAAGCGCTGATATACCATCTAGTATTCTGGCTAGTGAGTTGCTGTTTGAATACTGCCGGATAGCCTTTTTCTGATAGCACTGTTTCCGCAAGCTTTTCTAAAGCATTAGCCTGTGTCGTTTCATTTTCACTTCGCCTAATTGCGTAGCCTGATACTTTATACCCAGTGCGTGAATTGACTGAAGGGTATAACTCTCGAACTCTAATTCGACCTTTCGCTCCTTCTCGCTCAAGTTCTTGTTTTATAAAATTAGCTTGTTCTTTCGCATGAGTTCCAGATGACGTACACCAAAAAATATCATAATCCCAATCCTCCCAATCAAAAGAGGGCTTAACACTTCTATTGATTCTTAAGTTACTGTTTTCATCACGCTGAAACTCTTTTTCTTGTACAATTATGTTTGCTGCTTCTTGTTTAATTGTTGGGGTACCACCTTCTTCTAAAACGCCCAACAGACGGCGCCTTAACTCGCCATCGACCATAACTAGCACAAACTGTTTTGCGACTTCTTGCTTGCGTTCATTTTTTTCTTCTAGAGATTGTTGCACGAGGTCATAAATTTTAAAATTAAACTCACGCTCGGCATCTATTTTTTCACGTTCATCTCGCGCTTCCTTAATCGCAATATCTACAGCGGCAATCCGCTGCTTCAGCTCGTGGTCTACCTGTGAAATTGAAGAATTCAAAAAAGCAACCATCGTCGCTGTTGCAACCGTAACAAGCGGTATAAAAACACTTTTTAGAAATGCACCAAAAGACGCCCAATTCACTTTATACTCTCCTTAAAAGTTCATAATTTGGTATTCAATCGGCACCTAGCTTGCAACGCATAATTATATGCTAAACAAAGGCGATACTTGCCCTGTGTGCCTAGAATTATATTGTTTATGCTACGGGAATTTTTCTTTTATGGCGTACGCTGTATCAAACGCGAATGTGCTATTTGAACTTTTGTAAGCTATCCCTGCATACTCAGTCTATATTAGGGGTCTATTTTAAAACACACAAGCTACTTTCTGATAACAAAATCAGAAAGTTATGAGCAGGTATATTAAGATCCATAAAAAATCATTGCTAGCGTGCCCAACAGGCGCAGCATTGCATCAACACCTCTTGAAAAAGATAAAATAGCTTATTAAATAGTATTTGCTGCACCTTTAAATCACACCAGCAAGCCAAGCCATCAAATTTAATAAAAACATTTCATTTTGTTCAGCGCCTTTAGATGCTAAACCAAATGTTCTTCCTGATTCAGTATCTAACTGAGACGAAAACATCATTCCCTCAGCAAATACAGCTACTCGACCTTTCCCAATCTCTAATACAGCACCTTGACTCCACCCGTCCATAGACACTCTAGGCGTATCCGCGTTTACTTGAAAAGGTATGTCAGGGACAATAGAAAAAGCGCCTTCACCAAAAGTTAAAAGTGATGTCGCCTCAGGTGGTGCTTTAAAAGCTGAACCACCAAATGTTCTCACCCGCTCTATGCTATTAGGTTGAATCGTACTTTTTACCGTTTCAGTGACACCGGTCGGCAAATAACGAAGTTGTTCACTCTGAGTAACTTTAGCGGTAATTATATGATCACCGAGCGTTTTGTCATGAGCGTAAAACATCGCATTATTCACATGGCCATGACTGAATTTAAAGCCAAATTGACCGGCTAGATTTTCAATCATTTTAGGAAATGGAGTATGATCTGCAATTAAAAAAAGTGAGCCTCCTTGTTGTACCCATATTTTAACAATGGACACTTCTTCGTCAGTCAGTGCATCCGTAAATGGCGGGGCCCAGTCTTTTCTATTTTTATCTAGCGCATTCGCAATCACGAGTATATCAGCGCGATGTAGACTCTTTGCAGAAAAACGTTCCTGATTAGGTCGAACAGTATATCCATCACTCTCAAGAACTTGCGCAAAAGGCCTGAACCGCCCATTTGTTGTTAAAAAATTATTGTGAGCTTCGTCTATAAATACAATAGGGCTGTTTTTACTTGAAAAGGTTTGTTGGGTATTTTGAGGAACAAAGTTTGAGTCGGCTTGTTGAGCTCTATCAGAGCAACCGAGTAATACGCTCAGAGTGACACCAACAAAACAGGTCTTTAATGATCTCATTTTCCATTTCCTTATTGAATACACCCGTTTCAGATTTAATTAAGATTACACCTCTACAGAAAGCGAATATACCCAAGAAGGGTTTAGATTGTAACAAGAAATATTAACAAAGCAGCGTTGAAAATAGGACACTTTTTAGATTGAAGCGGTAGTACGCGTAACAGTGTTAAAAAGCACTCACCATATAAAAGATTTGATCTTTATACCATTTAGGCAGCATAAATTGAAGATTAGTTAGGACTGACTGTGACCGTAATTGTATCGGAATAAGTACCCGAATCGTTTAGACCGTTTGACTGAGGGGTAATTTTAAGTGATGTCGCTTGTGTTTCACCTGTGTCGCCTGTACTGGCTCCAGTTGCTTTAGTGTGCTTGTATGTACCCGATTCTAAGTCGATACCAGCGGTATCACCGATGTTGAGTGTATAAGCAATTTTACTCCCCTGAGTATTACTAGCAACTAGAAAACCACCATTTGCTGACGTATATTCCGTTGTTGCGTTTTCGCCTGTATTACACCACACATCAAGCGTACCGATTTCTTGTGTTTGCTGTGAAGCGTCTAACTTCAAGCTTGTCACACTATTGTTGTTACCACTGCTTGTTTTACACAAGGGTTCAATCGTACCTTCAAAAGCAAACTTAGCCTCAATACCAGATGTATCTAATACTACCGCAGCTGTGCCCATTGAAGTGATTGCAGTTGCAACTAGCAGTGATTTTAGTAATGTACTCATCGCTTTTACCCTTAAACCATCAATGGTATCTTATACCTGTTTCATTCCACTTACTAAAGGTCTTATAACAACTTCTGAAGTGGAGAACAAGTACCAATCGGTGTCGATAACGTAATACAGGGCACATATTAATATCGTCATACCTGACTCCCACCCTATCTCACCTTATTTCATTATTGATATTTAAACAACAGCCTCTCACTTAGTGTAGCATAGCGCATTCAATTATCTTGTATCAATTCAGCAAAACAATAAAGGCCCAGCGAGTCCCACACTGATAAATTAAGTTGCGTAGCATCGTTAATAATCACCTAACATTGTAACCGGTTAAATGGTAATGGGTTTAATGAAGATAGCCTCTTCAAAAATACAATGGCATCCAAAAATAGGAGTGTGATGATAATAAGAAATAGTCTAAAGCGAACGCTGAAAATAGAAGGTTTTTAGATGGGAGCAGTCGTACAAGCACGTGTATTAAAAAGAGCCAACTACAAACAATAGTTAGCTCTTTTGATAGTTCAGGCAGTCTAGATTAAGCCATAAACTGTGCTGCCTAAATTTGAAACTAGTTAGGGCTTACTGTAACAGTGATTGTATCTGAGTAAGTACCTGCATCATTTAGACCATTTGACTGAGGTGTAATTTTAAGTGATGTAGCTTGTGTATCACCTGTGCTGCCAGTACCTGCAGCTGTTGCTTTAGAGTGTTTGTATGCACCTGTTTGTAAATCAATACCTACTGTGTCACCAATGTTAAGAGTGTAAGCAATTTTGCTGCCCTGAGTATTATTGGCGACTAAGAAACCACCGTTTGCAGAGGTATATTCCGTTGTTGCATTTTCACCAGTGTTACACCAAACATCAAGGGTACCAATTTCTTGTGTTTGTTGTGAAGAATCTAATTTTAAACTAGTCACACTATTGTTGTTACCGCTGCTTGTTTTACACAGTGGCTCAATAGTGCCTTCGAAAGTAAATTTTGCTTCAGTACCAGAGGTATCTAATACTGCCGCCGCAGCGCCCATTGAAGTGATTGCAGTTGCAGCTAATAACGATTTTAGTAATGTATTCATGGCTTTTTCCCTTTTAACTAAACACTGGATTAGTTTTTATTTGGTTTTTAATGATGAGGTGTTGTCACCTTTTGATTATTTAAAAGCAATAGGCATACCAAGAATGAAAAAATAATTAATTATTTTTTATTTATGCCAACAAAAACCAATTAAATAATTTAATAACAACAACTTAGGCGCATTCTAAAAAAGATAAAATAATCATCCTATTTCTGAGACCATTAGCCGCAGCCTAATTTTTTAAGGGTCAAAGCCCCTATCACGTATTTTTGACGCAGAGAAATTAACTTTTGAAGGCGGCTCTTTTTAGATGTCGATATTTTGACGGATATAGAAAACAGAGTACGATTGCTCAGTATGTTAGGGGCTATGTTTGTTCACGTGCACGGCGAAATACAGAAGAAGGTAAATACGAATTGGCCTGTAAAATACAGCTTTGACATGAAGCCAGTTAACCAACAGTTGCAGCATGCTGAGCAACACTACAACAACTCAGCACTATCTACCTAACCTCAGGTTTGGATAAGAGTTTTGGAATAGAAAATGTTTTGAAAACAAACTTACGTACAATTCAATGATGATATTTTGTTCAATATCAAGGCGTTTTCATTTGTAATAGCGGGCTATTACAAATGAAAGCAACGCCGAGAGTGAGAAAAATAGCTTTATTAGGCAAATTCACTTATCCAGAGCTGAGGTTACCTAGGATATACCGTCAGCGATAGGTTATCTTGATAGGTTCCCGCTGGCATCAGCTCAACGTTGCCAAGCTTAAACTCAAACCCGTACCATTTGTTTTTTACACCAGGATAGAAATTATAGCTGCGATAGAGCCGCTCAGACGATGAGACTTGTGAGTTATCAAACTTAATTGAATAGTCTATCAGCGCTTGTTTGTTGGTTTCGTGACGTAATCCATTATATTCAGAATCAACGACTATATCGTACGAGCTGTTGCTCAATATTTTAATGCCCCAATTAAAGCGCATATTACTTTTCAATTCACCCAAATCGATATGGTAATTGCCATTGTTACCCGACACTTTGCCTTTGCTCGAATTTGACAGCGAAATAGCAACCTGTGGTTCAGAGTAATAGCTTAAGTCTAAGTATTGTTGATCAATGATTTCATTGTTTTTGACAACAGATACAACGACATGACCCGTATAGGAACCGGCAGGGAATAAACTATAATGTCTTAGTCTAACCCACATTTGTGTTGCACGATCTTTTAGGTTGGATCGCCAAATGCCATTTCTTACCTTAATTTTTTTAAACTGCGAATTGTACAACTTTGCATACTTGTCTTGAGTCGGGCCTGAAAACACCATTGAGTAGTAATAAACATCCTCAACCCATATTTCATCCGCACAGTTCAATAAACTGTCTGAAACTTGTATTTTTATTGGAATGTATACCGTGACTCGATTGTTGTACTCTTCAATAATATCTGACGGGTTTGAGGTAGCAAACATATTGCCATCGCAATCATTTCCTCTTGCGAATGCGCTCTGTGCAGACAACAAAAAGTTCAGAGTTAGCATAGTAAAGATTGTAAACTTCATTTGTTATCACCTCCTTTCAGTTGGCTTTTCGCAAGTTCAAGCGACCCAAGCCTTATAAAACGTTGCTCTACGTCAGTAATACTAAAGTGCCCGATCATACCCCCTATTTCAACAATATACTTGCCTACACCAATGCCTTCGACAACAAAGCGCCCTGTGCGGTTGGTAAATATTGCGATGCCTGTTAGGGCTTTATCTTTACTATTTAGGGGCTGTTTTTTAAACACCGTCCCTCGTTTCATTGCAATAGGTATGCCTTTGTCATCCAATAAGTTTCCTATTGCTGTATAAGAGAGTTCTGAGCCAATTTGAATATGGTGTCCTGTTGTGGCGCCGCCGACCAAAACATACACGCCGGGGCCCCAATCATAACCCAGTGGAGCGCTTGGCACATCAATGTTCAACTGTGCGCTAGTATAACCAGTACCAAGCTCCACAAGCGCACCAATATGGTCACTTGGTTTAGTTTGAGCTCGCCCATGGCGGTCCACGTTTACTAAAACATCTGCGTCATTTAGCGTGTTATGTTTGCTAATAACAGCAAAGGGTGCCGTTGTTGTGGCTCCCATGCCAAAATGGCCATCAGCAACCCCTAAACTGGTTGATATATTGATACTGGAACGGCTGTCACCCTGCTGTTGCTCGCGAGTAAAGTTAGTTGCACTCACATCTGCTCTTATAAATGCGCCGGTATAGCTTGCATCCACTTGCTCTTGTCTAAAGTCACTTCCATGTTCTGTCCGTACTTCATAGCCGTAGTCGTTGACGAAGTTATTGTTTGTTTTTGCATAACTTGCGCTGGCCACTTTATCTTTGCTGCTATATTGTGCTCGCGCTCTATTACTCGTGTCTCGATTATAATGATTCCAGGTAAAGTTTAAGAAAAACTGGTTTTCAGACACAATGCGTGTGTCGGTGCTATCAGTATGCGAAAAACCAGTGCGAACGCGCATATCTTCATAACGCAAGTTAAGCTCAAGAGCTGCATTGTCGGTAACAATATGATCATCACCTCGGTCACGAGACACACTTAGGTTAAAATCCACGTGCTCATTTATAAAGTAACTATAATCTGCAAATGCCCTTTTGCTACTAGAGATAGTGCTGAATTCTTGCCACGGTGTATTGGTAAAATCTTGCCTAGCTTCGTACCCGAGTCGCAGATTGGGTGAGCCAAAATTACCATGGCCAAAAATACTATGTTCTGTTTCAATAGAATAGATATTGCCAGACTGAGCATGATTCACTTTGCTCTGTGAATAACGAAAAGAAAGATTGCCTACAAAGTTGTTTACGGTCGCGATAGTGCCCACCACATAGCCTGTCGAATGCGCTGCGGCGTTAATCCCCAGTGTGAGCCTGTCGGTTACACCATACTCATAATTGCCAGAAACAAACAGGTCGTCGTCATACTTGTAACGGTCCTGCTCTATAGAAGAAAGGCGGCCTATGGTAAACGCGTAATCACTCAACCCTTTTGCAAGCAGCCTTGCATTGTAATGAGTGGTAAAATAGAACTCTTGCGTTTCACCGTTGGCGTAAGTTGCAACGACTTGAATATTATTGACGCCTGACGTAAGTGGAAGGTCACTCAGGTCATAGCGTCCTGCTTTTAGTCTGATCCTAGAAATCAAAAAGTCATTAATATAAATTTCTAGGTTGGCGGCACGAGGCAACACAAACTGTTGACTATTACTCGGCGTTATCTTGCGTTGAGGTTGTAATCTAGAATAGGCTTTTTCAATGCTAAGCCCACCAAGCTGAGCACCGGAGAGGTGTCCTGTACTGTTGAATTGCGTATCCCCAAGCGTAAAACGCAGCGGCGCTTCAGGTATGTCATAAAACAAAGCAATATCACCGCGATATAGATCACTCGCTTGGCTGTTACTATTGTCCCAAAACAATGAACCTCGCATATTAACTCCGTCGCTGCCGCCAACATTGGCATTCATCAGCCATTCAAGCTGCGACCTGTAATCATGGTTATTATTACTGCGCTCATGGTTTAAGTTAAAATTGTTTAACATCGCCCAACTAGTTTCACCAGTTGGTCTATCGAAGTGCTTTTGTTTACCATACGTTAAACTGCCAGTGGCCATCGCAGTTTCTGCTAACATCATCTCTATGGTGAGGTCTTGAGCCTGCATTTTTAGAGTAATGCCTTGTTCTGCATATTCCTCTATCGTAATGGGCACATTTCCTTTTTTGGTTAGCCAGTCATTGACCTTATCACTAAGTACAGTTTGCAAACTGTTTTTAAAGTCAGAGGCAACAATAGCGGTAATTTGAACCCCATTAGTTGCGGCAGAAACTTGCCCCACTTCGGCAGCATTTAGCCGCACGGGAAAGTCCATATTGAAAGTTGCCGCAAAAGGTGAGCAAGCCCAAAATAGTAGTAGTGAAAAAATGACACACTTATACTGAGCAGGCTGAGTAAAAAAGCCCAGTTTAATCATCACTTATCTTACTTTTTACTAAACAGGTTGATAAGCGCGGCACTTTTCGTAGGCTTTTCCCCTAACAGGGGCTTCAGATCTAGCTCTACTTTGTGCCCTGGCATAATAAAGCGCCCGGGTGTGATAGATTGAAATTGTGCCCATTGCACAATGGTTTTACCCTGATGAAAATGGTAGTCAAAGTGCGAAAGGTTTAGCACGCGTTGACCCTCATTACTAATTGTCAATGTGCAGTCGTCTAGTTGCACACAGTTTAGCGTACTTTTTTGTTGCGCATTGACGCCGTCGGGACTGACAAAAACTAAGGTTGCAAAGTTGAATACCATTTTAACACCGGATTCTTCATCTTCGTTAGGTAAGGGTAATTGTTTAAAAACGATGCGGTAGGAGTTGGTTTCTTTTAACTCAGGGGAGCCTAAATATTTAGCGCGAAATACTTGATAACTCTTTGCAGGTACTTCTACTTGTGGAGGAAGTACAATAAAGTCATCTTCTGCTGGTACCAACACTTCTTTTTGGTTTTCATCGAATGTACGCTTGAACACCTCAATTTCAATCGGCAGAGCAGTGTCTCTGGGGTTTTGCAGTCGATATGTGACGAGTGACTTTTTACCCTGTGATGCAAGATCAACGATCATAGGCTGAACTTGATAGGCCATAGCCGGGGTCGACAACCATAAAAGCAATAACAACAGTTTACGCATCAGACTTCCAATTTAAAAACAAGGTAGAATTTTTGCTATACGATACCCTGCCTATTCGTTAATACAAGCGTAAATTGTAATTTAGTAATCTTACTTCGTCTTTTAAATTTGCCAGAGGGTCTTAATATACGCAACTTTAGCAGGGGTATAATTTAACACTGCAATTTAAATCAGTACTAACAACCTCATCATTAATTCATCTCCCCACCTCTTTCGCAAAGCAACATCTAACCCACCGCTTTAGAACTTTTAACATGCCTTGTATTTTGCGTGTCCCAAGCATGATTCTTATCACCATACCTAATAAAAACAACGTGGCTATAAAGACTGTACATCAATATCAGTGCTACGGGTGTATGTATAGGATCGAAGTAGCTCATGATGGTTTCCAAAATAACCAAACCTAAAAGTACCAATTCGATTCTAATTTGAGCTTTTCGTGATGCAGTGCCCAAAGCTGATATTCTAAAGAACCAATGCTGCGCTTTCCAATGTTCAGATTTTTTATCTATCACTGTAACTTCCGCTGTTAATAAGTGTCGGTGACGAAAAATACACGACATACTGCTGACAGTAAGCTAATTTAGCACCACAAACTATTCCCCTTGGTATTCACCTCCGGTTTCGAGTGGTAGCTTAAAAATAAGCCAGCACCATAACGAGTATGTCGAATCAAAGGGGTTGTGAATCAAAAAGATCGTAGTCGTTGATTGATAACAGTTCTAGAATAGCGTTCCTAGCTACCCAGCGGCGTTATTATTTTCTTGTTATATAGAGATTTCAACAGTATCAATAACATCAGCGAACCCACCGACTCTCACATCGATTACTTGTGACTCTTCTATTTGCACAGAAGCGGTAATGATTGAAGTACAATTCATTGCCCTACCTTGCTCAAAAACGTAGTCGCACCCTATGTCTAAATGTTCGGCGAGATAACAGGCTAACGCACCGTTAGAAGTTCCTGTTGCCGACTCTTCAGAAATTCCAAACAGTGGTGCAAAATTACGACAGCTTGCGGTTAATGTATTTTGCTGTTCGTAAAGTTCAAAAACATGGAAGCCAACCACTTTATGTTTTCTACAAAATTCGGCAATATTATGATCGTTTGGCTTTATTTTATCTAAAAAACCTAACGGAACAGGAATAATGACATCGGGTAGTCCTGTTGAAATAACTTCTATAGGCAATGTCGTTCTTTCTAGGATATCAACTTCAATACCAAGCACATCTGATATTTCTTGATATGAAAAATCACGCAACTTTTGTGGTAATTGTTGCTCCATAACTATCTTGCCATTTGGATCAATACACACAGCAAGCATTCCAGCTTTGGTGCGTTGAACATAGTTTCCAACAGGGATAATAGCTTTTTGATACATTGTTGAAAACGCAGCGAGCGTAGCATGACCACAAAAGTCGACCTCACTGGTAGTCGTAAAAAAAGAGACTTCAAAATCCGCTTCGTTATCCTCTGAAACAAAAGCGGTTTCCGAAAACCCAACAGCCTGCGCGATTTTCAATTTTTGCGTATTTGATAATTTATCGGCGTTAAAAACAACCCCCGCAGAGTTACCACCTGTTCCATTGTCGGTAAATGAATTGACTAACGTGACTTCGATACGCTCCAAAGCTTCCCTCTCCTTATAACGAGTCTGTAGAATTACTCATTTTAAAATTGGTTTTAATTAGTGTGCCACCATAACGGGATTCCTATTTAAATTCAATTGTTTAGTGATTTTATAGCTTACTAATCGTTAACCTGTTTAAGCATTGTATTTGGTCGCACATTAGCAGAAGCTGAGAAGTATCTAATTATTATCCGTGGTGCATTTGGAACTTGAATTCGGGCATTTTAAAATAAATTCGAATTGTATATGGACTCAGCGCCTTTTACATTGCACAACGACATGGTTAAGGGTTGTGCAATTAAATATTATAGAAAAATCACCTTGATTGCTTTGTTTAACAAAAACTAAGCACCTATATATGTTAACTTTTCATCTTTAGAATAGTTAGCAACACCCATTGAAAAACGTTGTTATAATGTTAAAAAAATGAGATAAATAAGTCCTTTTCGTCGTGATGCTCAGGCCTTTATCTCCCCTAATTATGAAAACAACAAATACCGAAGAACAAATATCTATATTAAGCAGCAAATTAAAAACAAACAATTTAGTTTTGGTTGCAGGTGCTGGGTTATCTAGACTTGCCGAGCATAAAATTCACAAAGACAAAAAAATGCCTCTGTGGCGAGATTTGATGGTTGATGTTGCTAAGATATATAATATTAGCGATAAGATTACGGCATCCACTTCTGCGTTAGAAGTCTTTGATTATATCGAAAGTAACTTTGGACGTAATGAGCTTGAGCAAAAAATCAGAGTTGCGTTAAATGCTGAGCTGTTCGAGCCATCAAGTGCTCATAGTGCTTTGTTAAGCATGCCTTTCAAATATATAACCACCACAAATTATGATGATTTACTGTCGCGTTATTGCGATAACCCCCCCATTGTTAACGAAAATGACTATGAGCGATTATCAATTGGTGAGAAAAGCACCATTCATTTGCATGGCGACTTATATGATCAACACACTTTAACGAATAAGGACTACCAAGGCTGGGCGCAAAAAAGAAGTACAGCTTGTAACTTTTTAACTAATTTAATGGTGAATTCGCATTTTTTATTTATAGGCTACAGCCTCAGTGATCCTCATATTTTAAATATTCTAAATGTCGCTAGAAACACCTCCAAGCGACAAGCTAAAAAATTCCATGCTTTTATTTATAACCCAGATATATTCAAGCTAGAATCATGGCGCACTGCCTATAATATCGAAGTGGTTCCTTACACATCAGAAAGCGAACTTGAAGGCTTAATCATGCAGCTATCTGATGAGGTAAACTTGGTGCCAAATGAAAGTGCGCATATCGACACAACCTGGCAAAAAAAATATTATGCATTTTTAAATGAAGTCAATAATGCCATTGACTCCAGGACGATTGGCGGAATTACAAAAAGTCGCTCTCTTTTAGATGTAAAGCTAGAGCATGTTTTTATAGAGCCAGATGTTTTCAAGCACAGTAGTGAGTCTCATATTGAACAAAAGGTAAACGAATTTCAAACCAAAGACTTTGATAAATTTTCTAGCTATATCAACGATGAAGCAATAGATAAAAGCATTCCTCTTGGAGAGTATTTAAAATACAGCGAAACTGAAAAATATGCTGAGCATTTTAGTGGTTCAGAGCGAGTTCCTGCATTTAGCGTAATAAATAAAAGTCACGCAGTTATTTTATTGGGTGAGCCTGGGCAAGGTAAAAGCACATTACTTAAAATGTTCATTAGGCACCACTTTTCTTGTAATGGTCCGTACTTTCCAATTCACCTAAAACTGGCAAAGCTTAATTCTCGCTCATCAATACTCGATGGGAATTTGATGAGCTATACCATCAGTCAGTTAGCTGGTAATTTTTCTATTAGCCCAAATGATCTCAAGTTTATCATCGAACACTGTAAAGTGGTTTGGTTACTTGATGGATTTGACGAAATTAGAGGCGAAGAAATACGTGAAAAAGTATGTGATGACATAGCGTTGCTCAAGACTACTCGGCCAACAGACCGTTTCGTTATATCGAGCCGTATTTCAGATGCTCCCCGGTTGTTATTTAGTAGTGGTTGGACCATACTCAACTTAGCACCACTGACACAATCTCAGTCCACGGAGATCATTGACAAGTGGCAGCTACAAATTTCTAATCATCTCAACTTTTCTATTGATATAAAAGCAATGCTTACGGAGTCCAGTGGTAACATCGGCGTTCGAGATTTACGTAGCAATCCTCTTTTCTTAACATTTATCATTTTATTTATAAATGATTTTAGAGAGTTACCAAAAGACAAATGGGAGTTCTATGCTAAAGTCACCGACTCTTTCTTTAATGAGGTTGAACGCCATTACAACGACTCTGAACTGCCTGACTTTTCACTTGAAGGATTTCTTTCAAAAGTAGCTTCCTATGGGTGCCAAACAAACCAAGTTATTTTTTCCAAAACTGAAATCGACCAATTACTTGATGACTACTTGCAAGCGAATGACTTTAGTAAGGTTAGCATCTCAAAAGAGCGAAAAAAGTTCTACAAAATTTGTAAGTCTCATTTAGGTATTTTTTCTGAAAAAGAAGACAATGGACTTGAAAAAGCGTTTAGCTTCATTCATTTAACTTTTCAAGAATATTTATGTGCACTGTCAATAAACAGAGCCTGTGAAAAAGCGGTAAGCCTGTTTCGACAATTTGGTGATGAACAGTCATGGTATGAAATCTGGACATTGTATTTTGCATCAATAAAAAATGACTTCTACATGGTGCAATGTATTTTAGCTGTCGCTAAAGAAAAAGGCACAATAAAGGTTAGCAGCTCCCGCTTTGAACTCGCTCTGTTACTGTCTATTGAGTTTGGCAATACAGAGGCAGACTGTGCATTGATCAATGCAGCTTATCAAGAGTTTAGAAAAGTTAAAAAGACATATGAACTGGAGAAACTTTCTTATAAAATTCAAAGACTATTGAATATATTATCAAAAACAGATTTTACTCGTACAAAGTTATTTGACTATATAGTCAACCATTGCCCTTTCCCCTTAGATGAATCTGACTGTTTAAAATCAATAAAATCGTCTCTAAAAAATAAAAAAGCGATGAATTTTTTCTTATCTCGAATTGCGAAAAAAAACCAGTTGTTTAATAGGAATCTAGCTGAAATGCTATGTGACTTTATATTTAACAAAGATGTGTTTGATGTTTTTATAGAGTCCCTTTATCATTTAGATGTAGATAATGACACAAAACTAAAATTTTTCTACAAATTAATCCCAAATTTTCATGTAAAAAATCACTTAAGGCAGCTCAACACACAAAACATTTCAAATCATCACTTTAGGTTATTTGTATACCTATCTCATGTTTTTAAAGATGGTTTAGGGTTTGATTATAACGCATATATTAATGACTATTCAGTGAGTGATACTAAGCTA
The DNA here is from genome assembly GCF_014858725.1 of Pseudoalteromonas aurantia 208. Taxonomy (GTDB): domain Bacteria; phylum Pseudomonadota; class Gammaproteobacteria; order Enterobacterales; family Alteromonadaceae; genus Pseudoalteromonas; species Pseudoalteromonas aurantia. The sequence continues at coordinate 375,883 of NZ_AQGV01000015.1, read as the reverse complement.
TACTCTGAGGTTTCTCAGCAAATAAAATTAAACGATACGAATGAACAGCTCAATATAGATATGATGAAAACTTTCTTAGACAACGAGCATAACTTCAACCTCAAAGTTGTTCTAATTTGTGCGATACACACAAAGGGCGAGCTATGCTTTAGAGTAAGAACACATCTTTTTGAAATGCTTAGCATCGCCAAAACTGAATTCATGATTAATATCGTTACTGATTTTATTTTTGATGAGCACCATACAGATGAATTTAGCAAACTAATATTGAGTAAAATATATTTATTTACTGATTATAAAATATTACTTCTAATTAATAGGCTAGAATTGAGCAATGTTACAGAAGCCGCTCGAAAAAAGCTGATAACGCAATTTTGTAAAGTTATAACTAATACAGCAAGCGAACTAATTTGTCACTTTGAAAAGGCTGCGGTTAAGTTACTTGATTACAAAATGGATTCAGACTGCTTAATCCCCATATTGATATCAACACGCAGCTCTGATGTTAAAAAGCGAGTGTTAGAAAATGCAATTGCTCACGATAATTTTTATCAGCTTTTATTTCTTATCTCATCAAATGAAAAACTACTATTCGACACTTTGATATCTTCCGTGTCTATTATCAAAGGTAATTTGAACAAAGAAGAATATGATAAGTTTCTTTATTGTATCTGTAATTCTCAGTATGAGCATGTACGCGCTTTGTCTTTTTACTTTTTTGAAACCAGCTTTGCTGAGCTCGGCGGGCTAGAAGGCGCTTTTGACTTTATATCTAAAAGTGGTGAAACAGGCTTCACCATGTTTTTGTATAATTTCGACCGCTTGATAAGCAAGGATGATATTTTATCCGCGGTTTATTTTGTTATTAATTATTTGCCTCAAGATCTGTGCTTTATGATGGCTGAACTTTTGGTAAAAAATAAAAAAATAACAAATACGAGCGAACAAGAAGCGACTATTGACTTTATGCACTGTGAATATTTCGAAAAATATCTAGACTTGGACTACAAACTGCTATTTACCAATGTGTTTGAAAAAATATTATGCAATAGGGCAGATGAAAGGGAGATATTTAACCTGCTGTTATTTTACTATTATGGCCTGATTGAATTAGACACTAAAGGGCATCAAATAGTAAAACACGTTAGCAAAGGGAATTACTCTCAGTCCATTGCCAAAATCGCCCATTCAATTAATGGCTTGACGTCTCAAAATAATGAAAATTTATTGGTTAATGAAATAAAAAATAACTCCAATATCAAAGCATCTGAGTTTTTGGCTTTTGACTTCTATTTGAAGTTAAATGATGAATAAGGCGTAGTTGAATAAAAGTAAAATAGGAAGAGTGAAATATAGGGCAAAGAGAGTAATATAGGACAGGCACATAATTATACATTCGAATCAAAAAAGCTTTCGTCCCTATAGCGACAACAAAAATTAATTGATATAATGCTAAGCTATTGTAATTATTTCTAAAAAGTTCTATTTCGCCAAACCTAATCATTTAATACTACTGAACCTTACAAATAGACTTTGACGTGCCACTCATTTTTTAAAAGGAAACCCATTAATGAAATTTTTATTACCGCTTATTGCGCTAGTAATTCCAAGCCTGACCTTTGCTGCTGCAAAAGTAACCTCATTAAATGTCGAGGGAGACACAATTATATTTGCAACTAACGAAGCAAAAACAGCGCAAAGCCCAACTTGTGTAACGCTCGAAAAAGCCGATAAATGGTCAGTGTCCTTAACCTCTGCCAGTGGGCGTACACTCTACTCATTGCTGGCAACCTCATTAGCCAGTGGTCTCAATGTTTCAGTTGTCAGCGCACAAGATTGTGCAGACGTTCCTAATGTAGAACGAGCTCTTAGCATTACCGTTGAACCTGTCACAGCAATGAGAACACCAGATTCAGGTTCACAAGTAAGCTTGTACAAAGGAGATGGTACAACCCGTATAGGTCCAATATTGACCTACCAAAATTCAAGTATTTTCTATCTCGACTCAATACAGCCTAGAAAAGTACAACACTATAAGCTTCGGGTTCGAGACTTTAGTCAATTTTATTATAATAGCGAGGATTGCTCGGGAACTCCCTATTCAACGTATAGAAATGCGATCTATTACGATCTGTCCAAAAAATCATATTATCAAACCAGTAATAGCTACACCTCGATAAACGCTAACTCTCAGAGCAGCTCCACTACTGGTGTTTGCAGCAAAATACCCCGAACTACGTACAACCTACATTCTATTGATTTTAGCTACGTTGACCCGCTATGTGGTGAGCACGCATGCCTTATATTGTAAAGATAACGGCCTAACCAATATGTTTACTCGATTAATCCACAACAAGAATCAACCACCAATAAAATTGATTATGGTATTTACCCTAATCATGATGAGTGCCCAAAGCTATGCCAGTAATGGATTTATTCCTTTAGTTATCGATTATATACAACATGATATCAAGCAAGAATCTACAGGCTCAATCGCTGTCAAAGCTGACAGTACCAACGGTGAAATTTACTTAAGTTGGCAGTCAAAAAATACATTTACTAATTGGATAGTTGAAGAATACCAGCGAGACAATACCAAAAATAGCTGGACCCCAGTTTATCAAGGAAACAAGACCGATATAAAGTTAGTTAAAACACAAAGCGCTGATTACCAATATCGTGTAAAAGGTTGTAATAATGATAAATGTCAATTAGTTACAAATTCAGCATACATTACGATAGATTTACCTATTAAAGCCCCTAAAAACTTAACAGCCATTGAACAACACAATACTCATGTAGTGAACTGGAACAGTGTTACTGAGGCAACGCTTTACCACGTAGAACTATCAATCGGCAAAGGCGAATGGCAAACCTATCAATCAACAGAACAAACATACTTGACGCTTAAAACCATTATTAATGACCCTATCACGTACCGTGTTAAAGCTTGCGATACGTTAAAAAACAAATGTTCCCCTTGGAGTACGCTTTCGGAAACAGTTAGCAGCAATCTAGTCCATGATTCAGTAACAACTGTTGTTGCAACGAGCTCTGACACTACAGGTGAAAATATTATAAAGTGGCAAGCGGTTGAACATGCAAACGATTACCGCATTGAATTATCATTTAACAACGCCAATTGGGTTTATGTTACAAGCTTACTGAATACCTATTTTAAACATTCACCTCAGGTTCACGGCGCTTATCAATACCGTATCACAGCGTGTTTCCAACAATTTTCACAGTCGGTGTGCTCACCAGTATCCCCTGTCTCTAACGTGATATTTAATAATTCAAATAACTCAACCCCTACAAATGTCACAGCACAAAGAATTGGTGATCAGCACAGAATTTCATGGAATGCGGTATACGATACGGCTATATATGAAGTGTCGATTTCAAGTGATGGCATATCGTGGTCAACGTTTAGATCACAACAACAAACCACTTTTTCACACCGGGTTTCACAACCTGGTAGGTTCAGTTATCGTGTCCGCTCATGCTTTGTCATCAATCAAGAAACAGTTTGTGGCCACTGGTCTGAACCTACTCCTGAGCTGACAACAGGTGATCTTATCGATGTGCCAAAAAATCTTATAGTTAGCAACAGTAATAATAAGATCTCCATAGCATGGAGTGGTATTTCCGTCGCTAATTATTATCAACTTTCAGTTGCGTTAAATCAGCAAGAATGGTTAACCTTACTTCAAACAACGTCGCAACTAAACTTTGATATGGCACCTCATATATCAGGTGACTACCGGTATCGTGTTAGGGGGTGTATTGAGCCAGATATTTGTTCACCTTGGTCATTGCCTACCCCCACCTCCGAAGTGAACTTACCAATAATCATTTCAGGCAAAGCACCTGAACGAGCACGTTATGACACTTTATATAGCTTTACCCCCACCATCAATACAATCGAGAAAGGTGAAATCACCTTTAGTATTCAAAACAAACCCAAGTGGGCTGTTTTTAACGTGGAAACGGGTGAGCTAAGAGGTACACCAATAGAAAGTGAACAAGGTGTATACAATAACATCACTATTTCGGTCTCTCACGCAAAAGCGATCAAGTCTCTACCTGCGTTTGCTATCACAGTTGAGCCCAATAAACAGCCTAGAATAATTGGCAATACACCTAAACACAAAGACATACTGTCGACGGCAACACCTGTCATAGTCAATGTCGATGCTGTGGACGACGACGGCACCATTGTGCTGGTTGAATTGCAGGTAAACAATGGTGCACCAAAAGTAAGTTATAGCGCTCCCTATTCTTTTGATTTAGGTTTATTGGCTGCAGGGCAATACGATATAACTGTGCGAGCAAAGGATAACGAAGGAGAATATTCTAAGGTTGAAGCAATATCTGTCACCATTGAAAACAAACCCCCTCGCATCATTGGTAATACACCTAAACACAAAGACATACTTTCGACGGCAACACCTGTCATAGTCAATGTCGATGCTGTGGACGACGACGGTACCATTGTGCTGGTTGAATTGCAGGTAAACAACGGCGCACCAAAAGTAAGTCTTAGTGCCCCATACTCTTTTGATTTAGGTTTATTGGCAGCAGGGCAATACGATATAACTTTGCGAGCAAAGGATAACGAAGGAGAATATTCTAAGGTTGAAGCAATATCTGTCTCCATTGAAGATGACAATAGCAAGAGTAAAAACATTATCTTTATCCACACAGATCTATTGGGCTCACCAGTCGTTGAAACCGATAAAAATGGAGAAACTATTTAATCTATAAAAAGGTGCAGGGAAATCCGACCCACCGGGTCGGAACAGCTGCTTAAAATCACCTATATTTAAATATATTCACACATTATAAAAAGAAAAACGGAGCATGAAAGCTCCGTTTTTTTCAAAAATCAAATAGTGTCCAGAATGATTGAACCACAACACATCTTCTTAAAATTATTATTCGTAAAGTTTTGATCAATAAGGCTCTGTTTCCGGGTCGTATATCTAATCGATTATGTTGGCACTATCACACAACAGATTACCTGACCAAATTATTGCTCTAGTAGACTCTGGCTTATAAAGCCGCCACCATAAATACTACAAAGTCGCGTTTATGGTGGCAGTTATAGCATTCGTTATTCTGCTAGGTATTTAGAAAATAAAATAGCTACTGTAGCTTTGCAAGTCCATTACATCATTGTCTCTGCCACAGAACTACCAAGAATATCTGTATGAATAAATAATACATCCTTGTTTTTATTTGAAAAGTAACTCCAAGCTGTACAAGTACCATTGCTGAAACACGTTTTTATACGATACGCCCTCTTAACCCCTTCTGCTAAAACATGACTAGTAACGCTGCCAGAAAGTATTATCAACTCATTCCAGTCCAAGTTAATATTGCTGGTGCACTCCTCATTGCATAAGGCACTTTCAATCACAAATTTCTCTGCATCACTCACAGGCGACCACTCTAAGGCACTAGGACTTTTACTTAGTTTAAATTTAGTATTATGCACTTGAACTTCATAATCACTAATTTCACTACATTTTTCTAAACCTCGAGTAGCTCCAACCTCAACACTACACAATTTAGCATTAAAGCTATAAAGACCATAGGAAGCATATCTATATTTAATAGTCCCTGTTTTCTCTAGGACGTTATCAATTAACATTTCTAATTTTTTACCATTAGGTGGCTTGACATATAAGGAAAATGCATATTTCTCAGTATTCTTGGTATTATATGTCCAACCAATATTATCAATGGAATTAATAAAAGAATTATTAGCTAACTGTAGAGCGAACGCTGGCACAACTTCTTTTAAAGAGTACCAACCACTGCAAGCACCTTCACTAAAACAGACTCTAATACGGTATATTCCACTATCGGTCATCGTACCTTTAAAACTAGTAACATCTCTATCATATACTTTAAATTGTTTCCAATTACTACTAAGTTGACAATTAGCTTCACACTTTTGTAGGTCATAATTCATAGCTAAATGAACAGGTGTCCAAGTATATTTCGAGCCTACCTTTTCAAATGAAAACACATAATCCAAAGTCTCCACAACCACTGACGTTTCATTTAAACCTCGGCAAGGTTGAACCTGCCCTACTTGGGTAATTGAGCTTTTGCACGCATGCACGTAAAACTCATACCTACCAGGGGAATTAAAAGTATAAGCGAACTGTCCAGAACCATTATTCATCACTGTAGACAATGCTATAAGCGCACTCCCTCCTGGGGGCTTAACGGAGAGTGTTGTATAAAACAACTGTTTAGGTATTGATTTGAAATGCCAATTAATTGTACTTTCTGCCTGCTTAAATACCCGCTTTGGTACATCAATATTAATGGCGATAACTTCTTCTTTTTCGACTTTAATTAAGTGCTCTTTATCAAACGAAAAGTTAAGCGCTGAATTTTTACAATGCCATGTAATGGAGTAAGTTTTTTCTTCAATAAAAGAATGTGTTAACGTCCCTTCGCCAACAATATTTTTATCTAACTCAGGCGAGTAACACCCAAAACCTTCTGGTAAAGCCCAGGAAAACTCATTGGATAACCCCAGTTCTAAGATTTGGCTTTGCCAAGCTAAACTGTGACAATAAGTATTAACCTTAACAGTCGCAGGTGGAGACACTGCGCCCTGAGTGTTAATAATCTGATATTCAAACTTGTCTTGCTGTAAACCAGTCCTTATACAGCTATCATTGTCATGTTTATAGATAGCTGACTGTTTGTCGGTTGATATACTTACCTCGCCATACTTTGGCAGAGTGATAATTTCATGCGCACTAATATCTAAAGCGGGTGTATTTAAATCTGTGTCGTTCGACAAAATTGGAATTATGACTTCTTGCCCACTTCCAAGTATGACTTGATCTGACTCAGCATTTGGGGCGTACGTACCACAATCTAATCTAACTAAGCGGGGAGCAGATTTTAACCCTGTATCATTGACGATAGTATACTTAAACCAATCAACAACACAGCTGTCTTTGTTTGGTACATACAATACTTCGCCATTATGGTACGTGTTAACTATAGTGCCACTGTGAGGGGACTGCGTTATTTCCCCCATATGAATTTTTCGCCCATAAGGGTCATAATCGTCTGGCACGCATCTCTTTGGTAAAATCGCGCCTTTTGGGTAACCATCATTACATGAATTATCGATTACATTTGCAACTAACGGCTTATTCTTTTGATATTGATAAACATCCCCTATTGCAACCGGTTCTGGAGAATATGGGCAGCGGGTTAATATTTTAACCGTCGCTGGGCGAGATTCTAAGCCTGCACTATTCGTAATGGTATAAGCAAAAGTGTCTATAAAAGTCGATTCTTTTTGGCAATTAGAAGCAACACTCTTATATTGTATAATTTTTCCTTCATGTGTAACATTTAATTGACCATACTCAGCATACCATGTGATTTTTGTACTGACGATTTCAAGCCCCCTTGGATCCGCCTGCCCTAATTTATAGGGGGCTATCCATATGGGTGCAGCACCATACTCTATTTTATATGTTTCATCGCCCATAGTAATAGGTCTACCATCAATTATGTTCAACTTGTATATGTAGGGCTTGGATTGAACACCATAAGAATCTTTAAAAATAACGGGCGCCATAATTTCACCGAAATAGCCAGGTAGAGGGGTTAATGTCAGTTTATCATCACTAAGTATGTAGTTTTCGCCCGCTTCAATTTTAAACGGCAGCATATGACGATTATAATTAAACGTGAAGAGGTCTTTTGCTAGCGTAAAAGATTCATTTTGTATTAGTATATGAGGTGCTGTGTTCTGAGATTTAATAGTATTTTGAGCTCTTATTAACGTACACACAGGATTAGAACGACCCGACAAGCTGTTCTCTTTCCAAATAACCACAAAACATACTTCGCCTTCTTTTGATGAATCTTTAATATCAAATAGTTTATTTCCCGGTGTGACTAGATAATTACGTTTTAGGTTATTAGGCCCATAATGAATAATACTATATTGTGCTGACTCATAGTTTTGTAACCATGCCAACGTGATCTTGCTATTAATTAAAGTTACTTTAGGTAAAGGGGCAAGTACGACAGGCGGTGGGTTTACGGTTAACTTTGATAACGCTGAGCTCTTATTACACCCTCTATCATTGCACATCGCGATAGATAAAGACTCAAGCCCAACCTTAACCGGTGTATAAGTAAATGTACTCCCTTTATTCTGAGCAACAAAATTATCATTACTAAAAAGCTGATAGTATGTATTTCCTACTGTACTTGTGGGAGCAGAATAAGTGATGCTTACTTCATCCCCTAACACAATATTATTTTCACTCAATGACATCGCAATGTTGTAATCTAAAGAAGGTTTTGGCAGCACATACATCGATATTATCGCACTTTCACTAGAGCACGACACACTACTACAAGCTGTTATGGTGAACCCAAGCTCGCCCGGCTTTTTTGGGGTTATACAATGAAAAGTGCCTATTCGAGTTCCACTACCCGCACCTCTAAATTTAAAATAATATCTATTAGCATTATTTACCTTCTCATAGTTAATGCACGTACTCTCTCCTTCAACAGCAAGCAATGGTGCCTGAACATTAACAGGTCCAAGATCTACCAGCGCGATTTGTATTTCATTACTAAATGGATAGCATGTAAATTCTGTACAGGCTCTCACCTTGAGGCTGCGAGTTATTGGACTATAGCCAATAGGCCTAATTAATACTGAGTTATTGGCTGTACTTAAAAGCAGTGCATCATTTTCGTACACTTCATAACGAACAGCACCGTTAACAGGCGATATAGTAAGATCAAAAGCAGAACGAAAAAACGTCGACTTAGGCGCAGAAAGCTCGGGTATTTGGGGGTTATCACTCGAACGAAAACGTAAAATTGACTGAATCGTATGAACTGCACTGAATGAGGTAAAGTTATTCTTAACATGATAGGCATGCGAACCTAGCCTATCTAAAGTATAGCACTGTGTGCCGCCACGTGTGGAGCCTTTCATCTTACCTTGTAAGTACGGGTGGTAATTCTTCCCATAGGGCATCATGGGGAAATCAACACAAAAGTTCTCATCTGTATAAAGCGCTCTAGGCGTATCAAATTGGATCGGCTCATATAACTTGGGGTATACATGAATAAGCAGCTTATTGCTAAATCCACTACAGCCACTTTCATTGCAAGCCTGTACTTCAAAATAACCATCCCCTTTTTTTTGCCAAGGTACAAAATAGTCATATGTATCTTGAGTAGTAGAGCCTATGAAATCACCATTAAAAAAAACTTTATATGAACTTGCTCCTGTAACTTTTACTATAGAGACACGGCTTACAGTATTATATTCGTACTCATAGCCGCCAGATATAAATGGGGCCAGTGGTTTTGAAATCACGTTAAACGATAAAAATAGAATGAAAAAATTAATTATTTTAAAATGCATTAGCAGTCCTTTTTATATTTCGACGAATAATACCATCACTCAACTTAAAAACGAACAGAATAGAATAGAACAGCGACACAAACGCAACACTGCATTTACAATGCAATTGCAAATATGTAATACCATAATAAATTCAAACGTCGCTTTATATCGCAAATACAAAGTTTTTAAGATATTAAATTAATATATGGTAGGAAAAACACCTTCAATTCATGCACATTAAATGATCGATTTTAGTTAGTAATTCACATGATTCACGACAAAAACACCCGAAAAGAATTTTTAATTCACTGGTTAACATATAGCTATAGTTTGAAATGACATAATGAAGTTGCAAACTAGCGAGCTTTTGTGACTGTTTATTTCTAATGATTTTTAATTAACTTAATTTATGGTAAAGTTAATAGCCACCTCTTCTTTTAATTGGATTTTCAGTGATTTTTTATAAGCGTTTAGCTTGTTTTATTGTACTAATTTATTCTTCATTATCATTTGCTTCCCACCCGATTTCCCCTGAGTGGGTTCATGTAGTAAAAAATTCCAACAAACCATTGCAGTCGGTATTAATATATTGGACAACTTCTAAAGATTCTACTCACTATGCAATAGAGGCACTTACACCGTCAGGAAAAGGTTGGTTCAATATATTGGATGATAGTGCACAAGAATATGAAAGGCTAAATGTTGATTTGTTTATATCGGGTGGTAGTTTTTATGGTCCTCAGGAGGTTGGGGTAGCTAAGATTGTTGATATGTCAGGAGGGCGCTATAGTTTTAGGGTGAAGGCGTGTAATGAAAACGGATGTTCAAATTACACTGGAGGCCTAAATTATAACTCTTCTAGAACATCGACGGTTAACATGGGAGATCTATATACGGTATCACCACCAACGCTTCGAGCTATAGATAATCAAACTTTTGAAATCACATTAAATTCAACAACTGCTGGACGCTTTTCAGATGCACATATGAATATTTTAGCGAATGGTAAACCAATTGATGAGGATTCGTCTCTTGAAGTTGTAAGCCCATTTAAAATTTCTGGAAAATGGGGTGATTACAAATGGAAAGCAACATACAAATTAAAGCAAGGCTTCAACTACGCTCGATTTATATTTAAAGGACAAGAATGTATAAATCTTCGGCCTTGCTCAACTTTTAGCTCAGATTCCAAAGCCGTTACATTAAAGCGTTTAAACAGCCCTCAACCCGAGCTGTTATTAAATAAGATAAACGAAAGTGTACTCCGTTGGAATAATGTAATTTACGCAGATTATTACATTGTTGAATACAGCCCAAGTACTGACTCTAATAGCGATTGGCACGTATTAAGCCCTGTTCAAGAGCTCGAATTTAATTTTAACAAGTATATTGCACATGCCAAAAGAGTGAGACTGAAATCCTGCAATCAGATATCTAATGAGTGTTCGGCATACTCTAGTGTGCTTTTAGTCGAAGAAGTTACGCCTCCGCAAAATGTAAAAGCAGTTAAAAGCGGCAATGAAATTCTCATTGATTGGGACCATGTCTCTGGTGCACTGCATTATGAAATAGAAATGAAAGAGAATGAATGGAGCTGGGTTACCGCTACTGATTCACATTACATTGCGGCGGAAAATAGAGGAAATAAACATTTAAATAAAGCGGTATTTGGCACGCAACCATCAGGCAAAAGGCAGTTTCGTATTGCTGCCTGCAGTGCGAGCGTGTGCTCCTCATTTTCAGCCCCTTCAAACAGGGTCGAATTTATGGATGAATTAAGTCCTCCTCAGGCCCCTTTTGTAAATAATACGCCTGATGGTTTATTCATCGATTGGGAACCGGTAACAGCTGCTGAACAGTACTTTATAGAAATATATCTACCTAACGGACATTGGGTGAATTATACCAAATATCTAAACTTTACTTCACCGCTTTCAATTGTAGGTCTACAACATAAGGTCGGCTGGGTACGGTTTCGGGTGATTGCATGTAATCAATTAGTGTGTTCACAGCCTTCACCTGCCTCAAATTGGTTAGGGCAATATATTAAACCAAAAGTACCTACACAGCCTTCAGGTCTAGCTAAATCAGATAGAGTGACAGTTCGCTGGGAACCTGTATCTCATGTTGATAAATACATATTAAAAGAAAGTATGAATGGCCTAGAATGGGTCGATATTAGTGAGCAACTTCAAAGCTCAACCTCAAACAGCTTCTCAACGACACGGCCGCATGGCGTTTATTCATATAAAGTAGCAGCATGTGAACAAGGAAATTGCTCGGAGTTTTCTGTTAGCTCTTACCCTATTCAGACTTATGATCAAAGTAGCGTATCTGAACCACCAAATAGGGTAATTGTTGAAAGTACCAATAAAACGGTATCGGTTAAGTGGGACTTGGTTAAGGGCGCATCGCATTACAAACTTGAACTGATGCATGAAAATGAGTTTTGGCAAGAAGTCAATATCATCGAAATGCCAACCGGTAGCAATAGGCTTTTTGCCTCTTATACCCATAAGCCGCATGTCTCTGGGAATTTTCAATATAGGGTGTCAGCATGTATCCAATTAAGTTCGGGGGAGGTGTGCTCTAGGGGTTTTACATATTCTGAAGGCATTAACTATACAGTCCCATTTGATTACTCGAACCCAGATTCTGTAACCGTTGAAAAGTATAATGATGAAATTCAGGTTAAATGGGGTGTTGTGCAAAGTGCGACTTTTTACAAAGTACAATTAAGTTATGACGGTCAACCTTGGTTAGAGGTTACTGATGTATTGCAGCCACAACTAGGTAATAAAGTGTATGTTGACTTCTCACACCAGCCAAAAATGACAGGAAGTTATAAATATCGAGTAAAAGCATGTATAGGGGAAATAAATGAAATGGATTGTGCTGGAGGGTATACAGAGTCAGGTGCGTTGTATTATGCAGTGCCTGTTTGTAGTTCTACTCCTAAACTCTCTGCGGCTGAAGAAAAAAATACAATCAGTTGGTGTGCATTACAAGAGAAATCGATTAAATATATAGAAATCGAAGCTGCGGCTTGTGATGGTGATTGTAAGAAAAACGAAGCCCGATTGGTTTGGAAAACCATTAAATCAAATATACCGGTTGGTAATTTATTTGAAAGTCAGTTTGGTTCTATCACCGGTTTGACTGTATTCAGGGTGAGGGGCTGTAAGATAGATGGAGTTTGTTTTGGGTGGAGTAACACTGTCTCATTAGACTTATTCGTTGATTTCCCGCCTGATTTGCAAGTTCAAAGCACTGCCATGAGTTGGTCAGAGGTGCCGAATGCTACTTCCTACATTATTCAAATAGCAAAATGTAAACAGCCTTGTCATGATTTTAATAATGTTACATGGGAGGTAATAGCAACTGATAATAAAGGGGTTTTGAGTTACGCATATAATGCTAAAGACAATGAAATATTCAGAGTAAAGGCATGCTTTAGTGCAAATAGATGCACTAGTTGGAGCAACCCTGCTTTTTATATACCTAGGATTAAGGACGTCATATTTATTCATACTAACTTACTAGGTAGCCCAATGGCTGAAACTATATAACCAGTTTGCTTTAATTTTATTTTTCTATCACATTTTCAATGAAGGGTTTTTATATATTGGCTCTATTTATGATTGTACCTTTTTGTTTTTTTAATTATAATTGGCATTAACTTTATTTTTTGTGAGTTTAAATGCGGATTATTTATTTTTTAGTGATTACTTTTGCTAGCTTCTCTTGTATCAGCTTGGATGAAAAATATCATATTACTGAGGTTGAAGTTAAAAATGATCAAGTGTGGTTTAAAACTAACCAAAAACGCAGTGCTTTAACATCTTGTTCTCGACTTGAATTAATGGATCAGTGGTTAATCGACCTAAACAGCAAAGGAAGCGCCAATCTTTTGAGTTTAGTGTTAGGTGCATTTGATAGCCAATTAGGGTTAAATATTGTAGGTTCAGGCCGTTGTGCAACAGGTACTGAGCTAGAAATAGTCGAGAAGATCACCGTCGCTCGCTAGAGCTTTAAATATGTACTGCTAGCTTTTTAATCTTGATATTAATTTTTTAGCGTATTTTTAAATTAAGAGGGAGGCTATAATTCCCCCCCACCCCACCGTTACTAATGTGGTTACCATATATAAAATTTAACTAATTATACAAACAATAGAGTCCAATATTTTGCAAGGGAAGTTATATTATTTACCTTCGGATTAACTCTAGAATAAATTACCACTTGATAGACCTTTATTTTTTAATCCCGGAGCAAAGCGATGATTAAACGCTTACTATTTTTATTTACGATGACATCTATACCCTTAATGGCTTTTTCAGCCTCTTCAATTAAAGAGCTAGAGGTACTCGGTGAAACAGCTATTTTTACCTTATCTCAACCTAAAGTTCACCAAGTGCCCAGTTGTGTCAGTGCTGAACATCATAACAAGTGGGCTATCAACTTAAGTTCTTTGCAAGGTCAAGCCATGTATAGCTTACTGGTGACCGCGGTTTCTAAAGAACAGCCAGTTAAAGTCAGTTCAACACAGCGATGTGAATCAATCGCAACCATTGAACAGGCCGCTGGCGTGGCACTCCATAAAAAGCCCACTCAAGCAAGCAGCCAAGTACCCGCATTGTACAAAAGTGATGGTGTAACCAAGTTAGGAAATATTATTGGGCAGTATAGAAATGAGACTTATTATGCATCTGAGGTGGGTAGTAAAGGACCGAGCATTTATATTCTTTATGAACATACCACAGGGCTATTATTTTTAGATGCACAGTGTCGTGGGGAAGCATATTCAGAGTATGGCCTTCAGAAGCGTCCCATTTATATTAGAAATTTAGACTATTATGGTGCGAAAAGTCACCCTGATAACATAGATGACCGACTCAATACTAAAGGGCAGGTTAAAGTATACGAATCCAGGGTAGAATATATTGATACGGTGCCTGAAACAACCTGTCGATATAAGGGTTTTATGGCCAGTATGTATTCAGAAAGTGTAACTAAGGTAATTCGATACCCTCATCCATTATGTGGCGAGAGCGCGTGTATTATTAAATAAAAAATGACCCGTGTTAATGAAAGAAAGCAATGAATAACCAAAGGAAGAAGATGAAATATTTAATAGCACCTTTAATCGCACCTTTAATTGCCTTAATGACACCTAGTATGGCGTTAGCGGCCTCTACAGTATCGCAACTTACAGTGGAAGGTGAAGTGGCCACATTTACATTATCAGAGCCAAAAACCCATACCGTACCAAGCTGCGTTACTGCTGAACGCACTAACCAGTGGGCAATAAATTTAAGTTCTTTGCAAGGCCAAGCTATGTATAGCTTGTTAGTAACTGCGGTGTCTAAAGAACAGTTGGTCTCGGTGCACTCAACAATGCGATGCGAGTCGTTGGCGGGTGTTGAACAAGCCGCACGTATTTTACTCAGTATTAATCAAAGCTCAAATGGCAGACATGATGGCGCATGGCTTTATAAAGGCGACGGTTTCACCAAAGTGGGCAAGGTCATATCAGGTGACAGTGGATGGTATCAGTATGCACCCATTGGGGGCACAATTAAAATGCACCTTTATCGCCCCGAAATTGTAGAAAATAACAATGGTTTTTCTTATTTAGATGCTGAGTGTAAGGGAGATCCTTATCTGGATTATCATGGCTATGAGTATTTGAAGTTTGTTAAGCCAGTAAATCATTATTTAACGTACTCGGATTCAACTATCAAAGGAAACCGTTTAGCTGATCATGGTCACGTTCACTTTTATAGAGGGGATACAAATGGGGGTTGTACTAAAGAAACTCGCAGCTTAGCTTATCAATCTACCAGAGCGGTAAAGCTTGAGAAAACGGAACACCCACTATGTGGTAGTACACCGTGCTGGATTAAATAAACCTAATTATAAAAACAAATAAAATTTTTTAAGGGATTGTAGTGAATCGAGTCATTCTTGGTATTCTCTTTATTTATATATGTGTGTTTAGTGGTAGCGCATTATCTGCTTTTGATTTTCCAACGCATTTAAATTTCATGCTAAAGAATTTACATGCTCAAGCTCAGACCAATAATAAACCAGTTGTGACAGACGATCACATTACACTGAGTGAAGATGAGTTGGGCTTACTAAATCTGCTGGGTAATGATAACGACTTGGACAAAGATGCGCTTAAGATTGTCTCGGTCAGTGCATTATTTGGCGAAGTTGAGCTAATGCCAAATGGTCAGGTAAAATATCAGCCCCCGCATAATTTTTCAGGCCAAGATAGAATTACTTACTGGCTATCAGATGGTCGCTCTAATGCCCTCTCAGGGCAAGCCTATATTACAGTTAACTCGGTAAACGATGCACCAGTTGCAAATAATGATGCAGCCACTGTTATAGCAAATTCCAAAATTACCATCGAGGTGCTTGATAATGATACCGACGTTGACGGTGATGTATTAACCGTTAAACAGGCATCGGCGATGTATGGCATAGTGTTGAACAATGGCAATAGTATTGAATATCAGCCTAATATGGGTTTTGATGGTGCTGATGTCATTCACTATACCATTGCAGATAAATCGGGTGCGCAATCGAGTGCCCAAGTAAATATGACTGTGCTTAAAGAAAATAAGTCTGCGCCTGTGATCATCGGTCAAAAGCCCTTATTTATGGATGAAGACACCACGTTAGAATTAACACTTGATCATATTAACTATACAGACAGTGATTCACTTCATGGTGATATTGTATTGGAATTAGCTGAGGGGGAAAATTACACTCTCAATGGCTTATCGCTCACCCCTAAGCAGCATTTTTCTGGTGAATTATTTGTTCCTGTTACACTCTTTGATGCAAAACACCGCTCATTAGAATACATGTTGCTGATAACGGTTAATGACGTCAATGATTCCCCACAAGCAGGGCAAATTTTATTGGAGTCTGTCAAAGACGAAAAATTTACTTTATTCATGTCCGCAATGATGCACGACCCCGACATAACTTTTGGTCCACACGGATTAAACGATCCAAGGTTAGAACAGTTTAAGTATATTTTTTCTAAACAAGCAGTGCGAGAAGATCACGGCGGGGGGACAAACAAAGGAGGGCGATTTTTACAAGTACCGGGTGCTAAAAACGGAGTGGTTGAATATACACCACCGGCTGGTTTTATTGGCCGAGATCACGTGTTTTTCTTTGTATATGATGACAAAGGCGCGGTGTCGGGCCGAGGCGATATTGTACTTGATATAAAAGAGCATACTTCTTCACCGGTGATCATACGTTCTAACACGCTGACTGAGATAAGAGAGGATCAGCCTTTTCAGCTTTCTATTAATGACCTTCATATCAGATATCAAGGGTCAATGAACAGACATAGTGACTTAACACTTGTGGTGGACGATACATTAGGGCCATATACTTATGATCCTGTCACAGAGCTTATTACCATTGATCCACTATACGAGGAGACTTCGTTAAGTGTGTTTGTTCAAGTGAGTGATGGCGTGAGTAATTCGAACACATTTGTTGTTCCAGTATCACTTATTTCAGTGAATGAGGCACCGACTGTTTTTGATTTAGAAGAAACGGTGACTAATTTGCAGGGTATAGAAATTGACATCAGGTCTGAATTGGTAGTAGACCCTGAGGCAAGTAAGTCGCCAAGTTTGTTTGATCAGTTTACTTATCAATTTGTTATACCTGAAGGCAGCATTGACCATAAAACAGACGGAGGCCAGTTTGTGCGGGTGCCTGGTAAGCCTCACGGTGTGTTTAAATACATTCCTAACCCAAACTTTGTAAAAGACACTGTATCTTTTTGGGTGACAGATAATGGTGGGGTTCGATCTAATATGGGGACAATCGTTATGAATGCGCCTGTGCCTGCTATTCCACATAGACCAAGCGCTTCTCTTAATATGGGTGAGAATCACGTTACTTGGACTAAGGTCGATTTTGCAACTCACTATATAGTGCAAGAGCATTGGCAATGGAGTGATTTTTCTTCATCAGTGAAAGAATATCGAAGTGATACAAATCAAATCTCCCTTATTGATAAAGTAAATGGGTATTCTAAGTATTCAATCAAGGCATGTCACCTTGCTGCGTGCTCGCAATGGTCGGAATTATCTTTACCAACAAAAAGCTTTGTGACAACGCCAAAAGCAACATTGACAGAGAGTAATGGCGTGATGGTGAACTGGGGGAGTGCTCAAGAAGGCGTATTTGACATTCTGGTTAAATATAACAGTAATGAATGGACTGAACCTGGACGTTATACAAGCACTAAAAGCAGCATTGCTTGGTCAAGCCTGCCATCAGGTAAAAGAAGTTATAAAGTGAGACGCTGTGATGATGGTTTAATTAATTGCTCTGATTGGACCACTGAGTCTAATGCTTTACTAACCCCAGTTTGGATACATGATGTTACGGTTAATGGAAGCTCCACAACACTGAAATGGGGCGCTATTCCTAATGCAAGTTATTATGATATCTCGATTAAATTCAATGAAAATGAATGGACTTTACCCGGTCGTTTTATATCTCCCGGTGGAAATGAAGCTGGTACTAACCAGTTAACATTCAATGATGCTGATGGCGGCATACGTGCTTACAAAATTCGTTCATGCATTGGCAGTATTGATAACGCAATATGTTCCGCGTGGTCAGCACCAACTGATAAATACACTACCATAGGATTACCAGAAGACACGCCTGCTATTAAGTTATCAGTGCCTACGTACACATTTATTAATAGAACAGAGACAATAACTTGGGCATTTATAGCTACGCCTAAGACGATATTGACATCGACGCTTTACGTTGTTCCACCAGGTAGCAATGAAGTCATAGCACTGCACCAAGTAGACAATAACCAAGCTGGCTTTTTCGATTATCAGTTCGTTCAATCAGGTACTTACCGGTTCTTTACGCAAGCGTGTGGCATGGTTTTGGACACCTCAAGCACATCAAGCACATCAAGGCGTACCGTAAAAGCATGCAGTTCACGCTGGGAAAATGAAGTACACGTTGAGGTTATTAATACTGAATTTGTTTTTGAGCATTCAGGTGAATTACTTACTTGGTCTAGTGAATCAGGCGCGAAGAGTTTTGTGATTGAGAGTGCTACCTGCACAACGAATTGCGCTGATATTGCAAATTTAAGCTGGCAGGTATTAACCACGTTAGATGGTGATCAGCAGAGTTACACATTGCCTCAAGATAGTGGAGCCACATATCGTATTAAGGTCTGTTTTAGTGACGGAAGTTGTTCGAGTTGGATTTACCCAGTAGATAAAAGGAAAAGGACGCTTTTTATTCATACAGATTTGTTGGGGAGTCCAGTGGCTGAGACGAACTAGTAAGAAATAACGCGTACTACCAACCTAATTAACAGTTGTTACCAGTTAAATTTATGACTGTTAGTTGGGTTGTGTTTTAGTTTTTATATCTTTCAAAAATCTAATGATAAAATTACTGGTGCACTTCCAGATTCTGCGTGATCAGTAAAAAGCAATCAACTCTGGGGGGGCTGGTTAAATCTCCTCCTTTTTAGAAAAAATGAACACTTTTCTATACGATAGCGACCCTAGTGATCCGGTATTGTGAGTATAAATTGTAATTTTAAGATGTGCGCCTTTCGATGGATAATGTCAGCCTTGCTTACTATCAGTGTTTTAGGGCGCTAAGACTACTGATTCCTAAATTAAAGCTCAAAGTGGTGCACTTGCAGCATGAGTTCGGGTCTGAACTTCCCACCTAATACACGTATGCCTTTCCTATAACTGAACCCCATGTTCTCCCGTTGTTTCTTATTATTCATAGTCGTTTTAGCATTATATGACTATCCTATTATTTATTTTAAAATGAGGAGTAAAAGAGCAAACATAAAAAATCAATTATTAATTAAATTGTCTTTGCTTTTTAGAACATAAAAAAGGTACATTTAATTTTTAACATTTGGCCTTTATTCTTTAACTACACCACATTAGAAGCAAAGACCAATCATAGCAAAGCTAATAAATATATAGGAAAGGACTTAATATGAAAAAGGCATTAAAATATTCACTGGCATTATTCATGGGGGCGGCATCCCTTTCGGTTCAGGCAGATAATAAACCCGACGACCTTGATGATAAAATAGATGCCATATTTGCTAATATGCCTGAGAATGGTCCAGGTTGCTCTGTTGGTGTTATAAAGCATGGTAAACTAGTGCATCAAGATGGTTACGGGCTCGCCAATTTAGAGCTTAATAATTCATTAGATGGCTCTCATGTGCATAGAATTGCATCAGTTTCTAAACAATTTACTGCTATGGCCGTTTTGCTATTGGCTGATGAAGGTAAAATATCGTTATCTGCAGATATACGTCAATATTTACCAAAGCTGAGAAATTATGGGTCAGAGGTTACAATTAATGCCATGCTAGGCCATGTTGCAGGGATGGGAGATTATGATTTTGTTGATAATCTAGAAGATCCAGACGCAATGAAGTTGCGTTCGTCTGCTGGCAATAAATTTAGATTAGGTAACGAAGATTATTTGACGATTAGTGAGTTCTACGACTACGTGAAAACAGTGCCTTTGCGTCATGAGCCAGAAAAAAAATGGCAATATAGTAACTATGCCTATTTCTTATTGTCGATGCTGGTAGAAAAAGTCTCAGGCGAGTCACTACGAGATTATGCCGAACGGCGTATTTTCAAACCACTTAATATGACCCATACATTCTTTAGCGATCAGCCAACCGAAATTGTTAAAAGGCGAGCAAGTGGATATCGTCCATCTGAACAAGGTGGCTATATCAACAGCATGACCAATTTATTTTGGGTAGGTGATGGTGGATTACATACGAATGTAGAAGATATGGCTAAATGGGATCGTTATTTCTATAACCCAACCTTAGGAAATAACCCCACAGCGTTACTTAGACAGTTTTTAACCCCGAATAGTGAAATAAGACATGAACGATTTGAATACGCTAATGGGCAAATGGTGGTCGACAGTGAGTTTGGTAAAATATATACCCATAGTGGTGGCTGGTTAGGCACAGTCACTAATTATGAGCGTATTCCAGGCAAAGCGTATTCTAGTATCGTATTTTGTAATAGCGAACATCTAGATGCCAGAGATTATGCAAGTATGATCAGAAAAGTTGTACTCAATAATTAGCTTGTAGTGAGCTGATATTTTTGTTGAGTGATCAACTCTGAGCCACAATGCACGCAACATGCTTAGTAGGTGATAATTTCTATTATCACCTACTGGATTCAAAAATCAGGGTTATCGTGATCAACTAAACGCGAATTTAAGTCCAAAGTGCACCACTCGCTAAATTATACTGCTTTGCGTAATTCATCGAATTACGCTGCAGGTTGCATGAACCCTAAACACTTTCTCGGCCTCGCATTAAGCGCCCGCTCTATGTACGCAATTGTGAGTGATCGCATGAAATACTTGGCCGCTAGACGCTTTCGTTTATACGCCTTTGAGTGAGCAACTTCTAGCAAGTAATAACTTCGAATACGATTGCGCCTAATTTCATGACTTACTGTACTATGGCTTACTTTTAGCCTTTACCCTATCTCTCGATAGCTAAACCCCTCGCGTAAGTAAACCTCAACCAGATATCTTTGCCCTGCGTTCAACTGCTTGTAACTCATGGTATCAACTCTTGTTTTCTAGCGATTACAGAAGCACCACCGACAGGCCTCTTCCCACTGTTTAACCATCAGTGGTGCACTTATTATCTGAATTCGGGCCTGACTCAGCAGCGAGGGCTCTGCATACCCCATTACTTACAACTTTTTTGAGTAACTTTTTAGGTTTCGGTTACTTTTTCTTGGCAATAAATGTTTTATTGATAATACGCCATTCATCTTCGCGTTTGTACATTACAAGATAGTCAACGTAATGTGTTTTTGGCGTATCAAAATCAAGCTTCACCATAGCCATTTTGTCATCAACTATATCGACAGAAAGAATATTCGCTTCCCAAGTATCTTTAGTCGCTTTTTTAAAATAACCAGAAAACTCTTTTAACGGAACAGTTCTAATGGTTTCTTTCGCTGTCTCTTCATTCTCGGTAATCATCTTCACATGGCCAAACTCTAGATCAAAAGCGCTTGAAAGAAGCGTTTGGTCTCCATTTGCAGCCCCATTAAAATAGTTATAGGCGGTTTGTATAACTGCTTGGTATTCCTTACCAGTTACAGCTTCAGCATAACTAAGCGATGGCAATAAAAAAGTAAAAAACGCAACAATCATTGAAGTTAGTTTTATTTTATTCATCTTATTTTATCTCTCGAATAGGTTCAAAGTTTCGTTTTTATAGCTATGCTATTTGATACGCAAATAGAAAAGAAGTAAACCATTACAATTGTTACAATTTATGAGTGTTCAACACCTCAGTCAATTATACAATGAAGAAAAGCGTGCCAAACTAGATCTAATAAAGCAAGCTAGGCGTAACAGGCTAACTGTTTTTCTACATTAAAAATCTCTATATGCTATTTAAAATACAAAGTTCCTAAATAGAAAACCCTGAATGCATACTAGAAAAATCAGGATTTTGGGATCTTTATTAAAATAACCTCCACAAAGAAACACTTCAAAATAAAGCGAATAAGCCCCCCCCCAATAGATTTTCTATCTGCAAGTAATTTAAGTCTTAAAAAAGTAACAAGCGTGATTTAACGTGATATAAATAAGATTTAAATAGCGATAAATTCTAACAACTTAAGTTAATTAAGCGACAGGCACTAGCATAGCAATAGCTGAACGGGCAATCGTAAAAAATCAGCTCGAAATTAAATTCAAACATTGCCTCATATAATCTTACATTTGATTAACTTCTTTTAGGATGCTATAAATCTGAATTCCAACTTTACAAAGTTGGAATTATTGAAACCATAAAATAAATATAATAAGGATTATTATGAAACTACTAACTATATTCGCTATTAGTTCACTCTCAGTACTATCCATTAATGCATTTGCCGCAGGCGATCAAAAAATAAACTGCCAAACGGATGCTACAGAAGTACCATACTACTATGGCTGGGCTAGTTGTTGGGCCTCCGGAAGACACATGCAAGAACACGTAACTAAAAGCTTTTCTCAATGGCATACAATAAAGGAAACTGTATTTGAAAGTGGTCAATGGACTACCTATCAATGCAACTCTATCCTACCTAGCGTTGGCTATGACAGAGTAACTAGTGAATCTTGCCAATACACACCTAAAGCCATCATAAAAGAGCACTTGGTAACTGAAAGGTACGATTCACGCACGGACACAACTTATTATGCCGCAGGGATTGTAGTTGCTGATTTCAACTACAGTGATCGCGACGGTCAAGTACAAAAAGTAGAAAAGTGGGTCGATGGCGTGAGCACCACACGTGGCCATGTAGATATTACCTCACCAGCCACAGTCAAATTGCGCGTTACTGATAACGATGGAAATGTAACGGTTACTTCAAGAAGTATTAGGCCGCCAATGATTCAACAGTGCAGAAGAGGCGGTATGCTTATACTCTGTGACGTAGATTTTTAAATCAAAAGGCCCGTAGTCATTGAGTTAAAAAACAGGCATAAAACGATTGGGTCTTATGCCTGTATTATCACTGCTCCAACCCTATAAAAGTCATGCTTCGCCATAACCAAGCTGTCATTAACTACATCAACAGAACGAATATTCGCTACCTAAGTATCTCTATAACGAGCACACCGTCAACGAGTTGATAAAAAAACCGAAGCACTGTGGCTTCGATTTTTAGTGTTAAAATGCGAAAATTAATCTAACCCTCTGTTGCGTAACAGGGCATCCGTTGTTGGTTTTCTGCCCCTAAAGCCCTCGTAAGCTTCAAAGTAGTCCAAGGTATCACCGCGGCTGTAGATAAACTTATACAGCCGTTCAGCGGTTTCTTTATCAAAGATATTTTTCTTCTCTATGAAAGCGTCAAAGCCATCTGCATCCAATATCTCAGACCACATATAGGCGTAATACGCTGATGAATAACCCCCAGCAAAAATATGCCCAAAGTGCGTACTGCGGTGGCGCATAATGATCTCTTCTGGTTTACCGTAAGAACTTAACACTGTGTTTTCAAAATCGCGCACGTCCAAGTTTTTCACTTCGCTCATTTGATGGTAAGCCATATCGACTAATGCAGATGCCGTAAATTCAACCGTAGCAAACCCCTGATTGAAGGTGCTGGCTTGCTTAATTCGTGTTAACAACGCAGCAGACATAGGCTTACTTGTTTTATGATGAAGCGCAAACTTTTTCAGCATTTCAGGTTGAGCGATAAAGTGCTCAAACAACTGGGCTGGGAACTCTACCCAGTCGCGGGGAACACTGGTACCGGCAAGAGTAGGATACGTTACATTTGAGAGTAAACCATGTAGGGCATGACCAAATTCGTGGAATAGCGTCACTGCGTCAGAGTAACTCATCAATGTTGCTTCACCCTCAGCTGGTTTATTTAAGTTCATATTGTTAACGATCAGCGGCTTAACATCACCAGCTAACTTTTGCTGATTTCTGAACGCACTCATCCAGGCACCCGATTGCTTAGTAGAGCGGGCATAATAATCCCCAAAGAATAAACCGATAGATTTACCAGTGCTGTCTTTGACTTCCCATACCCTCACCACCGGATTGTAAACAGGAATATCATTGCGCTCTTCAAAGGTAAGACCAAATAAGCGGTTAGCAACGTAGAACTTAGCCTCTAGCATATTCTCAAGTTCAAAATACTCCGCGATTTCTCCTTGGTCCAAATTAAACTTGTCTTTGCGAACTTTTTCAGCATAAAAGCGCCAATCCCAAGGCTCAAGCTCGTGTGTTGCGCCCTCTTTGACCATAATGTCTTTTATCCATTCGCGTTCTTGCTCAGCCTTAGCAACAGCGGGCTCCCACACTTTTAATAGCAAGTCCATTGCCGTTTCCGGTTTACCTGCCATGGCATTAGATAACACATATTCAGAATGGTGTTTATAACCTAATAGCTGTGCGCGCTTGGCACGCAGCTCTACCATTTCAGCGATAATCGCTTTGTTGTCAAACTCATTATCGTTATCACCGCGCTTTGCCCAACCATTAAAAGCTTGTTCTCTTAAATCACGACGTTCAGAGAACTGTAAGAATGGCTCAACACTGGCCCGGTTTAGCGTGATCACATACTTACCGGACAAATCTCTCGCTGCAGCTGCCGCAGCGGCTGCATCACGCTGTGCTGTTGACAAACCCGCCAAATCTGACTCTTCAAGAACCAATTTAAAGGCGCGAGAATCATTTAAGGCATTTTGACCAAACTCAGTGGCCAGTGCTGCAATACGCTCGTTTATCGTTGCAAGATCTGCACGCTGCTCTGGCGCCAAATTCGCCCCTGTGTGTACAAAGCTGCGGTGAATGCGATCGAGTAAACGAATTTGCTCTGAATTTAATTCAGCTTTGCGTATTTGTTCTGAGTTCGAATCGTTCGAGTTGCGCTGCTTATATACCGTTGCAACGCGCTTGTACAAACCTTCATTCATACGCGTTTCATTTCTATGGCGGGTTAACATACCAGAAACTTTACGCTGCAAAGCCTGCATTTCATCATTAGATTCAGTGCTCGCTAGATTAAAAAACACCCCCGATATACGCGAAAGCAATGCACCGGCCAACTCCATTTCTGCAATGGTATTGTCAAAATTTGCTGGCTGTTCATTATTAACGATAGCTGCAATTTCTTTGTTGTGTTCAGCAATGGCTTTTTCGAAAGCTGGCAAAAAGTGTTTTGTTTCAATTTCGTCAAATGGCGGTGCGCCAAAAGGGGTATTCCACTGTTGGAAAAAAGGGTTCTGTACTGTTGCCGTTTCGACTGTGTCTACTTTATTACTTTGGGTTTGCTCTGGTTGCTTTGAGCAGGCATTTAACAAAAAACCGGCAGAGATTACTAAAGCTACACGTGTTTTTTTTAACACTATAAGCCTCCTTTAATAATGCGTTTTAATTTGGTGTAAGAATAGCAACAAATGATATGTTATATCATAATTGCAGTCACCTCTTTTATCGCATAAAAATCACCACTCAGCTCAATTACCAAACTGTTAGCTTTTAAGTGCAAAAACAGCATTGTTATACCAGAGTAAGGTTAACTGATGAATGTTCCAGCTCTGGCGTCCTGCTATCTAAATCCATTTAGGTATCGAAGCCCTAAACGATGGCCTACAAACTGAGGCTGCGATGAACGCACATTAAGAGACCATCAATATGTTTTTGCCGTAAACAATTTTAATGGCTAACAAACATAGCGAATTAAAACAGTGAATAGTTTTCGAAGACAAATTATCGACTAAAAATAACTGTTATTCTTACCTAATCGGAGAAGGTTCATATATTTTATAAAGCGGGGTTACATAAGCCATACGCATAATCATCTCTGTAATGATTATTAATTAAAGTATTTTGTTTTAAACAGCGCTCACGGGAAAAATCTTCTTTCTCTAATAAATTAAATGAGCCTGAGTTATGTACAGAACAAAAAGCAACGAGTTTATTTAGCATTAATGTGTCAAATGCGTATTGCTTAATAAGTTTAAGCGCTTTACTACCAACGCCTTTCCCCTGAGCACTCACCTTAATCATAAAGCCTACTTCAGCAATTTTAGCGTTATGATTGACAATTCTAAGCGATATATAGCAACAACAGGACAGGCACATAATTGTAAATTCACCATTACAAGCCACGTGCAATCTGGAAGCACACCAGTAACTTCATTCATAACACGGAAAGCAAAACAGCAAGCTGATGTGCTTGCTAGGTTCGTATTGATGTTTTTTGATATTCTATAGATAAAATACTGGTTACCCAGCTCCTTTGTACCATTTGACGTCATTCTTTGCCGCCTGTCGGCATAAAGCGTGTTTACTCCCTGCAAAGTTTGCATATTGTCGTCTAAAGCTTTGTACCTGCTCTAACCATATCGTTTCTTCTATATTGAGAGTCACTAATACTCTTGGTATCGAGTGGCTTATATAGCCTGTCTTTTTTGGGTGTACATGGCGGCCACTCCAATCTACCAATTCAAAATAATCTAGTAGGCTAAATGGGATGCCCCCTGCTATGTGCTCTCCACCAAGTGGTTTTAATTCCGCAGGTTGACTTATATGGGCTGGGTCATCTTTTTGAGGGATGTTTTGAGAAGGATTTAATTGTACTTTTTTATTGTCTTTTATCTGGGCTTTAAAATGCAGTAACCGTTCTTGAATTGAGGTAAAATCGCTCTCTTGAAGCGTATTTGCCATATTCGCTCTGATTGGGTTTAAATCTACATACGCCATGCAACTTAGTAGCGCACTTTCATCAAGTAATGCCTGTGACTTATAGCGGCCCTCCCAATATTTACCCGTACAGTTATCTTCTTTATTCGCTTCTTTGGCTATGAATTCGTTCAAATTCTTCATATACCAGCTAATGTCATACAACCTCAAACGCCACTTTGACACTATTTCATTGAAGAAAGTCATCGTTGCATCATCGAATACTTCTCCATTGATATATCTGTCTACCAATGAATCACCATTGTAAAGTTGATACCAACGCTTAATAACGTCATCATCTGACCAATCGAGCGCAGTTTGCTTATTTACTTTCACAACAATGTGATAATGGTTGCTCATAATCGCATAAGCCGCTATTTCTATTGCAAATACGTTACTGAGCAACTTCATTCTCTCGACCAACCATTCTCTTCTGTGGTCAAAGTTCTTTCCTGAATACTTATCTTCCCCACACAAAAAAGCACGGCGTACACACCGTGCTATTAAATGGTAATAAGGCGTTGCAGACAAATCAATTAAAGCATTCCGTGCTCTTGTCATTTTAATCACTCAAATAAACTGGATATATAAACAGTAGTTAAACCACTCAATTATGCAAGAAATTTGTGCCTGTCCTTTTTTATTCTCTTTCATGCCATTGAGTTTGCGTTAGCCCTCCCGCTGGCACCAAGCAATGCAAGTGAATATGCTGGCTTAAATTTTGCCCCCAGGTATGTAATACACTGGTCATCCCTAACTGCCCATGTCCTTTACGCTGTGCAAATTTACTTAGGGTATCCCATACTGCTTTAAATAAACACTGATAAAGCGTACTTGGGTCATAGTGCGCAGCACTATTCAGCTCATGTGGCAGTGTAAAAACAAGATGGAAGTAGCGACAAGGCAATAAACGTGCTTGCTGTTTTTGCGCCCACTGTGCGGTTGCCATACTTTGACAGCGTGGGCAGTGTCGGTCTCGGCAACTGCACCCGACCTGTTTTACCTCGCCACACGTATCACATTGCCATGATTGATACCCTAACTTGCCTGTCCTGCATGATTGAAGATGTTGACAGACCCGTGTTTGCTGGTAATTCAATGAGTGGTGTTGCCGATAATCATCTAACCCTAATTTTAAAATATCAGCAAGGTGTAACCTACTCATTGTTTTGCCCAATCGGCTAGTAAATCAATACCGCCATGGCCTAATTCAGGTAACCAATGCAAGTAACTCTGTGTCGTTTTAATATCACTGTGACCAAGCTGATGTTGCAATTGATGAAGCGGCATGCCTGATTCAAGTTGATGTGTCGCATAAGCATGGCGAAGTGCATGCGGGTTACACTGCTGCAAACCAATGCTGTGTGACTGCTTTTTTAATGACTTTCTGAAGCTCGATGGCGACATCGATTTGTCCATAAACCACCGAGAATAGAACATCCAACCTGTAGGATGATACATTTTCCAGTAGCAACGTAACTGCTTCAATACACTCTCTGACACAACAACGTAACGTGATTTATCTCCTTTACCCTGCTCAATTAAAATGGTTTTTCGTTGACCGTCTATGTCTGTAACTTTAATGCGTAATAGCTCACCAATACGTAAACCACAGCCATAACACACCATAATTAGCGTCTTTAATCGCATATCTGTGCAGCTTTCTATCAGCCGTTGTATGTCGCTACGAGATAAATAAATGGGTGCTCGAGACTTCGCTTTTGGTAAGGTAATATCTAAGTTCAATGGCCGATGTAAAATGTGCTTAAACAAGAACCAAATACTGTTTATCTGTAACTTTTGGCTTGCCCGAGAAAGCTTGCGAATCGCCGGATCTTGAAAGAATGAATTCAACTCTTCATCTGTAATTAAATCCAATGATTTATTAAAGTAATTTCTGAGTTTAAGTAAGTGCGCGCAATAGCTTTTACTTGTTCTTTGTGAATAACCTCGATAGGTTATTTCTGCCTTGACCTGTTCAATGAGTGTATGCATTTTTGACCTCTAAGTTGTGAAATAACTCAGAGAAAGTGTGGCTCAAATGGTAAGAATAGGATCTCCGCGTAGCGGCTTAGTTCAACAGTGTATTAGCGTGAATGCCGATAAACACTCTGAACCCATTTCGTTGAGAGGACACCAAAACCGCCAATTAATTTAATATATATTAGTAACTTAACATTTTTTCTAACACACAACAATCACCTCCCACCAATGATGAAACCGAGAATTTACTTAACCAAGAATCATTTGGGTCGTTATGTCATTTTACTAAAGTAAAAACTATATATAATTCAGTCGATTAAGTTTACATGTCAATTTAAACGTGCATTTTTTAAATTACATAACGAGGAGAGAGGTTAGCAATTTTGAGAAATTAAATTACAACTGTATATAAAAACAGCCATAGAGCATCTTAATCACCGCAGATGCAAGAAATTTGTGCCTGTCCTTTTTCACTACCGCAAGAAATTTATGCCTGTCCTTTTTCACTACTCCTACCGTCCTTTTTCACTACTCTGACGCTTTTTCTCTTTTAGCTGTAATGCCGTTGTAATGTTCAATGTTCTGCCTACAGAATATTCTAGATATCG
Source organism: Pseudoalteromonas aurantia 208 (assembly GCF_014858725.1). Taxonomy (GTDB): domain Bacteria; phylum Pseudomonadota; class Gammaproteobacteria; order Enterobacterales; family Alteromonadaceae; genus Pseudoalteromonas; species Pseudoalteromonas aurantia. The sequence goes on along the minus strand of NZ_AQGV01000015.1, from coordinate 346,548 downwards.
AAAGCAAGAATGCTTTCGACTCATTAATTAACAAATTTAAAAAGGAAATATCATGTCGATATCAGCAAGCGTTACACTAATAAACAAAACGGGCTCAGCCATTAAAATTACTCAATGTTCTCATGTCAATGATGACGCAACCTTTAGCGGTATATCTGTTGGTGATGTGATTGAGAATGGCAGTAGCGAAAAGTTAAAAATGGGTAATAGTTCGGTATTTTTAGCCCCCAGAGGTTGTGGTTGTGATATTAGTTTTATCTGCCAATCCAATTTCGAAATAGGCAATATTGTTTTTGATGATCCGGCCGTTGGTGCACATTCATTTAGCTTCGGTAATACAGAGGTTTTCGCTTATACCCCAGGTGGTGATACATCCAGCAGCGATTATACAGTGACTGTTTCTCTGATCTAGTGATTGACTTAACCCGGGGATAAATCCCTCGGGTTTAATGGGAGGTAATATGAATAATATCAAACATGTGGTTTATTTAATGTTGGAGAATCGCTCTTTTGATAACGTCTTGGGTTGGCTTTATGATGACAATCATCCACCTAAAGTGACTATTCCGGCACAAGAAAAGCCAACTTATGACGGATTAAAACCGACTTACTTTAATCTTGATCAACAGGGCAACAAACACTATGTGATCAAGGGAACTAATAACAATATGCACGTACCAAGTTGCGACCCTCATGAAGAATACTCGCATGTGAACAAGCAATTATTTGGTCATCAGAAAAACCCTAATAAACTAACCCAAGCTACCATGTCTGGTTTTTATCAAGATTTTTCTTATTTCTCCAATCCGGCGGAAGAATTCTCTGGTGTTGTTACCGATGAGATCATGATGAGTTACACTCCAAAAGAATTACCAGTGTTAAATGGATTGGCGAAAAACTTTGCAGTATCAGACCGTTACTTCTCATCAGTGCCGACCCAGACCAATTGTAATCGCGCCTTCGCCGCTTGTGGTAATTCATTGGGGTTAAATAATGGCAAACTTGAAGCTTGGGTCAACAATCGCAATACTTCTTTATTAGGAGCTGGTCATCCTGAAGGGCAGCAGTTTAATCAAAAAACTTTTTGGAATGTGCTAAGTGAGCATGGTAAAAATACCCCTGCAGATTGGATTATATATAACAGCTCTGGTAGCAAGGTAAAAGATCTTTTGGGAGTTGAAGGATACAGCTATACCAGAGATTTGATGGAACAATTACAAGATAAGTCTTTTGACCCACACTTTTCGACCATGGATAGCTTCTTTAAAAAAGCCGCCGATGGTCAATTGCCATCAGTTTCTTTCTTAGAGCCTGAGTGGGGCGGTGGTTTTAGTCAGTTGTTGGAGGGCCAAGGAAATGACTATCACCCACCGACCAATCTGGCACCTGGCGAAGCCTTTGTAAAACAGATTTATGATGCCTTAACGGCCAATCCGCAAGCATGGGAGAAAACCCTTTTTATCATCAACTTTGATGAGCATGGTGGTACTTATGATCATGTGCCCCCCCCATGGAATGCTGCCCCGCCATGGCAAGATGACGATACTACTCAGCCTGAACTTTATGAACATGACTTTAAATTTGATCGCTTTGGGGTGCGAGTACCACTAATTTTGGTTTCGCCTTGGGTCCCAGAGTCTTGTGTGTTTCGCTCAGCATCTGAGGTGCCATTTGATCATACCTCAGTGATCGCCACTATTCTTAAAATGATGGGAATACCCAAATCCCAATGGGGTTTGGGTAGCAGAACCGCCAATGCTCCGACTTTTGAACATGTGTTTAGTAGCAATGCATTGCGTAAAGATATTCCTACCATCGACGTGAACCCTTTTGCTCACACCAATGAAGCTATCTTAAACAATACTGCCAAAAATGATATTCAGACCAGACGAGATCATTTTGTGGAGGGTAAACAGGGTAAACCTGCTTCCCACTGAGGTTTGTCACAATCCATTGGATGCTTGTGGTCGACATATCAGCATTGCAGAGGGTGTTGATATCTCATATATATACAGTCCAGTCGTATAAGAAAACACACTTAGTAAAGCCACCGACTGGATATTATCGAGTACTCTCAGAATCAAAACCATGTTAAAAAAACACAAATAAACGAAAATAAAGCGCACCCACATCAATTTTTAGTGCGCTTTACTTGCCATTGCGTTATACCAGCACCTCAAGTGCGGCAATGGTGTTGTCTAATAGTCGCTCTATAATTTGCTCATTCAAAATGTGTTTGGATGCCGCAATTGCAATGTGTAATCCATCCGTTTCGCTTTCAGATATGGTAATTTGCACTAAATGATACAAGGCTTCATTTGGTGATAAACGGTGCTCATCAAGCAGTTTATGGGTACTTAACCCTAACGTTTTGCATTCAAATAAGGTGTTTAAATCAAACAAAGCGTTGTTCTCATACACAACATGCACATAGGGTCGAGCACTTTTCATTTTTTGGGCCAATGCTGCGTGCTGAGCAAAACACAGTAACTGCAAAAAGCTATGTCCACCGCTAGGGAGCTCGGCAATATCTTGCTTTGCTTGCGACAGTTGTAATAATGAGTTGGCATGCCGCGTGAGTAATATCGGCACGCTATTGGCAAACCACCCCACAGACTGGCTCACATCTACACAATTATCAAGTGCGGTTCTGCCGTGCATATCTTGCGATAACAGCAATTCACTTTCGCCAGTTAACCAATAAAATGCTTCCATGAGTGCCGCATACACGCCATGAATAATGTTCACTCCTTGAGCGGCCAATTTTGACTGAATTTGCGTCATTTGTGCAGCTGAGAAAACAGTTTTCCGTGCTGTGTATTGTGACACTCGGGTATTTTGTGCGGCTCTGCCGTTAAGCTGTGCAAAAAATATCGAGGCATGATCTAAGGCATTTAACCAATACTGAGCTTGATCATTAAAGCCACCTTGTATTGCAATATCATGTAACTGTTTTTGCCATTGAAACAAGCCTAAATCAGTTTTACGGCAAAATTGCGCTGGCGTGTGCAAGAGCAGCATTGTATCACTAGATAGCTGCGACAAACTGATATCGTCCACCAACATATGGTTCATCGCAAAACAAATATACTGACCAAATGCGCTGTCGAATACATGTACTATCAGCAAATTATCACTGATGTTCATTTGCTCCACTCTGGCACTAAAGTGGTCTTTTACCGCACGCTTAAACTCATCGTCGCTTTCACAATCCAATTGATTGTAGTGTACCTGAGTAAACGCGTTTAAATGCTGAGATGGCTCTGGGTCAGTATTAAAGCCCAATCGCAAACTGGGGTATTTACGCAATAAAATAGTCAGCACTTGCGATACTTTACTCACCTCAAACGGCGCTGCGCAATATAAGCTAAATGTCACTAACCACTTTGCCAGCGCAGGGCTTTCAATCATCGACAACTTATTAGGCAGGGTATAGTTTAATAGCGATTGATCAAATATGTGATTGTGGGTCGATGTTTCTTCCCCTTTTAATGCTTCTAGCGGTGTATCTGACAGAAGCTGCCATACTTTTACTGGTAAATCACAGTCCTTACAGCGCGCTTGTACAGCTAACGCGCGCAATGAATCTCCGCCATTGTCACGAAAACTGCGTGACACATTTAATTTGCATACAGAAATATTTAGCACTTCAGCAATGGCACTGAATACACTACTTGGCGTCTGCGCTTTTTCAACAGTGCGTTGTTGCAACGCACTTTGGTATTTCACATGAAGCGCCTTTTTATCAATTTTACCTATCGGCGTAAGCGGTAAGGCGTTCAATACAATCACTTTATTAGGCTGCATATAAGCGGGAAGCTGTGCATTAATGTGCGCGTGTAATTGTGTTCTGTCTAGTTGACCCATGCAAGTAACATAGGCTATCAATGTATTCTCCACACATATCACCGCGCTGAGTGTCACTTGCGGATACTTCTCAAGAACTGCTTCTATGCCATCGAGTTCGATGCGCTGCCCCATAATTTGTACTTGATTATCAAAGCGACCTAGAAACGTCAATCGACCTTGTTCATCTCGTGTTACCAAATCACCGGTTTGATAAAAACGTTGAGATACGCCATTTACGTCTAAATAAACAAACTTTTCTGCGGTTTTCTGCGCATCATGTAAATACCCAATGGCAACACTAGTCCCTCCAATGTAGAGCTCGCCTTGTGTAGATTCATTGCCATGTTTATCTAAAATAAGTAATTGGCTATCACCCACTGCACGCCCGATAGGTACTCGTTCAGTATGCCGATCTGCCGCGGTGACTTGATGAATTACCGAGGTGATGGTCGTTTCAGAAGGTCCGTACTCATTCACCAGCCTACACCGTGAGAATAACCCTAACCGATGCCACTTACTTACAATACTCTGGTTAAGCTCTTCTCCACCAAGTACCAGCGTTTTCAGTGACAAATATTGCCACCACATCGTAGCGCGTTCATCACTGAGCAACGACAAACAAAAGCTCGGAGCTAAGTCAGTAAACGTAATATGGTGCAATTGGCAAAACTGTACAAAGTCTTCAGGGTCAACTAATGAACGTGCACTAAAATGTAAACTCGCACCACCGAGTAACGTCATGGCTGATTGCTGAATAAAGGTATCCGTGCAGCACGAGACCATACACAATGAACGGTCTGATTGGGTAAGATTATAAAAGCGATGCGCGTGCGCCAGTTTATGTGCCAAGCTTGCGCGTGATATTGCGATGCCTTTTGGTTGGCCTGTGGTACCCGATGTATAAACCACGTAGGCCATTAAGCTGGCTTCACTTTGATGTTTATACTCACTATGGTGTTGACCCCATGCGATATTATGGCCAATTAAACATGACAAACTATCTGTACTGGCGTCTGGTTCCGTCAGGTTCATCAGTAAACTAGGCACTTTAAAAGTCGTTTCTGTGCAGTCGGTTAGTACGTAACTTGCTCGGCTATGCTTAACCATGTAATTCACTCGTAAAGCAGGAAAGTTCGAGTCTAAACACACAAACGGGGTGCGTCTGATCATACAAGCAAGCATACTCGCTATAATCACTCGTTGGTCTTTACTGTATATGCCAATCGGTTTTGAGTGACATGCTACATGGTCATCCATCATTCTTAAACACTGCGCAACATGGTGTCTTAGTTGCGCAAAGTTACATTGCCATTGCGGGCTTACAATTGCCAGAGCATTTGGGTTTTGCGTCATAATATCCAACACCAGTTGGTCTAATGTTGGCGTTAAACTATCCGACTCATTCGGGCTTTGAGGCAGTACGGGTTGATTAAGCATAAAGGGGTTACTCAAAACGATACATTACACAATCTAAGAGCGGATGGTTTGTGCCTAACCACGCTTAGGTTAATAGAGTGAATGTATATTACCTACATTCACTCGCACGATTACGGCTAATAAAAACTAGGCCAACGCCTGTGCTTTCGCGTTATTTTTAGTGCGTGTATTTTTAGCATTGCTGAGCACTAAATAAGAGCCAATGGCCAAGAAGTCGATGTTTGTACGCATCAAGGTATTAACTGCATTTTGCGGTGTACACACAATTGGCTCCCGGTCATTAAACGACGTATTCAATAACATGGGTACACCCGTGAGGCGATTAAATGCACTGATCAATGCGTGATAATTTGGGTTACTTACCTTATCTACACGCTGAATACGCGAAGTACCATCAATATGAACAACGGCGGGAATTTTATCTTTTAATTGTTCATTCGCAGGGTACGCCATCAACATATATCGAGCAGCCTCAGCCTGCTTTTTTATTTCAAACCACTGATCCGCATACTCAGTCAATACGGAAGGGCAAAATGGTCGATGATCTTCACGATGTTTCACCAAACGGTTTAAGCGCTTCACCATTTCTGGGTCTCGAGGGTCTGCCAATAAAGAACGGTTACCCAATGCCCGTGGCCCAAACTCCATCGCCCCTTGAAACCAACCAATGACTTTTCCTTGGGCTAATAATTGCGCAACCTGCTCAGCCAAGTCATCATGTTGGGTATACGACACATCCGCATTGTCTAATACTGCGCGTATCTCTACGTCATCAAATGATGACCCCAAATAAGTATGTTCTGGTTGTGGCACTCGCGTGTTTGACTGAAGTACGCCATGATATGCCCAAAGTGCAGCCCCTAAAGCAGTACCCGCGTCGTTCGCAGCGGGTTGTATGTATAGGTTTTCAAAAGGCCCCTCTTCAAATAAAACGGTATTTGCCACACAGTTAAGCGCAACACCACCCGCCATACATAAATTATTGCTGCCTGTTAGTTCATGGGCCGATTTAGCCAAATGCAGTAACACCTCACTGGTAACCGCCTGTAATGCCGCAGCAATATCATGGTGTACCGCTAATAATGGCTCATGATCATGACGCCTCGATACATTAAACAAAGCCGTTAAATGACTGTAATCTTCTAACCGAAAGCACAATGTGTCTGCATCCACTTTAAACCCAAACCCCTCTGGGTATAACAATGTTTGCATCTGCTTTTTATATCGCTGACCATCACCAAAAGACGCCACACTCATGACCTTACATGCGTCATATTCAGAAAACCCTAAATATTTGGCCATTTTCTCCCATAAAAAGCCAATAGAGTGCGGGTAGTTAATATGATGCGTAAACTGAATGTCATTACCTTGGGCATAGCCAATGGACGCTGATTCAAACTCACCTATCCCATCAATCGAGATAATCGCACTTTGTTCATACGGGCTTGGGTAAAATGCCGATGCGGCATGGGCCATTTCATGATCGACCCACATAAATTGACCAGTAAAACCGAGTTCCGAAAACTGGCGTGGCACAGTCATTAGTTTATCGAAGTATGCACGTTCAGCCTGTGCAGTACCCCAGCCATTCTCTTCGCTTGATTCCTGCACATGACGATGCTTTGATAAACGCTTCGCTGGATTAAATGAAAATGCGATAATATCCACATCTTTCATGCTCAGCTCAGTAAACTTAAGACATTCCGAAATAGCGTTATGTGGTAACACGTGCGGATTATCTAGCCCTGCTGGCTTAGCGTGCTTTACACGATTTAAACGCTCTTCTTCTATCGCAAATTTAGTGTGTCCATCAATCACTATCGCCGCGGATGATTCGTGGTATACGCCATTTACGCCTAAAATAACCAGTGGTGCATTATCGCTGTTCATACTTAGTACCCTATTTTCCTTGATAAATCGTCTTTCAAAGTGGTCATTAATTAAATTTTTTTATACCCGAATTCACGGCTGTGAGTGTGCCGTGAGCGAATGAGAGTGACTCACACTGGTATCTTTGGGCACGTTGACACCGGTCAACATATCCGCCCATTGCTGTCGCTCTTCACCTTCCATCCACTCAGAGGATTCAGAGAAACTCTGCTTAATCACAAAATGAATATGAGGAGCAACTAATGCGGCCAATTCACGGTGAAAAGTCGCGACCAATAAAGTGGCTTCTCCCGCGCATAAACCAGTTAAACACTGCTGTAATTTGGGTAACAAGACTTTCAGCTCATTGATAGACTCGCTCTCAAATTCTGGTTGCTGTTCAATACCAATATTTAAGAAAAACAACACGCGACGACTGTGCTTAATATGATTAAAAAAACGTGCGCTGATCCCATCAAATTTGACTCTAAACGCAGGATATTCTCGCTCTAAATCACCATCAATTAACGCAAAGTCATGGGTGCTCAAAAATTGAGTCACTGGATCCCAATACTTTTTGTACTCCTTACAATCCGTGTCAAAAGGCTGCAAGTGCTCTTTTTTCAAAACATCTTCACACCGAGTGTTTAACGCCGTTATAATAGATGCCACAGCACAACTGCCTATCCAGTCAAACGGGCCTCGTCGACTTTTTAAGTCCAGTTGCTTCATAATATGTCTAGGTCGACAGTCCATACCCAAGCTATAGATACAATCATACTCCCCTGCGGCCGGGCTTAATTTCATACCTTGCGCTTGACTCATACCGTGCTCCTACTACGCAATTTTTGCCATATCATGGCACTGCTCACACTCCACCAAGTAGGCACTTCAAGCAATAAGCGGGCAAATGGCATCAGCACTAACTGCCAGCGATGTTGGGGAAGTTGCTTAAATTCCTGCTTGGCAACACGATACACCGCATAGGTTTCAATAATGCCAATCAGGCTCCATACGCCTAAAAACCCCCACCCAACTGTCTCGTTTAATAAGAACAAAAATAGCAATAATAAGGGCGCAATTAAGAATGTGCTGACCGAAATAATATCGAGTAAATGACGCCGCCCTAGCACGGTCTTTTTACGCATTTGCTGACCATAAAAATCGCTTTTGTTAATGGCTACCTCAATAAACCCACGTGACCACCTCACCCGTTGTTGATATAGCGCCCAGCAAGATTGGGGAGGCGCGGTCATCGCAACAACCTCAGCTTCATAGAAAACGGTATACCCTTGTTCAATCCCGAGTAAACAAGTTTCCCGGTCTTCGCCGCTGCGCAAACCACTATGGCGTGCCAATAATGCTTCAATAATGGGTCTTTTATATAAACATCCCGCACCTGGCATTATTGGCACAGACCCTTCATTGGCGTTAAAATGGTACGCAGCACGCTCTAAGGCATATTCCAGCAATTGAAATTGCACCACCGGCTTTGAATTGGCAATCGGCATCATTTTAAAATAACACCCCATACAATTTTCATCTGCGGCTAACTTGTTGTAGGTGTGTGTTAACTGCGCCAAATTTTCAAGTTCAGTATCAAAATCGGTAAAAATAATATACTCATGATCGAGTGCTTCAATCGTGCGCTGCAACGCCCCTATCTTTTGTCCATTTGGGCTCACGCTCGCCACACTCAACCTTTGATAATGGGCATTAACATATTGCTGAGGATTATCACTCGAACCGTCATCAATTAAGATAATGTCTATCTCGACAGGCAAACTACTTGCCAGCGCATCAAAGTAAGCTAGCCGCTGTTTAAAATGAGTACCATTGCCCGCTTCATTGAAAAAAGGGACCAATATTGCGGTTTTATTGGCCTGTGTATTTTGGTGTAACCAAGATAAAGAATAGCTCATCAGTAAAGTGCTCTACATTGCATGAAAGAGTGGCTGCACAGAAGGCACATAAGCATGTAACTGCCCTTCTCGCATCAAAAGGTGTTGGTCACACACATCGAAATATTGCTCGTCATGGGTGATCACTAAAAGGGTTTTTCCTGCTTTTTTTAGTTGCGGCAACCATTGTGTATAAAAAATATGTTTAAACTCAGGGTCGAGGTTGGCTGCAAACTCATCCAACACTAAGAACGGTCTTTGTTCCATTAAAGCCTGCACCAAAGCCAACCGCTTCAGTTGCCCAGTTGACAGCTCAGTCGTTGAAAACCCTTGTTCATTCCACTGTACTTTATCCGCCAAATTGGCTTGTGTTAGCCAATGCTGCAACCTTGCTTTATCTAATTTATTAACACCGTAAAAGGGTTTAAATACCACGCTATCTGCAAACACCGTCGCAAATAACTGACGATGTTCATGGGCGTATTGCGTTTTACTGAGCACATTACCATTGAGTAATATGGCCCCTTCCGTTGGGGTATATAGACCAGTTAACATTTTCAATAAAGTGGTTTTCCCTGAGCCATTACCACCAGAAATAAACACGATTTCACCCGCGTTCACTGAAAAGTTAATGGGTCCGATATTAAATGCACCATCACTGTCGTACGCATAGTGCGCATTTTCAAATGCCAGTACGCTAACAGGCTGGGCACTCGATTGTACTGCGCTGTCACAACACACGGGTTCTTGCGCTTGCTTAGTTTGCTCATACAAATTATCAAGGGTTGCTTTAGAGACTCGTAACTGCGCTAATACCCGAAATAACTCCATACTGCTATGGAATGGGCTCACTAGAAAAAGAATGATGATCACAAAACTCATACGCTGCTCAGAACTGAGCCAGCCATACAATGGCACCACAAATACCACAACAGCCACCACAAGGTACATTGCAGCCATGAGTATCATTTGATTATTAATAAACTGAGAGTCTGCCAATACTTTGTTATCTCGTACTGAGCGCGCTTGGGTTGATATATCATGAAAGAGGGCATCGCTGCGACCTTGGTTTTGCTTATTCTCTTTAATACCTGTGAGTAAGTGATGCATACTGTCAAAAAAGCCATCTTCAGCATGACGACCCTCAGCCATAGCGTGCTCTATGGCCTTTAAACGATATTTATAAGCCAGTGCTGCCAGTACAAATAATATCGACGCGATCACCGCGCCCACAGGCAATACCACACACAAATACATTAATGCTGCTATCACCGTAAATAGCTGACCAACACTCACCACAACAAAGCGGTTCAATTGGCTCATAACGTTCGCATCATAAGCGATGGCTGCCAAAATCTTTTGCGGCCCTATTTTCTCAACATTGGCTAACCGTGCAGCGCGAACTGCATCTAAAATTGACAACCTAACGCGCATTATTGTGTGCTCAGTTAGCTGCAAAGTACGGCGTTGAAAAAATAGCTGAATGATAAAATACGCCAAAAACGCCACAGAAAATATCATCCCATTGTGGAGTAAGTTTTGGGTGTCACCATGGCGATGTTGTAGCGCAATATTAATGCTATGCACAATACCCAGTGTGGTCACTGCACTGATTGCACTCACCATCATCAAGCGGCTACTAATATCAGCAAACAATAACTTTAGTGCAGAAATCATCCTTTCACTCCTACGACACGTTGATAGACGCTTGGTGCCACCTGCCATAACACCGACTCCAGCCACAGCTTGCTGAAATAACGTATGTAGCCCTGTTCTTTAAACTTGCGCTCGTTATGAACAATATAGCTCTGCGCAAGCCACCCATATCGAGCCTTGAGTTTACATAGCCGTTCACCCAAATCAGTATCTTCGCCTTTCATTAACGCCTCGTTGAAACCGGCTAACTGTTTGAACAAATGTGTACTCACAAAGCAATTTCCACCAAAAGTACGGTGTGTGTAATTAAATCGATTGATACTCTTGGCTATCCATTCTCCTAACCAATGCCCTGATTCACTTTTTAAAGGTGCACAACCATATTCAGTACCACCGCGCATTGAGCGCTTTATTGCAGCAACATAGTTTTTGGCACAGTGAGTATCAGCGTCGATAAAAACCAACACGTCTTTGGTGGCTTTTTGTGCCCCAAAATTACGTGTCTGTGCGGCTGAGCCAAGCCGCTCATCATACACATGACACGTAAAGGTACGCGCAATATCAACACTGATATCTTGACAGGTATCACACACCACGATCAGCTCATCTTCTGGGGCTAACTGTTCACATAAAGACGACAGTGTGTGTGACAACACCGACGCCTCGTTATGTGCAGGTACAATGACCGATAACATGCAAATACCTACACTAAAAAGTTATGGGCATCAGGGCAGGCATTGAGTACCCTCAAAGAACCTTCACGCATTGATTTAGCCGCACGTTGGTAAGCGTCTGACGCCATTAAATCTTCTAAAGTGTCATCCAGTACACTGCCAAAAACCAGATCTGGAAATTGTTTTGTCATCACCAATTTCCCACCAATATCAACATCTAACTTCACGCCCATTTTTAAATAGTTCTCACGAGCAGGCATTTTCCCTCGATAGTATTTACGCAATTCATCGTCACTATAATCGGGGCCAAATAGCACCGGAATTTGTGCGGGGTATTCACGTAGTTGCGCCAAAGTCGAGATAACTTTTTCGATATAGTCATGACTAAAGTCTCCCATATCAAAACCAGTATATGAGTTCGGTACCACATTATACTCTTCACAAAACTTGTGATACTCACTACGCGCAAATAAATCCACCACCCATAGGTGATTGAAGATCATCCAGTCTACACCATGTGTTTCACACACTTTGAGCAACTCAATGGATTGATCTAAATTCTTTGCCATTAAGGTATTTTCAACGCCAATTAGCCAGCCTTTGCCATCTTCTTGCTTGCCCTTGGCGAGCATCTCTATGCCCTGAATGGTTTTCCTAAATGTGCCTTTGCCACGAATAGAGTCATGGATTTCACTTGGGCCATCAATTGAGATTAAAAATGCCAGCTGATCTGAAAATTCACTAAACAGCTCAAAATAGCGCTTTATCAGCAACCCATTCGTACAGATATAAATAAAGCAACCAGCCTCTGCTAAGCGCCTAAAAAACTTGGGAAAGTCAGGGTGTAAAGTTGGTTCACCACCTGTCAAAATAATATCGCACTGATTACGGTCAATAAAATCGAATAAGTTGCCACTCTCATCATAAGGTATCGCCGTAGGATCTAAGCCATTGTGAAAACCGCCTTCACGCCACTGAAAACACTGCTCACATCGTAAGTTACAGCTACTTGTCATTTTAACGACTAACTTACAAATGTTTTCCTCTGCCACAACTTCAGACTCAGCATAACGTGCTAACGCATTAGCAACCCGTTCTGAACTTGCCCTATGATGCTTGATAAAGCTGGGGTTACGTTCGATAAAATTCAGATGTCCTTGTGGTAAATCTGAGTTTTCTAAGTGTGTGGCTTTTTTAGTCCACATGACGGTTCTCCTGATAATAATTTAAAAGCACATTGCAGATGTAATCTGGCGCATCGTGCCGCACCAATGTCGCGGCATTGTTTGTTAAGGTAATTTTTCGTTGTGTATTGCCAAGCAGCTGCTCAACAGCATCTCGTAATGACTCAACCGAGTCACATACAGCCACCGCACCGGCTTCTTTAAAAACGGCGCGATTATGCTGCTCTTGCCCTGGTAATGCTGAGCTGATCACCATACAAGTATTGGTTAAAGATGCTTCCGTTAAGGTAATACCCCCAGATTTGGTGATCAGTATTTCAGCTTGTTGATACAGGTGACTTAAGTCATCAACAAACCCCATCACCTGTAATTGCTGTGCATCAATATATGTTGAAAACTCACGTGTGAGTTGTGTAAATAAGGCTGTGTTCTGACCGCAAACAACTTGTAATCGAGTGACTTTATGAGTGCCCAGTAACGCACTGACGATTGATGCAGTAATACCTAAGCCCCAACCACCTCCGCACAGCATGACTTGACCTCGTTTTACTTGATATAGGTTATTCGTATCGCTTACAAGTGCAGGGATCCCACTGGCGTGTACCGCTGCCAAACGACTTCTATGCCAATCAAACACGCTGTTGTTGTATGCGTGCGACACAAATAAATTATCAACAGGTGTTTGCCATCCTGACGAAATACTGTAATCACCAAGTACGCCATGGATGGACCGCTTAAGTGAGAATTTATTACAATAATAGCGCGCAAAAAAAGCACCATAATAACTACACGCTAATACTTGTTGATGTTCACTGAACAGCTTTTTTGCTATGGCTTGTTTATCATTCCCTTTAAACCACAACATACAAGGTAGTAACTTATATAGCACAGGATAAAACCAGCGGCTGCCATACAACTTACTATGATGTTGCTTACCCTCTAAACACCAGTCATAGTATTGGTCAAACAATAGCCGAGTTAGCCATGACGGTAAAATATCAGACAACGACACAAGCGTTGATGATTCGCCTCTGCGCTGTAAATGTTGTTGCATAGTCAGTGCCAATGCTCGAGAGCCTGCCCCTGACTCTACATACAAAATCAACATACTTATTGCACCAATTGCTGACAACGGGTTACATCTAACCAATGCTTACGCAAATCATCTAGTTCTAGCTTCATCACCACCATATCTTGGTTAGGCCCATAAAAACTTTCGAAGCGTGAAAGTTCAGTAAACAATAAAGATTGGTAAATTCCGAGAATATTCGATTGTTCTGTATCGGCAAAAACTTCAATATACAGTTGCTGATAATTGGTCTCTTCTAACAAGACTTTGAGTGTATCAAGCAACATGGCAATTTTAGTCATCGCCGACGCATTCGGTTGCGCAACAAACCACCCTCCCCATACGATACTTTTTGGATCCCATAAACGATAATGGAAACCCGACAAACCGATAATTTCATCTCCTTTTTTCATACACCAATATTGTCGACCATTGTCAATTTCAGCGCCTAAACAACGCTGGTGAAAGTCAATCGTTCTTAAGGCATCCTCATTTATACCATCGACCATTGCCAAACGAATAAAATCGAGCTGTTCACCCTCAAAAGTGACCGGGACTTTTTGAATGTTTTGACGTTGTATAAATGAATTGGTACGCGCTATTTTGTTAGCTAATAGCGATGCTCTTCTATCAACAAATTGTTGTTCCATAATGTTGTGCTCTTTGTAATATTTGAATAAAAATGGCGCTAAATTTCGACGGGCACAAGATGACGCGACTGACCTAAAATGTCGCTTATGAAGGGGATATTTTTGCTTATGACATGACAATTTTGTCTTCGGAAAAGCTTATGGATTAAAAAACAAACAAAAAAAGAGGCTTAAAGCCTCTTTTTATGAAAATATTAATAAAATCTATAATTAAAAAATAATGACTAACTGTAGGATTATTAATAACGATGCAAGAAAAAACAACTGGATATTTTGACGGTTCAGGTGAGGGATCTCTAAGGACATAGCACTAAATAAGTTCAGAGGATCAAACCTCACGTCTAAGTTAAAACTATAGCCCTTTCGATAGTGGGTTTTAATAACATTTTCAGGTAACGATTCATGCGAAAGAATTCTCCGTAATTCAGAAATCGCACGATTTATAGAGTTATTATCTACAAATTCTTGTTGCCAAATTTTCTCTCCAAGTTCATCTCTAGATATTACTCGGCCCGGATTCAGCACAAAGTATACTAACAACTCAAAAATAAGCGGTTCAACCTTTATCAAGGCATTCCCTAGCTTGAGTGTTTGAGAACGGTTATCAAGTGTAAACGGACCCAAAAAAGCCCTTTTAAACTGATTTTTATTAGATTCTTCATAAAACATGACAGCGCTTATACTTCCTTTCAATTTAGATTATAAAAGCGATGCTGATCTTACTCTCATAAGTTTTAATAATGAATATAACACTCAACTAAAACCCATGATTTATTCTAATAATTGTTCTTGATCATAAAATACTAAAATAAGTAAAAAAAAGGACATAAAAAAAACATATTAAAGATAAATAGATCAAGATTTAAACCAACTATGGCACATATTGCATCAATGAAAGGATAGTACCACTTTAAGAAACAGTCACCGGTGAATTTACAAGCGAAAAATTGCAACAATGATATTATGTAACATTAAAAAACTTGAACAAAACTAATACACTATGAAAACAAAAAAGTTTAATAATTTAACAAATGGTAATTAAAGTAAAAATAAAAAGTTCACAAAAAGTGCATTAATAAGAATAGATAGTTAACCATTCCCACATCGCTAAGCTTTGCCAACTTGCATTTTTACACAAACCTATCTACATGCTATAAATGCTTTCCTCTCATTAAGCGCGCCCTATTTTTGTACTGTTTCACCTCTAATTTTAATAATGAATCATGTAGATAGGTGACACCTGTATTTTTGATTCAGTTTAATCTGATTCTTTTTTCATAATGTCTACTAAACTCGAATTCATCTCTCTGGCTAACTCAACCACATCCTTGGCTGCTGCTTGTGATAAATCAAATTGCCTCGCTTTTTCATCCAGTTCTTGCGTGTGCCTTTTTTCTTCCAATGCCATTTGCGCTAATTTAAGCTCTTTTTCTATTTGATATTGTTTTATTCTTTCATCTCTTTCACGTTTTCGGTCAGCCAAAGCCTGATCTTCATCTTTGCCCACCGATGCCTCCCTGATCACCATGATTAACGCCATTATGACAGGTGCTATCATACCAACCACAGGCGTAAACGCTTCAACATCCAGGTAATAACCCGATAAGCAGGTTATTAGCACCAAAACGACCGTTGTTGGCATCGCCCACTTGCCTACTATGACCATCACAATGTCTTGTGGTAAGCGAGGTCGGTGCATCCTTTTTTTTGTTGTTTGGTTTTTTTCTTTTGCTGTGGGACCAAGCTGAATACGCGTAATTTCAGAATTAGGTTTTGGTTTCATATTGAGTACTCCGATCATGACTAAAAATATTGACTCAAACTGAACTTTAAAGGGGTTATTTCATAGCTGGGAACGGCCTTAAAGAGAAGGAAAATGATTGGTAAAGCTCACTTGAGAAAGAAGGGGGAGCTGATGCTCCCATAATTGGTCGCTACTTTAATTATCAAAAGCAGGAGATGGTGGGGGATAAAGAAGCCAGAGTCTAGGTATCGCATTGCTTTGCACTTAGCACGCAAATATAAACTAGAAAACAGGGTATAAAGTAAGACTGAATTTTAGTGCCGCGTGCTGAATATATCGCCACAATAGTGATTGCCTGACACAAAGTTTGACTCTACAGCAGCGCTTTGAATGCTATCTAAATAAACAATACTCCATACTAACCACTCATCTAAGCCGCAGCTTTTACCATGATTTAGAATGTACAAAGTACTGTTGCACAACATGCCGTTACAAGGTAACGAGTAGGCATTTTGTAACCGTAAAAGTAAATTTTCTAAGTAACCTCTCACCGCAGCTTTAAATAGCAGATCAGCAACAAACTGATCGCGAATACACTCACCTTTTATTTGCTGCCAAATTTCAACACAATATTGCTGACGGAATATGGTCAGTAGCTCTGCAGGCTCAAAACCCGCTTGTTGTAACGTTTGCCAACACCCCAATGTATTTATGTCCACATTAAAAATATCAACTTCAACTTCCGATTTGGTAAATACATGATTAAATGTACTGATATAGTCAGCCATAAGTCACCTTAATGTGTTTGTTCAAATTGAAGACGTCGTAGTGCAGAATGTGTGAAGAAAAATGCAATGTGTTCGATAAACACTATGAAAAAAAGTTTGAAATAACCAACTGCAGATCGTTGATAAAGAAGGTGTTATGGGTTCAATTTTCCTCTAATTTGTAAAAATACAAAATTAATGAAATCACTGATCACGCTATGTGATTCACTGCCATGATCATAACAAGGTGGGCAATATTGGTGCTGTTCCGGCGTATGAGTCCAAGGCGGTCTTTGCGTATTTGATGCTGCATTTTCGTCTAAGAAATACATCATTTGTGTTTCACTTGATGCAATATCAGTAATATAACGCGCATGTATGTGCATCGAATGTTCAGCTGTAAAAAACAATAAGCGGTTGATATTATTATTTTGCTCTATCAATGTATTATCACTACTGTGTAAACCCGATAATGAAAAAGTAATTTGTGTAATGGCATCTGCTACTGAACCATCCATTGCTTGTATTGCCTTTCTCTGAACCACAATATTTGACTCAAAGCCGTGCTCAGCCAATAGTCCTTTTACTGACTCCAATTGCGGTAATACATAACTAACAAACAGCGTATTTAATGTAAAGTACCAGTGCTCCTTTGTATGCTGAGCTTGATCTTCAGCTTTTTGGCGTGCTATTTCATATTGCTCATAACGTGATTGATGATCATTGATCAGTTGATGTAGCGTCGAATTTTGAACTAGTGACATAACTGTCCTCCAAATAGTATAAATGCTTACGGTATATTGCAGTGTTAAAAGCCGCTGTGCCATTTAACATCAATTAATAACTCGGGCAACCAGGGTAACTGAATTAAGCCAAGTCCCCATGGCATACGCATCATTAGTACATCTTGCGGCTTGTTTTGAATGCTGATCGCAAGTCCTCTTTCTGTCAGCTGCACTTGCCCTTCACGCTGTAAAAACAATGCAGAGAACGTCGCAACAGACATATCTTGCAGTGCATGCCAACGCGAAATCACCACTGCGAGCATATGTTCAACTGCACTATGTTCACTTTCAAGCACCTCCTCTGGAGTTTCCACAACGCATGTAGGTGGTAACCCAAGTAATGCGTTAATGGTGTAAGTCGCATGAACCATAGGGTCTACCCCCACAATAGAGCACAGTATACTATGCGCTTTCGCACGGGCTCGTTCGTCGACAAATTGCCCCTGCGTAGGCTCCGATTTCATATCCAATAGTCCTAATTTAGCAAACAATGGCGTTAAAAAAGGCCAGAGCAAAACAATGCCGGCATCAGCACTAGCTAATGCTTCATTATCCATTAACTGGCAGCGCATCGCGGTGATGGCTTGCTCCCCCTGAACTAACAATTGTTCAAGGCCATGCTCACACAGTTGCTGCCTGTACTTGTTGTTCTGAGTCATCAGGTTATTTTCGATCACTGAAACAGCGTTTTTCAATGACTGAATTAGCCCCTCTGAGTTTGGCATTTGATAAGGTGTCTCTGCACTTCCCGCGTCATGTAACATTTGCAGCTCAAAAACACCGTGGTCGGCCTTCCCCTCAAACAGGGTGTTATTAACCGTTGGTAGTTGTCTCGTTGCCATACGCCGTAGCTGCTTTAACTGCCTTTTCGCCTCTTGCCAATTATGGATACAAAAAATTGGCTCAATAGATGACAATACTTGATGTATCAGTGCCGACTCCCTTTGGCCTGACAACACACTCACACTGCTGTTATCATCACGCTGAGTGTCAACCTCTAAGAGATTCTTCTCTAACGATGCAGTTTGTACATGCACAACGGGATGGTCATCTTCACTCGGTTCACAGTCACCCTGCATGGTTTTTTTCGCGTTGGTTTGACCTAACTCTATAAGCGCTTCAGCCCCCCACTCTATTAAAGGAAGAGTCCAATATATGCCGCGTTGTAATGCGCGACTAAGGCTCGGGTTGATGTCGTCAAAGCGCTTTTTAATCTCGACCAACTGTTCAATTGACACAATGATTTCATTAAGAATAGGCAAAGTATTTCTGTGCTTAACACACAATTGATATTGACTATTAAGCCAGATCAGTAGTTCAGTAAGTCGCTCATATAACTGGTGCTGTGACGGCACAAAATCACCTTTTTGAAGTGATATAGCCTCTAAATGAATTGCCATCGACTTTATCAAATCTAACACGATTGTAGATAAAACCGGCACACCCGTTGACACCTCCTCATAGCCTTGATGACTCAAACCTTGATTATTCGCTCTTTCAACTCGCTTACCATTATTGGTTTGTATGTCATTCAATCGAGCTGCCAATGCTGCACATACACCAGCTAAATGCTGAGTTTGCTCTTTTTCAAACTCATGATTTATTTTATCCGTAGCAACAAGCCCCCTTGAACGAAACCTTGTTGCAGCATTCGTCGTCGACCTTTGCGTTGCAATGGCCATATGCTCTGGGTCTTTTATGAATTGGAGTAACCCGACATAATCATGCGTAACTAGGTATTGTTGAGCGCCCAACCATTGGCTTTGTGTTAAAAGAGGTTCAAGATATTTCAAGCGAACCCGAATATCACAATAGAAATAGTCAGCTTCACCAATATTTGCCTCGATAGCTTCAATGCCAGTCATCAGTAAGTCAGTTGCCACACTCTCGGTGCGATTAACCTGAGCCCGTTCGTTATTCTGATCAATGTTAAACGCAGGCAAATAGCTTTCAGAATGCCGCGTTATACGCAATTGCACGCGTTTCTGATAGTGTTCCAACCAAAGCGCAACCTCATTTAACACATGCCCCTTGCGCTGTCGCGCTAGCGCATCAGACACATCATTTGATGACAGTATCAGTTCTGTGAGCTTAAGAATTAACGCAACTGGCGCATCTGAAAAGCTACTCAGTAACACTCTTATTTTACTTAGATGTTGCGGCTTATCAGCAAAGCTGAGCTGTGTCACCTCACGGTTGATATAGAGGTGCAACAATTCAAGACGTTGTATTACATATCGATGCGTGTCTATTTCGGGTCTGGCCGATAACACAAAAGCTTCTAAGGCCATACGAAACTGGATGGGGAGTTGGTGGCTGCTTTGTAACGCCTGCAGCAACTGTGACCACTTTATAGTAAACATAGCCGGTAACATCGCGCCAACTTGCAATGTATTTAATAGTCGATACGTGCTTTGCAATTGATACAAACGCGCACTAAAGTGCACAGACGCCGCTCTATCAACGGCCATACTGAGCAATGACGATTCAGGCAATTGGTCATAGTGAGACATGTCTGTATATACATTAAGGCCTAAAGCTGGCTTTTTCTTTTCTGTTACCTCGTTTTCCCACTGAATCGCTTGATTTGCACTCGTACTTTGATAATGCACTTCTATATCATCCAAAATACGTTCAAGGCCTATTAGCGCATGATGATTGACAGTACCTTGAGGGTGAAGTGCAAACCATGTATTTAGCTTTAACTGTGACCCTTTTGAACTCAAACCAGCTAATACACGTTGCAAGTGTGACTGCGTAAACGCATGACAAAATACATAACAATGATAACTCTTGAGTATCGTTGAAACTGTTTGAGCATGGTGTAATGGCTGTGCCACACATTGAATATAAGTTTGCTCTAAATACATCCAAAATCGCTCAACATCATGTACCGACAGCTTCATCAATATATCCGTGAAATACGACAACTCAGTTTTGTTTCCCCCATGCATATTCCGCTGTATAACATGCAATAAAGGGAACATAATATTCGCCAAAATTGTACGACTATCATTAAATAAATTGATCAAACGACCTCGCGTAGCGGGCCAATCAACATCTTGAATCAATTTTTCTAACATGACTTTGTCTAACTTAAAGTGGCTTGCAATTACCCCCTGTAGGTTATTTCTCTGTGTATTAACAACGTCGCGTGCCGGATGCGCACAATAAGTCTTAACAAAATGGCTCCAAAGCGGACTGTATGGCCCTTGTGAACCCCCTAAAGTGCCATTGCTCGGTAGCGAATACCCCCCCTGAGTTAGCATTACATCATGCACACCTGAATCAAATTCTGATTGTAAGCTTGCCATGATTATGGGTTTCACAACCGCATTAAAATACGGTTGTGAATTCTGCTCAATGGCCTGCCAATCCAATTCGGGTAATACTATTTCTATATCTGATAAATGCTGAATGTGCTCTGTTGTGCCTGATAGTTCAGGCAGCTCTAGTTGCAACAATGATAACCCTTTGGATAACCACTGATTAAATGTCGCTTCTAAATCAGTTAAAGACTTACCTGAGTGCTCTAACACACTGTGTGGGGTCTCAAGTTCGACCCCTATTTTATTAACGTGTAATTGCATCATTAAATAACCTCAGCTCTGGATAAGCGAATTTGCCCAATAAAGCTATTTTTTTCTCGCTCTCGGCGTTGCTTTCATTTGTAATAGCCCGCTATGACTGCATAAAAGCGCCTTGATATTGAACAAAATATCATCCTTGGGTTGTACGTAAGTGTGTTTACAAAACATTTTCTATGCCAAAACCCTTACCCAAACCTGAGGTTAAATATGATCATTTCGCCAATAACCATGCGCGCAAGTAAGCGCGTGGTCAAGATACACGGCATGCCATAAATAACCTTCTTGATGCGGCTGTTCATGTAGTTCACCATGCTCACACCCAGCACTGTATATGTGTTGACCCTCCCCCCCGTTTGCGCGGTTGTTACGCCAGTGGCCTGTACACATTAAGTTCTCACATTTATACGCCCCCCCACCATAAAGCGACGCGCTGTTATGTTTTGCCAAGACTTCACTGTTATCGCAATGTGCCACAGCACCTCCACGTTCAGCTTGGCAAAATTGAGCATCAATTGTTGAGTATTTCAAGCCATAGGCTGCTCCGCCTTGGCGACCCGCTTTACATTGTCTAATGTTCAACGCTTGTACCTCAGTCGCTTCAACATCTCCATATATCGCACCACCATCATGGCTAACACAATGATGCTCTATCACACAGTTAAGTTGAATATTTTCGACATAACGTAAACTAAACGCGCCACCACTGCCTTCAAAGCGAGATGGTTCACCGGCAATCGTACCGTCAAAAGTGAAGCCTTTCATCTGTACATTTTTCACCTTCGCATCTCGCTCTCCCCGCAGAATAAAGCGACACCCTGGGTGTGCTTTAACAATACGTGTTTCTTGCTCGTTAAAGCCGACAATACTCACATTTGAGCCTATTTCTACAGCTTGATTAAGCTTGTACGCACGGGTTACTTGAGGGTGACTGTTGTGTGGATAGAGTAAAATAGTCACATTATTCAACGTGCCACGTTCAAACACGGCATCAAACTCTTGCTGATCATGAATCGCGATGACCTTCTTACCATGGCTCAGCTGCCAAGTATGCTCATCAATATACGCTTTTACCGCTGATTGCGTGGCCAATGTGTTATTTGACGTTTGTTCACCACCGAGTAGCGGGTCTTGAGAAACCATATTAATCGTCGGACTATTTGGTAAATTGACCGCTGCAATAGATAAATCATCAGCCGATAACGCGCCTTGAATCTGACAATCCCCCGCTATTTGCGCACCGTTGCCTACCTCCAAACGTCCCTCAACCGAAAGGGCTTCACTAATTCGCGCATCACCATTTACATCCAGCTTATGACTTGCTTGTGCTGTGCCTAAGCCTAATTGACCTTCACAATTGAGGTGTAGCTGCGTGTCACCACTTATCGCAATATCTAACCCAGCTAACCCTTCTTCGCTATTTATTGCCAATTTTGCCGACGCTCGCGTATCTCCTATATTTAATGTATCTTGCGCACTCAACGACCTTGTACTCAAGGTCGTGTTAAACTCAGCTGGACCATTCACCTGCAAACAACCCATCAGTGCTGTGTCTGGTTTTATCAATACTTTACTGTCGGCTTCTAAACCTTCAATATTAACGCCACCTTGAATAGTCGCATGCTTGCCAACATGTAAATTATCCTTCAAGCTAGTACGTTTCTCTACAGTGAGAGATTCAGCAACGGCGACATTTTTGACAAAATCACTGTCTCCTTCCACGCGAACTTTACGTGTGAATACAGCATGGCCTTCGACTGTTAAGCTATCTTTGAGTAGAACGTCATCACTTACGGTTAAATCAGAACGTAATTCAACATCCCCAAAAATCTTTGCGCCGTCTAAACACTCTAAACGACCCGCCCCTTTTAACACACCGTCTAACTCAATATCACCTGTTACAGTAACATTGCCAGTCACATCTAAGTGTGCTCGGGGGTCTTCTGTCCCAATACCCAGTCGGCCCTCTTTGACAACCACGGGGTCACTGCCTTGGTGATAAACAGCCAACGCTTTATCAAAATGGTTTTGTTCAATACTTAATTGCGCATTACCCAACCTGGCTGACGATGAATCATCTTGTTGATGATGAAATGCCAAACCTACACGGGCCTCGCCCAATAGCTCCGTATTACCATAAACATTCAAGTTACTACGAAAGCTGGCGTATTCATTTACATGCAAACTGTCATCAATTTCCACACGCCCTGACACAGTTAAATCTTTATGGAAACGGCTGTCCTCAGCCACATCCAACATGTACTCTGGTCGCTCTAACCCTAAGCCCAAGTTTCCTTGTGAGAATACTAACCCCACCTCACCATTATGGTGATCTATGCGTAACGCTTGCGCTTGCTGTTCACAGATATGAACCCGTGCTGATGCTTCGTAAGGTGTTAAGCTCAGATCACCGCCGATGCTCACGTCATCTCTAAATACGGCTTTATTATCAACCGTTAAGGCATTATCACCCACTTCCCCTTTAATAACGACGTTACTTTGTGCAACAAGTACGCCCTCTACGGTCACTGTATCATTGAGTTGTGTATGCGCAGTCACAGTTAACGCGTCATTGAATTGCGCCAATTTACCCACTGTGAGGGTATCTGCTATGTCTGTCGCCTCACTTACCGTTAATGTGCCATTCAACACACTGGAACCTGATACCGATAATGCGTCTTTTGCTGCCTCTGCAGTGTTGTTTGTGACACTGACATCAAGGCCATTTCGTAGCGCCGTTTCACCAATGACCTGTAATTTGTCTTCTATATCTGTTCGACCTTTCACTTGCAATGCTAGCTCAGGATTTTCAATTGCGAGTGTTCCGGTTATTTTCGCCTCACCCGTGAGAGAAAAGTCGGCACTATTCATATCGATGGTTTGATTAATTGCCAACTTTCCTGGTTGCGCATAAATCACCTGCGCGTTTGTCTCGTCACTGATTTTAAACACCGGTTCAACACCAAGTTGCGTTAACTGCAACTGAGAGTCGTTAGTACGAATAAAATTGCCATCATCACTGAAGACACTGAACGCGCCGCGTAACTCGGTGTCGCCATACACCATAAACTGAGCATCCGTTGCATCGGAACCAACTTGTGTCTGTGTTAAGCTGGCACGAAAAGCCGGTAGGCTATTTTCGCTCTGTGTAATCTCTAGGGTGTTTCGAAGCGTAACATGTCCCTCAAACATACTTTCTGAGCCAACATGAAAATGAACTTGCGGATCTGCCTTATGAACCCCCACATACTCTGCTTTATTTACCAACACAGAGGTGGTTGCATTGCCGTTTTTATAACTGACATCGATGCCTGATGTCGTCATCTCATCCGCCAGTACAGCAAATTTGGCTGACGTCGTAAACCCATGAGCATACGATAACGCGGCAACTTTAATTTGTTCATTAACCAGCGAAGTATTGGCATTGACATGTCCTGAAATATCGAGTGATGGTGCGCTGACTTTGCCTGTCGCATGCATGCTGCCTTCAACACAAAGAGGTAAACTCCCCCCTTCACTGCCCAGTGTGACTTTTTGTTTCTTAACACGTAATAGTGCTTTATCTTCATCATCTTTGATGAGTAACGTGGTTTCATCTGCACCTTGCGCATTAATACTAACCCGCGCGTTACTTTGACCTTGTGCATGACCTACATTTAACCGTTCACGTATCACTGCGTCAGTCGCCTGCAAAGTTGTTGCTGCAGTAATATCTTGAAATTGAGCGCTGTGCTTAACAGTCAATGGGGCATTAATCAAAGCACCTGCTGCGCGTTCAGGCTCCGTGGTGCCTGATTGTTCTCCCACAAGTAATGTTTTACTTTGAGTGAGCCCTGATACCGTTGCAGAGTCTGAAACATGAAGCGTCTCTACCTCTGTATTCTGTGCGGTTAAGCTGCCCTCGACAACAGATGTTTGACTGGTCGCCCGGCCCGATACATATAAATCTTGTGCTATTTTAGTTGGCTTATATAGCGTTATTTCTGTTTCATCGGTCACAGGTGCACTCGTGACTTTAATATACTTATCATCACCGTTTTGCATGTTGAGCATGCTACCTGGTTGCGCCGCATGAATATCCAGCAATGCCTCAGGTTGATGCGTGCCAAGGCCGATTTTCCCCGATATGGCTGCATTACCTTGTGCAACAGCTCCCAGCGACGTTCCTACTGATACACCACCTTGTACTGCAAGCCCTTGTGCTATTTGCACCTCGTTATTAAACTGACTCGGCCCATCATTTTTAAGATGTACTGTGGCGCTGTCTTTACTGACGCCAACTAAAAACGATCCATCCACATGCAAATGACTATCAGGCATAGATGTATTAATACCCACTTTACCTTCAGAGTCGATAATGAACGGCGTGTCATCATTATTCTCATCATCAACACGTAGCAATGCATCCATGTCACTGCTTGATTTATTAATATGCAGTATTGCCTTAGTGCTGTCTTTATTGATACCAACACCCAGCGCCTTATGTGCCTCCAGATGTTGATTAAAAATGGCACTATTCGCAATGAGGTTACCTTCAAGATTGGTTGCCCCAGTAACAGCTAAGCTGTCCTTCAGCGTAGTTGCACCACTTACGCTTAACTGCTCTGCCGTGGTGTTCGGACCTAAGGTCGTATTTGTGGTAACAATTAACTTTTCAGTGTTTACTTGATCAGCTTGCACCGTTGTCATGTGAGCCGATTCACTTGTCAGTGACTGCGTTTTAATATCACCAGTCACTTTGACCATTGAGGTATCTGCGTTCACTTCTAATACGTTGTATGCATTTAACGTGTTTGCACTGGCCGTGAAATTACCATTTTCGCCTACTGACACAGCGTCTGCCGTAACTTTCACCATGGTTGCTTCAGCATCGGCTCCTGCAACTATCAGTTGCTCTGGTGTTATGGTAATGTTCGCGCTAGGTGCCGTTGAACCTGGCGCCAAGTCCTTGCGCTTTATATTCAGAGGCGCAGTCACTTCCAACGTTTCATCGTCACCGGCACCTGTCACTTTTAAGGGATCATCCACTTGGTTAAAGCTAGAGCGAATTAATGACTCAAAATCATCACCTGTCGGGGTTTGTAAATCATCAAATTTGCCAATTAATGACGCACGGCTTTCAGGTGCTGGCGTTGATGATTCGGTGCTCGACTCAATATCTTGCTCTGTTGAGGTAGTCATAAGTAGTTCCTTGATTAGATTCGATTTGCCGTACTTTTGGCGACAGTAAATTTAGAAGCCTCTGGGCTTGTAGGGTTTATTTTTGAAAGTGATACCGGTGAAATAGGCGTTAAATATGGTAATGGGGTATAACCCACAGTAAAACGGCGATGATTATTAGCGCTGTCTAACAGGCTGGGTTTACATATTTCGTCAATACAGTGCTGGGCGGTCAGATAAAATACTGTATCGGCACTAAAACCGATTGGAAATTCAAAGTTTTCGTTTGCAATAATAGCGGTAACTGAACGATGAATTTCAGGTAAAACGACGCCGTCGATCTCGAGCTCATCTGGTAATGTCTGTTCTGAGTACGTCTGTAATATGTCATACATGACCTGCTTAATGGTCTCGAAATCAGCCTCCTCATTCGTTTCATTTATAATCAATGAAGCCAGCATCCAACGATGCTCGGCGCTGTCCGATGCCGCATCTATTGGTTGCCTAAGAAACTGCTTTAATAGCGTATTCAGTCTCATTGCAACCGCAATAACAGACTCATTGAATTGCATGAACCGGCTCCGCTGAGCTTCGCCATAAAAATTCAGCCACCCATAATACAAGCGCTCAAAAAGACTCATAGTTTCTTTGTCCAACCACATACTCTGGGCACTTTGATGCAGTGGTGTATACATCCTAATTTGAGAAGACACCAAGGCTCTAAATTCAATGTTTTGGAACCGCGTCGGCCAATCTGGCAAAATAAAATGTAGCTGAGTCACTAAGGGCTGTTCAGATATGCTACCGGTTTTTAAATCGGTATTAAGCAAGCTTGATTCAAGCAAATAGAAGCTTTCCTTATTATTGGTCGCAAGCGGCATTTGTCCTGGGTGGGAGAGCCCAATATGCCGCATAATATATTTACTGAGCCCAGCTAATTGATCACAGTGTGGTAAACGTGATAAATAATTAAACCCCATTCCCCGTTGGCACCCAAGCTCTCCTATTTCATTGAGTAATCGACATTTATCAATATACTGTCGAAGTAAAACTAAACGAGCCACCAAACATTCTTCACCACTTTGATCTAATTCATTGTTTGCAAGTTCAGTTCCATACAAGGCAAAAACATTCTGGTACTTCAATGAATTAGGGTCTGGTACTGTAATACAAAAACGGGCCAATAAGTGTGCTGTACTGCGATTGAGGCGCGTCAGTTGGGCTAAGCTAAAATGCGCTTCTAAAGTGCGCTGCATACCTTCATTCTGATACGTTTCAATTGGCATAGTAATTAGATGCGCTAAGCCACTAATTCCTTGCAGTGCCTGACTCAATTGAGAGTGAGGTAGTGCATTTACACAGGTCCAAAATGCCACACATTGCGTTTGATTAATTGACTCACTGGCCAGCATGTCATCTAATAAAGACGCAATAACCTGATAGCTGTCTGGGCTTGGCAATGCCAGAATATGGGGGAGCACATCAAGTTGCTTGTGTTGGTCCGCTAGTATCTGATCGAATAAATGTAAATAACCTTTAAACTGCAACAGCTGTGCTTTTTGCCCTGAGTCAATAAGTTGATCTAAGCTTTTTTCGGTAACCGCAAACACCTTTGGTAGTTCGTGTTGCAATGAATCGTAGTGACTCAATGGACGATGCTCACCTTGTTTATGCGGCGCTAATAATATATTTCTTTCATTCAACGGTGCCGATTTGAATGTATCTAACGCAGCACGAATTCGAACTTTTTCATCTGTTGTTAACGTGTAAGCTTGCTGTTCAATGGTGATATTGATTGCATCAAAAAACTGTGGGCTTTGGAAAAATAACGCAGGCAGGCACACATCACCATTTGCATTTGGCGGGATTTTTGTTTGCCAGTATTCATACCCTTGCTGAGATGATGCGGTTATAAACTTAAATTCACTAATATTGGCGATGTGTGGATGGCCATCAAGCACACTGAGAATATTTGAACTATAAAGATGCCGTTTTTGGGCTGTGTTCGCTAAATCTGAATCTAATACAAACCCATTATTTAGCTTTGGTCCATTATAAATTTGCTCTAAGCTGATGTTTTTTTGCTGTAGTTGCGCCGCGGTATATTGAGGAACACTCGGTGATATTTCATTGTCTATCAGTCGAAAAATGTCCACCAGCGTTTCAACTACATCATCGACGTTGTTTAAATCTAAGCTGACAGTCAGTAATATATCTTCCACCCCATAAAAGCCAATTTGGCCGAGTTGATGATTAACCGTTCGGTTACTGATAAATACTTGATGGATTTTACTGATGACTTGTGCACGTATTTCATCACTACTTTGATACAGCTGAATCATCAAATCAAAGGTATCGCTAGCGCTCCCCGTTCCTGTATTTATGTCTTTGACATGAACATTTTTTACTTCTGCAATATCTAAAAATAAGCGTCGATAATCATCAGCTGTCACACAATGACTGAATAGAACCGTTTCTGGTGCGAGGAACTGCTGCCCGCGATTCGCATCACTTTCTGCACGAGACAACAGGTCTTCTACAGGAAAACTGAATTTATAGCTTAAATCTGACAGGACATAGACTAATACCTCCAGTAACGTAATACCGGGATCAAAACGGTTGTGATCAGTCCACGTATTTGGTGCAAATTGTTGCAGCCGCTCAAGTGCTTGTACTCTCAATCCCTCGAGATCTTGTCCACGATGCAAAACAAGATCATTAGAGATTTTCAATGGATTAGAAACCATAATTTACCTAATAAAATAGAGGTGATATACGCAAGACGCGCTGACCGAAAAGCTGTGAAAACTTTCTTTTAAGCTTTGCGTCGCAATGTTATGTATTCGATTAGCAAGGGGTTGCTGTATTACTGCACTTTAAAGTCATGCTCAATTTCCCATTTACCAATGCCTTCAAACACATCGCCCGAGACACTGGCTAATGAAATCTTATGGTTGCGAGCCGGTACTAGGATCTCTTGCGCATCCTTTGGTGCTAATGCACTATATTCGTTCTGATTGTCACCCGCGCGTTTCGCTCTGATCACTTGGATCATATCTACCGCAACATGTTGTTCTAACACTTGGGCTAACGTTGTTAAATAAATCGTTTTTGACAATTCGGACTCTGACTTATTCCACGGTGTTAATGTATCTATGACCAGTTGATTGAGCTCGATAACAGAGCTTTGGATATCATAAAGCGGATTAATTTTTACAATCAGCTCAACTTGCACCTCTACATAATTTGGATCTTCAACCTTCACAGCTAACCCAGGTACTGTGAGCGCTTCAATCAGATTAAGTACCTCTCGTTTTAAATATCGAGGTGCCTTTGGTTGCAACACATCTGGATCATAATTTAATGGGATCACAATCAAGGTTACCCCTTGGGAAGTATGTACCGCTCGTGTTGAATGTAATTGTGGGAAAGTTTGTAATACACAATGTTCAAAATCCCACGCTGTTAACAGTCTTCCCCTATGATGTAAACGCTCACTTACTCTTTGATTAAATGCTGCTGTCGTTTCTGTGACTTTGGCATCATAACTTGGATAAGGCTGGCTAATTTGCTTAACCATTGGATCTGGTTGCGCTAACTTTACAATTTGCTCGGCCGATAAGGGTTTCTCGTAATGTGCTTGTGGGTGTTCAATACTTTTTAATGTGACTTCTACACCCTGTGTGAACATGCCACGTATGCGTGAATAAATGGGATATATTGAAGACTCATTGGTCGGGTATTCAACGGAGTCATACTCAATACTTGCTCTAAGCCACAGCCGGCCATCATGATTAAAGCTATTCTCCAAGCCAACTTTTGGTAAATAAAAAATAATGATACCCGAGTCAAGTAAATCATACGTGCTATCTTGCAAAATACGCCCTTCGCCTGCCTCGCCTTGTGAATCTTCTCGCTTTAATCGCTGCCAATGACCATTATCAAAATATTCCCACAAAAATTTAGGCGAGTGCCCCATGTTATAACCATCGATGGGATCTATTTGAAAATACATGCTCACTTGCCCAGGAGACACAACGTCTTTTAAAGCAATATAGAGATACCCTAATTTATCAATTTCTGGCAACAATTTAGCCTGTGCCATACGATTCAATGCCAGTGTTTGGCGACCAATAGGCGCTATATGCTCAAGCCAAATGGTATTCCCAACTACCGCGCTATGGGCGCTAGTGACGCTTTCACATTCATAATTCAACTGAACTAATTCCAAATGCGGTGTATAAGGGGGAGAAACCTGAATGGGTATGAAGTTATCTGGTGATTTGCCCAACGCTATGCCATTTTGATAAGCAAAGTACTCCACAACACGTGTGTAGTCTTTGTGACCAAAATCTTGGCTGGTTAATTCGAGGCTGTACCATTTTGGCCACTGCCTCGCATCTAATTCAGCCATTGGCAACGTGCCATAGTCTGCCGCTACATTATTATCGGCTGTCGTAAACTCTATGGTATTTGCGGCTTTATTGTTGACAACGATTGGCAATGTATCCTGATCATAATCATCATAAAACAGTTTCGTGCTGTGTCCTTTCCCAGAAAGTGCTTCTGATGCTAACTCACTTCCCAGCGCTTTGTCCGATTGATAAATCTTCACTTCGCTATCGGGCCAAGTTAAACAATCACACGTACTATCTAATAATGTGTTTAAGTCAAACGACGTCACAGCACTGCATACCTTTTCTTCCGCGCGAGTCGAATCAGACGCTTCCACAGTACAACGGCCACTTTCATTAAAGAACTCAGAGTTCTGTGATTGATCCGCTTGAGTAAAGAGGTAGAAGCTATATGGCTTGTAATACGTATTAAAGTCACTGGGTCTATCTAACCAAGTAAACGATAAGCTGGCGTAAGTAATGTCTTTGCACAATAACTCTGGATGGGTAAAATGAAATTTAGCCGCAAGCCTAGGGTCTAGACCAAAAGGATCAAACGGCTTTTGTGTATCCAGTGCGCCTTCGCTATTACTCGCAATAACCCCTGATGCGCCAGTCACTTTCACATTAAGTTTAATATGCTCTATGCCAATTTGGCTCAGTAACCCTTGATTCGATGCTTGTTCACCATAAACCGACAAATATGCATCGCTTTTCAATACAAACGATAAATAGGGTAAATGCAAATGGCCACCAATATATTCATCATCAGCTGGAGATAACGCAGGGAATAAAGGCGATAAGGTGATCTGAAGTCGAGTTTGGTCAACACTTTGCGCATGACTTTCAAATGCCCACGTATCAGCAGCCAATAACCTTGGTCCATCTACAGTACTGGCATAAATATCAAATACGCTCTGCCAATCGGATACATTTACGGGCGTACTTCCCAGCCTATCCGTCGCAAACTGCAATGTGACTACGCGCTCGCCGCCTAGCAAAAACAAATCCTGAGAGGCGACTTTAAACCCTAGCTCAACCTCAGGTTGACCTTCTTCGGTTGATAACGTCCCTAAGCTTGGCACACTCTGTTCAAGTATTTGCCCTGTTTGAGCATCAAAGATGACATTGCGTGCCACCTGCAATGATGCCTGTTGACCCGACTCTGATGTGATCACCCGATTTAAGGTGGCTGCAAAATCAACTTGGGCATGATTAATCGCTGCTGGTGTCGTTGTATGGTAGATTAGCGCATTACCTTCACTGTCTTTACCACCATCCAACTCAACTCCTTCAGCAAGCGTCATTGAGGCGATATCACCGAGTGTAATAACAACATGCGCACTATCCGGTTGCGCAACTTGCTTAGTAAAACGCAATACATCATGAAAATAATGATCCAAATGCCGACTCACAAACGCATTAAATTGTGCACTTGTATGTTGTAACAAATCAATGAACGTCAGCAATAACGCCAGATCAGGTCGACTCGCCAATGCCTGAGTATCAGTACTAACAACTTGGTTTTTTAGCATGTTGGCTAATGATGCTAACTGATTGGCATCAGGTAAAACCTGCTCCCAAGTCTGTAAATTCGGCACACTTGCTTCATCAATAAAACGTACTTGTTTTGCTAGCTGTTGCAGGTACACCAACCACTGCTCAATCGTGCGTGCTTCAATTTGAAAAAAAGCACTCGACAGTGGCTCTGTACGACGCTGAGATTGGCTTAACCCTTGGTGTAAAGGGGATAATATATGTACAGGATAATTAGACTTTTCAGTCATGATAAAACCTTAAGTTATCATTCTAAAATTAAAGCAATGCCTACAAATCCAAGCTAAGGTGCTGGTTTTGCAATAACCACGAAATGAATACAGCGCATAAACTCGAAAAATTCGGTACGATTAGGTTAACGTCATCTTTAGCGTACGAAGCGATGTTGAATATGCAGTTCAAAAGCGTTGCGCATTGAACGAGAGGTGTAAAACGTGAACTCTTTGAGCCCAAGTAACAATCAATGAAGCTATACAGATTGCTCAAGTAGATAAAAAGGAAAAACCATATTACTGCGACTATTCGTTTGGCGAATCAAATACTGCAATTCAATAGTGAGTATGCCGTCATATAACGCTGAGCTATCAAATACAATGTCTTGTAATGTGATCCTTGGCTCATAATTAAGTAATACAGTCGCTATCTCTTGTTTTAGATCTGCTAAACTTTGCTCTGCGGCTTCTGCAAAAGTAAAACTAGACAACCCAGAACCCATTTCGGGCCACAGTGGACGTTCGCCGATGAGCGTGTGCAACGCCAAATAGATGGCTTGTTGCAATAGAACTTCACCTGACGCTATAGCGGGTCCTGACTCGGAGGTTGCAAAGCGTGGAGGGAACGCCCAGCCTTGTCCTAAAAATGCACTTTGTGACATGAATTTTTCCTTTATGTACTATTTAACGTCTGTCGCTTTGGCTTCTATGGTGGCATTGCCATCCGCTTTGAGGTGAATATCTTTACTTAAATCAACCATCGCTTTATCTTTACTCATCAAATTAAGCGTGTCTTTTGCTGTTATCGTGGCCATATCTTTTTGCGCAAGGGCATAGCCTTGCTTTTGCCCAAAGGTAATTGTTTGATCTTTGCTACCTTTCAGCAGTAAGTGCGGTTCTTTTAATGTAAATTGAACAGCCAACGCTGGTTCTTTAAAAAAGATGCCCCGCTGTTCATTTTTGTCATCATATGCAAAAGGCGGCATGACTTTTGGGTTATGACATGCACCAATAATCACAGGATAACGTGCATCGCCTCCAATAAAGTCCACCAATACTTCAGTATCAAGGTCTGGCGGTAAGAAAACGCCTTCCTCTTTGCCTGCAAACGGCGTTAACAATCGCGCCCAAACGACCTTCTTGTTGGTTGCCGTTGGTAATAACACCGGAATGCGTTGTAACGCTTCATCATCTTTTTGAAAAGCGGCCACTTTTGCCATAACAGGGGCTGCTGGAGGTAACGTCTGCCATGGTGACCAAAGTGTTCGTGTTAATGGCACACCCAATACATATTCACAGTACCAGCCTCTGTCACTGATATGGTGGTGAATTTCCCCCACTAAATACTCTCCAGCACTGAGCTTGCCAACGCCAGATACAGTTAACGCATCGAGTAATTTCACCCCTTTTAATGCTTTTTTACTCGACATATCAATGCGAACGCGACCTTGGTACATATCCAACAAACGAAAATTGACCTCCGCTGTCGCACTCGCGGCAAGCTCAGTTTTATCAACGGGGGCTTGCGCATGGCATAACTGAGCAGGCAAACTAAACGCGGCATCGGCATCTGCATGTTTTGGATATTTATAACTACTCGCAAGAGGATCTGCATTCGCAAGCAAGGCTTGCTCTTTTATATCCCAACCGGTGTATTGTGTTTTCTTTAAATGGCTGCTTGTGTCTACAGACAGTTCAAAGTCAATACATCCATCCATTGCCAAATTAAACGTATGGGTGCCTGGTTGGTGTTTTTTAAGGTCAACAACATCAGCTTTGCCTTCATCGCATAATACAAAGCCATTCACCAAAGCCCGATGCATCAACATATCCCACGGCGATTGCTCAATCATTAGAAATTGATGGTGTTTAATCTCACTTTTAGCAATCTTACCTGCGCTCGCCCCAGCTCCAGATAGCAAATCCGTAATGATGTCAGTATCTGATGTTTTTGGGTCATACAATTTACTTAGCTTTGCTTGGCAAAGCTTATTAACGTCGCCACGCGCAATCACCTGAAGGTAAGTTGCACGGTCATAACCAATCGATTGTTCGGTGATAACGCCTATATAAATTATCTGCTGTTGCGCCTCTGCAATCCCCGCTTTGACAACAATTTCCTTACCCATTTTGAATAAATCAGCATCCGTCGTAAAAAACGACTCGGCCGCCATATCACCATCTTCAATGAGTAGCGTCAGTTGCGAAATTTGATTCACTCCCATGCACGTTTTTATCTCTCGCACGGCGACTTTTTCAGATACCGCATTACCTGCCACTGTAATGGTATACCGTATATCCATGCTATCGCTCCAACGGGGGATAAGTTATCTGCTGACCGATCTCTGCCCGTCGCACTGATGCCAGATTATTTGCTGATGCAACGTGGTGAACAAATTGCGCAGAGCCGTAGATCTGCGCCGCCTGTACCAACACCTTATCACCTGCTTTAAGCTGAAAAATATGCGTTAAATCTGGTGAGCTTTTCCCTGACTTTAATTTTATTTCTTTCTCTGATAAACATTCCGTCAAACAACAACTCACTTGGGCCTTCACCCGGCGGCCTTTGCTATCAACGAGCTCATTTTTGACTTCTACCTCGGAAAACATACCGCTAAAGCTGCCATCAGCGCCCGCATTAAGTGCCATATTGAGTGGGGTAATTGTCACAAACGCAGGCACATGGGTTTTCCCTTGTACCGCAGTGCCATATTTCAATAACGTTTTTATATGTGTTTCAGTCGTATTGTCACCCATTACACGCTGAAGCAATTGATTGGGTGTTTCAACAACGGAGTCATCCAATAAAAAAGTCATTTTCAAAGTAGATGGTGCCGACTTTTGATATTGACTGGCACCACTTTCGGCCCCCACAACGTTTGAACTGGTTACATTATTTTTGTACGAACTTTGCAAAGAATTAGAATCGTAAGGGAGCGTCAATTCAGCAATTTTATTACCTGCTCCGCGTTCAACTTTTGTATAGAAGGTAATTTTACAAAGCGGTAAACCATCCGCGGTTATGCCATTATTTTTCATATTATCTATGGCCTCTTTTGTCTTACAAATTGTGCAAATTTAAGATCAACATAGCGTTTAAGGTCCACAGCAACACTGCTTGACCATCTGGCTAAATCATCTTCATTGAGTGTTTCATTCTCAGGGGCACATTCACAATTTTCATCCGGTGTTAATGCCTCATTAATTTCGCCATTATCCACATCGGCAGAAGCTGAACTCGAAGTCGGTTCTTGTGTCTTTAACTTTGCTTTAACTTGAATTTGATCACATTTAATATCCACGCTCTCTCCTTTGCATTCACACATCATTAGGGAATTGGGATCGATACTGACTTTAAGTCGCTATAACTAAAACTCATAGACTCAATCAGAACATCATTCCGAGTTGCGTCCAGACTGTCCCACTCCCAACTTTCTAAAAACGCCCGTTGTACAAACCATGCTTTGAGCGGCAAATTATTGTCGTTCAATAACGTAATTAGAATATCGTTACGCATCATGTACATATCCCAGTAATTCAAATTCACTAAATTACCTTCTTGTACCGTGCTTGGTACTTTCAATACCCCACGCTTAAGAACCAAAGTCCGTGCTTGCTTTGTATTGGCGATAGATACGCGATTTCCGCTACGCTCCACGCCTCGAGCTGACTTTAGTCCACTAATTTCTTTAAAGAATATATCTATAGGGTTAGGAATGCCGGCAGTCATGATCACTGCTGCAAATCGATACCCTACTAAAGGAATGCCTAGATCTTGGATCATAATATGTCCTAAAAAGGCACCGAAGTGCCTGACACAAGGAGAATGTAATGATTAATGGAATTCGATTTTAATATCGTCAGCCATCATTTCTAGTGACTCAACACTGGCTTCATTTGAGCCGCCATTAATGCTTGGCGCTGTAAGCTTTTTAGGGAAGGCATTAATCACTTTCCACGTTACTAACGGTTGGGAGCGATCTTCATTCGTCAATGAAATGGTAATGTCTTTTTTATCCACCAAATTTAGGCTAATCGACGAAATCCAATCGTAAAATTGACTTTTTTGACGTACTAAGCCGCGCTTAAGGGTAATATTCACATCTGTCGGTTGGCCAGGCATGTGTTTTTTGCCATGACCATCTTTATAAGTAATTGTTTCAACACCAATATCTAGCCCAGAAACTTCTGAAAACGGGATACTCTCTTCGCCAAAACTTACCACAAAGCGGTAAACTGGAATAGGATACTCCGCTTCAATATCCGTTCTTGCTGTAGCCATATATAAACTCCAAAATTTGTATTGTGTGAGCAGCATCTGCCCATAAGAAATGAGATTGATTGAGTGGGTGTATTGATTGAATGCATAACCTCACCCAATCATTGAGTTAGAGGGCTTAGCCTTCTATGCTTTTATGTGAGAAAGTCAAGACGATAAACTCTGCTGGTCGCACCGCAGCTAGACCGATTTCGATATTCATAATGCCATTGTTAATATCATCTTCGGTCATCGTTTGGCCCAGACCCACATTGACAAAGAATGCTTGCTCTGGAGTTTCACCAAAAAATGCGCCTGCTCGCCACAGATTTTCGAGGTAGCTTTCAATCATGGTTTTAAGCTTTAGCCAGGTAAACGGTGTATTTGGCTCAAATACCGCAAAGTGCGTGGCTTTTTGAATCGACTCTTCGACAGTATTGAACAAACGACGGACAGATACATAACGCCATTCATTGTCATTACCTGCAAGCGTACGAGCGCCCCAAACCAAAGTGCCTTTACCCACAAAGCTACGAATAGCGTTAATTGATTTGCCGGAAGTAGCATCAACGTTCAGATTTTTTTGATCGTCGTTGTCAATGGCGAGTACCGGAGCCAACACCTGCGCCAATGCGACATTAGCGGGTGCCTTCCATACTCCGCGTTCCTTATCCGTTTTCGCTATGGCACCAGCTACTGCC
Organism: Pseudoalteromonas aurantia 208; assembly: GCF_014858725.1. GTDB lineage: Bacteria > Pseudomonadota > Gammaproteobacteria > Enterobacterales > Alteromonadaceae > Pseudoalteromonas > Pseudoalteromonas aurantia. The sequence continues at coordinate 309,094 of NZ_AQGV01000015.1, read as the reverse complement.
GGCGACGGAGGAAGTACAAGATAATTTTTAGCGAGACGAGATTTAACCATGTTATACACTTCAGCTGAAGCAAATGGATAATTTGGGTCCCCTAAATCAGAGAGCTTGTGTACACCACCTGTAGGCTCTCCATACATTAAATTGGCTGCAGCAAAATAAGTGCCACTTTCCTTCTTCTTAAATTGTTTATTCGTTGAATCAAATTCGACTTCATAAAGTCCTTTTAATGAATAATATTGGCCTGCTGTTGCTTTGATATATACTTGATCTACATGGGCGACGTGAGTGACATCCCCTAACGTATAAGTATAATTATCATCAATCACTGACATAATTGCAGTAGAGTCCTTAGCACCTAAAAAGACTTCTAAACTATAGCTAGGGGTATTATTGATAACCACAGGTACTGAAGAGTGGACTTTAACACTTTCTTCGGCATAACTACGCGCTATATTTGTCTGCAGATATGGGTAATACGCACCACCATACTTTAGGCCCTGCGTAATGTTTGCTCGCAATTCTTGAGCATCATTTTCGCTTTCGGAGCGGCCTGATTGCGGGCCTTGCATTTGCACATCAACCAACCCAAATCGATCCATGCGTTTTGCTGCATGTTTTAATGCGGTATTTTGCACTTCATAATGATCTACTTTATCTAAACCTATGCTTTCTGGAGAAGAAATTAACGTAACTTCATCGACTTTATTTAACAAATTGATTGCCGCGACAAACTTATCCTTCGCATCAATTAACCCGTTTTTAGCTAAACCAACGCTCACGATGTAACACGCGCCGCCCCCATTAGAAAAAAAGTGGCTTACTGCTTGATACAAAAAGAACTTAGCCGCAATTAACGGGTTGTTTGTATCATTAGTATTATCTGTATCGTCGTCACTTTCAAAAATATCAAAGCCACCCGTAGAGTTCGGTATAACGGTAAAGCCTTCCTGATGCGGCCCTCCAAAATGACCTTCAAACTCAACCATACTTTTTATGCGCACTGGCATATTTTCAAATAAAGCTTTCGTTGAATCCTCTTGATCTTGTGCTGTGGTATAGCCAATAAACGCGGGGATTGCCGTAGCGACTTCCGCCACTGAAGGAGGCAAAATCGACTTTTCTCTAACGTAGACGTCAGGGGTTTTGTATTGAGACATAATGTTTCCTTTCGTTGAATAAACATATTCTTAAGCGCCGAGTCGGCAAGAATTTAAGGGATGGGGAACAAGTTCGATTATTTTAAAGGCATACCCACAAGCGCCGTGGTTGGGAACTTAACCTGTGGGCCAAACTTGTTCCCCAAAAGACAGTGAGCCTTTGCCACGGCTCCGCCACATCAGTCCCAGCTGATGTGTACGTATTTATCTTTTTGTACAATGAAGACGCCATCAACCGATGGCTGTGAATTTAAATTTTAAATTAATTGCGACTACAAACGTGACACGGTAATTGGTCGATATTTGGCAACATTTCACACTTATTTCGCCACGCCTTTTAACTTCTCTACAGTACGCAGCCCCGCTAAACCTAGCATGGCGAGCGTGAGTTCTAGCATGGCATCTAAAGGCAAACTCGGAGTGCCGATACCGGGCCAAATCCATTGCAAAATGGGGTTTATCACAAATGCAAATAAAAACCCGAGGCCACACACCCACATTAAAAATGGCCGCGCCCCTGCAACAAACAAACTGCGGTGAGAGGCTTGCACCTGATTAACCGTGCTTTGTACTAAATTAGGCTGCTGAGCGACTCGTTGCTTTAATATTGCCAGATTAAGTGCTTCCTCATCACTGGTAAAAAGCTCATCTAATAATGTGCCAATGGCAACCATGGGGGCTTGTGTATTGGTAGAGAATAGAGTTGATAAAAATCCCATATTGCTTCCTCTTTACGATAAAATCAGCTGTTAAAATTGTTGAAGTCTGTTAGGCCGCTCACAAGGAGCGCCTTACATAGAAAAAGTATTGATGACGCCGAGAAGATATTAATGATGCCGATATGGTATTAGCGACTCCCACAAAACATTAATGATTCCCCTGTCTTCCTGACGCAGGTCAGGATCCACATCTGCTTTGCCTCCAAAGTGCTTAACCAGATACATTGGCCAAGCATGGACCCTGAAACACGTTCAGGGCGACGAAGTATTAATCATGTCGATCAAATATTCCTTACACAGACAAGATATTGATGACGCCGATAAGATATTAGCGACTCCCACAACACATTAGCGACTCCCCTGTCTTCCTGACGCAGGTCAGGATCCACATCTACTTTATCTCCAAAGTGCTTAACCAGATACATTGGTCAAGCATGGACCCTGAAACACGTTCAGGACGACGAGATATTAATCATGCCGATCAAGTATTCATGACACAGACAAGATATTAATGACGCAGATATGGTATTAGAGACTCCCACAAAACATTAATGACCCCCCTGTCTTCCTGACGCAGCTCAGGACCCATGTAGACTTACCTCCAAAGTGCTTAACCAGATACATTGGTCAAGCATGGACCCTGAAACACGTTCAGGGCGACGAAATATTAATCATGTCGATCAAATATTCATTACACAGACAAGATATTAATGACGCCGATAAGATATTAATGACGCAGATATGGTATTAGCGACTCCCACAACACATTAACGACTCCCCTACCTTCCTGACGCAGGTCAGGATCCATGTAGACTTTGCCCCTAAGTTTGTTTTCGAATACCACGCTAAGCATAGACTCTGAAACATGCTCAAGGCGACTCTGCTTAAACCAAGTAACAAATACGTTAGCGAAGACTTGACTATGCAATTGTCAGCTTGGTTTGTGCGGCATCAGTAAACTCAATAGAGATATTGATCACGGGTACCGGATCTGGCACACCCTGTGGGTTTTGTGCTGGCTTAGATACCTGTAACATCGCCATTATTTTGGTATCTTTAGTCACCAATGCGGTTTTTGACTTTCCCTTAACGGTTAAATTTGGTTTTCCTGAGATCACTTTTCCCATCGCAATACCGCCTTTAAATGCCGCATTATCATAATTTGATTGAAACTTTTGCAGCCACTGCTTGACGTCGTCTTCCGTTAATACCGGCTTTTTTCCTTGCGATAGTTTATTTTTTGTCGCCGATGGGATGTTATCCGTGGTTTTCACTAATTGTTGTGCACCATTAACCGTGATTTTTATGGCCGCTCCATCAACACATACAAGAGGCATAGATATTTACTCACACTGAATTACTCAATATGACTAAGACGCGGCTATTTATGCATTGTGATAAATCAACGTTCACATGTGATTACTTTCTCGCTCTTAAAGCGCTTAACCGTGCACGCTGAATAGGCATGGACCCTGAAACACGTTCAGGGCGACGAGGTGTTAATCATGCCAACCAGATATTAGTGACTCTCACAAGATATTGACTACGAGAATGAGGTATTAACGACTCCCTGTCTTCCTAACGCAGCTTTGGATACATAAGGGCTTTGTCTCTACCTCTACGTTGGCCAAACATGGACCCTGAAACACGTTCATGGTGACAAGGGAGCAATGACACAACATTTTGATGACACTGATAAGATACTTGCAACTCCCCTGTCTTCCTGACGCAGGTCAGGATCCACATCTGCTTTATTTCCAAAGCGCTTAACCGTGCACATTAACCAAGCATGGACCCTGAAACACGTTCAGGGCGACGAGGTGTTAATCATGCCGATCAAATATTCATGACACAGACAAGATATTAATGACGCAGATATGGTATTAGAGACTCCCACAAAACATTAGCGACTCCCCTGTCTTCCTGACGCAGGTCAGGATCCATGTAGACTTTACCCCAAAGTTCGTTTTCGAACACCACGCTCAGCATAGACCCTAAAGCACATTCAGAGCGACGAGGTAATAGTTCCCATCGCGAAAAAACAAAATGGTTGTTTCCTTATTTCTGTAACGATAAAATACGTCTGTATAATTAATAAAATCAAGGAAGTATTATGACTCAATATGATGAATATAAAGTGATCCATGTCGTTGAAGGTGGCTGTGGTACGTTATTATTAGGCTCAAGTGGTTTACCATTAAAGAAGCTAGAAGCCACGCTTAATCGCGAAGCACAAGACGGCTGGCAGCTTGTATTTCAAGTCATAGAAAATAAACGCTTTTTGCTATTTTGGAGCCGTGAAGCTGTTATTCTCACGCTTGGCCGAAAACGTGCTTAAACGCTTTGTGTTGCGTGCCATTGCCGCTTATCAGGCCAATGGCGGCGCCAAAGCACACTTTAATTTATCTTGTAACTTCACACCGTCATGTTCTGCCTATACTTATCAAGCAATTGAGAAATATGGCTTACGAAAGGGCCTACGGCTTGGAATAAATCGCATTCGACGTTGTAACGACCCAGACTGTGTTGATGTTAAATCTGACCCTCTACCTTAGGAGAGAAAAATGGATGATTCGAGTTTAAGAGACCAAGAGGAAGCATTGCGTCAAGCCGTTTCATTGTTACCGCAAGAGGCCCGAAAACGCTACTATCAATTAGAACAAACGCTCGTCAAAGACCCCGATACTTATGCCGTCTTAAATTATTTTTTCGCGGCTGGGCTACATCATTTCTATCTAGGTAAAACATTAAAAGGGATAATGAATTTGGCCCTTATGCTCATCGGCTTGGCGACCCTATCGAGCATTGGCTTTTTTATTATTTTATTTGTCATCGTCATCGAATTACCTCAGCTTTTTCGTAGCCAAACAATTATCAGAAAGCACAATATTAAAGTGATGGAAAACGTTATCAATGAACTCCAACCTAGAACATAGGATACGAAAAGAAAAACAAAAGCAGTGGCTATGGATCGCAATGAGCGCCCTGCTTGTTGTTTTGTTTGCAAGTTATCAGCTTTATACCCAAGCGATTCCCTATTTGGCCCAAAAGATTGCCGTCGCCATTCCTCAGCCCGTTTATCAAGCCGTCGATAAGCATACCCTGACTACCCTCGATGATACTGAACTTTCAAAAACCCAATTGAGTGAGCTTAAACAGCAAGAAATCAGCACACTCTTTTCACAATTAATCGACAATAAACGCGAGGCCCAACATGTGTATACACTTGAGTTTCGCAATTGGGAAGATCAAGCCAATGCCATGGCGCTAGCAAACGGCACCATTATTATTACCGATGCAATGGTCGCGTTGGCAGCTGATCAACAAGAGTTAAGCGCGATTTTATTACACGAAATTGGTCATATTGAACACAATCATGTGATGGAATCTATTGTCAGTTCTTCCCTCGTATTTGTTGGCTTAGGTGTCATATTGGGAGATGTTACCGCACTTTCAGATGTGTTACTGCAAGGTACCATTATTGGTATAACGCAAAGTTACTCCAAACAGGCTGAATTGGAAGCAGATAAATATGCATCTGAGCATTTAATAGCCCAATATGGTGACCATAATGCTATGAGCGCCGTGTTTCAAAAACTCGCAACAGAAAACCAAGATGAGTCTAGTTGGTTAAGCACACATCCTAGTTTTGATGAGCGTATTGAGAAAATTCAAAATACCGAGCCATAAATCCGATTTAGTCGATTGTTTAACACCAACCGAAGCTGTTTAGAGCAATATAAAAAGCGGTTAGGTAACCCCTAACCGCGTCAATTTACCAAACGTATTTATAGGTTATGGTGTCACAACTTGTAGGTTAGTCAAAGCGTTAACCTTAATCAAAAGTTTAAGATCGACTTGACTCATCGCCCCTGCAATATCAACTGTATAAGTATTTGGCGTCGTCGCAAAATCAACACCAGCTAATAGTGCATTAACCACATCTAAATACTCAGGTGAAACCACTTCACTTAACTTCGCTTTTGTCAGTTGTACATCATCTGCATTAATACAGGTACCGGCCGCTAACGTAACTACCGATGAACTATCGAAGCAGGTATCACCCGCTGCAGCAGTATATTCAACAACTTTCATTTTAAGATTTGAAAATTCAGGGTTAAAAATAGTTGATGACTCTGTTGGTGCACAACCACAATTATTATCTGACATAGTTAATTCCTTAATTATTATTTAAAAGTCATTATTGACTCAATAACAAGGACGCGAACTATACTGCGTTGTGAAATTTAAATATTAATTAGATAAATATTCTTTAACACCATCACAGTTTATTTTTACAAAAACAGCGCTGTGATAAACATCGTAATATAAATAAAATTATTATGTTATAAAAAGACAATTCGCAAAAAATTCATTATTCATAAATTAAATTACCCCGTATTGTATAAGCGAACACTTAACTTACATTTAATTCACGCTTCATTTATAAAAAGGAATACTTATGAAAAAATTAATGCTCATCATTGCAACAGGCGTTGCACTGACAATTACAAACGATAATGCTGCTGCATCGCAACTCATTTATGATACTGACGGTAGCGCGGGCCGCGTCACTTATTATAACAACGCCCCCATTTCGGCAATGGTAACGCAATCAAGCTCTACGTATGATTTAAGTGTATACACGCCACATTATACCAACCCCATGCCTTGTCAAAGCGCAGCCGTGTATGACCAAAATACCGACACATTGATCGTAACGTTGTCAGTAACCAACAAAACCCTATCGGGAAAAATCCCTCGAGGACATGAAGACAAAGTAAAATATGTACAAGCCAATTGCACGGACGAACAAGGTAATAGCCAAACGCTCAGACACAAATTAGCACCGGCACCAAAAATTAGCTTCACAAGCCAACTGACGGTTGCAAACTGGATAGATTCCAATGGCTTTCGTCCTGGTTATTATGACAGCGTTGTCTATCAAGCCCAGCTTAATATTGATAATGGCGAACCCGATGGCTTCTGCCACACCAAATCTTTTAGAGGTATAATCCCAACATTGCTTACAGAGCGCCATAACACCGGTTTTTACAGTGATGTGATCACCGTCAACGGTGAGGCCAAGTACGACGCCGTTGTCAACGTGCTCGTAAATGAACTTACTTGTAAAAGCACTGGCGGTACCACTCGCGCAGTCGAGGTGTGGGAAATTACCGAGCAGCAACAAAACCGAGAAATACACATTTATTCACTTTAATTCAAACTGAAGGGGCTGCTTTTAGCCCCTTGATTTTTCATTAAATAACGAAATCCTTTGACGTTTATGCGCTGCGCCAAATTGCATACTTCAACCCACTTATTGGCATACAAGGATATGTGCGGCTGTATAAACCATACCTAAACTCGCCTTCGGCGCTTCAATCAACAAAAAATGGTAACAAGACATCATACTATAGGATGGAGCAACGTAATCAAACCGAGAGTGTGTTTCACGCAGCGTGATTAAAAAGGCTGGCTAGCCGACAGCTTATGAACGGACCTTTTCCACCTACGTCTACAACTCATCATATGATAAAAAGTGTACTCGTACTCAATCCGTTAAGACCTCCCCCAACTGTGAATTATCGAATATACTGACTCGTTTAACGCTTATTGACGTATATCTTGAATCCCTTTCTTTAAAGTTTAGCCATATTACTAATCAAAACAATGATGTGTTCCAAACAACATCCATTTTTGATTTTGAGTTCGATGATAAATCATTTGCAGCGATGTAAATTCTATTAGACTCCATCAATTTAGATATTTCTTGATGCCGCTTTAATAGTGGTTCACTTTGCTTTTTTGACAATTCCTTTCGTAATTCATTTTCCAATTCAGCCTTTTCCTGTACCAAATCGATCCACGGCGGTGCGTTAAGCATATCTTTAAATCCAAGCGGGGTATAAAAAGGCGTTCTTGCGTCACTAACGCCACCTGCAATTACATACGGAACACCCTTATTTTTTGCTCGCTCAGCCAAGTGAAATGTTAATATCTGACCAATTTTTCTGCCTCTTGGCGTTGCATCCAATGTTTGTATATTCAATGCGGTTGTACTTTTGAATTTTCTATCCAAAAACCCCAGTCCCGCTTGAACATTCGCCAAGGGTATTGTCATTTCATTAAAAGCCAAACGGGCACTAATCGCTGTTTCTTGTTGTTCACTATTACGAATTGCCCCTTCAAAACTAATCTCGCTATCGTCCTCTTTTAATTCTGAGTATATCGTTGATCCGTCTTTTTGCTCATACCCCATCCTCTGTACAATCGTGTTGGAATCATTATTACCCATCATCTGCCTCGGGCGGTTATTTTCCTTTGCTTCGTGCAGCCTCCTTTGTGTAATTGAGTTAGACCAACTATTAACAAATCTACGTGCTTGCTTCACATGACACTTTTTCTGCACAATAGAATCCGTAGCCTCACTACATTTATTCTCTTGTGGCTTTTCTCTTTGCATATGCATATCTCAACCCTTTTCTTACTTTGGATTTATCCTATTCGCCCAAAGGTCAGTAGGAACAAACCGCTTGTTTCGCCGCCCCCTAAAAAAACAGCATGTAATCTTTTTGGAAATTACGCGTTCTTTCTGTGTTTTTGCCCAACTTACAAAGTAATACAACTCACTGAACCCAAAGCAAAAGAGCTCTAAAATACAGCGTATCTTTTTCGAAACAAAATACATTGCCGCTGTACGCCCTCTTACTTATAGCGTTACTCACATTAATCAAAAAATTTATCCGATGGATCAAAATTAGCTACTGGTTTAGCTACATGTGGTTTAGCTTGAGTCTTATCTTGTCCACCATGTGCTAAATTGAAAGACTTTTTCACTGTATCAAAAAACTTCACATTATCAGGTATTTCTGATTTTCGCCCAATCTCATATATCGCAACACTGACTAATGGTTGCTTGGCGTAACCAGTTGCGCCTTGCTCACCTATTGATAACTCACTTGTCGCAATTGAGTCACGATTTACTAAGGCTACAAGCATGACACCATCTGTCGCAAACCCTGTTAAACCACCAAACTTAGTGGACCACTCCTCAATACGGCCTTCCTCCGTTTCTTTTATATTTAGTCCGGTTTGTGCTTTTGCGGCGGCTTCACCCGGACTTGGCAAATCTTGGCCAGCACTGACCTCCCCCCCTAATGTTTGATTAGCGAGTATTTTCTTCGCTTGATTCGAGTTAGTCCCACGAAAAATGAGTGTGAGGGCGCCACTTGACCCCGACAATATTTCACTCAAACGCTGTTGGTTTTCACTGCCAGTGTAAGCCAGCTCAAGTGCGGCTTGTGACACGGCACTACTTTGCAAATAGTCATGCCCCTCTGTCATTGCCCGCCAGTACCCTCGCAACGCAGTGCCTATAGCGATGTTTTCTCGCCCCTTTATAATATTAAAAAATTGATATACATATTGAGCAAACATATTATCAATCGCTAAGTTGTGCGGGTTAATACCACCAGCTCTGCGCACTATATTTAAATTTGCGATAAATTCACCATAACTTACCGATTCTTTGCCTTTCATAAGAGCTCGCTGTACTGGCGCTGTGTTTATATATGACTCTCGCTTTGTCGGTATTTCAGCCATTGGCTCTGATTTTAATATTGGTTTGTGCTTATACATAAGTCGCCTCATTTTTAAGAATTTGAAAGTTCGGGGGGTGCAGGTTTACTTCAAAAAGTTTTGGATAGATTTACGCGTAATTAACAAATAGCAGGCAATAAGTAAGGGAAGGTGTAAATTAGCCATTGCTAACCTACATCGTATTTACGTTATATTTTCGAATGTATGTTTATTGAGTTCTCAAAAAAAATGGGGGAAACTTTGGGGTCAAACTTTGGGGTCAGGTCTTGCCTTTTGCTATTATTCGACTGATCCGAGAATAATGAAGATTAAAGAACTCTCCTAACTCTTTTTGGCTATAGTGCCCTGATGAGTAGGCTTGTTGTATTGCTTCATTGCGATTTCGGCTGGTTTGCTCATATTGTCGTAAGGTTAATGCTTTCGCCCGAACTTGCTTTTTAGGAACTTCTGATAAATCAGCCTTCAGCATCTCTTCGTTTGATAAAAAACGCTGAACAAAAGCATCACTACCTAAAAACACTTGGTTAGTAATGTTTTGCCACAGATTTATCCCTATTCCATTTACAACAAACTCAGCAAAGCGTGAACGAGCCAACTGGCGGTTGGTCGAAAAGTGTCTTAAAAGGCTATCAACATCGAGCCAGTTGGGCGCATCACTTAAACCCATCACGCAATGCCAGCTACTCCAAGGCCATTGCTCCAGTGTTTCAACCATATTCGCTCTGATAGGGTTAAGTACAATGTAACGATTTAATTCGAGTAGGTATGCATCTTTATCCACCAATATAGACTTAAATCTACCTTGGAATAAATGCCCTACTCGGCAATGAGCGCGATTAAAAGACTGGGTATAAACCCCATTGAGCTGCCGCATACCTGCACTTAAGTTGGCTTCCAGTGTTTCAACAAGCAAATGATAGTGGTTGGTCATTAAACAATAAGCGTGAATGCACCAATTAAACCGTTCACATACTCGTTCTAGCTGCGCTAAAAATAAGTCAAAATCCGCCGGTTCAAGATAAATCGGCTTTCTCTCGTTACCGCGCGACGTTACGTGATATAACGCCCCTGCAAACTCCAATCGTAGTGGTCTTGCCATTGTTCTTCCATGAACATATATGGTTGGAGTATTGAGTATAGTTGATGTGATGAGAAAGGACTAAAAAGGCAAAAAGCAAGACCTGACCCCAAAGATGATAGCTTATCGATCTACACATTGTTTTTTTGAAATTATCACTTTTATTTTTTACAGATATTTGGTCACTCCTTTAGTCGCCTGCCCTGTTAACAATCTTCGAGGTGTAAAAAATCACTCAAAACTTCGCAAAAGTGCGGATACCATTTGATCGATTGATTTCATAACTACTCTGATTGCCCGTTGTACTTCTGGTTTTTTATCGAAATATGGAATTATCTTAACCCCTGTTTTTCTTCTGGGATCCATAAGCGGATCCATAAGAATACGTGCCTGCAATGTATTTTTATTAACAGGGTTATCTTTAGTCCCAAGCTGCATACCTATTAGGGTTTTTAGCGAATCTAAATTACTCTGATCCCTTACTCCATTTTTACCTGATATATACACCAAATCTCTAACTTCATGATGCGGTATAAGAATCTGAAACAAAACTCCTCGCGTATTTTCCATCGATAGATGTTCTTGAACCAAACTATCAATTTCAAGAGTATATTTTTCACCCAATTCCTTTTGGTTTATTTTCTCAAACAAAGACGTTAGAGCGTTCGTTTCACTTGGTTTTAAAACACTCATATTGCTGTAGACAAAATCGGCAGTTGACTCCATTGCGTCTTCATCACTGTTTTGCATTAAGGAGGGATTTGTTGATAATAAAACTCTCGCCTTATTAGGATCATTATCGGTTTTTCCAGAGCTAACGTCTAATTGTTCCCCAGAATCTGAAAGATATTTGGCTCGATCCGCTACCGACTGAAACCTTAATTTTTGAGAATCAAAAGGGTTACGAAGCCATATTTTGTCCGTTAGCTCAGGGTCAGTGTATGCTTTTTGCATAAATGCATTTATAAAATAAGTATTGGCCCAATGACTAAGGTTTTGTCCATGATAAAGGGGAACATGCGTATCAAGCATTTGAGTTTCCTTATCAATAATGTTTTCAATCGGTAAAGTTTGAAGATCCTCTGGAGTCCAGTTGTTAAATTCAGGACGATTATCAAAAAATACCTTTGTTGGAGCCGCCCTTACTTGTGACAGTAGCTCTTCGATTTCAACATCTAGATCGTAACTACCTAAAGCTTCTTCCGCAGCCTGACCATATTTTGATGTGGCTCGTGTATCCTTTACTTGTGTTTCATTCAGAGGGTGTTTCGCCCCAAAGTTATCGCTCTTGTCCGACTTTGTAAACGTACCTGATCGAATATACAATTTCTGTGCTGCGACATCCTCATTACGCGAATTCAATACGTGATACCAAATCGTTGTGGGTACTGAATTATTGTTTCTTTCCCTATTTACGGTGTTTTCTTGATTAGCGCCTCGCCTAGATCTAAAGATTTTATCATCATCAATTAATAGTTTTTCCCCACTTATCAACTCTCCTTTCTTACCAATTTCGTTATCTGTGTAATTCCCACGCCCCAAAAGACTCCCATCTGTCTTTTTCACTAGATGGGTAACCCCCCATGTCACTTCTACATTCATAGGAGCCCTTTGTATAATAGTCTCAGGTCGATTATCCACAAATCCAAATCCTTGCTTCACATTACTTTTCTTTTGAGTAACAGTACTTGCAACCGCCCTACCTTTATGCCCTTTCGGCTTCTCTATTTGTGCATACATATCTCAATCCTTCTTAATTGGCCTTTAATCATTGTTGTAGGCTTTCTTTCATTGCCTATAACAATTGGGCTAAAAGACGTTTTAATGGTGTAACTCCACCCAATTTAGTACAGCTCTTTTGCAGAATTTTATGCAGCCTCAAGATAACTAATTGGTGTCATATCACCAAGTGAATCATGGGGTCGTTCATAATTATAAATATCTAACCATTCATCTGTGATTTCACGTACTTCTTGTAGTGACTCAAACAAGTATAAATCTAGCACTTCTTCACGGTAACTTCGGTTAAACCTTTCCACAAAGCCATTTTGATAAGGGCTACCAGGTTTTATAAACTCTAGCTTAATACTGTTTTCCATCGCCCACGTTTCAAGCATAGTGGAAGTAAACTCTGGGCCATTGTCTACTCTAATTTGTTTTGGTTTGCCGCGCCAAGCAATGATCTGTTTTAGTGTCCTAATTACTCTCTCAGCCGTTAAACTGGTATCAACTTCAATCGCTAATGCTTGTCGATTGAAGTCATCGAGTACATTCAATGTTCTGCTGGGGCACTTAACGGTTCTGGCGCTCTCGTTGGTACACGGCGTTTTCCTTTACGTCTTAAGTTGAGTTTTAGCATGTTGTAAACTCGTTCAACACGCTTCTTATTCCAAGGTTTACCCTTGTTGCGAAGCCTTTTAAATAGTTTGGGCAGCCCCCATCTTTGGTGACGTTCGACCAATGCTAGCAATGCAACTTCATCATCTGATGGCCGTTTATGTTTGTAATAAAAACCTGAGCGGCTTAGCCCAGCCACTTCACAAGCAAATGCGATGCTGACGTTAAATTGGGATCTTAAATGTTCAACCCAAGCTCTGCGTCTACTTGTCTTTACAGCTTTTTTGCAATGATATCCTCAAGCATCGAGTGCTTTAAGCTCAGCGTTGCAAACATATCTTTTAGCTTACGGTTTTCTTCTTCAAGTTCTTTGAGGCGTTTAACATCAGACGCTTCCATACCACCATATTTTGAGCGCCATTTGTAAAATGTGCTTTGGCCGATGCCATGTTTACGGCAAATTTCAGGCACTGGAATACCTGATCCAGCTTCTTTGATCATGCTGACAATTTGAGTTTCGGTGAACTTACTTTTTCTCATCGTAAATTTTCCTATTTTAGTTAATGGAAAATTCTACTTATGAACTGTTTCATTTTTTGGGGGAGTTACAGGTCGACAGATTCGATGCTTATCGCAAAGCAGACACTAAAAGACGGAAAATATCAGGCTACATTATGCCTTAATACACACTCAGACTCCTCCTCGGTGACATTGCAGCCGACGGCTGGATTTTTCTATCCAGATCACTCACACATTTAATTTCCAACGTCCTATTTACTAGCGATATAGCCACTAGTTGCATATTCGATAAGTTTCGTCATGGTGTAGAGTTTCGACGAATTAAAATAGATAACTGTAAGATTAGAGCAATTTCTTAAGTCGCCTGTTCTATTAATTATTTACCAAATATGAACCCCCCCATTGTGGCCAAACCTTCTGTGTGCCTCTCTGTTTACCAATATCATTCTATATTTGGCTGATAAATGATGCCAAGTCCAATTGTCTGGTGACACCCCAGCAATTGGGAATAACCCGCCATTTACTTTAATACCTTTGTTATTACATATTGTATTTGCGCGTTTAAAGTGCTCCGTGCGGTTTTTCGTATCATATACCGTTCCTAAATCCACCAAAGCTCCCCCCTTAGTAAATGTGTCAAGTGCGGTATGTTTGCTCGCTTTCATACTAGATTTATCGTCATCCTTACTCCCGTGGTTATTAAGCGGGGTTTGAAAGTCTATGTTTCCACCACCATCACGAAAATACCAAAGATCTTTATGCCCTCCTACATCTTTGGGGCCACTCCATGCATCAGGCTTTCTTGCTAACTGAATAGCGCCACCTCCCTCATAAATAATTGTCTCATTCGCTACGTCAAAAGCAGTATCACTCATATCTTCGTGAGTATCACCGTCTTCTTCCAGAGAATCATCAACTTTCTGAACGACATAGTTATTGGGAGCAAAAGTATTAAAGCTAATATGCTGATTAACACCTTCCAACTGATTAACTCTTGGTAAATTACTAAAATTTTGTTTCATACTCCCGAATTTTTCTTTATCTTGCCGATTATCAACAGGTCCAAATCCTTGCTTAAAATTACTTCTCTTCTGAGCAACTGTATTAACAACCGCTTTACTCCTATTTTCTTTTGACTTCTCTTTTTGGGCATACATATCGCAAACCTTTATTAATTTTCTTTAATCGTTGTAATAGGCTTTCTTCATTGCCTATAACTATTGGGCTAACAAACGCTTTCAATGGATTTTTGGTTCAGTTATGTGCTTGAGTCGTAGGAATGCCTAGATGACTGACATTTAGTGTAGAAAAAGTATAATGAATCAAGCTGCTTGCTCCCTTCTTCCCTATGTTTACGGCCTCATTAAAAAATGGTAATTGCACCTAAACATTGTCACACAATTTATCACGCCTATGAGTTTATCTATGACTAACGTGTATTTTTCAAGGCCCTCATTGCCGCATTCCTCTAGTATTACTTTTTATATCATTCAACAGCCGAACATCGTCATCCAGTAATAAGGAAAGGGGTCAAGTCACTTGATCCACAATACTTTACTTAGCCCCAAAAAATCACATACTCTCAGCCCTTGCGCCTATCACATCCGCTTCGTGCTCGAGTTTTGGGTCATCATTCACCGCTTGCCCTGCAAACTGGGTAGTGGCTTGTACTCGGCCTTGCATTTGCTGGCCAATGTGAGCGAGTTCATGCCCTAAATGACGATCTTGACCTGGGCTGATGTGTACTTCGCTGCCTTGTGCATACGCGTGAGCGTTAAGTTGCGCTGGCTTTGATGAATTGGTGTGCACTGCAACATGACTTAAATCAACGCCCATCATGCTACCTACGTTGTCTTTTAAACGCGCTTCTCGGCTCATGCTTTGGCGCTGTATGGGAAATACGTCCTGCTCGTACTGTTCATGATTACGTGACTGATACATAAAGGTTCCTTGATAGAAATGAGAAAATCGCTTACACAATAAGCGTAAGTAATGAAAAATACTGCTTTAACGAATTTTGATAATATACTTCACATCAGTGAGTGCCGTTGTTTTGGCTGGGGTTTCCATAGCGCTGCTCCGCTTGTCCACCTGTACTTTATCCATTCGCACATTATTCATACGTTTATTATTCATAACTGAATGTTCGTATAACATTGTGGGCCGTCCCTGCAAGCCATCGCAAAGCGCATACCCATCAGGAAGGCCTTCACCAAACCATAATATAATGGCCCCTACAGGTAGGCTATGTGCATTGCCCTTACTGTGATTTGTTGCGCTCGCTTCGGTATTACTTGATCTACTCGCAAGCCAAACCGTACCATCAACTCTTAAGTCTCCTCGTACTGTTAGGTTGTCGGTTAGTTCAGCATTGCCATGCTCGTCGATTCGAATACCATCATCCTCTCCAATCATACAATGATCAATCAGCTCAGCAAATTGCGCCCCTGTCGGTTTGGCACCCGCTGAAAAAAAGCGTTTAAGTTTGGTTCTCACGGTATCGATCATACTGTATTACTCTGACTAAAGGGGTAACATGACGAGGCATTGCTCCGTCGAAATACGCTGGACTGCAAAGGCAAAAATTGCATAATATAGGGTAATTCACATCATCAGTTCGATTTAAGGTCGGTCAATGTAAACGGCTGCCAAGTGTATACTTCGCCTTGTTTTGCCACCAGCTCATAATAAGTGTATTGCCCAAATTCATCGGGGTGTTTACTGGTCACCAAATTGCCAACTTCTAAATCGCCACGTAGCGCCTGCCATTGCCCTGTCTCACGAATGAGATACACGCCATTTTGGGTCGCATCAATTTGCTGCGTTAGCAAATGCATGGTTTGCCAATGTTTTGGTGAAGCGATTTGGTTAATATCGACGTTGTCATTATGAATAACATCCACTTCCTGTTTAACACCTATATATCGCTCTAAGTGCTGCGCTTTTCTAACGACGCTTGCAAACATATCGTTAAGATTGAAATAGTCTATAGGCATAATCGCTCCAGTGTATGCACACTTCTTATTACCTTACTCCATCGTTGATGGCACATAGAAGGTATATAAAAATATGTACAGAGACGAATTATTACGCCTCTGCACACTCATCAATAGCTCATAATTATATTGAGCTGCTCTATATGCGCTACACAGCCACAGGGGGTGTATCGTGGTAAATTTCTTTGCTCCAAACTTGTCCTAATACATCATCCTTACTGGTTAGTCGCCATAATACCGTTTGCTCGTCGTTATTATGATTTAAGTCATCAACCATGTTGCCTACATCATAAGGACGCTCAACTTTGGCTAAATCACCGCTTACTTCAAGCTTATAAATACCATTGTTTAATCCGACTGATTGACCTACTAGTAATACATATTGACCAACCTCAACCAGTGGGTTTGCATAAGCTAACAGTGGCGTCTCAACTTCTTCAACAGTCTCAACCTGCTGAATAATTCCCAAATACCGATAAAGTGAATTTGCGCGTTCGGTATTATCTATAATTTTATCTTCTCGTCCAGGAACATTGCCCTGTAAAGATGCTAATCGTGCTGATAGTGATAGTGTATTCGCCATAAATGGCCTCCTAATATGGGGAGTGCATCGTCTGTAATAAATGATAATGCACTGTTGATTATGTTCATGGCATGCCATGTTGGCTTGGCTCATAAACATAAAGGTGTACTGCTATGCAGATAAGTGACAGTGTGTAAAACCGATTTCATAAAAGTATTGAGTATTCAAAAATACGCGTTGACGCTTTAACTGGATAAAATATGACGTAAGGAAGTACGATATCGTGAAGTTTTTTTCGCCATCACTTCACCCTGTGCTTGTCGCATTACTGACTATTATTTAAATACCATGGGTATAAACACAAGAATAATTAAAACGTTATTACGAGCTTGTTAAATCAAATAATTGATAAGTAGCAGTGTCATAAGATATATAAGCGCTGGTGCCATTATCGTTACCAATGTCCGTGATACGCCCAACTATTCCGCCTTCGAGCACCACCGTTCCACCAATAAATTGAGTACCAACTAAGTCTATACTCTGCGATTCAAACCAGTTTTTGACACCAACATTATTGAACCCTGAAGCGCTATCATGATGCACATGCTCTGATATTGTTAGCAGCTCTGGTTTAGTGAGCAATAGATTACTTTGTTCTTGATCCAGCGCATATATAGCCAGTACGCGTACGCCACTTACAGCACCATTTTGCCCAGTACTTTGCCTAGTAAGCACGTACTGCCGCTGATCAATGAGCTTTTCTTTCATCCATTGTGCTTCGTCCACTAAGTAGCCCAAATGAGTAATGACAGTACTCGATATCAAAAAGCGTTCTAATGTTTCAGGGTTAAATACCTTGCGAATATACCCCAAATGGCTTTGTATTGTACCTTGTACCAATTGCCAACTGCCACCCGTGTATTCCCAGCACTGATTGTTTTGCGCATCGTATATTTTACTGGCATCTAAGCCACCATTAAAATCAATGTCTAGATAAGTAGAGCCTGCTTGTGAATGGGTATAATAACCATATTGCTGCGGCCCTTTAAAAATATTGAGGCGATTGTCACTATTTAAATCAAGGGTTATTTTTGAACCTGCCTGGTAATTATCAACGTCATTCCAGTTGGTGGTATAGCATGTAATGACATCACCTTGGCGCTGTATTTTTACTCGGGTTTTCGCACCATCAAAATGACCTGCTACGCCATCAATATTTATATCATTAATCACCCAAGTCGGTGGCCAAGGTCCATTTTCACTATAAATCAGCCCATACCCTTGATTTGGCCCCATCCCGCCTTTTGTTCTGACTAACGCCAAAAATTTATTAACACCGCCTTCTCGTACAAAGGCAACAATCAGTCCGATAGTATCATCGTCTGCCGCTGGTGAAGTGAGTGTTGCTTCAAAAGAGAAATTATCCAATTTATCCGGTGATATAAAACCACAACCACTGCTAGTATTGGTTGGCATAGACACCCTATCTGGACTTCGTAAAAATTGCCAATCGGCGGCCTCCCCGGTTGCAGTATTTGCATCAGGGAAATAGGCTGCCCCAGCAAACCGGGCCCAACTATTGAATACGTCTTCCATTGTTGGCGGGCTATAACTGGCAATAGCAGTAGATACTTCAGCTTGGGTGCGATAAACAAACGCTTCAAGCTCTGGCAAAGGTGTAATGTTTATAAACACAGTCCCTATTTGCGTTTCATCTAAGCCATTTTTTATATGATAAGTAAATTGTGCTGGCTGCTCTGCCAAACCCGTAGAAATAAAGGTGATATTATCCCCCACTAGGTTAACACTCCCACCAATAGGGCCGCTAACCGACACCAAAGTGATGCCTGAATTAGAGCTGTCTTCATCATTTACGATCAGTTGAGAGGCGCTCACATATAGCGTTTCCCCTTGCTGCAAGCTAAAGGTATCAGGGTTGCATATGAGCGGTGGAATAGCCAACACACGCATACTGACAAAATGGGTCTTCCTAACTCCTATGCTGTTCTCTACCACAAAGTCAAACCGAGCTGCACTGTTCACACCACTGCTTGAAGTGAATACCACATTCACACCATCTATGCGCACACTGCCATATTGGGCATTTAACACATTCACGAGCCTTATGGCCTCTTGACCATCACTATACTCATCAAAACTACCTGCTAGAATATTGGCAATAGGTATCGTGGCCTCTCGATTGCTATACACATCAAATACTTTATCAAGCAAAAAAATGGTATGTGCAGATGCGCCATAAAACTCACTAACAGCAATACTTTGCCCTGGTATTTTATTAATATGTTCGCTGTACACGCTTAGCGCATATGGCGGCTGCGTGCTATATTCTTGCCCGATATCTGCTAATGAAATAGCCCCTATATTTTGCAATGACATACTCTTTCCTCACTGTAGCAGCACATATTAACAATCATTTTTTTCAAGCTGGGTTTCTAAATGAGCGACTTTTTTATTGAGCGCTTTTATTCCCTCAACCAATAACCCCACCATATTTCCATAGGCTACACTGAGGTACTCACCTTCTTGATGCACTACTTCCGGCAGCACATTGGCTACTTGTTGCGCTATCAGTCCTGAAAATCGACGTTCTTCAGATAAATCCGTGCGAGTAAAGGTCACACCTTGCAACTGTGTAATGCGTTCAAGTGCATTTTCAATATGCATCACGTTACTTTTCAATCTTTGATCTGAAAAGGCAGTCACATCGTGAGTTGCAACAATGGCCCCCTCAACATTCAAATTTCCGACTAAATTGGCAGTCTCTATATTAAAGTGACCACTGAGTGTATCGCCGGTTTTTTGAATATATCGAGTATCCGACTCTACTTTGGTATAACGTTCGCTCCCTTGAGATACTCGTGTTGTCACTTCATTTTGTAGCGCCTCAGTGAGCACTGTATTTTGCTCTTGTCGGACTTGAGATTCATTCTGAATTGCCGTCTCTAATGCGCTGTTTTGTGTAATACGTGATTGCGACTCTGTTACTAAGTTATTTTCCAGCGACGTACTGCGCGCATCATTCGTTTGCGCGTAATTAGCAAATGCAGTATCTGACTCTGTGTCTACCGAGTTAATTAAAGTAACAATTTCGGCAAAAGAGTCTTTATCAGCATCACTGGCTGACAAAATACTGTCAATTCTGAGCTTTTGCGTGTTGACTCGTTCTGTATAGTCATCAGTAAGCTCCGTTGAGGTCGCGGCAAGCTGCGCCGCTAATACACTTGCATCTACCACTTTTTCAGCCGTCGCACTTTGTACATCTTGTACTGAGGCAAAATCTACGCTGATTTGGTTATTTTGATTTTTTAAACCAATACCTGCCATTGCGATTGCCGAAGAGGGCTGCCAATAATACTCAGCGGCTTGACCATAACTGTATTGTGCTGCCACTACAAATACCTGACCTTGATGCTGACTTCCTTCCTTTACAGCAATCGCACTCCCCGTCGAAAGAGAGGATAGCTCTGCGGTATTTACCCGAATGAGTTGCGCCGGACTCATTTGTGTATCGAGTTGCCATACGCCATTTTGGCTCGGCGTATTTTGCGCCGTAAGCAAGACATAATCACTATGATTTAATATGATTTGGTCGATGTCTGTGGGCGGTTGTAACACATCAATAGACTCGGTGGTTTCTGCACAACGTACCTGAATATTCAGCAATTGTGGGCAGGCCAATGCTTCTAACTTATGATTAAGCCAGCGACCACTCTCAGAGCTCAGTACTTTTGCATCAACCCCTTTATGAATGTCC
Organism: Pseudoalteromonas aurantia 208; assembly: GCF_014858725.1. GTDB lineage: Bacteria > Pseudomonadota > Gammaproteobacteria > Enterobacterales > Alteromonadaceae > Pseudoalteromonas > Pseudoalteromonas aurantia. The sequence goes on along the minus strand of NZ_AQGV01000015.1, from coordinate 288,388 downwards.
TCTACCATTGCAAAATTGAACCGTTCCGGCTTTACCTTTCCTGATGTGAGTTCTGTTGCATTTAGTGCGCTAATCTCACTCCCATCACCATAAAAATGACCGTCAAATTTGCCATCGAACAACGTAGCGGTGACTTTTGAGTTTGCGCCGTTTTGGGTTAAATCAACGTGAGCGGGTAAACGAGCATTCAACAAGTGTGTAGTCATATATTCAGGTATATCTAAGCTTTTTAACGATACCCACTCATCGATAGCATCATCTACATTGAATCTATATTCATAAAAACTCGCACTGCTTCCTTGTGAACGATTCGCTTTTAATAATAATCCATGCGTAAAATCAGCACTTTGCTGTTGCAATGTTAGTGTTGCCACATCGTCAGCAATCAATACCGTGTAAACCCCGTTTACAGCTGGGTCATCTTGCAAGTAAATCAACACAGTTTCACCCGTTGCCAAATTATAATTTTTTAGCTTTGGTTCTTCATATAAATTGCCATCCAACGTCGTTAGCTGCTCAGTCACCACACAATCAACGGTCATACCAAATAAATGTGCTATTAAGCTAAACGTCGCTTGATTATCTGTTGCTGCATCAATGAGCTGATAAAACTGTTCCTGTGTCGGTATATCTCCGCGTGAAAAGTAGTCTCTGAGTTCAGTATTCAGTTCTGAATGTTTCATGTTGGTCCCTTTGGTTTTTTCGCTCAGACACGAGCTGCTGGGCATTAGTTAGATTGCCTAATACGGATAAGTAAAAAGTTTGGTCTTGTTCGAGAAGTTAACTGTGAAATGCGCGTAACTGTTATTTTTTATCTAATACATTATTTATTTCACGTACAATTGGTAACTCAACAGGTTCAAATACCGGAATAGGTAATGACAGTGAAAATAGTAATGTTGGTTTCGGTGATGAACCCAATGCCTGCCAAACCTGACCACTGACCTTGTCACTTTGCTCATTACCAAATAACTGGGCGCGTATGCCATAGGGGTTTAGTTGAATATCATGCGCGTTTAATATTTCTGCAGGTAAAAAGTCGTAACGTCCTAAACCACAGAGTAAATAACTTAAAATTAAGTGCTCTATTTCAGCACTTTTTTCTTCATCTTTACTCCAGATGGTCAGCATATAGGTAAGTGTCACAAATTTAGGTTCTTTATAATAAACACTGCCTGACTGCGTATCATTCACTTCCATTCTCGGAATTTCACTTTGTCGACGAGCAACATCTTCACTTACGCCAATCAAATAACAATTCACCATAGGAATATCACTGACTACTTTATCAAAAAATGCTTTATCAGGGGCTTTAAAGCTCAGTTGAACCCCTTGTTCTGGTTGCGAAAGCGCTTGTTGAGTCGGATCTATCGCCAATATTCGTTCTGTAATAAACGCGTGTAATGCTTGCTGTAATTTATACAATAGCGTCGGGTCCATGATGCCCTCCTTGTAACCACTTTAAAATGTCTTGTTGGGCCATAAACCCGGCGTGATGTTTTGCCAGTTCTCGCTTTAACGCACAGGCAATATCTGAGCGAACTATTAATGCTCTACCTGCCATTAAACTTTGTAATAGTGCTGTTTCGGTAATATTTATTATCTGTGCAGCGCTGAGCTCAAACTGATGGGCTAGAGGCGTTATCACGCCGAGTAAATCGTCGTCCGCATTACCGCCTAAACTATGCAGCCACAAGGTCATTCGCTCTGTTTCGGTGGGAAAAGTAAACTCAACCACATTATGAAATCGGCGTAAAAACGCTTCATCCAAATTTGCTTTAAAGTTGGTACTCAGTAACAGTAAACCACTGTAATGCTCCATACGCTGGAGTAAATAACTCACTCCCATATTGGCATTTTTATCATGGCTTGACTCTACCTCACTGCGTTTGGCGAAAATGGCATCAGCCTCATCAAACATCAACACCGCATTATGGCGCTCTGCTGAATCGAATAGCTTGGCTAAGTGCTTTTCCGTTTCACCAATCCATTTACTGGCAATATTTGCTAGGTTAACCAAATATAAAGGCAGCTGTAACTCTCCCGCTATTGCTTCTGCCGCCATCGACTTTCCAGTGCCGGGCTTGCCCCAAAAAAGCGCTTTACAGCCACTATTTAGTCGAGGCAATCGCGCTTTTAATTCAGCTTGATAACGCACCCGTGCCACGAGCTCTTTTAATGGTTGTGCCATGCTATTGGCAAGTACCATATCTTGCAAAGTAAAACGCGACTGACTGAGCTTTGCCAATTCATCACACCCTACACTCTGTGTTTGTAAACATTGGGCTTGTAATGTGCTCCAATAATCTTCTGGCGTATGCATTAATTGAATAGCATGTTGTGATAGTGTGTTCATACGTTCAAGCGCGATGGGGTAATGCGTTGCCAATTGCCAAGCACGTGCTTCGAACCTAGCCTGAGATTCTGGTGCCAATGCCAACCAGCTGCTTGCGACTTTTTCTTGAGTTGGCATCACAATTACACGCTCATCAACATGCTCAATGTCATGTTTTCTCTGTTGCGGTTCAGCCATAGTGACAATATATACCTGCGGCAATTGCTGTATAATGGCTCGCAAATTTTGATAGGCTATGTGTAAATAGCTCACCCAATTAGGCCAATATATTACAACCGATTGGCCTTTATTTTTAAGCAGTAACTCAGCCAATTCCACCTGCAGTATTTGACTATCGTACTGCTTTCCTTCTTCTGCTTCGCCAATGAACTGACTCACTGAAAGTGTTGAATGAGCGGCTAATTGCATACCATACCAGAGTGCTTGTTCGGCATTGTCATGGTTCAAAAGCGTATACTTTGCGATTATTTTATGTTGTTCTTTGGCAAAACTGCAGCTAAAAACAGGGTCAATGCCATACTTTTTTATTGCACTAAATAATGCGCCATCCGAGCTCGATACACAGCCGCTTTGTAAATATTGCTGTAACAATGGCGATATCTGAACTGCACAAGATAAACTCATATAGTGACTCGATTGATTCAATAAGCCTAATGTAAATAAGCGAGATGAACCAATATTTTCTGCCAATAATGTACGTTTACTCAGATACTTATCATTTAGTGTTAACAACTTGTCGAGGCTTAAAGTCGGCCCTTGCTCAAACCAACTCAGACCTATAAATGGCGCTACACAGTCGGGGTCCAGAGTTTGAATATACACCAAAGCGAGTAACGTAACTTCAGAGTCAGTTAAATCAAACCACGCTTTTACTCCTAAAAAACGAGTGGTTTTGGCAAGCGTAGTCGTGGCATTATGAAGTTGTGTTGCAGCTGGTTCTAGATCTTCATTCGCCTCTTTTAAAGCGAGTCCAAATGCATAAAAACATTGCGCCAAGTGGCGCTCAGCGGCAACGATAGCGTTGTGCTCTTCCTGTATTGATGCCATAGCACATTATCCTTTTGCCATCATATCGGCCAGCTCTTTGGCACGATACCCAACCTGCTCAGCCCACTTAGAATCCAACATTTCTTGAGCTGCCAGATTAAACTCTTCGACACATAACGCTGCGAGCATTTTTTTAAACCGCTTTAAGCCCTGTATACCTAAATTAAAAGCCATATTTAACAGCACTAACTTGCGTACTTCTGACAGTTGATTAAACACTGGAAGCTGCTTACTTACTTGTCCAAGTACCATAGTAATATCGTTATCGAGTAAGTATTCCGCTTCTTGCTCAGTAATTCCCCGCTCTTGCAAATTACGCCCGACACCGATGGTAAGCTTACCAGCAGTACATTTGTAAGGCTTACACACTAAGCCTTCGTGACAGATCAGCTGTGCTTTTAATGCATAGAGCCCATGTTGAGATAGTTCAGCCATAGTGCGCTTCTCCTACAATTTTTATGAGTTCGATGGGCACACTCACGAGCATACTTTGCTCAAGACCATGTACTTCAACCGCCACAACATGCTTGCTATTTAGCTCCATCAATGTTCCTTCATAGCCTTGCAGGCTTCCTGCAATGATCTCTACTCGTGCGCCTTTAATTAAGCGGTTCGCTAATACTGAAATATCGTATCCAGTATTTAGTGAACGTTTAATTAAGGTAATTTGTTCATAGGCAATTGTCGCTGGCCGATTATTAAATCTGACATAATTTACAAAGCCCGCCATTCTCTTAATATGCTGAAATTCATTACCATCTAAATACACGAATACATATGATTTAAACAATACTGTGCTGATAGTTTTATTTCGGTCACTCCATTTACGCGTTTGAGTTATTAAAGGCAGAAATACTTCGCAGTCACTTTGTAAGCGCTCAACCTGCTCTGCAAATTTTTTCTCTGTATTTGGTTTGGTATACACCACATACCATTGTCTTTCTGTCGTCATATCAAAGGTCCAGGTAAGCTCCGCCACATCACTCCCGTTATGAAGTAATATGAAACAATTTTTTTAGTACAACAAATACACGCTATTTGCTGAGTTTTTTACCAGAATCAACTTCTGTTATGAAACTAACGGAGAACTTGCAGTGTTGTGAAATAAGTATTGATTATTAGGAGAGTAACTATATTTTTTATAAACTTAAAAATCAGGAAATTAATTTTTTGATGTGGTTAAAAATAAAATGATTCGATAATAAACCTTCGCGCAAAATACTGGTAACATCTTGCGAAAAACGAATAGTTAACCTCAGGTTTGGATAAGGGTTTTGGAATAGGAAATATTTTTAAAACAAACTTACGTACATTCCAATGATGATATTTTTTTTAATATCAAGGCGCTTTTATGCAGTAATAGCGGGCTATTACAAATGAAAGCAACGCCGAGAGTGAGAAAAATAGCTTTATTGGGCAAATTCGCTTATCCAGAGCTGAGGTTAGTTAATATTATCCAGCGCGATACTCCTCCCTAAGGCCTGACAGTTTCTTCCGTGCCAGCTGCACCCGTTTACGTACATTCTCCTGACTTAACTTCATTTTACTTGCAATTTCTGGATACTCTAAATCATGCATAAATTTATACTCGACAACCTGACGTAATTCAGCAGGTAAATAGGAGATTTGTTGCATAAGTCGATGGTAAATATTGGATTGAATAAGTTCTGATTCTAATGTTTTAGAATAGCTATCAGCAAAAAAAAACTCCTGTGGAAGCTCTGAGACTTGATTTACGAGCTCTTGTTGTTTGGTATTCGCTCTGTGTACGTCCATGCACGTGTTGTGTACAATACGACACAACCACGCAAAAGCGTTCTCAATATCGTCCTCACGTGCTGTATAAGCTTTATATGCTTTTTCACACGCTTGCGCCACCGCATCTTCTATTTTATCTATATCATTGTGCAACCATTTATAACAACACCGCACAAGTCGTTCTTCGTGTTCACTCCATAAAACCCAAAAATCACTGTGTCCTCGAAACGCGCGAATATCCGCGGAAGAATAATCCTTTGAAACCAACATCACTTCTCCAATTTATAATTAAATATCGGAGGAATGACGTAGAATAAAAAATCATGTGAAAATATTTATTTAGCATTTTACATACCAAGCATTAACGCTAAAATTACATAAAAAAGGAATACTGACAATAATTCAAGAAATAGTAATGATCGTGCTGGGAAGATTATATATAGGCGGTATAGTATATCAATTACATAGGATTACAGCGTACAATAAAAGCCTCATAAAAACGGCCCTATTATTTAAGGTTATGAAATTAAAGTATATAGATTAACTTTCAAAGAAGTGATGACTCGCTGTTTATACCACCTTGTTTTGAAACATGATTTAGTATTAGATATTGAAAGAGTTAGATGTAAATTTTTTACATAAATCACAAAATAAATGCAAATTCAACAACAAATAAAGAGGCCATCCACTTCAATGAAAACACATCTAGATGCACGCTAAAATACCGAAAACCACCAGATGTCACTTTAAGTTTGGCATTACAATTTAATTGCCTACACGTGCTATTTTTCATCAAATGCACATCAAAAAAACTCAAATAATCGATATTTTCTGTCTTAGCGTCAAATTACCGCCAATAACAATCACGCAATAATACGATACATTATCGCTTAGTTATCGGCTATTTCATCATCAAAATAACGATTTTTAAAAGGCTCATTTTTCAAGGTAAAGTGCCACCACTCTTCTTTTAAGCCCTTAAAACCTGAATTAGCCATAATGCTCGCTAGCAACATGCGGTTTGCTCTTTGCTGTGTGGTGACTTCCATAGAAGAAGGCCATGATAACGTAGAAAAAAAATCCCAACCGGTTCCCATGTCAAGTTCAGCGCCTGAGCGGCTATCAACCAGCGTGATATCTAATGTGCTGCCACGAGAGTGACCCGACTTTGCCGCAATATACCCCAACTCAAAAAGTTGCGCTTTCTCTACTTGAGGATAAAAAATCGCTTTATTTTTATTATCGGTTAAATCTTTTGCCCACTTTACGAAATGATCTACTGCACGCTGGGGTCGGTAACAATCAAACACTTTTAAGCTCAAGCCAAATTGTTTAGCCGATGTTTGCGCTACTTTTAACGCTGCGATAGCAGGAATAGATAACAAACAATTGGGGGCGGAATATCCATCAATCTGAGTACCAACAAAGTTATTGCTGCCGAAGTACCGAATATCAAAATGCACTGAGGGAATGGCTTTTTTTACATCATACAACTCATTCGCTGCAAGCGGCCCACTGATCATGCAAGCACCAAAAATAGCGCTTAAAAATATCGACTTAATCACGAAAACCCCTTATATGTAGCTTATTTATAAATATATCAAAACAATATGAATCAAGTATGAAGCGCCAGCACTATGAAACTCAAGAGAAAAAGTACCTTGATAACAATTCACCTCAATCCTCATTTAAAACAAGACTTACCGTCCATCAGTCGCCCCCATTTACAGAGCCGGAAAATTAGCCTGGCTCTTATTAAGGCTGATAAAAAATTGGTCAAATAGCATAAAGGCAATCAACGAGTACATGAAGGTTGTGATAGTTCAACTCAATAAAAAACCGAAACACAAACTATAAAGCGTAAAAACAGGCCTACCACTGTGCTCAAACACCACTGAGACGCTTTACTGTCAAAACATAATACTGAGTGCCTATAAAAAAATAAATTTATGTCTGTTCTTTGTCCTCGATAACACACTCACGACGTCTACTTATAGAACACTTACACTTCATTTAATAAAACGAGGATATATCATGAATGAATTTATGTTGATTTATAAAGGCGGCGATCCAGATTGGATGGCAAATACAACAGAACAAGACATGGCCAAAAGTATGGAAAAATGGGGGCTATGGATGACGCAATTAGAAGCGACTCAACAACTCGTCAGTGGCGGTTCACCACTTGATTATTCAGGTAAGCGACTTTCAAATGATAAAGTTGAAACTGATATTGCTGCAGCTGAATTCAAAGAATTGGTTTCAGGGTACTCAATTATTCGAGCAAACAATATAAATGATGCAACCACATTGGCTAAATCGTGCCCAATATTTGATTATCCTGGTGTTGAAGTCGAAATTCGACAAATCATGTGTACCGACAACAGCTAAATATTAATTCGTCAAAAAGGCGATTTTTTGGTTAAACGGACGTCCGATGTCCGCATCGGACGTTATAAAAAAACTACAAAACATTAATTATCAATAAGTTAACTATTGGCATTATGATTGCTTCTTCAACATAAAAGCAAACTCCTTCAAAGGAATAAAATGATGATCAAGATTCTTACTCCAATATGTGCAGCTTTAGTCTTAAGTGGCTGTATTGTTCACGTTGGCGGTGCCGCGGCAAAAGCAGACAAGCATGAAACACAACAATTGGCAGTAAGCACTGCAGGACTGACATCTCTTGATGCCAACCTTGGTGCTGGCTCTTTAAAAGTAATAGGCGCGCCAAACCTGTCTGAAATCAAAGTTGATGCCGATATTTATACTTACGACGGGTCAGGGTACACTTTTACATTAGACACTTCTGGCAGCACAGCCAAGTTAATTGCGGAAACCAGTTCTCGCAGTGGTAATGTCTGGGTCGTCGGTAACCAAAGCCCCCGTATTGATTTAGTCGTCTATGTACCAGAGACTATGGCGTTGGATATTGATGATGGCTCTGGCGACATCCATATTCAGGGAATAACAAGCCATATCAACATTGAAGATAATTCCGGTGGAATCAATATCAACGGCGGTCACAATATTAATATTGATGACGGATCAGGTGATATTAATATCAATGGTGGCTATGCAATTGATATTAAGGATGGCTCTGGGAGCCTCAATATCAAAAACGCACAAGGCGATATTCATATCGTGGATGGCTCAGGTGATATGAAAGTTCACGACACAGTGGGTGAAATATACATTAAAGATGGCTCAGGCAGCCTCAATATCAAAAACGCGCAAGGTAATATTTCCATCAATGATGGCAGTGGTGATTTAAACGTGTACCGTGCACAAAAGAATGTTGAAATAGAAGATGACAGTGGCAGTATTTCAGTGGCAAAAATTGCGGGTAAAGTCACGATTGAAGACGGCTCGGGAGACATAGAAGTAAACCACGCTGGCAGTTTACATATTTCAGATGCAGGATCTGGTAGCGTGAGTATCGATAATATCCAAGGCCGTATTTCTGGTGATTTAAACCAATAAGCAAACCTCACCCAATAATGAAGTGCCTCAAACAAGGTCGACTTCATTATTGGCTATGCCCGTTAAAAGAACTTCATAGAACTCGTATCATCATTAAAACCAATTAATCTAAAGTCGGCTAAATCCCCTATGATCGTTCTATATTGACCACCATAATTCGCCTTTTGATAAACAGTCACACCAATCGCATTATAAACTTTAATTGCCGTGGTATTGTCATTAAAACCAATCACTCGGAAATCTGGCGTATCTTCAACAATAACTCGATACTGAGATCGGTAGTTCATATCATTATATACTACAGCCATTCTCATTTGCATGTTGACAGCATTATCAAATTTTAATAATTCAGAATCAGAAAGTTTATTTCTTACATCGTTAATTTCTGCATAGCTCATTTCATTTGTGTTTTGAAAGGTTAAATCCGCAGAAAGCGTATTGAAAGACATTAATGCTGCAATTGCTACCAGTGTATTTTTCATTTTATTACCTTATAATTTAATAATATCAATTTGAGCCTTCCTGACTCAATTACAAAATATATAAATAAATTAATACTTAATAGCTAGACTTTAGTGGTACAAATAAAAAACAAGAACATCATAATTCACATTATGTAAATAAAAGTAAAAAACAAATTAAATTCTAAAAAAACAAAAACCACAACCAATTTATTGCTAATTTACTAATAACATTTAATTAAACTGCACATATATATTTAAATCAATGTAAACCATCCAACAAGCGTTGCAACTGTTGCCGGATAATTTGATGCTCTAATATAGTCCCACCTCTTTTTTTTGCCAACTCAGCATGTATTAACGCCATATTTCTATCGCCTTTTAGCGCATATAAGTGTGCTAAAGTAGCATCAAGCGCATGGCTTTGTTGAAATTCACTGTTGTTAGTCAGGTTTTCCAATGACCCAATCGCTTCACCACATTGCCCTGCATAACCAAGTGCTATCGCTTTATTCAGCAATGCATGTGCAGATCCCGTTACTTGATACAGCATAGAATACAAACGAATTATCATACTCCATGGGGTGTGTTTAAAATCAGCTGTCATACAATGTAATTGCGCTATTTGTGCTTCAATTAAAAACCGCCCAAGCATTTTTGGTTGATATGCTAAAGACAAAGCTAATAACTCTTGCCCTTCACCGATAAGACTTTTGCACCACAACGAACGCTGCTGTAAATCAAGTGATACAACTTTTCCTTGGCTATCTTTTCTAGCGTTAAAACGTGCAAAGTGAAACTGCATCAATGCCAATAGCGCTAAGGTCTCGCCATTAAAGGTATCATCATTAAGTAACAATAGTTTAGTCATGCCAATGGCATCAGCACAGAGCATTTCATTAAATGGCTCTCGTTCACTCGAGCTTAAATACCCTTCATTAAACAATAGATATAAAATGGTGTGAACGGCCTCTAATGACGCATTAAGTTTATGGTTTTCTGGCAGTTCAAACTGACTTTGTGCTAAGCGTTTTTTTGTGCGGTAAAGTCTTTTTTTTACTGTTTCTTCTTTAAGTAACAATGCTCTTGCGATCGCTGCGCTTGATAGTCCACATAACACATTTAGAGCAAACCCAATGCGATTCTCAATATTGATATCACACTGACATACACAAAAAATGAGACGGAGTTGATCATCTTGAATTTGTGATTCAGCAAAAGCATCATCCAATGAACGTGCAAGGGGAGTGTTACTGGCCTGCCAAGCTATGGTTTGCATACTATATTGGTCGTGGGTTTGTTGTTTTCGTAGTACATCATAGGCTTGATTCTTAGCTACAGTGAGCAACCAAGCACAGGGGTTATCGGGCATTTCATTTGGCCATTTCAATAATGCCTTATTAAAAGCATCTTGAGCTACATCTTCAGCAAGCTGAATATTATGAACACCAAAGAGCTTGACGAGCACCGCAATAATTTTACGATATTGAGATTTATAGAGTAATGCAAGCTGCTGTTGCCACACAGTGTAATACCTTTGCCGTTCACGTATTAATAACTTAACACGAGAAATCACATTTTGTTATATCTACGATACCTCCCTATTTGTACCTATCACCACTAGCGTGTATTCAGTGTCATAAATAAATTGCGAAGCCATGTAATCCCAACGCTTATTGTTTATCCACTGTGTTGTGTAAACATGCAACTCGTTAGTTAACCTCAGCTCTGGATAAGCGAATTTGTCCAATAAAGCTATTTTTCTCACTCTCGGTGTTGCTTTCATTTGTAATAGCCCGCTATTACTGCATAAAAGCGCCTTGATATTGCACTAAATATCATCATGGGATTGTACGTAAGTTTGTTTGCAAAAATTTTCTATTCCAAAACCCTTAGCCAAACCTGAGGTTAGTTAAAAACCTTAACAGTCAATCATCGAGCGCCACTTTTCCATAACGCGTAATAGCTTGGCCAAGCTTCTTAACATCACAGCAATTAAACTCATAATAATATGACGCAAGCCGACAGCGGTGCACTGTAAATGAATTGAAAACACATTGACAATATATTGTATGCAATTTATGTTGGGTAGTAATTTAACATCAGAATAGAAGGAAATACTTATGAAACTAAAACTGACTAAGACTCACTTAAAATGTTTATACCAAGAAGGTAAAGGCTTAGGTCATGCGCAAACACCAAAAATAGCTGGAGGTGGCCCAAATTAAGCATTTTGCGATACAATGCGGCAATGCGACGATACACGATTATGTACTGGTGCATGGAAATGCTGGGATTACACCTCGGGTTGCTAGCTTAATATGACCTTAGCGCTAAGCGTAGCCAGAGTACTCTGGCTACCACAGCCAACGGCCTCACCAATGCAATTGCTTATCACCATCATGAATAACGAAAACGTCACCTTTTACCATAATAACTGAACGTTCGTAATTTTGATGCTCTATTACAAAAAACGCTCTTGACTCTTTGCTGAGCTGACCAAAAGCCTATAGAGCCAGCTATTAAACATCAGTAAGCGCTTGAATTTTTATTGATAAATCCATTACACTGGGTGCCTCTTTCTATTGTGGAGTGTACGCCGTCATGAACAACTAAGTCCTGTTATCCGAATTCTCATTCTTTTTTGGATCTACAGGGTTAGTGGGCGTAGCTCTATACCTATTAAATAAGTTCGCGACAGTGTCGCAACATCTCGCATATTGACTACCTCACTGCGCCTGTTTTTATCAGGAGGCTCATTGTGCCCATTTTTAAAATTCATAATCTCAGTTTGCAGCTCTCAGGTGGAGACGCCCTTTTTCACAATTTATCTTGGAACTTAACGGCATCGCGTGCAGCACTTGTTGGTCGTAATGGCATAGGTAAATCCTTATTAATTAAAGTAATTCGAGGTGAGATCCCCCCAACTCAAGGTGACGTGGTTTGTCATACAAATATTGGCTATTTTACCCAGCATCACGAAGAAAAATCGCCCACGTCAACATTGACCATTGCCGAATTTTTAGGGCTTTCAGCGAATTTACATGCCTTAGATGCTATCTCCATGGGGAGTTGCGACCCTAAAGACTTTGCCACTGTTGGTGATAACTGGTTATTGGCTGAGCAGCTCAAAACACAACTTAATGCGCTTAATATTAGTACTGATTACTGGCAGCACTGCCGTAGCCTAAGTGGTGGTCAACTTGCACGATTAAAATTATGGCAGTTGTTTAACGCCAACCATCAAGCCCTCATCCTCGATGAACCTTCCAACCATTTAGATCTCCAGGGGAAACGGTGGCTGATTGAGCAATTGCTATCATTTAGTGGCGCAATATTAATTGTTAGTCATGACCCACTACTCCTGCAGGAAATGACGGAAATTTATGAACTTACTCCCCATGGTTTAACGGCATTTTCAGGCAGTTATCACGATTTTTTAGAGCACAAAGGACGCCTTGAGCAGGCTTTAAATCAGCAAATTAATCACATGAAACGCGAACAACGTAAGTTACAATTGGCTACACAAACAAATCATGAAAAAGCCCAACAACGCGCAGCACAAGGTAATGCCTTACGTAAGCAAGGTAGCCAAGCAAAAGTGTTATTGGATGCCAAAAAAGACCACGCCTCAGCCAATACAAAGCGCCAAAAAATCACGGCCATGCAACAACATGCTAAACTAACACACAAAGCCAATCTACTCCTTGCTAAACAGACCAACACTGTACTTACCCATTTTGCATTACAGTCGCACGTAACCCGCAAAAGAAAAACCTTAATAAGAGCGCTACAACTACAACTCCCCTATGGCACACAATCCACCGTTGATCTTGTCGTACGTGAGGGTGAGAAATGGCATATTAGTGCCAACAATGGCGCTGGAAAATCAACCTTATTGAATGTGTTACAACAAAAAATACCAGCTACGTCGGGCACATTGCAGCTCAATGCAACGACCTTTTGTTTAGATCAAAACTATCAGTTGCTCAAGCTCAATCACAGCGTATTAGACAATTTGACTTCGCTTTGCCCAACTCTTAGTATAAGTGAAGCGCGTACCTTACTGGCAGGTATTGGCTTCAAAAAAGACCATGTTCACACCATTACAATGCATATAAGTGGCGGGCAAAAAATGAAATTAGCTATGCTCATTGTAAGTCATCAACCCAATCAACCTATATTATTACTCGACGAGCCGGATAATCACTTAGATGCTGACGCAAAACACCAACTCGCCAGCGCACTCAGACACTATCAAGGTGCCATATTACTCGTCAGTCATGACCCTGCTTTTATTGCTCATGTAAACATTGACCACACGCTCAATTTATAATTGAGACATATGAATGCAACCAAACCTTCTAAATATAAGCACAGTGTTGGTGTTTTTTATCACCAGCACTGTGCTTATTATTGTTACTTGTTGTACGCCACACTGATTTTCCATAGATTTAATGTATATAAACCTGCGCAGGTCACGCTGTAAGTGCCATACTTATACACTATTAGATATTGTTATAACATGGTGGGGGCTTACACTTTAGTCGTTATTGATATGTGCTCGGTTGTACCTACTTTTAATAAGGTAATTCGAAAAATAGGTATAATGTACACACGCAATACCACCCATCATCATTAAAAAACGAAATAGAAGTGGGTATTCATAATTCTCCCTCATTTGTCTCATATCGTTTTTAATGCTGCAATAATTGGCATTTAATACTGATAGCGTATACTTTGATCATCCCGAACAGGGTAACAACTATGAAAAGAAAACCAGTGCGTATTTGCTCTGTTGCATGGATGAAAAGCCGCTATGGAAATAGTATTTTATCAGCAATGGTCAAGTTTACTCTGCTCATTGGCGCATTTGGCTATGCCAATGCCAGCCCACTCGTTAACTTCCCATTTAGCCAGCCCGCTTTTCAAAACATTGATGATGAAGAGCAAATCATTAATGGGGTTGTTACCTCAGGGTTGGTCAGCAATAATGGCGTATTGTGGTTGACGACTCAAAGCGGCCTAGTCGAATATGATGGCTATCACTTCAATCGATATAAGCATAAAAAAGACGATATCAACAGCTTACCGGGCTCCTATATTTTTAGCATCGCAGAGCAAGCGTCAGGCCTTATTTGGCTTGCCACTCGCAGTAACGGACTGGCCAGTCTAAACCCTAAAAATGCCAAAGTAACCCGCTATAACACCACAACTGTTCCTGCAAAATTGGCCAGTAACTCTTTACGCAGTGTATTCGTTGACTCACAGCAGTCTATATGGGTAGGGCACGACAAAGGTGTTAATAAACTAGATAAAACAGGTAAAGTGAGTCAATTATATGCCTTACCTCATAATATAACCGGCATTACCTATCGTATTTTTGAGCCCAGTCCCAATGTTATTTGGATCGCAGGCACCTATGGTGTGGTAGAAATAAAAAATGATTCAGTACAAACTATTGCTGCCGTATCACATTTAAATGTAAGAGACATTATTGCCGACCAACACGGTAGCTACTGGATTAGCACCCACAGAGGACTGTGGATTTGGGATGGTAAAAACCATGTATCAGCGCCAAAGAACATGCCTAGCACGGCGCAGAAGTCTTATTTTAGAAATGCCGTATTGTCAGATGATGGATATATTTGGGCGTCAAATTACGGTGAAGGTATTTGGTTGTTTGACGTTCAATCACAGACTTTCTTACGCCAATTCGTGCACGACCCATCAAACATATCTAGCCTCACCTTTAACGATTTAGGCAAAATAATTAAAGGTCCTGATAATTCATTGTGGATCGGCAGTTGGGGCGGGGGGCTGCAACGCTTAGACCTAAACAGCACCGGACATTTCGCACACATTCGCCACTCATTAATGACCAACACCGGATTAAGCAATGGAAATATCCGCGCCGTAACCATACTCAACAACGGCCATTGGGTGTTTGGCAGTAAAAATGGAGGGATCGACATATTTAACCCTTATAAAGGTAAAATTGCCCATATTTCTAAAACCGTGAGCGGCGAACAGCTCACCAGCGTTATCGCTTTAACGCAAGACGACTCAGGCACAGTGTGGGCTGGCACACATGCACAGGGTATTATGCGACTTGATATTCCCAACCAAAAGGCCATTACACAAAAAATAGCAGGGTTACAGTCTGTCTCCATTTTTCGATTATTGGGGTTGAGTGATGGTCGAATTGCAGTTGGCACGAACAGAGGTGCATGTATCATAAATGATGCATTCTCCCGTTGCGATTTTATTAATAAACCTGATAACCAGCCTTTACTCGATAGTATTACCAACCTATACGAAGATAAGTTTGGAAACCTCTGGGTTACGTGCCATTTGGGATTGTTTAGATTAAGACCTAATGCCACGTTATTTGAACAATATAGCGCCCATAACAGTGATATTAGTAACAATTATGTACTGGGGTTGATCACCAATAAAGCAGATGGGTTATACGTGGTCACATCAACCGGGTTTGATGAAATTCCCAATGCCAATGCAGATACGCCCCAATTTTTTGATAAACAAAACGCGATGGGGCTAGGCTCTTATAAACCTGGTGGTAATGCATTAATAGACAGTAATGGTCGCTTATGGAGCGGCGCCACAATTTTAGAGTTTGATAAAAGTCAGTTACATCAATATGGCGCAGACGAAGGGGCCAGTATTGGTACAACTTGGCTCGGATCTTATGCGCAAAAAACCAGCCGTGCCATGTTGTTTGGCGGTACCCGAGGCGTACTCATCGTTGAACCTGACGGCTACAATGCCCCAACCCATAACAGCGAGATTGTGATACGTAAATGGCGACAAGGAGGAAAGACTTATGCCGTACCCACCGATACAGTGCCGACGTTAGACCCTAATGGGCGCACATTCAGTGCCCAAATCGCTGCTATTGATTTAGTGTACGCGAAACACATTACCTACGAATATCGACTTATTGGTTTAGACGAGCACTGGCTGCCTTTAGATGAAAATAGTCGATGGATCAGTTACACAAATTTAACCCCAGGACATTACCAATTAGAAGTACGTGCACACTATAATAACCTTGCTGGACAAGTTAAACCCCTAAAGCTGCCTATCAATGTTATGCCGGCATTTTGGCAAACCCAGTGGTTTAAGTTACTGATTGCCATGAGTGTTACCTTAATTATCAGTGGGTTGTTTAAATGGCGCATTGATATTGTTAAAGCTCGGGCAAAATATTTGGAAGTATTAGTTGGTCAGCGTACCCAAGAGCTCGCTGCAATTAACAAAATAGGTCGGCAATTCACCAGTCATTTAACGTTAGATGAAGTGTTTCATGATATTTATGAGCACATGGCCGGAATAGCGTGTGCTGACACCTTTGGTATTGGCTTAATTGATCAAGACAGAGAACATTTGGTCTTTGAGTTTGCAACAGAGCAAGGTATACGGTTTGAAACATATAAGCGCTCTTTGAATAACCTTGGCCAGCTTGCGGTACATTGCGCCATTAATAACCAAAGTATTTTAATCAATAATTATGACCTGCAATTTGAGTTGTATCACCCAAACCCAGACTCAGCTATTCACACGCTCAGCAATGGCAAAACCGGTGCACAAGCGGTCTCTATGATTTATGTTCCAATGAGCATTCAAAAACAAGTCATTGGCGTAATTGGTATGCAAAGTTTTAGAGAAAACAGCTACTCTAAAAATGATATTACCGTACTTGAAACACTCGCATCATATGCCGCGATTGCACTTGCTAATGCCAAGTCACATCAAAATTTAATTGAAGTACATGATCAACTAAAATTCAGTGTAGAGCAATTAAAAACCACCCAAGAAAAGCTGGTTATGCAAGAGAAAATGGCCAGTCTTGGACATCTGGTCGCGGGAGTTGCTCATCAAGTAAATACCCCATTAGGCATTGCCATGACGGCACTTTCAACATTAGATGAAGACTTCAAAAAACTAGAGCTCGATTTCACCAGCAACCAACTTAAACGCCAAACTTTAGAAGTATTTATTGAGCGCTACCAACAAGCACATGACTTAATGACCCCAAACCTGCACAGAACCGCCGAATTAATTCAACAATTTAAACAAGTAGCAGCAAATAGCAGTGATACACAAATCGGTAAAATTGACTTACATACACTATGCAAACAAGTTATCGCAGTAGCCGCAACACAAGCCCAAACCAAAAACATCAGTTTGTACTTAGACTCTCAAGACTCCCTCCATATTTTCGCCAGTTCAAATTCGCTTAACCAAGTGTTACTGATATTAATACATAACGCATTACAGCATGCATTTACCGAACAGGCCTCTAAAGAAGTTCGCTTGAGTTACCATCTTATTGAGCAACGTCTCATTATTCGCTGTCAAGATAATGGGCAAGGCATCGCCCCTGAGCTCATTGACAAAATTTTCGACCCTTTTTATACCACGTCCATACAAGATGGCGCAGTTGGATTAGGTTTAAGCATTGCGTACAACATTATTCATCAACATTTCAACGGCACCATAAAATGCTTCAGTGAACTAAACCAAGGTACATTGGTCGAAGTCGCATTGCCCGCTAACGCGCTTCTAAACAAACCGGAAACCTAGTCAATAAATAAGCATAACACCAGAAAATATTTCATAAGCAAAACTGTGACACCTTATCGCATATGTGCTATTAAATAGGCCCACGGTACACTGTGAAGTACCAAATAGAACCCCCTTCGGGGAAAGTGAAATAAGTCATGCAAAGGGTTTGCACTATGAAAAAAATGACACAGCGAAGAAGGCACATATGGTTTTTTATGTATTCACAGCAACACGCAGCCCAAATTCAAAATGGCAAGGATAAACCTGAGAAAGCAATATCTAAAGCGCCTGAGTCAGCATAGTAAGCCCAACTTACAACGATATTTTTAGTTGCTACTGTTACTTCAACACTAAGCCATAAAAAACGCTCTGTGTCCCTATCCTTCATCTTAAACTAAACCTTCGTCGCCCTTGCCCCACCTTCCCCACCTTCGTCGCCCTGAACTGGTTTCAGGGTCCATATTGAAACATATGCGGTATTGTAGATCCTGACCTGCGTCAGGAAGACGGAATGTGTACGACCTCACATCGAAGTGCCGCGCCACCTATGAAAACGAAAGCGTTTCGGCCACTCATCACCTAAGCTGCCTGCGTGGCAGTGAACACAAGAACGAGGTGATTGAGACATACGCGAAACCTCTAAGCTGCCTGTGTTCGAATCACCCAACTTCGTCGCCCTGAACTGGTTTCAGGGTCCATGTTGAAACATATGCGATATTGTGGATCCTGACCTGCGTCAGGAAGACGGGGTTTGTATCACCTCACATCGAAGTGCTGCACCCTCTATGAAACGAAAACGTTTCGGTCACTCATCACCTAAGCTGCCTGTGCGGCAGTGAATCTGTGAAAGATGGTGGCGAGGTGTCTGTTTCTTTTCTAAGCTGCCTGTGCGGCAGTGAATGCCACGCTTGATTTGAAAGCAGCCTCAATTTGTTTCTAAGCTGCCTGCGTGGCAGTGAAGGCAAATTGAACGCAATAACTACGGGCTAATAATTTCTAAGCTGCCTGCGTGGCAGTGAAGCTAACGTCAAGTCAAACTGAAGACAGTATGATTTTCTAAGCTGCCTGCGTGGCAGTGAAGGCCTTTTCAATTGATGTAAAAACGCAAGAGGTTTTCTAAGCTGCCTGCGTGGCAGTGAAGACGTATCCCATTTGCACTGAGTGGTACCATATTTTCTAAGCTGCCTGCGTGGCAGTGAAGATTGCCATTAAGCCAATTATAAATATGCGGCTTTTCTAAGCTGCCTGCGTGGCAGTGAAGTCGCACTTAAGACATTTACGGCCCCCGATTGATTTCTAAGCTGCCTGCGTGGCAGTGAAGAACAACATGCCTGAATTTGTGGACGCGTCAGGTTTCTAAGCTGCCTGCGTGGCAGTGAAGGACAGCAACTGGGACAGCAGCCTAAAATTTAGTTTCTAAGCTGCCTGCGTGGCAGTGAAGGACTATCTGCAAACCTTCGTAGGCTGAGTTGATTTCTAAGCTGCCTGCGTGGCAGTGAAGATATTCGGAAACTCTGCTTGGTTCATCCAAGTTTTCTAAGCTGCCTGCGTGGCAGTGAAGATCCAATGTATTGAAGACAGCGCAGCGCTTTGTTTCTAAGCTGCCTGCGTGGCAGTGAAGTTAACTGTATTGTTTGTGGGCCGTCATAGTCATTTCTAAGCTGCCTGCGTGGCAGTGAAGGGCTGAGTTGAGTGATTGCAAGTCGCCATTGATTTCTAAGCTGCCTGCGTGGCAGTGAAGTGCCAATCATTCAAATTCACGGTTCACAAAGTTTTCTAAGCTGCCTGCGTGGCAGTGAAGATATTGATTCGGGTATACGCCCATCCGTTGCTTTTCTAAGCTGCCTGCGTGGCAGTGAAGAATTGAGAGTATCCATGTTGATGAATTGGAGTTTTCTAAGCTGCCTGCGTGGCAGTGAAGTGTACCGTTTGCCACCCTCTGCAAGCACTAAATTTCTAAGCTGCCTGCGTGGCAGTGAAGGTACGAAGCATCGACAGACAAATCTTTATACTTTTCTAAGCTGCCTGCGTGGCAGTGAAGATGAAAACTCAGATTGGCTCGATGATTTTATTTTTCTAAGCTGCCTGCGTGGCAGTGAAGCTCAGATATGGATATGATTAACTTTAAAACCTTTTCTAAGCTGCCTGCGTGGCAGTGAAGGAAGTTGATGCGATAGCAGTGTACAGAAGTAATTTCTAAGCTGCCTGCGTGGCAGTGAAGCTAACGTTCAAGCAAACTCATTTGATGTGCAATTTCTAAGCTGCCTGCGTGGCAGTGAAGTAATTAGCGCAAGTCTTGAATACTTAATTACCTTTCTAAGCTGCCTGCGTGGCAGTGAAGATAACCATACATTTCAGGCGCGCAGGCCATTATTTCTAAGCTGCCTGCGTGGCAGTGAAGTTGTTATGCCTGAGCGTATTAGTGGCGGCAAATTTCTAAGCTGCCTGCGTGGCAGTGAAGTATAGAATAAATGAAAAAAGATAAGTTGCAACAGACTATTAAGGTAAAAAACCTATTTTTACCTTGTTAAAAATAGCATGTCACAACTTATTGTTTTTATTGCCAATTTTTAAAGAGCAAAAATAAAGGGTAAAAAACCCTTTCTTTTATTAGAACTGAGGCACGCACCCAGCCGAGTTTTCATCATTTACCTTTGCGTTCAATCCGTAACAATCAAATGTGCCATTTGTATCATTCTCGCGTTCTTGCATAGTAACAAATAGTGGGTACTTACTGTTTTTACCTGGTGCTTTCGCTTTGGTCTGTTGGCTATGCAAAAAGATAAAGGGGTGCTTGATATTTAACTCAGGTTTTGTCTGCTCAAGTTCAGCTAGGCATTCCTCTAATGGCTTACCGCTTTTTTGAGACCACCGCTGAGCTTTTTCTGCCATTTCACGTTCAATACGCTCAGGGCTTTTAACATTTTTTCGCGTAAAACTCACATAACTGACCTCATCTGGCACAGGTTTTATACCTTTAACATGCGCGTAATCTTCAAGTCGGTTTAACCACTTTGCTATATTCAAGCGCTCTAATTGCGATTGCTCCTTAGCGAACAGCCGTAATTTGCTGCCTAGTGGAAACTTAACTTTCTGATATTGAGGAAAACCAACCGCAATGTCGGAACGATTTTGCGCAACTTTATGTTCAACAAGCGCAATATGCACTTGTTGAAACACATTTTGCCAGATAAATCCCAGTGAGATCTCTGCGTCCGGTAATAAAGTGATTTCTTGGTAGTAATTCATTACAACTCCTTATTCACCGAACACGCCGCCTCGAATTAACATCGCCATAATGTAATGCTGTTGGTCAATCGCTGGGACTTTACCTTTTAATAACCATGCATCTAATAAATTATAAAAATCATTTTTCTCTTTGGGTTGCCTATATGCCGCCCCGCGATTAGTCACTGAACCGTATGGCTCTACAGCAATTGCCCCAATTTCACCCGCTTCAGGGTGCCATGTATCTATCGTTCGCAGGGCATTACCAATTTTTTGTGAGTGCATGGCAGCTTGTCCACCTAGCTGATATAAAAACTTACTTTTATCACCTTTTTCTCCTCCCATAACCAGCTCTTGCGATGGGTATACAGCTTGGCCTTGCCCCAACTTGCTGTAGGCCTCGACTTTAATAAATGCATGTTTTTCAATTAAACCCAATTGTATTATCTGGGCTAACTCGGCAATTTGTGAATTCTCTTCAAACTCTCTCAAGCTAAAATCGTAACTATCAAAAGTGAACTGTTTTCCTTCAGCACTCACGACCACTTTGACTTGTTCAGCCCCCACTCTGTTACGCCATAAAAAACGACCATTCGCAATATTGTGGGCATAGCGTTTTGCAAGTTCTTTAAACTCTGTATCGGTTTGATATTGTTTTACTAGTGATGCCAATGCAGACTGATATCTGGGGTCATTACACGTTGAAGGCATATGTAAGTTGTTTAATACTCTCAACGTAAACACCAGCTTTAACGTGTCAGTATTATGAGTTAAAGCGGCCACATCAACCGTTTGTAAGTTAGCTTTTGATACTTCCGCATCTAATTTTGCTGGATCATTGGCCTTCGCTGCTTTGAGTCGATTTGAAATCGTACCTCGTACTGCTTTTTCACCAACGATGATTGGCTCCCAACATGCATCAGCCTCATTACCGGCGAACATCAATGCGTCTGAAGGAATTAATTTGGCTTCAAAAGCCAATACTGAAGGTGTTTTAAGTTTTGCGTCTGTCATGTTTAAATCTCCGTTTATTACATAAAGTCTGGGTCAAATGCGTCGTCACTCGCACTTTCGTCTATATCAGGGTCAACAACCTCAAGGCTAGTTGATTGCGCTTTAACTAAGTACCAAGGAAATTGATGGGTATAACGCCACACACCAGTATTAATCTCTTTTAGCCGATGCACACTTTGCCACTCTCCAACACTATAAGCCGTTTCAGCAAAGGTTACTGGCACAGTTTTATCGCGCACTTTGTCTACATCACCCGCTGAGTACAACTCTGAAATTGCGTAATAACCCGCCGCTATTGGCACTAAGTAGCCTGCATTAGGCTTTGCTAAATATGCCCATGTGGCTTTCAGGTTTATGCTTAATTCATCTTGTTCAATAGAAGTTGATTGTTCATCGTCTAGTTGCTCAGCCTTTAAAGCTGTTGCTTGGTATTTTAGTTTCGAAAAATCGCACCAAGCGTCAAAGCGGCTGGCGCTTTCCTGCTTGGCTTGCAATTGCAAAAAGTGGGCTTCAAGATAATCGCTCCTATCTAATAACACAAAGCCAGGCATTAAACGTCTCAGAGCCTTTTGTTGTGCCGCTTCGTCGTTCAGAACTTCGCAAGACTCAAACTCAGTTATCTGGCCACCTGCCAAGCGCAATGAAGGGATCAAAGTAGTCAGTTCTTCTACTAGCGCTTGCTGTGTTGTTTTATCGCCCGCGACTAAGCCTTCTACTTCAATCAATAAAGAAAGTTGCATATTCATACGCCCTTCTTCGTTAATTGGTACAGTCTTTCCCTGTTGTGTAAGTGGATTACGTGTTAATGCAAACACATAATCCCCCCAACCTTTTGGCTGACGAGCATGTACATCATTCTTATGGCTAATTACTGCCACTCCACCCAACGTTATCTGTAAGTTTGCAGGTAATTTGCGAGACAGCGCATGCGCAAAGCCCAAAAAATTTGTTATTGCAGGAAAACCATAGGTTAAACCTGCAATGGCATTTGCATTTTGTACTCTGAGCTTTTTCAGTAAAATGTACTGCTGCATATTATTGCTCCCCCAACTTTGGTGTATGACGCTCAAACGCTTTCAATTCGCTTAAACACAGCTTTTTAAAATATTTGTGCTCAACATCTCCCAGTAAATAACATTGTGTATTTTCAAGCTTACGTAATAACCAAAGCGCAAAATCATTGGCCACAACCTCTAACCAATCGCCCTTTTCCCTGGCACTTTGAAAAGCAACCTGTTGGTTATTTACATCTAACCAAAGTACATGCTCACGTTTCATTTGGCATTCACTGTCATTTGACCAACCAGCATACTCACTTAAGTTTTGAATTTTTACCGCATAGTTAAATAAGCTATCTAGGAGTGGCTGAACAAAGCCATAGTCTCGCCTATAGCGGGTTTTAAAATTTCTATCTTGCTCGGTGAGGCCCGTTAAAAATGCTTTAAATTCGCGTGTCAAAGCAGACGTTTCATAGCTAAATTCACGATTAAAAATAGTGCTGCTAGCCATAGGAGGAGTGTTTTGAGCCTGATACGTCGGAGGGGCGCAATTGAGCAAAAAACTTTGCCCATAGCGCTCGCTGTTTAACTGAGAAATATTCTGCGGTTTAGAGCCACCAAACTTTTGTACTGCGGTCGATGGAAAGCTCTCTGCCAACTCCGCATGAAAGTACCCTTTTTTTCGTGCATCACGAATTTCTTTAGAGTCGCCAAATCGGGTTTTTCTCACTTGCTGATATAGCTCATGCGCAAGAGATGATGAAAACAACGGGCATAACAAGTGATACCCTGCCTCATCATTTCCTAAATTAACAGGGTAATAGAGCTGCTTAGTGAGGGTGTGACCTGCAATATTTTCATCCCCGAGTGCTTTTTCAAAACCTGCTCGCCACTCACTAAGTAGCGCAGGATCGTCAGTAAACGCCTTTAACGCATTAACATGTTTACTCTGTAGCTGATCAACTAAGCTTTGGTTATTAACCGATATTTTTAAAAGCTTTGCCACATCAAGTACCGCAGCATTGCCCACTGCATCAATGGCTTTTTTAGTTAAGCTCGCCGTGGTGATATAGCCGATTTTATCTTGTTCAAATTCGGTGACTAAAATACTGCTTGCTTTGGCATCACTATGCGTAAACTTGGCCGCATGTGTTGCCAAACTAATTTGTTTCGCCCGCCTAGCCGCATCGGTTAACCAATTAATCGCTTTAAACGCTTCTTCAATTGGCGCAGCAGACTCGTGATATTGCGCGCTAGCAACACTTATAGCGGTGGGGTCATCTGTTTTATCCAATACCTTATCGCGCGCCTTTTGCAGAGGCTCTAATTTAACTTGTTTGCGCTGCTCGATATAATCGGCAATCGCATCACTTAAAGTCAATTCCATTGGTTTTCCTTACTTTTTGGTTGTTCATAAACACCCAATTGCGGATGCCATGACCATGTGATCAGTTGCTCTTCTTTTTCTGCTCTTAAATTTATTTCACCTAATTTCTCACTGGCTTTTTGCTGAGTGCAATTCAAGGCTTCAGCAAAGTGTTGATAAATATCTGTTAGCGTATCATCAAACCACCAATGACATCCTGGTGCTAACGTCATGTCTTCGTGATTAAAACGGCTATTTTTAGGTGTATACACATAGGGTTTTTGCGTGGTGTCTAACTGACTCCATATGAATAACTCATCTTCATTGATACGTAAAATGAACGCTTCTTGCATTTGAGATTGCCTAAACTCAGTTTGACGAATAAATTCCCCACTCCAACTCGCATGCGTAGCCGTGGCGTCATGCCACCAAATATCAGCTTCTTTGTAATTACGATAAAACGTCTTGCCAAGTTTTTCACCATTCATAACTTCTAAATGAAAGCGTAACGAACGGTGTTCCTGAACCATAAAATTACTCACCGCATATGCAGGGCCATATTTTTTCGATGCTTCAAAATCTCTGGGGATAAATTTGGGCTCTATGATCCGAGATATTGCAGAAATATTCGCTAATTCGTGAGTAATGAGCTCATTTAAGTCGTGTGCTGCTAACGGCAAAACTTTACTTTCAAAACCAGGCTTACAATAAGCTGGGTGTTCATTTTTCAAAGCTCGGATGTTTTTATTTAGCACCCGTACATTGCTCGTGTTTGGTACTTGCTGGCGGTGCCTTTGTACTCTGCCGGCTAACTGAATAATAGAACGCATAGAGCTCGGCTCGGCGATTGCCCAGTCGTAATCGTGATCACGGCCGACTTCCACCACAGATGTGCCAACCACAACAAACATATGATTTTTAATCGTGCTATTGTTTATCACTGCTTGTATTTCTGGTTGTTGCCATAGCTGCCGTTCATCATGGCGACTCAATGCCTTGTCTAAGCGACTTTCTTTAAATGAGCGTAATGCCAAAGGAAACTGTGAATGATAAACACAAAAGTGAATATGGTGATCTGCTTGAGGCTTTATCTGCATTAATCGTTTAGCGACTTCCACCATAGGGTTAATATTGGCCATACGTACCACACCTAACGAGACTTTTTTACCCGAGTCGTGCACTATATGATGCGCTTGGTGTAATTGGTGCATATGGTCGTAAATAGCGTGTGCGGTGCTTAAAAACTCACACACAACATCACCGTTAGCACCAGACTCTAATACATGAGGTTTAATGTTGATGATGTCGCCTTTGCGTAATACTTTTTGTTCACGAGTGAGATTGTCTACGCGCTTTTTAATAAATTTTCTGTGTTCAGCTATAAAGCTTTCTTTGTCAATAATTTCAATTGTTTGACTTTTAAATTCGTCAAACCAAGCACAGTGAATGGGCATATCTCTATTTTGGGAATACTGAGCTTGATTAAAGTGCTTGCGTCCAGCACGGTAAGCATCAAACAATGCTTTAATTAATGATGGCGGCAGCGTTGCTGAGGAAAGTAATACCCGAGATCCTAACATGCCAGCCCAGTTAACTAATCGACATAATGCGGGTAAGTCTTCTAAACCAAAATCATCGGGCTCATCCAAAACCAGATCAGAGGTCAGTAAACGCAACATAGGTGCTATTTGTTTTCCACCTCGTTTACTCTCTGTCGCTGGCATCAAGTGGTCAATAGTGCTCACTAATACTGGTGCGCTAATTAGCTGCTCTAAC
Source organism: Pseudoalteromonas aurantia 208 (assembly GCF_014858725.1). GTDB lineage: Bacteria > Pseudomonadota > Gammaproteobacteria > Enterobacterales > Alteromonadaceae > Pseudoalteromonas > Pseudoalteromonas aurantia. The sequence goes on along the minus strand of NZ_AQGV01000015.1, from coordinate 262,309 downwards.
TTAGGGCTCGTACTCAACCAATGCTTCAAGCGACCATCGTATATTTGGCCTTCATAGCTCACAAATAACTGCTCAAACAACGCATCCGATGATTCACTTCCTGAATGAGTTTTTTCTGGTTCTTTATTAAGTTGATGTAATGTTTTGACAGCTTGCGAGCCAACCAATACAGCTAGCTCATCATCTCCAAGTTTCAATAACGCGCGATAAGCGTCACCCGTTTGTAATGTCAATGTACGCAAACCAAGTGCAACCGAAAAGCGACAGCCTTCTTTTTCATTGGCTAACCCGTACATGACTCGCGCATTAGCAATCGTTTTCCCACAGCCAGTTGATGCCATATTTACACCAAAAAACCCCTGTTTTTCGGTCGACGTTGCAATGGCTTTTGCATGAGAAAAAGCACTATTTTGCCAACGATATTTTTCATGCTCCGCGTGTTTACTAAATAATTTATGCTGTGCAATTCTGGGTAACGTATATTTTAGCGCTGGCAAATTTTGTGCAAATCGCTGTGCATTAACAGCGACACCAATATTATGTTCATCTAGATGTTGCTTTGGTTTATAACAGGTTTTCTGAGTGTTTTGCCTATCTGTATTGGCAATCGCTGTGAAGTGTTTATCTCGCCATACAACTTTTGACTTTTCAATAGGCAATGAAGAATAGTAATGATCAGCAAGCATGAGCGACAGTCTAGCCATGTGGCTTACAAAGCGTTGTTCAAACCACTGAATTTCGTCTGTGAATAATAAAGGTGTATTTAAAGCCCTTTGTGCTAAGCGACTCGCTTTATGTTGCCAAGGTTTACTCATAAACGGGGTACCTTGGCTAAATAACCAGTTTTTAGACAAGGTCTTCGCGCTATATTTATCAAGGTCAATAGCATTAGGTGAATTCCAGTGACAATCAAAACAATGAGAAAGCCACTTATCAATATCACTAATTTGAACTGAGTCACCATTCGCCATAGGTAATCGATGATGGGATACAATCAACCAGCCCACTAACTTGGCAAAAGGTGCAAGGTTATCAAACGCCCGTTGACTGCCTTTCTCGTCAGTAAATAATTTACCTAGCACCTCCTTCTCAATATGCGTCCCTTGACCAGACTCAAATGCACTGGCTAATTGACTTAACCAATCGTTATCTGTTTTCTCTTTTGCAAATGCCTCAAATAAGCGCAGTGACACCCATTCATGGCGATAAGGCTCACCTTTTGACTCAGTTAACCCTTTTAACTTTTGCTGAAATAAATCATTGGCCTTACCAAAGTCATGAAATAACCCAGCGATACTTGAAGCCAAAACCACGATTTCATTTAAATACCAGCCTTGCTCCCATTCTTTATGGTCTAAGTTGAGTGAAGTTCTGTTTACCGCGACTACGCCCTCACTATTAAATTTAGACCTGTTCCCCACCACCCATAACAACTGACTTCTCGAACGTGAACGCAACCAATGACAGCTCACCGCAGTGCTACGGCTGGCTGTTTTGCGCAGCATTTTTTTAACCGTTAACAGGCCATCTTCTGTGATCAAAGTTTGCCATGTGTTGTCACCAATTCGGTTTGCGAATGCGTCGAGCACGCGTCGGGTCTTTTTTAACGCGTTTTTTCCACACTGTGATACAAACGTCACCATCATAATTGGTTGGCCTCAATGTGTTCTGTGGTGTATGTTTGTAGTGCAACACGCTTTACTGTATCAAACATAAAATCTAACGATTTATGATCGGTAAAGGCTTGCAATACTTGCTGGCGAAATTCTTGCTCTGTGGCGTTTTCTTTAGCACATACAAAAGCCCAAGGTAAAACAACAGCATCTTTAATTAAGTCGGCTACGTCGAATATCAAAGCTCCCCTGCGGGTTTTTCCATGCATCACCGCAAAGCCATGCGGTATACCGAGCACCCACAAACAACTTGCCGCTAGGCCATAAGCCAAGTAATTACCATGATTTAGAAAGTCATTGGCTTTACTGGTGCTGTTATTTTCGGGTTGATGTTGACGGGTAAACCCCTGTGCATGGGTATTATTCGCCGCGTATTTATAAAGCACTTTGGTTAACTGGGCTTCTGTAAGTAATAAGTCTGATTGCTTTTTGGCAGCATCGGTTCGGGTATGAAACGTGTCGAGGGCGGTTTGTATTTGTGCGCTGTCAAAATCGAATCCCTCGCCTTTTAAATCTCGATCTTTTTGCCATACGGTTTGTAAATACGTAATGCGCGCTTGTTGAAACTGCTTTGCAGTCACTAAGCGCTTATCATCATCAAACCAAAACTGCATCCAACCATGTAAGTATTCTGTGGGCCGATATTCACTTTGTGGCGTAAACCACTCAACTTCACAGGCCATATGTAAGGGTGTACCACCACCGCCACTAAAACCGACTAATACCCCAGCTTGAGCAAGCATGCGCATTGCCGCTTGAGTGATGGATGTGCCATTACCAAGCAGCACTACTGTGGTGTTAGCAATGGGAATATTAAAATACTGATTTTCATTCCCTTTACTTGAAAGTGATTCCGTTAAATACAGCACTCGGCCGTCTTTTTGCATTACTCGGCAATATTCGAGGTAATACATGTTGGCGCGCTTCGAATGCAAAATAGTTTTTAAATCTGACGGGCTAAAATCGTCCATTACTTTCCCTCTCCTTTGGGCTTTTCACTAATTTACAGGCACAACGCTGCACCCACAATGCTGCTCTTTTGACCAGTTAATTTTTTTATAGGTTCGTTAATTCCATAACAATCCTAGTGCTCTTAACTCGCTATAACAGGTGGGCTCCATCACAATTTGCTGTGCTTCAGGGTTTGGGTGTTGTACATCTAAACGTAAAATACTGATCAAATAATTGATAAGTGCCGCGTTGGTTTTAAGGTGTTTTTTATGGCTTTGCATATCAAAGTCGTGTGCAATAACATGCTGTGCGTATTCGCTGAGCCGAGGGTCTGGCATAATGGTCAATATGACTTCGCGTTGCCAAGCATCATCGTCCTGTTTGTACTTTTGTGCCTTGCATTTAAATTCAGGGCACGCAGCTAAGATGCGAGACAGTGAAAAATCTCTAAACCCTTTTGCGTCTTCACAATAGGCCCTTAAGTGATAACGCAGGCCCGAATTCACCAGTGTGTGTGGGCGTATAATCCGGTCAGTTTCTCCGTTCTCTTTTATAGATTGATAGCGGATATCGAGCACACTTTGCCGACGGCAAGCATTTAAAATGGGCCGTATAATGGTGGGGTTAAGTTTGCGATGAGGTAAAGCCAGAGCGCTGATCGGTGAGGCACTTAGTTGGTGCACATACTGCTCACCAATCAAATGCGCATATTCAGAAAAGTCTTGAGAAATATAATTCGGTGTAAAGGGGGTTGCCAATACATAGGCTTTTTCTGATTCATCATAACGCGCAGCAATATCATGACGTTCAATGAAGTCATTTAAATACCTTCTAGCACTCGGCCTTGAAAGTTTAAATTTATCTTGAAATACACCGGTTTGAATTTCCCCGTGCCAAAACAAAACTGCCTCAATATACCTAAAATACTGCTCTTCCTTAGCCTGCATAAATCACTTTGGTGAAATTATTGTTAAGTTAATGTATCAGAATAAAAGTAGAGGGACATTGATTTACGACAAAATACATTATTTTCTTAAACCTGCGACCGTTAAAGCATAGATTGAAAATCAGCGACACATAATTTGATGTTTTGCGGTAATTTACACCCTGAGTATTTCCTCATTAAAACAAGGAGTACTCAAGGCTTAAAGCAAATTCAAAATATCTTCACTACAGTGATTCAGGGATCGCATCATGTAGTTGAGTATATATTTTTAATAGCGCTTTATCGTCTTGCAAATCGACATCTGCATTGTGTAACAACGCTAAATTGAATTGTACTCTGTCGCTAAACAACTTTAGCGTTTGCAATACGATTTTCAGCTCAACCTCAGCTAATTTCACTTCTTGAGGTTTTGAGTCTTCCACGAAGTAAACCGCGCTCTTAAGTTTTTCAAACTTTGCCTTTAGATTGGCTTTATGTTTTTGCAGTCGCGTATCTAACTTGCTTTGCCACAAAATGCCTTGGCTATCTTGTAATTGTGCAATTGCGGTTTGCCGAGCTGCCGTCATTTTTTTATCGGTAACCAACTTAGTCAATTCGTTGTTAAAATCATCTTTTACGGTACTTAAACTATTTACAAATACACGCATAAACATATCTTTTGGTAGTATCTCATTCGAGGCTGCTGAACTTTGATTAGCCAACTCTGCGTATTTAAAATCAGTTGGGCTAACACCTTCTATCACCTCCTCTAAATGCTTACTTTTATACAAGTTTTTTGCCAATACATTAAACCCGGGATCTTGCATATTATCGACCGCTTTACCTGCAACTTCGAGCCCCGTTAAAATACTACATGCGCCATGAAAACTAATTGCATCTCCAATCGCATCATATAATGAGTAGCTATCAAGTGTTTGTTGGTTTTTTTGCTGCATTGCAGATTTCAGCTCATCCCTTTTCAAATCAATCCCTTTCGCTATGAGCTCCGTCGCTTGGTTTGCCAAATACGCTTGATTAAATTCAGCCCGAACACCGCTTGTAACCCCAGCTAATCCAGCCAATACACGAGAGGCACTTTCACTCGTGAACATCGCCCCCGCGCCACCGAGTAACGTGGTGACCGAGCCAAGCCAAAAATTATTACGAGATTCAACACGTTTCATATATATTTTATATACATTACAGCGTTGTTTAGAGGCTGCAACAATCCTATCTTGTACCGTATTACGGATCCGTTGTCTTTTACCATCATCCGAACCTGAATAAAATTCCTTGATTGCAAAATTAAGCTCTGCGCGCGCTAAAATGCAGCCTTCGTCATCAACATCACTCTCATTTGTGCACACATCATAATCACCATAGTGCTTTAATAGAGCCTTCACCTCAGAGTCATCTTTCTGAATGTTGGTTATATCCAATTCTCCATGCATCGCTTTGACCAACTCTGCTCGAGTCATATCAGCAATCATGGGAGGTAAGTCAATCGTCACAAAACTATTTGGTGGCAATAGTTGTGCAGCACCAGCCATATTAACGCGGTCTCCCCCGCTATAAGAGCCTTCAGGGTTTTGATTAAAGCTGCATGCTGAAAGAATAAATGCATTACATAGGAATAATATGTTTCTTTTGCGAATGACCATTGCGAATTACCAACTTTTATATCCTTTATTTAATATACAAACTACCAACATACAGAAACAAATCAACCACAAAAACCAATTCTTTTTACGTAGACTGTTAGCTGAAAGAGTTTATATTGTGCCACAACGACCTAACGTATTCTCATTTGCAAAGAGCCAGATGTGTTAAGTGTTAATCATTTAAACGGCCTGCACGGTAATGTGACCCTGAGTCAATGGATCCTGACTTGCGTCAGGAAGACGGGGTCTATGACCTAACATCAAAGTGCTGCGCCACCTATGAAACGAAAACGTTTCGCCCCCTCATCACCTAAGCTGCCTGTGCGGCAGTCCATATACAGGATCACCCACCTTCATCGCCCTTCCCCCACCTTCGTCGCCCTGAACTTGCTTCAGGGTCCATGTTGAAACATATGCGGTATTGTGGATCCTGACCTGCGTCAGGACGACGGGGTGTGTATGACCTCACATCGAAGTGCCGCGCCATCTATGAGATGAAAGTGTTTCGCTCCTCCAACACCTAAGCTGCCTGTGCGGCAGTAAATATACCGAATCACCCATCTTCGTCGCCCTGAACTTGCTTCAGGGTCCATGTTGAAACATATGCGGTATTGTGGATCCTGACCTGCGTCAGGAAGACGGAATGTGTACGACCTCACATCGAAGTGCCGCGCCACCTATGAAACGAAAGTGCTTCGGTCACTCATCACCTAAGCTGCCTGTGCGGCAGTCCATATACAGGATCACCCACCTTCGTCGCCCTGAACTTGCTTCAGTCGCCCTGAACTTGCTTCAGGGTCCATGTTGAAACATATGCGGTATTGTGGATCCTGACCTGCGTCAGGACGACGGGGTGTGTATGACCTCACATCGAAGTGCCGCGCCATCTATGAGATGAAAGTGTTTCGCTCCTCCAACACCTAAGCTGCCTGTGCGGCAGTAAATATACCGAATCACCCATCTTCGTCGCCCTGAACTTGCTTCAGGGTCCATGTTGAAACATATGCGGTATTGTGGATCCTGACCTGCGTCAGGACGACGGGGTGTGTATGACCTCACATCGAAGTGCCGCGCCATCTATGAGATGAAAGTGTTTCGCTCCTCCAACAGTGGCCGCAGTATTCGCCGCTGGGCCGATGATTTTCTAAGCTGCCTGTGCGGCAGTCCATATACAGGATCACCCACCTTCGTCGCCCTGAACTTGCTTCAGGGTCCATGTTGAAACATATGCGGTATTGTGGATCCTGACCTGCGTCAGGACGACGGGGTGTGTATGACCTCACATCGAAGTGCCGCGCCATCTATGAGATGAAAGTGTTTCGCTCCTCCAACACCTAAGCTGCCTGTGCGTCAGTAAATATACCGAATCACCCATCTTCGTCGCCCTGAACTTGCTTCAGGGTCCATAAAGTTGCCACTTAAGCGTAAACAATCCATCCATGGAGCTGGGTCACATCGGTCATCCATGACCTCACTTCTTCGTGCTGCGAAACTACGTTTCGGTCACTCATCGCCTAAGCTGCCTGTGCGGCAGTGAACCAACGACAGCTTGATACAATGCAAGCAGCACATTTCTAAGCTGCCTGTGCGGCAGTGAACTTACATGTTGAAGAAATTGACGGTTTCTATGTTTTCTAAGCTGCCTGTGCGGCAGTGAACAACAATGAAGTTGTCCCAATGCAACAAACTATTTTCTAAGCTGCCTGTGCGGCAGTGAACAAAATACATTCTTTAAGCGTAAACAGAAAGAATTTCTAAGCTGCCTGTGCGGCAGTGAACTTTGAGAAAACTGCGCCTGAGAATATTGGTTTTTTCTAAGCTGCCTGTGCGGCAGTGAACGCAGAGAGGGTGACGTGGTACTCGATGCTTTTTTTCTAAGCTGCCTGTGCGGCAGTGAACATCTGCTATTGCTTGATTCCATTTCCATAACATTTCTAAGCTGCCTGTGCGGCAGTGAACAAGCTCGCTCAGTTGAAAGACCAAAAACTAAATTTCTAAGCTGCCTGTGCGGCAGTGAACGATTTCACAATGAAAGGCTACGGCTCAAGCATTTTCTAAGCTGCCTGTGCGGCAGTGAACGACAGAGTTGAGTGTTCAGACAAGTGGAGAATTTTCTAAGCTGCCTGTGCGGCAGTGAACTTAAGTCTCCAGGTATAGGAAACTACACAAAATTTCTAAGCTGCCTGTGCGGCAGTGAACAGTAAGTTAACATCAGTGCAACAAGTGCTAATTTTCTAAGCTGCCTGTGCGGCAGTGAACTCGACTTAGGTATGAAGGATTTATTCTTAGCTTTTCTAAGCTGCCTGTGCGGCAGTGAACAGGTTAAAGAATCGGCATCACAAAGCGTTAAATTTCTAAGCTGCCTGTGCGGCAGTGAACGCAATGAAGATAGCAGAAGCGCTGCTTATTTCTTTCTAAGCTGCCTGTGCGGCAGTGAACAAAGCCAGCAAATCCATTATAAAAATGATAACTTTCTAAGCTGCCTGTGCGGCAGTGAACTTGTATGTATTTTGCGGCCCTGCCTTATCAGCTTTCTAAGCTGCCTGTGCGGCAGTGAACATCCTGCTCTTCGCTATTGGCCAAAGACAAAATTTCTAAGCTGCCTGTGCGGCAGTGAACGAGGAGTTCCGCCGCCACCACCGCCGTCGACTTTTCTAAGCTGCCTGTGCGGCAGTGAACTATTATTTGGTGACGAATTGGGCGCAGTCACATTTCTAAGCTGCCTGTGCGGCAGTGAACGAAAACATCACAACTTTACTATCTAGATTAAATTTCTAAGCTGCCTGTGCGGCAGTGAACGTTGGGACGTTGAGTCTAACAGCATGTTTGAATTTCTAAGCTGCCTGTGCGGCAGTGAACTATTAAAAGTGGGTCTGAAGCCTTTTATTGATTTTCTAAGCTGCCTGTGCGGCAGTGAACAATAGACTATCATCATAAAAATAAGTTACAACAATTCGTTACGGTCAAAATACCATTTTAACCATATAAAAAACAACTAACTCTAACTGATTGTTTTATAATTACTTTTTAAAGAGCCAAAATAATAGGGTATTTTCATCATGTTAGATTCGATAATGACATGCAATATCCGCACCTGCTAATAATTAACCACACATTACTGAATTCAAACATGTCATATGCCTATTATTGTATTTTCCGTTTTCACTAAATCCTGAATCAAGTTCAGGAAGACAATAAAATTAATCCCTGTCAGCTGTTACTATTCACCCTCACTAGATCCTGAATCAAGTTCAGGAAGACAATAAAATTAATCCTTGTCAGCTGTTACTATTCACCCTCAAAAGATCCTGAATCAAGTTCAAGAAGACAATAAAATTAATCTCTGTCAGCTGTTACTATTCACCCTCAAAAGATCCTGAATCAAGTTCAAGAAGACAATAAAATTAATCTCTGTCAGCTGTTACTATTCACCCTCATCAGATCCTGAATCTAGTTTAGGAAGACAATAAAATTAATTCCTGTCAGCTGCTACTATTCCCCCTCACTAGATCCTGAATCAAGTTCAAGAAGACAATAAAATTAATTCCTGTCAGCTGTTGCTATTCAACCTCACCAGATCCTGAATCAAGTTCAGGAAGACAATAAAATTAATTCCTGTCAGCTGCTACTATTCCCCCTCACTAGATCCTGAATCAAGTTCAGGAAGACAATAAAATTAATTCCTGTCAGCTGCTACTATTCCCCCTCACTAGATCCTGAATCAAGTTCAGGAAGACAATAAAATTAATTCCTGTCAGCTGCTACTATTCCCCCTCACTAGATCCTGAATCAAGTTCAGGAAGACAATAAAATTAGTTCCTGTCAACTGTTGCTATTCACCCTCACTAAATCCTGAATCAAGTTCAAGAAGACAATCAAATTGATTCCTGTCAGCTGTTGCTATTCATTCTCACCGGATCTTGAATCTAGTACAAGAAGACAATAAAATTACCCCTGTCAGCTGTTACTATTCACCCTCACTATTCGCTTTCGCTCGATCTTGAAGCGAGCTCAGAAAAACAATAACGAGCATGTTACATATCATTGTGAGCCGCTGATTCACATGCCGATAACAGCTCTTCTTTTAAGCTTTCATCTGTTAATGTTTGCGCTAAAGCCACTGCACCAATCATAGTCGCCGCTTGAACAAGCGCTCCTTTTCGGTCATCCATATGGCTGTCTATGTAATCGACAAAACCAGAAAATACTTTTTCATATGTTTTACGAATCTCAGGGTCTCTATGGCGAATATCAGAAATGAGTAATGCAATGGGGCACAGTTGCGTTTTTTGAGTATCATTGCTTTGGTGTAAATAATTATGTTTGAGCGCCTTAAATGAATTTTGACAACCAACTTCTAGCTGTTGTTTTGCCACTAAACCTGCAACAGGAATCGCTTCATGATACAACTGCGATTTAGATTTAAAATGGCTATAAAAAGCACCTCGGGTCATATTGGCTTTTTCCATCACTTCATCAATGCCAACACCATCAAACCCCTGCTCGACAAATAATTTGGCGGCAGCTTCTAAAATACGCTGACGAGATTTCTGTTTATGATTTATATCCCAAGGCATGTTTTTCTCAAAAGTTTAATAATATGTTCTTGAACATATTGTCATGCTTTTTATTATGAGGTCAACCATCAAGTCCATTAAAGGAAATACCATGAATACACTCACTATTATTGGCCCGGAGTTTTCGACTTTTGTTAAAAGCATTGAGTTAATTTGCAAATACAAAGGATTAGATTACCAACTTAGTCTTGAGCATGAGGGAAAAGCATTAGAAGTCAGTAGCGATTCCCTAACAAAACTACATCCTTATAAAAAAGTGCCAATCTTAATCGATGAGGGTTATATCTTGCCTGAATCTAACGCAATTGCACGTTACCTTGAGCATTTTGGCGGGCCCAGTATCTTTCATAGTAACCCTCAGGTTTATGGGCAAATAGATGCGTGGTCCAGTATGTTATCTATTTACGCTTTCCGTGCACTTATTAGTGACTACATTATTGAAATAAAATACCCCAGTGGTGCAAACAACCAAATTGATATGACTAAATTAACCGCTGCACAACCTGCCGCTTTGCAAACTTTGCACAATATCAATAAACAATTGGCTAACAATCATTATTTGGTTGCCAATCAGTTCTCACTAGCGGATGCGATAGCGCTGCCTATGTTAGATTACCATATGCATTTACCTGCACATTTGAACTTACTGGCTGAGTTCCCTAACGTCATCGCATACTACAAGCGCATTCATGCTATGCCATTTTGTAAAGGGGTTTTACATACCTTTTAGTCGATGGTAACTAATATAATTGTCACGCCTAACTTCAGTCGTCCCATTTTTACCACTGCACCCATTATGCATTTACCGCAGTGGTAAAAAAATATCGGTCAACAAATCGCATTCATCCACTTCATGGATCAAGTTGATATATTGAAAAAAGCATGGGTGCTCAGCTGGCTGCTCATCTCTATCAATAAACCACTGCTGATAAAAGGCATTAATTGTATTGTCTAATGTCTCATGGCTGCCAATATGGCGCACTCTAGCACAGCGCATTTTGGGGATCTCCGCGTTTTTTACTGCAAACGCATTATTTGGCACCGGCTCAAGCACCGTGCCACATATTTTAAATCGAAATGCTTCAGACGCCATCGAACCTGGGTCACCATTTGGGATCCCAAATGTTTTGCTGCTGCGAATAGGCGATAACCCAGTCGTTTTTCTCCAATTCACAAATTGCCCAGCCGTTTCATATACCCGTTCAGCAGCACCTTTATGCTCAATAAAAGCAATCATCGTTTTCGGAAAAACGTCAACGATAACATCAAGCTGTTCCACAGGCATACTCGTAATATTACACTCAAACACGCCATGCCACTGTGGCCATTGCGGTGTACACCTAAACCCCGAAGGAGTTTGATTGAATGTGCGTTTAAAGGCCCTTGTAAACGCTTCAGCACTATCAAAACCTGCTTTAATCGCGATATCGAGGATTTTCTTATCTGTTTCGAATGCCAGCTCAAACGAGGCACGTTTTAATCTCGCCAACAGAATATATTTACTCACTGTAATATGCATGTTGGCAACAAACAAACGATGAAAATGATATTTCGACAACGCGGCTACATCACTTAAGTGCTCAATACTCATAGGTATATCTAAGTTTTGTGCAATATAATCACAAACACGCTGAATACTTCGGTGCGGTACTACCCTATTCTTCACTTTGTACACTCAATAACTGATCCTAAACTGTGGGAAGTATCGCAAAACAACAGAAGTGATACTTGACCAAGGTTGCGCTTTCCTAAAAAACCATATTACCTGAATCAAAATACGCATTTACCACAATGTTAAACCGCACAATTCGGCTTCCGCTTTATATCATTCATAAAAATGGCCATTGAGCGCAACATCAATGGCCATTTATGAATTCGTAAAAATTAGTTCACCTTAGCCACCACATTTATTGAACTCTTCACTGGCTTTGGCATACACGGTACAAAAGTCATCGTTACCATTCGTTGCTGTAATTTTTCCACCGTCAAAAATAGCATTAATCACTTTACTTTTAGTGATCGTTAGTCTTTTGTTTTTACATGATTTGACAGCCATAGCACCACACTCTGCAGCACTCGCCGCTTCTTTAAACTTAGAGCAACTTTGCTTACCTTTACACTTTTTATAACTTATTTTTTCCTTTCCGGGGCATGACGTTCTTGTGTACTGAATTTCACACGTCCCAGCGATCGCAACTTCCATAAAAAAATAAGCAAAAAACGCAATAAATAAACTCGCAATTTTAAATTTCATATAACGGTCCTCTCAATAAATAAGCCGAATTAAAGTAACTAATTGCTCAGCTACTAGGTTTTAAATCTGGTCAATAAAGTACGCTGGGTTTCAGCCATTTGGGCTAACTGTAGGCTTGCTTGTTGGTTATCTTTGGCTTGCTCAGTGGTTGTATTGGTAATATCTCGTATACTATTTACACTCTCTAACTGGGTGTTTGCGGCAACAGTTTGCTGCTCTGAAGCCGCTGCAATTTGTTGGCTCATGTCACGGATAGTTTGGATACTTTGCACAATAGACTGCAACATATTCTTCACGCTATTGATCCCATCGACGCATTCTCTTGAGGCTTGCTGAGAACTGGTCATACTCTCAACGGCCTGCTGTGCACCACTGATCAAGTTTTCAATGGCAGACTGAATCTCTTGTGTTGACTCTTGAGTACGGCTGGCCAATGACCTCACCTCATCAGCCACCACTGCAAACCCACGTCCTTGCTCTCCAGCTCTAGCCGCTTCTATTGCAGCATTGAGTGCCAATAAATTGGTCTGTTCTGCAATGCCTTTTATCTCAGCCAATACCGAACTAATACTGACCGTATCGTTATTTAGCTGCTGAATCACGTTTGCCGAGCCTTCTATAGTTTTACCCAACGCTGAAATGCTCTCTACGTTCTTCAGTAACACGGTTTCCCCTTGTTCAGCTTCAGTACTGGCTTTTTCAACTTCTTCTAACGTGCTGTGAACACTTGCAGCAACAGAGGAGACTGTTTCTGTCATTTCGTTGATCGACGTACTCATTGCGTGCATTTGTGAACTTTGTTCATTGGCACTATTAAAGCTTTGATCAGCTATCACACTGGTTTGTTCTGCTGTACTGGCCAACAACTGCGAGTTATCCGATATTTCATTTAACGTATCGCGCAAACTATTTACGAGTTGCTGCATGCTTTGCGCCATCTCACCCAACTCATCTTCTTGCTCTTTTACAAACTGGACAGTCATGTCGCCCGTTGCTGCGGTTTTAATTTGTTGTATTGACATAGCTAACGGTACTTTGATTGAACGAGTCACTACAAATGACACTGCAATAGACAACACAATGATCAACCCAGCCAACATTGTGATCACAAATTGATTATCAGACACTGTACTTTCAGCCTGTGATTGAATCGAGCCAGTATAAGTCATTATTTGTTTCTTGAGCTCAGCGATTAATTCTCTGGTTTCCTTAGCATGCTGTTTAATAACACCGAAGTCTTTTTTAACTTTGCCAAGTTGTTTCAATACACTTACTTTTGAGCTAATAGCGCTATCGCTGCCCACTAATGCATTTTTAAAGCTCGTTAGGTTTTGATGCATTGATGCCAGTTCATCACTTCCTTGCAACTCACTTGCCATTTGTATTTTATTAAATAATTCATCAATTTCGCTAACACTGCCTTGTAATTCAGACTGTACACCAAGCACCTCAAACACAATCTGTGAGCGTAGCACTGAGTTGGCACTATCTACCGCGCTTTCAATAAGTGATACAAAGGTCGCTAAGAGGTTTATGGTCGCCTCTTGCTCTGCCATTCCTTCTAAATCGTATGCAAAACTTAAGCTTTCATCGCCCATATCACCGAACTCTTGTGCCAACTCATTGGTTTTTTCAATTTGGGTCAAAATGGCCAAATAGTTAGTGATGCTGGTGATTGACGTGGTGTAAAGCGCTGCATTGGTTTTCTCTAATTTAGAGAGTATTTCTGCAAACTCAGGTAGGCTATCTAACTGTAATGCAAGTGCTTGTAAATTGGTTTGGTTTTCATCGTATCGTTTGTCGAAATCAGCTTTAATGGTATTTGCTACACTACGACGCTCTGTCGCAAATAGCTGTATTAAGCTCAGCTCGGTTGCCAAAACACTTTCTGACAGTGCAGCACCAGATATTAAAGTTGGGACACTTTTAGTCGATACTTTTTGTATTCCCTTACCAATATTCGATATGCCCATTATAGATACAGAAAACAAAATAACAGACAAAAGCAATACGACCGCGAAGCCACCAAATATTCGCCACGTAACAGTTAAATTCATATGATTTATCGTACAGATTGGTAATACTCAATGTATAGCAAAGATCCCAAAATTTGCGAATTCCAAAGGCAAACTCAGTTAATGTAACACAGCAACAATAATGTGCAGCGGTGCAGTTTGTATCAAGCTTTAAACAAACACCAGCCAACCTGTTTACTGAAACAAAGCCAACTAACGTGCGCAGCGTTGGCTTTTGATTGGTATATGGTTTATTGATGCAAACGATGAACTAAAATAAGGAGTTAAGGGACCGCCATAAAGCCTGGGAGAGATTCAACTTTCGACTGCCAATTAAGTATACTTGGGAATTTTCCATTAATATCAGAGGCGCCTTCAGCCAATTTAATATAACTATACAATGCAATATCTGCAATAGTGGGCGTACCGCAAGCCAGCCAATCATGAGAGTGAAGTAAACGCTCTAAGCCCTGATATAACTGCGTTGTTACTACAACCGCTTGCTCATAATCACCGGGGTTATTCAGTTGATTAATGCCTCTTAGCATAGCGGGCCCCATCACTAACGGACCAGATGAAACCGCTAATAACCTGTGTATCATCGCTTGTTTCACAGGGGAAGATGGGTACCAAATTCCAGAGTTATCAAATACTTTAGCCAAATAAACTAAGATAGCGCTAGAATCACAAATAACGCGTTCTGCATGTTTCAAAACCGGTACTTGGCCAAATGCGTTTAACTTCAAAAATGCGTCTGATTGATGCTGCTTAGCCTTTAAGTCAACGATTTCAAATTCATACTCCAGCTGAAGTATTGATAAAAACAATGACACTTTATGAGTATGCCCAGATAGCGGATGTCCATATAACTTAATATCTTCCATAATAAGCCCTTAATAATTAATGGTGTACAACAATCAAACATTAAACAATAGATCCCATTAAAAACAAAGAGTAATAATATGAACTTTACTTAACAAAGACACTGTTACCTGATGTCATAGCAGCACAAAGACGAAAGGGGTGTACGTTATGCTTATAATGAGGGCTTGACACATTCGGCTAATGGCTGCCACGTATAACGTCCCGAGTGTAGAGTGTCGCGCGTTCTAATACTCATATTTGGGTTGCGTAGCTTTAACACTTTTCGTTTTTCAAAATAACCGTTTTTGAGTGCATCTTTTGTGATTGGGTGATGACTAAATAGCTGATCGAAACTGCCGTCATTTATTGCCCTGTGCAGCCCATCGGTTAAGCGCTTGCGTAGCCTATGATTATTTTTATTCACAAAAAAATACATCGCAGAGGGGTAACACAAACCAAAACGGCTATCGATCTGTAGCTTAGGGTGGCCAACCACTTCAGACCAAGGCTCATGCAGAGCTCTGGGAAACAAATCAAAGCGCTTTTGTTCTAACATTTTCAATAAATTCTGCGCCCCAGCGGTTTCAACAGTCAAACTATTAAATGCATAGACCTTTGAGTCAGGCCAATCATTACCACTGCCGAATCGATAATCCAACAATGCAGTTGCATATTGGTGTTTCTTTAGCCTTGATTGTAAGTCTTTATGAATAATAAAAATACGCGCCCCCATCATGCCCTTTAGCAATGGGATATAAACGGTACCTAATTTTTGCTCTCGTTTAATCGAGGTCATGCTCCAATGCACATCAATTAAATCGGCTTTAGCAAGCAGATCTAATGTTCTGGCCTGTGGGGTATCTTCAAGGGGGTTTTCAATTAATTGATATGGTCCATATTCAGGCGTACTTTTTTCGAGTGCCAACCGTAATAAGTCAACATAATAGGTTTGCTTTGGATCAACAAATTTATGAGACACGTTGTATCTCACCGTATCAATGGCTTCGCAATTCTCACTAAACAGCATTAATATAAAAAAAAGCAACAATCCATGACACTTACTCACAACCATAAAACTCTATCATTCCTTTAAAAACTGCGTTCATTATAGCAGAGTATCTATATTTGAAACGTAAATACGCGTATCTATTTGTCAACGCTCACATCAAATACGTATATTCTAACTATGATGTTTCGCACATTTTTCATCTCAAACTATTACGTTATATTGAACATTAAGTCATCAAAAGCAGTTTTAATGGCTGTTTGTGCAAGTTTGACTGTGGTAGGCACGGCACTTGTGTATGGATGCACCGTATACACATCTGTTGCCATTAAGTGCTGGTCAGTGTAGACCGGTGCTAACTGGGTATATTGAGGTAGTAGTATATTCGGCACAATCCCGATGCCAAATCCAGCGCTAATAAGCGATATTGTTTGGTATATGTTGTCTGTAATATGTGTTGCCATAAACTGCAGCTTCTGTGATGACCCACCAGCTTTATAAAATGTATGATTTATCTGAGTACCTTGCCAATGATTCGCAATATAAGTCTCAGCACTTAAATCAGGAGTATGATGTTTAGCTTTGCATAACACATCATAAAATTGGCCAATAAGCCGTTGCTTATAGCGACTGTCTTGACTCCTACCCACACGAATCGCTAAATCAATATCATGATGCATCAGATCCAACTGTTCATCTTGGCAAATCAATGACAAACGTACTTTTGGATGCGCTAAAAATGTCTTGGTTAATGCAGGTACTACCAGGGAGTCCATTAATGCATGTGGGGCAGTAATCGTGAGTTTGCCAGCTGGCTCGATTTGTTGCGCCATCACTTCATCCCAAGCTTGTTCTGAAATTTGATGCATTTTCACACAGTGGGCATAAAATCGTTCACCGCTAGGCGTTAACAATTGCCGACGTGTAGTGCGCTTTAACAGTGTAGTTGCTAACTCACCTTCTAATTGTTTTAAGTGTTGACTCAATACCGATTTAGAGAGCCCTAGCTTCTCAGCAGCTTTAGTTATCGACCCAGCCTCCACAATGCGCATAAATAAATTCATATGGCGTAGTTTATTCATATTGTCTCACCAAATTAAACAGTATTTTCTATTAGTCTTGTTTTTATTTACAAAGCATAGCGCTAAACTTGGTCGCAAGTAAACAATAGAGATAATAGAACATGGCACCACAAACCGTATTTGAAGCTTGTAAAACAGGTATTTTACAATGGCAAACCGCATTTAATAACCAAGATGCGGCTGGGTGTGCTGCCCAGTACCACCCTGAATGTACGATGGTGGCAAAACCATTTGGGACGTTTAAAGGCACTGAGCAAATACAAGCTTTATGGCAGCAAATTATTGATCAAGGTTTTCATAGTGTTGAATATAGCGATGTCATTTGGCAACCTGAAGGTACCGATGGTTATTTACTGACTTCACACTGGCAAATGAACAAAGCGTATGGAGTTGTACATAAAGAGCATTGGCAAGTTCAAAAAAACGGAAAAGCAGTTTTAATATACGATGAATTTGAGGTGCAAGGGGAACGGTAGAAAATATGAGCAGTTAACTTACACGCTTTCTTCCTAATCAGGGTTCCTCCTATTTAGTCTTCCTGACGCAGGTCAGGATCCATTTACGTTTCGTATATTCATACATGGACCCTGAAATAAATTCAGGGAGACGAAGATGTTAGCCCTGAATTCAGATAGACGAAGACGTTAAGCCTTGAATGTATTCAGAAAGGTGAAGGTACTGAGCTCTAAAAAGAGTATAGAGGAGTGTAAATTTTTAACGGACACAACAGCCTTCAACTGATACAACTACCGTTAACTTATGCGCCGTCCTCCTATTCAGTCTTCCACCAAATCAGTCTTCCTGACGCAGGTCAGGATCCATTTACGTTTCGTATATTCAAACATGGACCCTGAAATAAATTCAGGGAGACGAAATCTTACGCTCTGAAATGAAGTCAGCGAGACAAATATGTTAGCCCTGAATTCAGATAGGCGAAGACGTTAAGCCTTGAATGCATTCAGAAAGGTGAAGGTACTGAGCTCTAAAAAGAGTATAGAGGAGTGTAAGTTTTTAACGGATGCAACAGCCTTCAACTGATACAACTGCCGTTAACTTATGCCCCGTCTTCCTATTCAGTCTTCCACCAAATCAGTCTTCCTGACGCAGGTCAGGATCCATTTGCGTTTCGTATATTCAAACATGGACCCTGAAATAAATTCAGGGAGACGAAATCTTACGCTCTAAAATGAAATCAGGGAGGCAAAGATGTTAGCCCTGAATTCAGATAGACGAAGACGTTAAGCCTTGAATGCATTCAGAAAGGTGAAGGTACTGAGCTCTAAAAAGAGTATAGAGGAGTGTAAGTTTTTAACGGACACAACAGCCTTCAACTGATACAACTACCGTTAACTTATGCGCCGTCCTCCTATTCAGTCTTCCACCAAATCAGTCTTCCACCAAATCAGTCTTCCTGACGCAGGTCAGGATCCATTTGCGTTTCGTGTATTCAAACATGGACCCTGAAATAAATTCAGGGAGACGAAATCTTACGCTCTGAAATGAAGTCAGAGATACGAAAATGTTAAGCCCTCAATGGATCCTGATAGGTAAAAGCGCTGAATAATGGGGAGTAAGGCCATCCAAAATAGGTTCACAAAGCTAAAAAGAGTACCGCTCTCAGAAAAGACCTAATAGAGAAAAGGCTATCATGTATGCAAACTATTCACTAACTCACTAACATGCATTCGTTTGTCATTTTTAATTGTTGCTTACTTTGCCAAAATGGCGACCCTTGCCAGCGTTGCTCTGCATTATAACGCTGCACCAATTCATTTAAGTACGTATTATAAATTGAAGTCATTTGTTCAGAGTAATCCGCTAACCCAGCACGATTACCCGTAAAAGACTGCATGATTGCATGACATGCTTTCTCTGCCATATACATACTCGTTGTCATCCCGTGTGATGATAAGGGGTCAAACGACATTGCAGCATCACCTACCATCAGCCAATTATCTCCTGTTAACTGACTGCATATATGACTGCTAGCATTCACCATTCGTACTTTTGTGCTATATTCTTGAGGAATAAACTGCTTAAAGTACAGTGAGTCTTGACTAATTTCATGCCAATTTTCAAACGATTTATATAACTCAAAATCAGGTGAAGCTTGGTTGCTAAAAATAGCCAACATGTTTTGATTTTGGTTCATTTTAGACACCAACCCCCAGTGATTTTGCTGGGCTTCAACAAGCACTGGATGACTGAGCTTTTCGCCTGATATTCTTGGTACATTCACCACAAATGCCATTAACTTATCAAAACAGTGACGCGAAATATTTAAAGCTCTTGGTAAATACCCTTGTCGGCCGCTGGCATCAACAACAAAACGCGCGCACACCTCAATAACTTGCCCATTACTTTTACTACCAAGTAACCAATGCGATGGTTGTCGCTCGATACTGATTACTTTATGCAGTTTGACTACCGAGTCTGGTAAGTCATATGCTAGCTGCCTAACTAGGCCATGTTTATCGACTTTCCAGCCATGCCCTTGCATAGTTGACTCTAAACGAGGGTGCTGCAGTTGTGCAGCCCCCCATGATGAAAAAGTACCAGAACAAGGAAAGTGTATTTCATGCTGTAAATATTTCATCAAACCTAGCCGCTCTAACAATGGGTTAACCGTTGCAGGCAAACTTTCAGCTAAGCTCATGTTTATAGGCTTATCATCATGAAACAATACAACCTTGAAACCTTGCGTTGCTAACTCCTTAGCCAGTAATACACCGCTTACTCCCATTCCAATTACGGCGCAATCAAATTTTACAGTCATTTTTACTCTCATCAAAATAGCGCCCTTACGAGCGCATCTTATTTTAGTTTTTATCCGCTTTGCTGTAAGCAACATAAACCACTTCAGGAATACCCGTATTCTCTCCTTGTTCAACAGGTCGAGCCATTACCATTCCCATATGCTTCCATTGTGTGACCATCTGAATTAAGCCATTGGTATAGCCTCCTTCTGCGTGGTAACCAACAAATCCCAAATCGGCAGTATGTAGCCAATCAAGTCGTTGTGAATATTGTTCCAATCGCAGTTGATCAAATGATGCTTCTGTCATGCCCTGTGCAATTTTGTGGTCAAAACCATTGGGGGTTTCTGTATCTGAGTTTTTACCATCTTTAAATTTGTTGTAACGCGCAAGAGGCACGATATGTACAGGCAAGTTAGCTGCCCACCAAGCTGGAATAGGAAAGTCTTCAGGAGTGTAAACAGCTTGGCAACTCGCAGCATCTGATTGCCAAGGGATCCCCATCCATTTGGTTAAATCTCCAGGTGTATTTTTCCAAAACCAACTTGCATCAGAGTCAGGTATTATCGACTTTTCAACATCAGACACTTGTATTACATGACCAAAATCTTGATACATGTTCAAATCATTGGCTGCCTGAGTTAATCTAAATTCACTTAAACCGAGTAAGCTAATTTGCTCGTTAACACCAGATTTTCTCTCGTTTTCTGAGTAAATATGTTTATGACGCATAGGCCAGGTCAGCTCTACTCCTGGGTGAAAACCACCCCCATATAGTGCATCTAACGCTGCCCGTGCCGATAGCAATGCTGGGTGGGATGAGTCTGCAAATATATCAATATAGAATTTAGCCATTGAATCAATTGTGTCTGCGTGACTTTTCTCATCATCCGTAACGGTAAAGTTACCTTGTGACCAATTTAATAAGTGCTGATACATGAACGGTGGGATAGCAAACCATTGCATTGGGCTACCAGGATAATCCACCCCATCATTGGGGTAAAATGGCAGCTGTAATTTGTGTGTAGCTTTGCGCCCTTTAATGTCCGTGGTATCTTTGCTTGGAATAATCCGACTGGTATTGATCCATTCACTATCGGTTTGACCTGCGTCTTGCTTATCTACAGCTTCATCAAACATCGGGTTTCTAAATTGCTTAAAGATTTCTTCTCGTA
Organism: Pseudoalteromonas aurantia 208; assembly: GCF_014858725.1. Classification (GTDB taxonomy): domain Bacteria; phylum Pseudomonadota; class Gammaproteobacteria; order Enterobacterales; family Alteromonadaceae; genus Pseudoalteromonas; species Pseudoalteromonas aurantia. The sequence goes on along the minus strand of NZ_AQGV01000015.1, from coordinate 241,370 downwards.
ATTCACTTGTGGCGCAGCCATTATCAAGCAGTTTTGCAAACTGATTTTGACTACTGAGTTCACCCATCACTGTATTTACTTGATTGTCGGAGAAGTCCGCTTGGTTAACCCATTGCATACGGTATAAACGATATAAAATTGGAAATACATCGCTAAATTGGGTTTTTAATCCAGCTAAATCAGCCTCTTTAAATTGTGACCCACTGACCATATCGTATAAAGTGACAAGTGGTTCAATTTGAGGCGCAAAGTCAGGCGGCGCTGTTGCAATCCATGCGCTATTGTTTTCTTGGTTTATTTTTACAATATTACCATTTTTTAAGGTTAATTCAGCACTTACGCTACCATCACAAATATCATCATACCAATTAGAATTGTCTGCAAAGTCGGTGTTTAAAGACGACGGAGTCATTGCTTGTGATACCCCGTCCCCAGCATAAAAAGACAATACACCAGAGTCTGAACAACTAATGCTCCCTTGCAAAACATTGTGTCGCTCAGTCATATTAAGCAAGTTTGTCAGACGACACTCTTGATCGGCTTCATTAGCAGGAAACTTGCCACTTAACTTAACGACGTCATTCTGATTACTCGATACCATCCCCTTACTGCGGATCACTAACTGCTGACGCAATTTGTTACCCAGTACATTCGGATTTCGCCGCTTTGCTGTTTGAGCTGGGGCCAGCCTTTCTAAACTAACATTCTTAGACAAATTACCTGTTCCTTCCGATAATAATGACAAATCGAGGGCATTATTATAGTCGTACCAAAATGCTTTTTTGTTAGCCACACTCACATGCCATGTCACCTTCTCACCATCTCCCAATGTCACTTTTTCTATTGGGTTACCTTGCAGGTCACACTTATAAAGATAAAAGCGCTGTGCTTGTTTTTTAACGGCCCCTAAATATTTATCCGCTAATACTGCAACAACCAAATCTTCAACAAGGCCCAGTAAAGAGAAGTTAACGATTGACTGTGGTAAAGTCGCATCATCAAGCTTACGCTCAAGTTCCTGTTTTGAGATAACCTTCCCGAGATTAGACTCGATGATTGCGATAGACAACTGACTCTTATGATCACCAGCCAGTTCAGTAACAACTGACTCGGAGACATATTCTTTTACTTGTAAACCGACAGTGTTAACTGCGTCACCTAGTCCCTCAGCAAATACTCTTTGTACGAGTGCTTTTAAATCTCCAAGTGTTACCAAATACTCTACATTTGTATCGTATAAATGTTGCCAAGGTACCTCTGGAGTAAAAACCGCTGTTTCGGATTGAGCAGGACCATTACCAACACGTGCCACGCCAAGTGGTGGATAAATTTTATAGGTATACTGATCAGACATGGTGTTTCCTTATCGATTTTGAGAGATAACACGCACCATTGCATATGACTATACAGATGGGGGTGCCAGATAGATTATGAATAACCAGTGTAGTCAAATACGAATAAATATCGATTACATGACATTACATCATTCAACTTTCCGAACCTGTACTCCTGAGGTTGGTCTGGGTGTAACTCACCCCAGCCGTCGTCCTGACGCAGGTCAGGATCCACAAGCACAAAGTGCCCCTTCTGCATGGGCCCTGAAATAAATTCAGGGAGACGACGGAAAATGAATTCAGGGAGACGAGGGAAAATGAATTCAGGGAGACGACGGAAAATGAATTCAGGGAGACGAGGGAAAATGAATTCGGGGAGACTAAAAGTAAGTTCATGCAGATATTTACGCTATGTGCATAGAAATATAACCCAATACCATTCATAACACATTAATTGTCGATGCGATTAACTTCGCTTAACAATGTGCTATATACATACCTATTTCAATGTTAAATTAGTAGCTAATTATTTGATGTCTTTCACAAGTTTTATATGGCACTCTCACAAGTTTTAAAACCTTTAGGTATCGTTATCAGCATGACAATTCATCAACTTGCAATGGCAAACACTCCACTCAATGAGCAACTCGGCCAAAAGCTGATGCTAGATTTTCGTTATTTCTGTGAAAATGGCAAGAGTTCAGCATGTCGCACACCGATGAAAAAACTCCCCAAAGCACTGGCGCAAGTCATCACCAAATACCACATTGGAGGAGTTATTTTATTTGCTGAAAATGTGCAAGACATCGCACAAATAATCGAATTAAACAAAGCACTTCAAAGTGCAGCTAAACAACCTTTATTTATTGCAATTGACCAAGAAGGAGGACGTGTCGCTCGTATTAACCGAGAAGTTGCCACCTCTTTTACTGGCAACATGAGCATTGGTGCAACGTACCCTAAACACGGCACTTTTTATGCTACTGAGGTTGCCAAAGCCATTGGAAAAGAACTCAACAGTTTGGGAGTTAATGTTAACTTTGCGCCCACCGTTGATGTCAATATGAATGCTGAAAACCCAGTCATCAACGTACGTTCGTTTTCGGAAAACCCCGATGAAGTTGCTAAACTGGGCGCTGCCCAAGTGACGGCCTTTGAAAATGAGCGTGTTATATCCGCTTTAAAACATTTTCCGGGCCATGGCGATACTCACATTGATAGTCATACTGGGTTGCCAAAGGTTACGCATACCCAAGACACTATTTGGCACAATGATTTAGCCCCTTTTAAGTACATCATTAATACACATGCGCCTGGCATGATCATGACAGCACATATTCAATACCCCGCTCTTGATAACAGCGAATTGACGAATAAACATGGGCAAAAAATGCTGAAACCCGCCACTATGTCGCGGGCCATAATGCATGACTTACTCAGGACCAAACTAGGCTATGAGGGAGTGATTGTTACCGATGCATTGGATATGGCCGGGATCAGTGATTTTTTCACCCCAGATCAAGCTGTTATTGAAACATTTAAAGCGGGCGTTGATATCGCATTGATGCCTATTGCAATTCGTACCCCCCATGATATTCAAAAATTGGATTCACTAATATCAAGTTTGGTAACAGCCGCCAACACTCAAGAATTAAACAAACATGACATAGCACAATCGGCAACGAGAATTGCTACGTTAAAACAACGTTTTTTAAACACTTCAACACACCCATCTATCAACATAGCGCACGCAACCTTAGGTAATCCAAGTCACCGGCAGTTAGAAGCGAACCTTGCAGTTGCAGCCATTACTGAGGTAAAAAATTCAGGACTATTACCAATAAAGCCTGTATCAACCAACCCTAAAAAAACACACCTCCACCTCATTATGCCTGATACTCGCAAGTGCATTGCACTCGAACAAGCATTACAAAAGTTAAGTAAGCATGCCTTTCATATTACCTGTAGCAGCCTACAAGGGTTCGACCCCACAGCAACTAATAACGCGATTGAACACGCTGATATCATAATCGCAGCTCATGCCAGCCCACAACAAAGTGCCGTAGAAATAGGGGGTATGGATGACATAGCGGAATTATCAGATCATGGTGTATCTCGACATGATCAACCAAAAGTATTGCACCAACAAATGAGCTTAGCGAAGCGCCTGAAAAAGCCAGTCTTATTTATTAGCTTACGTGCACCATACGAAATTACAGAGTACGCGGCTATCAGTGACGCAATTTTAGCTAGCTATGCCTATAATATTGATATAGACAATAAAAATCAGGTCTCTGGTCCCGCTTTTACAGCATTAGCTCGGGTAATTTTAGGACTTGATAACGCGCAAGGTGTGTTACCCGTTACAGTGACTCTGCCTAACAAATAAATTTTCTGAGGGCCTTAACTATGGATCCATCGGCATCATTAACCGCACCTCATGCGATACGAAAAATGATCCGGGAAGGCGATTATTCAGGCCCAACCATCGGTTTTGTACCAGGTTTTACTCAATGTAATATTATTATCTTACCGAAAGAATATGCTTATGACTTTCTACAATTTTGCCATTTAAATCCAGATGCATGTTCACTTATGGCTTACAGTGATTCACCGGGTTCATATACTCTCGGAACGTTGGGTAAAGATATTGATATTCGTACCGATATTCCGCGTTATAGAGTATTCAAAAATGGCCAACTCATTGAAGATGTACACGACCTTTCTCCAATTTGGCAAGCAGATTTAGTGACTTTTGCGTTAGCGAGTTACCTGAGTTATGACTATGCGCTAAATTGCGCAGGATTAAAAAGCTCAGCCATTAACCCATTGCATGGCTTGCCTTTATACATCTCAACATTACCTTGTAAAAGCGCAGGAATATTTTCTGGATTTAATGTGGTGAGTATGCGCCCTTTTACCCCATCAGATCTTGTAAAAGCAATACAAATCGGAGCACTTAACCGATCACCTCATGGCCTTCCTGTACATTTTGGCGAACCTAAAGACATCGGTATTTATGACTTAAACAAACCCGTATTTGGTGAACCAATAGACATAAATAAAAAGTGCATGCCCGTTTTTTGGACATCGAACATGACAGCTCAACTCGCAATTACCAAAATAGCGCCCAAATTGTGTATTATTAACAGTCCTGAACATTTGCTGGTCACCGACCAACAAGATGTTAGCTTAGCAATCAAATAAAGGTAAAAGCATGCTGTTAAATTGTGACTTAGGCGAAAGCTTTGGTGCGTGGACAATGGGTCTTGATACGAAAGCGATGGCAGAAATTGACTGTGCAAATATTGCTTGCGGCTTTCATGCTGGAGATCCAGATGTTATTGCTGCCACATTACAACTCGCCAAGCAGCATAACGTAACTGTCGGGGCACATCCAAGCTACCCAGATAAGCAAGGTTTTGGACGACGCTCTATGCAGATGCAACACCAAGAATTAATACATTGCCTGCATTATCAGATTGCGGCCCTAGAAGGCATGGCTAAAGTCTATGGTATTACGCTCAAGTACGTAAAACCTCATGGTGCTCTGTATAATGATATGATGCGTGACAATGCTATCTTGAAAAGTGTTTTACAGGCCATCGCCGACTACCCTAGCGATTTAAAGCTGATGATGTTAGCAACGCGCAAACAAAGTGAACACCGCCTACTTGCTAACACCTACAATGTTGCTGTTTTATTTGAAGCATTTGCTGACCGATTATATACAGATGATGGACTGCTGAGCCCCAGAAGCATGCCTACTGCGGTGCATGATAAAACAGCTTTACTTGCTCAGGTCACACAATTAATAACTCACCAGAGCGTGCAAACCAGTTCAGGAAAGACCCTGCCCTTGGCTGCTGATACATTATGTGTTCATGGTGACAATGAAGACAGTATTGCGCTTGTCAAAGAGATCCGTGCTTTATTGAGCAACACTGCTATCTCACGCTAAGTTTGTAAAGCCCCTTTACATAGAGGCACGCTGACAAACGCACTAACAAGATTGAATAGCAACAAATATAACTTAGCTACGCTATATTTGTTGCTCTAGCCATAAGGTTGTCTTATGATCATCAATTTATTGCTGAAAAACCGTGGTGCCATTGATTCCTTTGCTATGTAATAACTTAATCGCTTGGTCTTGAAAGGTTTCCGCCGCATCGCTATATGGCTGCCCTGCCCATGTGTACATATGCACATCAAGCGGTGTTACATGCGATGCATACACCCCCCAAAATCCAGAGTGACCGACGGTTTGATAATTTTTTTCTATCACCTTTTCCATAGCTAAACCATAGAACTCAGTTGGTCCTTCAAGCTCTTCTTCAGCTGTTGTTGTTTTTCGCCAATACGACTTCAACTCGGATCGTAATGCTGCATCTAAAATAAATTGGTCACTATGTAGTGCACTAAAGAAAGCGTTCAAATCATCTAGTGTTGAAACTATTCCCCCTCCTGCCCAAGCAAATGACGTATTAACACCTAACGCTACAATATTATGATTGCCATTGAGATATTGATACTCAGGTGCATCAGTTTGGATCATAAAGAGATGATCAATGGGTCCCCGTCCTTTTTTAGCTTGATGATAATCCATATAGGTATGCTGCATATCAAGCGGCAAAAAAACATGCTCCTCCAATAAAGCTTCAAAAGTTTGATCGGTAAATTTTTCTAATGTCCAAGCCAACAAATCAGAATTGCTATTCCCATATAAATAGGCTGAACCTGGCATCGTTTCTAGCTCTTTGGTTAACCCCCGCTCTAATAACTCTTGTATCAATAAATCAGAATGCCACCGCTGAGGAACATTATGATCTTGCTGTGTTAACGCCTCTAACAAGGCACGCGTGTCTGGTGCTTGAAAATCTTGTAAGTAAGAAACAAAATCTCTTATTCCAGTACTCTGATCCAGTAGCTGCCTTATTGTGATTGTTTCCCCTTGCTTAGTGTCGCCAGAGTGATGTAAATCGCCCACCGTAAAGCCTTGTGGCATATCTGTATCAGTCAATAACTCTCCAATTGGTGTATCCAGCGCAAACAGCCCCTTTTCGATTAACTTAAATGTGACCGCAGCAGATAACGTTTTTGACACACTCGCGATCCGAAATTGATGCTCTGGTGTCATTGGTTGTCTCGTCGCTTGCTGCGCTAACCCCGCAGCATCTTGCCAAACAATGCCGTCTCCAAAATCAATGAGCGAAGCCATATTGATAATTTCACCCTCGTGTTGCGTAAAAGTACTATCAAACAATGTCGATAAGGGTTCAAATATATGCTCTTGTAAACTACCTACTTGAACCGTAATACGTTCAGAGCGTTTAAAGTTCTTTTTATCTATGGCACTGACAACATATACGTACTCTCCGGCCTCGTGCGGTAACATGAAAGTCACTTTATTAGAGCCTACTGCTTGATCGACAAACTCTGTAGTACCGGGCCCTTGAACTTGTTGCCACTCAATTGCATTTAGGTCATTATCTTCATCAGTAATATCAGCGGTAATTGTTAAGTGTGTTGTTGCGATTGCGGTAAAGCTAGTTTTTTCTAACGTAATTTTCGGTGCATGACTACTGGAACCACATGCCGTCAAAATTAAACTAGAAACCAAGAGAGTTAGTGGTTTTATCGAGAATTTCATTGTATGCCTTTCCTTTGCTTAAAAAGTAGTAAGGCCAAAATATAGTGCAGCGTAAAAAAGGAAACTGTTGTCAATAGTTAGCATTTTGTCAGCAAATGTGAAATTGCGTTAGGAATAATTCAGACATAAAAAAACCGAGCTTCGAGCCCGGTTTTTAAAATAGCTCAATCGTAAAAATAATTAATTTACAATCGCGTTATGATAAATATTTTGCACGTCATCACAATCTTCAAGCATACCCATAAACTTTTCGAAATTTGCAATATCATCTTCATTGGTAATTTCAACTTGAGTTTGTGGTACAAACGTAATTTCGTCTACTTCAAAATTAATGTCAGGGAATGCTTCTGTCAGCGCCGTTTTTGCTTTGAAATACTCTGTGTGAGGTGCAAATACTGACACTTTACCGTCTTCCACTTCAACATCTGTTACATCGACATCAGCCATCATCAGCGCTTCCAGCACAGCTTCGTCGTCATCACCAGCAAAGCCAAGTATTGAAAAGTGATCAAACATATGTGCAACACACCCTGGGCTGCCAATTTTCGAATCAGTTTTTGTAAATGGTAATCGAACATCTTTAATCGTGCGATTCGGATTATCCGTTAAACAGTCAACAATCACCATACAGTTACCAGGGCCATAACCTTCATAACGTGCTGGAGAATAGTCTTCACCTGCCCCTCCTGCTGCCTTTTCCAATGCTTTATCAATAACATGGGCCGGTACTTGATCTTTTTTCGCTTTTTCAATTAAACGACGTAAAGATTGGTTTGTGTCCGGATCAGAGCCACCATTTTTTGCGACAACGTAAATTTCTTTTCCGTATTTTGAGTTTACTTTGGTTTTTGCCGCCGCCGTTTTTGCCATGGCGTTTTTGCGGACTTCAAATGCTCTGCCCATCTTAATTCTCGTTTTATAAAATTAAATTGCCGAGATTTTAACAAGACTAAGTCAAATGAGCTAGAGCGGATCTCACTTTGTCCAATGATAATATCATTGAGTCGATAAAATCAGGCGAGGCAATTCACTAAAATGATGCATAACGAATTGCGCTTCCGATGCATAGGCTGGGACGCACTCTGGTGCATACAAACACGCTCTCATACTCGCATTGTGCGCAGCTTGGATATCATATAAATAATCTCCAACATAAATACAATTTTTGGCATTAAAATGCCACAGTTTAGCAATATGCAGTAATGCAGTTGGATCGGGCTTAGCAGGCGCATCATCACGGGTTATCATGGTCGCTATGGGAATGTCGCAATGGCGTACTTTAAGCTCTGCTGCTTTTGTATAATTGCGCGTCACAATGGCCATCGGAATGCTCATATCAATTAATGTTTCTAGGCAATCTCGTACCCCAGGTAGTAACTCAGCAGCTTGTGCATCCATTAACTCATGTTGATGTACAATGTGCATTGCTTCTTGACGCATGTAAGGCGAAGGTAAGTTATCGATATATGTAAGCAGGTCTTGCTCATGTGGGCAGCCAACTTGAGCTTTGATGATAGAAAAATCAAGCCCAGAGCTTACCAAGGTGCCATCTAAGTCAAATATAACTCCCTTTATTTCAGATGACGAGACTACACTAGACGATTCGTGTTGTACTGTCGCTTGAGCCATAATATTCCTTGCCCTCTCAGCTATTTTGAATTTAACTTTAGTTTACGTTATCACCACTTGCAAAGATCACTTGTTGATGAAATTTTCTCACTATGCTATAAGCCATAACTAACGGGCTTCATTAAAAATAATTGGTAGCCAGTCATCCCCCTTATCAAAGTGCAAAGAGCGAATGCTGTTTTTTTCTTCAAAATACACCATATTAATTTGCTCTGGCCAAATATCCTGCAAAACACGATTTTGCATACTCACAATAGCATGTTTTCCTGATGATTGAGTTTCTTGATACACAATAAAAAACGGCCCATCAATATGTGTCCCCAAATTAACAAGAGACAAGCGCTTGCCTCCCGCTACTTTAAAGTGGACATGCTCACTAACATAATCAGCAAATCTTTTTTGAGCTTCCATATTGGTAAATATATCCGTGTTAGTACCAAATAAAACCTCTGCAGCGTGCTCTACATCGTGGACATAATATCGATGTAACACTTCAACGTGACCATTAACACGGTTTATATGTACAGTCGTTTTGGCTGACTTTAATTGGTGTGCGACCCCAGACGAAGAAACAAACAGCAAAGACATTATTAGCAATTTAGTGTTCATCAAAAACCATCACCTTGAAATACCAAAAATATGGGTTGTTTGGTTAAGTTGCTTTTTCATACTGACTTATTAACCCAACAACACTCAGTTATAAATTGAAAAAGTGGGAACATGCTTGCCCGTCGCGTTTTATCTATACGCTTTATTCAAACAAGAAATAAAAGCTAACTTACCAAATAAGCGGTGGCGCAAACAGCTATTTTTGTTCGTTATATTGATATAATGTAACAAATATAGAAACACCCTATAAAAAGGGTATTCAGCGTTGATTAAGTAGTACAGACTAAAGTACAAGAGAAACTTGAGTAAAATTCGACTTTACTGTTGCTAATTCGTGCAATGGCGGGCATGCCACTCTGGTATTTCTGGTGGTTATTATGCCTATTTTTTAAATAAATAAAGAAAGCGAAAAAAAAGTGTTGATATTTGGACCAATTTATCTTTAAAATCGCGCTCTTTTTTATTTCAGGTAAAACTCACTTCAAAAAGTTGGCGTTAGTTTTGCTCTGTTAATTATACCCGTTTAGTAATAGACATGTGGTGAGCAGTATGGATTTTTACATCCTAAAAAAACAAGAAAAATTAGTTGCCATCCCTGCAGATGAGCAAAACTGCAAGCAGTACTTAGATGATGGCTACTTTTATGTAGATAAAATAGCTGCTTGTAACGAAAAATCTGCACTAAAAAGGCAACAGGCAAAACAAAATAGGCTGTTTAAAACTCCTACTTTGTTGTTATTACTTGTTTTACCTATAATTATTTTTGCTTGGTTGCAAATAACTCGATAAACAAATTCGTTTTGCAATGCTATATTAGCGTTTCTATGAGTATAGGGACGTTTAATGAAAGTACTGCACACATCTGATTGGCATCTTGGTCAACAATTTTATGAACATAATCGTACATTAGAGCACGATGCCTTTTTAACATGGCTGAGCAATGCACTAAAGCAGCATGCTATTGATGTGTTACTAATTTCAGGTGATATTTATCACACCGCGACACCTCCAGCACACGCTGAACAGCAACTTTACGCCTTCATTAAACAAGCAAAACGCCATTGCCCTAATTTACACATTATCATCATTGCGGGTAATCATGACTCCGCTAATCGTATTGAGACCGCGAAACCATTACTGCAAGCATTTGATACCTATGTTGTTGGCCGATTCAACAAACATAGTCCAGAAGATGTTGTTCTAACCCTCCACACTCAGCATGGGCCGCTGACAGTGGTTGCAATGCCTTTTCTACGTGCAGGCGACTTGACACTCGACAATCAACACCCCGATGCGTACCAGCAAGGAGTTCACAATGCTTATCAAAGCAGTATTGCTTACGCGGTGGATATAAAACAGGGGCCCTTACTTGTAATGGGCCACTTACATGCTAAAGGGGGTGATATTTCCAGTGACTCAGAGCGAAACATCACCATTGGTGGATTTGACGCCATAAGCGCAACTGTATTTACTGAGCACGCTGACTACGTCGCTTTAGGACATCTTCATAAATCACAACGCGTCGCAAAAAGCGAATTCATTCGCTATAGTGGCACGCCGATGCCAATGTCTTTCTCCGAACGACATTACCAACATCAAGTGCTGATCGCGCAATTTGATAAGCACACGTGTATTGCCGTCGACCCCATACTCATTCCTAGGCACCAAGATGTTTGTTTACTTCCTGAAACAGGAGGCGCCACATTGGACGATTTATGTGATTTAATTGAGCAACTTGAGTGTGATATTGATGCTCCCCCACCATATATTCGACTTAAGTTAAATGCCAATGAAACGGATAGCCAATTCCGTGCAAAAATAGACGACGCACTTGCGAATAAGCACGTTCTCTTTTGCGGTATCGAACGCGTCAAAAGTAGTACGCATAATAAGCATGACTCACAACTTGAAGATTTGGGGCAGGTGGAACAACTCGACCCAGTAAGACTGCTCGATTTGGCGTTTAAAGAACATATGGATAGCGATGAATGTGCGCCGGCATCAGTACAGAAATGTCTCTGCGAAGCCCTTGCTTTTCTGAGTGAGGTCAGTGAATAATGAAACTTATCAGCGTAAAATTACATAACTTAGCATCCATTACAAACGCCGCCATTGACTTCGAGCAAGCCCCGTTGCATCAAAGCGGTTTATTTGCAATCACAGGGGATACTGGCGCAGGAAAGAGCACATTACTTGATGCAATATGCTTAGCGCTTTATGGTAAAACAGCTCGCCTTAAAAATGATTTAAAAAATACCGTAGCCTTTAATGGCGACGACATTAAGTTAAACGACCCAAGAAATTTGCTACGCCGAGGGTGTGCTAATGGGAGCGCTGAAGTCACCTTTGAAGGTCAAGACAACATGCGTTATATGGCCCGGTGGAAAATAGCGCGCGCGCGCAATAAAGTTGATGGCCGACTAAAAACGGCTGAACATGAGGTATTTGCACTCGGCGATGATACCTTACTCGCACAGAAGTCAGCGGCGGTAAAAAAAATCGAACAGTTAATCGGTCTTAATTTCGATCAATTTACACGCGCTGTATTACTTGCTCAACATGAGTTCGCAGCATTTTTAAAAGCCAGTAGCGATGAGCGAGCTCAACTACTCGAATGCTTAACTGGTACTGATAAATTTAGTCGCTTGGGGCAAATAATATTCGAACAACACAAACAGAAAAAAACGGCATTAGAACAACTGCGCCTTAGTTTAGAAGCATACTCTTTGTTAACTGACGAAGAGCTGGAAGACGTCACAAATAAAGCCCGTAAGTACCATAATGAACTCGAACTATTTAAACAGCAGCAACAAGGTATCGAGCAGCAAAAAAGTTGGCTACAAGCTGGGGAGTTACTTCATTCTAAGGTAAGTAACCATACGGTTAAGTTAAACGATATTAACGAAAAAATAACCGCCCAATCCGCCCAATTTGAACTCGCGAACCTAGCTGATGTGGTCCAACAAATCGCTGATAACCGTACCCAAGCGGACCAGTTAAACTCACAAATAACAGCCTTAAATACGGAGCTAAAAAAGGTCAACGCCATTGATCATGCAGAAGCCATATCTCAACAAGAAAAAAGACTGCTCGAAATAACAAAAATAACAGAGCATGCGAAGTCTGACTTTAACCGATATCAGCCTGATATTATTGCTGTAAGAGCACTTGATACCAAACGTTCAGAGAACCACTCTCAACTGACTAATGCGAAGCTGCTCGCTGAGAAAGCCCACTCGACATTGACTCAAACCACACAACAGCAGCATAACTTACACAAAGATTTAGATGAAAACACCGTCACTCAAACCAGCCTGCACTCGATCCTAGAGGCTGACCCTAATGGCACTCAAGTATTACCACATTGGCAGCACTTAAATGTGTTACTCACTCAGTTAACACAATTAACGCAGCAACAGCACGATACACAAACACAGTACAATGACGCAGTGCAGCAACATCTAAAGCTGAGCGAGCAACGCGCCCCTTTATTGACGAAACTCGCTCAACATCAAGTCGACAATGACCAAAGCGAAGCTCAACTCGAGCAACTAAAAACAACGCTAGATCAACTCGATTATGAAGCCATGCAAAAGCGTCGTTTTGCACTACAAAACTGCATAGCGTACAAAAACGAACAAAATACTATCGATTCGGAGTTAATCCAGTTACAAGCCCGTTTAGATAAAACACGCCATCAACAACATACACTTAATCAACAATTAAAAGATGCCGAAAAACAAACCGAATTATCGAAGCAACGGCTTATTCTCACACAAGATAATTACAATCAGGTACAATTACGTGCCAGTGAAAATATCAGTGCCTTACGTGCAGCGTTACAGCCTGGCAAAGAATGTGTTGTATGCGGGGCAACTGAGCATCCATATGGTGTTGAACATATTGACGAGCATTGGCAAAACCTCTTAAATGATTTTAAGCAGCAGAATGAACATGCAGAACATGCGAATCAATTAGCGCAGCAACGTTACTCTGAGCATCTTGGTGCAATAGAACAAATTAACGCTCAGCTACAAGTAACACTACAACAACAGGCCCAACTCAAGCAAAAGTGGCAGCAGATTAAAGACCAATTAGCCGCACTTGACGACATTGCTAATTGGACGACACAAGACTGTTTATCAGAACTAGATTCTATAGAATCGCAACTAAAACAATACAGTGCACTAACACAACAACAGCAGGCTGCTTGGCAACAATTTCAGCTTTATCAAAGCCAATTACAAGTAACTCAATCAGCCCTACAAGACCTAGATAAATCACTTCACTCTAATGAGCAAACACAGCAGCATAATACACAACAGCTTACGCGGGTAAGTCATGATATAACTGCATTGTACAACCAAGCACATACTTTGTTTACGGACCCAAATTGGTGGAATGTATTCTCAACAAACAACCAACAAGCTCTATCTGAGCTTGATAGCCGTATCACGCTATTGCAAACAACAGACATTCAATTAAATGAGTGTAATACCAAGCTACTGACGCTAAAAAATGAATTAAGTGTTACCATGATTCAAATAAAGGAACAACGCCTACATTTGGAAAGAACGCAAAGTACCGTTGATACCTTAACTGCTTTATCACACCAATTAAATGCTGAACGGGCGCTGTTATTGCCTCTTGATGACAGCCCAGACCAGTGGCATCAGCGATTACAAAATACGCTTGAACATGCTGAAAGCGAGCAGCAAAAACTGCAAAATACCTTAGTGCAGCTTACCCAAGCACAGCAAGAAAAAACCTTAAAGCTTGATAACTTACAACAACAAATACGCCAAAACAATGAACAACAGCACATTGTTGAGCAACGCTTTAATGACTGGATTTTAGTCCAGCAACATGATTACCCTCAATTAAATAGCACTCTCGTACTTGATATTTTGTCTCAAGACAACACTCAGTTCGTAAAATTAAAAGCATTACTTGAGCAGTTAAAAATACAACAGAATCAAACACAAGCAACCTTAGCGCACTTGCAAAGCGAACACCTTGAGCACCAACAACTCGCTCTCACTGATTTACCATTGAGTGCACTAGAAGAACAATATCACGAGCTCAATACACAACGAGAAGTAACTCAAAACTTATGGCTAGAATGTAATACGCAACTGACACAGCATACTCAAAACACCAAACAATTGCAGTCGAGAAAAGTGCAACTGTTACAACAACAAGCGACGTATGAACATTGGCACTTGCTCGATAAGCTATTAGGCGATGCCACCGGAAAGAAACTTCGTAATATCGCGCAAACACAAACTTTAAGAATACTATTGCAATATGCAAACCTTCATCTAAAGAATTTATCCAAACGCTATAAACTCAGTGTGATTGGTCAATCTCTAGACATTGCAATTATTGATAAAGACATGGCAGATGAACAACGTTCTGTTAATACCCTCTCTGGTGGAGAATCTTTCTTAGTTTCTTTAGCATTGGCATTGGGACTTGCGTCATTATCATCAAATAAAGTAAAAATTGGTTCATTGTTTATTGATGAAGGCTTCGGGACTTTAGACCCCGAAACATTGAGTGTTGCGCTAGATGCGCTAGACTCACTTCAAGCACAAGGGCGCAAAGTAGGGGTTATCTCTCATGTGAGTGAAATGACCGAACGCGTTGCTACACAAATACATGTTAAAAAACAACCTGGCGGCTATTCAAGTATTACGGTAAAAGGATAAAACCATGCCTCATTTTCAGGGTGATGAAGCTAAGCGATATGATTCAAACATTATTAAGTTGGTACCGGGCTATGAGTTGTTACATCAACTAACAGCGGCACAACTGGTTACTTTATTGCCTGATGAATCAACGATTCTCGTAATTGGTGCAGGCACAGGTAAAGATATTATTGAGCTTGCCCAGCATAACGACAGCTGGCACTTTGTTGCTCAAGATATTTCTTGTGACATGCTCAATATAGCTAAGCTACAACTTGCACATCACGGCCTTGCTTCACGCGTTACATTTCACTATGGCGCACTCTCAGTACTAGATACGCCCGTTGACGCTGCAATTTGCTTACTCGTCATGCACTTTTTACCTGATACAGGAGAAAAGCACGCATTACTTAAATCGATTCACCGAAATCTACAGCCTAAAGCACCTCTTTTTCTAGCCGATTTAGTTTCCCCAGAAACACAATTTGAGCGAGAGTCTCAGCTATTAATGTGTCGAAGTTTGGGGTTAACTGAAGTAGGGGAGCAACGCATGCGACACAACTTAAATCACGAGTTCTACCCGCTAGAGCGGATGCGGTTGGCTGAACTACTCGACCAAGCTGCATTCTCAAGTGCAAACTGTTACTTCAAAGCACTTGGTTTTTCTGGTTTTGCTTGCCGCGCTTTGTAGCAATATAAGCAAGTTGCTTTTCGAGTGTTTTTAAGCAAAACGGTTTCACCATTATACCGTCAATTTTAGCAGAGATTAGTTTGAGCAATATTCGCTTATTATCTTCACATGTGACGACCAATATGGCTGTATCAGCACAGTTTAGTTCATGCTTAACTTTATCAATTAATGTTGAGCCGTCCATTTTCGGCATATTTAAATCTGTCACTAACAAATCAAATGCCTGTTTCTTTAAGTATGACATAGCCTGAATACCGTCGGTTGCTTCGGTAATATCAGCGTATTCAAGCCGCCTCAACATGTTTATCAACACATGACGCATTAAGGGCATATCATCCACAACGAGTATTTTCATTCCCTAACAATGACTCTTTTTCCAACAATATTAATTTGAGATTAGTCTAGGCTTTTCAAAATGCCACATAATTTACTGATTTTGATATTGCTAAGTTGCCTATAATCAAAATAAGGGCAAATCACCAAATTTAACTTTGGATCAATAGCAAATTCTTCATCTATCCATATCAAAGAGTTAGTAAAAATATGATCTCTCAATATTTTTTTTGCATAACCTCGACCTGCAATAATGTGATACTTGTAGCTTTTATCAGCAAAATTAGGGGGGCTGAATAGCAAAACCTCATGACTATGTTGCTGAAGTAAGCATTTATCTCGATATTCTTGCCACGTTTTATGCTTAGTAAAATCGTGATCTTTATGATTGAATTCCGCGAGAAATTTAGCGTAAACATTAAAAATTTTCCGCCAACCATTACCACAAGCCGTATTTATAGCTGTGATCTCTCCACTGGCAAGTGGTTGTATTATATCTAAATAATTATATTCCGACATCGGAGGAGGGCGTTCAATATAAACAGCAAATATGCCGTTTTTCACACCAAAACCATGAGTTAGTATTTTCATGATTTGGCGCGTTGCAGAATACGATCTAGTGCATTGCCAAATGCTTGTTTATCCGTTGCTGATAGCTTTGCTGGGCCGCCACTCATTTCTACGCCGCTACTGCGCATGGTATCCATAAAATCACGCATATTTAAAATCGACTTAATATTATGCTCAGTGTACTCTTCTCCTCTGGGGTTTATTGCATGTACATTGAGCTCTACAACCTCTGCTGCCAAAGGGATATCAGAGGTAATGACAATATCACCTGCTTGCACACGTTTCACAATTTCATTGTCTGCGATATCAAAGCCTTGACTGACCCGTAACAAACTTACAAAGCGCGTCGCAGGAACCCTCATGGCATGATTTGCGACTAAGGTTGTTGGCGTTTGAGTTCGCTCAGCAGCGCGAAAGATAATCTCTTTGATCGGTGTAGGACAGGCGTCAGCATCAACCCAAATTTGCATAATATAATCTCTATCATTGTTGGTAGGTAAAATAGTGATCTTACCCCTTATTGTAATCGTAACCTACTTTAATTTGCATTAATTCAAAACGATAAATCGAGACAGAGTCCCATGCGTAAAATGTTAACATTCACCTTAACATGTGTACTAAGCGCCTGTACCGGCATTCCTCAGGGAGTCAAACCCGTTGCTAATTTAGATATAGGAAAATATCAAGGTAAATGGTATGAAATTGCCAGACTTGACCATCGGTTTGAAAGAGGAATGAGTCACGTAACAGCAAATTATAAGGTATTATCGGACGGCACAGTACAAGTCATAAACCAAGGCTACATTGAAGAAAAGTCTAAATGGAAACAAGCTATTGGCACTGCGAAATTTGCCCATAATACCTCTGTAGGCCATTTGACAGTGTCGTTTTTTGGCCCTTTTTATGGATCTTATATTATATTTGAACTTGATCATCAACAATACCAATTTGCCTATGTAACCAGTTACAATAAAAAGTATTTGTGGCTGCTAGCTCGCACTCCCACGGTTTCGACACAACGTCTTGAACACTTTAAAACAACGGCGCAAGCAAAAGGATTTGATGTTCAATCTCTAATTTATTTGAATCACACTAAATAGGTAATATGTAAACCCCCTTTACAGTCAGCCAATAACCCAGACCAATCAATGTATTATAACTGTCTGAAAAAATTAATATAACTGTCAGGTACATGTAACAGGTCCACTCCACACTGCTATTCGGTTTAAAACAATAATGAATGATAGCAATCTGGAGTAACTGATGAATCGCGTAGCATATTCTCTTATCGCAAGTGCCGTCACACTAGCGCTAACCGCTTGTAATGGTGATGACGGAGCACAAGGAGTAACCGGTGAACAAGGAGTTCAAGGTGAAACAGGTACTAATGGTACTAATGGTACTAATGGTACTAATGGTACTAATGGTACTAATGGTACTAATGGTACTAATGGCACTAATGGTACTAATGGTGGAGCTGGTCTAATTCGTATTGCGACCGTACCTGCAGGTGCAGAAGTAACAGGGTTACATTTAACCAAGCAAGGGGATTTGTTTTTTAATATCCAGCACCCTAATGACGCAAATACCGAAGTAGACACGCTCAATAACACACCTTTTAATACAGGTACTGTGGGCGTGCTTACTGGTGTAAACTTCAATGAATTACCACGTAATATCGTCAGCTCTCCCGTACCTGCCACCTCATCAGCGCTTGAGCAGCAGACGGTTGTATCCGCCATTGGTCAATACCAAATACTGGGTCAAACCGGTGATACTTTCTCCGGACTCAACGAAAAAAGCCTGTCTGGCGGATTAGGTGTCATATATGGCCTTAATACAAAACAAGAAATCATCAAAAACAACATGCCTGATTTTAATGGCTTTATCCCAACTGGTGACAACACAGGTTATTTATTTACTAACTGGGAAGACTACCCTGGTGGTATGAGCCGCTTGAAAATGAGTAAAACGACCAATGGAGCTTGGTCGGTTGAAGAAGCAATGATGGTTGACTTTGATTCGGTTAAAGGTACAGCTGCAAACTGCTTTGGCTCTGTCTCACCATGGGGAACTCCCCTGACGTCTGAAGAATGGATTGTAAATTCCACAGTAGACACCACAACCAATCCGACATGGAATAAGCCCACCGACGTGGGATCTCGGTTAGAAAACTTCAGACAATTTCTTGCACCTGAATTTCCAAACCCTTACCG
The DNA here is from genome assembly GCF_014858725.1 of Pseudoalteromonas aurantia 208. GTDB lineage: Bacteria > Pseudomonadota > Gammaproteobacteria > Enterobacterales > Alteromonadaceae > Pseudoalteromonas > Pseudoalteromonas aurantia. Next base: position 222,648 of record NZ_AQGV01000015.1, on the reverse strand, counting down.
CTATGGATATATCGCTGAAGTCCAAAACCCAACAACCGACACACCTGACGTTGTTAAACATTTTACAATCGGTCGCTACGAACATGAAAATTCAGTCGTGATGCCTGACCGTAAAACAGTGTATTCATCACAAGATGATACCGGCGGCGTACTATTTAAATTCATTGCAGATCAGCCTGAAGATCTCAGTTCAGGCACATTATATGGTGCAAAGTTAACCCAAGATACTGGGCTTAGTGATCCGGCCGTTACTGGGTTTGACATTGAGTGGGTAGAATTAGCGTCTAATACAAATGCACAGATAGAAACGTGGGTAGCGCAATATGATGATATTACCAGCGCTGACTATGTAGAAGGCAAAACCAGCTACATTTCTGTTGCTGATGTACAGGCGTGGGTTGATGGTAAAGCAACCTATCCATCCGTTGCAGAAGGTGGCAGCCCAATTACTGCTGGTAAGCCTATGGACGACCGAGTTGCCTTTTTAGAGTCACGACAAGCAGCTAAGTTAAAAGGCGCTACAGCTGAGTGGCGTAAACTCGAAGGGATCAGCATCAACCATGATCGTGTGCTGGAAGCCGTTACCGGCCAAAATGTTATTGCTGACGAAATTGTTAAAAGTGCCTATATGTATATTGGCATTGCAGATTTAGATAACACCATGACCGATAGTGAAGGCGACATCCAACTCTCTCCACGCGTAAAAGATTGTGGTGGTGTTTATCGCGCAGCAATTGATAGCAACTATAACCTAACTCGTATTGAGCCCGTCGTTATGGGAGGTACATATCGCTCAAGTCTCACCGGTGCTGAACGTTGTGATGTCAATCAGCTATCACAGCCTGATAATGTCATAGTGATGCGAGATGGGCGCATTCTCATTGGTGAAGATGGTTTTCAAGAAAACAATACGCTATGGATGTACGACCCAAAATCTAAATAGTGTAATTACTTATTACTCGCAATAGCGGTAACCAAGGTGTTACCGCTTTTTTCGCAGCAAAAATAGAAGTCATAAAAATGAAATGCCACGTACTTATTCTATTACTTATACCAGCAACGCTTTTGCTTGGGTGCTCCGAGCACAGCTTACCAACGACTCAATCACCTGTTATTACTGATACGTCAGCCCCGTATCAACCTGGCGATAATATCCCTGCGCTGGATTATATGAAACACAATGAAACTTATAATGCAGAGTCAGTGATCCCGCCGCAGTGTTATACTAAAACGGACGGCGTAAACAACCCTTGCTATGCCTGCCACCAAACTGACACAACAGATCACCACAGACCAAACCAAATGGCCGATGGTAATTTACAAGGTGCGTATGAGTTCTCAGACCTTGGCGCAAAAAACCATTGGAAAAATCTATTTATTGATCGCACACACTTAATCAGTGGTATTTCGGATGACGTAATTCTTGATTGGATCAATCAAGATAATTACAGCGAATTCATTAAAACCCAACAAGCAAATACAGATTGGAAAGGGGAGATCACACCCATTAAAAACCTTGCATATCCAGAGAAAGCATTTAACGCTCTAGGTATTGCTGAAGATGGCAGCGGGTGGGTCGCCTTTAATTACAAGCCATTCCCAAGTACATTTTGGCCCACAAACGGCTCTACGGGTGATGTCATGATCCGGTTACCAAGCGAATATAGACAACAACAAGGGGTTTACAATCAAGATGTATATTTGGCAAATCTCAGCTTAGTAGAATTGACACTAAAAGGCCTGAAAAATATTTCAACGCCTCCATTAAACGAAAAGCGTATCGGTATCGACCTTAACCAAGATGGCAAATATACAACTATTCAAAACATCAAGGTACGATCGCATTACGTAGGCGATGCACAATCACCACTCGCCTACCAACTCTACCCTGAGGGAACTGAGTTTTTGCATACGGTACGCTATATTGGTGTAAATGATAACGGCACCATATTCAATGCGCCTCGCATGAAAGAAGTGCGTTATATGAAAAAACACAATTTCAAATCAAAACAAGAGCTTGCTACTTCTTACTATCGTGAGGCTAAAGAGAAAGCATTCGAAAATTTACCACAAACACTGTATTTAGGTGACGCTGGTATCAATAACAGCTTTGGCTGGACAATTAATGGATATATTGAAGATGGACAAGGAAAATTAAGACCACAGCATAAACAAGAATTGGCATTTTGTAATGGCTGTCACAAAACAGTTGGCGCGACATACGACCAGACATTTTCATTTGCTAGAAAAGTCACTGGCGCAGCAGGCTGGGGCTATATCGATTTAAAATCAATGACTGATGTGCCCAACAAAGGAGAATCTCAAGGGGAGTTTTTAACCTACATGCAGCGTGTTGGAGGAGGGGACGAGTTTAGACAAAATCAAGAAATGTTGATGCGTTGGTTCACTAAAGATGGACAGGTTGACATAAAAAAAGTGACCTCAGCAACCAACTTATATGAGTTAATCACGCCTTCGCCTACTCGAGCACTTGCATTAAATAAAGCGTACCTCAGCATCGTAAAAGAACAAAGCTACCTCTTTGGCCGAGATGCAACATTAGGTAAGGCGCGTAACGTATTAGAGTATATTGACGATAGCCAACAACCATTAAAACCCAATCATCGCTATGTGTGGGACATGCAATTAGCATGGGCTAAGCAATAACGAAAACGACTCGTACTCTTCTAAGTTAGTAAAATAGCGCTCCCAGTACAGATCAATATTTTACTAACTTAATCGAGTACTCAACACGCAAATGTTTAAATATTCACTCTTTCAGATCACCATTTTACCAACATGTATTCATAGATCGGTATTTTACCAACTAGGTACAAAGGTAGATCATTATTTTACTAAGCAAATCCTTTTAGATCATGATTTTACCAACTTAATGCTCTGCTAAGTCAAATATTTCCTCGATTTATAAGTCTAAAAGCGCTAGATAGTATGTCCAAGCCTCCTTGAGATCACTATTTTACTTACTGATATAATTCAAAACTAGTTAAAGATCAGATTTTTACTAAGATGAGTTCAGAAATGTGCTGAATAGATCACATTTTTACTAACAAAAAGAAGGGAGTTTAAACTGAGATCACTATATTACTAAGCTTAGTTGGTAATATAGTGATCTCTATAAGGCTTGAATCAACTCGTTATGGAAAATAAGCCTTAATAATGCAAAGTAAGCAGTAATATCCGTGATTAAAGCAATAAACCTATGCATGTTGTACTGATTAAAGTTGGCAGTACGTAAATTAGTGATCTCAATTTAGTGGGGTGATAACTTAATAACAAAGCCAGCAAAATGATTGATATAGCCATATAACCACAAAACAGCACACCACCATATCCAGCAAGATCCCAGAGACTTATTATAACGCTTGCGATTAAAGCACACCACGCAATCATAAGCATTCGCCGCCCCAGCACTGCATCAACCCTTTTAGCAAATACAGCTTTACAGTGACTATTTTTTATCAATGCAAAACAAGAGAAGCTTGTAAAGCACAGCAAAAAAGCAAGTAACTGTGTCATGTGTTTCTCTCCTTCAACTTAAATGTACCAACGACATTTGCTTTTTCTTGTGTTGCTAGTTTGTTCATTTGTATAAAAAAGCCGAACGCGGTCAAGATACAAAGCAAGTCAAAACCTGCCAATATCCACTGCTGTTCGAGTAGATAGCTGATCAGGTTTCCTTGTGTCGTAAGGGCATTGCAAATAGGTAACAAAAGCCACAAAATAACATTGAGTTGTGCCAACTGTTTCCACTGTTTTGTACCCGCTCGGTATATAGCAAACACGGTCACACAAAGCCAAGTCACAAAAAATAGATGTACCTCCATATCTGCACGATTAGATAAATCATTAGGTAATAGTCGATTTGCATAGAAAAATGCAGTCGTCGCAACAGGTAGCCCCATCAGCGTAGCCAAGTTCAATGCCTCAACCAGCTTTAAGCCAAAACCTGGTTGCTCATTGGATTTCATACGTGCGCGAATTCGTTTCGCCCACATTACAGCACCACTTGCAATCATCACACAACCAGCAATACCACAAATAAAATACAACCATCGCAACCCAGGTAAAGCCAAACGCCCAGTATGTAAAGCAATCATGCCATCATATAATGTTTCACTCGGTGATAAATCAGTATTTGCCGACGTCTTTAATTCTCCAGTGACCGCACTATATACCCACACAGGCATCTCATCTTGTACTTGAGTACCGGTGTTCGCATAAAATTTCACAATCGCAGTTTCATCAAAAGGGTGATCTAAAATAACGCGCTTTATATCTACGTTTGGCCAGTTAGTATAAAATTGATCTACAAGCTGTTTCATGGGTAACATTTCGACTTGTTTACCTGTTGCATCAGCATGTTGCCTCGCAGAGTTAAGGTCTGCAAAAAAAGCGCGATTTCCTCCTTCATACTGTGTCATAGCTGGATAAGGGAACAACATGAAAATGAGCGTTACTAAACCGGTATATGTGATCATAATATGAAAAGGTAGCGCCAAGACAGACGATAAGTTATGCGCATCTAGCCATGTCCGAACTCCCTTTGCACTGCGAAATTGAAACATATCTTTAAAAATGCGCTTGTGAATCACCACACCCGAAATTAAGCCAATTAACATAAACAAGCTAGCAAATGACACAATCCACCGGGCAACCGTGCGATCCATATAGTGCAAGTCAAAATGCAACCTATAAAAAAAATGTCCGCCTTTGGTATCTCGATACTCAGCAAGGATCGACTGTGAATTAGGATCCATGTAGTTATCTTGCCATTTACCTCGAACCCCATCGTCGCCCTTCTCTCGGTATGAAACGGCCATGGTATGATTACGCTCATTAGGTAAACCTACCCACCAAGTTTCGGCCTCAGGCGCTTTCATAGCTAAGTGCTCTAAAGCTGTACTAATCTGCTGCCTTTGAGCTGCAACGCGATTTAATTGCGGCTGCACATCGTGTGCGGCGGGCTGTGCCCATAACGTAATTTCATGACGAAAAAAACTCAGTGTCCCAGCAAAGAAAATCAGAAATAATAGCCAACACACGAGTAAGCCAGTCCAAGTATGCAACCATGTCATTGAACGGAAAAAATTCTCTTTCATAACCAACCTTTGATAACAGCCAGCAAGAAAATCTGACTTGCGCTTAACGCAATTAACCAGCCATATATTTTCACGAGCGAGCGCACACTAAACACCCATATAAATACACATGTATACACTAAAACACTCAAGCTCACAGCGAGTAACACGGAGTCTGTTTTAGATAGAGGCACTAATACAGCTAAAAGAGATACTGATATTGCTGAAAATATATAGCCACCGAGAATTGCCGCAAGAAACCGTGAGCACACTAAAAATGCAGCACTTTGAAACCAAGCACTAAATTGGGGTATAACCACTATAAAACCCTAGGAAATAACAAATTGAAAAATAAATTATGCTAAATTAGACACAAAAAAGATAGTCATTCTCATTTGTATTTATATGTAAATATGGCATATTCGAAAGTTTATTTAGAAACTGCCTACGCAAATCCCAAACTATCAAGAAATACGTAAAAATCAGTGTATACTTTCGTAAGGTATTCGTATGCCATGGCGATAGGTAAGGCACGACATTATTGTGACTATTTTTGATGATATTAAAAAATGTAGAATTTGCCATGACACTTTGCAGCTAGGTGCTAATCCAGTTGTTCAAGGTAATGAAAGTGCACGTATTCTTATCGCAGGACAGGCGCCAAGTAAAACTGTCCATCTAACAAGTAAACCATTTAATGATGCCAGTGGAAGTCGACTCAGAGCATGGTTAAATGTGACGGAACGTACTTTTTACGATCCGAGTCTATTCGCCATTGTACCCATGGCGTTTTGTTACCCTGGCAAGGGGAGCAGTGGAGATCTACCACCCCCTCCTATTTGCGCAAAAACTTGGCGCTCACAATTGCTGAAACAATTCTCACAAGTAAAACTGACTATTGTTATCGGTCAATATGCTCAACAATATCATTTTCCAAATTTTACAAGTGTCACGGAACAAACGCGCGTTTGGCAATCTCTGCTTCCGAGCATGATTGCTCTGCCTCATCCAAGTCCCAGGAATCAGCATTGGTTGAAAAAAAACCCTTGGTTTAGTAACGAGCTACTACCAGAACTGCAAAAAATAACACACAAAGTTATAACAAAAGTTAAATAAACCCGGAATCCAATTGCGTATTTTTGATTTATTACGCATAATTCCATCAACACACCATAATAATAATAACATTAACATTTTCAAAGGATTTGAATATGCTTTATAAAATTACTGGTTGGGCAGCGATTATACTCGCTTTATCTGCGTTACTCCCCAGCTATCAAACAGGTGCTTTATCTGTCATAGGCTTTTACTTATGTCTTTTCTCACTACTGATAAGTGCTTTTGCAAGTCACTTAGGGAATTACTTCTATTATCGACTTGTATTTTTGATTGCCGTTATTAATGTTTTCATAATTAACGATGGCACTCGGGTTATGCTGCTTATCAAACAAACCGACTGGGTCTATATCGGTTCAATGTATGGCATATTTTTCGTGATCGGGAGTATTTGCAGCTTTTTGATCAGGCGGGAAGACGCTTCTAGCCAAGATGCATATGAAGCGCCCAATAAAAAAGTCACTCAGTCACAATTATAAATCAAATTTATGACTCAAATGCAAAAGCGTGCAACTCTTCTCCTGACAAACGATTAATTATCCATTCGTTTTGCTGCTTGGCGCCAATGCTATGATAAAAATCAATCGCGGGCTGATTCCAATCTAAAACCACCCACTCAAAACGGCCGCAATCTTTTTCAATCGCCAGGCGGGCTAGATATTTCATAATAGCTTTACCTGCGCCATTACCACGCTTATTTTGAGCAACATATAAATCTTCTAAATAAAGCCCGTACTTCCCAAGCCAAGTTGAATAATTAAAAAAGTAAACCGCAAACCCTATGGCTTCCCCTTGCTCTTCACAAATCAATGCGTGAGCTCGCACATCTTCTCCAAATAACTTCTCTTCGATATCAGCTATTGAGTTAAGCACCGCCTCGGGTTCTTTTTCATAGATAGCAAGCTCATTGATAAAATGTAGAATCGTTGCAGCATCAGACTGCTCAGCTACACGTATTTGCAGTGTCATTATGGTTTTCCCTTAGTGAATTAACAAACCTCAGTGTATGCTAAAAAAACACATGTATTAAGTGCATATATTGCACTGAGCGAATGAATTCCATGCATAATATATCAAATATAGATTTAAACTTACTCAAACTTTTTTCCGTTTTGTATCAAACGGGTTCAGTCAGTGATACCGCTGATGTGTTAAACATCAGTCAATCTGCATGCAGTCACGCATTAACTAGATTACGGCAAAAACTCAATAATGACCTATTTATTCGCATCGAAAATAAAATGGAACCAACACTGTTTTCAGAAAACTTAGCGGCAAAAATATTGCCAGCAATGGAGATATTGCAATTGGGACTAACACCGATTGAGCAATTCAACCCCAACGCCGATACAACTTATGTTATTGCTGTAACAGATTACACAGCATGGTGCATGCAACCATTGCTAGAGCACATTCAACGTTATCACCCCAATATCTCAATTCGACTCGTTTCACTTGAACAGCGGATCCCTGAAGAAAAATTGAAATCTGGGAAAATTGATCTTGCGTGTGGCTTTGCTCACCAAGCTGAGCTTTCACAAAGCATTTCAGGTGTGACTTGGTTTGCAGACAATTATGTTACTGTCATGTCTACACAGCACCCGCTTGCTGATCAAAAGAGCATTTCTTTAGACGATTTTATTGCATATCAACATGTCTTGATCGCACCTTGGAACGAGGGGAGAGGAGTCGTAGATAAAGCACTCGTCAAGCATAGAACAATACGGAAAATAGCACTGACGACCCCCTATGTACTAAATGCACCCTATATGCTCAATAACACCAGTTGGTTACTGACATTACCGCAACATTACGCCCGTTTCGTCAAAAAACAATTGGCCTTAAAGATACATCAACCTCCTGTCGCGGTGCCAAACTACAACTTAAAGTTTTATATACATAAAACTCGTCTACAAGATCCAAAAATTATGTGGTTCAAAAATACACTACACACAGTCTTTGATCATATTACTGAGGAGTGAGTGAACCAACAGCACCTTACATTACGTATGTATAAAAACCTTCCGTATTAAGGACATCCAAGATGAAAACCATAGCGTTTGTCATTGTCATGCTAATGAATATAAAGTTGGTATACGCAACCCCTATGAGCTTATTCATAGAAAACCCGAAGGCAGTAGGAAGTACAAGCCGTATGAGTTATTTATTTTGGGATATTTATGATGCAACGCTCTATGCTCAAAATGGCCACTACGATGCGGCTAAACCATTTGCTTTAAAGCTCAATTACTTAAGAGACTTGTCTGGACATGATATCGCTAACCGTTCGATTGATGAGATGGAAAAACAAGGTTTTAACAATCATCAAAAATTACAGCTATGGCGGGTTACTATGCAAAACATTTTTCCTGATGTTAAAAATGGCACTCAATTATTAGGTGTTAGAAATGCAGCCGGAGAAAGCCTTTTTTACAATGATGATCAGCTCATTGGTCAAGTCAGTGACACTGAGTTTACTACGCACTTTTTTGCCATTTGGCTTAACGAACGCACATCGGAGCCGATGATGAGAAAAGAATTATTGGCACTTGAGGAAGCACCATGAAAAAAGGGTTATTTGCTGCAACGCTATGTATGATAATCAGTGGCTGCGGTGTATCGATTAAAGGTGAGGTGTATGAAGATGCTACACCATATTTCGACCCATTCAAGTTTTTCAATTCAGACGTAAAAGCTTGGGGTATAGTACAAGATAGGTCCGGCCAACTCATACAGAGGTTCACCGTTAATATTCGCGGTAGCGTGAGCAACAACAATGTACTTACCCTTGATGAAACGTTCAAATACGGTGTCGGTAACGGCACACTAAAGCGAGTATGGAAAATTGAAAAAGAGGGGGCTAAACAGTTTCGAGGCACTGCATCTGATATAAAAAATAACGCAACAGGCAGAGTGTACGGCAATGCCATGCAATGGAGTTACAACATGGATCTACCGGTTAATAGTACAAGTTACACCGTACACTTTGACGACTGGATGTGGGCGTTTGATAGCGATACTATTGTAAACCGTTCTTATATCAGTAAGTTTGGCATCGTAATGGCCGAAGTAACCATCTTTATGCAAAAGCAACGCTCAACAAAAGACCCACATTAGTCGGTTTTTTTACAGTGTGAACGACGTATGTAATTCATGCTCACTTTGTTCTCCGGCACAAAAGTGAGCATGGCCAGATATGGTTTTCAGCTGTCCAATTCCACTGCCTGCAACAACCGTTAAAGAACCTTTGGCCTCGCCCTTTTCGAATTTCCCTTCATGAGATAGTGCAAACTGTCCGTTGCAGTTGTTGTATTCACCAGTAAAAACTTCTATTCCAGTAAAAATCGCACTGCCATCGGGCAAATAGCATAAACTATAATGCGTTATGGAGTTGCCTTGCAAAACACCTATATAGTGTTTTTTAATCGTGGCGCTGCGTATAGTCGTTTCATTCGTGCTTTCTTTGCAGATATCACTCTCTTGCCAACTTTCTATGGTAAATTTTGTCATAACTTTTCCTATAATTCACGGTGTATGGCAAGATTACAAGACCTTCTCTGTTGGTAATTGTAAAAATGCGACAACTTAATACTCATTCCAAACCAAGTTCAGGCGTATACCATGCCAACAAAAGTACACTTAATTATAATCTAAAAAAATATCAACCATCTGAAAACTTAAAACGTCTCGTTGATTGCTATTGGTTTGTATCATGGCAACTCGAATACGGTGCTACTTGTATACAGCGAAATTTACCTAGCCCTAATATGCATTTAATTTTTGACCAGCAAAGTCTATATTGTACAGGTGTTATGACGCACGCATATGAAACGCCGTTACAGGGTAGCAAAACCTTAATTGGTGTGAAGTTTCGTGTCGGTGCACTCAATACAATACTTCCGTATCCTCATCAGGAGCTGCAAAATTTGCATTTTAATAGTGGCTTTCTTTTTGATGAATGCCAAAGTGATGCACTGCATAACACGGAAAATCATCAAATATGTATTACAACTCTCAACCAGCTTCTGTCACATCTTCCACAACCTGACGATTCACAAGAAAAAATGAATAGAACTTGGCAAATTCTAGCAAACAACCCCACCATAAATACCGTTGAGCAATGGGCCAAGCAATCTCAATTGTCAGTCAGAGCATTGCAAAGGCTATGTATTAAACATATTGGCCTTGCACCTAAATGGTTGATCAGAAAGCAACGCTGTATACATGCTTTGCAACTGTTAGAAGAGGAAAAATTTGATATATATGATGTAATTACATTGCTCGGTCTCACCGACCAGGCTCATTTAATTAAAGAATTTAAAAAAATACTTGGCTTGACACCTAATCAATACCTCAAGCTGTAAAGGGGTTTTACATCTACTCCAACAAGTGCAATCGATTAAGCTGTTTTTCTAATGTGTTCATGTTAAAAGGCTTGATCACAAAGCCATTTACTTTCGCTAACAACGCTTGCTGTACTTTTTCTTTATCACTTTCGCAAGTCACCATTAGCAAAGGTGTATTCGCTAATATTCGATCTTGCCTGATCGCTTGCAATAATTGTAGTCCATCAATCTTAGGCATATTTAAATCAGAGATAACTAAATCATATGGCCGACTTTTTAGTAAGACCATTGCTTGATAACCATCAACCGCCTCATCAATATCTTTAAATCCAACGTGGCGTAACATATTTATCATCACATGCCGCATAGATGCCATATCATCAACTACGAGTATACGCATTGGGCCTCCTTACCTAGATTAAAAACAAACGATTATGAGCGAGTTAAAACTTAGTAGGTAATGAGTGTAGCCTATATCTACTATCTTGAAAGTAAGCGATAGCATCGAATTCAAATATCAATCTCTGCGCTTTGAAAGCAATGCTAAGATAGCAAGTCAATGTATTAAAAAGTTGTCTATCAAATTTTAGTCAAAGCAGATATGAGACAATAATAGAAAGATGTAATGCGTGACATTTGCACGTTTTACGGATTAAATAGCGTAGCACGATGAATAACCGCACAAGGGTAAACCAAGTAATGACATGTGATGATCATGATTTTATTGAAATAGCTTGCCTGTATAACTATTCAATCAAAGTAACAACTCGCTCGGCGGATAACTACCAAGGTAGGGCCCTTGATACGCAATATAACCAGCAACGGCAACAGTGCATATGCATAATATGTGATGAACAGCCCATACTCATTGAATTAGACACTATCGCAGAAATACACGTATTGACGCCTAATCCCCACTTCAGCTACCTACGAGTTTAATGGCAATTCCATAAACACACTTAACGAATTGTCACGATACAAACCAAACCTTTCACATCGAGAAAACCCGAGGCTTTCATACAAGTTGATAGCTTCTGTTTGTTTACTACCGGTTTCTAATCGCATAAGGGGGATTTGTGCTTCGCCTGCATAATGTAAAAGTGTTTGCATTATGCGACGAGATAACCCTTTACCACGGTAACTCGGCTTCACATATAACCGTTTAAGCTCTCCGTACAGGGTATTATCAAACTGCTTTACAATTGCACCACACGCAACGATGCCATCATCGTTCATTAAGCCAATGCCATGTACGTTCGGTTGTTTTAATTCTGGTAATTCAAGTGACTGTGCACTTGCCACGGGATATAAGGAATTCATTAATCGATCTATTTCTGAGAATAATTCAATAACATGGCTATCTTCAGGGTTTAAATCAACTAATTGCATATACTCACTCAACTCAGTGTTTAACGAAACATTCCAAATGTGAGGACAAACTATACCGACATAATAGTGAGTAACAAGTAAAATAAGTTTAAATTTGTAACCTTTTACTACGCATCGCTATCGACACTAAAATAGCAAATATAAAACAACAACTTACTTACAAAAAGTGGTTTTCTAAAGCTTTCTTCAAGTATTTTTGCATGTCATCTCGATGAAACTTACGGACGTTATAACTTTGCTCTAAATGTATAAACCGCTTCGACGAGGCCGTAGAGCTTGTCGAACATATATTGGCAGACCCATTGGTGTACCGCGCTTGTACATTCCAAGTTCCGCCCAAGCTTTTTGTATCATTACCATATACGCATGCTGCAATTTTACCATCCTCTTCAACAGCTCGGCGTAATGAGTGCAAAATACTTTGCTCATTCTCGGTTGTGTTGTAATTCACACTTTCACTCAAATTAAGCATGAGATCATTGTTTGTCATACACTGATTTTGCAACTTAGCAAGCGTTGTCTTCCCAAAGCCATGGTACTGAATAAAAACTGAGTTATCGTCAAAGTCACTCATGTATTTGTGTACCACGTTGAAATATGAGTCGGTTTGATGTGCCACATCGCTGGCTTCATAATGCCCATTTGTGCACGAACTTAATGCGTGACTACTGTCTCTACGCGTACCGGCAAGCATCAATAATTTAGTTTCAGTAAATAGAAATGCATCAATGGCTTGCGTACCTGTAAATGAGTCTCTTTTGGGGTGTGGCGCTTGTAAAATAGCGTTTAATCCATTTGGGTTATAAATGTACGTACCACCACCACGGAAATCTGCACTTGGTAATGTGGCACGCTCTTGCAATAAATAATATGTGGTTTGTGTATTGGTATCAAAAAACTGTGCTACGTCATACCCAATTGGCGCGACTAACTCTTGGGCTAGCGGGTAGTTTTGCGAAATAAAAGCTGCAAATCCGGCCTCAAACTGCTGTTGTTCATGAAGACTTGGTTGTACCCATTTATCATCCGATTTAGAGCCGTAATTTATGGCCTTTAAATGCTTAGCCAGCTCTCCCGACATTACTTTATGTGCATAGCTTGGAAAGCTCAGTAACGTCACTAATAATAAAACCAGTGTCGTTAAAACAATACTCGGCAACGAACTTCGACCATACGGTGTGAATGAAAAAGACGGATACAAAGCCATTAAGACCTCCAACAGTATAATTAGCTATCAAAAGTGACATATAGCAATTTTCCTGCTCCATGAGGCTTGCCAAAACAATCCTTTGTATTAGTTTTTTATTATTTAGTATGTCAAAAGTTGCATCATTTGTATCAAAATAAATCCCATTGTTCTAGTTAAAGTAATAAAAATGACTTTTTAGTATTAGTTTTTATATACCTAAAACAGAAACAAATACACAGCTTCGATAATAAATTCATAACCCTACACACAGGTCTGACCAGAGAGGCCGTTATCTATAACTCTCTCTCATTTGTACCTAAAAACAAAGGCAGACTTAGAAAGTATTAAAACTTCTGAGCCGTTTTGTAGGTAAACACTGTCACCCTGTTGGCTGTAACCCAACTATTTAGAAATATACGAACTGCACAGTGGCAGAACCTTTATGTTGAACTATCTTTTTGTATAAATAACTCATTTATATACGTGGTTTTCCATGATATTTACTTCAAGGACTGATCGCTTAAAGCAAATAGCGATACAATCAAAGTTAAGTTTAATCGAACATAGTCAATCCATTATTGAAGTCAACAATGCTGGAAATGTCATTCACCTTAGCCAGTATTTCTTATCCCTAACCGGCTACCTTGATACTGACTTAATCGGTTCGCCCATCAAGGCTGTATTGCAAGGTTTCGAGCACTCAAGCTCGAATACATCACCTGGTGAATTTAAAGTAGCCACAAAAGCAGGCCGCACTCTTTGGTTTAGAGTCACCTCAACAGTGCCAACTGACAGCTCACTTGGGGATAAAATAATACTCATACTGTTTGATATTTCGTCATACAAAGAACAACAAATTGATAGCAATGGACAAATTAAAGCCATCGATAAATCACAAGCTGTAATAGAATTTGACTTAAACGGAAATATTTTAAAAGCAAACGATAACTTTCTGAGCACCATGGGGTATGAACGTCATCAAGTCATTGGCCAACATCATAGTATGTTTGCCGAGCAAGACTACGCAAAAAGCGAGCAATACCGTGACTTTTGGCGTAACTTAAAACAAGGACAATATTACTCAGGAGAATTTAAGCGACTAGCTAAAGACAACAAAGAAATATGGATACACGCAACTTACAATCCGATTTTTGATAGCGAAAATAAACCCTTTAAGGTCGTAAAATACGCCTCAGATATAACCGCGAGCAAATTGCAAGCGGCCGACTATGAAGGTCAACTTAATGCAATTAGTACATCTCAAGCGGTGATAGAATTTGCCATGGATGGCACAATCCTTTCTGCTAATGAAAACTTTTTAGCTACAACGGGATATACGCTTGATGAAGTAGTGGGGCAACATCATAAAATATTTTTAGACCCGCAATATGCCCAAAGCGATGAATACCACACTTTTTGGGCGCAATTAAACGCAGGACAATTTAGCTCTGGAGAATTTAAAAGATTAGACAAAAATGCACGAGAAATATGGATACAGGCTTCCTACAACCCTATTTTTGACTTAAGTGGTAAACCTTTTAAAGTAGTTAAATATGCCGCAGATATTACAGAACAAAAACAATTAACCACCAACTTTGAAGGCCAACTTGAAGCAATCAATAGATCTCAAGCAGTCATTGAATTTAACATGGATGGCACCATACTGACCGCGAACGACAACTTTTTGTCTGCTATGGGTTACACGCTCGATGAAGTACAAGGCCAACATCATAGTATATTTGCCGAGCCAAGTTACGCCAATAGTCAAGAGTATCGTGATTTTTGGTCTTCATTGAACCAAGGTCAATTTCATTCAGGCGAGTATAAACGCCTCGGAAAAGGTAAAAAGGAAATCTGGATCCAAGCAACATACAATCCAATTTTTAATTCTGATAACCAACCCATAAAAGTCGTAAAGTTCGCCACCGATATCACAGAACAAAAGACCAAAAGCGCAAACTATGCAGGGCAGCTCAGTGCAATAAATAAATCACAAGCTGTTATCGAGTTTAATTTGGACGGCACCATACTTCATGCCAATGACAACTTTTTGAAAACCACCCAATACCGCTTAGAAGAAATTCAAGGAAAGCATCATCGTATATTTGTCGACCCAGACTATGCTGTTAGCAATGAATACAGTTTATTTTGGCAGAAATTGAATCAGGGTCAATTCGATAGCGGAGAATATAAGCGACAGGCTAAAGATGGCACTGATATCTGGATCCAAGCATCGTACAACCCCATCTTTGATACCAACGATAAACCTTTTAAAATTGTTAAATACGCAACCGATATCACGGCGAGAAAGTTAGCAATAAAGAGTATTAAAGATGCCATCATCTCGCTTTCTGAGGGGCATCTATCCCATCAAATACATGACGATTTAGGGAGTGAATTCAATATATTAAAAGACGCAATGAATGGACTTACACGCAACCTAAACAACATGATTCATGAGATCACCGCAGCATCAAACAATGTATTCCAAGGTGCACAAAACATCGCGACTGACAGCGAAGAGTTAAGTAAACGTATTGAGCGCCAAGCATCTAGTTTAGAAGAAACGGCATCCACCATGGAACAATTAACCGCAACCGTGCAACAAAATGCTAAAAGCACCCAAGATGTCTCTGCACGCACTAAGCTTACAATGGAGAAGGCGTCACAAGGTGGTGAAACCGTGTCAAACGCCGTATCTGCCATGTCTGATATTGAAGCATGTAGTAACAGAATATCCGATATTATCGGAGTAATTAATGAAATCGCTTTTCAAACAAACCTACTTGCACTCAATGCCTCTGTTGAAGCTGCTAGAGCAGGGGAGGCAGGTAGAGGCTTTGCGGTGGTCGCAAGTGAAGTGCGCAATTTAGCACAACGAAGTGCATCAGCAGCCAAAGAAATTAAAAATCTAATTGAAGATAGCAGCTTAGCGGTTTCCAAAGGCAGTGAGTTGGTAGTGACATCCGGTGAACGCTTCAAAGAATTGACCCTCGTCGTTCAAGAAGTTAATAGTATGATTATGGATATCGCTCGTGCAGGTAAGGAACAATCCGATGGTGTTGTAGCCGTTTCATCTACCGTAGCCCAACTTGATCATTTAACTCAAAAGAACATGCAATTGGTTGAACAATCAACCCAAGCTGGACAAGAAATGCGAGAACAAGCACGATATCTTTTACAACAAATATCAACATTTAATACATCACAAAACCAGGAGTTATTGCCGGCTCCTACGCCACCAAAAATGTTCCAATTGGTCTCTGGTAATTCATAATGAACTGTCATACTTTTTAGCAACAGTGGTGCACTGATAAGGTGCTTAATTTAAGGAGCGTATAAGCGTATTTATTTATCACGCATCGTATATTAACGTGATTTTATCTTTGTTTTAGTTTAAATTTGGATTAAGTAACGTTAGTAATACGGCTTATGCGCCACAGAAGAAGGGTTTTAAAGGACTATGTTTCAAGGCTTGAATGACATGGGTGACTGCTGGGTACTTGTGGTCGATGACTCATCTTTAATGCGCCAACTACTGGTGAGTTGCTTAAGAAGCGTGTGTAAAGTAACAGCCGTTGAATGCGCGGAAGAGGCAATTCGTGTCTGCCAAGATTCTCAACCTGATTTGGTATTAATGGACTGGATATTAGAAGGAATGTCAGGTATCGAAGCATGTCAAACAATGCAGAATATTTCAGAACTTTCTGAAATTCCCGTTATTTTTGTCACATCGAACACCAGCGAAGCCAACCAAGAACTTTGTTGGTCTTCTGGTGCTGTCGATTTTGTACCAAAACCAATAGTCCCAAAAACATTACAAAATCGAGTAAAAACACACTTAAAGTACAAGCTACAAACTGATTTATTAAAAAAATACTCTTTTGTCGACGGTTTAACCGGTATCTACAATCGCCGCTTCTTCGATATGGAAATAGTACGGTTACTTAAGCAAACAACCCGATTACAACAGCCGTTTGCCGCAATGATGATTGATATTGATTTTTTTAAAAAATACAATGACGAATACGGCCACTTACAAGGAGATGATGTACTGAAACAAGTTGCCATAACACTGAAAAACCAAATAAAAAGACCCATAGATACGGTTTTTAGGTATGGAGGGGAAGAGTTCATTGTACTATTACCCAACACCTCTCAAGACGGCGCCAAAAGTATTGCCAACCAACTTGTCTCAGCAATTAAAAACCTGTCGATAATAAACATCGGTTCGCCTATGGAAGTAGTGACAGTGAGTGTGGGCATGACCTTTTTAGCTGAAAGTCAGCGATGTGATACCAAACAGTTACTAAGTCGCGCCGATGCTGCATTATATAACGCGAAAGAAACAGGTCGAAATAAGTTTTCAATCTTAAATGAATAGTTGTGTAAGTTAATTAGAACCAACAGCAGGAAGCAATTATGAATATTATATATCGGGTTATGATTCTATTTTTGCTGCTTATAGCAGCACTATCAAGCTACAGTGCTGGAATTAAAAGCGGTTTTTTTATTTTTATAATCTGCGGCTTTACTTTTGAAGCCATGTTCTGGTGGAAATTATTTCCAAAAAAACGTTCGTGACAATTCGTCCCCTCGCCAGATATAAGCACATAATTTAAGAGAACCCACTATTGTGAGCTCTCTTCAAAACTTATTTAATCTGATTGCTTAACAGGGAAGCCTCGGTCGCGCATTAGTGCGCTAACATCCGCATCTCGTCCACGAAACAAACGATAAGCTTGAGCTGGATCCATCGCATTTCTGACCGAAAATAGGTGTTTAACCAACTTATTTGCCAGTGCTTCATCATAAAACCCACCTGGCGCATCAGCAAACGCCTCAGCAGCATCTGAAGTTAAAACCTCAGCCCACAAGTATCCATAATATGCTGCTGCATATCCTTCACTTGAAAAAATATGCCCAAAGTGAGTGCTGCGATGACGCATTACCAACTCCGCAGGCATACCCAACTTTGTCAGTTGCTCTTTTTCAAATTTAGCGGGGTCAATCTTTGTCGGATCCGTACTATGATATAATAAGTCCATTATTGCTGAACCCATATACTCAGTTGTAGAGAAGCCTTGATTAAAGGTTGCTGACTTCTTAATCTTAGCGACCAGCTCTTTGGGTATCGGTTTACCCGTTTCATGGTGCACTAGGAATTGATTAATCACTTCATCAGTTGTTAACCAACGCTCAAGTAGCTGTGATTGAAACTCAGTGTAATCACGCACACCAGAATGTGATTGAGGATAGACAACATCAGCAGATAAAAAATGTAATGCATGACCAAATTCATGGAAGTACGTTTGTGCATCAGACCAAGAAATTAATGTTGCTTTACCTTCTGGCCCTTTTACAAAGTTAGAGTTGTTCGTGCTCAACACATTAGTTTCACCATCCATCGTGGTATAACTTCTAAATGTATTTGCCCAAGCACCTGAACGCTTTCCTTTTCTCGCAAATGGATCTAAATACCATAATCCGACATGTTTACCTGACGCCTTATCTTTTACTTCCCAGACACGTACATCATCGTGATACACAGGCACCGAACCATCTACCACCTCTGAAAACTCAAAATTAAACAGTCGCCCAGCGACATAAAACATGGCCTCGCGAAGTTTATCGAGTTGTAAGTATTGCTTCACTTCATTTGAATCTAAAGCATACTTGTCTTTACGGACTTTTTCTGAGTAAAAGCGATAATCCCAAGGTTCAATTGTTATTTTTACCTCTTCTTTATCCGCTATCGCCTGCATATCTGCAACTTCTTCCTTTACGCGTGCAACAGCCGCAGGCCAAACTTGGTCCATTAATGCCTTAGCATTCTCTGGTGTTTTCGCCATTCTATCTTCTAAACGCCATTGTGCGTAGTTCTCGTACCCCAACAACTGTACTCGTTCATGGCGTAGCGTTAAGATTTCTTTAATTATTCCATTATTATCATATTGATCGCCATTCCCACCTCGGTTGTAATAATTTTTCCATACCTGCTCTCTAAGTGAGCGCTCTGTTGAGTAGGTTAAAAACGGATCCATAGATGAACGAGAGTTTGTTATTGCATATTGACCAACTTTGCCTCGCTCCGCAGCTGCCGCTGCCGCACCTACCACAAATGACTTCGGTAAACCTGATAATTGAGATGCATTTAAATAAACAACATAGCTTTCCTCATCAGCGAGGACATTACTAGAAAACTTCGTTTGCAAAGAGGCTAATTGCTGATTAATTGCTGCGTAACGTAATTTTGCATTACCTTGTAATGTAGCGCCATTTCGAGCAAAACTATTATAAGTTAGCCAAGTAATACGCTGCTGCTCAGGTGTTAATGCTTTATACTCATCACTATTAAAAACCGCTTTAACACGATTAAATAACTTACTATTTTGTATTATTTTTGAGTCATACACCGAAAGCTTAGGCGCTATTTCTTTTTGCAATTCACGCGCTTCGGCTGATGACTTATTATTTCTCCAAATACCGTAATACGTAAAAACGCGATCTAAGCTTTTCCCTGCTCGCTCTAATTCTGCAATGGTGTTATCAAATGTTGGTGATGCAGGGTTGTTTGCTATTTTATCTACATCAGCCAAATGTTCAGCCATCCCCATTTCTAATGCAGGTTTCAAATCTACAAGGTTCATCTTGTCGAACTGTGGAACGCCCTGAAATGGGCCTGAGAATTCTTGTAATAGAACATTTGAATAATTTGCTTTTTTCACCGTATCAGTTCCTTGTGGTTCTGACGTATTGTTACAGCCACTTAAGCCGATAACAACAGCAACACTTAGCGCCGTTATTGTTGATTTAATCATATTGTTCTCTTTCAATTTAGTTATGTCTACAACCTTCAATGGGCGTTAGTCTAATATTACTATCAAAACATGCAATCAATTCGCGGCAAAAGCCAATTTATCACGGTCAATAAAAATGACTGTTGCAATTGTCCTCATATTGATGCAAGTTAGTAAGAAACTGATCTTGGTATAAATATGGAAATCGGTATATTTATATATGACAATGTTGAAGTACTCGATTTTTGTGGGCCTTTTGAGGTATTTTGCACTGCTAACCGCTTTACCGAACAACATATTAATGTCAGTTTAATCGCACCAACTCATTCCCCTGTAAAAGCAAGGGGAGGACTGAGTGTCAACCCCCATTACAGTATTCATGGTCACCCGAAATTCGATTTACTTATCGCTGCAGGAGGTATACACACAGGTATCATAAAAAACCCCACAGTCCTTAGATGGTTGGCCGAAACAGCGAGGCACACTCCCGCATGCGCATCAGTATGTACAGGCGTATTTCTATTTGCTCAAGCAGGTATTATTGATGGAAAAAAGGTCACCACGCACTGGAGTGATGTGAGTGACCTCCAACATAGTTACCCAGAACTAGAAGTAATAAAAAACCAACGCTTTGTTGTAGATCAAAATTTTACTAGCTCTGCGGGGATAGCGGCTGGGATAGATATGAGCTTATCAATCATTCAATCTAAGTTTGGTAAAGACATAGCCCATAAAACTGCACGGCAGATGGACTATGATTGGCTCCCGTAAACATAAGTAATATCAACAGCGCGCAAAACAACTATTTCAGCTCGCTTTAACATGACGCATACTATCGATCTTTTTATTGACTCGTATTAGCTCTTCAAGCATTTTGTTGTACGTCGCCTCATAAATAGCAATCGTTCGTTGTGTACAAGCATCCTCTTCAAGCACTACCGCCAGCGAGAATAGTTTTTCTGCACCTACATCACCTGATTGACCTCTAATCGCATGCGCTAAATGTCTAATTTCTTCGTGCGCTTCGTTCTTTATTGCCAGTGCTATTTCATCAAACTTGGCAGGGGCGTCAGCCAAAAATAACTCACAAATCATTAAATATAGTGATTTATCACCTTGCATGCGCTCTAATGCATCTTCAATGTTGAGGGTTTGCTCATCTTCAAGCACTTCCAAAAAGGTCGTGGAACTTTCTATTCCACGCTCAATATCATCAGAGATATATAGTATCAATGTACTGAACAAGTTATCGGGGTTTACCGGCTTAGTGATGTAATTATTCATGCCGATAGACAAACAGCGCTCTCTTTCACCCGACATAGTACCTGCGGTCATCGCAATGATAGGTATATTTCGGTAGTACTCGGTGCCTTTTCCAGCGCGAACGGCACTCGTCGCTTCATAGCCATCCATTAATGGCATGTTACAATCCATCAAAATTGCCATAATCTCCAAAGACTGGGCTGCTGCCACATTAAGCTTATCTAATAAATCAATTCCAGAATTTGCCATCAATACATCGATACCTTGTGACACCAACATTCCTTTTGCTACCTCAAGATTAATTTGATTATCATCTACCACCATAACAACCTTTCCTTTCAGCGATCGGTACTGTTCGGGCTCTTGCGGATTAGGCTGATTGTCTTCTATCAAATCAAACATGATATTCGCTTTATCTTTATTAATTAATACCAATACATCGAGATAACGTATTGGTTTGGCCACACTCGCACGAACATTAGCTGGTACAGTACAATTCATCGCATCATAAAATACACAGCAGCGTTTACTCGCCAACGGATGTTTAATATGTCGTTCCATAGCACCACTTGGTGCATCGATAAACCAATAATCAGCGTTATCTTGATGCGTTACTTCGCCTGCAAAACGGGTCGTTAGCTTTTCTAAAAACTGAACGAATTCAGGAGATGGGCTTTCAATGTAAACACGAGTGCCTGATAATACAGGCATAACATGAAGTGGTTTGGCACTTTCAATAGGGTAGGGCAACCGCAATATAAACTCACTGCCACAACCTTTCTCTGAAGAAAAAGAGATATCTCCTCCCATCAGTTTACACAGTTGTTTACAAATAGATAATCCAAGGCCAGTACCACCATATCGACTTGTGACTGTTGCAGATTCTTGAGAAAATGCTTGAAACAACTTATTATAATTTTCTCTCGAGATGCCAACGCCCGTATCACGCACATTTATTTCAAGCCAAACATACTCGCTATCTGTCACCGTTTTTGAAACTACATATACGCCACCTTTATCCGTGAACTTAATTGCATTACTTAATAGATTATACAACACCTGCTTCAATCTACTCGCATCACCAAATAGCCCTAAATACTCAATATCTAGAGCATCTAATTGATAATCTAATTGCTTTTCTTGTGCTTTTACCCCTATAGATGAAGTGACATGCTCCAACAAAGAAATAGGATCAAACAATTCACTATCTAGCTCCAATTTCCCAGCTTCAATTTTTGATAAATCCAAAATATCATTAATTAAACTCGTTAATGTTTGTGCACTGGTTTTCATCATATCTAAGTAACTCTTTTGTTGTTTAGATACGACATCTCTACACACCAAGTTTAATGTGCCCAGAATGCCATTGAGGGGGGTTCTCATTTCATGGCTAATACTTGAGATGAATGAGCTTTTTATGTTGGACGCTTCCTCAGCTCGTTTTTTCGCACTTTCAAGCTCTGCAGTTCGCTCTGTGACTTGCTGCTCTAGTAATGCATTATTATTCTTAATCTTGTCTTTGGCCTTATTCTGAGCGGTCACATCTGTAATGAATAAAGCAAACCCTTTTATCGTTGTATTGGCATTTCGAATGGGAGAAATAGTAAACTCAAGGTCAATAACCTGCTCTTCTTCACGCTCTAAAGTGACCTCTAAAGGGCTAATTACTTGACTTTTACTGACTTGATTTAATACATGGTGGAAAAAACCTTGTTCCACATACGGCTCTAAGATTTTATACCCAATACCAATATTGCGCGCCAATTCAGGAAAAAACCGCTCCGCGGTGCGATTAAAGCTGGTTATTTGTAGCTTCGTATTAAAACCAATAATGCCACCAGAAGCCCCATCAATAATATCTGCAAATTCTGACTGAGTGTCGATAAGTTTTTGAGAGCTTTTAAAGTAGAACCATATAATTGTCAAAACAATCACAAAGATCAAACTCAGCACCACAAGCAAACCATAAGTACTCAATCTCTTTTCAAATAATAATTCTGTGTACGTTGAAATAGGCATAGCCACCATAATTTTAATTAAACCATGCTGGTCACTCGATGATGTTCTTAAAACTCCCTCTTTTGAAATAAACTGCTGCTTTTCATCCTTCTTTAACGTGACAAGAGATAGGCCGCCATGCAGCCAAGGCTCTTTTGAATATAAAGATTGCCATGTTGTATCTGGGCTCAGATCACGGCTAAAGCGTAATGCCTCGTCAAAATGATAAATGAAATGACCCGTTTGGGTTAACAGTAATAACTGTAACGCTGGTTCTACGTTGCTGTATAGATTTTGTAATAGCTCTTCGGCATTGAGGTTTAATACCAGTACAGTAAGTAATACGTTATCATCATTATAAACAGGTAACGCAAACCTTAACGTAGGCTCGATAGGGTGTACTATTTTACCACGCTCTTTATTTAGATCTAATTGAGATATGTACAAGCTTCTTTCATTTAATTTTAGCGTTTCAGTAAAGTAATCTTTGCTTGCTTTATTTTGTAACTTAGGTTCAAGTTGTACTTTAACAATACCACCGAAACGATCAACCCTGACCAGCTCATCACCATCGCTGCTATCAATTAACCTCAATTGCCGAATATCAGTATAAGTGTGCATCATTGACTGAAAAATAGTACTTAGCCGCTCTTTCCAACGTGTTACAGTTATACCATCAACGGGGTCTACCCCTTCATTCAACAACGCTCGGGAAACGCCTTGTATCGGTGGGGTATCTAACAAAAAAAATAAAAAGTCACTATTTATTTGAATATATTCAGACAAGTGCTGTTTTTTATTTTTCAATAAAAATGTCAAAGACTCATCAACACTTTGTTGGGCCTCACGTTGAATTTTCTGTTCAAAAAAGAACAAAGATATGATCAGCGTACCAATTAGCACCAACAAGATGAATGGTACCGACATCCGCTTAAGTCGCATTGCGTAACGAGAGTACATATATTCCTTCAAACCAGCTAACAACATCCCTGATGATGCTGACTTACTGCACAACCTACTCAGTCAAAACCATCTAATTCTAACTACACTTTAGGATATATAGATCAATTTACAACCATACAGATTGAACAATTCTAATATAAAGCCACACTTGCTTATTTTGGTTTCTATAGTTAGGACATAAATCAAGATTTGATGCATACTCTTACCGGCAGTACTGCACATTCATCGAAGCGGTTACTCATTTAAAAATACACGTATTAGCCCTACACTCTAATACTAGGTCAACATTTTTCTTATCGTGCATTTTTTGCAAAAGTGCTAAACAAAGCCGCTTACTACCGTAAAACACACATTCATCACGTGTTATGTAAAAAATGATTCTGTCTAAATAACAGGTCAATTAACGGAATCTTGATGAATATCCTAAACAGAGTCCTTAAGTAAGTAGGTAAAGCAACAACATTATGTCAATACACTTAACTTAAAACCCTATATTTCAGCACCCTAGAGTATTATTATTTGTCAATAAAAACATGAAATATTCTCACGGTTGGGTTGCATCTCAAATTTAAATTTATCTAAATAACCCCATAAAATTTACGTTTCCAAAACAAAAACTAGTAATATTTAGCTAAATTTTGCGAGTTAATTTTATTTTCTAGCATTGCAAAAGCTTGCAGAATGTAACACAAGCTTGAATATCACATGCCCATTCGATATAAATACAATACGCAACCAGTAAGTCTCCCGCCCGAGTGAGGTTAAGATGTCAACTACGCTAAAAGGAAGTGCCCAACGAGTGCAAGACTACCTTGCACAATTTGATATCGCATTTGTCGTTAAACAACTCCCATATTCAACTAGAACTGCGTTCGATGCATCGCAAGCCCTAGGCTGTGATATCGCTCAAATAGCCAAATCTCTCATTTTCAAAAATAGAGAGTCGGGGGAGCCAGTATTAGTCGTCACTTCTGGAAAGCACGCGGTCTGTAAAGACAAAGTATTTGCCGCAACAGGAATTGAATTAGACAAGGCTGATGCCAAGTTTGTTAAGGAAAAAATTGGATATGCAATCGGCGGCGTCCCTCCTGTTGCATTAAATAAGCGAGTCATCACAATATTAGATAATGAACTAAAAAACTATAATGTCATTTGGGCAGCCGCAGGGACGCCCAATGCAGTCTTTGAGCTTAAAGCCTGTAACTTTAACCTACTGACTCAAGGCGTATGGATAGAGCTTGCAAAATAAACATTAAATTTTGCCATATGAAAATAGTAAGCTCTTCAACCCTCCTTCAATATTATTATCAACGAACTCTGGCGGATTGTTTAATCGCGTAACAAATGTTACTTCTGGCGCCTGTTCTAACATTTCATCTATCAAAAACTGTGACTCTAAATTTGGATCATTCACACATGCTAGTACATAAGCGTTGCTTTTCAACAGTTCAGGCAAACGGCGTAATATTTTTTTATAGTCTTTAGTCAAAGCAAAGCTGCCTTTTTGAAATGTTGGCGGGTCAATTATGACTAAATCATAAGGTCCAGACTTTTTCAATTTCCCCCAAGATTTAAACAGATCATGACCTAAAAATTTCACTTTATCCGTGTCATGTTCATTGAGACGATGGTTATCTCTTCCTTTACTCAATGCTGCTTTTGCCATATCTAAATTGACAACCTGAGCCGCACCTCCTGCGATTGCCGCCACAGAAAAACCACACGTATAAGCAAAAAGGTTGAGCACATTTTTATCTCTGGCATTTTCCATTACCCATTTTCGACCGTTTCTCATATCTAAAAACAGTCCATTATTTTGCTTTAACCCTAAATCAAGTGAAAACTTTAAACCATTCTCAATCACTACTTGAGTTGGGGTGAGCTCTCCAAATAGCACATCCATAGGGGCACCTTGTCGGCTTCGGTGATGCAATAAAACACTGCGAACCTGCTCTTGCCAAATTGGTATTTTCATCCATTTATCAACTAGTTGAGTCAATTTATCAATAAATTCAACTGAAGGTTCTTTAAACAAAGAAATTAATATTTGTCCATTTAGCCAATCAACAGTGAGCTGTTCTAAACCAGGGTAAAACCGACCTCGCCCATGAAACAGGCGACGCACTTCATCACCAAAATAACTCACCTCACGAATGTGCTGATCAAGCGTTGTTAGAGCTGCTGGGGTCATAATAATGTACACATAATTTCAAATATGCATATTGTACGTGCCTTGAAAAAAAGTAACAGCTCAGTCGAATAAGAAATCGCGTATAAATTAGGAATCACGGCTATGAGAGATTTATTGAGTAACAAAACGGTATAGCCTAGCAAGGTATTTATCATCAAAATTCAAACTACTTCCCAGAGCTAAATCAAAGAACTAAATCAGAATTGAAAAAGGGGCGTTCTTTCCCCTTATATTACATAAATATAGTCAATGAGTTAACGTTGATACACAACCTCACCGTCTAGTAACGTCATTTCAACTTTGGTATTTTTTATTTCAGATGCATTTTGCTCAAACAGGTTCCTGTCTAGCACAACAAGATCTGCTAATTTTCCTACCTCAATACTACCAACCACTTGCTCCTGACGCATCGCATAAGCGCTATTTATTGTATATGCTTCGATTGCTTGGGCAAGTGTAATGTTTTGTGGAGCCCTCGATATCGCATTACTCAAGCCAACAAATGGGTTAAAAGTACTCACACTCCAGTCACTACTGAGCGTGAGGGTAGCACCTGCACTCTGCAAATTTTTAATTGGCACAAGGTCTTGGGCGCGCTCGCTACCTATCAGTGGTATGGTATCAGGCCAATGGTTAGGATCTGTAAACTCACCTGCAACTTGCGCATCAGCGATCACATTCAGCTTTTCAAAACGTGTATAGTCTTCTGGGTTAACAACTTCCAAATGGGTTATACGATGTCGAGCATCACCCTTTGATGCGCGCTCAATAGCATTCAGTGCTTCATGAATGCCTCTATCGCCAATTCCATGGATATTAAAATCAAAACCTGTAGTCTCTAGCGCTTTAATATACTTTTCCAAACGACTTTGCGTAAAGTAATTCAAGCCTTTATTTTGATACAAATCGAGCCAATTTGTATCATATGGCTCATGCATCGCAGCAGTCGTATTAACCAAAATACCATCCATATAGAACTTAACTTGATCCACTTTGAGCAAACTCTGTGGGTCATTTTGGTACAAAGACTTAAGCGTTGAAATTTGGCGCTCATCATTCATTTCTGGATATGCCCATAACCCCAAACTGACACGTAATGTCAACTTATCGTCCTTTTCAACTTGCTGCCACGTTTCTAAGTGACCTCGCTGCCAATAAGTGCGCGCATCACTAATCGAAGTGATCCCTGCTTTATTTAGCTCAGGCATAGTGTATTCAATTAGGCCAGAATGATCTTGCTGCTGTGCATTCGACAGCGACTTCATCGCTAATTCCATAACTTGATTGCCGGCATTATCATATAAAATACCATCTAATTTTCCGGAAACATCCCGGCCATAAACTCCGCCAATAGGATCTTGGCTATTGACATTAATACCAGCAAGTTGCAATGCTTTGCCATTCACCCACATCGAATGAGAAGTTTGCTCCATAATGATGACGGGCCGATCTGCTACGGCTTCATTGATAACCGACAAAGGAGCGCTTTCCATTTCAAGTAAAGAAGTAATTTCATGGCCATACCCAATTAACCATTGAGCGTCTGGATTTTGCACTGACGCTGTGTAAATCGCATCAATGTATTCTCCTTCACTTGCATAGGCAGGAATTGTGAATTGCGTTGCTGCAGATGCAGACTCCAAAGGGTGCATATGCACATCATGAAAACCTGGCATCATCATCTTCCCTTTAAGGTCAATAATGTGGGTACTTTTCCCTAAATACGTTTTTACGCCTTGGTTATTACCAACAAAAATAATTTTGTTTCCCTTGAGTGCCACAGCTTGTGCCCAAGGCTGCTCAGGGTTTACCGTATACACTTCACCATTTGTGAACACCTTTGTTGCGACTACATGACTAGATAAGTCACCATCACTTTCGACTGTTGGTGCTGTCGCAGAATTCGAATCGCTATCACAGCCAGAAATAGCACAGGATATTGCCAATAAAGTCGTACTTAATATCATCGTTGGTTTACTCATAGTTGACTCCTTAAGTTTCACGATACAATATCAGGATAGAGGTAACCATAAGGTAACAGCATAGGCTAACTATGATTATATTACTGGTAGAAGACGATTCTATCTTAGCAGCCCAAACCATCGATTTTTTAAATGCAGAGGGTATCGAAGTTGATTATGCAAGTTCACTAACACAAGCTAGAAGTATTTCAGAAGGTACGGATTATGAGGCCATTATTTTAGATATAAATCTCCCTGATGGCACTGGTATTGAATTTGCCAAAACACTAGAAAAAAACAGTGCCCCCATATTATTTCTATCTGCGCGTAATGCGCTCACAGACAAACTTGCTGCGTTTTCTGTCGGAGCCTTAGATTACATCACTAAGCCCTTCGCATTAGAGGAGCTCGCTGTACGTATAAAACTGCTTGCCCGAAAAAACACCCCGGCAAAAAATACCACGTTCCAGCTCGACTCCCTGTTTGTTGATTTAGATGCCAAGATAGCAAAAAGAGCCGAACGAACAATAGTGTTATCTCCCCAGCAATGGAGCCTATTGGCTCTGCTTATCACCCACAGCCCCAACCCTGTAAGTAAAGACAATCTCATTGCCACAATTTGGCCAGACCAAGATGTTAATAATAATATGTATAAATCACTTGTAACACGTTTACGTACAAATATAACAAAGCCGAACGAGAAAGTACTGTTACACACGTTGAAGAAACAAGGCTTAGCACTTAAAGAGCGCGATGATGAGTAACAACCAATCACTCCTTCATTATCTTATTGTGCGTTTCGGGTTATGTGCGCTAATAGTCATGTTTCTATGGGGCTGTATGGTGAAAGTAAGCTATGACTTTGCTCTGGATGAAACGGCAGCTCATTATCTGTTTTATGATGCAGAACAAGCCATTATACAAAATCAGGTATTACCATACATAGATGACTTTAAGCTGATAACCTCCGATGAACAGGATTTACCAGCTTGGGCCTTATCGCTATGGAAAGCAAAGCTACTTCCTATTAACGACATATATTTTAGTAACTATCAAGAAGACACCGTCTATATTTTGCCATATCAGCATGATGCTGATACACCAATGATTTTCGTCATGCACTATTTTGATGAGTATGAATCGGCGCCGATTCTACCTTTTCTGATGTTACTAATGGGTGCTTTGACGACCATATTCCTTTATGTGATAGGTAAAGCAGCCTACCGCATCAAACAGCAAACCCACCAGCTAGAACAGTTAATAACCCCAGAGCACAAAGCACTAGAATTTAAGTTTATTGAGTTACAAAATATCGCTGACGCACTCGTTATTTCACGACAAGCCGAGCGTTATGCACAACAAAAAGACCGCTTACTTTCAGCCTATTTAAGTCATGAAGTGCGAACACCTTTAACACAAATTAGGCACAGTTTGGCCCGTTTACAACAACTAGATGATTTACCATTTGAGTCTTTATCAATCATCGAGCAATTAGAGTGCGCTCAAGCTAATTTAACTGAGACGAGTACCGCCATTTTAGCTTTGTGGCACCTTAATCCTCATGAAATTAAACCCATAAACCTCAGTGCAACAATCAACTCTGTCGCAGCTTTATATACCACTCATGGGCTCATACACAACCTAATAACCACCGAGGAGACATTCATTAATGCACATCAACCGCTTGTCAGTTTACTACTCACACAAGTTTATCGAAATGCTTTACAACATGGCAATGGCGAAGTGACCACGACTTTATCTCATACACGGATGGTATTTAGTAACCCCTGCATTGCATCAAAAATGGATACAAAGGGCTCTGGCTTAGGCCTATTATTACTAAAGCAGATATGCCAAAAACTCAATTGGCACCATGAAATAGCACATGAACCTCCGTTATTTTCGTTAGAAGTAATATTTAGCAAGTCCATTTAATCACCTAAGTATCACCATGAGTGAGTAGCAATAAATACATCGCGCAATGTAAGTTGGTACTTACATTGGCATAGGATTTTGTTTTCTAACCCAATAAATCATATCAAGCTAAGTTAATTGACACATCAGTTTGTACAGAGTTGGCGATAAAACATAACTCGTGAGCTTGATGATGAAGGCTTTCAATCAAGCTATGCTCAACCTCAACACCTGCACCCCAAATTACTTTGGGGTTTAAGACAACTTTCGTCATTGCTTTTTTACCAAGGTGGTTTAAACCAAGTGTTCCGAGTGCATCATCATAATACGACTCAATCATGAGTTTTCTTTGTGCAGCCAAATCAAGGAAAAACAACATATGACAGCTTGATAGCGCTGCTACAAATGCTTCTTCAGGATCAATATGAGCTTCATTAGAGTAGGGAACTGGGACTATACTCGGTGATGATGATGCAGCTATGCGTGTGCCACTTGAAAATAGCCAGTGGTGTACACGACTGTATTTTCTATCAACAAATAACTCTGTACTTTGTTTATTCCACTGTATAACGGCCTGATAGTTAGACATGCTTTTTCCTCAAACTTTATCGTAATTCAACACCACATATTTTGCGTAACTCGCGGCTCTAAAAAAAGCGAAAATTCATCACCCTCATATGAGCAATACTCACATATCAACTTAATTTTTAAATAATGGCCCCAGTAAAACCTTGAGTTATACTTAAATATACGGTCATAATCAGCACACCTATGATTTAAACTCATCAAAGATATGACAACTCAATTCTCTTTCTCAGCAATTCACACTTTTACGGTTATCACACAAACTTTGAGCTTCTCACGCGCTGCAGAAATTTTACACATCACTCCCAGTGCAATAAGTCATCAAATGAAATTACTTGAATCGCAGCTTGGTGTATCACTGTTTACGCGCCAATCTAAAGGGATCATGCTCACTGAAGCAGGCAAAGCTCTGATGGAAAATGCCAACAAAGGTGTATCATTAATTCAAGAGGGCGTTTCAAAAAGTATTTCTACAACAAAGCTGCGCACGTTACATATTGCAGCCATCCCATCATTAGCGCAAAACTGGTTATTGCCAAAACTACCTGATTTTTATGATTTGCACCCTGATATTAGCATCGTATTACATGCACAAGACCAACTCGTCAACTTCTCCACATCCCATATAGACGCCCACCTACATTTTGGTACTGGCTATACCCAAAACAACCATGCCCAATTTCTCGCTTCAGAATACGTTTATCCAGTCTGCCACCCAGATCTGTTGACGGTGGGATGCGATAATCATATATCAAGGCTCGTCTCTCAATATCCCTTATTACAATACAACGCAGCACTTGAGGATGGGCCGAGTAACTTAACTTGGCAATATTGGTTATCAAAACATCACATTTGTGTTAACTCAAAAATGATACACCGCCATTTTAGCCATGTAGGACTTTCACTCGAAGCTGCCAAGCACAAACAAGGGCTCGCGTTAGCATGGCATCATATGGTTTCAGACTTAATAAAATGGGGTATGCTGGTTCAGTGTGACCATACAGTGTTAAAACTCGATTACAACTATTACTTAGTAAGCCCAGAAAAGCCACAGGAAGCATCAGACCTTCATCAATTTACATCATGGTTAAAACATAAATTTGTTCACACATCTCAGCCACACAATCTTTAAATATGAATGTGCTGCGCATATTTTACAAATTCAGAATAGATAGAGTCTTTAATTAACCTATCTGGCGTAAATGCATAATAGTGCTGGTAAACATTGTCAATGCTACCTATTAGACTCACATCATAATGACGTTCAATTTCTTTACTGACAAGCAACGGGGCTGCAAATAAGCCGAAGCCTTGTTGACCCAATGCCTTCATCAATGCACTATCATCGACATGACCTGCTATAGATATTTCGATACTTTGTTGCTCTAACCAGTATTTAATTGCACTCGTCATCGGACTTGACTTAGCAGGGAGAATGACAGGAACATCGGCAAGAGAGTTAGGGTAGCTTTCTTTTAGTGCATCAAGTGATGCTCTATTACCGAAAAAACCTAATTGGCTTTTACCGAGCTCATGACAAAATGCTTTAAATGGCAATGTGCTGTCTAATGGCTTATCAGCTAAGACTAAATCTAGCTTGTGGATCGACATCTGGGCAAGCAGCTCAGCTTGCTGACCATCAATACAATGTAAATTCGTGATCCGTTCATTATCTATAAACGGTGATAACCACTTTGATACCAAAGATTTAGGTAATGCATCAGAAATCCCAACTCTTAGCGTTCGCGATATATGATCCAAGTCTCCTTGTGTAGTTTCTAACCACTCTTCAGCAATCGCAAACATATCATCAGCGTACTGTTGGGTAATTTGACCAAATTCAGTCAATCTCAGCCCTCTCCCTTCGCGTATGAATAATGGTTTCCCTAAGCGCTGCTCTAAACTGGTAATCTGTGCGCTGACGGTTTGCGGCGTCAAATGTAAGACCTTACTTGCACTCGCGATACTGCCATGCTTGCTTACCTGCCAAAAATAGTAGAGGTGGTTGTAATTTATGTTTGTTATCATTCGTTTTTACCGATGAATAAGTAAGAAATAATCAGCTTTAATCTTTTTATATACCTTAGTAGATTAACTACATGCCTGCAATAAAGGCGCGACTAATTACACTAAATTTATACTTGGATATAGCCATGAAGCTAAAATTGACAGTGAAAGATAAGGTAATGAATGCCGCTATGAGGATCAAGTTGTCAAAGCTCGTTTCAGGCCAACTCATCCGATATAAGGCAAATATTCGAAAAATAGATATACAAGTCAGTGATATACGACATGCTCGCCATGGCGCTTTAAAGCTATGTCATATCAGCCTAGTGATGCCAGGGTTGCCCGACATCTCAGTCAAAGCAAAGGGCAAAGATTTACTGCAAGCGTTAATGCGAGCGCTCCATAATAGTCAATTAGTCCTTGCTCAAAAGTACAAATTGTCTTAACCAAAATCTCATTATAAGCTTTGCTCAATAATAAATAAAAAATTGATATATTTAGAATTTAAGTAATATTTTCATGAAACAGTAATACAGCAATTCCCAAGCACTTGCAGCGGCACGGATGCCGCCTATTTCTTCTAAAGAAAATTTATCCTGCGCCGATAACATTACTTAGTAGCTTATATTATTTTATGGATTTACAGGATGAAAATTCAGCAACCGGCATCTCAGTACCTACTACCACACTCTAATTCGCAGGTTCATCAAAACGCATTATCCCAAACTGAGAACAAGAATGAATTAGATGAAAAATCGACAACTTTCCGCCTTTCTCAAAAAGACCGAGAACAGTTGAGTAATACCGACGACTCTGAACAAGTAAAATCCAAAAAGGACGGCTTACCGCAACATATTCAAAAAATGCTCGAACAAATAGAGCGTATTAAAGAACAAATAAAAGAAGAAGAAGAGCGCTTAGTAAAATTGAAAAATCAAACAGATCTAAACGAAGATACTAAAAAAGATATGATACTCCAACAAGCCAATTATATCGCACAGCTACAAATGAACTTACTGACTTTAGTCGATAATGTAAAAGAAGCAATGAAGGATGCTGGGATCACCGATCCGGGCGTATTGATCAGTGCCATAGCATAACAGAATGTTTTAAAACTGTGTTCAATTAACATGCTAAAAGCCAACTAGCAAAATCTTTCCGAGCGCCATTCCATCTCGCTGACAGCTAAAATCGATCCTACTATCTGCTTGGGTTTGATATAAAAGCTCAAGCTTTCGAAACGGAGATGCTATAAACTTCACCGTTTTAATTCTTAAGCTCATTCTTGTTTTCTTATCCAGAAATGCAAAAGCAGTCGCGCTGAGGGCTTCTTTGCCCGCCTCCAATATCTCAGAAGACACCAAATTTTGGTGGATTGCTTGTTGTGCTTCTGCCTCAGATATCATGCGAATACCACTTGCCATAACGCACGTCGCATAAATATCTAACAACCCAATCGCTCTCACTTTTTGGCTTTCTCGATCTTCATAAACGGCCATAACGCAAGGCACTTTTGTTTCATCAAACACTTGTGACTGAATCGGTTTAATACATAAAGATTCATCAATGTGTTTATGAATCAAACGTTCTAGCTGACTTAATTTCGGTAGAGCTAATTCACCATTAACCTCAATATCATCCAGTATAATTTCATTTTCTTCCGCACCTTGTACTAAAGGCAGCAGCTTTTCATGTAATTCATCATCGCTGAATGGTTTTGATAATACAAAGCTTGCACCTGCTTCAAGTGCTTGATCTATTTGAGACGGCTCATCGACTGTCGTTATCATCGCAACGGTAATATTTAGTTGCCGTTGTTTTATTGCTTGCAATAAAATTAAACCAGACATGTCAGGCATGTGCCAATCAGTTAAAACAATATCTGGCTTCCAACTACCTATATATTGCAATGCCGATTTCGCACTATTTGCTTTTTGAATTAACAACTTACGATAACCGAACTTCTCCAAACCGCGCTTTACGATTTCCAGAGTTGCATGGCTATCATCAACAATTAAGATTTTCACTCTGCGCCACTTTTATAAAAACTTGTTTTTTATTATAGGCATATTTTTCATCCATCACTAAACTGAAAAGATATGATCAACAAAATTAACAATAAACCATCATTATGCCGAGTTTACAATTACCGATTACTGTTTACCAATATTTAGCCATTAATTTTGGATTATTGATCCTTGCTGCATGGTTTTATATCTTACTATTAATACTGAGAGAGTTCAGAAAGTTTGCTACAAGCGTGGTATCTAACAAGCCACAGCAGCAACAAGATGACCAAATGCTCATCATGTGCAGAGAGTCTGTTGATAACGCACTAGGCTATATTAATGACCACAGCAATACTATTGCAGAGTTAGCAAAAGTACAAATTGCATTAGAACAACAGCTCACCGATATAAGAGCCTCTACAAAAGACCATATAACACCTGAAGAAGATCAATCCATTAAAGACCTTAATAAGAAGCTATCAAGGTCGCATGCATTAATACGCAAGCTAAAAGGCGATCTTGATAAAAGTGTCAATAAGTTGAAAGTAACGCGGAAGAAACTCTACGATCAATACGATACGGTGGAGTCGTTACAAAAAGAAAAAGAGCAGTTAGAAGAGAAATACCAGGCATTACAACTTGAAAATGAGCAAACAAACTCTTCACCTCAACATGTACAGAATATGATGCTCTCATTTGAGCGAGAAAAAGCTGATATGATTGATACGCTGAATAACTATAAACGTCAAATATCGGAGCAAAGCCAAGCATTAGAGCAGCTTTCATTGCAAGCTCACAATACCGAAGATGGCCCTGCATTAGCTCAATTACAGGGCGAATTAGCACAAACAAAGTCAGCACTAAAACACTTAACCAAAGAGAAGAAATTTATTGAAAGTCGATATTTAGATATTGTAAAAACACACGAAAACAAAGAGCCATAAGTTAAATCGCATTCAAGCCCTATGGCTGAGCATCCAGTTGCGTATGTTTCTGTGATGCTTCAGTTTTAGGTACTCTATATTGTCGTTTCGTAAAAAATAAGAATGCCATACAAAACCTAACCAAAATGAGTATCTAACAATCTGTGTTCGACTAGTTACTTTAAGCATACCCTACGACCAATCTAACGATTGTTATGTAAAGGAACGCGGTGCTACAAAACCTAATATTTTCTTGTTATTCGCAGTAATAAATCAGCACGTTACAAACATATAAAAAACAAACACTTAAATTAAAGTTAGCCATTAACGTAAAAATAATTAACTAAATCCCATTAATAACAGAGCAAAAAAAACACATTATTGCACTAATAAAAACACCAACAAGCAAAAGGCAATGTACTATCAGCAATCTTTTTCCTTGCTTAACTAAATTACACAGAAAAACAGCGTATTATAAATGCAAAAGCGTATAAAATTATCACTAAAATCTTTAATATCAAGACTATAACTTAGCAGGCAGTACTATAAAAAGGTATCGTCAGTGCAAATATTCGCGCGCACCATACAAACGCTGCAGATGATTCCCAGCAATAGAAAGCAACCTCCAGATATAGCCGTAGCGTTTTAAAACCCAGAAAACGCACCAGATATTACAACATTGCAACACTTGATTTTTAAAAACAACATTTATCAAAAATAATTCATTAGATAAAAAATGATCAGACTAAAAAACAAAACACACAAAAACAACAACATAAAAGAACAAAAAACAATTCAAACTAACCATAACCGAAGAATAACAACCCCCTCCACAAAAAACCAAATAAACATTTAATTAACTTAAGTGACTTTTGATAAAATAAAGTGTAGTTTATTTCGGAAATGCCTTTGATTAGAAGTTCAAAAGTAACTTTTATGTATCTAAACTATCGAAATACGACCATTGAAAGGAAGCCTTAACCCACAATGAGCTATATAGCTGATACAAGTGCGCAAGATACAAAAATTGCTACACCTCATTCCATCAAGAAAATAACAGTCATATTGAGTTATGTGGTACTGGTTTTGATATTGAGCTATATATTTATTTTGCCCTCTTTACTTAATTGGAGTACAGGACAAAGCGCTATCAATAAAGAAAAATTGCATCTAGCAACAGTAGAGAAAGGCCTATTTGTTAAAGACTTATCGGTACAAGGTAAAGTTATAGCTGCCAGAAGACCTGTATTATATAGTTCAGCACAAGGAACCGTGACGTACCTCGTTGAACCCGGAGATAGTGTAGCTGCCACGCAAACTATTGCAATCATTGAAAGTCCGCAGTTAAAAAGCGAATACAATCAAGAGGTTGCCAATCTAACAAGGTTAAAGAACCAACTTGAACGTGAAAAAATTCAAGTAAAAAGATCTAATTTAGAGCAAGAAAATCAAATCGGGCATGCGAATGTCTCTCTTAATGCAGCTAGAAGGGAGATGCGTCGTTCTGAAAACGCAATGAAAAATCAAGTCATCAGTGATATTGATTATCAAAAAGCAAAAGACGACTTACAAAATGCCAATAGAGAGTACAAACACGTTATTAAGGAAATTGAACTCATAAAAGAAAGTCAAAAGTTTGAAATCAAAACACGTGAATTGGAATTAAAGTCACAGCAAGTCAAAGTTACTGAGTTAAAAAGACAGGTTGATAGCCTTAAAATAAAATCCCCAGTAAGCGGTTTGGTAGGGAACCTCAACGTACAGCAAAAAAATGCAGTTGCGAAAAATCAATCTCTCTTAAGTATTGTTGACTTATCTCGTTATCAGTTAGAAGTGCAAATTCCTGAAAGTTACGCCGATGATTTAGCTCTGGGTATGGAAGCTGAAATCACACTAAATCAACAAACCTATAAAGGTGAACTTGTTGCGATTTCCCCTGAAATTTTAAAAGGCCGAGTTCAAGGGAAAATTCGCTTTAACGATGAGTCATTGACTGGGTTACGACAAAATCAACGGCTAACCACTCGCGTTATTTTAGAGAAAAAGAACAACATACATTATTTACCTCGCGGCCAGTTCTTGAATACTTACAATGGACAGTTTGCGTATGTAATAGCCAATAACTCGGCCGTTAAAACACCTATAAAAATTGGCTCTAGGAGCCTCGCAAAAGTTGAAGTGATAACGGGGCTTAAAGTGGGAGATACCGTTGTGATATCTGATTCAGAAATATTTAAAGATGCTCCTAGTGTTCGCATTTTACAGTAACAAGGAACTATTAATAATGTTAGTAATGAAGAGCTTAGCTAAAGCGTTTTACACGGATGACATTAAAACGCAAGCACTCCATCCATTTGATCTAACAATTCAGCAAGGTGAATTTGTCAGTATTATCGGACCATCTGGTTCAGGGAAAACAACTTTTTTGAATATTGCGGGTCTCCTAGAAACGCACTCAAGCGGGCTGTATACACTCGATGGAAAAGATGTTGCTGAACTTTCAGATAAACAGAAATCAGCCTATAGAAATGAAAAAATTGGGTTCGTATTTCAAAGTTTTAACCTTATTCCTGAACTCACTCTCTATGATAATGTCGACATGCCATTGCGGTATCGTCGGTTTAACCGGGAGCAAAGGCATCAACGAATTATGCAAGCGCTTGAGCAAATAGGCCTTGCAACCCGAAAAGATCATTACCCAACCCAGTTATCTGGAGGGCAACAGCAGCGTGTAGCTATCGCAAGAGCGATTGCAGGAACACCTACGGTTATTTTCGCTGACGAACCCACTGGAAATTTAGACTCAAAAATGGCGCAAGGAATAATGTCACTGCTAAAGGATATTAATACATCAGGTACTAGTGTCATCATGGTCACGCACGATAATACTCAAGCGACACAAGCAAACCGCGTAATACAAATTAAAGACGGTCAACTATCTGAATACTCGCAATCTCAACAAGCTATTGCATAGGTAAATCATGTACCCATACTACTTTAAACTTGCATTAATCAGCCTAAGAAAAACCCCCATGTTAAGTTTACTCATGGTGATGATGATTGCCATTGGTATTGGTGCAACCATGACAACGTATACCGTCAGTTATATGATGTCAAAAGACCCAATCCCGAATAAGAGCGCACACTTATTTCAAGTTCAACTTGATAGTATGGATGAAATTTACGGTGATGGAAAAACCTTACCTACCATGATTTCATATCAAGATGCGCAAGCATTGCTTGACTCAGATGTACCAAAATACCAAGTTGCGATTGCCGCAATCCAGCAGAGAGTTAGTCATGAAGCGAATAGACACCTGACACCTAAAAGCTTAAAAGTTCGCACGACGACCAGTGATTTTTTCAGTATGTTTGAGACGCCCTTTTTATATGGTTCAGGTTGGAGTAAACAAGATGGCAAAGATGCGGCACAAATTGCAGTTTTATCAAAAGAGACAAATAGTTGGCTTTTTAATGGGGAAAATTCGGTTGGTAAAACATTCAAATTGGGCGCCGACACATACCGAGTTGTGGGGGTTTTGGACTCATGGGATCCTCTTCCAAAGTACTATGCACTTCCTCATACGGCATTTACAAAACCTCACGACTTATTTATTCCTTTCAATACACAGGTAAAAAATGAACTTTTCTCTCAAAAGTTAGTAAGTAATTACTGCTGGAAAAAACCAGATGATGAATCATTCTCCTCTTTATTAACATCTGAATGTATGTGGGTGATTTTTTGGGTCGAACTTCCCAGCAAAAAAATACATCAACAATACCAATCATTTATAGATAACCATGCTTTAGTTCAACAATCTTTGGGTCGTTTTCAAAATCGTATTTACAATAAGCTAGTGCCATTAAAACAATACTTAATCGACGAAGAAGTGGTAAGTGATGATAGTAAAATGGCCGTATGGCTAGCCGCATTGTTTCTTGTAGTGTGTTTGCTCAACTGCATGAGCTTGATGATAGCTAAATTTCACGCCAAAGCTGGGGAGGTTGGTTTACGCCGAGCCATTGGAGCAAGCCAGCAAGACATTATTAAGCAATTTTCTATCGAGCTATCCGTTGTCGGTACTGTTGGAGGGTTATTAGGGTTGTTATTTGCTAAGATTGGGCTCATTAGCGCAGCAAACACCTATTCTTACCTACATTCCGATCTGATGCAAATGAATGCCCCCCTTATTATTGGTACTGTAGTATTGGCCGTTATTTCTAGTTTAACTTTCGGCTTATACCCAATCATTAGAGCTAGTCAAATGCAGCCATCGAGCCAACTTAAAAGTTTATAGGACGAAAGTATATGCGCGACCTAATACCCATACTCAAAACCTTTAAAAAGCAAAAAATGGCCCCTGCATTAATGGCATTTCAAATTGCGGTCACATTTATGGTGCTCGTCAATGCCATTTACATGATTGCGCAACGCAGCGAACTCATTGCACGCCCTATCGGGGCAAATATGGAGAGCACACTCACCATCATTACTAACCTGCCTACTCAGCAAGGCGATTTAACAGCCCAGTTAGAACATGATTTAACTATATTAAAAAGTATTCATGGTGTTATTAATGCGGCT
Source organism: Pseudoalteromonas aurantia 208 (assembly GCF_014858725.1). Taxonomy (GTDB): domain Bacteria; phylum Pseudomonadota; class Gammaproteobacteria; order Enterobacterales; family Alteromonadaceae; genus Pseudoalteromonas; species Pseudoalteromonas aurantia. Next base: position 182,310 of record NZ_AQGV01000015.1, on the reverse strand, counting down.
CCAATTACCGGACTCCCCCTGGAAGGTTGGGGTATGTATACAGACTTTAAATTAGAACCAAATGGCGAGGATGTCGCATATGGTGGCTATTTTGGCTCCAATGATCAGCTGATTGATACCTTTGGCTTAACTTTAGTGGCAGGTGAAAACTTTTTGCCCTCTGATATTCAAAAAGTTGAAAATGATGGCGTATTCAAATCATCAAAGCTACTCATAACTCAAGCATTGGCTAAAAAGTTATACCCAGATGATTGGCTAGAGGTACTCGGCAAAAACTTGTATTACCATAATGAACCCCATGAAGTTGTTGGTATTGTGGACACACTCCAAAATGCTTGGAACTTTTGGAGTGCAATAGAATATACGGTTATTTCTGCGGTTCAAGAAGCCAACGATACTCAACGTTATGTTATTCGTGTTGACCCCGCTCAAATAGAAAACGTGATAGCTGTGATACCGGAGAGGTTATTAACACACCCTCAAAAACAAATAGAAAGTATTGAATTATTAACTGACGTAAAAATGCGCAGTTACCGAGAGGATTTAGCTACAAATAAATTACTCACAGCGGTGTGTATCAGCCTTACAATTATTACTGTCTTTGGTATCTTAGGGCAAGCAAAGTTCAGTATCAGTCGTAGAACAAAACAAATAGGGACTCGTAGAGCACTCGGAGCCAGTAAGCATCAAGTCATCAGCTACTTTATGTTGGAAAATGCCATCATATCAGTAATAGGGGTTTTCATTGGCTTTTTGGCAGCCATAATACTAAATAACCAATTTGTAGAACTACTTTCACTCACACCAGTACCGATAAACTTTTTGCTCTTTGGCGCTATTGCTATTGTGTTATTAGGGCAAATAGCTGTTGCTTATCCTGTGAGTCAAGCAGCTAAAGTTTCTCCCGCAATAACAACACGAGGCGCTTAATCTATCTATCATGTTAGGCGCTAGTAGAGCGGCAGTGCGCTCCATTAGGCAATTATGATAAACTGCGTCTGTGTATTTATTTTGAGAAGATTATTGTGTTAAAAATATCAAATGCTGTTGAACTCGCTGCATGGGAAATTGACATGACAGCAATTCGTGCACAAGGTGCAGGTGGCCAAAATGTAAATAAAGTATCGAGCGCCATTCACCTAAAATTTGATATTAAACGCTCCTCACTTCCTGAATTTTATAAATCTCGATTACTGTCACTTAAAGATAGCCGTATCACTAAAGAGGGTGTCATTGTCATTAAGGCACAGAGCCATAGAACGCAGGAAATGAATAAAGAAGAGGCCTTAACGCGCTTAAAAACACTCATATTAGATGCTATAAAAATAGAAAAAACCAGACGAGCAACAAAGCCAACACGAAACTCTCAAAGAAAACGCGTTGACAGTAAAGTAAAACACGGACAAACAAAAAGCTTACGTAAAAAGCTGAAGTATTAGCCTAATTAACCTCAGCTCTGGATGAGCGAATTTGCCAAATAAAGCTATTTCTCTCACTCTCGGCGTTGCTTTCATTTGTAATAGCTCGCTATTACTGCATAAAAGCGCCTTGATATTGAACAAAATATCATCATTGGATTGTATGTAAGTTTGCTTACAAAATTTTTCCTATTCCAAAACCCTTATCCAAACCTGAGGTTAAATACAATGATGAAAATGCAGAGGTAAGTTTTACGCCAGATCTTTTGCTTTAAGGCGGGTAGCATCTTTGGGTAAACCAATTGCAAATAAAGCTCCCCCCAGTTGAGAGCTGCGAATTTCACACTGCCCATGATGCCAGTTTAGTATTTTCTGAACTATCGCAAGCCCCAGACCAACTCCTCCAGAGGCCTTATTTCGACTACTATCAACACGGACAAAAGGTGAAAACACTTTATCCCGATCTTCAGGCTTGATCCCCTGGCCATCATCTTCAATGATCAGTTCTATCTGTTGATTGTTTTCCAACAACGACACGTGGATCTCACGATCTCCATACTTGCATGCATTTAAGAGTAAATTTTGTACAACACGTGCTAGATAATGTTGATTCGCGACAATCATCACATTAGGCATCAATGCAACGTGTAAATCTTTGCAATAAGTACGCTGTAGTTTATCTATTTGAGATTCGATTAAGATTGTTAGGTTAAACTGCTGGTACACTAAAGTTTCTGCTGCAATTTCAAGTCTGGCATAACCTAACATTTCATCAATCAATAATTCCATTTCTTGCACATCTTGAGACATAGCTTGTACTTCTTTAGGGTCTTTTGATGCTAGCATTGCCAAAGCAAATTTCAACCTTGCTAAAGGTGTACGTAATTCATGAGATACCGCGTTAACTAGCTGCTTCTGATCACTCATTAAACTCGCAACTTTATTCGCCATAGCATGAAATTGACTCGTTAAACTAGAAATTGCAGAAAACTTTGATGGACTAATAGAAATATCTAAATGCCCTTGCGCAAGTTGCCCAGTCACACGTTTCAGCTGCATTAAGTCTAACCACAATGGCCTTAGCCATAAAATCAATAACAATGCTAATACTGCAAAAGAGAACAGCTTAAACAAATACTTCTTGGCTAATTGACTCTGTGCAGGCAGAAAAGGTCCCAACTGAGCTAATTGTTCACTATCATCAACAGAGAACGTCAACAGTGCATGCCCATCTTCAGTAAACGTGGTAACAATCCCTCCCGCTTCTAGGGTAGCGCTCTGCTCTGGTAACCAAGCAATATCTCCTACATGGAACGTCTTAACGGGATTAGGTAGCTGCTTAATACTGGAAATACTTGTTTGGAGAGTCTTTGCAACCTCTTTAGCATGGCGTAATTCATCTGGGGCCTGATGGCCCCAGCTTTGCCAAATTACTTCACTGCTTTGATTGATCAATACAATACTAATAAACACAACAAAATATAAACTGATCAATAACCTGATCATATCTCTAATCTACTCCCAGGCTGATTTAGAACATAAATAGCCTTTTCCCCATACAGTTATCAGTCTAAATGGTTGCTCAGGGCTATCCCCTAGCTTTTTCCTAAGACGAGAGATTCTCACGTCCACGCTCCGGTCCAAACCATCATACTCGCGACCAACAACATGTTTGTATATATATTCCCGGCTTTGTGTTTCCCCTGCATTACTTGCCAAAGCCCATAACAAATCAAATTCATAGCTGGTCAACTCAACTTCTTGGTCAGCCAAATACACAGCTCGATCAGCTTTATCAATTCGTAATTGACCAAGCACTAAGCTATCAAGTGCTTCTTTTTTACTAAAGCTCCGGCGTAGCAAAGCATTAAGCCTTGCCAATAACACATACGGTTCAACAGGCTTAATAACATAGTCATCGGCACCAATTTCTAACCCTTTTACTTGGTCAAAATCACTGTCTTTAGCGGTTAGGAATAGCACAGGGCCATTGTAATGGGGCCGAACAGCTCGACAAATACTAAATCCATCTTGATTAGGTAACATGATATCTAATATAACAATATCAGGCTGTTTGGTAATAATGGCTTCAACAGCTTCAGCACCATCATTGACAATCGTTACCTCAAACTCGTTACTTTGTAAAAATTGAGCAGTCAAAGTTGCAAGACGTTCGTCATCTTCGACGAGCATAATATGGGCCATTAAAAGAAACTCCAATCAGTTTTTAATTTTCTACGGTACCGCTTACTTACGGTAGCATGTACATTAACAGTTTGCGTTGCCAACAACCTGCCGTGTAAATCGAATAGACTAAAATTCATACTTTGAGCTAATGTAATCTTCAGTTTTTCTTGCACTGCGCTTTGCTTTTTCCAACATCGTAATTTATTGGTTTCTTGGTACAAACAAGCATCTATTACTTGCGGGTTTTGCCATTGAAGGCTTATCGTCATTTGACAAGGCTCACCTAATTGGTGAACTATGCACGTAACGGGTTTAATATCAAAGGGGACTTGATTAACAAACTCACTCTGCGTAACACCTTGAAAAGATAAAAATAGACTTAGGCTAAATAAACAAGCAGAACTAGAATGCATAGACCCCCCCAATAAAAAAGTAATTTACATCATCTTTTCTAATGAGCGGACTGTCCGTTATACCAGCACCTAAAAACTGTCGTTTAACGCTGGCCTTTAGTTGCCAATCATCTGTGAGTTTATATTGCAATGTCGCGCCCAAGAAGGGGTTTAGTACACTACGACCTTGATAATATAACTGTTCATCTATTTCATCACTACTTCTTAAACCATAATAGTAGTCAACTAATGCATTCTCTTTCCAATGTACGCCTGCGATGAGTCGTACATTTACTGGCAATTTACTTATTGCTCTGAATTCATAATGATAAGTTACTTTTGCATGATGTCCTCGGTACACCCCAGATACATCATGTAGCCACTGCATAGATAATTTACTGCTGTCATTAATATACCAATGCCCTAAAAGCCCGGAATCAATCGCCCACTTTCTATTAGCTATATCATCAACCGTAACTTCTCGTTGCTCAATGGGAGGGGTTACGTCATCTGGTATTTCTAAAGCGCCATCGGGGGAATCAACAATATTACCATCGGTGGCAACGTAAGAGCCTGGCGCAATAATATTGCGTAAATGAAACTGTTCAAAAAATGCTTGCTCTGAATTAGGCTCTACAATGAAGCTCAAATCGAATTTTGGTTTATCCAGTAATGTAAAACCAAGGGTCGTATTTTCTAAGAAAAACCGGTCTCGATAATAGCTAACATAAGGGATAACGAATAAAGGAATATTATCTCCACCCGCTAATGGGTTAGTCAGTTCACCAATGCCAATAGCCACTGAAAACTGCCACTGACTGGTGTTCACACAGTCACTATCACTACTATTACATAGTGAGCTCGACGCAAAAGTAGATGTGGACAACAGCCATGCTATTGCAGCAATAAAATATTTCAATTTGCAATTCCTTATATTACCGCTGCTAATTTAACATTGTATTCGTGATTTACCAGAAAGGGTTACATTAAATAACAAATCATTTGTGAAAGGTAACAGTTATTTCTAACGTATTTCGTAAAGTAAATGCTGAGTTCTTCATTCAAGGAAAAGTACTATGTATTATACACGTTTACTGGGAATTACTGCGCTCACCGTTTTAAGTGGTTGCGGTAATGACACTGATACAATATCCAGTGATCCCCAAAAAATCCAAAAGCTTCCTAACTTTACAGGATTCTCGGTTTCTACAGCCCCGTTAAAAAAAGCCAATACAGCACAATTTACAACCCATATAAAAAATGGGGTTTTCATGCGTTACCACCAACATGATATTACGCCTCCAGTAAATGATAGCAGGGAGACATCGGATCCCAGCACAACATCAAGCGCATTTTCAGGTACAAACCAACAAGAGCAGAACGTCAATGAAGCGGACCGAGTAAAATATGATGGTAATTACTTGTACATTGCAGCAAATCAATATCATAATTTAACGCAACCAAATGAAAGTGAATTACCTCATTATATTCGTATCATGAAACGCAATAATAATGGCCTAATTCAAGCGGTAAAAGATCTACCAACCTCTTCCAATGAGTATGCACAGCAACAATTATTTTTAGAGCAAGATACGCTCGTATCCATCAGTGCGAATAGCGGCTGGTTTTCAATCTTTAGCACCGCAACAATTGAACCCCTCAGCGCTAATTCAACAGCACCAAACTTAAACCATACACAATTTGAATTAAATTTTGCGGATGTCACCACACCAGAACAAGCCGACATATCACACACATATAGTATTGATGGGCAACTCATTGAAAGTCGAGTCATTAACAACCAACTCTATTTAGTAAGCAATTTCAGACCTTCCTTCAGCGGTTTTGATCTGACGAACTCACAGCCTGAAACACAGTTAAAAAACTACCAAACGCTCAACGACACACCTATTACACACTTCATACCGACTATAACCCATAGCCAATCGGGTGACAGCCAGCCGCTGTTTAATGCTGACGAATGCTATTTATCCGATACCGCTTCCGACACCGATGGTTACGATTCAATAATGACCATTACGCGTATATCGTTAGCTGACCCGTCCCAGCAAGTTTCACTTTGCGTAAATACTGAAGTTGAAGGGATTTATGCTTCAGAGACAGCAATCTATACACATAGTACGCACTTCAATGCAGAGGGCCCAAAGTCTGTAATTCACAAATTTACGATTAATGAACAAGCATTTGAGTATTCAGCCACAGGCAAACTATCAGGCCATTTCGGACAAAATATGCGTAACTTACGATTCAGTGAGTATAACAACCAGCTGCGCGTAATGACGAGCGAAGGTAATCAGTTTGATGGGTTTGAGCATAAACTTCGAATACTGCGTCAACAAGGCTCAGAACTTGTGTTGATCTCCGAACTACCAAATCAATCCCACCCAACGCCTATTGGAAAAGTAAATAGTGCAACAGGTATTGTCGACGAAGATATTTATGCAGTTCGCTTTGTTGATGAACAGGCCTATATAGTCACATTTCAACAAACAGATCCTTTATATGTTATTGATTTGAAGAATGCGGAAGCCCCTATGATTAAGGGCGCGCTAGAAATTCCAGGGTACTCTGCATACCTTCATCCTATCGGAGACAGTCTACTACTTGGCATCGGTCAAGAAGTCGCCGATATCACAATACCTGAGCTGCCGAATATAACGCAAGGCGCGAAAGTAAGCTTATTTGACATCAGTGATACCTCTTCTCCCATCTTACTCGATAGTAAGGTATTCCCCGAAGCCTATACTCCTGCAGAACAAGATTACCATTCGCTTAGTTTCGTTAAAACAGCTGCATATCAATACCGGTTTACGATGCCACTTGAGCGATGGATTGAAACAGGTAATACACCTCAAAACTATGACTGGATAAAGCAAAACCAATTAACATTGTTTGAAATAAATAGCCAAACTAAAAAGTTAGCTTACATAGGCAGTAGCCATATAAAATATGAAGTAACTGGCCCACAACAAATTCCATTAATATATGGTAATGAAGACCGGGCAGTACTTCACAACGACGATATTTATTATATTCATGGTAACTATATTTGGCACAGTTTATGGCAAACTCCCTCTGCTAATAATGGCCCGCTATAGTGCTCTATGATTAGGGCCTGCATAACTTGTCGGTATTCGTGTTACCCTACCTAGGTAGGGTAACACGAACAGTAAGCCCTCCCAGCTCGCTATGTTGCGCTTCTATTTCGCCACTATGGCGTTCAATCAAGTCTTTGCAGATAGTCAACCCTAACCCAGTTCCACCTTTGAATAACGTCTTATTACTTTCATTTTGGTATAAGCGCGTAAATATGCATGATAGTTCGTGTTCTGATACACTAGGTGCACTGTCGCTCAAAGATAATACTAACTGCGTTTCGGTATAAGTAGCTTCAAATGTAATACGAATAGGCGGCGTGGTGTATCGTAGGCTATTAGAGAGTAGATTATTAAGCACTTGAGTTAATCTGTCTTGATCTGCGTTTATAAACAAGTTTTTGGGTAATTTTACGACATGACTGAACTCACACTCTCGTAGCTGAGATGACCGTGTACGTGCATCATCCGCCCAAGACGTCAACCAAGGCACGACATCTATCACTTTGATATTTAAGCTCAGTTCAGACAGCTCCGTCATCGCTAATTGATCTATGTCTGCAATAAGCGTACTAATATCGCCTATACGACGATGTAGCAACTCATAGGTCTGTTCCGTATTTTCAACAAGGTTGTACTCGAGTGCTTCTATTTGCATTTTCAGTACACTTAATGGTGTGCGGATTTCATGAGATACCTCCGCCAACAGTTGTTTTTTCCGCGCTAAAAGCGCTTCAGAAAACTCAGCTCTATCGCTTATTCTTTGTTGCTTTTGAATAAACTCAAATCGCAATTTTAATAAACTATAAATAGCGCCAATGACGAATAATAGGCCCAGAGAAAAAGCCCACCAAGTTTGCCACCAGGGTGGCTGAATTACAAAAGAAAAGTACTCATAATCAGCTGTCTTATCTTGCGTTGATATTCTAACTTGAAACTCATAATTACCCGGTGACAATTGTGTAAAGGTCATCTCGTCATCGTAAGAAGGGTCACTCCAATATTCATTACTACCGATTAGACGAGTTTGATACATAATCCTCTCTGGGTTACCCCATTCGCTATGGCTATATTGAAAACGGATTTGAAATGTCGTCGCAGGTAAATCAATTAGAGGGTGTGTTAAATGTTCTATATCCTTAAATTTAGGCCGAGGGCTGCCACTTTGACTCGCACTAACGCGCAATAAATTAACTTGAGAATTCACATTTATTTTTACACTCTCAGGCTTAAAATAAGACACTCCTTTCCCAGCCCCCCAATAGTAACTGCCTTTAAAAAGCAGCGCTGTATTAAGAGTACTATCAACAGCAATGTAACCATTATCATACGTATACTGCTGGGGTTTTGATGAACTATTTGATCCAAACATTGCTTGTGGCTTAAACCTGTTTATGCCCCGCTCAGTGCCAGCCCAGAGCACATCACCTTGCACTAACAACGATAAAATAATGTTATTACTCAACCCATCACTCACACTCACGTGCCTGCTACGCCAACCATTGATGTCTTTTTTAAGTAAAAGAACCCCTCTGCGGGTACCCAGTGCGACAAAATCATCTAACACCTGAGCGATACTATAAGCCCAATTGCTAGGAAGCCCCTGTGCTTCTGTTATGTGAAACAAAGTACCGCGCTCTAAATAATAAATCCCTTGCCCATTTGTGACAAACCACAGCCGCTTGCTGGTATCTTCAAAGATACTGACCACATATGCCATATCTGGTAGAACCAATTTCTCAAAGGCACCTTCACAAGCACGAATAACCCCACTTTGAGCAGCTAAATACATACAACCGTCTTGGCTCGCTATAATTCGGTGCACAATGTCAGCGTCCAACCCCATTTGACGGTCCATCCGCTGATAACCGTTATTTCCAATAACAATAAGTCCTGCACGAGTACCGACCCAAACACTTTCATTTTCACTTATGCTAATCGCATGCACATACTGATCTGAAAAATCATAAATAGAATTAAACCATTGACTATTATCTAAAATTTGAAATCCAGTTCCATATTGCCCAATCCATAATCGCTCATTGATATTCGCGAGGGCGCTGACTCTTTCATTTAATAACCCATTGCGTTTTGTTAGCAATTGAAAACTATGTTCTTTAAGGCGGTTAACTCCACCGCCATACGTTGCAATCCACACATTCCCTTGACTACCCAACATAATATCTCGAATATGGTGATCGTTTAATCCATTAGCGCTATTAAGAGTATGCGCTGAGTTACCCGTAATCCGAATAACGCCTTTGCTGTCATCACCAATCCAGAGTGCTACAGCATTTTGATCGTATGCTAGTGTTTGAATATTCGGCATTAGCAAACCCGATAAAAAAACAATTTGCTTGGAACTCCAATCAACTTGGCAAACACCGGTTCCTTTTACTCCCAACCACACGGTATTTTGAGCGCTCGCCATCGCTAAGATAGGCCCTTGGCATGATGGCTCAGGCAACTCGACTTTATACAGCTTACTTTCTCGATACTGAAACAACCCAATATCAGTCGCGAGCCAAATACTCTGCTCAGGTCCTTTTAATAATTGATTTATTTTTAAAGAGTTACCGATTTTCAAACGAGAAAGGGAACCATGTTTAGCTAGGTATAGTCCCTCATCTGATGCTAAATAAGTGGTATCATCATCAAACAAAATATCATTCACTTTAGGGGTATAAAGTGCACCATCAATCTGTAACGCGGATACCACATTGCCATCAAAAACGTTCACTCCTCGATCTGTTGCTAGCCACAACTCACCATTAACGTGTTTTGCGATATCCCATACCCGATTATTATTCAGACCATCTTGGTCCGTTAAACAGCGTAAGTAATTACCTGTATACTGACATGCTCCTTCTCCATTCGTACCAAGCCAAATCATATCGTCAACATCTTGTTGCACACTATATACGGCGCCAGTAGGCAAGCCTTGCCGTATTGAAAAGTGTCGAATATCCGACTGCACATTCAACGCATATTGCGCAGGCTTGACGGACTTCCAAGATGACTTTACGGGTGACGTAAACGGCTTAAATTGAGACTTAAAAGAGACCCACTCAGAAGATACTATTTCAGGAGATTCAATACGTTGATGAGCCGTAGGTGTAAAGGCAAAAGAAAGGTCTAAGTTGAGCAATTCATTTTTTTTTAAACGAGGCTTACCACTGGGTAACTCCACCTGAAACAAAGGCTGCCAATTTGCTTCTCCTAAGTTAGTCGGTAGAATATGGTCGGTTTTTGCTGGTAACTGATGTTGTGAAAAACAACGCAATGAAACAAGAAAAAAGCAAATAAACACAACAAAATAACGATACAAATAGTTTTCCAAAAAATAAAATGAGCTATGTGCTGTTATAGCTTAATGCATCTGATACGGCAAACTTTTATCACTATACTCTTACCTAAACTCGGATGCATTTAGCGACTTTTTACCAAGTGAATTAGTATTGCTTCATAATCTTTTTTCTTTTCATCATTAAACCCCGATAGCTGCACTATTTTTTTACCCGTTCTATCAAAAATAATACTACTGGGCATACCTTTGAGCTTATTTGCTTTACCTATGCTCATCGAGGGATTAAAAATAACCGGAAAATTAGCCGGAGTTTCCAATAGAAACTTTTTCGCATCCTCTACATCGGTATCCATATTAACAGCAATAATTTGCACATCTTGTGAAAACCGCTTCTGTATACTGCCCATCCACGGAAAAGCATAACGACACGGTACACACCATGAAGCCCAGAAATCCACGTATACAACTTTTCCACTATGTTGACTTAAAAGCTCTTCCAGCTGTTGCTCTGCCGACATTGCCAAAGCAGAGTTACCAATGAAACTAAAGCAAACAAAAACACATAGAATCGCTCTATTTTGCATTATTTTATACCCCTAAGCATTGCCAATTACGCATATCATATAATTTAAGGCTGAATTTGATAACGCTTAAGTTGTTCAATATATTGTTTTGTCACATCATGCTCTTGTTTTGGTAAAAAGTGTAAGTGCGCATTAGTGAATTCATCTTGATTGTACATCTGTAACATTATTGTATTCACTTTCTTAATGAACGTACGGCTCGCTGTCGTATCATTGCACATAATGTGTCCCAAGATGAACCCTGGAGAGTTAGCCATTCGATATGACTGGTACTGTGATTTATCCGTTTTAGCATGCCGATACACCTCTGCAGGGTATGCCAATAAAAAATCTACGCGACGCAAGTGAAACATTCTATACACCGTATCGTAATGATTACTGCCTTCTCGAATCACTTTATTTGCGCTGCTTACTTGCGCCAATTGCTTATCTAAAAATGGGCCATAAGAAAATGCCCCAGCAAGCACAATTAATTTATGTCTATGGGCATGAAATAGTTTAGGCAAAGAGATTACATTTCCTTGCTCATCAAGCAATGAAGGCGCCAATGGCTCTGCATCTAATTGTAAATATAGCCGTCGGCTTAGATACAGATTAATTGGCAGGCTAAATAAAAATGCAGCTTCTCTTTCTTGCGTTTTTACTTTATTAACAACACAAATAGGTTCAGGCTGCTGACTCATAATCCTCAAAGCACGCTTATAACTCGATGGCACAAATTCAATATCCACTCCATCAATCATGTTAAATAGCATATTGTTTGTCGCGCCGGCAATATTTGAAGGTGCAACTTGTCCAGTAAACACCAAGAGATCTTTTTCATCATCTATATAGATACGTAATGACTCAGCAATACTTATATTGCTAAACGCAATAAAAGAAAATAGCACAGCTCTATATCTGACCCATTGTCTAAATGATTGCATAATGCTCCAAATGAACAGGTGGTAGGCTCATCACCTTGGAAAACAAAAATTACGAGCTCACTTCATTGTATACTACCTGTTTAAAAAAGTGATCAAAGGCAATATTAATAGAGACGCGTAAGTGTGGATTAAAATAGTAATATACGCATTATATTCTGAATTTTTAACCTTAATATTTTGTCCTGCGCAGATGGCTTACTCGCAACGAACAAGCAAACTATCTACGCAAAATAGGTGGTTACTTTCCTGTATGCTTATCAAACCACCACTGAATATAAGCAACTTTGTTCATTAAATTCGATGGACGCGCCGTTATGCCATGTGATGCATCAGGAATACGCACCATCGCCGTTTCAACACCCTGTAACTTAAGCGCTTGATAATACTGCTCAGTTTCAGATATTGGTGTGCGATAATCAGCTTCACCAGTTAATAACATGGTCGGAGTCGTCACATTACCTACATAACTAATTGGTGAGTATTTCATGTAGTGCTCCATATGATCCCAGGGTTTACCGGGAAACCAATAGCCCGCAAAAAATGGATAGTAGTCAGCCGTTAATACAAAGCTAAACCAATTAATTACCGGCTTAGCAACAACCGCAGCTGCAAAGCGATTCGTATGACCAACAATCCACGCGGTTAATACACCACCACCCGAACCACCCGTAACATATAAACGCTTATCATCAATAAAGCCCTTATCAATCAACGAGTCGACTCCAGTCATTAAATCATCAAAGTCATTACTTGGATAATTATGATGAATTTTTTGCGCGAATTCTTTTCCATATGAATCACTTCCTCTTGGATTCATATATAAAACGACATTACCTTTCGCTGCAAACAGCTGAGCTTCAGCGCTAAAATGAGGCCCATAATTTGCAACTGGTCCACCATGTATTTCCAGTACTAAAGGATACTTCTTCGATTTATCAAAACCTGGAGGGTATACAACCCACCCCTGAATATCCAACTGATCATATTTAGATTTAACCCAAATTTCTTCAACTTTGCCTAGCGTTTTACTTGCAAGCGCATCACTATTTAAGTCTGTCAATTGCGTTGTTTTGTCACGCTTAACTAACGCAACGTCAGCTGGTTTATTTGGATCTGCAAGTGTAAAGGCAATATCACCTCGAGCACTAACATCATAACTGCCGCCAGAATAAGGTCGACCAAATGCGACACTCCCAACTTCATCAGTAAGCACTTTCGCTTTTCCTTTTAGGGGCTGGTGCGCTACCGTTGTTTTCCCTTCAGAGTCATAGCTATAATAAAGCCCTCTGCTTTTGTTATCCCATTGAATGTCTTTTACATTTCGGTCTAGTGCTGCGGTGATAACGTTTGTCTCACCAGTTTTAAAATTAAGCACATAAATATCTGAATTTTCATAATTCATTAGCTTATCATCATAACCTATATAGGCTAAAAGCCGACCATTAGGTGAAACTTGTGGAAAGCTGTCGGGTCCAACTCGCTCAGTTACAGAAGAGATTACTCTAGTATGCATATTTAGTGCATACACCTCGCTATTATTCGGTTTTAAAGCATGATTTTTATGCCGATTAGCACTAAAATAGAGTACCTTACCGTCTTTATCAAAACTGACAGTACCCCTATGATTAAAATTACCTGACGTTAACTGCTGAGCGTTACCACCATTTGCATCTATTTTAAATAAGTGAGAAAAGCCTGGCTTAGAATAACCTGCACCATCCGAACGATAATAGACATCATCTATAAAAACGGGGGGTTTAGCCCAGTTAGCGCCTTTAGGCTTGCCTGGTAGGTTAATAGGTGAACGAGCCTTTGCTGGTACAAACTGAGAAAAGACAAGATGCTTGCTATCTGGTGTCCAAGTGATCCCACTTGGAGATTGTGTTAAGTTACTCACTTTGGCTACTGCGCCAGAGTTTAACCATTTCATATAAATTTGACTGCTACCATCTCTGGTGGAAATAAAGGCAAGCCGCTTTCCATCCGGAGACAATTGTGGAGCATAATCGATATGAATACCCGAGGTCACAGGTTCTAACTGATTAGTGTCAACATCGATTGACCAAATATTTCCCACCTTTTTGTCAGTCTTTATATCCATGCGATTTCTAACAAAATAAACGACTTTACCGTCTTCACTAAACTCAACCTGATTTGCGTACTCTAGGTCAAACACATCATCAAGCTCCAGTGGTGAAGCTTCACAAAAGGCTGAACTTACAAAAAAACTGAGCCCAATCGTTATCAGTGATAACTTCATACAAACTCCTTTAAGGGACATTAATTTGTGATCATAAAAGCTCATATGGTAAGACGAGTCAACTGTTTATGCTTAAGCTCTCTGGATATTCAGTTATGTTATTTACAAAATGAAAATATCGCGATTTCAAAATGACCTATCCGTTTCATTTCTTTGTAACTGGTTCGAGCCTTTAGAGGCGCATAACTATTATTGAATACTGAGATCATTGTGAGTGTAAAGGGGGCTTACACTCATCAAAAGGGCTTCTAAAATCGTATTTTATTGGAAAGCTTTATGTTTCAAACGATAAGAGTGCAATAAAGGTTCCGTGTAGCCATTAGGCTGATTCTTACCTTCAAAAACGAGAGATAAAGCGGCCTGATAAGCCAAATTATCATTTAACTTAACTTCATTGTCAGCCATGCAAATATAACTCGCATCATGATGATTTTGTCCATCAACAACCTTAGCCATTTTTGCAAACGTGCTTTTTACTTGTTGCGGTGAACATATTCCATGCACCAACCAGTTTGCAATATGTTGGCTTGAAATGCGCAAAGTAGCCCTATCCTCCATTAAACCAATATGATTTATATCTGGCACCTTAGAGCAGCCAATACCCTGATCAATCCAACGTACCACATAACCAAGGATCCCTTGTACATTATTATCTAATTCGGCCTGAATGTCCTCTTTCGTTAACACTAACTCACCTAACAATGGAGGGGTCAATAAGTCAGTCAAAGCAGCCTCTTCATATTGACCTATTGCTGCCTGTACTTGAAAAACATCGATAGTATGATAATGCATGGCATGTAACGTTGCAGCCGTAGGGGAGGGGACCCAAGCCGTACTAGCACCAGACTCTGGATGAGCTAACTTTTGCTTCATCATCAATGCCATTAAATCTGGCATTGGCCACATCCCTTTTCCTATTTGTGCTTTGCCGCTAAACCCACAGGCCAACCCGACTTCAACATTCCCCTTTTCGTACGCTGAAATCCACGGTTGCGACTTGATACGAGACTTAGGCAGCATAGGCCCCGCCAACATCGAAGTATGTATTTCATCGCCTGTTCTATCCAAAAAACCTGTGTTAATGAATACAACTCGAGACTTAGCCTGCTCAATACATGCTTTCAAGTTAACCGATGTTCGCCGCTCTTCATCCATTATCCCCATTTTTATGGTGTTGTTAGGTAAGTATAATAAACCTTCAACCGCCGAGAATAGTCTAGAAGTAAAAGCAACCTCTTCTGGTCCGTGCATTTTTGGCTTAACTATATTGATACTTTTAGAAATTGAGTTCCGATATTCTGAATTGCCTTTTAAATCATGTAATGCACACAGTGACGTTATGACCGCATCTAAAATGCCTTCAAAAACTTGTTCACCATTTTGGTCTAAAATAGCAGGGGTTGTCATTAAATGACCGACATTGCGAACAAACATCATACTCCGACCTTTTAATTTAAGTATCTTCCCTGAAGCCATTACAAAATGCTTATCTTTATTTAAAACGCGTGTAATTACAGTATCTTCTTTTTTAAATTCTTCTTTCAATGTGCCAGTCATTAAGCCTAACCAATTTGTGTAAACACCGACTTTATCTTGTGCATCAACGGCAGCTACGGAATCTTCACAGTCCATAATGGTCGTCAAGGCTGACTCTAAAATAAGATCGCTGATCCCTGCTTTATCGGATTGACCTATTGGGTGATGCGGATCTATTTGGATCTCAACATGCAGACCATTGCGCTTTAATAATAATGAGGAAGGGTTTTGCGCTTCACCTTGATAACCTACAAATTGCTGGGGATCTAATAGGCTAACTTGTTTACTATCATTAAGCGTGACCACCAATTGCCCATTTAGCACCGCATAATGTGTACTTTCAATATGCGAGCCATTTCTCAAAGGAAAAGTGTTATCAAGGAATTGGCGAGCGTAGGCCATCACTTTAAAACCGCGTACAGGGTTGTATTCCTGTGTTTTTTCGGCACCTTCTTCTTGTGGTAATACATCGGTTCCATAAAGAGCATCATAAAGAGAACCCCACCTTGCGTTCGCTGCATTTAGCGCAAACCGAGCATTACTCACGGGTACTACAAGCTGTGGACCTGCGATTGATGCTATCTCTGGGTCAACAGAGTCAGTATCAATGCTAACTCGTTCTGGAGAAGGCACCAAATAGCCTATATCCACTAAAAATGTCCGATATTTATCACCATTCCATACGGGGTTACTCTTATGATATTCATCAATTTGAGACTGTAGTTTATCGCGTTTAAACAATAACTGCTTATTGATTGGTGAGAGGGTCTCAATAAGCTTTGCAAAGCCACTCCAAAAGGTTTCTTGTTCGATATCAGTGCCGGGCAATGCTTGCATATTTACAAAATCGAAAAGTTGTCGGTCGATGGTTAAACCTGATTGTTGAGTCGTCATGCTCATATCTAAATCCTAACTATGCTGAACGGGTCCTCAATAACCATATCTCAAATACACTCAAATTAAACTGCAAATGACATTCATGAAATGTATGTTGGTAATAACAACTATAAATTTAAAAAATTTTAAATTCAGGCCTAATGTTTAATTAAGCGCGGGGTCAGACCACTCAACGCACTCTCACAATCAAATATCGTAAAATTAACCGTTCGAAGGACAACTAGTCATGACAAACTATCAATCTAAAATAGACCACTACACAACTTTATGTCAGAACAAGAACACTTCATGGCAGTCAATTAACCCTGAGTTTGCAAGTCGAATGAATTTACAAAACAGATTCAAAACAGGATTAGACATAGCAAAATATACAGCAAACATTATGCGTGAAGATATGGCGGCTTATGACGCAGACAATAGCCAATACACGCAATCATTGGGCTGCTGGCATGGTTTCACTGCTCAGCAAATGATGATGGCAGTAAAAAGGCATCAAAAAACCACAAAACGCTCATATGTATACTTAAGTGGCTGGATGGTAGCAGCACTTCGCTCTGAATTTGGCCCATTACCAGATCAAAGTATGCATGAAAAAACGTCGGTACCAGCATTAATCGAAGAGATTTACACCTTTTTAAAACAGGCAGATGCTAGAGAACTTGACCACCTCTATAAAGCTCTGGATGAAGCAAAATCTCGAGGACAAGCGACACAAGAAATTACGGCCAAAATTAATAACTTTGAAACCCACGTGGTTCCGATCATAGCCGATATTGATGCAGGGTTTGGTAACGAAGAAGCCACTTACTTACTCGCAAAAAAAATGATCGAAGCCGGGGCATGCGCTATTCAAATAGAAAATCAAGTTTCAGATGCGAAACAATGTGGGCATCAAGCCGGTAAAGTAACCGTTCCACATGAAGACTTTCTTGCGAAGATCAATGCCGTTCGATATGCCTTCTTAGAACTTGGAGTGGAAGACGGTGTCATTGTAGCGAGAACCGATTCACTTGGTGCAAGCTTAACTCAGAAAATCCCTGTGTCTCAGTCTCCAGGAGACCTAGCAAGTCAATATACCGCTTTTCTTGATACCACAGAGATACATAACGTAAACGACCTCACAGATGGGGAAATGGCCATTAAGCTCAATGGTAAACTGTGTAAACCCGTCAGATTAGATAATGGACTATACCAATTTAAAGAAGGCACAGAAAAAGCTCGGGTGATTTTAGATTGTGTTACCAGTTTACAATCAGGTGCGGATCTACTTTGGATAGAAACAGAGCAGCCCAACGTAAATCAAATCGCTGAGCTCGTTAATAGCATTAAAGAACAAGTGCCAAATGCGAAGCTTGTTTATAATAACTCCCCTTCGTTTAATTGGACGTTGAAGTTTCGAGAACAAGTCTACTCTCAATGGGAAACACAAGGAAAAGACTTAAGTCGTTACCCAAATCCAAACGTTAATGCTAAAGCCCTCATGGCTCCTGAACTAGATAATACAGAATTAGCACGAGAAGCAGATAAATTAGTACAAAACTTCCAGCAAGATGGTGCCAGAGAAGCCGGAATATTTCATCACTTAATTACTTTACCCACATACCATACAGCTGCACTAAGTACCGATATTTTAGCTGAAGGGTATTTTGGTGAACTTGGGATGCTCGCTTATGTCAGGGATGTTCAGCGTCAAGAAATTAGGAGGGAGCAAGCATCAGTTAAACATCAAGACCTTGCTGGCTCAAATATAGGTGACACACATAAAGAGTACTTTTCTGGTGAAAATGCCTTAAAAGCAGGTGGAACTGCAAATACGATGAACCAGTTCTAACTATATAAATTAACCTTTGAGGGGCCTATGGCCCTTCTTCATATATCCAGCTTTGGATCATATTTTTACTATCTTCTATAAAAATGACGAACAAACCGGAAAATACACTGCCAGAACTAAAAATAACGTCATTTTGCGACACTATCAGATGTGTTCCATGCCATGGAACAAAATTTTACTAACATAAACAACTCCCCAGGCTACAATTTTACTAACTCCCATATCGGATAAATTACAATTTTACTAACTCCTATTTATCATCAAAAAAGTCAATAGTTGCATAAATTGCAACCTGTAAAGGCCCTTTACACTCTTCATAATTCAACCACATTATTGATTAACAATACGCACAGCTCCATATACAAACCAAATTATAATGCACTACTTCGCAAATTTTATATTCATTACCATACTAATTACCTCTTATAACACAGAGGCATCAGTGTCACTTTCAACCATTGAGAATTTAATTTCACAGGGACAATTAGAGCAAGCTTATTCTACATTAAAAACCGTTGAGGCAAGTGGTAAGCAAAATCAAAATAAAATACAACTGACATTCGCGAATATTTTAAGAAAGCAGCATAAGTATGTCGAAGCAATAGCCGTACTCAATAAAATAGAGTTATCACCTTCAGCACCTTTGCTCTTTCAATATGAAGTGACTAAAGAGCGCGGGATCAACTACCGAAGAAACCATCAGTTAGATATGGCTGAAAGCACCTATCTAGATGCACTAAAATTGGCAAAACTAACCCAAGATACAACCTTAATAGGCCAATCTTATAATAATTTAGGCACGCTATACGACACAAAAAATAACGTAGCCACATCAATGGAGTATCACCTCAAAGCACAGGAGATATTAAAAGATTCTATTAACTGGGAAGTGAAAGCATCAAACTTTTACAATCTAGGAGACCTTTCAGTACGTATTCATAACCTAGAACAAGCTGAATTCTTTTTCACCAACGCGCTTATTAATGACAAAAAAAGTAAACAAGTAATGAATATCGCAGATACTGCGATCCGGCTGGCTGAAGTGACGTTGAAAAATAAAAAATATCCACAGGCCTTATCGCAATTTTTAGATGTCATAAAGATTTTAACGCCGCTGGATGCCAACTCTAATCTATCCAGAGCCTATAACTCTCTACACTTAATCTACATAGAACTTGGCAATCATCATATGGCACTAAGTAGCATTCAAAAGAGTTTAAATCATTCATTAAAAACGCAATCACCAATACAACAATCTTATTCATATTTACATATCATCAAATATCATCTCAAGTTAAAAAATATAGCCCTAAGCGAGTTATACATTGCCAAAGCTGAGCCATTAATTAAGACAATGAACAATCATATCTTTGAGGCAAAACTATACCTATACAAAGCAAAGTACGAAAAACTAAAACAACGACACAAAGAAGCCTACACTTACTTAAATAAAGCATTTTCCATCCATCGATTAGCTGACATTGAAGTTAATCAAGGTGCCACAGAGCAATACAAACAACAAGTCAATGCACTTGTGCAATATCAAAAATTAGCGCAAACAGAGCAAAAGTCAGCATTAATGAAAGTTGAGCTAAAGAACCAAATCTTACTAAAACGCTCGTGGCTCTTAGCTTGCATTATGGTACTCCTCCTTAGCGCTATCGTTGTTTACCTGTACATCATCAAACACCGAAACGCTCAGTATAAGGCTAAGCTATATCAAACTAACCTCAAACAAAAAGATCAAATGCTAGCTGATATATCACACGAACTTCGAACTCCACTTAGTGTTCTAAAGCTACATGTTGAAGCACTTGAACATAACCTGTTAGATAATAAAGTATTAGCGCACAGTAAAATTAATAATAAAATATCTCAACTAAATAATCTTATTTCAGATGTATATCAACTGTCACAAGCACAAAACCAAGCACTACAGCTTAACTGGCAACAATACCAGCTGAGCACACTTATTGCCTACTACCTCTCAGACTCAAAGGCATTAGCTGAACAACATAATCTACGCTTTATTGCTGATATTGAGATTGCTGATGACACCTATATAACGACCGATAAGCAAAAGCTAGATCAAATTATTACTAACTTAATCAAAAATGCATGTTTATATACAGATACCCCAGGGCATATCAGATTAAAAGTCCGAATATGTACTGAACATATCTTTATTCAGATCGATGATACCACTCCAGGAGTGTCAGATGCGCAGCTTAATAAACTTTTCGAGCGCTTATATCGTATAGACAAATCTCGCAGTCGAGCATTAGGGGGATCTGGGTTAGGGTTGTCAATTTGTGAAAGTTTGACACAAGCTCTGCAAGGTGAAATATGTTTACATCACGGTAAATCCGGAGGTCTATGTGTTCGCATGAAATTACCTATAACACCCACAATGTAGTTTCTTCACTACGATACTGTTCATACCAGTTTCACCTTTAGAAGCCCTAAATAAGGCCTTTCACTTCATTTTTCTTCCACATTGTATTGTTTTAATACCAACATAGAATATTGGAGAGAAATTTATGACACAACGAACAATTAAGCATGGTGATTGGGTAAAAATCGTCGAGTCACGCACGGAGCAAAAAAAACAATCACTGCGCAAAGGGTCGCGTAAAAAAGTAGTATTGAATAAAAAAACCCAATTCCCTATTGTATCAATGTTATTGGCTGGTTTTATTATCCTAGCAAGCGCTTGGGTGTATTTTTTTGAAGAAAGTACAACGCACAGCTCACTTTTAAATGCAAATGCTCAAAATAAGATATCCCGCTATTTTTCAAAACAATTTATGATGGGCAGCTGGCAGTTTAAACAAGCAAAATTTGATACTGGTGAAGTCAATATATTCATCAGCATCCCGCAAAAACTTGCGATGAATAAGAATGAGCTGGAAGGTTATATTAAACACTCTTTATGTCCACCTGAAAATAGCCGAGTTTGGTTGGACATTGATAAAAACAACTTATTCATCAACCTTTATGTTGATTCACCAAGAAAAGGAAGTTTTGCGCAGTGCAGTAACCCAAACCGCCAAACTTAATCCTCCCTTTTTTAGCCCCCTGTACACAGCTTTTGTAAAGGGGGTTTACACCAAAAAACAACTTACTCAAGCTCTAAATTGGCTTTCTCTAATAACTCTACTGGCAACTCTTTACTCACCGATACTCCCAACTCTTTAAAGTCAGACGCTTGCTTAATCAAATTTCCTTTACCATGATAGAGTTGTGAAAAAGCCCGATCATAACTTTCTCTGGCCTTATCTAACTGGCGACCAACACCTTCCATACTGTGCAAAAAGCTATTTAACTTGCCATAAAATTTTTCAGCTCGAAGCGCTAACTCTCTACTGTGCTTACTTTGTTCCTCAAATCTCCACAGTTGCTTTACTATATTCATACTCGTCAACAGCGTAGTGGGTGTCGCTACTAGCACATTCTGCTCAAGTGCTTGCTGATACATATTCGGTGTGTGCTTAATAGCTTCAACAAACGCTGATTCAATCGGAATGAACATAATCACAACATCTGGTGAGTTGAGCCCTGGCAACCTCTCGTAGGATTTATCTCCGAGCTCTTTGATACGCGATAGAACAGCTTGTGAGTGTTCAATTAAGGCTGTATTCGCGTCTATTTCGCTCGTTGCATTAACATATCGTGTATACGCATTCAGCGAGGTTTTCGCATCTATAACTAGGTGTCTTTTTTGTGGTAAATACACTACCACATCAGGTCGATATTTACCGTCATCTGTGGAGAATGAAACCTCTCTTTTATAATCATACCCGGCCCTTAATCCTGCGCTATCTAACACATTTTCAAGCATAAGCTCGCCCCAGTTACCCTGAACTTTTTTCTGGCCTTGCAAAGCATTTGTTAACTGGCTGGCTTGCTCGGTAATATTTCGATTATTCTCTTGTAAGTGAAGCAATTCGGTTTTTAATGAGGCTCTTTGCTTTAACTCCTCGCTATGAATCGCTTCCATTTTGTCTCTAAAACCCTTTAGTTCACCTTGAACAGGCTTTAAAATTTGGTCGATTGTCTCTTGGCTTTGTTGACTAAAGCGTGCCGTTTTCTCTTCAAAGATCTGATTGGCAATATTTTCAAACTCCAGCTTTAACTGCTCTTTTGAATTTTTTAGTTGCGCTATTTGTGCATCAAATGCTTGCTGTTTCTGCTCAAACATAGCTTTAATATCCGTAAGCTCGATTTCAAGTTTGTGAGCGTGAGCTTGAGCATGAGACAAATTATGCTCACTTTTCTGCCATAATTCCTGAAATTGATGAACTTGGGTTTGCTTTTCAGTGAGTCTTGCTTGGTATTGCTGACAATGACCATGAAGCTGTACTTTTTCTGCTTGAAGTTGCTGATGCTCAGTTTGCAAAGTTTGAAGCTGAGATTGCACTTGTTCTTTAGCACTCAAACAATGAATGTATTGTTGTTCAAGCACTGTACATTGCGTTTTAAGTAAGTGGCGACCTCGATAATAGAAGGGGAGGGGACATAAAATCGCCGATAAGAATAACGTGCCATGCAACCAAGATAATTGAGAAAAGAGTGCATCTAACATAATGTTCTCAGGTAATATTTTTAGTTAATAATACCTGAGAGCCTAACTGATATCACTTAATTAGTGTCATTGATTTGTTGTTCGTCATAACGATAGCCTGCGCCATAAACAGACCCGACCAATTTTGGAGAACAATCCAACAACTTGATCTTTTTTCGAATGTTTTTAATATGACTATCAATCACTCTATCTGAGATATCGAAGTTATCTGGTTGAATGTAATCTAAAATTTGCTGCCTTGAAAAAACGCGGCTAGGTGCATTATACAATAGCGCAAACACATCAAACTCAACTTTCGTTAGCGCGAGGATTCTACCTTTTAACGTTACAGTGAGTTGCTGCTCATCAACATTCACTAATTTCTCAGTTTCAACAGCGGGTGCGCATCTTCGCAAAATAGCTTTCACTCTCATTACCAATTCTGCTGCACTGAAAGGCTTACACACATAATCATCTGCACCAAATTCAAGTCCCTTTAGCCGATCAGACTCTGCTACTTTAGCTGTCATCATAATAATCGGCACCATGGAAAAGGCACGAATTTTCTTCATACATTCAACGCCGTCTTGATTTGGCAGCATGATGTCCATCAAGATTGCATTAGGGCTGTTTTTCTCAACCCAAGAAACCACATCTGCACCGTCAGCAATGTGTGACGTTTTAAACCCCGATGCTTTAAAAAATAGCATAACTTGCTCTGCTATATCAAAGTCATCTTCAACGATTAGGATGTGCTGCATAATTTCTCTTTGCTTAATTATTACTTAATTGATTTGCTTTTAATTGGTTTTTCACATCATTTTTTAACGAATCAGACAGTGTTTCGTCAAACAATAACATTGTTAAAATACTATTTAGGTCGTCACTGGTTGCGACCTCTACCAGTAGATCATAGTCACATTGTGATACAGGTTCAATAAAGTTTAGATGCGATGGTGTTTCTTCATGACACAACATATATATTCACCTTCTAGATTAACTAAGTAATACTAGTTCAATGAACCAGTTACCTTATTTCAATGTATCTATTTAAACGAAACAATGTGGATCAAATGTGGAATTTCAAACCCAATATAAAATTTACGGACAGAAACAAAAAAGCCAGCAAAACCTGCTGGCTTTATTACAAATAAGTAATCAAGGGGGAAATCAACGTTAAGCTCACTGCTGCCAATAAGCATAATAATAGACAGCATACTTTGAAGTTAGTTCAGAATTATTTCACTCATTTCAAAATTATTTTATGATTTCAACATTTCTAACATCTGAGTTTCATCAAATTGGCTTAAATTTAAGCTCTTATCTTCAAATAAAGCATCAACCAACGCCTGCTTCTGCTGCTGCATACTATGCACTTTTTGCTCAATAGAATTAGCCATAATAAGTTTATAAACAAAGACCGGTTTATCTTGTCCAATACGATAGGCTCGGTCCGTCGCTTGATTTTCTACTGCAGGGTTCCACCATGGGTCAAAATGGATCACGGTGTCAGCTTGTGTCAAGTTTAGTCCCGTGCCACCCGCTTTTAAACTAATCAAAAATACATCACATAGCCCTTCTGTAAACGTACTTATTACACGTTCACGGTTTCGTGTTTGGCCCGTTAAAGTTGAAAATCCGATTTCACTTTCAGTCAATTGCTTTGCAATTAATTCCAGTACTGATGTAAATTGGCTGAAAATAATTATTTTTCTTCCTTGCGATAGCATGACGGGCAGGTGTTCACAAAGCCACTGAAACTTAGCACTTTCACTATTAACTTGCTTATCCACAAGCTGTGGGTGACAACAAATCTGACGCAACTTTAAAAGCGCATCTAAAAATACAAGTTTACTTTTTTGCGCTCCTTGCTCTTTAAACAATGTCAATAACTTATCTTCAATTTTGGTCTGGACACTGTGATATAAATTCGCTTGTTCTGAAGTAAATTCAAGCTCTTTAATTAATTCCGTTTTATCTGGTAACTCTTTAACAACATCCACTTTTGTGCGCCTTAAAATAAAAGGGGCAATTAAAGCTTTCAACTCGTTAGCACGAGCAATATCTTGTTCTTTTTCAATAGGAATTTGAAAGTAGTGCTTGAATTGTTGTTTAGTTCCCAAAACATCTGGCATCACAAAATCCAGTAATGACTTTAACTCCAATAAATTATTTTCAACAGGCGTACCACTAAGACACAATTTAAATTCCGCTTGTAATTGCTTAACACATTTAGATACTTGTGCTGATTCGTTTTTAATATACTGAGCTTCATCCAGTACAATAGAATCAAATTTAAGGCCTTTGTAATAATGCAAATCACGCTTTAACAATGGGTAAGTTGTTAATATAAACCGAGCTGTATGTACACATTCTAACGTTTTTTCTCTATCGGAGCCGTGCACTGTAGTTAATGTTAAGTGCGGTGCAAACCGCTTAAATTCATTCTGCCAATTGCTTACCAGACTCGTAGGACAAACAATTAAGCTAGGCTGAGTCATTAATGTATTATGTTGACTAATAAAATAAGCAATCACTTGCAGTGTTTTACCAAGACCCATATCGTCAGCCAAAATACCGCCAAGCTGATGTTTATTCAGAAACTTTAACCAACGTACTCCTTGTTCTTGATAATCTCGTAGTACAAACGTTTGGCTATCAGTAGATGGGATATTAAACTGAATGCTTTGGGGTGAATCAAGTTCAGCTAAATAGTCAGTCAATTTCGCATCTGAGCTTACCACTGTGGTATTCTCTAACTCGTAGAGCTTTCTGGCGTACGATAAAGGAAACTTGAACTGTTGACTTGAACTGTAATAACTAAATCGAGCTTTCAAACCAAGCAATTCATTAAAAGTAAGTGTAGGTATTGCATAGAACTGATCTGCAATTTGAATATACTGATGCAAATCAGCTAAATTATTGACATCAAGTGGCTCAGTCACATCCCAATCAAGTAAGATAGACTTACCATCAAACATCAATTTACCTAAAATATGGTGCTGCTTATCTCGCTTTAGTAACAATGTAATTTTAGGCGTTTGCACTGTTAACTCATGTGTTAGCTCATCAACAAGCCAATTTTGCGATTGCAGTTTAGGTCGCACCTCGTGATTAAACCAATGTACTCCATTTGCATCATTTACTGGTAATAAAAACAATCCATTTTCAATTAAAAGACCCAAGCCTAATAGTACTTTTTCACATCGCTTAATGTATTTTGCATATTCCGTTTTAGAAAGCTCATCAGTTTTATCAATCGACAATGAAAAGCCTTTACTTGGTGCGAGCTTTACAATATTAAGCCTTGTACGTAAATGTACTGAATGAGTAGGCGCTACGACCCCTTTTGGACTGCCAATTACATCAGTTGCAAATGTCTCTGAAAATCGCTTCATGACTTGCTGCAACTGATCGTTTGCAACACTAGGCATACTTTGTAAATGAGCGATTTCTGCGGCACTGAGTTCGGAGTTTATCCTACCAAGCACCAACTTATCTGTATCTACATACATTGGCGGATCAGTTCTAAGTAGTAACCAGTTATCAATGGAAGATAATTGAGCACATAATTGCGCATTAGATTGGCTCATATCCCAAACAAACTGCAACCGTTGCTGATGACCCAATGTCAAAGGTTGGCGTTGAGTTTGTAGGTAAAATCGTTTTGTTTTTACCAGTTGCTCAATCGCTGTAAACCCCCAGCGTCCAAATAATTCGAAATGACCCGGTGGGTTTTGCGAACGGATCCAGTTAAATAACCTAAAGTCTGATTCGAGTAAATCTTGAAGAGGGATATGGCTATT
Organism: Pseudoalteromonas aurantia 208; assembly: GCF_014858725.1. Lineage (GTDB taxonomy): Bacteria > Pseudomonadota > Gammaproteobacteria > Enterobacterales > Alteromonadaceae > Pseudoalteromonas > Pseudoalteromonas aurantia. The sequence goes on along the minus strand of NZ_AQGV01000015.1, from coordinate 155,486 downwards.
TAGTTGTTGTTCCGATAATGGTCGGCCTAGTGGATACAGACCATCAGGCCGCAATGGTGATAATTTTGGGCTTAACAGCACTTCTTTGTTATGAGGCTCTAAAACAAATAACAAAACGTTGTTGGCGCCTTGGATGCTATCTTGTTGTAATTGAATAAGCTCATTAAACCAGTCGTTAACTAAATAAGCTTCTCCAAACCCGCCTGAGTGCTCTATTTTTAATTTAAGCAACACTGCAGCAATATGACGACACTTGGGATTGTTAGAGCACGTACATTGGGCCTCTACACGAGCTGAATTATTAACTTGAGAAATCTTAATATACTGAGAAAAAGTATTCCCAAAATTGCCTAATACTTGAGAATCTATACGAGAAAAGTCATCCGAGTGATCTAAGTAACTAATTTGCGAATTATTTAAATATTCCTTTGCTTTGACTAATAAAGCGCTATTGAAGTACTGCTTCAAAAACCGTTCAGACAAAGGAAATTGTGTTGCTTGTTCCTGTTTAATTTCTTCGAACAATGCAAATAATTGTTCTTTAGATAACTGCGTTGACATCAGTTCAGCATGTAAAATGAAATATTTCGCCAGTATATGAAATTATAGGAACTACCAAAAGGGTTATCTCGTAATAAAGTCGCGATTTTTAACTGGTTGGAGTAGCGAATTAATTCTCATTGCTTGTATTTCAACCAGTTAAAATTTTTCTATTATTTTGCTAACTTAATTATGTGGATTAATTGTAATTAGCTAATAGCTTTTGCAATTGATCAATTCTTTTCTGAGTCAATACCTTACTATCAATTTTAATTGTTACGTCGCCACTTTTAAGGTTCCTTTGAACTTTAATGAATTTGTTGTCTAACAAAGCTTCTGAGCGGGCCGGTTTGTTTTCAAATGTTGTTAAATAATGGGTTATCAACATTGCTCGCTTTTCATCACTGACTGTATCATTCAAAAATTCTTGATCATGAATATTTAAATGATTAATTTCGAATGCATTTTTATTAATCTTAATAGCTTCAATTAATTTCTTTGCAGCTTCTCTACCCAAATGATTGGCTGTTGGATACAAGCTAAGCACTTCCTTTGGAATATATTCAAATGCTTTTAAAGCATCAGCAACAGCTGTATGAGATACGCCTTCAAGTGAGCCGATCTCGCGATATGACCCCTTTAAGCCTTGCTCCATAAGATAAACTTTGGTGGCATGATAAGCTTGTCCTAATTCCCATAGACTCGGTGCAATGTATTGATCTGATGAAATAGCCAATGCTTTAGCATCTTGATCATTAAAATCAGAAGAAGTGAGTATAACGTAATCAGCCTCAGCGAGCATACAGGCCTTTCTTCTCCTTGAACCTGATAAGACCCATTGTTGTTGTCCTTTTTGCCAGCACAGAGCCGGGTGGAGGTTTCTCTTATCATTTTTTATCGCTGGTAAGATATCTGCGACGGACTTTTCATTTAGTAATGATTGCTCACGTCTATTTTGACCATAAACCTGAGTATGATTTTCTATATTATGTGATTTTATCACTTGGCAGGTTAATGTAATTGTACGTTGTGGATCACTTGGTGCAGGCATAGTGATCACATCACCAATTTTAGCTTGATCCAATAGATCATCCAGACTACTTCCTTCTACTGGAGTTGCAAAAGGATCTAAACGGGTGTCATTTTTACGTTTTTTAGCCATGTTATTAAAAACCTTTTATCATTGACCGAGTGATGATTGTGTAGATAACCAATTAGAACGAATTAACATTTCTAATTCATCGACAACATCTTTTATATTTTCTTGTGATTTTACTAAAGATTCTCTACTGGCTAAGCTATCAGATGTTTTTTGATCAAAAATAGTATTAAACGATGAGGAACTCGCGGTTATTGCTGAGCTATGATTTATTGGATAACTCATAACTTGTCGACCAAATGCACTGCGAACGTCTTTAACAATATCTCGTTGCGAATGATTACCTTTAACATAGTTAGTAACCAAAAATTGCATAAAGTCCCAGCCCTCATGACCCAGTGCTGCGACAGTATGGTATATCTCACCAAGTCTTTTTAAATATTTGTTATTCGCATCAAAATCGACAGCCTCTGGATGTACAGGAATGAGCATTGCAGTAGACGCCATTAATGCATTATAAAACATAAAATTTAATGATGGGGCAGTATCAATTAAAATTATGTCAAATTGTGATTCAACTGGTGTTATCACTCTTTCTAAAAGTTTATGGTAATGCCGAGTTTGATCATAGCTTGAACTCTCTTTTAGTTCTGTTGCTGTTTCATGTTCAAAATAAAAATCATCCATTCCTGAAGGTAATACTCTAATATTTGGAATATGGGTTTCTTTAAAAGCATTGGTAACAACATCAGACCAACTTTCATCTTGATCTAATTCAATACAATCTCTCATTAAATCGCCAACCGTAATTGGTTCAGGATCATTCGCAGGAAAAAAGCTTGATGATGATCCTTGAGGATCTAGATCTATTATGCCAATTCTGTATCTTTTAATATTTGTTGTTGCAAGTGCAGCAGCGATATTGACAAGTGATGTTGTTTTACCACAACCACCTTTAAGTGAATTGATAACGATAACTTGTAATTTATCAGTTGACTTACGTTGATCTGCTGCAACTCCAAGTATGTCAGCCATAGAAAAAATATTAGCCAATGTATATGCGTAATGTCCATTTGCACCTTTTTGAATATGCAAATGATCGAAGTCTCCTTGATCATGTCGCCTTTTCAATGTTCTATTGTTACAACCTAATAAGTCGGCAGCTGCTTTTTGAGTGTATGTTCTAAGCTCTTTTTCATCTGTTTTTAAATGAGCTCTGTAATGCTGAATTCGACCTTCTAATGATTGTTCAGCAACCTCAGCGGTTGCTTTTAACAAACGATAGGTTGATAGTGCTTTATTATTGATTGACATACGCGATATCCTTGACTTGATACCAAACATTATAATGTCCATTACTTTAGTAGTAAACATAAAAATATAAAGACATAGTATCAATTCAATTTACTTTAGAATAAATAAGAAGATTAAATTGGTTAAGTATATAGGTATTAAAGGATAGAGCATAAAAATAACAACTAAACCATTGATAATAATCAAGATTAATTTAAATGTTAGATCGGGTTTTAACGAAGTAAAGATCCGATCTTTATGTACTCCCAGATCACTATTCTACTAAGTATAAACTGAAAAGGTTAATTGAGCACAGCTTATGCACACAGTTACTCACAAAACTATTGGGTTGGATCGTGTTTATACTAAGTAAATTCAATAAGTTATAAACATTTTCTTTTGTACTTCATAGATCTAGTAGATTAGGATCGGATCCATTCTAAGTATAGATCTGATCTATACCAACAGAGACTAAAGTTATCCACATAGCGTTAAGGAATCGCCTTATTTTGACGTATATTTGAAAGGTTTTTTGAAAGCTGGGCCGGAAATATACTCTATGTTAGTAATATATTGATCCAAAATATTTCTTAGTTGGTAAAAATTGGATCTATGAAAAAAAAAACGTCCAGATCACTTTTATACTAACTTAAATCATTAACTTTTGTTCATGAATATGTTGTTATTAGCTGTCATAAATTTTGGAAGTAATATAATGAGCCGAAAGGTGAACATCTCTGTAGATAATCTGCCCGATTCATTGCGTGGTCAGATCCATGGTGTGGAAAGTGCTATTGATAATGAAAGTTTAGCGCTATTTACTGATAATAAAGATGTTCGAGTATCATTAGAAAATGCAGCTCATGGGTTACGTGCATACTCTAATACTTTTAATCATTATGATTTATGGGGAAGGTTTGTTCGCTCTGGGCACAAAAAGCTACCGTTAGAAGAAGCACCAAAAAAAACAATCATTACTCGTCGTATATCTGAAAAAGTTGATGGCATTTTATACGAAGGTGAAATAAAAATAACGCCTGCGGTAGTGAGTAGTAAAAAAGAAGGGGAAGATGTCGAGTATCTTGTATGGCCTTCTGACAGAGAAGAAAAAGTAGAGCGGGCACTTATTCGGCTAGCTTCAAAAGGCAAAATAGTTAAAATAAATTTTAAGTCCGGTATTCAATATGCTGTAATTTTTTCGATGAATGAATTGGCTCAAGAGTTAAAAGCCGTTGGACAATCAATGCCTTACCCACAAATAAAAGAATCTTTAGAGGCATTGCAAGGTTCTAAATTGTCATTTAAATATTCAGCGACAGATACAAAAAATACGGATATTGATGATTCATTTTATGAGTCAAATATGAATTTCCTATCTTCCCTACATTTTAGTGGGAAAAAAGGGCAAGGTGGTAATATCAAATGTGTCGCATGTCTCAACGCGTTTGTACATAATATGATCGATAATTTAGAGTATAAAGGTTACTATTTTAACAGTGCACAAGAGTTAAAGCGTGGATTATCCCGTTGGATGATGCTTCGTTTATATCACTTATGGCGCTATGCAGCTCCAGGAAAAACTTACCACTTCCGTCTTTTATCAATAATGGAAAAATATGGTTCTATTTATTCAACAGATGAAATTGTTGAGAACAAATTAAAAGCACTACGTCGAGATATGACTACAACAATGAAGGACTTGATTGAAAAAGGTGCGATTTCTGATTACAGTATAAGCAATGTTAAAGACGATAATAGTGGAAAAATCGTAGATTATGTGTATGAAATGCATCCTTCAGCTCAGTTTTGTGAAGAAATATTGGCACTAAATAAGCATAATAAACGAATAGAAATTCAAGGTGGCAAACGTATTGTTGAAGATGTAGAAGTTATTGATGAAGAAATTCTTGAACAGATAGTCAAAAAATAACCGATTATTCAGCTAATTTTTCTAAATATATTCTATCAACAAGAAAGTTGTATGCTCTTTTTCTTGGGTGATTTTCTACTTTTTCATAATTAGTTAGCGTTCCAAGCTTTGTATTTTTACTAGGGTTAAACAAAATAAATGGGAGCGCTGCACTAACGTGATATCTATTTTCTGCAGTAAAGCGAATATTAACTTCAGGTGATACTCTAGTTGGTCTTCTAATTCTTAGCTTACTTTTTTCATTTAATTTTGAAACTCTCAGTTTTTCAGTTTCCACAAGAGATATCCAAGACTGTTGATCGATCATTCTTGGGTTTGTGTAATTAGATGAGTTATTCAACATTTTTAGTGCTGTATCTTTTGATAACGTGCGTATAGCATGTTTTGTCATCCAAGTAAATCGAACTGAGTAAGGGTCAGCTATTTCACTATGGATTTTTCTATATGCTGCAAGAGTAACTAAATTAGGAATGGCACTGTGCACAGCATCGAAGCGGGCATCATTATTTTCAATAGATAAGATAAGGTTTTTAAAATCATTTTTGGCTTTGTTTACTTCTTTTAATCTTGATTGTATATGTAGATTTTTATCATTAACCGTTATTAGCCCTGGATGACGTTGGATTATTTTACCGCTTATTTTTTTATCTAAATAAAGGTCTTTATAAGCGTTTATTGCTTTGTTTAGCGCACTTGTTCCTGAGATTTTTTCTACATGAATGCTTTCCGGCGCTTTGTTTTCATCTTCTTTAGTTATGAGAGGGAGCTGATAGTAATCTGCAGAGACGATATCAGCTTCCGCTAATTCGTTGCAAAATAGAGAAATCTGTTCGTGTAAATAATCAAAATGAGATCGTATTGAAAATGGTGTTATCATGTTAGTGACAATTGTTCCTATTATATACATATATGATGTGTTCTTTCTCTATCTATAATTTTAACATTGAATCTAATGGCAAGTCTAATAAACGGTCTCAAAACTCTGTCTGTTGATTAACCGATTTACTATGTTGTTACTATTGATAAAATAATTACTGAGGGCTTTGAAAATCTGGTGATTAGATCATGTTGCAGCAAAAATGAGTATGTTCTGTTAATTATATTATTTATTTAGGTGAAATGATCAGGATTCTTATTTAAAACTATATGTATGATGTGTTCTTTACTCTCCTATTCTACCATTGCACAGAATAAGAAGTCTAATAAACTTAATTAATTTATGCTTTAGTAAGCTAACTCAATTTATCATTGCGGGCACTACTTACTTTAGAGCGGATGAAAGCCTCGAATAACCATTTATGCAGCAGAAAAAACGGTTGTGTTCTGTAAGCTATATTATTTAGTTAGGTTGAATGCTTACGTTGTTGGTATAGACTATAAAGTATGATGTGTTCTTATTGTATTATTTTAACATTGAACAGAATAATAAGTCTAATAAACTTAATTAATTTATGCTTTAGTAAGCTAACTCAATTTATCATTGCGGGCACTACTTACTTTAGAGCGGATGAAAGCCTCGAATAACCATTTATGCAGCAGAAAAAACGGTTGTGTTCTGTAAGCTATATTATCTAGTTAGGTTGAATGGTTACGTTGTTGGTATAGACTATAGAGTATGATGTGTTCTTGTTGTCTTATTCTAACATTGAACAGAATAATATGTCTAATAAACTTAATTAATTTAAGCTTTAGTAAGCTAACTCAATTTATCATTACAGGTGCACCTTTACAGTAAAAATAATCAATGTAATTTCCCAAAAATAAAACAAATCATAAGTAGAATTCTCGATTAACAAAAATAGGAAAATTTACAATGAGAAAAAGTAAGGTCATTGAAACTCTAAACTCTGCATGACAAATAAAATTGAATCGAGTATTCATGTTCCTGAAGTTTATCGTAAACATGGCATCGGCCAGGTCACCTTTTAAAACTGGCGTTCAAAGTATGGAAGCATCAGATGCTAGGCGACTTAAAGAGCTGAAGAATAAAACCGTAAGCTAAAAGTATTTGATATGCTTGACGATATCATCGCAAAAAGGCGTAAAGATAAGTAGCCGCCGAGCCTCGGTAAAACATTTAATAGCCAAATTTGAAGTGAGCGTCGCATTTTCCTTTTCAAGTAAGATGGCTAAGTCGCTTAGTTTTAATTACAAAAATAAACTTTCGCCAGATGATGAGTTCATTGACGTACTCAAAAGATCGGGGTAGCAAAATTATTTAAAAGTATTTGCAATAAGGCAAGCCTTGGAATAAAAAATGTGCTGAACGTGTCTACACATGCTAACAAAGGAAAACGCTGTGTACCAACCAACGAGAACAACTCAGCCATTGAGAGTGCAAAATCAATATAATGAATCTTGGTCGATGAAACTTATAAGTGATGTACTAAGCTAAGGTTATTGTTTTAGAAACATTGAACACATGTGTTGACTTCAATCGACAAGGGCTAAACAAGTTTAAAAGCTGAGAAAGTAATTAGTACACTAAATTACCCCACGGCTTGGCGCGGCAAACTAAATCAGATTTGAGTCGACAATAGTCTTGGATTTATTTCAACAGGGCTGGAAAGTTGGCTCTGGAAAAAACAGCAAACTAGAATATATAAAACAGGGTAGCGCTTATCAAAATGGCAGTGTGAAGATGTTCAACCAAAGTTAATGCGAAGAAGTGTTAGCTTGATACTTGCTTGAATCACTTCAAGAAGTACGTGAAATCATAGATTAGTGACGAGTTATCTATATTTTGAGGGGCGCCCATGATACTAATTGGTTACCTTTAGGCTGTATAATTCTACTGAATAGCTGTACAAAATTGGCTGGAGTTACAGACATTTCTATTTCATTTTTTATCTTATGTTACTTTCAAAGATTGCTTAACCGTTAGATAAACGGGTGCCTATGCTTCAGAGGCTAGGCTTTGATTTATAGAGTTAAAGTTTATTAATTAACTTTATAAATTTAATGCTCAAGGTTCGATTTTCTAAATTTACAATTGAAAGTTCAAGGGAACGATAAGAATAATTACTAATGACACTTAATTTAACATAATATTTTTTAATTGATACCCATTACCCATTACCCATAACGCTTTAGTACTCTCGCAAATTCTTCTTTGCTATGCTTAAAAGTGTTCTTGTTTAACTTATATAGCCAATATATTAGTAGTTACTAGAAATCCAATAATCGGCTCTTTTATATTTCTAAGATTTGGCTCGTCAGATAAAGTTAGTGATTTATCTTTCTTATACGCAGGCTAAAATAATGAATTTTTAATTCTTGGTCATCTTATTTTAATCTTCTGAGTAACTTAACAATACAAATTTGGGGGAGTTGACCACTCTATTTTTTACCATAAAAGGAGTAGTAATTATCACCGGCTCTTTTACTTTTTTAAGAATGAATTTTACTTAGTTACTTTGATAAGCATTTTTTATATTTGGAGAGATGCTAAGATTTTGTGTTTAAGATTGAGTATGATGTGTTCTTTAATGGGTGTGGCAGTGTAAATTGGGCTATAAAGTTGACACTTTTGAACCCTTTCAGGATGATGTGTTCTTTCCTGAAATAAATACTAAATTTATCTTGAAGCGAGTACGTCTATACGTTACTTTCGTGGTGAGGTAACACTACATTGGAATGAGGAAAATTAATGAAACCTTGGAACCCAGACAGTTGGAGAGAACTCCCAATTGTTCAACAACCTGAATACCCAGATAATAGCGCGTTAATCGATATTGAGAACCAACTAAATAAAGCTCCACCTTTGGTCTTTGCTGAAGAAACAAGAAGTCTTTATAAGAGTTTAGCAGATGTTTGTGAAGGTAAAGCATTTTTACTTCAAGGCGGAGACTGTGCAGAATCGTTCTCTGATTTTAATGCAGCCAATATTCGCGATACTTTTAAAACACTGTTACAAATGGCTGTTGTTTTAACATATGGCGGGAAATGTCCTGTTGTTAAAATAGGAAGAATGGCAGGTCAATACGCAAAACCTCGTTCTTCTAATTTTGAAACAATTAATGGGGTATCTTTGCCATCATATCGTGGTGATATAATAAATAACTTTGAGTTTACCGAAACGTCTCGCGTTCCGGATCCTAATAGATTAATGACGGCTTACCACCATAGCGCTGCAACACTAAACTTATTACGTGCATTCGCACAAGGTGGTTTAGCTGATTTACACCAAGTAAACCGTTGGAATATGAGCTTTGTAGCTGCAAACCCTCTTAAAGAGAAGTATCAGCAAATGGCTGATAAAATTCAAGACGCTCTCGAGTTTATGGAAGTGTGTGGTATAGATTCAAGCGTAGCACCCAGTCTAAAAGAAACATCACTCTATACATCTCATGAAGCACTGTTATTAGGGTATGAAGAAGCACTTACTCGCCGGGATCATCTAACAGGTGACTGGTATGATTGCTCTGCGCACTTCGTTTGGATTGGAGAGCGCACACGACAACTAGACCATGCCCACATTGAATTTTTCCGAGGCATTAAAAACCCAATTGGTGTCAAAGTAGGTCCAGGCATGACACCTGATGAGCTCATAAAGTTAATTGATGCGCTAAACCCAGATAACATTCCTGGACGTTTAACGCTAATAACAAGAATGGGAGCAGACGTACTACCAGAAAAACTACCAGCCCTAGTTCGTAGAGTACAAGACGAAGGCAGAAAAGTTGTTTGGACCTCAGACCCAATGCACGGAAATACTGAAAAGGCGAGTACAGGGTATAAAACTCGAAGCTTCAATAATATACTGCGTGAAATCAGCCAATTTTTCGCAGTACATAAAGCTGAAGGATCTTATCCGGGTGGTGTCCACTTAGAAATGACAGGCCAACACGTTACAGAATGTGTTGGTGGGGCGTACGGTTTATCTGATGAAGATTTAGCACAGCGCTACCGGACTCAATGTGACCCTCGCCTTAATGCTGATCAAGTATTAGAACTCGGTTTTCTTGTCGCAGATTTACTTAAAGATGCGCGAAACAAAGTCTAAGTTAAGGCAAATAAAAAGGCTGTAATACAGCCTTTTAATATTTCCGACGAGTTAAACCCGTTTCAGAAATAATTTTCGCTGATATTTCCTCAACAGAGTGACTTGTTGAGTTCAAGTAAGGGGTTTTATGCTTTTTAAATAACATTTCTACTTCTCTCACTTCAATTCTACACTGACGTAGTGACGCGTATTTAGAATTCGCCATTCTCCCTTCTCTTATTGCCGCTAACCTTTCTGGATTTATTGTCAACCCAAACAGCTTCTTTTTGTAAGTGAGTAAACACTTAGGGAAGTTACCTTTTTCTAAATCATCCTCCGTGATTGGATAATTAGCTGCTTTTATCCCGTACTGAAGTGCTAAATATAAACTCGTCGGGGTTTTACCAGATCGGCTCACACCAACTAAAATAATATCAGCTTGTTCATAATCTTTTATATTAGCGCCATCATCATTTGCCAACGCATAATTAACAGCATCTATTCTAAAGTCGTAACTCGCTTCATGAATTGAGTGAGTTCGATGTATTTTTGGGACAGGCTCTACATTCAATTCCTTTTTAACCACCTTACTAGCTAATGCCAAGAAATCATAACAAACCCCCTGAGACGACAAAATAATGTCTGACAATTCTGGATTCACAAAAGTGAAAAATACGAGTGGCCGTTCGCCAGTATTCTTTGCATTTAGGTCAATAAGCTCTTTGATTTCTTCAGCTTTTCTGACTGTTTCAACAAATGGGATTGTTTGATGATTAAATTCCACTGGAAACATTGAAAGTGTTGCGTGCCCAAACACTTCCGATGTAATTGCAGTACCATCTGATATATAAAATGCAGTTCTCATTTTAACCTTGTTCTTACAAATTAGCTGAATTTTCGCTTCCGTGGTTTACGTAAGCGTACTTGCCAGTGTAGAATGCCCTTGACCTATACTAAAGGTCAAACAATCTCTCACATTAAATACAATTTGTTTTGGAGACAGTTCCGTGCAAGACTACGTTCTCTGGTATCAAGAGTTAGGTATGCAAGATGTACCTCGAGTTGGTGGTAAAAACGCTTCACTTGGGGAAATGATATCGAACCTTTCTAACGCTGGTGTACAAGTACCTGGTGGATTCGCTACTACAGCCGATGCCTTTAATGAGTTTTTAGAGCAATCTGGACTCAACGAAAAGATCCACACAATTTTAGACACACTAGACGTCGATGACGTTATTACACTCGCCAAGGTTGGTGCCGAAATAAGACAATGGATCATCGATACTCCATTCCAACCAGAACTTAATAAAGCAATTCACGACGCTTATAATACCCTTCACGGTGATACAAATTCCGATGTTTCGTTCGCAGTGCGTTCTTCTGCAACAGCCGAAGATATGCCAGATGCATCATTTGCCGGACAGCAAGAAACATTTCTTAATGTACGTGGTATTGACGCCGTCATGGTTGCAATTAAGCACGTATTCGCCTCATTATTTAACGACCGAGCAATATCTTATCGTGTACACCAGGGTTACGATCACCGTGGTGTTGCTCTATCCGCGGGCATTCAGCGCATGGTCCGCTCAGACAAAGCATCATCTGGTGTTATGTTCAGCATCGATACTGAGTCTGGTTTCGAAGATGTTGTCTTTATTACTTCTAGTTATGGACTGGGAGAAATGGTTGTCCAAGGCGCAGTCAATCCAGATGAATTTTATGTTCATAAGCCGACGCTTGCAAAAGGGTTACCAGCTGTTGTTAGACGTAACATTGGCTCTAAAGCAATTCAAATGGTTTATTCATCAGACGAGTCTCATGGTAAGCAAGTTGAAATTATTGATATTGCCGCTGAACAATCAGCACAATTTTCTATAACAGATGACGAAGTCCAAGAGCTGGCAAAGCAAGCTGTTATTATCGAGAAACACTATGGACGTCCAATGGACATCGAGTGGGCAAAAGATGGTAACGATGGCAAATTGTATATCGTACAAGCCCGTCCAGAAACCGTGCGTTCAAATGAAGATTCAAACGTCATGGAGCGCTTCCAACTTAAATCTCAATCTAAAGTCATTGCAGAAGGTCGAGCAATTGGCCATAAAATTGGTAAAGGTGTTGTTCGCGTACTAAACTCCATTGACGAAATGGACAAAGTCCAAGTGGGCGATGTACTTGTAACTGACATGACTGACCCTGATTGGGAACCAATCATGAAACGCGCCGCTGCAATTGTAACAAACCGAGGTGGCCGCACTTGCCACGCAGCGATCATAGCGCGTGAGTTAGGTATTCCAGCAGTAGTTGGTTGTGGCAATGCAACTGATCTAATAACAAATAATCAAGAAGTTACTGTATCTTGTGCCGAAGGTGATACCGGCTTTATTTATGAAGGTCAACTTGAGTTTGATATTATTTCATCCCGTGTCGACACCATGCCAGACCTACCAATGAAAATAATGATGAATGTAGGTAACCCGGATCGTGCATTCGATTTTGCAAAGTTACCCCATGCAGGTATTGGTCTAGCTCGTGTTGAGTTCATTATAAATAGAATGATCGGTGTCCACCCTAAAGCCCTTATCAACTTTGCTGATCAACCTGCAGAGTTACAAGCTGAAATTAAAGAAATTATTGCAGGCTATGAATCGCCGGTAGAATTTTATATATCTAAGCTTGTTGAAGGTATTTCTACTCTAGGGTGTGCGTTTGCACCAGAACGCGTTATTGTTCGCATGTCTGATTTTAAATCTAATGAATATGCAAACTTAGTTGGCGGGCAACAATACGAACCAGAAGAAGAAAACCCTATGATTGGCTTCAGGGGTGCAGCGCGTTATATCTCTGAAGATTTCAGAGAGTGTTTTGCATTAGAGTGTGAAGCTATCAAACGTGTTCGTAACTCAATGGGCTTAACAAATGTTGAAGTAATGATCCCATTTGTTAGAACATTAGAAGAAGCAGCACGCGTTATTGAATTACTTGAAGAGCATGGCCTTAAACGTGGCGAAAATGGTCTAAAAGTAATTATGATGTGCGAACTACCTTCAAATGCCCTGTTAGCTGAAGAGTTTTTAGAGTATTTTGACGGATTCTCAATCGGTTCAAATGACTTAACTCAGCTTACACTAGGCTTAGATAGAGATTCAGGATTAATTGCACATTTATTTGATGAGCGTAATCCAGCGATTAAAAAATTACTATCGATGGCAATTCAAACGGCTAAGGCAAAAGGCAAATACGTTGGTATTTGTGGTCAAGGTCCATCGGATCATGAAGATTTTGCAGCTTGGTTGGTAGAGCAGGGGATCGACTCAGTCTCACTTAACCCTGATACTGTATTAGAAACTTGGTTATACCTAGCTGACAAGCTAAAAGACTAGTATCTAAGAATCTGAAAAAGCCGGCTCAAGTTGCCGGCTTTTTTATTTAATACCATCAAGTTTGTGACACGCTTTAGTAAATATCTTTTGTAATTTTCTTAAATACTTTCTCGCTGTTGGATAATATATAGAAAAGCACACTAATGCAGCCATTGCGAATATGATTGAAGGTCCTGGCACAACAAAAAATATAATCGCAAGAAATACAAATACTACACCTATCCCAAGGACCATTACTTTTTTCATCTTCTACTTTTCCCTATTTAACAAAATGACCACAATTAAAGTATACAAGCCAAAGTATGTATTAGTTTGCTTAATATGTAACAAAGATTAAATTTCTCAACTTTTTGTCCTTCACTCCGTGGTACAATTAGTTAAAAGCAATAAATTATTACCGTCATGATTGCCAATATAAATCAGCAAGATACCGCAAGTGAATTACTCAATGATTACCTTAACCTTATAATAAACAATGGTTTTTTAGGGGAAACAGACAGCAGTTATGCTACTCGCTTAGTAACTGCCACGGATAACAGCATATATCAAAATGTGCCACAAGCCGTAATTTATCCAAAAAATAACAAAGATATTCAAACCGCATTGCATTGTGCTCAGCAAAATCCATTTTTGTCGTTAACATTTGGGCCTCGAGGCGGGGGTACAGGTACAAATGGTCAGTCACTTACTCCCGGCATCGTCATTGACTTATCACGTCATATGCGTGAAATCATAGAAATAAATGTGGAAGAAAAATGGGTTAAAGTACAGGCTGGTGTTATAAAAGATCAATTAAATGATTACCTTAGACCATATGGTTTTTTCTTTGCGCCTGATCTTTCAACAAGTAATCGAGCAACTATTGGCGGAATGGTCAACACCGATGCTTCAGGTCAAGGTTCGCTTGTATATGGCAAAACCAGTGATCATGTTTTAGGCTTGAAAACTTATTTGGTTGATGGAACCGAGCTTAATACCCGAAAAATATCCATTGAAAAAGCACAATTAATCGCCGCTCAAGAAGGACGGGCGTCACAAATTTATCAACAAGTGATAGAAAGCTGTCATTCAAACCGAGCGTTGATCTTATCTAAGTTTCCAAGGCTAAATCGCTTCCTAACGGGTTACGATCTTGAAAACGTATTCGATAATACACTCGAGAATTTTGACTTATCAAGAATTATTACAGGTTCTGAAGGTTCATTGGGGGTTGTCACAGAAGCCAAACTAAATATTACACCAATTGCACCGCTCAAAACATTAATCAATATTAAGTATGATAGTTTTGACTCAGCATTAAGAAATTCACCATTTCTAGTTTCCGCTCAAGCAACGTCCGTTGAAACGGTTGACAGTAAAGTATTAAATTTAGCAAAAGAAGATATTGTCTGGCATTCCGTATCAGACTTAATAACCAGTGTTCCTGGCATCGAGATGCAAGGACTCAATATGGTCGAGTTTAACGGTGAAACCGAAAATGAAATGGACGGGAAAATTTCATCACTGTGCAAAGAATTAGACAAATTGATCGCACATAAACAGGCTGGAGTGATCGGCTACCAACTTATAAATGATAAAGCCGATATTCTAAAAATCTATGCCATGCGTAAAAAAGCAGTTGGGCTATTAGGAAACACGAAAGGAAAACAAAAGCCACTCGCTTTCGCGGAAGACACTGCTGTTCCCCCAGAAAACCTCGCTGATTTTATTGTAGAGTTTAGAGCTTTATTAGATTCCCACAATTTAAATTACGGCATGTTCGGCCATGTCGATGCGGGTGTCCTACATGTTAGACCCGCACTTGATATGTGTGATCCAGAACAAGAAAAACTATTACGTAAAATTTCAGATCACGTAGTCGCTTTAACAGCAAAGTACCGAGGTTTAATGTGGGGTGAACACGGTAAAGGTTATCGAAGTGAATATGGTCCTGAATTTTTTGGCGAAATACTTTTTACTGAGTTAAGAAAAATAAAGTCTGTTTTTGATAAGAATAATAGATTAAACCCAGGGAAAATTTGCACACCAATTGAAAGCACTGATGAGTTAGTAAGTGTTGACTCACAAAAACGAGCTTGGTTCGACAAAAAAATTAATATCAAAGTTCGAGACAGTTTTGAAAATGCGATGAACTGTAATGGTAATGGTCTTTGCTATAACTACGATGAATCTTCACCAATGTGTCCTTCTTATAAAGTAACAAAAGACCGAAGACATTCACCAAAAGGTAGAGCCAGTTTAATTCGGGAATGGCTTCGGTTACAAGAAAAAGCGAACGTAAATATTATTGATGTTGAAAAACAATTGATCAATAAAGAGAATGACATTACTTGGTGGGAAAGGTACTTAAATACGCGAGAAAAAAATAAAGGCCAATACGATTTTTCACATGAAGTTAAAGAATCGATGGATGAGTGTCTAGCTTGTAAAGCTTGTACTACAGCCTGTCCTATAAAAGTAGATGTACCCACGTTCAGATCTCGATTTTTAAATTTATATCACAGTAAATACAATAGACCTTTAAAAGATTATTTGGTCAGTAACATAGAAACGACGGCGCCCATACTTTCAAAGTTAGGACCTGTTGTTAACCCGATAGTCAAAAGTAAACCAACCGCATATGTAATAGAAAAAGTATTTGGGTACGTAGACACTCCCTTATTAAGTACGCCAACTCTCGCTAACCGAGTAAATAAAAAATATCTATTCGATCAAACAAAACTAGAACGTATATCAGAGACTGAACGAGAAAACTCAGTTTTTATTGTGCAAGATCCATTTACAAGTTTCTATGAAGCTGAGTTGGTTTCTTCATGTATTAAAGTTATTGCGGCGCTCGGAATTAACCCTATTTTATTACCATTTTTGCCAAATGGTAAAGCACAACATGTTAAGGGATTTTTAAAAGAGTTTAAGTCAACAGCTAAAACTGCGTGTGATTTTTTGAACTCTCTCAATGATTATAAAATTCCAATGATTGGCTTGGATGCATCTCTCGTTATGGTCTACCGTGATGAATACAAAACTCTACTTGGCGATTTACGTGGTAGCTTTGAAGTTATGCTCGCTCATGAGTGGCTTGAAAAACAAAATTGGCAAAGTATATCTTTAACTGAAGCCAGTCAAAAAGAACACTATACCTTACTTTCTCATTGTACAGAAACTACTGCATTACCAAATGCAAGCCAGATATGGAAATCCATTTTTAGTCAGCTAAGTGTAACACTCAATACCCCAGTCACCGGTTGCTGTGGTATGGCCGGAACCTACGGGCATGAATTACAAAACCAAGAAAACTCAAGGTCACTCTACAACATGTCTTGGAAACCACATGTAGAAAAAACAGCCAAAGGAAACCTTCTTTCAACCGGATTCTCATGCCGAAGCCAAGTAAAGCGCTATGAAAATAGGAAACCTAAGCATCCAATAGAGTTTATTGCCGCTAATTTACGCTCTTGATTTTAAAATAAATAGGGTTAGGGAAAGTGAAAATCACACAACCAACAATTTAACATAATATATAAAACTGGGAAGAATACACTAATAACCTCGCTAGTAGTGTATTCTTTCTTTACAAATGCTCCATCAGTAATTATATAATCACACTTTAACTATTCTATATTCCTAAGTATTGGAGATAGATAAATCTCAAATTGTTTGTTTGCTTCGCCAACTATTCTGTAACTCTCCAAAAAAATGAAACAGTTCAATCATAGTAATTCACATCATTTATTTATAATAAATGCTAAAGATATGAAAATATTAGAACCTTCTTAATAGTAATGCATGTGCAATTAATGACCTGCCACTTGAAAAAAACAAACAAAAGTCAATATATAAACGCGATATAATATTCAATAAGAATAGATTACCATTGAGTAACCAAAGGCAGTAACTCATTGATTTTAAAACCTTCATTAATTATAAAAACATTAGAGTAGCAACATCAAAAAATCCATCACATTGATATTTAAAGCAATAACTCTAAATTACCAAATTTGAAATTCAATATGCTCTTTGTTAAATTTTTGGCTGTCCATTAGCTTAAAGTTAATAATAAATAGGTTTTTGGAAATTACCAACCTAATAAGTAAAAGCAATTTTAAAGGATAATAAAATGAAAATAAAAACAATCGCAGCTACTATGGCTATACTTTTCGGCTCTTTTAATACTTCAGCTTCAACTGAGGAAGTAATAAATCCAGCAATACATTCAGCTGATATACTGAATATTGACCAGGCAAATACCGCTGCAGCACAAGGTTTTATAACAGGCGCATTAATTAGAGGTTGGATCCTTGATGGTGCAAAGAGCGCAATAAAAGGGGGCGCTAAAGACTTTATTTCAAATTTACTATTTGGCGGTGGTCCAGCGGGTCCCCAAATTGTAAGACTTCATTCTGAAGACCTTGAAAAAATAGAAAGCCTTGTGTCAGGTGTGGTGATCAATGATGCAGTGTATGATGCAAAAAGTGACCTAGCCGCTTTCAGTACAACATTTGATTACTATCAAGACTCACTAAATAGTAACCAATTTGATGTATCTATTCTTACTTCTTTATTAACATATGTAAACTCTTTACGTCATCATAGGGCATACGAGGCAAGTTACAATACAAAAGCATTTGCATTAACATCCTCTTATTCAACAATGGCAGCCCTTAATATTGCAGTTTTAACCGAACGTCATGTGAAGGGGTTCATCAGCGCGGCCTATGTTAAGAATCAAGGTAATCTCATGGCGACAAAACTTGAGGAACTTGGTAGCTTAGCTAGCAGTCATGCATACACTCGCGGCTATGTTCGTAGTATAGGTAGCAGATGTTGGGGCGGTGAATTCTCAAATTTAGAGTCTAATTTATATCAAGAGCAAACATTAAACAGCGTAACAATTGAAATCGATGAAGATGCTCCTATGGCGCCAGTAGACTGTCTAGTAACAGCAAGCTTTCCAGGTAAACCATCAAAAACATGGAATGCCTCTAGAATAGGTAGAATGGAAGCTGAAGAAATGGCATATGAATACCTAAACCAAATGCGGATCGCGTACGCTGCTGAGATCAAAGGCTCTGACTTTAATAGCGTAGTTGCTAAATTACGAGGCCTATAACTTAGATGCACATCATCGTATTACAGAACGATTTTTATTAGTTTGACCCAACATCAAGCCCTAGATATTAGGGCGTGATGTTTTTATCTATTTTTAATTAACTTATACATTATGATGCACATTAATAGCTTTTAGTTCCTGAACATGCTGATTAAGATCTAATTAGAGTTTTCTTTTAGTTCCAGACTTAACCCTGTCTTTAATGTTAGTTTGAACATAAATTTGATAAGTGGTCGCGATTTTGGCATGCCCTAAATCTTCAGATAAATGTTTAAGTGGGCGAAGTTGAGCATCATGAGTCGCGCCTGTTTGTCTTAACCAATGCACTATTGCCGCTTTCAATTGCTTTGATTCATCCGAAAAGCCATCTTGGCTTTAAATACTCAATTGTCAAGTCAAAACATTGTTGTACAATGCGGCCAATTTGTCGAACAGTCATTCCCCTTGACCACGTAATTTATGCACAATCGGGGTGGGTTCATCAACTCTCAGCAAAGCTGGTAAACCTCGATATTTTCTGTAACGACGCAAATATAGGACAAAGTCTTCGCTCAGAGTTGTATCGCGGAGTTTATTAACTTTACCCATTATTCATATATACCAAGGCCTAACTGGGTCTTGCCAAAAGTGTCACATAACAAGGGACCACTGCGGCCGCTCGACAATACAAAAATGCGTAAGTACAACCCTTTTAGGCAGGCTAAACGCTCTAATTCAGGTTTAGCATCACAATTTCCCCTTGTTGCACATAACACATATTCTTACTGTAACAAAATAGATCTAGAGTCACTAACCTGTACTATTTCTAATGAATAAGTGTCACTTATTGATTTACAACTTTTTGTTTAATACAATAAAATTCAATATGTTGGGATAACAAATGGCTAAACGTATTGTTGAAGGGCGTTATGAACTTTGTTTTGCTAATAACACAAATACCGAACTTCAAAGTTAGTAGCAAAAACTTTACTAAAGTATACGTAATTTATTGATAATTAAAGGTTAACTATGAATATCATTGCAAAAACTGCGCTGTTCTTTACACTACTAAATATTTCAACATTCGTGCAAGCGAAAAATGATTTGACGACACTGCCTTTTGGGATCGTTATAGGTAAAACCACCAATGAAGAAATAGAAAATAGAGGTACATGTATAAGAGAAATAAAACTAAAAGATAACCATTTCCGATGTGAAAAGTACAGCATGTCAAATCGGTTTTATGTTTACAGTTCTCAAAATGAAATTGTCAGTAAACTCTATTTCTTTAATGGATCAAGCTCTCTCGAACTAAGCAATAGCATGCCAAGAAAGTGGAAAAAGTTAGGTTTGAAGTTTCGAGATGACGAGGACAATAAGCACGGGACGCTTAAGAAAGACCTAGTGAGAATAGTGAAACAACAAGGGGCCGCCGATGTTCAAGTCTCACGCAAAGACACTGAGTATGACTTTAGGGAGTATGTTACATGGTACATAGGCGATTACTTCTACGAAGCTACACTCTATAGAGAAACAGAAAATGAGGATGCTCCTGGTTTATTTAAACTAACTATTGTTGAAGCCTATTAATATATTAGCTCAGAGCTTTCTCTTCGCTCCAGATTTAGCTCTGTCTTTAATGTTAGTTTGAATATAAATTTGATCAGTGGTCGCGATTTTGGCATGCCCTAAATCTTCAGATAAATGTTTAAGTGGGCGATGTTGAGCATCATGAGTCGCGCCTGTGTGTCTTAACCAGTGTGCTGTTGCCGCTTTCAATTGCTCTGACTCATCCGAAAAGCCATCTTGGTTTAAAGACTCAATCGCCAAGTCAAAACTTTGTTGTACAATCCGTCTAATTTGTCTGACATTCATTCCCCCTTGACCACGTAATTTATGCACAATCGGGGAGGGCTCATCAACTCTCGGCAATGCAGGTAAACCTCGATATTCTCTGTAACGACGCAAATATACGATAAAGTCTTCACTCAGAGTTACATCTCGGAGTTTATTACCTTTTCCCATAACTCTAATATACCAAAACCCATCAGGGTCTTGCCAAAAGTGTGACATAACAGGAGACCATTGCGGTCGCTCCGATAATTCGGAAATACGTAAGTACAAGCCTTTTAAACAGGCTAGCACAAACAAATTACGCTCTAACTCAGGTTTAGCATCACAATAATCCCTTGTTACACCAAACACATATTCCCACTGTAAATTACTCAATGTATCAGGTAATTTTATCTGCGATTCAGTTATTAAATAGGGGCTATTTTTTTTTACCACTGGTACAAAGTTGGCAAACGTTTTTTCTTCCAGAATTGCGAATTTATAAAACACATTAAGTGCAGTGAACATGGCTGCAAATGTTTGTTGGCTTAGGCCATTCTCTTTATATACAAATGGGCGCCATGCTATATTTACACAGCGCACGCCTTGCTTATCTTTAAATCGCCACTGCACAGAATTCGACACCCAATTACTATCTGGGTCGACAACAAATTCAACATACGCCTCGATATCTTCACGCCTTAAATCAAAGACCGACATCTGTTTAAAGTTCCAAGACCACAAATAGAACCGTTCCAATTCATTTCTAAATCGGTTAAATGTCGCTTCTGATTTTCGGCCATAAACATATAAGAATTGGTATAAAAACTCAATATCTTCGAGCGCACTCGGAACATCATGGTTCAGTGTAGACAAATATGCATTAAGCTCTGGGTATTCTTGAATAAGTGTATCGTCTTCAATATGTGCTATTTGATAACGAAGTTGTTTCAAGGTATCGACAAGTGGGGTAAGCATATTCAATATGTCCGATATTAAGTCGCTATTATGGTAGAGGGTTCTCTCCAATTTGTATAGCTAAATCGGACATATATACCTAATTAAACTCAACCTTTTTATTATTGATAAGAATTATTTCCTTTATTTAAGACTCTTTTAAAACGCTTATTTTTAAGATGATATTGAGAGCCAGAGAGCTTAGGGTACTGTTTCCGCAAATTATCAAACTCAGGATTTATTGCGGTATCTCCCCAAATACCCAACATAAGTTTTAATGACTCTTCTCGCTCAGGGAATTGGCCCATATCATTATCTTTAACCCAATTATCTAAAATTTTTCTATGTTGGTCTAGAGTCGTTTTATAGTCCGGCTTAGCAGCCAAATTAACGATTTCGTGAGGGTCATTTCGTAAATCATACAGCTCTTCAATTTCGCGTGTTGCCGAAAAATGCATAGCTTGGACCTTGTCTAGTTTTCCACGCTCATAAAGCTGTTTCATCACTTTCGTTAACTCCCATTCGTCTCGATAACTTGGCTGCATCGCCGAGCGTTCTGGATAATAGTTTCGAATGTATTTATAGTTTTCTGTTCTTACGGAACGAATACGGTCAATCGTAAAATCGCACCTATCCCTTGCAGAAATAACGTGCTTATCTCCTTGAAAATTTTCATCAAACAAATTACTTCCTTCAAAATAGTCGGGGATCTCTATACCAGCTAATGCAAGTGATGTTGCACTGATATTCAGCCCGTTAATCAACTCGGCTCGCGTGCCAGTCTTTATCAATCTTTTGTAACCCGGTGCATAAACGATAAATGGGACTTTTATGCCACCTTCATAGAGAAATTGCTTATGGCGTAAAAACCGCATTCCATGATCAGCAAAAAAGAACACGATTGTATTATCTAATAACTGATCACGTTCAAGTCTTTTTATAATATCACCGACTTCAGAATCAGTGATCTGTAATGATTCAAGATATCTTGCCCACTCTTCAGTCACAGTAGGGTGGGTGGGGTAATAGGGGGGCAGTACAACTTCGCTTCGATCAATGGGCTGTTTAACTTTGTTTTTAAAAGTTTTACTAAAAATGTGTTTACCACCTTTAAGTTGAATTTGCCCAAAAAACGGTTGTGACTTGTTACTTCTACTATGCCAATCGATTTTTACCCCTGATTTTCCGTATAACGGATGTACCATATAATCCCCGTTATATAAATCAGCACGATTATATGAAAAATTATAGTCATCTTTACCACTATTA
This sequence comes from Pseudoalteromonas aurantia 208, assembly GCF_014858725.1. Classification (GTDB taxonomy): domain Bacteria; phylum Pseudomonadota; class Gammaproteobacteria; order Enterobacterales; family Alteromonadaceae; genus Pseudoalteromonas; species Pseudoalteromonas aurantia. The sequence continues at coordinate 133,109 of NZ_AQGV01000015.1, read as the reverse complement.
AAAGTATAGTAACCCGCTGCTTTAAATAACTCAGGTACTGTTTTTACATTAGGGGGTAAATAAAACTCTGACTCTTTGGTTCTTGCACTATGATGATTATGTAACCCTAGTTTAGTTTGTGTGACACCTGTCATCATAGCCGAGCGTAACGCTGAACAAACAGGTGCGGGCATAATTGTGTTCGTAAACTTAACGCCATTATGGGCTAATTCGTCTAGTATCGGTGTATTTACCAATGGTTCACCATATGTGCCTAAGTGCGGCGAAATATCTTCAACGTATATCCAAAGAATATTTGGCCTTTTCTTAACTTGCTCATTTGCATATGAAAAACTAGATATGAGCGATACGGCTATCACGCATAAGAATAATATATATTTGAACCAAGGAATCATACTTTACCTGCCTAATAATTATTATGTGGTTACCCTAGATGGCTGATTCAGTTTAACTAAACATATTACAACGATGTACCTAGATGCTGTGAATCAATTCACTATAACCTTCAATAACACCGCTTTACTTCTTAAACTCGTATTAAAACTTCCCGAATAATAAGGTAACTAATTTGTGTAAAAGAAGGCCTGTACCTTATAACCAGTTTAATTTGCATACTCGGCCATCGTATCCTGTTTTTGTACTATTTATTCCCGAAAAACAACCTTCATATTGTTTTAATCAATAGATTAGTTTAGCGTTTGTACCGTAATCGTAACTAAGGGTTCGATATGGACTGGGTCAGTAGAATAAAATTTAATGAAAATAGTCCATTAGAGGTACAGGGGCATGAAAACTCTTGGGGGTTCCAACGACACAGCCCTAAAATTATGGATTCTAGCCATTGGCATGGTCATGTAGAAATAAATTACCTATTCGGATGCTCTGCAGATTATCTGATAAATGGCCAAAAAATAAGTGTGCCTGAAGGGAAAATGATTATTTTTTGGGCGTCAATTCCTCATCAAATGATTGCATCTGAAGGTGATGGGGAAATGGTAAATATATATATTCCTTTACATGCATTTTTATCTTGGCGATTTTCAGATGAATTTATTAGTGAGATATTACATGGTGAAGTACTGGTTGCTGATAACTTACATCTGGGCGACCAACTAACCACCTCAATGTGGGAAAATGATTTAGCGAGTAAAAAATTACCATTGATCATGCAAGTCATTGACGAAATCCGAAACAGGATACGTAGAATGTCTTTAGAGCCTTACAGCACATTTAACCTATCCAATACGACAGAATTAACAGACAAAAAATCGATCGTCAGTGGCCTATGTCATATAGAAGTCATTTTACAGTATATCGCTGACCACTATGATCAAAAGATAACCATAGATGACGTTGCAAACATCACCGGACTGCACCCGAACTACGCAATGAAATTGTTCCATAGAGTCATGAAAATTTCTATTAAACAATACATTAATAAATTAAGGCTGCAACATGCCCAAGCGCTATTAATTGACACAAATGACGCAGTACTAAGCATTGCGTTACAAGCAGGGTTTGGCTCAATTAGCCGTTTTTACGATATTTTTCAAAGAGAGTTTGATAAAACCCCGCAACAATTTAGAAATGATATCGCCAAGGCACACGACAATACTACAGCAGAAACTTAACGAAAGTTAGTTTTTGGGAACTATTAAGTGATTAACGATACGTTATTACAAAAGCAAAATGCTTCAATAATTATAATATTAAAAAGCTTGGAGTAGGATGTGTTAGGAAATAAAGCGTTTATATTGGTTGGCTTATCATGTTTAACCGTTGCTTGTTCGGTTAATAATAAGCTTGATGACTTAGCAAACACATTAAATAATCGATGGGTACTCGACAACGATACGATCACTTGGCAAGTAAAGAATCAACATAATGATCATTTGGAATTTAGCGGCGAAAAATTATCTGCAATCATCTATTATGGAAATAATGAAATAGGCAATTTAGTCCTTAATCGGAAAATTGTTTGGCCTATGTTACGAACGGTTCCAAATGATACACATGCAAGTCTTATTCATGAATTTCCTACCGCCATTTCACCCAATATTTATATCAATGACGTCCTCTATAAGTCAGAGAAACTGACAGACGTGAGTTTTAATGGTGTACTGACATTGACCAGTTCACTTCGCGATAATTTAACGCTAACTCGCGTATTATCACCAAGTACCAAACACCCAGCTTTAATTGAAACCTATAAAATAACTAACACAGGTAATTCATCACAAAACGTTGAAATTGCCTCCCTGAATTACCAATTTAAAACACCTACAAAAGACGGGGTTTACGGCGCATATACAATTACAGCTAAAAGTAATGCAATACCTAAAACAGCTCTAAATTCTGGTGATTCTATCCAATTCAGTGCTCAATTTGTCGCGACGAAAACAGCTGAAAATAGAGATTTTAACAGTCAAGACGAACTGAAAAAACGCCTGAGCTATATTGCTAGCTTAAATCATGCTTTGGTACTCGAAACGCCCGACCCGATATTAAATCAAATGTTTCAATTTTCGAAGTTGCGCGCCGCAGAAAGTATTTATCGCACCAAAGGTGGACTAATGCACGGCCCTGGTGGCGGGCGTTATTATGCTGCGTTATGGGCAAATGACCAAGCTGAGTATATCAACCCGTTTTTTCCTTTTCTAGGTGATAACAATGGCAATGAATCGGCAGTAAATAGTTACCGTCATTTTGCTCGGTTTATGAATGATAAGTTCGATCCCATACCATCGTCTATTATTGCTGAAGGTGTCGACATCTGGAATGGTGCCGGTGACCGGGGAGATTGCGCAATGATTGCCTATGGCGCTAGCCGTTTTGCTCTAAGTTTTGCTGATGAAAAAATTGCCCGCGAATTAACGCCGTTGATTGATTGGTGCCTAGAGTACAGCTTTAAACAAATGAATAGCGAAGGTGTCATAGGATCAGACAGTGATGAATTAGAAGGAAGGTTTAAAACAGGCCAGTACAATCTAAGTACTAACATGCTAACGTATGGGGCGCTAAAGACAACATCAAATTTGCACGACCAGCTCGGAAATGAAGTCAAGTCAGTTGGTTACAGCAAACGTGCATTTAAGCTTAAAGCTGATATGAATAACTACTTTTCAGCTAACGTACAAGGCTATGATACCTACCAGTATTTTAAAGGGAACACTAAATTAAGGTCTTGGATTGCGCTGCCTTTAACCATGGGTATTTTTGATAAAAAACAAGACACTTTAAATGCATTATTGTCTCCACAGTTATGGAGTGCTGACGGTATTTACACCGAAGCAGGTAATAATACGTTTTGGGATCGTGCAACCTTATATGCATTTAGAGGTATTTTTGCGGCGGGCGAAACCGATATAGCCATGCGTTATTTTAAATATTACTCAAGGAAACGTCTTTTAGGGGAACATGTTCCATACGCCGTAGAAGCATGGCCTGAGGGTAATCAACGCCACTTATCTGCTGAAAGCGCACTGTATGCGCGTGTTGTCACTGAAGGTATATTCGGTATCGAACCACTTGGTTTTAATCGCTTTCAACTTGCACCTTACCTTCCTAGTGAATGGCCGAGTATGTGTTTAAAATCAATTAAAGCGTTTAAACAAGAGTTTGATATTTGTGTAGAACGCAAAATAAATAAATTTGAAATTGTCATTACGCATGATAGTCAAATAGATAAATTTGACTGGGATGGCATTGCGCCCATTACCTACACATTCGATTGAAACCCTATAATGGGGGCTCACAGCCCCCATATCATTAATAAATAAAAATAAAGATACTTATGAATTATCTATATCGCATTATCTGTGTATTTATCACGCTTTTACTCTTCAATATTCACGTTTCGGTGTTTGCAAAACCGTTGCAAGTCACATCTCCTGACGGTTCCATAGAGGTATTACTATCGCAAACCTATCCCATTGAATATTCTATCTCTGTCTCAGGAAATATGATTATCTCTAAAGCAACAGCAGCGTTATATTTTAACGAACCTGAAGAGACTCATAGTCCTATAACTGTAAAAAATATAAAAAGGTCATCACAAAATAGATTATTAACTCCACATATTAAACAAAAATCAGCGCAAATTGTCGAACACTACAACCAAATAACCATGATTTTTGATAACCAGCAAACTGTTAACTTTAGAGTATTCAATAGTGGCGTTGCGTATCGATTCAACGCCTTTATGGATGACCATTTTGCGATTAAAAATGAACTTGCACTGTTCGAATTCATAGATAGTACGCGTACATTATTTCCCGCAGAAAATAGTTTTGTTTCCCATAACGAACGTACTTACGAGTCAAAACAGCTAAGCACTATAACAGAGAGTGAGTTTGCAAGTTTGCCGCTAATGGTAGAGTTTAATAAGAGTAAACTCGTTATTACCGAGTCTGGGCTAAAAGACTATCCTGGTATGTGGCTACAAGGTACAGGAAGAGAAAGCTTAAGGGCAACATTCCCAAAAACAATAGTTTCATCTAAATTACAAAAAGGATCTGATAGAAATGAGCTTATTGAACAGCGTTCTCCTTTTATATTTGAATCAAAGTTAGCGCCACAGCCGAATTCAAGGTCTTTTCCATGGCGAATTCTTGCTATATCCAAAGATGACAGCGAGCTTTTAACCAACCAATTAAGTTATTTATTGGCAAACGAGCTAGCTATCAATCCGTCATGGGTTAAGCCTGGCCAAGTTGCATGGGATTGGTGGAATGCAAACAATTTGTATGGGGTTGATTTTATTGCCGGTATCAATACTCAAACGTACAAATACTACATAGACTTTGCGGCAAAGAACGGCATCGAATATATCATTCTAGATGAGGGTTGGCACCATTTAGATAGTGTTACGAATGTTGTTGAAGACATCGATGTTAAGGAAATCATTGCCTATGGAAAGTTAAAAAATGTCGACGTTATCCTATGGGTTATCTGGAAAACGTTAGACACCCAACTCACCGAAGCATTAGATCTATTTGCACATTGGGGCGCTGCCGGTATTAAAGTCGACTTTATGCAAAGAGATGACCAAGCTATGGTTAATTACTACTGGAAAATTGCACAAGAAACCGCAAAAAGAAAGTTGCTTGTGAATTTTCATGGCTCTTATAAACCTGCTGGCCTACGAAGAGCTTACCCAAATGTCATAACGCGTGAAGGGGTACGAGGGCTAGAGCATAATAAATGGGCCAATTACATTACGGCAGAACATAATTTGACCTTGCCGTTCATTCGCCAGCTCGCAGGGCCGATGGACTACACTCCAGGCGCAATAAATAATGCACAGCCCAGCAATTTCTCAATAAGCTTTGCTAGACCTATGAGCAAAACAACTAGAGCCCATCAAGTCGCAATGTATATCGTTTATGAAAGTCCTCTTCAGATGCTTGCCGATAGTCCTTCTGCCTATGCTAAAGAGTCACAAACCACAGAGTTTATAACTGCAATTCCAACCGTATGGGATGAGACTCACGTGATATCCGCGAAGCTGGCAGACCATATTGTTATTGCCAGACGCAACGGTACACAATGGTACCTTGGTGCCATGGGGAACAGTAACGAGCACAAAATCAATGTTGACCTATCATTTTTGCCCACCAATAAGCGCTTTGAAATGACATTATTTAAAGATGGGGCAAATGCCGATAAATTCGCCAGTGACCATAAAATTGAAACTAAGTCTGTAACTCATAACTCTACTTTCATACTTAACCTCGCCCCAAGCGGTGGCGCCGCTGCAATCATTAAGGAAGCCCAATGAAATGCACAATAGTATTACCGCTAACCAATAGGGATATTTATGAAAAGTAAGCACGTATTACAATCATTTATTTCGATCTTGTCATTGCTTTTAACTGTCGTGTACGGGTTAATTCTACGACCATTGATGTTTGAACAAAGTGCTTTCTCATTAGAAGTTATATTTTTGTTCTCAGCAGTATTTGTCGTTATCCAACTTATGTTTCTCGGCTACTCTTGGGATCAAATTCAAGACTCGCTCACCAAACGCCTCACCCAAGCTTTACCTACAGTACTATTATTATTTGCAATTGGCATATTAATAGGCACATGGATGATTTCAGGTACTATTCCACTTCTGATCTATGTTGGCTTAAAACTAATTACAGCCGAACACATTTATTTTTATGCGTTTGTTATTCCGATACTTTTCTCTATGTGTACAGGCACATCTTGGGGCGCAATAGCAACCATTGGATTAGTCATTATCTCTGTTAGCACGGTCGTAGGTGCCGATGTAGGTATTACGGCAGGGGCTGTCATCGGCGGTGCATACTTTGGCGATAAAATGTCTCCTTTATCAGATACTACCAATATTGCCGCCATTGCTGTTAAAGTTCCTCTAACAGACCATATTAAAGCAATGAGAACAACAACCTTCCCATCGGCAATTATTTCGGCCGGTCTATTTTTTTCCCTTGACTACTTTTACCCGTCTACAAGCGCACAACTAAATACGGCTTCATTATTAAATAATACGCTCAGCACTATTGAAACTATGTTCAACATCAACGCGCTATTATTACTCCCGCCTTTAATTATCATGGTAGGTTCAATATTAAAACAACCTCCGTTGCCAACCTTAATTGCTTCATCACTTTTAGCATGTGTGTTAGCCGCTATCATTCAATCTTCATCATTAGATAATATAGTGCAAACAGTCTATAAAGGTTTCACGTATGACATGGTCCAAAGTCAACCTTTAACAACCACACTTACTCCAATGTTAGCGAGCTTATTCAATCGAGGTGGGCTATATGCCTTAATCGACCCCATTATAATCACCATTATGGTGTTTATCTATGTCGGCGCCATTGACCGGATCAACGCATTACCCACGGTCATACATTACATTTTAAAAAAAATAAAAACCCAAAGCATGCTGGTAATTACCACTTTACTCTCTTCTGCGCTAACAAATGCATTAACTTCAAGCCAGTACGCTAATAGTTTTATTATTGGCGAGGCATTTAGCAACAAATATGATGAGTTTCATTTACCGAAACCAGTTCTTTCCCGTTCTTTAGAAGATACAGGTACCATGATAGAAAGTTTGATTCCGTGGAGTACAACCTCGGTTTTTATCTTCTCAACATTAGGTGTATCTATTATTGACTACTGGCAATGGCAGTTCCTATCAATAATTAATATATCTATCGCATTTATATTTGCTATTTTTGGCGTTGGTTTTTACAACAGCCGAGTTTTTAAATCCACATCATTAATATCCGAAGGTGGCGTAAAAAATTATGACCAATCACTTTAAACCCAGTACATTATTAATCAATGATAATATAGAAAAAAACGATCGATTTGGTGCTGTTGTGCCACCTATCTACCAAAATTCGTTATTTACTTTTGATAGTTGGGATGCCATTGAAATGGCATTTGAAGACAAAATAAACAACGCAATTTATACTAGAGGAAATAATCCAACAGTATCGATTGTTGAGAAGAAAATTGCACAACTGGCAAATGGTGAAAAAGCCAAACTTTTTGCTTCAGGAATGGCGGCGGTTTCTGCAGGAATGCTCCACTTTTTATCGTATAATGATCATATCATTACGTTAAACAATATTTACGGCCCATCAATCAGTTTTATTAATGATTTTTTAATTCCAAAAATGAACATTCAGGTTACATTTGTCTCAGGAAAAGACAATGACGAGATAGAGCAAGCAATTCAGTCAAATACAAAACTGATTTACTTAGAAAGTCCCTCTTCTGTAGTTTTTTCACTGCAAGACATACGTAAAATATCCCAGTTAGCAAGAAAAAATCATATAGCAACTATTATTGACAATACTTGGAGTACTCCTATTTATCAAAAGCCGCTAAATATGGGGATAGATTTAGAGCTCCACTCTTGTTCTAAATATCTTGGAGGTCATAGTGATATAGTCTCAGGGGTTCTCATTGGGAGTGATAAGTTGGTTAGTGCGATCTGTGCACGTGAGTATGAACTTTTGGGCGCTAAAATGGCGCCCGTTGAAGCTTGGTATTTACTAAGAAGCCTGAGAACATTGCACTTAAGAATGGATCGCCACCAAAGTACGGCGAAAAAAATAGCTGAATTTTTAAATCGCCACAAAAAAATCAAACATGTCAATTACCCTGGCCTAGATAACTTCGAGCAAAAGCCCTTAGTTGAGTCGCAAATGAGCGGTGTAAGTGGGCTTATGAGTTTTCAACTAAAAACAAAACACTTAGCCAGTATTAAGTCGTTTTTTAATCATCTTGAACTATTTCAGATAGGTGTTAGTTGGGGCGGGCATGAGAGTTTAATATATGCTCCTGCCATCAGTTGTATAAAAGAACAAACCCCTGATCAATTCGAAAAAATGGGGATTTCACTTGGTGATATGAGAATTTCGGTTGGCCTTGAAAACTGCGATGATTTGATCACTGATTTAGAGCAAGCATTAAGTTGTATTAAGTAAGGAATTCACATTTGAAAGAGAGTGGGGAATAAAGCACTTATTTTTTCACTCCCTTTCACAATACTTTTCCTATAGAATAAATACAAAGTTAATGTATATATTACATTCATATCTTATTTAATATTCCCATTGCAGAACTCACAATAAACTTATTTTATGCTACATCGTAATAATTTCCACCTTATATCCAACCATGTTATATAACAGGATATATATCTACTAATTCGAGACGTTCAAATTACTTACATATGATTGAATTAACAGAGCCAAAAAGTTTTTCTTTTTGGTACAGGGAAATGTTTAAGCAAATTAATTTATTGCAAAGCAAGTTAGTTCAAAAATAATAATTAGATTGGAACGTGTCATATGAAAAAAAGTAAGCGCAAAGATAAAAATAACATATTTATATTATCTCCTCTCGCACTTGCATTAAGCACTATGCTAAGTCATTCAGCATACGCTGAGCAAGGCGATAAAAAAGACGACATAGAAGTTATTGAGGTAAAAGCAACCTTAGGAATTTTAGGGAGCCTGCGAGAGGCGCAAAGCATCAAAAGACAATCGGATAACGTGGTTGATGCGATTGTCGCTGAAGATATTGGCAAATTCCCTGATGATAACGTAGCAGAAGCGCTGCAACGTATCCCAGGGATCAGCGTCACTCGGACTGATGGTGCGGGCCAAAAAGTAACAATTCGTGGGATGTCTGGTAAGTATAATATCACAACGTTTAATGGCCGTAAGCTAGCTACTGATAGCGAAAACCGAGACTTCAACTATGATGTCATTGCATCTGAACTAGTTGGCAAAATAGAGGTGTACAAAACACAACAAGCCAAACTTCAAGAAGGCGCCGTTGGAGGAGTCGTTAATATTTACTCTCGTAAACCGCTAGATCTTGGTGAAGAGTTGAGTCTTTCAGTTAAAAATGAATACAATGCCCGAGCAAAATCACATAACCCAAAAACATCTTTTTTAGTAAGTGATGTATTTTTGGATGATACCTTTGGCGTACTTGCATCCCTAGTACACACGAAACGCATATCTCGTTACGATAAGTACAAATCTACCAATTGGGATGATTGGCAATATCACGAACTATATAGCTCAGCAAATCCAAATTCTGAACAAGAGGACGTGGTTACACCCAACAATGCAAATATCAATGACAGCTTTAGAATGCCCCGTTGGCCTCGTATTACTCAAACTGAATCAGAACGTGAACGTCTTGGAGGCACACTGGCACTACAATGGCTTCCAAATGACGATTTAGACGTCAACTTTGATGTGCTATTTAGCTCTTATGATGTAGATAACAAAGCCAAAGCGATGACACTTGTGCTACCAGCTTATGATGGTGCCGCCAAAATAACAGAGTTTAATGTTGGTCCAGATGGCTTTGTTGATAACATATCATGGAATAACGCAACCGTTGAACTGCTTGAAACTGGAGTACCGAGAAAAAGTGATACATACCAAGTGGGTCTAAATACTAATTGGGTACTTGACGATATCACCTTAAATTTTGATATGTCAGTTTCTGGTGCAAAAAATGAAGATGATGGAAATGGTAGCCTTGTCGTGGTCAGAGCTGGAGTCAGTGGTGCGACAATTAACTTTAATGGCAATCACCCGATCCCAGATATGACCCTAGCACAGGCGTTAGATGAAAATGCAGTGTATGGTGCTCATCATTCTCGCAAATTTGGTAATACCGTTGATGACAAAACATCTAGATTCGTAATAGACGGTACATGGGAGCCCCTTAGTGGCACTATGAGTACACTATTTTTTGGTATTGGTTACAACTCACAAGATAAAGAAAAATATAACTTTTATCCTTCCTCCCCTAGTAAATTCGCGTTTGATCACAGTGATGAAGTAAACCCTACATTTGCTGCACCAACCGTCAATATTGGAGGGAATACCATGTGGCAATTACCAAATGATGTTATTTCTGCAGGGACAGGAAATGGTTTCGGTGGGGGTGCTAATGTGCCACAAGTGTGGCCAAGTATTAACCAATCGGCTTTATTTGCCTACTTTAATAAATTAGATCCGATTGCAGCCAAATCTTTGATACCACAATCCTCTGAGAATGGCGACACTTATGGCGTAAAAGAAGAAACTATCCACGCATACATAGAATCCAAATTTGAAGATAATATGTTTGGATTTCCTTATATGCTAGATATCGGCATGCGTTATATAAAAACTGATATTACCTCTTTTAGTTACTCTCGAAACCCGGCCAATTTAGCCTTCAATGACGATGGTTCGGTTGCAAATAGTGACTGGAAAAAACGTGATTTACAGCAATTTGAAGATAGTTATTCAGATATATTACCGAGTATGAATCTCAAATTAAACTTATCAGAAGAACTGGTATTACGATTTGCCGCCGCAAAAGCAATATCACGCCCATTTCTATCACAACTTATTCCAAATACAAAAATTGATCCAGAGTTAGAAGACGTCAACGATGACAAGGAGCGACGTACCATAAAGTACAACAATCCTGGGTTGACACCATATTCATCAAAGCAGTTTGATACGGCCCTAGAATGGTACTATAGCGAAAATGGTAACCTTTCGTTCGCATCATATTTCAAGCAATTTGCAGGCTTTGTAAAAGATGATGAGTTCGAAGAAACCATCGCTGGCAATAAGTTTCTCGCAACGCGCGAAGTCAACGACGACCGCCATAGCCTAATTCGAGGGTATGAGATTTCATGGTTCCAAACATTTGACGAATATTTGCCAGAGCAATTAGCTGGATTCGGTGTATCTGCTAACTATACGTTAAACAATAGTACCTCAGGTGAAAGTGACAGCGAAGGAAAAGAAATTCCATTTTTTGGCTTATCTAAACACCAATCGAATATAAATCTATTTTATGAGCAAAATGGTTTGAGCTTAAACATCGCTTACAACAAACGCTCTAGTTACAGCGTGAAAAAGGTAAGTCACTGGACATATGAAACAGGTGGTTCGGTTGATACGGAGCAAGCTGTTGCACCAAGTTGGGGAAACTTGAGTGTTGGGATGTCATACGACATTACTGATAATTTAAGGGTTACAGCGGATGTATATAACCTGCTTGATCCTGATGAAACATTAACCGTTAATGCATTAAAAACAGAATTGCTAACAGCCGGAGCAAACGAAGGAAGTTACATTTTTGAGAACGCCAGTTACGGTAAAAGCTACTCCGTTGGTCTTCGATACAAATTTTAAATATATCAGGTGCAGTCATACATAATAATTGGCTGTACCTTGCCACATAGTACATAGGTCGTTAAATGAAACAGACATTCCCTTTACGCTTTATTTATATATTACTCGTAACAAACTCGACATACGCTGAAACATTGTCATGTGATAATGCCAAGGAATGCAACAAAAGTAATGTTGAAATCAGCGCTTTCAATCAAGGGGCTGTATATTTAAATGGTCATTTCACCGGAAAATATACCCCCGCAAAATTAAATTTACCACAGGGTACACACGCAATTGGCGTTGGTCTTGAAAAAGAAAAGCAGTACTTAAAAAAACAAATCCATATATTAGATAAACATACCCCAAAAAATCCAATGAAAGTTACCCTTAGTCGTGATGAAATCCAACCAGCTTCAAAGTGGCGAGCACTTTTTGTCGGTGTTCCGTCTGTATATGCTGGCATAGGCGATAAAAAATGTCATAGCAACTTTACCAAGAAAGAATTGGATGAGGGGTACAATTTTTTTAAACAAAATTTACGAGAGCATATAGAGCCATTTTCGTACGGGACGATAAAGTGGGATATAAATCGACAAGACTTAATCGACCCCGTTGAACTCACTCATAACCCGGACAATGACTGGTACACGCTTGAAGCCCAACAAGGTTTGGCGCAACTTAAACATATAAGACCTGGGGATTACGACACGATATTCTTATTTTGGCGCGCGGAAATGGGAGATTGCAGTTTTGAGAGTCCATACTTTGGTCTAGCTTGGCTAGAACCAACATCCCCCGACACCCTTGAAACAGGATACGTAACGGTAAAGTTTAATCCAGGAGAAATGGGTGTAAAACAACGTATAAATAAGTATTTAAATGACGACCCGGGTGTATGGACCCACGAATGGTTGCACGTTGTTATTGAACAATTTTACCCGAATAAAGGCGTTTCTGTGCCTATTCCTCCCAAAGACAAACTCATCTTGCATGCCGCTTCAGAATACGGTTATACATATCCTTGGATGGATTGGTATGAAGACCTCATATCAGGTCAGGTCAGACAAGGTAAAGGTTATTCTGGATTAGGGCCTGAAACGTTTCTAAACTGCACAATCCGGCAACAGGTTAAAAAGCAATGTAAATAAAGGTACTATTTCAGTGCAATAGGGAGCTAACGCTCCCTTTTTGCATATAAACTCCAAGTATATAGGGAATATATGAAACAATAATGTAAAAAAAGCGTGTAAATCAGGAATGTTTATTTAATAAGTAATAAGAAGTTTATAACTTGATACGTTAATTTGTAACCGTGAATAAATTTAACATTGTTCGCAGAATATTAAACTAACTAACAAGGAAACAACATGAACACGTCAGGCAAAGTTGTAAGTTTATGCCTATTTACCCTGCTTACGAGTCCGCTATCGGTGCTGGCAGCAACCAAAGCAAGTCATAAACACACAGATATTAACAGTAAACACCCCCATGATTTAACCGCCATAGACAACTATATCGATCATAATTGCCAAACGGATCACAACGGCCAAAATTGGTCCAAATTACAGTCTCAGTTTAACGCGCAAATAAAACAATCAAAACTAAATCGTGTAACTGAACAGCTCAGAACTAACGCGATTCCTGATGACCTGTTAAATAGCAGTATTGCGGAAGATGGTCGTTATTATATTCCCGTCGTATTTCATATTTACGGCCAAGCCTATAATTGCAGCGACTCTACACAAAAGTGCTTAACTGACGCTAAGATAAGAAATGCACTACGTAAACTAAATGATGATTTTCAAGGCTTAGCTGTAGACTCTCCTGAAATATCCCCAATTTTTAGTGCACTTCGAAAGAACGTCAATATTGAGTTCGTATTGCCCAAAAAAGATCCAGCAGGGCGCGACACCAATGGTATCGTACGTTATGACAGAGAAGAGGCCGGCTATGGCAACCACGATGCACAAACGCTTAGTCGTATCAATCAAGATTCATGGGATAACTTCAAATACATGAATGTGTATATCATGAATGACTTACACGCTAATGGTAAAGGTAATAATTCTGGCATTGCGTGGTACCCAGAAGTAGCCATGTCAGAAGCTGGTACAGCCCGGGTCGTTTATAACGGTAACTATGTTGGCAGCAATACCAATGAGAACTTCAGATCAGTACTTACCCATGAATTTGGCCACTGGTTAAACTTAATCCATACATTTGAAGATAAGCAATGCACCATAACCAATCAAACATTGTGTGAGTCTACCGGTGATAGAAATTGCGATACTCCGCAGATGTCTTTACCGTCCCCTATGCAAAACAACGCACCAAATTGTTTCGGTGAACCAACAAATACCGAAAACTTTATGCATTACTCTGACAACTATGCCATGTTCACTGCAGACCAAGTTGCCCGTATAACGGCTGCGTTACATGGTCCTTCACGAAACACTCTGTGGTCAAATGACAATTTAATCGCGACGGGGTTAGAAGAATATATTAGCAATTCAGGTCACCCATGGGACGGAATATCAGGTATCGATGTTGAGCCTGAAGGTACTGAACTCATGTCATTCGATAACATATCTGGATTAAAAGGTGACATCAGTACGTTTGAAATTAACCTGCCAGACGGGGCCAATAATATTCTTTTTTACTTGAACGGACATACTGAAGATCCAGATATGTATTTATCTAAAGGAGTTGTCCCGACTCCTCCACCAGAAGGCTTTGAAGATTGGATAGCAGATTTCACATCTTTTAATTCACCAGGTGATGCAGAAGTGTTATCAATTGATGAACCCGACACAAAGGTCCCTTACTATGCATCGGTGCATGCTTTTAGTGACTTTAGTAACTCTAAACTACAAGTCATACAAGCTGACGACCCTTTCCTTAAAGCGGGTGAACGTCGATTCACGCTTTTAAAAATCGATGATCTATGGGCAAATAAAACCGATGGTATGTGGACTGACAGGTTAGGTAAAACACACGACTTTCAATTCAGTATCCCTGAAGATGCAAGCCGAGTGGTGGTGGTAGTCCCTGGGGGATATCAAGGTCCAAAAATGGCCGATGGGAGTATTAAATACAATGGCGACTTAGATTTATACGTAAGTAAAAATAGTGAAGTTAGCCGCGAAAGTTATGACTGTAGACCATTTACATGGAAAGGTATTTCGGAGTACTGCGAGTTTGATGGCGGCGGAAAGTTTGACCTCTTAATTGACCCATTCCAAACTTATACTAAAGCGTCACTTCATGTTTATTATGAAACCTCAAATACTGCAAATCAACTCCCTTTTGCTAACACTAACGGCAAAAAATATGAGGAAGCGTTTGGGCATGCTATTGAATTCAGTAGTGCCAATTCAAATGACCCAGATGGTAATATAATCAGTTACGCTTGGGACTTTGGAGATGGAAATTCAAGTGCTCAAGCAAACCCGTCTCACATCTATAACAATGTTGGAAGTTACCCAGTTAAGCTAACAGTCACTGACAACTCTGGCGCATCAGTAGTGGGAACGACCACGGCCGTCATCACTGAAAACTCACCTAACGATGCGGAACTATGTGCGGGTTGCTCTCGTTTTTATTTAAATGATGAAATTAAATTATCGGCACTCGCTGGTTCACAACCACGCAATTATGAGTTTGCAGTGCCCGATGCTGCATCTTTAGTAACATACGAACTTGTCAGTCGTTACAATGGCGATCCAGATATCCATGTGAGCCAAAATAAATCTGTCTCTAAAGAAGTGTACGATTGCCGTCCTTGGGAAGCACCGGGCCAGACTGAGCTATGCCAATTTACCAGTGGCGGGATTTTTAATGTCATGATTGACCCGTTTTTAAATTACGACTCACTTAGATTTAGAGCATATTACGACATTCGAGATGATGCTGACCATTCTGCACCTAACCGTTTACCCATGGCCAATGCTGGAGGGGAATATGTCGGTCGCGCAACATACCGCGTTAACTTTGATGGCAGCAAATCTAGCGATGAAGACGGGCAAATAGTGGACCATTCTTGGAATTTTGGCCATGGTGTTATCAAGTCAGGGCAATCTGTTACTCACACCTACCCACAAGCCGGGACATACTTTACAACATTAGCAGTAACTGATAATGACGGTGCAACCCATGAAAATAAAGCGACGGTGACAATTCTCCCGATTGGTGATATGGATAACGACGGGGACGTAGATATAGATGATATTGCCGCATTTAATGCCGCCCTCAGTAACAACGACCCCATAGACTCGTCATTTGATATTAATGGTGATGGTAGAATTGATGCCGCAGATATCACGGCAGTCAGAGAACTATGTTCTTACAATGCTTGTACAAATATTCCACCACCACCGCAAGCACCAATTGCTATCGCTAGAGCGTTACAAAACGATGTACAAGTAAATAGTCCCATCAACTTTAGTAGCCAAGGGTCATCAGATCAATATGGTCAAATAGTTACTTATGATTGGGACTTTGGAGATGGCACTCACAGTGATTTTGCCAATCCTACACATCAATTTGCAAAGCCTGGTATTTATGATGTTATTTTAAGCATAACAGATAACGATGGCATGACATCGACCGCACGCGTTATCGTTAATATTGATCATCCACCGCTTGTTTCTGCATGTGATAATGCACCCAATGATTCACGAGATATTCAGCCATCGACACCACGATGTATTGAAAATCGAAAATCCTTCTCTTTTAGCGATTTAAATAGTGACCATAAAAACGTGGCAATTACTTTAATCAATGCGCCTGATGACTCAAGGATTTATTTCGGGGATGGTAACTGGCCTAAAACAGGCAATGGCGATCATACCCTTGTATCTGAGACACAGGGCGATCAGCAATGTATTTATTATACGATTCCGGCCGATGCTAACTACTGGGGATATATTGAAGTATCTGGCCAGCCAAACGGGGCGACCATCGTTATGGATTATGATGTACCTGGATGTAGACCACTGGTCAATGATATACCTAAGCAAGCTCCTCATGCCGACATAGTGATATCTGGCAGTGTTGTAAACGAACACGTTGCCTTCAGTGCTGCAAATTCTTACGACTCTGATGGACATATTGTCAGTTATTTTTGGGACTTTGGTGACGGCACGACCAGCACTCAACAAAACCCTGTTCATGCTTATAGCCAATTAGGGCTGTTCGATGTAACGCTCACTGTCACCGATGATGATGGCCTAGTCTCTAGTACAAGTAAGTCTCTCACAATTGCAATGCCAGCTTTAACAGATGCATGTTCTGTCAGTGATGCTGACAAAACCACCAGAGATTTGTTATCAGGAGAAGCTCGCTGTATTGGTAACCGTGCAAGCTATGCATTTAGAGCCGTCGACCAACATACAAGTGTTGCTATCACTATGATAAATGCCTCTGCTGACGCTCAAGTGTATTTCAAAAACGGTGGCCGACCTTCTATACCACGCAACCATTTTGACGCTAAATCAGTGGCACAAGGTGAGCAACAATGCCTAATTTACGATATACCAAGTAATGCAAGATACTGGGGATATATTGATGTATCTGGCATCTCTGAAGGGGCAACAATCGTTATGGACTTTGATACTCAAAGCTGCCGCTCAAACACTCACTAACACTACATTGTTACTTTTGAGTCCTAGCACTGCGTGCTAGGCCTCTTTCATGCCGTAGAAATACAATTCACACAACATATAAAGAGAGGACGCTATGAGAAATTACCATAAGTTGTCATTCATATTACTAACATTTGTATCAAGTGCCACATGGGCAAATACATCAGCGGTAGATTCCAGAGAGCATGTATTTCATGTGAATATAGACACACATCATGATCATAATTCGCGCTACATACCAAGTGCTTTATACCCAAATACCCACTTAATGGAAAAACGCCAAAAGCAACAATCTCCACAGACAATACTAAACACCCAATCAACTGACGCAGAATCCATGTGTCCCGACCATGTCTTCACCGGTTTACAAGGTGCTGTATTTTTAACGGCAATAAAGAATAAGGGGAGAGAGTGTATAGACACTTTATTTAACGACCTCCCTGAAACGCAAATACTAGGCGCATACAGCGATACGAACTTTTCAACCGTTATTAATGAAATAAAAACCAAGATGGTGACGTATAATGGGGTTAATGACACCGATTATATCAGCAGTTTGTTTTATTGGTTGAAAGCCTATGCCTATTACGATGAAAGGCGATTTGTCACACCGACAACACAAAATGGCATGGAGGAAGCAATTAATGCAGTTTATCAAAATAGGCATTTTTTCGACCAATCTGAGCAACATGCTTTAGTTGTTCGCAACGCGACCGGTATTATAAAAAACGCCCTAATAGGGGAGCGTTTTATTCACATTACTCGCGCCATGTTGAGTCGTTATAACGCAGAATACGAACAAATCGATAATTGGGGACAAGCTGTAACACCACTATTTTGGCAAACACTAAGCACCTGTGCAAAACAAGTAAGTTGTCGAGCTGATGAACACAATAAAACGCTCATTATCGAAATTGTTCACTTTATTAATGCCAATCTCACTTGGTTAACTAAAAGTGACAATGACTACCATTTATTTAATTTAGGCTACCAGCTTGCCAATATGTATCGGGGTAAAAATGATCCCCATTTTTCTGCGATACAGAAGGTACTAGAAAAAAACATATCTACTATTTTTGATAACTTTGGACCGCTAGAAGATGACAATGCCAGAACATTATATTTAGCTGTACTCGAAAGCATTAACTATAACAACATGTGTTCTACCTATAATGTTTGTCAGAAAACTCAAGAAATTATTAGCGAAGTCCTCGGTGATAGAAAAACTTGTCCATCTGGAACTTTATTCATTTGGGCACAAGACATGAATCAGCAACAGTTAGAGTGGACGTGTAATTCACTTAAAAGCCATGAAAACCATTTTCACAGTGCATTGCAAACCAACAGAGTGCCCGTTGTCCCTGATGACAATGACAAACTCAGAATGGTTATATTCAATGATAAAAAAGAGTGGGTTACTTATGGAGGAGCCCTATTTAATGTCAGTACGAATAACGGTGGTACATATCGAGAAGGGGACCCGAGCCGAGCCGGAGATCAAGCGACTTTTTATGCGTATGAGCATGTTTCTGAACGACCTATTTTTGATATTTGGAATCTACGCCATGAATATATTCATTATCTGGAAGGCCGGTTTGTCTCAAAGGGCAGTTTTAGAGACAGTGATGACGCAGGCCGAACCGTCTGGTTTGGTGAAGGTATCGCAGAATATATCTCTCTCAAAAACTGTAATGATGACGCTATTGATATAGCGAGAACCAAAAAATATCCGTTAAGCACAATTTTTAATAATGAATATGGGGTTGGACAAGAGCGTATCTATGACTGGGGGTACCTAGCAAACCGATTTATGTTTGAGCGAAAAAAAAGCCAATTCTTCCAGATGATGTCCTTATTCAAAGAAGGGCAGTTTCAAACTTACAGAGATGACCTTGTTGATGTCTGGATTGACAACAAGTCTTTCGATGCAGAATTTGCGAATTGGCTATCAACCGTTAATTCTCATGGCTGTAAAATTGACACAACGCGCCCCCCATCTCCGGTAGAACCCGAAAACCCTGATGACTACCAAGGTTCTGATACAGCTGCAGTTAACGCATGTCGTTTAGGTCGACCTAATTTAGACTTTACATTATCTGCTGGCGTCGCATCGTGTTTAGCAGACCAAAATACTGGGAAAACTCGCGAATATGGTTTACCTGTACCACAAGGATTTAAAAATGTTTCATTACAACTGACGTTACGCCACGGCTCAGGTAACGCAGATTTATTCCATGAACACGGTAGTGCGAATAATGGCGGTCAATATGAACATAAATCAACAGGGCCGACTAACTCAGAAACTATTGTCATTGATAATGTGCAGCCTGGTTGGAATTACATCGGCATAAAAGCAACAAATGCATTTAATAATACCACGCTTCTAGCACGGTATATTCAGAACCCTTTTGAAGACGAGTTCACACTTGAAAATAATGAAAGTAAAGTAGTATCAGTCTCAGCACAGCAGCAAGTGACGTACTCAATGTCAGTTCCTGATAATGCCAACTCACTCACTTTCAGCACCGTCGGAGGAACCGGAGAATCAGATATGCATGTTAAGTATGGCAGCGCGCCAACACTGTCAGATTTCGAATGCCGACCTTGGAAAGTGGGTACAACCGAAACGTGTCACATTAGGAATGTCAAAGCTGGTACCTACTACATTATGCTATCTGCAGATCCATCTTTTGCCAATGTCACGCTAACGGGCCGTTACAACACTCTCGATTAACCCGACACAATTTACCCTTTTTTGTCAAAGCCTATGAAATTATTCGTAGGCTTTTTTGTCACACCACTGAGTGTTTTTTGGGATTAGAATAGTCATTTTTAGGAACGTATTTAAGAACGATTAAGTTTAGTATAAATGCTTGTTTGTATTACTGATAGGTGAAGAATATGCCAAGCCACCAAAGTGAAAGAGTATTTGACCCAACGGTTCATCCACACCGTCGTTACAATCCACTATTAGATGAGTGGGTTTTAGTTTCTCCCCACAGAGCTAATCGACCTTGGCAAGGCAAAACAATGGAGCCTGAGCGTGATACACAACCGAGCTATGATCCAAATTGCTACTTGTGTCCAGGTAATCAACGTGTTTCAGGCCAACAAAACGCACATTATCACTCTACGTTTGTTTTTAACAATGACTTTGCTGCTTTGAGTCCGCAAACACCTATTTATAGTAGTGATGACCCACTGTTTACGATGCATACAGAACGAGGTGAAAGCCGTGTTATATGCTTTTCTCCAAACCATGGAAAAACACTACCTTTGCTTCAACCATCTGAGCTATGTGATGTTGTAAATGTATGGCAAGCGCAATGTAAAGAGTTAGGAAGCCGTTATCGGTGGGTGCAAATATTTGAAAATAAAGGCAGCTTAATGGGCTGCTCTAACCCTCACCCACATGGGCAAGTTTGGGCACAAAATGAGATCCCGACCGTGGTTGCAAGAAAAGCGAAAGCGCAATCTCACTATTTCCAAACGTATGGCAGCAACTTACTGCAAGACTATGTTGCACGAGAGCGCGTCAATACTGAAAGGCTGGTAATCAGCAACGAACACTGGGTGGTTGTTGTACCGTATTGGGCAGCTTGGCCTTTTGAAACGCTGGTTTTGCCAACCTTTAATATTCAAAGAATGAGCCAGCTCAATGAAAGCCAATCAATATCTTTAGCGAAAATAATAGGTAAATTAACGGTTAAGTATGACAACCTATTCAATTGTTCATTTCCATACTCTATGGGTTGGCATGGTGCACCCTATGATGATGATGCACATCTCGAGTGGACACTTCACGCGAGTTTTTATCCGCCTTTACTACGTTCATCCAGTGTACAAAAGTTTATGGTTGGATACGAAATGTTAGCTGAAACGCAGAGAGATCTAACCCCCGAGCAAGCCGCTGAAAGATTGCGAGAAACATCAGACATTCATTACAGCTTACACGCTACTACGGCCTAAAAATAAAGGAATGCATTAACCATGTCACACGTTGAAGCAAAAGCAAAGGCGTTATTTACTGAGATATTTGAAAATGAGCCACAATTAACGACTATCGCGCCAGGACGCGTTAATTTGATTGGTGAGCACACTGATTATAATGGTGGGTATGTTTTGCCCTGTGCAATAAACTTTCATGTTGTTGCATGCGCAAGCCCTCGCCACGACAGTAAGGTCCGCGTTATCTCTGCCAATCATCACAATGAAATTGACGAGTTCCAGCTTTCAAACAATATCGCTGCCAGTAATAAACTCTGGGCTAATTATGTACGAGGCGTCGTACAACATATTAGCCTCTCAGGACATAATATTTCAGGCGTCGATATGGTTATTTACGGAAACGTACCACAAGGCGCAGGGTTAAGCTCTTCGGCCGCTTTAGAAGTGTCAATAGTCAGTAGCTTCGACCAGTTATATTCATTGCATTTGAGCGATACCGACATCGCCTTAATAGCCCAACAAGCTGAAAATCAGTTCGTTGGGTGCCAATGCGGCATTATGGACCAACTCATCTCTACCAACGCAAAAGTAGGGAAAGCATCTTTAATTGACTGTCAGTCTATGCAGACAAAGCATGTTTCACTACCCGATAACTTTAGCCTTTTGATTGTGAATTCAAATAAAAAACGCGGGTTAGTTGAAAGTAAATACAACGAACGCCGAGCCCAGTGTGAACAAGCAGCAAACAAACTCGGCCTTTCAGCACTGCGAGATATTAGCCTCGCTGATTTTAACCGACAGCAGCATATATTAGACCCCATTATCGCCAAACGCGCTAGGCATGTGATCAGTGAAAACGAACGAGTAATTGAGTTTGTAGAGGCCATGTCCCATCAAGACATCCACTCAATGCAACGTTTAATGAAACAATCTCACGAATCGATGCGGGATGATTTTGAAATTACCGTGCCTGAAATAGACTCGCTGGTAAATATAATTAAATCAGAAATTGGAGACAAGGGAGGGGTGCGAATGACTGGGGGCGGCTTTGGCGGCTGCGTAATTACGTTACTACCAACAGACTATGTTGATTGGATAACGTCAGTAATTAATTCTAAATATATGACCACAACCGGCCTCATTCCCACAATATTTGTGTGTTCAGCAGTGCAAGGAGTGCATAGCAAACACTCTAATATCGCTAGTTACACAAGCCGTTTTGTCAGCTAGTTTAACGATATATAACAATAATAATGAGAAAAAACTCCTATGACATTAAGCCAACTAGATATTACCGTACTCATTCTTTACGCCGTGTTGTTACTTACCGCCGCATTGTACATATCGAAAAATGACAAGTCAGCTACCTCAAATACCGAGGATTACTTTCTAGCAAGTAAAGCATTGCCATGGTGGGCCATCGGCGCATCACTGATTGCATCAAACATTTCCGCGGAACAAATCATAGGAATGTCTGGTTCTGGGTATGCGATGGGACTCGCCATTGCTTCATACGAATGGATGGCAGCGATTACGCTAATACTTGTAGGAAAGTATTTATTGCCCATATTCTTAAAGCAACAAATTTACACAATGCCGCAATACTTAGAACAGCGTTACAATAAACCAGTCAAAATTACACTCGCTCTATTTTGGCTGGTGGTGTACATATTTGTTAATTTGACCGCAGTATTATGGTTGGCTGGCATGGCGATTGAATCTATCTCAGGTTTAGATGCCATGATTGGCATGCTATTACTCAGCCTTTTTTCTGTTGCATATTCCGCATATGGTGGGCTAAAAGCAGTTGCCTATACAGATATTATTCAAGTTGTTTTATTGGTTTTAGGCGGGTTACTTTTAAGTTACTTGGCGCTCAACCAGGTGTCAGCAGGTAAAGGCGTTATTGTCGGGTTTGCAAAACTGTCTGAGCAACTACCCAGTCATTTTGATATGATACTATCCCCAGAGAGTGCTCACTATGCGAGTCTACCTGGGATCTCCGTACTTGTCGGTGGTTTATGGATCATGAATATCAGTTACTGGGGGTTCAATCAATACATCATTCAGCGTGCGCTTGCGGCAAAAGATTTAAATGAAGCCCAAAAAGGCATTGCATTTGCCGCCTATTTGAAACTGTTGATGCCATTTATAGTAGTGTTACCAGGAATTACCGCTGTTGTACTTTACCCTAACTTACCTTCGCCTGACCTAGCGTACCCTTCCATGATGGGGTTAATGCCTTCGGGTATCAAAGGGCTAGTTTTTGCGGCGCTTGTTGCAGCGATTGTTTCTTCATTGGCGTCTATGACAAATTCAATCTCGACAATATTCACCATGGACTTATATAAAGAAATTAAACCACGTCAGAGCCAGCGCCATTATGTACTGATTGGCCGTATTGCTGCAGTTTTTTCATTAACAATTGCATTAGTAGTCGCAAAGCCTTTACTAGGTCAGTTTGAGCAAGCTTTTCAATATGTTCAGGAATTCACAGGTATCTTTACCCCTGGGATTGTCGTCATTTTCCTGCTGGGGATGTTTTGGTCTCGCGCAAACTCACAGGGAGCACTTGCAGCTGCTATTGGGTCAGCTTTGTATTCAATCGCTTTAGCCTATTACTTCCCCAATTTTCCATTTATGGACAGAATTGGCTTAGTGTTTCTCATGTGTCTATTAACTGCGATTGTTACCTCAAATACAACCGCAGGAAATATAACAATCAATAGGACCTGTCATTTATCTACATCTGATAGCGTAAGTACTGGTGTTACCTCTGAGTTATTCACTACCAGTCAAGCATTTAACATTGCGGGACTGAGCTGCGTGATCATTTTAGCCGCACTGTATGTGACTTGGTGGTAATACACAACTTAGCTGACTATTTACACGTATATACCAATAATAAGAAGTAATAATGAGTAAAATTCAAGAATACGAACTGAAAAACAGCAACGCTATGACAGTGAAAATCTTAAACCTAGGTGCGCGGGTAAGTTCTATCAAAGTGCCGATTGATCAATGTCCAACTGAAATGACTGTGACATATAATAACCTGCAATGCTTTCTCGACGACAAAGCATATATCGGTGCTACAGTCGGACCTGTCAGCAATAGAATAAAGAATGGCGAGTTTTACTTAAATCAAACCCGTTATATATTAGATAAAAATGATCGAGGTAATTGTTTACATGGTGGGGAAAAAGGTTTTTCGCAGCACCTATGGCAAGTGAACGAAACAACACAGACACTTACCTATTTGGAATTGAATTTAGAGTCAAAACATCTGGAACATGGGCTCCCAGGGCATCTTAATATTACTGTTGGCTATAATTTGACTGAGGATAACGCACTCGAAATCACCTATTATGCAAAAAGTACTGAAGACACCCTCTTATCAGTATGTAATCACTGTTATTTTAACCTCGCTGAAACATCCGTCGATAATCTATTCTTATCTCTTGATGCTACGAATTATTTACCAATAGATGAGTTAGGCATTCCGACAGGTGATATGAAAGCAGTAGGTGAAGGCGACTTTGCATTTAACAGTCAACTAAAAAGCATTGGCTTAACTATTGGTTCAGCAAACGACCCACAAATTATTGCCAACCGCGGATTTGATCATTGCTATGTGATAAATCCCCATTTAGCTCAATCACCGGTCGCAACCTTAATAGCAAAGAGTACAGGTATTCGTATGCAGTTATATACCGACTATGAAGGTGTTCAACTTTACTCTGGGCAACACCTAAAACCGCCATTTAAACCTTATCAAGGAATATGCATAGAAGCACAACGATTTCCGAATGCCATCAATAACCCGCTTTTGCCCAACCCAATACTCAAGTCTGACACTTTACTTAAGCAACATACCGTATATAAGTTTGATCATGTTTAGTTGGCGGATAATCAGGACCTTATTAATTATTTACATGAGTGGCGTATGTGTCACAACCGTCTATGCCGTCACCGACACACAACCAACATGTGCTAACTGCCACTCTAAACAGTCCGCTGACTGGCATGACTCTGACCACGCAAAAGCCATGTTAGATACAACCCCCGAAAATGTCCTTGGGGATTTTAATAATAAAACCATAAACCATCATGAACAAATAGTCAGATTTTATAAACGCTCTGACAAATACCTCATGACGGTCACCGACAAAGATACCGAACACACGTTAGTGGTAAAGTACACTTTTGGTCATAGCCCATTGCAACAATATTTGGTTGAAACACAAAATGGTCGATTACAGGTACTCCCTTTTAGCTGGGACAGTCGAGCAAAAAACCTTGGTGGGCAACGTTGGTATGCAAATTATACCAATGAAATGATGACCTCTTCAAAGCGTTTGCATTGGACCCAACCGTTACAAAATTGGAATGGTATGTGTGCCGATTGCCACTCAACAGGCTTAAAGAGACACTACGATAGCGAGAGTAACACCTTTAATACAACCTTTAAGGACGTTAATGTCAGTTGCAATGCTTGTCACACAGAGTTAAATGACCACGCCGAAAAGCATCTTCTAAAATCCCCAAACACGCCTGCAACACACTCAACTAAGTCTTTAAAAAATCAAAGCTGGGTATTTGAGTCAAATGGCGCGAACGCGGTATGGCATGGACCTAAACGAGACAATAGTTTTATGGACAATTGCTTCTCATGTCATTCAAGACGACTCCCGTTAACTGACGGCATTACCACCGGAGCAGCATTTTTAGATCAGTTCATTCCGCAATTACCAATATCTCCGTATTATCATGCCGATGGACAAATAAAAGACGAAGTGTATGTTTATGGCTCGTTTTTACAAAGTAAGATGTATGATGCAGGTGTAAATTGTCTGGATTGCCACGATAAACATACTATGAAAGTAAAGCTGCAGGGCAATGGGTTGTGTTTACAATGCCACAGCAATGATGTTTACAATAGCTATGAACATCACCGACATCAAACAGAATCGGCAGGAAGTTTGTGTGTAAATTGCCATATGCCGGAAACAGAATACATGGGTGTAGATAAACGCCGTGACCACAGTTTTAAAATCCCTAGGCCTCATTTATCTGCACGTTTTAGTACGCCAAACTCGTGTAATCGCTGCCATGAGAACAAAAGCGCACAGTGGGCAAGCAATGCAGTAAATCAATGGCATGGTAAACCCAAACCTCTGACTATGAATGAAATGAACCTAGTAAAATTAAACTTGGGTCTAGTTCTGTCTGACAGCGAACATTGGAACATTATCAATGACAGCAAGATCAGTATTATTCGTAGAGCAAGCGCGCTGCAGTTGCTCAAAGCTATACCTAATGCAAAGCAACAACAAAAGCTCATTCATTATTTAAAGCACGATGAGCCGCTACTACGGTTAGCCGCCATCGAAGCCTCCAAGTTAATGCCAAGCACAATGTTAAAGGCACAGTTACTACCGTTACTAAATGATGCTTACAAAGCTGTCAGAATAAGCGCGTCACGCACTATGATTTTATCGGGTATGGCTGATATATCACACCCCAAGTTTGTTCATGCATTTGAAGAACTCATGGGTGTTTCAGCATTAAATAGTTGGCGAGGAGAGGGTTTAGTAGAGCATGCTGCTTTACTGGCAAGCGCCAGCCAGTTAAAGGGTTCGGAAAAAGCACTTATTCAAGCCATCGAATTAGACCCATATCATGAAGTAGGGTATATCAATTTAGCCGATTTATATCAAAGTCAAAAACGAGAAAACCAAGCAAAGTCCATATTAGAAAAGGGCATTGTTACAATTCCACGCTCGTCCATTATTTCATATGCCCTAGGCTTGCACTTTGTGCGCACTAAGCAACTTGACCTTGCAATGAGCCATATTAAAAAAGCAATGCTATTAGACAAGACCAACCCGCACTATGCCTACACCTATGTATTAGTACTTGATAGTTTGGGGCAAAGTGAAAAAGCCTTAAAACAATTGCGCTTAATCATCAAAAGTTATACTGATAAGTCCAACCTGAACTCACTCGGTTTGGACTTAGCACTTAAACTGGGCGATATGGAGGCATATCAAGAATTCAGATGAGATAATCCCCCAAATTGCTGGTGGCACGTAACCCACCAGCGATTATTCAAAAATTTAGACTTATTAAAGTAGCAACGTTTCTAACTCAAGTACAGTAACCACAATGTAAGCATTTCACATACATTTCTATGACACATGACAGATATTGTATATTCACATACTCCACTAGAATTCTCACCATCGAATTAGCTTGGAGACATATTATGAATACTTTACTCAAATTAACACTGCCTTTAA
Source organism: Pseudoalteromonas aurantia 208 (assembly GCF_014858725.1). Taxonomy (GTDB): domain Bacteria; phylum Pseudomonadota; class Gammaproteobacteria; order Enterobacterales; family Alteromonadaceae; genus Pseudoalteromonas; species Pseudoalteromonas aurantia. The sequence goes on along the minus strand of NZ_AQGV01000015.1, from coordinate 105,521 downwards.
CTGCTGCAATTATACTATCAGCTTGTGGAAGCAGTAGCAGCACTAAACCGACGACTGCCCCAGTAAAATCAGAAACCCCAACAACGCCAGTAACAACAACTCCAGTCACGCCTGAGCCTGTTGCGGTACATCTTATTCAGCCAGAGAATGTTGCGCAATATATCGAAACGTTTAAGCGTCAGTATGAAGCGCTTGACTTGCAGATTGATGGTGTAAAATACGATATATCCTATGTAGATAGCGATAGAGATGCTAACGTTATTTATGCAAAATACGACAAAGGCTTTTTATTTTTCGGGTTTGATTTTGACGATAATCAACCTATTGCCTCACTTACCGTATTAGAAACCGAATTAGATGATATTAACGACGCCATTGCCGAGCCTAAGGCCTACTTGTTTGGGACTGGTATCAACACGACTTCGGATGATAGCGACAATATTATCTATGCTGGAAGTATTAATAACACCACAGGGGAGTACTCGGTCAGGTTGCTCATAAATGAATCGCTCCTTTCCAGCGGCAATAGCAGTATAGAAGTGGAAGGTGACACAGCAAAACTCAATGGCGAGCTTGGTTCTTTAACATACGTTCAACTAAATGACTTGATCAACAACCAACCTGCAGTAAAAACACTGTTACTGCAATCTATAGGGGGTTCTTTGAATGACGATATCAACATGCATACAGGCAGGTTAATACGCAACGCACAATTGGTCACCAAAGTAGAATCGACTTCTAAAATATATTCTGGTGGTGTTGATTTATATGCCGCGGGGTTCAGCCGTATATACACACCTGGCGCAGTCGTTGGGGTACACTCGTGGTGTTGTAATGACGCGGGTAAATCTGCCGCAGACCTAGAAAAAGATGATCCGGCTCATGGTGCACAACTGACTTATTTTAGAGAAATGTTAGGCAAAGAACTCGGCCCAGAATTCTATTTTTTCACGATAGATTCAGCCGCTTTTGATTCAATTCATAATATGACTCAACAAGAACTTGATAAATTTCTACTTATCAAATAATCAAAAAATTGTTTAAAAATGTAGTGAGGCACCTGATAAAGGTGCCTCTTTGCGTTATGTCTGTTATATTTTATTACTCGTTGAATTAATTATTTTTTGCAGAGTATATGCCCCAACCTACACGTATTTTACTGGTAGAAGATGATCGAAAATTGGCTTCTTTACTCAATAGTTATTTTTCAGGGTATGGCTTTGATGTCGAAATACTAACTTCAGGTGAACATGCCGTTTCACATATCGTAAACCAGTCTCCTGATCTCGTTATATTAGACCTCATGTTACCTCATCAAGACGGATTAAGTATTTGCCGCGCTGTTAGAGAACAATATCACGGCGCAATTTTAATGCTCACAGCGAGCGGTGATGATATGGATCAAGTGGCAGCACTGGAAATCGGCGCTGACGACTTTGTGCAAAAGCCTATTCAGCCAAGGGTATTATTAGCACGCATTAAAAACCTGTTACGCCGCACAAATAAGCAAAATGTTACAAACAATATTCAAGAAAGTAGCGAGACAAACACAATAAAGACGTTTGGCGCACTGTGGCTAAACCAGACGCTACAACGCTGTACACTTGCCGATGAGTTAATTACCCTTACCCCGTCTGAGTTCGCTTTACTGTGGCATTTGGTTGAGCATTCTGAGCAAGTTAGAAGTCGAGAACATCTACTTAAATCACTGAGAAATATTGATTATGACGGCCTTGACAGGTCAATCGATAATAAAATATCGCAAATTCGTAAAAAATTAAAAGACGATACAAGCCGCCCCCAGGGGATCATCACAGTTCGTGGCAAGGGTTATATGTTCGTACCCGACTTTTGGTAAGTAAACCCCATACAATCCCATACAGTCGCATCAAAAAAAAACAGGTAACCTACAGGCTTACAACGTAAAGTAAATTTAAGATTGTTCGGGAGTCATATAGTGACTAGGTTATTTATTTCATTTTATACAGGGTTATTGCTGACGCTTTATGGGTTTGTGGTACTCGCACATTTAATTAATACGTATGCCATTATTGACGTTGATAACGTCACTGATGCACGCCAATTCTCCGCTGAAATTCAGTTACTCGAAGAATTAGACCCACATATCTCGCCAGAACGTCGGCAATCTTTATTAAATATGATTGCTGAACATAACCAAATAACCATCGAATTAATAGGAACAGCACAAATCCCCGATTATGTGCAAACGCATTTAACCCAGATCAATGTCTGGTTTGATGATGAAGAATTTAACTACTTCAAGGCGTTTACAGAAGATAAATATTATAGAATCGCGAGGGACTATAACCACCCGCTAATACAGATTGAAGAAACGATAGAGAACTACATTATCATTGCACTTATGTTGTGTGTGGCATTGTGCTGCTTTATTTGGTTTTTTGTATTACATCGTAAACTAGCCCTAATTGAGAAAACGCTCATTAGCATCAGCGAAGGGAATATGGCTGCGAGAACACCCGTCAAGCAACACTTACAAATTGGTCAGCTCAATACGTGCGTCAATGTGATGGCTGATAAAATTGAGCATCTTTTAACGAGTCACAAACGCCTGACTTACTCAATAGCGCACGAGTTTCGCTCACCGCTATTTCGTATGCAATTACATTTAGAACTACTAAGTATAAATAAAAAAGGAGTAGGTTCGAACCATATTAAAGAACTTGAAGATGAACTTTTTTCTCTTGAAGATATGGTCGATGAATTACTCAGCTACGCACAAATGGAAAGAGCTGAACTCAGGCCCGAATTAAAACGCCTAGAGCTCCATGAATTTATACAGACATTGTGTGATAAGTTAACTTTCGAATGCGTGCATACCTTACATTACATCAACAACCAATCCTTACGTTATTTTGTACTCGCTGACCCTTCCTTATTGGCCAGAGCGCTTGGAAACTTAATTACAAATGCAGATAAGTACGCCAAAGAACATATATATGTTCTTTTAACTGCAAACAGCGAAGCCTTAACCATAATAATTGAAGATGATGGCGAGGGCATTGACGACAACCACAAGCAGGAAGTATTTGCGCCATACTACAGAATAAGAGAAGCGAATAACCAATCAGGCTTTGGATTAGGTCTGGCTATTGTTAAAGAAATAGTTAGCCTGCACCAAGGCACCATTGCCATACAAGATAGTGAACACGGTGGCGCCAAATTCACAATGGCATTACCGCATTCGAATTAACGATAAATTTTTGGAAATCGATGTAAGAAGTGATAGAAAATCGGGAAACAAGTCAATGAAGGGGGCTTACATATGTAGATTACTTAGCGCTCTAGTCAATTATCTATTTAACCATTGTCTAGCGTTACTTTAGGAGTAACTCTAGATTAAAGCTTACGTCACTACTGTGTTGAGATATTTGCCTTACTTCGACCGCGACGACATTATTTTGTTGCAGCGTCACTTTTTTATTAAGCGTCACTTCATACCACATATATTCAATCAAAGAACCTGTTGCAAAGTGAACATCACTATTATTAGAAGTTAAGCGGGGTTGCCCTGATTGTGTACCATTTGGGAGTAGCAAGCGGTGGACTTCGATGCCATTAATAAAGACTCTTGCGCCATCATCAACCAACATTCGTAAATTAAGCTTAGTGGGGACATTAGGGCCATTCCAATTAAACTCATGACGAAAGTAATAGGCAATAATCGGCGTTCCTGCACTTGTCTTTGCTAAACGTGTTTGTTCATCTCCTTCTCCGAAACCCAATTGTGCTTTCCCTAACGGCCATTTTGAATCATCAAAAAGTGGGTGATGCCAATTGTTAGCAGGTGCTATGGCGCTATCATAATATCGCCATTTTGCATTGACTGGAACGAGCACATTTTGCGCCAAAGATTGCGAACTTAACGCAATTAAACATACTATAAAAATAAACCTTAACGCTTTATTCATTCTCACTCACAAACACCATTATGTTATATACGTTTTAGATTGTGCTATATAAGCATTTCGACTCAAAACTTTAACACTATCATTATGATATTACTAATTATAAAAATAACATCGCTTTACATTAGGTTTTATCAACCAACATCACTAACAAAAAACTAAATGCTGTTCCAAGGTATAACTTCGAGGCATATGCTGCCGCGTATACAACAATTAAAACAACGCAGGTTTATAACGAATGAAAACCACAATAATTAATTTAGTTTTAGCAACAAGCTTAATAAGCACCTCATTTGTCGGCCACACAGCGGATCTCACTAGAGGCCCGTATTTACAAATGGCGGCGCAAAAACAAGTCACAATACGTTGGCAAACAGATACCCCAGTAAAATCACAATTGCACTATGGAGAGTCACTTGGCAATCTGAAACCACTCTCTTATTCTGAAGCACTGAGTACAGAACACGAAATAACCGTAGACAAGCTACAGCCTGATAAAAAATACTTCTATGCAATATATGATGGTGCAACGTTACTCAGTGGCAATGATGAACAAACTTATTTTCGCACCTCTCCATTAAAAGACAGTGATAAGAATACAAGAATATGGATATTAGGCGATCCTGGAAGAGCTGGCACAGATCCAGATACCACCGCACAAAAAATTGTACGGGACGGATATTTGAAATTCGCAGGCAATACACCGCCTGATTTTTGGATGATGTTAGGTGATAATGCGTATAACGATGGCACCATCACCGAGTATGACAATGCCGTATTTAGTCAATATCCCACTATTTTAAAACAATCAACTCTTTGGCCTATTATGGGAAATCATGATAATCGCTCTGCAGATGTTGAAACCCAAACGGGTGGCTTCTATGATTTATTTTCCATCCCTACGAATGCCCAATCAGGCGGTGTTGCATCATCTCATGAAGCCTATTACTCGTTTGACTATGGCAATATTCATGTTGTGGTGCTCAACTCATCTGACAAAGAGCATTATAAAGAGTCTAGTGCCATGTTAGATTGGCTAAAACAGGACCTAGCAGCGAATGATAGTGAATGGCTTATCAGTGCATTTCATCATCCAGTGTATGGAAAAAGTGGTCACGATTCAGATGAAGCAGAAAACATGATCTTTATGCGTGAGCGCTTCTTACCTGTACTTGAACAGTACGGCGTGGATCTTATTTTAGCTGGTCATAATCATTTTTACACCCGTTCTGTGTTAATGGCTGATCACCACAAAAAATCGGGGGATTACAATCCTTCTACACACATAATGCACGGTGGCAACGGTCAACCTGATAAGGATGGCGCTTATACTAAAAAACAAGGAGAAAAAGGGGCCGTTTTTATAACACACGGAGCCAGTGCAGGTAGTGGAAAGGGCTATGCAAGGCAAGTACGCCCAGACGAAATAAGTGAGGGGAAGCGTCATCCGACAGATTATATATACGGTGGCCGAGGCTCAATTGTTTTAGATATTTTTGCCAACTCTCTCAAAGCACATGTTCTCGGCCCGCAAGGTGATATCGTCGATTACTTTACTATCACACACAGAGATGACGATTCGCCCGCAAACAATCCACCTATCGCTGTTATCAACGCACCGTCAGAACTGGCATTATTTGAAGCTGGACAATTCTCGAGTGAAGATTCACTTGATACCGATGGTCATATCGTGGCTTACTATTGGCAGTTTGGAGATGGTGTAACAAGCACACTCGCTAATAGTACACACCAATACTCAGCGCCAGGAGATTATATTGTTCGTTTAACGTTAACAGATGATAAAGGCGCACAAACAAGTACCAACACTCACATTTCAGTAAGCTCTGCGCTTACGACTAAACTCACCAAAAATGAACCAATTACGGTTTCAGGTAATGTAAAAGATACCATTTATTTTTATTACGAAGTGGATAATACCTCACAGCCTGTGACGATATCTATAACAGGAACACAAGGTGATGCCGACCTCTATGTAAAGTATGCACAGCGACCAACTAAAACGGACTATGACTGTAAACCTAATAAAAATGGGAGTGTTGAAACATGCAATATTACCGAGCTGAGTGCTGGGAAGTACTTCATCATGCTGTATGGCCACAGAGCTTTCTCTGATGTCACATTGTTAGCTACCCAAACCACGCTTAATAATTCTAACCCTGTTGCCGATGCGAATGGCCCATACCAAACAACAGTAGGGACCAATGTACACTTCAGCAGTGCCGGAAGCTTCGATTCTGATAAAGATGAATTAAGTTACTATTGGCAATTCGGTGACAGCGTTACCAGTACACAGGTCTCACCTGAACACACGTATATCAAAGAGGGAAGGTACAACGTTTCTTTAACCGTGCAAGACCCTCATGGTGCACAAAGTACCGATACTACTTTTGTAAAAGTATCCGATGACATTACACAGCCAAATAACTGCGAACAAGGTGTAGAGCCAACCCATGGAGGGCGAATAGAACTTGCCAAACAATATTGTCTAGCCACGCAAAATAGTGCAGGGCAGTTACAGTATTCACTGTATATTGATGAGCAATACTTAGGTAAAAACCTGTTCATAAATACTGCGCATGGAACGGGTAACGCCAACATTTACTATCAATACTCTAGTCGCCCAAACAAAACAAACTGGGATGCCAGAAGCATTACTGATGGCAACAATGAATCACTCAAAGTTACGAATCTTAAAACAGGCTGGCATTATATACACATCACCACAGAGCAACACTTTGACGGTGTATCCATGCAAGTATCAATAGATTAATTTCACACTCATGAGGTAAGGCTGACTACGGTCTTACCTATTTCACAATGCTCAAAGACGATAGAGCAACACAGTCCTTCATAGTAAATTAAATCCATTAATTGGACTCTGTGAAAATTATAAGTACTATACCTATTCAACCCACAAAAATTAGTTTCTTCATAAATTTATGCCTAGTACTGAACACCCTTTTCTAGACCACTTCACCATGAATCAATGGGTTGTAGATTGTAAAAAACTCACAGCAGTACATGCTAATAAAAAAGTTCGATTAGAACCAAAAGCAGCGCTGATCTTGCAATATATGGCTGCCCGACCGGGCCAAATAATTAACCGAGAGGAACTATTTAATCAATTTTGGTCTAATCAAGTGGTCACAGAAGATGCCTTGAATCGCGTTATTTCCTCTTTAAGAAAGGCGTTTGATGATAACCTGAGCGAACCACAATACATTGCGACCATACGCAAGACTGGCTACAGATTAGTGGCAGAGGTGGCCCCTTTACCCTCGGGAAGTAAGTATGCAAAACGTAGGGTAATTAGTTCTATAAGCTTTTTTTTAATCATATTATTCACATTTCCACTCATAACACGCATTGTATCAACTACTGAGCCAACAATATCGATGGGTTCTATGCAGCGCTTAACTTACAACACTGACCTAAAGCTTATGCCCAACCTAAGCGAAGACGGTACGCATTTAACATATATTGAATCAGACATAGGCGAAATGGATACCATTGTATTGATGACGGTAAAAAATCAGCGCAAAGAACACTTCAGCGCATATGGCTACGAATTTATGCACCCAGTAATTACCGCTAAAACAAACTCTGTACTCGCTTTAACCCGTAAAAACCACGCTCATTCAATATCACTTATTGACCTGTCTAACGACACAATCAAGCACATTGTTGAGCTACGCGGTGAAAGTTATGGTTTAAACCATCATATAAAGAACAAAACCCTTGTTTTTACCCAAGAACACATCAACTCAAAAACACATCGACTAACAATTTACGACGCTTTAATCGATTTAATAGAGCCCCTTTCAACACCACCGCGGGGATTAACTGATAAGTACCCGATATTTTCACCTTCAGGGTTAAAAATTGCTTATATCCGTTCTAAAGCTTCATCTGACCACGCGCTATTTACGGTGGACCTCGACGGGAACGAAACTCAATTGAGTAACTATCAAACTACAATTTCTGGGTATGACTGGGTCGATGATGAGCACCTGCTATATGCCAATGAGCAGGGCGTACATTTACTTGCTCTGACTGGTGAAACTAAAACAATATCAGCGCCACTTCCCACAAATATATTATCAAACTTACAAATTAGTAGTAATACCGGTACTCTTTTATTCTCTTTACAGCAGACTAACTTAAAAGGTGTCGCTCTAGATTTAACCCAGCCAAAAAAAGCATTACCACTCACAGCATCAAACAGTAATGATAGCGAACTTTCGATTAGTCCAGATGCAAAAAAAATGGGCTTTGTTTCAACGCGTAAAGGTTACAAAACACTATGGGTTAGAGGTAACAATCACTTAAGCAGTATTAACAACTCTAAATTCGATGACATTTATGATCTAGTGTGGTCAACAGACAACCAACGCATTGCTGCGACTGTTAAACAGAGTAGTAAATATGGCATAGCAATCTATCATGTTGAGCTCGATAATTTACATGTTACATGGTTAAGTTCAGATCCAGTACATGTTATAGGCTGGAACAAACATAATAGGGTGCTTTACGCTCAAAGACACCACCTGCACTGGCGTTTAGCCAGTTACAATAGTGCGACCTCAGCACACTCGTATTATCCAGCTATAAACGTCTATCAAGGCCGACTTTTACCGGATAAAAAATCCTTGCTGTATATCGACGCTGTTACGCGCACGCTATGGCAGTGGGACTTTAATAATAAACCTAAAAAAATACCGATTCCGAAACAAATGACGTTAGATCGAAACTGGGATGTCGACCTTCATGGCATCTACTATATAGACACCAATGGCATCGTAAAATACTACAAAATGGATAATGGCGAAATTAAGAGCATTATGGATCACCCATACACATTTTCATTCCAATCCAGACCACAAGTGCGTTTGCATGGGTTTATAGGGGCCAATAAGACCGTGACAAACAACGATTTTTGGCTTTCAGCCATAACTTTGTAACGTCGGTTTGTCACTAAATAAAAACTATTTTATAAAGTGCTACTAAGTTTTATGTGGTAGCGGGACGATAGCATGTAAAGATTTTATGGTTGGTGCCAGCTGTTAACTTTATTAATTCAAACCACCTTCTTTTATCTAGTGGATGACCGTAACCGGTCGACTTATTTGCCAATCTAGAGAAAGTTAGGAGAGTTTGAGCGTCATCTGAACTCAATATATCTTCTAGTTCTATAGTTTCTTTTGATAATTCGATTGTTAGCGTAAAATTTTTATCCGCTTTGGATAAAAGCTCGTTGCAAAAAAATTGTGAGATTTTTCTAAGAGGGTTCACAACGGCAATAAGTAAGTTAATTGAGTTCTTAAAGTTCAGTGGTACTTAACACCTCATCATAAGCACAAAAATGTCCGATACCGTCTAGTATTGGACATTTAATACGTAAATCATTCGCTTAATAAAAATCAAAATACCAGTATATTATAATAATTAATTAACACCCTATAATTTACGTTATGTTAAATTACTATATTTACGTAATATTGTTACAAGGGGTCGTTCATTTCTAGATTTAATGATGAAGTGACATTTTAGAATTGATTGCTCTGAAGCCCCTATTAACTAAGGACTTCACATATCCTAGACTTAAAATCACCACAAATCAAATTACGTTTGTTTTTAGACAAAACCCGCTCATTTTGACTCATTCCACGATCATTCCTGCTCATTGTACGTTCAGAATTAGATCACAATCGTTCACTTTAAAACGTGCTTAATATGGGTTTAAATAACGTTTAAAGCTTCTCTACGGCAACTACACGATTAAAAACACTCACTGCTTAAGTTATGTACAGCAACTAAAGAAAAGCTGGAACTTGCTTTAAACCAAGTCCCTGTTAAATGTCAGTTAACCGCTAACAAACACTCCGCATATTCTTCCTCTGCACAAAGCCCTTTACACAACTCATCAACATCAAAAATACAAGATACGTCGGGCTGATATTACCGCTGCTTTTACTATCAGATACTAAAGTGGTTGAGTCGTTAACAACCACTGTGACTGATGCCACTGTAGAATTTGATATTGAATCAGACACTGAATAGCCAAAGGTAATAGATGCAGGTGAATTAACGTTCGGTGTAAGTGAAACTTCACCCGTATTGGCGTCTAATTTAAACCCCGCTATTTGCTCTACTGAATCTACATGGTAGGTGATAATATCGCCATCAGGATCACTACCCTTAAGCTTTATGGTAATTGGCTTATTGCGCTCTGCAACATGTGATAAAGCTGCGGCTTGTGGGGCCGTGTTTGTTAGCGTAATATCTATGTTTTTTACAGTGGAATTAGCTCTACCATCATTGCCTCGGTATTGAATACTTTCAACGGTTTTATAACTCATTGGTGCATAACGTAAAGTATTGGTATTTTCATTAGCCCATGATAACTGCCCTACTTGAGGGCTATTGATGAATGTGTAAATGATTTTATCACCATCTTCATCAGTTAGTGGTAACGAGAATTCAATGGGGTTACGCCAATGAGTTAATAATGCAATATCACTAAGTTGCGGAGGTTTATTGTATACATCAATATTTACGATACCTCGTGCGGCCTCCCATTCCCCTTTTAAAATACTATAACTTAGGGTTTCTCGACCGAGAATATCAGGAGTGTACTCAAACGTGCTTGACTCACCTTCAATTGTCGAAAGTTCACCCAACCGCGAAGACGATGTCCATACATACCGCTTATTTTGCTCCGTATTTGGCAATTCAACTACTAACGATTTATTTGCGTGCACCCGTAAGTTAATATCTGCAATTGCTGCAATGTCTATTTTGTTACTCGCAACTTCAAATATAGATGGCTTTGATCCTGACGTTACAACCAATTTTTTGTCGTCGATAATACGACTATTAACAAATGCGGTGTTGGCGATCCCCTCTATTTCCCAATCAATTTTTTTGTTTAACGTATCAAATTGACCAAATCGATTTTTACAAGAATATATCAGTTTATTAAGCCCACTTTTTTCTAACCCAACTGCCGTATCATTGTCACAAAAACGCGCGATAACTATCGGATCTATTGATACATTTATTACCTTTAATTCACCAGCGTTAGTTAAAGCGTAAACTCCCGTTTCTTCGAAATATGCAGCTGTGGATAAATCAACATAAGCACCGTTACCTAACTCGATGAAGTCTTCTCCATATTCGTAATACAACGTAGACTCTTTAAATTGAATATACATTCCGTGTTTTAGGTGGTTGTCTATTGCTCTCTCATAAGCGAATTTTTTAAGCGGGTTGTTCACATCTACAGGCAGCGATTTAGTGATTAGGACTTCTTTGCTGTCATTGTCGTAAAGACGACTGATCTGTAATCTATATTCATTAAGTTCAACGTTGAAGAACTCGATATCCTCTTGTTTGCCGTCAAGATCAATATCAACCCTGTGATCAAACCTTTTATTTAACTCATATGTACCAGAACCAAAGTCTTGCTTAGTTAAGGTTTGCCCTTGTGATAATTCTATTACTGTTTTTTGTTCTATATCGCGTAAGCCACCCGACATCGCACTTTCGACAGAGTACTTGCCGTAGCATGTTAACCCTACTTGTGTCGCTGTGTATTTGATGACTGAATTAAGGTAAGAATTTTGACATCGATTATCATGTATCGGCATTTGTATCTTAATCAGATCTTCAGCATCAATACTTTTATGTACAAAGTTATCTTCAAACTCAGTGCGACCAACTAAATCTAGCGTACCATCAAAATTTACATCACCGTAATGAATAACGATATGTTGAATATAATATGCTTGATTAGAGCGACTAAATTCACGGCACAAAGGCGTCGATGATGATAACTGTACCGGATTAATACAATATGATGGGCTATATTGGTGCCTCAGGGGCCCTGTTTTAGATTCTGTCCACGTTGCTACGAATGCGTTATCTCCAGCAACCACAGGTGAAATAAAACGCTTACCGCTGTAACTTTTTAGTTTTGACTCACTTTTAACTTCAATTATGTCGAACTTTCTGATTGTTTCCAACTCTACAACTCTTTGCTCAGTTACAACAACTTCGTCTAAGTCGTCATTATTTAGATCTTGAGCATGTACAAATTGCATATCAGTGAACAAACCAGGACTTACATTAAAAACTCGCGTAATTTTATCATTCTCTTCTTCGTATATATCACCATTTGCAAAAAGCAGCTGTGTTGAATTCGCTTTGGTAAAGCTACCAGAGATCATATGACCACCTATATCACCATGACTTACTATCGTTATACTCGGTAATATAGAAACCTCGTACAGCGTATTTAGCGAGCTGATGAATAGTTTTGAGCCATACCAAGTAGTTAATGAAAGCAGCGGTTCCTGCGATATCAGTTCTGAAAATAAAAGTTGCTTGGTTATTACGTCGATGATTAATAGCTGACCAGAATTCGTTACAACCGCAACAAGTGAGTTACTTGTTTCTGGGTGTTGTAATACGACATGGCTAACAACACTGCCATTTAATAGAATGCGCTCAGCTACTTGATATTCATTGCCATTTTCTTTTAAAAAAGAAACAAAATCAAAGCCATCATTCGAGTCTATTATAGTGATCTCATTAATAGAGTCTGAGTAATGTTCTGTATGTATGAAATCTTTCACGATACCAATCCCTGACAATTTAAAAATTGGCACTGGATCACCCGAGTTTGCATAAGTATTTTGAATAAAAGTTTGCAGTATAAAGACCATTACTGCCATTAACTTGAAATAAACTAATTTCGCCTGCATCGTAGCATTCCTTTAAGTCAGAGTATTAATTAGGAACATACTATGATACGACTATACACTCAACAAAACCTTTTACAGGGTCTCCTTATTAAGTATTAATTAACTTGAATAGTTTAACATTACTTTCAAGCACTACGACATATCAATTTGACTGCTCCATAGACTCCGCTCTTTCATCTTTGCACTCATACGATCCCATTTCAAATTCACGGCAGATCCAGGGGCGATTCTCATAAATAGTACACATAAACGTTTCTCGGTCGAGTGCCGAACACCAACCATCCGCTAAGCGCTTCATAGTTTCTGCGCCCCATTTATCAATACTTAGATGCTGCGCAGGTACGCCTGTGTCGCTAATAACCATCACTTCTAATCGACAACAGCATGCTTTACATGTTGCGCAAGTAAGTTCAGGTTCTGGAATATTCTTAACCGATATAGACATAACTATCTACGTTGACTGCGAGGCAGGCATTGTACGTCAATTTCAAGGTTAAATATATTCTGATGAGCGCATTTATGTAGTGAAAAGGTTATATGTCGAACGCTCTATTATAAAGTTTGAACTTCCAATGTGTTAGTCACGGGTCCTTAACATCATTGGGTGATCTTCATTAAGCTGCAGTAAATCCCATAAATTACCATATAAGTCTTCAAAAACCGCAACAGTGCCATAATCCTGCTGTGCCGGAGGCCGAATAAATCGAATACCAATTGATACCATGTGTTCATAGTCTCGCCAAAAATCATCCGTACTCAAAAACAGAAATACCCTACCACCAGCTTGGTCGCCAATAAATGCTTTCTGCCTCGGTTTAGATGCTTTAGCCAATAGTAGTGCTGTACCTGTTGAGTTTGGTGGCGCAACAACGACCCAGCGCTTATTTTGTTCCGCTTGATATGTGTCTTCGATTAGATCAAACTTCAGCTTGTTAACATAAAACTCAATTGCTTCATCGTAATCATCCACGACGAGTGCTATGTGCATAATATTTTGTTTCAAGATTCACCCTATTTAACTCGTTCATTACTCTCATGGTTTTCTTACTTGCGTGGGTGTTCACCCATACATCGAGCCTAATATACATTGTTTTTAATAATAGCTTACCCATTTTTCGACAAAAGCCTTCCCTGAATCTAAATTAGCTAGAGCCGTCTTTGGCATTCTGACATATACCAAAACGCATTAAAAAAGCCGCTACCTTCTACGAGCGGCTTATAATTTGTCTTTGTGAACTTAACGCAAATAGCTATACAGTAACCCTTAAAAACAACGGATTGTAGTTATCTATAGCAGTCACTAATAAAAGCTATCAGGGTCGGTGTAGCCAATGCCCTCGGAGGATAGGCTATTTATCACTCAAGCAAGTACTGTTTGGCAACGCCGATGATTTCCTCCAAACCCCCCACTCATCAGCGCTATACGCCTTGCTAGGTGACATCCCACCTACAACATACCAAGCGTTTGTATATTCAAAACAGTCAATACCATCGATTACAATATTACCGGGGTCGTTGTAGAGCTTACTTGCATCCCAATAGCCATCTTTAACCGGTGGTGGAGGAGTATGCGGACCACTCTCAAACGTACATGCCCCCGAATCATTGATAGCAAATGTTATTTGAGCGCTCAGAGAAACGTAAGCTTCGTCTGTTGATGCCTTTAGTGCTTGTAGTGCGGTGTTTGCCTGAGCAGTACAATCAGCTACACCATCGCTGGTTTTTAATTGCGTGAAAGCGCCATTAATATCAACAGCAACTCTGTTTTTTGCTAACACGAACTCATTTACATCGGCTTGCCCTGCTTCATTGCTGGTCACTACCAAACTAGTACCTGAATACTCGTTATATAAATAAAACTGTTTTTTGCCAAGTTCATCGTATGGGCCTCCCTCACCAAGCTCATAAATGGGCAAGTTTACAATTATTTGTTCTAGCACTTTACCAAAGTCAGTACGATATGAAATAACCCCATTGCTACTGAGTGTATCAAAGCTCTGCTGAGCCGCAGCCTTTGCTTTCGCGGTTATAGCAGCAGAATAAAACCCATATGCTTCTAGAACATCCAAGTAGTTACTCACATCAGACCAACTTAAGTCGGTATCATAACTTGTGGCAGAGTGCTTAGCCGCAAGTGTTAGGGTATTTGTCACATCTGGAATTTGTCTAATATAACGTGCGCCAAAGTCATTTTGCTTTTGAAAGCATATCCAATCATCTTCAAGGTCCTCTGCAATACCGACACAATGGTCAAATATCTCTTGAGTGCGCAGCACTTGGTCTTTTGCGGCATAAGGACCACGATTGTACATAAAAGACATTAGCATAGATAAAGCATCAGCATCTTTTGACTGTTGAATGAACAAGTGCATAGAGTCTTGCGACGAGTCTGAACCCTGATTCCATGGTAATGAGCCACTTACAATCGCTAACGCTGAGCCATTATAAAAACCACTGCTTATGGAAGAGCCAAGTATATTGCGTGCAGGTCCAGTGTGTGAACTTAGTACCGTTTGTGGTTCTAAGTCTTTATAAGGTAATGGAAAGCCACCGCCCACTACACCCTGTAATTCTGCCCATGCACTACCAGGATATTCAATTTGTAGTACACCATCGTCCTCATCCACCCCAGCAGGTAAATCTTTGCCTAAGGAACTTTCTTGCAAACCTTTTGATACAAAGTAATTGGGGTTCATCTGTCTGTCAAAATAGTCTCCGAAACGCTCACCCGTTGCAAACGGCTTTGTTAAATCGAATGTACCACTTGCTCCCTTTCTTAAGCCATATTGCATTTGTACTCGACTTGACGCACTCGCGTGGGCAAAAGCCAATGCCCACAATTTGTGCTCTATCATTGTTGCTGAAGAAGGTTTACCTTTTATTGATAAGTTAATTATTGTGCCAAACTCTCCCTTCCAATCAATGCTATAAAATTGACCAGGCTTATTACACCCCTCACGATCAATATCGTAACCTCCGTCGGGCGTCTCAATGATCTCGCAGTGGTAATTAACCGTCACTTTATCTGCTAATGATATTGTATAATCTACTGCATTCGCTTGTTGTGGTAGCAATTGTTGATACTGCTCATTACTTATTGTTTTTACCGCAAATGCGTTTGTACATAGGCCCAGCAAGATACAGGCACTTAAGTGCTTTTTATTAAAAATATCCATTTTTTTCCTCTACATATTGTTTTAAATAAAACTCAGCCCACCAAGACAGCGCTGTCATTAGCAAACTGCAAACATACAAACACCTCTTTTGAAAAAAGACCATTTGCATACAATATACTTTAGTGTAGTTTTCGGAACTAACAAATATATTTTTAACTAATTTGCAAAAATGCAGTAAAGGCATACTTAATGTTACGGCCGTTTATTTTTATCTACATAATAAAGCTAATACTCTAGTTTAAAGAAACACTGAGAAGACTCTAAATTTGTAAGCTGATGGCCTTCAATAGATTAGTGACTTGTGCGAAGCAAAGAATTAAAGCAGTTTTATTAATGCACCAACACTAAGTTGTTTAACAATAGAGTTAAAGCTCAATTTAAAATTATGAATATTAATATCAATAAGTTAGCTTTATTGGGTACTAGCTTTTCTTGTTATCATCCAATACTTTAGCTAGTGTTAAGCTGTTCAAATTCAGTATTGGTACTCTATGCATAAATGCGTCCCTTTTAATAAGTATTTTTACTTCATCGGTTTTGTGTGTTTTATTTTTTATGCCGCTTTTCATATTCTTAGAGGCAACCCAATCATTGCCTCTATTTCAATTATTAATGTGATCGCGATTACCTTTATTCTTGTTAAGTATAAAAATAACCAGTTGCAACATATACACAATGACATATTCATCGCGCTACTCTCCTTATCTGTGATTGCGGCATGTTATGAACTGGGCAGCCGTGGCATCATTTATATATTCCCTGTGGTGGCGGGATATATTTATTACTACAAAGCAAAAGCTGCCATCATCGTCAGTACAGCACTGTGTACATTTGCGTTAATTGCTTCTTTAAAACATCTCGATTACGAAACTGCAATAAGAACACTGGTGCCCATTATGATTACCGTGGTGATCAGTTTTTTATATGCAAAGAAAGTCGAATATCATCAAACGCAACTTAGACACATTGCCAAAAGTGATCATTTAACGGGGTTATACAACCGCCGAAAGCTCATATCCTGGCTAAAAGAAAAAGAGGCGCGCATCAGTCGCAACAACCATTTGCTATTTTTATGCCTTGGCGTTGACAACTTTAAACATATTAACGATCAATATGGCCACTCTTTTGGCGATTATTTATTACAAGAGATTGCCAGTAAAATTGAAGAGCAGCTCAACCCTCTCAGAACAGGTGATAAAGATATAGTCTTGTCTCGCGTTGCTGGAGACGAATTTATCGTCGGCATTTATGGAGTTATACCTTACACACTTATAAAATCAATTAGTCCTAAATTGTTAAACTGCGTAAATAATATTGATTGTATACAGGGGGTTTCGCTGAGCGTAGATGCTTGTGTTGGCCTAACAACTCGTTCGAGCGCATTTTCATATGAGCAGGTTATTAAAGAAGTACATATCGCCATGTATGACGCAAAGAAAGCATCAAAGAATCAAACCCGCTTTTACTCTTCTAAGCTTGCAAAAGCAGTTCAAGAAAAGCTTCACGTTGTTGAGCTATTAAAAAATGCGATGCTAAAAGACGAGTTTTACTTAGTATTCATGCCGGTTTATGGACCAACAGGCAGTAATATTACAGGGGCGGAAGCGCTGATCCGAACGCATAACGATGCACTTTCAAGTTACACGCCCGACATTTACATTCCCATTGCGGAAGAGCATGGGCTAATTCATCAGTTGGATGAAATGGTGATTAGAAAAGCTTTCAAAACACTAAAACAAAGTGCGTTGAATCATACCGACACATTTTCGTTAGCCGTTAACATTTCGTCTCAACAACTAAAAAATAAACACTTTGCAACCATGGCTCACAAAATGGCGCTTGAGGAAGGTGTTGATCCACGACAAATTGAGTTTGAGTTAACCGAAACGGCACTCGTTGATTTTGATCAAACGTCAATCGATATTATTAAGCAAACCAAAGCGTATGGGTTTAGTGTCGCGCTCGATGATTTCGGTACCGGTTATACCGCTTTCAGTCAACTGCGCAACTTTCCTGTAGATACATTAAAAATAGACCGTTCATTTACCTCAAACATAGATAACTCAGGTATTGATCAAGGTAAGATGGTCGATGTAATTTTATCACTCGCTCATTTATACAATTTGAATGTCGTCGCTGAGGGGGTTGAAAACAGTCAGCAACTCGACTATCTAAAGCATCGACAGTGCGATTCATATCAAGGTTATTACTTATCTAAACCCATAAGTTGGTCCACCATGATTGCGCTAATCGAAGAGAAGCGCCAATGACCTTATCTTCTCAAAACGTTTGGTGTTAGTGCTGATATGAATACAAAATTACAATTCGGTATTGACCAATTATTTAAACAGCAACCTGTTTTGATGAATCGTTACCCGCGCTACGCCGCTGCAGTTGTTTTTATAACGGCGTTACTGCTGTGTTATTTCCCAATTAAATATGCGCTTAACGCACAATGGATGTTAGCCATATCTGTCGTTATCATCATTTCAGTGCTATTGATCACCGGTGTACGACTGCTAAAAAAACCATTAAATGTGTTTAATAGTGTGCTCATAGGTGTGGTAGAAGGAATGATGCTAATGTACTTAGCATCAAGTTCCCCTCTGGCCGCTGCAATCTGGTTACCGGCATTTTTAGTCGCTCTTTTCTTGTTGTTTCCTTTCAAAGTAGCATGTGGTTTTGCATTTTTTTATTGGCTTACCCTGTCAACATCATTTATATCGCAACTAGACTTCGAAATTGCATTACGCAGTACGTTATCATCGTGCATTGTGATGATGCTCACCGCAGTTATCGTCAAAATATACAATGATGCAATTGGCACTGCTGAAGGGCTCGCAACAACCGATGTATTAACCGGAGCACTAAATAGACGCACGATGCTCAATGTGTTGCATAAAGAGCACGAGCGAGTCGCGAGGTATGGGCAAACATGCTGTCTTGTGATGATTGATCTAGATAATTTCAAAATGCTTAATGATACTTATGGCCACTCCTCGGGAGATGAGTTGCTTATACGGTTTGTAAAATTAATGCATGAGTCGATACGCAAGAATGATACGTTGTTTAGACTAGGTGGCGATGAATTTATGCTTGTACTGCCCTGTCTACAAATAGCAGATGCTTATGCCTTTGTATCCAGATTACAAAAAATAGTACCACAGGTCGTTAACTACAAAACTGTAGAGCTAGGAATGAGTTTTGGTGTATGCGAAATGAGTGAAAGCGATACAATCAATGAGTTAATTCACAACGCCGATATTGCCCTTTATCAAAATAAATTGTCTCGTAAAGCAAACACTCAACTATAATTACGAGTGCATCAATGTTAACTAACCACAAAATAAGCCACACTAAACAGTAAAAAAATAAGTGATATAAGTAACATAACTAAACATAGAGGTTATTGACTGATGGCCCTAAGAGCATTCTTTATTATCGCCTTTTTACTCACTATGTTTGTCAATGCAAGTCAAAGTGATATCGATTCTCTACTCGATGAGGCAGAAGACTATTTGGTGGTTAAGCCATCTCGCACACTCACATTACTCAATCAGGTTAATAATTTAGCGTCATACACTGATAACACACAAATTCGTTGGCATCTATTGAAACTACGCGCATCTGTTTCCACTAACCGTTTGGTAGAGATGGACAGTTCGATAGAACAATTACAAGGCTACCAACATTCGGCTTATTTTAAAGACAACTTAGTCACTATTTTTAGTGCCATTGGTATTTGGTTTAGAAGATCTGGTTTTCCCCAATATGCGAATGCAAGTTTGAGTTGTGCTTTGAAATACGCTAAGAACTCTAAACAACGTTTAGCGCTAATTAATAGTAAAGCGCTAGTTGCTCGGCATTTAAAAAAATATAGCCGTGCCGAATCACTTTATGCGCAAGCTACTTCGATTGCTACTAAACACAACAATAAAGCCAAACTCGCAACAATTGCCAATAATTTGGGGGTAATCGCATTAGACAAAAAAGAGTATGAGCGAGCTGAGCAGTACTTTAGACGTGCATTAAAGGGGCACCAAAATAATGACAATCGCGCTGGTAATGTTACTGCTGGACTTAATTTGTTATTTTTGTTTACTCTACAAAATCAAGTGGTCAACTATCAACGTTTATATGAACCAATTGCCGCGTTAACAAATGCTTTTCCCAATAAAGCAAAACAAGCTTTACTATTTTGGATACGTACAATGCATCACGCCAAAGGCCAACCTGTAACAGATAACCGGCTTAAAGTACGCCTCGCGAATGAATTTTCAATGTTAGAAAGTCGCAGAATAAAACAATTAGTTAAGTTCTATTTCGCAGAGAAATTAGCTGTTGAGGTCAGCCTAACACCAACTCTAAAACCACGTAAAATCAATCTCAGCTTAATTACTAATATGTCACATTGTGACTGGAAAAGCGCATTACAAAACGATAAGTAAATTTAGGCTTGCATGCTACTTTTTTAATTGCTCATACATTGCCCAGAAAATTCATCGGGCAATTAGCTCTGACAATACAATATTGTTGTTATTGTCTCGGCTACCACGGATGATCTCATCATTATTAAACGTCACACCAGACTTAAGTAACCGGTCATACAATACAACATTTACGGTTGCAGCCAAATTCATACAGCCTTGTGTTGGCACGTAAATCACATCTTGGCACATCTTCAATGACTCTTTTGCTAAGGAGCCATCTTCTGGTCCGAACATATAAAAAGCACTTTTAGGGTGAGTGTACTCCGTTAATGGTTTTGCACCTTCAATAAGCTCAATTGCGACAGGGGTTGCTCCTAGCGGGATCATCGACTCCAATGTATCTGCACCAATTAATGGAATATTCTGATAAACCTTTTTAGTATCAGTGGCAAATTTACGCGCATTATCAAAACGTTTACCGGTATAAAATACAGAGTTTACACCATAACAACCTGCCGCTCTCATTACCGCGCCAACATTACTCGGACTTTTTGGGTTGGTTAACCCTATACATGCAAACCCATTATCGAACATAAACGCCTCTATATACTTCGGTTTCATATTAAATTTAGCCGTGAACTTAACGCAAGAGGTCCTCCCACATCAAAGTATGCGCAAATTTACACTAATTTCCCCAACAAATCGATAATTATAGGTTTATCAATAAGGTCCTTGTCTATGCTATGATCTTCGTATCAGAGATATACGATGTACATATAGCAATGAACTTAGACCTGTTTTGGCAAACCATTACCATTGATGTTGAAATTGAAGATAAAAATAGCCACCTCAAATCACTATTAGAGAGTCTCTCAAATGACGATATTGAAGCATTTGATACCCACTATAATACGCAACTTAGACGGTTATGGCATTGGGATATTTGGGGCGCAGCATTCGTAACCTGTGGGTGCAATACAGAATATGACTTTTTAGACTTTTGCAATTGGCTACTCACACAAGGTAAGGAAACGGTAGATAATATAATATCGGATCCAGACGCGCTTATTAGCGTTGAAAATATCCCGCTAAAAGACGGACTCCCTTATCCCTATTGTGATGAGTTAGATTTAGTCTCAGGGTTATTATACGAGGAAAGAAACGGCAATGAGTTACCGTACCACAATGTCGTTAATTTTGCGCCTCAGGGAAAAAAGTTCAAAAGTAAACCTAAACTACTGAAACAAGTCTACCCACAATTATTTAATAAATATTGGACAAAGGGTAAATGAATTACGGAAAGAGCTTTCGTTACTAGCTGTATCTGTTGACATAAAGGAGAAGAATGTCCTCTCCTTTACAACACCATGACGATTACCCTGTAATAATGCGCAACATTCGACGTAAAGGTTCAGCAGCACCCCATAATAATTGGTCACCGACAGTAAATGCACTAATATACTTAGGGCCCATCGTCAATTTACGAATACGCCCAATAGGGACACTTAAAGTGCCCGTTACATTTACTGGGGTAAGTTCCTCTGCACTGACATCTCTTTCGTTAGGGATAACTTTGACCCATTCATTGTGGCCTTCGAGGATTTCTTCAATTCGCTCTACGCTGATATCATCTCGCAACTTTATTGTTAATGCTTGTGAATGACACCGCATTGCACCAATACGTATACATAAACCATCAATCGGTATTGGAGAACAGCTTGAGCCAAGTATTTTATTTGCTTCAACTTGTGCTTTCCATTCTTCTTTTGATTGTCCACTAGGCATAGGCACATCAATCCAAGGGATCAAACTTCCTGCCAATGGCACCCCGAACTGATCTTTAGGTAAATCATCTGACTTAATTTTATTGGCAACCAGCTTATCAATTTCTAAAATAGCAGATGAAGGATTAGACAAGTGCTGTACAACTGAACCATGTATTTCACCCATTTGAGTGATCAGCTCTTTCATATTTCGAGCCCCCGCACCAGATGCAGCTTGATACGTCATTGGGCTTACCCACTCAATTAAATCCTGTTCAAATAAGCCACCTAAAGCAATAAGCATCAGTGAGACGGTACAATTACCACCAACAAACGTTTTAACGCCTTGTTCTAGCCCTTGCTCTATGACATCTTTGTTGACTGGGTCTAAAACAATAATGCTGTCGTTATCCATGCGCAGAGCGGATGCTGCATCAATCCAATACCCTTGCCACCCCGTTTCACGCAATGTTGGATACACAGATTTAGTGTAATCGCCTCCTTGACAAGAAATAATAATATCCATCTTAGATAAAGCACTAACATCGGTTGCATCTAGCAATGGTTTAGCTTCACCTGCAAAATTCGGCCCCAACTCTCCAGATTGAGATGTGGTAAAGAAATGCGCATTGATCTTGCTGAAGTCGCCCTCAGTTTGCATTCTATCCATCAATACAGAGCCAACCATGCCACGCCAACCAACGAGTCCTACTTTATTCATATTTATTTTACCTTTATATAAGTTATTTAGAGTCATTGCGTGAGTCTAGACGTCTAAAAGTACCAAATAACTTAACCGACTACTAGCGTTTCTTTAATGAGTAAAAGTTATTACATATTCTGTAAATGAACAGCCAATGATTTACCAACTTTTACTCAGTTCATGCTTTCTAACGCAACAAAGAAAAATTAGGTTAATAATTGAAATTTATACTAATAAAATTGGAACAGACAATAAACAAAAGGAGGGAAATAAAAAACCCCGCAAAGCGGGGTTTGGATACAACATGTAAAGGTTGTCCCAATCAAGCGCCAGTAGCGCTAAAAAAGAACTCGGTTCTGACAACCTGGTATTAGTTATTATTATATCCGGGTCGATTTGTTCACCTATAGTTATAAAGGTGACAATGTCATTAAGCTTATGAACTTAATGTTTATTTTTATGTGGCGTACTATACAAAATAACTTGCAGAGAGTCTATTGAAATTATCACTTTTATACAAAAAGATAGTGGTTTTTTATGAGGATCAAAAAAGGCTGAACACTTGTCCAGCCTTTTGTTTTATTTAGTGAATTAATTAGAATTCATAGCTATAACTTATGCTCATTGCCGTACCTGATTCTTTCTGGCGAACCGCGTAACCAGATTGTGTCACTTCTTGATTTTCACCCAATAAGTTTTTCACTTTAAATTTAACTTTAGAGTTAAAATCTGGGTACCAAGTATACACTAAATCTAACGAGTGAAATGGTTTCTCAAAAGCATCTTCTCTACCACCAATGCCTGATGCTAGGATCCGCTCACCAAATACGTTATATACCAAAGAACCACTGTGCATTCCGTCCACAGAGTCATAGTTCAATTGCATATTAACCACGTACTTAGAATGACCGGTCATTCTTTTAGTCGGGTTGGTCAAATTGCCTGCTAGAGCTGGATTAATCGACACTTCAGAATCACTCAGTGTAATGTTACCCGCGGTAAACAAACCACTGGTTACATTTGATAAATCATACATCCATTCAGCTTCAATACCGTACACTTCACCAGTGTCCCCATTTACAAACGTTGCGGTATAATCTTCATCACCCACTTTTAAAATGGTTTCAATTGGTGCAGTAATATCTTTGTAAAATGCAGCAACAGAGAAGTTATCTCCGTTATCCATATAATATTCAAATCGTGCATCATAGTTCTTTAAATCACTGCTTTTTAAGCCAGCAACACCGAACGTTTTAATATCGGTTAGCGGATCAAAATATGCAACGGCAACTAATTCACGCAAATCTGGACGGACAACTGTTTCACCATAGCCAAATCTCACTTGATAATTATTGTCAGCTAGGTAAGTAAGTGACAATGCACTAAAAAAGTCATCATCATTGACTGTGCCAGCTTCAATTTTTGCAGCATCATAAAAAATGCCTTGTGTAATTCTATCAAAAATCAAACTAGACGTACCGATCGACACTTGCTTGAAATCTTCGTAACGAATACCGCCACTTACGCGCCAAGTATTGTCAAAAAACACGTCGAACTCAGCATATCCAGCATCTATTTTTTGCGCTGCAATATAATCATCGGCACTTGGCGCCGTTGGCTCATTGAAACTTAAGAAAAAGTCATTATTACCAACAAATTCATCCGTTACATACCCAGTAAGTCCAAGCACACCACTTTCAGAATTGACTGGAATAGAAATGCCCGTCTCATTATTAATAACAAAACTCGATGTATTGTATACCCGCGCTCTGTCAGTAAAATCGTACCCTGCTTTTAAGGTGACTTCCGTTTTACCAAATGTAAGCGGTAATGTCACATTGCCACTGTACGACTTTACATAATCTTCCATATCAGTAAAGTTATAAGTGACTCGGTTATCATCTCCGGTGACAATCGACCCTTCATATTGACCAGCTTCATTGTAGCTATCAATAAATTTATAATCGATGTTGGTCGGGATATCAGTCTCTGCCGTCGACTCAGTATACTGCCAATCAAAGCCGATCCCCCCCAAGTCAAGGAACGTATGTTGACCAATTACTTGGTCAATATCAAGTGTACGTTCTTCAT
Organism: Pseudoalteromonas aurantia 208; assembly: GCF_014858725.1. Lineage (GTDB taxonomy): Bacteria > Pseudomonadota > Gammaproteobacteria > Enterobacterales > Alteromonadaceae > Pseudoalteromonas > Pseudoalteromonas aurantia. Next base: position 80,625 of record NZ_AQGV01000015.1, on the reverse strand, counting down.
AATTGAACTTATGTTGACGCTGTGCTTCACCGGTGCCAGATATCGTTCTAACGGTACTGCCATTTGGACTCTCAAGCACAGAGATTTCAAGCTCATCCTCGTTATCTTCAAGGTATATTTTTGAGTATGTAACACTGTGTTGGTCGAGTTTATAGCCAATATTGAACACACCATTGATACGTTCATTCTCTGTGGTCACTTTCGAGTTTTTCACTGTAACATAGCATGAGTTACTGGCATCTTCGGCACTCACTAAGGTTGTGCTACAACCTTTTTGCAATGATTCGTCAACCACGGCTGTGTTTCGGTCGCTGTAATGCCAATCTTTGTCATAAGAACCTGCTAACATTGCACCAATTGTGCCACCGAAATACGGCTCTTCAAAACTATCACCAATATTTGCTTTAAAATCATAATTTGGAGATAACGACTCTTCTTTTACAGTGATATCTCTCGGTAACGATAGTAGCAACGTTTTGTTGACTAAGCCGGCTTGATCAGCACGAGTCTGAGACTCACTGCCTGTTAATGCGTCTTTATCGACTATTCCAGCTAAACTGAAATCACCTCTATATCTTACAACGCCCTGTTTTAAAGCTTCAGGAATTCCGCCTACACCACGGTTGTAAGTAAATCCATCTGTTGCATTTGAATTTTGACCAACGCCAACTTCAAACCCTGCCGTAAACTCACTCGGTACAGATTTGGTTCGAATATCGATGTTACCACCACCAAACGCTGCTGGCATAGATGGTGAATAAGCTTTTTGTACCGCTAGGCTTTCAATGATACTCGCAGGGAAAATATCTAACGGTACAACATTTCGAGTCAAATCAGGGCTTGGTACCGAAGCGCCATTTAGTCGGGCACTTGAATATCGCTCCCCTAAACCACGAACATATACAAATTTACCGTCGACCAAAGTTAGCCCTGTAACTCGCCTCAAAGCAGACGCAACGTCACTGTCACCTGTTCGCGATAGCTGCTCTGCTCCCATAATATCGGCAACAAATGCTTGATTTTTACGCTCTTCAATTACCGCTGCTGCACTGCCTTGCAAACGTGTTCCAACCGCCACGACTTCTTCAATTGTTTGCTCTTCTGCCGCAAGTGTTGGCATTGAAACGCCCACCATCAGTGTGGTGCTAACAGCTAACGCTATTTTTTTAAGTTTCATGTGTTTATTCATTTTCATTCCTGCCAAAAATCATAAAAAAGGCGCAACCACTGCGCCTACTTTTTTGATAACAACCTAAATCGGTATGATTAGTCGTTGTTAGCAGCTGTTACTGCTTTTTGAACCCACTTGTACCATTCGCTCGATGTATCAGCATTTGAAACAGCACCGATATAGTTAACCGGTGTAAAGAAGCTGTCATTTAATGAGCTTAAATCATTTGCTGTAATCGTAATGGCTGTTGATGTTGAGTTAGTTGAAAAACCATCTGCTGCAAGCACATCTTGTGCACCATCTAACACTAAGCTAGAACCAGCATTTTTAAACCACTCTTCTTTACCTTCGCCATTTGGAAGTGGCTCTGAACCTGATTTAAAGTTTGCGGTGCATGCTAAAACAGAGTTGTGGAAATTAAGTGTATCTGCTTCTGCGTTTGCTGCCGCATCTGAATCTTTAAATTCAATACATTTTGTATCTTGACCACCTTGTGCGGCTGCTGATTTCACAAACAACGCGTTGTAGTATTGCCCCTGAATAGCATCATCAAATTTTGCAGCTTGAGATGAACTGTTGTCACGGATAGACTTTCCATCGGTCGTTACTACAGTCACATTTGCAATCATTGGGTTTGATGCTGGTACTTCACTATAATCAGCACCTTTGTTTTTCTCACCATCTGTTTCAAAACCATTGTTACCCATGTAGCCTTCAGAGCCAGCCGCAATTAACGCTGGGTTACCATCAGAATCTTGATACGTGACGTCTTTTTTAGTTTTTATAGTACCATGCTGTACGTAGATAAACTGTGCTTTACCTTTCCAACCTGCATCAATGTCAATTGCATCATCTTGTGTATCCGTCACAACGATGTTTTTAATCGTCGAAGCACCGCCAAAGAATTCAATACCATCATCGAAACCTTGGTGAATGTGAAGATACTCAAAGCTTGAGCCTGAGCCCACAGCATTTAATGTTAATGAATTTAAATCATCTCCAGGGCCGCCATCACGAGGACCTGAACCGGCATACCAAATATTCGCGTATTTAATATGACCACTGCCATCTGCATTATCAGAACCACCAAAGTGACTCACAATACCTTCAGCGTTAGCATTACAAGTATTTTCAGCTCGTTCGACATTTGTACACTGATTTGTTAAGCCTTTACCATTGATGATGATACCGCCCCAGTCAGCAAACTGTGGACCAATATTCGCTAAATCAAACGCTTCGATTGTATTTGCTGAAGTAAATGAAATTGGCTTGTCAGCGGTGCCGATTGCATCAATTTTTGCGCCACGTGCAATACGGATGATGGCTTCACCAGATGTGAACGCAAGCGTCGCACCCGCTTCCACTTTTAGAGTAGGGCCATTCTCTGGTACTGAACAACCCGTTGTAGTATTACAGTTTTCCCCAATTAACAGAGCACCTTTGAATACGTGAGCGCCATCATTCTCTAAGTCTGCAAATGTAATATCAGATGCTATCTCTAAGTTTTTACCCGCGAAATCTGTACCGTATACACAATGAGGAGCTTGGAATGTACCTTGAACTTCCGTGCCAGAAACTGTTCTAGATGTACAAGGATTAGTCGGTGTTACAGGGTCAGTTGGAGTAGTTGGTGTTCCGCCTGTATCTGTACCAGTGTTATTTGTTGTGTTATTTGAATTATTAACACTTGTATCATTAACGGTCGGTGTTACTTCTATATCACCACCACAACCAGTTAATGCCATCGCTGCTACAATCGCCGAAACTTTGAAAAGGTTTTGTAATTCCATTGCTAACTCCAATATGAGATATAAACTTATTATTTATGTGTTTTAATTCGTTGGGGGTAAATTAGAATACTTTCATGACAAATAGGTTACAAAAACAACCTGTCATCAAAAGTTAACAAAAGAATTTTTAATTAATTTAAAAGTAAAAAATTAAACGACAGTATCGGTTAACAATATGTAAACAAGCAATTAATAATAATGATTTTGTTTTGGTTTTATAATACAAAAGGAATAAACATGAAAAAAGCCGCCCTAGAGCAGCTTTGGTGTTGCGATTATATTTTTACAGTAAAGCTTGCTTTAATGTTTCAGCATGTATTTTTTCTTTTTTAACATATTTAATCCACTGCTTTGCGAGCCTTGCCGATTTTTTGTGCTTTTCTGCTTGTTCAAAGGCTAATATAGAAGCGTCAAAATTCGTGAGATTATATTGCGCCATGCCTAAAGCAACATACGCATTCGCTTCGAATGTTAGCTCCCCTTTATTTAAAGCACTACGTGCAGCATCAGCAGCTTCATCAAACATTTCTAAATTAATGTAAACTTCAGCCAATCGTTGATCAAAATTACCGTGCTGTGTTTGACTGCTTGCTTGCTCAAAAAATGGAATGGCTTTTTCATCTTCCCTTGCTTGAATAAAGGCTTCTGCGATAAATGCATTATTTTTAGCATTATTTTCGACAACCTCAGCAGCCAAGCCTCTTTTTAATACTTGTGCGGCTTTATATGACAAACCATTAAACATGTATACTTGCGCCAATTGCATATGTTCAGAGCGTGATTTTACAAATCCTTGCTGGTCGGCAGCTTCAAACAATGCTAATTGTTTTTTCTCTTCACCAACTTCTCCGTACATGCCTGATAGCTGAATCCAATATGCAGGCTTATTATATAATCGAACCATTTTTTCCAGCACACTTACAACTTCTTTTGGTTCACTCATTGAATAATGCAGTGCGCGTTTTAGTACTAACCAGTTTTCTTTTGGTATATCACCTTTATTTTCTGAAAGTGATATAACCGTATCAATATAACTAAGTGCTTTAACGTACTCCTTCAACTGATAATGTACTTGACCTCTGAGTATATAATAAGATTCAGGCACAGGTTTATTATTAATTTCATCCCATGCATCGAGGTACTTACTCACTTTATTATAATCAGAGTTTGCCATTGCCAGCTGTGCTAGGCTAAACGTTGTAGATAACCTAAGTGATTCTGGTATTCCTTCCTCAGAAACTACTGACTCAAATGCAGCAATGGCTTTATCTAGTTCATTTTCATTATAATAAATGAACCCATAAAAGTTATACATCATTGCAATCTCATAAGAGTTCATACTTGATGCGCGCTCTTTAATACCATCAAGTGCCTCAAGTCCGGCTTGGACATCTCCATCATCGGCAAGCTTCTGAGCACGGGCCAATTGGCTATATACTTTTTCTCTTAAAGCTGGAACCCGTTTGGTTTTTGTTTCAGCAAACGCTGTTCCTACATCAGTCATTGGGGTCAATGATAATATTACTGGTCCCACAGTCCCAGTCACAAACATGGCACCGTACAGTGCTAATAATTTAATTTTATTCATAATCGCATCCTCGGTCCGCAACAATTAACCGTTTATTTGGAATGATATTTTGTTTTGCACACCCGCTACTTCAACAGCTTCACCATTAACAACTCGAGGCTTATATTTGAACTTTAGTGCGGCATCTAGTGCTGCGCGGTCAAAGATAGACTCGGGTTCTGCATTGATGACTTTAGGTGCTCGAACCGTGCCATTTTTAGTCACTATAAACTCGACAATCACATACCCTTCAATTCCCCGAGACAAAGCGCGACGTGGATAAACAGGTGCTACTTTAACAATCGGTAAATATTCACCATCGCTCGATTCTAGTGCAAGCCCGCCCTCCAGATTTACATCAGCCTCTACATTTGCACTGAAATCAAAATCAGCACCTGCAGCATCGAGGTTATTACTTTGCATTTGGGGCGCATCCATTGGTGGTGGCGGCTCTTTTGGCGTAGGTGGTTTTTGCGGTTTACGCTCTTTCTTTTGTACCGTTTCTTCTTTTTTCAAACGCACAAAATCAAGTACATTTCCTTTAACAGGCTCTGTCATTGCCCCTTCCCCTCCTTGGATAAGCGCCTGCATACCCAAGAACAAGAAGAAAGTAACAACACCTGCAATCACAAGTGCTATTAAGTAACGCATAGTTATGATTCCTGTGCAGCAATTGATACATCAAACGCACCAGCGGCACGAGACGCATCCATGACTTTGATCAACATTTCAGTCGTGGCCTTTTTATCGGCTTGAATAACCACACTACCTTGGGGATTTTCAGCTTTTAAACGCTCAATGTTCGCTTGAACTGCGCGGACATCAATTTGTCGTTTATTAATCCAAATCTCACCGGTATCGGAAATTGCAACTAAGATGTTGGCACGCTGCTTTTTAACCGCAGTCGCCGCTTCTGGGCGATTTACATCGATGCCTGCCTCTTTGACGAATGATGCTGTGACGATGAAGAATATCAACATGATAAATACAACATCTAACATTGGGGTCATGTTAATTTCTTCGGCTTCTTCTTCTTGAAACACTTTTGCTAATGGGGCTCTCATATTTTCCTCCTATACTTGACCACTTAATGGTCAAGTAACATTTTATCTTCTAGTAACTCAACTTCGCGTTTTGCTTTGCGCTGTAAATACGTTGATGCAAAAACACCTGATAATGCGCCAACCATGCCTGCCATCGTAGGGATCGTTGCTTTAGATACACCTGATGCCATTGAGCGAGCACTACCACTGCCTGTTATAGCCATCACATCAAACACTTCTATCATGCCGGTAACCGTACCTAACAAACCTAAAAGTGGACACAATGCGACCATAACGTTGATATAAGATAAATTTGCATTTAACTGAATGCCAACCCGTGAAATCTGAGCTTGGCGTATTTGCTCTGCATTCCAGCTATTGCGCTCAGCTCTGTTTTCCCAAAGTGCTAAAACACTTCTTTTGTATGTGCGATACCGTCCGAATAGAAACATGAACCGCTCTAAAATTAGCAACCACATCGCAAAGATTATTAGACCGATGACCAAGAGAACTTGGCCACCTGTGTCTAAAAACTCTCGCAGCGTATTGATTGCTTCAATCAATAGCACCACGATTACGCTCCTTTTTCGCTACGCTCAGCAATTATCCCTGCACTTTGCTCCTGTAGTATCAGTAGCAAGTTACGAGAACGCGTATTTAACAGCGTGTATAAAAATACCGTTGGAATCGCCACAACAAGACCTAATACAGTAGTAACAAGTGCTTGTGAAATACCACCAGCCATTAATTTAGGGTCACCTGTACCGAATAATGTAATTGCTTGGAATGTGTTAATCATGCCGGTCACTGTACCTAACAGGCCTAATAAAGGTGCTACAACCGATATAATTTTAATAAGCGTTAAATTACGTGTGATTTTTGGCATCTCGCGCAAAATAGCTTCGCTCAGTTTTAACTCTAGGGTGTCATAAGCAACATTCGGGTATTGCTCTTTCACCTTCATAACCCGACCTAATGGGTTGTCATCTCGTGCCACATCTTCTTTAAGTTGACGACGGATTTTTGCCCCCATAACCATCAAAGAGAAAAATCGCTCTAACGCAATCAGCAGTGCAAGTACACCTACGCCAAGGATCACGTAACCAACCGCACCACCTTGATGAACTTGCTCTTGTGTATTGGGTGCTTGAACTAGCAAACCAAGTATAGAGCCACCTGTCGGGTCAAGTGCAAATGCAACCGTGCCCGTCGTTTCTAATTGCAAGTCAGCAGCCGTTTCTGTGAATCGAGAAACTGGTTGACGCGTAAGTTCAGATGTTGTGTTTGTTACTGGGTTATACGTAAGATATTTGCCATCAGCAATTAAGTTAAATGCACCAACTCTCAATACCTCTTTCGTTACCTTACTTCCACCAGCAACAATCACTTCACTGTTGTAGCGAGATACTTTCCCTTGCTCTGTCATTTCTCGTTGCAATTCATACCACACCTTTTCAATGTCTTCGATAGATGCAAGGCGCGATGAAGAGCCCATTTTTTTCGCCATTTCATCCATGAAAGCACTTCTACCTGGGATTTGTGCAGAAACCACAGAGGTTTGAAACTTGTTACTCGAATCACCCGCGACTTGCTGTAACACACCAAATAGCTCTTTTAAAGACCCCATTCTCTTTGACAAGGTATCTGTTAAGTTTTGTAGCTTGATTTCATTTTCTTCAAATGATGTTTCTAATCGTTCTGAACGAGATAGCTCTCCGTTACGCTTATTCGTAAGGGCATTTAGCATAGACACTTGTTGGTCTTGCTTAGCGCGAAAGTCTGCTTCGCGCGCTTTGTTTTGCGTTGTTTGAGCTGCTTGTCCTTGTTCTAATGTTTTAAGTAACGAATCTAAGTTCAACGCTTGATCTGCCAATGCGTTTGTTGATAGTGCCAGTGTTGCTGCCAAGATGGCTTTTTGGCTAAACTGCTTTAAAAATTTCATCTTGAACCTCTATTTAGACGCGTGAACAGGTAGGGTAAGCATATCAGGGGCGAGTTGTTTGCGAGCAATACGCAGCCCTTTGTTTATTTGACTAATCGCAGTATCATCAACCGCAACAAATTGCTGCGCTTTTTGGTCCCAGCTGCCGGCATGAGAGCCATCTTTGGTCACATATAGTAGCTCTAATCGACCAATTCGTAAGAAGTCTACTTCTCGCTCTTGACCATTTACGTCTAGTAGACTGGTGTAAGCTTCGATTGTTCGGCCGTAATCCACTTCAACTTGATAAGCTTCGACAACACGGCGAAACTTTTCACTCGATGTCACATCAGCTCGTTCCATCATTTTTTTAAGTGTTTCAACGCGCTCCGCGCGCTCTTCAGATAAAAATGGCACATCAAGAGCGACAAATTGCTCAAGACCTGTGATCATTCTTAACATCAAAGGTGTAATTTGGCGTTCTATAACCGACACCTGATCCATAGAGGCATTAATTGCACTCATTTCACTCAGTTGGTTTTCGATTTGCTTATCAAGTTGTGCGTTATAAACTGTCAGCCCGTCAATCTCTTTATTAAGCGTCTTGAATTTTTGCAGACGAGATTGCATTGAGTCTGAAATAGAATCAATTTTTGTTTGAGTAGTTTGAGCTGAATCATTGATCACATTGCTCTTGTCTATGACTTTTTGTAAGTCATTCGCTTGAACGCTTGCTGTAGTTGCAAATACAGTTGCAAGTAGCAGGGGTTTCACGCACTTCATCGCATACACCTTAGTTTTCTAGTAATTAAGTTGCGAGCAGTCTAAAGTCGTTTAATGACAAACGTGTTGCGATAAAAATACAAAAAAATGACAGTTGTCACAATAGAGAAACCAACCCTTTCAGGTACAGCATTATTAAAGGAATCTGAACAGTGAGGGCGCATTTATTAGGCAAAAAAAAAACCAGCAAATAATTGCTGGTTCCTTAAATTTTTTTGTTTATACTTTGAACTTCAATACCATTTCTTCAAGTTCATCAAATTGCTGTTGTAACTGTTTACATTCAGCCAAGGTACCATTTAAATTTTCTGCCCCTTGAACACTCAAGTCACTGATATGGTGGATATCGCTGTCAAGTGATTGAATAACCGCATTTTGTTCAGCCGTCGCACTTGCAACAGCATGATTGACACCATCAATTGACTCAATCGCATGACTTACTTCCCCCATTTTATCACCCGCTGCAGTCGCTTGGACCGCACTTTTAGCGGAGTCATCAAGGCTCGAATTCATCACAGCAACTGCTGATGCAGATCCCTGTTGTAACTCAACAATGGTATTTTCGATTTCTTGGGTCGACTCTTGAGTTCTTTGAGCCAACTGCCGAACTTCATCTGCTACGACAGCAAATCCCCTCCCGGCTTCTCCTGCTCTAGCAGCCTCTATCGCAGCATTGAGCGCTAGCAGATTAGTTTGCTCACTCACACTCTTGATCACTTCAAGTACTTGACCAATACTCGCTGAGTGTTTATCTAAACTATCGACTGTCGATTGCGCTTTTGACATTTTGTCACTGAGCGATGCAATTTCCGCAATGTTTGCATTGAGTGCAGTTTGACTATCGTTACTCAGCTGGTTTGCCTCGCTGGCAAGTTCCGATGCATGGGTTGCATTATTCGAAATTTCAACTGCACTAGAAGACAGTTCGTTAATCGCCGTAGCAACATTGTCGGTACGTTTAGATTGGTCGCCATACATATTCAATGTGGATTGGGTTTGGTCTACCAAACTTTTTACTGAGTCATCAAGTGACACTGTTGTATCACGCACCTGCACAATAGAGTTATGGATCTTGTCTATAAATAGATTAAAGTAATTAGACAGCTCACCAAACTCATCATCATTCTCTACGACCAGTCGGCGTGTTAAGTCACCTTCACCCTGTGCAATGTCTTTTATCGCTTCATTAAGATTAACAACCGGCTTCATTAAGTATTTGAGTAACACTTGTAACATGACCACAATAACGACCACACCTAAGAGCATATAAATAGCCGCCATATTTCTAAATGACGACACTGAAGAGTAAGCAATCTCTTTGTTGATCACGACACCCAAATACCAATCAACATTTTTGATTCCTTTCATTTCAATAAAAGAAACCAGTTTATCTTGGCCGTCAATCTCGAGCTCAATAAATACTTCATTTAATGGCACGTGGCTACCAAACAACTCTGCCATTGGTTTGTCGTTAAATGCAGGATCAGGGTGAGATAAAATACGACCGTTATTATCTAGTAAGAAACCATAGCCAAACCCTAAAAAGTCAATTTCAGTAATAATCTCAGTGATCGTTGCCATATCGATATCACCACCAGCAACACCTGCAAATGCGCTACCATCATACATAGGAACCACTGCTGAAATAGTTAATTCATTTGTTGTGACATCAATATACGGGTTAGTAAATGCTGTGCTGCGTTTTGACTGCGCCAATTTGTACCATGGCCGAGTTGTCGCGTCATAATCTGCCGGAAGCTGAATACTCGGATCATCTAACACAAATTTACCACTGGGCATTCCGACATACACATTTTTAAAGTCTCCTGCGACATCCGCCGTTTTTAAGCGCCTAAGAACCTGCTCTTCACTATCAGACTCTCGATGACCCAATGCGACAGACTCAACAACTTGTAATCGATCATTTAGCCAGTTGGCGATATTTTGGGAAACTGAATGAGATATTTCTTGAAGGACGGCAGTTAACTGAGTTTGCGTTTGTGTGCGCATCGACACAAAATTATTAACGGTAAACAATCCCAGTACAATGACAAGAACCAATGATGCTGCGATTGTGACTTTACTTGTGAACTTAAACGATTTGAACATCCTGAGCCTATTCTTTTGTATTTATTGCAGGGACTACTATCAACTGTAAGCTTGATATCCCACTCTACCCATAATTAGCAAAAATGAGAACATATGTCTCTTACTTATCGGACAATCCTTCTGATAGTTTAGTAAATTACTGATTTAGTACTGCATAAAATAATTAAAAATACAAAATAAAAAAGGTGAGCTAACTCACCTTTGGTACAACAACACAACTTTTGTCCTTGCTAGGGGTAAGCAAAATCACAGTTGTTTACAATGAGTTTTGATATCTCTGCCAAGATTCAGTGAGTGATATTCCGGTCTTTTCAGCAAATAACGACCAGCTCCATTTTACTTTGTCATGCGGATCAAGCTGAGCATTGAGGTCAATCAACAAGTTCGGCTGATGGTTTTTTTCTAGCCAATACAGGTAGAAAGCTGTGGTTTTGTAACCACTATCGTATTGCCCACCACTCTTGCGATGTGAGAAATCAACGTAGCCGGCCTTCATTCTAACTACATCTGCGATGCCTTCAATCACGGGACCAATCTCTTGATAATTATGATCATCAAGCTGATAGGCATGCGCTATTTCATGATAGAGCACCCCAACTAATTCATCATACACGGCTTGCGCACTATTTTTAGCCGCAAATGTTGCAAAATATTGAGCACTTACGTGAATTACCGCGCCATTGAAGTCACCCTCTTTATACGCCACTCCCTTCATATCTTCGAGTATTATACTTAGCGTTGGTAACTTTGGGGCTTTGGCTACATCACGGTATAATAATCGTGCGACATTATAGCTAATTTGTTGAATTAGTGTGCTATTCAAACTATCCCAATGCGTATTTTCTATTTTCGTTTTGCGCGTCAACGTAACTTTAGGTAAAGAAAATTTCTGCCAATGAATATCGCCTATATAAGTTACTGGCTTTAAAGATAACTCAACCTCTTTTGGTGCCGCCGCAAATAGGCTCGGGTTTAACAATAAAGCAAATCCGCTGACGATAATATTTAATCGATGTTTCACTATTGATACTCCGATAAAGCAGGTGGACGCGCTGTTATATTCTTACCCCACTGTTTATTAGGCTTGTTCCCCATTACATAGCGTAGCTCTCCACCGGCAACAATATCGCTATGTGTTAAGTAATTCCGAGTAAACGCCTTACCATTTAACGTCACTGATTGGATATACTTATTTTGCTCACTCAATCCTTTTGCAAACGTTGTAAATGATTTATTTCCCGCCAGCTTCAAAGTTACTTTTTCAACTTGCGGTGCGCCAATTGCATAGCTTAAATCGCCCGGTGATACAGGGTAAAAGCCCATCGCCGAGAAAATATACCAAGCAGACATTTGCCCGACGTCATCATTTCCAGCTAACCCATCCGGTTTATCTGAACTCAATGTGTCCATTATCTGACGTATACGCTCTTGTGTTCGCCATGGCTTACCTGCATAGTTATATAGATATGCAATATGGTGGCTAGGCTCATTTCCATGTGCATAATTACCAATAAGGCCCGCAATATCCTCATGTTCTTTGATCATCTCATCTGACAAATGGGTATCAAACAAAGCATCTAGCCGTTGCTCAAACTTTTCATCTCCCCCCATTAAGTCAATAAGTCCAGCAACATCTTGTGGTACATAGAAGCTATATTGCTTTGAGTTTCCTTCTGTAAATGGCCCCATATACTTAGCCTCAAATGGGTTAAAGTCTGGATTCCATTTACCTGCACTGTCTCTGCCTCGCATATAACCTGTTTCTTGGTTAAACACATTTTTGTAACTCATAGCACGTGCAAAGTACTCTTTTGATAATTCAGTTTTACCCATAGATTCAAACAAACGTGCTATTGCATAATCATTATATGCATACTCCAGCGTAATCGAAACAGACTCGGGTAATACGTCCATGGGTACATAACCAAACTTTTTATATTCGGGAATAGCGTCATAAACAGGATTGTTTGCTGTGCTTAATATGGCCTCAACTGCTAAGTCAGTATCAAAATCTCGTATTCCTTTCAAATAGGCATCAGCAATGACAGATACGGCATGGTAACCAATCATTGTCCATGTTTCATGTGCATGGAATGACCAAATAGGTAGCATCTTTTCATAACTTTGCTGGTAATGTACTAACATAGACTGGATCATCCCCGATACCCGCTCTGGCGCGATATATGTAAGCAGAGGATGTAATGCACGATATGTGTCCCACAGCGAAAATAACGTGTAATGCTCAAACCCTTTCCCTTCATGGATTTCACCATCAACACCTCTATACTGCCCATTCACATCTTGATAAATACTTGGTGCTTGTAGAGTGTGGTAAAGTGCGGTGTAAAATTGACGTTTTTGTGCCTTAGTTCCTCCAACATCTACTTTCTCCAAATGCTCTGCCCATTGCGCCTTAGCTGCTTGGCGAGTTTTGTCAAAATCCCAGTCAGGGATCTCAGCTTTTAGATTCTCCAGTGCGTTTGAACGACTCACTGCGGATAACCCTACTTTAATGTAAAGTGGTTCACCTTTAACATCATTAAATGATGCAACAAATTTTACAGCCTTTCCCGCTGTTTGCTTAACAGCTTGGTTTTCGATGGTTGAGTGCTTTTCTTTGCCTAAACACCCCATACAGCGATAACGATTGTTATCTTCATTAATAAACTTATATTCGCTAATTGGCTTCGAAAATTCTATCGCAAAGTACATTTGGCGGTTGCGTGCCCAGCCATTAGTAGCACGATAAGCGACCAAGGTGTGGTCATCTACTTTGCGTAAATCGCTCCAAATCACTTTATTCTTGAAATTGTAAATTGCTGCGGTTAGATCAAACATAACATGACCTTTGTCAGCGCTATTAAACGTATACTTATGCATACCGACACGCGTGGTCGCCGTAACTTCTGCCGTGACATCATAATCAAGCAGCTCAACACCGTAATATCCTGGTTCTGACCATTCTTTATCATGACTAAATCGCGAACGATAACCTTGTTCAGGGTGACTGGCTGTCCCCGCCGAAGTTTTAATATCGCCCGTCATCGGCATAACCAATAAGTCACCTAAATCAGAGTGACCCGTGCCTGAAAAATGGGTATGGGAAAAACCAGTAATAGTATGGTCATCATAATGATAGCCAGCACAGCGTTTATAAATCTCTGACTGTTGAGACTCGCCGCGCATCGGGTTATCTGTATCAGGGCTCAGTTGCACCATCCCAAAAGGTACCACGGCACCTGGAAATGTGTGACCATCGCCACCAGTACCGATAAATGTATCGACCCATTGGGTATTACTCGTATCTTTTGAATTTGCTAACGCACTTGTTGCAGTAACTGCGATTGCGAAAGCCCATACTGAGCGTTGCATCTGCCTCTCCTTTATTATTAAACTTCTTTGGATCGTTCCAAGGTGATTTATACTACACCGATTATGAATACGTATTCAATACAATTGCGATAGAATTTTGTTAACAGATATAAAAAAGGCAAGCGAATGCTTGCCTGATCACGATAAGTCAGTGATCTTAGCTTACCTTACGCGTCCAGCGTTCTGATAATTTAACCACGTTAATGGCATACCAAGCAATATAAACATAACATATCGCAGGGATAATAAAGCTAAGCTGGATGTTAACAAAGTCCGCAAATAAACCTTGCAGTAACGGTACGATTGCACCACCAACTATCGCTAAGCATAACCAACCTGAGCCTTTACTTGTTAACGATCCTAGCCCTTCAATCGCAATTGAAAATATCGTCGGAAACATAATAGAGTTGAATAAGCCGATGGCAAGTACAGACCACATAGCAACAGTACCATCCGTTAATATCGTCACAGCGAGCAAAATGACAATACATATCGTATTAAATAACAATGCTTTAGAAGGAGCAACCTTTTGTAAGGCAGCAGAACCGATAAAGCGACCAATCATTGCCCCGCCCCAATAATAACTGATGTATTTAGCTGCCTCATGCTCAGCAAGACCTGCAATGTGCCCTTCAGAAAAATAATTCACTAAAAAGCTACCAATTGCGACTTCAGCACCCACATAACAAAAGATCGCAACGACACCCATCACTAAGTGGGGGGCTTCTAACAAGTTATGCTCTTTCACTTTACAGTCTTGTTCTTCAGTATGAGCGGTGATCTCTGGTAATTTCAAAAAGGCAAACACAACTGCGATAGTCAATAGCGCAGCTGCTAGCATTAAATACGGCACTTTAACTGCGTCCGCACCAGCTTCAGCGGCCAATGCACCGGCCCCACCAAATAACAAAAACCCACCAACTGCTGGCCCTATTGTTGTACCTAATGAATTAAGTGCCTGTGCGAGATTGAGCCTACTCGAAGCCGTTTTTTCTGGTCCAAGTGCTGCGACATATGGGTTCGCAGACACTTGCAAAACAGTGATCCCAGCAGCTAACACAAATAATGCACTTAAAAAGAGCCAATATTCGTGCACCACAACAGCGGGGTAAAACAATAAACACCCTATTGATGCGACAATAAGGCCGCTCAACACGCCATTTTTATAACCAAACCGCTTTACTAACATACCAGCAGGCAATGAAACGATGAAATATGCACTGAAGAAACAAAATTGAATCATCATCGCTTCTGTGTAACTAAGGTCAAATACATCTTTTAGACGCGGAATAAGCACATCATTTAAAACCGTAATAAAACCCCATAGAAAAAATAAGGTCGTCATAGCGGTTAAAGGCAACGCATAGTTTTGGTTTTGTGCGTTTCCACCAGCGATAAAGCTTTGGTTAGTATTAATTTCACTCACAAGAGATACTCCATTAAAAGGGATAGCCAGATTCTACACACTGTTACAAGAAAATCACAAATGTTTTATTGGATCGTTCCATATTTTTTTAAATAATGATAAAGTGAATTATCATTATATTTTTGGAGCGCCGGATGCCACAAGACTTTAGAAGTGCCGATTTTTTGCGTGAGCACATCAATACTACCATGAAATTCTATCACCCAAATTGTATTGACCAGCAAGGTGGGTTTTATCAATTCTTTAATGACGATGGTCATGTGTATGACAAACACACGCGTCACTTGGTATCGAGCACACGTTTCGTATTTAATTATGCAATGGCTCACATAGACCAGCCAAATGAGTGTTACTTCGAACAAATAGTTAGAGGGATAGCGTATTTAGAGGACATTCACAAGCAAAGTAATGGAGGTTATGCCTGGTTGATTGAGCACGGCGTAGCCAAAGATACGACCAACCATTGTTATGGATTAGCATTTGTTTTATTGGCTAATGCGGTCGCACTTAAAGCGGGTTTAAATAGTGCACTCACAACAATCGAGCGCGTATGGCAGCTGCTTGAAGAAAAATACTTTTTGCCAGAACACAAATTGTACCTCGACGAATACGATGGTGCTTTTCACAATGCTGACCCTTATCGTGGACAAAATGCTAATATGCATATGTGCGAAGCGTTACTTATGTGCTTTGAAGCCACAAATAATAACAAGTTTTTAACTCGCGCCTATGACCTTGCATACACAATGACGGTCGAAAAAGCCGCACTAGCCAATGGCCTCGTCTGGGAACATTACAATGCAAACTGGCAAATCGACTGGAACTACAACAAAGACGATCCAAAACATCTATTTAGACCTTGGGGGTTTCAGCCAGGTCACCAAACTGAATGGACCAAGCTATTACTGATCTTGCACCGCCATAAAAGTGAGCCTTGGATGGTTTCGACAGCAAAATCATTGTTTGATTCAGCTTTAGAGCATGCCTGGGATAAGGAGCATGGCGGAATCTGTTACGGTTTTGCCCCTGATAATAGCGTTTGTGATGGAGACAAGTATTTCTGGGTACAAGCAGAGAGCTTTTCAGCCGCTGCCCTGTTAGCTTTAGAAACAGGTGAGAATAAGTATTGGCAATGGTACGACAAAATTTGGCAATACAGCTGGGAACATATGATCGACCATACTCATGGTGCATGGTATCGTATCTTAACGCAAGATAACCGCGCATATAGCGATGAAAAAAGTCCTGCTGGAAAAACGGACTATCATACTATGGGGGCCTGTTATGAGGTCTTACGCGCCTATACATTAAAAGAGCAAGCATAATGAGTGTTGTATGTTTTGGGGAAGCCCTTATCGATTTTTTGTCTAACGGTCAAACCCCTGAGTCATTTACCAAGTTCGCAGGTGGTGCTCCGGCAAACGTAGCAGTAGCCGTTGCAAAACAAGGCATTAGTACAAGCTTTTGTGGCATGTTAGGTAATGACATGTTTGGGGAATTCCTTAACCAAGAATTACAATCCCATCAAGTAAATACTAAATATTGTTTATTTACTGATAAAGCCAAGACCGCCCTCGCCTTTGTCTCTTTGGATCAACATGGTGAGCGTAGCTTTAATTTTTATCGTCCGCCCGCAGCAGATTTATTATTTAGAATCGATGATTTTAATCCTGAGATGTTTCATGAGCATAAGTTAATACATGTTTGCAGTAATAGTTTAACAGAGTCAAATATATATAAGTCAACAATCTATGCCCTTACTCAAGCCAAAAAGCATGGCTTAACGACCAGTTTCGATATGAACTTGCGAGTCAACTTGTGGTCGTCTTTAAATCATACTATCGAGCGTCTATGGCATGTTATTTCATTAAGTGATGTTGTGAAACTAGCAAGAGAGGAGCTTGAGTTTTTAAATCAGCATAGCCATGCAGGCCATCCAAAAACCACCACAATTGATGCTATCATGAAAGCAAATGTAAAGTGCCTTATTATCACAGATGGTGGTAACGACATTCAGTATTTCACTAAAAACGGACATGGCCGAGTGACACCACCCGCCGTGCAAGCAATTGATACAACAGCAGCCGGTGATGCTTTTATGGGTGGGCTTATTGCGCAACTTATGGCTAAACACGAGCATAAAATGGCTATCACCGACCCTAAGTTATTAGCGCAATTTATCAAGCATGCAAGTCGTTGCGGCGCATTTGCAGTGACTCGAAAAGGCGCATTTTCAGCCTTGCCGTCACGGGACGATATTAAAACATAAACACGCACAGCGTAATTAAGCTAACTCAACTAAGAGTTAGCTTCGACCTATTTCTAACTGAACTCCTTGTTTTCTAGCCACACAGCTGAATTTAATATATTCTAACTTGTCTATCGACGATTAATGAGTTTCAAATTTGGCAAGGGTTATATTCTGTTTATTGTTTTGGGTAAATGCAAGCTTAGCCATAGAACAGAGTGCGCTTAGTACGCAGTTACTCCACGCCCACACCTTGCATAATCACCTTGATCGCATTGAATTTCTAAATTCAATAAATACACATATTAGCGAGTCCAAGAACTTAGAGCTGAAAGTTGACTTTACTATATTGTTGGCTAAATCGCTGGACAACACCGGGCAAGGGAATCAAGCACTACACATTCTTGAGCAAATGCTGTTACAGTCGCAAGAAAATACCTTACAGCATGCAAAGACAAGGCTTGCATTGGGTAAGATACTCTATAACAACCACCATTATGCAGCCAGCGAAACCCACTTTAACAATGCACTTACCACTGTCAAAAAATCAGCCGATTTTGCTCTACATACCAAAGCAATTAACGATATAGCGAATTTGTACCACAACACAGGTCGCTATTACGAGGGAATAAATTTAATAAACCGCCATCTAAGTAATTTTGAAGCACAACTCACCCCTGATTTACTCCCAGAGCTATATCACAGTATTGCAAGATTACTTGAGCAAGTCGATCAGATAAAGTTGGCGCTCATGTATAAGCTAAAGAAATTCGAAATTGAAACGTCACTTGAGCTAAATGACAATGAAAAGGCCGGTACCTTGTATGCTATAGCTGTATCGTATTCTGACATCGGCCAATATGAAAAAGCGGTAAATTACTTTAAACAAACGTATGAAATAGACAAAAAATCAGGGGATTTATCTCACATGGGGCATAGCCTGACCCAACTCAGTTTCAACATCCACAAATTAGGTGATCAAGACACAGCGAAACGCTATGCTTTAAAAGCAATTGATGCATTTAAAGCAAGTAAAAGTGAGCGCAATGTCGCGTGGGCACAGCATAATTTATCACTCATACTCACCGCACAAAATAAGTTAAAAGAGGCACTCAAACTTCAAACTGATGTTGTCAACGTTGCAAATAAAGCCGAAGGTGACTATCACCTTAAAAATAGCAGTTTACTTCAACTAAGTCGCATACATTATTTACTTGATAATACACAACAGGCAAAACACCTTGCCAAACAGGTATTAAAACAAGCAAAAAAGCATGATTTCAACCTAACCCAAATTGCTGTGGTTAAAATGTTAAGTGAATTATCAGCGAAAGAGCATAACTACATAACTGCGTATCAATGGCAAAAACAGCTCTCGGAGCTCGAAAAGCAATATGCAAGTACAAACCTTGATAAAGAATTGGCTTATGTACAAAACTCGTTAGAGTCTTTAAATAAAGACATCTTAATCAAAAATAGTCAATTAGCCCACTCTAGCACACAAGCTAAGCTAACGAACTCTCAGAATCATGCGCTGATGATATTGCTGGCACTGGTTCTAATCAGTATGATTTTTGTCATTTTCTTTTTGCGAAGTCACAGTAACAAAACATTACTCAGCCAAAAAAACGCCTATTTAGACCAAATTCTTTTACAAAGAAACAAATTATTTTCTCAAATCGCTCATGACTTAAGCACCCCTATCACCGCTGCGAAACTGCAACTAGAAGCCATGCAATATAATATCTCTCCAAGAGATGATGAAAACTTAGAGCGGCTTGATAATAAATTGGGTGACATCAACTGTTTAGTGAATGACTTAGCTGGTATTGCATTACTTGAAGAAGCGACCTTTAAAGTAGCATTAGAAAAACAGTGTTTGACTGAGTTTTCAGCGCAACTTGAAACAGAGTTGCCTATGCTAATCACACAACATACATTCGAATATCGTTTCACTAATTTAATTAATATTGACGCAGTATACATTGACCCTGTACGGATCCGTCAGGTTATTTCTAACTTACTCAATAACGCCATTAAATATACCCATCGGCCCGGCACTATTGCGGTAAAGCTAAATGTTACTAAAAAATCATTCGAGCTAATTGTTGAAGACTCTGCACCTACAATCAGTAAACAACATTTGCCTCATATTTTTGACCACCTCTATAGAGCACCTAACTTAGCGACGACCAACACTTCCGGTCACGGGATCGGATTGGCGATAGTCAAACAAATTGTCGCTCTTCACAAAGGTGACATTAGTGCAGAACAAAGCTCGATGGGAGGGGTCAAAATAACAATCTGTCTACCCCACACGCCATAAACTAGCACTATATGTCTTTTATCCAGTTATAGACTAATAGGACGAATACTCAGGGTGTTTACATAGATTGCGGTTGTGTTTCCGGAATGTATTTTATTCCAAGTATGCTATTATTGCGGGCTGTTCAGTAAAGACTTAAGGAACTCTTACTTTTTAAGCTAACGAGCCCAAAAACACAAAAAAGTTTACAATGAAACTATTTAACCTCAGGTTTGGGTAAGGGTTTTGGAATAGAAAATGTTTTGAAAACAAACTTACGTATATTCCAATGATGATATTTTATTCAATATCAAGGCGCTTTTATGCAGTAATAGCGGGCTATTACAAATGAAAGCAACGCCGACAGTGAGAAAAATGGCTTTATTGAGCAAATTCGCTTATCCAGAGCTGAGGTTATTTATACTTGCCTCTATTACCTTATTGCTTAGTGTTCAGGCGTTTTCCTCAGTAAAATCATCGAGTTCTAGTACGGTAACAACGGTGATTACATATTCACAACATGGTGGTGGAGATGTCGTTTTTAAAATTAGTAACTCGGAAATCAGTTGTGCTGATGGCTATTGGCTTAAAAAAACAGACCCTGGCTTTGAGGCTAATTTAGGTGTACTTTTATCCGCTTACCATTCAAACTCACCCATGATTGCTCGTGGCCATGATGATCACATCTGGACAGGTTCTACGGGGAAATACTGTTTACTTTATTCAATTGAGCTAATCTGACGATTGTTCGTCGAGTACGTAACTCATCAGCAATACGCCATTTAAAATAGCTTTGATGCGCTTAAAGGCTGTGAATCCAAAGATAAGCTATCGTGAGTTAGATAGATCAAGTATTTCTAAAGATACTTTTAAGTCTAAGATCTCATGCGAAAATTCCGTTAAATCTCCCGCTATTTTAACCGTTTTAAGGGCCCTATTTCATTGCTTTTTAATGCATTGAAGCTGTAAGATTTTGAAGGCGTAGCCCTATATTCTTTTACTGTTTAATTATTTGTTATATCAATTTCATTTTATAAAGCACGCTTAATCACAATCAAATTGTGGCCAATCCGCAATGTAATCTTCGAAATCTGACTCTATGTTCACGATATTATCTTTCGTGACTCTGCCCTTGGCGCTGATCCCCGCTTGGTGCATTTTGGTTTTATCTCCTTCATTAAGCAGAGGATGCCAACTTGCAAGACCTCTACCTTCATACAAACGGCGATAGCTGCAGCTTTGTGGCATAAAAAATATGTCTTTGAGGTTTTCTTTTGTCAACTTTACACAAGATGGCACAAGCTGCTGTCTTTGTTCGTAGCGTGTGCAACCACAAGTATGCTCATCAATATACTGACACACTAAGCTCGTATAAATAAGCTCTTCACCTTCTCTTAGAAAGTCAGTACTTTCAAATTCATCATCTTCATCACTATCAATGAAAGAGTGTAAACAACATTTCCCACACCCATCACAGATAGATTCCCATTGCTGCTGTGTCATATTTTCAAGGCTTGTTGAAAGCCAAAGCGGTCTTTTAGTCACGTATACACTACTTCTGATTGCCCCAAGCCGCGATTTTACGCAACATCAGCCGTTTAAGCAAAAGTTCAAAATAATATTTTTGAACTTTTGCTTTTTAAGTAGCTAGTCGCTATTTTTGATTCGTAACCCATGCCTTGATTTTTTTCTCAAGTAACACCATAGGCAACGCACCATCGATCAATAACTGACGATGAAATGCTTTAATATCAAACCGTTCACCTAATTCTTTATGAGCGTGCGCTCGAAGCTCTTGAATTTTAAACTGCCCTATTTTATAGGATACAGCTTGGCCAGGCCACGCGATATAACGCTCCACTTCAGCAATAACATCACTTTTTGCCATCGATGAGTTATTAATCATAAATTCGATTGCTTGTTCACGGGTCCATTTTTTGGCATGTAAGCCGGTATCAACAACTAAGCGCATCGCTCTTAATTGTTCATCAACTAACCGGCCATACCACATTAGAGGATCAGTAAATAACCCGAGTTCTTTCCCTAAGCTTTCAGCATATAAGGCCCACCCTTCAGAAAAAACAGTATATCCCCCAAACTTTCTAAATAACGGTAAGTCTTTGATCTCTTGTTGTAAGGCAATTTGAAAATGATGCCCTGGTGCGGCTTCATGAATTGACAATGTTTCAACTAAAAACTTAGGTTGTGCTTTTAAATTGTGTGTATTTATATAAAAGACACCGGGTCGGGAGCCATCAGGAGCAGGGCTTGCGTATGAAGCGCCAGCGGCTGATTGTGCTCTATATGCTTCAACAGCTTTTACGACATAATCTGCTTTAGGCTGTACATCAAATAACAAAGGAACTTTGGCGTCAATTCTACGTTTCGCATCTTCATAAGCTGCGATTAAGTCTTGCGAAGAATCAAAGTAAAATTCGTCGCTCTCCCTTAAATGAATGAAAAATTCTTGCAAATCTCCCTGAAACTGTACTTGCTCTTTAACCCAGTTCATTTCATTACGAATTCGTTGAACTTCGTTTAGACCTGTTTGGTGTATTTCATCCGCACTTAGTGAAAGTGTCGTATGTTGTTCTATTTGATATTCATACCATGCATTGCCATTTGGTATAGCGCTTATCCCAACAGAGCTGCGACTATTCGGTATATACTCTTCTTCTAAAAAGCGTGCCATTTTTGTATACGCAGGTACAAGTGATCGCTCAATCATAATCCGATAGCTTGAACGTAAATTTGCAACTTCTGCTTCTTTAAAGGATTCTGGTAACTTTTTGATTGGTTTCCAAAAAATAGAGTCTTCTGCTTTATTTACGATATGTGCTTTGAATTGCGGCAAGAGCTTTTCACTTAACACTTGCGGTAATACAACATCATTTTTAATACCTAACCGCATATTATCAATGATGCCATCAAGCCAAATAAAATACTGTTCAGCTCTAGAAAGAAAATTCATATAATCACTGACTGTATTAAAAGGCTGTGCACTCGCACCTGAACCCAAACTTGCAAACGTATTATGCGCCCCCGTCATTTGGTTAATTGGCATCATATAAGACGGAAATTCCGTTCCTCTTAATGAAAAGGCCAAATCACGTGACAATACATCATAACTCAGCAGGCTTTGCCCAGATAACTGGTTCTTATCAATCATTGACAGTTGTGTTTGATATTTTTTTAAGAATTCGATATATGCTTGTCGAGTATCTTCCGTACTCGGCTTGTTAAACTGACCATTGTATTGGGTATAGCCAATAAATGTACCGCTTACAGGTCTTAGTGATATTGATTCATCAAAGTAACTTTTGGCAATCAATGCCATACTCTCATTTGCAGAGCGAAGCTTTTGAATTTTAGTTGTGCTTTCTACTGAGTTACTAGACTCAAGTAACTGGCAACCGCTTGCCATAAGTCCAATAGTTATTGCAATTGAAACGTTTTTAAACATTACTATCATTACCTTATCACTTTATTAGAAGTGTCCGATTCTGACAGAGAACATCTAACTAAACCATAACTTATCGGAATTCAGTCATGAAACACATTAAAGTCATCACATACAAACCAAATACCAAGTCATTCCCCCCATAAATAAAGCACCCGATGTAAGTGATCAATAAAGTAGGGATCTCGCTAAGTAATGAATGCTGTATTTGATGTACGAGTACGTGGAGTTTTACCCTGTAAAGGAAACCGACTTATACATTATGATCGGTTAATATGACTTATAGGTTACGCTGCCGAAGCGATTCTGCGTGGTAATATCAGTTCAATGCACAAGCCACCTAGTAAGCTATTGTGAGAACCGATTTTACCATGATGCGCTTCTATTATTTTTTTACACATTGCCAAGCCCATCCCCTTACCTCCAAGCATCGCACTGCGAGATGCTTCTTGGCGATAAAGCGGTTGGAAAAGCTGCTGGTGAGCTTCATAGGTCAACGGTGTTCCTGAGTCCTCTATTCTGATGATAATACCATCAACCTGCTCAACAAAGCTCAATTCCACTTCGACATTTCTACCACCAAAACGCAATGCATTTTTTACCACCTCAATAATGACTTTTTTTAATGCTGAGGAGTCAAAGCTCAAGCTGTCGATAGAATTAAGGTGATTATGCAACGTCAAACTTTGATGACGCATATCGACTAAATGCTGACACTCTTGATGGACTTCATTAATAAAAGGCCCCAAGGAAACCGACTCAACCTTCAATAACTTATGCATATCCCCCTTACTTGTGACAAGCATCAATGAATTTATAAATTGATTTAACTCATCAATTTTATCCATCAGTTTAGTATATGAATCATGAACGTTATCAACAATATTGTGCTGCAATGACTCCACCTGAATTTTCATAACCGTAAGAGGTGTTCTTAATTCATGAGATAGATCCGTAAACAGTTGCGCTTCATGTTTCTTGATGTCTTGTTTTTGCTGCTCAGATGTACGCTTTTCAAATGCAACAGTCTGATTGAGCGAATTAACTTGGTTTTGTAACTGAAATACAAGCTGCTTTTGAACTGACTTATGCTGAATTGCCATGGCAACCGTAAACAAAGAAACCTCAACTAAATAGCCTATTTTAATGTAACTGGCAATTTCAAAGACATCGAATACGTTGCCATAGCTCGCACCCATTATCGTTAATACATTAAGAAACAATACATGATTGAATAGGCTCAATGAAAAAACGCGGATCCCTGGGGCTTGTTGCTTTAGCGCCCAAATACATGTGTACACAAACAATGGAATAATAAATGTACTTGTTAACAAGTTGTAGTACACCGTTTCAATATAGAGCGCTACGGGCACCAGCAGGCAATACACAGTAATAGCAATGATATATATACTGTTCAGTAATGAATGGTGATGCTGTAACTGTAAAAAGCCGCGTACGAATAACAAATGGAATATTGGCACAATGGCCATTAACGCAATTGAAAATTGACCTGCAAAGAGTCCATTTTGAGGCCAAAGATATTGATATGAAAACCCTGCCATATCGACTACGATAGCTAAAAACAATAGAGTCCAAATAGCATAAAATACATTTGTCATATTCAAATTAAATGACAAATTAACAACGACAATCAGTAAAATTGCTGCAATCACCCCAACTAATGCTGCGTTAGTCAACAAACTCGATTGTGATGTATTCAAGTAATGTTCAGCGCTATGAATACGGATATTGGCTGGTGCATTGGCAAATGTTTGGTAACTGACATATAGCGTTTTGGTTTCCCCTGAGGTCAGTTCTATGGGGATATAGGTTTGTGGGTCTAACACCGGCCGTTCATAAAAAGAACTACCTTCAGTCAGCTTATATAAAGGCGCATCATCCGGTGTATCTTCCCAATACACCATAAGTCTTGGTAAGCGTGCAAATCCAAATGAGAGATACCATAATGCCGTATCTGAATCATTGACTATTGTGACTTTAAGCCACCGATCGTACTGCTGGTTATGGGGTTTTTTTTGTTCTAAATTGAAAGGAGATAACAACTGCGGTTGATCAATAAATTGTTGTTTCGACGTAATGATCTCAGAAAAATCGTTATAATGAAGCGCACTGGGTTTTACAGAATAGACTACTTGTTTATTGGTGAGTGTTAATTTAACATCCTGAGCAAACAAATTTGTACACATTAGCAACAGGAGTAGATTTACTAGCTTCATTGTAGTCACAATTCTCTCTTTGATTAACAATAGCTTAATCTTAAAAAATGTAGAGAATATGGAGAAGCATTCTCATTTAACGCACTTGCAATTTCCGGCTCCCCTCCTTTGCAGCTTTGTAAAGTAATGTAAATAGGTATAGTGTATCCTCTGTAACCAAACTGTATATTAAGGTATTTAATATCAATACCTTAAATTTAAAACTCGCACTTTCATTAGAGCTATTGTAATGAATTTATCAGTACTTTTTGCCATTCGCCGAATTTCTAATCACACTGAAATATTTCTGTAATATTTCAATGTTCTAATCACCTCGAAATAAAAACGTCATATTAGCCTAATTAATGAGCTAGACATACACTTGAGACTATACAATGAGTGAATCAAACCAAAATTCGTTATTTTCAAAAGCTACCAATTGGGCAGCAATCGCATTTCTAGTCTATTTAGTACTCGTTGCGGTAGGAACAGTCAGTGGTGGATTTAAACTTGCTTCAGGCGGTAGCGCTGGTGCAAAAGAAATATTTGAATTTGCAACTAACCCATTTGTTGCTTTGCTCCTTGGCGCATTAGCCACCGCACTTGTGCAATCATCCTCTACGGTAACATCCGTCATTGTTGGCTTGGTAGCCGGTGGTTTACCAATTAGTATCGCTATACCTATGGTCATGGGTGCAAACATTGGCACAACCATAACAAACACACTAGTTTCAATCGGCCATATTCGCTCAAAAGAAGAGTTTCAGCGCGCCTTTGCTGCCTCCACGGTACACGACTTTTTTAACTTACTGGCAGTCGCTATATTCCTACCTTTAGAAATTATGTTTGGCATGTTACAAAAACTTGCTGAAAGTCTATCTCATTTATTTGTCGGCGATGCTGATTTATCCCTTAAAAGTTATAACTTTATAAAACCTCTTGTTAAACCTGCGGTTAATGTAATTAAAGACGCCGTGAGCTTTCTCGATGGTAAAGCCATTGGTATTGCAATGGTCGTCATTGGTATTGCCCTGATCCTATTTGCTGTAACCACGTTAGGGAAATTGCTTAAAAAAGCGTTAGTTGGCACTGCAAAAGAATTACTACACAGTGCGATTGGTCGCGGTCCTGTCGCGGGTATCACCTCAGGTGCTGCGGTGACTATTATGGTTCAATCATCTTCTACAACAACGAGTTTAATGATCCCATTAGCTGGTAGTGGCGTGTTTAATACACGACAAATCTATCCTTTCACATTAGGTGCCAATATAGGAACAACCATCACTGCATTGCTTGCTGCAACCTCTATTTCGGGAGCTGCTGCCGAGGTTGCCTTAACTATTGCCCTAGTACACGTGATGTTTAATATATTTGCGGTAGCGCTAATATATGGGATCCCAACCTTACGTGAGTTGCCACTGATTATGGCAGAAAAGCTCGCTAAAATAGGCGCTAACAACAAACCAGCCGCGCTTGGATACGTTTTAGGTTCCTTCTTTATCGTACCTGGACTCATTATGATGGCAGTTCGCTAAAACAATCAATTGTTAATAAGCCAGCACTATGCTGGCTTTTTTCATATTGGTTTGCACATTGCAAACTTAACCGCGTCTCCCTGTTATACATAAAGCTAACCTTCTAATTAATATAAGCTTTATTTTGATCATTTGTTGGTATATTAACTGCTTTAAAAACATATCACTCTTGTTTCTGTAGGACCCTGATATGTCACAATTAAGCGTTAAGTTTAACCTAGAACATGCAAAAGCGACTCTGTCAGAGTCATTTTATGATATTGACGTGACATACAATGGCGACGCTCATGCTGTTGTTCAAATGAAAAATGAGTGTGGTCACTTATTGATTTGGGGCGATGTCGCACAGCAGGCGCGCGACCGAGAAATTTGGCATGGCGTTCAACAAAATCAACAACCGACCGTAGCCGGCAGAAGTTGGCTATTTATAAATTTACTGAGTCGAACTATTTACGCTGGTGCAGATCTATACGGCCTATTTCCAGTGTTTCTTTATCAAGATACTGACAACATTATCGTTTCATCAAGCCGTCAAGCCTTAGTGGAAATGTTAGGTCGCCCCATTGCTTTAAATTCTAATGCGATGCGATGTATGCTGACTTTTGGTCAACTCTTTAATGAAATGAGCATTTTGGAAAATACTCACCACATCAGCGCAAGTTCAACATTTTCCTTATCGTTATCTTCTGAGCGACTGTTCAAGCTTAAAACAGCGACTTTAAGTGAAGCAGCTAGTCGCACGACAAACTTTAGTGACGCTGTAGAAGCCGTTGTAGAATCTGTCAGATCAAGCATTAACAACTGTCAAAACCCAATGCTTTCCCTTTCTGGCGGTCTTGACTCTCGGCTTATTCTTGCTTGTTGCGAAGCTTTGAATATGAAACTGCCTGCTTTATGCTACGGTAATAAGCACAGTGCAGATGCAAAAATTGCTGCTGAACTTGCAAGTATTTGTAATATCGAACTTTTTACCAGCTCAGATCTGGCGGGAAATGTCACAATTGAAAATAGTAAACGGATTGCGCTGGCCGGACAAGGAGAAGTCCCAATCCACCATGCACATGCATTAATTGATGCTTCTCTTGTCGCCGCCACAAAAAACCACACGTTACTGACGGGTACAGGTGCAGAAACATATCGAGCTTTTTACTATGACCGAGGAATGCCTGGTTTTTCAGCTTTCGGTCTGAAATGCCTAAACCGTTTAACAATGCCAAGAGTTGAGCGCTACATCACCGAAGAATATGGAAAAACAGCCCGTACGGCTTTTGAATTATTTCCTGAATACGCTGAACAATTACAGGCGCAAGTACGTGAATTACTCCAAGCATTGAATGACAATAGCTATAGTGCAGCACAATTTGCCGATAACTTCTATTTGAAAGTTCGGGCTGCAAGAATGGTTGTTGCAGGTCAACAGTTACTAGATGAAGACTACAATCGAACCCACCCATTTTTGTCCCCAGAGGTCGTATCTGCGATAGGCTCGTTGCCAGCGAGCTTTAAAGTCAGTAGTGCATTTCATCGAAAAGCGATTTGTAAATTATCGCCAAAGCTCGGCGCCATAAACTGGGATAAAACGTCAAAACCACTAAATAAAGGACTCACGTTATTTCAACGCTACCCAGGCCTTGCGTCTCGGTTTGGCTTTGGTCATTTTTTTGGCAAAAGTTCAATACCTATGTTTGAGTATCAATATAATCAAGACACAGCTAACAACTTAGAGGCCGTGTTAAAATATATAGGTATCAACGAGGAGAAGAATATTCAATCTTGTTATTCAGAAATGGAAAAATCCGGCACTTTAGCGCATGCACTTGGGTTAACAGCTGTTTGGCAACACTTATTGATGAATTGATATTTTAAAGTAGCGCCCTGAATAACAAGGCGCTCACTTCTTAGAAGTAGTCACCTAAGTAACAACAGCACATTGAGCTTACCTGTTAGGCCCAAACCGCCCTTAACGCCAATAACTTGTGATTAAATTGAATGTGCTCCAAAGTCACAGACCTTCAATTTAATCCAACTCCACCTGAACTAATTACTAGGATATCTCTGGCTATCGCCATTTCAAAGTCAAATCAGGACAATAATATAGCACTCCTTTTAGATGCTTATTAAGCTTCATATCAAACTCACTAATATTTTTATTCAATTTAAAACAAAAGGTTACAGCATCTATAAAACAACTTATCAATCTTGTTATTATTTGATTAAAATATCCTCATTAAAAGCTTGATCCAAATCAAATGTCCCTATATATTAAAGTTTCAATAATTACTGAAAGTTTAATAACTATGATTTTATCTCCTAAAATAGAAAATTTCGTGCTTCATTGCGGTGAAATGGGTAGTCGCTGGGGCTTCAATCGGACAATTGGGCAAATGGTTGGGCTACTCGTCATTCATGAGAAACCACTTACAGCTAATGAAATTGCTGAAGCACTAAAAATCAGCCGTGGCAACGTCAGTATGGGGATCAAAGAGTTGCAGTCTTGGCAACTTGTCAAAGTTCATCATATTCCAGGGGACCGTAAAGAGTACTATTCACCTAACGGGTCTATTTGGGACCTTGCAAACAAAGTATTTGAAGAACGTCGAAAAAGAGAAATAGATCCAACACTTACTCTATTAAGAGGCCAAATTTTAGATAACGCCAACACACCCGAAGAGGAGTATGCCCAAGACCAAATGCAATCTATTCATGACCTTTTGGAAACCGTCACTAAATGGTCAGCTGAACTCCAACGCTTATCACCTGAACAACTTCAATCTTTAATGAAATTAGGTTCATCTGTCAGTAAAGTCATTGATTTAAAAGATAAGCTTCTTAGAAAGTCGTAAAAAGCAGAGGTGCGTCATGCTTGATACATTATTATTATCCCGGATCCAGTTCGCAACAAACATTAGTTTTCACATTCTATTTCCTACCATAACCATAGCGCTTGGGTGGTTTTTGGTATTTTTTAAAATACGATATGATTTGACCCAACACCCCGTCTGGCTAAGAGCCTACCGTTTTTGGGTCAAGATATTTGCCCTAACCTTTGCGCTTGGTGTAGTCAGTGGCATTACCATGTCATTTCAATTTGGTACAAACTGGCCTGGCTTTATGGAAAAAGTCGGTAACATTGCTGGCCCATTATTAGGCTATGAAGTTCTAACCGCATTTTTCATGGAAGCCACATTTTTGGGCATCATGCTCTTTGGAATGAAGCGTGTTTCCCCTAAAGTTCATACCCTATCCACAATTGTTGTCGCCGTCGGTACTACTATTTCAGCATTTTGGATACTGTCATTGAACTCCTGGATGCAGACTCCGGCAGGATTTGAATTACGTGATGGCATTGTGTATCCAACAGACTGGTTTGCGGTCATTTTTAATCCTTCATTTCCCTACCGATTCTTCCACATGCTGTTGGCGAGTGGCTTAACGGCTTCCTTCCTAATTGCTGGCGTAAGTAGTTATAGATTGCTCAAAAAGGATGACAAGCATGCACCACAAGTCACATTAAAAGTTGCGTTGACAGTTGCAGCCATACTTGCGCCATTACAAGTTTTTGTGGGTGACCTCCATGGATTGAATACACTTGAACACCAGCCACAAAAAGTCGCAGCAATGGAAGGTGCTTGGGAAACTGAAAAAGGCCTCCCATTAGTGTTATTCGCTATTCCCAATGAACACACACGTAGTAATGATTTTGCCATCGAAATACCCAAAGCGGCTAGCTTAATTTTAACCCATGACTTAGAAGGAGAAATCAAGGGCCTAAATGAATTTCAAGGCGAACACCCGCCCGTTAAACCCGTATTTTTTGGCTTTAGAATAATGGTTGGCATTGGTATGCTAATGATCATTGTTGCGTATTTTAGTCGGTTTACTTTATGGCGAAATAAAAAACTAAACAGTTGGCAATTAAAATTACTCGTGTATATGAGTTTCTCTGGCTGGATAGCAACACTTGCTGGATGGTATGTAACAGAAATAGGCCGTCAACCCTACCTAGTCTCTGGCATTCTCACCGTTGAAGAAGCGGTAACATTAGTGCCATCGAGCAACGTTGCTATTTCTCTTGCCGCGTATTTATTGACTTACCTTGTTTTGCTCGTCGTTTATATTAAAACACTATTTTATACGGCCGACAAAGCCGTTCAAGTCGAAGAGTATGACTACTCAACAATGCCGGAGGTAAGCAATGCTTAGTCCTGAAATGTTATCTTATATCTATGCTTCCTTAATGGCACTGTCTATTTTGGTTTATGCTATTTTAGACGGTTATGACTTAGGCGTAGGTATTCTATTACCAATAAAACATGATGAACATGCAAATACCATGATCGCCTCTATTGGGCCTTTTTGGGATGCCAACGAAACCTGGCTTGTGCTTGCTGTTGGCCTTGCCCTTATCGCTTTCCCGGCAGCACATAGTATTATCCTCCAAGCTTTGTATCTGCCTGTCACAATCATGCTCATTGGCTTAATACTGCGTGGTGTCGCATTCGATTTTAGGGCGAAAGCGAAAACCAAAAGAAAACAGCTATGGGATACTATTTTCAAAGCTGGATCGATCATTAGTGCGTTTATGCAAGGCTTTATGCTTGGTTTATATGTCATGTCATTTGAGATAACGGTCGTATCATTTACATTTGCCATGCTTAGTGGTGCTGGCGTTGTCGCCGCCTATACATTAATTGGATCCGCATGGTTAATATTAAAAACGGAAGGTGAACTACAATTAAAGGCTATTCAGTGGTGCAAAACAGCAGGACGGATCACCTTTTTGGGTGTCATCGCGGTTTCTATCATTAACCCCTTAATAAACAATGATGTATATACTCGTTGGTTCGAGTCTAACCTATTTACCTTACTCCTTTGTGTACCACTGTTATGCTTAAGTTTGTTCTTTATTCAAGATAAAACACTCAAACGGTTAGTACTAACCCCAACTAAAAGAGCTTGGCAACCATTTATCATTTCGGCTTGCATTTTTGGGCTGTGCTTTTTTGGCTTAACATACAGCTTCTATCCCTTTGTTGTTCCGGGACAACTCACCATATTTGAAGCCGTTGCAGCACCTGAATCACTTAACTTTTTGTTGTATGGCGTCGCAATCGTCGTACCTACCATAATAACTTACACGATTTTTTCATATCGTGTTTTTTGGGGGAAAGTACAGCCTCTTTCATACTACTAATTATTCACGTAGAGATATATTTAGCGCAAACAAAAAGGCAACCTGTTGGAGGGCTGCCTTTTTTATCTATTCCCCTACTAAATCTTAGGGTAAGCAATTCTATCTGATAAGTAACCTACACTTGTTGCGAAATAATAGGAACGATTCCAGTGCATCAGTGCTTTATAATTATCATATGCCAGATACATTCTGCCATTGATATCATCAGGCATGACAAGAGCTGCTGTAATATCTACTAAAGGTAGATTTGTACCATCTGCTTTTCGCAACCCCAGTGATTGCCACTTAGCAAGCGAACGTTCCGAATCCTTCCAATATTCTAGCCATTGTTTACGTGTCTTAGTTCCACGCTTTAGAACATACTCACTATTCAGCCCTTTAGGAAGTTTCACTTGACGCCCCCAAGTTAAATCGTCGTTCCAGCCAGCTTGTTTTAAATAATTCGCGATTGAGGCAAATGCGTCGAGTTCTGTTGTCCAGATGTCTTTTCGTCCGTCTTTATCATAATCAACTGCATATGCATTAAAAGAGGTCGGCATAAACTGAGTTTGACCCATCGCACCAGCCCAAGAGCCCTTAAACTTCTCTAATGAGATATGTCCGTTTTTTAATATATCTAATGCAGCCCATAACTGACGTTTATATAATGCTTCTCGGCGCCCATCAAACGCCAATGTGACAAGTGAGCTAATTACTGAATAACCCCCTTGAATGCGGCCAAAGTTACTTTCTAGTCCCCATAAAGCGACGATAAAACGAGCCTGAACACCGAATTCTTGTGCTATTTTCTCAAGTTCTACTTGATGCTTTTTATACAATTTTCTGGCGCGGTCTATTTTCCACTGCGGCACACGTTTAGGTAAATACGTTTCTAATGTTTCTACTACTTCAGGTTGATTTTTATCCGCCTTAATCACCTTCTTTTTAAACTTTGCCGTAGCGAAGGCTTCGTCAATCAAAGATTGCTCATAACCCTTTTGCTGCGCTTCTTGTTTTAGGGCATTGACATACAGATCAAACTTCTCTTGTGTGTTAGCATAACTGGTTGTTGATAAAACAACTGATGCCAATAATAGTGAAATTGTCTTAATCACTTTCTACTCCGTTGTGAGCCTTAAACTGATCCAGTAAGTTTTCTTCTGGTGGTGGTATTTGCAAGTAAAAACCATCTTCACTTAACTTTTCCTTAACCAATACTATATCAGCGATGCCTAATTTTTCACGTTTTGATAAGTCAAACATCATGACATACTTAGGTAGCCCAAACATATCCATCAATGCTTCAGGGATCTTGCTAAAATCGTCACGTTTCTCTATATAAAGATAGGTATCGGCTTTTTTTGAACTTTTATATACAGCAGTAAGCATTATACACCCATAATTTCTTGCTTATGTCTAATCAGCACTATACCATGACAGACAGTATATTTGGAAAGTTTTGCGACGCTTAGACGTATTAAATACGGGGCCAAACAATAATACTATTATAAAGTAACACATAGGTCCGTTTGTAAAAGATCTACAAAACTCTAACGTGTTCCCTTTGGACTTTCTTGAATTTGTATAGTTATTAGAGCGCTTATGTCAGATCAAATATTTGAGTTAAAAGGAAACTTATTTACTCTTTCTGTTTTACACTTGTTCTCCGTTGACATTGCACGATTACGAAGTGAACTGGATGAAAAGATTTCCCAAGCACCAAAATTCTTTTTTGGTGCCCCCATAGTTGTCAATCTTGCTGAAATCCAAGAGGTAGAGGTTGACTTTGCATTACTGAAAACTACCCTGTCTGATCTACAGCTGAATCCTGTTGGTGTATGTAACGGTACTGAACAACAGCATAATCAAGCTAAATCAGCCAAACTGTCAGTATTGAACTATAGTAAAGATATAAAACCAACTACTCCAACTCAAACAGCGACTGAAGTCGTAGAAAAGCAAATTTATTTGCCCGCACAAATCGTTCAGGCAACTGTTCGCTCTGGACAACAAATTTATGCGAAAGACAGAGACTTAATTGTATTAGGCTCTGTGAGTCATGGTGCAGAAGTTATTGCCGACGGTAATATACATATTTATGGCACTCTGCGTGGCAGAGCCATTGCAGGAGCGCAAGGGTACGAGGAAGCAAGTATATATTGTCAACGCCTTGAGGCAGAACTCGTGTCAATAAATGGCAGTTACTGGATCAGTGATTCACTCCAAGGTGAACATTGGGGCAACCCTGCTCAAATAAAACAAATTAATGATTCATTAGAAATTACCGCTTTGGTCAAAGGATAATTCAGATGGCAAAAATTATTGTCGTAACATCAGGTAAAGGTGGCGTTGGTAAAACAACTTCAAGCGCTGCAATAGGTACTGGGCTTGCCTTGAAAGGCTACAAAACAGCCATAATCGACT
The DNA here is from genome assembly GCF_014858725.1 of Pseudoalteromonas aurantia 208. Taxonomy (GTDB): domain Bacteria; phylum Pseudomonadota; class Gammaproteobacteria; order Enterobacterales; family Alteromonadaceae; genus Pseudoalteromonas; species Pseudoalteromonas aurantia. The sequence continues at coordinate 46,082 of NZ_AQGV01000015.1, read as the reverse complement.
TTGATATTGGTTTACGTAATTTAGATTTGATCATGGGCTGCGAGCGTCGTGTAGTATACGATTTCGTAAACGTAATAAACGGTGAAGCTAATCTAAATCAAGCACTAATTAAAGACAAACGTGTTGAAAAACTATTCATATTACCAGCCTCACAAACACGGGACAAAGATGCTCTGACCAGAGACGGTGTAGAAAAAGTCTTGAATGAGATGAAAGAAAGTTTTGATTACATTATTTGTGATTCACCTGCGGGGATCGAAGCTGGCGCAATGATGGCCCTTTATTTCGCAGATGAAGCCATTGTAACTACGAACCCGGAAGTTTCATCAGTAAGAGACTCCGACCGTATCTTAGGTATATTACAAAGCAAATCACAACGAGCTGAACAAGGCTTAGCGCCAGTTAAAGAGCACCTTCTTTTAACACGATATAATCCAACGAGAGTAGAAAATGGAGAAATGCTTTCAGTCGAGGATGTTCAAGATATCTTGGCTATTGACTTGTTAGGCGTTATCCCCGAATCAACAGCGGTGTTAAATGCATCTAACTCCGGACAACCTGTGGTTTTAGATAGTGAGTCTGATGCAGGACAAGCTTACAGTGATGCTATCAGCCGTCTGCTAGGTGAGGTGATTGACTTTAGGTTTTTAGCCGTCGAAAAGAAAGGCTTACTTAAGCGTATATTTGGAGGTTAACGTGTCATTACTTGACTATTTTCGTTCAGAAAAGAAAAGCAGTGCTTCTTTAGCGAAAGAACGCCTACAAATTATTGTTGCACATGAACGCTCCAAACGTGGTACGCCAGATTATTTGCCTCAGCTTAAACAGGATATACTTGATGTGATCCGCAAGTATGTGAAAGTTGACTCAGACGCAGTTAATGTTCAATTTGAACAAAATGAAGATGACTTAGCTGTTTTAGAGCTTAATGTAACTTTACCTGATGACATTAAGGACGATAAATAGAAACACATTAAAAAGGCGCTTAATAGAGCGCCTTTTTTGATTTTATTTCATAGTGATAAGTAATCGATTACACATCCCATTGAGATAGTGCTTTTTTAACATAGCAATAACGCCAGTTTTGTAGTAAATCAGGTTTCAACAACACTGCCCGTTCTTCTGCTGTTTTCTTCCAGTTCCAGCTTAATAGTTGGTTTATTTGCTTTTTAGATGCGAATACATCAGCGGGAATACCAGCATCAACAGCAACCATTTTTATAATTGCAGAGATATCTTTCGCTGCTTTTTTGTAATTTGGATAATCTATCAGTCTTAATAGCTTTTCTGGGCAATTGGACTCAGTTACTGCTTTACCACGTTCAACACATTGCAAAATCTCTTTGCCTGAACGATTTATCTCACTCAGTTCAATACCCGGTATGTTTCTTAGACTGACTAAAGTTGTCGGCCTGCGCTTGGCAACTTCTACCATATTCAGCTCCTTCAACACAAAACTGAGCGCTAAATTCTTTTTTTGTGCTTTCGCTCTGCGCCAAGCTGCTAACTCTTTTAATACTGCCAAATCTCGAGGCTTTAATTGCCATGCATTTTTAATATCTAAATAGACGTGGTCGTCTGGTACTTCAAATGCACGTTTAGAAGCAATTAATTGTGACTCTTGAATTATGATGTCAAACAAGCTCTTCTCAATGATCTGTCCTGCTATTTTTTCAAAACAGGGTAATAGAAAATATACATCACTTGCTGCATAATCAAGCTGCTTTTCGGTTAGCGGCCTTTGTAACCAATTTGTTCTTGATTCACTTTTGTCGATTTCAACATCTAAAAGCTTTTTCACCATACTTGCAAAACCGACACAATTACCTTCACCTAATAACTGCAACGCAAACTGTGTATCAAACATTGGGTGAGGAACAAACCCTGCAAACTTTTGAAATACTTCTATATCTTCAGATGGCGAATGGAAAACCTTTAAAACTTTTTCATCTTTCAGTAAATGCCAAAACAGCGTAAAGTCTAATTCACATAAAGGGTCTATCAACGCCAAATGTGAGCCGTCGTACACTTGAATTAAGGCAACTTCCGGATATAACGTGCGGCGACGCATAAACTCTGTATCTATTGCAAGAATGGGAGCGTTAGACACCGATGAAACAAACTGATTTAATTGGTTTTGCGTAGTAATTAACTGATACTGCACGTTCACTCCTAGTGAAATTTGTACATAAAAAAACCGGCTAATGCCGGTTTCTTACCTACTCTTTTAAAGCCCGACGAAGTATCTTTCCAACGTTCGTTTTTGGCAGCTCCTCACGGAACTCAACCAATTTAGGGACCTTATAATTTGTAAGATTTTCTCGACAATGGCCAATTATATCCTTTTCTGTCAATGATTGGTCTTTTTTCACAACAAATACTTTGACTTGCTCACCACTGACTTCGTGTGGGATCCCGATTGCTGCAACTTCAAGTACACCATCGTGCATTGCAACAACCGCTTCAATTTCATTTGGATAAACATTAAAACCTGAAACAATAATCATATCTTTCTTTCTATCTACGATATAAAAGAACCCATTATCGTCATAAGTGGCTATGTCGCCAGTGGCAAACCATCCATCTTGAAGGCATTCAGCAGTCGCATCAGGTCTGTTATAATATCCAGCCATTACTTGTGGACCTTTTACTAATAACTCTCCAGATTCACCTTTGGCTGCTTCTTCACCACTTTCTAATATAATTTTTAATTCTGTACTTGGTGCAGGCAAACCAATTGACCCGTTATACCCATCAAGGTCCCAAGGGCAGATAGTCACTAAAGGTGCACATTCTGTTAAACCATACCCTTCCATTAACTTACTGCTGGTTACCTTTTGCCATTTCTCGGCAACAGGACGCTGAACGGCCATTCCCCCACCAAGTGACATCTTTAAGCTGGAAAAGTCTAACTCAGCAAAACCTGGCGTATTTAATAAACCATTAAAAAGTGTATTTACGCCGGTGATCGCAGTAAAGCGTTGTTTAGCCAATTCTTTAACAAAACCAGGCATATCGCGTGGGTTGGTGATCAATATATTGTGTCCACCATACTTCATAAACGTCAAGCAATTCGCTGTAAGTGCAAATATATGATAAAGCGGTAATGCGGTAATAACGACTTCTTTACCATTATCTAGCACTTTGTCTAAACATCCTGAAACCTGCTCTAAATTGCCAACCATGTTGCCATGAGTCAGCATGGCGCCTTTAGATACTCCAGTTGTGCCACCGGTGTATTGTAAAAACGCCAAGTCTGTAAGTGATATGTCCGGTACTGTATATAAATTAGGATCAGCCGCCACCACATCAGCAAATGGTATCGTTGCTGGTAAGGTAAAATCAGGCACCATTTTTTTAACACGTTTGACCACAAAATTAACAAGATGTTTTTTGACGCCGCCCATCATATCGCCGATTTCCGTAAGCACAATATGTTTAACGGCTGTTTTTGGTAAAGCGTCTTGTAACGTTTTTGCGAAGTTCGCTAAAATAAATATTGCTTTTGTTTCTGAGTCGTTTAATTGGTGCTCAAGCTCACGTACAGTGTATAACGGATTAACATTCACAACTGTACATCCAGCACGTAAAACGCCCAGAATTGAAATAGGTGTTTGTAACAAATTAGGCATCATAACCGCAATTTTGTCACCTTTACCCAATTTCAATACGTTTTGAATATAACTGGCAACTGATTTAGTTGCATCATCAATTTGTTCGTAAGTTAACGTCTTCCCCATATTGGAATAAGCAGGTAAAGACCCGAATTCAGTGAAGCTCTTATCCAACATTTCAAGCAACGAGTTATAATGCTCTGGATCGATAGTTTCAGGCATCCCTTCTGGGTAGCGCTTTAGCCAGATTTTTTCCACTCTTAGCTCCTGTGTTCTATTTATTTTTTTAATACGTTACCTTAATAGAAATAAGGCACATAAACAATTGAGCAAATACTCTAATTAGGAGATATTCCCATATTTTGAATAAATATACAATCAAGTTCCATTAATTGTATTCAGGTGACGCTCTATTAACGCACAACAATCTTGGGGGTTTTCCATGTGGCAATGATGACCTCCTTCGACAATTTCAACCTGCAAAGTTTTGAAACAAGATTTAAAGGTGAGCAAGTTTTTCTTAACGAAGTCATACCCTCTGTCTCCTATAATTAAAAGGCTAGGAACAGATAATCCGTTTAATAAATGTTTGCTCTGCTCAAGGGTAAACCTAAATGCTGAATGTGTTTTTAATTTTGGATCCGTTGTTAAAAGTAACTGACCATCAGTACTTTTGGTGTTTCTGAGCATAAGCAACCGTGCAATCTCCGGGGTAAAGTCAGACACATTCACGCGAAGGTTGACCAGTGTTTCAAAGTTTGGAAAAGCTTTCAACTCTGTTTTCTTGTCTATTCTTTTTCGTTCACGAAAAGACGCAATAAGTTGCTCTTTAGTGCCTTTTTCATCCCCATACATTATGCCAATGCCTTCAATCATGCATAAGCTTTTAACGCGACTTGGATATAATGCACTGAACATTCCACATACTAGTGCCCCTAATGAGTGCCCTAGTAGATGACAGCTTTCAATCTTTAAAGCATCTATAATAGTAAGTAAATCATAAACATAGTCGACAAAGTAATAATGGGAATTGGGGCCTCGCCATTGCGACTTACCATGGCCTGCCATATCAATCATTAACCACCTATAACCTTCTTTTTTTTGATCCACTAAAGGAGAAAAGCTATTCGAATTATCTAACCAGCCATGCAAACAAATCACCCACTCTTCACCCGTGCCATGTATTTGGGCCGAAAAACCATGTTCCCCAAGGAGGTCTATCGTATTTTTTTCATCAATCAACTTTATTTCCGTATTCTTTGCACAACTTATAATTTAATATCTTGCCTGACAACTAAGGCATATCACAAGTTAAATGTAACACGTTAATGATATGCTGCTTAATGTCAAACACGGGAATCTTAAGGAAGTAATCATGAAAAAGACATTACGCGCTGTTACAGCCAGCGTCGCATTTTTATGCAGTAACGCTGCAATAGCCGAACCGAAGAATATTATCTATATGATAGGCGATGGTATGGGACCTGCGTATACGAGTGCATATCGCTACTATATTGACGATCCAAAAACAAAGCATGTAGATAACACCATATTCGATGAAATTTTAGTAGGTATGGCACATACCTACCCAGATGATGACACAGTCGTCACTGACAGCGCAGCTGGCGCCACTGCGTTAAGTACTGCAACTAAAAGTTACAATGGCGCAATAGCAGTAGACACAAAAAAAGCGCCTCTCAAAACCATGCTTGAAATAGCCAAAGAGAAAGGCATGGTCACCGCGCTTATCGCAACATCTCAAATCAATCATGCTACCCCTGCAAGCTTCGCAGCTCACAATGAATCTAGACGTAATTATGATCAAATTGCAGATGACTACGTCGATAATAAAATAGCAGGCAAGTTGCCAGTCGATTTATTACTCGGTGGCGGGACTCAATATTTCAAAAGAGACGACCGTAATTTAGTTAAAGAGTTTACAGATGCTGGCTATCAATATGCTGATTCATTATCAGATTTGCATAAATTGACACAAATACCTGCGTTAGGCCTGTTTGCGCCAAAAGGTTTACCGTATGCGATAGACGAACACCCTAACCGCTTGGAGCAAATGACAAAAAAAGCACTGTCACTGCTCGATAGTAATAAAGACAACGGATTCTTCGTTATGATTGAAGGAAGCCAAATTGACTGGTGTGGTCATGCTAATGATATAGCCTGTGCCATGAGAGAAATGCATGACTTTGCCCAATCAATCAAACTGGCTAAAGCCTATGTCGATAAAAACCCAGATACATTGTTAGTTATTACAGCTGATCACTCTACAGGTGGCTTAACACTAGGCGCTAATGGCAAGTACTTATGGTTACGTGATGTGGTAAAAGGTGTCTCGGCTTCTGCTTCAATATTAACAAAGCAAATGATGGCAAGTGATGATCTAGAAAAGCTATGGAGTCAATACACTCAATTACCTTACAACAAAGCAACGGCTATTTTACTAAAAGAGGCTAAATCTGGCGGTGAGAAAGCATTGAAAAAGGTTATCAAGCAGATCATTAACAAAGCCAGTTACACGGGGTGGACCACGGGTGGGCATACTGCCATAGATGTACAGGTTTTTGCTCATGGAAAAGGATATGAGAAATTTATTGGCTCACAAAATAATACAGAAATAGCAGAAAAGTTAATTAGCTATATTAAATAGAATCAGTATGACGCTATCGCTATGTTGACTTATAAATGCCAATAGCTTCTTCTATTGGCATTGCTTTATAATATAAAAACCCTTGAACACACGTAATATTTGCCGCAATCACCACCTGGGCATCTGCTTTAGATTCAATGCCTTCTGCAACGGTTTTAAACCCGAGCTCAGCACATAAATCGGCGAGGTTTTTATATAACAGCGCTGCCTTTTCGTTACTGCCATCGGGTAACAAACTTTTGTCGAACTTGATAGTATCAATGTTCAATTTAGACAAAATAGAGAGGCATGAGTAACCCGTTCCAAAGTCATCCATTGCACACTGGATATTGCTATCTTTTAAAGTCGTTACTATTGCGACCATCTTATTAAAGTCTCCTATATAACTTGACTCTAGCAACTCAACCTCTACTTGATCGGCAAAACGAGAGAAAGCTTTTATGACACGTTTATAGCCCCCAGATAACAAATTATCTGGGGAAATGTTAAAACTAATTTTGGGGTAAAGTCCTCTACTCGCAAATGCTTCTAAGTCAACCTCTAATTGATCTATCACAAAGTTATCAATCACATGCAGTAGGTTGTGTTCCTCCAAAGTTTCTAAAAACCAAGGTCCTGATACAGATTTATCTGGATTCACAAGCCGCAATAGCGCTTCAAATCCGACTATCTCCTGCGTAACTGGATTTATTTTAGGTTGATAATATAGGGTAAGTGCACCGTGATTTAATGCATCAGTTACTTCACTCAATGTATATCCAGAAATTTGTTGTTCCGCATGATGTGTCGCAAAGCGACTTTCAGCTTGTTCTTCTATCATGCGACCAGCTGCATACCGTTTTACAAGCATATCAAGCGCTTTCCCTGACATATTATTTTTTTGGTGGGCAACTAAAAATGGATAGTAAATTGCCACATTCATGATAATTAGCAATGCTTGTAACAATACTATCCATACACTTTCAGTTAATATCCAAGCATTCACAAATACGGGGGTAAACCAAGGGATAGAATCTTGTGTAACAATAGGAATAAAATCGTGAATCAAAAGTTGATATGAAATAAAAGCGTTTATTGCTGGTGCTAATAAAAAGGGAATAAAAATATATGGGTTAAATACGATAGGTAGTGCATATAGCATCACTTCACTGATATTAAATACTGCCAGTGGCGCTGACAACTTCGCTATATGCTTTTCATGTTGAGCATTTTTAAGTAACAAACATGCAATAATCAGTCCCCATACACAGCCGGTGCCACCCAATATTACAAAAGTAGAAAAGAAATGGTAGTTAATGAGCTCAGGTGTAACCATAAAACCAGACAACTCGCTAGACACTAAAATATGATATGTATTATCGCCATGTATTCCTAAAAACCACAAAAGGTGAGCGCCGATGAGCTGCAAACTTATCTTATCTTGTGGGTTTAATATCAAACTATCCAGTGCTAAGTAATCCAGCGCTATATCAGCGGCTTGCTCAACAAAAGGATAGATAAAAAGTGTAATCGTTGTAACCAACATATAGGGAAAAATCAAATTGACATGCTTTCTAAGAAACAAACTGATGGTGCTTACTTCCACTATTTTGAAAGCACGAAGACGCTCAAAATACGCCAGAGAGTAACAGCAAAAAATAGGCATAAACAAGGTGTAAAGTACGCCTGCTCGATGGTCAATGTGCAGTGTTTGATCATCGACATAAATGTAACCCGTCGTGGCAGTAAAACAACTAATCACCAGTATTGGTGCCGCTATTGTATGTATTTTAATATTTTTCGCTAAGTGATAACTAAAGGAAAGTAATGTAAATAGTGGAAATAGCCCCCACACAAGTTGGTTAAATTGATTTAAATAATGATGGTCAAACCCTTTAGCTGCTATATCAAGCCACTGGTTAACGAGGGTAATTAAAGAGGCGACAATAAAAAAGGGGATTAAAGCAATATATCCTTCTCGTAAAGATAGAATTAGCGTATTGGACGAGACTTTCACAGCTGTTTTATTAAAGTGATTAAACGACGCTCTCAGCAAAACGGCCCCTCAAATTTTCTTTTAACAATACCGAACTTAGAAAATAAAACAATCTCCAGTGAATAATTTAAAGTGAATAAATTTCAAATGCCTAGGCATAGATATTGACACCAATTAACGACTCTACATCTTCTCGACGTGATTGGTTATTAATCTCTTTATAAGCACTAATAGCCAAACTACTCTTGAAATCGGGTTGATCATAAATTGTTGAACGAGACTGTTCTTGAAATGCCTGCGCTAGTTTGATGCCTTCTACTGAATCCCTAACTTGCGCAACGAGGTTTGGAGGGTTTGAAGACGGCGCAGTTACATTCTCCCGAGGCACTTTAGGCACAGGCTTCAATTGATATGTATGTTGGTTGTTACTAACCGTTACCGTCTTCATTCTAATCGTACATTTGTCGTTGACTACTTTATAAACTTAACGAATTATTCCTTTCCTGGCAACTTTTTCCAGGTTACTGTATCTCGCACGTAGTTTGGTTGCGCATCCGCAGCATCCACAGTATTGCCTGTGCTAAATGCATGGTCGGCAATTTTTAACATATAAAATGCATCAGGTAATGTGACGTTTTCAAGCACTGACAAATTATGGCTTAATGCAGTGTTTGGATAAGTTACCCATGCAGTGCCTACAGCACAACTTGATGAAACAATATTTTCCAAATTATCCGGATCACATACTATTTCCTGATTGTTAGATACAGCGAGACCGTTTTCGTCTTTGCTATAATCCCCAATATAAATCTCCCCCATCCGAGCATCAATTCCAGATATAACGCGACATTGGTTATGTTCATCAATCGCTTGCTGCGCCATCGTCTGTAAACTAGACACGCCCACTAATTTTAGACCCGATGAATACGCCAGCCCTTGTGCTATTGCTACGCCTATTCTGACCCCAGTAAAGCTTCCTGGCCCTTTGCCAAATGCAATACCATCAAGATCTTTCAGTGAACATTCAGCATCCAATAGCATTGCATCAATTTTCGGTAATATTTTTTGGCTATGTTGCTGCGGGCACTCCTCGAAGTAACGAAACGTTTTACCGTTATAATATATCGCTATACTAAGTGCTTCAGTCGAAGCATCGATCGCTAACAAGTTATACTTCATATTATTCTATATTCTCTAAGAATTGTGTTACAGCTTCCAAACTACGAGTTCGTCGCATATTTGGTAAACTTTTCAGAAATGTTTCACCGTATTTTCGCGTAACTAAACGATTATCGCAAATAACAAGTACACCTTTATCGGTTTTATCTCTAATGAGGCGTCCAACGCCTTGTTTTAAACTGATCACAGCTTGTGGTAACTGCACAGTCTCGAATGGCTCATTACCGAGTATTTCCGCATCTTTCATCCGAGCTTGTAGTAACGGGTCATCTGGAGAAGAAAAAGGCAATTTATCAATTAATACGCAACTTAATGTATCTCCTCGAACATCCACCCCCTCCCAAAATGAGGCTGTGCCCATGAGTACTGCATTACCATTGCGAACAAATTGTTCAAGTATGATCCTTTTAGAAGACTGACCTTGCATGAAAATGGGGTACTCCGTTGCGGTGTTTAACCCCTCATAAACTAAGTGCATGACTCTATAGCTCGTAAATAGCAAAAATGTACGCCCTTTGGCCGCATTGATCAGTTGTTTCGCTATTTTCACAAGAGTATGAGGCATAGCATCATCTCGGCTCTCTGGCAGATATCGCGGCATACAAAGTAGCGCTTGTTTTTGATAATCAAAGGGACTGTCAACAATGCTCTCATGTGTAGGCTTAAGCCCTAAGCTCGCAGTAAAATGTTTTAACGATTGATCCACTGACAATGTGGCCGAAGTAAACACAAAACTGGCTTCTGTTTTATCAATAATACTTTTAAATTTACTCGATACGTCAAGCGGAGTTATGTGGATAGTTATGAATCGACGAGACGTTTCATACCAATAACTAAAACCCGTTTGGCTTACTTCAAACGCACGCTCAAGTTGATTTTTAAACTTAATCACTCTTTCAAAAGGGTGTTCTATTTTATCCGTTCTATCTAGGCATAGCTTTAGTACCTGATACAAAAAATCAAGATCTCCAATTACCCTATGTAACGCATCACAAATTATTTTATTAGCCAACGCTTCTCGCCAGTCCCCTCTGCCACCTTCATTACCGAAAGCAATCCGTAAGTCAGCGACAGTTGTTTCCAATTTATTTAGGGTTTTTCCTAACTGCAGCATGTCAGGAATATCTGAGCGATAAATCAAACGAATATCATGAATTAACGCGAATAACTGCTTTGTATTTACCGATTCACCAAAGTAATCACTGGCAATTTCAGGCAGCTGATGTGCTTCATCAAAAATGTAACAATCAGCATTGGGCATTAACTCTGCAAAGCCTAAATCTTTGACTGCCATATCCGCAAAAAATAAGTGATGATTAATCACCACCAATTCTGCGTCAATTGCGGCTACACGCGCTTTACGAATGTAGCACTGTTGATAGTCAGGACATTCCTTACCCAAGCAATTATCCGCGGTTGAATTCACATACGGTAAAACTTTCGCATCCTCTTCAATGCCTATGCAATCCGCTAAGTCGCCGGTACTTGTTTCTGCTGCAAACTTAGCAACCATAGCAAGCTGATGCATAACATCTGGATCGTCTGTTGGCACATTTGTTACATGTTCGTTCAACCTGTAACTGCATAAATAATTAGCTCTACCCTTTAATAAAGCGACTTTTTTACCCACTTTCAATGCTTTTTGTAAAGCCGGTAAGTCACGATGGAACAGTTGCTCTTGCAGCGCTTTAGAACCTGTAGAGATGATGCTTTTTTGTTTACTTAGAAGTGCAGGCGCCAAATATGCGAATGTTTTGCCTGTGCCAGTTCCAGCTTCAACAATACATTGTCCCGACTGTTCCATTGTTTCAAAAACAGCCTGAGCCATATCAATTTGTGCTTGGCGTGGTTTATAACCTGAGAACTGTAAAGCAAGAGGTCCTTGCTCTGAAAATACCTGTTGTATAGACAAATTTTTAGTACTACTAGAATAGTTTCGATAATTGTACGAATAGTTGGCGTATAGAGCAAGTCACCTCTATACGCTTGGCTGCAGCATTAGACTTTAAATTTGCCTAATGCATCTTCAAGATGGGCAACGTTATCTGAGAGTACATTTGCGGCAGATTGAGCAGACACTGAGTTACCGACCGCAACAGTGGCTATATCATTAATATCGGCAATATCATGACTAATTTCCTTCGTAACCGCGGCTTGCTCTTCTGCTGAAGCCGCGACTGAATCAATCATTCTATTTACAGTCTGCGCTTGACTCACTATATCCTCTAACGCAGCCAACGCTTCTTCACTCAATGACACTCCTTTATCAACCACATCGGTACTTTGCGCCATTCTAGAGACCGCTATATCCGTTTCTTGTTGAATCGCGCTTATCGATTCCGCAACTTCCTGTGTCGCTGTCGCAGTTCGGCTTGCTAATCCTCTTACCTCATCAGCAACCACGGCAAACCCTCTCCCCTGTTCACCAGCACGTGCAGCTTCTATCGCAGCATTCAGTGCCAACAAATTAGTTTGTTCCGCAATCTCATTTATCACTTTGATTATTTCGCCAATTTGTTTACCACGTTGCCCCAGGTTACCAACTGAGTCTGACAAGTCTTGAATAGTGGTTGATACGTTGCGAATACTTAGCACCATTTCGTTTACAATTTTTCCTCCATGGCTTGCACTGCTACCCGCTTGGTTTGCAATGTCAGCTGCGTCAACACTTTGATGGGCTACTTCAGCAATAGAGCTACTCATTTGTGCCGCAGCAGTAGAGATTTGATCTGCTTTTTGCTGTTGCCCTTTGATCCCTTCAGCCACTTGCTGATTAATTGTTTCGAGCGTTGAGCTGCTGCTACCAACCTCACTGGTTACCGATTTGATTTGCCCTACCAATGTTGTCAAAGCTCGTTGCATATCGTTTATAGAGGATGATAAAGCACCTATTTCATCCGTATTACCTGTGGTAAGCGGCATAATATCTAAACGGCCTTGGGCAATGTTTTCCGCTTGTGCAGCTACCAACTTTAAACGTTTCGATATAGAGCTTCCCAACCGCCACGCAATCACAACACTAATGGCAATTGCAATAAGAGTAATCACCACCAGCACTTTATTAAGTAAATCTAGTTCGTTCTGAATTTTGTTCATTGCACGTGATGTATCATCCCTTTCTTCATTCGCGCCTAATTCCAGCATATCCTCTAGTTTAGATATATAGCGCTGTTCAACATCAATTAAAGTCCTGAGCTTATCTTCCATAGATGCAGTTGAATTAATTATCTTTTGATTAGACATGTCTAATACGGCATCAATTAAATTTTTTATTTCTGCCATAACTCGTCTATCTGCGGGCTTTTTAGATTCTAATTTATACAATTGATCGTAGTAGCCTAATAACTCATTTTTATCTTTATTATAAGTAAGAATGGCGCCATCAACATTGTTTACTATTGCATACAATGCCGTATTTACATCGCCGAGCTCATCGATAAGCTGCATGTAAACAAATGCACCAGGCACGTCGTCACGTGCAACTTCTTTTGTTACGTCTGATATCTGAATTTCTTTAATAATTACAAAAGCAGAAGTGCCAGAAAGTAAAAACAATACTGCAAAAAATGCAGCATAGAGTTTTTGAACTATAGTAAGACTCATGTTTACAACCTTAAATAAACTGCATGTCCGTTGCATTTTTCTTTTCACCACTTAAGTAGGTAAAAGTGTAATGATATTGGTAAGTTAAAAATAATTATATCTTGAAGGGCTTAAAAATTACAACTTTTTTATTAGTACATAAGCACTATGCCCATGTATCAAGGTGTTTGTCGCTTTCAGGGTCTTGATTGTTGCTAATTTGTTTGTTTTTTGCATCTATGTGCTGTTTTTTCTTTTTCATTTCTTCTTTTTTTGCACGCTCTAATTTTACTCTATCAATTGCACTTTCTTGTACCCCAGCTATATAAAATAATGGTTTATGCTGAACCTCTAAACGAACAATGTTAAACAACAATGGTTTAAGTGCATCCATTTGATTCATCTCTTACCGTTTACCTTAACTTATTATCGGCAGTTATAAGATATACTAAAGCTTATATAAAAAAAGCTTGCGTTACTTTCTGTAAATATGTTTATCTATATACGTAATCAAATACTAACGAAGAGTTAACCATGTTCAATACTATGACAGCTATACATCACCATCATCATTCATCGGGATAACCTGTCAGGTATTTCGCTGGTGGGTTATTCCTAAAAGGAACCTCCGGCGAGCAAAAAATCATAGCTTATTTTCGCCCCGAGGTTCCCTCGGGGTTTTTAGTTTTATAACTTAAGGAAAATAAATTATGAGCAACACAAATAGACTACGTATCGCAATTCAAAAATCAGGCCGTTTATCAAAAGACTGCCAAGACCTTTTAAAACAAATTGGCGTTAAACTTAATTTACGTGAACAGCGTTTAATTGCGCACTCAACCAACATGCCTATCGATGTATTACGTGTGCGTGATGACGATATTCCAGGTTTAGTGATGGACGGAGTATGCGACCTCGGCATTGTTGGTGAAAATGTCCTTGTAGAGTCTCAAGCCGAAAGACAAAATCAACAACAGTGCGCTGATGTAATTAAGCTATCCAAATTAGATTTTGGTTATTGCCGCTTAGCACTTGCGTGGCCACAAGAATTAGGTGAGCAATCAAAATCATGGTTTGAAGGTAAAAGAATAGCGACAACATACCCAGAAATATTAAAGCAATATCTTAAGCGTGAAAATATAAATGCAAGCGCTGTGATGCTTACCGGGTCGGTGGAAGTAGCACCAAGAGCTGGGTTGGCTGATGCGATCTGTGATTTAGTCTCTACAGGCGCGACGCTAGAAGCCAATGGTTTAATGCAAGGAGAAACAATTTTAGAGTCTAACGCTTGCCTTATTCAAAACCCATCACTTCAAGATCCTGAAAAACTAGCTTTAATTGAAAAGTTAATGCCGCGCTTGAAAGGCGTAAAACAAGCAAAAGAAAGCAAGTACATTATGCTCCATGCACCAAAAAACAAGCTCGACGAAGTTTGTGCTCTGCTACCAGGCACTGGTCAGCCAACTTTACTTGCCCTGGCTGGCAGCGATGAATACGTCGCATTGCATATGGTCAGCAGTGAAACTCTATTCTGGGAAACCATGGAAGAGTTAAAAACATTGGGTGCAAATTCAATTCTCGTTATGCCAATTGAAAAAATGATGGAGTAGGCACGTGATCCGTTGGAACGACTTGACGTCACAACAGCAGCGAGGCGCTCTAATGCGCCCAGCTGTATCAGCCAGTGCAAGTATTGAAGCCACTGTTAATAACATAATTGAGCAAGTCAAACAGCTCGGTGATGCGGCACTTATTACATTTGCTGAGAAATTTGATAAACGCAGTAATGTGAGACTTATTGTCCCGCAAGATGAGATAGATAACAGCGCACACGCGTTATCGACGGAACTGAAGGCGGCAATTGATACCGCATATAACAATATTAAAATGTTTCACCAAGCACAACGACCAAAAAACATCGAACTGGAAACTACGGCAGGCGTACTATGTGAGCTTCGCTATCAGGCTATTGATGCTGTTGGTCTTTATGTGCCAGGTGGCAGTGCACCTTTGCCTTCATCTGTGTTAATGCAAGGTGTTTGTGCGCAACTTAGTGGCGCAAATACAATTGTTCTCGCGACGCCTGTAAATGGTGATAAACGCATTGATCCAGCTATCTTATATGCCGCTAAATTATGTGGCATCACGACGGTTGTTGAAAGCGGTGGAGCGGGTGCGATTGCAGCAATGGCGTTTGGAACAAATTCAGTGCCTAAAGTAAACAAGGTTTTTGGCCCCGGAAATAGTTATGTCACTATGGCAAAGCAATTGCTAAGTCAAAACCAACCTGGATTCGCAATTGATATGCCCGCAGGCCCTTCAGAAGTACTGGTCATTGCCGATCAGCGTGCTAATCCTCAGTTTATCGCTGCAGATCTTTTATCTCAAGCAGAACACGGCCAAGATTCACAGGTAATTTTACTCTGTAATGATCAGGAAACAATTAACCAAACTCAGCAAGCTATCAGTTCACAACTTTCATGCCTGCCTCGTGCAGACATCGCAAAAGCAGCAATGAAAAATAGCAGTTTGATATTAGTTGATTCAATCGAGCAAGCTTTCAAAGTTTCAGCAGAATATGGGCCTGAACACTTAATCTTACAACTCAAAGAGCCTCAGAAATACTTAGACTTGGTTACCAATGCCGGTTCTGTATTCGTGGGAGACTACACACCAGAATCTGCAGGGGATTACGCATCTGGCACCAATCATGTGTTACCGACTTATGGTTATAGCAAAGTTTATTCTAGCTTAAATCTATTAGATTTCTTTAGAACATATACGGTCCAAACAATATCGAAAAAAGGGCTTAAGTCATTAAGTACGGCGATACTCCCCCTTGCAAAGGCCGAGGGGTTAGACGCTCACGCCTATGCCGTAAAAGTAAGATTGGAGCAATTAGAAAATGACGAATAAACCAGCACAAGCAACCTTATTGCCTGACAACATAGCAGCATTGACAGCTTATAGTTCAGCTAAAAGCGAAAAAATATCGGGCAATACTTGGCTAAACGCGAATGAAAGTCCGTATACGAAAGAGGCGTGCATCGAGATTCGCGCCTTAAATAGATACCCAGATCCACAACCTCAGGTTGTTATCGATGCCTATTCAACTTATGCAAGTGTGGACTCTGATCAGGTCATTATGACCCGAGGTGCAGATGAAGGTATTGAACTCTTAGTACGTACATATTGTGAACCGGCAAAAGACCGTATATCCCTGTTCTTACCAACCTATGGGATGTATAAAGTAACTGCCGATACCCACAATGTTCAAATTAACAGCTTATCTCAAGACTTATTACTCAATGGTGAAGTAAAAGACATCATTAATGCTGTGTCAGGTAGTAAGCTGGTGTTTATATGTAATCCAAATAATCCAACAGGTGCCGTCACCTCTGTAGAAAAGATTGCTGAACTTACTAAATCGCTAGCAAATAAAGCCATTGTTGTTGTTGATGAAGCGTACATTGAGTTTTCTGAGTCATATTCTTGTGCATTATTAATCAAAGACTTTGATAATCTAGTTGTATTGAGAACCTTGTCAAAAGCATTTGCATTAGCGGGTTTGCGTACTGGCTTCATGTTAGGCGCCAAAAATACACTCGCTCCGGTTCGTAAAGTAATCGCGCCCTACCCAGTTTCAACTGTTGTGGCGCAAATTGCCGCCAATGCGTTATGCAGCGACGCAATTACACAAATGCGACGCCAAGTAGTGATCTTGAATAAAGCAAAAGCAACGCTCATAGATTGGTTGGAGCAATCTCCCGCAGTGTCGAAAATACTCAGTGGTGAAGGCAACTTCGTTACTTTGCAATTAAAAGACAAAGCACTTTTAACGCTTGCTACCAACACAGGTTTAATAATGAGGCCATTTAAGTTATACAACCAAGATAACTGGTTACGCATATCAATTGGTAATGAACAAGAATTAAAATCTGTAAAAGATTGGCTGAACGCCATCTCTGCGCAGGTGTAAGGAATTAATCATGAGTAGTCCATATTTATTCATCGACCGAGATGGCACGTTAATAGATGAGCCAGCAATAGACAAGCAAGTAGATAGCCTTGAAAAGCTCGTGCTGTTACCAAATGTGATAACAGCCTTGTTAAAACTTCAAAATGCAGGTTACAAGCTTGTCATGGTATCTAACCAAGACGGGCTTGGCACTGATAGTTTCCCAACTGCTGACTTTGATATTGCACAAGACAAAATGATGGAGATCTTTGAAGGTGAAGGCATACGTTTTGAAGACGTTCTCATATGTCCCCATTTTGACGAGCAAGCCTGTCAATGTCGTAAGCCTAAAACCGGGTTACTGACCGATATTATGCGCTCTGGCAAAGTGGATCTTGCTAAATCTTATGTGATTGGGGATCGTCAAACCGATATAGGTCTTGCCGAAAACTTATGCATTGAAGGCATTTTGTATGAAGGAAGCTGGTCCCACATTGTCACACAATTAACGACATTAAATAGGCAAGCGACTGTAAGCCGTAATACAAAAGAAACACAGATCAGCGTATCAGCCAACCTAGACCAAACAAAAAATGGCGAAATTTCGACTGGGCTAGGATTTTTTGACCACATGCTAGACCAAATAAGAACGCACGCCAATATAGGCTTGAATATTATCGCTAAAGGTGACTTACATATTGATGAGCATCACTTAGTAGAAGATGTTGGCATTGCTTTGGGGCAAGTGATAAAACAAGCACTTGGTACAAAATCACAGATTGCCCGATATGGATTTTCACTCCCAATGGATGAATGTAAAGCCGAATGCCAGCTAGATTTGTCTGGGCGAGCGTCATTTGTACTCAATGCCAATTTCACACGACAGAGCACCGGCGATTTGGATGTGCAAATGGTAGAGCACTTTTTCAAATCTTTAGCAGACAATGCACAGTTTAGTCTAATTTTGTCGGTGTCTGATGGAAATTGCCACCACCAAGTTGAAGGGTTATTCAAAGCGTTTTCACGCGCTTTAAGAATGGCGATAGCCCAAGATATAACCCAACAAACGGCAAGCTCTAAGGGGTGCTTATGATTGCAATTATAAATACTGGGTGTGCCAATATCAACTCTGTGCGGTTTGCCTTTGAGCGGCTGGGTGTTACCCCCGAAGTCATTACTGATCCTCAGCAATTGGTACACTTTGACCGTGCAATATTACCAGGTGTTGGCCATGCAAAAGTGGCAATGGAGCGCCTTACTAGCTCTGGGTGGAATGCGGCAATTGATGAGTACCAAAAGCCTTTAATGGGCATTTGCCTAGGTATGCAGCTACTTTGTGATAAAACCGCAGAAGGCGATATAAACTGTCTCGGCAAAATACCTGGCGTGATCTCTCAACTAGATGTGAAAGACTTAACTGCACCTCACATGGGATGGAATAATTTAAGCGAGTGTATCAAGCACCCATTAACTGAAAACATCAATAGCGACGACCAGGTGTATTTTGTGCACAGTTTCGCGCATGCAGTCAGTTCAGTAACCCTTGCTCAGAGTGAGTATGGTCAGCGTTTTTCTGCAATCGTAGCGAAAGATAATTATGCAGGAATGCAATTTCACCCTGAACGAAGCGCTAAAATTGGCGCAACTTTGTTACAAAACTTTTTAAATTGGCAGCTGTAAAGGAATTTATGATGATCATACCTGCGCTAGATGTATTACAAAACCAGATTGTGAGGCTATATCAAGGTAAATACGATACCGCACAATTTTATCCGTTTCAGTTAGATGAACGACTGATGTCTTACCAACAAAGTGGTGCAGAAAAGTTGCACTTAGTCGACCTTGAGGGCGCCAGAGACCCTAAAAATAAACAGTGGCTGCAAATTCAAGCCGCGACCAGCGCGTTATCTGTACCCTATCAAGTCGGCGGTGGTATTCGTAGCTATGAAGATGTAAAGCAATGGCTTGACGCAGGAGCCGCACAAGTTGTTATTGGTTCGATGGCGGTCGATAAACAAGCAGAAGTATCGAACTGGATAAAAGAATTTGGGCCTGAGTACTTTGTTATCGCCCTGGATGTTAATAAAACTGAAAGTGGGTGGGCACCCGCGACACATGGGTGGCTTTCTGATGCGAAAGTCGATTTGTTCGAATTAGTCGATTTTTATGCCAGCCTAGGCATTGCTGATTTTCTATGTACGGATATCAGTAAGGATGGCACGATGACAGGTCCATCATTTACTCTTTACGAACAACTGTGCAAGCACAATCCTGCTATAAAGGTTCAAGCTTCTGGTGGGGTAAGTTCATTAGAAGACATAGAAAAACTAGTCAAGATTGGCGTCAGCGGCATAATCCTTGGAAAATCGTTATTAGATAATGCGTTTACAGTTGAGGAGGCGCTAAAATGTTATCAAAGCGCATAATTCCCTGTTTAGACGTGAAGAATGGACAAGTTGTTAAAGGCGTCAAATTCAAAGGTCATGAGGTCGTCGGAGATATATTGGATCTTGCTAAACTATACAGTGAAGCTGGCGCTGATGAATTAGTATTCTATGAAATAAGCGCCAGTGTTGAAAAGCGCTTACTGGATGTAAATTGGGTAGAAAATATAGCGAGACATATCGATATTCCCTTCTGTGTTGCTGGGGGCATTAAATCCGTTGCGGATGCTGCGAAAGTACTCGAGCAAGGCGCAGATAAAATAAGTATTAATAGCCCTGCCATTGCCCGACCAGAGCTTATTAAGGAATTACATGATGAATTTGGTAAACAATGCGTCGTGGTAGGTATAGATAGTTTTTATGATGAACAATCAGATGAATACTTGGTCTATCAGTTGACTGGAGATCCAAATGCGTCTAGCCGTACACGCTATAAAACCCAAGATTGGGTTAGGAAAGTTCAAGAGCTTGGCGCAGGTGAAATCGTATTAAACTGCATGAATCAAGATGGCGTAAGAAAAGGCTATGATAACGACCAGTTAAGTCAAATTCGAGCAATATGTGACGTACCTCTTATCGCTTCTGGCGGCGCTGGTACCATGCAAGACTTTGCCGACGTGTTTACAAGCAGTCACGTAGATGGCGCTTTGGCCGCTAGTGTATTCCACAAAAACATAATAAATATAAAAGAGTTGAAGCAATTTTTAGCCACTCAAAATATAGCGAGCAGATTATGCAATTAACACCAACCAACATTTCAAAACTAGATTTTGAGAAAGCAGAATTATTACCTGCTATCGTTCAACACGCCACATCAGGTGTGATCCTCATGCAAGGATTTATGAACAGCGAAGCAATAAATGTAACGTTAGAGAAAAAATTAGTCACCTTTTATTCTCGCTCAAAACAGCGTTTATGGACTAAAGGAGAAGAGTCTAACAATGTGCTCAATTTAGTGAGTGCGCATACTGATTGCGATCAAGACTCTATCTTAGTGCTTGCTATTCCTGAAGGACCAACTTGCCACTTAGGGACTCAAAGCTGTTTTGGAGAAGCAAAACCTGCCCTTGGGTTTTTAGCCGAGTTAGAACAAGTGATTGTATCTCGTAAGCAAGATGACCCTAAGACAAGCTATACTGCTTCATTATTTGCCAAAGACATCAGTCGAAGCTGCCAAAAAGTAGGAGAAGAAGGCGTTGAAGTCGCATTAGCTGCTATGAAGGCAGACAAAAATGAACTAGAGAATGAATCTGCTGATTTACTTTATCACTTGCTGGTGTTGTTACAACGAAGTGAAACTGATTTGTCGAGTGTTATAAGTTGCCTACAAAGCAGGCAGAAATAACGCTATTCTGTTCTTTACGGTTTACCATGGTATGCTTGCTAAAAATAGTTAAGGACCTCACCATGGTAAAACCTCTTCATTGCGCTTTTGCTCTTGTTATTGGTTTAACTGGCTGCAACACGCTTTCCACAGCTCAAACGGCTAACATCGCCAAAATGACTGACTGTGAAAAAGTTATAGCACTAGTCGAAAATGCAAAAGATAAGTTTCGCCCGCTAAAGGGCAGTAAAGTTAACACCCCATTTTTAACTTCTTGGTATGCTAAATATCACTTAGTCGGTGAGCAATGTCAGATTAGTGAATACTCAACTGGTATTACTGGATATCACTGCGAGACAAGTTTTGATGCACTCTCTGTTGCAAAAGACACTTATACAACCTCAAAATCGATGCTATCGAAATGCCTCAATGAAAGCTGGGGCTTGATAACTACAACAAAAAGTACCATTTTCACTCACCCATCTGAACCTTTGATAGTCCATCTATCAGTTGCAGAAACATTAAATCAGCACAGCCCTTGGCAAGTAAAATTAGAGATAATGCCCGATGACGAATAATACACCTCCTGTTTTTCTTATTAACCTTGACAATAGTACTGACAGACTTCACGAGTCTCAAGAACGACTCGCCCCAACAGGGCTCACTTTTGAACGAGTCAGCGCCGTTTACGGAGCAAAGATCAGTCTCGACGAAAAGAATAAATTTTATTCTGCTGAGTTAAATCGGACGCAATATCATAAACCACTTAGCCCTGGTGAAATTGGCTGCTATATGAGCCATTTAAAAGTGTTACAGCATATAGTCGACAATAATATTAAGTATGCTGTAATTCTAGAAGATGACTTTAAAGTTGTCGCAGATCTCAACTCAGCTATCGCATCGTTAAGCGATATTCCATTTGATTGGGACATGATCAAACTAGCTGAATACGGCAACAGGGAGCGCCCTACAGCCTATGAATTCAAATTAAATGATCAGTTCAATTTGAGAATTCAGCAAAAAGTCTCTGCTGGGACGTGTGCACAAGCAGTTTCTCTCATGGGGGCAAAAAAGATATTAAACGCATCAATTCCCTTTGGCAGACCTGTTGACACTGACTATCAACACTGGTGGGAAAAAGATATCGAAATTTTAACCTTAAGCCCTTGCCCCTTAAAACAAGATCTAGAGTTTGATAGTACAATTGCAGCTATGTCTAAAGGGCTACAATTCAGATCTGCCTTTTGGCGCAGAAAACTCCAGCAAATGACCCAAAAATTAAATAATAAAAAACATACTCAGCGAGTCATAAAAAAATATATGAACTTAAATGAAAATAGAGCTTAAACTCCATTTAAAATAGATAGAGTATAAGATCTACTGTCCTTAAATCATTATTGAGCAAATTATACTTGTGCATATTATCGTTTATTTATATTAAAAAGATAATATGCCAACATTTATTAACCATCAACAATTAATAGTAAAATTTAATTATTGCCCTTGCCGAAACCACCACTCCCCCCTCGCCTTTAAATATCACAACAACCATGAAAAAAAGTACTAATAATTGAAATTATTGAACTTCAAAAAAATTAATTTATTAATTTATTATTGACACAGGCTTCACGTTGAATAATTATAAATCCCGCGATTAATAATCGCGAATATATAAAACATAAATTTATTAAAGGAATAAAAATGAAAGTACAATTATTAAAAAGTGCTTTAGCACTTGGTCTAGCAAGTTTGTTTTCAACATCTGCAATGGCAGATAACAACGAATACATGGAATATAAACTTGACTCTAAAGTTTATCGTATCCCAGCTAGTCAAAGTGAAAACATTGAAACAATTATAGAATTAATTGAGTCTGGAAACTCTGTTGATGAATATAATGTCTCAGAGCGTTTAGTGCTTGAGTTTGAAAAAGAAGAAGCAACCATATACGTTGGTGGCGCTTTAAAAGTCCACAGCACATTAACGTCTGGTTATGTTAATGATTTTGACCAAGCGTTTAGCTACACATGTCCAAGTAACATGTTCATAAAATCTATTTCTAGCTTCCACGATAACCGTACAGAAGACCGCAGATTCAATATTGTATGCGCGAAATATAAAGCGGGTAATGATCGTATGTATCGTAAGACAACCAAATGGTCTGGATACGTTAATTCATACGATACAGCATTTAACTATTCATGCCCTAACGGTGGGTTCTTAGCCGGAATTACAAGTCGTCACAATAACGGTACTGAAGACCGTCAGTTCAGCTTTAGTTGTGCAAACATGGCAACTTCTCGTTCAGGTGCTTCATTGACACCTGAATCATGCAACGTGACACCGCTAAGTTCATATGACCAAGCTTGGAACTTAGGTTCTAACGGCGCATTAATTGGCTATGCTAGCCAACATCATAACCACTATGAAGATCGTAGAACACAAGTAAGCTACTGTAACTCAGTATCTGACTGGTAAACTACAATAGATAGTAAATAATAATATAATAAGCGAAGTTACCTTCGCTTATTATAAAACCATAAAACCTGCACATTATTATATTTAAATTATTTTCTTTAAATTAATGAAGAAAAACATTAAATGTAAAGCTACTTACTATATGGATGTGGTATTCCCATCCAAGATTGATACATTTTTCTCTGCAATTTTGATGGATTTTTAACTGCCTTCACTTCTTTAGGCATATTATAGTCTTTTTCTAAAGTAATATAAGTGCTATGTATTTTATGTCTACGAATAAAATCTACACGGACCTTTTTTTCAGGTTTTAATAACTTTAGCGTTTTTGCCAATGAATTCCTTACATGATGGCCATCAATGGCGACGATTTTATCACCTGCTGTCAATCCCCCATTCCAAGCAGCTCCATTACGAGCTACATGTGTTAAAAGTAACAACTCGCCTGAAATACTAGCCTGAGCATTAATACTCGCGGTTATTTCAGCCGATGTAGGCAGTACATGTTGTAGACCAACCAAACTGAGTAGTTCGTCAAAATCAATGTCTAATGGACTATCTACGTGCGTAGTCCACCAGTGAGAATAATCTTTACCGCTCACTTGCTTCAGTATATTCTTCACATCCTGACTGGTAAAAGATTTTGGCAGCTTAAATTGCTTGTAAAGTTCCCGATGAACATCTTTATAACTTACCGCACCATCAGAATCCTTTAATAACGTAATATCCAATGCCATAGATATTAACGCACCTTCAGAATAAATGTTTGTACTATAATTTCGGCCATGATCTCCTCCTTGATTAATCCACTTATCAAAGCTGGTTTCCGCCGCAGATTGAACTTCTCGACCAGGGGTCGCCAAATGCCGGTTAATTGAGCGAGTCAAACTTTTGAAGTACTCTTGATTGGTGGTTATTCCTGCACTTAGTAATAGATAATCTTCTAAATAACTCGTAGAACCCTCCGCCAACCATAAAAGATCACTATAGTTAATGTCGACATAATCGTAAGGAACTAGGCCAGAAGGGCGATAATTTTTAACATTCCATGTATGAATGAATTCGTGCGCCGCAGTAGAAATGAAACCGATATAATCTTTTCTTTTTGAAAACTTATCTCTGTGCCTCTGGATTATAGTTGAATTTAAATGTTCGGTAGCGCCTCGGGCACCACTTGTAGCGTGTACCATAAATACGTAACGCTCATACGGATAATCATCCCAGATCAGCGACCCAGTTTTGACCAGCTTTTTAAGGTCTCGCAACATAAGCGCAATATCATAATTGCCCTCCCCCCAAACAACTAACTCATATTGTCGGCCATCGACTTCAAACTTACTTAAATCATTTATACCAGTCTCAATTGGCGAATCTAGTAACACATCATAGTTTTGAGCAACAAAACTGTGTTGATTGTCACCGAATTTCATGCCAGAAACAGAACGCCACGCTTTGGGAACTTCCAACTCAACGTTAATGGGCTCTTGCCTGAATGAATCACTAAACATGAAAAACCCTGAAGCATCAATGAATGCATGACTATCATCGATGTGCCTAGCACGCAGGCCAAGCTCATTCGCGTATACTTGGTAATTCACATTCACTTCAGTTGGCTTATCAAAATGGACTCGCCAAGTATTTTTATCTACTTTATTCCACTCTAATGCTGCACCAAGGCTATTTGTCGCAGAGAACAAACGTACGCCATTTGCCAAATTCAAAATCTCGTAACGACCAGTCCGCCAATCGGGCAACTGGATATCTATGTGAGATTGCGCTAATTTTGGAAATGAAATTGATACATTGCCTAAATGATGTTCTGGTTGATCTATTTTCAGCCTATATTCAACCTCAGCAAAAGACAAAAACGGCAATGCCGTCAAGGCTAGCCAAGCAGTATTTTTAATCATAATTATTTCTACATAACGTCGGTTCCACGGACCCTAACAAAGATACGACCGATTATTTAAAAAACGCGGTGAATCTACATTATTGGATGAATAATTAGCAGCTAATTACAAAATCATCTACATTAATCAAATATTTGTTGTAAACTTAAAAGCGTGTTTATCTACGATGGAAGTGGTCTATATTTGTGACTGATAATACTGAGCAATTAGAAAAAAAACTCGGACAAGCAATAAAAGTTCGCAAGGCCTTAGAAACAGCAAGAAAACATCAAGTAGATGTGCTTTCTCAATTTTCTGCGAAATTATCGCTAAGCTGCAAAGGACAAGACGTTGCCCTAGATAACCAACTTGCTAAATTTAGAAGTGCGCTTAACAAAGGCATGGATTTTGAGGAATTTGCCCCGTTAATCGACAATATGTCAGCAATGCTCAAGCAACAAGAAGCGGTGAATTCTGCTAATCATAGAAAATTATTGGAATCGATCACAACCTCAGGAAAACAACTTCAAAGAGTAAAAGGTTTACCTGAAGATGGCAGACGAATGTTACGCCATTTACTTGATCATGAATTGGACGTACAGTCCACGAACGAGTTTATACCAATCCTTGATAAACTCGTGACGATTTATCACAAGGCATTGCAAAGTAAAGCAACTATTTTAACTGATTCTGACGCAAACAGCCGTTCTGATAAAAATCCAGAGATTGCAGCTGAATTACTCGCACTGGCTAACGAGCTTATTTTTGATGAAGATGTTGCTAACGAAGTAAAAGCGATAAAGAATAATATTAGTCTCAATGACAACGTCGACGTATTGTTAGAGTCCGGTTTAGGGATAATAAGGATCATTGCAAAAAGTATTGCCAGAGAGCGTCAATCTGCGCAGGGTTTTTTGGTGTCGTTAAACCAAACACTAGAAGAACTTCATACATCTATCATTAGTACAACCAAAAACTCACGTTCAATGAGTAATGAGCTTAATGGTTTAAATAAGCAAATTGAATCAAAAATAAAAAACCTCAATGAGCAAACTCAAAAAGCGACATCGATAGCGGAGCTTAAATCATTAGTGGACGGAGAACTGAAGATTCTAAGTCACGATTTGGTTGAGCGAGAAAGATTAGAGCGAGCTGATAAAGAAGCCCTTTTTGCAAGCTTCGAGCAAATTAACGAGCGCATTAATGTACTTGAATCTAAAGTAACTAATTATAAAAAGCGCCTATCCGAACAACGTTTTAAGAGCTTGTTAGATGGGCTTACCAAGCTACCTAACAGAGCCGCATTTGATGATAGATTTAATCAAGAGTTTCATTTATTCGATGTGCAAAAATCAGATGTAACCCTCGTTGTAATTGATGTTGACCACTTCAAATCTATCAATGATCAGTATGGTCACAGCGCCGGTGACAAAACACTGCAAGTCATTGCTCGCGCATTGAAAAAGTCTATTAGAAAAACAGACTTTATTGCGCGTTATGGCGGCGAAGAGTTTGTTTTACTTATGCCTGGAATGCCACTAGGCCAAGCAAAACAACCGTTAGAGAAGGTCAGAACCACAATTAAGTCGATCCCTTTTAAATTTAAAGAAAAACAAGTACAAATCACTATTTCTTTAGGTGCAACACAATTTAGAGATGGTGATACACCGTTGTCGGCTTTTGATAGAGCAGATGATGCACTTTACGAAGCAAAAAATAGCGGGAGAGACCGAATTTGTCTTCGTGAATAACAAGGAGTATGCCTATGCAAATACAGTTAAACCCAACAGGTGTTTTGAACCTTCTATCTCAATTAGAAGTAGACTTACTGCAACAATCATCACATAGTAAGCGCTATCGATTGTTTAGAAACTGTGCACTTGCAGTACTAAATGTTGGTAGCCATACTGACTCAAGTTCAGAAATCTATAATAAATACCAAGATTTTGCTATTCGCCTTATTGCTAGAGAACGCGGAATTAAAATCGAGTTAGATAACCCACCTAGTACGGCTTTTGTTGACGGTGAGATCATCATAGGGATCCACGAACACATTTTTTCTGTCATTCGTGACATCCTTTTTATTTGCCAAAAGCATCAAGAACAAATCGAAGAACCCCGTGAAATCACACATATGGTTTTCGATATGCTTCGTAATGCAGATGCATTACAAGTAAACACAGACCCGAATTTGATCGTTTGTTGGGGTGGCCACTCAATTAACGAAACTGAATATAAATACACCAAGGAAGTTGGGTATCAGCTTGGTTTACGTGGTATGAATATATGTACTGGCTGTGGACCCGGAGCAATGAAGGGCCCAATGAAGGGTGCCACCATTGGTCATGCAAAACAACGTATCACCAGTAATCGCTATTTAGGGTTAACTGAACCCAGTATTATTGCTGCTGAACCGCCTAACCCGATTGTGAATGAATTAGTGATACTGCCTGATATAGAAAAACGTTTAGAAGCGTTTGTCCGTATGTCACATGGTATTATTATTTTCCCAGGAGGTGCGGGAACTGCCGAAGAGTTACTTTATTTACTCGGTATACTACTTCACCCTGAGAACGCTAAGCAATGCTTACCTGTTATTTTAACAGGGCCAAAAGAGTCTGCAGCCTATTTCAATGAGATTTGCGCATTTGTTGAAAGTATTTTAGGTAAAGAAGCACTTAGTAAATTTGAAGTCATTGTTGACGACCCCGAGCTTGTCGCCAAGAAACTCAAAAGCAGTATGGCAGATGTTCGATTATATAGAAAGGAGCAAGGTGACGCATACTATTTCAACTGGACCTTAAAAATTAACAATGAGTTTCAAATGCCATTTGCGCCTACTCACGACAATATGTCTGGTCTTAATTTACATCTAGAACAACCTACACAACAATTAGCCGCCAATCTGCGACGAGCATTTTCTGGAATTGTTGCGGGTAATGTTAAAGATGAAGGAATAAAAGCAATACAAAGCCACGGCCCCTATATTTTAAGTGGTGATACCTCTTTAATGAAAGATATGGATAAACTTCTGCAAGCATTTGTTGATCAAGGTAGAATGAAGCTTCCAGGCAGTAAATATATACCGTGTTATAAAATAAAAGCATGAAAAAAAACTTAGTACTTATTGACGCGCTGAATTTAATTCGGCGCATTTTTGCTGTAGATGTACAACAAAGTCACCACAGTGACCAGCATATAATTTCATCTTGCAAGTCTCGCGTGAAACACGCAACGCAAAAAATAATCAAAGCAACTAACGCAACTCACATGATTGCTATATTTGATGGCGATAAAAGCTGGCGTTATCATTATTTTGAGCAATATAAGCATTCTCGTAAACCTATGCCCAGTTTACTTGCCGATAATTTAAATATTATGGCTGATGCTTTTTCGGAGCTTGGCGTTACAGCA
This sequence comes from Pseudoalteromonas aurantia 208, assembly GCF_014858725.1. Taxonomy (GTDB): domain Bacteria; phylum Pseudomonadota; class Gammaproteobacteria; order Enterobacterales; family Alteromonadaceae; genus Pseudoalteromonas; species Pseudoalteromonas aurantia. The sequence continues at coordinate 17,560 of NZ_AQGV01000015.1, read as the reverse complement.
TATCGACCATTGCAAGATGAAGCTGACGATATCATTGCAACGTTAGCGGCTAAAGCACAAGCGGGAAGAATTCACTCTACGATTATCTCTACAGATAAAGGTTTTTATCCGCTAACAAGTGAGTACATTAGTGTATTTGACTATTTTAAAAAGAACTGGTTAACGGAGCAAGAAATTACGGAACGTTTCGATGTCCCAAAACATTTACTTATTGATCTCTGGGCGCTCGCTGGAGACAAAACCAACGATATCCCCGGTGTGCCAGGTGTAGGCAATAAATCAGCCTCACAACTGCTAAACAAGTTCGGTGATATTGAGTCAGCACTGGCGAGTGATGATTGCAAACAAAGCTTAAAAAATAAGTTAAATAGCGGCATGGATGATTTTATTATTAGTAAAAATTTAGTCACGTTACGAACCGACATTCATTTAGGCTTCAATTTAAGTCAGATAAGATTGAATCATATACGTTAGTCGCAACTATATTTTTCAAACAATGTGCTTTGCTATACTTAAAGCTAATTATTTGGTGAGCCTTACATGATAAAAAAAGTATTACGTTATATTATTTTGGGGCTAGCGGTTTATGCAGTCATTGTTATGCTTGTCATCAACTTCTACAAGGATGATCCTCAAGCTATGATTTGGCAAGATAGAGAAGCGTTTAATAATCGCTTTATCTCAAAGCTTAAAATAGGGGAACATATTGCTATTGACGACGTACTCGAAACGCTTGGAAGCCCCGATTTGACATTTTTAAAGAAGAAAAACAATGACATTGTTCAAATTGTTTACTTTAGAACTCAACTGGTTAAACCTGATGGGATTACAACCAAAGATGAATGTACTGGTTTGTTATTTAAAAATGGAAAACTGACGCTTTGGGGGCCTAGCGCCTCGGTAGCCTATGAAAAGGCGTTCAATTAGTGCAAGCTTTTAAAGCAAATCCTAACCAACTAAAGCGTCTACTTGAGCATACCCATCAGGCGCTTCGGCTTTACTATAGTAAAGAAAAATGGCCTACAATTTACCCGGTATTAACCCAACTTGCTGAACGGTTTGTGCTATTGTACACACAAGTACCGAATGCCCTTCATGCTCATTTACAGTTTTATGCCAAAAACCATGGCTACACAACAAATTTAGTTGTCAATCAATCGATCCTTATCTGTGCATTATGCAAAGCAAATGGTTACTCACCTGAGTTTACAGAAGAGCTGGTACTTGCTTGTTTATCAGATCACATCTGCAGCACCAATGAAACCAACCGTAAGGCAAGTGGTAAACCTCTTTCATCACAAGAACAAAAATTACTCAACCTACGTCATCAAATTGCTATTAAAATGCTAAATAGTGCTAAAGTCCCTAATGGTCAGTTACAAAGGATACTTGCTCGGCTAGATAAATACACCGCTTCAATAACTGGGGTTAAAAACATACCCTTGTATGACAATACAACGGTGCTTGTATGTTTGTCTAAACGTATAGCCAAAGCGATCACACCCAGACCTCAAGTAAGAACATTTAGTGTCATACAAGCGATAAAGTCACTGTACCTCAATACACATAACGTCTTTGCTCAATCGAGTTTAGTAACACTTGCTCAGCAATTTTCCAACTGCCCGTCAGGAGCAATGGTATCCTATAAAAAAAGTAATGCACTGCTTCTCGCTAAGGAAGGGAAAACTGTAACACTTGCGTTACTAGAAAATACACAAGTAAAAGGTATTGTCAAAACAACTAAGCAATTGAGCTTAATATATAAACCAATTATCACCGATGATAAAACCCTACTATATAGCATCTGGTTTAACGATCTAGTCAGAATGACCCCGTCTGAACTTCCTACCTCTGAGTCTATTTTAGATGCCATTGCTGAATTAGGAAGTGATGAATATGTTGAATTCAAAGCAATAGAAAAAAATATTGCGCCTTTCACACAGCTTGAACATGCGCTACGACAAGCCGCACGGCAGTATAATCGACAAGGTCAAAAGGCTACGACCCTAAGACACTGTTTGACAATGGTAGGGTTAGATACTGCGGGTTTACTGTGTCAACGCGTATTACTTGAAACACTATTAGCCGATAAACCCCACCCTTTCTCCACCGACATATGGTGTAAATATGCCTTATTTAACAAAGTCATTTATGTTTTGACTCAACATTCTAAGTCGGATCTATTTGAAACACTACTTGGCCCGTTCACCGCTGCAATATACTTTATGTTGTCTAAACATGACTCTCAAGTGATGCGACTGATAAAAACGCCATCCGACCAGTTTTCTCAAAAGCCCTTATCCATCGCGCATATTTTTGGATTTGAACAGCTTGATAACGCTGAGTTCGAACAATTTATTCAAAAGTATTTCAAATATTCAAGCATGCACAATGCTTTTGCTGAAACTGAATTGCTGGACAAGCATGCACTTTCAATACACGCCAAATATTTTTCTGCCATCAAGCTCATCGTGGTTATGATGCTGACTGGCAATGACGAGTTAACCACATGGCAAAACCAAATACTCGAATTCACATTAGATGAATTTAGCTGGAAAAGCCGTACACTATTCTTTAATACGCTACTAGAACAATCACCTTATTGCACAACGGAGTGATAAAAATCACTCAAAGTTTATACAAATTGCTGTAAATTCCACCCTTTATCAAGAATATAAATACAAAACATAGTAAGTATAATTACAGGTTATACCAATTAGCCATTCCTAACTGGAATATACCATCATAAATTGATATAAATCGCCCTTAAAAATTCAAGCGAACAGACACCTTCTTACTTTGTTTACTACAATTAAACATTTAGATGCTCAACGTGAGCTGGTGTTATATATATTTTTGATAAAGGAAACCTACCATGGCTAAGCAAACCATTACTGTAATTAAAGGCGACGGCATCGGCCCGAGTATCATTGACTCAGCAATCGAGATCTTAAATGCAGCTGGCTGTGACTTTGATTACGAATTCGTAGATGCAGGTCTTGCAGCTCTTGAAAAAACAGGTGAACTATTACCTCAAGAAACATTAGAGGTGATTGAAAAAAATAAAATCACTTTAAAAGGTCCTTTAACGACTCCAGTTGGCGAAGGCTTCACGTCAATTAATGTAACTTTACGTAAGCAATTTGGCTTATATGCAAATGTACGCCCTGTGAAGTCATTTGAAGGCACAAAAGCACGCTATGACGACATCGATATCATTACGGTTCGTGAAAATACGCAAGGTATGTACTCTGGGCTTGGCCAAGTTGTATCTGATGATGGCAACGAAGCTGAAGCAATGTCAAAAATCACACGCGAAGGTGCTGAAAAAATTGTAACTTTTGCATACGAACTGGCACAGCGAGAAGGTCGTAATAAAGTGACAGCCGTTCACAAAGCGAACATCTTAAAGTCAACATCAGGTTTATTCTTGAAAGTTGCACGTGAAATTGGTGAGCGTTACCCTGATATCGAATCAGCGGAGATGATTGTCGATGCAACATGCATGAAATTAGTAATGACGCCTGAAGAGTTTGATGTCATTGTAACCACAAACCTGTTTGGTGATATTTTATCTGACTTATGCGCTGGTTTAGTTGGTGGTCTGGGCATGGCACCGGGTGCAAATATCGGTGAAAATGCAGCAATATTCGAAGCAGTTCATGGAAGTGCACCTGACATTGCTGGTAAAAACCTTGCAAACCCAACTTCAGTCATTTTAGCGTCAATCCAAATGTTAGAATATTTACAAATGGGTGATACCGCTGAGCGTATTCGAAACGCAGTTGCCGACGTAATCAAAACCGGTGACAGAACAACACGAGATTTAGGTGGTAACCATGGTACCACTGACTTTACACAAGCCGTTATTGACCGCTTATAATTAGAAATAAAGTATCAAAGCCCGCCATAGTGCGGGCTTTTTTGATCTATCAATGTATGTATTTATCACATTTCATCTATCTTTTGAGCCTACTAGCTGCAAACTCAGAAAAGCTACAGCAATTTTACTATTTTGTACATTAGATTAGGTATAAAATACCATAACGGCACAATTGACAGCATAATAAATCCAAAGTAAATCAACAAAGAACAATAAAAAGCAAAAAAAACACTAAAAAAACGACTTTTAGAGTTATTTATGCAATAAAACTGTTTCCCTATTGACTTAATAGCCAAAAACACTTTTAATAACTTTTGTTAATTATTATTTGGATCGTCACCAAAATGAAACGTATTTCTAGCCTTAATGTCCTCGTCCTGGTCTTATATATAAGTCCAGCGGGGCCGTGTTGAGCAAGTTTACGCTTTAACCCCGCAAATGCGGGGTTTTTTTTTGGTCAAATTTATATATTCAGTCGATAACTGAGGAATGAGGATGAATAAAGGGCAATTTAATGGCTCAGAATTAGTCGTAAAAGCACTAAAAGAGCTAGACGTAGAATACATATTCGGTTATCCCGGAGGTTCAGTACTAGATCTATATGATGCACTATTTCAGCAAAATGACGTTAAACATATACTCGTTCGTCATGAACAGGCCGCAACACATATGGCCGATGGATATGCCCGTGCAACTGGTCACGTCGGTGTAGTATTGGCAACCTCGGGACCTGGTGCAACAAACTGTATTACTGGCATTGCAACAGCTTATATGGATTCAATTCCGATGGTAGTACTGTCAGGTCAAGTTCCTTCTAGTTTAATCGGTGATGATGCTTTTCAAGAAACTGATATTGTTGGTTGCTCTCGACCTATTGTTAAGCACAGCTTCAACTGTCGAAACGCACAAGATATTCCCAGTATACTAACAAAAGCCTTTTATTTAGCGGCTAGCGGACGCCCCGGTCCTGTTGTGGTTGAGTTACCTAAAGACATTCTTAATCCACAAACAAAATTCGAATATCAATTTCCTAACAACACTGAAATGCGTACCTACCATCCAAGTGTGAAGGGTCACCCTAAACAAATTAAAAAAGCCGTGAATGCAATATTGGATGCAAAAAAGCTGGTCGTTTATTCTGGCGGCGGCATAATACTGTCTGACACGTCTGAGCAACTTACGGAACTCGTTGAGTCTTTAAATGCACCTATAACTAACACTTTAATGGGACTTGGTGGTATTAGTGGTACTCACCCAAATTTCATTGGCATGCTTGGAATGCATGGGAGTTTAGAAGCGAATAAAGCAATGGCCAATGCCGATGTAATTTTAGCTTTAGGTGCTCGATTTGATGATCGTGTAACCAATAATGTTAAAAAGTTCTGTCCAAATGCGACTATTATTCATGTTGATGTAGACCCTACGTCTATTTCAAAAACAATTCCCGCTCATATTCCTGTTGTAGGTTGCTTAGCCACTGTACTGACGCAACTACAAACGGCACTCGACAATAATGACAAACGTATTGATCGGTCTGCACAAGAAGATTGGTGGCGACAAATAACACAATGGCGAGAAGTTAAGTGTTTAGATTACGCCAAAACGGATGACTGCATAAAACCACAGACAGTCATTGAAAAAGTATATCAAGTGACTAAAGGTGAGGCCTATGTGAGCTCAGATGTAGGTCAACATCAGATGTTCGCAGCGCAATATTACCCCTTTAAACATCCTCGTCAGTGGATTAATTCAGGCGGCCTTGGAACAATGGGGTTTGGTCTACCTGCAGCGATGGGCGTAAAACTCGCATTCCCTGATAAGCACGTTGTCTGTGTTACGGGTGATGGTTCAATCCAAATGAATATACAAGAGTTATCAACTTGTTTGCAATATGGCCTTGCTGTAAAAATCGTGTCTTTAAACAACCGTTCTTTAGGTATGGTCAGGCAGTGGCAAGATATGATGTATGATGGCCGGCATTCAAGTTCCTATATGGAATCTTTACCAGACTTCGTTAAGCTTACTGAAAGCTACGGACACGTGGGTATTCGGGTAGATCACCCTGACCAATTAGATGCTGCGCTAGAAAAAGCATTTTCTATTACAGATAAGCTCGTGTTCCTTGATATTAGAGTAGACGAAAAAGAACATGTGTATCCTATGCAAATAAAGCTGGGGGCAATAGACGATATGTGGCTTAAAAAAGGAGTTAAAGGATAATGCGTAGAATACTCAGTGTTTTGTTGGAGAACGAGCCAGGTGCCTTATCACGTATTGTTGGGCTATTTTCTCAACGAGCTTACAACATCGACAGCTTAACGGTCGGTACAACTGATGATAAGACCTTATCTCGAATTACCATTACAACCCATGGTGACGATAGAGTCGTTGAGCAAATAACCAAACAGGTAAATAAACTTGTTGATGTACTAAAAGTAATTGACTTGACCGATATGCCAAACATCGAACGTGAGTTGCTACTTGTTAAGGTTTATGCAAAAGACGAAGTGACTCGTGCTTCCGTGACACGCATTGCAGATGTATATAATGGGGCAATTATTGATATGGGAAAACAAAGCTATACACTGCAACTAGTAAGTAGTGCAGAGAAAATAGAATCTTTTCTCGATATGTTGCGTCATGAGAGTGACATTATTGAACTGGTTAGGTCTGGTGCGGTGGGTATTGGCAGAGGGGATAAAGCACTTAAAGGCTGACATTTACCCGATACCAAATATATAAAAGGGGCCAAAAGCCCCTTTTTCATACCAAAATTAACGCTTATAGGTTAACTTGATCTTTAAGCCCTTTACCAGCTTTGAAGCTTGGGATATTTGCAGCAGCGATTTGGATCTCATCGCCAGTTTGCGGGTTACGACCTGTGCGCGCAGCACGCTCTTTTACTGAGAAAGTACCAAAACCAACCAGTGCAACTGAATCACCATCTTTTAGAGAGGTAGTTACAGCACCTGTGAACGCTTCAAGAGCACGAGCTGCTGCTGCTTTAGAAATTTCAGCATCTGCCGCCATTTTTTCAACTAGTTGAGCTTTATTCATTATAAGATTCCTATTCATTTATATTTTGCCTGAGCAAAAGCTATGTTTATGCATTTTGACTAGATGTGCAACCATTTCCTTAGCTTTTTCAAAAAAAATCGATGTAACTCAGTAGTGGCGCGCATTCATTGCACATTTTGCGTTAAATCTAATCAGCGAATACAAATTAGCAAGGCATTAATGATTAAGCAATAGCTTATGCCTAATGTTCCTAGAAATTTGTTGTTATTGCCCGATATAACGTCCGTACAGCGACACTATAAACAGCCCAAATTGCTGAAAATGCGAACCAAAAGTCCACTAACGAAAAATCAATCGTCAGTGCACCAAACTTTTCGCCTGCTTGGTAACTTAACGGTGCAAATACGGCAAACAAGCACATTGCTTGCCATACACCTAACGACATTACCTTTTTAAGTGATTCATTAAACGTCAGTATGAAAGCCACCCAAATCCCGACTAACCATACAGGTATTGTTGGACTACCATAATTTATTATACCGAGTGATATTGACAGTATTTCCAGTAATAACGATACGGGCAACAAACATATCACCAAAAACCCGCTCTGCTTTTTGTTACTCACAAAAATAAACATGGCAGCTATGCAAACAAGTATAAAAAAAATAGCATCAGCCTGCATAAACAGCGCACTAAACCAACATAATTGGAATAGGCTGAAATTAATAACTAAGCGTACTTTTGCACTCGGTCGATACATACCTTGGCTTCCTCGCTATTAGATGGACGGTACTTGTCGCTCGCTGCTTAAATGCACCTTCACAGTAACTTAAGTAGAATAGCCAAAGTCGTTTAAAACGCTCGTCAAATTTACTATGGTCTAGCTTTGGCCACGCCTCAATAAACCTTACACGCCAATCGTTTAGAGTACGGGCATAATGTAAACCAATATCCGAAACCTCATGAACCACCATATCAGTGCCGTTTTTAATCTGAATATGCATTTGTTCTAGCGATGGTAAACACCCTCCAGGAAAAATATGCTGTTGAATAAAATCAGATTTTTTTAGGTAATGGTCATACCTTTGGCATGCAATTGTTATTGCTTGGATAAGCATGGCACCAGAGGGTTTCAATAATCTATTACATTTATCAAAAAAGCTCGGTAGATAATCATGACCTACTGCTTCAATCATCTCTATAGACACCAACTTATCAAACTGACCCGTTAGTTCTCGGTAGTCGCTTTTTAGCAAAGTAATTTTACTCTCAAGCTGGTTACGCTTAATCAAGTTTTCAACGTAGGTATACTGCTCTTCAGAAATTGTTGTCGTTGTTACATGGCATCCAATGTTTTGCGCAGCATATATTGCGAATGCCCCCCATCCAGTGCCTATTTCTACAACTTTATCTGTTGCTTGTATATCCAGTTTGCGGCATATAACCGCCAGTTTGTTATTTTGGGCTTGCTCTAAAGTCGTATTTGGATGCTGATATATCGCGCTAGAATAAAGCATTTCTTTACTCAAAAATGCAGAGTAAAGTTCGTTACCTAAATCGTAATGCGCAGCGATATTCTTTTTTGAGCCCGCTTTTGAATTTTGATTTTTAAGATGCGCAAGCTTATTAGCCAAACCACTTAAAGCTGAAAATTTCCTCTCAAAATCATCCAGTTGACTCTGGTTTATAGCAAATATTTCTATCATTTTAGTTAAGTCATTGCATTTCCAATGACCATCTATGTAGGCCTCACCAGCACCAACACTTCCTCCAAGTGCAAACTGCTTATACATCTGGTCATTGAGAACCGTTATTACACAAGACAACGTGCTATGCTCTGAGCCAAAGGTATAGGTCTGCGCGCCCTCTATCACAGTTATATAGCCCTCTTCAATCTTACCAAAAGCCGAAAGAACTAATTTTTTATATAAGCCAGTTAGCCAACTAGATGTTGCACGTATTTTTAAATCTGAGGTATTTTCCATTTTATGATCCTGGGTGCCCGATAAACGGCACTTTTTTCAAAAACAACCTTAACGCCTGCCAATAAATACCTTTAAAAATTGATACTGTCATTGCAGGGAATCGCTTTAAAATAAACGTGATATTTTCCCTTGATAGCGTATACCGTTTAAGTCTCAGGGTTGCATCAAAGAGTCGTGTTTGCTCACGTCTATTTTCAATATGAATCAAGGTGCTAGCAGCCGGCGCTCGAACAGACCAGTGATAATGCATATCCAAATTCATAAAAGGAGATACGTGAAAAACTTTTTTAAAGTTCACTTTTCTATCTAAATAAACTAAATAACAATGGCACTCATTCCACGGTGTATTACTGACTTCAGCCACCATATGCGTAAACTTACCATTGGGATCAGCGAAAAAATAAAAGTTGACTGGGCTGAAATATAAGCCAAAGCACCTTAATTGACACAACATCATGACGCTATCTGAACTGGGTTGTGCGCCTAATTGAGCGCTCACTTTTAGGGCTCTGTCTTTTAATTGCCCAGTGAACCCTTTTAAATAGTCATTTTGCTTGAATCGCAACGGCTTAAAATAATTAGTTCCAAACCAAGGATGAACCGCATTTAAGTGACCTAACTCATCTAAATCAATCCACGCCATATACATAGGATACTTGAACTTATGCTCAATGGGTTCGAGACGTCTGTGACTTACATCACCAAGGTATAACGCACTATTTAACCCCATTTAAAACTCAACCCCAAATTGCCTCGCCACATCTACTGCACTTTTAACTCCATCTTCATGAAACCCATTAAACCAATAAGCCCCGCAAAAGTAGCTATTATGTTTACCATCGATAAGTGCTTTTTTCTTTTGAGCATCAATACTTGTTTGATTAAACACAGGGTGATGATACGTAAATCTACGCAGCACCTTTGAATCATCAATACCCTTATCATAATTTAGGGTCACACACAGCGGCTGTTCACTTTCAATACCTTGTAGGATATTCATTTGATAGGTCACTACTGCGGCTGCATCTGCATTACCATCTAATAAATAATTCCAACTAGCCCAAGCTGCATCACGCTTCGGAAGCATGCTTTTATCGGTATGTAATACAACAGAGTTTTCAGTGTAGGCCATACTCCCCAATATTTGTGCTTCATCCTCAGTTGGCGCCTCTAGCAAAGCCAGTGCTTGATCGGAATGACAGGCAAAAACAATTTCGTCAAATAACTGCACTTGCCCATCCTCCATCACAAGCTCAACCCCCGCCTCGTTTCTACGTACTGTTTCAATGTTGGCATTTAAATGAATTGCATTTTTGAACGACTCAATTAAAGGCGTAATATATGAACGAGATCCTCCAGGTATGACATACCACTGAGGTCGATTAGCTATATCCAACAAACCGTGGTTGAAAAAAAACTTCACAAAAAACTGCGCTTCAAATTCACTCATTTTTGCAATGCTTGTTGACCAGATAGCAGCGCCCATTGGTAAAATATAGTGAGTTTTAAAAAATTCATTAAAGTTATGCTGTGTAAGCAACGCTCCTAGAGTGGAACAACACGAATAATCATTACTATAATACAGCTGCTTACATAGTTTGTTAAATCTCACGATATCGTATAACAATCGCCAAAAGGTCGGCCGAAATATGTTTCGTCGCTGTGCAAACAAAGAAGTAAATGTATGACCATTATATTCAAACTCGCTTTGAGTATTCTGGACACTGAAGCTCATTTGCGTCGGTTGCCTCGAGATACCGATCTCACTCAGCAATTTCTCAAACTTTGGGTAGGTACGATCATTGAATACAATAAACCCAGTATCTATGGCATGCATTTGACCATCAACTTCAACGTCGACTGTCGCAGTGTGCCCACCAACATAATCATTTTTTTCAAACACGGTTACATTGTGATTAGGTACTTTACTTAGTAGATAAGCGGCTGTCATTCCAGAAATACCACTGCCTATTATTGCTATATTTTTCATCGAGATATTCCTTTTGCTATTGGTCTCCATAACCCAAAAGGTAGCATTTGGAGTAATTTCATTATAATTGTTAAACGTTTCGGAAAATGAATGTCCTTTCTCCGTTTAATAATACCAGCAGTGATACATGCAACGGCTTTGTCTACAGTTACAGCCATAGGCATCGGAAAATCATTTTTATCAGTCAGCGGGGTTTTTACAAACCCTGGGTGCACCAATGTCACGTCTATGTCTGTTAAATCAATCGACAGTGACTGCGCTAAATAAGACACCGCGGCTTTTGATGCGCCGTACGCCTGCGCCCTAGGAAGAGCTAAAAATGCAGCACTAGAGCTGACAATAACAAGCTGTCCACCTGACTTTACTTTTGGCAATAGCTGCTCTAAGCAGTAACCAATTGACACCAAATTAACTTGTATAATTCGCTCAAACAAAGCACTATCGAACGCCTTAGCATCATCTATGTATTCACAATTTCCTGCATTTAAAATTAAAATATCCAATGCTGGTAGATTTCCTGTGGCATCTTGAATACTTCCCAGATCTGTTACATCAAATTGCAACGCTGTAACTTTGGGTAACCGACTGAGTTCAAGCAATGCATCTTTATTTCTACCACAGGCAAAAACTTCGTCGTTTAACGCGTAATATTCAGCTAAGCCTCTACCAATACCTGAGGTTGCTCCTGTAATAAGTATTTTTTTCATTCTCCCGACGCCTTTCTGTCAACCACTTTAATGACAGAACTCAGTACCGGTAATTGACGATACAACAATTCACCAACATCAAAATAATCCCTATGATGAATCACTTTTTCCTCCTTAAACATCAACTTGCTATGCCCATTCACTACAATTTCACAGCCTGAATTTAGGCGTGGATGAATATAGCGCATTTGCCAGTAGACGAAGCCATAATTGTCTATTGCAAATTTGTCTTCTATTTCAAAATGAATTGCACTAACATTTGTATATAAATGCGCAAAATACTGAGTTAAATCAGCAAGCCCTTCTACCTGATGAAGCGGGTCAACAAAAGTAATATCTCGGTGGTATACATCCACAAGTACCGCTAAGTTATCAACACGTAAAACATCATACATGCCGATAAATCTATCTAAAATAGGTCCCATATCAAACCTTAAATGCGTCCAATGCGCGCTGCCGTGCCGCTTTATGCTCAACAATCGCTGATGAATAATTACAGGTTGGTGACTCCGCTAAATACTCATGTGGAAAATGAATATATTTATTTGGAACATCAACCAGCTCAGGTACATAGGTACGAATGAAGGCGCCTTCAGGATCAAATTTTTTGCTTTGTGTGATCGGGTTAAATATCCTAAAGTACGGTTGGGCATCACATCCCGTACTCGCAGCCCATTGCCATCCTCCGTTATTGCTTGCCAAATCTCCATCAATTAACTTGCTCATAAAGTAACGTTCTCCCTTACGCCAATCTATCAGTAAGTGTTTAGTCAAAAAACTGGCTACGATCATTCTTAATCGATTGTGCATCCATCCAGTTTGATTGAGCTGACGCATAGCAGCATCAACAATTGGGTAGCCCGTATTGCCCGTGCACCAAGCTTTAAATTGCGCGTCACTATCTTGCCAAATTACGGTGTCATATTTACGATTAAAGTTCTTGTACTGGCACAAAGACGGAAAAGCACTGATTAAATGCCGATAAAACTCGCGCCATATCAACTCGTTAATCCAAGTAAATTCACGCTTACTAGGTGTTTGAAGAATATCAGGATAATAGTATTGTACTTCAGCCAGTAATTGCTTAACTGAAATCGCCCCAATGGCGATATAAGGACTTAACCCGGATGTCCCTTTTATGCTTGGTACATCGCGATGTATTGAATAATGAGTACACTTCTCTTGTACAAAACGACTGGCTATGCCAAATAGATTCTCATCGTCAACAGGCCACTTTTGAGACGAATTGTCGGTATTCAAACATTCAGGTGTTTGCCACTCAATTGAAGGGGTTGTTTGGGCAACCACCCTCCAAGGTTTGACTATGAACATCTGTTGCTCATAAATTTTTAGCCACGCCTTTTTAAACGGCGTGAAAACTTTAAACATCTCACTGTTTTTAGTCACCACCGTAGTGGGTTTAGCAATCACGTCACCATCAAATAACCTTAAGTTAATGCCTATTGATCTACATTGCTCGTCTCTTAAAACCTCATTAATTTCATACTCTTTATTGGCAAAAATTTGTTCGATATCGTTTGCTACACAAAAATGCTTTAACAGAGCAGGTATTTCTGCATAAGTATCAGCTACTTCCACATGCAAGTTGATACCGAATTGGGCCAATTTCCTTCCCAAATAGTCCACTCTTCTCTTGATGAGATCAAACTGAATCGGTGCAGCACCGTGCTTACCAATCCATTGCCTTTCACAGATAAAAAAAAGCGCCGATTTGGCGCCGTTTTCAATTGCCTCAATTAACGCTTCATTGGCGAAGCACCTAAGATCCCGTCGAAACCAAAACAAGGTGCCCATTAAATGCCAAACCTCAGTTTTAACGCATTAGGGTATGGATTAAAGTACACCTGCTCAGTCAAGTAATCATTACTATGGACGGTTAAATGGTGTTTCAGTAAGGTGAGAGGAACATATAAAGGCACGATCCCTTCTCGGTACTGCTCAATCGCTTCACATAATTCCTGCTTCTCGATTTTAGATAACACATTCTTAAAATACCCTTGCAAATGACTGAGTGTATTAGCTTGGTTTTTACGTGAAGCAGGCCTAGATAACCCTTGCATTAAATGACTTATATACTGCGCTTTTATCTCTTCAATATCATGCCCTACTGCATTACCTAACAATCTACCCAGTGCTTTATACGCTTCGTAATTATGACTCATTAACAAGTATTTATGTTTGGCATGAAAACGTGTCAGCTCATGCACCCCAACACAATCTAAATTCAACGTTTGCCAATGTTTATAGACATAGACACGCATAACAAAATTTTCTCTCAGGTGTCGGTCGCTCAATCGCCCATTCTCTTCACACGGCAAATTCGGATTATGTTTCATTATTTGCGCTGCAAAAAAACCTATGCCTTCAGAAGAGTTCCCGGTACCAGCTTCATTGTATACTTTGACCCGCTCCATGCCGCAGCTTGGACTTTTTGCACAAAACACAAACCCAGACAACTCTTTTGCCTGTTCAGTCGCAACTCGCTCTCCATATGCCGTCAAACTCTGCCCTACATCTCCGCTGCCATCTGGCCGGCACACCTTTATTGTATCGCCTACACGGACCTGCCTTATTGTTGCTCTAGGGATTGACATTCCCACGGCAACTTCTGGGCAAAACTTCTTGTACTCAACATAGTTCCCTAATTCATCCATACAAAAGTTAGAGCGTTTGTGGCCCGTGTCAAAGCGAACTTTTTCACCAGCAAGACAAGCACTGATCCCTATTTGAATAGTTGACTCAAAAGCTTCCATAACCACCCCTTAATAAATAAGATTGCCAATTGGGTTCAACAACTTACTGAGCCCTTTATTAAAATGTAACGCACTATTAACCAGAGTAAAGCACAGGCAACCGTTTTCAGTGCGCGGCGTATGTGAATGTCGCCCGTCCAACCAAATAAAATCTCCTGCAACGTAGGTTCCAGACTCGTCTTCGAAGCTTCCATCTAACAATAGCGTTAACTCAAAGCCTGTATGAGTATGGTTCGGTATTTCCCCTCCAGGCGCTATTTGTAATAAACTCGCCCTTAATTCCCCATCTTCTAAATCTAGACGCGACCGAGACAGTTTTCCTACCTGAGAGAAGTCTGACCGCTCGATACTCGCAATCGCTCTGGGTACAATCACTTCTTTTGCTTGATATTGTAACGATTGAGGGATGTATCTGTGTACCTGAGTGATCGAATCATCAGACGTTATGTTGCTCAGCATCTCAGCAAAATCTACGTCAGTGGTTGAATCACCATCCAAATCATTATCAATCTGAACAAAATACCTTTCACTACTATCGTTTTCCAAGGCCTTCACTTGTTTGGCACAACAGGGACATAGCTCCAAATGCGCTGAAATAGCAATACTCAAAGACGCCGGTAATGTACCCTCGGCAAACTGTGTTAACATTTCTTGTGTAGGGTGATGCTTAATCATGACTATCTCCCATTTCCGCTCTTAATTTTTGTAAAGCGAGACGTAACCTCGATTTGACAGTCCCCACAGGGATGTTTAACTGCTCAGCGAGTTGTTCCTGCGACATTTCCTGAAAGTAAACCCCCTTTACAACTTCTTGTTGCGCCTTGGGTAAACAACTAATGTACTTCTGAATCTGCTTTTCCTGTAGATGGTCATTAAAACCATCATTGCTACATTCGCTTTCTTGCAAAGTCGGCCAAATGTCTTCGCTTATCTGGTCTTCTTTTTTGCTTTTTATTTTTCGCAGTGCGTCAAACGATGCATTTCTCATAACCGTGTAGACCCACGTTGTCGCCGCCCCTTTGTCTTGACTATACAAATGTGCTTTTCGCCAAACTGACGTCATTGTGTCTTGAACTAGCTCCATCGCCATTGCTTCAGAACCATATTGCTTTATTCCAAATCGCTTTATTTTGGGTGCAAAGTATTTAAACAAGACCGCAAACGCGGTTTTGTCTCGTTGCTCTGCAACCTTAACTAATGCACTAGAAAGTGCTTTTGTAGGAGTATCTTCCATACATTTAGTGTGTCCAGACTTTTGCGGTACAGCTGTACTCGATAACTGGCTAACCATAAACTATGCCTCGTTTGTGCTTACTAAAAGACAATACGTATATTATTACCAGCGCGATCACTTAGATTCGATTAAAACAGTATGAAGGAAATCAACAACTTGTTCAAAGTCTGTCACAGTCTTTATTTTTTCTTTTTGTCCATTCTCAAGCGGCAATAATTCCAGCCATCGAGAAGCGACCCAAACCGGTGTATCAAAAGCTTGTTCTTTATAAAGTGAGTTAATATGTGGATGATTTTTGAATGTTTCTTCTAACATTGTGGCCAATTCAATATGATGACAGCGCTTAGAATCTAAATTACTTCTCCAAAGCGACCTTTTTTCAAAAATCATATCTCCATAGCAAAGCTGAGTGCTATCCTCGACAACATTGGTAATGTTCACATTGGATAAAGCGTAAACATCGACAAGAAGATAGCCGCTTTCATCTTGCGAAAAATCCACAATTTCAACATAAACACCTTCAAATATTGCCCCTTTATTGGCTGTATTGTCGGTATTACACAGCACAAATCCTGTTTCGCTTTTTAACGACTCTTTTACCATGCGAAGATATCTCTCTTCAAAAATTCGTAAGCGAGTATACCCTTGTGGCAGTAAAAAGATCGGGAGCGGGAAAATAGCACATTTCATTGGCAACGATTACATTAGATAACTTTGTAAATAATACGCTGCACAGGGACTATCAGATCAACTACATCATTTAAAGTCCCGATTACTCAACACCATTGAAACTCCGTCATATTAATTTTATCATTTTTAAATACAATTCCTTCTTCTTGTAAGCGTCCTTTTTGTTCATTAAATTTTTCTGAGCCAGCAGGAAATGAGATCTTACCCTGACTATTTACCACTCGGTGCCAGGGCAATGTTGTACCTTCAGGAAGGTTTTTCAATAGCCGACCGACGGCCCTCGCTTGACGGGGTAACCCAGCTAAGTTAGCCAATTGGCCATAAGCCACAACTTTACCACTGGGAACACTGCCTATTAATGTAAACAGTAATTGCTTATGCTCATCTTCCATACACTTTCCCTAATTCTTGAAAATCAGACCATACTTTACGAGCTACGGGTCCATGGTGTTTGCTATGTTGGCGAAATACATGGATCCCCGCAGTAAAAGAGTCTTGTCGATCGGTAATCGTAATGCGTTCTAGTAATCCTGCATCTAATTCATTTTGGCAGTGGCTCAGGCTTATCATTGCGAAGCCTAACCCTGATAATAAAAATGACTTAATTGATGCGATATCATCGAGTTTCATTACATTTGTGCCGCGAACATAAGCAAGCCGTTCACTATCAAAATCAAAACCACTTTCGAACATAGCTAAGCATGGGTAATTGGCAAGCGCCTCATAAGATAAGGCGTTGGGAAGTAAACCTGTTTTTGCGACTAATCCAAGCTTAAACTCCCCTACTGCTATCGAGTCTAAATCTCCTGTGGAATGAAACAAATCAAACCACGGCCCAATGCCTAAATCGGCATCGCCGCTATTAACTTGTTCTAACGCGACAAACCGTTTGCCACTGGTAATGGCTATTTCGGTTTGAGTATACTGCTTAAACACCGACGCAATAACTTGATTGTAAGCACTTTGATGGCATAGTGGTTCATAGCATATCGTTAACTTTGCTTCATTTCCTGCAGAGAATTCATTGGCCATGATTTGTAAATCATCTCTTATTCCAATTAACTTCGTAGACTCTTTATAAAACCGCTGACCATGGTCCGTTAAGACCACGCGATAATTTTGCCTGTCGAACAACTTAAATCCCAATTGACTTTCAAGTCGTTTCATAGCCTGCGTGATCGCAGGCTGCGTTTTATATAGCTTTTGTGCCGCCTCGTTTAAACTTCGAGAATGGGCCACAACGTGTAACATTTCAATATCACTTATCTTCATAATAAAT
>NZ_AQGV01000014.1 GCF_014858725.1 Pseudoalteromonas aurantia 208 | reverse complement strand
CTTTGCTTTATCTCGCTAGGGCTGCGCATGTTACGCTTTCCTATTTTTTTGTCAACACTTAAATTTAAAAGTTTTTCTTAAATGAAAAGTTAATTTAAGTTTTACTCGACGCTGCCTGCGTTTTGCTTTGCTAAGTTAGCGCAGCGCTCCGTGTCAGTGGGGTCGCATTATAGGGAGATGAAGAAAAAGCGCAAGCGTTTATTTGAAGAAAAGTGATAAAAATATCGTGTTCGAGCAAAATTACAACGAAAGCTCTATTTTTGCTACTTTTATGCACGATATACGATGTTTAAATCACCTATAGCCTAACAACGCAGTTAGTTTTACACTAGCCCTATTAGAATACTCTCTCAAACTGGGGCATTTAAATGCTAAGAAGCTATAAAGGGATCACACCCACTCTTCATGAATCTACTTATATAGATGAATCAGCAGTACTCGTTGGTAACATCACGATTGGTAAAGACAGCAGTGTTTGGCCTCTCGTCGCCGCTAGGGGTGATGTTAACTATATAAAAATAGGCGAGAGAACTAACGTACAAGATGGTTCTGTATTACATCTAACCCGCGCAACGACCAATAACCCAAGTGGCTACCCATTGATCATTGGCGATGATGTCACTGTTGGTCATAAAGTTATGCTGCACGGGTGCACATTAGGAAATCGAATTCTGGTGGGTATGGGTGCAATAGTTATGGACAATGTGATTGTAGGAGATGATGTGATCATTGGTGGCGGCTCATTAGTGCCACCAAACAAGACCCTAGAAGCCGGCTTTCTGTATGTTGGCAGTCCAGTAAAGCAAGCTCGACCATTAAATCCTGAGGAACTTGCCTTTTTAAAAGTATCAGCACAAAACTATGTACAGCTTAAAGATGAATACTTACAAGAAAGCTAATTTAATACTGCCATCGGGCTGATACACTTCATCCTCGATTAGTTGCTCAGCTTGAATTTCATAGTCAAATTGATGCTGAGCAAAATGGGCCAATGCCTTGCTTTGCTCATTTATAGGTGTAGTAATAATGCAAGGTACTATCATGCCCGAAACCATCGCATTAAAAGTTAACGTACAAGACACCACATCAAACTCTATTTGATCATTAAACAAAATACCTTGATTCATTATTAACTCGCTTCTCTCATCACTTGGTACACAATTTTTGTATCTGGCAGTGTATCTCGCCATAACAGGTAGGCCTCAGCCGCTTGCCCGACCAACATCCCTAGACCATCAACTAACTTACACTGCGCATTATATTGCGATACCCACTTTAAAAAGCTCGTAGTCTCATCGGCATAAAACATATCATACGCAAATTGACACTGCGCAATCAGGTGAGCATCGATGTTTGGCACTTGCCCTGACACACTCAACGATGTGCTGTTAATCACGATGTCAAAGCGCTCATTTGGAATTTCATCAAGTGCATAACTACTAACGGCCCCGTAAGAGTGAAACTCTTTGGCTAAAATAGTGGCTTTCTCAACAGAGCGATTGGCAATTACTATTTCCTTGACACCCGCGCAAAGTAAAGGGTAAATACAGCCTCGTGCCGCGCCACCCGCACCCAATAATAATAGCCGAGCGCCATTTAACTGTGCCCCTTGGTCAAGTAAGTCTTTAACTAACCCTGCGCCATCGGTATTGTCGCCCAACAATCGGCCATCCTCTAAGCGTTTCAACGTATTTACAGCACCAGCTAATTTCGCCCGCTGTGTGAGCGTATCAGCTAACGCATAAGCCTGCTCTTTAAAGGGCAAGGTTATATTAGCGCCACACCCTCCACTAGAAAAAAATGCTTCAACACTTGATTGAAAGCCATCTAATGGTGCTAAAATCGCTTCATAACTCAGCGTATCACCACATTGCTTTGCAAATTGCTGATGAATAGTCGGTGATTTCGAATGTTTTATGGGGTGCCCAAACACCGCGTATTTATCCATTTATTTTTAGCCTAGAAGTTAGCAACAATCATGAAGCAGTTAATTAAACGCATCTTTAATAAAGATGCAAGTAAAGTTGCAGCGCAACCCGCTCCAACCCCAGAGAAAACCCCTTATGAAATCATTGGTGGTGAACAAGGCGCGCGCGCTTTAGCCAATCGTTTTTACGACATAATGGCATCAGACCCTTACGCAAAGCCACTTTATGATATGCACCCGCAACCTTTGGATAGGATCCGACAGGTATTTTTTGAGTTTCTTTCTGGATGGTTAGGCGGGCCAGATTTGTTTGCTGAGAAATATGGTCACCCAAGATTACGCCAAAGACACATGCCCTTCCCCATTGATACTGCGCTCAAAGACCAATGGATGCACTGTATGAACAAAAGTTTGGATATAGAAATAGATAATCCATTATTACGAGAAGGCTTGCGTAATTCGCTCGACCAGCTCGCAGATCATATGATAAATCAACACTAAACATGCCTAATCAATGTAGCAATTAGCGCAAGACTTATTGCGCTAAGTCAAATTTAACTCGTCATAAAACACGCATAATACCCTTCTGTTTTTCTCGAATGAGTGGTGTGCGTGAAATCTATTCAACATAAAATTTATGCCTTACTGGCAATTACCGGCCTTTTGGTTCTGATCGCCAGTATATTAAGTAATAGCCACCAGCAACAAACCCTTGCTCAAGACACTGTTGAAAACAATATTAGGTTATTAGCAGACAATTATTTCGACTCAATTAATACCATGATGCTTACAGGCACCATGGCAAACCGAGAGATACTCAGCAACAAGCTGCGTGACCACCCTAATATTGAAGATGCCCATATTATTCGCTCTGCAAAGGTCAATAAACTCTATGGGCCGGGCAATAATAATCAATCAGCGAGTAACGCAGCTGAAATTGCAGCACTCAATGGCACGGAAACACTCGTTATTGAACAGCGTAATGATGACCGGATCATGACCTACCTAAAACCCATGATCGCAAGCAGTGATTATAAAGGTACAAATTGCCTTGGTTGCCATCAAGCCAACGAAGGGGACGTTTTAGGAGTAGTGCGTATCAGTTATTCACTTACCGGCATAGACAACACCGTTCACCAAAATACGCTAGTCAGTACAGGTTTACTCTCTGCTATTTTCTTGTTTACCTTTATCATTCTGGGGGGGTTATTCAGAAAGCTATTTATTGTCAGGCTAAAAGCCTTAGGTAAAACAATGCGCTTAGCTACTCAAAATAAAGATTTAAGCCTACGTATTAATGATACGATTGATGATGAACTCGGCCGTTTGGCCTGTAACTTTAATAGAATGATGGCATCATTCACTGATAATATTTCGCAAGTATCGCATTCAGCCAAAGTCCTTATTCACTCTGCTGAAACCATTTATACCTCGGCAGATACCACCGAGCGCGCTATCTTAGAGCAAAAGCAAGGCACTGACTCTGTTGCAGCCGCCATTAATGAACTCGAAAGTTCATCGAGTGAAGTTAAAAATACCACACATTTCGCTTCAGAAAAGTCAGAGAGCAGTAATCACCTTGCTGAGCAAAGCATGGCAATCGCCAATCATACTGAGCAAAGTATTAATCAACTTGCTACGGATATTCGCCAAGCTGGTGAGCAGGTGAGCCAACTGCAATCACAAACATTGGAAGTCGGTAAGGTACTAGAAGTGATCAGTAGTATTGCCGAACAAACCAACCTGCTTGCTCTCAATGCTGCGATAGAAGCCGCCCGAGCCGGTGAAGCCGGTCGTGGTTTCGCCGTGGTTGCTGATGAAGTCAGAACCCTTGCAACCCGTACCCATGATTCTACAGATGAAATAAAACGCACCATTGAAAAGTTGCAAAGTGAAGCAACTGATACAGTAAAAGCAATGAATGCGTCATGTGAAGAAGCTGACGAGCGCGCACAACAAGTCAAACAGGTTGCGCAAGCACTCAAAGACATCTCTGCACAAATGCATGGAATTAATGATCTTAATGTACAAATAGCGGATGCTACAGAACAGCAAAATTTAGCCGCTGAAGAAATAAACCAAAGTGTGGTTGCTATTCGAGATAACGCTGAACAGTCATTGGTTGATGCTCATGCCAGTAAAAATGTCAGTGAAGAGCTGCTAAACCTAGCTCGTTCACTTGATGAGCAAGTACGAAGCTTTAAGCTCGAATAACTCAATTCTGATCTATGTTAAGCAAAAAGGCACCATCACTGGTGCCTTTTTTATCTCTTAGTACAATTGAGTTTAGTTTTGTTGACCCAACCAATCTTGTGGTTTTAAGAAATGATCGTACAACGTAAACTCTGCACTACCTGGTTCTGGGGTAAAGTTATACTCCCAACGTGCTAACGGTGGCATAGACATTAATATAGATTCTGTTCGCCCCCCAGTTTGTAAGCCGAATAAAGTGCCCCTATCCCAAACTAAGTTAAATTCAACATAACGACCACGGCGATACAGTTGGAACTGGCGTTCATGCTCGCCATACGGAGTCTCTTTACGACGTTCAATTAATGGTACATATGCCTCTAAGAAGCCATTACCCACCGCTTGCATAAAGGCAAAGCTCTTATCGAAGCCCCATTTATTTAAATCATCAAAAAACAGGCCGCCCACACCACGAGTTTCTTGGCGATGCTTCAAATAGAAATAATCATCACACCACTTTTTGTAATCATCATAAATCTCGTCACCAAACGGCTGACATAAGTCTTTTGCCACCTGATGCCAATGCTTTACGTCATCAAGGACAGGGTAAAATGGCGTTAAATCAAACCCACCACCAAACCACCAAATAGGCGCTTCACCTTCTTTTTCAGCAATGAAAAATCGCACGTTGGCGTGACTGGTCGGTATATGAGGGTTCTTTGGGTGAATAACCAAAGACACTCCACACGCATGAAAACTTCTACCAGAAAGTTCAGGCCGATGCGCCGTGGCAGATGCTGGCATTGATTTACCAAAAACATGTGAGTAATTAACGCCCCCTTGTTCTATAACCGCGCCATCGCGAATAACCCGCGTTCTTCCGCCGCCACCTTCTGCTCGCTGCCATTCATCTTCAACAAATTTGGCTTGCCCATCTGCTTGTTCTAAGCCTGCACAAATATGATCTTGTAATGACAATAAAAAAGCTTTTACCGTCTCTAAATTAACATTTGCCATCTACAATTAGCTCCCTCTTAATACCGCACCAGTCAGTGCATGTTTTATTTGACTCGGAGCACTTGCTCCACCTAACGGCGCATCAACATAGAAACCAACTTGCGTGGTAAATACCCGCTTCGCTTCCTCTAAGCTTGCCACAGGTTCTTGGCCTGATAGATTTGCACTTGTTGACACCAGCGGCTTGCCAAATTGCTGACACAGTGCTTTTACTGTCGGGTGTGCTGTGACACGCACTGCAATAGTACTATGCACCCCCGTTAACCATTTAGGTGTACTTGTTTTAGCTGGTAGCACCCATGTTACGGCCCCAGGCCAAGAAGAAAAAATATCAGCACGCATATCCATTGGAATTTTCGTATCATCTACGTACGGTAAGCATTGACTATAGTCATCAGCAATTAAGATCAGCCCCTTAGCAACATCTCTTTGCTTGATGGCTAACAATGCTTCAACAGCATTCTGATTATCAGGATCACAACCTAAGCCAAATACGGCTTCTGTTGGATAACATATCACTTGGCCTTGTGTTAAAGCTTGAACAACATTATTAGGCTCTATTGACATCGCATTTTCAGATGAATTACTCACTGCGGTTTCTCTATTTTGTGCTGGCAGGACTTTTGCGGGCATTGTAACACAGCTTTTCCTGCCCTTTGCTTTTCTAACATGACTCCCCAACCACATTCAGGGCAAGTATGTACGACTGGTTGCTGATTCACGCTATATTTGCATTTGGGGTAGCAATCGCAGGAGTAAAAGAACTTACCAAACTTATTTTTACGTTTAGCTAATTGTCCTTTCTGACATTTAGGGCACCCAATCTCTTCTGGCTGCTCTTCTTGTTCATCGTGCACGATATAATTGCACTGCGGATAGCCAGTACACCCTATAAACATGCCATAGCGACCATTACGGATCACTAAATGATTGCCACACTCAGGGCAAGGCGATTCATCTAGAATTTTAATGTCATGATTATCGTGCTGGGCTAACGGTGTAATATGTTCACAGGTAGGATAACTCGTGCAGCCCAAAAATGGTCCATTTTTACTATGCTTCATGACTAATTCAGAACCACACTCGGGGCAAGGCTCATGTTCTTTGTCCAATGCATGCTGTTGTGCATTGAATAGCGAAGGGTCAATTTTGGTCATAGTACCTACTGAGGCTGCACGTAATTGCGCCTAATATAACTCCATCATATCTTGGGTCAAGGAGTTATAGTCATTCCATCAAGAAACCCCCACATATTAGTGTAAATACTCAGTTGGCTCATCAAAAATCAGGTCTTCCATTTGCGCATAGGCGTGTTCTTTACCTGGCACATTGAACAACACCATTAAAATAACCCATTTTAAGTCATCAAGACCAATATACGGTTTTTCTAAAGCAAATAACCTATCAATAATCATTTCACGTGTAATACTATCAATCACCCCTACACGCTCAACAAACATAATAAACCCTCGACATTGAACATCTAACATTTGACATTCTTTCTCTGTATAAATCCGTACGGCTTGATCTGCCGTAGCATTTAAATAAGGGATCTCATCGCTGTGTTGAAGATCAGCCAGCTGTTCTAACCAATCTAATGCTTTATAAATTTCATCTTGGTTAAACCCAGCTCGTAACAATTCGTCAGTTAATTCATTTTGCTCAACAAAAATATCTGCTTCGCTGTGGATATAGTTTTCAAATAAGTACATTAAAATATCAAACATAACTAACCCCTTGCTAATTTGATATAGCCGTTCAATACACGCTCTACTTTATCTTCTAACTCTAGATCTAATAATCGCGCGACGACTTTTTCAACTGGCCATTGTGTTCTTTGCGTCAAGGTATCTACACTGGTTACCTCAAAGCCTAAGTTTTGTAATACGCGACAATCCTCCTGTGAGATATCATTTTTAGCCATACTCTCTATAGTATATAGACTGTTTTCTGGCAAAAAGCTCACTTCTTCTAGAATATCACTCACATGCTCCGTAAGCTTAGCGCCTTGTTTTAGTAAAAAATGACCCCCTTGTGAGAGTGGGTTTTTAATAGACCCTGGTATAGCAAATACCTCACGGTTTTGTTCCAACGCATAACGCGCAGTGATCAGTGAGCCACTCTTAATTTCAGCTTCAACCAAAAGTACACCTAAAGAAAGTCCGGATATAATTCGATTCCTACGAGGGAAGTTACATGCTTTGGCCAGCGTGCCTGGTAAGAACTCACTTACCACTAACCCATGCTCAATGATTTGCTGATAAAGCTGCTGATGTCGTTTGGGATAAATTATATCGGTACCAGTACCCAGCACTGCGATTGTCTCACCCAAATGTGCTAACGCACCTTTGTGTGCAGCACCATCAACACCTCGCGCTAAGCCTGAGGTCACAACCAAGCCTGATTGCGTTAACTGATAAGAAAACTCAGCAGCAATTTCTAACCCAGTAGCAGTCGCACTGCGACTCCCTACAATCGCAATCTGTGGTTTTACGAGTAAATCAATATTTCCACGACAAAATAGAAGTAAAGGCGCCGTGCATATCTGTTTCAATAACGGGGGATAGCGACTATCAAAATATGACACAATCGCTATAGATAAAGTTTCACAATGACTAATAAGTGCATCGATATATTGCCAGTCAACTTTCACAAGTTGTACGGCTACAGACTCTGCTAATCCTAGGTTTTTTAGTTCATCAGTATTTAAATTAAACAGGTGATTCAAATCACCATGATCCATTAGGGCCTTAATACTAGATAGACCGAGCCCTTTGCATAAATATAGCGCCATACAGCGCGATAGTGACAATTGCGACATGCTCCCTCCTTAGAGCATTCGAGTAAAGTTATTCTGCGCTAACAGTATCTCCAACTCGAATTGGATGTATCGATTTAATAACCATTGCATAACTAATGTCGTCATACACTTTAAACACCATTAGCTCTCCTACCTTTTCCTTAGGCATAGTCCAAACAACACTATTCTCTGTATTACCTTTTCCAAACAGCTCTCTGACACTTTTCATAAACTTTTCCAAGCTATTCGCATCTTCAACGTAGCGAGGACCATGTTTACCTTCAATAACTGTAGGTGATTGTTTCTTAATATCAAGAATATGCCCTTCTTTAAGCGCTGCATTACGTCCTAGATTGAGCACCACAACAGCCGTCGTACCAAACTCCCGTAACTTATTGGTGCTAGCAATGATCATCCCCGCATCAATATTTTTAGGTTTCGCCATATGAAATTGCGCCGAATAGCTTTGCCCTTTTGAAATAGGTAAAAGCACATCCCCAGGCTTAATTTCTTGTTTGATCATTTCAACTTCCACAGAAGATGGAACACCATTTTGAATATTACCTACCCGTATTACCCGCGCGGAACCAACTAACTTTGTTTCATAGGCTAATGTAGCGCCCGTCGCTAAATCTATATAAGCTTCGCCTTGACGATAAATACCATAATTTGCCGATAACGGAAGAGAACCTTTAACGTATAAGATATGACCAAGCGTACTCATTTTCACATTACGACTGGCTCCCAAAACAATAGGACTGTTATTCAATGCATCTTGATCTAGAGCTTGTTCATATTCAATAAATGGTTCAATCATCGCCAGCGGTAAAGTCGGTATTGCGGTGCTTTTTTGCACCGCCACTCGACTATGTGGTGAGAGTTTTTTTACCCCTTTATCTAACATGAGCATCGGACGCCCTTGAGCATCATATTGCAATGCCAAAACATCACCTGGGTAGATGCGATCCGGGTTATTCACTTGCGGATTCCATTGCCATAACTGACGCCATTTCCAAGGGGAACGCAAATATAAGTTAGAAATATCCCATAACGTGTCACCTTTTTTAACAGTATATTGCTCTGGCGCACTCGATTTTAGATTTAAAGTATCTGCCAATATAGAGAATGAGGCACTCATGGCCATGAATAGCGCAGCAATTGGGTATTTCATTACGGCTTCCTTGAGTTATTTTTAGATATTATCAACCAAAACCTGTTAAAGGGGAACGTGAATGGCTAAAATAAGAACATACAATATCGCATTTTTAGCTCAACTGTAAAAGGTAACCATGGCAAAGTTAGAAGTACTTAGATTTCCAGATGAACGCTTACGCACTGTGGCGCAACCTGTGACTGAAGTAAATGACGAAATTCGTCAAATAGTAAAAGACATGATTGAAACCATGTATGACGAAAATGGCATAGGCTTAGCAGCCACTCAGGTTAACATTCATAAGCGTATCGTCGTGATCGATGTTTCTGAAGAACGCGATCAAGCGATGGTGTTAATTAATCCGGAGATCCTTGAAAAAGAAGGTGCTACTATTAGTGAAGAGGGCTGCTTGTCAGTACCTTATTCTTATGCAAAAGTGGACCGTGCAGAAAGTGTCAAAGTTAAGGCTCTGAATGAAAAAGGCGAAGAGTTTCATTACCAAGCCGATGGCTTATTGGCTATTTGTACGCAACATGAACTCGATCATCTAGTGGGCAAATTGTTTATCGATTATTTATCACCACTTAAACGTCAACGTATTCGTAAAAAGCTAGAAAAAGAAGCCAAACTTGCTTCACGTGCTTAACTCTTTTTAATTAAATTTGCATTGGATAACTCAGTGACCTCACCACTACGCATCGTTTTTGCCGGTACGCCCGATTTTGCCGCGCGCCATTTAAATGCCCTAATCGACTCCCAACATAATGTTGTGGGTGTTTATAGTATGCCCGACCGCCCTGCTGGTCGCGGCAAAAAATTAAAAGCAAGTGAAGTAAAGTTACTTGCCATGGAACATGATCTGCCCATATTTCAACCTGAAACGTTTAAGTCTATCGAAGCACAAGCTGAATTGGCAGCGCTTAATGCAGATGTAATGATAGTAGTCGCGTACGGTTTATTATTGCCTAAAGCAGTTTTAGACACACCAAAGCTGGGCTGCCTGAATGTACATGGTTCTATTTTACCCCGCTGGCGTGGTGCTGCACCAATTCAACGAGCGTTATGGGCAGGAGATTCTGAAACGGGTGTCACAATAATGCAAATGGACGAAGGCTTAGATACCGGTGATATGCTGTATATTGCGACTTGCCCAATCACAGCGCAAGACACCAGTGCGAGTTTGTATGATAAATTAGCTGAATTGGGTCCATCGGCATTGCTAGAGACACTTAACTTATTGATAAGCGACACAGCAACACCAATCAAACAAAACGATGACCTTGCTAACTATGCAAAAAAACTCTCTAAAGATGAAGCGAATATAGATTGGACTATGCCCGCAGTACAAATTGAACGTAATATCAGAGCATTCAACCCTTGGCCTGTTTGCTTTACTGTCATGCAGGAACAAGCGGTTAAAATTTGGCAAGCAACCGTACTCGATGAACAAGGTGATGCAGGAACAATTCTTCGTAGTGACAAACATGGCGTTGTCATCGCATGTGGCGAACAGGCTTTAGCAATTACTCAGTTACAACCACAAGGTAAAAAACCCATGTCAGCACAAGATTTTCTTAATGGCCGTGCTGAGTGGGTTACCACTGGTACTAAGGTAGGTCAATAATGGCGAACGTACGTGCACTCGCAGCTGAAGTTCTGTATCAAGTTGTCGATAAAGGTCAATCTCTCAATACACAGTTACCTTTTGCAGCGCAAAAGGTACACGGGAAAGACAAAGCTCTATTGCAACAAATTTGCTATGGCGTATTAAGATACTTACCCACTCTAGAACACTACTGCCAGCAACTGCTAGAGCAACCACTAAAAGGTAAACGCCGTGTTTACCAGTTCGTCTTATATGTAGGAATGTACCAGTTGCAATATATGCGTGTACCTGAGCATGCCGCAGTGGCTGAAACCGTCGCCGCGGTCGAGTCAATGCGGGCGCCTGGTTTAAAAGGATTAATCAATGCTATTTTACGTACTTTCCAACGCCAGCAAGCAGAGTTAGAGGCCAGCGCAAATTTAATTCCCGTATGCCAATTCAATCACCCAGGCTGGTTTATCAAAAAATTACAAGCTACATACCCTGATACATGGCAAGATATATTAGATGAAAATCAACAACAAGCACCAATGTGGTTGCGCGTAAATCAACAGCACTACACAACTGCTGAATACAGTGAGATGCTGGATGAGGATGGTATTGAGCACAGTACGGACGCACAGTACCAAGACGGTATACTCCTCGATAAACCGTGTGATGTGTTCACCTTGCCGGGCTTTAGAGAAGGTGCTTGCTCTGTACAAGATGCGGCTGCGCAGCTTGCCGCCAGACTATTAGACCCACAAGATGATGACTTAATTTTAGATGCCTGTGCCGCCCCTGGTGGTAAAACTTGCCACATACTTGAGTTAGCCGATGCTCGCGTGCATGCATTAGATGCCGATGACCAACGTCTAGAAAGAGTGGAACAAAATTTAAAGCGCATCGGACTGCGCGCAGAATGCATTCATGCGGACGCATCCACACCAGATACATGGTGGAATAGCACACCATATGACCGCATCTTGTTGGATGTGCCATGTTCAGCTACGGGGGTTATCCGCCGTCACCCTGACATAAAATGGCTGCGTCGTAAAACCGACATAGATGACCTTGCCGAGTTACAAGCCTCTATCTTGAAAAATATTTGGCCACTGTTAAAGCCCGGAGGCACATTAATTTACGCAACTTGCTCCGTGTTGCCTGAAGAAAATGCACAGCAAGTAGCACAGTTTATTACACAAACCAATGATGCAATACATCATCCCTTGCATGATAATGACACACCTGAACAACCAGGTATGCAATTGTTACCCGGCTTAAGTGATGGTTTTTATTATGCCAAACTCACAAAAAAACAATAACAATAAGTCATAAACTATGAAGATCATTATCTTAGGTGCAGGGCAAGTTGGCGGTACACTGGCAGAAAACCTCGTAGGTGAACAAAACGAAATAACCGTTGTGGATATTGACGGCGATAGGCTACGTGAGTTACAAGACAAATATGATTTGCAGGGGGTCACTGGGCACAGTGCCCACCCTGATGTCTTACGCCAAGCAGGAGCCGAAGATGCCGATATGATCATCGCGGTAACCAGCTCAGACGAAGTCAATATGGTTGCTTGTCAGGTTGCTTATAGTATTTTTAATACGCCGACTAAAATTGCTCGGATCCGGTCTGAGCAATACTTAAAATACCGTGAAAAGCTATTTCACAATGACGACTTACCAGTAGATCACTATATTGCACCAGAGCAATTGGTAACCAAGTATATTCGTCGCCTTATTGACTACCCAGGCGCACTACAGGTTCTGCAATTTGCTGAAGGCATGTTGTCATTGGTTGCCGTAAAAGCCTATTACGGGGGATTATTAGTTGGCTACGCCCTTTCTGCACTGAAAGAGCATATTCCGAACGTAGATACTCGTGTCGCAGCAATTTATCGTCAAGGTAAAGCCATTAAACCGCTTGGTACTACTGTTATTGAAGCCGATGATGAAATCTTCTTCATCGCGGCAACAAAGCACATTCGTGCCGTGATGAATGAACTGCAAAAACTTGAACAATCCTATCGTAAAATTATGATTGCGGGCGGTGGTAATATCGGTGCCGGACTTGCACGTTCACTGGAAAAGAATCACAGTGTTAAGCTCATTGAAAGAAACCATACTCGTGCTGCTCAATTATCTGAAATGCTTGATAATACCGTGGTATTTTGTGGTGACGCCTCTGATCAAGAGTTGCTCTCGGAAGAACATATTGAACAAGTCGATGCGTTTATTGCTGTCACTAATGACGATGAAGCGAATATCATGGCGGCCATGCTTGCAAAGCGCATGGGGGCACAAAAAACCATGGTGCTTATTCAACGTGGCGCATATGTAGACCTTGTTCAAGGCGGCGAAATAGACATCGCGATCTCACCGCAGCAAGCCACTATTTCGGCACTACTAACCCATGTCCGTCGTGGCGACATTGTAAATGTATATTCTTTACGTAAAGGTGCTGCAGAAGCAATTGAAGCCGTAGCACATGGGGATGAAACAACCTCGAAAGTTGTGGGTCGCTCTATCAGAGAGATTAAGCTTCCTATGGGCACAACCATTGGCGCCATCGTAAGAGATGATGAAGTGCTTATTGCTCACGATGACACCGTAATTATATCAGGTGACCATGTCATCATGTTTTTAATTGATAAGCGTCAAATTAGCGTAGTTGAAAAGTTATTCCAGGTGAGTGCACTATTCGTCTAGCGCACTCAATTTATTGCCTATTGCTCTTCATGCAATATTGTTAAATCAATCAAGTACTCTTTTAAAATACTTTCCATGGTGTTTTGCTCTCCTGTTAGTCTAATACCAAGAGCAATTGTGTCATCTTGAGGATGCAAGCTACAAATTGAGCCTGATAACGTGATCTGTTGATTATTCTTCCCTTCAAGTAAGACTTTGCAGTCTTGCTCTTTCATATTTTCAGAGTCATTGCCATCTTCATGGTGAATATCAAACTGTAACCCAGATAACGAAATATCTTTGATCACCCCAACACAAGAATGATCAGCTAAATTTATCACCGCAGGGATCAAGGTCGGCACACGAGTTTGAGCACGCAAGCAGTACGTTTGTACTTGTTTAGGAGGCATTAAAAAAATCAGTCGCGCAGGGTGAGAAGTCATTGCTTTAATTGTTGTTTTGAAAGCGATGACCTGGCCTTCTCCATGCTCTAATAATGCGCGAACAATGACCTGTGTTCCTTCTTTAATATAATCAACTGCTGCACCAAGGCGTTTAGAGCTAGGGAAGTTCAGCACTAAGAATTGTGCATCCAACTGACCGACAAATTCCGTTTTTAAACGCTTTGAGCCTGCCGGCATGATCACTTCAATATCTATCACACTACCAGCTGGGATTTGCGCAATATGGTGTCCGCTTCCTGCGGCGCTGGTTTTTAACATCACTCAACCTTACTAATATAGTGACTAAACCACACAGTTCAGTCCAAGAAATAAGTATATACCTATTATATAAGCCTCAATTAAAAACCGATATTTACTTAAATGCAAGCTGAGAAACGCATATTCATGCTTAGAATAAGCAAGAGAAAGGCAGGTGATACTGAAGTTCAAGTACCACCCAATACTATTACCCACGCCAAAATGTTGGGGTAAATAAAACTAACAAAGTAAATATTTCCAATCGACCAAATACCATAGCAACCGTCAATATCCACTTTGCAGTGTCTGTTATGTCACCATAATGTGCCGCAACTTCGCCTAACCCAGGTCCTAAATTGTTCAAGCATGCAGCCGTTGCTGAAAATGCCGTAATGTTGTCCATTCCTGTACCAAGTAGTGCTATCATGATAATTACAAACACCAATGCATAGGCTGAAAAAAACCCCCATACGGCCTCAACAACTTTGTCTGGTAATGCTTTTCGACCTAACTTAATTGAATAAATAGCGCGAGGATGTACCAATCGATTGAGCTCTCTCACGCCTTGGAGGTACAGCAAAAACACCCGTACTACTTTCATCCCACCGCCAGTAGACCCAGCACATCCACCAATAAAACTAGAAAAAATCAGTAATATTGGTAAAAATAATGGCCAAGCAGAAAAGTTATCGGTCGCAAACCCAGCTGTCGTGCTAATGGATACAGCCTGGAACAGCGCCTGATCTAATGTTTCATCGCCATTAACATATACTTGATTTGACGACAATACCGCAAAACATAACACCACCAATGCCAACTGAATAAAAAGAAATACTTTAAATTCAGGGTCGCGCAAATATACCCGTACATTTCGACTTGATACGGCCGCATAATGCAATGAGAAATTTATCGCAGCAATGATTAAAAATACCACGCAAATAAAATTAATTAAGGGGCTATCGAAATATCCCATCGACGCATCATAAGTAGAAAACCCGCCAATCGCTATCGTGGAAAAAGCATGGCAAATCGCATCAAACCACCCCATTCCTGCAGCCCAATATGAAACCGTACATGCAGCAGTAAGCGATACATAAATATACCAAAGGTGCTTTGCGGTATCCGCAATTCGAGGTGTCATTTTCGAATCTTTTACCGGTCCCGGAGTTTCAGCTCGATACAACTGCATACCACCCACGCCAAGCATAGGTAAAACAGCCACAGCCAAAACAATGATCCCCATACCACCAAGCCACTGCAATTGTTGTCGATAAAACAATACCGACTTAGGCAAGTGTTCGATGCCAGTCAGCACCGTTGCGCCTGTCGTGGTAAGCCCTGAAAACGCTTCAAATACCGCATCAGCCAAAGACAAACTCGGCGTTTGTAAAAAGATCAACGGGACTGATGCAAATGACCCTAACACCAGCCAAAATAGTACAACGATTAAAAAGCCTTCTCTTGCCTTTAAATCCCCCTTCTCTTTACGGTTAGGATAATATGCCAACATACCTATCACAATGCTAAATACGAAAGCTAAAACGAATGGTACACCACCACCGTCTTTATAGATCAATGACACCAAAGCTGGTGGTACCATAGTAATACTAAACAATGCCACCAGCTGGCCGAGAATTTTAATGATGGTACGAAATTGCATGCTGCTTTTCGCTTTTTCTGATTATTAGAACTAATTTAGCACCAATTGTCTTATTCTTTGATAGTTAACTCAACTACACCGTTACTTAAATCAAAAATTTCTTGTTGGGCTTGGCGCGCCTGACGATGATCAATACTAATTTTCCAGCAAACTGACGCACTATATTCTTTATCTATTGCTAAAATAGTAAAGTGTGACTGTAAGTACTGTTCAATAATACCTTGCAAGGCATAATCAGATTCGCCTTGTAATATAATTGAAGGTATTTTTAAGCAAGTTTCGAGTTCAACAAGGGCATTATTTAGCGACCCACCATACGCACGCACTAGTCCACCGGTACCAAGTTTAATGCCTCCAAAATAGCGTGTCGTCACTGCCGTGATTTCTCCAAGTCCGGAGCCTGTTAGTACATTCAGCATAGGTTTACCTGCGGTCCCATTCGGCTCACCATCATCAGAAAACCCATAAACATGACTACCTCCTGGCTGTCCCGCAACATGCGCCCAACAATTATGTCGCGCATCAGGGTAGTCCTCATTTATTTTTTTGATAAATGCTTTAGCATCGTCAAGCGTTGGCGTATGTGCAATATGCACTATAAACGTACTTTTTTTAATTTCTTCTTGGAACTTTAATGTACCACTCGGGATGTAATATTCTGACATACAATAATTGTGTACCTTAACAACAAAAGGGAGCTTTATGCTCCCTCATTCTAATTTAAACTTGCATAACCTTAATCTAAGTTCAAATCTCTTGTCATATTCTCAAGTCGATCATCATGTACAATGATGTTATCTTCAATTCGAATACCGCCAAAAGGTTTTAACTCTGCCACTTTGTCCCAATTGATGTACTGCTTATTGTCTGTGTCTGCTAAATCTCTCAATAATGAATCAATGAAATATAATCCAGGTTCAATGGTGAATACTTGATTGGCTTCAATTTTACGAGTACAACGCAAGAACGGATGACCTTCAGGTGGGTCTTGATGGGTACCTCGCTCGTCAGCCATAAACCCACCCATGTCGTGTACTTGCAGACCTAGATGATGACCTAAACCATGAGGGAAAAACGTTGACGTAATACCTTTAGTAACAATGTCTTCTGCTGGTAGCTTTACAATATTAAAGTCAGCTAAGACTTGGGCAACACGATTGTGGCAATCGATATGCAGTTCACCATAGAGTTTTCCTGGTTGTAATGCCTTACCTAATGCGATTTGATGCTCATTCATGACTGACACTAAATCGGCAAACTGTCCTTGTTTAGCATAATCATAGGTACGTGTGATATCAGATGCATAGCCATGAAAGTTTGCGCCTGCATCAATTAAGAATGATCGATGTTGCGCAGGTGCCTGACGATCAAAGTGGGTATAATGTAAAATTGCACAATTTTCATTTAGTGCCACTATATTGCCGTACGGTGTATCATTTTCCATATGTGATGTTGCATTCAAATAAGCTTGCTGAATACCAAACTCGGATGCCCCTGCATAAAAAGCGTCTCTTGCAGCAGTGTGACCAAGCACAGCTATACGGTTTGCTTCACGTAAACACACTAACTCATACTGTGTTTTATAAGCGCGATGAAAATGCAGATAATTCATCACCGGCTCTGGATTCATTTGTGTAAACCCGAGCGCTTGTGCAACTTCTAAGTACTCACCGATATATCCATAACCAGCTTTATCATAAGGTAAAAACTTTTCAACTTGATCAGGTTTTAATAATAATTCGATATCGAAATAATCAGCCCAAAAGTCACTTGGCTCATCTGGTACTTTATGCCAAAAATCAACCGGACGATAAAATATCAACTTTGGTTTATCTGTGCCGTTCACGACTAACCAACAGTGGGGATTATCTATTACCGGTAGCCACGCCTTAAATTGTGGGTTTACCTTGAACGGATAATACATATCATCTAAGAATTGACGTTTAGCTTGACCTGAATGGATCACAAGCCCTTCCAATCCTTCACGTTCTACGATTGTTTTTGTGCGCTGCTGTAACGTTGCAATATGCTCAGCATAATATTGTGCTAATTGTTCCATGGTGTACCCATTAAGTTTAATCTACCAATAAATCCAGTCTATCATAAGCGCTAAAAGCCAATCCAGCGAAGTCGCTAGATTGACTCTGTGGTAATACTTGATTCGACTCAGCCACCAATTTTCATATCCAAGATTGGTGCCAATACATTACCATCGCGACCCATTTTAGTGTGGTAAACTTGGCGGTAAGCAAAGACATTTTTGACATAATCACGCGTTTCTTTGTATGGGATCAATTCAATCCACAACTCTGCAGGCATCGCTTCATCTGGCAACCATTTTTTAATACGGTGATATCCCGCATTATAAGACGCAGTAGCCAGTATTTCATTTCCACCATTCTTCTTTTTTAAATACTCTAAGTAGTCAGTCCCTAAACGGATATTGGTAACTGGCTGAAATAGCTTTGTCTTAGAAACGCGTTGTTTACTTACATAACGCGCAGTGCTAGGTAGCAATTGCATTAACCCATAGGCATTAGCATGAGAGCGCGCATCAGGGGCAAAAGAGCTTTCACGACGCGCAACCGCGATACTCCAAGCCACATCAATATGGCTCTTTTCACTGTAACGATTAAATAAATCTTGATACGCAAGTGGGAAACGTAAATCGACATAGTCCCATGCTTTGATTTCTGCCAATGTATAAATAGTACTATCATACCAATCAAGATCAGCGGCTAATGTAGAGGCTGCTAATTTCTCTGGTATACTCGATGTATTCGTCAAATAGTTCCACTCTCTCCTCGCTTCAGTATAACGTTTCATTTCATAGAGTGCTTTTGCACGTTTAAAGCCGGGCGCTTCTGACACTTTAGTCAATAATTCAGGAGAAACATCTAAGGGTTTAGCGTTAAGAGATATAGGTAAACCAAGCCGTTCTGCTGCTAAAAAACCGTAGTAATCTCTTTTAACAGCAAGACTTTGCCACAATTGCTTTGCTTTGGATTCGTTGCCGCGATGAGCATGACTATATGCTAACCAATACGTTTGACCGTTACTTAAGTTTTTCATGGGTGTAAACAAAGCCGTGATCCCTGCCCAATCCTGCTCTTTGAGCATATTACCCATCATCCATTGCTTTAATTTACTATCTTGGTTTTCAGACGGAACTTTATTCAACCAAAATCGCGCTTGTGGGTGGCCTTTCGATGCCAATGCAAGAGCAAAACGATATGCGACGCTGTCTTTTTGTGATTGCGTGAAAGGAAACATTTTTTGCAACTTATCCCAAGCTTTGAGCGCTAACTTCTGATCCCGCCAAATTAATCTGCGTACGCCATAAATTGCAATTTCAGCCTCTTTTATGGAGCGCTTTTTAAATCGGTATAACCCCGCTGCAGCACTTGGATCTCGCCTAACGGTCGCATATAAATCAGCTAGGTACGCCTGCTCTTTTGGTAACAAGGTTTTTAGATAACGTAGCAATGATGTTTGCCCCCCTTGCGCAGCTTTGGTAATTCGCTGCCATACCATGTCGTCGGTTCTATATCCTGCATTTTGCCATTGCTTGAATAAGCTATTACACGCACGAGGCTGGGATTTACCCACGACCCAAAGTGGTTCGACCTGATTTAAAATGGCTTTTTTTGGCGCGCCTAAATCTAACTGATATTTTAGATAGCTACAGTGCAACTCTGCATCTTTAGTAGGCTGGTAATACTCAACGAATAGCGCTTTTTTACTTCGCCTTTTCAGGTACTTTAGCCAACTAGAACGCACCGGCCACTCTAGGGGAGTACCATCATACACACTAAGAAAATGCGCAATTTCCGCTTGATACTTTAGCTTGCTATTACGTTTGTAAAAAGCCAATTCCACATACGGTTTTAACGGATGATTTAGCGTTTGTAAGGACCGTTTAAACGCCTTGTGCTGTCCAGACCAAGCAATTCGCTCAGCAGCTTTAAATGCTTTATGAGTGTCATCTGCACAAGAAAACCAGCTAAATAGCCCAAGACTGGTAGCAGCAACATTCAAGATCCATGATTTCATAATGACCTAAATTGATTAAGTAAAAATAATATGCGGGCGTACCACACATGCTTTTGTAATACAGTAATTATCTAAAAATTCCACAGTATAGTGACTGCGCACATCTATACTGAAGGTGAATAAAATCAACATCTCCACCTTAGCATCAAAATTTACGCTTTTTAAGGAGATGAGAAATACAGCATAAATTTTTCATTGCAATTTTTATTTAAAGCGGCCAAACTGGGTGAAATAGCAACTCATCGTACCAGTGTTACTACACGGGAGAACAAGCATGTTATATAAGAGTGAGTCCTTTGTTGTTGATTTCTGCAAAGGCAAAATCGCTGAATTTAGGTTTTGTATGCCAGGTTCGGTCAATAAACTATCTCAACAAACTCTATCAGAGTGCGCAAACGCATTTGCCGAATTACGTCAACGTGACGATATAGACGCAATGGTATTTACCAGTGATAAAGATCACTTCATCATTGGTGCTGATATATTTGAATTTTTACCGACCTTCCAGCGCCCAGAAGAAGAACTTATTGGCTGGATAAAAGACGCAACCGATGTATTTGATGCCATCGAAGATTTACCGTTTCCTACTGCATCTGCCATCAATGGTTTAGCGCTTGGTGGTGGGTGTGAGTGGTTACTTGCTACTGACTTTCGTTTAGCCAGTACATCAGCAAAAATTGGCTTACCTGAAGTCAAACTTGGGATCATGCCTGGATTTGGCGGCACAGTACGTTTACCAAGAATTATTGGTGCTGACAACGCCATGACCTGGATAACGACAGGTAAAGAACACCGCGCCAATGATGCCTTAAAGGTTGGTGCGGTAGACGGCGTGGTTGCACCAGAAAAACTATTCGATGCGGCTATTCGCGTACTAGAACAAGCTGTAGCAGGTAAGCTCGACTGGCAATCTAAGCGCCAAGTAAAACTTTCACCATTGAAGCTAAATAAAGTAGAGCAAGGCATGAGCTTTGCGATGGCTGAAGGCATGGTAATGGGTAAAACCAAAGGTCATTACCCAGCGCCAGTTATGGCAGTAAGAACCATTAAAGCTGCCGCAAATAGCACTCGCGATGAAGCAATGGCCATTGAAAATGCCAATTTTGCCAAGCTGGCGAAAACAGCGGAAGCTGCCGCACAAACCGGTATATTTTTAGCAGACCAATACATCAAAGGCGTTGCTAAAAAGCAAGCTAAAGCATCACAGCTTGAGATCAAACAAGCTGCGGTACTCGGTGCGGGTATTATGGGCGGAGGCATTGCTTATCAGTCTGCGTATAAAGGCACACCGATTGTCATGAAAGACATCAACCAAGCGGCGCTTGATTTAGGCATGAATGAAGCGGCCACCATTCTTGGTAAAAAAGTAAAACGTGGTCATATGGCCATGGATAAAATGGTCGCAACACTTGGGAAAATAAAACCAACGCTTGACGATCGTGATTTAGCCAATTCTGATATTGTGGTTGAAGCGGTCGTAGAACACCCAAAGGTAAAACAGACGGTGCTAGCCGGTCTTGAAGAACAGCTGCCAGAAGGCACTATCTTAACGTCAAACACATCCACAATTTGTATTGACGAATTAGCAACTGCGCTAAAACGTCCAGAAGATTTCTGTGGTATGCACTTTTTCAATCCAGTGCCAAAGATGCCATTGGTTGAAATTATTCGCGGTAGCAAAACCTCTGATGCAACCATTAACGCGGTGGTTGATTATGCCTTAAAGCTTGGTAAATCACCTATTGTTGTTAATGACTGCCCCGGCTTCTTTGTAAACCGGGTTTTATTCCCTTACTTTGCAGGCTTCAGTCAACTTGTGGTTGAAGGCGCCGACTTTAGTAAAATAGATAAAGTGATGGAAAACGTATTTGGTTGGCCGATGGGCCCCGCTTACTTGCTCGATGTGGTAGGTATTGATACTGCTAATCACTGTACTGGTGTTATGGCGGATGGATTCCCACAGCGCATGGCACGCCAAGAAAAAGACCCCGTTGCCGTATTGGCGAATGCAGAACGTTATGGTCAGAAAAATAAAGCCGGCTTTTATCAGTACGCACCAGACAGAAAAGGTCGCCTGAAAAAATCTAAAGATGCTGCAAGCCTTGAATTACTAGCAAGTATCTGTGAATCATCCAAAGAGTTCGACAAACAAACCATCATTGAACGCTGTATGGTACCCATGCTGAACGAAGTCTTACTATGCTTACAAGAAGAAATTGTTGCCTCGGCACAAGAAGCTGATATGGCACTGATTTACGGTATTGGTTTCCCACCATTTAGAGGCGGTGCATTCCGTTACTTGGATCAAGTGGGACTGGCCAACTTTGTTACAATGGCAGATAAGTATGCGCACCTAGGTGCCATTTACCAAGTATCTGAACAAACCCGTGAGTGGGCAAAACAAGGTAAAGTGTTCTATTCAGTGGAGGGTCAATAATATGTCTGCAATGCAACAAGCTGTAATCGTCGATTGTCTACGTACCCCTATGGGTCGGTCTAAAAATGGCGTATTTAAACATCGTCGTGCTGAAGATTTAAGTGCACATTTAATGAAGGGCTTACTTGAACGTAACCCTGCAGTAGACCCTGCATCTATTGATGATATTTATTGGGGCTGTGTCCAGC
Organism: Pseudoalteromonas aurantia 208; assembly: GCF_014858725.1. Classification (GTDB taxonomy): domain Bacteria; phylum Pseudomonadota; class Gammaproteobacteria; order Enterobacterales; family Alteromonadaceae; genus Pseudoalteromonas; species Pseudoalteromonas aurantia. The sequence goes on along the minus strand of NZ_AQGV01000014.1, from coordinate 346,999 downwards.
AAACATTAGAGCAAGGCTTTAATGTTGCCCGTAACGCAGCGTTACTGGCTGGTATTCCTCATTCAGTGCCGGCTGTTACCGTAAACCGTTTATGTGGCTCTTCAATGCAAGCTTTGCACGATGCTGCAAGGGCAATTATGACCGGTGCTGGTGACACTTACCTTATTGGTGGCGTTGAGCATATGGGCCATGTTCCTATGACGCACGGTGTTGACTTTCATTCAGGGTTATCAACGTCGATTGCCCAAGCATCTGGCGTAATGGGTCTCACCGCAGAATACCTAGCAACACTGCATGGTATCAGCCGTGAACAGCAAGATAACTTTGCATATCGCTCACACCAACGCGCGCATGCAGCGACGGTTGAAGGCCGCTTTAGCCGTGAAATATTACCAATGCAAGGTCACGATGACGATGGCGTGCCAGTCCTTGTCGAGCATGACGAAGTCATTCGCCCTGAAACAACCGTAGAAGGTTTGAGTCAATTACGTCCTGTTTTCAATCCAGCCTCAGGTACTGTGACAGCCGGTACTTCATCTGCCTTGTCAGATGGTGCTTCCGCCATGTTGGTAATGAGCGAAGAAAAAGCCAAAGCACTAGGTTTGCCTATTCGCGCACGGATAAAGTCAATGGCGGTGGCTGGATGTGATCCATCCATCATGGGTTATGGTCCAGTCCCTGCTAGTAAAAAGGCGTTAAAGCAGGCCGGAATAAGCATTGATGATATTGACGTAGCAGAGTTAAACGAAGCATTTGCCGCACAATCATTGCCGGTATTAAAAGACTTAGGTTTATTAGACGTCGCGGACGAAAAAGTAAATCTTAATGGCGGCGCTATTGCTTTAGGCCACCCGCTTGGCTGTTCAGGCTCACGTATTAGCACTTCTCTTATCCATATTATGGAAGACAAAAACGCAAAGTATGGTTTAGCCACAATGTGTATTGGTTTAGGCCAAGGCATTGCGACCGTATTTGAGCGCGTCGAGTAACTAACTGACAAACCCTTTCAACTTGGTGACAAAGGCAAAGTGAGCACATCGCTTTGCCTTTTTTCGTGCTGATATCATGGTAAATCCATTTATTTTCAGCTTTTTCTAAGGGGTGGTTTATTTGTCTAAAAACACTGGTTAAAATAGCGCACAAAATCATTCAGTGTCAGCTAAGCGAGTTAACCCATGCCATTTTCAAACCCAGACCATACGTTAGATGCAATTGGCCTGCGCTGCCCTGAGCCTGTGATGATGATCCGCGGTATGGTCAGAAAAATGAATACCGGTGAAACATTATTAATTGTCGCTGATGATCCATCAACAACCCGAGATATTCCCAGCTTTTGTGAATTTATGGACCACACACTGATCACCCAAGATATTGCTGCGGCACCCTATCAATACCTTATTAAAAAAGGTAAATGACATTTAGGTTTTATTACCATCCCAGAAAATAGAAAAATACTGTACCGAAATGGGTCAAGGCACCAACAGCACCTTAGTTTTTGGTGACCAATACCTTAGGTGATCGATTATCAGAATAGTCTAGCGTGATCTTATACCAACCCTTTTTTTTCGGCATAAAGCTAAAGTAATTATAAACTGTATCGCAGTCTGCTAATTGAGGTTGATTTAACCGCAATGTACCCTGTACTTTATACCCGCAATTAAACCCTTTTGACCATGCGTCATCCGCAAGTTTAAATTCATATACTTTACCAGGCGTCATAAACTTCGCTTTGACTGAATATACACCTTTCTTCGACTCTTGCAGCATGTAATGCGATTCTGCATCCCACAAGGTAAAATCACCTCGTAAGTACATCGGTCTATTTAATTCTTGAGCTACTGTCGTATTTGTTTGCTGAGAGTCTGTAATTTGTACCTGATTTGCGCAAGCTGACAATAACAGCATAAATAAAACTGTACTGAGCTTTTTCATATTACAACTCCAGTGTCTTCAATTTAAATAATAAGTAAGTACACGCTATACCGTATAACAATGCATATGGTAATAAAAAAGCCAGCTTATTGCTGGCTTTTAACGTAACAAATTACTTATTTTTGTAATACAGAAATATCTGCAGTGTTTAAGAATAAGCGACTAAGCTGGCTGAGCAATGCTAAACGGTTATTTTTAACCGCATCATCATCCGCCATCACCATTACGTTATCAAAGAAGTCATCGACGGCGTCGCGCAAGCTTGCAAGACGACTTAATACATGTTGATAGTCACCTGCCGCATACACAGGTGCCAACTCAACGGTCAGAGCACTCACTTGTTGTGCTAACACTTGCTCAGCGGGTTCAGCTAATAGTGCATCATTAACTTGTGCATCACTAGTGACGTTATTTTTAGCCAAGATATTATTCACTCGCTTGTTCGCGGCAGCCAAAGCATCTGCTTCAGAGAGAGCTCTAAAATGACTAACGGCTTTAACACGACGATCGAAATCAATAGGCGATGTTGGTTTGCGAACCAGTACAGCTTGAATAACATCCACACTTATACCTTCGTCTTGGTACCATGCACGAAAACGACCTAGCATAAATTCGAGGACATCTTCTGCCACTTGGTCATTACTTAACTTATCAGCAAAGAGAGTTTTTGCTTTCGCTACGATGTCATTAATATCTAACGGCAGCTCTTTTTCAACCATGATGCGTAATGCACCAATGGCTGCACGACGAAGTGCAAATGGGTCTTTGTCACCTTTAGGTGCTTGACCTATCCCAAAAATACCCACAAGCGTATCGAACTTATCAGCAAGTGCCACCGCATAGCTTATTGGGTTTGACGGTAATGTATCCCCTGCAAAACGCGGCATATATTGCTCATTCTGTGCTAATGCCACATCTTCCGCTTCGCCGTCAATGCGAGCATAATGCATTCCCATCACGCCTTGCACATCTGTAAACTCCATGACCATTTCAGTCATTAAGTCAGTTTTACTCAAAAGACCTGCACGCTCTGCCAACGTTTTATCAGCGCCAACTTGCTCAGCAATATAACCTGCTAAAGCCGCAATACGCTCAGACTTATCTTTAAGCGTACCTAATTGCTTTTGGAATAATACAGACTCTAACGAAGATAACCTGCTTTCAAGTGTTTTCTTTTTATCCGTCTCAAAGAAGAACTGCGCATCGGCTAAACGAGGGCGAACCACTTTTTCATTGCCGGCAATGACGACATTGGGATCTTTACTTTCAATATTAGAAACAAACAGGAACTTATTTATTAGGTTGCCTTCTTGATCTAATAACGGGAAGTATTTTTGGTCGTCTTTCATTGTGTAGATCAGGGCTTCTGATGGTACATCCAAGAAAGCTTCTTCAAATGAGGCTGTTAATGTCACCGGCCACTCAACCAATGATGTCACTTCATCAAGTAAATCCTCATCCATCGCTACTTGCGCATGAACCACTTTAGCAGCTGTTTCTATCTGCTCACGGATCAGGTTTTTGCGCTTGTCATAATCAGCTATCACATACGCCCCCTTCAATACCTCAAATGCATCATCGGCATGCTTAATTGATACACGTGCTGGATGGTGAAAACGGTGACCTTGTAATTCATTGCTAATTGATTTACCTAGTACTTCGCCTCTGACCTGTGTACTACCGAGTAAGGCAGCCACAGTATGTACCGGACGAATGAACTGAGTCTTATTGGCCCCCCAGCGCATGGGTTTTGGAATAGGTAACTTAGCAAGTGCTTTAGCAATAACATCCGCAAGTAGTGCAACTGACTGTTTGCCAGATACGGTCGCACGATGTAATAACCATGCACCTTTATCTGTTTCTAGTGTTTCAGCCTCACTAACGTCAATGCCACACCCTCGTGCCCAACCTTGTGCTGCCTTGGTCGGGTTGCCTTCAGCGTCAAAAGCAGCCTTAGTCGCAGGGCCACGCTTCTCCACAACTTTGTCTTGCTGCTGGGTTTCTAACGCTGACACTTGCACACCCAAGCGGCGTGGTGAGGCGTACCAATTGATCTGGTGAAAGCCTAATTCTAAAGATGTCAGTTCTGCTGACATATTATCAGCAAATGCTTGTGCAAGCTTACGCAATGCTTTTGGTGGTAACTCTTCAGTTCCAATTTCTACTAATAGATTTTCAGTCGACATTGCTTAATCCTTACAAAGCGGGAAGCCAAGCGCTTCTCGAGCATCATAATATGCTTGTGCACAGGCTTTAGATAAAGCGCGAACACGTAAAATATAACGTTGGCGCTCAGTCACAGAGATCGCATGACGAGCATCTAATAGATTAAATGCGTGTGATGCCTTCATAACTTGTTCATATGCAGGTAGTGGTAAACTTGCTTCAATCAATTTTTGACTCTCTTTCTCACAATGGTCAAATTGTGCAAAGAGAGCATCGACATCTGCATGCTCAAAATTATATTTCGACTGCTCGACTTCGTTTTGATGGAATACATCGCCATAGGTTACTTTACCCATAGGGCCATCAGTCCATACCAGGTCATAAATACTATCTACACCTTGTATATACATGGCTAAACGCTCTAAACCATATGTGATTTCGCCTGTCACCGGCGCACACTCAATACCACCTACTTGTTGGAAGTAGGTAAACTGGGTCACTTCCATACCATTGAGCCAAATCTCCCAACCCAAGCCCCATGCACCAAGTGTTGGAGATTCCCAGTTATCTTCAACAAAGCGTACTTCATGCGTTAACGTATCAATGCCCACAGCTTCCAATGATCCTAAATAGAGCTCTTGAATGTTCTCCGGCGATGGCTTTAGCACAACTTGGAATTGGTAATAGTGCTGTAGTCGGTTCGGATTTTCACCATAACGGCCATCAGTTGGACGACGACATGGTTGTACGTACGCACTCGACATTGGCTCTGGGCCAATTGATTTTAAAAACGTCAGCGGGTGAAATGTTCCCGCGCCTACTTCCATATCTAATGGCTGAGCAATGATACAGCCTTGCTGTGCCCAGTAATCCTGTAATGCCAGGATCAACCCTTGAAAGGTTTTAACATCGTATTTTTGCATAGTTGGCTTAATTATATTATTTGGTTCATGACTAAACCCGTATTACACTGTTTTTACTTACATCAGTGAAGGGTTTCAAATGAGTGAAAATTATGCTCAGTATACCGCGAGCGCAGCATGGTTTTAAGCGTTAGACACAAAAAAAGGAGGGAAAACCCTCCTTTTTTTCATTTTTCTGTCACTTAGAATTATACGTCCAAGTTAACCACTCGCAGTGCATTTGTCTCGATGAACTCTCGACGAGGCTCTACCTGATCACCCATTAAAGTAGCAAACAACTGATCTGCTGCAATCGCATCTTCAATTGTAACACGTAGCATACGACGGCCATCTGGATCCATGGTTGTTTCCCACAACTGACTTGGATTCATCTCACCGAGTCCTTTATATCGTTGTGTATACAAGCCACGCTTCGATTCATTGATCAGCCAGTCTAAGCCTTCGACAAAGTTATCGACTTCAAGCGTTTTCTCGCCACGTTGAACATATCCGCCATTACCCATCAAGTTCGCTATATTTTTACCTGTATTGGCAATACGCACATAGTCTTTAGAAGTAATAAAGCTATGATCTAGCGTATACGCTTTATCTACTCCATGCTGGCGAATTTTAATAACGGGGTAATATAAACTGCGCTCTTCATCAAATTTTACATCAGCTTCAAATATAGTGGCATCTTCATCACGCTCAACTAAATCCGCTATGAATGATTCTGTCCATTGCGTTACTTTTGTTTGCACTGCTAAGTCAGCTTCTGTTAGCTCTGATTGGTAAATCAGGCGATTAGTCACCGATGACGGGAACTTACGGTTTAATCGCTCAATGATTTTCATGGTATTTTGATAATCATCAACCATGATTGCCAATGGTTCACCCTCTATCGCAGCTGCACTTTCAGTTGGATACAACGCAGCACCATTAAGCGCTAATGCTGTAAGGTATACCGTTAGGGCTGCATCATCTTTAATATATTGCTCTTGCTTACCTTTTTTCACTTTATATAAAGGTGGCTGGGCAATATAGACATAGCCACGTTCAATGATTTCAGGCATTTGGCGATAAAAGAACGTCAGAAGCAATGTACGAATGTGAGAGCCATCCACATCCGCATCGGTCATAATGATAATACGATGGTAACGTAACTTTTCAGGGTTATATTCATCACGACCAATGCCACAGCCCAGCGCAGTAATCAGTGTTGCTACTTCTTGTGAAGACAACATTTTGTCAAATCGTGCTTTTTCAACATTCAGTATTTTACCTTTCAACGGTAAAATGGCCTGATTCTTACGATTACGGCCTTGTTTAGCCGATCCACCTGCTGAGTCACCCTCCACTATATATAGTTCAGAAAGTGCAGGATCCCGTTCTTGGCAATCTGCCAATTTGCCTGGTAAGCCAGCTAAATCCATCACACCTTTACGACGAGTCATCTCTCTTGCTTTTCGTGCTGCCTCTCTTGCACGAGCAGCATCGATGATTTTATTGACAACAATTTTGGCATCTGCAGGGTTCTCAAGTAAGAACTCACCCAATTTCTCACCCATAGCCTGCTCAACCGCCGCCTTCACTTCACTTGAAACAAGTTTGTCTTTTGTTTGTGAAGAGAACTTTGGATCAGGTACTTTTACACTAACAACGGCCGTTAGCCCTTCGCGCGCATCATCGCCGGTTGCATTACTATTGGTTTTCGCTTTCTTGTGAAAGCCTTCTTTTTCCATGTACGTATTCAGTGTACGCGTTAATGCCGAACGAAAACCTGCTAAGTGTGTTCCACCATCTCGCTGTGGGATATTGTTGGTAAAACAATAAATATTTTCTTGGAAACCATCATTCCACTGCATTGATACTTCAACACTCGTGCCATCTTCACGTTCACTCGTGAAATGGAAAACACTTTGATGAACTGGTGTTTTTTTACGATTCAAGTAAGCCACAAACGCTTGAATACCACCTTCATATTTAAAGTGGTCTTGTTTATTCTCCTCACGTTCATCATTTAAGATAATGCTAACACCAGAATTCAGAAATGAGAGTTCACGTAATCGCTTCGCTAAAATATCGAAATGGAAGTTTATATCAGTAAAGGTTTCTGAACTTGGCCAAAAGCGTAATTCAGTTCCTGTAGTGTCAGATTCACCTATAACAGCCAATGGCGCATCAGGTACACCCATTGAATATGTTTGTTGATGCACCTTGCCTTCTCGGCGGATTGTTAATTGTAGTTTTTCAGAAAGTGCATTTACAACAGAAACACCTACACCATGTAAGCCACCTGATACTTTATATGAGTTATCATCAAACTTACCACCAGCATGTAGTACAGTCATAATAACTTCTGCAGCAGATACACCTTCTTCTTCATGAATAGAAGTTGGAATACCACGACCATTGTCGCGCACGGATACAGAGCCATCAAGATGAATTGTTACAAAGATATCGTCACAATGACCAGCTAATGCTTCATCAATTGAGTTATCAACAACTTCAAATACCATATGATGCAGACCGGTGCCATCATCTGTATCCCCTATATACATTCCTGGACGCTTTCTTACTGCATCCAATCCTTTCAGTACTTTAATACTGGATGAATCGTAATTTTCAGACATGGTTTCTTCCAATTATTTTGTTATTAAGCTGCCATGTTTCACGTGGAACATTTTTAGTTCACGTTTCATCGGTTCCACGACAGCAGAAATACTTTCAGTGGTGATTGCAGTAATAAACAGTTGAGACTGACACTGCGACAATAATGTCGACACGTACTGCATAGTTTCTTCACCTAATTCTGAAGGTAAGTCGTCGATAAGCAATATCGACTGCTTATCGGTTTCAGATTCAATTAAGCTATTCTGTACAACTTTAAGCGCATATAGAAGTAGTTTTAATTGACCCCGAGATAAAATACTTTCTACACTATGGCCATGAATATAAAAACTGAAATCAGCTTTGTGTGGCCCTTTGGTTGTATAACCTAGCTTTGTATCGCGGTGAAACTGTTGTTTCAATGTGACAGCTAAGCTTTCTTTCCACCCTTCATCATAGCGCAATTCAAGCCCTGAGAATACGGGTATTTGACTAACTATTTTATCAAAAAAAAGCGTTTTAAACCTACTTATATACGCTTCTCTGTGGTTATTTATTTTCTCTGCCAATCGAACAAACTCTTTGTCCCAATATTGAATTTGTTCAGCGTAGTTATTGGGTCTTAACTTCAAGAGTGCATTTCGTTGTTTAAGTACTTTGTTGAAATCTTTCCACTCTTGAAAAAAACCATGTTCCACGTGGAACACCCCTAGATCCATAAATTTACGACGCTCTTTAGGGCCACCAAAGAATAAATCATAGCTTTCAGGTGTAATAACTTGAACTGGTATTAGCTGGGCAAGCTCAGACACTTTTCGACTTGATTGCCCTTGGATCCGTAAAGAGGTTTCTCCCGAAGAATCTTTCCCAATACCAACTGGTATAGACAAGCTAAGGTGTTGTTTTTTGGCGTGAACTGAACAGCGGGTCTGTTCATGTCGGATCAATAATTTATGCCTATTAGTACGAAAAGACTTACCGTGGGAGAGAAAATAAATGGCTTCTAACAGGCTCGTTTTACCGCTGCCATTCGCGCCAATAATCACATTAATATCTGGACTGGGCTCTAAAGAAATCGCCTCGATGTTTCGAAAGTCACCGAGGCTCAAATGGGTAAGGCTCATTTTATAAACGCATTGGCATCACGACATACATTGCTTCATCATCTCCAGCGCCCTCAATTAACGCACTGCTATTAGAATCAGCTAAAGTAAATTGTACGTCTTCCGTTTTTATTGTATTTAAAACATCTAATACATAAGAAACATTAAAACCTATTTCCAAATCATCACCTTGATAACCCACTTCGACAACTTCTTCTGCTTGTTCTTGTTCAGGGTTATTGGCACTAATTTTTAAAAGACCACTTGATAAATTGAGGCGAACGCCACGAAACTTTTCATTTGATAAAATAGACACACGTTGAAAAGCACTGCGCAGCCATTCTCTATTGGCAGTAACAAGTTTATCTCCGCCTCGAGGTAACACGCGCCGATAATCAGGGAAGCGCCCATCAACCAACTTACTGGTAAAGGTAAATTCACTGTCGACAATACGCACATGGTTTGCACCAAACTGAATACTTAATAACTCATCGTCAGCTGGCAACAATCGCATAATTTCTTGAACACCTTTACGCGGTATAATTAACTGCCTTTGCATTTCAACAGATTCGGATAGTTTCTTGTGTGCAATTGCTAAACGATGCCCATCTGTCGCGACCGTTTTAATTTCACTGTTATCAACTTCAAATGACATGCCATTTAAATAATAACGAACATCTTGGTTTGCCATAGAGAAATGAGTACTTTCCAGCAACTTACGTAATTCTAACCGCGTTAGCTGAAATTCAACTTCGCCATCCCATTGCTCAAGATTAGGAAAATCTTCAGCGGCCAAAGTTGTTAATGAAAAGCGGCTTTTCCCACTGGTGAGTAATAATTGATGCTCTTGACTTGCCAACTTAATATCAGAGCCATCAGGCAAACTCTTACAAATATCCAACAACTTTTTTGCGGGTAAAGTGATTTTTGCATCGCTAATTGGCTCATCCAACTGCACTGCTGCGACCAGCTCAATTTCCAAATCAGTCCCTGTCATAGCCAACGTACCATCTTTAATCTCAAGTAGTACATTCGATAAAATAGGTAGCGTATGCTTACGCTCAATTGCACCGGAAACTTGGGTTAGCGGTTTTAAAAACTGCTCTCTAGAAATGGTTATTTGCATAATAAAAACGAGCCCTTAAGACGACAATGTTCTAATCAAATTCTGATAATCTTCTTTTACTTCATGTGATTCATCACGAAGTGCTTTTACTTTACGACAGGCATGTAATACCGTTGTATGATCTCGTCCACCAAAAGCATCGCCTATTTCTGGTAAACTATGATTGGTCAACTCTTTAGATAACGCCATCGCAACTTGGCGTGGACGCGCTACAGAGCGGCTACGGCGCTTTGATAATAAGTCAGATACACGTATACGATAATATTCAGCAACAGTACGTTGTATATTATCAATGGTTACTAACTTATCTTGTAGTGCTAATAAGTCACGCAATGCTTCTTTTACGAAGTCAATAGAGATAGGCCTGCCTGTAAAATTTGCATTGGCTATCACACGATTTAACGCACCTTCTAATTCACGTACATTAGATCGAAGTTTTTTAGCAATAAAGAATGCAACTTCATGTGGTAAGTTAATATTACTCTGCTGCGCCTTTTTCATTAAAATCGCAACTCGTGTTTCCAGCTCAGGGGGCTCTATTGCTATCGTCAAGCCCCACCCAAAACGAGACTTAAGCCTGTCTTCTACTCCCACAATTTCTTTAGGATAACGGTCTGACGTTAAAATGATTTGTTGATTACCTTCAAGCAACGCATTAAAGGTATGAAAAAACTCCTCTTGAGAACGCTCTTTATTGGCGAAAAACTGAATATCATCAATCATCAGGGCGTCAACACTTCGGTAATATCGCTTAAACTCTTCGATTGCATTATTTTGTAGTGCTTTAACCATATCTTGTACAAAGCGCTCTGAATGCATATACACAATTTTTGCGTCTGGCTTTTTAGCCAAAATACCATTGCCGACAGCATGCAATAAGTGTGTTTTACCTAGGCCTGTCCCGCCATAAATAAAAACAGGATTAAATGCCGAGCCAGGATTATCAGAAACCTGAGTGGCGGCAGCTTTTGCCAATTGGTTAGATTTACCCTCAACAAAATTATCAAACGTATAATTTTCTTTAATATTAGGGCGATATGCTGATTTTGGTGCTGGTTCAATCTTTTCAACGGCTGGCGCAGCAACGCTTTGCGTACTTGTTGCAGGCTGTGCACTTACCATCGGTACTTGTTGGGTATCAGCACTAGGTTGTTGACCTAAAATAGGTTTACTACCTACGTCAAAGTGTAACTTTGGCGCTTCATCACCGCAGATCTCAATAAGTAATTCATTAATACGATTTAAGTACTTCTCTCTCACCCAATCAAGCACAAAACGGTTAGGTGCATAAATCGTTAAGGTATCATCGGTACTTTCTGCTTGTAGTGGTCTAACCCACATACTAAATTGCTGAGACGGCAATTCATCTTGCAACACATATAAACAACTTTGCCAAACCGACAGATACACGCTGAACTCCAATACATAGTTAATATTCCCGGGCACCTAAAAAGGCTAAAATTCACCCAGAAATTTTCTTTTATTATCATTAAATTAATAATGGAAGCCGAGTATTATGAATGGATCTTATCCACAACTTCAATGTTGACTTTTCAAAAAATGAGGATCCTGTTGATAAAAAACAATAAACAGCTGTTTTAAATGAAATTTTATTTTAGATCCAAGAGTTAGATCATAGCAAAAAATAGACAAGATCTCACTGCTATTTTACGATCATTTTTAGTTTTCCAAAGGTTTTTTCCATATTCCCCCCAAAGCCTGTGGAAAACTCTAATTAGATCAGATCGATCCAGATCTACTGGTGCGATCGAAAGATCACCTTTATAATGCAGCAGCTTTATATAATAGCGACTACTAATAACCAACTACGTAGAGACCTACATAGTATTAGTTAAAAAACCACCAGCGCCAGAGATAGTTATTGACTTTCGAGGCAATGGGCATTACTATCTCGCGCTCGCAATGGCACCTGTGCCAGGATCGCGACCTGCATAGGATGTTTTAACTTAACCGATCGGACGGAATTGTTATGAAAAGAACTTTTCAACCTAGCGTTTTAAAACGCAAACGTGCTCACGGTTTCCGTGCTCGCATGGCAACTGTAAATGGCCGTAAAGTACTAGCACGTCGTCGTGCTAAAGGCCGTAAAGTACTTTCTGCTTAATAAGTGGAAAGCTTTAGCTTTGGCAGGGAGTTACGTCTGTTAACTCCCTCGCATTACTCTCGAATATTTCAAGAACCTGCTCGCGCAGCGACACCTTATTTTACTCTTCTAGCAAAACCTAATGATATTGGACGTCCTCGTTTAGGCCTTACTGTTGCTAAAAAACGCTGTAAACTGGCTTGCCAACGCAACCGCATCAAACGGCTTGCTCGCGAAAGTTTTCGTTTAAATCAGCATAAACTTGATAACATTGATATTGTATTAATGGTTAAAAGCGGTGTTGATGAACAAAGTAATGCCGAGTTAACGCAACAACTTAATAAAATGTGGCGAAAACTCAATGAACGTTGTAAACCGGGAGCACCAAAGCCTAAACCGTTTAAAAAGCGCCCAGCAAAGAATGTAAAAAAAGCAAACTCGCCGCAAAAGCGCGATAATACACCCCGTTCGTAGCTTTAGCCCTTGATTTAGGGTATCTTTAGCTCACCTTTTGAACATTAATAGTATGGCAATGATAATTAAAGTGCTAAAGCCTTGGTTCACCATATTACTTGATGCCCCGAAGCGTATCTTTATTCTATTGATTAAAGGTTACCAACACTTTATTAGCCCTATGTTAGGTCCACATTGTCGTTTTAATCCAACTTGCTCTAGCTATGCCATACAAGCAATTAATTGTCATGGTTTGTTAAAAGGGAGTTGGTTCGCGGTCAAACGCATATTAAAATGTCACCCTTTAAGTGCAGGCGGGGATGACCCCGTACCTGAGAAATCAACCCAAGTTAAACATCAACACGAGAAATAAGAGCTGTTATGGAATCACAACGCACGTTTTTATTTATCGGTTTATTGCTTGTGTCGTATTTATTATTCCAAGAGTGGAATAATGACTACAACCAACCAAAAATCGATACCAGTGCCACAACACAAGTAACTACCCCAAATGTATCATCGGCTGCATCACAAAATGATGTACCAGTATCAAGTCAAGGCGACGTGCCTGTAGCCGCAACTAAAGCAATTCGTTCAGTGATCACAGTAACAACTGACGTTTTAGCGGTACAAATTGATACTAAAGGGGGCGACATTGTTGAAGCTAAACTTCTAAAGCATGCTGAAACGCATGGTAGTGAAGACCCTTACTTACTACTAGGTGAGTTTGAAGGTAAGCAATATATCTCGCAAAGTGGCTTAATTGGCTTAAATGGGCCTGATGCATCACAAGATGGTCGTCCTGTATATACAAGTTCTAATACGCAATACCAATTGAATGGTGATGAGTTGCGTGTGCCTTTAACTTTTGTTGATGCCAAAGGTGTTGAGTTTACCAAAACGTATGTATTTAAAGCTGGTAAATACGATGTAAACCTTGAATATAGCGTTAACAACGCAACGGCAGATCCTATACAAGTGCAATTGTATACTCAGGTTAAACGTACAATTCAGGCCAAAGGCAGCATGGTTGATCAAACCTACCTTGGTACGGCGTACGGTACAGCTGAAGAGCCCTATGAAAAATACAGCTTTGATGACATGATTGAAGCGAATCTTAACAAGAATACGTTAGGTGGCTATGTCGCATTTATTCAGCATTACTTTGTAAGTGCATGGGTACCAATGCAAGAGTCAAATAACACCATTTATACCGCAGTGCGTAATGGTCAAGGTATTATGGGGTTAAAAGGCGAGCCGGTGAATGTCCAAGCCAATAGTACAGTTAACCTGTCAGCTACCTATTACATGGGCCCGAAAGATGGAGATGCTTTAGAAGCAATTCATCATAACTTAGATTTAACTGTAGACTATGGTTGGTTATTTTTTATCTCTCAGCCACTGTTCATATTACTTAAGTTCTTATATGGCCTGATAGGTAACTGGGGACTAGCCATTATCGCGATCACTATTTTGGTGAAGTCTGCACTTTACCCACTGACTAAAGCGCAATACACCTCAATGGCTAAAATGCGCATGCTACAGCCAAAAATGCAGGCATTAAAAGAGCGTTATGGCGATGACCGCCAGAAGTTTGGTCAAGCTACGATGGAACTATATCGCAAAGAGAAAGTTAACCCGATGGGTGGCTGTTTACCTCTATTACTACAAATGCCAATTTTCTTAGCCTTGTTCTATGTATTCTTAGAGTCGACAGAGTTACGCCACGCTGAATTCATGTTCTGGCTTACAGACTTGTCGGCGGCAGACCCATACTACGTACTGCCTATTTTATTTGGTGCGAGTATGTTTCTAACGCAAAAGCTGCAGCCGATGACTGTCACAGATCCAATGCAGCAAAAGATGATGACGTACATGCCTGTGGTATTTACGATATTCTTCTTAATCTTCCCTTTCCCATCAGGCCTCGTTTTATACTGGTTAGTATCGAACCTGATCACCATTGCACAGATGCTTATCATCTACCGCGGGATGGAAAAGAAAGGATTAAAGGTAAGATAAAGCCATTGTAAAACAGCTTTTTGTTATCGATCAAACGCCTGCTAACTTGCAGGCGTTTTCAATTATTTACTCCCGCTAGCATAGATGCTTTACCCCTCTTATTTAGACAACCCCCCATTTATGTACTACACCACTTTAATATAAGTAACCTGAGATCTGTATAAGAACTACAGCGAGTTACCTTTATGCTCAGGTTAAGTAATAACCCTTCAAATTATTACCCCATAAAATACGATTATTAGTTTAGCGCAGACAGAGATTTCTCGTGTAATGCAATGAATACGAAATTACTGAACAGTATGCGCTAGCGCTTATCTTTATTTCCCATATTCAACGGCTAATCCCCCTCGCCTTTCATTCACTTTTTTATGGGTTTATATTTATATATATCAATTATTTAATGTTTTTTTATCTCTATTTTATGTCTATTTGATAGGCTTTACTGAGACCTTATAAAATACTCATCGACAATTTCAAGATTTCATAGAGTTTGTCATGGTTGTTGAATTAGAAACATTGCTATTAAGCCAACTTAATGTACTGCAATTAAGCTGGTGGTTACTTCTGAGCGCTTTTTTTAGTGGTGTATTAGCCAGTTTATCCCCTTGCATTTACCCTCTACTCCCCATAACAATTGCTTCATTAGCACCTAGAAATTCCGAACAACAGTACAAAAAACGCAGAGCCGCGTACTACTGCTTAGGTTTTGCATTAGTTTATGCCGCGTTAGGTTGGTTAGCTGCTCTGTCCGGTAAAATGTTTGGATCTGTCGCCAGTGATCCATGGGTTCAAATTGGTTTTGCTAATTTACTTCTCTATTTTGCTGCCATTCTCAAAGGTTGGTTAGCACTTCCAAACTTACTTTCAAACGTCTCCTTATCGAGTCAAAAGCCGTTTTTCATGGGTGCGGCCAGTGGATTAGTCGCAGCCCCTTGTACCTCTCCTATACTGGCAGGCTTATTACTTTTTGTCGCAGAGCAACAACAGAGTGGCTTTGGTGCTGCACTGCTTTTTTGCTTTGCATTAGGGATGAGCGCTTTGCTATTTATACTGGGCGTATTTAGTCATTTACTCAATGTTCTTCCCAAGTCCGGACGTTGGTTAACGCTCCCACCCACTATTTTTGCACTACTGATGCTATTCATGGCGCAGTACTACTTAATACGCGCCGGACAAGCGCTATTCTTTTAATACAATAACGGAAACATCATGAAACGATATTACGCAGTCATATACTCACTACTTTTAATAGGTCTAACACACAATGCCTGTTATGCATCACAACTCATCAAACCACTCGTTTTAAACACAATACAGGGGAAGACAATTCACACTCAAAACAAAATTACTTACCTAAAGTTTTGGGCCACTTGGTGTCGCTACTGTATAGAAGAGATGCCCCACTTACAAAAAACAGCCAATACAAAGCGGGAACAGACACATGTTGTCTCGATTAACGTGGGTTTAAATCAATCACCTCAATTGGTCAGTCGCTTTCTATCTCAATATAACTATACCTTTCCCACCGTATTTGATGATGGCTCACTCGTGGAGCGATTTAAAATTACTGGCACACCGACTCATATCATTATTGATAAACAAGGGAACATCATCCATCGCAGCGCACTATTAACAGATGAGCTCAAAGCCAAGCTCCTCGACTTAACGACACAAGGACAACATCATGAATAAACCCCTACTATGGTTCCTTTTTAACATATTGATGATCTGTAATATAAAAATCACTGAAGCTCAAACAGCAATGGCCCATGAAGAAGTCGTCTTTATTGATATATGGAGTGAATATGCCGCATTAAGCAACCTTCCAAAATCACACCTTCCACGTCGTTATTTTCAAATAGATATGAACGTAAATACCGCTGACCTTGCACATTTCATACAAGCATACCCACAATTTAAGACGCTCAAAATAGACAAAAACAACCGCTTAGCAAAACACTTTTCGGTACAAAAAACACCAACAGTGATTAGCTTAAAACAGGGGGAAGTCGTTAATACATATACACCAAATACACTCGTTAGTTTACCAAACAAAGAGCACCTAGCTATCACTGCAGAGCAATTGCGATTAACTAGCTTGCAAAATAGCCATTTTGATTTTAATCAGTCCGACAAGCACCCTGCTCGACTATTATTTTTTAGTGATGCGCTTTGCCCTAAACACCACTTACCCGATTGTGTAGAAAAGATTAAAGCGCATAACCAACTTGATTTAAACAGCAAAATAGAAAAGCTCACTATCATTAAGCCTTTTTACGTCTCTATTGCAGATGCACATACTTATAAGCAACAATTTTACATCACTCATCCAGTGATATTTGATAAACATAATGTGCTTTTTAGGCAATTCTCAGTCTCTGAACTGCCCTATTGGATATTACTTAATAACCAAGGAAATGTGATGTATAGAGGTAATACACCACCAAGTAAAACTTTGCTGCATACACCCCACTACTCAAACACCCATTCAGATTGACAATACACACTGTAAGGTGGTGGCAATAATTGAGGGAGCGAATCCAATTTAACTCCCTCATTTCTTGCTTCTATAAAATGGTGTAATAGATTTTGATCCGTACTTTGCCACTGTAAATGAAAACGCACTTTAGTTTCAGTCATAGATTTGATAGCACGATCAAAATGGCCTAATTGCCACTGCGCCGCACTTTTATAAATAGCCGTTAATTTATGTTTTGGTTTTTTCATAGCAAATGACAGTGAGTGCTCAAACTGTTCTTGCTGAAGCAAAATATACATTTTAGTGTAGTGTGCATACGCTAGGCTATCGACAAACTTATACGCTTTGTACGTCGTAATTGCCTGATCCGTTAATGACATAGCAGCGGTATAGTCTTGTTGATGAACTAATAACCAAGCTAACAACAATTGCGCATTCGCCTGAGTAATATGGCCACTTTTATTATCCGAAATTAACTTTTCAAACCCTCGCTTCGCACTAATAAAAGATGTTTTATCAAATATATCTGCTCGTAGCACATTATCCATGTACGCCATCGATATTAAAAACTCAGCTTGTATTGCAATATTAGCTGAGAGAGTATTCATACTTTCTAACTTCCAAAGGGTCGTCAATGCAGCGTTCCCCTCGTGTAACTGAATATGAAAGAACCCCAAATAGAGTAGTATTTGTTGTTGTAAATACACATTGCCTTGGGTTTTAGCCATATTCAAACTCTTGTATAGCGCTTCTTTTCTCAGCCCTAACGGTGCTTGATAATTTTGCCCAAATGCAAAGTAGCTTTTCATTAACGGGGCGAGTTGCTTTTGTTGTTGATAATAATGAATCGCGCGATTTATCACCTTTAAATTATCTTCAATGTCTAATTCGGTGTTTTGTTCCAGACCTGCTTGAGGGGGGTTTGCAATATAAAATGCACGTTGCGATTCCAATAAACTCACAGACAGTCCCCCATTTATTAATTTCATATTTTGTACCGCTCGATGGTGGCGAGGCCAATCAAACTTCAGCCAAGCCAAATCAGCTTCTAATTGGTACACTTGACCAAGTAAGCTGCGGTGCTTTAATTCGTTGGCAAACTGCATACTTTTTGCTAATGATACCTCTATAGAATCAAAGCGGCCTTCATGTAATAAAAATTGGCCATAATAAAGGTGGTATCGAACCGTTAAAAACTCATCACTTTCATCCAAGTCAATACCATCAAAATAATGCTGTGCTAAAGAATATTGCCCCGTTTTCCATAGTAAATTGGCAAGTTCTAACCGTGCAGCTTGATTATTATCATCATGTAATAAAGCGGCTTGAAAAAATGGGGTTGCCGCGGAGATACCATAATAAGTTAACGCATGTAACCCACTTAAATAGCTGATCCTTGAATCATGATTTGCTGAAACAACTTCTGTTGATACCGGCTGCACGACACCATTTAATTGTTGCACCAACTCAGTGACCATATTATCTAGCGGTGCAGTCAGATTCTCACTGAATAGCTGACCGTATATCGGTGCTTGATTATTACGTGTTATTTGATAATTCAATACATATCGCTGCTGTTGCTGGGTTAAAGACGCTGAAAATATGGTTGTTTTGTCTGGCTTGTGTGTATCATTTTGTTGATCAATGAATGTGGCTTCATTCCCAATACTAAAGGTATGCCCTGCACCCTTTTTTAATTGTTGCTGCAGCGTAAAGCCCCACCAATCAAATTCAACCTTCCCTGTTAAATTATCGATGTCCATCACAATAAGTGTCGGTAATGATACCGTTACATGTGCACCTTGTTGCTGCTTTTTATCAAAGAAATTTGGTAGAGAAAGCGATAATACAACCCCGATCATCGTAATAAACAGCATCATGATAGAACCAAAGTTCGATCGAAAAAAATTAGTCCTATTTAAGAATCGAGCTATTTTATACTTTCTATGTACCGGACTGATCCAAATATACCCTTTCTGCGGGTAAGTTTTAATAAAGCGCGGGTTCTGGGCGTTATCACCAAGGTGTTTTCGTAACTCCTGGATACTCTGCGTTAAAGCGGCATCACGATATTCACTATGAAGCCATAGCCGTGAAAGTATCTCTTCTCGGCTCAATAACTTGCCTGGCTGATCTAAAAATAATAAGAGTAATTGTGCGACTTTAGGTCGTAGAGTTACGATCTGCTCATCAACATGCAACTGCTCTAAAACAGGTTCAAATGTAAACTGTTTAAATTGATACACGTTTTCTTATATTCCCTATATACGCTAGTGCCCCTAATATACAAAAGCGAATGCAATATGTCATGGTTGTTAATAGCCCAGTTTGCCCCTTTGCTGTACAATTAAAAGTAATATAAACGCTTCATTAACGGCCTTATGAATACACAAGACACCATCGTTGCTCAAGCGACAGCACCAGGACGCGGCGGCGTAGGTATTATCCGCATATCAGGTGCATTAGCTTCTGACGTTGCGCAGCATATTATTGGGAAATGCCCAAAAACGCGCTATGCCGAATATTTACCTTTCAATACCTTAAAAGGTGAACAATTAGATCAAGGGATCGCACTCTATTTTGCAGGCCCTAATTCTTTTACTGGCGAAGATGTTATAGAACTGCAAGGTCATGGTGGCCCTGTTGTCATTGATATGCTACTCAAAGAAATTTGCCAAATATCTGGCGTGCGCTTAGCGCAGCCCGGTGAGTTTTCAGAACGCGCATTCTTAAACGACAAAATGGACTTAACACAAGCAGAAGCGATTGCTGATCTAATTAATGCCACTAGTGAACAAGCAGCAAAAAGTGCCCTTCACTCTTTACAAGGTGATTTCTCTAATCATATTAATACGCTGGTGGAGAAAGTTATCCATTTGCGTATGTATGTTGAAGCAGCTATCGACTTTCCAGATGAAGAAATCGACTTTTTATCTGACGGAAAAGTGAGTGGTGATTTAAACGCAATCATCGAACAACTTAATGAAGTCCGTAAACAAGCAAAGCAAGGCAGCATCATGCGCGAAGGTATGCGTGTGGTGATCGCGGGTCGCCCAAACGCAGGTAAATCTAGCTTACTTAATGCATTAGCTGGCCGCGAAGCCGCTATCGTGACAGACATTGCGGGTACCACCCGAGACGTACTGCGTGAACATATTCATATAGATGGTATGCCACTGCACATAATTGATACCGCAGGACTGCGTGATAGCCCTGATAAAGTAGAGCAAATTGGTATTGAACGTGCTTGGGATGAAATAAGCCAAGCCGATCATGTATTGTTTATGGTCGATGGTACTGACACAGACCACACTGATCCGATGCAAATTTGGCCTGAATTTATGGCGCGTCTCCCTCAAGGTATGGCAGTCACCGTCGTTCGTAATAAAATCGATTTATCACAAGAAGCGGTCGGGATGTGCCAACAAGGCGATTACCCTGTCTTACGTTTGAGTGCAAAAAATACCGATGGCATAGATTTGCTACGCGATCATCTAAAAGCTTGTATTGGCTTCCAGGGAGCTACGGAAGGTGGCTTTATGGCACGCCGCCGTCACTTAGATGCGTTAGAACGTTCAGCAGAGCACTTAGATATTGGTAAAACACAGTTAGAAATGCACATTGCAGGTGAAATTCTTGCTGAAGAGCTACGTTTAACGCAGCAATATTTAAACGAAATTACCGGTGAATTCACCTCCGACGATTTACTGGGTAAGATCTTCAGCTCATTTTGTATCGGTAAATAATACGCACACCGCAGTTAAAACCTTAAAAGATCTAGCCCCTTTAAGGTTTTAATTAAAGCTTTTCTATACCCATAGGTATTCTAATAACTCATCGTTTAGTATATTTACCATACTAGTGAGAAATATCACTGGCTAAAATGAGAGCGTTATTTATCGGACATAACATCATAAGTAACAATAGATTAAAGACAGAAAATAGATTTTGATCCGAATATAAGCATACCTATTTTATAATTTGTAAACAATTCCAACACAGACAATCCCGCTGACTACTCAATTCCACAACTCATCCCAAGCCATGAGTCCAAATAGCTAGCAAGTCAGTCAAAATCTAACCGTTCAAATAACAGCTCCGATCTAATTTAAATGTTATTAGACTTTTTTAATATATAGATCTAATTTAATAGATCTAAAAAAACAGA
This sequence comes from Pseudoalteromonas aurantia 208, assembly GCF_014858725.1. Taxonomy (GTDB): domain Bacteria; phylum Pseudomonadota; class Gammaproteobacteria; order Enterobacterales; family Alteromonadaceae; genus Pseudoalteromonas; species Pseudoalteromonas aurantia. The sequence continues at coordinate 325,934 of NZ_AQGV01000014.1, read as the reverse complement.
TCTAAATCAAAGACTTGATCGTTATACACATTCAATTTGTCCACATCATGAAAATCATCCTCATTCAAACCAAATTTAGTGAAAATCATCATATAATGCATTCATTGAATAAAACTTATCGAAAAGATATTCTCAGTTTATCCACATAAATTTCACTTAATAACCGCATGGAATATTTTATTTACAGCTTAAAATTCAACAAGATAAAGTAGAAAATTTCATTTTGAACAATAAACACACGTCATTTTTTATCCAATCAAACTCCCCTCCTCTTTACTTCTTCCACAGGCACGATATTATGACGGCATTAAAAAGACTTGATCAATTACAATGCCACAAATAGAGATCGTCGTAGGTAGTCAAATGGGATCAGCTGAATATGTTGCTGATCAAATAAAAGAAGGCTTAGATAATCAAGGGTTTACTGTAAATTTACAAGAACAACCGGACCTCACTCAGTGTGGATATAATGTATGGCTGGTCGTTACATCAACTTACGGTGCGGGTGACTACCCGGAAAACTTATTGCCTTTTATTGATCAAATAAATCAACAAGATAATTTGGATGGCATTCAGTTTGCTGTTATCGGCATTGGTGATACAAGTTATGACACTTACAATTATGCAGCTAAAAATATCGCTAAGTTATTGATTAATAAAGGAGCAAGTAAAATATTGCCGACTTTAGAGATCAATATACTCGATGAATCTCTACCAGAAGACACTGCGCTGGCTTGGTTACCGCAATTCAGTGATAGGCTTACGGTATATTCATAGGCACCAACAGATCTTTTACACAGATGTTATTCACATTTTTGCTTTTTTTTAGATCGTATTGTGGATAACCTTTGATCTACCTGCTGATCTAACCATAGTTATCCTTGGGATAATTATAAGTTGATCTGACCCTGTGTATAAATCGTTGTTTTGATCAGAGCTTATTAGATACTTGATCCGATCCTATTCACATCAATTGATCTGATCTAAGTTATTGCTATTAAATAGATATTAAACCTTACTCACAGATATTGAGTTCAGTAGTAGTAAGATCTAATAAAGATCTTTAAAAAGATCTTATTTATATTAAAAGATCTCTTTTTGGTTTTTTCTTGTTGGTTACTATTTAATCATTTCACTTCTGAGTATTTCTAGGTAGAATACGCATCCTTTCAAAATCTAACCGGTAATTTTTAAGTAGGATCCCGTAAATGATTTATCATGAACATTTTGACGTTATTGTAGTTGGTGGCGGACACGCAGGTACTGAAGCTGCGCTTGCTGCTGCTAGAATGGGTATGAACACTTTATTGTTAACACACAATATGGATACTCTGGGTCAGATGTCATGTAATCCCGCAATTGGTGGCATCGGCAAGGGACATTTAGTTAAAGAAATTGACGCGCTTGGTGGAGCTATGGCGAAAGCGATAGACAAAGGAGGTATTCAATTTCGAACTCTGAATTCGTCTAAAGGACCAGCGGTAAGAGCAACACGAGCACAAGCTGATCGTGTTTTATACAAAGCTGAAATTCAAAGTATTTTACAAAATCAAAAGAACCTGAAAATCTTTCAACAATCTTGTGATGATTTAATTGTTGAGCAAGACCAAGTAAAAGGCGTTGTAACTCAAATGGGGTTACGTTTTGGTGCTAATTCAGTGGTACTTACTGTAGGTACATTCTTAGGTGGACAAATTCACATTGGCATGGAAAATTTCAAAGGTGGAAGAGCTGGCGATCCGCCTTCAATTGCACTTGCTGAGCGTTTGCGTGAACTTCCATTTCGTGTTGATAGATTAAAAACAGGTACACCACCGCGTATTGACGCCAGAACCGTTGATTTCTCTGTGATGCAAACACAGCCTGGCGATACACCCACACCCACTTTTTCATTTATGGGTAAACATTCAGATCATCCGCAACAGATCCCTTGCTATATCACTTATACCAATGAAAAAACACATGATGTGATCCGTGAGAATTTACACCGTTCTCCTATGTATGCTGGTGTTATTGAAGGGATTGGTCCTAGGTACTGTCCTTCAATTGAAGATAAAATAGTGCGTTTTGCAGATAAAGATAAACATCAGATCTTTGTTGAACCAGAAGGACTTACTTCTTATGAATTATATCCTAATGGCATTTCCACCAGCTTACCCTTCGATGTGCAGTTGCAAATAGTACAGTCAATTAAAGGATTTGAAAGTGCACATATTTGTAGGCCCGGTTATGCGATTGAATATGACTTTTTTGATCCGAGAGATTTAAAACAATCTTTAGAAACTAAATTTATCAGCGGCTTATTTTTTGCTGGACAAATAAATGGGACTACCGGTTATGAAGAGGCTGGTGCACAAGGTCTTATTGCTGGTATGAATGCTGCGTTACAAGTGCAAGGCAAAGATGCATGGACACCACGTCGAGATCAAGCATATACCGGCGTTCTAATTGATGACTTAGCGACTCTTGGTACCAAAGAACCGTACCGTATGTTTACTAGCCGTGCTGAATACCGATTGTTATTACGTGAAGATAACGCCGATTTACGTTTAACAGAGAAAGGCCGAGAGCTTGGCTTAGTTGATGATGAACGATGGGCTGCATTTAATGATAAACTAGAGGTTATGGAACAAGAATCACAACGTTTAAAAGCAACGTGGATCCATAAAGATCACCCATCAATTGATCAAGTTAATGAGTTACTTAAAACACCATTAACTCGTGAAGCCAGTTTAGAAGATCTGATCCGTCGCCCAGAGATCAACTATCATGATCTTATGGCTATTGAAGGTTTAGGATCTGATGCTACGAATATTCAAGCACTTGAACAAGTTGAGATCCAAACGAAATATGCTGGATACATTGCACGTCAGCAAGATGAAATCAATAAACAACTGCGGCATGAAGAATCATTGCTACCAAAAGAGTTTGATTATAGTCAGGTAAGTGGTTTATCAAATGAGGTTGTTGCAAAGTTAACTGATGCTCGACCTGACACTATTGGTCAAGCTTCTCGTATTTCTGGTATCACCCCGGCGGCGATTTCGCTATTATTAGTGTATCTGAAAAAGCAAGGGCTGTTGCGCAAATCAGCGTAACGGCAATGGGATCTCGTGTTACATCAACAACTATCTTCTTTATTAGCGCAAACGGATATTGTGCTAACTGAACGCCAACAACAGCAACTTGTGCAGTATGTTGAATTATTAGACAAATGGAATAAAGCTTACAACTTAACTTCTATACGTAACCCGAACGAAATGGTGGTTAAACACATCATGGACTCTTTGATGGTTGCACCTCACCTATCGGGTAAGCATTATATTGATGTGGGTACGGGTCCTGGATTACCGGGTATCGTATTAGCTATTGCATTACCAGAAACACAATTTGTATTACTTGATAGCCTTGGTAAACGAGTGCGTTTTTTAATGCAAGTAAAACATGCGCTTGGCTTAGATAATGTCATGCCAGTGCAGTCTCGTGTTGAAGATTATCAACCAGATGTTAAATTAGATGGTGTGCTGAGCCGTGCTTTCGCATCTTTACAAGATATGGTGCAATGGTGTGAGCATTTAATTGATAATTCAGGTCGCTTTATTGCGCTAAAAGGTCAATTTCCTGAGCAAGAGTTAGAAAACTTGCCGACGGGTGTGCACTTTGAGCAAAAGATTAGCTTAGAAGTTCCAGAACTGGATGCTGAGCGGCATTTAATTATTCTTTCTAAAGATTGAGCTTTTTGAGGACACTGTGGCAAAAGTTATTGCAATTGCAAACCAAAAGGGTGGCGTTGGCAAAACCACCACGGCTGTAAATTTAGCCGCATCGATGGCTGCGACCAAACGTAAAGTCCTACTTATTGACTTAGACCCTCAAGGGAATGCGACAATGGGAAGTGGCGTTGATAAATATAGTGATGTACCCACAATTTATGATTTGTTAATTGAAGAATTAGCTATTTCTGAAGTGATCAGTACAGAAACATCAGGAGAATATCACTTAATTGCAGCAAATGGGGATGTTACGGCTGCTGAAGTTAAATTGATGGAATTATTTGCGCGTGAGGTGCGTTTAAGAAATGCACTGGAGTCCATCCAAGATCAATATGAGTTTATATTTATTGACTGTCCACCCTCATTGAATATGTTGACGGTGAATGCGATGGCCGCCGCAGATTCAATTCTTGTGCCGATGCAGTGTGAATATTATGCATTGGAAGGATTAACTGCCTTGATGGATACCATTACCCAATTAGCTAAATTAGTAAATCCAAATTTACAGATTGAGGGGATTTTACGTACCATGTATGATCCACGTAATCGTTTAGCCAATGATGTTTCTGAACAATTAAAACAGCATTTTGGTGAAAAAGTATATCGTACTGTGATCCCACGTAATGTACGATTAGCCGAAGCGCCGAGTTTTGGTGCACCAGCAATGTACTACGATAGGGCATCAAGTGGTGCAAAAGCGTATTTGGCGTTAGCTGGGGAAATGTTGCGTCGAAAAGAAAAGCAATCTGCTGCGGTTGCCTAAGAGGATAATAATAACATGTCGGTTAAAAAACGTGGTTTAGGCCGAGGTTTGGACGCTTTATTGAGCTCTGCAAAACCGGCTCCTTCATCTGAGCCAGTTGCCATTGATACCGTGGAAGAAGTAAAAAGCGATGTTACCGAAAAGCACATTGACAGTAAAATTGAACATACTGATGGTGAGCTGCAACGGTTGCCGATTGAATATTTAAGGCCAGGAAAATATCAACCTCGTAAAGACATGTCGGAACAAGCGCTTGAAGAACTGGCTGGTTCAATTCGCTCACAAGGCATATTACAGCCTATTGTTGTGCGCCATATCAGTGATACGGATTATGAAATTATTGCTGGTGAACGACGTTGGCGAGCTGCGCAATTAGCACAATTAAATGTTGTGCCTTGTATTTTGAAACAGGTGGCTGATGAGGCTGCGGTTGCTATCGCATTAATAGAGAATATTCAGCGTGAAGATCTCAACGCGATGGAAGAAGCGGTCGCATTGCATCGCTTGCTTACAGAGTTTGAATTAACGCATCAACAAGTGGCTGAAGCGGTTGGTAAATCACGTACCACAGTGACAAATCTACTACGTCTCAATAATCTCAATGATGATGTTAAAATTTTGTTGGAACATGGTGACATCGAAATGGGTCATGCTCGGTGCTTATTGGCACTCTCTGGAGAAGCGCAATCTGAGGTTGCCCGTACCGCTGTTGCAAAAGCCCTGACAGTCCGTGAAACAGAGAAACTGGTACGTAGTATTTTAACCCCAGTGGATAAAAAAGAAACAAAGGAAAAGGACCCAGATGTCAAATTGTTAGAACAACAATTAGGCGAAAATCTAGGTGCTAAAGTGGAAATTAATTATAATAATCGAGGTAAAGGCAAGTTGGTGATTTCTTATACTAGCTTAGATGAACTCGATGGCATTTTGGGCCGCATTCATCCAGACATGCAACAACCGCCTGAATGACCAATAAATAAACAATGGTGGTGCTGAAAAAGCGCCACTATTCGTCTCTTCAAGTTGCAAAATCACCAAAAATAAGTATAATTTCGCCAGTTTTCATACCCTGATTAAGTTTAAGGTCATAAAGGTTAATAAAAAGTGACTCATTCGTTAGCTGGCCCGTATAGACGAGCCGCATTAAAAGGCGTATTACTTCAGGGTATCGTAGCAATCGTCGCTGCAGTAATAGTTTTAATCGCTTGGGGAGTGCATGCGGGGGCATCTGCAATAGCTGGTGGCCTAGTTTCAGTACTTCCTAGCTTAGTGTTCGCTTTATACGCCTTTAGATATATGGGCGCGAGTAAAGCAGAGCAAGTATTTGACTCGATAAAACGAGGCAATGGATTAAAGTTTTTGCTGACTGTGTGTTTGTTCGCACTGGTATTTAAGTATTTTTCAGTCATGGCATTGCCATTTTTTTGCTGTTATATACTGGTGATGTTCACACAATGGTTGGCACCGATTTTTTTTAATCATTAACTTTTGGGATAAAACATGGCTGCAGAAGAAGTTACTCTATCAAGCCATATTCAGCATCACTTGACCAATGCCAAGATGTGTTCGACCGACGCCGGTCTTGCCTTCAATAAAGCATGCGCGGACAGTGGTTTCTGGACATGGCACGTAGATACCCTCGCATGGTCAATCGGGTTAGGTCTGATATTTTTATGGATCTTCCGTAGTGCCGCTACTAAATCTACCACAGGTGTACCGGGTAAATTTCAGTGTTTCATTGAAATGATCGTGGAGTTCGTTGGTGACAACGTACGTGACACCTATCATGGTAGTAGCAAGCTGATAGCTCCATTAGCTCTAACAATTTTTGTTTGGGTGTTCTTAATGAACCTAATGGATTTAATACCTGTAGATTTCTTACCTGCATTTGCTGGTGTTGTTGGTGAAACCGCATTTGGTATGGATTCTCACGATGTGTACATGAAGATTGTACCAACCACTGATATCAACTTGACCGCAGCGCTTGCAATTGGTGTGTTCTTATTGATGATCGGGTACTCAATTAAAATCAAAGGCATCGGTGGCTTTATTAAAGAGCTTACGTTGCACCCGTTCAGTTCAGATAACAAACTGGTTCAAGTACTTTTGATCCCGTTTAACTTGCTACTAGAGACGATAGCACTGGTTGCTAAGCCGTTCTCGTTGGCGCTTCGTTTGTTTGGTAACTTATACGCTGGTGAGTTGATTTTCATCTTGATCGGCGCAGTTGGTTTAATGCAACTACCGTTGCACTTTATTTGGGCTGTATTCCACATCTTGGTAATCGTTCTGCAAGCATTTGTATTCATGATGCTTACAATCGTATACCTAAGCATGGCAAGCTCAGATAATCATTAATTTTTATTTTATATTTTAACTTTAATTTACAATTGAAACTTTGGAGAAAAAAATGGAACTAGTATTAGGTCTTAAGTACATCGCAGTTGCTTTACTTATCGGCTTCGGTGCTATCGGTACAGCGATCGGCTTCGGTAACATGGGTGGTAAATTCCTTGAAGCATGTGCTCGTCAGCCTGAACTTGCGCCTTCACTACAGGTTAAGATGTTCATCCTAGCTGGTCTAATCGATGCTGTTGCAATGATCGGTGTTGGTATCGCGATGGTATTGTTGTTCGTACTTTAATTTAACTTTGAACAGCTTACTATTTAAGGAGGAGCGGTTGTGAACTTAAACGCCACTCTTATCGGTGAATTAATTGCGTTTACGGTCTTCGTATTATTTTGTATGAAGTTCGTATGGCCACCACTAAATGGTGCAATTGAAGCTCGCCAGAAAAAAATCGAAGATGGTTTAGCTGCCTCTGATAAAGCCGAAAAAGAACTTGAACGTGTGCGTCTAGAGGCTGCAGAGCAGTTGACAGAAGCAAAAACTCAAGCGGCTGATATCATTGATCAAGCTAAAAAGCGTGCAGCGTTAATTGTTGACGAGGAGACTACTCGTGGTCAGCAAGAGCGTGAGAAAATTATTGCTCAAGGACACTCTGAAGTTGAATCAGAGCGTAGCCGTGTGACAGAGGACCTGCGTAAGCAAGTTGCTACTCTGGCAGTGGTTGGCGCTGAGAAGATTTTAGAGCGTGAAATCAATCAAGCCGCACACAGTGACATCGTTGAAAAACTTGTCGCTGAGCTGTAACGGAGGGTATGAGCATGTCTGAATTGACTACTATCGCTCGCCCATACGCTAAAGCGGCTTTTGAACTTGCTGTTGAAAAAGGCAATGTTGACGCTTGGAATGACATGTTGTTCTTCGCTGGCCAAGTGGCCAGCGATGAGCAAGTGGCTTCTTTGCTTGCAAGCATGCCAACTGCTGCAGAACAAACTGATGTATTACTGAAAGTATGTTCTGAGCAACTCAACGAACAGGGTCAGAATCTTATCAAGCTGATGGCCGAAAATGAGCGTTTAGCCGCCATTCCAGCAGTTGCTGATATTTTTGCTGAATTTAAAGCAGAGTATGACAAAGAAATCGACGTTGACGTGATTTCTGCAACTGAACTTGCTGGTGAACAGCAAGACAAATTGGTCGCGGCACTTGAAAAACGTTTCGCACGCAAAGTTAAGCTGAATTGTAGCATCGACGAAGCCGTAGTTAGCGGCCTTGTGATCAAAGCTGGTGACACCGTTATTGACGGAACTGTCCGTGGCAAACTTGACCGCCTAGCGGCCTCGCTACAATCGTAATTGGGAAAATGAGCATGCAACTTAATTCCACAGAAATTTCTGCGCTGATCAAACAACGTATTGAGCAGTTTGAAGTTGTAAGTGAAGCACGTAACGAAGGTACAATTGTATCTGTTACAGATGGTATCATCCGCATCCACGGTCTAGCTGACTGTATGCAAGGTGAGATGATCGAGCTTCCTGGCAACCGTTATGCTATCGCACTAAACCTTGAGCGTGACTCAGTAGGTGCAGTAGTAATGGGTCCTTACGCCGACCTTAAAGAAGGCGTAAAAGTACAATCTACTGGTCGTATCCTAGAAGTACCTGTTGGTCGTGGTCTACTTGGTCGTGTTGTAAACACACTTGGTCAGCCTATCGATGGTAAAGGCGCACTAGATAACGACGGTTTTGAACCAGTTGAGAAAATTGCACCAGGCGTAATCGAGCGTCAATCAGTAGACGAACCAGTACAAACTGGTTATAAGTCTATCGATGCAATGATCCCAGTTGGTCGTGGTCAGCGTGAGCTGGTTATCGGTGACCGTCAGACTGGTAAAACTGCACTAGCAATCGATGCAATCATCAACCAAAAAGGCACAGGCGTTAAGTGTGTGTACGTAGCGGTTGGTCAAAAAGCATCTACGATTGCAAACGTAGTACGTAAACTTGAAGAACATGGTGCACTTGAAAACACAATCGTTGTTGTTGCATCAGCTTCAGAATCAGCAGCGCTACAATTCCTAGCGCCATTTGCTGGTTGTACTATGGGTGAATACTTCCGTGACCGCGGTGAAGATGCACTAATCGTATATGATGATCTGTCTAAGCAAGCTGTTGCTTACCGTCAGATCTCATTGCTATTGAAGCGTCCACCAGGTCGTGAAGCATACCCAGGTGACGTATTCTATCTTCACTCGCGTCTTCTAGAGCGTGCATCGCGTGTAAACGCTGATTACGTAGAGAAGTTCACTAACGGTGAAGTGAAAGGTAAAACAGGTTCATTGACAGCATTGCCTATCATTGAAACTCAAGGTGGTGATGTTTCTGCATTCGTACCTACTAACGTTATCTCAATCACCGATGGTCAGATCTTCCTAGAAACTGACTTATTCAACGCAGGTATCCGTCCAGCAGTAAATGCTGGTATCTCGGTATCTCGTGTTGGTGGTGCTGCGCAAACGAAAATCGTTAAGAAACTAGGTGGTGGTATCCGTCTAGCGCTAGCTCAATATCGTGAACTAGCAGCGTTCTCTCAGTTCGCTTCTGATCTTGACGATGCAACTCGTGCTCAACTTGAGCATGGTGAGCGCGTAACTGAGCTAATGAAGCAGAAACAATACGCACCAATGTCTGTTGCTGAAATGTCTCTGTCTCTATTTGCAGCTGAGAAAGGCTTCCTACAAGACATCGAAATCGCGAAAATCGGTGACTTCGAAGAAGGCCTAATTGGTTTTGCAAACAGCACATACGCAGAGCTAATGGCTCAAATCAATGAAACAGGTAACTACAACGCCGAGATCGAAGCGCAGTTGAAAGAACTTCTTGAGAAGTTCAAGTCAACGCAAACTTGGTAATTTAGTTATGCATGGTGGGTGTTATCGCTAACACTCACCTTGATTCGGAGAGAGAGTCATGGCCAGCGGAAAAGAGATTAAAAGCAAGATCGGGAGTATTAAAAATACTCAGAAGATCACCAGCGCAATGGAAATGGTTGCCGCTTCTAAAATGAAGCGTGCGCAAGACCGTGTGGCGTCAAGCCGTCCATATGCTGAGAACTTACGCAAAGTGATCGGTCGTGTTGCTCAAGCTAATCTTGACTTCCATCATCCGTTCTTAGAAGAACGTGATGTGAAGCGAGTTGGTTATATTGTTATCTCTACAGACCGTGGTCTGTGTGGCGGTTTGAACACGAATGAGTTCAAAAAAGTGACACAAGACGTACAAGCTTGGAAAGAAAAAGGCGTTGATGCAGAATATGCAACGCTAGGCGGTAAAGCTGCTGGTTTCTTCCAACGCTTCGGTGGTCAACTACTCGCTAAAAAAGCGGGTCTTGGAGATGCACCTTCAATTCAGGACGTAATTGGTCCTGTTAAAGTAATGCTTGATGCATTCGCTGAAGGAAAAATTGACCGTTTATTCGTGGTATACAACAACTTTGTAAATACCATGAAGCAAGAGCCAGTAATCGATCAGTTATTACCTTTGCCAAAAGCTGAAGAAGAAGTATCAGCTCACGCTTGGGACTACTTGTACGAGCCAAACCCAGAGGCTATTTTAGAGACTCTGTTAGTACGCTTCATTGAATCACAAGTGTACCAAGGTGTAGTTGAGAATGCTGCCTCTGAACAGGCTGCCCGTATGGTTGCGATGAAAGCCGCAACAGATAATGCTGGTGACCTAATTGATGAGCTGCAACTGATTTATAACAAAGCACGTCAAGCTGCAATCACACAAGAGATCAGTGAGATTGTTAGTGGTTCGGCTGCGGTATAACGCTTCGGCAAAGTTTAACGAGAGGAATAGACATGAGTTTAGGTAAGGTCGTCCAAATTATCGGCGCCGTTGTGGACATCGAGTTCCCACAAGATAGCGTGCCAGCTGTATATGAAGCAGTAAAAATTACAGAAGGCGACTTAGTTGGTTTGACTCTAGAAGTTCAACAACAACTAGGTGGCGGCGTAGTTCGTGCAATCGCACTAGGTACTACTGACGGTTTACGTCGTAGCACTGCAGTAGAAGGTACAGGCGAGCCAATTAAAGTTCCAGTAGGTACAAAGACCCTTGGTCGTATCATGGACGTATTGGGTCAGCCAATCGATGAAGCAGGTCCAATTGGTGAAGACGAGCGTATGTCAATTCACCGTGCAGCCCCTTCATATGAAGAGCAATCAAGTTCAATCGAACTACTAGAAACTGGTATCAAGGTAATTGACCTTGTATGTCCGTTCGCTAAAGGTGGTAAAGTTGGACTATTCGGTGGTGCCGGTGTAGGTAAAACCGTAAATATGATGGAACTTATCCGTAACATCGCAATCGAGCACAGTGGTTATTCTGTATTCGCAGGTGTTGGTGAGCGTACTCGTGAGGGTAACGATTTCTATCATGAAATGAACGATTCAAACGTACTTGATAAAGTATCGCTTGTTTACGGTCAGATGAACGAGCCTCCAGGTAACCGTTTACGTGTTGCACTGACAGGTCTTACTATGGCAGAGAAGTTCCGTGACGAAGGTCGTGACGTACTTTTCTTCGTAGATAACATCTACCGTTATACACTTGCAGGTACTGAAGTATCAGCACTTCTAGGTCGTATGCCATCAGCGGTAGGTTACCAGCCTACACTTGCTGAAGAAATGGGTGTACTTCAGGAGCGTATTGCGTCGACTAAAGCTGGTTCAATCACATCAATCCAAGCGGTATACGTACCTGCGGATGACTTGACGGATCCATCTCCTGCTACAACCTTTGCTCACTTAGACGCAACAGTTGTACTTTCACGTGATATCGCGTCTCTTGGTATTTACCCAGCGGTAGATCCACTAGATTCATCATCTCGTCAGCTTGACCCACAAGTAATTGGTCAAGAGCACTATGATACTGCACGTGGCGTTCAGACAGTTCTTCAGCGTTACAAAGAGCTTAAAGACATCATTGCAATCCTAGGTATGGACGAGCTTTCTGACGAAGATAAGCAAGTTGTATCTCGTGCACGTAAAATCCAACGTTTCCTATCTCAGCCGTTCTTCGTTGCTGAAGTATTCACAGGCGCGTCAGGTAAATACGTTTCACTGAAAGACACTATCGCAGGCTTCAACGGCATCTTAAACGGTGAGTATGATGATCTGCCAGAGCAAGCTTTCTACATGGTTGGTTCTATCGACGAAGCAGTTGATAAAGCAAAAAACATGTAATTTAGGGGGTTATTATGGCAATGACAGTACAACTTGACGTAGTAAGTGCAGAGCAGAGTGTATTCTCTGGTAGCGTCGCTACAATTCAAGTGACAGGTAGTGAAGGTGAGTTGGGTATTCACCCAGGTCACGCCCCACTCCTGACTGGCCTAAAACCTGGTATGGTACGTTTAGTTAAAGCAGACAGCAGCGAAGAGATCATCTACGTTGCTGGCGGCACATTAGAAGTTCAACCACAGACAGTAACCGTCCTTGCTGACGTTGCTATTCGTGGTGAAGACCTAGATGAGCAAGCCGCTGAAGAAGCTAAGCGTGAAGCGCAAACTCAAATGGCATCAGGGGCAGCTTCAGAGCTTGACCACCAAGCTGCCGCGGCACAACTGGCTGAAGCGATTGCTCAGCTACGCGTTATCCGTCAATTGCGTAAATAAGTACAAACCTATCTGGTTTAAAAAGCCCACATCTTTTGGTGTGGGCTTTTTGTTTACAATTATTATACATATATAGATAAATATATTTTATTCCCTTCAATTTTCAGAGTTTAAAAAATTATTATTGTTACGAATACACTAACAACTTTGTAATAAAAAGTTGTGTTCACTGTACCATTCGATAGAATAAACAGATTACTCATAATTATATTGCTTTGAACAATGAATGAAGTTAGCTTTTCCAGGAAGGTCAAAGAGGTTAAATTTGGCGAGTGGAGTCTAGATCCAAAGCGTCAAACTATTCATGACGGAGAAGTAGAACGAGAGCTTGAACCTTTATTGTTTAACATACTATGCTATCTGGCGATAAATTGTGAGCAGATTATTACCAGACAAGATCTTGTTGATGATGTTTGGAAGCAAAATTATGTAGATGATAATGCCATTAATAGAGCGATGTCTGAACTTAGAAAGGTACTTAAGTCTGAACGACAAAAAGGCATTATCGTAAAAACGCACTATCGAAAAGGGTATAGTTTCTTCCTTGAACCAATTATTATTTATCACCAATCCAGCACGGATAAAAATCAAGAAACAAACAAAAAAGAAAGTGCTGGTAGAGAGCAAAATAATGCGATAGGGCTTGAAAAATCAACATCAAAACGAGGCTCTTCCAATGTAAAGAAAGTGGTAATTATGACTATTTTTACCGTCTTACTTTCGGTAGCTGCATATCAAGGATACCGCTTTAAAACTGATGTTAAAGTACAACAAAAAAGTATCGAAGAAAGTGTACTGTCTTGGTTACCAGGGCGATATACCTTACTCACATTATCTCCAGATAAAAAGCAGGTGGCTTTTTCATTCATTCCAAACGATAGCCAACATTATTCATTGGTGGTGAAAGGACTTAATGGCGGCCAAGAAAAACGGCTAGGAGAGGAAGGGGTTAATTACCTTCCGCTAGGGTGGTCGGTAGACTCCAATGCTATTTTTTATCGCGCAACAACAAAAGATAAGTGCCAAGTCTGGCGGTTGAATGCTGACTTTAATTCAGATAATCAGTTTTTATTTGATTGTAACTTAAATGACAGTATGACAGGGGGCGGTGCCGGCAATAATCGGTTTATTTATTCCAAAACAGGGTACAGAAATAGAGATGAACTAGCCGCATTGGTCAATCGGAACTTAGCGACTGGCGATGAATTTCAAATTACATCACCAAACTTAAACTCGTATGGTGACCGTTTCTTATCGTATATTCCAGGTAAAGAACTCATTCTATTTGAGCGACGCCAATATGATATCAATGAGTTATATGTGACAGACCCTGATGGTGGAAATCAAGAGAAACTATTTGAGGCTTCGCATCGAATATGGGCTGTTACTTATGATGAACCATCAGGAATGTTGGTTTGGCTAGATAATACTGAAAATATTGTTTATGAATATGATTTATTTAATCGCAAGATACATAGTATTGTTGAATTAGAAACAGATAAAACCTATGCCAGCTTTCAAGCGTTCGATAAAGATTCGTTATTACTAGTCAGTTATCCTTTTTTGAGAGATATCCATCAATTTAATTTGCAAACCAATGACGTTAGTATTGTGGATGAAAGTGATTATGAAGATCGCTCAGGAATAGAAGTTGATGATGGGTACTTATTTTTAACACGACGAGGCAGTGAGAGCTTCATTAGCTTTACACAAAAAAGCAGCAATGAACGGCAACCACTTCAAATCCCTAAAGGGCGCCTTAGCGCAATTCGTTATAATTACGATACGGAACAACTTTTGTTGCAACACGCTGACAAAATAGAGCTGTATGATTACAAAACATTACGGTTAGTCGATACTATTCGTACTGAAGGCACCGTTATTTCTGCCGAGTTCCTTGGCAAAGAACAAATAGGCTTTGTTGTTGTTAGTGATAAAAAAATAAAAAGCAAAACATTTAGATATTCAATTATTGATAAAAAGAAAGTAGAGGTTCCAGCCTTAACGTCTTTATGGATTGGCCATTTAAATGAGTCTACTTTGGTTTCACTCTCATCGAATGATAAAATTGTGCTCTATGATATATTCTCTGGAGAGCAAATAGAGCAATATGAATTACCTCAAGCAAAGTACAAGCATTCTATTACTGTAGGTCACGGCAATATTTATTATTCTGATGGAGAAAAGGTATATAAAATCAACCGTGATGACCCTGAGAGTATAGAGGAGCTATATAATCCCGGTTCAGTCATCGGTGGTGTTCAATACTCTGAGATAAATGGCAATATCCTACTGGATATTATTACGGTATCAGAGAACCAGTTACTAAAAATAGCGCTTAAGTGAAATAACCTTTTCGTATCTAGATGACTTAAAAATTACTGATATGACTTGATGGTATCTTGATAAATTCTACCAGTGAGAGCACCCTTAATAAACTTCAACCTTAGGCTGGTTACTTTCAGTATGTTAAGAGAAGGAGGTTGTGCTCTCAGGTGGGTAACATAGCGCTTTGTTTGTTATAGCATCGATTTGTATTCATTCTCTTCGATAAACTCTTGTCTACACGTTTCTTGATAAATACTCTGCTCGCACATTGTGTAGAACGTGTTTACATACTGTTTGGCAGAAACATGAGATTTGCGGTGTTTTATTTCTGTGTTTTTTGTAGAACCAAGCTGAAGAGTACCTATTTACAAATAGCTAAGAGTTTGAATAATTCTATTTTAAGTACTGAGTATTGAATTTATATGATGCTTATTTGCAAGGTCTATGACGTAATATTTGATACGGTGTGTGAAAGCCTAACCCATTGCTCTACTAAATAACATCAAACAACGACTCTTCCCCAGAAAGCTTGGTCAATCTGATATCCCTTTCTAAATGAAAATATGTGGCAGGGAATATGACATACTTACTATTGTCCCCTTACTACTGCACCGAGTAAATCTACACTTCATTACTTTGTTATTAAACAGTCATTGGGCTTGTGACTGAGTGACAGCCTTTTTGAGTGGCATGAAAGTCATTGTGCAGCGTAAAAGCAATTTATGATAATTAATTTACACTTATACGCCCATCAGTTTGCACTTTCCCTCTATACGTACTCGTTAATTTCATGCGATACATTACTTTATTTGTGCAAGCTTGTTGAGTTTTTCTACTGGTTGATATTCAGTCGTATCTTATGAAGCACTTTGCAGTTGTGGTAAGGCATATAAATAAGGGTTATTTTTAAAGTTGATGGAAATAATTTTAGGTGTGAAATGACTTTTCAATATTATCAAAAGCGAACTTTGTCATTTAAGTATACAAATCAATTGCTTGTGATAAATATTATGGGTGATATATAAGGTTTTATAATTACCTAAAAACAGTGAAATTGTTTAATCTGTAGTTACTCACAAAGCAGCAACATATAAATTACGAGAATAAAAACATGATGAAACTGACACTGAAAACGAAAAAGATAAAGAAGCTACTTATTGAACCGACTTTAGATGCAAAGCAAACACAGCGTATAGCGGGTGGTACGAATACCGACACCATTACTCAGACGGTAAAAAATCCGAACTAAATTTTGATGTGACACCCGAACAACAATAATAACAAGGCATAACGTGATGAAATTGACACTGAGAACGAAAAAGATAAAGAAGCTACTTATTGAACCGACTTTAGATGCAAAGCAAACACAGCGTATAGCGGGTGGTACGAATACCGACACCATTACTCAGACGGTAAAAAATCCGAACTAAATTTTGATGTGACACCCGAACAACAATAATAACAAGGCATAACGTGATGAAATTGACACTGAGAACGAAAAAGATAAAGAAGCTACTTATTGAACCGACTTTAGATGCAAAGCAAACACAGCGTATAGCGGGTGGTACGAATACCGACACCATTACTCAGACGGTAAAAAATCCGAACTAAATTTTGATGTGACACCCGAACAACAATAATAACAAGGCATAACGTGATGAAATTGACACTGAGAACGAAAAAGATAAAGAAGCTACTTATTGAACCGACCTTAGATGCAAAGCAAACACAGCGTATAGCGGGTGGTACGAATACCGACACCATTACTCAGACGGTAAAAAATCCGAACTAAGTTTTGATGTGGCACCTGACCAATAATAATAACAAGGCATAGCGTGATGAAACTGGCATTGAGAACGAAAAAGATAAAGAAGTGACTTATTAAACCGACCTTCGATGCAAAGTCAATATTGCTTATTGTGGATGATGTGAATAAAGGGACCACAAATAACTAAAGTGAAGAGAAGCGATACTGAAAAGGGCAGGTTTCCCCAAAGAGACTCCTAGCTAACACATGTTTGGAGGAATATAACGTCGTTTTTAAACGATGAAGCAGTTACAAAAGTACAAGGAAATTAACGATTGAATATTATAAGTATGCCGCTTTTCTTATCTGTTATGGCTGGTTCACTCTATGGAAAGCTAGAACTGCAGGTACCCGCAAGTGATTTCTATTATGCAAGGGAGACGGGAGCGGTTGTAAACAAAGAAGTTCTATATGTAGGGAGTGGCGTTAAGAAAGGGCAAAGTTTATTAGAATATGCTGTGAAATCGGAACAAAATACAAGGCGCCTTCATGCTAAAACGGATGGATATGTTGAGTTCATAAATAAAGAACTTAATACTGGGCATTCACTCTCTGAAGGTCAGTTGTTATTTATTGTGACTTCGTACACAGTATTAGGAAAATATCAAACATCGATTGAGTCCGATGATCCGATGATTGCACCAGGCTCCAGTTTATGGTTTTGCGACAGTTCAGAGCAATGGCAATTTCACGTCGATGAAATAAAAGAAAGTAAGCTTTTAATTTCGAGTAATTTAGATCAGAGAAGTTTCAATTTGCTAGATAAATTAAGTAAGCAGGATGCACTTGTCTCTTTTTTCGATAAAGAACACTGCAATTTATAGCACAATGGGATGCAGCGGGGGCTGGTACTCGCTATAGACATAGAGTCACTGTAAAGCGACGTATGTATTTAAGGACCATATCTATCTACACTTTATATAGCAAAATATATCCAATTTGCAGCAGCACTTACCAATTAGAATGAAGAGCGTTACAATACGATTAATAAGAAATGTTGGTTGCTATCGTAAAAAAGCAAACTATAGCTGCCAGTTTCATTGGCTCATATTTTATTTTAAAAGGATCAAGTGTTCATGGCACTAACTTCAATTATCTTGGCTGCGGGTAAAGGCACTCGCATGCGCTCTAAACTCCCAAAAGTTTTACACTCAATAGCAGGAAAACCAATGGTACAGCATGTTATTGATAATGCTGTTGCAATGGGCGCTCGTGCGACAAATTTAGTGTTCGGTCATGGTGGTGAACAATTACAATTAGCGCTAGCAAGTAATGATGTAAACTGGGTCCTTCAAGAAGAGCAGCTGGGAACAGGCCATGCAGTTGCTGTTGCTACACCACACATTAATGATGATGATATTGTATTGGTTTTGTATGGTGATGTGCCTTTAACAAAGCGTTCTACATTAGAACGTCTGCTCGCGGCTACACCTTCAGAAGGGTTAGCGGTATTAACCGTCAATTTAGATAACCCAAATGGCTATGGCAGGATGTTACGAGACAACGGAAAATTGGTGGGTATTGTAGAGCAAAAAGATGCCACCGCTGAACAGCTACAAATTACAGAGATTAACACCGGAATAATGGCGGCGAATGGTCGGCTATTGAAAAAGTGGTTATCAAATTTATCGAATAACAACGCACAAGGTGAGTATTACCTCACAGATATTGTGGCAATGGCACACAATGAAGGTGTTGAAATATCTTCAGCTCAACCTGATGATCCCATGGAAGTAGAAGGTGCAAACAATCGAGTCCAATTGGCTGCGTTAGAGAGAGCATACCAATCTTGGCAGGCAGAAAAGTTAATGCTTGGCGGTGCAACTTTAGCTGATCCTGCTCGTGTCGACGTGCGAGGCGTCGTTTCTACAGGTGAAGATATTCATATCGATATTAATGTGATATTTGAAGGGACAGTTACACTTGGTGATAATGTGGTAATTGGCCCTAATTGTGTTTTAAAAGATTGCAGTATTGGTGACAATGTTGTGATTAAAGCGAACACATTGATTGAAGATGCGCAGGTTGCGGCCTACTGTACGTTGGGGCCTTTTGCGCGCTTGCGTCCGGGGGCGGTGATGGATGAAGATTCTCATGTTGGAAACTTTGTTGAGATGAAGAAAACGCGTCTGGGTAAAGGTTCAAAAGCGAATCACTTGACATATTTGGGTGATGCTGAGGTGGGTGAAAAGGTCAATATAGGGGCTGGTACAATAACTTGTAACTATGATGGTGTGAATAAGTCAAAGACCATTATTGGTGATAATGCCTTTATTGGCTCAAATTCATCGTTAGTTGCGCCGATTGAAATAGGTAAGTTGGCTACAATTGGTGCAGGCTCAGTCATCACGGCAAATGTAGATGATGACCAGCTGGCAGTTGCACGTTCTAAGCAGCGGAATTTAAATGGTTGGCAAAGACCTGTTAAAAATAAATCGTAAAAATTACGCAAAGTGAAGGTGCATATTGGCCTTCACTTCATCTGTTTAAGCGTGTTCCTTTCTTCTAGGCAAAATGGTACATTACTGTGAGTTAATCAAAAATTAACAATAATTAAAAGGTCTGCAGTAGAGTTATGGAAAATCTATTTCGCAAAGAGGTAATGGAAAATAAACAGCACCGACTCGAAGGTGCTGTGTCACTCGTTCAGCCACCGGTTTTTAAAACTCTGACAATGCTCATCCTTACTGTTGTCGTGATCAGTTTATGCTTTCTATCCATTGGTAAATATACCCGTAAAGAACGGGTGTCAGGGGTGATTGAACCCAATACGGGGCTATTAAGATTAAAAGCATCTCAAACAGGGGTTATCTCAGAAATTTTGGTGAAAGAGGGGGAGTATGTTGCTAAAGATGCCCCTATTTTACGTATTGCCTCGGCTAAGCACAGTAAACATGCCGTGGAGCTAAATCAGGCATTATTGAATCAGTATAGCTTTCAGTTGCAAAGCTTGGAGCAACAGTTACAAAAACAAAACCTTCAAGATAAGCTTGATATTAATGAACTTTCCCAACAGAAGCGTGTTGCAGTAGCTCGACTAGTTGAACTAGATTTACAGGCGAGTACGTTTTCTGAGCGCTTAAAGTTGAATGAACAAATGGTCACTCAGATTAGTACGTTAAAAGGTACTGGGTATATTTCAGAATTAGAATTACAACGCCAACGAGATACCTTACTTTCATTAAAACAACAAGCTTCAAGCATTAAGTCTGAGCGCTTATCGTTACAAAGCCAAATTGAGCAGTTAGACAATCAACTTACGAAGCTTCCTCTGGAGCAGAGTAATCGATTGTCACAGTTACTGTCACAAAAAGCGGATTTACAAATACAACTCTCCTCGATAGAGCAGCAACGGTTAGGGGAGCTACGCTCACCAAAAGCTGGCATTGTTAGTGGGTTATTGGCAAAAGTAGGTAAAAATGTCGCTGAAGGCCAAAATTTACTGTCTGTTTTGCCTGAAAACAGTAAGATGCAGGCGGTGATCTTTGTACCAACTTCGGCATTTGGTTTTGTTAATGAGGGGCAACTTACACGCTTACGCTATCACGCATTTCCTTATGAAAAGTTTGGGGTTTATGATGGGGAAATTATTGAGGTCAGCAATAGCGTTATACTGCCTGATGAAACAAATACGCCAGGCATCATAACCGATCCTGCTTATAGAGTCGTGGTATCGCTGCATGAGCAACAGGTGCAAGCGTATGGTAAATCATCAGCGTTGCGCCCAGGAATGATGTTGGATGCTGATGTTATTATAGAAGAGCGGTCATTATTGCGATGGTTATTTGACCCAGTATTTAGTATTCAAGGTCAGCTGTAAGCTGTATAAAAATGAGAATAAAGGCGGCTTATAATGCATATTGAAGACGAAGCGCCTGTAGCAAAGCTACAGTTTTGGTCAAGGAAATCACTTCCCATAATTTTACAATCAGAAGCGGCAGAGTGTGGTCTTGCTAGTTTGGCAATGGTTGCTGCCTATCATGGCTATGAAAGTGACTTAATTTCCCTCAGGCAGAGGTTTTGCATTTCCATGGAGGGAGCGACACTGCTTGACATCATGCAGTTTGCGGAGAAACTTGAGTTAACATCAAGGCCTCTACGGATTGAGTTAGAAGATTTAGATGCACTTCAGACACCTTGTATATTGCACTGGGATATGAATCACTTTGTGGTGTTAAAAAAAGCCAATGAGAAAAGAATCGTTATTCATGACCCTGCTTCCGGCGAAAAAACATTTACCTTAAAAGAAGCGTCGAATCATTTTACGGGTATTGCACTTGAATTGACGCCCACGAAGCAATTTGAAAAAAAAGAAGCGAAACCTTCTTTGAAATTTTCAGACTTTTGGAGTCGGATAACTGGTTTAAAAAGGTCATTATTTTTAATATTTGCGTTATCAATGCTACTGCAAGTGTTCACGCTGGCGGCACCTTACTATATTCAGTTGGTCATCGATGATGTGGTACTGACTGGTGATACATCGCTATTAACGGTACTCGCTGTTGGCTTTTGTCTGGTCATGGTTTTCGAAATCGCAACGAATGTCTTGCGGGGCTTTACCTTGTTACACTTTGGTAATCAGATGAATATTCAACTAGGCGCAAACTTATTTCATCATTTAGTAAGGTTACCCTTATCTTATTTTGAAACACGTCATATGGGTGATGTGGTTTCTCGATTTGGCTCATTGCAACAAGTGAAGCAATTACTGACTACGGGTGTAATAGAAGCAATCATTGACGGTTTAATGGCAATTATAACATTGGCAATGATCTTCTTTTATAGTCCGATGTTATCGCTGGTGGTATTAGTGGCTGTAATTGCTTATGCATTAGTTCGAATGGCGATGTACAAACCGTTTCGTACTATTAGCGAGCAAGAAATAATGGCGCGAGCTGAAGAAAACTCTAACTTTATGGAAACGGTTCGCGGTATTCAAACCATAAAGCTGTTTGGCTCAGAAGTTAAACGCGAAGGACAGTGGCAAAATCGTTACGCTAAAGCAATTAACCAGAATATACGCTTAGGTAACTTTCAAATTGGTTATGATGCGATTAACCGCGCACTGTTTGGTATTGAAAACATTGTTGTTGTTTACTTGGCGGCACATTTAGTGATCCAAGGGGGCTTTAGTACGGGGATGCTATTTGCATTTATGTCGTATAAGCGCCAATTTATGGATAAAACGGCGAATCTTATTGAAAAGCTTATTGAGTTCAAAATGCTCGGTTTACATTTTGATCGTATAGCAGACATTGCACTGACTGAAAAAGAAGAGTTGCAACCAGATCAAACGAAAACGCATAAAATAGAAGGGAATATTGAGATTAAGAATGTGAGCTTTGCGTACTCGGATGCAACAGCTAATGTGCTCAATAAACTTAATTTAACAATTCAAGCTGGTGAATCTGTTGCGATCACCGGCCCTTCTGGTTGCGGTAAATCGACGTTGTTAAAAATCATGCTTGGCTTGAACCAAGCCAAAAGTGGTGAAGTGTTGATTGATGGTGTACCACTAGATCAGATTGGGGCACGTCAATACCGACAACAAATATCAGCTGTGATGCAAGATGATGAACTTTTATCCGGCTCAGTTGCAGACAATATCGCTTTCTTTGATACACCTATTGATATGGAACGTGTTGTGTATTGTGCTGATTTGGCTGCCATTCATGATGATATTAGTGCGATGCCAATGGGGTATGATAGTTTAATTGGCGATATGGGGTCGAGCTTATCTGGTGGTCAAAAGCAAAGAATTATATTAGCACGTGCTCTTTATAAAGATCCGAAAATTCTTTTTATGGACGAAGCAACCAGTCATTTAGACACCAGTTTAGAGTCAGATATTAATGAAGCGGTATCTCGATTAAAAATCACACGAGTGATAATTGCGCACCGACGGGAAACTATTGCATCGGCCGATCGCGAAATTAAATTGAAAAAGTATAAAATTGAGGAAGAACCAATGGAGAATAACTCTTAAAGTTGTTCACGCTGTGACACGTTGCATATTATCTAGTGAGATGTGCAAAGTGTCACATGTTGTATATTACGCAGGCTAAGCAGTCATTATTGTGGTTGTTATCTCAACAATAAAGTCGTACGGTATTGGTAACCTATCAGCATCTACGTCACTATCTCGAATTCCCTCTCTAACAATTTGAAAAATGAATTAAGACGTGAAACCGATCGCAACAATAATGAAATAGTTTGTGACGAAGTTGTGCTGTTGTTTGTTGTTTTTTGTTGAATTTTAGTTTCCTCTTAAGTACCTTGTGTAGATACTCATAATAAAAAAACTAAATTACCTTAAGGATAAGTATGACCAAGCCTAATCACCTTAGTGTGCCACAAAATACTAAAATACATCGTATTATTCGTGAGCTTGCGAATAAAGTCATAAATCACACTGATGAGGTTGCTGGCAATGGTTTATTAAGTGGTTTGGCGGGGCATTTACTCTTTTTATACAATGCGCATCGTTTTGACCCAAGTCTTCTAGATGAGAATAAATTTACTGATAAGCTGGAATTATTACAAGAAGGATTAGCAGAACAATCGTTTGAGCTAAGCAATGGGCTTGCGGGTCAAGCATGGGTATTAGAGTATTTAAATCAAGCGAATCAAGATGATTATGATGCCGATTTATTAGAAGATGTTGATGCGCTTTTTGTTGAGTCTTTAGCGCATAACCCATGGTTAGGCGAAATAGAGATGGTTTTGGGCTTATCAGGTTATGCGCCCTATGCCGCTAGAAGAGCGCGTTTTACTGATCAAACAGAATTGTATACGGTGATTGTTAATGGCCTAGCAAGCGTATCTACAAAGCTAGACAATGGCCATATTACTTGGTCACAACCTTCAGAGTCTGTTTATCGATTTGATAAAGATGAAGACTCTCACCGTGGTCCTGAATATAACTTGGGCCTTGCTCATGGGGTACCCGGTATTATTGCTGCCCTGTTACCCGCTGTACACATTCCTCAATTAAAAGAACAAGTTATAGAGATGTTGCAGGGAGGTTGCGATTGGTTGCTGGAACAACAAAATCCAGACAAAGCAGCAAATGCTTGCTTTGGTTCATGTGCAGGTGAAGGGTATGAGTCTAGATTAGGCTGGTGTTATGGAGATCTTACTATCGCGCTGACTTTGGCGCGTGTCGGAAAAGCCATTGATCGACCTCATTATGTTGAACAGGCATTAGAAATTGCAATACACAGTGCACATCGAGATGCTGAGTCAGGACATATCATTGATGCGGGGTTGTGTCATGGTTTTGTTGGGCTAGTGACAATTTATCAACTATTGAATCACATTATGCCCCACCCAGTATTAAGTGATGCAATGAATACTTGGCTTGAATATAGTTTGAAGCAATATGATGAACGGGGTATTGAAGCATTGTATTCATTTAATGGATTAGATAAAACGCATAGTGAAGACTTCGGTTTCTTGATGGGCTATGCGGGGATAGGTATTGGGCTCATTAGCTTTTTAGATGATGATGTGAGTTGGTCTGATTGCTTGTTAATGTCATAGGAGATGAAGGTGTTAAATAAAAATAAAGTGAATCACAAGCCTAAGACTTTAAAAAATAGTCGTTTTTTTGTAGTGCGTATACCACGTCTAGCGGTAGAGCACTTAACGTCATTTTCAGAACCAGAGGTTGATAGCAATACAGTATTGAGCAATTGGCTAGCAATGCCTGGCGTTGAAGAGGCGGTATATTTAGCGAGTCCGTCTCTACTTGAACGCATTGAACAATGGCGTTCTAAGCCAGAATCAAAGCAGGGCAAAAAGGTGGCAAAAGCGCTACTGAAATATATGGTGAGAATGTGTTCACGGCCTACGCCATTCGGTTTATTTTCGGGCATTCATAAAGGCATGGTTACGGATAGTACACAGTTATGTGCGAGTGACCATACTCAAGATAGTCGTAAGACACGACTCGACATGTTCTATTTGTCGGCATTGAAAGAGCATTTTATTAAGCATGCATCGCATTCAGATACATTGACTTATAAACCCAACCCATCACATTACTTTATTGCAGAACAGTGTCGATATATCGAAACTTATATGTCTGATGAAAGTATGCAGTACCGATTAAGTGCAGTGGAAAGTGATGAATACTTTTGTTTTGCGTTGGACCAAGCGAGTTCAGGCTTAAGCTTAAATGGTTTGGTTGACGCATTCTGTGACCACTACGCAGAAGCTGAGCGTGAAGATGTGCAAGCATATATTCAAGATTTGATTAGTGAAGGGATACTACTTGCTGATATTCCACTGCCACTTACAGGGGACGCTCCTGATCTCGCTTTACTGAAGTCACTTGAAGATATTGAAGAGCGAGAGACCGCCGACCATTTGGCGACGGCGTTGTCACAAATTGAAAGGTTAGATGAGCAAAAAAGTGGTGAAATAACGCCATATAAACAGTTACTCACCCATTTTGAGAATTTGCCAGTTAAAGCGCAAGAAAATAAACTGTTTCAGTCTGATATTTATCGCAGCTTTGAGACTTGCCATTTAAGTGAGATGGAACTCTCGCGTTTTCAAAAGCAATTAGAGCTGCTATCAGGACTAAGCTTATCACCAGAGCAAAGTGCCCTAAATCAGTTCTCAACCAAGTTTAACGCGCGGTTCGAGGGGCAGTTTGTGCCATTAGATGTCATTTTGGATGATGAGTCAGGCATTGGTGTGTCTAACGAAACTGGTTATGAAGCGCCCTTAGTTGCAGGTCTTAATTTAGCACGCTCAGGAAAAGGTAATGCCACGATCCCTGAGATTAGCGTGCTAGACAATATAATTGAAGACGCGATCAGTTTGCCTGAAAATCGCAGTCGCACCAGTATTACACTCAAAAGCAAAGAATTAAAAGCTAAAGTAACCAACAAAGGAGCGGTGAGTAAATACCCAAGTTCTTTTGCAGCAATGATGAGTTTGTATCAAGATGAGAAGCAAAACCCGATCATTAAATTAAATGGCTGCTACGGACCATCGTCTGCGAATTTGTTGGGCCGCTTTTGCCACTTAGATGATTCTTTAAAAGCAGATGTTATTGGGGAGCTAAAGCGAGAGCAAATGCACTCCCCAGATGTGATTTTTGCAGAAGTTGTACATATGCCTGAAGGTCGGCCAGGCAATGTTATTGCCAGACCGCATTTGCGAGAATATGAAATTGTCTTTATGGCGGATAGTAGTCTCGCGCATGAGTATCAGATCCCATTGAGTGATCTATATGTTTGGGTAGAAGGACAAAAGGTCAAGCTATGGAGCAAGCGTTTGAATAAACAAGTGGTGCCACGCTTATCATGTGCACACAATTATTCAAACCGTAGTCTGAGTGCTTATAAATTTCTATGTATGTTGCAGCACCAAGACGGTCGAGCGCCTCATTTTAGTATGCCCAGTAGTACAGAACGAGCTGCATTCGTGCCACGCATTATGCTAGACAATTTAATTTTGAGTGAAAAAACATGGCGGATCGATCGTAAGCACTTTGAAGATATAGCTAAAAATGGTCATTTTGAACACGCAAAATTAGAAGCCTTGTTAAGCAAATACCAATTAGATCCATTGGTGAGCTATGCGATGTCAGACAATGTTTTAAACCTAGATTTACGTAGTCCAGATATGTTCGATATTCTGTTGAGTGAAACAAAAGGACAAACAAGAATAGAATTAAAAGAAGTACTGTATGCACAGTTTGAATCTCGTACTGTGGATGCGCAAGGTTTACACTACAACAATGAAGTGATTGTGCCATTTTTTAATGAACTGGCAACACCACATAGTCACTATGCGGATAATCCTCTAGCCAATATTACGGCCACGCCTATTAAACGCCGATTTAGTGCAGGTTCACAGTGGTTAAGTCTTAAAGTGTATTCAGGCAATTCTTTAGTGGAACAGTTATTGAGTGAGCAATTGTTACCTCTGATAGAAGACAATAATACCCTTTATGATAAGTGGTTTTTTATTCGCTATGGTGATCCAGATTGGCATTTGCGTCTACGCTTTCATGGCGATCCAGCCACACTCTGCGGTGTTCTCTTACCTAAGCTAAATGCGTTATTAGATCCGATGGTTGAAAGTGGCGAGTTACATAAAGTTGAGCTGATGACATATGAACGAGAGGTTGAGCGTTATGGCGGGCCTGAGTCAATGGCATTGATTGAATCATTGTTTATGTTTGATAGTGCATTGATAGCGAAAACATGTGGATTGATAGATGAATATGATGAAGGAATACGCTGGCGTATGGCGCTAAGTTATACTGACCGCTTACTCTCATTGTTTCATTATAGCGATGAAGAGAGGTTTAAGTTGATCAGCAGTCTGCGTGATGGCTTTGGTCGGGAGTTCAACGAAAGTAGCGTATTACGTAAGCAATTAGGCAATCGATTTAGAGAATATGAAGGTCAGTTGCATGATGATTTTGAAAAGTTACATACAGACAAAGCGCATGAGTGTGATGAAGTGCAGCAGGCTTTGTTCGATTTATTAGCGCAATGGCAGCAACAAGCTGCACCATGCGTGGCACAACTAAATGTACTCATTGAAGATGAGCAGCTCAATTGTAGTCGTGACTCTTTATTAGGATCCATTTTACATATGCATAATAACCGGATGTTCAAGGCATATAACCGAGAGCAAGAGCTGGTGGTTCATGATTTACTGCGCCGTAAGTATTTTTCTGCAGACAAAAAGCAGTAGCTGGAGATTGTGTTAGGTAGTGACATGGGTTAGTGGCATGGGTTAGTGACATAATAAAACGCTAAAATTTAATTTTTAGCGTTTTATTATGTTCAGTGTGAATACCTAATAGGCAATGTCGTCTTTTAAAATTGCGCTAGAATGAGAATATAAGATATTAACTGTATTTTAGAAGGGGTGTATTTCGATGAACAGGGTAACGAAAAGCTTATATTCTTGGGTCATTGTTATGTGTTTTGGCGTGACCGCTCACGGAGCCGAAAATGAGACCTTGGTTGATGAACTTGTGTTCTTGCAACCCTTTTTAGGGGGGTGGCAGGCTGACTTTGCTGTGCCTGTAGGGAAACCGGCAATGCAAGATGTGAGTCATTGGGAGCGAGCATTAAATGGTACCGCTGTGCGAACTTTACATTCAATTAATGCGGGTATGTATGGAGGGGAGTCATTAATTTTTTGGGATGATGCAAAGCAAGAAGTTGTATTTTATTATTTTACGACGGCAAGTTTCTACACTCAGGGAACGATAAAGCGATTATCTGATGGTGGGTTTGCGGCATATGAAACCGTGACAGGTAGCGAAGAAGGGATCACGCAAGTGAAATCGACTACGCGCTATATAGATAACACCATGCAAGTGTCGACACAATATCTCAAACAACAGCAATGGACTGCACCACAAAGACGTACTTATACACGTAGCACGCAGCAGGTGATATTTAAGTAGCTCATCAAGGTGTGACGAAGCGAATATACGAATGATGTTTATTTTATTGAATAACCTCGCACAACTGATGGGTGTGGTGATTCAGGACATATCGAATAAATCCAGTGAGCTTTCTGTCCACTTTAAGAGCAATGAAAGGTGTGTTTATTGTCATATTGCTTTGCGTTGATATGTTTAGCGAAGGCATTTCTTTGTTCGCAATTTATTAAGTAACCACTGTAGTAGCGGTAGTCGCATTAAGCTATTCTTTTGTTGTCCTTTTGCTGCCAGAAATAATTGGGCTGTGGCATCATTACGGGCTTTTTGGATGTGTTTGCGGTGACATTCTTGTGCCGCATAGTGCCAATCCTGCTGTTTTATCGCATTATGTAGCTTAGGCCAATACTGACCTAAGTGATGGCTGCCTAAGTTAAATGCCATATCTAAAAGCGCATATTTCACGGGTTGAGGAAGTGCTTTAAAGGGACGCTTATAACCATTCTTTTTACTAAATATGGCGCTGAGTTCTTGCTCAAATAGGGTTAAATGCTTTTGCAATATCGCCTCACACTGTGGATCCGGTAAATGTAACTGGCAGTGTGTGCCGTACCAAGCTGCTGTATAGCCTGTTGGTAGTGTAGAGATACGGTTATATTCTGCTTTTTTTTGCGCTTTTGTCGCCAGTTCATGTTGTTGAGTGTAAAGGGTGAGTGCACAAAACTGTTGTATGTTCGCCATCATAAAACCAATACCAATGGTTGGGTTACCGCGACTGTCGAGGTATAAATGATTAATTTGTCCTTCGAATTGTTTCAAGTTCGCAATAAAGTTAAAGTTTTTGGGTGCCATGAGTACTCATATTTTTAGATAAAGATGGTAAAGAACAGTGGGATACCTCTTCAATATGTGAGGTTTGATCGACGGTGTAGCATTCTTTTAGTACGGAGCAATAACATGCTTTTGCGACGACTTTACGAATTTTATGATCGATTTGCAGCCATAAACCGGTATTGAAGTTGGTTTTTTGCATCGTGAATACATGATATTGCTCACCATTGGCTAACAATATATTGTTGGTGGTACTGGAGACCAACCAGCCAAATGCATTTCGGTAGTTAATATCGGAATTGTGATGCTCAATGTCTAAGAGTGCTTGTTGATAAGCATCCAAGTTACAACAATCATTAAGCAATTCTAAAATATCATAATGGTGATTACCCTCATAAATATATTCAATGTAATGAACAATTGCGGGTCCAGTGCCAGAGTTCTGAATATTCATATTAATGGTTTGCTGCTCTTCATTAATATCAAAGTTGGAGTAGCCCATTTTTAACCAAGGCCAAGTTTCCGCTTTAAGTTGTCGCTCTGCGGCAGCGACTTGTTGTTGAGATGCTTTTGCTTGCAGGTAGGTGGCATAAAATGAGGCGGCGGAAATGGCCATTGCACAGAGTGCCAACATGGTATTCACTTTTGAGCGAGTTAGCCTGGGCCTGCTCTTAATTCTCACGTTGCGCACGGTTTCAGTGCTTGATGGAGTGGGATCATTTATCATAATGCGAATCCTTTATAGCGGTGCGAGGAATACGGTGAGCTTATCCCCTATTCGTAAAGTTTCTTTGGATAGGCTGTTCCATTGCATCAGTTTACTGACTGTGACATTAAATGTGCGAGCAATGCGCCATAGACTATCACCCGACTTGACGGCATAGTCAATTTTCTTGTCTGCTAAAATGGGCAGCATCAGTGTTTTTCCCGCGCGAATGCGAGAGCTAGTTAGTTGATTGAAGGTTTTTAATTGTGCCACACTTAAATCATGACGTTGCGCTATGACGCTTAAGCTGTCACCGCGGACAATAGTGTATTGCTGCCATTGTTGCTTGGGCATCAAAGGTTGCTGTGCAACATAAGTATGCCAGCTAGCCGTATCCGCTGTTTTGACCACAATATGCTGCGGGCCATCAAGGAGTGCTGGAAATCGAGTATATCCAGGGTTGAGCGATTCAAGAGATTGCCATGCAGACGCATCAGTGAGTATAACGCCGTTTTTAAGCGGTACAACGTCTATCACTGCTTGATTAGTGATGGCAGGAAACTCCATTTCTTGCTGGCGTAATAAGGCTGCCGCGGCTAATAATTTAGGCACATAATGACGCGTTTGTTGTGGGAGTTTTAAGCTAAAAAAGTCACTCGGTTTTCCTTGTTTTTGATTGTTTTTAATTGCCCGTGCCACTCTGCCTTCACCGGTATTATAGGCGGCAATGGCATGATACCAATTGCCGTTAAAACGTCGGTGTAAATAGGTGAGAAAATCTAACGCTGCATGGGTTGCATCAACAATATCTTGGCGACCATCATACCAAGGTCCTATTTTTACCCCATAGTGTTTTGCAATGAGAGGCGTCAGTTGCCATAAACCAGATGCATGCTTATGGGAATACGCAGCAGTATTAAAGTCACTTTCAATTAATGGCATTAAAGCGAGTTCAATTGGAAGGTTTCGACGTTCAACTTCACTCACTATGTAATATAAAAAGGGGGCTGCTCGGCGACTTATTTCATGCATGTAGTTTGGGTGCTTTAGGTACCACTGAATTCGCTGGTGTACGCTGCTATGTTGGGATGGTGCGAAGCTCAATTGTAATGCGATTCGTTGCCATACATCGTCTACGTCTTGTGGTTTAACC
Source organism: Pseudoalteromonas aurantia 208 (assembly GCF_014858725.1). GTDB lineage: Bacteria > Pseudomonadota > Gammaproteobacteria > Enterobacterales > Alteromonadaceae > Pseudoalteromonas > Pseudoalteromonas aurantia. The sequence goes on along the minus strand of NZ_AQGV01000014.1, from coordinate 295,125 downwards.
GTGACAATATTTTTTTTCTGGGGCTGCGTTGTAGTTTTGGTGGTTTGTGTAGGAACAGGGAGGTCATTACGGTGTTTCACCTGATATGGGGTTTTTGCACACCCAGTTAGCATTAATATAACAAGCGAAATAATAAGATAAAGCAATGGCATAGTTGGCTGTGGCCTTTATTATTTTTAGTATGATGTGATTGTAGCGAAATTTACGTGTTTAGAAATAGGAGACAAGCAAGAAGACCAAGTTTTATTATGACACTGCCATAAAAGTGCCAAATATACGTAACCAATAAGTCACCTTTGTATGATGGACTGTGCAACCACACAATTTGGTATAACTTATTTGAGGTCTTTTCCATGTTCAAACATACCCTACTAACACTTTCTTTGTTGACTATTTTATCGGGCTGCGCGCTCGATGGTGATGATGGTATCACTGGTATGGATGGTCAAAGCGGTGCGCAAGGCACAGTCGGTGAAGCTGGTAAAGATGGTATAGATGGCAATGCTGCACTTGACATTACCTTAGTCGGTCGTGGAGTATTAAATGCGCAAAGCCCAGAAGGTGCTGCAGAGATTGTCGCATATCATGCGAAAAAACAGTGGATATATGCCATTAATAGTTCTGGTGAAACGGCTGTGGTTGATATTTTACCGATGACAAATCTAGCTCAAACCGGTCTAACTAAAAATGCGCAAGGTGTGGTGACCGCCACAAACCTGAATAGCACGATAACTGTATTGTTAAATGATCACACCCCTGGGGATGCAAACAGCATTGCAATTGATGAAAATAACCAATTGCTAGCGGTGGCAATGGCATCAGGGGGAGCCTCAGAGGTAGGGAAAATAGCCTTTTATGATATTGCAGGAGATACCCCAAGTTTTATAAAAAATGTAGAAGTGGGGGCACTACCAGATATGGTGACATTTAGCCACGACGGTGCAAAGGTGGTTGTGGCAAATGAAGGTGAACCTGCGGGAGATTATAGTATTGACCCAGAAGGCAGCATTAGTGTTATTGCCGTTACCAACGGCGAAATAGCAGACACCGCAACACACATAGGGTTTTCTGCGTACAACAATAAAAAGGCTGAATTAGAGGCCCAGGGAATGATGTTTGCTAATCCGTCTGGCCGGACAATTAATGGTCAATTGATTAATACGACCGTGGCGATGGATTTAGAACCTGAATATGTCACTGTATCGAATGATAACCGTTATGCCTATGTGTCGTTGCAAGAAAATAATGGCTTAGCTGTCGTTGACTTGACCGATCACAGTATTAAGCTGCTGGGCCTAGGCTATAAAGACTGGTCAAGCTTGACGATGGACGCATCGGACAAAGATGGCGGAATTAACTTCAGTTCTTACCCTGGGTTGATGGGAATGTACCAGCCTGACACCGTGGCGAGTTATACCTGGAAAGGGGCAAACTTTATTGTTACTGCAAATGAAGGGGATGGTCGGGAGTATTTTTTTGCAGCAAAAGACAGTGCTGAGTGTGTCAACAAAGGGGGGTTAGAGTTTGATGAAGATGATGGGTGTCTGGCATACACTGATGAGGTACGCGCAAAAGATTTAAAGCTAGCCAATAACTTTGCCTATTTAAATAATGATAATGATGATATTGGCCGTTTAAAAGTCACTACCGTCAAAGGTGATGCAGATAATGATGGTCAATATGAACAACTGTATACCTACGGCGCTCGGTCGTTTTCTATCTGGGATGCCAATGGCCTTCAAGTGTTTGATTCAGGGGATCAGGTAGCGCGAATTACGGCATCCGTGCATGGAGAGGCGTTTAACAATGATGAAGATGAAAATGAAGGTGATACACGCTCTGATGCCAAAGGGGCAGAGCCTGAAGCATTGACTTTAGGGAAAGTTGGCGGACGTTTATTTGCGTTTATTGGCTTAGAGCGAATGGGGGGCGTCATGGTCTATGATGTCACGAACCCTCATAGCGTGCATTTTGTTGATTACTTTTTTAATCGTGGCACTGTGGAAGGTGAAGATGTGTCAGGGGACTTAGCGCCAGAGGGCATGGCCTTTGTTTCGGCTGAGAACAGCGTAACGGGTAAGCCTTTATTAATCATTGGTAATGAAATTTCTGGCTCTATTGCTGTATGGCAAATTAGCTACGCAGAGTAACCAAGTCTGATTGTTTCTGTGTCGCTTGATGGAAATGTAAAATGGCGTATTGAGAAATACGCCATTTTTTAGTGGTACTGTTTAACTCACTGAGCTTTTTAACGTGATTGACTCTGAGGCTGATGCGCCGCTTGTGGCATGTTGATGCTTACCGAGTGAAAAACAAAATAGGGCGACAAGTAACAAGGCGCAATTGACTAAAATGACATCTAACAGTAAATACGGATGTGGAGCGTGCCCAAACAGCACTTGGATCAAGTCATAAAAAGGGCATATCGCAAAGAGCACCGCTGCGGCTAATAGTTGCTGCACCATTGCCTGGCGAATGGCTTTTCGTTGCATACTATTAAAGAGAGCATGTAACAGACTAATGCCGATGGCACAGAAAAATAGTGTTGGCAGTAAATCGGTCCGTGTCCAACTGAAGGGGGCAAATCTAGCGCCTATAAAGCTGCAAGCAACGGCAATTAAAGTCCCAGTTGATAATGCTAATGTCATTGCTTTCACAAAGGCTAACCCGCGTTTACTTTGCTGGCGGTTGTTTTCTCGCTTTTCAAGCCACAATAAATTACCCGTTAAGATGAGATAGCAACAACCCAAACCAAGAATAAAGTAGATAAACTTCAAGGTGATCCCCCCAAACTCTCCAAAATGCAGGCTACTTAGTACAGTATATGTGGCTGCAGTCGGTGCTTGCTGAGCATGATATTCACTGATCAAAGAGGCGTCTTTCAGTGAATAAATAACATGCGTTGTTGGTATTAGGGCATTATGTTCGATTAAACGTACTTCGACTTCGCCATTTTCGTCACCCATGGCAAAAAAGTTTAATCGTGCAATTTTATGGTTAGGATATTTTTCCTGAACATCTTTAATAATAGTATTGGCGTGGGTATTACTGACTGGGTTGCCAGAGTACTCAACGTTAGGCTGGCCGAAGAATCCAGCTGTTTTGATCAGTGCAGGGATGTCTCCTTTAAATACTGCGAAACCAAATCCAGCCTGCAATACAATGCTGAGATTAAACATGACCCCAGTCAATGCAAAGATGAAGGTAAAAGGTAAAGAGGATACGCCAATAAGGGTATGACCATCATGGTAAATATCTTTGTTTTTATTGAGCCTATATTGATAAAAATGACTGACTAGTTTTTTCAGCACAATACAAATACCAGACATAACCATGACAAAGAACAACAAGGTGATCACGCCGACTATCTCAGTACCGTAAGGGAGTAGTAAACTGATATGTAAAAGATACAACATATCACTGAGATAAAAATCTTCGCCATTATAAGGGAGTAGTTGTCCGGTATTGGCATCAAAATTGAGTTGATGGTCAATATGCAAGCCGTCGGCGGTTTCTGTTTCGAATGCGGTATAGTAATAGGGCTGATCTGATTGTGGAATTGAGATCAGTACGCCATGATGGGCCGGTATGTTGTGCTCTTGAGTTGCTATTTTGTCTAAAATTGTTGAGATAGGAACGATTTGTTCAGAGAGTGGGTCAGGTGCATGATATTGGCTATCCCAATGTATAATATTGTGGCGGAATAATGAAATAGAGCCACATACGAAAACGATCATGAGTACGCCTGAAATAATCAGGCCGAGCCAAGCATGTGCATGGGTGAGGTTTTTTAACGTTGTTTTATTCATCCTGTTGGCCCCGCAGCAGTGAAGAAAATACCTGTAAATATGAGAATAACTGGTAAGGCGGCTTTCGCTGCGCGCCCCCAAGCTTGTTTATTCGTATTAGCGGCATAGCACCATGTCATGACACCAGCCCACGAAGATAGCGCGAAGATCAACCCCAATGCCAGTATCAGTCCGACTTGACTAGGCATTAATAGGCTTAAACTACTGGGCACTAAGACCATGAAGATGAGGCCACTTATCAGACCTGCAAAGGTTTTATGCCACATAGCGTGCTCCTAATAGTTGAAAGAAAGCGCTTAGGACTATGACACTTATTAGACTTGACCAAATCCAAGTGGGTTTATGTGCCAATAAGAAAACAGCTGCGGGAATAAAAAACATGGCGAAACATACAGTGTAAAGTACAGCGATAAAAAAGCTCAGTTCAAAGAACATCAAAGTCGCTATGGTGACAATAATGAGTATGCTGGCATATAAGAGAGATATCATGCGTGTTGGCGTTTTTTGATTCTCAGTTCTAAATTGTTGCCTTGGACTGGCGCCGTAGAGCAATATGCCGCATAGCCAGTAAGCGGGTAATAAAAAAAAGTAGCTCATTGTTTTTCCTATTCCTTCAAGTTATTGTTGTATTCATTTCACTGTTGAAACGGTAAAAAGATGCCATTTAACTGAGCATCTTTTTATCGGTTGTAAAGCCGCTGTTTACGGGCGGTTTTTTGTTACCAATCAAAATTACCACGGAATGTAAGCGACAACTCTCTTGGTTTACTAATGCGAGGATTACGTGCTCTATGCGCGATGTAATATTCTTCATCAGTGATGTTCTTGCCCACTAAGTACACCCCATAGTTATCCCATTCATATCCTAGTTGTATATCAACGACTGTTCTTGCATCATTTGTGAGATCAAAGTACAGATCCCCTGGTTCTAGACCATCTCGGTATGGGTTTGCTCTGTTTGGTGATTCACTGGCATAGCTGGCATTAAGATTGGCAAAGAACCCAGCGGAATCTTGGTAAGTGAGTCCAATATTATGCGTTCTTTGTGGTGCAGGAAATTGACGACCTGATAAGTCAAACTCCGTGTTGCTGCCATTTTGGTTGGGGATCTTAATTGAAAAATCAGTAAATTCTGTACCAGCAAAACCAATTGCGGCATAGGTTTTTAAATTATCACTGATCGTATAATTTAGCTCTAATTCGAACCCTTTTACTTCAGAAGTGCCGGCATTAACCGTTTGTATATCAAAGTTATTAGGTGAGAGTTGGACTGATACTTGTTGATCTTTCCAATCTAAATAAAACAGGTTTGCATTGGCTGTGAGCTTACCATCTAACCAAGTAGAACGCACTGAGAGTTCGTAGTTATCTGTTGATTCCGGTTCATATTCAAATACATTTGCACGAGCTTGGTTTACACCAACACCGCCAGAACGATAGCCTTTTTGGAAGGTGAGTGTGGTTGAAATATCATCATTTACATGATAGCTCACACCGACCTTTGGTAATACGGTACTGAATGAAGCATCACTTAATGGCGCGACTTGCGATGCACTGTCGGCAAGACCCACGACCAGCGTGTTTATGCCACTGATCAGCGGTACTATCCCTTCATACGGAGTCCCGATATAACTGCTGGGGTTGGGTAAGGCGCTTTTGTTAAGAATATCGTATTGTGCCTCACTGGCATTTTCTTGTTTTTCTCTATCAAAACGAATACCTGCAAGTAAGTCCCATTGTTCATTCAAATGCCAAACGCCATCTGCAAAAAGGGCATAGCTGGTAATGTTACTGGTTGCTAATGAGTAGACTCTTGTTTTTGCAGGGTTAAAATCAGCATATTGGCCTAAAACTAAGCCTGCGATTTGTGGGCTGAGCTTATATTGAGACTGTAAAGCACTACTCGATAGCCCTAATCGAGCCAATGAATAATTATTAAGGCCTGTGCTCACTTCTTCCTGTTCACTTTTGAAATAATACGCGCCTGCAACACCGCTAAAATTATCATAGTCAAAGTTAATTCTGAATTCTTGCGTTAGCGTTTTTTCTTCGTTGTTATAGAAGGTTGCACTGCCTGTATCAACTACCGGTGTGTTGCCATAACCTTGGGGATAATCTGAATCCCATGAGTAGATTTCAACAACATCTGAATAAGTGGTGTAAGACGCCAATGAGATGAGGTTATTGATATCATAATTGATAGACAGGGAGATTAAATCTGTTTTGACTTGTCTTTGTCGCGTGTCGTTATAAGAGGTTGAGCGATTGCTAAAGGTATCTGCTCCAGCATCCTTAGTCAGGTTAGCATCTCCATATTTACGTTCTGCATTCATAACGCTGAGCATCGTTGATAGGTTTTCGATACCTGCCGGCTCATAACGGAGTTTAAGGCGATATGTATGTTCGCTGTCAGTGTCAGAGTGGCTGTTATCGTATAGGTTGGTAATGGAGCCATCGTAACGCTTCTCTTCGCCACTAAATCTAAAAGCTAGCTCATCGTCTATTAAGCCACCTCCTAAGGCAATACCAGCTTCTTGCTTACCATTTTCACCCAGGGTCAGTTTAAACTGCCCTTCTTTGTTGTCGCTTGGTTGTTGGGTATTTAAGATCACCGCTCCGGCTAACGAATTACGCCCTTGCAAGGTAGATTGTGGACCCCGAAGTATTTCTATTTGTGTGGCATCCCATGTAGAAAAAGTACCATTTCGAATGAGTCCTTGAGGGATGGGGGCGCCGTCAATATAAACGCTGGCAAGGGCACTATGCCCGTCTCCTGAGACGTTCGAGCCATCAATACCACGGATACTAAAACCATAATCGGTTGCATGTGCATTAGCGGTACTAACGAGAGCGTCTGTAAAGGTGTTGATTTGTTGGTGCTCAATTGTTTCAGCGGTTAACACTGCAACACTGGTGGTGGTTTCTTGTAAGCTACGAGCTATTTTATGACCAGTAACGATGATACTTTCAATTTTTTCATCGTTTTTTTTATCCACTTCGGTTGCTAATGTGGCATTTGAGAGCGCTATTGCGGGTAATAAAAAAGTGGCGCGCATTGCAATAGAGAGAGTAGAGAACTTCATGGTTTCCTTTAATTAAGAATTGTTTTTATTTGTATTTATGGGATTATGCTAACACAAGTGATATTGCAAATCATTACTATTGTGAGTGTTTTTTGTGCTTTGTAGCGTGGTTTTATCAAGGTGTTGTGAGTTGGTCTATTTTATTTAAATTAACCCATTTTTACATTGTTGTGTAATTAGCATTAAACTCCCCTGCTTTTCTTAATAGCAGCAGAGGAGTTGGAGACGGTGAACTCACTCAAGACACTATAGTTTCAGTGTCACAGTGAGAGACATCTTTGGTTTAGCTACATCATAATATAAGTGGTTCCTAAGTAGACTGTTAGCTCGGTTTAAAGTGAAAACCTGCCGCTTAAATTCCGTTTTATCACGTCCGAAAGCCGTGAGATTAAAGCGCATATGTGTGGTGGTGTTGAAATTAAATTCAGTGAAAAAACTCAACTGTGGGGCCGTTTTTTCAGTGTAAATTTCGTCATAATAGTACTCAGTATAAACATGACTTTTTTGGTAATGTACTCCCCAAGATAACGCATTGAAATCCTGTTTAAAGTCTAAGTTTAACTGCTGTGGGGTAAGGCCTGTAATTGCTCTTTTACCTGTTATTGAATCGTTAAATATGGCATGTCGATAAGTATGCGTCATTTCTAATCGACTATTGGGTACAATTTTATCGGTTTGAAGTGTTATTTGTAAATCAGTACCAAAATATTGGGCGGACCCTGCGTTACCAATGCCAACTTCAGTGTCAGACAATAAAGTGTACTCGTGGATATCACGTTGCCATTGAAAAAAGGTGTTTAGATTAATGTTGACGAGTGTGTTTGGTATGTAATTGATTTGCATTTCAAGCTCATCATATTTCATCGGCTTTAAGCGAAGGTTACCGATGAATGCCCTATCATAGTTTGATTCTTCACTGGCTATAAACGGTTCAAAATCAAGTTGTTTGACTTGTTGCTTCACTGTTGCTGAAATAGATACGGCATTTTTATTATCAAAACTGAGTCTTACAAACGGTTTAATATACACTTTGCTAAACTCGAAACTGTCATTCCCTTGGGTTGTTAACTTGGCGCTTTCAGCATTGATTCGCGCGTACACTTGCCAATTCTGATTTAATGCATACTGTAATTTGACATACGGTTCATAGCGAATTTCTTGTATATCGCTGGATATATAGTGTGGTGATTGTGCCTCGGATGGTAATGTACTCGCTATGAGCTCATTACGACTATAGGCAATACCTAGCTCGGGTGATAAGGCATGGGTTGGTTGAGACAGTATGACTTTTGCTGCCAGTTCACGCCAATTTTGAGTTTGCATAAACACACTCGAGTCCTGTGGGCGACTATGTGTTGTTGAATTGAAAAATGTAGCGTGAGTATGGGTTTTATCCTGCATATTTCTAAGTGAAGCCACACTGTGTAATTGCCATGTACTCAGGCCTTTATATTGCCAGTCGACGCCAACGTTTAGCTGTGACTTTTGAGTATTTTCTAGAAATAGCTGTTTTGAATTTGTAGAAAATAAATTGCGCGTACTTTCATGATAGTTGTTTTTTTCATTATTAATCGTAAGTTGCAGCAAGTTTTTTTGATCTTCTAAGCGGCTAGTCAAACTGAGCGAGTGGCTTTTATCTTTTTCTTTATATGATTCATCCCCGATGTGATTGGCTATATTATCTGGAGTCTGTTCATAGATATCAGCTGTTGATATATAGCGTGTGTTTTGGCTATTGGCACTAAACTGATGATTCCAGCCCTGCCAAGGCATGGCTATTTTGAGTGCGATATTATCTAACATGACTTTATCTGCTTGTTGCGCAAATTCAGTGTATAGGGTGGTTTGACTATTATTTTTATGGGTAATGATGTTGATCAATTGTGAGAATTGGCTTGCAACAGAGTAAGGGTGATTGGTGTTATAGAAATCAACACGCTTAATTTGATCAATGGGTATTTGCTTGAGATACGCTTGGGGAGAGCTATGCTCTGGGATTGAAGGAACCCCATTGATAAGAATATTAACAGTGGCGTTTGATAAGCCCCGTTCACTGGGCTTTTCTACCAGGGTAAACTCTGGGACATTTTCAATAATGTCTAGTGCGTTTTGGGCACTGAATTGACCCCAGTGGTCAGCATTGAGGATTTTGGGTGTGCCCATACTTGTGGTGTTAGCTATGACGTTATGGGTGATGCATGTCGCCAAACCTATAAATAAGTAGCGACATAGATGCTTAAAACGAGTATACAAAACCGGCTCCTTTCTCTCGGTATGATTTTTCTAGTTATTAAATATAAACAAACTAACTACTTCAAAGCATTAGGGATGATTGGGACGAGTTTTGGGAGGAATTATATAATCGTGCTATTCATCCCTCTGATATTGGGAGGAGCGTATCAGAGTGCTCTTGAGAACAGTAATTACGCGGCATCATGCCAGAGTTGTTTGACTTGATGTTTATAGGTTTTGCTCAGGTTGACCGGTTGGCCATTTTTCATCACGATACTGAGACTGCCAGTTGGGGAAGTGTGTATGCGCGTTATATAGTTTATATTAATAAGATGGCAACGGTGGGTGCGTATAAAGTACTTGGCTGGCAAGCGTTGTTCAATTTCCTTTAATGTCGTGCGTTTTAAATACGTTTTCTCATGGGTAAAAATTTCGACGTAGTTACTGGCTGAGTTAATATTTATGATGTCTTCGAGCGGTAAGGCTACTTTATCTTTACCGCTATCAACTAACAGTGTTTGAGCATGACGCTCTGTTGCCGGTTGTTCTTTTAGGAAGTGATACCATATCGCCATAATAATACCAATCACAACTGGGTGAGATGGCGCGAAGTAGACCAAGGTTCTTGATATTTCATCATGGTAAAAGTAAAAATCAAAAATAGCTTGGTAGGTCATTGAGCAACAAAAAATCACTAAGCCAACGAGAATATAGGGTCGTTTTTTAGTTGCCTGAGCCGGATCGTATAAATGATTGAGTAAACGAAATGTTATAGGGGTCAGTAAGTACCATAGTCCCCACTCTTGCGGCGCCCACAAAGGGTGGTTGTCAAATTGGTGCTTAGTGAGCACGAGCGCATCATGGATGATCGTAAGTATCGATAACAACATGATAATTATCGTCCATACCAGCGTTGACAATATCCACTCATTCTTGAACTGTGACGTCGAGAGAAGCTTGAATTTAATGATATCGTCCTTTTACTTACCTAGTCACTTGCAATTTTATAGCAATAAGGCAGCGTATTTCAATGCTTTAATCTATATAAAATGCAACAATTGAACCTGTAAAAGGTTCAGGTTTTATGAGAACATCGCAAATTTAACATTGCGACTTTGATACAATCAAGTTGATTAAAGTTTCTTGCTCGAGGATGTAGGTGTGTCGAGTGGAGACCTGCTAACTGGTTGCTTACGGCGGCTTTATAAAAGGGCACATCAACATAGCGAAAGCTGGACGAAAAGGCCGTCAAGTTTTCGCATAGTAATGATTGTCTCGTTAGAGGTCGCTGTCTTTTTGATTTGATAGCGTAGCAATAAGTTCAGACAGTGCATTGTTAACACTTTGAGCATTATTCCAATCTAAATTATCCCAGTCTAATTCAAGGTTTAGATCTGCAACATTGCTAAAAAGTAATGTTTTTAAAATATCGACAGAGTGAATATTCTTTAAGTTATAAGTCGTGGTGACTTTCTTGGCGGCTTTCTTCCCCGCTAATTGCTGCTCAATGAGATCGCCAATATACTTTCTATCAGATAAGTTGAGTAGCTTTTTATCGTGCTCTACTTTGTAATCGTTTTCAATTTTTAAGACGATTTTTTTTGTACCGACAAATGAGTTTGTTAGGCCTTTTTCATAGGCTTCGATGACTTCTGGGTATCGAGTCAAAACATTATAATTATCAAAAGCACCCATGGAAATCCCTAAATTCTTCGCTTTATCCTTAACGGTTAGCTTTTTATCTCCTAGCTTTAGGCGTGCTTGGTCTAGAGAGTCGATTTCTCTCATGGCAGACAAGAATGCTTGTAATTTACCGTATTGAGGCAGGTCTTCGCGACTCGCATTTTCCTGGAATTGCTTGACTTTCGATAGCAGTGGTTTGTTTTCATACACTTTAAATTGTGCAACATGAGAGAAACCATATGCAAACACTAATGCGAAAAATCGACGGTGCCCAGTGAGTATTTGGTAATGACCATCATCTGTAGGAAAGACGGTCGGTGCTTGAATCATTTCTGAAACGGAGATATTTTCGCCAAGTTCAACGATGGACTCGATAGTTGTATTGGCTTTCTTCCATTCATTAGACCCATATTTTAGACAATTTATAATACAAGACTTGCCGATCATTACATGATTTTCAGCTTGGTAAATCTCACTGAGTTGTCTTTTGGTGATATTGCGCGTAATAAACTGCTTTGCATGCTCGTCTTCAATAAAAATACACGGCATAAACCTAGCATTTGAATCGTCTGGTTGAACTGAGCTAAGAAAAAGTGATTTATACTCAAATGATTCAATATGAAACAGTTCTTTATTGTTAACGCTGGCCAATAGTAATTGATCTAGTTTTTCTACCATAGTTCTTTTGCTCAAGTAAATTGTGGTTTTGCCAAGTGTGTGACCTGTTTAGGTCATGAAACACGGAACACTTGCATGATAAATGTTCGACATATCATGACTTGTTGTATCATCAGTCTACGATGCATGCCGCTAATTATTATTTTTGAATAGCTAGACTATATCAGAATCAAGGTTGTTCGGCCACTCAGGAATTGTTGTTATCTTTTTTATTCCAAGTGCTTATAGGTACAGACGGTGAAAGTTGGCCGTTCATTTTACGATATTAATAGAGAGGGTGATTTTGACCGAGGTGACGACTGATCTGACAATTAAGGGGTTATTTAAATCATGCTTGAAAAAGCTAAAAAGCAGACGGTAAAGACCTAATTTACGCTTTGTCGTTGTAAAATTGCTGCTTTGTTTTTTGTTAGTTGTTGTTTTCAAGGTTTTTATTTAATTTTTCAATGCTTGTTAATATGGTTTTTAATACTTAAAGTAATCGACCGGCCACAAATAGTCTGAAAAGCAGTATTATTTGTTTTTTAGTTGCATCAAAAAGTATGGAGGATTGCACTAATATTTTTGTCTTTTGCAATTGTTATATGTTCGGTTTCGTTATTTTTTTTATTTTAAGTACCAAAAACAATGAGTTGCTTGGTTTTGTTTTGTGTTTTTTTAGAGGTTAGATAACATTTCATAATTTCAACTTTTCAGGTTTCCTGTGTAATCTAGGTGCTGTTGACGAGATGAAGACGATACGTAAATAACTTCTCTCTAATCTTAAAAAATATGAAAAATGAAGTATGTGTATGCCGTATTTAAATAGCTCATGTATGTTCATTTTATATAGTGCTTACTTATAAAGGTGTAATAGCAATGTTCAATGAGTCTGATGAAAAAAGATACGTAAAACTATATAACAAGACAAAGGATCGCAGCATGCCAGTAGCAAAATCACTATCTAGAAAAGAGCTTGAGTTAGTTAAATGGGCATATGAACAAGGTTACTCTCGCGGAAAGCTGGATGGTGCCGACGGTGTATTTTTACATTCACAAGCAATCAATTCTCAGTTGGAAATGGACCTTGAGAATTTAATTCAACCGCTAAATTAATGGAGCAATCTGACATGTATACTCTCAATAAAAAACAGAGCACAATGAGCAAATGGTGCGTCACGCCAAAACCTCGACCTAATGCAGATGTTAAATTAATTTGCTTCCCTTATGCTGGTGGCGGCGTATCTGTCTTTTATCCGTGGGTAGATTTGCTTCCCGATAATGTTGAACTCAATATTATTCAACTACCAGGAAGAGGCTCTCATTTTTCCGCAGAGCCGATTGCTGATATGACATCATTGGTTGAATCATTATTTAGTGAACTGGCACCTATATTACACTCTGATTATATTATTTTTGGTCATAGTTTAGGAAGCCGGATTGGTTTTGAATTAATCATTCGGGCTATTCGAGTTGGGTTAAAGCCTCCGCTGCATTTCTTTGCATCAGGCAGTGCGGGTCCTCAAAGAAAATGTTTTGATCGGAAGGTTTACGAGCTACCTGATGTTGATTTTATTCAAGAATTGAAAGACATGAAAGGAACACCTGCGGAAATTCTTGAAAACAAAGAATTAATAGAGTTGCATTTACCAATGCTAAGGTCTGATTTTAAAGTCGCAGGGGAATATAGCTATAAAGGAAACGTGAATATACCTTCGCCTGTCACCGTGTTATTTGGTAAAGATGATGCTATTTCTGATGAAGAAATTCATATGTGGGGTATGTATTTTTCTGATTTTTCTAAGGTTGAATGTTCAGGCGGGCACTTTTTTATTGATACGCACCCTCATCAAGTTATAGCTCAGTTAAATCTTTATTTTGAAACTCAGTTTGCGATAAATGCGGCGTAAACAGAACAGGTTTAATTTATTTTTATTTGGCAGACAGCGTTAGAATTTCAAACAATTATGGCGTGTCTTTATTATTTCAATATCTCACTCGTGAGATAGATCTATTTATCGTTAGAGGTAGGGGGTTTCGTTGAAGTTTAATCTAATTTGTCTTTGCATGTCACTGACATACATGAGCGCTGCTCATGGCAGTACGCTTATCGAGTTATACAGTAACGGGGTTAAAAATAACTTATCTGTCAATGCGGAGCGTGTTGCATATTTGGCGGGGCTAGAAGGTGAGAAGCAGTCTTTTGCGCAGCTACTACCCCAGTTAAAGTTATCAGCGCATGTGCGTTATGATGCTCAAACACAGGCGTTAGATACTCATAATCTATTGCAATATAAAGGGGCGCAAAAATCAGCATCGGATGCTGCGGAATATGAATTAGGACTGAGTCAGCGATTATTTGATTTGCCAGCCTACTATGATTATAAAAGTAGTCAGTACGGCTCGACTCAGGCCAAAGTCAAATTTCAACAAGCATTGTCTACCTATACCAGTGATTTTTTATCTGCATACTTAGATGTAGTAGAAGCGCAAGAGAAGTTACTCTTTATTCAAGAGACGCTAGATGCATATGAAAAGCAAAGTAGTATTATTACTAATCGCTATGCGGTGGGCTTAGTCAAAATCAGTGAATTGAAAGAGTCAGAATCACAGCAGCTCAAAGTTGAGTCTGATGAAATACTTGCAAAAAATGATCTCGCTTTGGCTTTTGAGCAATTATCTTTAGTCACGCAAGTTGATGTAGATGCTATTCATGCTTTATCTGGTGAAATACCGGTACTGCATAATCCCGCTGAGTCAATCACACATTTACAAAAAAAGTTTAAGAATAACTGGGGGTTTAAACTTGCGAGTTTAGATTTGACGGTTGCGAATGAAAATTGGAAAGCAAAAAAGGCGAAGCACTTGCCTACCGTGACGAGTCGGTTGAGTTACACCGATAGTAATACCGATTCGACGTACAACTTTCAGCACCCAGATACATTAAATCGGCATGGCTGGAATATTGGCGTGTATTTGGAAATGCCAATTTATAATGGCGGAGGTGTAAGTTCTGCGAGCAGTGAAGCAAAGCTTTCTATGGAACGCGCGAAATACATGAAAAAGCTTAAACAGTTGGAGGTTAAGCAGCAAATATTGAAAAACCATAGAACTTTGCGTGCAATTTCACACTCATTAGCTGCGAATGGGCTGGCTGTTGAGGCGGTAGAATTAGCATTGAAAAATTCGGAAGATGAATATTTCAGTGGCCTAGGGCCATTTAGTCGAGTGTTAGATAACCGCGCTCGGTTAATGTCAGAGAAGGTTCAGCTGATCCAAGAAAAATACCAGTATGTGAAATTATATATTTCGTTAAAAGAGGTAATGGGTGAGTTATCGAACACTGAAGTTGGTTTTTTAAATCGTTTATTTAGTGGCGTATTAGCACAGAGAGTGACTGTCGATAAATAGGTGCACATAGTGACTCAGCTGTCGCTGACCGATAAATATGAATAGGAGATAGTTTACATGAAATACATGGTTATATTAGGCGCTTTAGCGTTAGTTGCAGGGTGCGGCAGCCAACAATATAATGAAACACAAGTCGTAAGTGAGAAAAAAGCATTTAAAGTTAAAAGTGAATATGCGTTATTGGGTAGCTGGAAGGGAGATACTGCACAGATAGAGTTTCATGGGAGTCACTTTAATCAAGTTTTCTCTAACTCGTTTGTGCAACAGTCTCAAGTACAGACAGGACGGTATAGTCATGATGGCATCGTTCAAAAATTTCATTGGAGCTTAGATTCTGCAGGGATCGTGACGCTAAATATCGTTGATGGAACATGTGGTATCGTCCCGTTAGATTATTGTAATGTGAGTGCAAAAAAACAAATTACATTAAGCGGCTCAGATATCAGTGCTGCAACTTGGGAAATCAAAACAGACGGTGACTTAGATGGCGTTTACGAAAGTACGACTTCAGAGCGGGTTGTTAGAAATGAATTTAGTGATACACAGCTGCATGCGGGCAAACAGTTTTTGAAGTTATCAGATAATTTCGATCGCCCTTTGGAAATGGTCTTAAATGATGATGTAGTTAATTTATTGCTTCCAATTAGTACTGCTTCAACACACAAATATGTGCGCTTGTCTGGGGCTGTTAAGCAATCGGATCACAGCATCATATTTGATAATCATGAAGGTACCACATTAAGTGAACCACAGCGCTTTAAAGTGGCGAATGAAGCGGATGTGTTATTAGATGTAGAAAGTCAAATAAGTGATGTTGTGTTGAGAAGTGGACTCGGTGATAGTGTCGTTATTGATTACCTGATCACACGTAAGATAGTTATGCCGGACAATCTAACCGCATCTCAATTAGATTTGTCACAGTTTAAGGTTACAGAGCGCCATACCATAGTGACAAAAGAGTCCGTTGCGCTGTTAAGCGATCTTAGCATTAACTTAAATGAGACTTACTATTCTAAAATACCTGCAGGCTTTAGTGCATCGGCGGATGGTGCAGGTCACCAGATTGTTTTTCATGAAGGAAATACAGGCGTGATTTCGTTTATAGATCCAAGTAATGACAATGCAGAGAATACGCAAACATTCACTTGGGAATATAAGAATGATCAACAAGTGCATGTTGCTTTAGCTAATGGCATAAGCTGGGACTTAGGGTTTACAGGAACTGTACTCGGTGGCTACAGTGCGATTTATCAAAATGAAAGTAATGATATATACGGACATGACTTCTTAACGCAAGGATACGTTGATCCTAACACATTAGTACCTGGTCGCTTTACGCTTGAGAATACGGATGGGTTATCAACGGTTGATGTTGAGTTCAAAGAGAATGGTGAAATACTTATTCAAGCTGGACCAATTAGCTTTAGTGGCTTTTGGGCTGTCACAGATGAGCGAGAAATTGTGAGCTTTGAATGTGAACAACATGATGGTGTATTAGTAACAGAGCTAGATCTTTGTAAAAGCCAACTGCAACTGATTGGGACTGACGAGAGTACTTTAAAGTTTGGTCATATACGTAAATTTAAGTTTTTACATAGCAACGGTAATAAATTGGTTTCAACATACAACGCGACTGCTTGGGGTGAACCGCTTACGACTGGCGCTGTACCAGTGCATTTTAATTGGGTTTATCGTTGGCAACGCGTTGGAGATTAGTCAGTAACGAAAGTCGTAACACTGTTCAGGAATTGTCTTTTTAGATTAGCCATAAACCTGCTGACTGTATATAGCCATATAGTCAGCAGGTGGAGAGAACAATTTTTAAATATTGAAGTTAACTAATTGCCACTTAAACCAAGATTATGAATAAAAATAGAAATTAAAACTCATGATCAATAAGTCGGCCGTTATATGTGCAAGTAAGGAAGAATAAAATGAAACAGATATTAAATCATGCAACACGTATCGATCACTTGGCCATTGCGGTTTTAGATCTAGAATCAGCCATTGATTTTTACTGCGGTATTTTAGGGTTTGAACTACTAAAGCAACGAGAAGTAAAAGGTCAGTTCTCTGGTATGTTAGCAGCCGAATTATGTGGTAATGGTTTTACCATCGTATTGGTGCAAGGTACGAATAAAGAATCTCAAGTTTCTAGGTTTGTTGCAGAGTATGGTCCTGGTGTACAACATGTGGCCATTGAAGTTGATGATGTTGAAGAGGCAAAATCCCGTTTAATGCAGACTGGTTTGCAGTTTTCGACCAATATTATTCATGGCGATCAGTTGAAGCAGATTTTCACACTCAGAGATAAAAACTCCGGCACGATGTTTGAGTTTATCGAGAAGAAAAAGCGTACTTCACAATTTGAAAAAACAAGTATCCAAAATTTATTTGAGCAATTAGAACTAGCTGGCGCATATTAGGGGTTAACATGAAGTACACGATTATAGATTTTCTTGAAAAAAACAGTCTCGATAAGCCACATGACATTGCTTTTCGTTTTTTAAGTGATAAAGACTTAACACCAGTAAGTTTAAGTCATAGTCAGTTGTGGGAGGCTGTGCAGTTAAGAGCCGAGCAAATTAGACTAAGAGCACAACCTGGTGAGTGTGTATTACTTTTGTTTCCGTCAGGGTTAGATTATGTCGTTACTTTCTATGCATGTTTAGCTGCGGGTATTATAGCGGTTCCTCTATACCCGCCCAGCAAGAGCAATAAAGTAGATAGAATTACGAAGGTAGCACAAAGCTGTGATGCAAAAGTCGCACTGACTATCTCAAGTGAAATGGATAAAATTAATGAATGTTTTGCACATGATAGTGCACTACAAGCGCAAGTACAGCCAATAGCAGTAGACACCTTACCATTAGGTGAGCGTTATAAAAGTAGTGAACTTGAGTTAGAGCAAGTTGCCTTTTTACAGTATACGTCTGGTTCTACAGGGGCCCCAAAAGGGGTTATGATTTCCCATAAGAATATTATTGGAAATGTGACGCACCTCACGCATACTGCCAGTGCGACACATGAAGATATATTTGTAAATTGGTTACCGCTGTTTCATGACCTAGGTTTAGTGACCGCCATTTTGTGGCCTGTATACTTGGGAACAAGCTCGACTTTAATGTCTCCAGCGACGTTTGTAAGAGAACCGATCAACTGGCTACAAGCCATTCATGATTACAAAGGCACCATGTGTGGCGCGCCTAACTTTGCTTATAACCTATGTACTAAAAAAATATCAGACTCAGCGCTAGATAATTTAGACTTGTCATCATGGAAAGTGGCGTATAATGCGGCCGAACCAGTGAATGCTGATACACTGCGAGACTTTTCAGCACGCTTTGAACAGTGTGGTTTTGATGGCCAAGGTTTTTACCCAGGTTATGGGATGGCAGAGGCAACGGTATTCATTACTGGTGTGACACGAGACCATCAGCCTCCTATGTTGGTATGCGATAAAGCATCACTTGGTTCGTTTAAATTAGACTTAGTTGATGAAAATCACACCGTGTTGACAAGTGAGTTAGTGAGCTGTGGTTATGCTGAGCAAGATCATCATGTGTGTGTGGTTGATCCCAATACAAAAATGCAATTACCAGAAGGTGAGGTCGGTGAGGTTTGGTTCGCAGGTCCAAGTGTTGCGTCAGGGTATTGGAAACTGGAGGATATTTCTGCGCAGGTATTTGCACAAAGTTATACCCAACTCAATGGTGAACAAAGTAAGCCAGTTTACTTGAGAACGGGTGATTTGGGAGTGCTACAGGATCAGCAGCTATATATAACGGGTCGCCATAAGGACTTGGTTATTTTCCAAGGGAAAAACTATTACCCCCAAGATATTGAGCATGCAGCAAGTGAAGCGCATGACGCTGTACGTAGCGGTTATAGTGCTGCATTTTCTGTCGATAGAGCGGGTGAAGAAGAGTTGGTACTAGTGACAGAGTTAACTCGAGAAGCCTTTAGAAAAGCGGATTATAAAGCGGTGACGGACAGTATTCGTGCTCATGTCTATCAGCAATGTGAAGTGCAAGTAACAGAAGTGGTTTTATTGAAACCGTATTCAATTCCAATGACGTCAAGTGGGAAAATTCAGCGTAAGCAAGCTAAGGCAAATTGGCAAAATGATACGATGCCAGCTTTGTTTAGCGTAGATGCGACCAGTGAAATGGCGGAAATAGTGCAACCAGCCACTGTCATTGAGGAAGCCATACATCAAGTGTGGTGTAAACACTTAGCATTAGAGCAGGCTTCTGTTACTGCGGCATTTTATCAATTGGGTGGCGACTCAATCAATGCAATAGAGATCGCGGCAGAGGTTGGTCGCATTTTTGACGCCATCGATTTGGTTGAACGAGACTTGTTAGAGCATCATAGTATTCGCGCTATGGCTGATTATGTATCGCTAAAACAAAGCATAGCTAACTTGTATGCAGGTAAGCAAAAAAGTGCTGCGAGTGCGGGGCAGTTAGTATTATGAGGTTAGCGGAATTACTGGAAATATTGGCTCTAAAAGGCGTCACTTTGCAATGCCAAGATGGGCAGCTTGTATTAGAAGGCCATGTTGATGCTTTATCGAGTTCAGAGATACAAGCGCTTAAAAAGTATAAGCATGAAATTATCGGTTTAAGTGCTGACAAGAGCAATGTGTTTGATGTCGCAATATGCACTCGAGCGCAGGCCTATAGTACACAAATGACAAGCCATCAAAAAAGCATGTATCTATTAGAGTCACTTGCAGAACAGCCATATTATAACTTACCCGTGGCGTATAAAATTACGGGCTCGCTGCAATTGGAAAAACTGCAACATGCATTTAATCAACTCATTGCCAACAATGATGTATTAAGAACGATATACAGTAAGCCAGAAGAGACGCAGCATATTCAGTTGCAGCATGATTTTGTTTTACCCCACTCCAAACTGCGTGATGAAGCGTCTTTGGTAGAGGCGCTGAAATGTGAAGCAAATTATCGCTTTGATTTATCAAAAGAGTGGCCGATTCGCGTTCATGTTTATGAACTAGACACTTATTATGTATTGAGCATTAATATTCACCATATTGCCGCTGATGGCTTCTCTGCAAAGGTGATTTTACAGACTCTTGCTGCTGAATATGCACAACCATGTAGCACGGTTCATCGGGTTGCGCAGTATGCAGATTTCAGTGATTGGCAACAGGCGTACTTAACGTCTGATCATGCAAAAGAAGGTATTACATATTGGCAGGCGCTATTGGAAGGGGTGTCAAGTTGTCATAACTTTCCAATACAATACCCTAGACCTACCACGCTGAGTGTGCAAGGGAAGCGATGGAAGCAGACGCTAAATAAAGACCTATCGAGTCAGTTGAAACAATGTGCGCAAGAGCAAGGAGTGTCTAGTTTTTCTCTATTGCAATCGGTATTTGCGTGTTACTTATCAAGAATGAGTGATAGCCAAGATATTGTATTTGGCTCTGTTTATGGAAATCGTAGTGGCGAGAATGTTGCTAATACGGTGGGTATGTTTGCGAATACATTGCCTTTTAGATTCCAATTCAGTGCTGAAGATAGCTTATCCACAGCAGTCATTCAGTGTCAAAAGCTAGTGAAAAATGCGAAGCAGTATCAATATGTTCCTTTTGAGCAGATCGTTGAACTTGCTAATATAGAGCGTCAAGCCAACCATCTGCCTTTGGTGCAAATTATGTTAGTTGCACAAGACAATGCATTAGAGCAATTTCGTCTTGATGGCTGCCAAGTAGAACTCATGGATAATGATCAAGACGTGTCAAAGTTCGACTTCTCGATTCATATTTATACAAAAGGCGAACAGCTGGAGTTTGTATGGGAATACAATACGCACTTATTTAGTGATGCTTGGGTTCAGCATTTAGCGCGTTATCTAGAGCATTTTATTGCGCAGCTCATTGCGTCTCCGACCATGGCTTTCTCAAGTATTCACTTTAAGCATGATGCAGCAGCTGAGATCATTGAACCGAATCGGTTCCCAGTTTTTAAGAGTTTACCGGAACTGATCACAGAACAAGCAAGCGATTATGCAAACAGAGTAGCGATTAGCCATTATTCGGAGCAGTTAACTTATGGACAGTTGGTGGATCGACTTTCTCGAGCTGCAAGCCATTTTCTGGACACTCATTATGCCCCCAAAAGCAGAATTGGTGTTTACATGGAAAAATCCATCGATATGGTGGTCGCTATGTTGGCAATTATGCGTGCTGGTTATACCTATGTACCGCTTGATCCCAGTTATCCGCAGGCACGCGTAGCGCAGATCTGTCAAAATGCGGAATTGGCATGTGTAGTGACGCAAGACGGGCATTTTCCAATCAACAATTCGCAGTCGCATTTTGAGGTTGTGACGGTGGCACAATTACAAAAAAGCGAAGTTAAAATCGCTTACCCGGTATTGACTGAGGAAGACATTGCTTACGTGTTATATACATCAGGCTCAACTGGAGTGCCTAAAGGAGTCGCTGTACCGCATAGCAGTATCTATTATTCACTACAGGCAAATAAACAAGTATTTAACTTTAATCAAAATGACACGATGCCAACGATTGGCTCACAAGCTTTTGGTGTGTCATTGCTTGAAATTTTGGTGCCATTATTAAGTGGTGGGAAAATTGAGATTATTACTCGAGATGATGTATCTTTATTGCCTCAACTAATTGAAAAAACACAGCAGGTGTCAGTATTGCATGCTGTGCCGAGCCTAATGGGGCCTTGGATCGATGAAGTGAAAGCCTATGGTGATGACTGTTATCCTGATTTGAGGTTGTTATTGGTTGGCGGTGAGCCCGTGCCAGACACTCTTTTGAAAAAAATACACGCTTGGCGTGAAGATGTTGAAGTTCGGGTTTTATATGGTATGACGGAGTCATCGGTGGTGAGCAGTAGCTATGATCCAAAGTCGGTCCCGGCATTAAATTACTGTATTGGTCAGCCTCATCCCAATGTGAATTACTTGGTAATGAACCAGTTTGGTGCGATACAACCGAAAGGGTTAAGTGGTGAGTTGTATGTGGCTGGACTGTCATTAGCAGCCGCCTATGTTGGCAACAAGCAGCAAACGGATAAACACTTCACTTATGACGAAAGTACAGCGCAACGAGTATATAAAACGGGTGACCGAGTAAAATGCCATTTGGATGGCCACTATGAGTTCTTAGGTCGATTAGACAATCAGATCAGTTTAAGAGGCGTGAGAATCGAATTAGGTGAAATCGAAAGCTGCGTCAATGACATAAGCGTAGTGACCCACTGTGTTGTGCATCCTCAATTGATGAATGACACCGATGTTTTATTGGTACTGTATTACAGTATTAAGCACGGGGCAGACAGTGAGGACGCTTTGGCACAAATCAAAGCGCAGTTAACTGAGCACTTACCAGTCTCAATGAGACCGACATTGTTTAGCCAACTGGATGCATTACCGCTTAATGCCAACGGGAAAATTGATCGTAAATCGTTACCTATTCCGCAGTTGAAAAGTGTTTATATTGCACCGGCAACGCCGACAGAGAAAACAATGCAAAACTTATGGTGTGACTTGTTTGAGCTTGATTCTATTTCTGTAGAAGATAATTTCTTTGAATTAGGCGGACACTCTTTGCTGGCGAGTAAGTTAGTTGCCAAAGCGAATGACGTTTTTCAAGTCAGTTTATCAATTTCGGCATTTTTTACCGCACCAACCATTCGATTGTGTGCGATGAAAATAGATTCTGAGCGCGATAAAAACAAGCTGCAATTACTCCAAGCGACAATTGTAAATGATTCAAATAGCGAAGAGCTGATATTTTAATAAGGCATAAAACAATGAATAAAAATAAAGAGCTAACTTCACTTAGCAGGCTGCTATATAACTTTTCTCCGCGACAACTGATATTTGCTGTGGTCCTTGGGATGTTATCGGGCGCACTCTATAGTTTGATTATTCCTTTTATTTTGAGTGGATTAGAAAACGGACAACTTGAAGTGTCTGGGTATGTTATTTTGGAAGATGGCTCCGCTGGCTTTTTTGCATTTGTTGCTGCGATATTGTTGACGAAAGTGACATCGGTAATATTTGTGAACAATATTGCAAAGTCAGCGTCTGCCAATTTAAAGTTAAATGTTGCAGAGCGAATACAAGCGCTTGGTGTCGATACCGTTGAGCGTATCGGTTTTTCAAAAATACTGACGATTGTCGTTGACGATGTCAATCGTATTACTGATGCAGCCGTGGCGATACCTATGATGATTGTTTCCTTTGTGACAGTATTAGGCATGCTCACCTACTTAGCCTATCTAAATTTGCAAGTGTTTGCTTTTATTTGTGTGGCGATAGTATTTGGTGTGTTGTTATTTCAATTGCCAGTGTTATTTGCAAAAGGGCTCTACACTCGCTCTCGCGAAGATAAAGACATTTTACAAGAAGGTATCAGAGGACTTATTTTTGGTGCTTATGAAATGAAGCTAAGTCATAGCAAAGGCAGAAAGTTTCTGGCGGAAGAGATTGCAGCACCATTGAGTAGTTCGACTAATAAAGAAAAGAAAGGTGATGCGGTTATCCATTTAGCAGGCAATGCCAGTGAGATGATTTGCTTTTTTGTCATTGGGGGAGTGGTATTTCTTTTACCAAGTGATTTATTAAGTTCAGGCACAAGCGCTTTCGGAGTGGTGATGGCATTACTGTATATTACAGGGCCAATTGCAGGCATATTATCGATGATGCAAACACTAAAAATTGCACAAGTATCATTAGAGCGAATTCATCAATTACAAACGCTTGAGCCAGAGATTTATAGTTTAAACGAGGCTGGTGCAGTTAAAGATGAATGGCAAAAGCTATCTCTCTTAAATGTGCAATATCAATATAAGTCAGATGAATTAGAAGAAACATTTGCGATTAAACCCATTAGTTTAGAGTTCGAAAAAGGTCATATTTACTTTATTGTCGGTGGTAATGGTTCAGGAAAATCAACATTAAGTAAGCTTATTTCATTCCATTATCGTCCAACACAAGGCAGTGTGCAATTTGATGACACGGCGGTAACAGAAACGAATTTGATGGCTGTAAGAGAGCGTGTTGGGGTTATTTTTTCGAATTACCATTTATTTAAGAAGCTTTATATACCTACAGATGATATTGACCAAGATAAAGTAAAACGTTACTTGGATATGTTTAAACTGACCGGAAAAACTGAGCTTATTGGTAATATATTCACAACCACGAAATTGTCTGATGGTCAAAGACGTCGCTTAGCCTTACTTGTGGCTTTGATGGAAGACAAAGATATTTATATTTTTGATGAATGGGCTGCGGATCAAGACCCTGAGTTTAAAGATTTCTTTTATACCGAAGTGCTGCCAGAGCTGAGATCAGCAGGAAAGCTGGTCGTCGCCATTACACATGATGATAGGTACTTCGATTGTGCCGATAAGGTCATAAAAATGGAATCGGGCGCGGTGAAAGAAGTTGAGCAATTCGCGATACGCCAAAGTGAGCCGACGCATTTACCTAGCTTAGCTACCGCCTAAAAAAAGAAGAGCAATTTAGTTATGAATATTAGTACCTTTTTAGATTATTGTCTGAATAATCAAGTGATGTTGAGCGTTGATAACAACCAGTTGAAAGTCAATGCACCAAAAGATGTCTTGCAACTAGAGCAAGTAAATTTCATTAAGGAAAATAAGTCAAAGATCATAGAGATATTGTCGGGACTAGAATTACAAAATGAAAAATCTGTAATGTTCTCTCAGCCCGTTGATGATGGCACTATTATTTCAAAAGGTCAGCGTCAGATGTGGCTGTTAGATCAGGTCACATCTGGTCAACCTTATTGCTTTTTCCGTATTTTGCGCCTGGACGGTCGGTTGGATTATAAAGCATTAAATGAGGCTTTTGCGGTGCTTATTCACCGTCATAAACAATTGCGAACGACTTACCAAGAAAAAGATGGCGTGATAGCGTCAGTATGTTTGGACGATTATTCATTTGCCGTTGAATCTAGTGTGATTCATAAAAATAACAATAGCCAAGCAGCGTTAGATACGCTGATTGCTAACTT
This sequence comes from Pseudoalteromonas aurantia 208, assembly GCF_014858725.1. Lineage (GTDB taxonomy): Bacteria > Pseudomonadota > Gammaproteobacteria > Enterobacterales > Alteromonadaceae > Pseudoalteromonas > Pseudoalteromonas aurantia. Next base: position 270,196 of record NZ_AQGV01000014.1, on the reverse strand, counting down.
CCAAGCTTATGAATTTGATCTGGCATCAGATGTGATGCTTAAAGCACATGTTGCCAGTAAAGGCGACACGGAGCATTACCTACTCATTAAATGTCATCATATTGCAACAGATGGGTGGTCATTAGAACTCATTAACCAAGAACTGAATGTTATTTATAGTGCGCTGGAGTCTGGAAAAACATACAGTTTACCAAGTTTACAGCATGAGTATGGGCATTTTAGTCAATGGCAAAATTATTATCTTAACCACCCGTCTGCTGATGCAGATCGAGCATTTTGGTCTACTTACTTGAATGATGTGTCTGGGCCGTTAAATTTGAGTTGTATGACTAAAGAGGCTAATGCTTCCCTGATTGCCGAGACAATGAGCACGACATTAGATGAGCAGTTAATTTGCAAATTGAAAAAAATGTGTAGTAAGCACAATATGACCATGTATACGTTGCTTCAGTTTGCTTTTACGGTGTTGCTATCAAGGTATAGTCAGCAGCAAGATGTGGTAATTGGGACGCCAGTGGCGAATCGTGATGATGCACAACTACAGTCATTGGTTGGTTACTTTGTTAATACGCTGCCAATTAGGTTTCAAGTGGATGGTCACGTATCTTTTTCAAATAATATACAGCGTTATCAAGATATGCTGAGTGAGGTTATGGAACATAAAGACCTGCCTCTTAATGATATTGTAAATACTGCGTCCATATCAGGAGATTTAGTGACGCAAACTTTGTTTACTTACTCAGCATTTGAGTCGAGTGTAACGACGCTAGGTCGTATGAACATCGATATTTTAGAGCCGACTTATAAAAAGACAGATATAGAACTACATTTAAATTGTATTGAAAATCGTGGTGAAGTTATTTGCCAGTGGCATTATGCAAACACGCTATTTGAACCTTGTTTCATACAGGGTATGTCTGCGCACTTTGTCACTATGTTACAAGGGATTGTAGAGATTGAATCGAGCGAACAGCCGTTATCACAGATAGCATTACTGTCTGATGATGAAATGAATCATCTAATATATGCACACAACGATACTGCAATGGATTATCCAAAGGACAAGTGCATTCATGAATTATTTGAGCAGCACGCACAGGATAATCCGGATAATATTGCGGCGATATTTGACAATGAGACTTTGACTTACAGGGAGCTTAATGAACGGGCAAATCAATTGGCCCACTACTTAGTTGAGCAGCAGGGAGTGACTCCTGATACATTGATTGGGTTATGTGTTGAGCGTTCACTAGAGATGATAATAGGGATACTGGGAATACTTAAAGCTGGTGGTGCGTATGTACCATTAGACCCTAGCTATCCGAAAGAACGGTTAGACTATATGGTAGAAGATGCGGGACTGACAATAATAGTGAGTCATGCACAAGTGAGTGAAGTATTAAGCGGTTACGCAGCTCAAGTGATTCATCTTGATGATAAATCTTCTTATAAAGACCAGAGTATCGAAAATATAGCGAAATCATCACTCGCGCTGACGTCATCTCATTTAGCGTATGTGATATATACTTCAGGCTCGACAGGTCGACCTAAAGGGGTGTTACTACAGCATCAAGGTGCGGTTAATTTATCCTTGAATCAAGCGATGTTGTTTGGTGTATCTTCCAACAGTAGGGTGTTGCACTTTGCGTCGATTAGCTTTGACGCTGCGACCTGGGAGTGGTTGATGGCACTGAATTTTGGTGCGGCGCTCGTGATAGCAAATCAAGAGATGCGACTAAACAGTGAGCTCCTGCTTGAATTTATATTTGAGCAGAAAATTACGCATGCCACGCTACCCCCTGCATTTTTGATGTCGAGCCAATTTAGGCGTGATTTATCATTACAAGCACTGATTGTTGCAGGAGAGCAATGTGCTGATGATATCATTAATACTTGGGGTAAAAGCTATCGGCTATTTAATGCCTATGGCCCCTCTGAAACCTCAGTATGCGCGACAGTAGGGGAGCTAAAGGGATCTCATATTCACATTGGTAATAATTTACGTAATGTCAGTTTGTTTGTACTGGATCATGAGAAAAAGTTGACTCCCAAGGGGATTGTGGGCGAATTATATATAGGGGGAGATGGGCTAGCCCGAGGGTACCTTAATCGTCCAGAGCTGACATCAAAGAGCTTTATCGACAATCCGTATTACGATCAGGGTAAACCAAATAGCTCGGAACGACTATACCGAACTGGAGATTTAGTACGTTACTTATCTGACGATAATTTGGAGTTTATAGGTCGTGTTGATGATCAGGTGAAGATACGAGGCTTTAGAGTAGAGTTGGGAGAAGTTGAAACTCTGTTGTCGGCGCATTCAGGGGTAGATTCAGCGTTGGTAATGGCGAAGGCGTTGGCGGGCAGTCAGCAGCTCGTTGGGTATATTAAGTCAAGTGCTGAGCTTGATGATAGCGAGCGCTTAGAGTTAGTCACACAGGTAAAACGAAGCCTATTAACGCAATTACCGGATTATATGATACCTACGGTGATCATGGTGGTGGGTGAGTGGCCATTGACACTCAATGGCAAAATAGACAAAAAAGCACTGCCATCAATAGACAGTCATTTATTATTAACGACGTATCAAGCTCCTGAGGGCGATGTTGAGCATGCATTGGTGGATATCATTGCCAATGAGCTAAAATTAGAGGCCAATAATGTCAGTGTAACAAGTGGTTTTTATGAATTAGGTGGGCATTCGTTATTGGCATTAAAAATTCAATCAAAACTTAAGCAGGCGGGGTACTTCTTAAATATAAGCGATATTTTGTTGCCGATTTCTTTGCAAGCGTTAGCGAATAAAATGCGAAGATATGATGATCAAGTTGAGCGCTTCGTTCCACCAAAAAATACAATCGATTCATCAGGAAATGCTATAACGGCAGAGCAGTTGAACATGGTTGAACTTTCAGAATCTCAGCTTTCTCAATTGATTAGTAAGGTGCCTGGGGGGAAGGGCAACGTTAGTGATATTTATTCACTTAGTCCGTTACAAGAGGGTATGCTTTTCCACCATATTATGGATAAAGAAGAAGACTTATACCTTTCATCGTTTACCTTACAGTTGCATGATAAAGCGGTACTCGAACGGTTTATTGAGGCAATGAGGGTGCTGGTAAACCGACATGATACATTGAGAACTACTTTTTTCTGGGAAGATTTACCAGAACCAACTCAAGTTGTGTTGAAAGAATGTGAGCTTGAAGTCAGACATTTAACGCTGGATGAGTATGACTCTATTGAAGCTGGTCGTGCACAATTAGAAAGTTACCTCGAATCCAGAATGTGCTTGCAAGAAGGGCCACTGCTTAAACTGAAAGTGGGTAAATGTGAAGGAAAAGCGGAATATATCGTATTGGTTGAGCACCATCATTTAATCATTGATCATATTGGGTTGGATATTATGGTTGAGGAGTTAAGTGCGATTATGGGGCAACAAACCGAACTGCTGCTCCCACCTACGCCTTATCGGAATATAGTGGCGTATGCAAAAATGAAAAATAACGCAAATCAAGGTGTGGCGTACTTTCAAGACAAACTGGCAGGCTTGGAAGATAAAACGGAGGTATTTAGTTCAAAAATAGCGAGTGAGGAGCAAATTTTTAGCCAAAATATAGCACCTTCTACCGCAAAAGTGCTGCGCAATGTATCAAAGCGTATTGGGCAAAATGTTTCATCGATTTTGCATACGGCTTGGTCTTTAGTGGCATCGCAATGTACGAATAATACTGATATTGCGTTTGGTACGGTATTGTCCGGTAGGCTAAACAATTATGCCAGCAGCCAAAGAACAATGGGCATGGCCATTAATACTCTGCCACTTCGAGTATCAGTTGCGGGGCAAAATGTTAAAGACGTTGTGGAACAAGTTTCGGTCAACCTGCAGGAACTGATTGAAGTTGAGCAAACGCCATTATCGTCTGTACTTAACTTAACGCCTTTAGGTTCAGGGCTATTTAACTCAGTTTTAAACTATCGCCACTCACAAGAAATGCAGGGTGAGAATGAGATTATACGTGGATGCAACGTATTGGGCGCGCAAGAAAGAAATAACTACGCTGTATTCATTAATATTGATGACTATGATGCATCTGGTGGCTTTAATATTTCAATTCAAACAGCCAATGGTACCAGTGCTGAAAAGTTGCATGACTATTTTACACGTGCACTGAACGGTCTATTATTGAGCTTAGAGTCTGAGCAAAGTATACCTCTAACTGCGATATCGGTATTACCGGAAAATGAACTGGAACACCTGACACATACACTGAATGAGACGCACAGTGATTACGCAAAAGATATGTGTATCCATGAATTGTTTGAAGAACAAGTGAGAGCCAACCCAAGCCATATTGCAGTGGTGTTTGAGGGCATTGAATTTACTTATAATGAGTTGAATGAAAAAGCCAATCAATTGGCACATGCATTAGTCACAGACTATCAAGTTACACCCGACACGCTGATTGGACTGAGTGTTGAGCGATCATTGGAAATGGTGGTTGGGGTGTTGGCTATCTTAAAAGCGGGTGGGGCGTATGTGCCGCTTGATCCAAGTTACCCGTTAGAACGCTTAAAGTTTATGGTTGAAGATGCTGATGTTCATTTGATATTGACTCAATCGACTTTTAGCGAGCTTCACCGTGAGTTTAGCGCGCAAGTGATTGAGATTGATGACTTGTGTACTACACAGGCGAGCACAAATTCAATGTTTGGCCATTTACCAGTCAACAATTTGAATCGCAAAGCCCAAGCGCTAACGTCAAACCATTTGGCATATGTTATTTATACATCAGGATCAACTGGCAAACCAAAAGGTGTATTAGTTGAGCATCGAGGTGTTGTTAATTATTTATGTCATGCGAAGAAATATTGGCAGCCGGACCATAAAGGGGCTGTAGTGAGCTCTCCACTGAGCTTTGATGCAACGGTGACAAGTTTATTAACACCGTTAGTATCGGGTAAAGAGCTGGTGGTTTTGCCTGAGGACATGCTGCGTACCTTTGAGTTGTTATCTTGGTACTTATTTGAGCAAGGCGATAGTTGGATGTTTAAAATAACGCCAACGCATTTAGATGGTTTATTCCCATTTTTCACCAATGAGACACCATGTCTGCATGCACATAGCATTGTGATTGGTGGTGAACAGCTAACAACAGCAATAGTAAACAAATGGCAAGGTGAATGCCTACCAAATGCGACATATATTAATGAATATGGACCAACGGAAACGGTGGTTGGTTGTACAACTTATTCCGTCAGTGATGTACGTGATTTGGCACAGTGTAGTGCGAGTGTATTAATAGGTCGGCCAATAAACAATACTCAGCTCTACGTGCTTAATAACGGTATTCAAGCACCTCTCGGTGTTATAGGTGAATTATGCATTGCGGGTGATGGGGTGACACGAGGTTATCTGAATCGCTCAGATTTGACTGAAGAAAAGTTCACCACTTTTACAACTGAATCTGGTAAATCGGAACGTATTTATCGAAGTGGGGATATGGTTCGATATATATCAGATGGCAATTTAGAATTTATTTGTCGAGCAGATGATCAAGTGAAAATACGTGGTTTTAGAATCGAAATCGGTGAAGTTGAAGCACAGCTTGCGCAATTAGAGTGGGTAGATTCTGCTTTCGCAATGATGCAATACGTGGATGGGCAACCGCTATTGAGCGGGTATGTAAAACTGCATAGCCATATGCAGGGGGATGCGTTAACTGATAATTATGCCTCCCAGATTAAGTCTGCGTTGATGCAACGTTTACCAGATTATATGGTGCCCAATGCAATTGTGATTGTGGATGAGTGGCCATTAACACCCAATGGTAAAGTAGATAAAAAAGCGCTACCCGAACCACAAGGGGGTGCACACGAAGGTATATATACGGCACCAGAAACAGACACTGAGAAAGCGCTTGTCGCGATTTGGGCAGAGTTACTTAACTTAGAGACGAGTAAAATTAGCACGACAGCAAGCTTTTTTGACTTAGGAGGCCATTCACTGTTGATGGTTCGACTATTTAGTCATATTCAAAGCGAATTCGGCTTGTCGTTAGACTTAAAAGTACTGTATGACACGCCTTATATAAAAGAATTGGCACAGCTGTGTGATGTGATAATAACAAAACAGCAATTAAAAGAACGTTTAACGCAACGTGTTGAAAGTGAAATGGAAGAGGTCGAGTTTTAAAATGAATGCAAAAAATATAATTAATACATTAGCGATGTCGGATATTGATCTTTATTTAGACGATAATAATCAACTTAAAGCAAAAGCGCCAAAAGGGGCTATCACCATTGAGCTGCGTGATTTAATCAAAAATAACAAGGCAATTTTGGTTGATTACCTTATACAATTGGCTGAGATGTACAGTGAACAAACTGAGGGTGACCAGATCAAGGCGTTTGATCGACCGACGGGCAAAGCAAAGGTGTCATTTGCGCAGCAACGCTTGTGGTTTATTGATAACCTGCAAAGTGGGTCACCAGAATATAATATGCCAATGGCTTTCGATGTTAAAGGAACGCTTGATAGCACGCTGTTAAATGCTGTGTTTAGTACCATTATCGAACGACATGAAGTGCTACGTACTGTATATCTTAAAGAAGACGGACAAATATTACAGCAAGTTCAGAATATGGCTGAGGCGAATTTTAGTATTCAGCAAGAAGATTTAACCCATCTCACGGATGAGACTCAAGATCACGCGATACAAGCACTGATTGACGCAGATATTACGACACCATTCGATCTTGAAAGTGACTTAATGCTGCGAGTCTGTTATTTGAAGAAAACAGAGCAATCCGGGGTATTACTGTTTAATATGCATCATATTGCTTCAGATGGCTGGTCAGTCGAGGTGTTAACAAAAGAGTTTTTGACGCTGTATCATGCTTACTATTTAAATCAAGATAACCCATTACCAGCGCTTGATATTCAATATGCCGATTATGCTCAGTGGCAGCGTGAATACCTAGAAGGTGAGGTGCTAGAAAAGCAGTTGGGGTATTGGGAAAAGCAACTAGATGAGGTCCCTGCGGTTCATTCATTACCGCTTGATCATGCTCGCCCAGTTAATAAACAGCAAGCGGCATCGGTGGTAAGAGGCACATTACCGAGTCATATTGCAAAGCAGCTTATGTCTGTCGCTCAAGACTATCAGTTGACGCCATTCATGCTATTGCATGGTGCACTCTCTTTATTACTATCTCGCCATAGTAATACCCATGATATTGTGATCGGCACGCCAGTAGCCAATAGGTTGCAAACACAATTAGAGCCTTTGATTGGCTTCTTTGTTAATACGTTAGTACTCAGGGCGAGTACGGAACATAACTCACTGACTGACTTCTTTTCACACATTAAGCAGGTGCACCTAGATGCACAATCAAATCAGGACGTGCCTTTTGAACAATTGATCGATCATATTAAAGTCCCAAGGAGTAAAGCATATAATCCGTTGTTTCAGATAATGATGACCACGAGTACCAGCTATGGTATCGATGGTGAAAATGGCATTGATTCATTTCAATTGCCTAATGTGGAGTTAAGCGCCAATGCATCTGATCTTATTCAGGTCAAATTTGACCTCGATATTGACTTAAATATCAGTGATGAGGGCGTTGGGCTACGATGGACGTATGATGTTAGCTTATTTACAGAGCAACATATTAAAGAGTTGAATGAGCATCTGTGTACTTTATTAACAGGGTTGAGCCAAACTCCATCAACTCAATCACCACAGACAGTGCCTATGTTATCAGCAGCGCAAACGCGCCATTTGATACATGATTTAAATGACAATGAAATGAACTACTCAACAGGTAAATGTATTCATGAATTGTTTGAGCACCAGGCGCAAGAGAACCCAGATAATATTGCTGTTGTGTTTGAGGACCAGCAATTAACGTATAAACAATTGAACGAAAAAGCGAATCAATTGGCGCATTATATCCACGCTAATCATAGTATAACACCTGACACTTTCATTGGTTTATGTGCTGAGCGCTCGGTTGAAATGGTCATTGGTATTTTGGGAATTTTAAAAGCTGGTGGTGCTTATGTACCGTTAGATCCTGACTATCCTCAATCACGTCTGAATTACATGCTAGAAGACGCCCAGTTAAGCTTAGTATTGTGTCAATCTCAAGTGCAGGATGTGTTATCCGATTTCCAAGGGACGATTGTACCATTGGATAATTTGGGAGAAGTTGCAGCTGCTCACGTTACGCATGTATTCACGCAATACTCGAAAGAAAACGTGTTACCAAGCACGATAAATTTAACCGCATCTAATCTGGCATATGTTATTTACACGTCAGGTTCAACAGGTCAGCCTAAAGGCGTTATGATTGAACATGAGTCACTGGTTTATTCGACTGAATGCCGATATGAAACATACACTGAGTTCACGAGCTTTTTGCTGATTTCGTCGATGTCGTTTGATAGTTCAGTTGCAGGTATTTTTTCCACTTTATGTGGCGGTGCAAAGCTATGTTTACTGAGCACACATAACAAGGGTGACACCTCATATATTGTGAACCAGTTAAAAGCGCATGAAATCAGCCATTTATTGATGGTGCCGAGCTTCTATGACTTGATACTTAATGAAGTCGACAGTACCACACTACCCGCATTGAAAGGGGCAATTGTTGCTGGGGAAAGTTGTTCAAAGAATGTGGTTGAAAAACATTACCAAAAGTTTGCTAATCAACAAGTTGTGTTGTTTAACGAATATGGTCCAACGGAAGCGACGGTGTGGAGTACGGTTGCATCGCTCAACTGTCGTGATGATGTCAGTATTGGTAAAGCTCTGCCCGGTAAATCACTATTTATCATGCACAATAATATGCTGGTGCCATATGGTGGTATCGGTGAACTTCATATTGGCGGAAATGGATTAGCGCGTGGTTATCTAAATCGCCCTGATTTGACAGCTGAACGCTTCATTACGAACCCGTTTTACGATGAAAACACCACAAACAGCTCAACTCATTTATATAAAACGGGGGATCTAGTGCGCTATTTGCCAGACGGTAACCTTGAATTTATAGGCCGTTCTGACGATCAGGTGAAAGTCCGTGGATTTAGAATCGAGCTTGGCGAGGTTGAAGCACAATTAGAAAAATTAGCACTGGTGAATTCAGCACTTGTCACAACACATAAAGTGGCAGGTTCACAGCAGTTAGTGGGCTATGTTAAAGCACAGCACGATACAGAAACAGAACAGTGGGATATATTGGTTGCTGACATTAAAATGGCATTAGGAAAACAGCTCCCAGATTATATGGTGCCGAGCTTCATTATTTTGGTAGATGAATGGCCATTAACTGCTAACGGTAAAATGGATAAAAATGCATTGCCACATCCTGGGGATGTTGTGCGTAATGAGGTTTTTGTTAGCGCTAAGAATGACATAGAAAAAACACTAATGGCTATTTGGTGTGACTTACTAGAGCTAGAAAAAGTGTCAACGCATAGTAATTTCTTTGAAATGGGTGGTAACTCTTTATTGAGTATTACTTTGCAAAAAGTCATACAGGAACGCTTGGACTTAGAAGTTGAGCTCACTGATATATTTGAATATCCAACGATACATAGTTTATCGCAATTCTTATCAGATGATTGCGCAGCAGAAGAGGAAGCGTTACCGTCTAAATCAGCAAGAACAGTTGAGTTAGGCAATACCGACATAGCTGTTATTGGTATGGCAGGGCGATTCCCAGGGGCTGATAATGTCGATAAATTTTGGGAAAATATTCGCTCAGGGGAAGAATCAATACAGTTTTTCAGTGATGAAGAATTAAAGGCTGCGGGCGTTGATCCTCTCGTACTTCAAGATCCACACTATGTGAAATCGATGGACGTGTTAGATAACATTGCCGATTTTGATGCGAAACATTTCGATTTTACACCTCGAGAGGCTGAGTTATTAGATCCGCAGCACCGACTTATGCTTGAAGTTGCTTCTGATGCATTAGAGCACTCAGGGTATGGTGACAGGTCACAGCCGAAGGATGTGGGTGTTTTTGTTGGTGTGACGGACAGTGCCTATTTAATAGAGAATCTAATTTCCAACCCAGATGTAGTTGGTGGAGCAGCGCAGAGCCTTGTTTCTAGCACGAGTGCAGGCTTCTTAGCCACAAAGTTGTCATATAAATTGAACTTAACGGGGCCGAGTTTAAATGTATTATCAGCTTGCTCCTCTTCACTGGTTAATGTGCATCAAGCATGTAATAGCTTACTGCTTAATGAGTGTGATATGGCATTGGCTGGTGGTGCGCGCTTAGCGTCATTAAAACCAGACGGTTACTCTTATGTTGAAGGGGGCGTAAATTCATCTGATGGGCATTGTCGACCTTTTGATGTGAATGCATCGGGTACTCGCGGTGGCAGTGGTGGGTGCGTACTTTTACTGAAACGCTTAGATAAAGCACTGGCCGATCAAGATACGATTCATGCTGTGATCAAAGGGACCGCGGTAAATAATGATGCGGCTCAGAAAGTCGGCTATATGGCGCCGAGTATTTCGGGACAAACGGCGGTAATTAAAAAGGCGATGGATAATGCCAATGTTGATGCAGAGTCAATTCAGTATCTTGAGGCGCATGGAACAGGGACTAAAATAGGGGACCCTATTGAAGTTAAGGCTTTGCAAAAAGCCTATAAAACACCACAGAAAAGTTATTGTGCATTGGGGTCAGTAAAGGCGAATATTGGCCACTTAGATGTTGCTGCAGGTACTGCTGGCATGATTAAAGTGGTTGAAGCAATGAAAAATAAGCAGATCCCACCGAGCATTAACTTTACACAAAGTAATACTCAGATAAATTTTGAGAAGACACCTTTTTATATTAACAAGGACTTGAAAACGTGGGAATGTGAAGAGAATGCAGTAAGACGCGCTGGTATTAGCTCTTTTGGAATTGGAGGCACAAATGCGCATGTGATTATGGAGCAGGCTCCAGAGGTAGCACCGAGTACCTCACCACGAGATACTTGGCTGATACCTATTTCGGCAAAATCTCCTACGGCAGTCAAAACGGCATGTCACAATTTAGTCCATCATTTAGAGCAGCAAACAGAGCGTAGCGTAAGTATGCACGACATTGCATACACATTGCAGGTTGGCAGAACACAGTATGAATACAGTACTCACGTGTCTTGTCAGTCGATAGAGGATGCAATTAGTCAATTAAAAGACAATCCAAAGGTTGTGAAAAATGAAGGTGACAACCGCTCAATTATATTTATGTTCCCTGGACAAGGGGCGCAATATGTAGATATGGCGAAGCAACTTTATATCAATGAGCCAACGTTTAAAGCACAATTTGACCAATGTGCACAGCACTTAGCATTATTATCAGGAGAATCTCTAGAAGCGATTATTTATCCGAGTGAGAATGGTTCAGTGACCACGGATATGGCGCAGACACTATTAAATCAAACGCATATCACTCAACCCGCGCTATTTACAATCGAGTATAGCTTGGCGAAGCTATTACAGTCTTGGGGCATCGAGCCTGATGCGATGATAGGACATAGTATCGGGGAATATGTTGCAGCGTGCTTGGCAGGTGTGTTTACACTTGATGATGCGTTAAAGTTGGTGAGTGCAAGAGGGCAGCTCATGCAACAAGCTGCGCCAGGCAGCATGTTATCCATATCGATGGCAGCGGAGCATTTACGTCCGCTGTTGGTTATGACTGGCACATGTATGGCAGGAGTAAACTCTGCTAATAACTGTGTTGCATCGGGTAGCAAAGAAGATTTGACACATTTAGAGAAACTACTGGATGAGCGCAATATTAGCTATCGCCCATTACATACTTCGCACGCATTTCATTCAAAAATGATGGATGTCATTTTAGATGAATTCTTACAAGTGATTAAAGGTGTAGCGTTGCACGCACCCGTTATGCGTTATGTGTCAAACCTTACGGGTCAGTTTATTACGGCTGAGCAAGCTCAGGATCCACACTATTGGGCGAATCACTTAAGAGGCACAGTGCTATTTGCGGATGGGATTGAGACGATTTTGTCTGACGATGAAGATTTATGTTCTGCGAAGGTCATGATTGAAGTTGGGCCTGGTAGAAGTTTATCTACATTAGCGCGAAAGAGCGCGCAGGCGCGGGAACATGTCATCGTACCCACGACACGACATCCGAATGAATCGACTTGTGATGTCGTTAGCCTACAAAATACGATAGGCAAACTGTGGAGTAATGGTATTAATGTTAATTGGGATGCATTCAATTTGGGTCAGCGCGGACGTCGAGTCCCTTTACCTACCTACCCATTTGAAAAAACACGTTATTGGATAGAGGCGGGAAGCGTATTACCAACTACCCGAGTTAACAATCCGAATGCCAAATTACCTTCAGATATGTGGTGGTCAGTGCCGACATGGAAACAAAAAGCGGCAGTTAAACAGGGGAAAATGCAGCTCGATACAGCATTAAAATCTTGGCTGCTCATCATGGATACTGAAGGTGTTGCAGAGCAGCTATCGGCACATTTACATTCACTTGGTCACACGGTGGTATGCGCGTATCCGGGTGATACATTCAGTTACCTTGGTGAGAACAATTACACTTTTGATATGAGCCAAGAGGCGGAACATTACACATTACTTGATGCTGTGAATGCACGTACTCCGCTGACTCGTTTAGTACACCTAACGAGCATATCGTCTGGTGCACAGAACCCTTCAGATGATATGGATAGTTTTTGGAGTACGCAGCAAAGCGGGGCCTTAAGTGCTTTATATTTTATGAAGGCAATTGTTAAAGCTGACCTGAGTACTGATATTGCGGTGGATTGTATTACCAATGAGATTGAAAGTGTGACAGGGGAGGAGTTGATTAACCCAGGACAAGCAACCATAACCAGTTTATGTAAGGTGGCGCCGCAAGAATACCCTGATCTATCATGTCGTCATATTGATATTCAACTGCAACCACATCGGGGTGATACATATTTGACTCGTTTAGGTAAGAGGCTATCTACTGAACTTATGTCAATACAGCGCAGTACAACGGCTGCATTGAGAGGCTCACAGTATTGGGAGAAGCAATATGAACAAACTCACATCGCAGCTGATGCGCCAGCGGCACATACGCTTAAAGATAATGGCGTCTATTTGATCACCGGTGGGTTGGGTAACATAGGTTTACTGCTCGCGGGGTATATTAGTAAAACGGTAAGCAACCCTAAATTAGTGCTCGTCGGTCGTTCGGAGTTTCCACAACGGAGTGAGTGGAGGGGCTTAATACAAAGTCAACCAGAATCAAAGGTCTGTGAGCGTATTAATCAGATTCAACAGATAGAATCGAGAGGGGCTCAAGTGTCAGTAATGGCTGCAGATTCAGCGGAATTGACACAAATGGAAGCAGTATTCAATGCGGTTGAACGTGATTTTGGCAAGGTAAACGGTATTATTCATGCTGCAGGGCAGCTACATGGGTCAATGACAGCTTTAGTTGAAACAACGGAGCAGGACTTTGAACAACAATATAGTTCAAAGGTCGCGGGTGTTATGGTACTGGACAAGTTATTGCGCAATCGAAATGTCGATTTTTGCCTACTGATGTCTTCGTTGTCGTCAGTGCTCGGCGGATTGGGTTTCAGTGCTTATGCGGCTGCAAATATTTATATGGATGCGTTTGTACAAAACAAACATATTCAAGAAGATGAGCGATGGATCAGTGTTAATTGGGATGGCTGGGACTTTTCAGGTGAAGCCGCGAATAATATCGGCTTTTCAATGACTCCCGAAGAAGGTGAGACCGCTTTTAGTCAGTTGCTATCTATGTCGTACTATCCGCAATTAGTTCACTCAACCGGTGCGTTGGATAGTCGTTTAAAACAGTGGGTTGACAAGGTACCTAGCGAGTCACAACAAACGTTATATGAACGACCAGAACTTGACAGTGATTATGTTGAACCAAGCAACGAGATAGAGCAAAAGCTGGTTGCTATCTGGCAAGATGTTTTGGGTATTGAACAAATAGGCACCGAAGATAACTTTTTTGACCTCGGAGGCGACTCTTTAGTTGTGACGCGCGTAATTAGTGAAGTGAGGAAAACTTTTTCAGTCGGAGAGTCTGTTGTATCTATCTCGGAATTTTTTGAACAGCCAGTGATTAAGCACTTAGCTAAAAAAGTGGCGATTGAGCTGGAGGATACTCAAGTTGAGAGTAAGAAAGCGCAATTATTAGAAGCGGGTAAAGCTGTAGAAGAAGGAACATTTTAATGAATTCACCACAACAAATTATCGCACATGCAGAAGCTTGTAATATTGTACTTTATCTTAAAGGTTCGCAGCTGGCTTATATTAGCGAGGAAGGCGAGTTTCCAGAAAGTTTAAAGTCATTGATCAGAAATAATAAAAATGAAATTAGCTCTTATTTACAAAAACAAGAGCAGGAGAAGCAGCAAGCACAAGATAAAACACGCATTATACCGGTTGATAAAAAAGCGGTATTGCCTTTGTCTTTTGCGCAGCAAGGACTCTGGTTTATTGATCAGTTAGAAGGGGGAAGTAGCCAATATAATATTCATGCTGCGTTTGGCTTAAAAGGCGAGATTAACTTAGCGGCAGTACAATGGGCATTGAATGTATTAATCGAACGGCATGAAGTGCTGCGAACGGTATATATTGAGAAAGAAGGTGAAGTGCGTCAATTGGTGCAGTCATTGCAGCATATGGAGTTGCCACTTATTGACTTGAGTGAATATTCTGAAATGGATCAGAGAGCCCAAGTACAGCAGTGGTCTGCCAAAGAGATGAATCAAGTCTTCAATTTACAAGCTGATTTAATGTTGAAGGCAAAAGTGCTGAAACGCACTGATCACGACCATGTGTTGTTGTTTACACTTCATCATATAGCGTCAGATGCATGGTCTCAGGCGATTATGATTGGTGAATTTATTACCTTGTATGATAGCTATTGTAAAAAGCTGCCAAACACCTTGCCACCGATTGATATTCAATATTGTGACTATGCACATTGGCAACGCAACCACTATACAGATGAAAAGATCGCCGATCAGTTGGTTTTTTGGAAGGAAATGCTAGCAGGGGCGCCGTATAGTCACTCCCTACCATTTGACCGGCCTAGAGCGCAGCATCAAAAATTTGCCGGTGACACATACTCATGGTTTATTGGTAATGAGACGATGAATGATTTGAAGTCGATAGCCAAAGCCAATCAGTCAACTTTGTTTATGTTGTTGTATAGTGCCTTTTCTGTGTTGATTGGGCGTTGGAGTCAGACTCGAGATGTGGTAATCGGGAGCCCAATTGCAGGTCGGGCTCATCCTCAAGTCGCGCCAATGATTGGCTATTTTATCAATAGCATGATGTACCGTAGTCAGTGGGAAGAAGGTGAGAGTTTCTCTTCTTTATTATCGAGAAATCGACAAAACACCTTATCGGCCTTTGATAATCAGGATATTCCGTTTGATTCATTGGTAGATAAATTAAAAATCCCTAGGGAACTTAGCCATAGTCCGTTATTTCAAATAATGTTTACATTGCAAAATACGGAACAATCAGAGTTTAAGCTTGCTGACTTGGATACCTATCCGGTTATGGGTGAAAACTCGCTAACGAAATATGATCTTCAAATGGTCGCGGAGGAAGATGACGCGGGGATGTGGCTTAACTTAACCTATTCGACGGACTTATTTGATATACAAACAATCAAAGGGTTGTCTGAAAGCTTTGATTTGGTTTTAAAGCAGTTATCAAAAAGCGTGGATATGGATATTGAACATATTGCACTGTCTCCTAAAGTTAAGGCTTTGAATAAGCAGAATTTAAATAGTGGCTTAGATTCAGTGAATGAATTGTTTGAGCAAGTGGCGCACTCGAAGCAGGAAGCAATTGCAATTCAAGATAACGATGAATGGATCAGTTATCAGCAGCTCAACGGTAAAGCTAATCGATTAGCAAGATACTTAATCGCCCAAGGCTTAATTAGCGGTCAAACGGTTGATGTCTGTTTAGCGCAAAATATTCAATGCTATGTGGTATTGTTAGCTGTGCTAAAGGCGGGTGGGGTGTATGCTTATCATGAACTAAAACAGTATGAAACACTGTCAGAGCAGTATAAATGTCTACATTCTGGTAACATGTTAATTCATGCAAATAAGCTTGCTAAGACATGCAATAAAACGAGTTTAATTATAGATGAATCTCTTTATGTTGAATATGACGACGATGATTTAGACTTTAGTGAAGTGATTTTGAGTGAAGGGGATCCTGCCATTGAAAGCGGCTGTGGCAATGGTACTCAGGTTAGCCATGGTACGGTATGTGCGCAAATATTGAGACAACAAAAAAGTATGGCCCTGACTGATGAGTCTTCTTTGTTGATTTTACCCACTTCCTCAAATCTGTGTGTAACAGAGTGGCTCAGTGGTTTAACGGCAGGTGCCAAATTAGTGCTACATGATAATCAATATGCATTGAGAGATGTATTAATCTCTAAAGAAATCAGCCATGTGACGTTAACACCCTCGCTATTGGCAGAGTTGCCCTGTCGCAATGATTATAATCTTGAACAGGTATCTGTGGTAGCTGAGCATGGATGCCAAAACTTAGTGTGGCAGTGGAGCGCACTTTACCCCGTAAATACGGTACTCAATGTTGACATGGTGACCTACATTAGTGCAGGACAAGTCGTTACTGGAGAGCCAATAAATTTAGGCCATATTTGCGACAATGATCAGACTAAAGTTTTATACAAAAATGCAGCACCTGTACCACAGGGCGCAGTTGGGCATCTTTATACTTCAGGCGTATCAGGTAAAGGCTTGTATGATAGTGAATTACAGGTGAGACAGCTGAACAATGGCACATTATCGATTATTGATTATAAAGACGGCAGTGTGACTCGTGAAAGTCTAGAGTTAGAAGCGGCTGTGTCATCAAACAAAGCGGTCCGTCAAGTTGTTGTGTATGAAAATATTGTGTATGCAAGTTTCATTAATAATAATGACGATATGCAAGGGCAACTCAGTCGACTCGAAAAGTTGGTTAAAGATGCATCGCCTACTTACTTACTGCCTAAAAATTGTGTTGTTGTTGAGCGTATGCCATTGCTGAGCAACGGAAAAATTGATAAAAAGAGACTGAGTGAGCAATCTGCTTTTTGGAAAAAAGAGATTAAAGGTTTTCCAACTCCTGAACATATTATGAGCAAAAGTCAACATGTTGGAGAGGGAGTGCTCACGCGTGATCTTTTATTAGACAAACAAGTATCTATTGCATTAGAGACATTAGCATGTCAGTATAATGTTTCTATGGCCTCAGCTTTTTCAGTTATTTTTAATATGGCCTTAGCAATTCATTTAGAAAGTACATGTGTATTAAACACCGTTTCTGGCTTACCAATAGCTGGTTCATCGTCTGGTTTTATTTTTAATCAGTTTGATAACAGTGGCACTGTGCAAACTAATATGATTGAAACATTGAATAAGTTACATCATGATTTGGAAAATGGTTTTGTAGAGCAAACGTGGATAACTCAGGAATATAATAAATTCCATCGAGTGACATTGAAAAACATATTTGACTACCGATTAGATTTCAATTTGAACAACTTAATAAAAGAGTCACAAGGTGGTTTGACAGTAAATAAATGTCCAGTCAGTTTGTTAATTACGAATATAAATTCGCAATTAGTGAGTGGTGTTTGGTCATTAGAAGGCAGTACATTTAATCAAACAGAGCTTACAAAATTAGAAAAAGTGATTGAGCTGTTGATATTGGGTGAGCAGTCAAGTTTAACGTTAACTATGGTTAAAGCACAGCTAGATCAACATGCTCGTAGTAAGTTACGTTCGGCTAAGCGTAAATTTAAGCCTGTGAAAAATAAAAAACAATTCCCAATTGAAGGAAACGTAGCATGAGTTTTAACAAGTGGCGAAACAAAAGCTCGGAAACGAAAACATCAAAGAGTTCGGTGGTTTCTAGGGTCTTTTTAGATGAGTCGCCGACCTTGCCAATCGTATATAAATGTCATGTACCTAACGTTGATTTACCAACATGGTACAATCAGAATGAGCAGCAGGTATTAAAGGATTTAGCTGACTTTGGTGCTGTACTGTTCAGAGGTTTTAATATTCATAGTGAAGAAGACTTTCAGGCATTTGTTGCCCAAGGTATTAAAGAGACAGCAAAATATGTGGAGGGGGCAACACCGAGAACCAAGCTCGCTAAAGGTGTGTATACTGCAACAGAATTCCCAGCAGACCAAGAGATCTCCTTACACAATGAGCTTTCATATGTTACTGAACCACCTAACAAATTAGCATTTTGTTGCTTAGATGCCCCTGATGAAGGGGGGCAAACCCAGTTAGTTGATGTTCGTAAAGTACTTAACCGCATTGGTAGTGAGATTGCATCCGAATTCGAAAAGCGCGATGGCTGGTTGTTACGCAGAAACTATGGCAATGGATATGGCCCAAGCGTTGAGAAAGCATTCGGGATGGATGACATTGAAGAGATTAAGGCCTATGGAGAAAAAGTAGATCTTAAAGTCACTCAATTAGCAGCAGATAAAGTGGTAACCGAACAAGTGAGAAAGGCCGTGCATGCTCACCCTGTAAGTGGTGAAAATGTTTGGTTTAATCATATTTCGTTTTGGCATACAAATACGTTGTGCCCAGATGTTAAAGCGAGAATGGAAGAAGATTTATCGCTTGCTGAATTTCCATATTCTACGAGTTATGGTGATGGGAGCGCAATTGATGATGATACAGTGGAAGCGATCCGTTTGGCATATCTCGAAGAAGAAGTTAAATTTGACTGGGTTGCGGGAGACGTACTACTACTTGATAACTGGCTGGTCGCACACGGTAGGAAACCGTTTAAAGGGGACCGTAAAGTGTTGGTTGCGATGGGGTAACAGTGATGATGCGTTAATGTCTCACGCATGAGAGGTTGACGCATTTTTTATTGAAACTTAAGTTTTTCTAATTGATTTATATTCTAATAAGTATTAATTGACTTGAGTTTTTAATTGAAATATATTTAATAATTGATTATGTACAATAATATAAAATAAATGCGATGAATATACTTTCAAGAAAGATAATCCCACTTGTCTTATTTTGTTAGTGTTGTTTTCTAATTTGTATTACGGATTTGTTTGAGGGGTGATTTGCACTTCTCAATTTTTTATTATGTAATTATTTATTTAAACTTACGGTATTTAAAGGTGCAGCATTTATGTTGAAATTAGATAAACCTATTCCTAATAGGCTTTTACTGGGACTAGTACACTCTACAATTACAGGTATTGAAAAAAAAGACTGTTTTTATGATCAACTCCACTATGTAAATAGGAAGTTTATTGAGTCGAATTCTGATGAGTTTTTGGATATTGTGATCGATGGTTTAAAGGATCTTCATCCTGGTTTAAGTCGCAGTGATATTGCTTATGTAAATGACTTTGTTGCACCAGTAAACTTAGAAAACTCAGCGGTTAGACCGGTTTCAGAGTTAAACAAAGAAAACAAGTACCAATGGCATATTGATTCAATTGATCAATGGATGGGGCCTTGTTACAACTTATGGATACCATTGTATCGTCAAAAAGCCTTAGAAAAATTAGATGAAAAGCCTTTGTTTGAAGTAATGACAGCGGAAGATGTACCGAGTTTGTACGATGAAGATTCATTTCCGAAAAGTAATTTTTTAATTGATGGCGAAACACAATCGCCAGATTACTTAAGTGTTGCCCAAGAATTTACGTCGCTGGACATACGTACTTTAAACGAAAGCTTTTTATATTATGATGCAAAAGGAAAAATCTCTACACTCTCTAAAAGTGACATGAAAACAAGTTGTGTTGTTAAACCTTCATTGGGTGATGCTTATATTTTCAGGGCCAATCAATTTCATTCGTCAGGACCATCTCAATTTGAACGAATAGGCATTGCGGTTAAAGTAATTATTACTAATCCTAAATTTGGTTTTAAAGAGCATGATAAATTCAGGTATCCACCTCCTTTTGCTGGGTGGGAAGGTTTATTTGCAGGTTGCTATGCACAATACAAGGATTTTACTTCTTTTAAAAAGTATCTTGATTTTAGCATTGTCGGTGAACAAGTTGAATTACGAAAAAATCAAGAAAAATTAGATAATATCAATATTGTATTAAGTGAAATTGCCCAAGAAATGCAGCATTTTGCGGATACAGGTGCCTACGCTCCTGAACCAGACAATGCCCAGCAAGAAGAAATGGAAATGGGCTTTTTATAGGAAGATAAATTAGAGCAACAAAGATGTGACTAAGAGAGAGCTAGCTTCTTATAAATTTATTGTTTAAATAATATTAAAGTTAAATATAGCTAGGCTTATTTTTACAGTAAATATCACTTTCCCTAAAATTAAATTGATGCTTTTACAAGTGTCGTGAGTTCTTTGTTGATAATTAGATAAACACACATGAATATTTTTTGGTTGTTCATCAACCGGAAAAACAAGGAATAACCAATGAATAATAAAGTGCTGGCGTCTCCGATCCAACGAGCGCATTGGAATCAGCTAAAGAATACGAATAAAGAACAATTAAATACTGCCGCTATTAGTGCTGTCTACCCTGGTATGCTAAATGCTCAGAGTATTGAAGCGTACTTACATCAGTTGGTCGGGTGTTTCGACATCCTCCGCACACATTATGAAACCGATGAATTAGGGGCGTTATGGCAGCACGTTGCCACCGATATGCCAATTCATTTTTCTACTGTGAATTGGCACGGTCTGAATGAAGATGAGGTCACTGAGCAAAAGAAAAAAGAGTCAAAAACACAGTCAATGAGTAGTGTGACTGTACCGTGGATACGAGTTGTCGTGGCAGAAATGGTCGATTCATGTTGGCTTCACCTTGAAGTTATGGGGTTGAACACTGATGTTTTCTCACTGAATTATTTGGCTGAATCTTTAATTGATGCAGGTAACGGCCGCCTTCAGGATGCACAAGGGCGGTTACATGACGAGGTCATTCAATATGAAGATTTGGCACCTTGGTTAGGTGATTTCCTACTAGATGAAGAATTATTAGATGCCCGTAAATTTTGGTCTCGAGATAAAAGTGAGCGAGCGTTAGAGCAAAAGCTGTCGTTACAACGTTATGTTCAGGCGACAGAAAGTGTGTATGCGTTTGCTACGATGGCGCTAGATGACCTGTATGATCCCATTGCGAGTTATGCATTTACACATCAAGTGAGCATTGCAGAAGTGATTTGTGCTAGTTTGAGACACACACTAAAAAGATACTCATCAGACGCGGCGCTATCAAGAGTATTTGATAGTCGTGCAGACTGTGATCTTGCCGATGCTATCGGACCGTTAAGTCGAGCAGTGCCTTTATTTCCTGACCTGGATGGAGTGTTTGATACCGCAATTAAACAGGAGCAAGCATTAAGTGAGCAGGGCATTGATTATGGTGAATGCTTTATTAAAAGTCATGACCATGAAATGTCAGGGTTTAGTTTCATTTTTGATAGTATTGACAGATCGTCAGCGTCGCACTGTGATGTTGAACAAATTATTAGTTTATCGGAAGCGTTAAAAATACAATTTATCTTTATTAATCAGGGAAAAAATAGCCGATTACAGTTTACATATGACACAGGTTATATGGATGAACAGGCAATGGCATATTTTGTAGCAAGCTGTAAAGCTGATTTAATAAAGCACATTGGTGAGGCGCGTACTCAGGAGCAGCATGCTTATCAAGGCCGTGGTGACACTGTTGCAGCGAGTTGTCATTCAGTATTGGATCAGTTTACCAACATTGCAGACACAACGGGTGGTTCTGTAATACAAATTGATGGCAAAAAGCATACGTTTGCTGACATTAATGACGATGCAAATCGATTGGCGAACTGTTTGATCGCCGCAGGTATAGGTCATGGTGATGTCATTGCGCTATGCCTTACTCGATCTATTGAATTTGTTATTGCGATGCTGGGCATTATGAAAACAGGGGCCGCCTATGTCCCGGTTGACATTGATCTCCCTGCACAGCGTATCAGCGCTATGATACAAGATGCACAGGCCAGCTCTCTGATTTGTCAAGGAGATGTGATGGTTGAGGGGTGTCACTCGATTAATTATGCTGAGTTGGATTTGCATGAATATGATACTACAGCGCCTGCGATTAAGATTGCACCAGATGACTTAGCTTATATTTTATTTACATCTGGTTCGACGGGTAAAGCGAAAGGGGTTAGCATTAGCCACAAAGCGCTACTTAACCATATGACTTGGATAAACGAAGAGTTCAAGTTTAATTCTCAAGATCGCTTTTTACAAAGAACGTCAGCAAGCTTTGATGCCTCTATTTGGGAGTTTTGGAGTCCGCTAATGGTTGGTGCAACCATGGTAATAGCGCCACCGGCAATTAATTATGATCAGGCATTATTTAAACAGACTTTGACTGAACAGCATATTACGCGCATGCAGATTGTGCCTTCATTACTAGACTTGTTAATAGAATCAAACTCTGAATCACAGACATATCACTTAGACACTATTTTCTGTGGGGGAGAAGCGTTAAGAACCATAACAGCACTCAATGCAAAGAATGCATTTAATTGTGATGTTGTAAATTTATATGGGCCTTCAGAGTGTTGTATTGATGCACTATTTTGGCGCTTTGATGAGCGTTTACAGACTGACTTTGTGCCAATTGGGTATCCAATTAATAACCTGAACTGCCGAGTAATAACGGAAGGTGGCCAGGTTGCAGCGGTTGGTGAGTCGGGTGAGCTGCAAATTAGTGGAGACTCGGTATTTTCTGGCTATTATGGACAAGATGAACTCACTGCTGCTGCGCTTGAGTACTGTGATTTAGCGTCTACCAAGTTCTATAAAACCGGTGACCATGTACAAATTTTATCCGATGGTAACTTAATGTATCTGGAGCGACTTGATGATCAGGTGAAACTGAATGGATTTAGGATTGAACCTGAGGAAGTATCCATGTTTGTCATAAATAATGGTTTGTCGGAACAAGCACAATGTAAGGTGGTCGGTAATAGTTTGTCTCTGTTTTACATTGGTGCCAAGGTGTCTGAGCAAGAGATCATCCTGAAATTGAAAGGAGCGTTACCTGAATATATGGTACCAACCCAATTGATCGAACTCGAGGAGTTTAGCTATTTATCAAATGGTAAGCTGGATTCGAAAGCCTTGGTGACATTGGCTTTAAATTACACAAGTGCGGATTATGTGATGCCATCAACGGATGTGGAAACTCAGTTGGTTGCTATTTGGCAAGAGCTATTGGATACGTCGATGACGATAGGGACATCTCATGACTTTTTCAGCATTGGGGGGCACTCATTGTTGGCGATGAAAGTACTTAATCGTATCCAAGAGCAATTTGAGGTCAATATTAGCGTCCGAGTGTTATTTCAAAATAAAACAATTGCCGAATTGGCAGCGTATTTAGAACCGATGATCTTACTAAATGCAACACACGATAGCGAAGTAAGTGAGATGGAGGGAGGATTATTATGAATGTTGTAGATTTATTGAAAGAGGCCAATAGTAAGGGCATTATACTTTATTTAGAAAAAGGTAAGTTAGCTTTTAAAGCGCCTCCCGGCGCGATGGATAATACGATTAAAGCACAAATAGTGGCCATGAAAAGTGACATTGTTGAATTGTTAGAAGAATACGCCACGTCGGACGCACCGCAGTTAAAAGCAAGGCCGGCACAAGTTGGAGATTCAATAATCACGTCCTATGCACAACAAAGACTTTGGTTCATAGATAGCTTGCAAGGGGGATCGGCAGAGTACAATATGCCGGTCGCTTTTGAAGTAAAAGGTCAGCTGGATCTATCGATCTTGTCGCGTGTATTTACCACCATTTTAGAACGTCATGAAGTGCTACGTACTGTGTACGTTGCTGAAGCCGGACGTGCGCATCAATATATTCGTGATATATCTGACATTGACTTTGAGATTAAAGTAGAAGACTGCACTCATTTGAGCGATGATGCGCTTACTGTCGCAGTGAACGCCATGATAAGTCATGATATGGACCAGCCATTTAATCTAAAAGAAGATTTAATGTTGCGTGTCAGCTATGTGAAAAAAGCATCTAATTCAGGCGTATTATTGTTCAATATGCATCATATTGCATCGGATGGATGGTCTACGGAAGTATTGATCAAAGAATTTCTTACCTTATATCATGTGTATAGTGAAGGACAGGAAAACCCATTACCACCACTGGATATTCAGTACGCAGATTATACTTATTGGCAAAAAGAATATTTAGAGGGGGAGGTGTTAGATAAACAGTTAAATTATTGGGAAAAGCAACTTCATGACGCGCCGATGATACACTCATTACCGTGTGATTATCCGCGACCCAAAACAAAGCAACATATCGGTGCCATTGTTACACATGAGCTTTCAAGTAACCTTGCGCAAGGTTTGTTAGAATTGGCTAAAAGTCATAATTTAACACCTTTCATGCTTGTGCATAGCGCCTTGTCATTGCTATTGGCTAGACACAGTAATAGCGCTGATATTGTGATTGGTACACCAATAGCAAATCGCCTTCAAGCTGAGTTAGAGCCGATGATCGGCTTATTTGTTAATACACTTGTGCTGCGTACTAACACGCATCATGAGACGCTCTCTCGTTTTTTTGAACATATTCGATTGGTGAACTTGGATGCTCAGTCAAATCAGGATGTACCATTTGAACAATTGGTAGAGCGCTTAAAGGTACCAAGAAGCACAGAACACAGTCCGTTATTTCAAATCATGCTCACGACGAACAGTGATTTTGGTGTTAATAGTGATAGCAATGCCCAGTGTTTTCAATTACCCAATGTCGAATTACAGGCGCATCAATCAGACCTTATTCAGTCTAAGTTCGATTTAGAGCTGAATGTGAGTATTAATGAGCAAGGTGTGAGCTTAAATTGGATCTACGATGTGAGTTTGTTCTCAGAGTCTCACATAGCTCAGTTGAACACGCATTTGTGTGAATTGTTAAATAATCTCAGCCATACGGATGTTCACGCAGAGCAAGCACCTCATGCTGTGCCAATTTTACCTCAAGAAGAAGTTCATCATCTTGTCCATAAGCTCAATAGCACTCAATTAGAGTACCCTAATGAACAGTGTATTCATGAGTTATTTGAAGAGCAAGTCGCAAAAACCCCAGAGGGCGTTGCACTGACCTTTGAGAATGAATCACTCACTTATAAACAACTCAATGAAAAAGCCAACCAAATTGCTCACTTCTTACAGATAAATCATGGTGTAAAGCCTGATACATTGGTGGGGTTATGTGTGGAGCGCTCATTGGAAATGGTGATAAGTATACTGGGTATTTTAAAAGCTGGGGGGGCTTATGTGCCACTTGATCCTACACACCCCCAGTCGCGACTCAATGATATCCTAGAGGATACAACACCGGAGGTTGTATTAACTCAGGCTCATTTGACGGATAAATTGTCTAGCGTTGAGGGTAAACTGCTCATACTGGATCAGGAGGTTGATGGTGAGTCTATCTTTACCGAGTATTCAATTGATAATATTGATAAGGCATCAATAAGCTTAACGTCTGAAAACTTGGTGTACGTAATTTACACGTCAGGGACAACTGGTAAACCAAAAGGGATTATGGTTCAGCATAAAGCCTTAATTGCGCGGAAAGTAGGTTGGGATGAGATATTCGAAATTGATAAGAAGCCGCTCACAGTGTTACAAATGGCTGGTTTGTCGGTCGATATTTTGTTGGGCGATATTGTTAAGGCGCTATGTAGTAATGGTGGCAAGCTGGTTATTTGTTCGTACCAAACGCTGATATCTCCGAGTGATCTTCATGGACTGATAGAGCATCATCAAGTGAGCTACGGTGATTTTGTGCCAAGTGTTATTAGAGTGCTGACTAGTCACTTATTGGAGAATAAAGCCCGATTAACGAGCTTTCAGCATATATCGATTGGGTGTGAAGCATGGAAAAAAGAGGATTTAGCATTACTCACGCAAGTCATTGATGAAAAAACAAACGTTTACAATTTATATGGACAAACGGAAACCGTCATCGATACGAGTTACTATAAAGCGAATTATCAGGATATGGCGCAAACTAACATGCATTCAATGCCATTGGGTACACCGTTTCCAAATACGTCACTTTATATATTAGATGATAATTTGCAGTTAGCACCGCAAGGTGTCTCTGGGACGCTGTATGTGGCAGGTGATGGGTTAGCGATGGGGTATTATAATAACACGGCACTGACGAATGAAAAGTTCGTACAAAATCAGAGCCAAGATCTCACTGGAAATGTCTTATATTGCACGGGAGATCTCGTCCGTTATTTGCCTGATGGTAATTTAGAGTTTATTGGCCGTGCAGATGACCAAGTTAAAATTCGGGGTTTTAGAATAGAGTTGGGTGAGGTGGAGTCACAGTTAATCGGATTGACTGATATTGATACTGCACTGGTGATGGCCAAAGAGTCATCAACGGGTAAACAGCTGGTAGGGTATATTAAACTAGATGGTGAATTTGAACACAGCTCTCAGTTAGATATTGTTACACGTACTAAAGCATCACTAAAAGCCAACTTGCCAGATTACATGGTGCCTGGTGCGATTATTGTGGTGGATACTTGGCCACTGACGTCAAATGGAAAAATAGATAAGAAAGCACTCCCAGATCCAGATTTGTCGCAGGATGAATATAGTGCACCCACAACGGATGTGGAACGTAATTTAGCCGATACTTGGGCGCAATTACTTAACCTAGACGCCACTACGATCAGTATCACAGCAAACTTTTTCGAGTTGGGGGGCCATTCTTTGTTAATTAGTCGATTAATCGCCTCTATTGATAGTGAATATGGTGTGAGTGTGTCTATTAAAGACGTATTTGGTAACCCGACAATTCAGCATATTGCTGAGAAGGTTATTGAGTTGCAAGCGTTAACCGAACCCGCAGTCGTACCTGTGGTGTCTGAAAGCAAGAATTCAATAGTGATATAAAAATAATGTATAGGTGCCTCTAATCGCAGGTTAAAAAGTACTGTCTTTAACCGTATTGCTTTGATTGAGCAATACGGTTTTAGGCTACCAAAGAAAAAACCAACGAGGCCTTGCGGTTGTTGGTAGATGTGTAGCATGCGCTATTTGATTTCAGGCACAGACAACTTTTAACGGGACATGTATTTGTCTTAGGAGGGAAATATGGAATTGAGAAAAGAGTGTAGCTCTATAATTAATATGAGCGACAGTGACACGTTAAGCACCAGTGTCGTTTTGGTTTTATCAGAGCTTGAAAAAAAGAAAATAGAAAAGATTATTGGTGAACATCAGTCTGTTGAATCAGACGATGGTGCAGAGATTATGTATAGCTATTTAGAGACATGGACTAAATTTCCAGAGAGAATTAAAAAGAAATTACTGGAGTTTAAGTTCAAAGGGAATACGAATAGCTATTTGCTGTTAAAAAACTTGCCGCTACAAGCAGGTCTATGTCCTACCCCACCTAAAAAACATGATGTCATTAGCCGAGAACGTGATTTTGCTGCGCTATTACAATCGGTTATATCGGTCTCTCTAGGCTACTTGTATAACTTTAAAGATAAAATAACCAGTGGTTTAGTGGATGATGTTTTTCCTATAAAACAAGATTCTAATAAACAAGTTGGGACGAATAGTGTGTTTCTTGAATGGCATGTAGAAGATGGTTTTCATGAGATGAAAGCAGACTATGTGTCGTTGCTTTGTTTAAGAGAAGATCACAAGGTACAGACGTACTTGATGCCCGCACGTCATCTTAATTTATCTGATAGTGACGAGCGGCAACTGAGCAAATTTGACTATTTAATTTGGGAAGATTTGACGTTTATTAATGATGGCGAATTGCAAAGCAGTAAAGTTCAAGTGTTGGATGGCACCTCCGATCCTGAGATAATTTACGATCCAGCCTACATGGAGGCATGTAGCAATGAGTCTAAAGATGCAATGGCTGCTGTCAAAGAGTCGATTGTTAAAAATTGCATCTCGTTATCTTTGGCTGAGGGAGACTTACTCATTTTTGATAATCGCAGAGTTGTACATTCCCGTAATGCTTATGAGCCGAAATTTAATGGTGAAGATCGATGGCTTTTACGAACTTTAATTGTTGAGAGCTGGTGGAAAGCGAAAAATAAAAAAGTAAGCTCAACATTATTTGTAAATTAAGTCTTATTTAACCTCAGGTTTGGATAAGGGTTTTGGAATAGGAAATGTTTTGAAAACAAACTTACGTACAATCCAATGATGATATTTTGTTCAATATCAAGGCGCTTTTATGCGGTAATAGCAGGCTATTACAAATGAAAGTAACGCCGAGAGTGAGAAAAATAGCTTTATTGGGCAAATTCGCTTATCCAGAGCTGAGGTTATTTAGCATGAGTAAAGTGAGCGGTGAACTGGGCGGTTTACAGTGTTGTGTTACCTGCTATTTAAGCAATTAATCATGGCAGTGGCACGTATGTCATAGTTTGCTTTACACAAAAGGTTACCTGCTATGGTAGTACATTACACAGGTAACCCAGATTAAAAATAGGGTTATTTTAGAGGTTAAGGATAATGAACTCCACCTAATTTAGTATAGATCTTGCGTAGAATTATAAGTGTGATTCATAGAGCTCGTTTTAATCTGGCGATCTCTAAATTGTGTTTGTAATTGGGATCTCAACCCCTTTCATTTTTAACATTATAGCGGTCTAAAATTTCATCTGAGAAAGGAGTTTTATTAGAGACCATGAAATACTTTTCCATTGGTATTTTGCCTTTGAGAGCGTTATGTGGTGAGTATTTCAGTGTTTGGGGAGTTATAGTTGCAAGTTCCAATTAATGGATAGTTTCGAATCTATTCACTACCCACATTATAAAGATGCTGAGATGAGCATATAGATAAAAAGCATAATTTACATGCAACTAAGTTGATGAAAAATCACGGTTGGCAAGAGGTAATCCGGTTAGCGTAACGTGAATTATTGGAGCAGGCCATAATTAAAAATCGCCTGCTTACGCTATAAATGAACCCATGTCTTGGTAATATCACCCCACATCTGCTTCAAAAGGGTATTGCTTTTTAAATTAAATTAGCGGTAAACTAAGAAGTACTCGCTTTAATATCAATATTGTTTCCTACGCAATTGTGTAGAATCTTAGTCCAATGGATGACTTTTGCTATTGGTTTATCGGGTAAACACTATTGGTGCGAAGAGCAGATAAAAAAACATGCTAACTCATCCTATATCTTGAGGTTGTACGTAAGAAGGGTATGTCTAATAGGATTGTTATCAAAAATTGATGATATTTTGAGAAGCAAAAAAGCGATGTTTATTGTCGTCCAGGGCGTTAAATATAAATATCGGTGATTTATAATTTATTCAATTATGACTAAAGCGACCGTAAGAGTGCCATAAGGTGAGTCATAAGTTGATGCAATTAGATATCAGTTAAATGCTAGGTTCCTATAAAGTAGTTGTTGTTTATTGAATAGAATAAGAACATACAAGAATCGAAACTAGGCAACGGTTGTGCGTATTTTGGCATTATTGCTTTTGTGAAGCTTTGTTTAGTCGATGTTATTACAACAATTCACATTAATTTATGGGTATGAGGAATTGAAGAGGATAAATGAGCAAGTTAAGCTTTCGCCGAGAAGACTTAAAAGCATGCTGATTATTTTTTAGTTATTGGAATTTACGTGGCTGCTGCGACATATCGCAACGGATAGGATGAGCGTCACAACACATTATTATAGATGTAATATCACGATTAAGTTTTGTTCGCAGTGTGGGTAACCGTCATTAAGAATAGGGCTATTTTAAATATTAAGGGTAGAGTTTCAGTGGAAAATATTAAAGACTTGATAGCGGAGTGTTCAGAGGCGCTATTCTCATTTGAAGTAGTTGATAATGATCAGTTAAAGGTAGGCTTTGACAGTGAGCAGCCAGACCCCGCACTGATCCAACGGATAAAGCAGCACAAAGAACAGATTGTTTATTATATAAATACCAACGGATATAAAAAGATAATTAAGCACCCCACTCACGAAGTGAATATCCCGTTATCGTATTCACAGCAGCGACTATGGTTCATTGATAACCTTCAAGAGGGCACGACAGAATATAATATGCCCATCGCTTTTGAGGTGTCGGGAGAGTTGGATCTCCCCTTATTAACCCGAGTATTTAGCACCATCATTGAACGTCATGAAGTACTGCGCACTGTATATCGGGAAGTGCAAGGAGAGACATATCAGGTCGTTCGTGCGATGTCTGAGGTTGATTTCAATATTACACAGATAGATTTAACCCATCTCACAGGTGAGACGTTAACGTCAGAAGTTGCAGAACAAGCGACCCGATTGACCCGTCAGGTATTTAACTTAAAACAAGACGTGATGCTTCGTGTCGGGTATATCAAACAGACCTCAGAGTCAGGTGTGCTACTGCTGAATATGCACCACATCGCTTCTGATGGTTGGTCAATGGAAGTACTTCTAAAAGAGTTTTTTACCCTCTACCATGCTTATAGCGAGGGCCTAGAAAGTGGATTGGCCCCGTTAGATATTCAATATAGTGATTATGCACAGTGGCAAAGAACCTATTTAGAAGGGGGAGTACTTGAAAAGCAGCTCAATTATTGGGTGCAACAATTAGCGGATGTACCCGCAGAGCATACTCTGCCTTTAGATAAAGCCCGTTCAAATGAAAAAGAGCGTAAAGTAGCGATTGTGCAAGGGCAGTTATCAGCGCATATTGCAACTCAATTACAAGCGGTAGCAAATGCGCATCAATTGACCCCTTTTATGTTATTACATGGTGCGCTTTCATTATTGTTGGCTCGGCACAGTAATAGCGCTGATATTGTTATTGGTACCCCAGTTGCAAACCGGTTGCAGTCAGAGACAAACCCTTTGATTGGGTTTTTTGCCAATACATTGGTGCTCAGAGCAAATACCAATCATGATACGCTGAGCGCATATTTTTCGCATATCAGGCAAGTACACTTAGATGCGCAATCAAATCAGGATGTGCCTTTTGAGAAGCTAGTAGAACGTTTAAAAATCCCCCGTAGTTCATTGCACGGCCCTTTATTCCAGATAGTCATGACCACCAATAGCGATTATGGTATTCACGATGACAGCAGCACAAAGTCATTTCAATTGCCTCATGTCGAGTTACAAACCTACCAGAGTGACTTTATTCGCGCTAAATATGATTTAGACATTGATATGAGTCTCAGTGATATGGGGCTGGGCTTAACATGGGAATATGATACCAGTTTGTTTACGCATGCCCATATTACCCAGCTAAATCAGCATTTATGTACACTGTTATCTGCATTAAGCACATTGCAAGCACAGCCTGAGTATGCCATTCATTCGTTACCCATGTTGGCGCAAGAGGAAGTTTACCATTTGACTCATACATTAAATGAGACATCAGTGGCGTACGATAAAACAGCCTGTATTCATACCTTATTTGAGCAGCAAGCCCAGCAGCAACCAGATAAGGTTGCGGTGGTCTTTGCAGATAAAATGCTGACGTATAAGCAGTTGAACGAGCAATCAAATAAAGTGGCGCATTACCTACGGGAACATCATGCTATTCGGCCAGACAGTTTGGTAGGCTTGTGTGTGGAACGCTCGCTGGAAATGGTGATAGGAATTTTAGGTATTTTGAAGGCCGGCGGCGCATATGTGCCATTAGACCCAAGTTACCCACAGGCGCGTTTGAACTATATGCTAGAGGATGCTGAATTATCTGTGGTATTAACCCAAGGCGATACCACGCAGCAACTAGGGGACTTTACTGGTGAGCTTATTGCATTAGATGATAAAGCGCTCTTTGAGCCTGTATCGGCGGACAATGACGAGAACTCAGAGGTGTTATCACGGAATTTGGCTTACGTAATTTATACATCAGGTTCAACAGGGCAGCCTAAAGGTGTGATGGTAGAGCACCAAGCATTGTTTAATCGGATCCACTGGATGCACAATAAGTATGGGATGACTGCGGAGGATAAAGTGCTGCAAAAAACCCCTTACAGCTTTGATGTGTCGGTGTGGGAGTTTGTGTGGACATTGGCATATGGTGGGCAGCTTGTGGTGGCTAAACCCGATGGCCATAAAGACCCAGAGTATTTGTGTGAGTTGATCCAATCTCAAGGGATCACAAAAATGCACTTCGTGCCTTCGATGTTAGGGGTTATTTTAGAGCATAGCGGGTTTAAAAATAGTGGCAGTGTGAAACAAGTTTTTTGTAGTGGTGAAGCGCTACAACAGGGTCATGTAAAGGCATTTAGAGACAACTTACCGACGGCAGAGTTACATAATTTATATGGTCCGACGGAAGCGGCGATAGATGTGAGTTATTGGGATTGTGCGGGTGACATTAGTCGGGGTGTTCCGATAGGAAAAGCCATAGATAATATTCAGTTGATGGTGTTAGATCCGCATTTAAATGTGGTGCCACAGGGTGCGATAGGAGAGCTGCATATCGGGGGAGATGGATTGGCGCGAGGTTATTTGAACCAAGCCGCGCTAACGCAAGCACGGTTTATCGATAATCCCTATTTAGATGCGGGTTTGCCACATAGTTCACCGCGATTGTATAAAACAGGTGACTTAGCACGCGTTAGAGAAGATGGTGAAATAGAATATCAAGGTCGAATCGACCATCAAGTGAAGATCCGTGGGCTACGTATAGAGTTAGGAGAAATAGAGCATCAGTTAGGGAATGCGCCTTTGGTTGATTCTGCGTTGGTGATGGCCAAGGAGGTGGCGGGATCAATGCAGTTGATAGGCTATGTCAAACCAACAGATACGTTACTAGAAGATGATAAGAGTACCTTTGTAGCAGATATAAAAGCGTCACTGGGTCGTGCTTTACCAGAGCATATGGTGCCGAGTCTATTTGTGGTTGTAAGTGAATGGCCACTTACATCGAATGGTAAAGTAGATAGGAAGGCTTTACCAGCGATCGAGAGTCAGAGTTTAGAAACAGAGTATGTTGCCCCACAAACAGAGACGGAATTAGGGCTGGTTGAGATTTGGTCTGAACTGTTAGGAATAGAAGCGACAGGTATTAGCACCACGGCAAACTTTTATGCGTTGGGGGGCCACTCATTATTGAGTATTCGTTTGATGGCAAAAATACGTCAGCGCTTTGCAGTTGAATTACCGGTACAAGTAATTTTTGATACCCCAAATTTGGCCGCACTGGCACTGACATTGGCTGACTATCACTGCGACGCGATGGTCAGTACACCTTTACGTGCTATACCGCGCACCTCAGATATCCAACCGGTGTCTTTTGCGCAACAGCGTTTATGGTTCATTGATAGCTTGCAAGGCGGCTCCGCTGAGTACAATATGCCGATGGCTTTTGAAGTGCAGGGCGCGCTCGATATCGCGGTGGTTAATCGTGCTTTTAGTGACATCATTGCGCGTCATGAAGTTTTGCGAACGCGCTACATTGAAGTGGCGGGGGTAGCGAAGCAACAGATCTGCGCGATGTCAGCGGTGCACTTTGAGGTGGCAGTCGAAGACCTATCTCATCTCACTGGTGAGATGCAAGCACACGCGGTTAAAGCATTGGTTGACCGTGAGTTTACGCAGGCGTTTAATCTGGCAGAAGATGTAATGCTGCGTGTCAGCTATATCAAAACGGCTGACAGTGCAGGCGTGTTGCTATTTAATATGCACCATATTGCCTCAGATGGCTGGTCGATGGATGTATTGGCCAAAGAGTTCTTTGCGTTATATGACGCGTATAGCCAAGGAAAAGTAAGCCCATTACCAGAGCTGGAAATCCAATATGCAGATTATGCACATTGGCAACACACGCATTTAGAGGGAGAGGTACTGGATAATCAATTAGATTATTGGACGAAACAGCTAGATGAGTTACCGGGTGTGCATAGTTTACCACTGTGTTACCCAAGACCAGACATAAAGGCGTATGAGGGCGCGTTATTATCGGGCTCATTGCCAAGTACTGTGGGGGAGAAATTACAAGCCGTGGCGAAGCAATATCAATTAACGCCATTTATGTTATTACATGGTGCGTTATCTTTGCTGCTAGCAAGACACAGTAATAGCGCAGACATTGTGATAGGAACGCCAGTAGCCAATAGAATGCAGGCAGAGCTGACGCCGTTGATAGGGTTTTTTGTGAACACATTAGTGCTCAGAGCGAACACGGGGTACCACACGGTCGGGGAATACTTTAAGCATATCAGAGCGGTACATTTAGAGGCGCAATCGCATCAAGACGTGCCATTTGAGCAGTTAGTAGATAGATTGAAGGTACCGCGAAGTAAGGCACATAGCCCGTTATTCCAAATCATGATGACAACGAATACAGACTATGGTTTGCATCATGAAGGTGAGTCAGTCGCCCTACCAGGGGTGCAGATGAGCGCGTATGAGAGTGATGCGGTACAGGCCAAGTTTGACCTTGATGTTGAGCTGACCTTGAGCGATGCGGGGGTGGGTATTAACTGGACATATGATATTGGCTTATTCAGTGAAGCAGCGATAGCGCGGTTAAACGCACACTTGTGTCGTTTATTAACGAGTTTGAGTGAAGTCACAGAAGAGACGGTGGCGTTGCCTAGTTTGGCGATGTTGTCGGAGTCAGAGACAGCGCATTTAGTGACAGGGCTTAATAATACGGAGATTGCATACGATAAAGCGGCATGCATTCATACCTTATTTGAACAACAAGCACAGCAGCAGCCGGATAAGGTTGCGGTGGTCTTTGCCGATAAAACACTGACGTACAAGCAGTTGAATGAGCAGTCGAACCAATTGGCGCATTACCTGCGAGAGCATCATGCTATTCGACCAGACAGTTTAGTGGGCTTGTGTGTGGAACGCTCGTTGGAGATGGTGGTCGGGATTTTAGGCATTTTGAAGGCGGGTGGGGCGTATGTCCCACTGGACCCACATTACCCGCAAGAGCGTTTAAGTTATATGTTGGCGGATGCGCAGTTAAGCTTGGTATTACATCAGGGGGCAGGGGCTGCGGCCTTGAGCGAATTTACGGGTGCGTTGGTGTCTTTAGAAGCAGCGCAGTATGGTCATTACAGTACCGATAATTTAGATAAGGGGGCATTGGGGTTATCGTCCAGTAATTTGGCGTATGTGATTTATACGTCGGGTTCGACAGGTAAGCCCAAAGGGGTGATGATCGAGCATCGTGCTTTAGCTAACTACCAAGAGCATATTCGTGAAACTTATAATGTCGATGATAATGATGCTGTGTTGCAGTTTTCAAATATTTGCTTTGATATCTTTGTTGAAGAGTTCTTCGGTACATTGTGTCAGGGAGCCCGATTAGTTATCAGTAATGACGAGTGCAGACAAGGATTACAGGAATTTATCAATTTTTGCACGCAGAATACAGTCTCTGTAGTCAGTTTACCCACGGCATTTTGGGCGCAATTATTGGTTGATAAAGGGGTCTTTACAAACACATCGATAAGGTTAGTCATTGTTGGGGGTGAGGCATTAACACCATCCACAGTATCTCACCATTATCAAAAGCTGGGTCGTCATGTTCAACTCATGAATACATATGGCCCAACAGAGGCAACGATTACAGCGTCAACGTATTGTACATCTGAAGCAGATGCAAAATGTAGCACGGTCTCTATCGGACAGCCAAACATTAACAATCAGTTACTTATACTTGATTTGAATACTGAACTTGTCCCTTTTGGTGCTGTTGGGGAATTATATATTGGAGGGGATGGGTTGGCTCGAGGTTATTTAAACCGCGCAGCACTTACAACAGAGCAGTTTATTGAAAACCCCTATTTTAATGCTAATGATCCACATAGTTCACAACGAATATATCGTACGGGAGATTTGGTAAGGTATTTAGCCGACGGTACGCTAGAGTTCATTGGCCGTGCGGATGATCAAGTCAAAATTCGTGGATTTAGGGTTGAACTTGGTGAAGTCGAAGCACAATTAGTGCAGCAGCAACGAGTTGAGTCAGCCTTAGTGATGACGAAAATGGTGGCCGGTGGTAAACAATTAGTCGCTTATATTCAGCCATCGGAGCGACTTGAAACACAAGAACACATGTTATTTATGAAGCAAGTAAAGAGCACTTTAACTGAGCAATTACCAGAATATATGGTACCCAGTGCTTTTGTGGTAGTGCATGAATGGCCGTTGACGCCAAATGGTAAAGTCGATAAACGGGCATTGCCAGTGGCAGAGAGTGTATTGCTCCATGATTACGTTGCACCAACAACGGATACAGAGCGGTTAATTATCGATTTGATATCTAAATTGCTTTATATCGATGCTGAGCATATAAGTGTCAATGCAAACTTCTTTGATTTAGGTGGCCACTCTCTATTAGTGGTGCGCTTTCTTGCTCAATTGAAGGAGGTTGGTTATACGCACATTGAGTTAAAAGACCTTTATGATATAGCAAGTATTTCAGATTTGTGTAACTTGTGCGAGCACCAAAAAGCTGAAGAACTCTTACAGCAGGCCTTATTGGAATCAGAAGATGCCACTGAATATGAGTTTTAATGATATGGACTCATGAGATAAGTT
This sequence comes from Pseudoalteromonas aurantia 208, assembly GCF_014858725.1. Lineage (GTDB taxonomy): Bacteria > Pseudomonadota > Gammaproteobacteria > Enterobacterales > Alteromonadaceae > Pseudoalteromonas > Pseudoalteromonas aurantia. The sequence goes on along the minus strand of NZ_AQGV01000014.1, from coordinate 233,543 downwards.
AAGTAATGCACTGAGCTTTTGCGACAGTGCATTACTTATTATGCCTCGACTTAAGAAACATAACGAAGAATAAACTTTATAAAAATCTCTCGAAAAGTAATTTGGTGATCGTATTAGTGAACCAATAAATTTTAAGCATAACGGATATGTAATTTCATTTATTTTGAGAGACATCAATAACAAAAATCTAAGGTGACGTGATTAATATGAACGAGCTCTATTCAAAACTGATTTCTGAAGGAACTTTGCTGTATATCGATGAGGGCAAACTGAAAGCCAAATCTTCCAAAGGACGCTTAGATCAGGATACAATTATCTTGATCAAAAATAATAAAGAGGCTTTGTTAAGTTATTTACAGAAAAAAGAACTGGAGCTGACTCACAACAAAATTGTGAGGAGAGTCCATGACAATCACGAAACCTTAGAAGTATGTTCTTTTGCGCAACAGCGCTTATGGTTCATTGATAGCTTACAAGGGGGCTCCGCTGAGTACAACATGCCGATGGCTTTTGAAGTGCAGGGCGCGCTCGATATCGCGGTGGTTAATCGTGCTTTTAGTGACATCATTGCGCGTCATGAAGTTTTGCGAACGCGCTACATTGAAGTGGCGGGGGTAGCGAAGCAACAGATCTGCGCGATGTCAGCGGTGCACTTTGAGGTGGCAGTCGAAGACCTATCTCATCTCACTGGTGAGATGCAAGCACACGCGGTTAAAGCATTGGTTGACAGTGAGTTTACGCAGGCGTTTAATCTGGCAGAAGATGTGATGCTGCGTGTCAGCTATATCAAAACGGCTGACAGTGCAGGCGTGTTGCTATTTAATATGCACCATATTGCCTCAGATGGCTGGTCGATGGATGTATTGGCCAAAGAGTTCTTTGCGTTATATGACGCGTATAGCCAAGGAAAAGTAAGCCCATTACCAGAGCTGGAAATCCAATATGCAGATTATGCACATTGGCAACACACGCATTTAGAGGGAGAGGTACTGGATAATCAATTAGATTATTGGACGAAACAGCTAGATGAGTTACCGGGTGTGCATAGTTTACCACTGTGTTACCCAAGACCAGAAATAAAGGCGTATGAGGGCGCGTTATTATCGGGCTCATTGCCAAGTACTGTGGGGGAGAAATTACAAGCCGTGGCGAAGCAATATCAATTAACGCCATTTATGTTATTACATGGTGCGTTATCTTTGCTGCTAGCAAGACACAGTAATAGCGCAGACATTGTGATAGGAACGCCAGTAGCCAATAGAATGCAGGCAGAGCTGACGCCGTTGATAGGGTTTTTTGTGAACACATTAGTGCTCAGAGCGAACACGGGGTACCACACGGTCGGGGAATACTTTAAGCATATCAGAGCGGTACATTTAGAGGCGCAATCGCATCAAGACGTGCCATTTGAGCAGTTAGTAGATAGATTGAAGGTACCGCGAAGTAAGGCACATAGCCCGTTATTCCAAATCATGATGACAACGAATACAGACTATGGTTTGCATCATGAAGGTGAGTCAGTCGCCCTACCAGGGGTGCAGATGAGCGCGTATGAGAGTGATGCGGTACAGGCCAAGTTTGACCTTGATGTTGAGCTGACCTTGAGCGATGCGGGGGTGGGTATTAACTGGACATATGATATTGGCTTATTCAGTGAAGCAGCGATAGCGCGGTTAAACGCACACTTGTGTCGTTTATTAACGAGTTTGAGTGAAGTCACAGAAGAGACGGTGGCGTTGCCTAGTTTGGCGATGTTGTCGGAGTCAGAGACAGCGCATTTAGTGACAGGGCTTAATAATACGGAGATTGCATACGATAAAGCGGCATGCATTCATACCTTATTTGAACAACAAGCACAGCAGCAGCCGGATAAGGTTGCGGTGGTCTTTGCCGATAAAACACTGACGTACAAGCAGTTGAATGAGCAGTCGAACCAATTGGCGCATTACCTGCGAGAGCATCATGCTATTCGACCAGACAGTTTAGTGGGCTTGTGTGTGGAACGCTCGTTGGAGATGGTGGTCGGGATTTTAGGCATTTTGAAGGCGGGTGGGGCGTATGTCCCACTGGACCCACATTACCCGCAAGAGCGTTTAAGTTATATGTTGGCAGATGCGCAGTTAAGCTTGGTATTACATCAGGGGGCAGGGGCTGCGGCCTTGAGCGAATTTACGGGTGCGTTGGTGTCTTTAGAAGCAGCGCAGTATGGTCATTACAGTACCGATAATTTAGATAAGGGGGCATTGGGGTTATCGTCCAGTAATTTGGCGTATGTGATTTATACGTCGGGTTCGACAGGTAAGCCCAAAGGGGTGATGATCGAGCATCGTAGTGCGCAAGCGCTCATGCATGAAATGTCTGATTGGTTTACCGGTGTGACACGATTTGGCTGGGGGGCCAGCTATGTTTTTGATGCGTCTTTACAGGGGATCGTGTGTTTATTCTCAGGCAGAACATTAATCGTGGTGCCTGAAGATATCAAAACGCAACCAGAGCGACTGCAAGACTATATTCAATCACACCATATAGAATTACTCGATTGCACGCCGAGTGTGCTGCAATTCTGGCTCGATACATGGCACGATTTTACACCGCCACATTTATTGGTGGGAGGGGAAGCAATAAGCCAAGCATTATGGCAACGTTTGGCAGGGTATACCGCTAAAGGGATAGAGATCCGTAATGTGTACGGGCCAACCGAATGTACCGTGAACAGTACGATGGCACATGTCAGTGGCACAGAGGTTCATATTGGCAAGCCTTTATCGTATATGCGCTCATATGTGTTAAGTGACGACGGGCGTCGAGGGCTTGTACCGTACGGCTCAGCGGGTGAGTTGTATTTAGGGGGAGATGGTTTAGCCCGAGGTTATTTAAATCAGCCGAGCTTAACCGCAGAGCGGTTTATTGATAACCCTTATTTTGATGAGCATGACCCACATAGTTCAAGAAGGTTATATCGTACGGGAGACTTAGTCCGGTATCTACCGGATGGTGAGTTGGCCTTTATGGGTCGTACAGATGATCAGGTTAAAATCCGAGGGTTTAGAATTGAGCTTGGTGAGATTGAAACACAATTAGCACAACAAGCGGGTGTTGAATCAGCTTTAGTGATGGCCAAGGAGTTAGCCGGAAGTCAGCAATTGGTGGGTTATATGCATTCACCCGCGGTGCTAGACGACGGTGCTAAAACGAGCTTGATAGAGCAAGTGAAAACAGCGTTAGCGGCACAGTTACCCGAGTATATGGTACCCAGTGTCTTGATGGTGGTGCATGAATGGCCGTTGACGCCAAACGGCAAGGTAGATAAACGGGCGCTGCCAGCAGCGGAAGGTGCAGCCCTGCAAGGAGGTTATGTTGCCCCACAAACAGAGACTGAATTAGGACTGGTTGAGATTTGGTCTGAATTATTAGGCATAGAAGCGACAGGTATTAGCAGCACGGCAAACTTTTACGCGTTGGGGGGTCACTCATTATTGAGTATTCGCTTGATGGCAAAAATACGTCAACGCTTTGCAGTTGAATTACCGGTACAAGTGATTTTTGATACCCCAAATTTGGCCGCATTGGCACTGACATTGGCTGACTATCACTGCGACGCGATGGTCAGTACACCTTTACGTGCCATACCGCGCACTTCAGATATCCAACCGGTGTCTTTTGCGCAACAGCGTTTATGGTTCATTGATAGCTTGCAAGGCGGCTCCGCTGAGTACAATATGCCGATGGCTTTTGAGGTGCAAGGCGCGCTCGATATCGCGATTTTTGATACCCCAAATTTGGCCGCATTGGCACTGACATTGGCTGACTATCACTGCGACGCGATGGTCAGTACACCTTTACGTGCTATACCGCGCACCTCAGATATCCAACCGGTGTCTTTTGCGCAACAGCGTTTATGGTTCATTGATAGCTTGCAAGGCGGCTCCGCTGAGTACAATATGCCGATGGCTTTTGAAGTGCAGGGCGCGCTCGATATCGCGGTGGTTAATCGTGCTTTTAGTGACATCATTGCGCGTCATGAAGTTTTGCGAACGCGCTACATTGAAGTGGCGGGGGTAGCGAAGCAACAGATTTGCGCGATGTCAGCGGTGCACTTTGAGGTGGCAGTCGAAGACCTATCTCATCTCACTGGTGAGATGCAAGCACACGCGGTTAAAGCATTGGTTGACAGTGAGTTTACGCAGGCGTTTAATCTGGCAGAAGATGTGATGCTGCGTGTCAGCTATATCAAAACGGCTGACAGTGCAGGGGTGCTGCTATTTAATATGCACCATATTGCCTCAGATGGCTGGTCGATGGATGTATTGGCCAAAGAGTTCTTTGCGTTATATGACGCGTATAGCCAAGGAAAAGTAAGCCCATTACCAGAGCTGGAAATCCAATATGCAGATTATGCACATTGGCAACACACGCATTTAGAGGGAGAGGTACTGGATAATCAATTAGATTATTGGACGAAACAGCTAGATGAGTTACCGGGTGTGCATAGTTTACCACTGTGTTACCCAAGACCAGACATAAAGGCGTATGACGGTGCGTTATTATCGGGCTCATTGCCAAGTGCCGTGGGGGAGAAATTACAAGCCGTGGCGAAGCAATATCAATTAACGCCATTTATGTTACCTTATTTGAGCAGCAAGCCCAGCAGCAACCAGATAAGGTTGCGGTGGTCTTTGCAGATAAAATGCTGACGTATAAGCAGTTGAACGAGCAATCAAATAAAGAGGCGCATTACCTACGGGAACATCATGCTATTCGGCCAGACAGTTTGGTAGGCTTGTGTGTGGAACGCTCGTTGGAGATGGTGGTCGGGATTTTAGGCATTTTGAAGGCGGGTGGGGCGTATGTCCCACTGGACCCACATTACCCGCAAGAGCGTTTAAGTTATATGTTGGCAGATGCGCAGTTAAGCTTGGTATTACATCAGGGGGCAGGGGCTGCGGCCTTGAGCGAATTTACGGGTGCGTTGGTGTCTTTAGAAGCAGCGCAGTATGGTCATTACAGTACCGATAATTTAGATAAGGGGGCATTGGGGTTATCGTCCAGTAATTTGGCGTATGTGATTTATACGTCGGGTTCGACAGGTAAGCCCAAAGGAGTGATGATTGAGCATCAAGGGTTAGTTAATACCGTGGTTGATAATGCTGAAACCTTTGAGTTAACTGAACGAGCAATCAAATAAAGAGGCGCATTACCTACGGGAACATCATGCTATTCGGCCAGACAGTTTGGTAGGCTTGTGTGTGGAACGCTCGTTGGAGATGGTGGTCGGGATTTTAGGCATTTTGAAGGCGGGTGGGGCGTATGTCCCACTGGACCCACATTACCCGCAAGAGCGTTTAAGTTATATGTTGGCAGATGCGCAGTTAAGCTTGGTATTACATCAGGGGGCAGGGGCTGCGGCCTTGAGCGAATTTACGGGTGCGTTGGTGTCTTTAGAAGCAGCGCAGTATGGTCATTACAGTACCGATAATTTAGATAAGGGGGCATTGGGGTTATCGTCCAGTAATTTGGCGTATGTGATTTATACGTCGGGTTCGACAGGTAAGCCCAAAGGAGTGATGATTGAGCATCAAGGGTTAGTTAATACCGTGGTTGATAATGCTGAAACCTTTGAGTTAACGCCAAACTCGGTATTTTTTCAATCAACTTCGATAGGCTTCGATGCGGCAACTTGGGTCATATGGATGTCTTTGCGTTCAGGTGCAACAATGACACTGGCGAGTTCAGGTGATTATGCACAAGAGCTGACACAACACCAAGATGTGACACATATCATGATGACCCCATCTATGTTGCAGTTAGTCAGTCCTGAACATAAGAACAGCATTAGCCATGTTGTAGTCGGTGGCGAGTTTTGTTCTGCGGAGTTGATAAATCAGTGGTTAGTGCATGACATTAAATTCTTCAATGCATATGGACCAACAGAAGTCTCTATATGTAGCTCTATATGGAGGGCTAAGGCGCTATCTCAGACATCGATAGGTCGGGCAATATCAAATACACAATTCTTCATATTAAATGATCAGCAAGCGCTCAGCCCCAAAGGCAGTATTGGAGAGTTATATTTAGGAGGTGATGGTTTAGCCCGAGGTTATTTAAATCAGCCGAGCTTAACCGCAGAGCGGTTTATTGATAACCCTTATTTTGATGAGCATGACCCACATAGTTCAAAAAGATTATATCGTACGGGAGACTTAGTCCGGTATTTACCAGATGGTGAGTTGGCCTTTATGGGTCGTACAGATGATCAGGTTAAAATCCGAGGGTTTAGAATTGAGCTTGGCGAGATTGAAACACAATTAACACAACAAGCAGGTGTTGAGTCAGCGGTGGTGACAGTCAATGGAACCGCGGACAGTCAGCAGTTAGTGGGTTATATTCATTCTCCAGCGGTGTTAGACGATGGTGCTCAAACGAGCTTGATAGAGCAAGTGAAAACAGCGTTAGCGGCACAGTTACCCGAGTATATGGTACCCAGTGTCTTGATGGTGGTGCATGAATGGCCGTTGACGCCAAACGGCAAGGTAGATAAACGGGCGCTGCCAGCACCTGAAGGTGCAGCCCTGCAAGGAGGTTATGTTGCCCCGCAAACAGAGACTGAATTAGGGCTGGTTGAGATTTGGTCTGAACTGTTAGGAATAGAAGCGACAGGTATTAGCACCACGGCAAACTTTTATGCGTTGGGGGGCCACTCATTATTGAGTATTCGTTTGATGGCAAAAATACGTCAGCGCTTTGCAGTTGAATTACCGGTACAAGTGATTTTTGATACCCCAAATTTGGCCGCACTGGCACTGACATTGGCTGACTATCACTGCGACGCGATGGTCAGTACACCTTTACGTGCTATACCGCGCACCTCAGATATCCAACCGGTGTCTTTTGCGCAACAGCGTTTATGGTTCATTGATAGCTTGCAAGGCGGCTCCGCTGAGTACAATATGTCGATGGCTTTTGAAGTGCAGGGCGCACTTGATATCGCGGTGGTTAATCGTGCTTTTAGTGACATCATTGCGCGTCATGAAGTTTTGCGAACGCGCTACATTGAAGTGGCGGGGGTAGCGAAGCAACAGATTTGCGCGATGTCAGCGGTGCACTTTGAGGTGGCAGTCGAAGACCTATCTCATCTCACTGGTGAGATGCAAGCACACGCGGTTAAAGCATTGGTTGACAGTGAGTTTACGCAGGCGTTTAATCTGGCAGAAGATGTGATGCTGCGTGTCAGCTATATCAAAACGGCTGACAGTGCAGGCGTGTTGCTATTTAATATGCACCATATTGCCTCAGATGGCTGGTCGATGGATGTATTGGCCAAAGAGTTCTTTGCGTTATATGACGCGTATAGCCAAGGAAAAGCAAGTCCATTACCAGAGCTGGAAATCCAATATGCAGATTATGCACATTGGCAACACACGCATTTAGAGGGAGAGGTACTGGATAATCAATTAGATTATTGGACGAAACAGCTAGATGAGTTACCGGGTGTGCATAGTTTACCACTGTGTTACCCAAGACCAGACATAAAGGCGTATGAGGGCGCGTTATTATCGGGCTCATTGCCAAGTACTGTGGGGGAGAAATTACAAGCCGTGGCGAAGCAATATCAATTAACGCCATTTATGTTATTACATGGTGCGTTATCTTTGCTGCTAGCAAGACACAGTAATAGCGCAGACATTGTGATAGGAACGCCAGTAGCCAATAGAATGCAGGCAGAGCTGACGCCGTTGATAGGGTTTTTTGTGAACACATTAGTGCTCAGAGCGAACACGGGGTACCACACGGTCGGGGAATACTTTAAGCATATCAGAGCGGTACATTTAGAGGCGCAATCGCATCAAGACGTGCCATTTGAGCAGTTAGTAGATAGATTGAAGGTACCGCGAAGTAAGGCACATAGCCCGTTATTCCAAATCATGATGACAACGAATACAGACTATGGTTTGCATCATGAAGGTGAGTCAGTCGCCCTACCAGGGGTGCAGATGAGCGCGTATGAGAGCGATGCGGTACAGGCCAAGTTTGACCTTGATGTTGAGCTGACCTTGAGCGATGCGGGTGTTGGTATCAACTGGACATATGATATTGGCTTATTCAGTGAAGCAGCGATAGCGCGGTTAAACGCACATTTGTGTCGTTTATTAACGAGTTTGAGTGAAGTCACAGAGGAGACGGTGGCGTTACCTAGTTTGGCGATGTTGTCGGAGTCAGAGACAGCGCATTTAGTGACAGGGCTTAATAATACGGAGATTGCATACGATAAAGCGGCATGCATTCATACCTTATTTGAACAACAAGCACAGCAGCAGCCGGATAAGGTTGCGGTGGTCTTTGCCGATAAAACACTGACGTACAAGCAGTTGAATGAGCAGTCGAACCAATTGGCGCATTACCTGCGAGAGCATCATGCTATTCGACCAGACAGTTTAGTGGGCTTGTGTGTGGAGCGTTCGTTGGAGATGGTGGTCGGGATTTTAGGTATTTTGAAGGCGGGTGGGGCGTATGTCCCACTGGACCCACATTATCCGCAAGAGCGTTTAAGTTATATGTTGGCGGATGCGCAGCTAAGCTTGGTATTACATCAGGGGGCAGGGGCTGCGGCCTTGAGCGAGTTTACGGGTGCGTTGGTGTCTTTAGAAGCAGCGCCGTATGGTCATTACAGTACCGATAATTTAGATAAGGGGGCATTGGGGTTATCGTCCAGTAATTTGGCGTATGTGATTTATACGTCGGGTTCGACAGGTAAGCCCAAAGGGGTGATGATCGAGCATCGTAGTGCGCAAGCGCTCATGCATGAAATGTCTGATTGGTTTACCGGTGTGACACGATTTGGCTGGGGGGCCAGCTATGTTTTTGATGCGTCTTTACAGGGGATCGTGTGTTTATTCTCAGGCAGAACATTAATTGTGGTGCCTGAAGATATCAAAACGCAACCAGAGCGACTGCAAGACTATATTCAATCACACCATATAGAATTACTCGATTGCACGCCGAGTGTGCTGCAATTCTGGCTCGATACATGGCACGATTTTACACCGCCACATTTATTGGTGGGAGGGGAAGCGATAAGCCAAGCATTATGGCAACGTTTGGCAGGTTATACCGCTGAAGGGATAGAGATCCGTAATGTGTACGGGCCAACCGAATGTACCGTGAACAGTACGATGGCACATGTCAGTGGCACAGAGGTTCATATTGGCAAGCCTTTATCGTATATGCGCTCATATGTGTTAAGTGACGATGGGTGTCGAGGGCTTGTACCGTACGGTTCAGCGGGTGAGTTGTATTTAGGGGGGGATGGTTTAGCCCGAGGTTATTTAAATCAGCCGAGCTTAACCGCAGAGCGGTTTATTGATAACCCTTATTTTGATGAGCATGACCCACATAGTTCAAAAAGGTTATATCGTACGGGAGACTTAGTCCGGTATCTACCGGATGGTGAGTTGGCCTTTATGGGTCGTACAGATGATCAGGTTAAAATCCGTGGGTTTAGAATTGAGCTTGGCGAGATTGAAACACAATTAGCACAACAAGCGGGTGTTGAGTCAGCTTTAGTGATGGCCAAGGAGTTAGCCGCAAGTCAGCAATTGGTGGGTTATATTCACTCTCCAGCGGTGCTAGACGACGGTGCTCAAGCGAGCTTAATAGAGCAAGTGAAAACAGCGTTAGCGGCACAGTTACCTGAGTATATGGTACCCAGTGTCTTGATGGTGGTGCATGAATGGCCGTTGACGCCAAACGGCAAGGTAGATAAACGGGCGCTGCCAGCAGCCGAAGGTGCAGCCCTGCAAGGTGGTTATGTTGCCCCGCAAACAGAGACTGAATTAGGGCTGGTTGAGATTTGGTCTGAATTATTAGGCATAGAAGCGACAGGTATTAGCACCACGGCAAACTTTTTTGAAATAGGGGGTCACTCGTTATTAATGTTGCGTCTGTGCGCGCAAATGAAGCAGCGTTTTGGGGTTGAGATTTCACTTAATGATCTCTTTAGTACTGTGACCATTGAGGCTATGGCGCGATTATGTAATGGTAAATCATTGCAAGCTGACGGTGCATTAGTCCGAGCGATGTCGGACATTCAAGTGCACCGTAGAGCGGTATTTTTAATACCCGGTGTTGCAAGCACTGAACATGATTTTGCTTGGTTAGCCTCGACGCTTGCATCGCATAATATTAATGTATATGGCTGTCCACATCGAGGCTTGCTCGATGGCTTGCAGCCATTTAAAAGCCTCACTGAAAATGCAGAGCAGCTTGCTGAAGCGATTGCGGCAACCGTTAAGCCAGATATGGTGATTCAATTGGTAGGTCATTCATTTGGCGGAGTTCTGGCTTTAGAAGCGGCCAATATACTTCGTGGTAATGGTTTTCAAGTAGAGCTTACCTTTGTTGATGTTTATTTTGAGCAATCAATACAAATGGTTAAATCATGCCATGTAGCCTCAGTAGAGAATAAGTGTCATAGAAAAGATGAAACTATTGATAGTGAGTTGTTAGATCGCGTTAATTTGTTGGCTCAAAGGCAAACAAATTGGTTTGATAATTACGTCCCGACTGTGGCGAGTGGTGTGGTATTAAGAGGTGCGTATGCTGCCGCGTCACCTTATTGTTTACAAGCGTATAATGACTATATGGCACAACATAGTGCGAACAACATTGAATCAATCACGATAGATACTGATCACAAAGGGATATTGAAACAGGAGGAATTATCTCGCTTTATTGTAATAGGCTGTAATAAGTAACTAAATTTGCGTGCTCATTGAATCTAATGAGCACGCACGTTCTTTAATTGTGCCTTGCTCGTTAACCAAAAATACAGCGAAAGCAGGCGCCCCTTTCCCGTATAACATAAACTAAATCCCCACCATGGTTGACCATAATCTGTCTTGATAAACTAAGGCCGATACCTGAACCTTGTTGTTTAGTTGTGAAAAATGGCACGAATATCATCTCTCTAACATGCTCGGCGACACCTAAACCAGAATCAGTAATTTCAACATATACTTGTTGAGCACTGTTTTGGTCCAAAGTGACCGTGATCAAACGCTCTTCGCTTGAGGTTGATGAGTTTTGTTCGGCAATTTTTATGGCCTCAATGGCATTTTTAAACAAATTGATCAGCACTTGTTCTATTTGCCCAAGGTCTAGCATGATCAATTGCGATGTTTTGATACTAATTGAGCAAGTAATGTGATGTTGAGTAAGCTGACTATTGTGTAGTGAGACTATTTGCTCTAGTAGCGGCTGTAGCTGTAATGGTGCAAGTGTTGGACTGGGTAAACTACTCACATTTCTAAAGCGTTCAATAAATTCACCTAAATGCTTGGTTCTCGATGCCAATGTAGTTAGCGCCAAACTGAGATCTTGTTTATCTTCTTGGTCCGTAAATGTCAGTGAGTCTGGTATCAAGCTATGGCAGGTTTGAGCAATTGACGATAACGGGGTGATTGAGTTTGCTACTTCATGAGTTAGTACTTGCGTTAATCGCTTATAGGCTTGTTGCTCTTTTAGAAGCAACGCATCATGTATTGAGTGTAACGTAATAATCTTACGTATTTGTCCTTGTATTTCAGCAACACTTACTTGTATAGACAAGGTGTCTTGTTGCTCACCTTGCTGCCATTGTGCACTGCTACGAAGGCGTTTATTTGTTGCTAAAACAAGTTGGCCAAGATGTTGGAGTTGCGACAAATGGTTGGCCGATATACCCAATAGTTTAGCCGATGCTGGGTTAGATTCTATGATATTTCCCTGATCGTCACAGACCAAAACAGCTAAATCAACATGCACCAAAAGTGCTTGTAAAAACTGTGCTTGTTGTTCTGCACTAAAGCGAGCGGATTGCATTTGTTTTTTAACTTTTTCAAAGTGTTGCCTCATAGGGTCTTGCACACCTAGCCCGAGTGTACTGTCACCATTTGCGAGTGCCTTTATTACATGACTTAAGCGTTTATTGTGCTTTTGAAATAATGAGAATATATATCCACTTAAAGATAAGGCAACGAGTAAAATAAGTACCCATGTTGCAGAAAACCCATATTGTATATACAAGTAAGTTAACGCACTAGCACAGATGCATAGACCTGCAAGGTTTAGGGCTAAGATAAGCATGGAGTTGGAAGTTGTGTTGATCACGCTGAGGATTCCTTTGGGTGTGCCTTATTGAGAATGCGTTTATAAATCATACTTTTCTAAACGGCGATACATAGCACCGCGCGTTAAGCCTAGTGCTTTTGCGGCATGACTGACGTTACCTTGATAGTGCTTTAATGCGGCATGTACTGCGCGTCGCTCTAAAATTTCTAAATCAAATGTATCGTATTCTGTAGTGGACTGCGATGTGTTTGCTTGAGGGCTTTCTAACTTCGGAGTTTGGCCCACGACAGTCCCTATATCTAGCGTATCCGCATCACTTAAAATTACGGCGCGCTCAATTGCATGCGCTAGTTCACGTACATTTCCCGGCCAAGGATACTGACAAAGTGCATCCATATCTGAAGCGTTAATGCTGAGTTCGCGTTTATATTTTTGCGCATAGTGTTTTAAATAATAATTTACCAGTAGAGGTATATCGTCTATGCGCTCTCTTAAAGGGGGGATCCGGATTTCTATCGTATTGATTCTATATAATAAATCTTGGCGAAATCTTTCTTCATTAACGGCATCAGTGAGATTATCATTGGTTGCACAGATCAAACGAATATCGACATCGATGGGCTTTGTCCCACCGACCGGTGTAACTTGCCTATTTTGCAGGGCTGCTAAGAGTGTTGCTTGCTGCGCCAGAGGCAGGTTCCCCAGTTCATCTAAAAATAAGCTACCGCCATGGGCAAGCTCAAATCGACCAACTTTGTCTGTTTTGGCATCCGTAAATGCGCCTTTTTTATGACCAAATAATTCGCTCTCAAAAATATTGCCGGAAATAGCCCCCATATCGAGACTAATTAATGGGTTTTCGTGACGTAAACTGGCTTGATGGATTGCTTGTGCTGCAAGTTCTTTTCCGGTGCCGCTCTCGCCACAAATCAATATATTTGCATCGGTTTGTGCGGCTTTTTGTATGGTAGAAAACACCTGTTGCATCGCGGCACTTTGGCCTAAAAAATCAAATGTGGCGCTTTTCTTACTTTGGCTCAGTGCTTGATTTAATCCTTGTGTTTGTCGTGTGAGTTTGTCTACTTTTTGCTTATCTTGTGCATGTGCGAATGCGGCAGTGACGGCGCCCAGCAACTGCTCGTTTTGCCAAGGCTTAGCAATAAAATCAGATGCGCCCGCTTTTATTGCGTCTACAGCAAGTTGAATATCGCTATAAGCTGTCATTAAAAGAACAACAATGCGAGGGTCTTGTGCGATGATTTTTTTTAGCCAATAAAATCCCTCTTTGCCACTGATTGCATCTTGGGTAAAGTTCATGTCTAGCAGAATAACTTCAATTGTGTGTGACTTGATAATGCCTTCAATGTCGAATGGGTTATCTGTTGTTTTTACAACTTGATAATGTTGTTTCAAAAGGAGTCGCGCTGCAATCAAAATATCCGGATTATCGTCAACAACTAAAATAGAGCCCGCTTGCTTCATGAATGATCCTGTTTTGTGTTTTTATGTGAGCTTAGCGTCATATTACTTGGTTTAAGTATGGGATGTCCATTTTTGGGCACTGGTGAATTGTCGTAGTGTTCTATTATCGGACACTTAATGAAGGATATTAAAATTTATTTTTGTAACTTATTGATATAATACGCCTTTTATTTTGGCATGAAATTTGGATTACCTACTGCATATGCCGTTATCAGCGGTCAGTAACAAATATCAGCAGGAATTGAATGATGGATAAAAAAATAGAACGCTCAGGATTACAAAAGCATTTTAAAAAAGGGGCAATCGTTGCAGCCGTACTCAGTGTGACTGCTGTGGCTTATGGGTTTAGTCAAACGGGGTCTGAAGGGCGCAGTCAAAAAGTATCAAAGCAAAGTATTACGGTGAGTACTGTGCGCCAAGGCGCGTTTAAAGATGCATTAAGTTTAAGAGGTCAGGTGGTACCAAAAACAACTGTTTATCTTGATACGATAGCTGGAGGCCAAGTCGAGGAGCGATTGGTGGAGCAAGGTGAATTTGTGCAAAAAGGACAACCCTTGGTTCGTTTAAGCAATACGAATTTGCAATTAGATGTGATGGGTCGTGAAGCTCAGGTGACAGAGCAATTGAATTTTTTACGTAATACGCAAATGAATATGGAAACAAATCGATTGAATTTGCGTCGAGATATTCTTGAAATTGATTTGCAGATAAGTCACTTAGAGCGTCGATATAAACAGTCTAACTCTCTTGTTTCACAAGGGGTATTAGCCAAGGATGAACTCTCTGAGATCAAGGATGACCTCTCTTATTACAAGGCGCGTAAAGAACTGACGCTAGAGAGACAAAAGCAGGAAAACTCGATACGTGAAGTGCAAGTCGCACAGTTGGAGGACAGTGCTAAAATGTTGCAAAAAAATCTCCAGTTTGCGAGAAATAACCTAAACAATTTGTTGGTTAAGTCACCAGTCACAGGGTACTTAAGCGAGTTAGATGTCGAGATTGGCGAGTCAAAAAGCAGAGGCGCTCGCCTCGGTCAGGTCGATATTCCTAATGAATATAAGCTTGTGGTACGTTTAGATGAGTTTTACTTAAATCAAGTTCAACGAGATATGCCAGTGATGGTTCAGATTGACAACAAAATAGTTGAGGCTGGAGTGAGTAAAATAGACAGTCGTGTACAGCAATCACAGTTTCAAATTGAAGTAGATTTGCCAACTGGCACTGACAGTATCAAACGAGGTCAGAGCATCGAGGTTGAATTAATGTTAGGCGGCAATAAACAAGATGCCTTGTTACTTAATCGCGGTGCATTTTTTACCAGTACCGGCGGCAATTGGGCCTATGTATTTACCGAATCGGGTGATTCAGCTGTGCGACGCGACATTCGTATAGGTAAAAAAAATCAAGATTACTTTGAAGTGCTGGCCGGTTTAGAGGCAGGCGATAAGGTGATCACATCAAGCTACGGTAGTTTTGATAAAGCTGAACATCTGAACGTACAACAATAAAAATAGTGTAAGTGAACCGAATTAAGGACAGAAATATGATTACGTTAAATAATTTAAGCCGCGTTTTTAGAACGCAAGATGTTGAAACAACAGCACTCAATAGTATTAATTTAACGGTTGAAGAGGGCGACTTCTTAGCCATAATGGGGCCGTCAGGTTGCGGTAAATCAACGCTATTGTCTATTTTAGGCATGCTAGATTCTCCAACTGGAGGCCGCTTTGAGTTTGCGGGAACAGATATCGCCGGCTATAGCGAAAAACAATTAGCCGAACTACGTAAAGCGTCAATTGGATTTATCTTTCAAAGCTTTAACCTTATTGATGAATTGACCGTCTATGAGAATGTGGAGCTGCCTTTACAATATCAAAATATTTCTAAAGCGCAGAGAAAGCAAAGAGTCGAAGCTATTTTACAGCGCGTCGCGATTGACCATCGTGCAGACCATCTGCCACAACAACTTTCTGGCGGACAGCAACAACGTGTAGCGGTGGCACGTGCCTTGGTTATTAATCCTAAACTGATCCTTGCCGATGAGCCGACGGGTAACTTAGATTCGAAAAATGGCGAAGAAGTGATGACGATGCTGCGTGAATTGAACCGTGAAGGTACAACTGTGATTGTGGTGACTCACTCAGAAAAAGAAGGCACCTACGCAGACCGTTTAGTGCGTTTACTTGATGGTCAAGTGATACTCGATAAAGCGAATGAAGTTGTCACTGTATCAGGGGCTGCGTAGCAGTATATACGTTTTAGTATATATGAGTCTGTTGCCATTGCTTAGTAAGTCAAAGGCGCAGTATGAAGAAGGAAATTGAAAAATGATATTTAACTATTTTAAAACCGCGCTTCGGTCCATCAAGCAAGATACTCAACACTTTATGTTGAACTTACTGGGCTTTAGTATTGGCTTAGCGGCTGCCATTATGGTCGCATTGTTCGCGGCCTATGAATTATCATATGATAGTCAGCATCCAAATGCAGATCGCGTCTACCGCGTTCATACTGATTATCGCCCTTGGGGTTTACAGATGATAGCTGCGTCTGATTCAGATTTGGCGCTGGAAATGCTTAGTCATACGCAAGTGGAAGGTGCGTTAATTTTAACCGAGGCACAAAGCTTAAGTTATTTTGCTGAACCAATGATCCTTGATGTAACGATTAAAGGTGAAACTGCTCGGTTGAGTAATGTGTTAGTTGCATCATCAAATTTACTGGATTTTATTAACTTAGAAGTACTTTTTGGTGATTTAAATAAAGCGCTAACGAGACCGGGGCAATTGGCGATTAGCCAAGCTGAATCGATTCGTTTATTTGGTAATGAGAACTCGGTAGGGCAAACTTTGTCATATGAACAAGGGCGATATGAAATTGCCGCTGTATTTGCTGACTTACCTGACAACACGCACTTTGTATTTGATACATTGGCTGCTATTCCGAAGGTATTAAATAGCCCGATCCGTGGCTATGTATATTTACGTTTAACTGAAGATGCCGATCCGGATTTAATCGTTGCTGATATGGTAGAAAATATGCGTGAAAAATCGACTGGCCGCCATAAACAACTTGGTTTGACTCTGAATAAACTTCAGGATCTACATTTCAATAGCAGTGGTCCATTTGAGATGAAGCAAGGAGGTTCATCATTGGTGATGCAAGTGTGTATTGCATTAACGGTTTTATTGTTGCTGATTGCCAGCGTAAACTTTATTAATTTAAATATTGCAGGTGCAGCAAAGCGCGCCAAAGAGGTCGGGGTAAGAAAAGCGCTTGGAGCGAGTAAACCACAACTTATTTCTCAATTTTTAACTGAATCCATGTTTGTCGTGATGATTGCAGCCCTTATTGCACTGGTGTTAGTTGAACTAATGATCCCGTCAGCAAATCAATTACTTGAGCGCAGCTTATCGTTAAGTTTCTCACCACTGTTTTTAGTATTAGTGGCGGTTGTTGTGATATTAATTGGTCTGTTATCAGGCTTGTACCCAGCACTATTCATTTCGTCATTTAGCGCTAAGCGCGTATTGAGCGGTGACTTGCAACGAGGAAAAACAGCCATTTGGGTTCGCAAGCTCACACTCGGGCTACAAGGTGGGTTATCTGTTGCCTTGATTGTCGCTGCTATCGTGGTATACAAACAAATGGCATTGATCGGTGATTTACCCGTTGGCTACAGCAAAACAGATAGAGTGATTATTAAAAACCTACCAACTGAAGCGATTTATCAAGCGGATGATAATCGTCTTATGAGCCAATTAAAAGTGTTAGATGGTGTTGAACAAGTTACACAATCAAATACACTGTTAACACATGATATGACCTCAGAGTTATTTTTAGTTTGGCCTAATGGTGAGCGGCTTAGAGGCACTCAACCATCAATTTCAACCGGGTTCCATGCAGTTGAGACTTTAGGCTTCGAACTTGTTGCCGGGCGAGATTTCTCACCACAATATGCGAGCGATTGGATGGCAACCGACGAGCAAGGCATTAGTTCATTCTCTGTTTTATTGTCTGAAAGTTTAGCTAAACAAGCGGGCTATGCTAATCCTGCAGAGTTGGTTGGACAAACACTGGCAACGCAAAGTGGCAGAGGCAAAGCAAAAGTCGTGGGTATCATCAAGGATGTGAAAATAGGCTCAGCACGTCAGCAGCAGCTACCTGTTTCAGTTAATGTTGCAAGCGCTCAAGATCCATTGGCATCTATTGTGATTAAAGTAAGCCCAGGGGCTAACAAAGCGCGAATCATGGAAGAGGCGCAAAGAATTGTAATTAGAGAGTTGGCAATCACAGAAGTTGATATTAGCTTAATCGAAGATGACTACAAACGGGCACATATTAATGAACATCGGATGCAGCAGCTCGTGGTGATTTTTAGCGGCCTTGCGGTTATCTTGACTTGTATGGGTATTTTAGGGCTGGCATCTTTTGCGACGATACGTCGTCAAAAAGAAGTGGCAGTGCGCAAAGTACTGGGCGCTTCTCGAATTAGCATCGTGAACTTACTGTCGAAAGAGTTTTTAGCCATTGTAGGCATTGGTGGTCTTATTGCGATTCCCTTGGTGTATTGGCTAATGGGTGACTGGTTAAATAACTTTAATGAACGGATTGACCAAGCAATTTGGATATATGGAGTTGCTACACTGAGTGTTGTTGCGATTACCTGGTTGACCGTTGCGAGTCTTGCATTCAAAGCGGCAAATACGCGCCCTTCGTTGATTTTACGATACGAATAAGCGTACTGACTTCCTACTAGAGGGCGCTTCGGCGCCTTTTTTCTTGCTTCAGGAAAAAAAATTGAGTGAAAAGTGAGCGCCTCGTCACTTAGGCACGTTTTATTAACAGGTGAACAAAATAATTGGGTGATATATGCAAAGTAGACAGTTAAAAAACCATTTTAAACTACAGGATTTAAACGCGGTTATATTAAGCTATGCAGATTCTAATCACTATTTGGCGGGGGGGCTAGATGGTAACGGCGAATATCACTTGTCATCCGATAAAAAAGGCAACACTCTCACTTTCAATTCACTCAGAGAAGCGGAAGTGCACCTTGTTGAGTTGGGGGCTACCAAGGCGATATTAGAAATGGAAACCGCGTATGATGAAATGGTGGGCACCGCAACGGCAGGGCATTGTAAAATTGAGCTTGCTTTGTCACATTAAGGTGGATTACTGAACGAGTCATTATGTTGTGTTGTTATGGCTATGGAAGAAAAAAAGTGACGTATGATGATGAAAAGAGCGGTAACCAAAAAGCAGCTATTGTAATTTTTTAAGTTTCGTTTAAAATGCACCTAAATTTCGAATCGAAACTTAGGTGGTATACTTATGACCAAACGAAACACCCAGCAGCGCCGCCACACCATACTGAACTTGGTAAATAGCCAAGGCGAGATCAGTGTGGAGGCACTCGCCTTGGAGTTTGAAACATCTGAAGTTACGATTCGAAAGGACTTAACTGCACTTGAAAAAAGCGGATTGTTATTACGCCGTTATGGTGGAGCAATTGCATTGCCTCAAGAAATTGTTGCAAAAAGCAACGACAAACAGGATTCCCTTCGCAAATTGGCAATCGCCAAAGCTGCGGCCAATCTCATTAAAGACCATAACCGGATTATTATCGATAGCGGACGTACGACGGCAGCCATGATCCCTGAGCTAGGCAATAAGCGAGGGCTTGTGGTGATGACTAACGCAATTAATGTGGCTAAGCGTTTGCTTTCTTTAGAAAATGAACCAACCTTATTGATGACTGGTGGTACATGGGATCCGCACTCGGAATCATTTCAAGGGCAGGTGGCCGAGCAAGTATTACGTTCATATGATTTTGACCAACTCTTTATTGGTGCCGATGGCATCGATGTTGAAAGAGGTACCACAACATTCAACGAGCTAGTGGGCTTAAGCCAAGTGATGGCAGAGGCGGCACGTGAAGTGGTGGTGATGGTTGAGTCTGACAAAATCGGCCGAAGAATACCAAATTTGGAACTACCTTGGGATCAAGTCACCACTTTAATCACCGACAACAACTTGGCAGAAAAAGACCGCCAAGTGATTGAGGCGTGTGGCGTGCAACTGATCTGTGTCGAGGTGTAAATCATGCACTGTCATACATTAACAGTGGCAGTGCAATTAACATCACACTAGCGTGCAAAATTAAATGGAGAGAGTATGTGTGGCATTGTTGGGGCTGTTGCTGAACGCCCAGTAAATAGAATTTTAATTGAAGGCTTAAAGCGCCTTGAATATCGTGGTTATGACTCTGCAGGCGTCGCATTAAGCACTGCGGGCGTATTAAACACTGTAAAAGCGGTGGGTAAGGTGGTGAACCTTGAAAGTGCTTTACGAGATGCGAACGTAAAAGGTACTACGGGCATTGCACATACGCGTTGGGCTACGCATGGTGGCGTGACAGAGGCTAATGCCCACCCGCATATTTCCAATGATGAAATTGCATTGGTACACAATGGTATTATTGAAAACCATGCGCCATTGCGTGCGGCATTAAAAGGCGATGGTTACGAGTTTCTATCAGAGACGGATACCGAGGTGATGGTGCACTTAATCCATCAACTGCGCCAGCAACACGATAGTTTGTTAGATGCGGTACGTGCGGCCGTGAAACAACTGGAAGGTGCGTATGGCACCGTAGTATTTGACAAAGCAAATGATAATGAAATGATTGTTGCGCGCTCAGGTAGTCCACTGGTGATTGGTCTTGGTCTGGGTGAAAATTTCATCGCATCTGACCAACTGGCTTTACTGCCGGTGACGCGCAGCTTTATCTTTTTAGAAGAAGGTGATGTAGCACGTATTACCCGTGATACTGTGGAAATCTTTGATAGTCTTGGCAACGTGGTTGAACGAGATGTGGTTGAATCAAATATTACCCAAGATGCGTCAGGTAAAGGTGATTACCGTCACTACATGCTGAAAGAAATTTATGAGCAGCCATTGGCCGTGCGTAACACGCTTGAAGGACGTATTGAAAATGACCGTGTGACGGTTGATGCGTTTGGCGCCAGTGCTCAACAAATCTTTAAAGATGTAAAACACGTACAAATTATTGCTTGTGGTACCTCTTATCACTCGGGGATGGTGGCGCGCTATTGGCTTGAACAATTTGCCGGTGTGAGCTGTAACGTAGAGATTGCTTCTGAGTTTCGTTACCGTCAATCGTTCGTGCACGAAAATAGCCTGTTAGTGACAATTTCACAATCAGGTGAAACCGCAGATACGTTGGCTGCGTTGCGTTTAGCCAAAGAGCAAGGTTACATGGGGTCAATGACGATTTGTAACGTACCTGGTTCCTCATTGGTGCGTGAATCTGATTTGGCCTTTATGACCAAAGCTGGCGCCGAAATTGGGGTTGCCTCTACCAAAGCATTCACCACACAACTGGTCGGCTTATTGATGCTAACTGCATCGATAGCGCAAGAGAAAGGCCGAGATCAAAGTGAAATTATCAATGCGATAAAAACCCTACCAAACAAGCTTGAAGAAGCGTTGACACTGGCAGGAGACATTGAAGCACTAGCCGAAGAGTTTGCCGATAAACACCATTCACTTTTCTTAGGTCGTGGGTCGCAATACCCGATTGCGATGGAAGGTGCATTAAAACTTAAAGAGATCTCTTATATTCATGCTGAAGCATACGCGGCAGGTGAATTAAAGCATGGTCCATTGGCTTTAATTGATGCGGATATGCCTATTATTGTGGTGGCACCTAACAACGAGCTGCTTGAAAAGCTAAAATCGAATGTTGAAGAAGTGCGTGCCCGTGGTGGTATTATCTACGTATTCGCTGATAAAGACACCGCGTTTGAATCAGACGATACCATGCGGGTTATTAATGTGAACCACGTAGAAGATGCGATTGCACCCGTTGTATATACAATCCCATTACAGTTACTATCGTACTATGTCGCGGTCATTAAAGGCACCGATGTTGACCAGCCGAGAAACTTGGCTAAATCGGTTACAGTAGAATAAGAAAAGGCGCGAAAGCGCCTTTTTTGTGGGTGAACAATAAAGATATACATACTTAATATTTATAATCAAACCTAATCTTTAGAGCTTATTCTTTCATATTGAGCATAGATGCTTACAGCAATGTCGGGGCACTCCGCTATTAAACCTTGTTATTCAAAATTAGATATAAGAATCATATATAATTTATTCTAGTGTGAAGCTGTTTTGTAGCGGTCGATAATTTAGGCTGCATTTATTGACCTGTAGAGGCTGCGAGAGTGAAACTATTTTGTACTGTGATATTTTTATGAGTAAACAATGAAGGCATACATGCTTTTATTGATCCTCGTAAGTCCTTATTTGAAAAAACGAAATCGTAAGCCTGCCGCAAAAAGTTATATAAGATTGAGGTATTTGATATTGAAAGTGGAGGGTTGCAGAAAAAGTGTACGCAATAGTTATGGAATGAGTGCTTAGCCTTAAAGAAAGGCGCAAAATGCGCTTTTCTGAAGACGACAGCTCATAGTGCTTACACGATATCGGTTTCTTTACATGCCGCTTGTTTTTTTATGACATGGTCTATCTCAACCAACGTTTCAAGTAGTGGTGCCATATCAGCCAATGGCCATGAGTTTGGACCATCACTTTTTGCTTCTTCAGGGTTTGGATGAGTTTCCATAAATAACCCAGATATACCGGCAGCAACAGCGGCTCTTGCTAACACAGGAATATGTTCTCGCTGTCCACCAGAGCAATGTCCTTGGCCTCCTGGTAATTGTACTGAATGCGTTGCGTCAAAGATCACAGGACAGTGAGTACGTCTTAATATAGAAAGGCTGCGCATATCGACTACGAGGTTATTGTAGCCAAAACTACTCCCTCGCTCGCATACCATAATGCCATTATTTCCTGTGGATCTGGCTTTTTCTACTACATTGAGCATTTCTTCAGGTGACAAGAACTGCCCTTTCTTAATGTTGACCGGCAGACCTTGGTTACACACATTTCGAATGAAATTTGTTTGTCGGCACAAAAAGGCAGGGGTTTGCAGTACATCAACAACATTCGCAACTTCGTCGAGAGGGGAGTCTTCATGTACATCAGTTAATACAGGAACGCCAATCTGTGTTTTAACTTGTTCTAATATTGCCAGCCCTTTTTCAATACCTAAGCCTCGAAAGCTATGTAATGACGACCGATTGGCTTTATCAAAGGAGGATTTAAAAACATACCGAATACCTAATCTATCGGTCACTTCTTTCATATGGCCTGCAGTATCAATTGCGAGCTGCTCACTCTCAATAACGCATGGACCAGCAATCAGAAAAAAAGCATTATCTTCTGATAAATTAAATCCGCATACATTCATTTTATTTTCCTTAATTTGAGTATCTTTCAACATTCCTTATAACTTGTAAATACAAGGAATTGTAGTTAAAAGATGATTATCATATAGATGAATAGTTAGTCACTATTCACTCGTCAGCATTGTGCGCTTTTTTCTTTTAGTTTTTTTACGATATATTGGGATATTGGTATTGCTGATGTCGCAGCAGGAGAAGGCGCGTTACATACGTGTAAACTTCTTTGTGTTTCTTTGAATAAAAAATCCTGTATTAGTTTGCCATTGGTTGTCACTGCTTGAGCACGGATTCCAGTTGGGAAGCGTTGTAAATCGGATAACTTTATTGCTGGGCAATATTTTTGTACTTCTTTTAAATATCGGCGCTTTGAGAAAGTGTTTTGAAGTTCAGACAGCGCTGCATGCTTATATGTTGCTAATAGCTTCCAAAAACCAAGGAAGCTTAAGTTTATCCATGCGTCTTTAACACAGAAGTTTAGTTTGCCATACCCTTCTCGCTTCCAGCCGAGCACCGCATTGGGACCTACCGTCACTTTCCCACTGACCATTGGTGTAATGTGAATACCAAGAAATGGTAATGATGGATCTGGAACTGGGTAGATTAAATGACTGACCCGATTGTGCTCATTCTGCGATAACTCATAATATTCTCCTCGAAAAGGGATTATGCGAAAATCTAGAGGGATATTAAACATACTGGCCACTTTATCTGCATGTAGCCCTGCACAAGCAACCAAATAACAAGTCTTTATCACTCCATTGGATGTTTTTAAGTGGATACTCTCAGTGGTTTCTGATGCGCTATATAATTCAGTACTTGTTAATATTTCACCACCCATACGGGTAAATAACTCTGCTTTTTTTTGACATATGACTTTGTAATCTACAATCGCAGTTTGTTTGAACTTCAGTGCTCTGAGGCCGATAATATTGGGCTCTATTGCTTGTAATGTATGTGCATCTATTTCTTCTGCGGGGATGCCATTTTCTGAGCATAGCGCATGAAGCTTTTCCAGTCGTTCTAATTCAACCTGGTTTGTTGCTACGACTAACTTACCCGGTTGCTGATATTCTATATTATGCTCTTCGCAGAAATCTTTTGTGGCTTGTGAGCCGGCTTTACAAAACTCAGCTTTCAAACTGCCCGATTTATAATAGACTCCCGCGTGAATTACACCGCTATTTCTACCTGTTTGGTGAATTGCCAGCTCACTTTCTTTTTCAATAACAGCAACAGTAGCATTTGGGTGTGATTGCTTAAGCTCTAATGCTGTTGACAAACCCACTATGCCACTACCAATGATAACGTAGTCAAAAGATTTCATATTTTACTCATATTAAAAAGGTGTGTTATCGGCAGTCATTTGAAATGCTTATATGACTGCCGCGATAGCCATTGCTCATCTTTATTCTGGGGAAGTAGCCCCAACAATCGCTTCATACTCGTCTTCCCAAAAAAACTTACTTTCTCCAAATGCGGGTTTCAGATCATTTAACCACGTTGCCTTTTCATCAAATTGGGCAAAAAATGGTTTCTGTACCCACTCAGGATTACGCGCTTGAATAAATCTTAGTGCGAATACTTTTTCACCTTTGACTTCACAGACGCCCGAAATTTCTATTTTCCCAGGCCCTGCGCTCATTGATGGACCTCGCACAGTTCTGCTGACACCAGACACTTGTTGATACGCTTGCTTAAATATTTCCCATGTTCGATAAAGTGGCAACTCAAAGTAGCGCTTTGCTCCGGTGTCACGCTCAATAAAAACATAGTAAGGTATGATGCCGAGCTGAGTTTGCAGCTTCCACATTTCAGACCACATGTCAGGATCCGTATTAATATGGTTAAGTAATGGTGCTTGAGAGCGAATTTGAGCACCAGTAGCCCTAATTTTTTTTATGGCCTCTTTAACAATATCCGTCCTTAATTCTTGGATGTGGTTAATATGTGCCATAAAAGAAATATGCTTACCCATATCAACTAACCTTTTAATGAGAGT
This sequence comes from Pseudoalteromonas aurantia 208, assembly GCF_014858725.1. Taxonomy (GTDB): domain Bacteria; phylum Pseudomonadota; class Gammaproteobacteria; order Enterobacterales; family Alteromonadaceae; genus Pseudoalteromonas; species Pseudoalteromonas aurantia. Next base: position 208,616 of record NZ_AQGV01000014.1, on the reverse strand, counting down.
CAGGAAATCATCGGCATCAGCATCTGTGACATAACGATGAGGCCAAAATGTGAGAGACTTAGTTCCAATGCGTATCGTTTTAATATGATCAAATTCAGGCTCGGCCAATGTTTCTAAATAAGCCTTAAATTTTTCGGTCCGCATGACCATAGGATCTCCACCCGTGACAAGCAAATCAGTAATGTGTTTATTACTTTTTAGGTATGCGTGTAATTGCTCTGCATCATTGTTATTAAATCTTGAAGACTTGCCAACAAACTGTGCCCATCGAAAACAAAAAGTACAATATGCGTGACAATACTGACCTTGGGAAGGAAAGAATAAAACCGTTTCTTTATATTTATGCTGCATACCATTAACTTTTTCGCCATTCAATGACGGTACGTTGTGCTCCACTTGCCCTGCTGGATGGGGGTTTAATTTATTACGTATTTCTTGAGCCAAGCTTAATATTTGTTCTGGCTTAGGATCTCGTTTGAGCAAATTCGCCATTTTTTTAAAGGACACATCATCGAGCATCCCTTTTTGAGGGAAAACCAGTTGGAAAATAGGATCATCCGGAACTTTATGCCAATCGATTAAGTTATCAATGACGTAATTGTTAACCCGAAAGGGAAAAACGCTAGAGACGACCTTCATTTCAAATCGAATACTTTCAGGTAATTGAGATATAAATTCAATTCTATCTATTTGTTTATTCTGATAAGAAATAAATTTATCTGGGGTTTTTTTTAATAATGAGTCTTCTGTTTTTATTTTAATATTACTAATCACGACAATATCCTTTTAACTTATGATTTTTTAATTCACCGTACGAAAGCCTCTCGGGTTCGTTAACATTAAATAAACATTAAAGCCTGGTTTGTGAGCTTTTTGGTTCGGTTTGGCGTTTCTTCTCTGTGGATCTGATCTTTAATTGATCTTAGTTGTTTCATTTATGTTTCATATGTTTGTTTAGGTTAAATAATAATTAAATTATTGACTGCTTGAAAAAAGTGATTATCATACACAGCTGATTTTATTTTAAAAGTAAAAATTCTACTAAAGGAAAGTGTTATAACTTATTTTTTGGCTATTTTAAGTTAATGTTTAAGTTAGATGTCAATGCTGTGAATTTTTCTTTTAATATAATGAAATAAATTGGAATGTAATATTTTTCAATTAAATTTCAAAGTGTATTTTAATGATTTTTTATTATGTAAAAATTCAACGGCACAACTTAAATTTATGTAAAGGAGTATTTTTTGAGTAATTTCATTGATAGTTTAAAAAATGTTTGGCTTGATGGCCACTTTGTGGAAAGTTCCGAGTCAAACATTCCATTTTTAACACATGGCTTACATTATGCCAGTTGTGTTTATGAAGGTATTAGATTTTATAATAAAAAGGCATTCAAACTTGAAGAGCATATCGCGAGGTTGTTTAGATCTGCAGAGATAATGGATATGGAAATTCCTTTTGATGAGGCAGGTATTATACAGAGTATTGAAGAACTGATTGCACGTGGAGACATTACAAACGGTTATATCAGACCTGTGGTTTGGCGCGGTAGTGACTCAATCGCAACATTTGCACCAAATAACAGAATTCACGTGGGCATTGCTGCATGGGAATGGCCTAGTTACTACACGAAAGAAAAAAAGCTTGAAGGTATTAGACTTGGGTTGTCTAAATGGAAGCGGCCAAATGGTGACACAGCACCCATTGAAGCCAAGGCCTCAGGTCACTATATGACTTTGACTCTCAGTAAACATCAGGCGATGCGTGATGGATATGACGATGCAATATTACTTGATACCAATGACGCAATTGCAGAGGCCACAAGCGCGAATATTTTCTTTAGTAAAGATGGCGAACTGCACACCCCAAAACTTGGTTCAATCCTTGATGGTATAACGCGACAAGCCATTTTTAAATTTGCGAAGTCCCATGATATTCCAGTCATTGAAAGAGATATCACGCTCTGTGAAATCAGTACTTTTGACGAAGCATTTATTACTGGTACAGCATGTGAAGTGACGGCTGTAAAATCAATTAAAGACCACACATTTAACAATAATGAACTTGTCTCTAAGTTTATTGATGGTTATGCACAAATGTGCGGCGAATAGTAAGGAAACTAAGTAATGATCCATAGTCATTTAAGTGAGCTTGAGTCAGTTCGGCTGTCTCTTAAAGTATCGGGGTTTTCCATTGTAAACGGTTTTCAAAATGAGAATGAGGCTGAAGATTTGCTAAAGAGCCAATGGGAATTGGCGCCTCAGTATGATGGAAACTTAATCAATCATGTTAAATCATCTAAGCAGTACCAGGATTTACCTTTATCTAAATCTAAAGGTGAAATAGGGCCTCATACTGAAGGGGTTGCTTACCGGATGCCACCTAGATATCTAGCATTATATTGTGTTGAGCAAGCAGAAGTTGGGGGCAATACGCACCTTTATGATGGTTTTAAGGTTTTTTCCGCTTTAAAGAAAGAGCAGTGGGATGTTGGTATAAATCATCGTTTTAATTTTAAAACTGCTGGGAAATTTTCAGATGAGCAAGAAAATCATGCTTTGAAATCCATAATAAGTGAAAAGGAAGATAACGGCACTCTTTTTAATTTTAGCTCTAACTTCTTTAAATGGGGTGATGTTAACCCTGTCGATACTAAAAAAGAAGCGTCCTTTGAGGATAATATCCAAGCTGTTATAGATAATATACTTTCTCAATGCGAAAGAGTAAAAAGCAAAGTGCGCATCGCTCCAAACTCCTTATTAATATGGGATAACCATAGAATGTTGCATGGAAGAGAAGGCTATTCAGATCCAAATCGCTACTTAATTAGGTATTGGTTAAATGACAAAATTGCAAAATAAAATAAAAACAGAATTACTTCGAGAATATATTGAAGATGCATTAAATAAATTAGGTGTGAACTCTGAGTTAACAAATTCGATTTGTAGCGCATTAATTAAAACAACACAGTGGGGTATCGATACGCATGGCATTCGATTATTTCCAACATACGTTAAAGAGTTAATCGGGGGCCGCGCTATTGCTACTAATCAAATGGATGCTGTCTTTGTTTCTAACGCAATGGTTAAGCTTGACGCAAAACAAAACCTGGGTGTATTAGCTGGTTTTAAAGCAGCGGAACTGGCGAGGGAAATAGCACAAAGTAATGGTTGTGGTATTGTTTCTGTATCAAACTCTAATCACTTTGGTGCAGCTCAATTATACGCGAGACAACTTGCAAAACATGATTTAGTTGGTTTAGTTATGACTAATGCCGCACCTCGTGTCGTGCCATTTAACGGTCATCAACAGCTTTTTGGGACTAATCCGATTTGTTTTACCGCGCCCGCTCAGAATGAAGTGTTTTGTTTGGATATGGCCACCAGCCAATCCTCATATTCTAAAGTAAAAGGGTTTATTCGAGACGGTAAAGTGTTGCCTGATTCTTGGGTTGCAACGGCAGATGATACAGCACCAAATTCTTTAAGTGATATTGTTGGCTTGTTGCCACTAGGTGGCTATAAAGGGCAAGGGCTTGCGATGATGGTTGAAATTCTTTGTTCCACGTTGGCGGGGTCATTGTCTGGGTGCCAAATGAGTCATTTAGATACTGAGCCTTATGATCAACCCAGAGATGTTAGTCATTTTGTGTTAGCGATAGATCCTGCCAAGTTTACCCCAATTGAAGCGTTCAAATCTGCGCTGTCTGAGTATTTAAGTGCAGTACGTAATTCAACTCCAGCTGGCGCAGCGCAAATACTAACAGCGGGTCAGCAAGAATTGTATTTAGCAGAAACAAGACAGCAGTTTTTATCAATGACTGAGTTTGAAATAGAGGACTTTGCAAGTATTGAGTCATCTATCGGTGTTGCAAGAAGTATTCATACCTTAATCGAATAAAGATCAATACTAATTAATTTTGGAGCGTACAGTGGAAGCATTATTATTCCTTGGAAAGGAACTCGAAGCATCATGTTTCAACTTGTTGGTTGATAAGTATGAAATATTGCATATTTTAACCGCTAACAATACACCTGTTGTGGCACACCCTCGTGTTCGGCTTTATCGTTTTGATGACTATTTCAATAACGGAGAAGTTGAACTGGAAGCATTGGAAATCATATCATCTAATAGCGATATCAGCATTTTAGGGATTGCTGAAGGTGATGTTCTTAGAGTTTCAGCGTGTAAGGAAGCACTCAGTGACCCCCATGTTACTGTCGCGGACACCATGCTTTTTAGAAACAAGCTGATGATGAAGCGAGCAGTCGCACAATCAGGGTTTCACGTCCCTGAGTTCGCTCCGGTATCTCAACCTTTTGATATTATAAAATTTATTGAAAAGCATGGCTACCCAGTCGTCCTTAAACCAGTGTCAGGTTCCGGAGGAACCAATACTTTTGTGATTAAGTCAAAAGCTCAACTGCGAGGTGTACTCAACGCAAAGCTCTTTAATTATAAAGAACTCTCTGAGTCCTTTATGATTGAAACCTTTGTCGCGGGTGATATGTATCACATCGATGGCATTGTCAATAACAACAAAGTAGAACTGCTTTACGTGTCTCGATATAGAGCATCGTGTCTGTCTTATCACTATGGTAATAGTTTGAGTGGGCACACGCTTGACGATTCTCACCCGCTCTATGAAAGATTAAAAAATGCCACGAATGTACTGGTTGATGTGTTTCCATTCCAAGGTATTACGCCGTTTCATTTAGAACTCTTCGAAACTCCTGATGATGACATTGTGTTTTGTGAAATGGCTTGTCGAGTGGGGGGAGGTCCCATAATGGAAACTTTGGAGGTTGCAACGGGTAATAGACTTGATGAACTTGCGTTCAAAGGGCAAATAGTACCTGAGTTTAGAGACTCTTTGCGTCGTTGTGGGTCGAATATGCGATGTGCAGCAGGTTGGGTGGTAGTACCACCTCAAGCAGGCCTATTGAGCGTTTTTCCAAATGAGTTGCCTTTTGAATGGGTTGAGCGTTATTACCCAAATGCCGAAGTGGGTCAGACATACAGTAAAGCCAATAATGATAGTGATCACATCATGAGATTCATTATTACTGGAAAGGATTATGTCGAGGTTTCTGAACGCTTAGATGAAGTTGAGCAGTGGCTCGACCAAAATGTCGTTTGGCAATTTCAGCAGGTGCAAAATTTTTAGAGTGTTTAATAAGCATCACTTTTACGGTAATGAATTAAAAAATATAGAAGTAGTGAGTCGTAATTTATGGAAAATATATTGGTTATCGGTGGCAAAGACTTCATGATGAAATGCATGGTCGATCTCGGTCTCAAATTTACACTGGTTCAATTTCCTGGGCAAGTAACACCCTTTCAGAAAGAACACGCTAATTTTATAGTAGAACGGGACTATCCAAATACCTCACCTACTGAAATATTGGCATTATTGCCTAAAAATAATCGGTTTGAAGTCGTGGTGAGCTTCACAGAGTATGGCTTATCCTGTGCGGCTGATATAGCCAGTGAGTTAGGTGTCCCTAGTAACTGTGACATCGAGGCGATTGCGATGACCAAGGACAAGTTAGCTTTTAGAAAAATCTTGGAGAAATACCACATTAATAATGTGCCATTCACCCCAATTTACAGTGAGGCGGATATCGCTGACTTTCTGAAGCAGCATGGCAAGATCATTGTTAAGCCTAGCCAAGGAGCTGGTAGTTTCGGGATTCATTTGGTGACATCTGAAAGTGAAGCTAAAAAGGCTTTTGAACATGCGATACAAGCCAAGATGGGCAATATTATGGCTGAAGCCTTTATTGAAGGCCCTGAGTATAGCATCGAGAGCATCTCAAAAAATGGCCAACATGAAGTTGTCGCTATCACTGAAAAAGCCACAACAGGCGCTCCCTACTTTGTCGAGTCCGGTCATTCTCAACCTGCAGAGTTATGCGTAGATATTGAAAAGAAAATCACGGAATTTACTATCGAGTTATTAAATATCATTGAGCATAAAACCGGGCCATGTCACACAGAAGTAAAAATATATGAAAATCAAATATATATTATTGAAACACAAACCCGTTCTGGGGGGGACAATATTTGGCTTATGACACACCTAACCTCTGGGACAGATTTGTTTAAAGAGACAGTTACAACATTATTGAACTTACCTTGTCAGATTAGAGAGCCAGTAAGTAACGCGGCGGCAGTAAAGTACTTCATGCCTGATACTGCCGTATCCGCTGGTATTGAATCCCGTATAGATAAAATTGGAAATATCAACGACGTGGTTGATTTACATATTAACTTAGAATTATTTAATGCATGCCACAGCTCCAGTTCTTCACTTGACAGAGCCGGTTATGTTGTAACGAGTGCAGAGACTCGTTCGGCGGCATTAACACTGGCTGATAATGTAGTGAATACAATTGTAAAAGGACAGTAAAGTGAGAGTACTTGTTTTAGGTTCAGTGCGTCCAGCGCATCGCTATTTAGAGCGATTAGGACATGATGTTGCTCTTTTTATGTTTAAATCAGAAATCAAACCTGATGATGTAACACATTGTTATTCTGATATTCATATATTTGATGATGAGTGTCAGCTTGATTCACTACTTGATATCGCTAAAGTGATGCATGCAAATAACCCATTTCATGCTGTGTGTTGTTTACATGACAATATGCAGCATTTCTCTATTGCTATCGCAGAAGCGTTCCAACTACAGTTCCCTGTTACTGCGCATTCTTTAGAGACCAGTATATGTAAGTATAAAACGCGTCAACTGCTCAAAACTAGCAGGCTTGATAATACTTTGTGTGAGCAAGTCAATTGTTATGAAGAGTTGGCCCAATTCATTGAGGAGCACGCAGGAGAATTTATCCTAAAACCGTTACAGGGCACCGGTAGTGCAGGTATTCAAAGAATTAATAGTAGGGTTTTTTTGGCAGACGTGATCACGCAATGGCAAAGCAATAAAGGGCAGTTTCCCGCAATTATTGAACAATTTCTAGTGGGTGAAGAATATAGCATCGAATGTTTTTCAGAGTCGGGACAACATAGAGTGTTGGCGATCACTGAAAAATTGAAAGATGAAAGCAACTTTGTTGAATTAGGCCACGCCATGCCAGCGGCAATTACGACCGAACAAGAAGCAGCAATCATTGATTTTATTAAAACTGTTTTGACCGTTTTACAGGTCGATAATGGGCCGAGCCACAGTGAAGTTATCTTGACATCTGAAGGCCCTCAGCTCATTGAAACTCATACCCGAATGGGAGGAGATAATATTGCGGATTTAGTGGAGCTGACCACAGGCTTAAACCTCATAGAGCTTACGGTTGATCAGTCACTAGGGGAGTTTGTGTTAGATCGTATTCCACAAGATTTACCTAAAAAAGGTTACGCTGCTGTACGTTATATTGCGCCTGTTTTTAATCAAAATACATGTTTTGAGTCGTGTCATGGCATTGCTCAAGCTGAGCAGCCAAAACATGTGAAATTTGTAAAAGTGCTAAAGAAACAGGGAGATGATATGGGCTTAGTACGCCATAGTTATGATCGTACAGCGATGGCTTTGTGTCAGGGAGATAGCTTGGCGCACGCATGCCAAAATGCAACCGATGCATTGAAGCAATTGCAGCTACACGTCAGTTGGAAAAATAGCTAAGGGTTAAACAATGAAATGGATAGGTGCGGGCGAGTTTAGTATCAATGTTGCCTCAGGCATATTTACACTCACTATTGGAAAGCTGTTGTATGATATGACTGGGCAGCTATGGGCATTTGCTGGGGTGTTTTTTGTGGAGTTATTGGCCACTATGTTGTTGCAAGGCTTTTCGGGCAGTATTACAGACAAATTTGGACCAAGAAAAATTTTATTGGTCAGTATAAATACTTTGACTGCCGTACTGCTTTTGCTGTCTTTGATGAGCTTTTTAACCAATGAAAATCTATATATTTTCGTTGCGTTTGCTGCCGCAATTACGATTTCTAAGCCCTTCACAAAAAATGCTGTATTTACACTTATTCCGAGCGTGGTTGATAAAGATAATATTGAAAAGCTAAATGCTATCATTTCTGCAAGTTTGCAGTCGGGACAAATTTTTGGGTTAGTGGTTGGTGGCATCATACTCAGCTTTGAATCGAAGCAGTTGATCCCCTCTACCATTACCTTTTTTCTATTTATTTCTGCCGTAGCATATTATATTTTTTTCAAACAGATAGATAATAACAATCGTTCAGATATTGCGCGAACGCAACGAGAGAAAAAACTGAATTGGCGATATACATTAAAAGTTATCATGTCGAATCCAATACTGATGATTGCGCTTGTCATTACAACATTTGATTTTATGGCGCTTGGGATTTTTAATTTGCTATTGGCGCCAGTTGTTAAATATAACTTTAATAACAATACAAATTGGTTACTCATTTTAGAACTCGCCTTTGCTTTCGGTGCCATCATAACAGGGGCAGTAGCAAGCCGGGTTAAAATAAATGCCGAGTACAAGCTATTATTCACACTGTTATCGAGTTTTAGTTTGATGCTATTTTTGAGCTGCTACTACTTTAAACTGGGGAGTGTAGCCACCCTTCTCGCTATTTTCTTAATGGGGGTTTCTAGCACACTTTCAGTGGTTGCATGGAGCGCTACGGTACAAAAGTTATCTGATGATAAGGTAAGAGGAAAAATATCGTCTATTCGACTGATGTTAAATACCTTGCTTCCTGCTTTCGTTGTTTTGGCTGTGTCAGCTTTTTATCAAAGTGGTGGTTTTAAACATGCTTTGCTTATTGCGTTATTCGGTGCAATGTTGATGGTGTTCGTATCTATCTCATTGATAATATCTGATTTATACAAAGTTAGAAAAAAAGTCAGTGTTGTAGGTTTGCCATGAATAAAGTTTATATAAAGATATTATCTTGGCTATTAATAGCAAGCTTACCGTACAGTGCGCAAAGTTCTGATACGGAGTTTTATCTGCTTGGCAAGCTTGAATATGAAATACATCATTTAATTATTTCAAATATTGAAGGTGTGTTAAGGCAAGTGAATGTGCGGGGAGGGCAATATATTGAAAAAGGTCAAAAGCTGGCGGCAGTATCTGGTATTGAATACGGCGTTATTAATCAAGAAATTATCAACGATACTGGGCATAATATTGTAGTTGAGACTTATTTAAAGCAAGGAGATAGAGTGAATAAGTTCCAACCAATTATGCGATTAGTTGAGCGAGACAATTTTCATATCGTCGCACCTGTTTTTTCACATAACATCCATCAAATAGAGATAGGGCAGGATTTGGAAGTTACTTTTTCTCCAGAGCGTGGACCGGTATCCATTCAAGGGCAAGTAAAAGCGGTTAACTATCTTGAAGGCCAAGTCCCTTATGCCAATATCGAAGTTGCTTTTGATGTTCAGCGCTGTAAAGAAGATAAAAAGTGTAAACACTTTTTAAAACCTAATACCTTAGTAAATATAACAATAAAAAATAACCATGGATGATAAATTAAAAACCAGATTCAATATCTCTGTAACGGTCATACTATTTTTGATTGGGTTGAACTGGTTTTTTCAACTGCCCATATCACTTTATCCGACGATCAGTAAACCAAGTATTCAACTTTCATTTTATTACGACCAAGATGTTCATAGCTTTTATCAAGAGTGGGGGAATAAGATTGAGCGTTCACTGAGAGATATGGATGGTGCGACTGAAGTGGATGGTACTTATAAAAATGGACAAGTTAAGTATGTGATTCAATTTGACTGGTACATAAAGCCAGAAATTGCCAAAAAAGAAGCGGCACGATTTGGTGCAATGTACCAGGCACAACTACCTAAACACTTACCTAGCTATAAAGTTGCCTATTATGATCCAACCTCAGAAAGCTACCTTGCAATTAAAGCGAATAAGTACGAAGTAGATCAACTTGCAAAAATCCTTCAGCAAACTTTAGAACCTCAACTAAAAGCGATTAAAGGGGTTAGCCGAACCATGATTGCTGGTGGCTCTACAGAAATGGTTAATATACAAATCAATCCTTTTGCTTTAATAGAAAATAATGTCAAGTTACAAGATGTTTTGAGTGCCTTACGTCAGTATAGGTATGATGAAGCAGTTGGGGTTTTAGAGTCGAGCAGTGAAGGAAAAGTGAATATTCGTCTCACCCAAGGGATTTCGAATTTAGCGGATATTCGCGCTGTTCCTATCACTGCAAACCCAGGTAAGCCTTTGCTGTTAGCTGAAGTTGCAGAGATACAACTTATCAAAGAGCAAGGTAATCGGTTATTCCAATATGATGATATTTCTGTTGTTGTTATTGGTGTTTGGCCTGAACCAGATGCCAATCAATATTGGTTAGCAAAACAAGTTAAAGAAGTCATAGAGGTCACCGCAGGACCTCTAGGTGATGTATTTTCGCTTAACGACCCTCAAGAATTTGTTGATGCGGCTATTCTAAATATTGTGGTTTCTTTGTTTGTTGGAATGTTTTCTGCTGCGTTTGTTGTGCTCGTGGTTTATCGTCGGTTTTCTACCTCACTGCTGATTGTCATAACCATGCCGATTACGCTTTCTATCTCCATAATTGCAATGCAAGTATTAGGTGTTGGTATTAATATTTTATCCTTGGGTGCTATGGGTATAAGTATTGGTATGGTCGTAGATAACGCGATTGTGATCATCGACCGGATCACACACAGTCAAAATAAGGCGCTAACGAGTGAGAAAGAGATTATTGAGGCCGTACGATCAGTCAAGCCTTCGCTTATTTCTTCTACTTTGACTTCTATTATTGTGTTTTTACCTTTGGTATTTAGTGCACCAATGATCTCTGCCATTTTACGTGATATGGCGCTTGTTATTGTGTCTATTTTGTGTGTGTCACTGTTTATTAGCTTATATTTTTTACCCGCTATTTTCTTAGCCTTTGCAAAGAAAAGGCATTTTTCACCGAAAAAGCCATCAGTAAGATTTGAACAGGTCATGTCACAGTTTTTGTCTAATAAGACATTGAAAACATGGGTATTAGTATTGGTCATTTTCTATATATTATATGTGCTGATGCGCATTCCTACGTTAATTGAGAGGGAGGTCATTGCTCAGCCTAAAGCAGAAATTGTTGACATTTTTATGCCATTCACTGCATCAGGCCTGTCGAATTCAGATAAATTAGCAGCCTTGGCTCCGATTAAAAGCGCTCTAAGAGATGAGTTGGGGCAGCATATAAAGTATATATATAGTGACATTAGAGACGAGTATGCATATTTGACTGTTCACTTGGTGTCTTATCGTAATTTCGATGCATTTTATGGCTCTTTAAAACACGTATTAAGCGCATTTGGTGAAGACGTAACCTATTCACCTTGGATAACAGGCGCATTGAAGATCGAGGACCATCCTGATCTGACGCTTTATTTTAACCATGATAATGAGCATATTAATCGGGATTTACTTAAAAAGTCATATCAATGGGTCAAAGATAGACCAAGTACATATCGCAGTGATGTGACGCCAAGGCTATTTAAAAACAACGAATTAGAGCTTAATCTCAGAAATAATTTGGTGGATAGATTGTTAGTTGGGCAAAATTACAACTCGGAGATTGCCGATTTAACTGAATATTTAAAATTCACCGCTAGTCCATTTACTTTATATAAAATTAAGTTGGATGAAGGATTTTTCCCACTGAAAGTATCGATTTCAAATAATAAGTCTTCTGTTGAAGCTATTTTGCAAACCCCCGTACAATTTGCAGGTAAAAATGTATTTTTACAAGATGTGACAACTCTTTCAGCCGTTGAGACAGCAAAGGAGTTTGCGTCGCGAGATGGCAGGGCGATGTTCAGGCTTAAAATCTGGTTTGACAAAGCGGTACAAGTAGATAATCAAAAGTTTATTGCCGCGTTAGAAAGTATGCTTAAAACAGAGTTCGATCAAGATGTGCTTCCAATGCGAGTAGAAAATTCCAAAACAGAAGTAGAACAAAGCCTTCAGTCGTTAAAAACAACTTTGGTGTTTTCGATTTTGATGGTTTTTATCATTGTACTTTATCAATTTGGCACAATGCGCAGTGCGTTGATGATATGCACAGCTATTTTATTTGGTATTACGGGAGCCATTCACGCAATCTATTTATTTGACAGTACATTATCTCTTAATTCTATGCTGGGGATGTTGATATTGGTTGGCTTAACAGTCAATAACTCAATACTTCTACTTGATTTTTTTAATCGAAATAGTGCCCAAGGCATGGTGACGGTATTGGCCGTAATAGGCGCATTACGTAATCGCTTTCGTTCGCTTATTGTGACAAATTTGACAACTATTGTCGCAATGTTACCACTGGCAATTGGCTATGGTGCAGGAAAAGAAATATTAAAACCACTGGGGATAAGCATTACGGTCGGTCTTTTTATTGCAACTACGCTCACTATCGTAGTACTGCCGATTCTAATGAGTTTTATGGCACCAAAAGTGTCTACTGTCTTTTCAGAAACGCGACAAAGTAATAACAAGGTTTGTTAAAGAGTCTAATAGCAAGCAATAAATAAGTGACAATAGTAGCTGTTTACAATGGTTTATCATGTGTAGTTATATCAAGTTAAAAATAAGTGTTCTACACAACTAAATCAGGACACTTTTCTTAAGGAACTTTGCTCATATTCCATTACCATTAATAAAGGTTTTCAGTGAAAATCAGTAAAAGGCTTTATTAATCGACCACATTTGTGTGAGTGAACAATAGTTCCACCCCAAGTATTAAGTGGGCTTTCCATTTCATTCTGCGAAATGGAAACTGCCAGTTGTGTTTTTATTATAAGCAATTGAGGTGATCACTTCCCAATTTTAAATCCTCGACATTCAATTTTTCTCTGCACATTAGACGAGATGCGTAAACTTGAAAGAAGCATTGCAGCGTGATTTCTACCACACACTCAGACAAGTTTTCAAAGTCGTTTAGACAAAGGTGATGCTCACCCTTCAAAGCAAGAAGCCATGATATGGCTAATCTTTTCTTTACTGAGCGGCTTGACGATAAAATCTTTCACACAGTCATAGTCGGAGGCTTTGGTTAAATCACAGGGGTTTTCCGAACTGGTTAGCATCATGACGATGATAGAGTTGTACGCTGCTTGCTTATTTAATGATTGATACTCATCTAGAAATTCAAAGCCGTTCATAATGGGCATATTTATATCAAGCAGTATCAAAGTTGGGGGAAATTTATCCGCGCCATATAATGCTCTTTTTTGGTCAATGTCGCTTAAAAAGTTCAGCGCATCTTCGCCATCGGTTGCAAAAAAAATGTCTGCTTCATCGTTGATGGCTTTGGCACGTATCAACGCTCTTTTTGCCAAATAAGCATCGGCATGATTATCATCAATAACGAGAATAGAAGAAATTGTCTTCATCGTAACTAGTCCTTTAAGTCTTTAATGCTTACTGCTTACAGCTTAGGTATTAATACTTTGAATATAGTCCCTTTTGAAGAGCTTTCAAAAGTGATAGTGCCATTTAACTTTTCAACGTGCTTTTTAACAATATACATACCTAACCCACTTCCACTGGAAGTGTGAGGGTGAAATCTCTTAAACATTAAAAATACAGAGTCTTGGAATTTAACTGGGATCCCTAATCCATTATCTTCAATCATGAAGCGTATGTTATTTTCTTCTTGTGTAATGGTGAGTTTTACATAGCTGTTTTTTTGATTTTTATTCGCATATTTAATGCCGTTTGATATTAGGTTAGTGATAATTTGTTCAATTCTTACTTTAGGTGCGTCAAATCGTATGTGCTCGTCAATGTCGCTTAAGATGTCGACCTGTTTGTCTAAGTAGACATTGTCTAAATCTGCTTTTATATCAGTAAATAAAGATGCCAAGTTAATGGTGTCGTGGGTAAATTCTTGCAACTCAGCTTTCGACAGATCTAAAATATTATCAATGAGCGTTTCTAGTTTCCTAATTTGTTTTTCTATTTGTGCCGCGGTGCTTTTTGCCTCATCGTAATAATGATCGTTAAGATCTTCGATAATGGCACTGGCACACCCTCGAATGGTTACTAAGGGGGCTTTTAAATCATGAGATGTGCGATAAGAAAAGTGTGATAGCTCTTCATTAGAGCGCTCTAGTGAGTCATTTAACAACATTAATCGTTGCTGTTGTTGCTGATTTTTCAGTGCAGTGTCTTGGAGCTGTATGGCCATGGTTTTTAACGCGCTGTCTAACGCTTCATTTTGATTAAATAGCGTATGATCAACGTTATAGTTCCCTTTAGCGACATCGTTGGCCAATGTGACGGTATTTTTTAAAGGGGTAATGATGGTTTGGACCAGAACGATTGTCACAACTATACTGCCAAAGATGGCCAATAGCATAAAGCCCAGCGTAATATGTTGTAAGTTTTTTTCGCTTTTTTCTTCTTGTTTAAAGATGCGCGCCATTTCCCATTTCTGTGGGTCTAGTATTTTTCTTAAGATGGTTAGAATGTTATCTTTAAGTGGAATAACCTGATCTTGCATGAGTTTAATGGCTGCTACAGAGTTATTGTTTTTACTGAGTTGTTCAATTGCTAATTGCTGTGCTTTTAATTCAGTTAAAAGCGGCACGATTAAGTGCAGTTGGGCTTGATGCTCATCATTGTGCCACCGCGTTGCATAATTCATTAGCTGACTGTGCATTTTGTGGATAATTGACCATGTAGCCTGTCTTTGTCGAATGTGTTGTGCATGATTGAACAGTAGGGTGTCTTGAATATTCAGCATGGAAAGGTTAATGGCGTTTGTCATACGTAAATTGGCTTGTATTGACGGCTCATAGATAGTTTGTATTTTTCTCGATAGGTGAGTTAAATTGTCCACTTTAACCACCGACGTGATACTGGCGATGATGAGTGTTAAAAGTAAGCTAACAAAACAGAGGGTAATCTTCTTTTCTATGGTCAGCATTTGAATTTTCCAAGGATGCTTAATTAATACAGTAAAATCACAGGTTTTATTTTTATCAAAAGAATGGTTTATGTTTTTTGATTTGAAATTAAATAGGCGCTTATCAGCAATAATAAAAATAAAATAACCGATGCAAAGTAAGCAATATTTTTAAGGATTGTTTGGGTGTAGAGGCCTATGAGATCTAGCTTAGTATGCACTGCAACAGCCCAAGGCTGCGTACTAATAGGAACTTGAAAGGTGATGTCTTGTGTGCCATTCGTTCTTGTTTGAATTCCACCAAAAGGGAGCCCTTCACCTGCCGATTGCGTGTAGGTTTTTGTTTCAATACCATCAGAAAGAGTCCAGCCGGTTACGTCTTTGCCTACGTTGGAAGGTTTAGGATGCGCAATAACCCTATTTTCGTGCTGAACAATACACGCAAAATGCTCATCACTTTGTGGGGTGCTTTCTAACATAGCTTGTATTTGAGCGAGGGCTGCTTCCGTGCTTTTTCCTCTTTCTAAATCTAACGAAACTAATGTAGCAAGTCGTTCAGCTTGTTCTCTGTTTTTATTTAAAGTTAGCTCCATCATGATATCGTAAACACTGCTGTAAATAATTGGAGAGACAGAGGCAATAATGAGCATGCTACTCAATAACATAATAAAAAATGCTTTTAAAAAACTCAGTTTCTTCATGTAATACAGCTCCATTTTAAGCTTGCGTATAGGTACTTGTTTGTTTTAATCACTACTTAACAGCATAAATAATATATTACGGTTAATATTATTGGTTATGACTGTATAAATATCAATCATATGATTTTTAAAGTGCAGCGGCGTCACCTTGCTCACTCATATTTTCTGGTGGAGCGCATTGGCAATGACGTGCTTTCAAATGTGTTGGTTTTTAATCAGCGCGCTGTACTTTATTTGTAAGTGATTCTATTGAAGGCAATATATGAACTTGTAATGTTCAATAGTAAGAGTGATGTCACAATGAATAGTGTGCTTGAATATGCCGCTAAGAGAGAGTCATTAGTTGTGGTTAGCCAGTGAGTTTTTAAAGGATTGAAAGTGGAGTTTCCTCCACTTTCAAATAAGCAGCACTATGGCAGGGAAATTAAAAATTGAGAAATTGCTTTACCAATGGTGTCAGGGTCATCCTCTTGCATGAAATGTAACCCTTTGGCCGTGGCGATGGTTTGGTTCGGTAAACTTTTGGCAAACTTGCGTACATCACCTGTAATGAATACCCCAGGTTCTGCATCAATGAATAGCTTAGGCACCTTACTGGTTGTGAGCCATTTGGAATAATTACCAATGCGGGTTGCTACGTCAGCAGGTTGGCCTGCAATGGGCACTTCACGAGGCCATTGTAATGTTGGTAGTCGGTCATCGCCGGAGTGTAAATAAGGGCGGCGGTATTCATCCATCTGTGCTTGCGTTAATGCACGGGTTGTGACACTTGGCAGCATTTTTTCGATAAACATATTCTCTTCAAGGACTAACTTTAGCCCTGTTTCAGCACGTACTGCTTTGAGTGTAGGGTGAAAGTCTTTCGGTAAGTCTTTCCATTCTAATGGTTTTATAAAGGTCTCCATGTAAGCGATACCGCGTACACTGGCTTGATTGTGAAATGCCCAATCAAAACCAACAGCGCCGCCCCAGTCATGAAGGACTAAGGTCACTTCTGTTTTGGCGTTTATCTTACGCATAAATTCAGCGAAATACTTTGTATAACTGACTAAGCGGTATCTGTCTGTTTCTTCAGCCGGTAACTTATCACTGTCGCCCATTCCCATTTGGTCAACAACGATGATACGGCCTTGACCTGCGACGTGTGGAATGACATTTCGCCATAAATATGACGATGTGGGGTTGCCATGTATAAATACGATAGGGCGACCTTCACCGCGCTCGATGTAGGCCATTTTTTTACCAAAGACGTCGACAAACTTTTTCTGTGCTTGCCATGTGTTGTTAGCATGTGCCGATATGCTGAATGTGAAGAGTATGACTGCAAACAGTATGAGTGTTTGTATGGCATTCACGACCGCTTTTTTTGTGATGGTGTAATTGATCATCAAGGCTCTCTATAAATTATATATGACTCGATCATATATAGTTCAAGAGCGCTTGTCACGAGAAATATATGACTTAGTCATGTATTTTTGTGGTGAGAAATGGGTGTTTATGCGTGAGTGAGTCATATATAATGGCCGCATGAAAGATGATACTTACATAAATAATTTGCTCGGTGCGTTTGCAACGACGGTAACTGCAACGATAGATGAACACGTCAATACCGTGGGGTGTCGTAGTGCGAATGCGGCTACCGCACTTGTGACTATTTATAATCACCCGGATGATAGTATTGATGTTTTACGGAAAATTTTGAACCTGACACACTCAGGTGCTGTGCGGTTGATTAATGGCTTGGAAAGTGAAGCCCTGATTGAACGTCGCCGTAGTGAAATGGATGGTCGTTCTGTAGTCATTCGACTCACGGATGAAGGTGTGCAGCGTGCGAAGCAAATATTAACGGCTCGCGCGAACGCAACACAATCAATAATGCAGTCAATAACGGTGGAACAACAGCAGCTGTTGTTGCCTATTCTTGAGCAGGCATTACGTACTGTGACACATGATGTGAGTGATGCACGAAAGATATGTCGATTATGCAACGAAGGGGTATGTCGCGTGCAAGGTTGCCCCGTTGAGCAATCGGCGGTGAGTCATACTTAAAGCGTTAAACGTACCGTGCTGATGGGTTAGGCGATGAGCGAATATGGCTGGATTGTGAAACATAATGCCAGTTTTACCTATAAGAATCGCCTCATTTCACAGATAATACTAACTAAACTGTTCAAAAATACGCTAGAATCGCCGGCTACTTTTTTAGCATTGAGCTGACCCCTTTATGACCTTAGCGACACCGCCTAGTAACTTTACTGATCTTGGCTTGATCCCCCCTTTATTGGCGCGATTAGCTGAATTGAAATACACCACCCCGACGCCAATTCAAGCACAGGCGATTGGCAGTGTATTGGCTGGACGTGATTTAATTGCTGGAGCGAATACGGGGTCGGGTAAAACGGCAGCATTTGCATTGCCATTGTTACAACAGCTATCAAAGCAACTGCAAGCAAGTACGTCTACAAAGCGTGAAAAAGGCAATTTTGTTTCAGGGTTAGTGTTAGTGCCAACCCGCGAGTTGGCGACGCAAGTGGCTGATAGCATTAAATCTTATGCTGCACATTTTAATGGTACAATTAAAACAACGGTTGTTTTTGGTGGGGTGTCGGTTAATAAGCAAATGCAAAACCTGCGCGGAGGCAGTGACATTGTTGTGGCAACGCCAGGTCGATTACTTGACTTAATTGCCAGTAATGCCATAAAACTCGATAAAGTGTGTACCTTGGTACTAGATGAAGCCGACCGCATGCTGGGACTCGGTTTTGCTGACGAGTTATCTAAGTTACTGGCCTTAATGCCAAGTGAAAAGCAAACCATGTTATTTTCTGCCACTTTTCCTGAGCAAGTAACAGCACTGACAGATAAACTGTTAATTGATCCTGTTGAAATTCAAGTTCAAAGTCGCGATGCAAGTACCGTGATACAGCGGGTATTTACAGTTAACAAAGGGCAAAAAACGGCCCTGCTAACGCACTTAATTCAGCAGCATCAGTGGCGGCAAGCACTTATTTTTGTCAATGCGAAAAATCACTGTGAGCATTTGGCACAAAAATTAGAAAAGCAGGGCATTAATGCCAAAGTGTTTCATGGTGACAAAGGGCAAGCGGCGCGCACGCGTACGTTGGAAGCATTCAAGTCAGGTGAAATTGAGGTACTTATTGCCACTGATATTGCGGCGCGAGGGTTAGATATTGCTAAGCTCCCTGTTGTGATTAATTTTAACTTGCCAAGAAGTCCTGCGGATTATATGCATCGCATTGGTCGAAGTGGTCGTGCCGGTGAAATTGGGCTGGCGTTATCTTTGATTGATCATGATGACTATCATCACTTTAAAATCATTGAAAAGAAAAACAAAATTCGACTTGAGCGAGAGCAAATTTCTGGGTTTGAGGCTGATGATGTTAACCCTGAACTTGCAGCAGATAAACCGATGGCTAAGCCCGAAGGGACAGGTAAGAAAAAACGTAAGCAGCAAGCTGATCCGGATGATGAAGTATGGACGGGTTGGAAAAAGCTATCTAAATAACCTCAGCTCTGAATAAAAGCGCCTTGATATTGAACAAAATATCATCATTGGATTGTACGTAAGTTGGTTTATAAAACATCTTCTATTCCAAAACCCTTATCCAAACCTGAGGTTAAATAACGATACCAATGCTGGGGAAAGCTCCCCAGCTCTCTATTCACACCGGTGTTAAATTATGATTGTTGGCACTCACTTACTTCTTGATTATCTTAAACAAAGGTTAGACGATTTCCCCTCCTAAAATCTCTTTCAATAATTTCCCTTCTCACTACGTTGACTTATGTGATGAGGTATAAATGAAGCCTATTGTAATTTGTTGTAATAACGCTTTTGTAACACCTACTATAAACTTGCCTACATAATGCGCTGAACCAGTTTAAAGACAAGGGTTACTTCAAGACAGACTGTTTAACAATCAAGGAGCAATAATATGACGATTAAAAACAACCAACAACCGGCACCAGGATGGGTAGGTGGATTCGAAGAGTCAAATGCATTATTTTCGTATCCAGATCCTAATTTATCATCGTTACATATGCTAGATAACATGGCGAATATTGATAAATTGCAACGTCAGCAAGAGGTTTTATGGCCAGAATTTAGCTGGGAAACGCGTAAAGACGAAGAAAATACACGCAGGTGCTATCAAATGTTTGCACCCGATATTTCCCGTATAGGCTATACCAATGAGGGCCGCGTTTATTCCATTATTTGTCCTCAACAGGGGGCTTATTCACCATCATTTGGTGCGCTAAACGTTGAAGTCACCGTCACTGGCCAGCGAGGTTGGGTGAATGAAACGAATAAAACAATGGCAGCGGATATGTCTGTAGTAGGTAAAATTTGGTTTAGCCCAAGTGCAAAAACAACTAAGGCTTTCAAGCTATTAGAAAGTTTATTTCAGGCTATGAACTTACCATTCCCGTTATCAAAAACGACTGCAATCGTAGTGAAAACTTTTTTGCCGGGTGATCCAAACCAAGTGATATTCCCGCTCAGAAAGGGGCAAAGTCACGACTTTGATATTCCCGCGTTCGCTAAGCATATAGATGAGGCATGGGATGTTGCGCATTTAAATGTAGAAATTGGCGATGTTGAAAAAGTAGGTCACGATATAGTTGATGATTTTAACCAGTTATTTATGGATTTTTTCAATTTGGCGTCGGGCAATATGCTGCAAAATGGTAACGTGTTAAGTTGGAATGTATGGTTTAGTGCGCCACAAATCGTGGATCAGACTGAGTGGAGTGAACATGCTAAAAAATGGCGAGACTCCATAGATGCAGGTCATGGTAGTCCGGATGGCGAAGGTACTGTCGCGCGTTATTATGATGGCACTGAGTTTAAGCCTGCTGAAAATTTACTGGATATCGAAAAAGAGCGCCTTGCCGATTTTCTTACCAAGCACTTTTCGGTCATTGGCAAAGAAAAAGTAGACGCGTATCTCAAAGCGCAGCTCTAAGTAACTAGCTTACTATCGCTTTTATTAACCTCTGTTGGTGGCTACCTGACCAACCAGCAAAGGTTAATAATGTCAATAATTCACACTTTGCACGTATATTCCAGTCGATATTTTTGCTGCTTAGAGTTGTAAAGCAATGAGCCAAAACCTCACTTTTATCCTAATCTGGTGATGTTAAATCTGGCTTACATACCCTGTACTCACTCCCTCCCTTCTTTTATTTAAATAAAAACAAACAACTTAAATTATTGATTTTAATAAATATTATAATTCATTAGCAAATATTACTAAATGTTATCTGGCATTTACAGTTGTTGAGAAATAACCAATGATGACATCCATTGATTGCATCGGTGGTTCATTGTGATATGCGACATTGATATTGACGCCGGAGCGTATGAAAAGTGTTTGAGCCTTAGTGTGGGGTTGAGGGAGATAAAATGATTAGGTACTTAATTGTGGCTTTTTTATGTGGCGGGGTGGCTAGCGTGTCACTCGTTAAAGCCGTATCAAAAGAGCCAACCGTAAATGAAGTTACCTCGCTGAGTGAGGATGTTCCTGCTATCTCGTGTAATTCATATGAGGTGAAGCAAGAAAATGCCATGTTGAGGGAGCGTATTAAGCACCTTGAGCCGCCTTTACCTTCAGTTGTGCTAGAGCGTCACACAACAGACACTGCATTACCTAAACAAAAGCAGAATGACGGTGAGCTTGATGCTGCGTCTATCGCAACCATCAAAAGCCAACTGGCAGTGTATTCGGTTAAACCGGTGATGCTACAGCTCACTCGACAGCTCGCTTTGGATGAAAATCGACAGCAGGCTGTGGAAAAACTACTTGATGAGAAAGCCGCGCAAGATTTTGTATCTTGGCAGCGCTTTAGTCAGTTAGCTAATGATGGGCCTGACGACACAGACCTTTATCAACAAGAGTATCTGGATACCTTGTCTACGAATGCGATGGCATATCGCTCCAGTTTAGCAAGTGTGTTGAATGAAGCGCAATTGGCAGACTATCAGGCATTTGAATCGGAACAAGCTAATTTACAAGTTTATCAAAAGCAACAATCACTGTTGCATGCGGTTAAATCTCTAAACTTAGATGAGTATCAAAAATCTGAAGTTACTCGTCTATCAAAATATGTGTATTCCAAAGTATCTGACAACACGTTAGGTACGTCAGGCAGTCCATATGCTTTCCCTGCTGTGGTTGTGGACTCGGAAAAGTTGGCTGAAATTAAAGCCATATTTACTAAAGAGCAGCGTCAACATTTTAATTTATAAAGCTGCCAAAATTTAATTAATGTATAAGGATAGGTATGAAAACAGTAATTTTAACTGCAATTGCCGCGGTAGTAACACTCACGAGTGTGACTGCAGAAGCGAGAAGAAACTGCCCTGGTGGGCAAGGGTATTGGGATGTAGAAGTACGTAATGTGCGTGTGTGTGATACAGAAACGCAAACATACACAGAAACCAAACGCCATTGTGGTTACCAAGGTACAATTTGGTTAGGGCATTTATGGAACCAACCTGATTTTCCTCTACCAATGACGCGTTATGTAACCGGCAGCAGCGTTTTAGATGAAAGTAAATCTTGTCCTGGCTCACAATATAAGCATGAAACGGGGACCTATTGGTACACTAAACCGGATGGTTTCAAAACGATTGATTGGTATAAATACACGGGCTCAATTGGTTTAACGAGTAATCAGCTTAAAACCAGTACGCATACGCGCACCGTAGAAACTAATTGTAGAACTGAGCAAAAAGTAACGCGTGTATATCGCTGTGGTCATCAGCCATAGGTAGTATCCCCTAGGCGTGATATAGCGCTGAAAGTAAGACCCCTAACTTGTTATGAATAAAAGCTGTATATGTTAGTAATGCTGACATGTATGGCTTTTTTTGTCGATGCGTTTTACTTGATAGGCTGATTGAAATATCAAAATGGTGAGTTGTACACAATTTGATTGTTACTTGTCGTTGCGATGCATTTGACAAGCAACAATCGTGGCAGAGGCTGTTTTAGCGATAAAATGCTTCCACAGTGCCTTTGACAGTCAGCAGTAAAGGTTGGCCTCTGCGATCAAGTGCCTTAGGAGACGCCACTTTAATCCACCCTTCACTAATGCAGTACTCTTCAACATCAAAACGCTCTTTACCATTGATTTTAATACCAATATCATGCTCAAACACCGCCGCAACGTGATAACGGCTGCGTGGGTTGATAGAAAGGCGATCTGGGAGTGTTGGTTGTGATGTGGTGTCGTTCATAGCATGACTTCTTATGAGTAAAATATGCGCCATTGTAGGCAATACAGCACCTATGCTCAAGTACCACTAAAAAGAAATATGCTGGCATATGGCCGGCCGTGTTATAGCCGCCCCCTTAAATACGAGGGTCATTCCCCCCGCAAACACATCACTGACTTTGCCTGTTATGTGTCGAGTATAACCCCTACAACACTGCCTATTTTTTGGTGTAAATAACCTCAGCTCTGGATAAGCGAATTTGCCCAATAAAGCTATTTTTCTCACTCTCGGCGTTGCTTTCATTTGTAATAGCCCGCTATTACTGCATAAAAGCGCCTTGATATTGAACAAAATATCATCATTGGATTGTACGTAAGTTTGTTTACAACAATATTTCCTATTCCAAAAGCCTTATCCAAACCTGAGGTTAAATAGAGATTTCTACATTGAGCGTGGTGGAGTGCACAAAAAGCCTATGAGAGAACGCGGGCTTTTTGTGGCTTATAGTCCATTCACTGAGTAACTCAGAGTGGGCGGTGATCAATTAAGGGTTAACGCGAAAATAGACTGGGGGATTATGTGGGTTGAGTGTTTCATCCATGATTAGTTCGCCGTTCGGTATACTTTGATTGGCATGTTCTAACGAGTCGTATTGTTGATTGTTGAAAATACTCGACACGACGAGTTCGAGGCCTTGATTATTAATATTTTTGCATTTTCTTACTTTGAATGTTGCGTTAACGGTTTCCCACTGACACTGTTGCAAAGATACGGTGACACCATTGATGATTTGTTGTTCAGGATGTTTTTGAAAATAAACTGGACCAACTTGGCAGTTGCTCGCTGCGTTGGTGCTTATTACGCCAGATTCTAGGGTGTGATTTACTGAGGGGTTATCGAATATTTGACAATGCGCCCCGACTGCAACCTTAGATGCAATAAAAGGAACGGGTGTGTTGTCAGGTGTGTTTTGACAGGTATATTGCGCGTAAGCACCCTGTAAAGCTTGCCATTGACAGTCAAGCAGTGTTTGTGTGAAACCATTTACAACTCGGGTTGGTGGAGCGGGAGTAAAGTAAACGGCATCGTTATAACAACTGGTATCGTCATCAACGGTTATTGTTCCCTGCAACTTGGGCAGGTAGCCCGTTTTTTTCGTTGCGACACAAAAGTGAGAGGCATGAATATACATACGGCTGGCCACCTCAAATTCGTCGGTAAAGCGGTCGGTGATGTTGCTGCAATACTGAGTTTCAGCGAGTGCCATGTCGGTGTTATATGTTTCTTTCCAATAGCAATTAAGCGGTGAGGAGGATGAGGCATACGTACTGATAGAAAAAAGCATAGTGAGTATGAGTAGTAGTGTTTTAACGCATGTATTGATCATTTTAATTTCCTTATAAATTGATGTCCTTTGTATTGTTAGCAAAGGTTTCCTGAATATAAAATGACTCGCGTACCTATTAATACAGAAACTGTGGGAATTATAATTGTATAAAAATATGCATTGAGCATTGCTGGATAGTTGACGGGTAGCAAAATGATTACTTTTCTGGGGGAATTATTGGGCGTTTTCGAAGAAAGATCGCGTGATCTAATTTGAGTAACTACACTGTTAACCATAAGTGTAAATATAGGTCGAGTAGTGTATGAAAAGATTGAATATTGGCACCCGAATATATGCAATGGGTATTGCGCAATTGGGTTTATTGTTAATTGTAAGCGTATTGTCGCTTGTGCAGATGGCTAAAATTGGCAATGAGCTATTTGATATTGCCGAAGAAGACATTCCACTCACCCGATTTTTAACGGAAATAACGGAGCATCAACTGGAACAAGCGGTGCTATTTGAGCGCGCGTTATTGTACAAATCATTAATTGATCAAGGTGAGCAGAGTTTTGCACAGCCCCTTAACTCGCTTTTAACGGATATTTCAGCGTTGGATGACAAAATAGATAAGGAGCTTGAGCATGCCATTGACTTTTCTGCTGACGCTGTCACAAAAGCGCATGTAGAGGCATCGGCTAATAAGTTTAGGACAGTGAATCAGCAGTTGCGCTTAATTAATGAACACTATCGGACGGCTCATACGCATATGGACGCGGTGCTAAATCGTCTTAAAGAGCAAGCACTTACTTCATTGATGGAAGATGTACTTGTGGTGGAACATGAGGAAGATGAATTAAAAAAAGAGCTTATTGCATTGTTAGCCAACATTCAGCAATTTACACAAGACGCCTCTTTACAAGCTGAGCACGATGAACAAGCTGCCATTATGTGGATTGCGATAACATCAGCCGTTGCAGTCGTATTTGCCATCGGTATATCACTGGTGGTTGGTCGCTCGATCACGGTCCCGATTGATGCGCTTATTGAACGATTAAAATCAGTGGCCAACGGTAATGGTGATTTAACGGTGCAACTGGACGAGTCGGCTGGAGATGAAACTGGGGTTATGGCCAAAGAGTTCAATAAGTTTATTAGTAATTTACGTAGCATTATAGCGAGTACCAATAATATTGTGCGAAGTTTGGGTGAGTCATCTGAATTAGCCACACAAGTGGTCGGTCAGACTCAGCAAAATGTATTGGATCAAAAAAGCCAAACTGAAATGGTGGCCGCGGCCGTATATCAAATGAGCACCACCACACAAGATGTATCAAAAAGCACAGCAAATGCAGCGGAAGCGACACAGAATGTGCGTAATAAGGTGGCGTCGAGTAAAGCCATTGCAACAGAAACCAATGACATTATTGAGAACTTAGTTGGTGAAATGAACGAAGCGTCAGCAGACATTACCTCTTTAGTGGAAGAAACCAATAATATCAGCACAGTGCTGGAGTCAATACAAAGTATTTCTGAACAAACGAACTTACTTGCCCTTAACGCAGCCATTGAAGCGGCAAGGGCTGGTGAAACTGGGCGGGGTTTTGCGGTGGTTGCTGATGAAGTACGTACCTTGGCAAGCCGCACACAAGGCTCAACGGCTGATATTCAAGATTTACTCTCACGGTTAAAAACAGAAGCCAATAAAGTGGTTGTGAGTATGGCTAAAGGAACAGAAAGCGCCAGTGCTTGTTTAGGTAAAAGCCGAGAGACACGTAGTACACTGGATGAAGCGGCGCAATCGATAGATTTAATTAATGACTTGAATACCCAAATAGCCACCGCAGCCGAGCAGCAGTCGGTGGTAGCAGGAGATATTGATAAAAGTGTAAATAACATTAATGACTTAGCAACTGAAACGGCGCAAGGAGCCAGTGAAACATCTGAGGCCAATCAAAATATTGCAAAACGGGTGGTAGACCTACATGCAAACTTTGATCAATTTGTAACCTAGTCTGCGGCACGCGCCAAGACGCTATTGAGTCTCCTCAATAGCGTCTACACCTTTCCTTTACTTTAAAATCTATATCGCGAAAACTTCACCATAACCGACCCTTGGTGAGGCTTTTATGGTTTGAGGTATTCAACATTAATAGAGCATATTGCGCAAATATAATTAACCTCAGCTCTGGATAAGCGAATTTGCCCAATAAAGCTATTTTTCTCACTCTCGGCGTTGCTTTCATTTGTAATAGCCCGCTATTACTGCATAAAAGCGCCTTGATATTGAGCAAAATATCATCACTGGATTGTACATAAGTTTGTTTACAAAACACTTTCTATTCCAAAACCCTTATCCAAACCTGAGATTAATTAGTTTACTTATTGTGTACAAGCGGTGCTATAGTATTGATATAAAATAATAATAACGTAAATAGATAAAGAACATGCCAAGGGTTATGAATCACCATGCTTTTAAACTCGTTATATTTTTAGTACTGCTTGGTTGGCATTATGCTGCGTTTGCTTGCCAACAGAAGGTGCGTGTTGGTATTAACGAAGGTTGGCCACCTTATGTGATTAAACAGCCTGATAAATTTATTGGGGTGGATGTTGATATTATTAAAAACATATTGAGTGCAGCCAATTATTGCGTGTCATTTGTCGAACTTCCTTCTTCAAGTCGCGCATTTGAGCAGTTGAAAAAAGGCACTATCGATATGCTTTTTGCTGCCAGCTATACCAAGCAACGTGCTGACTTTGCAACATTTACAGAGGCGTATCGTGAAGAGGTGATGCGGTTGTATGCACATCGAGATAGTGACGTGGTAAAGGCAACGATAGAGCATATTTTGATAAATAAAGGGACCATAGGGATAAATCTCGGCAGTTTTTATGGAGCGTCATTCTCCCAGCTGGTGGCGCGTTTTCCAGCGCAAATCGCAGAATTACCACTGGCAAAACAACGTTTTGATTTATTAAATAAACAGCGATTAGACTATGTGGTTGAAGATGAGCTGTCTGGGCGTTATTTTTTAAAGCAAAGGCATTATGTGCATTTGTTGGAAACCGCTCAGGTCGTGCATCGCAACCCAGTGTATTTTATGTTTCGACAAGGCTATGTTAGTTCACAGCAGTTGCAGGTAATTAATCAAGCAATAAACGCGAACAAAGAAATTACGCAGGACTTATTGTCTCAGTATCAGCAGTATTTATAAACTCAGCTTGGCTGTTATTGACCGTATGTTACGGTGATGGCTAAGCTGGCCCCGATAAAGGTGGGTATGATGGCTTACGCAAGATGTAGGCTAACACCGCAAGCTCAGTGACCGCAACAATGACTAAAACCCACACGGGTGGTTGATTTAACAATAAGATCAAGAACCCAAGACTCATACCAATTCCCGCCCCCCACTTCCCTTTGGGTGGTACAACCTGATACTTTTGCCATTGTTGCAAGCTATAGCCAAATTTAGGGTGATTAAGCAGCCAGTTTGCAAAACGGGGTGAAGAGCGGGTAAAACACGCAAGGGCAAGAATAAAGAAAATGGTGGTGGGCATGACTGGGAGCACAATGCCAATAAATCCAAGTGCAACAAACACAATGCCTGTTAAATGCAGCCAAAAGCACCTATTGAAAATACCATTTATCTTTTTCTGCATGCCTATGACCCTGTAAATCAGCTCCTTTAAGCTTATCACAGGGTCAATGAAATGCGAGGTATTGCGCTTAGATAAAGGCTTCAAATGGTTTATCTACAGGAGTGTTAGCTAAATGGTTGACATAATTACTCATGATTTTTTGCGCAAGGCCTAAAATAATATCGAGCAAATGTTGCTGTGTATAACCAGCGTCGAAAAATTGCTGTTGTTCCTTGTCAGATAAAATCCCCCGATTTCTGACTAGCTGTAATACCGTGGTACGGAGTGTTTCAAGCCGTTCGTTAGGCAGTGCAGTGTGATCTCTGAGTGCTTGGTTGAGTGTGTCATCTACACCCATTGATTTGGCGATGGCTGAATGCGCTGGTACGCAATAATGACAATTATGTTCAATATTAATGGTTTGCCATACAACCGTTTTTTCATCACTGGTAAACGCGGATTGTAGAAATAGTGTGTGTAATGTTTGATAGGCTTGTAAGTGAGGCGCTGATTCAGCCATGACACCGTGTAAATTTGGGATCATCCCAAATGTATTTATAGAGTCTTGTAGTAGTGGTTTACTATCTTGTGGTGCACTGTCTAACGTATGAATATCGAATTGAGCCATGGGGGTATCCCTTTCTTATTGAGTAAGATTTAAGGTTAAACTTATTTGAATGATCACTCAAATAAGGTTTGGCTATAAAGTGTGTGTAAATCGTCTAGTTAATTATGAAAGTTTTCTACGCGGAATAGGGTCGCACCACTAAGCAGATAGACCCATACAGAATTAGAAATAGTAGCCAATATTGATGTTAAAGCGACGCTCCATGTCATCGCTATCACCTGCAATGGAGCCGCCTACAAAGGGTTGATTCTTGGCATGTACTAAATCAAAGTAAGTAAATAGCCCACCAGCAGCAACCGATACGCCGGTGACATTCATCCAGGTGTCAGCACTGGCATCCGATTTGTCATAAATAATACCGAAGTCATTGTAAAATTGTAATCCGGTGACCGCACCCCACTTAACGGGCATGCTATATGCGAGGTTGGCACTGGATGTGGTGGCTTGCGCTGCAATACTATCGTAAAACGCATACGCGCCCACAGCCATTCGATCAAACCCTTCAATATCGTGATCATATTCGCCATGTTGTAGCTGAATGTTCCATGGCCCTATATTGCTATTCACATGTAATGCCCAAGCCAAACTATCACCAACTCGGTCATGGCCATCGTGTAACCCACCAAATTGGCTTGAAAACCCGATTTCGGTCGTCCCACCCGAGTGCTGAATATGGTATCCATAACGTGCGGCAAAGGTATTATATTCGCCAATCGGGTGAGTAGGGTTGTCATAAATGCCATCACGACTTTGACGATAACCGACGACATCATAAGAGTAACGATCAGCGCGATCACTCACATATCCATCAATACCACCGAGTTCATCGTTTTTGAAAAAACCTAAATCTAACTGCCAGTTGTCACTGAGTTTACGCTTAAATAATACGCCTAAGTCATGATCGTCCTCTAAGCCGATATAGTAATTTGTACTGAAGAAGTAGTTGTGCGAATTGTAGGGCCAATTGCCAAACGGTACTTTGGTAATACCGGTTTGAACTTGCCAATGTTCGGCGAAATCGTAGCCAACGTAGGCGTATTTTACCGCAGTCATATAATCGAAAAAGCGGATCTCAGCATTGAGTGAAACGTCGCCAATATCACCAGAGAAATTGATACGAAATAAATCGAAATCAAAATCTCCGCCGCGATTTTTATTACCATCGCTATACGAAGTATGACTATAATTCGTTCGCACAGCACCGCCTACTTTGATACCAGATGACTTCGATGGCGCCGCTTTTTTCGCTTTTTTTGCGTCGTCTTCAATTTTTTGTATTTGCTGTTGTAACTTGGCAAGCTGCTGTTTAAGTTGTGCTAACTCATCTGTGCTGGCAGATACTGGATATGACAATACGCTGATTGCCAATGCAAGAGCGGTAAATTTTAACATGAATAGGCTTCATATGATGTTGTCAAAAAGAATAGTAATAGGGTAGACCATATCGTGTTCTAATCCTAATTAACTGATAAAAATATCTGATAATTAATTATATTATTAATATCTTAGCCTTATTTTATTAACGTTATAAATGTTGCAATAAAACGCACGCGTGGAGACGGTACAGCAGTGTGTGACGCAAAATCTAATATGATTTGGAGTGTCATTTATAAGGATAGAAAATGATGATAAGCCCAGCAGAGTAATGATTTGATACGCAATGAATTGGTTGTGGTGTGTATGAAGATGCTTCATATTGACGGTTATTTATTTACTCAGGATAGGTAAATTGGGTAACCTAGATAATGTTTTTTAAACACGATAATAAGGTGAAGTATGGAACTTTCTGCATCAGTGTCTATTCAGCGTACAGATAGCGGGCTTGAGTATATACAGGTTGATAGTGCGTTATGTCGAGGGAAGGTATTTTTACAAGGCGCACAGTTAACAGAGTTTACCCCGAAAGGCCAAGGCAATTTGATTTGGGTTTCAGCTGACGAAGATTACATTGAAGGTAAAGCCGTACGTGGGGGGATCCCGATTTGTTGGCCATGGTTTGGCGTGCACAGTGATCCACAATGGCCTATTCATGGGGTGGCACGCAAACTTATATGGCGCGCTGAGGAAGTTATTGAGCATGATACCCATGTGGAAGTTCGTTTATCTTTGCCTATGACATTAGTCGATGACACTTACTGGCCGCATCAGTCTAAATTAGAGGTAACATTTTTGTTTGGCCAAAGTATTGAGGTGCGCTTAACCAATACCAATCTAGGCCAAAACGCATTTACATTGACGCAAGCCTTACATGCGTATTTTCCAACTCCGTCTATTAATGAAACGTCTGTTGACGGCCTACAAGGTGCTCAATATATTGAGTTTGGCCAGGGGCCGTTCTTACAAGAGGAGGTAGTACATTTCGCGCGAGAAACAGATATGGTGTACACCCAAGCGCCTGCTACACAAATGATTAATACACCAGATGGGCGTATTGAAGTGAGCAGAGAAAACTCTCAGTCATGTGTTTTATGGAACCCTTGGGTTGAAAAGTCGCAGCGTTTAAGTAACTTTAAAGATGATGAATACTTATCGATGCTCTGTTTGGAAGCGGCAAACGTTATGGATGATGCTATTGTGGTTAATCCTGGAGAAAGCCACACCTTATCTACCCGTATTCGCTGGGCTTAAGCGGCCTAATTTTTTGCTATTGCACCACCGGCGGTGATAATACCTTTAAGGTGCGATAGCGCGTCCATCTTGATAAATGGGTACAATGATAGTCTCTATAACCTACCGTTTTTTGGTAAAAACTGACACATAATATTCCCCTTCATGGTTGTACCCCACGTGTACTGAGGCCTACTTGTGCGACATAATTTACAAGGCTCACAAAAAGTAGACGCATAATCATCATGTAGACTACAGATAAATGTGGGTTAACAGTCGTATGTTTTTTTGCTTCTTTCATTGTAAATCGTGAAGTGCTTACAGAGCATATTTAAAATTAAGTTACGATATTTATTTGATAATAGTTATCATTAGCATATAATGAATGTTAACAGGAGGTGAATATGTTAGTGATACTGTGTTTGTTGGCATTATTATTAGTGATTGCTGTACTGATCAACGTTAAAGCAAGTAATACAATCAGTCGTTATTTACATCGACTTGGTGTGTGGAGTGCCGCATCTTTGGTGGCAGCAGCAATGTATTACGCAGGATTAAGTGCATCGCTGGCGATATGTGTTCTTGTTGTGTCTGCTGGTATTTTAAGCTTATTTGTTTCTTTGGCAAACCCAACGGTACACCCGAGTTAGTAATATGTTTTTACACTTACCTTTGAGTGTTTAGATTAAATAATTGCCATTATTTGCGATACTTAATATAAGGTGGTTATTTTGAGTTGATTATGCTGCGATTATTACTCTGGATCAGTGTTTGCGGTCTCTCTTTTTCGGGTTGGGCGACGCCTGAGTGGTCAACGTTACGTACCGCCCATTTTAATGTGCACTTTACTGATGGTCACGATGCATGGGCACAATCAGCTGCGCAAGAATTAGAGCAAGTTCGACAGTTTATTTTAACGCAACAAAATCGCAGTTTACCCGCAATTGCAGATGTGGTTGTATTTGATCCTATCCATGGCGCAAACGGGTTTGCGTTGCCCAGTACAGATTCGCCATTGATGGCACTGTTTACCACGCCACCGCAATCAGACACGGTTATTTCTAACAGTCGAGGGTGGCAGCAACTACTTATTCTTCATGAATATGTACATTTGGTCCACTTATCTCAGCCCTCACGTAACCGATGGCGACAACGCATTCGTAATAGCTGGGATCTCTATGATTTGCATGAAGCAACAATGCCACGCTGGGTAGCAGAAGGGTATGCAACATTATTAGAATCAAAGATGACAGGACGAGGGCGCCTCTACGATAACTTTAGCGAAGCAATATTAACTAGGTTTGCTCAGCAAGGAGCATTGCCGACTTATCACCAACTCAATGGTGCAGACGAGCGGTATTTATCTAACACCATGGCATATTTGTTGGGGGGACGGTTTCTTGCTTGGCTCGAAAAAAACTACTCAGAGCAAACACTTGATGCTGTCTGGGTGAGAATGCAAGCGGTAAAAAAACGGCGTTTTCAAGACGCATTTACAGGCGTGTTTGGGCAACCAGCAGAACAGCTTTATCAGCGCTTTATTGCAGAATATACGTATCACAGTATGCAACAAGAACGTGCTGAGCCGCAGTTGGATGACACAGTATGGATGAAAGCAGATTTCAGTGCACATAGCCCTGCATTGTCGCCAAATAAGTCACTACTTGCGTTGGTTGAACGCAATGCTCAAGGCGCTGTGTATTTGAATGTCTATGCAAATGAAGACAATGCTCAGGCGGCCAAAGAATTTGCCAGTGAGCAGCAGCAAGTATTAGCACGCGATGAGCTGGATATTGTTGATAAAGCGCCAGAGGTATTTCATCGGGAGCGACAATACCAATTGCCATCACGAAACCACGAAAGCATTCGTTACCCGCAGTGGTTGGATGATAGCACCATATTGTTTGTGTCTGGGGTGAAAGAGCACGTCAATGATCATCATGTCAGTGGTGAGCTATTTCGCTGGTCATTAAACAGCAATACACTCACTCAACTGACGACTGGCGCAAGTATTCGTCGATTTACGGTGGGTAAAAAAAGTAAGTATGTATATGCAGAACAAGCTCGCTATGGATATTCTGATTTAGTATCGATACACCTTTCACCTCAGCATATCACCCCACTCACAGAACATCAGTTGGGGGAAGTGTATGATTTTCCAACTTTAAGCTACAGTGAACATGCCTTAGCTTATTTAAAAACGGGTTTGAATCGCCATTGGCAATTGATTGTTCGACGCATTGACAATGGCATTGAATATGAAGTGCCAATGCCGGCAGGCTATCAATATGTGGCACATCCGCAATGGCATCCAGATGATGGTAGCATTGTCTTTATAGCGGGTGTTGATGGTGACATAGATATGTACAGTTATGAATTTGAAACAGAAAAACTAACAAAGATCACCAAAGGCCAGCAGGTGGTTGGTTATCCCACTTTTTTAGATGATGATACGCTGTTGTTTCTATCGATGAATGCACAGGGCGTTGAGTTGCGTATTATTTCGACACAAGTAGGTCATGAGGTGCAGGCGGTTAACATAAAGAGGGGCCTTAAAAGCTCGCGAATGGACACTACACAAAAACATACCCGATATTTATCTGAAGCCCAAATATACGAGCCCGTTCACCCTAAATTGCCTTATGATATTTGGCAGCAGTCAAGCTCTTTAGCACTTGGGATTCAGTACAATAGCGCATCAAGTTCACTCATTCACGTGGGAGTTAAAGGCTCTGATTTCTTAGAGCAATTAAGTTGGCAAGTGGGCCTAGTGCAAGACACAACAGCAACCAAGTTATCAGGGTATTTTGCGGATATTCACTATGAAGATAAGGGAGTGAAGTGGCAGGGGAAAGTATTTGATGTTGCACATCGCCCTCACAATGAGGGTGGAAGTGAGCTTGTTCACGAGCAAAAAAGGGAAGGAGGCTTCGTGCAACTTTCAAACACATTGACGTATTCAAGGTGGGCGTTTAAGGGTCAATTAGCTGCACATATCAGTGATTTGGAGCGTCAATATGTAGACCAGCGCGCGCATTGGTTGCGCGTTGGTGCGGCTTATCGTTGGTCTGATGACCAACAAGATTTTGCGCTTGCGAATGCCATGTCGTGGCATTGGTATGAAGGCGAAATAGGGGAGCATGTATGGCAGGGATATGATGTTGCAGCGCATATCTCTGGAAAGGTTGCTCATATTCCTTGGTATATACAAACCAACCAAATGTTGCGCCAAGGTAGTAGCTTGCAATTAGGGGGATTTGTTACACCTATTTTGGATAACAACATTGAGGCGAATCAAGTGTTCATACCAGAATTGGCGTTATCTAGTAGGCAAGGAAATCACTATCAGCAGTTTGGTGCTGGAGTAAGTTGGCGCGTGAATAAACCATGGTTATATTATCATCAACACCACCTAGATAATGAGGTTTTAGGTAACAGTTATGGTTTTCAATTCACTACGTTTATCGAAAAAAGCAGTTGGTTAGGAAAGTTTGCACCTGCAGGTGTGAGTGATTTACGTATTGATTTTGGCTTGGGTCGGGTATCCGGTAGGCTTCTGGAAAATGAAAATAGAGTGTGGCTTGGTGTTTGGTACGATCAAAAGTAATGTATGAGCACTTGAATATATGAGGGCGGCTTGTTTAAGAAGCCGCCCTCCGTCTAACTAGGAGATAGACAGATGTTGATTATTGAGTGTAGTCAGCTTTTAGAGATACACCGCTAAATGTTCTATAAGCTCGGATCATGACGTGATACCGACCAGCTCCTTCATTGACTGTACATGTTTCGCTATTCCCACTTCTATATGGGCGACATGTCCAATTAGACGTGGTTGGCTTCTGGTCTTTTTTCACATATAAATCAGCATCACCAGTGCCGCCATATAGGTTAAATTTAATATTAGTTGCGCCGGCTGGTACATCAAAATAGAAGAACTCTTCAGAGCGGTTACTGCCTTGTAAGTCTGACTTAGCGACGCCATTTTGTAACTGAGCAGGGTCTGTACCATCATTGACTGAGACTGTTTTACTGGTTGTTGCTGTCGCACCACTAGAGTCGGTTACCGTTAATGACACAGTGTAATCACCAGCTGCTGTAAAGCTATGACTGGTGTTTGCACCAAACCCATTGCTGCTGTTATCACCGAATTGCCACTCGTATTGGCTAAGCGAGCCATTTGGTGAGGTTGATGCAGTACCATCAAAGTTACAATTTAGTGCTGAACAGTCTGCAGAGAAGCTCGCAGTTGGTAATGGATCCGTCGAGCCATTGTCACCGTCAGGTATACCGTTAAAGTGTGAAGAAACTTGAGGCCAAATACGGCTAATTTTAGCCCCTTTGTTGGTGCACCCACCTAAGTGATGCAGGGCAATTACTTTATTGGTTGCTGCCGCTAATACTGGCGAGCCAGAAGAGCCGCCAATGGTATCACAGTAATAACCTAAATCAGTGCCAGTACCGCGGCCATTCGCATTAGCTTGATTCACTTGGCATAGGTTGTTGTTATCTTGATCAGATTCAATCGATAGCTCTTTGGGGTTACCTGAACCATGTTGAGGAATATAGATACGTTCACCTTGCGTTGCGTCACGTACATCTAATCCAAAGTAACCAAATGGTGCTGCTTTAGCAAAGTCATTAATTGAAAAGAGTGTGTAGTCTAATGTGTAGTCGGTTGCAAAGAAATCTTTACCCGTGACTTTAACAACTGTTTCTCTGGTTGAGCCATTACAGCTAGTGTTTTGATAGTTAAACCAAACCTCTGTAGAGGCCAGCTCTGCTGCAGTTTCAACGCAGTGATTATTGGTAAACATGCGGTTATCAGCGCCCACTCGCCAACCAGTACACAAGCTACGGCCACCAATAACGAGCCGGGCAACAGGACGACTGCGTTCAAATTCAACAGGGTGAGATTCAGCCCAACATTGCACGTCTTTACGTTCATTGATACCACAAGTTGATTGAGTATCGACGTCGGTGCCATTTAAAATACTGATACCGTTTTCTTTACCATAGTAATAATGATCAATGACTGGAGTGACGTTACTCGATCCTGCTGTGTATTCTACGACAACAGCATCACTCGATACTGACATGGTAGAAAATGAGGTTGTACCATTGTCACCTAATTTGGCGTCGAGAGTGGCTTTTTTCATATCAGAGATGGTGTATTCGTAACGCTCACTGCCATCGAGGTTTCTAACGACCAACTTGCCGCCACCACTTAGGTCGAGGTTCTTAAAGTGTAATTTTATATAGCTGGCATCGGGATGCGTTATGGTTTGTTTAAACGATCCTGCTTTGGTTGTCAGGACAATGTTTGTTTCTTCTTTTGCACCGATCACCGCTTCGCTGGTTTTACTGGTATATTTTAGCATTTGCGCTTCAGTAAGCGGCGCTTGTGCCATTGTAGTTAACGATACTGAACCAATTAATGGTAGTAAATAACGCACTTTCATTTTAATTTCCTTACATGTAGTTGTCGTTTGTATAAAAATCGAACACAACCAACATAGTTAGAAATTTGTTAACTGTAAAGTGTTTTTTGTTAACTTTAGCGTTACCTTTTGGAGAGTAATTGCTCTAGTGAGCTTAATTTAGCTTGATATATACCAGCTTTTTTCTGGTCTTCTGCTTTGAGTAATGCTTCAGATAAAAAGTGTTGGGAGGTACTGAGGTTGTTTTTTTGGTAATGAAGTTTGGCAAGTTCAAAATAAGGTTCTGGCAAATATGGAAACTCCTGTACCAGTTCAGAAAGTAATTTTTCTGCTCGGGTATAATGCTGATTCATAAAGGCTTTTCTAGCAATGTTGATGATGTCAAAAGGGGTTTTTGCTGAGGCTTCACTCATGGCTTCTAGTTTTTTGACTAATATCATATCGTTGAGCTCTGCTGCTAGATAGGTATAACTCGATAACAGGTTACTGCTGATAAGGCTGTGTTGAATAGCATACTCAAATAGTCTTTTTGCCGTGTCAGCATCGCCTGCCCTACGGTGTAAAATGGCAGCGAGGTTGATCAACTCGGGGTCTGTTTTTTTATGTTTAAATGCTTGTTTTAAATAAGAGTAGCTCTTATCAAACTGTTCATTTAGTAACTCATTGGTTGCGAGGTTTGCGTAAAACTTTGCCGTCAGATCATCCACTGTTGCAGTACTGACAAAGTAAATATCTTGTGCTGGAAAGTAATCGATAACAGTACCGGGGCGTATTGCACTGATCCATCCTTCGGGATTGTCATCTGGCGCAAAGAGCTTTGTTTTAAAATGATTTGAGACAAGTAAGGTGCGTTCTGTTTTTTTGTAGACCGGAATGGATGCCACTTCTCTGAAGCTTGTTTCAACATCAATTAAGTTGGCATATGCCTGCGTCAATATAGCAAGACTAATACAGTTTCCTTCATCTTGTACCAATGTTTGCGCTGCAGATAATGTCGCCCCATCGTAAGTAAACTCATTAAGTTTAGTATTTAGATAGTTCGCAATGATTCTATCTTCTCTTACCCCTTTTGTTAGCGCGTCTTGATGATACGCATGAAACTGAACTTGCTCAGCGGTTGGCAATAAGAAAATGTCTGCTTCTGGAATCACGGCTTGTTCGTTGAACAGACTGTGGTTGAATAATGAGCTTGGATCTTGAGGCTCGGTTGATGAAGGGAGTTCGGTTGATGTACATCCGATTAATGATGCTAATAGTATGATAATAAAGACTTGCTTCATCTCGTATCTCAAGAAATAAAACCTTAATTTACCGTCTTTCAATTTATCGTACAAGGTGTAATCGGATCTTAATGTGGGCTCGTAATATACATATCACTGGCTTTATGACGTGTGGTAGTGAGGAGATTATGCCTCTATGTATACGAATAGGGTATTAGAGGTAATGGTTTTGTTATAAAAAATGCCTGATGTCGCAACAGAATCTTACAAATGTCACGTTCATTGCGGTACTAATCTTGATAGTATAGCTGTAGGAAATTATTACAGGATAATTTAGTCATGCAAACGAAAACATTAAAATGGATCTTGCCTTTCGTGGCGTTAACAATTGGTATAGCCGGTTCTAAGGGGATTAATGCGCTAGCAGCAGAGCCAGATGCAAAAGCGCACGTAGATAGTCGGCCGATAGTCGAAATTGAAACGGTGTCAGCATTAGATCATCAGGTTGTGATAAACAGTTATGGTGAAGTTAAGCCATTTGAGTCGACTCAACTGTCAGTACAGGTATCTGGAGAAGTGATCGAATGGCACTCGAATTTTGTCTCTGGTGGCATTGTGGCACGCGGAGATGTCCTGATGCGTATAGAGAAAGATAATTATGAGGCGGCAGTATTACAAGCTGAAGCAGAGTTATCGCGCGCTCAAGCATCACTTATTGAAGAAAGGGCATTGGCGGATGTTGCAGCTGATGAAGCGAAGCGCTTTCCAAACCGTAAACACACCGACTTGTTTTTGCGTAAACCACAAGTACTGAGTGCGAAGGCGGGTGTAAAATCAGCAAAAGCGGCGTTAAAAAGAGCACAGCGAGACTTAGATAATTGTGAAGTGAAAGCGCCTTATGATGCGTTAGTCATTTCTCGAGATGTGGGTGTGGGCCAATTTGTGAGCACAGGATCACCAGTTGCGACGTTAAATAATGTTGAATTTGCAGAGATTGTTATTCCAATTGCAGGGTTTGATAGTGCATTTTTACCAGAAAGAGTGACTGGAATTGCAGCCACAATTAAACAAAGTGGACTCAATGGTTTTACGCGTCATGCGTCGATTCATCGTGATTTAGGAGTCGTAGACAGTGATACGCGTATGGTTAATCTCGTTGTGCGTGTTGAAGATCCTTATGGGTTAGAAACGCGTCAACCTGAAGTTAGATTTGGATCGTATGTGCAAGTCAGCTTTGGCGGTAAAACACTGAATAAAATTTACCGATTACCGCAAGATTTGGTCAATAACCAAACGGTGTGGCTGCTTAATGCGGACAATGAGTTAGAGCCAAGAGAAGTAAAAGTCATTAGAGAAGAGGGAGCCTATTTTTATGTGAGTGCAGGTCTTAACGACAATGAGAAAATTGTTATGACAGTGCCTGAATATCCACAAAAAGGTATGGCAGTAAAAGTAGCTGGTGCAGATTCATCGCAGCATGACACAACTGAAAAACTTTAAAAGGTAGGTGTGCACTGTGAGTACTCATGAACAGCAAAAGCAAACTGGGCTAATTGCCTACTTTGCAAATAACTCCGTAGCCGCGAATTTGTTAATGTGGTTTATTATCCTTGTCGGTTTTTTTACTTATTCAACGATCCAACGACAAATGTTCCCTAATGTTGAGCTGAATTACATCACGGTAACAGCAAATTATCCTGGTGCATCTCCACAAGAGATTGAAGAAAGTATTCTGATCAAGTTGGAAGAGTCTTTACAGGATGTAACTGAAGTTGAAGAAGCAGTTTACCGAGCTTCGAGAGGTACTGGTAGTGCGAGACTGAAGGTGGATGCGAATGCTGAATTAACCGATGTCTTGGATAAGGTGAAGCTTAGAGTTGATAGTATCGCGACATTTCCAGCTGCGATGGAACCTTTGACGGTCAGTCAGTCTGAATTTCGTCAAGATGTGGTGGGGATGACAGTGGCCGCTGATTTGCCACTTACGCAACTGAAGCCTATTGCAAAACAAATAGAAGATGAATTACTTCTGTTGGGTAATGTTTCTTTGGTGTCGGTTGATGTGCCATTAGATGAAATTGCGATAGAAATTAAGCCTGATATGTTACGTCAATACAATTTAACGATTGAAGATGTGGCGAGTACCATCCGCAATTACTCTGCCAATATTTCAGCAGGTGAACTCAGAACAAGCGCTGGTGTTATCTCTGTGAGAGTGGAAAACCAATCTTACAATGGCGATGAGTTTCGTCAACTTCCTGTCAAAGTAGGGGCCAGTGGTGCGCGAGTTTTGCTAAAAGATGTGGCAACAATAAAAGACGAATTTACCGAAGGTGAACGTTACTTTAAGTTAAACGGTAAAAATGCCGTTTATATTCAAGTTAAAGCAACGACTGAGCAGAACATGGTACCGGTGGCTAATTCCGTTAAAGCCTATATCGAACTTAAAAATACCGAACTGCCTGCAGGTGTTGAGATTAAACCATTGGTTGATATGACCTATTACCTAAATGGTCGATTGAGCATGATGAAAACCAACTTGCTGCAAGGGATGTTTTTAGTTGCATTGATGCTGTTTTTGTTTTTACGCTTTAAGTTGGCGATGTGGGTCACCATTGGTATTCCGGTGTGTTTTTTAGGCGCAATGATGATGATGCCTGTATTAGGGATCACTGTAAATGTAACCTCTTTATTTGCCTTTATCATGGTGCTGGGAATCGTGGTTGATGATGCAATCGTCATTGGCGAAAGTGCGTATACTGAAGTTGAAAAGAAAGGCCCTGGCGTTGAAAACGTAATAAGGGGTGCAAAGCGCGTGGCAACACCTGCAACGTTTGGTGTACTGACGACTATGGCTGTGTTTGCCCCTTTGATGTTTTCTACCGGTCCAGATAGTGCGAATTTTATTTCCATTGCGGGTGTTGTACTGTTATGTCTAGTGTTCAGTTTAGTTGAGTCGAAACTGATTTTGCCAGCACACATTGCGCAAATTAAGTTTAAACCACTGGCAGAAAAAAGTTGGCGAAATGGATTTAATCGCCGTTTCTTCGGTTTTGTAAATGGGCCGTATAAACGCTTTGTGACAACGTGTGTAGAATGGCGTTGGACGGTACTTTTCTCATTCATTGGTGTGTTTGCTATCAGTCTCGCTTTATTGAGCAGTGGTGCCGTTCGCACATTATTTTTACCGAAGATCCCACATGATTTTCCAGCAATAAAAATTACCATGAATGACAATGTCTCGGATGAACAAACGATTAGCGCTATCAAACAATTGGAACAGCTTGTACTCACTGTAGACAAACAAGTTGAGCAAGAGTTTGGTGTGGCAATGGTCAAAAATGTCATGGTATTCAATAGCGACCGCACACATGGTCAAGTGATGGCACCGTTAGTGGATGAAGAGTTACGCCCGTTTAATACCTTTGAACTGACACGCCGTTGGCGAGAACAAATGCCAGAAATTCCTGGAGTTAAATCAATTCAAGTTGAGGATGAAGTCATTAACCTCGGTGGTGGCGGTGACTTTGGTTACTTGTTATATGGCTCGGATATAGATACGCTCAATGCGGCTGGTCGACAGTTGATCACCCTGCTGCAGCAAGAAAAAGGGTTGTTTGATATTAGTTCATCTATCGACCCTGCCAGTAAAGAAGTTCAGCTTATCCTTAAGCCAGTTGCTTATGATCTAGGGTTAACATTACGAGATGTGGGTAACCAAGTTGGCGCTAGTTATTATGGTGGCGAAGCGCAACGTGTTATTCGTAATGGGGAAGAGGTACGTGTCATGGTACGTTATCCAAAATTGACACGCGAAGCATATTCTTCATTGAAGCATACACTGATCACTACTGCGACGGGTAAAGAAGTCATGCTCGGTGACGTGGTTGACTTAGTTGAGAAGCCAGGGATCAGCCAAATACGCCGAGAAGAGGGTTATCGCACAGTCTATGTATATGGCAATATCGATGAAGAAGCAATTGAACCCACAGCCGTGACCACCCGAATTGACGATGTGATCTTACCAGAACTACTTGCTAATTTTCCAACCGTTAAAACGAAGCTAAGTGGTGCAATTGAAGAGCAACAAGCACAAGCAAATGAACAAGCCATTTTCTTTGTGATGGGGATGCTGTTAGTTTACATTTTATTGGCGATACCATTAAAAAGTTATGCCCAGCCGCTCATTGTCATGTCAGTGATCCCGTTTAGCTTAGTGGGCGCGCTATGGGGGCATTTATTCTTTGGTTTAGAATTGAGTATGATGTCTGCTTACGGCATCATTGCTGCCGCCGGCGTTGTTATTAATGACTCCCTAGTAATGACTGACTTTGTTAACCAAGTACGCAAACAAGGCATGGCATTAAAAGAAGCGGTTATTGAAGCTGGTTGTGCGCGTTTTCGAGCGATAACACTCACATCAATTACCACCTTCATGGGTGTATTACCCATCATGTTTGAAACAAGTTTGCAGGCAATGTTCGTGATCCCTATGGCGGTCTCTCTAGGGTTTGCAGTGCTATTTGCTACCCTGATCACGTTACTATTGGTACCGTGCTTATATATCATTTTGACCGATATACAGCAGGTGTTTAGTAAGGCTGCTGAATTTGTTTTAAAGCTCGTGCGTTTTGTAAAAATGCGTTTTTCACCTGCTTAATTAAGTAGAGCGACCAAAAAACCAGCTTCACGCTGGTTTTTTGGTCTTAAAGGATTGCTATTTTTTTTAAACTAGCCAAAAAGTTGTATTTATTGCGCTCAACGCTATACTTGCGTGCAATTGAATAGTGAAAGAGTAAAGTATGTGAGTCAACATCAAGACTTGGAGTGTTGGAAAGAAATTGGTGTTCTAGCTCGATTTCGACAACTACATATGGGTGATGTTGTTTCTGTGAGGTTTTACACTTCAACTGGAGAAGTGAAGGCGTTGTGTGTTCAATTGGTCATTGGCTACCACAGTCAATGCGCGGCTCATGCTTGGAGCAGTGAACTTGCGAATACGATAAATGTTCATGTGCCACTTGTGAGAGTGAATCAAATAAATACACAAGGGCGAGGGAAACTGCCAGTAATGGCCCATACAGACAGTGGCATCATAGCGTGCAAGGTCGAGTTTAAGTGTAAAGTACAGCCAAAAAAGCCAGCTCATTCAATACCTGCCTACGACTATATTTTTCCAAAAGAGCAGCAAACATATCAACAAGGTACCCGTGTTTGGCATGAGAAATCTCAGCGTTGTTATCGTTGTAAGCCATGGCCTTTTACGGAGTATTGCCGTAATGGCGCGGCGCAATTTGAACCCAATGAAGGCGCATTGTGGCAAGTTGCGTGGGAAGCCATCTAGATAAAAATAGACACACTAAAATCAGCACTGGCTAGATGAATTGACTATGATAGACTGAGTAAAATATCAATAAGTTAGGAACAATCTGTGGCCGACATCAACTCTGCTTTAACAGCGAAAAAAATCCCCCATAGTATGACACATCATGGACACCAGCGTATCGATAATTACTATTGGATGCGAGATGACCAGCGAAAGAATGACGAGATCTTGAATCACTTGCATGTGGAAAATGAACACGTGGCAGCGGCATTGGCACCGCATAAAAGTTTGCAAACGTCATTATTCGAGGAGATGAAAGCACGCATCGTCAAAGATGATAGTTCCGTCCCTGTCAAAGATGGTACTTATTGGTATGTCAGTGATGTGAGTGGGGATAATGAATATGCATGTCACTATCGGGCGAAAGATGAGCACCTTAACGAAAAAACATTGTTACTCGATGTCAATGAATTAGCGCGAGAGCATGAATATTATGATGTTGGCGATTTGGCTGTTAGCCCAAATGATCAGTTACTTGCATACAGTGAAGACTTAGATGGTCGCCGTATTTATACTTTTAGATTTAAAGATATCGCATCGGGGGAGTATTTACATGATGTGTTAGCCAACACCGAAGGTGAATTGGTCTGGGGCAATGACAATAAAACGGTTTTTTATGTCAGGAAAGACGAACAAACATTACTCGGTACTCAAGTATATAGGCATATATTAGGCACACCACAAAGTGACGATGTGTTGGTTTATGAAGAACATGATCATCAGTTTTATATGGGACTTGGCAAAAGCCGTGATGAAAGC
This sequence comes from Pseudoalteromonas aurantia 208, assembly GCF_014858725.1. GTDB lineage: Bacteria > Pseudomonadota > Gammaproteobacteria > Enterobacterales > Alteromonadaceae > Pseudoalteromonas > Pseudoalteromonas aurantia. The sequence goes on along the minus strand of NZ_AQGV01000014.1, from coordinate 164,763 downwards.
CAAATCTATATTTATTTGTCAGCAACTGAAACAAGTGATTTGCTGGTGTTAGATGCAACTCGTCCAGAAGGGAAATTTGAGCGCTTAATACCGAGGACTATGGGCCATGAATATGGCTTGGATAAGCTGGGCGACACGTATTATATATTATCCAATAATAATGCGATTAATTTCCGTTTATTAACGGCTTCGCAGCAGAACATAGCGCAAGTGCAGCAATGGCAAGAGGTGGTAGCACATAGAGCAGATGTGTTGCTTGAAGGCTTAGAGTTGTTTGACAGCCACTTTGTTGTGACGGAAAGAGAGATGGGGCAAATACGCTTTGTTGTTCATGATTATCAAGGGGGGAGCTATCAGCTTACTTTCAATGATGCGTGTTATTATGCAGGAGTTGGTCAAAACCCAGAACCAGGCGCAACAACCGTCCGCATTTATTATTCAAGCCTAACGACCCCAAGTTCGGTGTATGATTGTGATTTGGTCAGTGGCAATAAAGTGCTGCGTAAACAACAAGAAGTACTTGGTGAATTTAACAGCGATGACTATGGTTGTGAACGTGTTTTTGTGACGTCTCGAGATGGAGTAAATATACCGGTTTCTTTGGTATATAAAAAAGCGAGCTTTAAAAAAGATGGCACAAACCCTCTGCTGCAATATGGCTACGGGGCGTATGGAATTACCATTGACCCTACTTTTTCTAGTACCACATTGAGTTTGTTGAATCGTGGCTTTGTATACGCAATTGCACATATTCGTGGTTCAGAAATGCTAGGACGCACCTGGTATGAAAATGGTAAAAAAGCGTTTAAAGAAAATAGTTTTAATGATTTTGTGGATGTAACGCGTTCACTCACACAGCAAGGTTATGGTGATTCAAATAAAGTGTTTGCATCAGGTGGCAGTGCTGGTGGCTTATTGATGGGAGCGGTAGCGAACCAAGCGCCAGAGTTATATCTAGGCATTGGGTGTCACGTGCCATTTTTGGACGTACTTACCACCATGTTAGATGAGACCATACCGCTTACAACCAACGAATATGATGAATGGGGCAACCCCAATAACGCGCCCGATTACCACAGTATTTTAGCATATTCTCCGTATGATAATATCGAAGCAAAAGACTATCCAAATATACTTGTGACGACCGGACTACATGATTCTCAAGTTCAATATTGGGAACCGATGAAGTGGGTTGCTAAATTACGAGAGTACAAAACAGATAATAATTTGCTTTTGTTTAAAACAGATATGGATGCGGGTCATGGTGGTGCGTCAGGTCGTTTTAAGAGTCTTCATGAAAAGGCCCTTGAAATGGCATTTTTCATAAGCTTACTTGACTAGCATTACCAAGATGCATGAAAAGAATATAGCCTGCTCAGCTATGCTCTTTCGCTGAATGTTTATTTGTCAGGTACATGGCTGTTGGCAGGTATATATTGATGGCCTAATAATGTATACCAGAGTGCAAAAGGTTTTAATTGTAAAAGGATACACTAGGTGATTTGAGCTGTGTCTTTCTTCGAGGCTACGGCTGATCTATAAATAGGTTAGCCGTAGCATCACAGTGCTTTATTCGCTTTAGTTCAAATAAGCTTTGAGCATCCAGACTAGCTTTTCTTGTTCTTTAATGTAATCACTCATCAGAGCCGCGGTACCTTCATCTTCGGCTTCTCCCGCTTCTGCCAGTATGATGCGTTGCATGCCAATCAAAGTTGTGAAACCAGTCAAGAGATTTTCTAACGCCTGTGTACCATCACTGATCCCTTTTGCTTCACGTATTTGGCTTTGCTCAAGGTAGTCAGAAAAGACATGCAAAGGCTGGCCTTCTATGGTTAAAATTCGCTCAGCAATTTCGTCAACCTTCTCTAATAAAAGGTTGTAAATTTCTTCAAATTTTAAATGCAATTCAAAGAAGTTACGGCCCTTGATGTTCCAATGAAAACCGCGCGCGTTCATATATTGAATTTGGTAGCTGCTTAATAGAGTGTTTAATGACGCAACGAGTGCTTGGCTTTTTTGATTGTCTAAACCGATTGAATTTGTGTTTTTCATAGTAGGCTCCTTATTTCGATGAGTTCAGTATGGATGAATGTCTGGCAAATGCCCAACGAGTTAAATCAATAAGAGTAATCTGTAAAATCAATTGATTTTCACTTTTTATTTGTTTTTGTTGATTTAACTCTAATGCTCATTGATATAGGTGGTATAAGGCAAGTGTCGTTATCACGTGTTGGAATAGAGCTTGCCAAATTGCTATAAAATGACTGCTAACGTGTCAATACTTGATCTCGTTCAAATTCTAGCAAGGCATTAAATGAAGGCGATGCAATATTTGATTTAGGTCAAAAATCACACATTACCTAAGCGCATAATAACAATGAACTTCAGCACTGCGTGCTGAAAACAGTGAAGATGGAATTTAGGAGTATTATTATGCAAGGTAAAACACCATCTCAACATAAGAGTGAGATAGTCGTTGTGATTATGGCGTTGTTGGTATTTGTGGTTGGTTTAGTTGGGCATTTAGCGGGAGCCAGTATCGCAAACTCAGATTCGTTTGGTTACATCGCGGCACCGGTACCCTTGATTGTTGGTGTACTGGCATTTATTGCTTATAAGGTTGCTGAGAAAGGCGATCATTGATGATCGTCGGTCAGCAAGGAATTGATATATTGCGTAACTTGTCGAGAGTAGATCATACTGGTATGGCTAACGTGAAATATTTTATGTTCAGCCATGCCTGGTAATTGTGTTTCCTCAAGCAATACAGTGCCATCTGAACGACTGCCTTTTTGTAAGATCGGCATAAAACCTAAAGGCAGGTCGCCAGCGATACTATAGAGTTTTGCAGAAAAGGGCCAATCTTGATTATCTGTGAGTAAGAACTCAATGCTATTTTTAAGTAGCATGTTAAGCCCTTTATTGTGCATATGTTTGGCGATTGCACTGCCTTTGTGTGGGGTGCCAAGCGTGATGACCTTTTTCACCGATTGACTGGCAATAGAGTGTTGTTCTAAATAAGCGCGCGCGACGAGCCCGCCCATTGAGTGGCACACAAGCGCGGTGTCTTGATGACCAATAAAATCATCAAGCGTGGTAAAAATCGCTGTTTTGTCAGGGTCTAGGGTATTGTAGCTAAAGTTTAATATATCAAAGCCGCGTTTCTTAAGTTTGGCGCACAGTGGGCGCATCACAAAGCCTGACATATACAAACCATGTAATACTACGATGCGCCGAATTGTCATATGTGCCTCTTATTTCAATTGTTGCGGTACAATATGTACACTGGTTTGCTCATCGCTGAGCCAAATTTCCCCATCTTGAATGGTGATGGTAAGCGTCATCGCACGACTGACCATATTGGCTAACTGTGCGGTTGCTTCATAGGGCAAACTGATCACGGATAAGTTATGATAACTGGCCAGTTTTTGCTGATTCTTTTGCCACCATATTGGTTGGTTATTTTCACCATAGGTATACAACACAACACTTTTTGCACGGTTACAGGCTTTTTTCAAGCGCTTCTCTTCTGGCAAACCCAGTTCAACCCATAGCTCTATCTCATCACTATAGTTTTTTAGCCATACTTCAGGCTCGTCGTCTGCACATAACCCTTTGGTGAACTCTAGTCTTTCTTGAAATTGTAATACGTAGGCTAAAATTCGGATCATCAAACGTTGCTCAGTTTCCGACGGATGTTGTGCGAGCGTGAGCGATAAGTCTTGATATACATGCCTATCCATGTCGCTAATAGATAGGTGAGTTTTAATTATAGTTGATTTGAGCGCCATGGTTTTTTTGATTAATAAATAGCAGAGGGGGGCAGTATACAAGAGATAGAGTTGAGAGTACTCAGCTTATCTTTTAATTAGGATATTTTTTCGCTGAAAAGTTCGCTAAGCATTTTTAGAAAATACAAACAACACGTTGGCGCCTGAGCTGACAAAATCAAGAGCATGAAGTTTGAATAAACAAATGGAGTCGTGCAAGAAACCTCCCCTTATAAAAATAAACCTATGAATGTATCTTGGACTCGTGTAGAAGCGAAATATGTAAGTTGTGGGCAGTAGGAATGTGCCGAATGTGAGTGGAAGCTGGTGATTATCGCAATCAGCCAACTACCTTTAAAGCTAGTTTGAAGTGTTTTTATATACTACAGCAACGAGCGCTGATAGTTATGATGCGTTAGCTTCATCTGAACGACTCAATTTCGCTTCACAAATCATCATGGTCAGTAAAGCACCACAACATACTGCCCACGCAATATAAATCAGACCTTCGAAATTATCATAGATTAGCGTCCAAGATTTTATATCAAAAAGGATATACGCCATATCTTCCAACAAGGCCAAAAGATTAATCATCGCCATATAAAGGAAAATCCAATGAAAAACACCATCGAAGTGAGTGAGCTCAATATCCCTTGAGTTTGAGAGTAATCGAGATAATTGTACTCTAAATATCAATACTATCGCGGTAGTGATGGTGAAAAAGATTTGAGTACCATAAATGAGAAAGCTTTGTAATAACGGATTTTCTTCTGGGGTCACATAATTCACTAGACCACTTTCATAAACAACAACAGATAGACTGGTTAGAGCAAAAATAAACCCTGAAATATGCGTCATATTTACATTTTTTGTAAAAATACCAGTTGCTATAAATATACTTAGCACGATTAAGTATAGAGGGATTACAAAATAAACTTCCCACAATTGGATATAAAAAAATGCGATTGAGGCTATGCTCAACAAAATCAAATTTGAAAGTTTCATTATCAATCCTTGAAGGTCATCGGCGAAATGATAGGGGTAAAGCTATTAGGGTTAGCAGCAGTTGCCCTTGGTCTTTTATAAGGAGTGTTACCGCCACTTACCAAAGCACATATATCTGAATTTAAATCATAAGTATGGGAAGCTTGAGAAAAACCTACAGTAACAGAGTGTGCTTGTGCATTTCTTTTTGCTAGTTCCACTGGTTTTCTATCAGCTTTTATAAATAAACTCATAGCACTAATTACTTTGTTTAGGTTTGTTTTTTTCATGGCTCTTCATCCTGTAAGCTTGGTTTTTCTTTACTATTGGTTAGATTGTGGATCTGTTTTATTTCATTTAATAATGCTCCAACATCTATCTTACAATATAAAAACCACAAAAAAAGCTGTTTTGAACGAATATCACTCACACCAAATTCGTAATTAATAATGGTTTTTCTGTCACACCTTAATTTTTTTGCCATCGCGTCTTGAGATATTCCCGCATTGACTCTCATGGCCCGTAAATCATCTCCATTTATCACATCCTTATCCTTTTTATTAATGGGTATAAAAGGGGTGGTTTTCCACATTGCTAGATGAGCATAATATTTACAAATGAGCTGTGTGTAAACATTTTATTTACATGGGGTGTGGGTTATGATGCTCTATGTTTAGGTTGTCTAAAATTAACACTCTCTCATATTGTCGTTACAGTAAATCAATAGTCACGCTAGTAATGTGTGTAATACATGTTCGATAGTTCAAAACAGTTGTTTCTCTTAATTAGGCATATGTTGTTAAATTGATACTGCTCACGATGGGGGTTTATTCAACTTATGGTTTGTCGACGCTAACTGAATAGCATTAACTACTTGTGCAGCCAATGAATCAACAACTTTCATACAGACTGAATTACCAAATTGTTTATATATCTGGCCTTGAGAAACAGCGTCTACAATATACTCTTCTGGAAAACCTTGTAATCTGGCGCATTCTCTAGGGGTTAGCTTTCTGGGCCGTTTATTTAGCTCTGATTGGTCAATTAAAATTTCAGACCCATCTTTGTAGTAACGGGCACTTATTGTATTCGTATATTCACTTTCAGCATTAAAGAGAGAATAGCCGAAACCATTTCCTTTAGTTTTATGTTCTTCTTTCCTACGCTGGTGTCCTGCCCAGAGCTTTTCAGATATTGTAAACTTATCATTACTTGAGGCTATTTCGCTTAAGTCTTCTAAAATGTCACCTACCCTAGTTGGTGTTTTAGGTGGTGTAGGCCAATTAAATAGCTCATCAAAATCACAATTTTCAAAGTGGCTTTTATCAAACCCTACGATGAATACGCGCTCCCTATTCTGCGGCGCACCAAAGTCGCCGGCTCTAAGTACCTTAAAATCAACCCAATAATTTAGCTTCTCTGATAACGCGTGTCTTGTTTCATCACTTAGAGGGACATCACTCGGTATCTGTGAAGCAAAGTTGCCCCTTAAAATATCTAAAATAGTATTCAAAGTACGGCCTTTATCGTGCCCCTGAAGCTGTTTTACATTTTCAAGAACAAAAGCTTTAGGCTTCTTCTCTGTAAGTATTCTTTGAATTTCAAAAAACATGGTTCCACGGGTGTCGCTAAAACCTTGTTTTAGACCGGCTTGAGAGAAAGCTTGGCACGGAAAGCCACCTAAAAGTATGTCATGATTTGGAATATCAGAGGCTGCAATCAGGGTAATATCACCATTAGGCATTTCACCAAAATTGGTTAGGTATGTTTTTTGCGCAAATTTATCCCACTCAGAGGTAAAAACACAGTGACCTCTGAGCTTTTGAAACGGCAATCTTATCCCACCAATCCCAGCGAATAAGTCTATGAATGAAAACTCAGATTCAGATAAATGTTTCTGTTTAAATGGTGCATTATCTAAATGAGATTTTAACTCTGATTCTAAGTTATATATATCAGTTAGCTTTTTGGCAGTAGGTTTGTGCTCGCCTGTTTCCCACCCTCTAACTGTGCGCTCACCCGTAGAAGCCATACCAAGTAAGTTCGCAAACTCAGTACGCCCTAAACCTAAGTTTTCTCGTATACTTTTGATTTGACTTGCTATATCGTTATTTATTAAAACAGTACTCATGATGCTATTAAACTTGTCCGGTTTTAGTCCCGGTGGAATATAGCACTGTATAAATGATCAGGCAAGGGAAACAATGTTAAAAGATCTTGCAGCTCTTAAAGCGAGCGCCATAAACCAAGTGAATGAAATTGTAAATAAAGAGGTTGCTTTTTCTGCTGCAGAAAGGAATATCATCTTTAACGAATTCAAAGATAAGTTTAAAAATAAATATAATTCAATAATATTGATTTCGGATACAATTAAAGTAATTAACTCATCATCGCAAACTGCCTACTTGCCTTTTAGTTGGTTTGTCAGATTAAAGCCTTGTATTCCTTTTATTGAAGCTCTGTTGGATTACTTTGAGCTCATAAGTAAAATAAAGATAGAAACAGTTCTAAATGATGAAATACTTCGAAAGCTACCTGCAAAAAACTATGAATCGCTACTGTCACATATAGATAAACAGAATCTTGATGATTTTCTATCTAACAACTTAACTGAAGTGGATAAAAGTAAGTTTTATAATTTTCTTCGCGGTGATGGTTGGTTGGACACTACAATGAAAAAAGGAGTTCAAGTACTTGAGGGAAGAAAATTAAATAGGGGGAGTTCAGGGGTTATCTCCTCTTGCGTGACCAAACTTAGCTTGTTAGTTCAAGATACTTCAGGAAAACTCGAACAGTTTATCGAACTTTTAGCGGATAACAGAAATATAAGGGTATTGATTGAAAGCATTAGTTTTATAGATGAAGTTCAAGTAAGTACTTGTACTAGTTCAAAAAATAACACTGATGGTATTATTTTTGCACGAAATAAAATCTATTATGGAGCTCCAGGTACAGGTAAGAGTCACAGAATTGAGGAAATAACAAAGCCCCATTGTCGTTATACGACAGTATTTCACCCCGATACTCAATATGGTGATTTTGTGGGAGCTTTGAAACCAGTAATGATAAATGCTGAAGAAAAAAAGCAGATTTCATATGAGTTTAGGCCTGGACCATTTACAAAGGCATTGATAGATGCCATAAATAAACCGGATAGACATGTTTACCTCGTAATAGAAGAGCTTAATAGAGCACCCGCAGCAGCTGTTTTTGGTGAGGTATTTCAGCTACTAGATCGAAATATGCAGGGTGAAAGTCAGTATAAGATAGAAGTTTCTGATCCTGATATGTTGTTCTACATTAAAGAAAACTTAAAAGAACCAGCTAAATTTAATAGGCTTTACTTACCTTCCAACCTGTCAATTCTTGCTACTATGAATAGCAGTGACCAATCAGTCATGCCAATGGACACCGCCTTTAAGAGGCGTTGGTTATTTGAATACTTACCAATAGACTTTACACGAGCATGTAATAGTAATTTTCAACTCACGTTTGCTGATGGTACAAAGTTTGAAGTGCCTTGGAAAGTATTTGCTGAAGTTGTTAATGATACTTTGTCTTCTTTGCAAGTACCTGAAGATCGTCTATTAGGCCATCGCTTTGTTTCCGATGAAGAGCTGACTACTATTGAAGAAGCTAATAATACTCTAAAAGGTAAAATATTAGTCTACCTCTGGGATGATGTACTTCGTCATGGAAAGCGTGATGTGATTTTTAATACATCAGAAGTAGGTACTTTCGGTCAGTTGTCACATCAATTTGGAGAAGGTAAGGCTATTTTCTCTGACATTTTTGAGGCTAAGTTATTAGAGGCATTAAACGAAGCGCAAAAAGTCCAAAAAGTTGTCGCAGATGAACAACCAGAATAGATGTAATTAAAAATGCGTAAATTACATCTATTTGAAGATAGGCAAAGCATTGTTAAAACAATGCCCAATAAGCTAGTTCAAAACTTGAATAAGCAGGGGTTACTTTACGGTAGTGAACAAAAAGTTATGTTTTGCGGCTTAATTAACTTTGACGATCAAATCGCTGTATTTCTTCCCCGAAATAGTAACTATGTAAAAGTCGATGAGTCAAGCACAAAGAAAGTATGTGCAACTTTACTGAAAGCACTTAGACGTTATTTAGATGGTAAAGACAATGCTATAAGTGCTGATGAATTAGTTGATGAAGGCATTCATGGGCAAGAGTACCTGGGTTTAATATTTTCCTTATTTGAAGACTACTTCAACAATGGTCTTTTTACACGTCGAATATCTCAAAGGAAGGTAAACTCTGGGAAAGTAGATTGGAACCGTACTATTAAGCAATCTATACCGTATATGTCTGGTGAGAGTTCTGTTTATTTAGAGTTAGCTGGCTCTATCAAACGAGTATATTCCAACTGTGAAACTGCGAAAATTCATGCAGAGGTTTTACGTAATTTGGATCAAAAAGTAGGCTGGTTAATTAACGATGATGATGGAGTTGTAACTAAACAGCTCATCGATGTTCCTGTTTCATCAATGAATAATGATGCGAAGCTTTATCACCTAAACAATGAGTTAACAAGAGCATACTCTGATCGTGATATCTATCTTATTAAACAGTTAATTAGTTACCTTAAATTAGAAAGTATATCTCAGAAAAGTGACTTTTCTATTGGTGTAAAAAGATTTGAGGGCATGTGGGAGCATATGCTGTTAAAAGCGCTTAAAAACGTATTTCCTGTAAACAAGAAGCTAGCTAAGCCTGTATATCAAATAAATGGAGAGTTGAAGTTAGCGAGTAGGAAAGGGCAACGAACCGATATAGTCCTTAGAGACCCCGAAACAAAAGATTTTACAGTCATTGATGCTAAATATTACTCCGCTAAAAGTTTAGAAACTGTACCAGGTTGGCCAGATTTAGTTAAGCAGTTCTTTTACGCAAAAGCAGTGAAGTCAATATACCCTGAGAACAATGTCTCTAATATGTTTATTTTTCCAGGTATGGGTGGGCCAATTGACTCAGCCCATATGGCCGAACCGAATCGAGCAACCATTCAAAAAGAAAACTTGCTTAATGAATATCCTGCAATCACCTGCCACTACTTAGATCCAATTAATCTAATTACTATATTTGTAGAAAGCAAAATCGTTGAGTTAATGAGTGTGTTGAATAAACGATAACAAAATATAGTGATTTGGAACACACAAAATTAAAGCAATTGTGCGCTTATCTAGGTAAAATGGTGAGCTAATCACTATTTCACACAGGAGAATACTATATGGCAATCCAGTGGTTCCCAGGACACATGAACAAAGCGCGCAATGAGATCAAAGAAATTATGCCGCAAATGGATGTCATTATTGAGGTGCTTGACGCGCGTATTCCCTATAGTAGTGAAAACCCAATGGTGTCTGCACTACGTGAAGGTAAACCTGTGGTGAAAATACTCAATAAGGCGGACTTGGCAGATCCGGTGATGACTGAGCAGTGGATGCAATATCTAGAGCAAGAAAGTGGTGTGAAAGCTGTGGCATTTGGTCACGATAAAGCGGCAGAAGTGTATAAAATAAATGAGTTATGTAAAAAGTTAGCGCCGCATAAAGTGGGTATTGATAAACAGCTTAAAGCCATGATCATGGGGATCCCAAATGTGGGTAAATCCACATTAATAAATACGCTAGCAGGGCGAATTGTTGCTAAAACGGGCAATGAGCCAGCGGTGACTAAAGCGCAGCAACGTATTAAACTTGACGATGGTATTATGCTGTATGACACACCAGGCATGCTTTGGCCAAAAGTAGAGAATGAAAACTCAGGATACCGATTGGCGGCAACAGGTGCTATTAGAGATACTGCAATAGACTATGAAGAAGTTGCGAGCTATACCGCAGAGTATTTGTTATTGGCGTACCCTAGATTACTTCAGTCACGCTATAAAATAGATGAGTTGCCTGAACAAGATTGGGAGTTCATTGAAATGGCGGGTAAAAAGCGTGGTTGTATACGCGGTGGTAATCAGGTCGATACCCATAAGATGTCAGAAATCTTAATTAATGAATTACGTGATGCGGTGATTGGTCGTATAACCATGGAAACGCCAGAAATGCGTGAGCGTGAAGAAGTGGTTGTGGCCCAAGTGAGAGCGCAAGCCGAGGCGAAAAAAGCGGCAAAAGAAGAGGAAAAGAAACAGCGACGGGCACGAGCCAGAAAAAATAGGCGTTAATACGTAACCTCAGCTCTGGATAAGCGAATTTGCCCAATAAAGCTATTTTCCTCACTATCGGCGTTGCTTTTATGCAGTAATAGCCCGCTATTACTGCATAAAAGCGCCTTGATATTGAACAAAATATCATCATTGGATTGTACGTAAGTTTGTTTTCAAAACATTTTCTACTCCAAAACCCTTATCCAAACCTGAGGTTATGTAGGTTGTTGAAAGTCGAGTTTTAAACAGACATAAAAAAAGCCCTGAAAGGGCTTTTTTTGTTTTTCATATCTACCGTCAAGATATGAGCAATGTAGCAAGTAAAATAGTAGAGTGACTGAAGCGCGTTACTTTCAAGGGGCGTTGTAGGTAACGCATTTCAGTCGTGGCTGTTAACGTAAGCCATACGTGTTTCGTGGTCGAGAAACAAATTGAATACTGCAACAAGTTTGGGCTATGTCGACCCTTCTTGTTGAGATTGATTATCAGTTAGATTAAGCTTGCTGTCAATGATTAAATGCAAATAATTATCATTTAATCAAATGGAGAGAGTGACGTAAATTTCAGACATAAAAAAAGCCCTGCAAGGGCTTTTCCGTTTCATATCTACCGTCACAGATATGAGCAATGTAGCAAGTAAAATAGTGGATTGGTAAGGTGAACATAACAAGGGGCGTTGTCTGGTTCACCTGACCGAGCAATTAACGTGTGCAGCACGTGTTTCGGGTCAGAAACAAGTAACAAGACTAAGTATGCATCACTCTTGTTGAGATTGATTATCAGTTAGATTAAGCTTGCTGTCAATAATTAAATGCAAATAATTATCATTTAATCAAATGGAGAGAGTGACGTAAATTTCAGACATAAAAAAAGCCCTGCAAGGGCTTTTCCGTTTCATATCTACCGTCATAGATATGAGCAATGTAGCAAGTAAAATAGTGAGTTGGTTATCAGTAAACTTAATAAGGGGCGTTATCTAGTTTACCATTAACCAGAGCAATTTACGTGTGCACCACGTGTTTCAGGGTCGTGAAACAGTCTAGAGTAAATAACAAAGCAAACCGTCAAACTTGCCTTGTTGAGATTGATTATCAATTAGATATCTAACCCTGTCAACACATAAATACAAATAATTATCATTTATTTAATGTACGTCTATCGGTAAACTATAGACATAAAAAAAGCCCGATTAGGGCTTTTCTAGCGTTCATATCTACCGTCACAGATATGAGCAATGTAGCAAGTAAAATAGTGAGTAAGTTAATATATGAGTTAATAAGGGGCGTTATTAAATCTATATCAACCTGTGCTGTTAACGTGCGCAGCACGTGTTTCTGGGTCGAGAAACAATCAGAGTAAAATTACAAAGCAAACCGTCAAACTTACCTTGTTGAGATTGATTATCAATTAGATCTTAACCTCTGTCAACTCCTATTTGAAAATAATTCTCATTAACTTGATGGCTGAGGCCTTTAGCCACGTATTGATGTCGTTAACATCGTTTTTCCACCATTGAAACAAATAGTCCGCCCATCTTGATTAAGGTTAGGTAAACTGGAGATCGTTTTGGTTAATAAAATCATTAATTGAACTTAAATAACCTCAGCTCTGGATAAGCGAATTTGCCCAATAAAGCTATTTTTCTCACTCTCGGCGTTGCTTGCATTTGTAATAGCCCGCTATTACTGCATAAAAGCGCCTTGATATTGAACAAAATATCATCATTGGATTGTACGTAAGTTTGTTTACAAAACATTTTCTGTTCCAAAACCCTTATCCAAACCTGAGGTTAAATATTTACTAATTTATATGTGCTTAAGGAGAAATAAATGAAATGGTTTATGGTTTTAGTCAGTGTTTTTATGTGTACACAAACAGTTGCGGTTGATAAGTGGCGTGGGTTATTAGAAATTCAACCTCACGTGTTTTTAACCATCGGGTTTAATGTTGATCCAGTACAAAATAAAATGACGTTAGATAGCCCTAATCAAGGGAAGTTCGGTAAAAGTCCTACAGAGTATACTGTGTCGGACAGTGTAATATCCTTCAAAGATACCGATCTCCAAGCTGAATTTAAAGGTCGTATTGAAGGTAATACATTGGTCGGCTCTTTTATACAAGGCCAGACAATGCCACTGACATTACACAAATTATCAGAGCAAGATCTTAAGCAGCTCAAATATGAAGGGGCATATCAAGGTGAGCTTGATATCAACGGAAAACCGCTTCCTGTTATAGTACAAGTTGCTGTAACAAAAGAAGGTTTTTATAGTTCCTTAGATAGCCCAGCTCAGCAAAGCTTTGGCATTCCGCTGAATAAATTCACGATTGATAACCAGAAAATGACATTTAGCTCAAAAATGATAGGGGCCCAATTTAGTGGAAAGCTTGGTAAAGAAGGCTATCAAGGGAAGTTTGTACAAGGGTTTGAAATGCCACTAACTTTGAAAAAAAAACGTCTTTAGCCTATGGAAGTAAACCAGCCATTACACTGAATAATTTAGATGAGCAGCTCGCGATTGTGTTTGATGATTCAGCCGCCGCAGTGGTGATCTTGGAGCAAGATAAGCGAGCGTTCTTTTTCCATGGCGATAAGGTGAGTTCGGATAGTTTATTTGAGATTGGTTCACTGACAAAACCCTTATTTGCATTATTGGCAAGTCGCTTAGTCGTTGATAAAGTTTGGTCTTTAGAGATGCCCATTGCAGATCTACTAGGACAGGGGTTTGAACACCACAGCTATACGTTATTGCAATTGTTAACACACCGCTCTGGTTTACCGAGATTGCCGAAAAACTTGATGCCATCGAACATCAATGATCCTTACGTGGATTTTGATTCAACAGATATTAAACAGGCACTGACGTTGCCTATCGGCAAAAAAGGAGACTTTGAATATTCTAATTTTGGGTATGGATTGTTAGGCTGGTTAATGGCAAAAGCATGGGATAAAACACAGCAAGAAATGGTTGATAATTATCTTTTTAATACATTGAAGATGCCACACGCAACTTTGGCTTTAAGTCAGTTGAAAAAACAGCAATTATCAGGTCGTGGTTATGATGGGAAACCCGTAGCAAACTGGTATTTTGATAGCTTAGTTGGTGCCGGAGGTGCATTAGCATCTCCTGAAGATATGGCGAATTGGATAAGCGCGTATTGGCAGGTTGAGCCGAGTGATTCTGAATTGTTCCCTATGCTGAAAAATAGCTTAACGCATTTAAATAACACCATGGTGTATGGCTTTAATAAAGGACTAAATAGCAGTTACTTTCATGGCGGAAAAACGGCAGGATTTACATCAATGGTGGTGTTTGATCCAAGTAAACAGCAAGGTGTTATCGTGATGATTGCAGGCCCGCAGGATGCGGGGGCCCTAGCGATGAGATTATTTAAGCAGCTACAAGAAAAAGGTCAATAAGGCAATGATGACGCTACATTATCAGTATTTTTTTTCCCAGCGATATGCATTTATTGCTTGTCATATTATGAGCTGGTTGTTTACCTATTTAATGATGACGTTCATTGTCATGCAAAACCCTTATGCTAGTTGGATAGAAACAGTCTACGGGGCCATTTTTATTTTTTCAGGCGCATTAGTCACCTACCTAATACGTTGCCTGTATAAGAAGCATATTCAGCATAGGAGTAACCTTTTTCAGTTTATGTTTTTATGTGTGGGGTCGTGTTTGACGACCTTGTTCGCAACGACTATTTTATTGCTCGGAGTTTTCTTTATAGCGCATATCGGGATATCGCGTCCTATTCCTGCATCGCAATTTGGGTTTGTTATTGAAACTGTCGGGCTCAGCAACGGTATAAATATGCTTGGGTTGGCGATGTTATGGTCGCTTGGATATTTAGCATTGAGTAAAATAAAATCTCTTAGCGAAGCGCATTCGTTATTGACGGTGAGCCAGTTACAAGCGTTAAATAGCCAACTGAATCCGCACTTTTTATTTAATGCTATTAATGATATTCGCGCGTTGATTTTAGCGCAACCTACCCAAGCAAGAGAGAGTCTCGCTGAACTTGCCGACATGTTGCGATACTCTCTGCAAACAAATCAAGATGACAAAGTAGCGCTAGGTGAGGAACTTGAAAATGCACAACATTACTTAAATTTGTGTAAGATTGGTTTAGCTGAGCGGTTGCAGACTGACATTGATGTGGCAGCAGAGGCTGTCACCTTAAAAGTGCCAAAGATGGTTCTTCAGTTATGCTTAGAAAATGCCATTAAACATGGGATTGCTAAAAACCGAGCCGGCGGATTGGTTTCATTAAAGGTACGATGCGATGAAAAACTATTCATTGAGGTGATGAATCCCTTGATTGAAAATGCGAAACCATCTGGTGGCTTAGGACTGGCAACCAAAAATATAGAGAAGCGTTTAGCCTTGCTCTATAAAGGAGAGGGTTCCATCAAACGGGTTGTACGTGAACAGCGTGTTGTGACCTGTATCGAGTTACCAAAGGAAGCAATATGAATAAAGTGGTGATTGTTGACGACAGCCATTTAGCCCGACTTGAACTCAGAGCACAGCTTGATGAACTCGGTGGGTTAGATGTGGTGGGGGAAGCACCGGATATCATTGAAGCAAAAGCAGTTATAGAACAACTGCAGCCGGATTTACTCTTACTTGACATCAATATGCCCAGTGGCAGTGGCTTTGAACTGCTTGCGCAATTGAGTTATGTACCCTACGTTATTTTTGTTACGGCGCATCACGATTTTGCGGTAAAGTCTTTTGAAGTGAATGCCCTAGATTACTTGTTAAAGCCTGTAACACAAGCTCGGCTAGCTATTGCCATTGAAAAATATAAAAAATTACAAACACCACTTGAAGTTGATAGCCGCTTTTTTATCAAAGACGGACAACGTTGTTTTTTTATTTCACTGGATGAAGTGCAAGCATTTGAGGCTATGAGTAATTATACGCGTTTGCACACAGAAAATGGGGCTGTCAGCGTGTATCGAACCTTGAGTAATATCGCTGAACGATTACCAACGGAGCCTTTTTTCAGGGCTAATCGGAGCTGGCTATTTAATGTGGGTAAAATTACGACAATTACTCAGGAATTGGGTGGCATACTTGAAGTAACACTGCAAAATAACTTACATGTTACTCTATCTCGTATGCAAACAACGGCATTTAAGCAGCGGTATAAAATCTAAATTGTGTACTTTTTCATTTTGTTAGCATAAGTTTGTGCTATCTATAATAAGAAAGCTCATACCACTAATACAGACAAGTTCTCGAGTTTATCATTGAGTGACGTTTAGGTTTTGCCGTTGTGGCTTGTTTATAACGAATGATGTCATCGTGATAGGGACTCGATGCACCGAATGAAATTACTGTATTAGTCATTATCCGTGAGGTGGTAAGGGGCAATATCAAAGATATCAATGGGTGATATTATGCTGAGCTCTGTTGGCCTTATATTGGCTTTAATCGCACTGATCGTGCTGACGTTGAGAGGCGTTAATTTATTTATTTCAGCACCTCTGTGTGCTTTGGTCGTCGCTTTTTCAAGTGATATTGCACTCTTCCCAAATGCAGAAGAAGTGGATTTTGTCAGTGGTTACATGCGTGGTTTTTCTGGGTTTGTACAAGCTTGGTTTCTGATGTTTTTATTGGGCTCCTTGTTTGGTAAGTTTATGGAAAATACGGGAGCCGCAGATGCAATAGCGGGGAGCATTGTTAGCAAGCTGGGAATGAAGTACGCCGTTTTGGCTGTTGTATTGTCTTGTGCCGTGCTTACTTATGGCGGTGTCAGCGTTTTTATCGTGGCGTTTTCAGTTTACCCAATGGCATTGAGCCTATTTAAAGATGCAAATTTACCCCGGCGATTTATTCCTGCCACACTGGCGTTTGGTTCTGTGACTTTTACCATGACCTCAGCGGGCTCGCCTGAAATTCAAAATTGGATCCCAATTAAATATTTAAATACCTCGCCGTATGCGGCATGGCAAGAAAGTTTAATGGTTGCTGTGTTTATGGCGGTATTAGGTTATCTATTGTTGACGTGGATGATAAGAAGAGCACAAGCCAATGGTGAAGTATTTGAGGTGCGCGCAGATGATGAGCAGTGTGAAGCGAGAACACTGCCGCATCCTATCACGGGGCTGCTTCCGTTATTGGTGGTACTAGGGCTGTCTTTTTCATTACATGACACGTTACAGCAAAGTGCGTTAATGGTAGCGTTGTTAGGGGGGGTTATGAGTCTCTACATCATTAATTTTAAGTTCTTTCTTAATATATCAGATGCTATTAATTCAGCGACTACAGGGGCGTTAGTTGCAATAGGCAATACTGCTGCAGTGGTTGGTTTTGGTGCCATCGCAAAAGAAACATCCGCGTTTCAAGAAGCGGTTGCGCTCATGACCCAAATTCCAGGTAATGAACTCTTAGGGGCTGCAATTGCCGTGAGTGTCATTGCCGGTTTAACGGGGTCGGCATCAGGCGGACAAGCGATTGCGCTGCCACTCGTTGCGCCTCATTACCTGGATTTAGGCGTTAATAATAGTGAGTTACATCGGGTGGTTGCCATTAGTTCTGGGGCAATCGATACTTTACCGCATAATGGTTATGTTGTGACAACCGTTCGTGCTATTTGTAAGGAAACGCATCAAGCGGCCTATGGGCCTTTGGCAATACTCACTGTGGTGGTTCCACTGCTTGGACTCGGGGTCATTTTAGGGTTGTTTATTTGGTTTTAATTTCAGTGGCGTAGTAGTTTAGCCGGCGCTTGATTGAGGTTTTATCTATAGAATTTGGCGTGGTCAGGCAAATAAAAATAGCAAGCTAAGTATGATCCAATAAGGTGCGGATCATTAATAATTTAAGTTAATTTACTGATGAATTTGCATTTTTGAATTACATATTCTAGCGAAAAGCAACTTTTTACCAAATTGATTGCATTTTAAGCGATATCAAGGATGATGTTCGCTAGAAGAGGTGATATACTCCCGCCGAATAATTTTTCTACTTTAAATAGAGCAAAATAATGGCAGATTTATCGAAATACAGAAACATTGGTATTTTCGCGCACGTTGATGCGGGTAAAACTACTACCACTGAGCGTATCCTAAAGCTAACTGGTCAAATTCACAAAACTGGTGAAGTTCACGATGGCGAATCAACAACTGACTTCATGGAACAGGAAGCTGAGCGTGGTATTACTATCCAGTCAGCTGCAGTAAGCTGTTTCTGGAAAGATCACCGTTTTAACGTTATCGATACTCCTGGACACGTTGACTTCACTGTTGAAGTTTACCGTTCATTGAAAGTACTTGACGGTGGTATCGGTGTATTCTGTGGTTCTGGTGGTGTTGAGCCACAATCAGAAACAAACTGGCGTTACGCGAACGAGTCAGAAGTTGCTCGTTGTATCTTCGTAAACAAGTTAGACCGTATGGGTGCTGACTTCTACCGCGTAGTAGACCAAGTAACTAACGTACTTGCAGCTAATCCTCTTGTTATGACGTTACCAATCGGTATCGAAGACGAGTTCGTAGGTGTTGTAGACGTTCTTACTAAGAAAGCATACGTTTGGGATGACACTGGTCTTCCTGAAAACTATGAAGTATTAGACGTGCCTGCTGACATGGTAGATAAAGTTGAAGAATACCATGAGATGCTAATCGAAACTGCTGTAGAGCAAGACGATGAGCTATTAGAAGCGTACATGGAAGGTGAAGTACCTTCTATTGAACAAATCAAAGCGTGTATCCGTAAAGGTACCCGTGAGCTAGCGTTCTTCCCAACTTACTGTGGTTCAGCGTTCAAAAACAAAGGTGTTCAACTAGTACTTGACGCTGTTGTTGATTACCTACCTTCTCCAACAGAAGTAGATCCGCAACCTCTTACAGATAAAGAAACAGGTGAGCCGACTGGTGAAGTTGCAACTGTATCAGTTGACGAGCCACTACGTGCACTTGCGTTTAAGATCATGGATGACCGTTTCGGTGCCTTGACCTTTATCCGTATTTACTCTGGTGTGCTTAACAAGGGTGACACTGTACTTAACTCTGCAACAGGTAAAACTGAGCGTGTTGGCCGTATGGTTGAGATGCAAGCAGATGACCGTAATGAATTAACATCAGCGCAAGCGGGTGACATCATTGCTGTTGTAGGTATGAAGAACGTTCAAACGGGTCACACTTTATGTGCACCTAAGCATGAATGTACACTTGAGCCGATGATCTTCCCTGAGCCAGTAATCTCAATTGCGGTACAGCCTAAAGATAAAGGCGGTAACGAGAAAATGGGTGTGGCAATCGGTAAAATGGTTGCAGAAGATCCGTCTTTCCAAGTTGAAACTGACGAAGATTCAGGTGAAACTATCCTTAAAGGTATGGGTGAATTACACCTAGACATTAAGGTAGATATCCTTAAACGTACTTACGGTGTAGACCTTATCGTTGGTCAGCCTCAGGTTGCATACCGTGAAACTATCACTCAAGAAATTGAAGATAGCTACACGCACAAGAAGCAATCAGGTGGTTCTGGTCAGTTCGGTAAGATCGATTACCGTATCAAGCCAGGCGAGCAGAATTCAGGTTTCACGTTCTCTTCATCTGTTGTTGGTGGTAACGTACCTAAAGAATTCTGGCCTGCAGTTGAGAAAGGCTTCAAGTCGATGATGGAAGAAGGTGTTCTAGCTGGCTTCCCAGTACTAGACGTTGAAGTTGAGCTATTCGACGGTGGATTCCACGCAGTTGACTCATCAGCAATCGCTTTCGAAATCGCAGCTAAAGGCGCTTTCCGTCAGTCTATCCCTAAAGCGGGTGCACAACTTCTTGAGCCTATCATGAAAGTTGACGTATTCACGCCAGAAGACAACGTAGGTGACGTAATTGGTGACCTTAACCGTCGTCGTGGTATGATCAAAGACCAAGAAGCAGGTCTGACTGGTGTTCGTATCAAGGGTGATGTTCCACTTTCTGAGATGTTTGGTTACATTGGTCACTTACGTACTATTACGTCTGGCCGTGGTCAATTCTCAATGGAATTCTCACACTATGCAGCATGTCCGCAGAATGTAGCTGAGACAGTAATTGCAGCAGAGAAAGAGAAAAAAGCAGCTAAATAATTAGTTCTTTTTCATTAAGTACGAAAAACCGCTTGTTTTAACAAGCGGTTTTTTTTTATCTTGAATAAATCGCAATAAAAGCACTCGAGTTTCTTGATTTAGGAACAGTATCCTCTTATCATTGCATTCTTAATAAAATGCTTGGTTTTATTTTGGGTACTTAAAAAGAATGGAGGCTTTTATGAAAACAATCGACTTAACTGTGAATTGGATATTTTACGGTGTGTTATTCTTATTATGTTTTGTGATCTATGGTGCATCACAAACCTTTCCGGCGCTTGCCAATATTTTGATAATTACTTCATATTTGTTCCTCTCAGGAGTTATTTTATCATTATATTTAGCAGTGGTTAACCGCCGTTACGTACATGTAGATAAAGCGGGCCTAAGTTATTCACTGGGTTTAAAAACGCAATATATTCCCTGTGACACCATCGAAAATATACGTGTTACTCGTATAATGTTTATTAAAATTCTTGAAATTTCACTGCCAAATAATAGAAAAACACAGTTTTATAGTTGGTCTATATCGGCTGACGAATTAGAAAGAACGAGAAGTATACTCAATAGTAAGTAACCTCAGTTCTGGATAAGCGAATTTGCCCAATAAAGCTATTTTTCTCACTCTCGGCGTTGCTTTCATTGGTAATAGCCCGCTATTACTGCATAAAAGCGCCCATATGGCGCTTTTTTGTTACTTACTGACCAATTATTTCTGTTGTAGCCATTGTGCGGCTTGTTTTGCAAAGTAGGTTAGTATGCCATCGGCACCTGCGCGCTTAAATGCCAATAGCGACTCCATAATCGTCGGTTGCTCTGCTAGCCAGCCATTATCAATTGCTGCGCGATGCATTGCATATTCACCACTCACTTGATAAGCGAAGGTTGGCACTCCAAACTCTGTTTTTACGCGTTTTACAATATCTAAGTATGGCATACCCGGTTTGACCATGACCATGTCAGCACCCTCTTGTAAGTCAAGAGCGACCTCTCTAATTGCTTCATCAGAATTGGCAGGGTCCATTTGATAGGTTTTTTTATCTGCCCCTTTAAGGTTACCAGCAGAGCCCACCGCATCACGGAAAGGCCCGTAGTAGCTTGATGCGTATTTGGCCGAGTACGCCATAATGCGGGTGTGTACATGTCCCTGTTGCTCTAAACCATCGCGTATTGCTGCGATTCGACCATCCATCATGTCTGAAGGCGCAACGATATCAGCGCCTGCTTCAGCATGCGATAAAGCTTGCTGCACTAGTATCTCTGTAGTGACATCGTTTACAACATAGCCACTGTCATCAATGATCCCATCTTGACCGTGAGTGGTAAATGGGTCTAGGGCAACATCCGTGATCACGCCAAGCTCAGGAAAAGCCTCTTTGAGTGCACGGGTTGTGCGTTGTGCCAACCCTTCAGTATTATATGCTTCTTCTGCATGTAACGACTTCTTTTCGGTTGGAGTGACTGGGAAAATAGCGACAGCAGGAATGCCTAAGGTCACCAGTTCTTTGGCTTCTTCTAGCAGTAAATCGATTGATAAACGTTCGATACCAGGCATAGATTCAATGGCTTCACGACGATTTTCTCCTTCTAGTACGAAGACAGGATAAATTAGGTCGTTGACGGATAATTGGTTTTCACTCATTAAACGGCGTGAAAAATCATCTCGACGCATACGGCGCATACGAGTGTATGGAAAAAGGTCTAATCCTGATTGAGCCACAATGGCCTCCTAAGTGTTTTCATAAACAACAACACGGTTGCGACCTTGCTGTTTTGCTTGATAGAGTGCTTTATCAGCAAAGTCAGTAAACAATGTTGGGTTTTTACTATCAGTGGCAATAGCACTGCGTATGCCTGCACTGATTGTCATAGTAACGGTATTCTCTCCCACATTGAGTTGGGACTTTTCCAAATCTGAGCGTATAAGATCAGCGAGCTCAACAGCTCCTTGAGAATCGGTGTTAGGTAATAGCAATACAAACTCTTCGCCGCCATAGCGAAATACTTCGTCATGAGGGCGTTTTAAATGCAGCTGAATTTGCTCCGCAACGGCGCAGATTGCTTGGTCGCCAACTAAGTGCCCATAAGTATCATTGATCTTTTTGAAGTGATCAATATCTAACATCACGACGCTGAGCATGGTTTGCTCACGCCGAGATCGCCTGACTTCCATCATGATACGTTTATCAAAATAGCGTCGATTCTTGACCTTGGTCAGCGCATCTTCCATATTGAGTTTCTCTAGTGCGCGGTTTTTCTCTTCTAATTCACGCAGGGTGACTTGTAGCTCGAACGTGCGTTCATCGATACTCGATTCTAAATCTTCTTGCGCTTGTTCTTGTAGCTGGATACGCTCTTTTAGTAAGGCATCGGCGGCCTGACTTTGTGCAATTTTTGATTGTTGAACTTTGATTTTGTTATCTCGCTCATCAACATACTTCCGTGTGAGGGTGTAGCTCAAAATAATACTGATAACGAGGTAGCATAAATAAGTAACAGGGCGGTCTAATAGTGCCCCGGAGAGTAAACCCAGCTCAAAGCTAAATTGGTATGCAAGTGCCAGTGTTAATGCGCTAAATATACTGACATGCGCATATCGCTGTGGTGTATTTTGGCGCCATTTAATTATTGCGAGTACTAAATAGCCGATTGTGAGTATTAGGCTCAAAGCGTAAGCGATAAGCAGTGCTGTATCTATCGGTATTGTGATGAGTAGCAATGCAACGGCTAACGATGTTGGCCATAACCATTTAAGGGGTTTTTGATAGGAGGCTAATTGTTTTTGTGTCAAGAGTGTTTTGGCGATGAATGGCATAAATAATAAGCAACTGTACAACACTAATAAAGGTTGCGCATATTGTTGTAGCCATTGCCAATTACCATAAATATATCGGTAACTAAAGCCATAAAGATGAACGTTTAATAGCCAGATGGTAATAATAATAAAGCTACCAGATAAAAAGTATTTTTTCCGGGTAAAGGTATACAAAGTAAAGTTACTCAATGCCATAGCGATGATCACTCCTGCCAAAATGCCATATAGCAGATTAAACTTACTTTTGTATTTTAGGTATTCAATAGGGTGCCATAAACTTAAAGGTAAGTTTAATGCACCATGATGTTGAATTTGCAGGTAAATTACCCCAGTACTACGCGCAGGAAGGTCAAAGGGTACTAATTGTGCTTCATGTTTAATAGGGCGCTGCACTAAGGGAAGAGCGTCTCCTAAATCAAGCGTGAGTAACGACCTATTATGCAATTGAATATAAGCGGTAATTTTATCCAATAAATTATTATCGATGCTGAGCAGAAGGGGGATCTCAATGGCATTTATATTATTCAACTCAACCTTTAGCCAGACATGACCACTTACAGGTCCTAAGTTCAGTGCGCCACTTGTATTTGTGAACCACTTAGGCGAAGACGCGATTAACCCATCCACATGATGACTATTGTTCACAGTGTAACTGAATGGCAAATCAGACCGCATCTTAAAGTTATTTCCTAACTCTATACCATAAGGTGATGTGCAAAAGAGCAATAGGGATAGAAGGCAGAATCGCAGCATCATGTGCCATGCCTTTTGTCAAAAAGGCGTTCGAAATTATCTTGACTTAATTTCGCAACATGGGCCACGGTTTGACCTCGTAACTTAGCGACTTGGTTTGCAATCTCATGAATAAATGCAGGTTCATTACGCCTCGATTTTGGTTTGGGCGCGAGTGTTCTAGGTAATAAGTAGGGCGCATCCGTTTCTAATAATAATTTATTGTCGGGGATCAATGGCACCAATGATTGTAGCTCAGCGCCTCGGCGTTCGTCGCAGACCCAACCCGTGATACCTATGTATAGGCCATATTCTAAATAGAAAGACAGCGCATCTTTATTGCCAGTAAAGCAATGTAAAACGCCTGTCACTGACGTCTCTAACAGTAGCGACTTCATCGTATCAAAGGCATCACGCTCGTGTAAATAAACCGGAACTTGGGCATTTCTCGCCAATTCGAGTTGTTGCTGGCAGACCTTTTGTTGAGTAGATCTTGGGGAAAAGTCTCGATTAAAATCTAGACCACACTCACCAACAGCGACGACTTCAGGGTGTTGCAGCAACTTTTCAATTGATTTAACATAATTTTCAGGTGCATCTTTAGCATCATGCGGGTGAATTCCGGCTGTGCTGACATAACCGAATTGCTTTGCAAACAGCTGACTCTGTTGCGAGTCACTAATATTGCTACCGATAAGTAGCATATTCACAACGCCAGCTTGGGTGGCGCGCATCACAATATCTTCGCGTTCACTCTCGTACTGAGAACTGGTTAAGTTTACGCCTGCGTCGATATAGTGTGTTTGCATTAGTCAGTCCATTTCACCGGAATCTTGTCGTTATTAAATATACACATACTGCAGCATAGTATTTTGACTGCTGGATAAATTCCTTTGTGTAGCTTGGTTCACTCGACCGTCTCCTGATTATTGGTGCCTTTAGAGTAAAACCTTGCGAGAATTAAACCCAGCTCAAATAATAGTAGCATAGGTAGGGCGAGCAATGTTTGTGATAATACGTCTGGTGGGGTAAGGAACATGGCCACAACAAATGCACCTACAACGACGTAAGGGCGCTTTTCTTTGAGGCTCGCTGTTGTCGTTGCACCGCTCCAGCATAACACCATAATGGCGACCGGGATTTCAAACGCAACCCCAAATGCAAAGAACAATTTCAGCGTAAAAGCTAAGTAACTGCTGATATCAGGTGATAGTGTCATCATTTCAGGTCCAACACTGGTGAAAAAGCCTAAAATAATAGGCAGCACAACGAAGTAGCAAAATGAAATCCCAGCGTAAAATAATAATACGCTTGAGCATAATATAGGTATCAGCATACGCTTTTCGTGTTTATATAAGCCCGGTGCAATAAAACTCCATACTTGATGTAATAGCATGGGTACTGCTGCAAACAATGCGACAAAAAGGGTGAGCTTAAAAGGGGCAAAAAACGGAGCTGTAACATCTGTCGCAATCATTGTGCTATTTTCAGGCAGATGTGCAATTAAAGGTGCAGCAACGAACGCATAAATATCATTCGCAAAATATACTAATGCGACAAAAATGACCAAAATGCTTAATATTGCCTTCATTAAGCGATTACGCAGCTCAATTAAGTGGCCAATAAAGCCGCTCTGTAGCGTTTCTGACATGGTGTACTCATTCGTTATTGCGTCGGTCAGATTACTCTTGGTCCGACTGCTTAGTATTATCTTTATAGCTATGCTTTACTGAGGCTGCTGCTTTATTGAGCTCATCAACAGAGTGTTTCACTGAAGCACTCAGGTCAGTCATGTTCTGTTGTTCCGCCTTTTTTAAATTTGAATGCAGCTCATGCACACGCAGTTCTTCATTTACTTCAGCTTTGACTGAGTTAGCAATAGACTTTATACTTTTTATCCAGCGACTGACAGTTCTAATCGCGACAGGCAAGCGTTCTGGGCCAAGTACAATCAAGCCGACGATCAATACGACGGCAAGTTCCCACATCCCCATAACGGTTAGACCTTATCCTTTGGTTTTTCTTGTGCTTCTTGCGTTTTTTGTTGTGTTTGGTCTTTTAACTGTTCAGTCGGTTGTGCTTCGTCATCGGACACGGCTTTTTTAAAGCCTTTGACAGCGTTACCCAAGTCACCACCAATACCACGTAGTTTTTTAGTGCCGAATAAAAGTACTATAATGGCTAAAATGATTAGAAGTTGCCAAATACTGATGCCACCGAAACCCATACTTACCTCATTGATAATGAATTTAACTCGTTAAAAAATGATTATACGCAGAGTGTATAAAATATCATCCTGTTTTACGCCATGCACTGAGAAATAGTACGCTTGCAATAGATAAACTGACGCCCGCCGCAAACCAGTCATGAGCGAGATAGAACAAACCTGCGGTAATTGCTGCGCTGCAAGCAAGCATACCAAGTAAGAGTGGCTTGGTATTTTGTTTTGGCGTTACTGCCATGACATTTTGATTCTTTTGTCTCAGTGTTTGATATATCAAATCGGGTAATTCAGGCATTTTTTCAGCCCAAAAGGGTAAATTAGCATACACTTGTTTGAGTACTGACCAAGGTCCTACCTGGTCTTTAACCCATTGTTCTAAAAATGGTTTGGCTGTTTGCCATAAATCAAGTTGAGGATAAAGTTGGCGGCCTAACCCTTCAACGTACAGTAGTGTTTTTTGTAATAACACCAACTGGGGTTGTACTTCCATGTTGAAACGTCTGGCCGTATTAAATAAGTTTACTAATACATGGCCAAATGAAATCTCAGCCAATGGTTTATTAAATATAGGTTCACATACAGTACGAATGGCAAACTCAAATTCTTCAACGCAAGTATCGGCGGGGACCCAGCCCGAATCAACATGAAGCTGCGCTACCTGACGGTAATCTCTATTAAAGAAAGCAATAAAGTTCTCAGCTAAATAGCGTTTATCTTCTTTGTTGAGTGTACCGACTATTCCGCAATCAATACCAATGTACTTAGGGTTGTGCGGTGTGTGAGTAGAGACAAAAATATTACCTGGGTGCATATCAGCATGGAAAAAACTGTCCCTAAAAACTTGGGTAAAAAATACTTCGACACCTCTTTCAGCCAACAGTTTCATATTAGTACCTTGCGCTAATAGAGCGTCAGTATCTGAAACGGGGATGCCGTAGATACGCTCCATAACGAGGACGTTCTTACGCGAGTGATCACTGTATATCTCTGGGATATATAAAGAATCTGAGTCTGAGAAATTGCGACGTAACTGTAATGCATTCGCACCTTCGCGCAGTAAGTCGAGCTCATCAAGCAGTGTTTTTTTGTATTCTTTGACCACTTCAACTGGGCGTAAGCGTCTGCTTTGGCTCACGACTTTAACAAGCATGCTGGCGAATCGAGTCATTAATGCAAGATCCGCTTCAATTTGTTGTTCGATATTAGGACGGATGACCTTGATAACAACGTCTTTATCCTGCTCGTGAGTATGTAAGCGAGCAGTATGTACTTGCGCTATAGAAGCAGAAGCCAGTGGGGTTTGATCAAACTCACTAAATAGTTCGCTAATATTATCTATCTGTAGTGCTTGCTCGATTAACCGTTGTGCTTGTTGGCCACAGAATGGTTGCACTTTGTCTTGCAACTGCGCTAGTTCTTCAGCAATTTCTTGGGGGAGTAAATCTCGTCTGGTCGATAACATTTGCCCAAACTTTATCCATACCGGTCCAAGAGTTTCCAGTGACAGTCTTAACCTTTGACCAATGGATTTATCCGGGTGTTTGTTTTTTAACCAAAATAAACTTTTTCTTGCGAGCTTTCCATACCAAGGTTGTTTATTTTTTGGGATGAGATCATCTAAACCGTATTGCAGTAAGGTTTGAGTTATTTGATATAAACGAGCAACTGCCAACATTCGCTCCTCAGCGGTTAAGTAAGAGTTGAATACGCTGCTCTAATTGAGCTGCTTGATTTTTTATATGTCGGGTGTGCATTTTGTATTGTTCAAGCTCTAAAGGGTGAATGGTCACTTTGAGTTCATCTTGGCATAATTGTGTGACTGTTGACTTAAATGAGCTGCCAATCGTTTTGCCTTGAACATGGGCTTTTTGGGTACTGTTTATCACCTGTTGTGCTGGTGCATCACCAATGTAGCGAGATAGATGTTCTGCCCAGTCAATATGTATGTTTGAAAAGGCTGAGCTATAGTTTTGCGCAAGTTGCAAATCACCTTCTAAGTCTAGTTTCTCTTGTCGAATGAGTTGCGTGAGCAAACTAGGGTT
Source organism: Pseudoalteromonas aurantia 208 (assembly GCF_014858725.1). Lineage (GTDB taxonomy): Bacteria > Pseudomonadota > Gammaproteobacteria > Enterobacterales > Alteromonadaceae > Pseudoalteromonas > Pseudoalteromonas aurantia. The sequence continues at coordinate 136,922 of NZ_AQGV01000014.1, read as the reverse complement.
AGTGAGCTTGGTTAAAGTTTCTAAGCTGGCGCTGATATGACAGTCTGCATGTTCTTGGTATTGACTGAATACTATAAATTGATGGCCTACGTAAGTGAGCGCGAAGGTGTGCTGCCAATCGCGTAATTCAACGGCGATCACTTTATGTTTACAGTTTTCCAGAGACCTTGTTAATTCGGGCTCTAAAACGAGCAAGCGATTCAAACATGACTCGACGATGGCACTTGCAACGACCTCAATCATACGTATCCTTAGTATTTAAAGCCGCGATGAAGCGCCACAATACCACCGGTCATGTTCTGATAACTGGTTTGTTCAAAACCAGCTTCTTCCATCATACTCTTGAGTGTTTCTTGATCTGGGTGCATACGAATTGACTCGGCCAAATAGCGATATGACTCACTGTCATTAGCGATAATTTTCCCCATAGTTGGTAGTAGGTTAAATGAATATAAATCGTAGAGCTTAGAGAGCGCTTCATTATTGGTTTTTGAGAATTCCAGAACTAATAAGCGGCCACCGGGTTTGAGTATTCTATACATAGAGCGCAATGCGGCATCTTTATCAGTGACGTTACGCAGCCCGAAAGCAATGGTAATCACATCAAAAGAGTTATCAGGAAATGGCAGTGCTTCCGCGTTCATTTGCACGTATTCGATATTGCCGACTAAGCCCAAGTCACGTAGCTTATCACGACCAACTTTAAGCATTGAATCGTTAATGTCACCAAGAATAACTTGACCAGACTCAGTCACTAGCTGACTGAATTTAGCTGTTAAATCACCGGTACCACCTGCTAAATCCAATACTTTGTGGCCTTTTCGTACGCCGGAGCAAGCAATTGCTTGGCGTTTCCAAAGTCGATGGACTCCAAAGGACATCAAATCATTCATAATGTCATATTTTGCTGCAACTGAGTGGAATACATCGGCGACGAGAGAAGCCTTTTCTTCACGGTCAACGGTTTTATAACCAAAATCAGCAGTATCTTGTGGTGACTCTTTCATTGTTTTCTCAGTTAGGCTTAACATTATGATGCGCTTAGTGTACTTGATCGCGTGACTCACGTGCAATTCATAAGGGTAGGATTTTATCTTATAATAGCGAAGAAATTTCAGACTATGAGGGAATATAGTAGGCCTGATTAAGGGTGAGCGCTTTGTGAGCCGCTTGTGCTGCCTTACGGGCTAATGTCGTAAAGTCAGCCTCTTGCTGCTGTTTAACAATACCCAAAGATAATTGCACACTGGGTAACTCAAGCGGGCTTTTTGAGCTCACAAATTTCAGTTTTTCGACGCCTTTTAGTACTTTGTCTGCGATCACGAGTGCAGTTTCAGGCTCTACATCAGGTAATAGTACGGTAAACTCATTTTTACCAGTCCTGCCGGGTAAACCGCTTTCAAAGACATATTTTTGGATTTTCCTAGCAACACGATTGAGCACCACTTCAGCAATGGCATCGCCGTATTTATTCGAGAACTCGTCGATATTTTCTACTTGTATTGCGATAGCACACAGAGGCTTATTTTGTTGTAGCCATAGTTGTGTTTGCTGATTTAAATAATGGCGTTTGTACATGCCAGTTTGGGTGTCGATAATGTGTTGCTTGCGCAGCTTAAGTAATTGCTGTTGCGTCTTTTTATGCATTAAACGGGCATTTTTAAGGGTGGCTTTAAATTGCACCTGTTGCTGTAGCAAAGCATCAGCTTGTTTAGATAAAAGCATCAGCGCACGCTTACTCTTTTCAATATTGTGTTCATCTAAAGAGTGGACGCAGTGGTGCAGTTGTTCAGAAAACTGATTGATATTACGTTGTGAGTTGCGGGTGGAGTTATGTAAACTTGATAGGATCCCATCCACGTTTTTTAGCATGGCTGCTTCTTCTTGATGACCCTGATTTATGTATTCAAAGTAGAGTTGCTCTAAGTAAATGCTATCTATTTTTTGTCCGCTATTTAAGATGCTATCAAGTGCTGCATTGAGCTCCGTATCAGACTTGCTAATATAGGTATATGTTACCTGATAATTTAACGGCGTAGGCGGTAAATGGTGTTGCTCTAAGAATAGGCAGACTTTAGTCATTTTTTCCTGTGCAACAGCCATAGGATCATGGAATATCATTTCATTTACCGCAATAATAAGTCAGCGAAAAGTATGTAAGTAATCTTGATATCCTTGAGCTTCAGAATTGCGTCCCTACATTAAAGACTACATTACTGAGTCAATCATGTATTTAAAAGCAAAATGACCACTTTGGAAATAGAAAAATGATTTATATTTGTTTATTTGCTGATTTTATAATCATAAAGGCTGGGTTTGTTGTATTTTTGCACTAATGTAAATTATGGAGTCTGTCGAAATTAGTTGCGAATAATGAACTTGCTTAGCTACAGTGGCTGAAGATAAAAATATAATAAGGCTTTCGTGTGAGAAAAACGTTAATCAACTACACGTCTATTTCGTTATTAGCTCTTTGTTTGTCTGCATGCCAATTAACGCCCGTTAATGTTGATGCGCAGTTTACTCATATTGCTCAAGAAGTGGAAACAACTCGCAAAAGTAACAATGCGTATGCGAGAACGCAAATAAGTGGAGCACAGTTGCTACCTGATTTATCAGCTGAAGGTTTAGCAAAAAATTATCACCGTAATGTACAGTTTTTGCATGAGTTGGATAAGCTTCCTTTAACCAAAATGAGTGACGAGAACCAGATTAACCACACCATTTTGCGTGCGCAAATTCAAAATCAGGTTGATCAGTATCGCTTTCATAGCCATTACATACCGTTGACGTCAGAATACGGCTTCCATTCCAGCATGTCTTTTATGGTTGCCGGACATGACTTTGCAAAGTTATCTGGTTATGAGTTGTATTTAAGTCGATTGCAGCAAATCCCTCGTTATTTTGCACAAAATATAATGTGGATGAAAAAGGGCGTACAAGTTGGCATGACTCAGCCTAAAATTGTGCTTGCGGGCTATGAAGAGTCTATTACTGCGTTCATCGTGCCTAACGTCGTTGATTCTGAGTTTTATGCGCCATTTTTAGTGAATTCTGCGAAGCTACCAGCAGCTGATTTTGAAAAGTTGCAACAACGCGCACAAGACGTTATTACTGAACAGGTGCTTCCTGCGTATCAAAATTACTTACGCTTCTTTGTGGATGAATACCGCCCTGCCGCAAGAGAAGAGATTGGCATTTCAGCCACGAAAAATGGCGAGTCGTATTATGCAAATCGTGTTCGCCATTATACAACGACAGACATGACGGCAAAGGAAATCCATGAATTGGGATTGCAAGAAGTTGCTCGTATTCGTTCTGAAATGCAAAACGTCATTCAGGAGAGTGGGTTTGAAGGGACATTTGCTGAATTTGTCGACTTTTTGAGAACGGATCCACAATTTTATGCAACGACACCAGAACAACTGTTAAAAGAAGCCGCTTTTATTGCCAAGAAAATGGATGCACAATTACCAAAGCTGTTTCATACACTACCTCGCAGGCCTTATGGTGTAGAGCCCGTCCCGGCAAGCATTGCGCCTAAATATACAACTGGTAGATACAGCGGTGCGAGCAAAGATGATGAAGCTGGTTTTTATTGGGTAAATACTTATGCTCTAGATAAACGCCCTTTGTATGTGCTGGAAGCATTGACTTTGCATGAAGCAGTGCCAGGCCATCATTTACAAATTGCGTTGAATGCTGAATTGGATTATTTACCAGACTATCGTCGTAATACGTATATTTCGGCTTTTGGTGAAGGTTGGGGGTTGTATTCTGAATATTTAGGGCTTGAAGCGGGTTTTTATAAGGACCCATATAGTAACTTCGGCCGTCTAACGTATGAAATGTGGCGCGCAGCACGGCTAGTGGTTGATACTGGTATGCATATGTTTGGTTGGAGTCGTGAGCAAGCAATGAATTTTATGAAAGACAATAGTGCGCTGTCATTACACAATATCAAGACTGAAACGGACCGTTACATTTCTTGGCCAGGGCAAGCACTGTCATACAAAATTGGTGAATTAACGATTAAGCGATTACGCCAAGAAGCCGAAGAAGCGCTTGGTCAAGAGTTTGATATTCGAGAGTTCCATCATCAAATACTGCGTCATGGTTCTGTCCCTTTATTCGTTTTAGAGGAACAAGTGCGTCGTTATATTCAAACTGAATTGGCAAAACCGCAAGGTTAACTGCTATTGGGTGGTCACGAGGCTGGCCACCTATCTTTCATTGTTTGTTAAACAAGCTAAGTAAATATAGACACACCTCGTTTTTGTGAGGTGACCACGTAATTAACGTTACCCATACTGAATGAACTATTATTCATAAGACCGAGTAAACAATCTAACCTCAATTGGTATCAATATTGTCAATAACCCTCTATGAACTTTTCACTTTTGGTATTAAAAACATGACTGGTATTTGTCCTGAACTACTCTATTTACCACGAGTATGTCAGTGGAGCTGTTCAGGGCACGCTTGATGAACAGGTAGTTTCTATTGAATGTTGGATAGTCGGCGATATAAAATCGCCGACTATGGCGTATATGGATAGATTATGAAAATATTATTTAAAGTGTGCTGCTTAATTTTGATATTAAGTAGCGCTAAATGGACACATGCTGGCGAAATCATTTCTGTGGCAGATTTTAGTAAGGATTTTGCGTACCGACAGGTGCAAATTTCTCCCAATGGCAAGTACCTCAGTTTTATTTCTAAAGTTGAAGGCAAAAATAACCTTTATATTCTCGATCTTACGAATAATAAAATAGTCAGTGGGATTAGTTTTAATGGTAATGGACAAGTTGGTGCTTATGTATGGGCAAGCAGCGAGAGACTGGTTGCTGAAAAGCAATATTTGAAGGGGTGGTCAGCTCGTCCAGAATATCGAGGCGAATTGTTTGCGATGAACTGGGACGGCACACGACAGCGTTATGTGGTTGGCTATCAAGGTAAAATGCAAACAGGCTCAGCAATAAGAAAGGCTACGCCGTTAGAAGGCACCTCTTATGTATTAGACAGTTTACCGAATGATGATGATCACATTCTAATTGTGACGTACCCATGGCGTATGATCAAAGAGCCGAGAACAGTTGTATATAAGGTTAATATTCATAATGGACACCGTAAGAGTGTTGCAGGTTCACCATCAAAAATGGGGCGTTATATTACTGATCACCAGGGAAATGTACGTATTGTCGTTTCTACTGAAAATTATATAAACCAGTCTATTCATATTAGAGATAAGCGTGGTGATAAATGGCGTGCATTACCGCTAGAAAATACCTCTTTACAAGACGTGACGCCATGGTCATTTGATAAATCAGGTAAGCATGCTTTGATTGGGGCTTCTGAATCTGGTGGTCCGAAAGGTATTTACAAGCTTGATTTAACAACCGGTGTAACGACTAAGGTGTTTCAAGATGATGAGGTATCACCTTCAACGGTTTGGACTGATAGTATTAGCAAAGAAGTCATTGCGATTGAATTAGAGTCTGGGTATCCGAGTTATGCATTTACAGATAGTAATTCGCAAGGCAGTCGCACATTAAAGTCATTATTGGCGACGTTTCCTAATAGCCAAGTACATTTAATCAGTAGCAGTAAAGATGGTAAGCGCAGTATTGCTTACGTTTGGAGTGATCAAAACCCGGGGCAATATTATCTATATGATGGCGACAAGAAAAAGCTTAGTTTCTTATTTTCCGAAAGGGGCTGGTTACCTGCCGATAAAATGTCTGAAACGAAACCAATAAAGTTTACTGCGCGTGATGGTGTTGAAATTCGTGGGTACCTGACGTTGCCAAAAGGGAAGGAGGCGAAAAATCTGCCACTGGTAGTGATGCCACATGGTGGACCGCATGGGCCAAGAGATTACTGGCGCTTTGATGTTGAAAGTCAGTTATTGGCTAGCCGAGGTATGGCTGTACTGAAAGTAAACTTTCGTGGTTCAGGTGGATATGGCCGAAATTTTGAAGCTGCAGGATACCGCAAGTGGGGAAGTGATATACAACATGACATCATTGATGGCACTAAGTATGTGATTAAACAAGGATATGTAGATGCAAACAATATGTGTATTATGGGGTCTAGCTTTGGCGGCTATTCAGCAGTACAAAGCGCTATTATTGAACCTGATTTATTCAAGTGCGCTATTGGTGTAGTTGGTGTGTATGATTTACCGTTGATGTTTAAAGAAGGTGATATAGCGGAGCATGAAACGGGAAGAAGTTATTTGGCTCAAGTATTGGGGGACGATCAGCAGCAATTAAAAGACTTTTCTCCAAGCTATAATATTGAGAAGCTAAAAGCGCCTGTGCTAATAGTGCATGGGGGTGAAGATAAGAGAGCGCCGATTGAACAGGCTGAGTCACTGATAGAGGCGTTGAAAAAAGCCAAGCATTCTTACCAGTATATGTTACTAGAAAGTGAGGGGCACGGATTTTATAAAGCGAAGCATCGTGCACAATACTATGAACGCATACTCGCATTTTTAGATGCGCATCTAAAATTATGATGAGAGAGAAAAGGCAACGTTAGGTTGCCTTTTTTGTGCTGCTGTCGTGGTAAAAGCGATGGTTGTTTGAGAGATAAGTGAACGCGTATCTTATTGCTAAACCTTCACGTTTGATTGACGTAAATTGGCAAATACATTCATGTAATTGATCGTGTAGGCTTATATTACGTCGCTATAAAGTAACCTAGCTACAGTATGATTTGCAGCTTATGATACGTTCAGTGATAAATCATACATTTTGTTAAGCGACGGCAGTGCTAATTTATACGTCATGGGATTATCGTTGGTTTGAAGTAATATGAAAAGTCACCGTAAAGTATACCCGTATAATAGCAAGCCGACTTTGGTGATCAGGACAAGTATAATTGGAGAATATCAGTGCAGAGTAAATTACCGATTGTTGCAACGAGTATTTTTAGTAAAATGACAGGGTTAGCTAATCAGTATGCGGCAATTAACTTATCTCAAGGTTTTCCCGAGTTTGACACTCCAGAGCTATTGAAATCCAAGTTAGCGTATTATAGTAGCGAAGGATTTAATCAATATTCGCCTTCGGTAGGTATAAAGCCACTGCAACTGCAAATAGGTGAGTTGGTGAAGCGGCGTTATCATACAAAGATAGATGCTGAGCAGATGGTAACCATTACGTCAGGGGCAACGGAAGCACTGTTTGTTGCGATTCAAGCGATTATACATCCAGGTGATGAAGTGATCGTCTTTGACCCTGCTTACGATTCTTACCAACCTGCCATTGAGTTAGCAGGAGGTAAAGCAGTACATGTGGCAACACATGCGCCGGATTATGCAATTAACTGGTCACAGGTACATCAGCTCATGAGCGAAAAAACTCGAGCAATAGTGATTAATACCCCCCATAACCCGAGTGCTAAAACACTTAAGTTGGCAGATCTCACCCAGTTGAAAAAGTTGGTTATGCAATATGAACTTTATTTGATAAGTGATGAAGTATATGAGCATATTACCTTTGATAATCAGCCTCATTTGAGTGTGTTACGTGATCCTGAGTTGTTAAGTCGCAGTTTTGTGGTCTCTAGCTTTGGCAAAACGTTCCATTGTACCGGCTGGAAAATGGGCTACTGTATTGCACCTACGCATTTAACTGATGAATTTAGAAAAATTCATCAGTATGTGACGTTTTCAAGCTTTACGCCTGCACAATTGGCTTTAACCGATATGCTCGCGGAGCAAGGTCAACATGTTGATGAATTGGCCCAGTTTTATCAAATTAAACGAGACTGTTTAATCGATGCATTATCAACCAGTCGTTTTCGTGTGCTGCCAAGTGAAGGGACGTATTTTTTATTACTGGATTACAGTGAAATCTCCTCATTAGATGATGTGGCATTTTGTGAGTATTTAGTGAAAGAAGTGGGGATAGCTGCAATACCTCTGAGTGTATTTTATGCACAAGGATCGTCAGACAAAGTGATCCGACTGTGTTTTGCAAAAAAAACGGCTACGTTATTAATCGCAGCGGAGAAACTATGTCAATTATAAATGATTCAAAGGGCACTGAATTACGAGTTGCGGTGGTACAACATGATATTGTTTGGTTACAGCCAAAAATGAATACTACCGCTTTGCAGGCGCTATTAACAGAAAGTTTAAGTGAACCAGAAAACAAGGTTGATTTAATTTTATTGCCAGAGACTTTTGCAACGGGTTTTGCGGTTGATGAAGGGGTTAGTGAACCAAAAAGCGGACCAATACTACAGTGGTTAATTCAGTGTGCTCAGCACTGTCAAGCGGTGGTTGCGGGGTCTGTATTAGTGCAAATGGGTGCTAAGCAGGTGAATCGGTTTTATTGGGTAAAACCAGATGGTACTGTGATGCATTATGATAAGCGGCATTTGTTTCGATTGGGTAACGAAGGAGACTATGTCGAAGCGGGACAAGCGAGACAAGTTTTTACTATTAATGGCTTTAGAATATTACCCCAAGTGTGTTACGACTTGCGGTTTCCTGTATTCCAACGTAATAGGAATGACTACGATGTTATGGTTAATGTCGCAAACTGGCCTGCAGCACGGCGTCATGTTTGGGATACATTATTGATGGCCAGAGCAATGGAAAATCAATGTTATGTCTTGGGTTGTAATCGAGTTGGTGTAGATGGTAATCAAGTTGCCCACAGTGGGGGCAGTGCTGCATATGATTTTAAGGGGGAAGCTATTATGCAATTACCAGATAATCAGACTGCGGTCGCATTCGTTCACTTAGTGAAAAACCAACTAGAAGCATTTAGAGCAGCTTTCCCTGCCCATTTAGATGCCGACGAATTTAAGTTGAGTTAGCGATTATATTGATGGATGAGTAATTGCGTATTGTCTGTACTTTGCTTACTTAACGAGAAGTAACCTAACAAGCGGCGCATTTGATTTGCTTGATCAGCCATCTGTTTCGCTGCCGCCATTGTTTCTTCAGTTATCGCTGAATTTTCTTGAATTAAATCAGTCAGTCGTTGCACAACCAAGTCAACTTCTTTAATTGCTTGTTGCTGTGTGATCGTTGATTGGTTTATTTTGACAATGGTGTTGTTAACTTTGGAAACCGCGTCGACAATTTGTTCGAGTTTATGACCAGAGCTATTTGCCATATCGGTGCTTTGCTCTACTTTTTGATTACTATTGGCAATGATGTTTTTGATCTGCTTGGCTGATGCTGCGCTTCGCCCAGCAAGCTCTCGGACTTCGTTAGCAACAACAGCGAACCCTCTTCCATGTTCACCAGCTCGAGCGGCTTCAACTGCCGCGTTCAAAGCCAATAAATTGGTTTGAAACGCGAGGCCATCGATGACCGACACAATTTCATTGATGTCTTTACTTGCGCCATTGACTTCTTCTATTGCTATGACGGTTTCTTTTGAAAGCTCACCACCTTCTAGTGCTATATTTTGGGCATCGTTTGATAGTTCTACGGCATTACCCGATTGTTTGGCTACAGCCGTTATTTCACTGAGAATGTGGCCTGTACTCGCACTGGCTTCTTCCAAATTAGCGGCTTGCTCTTCTGTTCTGGCACTAATTTCAGTATTACTGGCAGCAATCTCTCCTGCACTTTGCGATACGTGGCTTGCTGATAACTGTATGCCCTCTATCACTTCGGTTAACTTACTGATAGTGGTATTGACATCCTGTTTTAGTACTAAGAAAACGCCATCATAATTGCCTGAAATAGAGTCGGTTAGCTTGCCCTGAGACACAGCACTGAGTACATGCGTCACTTCACTTATTGCATCAGAAATTGTAGTAATAGACGTATTTACATCTTCTTTAAGTTGTTGCAGTTGTCCTTGTAACGGCGATTGTATCTTTAAGTTGAAATTGCCTTTGCACATTGCTGCCATCACCGCGGCGAGTTCTTCAATAACTTGGTTTAAATTACCGACAGAGTTATTTATATCGGATTTTAGGGTATCAAGTTGGCCTGGCATAGCAGAGGTGATTGTACGGTCAAAGCGACCGTGGCTAATTGCCATCATGACTGAAGAAATTTCACTCACTGCTTTATCAAGGCCGTGAATAGAGGTATTTATATCGTCTTTAAGTTGCCCTAACTGACCTTGAGCTGGGCACAGTACACTTTGTTTAAAGTCACCTTTACTCATCGCAGCCATTATTGTACTAATGTCTTTGATGATAACTGCGAGGTTGTCGACACTGACGTTTACATTATCTTTTAGAGCATTGAGCTGACCTTCTAATGGGATATCAATACGTTGTGAGAAGTCGCCTTGGCGAATAGCGCCCATCACTGTACTTATTTCATCAATGGCACCTGACACGCTGAAAATAGAGTTATTTACGCAATCTTTTAACTGACCGAGTTTTCCTTGCGCATCAATAGAGACGCGTCCATTAAAGTCACCATGCTCGACATTTTCCATAACAGACACAATGGCATTCATAGTGCCGTTGAGAGAGTGCAAAGATTGGTTTACATTCGATTTTAGTTTGTCTAAATCGCCTGACATAGGTGCAGTGAGTTGCAAGTCAAATTGTCCGATGGACATGGCTTTAATAACTTGATTTATTTCGCCAATTGCAATATCTAAGCTATTTGCACAATGATTGGTTGCTTGCTTTAATGTTTCCAACTCCCCTTTGCACTGGACTTTAATTCGTTTTGAAAAACGTCCAGATGCCATTTCATTCATAACTAAGTTTGTTTCTGAAATTGATTGCTGAAGTTCATTTAATAGAGAATTAAAGGCAAGAGCAGATTGCCCAATTTCATCTTTTGAAGCGATGGGGGCGCGAATAGAGAAATCGCCTTCTTGTTCAACTCTGCGCATCGTATTAACTAAAGCATGTGCCGGGCGAGTTAACGTACGCGCAAAGAGAAATGCAATAACCACGATGACGGCAATCGTGAATACAAGCACGACTATGAGCAAATTACGCAACCGCGTAACGGCATCAAATGCTTCTGCTTTGTCTATTTCAGCAAGTAATGCCCAGTCTGACCCTAACACATCTATGGGCATGAAAGCGGAAAGAACAGGTTGTCCGTTGTAATCGGTGATCAGCTTCTGACCATGCTCTCCTGCGATGGCGCGTTGGAACCCTTCCGTATTTATAGCGCCTTTACTTGGGTATTTAAATGAGTTTATTACTGAGTGATTTTCAGGGTCTAAATAGGAATCTGAACGCATTAATCCATCATGCCCGACTAAGTAAGTTTCACCACTTTCACCGAGCCCTTCTCTTTCCGTCATGATGTCATTCAGCGCATCAATTGATAATTGAAAAATGAGTGTAGATTGTGCATGCCCTGGGTTGATGAGCGGTGCGGCAATAAAACTTGCTGGGGCATTGTACGAAGGGAGGTACTGATGATAGTCGACAAAAGCATATTGTTCGGGGGTATTCAGCGAGCGGGCTTTTTGAAATACAGCAGCAAGGTTACTATTTGCATAAGGCCCTGTGAGTAGAGATGTGGCAAAGTCGAGTTCTTTGTATACAGAATAGACGATGTTACCCGTTTCGTTATCCACAATAAAAATATCGTAGAAATGATTGATTTCAGCAACTTTCAAAAAGTATTCATGATGACGTTGGTGGGTCATATCATAGTCATCATCATGGTCGGTTTTTACCAATTTTGATTTTTCGCCAAGTGCAAACGGGTTGTCTGCAATATAGCGTTGTTGCAGCATAAGCCCTTCAGCACTGATACTATCAATTAAGTTATTCGGTAACGTTGCACTCGGGTTTTCAGTATTAAATTTAGTCGTGAATTCATTCTGGTAAAACTGCGTTAAAGAGTCAGGAATAACAACGGCGCCATCAAGTGTACTAAACGCATAAATGAATTCACGGGCTGCGGTTTGTGCGTATGGGTTGTGTGCAAGCGCACTCATTTTATTTTTTACGGCTTTAAAGTGGCGTTCAACGGCGCTTTTTTTGATTTCCCCAACCGCCCCAAGTTGTGAATAGGCTTGTTGCTGAAGTGCGTCTGTGGCGTGATATAGTGCCATAGAAATAACGACGGCAATGGGAGCAAGTGCAACCAATAAGAATGCAATAATAAGCTTTTTGGTCAGGTCTAAAGATTGATAAATCGCATTGATACTGGCCATTGTGCACTCCTTGTTCTCGTTATTTTTGTTGATACAAAATGTATCTTTGCAGCAAAGTGTAGAACAGTTCTCGTTCACGTCTAGTGAAAGCACACAAAATTTGTGCCTAATTTCGCAAATAACGGCCTTTTTAAATCGCATAAAAAAGCCACCAATCGGTGGCTTTTTATTTTCAGAAACAATTAATTAGTGTTTCCAATGATACTTGTGTGCTTTTTCTTCCATGTACATTTGTGTGGCAGGATGCATCTGTGTTTTAGTGCCTCCTTCAAAGAAAAACGGTGCGCGTTTAGTATCGTAGTTACCGACTTCATTCATCGTTGCCGAATCATAAATACGCCCATTGATAACCGTATATGCCACGTTTTCTGATTGACGAATATCGTTTAACACATCTCCCTCGATGATAGCTAAGTCGGCAAGTTTGCCTTTTTCGATAGTCCCAATGTCATGATCCATACCAAGGTATTTTGCACCATCAATGGTACCACTTCGTAGCGCTTCCCAAGCGGTGAAACCGCCTTGGGCCATTGACCAAAGTTCCCAATGCGCAGCTAAACCTTCACGCTGGCCGTGAGCACCAATATGAACGGTGACACCTTCGTCACGCAATTGCTTAGCAACTTCAGCTGTTAGTATGTGGTTATATAATCTTTCTGGCGCTTGGCCCGGTCGAATAGACCGAGGTCTGACAATATAATCCGGTACGAAGCTCATTAAGCGCTCATTTTCCCATACATTAGTATGTTCGTAGAAGTAGTCTTCCCCTTTAATTCCGCCATAAGCCACCACAAAAGTGGGTGTAAAGCCAACATCTGTTTGCCCCCACATTTGTTCAATATCAGAATAAATATGAGGAATAGGTAAAGCGTGTTCTACACCGGTATGCCCATCCACAATCATATTCATATTGTGCTGAAACTTAGATCCCCCTTCAGGCACAACCATAATTTCCATGTTCTTAGCGGCTTCAAGCACTTGCTGACGCGTTTCACGGCGAGGGTGGTTGTAGCTTTTCACTGAGATAGCCCCGGCATCTTTTAAGCGCTTCACATGGAACTCCGCTTCTTCTAAGTTGCTAATTGGCGTTTTATACCCAGGCGCATTACCGGCATAAAGAATTCTGCCTACAGAGTAAATACGTGGGGCAAGTGTTTTACCTGCTTTGGCCAGCTCAGCCATTGAGAATACTTCAGATGAATTATTGGAAGGGTCGTGAATCGTTGTGACACCGAAGCTCAAGTTTGAGTATTGATTCCAGTTCTGTTTTGGCTGCAAGTCATGGCTTCCGTAACTGCCATGGGCATGGGCATCGACGAGTCCAGGGACAACCGTTTTACCAGTGATATCCAGGGTTTTTGCACCGCTTGGAATCATGACGTCACCTTGCTTACCGACCGCAACAATGCGGTTCTCTTTGATAACAACAACCCCATTTTCGATGATTTCCTGCTGTTTATCTGCATCACGCATCGTGACTATGGTACCGCCGACGAGTGCCAGTGTACCCTGAGGTTTATCTGCTTTTTGTGTAAAACTGAGATCAATACCTTGGGCCGTTAATTCTTTGGCTTTTATGTCTTCGCCCGTTAAGAATGCGAAAGTATCAGTGAGTTTTCTCTGATATAAATTTGGGCCGAATGCCCAAGTAAGCGCGCTACTGTCACTTATCCAATTTAGGTAATCGCCGGAGTACTTAGACACCTGCTTAACAGGGAAAGATTTGGTTCCTTTGTTAATAGATAGGGTTTTACCCGTGCTGGTGAATGGAGCAACAAAGGTATTAAAGTGTTCAATAAAGGCAACATATTGGCCATTTGGAGAAACTTTAAAATCGAAAATGTAATCGCCTTTAAAATGGCTGCGCTCTTTTTGCCCATTGAGGTTAACACTTTTGAGTTCTCGGTCAGTATCACCTGCAACAGAGAAGAAAATACGGTCTGACTCAGCACCAAAGTGTGGGTTATCACCGGATTTAACAACGCGTTTTGCTTTACCGCCTTTACTTGGAATAAGGTAAATTCCAGGCGACATAGACCAGTCACCATTTAAAAGGTAACCACCGGTTACTTTCTTATATAAAATATGCTTGCCGTCAGGCGAAAAGCTCGGTGAAATATAATGTCCTGGTTGCTTGGTTATTACTTTACCTTTTCCGCCTTTCGCTGAAACAACGCGAATAGAACCTAGCGTTTTATCATCCCATGCGGTGTATACAATCGATTGACCATCGCGTGAGTAACTTGGATAAAACTCGAAGTGATCCGTTTGTTTTGTAAGGCGCCTGACTTTACCTGATTCTATATCTTTGACGTATAGATAACCTAATGCTTGGAAAAGTGCCGTTTCACCATTTGGTGATAATTGTGACCAACGAGCCATTTTTATTTTGAAACTATCAGGAGCAACATCAACCGCAAAACGTAATGCAGGTGTAATTTGTTTTTCTGCTACGATTCGAGTGGGTATGACCTGTGCTTCTTTAGATTGAATATCTACCGTTCTAAATACACCTCCAGCCCAAAACACCAGCGCTTTGCCATCAGGCGTATACGCAAAAGAAGGGGTATTACCATGTGCTCCATTTGCTTCTTGTAAATCTCTGTCTAAGCCTGCATAAATTTCTGTTTCGATCCCAGATTCCAGATTTTTAACATATAACGCACTCGCCATGGCTTTACCATCATCAACACGTTTTACGAACGCAATAGATTTGCCGTCAGGGCTTGGTGTCGGGCGAATGGCTCCCCCTGCGCCTTTGACAATCGTTTCTTCTTCTGCGGTTGCTAAATCCCAGCTACGGATTTCAAACACTGTCCCAAGTGCATTTTTATTGTATTGCCAACTTACACCTGGGGTGCCATCAACAGAGTAATATATTTTTTTTCCGTCAGTTGAGAAGGCAGGCTCTGCGATATTTTTCTGAGATTTAGCACCATGTAAACGCTCGCGAACAATCACGCCTTTACCACCACTGATATGGTACATACGAATTGAGCCACCTGGGATAGTGCGGCCTGTCACTTGACCTTGCTTTACGGCAATATATTGTCCGTCAGGTGCCCATGCTGGGTTGTGAACGATATTATTCGTTTCTTTTGATACTTGTCGCTTATTCTCGCCATTGATATCCATTACCCAAAGGTTATCGCCACCTGCACGGTCAGAAATAAAAGCAATCTTGCTGCCATCTGGAGAGAATTTAGGTTGGATATTCCACCCCATATCATTCGTTACGGAGGTTGCTTTCCCACCGCTGATAGGCATGATGTATATATCACCGAGCATATCAAAGACAATGTGCTTACCATCAGGGCTAACATCTAAGTTGCTCCATGTGGTTTGATTGGTGTCAATGGTGATTGTTTGCTTTTCGCCCGGTGTATTTAACACATCCCAAGTATCTGTTTTACGTTCTTGTGCTGCTGGGGCGGCAGTATTTGTGGTATCCGCTAAACTCGGTAGGCTTGTGCCTAGAATCGCGAGACTGATTGCGGCCGTCAGTGGTTTTTTGAAAAATGCCATTGTGAATTCCATATTATCGTTATTGGTGGGTTTAATACGCAGCATTAAACCTTTAATAGTAGTGAGAATGACTAAATTTGGCGGTTATGTCGATTATGCGCGATAAACGGTGAGAAAATACCGTTAAACAGCGGGTAAATCATGCGTATTGCCATAGTTATGTTAGTCGCTACAAATTAGTTCAAGGTATTTCTTCTTACAAAATCAAGGTACGCTTCTAAACTCTGCTGCCATAATGCCATTGCTTGAGTAAGCTCGGTATCACTTGATTTTTTTTCGAGTAAACGTCGTTCAATTTTCTTTAACAGTAAACCGTATCGATTAAACCCAAGTTGCATTGCGGTACTTGATTGTCGATGAAGTAACCGTATGCATTGTTCACTATCTTGTGAAAGCATTTGTTGAATATGTATGAGCTTATTTCGCGCAGACAGCACAAATTCATTATAGATAGAAGAGACTTCGTCGTCGCTAAAACTACTTTTTAGTGAACTAACCGCCGTTTCATCATAAAGTGTATCGGTGAGTTCCACACTCATACTCGGTTTCTGTGCAGACTGTGAGTCGTTTAATTTTTGTCGCAGTTTTTCCTGCTTAATGGGTTTGCCGACAATGTCTTTTATTCCAAGCGCTAAATACTCTTTTACTTCATCAGGACTTAAACTGGCCGTGAAAGCAAGGAACGGAGTGCGTTGGTTTTTGTGCTCAATGGTTTGTAGTCGACGGAGTACCTCTTGGCCAGTGAAATCGGGTAAGTTCATATCAAGCAACACCACATCAAATTGATGTTGTGTTAGTAACTCAATCGCGCTGGCGCCATCGGTTGCGAGCTTTACCTTATGCTCGTCAGTTGCCATAAACTCAATGGCAATCTTCTGATTCAAGTCTAAATCTTCTACCAAAAGTATGTTTAGACCTGTAATGCAATCTGTATTATGGTGGCGTTGTTCAACGAGGCTAAGTTCGCCGACGGTTAAAGGTATATCAAAGCTAAAAGAGCTGCCTTTATTGAGTTCACTGAGAATATCGAGTTTACTGTCGAGTCTATCTAATAATCGACTGGTTATTGCTAACCCTAACCCTGTACCACCTTTGATTTTACCGGCGCTACTTTGCACATAGGGTTCGGTTAATTTACTAATGTCTTCTTCATCAATACCTGGCCCTGAATCTATCACGCTAAAGCGAACAATATGCGACATATGCGCTTCTTCAAGCAACTCTACACGGATTTTGACACACCCTTTATCGGTAAATTTAATGGCATTACCTACTAAGTTTATAATTATTTGGCGGAGTTTTTGTTGATCGCAATAATAGCAAGCTTGTTCAGGAAGCTCGTAAATGAGCTCAAAGCTGAGTTTCTTTTGTTCGGCTAATGGGCTTAATAATAAACAGAGATTATTGAGCCAACTTTTGAGTTCAACATCTTCTTCGTAAAGGGACTCATCACTTTGATCTAAACTTGCGTAATCGAGCACTTTATCAATGAGTAAGTTGAGAGATGCTGCTGAATTGACGATGGCTTCGCAGTACGCTTTGTTACGGTGGTTTGTGGTTCGGTTTAAAACCAATTGAGCACTGCCTAAAATCCCATTGAGCGGTGTGCGGATCTCATGACTGATAGTGGACAGAAATAGCCCTCTGATCTCGAGATCTTTTTTGGCTTTTTCAGTAAGCTGATTTAAGTGATCTTCACGGCGTTCATTACATAAAAGGGCCATGCCAGTGGCATAAAAAATAGGGGCTAATACCCCGTTAACAAACAACGTAATAACAAACCAATTGTCTTCAAGAAGTGTAAAAGTAGTGACCTCTCCCATCAATACAGTACGGGCTAAAAAAGCGCTTAAAACTAGCGTTAGTACGATACCGTATACAATAGTACCATTGGGATAAAGTGGGCGAGCAAAACGCAAGAATAGATATAATAAGAAGATTGCTTCGCAAATATGCTGCAGGTCAGACACGAAGATACGACAGCGTAAATCATCATCCACGGCACTAAAGTACACGAGTGCGGCAAGTAAAAAGGCTGTGACGATAAGAAATAGTCTTAGCTCCCAGCCTTTATAGTTCAGAAACTGACAGATGGCGAGGCAGTGAATAATGGATGCGGCAAATAAGAGCGTATTAGCGAGGCCGATGGTTTGCCATGACTCGATATCGCTATGGATAAAAAACCCAATTATGGCGGCAAATAAAACCATGGGATAAAATATGTACAGCAAGGTGCCTGGTGTACTTTTATTCGTCCGCCAAGTCAAAAAATTAAGTAGGGTCATCATGGCCATCATTATGGCACTAGTAAAATACAGTGTTTTAGGGTCGAACATTCTTGTTATTGTTTTGAAGGTTTGTGGTTAAGGATAGAGACTGTACGGGGCGGAGTAAAGAAACAAAAACAGCCGCATATAGCGGCTGTAATTTTAACACTCGTATTTAGCGAATTTCATCAGGTATATTTTGCTGAGCCCAAGAGAGTAACTCAATACGGTTGCGGCACTTGGTTTTTCTAAAAGCGCTATATAAATGTGTCTTAACGGTGTGCGGACTGATATTGAGATCTTCAGCTATCTCTTTATTTTTAGCCCCCTTACTCATCAATGAAATAATTGCTTTTTCGCGTTTGGTGAGTTTAACGGGCTCAATATCACCTTCAGTTAACTTGTGCAGTGCATCTTTGTTAAACTGTAACATACGATTAAGCGCATTACACATGATCTCGCGGCGATACCAAAGCTGGTCTTCCATTAGGAGGCGAATACCTTTCATTAATACATCTGCGTTATCAGTGGTATAAAAAACACCACGGATCCCACTTAGTAATGCACGATTGGCAAGTTCAGGATTCTCGTCCAAGTTAAATAGTATGATATCGCAACTTACTTTCAGCCTGACTAATTGTTCTTTTAATTTATTCCAAGCATCATTGGTTGCGGTTTCTATAAATAATAGGCGTGTACCTTCAGGCACATCTGCTATATCGGTACCTGTGGTTACATCTAGTCCTTGCGTTTTAAGCAATGGCTGTAAAACGTTAATTCCTATGGTGTTAATAGGCTCTTTATCTAATAACAAAAAGGCAGAACTGCTCATTTTTGGTAACACTCTTATTCCAACTGATGATTCAATGCTAACACGTGACTCAGACCTTTTGTATTAGAATTTTCATCAAGCGATAGATAGTTTTGCTATATGTAATCGACATATAACGCTATGAATACAAATGAATTACATCACTCAAACTATAACTTTATGATATAGCTGGCTTTTCATGTTTTCGAAATAATAACTTACTTGTTTACATTCCTTAACAGGGAATATTTTAAAGTAGTTCTTTTTTCGTATTTGTGTATGGTGGCCACCCCAAAGCTTTACCTGCCAAGACATGTAAATGAATGTGGTATACGCTTTGTCCACCATCTTCGTTGCAGTTCATGACGACACGATATCCGTCTTCGGCAAACCCATGTTCCTTAGCTAGTTTAGCAGCTACGACATATAAATGGCCGACTAAGTGTGAATTTTGTTCAGTGACATCGTTGATTGTTGCAATTTTCGCTTTTGGAATTACAAGTACATGAAATGGCGCTTGCGGATTGATATCTCTAAATGCCAACGTGTATTCATCTTCATATAAAATATCGGCTGGAATTTCCTTGTTAATAATTTTGTCAAAAATAGTATTATTGCTCATTGATAATCCTTAATAAAATGTGTTATTCGTGACTTAGCAGAGAATTTAAAAATTACGGTGTACACTAATGACAAAGTTTAGGCAAACTGTCAAATAGCCAACTGTAAATATACGTAAATAAGGAAACCGTGATATGAGAATAAAAAGCTACGTATGCATCTTACTTTTTTCCACTTTTTTAAAAGATGGCCATGCAGCAACCATTCAGTTCAATGAGGAGCTACTGCCGCTACAGGTTAATAATGATGTTATCGAACACTCATTGTTTAGTAAGGTTACGGAATTAGAACTGGCACCAGGACAATATGCACTGAAGCTTCAATATAGTGATTTATATGAGCTTGATTATGATGAACACGAAGTGGTGGACTCAGACGCATTCTGGATAGAATTGAATATAACAGAACAAGGGGTATATCAGGTCACATTTGAGCGGGCTGAAGACGTTGATGCCGCAAAAATATTTGCTAAAAACCCTGTCGTGCGCATTGTTACTCCGCATGCGAAAACACAGCTTGCGGTGAAGCTCAATGGCTTAGCGCAGTCAAGCATGATAGCCGCAATGCCTGCACAACATAGTCATGACAAAAAAAGTGCTGCGTCTACTCAACCACAACCCAAAGCCAGACTGACTACGCCATCATTGGGTTCGCAAAAGCCGGTGCAGGGCGTTTCTCACCCTGATGCGGCAACGATGCTCGATTTTTGGTGGCAACAAGCAAGTTCAGGGCAGCGCGCGGCATTTTTAGAAAAAATAAAAAAGGGCCAGTAACGGCCCTTATCAATTTGTGCACTCAGTGGGTATTACTTTGCAAAAATAGCATCAATAGTGCCTTGAGCAAGCGGGTGATAACCTGGACGGGCCGCTGTATATACTTTATGCGCCCATTCCCGTTTTCCATTCTTTACAAGTGCTTTATACAGAGGAACTATCAGTTTACGACGTCCGATCCCTGATAAATGCTCATCAAGTGCAGGGTAAATTGCTTTATAGCCATTGCCTACACCTAACATATACCACGCAAAAGCGCGTTCGGCATTGGTGGATGTCGTTAAGTTAAATGCATTATCAAGTTCAGCCATGCGATCTAGGCTTAAATCTCTAGGTAAGTTATTGATGAAATGCAACCATTCATGCACAGTCCAGCTACTTGTTGGTAAATCATTGACTGTACCTTCTCCTTTTAACCATGCTGTAGAAAGTTTATCGACATTAATGAATGCATCTGAAGTTGGGTTTGGCGCATCAACAGGTAGACCTGGTTGATGGATCCATTCATTGGCTTTTTCTAAGCTGACAATACCTGGGTATTTTTGTAACAGGTGAGTGTTTAAGTAAACCTTAAATTCAGCTGTTGTTAATGATTTAAATGAGTATTTACTAAAGTAGCCTTTGACAAATTCGTCAAATTTGGCTCGACCAAACTTCTCTTCAAGATAGATTAAAAATAACTGCCCTTTTGTATAGGGTACAGAGCTAAATGCATCATCTGGATCTCGACCATTGAGTTTTAGGTTCAGACGCGTATCAGGCGCTGCGATGTTTTTTAACTGAGCTCTTAGGCCTGCGGTATCTAATGCCTGCTCCATTACTGCGCGTTCACGGCCGAATACTTCTTCCATGATACGGTTTTCAACATAAGAGGTGAAACCCTCGTTCAACCAAAGGTCTTCCCAAGTGGCGTTTGTCACAAGGTTACCAGACCAAGAGTGTGCCAGCTCATGTGCGATTAAATTAACGAGGCTTTTATCACCTGCCACAACCGTTGGTGTAATGAATGAAAGGCGTGGATTTTCCATGCCACCAAATGGAAAGCTAGGAGGTAACATCAGTAAGTCATAGCGTCCCCATGCGTATTCCCCGTACATGACATTTGTTTTATCGATCATCGCTTGTGTATCATCAAACTCAGCAACTGACGCATCTAAGATTTGTGGCTCCGCAAAAATGGCTGTTTGATGAGACATTTCTTTATATTCAAGGTTGCCTGCGCCAATAGCGATGAGGTACGGAGGAATGGCTTGTGGCATGTCAAACCAATAATCACCATCTTTAATAAATGCCCCTGAGTTATCAGCGCTCATGACCGCACGGACATCTTTTGGCGTATTGATACGTGCTGAGTAAGTGACACGCATTGCAGGTGTGTCTTGCACAGGGATCCAGCTACGCGCGTGAATTGCTTGCGATTGACTGTACATAAATGGGTGAGTTTTACTGGCGGTTTGTACAGGCGTTAGCCATTGTAGACCAGATGCTTTTGGTAAGCTGTTGTAATAAATGCGTGCTTTTTTAGCTTGTGTATTAAAGGTAATGGTCAGTTTGGCACCTTTTACGCTGTCACGTTTTGCTAGGGTGAACGCCGCTTTATGCCATTGACCATTACCATCTAAATACATGATTTTATCAATTTCGAGATCGCGTGTATCAAGTACCAAGGTACGCGCTTGGCTATTACGCCAATCAAGAGTGTGTTCGACGAAGCCTTCCAGCTGTTTGTCATCAAAATCAACATCTAGATCTAAATGCAAGTGGGTACTGATAACATCTTTTAGATTGGCATAAGTATGTTCATCAACAGCTTGGGTTGCCAATGCTGAGTGAGAGAGGCCAGCAAATACTAAGCTGGTAGCTAAGGCAGAAAGTTTCATAGGATCCTTGCTCATTATTGTTGTAATAAATTAATGTGAAAAGTGAACGATAAGCTCATGTTATACCATGCTGAATAGGAAAGTCACATATGGATGCGCCCAGCGAACCAATGGGGTAAACTATTCAATATTACTAGTTAAGGTTTAGGGCACGTACGTGCAAGCATTACAGTCACTTCATACTTTTGCTTTACCGCATCATTGTCGACGAATTATTGAGATAGACAATGCAGAACAATTGCGCTCACTGGACTTTACTGAACCATTTTGTGTATTAGGGGAGGGAAGTAATACCATTTTTATTACTGACTTCGCAGGGTGTGTGATTAAAATGTCAAATAAAGGCATATTGATCGATGAAATGGATACTCATTGGAAGGTGTCGCTTGCTGCGGGCGAGAATTGGCATGCTGTGGTGACTCATCTGCTAGATAAAGGGATTGCAGGGCTCGAAAATTTGGTGCTGATCCCAGGTACGGTTGGTGCTGCACCGATACAAAACATTGGTGCGTACGGCGTAGAGCTGGCGCAGTTTGTTGATTTTGTCGAGGGCTACCATATATCACAGGCCAAGTTTGAACGACTCAGTAACACCCAGTGTCAATTCGGCTATCGGGATTCGATTTTTAAACATGCACTTAAAGATCAATTTGTGATCACGCGTGTTGGGTTGTGTCTTCCTAAATATTGGCAGCCAACACTCAGTTATGGGCCTCTACAAACGCTTGATCCGGACAAAATAACAGCACGGCAGGTTTGTGACACTGTGATAGCGATACGGCAAAGTAAGTTGCCAGATCCACACGTGTTAGCTAATTCAGGGAGTTTTTTTAAAAACCCTATTGTTGCAAATACTCAGTACCGACGACTATTAGCATGTTACCCATCAATGCCTGCGTATCCTGCGGGTAATGATAGTCATAAGTTAGCGGCTGGGTGGCTGATAGAACAATCAGGCCTCAAAGGATATACAGTCGCAGGTGTGCGAGTATATGAAAAACAGGCCTTGGTGCTTGTCAATGAAGGACACAGCTCAGGGGCTATATTGTGTCAGGTTATTCAGCATATTCAACAGTGTGTGAATGATAAGTTCGCAGTGCGGTTAGAGCATGAAGTTAGGTTAATCGGCAGTGATGGCGAAGTGACGATTGTGGAGTCAAACAATGAATAATGCACCGCAAGGTAATAAATTGGCAATTCTACATGCGTTAAATCAAGGGGGGTTTATTTCAGGTCAACTCCTTGCGACACAATTAGGGATTAGTCGAGCTGCTATTTCTAAGCATATAAAGTCATTGCAAGAAATGGGTATTGATATTTTTTCACTCAATGGAAAAGGTTACTGCTTAAACGAAAGTCTGCCGCTATTAAATCCTCAAAATATTGTGGCGAGTTTGCAGCGTTTAAGTTGTCAAAATAGCGTTGAAGTACAGCCGATCATTGATTCTACCAATAGTGAGTTAATGCGCCGTATTCAACAAGGGGAGGCGCTGGACTCGGGACAAGTACTTGTGGCAGAAATGCAGCAAGCGGGTCGAGGACGCCGTGGTCGAGTGTGGCAATCTCCCTTTGGTGCCAATTTGTATTATAGTTACTATTGGCGTTTAGATGATGGTTTACAAGCCGCTATGGGCGTCTCAATTGCAGTTGGCTTGGCAGTTTATGATGCCATCGAAGCGTTATATGGCTTATCAGTTGAGCTTAAATGGCCCAATGATATTTATTTAAATGGTCGTAAATTAGCAGGCGTACTTGTCGAGCTTGAAGGCCAAGTAGAAGGGCCATGCCACTTAGTAATTGGCATAGGTATTAATTTACAAATGCCTGAGAACGCTTCCAAAGGGATTGATCAGCCTTGGACTGATTTGGCTTCGCACACCCATAGCTTGGATAAAAATGTGTTAGTTGCTCAGCTAACACACAGTTTGGCACAGCGATTGTCACTGTATGAAAAGTCAGGTTTAACCGCCATGGTAGAACAATGGAATAAGGTCAATGCTTTTGCAAATGAAATGGTGACTTTATCAACAGGTATGCGCACATGGCGTGGGATATGTGAAGGTATTGACCCTCAAGGTGGTATTGTCTTACGTCAAGATGGAGAGTTGAAAAGTTATTATGGTGGAGAAATATCATTACGTAAGGATGAGGCGTGAGATTACTGATTGATGTAGGTAATACGGCAGTTAAGGTCGGTATACAGCAACAAGGGAAAATAACGCGAATTGATGAAGTTGACATCCCTTGGCAACACATTGAAGAAATTGTTGTAGCTCAGGTCGGTAGTTCTAATTTGCTGAGCGCAATAGAGCTAAAAGCACAACAGCATGGTATTGAACTGAGACATGCCTGTGTTAGTCCTGAGCTTGGGGCTATAAAGTGCGCATATAAACAATACCAAAATCTAGGTATTGATCGATGGTTAACGGTCATTGCAGCGCATTATTTATATGATAGTAAAGATTGTGTAATTATTGATTCTGGCACGGCCACTAAAGTGGATGTGGTGACTCGTGCGGGTGGGCATCTAGGCGGGTGGATTTTGCCCGGATTGGATATGATGATTGCCAGTTTACTTGCTAATACAGAGAAAGTTTTTAGTGATGATGTTAGTGCCTTTGAGCAAAGCCTAGGCTTAAACACACCCAATGCAGTTAAAAATGGGGCGTTGGTTGCGACATTAGGTGCGGTTTACTCAGGCATAGCGCGTTTGCCATGCGATTTTAGTCAGGTGCAAGTTATTTTTGCTGGTGGATATGGTGAATTATTACAACAGCATTTTGATAAGCCAAGTGTGTTTGTCGATGACTTAGTGCTTCGAGGACTCAATTATTGGTCTGATTTTGTTCGTTAATTGCTGTTTTTTAGCGTTTTTGCCGTAATAATGAGCATTCAATCAAAAAACTTTGATTTTTTTTGATTTTACACTTGCATCACCCCGAACCTTGCTCTAGAATCCTGCCCCGTACTAAAGCAGTGCCGACTTAGCTCAGTTGGTAGAGCAACTGACTTGTAATCAGTAGGTCATCCGTTCGACTCGGATAGTCGGCACCATTTTCTACACTCTTATGTAGAAGCTTTAGACAAAGAATTGTTTCGTGGAGGGGTTCCCGAGCGGCCAAAGGGATCAGACTGTAAATCTGACGGCACTGCCTTCGCTGGTTCGAATCCAGCCCCCTCCACCACTTTATTCTTGACGGTTAGAGGTAGTTAAGAAAACAGTTTGCTAAAGCGGGCATCGTATAATGGCTATTACCTCAGCCTTCCAAGCTGATGATGTGGGTTCGATTCCCACTGCCCGCTCCAGTTTTCTGGTGTTGCTGATATAGCTCAGTTGGTAGAGCGCACCCTTGGTAAGGGTGAGGTCGGCAGTTCAAATCTGCCTATCAGCACCAGGCTGCTGAATCTTCTCAAACGCTTCCTTTGATTTGTCCTAAAATATTCATTTATTGAAAAATTCTAATCCGCATTTTGTGGATTGTTTTTATATGTAATCTAGACACATAAACGATAGGTTCCGTCATGGCAAAAGAAAAGTTTGAACGCGTAAAACCGCACGTAAACGTTGGTACAATTGGCCACGTTGACCACGGTAAAACTACCCTAACTGCAGCAATCACTAACGTACTTGCAAAAGTATACGGTGGTGAAGCAAAAGACTTCGCAGCAATCGATAACGCTCCAGAAGAGCGTGAGCGTGGTATCACAATCTCAACGTCTCACGTTGAGTACGATACACCGACTCGTCACTACGCACACGTAGATTGTCCAGGACACGCGGATTATGTTAAAAACATGATCACAGGTGCTGCACAAATGGACGGCGCAATCCTAGTAGTTGCTGCAACTGACGGCCCTATGCCACAAACACGTGAGCACATCCTACTTTCTCGTCAGGTTGGCGTACCTTACATCATCGTATTCATGAACAAATGTGACATGGTTGATGACGAAGAGCTACTTGAGCTAGTAGAGATGGAAGTTCGTGAACTTCTTTCTGAGTATGACTTCCCAGGTGATGACTTACCACTAATCGCAGGTTCAGCGCTTAAGGCGTTAGAAGGCGAGAAAGAGTGGGAAGACAAGATTGTAGAGCTTGCAGAAGCACTAGATTCTTACATTCCAGAGCCAGAGCGTGACATCGATAAGCCATTCATCATGCCTATCGAAGACGTATTCTCAATTCAGGGTCGTGGTACAGTAGTAACTGGCCGTGTTGAAGCTGGTATTGTAAACGTGAACGACGAAGTTGAAATCGTAGGTATGAAAGAAACTACGAAGACAACTTGTACAGGTGTAGAGATGTTCCGTAAGCTTCTAGACGAAGGTCGTGCGGGTGAGAACATCGGTGCACTTCTACGTGGTACTAAGCGTGAAGATGTTGAACGTGGTCAAGTACTAGCGAAGCCTGGTTCAATCACGCCACACACGAAGTTCACTTCAGAAGTATACGTACTTTCGAAAGATGAAGGTGGTCGTCATACTCCATTCTTCAAAGGTTACCGTCCACAGTTCTACTTCCGTACAACTGACGTAACAGGTAACGTTGAGTTACCAGAAGGCGTAGAAATGGTAATGCCTGGTGATAACATCAAGATGACTGTAGACCTAATCGTACCAATCGCGATGGACGAAGGCTTACGCTTCGCTATCCGTGAAGGTGGTCGTACAGTTGGTGCTGGTGTTGTTGCAACTATCGTTGAGTAATATCGACCATAGTTAATGCATAAGCATTCATAAGAAACCCAAGCTTAGGCTTGGGTTTTTTTATGCTTGAACTGTTTTTATGGGCGATTTAGTTTCTTGATTTTAATCCAAATACTTTCCGCTTCGGCACTCAAAAATGCATAGCTTTTAATATCGCCACGTCGCTGGGCATGCATTGCTTCTTCAAGTTTTTTGTCATACCGCTTTCTCAGCGCCTTTTGTGGATCAGATTTAAACACTCCAAACATGGACCTACTCCTTTAAACAAGACTATATACCTACGCTTTGTCGAAGCGATTCGATCGACTGTTTATCAAATAAATAGGAAAATAAGATAAATAACCTCAGCTCTGGATAAGCGAATTTGCCCAATAAAGCTATTTTTCTCACTCTCGGCGTTGCTTTCATTTGTAATAGCCCGCTATTACTGCTTAAAAGCGCCTTGATATTGAACAAAATATCATCATTGGATCGTACGTAAGTTTGTTTACAAAACATCTTCCATTCCAAAACCCTTATCCAAACCTGAGGTTAAATAGTCACAAATAAGTATTGACCTAAATCTAACTTGAGGTTTTATCTTGCATGCTACTAAATTGAAAACGATAGGTTTTATAATGGAAAAATGTGATGCGTTATATATACAGCAATATTTGGCACAGCTTGACTTAGCGGGTGATTTAACGGGATTAGCATTGGTTGGTGCGCTACAAGCTCGGCATTTAGCTGAGTTTAGTTTTAGTAGTATTAACGCGATGTCTGACACATTGTTGCCACTGGATGAAGAGCTACTATTTGATCGTCTCATTAGTCAGCACCAAGGCGGGTACTGTTTTGAACACAATAAAGTGGCTGGAGTGGCATTATCTGCATTGGGATTTGAAGTGCGGCCTGTATTAGCGCGAGTCATGTTAAATGGGGCAAAAACAAACCCAAGAACACACCGTTTGACGCTTTTAACATTTGAAGACAATGAATACTTGGTGGATGTCGGGTTTGGGGTGAACACGCCAATTATACCTTTGTCGATTAATCGTAATAATGTAATAAAACAAGAAAACAACGAATACGAAATCAAGCGGACTGAAAATGCTGTTACAGTCAAGATGCTTGCACCAGAACCCATTTCATTATATGAAGTTGATTTGTCAATCGTGTATGAAGGCGACTGTGATGTTGCGCACTTCTATAGTCACCAACATCCAAATGCAGGATTTGTAAACAATCTTGTTGTGTCGCGCATTGAACAGGGGGAGCGTTATTTAATTCGTAATAACAGTTATATATACTGCAATGAAAATACTGATGAACATAGTGAGCAAATCATAGATAATGCCGGGCAACTCCACACACTGTTTACTGAGCGCTTTAAGTTAAAAATCAATGCCAAAAAAACAGAACAGGTGTTCAAAAAAATGCGCAATATGGTGGAGAAAGGCCTCAAGTAAAGGCGTAGATTTTGACCAAAAACTAAGGTAGAGTCTTGGCATATTAACTATCGATCATAGAAAAACAAAAGGATTGTGGAGCGATATGCGTAAACCGTTATATATTCTGACCTTAGCTCTGTGTTTGTCAGCATGCACGAGCTTAGTAGAAAAAGGCGATAAGCTGTATAAACAAGGACTTTACCAACAAGCCGCAGAGTTGTATGAGCAAGCATTAGATGAAGACTCTGAAGATATAAAAGCAAGACAGGGCCTTGCAGTTGCACGGAATAAAATTATAGACCGAGGGTTAATTGAAGTAAGAATGCTACGTCTTGCTAGCAACTTTACCGGTGCCGCGCAAAAGTTAGAAACCATTTTGCGAAATCAGTCTCTCTGGAATTTACAAACGTATGGTGCTCAAGCTGCGACTCAAAGTGAAGAGCTCGGTCATATGCAAGTATGGCTGCGTCGTGAAGCTGAGAACTTAGCACATGCACAACAGCCAGATCGCTTTCGTTGGTTCGAAAGCCAATACGCCTATTTATTGAATAATGCTCAGATCACGTCTGAATTATCGCGTTATCGGTCAATTTTGGCTAAAGATGGTAAAGCACGGTGTTTGTCTCTCGCGGAGCATGTATATGGTCAACGCTTTTTCTTAAGGCAGTTTGTTCATAAATATTGCCTAGCTTGGCAGCAACCTGTTTCTTTACAGCTTGATAATTATGATCAAAGTCGCTTTAGAAACGTGAAGATCAGGGAAAATTTAAAGCTAGGTACATATGACAGTACCGCACAACGCTATTTAGTTGAAAACACAACATCTCAGCTACGCAATGTCTTTCAAGCAAGCTTATGGTACACATCACAAGCCAAAAAAACGGCACGCTTTGAATTTAACACAGATATTAGTTACGAGCGTCAAGCGCGTCATAGCCAGCAAGAAAAGCGTTATATGGTAACTGAATATAGAGTGGACCCAGCTGATCAGGAAAAGCGTGTTGAGGTCGACATTGAACGTGTTTATATTTACCCAGTTACAGAGTATCAAGAATATTACTCAGCACGTTTGGGATATGAAGGCTTAATTTCTGGACAAATGTTAAGCCATCAGCAGTCGAGCAGTGAAGTAAATAGTACTAAAAGCCACTCAGCAAACTTTAAAGAAGCTGATTTAGAGCCGTTAGTTGCACAATTTTTGAATCTTACCGATTTACTAAAAAGTCAGTTGGATCCCATTCAAGGAAAATTTGAGGAAGATCTTAATGCCCTTTGGCATCGACAGTATTGCCAACATTCTGCCGCTGAGTCTGTTGCTGAAAATGCGCTGCGCTGCGGTAAGGTTGACCCCCAAGAAGATTTTGTGAATCACTGGTTTAGACAAGAGTTTGGTGTTGATTATCGAGCAATGAAATCACTTTACGCATTATAGTGATATAGTGCGAATGACAAAAAGGCACCAACAGGTGCCTTTTTTGATAATACAGGCAGCTATTTTGGTACTACTGGCTTTCCAACCGAGAAACGATAAAGTAGGGGTTTAAATAACTGTCTTTTTGATTATAGGTCAATGGGGAGCCATCAATTTGAGTAATAGTTGCTCCTGCAATGGCTGCAACAGCATGACCTGCACCAGTATCCCATTCGCTCGTAGGGCCTAAACGAGGGTAAATGTCAGCGCTGCCTTCTGCTACTAGGCAAAGCTTAAGTGAACTACCTTTAGGGATCATCTCCACGTCTTCGAACTGCGCTAGGTAAGCTGCTAAGTCAGGGGATGGGTGCGAGCGAGAGCCAACCACGTTGATCCTACCTATGTTTGCTTTTTTAGTTACCTTGAGTTCGATACGGGCCTCACCACATTCTTTAAATGCTCCAATCGCATCTGCAGCTAAATAGCTCAGGTTGAGTGCTGGGGCATGAACGACACCTAAAACAGGCTTTCCATCTTTGATTAATGCAATATTAACGGTGAATTCACCATTTTTCTTAATAAACTCTTTAGTTCCATCAATCGGATCTACGAGCCAGTATTCATCCCAAGTTTGACGAGTTGCCCATGGGATATGTGCACTTTCTTCACTGAGAATCGGGGTGCTGGGGGTCAACTTCTGTAACCCTGCAACAATGACTTTATGTGCGGCGATGTCAGCTTCTGTAACAGGACTTTCATCTGCTTTATAATCAATCGCGAAGTCTCTCGCGTAGATAGGCATTATCGCTTCACCTGCCGTACGGCTTAGATGCAAAATTTCTTCGAGCAGGTCAGTTTGGTTCATGACTTATCCTATGATGTTTCTTTCTTTTAGATACGCTATCAGTTGAAGCACTGATTGGTCTAGCGAATTTTTACTGGTATCTAAAATGACTTCAGGCTTGAGTGGAATTTGATAGTCAGAATCAATACCAGTGAAGTGCTTGATCTCTCCTGCTCGGGCCTTTTTGTATAACCCTTTTGGATCTCGTTGCTCACAGGTATCAAGTGGGGTATCTAAAAACACTTCGATAAACTCACCGTCATCAAGTAAATCACGCACCATGTCTCGTTCCGCTTGAAAAGGGGATATAAAAGCAGTGAGTACCACTAAACCAGCATCGGCCATAAGTTTGCTTAATTCACCAACACGGCGGATGTTTTCAATCCGATCGACGTCATTGAACCCCAAATCTTTACATAACCCATGGCGAACATTATCACCATCGAGTAAGTAAGTATGAATGCCTTGTTGATGTAAAGCACTTTCGAGTGCGCCCGCTACAGTACTTTTTCCAGAGCCAGAAAAACCAGTAAACCATAAAACACAAGGTTTATGACCTTTGTGCTCGTTACGCTGTGCTTTATCAACAGCATAGTTATGCCAAACTACATTTTCGTCCATTATATACGCCTACTAAAACGGAAAGACCATGGGGATGAGAGTCAGAACCGTGATTGAATAAATTATCGATAGGGGGAGGCCCATCGCGACATAATCTTTGATGCGGTAATTGCCCGCACTATAAACCATTAGGTTTGTTTGATAACCAAATGGAGAAATAAAACTGGCTGACGCACCAAATGCAACGGCCATGACAAAAGGTAAAGGGTTTACTCCAAACCCGGCAGCAAGCGCATAGGCGACAGGGAAGGATAAAGCGGCGGCGGCATTATTGGTGATCAGTTCAGTGAACACAACGGTCATCACAAATATGGCGATAAACGCCCCATATGGCCCAAAGTCTCCCAATAGAAAAAAGAGGGCATCGGAGATTTGTGCAGCGAGGCCAGTGCCAATCATTAGTTTTGCTAAGCCGATGGCACTGCCAACAATGGCAATGAGCTCGATAGGGAAACGACGCTTGAGCTCATTAACTTTGATAGTACCCATAAATACCAGCGCGACGAGCAATACCAATAGACCCTTCACTAACGGCACAATGTCTAAAATACTGAGTCCTAAAACCGTCACGAAGCTTATGAGTACAAGATTAGATTGTTTTGGTTTTAGGTGGGTTTGTAAGTCCAATCCCGAGATATAAACAAACTCGCGTTTTAAATTTGGCAGTGCATAAAATTGGTTACCAGGGGCCAATATAAGAGAGTCACCAGCTTGCAGTTGTACTTGCCCTAAGCCGCCCTGTAAACGGTCATGTCCGCGACGTATAGCTATAACGGCAGCGTGAAACTGCTCACGAAAGCGGACTTCTTTAACTGTTTTGCCAATGT
Organism: Pseudoalteromonas aurantia 208; assembly: GCF_014858725.1. Lineage (GTDB taxonomy): Bacteria > Pseudomonadota > Gammaproteobacteria > Enterobacterales > Alteromonadaceae > Pseudoalteromonas > Pseudoalteromonas aurantia. Next base: position 105,083 of record NZ_AQGV01000014.1, on the reverse strand, counting down.
ACTTTGATGATTGACTTACCACCACTTCTACGAGGTGCTCAACGTCTTTTTCATGTTTGTCATGGACGATTTTTAAACCATCAAATCGAGTTAGCAATGGTACTGACTTAATATCGCCTACAAACAACAAGACGTCACCACTAAGAATTTCTTGCTGAGGAGTAACAGCACAAATGCGGCGCTCACCACGGATTATTTCGGCTAAGAAGAGATCTTTCAAATCACGTAATCCGTTCTCTTCTACTGTGCGGCCTACAAGTTTCGAATGAGCCTGCACTTTGCCTTCCAGATAAAAAGGTACAACTTCTTGGTCGGCTTTTCCGTTGTCAGGTAAATATTTGAGCATGACCATAATTGTTAACAAACCAACAAACAACGCACCCAAGCCAACCAGCGTAAAATCAAAAAAACCAAGGGGTTGCATACCTGCATCAACGGCAAAACCATTCACAATGAGGTTGGTTGAAGTACCTATGAGTGTTAACGTTCCCCCTAGAATTGCGGTATATGACAGCGGCAATAATAGCTTTGAAGGGGAGTGAGTTGGGCTGTCTTTGATTGCAGAAATCAACGAGGCAACTACGGCGGTATTGTTCGTAAATGATGATAAAAAGGCGGTAGATAAGCCGAGTTTCATCACAGATTTTGATAAACTGCCTTTCGCCAATGATTGTGCGAGCTTTTGTACTAAGGTGGTTTTTTCAATCGCAACGGATACCAGAATTAACAAAATAAGCGTGATTAAAGATGGATTAGCATAATTAACGAGCATGCTCTCAAGGTCGATTAATCCCGTTAAGTAGCTGGTGCCGATGGCACCAACAAATAACCACGCAGGCTTTAGGCGAGTGCCAAATAGGCACCCTACTAAAGTCAGCATTATACCTGTTAAAATGATTTGCTCGTACATCCTAGAATGCTCCTAATAACAGGTATATCGACATTACTTTAACTTTGAAATGTCTAGGGCTTGCCAATGTGGGAAGTGTTTACGTACCAGCCCATTAAACTCGATCTCAAATTCACTGAATTGTGATTGATTTGCGGCTTGTTCACTCAGTAGCGTTTCTATCATACCAGCACCCACTGTTAAGTTAGACAATCGGTCGATAAGGATAAATGCGCCTGTTTCACGATTGTTACGATAGCTATCAGCGACAATACTCTCGGTTAACTCAAGTGTAACAACCGCAATTTCATTGAGTTGTAGGTTATCGGCTGCGCCATGCTCTAATGTATTTACATCGATGGTGTAATCAATCTTCTTAACAATAGCAGCAGTATTTTTACTACCCAGCTTAAAGTTATAGCTTTTGCCTAACACCAATGGCGCTTCATGCATCCACACAAGTTTTGCTTGAACTTGGTTAGTTGCTATCGCGGTCGCGTCAGCAGCAACGATCACATCGCCACGGCTCACATCGACTTCGTCGTTAAGTGTGATGGTAAATGCTTGACCAGCTTCTGCTTTATCTAGATTGCCATCGAATGTAACAAGTTCTTTAATTGTAGATTTTTTACCTGACGGTAATACCTTTATCGCTTGTCCAGCTTTTAATGTACCTGAAGTAAGAGTACCTTGAAAGCCACGGAAATCTAAATTTGGGCGTACCACGTATTGTACTGGGAAGCGAGCTTCAAATTCATTGTTAGCCGCTGCAGCTGGTGAGTCTTCTAATAACTCTAGCAATGGTTTATCAGTATAATATGGCGTATGCTCAGAGCGTGTTACAACGTTATCACCCTTAAGTGCTGACATTGGTACAAATTTGATATCTGTGACATTTAGTTGTTCCGCAAATTTTAAATATTGCGCTTTAATGCGTTCGAAGACGGCTTCATCAAAGTCACAAATATCCATCTTATTAATAGCGACAACAAATTGCTTTATACCTAAAGAGTCACAGATGAAGCTATGACGTTTAGTTTGTATTTGCACTCCATAGCGGGCATCTACCAAGATAATAGCCAAGTCGCTGGTTGACGCTCCTGTTACCATATTTCGGGTATATTGTTCATGCCCTGGCGTGTCAGCAATGATAAATTTACGTTTGGTTGTTGAAAAGTAACGATATGCAACGTCGATTGTGATCCCTTGCTCTCGTTCAGCTTGGAGGCCATCAACTAGCAAAGCTAAATCAAGATCTTCACCAGCATTACCGACTTTTTCGTTATCTTTATGCAGAGCAGCTAACTGATCTTCATAAATTTGGTGGCTATCATGCAGTAGCCGGCCAATCAGGGTCGACTTACCATCATCGACGCTGCCACAAGTCATCATACGTAATAAACTTTTGTCTTGCTGGCGTGCTAGATAAGCGTCAATGCCTAGCTCTTTTACTTCATTTGCAGTTGTCATTTAGAAATACCCCTCACGTTTTTTCTTCTCCATTGACCCTGACGAGTCATGATCAATCACGCGGCCTTCTCGCTCAGATGATGTAGATAGCAGCATTTCTTCGATAATTTCAGTTAAAGTGCTTGCCGTTGATTCGACCGCACCTGTGAGTGGGTAGCAGCCTAGAGTCCGAAATCGAACCGATTTCATTTCAGGCACTTCGCCTTCTTCGAGCGGCATACGTTCATCATCTACCATGATTAATGTACCGTCACGCTCTACGACAGGACGTTTTTTCGCAAGATATAATGGCACCATATCAATGTTTTCTTGATAGATATATTGCCAAATATCTAGTTCAGTCCAGTTAGACAATGGAAAAACACGGATACTTTCACCAGGGTTTACTTGGCTGTTGTATGTATTCCAAAGTTCAGGACGTTGATTTTTTGGGTCCCAGCGATGGTGTTTGTCACGGAATGAATAAACACGCTCTTTAGCACGCGATTTTTCTTCGTCACGACGAGCACCACCAAAAGCGGCGTCAAATCCATATTTATCTAACGCTTGTTTTAAACCTTGGGTTTTCATGACGTCGGTGTGCTTCGCTGAGCCATGAGTAAATGGGCCCATGCCCATTTCAATCCCTTCTGGGTTTTTATGGATTAATAAATCAAAGCCATACTCTTTAGCCAAACGATCGCGAAATTCAATCATCTCTCGGAATTTCCAATTCGTATCCACGTGTAATAAAGGGAACGGAATTTTAGCTGGGTAAAACGCTTTACGCGCTAAATGCAAAAGCACCGAAGAGTCTTTACCGATAGAGTAAAGCATCACTGGGTTCTCAAACTCAGCGGCGACTTCGCGAATAATCTTTATACTCTCAGCTTCAAGTTGCTGAAGATGTGTTAAAGCCATTGTCGTCGTCCTACTTAAAAATAAAAAATCGTTATAAAAAGTAATTTATGCTACTTCTGTTAATGGCTGTGCATAACTACTCGTTTGAGCTGTGCTACCAAACCAAGCTAGTTGTTCATGTAATGCTGCAACTTCCCCTATAATGAGTAGTGCAGGTGATACAATTTTATGATGCTCAATTTGCTCAGCTAATTGACTTAATTGAGTCCGTACCACACGTTGCTCTTTTCGTGTACCATTTTCAACAATCGCGACAGGTGTATCTCCACCGCGGCCGTATTTTATTAATTGTGCTTGTATATGTGGCGATTTTAGTACGCCCATATAGATTGCCAGGGTTTGATTTGGTTTAGCCAGAGATGGCCAATCTAGTTCTTGACCATCCTTCTTACAGTGACCAGTAACAAATTGAATTGCTTGAGCATGATCTCTATGCGTCAGAGGTATACCTGCATAGGCGCTGCATCCAGCGGCCGCGGTTATTCCTGGTACAATTTGGTACCTTACATTATGTTGTGCAAGTACTTGAACTTCTTCGCCACCTCGTCCATATATAAAAGGGTCTCCCCCCTTTATTCTACAGACTTTCTTACCTTGTTGTGCCAAATTGACCAATATTTGATTGGTGTCTTCTTGTTTCACACTGTGATTGCCGAGTCGCTTTCCAACACAAATTAAATCTGCATCACGGCGCACGAGATCCATAATCTCGTCAGAAACTAAATAGTCATAGACGACGACGTCTGCTTGTTGCATAAGCTGCAAGGCTTTTAAAGTAAGCAACTCAGGGTCACCAGGACCAGCCCCGACAACATATACCTCACCTTCAGGCTCTGCTTTAGCATCGAGCATATCGTGCAATTGTGCGGTCGCGCCTTGCGTATCGCCTACTTGCACTTTGCTAACAACACTTGAGTCGAACACACCTTCCCAGAATTGTCGTCTATCGGCAAAGTGTTTAAAGCGGGCTTTTACATTGTCTCTAAAGCTACCCACTAACGTCGCTAACGGACCTATATGCTGTGGAATAAGCGTTTCTAGCTTTTCACGCAGACGTCTTGCTAAGACGGGGGCGGTTCCCGCACTAGAAATAGCTATGGTGATTGGGTCTCTATCGACAATTGACGGGAAAATAAAGGTACATTTTGGTTGATCATCAACGACATTGACAAAAATATTGCGTCTATTAGCTAATTCGAAGACGGTGTTATTCACAGATTCGTTATCAGTTGCAGCAATGACGAGCATTTTTCCATCTAAATGAGACTCTTCAAAGTAAGCCGCGATTAAGCAGACTTCATTTTTGCTAGCGTGCTCTAATAATTCATCGCAAAACTCAGGCGCTACAAGTGTCACCTTTGCTCGGGCTTTTAAAAAAGCTCGGCATTTTCTTAGTGCAACGTCACCACCACCGACGACGAGCACCGGTTTATTATCAAGCTTGGTAAATATAGGTAAGTATTGCACGTTAGTAACCTCTTTCTTAATACGAATGCTTAAGCCAACATGACGGTTGTTGGTTGCGAGCAGATGAGCAGAATATAGCGGGGCTAGCATAAGAAAAAAGAATTTAAACTAAATTGTTATAACTAAAAGTTATATAGGGGGTGTAATTTTGACCTAAGGCTTAAGTTACAAGGGATTACCCGAATTTATGGTTTCTCATTTAAGGCTTAGAGTGTTTGGTTATGAGTTATGCTGAGGGTACGTTTGTGATTGCGTCTTAAAGTTTGTCACATTAAGGACAAATGTCCTGTAGCAATAAAGCAAGATGCATTTAACTGAGCAGAGACACAATTGATGAATGGATATTACGTATGACACGACACTCGTCTGCTTTGCTGGCGCTTAGTTTAATGGATCTAACGTCGTTAAATGAGAGTGACTCAGAAAGTAGTATCTCAGACTTTATAAGTAGTATTGATGTGCAATATACGTTACCTGCTGCCATTTGTATTTATCCAGAATTTATTAAACATGCCCGTGCGACTTTAGAGTTGCAAAACTTGCAGCAAATTAAGATAGCAACAGTTACCAACTTTCCAAGTGGGGAAAATTCATTAGAGTCTGTTTTACACGCTACTGAACAGGCGTTGCAAGATGGCGCTTCTGAAATTGATTTAGTGCTACCGTATAAACAGCTTATCGCTGGGGACCCTGATACACCATGGGAATATGTGCATTCAAGTAAGCAGTTGTGTGTGGGTAAAGCAACCTTAAAAGTGATTATTGAAAGCGGTCAGTTGGCTGATGCTGAGCTTATTGCTCAAGCGAGTGAAATTGCTATTTTAGCTGGAGCTGATTTTGTTAAAACCAGCACTGGAAAAGTACCAGTAAACGCAACACTTGAAGCTGCTGAAGTTATATTAAACACAATAAAAAAAATGGGTCGTGATGTGGGCTTTAAAGCCGCCGGTGGCGTAAAATCCGTACAAGATGCACAAGCATACTTATGCCTCGCAGAAAAAATTATGGGTACGGAATGGATTTGTAGTGAGCATTTTCGTTTTGGCGCATCCAGTTTACTGAAAGATGTTTATCATGTGTTGAAAATGGAGTGACGGTCTCGTATTGAGGTTTGTTTGTGGGAAAAATGCTCGGATAGTGTATTTTTACACAATGATTTTTGCTTTTGCATATCTTTTACTCTTGTTTTCAATTTGTTCGTCAGTATAATGGGCGTCCACTTTGCAGGGGCGTAGTTCCAATTGGTAGAACAGCGGTCTCCAAAACCGATGGTTGCGGGTTCGAGTCCTGCCGCCCCTGCCATTCATATTGATGAGTCCAAATCTAAAATAAGGTGTTGGTTTCTTACACATTAGCGCTTATTTATACATTTGGATTTAATGGATTAACCCTGTCTTGGTGCAGGGTTGTTGTGTCTGTATTTAAGGTAAATTATTATGAGCACTAATGTTGAAACGCCGTCAAGCTCGATGGACATGGTTAAATGGCTAGTTGCAATTTCGTTGTTGACTGGCGCAGTGGTATTTAATTACCTCTACGCTGATATGTCAGTATTGATACGTGCAGTTGGCGTTGTGGTCGCAGTTGCAGTGGCATTAGGTATCGCTGCTACAACGGGAAAAGGGAGCATCTTCATTGCGTTTGCAAAAGAAGCTCGCATTGAAGTTCGTAAGGTTGTTTGGCCAACGCGTCAAGAAACGACTCACACAACATTTATTGTTATGATTGCGACTGTAATAATGGCGTTAATCCTTTGGGGTTTAGACGGCCTGTTATTCCGAGTTGTTGGCTTTTTAACTGGATTGGAGATCTGATCCCATGTCGGATGAGAACAAAGAAAAGAAATTACGTTGGTACGTAATTCAAGCGTTTTCAGGATATGAAAAACGTGTAGCTCAAACCATTAATGAGCATATTAAAATCGAAGGCTTGGAAGATAGTTTCGGTGAAGTGTTAGTACCAACGGAAGAAGTTGTAGAAATGCGTGCAGGTCAAAAGCGCAAATCTGAGCGCAAATTCTTCCCAGGTTATGTGCTAGTTGAAATGGACATGAATGATGCTAGCTGGCACTTGGTGAATAGTACGCCTCGTGTAATGGGCTTTATTGGTGGTACATCTGATCGCCCTGCACCTATTAGCAAAAAAGAAGCTGATCGTATTCTTAATCGTTTACAAGAAAATGCAGAAGCGCCTAAGCCGGCTACATTGTTTGAAGTGGGTGAAGTGGTTCGTGTTACAGATGGTCCATTTGCTGATTTCAGCGGTGTTGTTGAAGAAGTAGATTATGAAAAGAGCCGTGTAAAAGTATCGGTTCTGATCTTTGGCCGTTCAACGCCGGTGGATCTAGATTTTGGTCAAGTAGAGAAAGATAAGTAATTTTTCTTTTACTGACTTGAAAAAGGCCGTTGGTTAACTTATAATCAGCGGCCTTTTTGTATTCGCTCCTTTACTATTTTGTAAAATAAGTGGCAAAAAGCTTTTTATTAATTTGGGAAGCCGTTTGAGTACGCGTCCTCGCGCGCACAAGGCTAAGACCCACCTAATGAGGTATTATCATGGCTAAAAAAGTTGAAGCTCTAATCAAGCTACAAGTTGCTGCTGGTATGGCTAATCCAAGTCCTCCAGTAGGTCCTGCACTAGGTCAACACGGTGTTAACATCATGGAATTCTGTAAAGCGTTCAACGCACGTACAGAGTCTATTGAGAAAGGCGCACCAGTTCCTGTTGTAATCTCAGTTTACAATGATCGTTCTTTCACGTTCGACATGAAAACTCCACCAGCTTCTTATTTGCTTAAGAAAGCGGCTGGCATCAAGTCTGGTTCAGGCCGTCCTAACACTGAAAAAGTGGGTACAGTTACACGTGCTCAACTTGAAGAGATTGTTGAGACTAAACGTCCTGACCTTACAGCTGCCGATTTAGACGCAGCGGTTCGCACTATCGCAGGTTCTGCGCGTGCGATGGGCTTGGATGTAGAGGGATAATATAATGGCTAAACTTACTAAACGTATGCGTACTATCCGCGAAAAAGTGGAAGTATCTAAAGATTACGAAATCAACGAAGCAGTTGCGCTTCTAAAAGAGCTAGCGACAGCTAAGTTCGTTGAAAGTGTTGACGTTGCAGTTAATCTTGGTATCGATGCACGTAAATCTGACCAAAACGTTCGTGGTGCTACGGTACTACCACACGGTACTGGTCGTGAAGTGCGCGTTGCTGTATTCACTCAGGGTGCAAACGCTGATGCTGCTAAAGAAGCTGGTGCTGATTTAGTGGGCATGGAAGAACTTGCTGAGCAAGTTAAAAAAGGCGAAATGAACTTTGACGTTGTTGTTGCTTCTCCAGATGCAATGCGCGTTGTTGGTCAACTAGGTCAAATCCTAGGTCCGCGTGGTCTTATGCCTAACCCTAAAACTGGTACTGTTACGCCTAACGTTGCAGAAGCAGTTAAAAACGCTAAAGCTGGTCAGGTTCGCTACCGTAACGATAAGAACGGCATCATCCACACTACTATCGGTAAAGTGGATTTCACAGCTGTTCAGTTACAAGAAAACCTTGAGTCTCTACTTGTAGCGCTTAAGAAGGCGAAGCCTTCACAAGCAAAAGGTGCTTACCTTAAGAAGGTAACTATCTCTACAACTATGGGCGCAGGTGTTGCTCTAGATCAAGCTACTCTAAATACTGTAGTATAAGTTTTTAGAAAATAGCATTTACATGGCGTAAAATTTGTACTATAATTTCGCGCCATTTTGTTGAGAAATTTACTTGTAAATTGCCCAACAATGTAAAGAATTCGGGTTGAAGCATATAATTTCGTTAAGCTTTAATAGCAAGACGATAAATTGTGCTTCCGTCCAAGACCGTAGGAGGCTTTCGGGTCTTAATATTATTCCTACGTAGACGGTGTGAATCCCAGCTAGATTTTTCCTAATCTTCTGGCTCTCGCCGTAAAAAGCATCTCTGTCGCATTAGCGACAGGGTAGAGTAGAACTGAAAAACATTACGTTTTTCAATAAACCAGGAGTAACACCCATGGCTTTAAATCTTCAAGACAAAAAGGCAATTGTTGCTGAAGTCAACGAAGCTGCCAAAGGTGCTCTATCAGCAGTTGTTGCTGATTCTCGTGGTGTAACAGTAGGTGCAATCACTGCTCTTCGTAAAGAAGCTCGTGAAGCTGGTGTATGGATGAAAGTAGTCCGTAACACGCTAGCTAAACGTGCTGTTGAAGGCACTGATTACGAATGCCTAAACGAATCACTAGTTGGTCCAAGCCTTATCGCTTTCTCTTCAGAGCACCCAGGTGCTGCTGCGCGTATCTTTGCTGATTTCGCGAAAAAGAACGAAGAGTTTGAGCTTAAGACTGCTGCATTCGAAGGTAAAGTTGTAGACGTAGATATGCTTGCTAAGCTACCTACATACGACGAAGCTGTTGCACGCTTAATGAGCGCTATGAAAGAAGCGTCTGCTGGCAAATTGTGTAAAACAATTGAAGCAGTACGTGTACAGAAAGCTGAGCAAGCTGCTTAATTTAAGCCCGCTCCTTTCGTTAATAAATTTTTTTGAACCACATGGGTTCGTAAATAATTAGGAAATTTGAAATGTCTGTAACTAAAGACCAAATCCTTGACGCAATTGCTGAAATGTCAGTAATGGACGTTGTTGAATTAGTAGAAGCAATGGAAGAGAAGTTCGGTGTAACTGCAGCAGCTGCTGTTGTTGCTGGTCCTGCTGCTGAAGCTGCTGAAGAGAAAACTGAATTTGACGTTATTCTTACAGCTGCTGGCGCTAACAAAGTTGCTTCTATCAAAGCAGTACGTGGCGCAACTGGTCTAGGCCTTAAAGAAGCTAAAGCACTTGTTGAAGCTGCTCCAACTCCAGTGAAAGAAGCTGTTTCTAAAGAAGAAGCTGAAGCACTTAAAACTGATCTTGAAGCAGCTGGTGCTGAAGTTGAGATCAAGTAATCTAGCTTTTGCTAGGTTCGCTGTCTGAGAAATCAGGCAAGGGCTGGTGATTTTTTAATCACCGGCCCTTTTGCGCTATAGCGTGAGTATTCGTTTAGCGCAAAACCTCTATGTTTTTTCATTATTTTCAATAGCTTATATTTTTGTTAATGAAGTTAAAATGTAGAGTGACAATTAGATGTTGTTATCCTGGCTTAGATGCCAGTTAAGTCTGTTCATACAAGAACAGGTTGGGTCAAAGATCAGCAAGCTGAGGAACCCCATGGCTTACTCTTATTCTGAAAAGAAACGTATCCGTAAGGATTTTGGTAAACGTCCACAAGTTTTGGACATACCTTTCTTACTGTCTACGCAGTTAGAATCGTTCAAAAAGTTCTTGAATCCGGACGCCGATGGTGATCATGGTTTGGAAGCAGCATTTCGTTCTGTTTTTCCAATCAAAAGCTACTCGGGAAATTCTGAGCTTCAATACGTAAGTTATCGTATTGGTGAGCCAGTATTCGATGTAAAAGAATGTCAAATTCGCGGTGTGACTTTTTCTGCTCCACTTCGCGTAAAACTTCGTCTTGTGCTAATGGATAAAGAAGCGCCAGGCACAGTAAAAGACATTAAAGAGCAAGAAGTATATATGGGCGAAATCCCGCTCATGACAGACACTGGTACGTTTGTTATAAATGGTACTGAGCGTGTAATCGTTTCTCAGCTACACCGTTCACCTGGTGTATTCTTTGATAACGACCGTGGTAAGTCTCATTCGTCTGGCAAGGTGCTTTATAATGCACGTGTTATTCCTTACCGTGGTTCATGGTTAGACTTCGAATTCGACGTAAAAGATAATCTTTATGTTCGTATTGACCGTCGCCGTAAATTACCTGCATCAATCATCTTACGTGCGCTTGAGTACACGACCGAAGAAATTCTAGGAATGTTCTTCGAGACGACTGCATTTGAAGTGTCTAACGGTAAAGTATTAATGGAGCTAGTACCATCACGTCTTCGTGGTGAAACAGCGGCTTTTGATATTAAAGATGATGAAGGCGAAGTGTTGGTTGAATCTGGCCGTCGTGTTACAGCGCGCCACATCAAAACACTTGAAAAGAAAGAAATCAAACACCTTGAAGTACCACATGAGTACATCATAGGTCGTGTTGTTGCTAAAAACTACGTTGATACATCAACAGGCGAAGTAATTGTTGAGGCAAATGCTGAGTTATCTCTTGAGTTGATGGCAGAGCTTGTAAAAGCCGGCCACACTAAGATCGATACCCTGTACATCAATGATGTAGACAGCGGTGCTTACATTTCTGATACTGTGCGCATTGACTCTACTAGCAACCGCCTAGAAGCATTGGTAGAAATCTACCGTATGATGCGCCCAGGTGAGCCGCCAACGAAAGATGCTGCTGAAGCATTATTCGATAACCTATTCTTCTCTGAAGAGCGTTATGACTTATCGACTGTTGGTCGTATGAAGTTTAACAGCCGTGTAGGTTACGATACAGATACAGGCCCTGGTACATTAAACAAAACTGATATTGTTTCTGTGATGAAGGTATTAATCGACATCAGAAATGGTAAAGGTGAAGTAGATGATATCGACCACCTTGGTAACCGTCGTATTCGCTCTGTTGGCGAAATGGCTGAAAACCAATTCCGTGTTGGTCTTGTGCGTGTTGAGCGTGCTGTACGTGAACGCTTAAGTCTTGGTGACCTTGATGCAATTATGCCTCAAGATCTTATTAATGCTAAGCCTATTTCTGCAGCAGTTAAAGAGTTCTTCGGTTCTTCACAGCTCTCTCAGTTTATGGACCAAAACAACCCGCTTTCAGAAGTAACGCACAAGCGTCGTATTTCTGCATTAGGTCCGGGTGGTTTGACACGTGAACGTGCTGGCTTCGAAGTGCGAGATGTACACGTAACGCACTATGGTCGTGTTTGTCCAATCGAAACGCCGGAAGGCCCGAACATCGGTCTAATCAATTCATTGTCAACGTATGCACGTACAAATGATTACGGTTTCTTAGAAACACCATACCGTAAAGTAGTCGATAGCGTTGTAACCGATGAAGTTGATTACCTTTCTGCTATTGAGGAAGGTCAGTTTGTAATCGCACAGGCGAACTCAAACTTAGATGAAAATAACGAATTTATTGATGAGCAGATCCCGTGTCGTCACAAAGGTGAATCAACCTTTATGGGTCGTGCTGACATTCAATATATGGACGTATCTCCACAGCAGGTTATCTCTGTGGCAGCTGCGCTTATCCCGTTCCTTGAACACGATGATGCTAACCGTGCATTGATGGGTTCAAACATGCAACGTCAAGCAGTTCCGACGTTAAAAGCAGATAAGCCGCTAGTTGGTACTGGTATTGAACTTACACTTGCGAAAGATTCAGGTGTAACCATCGTTGCAAAACGTGGCGGTGTAGTGAAATACGCTGATGCAAGCCGTATCGTTGTAAACGTTAATGAAGATGAGCGTGTGCCTGGCGAAGCCGGTATCGACATTTATAACTTAACGAAATACACACGTTCAAACCAAAACACTTGTATTAACCAAAAACCAACTTGTATGGTTGGTGAGCCGGTTGTACGTGGTGATGTACTTGCTGATGGCCCATCAACAGATTTAGGTGATTTGGCACTAGGTCAAAACTTACGTGTGGCATTCATGCCTTGGAATGGTTACAACTTCGAAGACTCGATTTTATTATCTGAGCGCGTTGTTGAAGAAGATCGTCTAACGACTATCCACATTCAAGAGTTACAGTGTATTGCCCGTGATACTAAGTTAGGTCCAGAAGAAATCACTGCTGATATTCCAAACGTAGGTGAGTCTGCGTTAGGTAAGCTTGATGAGTCAGGTGTTGTATATATTGGTGCAGAAGTGAAAGGCGGCGATATTTTAGTTGGTAAAGTAACCCCTAAAGGTGAAACACAACTAACACCTGAAGAGAAGCTACTGCGTGCGATCTTCGGTGAGAAAGCATCTGATGTAAAAGATAGCTCTCTGCGTGTTCCAAACTCTGTTACTGGTACTGTAATCGATGTACAAGTATTCACTCGAGATGGCGTTGAAAAAGATAAACGTGCACTTGAAGTTGAAGACATGCAGCTTCGCGAAGCGAAAAAAGACTTCAACGAAGAGTTCAAGATCCTTGAAGGTGGTGTACTAAACCGTGCACGTAATTTACTTGTTCAAGCTGGTTTCAGTGAAGACAAAATTGCTGAGCTAAGCACTGAGAAGTTGCTAACGCAAAGCCTTGCTGACGAAGGTCAACAGTCTGAACTAGAGCAGCTAGCTGCACAGTACGATGAGCTTAAAGCAGAGTACGACAAAAAGTTTGAGAACAAGCGTCGCAAGATCACCCAAGGTGATGACTTAGCGCCGGGTGTTCTTAAAATTGTTAAGGTTTACCTTGCCGTTAAGCGTCGTATTCAGCCTGGTGATAAAATGGCTGGTCGTCACGGTAACAAAGGTGTTATCTCAACTATCGTTCCTGTTGAAGACATGCCTTATGATGAAAAAGGTCGTACCGTAGACATCGTGTTGAACCCATTGGGTGTACCATCGCGAATGAACATCGGTCAGATCCTTGAAACGCATATGGGTCTCGCTGCGCGTGGTATCGGTGAACGCCTTGAAGAAATGATGAAAGAGCAGCGTGAAATTCACGAATTGCGCGAATTCATCAAAAAAGCATACGAAGTCGGTGATTGTCGTCAGAAGGTAGATATTGCTAGCTTCTCTGATGATGAAGTCCAACGCTTAGCTGTAAACCTTAAAGGTGGTTTACCAATTGCAACACCAGCATTTGATGGTGCAAAAGAAAATGAAATCAAAGAGCTACTTGAGTTAGGTGGATACCCATCAAGCGGTCAGGTTACGCTTTATGATGGTCGTACTGGTGATGCATTTGAACGTCAAGTAACCGTAGGTTACATGTACATGTTGAAACTTAACCACTTGGTTGATGACAAGATGCACGCGCGTTCAACTGGTTCTTACAGCTTAGTAACTCAGCAGCCGCTAGGTGGTAAAGCTCAGTTCGGTGGACAGCGATTCGGTGAGATGGAGGTATGGGCATTAGAAGCATACGGTGCTGCCTATACACTTCAGGAAATGTTGACAGTTAAGTCGGATGACGTAAACGGTCGTACTAAGATGTATAAAAACATCGTTGACGGTAACCATAAAATGGAACCGGGTATGCCAGAGTCATTCAACGTATTGCTCAAAGAGATCCGCTCACTCGGTATCAACATCGAGTTGGAAGAACACTAATCTGATTGCCGCATCAATACGGTGCGGCAGTTCCCCTTAATTGGGTAACCAGATTTAAAGAATGTAGGGGTGAGCAATGCTTGCCCTCAAGATTAACCTCCGACAGGAGAGCTAAGGTGAAAGACTTACTTAAGTTTCTGAAGCAACAAAATAAGACCGAAGAATTCGATGCGATTCGAATTGGTCTTGCTTCACCAGACATGGTTCGTTCATGGTCTTACGGCGAAGTAAAGAAACCTGAGACAATCAACTACCGTACTTTCAAGCCTGAGCGTGATGGCTTATTCTGTGCCCGTATTTTCGGCCCAGTGAAAGATTATGAGTGTTTATGTGGTAAATATAAGCGCTTAAAACACCGTGGTGTGATCTGTGAAAAATGTGGCGTTGAAGTAACGCTAACTAAAGTACGCCGTGACCGTATGGGTCACATTGAGCTAGCGAGCCCAGTGGCTCATATCTGGTTCCTTAAATCACTTCCGTCTCGTATTGGTTTAATGCTAGACATGACGTTACGTGATATTGAACGTGTACTTTATTTCGAATCATTCGTGGTAACTGAACCAGGTATGACGACGCTTGAGCGTAGTCAGCTACTAGGTGAAGAAGAATACCTAGATGCATTAGAAGAGCACGGTGATGAGTTCGAAGCTAAGATGGGTGCTGAAGCAGTACTAGACTTACTTCGTGAACTTGACCTTGGTCAGTTAATCGCAGAAATGCGTGAAGAGTTACCAACAATTAACTCTGAGACTAAGCGTAAGAAAATCACTAAGCGTCTTAAGCTTATGGAATCTTTCCATCAATCAGGTAACAACCCTGAGTGGATGATCATGAGCGTACTTCCGGTTCTTCCACCAGATCTTCGTCCACTAGTACCACTAGATGGCGGACGTTTTGCGACGTCTGATCTGAATGACTTATACCGTCGTGTTATTAACCGTAATAACCGTTTGAAGCGTCTATTAGACTTAGCGGCACCAGATATTATCGTACGTAACGAAAAGCGTATGTTACAAGAAGCGGTTGATGCGCTCCTTGATAATGGTCGTCGTGGTCGTGCAATTACCGGTTCTAACAAGCGTCCACTTAAGTCGCTTGCTGATATGATCAAAGGTAAGCAAGGTCGTTTCCGTCAAAACTTACTAGGTAAGCGTGTAGATTACTCTGGTCGTTCTGTAATTACAGTAGGTCCTACGCTTAAACTTCACCAGTGTGGTCTTCCTAAGAAGATGGCATTAGAGCTATTCAAGCCATTTATCTACGGTAAACTTGAGCGTCGCGGCATGGCTACGACTATCAAAGCTGCGAAGAAGATGGTTGAGCGTGAAGTACCTGAGGTTTGGGACGTACTTGATGAAGTGATCCGTGAACACCCAGTATTACTTAACCGTGCACCAACACTTCACCGTCTTGGTATCCAGGCTTTTGAGCCGGTACTAATCGAAGGTAAAGCAATCCATTTACACCCATTAGTATGTGCGGCTTATAACGCCGACTTCGATGGTGACCAAATGGCGGTACACGTACCGTTGACAATCGAAGCTCAAATTGAAGCCCGTGCGCTGATGATGTCTACAAACAATATCTTATCTCCAGCAAACGGCGAACCAATCATCGTACCTTCACAGGACGTTGTATTGGGTCTTTACTACATGACGCGTGATCGCATCAATGGTAAAGGTGAAGGCATTGTCTTTAAAGATCAGAAAGAAGCAGAAAAAGCATACCGTACAGGTACTGCTGAACTTCATGCTCGTGTAAAAGTACGTATTACTGAAACACGCATTGATGAAGAAACTGGCGAGCGTTCTGAAGTAACAGAAATCATTGATACGACAGTGGGTCGTGCAATACTTTCTTTGGTATTACCTGAAGGTTTACCGTTTGAGCTTATCAACAAAGCATTAGGTAAAAAGCAGATTTCAAATCTTCTAAACGAGTGTTATCGCCGTTTAGGTCTAAAAGATACTGTAATCTTTGCTGACCAGGTAATGTATACCGGTTTCCATTACGCGATGAAATCTGGTGTTTCTATCGGTATTAATGACTTGGTTATTCCACCAGTTAAAGCCGAAATCATTGACAATGCAGAAGCAGAAGTGAATGAAATCAACCAACAGTTCCAATCAGGTCTTGTAACTGCGGGTGAGAAATACAACAAAGTAATCGATATCTGGTCACGTGTTAACGAAAACTTATCGCGTGAAATGATGGCGAACTTGTCAAAAGACACCGTTATCAATGCCAAAGGCGAAGAAGAAGAGCAACCGTCATTTAACTCCGTGTTTATGATGGCAGACTCTGGTGCTCGTGGTAGTGCCGCTCAGATCCGTCAGCTAGCAGGTATGCGTGGTCTGATGGCACGTCCAGATGGTTCAATCATCGAAACACCAATCACGGCTAACTTCCGTGAAGGTCTAAACGTACTACAGTACTTCATCTCAACGCACGGTGCGCGTAAAGGTCTAGCCGATACAGCACTTAAGACAGCGAACTCGGGTTACCTAACTCGCCGTCTAGTAGATGTTGCACAAGATTTGGTTATCAATGATGATGACTGTGGCACATTAGACGGTCTAACAATGAAACCGCTTATCGAAGGTGGTGATGTTGTTGAACCACTACGCGAACGTGTATTAGGTCGTGTAGTTGCAGAAGATGTTGTTATACCAGGTACGAATGACGTGTTGGTTGAGCGTAATATTATGCTTGACGAGAAACTGTGTGACCTTCTAGAAGAGCACTCAGTTGATGAAGTACGCGTACGTTCAGTTATCACATGTGATAACGACTTTGGTGTATGTGCTAAGTGTTATGGTCGTGACCTTGCACGTGGACACATCATTAACGCAGGTGAATCTGTGGGTGTTATCGCTGCTCAATCAATCGGTGAGCCTGGTACACAGCTTACGATGCGTACATTCCACATCGGTGGTGCGGCATCAAGAGCATCTGCGGAAAACAGCGTACAAGTTAAAAATAACGGTAGCATGAAGCTACACAATGCTAAGTATGTACTTAATACTGATGGCAAAATCGTTATTACTTCTCGTTCAACAGAAATAACAGTTATCGATGAACATGGTCGTGAGAAAGAGCGTTATAAAGTACCTTACGGTGCGGTATTAACAATCCAAGACGGTGCAGACGTTCAAGGTAATGATGTTGTTGCAACATGGGACCCGCATAGTCACCCAATCATTCTTGAGCATGAATCAAAAGTGTCTTTCTCAGACATTGATGATAGCAACACAGAAGCGCAAACAGATGACCTTACCGGTTTAACACGGGTTGTTGTTAAGGACCTTTCTAAAGTAAATGCGAAAGAGCCTAAACTAATCGTTGAAAGTAAGAAGCGTGGACTACAAGAGATACGCTTACCATCGTTCACGACGATTGAAATTTCTGATGGTGCAACAGCTGCACCGGGTCAAGCGCTTGCGCGTATCCCACAAGAAGGTTCAAAAACTCGAGATATCACCGGTGGTCTACCGCGCGTTGCGGACTTATTTGAAGCTCGTAAGCCTAAAGAGCCAGCAATTCTTGCTGAGATCACAGGTACAATTAGCTTCGGTAAAGAGACTAAAGGTAAGAAACGTCTAGTTATTACACCAGATGAAGGTGATCATTACGAAGAAATGATCCCGAAATGGCGTCAGCTTAACGTGTTTGAAGGGGAATCAGTGTCTAAAGGTGAAGTCATCGCCGATGGTCCTGAATCTCCACATGATATCTTGCGCCTACGTGGTGTAACGGATGTATCTAATTACATCGTAAACGAAGTACAAGAAGTATATCGTTTACAGGGTGTAAAGATTAACGATAAACACATCGAAACAATCATCCGCCAGATGCTACGTAAATGTATCATCCTGCACGGTGGTGACACGGAGTTCTTAGCTGGTGAACAAGTTGAAGTGGCTCGAGTAAATATCTCGAACCGTGAACTTGAAAAGCAAGGTAAGATCCCTGCTAAGTTTGAAATACAACTTATGGGTATTACTAAAGCATCACTTGCCACTGAATCATTTATTTCAGCAGCATCGTTCCAGGAAACAACGCGAGTTCTGACTGAAGCCGCAGTAAATGGTAAGAGTGATGAGCTTCGTGGTCTGAAAGAAAACGTAATCGTGGGTCGTTTGATCCCAGCGGGTACCGGTTTCTCTTATCACCAAGAACGTATGGCTCGTCGTAAGCAAGCTGAACAGCCTGTAGAGGAGCAAACAGTAAGCGCTGAAGAGGCAACTCAAGCACTAACTGATGCACTTAACGCTGACTTATTAGGCGGTAATGACTAAACGCATTATCAGCTAGGTAGTAAATACCATCAGCTTTAAAAGCCGCCGCAAGGCGGCTTTTTTGTGCATGATGTTCATATGACATCTAAAGTGTCTGGTTTGAGTTTAGAGTGTGTTATCGATACGTTTATGGATAGGTATTGTGAAGGTAAAAGGAAGTGAGGTTGGTTTTTATTAAACCCAATGGGCTTTTTATATGCAAACGTATCGCTGTCATCTTAAGTGTATTAATCTGGTATCAGTTCATGAATAGTACTTCCCAACGAGCGGGCTAATTTAGGCTGCGATGGTTTTAAACGTTTCATATCTCAAATTACTAAAATGTGTTTTTTACGAGTGAATTTGACAAAAAAAGTATAAAAAAGGGCGAGTTTGCCCTTTTCTTATCATTCTTATTGCTTCAACAGATGCTTTTTGTTGACAGTTCAAACTTTGCTCATTAAAATTCGGCCACCCATTTATTCGTTCAAAGCTTAGAATGAAAAATAGGGTCAGATTTTTTTATTTTTTTCAGCAGTAATTTTAACTAATCAGGAGCTATTTAATGGCAACTATTAACCAGCTAGTGCGTAAGCCACGTCGTAGCAAAGTTACTAAAAGTAACTCAGCCGCGCTTAAAGCTTGTCCGCAAAAGCGTGGTGTATGTACTCGCGTATATACAACTACACCTAAGAAACCAAACTCAGCATTACGTAAAGTAGCGCGTGTACGTTTAACTAACGGTTTCGAAGTTACATCATACATCGGTGGTGAAGGTCACAACCTTCAAGAGCACAGTGTAATCCTAATCCGTGGTGGTCGTGTTAAAGATTTACCAGGTGTGCGTTTCCACACAGTACGTGGTGCACTTGACTGTGCAGGCGTAAACGACCGTAGACAGGCTCGTTCTAAATACGGTGCAAAACGCCCTAAGGGCTAATGGTTCTCCGTTAGTAAGGCCAAGCACTTAAGTTTTAATTTTTAAATAATTTGTTTTGGGGAATCGTTTTAAATAACGAACCTGAAGATACCGGAGATATAAAATGCCTAGAAGACGCGTAATAGGTCAACGTAAAATTCTTCCAGATCCTAAGTTCGGATCGGAACTTCTTGCTAAATTCGTTAACGTAGTAATGTTAGACGGCAAGAAATCTACTGCTGAAAAAATCGTATACGGTGCGTTAAACGTGGCTGCTGAGAAATCAGGTAAGTCGCACCTAGAAATCTTTGAGTCTGCACTTGAAAATGTACGTCCAACGGTAGAGGTTAAATCTCGCCGTGTTGGTGGTTCTACATACCAAGTACCAGTTGAAGTACGTCCAGTTCGTCGTAACGCATTAGGTATGCGTTGGTTAGTTGACGCTGCACGTAAGCGTGGCGAGAAGTCTATGGGCCTTCGTTTGGCTCAAGAAATCGTTGACGCTGCTGATAACAAAGGCACTGCGGTTAAGAAACGTGAAGACGTTCACCGTATGGCTGAAGCGAACAAAGCATTCGCTCATTACCGTTGGTAATCTGCTAAGACCCTTTAAGAGGATAATATGGCACGTACAACTCCTATTGAGCGCTACCGCAACATCGGTATTTGTGCTCACGTAGATGCAGGGAAAACCACCACAACAGAACGAGTTCTGTTCTACACAGGTCTGTCTCATAAGATCGGTGAAGTTCATGATGGTGCTGCAACTATGGACTGGATGGAGCAAGAGCAGGAGCGTGGTATTACCATTACTTCTGCTGCGACCACGTGTTTCTGGAAAGGCATGGAAAGTCAATTTGACGACCATCGTATCAATATTATTGATACTCCAGGGCACGTAGACTTCACCATTGAAGTAGAGCGTTCTTTACGCGTACTTGATGGTGCGGTTGTGGTGTTATGTGCTTCATCAGGTGTGCAGCCACAGACAGAAACTGTTTGGCGTCAGGCGAACAAATACGAAGTACCTCGCATGGTTTTCGTAAATAAAATGGATCGCACTGGTGCTGACTTTTTAGCTGTCGTGGAGCAGGTTGAAACGCGCCTTGGCGCGACACCTGTGCCTATTCAGTTACCAATTGGTGCTGAAGACGAATTTAAAGGCGTTATTGATCTCATCAAAATGAAAGCCATAAACTGGAATCAAGAAGACCAGGGTATGACATTTACATATGAAGAGATCCCAGCAGATCTTCAGGATTTAGCCGAAGAATGGCGTGCTCACATGATTGAGAGCGCTGCTGAAGCAACTGAAGAGCTAATGGACAAATATCTAGAAGACGGTGAGTTGACTGAAGAAGAGATTAAATCTGCACTTCGTCAACGTACATTGGCCAGTGAAATTGTGCCGATGACATGTGGTAGTGCGTTCAAGAACAAAGGTGTACAAGCTGTGCTTGATGCGGTTGTTGAATTCATGCCATCACCTACAGAGGTTAAAGAAATTCAAGGTGTGTTGGAAGATGAGTCTGAAGACACTCGTGCCGCAGATGATAATGCGCCGTTCTCGGCGTTGGCATTTAAAATTGCCACTGACCCATTTGTTGGTACTTTAACCTTTTTCCGTGTTTACTCTGGTACTATTAAACAGGGTGACGCGGTTTACAACCCAATTAAAGGCAAAAAAGAGCGTTTGGGCCGTATCGTCCAAATGCACGCGAATTCTCGTGAAGAGATCAAAGAAGTACGCGCTGGTGACATCGCGGCGGCTATTGGTCTTAAAGATGTTACTACTGGTGACACAATATGTTCACAAGAAGCTGTTATTACTTTAGAGCGCATGGAATTTCCTGAGCCAGTAATTTCAGTCGCGGTTGAGCCAAGAACGGTGGCTGACCAAGATAAAATGGGTCTCGCGCTAAATAAATTAGCCGCAGAAGATCCATCGTTCCGTGTAGAAACGGACGAAGAATCAGGGCAAACGATCATCTCTGGTATGGGTGAACTTCACCTTGATATCATTGTTGACCGTATGAAACGTGAATTCAACGTACAATGTAACGTTGGTAAGCCTCAAGTGGCATACAGAGAGACTATTCGTAGCTCAGTAGAAGCAGAAGGTAAATTCGTACGTCAATCTGGTGGTCGCGGTCAATATGGTCACGTTAAGCTCAAGCTTGAACCAATGGATATTTCTGATGATGAAGCACCAATTTACGAATTCGTTAACGAAATCGTAGGTGGCGCAGTACCAAAAGAATATATTCCAGCGGTTGATAAAGGCATTCAAGAACAGATGCGTCAAGGTGTCCTTGCCGGTTATCCGTTATTGGGTGTTAAAGCGACATTATTTGATGGCTCATTTCATGATGTAGACTCAAACGAAATGGCGTTTAAAATTGCCGGGTCAATAGGTTTTAAAAACGGGGCGCTTGAAGCGAATCCTGTTATTATGGAACCTGTGATGAAGGTTGAGGTTATCACCCCTGATACAAACATGGGTGATGTAGTAGGTGACTTAAATCGTCGTCGTGGCATAATTGAAGGCATGGAAGAAGCATTTGGTGGCTTAAAGCAGGTTAATGCACAAGTCCCGCTTTCTGAAATGTTTGGTTATGCGACCGATCTTCGCTCCGCTACACAAGGCCGCGCTTCATACTCAATGGAATTTTCCAAGTATGCTGAAGCCGGAAAAAATGTAGCAGAAACAATAATTGCAGCTCGCGCTGTTAAGTAATTTTAGTTCGGTCCGGTCTCTAAGGGCTGGACTTTAATTTCTTTATAGGAATTTTTAAGATGGCAAAAGAAAAGTTTGAACGCGTAAAACCGCACGTAAACGTTGGTACAATCGGCCACGTTGACCACGGTAAAACAACCCTAACTGCAGCAATCACTAACGTACTTGCAAAAGTATACGGTGGTGAAGCAAAAGACTTCGCAGCAATCGATAACGCTCCAGAAGAGCGTGAGCGTGGTATCACAATCTCAACGTCTCACGTTGAGTACGATACACCGACTCGTCACTACGCACACGTAGATTGTCCAGGACACGCGGATTATGTTAAAAACATGATCACAGGTGCTGCACAAATGGACGGCGCAATCCTAGTAGTTGCTGCAACTGACGGCCCTATGCCACAAACACGTGAGCACATCCTACTTTCTCGTCAGGTTGGCGTACCTTACATCATCGTATTCATGAACAAATGTGACATGGTTGATGACGAAGAGCTACTTGAGCTAGTAGAGATGGAAGTTCGTGAACTTCTTTCTGAGTATGACTTCCCAGGTGATGACTTACCACTAATCGCAGGTTCAGCGCTTAAGGCGTTAGAAGGCGAGAAAGAGTGGGAAGACAAGATTGTAGAGCTTGCAGAAGCACTAGATTCTTACATTCCAGAGCCAGAGCGTGACATCGATAAGCCATTCATCATGCCTATCGAAGACGTATTCTCAATTCAGGGTCGTGGTACAGTAGTAACTGGCCGTGTTGAAGCTGGTATTGTAAACGTGAACGACGAAGTTGAAATCGTAGGTATGAAAGAAACTACGAAGACAACTTGTACAGGTGTAGAGATGTTCCGTAAGCTTCTAGACGAAGGTCGTGCGGGTGAGAACATCGGTGCACTTCTACGTGGTACTAAGCGTGAAGATGTTGAACGTGGTCAAGTACTAGCGAAGCCTGGTTCAATCACGCCACACACGAAGTTCACTTCAGAAGTATACGTACTTTCGAAAGATGAAGGTGGTCGTCATACTCCATTCTTCAAAGGTTACCGTCCACAGTTCTACTTCCGTACAACTGACGTAACAGGTAACGTTGAGTTACCAGAAGGCGTAGAAATGGTAATGCCTGGTGATAACATCAAGATGACTGTAGACCTAATCGTACCAATCGCGATGGACGAAGGCTTACGCTTCGCTATCCGTGAAGGTGGTCGTACAGTTGGTGCTGGTGTTGTTGCAACTATCGTTGAGTAATATCGACCATAGTTAATGCATAAGCATTCATAAGAAACCCAAGCTTAGGCTTGGGTTTTTTTATGCTTGCGATTTCAACCTTCGTAGATAATTGATTGTGCTCTCAATCACCTCAGGGACTGATACACTTGATTTCCGCGTACAGATCTGGCTTATATGGTCTAGGCTCTGTAGGTAGCCTTTCAAAGCGCTGAATCCCCTTTCTGAGCGTCAGTTGTGGAACTAACTCTTTACATAACTGTCTACTATGTCTAAGTAAAAACACACTTTGTTGGGTAAATGCCTGATAGCTGTCCGCGAGGATCCTGATGGCAAACCGTCTCTCACTGTATTGTACTAGTCTATAGTGTACCTTATGGTCGAAGTCATATAGCTTTTGCACTTCACCTAACTTAGCTGGAGTGTGGTGGCACCCTGCTAGAAAAAGTAGCACGGCAATACTGGTACATTTTAATTGGGGTGATACATTGAGCGCAAACATGAATTTCCTTAAAAATATTGCTACTTTTAAGAATAACATATTGGAGAGTCTGGATTGTTTAAACAAATCAAAAAACTATTAAAGGAATTATCTGAGCAGCCAAGAGAAAAAAATACGATTGATTTTAATACTGCGCTGGCTGCGTTATTGATTGAGGTAATGCGTGCTGACGGAAAGGTACTTGAAATAGAATTAATTAAAGTCACTGAAGTGCTTGTGGAACGTTGTGAGCTCGATGATAAACAGGTAAATGCGCTGATCACGTTAGCACAGCAACTCGTTGAGCAGGCGATAGATCTCTATGCCTTCGTTAAACAAATTAATAATAATACATCGGATATAGAGCGTATTGAAATTGTGCAACTACTGTGGTTTGTTGCATATGCAGATAATGATATTGACCGTTATGAAGATCATATTATTCGTAAAATTGCAGGGCTATTATATGTCAGTCATGCTGATTTTATCGCGGCCAAATTGGCCGCTCAATGAATACTACGCGATAAAAATTAGGATTAAAAAGTAGGCTAGTGCGCTAATTCTGACTTACATGATTGCACCACTTCTTTGAGCATAAAGTTAACTAATGTAGGGCTGATCTGATACATTTTAGCGATGTCTTTTTGCTTCATTTTTCCACTTCTATAGAAACTCACCACATTTTGATGCCTGGTAGATAATTTATTGATTGTTTTATTCACTTGCTGTGACACTTGGCGTTGTAAGTAGCGCTTTTCAATATTTGAATTATCATCATTGAACTGTTCAGTTTGCACACATTCAATATCAACCCATGCTTCCCGTGTTTGTTTTCGCAACATATCAATCGCGATATTTCTTGCTACTTGGTATGCATAGCTTGTCGCATTTTTTACTTGGTAGTTTTGATTCTCAGACATACCAGATAACCGAATAAATGTATCTTGAAGGGCATCTTCTGCAAGATAAGGGCAGCGTAAAATATTACTTAAGTAAGCAAGTAACTTAGCTTGATTTTGTGCAATAACCTGAGACCACTTATTTGCGAACTGCGACACGAAATACTCCTTATTGTACTCAATATTATAACAATAGTGAAAATGCAAATGATTATCAGTTGTGTATTATTTATAAATTTCACTCTTTGTCAATGGTCATAGTAGACAAAGTTACATTTACTTAACCAGAACAGGTAAGCGATGTAGGCTTTTTGTCCACTAGGTGGTTTGAATGCCGCTTTTATTGAAAGAATTAGTAATTAAGGAAAGTAATGGCAACACATAAGGTTATGGTCAAAGTATTGAGTATATTGTTCTTATTTTTCGGTTTACAACTTGCTGTAGCATCCGAAAATACATCCTCTAAAGTATTATCCGAAAAGGTGAATGTGTTGCGTAGCCAATATGGCATGGCACATATTGAAGCGACGAGTTTGTACGGGTTAGCCTATGGTAATGCGTATGCTCAAGCTCAAGATCATATTTGTATTTTAGCCGATGGATATTTACGTAATAGAGGACAGCGCGCTGAGTATTTGGGTCCAGATCGACTGCTTAACGATAACGCACATGTTATTTCCGATTTTGGTTATCGCATTTTGGACGTCTATGGACGAACTCAACGACACTACTCTGAGCTTTCCGATGACACACAAGCTTTAGCTGAAGGATTTGCCGCTGGTTATAACCGTTTTCTAGCTGAGGTGAATTTAGGTCATGAAAAATTGGGAAAAGAGTGCTTAGGTGCATCATGGGTGATGCCGATTGACGCAGTGGATGTTGTGGCGGGTATATTATCGTTGGGGATACAAAGTAGCTCAGGACGCTTTGTGCCTGCTTTTGTTCAAGCCCATCCGGGGGAGCAAGATGAATGGCGGCCTTATCTGGTTAAAAATATGGTGAGAAATTCATGGGAAATGAATCTCGTCCAAACTGATTTTTCAATACCAGAACATCAACAGGGCTCGAATGGTTGGGCACTCGGTAAAGAAAAAACTAAAAATAGTCGCGGGATTGTGATGGCGAACCCTCATTTTCCGTTTAACGGTAATTTTAGGTTCTGGGCGAATCAGGCAACGGTAACAGATCGGATAAATGCAATGGGGGCATCAATTATAGGATTTCCGGGCCCTATTAATATAGGTTTCAATGACTCATTAGCTTGGACTCATACGTTTTCAGCAGCGAAACATGCGGTGTTTTATCGTTTATCACTGAAGCCTAATGATAAGCTCAGTTATGAATTAGATGGACAATGGCAAACTATCGAATCACGCGATATTGATATTCAGGTAAAAATAGGTAATGGGACACAAACGCTCAGAAAAACAGTTTTTTACACAGATATCGGCATCGTTATTGAGGATAGTAAGCGCTTCCCTTGGGATGATCAGTTTGTGTATGTGTTAAAAGATGCCAACTTAGATAGCTTTGACTCAATAGACCATTGGTTAGCAATGAATGAAGCAGATGATTTGGCTGAGTTTAAACAAACATTTCAAGATCTTGATGGCATGATGTTTAATAACACATTGATGGCTGATAAGGATGGAAATACATTCTACATTGATGACTCCAACGTGCCTTTGTTGTCATCAAAGGCGATTACCTTTTTGAAAACGGATCCAATCAGCGCAAATACCTTTGCAAGGTCGGGGTTAATTGTATTACCCGCAAAAGAGCGTAGCTTCATTTTTAATGCTGAGGTGGAGTTTGAACATGCCCCACAGTTAGAGCGAAATGATTACGTGCAAAACTCAAATGATTCCTATTGGTTAACCAATGCTTTAGAACCACTAGTGGAGCACTCACCGTTATATGGCAAGTTTGCAGTGATGCAATCAATGCGTACACGACTTAGCCTCGATATGTTGTCTAATCGAGCAGGTCAAGATGGCAAGTTCACTATTGCTGAAGTGGAGCATGCCCTATTGGACAATAGTACGTTCTTTTCGCGTTTTAAATCTGATTTGCAAACTGCTTGCATCCTATTTGCGTGTCAAGTCGCTGGGAATGTGGACGCTGCATGCCGTGCAGTGACCTTATGGGATGGAATGTTTAATTTAGACTCTAAAGCGGCGCATTTAATCAATGAATTAGTATATATGATTGATTTAGAAGCAGACTTTAATGTGAAATTTGATTCTAAAGATCCAATTAACACGCCTAGAGATTTAGTGAAAAACAGTGATATTTTGAAACGTTTAGCGGTCGCAGCTGAATTGGTTACAAGTGCAGGTTTTGCGTTAGACGCTAAGTGGGGAGATGTGCAGTATTTACAAAAAGACACACGTCGGATCCGCTGGCCTGGAGCTACCCATCATGTTGGAGGGTTTAATATTTATGCTGCAAGTAACCATATGGATATGACGTCATTTTCTCCATCTGTACGTGCGGGAGTTAATAACCCTCTAACCAAAGCACCAACTTGGTCAGGGTTAAATCAAGATGGTATTCCCGTACATTTTGGATCAAGTTGGATGATGGTGGTGGGGTTTGAAAGTACAGGTCCAAAAGCGCGAGGCTTATTGAGCTTTTCCCAATCAACTTTAGCGGGATCAAAGCACTTTACTGATCAGAGTTTGCAGTACAGCCAAATGCAACAATTGATTGATTTGCCTTATAGGAGAGAAGACTTAGCTAAGCAGCTAAAAAGTAAAATCACATTAAAGATAGAAAAAGACTAAAAATCTTTCATTGTCGAGCGTCACAAAGCCATTAGTCGCAAATGATTTTTAGGAAACACGATGAGTTTTGACAACGAGAATGGCACTTTTAAAGTACTTATGAATCACGAAGAGCAGTATTCACTTTGGCCGAGTTATAAAAGTGTTCCTGGTGGTTGGAAAGATGTCGGCATTGAAGGCAGTAAGGATACATGTTTAACGTATATTAATGAAAACTGGACCGATATGCGTCCAGCTAGCCTACGTGAAGCAATGGCTAAGTAAAGTCAAATTAGTAGTGATATAAAACGGTATGGTAGTCGTACGCTGTGTTTATATCGCTACTACATAAGACATAATCTATTGTTTTGTATTCAAATCTTACACATTCCTACCAATAACATAGCCAGTTAATTTTCTAATGGAGCCTGATATGTCAGCTATTACCATCATGGATTATTTAGCTCAGCATGCTGAGCAAACCCCCGATCGCGTTGCACTCATTTGTGTTGATCGGAAGCAACGTACTTCTTGGACATATCATGCTTTGTATCAACGCTGTATCTGGTTAGCTAACCACATTCACGCACAAGCAAAAGTGGGAGATCGCGCATTAATATTAATGGATTCTGGTATTGACTATGTGTCGAGTTTTTTTGCATGTCAATACATAGGTGTAACCGCCATTCCGAGTTTTCCGCCAGAATCGACAAAAGAGCAGCATATTGCTCGAACCGTTGGCATTGCAGAAGATTCTCAAGCCGCTGTTGTATTAACGACGACGCGCTTTGCTGAGACGGTGCATGCAATGGTAGAACAAACAAGTAATAGCACCATGTTAGTGGTTGATACATTGGATGAATCGATCACCCAAGTACAAAGGTATGACGCTTGTGAAAATGATATCTCATTTTTACAGTACACCTCAGGATCGACAGCGAAGCCAAAGGGTGTGATGGTCAGTCACCGCAATTTAATAGCGAATGAACGAGCAATAGCGGAAGTCATTGAAACATCTGCTGAAGATGTATTCGTGAGTTGGTTGCCGTTGTTCCATGATATGGGCCTTATTGGTGGCTTATTACAACCTATATTCTCGGGCTTTCCGTTAGTTTTGGCATCTCCGCGTTACTTTATGGAAAAGCCAGTACGCTGGTTAGAGTTAATCAGCGAGTATAAAGGCACTATCTCTGGTGGGCCTGATTTTGCCTTTCGGTTATGCCTGGAGCGTATTAAAGACAAGCAAAGAGCCACGTTAGATTTATCCAGTTGGCGCGTTGCATTTTCAGGTGCAGAGCCGATCAGGCATGACACCTTGTATGACTTTGCGGACAGTTTTAGCGTTAATGGTTTTAAAGAAGAGGCATTGTATCCTTGCTATGGTTTAGCGGAAGGGACGCTTTTAGTGACGGGGAGTAAAGCGGGAGCTGGCGCACAAATTGAGGCATTTTGTAATAATGCGTTAAGTGCAGGAAAAGCGCGTCAGGTAGTACCACAAGATAATCGCAATAGTCATGAGTATAGTCACCAAGTGAGCTGTGGGTATACACCTTCGAAGCATACATTGAGAATTACCAATGTGAATACCCATGCTAAGGTAGATGATGGAACCATTGGTGAAATTTGGGCTGCTGGACCAAGTATTGCTGTTGGATATTGGCAAAATGCACAAGCAACCGCGGATACTTTTGTTGAGTTAGATGGCAAGCGTTGGCTTAGAACCGGTGATGTGGGCTACATTTTCGAAGGGCAGCTGTATATTTCAGGTCGGCAAAAAGACTTGATCATTATGAATGGCCATAATATTTATCCGCAAGATATTGAACGAGCGATTGAGGATAGCTTGCAATTTGTACGCAAGGGTCGCGTATCTGCATTTCCAGTCAAAAGTAATGAAAGTGGAGAAGGGATAGGGCTGGCAATTGAAACCAGCAATAGTTATCGCAATGACACCGCAGAGCAAGTCACAGCACAAATCGTTCGTGATTTTATTATCAGCGAATTTAAGGTTGCTCCAGAATTATTACTGTTGCTTGATCAAGGAGGGTTACCAAAAACGTCGAGCGGCAAACTACAGCGTAGTGCGTGTTTAAAATTACATTTACAAGACTCACTGCCAAGCTATGGTGTATTTGACCAACACCAGTTACAGATGTTAGAAAATGGGGCTCCAAGTGATATAACACTGTGGAATGAAGATGAGCAACGGCTGGTTGCTATTTGGCAGCAAGTATTGCGTTATCCTGTGCGCAGCAAAGACGCAGACTTCTTTGCATTGGGTGGTAACTCAATTAAAGCAACGCAATTGTTAGCGCAGGTTCAGCAGCAATTTAACTGTTACATCGAACCGGCAAGCGTTTTTGAAGCTACTCGATTTGGTGCCTTTTATGACCTTGTTATACATGCCAGACAACAAACATTACATGATATTACAGTATTAAATGCTACTGAAGCCCCATTGAGTGCACAGCAGTTGAGACAGTGGTTCTTGTGGCAATTACAGCCTAAAAGTAACGCGTATCATATTGGTGGAATGTTTGACTTAGCAGGGCAGATAGATGTTTCACTGTTTCAAGCAAGCTGTGAAATGTTGTTGCGACAACACCCAATACTAACACACCGTTATTATAAGACGAGCGCCAGTCAAGTGGTGCAAACCCCGCAAAAGCAATCTCTAAATTGGCGTTATGTGGATTTAAGTGCCAGCGCTCAATCGGCCTTGCAATGGACAACAGAGTTTAATCAGCAGCCTTTTAATTTATCACAAGGTGAAAATTGCCGTATCGCTTTAATTAAAACGTCGGAACATACTTTTCACTGGGTAATTATTTTACACCATATCGCGGGCGATGCCTGGTCATTTGATCTAATGCTAGAAAGCGTCGTGCAAAATTATATTCGCTTAAGCGAAGGTGAGTATGAAAGTGCGATAACGAGTAATACAATTACATATGGTGACTATGCAAGCTGGCAGCAAGGTTGGCTTGCATCAGATGAGGCGCAAGCTCAATTAGAGTATTGGCAAGCACTGTTAATGCAAACAGGAGATGAAGTATTACTTGTACCTGATAAACCGCGCTTAGGTAATCAAGCCTCTCCAATGCAGACAACCACATTGTCGTTAGGTCATGTGCAAGTTGAACAACTGCAAAAGCGTGCACATCAGCAGGGGGCAAGCTTGTTTATGTTGCTGTTGAGTGCATTACAAGTTCTGTTTTATCGACGTACAGGGTTGGCCGCACCGCGCATCGGAGTACCGATTGCTAATAGAAACCAAAATGCGTTACAGCGCTTGGTCGGTTATTTTATTAATACACAAGTTTATACTGCGCGATTACATTCTCAGATGTCATTTAATGATGTTTTACAGCAATGTAAGTCGACCTCAATTGCCGCGCAAAAAAACCAATTGTTACCGTTTGAACGATTAGTTGAAGTGATTAATCCAGTACGAAATCTCGGTGAAACCCCTTTATTCCAGGTGATGTTTAACCATGTAGAGCATGACTTTTCAATACTGTCGAGCTTGCCTGACGCTGAGTTGGTACAGGTGCAGCCATTGCAGTCCTTGGCACAATTTGATGTGAGCTTAGACTCAAGGTTAATGGCCAATGGACAGCTACATATCGAGTTTCAATATGCCGAAAATTTGTATCATCATGAAACAATAGAGAGTCTAAAAGAAAGCTTTGCGGTATTACTTGAACAGCTAAGTCAATCATCGGTGCCGTCAATTTCAGAGGTTACATTATTGTCGAAAGATAAACATGCAGCTCTTTTAACACTAGGTAAAGGTGAAAAACAAGTAGTGCCAGATAAACACTGGTTGGTCAATGTAACTGACATTGCGCAACGAGAGCCAGAGCGAACTGCGCTGGTATTTCAGGACGCACATTATAGCTATAGTTGGTTGGAGCGACACAGTAATGCGCTTGCCGATATTTTATTAAGCAATAATGTGAAAACGGAATCGGTTGTGGGTGTGATGTTGGCACGGACACCAAATATGCTGGCGTCAATTTTAGCGATTTTAAAGGTGGGTGCTGCATACTTACCTTTAGATAGGGCATTTCCCGCTGAAAAATTGCAACACATGCTTGATGATAGTGGTTGTGTTGCTATTTTTAGTGAGCATCAAGAATGTACACTGCAATTTGCGGGTACTTGGCTTGCGCCAACTGCGTTATTGGTAAATGATGACTTGAACATGACCGCGCCACATATCGCGGTGCACCCGCAGCAAACAGCGTATTTAAATTACACGTCGGGATCAACTGGTAAGGCTAAGGGGGTCGCGATCCCTCATGGACCTCTAGCACAGTATATTGAATCTGCTGTGGAGTTTATTCGATTACGAGAAAGTGATGTGGTACTTCAATTTGCCACCGCGAATTTTGACGCATTTGTTGAACAAGTTTTTCCTACCTGGTGCGTTGGTGGGGCCATTGTGTTGCGCGATGATAGTTTGTGGGACGCTAAAAAACTACTGACGCAGGCACAAAAACATCATATTAGCGTAATGGATTTGAGCGCAGCGTATTGGCGTACAGTGGCTAAATCATGGGCTCAAATGGCAACATCCCAAGGATCGTTAACTTTACCTCAGTTGCGCCAAGTGCATTCAGGCGGAGAGGCAATGTCACTGGCTGCAATTCAAGATTGGCATACTGCGGGGTTGAGTCACGTTAAGTTATTGAATACCTATGGGCCAACGGAGGCGCTCGTAGAGGTGGCGATTTATGATTGTGCGCAGTTACGTCATAACACCCGTGACCAAGAGGCGGTGCCGCTTGGTCGCCCACTTGCCGGACGCCAGCTTTATGTCTTAGACGAACAATTGGATTTAGTGTGTGATGGACAAGTTGGAGAGCTTTACGTCGGAGGTGCGCAACTAGCACGAGGTTATTGGCAACGTGCAGCGCAAACAGCGCAGGTATTTGTTGCGGATCCATACGCAGATGAATTGGGTGCGAGAATGTATGCAACCGGAGATCTTGTGAGTT
Source organism: Pseudoalteromonas aurantia 208 (assembly GCF_014858725.1). GTDB lineage: Bacteria > Pseudomonadota > Gammaproteobacteria > Enterobacterales > Alteromonadaceae > Pseudoalteromonas > Pseudoalteromonas aurantia. The sequence continues at coordinate 72,806 of NZ_AQGV01000014.1, read as the reverse complement.
GGCGTGACGGACAACTTCACTACCATGGTCGTCGAGACCATCAAGTCAAAGTGCGCGGCTTTAGAGTTGAACTGAGCGAGATAGAACATGTACTAGCAACGCTTCCAGACGTTGAATTTGCGGTTGTTGTACCACGAGAGAGTGAGCACGGTACTCGTCTTTGTGCATATGTTGCAAATGCACAAGGGAATGTGACGAGTAAGCAAATTAAACATGTATTGAAAAACCAATTACCTAGTTACATGGTACCTGAGCATATTGAGGTTGTGACTGAGCTGCCTATCAATTCGAGTGGTAAAGTTGATCGTCAAAACTTACCAGTGCTGACAGACCTATCAACAGGATACACCATCACGCCAGCCAGTAATGCAATGGAACAGTATATTCATGAGATCTGGGCGAAACAATTACGTCAGACTCAAATAGACCGCAATGCTAACTTTTTTGATATTGGTGGGCATTCTTTATTGTTATTGGCGGTACATGGGGACTTACAGGTCGATTACCCCAATTTAGAAGTAACAGAATTGTTTACCTATCCAACGATAGCAGGTTTAGCTGAAGCACTTCAGAGCACAAACACACAGATAAAATCACAGCAGCAACCTAACAGAGAAAAACAACGACGCGGTATGGGCGCAATTGCTGCACGTCGTCGTAAAGTGACAGGATCTTAATAATGAATGATATGACCCAAGAGCAGCAAATAGAATATAGCAGCGTAGATATTGCCATTGTAGGCATGGCGGGACGTTTTCCTGATGCAAGTAATGTTGATGAGTTATGGCGCAATGTGGCGAACCAGCACTGCAGTATTACGCCATATAGTGATGCACAGTTGCGAGAGGCGGGTGTAGACTCGGACGTCCTTTCAGACCCTGACTATGTGAAAGCCGGCATCCCATTTTCGGGTATGAGAGAGTTCGATGCTGGATTTTTTGGTTATAGCCCAAAAGAAGCAGAGCAACTTGATCCACAACAGCGCATATTTCTGCAAACATGTTGGCATGCACTTGAAAATGCAGGTGTCATGCCAAGCTCAGATAATTTAACCGGCGTGTTTGCTGGATGTGGTGTACCCAGTTATTTGTTGCAAAACTTATTATCAAATAACACCCAAAATGATATTACCAGCTTATTAGCATTGACCAATGGTAATGACAAAGATTCATTGGCGACTCGCGTAAGTTATGAGTTAAATCTTAAAGGTCCATCTGTGACAGTACAAACTGCGTGTTCTACGTCACTTGTCGCGGTTCACATGGCATGTCGTTCGTTACAGAACTTTGAAAGTGATGCCGCACTGGCTGGCGGTGTTTGGTTAAATCTTGCTGCAGATCAAGGCTATCATGCTCCTGTAGGGGGGAGTTTATCACCGACTGGACAGTTAAGTGCATTTTCAGAAAAGGCGGATGGTATTTTAATCGGCAGTGGCAGCGCTGCGGTGGTGCTAAAGCGTATGGAAGATGCATTGCACGCAGACGATAATATTTTGGCTGTGATCAGAGGGTCGGCGATCAATAATGATGGCAAAGATAAAATAGGATATACCGCGCCGAGTGTAACCGGGCAAGCTAATGCTGTAAGCGCTGCGCTGGCGTTCGCTGACGTAGAGCCGGATTCAATTGGATACATTGAAGCGCATGGTACAGGCACAAAGTTAGGAGATCCGATTGAGATAGCTGCATTACGTCAAGCCTACCAGTCAAATGCGACGCAATATTGTGCCATTGGATCGATTAAAGCCAATATTGGTCATTTAGACTCGGCCGCAGGGGTCACAGGCTTGATCAAGGCGGTGCAAGCTTTACGGCACAAGCAGCTACCACCGAGTATTCATAGCGAGCCTGCCAACCCTGCAATTAATTTCGCTGACAGTCCATTTTACGTTAATACCGCTTTAAAAGCATGGGATAGCAATGGACCTCGCAGAGCCGCCGTAAGTTCTTTAGGGATGGGTGGCACCAATGCGCATGTGATTTTAGAAGAGTACGAGTCTACATCACAGACCAAAGATGACGATAATAAAGTGCGCACGCCTTGGTATATATTACCCATTAGCAGTACTACCCGTGAGGGGTTAGATGCACAAGTGGCTGCGGTTCAAAAAACGTTAGTTGCTCAGCCTAGTCGTTTGCGTGAAACAGCTGCACAATTGCAGCATAAACGTGCAGCACTTGCTTATCGAAAAGCATTTGTAGTACGAGATCATGAGCAAGCAGTATCTTTATTGAGCCGCGAAGTGGTTGCTAAGAAAGTTTCAGATGTTCGTGTTGGTTTGATGTTTTCAGGGCAAGGTTCGCAATATGTGACAATGGCGCAACCATTACTACAGCACAACCCTACTTTTAAAGCCGCATTCGATGTAGTTGTGGGCTGCTTTTCTGCCACTTTGCAAGCACAACTATTGACCGTCTTCATGCCTGAAGATGATCAAGTACTAGCGGCTAATCAGTTATTAAATCAAACACGTGTAACGCAACCAGCCTTGTTTGTTGTTGGGTATGCGATGGCAAAAACGTATCAAGATATCGGGTTAAAAATTACGACAATGCTTGGCCACAGCATTGGTGAGTATGTGGCTGCATGTTTGGCAAATGTTATGTCGTTAAACACAGCTGTAACATTGGTTACTGCCAGAGGTGAAACGTTACAAAGCATGGCACCTGGCACCATGCTATCAGTCGTAGGCGATGAGCAATCACTCAGACCATATTTGACTGACGCGTTAGATATTGCGGCATTGAATAGCCCAACAAATACCGTTGTATCAGGAACAAAAGAAGCGATTAAAGCACTCCAAACGCAATTGAAGGCACAGCAAATTAGTTGTACGCGCTTACATGTTTCTCATGCTTTTCATAGTCATTTGACTGATGCGGTATTACCGGAATTTAGGGTGGCATTAGAGCAGGTACAATTGAATGCGCCAGAAATACCATTTGTGAGTAACGTGACAGGGCAATTGATCTCAGATGAGCAGGCAACTTCAGTACAATATTGGTTAGACCATATCCGTCAGCCCGTTAATTTTGTGGCGGGCGTAGAAACGTTGGCAAACCATTGTGATGTATTTATTGAGGCTGGACCTGGGGATACACTACAAAAATTAGCACGGCAGTGTACTATTTCTGATGAACTTACTGTATTACATTCAATTGCGCATGTCAGAGAGGTTAAAGAGCCTATAGCGCCTTTTGCAAAAACTGTCGCTACATTATGGCAGTTAGGTATGACTCTTGATTGGCAGCGCTGTGGTGAGCTTATCCCCAGAGGGGAAAATATTTTACCTGAATATCAATTTAGTAATAATGAATATTGGGTAGAAGCAAAATCTACGGATCACTCTATCAACGCCAATAACGTGGAATTACCCGTACATAAGCCGCAGCTATTGCAGCCAGTTTGGCAGCAAAAACCTTTGATTGCGGATACTGGTAACTTAGCTGAACAACACTTTTTACTCTTGGCTTCTGACTCAGAGGTCTGTAGTACGATTAGTCATGGTTTGGTGGAACGAGGTGCTCAGGTAACCACCCTTTGGTATTTGGAACACAGTAGTGAACAAGGTGTGAGTGTGCAAGAAAATGGGCATGTTCATTTCGACTATAGTAACGCTGAACATTGGATTCAGTTACAAACATTGCTATCACAGCAGCCTGTCGTGACACACTTTATTGATGCGCGCTTTCTGGATGTAGCAAAGCCGCACGATGCGCTGGGGTATCATCGGTTATTACCCTTAGTACAAAACTTGGTTAATACCTTTAATATTCGGTTAAGTGTATTGGCGACAGAGTTATTTTCGGTGTTAGCTGATGAAACTTTATCACCAGAGAAATCAACGTTACTGGGGTTAACTCGGGGCTTGCCACTCGAGCATCAAATATCGACTAGAGTGTTTGAGTTTAGCGCGGCAAATTTATCTCTTTCAGATAATCTATTGAGCCAGGTGGTTGAAGATTTAGTCGATGCGACTGGTGATGGACACAATGAGGTGGCTTATCGTGGTAAGCAGCGTTTTGTACTCAATGAATGTGAAGTGCCAGCTATAGCAAAGGCGTCGATAGATGCGGGTGTCACATTCATTACGGGAGGGTTAGGAGGTGTTGGCTTACATTTAGCACAGTTTCTTGCAAGCCAAGGGCATGCTTTAGTATTGCAAACGCGTAGTGATTTTGCCCCGACTTCACAATGGCAGGCATTGGCAGAAAACAGTGACACAGATGATAAATTACGTGCTCAGCTAACCACATTACTTGCCATACAAACACAAGTTAAGGTTGTGGTGGTTACCGCTGATGTACTTGATATTGCACAATTAACACAATCAGTGAAAAAAGCAGAGCAGCAAGTTGGTGCAATTACTCATGTGATCCATAGTGCGGGTTTACCTGGTGGTGGTTTTATTCGTACGATGCATTTAGATCAAGCCCAACTGACTTTATCGGCGAAGGTGGAAGGTACGCAAAACCTATTAACCATTTTCAATCATCATAACTTGCAGCAATTTGCGGTGTGTTCTTCTTTAGCCTCGGTATTAGGCGCATACGGCCAAAGTGACTACTGTGCTGCGAATGTTTACCTAGATACTTTGGCACATCAATCCCACCGCTTTCCCGTGGTGAGTATCAATTGGGATGCGTGGGCTAAAACTGGGATGGCTGCGAAGTTCCAATTACCCGAAGGTTTAGGGCTACAAGGAGACGCTGGAGCAGCGATGTTAGTCGACATATTCACAAGTGCTCAACCACAAGTTTATGCTGCTAGTATGAATTGGGCGCAATTGGTTCGTATCACACGAGAAGCCGAGCAGGCTATATTAAATGCGCCAGCCAAACCAACTGGTCATGGTCGTCCAGATTTAGACACCGAATATGAAGCACCAGAGAGTGAACTAGAGCATAAGCTGGTGGCTGTATGGCGCGAATTTCTAGGTTTTGATGAAATAGGTGTATTTGATAGCTTGTTTGCGCTAGGTGGAGATTCACTGATTGCCATTCAGATGTTGGCTAAGGTGAAGCAGCAGTTTTCAATTGAATTAGAGCCCGCTGAATTTTTTGAAGACCCGAGCATAGATAATTTGGCGTACATCATAGAAGGGAAGTTAATCGAGCAACTTTCGGAATAAGCGTACCCCGTAAGCCCAAGCCAAATCGGTTTGGGCTTTTTGTAACATCAACTCAGAGGTGAAAATGAAAAAACAACGGCCTATGAATTTAGCAATACAGACCATGGCTCTGCCGATTACTGCTTATGCATCAATCCTACATAGGATCAGTGCCGTGGTGATGTGGGTTGGCTTTGCTTTTTATTTACCAACTTTATGGTATTCACTACAATCTCCAGAAAATTTTGCTTTATTGCATGCATTACGCGATGAAAGTACGATTATCCAGCTATTCTTATGGGCTTTTTTGACCGCAATGGGATATTACTTATGCGGCGGTGTTAAGCACTTAATTCAAGAGGCAGGGCATTTTGAGAGCTTAGAAGGTGGGGCGCAAATTTCATGGGCATGTATTGCTATCGGCGTATTACTGAGTATGTTATCAGGGGTATGGATATGGCTATGATAAATTTATCCGGCACACAGCAATGGATCTTACAGCGCATTTGTAACGTGATCATTATTTTGTTTGTGGCGGCGATGATCGGGTATCTGGTGTTATGTGGGCCAATTACATTTTTGATGTGGTCATCCCTGCACGGTGCACTGTGGTTTAAAATGATCGCGACAGTGGTACTTACGGCAACCATGATGAATGGTATTTTAGCCGCTTGGCAAATCGCTGGAGACTACATCAAAGGGCGTTTTAACACACTTTTTAATATCATTTTGGTTGCGCTTAACCTCGGGTTATGGGGTTTTGGCCTAGGCTTGCTCTGGGGTGGTATTACGATGTAATTTAATCAGCTGCATAGGTGTAATGCCAAAGTGTTTTTTAAAGGCGGTAATAAAATTGCCCACATGAGTATATTTTGCTAAATATGCAGCTTCTCCTATCGTTAAACCTTCTATGAGTAATGCTTTTCTGGCTTTTTCTAAGCGCTTTATTTTGACGTATTGTTTTAACGTGGTGTTGAAACTGCGTTTAAAATTTCGCTGTAATGTACTGATGCTAACGCCTAACTGATCGGCAATGTCAGTGAGGGTAAAGTCTTGCTCTAAAAGTAATAATAATGCGCTCAGCTTAGCCTCACTGGCTTGAACAGGTGCGTGTGAATAGTGTGCTTGATTTGGTTTTGAATCAGGGTGATAAAATTGGCTAATCACATTATACAATAATGCGAGAGCGTGTTGCTCTAACAATAGCGGGGCTAAAAATGGTGTGCTGTCATCATGATTAGCAATGGTTTTGGCTTGTTGGAGTAGTAAGGGAGTGAGTGGTGTAATATAGACATTTTGAGAATGAAAAAGCTGCTTGTCTATTTGCTGACAGGCTTGTTCACTGGCCATCTTTTGTAAAAACCAGCTGCGCTCACAGCTGAGGGTGATTTTTTCTACAGGCTGCCCATCCTGCATAAAACGGGTAAAAATATCTTGTTTGTTGACTATATTAACAAAGGCAACAGGCCCCTTATCAGCACTAAAGTGATAACGTTTTTGTGCCACTCTAAACGACACAGCTCCCGCTAATAATACTGTTATATGGCAGCCTGCGGGTAAGATAGCACTGCTACTGGTATTACTATTTTCTACGATATTAGCGCGGTGTAAATAACACCCTTTTTGTAACTCTATGAAGCTTAAATGACCCTGTGCTACGCGTGTTTGCTGAGATGGCGAGTGTTGACGGGACTCTAAGCCAATTTTTTGTAAGGCATAAGATAGATCATCGGCATAAATACAAGTTGTCACAACGTCAATCCTTATTGATGTTTTTGCAAATAAGTTAGACGATTTTGCAAAATAGAACAGCAAATATCAACCTGTAATCTATGTACAATATTGATATTAATTCTTATTTACATTTAAGGGATGTTGTATGTTGATTTTAGCGGCTCAACAAATGGGTTTTCGCAAAACGGGCCTAACGTTAGCTTTAGCAAGTGTATTTATCGCGCCATCAGTGTACGCAACGGCTGATAATATAGAGAAAATCGCCGTGTGGAGTACGCAAGTTAAAACGTCAGCGCTTTACTTGCAAGAGCAAGATATTGCCGATAAACAAGCAGATCATATTTCTGATTTACTGCGCAGCATCCCAGGTATTGATGTGGGCGGCGCACACTCTTTAAATCAACGTATTACGATTCGTAGTATGGATGATAAAGATCTGAAAATTTCCATTGATGGTGCCGCGCAAAATTCTTATATGTACCATCACATGGGGAATTTACAGATCCATGCAGATATTCTTAAATCAGTGGATATTGAAACAGGCACAAATTCGGTTATAAATGGTGGCTTAGGTGGCGCTGTACGGTTTGAAACAAAAGAAGCCGCCGATTTGTTAGCACCTGGGGCTTCTGTAGGTGGGCGAGTATCGGCTGGTGTGGCAAATAATGCAGGGCATAATTTTTCTTTGACAGGTTATGGGGTCTTAACTGAACAGCTAGATTTCTTGGCGTATTATAATCAAGTCACACGAGACAACTACGACGTGGGTGGCGGAGAAATTACCGATCAAACTGGTGGGGCCATAGTGGGCACCGATGGTACTGTCCGAGGTCTTGAGGGGGATGTGAATGATGCATTATTTAAGGTCGGCTGGAACGTCGATGTTAATCAGCGACTTGCGTTGAGCTATGAGACCTATGAGGACAAAGGTCACTATAGCTACCGCCCTGATATGGGGCTGGCAACTGACCTTGTATTTGAGAAAGGGTTAGGTACGCCTTTGTTATGGCCTACAGAGTTTACTCGTGACACGCTCACTTTAAGCTATGATTTAGAGTGGGGCCAAGGTTCTGCCTTAACTGCGAGTATATTTAGCAATGTCAGCGAGCTTTACCGAGATGAAGCCGGTTGGGCACTTTCACCGAGTCCGCGTTTTAGGGGGAATGCGGGTCAAGTCACTGGGGAGGCAAAAAATAGCGGGTTGAATCTCATAGCTCAGACGCCGTTTGAGGCGCTTTTTTCACGTGAAAGCCATCTCATCACTTATGGGGCTGATTATCTTAAACATGATACGGATTTCCATAAATTGGCCCCAGATAACACGGTCAGTCAATCACAAGAAGAAGCTAAAAATTTAGCGTTGTTTGTGCAGGATCGCATTGAGTTCGATAGTGGCTTGGTGATCATGCCAGGTATACGTCATGATAGTTATAAGATTGATTCAAAAGTGATCACCAACGACTTTACCGAGTTGTCTTTGTCGCTTGCAGCGGAATACCATCTAACCGAGAATTTCTTGATTAAGATCAGTAGCACGGAACTATTTAAAGGACCAGAGATTGGCGAGGTGTTCGCTGGCGCAGGCCTTAGGGATAGTGAAAATAATGACATTGAAGCTGAAACGGGGCTTAACACAGAACTGGCGATTGCTTATCAACGGACGATAGGTAACTCAATCACTTGGTCGGCAGGGATGACTGCTTTTTCAACGCATATAGACAACTATATTTACGATAGTGCAATGAAACCACAGCCAAAACATCGCTGGGATCAATGGAAGGATAATATCGGTGATATGCAGATTGATGGCTTTGAAGCGTATTCTGAATTTACTCATAGACGGCTATCAATTCAATTTACCTATGCTCAATCGAATAGTGATTTGTCGGCATTTTCGCATTATGAAGTATTAGATGGCTCACGATTAGAGCGAGAGCAAGGCGATACAATTACGACGCGTGTGGCTTACCAATTCGAGCGTTATGACCTTGATGTTGCTTGGGAAGGTATGATGGTTGGCGGTGTGGCTGAAGGGCAATTTTTAGGTGGCCCTAGCATTAACAGTGAAAAGCGCAGTTATACGGTACACAATTTGTCGGTGCATTGGATGCCACAGACGATAAGTGCACTGCATTTTCGAGTTGGCATTGACAATGTATTTGATGAATTTTATGCCTCTCAGTCATCTAAAACAGGCGTGACTGGCCACCCATTAGCGGGCGAAAAGGGGCTGTTTTTAATGGATTACGAACCTGGGCGTAATATAAAAGCCACTGTTGCTTATCAGTTTTAAGGGGTTTTAAGTTGTTTAACTAGGGGCTGTTGATCTTTGCTGTTCTATTTTTGTTCTCTTTGAGCGTGCTTTTATCGCGGCGCTTAATGTGTGGCTTAGTGATCTAAGCGAATATTAAGCAACAAAGAGAAAAGGGCGCTCAAAAGAACCAGTAGGCAGCGCTTGATTGGCTTTTCTACTATGTTATCGGCTGACTCACATGGAATAACCATGCTACGCAGCCTCTGCCTTGTATAAAAGCCAATCAAACTGCTGCAAAAAGGAACCTGAAAGATCAACAGCCCCTAAAAGTGTTTCCTACAATAACCCATGCATTGAGCGCCCGTCTTGATGCATGGGTTTTATCTTATCCAAGTTACCTATTATGCCGTCGAGCTGGTGATCAATATTGATAATGAGTAACAAAATAACACACGCATTGGCACGCATCGCAGATTTTATGCCTGTATTGGTCTAGTGAGATTGATGTGTAGAGCGTATCAATAGAGCACAGAGTAAGTAACCTCAGCTCTGGATAAGCGAATTTGCCCAATAAAGCGATTTTTCTCACTCTCGGCGTTGCTTTCATTTGTAATAGCCCGCTATTACTGCATAAAAGCGCCTTGATATTGAACAAAATATCATCATTGGATTGTACGTAAGTTTGTTTGCAAAACATTTTCTATTCCAAAACCCTTATCCAAACCTGAGGTTAAGTAAATATTTACCTGAGTACAGCGTCTGATGATGGGATAGTGTAATTCGTAACATGTGAGTTATGGGTTTAAAGAAGTACAAAAAAATGGGTGATGAGACTATGGGTAGATTAAAACTAGTATATGTGTGCTCCTTGCGTAATGCTGCGGCAGATATGGCGGGTAGAATGATTGCATATAAAGATGAAACACGTTACATGACCTCACCATTAGAGCATCTAGTGATGCAGCTAAATAGCAGTGATTTGGGGGAGCTGTATGAGTTGAGCGGCGTTATTTTTGACGACGATTTAACACACTCGCTTGATAGTCAAAAATTGCAAGACTACGGAACATCGCGAGTGGCTTGTAACGCTGAATGGATTTATCCTGAAACACTCAAAGTAGGCAATACGCTCGTCGATGAGCTGTTATGTTGTGTACCTTCGAGTTACCGTAAGTTGTCAAAAGGGTCACAACTATGGCGAGAAGGAAAGCGAGATTTTGAGCAGCGCTTAGAAAGTAAGCTGGATGAGTTGGATGCTGATGTGGTGTTGTTAGATGGACTTATTGTTATTTTGGATCAATTGGCGAGTGAAGAGAGTGCTTACGCAAAGCGTATTGTTAATATTCACCCAGGGATCACAAAAGAGGACTCTGTTTATCAGCGCAGAGGTGCAACTGCTACACTGGATGCCCTGTATGGTGCGCAAGGTAAACAGGTTATTAATTGGCAGACAATGGAAATGGTTGACACAGAAGTGATTGATAAAACGGGTGCCTCACTGCATTATGTTGATCAGGGGATTGATTCAGGTCCAGTTATTCATGATGTTCTAAATACCAAGATCACACCTACCGATACAATTTTTGAACTACGTTGGAATAACTTTCAGCAGAGTCTATTTCCAGCCATGATTCAAGGGCTTCATGTGTTAGCTAAGACCAAGATAACCTCAGAAGAAAAAGTGTAACCTCATTCAAATGCCAATTTGGTGAATATAGGACCGTATCAGGCATTAATTATTGCATCATGGACACTAAATGATGCAATTTCCACTCAGACAACGCAGTATTGTATTTGTGCATTTATGGTTGCTTTTCTACACAATATAAAGTGCTGTCCATAGTGAGGCTTTAATGTTACATGTTGAATTGTAATGATAAATGAAATTAGTTCCTATTATTCTTAAATTTCTCTTCATTTAGTTCGTCTGTTGGTCGGCTAACTATAATTTAGGATGAAATAATGAATAAACTGGCATTTTGTATGGTTCCGGTTGCCTTGGCAGTATCGGCAGCTGTTTCAGCGGATGAAAAAGAACAAATTACGTCGATAGAGAATATTGTTGTTTATGGTGAGAAAGCAGGTCGCTCTTTAAAAGACACCACATCTTCGGTTGCGGTAATTACGAGTGAAGAGCTGGCCAATGGGCAGTCAGATTCATACGTCGATATTTTATCGGATATTGCAAATGTAGTTTTTTCAGATAGTTTGCCAAGTATTCGAGGGGTGAAAGGGGAAGGTATTGCTACAGGGTCATATTCTTTCACTTCAGGCGCTAAAGCACGTGTTGCGGTGATGACAGATGGTGTAGCGGAACCGTTTGTAGCCACGTTAACCGGTGATCTTGGTTTGTGGGATGTACAGCAAATTGAAGTGTTACGTGGACCACAGTCGTCTAATAGTGGTCGAAACAGCATGGGAGGGATCATTTACGTCACGACAAATACGCCTTCCATGGATAGACTAGAAGCATCGGTAAGAGCAGGATATGCCAATAAAACGCAAAGCAAAGAGCTTTCAGCCATGGTGTCTGCGCCAATTATAGAGAATGAACTCGCATATCGCTTCACGGTACAAAATGTGGATAGAGAACACCATTCTCAGTTTCAGTTGGCTGACGGTGACGCATACCCTTTTGATCCAAAGCCGATTGGCATGACGCGTATTAATGCTAAGTTACAATGGACACCATCACAAGTTGATGGGTTAGACATGTTATTGAGTTATGTTGATACACAAGAAGAGGGATTCCGTTACTGGTATTTAGATGGTCCGGATCTTGCGAGTCGTACTATCTCAACACCTTGGGACAGCGATACATCATATGCCCGTGACAAAGACGTAGACAGTCAGCATACCTCACTAAAAACGTCTTATGAAATAAATGATAACTTTGACATTGAATTATTGGTATCTGACGTTGATTATAGTTATGAATTTCATCAATACCCACTCGTGTGGCACGTTCGCATGGACGATGAAAGTCAAACTATCGATGGTAAATTTGGCTTTGCTTTTGATGATGGGTTGAGTGGACACTTTGGTGTGTATAAGTATGATCGTGAGCAAGCTTTCTTTAATAAAGGTGTATATGAAGGGGATGATGACTCGTCATCTGATGCGATTTACGGTGAGGTTACTGTTAGTGTTTCCGAGCAAGGCCAAGTTATAGCTGGTGGCCGAATTGAGAAAGAGAAGCAACATCGCGAATTTAGAGCGGCATCAGGTGCCTCATTTATTATTGCCAATGATGAGACGCTTTACTTACCAAAAATCGCTTATTTACATACTATTGATGAAGAACTCACGCTTGGCGTGAGCTTCAGAAAAGGGTACAACTCGGGTGGCGGTGATTTTAGCTGGGCTTCTTCTACTGTATATAGCTATGATCCAGAATATGTTGATACGTTCGAGGTCAGTGTACGTAAATCATGGGGAGACGCGTTAAATCTCGCAGCAAATGTTTTCTATAACAATTACTCGGATTACCAAGTGCTTGCAACTGGTGCATCAGGTCAGCCATGGGATACAATTATTCATAACATTGATGAAGTGGACAGTTATGGATTTGAAGCTGAGTTAAGCTATGCAGCCACAGACTCGCTGATCTTGTCAGGTAGTTTCGGCTCATTACATACGAGTGTTGAAAGTGCAGATAGCAATAATCAGCACTTGCTAGGTCAAGAGTTACCTATGGCACCGAGCGTGACGGCAAGTATTGGCGCTGATTATTGGTTAACAGATAATGTTCAATTCAGTTTAAATACGCGTTATACAAGTGACTATCAAAGCAAATTACTACGCAGTCATTTGGCAAATAACCCTCAGGTCCAAATTAGTCAGGCTGATTTATATCAAACGGATAGTTACACAGAAACTCGTGTTTCAGTTGCTTATATTGCGGAAGATTGGCGAGTAGATGCGTATGTTAATAATGCATTTGACCAAGTGAATGAAACAGCAATTGAGCGTGCACCAGTGACAGGTGTAATTACCTCAGGTCAATTAACAGAGCCGCGAACCGTTGGTTTTTCTGTAACATATAATCTGTAATTCTCTATAATTAATGTACGCTGTGAGGCAAATAACCACAGCGTACATCTTGCGCGCCAACTCACATTGCTTTTGTCTTACTCATCAATAAAATAAAGCACTGCAATGCTTGATTTTTCAGGTTTCTATTCGTCTAGCTCACATATTAAATTTGAACCAATTTATGTTGAGTGGAGCCAGAATGTCACGGCAAAGACGTACCAGAAAAAACAGACAACTTTCTTCTTTATCGGAAGCTGATAAAAATAAGTTACAACAAATGATCAGCGGTGCAAACTCTGGCGTCGGCACACATATTTCAGAGCATATCGCGGATGGAGAATTAGTTCCTTTAACGCCTGCTCAAAAAATTCTTTGGTATGCTTGGAAATTAGACCCTGACAATGTCACATATAACTTGGGTGGGGCATTACATTTTGAAGGCTTACTTGATACCCATCGCGTAAACAGTGCGTTTGAACAGCTTTGTCAGCGGCATGATGCTTTGCGGATTAAATTTGTAGAGGGTGATTTACAAGATGTTTGGCAAATCGATGGTGGTGATCAAACCTTTACTTTTTTTGAAACAACCGCGGTTGATTTAGCGCAACGAGATGCACAGTTAAGGCAAATAGTTGTCCAGCCCTTTGACTTGGTTGAAGGACCATTGTTGCGAGTGGGTGTGGTCAACCAAGGTAATGATAGTAGTTTGGTGGTCACGTTACACCATATTATTGCTGATGGTACTTCAATGCAGCAGCTGCTGGATGAATTCGTCGCTATTTACGTCGCATTGAGTGAAGGGAAAGCGTCTAGTGAAACGGTTGAAAAAGTGGGTTATCTGGGCTTTGCAAAATGGTTAAACAAGCAAGACCAACAAGACTTATATGCGAAACAGTTAGAGGTTTGGCAGAAGTTATTGCAAGCCGATGAGCCGCTACGCCTACCCGCTAATAATCAAGCGCGTCATTCTGGGCAATATAGTGTTAAGACCCAGATCCAAGTATTAGATGAACCAGTATGGCATAAAGTATCTATGCTCGCAAAAGCAAACAATGTGACGCCATATCTGGTGTTACTGACTGCTTGGCAAGTGCTCTTATCTCGTTTTGCCAATGCAACGCGTATTCAAGTTGGGGTACCGGTTGCGAATCGTCATCTCAGTGAAACATTTAATCTTGTTGGCTTTTTCGTTAATACCCAAGCTTACCCACTCACTATTGAACATCATGAGAGCTTTAGTTCGTTACTTGAACAAGCGTCACATGTGTCAAAAATAGGGCAGGGTAATCAGGATTTACCATTTGAACATTTGCTTAAAGCATTAAAGCCTGAGCGTCAAACGGGTGTTCACCCTATTTTTCAAGTGATGTTTAATTATTTGCGTCGCAACAAAAAGAGTTTGCAGCAACTGGGTGGTGTAGCACTACTGGACTTTGAGTTTTACCGCTTTGGTATGCCGTTTGATTTACAGCTAGATGTCATTGAAGAAGTGGGTCAAGAAACAACGTTAAATTTGATGTACGCAAATGAGTTATATGCCCCTGAATTTGCGACGCAGTGCTTGAATACATTCCACATGGTTTTGACTGAAGTATTAGAGCACATTAATGTGCCTATGGCCCACTTACCATTACTTGCAGAAAAAGATCTTCAGAGACTGGCTGTTTGGAATGTGGGAAGTTCACCTCATAGCTTCATCACACCTGTGCAGCAAATCATACATGACCAAAGTCAAAAAACACCTACAAGGATAGCTGTTAGTTTTAAGGACGAAACGGTGACTTATGAACAGCTTGATATTCGTGCTAATCGCTTGGCACATTGTTTATTAGCTAAAGGTGTTCGTGCAGAAGATAAAGTGGGGGTGGTATTCGAACGAAGCGTGGGCATGGTCGTTAGCTTATTGGCTGTGTTAAAAGCTGGGGCTGCTTATGTGCCGATTGACCCTACTTTACCATTAGAGCGCATTGATTACATAGCGCAAAGTAGTGCTTTAGCATTGTTCCTCACAGACGACTCGCACAAGTCGTTGTCTCAACTTGCAGAGATAGCGCCAATGGTGCCAGTTGATACACTGGAGTTAGATGAATATGAATCGAGCGTACCTAATTTAATAACGCATGCTACCCAATTGGCTTACGTGATTTACACATCAGGTTCCACCGGTAACCCAAAAGGTGTGGGAAATACGCATGAAGCAATTTACAACCGAATTGCTTGGCAGCAGTCGGCGTATCCCTTATCAGTAGATGATGTGGTATTACAAAAAACCCCATTTGGCTTTGATGTGTCTGTATGGGAGTTTTTCTGGCCGCTGATGTATGGGGCTAAATTGGTTGTAGCACAGCCTGAAGCGCACAAAGATAGCTCACGGTTACTTGAAGTCATTACCAAAGAGCGTGTTACGACTGTGCACTTTGTACCCTCAATGCTTCAAGCGTTTATTAATCACGAAGGTGTTAGCAGCGCGCGTAGTATTAAGCGCATTTTGTGCAGTGGTGAAGCGTTACCCAGCGAAGTGCAGGCAAAGGCGCTACAGCTATTACCAAATACTGAGGTTTATAATCTATACGGCCCGACAGAAGCCGCGGTTGATGTGAGTCATTTCACATGTCATGGAAATGCCAATGTGTCAGTGCCAATCGGGAGTCCGATTGATGGTATAAAGTTACTTGTATTAGATAGCGGATTACGATTGAGCCCTATCGGGGTTGCCGGCGAATTGTATATTGGCGGTATTGGCTTGGCTCGAGGCTATTTACATCGAGCAGACCTGACAGCCGAACGTTTTGTAGCTAATCCGTTTTCTAACGATGGTGAGCGGTTATATCGAACTGGTGATTTGGTGCATTGGAATGCGCAAGGGCAACTTGAGTATTTGGGCAGAACTGACCATCAAGTAAAAATTCGCGGCTTCCGTATCGAACTGGGGGAAATTGAAGCGTGTTTGCATGCGATTGATGAAGTGAATGAAGCGGTTGTTATTGCCGATAAAGGCCCTTCAGGCCAGCGTTTGGTCGCTTATGTCTCTGCTGCAGAAAGTATTGAACTTGACTCAGAGCAAATACAAAACCAATTGGCTGAAGCGTTACCAGATTACATGGTACCAAGTCTATTGATGGTGTTACCAGCGCTGCCGTTAAACAGCAACGGAAAAATAGATCGAAATGCGTTGCCACAAGCATCATTAACGAGTTCACAAATCTATCAAGCACCGCAATCGGATAACGAAGCAATGTTGGCCAATATTTGGCAGGAGACATTAGGTGTTGATAAGGTCGGGCGATTAGATAATTTTTTTGAGCTGGGAGGCGACTCGATCATCAGTCTGCAGATTGTCGCTAAAGTCCGCCAAGTAGGTTATGTAGTAACGCCGAAGCAAATGTTTGAGCAGCAAGATATTGCGCGTTTAGCCTTACAATTGGAAGCGCTTGATGTATCGTCAATTCCGGAACAAACGGTCACAGGGACTGCTAAGTTATTACCCATCCAAGCAGAGTTTTTTGCTAAACCAATGATTGAGTATAATCACTGGAATCAGGCAATTATGCTGCGTTCTGAACAGCATTTTAATGAACCAGCATTGCAAAATGCGGTCTCTGCAATATTACTTTATCATGACGCATTACGTTTACGATATACGCGCACTGAGTGTGACCAATGGCAGCAGGACTATAGTGCTTTTGATGAGTTGTTGCTTGAAAGTAGCTACTGGTCGCGTTCGGTACAAGAAAAAGATGTCACGGCATTAGCAGAAGAAGCGCAGCGCAGCCTCGATATTGAGTCTGGGCCGATAGCACGGTTTGTGAATATGCAGCTTGATGATGGCAGTGCGAGACTCTTAATTGTTATACATCATTTGGCGGTAGATGGCGTGTCTTGGCGTACATTAATTAATGACTTTATGACAGCCTATGAGGCAGCTCAGCGCAATGAAGAGATAGCATTGGGGCTGAAAAGCCATAGCTATCAATATTGGGCAGAGCAAATTAGTCAGTATCCTCAGCTTTTTGAGGGCGAATTCTCATATTGGCAATCACACTCAGTAAAGCCTTTACAATTGCCTAATTTAAATGCGCAAGGTAGTCAGGCTATGTCTGAGAGTGGCGTAATTAGTGTGATATTGGAACAGGCCACAACGCAAGCACTCTTGCAAAATTCATCACACGCATATCGAACTCAAATTAATGAGTTATTATTGAGTGCGCTGAGTGAGGCAGTTTATGGGTGGACCGAAGACACACACATATGTGTTAACTTAGAAGGGCACGGTCGAGAGACATGGGAAGACACTTCAGATTTAAGTCGTTCTGTTGGTTGGTATACGTCTTTGTTTCCTGTTTCTCTTACCCGAGCAAAAGCGCTATCAGATACCATTAAAAACACGAAGGAGCAGTTACGCTCGGTGCCAAATAAAGGCATAGGCTATGGGGCGTTTAAATATTACGGAAACCCACAGGAGCAAGCGGAGCTACAACAGCAACCGATGGGTCAAATCGAGTTTAACTATTTAGGTCAAACCGATAATACATTTGAAAAAACGGAGCAAGGACTGTCATTAACATTGGCTGATGAATCCGTTGGCGCTTCTTTTAGCCCTAAGTATCCTCAACAGACAGAGTTAGTGATAAATGGCAAAGTATTTGCCGGTCAATTGCAATTTGATATTAGTTTTTCAACGGCCCGCTTATTACATCATGATGTTCAGGTATTTGCTGATAAATTATATCAGTCTTTGTGTGCCGTGGTTGAGCATTGCCAACAAGCAAGACCTACACTCACGCCATCAGATGCCCCACTGGCGAAAATGAGTCAAGCAGAACTTGACGAGCTACCAATTGAACTCAGTCAATTACAGACGTTATATCCATTGTCACCCATGCAAGAGGGGATGTTGTTTCATAGCCTTTATGATGAAGGTGAAGCTTACATAAACCAAACTTGCTTAGAAATCGAAAATTTAGATGTGGAGCGCTTTAAGCATGCTTGGCAGCAAGTAGTGTCACGCCATGATGCATTGAGAACCGGTTTTTTGACCGAGCGACAACAAACATTGCAGTATGTAATGCGTAGCCTTATACCGCAGTGGCATGAATTAGATTGGCAATCTTACGACGAACATGAACTCCCTCAGCTGTTAACTCAGCAAGCGCAGTCAGACAGTAAAGCTGGATTCGATTTAACTAATGATCCAGGTTTAACACGTTTAACGTTGGTGAAATTAGCGGCTCAGAAATACCATTTCATATGGACTACGCATCATTTGCTTACCGACGGGTGGAGTAGCTCAGCCATGATGGGTGAGGTACTACAGGCGTATGAAGGTAAGACACTCCCTGTCGCACAAGGTCAATACGAACAGTATATTGCTTACTTAATGAAGCAAGATCAGGTGAGTAATCTTGCTTTCTGGGCGAAAGAAACAGCCCGCCTATCAGAGCCAAGCTACCTTACATCGGTCATTGGTGATGAGCATACGGATGGGGAATATAATGCATATGCTATTGAATTTGACGAGCCGCAAACACAGAAACTAATTGAGTTTAGTCAACAGAACCGAGTAACACTGAATACGTTGATTCAAGGTAGCTGGTCGTTCTTACTGAGCCGTTATTTAAATCGCGCCAGTGTATGTTTTGGTGCAACGACTTCGGGTAGGCCCACTGATTTATTTGCTTCTGAATCAAGCCAGGGGATGTTTATTAATACAGTTCCTGTTGTTGCTACTGTTGATCCTGCCATGACTATTTCTGCATGGTTACAAGCTTTACAAAACGATAATTTACAAGCTCGAGAACATGAATTCACTCCACTTTACGATATTCAGAAGCAAGCTGGGGAGTATTTAGAGCTAAATAAAGAAGGTTTGTTTGATACCTTAATGGTGTTTGAAAACTATCCAATATCAAAAGCCGTACAAACCCGCGATGAACAAGACACTCAGTTTTCAGTACTCGCAGCGCGCGAAGAAACAACCTATCCACTCACCCTTGGCGTTTTAGTCGATTCTAGCTTAAGCATAACGTTTACCTATCAGGGCTGGAAAATATCAGCAGCAGGGGTTGAAACAATTGCTAAGCAGCTAAAAGGGCTGCTTCTAGCGTTCATAGCGAATAACACTCAATTATTATCAGCGCTATCACTTGTCACGCCAGCTCAAGCAGAGTCGTTACGCACACAAGGCTTTGGAGATGAGTTTGTCCCGTATATATCGGGTACAGAAACTCCGATATATATTCCCAATGGTGAAGCACCGACTTTACGAGCTGAGCAATATCAAGATGTTGTTTCAACATTAAACCAGCTGGCAGAGCAGACACCGGATGCAGAAGCTGTTGCGTGTGATGGTCTCAGTTATACGTTTAAAGAGCTGTATGAGAAATCATCGCAATTGGCGTATTACTTGCGTGAGCAAGGGGTGGTTGCAGAGCAAAAAGTGGGGGTTGCACTAGAGCGTAGCCGCGACTTACCAGTGGCCTTTTTGGCGATATTAAAGGCGGGAGCGGTGTATGTGCCAATGGACTTGAGCTACCCAGAGCAACGCTTAGCCTACATGATAAAAGACAGTCAGATGCAGCATATACTGGTGTCAGATAACCGCATTGCTGAATTGGCAGGAGAGGCGCAGTTACATTGTTTGCCAGAGATAACGCTCAATGATAGTTGGCAAATGGAAACGGTGTACCCAGCACAAGGGGCGTATGTTATTTATACCTCGGGCTCGACAGGCAATCCGAAAGGGGTGTTGGTAAGCCGGGGGTCCATTGGGATGCACTGTCGTTCAATAGGGCGTCGTTATGGTTTAAGCGCGTCAGACAGAGAGCTGATATTCATGTCATTCTGTTTTGATGGGGCACATGAGCGTTGGTTATCAGCCGTGACACATGGCGGTACAGTGGTCATTAGGCCAGAAAAGCAGTGGGACTTACAAGAGACCTATGAAAACATGCACGCACAGCGCGTGAGTGTGGTGGTATTCCCACCGGTCTTCTTACGAGAGTTGGCTGCGTATGTTGAACAAATAGGTAATCCTCCACCGGTTCGAGTGTATTGCTTTGGTGGAGATGCGATGCCACAAGCGTCTTTTGAACTAGCCCAACGGGTTTTAAAACCGGCATTCTTTATTAATGGCTATGGTCCAACAGAGACAGTGGTAACGCCGCTGACGTGGAAAGCGTTACCAGGAAGCAGCTTTGACAGTGTGTATGCGCCGATAGGTGAGGTGTTAGGACAACGTCAAGCATGGATATTGGATGACCAATTGAATCTAGTACTGCCGGGTATGATAGGTGAGTTATACATGGCGGAAGAGGTCGGGTTAGCAAGAGGGTATTTGAATCGTCCCGATTTAACCGCGGAGCGTTTTGTGGCGGACCCGTTTAAAGAAGATGGCTCACGCTTATATCGCACCGGAGATTTGGTGCGCTGGAATGCGGATAATCAAATGGAATATTTAGGTCGTACTGACCATCAGGTGAAAATCCGAGGTTTCCGCATAGAGCTAGGTGAGATAGAGTCGTTATTACGTAAATCAGCGGGGGTGAATGAAGCGGTTGTCATAGCGGATGATACGCCGTCGGGCAAGCGTTTAGTAGGGTATGTATCAGGGCATGACGAAGGCTTATTAGATGTGGTTGCTCTAAAAGCGACGCTAGCACAGCAATTACCAGATTATATGGTACCCAGTGTGTTGATGGCGCTGGCGGAGTTGCCAACGAACAGTAACGGTAAGATAGATAGAAAAGCGTTACCAAAGGCACAATTAGAAAGCGAGAAAGCTTATGTTGCGCCAGAAGGGGAGCTTGAAACATTACTGGCTGAAATTTGGTGTGAGGTGTTAGGTGTTGAGCAAGTAGGACGTTTTGATAATTTCTTTGCGCTAGGTGGGGATTCAATTAACAGCTTACGCTTAATTGCATTAGCAAAAAGTCATGATATTACATTGAGTGTGCAGGATATTTTCACCAGTACTGACTTATACTCACTTGCACTACAAAGCCTGAGTTCGAGTGAGAACACTATATCGCCTTTACTTAGGGCTGAGCGTGCACAGCAAACGTTATCTTATGCGCAAGAGCGTCAATGGTTCTTGTGGAAGTTAGCACCCGACAGTGATGCTTACCACATTACCGGTGGTTTGATCTTAGAGGGCACACTGGACTTTACTGCACTGCAAACGGCATTTGACTATGTCCTTGAGAAACACGATGCATTGCGTACAAGGTTTGTTGAGCATCAAGATGCCAGTGTGACACAAGTAGTCGAACAGGGTGTGAAAGCAAATATTCAACGTTTAGATGGTTCTACTAAAAATGTAGAGTCAGATACATTTAAGTCTGATTTAGTGAAAAAGCCGTTTGATTTAACGACAGATAAATTGTTACGCGTTGGCTTAATTACGCATGCGCAAGATAAGCATGAGTTGATTGTGGTAATGCATCATATTGTGTCTGATGGTTGGTCGTTAAATTTGATTATTGCCGATTTTGTAGCTGGTTACTCAGCGGCGTTAAAAGGGGATTCACTGGCAGTCGAATTGCAACCACGATACAGCGACTATGCTCAGTGGCAAAAACAGTGGCTGGAAGAAGGAGAAGATGCACGACAGTTGGCATATTGGAAAACAAACTTAGGTGATTCTCACCCAGTTCTGGAATTACCTGCCGATTTGCAAAGTGATCAACAAGAATATAGTAATGGTATTGCTATTCACGCTATTCCAAAGGCATTGAAAGCACAATTAAGTCATTACGCCAAAGACCAAGGCAGTACTTTATTTGCTTTGCTTATGAGTGCGTGGCATGTCTTACTTCATCGTTACTCTGGTCAATCAGATATTCGAGTTGGTATGCCTATAGCGAATAGGCAGCATATTGAAAGTCAGAGCATTGTTGGCTTTTTTGTCAATACGCAAGTGATCCGCAGTGTGTTATCAGCAGATATGGCACTGGGACAAGTCGTGAATGTTATTACGGAAAGTTTACAAGGGGCTCAGGCGAATCAAGACCTCCCTTTTGAAAAGCTGGTTGATGGGCTTGAATTAGAGCGTAATTTAAACCGCTCTCCGTTGTTTCAAGTGATGCTAAATTATCAGCGTCAAGAAGATAACTTGTTGTCACAATTACCTGAATTGACGATTAGTGAAGCAAAGTTACCGACCAATAGTGCACAATTTGAATTGTTACTTGAAGCTATTGAAGATACTGAAGGCGAAGTGACGTTATACTTAAATTACGCTATTGAACTTTATAGTGACAACCGAGTTCAAGAGCTTCTTGATGGCTTTATGTCGATACTCACAGATATTGCATTACGTCCAGAGCAAACTGTGAGTAGTGTCGAGCTACTATTAGAGCACACGGTTGGTCATCTTATTGCCTTTGGCCGTGGTAATGAATGCAATAAGCCTAAAATGTTATTACATGAAAGCATCGAATACCATAGTGTGAATACACCGAACCAGATTGCTTTGAGGGATGAAGAAGAGTCTATTACTTATGGGCAGCTGGCACTAAAAGTGAGTCGGCTATGCGCTTATTTACAGGCGAATGATGTGCTTGTGGAAGACCAAGTTGGGGTGATTTTTAATCGTAATATCGATATGGTTGTGAGTTTACTCGCTATCCATCAGGCGGGTGCAGCATATGTGCCTATTGATCCTAATTTGCCGAGTGATCGTGTTAAATATATTGTTAGCAGCAGTACTTTAAAGCTTATTCTAACTGATGGTTCAGCAGCTAACTTTACTGAGTTAGCGCAATTGTCTGAAATACACGAGTTACAGGATATCGTTTATTCGTCGGATGAGCCTCACCACTATCCGCACATGTCAAAAGATAACTTAGCATATGTGATTTATACCTCAGGTTCTACTGGGCAGCCTAAAGGCGTTGCGGTAACGCATCAAGGGTTATCTAACTATTTGTCCTATGCGCAGGCAGCCTATTTACCAAATGTATCATCGAGTTTAGTGAGTTCAACACTCTCTTTTGATGCCACAGTAACGAGCTTGTTAGTGCCGTTATATAGCGGTAAAACAGTGACATTGCTGGCATCGGGGGACGAAGAACTCAGTAATTTAATTGCGCATTTACAACAAAGTAATGATGCGACGTTATATAAAATAACCCCTGCCCATATCGATGCGATGCTTGCCAGTGATTTACTCACCACAAATGAGCAAGCGCATTGCTTTGTCGTAGGGGGAGACAAGCTATTGAGCTCAACGGTTGCTCAATTGAAAGCCTTGTTCCCTTATGCACAGATCATTAATGAATATGGACCGACAGAAACTGTCGTTGGATGTTCAGTATTTAACATTGGTAATGAGACTAATGAGCGCTGGGATGTGATCCCTATCACAGATGCAATTGAAAATACTCAGCTTTACGTATTAAGTGATGCGTTAACACTGATGCCAATAGGTGTGCCAGGTGAATTATATATCGCCGGAGAAGGACTTGCACGTGGCTACTTAAACCAAGGTGCTTTGACCTCAGAAAGGTTTATAGCAAACCCCTTTAGCGACGATGGTGCGCGTTTATATCGAACGGGAGATTTGGTGCGCTGGAGCTTTGATGGAGAGCTTGAGTATTTAGGACGCACAGACCATCAAGTGAAAGTGCGAGGTTTTAGAATTGAATTGGGTGAGATAGAGGCCAATTTATGTAATATCCCAACCGTAAATGAAGCCATTGTCGTCGCAGATGAAACCGAAAATGGGACACAATTAGTTGCTTATATTGTGGCTGATGATGACATCGAGTATGACGCATTAAAAGAGATATTACGGAACAATTTACCGAGTTACATGATCCCCGATATATTTGTCACACTAGCGAGCTTTCCTCTGACTAATAACGGTAAAGTTAATCGAAGTGCCTTACCTAAAGTGGACCGAGCCGCGGAGCTTGATTTTGTTGCCCCCGAGGGGGAACTAGAGATTATGTTAGCCGCTATTTGGCGCTCAATCCTGGGTGTTGAACAAGTGGGTCGTCATGACAATTTCTTTGAATTAGGTGGGGACTCCATAGTCAGCTTACAAATAATTGCAAAACTTCGTCAGGCTGGGTACTTGGTAACCCCTAAACAAGTGTTCGAGCAGCAAAGCATAGCGCGCCTAGTTAACTGTTTGATTGTTATGGAAGATGAAGATTTAATTGAGCAAAGTGTTTTTGGGGAAGTTGAGTTACTGCCGATTCAATCCAGCTTCTTTAAAAATGAGATGGTCGATCGCTCTCATTGGAACCAAGCTGTAATGCTACACAGTGATCAAGCGCTAGATGATGTTGCACTTAATGCGGCGATAAGCCAGTTGGTTGAAAGTCACGATGCGTTGCGAATGAGATACTATCAAGATGAAATGGGGGGATGGAGTCAAGAGTATACAGAGTATCGAGAGGATTTTGTTGAACAAAATATGTGGTTACATGATGTTGATGTGGCCGATATAGAGCAATTAGCACAACAGGCTCAAGAAAGTTTAGATATTACCCATGGCTCAATGATGAGAGTCGTGCAAATGCGAGTGAATGATGGCACATATAGGCTGTTATTCGTTATTCATCATTTGGTTGTTGATGGTGTATCTTGGCGGGTTTTATTAGATGATTTAGCCGTTGCATATGAGCAAGCTATTGAAGGTAAAAGCCTTACATTGGCGTTAAAAAGTCACAGCTATCAATACTGGGCTGACCGTGTACGTGAGTACCCGAGTCAATTTAAAGACGAGTTTGCGTATTGGTCTGAGCAAGTCACTCAGCCATTACAATTACCTAACTTAAATGCGCAGGGCAGTGCACTTGCATTGCATCGTGCAGCAGTCAGTGTCAGTTTAGATAAAGTGCGTACTGAGTCATTATTACATGATGCGCCAAAAGTATATCGTACACAGATAAATGACTTGTTACTGAGTGCATTAAGTGAAGCTTTGTATCAATGGTTAGGTCAATCTAAAGTGTCTATAAACTTGGAAGGTCATGGGCGAGAACCATGGGAGCAAGGCGTAGATTTAAGCCGGACTGTGGGTTGGTTTACCACACTCTATCCAATTGTATTGCAGCGTATGCCCTCGTTGGCACACACAATCATCGCCAATAAAGAAAACTTACGGGCTATTCCAAACAAGGGGATAGGGTATAGTGCATTTAAATTTAATGGCACAGATGAAGAACAAGCGCAGTTACAGCAGAGCTCACTCAGTCAAATAGAATTCAACTATTTGGGGCAATTCGACAATGGCACAGTGCACGATAGTACCTCGGTTTGGCGTTTAGCATCTGAAAGCTCTGGGAAAGCAACGAGTGACAATATCGCTATGAATAGTGAGTTGGCGATTAATGGACAAGTATTAAATGGGGCACTGTCTTTTGAGATAAGCTTCTCACAAGCGCGTTTGAATAATGAAGATGTGGCACAGTTTGCCGCACATTTTGAGGCTGCATTACAGCAGGTTGTGGCGCATTGCCAAACGACGCAAGGCACATTAACCCCATCAGATGTGCCACTAACTAAATTATCGCAAACACAACTAGATGCGTTACCACTTAATCTGAGTAATGTGGATGATCTGTATCCATTGTCACCCATGCAAGAAGGCATGCTATTTCACAGTATGTTTGAACAAAGCAGTGCGTATATAAATCAAACCTGTTTTGAGGTGAAAGGGCTAGATGTAGCGCGCTTTAAACAGGCTTGGCAATCAGTGATCGCGCGTCATGATGTATTGCGAACTGGCTTTGTGTGTACTGATAACTTTAATTTGCAGTTTGTTGCGAAAGAAACAGATCAATCTTGGCAGGAACTGGATTGGCAAAATAGCAAGTTAGATAAGGCAGCCTTTATCACACAAGCACAAGCGGATCGAGAGCGAGGGTTTGATTTCATTAACGACCCCGGCTTAACGCGGTTAACACTGATACATACAGGAGCGACAGAGCATTATTTAATATGGACAAGTCACCATTTATTAACAGATGGTTGGAGTACATCTGTCATGATGGGGGAGATACTACAAGCATACGAAGGAATGAGTCTGCCGAAAGATACAGTGCAATATAAAGACTATATTACTTACCTAAAAGAGCAAGATGCTTCTACTAACCTGGCTTATTGGCAGCATGAAACAAGTCGACTGACAGGCCCAAGTTACCTGACTTCGGTATTAAATGGGGATTCTGAGTTTAGGCAGTATGGTAAGCAGTATATTCATTTTGATGAAACACAAACTGTTAGCTTAACAGCGTTTGCAAAGCAAAATCATGTAACAATAAATACCGTTATTCAAGGTGCATGGGCATTACTGCTGTCGCGATACTTAAATCGGGATACAGTATGCTTTGGTGCAACCACCTCAGGTAGGCCAACCGATATGGCTGGTAGTGGTGCATGCTTGGGGATGTTTATCAATACCATTCCTGTGATTGCTGAAATAGATCCGGCACAGTCGTTAAGTACTTGGTTACAGTCAATTCAAACCGCGAGTGTTCGTTCTAGAGAATTTGAGTTTACGCCGCTTTATGATATTCAGAAGCAAGCAGGGGAACGTTTAGATCTGAATATAGAAGGTTTATTCGATACCTTAATGGTATTTGAAAACTACCCGATCTCTGAGACACTCCAAAATGGAGAAGGAAAAGACACTGCATTCGATGTTGTTAATTCAGCTGAGGAAACCAACTATCCGGTATCTCTCGGGGTTGAAATCGAAGCATTATTGAAAATCACATTGACTTATCAACATGACAAAGTAAGTACGGTAAGTGCAAACATGCTTTCAAAGCAGTTGGAGTCTTTGATTTTAGCAATGGTATCTAACCAAAACCAATTATTATCAGCGCTATCACTTGTCACGCCAGCTCAAGCAGAGTCGTTACGCACACAAGGCTTTGGAGATGAGTTTGTTCCGTATATATCGGGCACAGAAACTCCGATATATATTCCCAATGGTGCAGCACCGACTTTACGAGCTGAGCAATATCAAGATGTTGTTTCAACATTAAACCAGCTGGCTGAGCAGACACCGGATGCAGAAGCCGTTGCATGTGATGGTCTCAGTTATACGTTTAAAGAGCTGTATGAGAAATCATCGCAATTGGCGTATTACTTGCGTGAGCAAGGGGTGGTTGCAGAGCAAAAAGTGGGGGTTGCACTAGAGCGTAGCCGCGACTTACCAGTGGCCTTTTTGGCGATATTAAAGGCGGGAGCGGTGTATGTGCCAATGGACTTGAGCTATCCAGAGCAACGCTTAGCCTACATGATAAAAGACAGTCAGATGCAGCACATACTGGTATCAGATAACCGCATTGCTGAATTAGCAGGGGAGGCGCAGTTACATTGTTTGCCAGAGATAGCGCTCAATGATAGTTGGCAAATGGAGACGGTCTACCCAGCACAAGGGGCGTATGTTATTTATACCTCGGGCTCGACGGGCAATCCAAAAGGGGTGTTGGTAAGCCGGGGGTCCATTGGGATGCACTGTCGTTCAATAGGGCGCCGTTATGGTTTAAGCGCGTCAGACAGAGAATTGATATTCATGTCATTCTGTTTTGATGGGGCACATGAGCGTTGGTTATCAGCCGTGACACATGGCGGTACAGTGGTTATTAGGCCAGAAAAACAGTGGGACTTACAAGAGACGTATGAAAACATGCACGCACAGCGCGTGAGTGTGGTGGTATTCCCACCGGTCTTCTTACGAGAATTGGCTGCGTATGTTGAACAAATAGGCAATCCTCCACCGGTTCGAGTGTATTGCTTTGGTGGAGATGCGATGCCACAAGCGTCTTTTGAACTAGCTCAACGGGTTTTAAAACCGGCATTCTTTATTAATGGCTACGGTCCAACAGAGACAGTGGTAACGCCGCTGACGTGGAAAGCGTTACCAGGAAGCAGCTTTGACAGCGTGTATGCGCCGATAGGTGAGGTGTTAGGACAACGCCAAGCATGGATATTGGATGACCAATTGAATCTAGTACTGCCGGGTATGATAGGTGAGTTATACATGGCGGAAGAGGTCGGGTTAGCAAGAGGGTATTTGAATCGTCCCGATTTAACCGCGGAGCGTTTTGTAGCGGACCCGTTTAAAGAAGATGGCTCACGCTTATATCGCACCGGAGATTTGGTGCGCTGGAATGCGGATAATCAAATGGAATATTTAGGTCGTACTGACCATCAGGTGAAAATCCGAGGTTTCCGCATAGAGCTAGGTGAGATAGAGTCGTTATTACGTAAATCAGCGGGGGTGAATGAAGCGGTTGTCATTGCGGATGATACGCCGTCGGGCAAGCGTTTAGTAGGGTATGTATCAGGGCATGACGAAGGCTTATTAGATGTGGTTGCTCTAAAAGCGACGCTAGCACAGCAATTACCAGATTATATGGTACCCAGTGTGTTGATGGCACTGGCGGAGCTGCCAACGAATAGTAACGGTAAGATAGATAGAAAAGCGTTACCAAAGGCACAATTAGAAAGCGAGAAAGCTTATGTTGCGCCAGAAGGGGAGCTTGAAACATTACTGGCTGAAATTTGGCGTGAGGTGTTAGGTGTTGAGCAAGTAGGACGTTTTGATAATTTCTTTGCGCTAGGTGGGGATTCAATTAATGGATTAAAGGTGACCAGTCAATGGCAGCAGCGTCATCACCTACCATTCAATATTAGATTATTGTGGCAAGCGCCAGATCTGAGCTCATTAGTAAACGCGTTATTGAGTGATGCGATCCCCAGTGTACATAGTTTGAATTCGCTTATTGCGACGGGGCCAAATCTTTTTTGCTTACATGAAGGAAGTGGACTCACCATAGCTTATCGGCCACTGGCTCAGCGTTTAGAAGGGCGAGTAAATTGCATTGGTATTGCACCTGATGATGCTTTTGATATGCAATCTGATCTGCAACAGTTGGCAAACCACTACGCGAGTGAAATTTTACGGTATCAGCAATCAGGGCCTTATTATTTAGCTGGTTGGTCAATGGGGGCACCCATCGCTTTGTTGGTAGCAAATACACTTTCAGATTTGGGCCATACAGTTTCAATGGTGCAACTTATCGACAGTTGGAATCCATTTGAGTATCAAAATAGCGAGATCTTAATGTGGCACCAATGGATCTCAAAGTGGGTTATGCAACATGTTATTGCACGAGAAGATGAGGTTGAAGCTGTTGTCGAAACTTATATTGCAGCTAATACTGAAGCGGTTATGCCATTGGTTGACTTATTGATGCAATATAAAGAGAGCTTTAGCGAAGAGGTTACTAATTTACCAGCAACAGAATTGGTAACGTTAATTCAAGTTGCATATCATTTGTACACTACCTCACGTCGACCGATAAATTACAAAGTGGTGAATTCTGCAGGCATACACTGTTGGTGGTCGAGTGACACATCCACAGAGAGTACTGCCAATTATTACGGTGGGTTGGGTCAATCTCTTCCTGAAACGAGGTTGGAGTATGATCACCAAGGCATAGTAATGAGTTCTGAAGTACTGGATGGCATTGAACAAGCGATGGAAAAATTTTTATAGGCGTACATTACTATTAAAAATAGCTGGGTAAAAAGTGCCGCTTTCTTATAGAAAGCGGCACTTTTTATTGTCCTCTTTTTACTCTTTGCAAGCGATGACTAGAAGATGCTGAAAGTGGTATCAATGACCATAAGTAACCTCAGGTTTGGATAAGGGTTTTGGAATAGGAAACATTTTGTAAACAAACTTACGTACAATCCAATGATGATATTTTGTTCAATATCAAGGCGCTTTTATGCAGTAATAGCGGGCTATTACAAATGAAAACAACGCCGAGAGTGAGAAAAATAGCTTTATTGGGCAAATTCGCTTATCCAGAGCTGAGGTTAAGTATTACAGGGCTGAAAAGGCGCACTATATCAAGATGTACAATAAGGAAAAGAGTGACGGGTGAAGTGAGAGAGGTTAAGTAACCCAATACTGACGATCGGGTTACTGTTGAGGTGTTGTTAGCTTAGATCGAGTGCATCCGCAATTTCAGCAGAGCGAAT
This sequence comes from Pseudoalteromonas aurantia 208, assembly GCF_014858725.1. Taxonomy (GTDB): domain Bacteria; phylum Pseudomonadota; class Gammaproteobacteria; order Enterobacterales; family Alteromonadaceae; genus Pseudoalteromonas; species Pseudoalteromonas aurantia. The sequence goes on along the minus strand of NZ_AQGV01000014.1, from coordinate 42,660 downwards.
CGCTAAGATCGATAAAAGAGAATCGCTGATCCCATGTGTCGCTTCATTAATTCCTTGCGTAAATATTTTCGGTTTAAAGGTATCGGCAGTACGTAATTGATAGTCGCGAGCAATATCATTTTCCAGCCATTGAGTTACTGACTCTAATAAAGGTGGACGCGAGGAATAATGATAGCCTGTTGCAAGTATCATGTGGTCATACTTTTCAAGCTGACTATTGTGCTGGCCGTGACTAAGGGTTAAACAGATCTGATCCCCAGAGAGAGTCGCAGCGTCAATATGGGTATTATTTTTGAGGGAAAAACGGGTTTCGTTTTTTAGCCTTTGTGTGTATAAGCGGCCGTATATGTCATCTAATAATGGCTCATCGACAACCGCATAATTGGTATTTCTGAATTCAGTTAAAAAAGCACTGCGTTGCTCAGGTGTGTTTTGATACATTAAATCGGTGTAGCGTGGGTCAAAGATTTCATTGACAAAGGGACTTGAGTCAGCAGGCTTCATAGCGCCAGCGCGAAAGATAAGATCAACTTTTGGTTGATGCAAAATATTTTGCACATCGACAAATATTTCAGCGGCACTTTGACCCGCACCAATAACGGCGACCTTATCACCTGCTTTAATTTTATGTTTATTCATCAAGTATTGAGAAGAATGCCACACATTTTCATGTGTAAAGGCATCACTAAATACCTCAGGGACCTTTGCATTACCACCAGGGCTTAAAATGATATTTTTAGCATGACGAGTGTGCTCTAAACCTTCTTGATTTCTCGTTGTTATTGCAAGATATTCAACATGATCTTGCTCCACTACAGGCGTAATCTCAACGACTTGCTCATCGTAATGGCAATGTTCATTGAAGTGTGATGCGGCCCAGCTTAAGTAACTATTGAACTCTAATCGAGATGGATAAAATGTTTTTAAGTTAATATAACTGTCTAGTCTGTTTTGATGATGCAAGTAGTTGACGAAGCTAAAGTGACTGGTTGGGTTCCTTTGGGTAACAAGATCTTTCAGGTAAGAAATTTGCATTGTCGTATCATCAAGTAACATCCCACCATGCCATAAGAAATTGGGTTGTTTCTCAATGAAGCAAACCTTGTCGGTGAGTTTACCTTGCTCTTGTAACGCAATGGCTAAAGCTAAATTAGCAGGGCCAAATCCTATCCCGATAACGTCGTATAATTTCATGTTTGCCTCAACAGAGCGCGTATGTGTGGCGCTTTAACAATTAGTATTCATCCTGAGACGAAAGCTTATGATAATTATTTAGGTTTTCCTTAGTTTCTTTGTGGTTTATTGCAAGTAACGGGCGAGTACAGGTATGTACGACAGATTGGTTATATAGAAATGCAGTAATCAAGTCTGCGATCGCTAACTTTATGCTCTGTTGCTTCGTCTAGAGGATCTAAGCAAATAAAGCCATGCAAATTATCAAGTGACTTGTGTGCTTTAAACTCTTTACTAGTGATTAGCGAAATAATTATGACAAGCGTGCGAGATACTGAGTTAAATGATGTGTCACTCAAAGAAAAAGCCATTGAACTTACGCAAAACTTAGTTCGATTCCCGTCCATTACACCAGATGACGCTGGCAGTTTTGACTATATATGTGGATATTTAGAACAGCTGGGATTCACGTGCAAAGAAGTAACACGACAGGGGGTTAGAAACCTCATTGCGTCAAAATCTTTTGGGGCAGGTAAAACCTTTGCTTTTGCAGGGCATTTAGATGTTGTGCCTGCAGGTCCTCTAGAGTTGTGGACCAGTCCTCCCTTCGCTGCAGAAATCATTTCAGAACGTGTGTATGGGCGTGGTGTTGCAGATATGAAAGGCGGTATTGCATGTTTTATTGCCGCGGTAGAATCTCTGTTGACACGCTGTGATACGGGGACTCTCATGTTACTAATTACCTGTGATGAAGAAGGGGAAGCAGAGCATGGTACCGCCTCTATTATGGACACACTTAATGCGTTAGGGGATGAGCATTTGCCGGACTATTGCTTAGTTGGTGAGCCATCGAGTAAAGCCCGTTTAGGGGATACGGTGAAAATCGGTCGACGCGGTTCGCTGTCAGGTCATGTGCGTGTATTTGGTCAACAAGGCCATGTTGCGTATCCTCATAATTGCCAAAATGCCGCCCATGGTGCCATTGTATTGAGTCGCCGTTTAGTCGCGTTACAGTGGGACAGTGGCACTGTAACAATGCCCGGCACAAGTTTACAAATCACGCAATTAAATAGCGGAGAGTTTGTCGATAACACAGTCCCTGGTACCACAGATATTTGCTTCAATATTAGATACAGTAGTCGACATACAGAGCAGTCGTTGAAAAAGCTCATAAGTGACACATTACACTCAGATGAGATCCGTTGCGAAATAGAATGGCAGCGTCCTTGTGCCCCCTACTTTAATGAAGCAAATAAATTTGTTGATACATTGAACTTGGCCATTGAAAACACGGTGGGTATTCGCCCGATATTGACCACTGATGGCGGTACATCGGATGGTCGATTTATCGCTTCAGCACGAACTGAAGTCATTGAATTCGGGCTGCGTAATGAAAACATTCATCAAGTTAATGAATCTGCATCTTTAAGTGATATTGGCGATTTAGCATTAATTTACAAACACATGATTGCAGCATTTTGTGTGAGCGATATGCGCGCTAATATACAGTTTGAGTCTATTGATGAAGCGTTGATACTGTGAGTGAAATTTACGTATTTGGTAGAGTTTTATTCACGCCTTATTTGGTATTCCAAATAGGGCTTTTGTAAAGTGAGTTGCTCAGATTATGAGTTAAAAGATAAGGAGGCTACGGCCTCCTTGAGTATGCTTATAGTGTTTAAAAAGTTGCGCCACCATCAATGGCGATGACTTGCATTGTGGTATGTGAAGATAAGTTTGAGGCAATAAAGACAATACTGTGTGCCATTTCATCTGGGGTAGCTATTTTTTGTAAAGGGATCCCTAACTTGTACTCTTTAGCAAATCCATCAATGACATTCTGAGCTCCGCTATCATCTTGCCACATACCGGTTTGCATCGGGGTTAATGTAGATCCTGGGGCAATAACATTACAGCGGATACCATAATTTGCAAGTTCTAACCCTGCGGTTAATGTTAGTTGGGTTACGGCTGCTTTTGACGCACAATAAGCGGCCATCTTTTGTCGCGGCGTTTGTGCTGCATTGGAACCCACAGTAACAATGCTACCGGCTTTATTTTGTTTGAAATTGTTGTAGCACGCCTGAATGAACAGAAACACTGCACTGCAATTAACGGTATGACAATGTAACCACTGCTCAGTGGTTAAGGCATCGATGGAGTCGTATTCTAAAACTCCTGCGACATTGATTAAGTTATACGGTGCCAAACCAGACGATATAAGTTCTGCTAATATCTGCTCAAGTTCGAGTAAGTTGGATAAATCGCATTGAACACTTTTGTATAATACTGATGCGTCACTGAAATGTTTGTCAAAGCCAATCACTTTCGCGCCCAGAGCTGAAAACTGTTTTGCGGTGCTAAGGCCAATACCTTGCCCGACGCCGGTGATCCACACAATTTTGTCTTGATATTCAGCTTTAAGCTGCTTATCTAGCGACATGGTGTGCTCCTTGCTCTAATTCATGAATTAGTTGATTCAGTGATATCAGAGGATGATCAGCCCAGTAGGTTGCAGCAAAGAAGACATGTGATTGTATTGTATGTACTTGCTCAGGCAGATACCTTGCTTGATTCACATCAAAATCTATTTTGGCGGGCGTATCACCCAACAAATGAATTTGCAGCATAATATCGTCTGTGGTCCCTGCACTTAAAATATGGCTGTGTGTTTCGACGCCGGCATATTTAGGGTTACTTGAAAAGGGCAGTAGGTTAATCGTTGGGCCAAATACGGTGAGTGACTTTCCTTGTTTTTGTCTGTCACGTTTTAATGATTCAACACGGTAGCTTTGTAGGTTTTTTAATGCCCTAATTTGTTGGTTGATCAAAACAGTGAGATCTTGCAAGGTCATATTCTCACACAGTTGTAGTGGCAGCGGCAGCACATTACTTTGCACACAAGGGGTCGACAGCTCAGCCATCGATTGGCGATTCATCATGATCAACCCTAAAGTGACATGATAGTGTTTCGTTTTTGCCACTAACGACGCCGCAATCGCAGCGAGTAATACCTCAGAACTACTTGCACTTACTTGCGCAGCGGCTGATTGGATCGTGTGCCATTGGGTGCGAGAGAACTGTTCGGTTAAACGCGTATTCGCCATGCTTACATCGGCTTTGCTGTCGCTAAAACTATGTATAACGTCTATGTCATCTAACCATCGATTCAAAGTCACCCCCGCGGCGGCTTGGGCCGTAAGGTATGATGTTTCTTGTTGGGCTTGTAGTAATGTTTGTTGATTGGAAAAGCGCAAATTTGGTAAGGGTTTACCTTTCATAAGCGCATTGTAGGTACGATTTAATGCTTGGCTAAATAAACCAAAACCATAACCATCAAGTAATAAGTGGTGGGCCAAAATCATCAAGTAATCTTGTGACGTGCCACGGAGTAAATATAACTGCATCAATGGCTGCGCGGATAAGTCGAATGATTGACCTAATTTAGGAGCCATAAACTGCTGAGCGTACTGAGCGACATCGTCTATATCGCAGTCGAGCTGAATAAATTCAATCGCCGGGGTATTGTCAGTCGGTTGAAGCTGGGGTGTATAAGCATCATCATGTGGAAAGTAGCAGCTTAATGTATTACTTGCGAGCCAGACATGATCGAATGCTTGTTGCAGCACCGAGGCTGCAACTTTTCCTTGAAATGCCAAGCATTCAGCAACATTGAATAACTCACCTCGACCGCTGATGGTGTGTAATAACCACATCGCGTGCTGAGACGCACTCAATGGCAGAGAATCTGCTATATGGTGCGTCATTAGTCGTCCTTTCGCTCTTCTAGTAATTCAACCCAAGCTGATAGAGTCGGGATCTGTGCCAGTTCGATGAAGTTAGTTTCAATACCTTGCTGTTGCCATAATGCAATTAAATTCATGACTTGCACCGAATCTAGTCCATAATCGATGAGACTTTCAAATTCATCAAACTCCTCAGGTTCACAATCTATGAGCGGGATAATATGTGCTTTTAAACCTTCTAAAGTGGTTATGTCGAGGCTCTCGCTGCCTAAAACTTCGGCTGTGTTTATCACTTTACCGCAGCGCTTTGCAACAAAGTTTAACGCCATTGTATGCTCGTCATAGCTAAAATCAGCAACAGCATCACCGATGACAAATGGTTGTATGTCTCGCATGAACGCATCAACAGCGGTTGTCATCACGCCAATATGCGCATAAATCCCGACAATGAGTAATTGATCTCGACCAGAATCGCTCAAGCGGGTTTCAAAATCACATTTTTGAAAGGCACTATAGCGCCATTTGGTCAATACAATGTCTTTCTCGGTAGGTTGTAGCGCATCCATCACAGGTTGCTGGGCTGGGTCTTGTAAACCATCGCCCCACATATCACGCAGTAGTCCACGCTCGTTAAATCCCTGCTTAATTGGTTGGGCAGTATAGTAAACTGGAATGTTGTTTTCATAACAATGGCTTTTGAGTGCTTGTATATTGGCAACAACCGCGTCAATAAGCGGGTTGTTATCACCATAAAAGCCAATGAAGTAATTTTGCATGTCATGAATTAACAATGCAGCACGTTCTGGTTCTATTTGCCAATCAACACGATTTTCTGGCAGTTGTGCTGTGCGTGGTAGTGGGTAGTGACTTAGCTTTGGAATACTCATAATTTATCTTTTTATTATTGCTCAAATGTAGCACGGAGTGCTTTTTTATCGACTTTACCGACAGCAGTCAGTGGTAATGCTGCAACGAATTGAAACTTATCAGGCACCTTGAAATCGGCGATGCCAAGCTGGCGTAAATATTTACGTAATATTAATGCGGTTAGTTTGGTTGTCGCTGCGTCTTGAATAACAATGAATGCACAGCTTTTCTCACCTAAGGTACTATCTGGCATAGACACAATAGCAACGTGGGCAATGTCATTGTGCCCCAACAGTAAGTTCTCTACTTCCTCAGCGGCAATTTTTTCTCCGCCTCGGTTGATTTGATCTTTATCTCTACCTTCAACAATTAAATGCCCAGAAGGGAGCTGTTTAACGAGATCCCCCGAACTGTAGAAACCAGTCTCATCGAAGGCGTCGGCATTGTGTACGGGAGATTTATAGTACCCCCTAAACGTATAAGGACCACGGGTTAGGAGCCTACCTACAGTATTAGGCGGAACTTCATTGCCCGCTTCGTCGACAATTTTTATCTCATCATGGGGGCTAATTGGCTTGCCCTGTGTGTTGATCACAGACCATCTGTCGTCATCGTGTCGAGTGTAATTTACAAGGCCCTCAGCCATACCGAAAACTTGTTGTAATTCACAGTCTAAAATAGGCTTAACTTGCTCTGCAACTGTCATGCTGAGTTTTGCACCACCGACTTGAATCAGCTGTAAACTGCTTAAATCATACGCTGCGTGAGGCGCATGACTCAGCCACAATTGCAGTGCTGGCGGTACTAAAGCTGTGTGAGTAATTTGATAATGCTCAATGAGTGCAAAGCACGTTGTTGGACTGGGGTCTGATGCCAATACAACACTTCCGCCGGCATGAAAAACCCCAAGTGCGCCGGGGGAACTTAACGGGAAATTATGGGGAGCTGGTAATGCACATAAATACCGAGTTTCTCCCGTTAGCTGACAAATATCGGCACTGGCAACCACGCTATATAAATAGTCATTATGTGTGCGTGGGATCAATTTTGGAGTCCCTGTACTCCCACCACTTAGTTGAAAAAATGCGACGTCTTCAGGGTTTAGCGGCGGTGCTTCGAAGGGTTGCGCTGATAAGTAGCCTTGTTTTAATTCACTGTTCCCTTTGTGGTGGTCAACTATTAATGTATTTAGGCAGTTGAAGCGATTGAATAATTCGTTGCTGAATTGTTCATCAGCGAACAGATCATGCATCGATGAGGCAATGATGAGCTTGGGCTGTAAAATTTCACAGTAGCTTTGCAATTCTGTTTTTTTGTGGTTAAATAAGGCGCAAACCGGTGCGACACCTAACTTGAGCAGCGCAAAATAGCTAATGTAGAATTCAATACAATTAGGTAATTGAATTAACGCGGTATCATATTTTTTCAGCCCTTTTAACGCCAAATTAGCGGCTAAGTTATCACTGTATTGCGACAGTTGTAGATAGCTAATTGAGCGTTTTCCATCCGCAAGCGCAATACCGTTGCTATTGTTTGTCAGTTGTTCACTTAATAAGCTGGTTAATGGCTTGTCTTGCCAATACCCTTGTTCACGGTATAGTTTTGCTAAGTCGGCCGGCCAAGGCGTATATTCAATGCTCATAATTCAGCCTTTTCTATAGGGTTCGAAAGTTGTTGAATGTCATCTAAAGTTAAACCCAATGCATTCAGCATCGTTTTTAATTTTGCGTTTGTTTCTTGCCATTCCAATGTTGGATCTGACGCTGCAACAATACCAGCACCTGCAAATAGCCTTGCTTGATTGTGCTCAAGTTGACCACATCGAATTACCACAACCCACTCACCGTTACCGTGTTTGTCACACCAGCCAATAATGCCTGAGAACAAAGCTCGACTATGTTTCTCTAAAGATTGAATATGCTGGTAGGCTGGATTAGTTGGTTTTCCACATAACGCAGGAGAAGGGTGTAATTGATTTGCAATCTCTAAGATATGGGTCTGTGCATTTTTAAGGGTGCCTTTTAACTCAGTGGATAAATGCCACATAGTGGCCGTACTAAGTAAAGAAGGTTGCGCAGGTACCTCTAAAGTTGTACAAAATGGCGCAAGTACTTTTTCCATGTCTTCAATGACAACAGCATGCTCAAATCGATCTTTTCCTGAGTTAAATAGCGCCTGTTTATTTGCCGCTTCTAATTCTTCTGTAGATGCTCTAGGGATAGAGCCGGCTAACGGGTTAGTCATTATATGTTGGTGGTGTTTTGCCAGTAATAATTCAGGGCTGACGCCCATTAAAGTTGCACTATCAGTAACAGGAAAAGAGAAGTGATAGCCACTGCGGCTTTGCTGTAATAATTGACACAGCACCCGCTCTTTTTGAATGGTATTTTCAAAGGTCATATCAACCTGTTTACTCAATACAATTTTCTCAAGAAGTTGGGCATCAAAGAGTTTTTTTGCAGCATTCACAGATGATTCAAATTGTGTTTGACCTTGTAGATATTCGACAGACTGTAAAGGGTTCGGCTGCTTGGTGAGTGTACTTAGCTCGGCATTGAGCCAACTACTGATAGCTGGTTTTTCCCAATATGTGGTTTTACTTGGGATGATAAAGTGTGCTTGTTGGGTTTTGCAAAAAGGCAGCACACCAAACGCGATAGCTTCATCAGGTTGATTGGCCAGTTCAGACTGTACCCGAGTGACCAACTGTGTTGTTTGTGTAATAGAAGAAGAGAAGCGTTTCTTAATACCGTGAGTGACGATACATCGTTCACCAGACATAAATAAACAATCTCGATTACTCTGAAAGTTTAATGCTTTACTGGGTTCTGGCATTTCAAAAGCATGCTTCATATACATAAGTCACCTTGTCGTGATGGTACAGCTGTGCGCAGATTAACCGTGGTCATCTGACGCAAATATTATTTTTTCAAGACGAGGGTCATTACAAAAGATTTAGTCTCTTACACACGATTTGCACTGTAATGGGCAATATGTTTTGGCAATTTAGGGCAGTCACTGCAGTGAGATTTATTCGGTACATCATGTAATAGGCAACAGTGATCACGGATCCGATAGGTGTTGAGAGAGTCTGTGAGCATAATGGGTTTACTATACAGCGGGTTAGTTTGGTCGTTTATATGGCATTCGTTCAGCAATATGCGTCTTTCGTTTTTTAAATGTTCGGAATGACCAAGTGCGTGCTCGATAGCATGTAAAAACTGGTTGATCCTGAAAGTACAATTACTCCAAAGTACTTTGCTTGAGATCCCAAATTGCTGGTTTAACCATGTATGCAATGGTTCTAGATGCTTGAAAATAAGGTCGTAATATCGAATTTCTGTTGGGCCTCCAGATAAATTTATGCCCTGATTTGGCAGCTGTAGTTGCTGTAATTTTGTGTGCCAAAGGACATCTTTTAACGATAAAGGCAGAGATTGCTGTAAAACACTCTGCGCGACAATAATACTGGGGAGTATTTGCAAAGTGTAATGCATATGCCAAACCGAGGCTTGGCTTCTTGATTTCCCCACTCCTTTACGCTGCGCAAAAGCACTAATTTCATGACGTAACATGCCATTTTTCATCTGGTCATTCAGTGTGAGCGAGGTATGTTCAGTGTGTAAGCCGACCCCTTTACCATAGTTGGCAAAAGGACCGCTTAAATAAGGGGATAGAATGGGCAGCATATGACGGTATTGGGCCTTTAGTTTAAGTGGATAAGTGAACTTTCTACGACAAAGACGAATTGGCCCTGAATTTTTTTACTGGATCCTCGTCTTGTATCTAATTGAACTAAGTTAGGGTTAATTGTGTTAGGGCATTTAATAAAAAAAACGCGTTGGCGTTTTCTCGCTACCGCAACCAGCAGTGTGCTGTTTGGTTTGATCAGTGTGTCACTTGTCGCATTGATTAATGAGATCATTAATAGTGAAAGTGATCAGCTAGATCAAAAGTTTATTTATTTTGCTATTTTGGCGATATCAGGGGTGTGCTTACAATTACTTTCTAAACTTATTTCTGAGCAATTGAGTGAACAAAGTCAGGCAGTGATAAGAAGCCAGGTGGCAGAGCTGGTTATTTCCGCTAAATTAGAGAGCATGGAAAGGCAAGGTGGCGCTAAAATTAAATCATGTCTCACGGAACATAGTTTAAAAGTAGCTACCTTCTTTAAAAATTTACCTAACATACTTACGAATGCAATGATTGTGCTGGGCAGCCTGGGATATATGGCTTGGCTAGATTGGCAGGTATTTTTATTCGCCTTATTAACTTTATTTTTGGGCTCTGCAGGTTACAGTCTGGCAAATGCCAAAGCGTATAAGAAGGTTTCAGAAGCAGCAAAGTTGCAGGATGAACTCTTCGTGCACTTTGATGCGATTGTTGAAGGCGCAAAAGAGCTTAAATTGAACCAGAGTAAACGACAGGTATTTTTGAGTGATGTATTGGACCAAGCCATTGAAAAACTGAAAACGCGCAGAGTAGCAGGCGCGAGTATTTATCATTTAGCCGCTTCGTGGGGCGGGTTCAGTATTTTTGCTTTCATTGGCGGGACACTTTATTACTTGTCAGGCGTTGACTCAGATAGTGGCAAGATAATGTCTGGGTTTGCGTTGTTATTTTTGTATATGCTAACGCCATTGGAGGTGATGCTGGAAGCGATTCCACGTGCTTTTGAAGCCAAAGCATCGGCGAAGACCATTGCGGAGTTTCAAGATGACCTTGAACAAATAGAACAAAATTCGCATCAGCAAATAGACAGTTTCACTCAGCTGCATATTAAAGATTTGAGCCATAGCTATTATCATGAACAAAGTGATGAAGTCTTTGCGCTTTCGCCGATTAATTTGACGATTAATGCCGGTGAGTTGATTTACTTAGTGGGTGGCAATGGCAGCGGAAAAACCACTTTTGCGAAAGTATTTAGTGGCTTGTATGCTGCTAACGATGGCCATATTGTTGTTGATAACACTATTATAGAAGCGCCAAGTTTAGATAACTATCGTCAACTATTTAGCACGGTATTTACCGACTTTTATTTGTTTGACCGTTTGTTGGGTGTTGCCAATCAAGCATTAGAAGACAAAGGCAACGCGCTGATCAAAAAACTGAATTTGCATCATAAAGTGGCCATTAAAGATGGCGCATTCACCACACGAGCGCTTTCGCAAGGGCAAAGAAAACGTTTGGCTTTGGTAGTGGCTTATTTGGAAGATCGTGCATTTTACTTATTTGATGAATGGGCCGCTGACCAAGACCCGTTATTTAAAGATGTATTCTATACGGAGTTATTGCCAGAACTGACAGCCAGAGGAAAAACCGTTTTAGTGATCACCCATGATGATAAGTACTTCCATATGGCAGATAGATTATTACGAATGGAAAATGGCCACTTAAGTGAAGTTGCAGTGGTCAAAGAGCAACAAAGTATTGCTTAGTTAATGTGTGCACATTAAGTAAAAGCCCACTGAGTCCAGTGGGCTTTTTTAATGCACCAATTGCTTAGATGACCCGTGAAAAGCGGGTTTGTTGTAATTGCTTCTGTAAATAGGCATCAAAACACATACAAATAATACGAATGAATAAATTGCCTTTGCTGGTAATGGTGATGTGTGTGTTAGACAGTTGTACCAAGCCATCATCAACAAGTGGCTGTAGAGCGAGTAGTTCATTAGAGAAATAGTCTGGGAAATGAATGTTGTAACGACTTTCTATGGTATTGATGTTCAGCTCAAAGTGGCAAATAAGCTGTTTTATCACATCAGCTCTGAGTGTATCGTCGTGGTTTAATTGCATGCCTTTCGTTATTGCACTGCCTGTATCAGAGACCGCGTGATAATACGCTTTTAGTTCTTTATGGTTTTGCAAAATCGCATGCCCTATTTGAGAAATAGAGGATACGCCCAGCCCTAGTAGATCGCACGATCCATGCGTTGTATATCCTTGAAAATTGCGATGCAGCTTGCCTTGGCGTTGTGCAATCGCCAGCGCGTCATCTTTTTTAGCAAAATGGTCCATGCCAATAAATTGATAACCGGCTTGGGTCATTTGTGACAGGGTATTTTTGAATATTTGCAGCTTTTGCTGAGGCGTTGGCATATCTTCCTCTTTGAGTTTGCGCTGTGCAGCAAATCGTTCTGGTAAATGCGCATAATTAAACACAGAGACCCTATCAGGGTTAAGTGCAATGAGTTGTTCTATGCTCTGCGCAAAGCTGTCAGGAGTTTGGTGTGGTAAACCATAAATCATGTCTGCATTAATTGATTTAAACCCCAGCGCACGCGCTTGGCGTACTAAGGCTATGACTTTATCAACATCTTGAGGGCGGTTGACAGCGGCTTGGACTTGGTCATTAAAGTCTTGAATACCGAATGAGACCCGGTTGAAGCTCAGCGACTTTAAAGTACAAAGCATGGTGTCAGCCAATGAACGCGGGTCGATTTCAATACTGCGTTGTGCGTTTGCTGCAAAGGTAAAGTGATGCTCAAGTAGGGCAATGAGTCGGGTCATTTGCGCCTCATCTAAAAAGGTGGGTGTGCCTCCGCCAAGATGAAGTTGCTCTATGGTGTACTGTTTAAACAGGTTTGATTGAGCGTGGACTTCTTGTTCCAGCTTATCGAGATAAAGGTCAGCCTTAGATTGATGGCGGGTCACTATTTTATTACAGCCGCAGTAATAACAGAGCTGATGACAAAATGGAATATGAATATATAAGGACAAAGACCGGTTGTTCGATTGCGTAATGGCAGACTCAAGATTGGCTTGTTGATAGCCTGTTTGCAGCGACAATGCGGTGGGGTAGGACGTATATCTTGGACCAGAGACATTGTATTTTTTGATCAGGGAATCATCCCATGTAGGTAAATTTATCACGACGGCACTCACTCTTACTAGAAGAGGGTAGTGTAAAAGGGAATGTAGGTGGAGGCTTTGATCTATCGCAAACCAACACATGCCAATGTTCGGCACGTGTTGGTCATTTTCATTAGAGCTTAAATTGGTTGACCGTACTATTAAGTGCTCGGGCTAAATCATTCAGATCTTTCGCTTCATCGGCTAAGGTATGTGCGTGATGAGCGGTACTGTTTACCAAATCATTGATGGCACTTAAACTGCTATTGATATCCTCAGCAACGACGGTTTGTTGCTCTGTTGAGGTGGCAATCTGGTGGCTTTGTTCCTGTACCGTCGTTACCGAGCTGGTAATATCACGCAGTGAGTCAAGTACACCTTGAGTTTGTGATACCGAGCCTTCAGCTTGTTCTTGGCCTTGTTGCATCATGGTAGAAGCTTGTTGCGCAATTTGCTGTAACCGTGAAATCATTTTTTGGATGTCGTCCGTTGACTCTTGGGTGCGACTGGCTAAAGAGCGGACTTCGTCAGCAACAACAGCAAAACCACGGCCTTGTTCGCCGGCCCGAGCGGCTTCAATCGCGGCATTTAATGCCAGTAAGTTAGTTTGTTCTGCAATACTATTGATAACATCAATCACGGCACCTATATTACTGGTTTCTTGCTCTAATCCGGCCACCACTTTGGCGGCTTCTCCAATATGACCCGCCAGCTCAGTCATGTCGGCTTGAGCACGGGTTGAGCGGGTGGTGCCATCGGTGGTTATACGTTGGACAAGCTCAGCAGCTTGATTGGTTTCTTGGGCATTACGCGATATCTCAGTGACCGTGGCGGCCATTTCGGTCACTGCTGCACTCACACTATCCACTTGCTCTTTTTCTTGTTGTATTTCATTGTTGGTACTTGAAGATACCGCGCTGAGTTGTTCAGAGGCATTACCCAGTTGGGATGCCTGCGCAGCCGTATCTAGCATCATGGCACGCAACTTATCAATAAAGGTATTCATGTGTTCCGCCAGCTGGCCCACTTCATCTTTACTGTGAATATCGATGCGACGAGTGAGGTCACCATCCCCAGAGGCTATTTCTCTCATGGTTTCAGCCAGTGTTTCTATTGGCTTGGTGATTAACTGCGTTGCCCACAAAATCATTAAAATTATAATTGAAATGATCACAAGCACCGCAATGATGGTGGTCATAACGGCTGCTTCTACTGGCTCTTCGATTAAACTAACAGGGATCATAATGCCCACATGCCAATCGAGAATGGGACTGTCGAGTTTGACGCTATTGAAAATAACGTAATACTGCCGGCCTTTTAAGGTCACGTAGGCGGTGCCCGCTTGCGTACTTTTGATTGCACGGTTAAGTGCTTGGAAGCCTGATGTATCGTTAAATTGTGTCTCTAATCCATCTAAGCCTTCTTTTCCTTTGGGGCCTTCATCTGTAATAGAGAGCTTATGACTGGTTTGCGCCGATAAATGAACAACTTTTAAGTCACTGTCTAATAAGAATCCATAACCTTGATTATTGAAGCGAATATCTTCAACTAAATCATTGACCTTGTTCATTTGCAAGTCGATACCTGCGATACCAATGAGGGTGCGCTCTGCATTATAGATGGGCTCTTTGATAACCGCAGAAACATCCCCCGTATTGGCATCAACCGACACTGGGCTCACATGTAAGCCGCCTTTTTTCATGGCCTCTGGCCACCACCCGCGTTTATAAGCATAGTATTCTCGGCCATCAGCAAAACGCGATGTCCGTTCATTTTCCTTGAAATACTCTCCGGTAATGGCAGAGGCAAAGAATGTAGACAGGACATTTTCATCGTTCTCGGTCAGATTGACAAAATCTTGGTTGACTTCTTGATAGCCTAGTTGGTTATCAAGAGCGCTTTCTCGTTGGTTATAGTCACTGAAAAAATTGACCAAGTGGGTGCTGTTGGCAAAAGTGCTCACCAGTTTGCCATATTGTGCAAAGAAGCCTTCCATTGAGAGCTTTTCAGAATAAAGATAGCTTTGTGCTTCTCGCTGGATGCTATCCCGTGACAAAGAGGCAATATGATTAACAAAATAACTAGAGGCGATGACAAGTAAAATGGAAATGGTGCCGCCAATCAGTAAGAGGATCTTCTTCCTCAAAGATAAATTCTTAAGCATGACATATTCTTTTTATTAGGGTTGAGCAAACCTTAATCAAAGCATAACTGAGGTTGCTTTACCACTTTTTAGGCATGGATGACGAACAATATAGGGACACGTTTTGTCAGTATTTGTTCACAGTTGTAACTGTTTATTGCATTATTTACAGTGAAATAAAGAGCTTACCCGCTTTCAAATGACAATTAGGTATTAAACCACAGAATCGAGAGTCACTTTTTGACTATTTCCACCACCATCCATGACGACAGCGAAGTTTGTTCCTTTTTAAGGTTGAAGATTTAAATTGTATACAATATACTTTTCGTGTTGTTAAAATGAGTACAAATCATGGAACAGATTGAAGCTCAAGGAGTTAACAACATCAATAGAGAATCATCATTCAAAAGGATTAATAATAAAATAATGAAAAAAAGAACCCTGAATAGCGATGTTAAACTCGCTGTCGCCGCACTACTATGCTGTGCGTCAACATACACTCATGCTGAAATGACGTGTAAAATGATACCTGGCCCAGGTGGAATCATGCAGGAGCAATGTACTTCAGAGCGAAGTGGTGGAGGTGGTAGTGGTGGTAGTGGTGGGGCAACCCCAGTGATTGGCGTTGGTAACGGTGGCGGCTCTAGTAATACTGGTGGAGGTGGCGGCGGTGGCGGTGGCTCGCCAGGTACGAATGAGCCAACACCGGAGCAGAAAAAGGCTGAGGAGGAGAAGAGGTGTTTGGCTGTTGCTGAAGCTCTATATCAATCATGCGACTTTACAGCTATTAAAACAGCGAAAAATACGATTAAAAACAGCTGTGGCAGTCAACCAAACTCTACAACTGTTGAAGGTAATATAGGGATTGGGAATAATGGGGTTGGCGGCAGTGTCACGTGGGAAAACTATAATAGATGTAGAACACCAATTATAGATACACAAGAGCTAACCCAGTCTGAGTGTCGGCTAGAAAAAGCAGTAAGAGCTGTGGAATGTGTACACTGACATTACACAAAGCTGACTTATAAAATAAAGATAAACTATAGACAGAGCTAGTCGGCTCTGTCATCTAATGATAGGGAATGTGATGAGTAAAAAATTACAGCTAGGGGTCGCAATATTTTGCCTTTTTTTATATTTTTTATATGATCTAAATAGCGAAGAAAGTACTCATATGGCACCTGAAAGGACCGAAAGACAAATAATAGAAGAAAAGCAGCCAGAAACACTTTTGGAGCATGAAGAAACACGCAATCAGCGTATCGATTTGTTAAAAATAAAAGCAGACACGATACGTACTTCGGCACTTGAACTTGGCGGTTTATCTGAGCCCAAAATTTTTAACTATGAAGGTGATTGGTGTGTGTTTAATCAAGATCTCTCTATAGAAGACCAAATATATGCGCAGAGTCAACGGGAAGATTGGTATAAGAAGCAGTCACATGCTGAGCGAATTTCAATAGGACATAGGAATATTGGAGAGGACATGCTCAATTACTTGGATATGGACTTGGCGACACTTGAACAATATGCTCAGCAAGATGATGTTGTCGCCTTACGTATGCTGGCGGAGCAAGTACAAGCACAGACTGAACTTCCTGCGGTTTACAAAGCTGCGGAGCGTTTGGCTGTACTGGGTGACTGGGAAACAGCGATCCCTACTTTGGTGATCAGAAAGTTAATGGAAGCTGACTATATTGCTGACTCAGAGCCGCAAAAAGCCAAACGTCTCGTGATACAGGCGTTGGCTTATGCAGAAGTTGGGTTTCAGCATGCGCAAAGTGGGAGTATATATGCCATTTTAAATATTTTAAAAAGCAGACACGTGCTACTTCCATTTGTAAGAGACGTTGAGGCTCAAGAGGTCTCTGAACATGTTGAGAAGATATCCCACAAAATAGCAAAAGAGAGAAGAGCACAAGGGATAGACCTAGCTGCGATTCCTCGGATAGCCCTTTATGATTTTCAAACGTCTATTGCGATGATGTATGACAGAGGGGAAGACATTGAGAGCGTGGCGCTAATGGAAGACAATACTTTATTTCCTGAGCATTGGAAAAGCCAATATTTAAACACACCATGCATTAAGCGCCGTATTGCCACACGAGAGGCTAATTTTCACTTAATTCCTGCGATACAGCGAGAAATCAGCAGTTTACAAAAGCAGACCAGCAGTATGCCGTAACGACATGGTTGTGTAATGCAACCATTTGAATATAAAGTAAATAACTGAGCATTAAGTATGAGTAGAAAACAAGTCGGTATTATCGTTTTTTATACGCTTTTAGGCATATTACTTTATTTGAGTTACACGCCTGTGGTTGGGCTTATGCAGCTTAGCAACGACGATGTACTTCTTATAGAGAGCAAAGATAACGGCAGTGCGCTTGTTACAAAGAGCGAAGATATAGAGCTCAAAGAAACACGCAATCAGCGCATCAATCTGTTAAAAAT
Source organism: Pseudoalteromonas aurantia 208 (assembly GCF_014858725.1). Classification (GTDB taxonomy): domain Bacteria; phylum Pseudomonadota; class Gammaproteobacteria; order Enterobacterales; family Alteromonadaceae; genus Pseudoalteromonas; species Pseudoalteromonas aurantia. Next base: position 25,425 of record NZ_AQGV01000014.1, on the reverse strand, counting down.
AAAAGCAGACACGATACGTACTTCGGCACTTAAACTTGGCGGTTTATCTAAACCTAAAATTTTTAATTACGAGGGCAACTGGTGTATTGCGGCGCAAGACCTGTCAAAAGAGGATCAAGCGTATGCTTACAATCAATATCTAGATTGGTTAAAAAAGAAAGAAATGGGGCCTCTTTCATATGTAAATAACAACCTTGTCTCTGACAATATGCAGAATTATCTACAAATGGATGTTAAAACACTGCAAGACGCTGCATTTGGCGGTGACCTAGGTGCATTACGCGCGTTGGCTTCAGGAGTGAATGATGAAATAAGCCGAGCGTTGTCGTATAAAGCAGCACAAAGGTTAACGGCAATTGGCGAGTGGGATGCAGGAATAAGTACATTAGTTATTGATGATCTTTCTGAAGCCGAATTTATCATGGACGAAGATGCGACCAAAGCACAGCAGCATATCGTTCGTGCACTCAGCTATGCCGAAATAGCGTTTCAACAAGCCAGTACTGCAGGGTTATCTTCTTTACTGATTGTGCTTAAAGATAGCCCGCAGCTACAGAGGTTGATGAGTCGAATTGATGAGAGTCTGGTTGAGGGGTCAGTAAGCCGTTTAATTGCTGATATTGATAAGACCAGACTGGCTGAGGGGTTAAGGCCTTTTGAAGAGATGACAGTACCAAGAGTCGCGTTAAGTGTTTTTCAACAGTCAATTGCAAAGATGTACGATGAAGGCGGTAATGCAGAGTTCTTAAGGTTACTGCAAGATAAAACGTTATTCCCAGGTTATTGGCAAGTTCAATATTTGGATACACCTTGTATTAAACGGCGTATTGCCACACGAGAGGCTAATTTTCATTTAATTCCGGCGATACAAGAAGAGATCCGCAGTTTACAAAACCAGTTCGATACAGTGCCTTAAGCGGAATATGACGATGTCACATCATTATTGTTCGTGTTTAAACAAATAGCGCAAACTAAAGCTTATGTGAGCTGACCCTGATAATGATGGGTGGGGGTGTTGTACAAACAAAAAAACGCCCACAGAGGGCGTTTTTAGTCAAACTCGATAACAAGTTAGCTGCGAGGGCCAGCTTGTTTGATGGCGTCTGAGACGTCATACTTGGTAAAGTTTTCTTGGAAGTCAGCCGCTAATTTTGCAGCGTACTCAGCATACTTCGCTTTGTCTTCCCACGTGTTAATTGGGTTAAGCAGTTTGCTGTCAACACCAGGTACCGCAACAGGCACGTCTAAGTTTAATGACTCAATATGCGTTGTTTCAACACCCGCTAACGTACCAGATACAATCGCATCAATCACAGCACGTGTGGTTGGAATATCAAAGCGCTTACCAATACCGTATGGTCCGCCAGTCCAACCTGTATTAACCAGGTATACTTTAGCGTCGAATTCACGCACACGTTTCATCAGTAGCTCAGCGTAAACCCCAGCAGGACGTGGGAAGAACGGTGCGCCAAAACAAGTCGAGAAGGTTGATTCAATGTCTGACGTTGAGCCTATTTCAGTTGAGCCAACCTTTGCAGTGTAGCCACTTAGGAAGTGATATGCCGCCGCTTCTTCAGATAACACAGAAACAGGAGGCAATACGCCACTGACATCACACGTTAAGAATACAACTGCTTTCGGCTCACCGGCACGGTTCTCTACTTTACGCTTCTCAACATGCTCAAGTGGGTAAGCAGCACGGGTATTTTGCGTTAGGCTGGTATCGTTAAAATCAGGAACACGATTTTCGTCTAATACAACGTTCTCTAGGATGGTACCAAACTTGATAGCATTCCAAATAACAGGCTCGTTCTTCTGAGATAGGTCGATACATTTTGCGTAACAACCGCCTTCAATGTTGAAAACACTGCCTGGTGCCCAACCGTGCTCATCGTCACCGATAAGAAAACGCGTTGGATCCGCTGATAAGGTTGTTTTACCTGTACCAGATAGGCCAAAGAACAATGCGGTATCACCGGCTTCACCCACGTTTGCACTACAGTGCATAGGTAAAACGCCTTTTGCTGGTAACAAAAAGTTTTGGACAGAGAACATTGATTTTTTCATTTCACCAGCGTAGTGCATACCAGCTAACAAGACTTTGCGCTCTGCAAAGTTGATAATCACGGTACCGTCACTGTTTGTGCCGTCGCGTTCTGGATCACATACAAATGAAGGTACGTTCATTACCTGCCACTGCGGTAAATCAGCCGTGTTATATTTTTTAGGTTCAATAAACATGTTTTTAGCGAAAATGTGGTGCCACGCAGTTTCGGTTGTAACCACAACTGGTAAATAGTGCTCAGGATCAGCACCCACTTCAAGGTGAGAGACGAAGTGGTCACCGCCTTGCACATGTGCTTCAACACGTGTCCAAAGGGCATCAAATTTATCAGCATCGAATGGGCGGTTTACTTTGCCCCATTGGATGTCATTTTCAGTGCTTTGCTCTTTAACGATAAAACGATCGTTTGGAGAGCGGCCAGTGCGACGACCAGTTTTTGCAACGAAAGCTCCGTTTGCGGCCAAAGTACCCTCGCCACGAGAAATAGCGAGTTCGACAAGTTCAGCTGCAGTTAAATCGACAAAACGAGTAGCGCTTGAAGTCATGTTATTACCTAAAATGTGAGAATTGAACGGGATAGCTCTGAGTTCTTACTAACCTTAAGCTGAATTTATAGTAACAGATGATATTGAGATATTCGAGCCTTTGGAGGACCTGAAATCACATTAATTTGTGAAAAAACTTGAATAATTTCAATGATACCGGTGTCATAAAAAAGAGACTTTAAATGACACCGGTATCATTTTTTAAACATAAAAAAGCCATCAAAATGATGGCTTGGTATTCAAATTAGGTGCAAGTGGGTATTTAGTTAAAAATAGCCTTGATATCTTGTTCATTGAAGCGGTAATCGGTGAGGCAATAATGACAGCTAATGGTCACGTTACCGTGCTTTTGCACATCTTCTAAAAGCGCTTCTTGACCAACATTCACTAGGGCTGCAATGGTTTTCTCTTTGCTACATCCGCACACAAAATTGATTTCTTGCGGCTCGAACAGTTGCGGATTGTCTTCATGATACAAACGCGTTAGCACTGTTTGTGCATCTAACTCTAATAATTCGTCATCTTTTACTGTGTGGCTAAGTGCTTCTAGATGGGTGAAGTCTTGCTGTGACTTTTCTTTATTAACTGGTAATACTTGTAAGAACAAACCCGCAGCTTTTACCGTTTCAGAGCCCGTTTTGGTTGCGAACCATAAACGCGTGGTTAATTGTTCTGATTGGGTAAAGTATTCTTCAATACAGCCAGCAAGCGTGTCAGCTGTTAAAGGTACGACTCCTTGGTAGCGCTCACCTTTAACAGGGGTAATAGTAATGACCATATGTCCGTTACCGATCAAGTCAGCAATTTTGTTACCCGTTACGTCACTTTGTAAGCGCGCAATGCCCCGCATGTTTTGTTTATGATCACCGTTGATCACGGCATATTTCACCGGGCCATCACCTTGCAGCTGCACGGCTATATCGCCTTCGAACTTGAGTGTGGCCGTTAAAAGGCTGGTCGCAACCAGTAGCTCACCAAGTAATTGCTGAACGGGCTCTGGGTAATTGTGCCCTGCAATGATGTCACTGAATGTTTTTTCAATTTGTACCAATTCGCCGCGTACGTCTAGTTCGTCAAAAATATAGCGATGTAATAAATCAGGTTGCATTAATAAAATCCTAGCTTGATTTTAATTTCAATAGTTCACGTCTTTGCTTTTTATCTGGTTTGTTAACAGGATGTGGTGCAAAGAAACTGTTATTTTTTCTAGCAATGGCATTTTCTTCTCGCTTACGAACGCTAGATTCCGACTCTAGGTACGCCGTTTGGGCGATTGCCGCCGCTTGGCGTTTTTCAAAAAGCACTAAAATAGTCACTTCTTTTTCGTCAAATCCTTGCGCAAGCTTCACAGTAGCGCCTACTTCAGTGATTTTACTGGGTTTACAGCGCTGGCCGTTATAGTGTACTTTACCACCTTGTACCATTTCACGCGCAAGCGCTCGGGTTTTATAAAACCGAGTAGCCCAAAGCCACTTGTCGAGTCTTACTCCGGTGTTTTTGGTTGCTTGTACAGGTGAATTTTTAGTCACAATTTATTAACCATGTAGATTGTGTAGTATAAGCTGAAATCTATCATATTTTGGCATTCAAAAAAAGCAGGCTTAATCGTTGCCAGTATTGGTGTTAGGCTTGTAGAAAAGGTGTGTATTCAAGTTCTCACTCGTGTCATATTTGTGCGCTTGTTGAATTTTTGCTTAAAGGGTACACTGAGCTGCTTAATGTAGAATAAGAAAAATTGCATATGGAATTACAGTTACAACAGTTACAAAAAGCCTTATTAGGATTGCCTCACGCTAAACTAAGCCGCATGGTCGTATTGTTAGCTGTTATTTATATTGCTTATTTATTATCACAAATGTTTTGGCTATTGTGGCCACAACCTGCGAATCAAGCACTTCCTAGTCAATCAGCGCTGTATTCATCAAGCAGTAATGTGATTAATACGCAAGCGATTACCAACCAACATTTATTTGGTCGCGCTGATGCCAAAGCACAGGAAAAGCCGAAGCCCGTTGTGTCTGATGCACCAGAAACAACGTTGAATGTGCGATTGACAGGCATTGTTGCCGTAAGCTTAGATGATGCAGCCGGATTTGCGATTATTGAATCGCAAGGGAAGCAGTTAACATATGAAGTCAAAGAATCAATTCAAGGTACGCGCGCAACATTATCGCGGGTGTTGCCTGACCGCGTTATTTTGGATGTAAGTGGTCGATTTGAAACACTGATGCTAGATGGTATTGAGTATTCAAAAAATGTGGCAATGCCGGTGGCTGCAAAATCGACAGGTAAAAGCCCCAAGCGCAAAAAATCATCTCAGCTGGTTGCCAGTGCTGACATATCTTCACAGCGCGATGAACTGTTGAAAGAACCTGGCAAGTTATTTGATTATATAAGAATTTCACGCGCCATGAAGGAAGGTCAATTGATCGGATATCGCTTGAGTCCAGGTAAAGATCCTGAACTTTTCCGCAAAATGGGGCTCAAAAATAACGATTTAGCTGTTGCCATCAACGGCTATCAACTCACGGATATGAAACAGGCTATGTCTGCAATGAATGAGCTGAGAAATAGCTCAGATGCAAGCATCACCATTGAACGAGATGGTCAAACCATTTCAGTACAATTCAGCCTGTAAAGTTACTACTTTTGGAGTTTAAATAAAATGGGTAATAAGCTACACCTCACAAAAATCAAAAAAGGGTTAGCTAAGTATGCAGCTCTAATGATTGCCGCTGGTCTGTCTTTATCGGTGTCTGCCATTGAGTACGCTGCCAACTTTAAAGGAACTGACATCAACGAATTTATTAATATCGTTGGTAAAAACTTAAACAAAACCATTATTATCGACCCAAACGTGCGTGGCAATATCAATGTACGTAGTTATGAGTTGATGGATGAGTCAATTTATTATCAGTTCTTCCTGAATGTGTTAGAAGTGTATGGCTACTCTGTTATGGAGATGGACAGCGGGGTACTGAAAGTTGTCCGTAGTTCTGATGGTAAAAAAGGAAATGTGCCATTAGTCAAAGGCAAAGAATTTGGTAACGGCGATGTGATGGTGACGCGCGTTGTACGTGTAAAGAACGTCAGCGTACAAGAGCTCGGGCCCTTGATCAGGCAGTTCAGTGACCAAAAAGATGGCGGTCATGTGACCAATTTTAGTTCTGCGAACGTGATGATGCTAACAGGGCATGCGGCATCGGTTAATAGGCTTGTTGATATTATTAAGTCAGTGGACCAAGCAGGTGATAAGCGTGTTGAAATTATTAAATTACACCATGCCACCGCCGATGATGTGGTTAAAGTAGTTGAAAGTATTTATAAAGGCACCGGTAAAAACAGTGTGCCTGAGTTCTTAATTCCTAAAGTCGTTGCCGATGGCAGAACCAACAGTGTTATCGTCAGTGGCGAGTCTCAAGCACGCAGCCGTGCGACTGAATTGATTAAACGATTAGACGGCGAGTTAGAAAGCCAAGGTAATACTAAAGTATTTTATTTAAATTATGCTAAGGCTGAAGATTTAGTCAAAGTATTGCAAGGCGTGAGTAAAACCTTGCAAGAAGAATCTAAGGGCAGCAATAACAAAACCCGTTCACGCAGTAATCGTAATGATACCAGTATTGAAGCGCATCCAGATTCAAACTCACTGGTGATCACAGCACAGCCAGATACCATGCGTTCCCTCACCTCGGTCATTGAAAAGTTAGATATTCGCCGTGCACAGGTATTGGTTGAAGCCATTGTGGTGGAAGTACAAGAAGGTGACGGTGTTAACTTTGGGCTACAGTGGATCTCTGAAAAAGGCGGTATGCTGCAGTTTAATAATGGCAGTACGGTGCCTGTAGGGTCATTAGCCGTTGCGGCAAGACAAGCACAAGATAAAGATATAAAGAAAAATATTACAGGATCTGAATCAGGCAATACCAATGAGTTTATTGAAACACGAGAAGGTGACCTTGGTCCATTAGGTCAGTTACTAGGTGGCGTAAATGGCCTCGCGATGGGGATTGTCAAAAACGATTGGGGTGCAATAGTCCAAGCGATTTCGACTGATACGAAATCTAACATTTTAGCGACGCCTTCTATTACCACCATGGACAATGAAGAAGCGTCGATGATTGTGGGTCAAGAAGTGCCTATTATTACCGGGTCTACGTCGGGTGACAATAACTCTAACCCATTCCAAACGGTTGACCGCCAAGAAGTGGGTATTAAGCTCAAAGTGACGCCACAAATCAATGATGGTAGCGCGGTACAGCTGACCATTGAACAGGAAGTGTCGAGCGTCAGTGGTGCCACTGCGGTTGATATTTCTGTGAATAAGCGCGCCATTAATACCACGGTGATTGCAGATGATGGTGGCATGGTTATTCTCGGTGGTTTGATAGATGAAGATGTGCAAGAAAGTGTGTCAAAAGTACCGTTATTAGGCGATATTCCATTTATTGGCCATTTATTTAAATCAACCAATACCAAAAAGAGCAAACGCAACTTATTGGTCTTTATTCGCCCGACTATTGTGCGTGACAGTCGCAGTATGAATGAGTTGAGTCATACTAAATATAACTTTATTCGCAGTGAGCAGGTAAAGCGTAATGAAGATGGCATTCAATTAATGCCGTCAGAAGATACCCCTGTGTTACCAGAGTGGAATGATGCCTTGGTATTACCACCGACTTACGAAGAGTTTTTAAGTGGCAAAAACAAGCAAGAGCAAGAAAACAATGACTGATAGCCAAGTTGATGTTCTCGCAGAGGACCATACTGCCGAACTAGATAATGCGCAGGTAATTCGTTTACGCTTGCCATTTGCTTATGCGCGCCGCGAAGGCATTTTGCTCAGTGACACGCCTGATGGTTTAAAAGTGTTTTATCGTGGCGATCTGTCAGTTCCGGCATTACTGGAAGTACGCAGAGTTGCGGCAGAACCTTTTACGCTGGTACAACTTGAAGACGATAAATTTGAGTTATTGCTTGAAGAATCGTATCAGCGTGATAGCTCTGAAACGCAGCAAATGATGGAAGACATTGGCAACGAAGTTGACCTGTTCTCGTTGGCGGAAGAGTTACCGCAAACAGAAGATTTGTTAGCTGCGGATGATGATGCACCCATCATTAAATTGATCAATGCCATGCTCAGTGAAGCAATCAAAGAAGGTGCATCTGATATTCACATTGAAACCTTTGAGCAAGACCTTGTGATCCGCTTTCGGGTTGATGGGGTGCTTAAAGAGGTACTCAAACCAAACCGTAAACTCGCCTCGTTACTCGTGTCGCGTATTAAGGTAATGGCTAAGCTTGATATCGCCGAAAAACGCATTCCACAAGATGGTCGTATTAGTTTACGCATTGCTGGGCGTGCGGTAGATGTGCGGGTGTCGACCATGCCTTCTAGTTTTGGTGAGCGAGTGGTATTACGTTTACTGGATAAAAACAATGCCAGATTAGACCTAGAAGACTTAGGGATGACTGAGCGTAATCGTGAATTATTTGCCGGTATTATCAGTAAGCCTCACGGTATCATCTTAGTGACGGGCCCGACCGGTTCAGGTAAAAGTACCACGTTATATGCGGGTATGAGCCAGATAAACTCAAAAGATCGTAATATTTTGACGGTTGAAGACCCGATTGAATATGAAATTCCCGGTATTGGTCAGACGCAAGTTAACGCGAAAGTAGATATGACCTTTGCTCGAGGGTTACGCGCTATTTTGCGTCAAGATCCGGATGTGGTTATGGTCGGTGAGATCCGAGACTTAGAAACAGGCCAAATTGCCGTACAAGCTTCATTAACGGGTCACCTTGTTATGTCGACACTACACACCAATACAGCGGCGGGTGCCATCACCCGTATGGAAGATATGGGGGTAGAACCGTTCTTACTGTCTTCTTCTTTATTAGGAGTGTTATCACAGCGCTTAGTCAGAACTTTATGTTCAAACTGTAAAGCCGGTCATCATGCTGATGACGGTGAATGTGAATTGTTAGGTATACCGAGCGGTCAGCAAACGACAATTTACCGCGCTGTAGGGTGCGAAGAGTGTAATTATAATGGCTATAAAGGCCGAACCGGTATTCATGAGTTACTGATTGTTGATGAACATATTCGTGAGCTTATTCATAACGGTAAAGGTGAGCAGGCGGTAGAGAAGTATATTCGTCAGCACAGTCCGAGTATTCGTCAAGATGGTTGTTCGCGTGTTTTAGACGGTAAAACAACGCTAGAAGAAGTATTGCGAGTGACTCGCGAGGAAGGATAAGCATGGCAGCATTTGAATACCGAGCTTTGGATGGCAAGGGAAAAGAAAAAAAAGGCATATTAGAGGCGGATACCGCAAAGCAAGTGAGACAAATGCTGCGCGAAAAAGCCATGATGCCTTTAGAGGTATTACCTGCGGCGGAGAAAGATAAGCAGCAGTCTTCTGAGGGAATACAGCTATTTAGAGGCTATAAGCCCTCAGTGGCCGATTTGGCATTGGTGACCCGTCAGCTTGCGACATTAATTCAATCATCGTTGCCGGTTGAAGCCGCAGTAATGGCGGTTGCTGAACAATGTGAAAAACCCAGACTAAAGCGCATGCTGATGTCGGTGCGCTCTAAAGTCGTTGAGGGTTACACTCTTGCTGATGGTATGTCAGAGTTTCCTCATGTATTTGATAACTTATATCGGGCTATGGTTGCTGCGGGTGAAAAATCAGGGCACCTAGATCAAGTATTGAATCGTCTTGCTGATTACACTGAACAACGTCAACATATGCGTAGCCAAATTACCCAAGCGATGGTTTATCCGACCATTTTGGTGATATTTGCGATTGCCATTGTCTCTGTATTACTAGGTACTGTGGTACCCCAGATATTAAAAACCTTCGAAAAGTCTAAGCAAGTATTGCCATGGACGACAGAATGGGTCATGGCCGCCAGTAACTTTGTTCAAAACTATTGGATGATTAGTCTCGTGGTTATTGTGGGTGGCATCTTTGGTATTAAGCAAGCGTTAAAGCGTCCGAAAGTGCGTTTTTGGTACGATAGCCAACTTATGATTTTACCCGGTATCGGCAAAGTCAGTCGCAGTATCAATACGGCGCGTTTTGCACGGACTTTAAGTATTTTATCCTCGAGTTCAGTCCCATTATTAGAAGGAATGAAAATTTCCGGTAAAGTACTAGAGAATCAGAAGATTAAATTTGCTGTGGCCGAAGCTGCAACCCGAGTTAGTGAAGGTGCAAGTTTAAGAGCGGCGTTACATCAAACGAAATTATTCCCGCCAATGATGTTACATATGATCGCCAGTGGTGAAAAGTCAGGCGAATTAGAACAGATGTTGGAGCGAGCAGCTAATAACCAAGATCGTGAATTTGAAAGTATGGTTAGTGTGTCATTGGCACTGTTAGAACCAGCAATGATTGCAAGCATGGCAGTAATCGTACTGTTTATTGTTATGGCTATTTTACAACCTATTATGGCAATGAACCAAGCAATTGGTTTGTAGTCAAAAATATCGATAATGTATATAAAAATACAAAGACATTAATAACTTTTGAGGTATAAATTGTGAATAAACAGTCAGGTTTCTCACTATTAGAAGTGATGGTAGTACTTGTGATCATTGGTATGATCATGTCTATTGTGGCACCCAATATCATGGGTCAGCAAGAAGAAGCGCAAATTGACAAAGCCCACTTAGATATTCAGCAACTTGAAGATGCGATGAGTATGTATAAGTTGAAAAATAAAAAATACCCTACCACAGAGCAGGGCCTTGAAGCATTAGTAAATGAAACAACAATAGACCCTGTGCCAAAGCGTTTCCCTGATGGTGGCTTTATTTCTAAATTACCAGAAGATCCTTGGGGTAGTCCTTACCAGTTAGTTAGCCCAGGTGAAATGGGTAAAATTGATATCTTTTCAATGGGGCCAGATGGTGAAGTGGGTACCGAAGATGATATTGGTAACTGGGATCAAGAAGAGCAGCAATAAAAGCCGCATAGATTATGATAAAGCATCCTACCCTAGCGCATAAATACCAACGAGGATTTAGTTTAATCGAAATCCTCGTGGTACTGACGATCATTGCTTTTGCGACCAAGTTGGTGACCTATAGCTTTGGCGGCGACATGGAAGAAGAGCTAGAAAAGCAGGCGCTCAGAACACATGGTATTATCAATTTAGCATCGGAATTTGCGGTGCTGAATCAAGTTGAACTTGGGTTTCATCTTGATAAGAAAACCCTAGAGTTTTTAGTGTTTGATGGGGAAAACTGGATAGCTTTTGATGCGGAAGAACTCTACAAGCCAATTAAATTTGAAGATGATTACAAGGTGAACTTGAACATTGAAGGATTAGATTGGGCACAAGATAACTTATTAGAGCAATCAAATTGGCGAGCATTAATGGGTACTGGCGATGAGCAAAGCTTGCTTGAACTGAAGAAGCTAAAAGTACCTCAAGTCCTCTTGTTATCATCGGGTGAAGTCAGTGCCTTTCAATTAAGCCTTGAGTTGGATGACGACCCACAAAGCGTTTACTTTGTGGAAGGTGAGTTTGTCGCCCCTGTTAATTTACGCCGAGAGCCAGAATGAAGCAGAATACATTAGGCTTTACCTTACTAGAGGTGATGGTTGCGCTAAGCATATGTGCGATGGCAGGTATTGCGGCAATGCAGGTCACCGGAGAGCACATTACCCACATTGGCGCGTTGGAAGAACAAACTTATGCCTCTTGGGTCGCGGAAAATCAAATGGTCATGATGCGCGCCAGTGGTAAAAAATGGTCAGGGAAGAATAATGCCAAAGGGGAAGAAGAACTGGCTGGACAGAAGTGGTTTTGGCAGCAATCAGTGATAGCGACAGAAGATCCCAGTTTCGTTAAGGTGACGGTCACCGTTTATCAAGATGAAGCATTGCAAACGTCGGTTTATGATCTCACTACTTTTATGTTAAAAGGCAAATGATGATGCGCCAACGAGGTTTTACTTTATTAGAAGTGATGGTCGCGCTGGGCATTTTAGCGTTTGTTATTTTAGCGACTCATCAAATATTAGACTCGACGTTGAAAGCCAAAGAAGCCTCTGAGGATGTTATTGGAGAATTAGAATCATTACAAACGACGTTTAGGTTAATGGACCAAGACTTTAATCAAATGACCAAGCGTGAAGTACGCAACGAGTCAGGCGATAGCAACGAAAGTTATATCATTCACGGGCGTTATGAGATGAATAGCCAATACGATGGTATTGTCTTTGTTCGTGATGGTTGGACAAATCCGATTAGCTTATTACCTAGGTCTGAGTTACAAGCCGTTGGGTACCGGGTGGTTGATGATAACTTAGAGCGTATTTATAGAATTTATGTGGATGAGCTTGATGGTTCAGAACCTCGTTCACAAATTGTATTAAAAAATGTGGAAGATCTAAAATTTGAGTTTTTAGATGATAAGCAAAAATGGCAAGAAGATTGGAAGAAAAAAGCCTTGCCGTTGGCGGTTGCCGTCACGCTGCAACTTAAAGATGCAGATCCCATTAGGCGTTTATTTTTAACTCCTGGAGATGGGAAAGAGCAGAGTGCAAATGAGCAGAACAGTGGAGATCGCTCATGAAGCAGCAGCGCGGCGCAGCACTTATCATTGTATTATTTATTGTCGCTTTGGCCGCGACTATCGCAGCTGAAATGGCGGCTAATTTAATGGTGCAAGTGCAAAGAGCACAAAATATTCAAACCCATCAACAAGCAAAATGGTATAGCTACGGTGCAGAAGAATTAGTGAAAAAGGTCTTACTGGAAAGTAAGAAAGAAGACACCGAAAAAGTACACCTTGATCAGCCTTGGGCGCGTGAAGAAGTTCCTTATCCTGTTGATCAAGGGACATTAAGTGGGGAAGTGACAGATTTACAAGCCTGTTTGAACTTGAACGCGTTAGCAGCGCCAAAAGATAAAAATCAAGCGAACAATCAAACGAATCCAGCCCACAAAGCTTTATTAGAGCTGCTTAAAAATATTGAAGATCTACCCTTAGATGAGAGTGAAGAAGCGTTAGCTGATAGTGTATATGATTGGTTGGATCAAGACAGTATTACATATCGCTCAGGCGCCGAAGAAGATGAATATATGTCTCGTAGGACCCCTTATCTGACAGCCAATAACTTGCTTGCTTCAGTTTCTGAATTACGAGTGATTAAGGGGTTTAATCCGTTAGTTATGAAAAAGCTGTTGCCCTATGTATGTGTTATACCAGGCAATACCGAATTAAAAGTGAATGTAAATACCATTAAATCAGAGCAAGCTTTATTACTCAGTGCGTTGATGAAAGGACTATCTAAGTCCGAAGCTGAAGCGATTATTTCAGCGCGGCCAGAAAAGGGTTTTGATTCAGTCGATGAGTTTTACACGGAAGCTGCCAATCAAGGCGCTTCCAAAGACAGTAAATCGGATAAGGTATTTACCGTAGATAGCAATTATTTTAAGTTACGCGCGAAGGCCGAGTTTGATGAACGGCTTTTTACTATGACCTCAATTATACAAATAAACCAAGGTCAGGCGACTATACTAGCGCGCAAATTTGGAGGCGTACAGTGACAGAAAAATTGGTGATCCGAGTCGGACAGTCACACCAAAACTCAGTGCATTGGTTGATCTTTTCAACGCATGATGAGCAAATAATCGCCAGTGGTGAACTGGCAAATGGTGCAGAGATAGGTGCACTGACAGAAAAAGCAGCACCACGAGATACCGTGTTGCTATTACCGAGTTCACAGGTGCAGCTCAAGTCAGTGGCATTGCCCACTAAATGGAACCGTAAGCTAGAACAAGCTTTGCCATTTATGCTTGAAGAGCAGTTGGCCTGTGATGTTGATGATGTTTTTATCGCCATTGGTAAGCCCGTCACTGATGGTGATCAACACAGTATTCAAATTGCTTTATGTGATCAAAAGTGGCTACAAGATTGGCTGGAGATATTTGATTCCGCCGAAATTGAGTTACATAGCATTGTGCCTGATGCGCTGTTATTGCCAGAACCGGAAGAAAATGCTTTAGCGATGGTTGAATTGGCAGATCAATGGTTATGTAGATTTGGGCAATGGCAGGTGAGTGCCATTGAAAAGAGCTGGGGTGCAGATTATTTACATGCACTTGCTCCTGCTGAAATAGCGCATTACAGTCCTGCTGATACTTTGCCAGATATTGCCCCCAAGGTAGCCAAAGAAAGCGAATATGATTTACCGTTGGCAATATTTGCTAAGCAACTAAAGCACCAAGGCTTTACACTGAGACAAGGGATATTTGCTGGTAAGAAAAAGCAGCCTCAATGGTGGCGTGATTGGCGCAGTGGGCTTATCGCAGCAAGCATTGCCGTGGTGTCGTTTATTGGGGTGAAAAGTACGCAACTAATTATGTTGCAGTCACAAGCGGATGCATACAAGGCTGAAGCTGTAACGGTATATCAAAAAGCGTTTCCTGGCAAAGTGGTTCGTCCCCACTTATTAAGACAGCAAATAAAAAATGAGTTAGCGGGATTGAGCGGCTCAGAGCAGGGTGGGTTTTTAGAGCTCACAAATCATTTTGTTGCCGTGTATGGTGAGGTTAAAAGCTTTACGCCTGAAACGATACGCTATGATCGTCGTCTTAATGAGTTGAGAGTACGTGCGCAAGCCGGTGGCTTTCAGGTATTTGGCCAAGTAAAAGCGATTTTAGAACAACGAGGCTTAAATGTGCAGCAAGGATCACTTAATAATGATGGCGATGTGGTTATTGGTGAGATCCGCTTGAGAGGTGAATCATGAAGCAACAAGCTATGAAGTATTGGCACTCGCTAAAAGAGCAAGAACAACGCTTGGTGATGGTTGCTGGCGGTATATTTATTATTTTCATTTTAGTGATGGGGATCTTTAGGCCGTTAAACGAGGGCGTTGAAAAAGCAAAAAAAGACAAACTTCGTCAACAAGAGCTCGTTGCTTGGGTAAATTCAAGTGTTGGTACCTTAAAATCGAGCGCTTCAACTAAGAATACGAACCGTGTTAACTTGTCACAATTGGTGAATCGAACTCGTGGGAAATATGGCATTAATATTAGTAAGATGCAGCCAAGTGATGGCTCACTGCGGGTGAATATTGATACGGTTGAATTTAATCAGCTTATTGCATGGATTGATGAGTTAACAAATACGCATGGCTTAACGGTTGAAAATCTTGATATTGCACAAGATGATTTACCCGGATTTGTTCGCGTTAGCAGATTGGTTTTAGAGAAGTGATGATGAAAAATATAATGGGCCTATTGTTGGCGTTTGTACTCGCATTTGTTGTATTTACAATCTATAGCATGCCGGCAGCGATACTTTTACAGTTATTAGAAAAAGAGCTTCCGCCTACGCTAAATATAGGCTCGGTATCGGGGACTGTTTGGCAAGGTAAAGTGAGTGAAATTCGAGTCAATAATATCCAGCTCAATAATGTTCGCTGGGATGTTCAGGCGAGTGCTTTACTTACCGGCAACTTGCAAGGCAAAATTAATTTTGGTAATGCCCGAGACAAGCAGGAGATTTCGGGAAATGGCCAATTCGTTGTGGGGCTCACAAATCAATCTATTGAGCTCAGTGATACCACAGTGAGATTTAGCGTTGAACAAGCAATGTCTCAAGTTACACTGCCGTTACCTGTACAGGCGAAAGGACGAGTATTGCTGGATATTGATACGTTCAATACCGGTGCACCTTATTGCAATGCGTTAGCTGGCGAGATCCGTAGTCCGGGTATTAGCGTACAAGGACTCAGTGGTTGGTTTGACATTGGAGCTTTAGGCGGGTCTTTGAGTTGTAAATCAGGTAATATTTCGGTTTTGGTTGATCCAGATAATTCACTAGGCTTACAGGCGGATGCGACACTTGCAGAGCATTTTCAGTTCCGTGTAGCAGGAAATATAAAGCCACAGGCCTCTTTACCAAAAGAAGTGCATGATGCGGTAAAGTTTCTTGGTAGACCAGACTCTGATGGCCGTTATCCGGTGAACTTATAATTATGGATGGCATTGATTTTAAATATACTGCACAGCAACAAGCGGTGTTAAATCAGTATTTTTCAACGCGTGATACGGCATTTAATTTAGAACAGGTAGCTGGTTATTTTTTTGCTCAAATTTGCTCACCAGATGCAACGGAAGTTGAGCAATGGATGAAGGTAATAACCGCCGAAGATGATGCGATTTCTGAAGACGTGGTTTTTGCATTAATGGCATTACATCATGACATTAGTGAGCAGGTTTATAGCGATTGCTTTTGTTTAAAGTGGCATGAAGACACTCATTACCTTGATTGTCAGCAATGGAGTCGAGGGTTTTTATTGGGGGTTACCCCTTATTATGAGCGACTCATACATACCCAAGAAGTCAGTGAAGAGCTGAAACAAGCTTTACAAATGTCTACTGAGCAACTGAGCTTTTTTACCTTAGAAGAGTCGCAAGTTAAAACATATTGTCAGCAAACAAATACCGATATGACATTATTTATCCAACAACAAATGCAGCTGGCGGGCGAGTTTGCGGGTGGCTATGCACAGTTAATTGAAGCCACTGCAATAAGTAGTGGTTTATATGACTCTGAGAATGACTTTTAACTAACCTCAGGTTTGGGTAAGGGTTTTGGCATAGGAAATATTTTGTAAACAAACTTACGTACAATCCAATGATGGTATTTTGTTCAATATCAAGGCGCTTTTATGCAGTAATAGCGGGCTATTACAAATGAACGCAACGCCGAGAGTGAGAAAAATAGCTTTATTGGGCAAAGTCGATTATCCAGAGCTGAGGTTAACTAACCTAATTCTAACTCAATATGTGTGCAGCCTTGAGCGCAGCAAATAATGCCCTGTTGAGTGTTACTTGTCGCCAGATCAAGCGTTAATGGCTGTTGGCACGTTTCACATAAAATAGTTTTGCCTTTCCCCAGCTTTTTTAGAATAGTGCGTTGCTTATCGAAAGAGTGCGCGCGCTGCTTATTTAATTGACTAAAGTCCATTATCTGCCTTTTTATTTATTCAATATACTGCTAGTAACGTTACATACCTGCATGAGAGTAGGCGCGTATAAGTCAAGGTTGACGTCATTTTCTTCGCAATAACGTAAATGAAATTCACGTAATTTTTCATCGGTGGCCAGTGCTTCATTGATGTAATTTTGTTCTTGAGTGCTTAGAGAGACGGTGCGTGTAACGCTTTCTCTCGCTTGTTGTGCCGCAGGGCTGCGTGTTATTTTACTGGACTCGCTTAATACATCTATCCCTTGATTTAGTAGTGTGTCGCGAGGTCCTTTAATCGACGGGTGATCAATGGTAAACAGCCCTAATATAATGATCACGAGTATTAAAAATTTCTTCATAACGGTAGTAACCTTGATCTTGATAGCTTAATTGCGGCTATTAGTGTAATAAAATGCTGCTTTTAAAAGCAAGTTTAGTGCTCAGAGACTGGATCAAATAATGCCATTTTATTCATTAATTAACCACCAAGCGCATCGTTTTATCGTAAAGTGTTGCTCAGTTTAGAGATTCTTGTGTGATTTTGTATCCATAACTTACTAAGCTTGCTTATAATATCCATATGAATAATAGGGTCACTGTAGCAAGTAACCTGTCGATCGTAGCGGCTTAAGGAGCTTAGATGGACAAGCAAATAAAGATTAAGAATATCCCATCCGAGGTCAAAATACAGAAACCGGATGATCTCCAACCTGATAGATTCAACCCTCGTAATCGTATTTATGTACGTGCGGTAAAAGGATTACATCAGTTACTACGGCAAAGAATCGGGTTTATTGGCATGCTGGCATTTATGGTGTTGCCGTGGATCAGCTTTCATGGACAGCAAGCGGTATTATTTGATTTGTTTGAGCAAAAGTTCAATATTTTTGGTTTAACACTGCTCCCGCAAGATTTAACTATTTTGGCTTTTATTTTAATGATTGCCGCATTTGCTTTGTTTTTGGTCACTACTTTCTATGGTCGGGTATGGTGCGGTTATACATGCCCGCAAACGGTATGGACATTCATTTTTATCTGGTTTGAGGAAAAGTTTGAGGGTAAAGCTAATCAGCGTAAAAAACTCGATCAACGAGAAATGAGCTTTGATAAATTTTGGCGAAAATCCGCTAAGCATATTAGTTGGGTGCTGTTTTCTTTGTATACCGCAATTACTTTTGCAGGCTACTTTACGCCTATTCGTACATTATTACCTGAGTTATTGGCGCTGACAGCAAGCAGCTATGCCTTTTGGAGTATTGCTGTTTTTACGGTTTGTACTTATGGCAATGCAGGGTGGATGAGAGAAATTATGTGTTTACATATTTGTCCTTATTCACGTTTTCAGTCAGCGATGTTTGATAAAGATACTTTCACGGTAAGTTACGACGAAGCCAGAGGTGAGTCGAGAGGTCCTCGTTCTCGTAAGCAAGATCCAAAGGAGTTAGAACTTGGCGACTGTATTGACTGCAATTTGTGTGTACAAGTTTGTCCAACAGGTATAGACATACGGAACGGGTTGCAATATGAGTGTATCAATTGTGGGGCATGTATAGATGCCTGTGATGGCGTAATGGAAAAAATGAACTATGCTCCGGGTCTTATTTCTTACACAACAGAGCGGAATTTAGAGAGCTCAGCGGAACGCACTAAGCCCATCAGAGGGAAATTGGTTGGGTACTTACTCATCCTCATCGTTTTATGTGCAGCATTGGTGATGAATATTGCTATGCGCAAACCGATGGAGCTAGATATTATTCGTGATCGAAATCAACTTTATCGGGTTAACTTTGATGGCTTAGTAGAAAATACCTACACACTAAAAGTGATTAATAAAGCACAATCCGCGCAAACATATACTGTTGAGATTAAAGGGCTCAGTCATTACCAAGTGATTGGTAAATTATCACTTCATGTCGACGCGGGTCGTTCTATGAATTTACCTTTATCAGTGATCATTGATCCGTATGACTTAAACAAGCCAGTAACAGAGTTTACATTCGTTATTGCGCCAATAGATAACCCAGAACAGCAGTTATCACAACAGACTAACTTCTTTAAAGGAAGATAATTCAGTACACTACCTAGTATGAGTTAAAAGCGGGGTTAACCCCGCTTTTTTAATATTTGAGAGTACTATGAGTGAATTTAGCTTTGCCAATTTAACACCAGACTTAATTCTCGATGCGATAGAAAGCATTGGCATTTATCCAGAATCGGGTTTGTTAGCATTGAACAGCTACGAAAATCGAGTCTATCAATTTAAAGCAGATGATAATTACCGCTATGTTGTTAAGTTCTATCGACCCCAGCGTTGGACTAACGAGCAAATACATGAGGAGCACTCGTTTTCTCTTAATCTACTTGAAGCTGAAGTTCCTGTAGTTGCGCCAATTGTGCGAGATGGCACCAGTTTATTTGAATATCAAGGTTACCGTTTTACGCTGTTTCCAAGTGTGGGGGGGAGACAATTTGAGATGGATAACTTAGATCAGCTTGAGATGCTAGGGCGCTATATTGGTCGTTTACATAGTGTTGCAGGAAATCATGTGTTCACTCATAGGCCAACAGTTAACACACAAGATTATTTACATCATGCCCGAGAGGCTATTTTATCGAGCCAGTTGTTGTCAAAATATATGGAAACGCCTTTTTTGACAATATTAGATCAGCTGATAGATAAAACGGAACAAACATATTATAAAACTGACCAAATCCGTTTGCATGGAGACTGTCATGCTGGCAATATCTTGTGGTCAAATGATAAATTGTTACTTGTCGACCTAGATGATTGTCGACAAGGTCCAGCGATTCAAGATCTCTGGATGATGTTAAATGGAGATAGACAAGAAAAAGCGATGCAGTTAGATACACTTCTGTGTGGCTATGAAGAATTTCAAAGTTTTGATCACCGTCAATTAGGTTTGATTGAACCTTTACGAGCGATGCGAATGGTGCATTATATGGGCTGGCTTGCGACTCGATGGCAAGATCCTGCATTTCCACGGAACTTTTCGTGGTTTGCTACAGACAAATACTGGGAGCAGCAGGTCTTAGCGTTAAAAGAACAATATGCGGTATTAAATGAACCCGCTATAAAACTAATTCCATAAATTTGAGAGAGACCGATGTTAAAGAAATTACAATTTGCAGTATTATTATTTTGTTTGCCCTTATTTGTTATGGCAGCCGATTTTACGGATGGTAAACATTACCAAACACTGACCACTGAAAAAAGTGCCTCACCAAAGGTAACTGAATTTTTCTCATTTTATTGTCCTCATTGTTTTCGTTTTGAACCTGTAGCGAAGGCTTTAGCGGATAATTTACCAAAAGGGGCTGTGTTTGAAAAAAGTCATGTAAATTTCCTTGGTGGCTTGTCTGCAGACGTACAAAGTAACTTAAGTTATGCCTACATTGTGGCTAAAAATGCCGGTAAGGGTGATGATATTGCTGCGAAACTGTTCGATAGTATTCATGTGAAAAAAGTGCCATTAGATAACATTACTGATTTAAAGAAGTTATTAGAGGTGAATGGTATTACGGGCGCACAGTTTGACGCCGCATTAGCAACCATGCCAGTGATCAGTGAAGAAAAAGCGATGCAAGATGCACAAGAAAAGTTTTCAAAGGCGGGAGCGCTAACAGGTGTACCTACCTTTATAGTAAATGATAAATATAAAATTAATGTGAGTGAGTTACAAAGCCAAGACGAATTAAATGACTTAGTAAAACACTTATTAAAAAAATAAGGATTGGAGAATTTAATGTTAAAAGTAATTAAAGCGGCAGCGGTAGCGATGATGATGCCGATGCTGGCCAATGCGGCTGTATTTGAAGAGGGCGTTCATTATGAAGTGATCTCAGAGCGCGGCACTAAAAAACCAGAAGTAACGGAGTACTTTTCGTTCTATTGCCCAGCATGTAATGCATTTGAACCGTTGATTGCTAAAGTTAAGCCGAAACTAAATGAAGGTGTTAAGTTCAAAAAAAGCCATGTTGATTTTGTTGGTACGCGAGATGAAAAATTGCAGAAGATTATGAGCAATGCGTTAGCTACCGCAGAGGTACTGCCACAAAAAGATAAAATCGTGACTGCTATTTTCACTCATTTGCACGGTACGCGCGGTAAAATTAATGAACTTGCTGATATGAAAGATATTTTTGTCGCGCAAGGTGTTGATGGTGAGAAGTTTGATAAATTGTATAAGAGCTTTTCGGTACGTACAAAAGCATCGAAAATGGTCAGAATGCAAAAGCAAATGCAAGATAAGCGTGCTTTGACAGGCGTTCCTACTTTTATTGTTAATGGTAAATATAAGCTGCGTTTACGCGAGTCTAAAACAACCACACCAGAGCAAATTAGTGAACTAATCAATTACCTTGCTGCAAAGTAAATATTTGTTAGACTTAAAAAGCCCCGCATAAGCGGGGTTTTTTTGTTTAGGAGAGTCATGATGGAAAAGGTTTTGGTGTCGAGTTGTTTGCTTGGGCAGCCGGTTCGATATGATGGTCAGGCACAGCGGCTGAACGATCCGTTTATATCTCAGTTGTGTGAGCAACAACGCGTGGTATCATTTTGTCCAGAGGTGGCCGGTGGGTTACCTACTCCTAGAGACGCAGCCGAAATTTTGATGTCACAGATAATCACTGTAACAGGAGTAGACGTGTCAGATGAATTTGCAAGAGGTGCAAAATTGGCTTTAGCTCACTGTTTAGCAAGCAATATACGTTTTGCTTTGTTGAAGGAGTCGAGCCCATCATGCGGCAGAAATACGATTTATGATGGGTCGTTTACAGGTAATAAAGTTGCAGGCATGGGTTGGACTGCGAAGCTCTTAGAGCAAAATGGTATTCGTGTTTTTAGTGAGGAGCAGATCCCAGCACTGAGTAAAGCGCTGAGATCACTTTAATGAAAGCGCTTATTTACGTTGTAGAAATACACCTGACTCAACATGGTGGGTGTATGGGAACTGATCAAAAATAGCGATACGCGAAACACTATGCGTTTCACAGAGTAACTCTAAATCACGTTCGAGTGTGTCTGGGTTACATGAAATGTAAATCACATTGTCGTAATTGGCGACAAGACGGCAGGTTAGTTCGTCCATGCCAGCTCGGGGTGGGTCAACTAGGATTGTTTGACAGTTGTAATCTTTAAGTTCAATGCCATTTAATCGCGAAAAACTACGCTCGCCTTTCATTGCCTGGGTAAATTCTTCACTAGACATTCGTAAGATATCCAAGTTGTTTACCTTATTTGCGGCAATATTAAATTGTGCTGAGTGAACTGACGGTTTAGATATTTCTGTTGCGAGCACTTTATTAAAACTACCAGCCAGAGCAATCGAAAAATTCCCGTTACCACAATATAACTCAAGTAAATCGTTCTCTAATGGTACACAGAGTGACTGTGCCCAAGCGAGCATCTTCTCATTCACAACGGCATTAGGTTGGGTAAAGCTATTCTCAACTTGTTGGTAGGTATAGGTCTGTCCATTGACATTTAATTGTTCGGTCACATAATCATGTTCGAAGATCACTTTTTGTTTTCTAGCACGCCCAATAAAATCAACTTTATAGGTTTGCTTTAATTCAGTCCGTAGCGTCTCCATTGCTGCTTGCCACTGTTCGTCTAGTGGTTTGTGATAAAGTAAACTAATGAGAATCTCTCCACTTAGCGTAGATAGGTAATCAATCTGAAACAGCTTACGACGCAGTATTTCATTGTGACGTAATTTGTCCATCATAACGGACATTAGCTCACTGATAAGGGGGGCAGCTGGATCGAATTGTTCAACGCGTATTTTCTGTTTCGTCGCTTGATCAAACATGATGTGGTATAGATCATCACCTTCATGCCATACTCTAAATTCAGCGCGTTGGCGATACTGTGTTTTCGGAGAATCGTATACCTCTAAATCAGGAGCATCAAAACGCGCGAATTGTTGAGAAATACGCTGCTGCTTTTCTTCAAGTTGCTGGGCATAAGTGGAAGTATCAATTGTTATGACGGCCATGATCAGAATTACCTTACTATATAGAGACGCGCTATTTTAGGCACCGTTAGGGATTTGTCCAGTGTATCGCGAAAAATGCGCTTATTTTCTATACTAAATAACTTAAGCTTTATTTAAACCTGCCGATAATAAAGGCATTGTAGTTGGCTCTTTTAGCCTACTAGTTTCACCGTGTGGAGCCACATCATGAAAATAGGACAACTTAATCAATTGCTTAACCCTGCCAGCTCGTTTAGAGCAGGGAATAGCAAACCATTTATGCCGACCATTCAGAATAATGCAGATAGTTACTCTGGAGACAAAAGTAAATTGGCTGCAAAGTTTTTAGACGACAAGCTTGCTGAAGCTCTTGGTATTGAGAAAAAACCAGAAAAAGAGAAGCCACTGTTTGACTTTGAGTCGATTGTCAAAAATGTTTTGGATTTTGTGAAAGGCGCAGTTAATAAAGCTAAAGCAGACGGTAAAGACGATGACGAACTGCGAAATATGCTAGGGGAGGCGCGCAAAGGTGTGCTGATGGGCATAGACGAAGCAACGGATGAGCTAAAAGAAAGTAGTATTTTTAATGATGAGATTGGCGAAGGTATTGCAAAGTCTAAAGAAGGTATTTTTAATGGCTTAGATGAATTCGAAAAGTCATTGTTTGAACCTCAGCCAGACAAAATGTCAGTAAGTGCAGCGCAATATGCGAGTTTAGCAAACCAAGCTGATTATACTTTTACGACGGCAGAAGGGGATGAAGTACAAATTACTTTTAGTGACGCTTATTCTCAGAGCCAAGGTGCGAGTTATGCAAAAGAGGGCAACCGAGAAGGCTTTGCGTATGCTGAGAAAAATAGGCAAGAAGTGAGCTTTTCGATCAGTGTGAATGGAGATCTGAACGAAGATGAGCAAAAAGCCATTAATGAGATGATGAAAGATATTCGAGACGTCAGCGACTCTTTCTTCGGCGGCGACTATGATGAAGCATTCGACAAAGCAAAAGAGTTGAATATAGGCAGTGATCAAATAGCTAACTTTACGATGGATTTGAGACAAACTAAAACTACTGCGGCAATTAGCCAATATCAACAAAGTAATCCGCTTAAAGATTTAGAGAAAGCACTACAACCTCTAGATAAACAATTAGAAACGATCAATGAAACTGCAAAGTCGTTTGGATTAGAGAGCCAACTGCCAGATATTTTGGAATGGATGAATCATGGTCAAGATAGGCTTAATAATTTTTTAGATTATGCTGAGGGGTTTTTTACGCAATTGAATAGGCCTCAAGAGCGTTAGCGATAATTAGGGATTCATTTTCTGCTTTGTGCGTGGCACACTGCGCGTCACTTTATAATGGCGGAGTATAGTTGTGTCACCACATGTATTGGTATTTGATTCGGGGATTGGTGGAACCAGTATTTTACAGCATCTTGAATCTAAGCTCCCACATGCACAATTTAGTTATGTGATGGATAACGCACTATTACCGTATGGTTTACAATCAGAAGCTGTTATTAAATCGAGACTTGCAGCGTTAGTTACACGCATTAAAGAATTAGATCTTCAAGTGGATCTCATTGTTATTGCGTGTAATACAGCGTCAACCGCAGCACTAAATGCAACACGTCAATTAACGAATATTCCAATTGTTGGGGTCGTACCAGCGATCAAACCCGGTGTGTTGCTGAGTAGCTCAAAGCATATCGCCTTGTTGGCAACGCCCGCAACATCAAGCAATGCATATACGTACGGACTCATAGAGGAGTTTGCACAGAATTGTAAAGTTGACTCACATCATTCAACCGTTTTAGTGTCGTTAGCCGAAGCTGCTTATTGGCAACAAGAGCTTGACAATAATGTGGTATTTGCTGAACTTCAAACACTCAATATTGATCAGAGTGTAGACGTCATTGTACTTGGTTGTACGCATTTCCCTATTTTAAAAGCTGCTTTGGCATCATTTTATGGCAGTAACGTTAAACTTGTGGATTCAGGAGAGGCAATTGCTCGACGTGTGTTGTCTATTTTGGCACATCCAAATAATACACAAGGGTCTAGTGAAGAGAGAATAAAAAAGCCATTACAATTTTATGCAACGGCTCCTGATAAAGTAAGATCTGATGATCGTGTCATCTTGCAGTTAAACCTTAGCTATTAGCCTCTTCTTCTTCCGCATCATACTGCTTTTGTTTTGCAGCTCTTACTTTAAGCGTTCTTTGTTGGAACTCTTGGTCGTTTAATGCTGAAATAGCTTTGTCAGCATCTTGCTCGGCCATTTCTACAAAGCCAAAACCACGACGTTTACCTGTGTTTTTGTCTTTTAATAGACGAACGCTAAAAACTTGTCCTTGTTCTGAAAATAATTCTCGTACGATGCCTTCATTGGCTTTATAAGGCAAATTGCCCACGTAGAGAGTTTTAGTTTTAACTTCTTGCTTTGCTTCTTGCGGCTCATTAGAAGTAAATATAACAACTAAACCTCCTAAAAGAATACCAGCAGCAAATAAGATAGGTGCGCTTAATGCAATATTAGAAAAAACAAATTGCAACGTAAGAAAACCAAAGACAGCAAGTGCAATGGTGATTATAAAAGGCTTTTGATCCGATGATTTCATAATTGATCTACCAATAAACAGGGGATAAACATTAATTTAACAAAACGAGTGGCTATATTAGCGATATATATAAACTTCGCAATAATAAAACTGCAATTAACGAAGAATACTGCATTAAAAATAAGCGAAAATGGAAAATATTGCGAACTTTGCGCTTTTTTTGTTCGAACAAGTAGAAACTTTAAAAAAAG
>NZ_AQGV01000013.1 GCF_014858725.1 Pseudoalteromonas aurantia 208 | reverse complement strand
TGCCAGGCATTAAATTAGAGAAACCCGTTGCAGAGATGCAGCGGGTTTTTTGCTGTTTGGGAAAACAATTTAGGGAAGAGCTTTAGAGAAAGCCTAGAATAAAAACCTTATGGACCCTGAAACCAGTTCAGGGAGACGGAGGTTTCTATTTAGAGGTGGGGTTTTGATGACGCCCACCTCGTTGTCTTCCTGACGTAGGTCAGGATCCATTAAAGGCATAACGGCTTTATAATTACAGCAGAAGTCAGCAAGTTTTTATGACTGTGGCGTCAGTCCTGAATATTACGTTCTTTCAACTTTCTAGTGAGAGTATTTCGACCCCAGCCAATTTTTAAAGCTGCATCTTGCTTGTGCCCGTTACACACAGCTAAGGCTGTTTTGATCAAACGGGTTTCTAGTTGTGCTTGCACATTTGGCCAGATATTTTCTTTTCCTTGGGTAAGCTCCTGATTTAACCAGCTTTGAAACGCATCTAGCCAGTCTCCACCTGATTCACTATGTGCTGAAGTGTGGGATAGTTCGTCGGGCAATTCTTGAGGATTAACCGTTTGACTGGGTGCCATAACGGTTAGCCAACGGCAAGTATTTTGTAATTGACGAACGTTTCCTGGCCAATGGTAAAGTTGCATAGCTTTTATTGAGTCTGCTGTTAGTGTCTTTGTTTCAACTTGTAACTCTTCAGCGCTGGCAGATAAAAAGTGATGTGCTAGGGCTTCAATATCTTCAGGCCTTTCTTTGAGTGCAGGTAGTCGCAGTCGAACTACATTAAGGCGATGGAATAAATCTTCACGAAACTGACCTTGTTTTACTAATTCTTCTAAGTTTTGGTGAGTTGCGGCAATAATTCGAACATCTACACTGACACTTTGGTGTCCGCCAACCCGATAAAACTCCCCATCGGCCAATACTCGCAGTAACCGAGTTTGCACATCTAATGGCATATCACCAATTTCATCTAAAAAAAGAGTTCCTTTGTTAGCTTGTTCAAATCGGCCTCGACGCATGCTGTCAGCACCTGTGAATGCTCCCTTTTCATGCCCGAATAGCTCGGACTCAACAAGATCTTTTGGGATAGCTGCCATATTCAGAGCTATGAAGGTATTATCTTTGCGCGGGCTATGGTTATGTAACGCGCCTGCGACAAGCTCTTTCCCTGTACCAGATTCACCATTTATTAATACACTCATACTTGACATAGAAAGCTTACCAATGGCTCTGAAGACTTCTTGCATGGCGGGGGCTTCGCCAATAATATCGGGGCTATCTTTCTCAGTTGGCGTACGTTTGGTTTTTTTTGCTTGTGAATTCGCTTGATAAGCCCGTTCAACAAGATCTGCGGCTTCATTTAAATCAAAAGGTTTGGCTAAATATTCAAAAGCCCCTTTTTGAAATGCATTGACAGCTGAGTCTAAGTCGGAGTGGGCTGTCATAATAATGACAGGTAAATTAGGATGACTTAAGCTTATCTCTTCTAGCAAAGCCATACCATCGAGGCCGGGCATACGAACATCTGAGATTAAAACAGCAGGTTGGCTATATGATAAAGCGGTTAGAACATCTTGGCCATTGGAAAAGCATTCAGTCGTAAACCCTGCTCGTGATAATGCTTTATCGAGTACAAATCGAATGGATGCATCATCATCAACTAACCATACTGTTTTCATTTCTTGCTCCGTATACCGTTGGCGTCAGAACGGTAGATAAATATTAAATTCTGTGTGTCCAGTCCAGCTGTCATAATCAATCATGCCATTGTGCTGCTCTATCAAAGTTTGCGCGATGGATAATCCCAGTCCAGAACCTCCATCTTTATTTGTGGTCATGGGGAAAAATAATGTATCTTTTAGTTCAGGCGCAATGCCAGGGCCGTTATCCATGATTTTAATCAAAAGAGCTTTTTTAATTAGCTTTTCGCCACGTCGTAATCGATGCTTAATCCGTGTCGTTAGCGTTATGTTTCCACCTTGAGTTAGTGCTTGTAATGCGTTACGTACAATATTCAGCACAACCTGCTGAATTTTTGCTTGATCGATGTTTATGTCAGGAATACTTGGATCATAATCTTTAATTAACTTTATATTATGCTCGTTATCTAATGTGCTGAGTTTAATCACTGATTCTAAAGTTTGGTGAATATTACACGGCGCTTTATGCAGTAATTGATTAGGTCCGAGTAAACGGTCGACTAAATCGGTTAAACGGTCTGTTTGCTCGATAATTAATTCGGCACATTGATCCCGCTCACTCTGACAACCTTCATACTGCAATAATTGCGCCGCTCCACGAATTCCACCGAGCGGGTTTTTAATTTCATGTGCTAACCCTCTTATTAATGTGCGCGCAGCGTGATATTGATGCATTTGGTTTGATGCTTGATCAAATCGCACTTCATCATCAATACGTCGGAATTCCATTAAAATATAAGTGGTATTTAATAGGTGTACTCGGCGAGCATGAAGATTTAAAGTCGCGGCTCTATTGTCGATAAACACCACGTCAACTCTATGCTGCTGGCAATCGACACCGTCTTTTAGTACATATTGATTGATTCTGGTTATATCTATGTGGTGATGGCTGAAGGTCGCGTGGAGTGATTGACCTATTAGCCTTTTAATACCTAATCCGAATAGTTCACTACTGCTTGTATTGGCATAGTGAACGATAAAGTTCTTATCGAGTAAAATAACGGACGTTGCTAAATTATGCCACAAGTCAGGGAGCAGTTGCTCATGGAGTTGTTCCATATTGGTTCACCTTAATTAGATATTGCACCAATGTAGTGCGATAGTAGCATAGCATTATTAGTGATTTTATTTCTAGGCAATACTCAAGGCGCTTAAATAGGTAACACTTTAATTATTTTATACTTTTTCTGTGCAGATAAAACGTGGTTGGATCACTTTGCGCGAGTACTTTTCCCTGTTCATTGTAGAGCCTTAACAGTAGAGAGTGCTCCCCTCGAGGTACGTTATGTAAGACAAATGTTGTGCTTGTTTGCATAGGTCCTGTTGCTTTTCCATCTAATGTTAATTGCACTTTTAAACCATTGGAGAAGCTAGGCTGAATTTGCCCTGTAACATAGATGGTGCCAGTATTTTCTCTGAGTGTTTGCTCGTGGTTTGGTGAGGTAATACTTGCTGTATATTCAATCGCTTTTTGACTTGCTTGCGTATTGAGTATACTTGTATCAACAGCGGGCATGGTCATTGATTTATTTAACTGTATTTCTTGTGCGCCTTGTCGTGGTACATCAGAAAAGACCCAATTACCCTGCTCATCTTTCCAACGGTACACCTTTGAGTCCGCTAAAACTGATGAACTAAACAATACAAAACACCCTAAAAATAAAAGCCGCATTTAGATCTTGCCTGATATCAAAAATATACTCTAATACTCTAGACTGTTGTGAATTACTTTTCCATAAAAAAGCCCGCTTTGCGGGCTTGAGAACACATATGATCTGAATACGTAATTACACGCTGTAGTACATTTCAAACTCAACAGGGTGAGTTGTCATGTTCAGTTTTTCCACTTCCTGTGACTTAAGTGCAATATAAGCATCAATTAAGTCATGAGTGAATACACCACCTTGTACTAAAAATTCACGATCAGCATCAAGACACGCTAACGCTTCATCAAATGAGGCTGCCACGGTTGGAATTTCAGCAGCTTCCTCAGCTGGTAGGTCGTATAGATCTTTATCCATCGCATCGCCAGGGTGGATTTTATTTTTAATCCCGTCAAGGCCAGCCATTAGCATTGCTGAGAATGCAAGATATGGGTTAGCTGTTGGGTCTGGGAAACGAACTTCTATGCGTCGAGCGCGCTCTGAAGGGACGACTGGAATACGAATCGAAGCTGAGCGGTTACGTGCTGAATATGCAAGCATGACCGGTGCTTCAAACCCAGGTACTAAACGCTTGTATGAGTTAGTTGACGCATTGGCAAATGCATTAATTGCTTTAGCATGCTTGATGATGCCGCCAATATAATAAAGAGCATCTTCAGATAAACCACCATACTTATCACCAGCAAACAAGTTTTTGCCGTCTTTAGCAAGTGATTGGTGACAGTGCATACCTGAACCATTATCACCAACAACAGGCTTAGGCATGAATGTTGCCGTTTTGCCATACAAATGAGCCATGTTATGAATAACATACTTCATTTCTTGAATCTCATCAGCCTTTAACACCATGGTATTAAAGCGCGTCGCAATTTCATTTTGGCCAGCGGTAGCTACTTCATGGTGATGGGCTTCTACTACTTGACCCATTTCTTCCAGTACCAAACATGTCGCACTACGCCAATCTTGGAAATCATCAACTGGTGCAACTGGGAAGTAACCCCCTTTAACGCCTGGGCGGTGACCAGTATTGCCATCTTCATATGCTTTATCTGAGTTCCAAGCTGCTTGTTTAGAATCAATTTTGTACATTGAGCCAGACATATCAGTTTTATACTTCACATCGTCAAAAACAAAGAACTCAGGCTCAGGCCCAAATAAAACCGTATCTGCAATGCCAGTTGAGCGCATATATTCTTCTGCTCGTTTTGCAACTGAGCGAGGATCACGTTCGTATCCTTGTAACGTCGCTGGCTCAACAACATCACAACGAACAATCATTGTTGTTTCTTCAGCAAATGGATCTAGTTTAACTGAAGCTGCGTCAGGCATTAAAACCATGTCAGATTCGTTAATGCCTTTCCAGCCAGCAATAGACGAGCCATCAAACATTTTGCCATCTTCGAAGAAGTCTTCATCGGCTTGGTGATGAGGAATTGAAACGTGTTGCTCTTTACCTTTGGTGTCTGTAAAGCGTAAATCTACAAACTTAACGTCATTTTCTTTAATAAAATCTAAAACCGATTGTGACATGTGTCCTCCGACTCGATGGGTTATTATTTTGTGTAGCATTATATTGATGCGACTTGGCTTACCTTAAGCGTATTTCATGCCAAATATTTAATGTGTTGATTTATATTAATATAAATTAAATTTAAACTAGGCTTCATGTATTTTTGCACCACTTTGGTGCGATATTGTTTCGTAATGGTGCGTGCCAGTATGTTACGCGCTAGCATGGTGCGTAGTAAAATAAGCGTAGTATTATTTATTAGTAGTGCAATTTATAGCCCTGAAAACCCTCTAAAAAATGCAATGACTTGATAAAGTCATAAAATTTATGTTGGATAAACTTTCATCCATCGCCGTAATAAGGGATAATGTGCGCCGTTTAAATCCTATATTGGGACATCTCTGGCGCGCCAACATTTAGTGAAATCGCGTAGATCGACTAGGATCACTGAGATTCAACTTTCTCTGAGTAATTATATGAGCATCGAAAAGTTAAGAAATATTGCGATTATCGCACACGTTGACCACGGTAAAACAACCCTAGTTGATAAGTTGCTAGAGCAATCAGGCACACTAGAAACACGCGGCGGCAACGAAGAGCGTGTAATGGATTCAAATGATATCGAAAAAGAGCGCGGTATCACCATCCTTGCAAAAAATACTGCGATTGAGTGGAATGATTACCACATCAATATCGTAGATACTCCAGGGCACGCCGATTTTGGTGGTGAAGTGGAACGTGTACTTTCAATGGTAGATTCAGTTCTTCTATTAGTAGACGCGCAAGAAGGTCCAATGCCGCAAACGCGTTTCGTAACGCAAAAAGCCTTCGCATTAGGTCTTAAACCAATCGTTGTTATCAACAAGATTGATAAGCCTGGAGCTCGCCCTGATTGGGTTATGGATCAGGTATTTGATTTATTCGACAACCTTGGTGCAACGGACGAGCAGTTAGATTTCCAAGTTATTTACGCATCAGCAATCAATGGTTGGGCGACATTAGACCTTGATAATGAATCAGATAACATGCAACCGATGTTTGAAGCGATTGTAGAGCAAGTTGAAGCGCCAGATGCTGATCCAGCAGGTGACTTCCAAATGCAGATCTCTCAGCTAGATTACAATTCATATATTGGTGTTATCGGTGTAGGTCGTATTAAGCGTGGTTCAGTGAAGCCTAATCAGCAAGTAACAATCGTGGGTGCTGATGGTACAACGCGTAATGGTAAAGTTGGCCAAGTAATGAGTTACTTAGGTCTTGACCGCCATGAAGCTGCTGAAGCACAAGCTGGCGACATCATTGCAATCACAGGTCTTGGTGAGCTGAAAATTTCAGATACTATCTGTGATGTAAATGCTGTAGAAGCGTTACCAGCATTGTCAGTTGATGAGCCGACTGTAACAATGACGTTCTCTGTAAACACTTCGCCGTTTGCTGGACAAGAAGGTAAGTTTGTTACTTCACGTAATATCCTTGAGCGTCTTGAAAATGAATTAGTTCACAACGTAGCACTACGTGTTGAAGAGACTGAAAACCCTGATAGCTTCCGCGTCTCTGGTCGTGGTGAATTACACCTAGGTATCTTGATTGAAAACATGCGTCGTGAAGGTTATGAGCTAGCTGTTTCTCGTCCAGAAGTAATTCTTCGTGAAGTAGATGGTCAGTTAGAAGAACCGTTTGAAACAGTAACAATTGATGTTCAAGATGAGCACCAAGGTTCAATTATGGAACAACTTGGTCTTCGTAAAGCAGAAATGACGGATATGGCTCCAGATGGTAAAGGCCGTGTGCGTATGGATTTCATGATGCCTTCACGTGGTTTAATCGGTTTCCAAACTGACTTTATGACGCTGACATCAGGTTCAGGCTTAATGTATCATACGTTTGACCACTATGGCCCATACAAAGGCGGTACTATTGGTAAGCGTAAGAATGGTGTGTTAATTGCGAATGCAACAGGTAAAGCGCTAACTAACGCATTATTCAACCTTCAAGAACGTGGTAAGTTGTTTATTGGACACGGTGTAGAAGTCTACGAAGGTATGGTTATCGGTATTCATAGCCGTGATAACGACCTGACAGTTAACGCGCTTAAAGGTAAGCAGTTAACGAACGTTCGTGCATCAGGTACTGATGAAGCACAAACACTTGTACCACCTATCAGAATGTCTCTTGAGCAGGCACTTGAGTTTATCGATGATGATGAGCTGGTAGAAGTTACACCTGAAAATATCCGTATTCGTAAAAAGTTATTGACTGAAAGTGAGCGTAAGCGTGCTGGTCGTCAACTTAAAGACTAATATCGAATAGAGATTTAAAAAATGCCGCTCTTATGAGCGGCATTTTTGTAGCAAATTATTTTCTAAAAAATAATATTTACATTTACCTTGGTAATTGGTGATATTCAGGAGCTAAGGTTGTATGGGTTAGAATAACCCATATGTCTCCGTTTCTTCTGGTTCATAATCTTTGAGGTGTTCAGGTCTGAATATTGCGCTTGGGTCAATGACAACACTGTGTGTTTCTCCTCGTTTAATCAGTCCCCGCATCATTTTTTTCGTCTGTGCATCAATTTCAAAACCAATATTCGTTAGTTCACTCAATGATTTAATTTCATTTTCATTGCAATGAATATTATCCTCTACTTGGTCGACTAATAGACCTATGTGAGGTTTCTGGCCATCTTCGGTGGTAAACACAATGATAGGTTTATGATCTAGTGTTATTTGCTCTCTGGCCGACTCAAATAAGCGTATGAGTTTTGTATAAGTTGTTGATTTTTCTTTTGATAGTAGTCGTTTTGCTTCTTCCTGTTGGCTGTTATTTACTAGCGAAAATAGTTGCTCTGGAAGTGAATATAGTTGTGAATGTGGCTGTTCAAAACGCGATAAGATAGCTTTTAGATCATCGTTATCTGTTTGGAAGTGATAAAACCATTTACCAAACTCACTGTGCTTGGCATCGCGTGCGCCTTCAAAAGCTGCCCCATTAATAATACTGTGTTCAAGTGCTTGAAACCAAGATTTATGTTCTTGTTCATACTGTATAAGTAAATCAATTAGTGCACGATTAATATCTTGTGAAGATTGATTGTTAAGGATCAGGCCCAAGTCAAAAATAGGAGTGGGAGTCCCCATGTAATCTTTTACCCCTAAAAAGCTAGGGTTTCCATTCGGTAAAGAGGTTAGGTTCCCTTCATAACGTTCTGTGAGCAAAATATCCAATATTTTAAGAGATATGGTTTTTTGTCCAACTCGAAAGTTTATTAAATCCATGTTCGCCTCTAAAAAATTATAATTATGTTTTAAGAATAGAACATTATGATGAATATGAGCGGAAAACCGGTAATTTCTTTTCAGCAGATGTTAGGTTAAATAGTTCTTGTAAATCAGCATCATGTTCAAGCATTAAGGAGAGCTTATCTAATATGCATTGGTCGCTAAACGTAAGAGGGCATTGCGTTGCAGCTTTACTAAATAATAGTGCATTTAAATAGCCTTCAAAAAGCACATGATCAATCTTAACGTTAGGGTATGCTGCTGCGTGGGTACGGAATGTGTTACATAATCGTGCTGAACAATTATATGGATTGGGCACAACTTCAGTGATCATAAGCAGTTGAGATGACTTTATTCTGCTAAGTAGCTCTTTACTAGAAGCAAACGACACACTGGTGTAATCTGCTTTAACACCGCGTAATTGTGCCCTATTTATAAATTTTGCCAATGGCTTGTACGTTCCTATCAGCGCTACTGCGGTTGCTCTAGATGCTTTAATTTTACTGAGTGCTTTATCTACATTACTAGAGTTACGGCGAAAGCGAGTGATCACGGAAGGGGTTAAGCCTCTATCTGCGAGTACTTTTGTGAGGCTT
Organism: Pseudoalteromonas aurantia 208; assembly: GCF_014858725.1. Classification (GTDB taxonomy): domain Bacteria; phylum Pseudomonadota; class Gammaproteobacteria; order Enterobacterales; family Alteromonadaceae; genus Pseudoalteromonas; species Pseudoalteromonas aurantia. The sequence goes on along the minus strand of NZ_AQGV01000013.1, from coordinate 450,437 downwards.
TTCTCTAATGTAATACCAAATTCATCAGCTTGAATAAACAAAGCAATATTTTTGTGCTTTCTTTCATTCACTAAGTAGTTTATTTGCTCTTCGGCTTCATCAAAATAGCTAGGTCGTAAGTTGAATATTTTAAGCGTACGGTTGTCGCGTAAAAAGTCAGCGCCAGAGAAAGGCATCAATAGAGAAATTTTGCTGTGCTCTAGTAGTGGACGGATCGCTGAAATCGTCGGTGTGCCCATGAAGCTGAACAAAGCATCAACCTTTTTCTCATATATAAAATAGCGGGTGTTATTAACGGTGCGACTGGGCTCATAGCCATCATCTAATACAAGTAAGTCGACTTTGGCACCATTGATCCCTCCGTTTTTATTTAGCTGTTCAAAATAAATATTTGCGCCTACCTTGAGTTGACTACCAATAGCTTGAGCTGGACCGCTGAGTGCCGTAGACATGCCTAATTTTATATCTTTAGGCGGAGCTGCAAAACCATGAGGCTGTAATAACAAGTAGCAGAGTATTATTACACTAATTTTTAACAGAGATCCGTGCATAAAGTTCTTTCACCAAAGCTTGCAATGCAATATTAAATTGCTTTTTTGAGCGCAGCGATAGAGTATGCTGAACCCATTCCTTAGTATTATTTTGTAATAATAGACTAATCGCTAACTGTTGGGAAATGCGCGGTATGTCTGATAGTAGAGAGGGGCGTAATATGATCACTTGCCAAATAAGGGCAGTATATTGTTCGAGGTTTGAATTCTTATTCGCTATAAAATGTAATTGCGCTTTAAGTTCAGTTGGTAGGGGTTTGTTTGGCCATTGTGTAATTATACTGAGCACTAACGGTGAGGGTAACTCACAGTAGTGATTCATAAGCTGGTAAGACAGCATATTCTGAAAGTGGGCCTGTAATCGAATTTGTTCATGGCGTAACTGTGTTTGGCTCTTAATGACCATCGCAGAATACAGACCACTGGCTTTATCTTTTTTATAGCCTAGCTTGACGAGTGTATAGCCCCTATTTTGCCAAAACCTTAACAAAGGTTGATCACAACCAAAACTGCTACCAAAGTAATCAACGGTATGCTCGAGAGTTTGTTCGACAAACTGTAAAAGCTGACTCCCTAATTTTTTATTCTGTAAATGAGGGGCAATAGCGATACGTACGATCCGAGCACATTTAGCGCTTAAAAAAGGTGTCTGCCCCTGCACGTGAAATAACTGTTGAGCCAATAAATGCCCTTGTGGACGGCGGTGACCACAGCTAATTTGCTGTTGAATCGTATCATCTAAACCACCTTCTAAATTAACTAAGCATACACCAACAATGTGTTCATCATGTGCAATCGCAAACAGACGTTGGCTAGGGCTATCTAGCAATTGTCTAAAGTCGTTTACACTGGTTTGATAATGTGCGATGACTAAAAGGGCGAAAGTCTGTGCTAATAATTGCTCATTATGACTGAGCTGATGGGGGCTTAATTCAATAAACTGCACTGCATTGTGAAAAAAATGCAGGGGTTCTATATATTGACTATCTAAAGCAAGTAATCGATTAATTGAGTGTTCTAAAGGGTCACCTGAGTTGTAACGAATGGGCTGTGTGAGTGAAAGTTGTTGGTATTTTGGGTGTTTGCTAGCGAGGTATTGTGCAAATTTGAGGGTATAGCCTCTTCCATTGCCTTCATAGCCAGCTAAGGTGCTTGCGAAAATACAGCCTTCAGCCTGTTGCTCTATCTTCATTAAAGTAGGAACAGGTAAGGTAGCAGCTTCATCAATCAGTATGATGGTGTCATGTAAAGGCATGTTTTGGAGCAGTTGATCTGGCGGCATATAATGTAAGTTTGCAAGTTGTTTTTCATGACCAAAGTATTCGATCTTCAGCGCAATGGCTAAATGTTTAAAGCAGCTTTTTACCGCACGATATTGCACAGCACAAATGACAAACTGATGTTCTGGCATGTTGGCAACCAATAAGCCCAATGCAGAAGACTTCCCTCGTCCTCTGTCAGCACTGATCAAATAAGGCATTGTATTTTTTTGTTGTAAGTGTTGATGCAGAGCAGACACTACCTGACTTTGTTGTAATGTATTTTGTGCAGAGGGAGTTTGCGCTGCAGGTATATTTAAGGTTGCGCCGTTGGTTTGTGATAATACGCTAATGGGTAGTGCGGGGATGAGTTGTTGCCAACGCTGTAAAAATAGACTGTTACTTGTGTCAGTACCGTACGATGACCATGTTTTTTGTGCTGGATCAGACCACGCATTTAGCTGCGTTAATTCAGGTAGAAGTAATACCAATACTCCACCAGCTTTAACTGTACCACTGACAGCAGCTAATTTGTTTGGAATGATGCCAGCATATCCATCATATAGGGCAACTGTAAACTCTTGACCTAAGATTTCGTGTAAATGCTCAGGCCAGCGTGCTGAGTGTAAATCCGAGTGCTTAGAAAGCAATAATTGGCTACCAGAAAACTGCGTGAACATGGCTTGGTATTGGGCAACGGCCCAATTGTGATCCCCACATAACAGTAACAACTGGCGATGCTTATTATACGCCAGTTGAGTAAGTAGTGGGGTTATATCACATGGCTTGAAGACGTGCATAAGCCGTCACTAACCATTTGCTGCCCACATCATCAAAATTGACCTGAATGCGTGATTGAGCGCCACTTCCTTCGTAATTTAATACTGTTCCAGCACCAAACTTGGCGTGTAAAACACGTTGACCTAGCGTATAACCACTGTCTTCAAAAACGGCATGTGTTACTGACGGGCTAAAACGACCACTCGCCGCAGGACGCGAAACTTGAGTTTTTATACGAATTTCTTCGACACAATCATCGGGTAATTCACGTAAAAAACGAGACGGACTATGATGCTTTTCCTGTCCATACAATCTACGGCTTTCAGCGTGACTAATGTATAGTTTCTCCATTGCCCGTGTCATACCAACATAACAAAGCCGACGTTCTTCCTCTAATCTGCCTGATTCCTCATGACTTTGCTGGGACGGGAACATGCCTTCTTCTACCCCAACCATAAAAACCAGAGGGAATTCTAAACCTTTGGCTGAGTGTAATGTCATCATTTGCACTGCATCTTCATGTTCATCAGCTTGTCCTTCTCCTGACTCTAGTGATGTATAAGCTAAGAAGCCTTGCAAAGGTGAACTAAAGTCTTCATCGATAGGTAAATCATATTGACCACATGCACTGATTAATTCTTCCAAATTTTCAACACGAGCGCGGCCTTTCTCGCCTTTTTCAGCTTGATACATCGCCAGTAAACCTGATTGTTCAATAGTTAATTGTGCCTGCTCAGCCAACTCTAATTCAGTAATACTATCGTCCAACTTCTCAACCACTTCTACAAAGCGACTAATTGCTGTTGCAGCTCTACCAGAAAGGTGTTTTTCTTCTACGATTGCTTTCGCCGCGTACCACAAAGGCATTGACTCATTTCGAGCACAATCGCGGATGTGACTGAGTGTTTTATCGCCAATGCCTCGCGCTGGGGTATTAATAACCCGCTCAAATGCGGCATCATCCTGTCGATTGCTGATCAAGCGTAAATATGCAAGAGCATCTTTAATTTCTTGTCGTTCGAAAAAGCGCATGCCACCATAAATTCGGTATTTTAATCCTTCTTGTAATAATGCTTCTTCAAGTACCCGTGATTGGGCATTATTTCGATATAAAATGGCGCTGTGATCGAGTTTGTTACCTGCATTTAGCCAGCTGCGGATTTTGCTTGCGACAAAGCGAGATTCATCGAGTTCATTAAAAGCTGCATAGACAGAAATAGGCTCACCTTCTGAGCCCTCAGTCCATAAACTTTTACCCATACGTTCAGCGTTATTCTCAATAAGTGCATTAGATGCTTTTAAAATAGTGGCAGTTGAGCGATAGTTCTGCTCTAGGCGAATCGTTTCGGCATTAAAGTCACCCACAAAGCGGGTAATATTCTCAATCTTAGCCCCTCGCCAGCCATAAATACTTTGATCGTCATCTCCCACTATCATCATCGTGTTTTCAGTCCCAGCAAGTAATTTCAGCCATTGATACTGGATGCTATTGGTATCTTGGAATTCGTCAACTAGCATATAGCGAAAACGTTGCTGATAGTGGCGTAAGAGGGTGGGATGCTGTTGTAGCAATTCAAAACATCGTAATAGAATTTCGGCAAAATCGACTAAGCCAGCACGATCACATGCTTCTTGATACGCAGTATATACTTTAAGTAATAGCTGCTCATTAATATCGTAAGCCTGAATATCTTTAGGTCGAGTGCCCTCATCTTTACGAGCACTGATATACCATGCGATTTGCTTTGCAGGCCACTTTTTTTCGTCTATATTCATTGCTTTGAGCAGTCGACGGATCATACGAACTTGATCATCGGTGTCTAGTATTTGGAATGCTTCGGGCAAATTAGCATCACGGTAATGCGCTCGTAAGATGCGGTGAGATAATCCGTGAAAGGTTCCAATCCACATCCCGCCAACAGAAGACTTGATAGTTTCCTCTACACGGGAGCGCATTTCTTTGGCCGCTTTATTAGTAAATGTTACGGCAAATATACTGTAGGGTGATGCATGTTCGACTTGCATTAACCAAGCGATACGATGTACAAGTACTCGAGTCTTACCAGACCCCGCACCCGCCAACACCAGCATATTCTGTAGTGGTGCGGCAACAGCTTCTCGCTGTTTATCGTTTAAACCATCGATTAATTCAGAAACGTCCATCATCACGCCTGTTATAGAAAATGAAGGCAAAGTATACCTTTGTGTACTTCGCTTTCCCAGTTTTGTGATGATGTTCCTTGCGTCTTAATATTTAACAATTTGAAATTTAAAAGAAAATAAAAGTATGAATACTGTATAAGTAGCCAGTTACTTGGTGGGCAGAATCGCTTTTAAGCGATTTTGTACTTCTTGTACAAGTAAGTCAGGCTGGAATTTTGAAAGAAAAGCATTACATCCTACTTTTTCAACCATAGCTTGATTAAAGCTGCCGCTAAGAGATGTGTTAAGCACTACGTACAGATCTTTGAGGCGTGAGTCATTCCGAATCTCGTACGTTAATCTATACCCATCCATAACAGGCATTTCAGCATCAGTGATCACAGCGAGGAGCTCTTCATTTACATCTACTCCGTCATCAGCCCATTGTGTTAACAAGTTAAGTGCCTCTTGACCGTCAGTCGCAGGGATGATTTCTATACCAAGCTGGGCAAGCGTATCTGCGACTTGCCTACGGGCTGTTGGGGAGTCGTCAGCATGGAGTATTTTACGGCCTTTAAAATCTTCAATAATCGTCTGATCTAACACATTATCGGAAATACCAATGTCGTACTCTATGATTTCGGCCAATACTTTTTCAACGTCAATGATCTCTACAATATGCTCGATATCTTCTCGGACTACTTTTGTTAAAGCGGTTAAATAATGGTTTTTACCCACAGAGCTGGGGGTTGGCATAATATCAGACCATGTTGTATTAACAATTTGATCTACTTTACCAACTAAAAACGCTTGTATAGAGCGGTTATATTCGGTGATAACAAGATTACAATCTGCGCCTCGCTCACACTCAGGCATGCAAATCGCTAAGCGTAAATCTATGACGGGGATTGATTCGCCACGTATTGTTGTCACTCCACATACTTTAGGGTGCGCATTGGGAATAATGTTGAGGTGTGGTAATTTCACGACCTCTTTCACCTTAAATACATTCAGTGCAAACAAATGTCGACTGTGTAAGTGGAATAACAACAGCTCAAGCCGGTTTTCGCCAACTAATTGTGTTCTTTGATCCACCGAAGCCAATACACCAGCCATTCTTCAACCTACTATCTCGTGTTATTTCATATTTTAGTATACCCAAGTTATTACAAATTACGAGTTTGTCTGTAAGTTTCCAAAGCTGAATTTATTGTTATTTTATTGTGTGTAGTCATGGTAAGGTTTTCAAGAAACTTGAAATAAAGTAGGGTAGATATATATTTTCACGACACGCCTAATTATGATTATTTTTAAACGCTTAGTAGTATTATTACGCGCTCATGTTGACCGAGCTAGTTGGCGGTTATTGTGTTTAATTACTGCGCTGCATATGGGGTTAGTATGGGGGTTGTTACTGTTTGCAAATGAGCACTCATTACTGCCAGCAAATGTATTTTTTTATTATTATATTGTAACAACCTCAACCGTTGGATATGGCGATTTTAGTGCCACAACTGATTTTGGCCGTTGGGTTGTGGCGTTAGTGCAAATTCCGTTTGGTTTAGGTTTATTTGGTGTTCTGCTTGGCAAAGCAGGGCAAATGGCAACATTTTGGATAAAACGAGCAATGACAGGCGATAAAGATTACTACCATTTGCGCAATCACATTATTATATTTGGTTGGCACCCAGTCAGAACAAAGAAAATCATTGACTATATTCTTGCAGACACAAAACGAGATAATCGACGTATCGTTTTGGCTGTTACTGACAATATAGAGCATCCTTTGTTGGGCTATCCAGAAGTTAATTTTGCGCGTTTGACTAGTTTCACAGAGAATGAACAGTTGGCCAGAATTGCTATCAGCGATGCAGATAAAGTGATTATAGATGGACAAGATGATGACCAAACTTTCACTACCTCTTTGAAATTAAGCCCTATTATCAAACCTGAAGCTCATATTAGCGCGCATTTTCAGGATGAAAGTAAAGTTGCTTTATTACGTTCTCACTGTCAGAACGTGGAGTGTTCGTCGGCTAAATCGGCTGAAATATTAGTGCGTGCCATGCAGGACCCCGGCTCAAGTCGTGTTCAGGAAGAGCTGCTTTCGAGTCTACACGGTGATACACAATTTAGTTTACAGTTACCAGAAGGTGTTAATAGCTATCAATTTGGCGCGCTATTTCCCTATTTTAAGACACATCACAATGCAATTTTATTAGGCGTAGCACATGACCGAAACGGGCAAAATTTGGATTTAAATCCACCATTGGAATATAGGATTAATGCGGGTGATATTTTGCATTATATAGCCCCCAGTAGAGTGCTTGTGAGTGAGGTACAGTGGAATGACATTTGACAGTGACGAGTAGGAGATATTTGATTGTCTAGTACCGTTCGGTTTGATAGTAACCCGTCAGCGAACTCTAAATTATGAAGAAAGTGGAAGGTTAATCGGTTCATAGCTCTTTTCTTGGCTGGTCTTATTACTGTATTTTTCGATTGCACCCAATTTGGGGGGCGAGAGCGGAACGCAACACGTACCGGAATTTAGCGCGACGCTATTAATAATTGCCACTCACTGTCAGTGACGGGCATGATTGATAGTCGATTAGCCTTTTTGAGTGCGAGTTCAGTAATGGCGTTATTGGCTTTTATTTCGGCCAATGTAATGGGGGTTAAGTGTTGCTGATATTGGATGGTTACGCCTACCCACCGAGGCGCTTCGTGGGTGGCTTTCGCATCGTAATAATCGCTATTCATGTCAAATTGATGCGGGTCGGTTTCCGCAGCTTTGACGACGACGGCAATGCCCACAATGGCAGGTATTTTACAGCTAGAGTGATAAATGAACACTTGATCTCCGATTTGCACTCTATCTCGTAAAAAATTGCGCGCTTGATAATTTCTGATGCCCTCCCAAAATGTACGTTGTTGTGATGCACTTTTTAAGTCATCGATGGAGAATGTCTCCGGTTCAGTTTTAAATAACCAATATGCCATGGCGAGGATCTCTTTCGTGTGTGAAGTCTTATTGTCGTAGATAAATGTGTCGTCATGCAATCATTAATCAATATGGTGTTCGTTAAATGCGCTTTGATAAGTAATTAGGGTAGGTATCGTTGTTATTTATAGTATTATTAGATCACGATAACTAAGCGGGCACGTACCATGAGTCAGATACTTGATAATTTATTGTCATTACTAAAATTAGAAGAAATTGAATTGGGTATTTATCGAGGTCAAAGTCAAGATTTAGGCTTTCCACAAGTTTTTGGTGGGCAAGTTATGGGACAGGCTTTGTCAGCGGCAAAATATACCTTGCCGGAAGCGCGATATGTAAACTCACTGCATTCATATTTTTTGCGACCTGGAGACCCAGCGAAACCTATTGTCTATGACGTTGAAACTATTCGGGATGGTAAAAGCTTTAGTACTCGTCGTGTAAGTGCGATTCAATATGGTAAACCGATATTTTATATGACAGCCTCATTTCAGGGAGATGAACCTGGGCTTTCTCATCAAAGTAATATGCCAAAGGTGCCAGCACCTGAAACATTAAAATCGTCATTAGAGTTTTATCAAGAAAATGCGCATTTGATACCGGAGCCGTTAAGACATAAATTTACTCGCGAAATGCCTCTAGAAATGAGGCCCGTAGATTTTCAAAACCCTTTTAAGCCACAAAAAACAACCCCAGAGCGTCATGTATGGTTTAAAGCCAATGGACCTATGCCAGATGATAGGCGGATCCATAATTACCTTTTAGCATACGCGTCTGATTTTGAATTTTTACCAACGGCACTTCAGCCTCATGGGTTATCATTTATGCACCCGAGTATGCAGGTTGCCACAGTTGATCATGCGATGTGGTTCCATCGACCATTTAGGTTAGATGACTGGATTTTATATAGTGTGGACAGCCCAAGTGCCAGCAACGGCCGAGGTTTAGTTAGAGGTCAGTTTTTTAACCGCAATGGAGAGCTGATTGCTTCTACGATGCAAGAAGGTGTTATGCGACAGCGGGGTTAATATCAAAAGAGGATTACTATGCGGTAACGAAGTAACCCCCTTTTGGTTATAAGGGCTAAAGGGTGTCGTTAATTGATTGCCAAATACTTGCTGGCAACAATGCGCGTAAATGAGATTTTAGCTCAGCGAGTTGCTGAGTAGCCTCAATACATTGCTGTTCAGAGACAGTAATATAGCCCTGAGTTTTAAGGCTTGAAATAAACGATACCAGCACTTTTTTATCAAAGAACTCAGGGCTTTTAATGCCGTGGAGCGTCCCTAAGCGTTTTGCAAGTACATCATTTTCAGATTCTAAAGTCGTACGTGTGATCCCTTGATTGGAATCGATTAAACTGACTGTGATTGCATAACGCTCGAGTGTTAAATGTATGACTTTCCCCAGCATCTCTAACTGTGCTACGGCATTACTTTGAGAGGCGACTTTGACAGAGTTACCGTCAAATTCAATGAGTCCACTGTTAGCAAAGGCGTTCAATATTTCAGCAATATACCCTGCACGCAATGGCGTTAAAAACCACTCTTTCGCAAAAAATGGATATAGCAATGCTAATTGCTGCTCACATTCTTGTATAGTGACTGTGCGGCAGTTAACTAATTGCTGAGCAATAATACTGGGCACGGCAAATACATGAATAATGTTATTGCGATAGTAATTAAAAAGAGTCCGTTCCTGCTCTTTAATTGTTACAATGTCCCCAAGCTCATCTTGTAATACGTCAAACTTGTTGAGTTGCAGGGCATGTTGAAGCAGCTGCTCAGCATTGCCTTCAGGTAAAGTAACTTGTGTGTTGTACTTAGCATCTCGATGTAAGTTTAGATAAAACTCTAGCTGAGAAAGTAACTTACGTTTACTTAATGCAAATTGACTGTTGCTGAGTAAAATGGTGGCCAATAAATTAACTGCATTTAAAGCAGCGGCGCTATTGATATTAGTCATAATGTTGTCGGCCAAGCCGGCGACACGAGCATTTAACCATGTCGGCTTTTGCACATTGGTTGGGTGTATTGCGTTATGCCACCCTTGCTGATGCTCATTTAAATATTGATTTACATTAATTGGTTCACCAAAATTTAAATAACCACGACCATAGTTTTTCAGGTTTTTCATGGCTTTGAAGACAGCAAATACCGATTCGTTCTTTTTGTTACTCCCTGCTAATTCTTTAAGGTAGGTATTAATCTCCATGACATGCTCATAGCCAATATAAACAGGAACTATTGAAATCGGCCTGTCTATTCCTCGTAACATGGATTGAATTGTCATTGCTAACATACCTGTTTTGGGCGGAAGTAAGCGACCAGTGCGACTGCGACCTCCTTCAGTATAAAACTTAACAGAATAACCTTTAATGAAGAGCTGGCTTAAATATTCTTTGAATACGGCAGAGTAAAGTTTGTTACCAGCAAATGAGCGGCGTATAAAAAATGCCCCACAACGTCTAAATATGCCGCCTGCTGGAAAGAAATTTAAGTTAACGCCTGCTGCAATATGTGGAGGAACGAGTCCTTGATGATAGATCACGTATGTGAGTAATAGGTAATCCATGTGGCTGCGGTGGCAAGGTACATAAATAATCTCATGGCCTTTATCGGCTAAGTTATGGACGCGTTCTGCATATTTTATTTCAATTCCATTATAAAGTTTATTCCATAACCAGGTGAGAAGCCGTTCGCCAACTTTGACCATTGCATCTGAATAATTTGCTGCAATTTCTTCTAATAGGTTTTGAGCGTTTAAACGCGCTTCATCATGGGTTAACCCTTTACTTTTAGCTTCTTCTTCAATGGCCTTTTTGATACTGGGTGACGCGAGTAAAGAATTAAATAGCTGTTCTCGAGAGGGAAGTTTTGGACCTGTGGCTGCTAATTTTTGACGGCGAAAGTGTACTCGTGCGACACGAACAAGTTTATGTGGTAATTCATCGACATCGGCTTTGTCGTTGATAAGTTGGTTGAGCTCGATAGGTTGACTGAAGCGAACTAAGTTATCTCGGCCTGAAAATAGTAAAACAAAGCATTTTCGCAACCAGCTAGGCGTTAAAGAATGTGAAAATAACGTGCCTATACCCGGTTTCTCTTTTCCTGGGTTACGGCCCCACAGTATTGTGATTGGAATGATTTGGGCCTGACAATCAGGTGTAAGTTGTAAAGCTTCAAAAATATCTTTACCAATATCCAACGCATTACTGGGTTTCGCTTTTTTAGAAAACAGTGGCGTTGGATTTTGTAGCCCAATAAAACGAGGAATGGACTTTTCACCAATAGACTGTGTTTGTGTTGGGCGAGGCAGTGCTAGCTTTTTACAGACACGATCGAGTGCCGCAATGTCAGAACGAGCATTGAGTCGAGCAACATAAAATGTTGGAAGTTCAGGGTTTAATTCAAATTGCGCTACGGGGTTTTCGGGAAGTAGTTTAGTCCTCACCAATGATGCGTTAGCCCACTGTGAAAGTTGATTTAAACCTTGCGAGATAAGTCTCATAAAACACCACATTTAAAAATTTGTGATAGCATAGCAAGCTTTCACTGGACTGACCATTTCAGCTTGAATTGGAGATAATGCACTATATTAGATTAGTGTAAAAGTGCACATATAAAAGGTGTAGTTAGTTTAAGCTTACTCTGAATGATTAAACAGAACATGAAATAAAACTTAGTATTGCTTGTTGCATTTATCGCCAATATCATTATAATGTGCGGACTTTCTACTGTTGCAGACAGTTAGAAAGCAAATAGAGCTTGGATTTCAAGCTAAAACAGGAACTCCGATTTGGAGTTCAATGGTAGAAATAAAGATCCCAACCGGCAAATAATTTATTATTTTGTTCTGGTGGTATTTTTATGCTCTTTTTAAATGCTCTTTTAATTGAGGTTGTTAAAGAATGTCAAATCAACGCATTCGTATTCGCCTAAAAGCTTTTGACCACCGTTTGATTGACCAATCAACGGCGGAAATCGTGGAAACAGCGAAACGCACTGGCGCTCAGGTACGTGGTCCAATCCCACTTCCAACTCGCTTTGAACGTTTTACAATATTGACTTCTCCGCACGTGAACAAAGATGCGCGAGATCAATATGAGATCCGCACCCATAAACGTCTGATCGACATCGTAGAACCAACTGACAAGACTGTAGACGCTCTAATGCGCCTAGACCTTGCTGCTGGTGTTGATGTTCAAATCAGCCTGGGTTAATCGGAAGATTAGAGAGGTTTTAGGAAAATGGCATTAGGTCTAGTCGGTCGTAAAGTGGGTATGACACGCATCTTCACTGAAGATGGTGTATCTATCCCTGTGACAGTTATTGAAGCAACTCCTAACCGTGTTACTCAGATCAAATCTGACGCAACAGACGGTTACAATGCGCTTCAAGTTACTGCAGGCGAGAAAAAAGCAAGCCGTGTAAACAAAGCAGATGCGGGTCATTTCGCAAAAGCTGGTGTTGAAGCGGGTCGTGGCCTGTGGGAATTCCGCCTAAATGGTGGTGAAGGCGATTTTGAAGTAGGTAATGAACTTACTGTTGAATTATTTACTGATATCAACAAAGTAGACGTTACCGGTTCTTCGAAAGGTAAAGGTTTCCAAGGTGGTGTTAAGCGCTGGAACTTCAGCATGCAAGACGCTACACACGGTAACTCTTTGTCTCACCGTGCTCCTGGTTCAATCGGTCAAAACCAATCACCTGGTAAGGTGTTTAAAGGTAAGAAAATGGCCGGTCATATGGGTGCTGAGCGTGTAACGACTCAGAATCTTGAACTAGTACGTGTTGACGCTGAACGTAATCTGCTTCTAGTTAAAGGTGCTGTACCTGGCGCTATTGGCGGCGACGTTATCGTTAAACCTGCTGTTAAAGCATAAGTCCTGGAGATTTAGTGATGGAATTAGCAATTAAAGGCGCTGGCGCGCTTGAAGTTTCCGAAGCTACTTTTGGACGTGAGTTTAACGAAGCATTGGTACACCAAGTAGTTGTTGCATATGCAGCAGGTGCTCGCCAAGGTACTCGTGCTCAGAAGACACGTTCTGAAGTTAGAGGCGGTGGTAAAAAACCATTCGCTCAAAAAGGTACTGGCCGTGCACGTGCTGGTACAATCCGCAGCCCGATCTGGCGCAGCGGTGGTGTAAGTTTTGCAGCTAAGCCGCAAGACCACAGCCAAAAAGTTAACCGTAAGATGTATCGCGGTGCAATCAAAAGCATTTTGTCTGAGCTTGTTCGTCAAGAGCGTTTAATCGTTGTTGAAAGTTTTGGTCTTGAAGCACCAAAAACAAAAGAATTAGTTTCTAAGCTTAAAGAACTTGAGCTTAAAGACGTGCTTATCGTGACTGAAGAAGTAGATGAGAATCTATTCCTATCTTCACGTAACCTTTATAAGGTTGACACTCGTGATGTAGCTGGCATCGACCCAGTAAGCCTAATCGCATTCGATAAGGTACTTATTACTGCAGGTGCTATTAAGCAACTTGAGGAGGCGCTAGCATGATCCGTGAAGAACGTCTTTTAAAAGTAATTCTTGCTCCACACATCTCTGAGAAAAGCACGATCGCTGCTGAAGAAAACAACACGATTGTTTTCAAAGTAGTAAACGATGCAACTAAAGCTGAAGTTAAAGCGGCAGTTGAGAAGCTTTTTGAAGTAGAAGTAACTGGTGTTCGCACTCTAAACGTTAAGGGTAAAACAAAACGTACAGGTCAACGTTTCGGTCGTCGTAGCGACTGGAAAAAAGCCTACGTTACTCTTAAAGAAGGTAGCGAGCTAGACTTTGTCGGCGGCGCCGAGTAATAAGGGGAGTTAGAATTATGGCACTTCAAAAGTGTAAACCAACTTCTGCGGGTCGTCGTCACGTCGTTAAAGTGGTTAACTCTGAGCTACACAAGGGTAAGCCATACGCACCGCTTTTAGAGAAAAACTCTAAATCAGGTGGTCGTAACAACAACGGTCGTATCACGGTTCGTCATATCGGTGGTGGTCATAAGCAACACTATCGTTTAATCGACTTCAAACGCACTAAAGATGGCATTCCAGCCACTGTTGAGCGTTTAGAGTATGATCCTAACCGTAGCGCAAACATCGCTCTTGTATTATATGCAGACGGTGAGCGTCGTTACATCATTGCACCTAAAGGCCTTAAAGCCGGTGATCAGATCCAGTCAGGTGTTGATGCACCTATCAAAGCTGGTAACACATTACCGATGCGTAACATGCCTGTAGGTTCGACTGTACACAACGTAGAGTTAAAACCTGGTAAGGGTGCGCAAATTGCACGCTCTGCTGGTGCATACGTTCAAATCCTAGCACGTGAAGGTCAATACGTGACTCTACGTCTTCGTTCAGGCGAAGTACGTAAAGTTGAGTCTGACTGTCGCGCTACCTTAGGTGAAGTAGGCAATGCTGAGCATATGCTTCGTTCACTAGGTAAAGCAGGTGCTAACCGCTGGCGTGGTATTCGTCCGACAGTTCGTGGTGTTGCCATGAACCCGGTTGATCACCCACACGGTGGTGGTGAAGGTCGTACTTCTGGTGGTCGTCACCCTGTGTCTCCATGGGGTAAGCCTACTAAAGGTGCTAAAACGCGCAAGAACAAGCGTACGGATAAACTAATAGTACGTCGTCGTACTAAGTAATAGTTGAGGAATTGCCATGCCACGTTCTCTCAAGAAGGGTCCATTTATAGACCTACACTTGCTGAAGAAGGTAGAGAAGGCGTTGGAAAGCGGTGACAAGAAGCCTATAAAGACTTGGAGCCGTCGTTCAATGATCATCCCTAACATGATCGGATTGACCATCGCTGTCCATAATGGTCGTCAGCACGTACCTGTATTCGTTACAGACGAAATGATCGGTCACAAACTAGGTGAGTTTGCACCTACTCGTACTTACCGCGGCCATGCTGCGGATAAGAAAGCGAAGAAGCGTTAATAGGGGAATATGATGGAAGCATTAGCTAAACACAAATTCGCCTCTGGTTCGGCGCAAAAAGCACGTCTAGTTGCAGATCAGATCCGCGGACTTCCGGTAGATCGCGCACTAGAAATCCTGGCATACAGCCCTAAAAAAGCGGCTGTATTGGTTAAGAAAGTACTTGAGTCTGCTATTGCTAACGCAGAGCATAACGAAGGTGCTGACATTGATGAGCTACGTGTAGCTACGGTTTTTGTGGACGATGGTCCTACAATGAAGCGTATTATGCCACGTGCTAAAGGACGCGCAGACCGCATCCTTAAGCGTACAAGCCACATCACTGTTGTGGTTTCAGATAGCTAGGAGATATAAGTAATGGGACAAAAAGTTCATCCTACTGGTATTCGCCTAGGTATCTCTAAACCTTGGGTTTCTACCTGGTACGCGAGTACAAAAGATTTCTCTGCACAGCTTTTTGGCGATCACAAAGTACGTACATTCCTTACTAAGGAATTGAAAGCGGCTTCTGTGTCTAAAATCGTTATTGAGCGTCCAGCTAAATCTATCCGTGTAACAATTCATACAGCTCGTCCTGGTGTTGTTATCGGTAAAAAAGGCGAAGATGTTGAAAAACTTCGTCAAGCTGTAACTAAGATCGCTGGTGTTCCTGCTCAGATTAATATTTCTGAAGTACGTAAGCCAGAACTTGACGCACAATTAGTTGCTGACGGTATTGCATCTCAGTTAGAGCGTCGTGTTATGTTCCGTCGTGCTATGAAGCGCTCGGTACAAAACGCAATGCGCATTGGTGCTAAAGGTATCAAAGTTGAAGTAAGTGGTCGTCTAGGCGGCGCTGAAATCGCACGTTCTGAGTGGTATCGTGAAGGTCGTGTACCTCTACATACTCTACGTGCTGATATCGACTACGCAACTTCTGAAGCTTTAACCACTTACGGCATCATCGGTGTTAAAGTTTGGATCTTCAAAGGCGAAGTAATTGGTGGTTTACCACTAGTTCAAGAGCAAGAGAAGCCAGCTAAACGTGCACCGAAGAAAGCCAAAAAAAGTGCTAAGTAAGGGGTAGCGATTAATGTTACAGCCAAAACGTACAAAATTCCGTAAAATGCATAAAGGCCGCAACCGTGGTCTTGCTACAAGCGGAAACAAAGTAAGCTTCGGTTCTTTCGGTTTGAAAGCAACAGGCCGTGGTCGAATGACTGCGCGTCAAATTGAAGCAGCTCGTCGTGCTATGACACGTCACGTAAAGCGTCAAGGTAAAATCTGGATCCGTGTATTCCCAGATAAGCCAATCACAAACAAACCGCTTGAAGTTCGTATGGGTAAAGGTAAAGGCTCTGTTGAGTACTGGGTTGCAGAAATCCAGCCAGGCAAAGTACTTTATGAGATGGAAGGTGTGCCGGAAGAGCTTGCTCGCGAAGCATTTAACCTTGCAGCTCGTAAATTACCTTTCAAAACAACATTTGTAACTCGGACGGTAATGTGATGAAAGCTAGCGAACTTAAAGACAAAAGCGTTGAAGAGCTTAATGCTGAACTTCTTGAGCTTCTACGTGAGCAGTTCAACCTGCGCATGCAAGTAAGCACTGGTCAGCTAGCTCAGACTCACGAGTTAAGAAAAGTACGTCGCAGTATTGCGCGTGTTAAAACGGTTATCAACCAGAAGGCAGGTGCATAATGACTGATAAAATCCGTACTCTTCAAGGTCGTGTGATCAGCGATAAGATGGAAAAGTCTATTGTTGTAGGTATCGAACGTCAGGTTAAGCACCCGATCTACGGTAAATACATCAAGCGTACAACTAAGTTGCACGTACATGACGAGAGCAATACAGCTAAAGCAGGCGACACAGTTACTATTCGTGAATGTGCACCTATCTCTAAGAATAAATCTTGGACTTTAGTAGACGTTATTGCACGTCCTAAGCAAGCTTAATTTTAGTTTTAAACTAATTTAAGATTTGTCTTTGAAAGCCCCGGCCTTTGGTTGGGGCTTTTGTTTATCCAGAATATCGATTCCATCTATCTTGATATTGACCCCTAACGATACCTACTAATATGTATTTTCTTAATCATCTTCATTTGGATACTCTCATTTTTCTCTTTGTACAAAGTGCCTTCTCCTCATTTTTAAGTAAATGGTGAGATGTTAGATCGATAGATGGTGTGGCAATGAAGCAAAAGTTTCGGCATGTAATTATTCGACATGAATCATCTTTTGACGCAATGAATGCGAGATCTCATTCGCGAGAGTGAGTGATATTTTAATGAAGTAGATACTAAAGCCGTTTTATATGGGTACAGCCGTAGCCCTTATATGTCGATCTCGGTATTTATCACTTGGGAGTGTATTGCCCACATAACGTTTTAGATTGTGGAAGTTGTCAGATATGAATGATGATTAAAGTTGCAAAAATGCGGTTTGAAAGTTCGAAGTTATCGAAAGAAATCATTTTTTCGAAATTAAACAAGAATAGGAAGCCCCCGAAGGAGCTTCTAATTGACTATTCTTCATCAATGATAGGCACTTCTAACCCCATAGACTCCATAATTTGACGCACTTCTTCAGGTACTTTTTCTGGATTATCTTTTCGTAAATCTTCATCGTTTGGCAAAGGTTGCCCAGTAAATGCATGTAAAAATGCTTCACACAGTAGCTCGCTATTGGTTGCATGACGTAAATTATTAACTTGTCGGCGAGTACGCTCGTCAGTTAACACTTTCAATACATTCAACGGGATTGATACAGTGATCTTTTTTACTTGTTCAGACTTTTTACCGTGTTCTGCATACGGGTGAACATATTCACCATTCCATTTAGCCATAATGTTGTTGTTGCCTTTATTTTGTAGTGCCTATCCGACGGAACTATGTACTTACTGGTTGTCATTATATGACATTGTTTGTGATGGTCTAGGCAAAAGCCCCTTTACTTGCCATAGTAAGTGCTTCGTTCGATCGTATTCGCGATCATTTTTTTGAAGTGGCGAAATTTTATCGGTTTAAATAAGATAGTCAAATACTAAGTAAATAGCCATTTAGCAGTATAAATGTTTTGACTTCTAGTATTTATTAATCTAACCTTTTAGACGTCTAAACATCCAACTATCTAGGTGATGATATGAGTGAACGTAATAAATCAACCATCGCAGTACGCCATGGCATAGAAGCAGACAAGCACCATGGTGCGGTCGTACCGCCGTTATACCTATCAACTACGTACTCATTTGCAGATTTTGATACCAAACGAGATTATGATTATGGTCGCAGTGGTAACCCTAATCGAGATATTTTAGCTGAAACATTAACTCAGTTAGAAGGCGGAGAAAGAGGCATTATTACCGCAACGGGTATGTCTGCTGTTCACTTAGTGACGCAACTATTAAATAGCGATGATACGTTGGTGATCCCCCATGACTGTTATGGCGGCAGTTATCGTTTATTCACATCATTGCAAAAGCGTGGCTTATTAAACCTTGTAGTACTTGATTTAACACAGTCTGAAAGCTATCAGCAAATTTTAGATATAAAGCCAAAAGTGGTATGGATTGAGACACCGAGCAACCCTATTCTTCGCCTGACAGACATAGAAGCTGTGGTGAAAACCGCTAAGCAAGCAGGTGCATTAGTGGCTGCAGATAACACTTTTTTGTCACCGGCATTACAAAACCCCATTAAGTTTGGTGTAGACATTGTGGTTCACTCAACCACTAAATATATTAATGGTCATTCAGACGTGGTCGGTGGTGCCGTGATCGCACGTACTACGGACCTGGGTGAGGAGCTAGCATGGTGGGCAAATAACATTGGCATTACGGGCGCGCCCTTTGATAGCTATTTAACGCTTCGTGGCTTACGAACGCTGAATGTACGTTTAAAGCAGCATCAAGAAAATGCCTTGGCGATTGCCAAATACTTAGAGCAATCGGACTATGTTAGTCAAGTGTATTACCCTGGTTTAGAATCTCATCCACAACATGAATTGGCCAAAAAGCAGCAAGCTGGCTTCGGTGGCATGGTGAGCTTTGACATAAAAGGCGGGTTAAATGACTCTGCTGCATTCTTGACCTCTTTAAAAGAGTTTTCATTGGCGGAATCACTGGGTGGCGTAGAGAGCTTAATCTGTCATCCTGCGACCATGACACATGCGGGTATGGATGCGACAGCTCGTCTTGAAGCGGGCGTAGGAGATACGCTGATCCGAATTTCTGTGGGTATTGAAGAACTAGATGACTTGGTGGCTGATCTAGAGCAAGCGTTTAAACGCACTACACCAGGTCAAAGCACAGGATCTGATGAGGCAAAAACCTTTAAATTAACACCGGCTCATACGGTTTTGTGGTAGAAAAATGACAAGAGTAGTACATAAATTCGGTGGCTCAAGCTTAAGCTCTGCGTCACGCTATCAAGCCGTTGCTCAAATAATACTTGGGCATTGTAAAAGTGGTGATTGTGTGGTGGTTTCTGCGGCGGGTAAAACCACAAACACGTTAGTGAAGCTTTGGCAAAGTTATCAACAGCAAGATCAACAAGCGTTTTCAGACGTATTGATTCAGTTGGAAAAGCACCAGAGTGAGCTGGTTGACGAGTTGTTCTCTGGCGATGTACACCGAGCACTCAAAGCGCAGCTAGACGCTGAGTTAGTTGCCATTACTCAATTAGCGCAACAATCAGAATTACAAGAATCTCCCTTACTAGCCCATGGTGAGCTATGGTCGGCTCGGTTATTAGCGCATTATCTAAATGAGCTTAAAGTAGCGGCACGCAGCATTGATGCCCGCCAATTGTTTACGTTGCATGATGCGCAATTGCTACATCAACAGAATAAAGCAACATGTTATGCCCAGTTGCAAGATGCAGTGGTCTATGTGGTTACCGGGTTTATTGCACAAGATTGTGATAAAAATACCGTCACATTAGGTCGTAATGGCAGTGACTATAGTGCTACGCTACTCGCCAGTTATATTGATGCCAGTGCCGTCTCAATCTGGACCGATACGCAGGGGGTGTATAGCACCGATCCACGTAAAGTGAGCAATGCGCTGAAATACCCAAAGGTGTGCCGTGCTCAAGCAAATTTATTGGCAAGACTAGGTAATCCAGTGCTGCATGCTAAGACACTCTCTCCTTTAAAGGGAAGCAACATCAAGCTACAAGTGCGCAGCAGTTATGAGCCTGAAGCGTCACCTACAGAAATAGTAAAAGAAGGGTATAGCAAAGCAAAACGCTTTATTACCACCTTTGAGAACCTTGATTTAGTGCGCGTAGAAAACTTAGCGAAGGGTGAAGTACGTACGTTAAGTCAGCTTATTCAGCACAGTATTCATCATTTTATTGTTAATGGTGAAGCGTATTTACTGTTGCCTGCAACATTCACGCATATTGTTGCACAGCAGCTCGCTGGGCGCATTAATATTGTAGAAAGCAACTTGCAAGGGTGTGCACTGGTTGCGTCTTCCTCAGAGCTCTCAGGGCTCAAGCAGCAAGCCGAGCAATTATTCCATGATCGTGAAGTGGTCGTTCGCTTTGCTCATCAAGACAGTGATTACGCTTTGTTCTTGACCGATCAGGCATTAGACAGTGATCTTTTGGCTGTATTGCACGATAAGCTTATCAATAAAGGTCGGGAGATTGCGGTAATTATTGCCGGCATTGGTAATGTCGGAGATGTATTTTTACAACAATGCGAGCAGCAAATTACCCGTTTGCAATCACAGTTTGATTTAAAGGTTGTTGGTTTACTGCGCTCAAAAGAGATGGTGTTTTCACCGAGCGGTATCGAGTTATCGGCATGGCAGACACAATGGAAAAATGAAGCGCAGAGTTACAACAGTAAGTCGCTTGTTGAACACATTTCAGAGTTAGATTATGAACATAAAGTGGTGATTGATATCACCGCAAGTGAAGCATTTAGTTTGCTGTATCCAGACTTTGTGGCCAGTGATTGTCATTTGATAAGCGCCAATAAATACGCAGGTACTGCCGACAGAGGTTGGTATCAATCATTACGAGAGCAGCAACGTGAGCGTAATTTGCATTGGCGTTATAACACCAGTGTTGGTGCAGGTTTACCAATCAATTTTGCATTGGCTGACTTACAAAATAGCGGTGATGTGATCACGTCAATTGAAGGGGTGTTTTCAGGTACTCTTTCTTGGTTATGTAGCAGTTTTACTGCAGATCAAAAGTTTTCTGACTTGGTGCTCGCTGCACAAGAGATGGGGTATACCGAACCAGACCCTAGAGAAGACTTATCAGGTAGAGATATGCAGCGAAAGTTGCTCATATTGGCGCGTGATTTAGGCTTAGAACTTGATGTTGATGATATTGCATTAGAGCCTTTAATGCCGGTGCATTTAGCTGAAGGTAGTTGGGATGATTTTTTAGCGAAACGTGATGAATTAGACACATTTTATGCTGTGAAATACCAACAAGCAGATGATGAAGGTAAATCGCTACGTTACACAGGGCAATTAATTATTAGCGATAGTGGTACAGTGACTGCAAAAGTTGGAATTGCTTTTGCTGAGGCAGGCTCGGCGATTGCGAATTTGACACCGGGTGACAACATTTTTGTGATCAAAAGCGTGTGGTATGAACAAAACCCGCTTGTTATCCAAGGGCCTGGTGCAGGTAAAGAAGTCACCGCCGCAGGTATTCACTCAGATTTGTATTGGCTCACTCAGCAACTCAAATAATATTTGATGGTCTCAATAAATTTAAAGGTGATGCACTAAAGTTCATCGCCTTTAGCATAGCAGGAGCACGCGTTGTTCATAATTTGCATGTTAAGAACAGGATAGCGCGTATCCTTAAATAACACATCGATTTAAAAATAAAACTTAAATACTATTTTTTTCGTGTTATTACCTACTAAATAATTGCTTAATATCAGCTCTTGGTCTAGCTTGTAAATTGTCAGTTAATGGATAACTGCAATTACCTATAAGGACATAGAAAATGAAACATAGCAAACTTCTTATTAATACATTTTGTTTTTTACTTTTTTTATTTACTCACGATAGCAAAGCTGCGATTAATGTGACTTGTAATCCGTGCTCTTCGGCAGTGCAAATGCACACCAAAGCGGTGAGTAAAGTGAAAGAGATGACTGAGTATGACAGTGTTAGCTCTGAGTATAATGTGCATGTTATTAGTATTAAAAATGGCTTAGTTAAGTCGTTTAGAGTGACGTCTAGACCAGAGTTAGATCGTCGCGGTGAATTAGTCACTGTGGTGACCGGTCGATATATCGCAACTTCTTCAGATTTGCAGAACAGAGTGAATCAAGCGCATACGTATTTCAATAGTATAGAGGCATCAACTACGGTGCCAGTCCCATCCTCTTCAGGGTTAGGGAGTGCATGGAGTTTGTCGCAAAATTTTAGTAACCACGATAAGTTAGATAGCTGGTATCAATCTGCTTATCCACTCACGTATTGGTCAGCACAATTAACATCAATTGTTGGGGGCTCGTTTATTGGTCCGTTAAACGGTCTTGAACTGAGGTTTAAGTTTGAAGATGGATCGATCTTGTTAATGACAGCTTCAACATTGGGAAGTGCTGTTTTAAAATTGAATTATAAAGCTAACAGCGCGCGCGATGCCAATGGCAATAGAATCCCCGATGCTGGTGCATCGATTCAAGGCCAGTATACATTTAGCAGTAGTGCGGCTTTAGAGCGCTTTTTAGATAAGGCTGCTGAATACGGTATTGCAGTTACGGTGGTGTACAGCGAAGGTTGGATGGGTGGTAGTGGCGGAGGAAGTGTGACCATAGTGCCCATTTCCCCAGAATAATATATAAGGTGTCACATGGAATTTTTAGAACTATTCAAGACAGGAGAACTACCGCCGATACTACTAGGCGGCATAGTATCCATAATAATAGCGTTGCCGTTTAATTTATTGATTGCGAAGTTAAAGGGTTTCAGGAAAAAGCCTGCAATAATTTCATCCTGTATTCCTATATTGAACATGTATGTATGTGTTGGTTATTTACTTGCTGCAATATTTTATCAAAGGCGAGATAGAAAAAGCCTATCTGAAGACGAGTAATGACAATAAGAAGCGCCATAAACAGGGCGCTTTTTTATATCGTGGGTCTATTTTCAGGGTAGAGCGTGGTATTTATAAAATATCGGTAAGCAGTATACCCACCCCAAATCGTTGAATGTCTGCGTTATAGTCAATCAAGCTTTCACCGTAGCCATTAAAGTATTGTGCGTAGCCGCGTAATTTTCCCCAGATAGGGAATGACCAGTCAATTTGTAGAGCGCCCCGATTGTCGCTGTTAAGGTTATTTCGCGCAGTAAAGCCAAATTCATGCTCTTTATATCTATACACCCCACTGAGCTCGAAGTAACCCATATATTTATGAATATCTGGATTGTCGTCTCCTTTGGCCGTAAGTACATCAGTTTTACGCTCTTCTGGCAGTCGATACCAAGGTTTGAAACTGAAGACAAAACCATTATTTTCCCATATGAAATTTGCATAAATACGGTTCCAAGAACGTGAGTTAGGTTGACTTCTGCCATTAGATTGGTGAGAGATACCTAACACTATCGCCATTTCATCACCCCAAAGGACATTTTCATCATCTAAGAAGTTAACCCAGAATAGTTCTGGCTCATAATTGGTTTCACGAAACGGTGAAGAGATATCTTTGTTATAAAGCTGCCAGTAAGATTGTAAAGTGAAGCCCATATAAATGGCCTGATCACTATCAGAAAAATCGCTATAAAGTGGTATTTTAAGAGACAGTTGATATTTCGCTTCAAAGTTATCAAGCGGCTCACCCGCTTCCGCATCAATATTCTTAAGACCATCGAAAGGGCGATTATTAGGGTTGCTTATGTAGGATACAGGCAAAATATAGTTACGGTGATGTGGTGTAAGTACATTACGGTTTTTTTCACCGACTCGCTCTCGCGCTACGCGCTTATCTAAAGAACTGAGCCGTTTTGCGGCATCCAGCTTAGCGCATCGAATCCTCAGTTGCTCAATTGTTTGCTTTTTATCGCCACCAATAATTTCATTCAGAATGCATTGCTTAACTAGATCAATCTCATCGTTGTTTGCAGGTGTCTCAGCGAGAGTTGTAAATGAAAGTCCTGAAAGTAAAGTACCAAAAACAAGTGAACGCAGTTCCATAGTGTATTGTTTCATAGAATATTATTGAAGTGACAATTATACACCGCTTTATATTAAATGAGGATGAATAACTGCTGTTTAGGTTTGGGGTCAAGTATGCGAGTTAGCGGATCTGAATGGAAAAAGGTTGGCGGCATCGCCGCCATTCCTTAGTAAGCAGGTTGATACCAGCTTACTCTCACGCAATATTGTGATTGAGTTATAGCTCAAAGTAATTAGTAAAGAACTTATACAACTCAGTTCCTTGGTTGACGCTTGCAGACGCAAAATGCAGGATAGCAATGGCATCTTTATCTAAAGTGATGCTGTGCAAAGGTTGCTCCGACAGGTAACGCTCCATGCGCAAAATATGAGCGATTGTGTCACCTGCTTTTATATGGCTGCCCAGTACCGCTGTGTATTCAACCATGCCACCCATTGGTGCATAGTAGGCTAGGTAATCTTGCAGCATACAACCGTAGCGGACCATTGCTTGTGGTTTAAATGGCGAGTTTAGCAACACCTCTTTATAGCTTAAGTAGCTGAGTAGACTTGCTGCATCTGCTTTGGCTTCGGTTAAGTCAATTTTTTCTTGGGAGCCAAGTTCAACAGTGAATGCTTCAACTAAAACAGGTATATCTCGCCCCTGTTTTTTATAGGCTTCACTCAATGCCCACCACGGACAAAAACTGGCTTCATCAAGTGCACCATCAAAGTCGTTGGGAATGAGCAGCACATGGGGAATATTAAAGTAACTGGCACTCGCCTTGGCATATTCTGGGCAATATAGATGTTTAGATGAAATAGGGCCAGTGTGTAAGTCCAGTACAATGTCGGCTTCATGGGCTAAGCGTTGTAGGTTTAAAGCTATGCGTTTACCGGTATTTATACTGTATGCTGGCCCATCAAGCATAGCTTGTGTCGCTTGTACTAAAGCTGCTGAGAACTGGTTTTTAATTTCGCTTAAGGAGCTGTCGAGATGTTCAGCAACAAAGGTATCCACTAATGGTAGATGGCTTTGATACATGCGATTCCAATTGGTGCCTGTAATTGGGTCAAAGCGGCCTAGCGTAAATTCCCCAGACTTTTGGTTACATCCAATAGGGTTGGCGTAAGGGACTAACGTAATATCACCAGCCAATGTCTGTTGTTGCAACTGTTCTAGTAATTGATAAATAACGGCATTGCCTTGCACTTCTGCACCATGCATATTGGCCTGAATATAGACGCGTGGGCCGGTGCCATTGCCTTTTAAACGATACACAGGAATCGTTAATGGTAACCCGTTTGCTATTTCACCCACTTGAATATTTTCTTGCTTAATTGGGGTCATATTGGCTCCTTATCTTAAATAATCACTGGCATGCTGCATAGCTCTGACGTGGCATATTTTGCCGTGCTCAATCACATACTCAGCTGGTAATTCATGACATAAAAAGTAGGGCATACTTTCTGTAAAGCCATACGCGCCGCATTGGCTGAATACCAACCAGTCTTGCTCGTGTATATCTTTAGGTAACGTGTGATAGCCTAAATTATCTAAGGCTGTGCATAACGGGCCATGGAGCACATAGCTGCGAGATGCCGCGCTTGAATTACGTAGTAGTTCACAAGGGAATGCTTGGTTGGTCACTGCTGGACGCAACAGGTGATTAATACCACCCGACATAATAAGTTGGTGCTCATCATAGTTTTGTTTTTGTTCGACGACAGGGTTGGCATAATGACCAAACTCTCCCACAGCGTATCGGCCAAGCTCCATCCACAGCTCTGTTGCGCCAGCTGATGCCTTAATTTGTGCGAGTGCGTCAATCAAAGTTGGCCAAGTTAACTGAGCATCGTTTTCAGAGTAAGGGATCCCTAAGCCACCGCCTAAGTCTAATATGTCTAATTTGAAGCCCAAGTTATCGGCCAGAGCTTTTAGTGGCGGCACCATTTGCGTCCAAAGTTGCGCGAGCTTCTCTGTACTTAACATGTTGCCCCATTGGAAAATGTGCAGACCAACAAAATTCAGGGCTTGGTATTTACTTATTTGCAACGAGTGCCATTGTTCAACGCCTAATCCAAAAGGCGTTAGACTATCACCACCAAGTGGGTTTTTCTCACCTTCAGGCCAGCGCAACTGTACTCTAAGTAAAATACGCAGTTGAATATTTAAGTCTTCAGCAGCATCATTAAGCCACTTAACTTGATTATGGCTTTCTGCCACAAAGGTACGTACACCTTGTGACAGAAAGTGCTGGATCTGCCTTTTTGATTTGGCAGGTCCAGTATTGAGCACTCGGCTGGCATCGATACCTTGACGTAAAACTTGGTCAAGTTCACCGTTACTGGCCACATCAAAATCAAACCCCGCTTTATCTAAGGTTTGGATCACGTTAGATAAAGGATTAGCTTTAACTGCGTACCATAGCTTCACAACAGATTGCTCTGTGAGTGGTTTTAGGTGTGACAGTAAGCCATCTAAGTCATAAACAAAAAACGGAGTATGTTCTTGTTTAGTCAATTCAGTAATAGTTTGACGTAATGGTGTGCTCAAAAAAGTCATTATCGTAATACCTCTTCTAATTCTAAAGAAGCATCGCTTTGTTCATCACGATATTTGACGATAAGTGCACACGACATATTCAAGCCTTGCTCACGGCCCCACTTACTTGACGATGGTCGAGAGCCTGGAATAACAATGGCATTTTCTGGAATAGCTTCGCCTTTGTCTAGTTGACGCTCGTTGATGCAGTCATAGACAGGGATCGTCGCTGATAAACGTACGCCGGGTGCCAAAACGGCCCCTTTTTTTACCACAACACCTTCAACAATCACACAGCCTGCACCGATAAATGCGTCGTCTTCAATAACGACAGGGCTTGCACCGATAGGCTCAAGTACACCACCAAGTTGGACTGCGGCACTTAAATGTACATTTTTACCTACTTGAGCACATGATCCTACTAATGCGTGGCTATCGACCATAGTACCTTCACCTATATAGGCACCGATATTCACATATGCAGGTGGCATGATAATGGTACCCGATGCAACATGCGCACCACGGCGAACACTACTGCCACCAGGGACCATACGAACGCCTGCTTCAGCTGCAAACCCTTGTGGCGCTAAATTATGTTTATCAACAAAACCACCCGGGAATTCAATATTATTGCCATTTTTAAAAGCTTCTAAAATACCTTGCTTTACTTCGATATTAGCGTGCCAGTTGCCTTGTTCGTCTTGTGTCGCAGCACGTACACTGCCATTTTCTAAATTGTTTAATAGTTCTAACCAGCTCATAATAACTGCCTTAATTCCAAGATAAAATTGTGGTGTTTGCACGGTCAATTGCCTGAGTACACGGCAACTCTAGGTGCGTTAATGGAGGACGTAAATTAGGGGTACTAAGTTTGCCCTGTACATGCATTAATACTTTGACTGGAATGGGATTAGCCACTGAAAATAGGCTATCAACAGCATCAGTCCAAGTTGTAAACAAGTTAGGAAAAGTCCCCGCTAACGAGCGACGAACAAACTCAGCGGTTTGCTTTGGCCAGGCATTTGCGGCCACGGATACGAGTCCAGCAGCTCCGGCTTGAGCAAAATATGGCATGAGGCCGTCATCGCCACTAAAAATAGCGAGAGTTGGATTGGCTTTTCTGAAAGCTTCAAACACTCCAATATCACCGCTGGCCTCTTTGAGTGCCCATAAATTTTTATGGTGGGCTAGATTTTTGAGCACTTGGGGTGTGATGGATACCCCACTGCGTCCAGGTACGTTGTATAACATACAAGGTAAGTCAGTGGCGCTCAGCAGGGTGTCAAACCATTGTGTTTGGCCGACTACCCCAGGTTTTGTGTATAACGGAGAGCCAAGCAACAGTGCATGAATCGGCTGGGTATTACAAAACGCCACCCATTCAGATTGATCTTGCAAGTTCATGCCGCCCACAGCCACCATAATAGGGACGTCTAATTGCATGTTGCAAACAGTCTCGACAATGCACTTATGCTCAGCAGAGCTTAAGGCCAGCCCTTCACCAGTACTGCCAAGCAGGAGAATACCGTTATTTGCTTGCGCTTGTTCATTCACAAGCGAATGTAAAGTGTTATAGTCAACTTGGTTATTCGCATCAAAAGGCGTAACTAAGGCTGTCCACAACGGATAGTTGGATAAATCGTATCGTGATTTCATCTCTACCGAACTTATATCTTGTTCGGGGTCTGGAGTGAGTCCAAACTTCGAACAGTTAAAATTCGAAGAGCAATGGACTTAAAAATGACAAGGCGAGTGGCCTTATTATTTTAAGACCAGAAGCTCTCCACCAAACATATGTGCGTTGTTAATATGATTAACGCTGCAATTGGTGACAGTCGCTGGGATTCAACCCAGTCGCCCGAAATGTATACTGAGCAAATAGTATATATTTCTCGGCGTTAATTCCCCTCCTTGTGTGTCATGGGAGTTTGCTCTCCTCAACACAAGTACCTGAATAACGCACCTCTTCCAGCCCTAGGCCAACATATTACTCGGTGAGTTTACATTGACCCTCAAATAGGGTGAGCACGCATTGAAACACTTTAGCCATCTAGGTGTCAAGTGAGGTTATGTTAGTTTTCAATTTTTACACTACACTTTATGGCAAATAGGATGGATAAGTTAATATGCGTAATATCATTAAGTCTATGCGCAGCCGTTATTTTATCGCAGTGTTGGTAATGGGGGTATTAGTCACATTGGCGGCTGCAGCGATGCAATACCTTTTACAGCAAAAACAAGAAGATGCGGAGCTTATTAATCGTGCAGGTATGCAGCGTATGTTGGCACAGAAAATAGCGTTACACGTCAATCAAATTGTTTTTTATAAAAAAGAGCAAAAGCTCACTCAGATACTTTTTACAGAGTTGGATAAAAGTGTGCGCGTATTTTCGGCCAATCACCAGATGATCCTAGGTGAAAAAGAGGGGGAATATGTATTTTTGTCTGAAGCGTTAATGACATTGTATTTTGATGCGCCGGCTAATTTGAATAAACGGAGCCTAGACTTTTTAGCGTTATATGACTCTAAAACCTTCAATGCAGAAGTGGCTATTAAGATGGCCAATGAAGCACAGGTATTACTATTTTATCAACAACAAGCTGTGCAACTTTTTGAACAAGGTGCTAATCGTAAAGTGGCATTAACACGTTTGTTTGAATTTGTATTCTGGGTTAGTGCAATCGTTGTGCTTTGGTTAGAAGTGGTATTTATCTTTAAACCAATGGAGAAAAAGGTAAGGGATACAATCGACTCTCTTGAACTTCAAAAACAAGAAACGCAGCATGCCTTAACCATGAAAACGCACTTTCTTGCTCGTGCAAGTCATGAGTTAAGAACGCCTTTACAAGCTATTTTGGGTTTTTTAAACCTATACCGCCAAGATGGGGCGCAATCACAGCTGACACAAGTAGAGGTGTCGGCGAAGCAATTAGTTAACCAATTGAATGCAATTCAAGAGTTTAGTCGTTGGGAGCAAGGAGATATTCAGGTGTCGGTGGTGCCAGATGATCTTACTCAAACGCTAATGCAGGCGATTTCACCCCATGAATATGAAGCACAGCGGAAAAAGATAGCATTAGAGACCGAGTTTTCATTTTCTACATCATTGGTTATTGCCTGTGATCATGAACACCTGGCGTGGATCATTGGCCAATTAGTTGATAATGCGATTAAATTCACCGAGCAAGGCAGTGTATTAATCGAGGTGTATTTAGATGAAACTCAGACTTACTTGCAGATCGCCGTAAAAGATACCGGATGTGGTTTCTCTGGTGTTTCGCCGCTTTCAAGCAATATGACAGAGACACACTTTCAAGGTTTACAACTAGGCTTGGTAAGGTGTAAATGGTTGTTAGATGCTATGGGCGGAGACATAGAATTTGAAAAGGGGCTATCTAGCGGTACCGTGGTACGGGTAAAAACCCCTATTTATCTCGTGCAAAGCCGACGAGAACAACATTGTCAACTACGGCCTTTAACTGGTTTGTTAGTGGAAGATAACCCATTAAATGCAAAGATAATTAAAAAAGTACTAGAGACATTTTCAATTACCGTGAAGCATGTTGAGCATGGATTGGCAGCTGTCGATGATTTGAGTACTCATCATTATGATGTGATTTTTATGGATTTAAATATGCCGGTGATGGATGGCTTTCAGGCTATTGAATATATTCGACAAACACTGGGCTTATCTGAACCCATCATTGTTGTGACCGCAAATAGTGAACCAGTAGAATTAAATCGGGCAAAAGCGCTGGGTGCTGACGTGACCATTTTGAAACCATTAAGGAAAGAGTCAGTACGCACAGCGCTTGAACATGTTGGACTAATTCAATGACGTACTTTAATATTTCCAACCCCAACTTCAACCTCTAGGTTATATGCGCCTTTACCGTGATATATGGTCTCAGAGTGAATCACTTTTTTGTGATGTTGAGCTTTGTTGACTAACCCAATTAAGCTGGTGTTGCCTACAGCAGACTCTAAAGATACAGAGTTAAAATCAGATACGTTGGTATCAATGCGTACCTTGCCCACGCCAACCTCAACCTCAGCGGAATTGCTAAGATCTGCAATATCAACATTGCCTACGCCTATTTCGATATCTAAGCGAAAGGTAGTTGGTACTTTTACGTGCCAATGTTGTTGCAAGTTTTCCTCATCAATTGACAGTGACAATTTATTCTGGTTGCGTTGGCTTTTTAATTTTATATCAGATAGGTTGTTGGTGTGTGGGTACCAATTGCCGTGTTGTTGCGATTTTAAAACAACTGATACTTCAATCTGCTCACCATCATAGGCGATCATTTCTAAGTTACCGGCTGGTACGTCAATTTCCAGCACTTGGCTGTCTTCAATTGCAAAAGACTGTTTAATGATATGATTGTCAGCGGCGCTTGCCGTGTTGATGGCTGCTAAAAGCACTAAAAGTAAAATCGCCTTCATGTTCTAAACCCCAATTCATGCATTTATAAGGTGTGACGTGAAATAAGCTGAAAAGGTTTAAATCAAAAGTTGGAGGCAGGCGCTTCACTATGCCAAATGTGGGAGCGTTCAGTACATTTGGCATAATAAAAGCGTGAGTCTTATTTTACTGAAATATTGGTAATGGTAAAACCGTGTTGTTGTAATTGCGCTATTAGGCCGTGTTTTTCTGGCAGGTGTAGGGCACCGACTGCGATAAATAAAGATTGTTTTGTCAGTTGCTTAGTTAACATATTTACCCAATTATTATTACGTTCAATGAGCATGACTTGCTCACTAAACCTGCCATAAGTACTGTCGTCAAAGCTTAAATTGTAGTATTTACTGAGTGTGGCCATATCACCTTGCTTCCAAGCTCGGATCAAATCTAAAAAGTAGTGCTCTATATCACCCATTTGTTTGAATGTTTCGGTTAACATATTGTCACCTTGTGCACTTAAGCGCTTAAACATGGCTAATTGCTGTTCTAGTGTCTCTAATTCAAGGATGGGTTTTTGTTTCATATTTGCATAGTTAAGCACCTGCTTATCAATGCCAAAATCATCTTTGAACCCTAATTTCTGGTATTCCATTTGTAATACTGTAACCATAACTGCCCAAGGTGCATATTGATTAAATACTGCAATATCGATTTCTTTTTCGGCTAGATACGTTTTTAATTGGGCATAATTTTTTTTACTTAGTTGATTCTTTAAGTTGTTAGGTGGGGTGAGTAGCATAAATGGTGCTGAGCGACGTTGTATTTCAAGGGGTGATAAGTTGTTAATATTGACTTCAACAATGACAGCACTGCTGGCATCAATCGCTGTAGTGACCATTTGATTAAGTCCCTTCATTGATTCATCACCCACATGTACAGTGCCCAATAAATAGGATGTGATCCCTGACTTTTCGATTTTGTATAACGCAGGTGTTGTATGCCCGTTGTGGCTAAATAGAAATAAAAAACCGATGATGAAAATGACGATAAGGCGAGCAGTGTAGGTTGCCATGGTATTCCCTAGAATAGATTGTGATGTATCATCATAATCAAAATACTGAGTAGATCATAAAAGTTTCATATGATTTTTTTACAGGATGAAATGTGTTGTAAATAAAATATGAATACGTCAAAACAAAAAGAAATTGTAAAATTAAGGTTTTTTTATTTGAAAGGTTGCTTTTTGTGGATTAAAAAACCTTTGCAAAGTGTTTTTTATTGATATTAAGCATTGTTTTTATGGTTGACTTGGGTTGGGCTTCGGGTTACTAATAGAAAAAGAACAAGGCAAGTCGAGAAACAGCGATTTGTCGTTACGTAAATAATTTAATTTGGTGATATTCAGTATGCTAACAAAAGTACTAACTCTAGTCGTGATTATAAACGTGGTAATTATTATTACCGCGGGGGCGAGTTAGTGCTTTAAAAAGCATCAACGAGAAGCCCCCCGCACTGAAAAGTTCGGGGGGCTTCTTGGTTTTAGGGCTAAATTTCTTAGTAATAATTTGAACGATTGGGAATGGGGAAAATAATGACAGGCGCACAATTACTTATCGACTTACTTGCCAAACACGGCGTTCAAGAAGTCTTTGGTTATCCCGGAGGGGCAATTATGCCCATCTACGACGCCCTTTATGGTGCGCCTGTGAAGCATTATTTGACGCGTCATGAGCAAGGTGCAGGTTTTGCGGCGGTTGGTTATGCACGTAGTACAGGGAAACTGGGAGTGTGTTTTGCAACATCTGGGCCTGGTGCCACCAATTTGATCACTGCATTGGCAGATGCAATGATGGATTCTGTACCTTTGCTTGCAATCACAGGCCAAGTGCCGACCGCAGCTATTGGCTCTGATGCTTTTCAAGAGATTGATGTTTTAGGTATGTCTTTATCATGCACGAAGCATAGTTATATGGTTGAGCGAGCCGAAGATTTAGCCGAAGTGCTACAAGAGGCTATGCACTTAGCCATGTCTGGTCGTCCGGGCCCAGTACTGGTGGATATTCCCAAAGATATCCAGCTTGCCTCGGCCCCCTTTCAGCCTTGGCTTGCAATGGAGGAGAAGTTACCAGAATTACTCAATAGTGAAGTACAAAAAGCGGAATTATTACTGTCTGAAGCTAAGCGTCCTATCGCCTATGTGGGTGGGGGTGTGCAAAGTGCTGGCGCGCAAGCTGAGTTGATGCAGTTTTTGAATAAAACTCAGATGCCAGCAGTCTCGACATTAAAGGCACTAGGAAGCGTTTTGCCTGAATATGAATACGATTTAGGTATGTTAGGTATGCATGGTGGTCAAGCCGCTAATATTGCGGTGCAAGAATGTGATTTGCTTGTATGTATCGGCGCGCGCTTTGACGATAGAGTGACCGGAAATCTAGCAAAATTTGCCGCTAAGGCAAAAGTTATTCACTTGGATATAGACCCAGCGGAAGTGGGTAAACGTAAGCCGGTAGCCGCTTCTTTGATAGCGGATCTTAAAACCTCGATACCGGCACTTGGGTGCTTTGTCACTGATGAAGCATGGTTGAGGACAATAATACAGCTAAAACAGCAACATGCTTGGCGTTATGATTACCCTGGTGAAAAAGTGTTTGCGCCGTATTTACTGAAAGAGCTCAGTAAGAAAATGCCAACTGATGGGGTGGTATGTTGTGACGTGGGTCAGCATCAAATGTGGGTTGCACAACATATGACGTTCAGTCACCCAAGTAATCACCTTAGCAGTGGTGGTGCTGGCACTATGGGCTTTGGCTTACCTGCGGCAATAGGTGCACAAATAGCGCGTCCACAGAATATGGTTGTGACCGTATCGGGTGATGGTTCTATCATGATGAACATTCAGGAACTTGCGACCATAAGACGCAATAATTTACCAGTGAAAATCGTTATCTTAGATAACCAACGTTTGGGAATGGTACGTCAGTGGCAGCAACTCTTTTTTGAAGGGCGTTACAGTGAGACTAATTTATCTGATAACCCTGATTTTGTGCAATTAGCGGCTGTATTTGGTATTCCAGGTCAAACAATTACTCATGCAGGTGAAGTGGATAGTGCGATAGATGCGTTAGTTAATTCAACAGGGCCCTATATTGTACATGCATGTATAGACGATAAAGAAAATGTTTGGCCTTTGGTACCACCAGGGGCTGCTAATGATGAAATGATGACGGAGAAAGCGCAATGAAACATCAACTAACAATCTCAGTTAAAAATCAAGGCATTGCTGTCGAGCGTTTTCTTCGAGTTGCACGTCACAGAGGGTTTCGTTTGACTCAGTTAGAGATGGAGGGCCATGACGAGTTATTTCACGTCAAAATGACAGTCGACAGTGATAAGCCGATCTATCTATTAACATCACAACTGAGTAAGCTGGTTGAAGTGCATACGGTTGATTTGCACTCATTACAGCAACAGGCAATTTAAAATTAATTATTAAGAAAAGAACAAGGTATTACAAATGACTAAAACTTC
Source organism: Pseudoalteromonas aurantia 208 (assembly GCF_014858725.1). Lineage (GTDB taxonomy): Bacteria > Pseudomonadota > Gammaproteobacteria > Enterobacterales > Alteromonadaceae > Pseudoalteromonas > Pseudoalteromonas aurantia. The sequence goes on along the minus strand of NZ_AQGV01000013.1, from coordinate 416,166 downwards.
GGAATTGATTTGGCATAACGGCGAAATGATCCCTTACGAGCAAGCAACAACTCACGTACTTAGCCATGCATTACATTATGGTAGCTCGGTGTTTGAGGGAATACGTGCCTATGATACGCCGAATGGCCCGGCGATTTTTCGTTTAACGGATCATATTCAACGGTTATATGATTCAGCAAAAATTTATCGTATGGAAATTCCATTTACTGCTGAGCAGATCATTCAGGCGTGTAAAGATGCAGTACGCGAGAATGGTTTTAAAGATGCTTATATCCGACCTTTTGCTTTTTTAGGGAATGTTGGTTTAGGGTTAAATCCGAAATCGCATTTAGCTGATGTCACTGTTGCAGCGATGCAGTGGGGCGCATATTTAGGTGATGACAGTTTAGCTGATGGCGTTGATGTGTGTATTTCATCTTGGAATCGTTTAGCACCAAATACTATGCCGACAGCGGCAAAGGCTGGTGGTAATTATTTGTCTTCACAATTGATTTCAGGTGAAGCCAAGCGCAATGGCTATGTTGAAGGTATTGCCCTCGATGTCAATGGTTGTTTAAGTGAAGGCGCGGGTGAGAATCTATTTGTTATTAAAAAAGGGATACTTTACACACCACCAACAACGGCGTGTATTTTACCAGGCTTAACGCGAGACACACTCATGGAACTAGCCCGAGCTAGGGGCTATGAAGTACGTGAAGAGTCTATAGCACGTGAAGCATTGTATTTAGCTGATGAGTTCTTTATGACGGGCACAGCTGCTGAAGTTGTGCCAGTTCGCAGCGTTGACCAGATCCAGGTTGGTAATGGGAAACGCGGTCCAATTACTGAAGAGCTGCAAAAAGCGTATTTCGATTTAGTAAAAGGACAAAGTGACGACACAAATGGTTGGTTAGAGTACGTCAATCAATAGTGAGAATAGCGCTCAGCCACAGTAATGTGGCTGCATTGGGAATGAGGAAACGTCGTCGTTGTACATATAGTAACGGCGCACAACATTAAAGGGTTAAACATGGCCAAGTTAAGAAGTAAAACCACCACCGAAGGCAGAAAACGCGCAGGCGCAAGGGCGCTTTGGCGTGCAACAGGCATGACAGACAGTGATTTTGAGAAGCCAATTGTTGCTGTCGTAAATTCTTACACGCAATTTGTTCCGGGCCATGTTCATCTCAATCAGCTCAGCGAATTGATGGCGGATACCATCCGTGATGCTGGGGGCGTCCCTCGCGAGTTTAATACCATAGCAATTGATGATGGTATCGCAATGGGCCATGGTGGCATGCTGTATTCTTTACCTTCGCGCGATTTAATTGCTGACTCAGTAGAATATATGGTGAATGCACACTGTGCTGATGCCATGGTGTGTATTTCAAATTGCGACAAAATTACACCAGGAATGCTGTTGGCTGCACTGCGTTTGAATATACCTGTGATTTTTGTGTCGGGTGGCCCAATGGAAGCTGGAAAAACCCGCTTGGCCGATATTGATATCAAATTGGATTTGGTTGATGCCATGGTTAAAGGCGCAGATCCAACCGTGAGTGATGAAGACTCAGAGCAAGTTGAACGCTCAGCGTGTCCAACATGTGGATCATGTTCGGGCATGTTTACGGCAAATTCAATGAATTGTTTACTAGAAGCGCTTGGACTGGCATTGCCGGGCAATGGTACAACGTTAGCGACACATAAAGATCGTCAACAATTATATGAAGCGGCAGGTAAACGTATAGTTGCTCTGTGCAATGATTATTATCAAAAAGATAATGAAGCCGTATTACCTCGAAACATCGCGAATAGAGCGGCCTTTATGAATGCGATGACCTTAGATATAGCAATGGGAGGGTCATCGAATACGGTATTACATTTATTGGCAGCGGCGCAAGAAGGTGGGGTTGATTTTGATATGAGCCATATCGATGAGCTCTCTCGCAAAACGCCATTTTTATGTAAAGTTGCGCCGGCAACTCAAGAATATCATATTGAAGATGTACACCGTGCTGGTGGCATGATGGGTATGTTAAATGAATTAGCCAAAGGTGATCGTTTAGATTTAACGGTAGGACATGTTGCGGGTGGCACTTTAGGTGATGTGATCACGCGGTGGGATGCAATGGATAGTAACAATGAAAAAGCACAACTATTTTTTCGAGCAGGCCCTGCCGGTATTCGAACCACGAAGGGGATGAGTCAAGCATATCGCTGGGATACGTTAGACACTGACCGTGTAAATGGTTGTATTCGTAGCATTGAACATGCGTTTCGACTCGATGGTGGTTTAGCGGTACTTTCTGGTAATTTAACACCTGATGGCTGTATTGTAAAAAGTGCAGGTGTTGTTGACGAGATGCTTGATTTTACAGGTCCAGCCGTTGTATTTGAATCTCAAGACGATGCGGTTGATAGCATTTTGGCTGGTGAGATTAAAAAAGGGGATGTGATAGTCATTCGTTATGAAGGACCTAAGGGGGGGCCTGGGATGCAAGAAATGTTGTATCCGACAAGCTATTTAAAATCAATGGGTTTAGATAGAGACTGTGCATTATTAACTGATGGTCGCTTTTCAGGTGGCACGTCTGGTTTATCTATTGGCCATGCTTCCCCTGAAGCGGCCAGTGGCGGCGCGTTAGCTCTGGTTGAAAATGGTGATTTGATCCATATTGATATCCATAATCGAGGTATTCATTTGTTACTTGACGAAACGCAAATGCAGGCTCGACGAGATAAGCAATTGGCACGAGGAAAAGATGCCTATAAACCATTGGATCGTCAACGAGTTGTGAGTCCTGCATTAAAAGCCTATGCGTTGTTAGCAACAAGTGCAGACAAAGGCGCTGTACGTGATTTAGCGAAGTTAGAGGAGTTAAGTTAACGATGGTTTCACAAGAGCTAGATTATTTTCGCGCTATTATTCAAGCTGATATGTCTCCACTAGTCAAGGTGACTGAATTAAGTGAAATGAGTGCACTCTCAGAACGTTTGGGGCAAAAAATCTGGCTCAAGCGTGAAGACCAACAACCGGTTTACTCTTTTAAATTACGTGGTGCATATCACAAATTACAGCAATTACCTCTAGGTAGTCAGGTGGTTACAGCATCTGCTGGGAATCATGCCCAAGGTGTTGCATTAAGTGCCGCACACCTTGGACATCAAGCGTGTATTGTGATGCCAGTGACGACTCCTGAGATTAAGGTCAATGCAGTACGTAATTTAGGTGCGAAAGTGGTGTTACATGGTCATAATTTTGATGAAGCTCAAACGCATGCGCACATGCTAACAGAACAAGAACAAGCGGTATTTGTTCCCCCTTTTGATGATAAAGATGTGATTGTAGGACAAGGCACTGTTGCGCGAGAGTTAATGCAGCAATTAAATGAATTAGATGCGGTATTTATTCCGGTTGGCGGCGGAGGCCTGTTGGCAGGTATGGCGGTATACATCAAGTCGTTACGCCCTGATATTAAAGTCATTGGAGTTGAAGCGCAGGAAAGCGCATGCTTAAAAGCTGCTTTGGAGGCAGGTAAACCAGTGACTTTATCGGAGGTGGGGAGTTTTGCCGATGGTGTGGCGGTGAAACTGATCGGCACCGAAACATTTCGATTGGCACAACAGTTTTGTGATGAAGTTATCACTGTGAGTGCTGATGAGATTTGTGCCGCGGTACAAGATATCTTTATTGCCACACGCGCAATAGCTGAGCCTTCGGGTGCATTGTCCGTCGCCGGCATAAAAAAATGGAGCGAGCAAAGTAATCGTGCAGGGCTAACCTTAGCAGCGGTTTTATCAGGCGCGAATTTGAATTTTGACAGATTACGATATATTGCAGAAAGAACCGCATTAGGCGCTAAAAATGAAGCGTTATTTGGGGTGACTATTGCAGAAGAAAAAGGCAGCTTCAAACAGTTTTGTCATGATCTAGAGGGTCGTGCAATCACTGAGTTTAACTATCGATATGCCGGTGAAGGAGAAGCGCAAATTTTTGTTGGTGTTGGATTACGCGGTGGACAAATTGAATTAGACGACCTTAAAGGGCGGCTTGAAAAGAAAGGTTATGCATTAGAAGATTTGTCAGATAATGAACTTGCTAAGCTGCATATACGTTACATGGTTGGTGGCAAGCCGCCTGTGTTATTGCAAGAGCGTTTATTGCGTTTCGAATTTCCTGAGTACCCTGGTGCACTGGCTCGTTTTTTAGATACATTGGGAGCGAACTGGAATATCACCTTGTTTCATTATAGAAACCATGGTGCCGCGGAGGGGAATGTATTGGCTGCTTTTGATATTGCACCGAATGCATATGAGCAGTTTGATAAACACCTCTCTCAACTTGGCTACCTGTATCAAGATGAGACTAATAACCCGTGTTTTAGCCAATATCTTCAAGCTTCGGTGGAAGAAGCACGTAAGGTCGGGTAATTTGCAAAAAAGCTTTGCTTTTCTATAGTTAAACTTCGAGTTTATTGGGAAGAGTAAAAGATGTATGGCGAAAGTTTGGTTTACTTTGTCGTTTATTATTTTTTTTTGGACATCAGGTGCTAACGGACTTGAGCCTGTTGTTCTGCAGCTGAAGTGGACACATCAATTTCAGTTTGCTGGGTATTATATGGCAGCGGAGCAGGGGTTTTATAAAGAGGCGGGGTTGAAAGTGACCATTTTACCAGCCAACCCTAGTAACCCAGATACACATTTTAAAGTGCTTTCAGGTCAGGCTCAGTTTGGCGTTACTCATTCAGGCGTGTTAAAGGCCAAAATAGATGGTAAACCATTGGTTGCGTTAGCTGCTATATTTCAGTCATCACCTTACTGCTGGATGGTAAAAGAGAGTAGTAATATATATAAACCGGAAGACTTCTTAGGGAAAAAGGTCAGTCACCTAGGAAAAGAGGAAAGTGCAGAGCTTACTGTCATGCTCGAGCGTGTTGGTATTAACATTTCAGATTTGCCATTATACGCAGGATTAAATCCATTAGAGGATTTCAAGCGGGGAATGTTTGATGCAATTCAGGTTTACGTTACGAACGAGCCGTATAAAATGCTGCAGGAAGGCGTTAAGACACGACAAATTTGTCCTAAGCAATATGGGCTGAATGTGTATGGCGATATTCTTTTTACCAGTGAAAATATGCTGGCCCATAAGCCCGAGACGGTTGAGAAGTTTAAGCAGGCGAGTTTAAAAGGGTGGCGCTATGCATTACTGAATATGCAGCACAGCATAGAGGTGATCCATGAGAAGTATGCGCGGCATAAAACCAAAGAGCAGCTGAGCTTTGAAGCGGATGAGCTTACGACTTATATTACTCATTCTGGAGGCGCTATTGGCAGCATGTCTGAAACACGTTGGCAATGGATCGCACAATTATACAACTTAGACTTGTCTCAATGGCGGAAGATTAAATCCACTTTTTTATATCAACATAAGCATGATACTACCGACTCATCATGGTCTTGGATGTTAGTGCTAGCTTGTGTCTTAACCTTACTATCAATACCCATGTACGGTTATTTGATGTTATTTCATAAACGAAAATATCGCATACAACAATTATCCTATCGTGATAAAAACACGCTAGAATAGCGTTTTATTTTGAAATGTATGTATTCATGTCTTTGCTTAATCAATTTCAACAACTCGATACGTGCTTATCCAACACACGAGATTACTGGCAACGTGTCGCATTTGATTATTTAACACTACCATTTACAGATGAGCTAAATCATTTTTTATTAAGCTTGGATGATAGTGAAGTGGCGGTATTAGATGCTGATCAAAATCGTTTATATGATGTGTTTTCTGAGTATATTCCACACCTGAGTGAGCTTGCTTCATTAACAGCATTACCGTACACAGAAAGGCCCCGAGAAAGCGTGCCTTTTTGGCTAAGCAATGGGATAAAAGGTCGTAAATTAATTCAGTTACAAGATTTCGTGAGCCATGTGCCTGAGCAGCAATTACCTGTATTGGAGTGGTGCGCGGGCAAAGGGCACTTGGGAAGACTCATGGCACATTTAGGTGCACCCGAAGTACATGCTATTGAGTTACAAGCTGGGCTATGTGAACAAGGTATTCACAGTGCCAAGCAACAAGCACTTAATGTCACCTTTAGCTGCGCAAATGTCTTAACCGACAATACGGTGCCGTATTTTAAAGCGCAGCAGCATGCAATAGCATTACATGCATGTGGTGCACTGCATCAGACCTTCATACGTCGTGCAGCAGCTGGGCACTGTCAAAAAATTAGCTTATCACCGTGTTGTTACCATTTATTTACTGAGCCAACATATCAACCAATGAGTGAGGAAGTAAAACACAGTAAATTAACTTTAAGCCACAGTGATATGAAATTAGCATTACAAGAAACGGTCACTGCACCAGATCGGATAGCCGTCGTTAGACGTAAAGAAGTGACGTGGCGTTTGGGGTTTGATGCATTACGCCGAGAATGTACTGATTCAGAGGTATATATAAGTGTTCCCTCGGTAAATAAAAGCATATTCTCTGGGGAATTTTCCGATTTTTGCCAATGGGCTGCAATGCAAAAAAATATTAACTTACCAGCCGAAGTTAATTATGATGAATATTTACTTCAAGGCCAAAAACGAAAACGTATAACAGATAGAATTGAACTGGTACGACATGTTTTTCGACGGGCATTGGAGATCTGGTTGGTCCTCGATAGGGGTTTATATTTACAATCAGCTGGGTATGATGTCACTCTTAGTGAGTTTTGTGAAAAGCAGCTCACACCAAGGAACATATTAATACACGCGACCCGAAAATAGAGGACTCCTGCGATGTGTACGCTCGAACACTTATTAGATAATAACCAACAATGGGCAGAGCGCGAACAAGCGCGAGATCCTGATTTTTTCAAAAAGCTACTTGGTCAACAAGAACCTGAATATCTATGGATCGGGTGTTCCGATTCTCGAGTACCGGCGAATGAAATTGTTGATTTAATGCCAGGTGAGCTCTTTGTGCACCGTAACGTTGCAAATGTGGTGGTACATACTGATCACAATTGCTTGTCGGTCATGCAGTATGCGGTTGAAGTACTAAAAGTAAAACACATTATGGTAGTCGGCCATTATGGCTGTGGCGGTGTACAAGCGGTATTGGATGAAGCGCGTTTTGGACTTATTGATAACTGGCTGCGTCATGTCTCAGATATAAAAGAAAAGCATCAACATATTATTGATAATATTGCGCAAGATAAGCAGTGTGACGCATTATGCGAGCTTAATGTTATTGATCAAGTTCGTAATGTTTGTCAAACCAACATTGTTCAAGATGCTTGGCGCAGAGGGCAAAGTTTAACGATTCATGGTTGGGTGTATGGACTAGCAGATGGATTATTGCATGAATTAAATGCCAGAGCTGGGCAACCAGAGCAAATAAATAGCCAATATGCTCTGGCTGTTACACAAGTAAAGGAACGTTACGCAAATTAATTTATTCTGCGTGTTTGTCGCTGTCTAGTTGTGCTTCTATTTCAGCGACTTTAGCTTCTAATTCGGCGAGCTTTTCACGTGTTCTGATGAGTACTTTACTTTGAATATCAAACTCCTCTCTACTGACAAAGTCCATCTCAGCAAGTTTATTTTGGATAGCTTGCTTCGTTTTTGACTCGAACGTATCTGCCAGATTTTTAACGCCTTGAGGCATGTTACTCGATATTTGTTTGGCAATTTCTTCAATTTTTGCTGGATTGATCATCTTTTTGGCCTATAAAAAGTTGCTTGTACGCATATTAGCAAATGTTCGTAAAACAACATAGCAAAGAGAAGTGTTGGGTGTACTTTACGATAAAGAAAAGAAACACCAAGAATAAGATCGCTTGCCTCGTTAAGTAAGCGGCTCTTTTGTTGATTGGTTTAATTAACCTCAGCTCAGGCTAAGCGAATTTGCCCAATAAAGCTATTTTTTGCACTCTCGGCGTTGCTTTCATTTGTAATAGCCCGCTATTACTGCATAAAAGCGCCTTGATATTGAGCAAAATATCATCATTGGATTGTACGTAAATTTGTTTTCAAAACATTTTCTATTCCAAAACCCTTATCCAAACCTGAGGTTAATTATAGAAAGGGCACATAGCTCATTTCATCACCTTCGTGAATTAATTGGTGGCTAGGCGCATGAGACGCTTTACGTTAAAATATGACTATTAATCGTATTTAAATAAGCACAGTAATGAAACTGAACCCAAAACAAGATGAAGCAGTAAAGTATATTAGTGGACCATGCTTGGTCTTGGCGGGGGCAGGCTCTGGGAAAACACGTGTTATTACGAATAAAATAGCCTATTTAGTACAAGAGTGTGAGTATCAGGCAAAAAATATAGCCGCTGTGACATTTACGAATAAAGCCGCTAAGGAAATGCGTGAGCGGGTACTGCAAACATTGGGTAAAAAAGAATCAAAAGGATTATGGGTCTCTACGTTCCACACACTTGGCTTAGAAGTGATAAAAAAAGAGCTTAAAACGTTAGGCTATAAGCCGGGCTTCTCATTATTGGATGATCAAGACACTAACCAACTATTGAGTGAGCTAACAGAGAAAGAGTTAGAAAAAGATAAAGATTTATTGAATTTGCTTAAAATGCAGATTGGTAATTGGAAGAACGAACTCATCTTACCGCAACGGGCAATACAAGAAGCCCGGGAACCGCAAAAAGCGCTCTTTGCTCAGCTATATGCGCGATATCAAATTCAATTACGTGCCTATAATGCGCTAGATTTCGATGATTTAATCATGATCCCAACATTATTATTGGGGCAAAACTCGACGGTAAGAGAGCGATGGCAGAGTCGTTTTCGCTACTTACTGGTTGATGAATATCAAGATACCAATACTAGTCAATATCAATTAGTAAAGTTGTTAGTAGGTGAACGAGCTCGGTTTACTGTGGTAGGCGATGATGATCAATCTATTTATTCATGGCGAGGTGCTAAACCCCAAAATCTAGTGTTGTTATCGAAAGACTATCCTGGATTACGATTGATCAAGCTTGAGCAAAATTACCGTAGTGTGAAACGTGTTTTAAAAGCAGCAAATATTTTGATTGCGAATAACCCCCATGAGTTTGATAAAAAATTATTCAGCGAACTTGATATGGGAGAACCCATTCGTGTGATTGCGACCAGAGATGAGGAGCATGAAGCAGAAAGGGTTGTTGCTGAAATTATTTCTCATAAGTTTATGAAGCGAACAAGTTATCGTGACTATGCAATATTGTATCGTGGAAATCATCAAGCGCGGGTGTTTGAAAAATCACTGATGAGTAACAGGATCCCTTATAAAATAAGTGGTGGTATGTCATTTTTCTCACGTAGTGAGATAAAAGATATTATGGCGTATCTTAGGTTATTGGTTAATCAGGATGACGATAATGCATTTTTACGTGTGGTCAATACACCACGCAGAGAAATAGGGCCGGTGACCTTAGAGAAATTAGGCAGTCTAGCGAATGAACGCCATATTGGACTCTTTGCAGCGTGTTTTGAACAAGAGCTTACACATCGCTTGGCGGGACGCGGATACAATGCATTAATGGGGTTTGCGCGTTGGGTTGTGGAATTGTCAGATAGGGCTGTCCGTGGTGATACCTTAGAGGCGGTTAAAGACATGGTACGTGAGATCAACTATGAAGCCTATTTGTATGAGTCTTCACCGAGTGCCAAAGCCGCCGAGATGCGTATGAAAAATGTCTCTGAACTCTATAAATGGATCACTGACATGCTGACAGGGGATGCTGATAATCCACCTATGACTTTACCTGAAGTTGTGAGCAAATTGACATTACGAGATATGTTGGAACGTAATGAAGAAGAAGATGACAGTGATGCTGTGCAGTTATTAACTTTACACGCATCAAAGGGTCTCGAATACCCCCATGTGTTTATGGTGGGTATGGAAGAAGGGTTTCTACCGCATCAGACCAGTATCGATGAAGAAAATGTTGAAGAAGAAAGACGTTTGGCCTACGTGGGGATCACGCGTGCGCAAGAAACATTAACGCTCACTTATGCAAAGAATCGTCGGCAATTTGGGGATGTTTCAACACCGGAATTAAGTCGCTTCGTACTCGAGCTGCCACAAGATGATTTACACTATGAAGGTAAGAAAAAAACCGTGGCTTCGCAAAACGAGCGGATGGAACAAGGTCAAGCTAGGGTTGCTAATTTACGTGCGATGCTAAAACGTTAGTGTCTCTGATTCAGTCGGTATTGGTGGTGTTTGTCGCACATCAATAGCGGCTTTTTCAATATGATGTTGCTTACCAAAAAAGCGAGTTAAACCATGACTTTCAAGTAAACTTCTGAAGTTTAGTATGGCGGGTCCTTTTGCAATTACCTGCATATTTTGCAATTGTGTCACGGCAAGGATCCCCTTTAATTGTGCTTCATAACTGGTTTGCTGGAGAACCCTTTTACTAAAGGTCGAGCTAAGTAAAACATAGGTGAAATTGATTTGGCTCAATAAAGTGAGATCACACCGATCTTTGGCAAAATCATTGATCCCGATGATGTAACCTAAATGAGTTAACTCGCAGAGGTTGTCTTGTTGCTGATTGGAGGCATAACGAATTTCAGTTTCATCAAATATGAGGCATAAAGAATGGGTATGTTGTGCCAGTCGTTGGCATAGCTGAGCAAAGACTTGTTGATCCAATAAAATAGTAGAGCACGCAAAAAGTACATCTTGTTTGGTATCACGAGCAAGCTCTAATGCTTGAGTAAGCAGCAATAGTTCAATATCCACATGCTCTGCTTTTTCCGCTGCAAACTTTTTTAATATATCAAAACTGGTACTGCCTAATACAGGGTGTTCACCAAAAGCTTCAAGCATAGAAATATCATTATTTGAGAGACTTAAGTCAATTATATCAGTCCCTCTAAAATGGCTCGGTAATGCACTCAAATGGTGATACTCTGCCGTTTTATGGTTGCCAGTCGCAGCGGTTAATAATGGATGATAAAATTCATACCGACCACGACCTGCATTTTTAGCATAGTACATAGCGGCGTCAGCATCGCGAATAATTTCGTCAGTATTTTGGTAATGTTTATTACTGTATGTAATACCAATGCTTGCCCCACTCTGCATACATACACCTTTCATACAGAAAGGTTGTTGCATAACCTTAATGATACGCTTTGCAACGTCTTCCGCTTGCTGGCGATCACTTAAGTGATCTAATAAAATAACAAATTCATCACCCGCTAACCTTGCCAATAAGTCGTGTTCTCGAATGCACTCTAAAAATGCTTGTGCGACCCAAATCAAAAACTGATCACCGGCTTGGTGACCAAGTTCGTCATTGATCAATTTAAATTTATCAAGATCGATAAATAATACAGCGAAATTATGCTCAGGGTGACGCTGGAACTTTTGCAAGGTTTTTTCTAGTTGTGTTAAGAATAAACTGCGATTGGGTAAGCTGGTTAATGCATCGTGGTGCGCGTCGTGGTATAGCTGTTGTTCTATTTTTTTTCGCTCATCAATTTGCATTTGTAAATGTAAATTACTTTGCTGTAAGGCTTTGGTTTTTTCTGCAACACGGTGCTCTAATTGCAAGTGACTTGCTTTGAGCGCTTGATTAGCCAAATGAGTTTGTAGTACGGATGCAATTTGATTGGAAACAAATGAAATAAGTTCAATATCATCGTGGTTAAATTCATACTTATGATCATATGCCTGACAAGCAATTAAACCAATCACGCCATGTGCTGTTTTTAATGGGGCTCCCATCCAACTGGTAGCGAGTCTTTGCTGGTGATAATGACGAGTTCTAACCACAATACTACTATCAATTAAGGTTTTGGCTCTTTCAATATCAATTAGTTGGCTTTGCTCGGTACTTATTACCAGTTCACTGTAGCCTTTTGCAAATGGTCGAGGTTTGTAATGTGATACTTCGTCAACACAATATGGGAAGCTTAACCATCCGGTATTTTTGTCATAAAGGGCGATGAATAAGTTATCAGCAAAGGTAATAGAACGAATAATGTCATGAACTTGCTGATATACGTCGTCTATATCATTAAACTGTGTTGCAAGCTCAGATATTTTAAAGAGGATCTGTTGGCGTTCTAAAGCGCGTTTTCTTTGCTCGATTTCTTTATTTAATGCGTCATTACTTTGCATTAAAGCACGCGTACGAATTTTTACTTCGGACTCTAATAGCTCTCGCTTTTTCACTCGTTCAATAGCGGTTGCTAAATAAAGAGACATAACTTCAAGTAGTTCAATTTGTTGTTCGGTGTAGTGCTGGTCTTTTTGATAACTTTGCGAGACCATGACGCCGATAATTGTCTTGTCACGATAAATTGGCACACCAACCCAATGTTCTGCTGGACTGCCTAGTGCTCTGAATACCCCATCACGAGCTTGCTCTGTCATTTGAGACTGCGTCAGGTAGAGGGTTTTTCCTGTACGGAAAACATGGCCTGTGATCCCATCAGAAAAATGATGTGCTTCATGGAGAGGGACTGCGATGCCATCTTTTTCATCTACGAAATAAGATAATTCAAGCTCTTGGGAAAACTGATTTTGTAAAACAACATAAAAACTTTTACAGGGAAGGTGTTGGACTAAAATGTCATGAATTGCGGGGTACAACAATGTCAGCTCTGCAACCGTACTTGCTTGCTCAGATAATAAAATAAGAGCGTGCTGTAAGTGGTTGTTTTGTTTGTGTTTTTTTAACAGGACCTCGAGTTTTTTATTTCTTCGAATGGTCTTGCGCAGTAGAGCTGCGGGATCTTCCAATGATTTAACCCAAAATTATTATTATTTGAACAATTATTAATCGTATATTTTCATTTTTATCAACAGGGGTCAAGCCAATCTTTATGATAAATACGAAAGGGGGTCGCTTATTCAGAGTTTTGCCGAAGATCTGACGTTCTTCGGCAAATGGGCGTTACTTTGCTGTCATAAAGTCGATCGCTGCTGTAATTTCATCATCAGAGCAATCCATGCAAGTCCCGCGTGGTGGCATAGCATTGAAGCCATTAATTGCATGATCAATTAATACCTCACGACCTTTGGCTAAACGGGTAGTCCAGTCGTCTGGCGTTTTAGGCGCACCTAGTGCACCAGTGCCATGACAAGCAAAGCATGATGCTTGATATACTTGCTCACCAGAGCGAGGGCCGCTAGAGATTACTTCAGCAGGCGCCGCACCAGCTAAATAAACAGAGCCTACAGGTGCTAAACGTTTTTTAATTGCCTCTTCAGTCAAAGCATTGTCGTAAGGTTGCGCTATTGCCGCTGTAGATAGCAATAAAAGAGCCGCTGAAAGTTTTTTCATTTGTCTTGCCCACTTCGGTTGTGACGTGATCAATCACGATAGATGACGGAATTTTTAGCAATTATAACGCCACCCACTCATTTATAAAACGTAAACTTACTTATATCATCACAAAAAGGTTATTTTCTTGCGTTGTCGCAAAGAAGCAGATGATTCATGCTATTGAATTTACGCAATGCGTTATGCCATATCAATAAGTTGCGTTATGGCTTTTACAATTCCCTCTGAGGCTTCGGAGATTGAATTAGCCAACATGTAAGCGGGTGTGCATATGACTTTTTGTTGTAGGTCAATAACAATATCGTTGGCTGCACAGTCAACGTGCTTGGCTCCAAGTTGCTCTGCTGCGAGTGCTGTGTCAGGATCGTTACCGATGGTTGTGAGCGTCCCTTGTGGATGAATATGACCAATTAGTGCTGGGGCGATACATAAATAGGCAATGGGCTTATTTTGTTGACTAAACTCTTGGCAGGCTGCTTTAAAAATATCTAATATTGTAGAGTTCGCGCCCGAAAAAGCAAAGTCACTGAGATTTTTAGCAACACCAAAACCTCCAGGTACTACGAGCGCATCAAAGTGTGAGGTATTTAATGTCGCGAGATCATGAATATTACCACGTGCTATGCGCGCTGCTTCAATTAGGATGTTACGTGAGTCCTGTTGCGTTTCCCCATTAAGGTGATTGATGACGTGGTGCTGGTTTAAATTAGGTGCAAAACATTCATACTGGGCGCCTAGTTGTTCTATATGTAGCATTGTCAGTACAGTTTCGTGGATTTCAGCACCATCGAAGACGCCACAACCACTTAAGATGATCGCAATTTTTTTCATGAAATGTTCTCGTTTAGTCAAGTATTAAAGGCTATATACTTGGAGTAGTGTAGCGACTAGCAAAAATATTATAAAGGATCTTCTGTGATCTTAGATCGTTTATGGTAGTATACCCTCCCGCTCGAAAATAGTAGCTTGATTTTTGAACGGAGTGTTCTAATATTTTTGCAGCGTAAAAATGTTTTTCCACATTTCTTAATTTTAATATATTAAAAAATAACATAGATTTTTTTATTGATATCAGATATTTAAAAGATTCCGAGGGCATTTATCTTTATGTCAGCTGCGATTTTCTGTGTTTATCTACAAACTTATCCACAGATTGTTCCCCTAATTAGAGTACATTTACCTGTGTAATACTCCTCGTCTTATGGTTAGTCGTATGGCATGCTTACGATGTTTTTATTGAAGCTCATTTAGGATCCCCCTTATTATGTCTCAGATCCCAGAAAATCCTTTGATCTTGGTTGATGGTTCTTCTTATCTTTTCCGTGCGTATCATTCGCCTCCACATTTAACAAATTCAAAAGGGGAGGCCACAGGTGCTATTTACGGTGTTATCAATATGCTTAAGAGTTTATTGAAACAATACAAACCAAGCCATATGGTGGTGGTATTCGATGCGAAAGGGCCGACATTTAGAAATGAAATGTACAGCGAATATAAAGCGAATCGTCCACCAATGCCCGATGACTTACGCACACAAATAGAGCCTATTCACGAAATTATTAAGGCAATGGGTTTGCCGCTCGTTTGTATTAGTGGTGTTGAAGCTGACGATGTTATTGGTACATTTGCGAAGATTGCATCAGAGCAAGAGCGTGCAGTGCTAATTAGCACTGGCGATAAAGATATGGCTCAACTTGTTGATAAACATGTCACGTTAATTAATACCATGACGGATACGATCTTAGATCCTCAAGGTGTGGTTGATAAGTTTGGTGTTGCACCTGAACTCATTATCGATTATTTGGCGCTCATGGGAGATAAAGTAGATAATATTCCTGGGGTCCCTGGTGTTGGAGAAAAAACGGCATTAGCCATGTTGCAGGGCTTAGGGGCCATTGACAACTTATACGCTAATTTAGACAAGATTGCCGGCTTAGGTTTTCGCGGTTCGAAGACAATGGCGAAAAAATTGGAAGAGCACAAATCTCAACTAGAGTTGTCTTATGAGTTGGCTACAATCAAGTTAGACGTTGAAGTCGAGCAAGACTTAGATACGTTTGCTGTTACTGAAACAAATAAAGATAGGCTTATTGAGCTCTTTGCGGAGTGTGAGTTTAAACGCTGGCTTGCTGATTTATTAGATGGCAATGAAGCGGCAAAAGTAAATCAAGCAGTATCAGAACCGACAGTACCGACTGTAGAAGCAAACTATGAAACTATTTTGACCCAAGCGCAGTTAGATACGTGGTTAAAAAAGTTAGAAAATGCTGATTTAATTGCTTTTGATACAGAAACAACCAGTTTAGATTACATGCAAGCTGATTTAGTTGGGATGAGTTTTGCGGTAGAACCTGGTGAAGCTGCTTACTTGCCTATTGCGCATGATTATATGGGGGCTCCAGAGCAGTTAGACAAATCTCTCGTGTTTGAAAAAATGGGGAAAGTTCTTGCTGATCACTCAATCAAAAAAGTAGGTCAGAATCTCAAATACGATAAAAGCGTGCTAGCACGTGCTGGCTTAGTATTAAATGGGATTGCATTTGATACTATGCTTGAGTCTTATGTACTTAATAGTGTTGGCACGCGCCATGATATGGATTCTCTGGCATTAAAGTATCTAGGCCACAAAAATATTAGTTTTGAAGAGATTGCGGGCAAAGGCAAATCACAACTCACGTTTAACCAAATTGAGTTGGAAAAAGCGGCACCTTATGCTGCGGAAGATGCTGATATTACTTTACGCTTACACTTACATTTATGGCCATTACTGGAAGAACACGTATCGTTGCTATCTGTGTTTAATGACATTGAGTTACCTTTGCTAAAGGTACTATCAGAGGTTGAGCGCACAGGTGTTAGTATTAATAGTGATATGTTGGCACGCCAGAGTGTTGAAATTGCAGAGCGATTAACCGATATTGAAAAATCGGCTTTTGAACTCGCAGGTGAAGAGTTCAATTTAAGTTCTCCTAAGCAACTGCAAGCAATTCTCTTTGAAAAGCAAGGGTTACCAATAATTAAGAAAACTCCCAAAGGGGCACCTTCGACGGCTGAAGAAGTATTGCAAGAATTAGCACATGATTACCCGCTTCCAAAGTTAATTATTGAACATAGAGGGCTAGCGAAGTTAAAGTCAACTTATACAGATAAATTGCCTAAATTGGTGAACCTGGATACTGGCCGTGTTCATACTTCTTATCACCAAGCGGTAACTGCAACGGGGCGTCTCAGCTCAAGTGATCCAAATTTGCAGAATATTCCTATTAGAACCGAGTCTGGTCGTCGTATTAGGCAAGCATTTATTACCGACTCTAATAAGGTTATTTTAGCAGCCGATTACAGCCAAATTGAATTACGAATTATGGCTCACTTGTCACAAGACAAGGGATTATTGAGCGCTTTTGAGCAAGGAAAAGATGTGCACAGTGCCACAGCATCAGAAGTGTTTTCAGTTGAGTTGGAAGACGTCACAGCTGATATGCGCCGTAAAGCTAAAGCAGTGAATTTCGGTTTAATTTATGGAATGAGTGCATTTGGCTTGGCTCGCCAGCTTGATATTCCACGCCATGAAGCACAGCATTATATGGATAAGTATTTTGAACGATTCCCTGGTGTGCTTGAATATATGGAGCGTACACGTGAGGAAGCCGCAGATAAAGGGTATGTAGAAACTCTATTTGGCCGCCGCTTGCACTTGCCTGATATTAATGCGCGCAATGGAGCACGTCGAAAAGCCGCGGAGCGTGCTGCGATAAATGCACCCATGCAAGGTACTGCAGCAGACATCATTAAAAAAGCAATGCTAGATGTATATAATTGGCTACAAACACAATCAACAGATGATGTTCAATTATTAATGCAAGTACACGATGAACTGGTGTTTGAAGTTGCCACAGATAAGGTTGATGAGTTTAGTGCCGTGATCTGCACCTTGATGTCTGAGGCGGTATCGTTAGACGTTCCACTTATTGTTGAAGCCGATTATGGTGAAAACTGGGAACAAGCACATTAAATCAAGCATGTTATGTAAAAACCCGATAGTAACTAAGTTACTTATCGGGTTTTTTATAAGGTTATATCCTGTTTCGCTTATTGGAAAACAACATTCTCACTATTTGGTAACGCTTGGAATTCCGTCGCAAGCTTTTCACAATCTATGATAATGGCACTTTCTAAACGCTCTTCTGCGCGCCATCTTTGTTTATCCATTTTGAAGATGTCTTTTTTAGAGTATTTTTTTCGACTCTCGTGTGTCGGCATATCCTTAACTTCTTCATACATTTGATATATTCCCGGATATATATCCGACAATACAATCTCTTTGTCGAAACTATACTGAGAGATGAGTACCCAAATCCTCAAACAGCCTTCGGAATACTCACATTGTTTCTCTTTCATTGCACGGGCAATAAGGTTAATGCTATCCGCGAGATTTGCGTTACGTTTTTCTCGAGCTTTTTGTAGCTTGGCTTGCTGCTCTATTTGCTTTGAAGCAATTTTTGCTTTTTGGACTTTCAATTGCCAAAGCAGTTTACCGGCGTAAAATGATAAACTCGCAACAATAATTACTCCAAGGGCGATTAGAAGTACCCAAGTTATTGACATTACTTGTCCTCATCATCAGCTAGCCACTCATCAGCTAAATCATTACTGACGAACGATGACATAGGATCATCAGCTATGACATCTTGCTCTTCGAATTCGTCGTCAATGCCTAAGATTTCGCATAGCTCTTGATGGCGAGCAATTGCACGATTAAAATATTTTGCATCTTTACCAGTAAGCAGCTCACCACGTTCATGTCGGTCTAATAAAGCCATTAAACGTTCGTCATCTTCTAATTGGCTTAGCTCTTGTTCTGGGGTTAAGGTTGCTTTTACTTTCTTTAGCTCTACTTGAGGCGACAAATGACGCTGCAGTTTAGGTTCTACGACTGGAACTGTTTGTTCAGAGATCAACGCAATCGGCTTTTTACTTCCTACGCGCTTATCTTTGTTCTGTTGGTTGCCAGATACGGGAGTGTCTATTTTTGCATCTTGGGCATTACGCGAACCAGGCTTAGCCCCTTTGTGCTTTTTGGTGCGCTGCTCTTTAATTGCACGCAGCTCACGTAGTTTATCTTTGCTTAATCGTGGTGTGCCGTTACTAGGCGCTACTTTTCGATTTTTTTTCTCTCTAGTCATGATAGTTCTTCACTCAACGCGTGTTGCGTTATTGGTTTGGTAAGGATAATGACGTCATTGCCAATAAATTCGAGTTTGCAGTTAAACTGCAAAGCGATATATTCAAATGTGTTACGGCTAAAAAATGAAATATGTGTTTGATCATTTTTATAATGCCAGTTAGTGAAACGTTCAGCATTAATAACCAGTTTAGTCATTATAACAAGGGGTGCCTCAGGCTTTAATAAGCTGAATAATTGCGTTAGTACAGTTTGGGGATGAGCAAGGTGCTCAATAACCTCTGTACATGTAATAAAGTCGTATTTATCACGAAGTACCGTAATATCGTTTGCATAGTATAGGTCATATATAGCCATGCTATGTCCAGCATCTGACAACACTTTAGCGAGCAGAGGGCCTGGGCCACAGCCAAAGTCCAGACCACTGCTAGGCACTTTGAGCCTAAGAAGCAGAGGGTCACTCACTCGCGACAAAAATTGTTTATAGCCTAAGTCTTCAAGTGAGTTTTCATGACTGTCATAAATAGCCTTTTCTTGCGTGGGGGTGAGATGTTGATGTTTGCCAACAAATACTAAATCGCACTGTCGGCATTGCCAATAATCACGGCGCTTATCGCTATGATAGAAGCTAATATCGGCAGAACCACACAGGTTGCAATGAGAGACTGATTGCACGAGAAACTCTTAGGAAATAAATTAGGGCGGGTATTATAACAGCAATAAAACAATGCATAAATAAAAAGACGGTAGAGATCACTCTCTACCGCCTGCTAATCTGAGCGTCACAATTCGGACACTTCTCCCTTCGACTTTTTAAGTCTTTGTTATTTTTATTATGTTGTCATCCATTTTGTTTTTATTTTTACTTCCGTGCTTCTTTCCATATTGTTTTTATTATTAAACTTCCATGCATTTATTATTATCGGTCTTCTCTGACTCTTTATTGTTATTTCCTTTATGATGATACCCATTCGATATCAAACATGTCACCTACGCTTCCCTATCGACTTGTCCCTTTTATTGTTTTGCCTTGGCGACAGCAATTAATCTACGCTTTATTGAATTAGTTACAACTAATTAATAACAAAATTCTTACGGAGTGTTGAGTGAGTAAATTTAAAGTTCTTTTATTACATGTATTTAATGTTTTTTTATAGATTAAAATAAGTTAAAGCGCACAAAGTTATATGGTCAATGTCTTACAGTGGGTTTGAGATATATCGCAATCAGTGAATATAAAAAAAGGCAGCGTGATGCTACCTTTTTTTTACGTATGATAATTTTTTATCAGTACTTTATAATTTTCTATACAACTTTAGTCGTTACCTATTAATGTAAACCACTTAAATATTTGGATAATACTTCAATGTCTGTGTCAGTTAGCTTTTTCGCAATATCACCCATCATGCCATTCATGTCATTGTTACGACTACCATCACGGAATTTCTCAAGTTGAGCTTTGATATATTCTGGATGTTGGAATGATATTTTAGGGAACTTTGCTAATGATGTTCCATTACCTCGAGGACCATGACACGCGGCACATGACGGAATGCCTCGTTCAGCGTCACCAGCGCGGTATAATTTTTGCCCAACGTTTACAACATCTTCAGGCGTAGTTCCTGCATTCATATTTAAAGTTGAGAAGTAAGCTGCTAAGTCTTTCATATCCTGATCTGATAATGGCATAGCCATACCACTCATGACCGGATCCATACGACCTTCACTACCACCTGATGTCATACCAAGCTTAAATTCCTTCAATTGCTTGTAGATATAATCGGCATGCTGTCCGGCAATTTTTGGATAAATATTAACAGGCGCATTGCCATCTGGGCCGTGACACGCTGCACACGTTGCAGACTTTGCTTTACCCGCTTCGGCGTCGCCATCAAATGCTGTTGCGTTGCTTGCTGACAACGTACCAAGCAACACTGTTAAAGTTAATGCTATTTTTTTCATGGTAAATTCTCTGTTTCCGACCCTGTAATCTAAAACCCAGGCGACGCGAAAAAGGTACTTTTCGTGCTGCTTGAGTGAACAAACTCTATCTTTACATTGCAATTTTTACATTCTACACGATATTGAATTCTCTGGCACGTTTTCTGCTCATATTAGACCTATAAATTATGAGGTTTTGACTTAGATTAAGTTTGTAATGTGCAAAATTCACCTTTTTATCTAGATTTGATCGTCATTGTTTGCTTTTGCACGGCGAGTATCTGATATAAACTATAGCGGTCATTGCTATTAGTTTTTTGTAGGAGAGCTTGTGCTCAAATCCCGTATTAAGTATAACACTGCTAGTTTTATTACCAGCGCCCCTGATATTTCTAAATTACCCACCGACGAAGGGATCGAAGTGGCGTTTGCAGGCCGCTCGAATGCAGGTAAATCCAGTGCATTAAATGCATTAACTGACCAGAAACTTGCGCGAACAAGTAAAACGCCCGGTCGTACGCAGTTAATAAATACTTTTGAACTTGATGCACAAAAGCGCCTCATAGATTTACCAGGATATGGGTTTGCTAAAGTGCCTATTGAAATGAAGAAAAAATGGCAACGTTCATTAGGTGAGTATTTACAAAAGCGTAAGAGCTTGAAAGGCTTGGTGGTGCTAATGGACATTCGTCACCCATTGAAAGATTTAGACATGGATCTGATCAATTGGGCAGTTGATAGTAAAATTCCAATTTTGGCCTTGCTGACTAAAGCAGATAAATTGAAACAAGGTAAACGCAAAGCTGAAGTGCTCCAAGTACGTAGGACTTTATCTGAATTGAATGCAGATATTACTGTTCATGCGTTTTCTTCTTTGAAGGGGATAGGTTTGAATGAGTTAGGGTGGAAACTAGATGATTGGTATTTGGGGCCGTTTGTAAAAGAAGAAACAGCCGAGCCGCAAGAGTAGATCGTTATTAGCATAAATAATAGCGATTATTGGCTGAGTTGAGATAAGCCCCTTTGCTATCTTGCTCAGCTATATCAGCCCATTGATAATAAACAGAGCGCTGTATGCGAGCGGTCAGTCCGTTAGGCAGACAGAGATAAGGGACTACTTGCCCACAGTATAACTTTGTGATTAATGGAAACTGCTCACAAATGGGCCATTGTCTTCCGAGATTATCCTCACATACTATAACCGATTGCGTTCCTAGCTGATAAGTGGTCCAAGTTTTGATTAAAAAAGGTACGTCAGCGACCTGTATTTGACACTTTTCTGATGGGGTAATGAGTGTATATATACCTTGACTGTAATTTAATACCGATGCAAAGAGCTTCATCATTTCTAGGCGAGTAATTTCACTGCCTTGATGGAACCAGCGCCCTTGGTTATCGATTGACATATCAATTAACCCACAAGGGGCTGTTCGCCATAGTTGGGTTGGGGCATGCGGTGTTACTAACACCGCAATCAGTTCATTAAGGCTTTTCATTGAATGTAAGGCTGAATGTAACTGGTACCGTGGTCGCAATAGTATCAAGACCCGCTATTTTTCTTAAAGCTTCAATACCAGACGTTAAACCATAGGAGGTTGAGTTGATTAAAATGGCGCGTAATGGGGCAATATGTAGCTGGGTATTGTGCTTGTTAACGACTAAATCCATTCTTATGTTTTGCTTATGGCCATGCAGCTCTAGAGAAGCATTTACACCTTTTATTATTTGAGTACCGTTTTTTAAGCTTGAAAGTTGCTCTGATACGTTTGCTGAGATTTTTCCGCTTGGAAAATTGGTAACGTTAAACAACATTGATTGCATACGTTGATTACGAATGGGGATCATAGACTCCACACTGCTCAAGTCAATCTCAAGCTGTAATTGTCCTTGCGCATCAATTTGTCCATGTAGTTTTTTAAAATGGTGATTTTCAGCAATGTGTGTTTTCTTGATAGATGTAAAGCTTAAATCACTATTTTGATTATCTAATTGCCATGCCGCGAATACGTTGGTAGACATGAAAGCTATAGCGAATATAAGAGGTTTTAGCACGATGGAGCCTTATTTTTTAAGCAGTAAAGGCTCATAATATCATGTGAAGGTGGGGAGAGTATGAAACGCCACAAAATAAGTACTCATTATGCTTGTTGTAATTAAAAAGGCTCGGAAGAAAAACACGGCCCACTAAAGCAGTGAGCCGTTATAGCAATCTGGGGAGAAGCTATCAATACGGTGTATCCTCTTACGAGAGATACATCATCAACAGGATGTCCTACAGGATGAGGACGCGCGCACTTTATCAAATAGATTGTTAGAAATAAATGGTTTTAGCAAAAATTGGGCCAAATTGATATTTTATATACATTTCATTGTATATTTTAACTGTTTCTTTACTTGGTACTGGGCTGCAGAGCACGGGCTATAAGCCTTTTTACGTATCACCTTAACTTGTAAATTAAAGGTACTCAGTGTTTGAATGTGCATGGAAGATCGGTAGAGGCTTATAAAAAGTTGTTACATCCACAAGAATAATGCTTTAAAATACTGGCTCTTTAAACGCCTGTTATTTCAGATGGGTGAATATCAGATGGGTGAATAGTAGTACTTTCCAATGGTTACGTTTTATAAATATACAGTGAACTGGTGTTAGTTCGAATTACGATACTAACAAAAAGGTAGTCTGTTATTTACAAGGTATTGAAAACCTTTGATAGGGACTAATCATGAGTCATGTTTTCTTTTTCGTTTTGCTATCAGTGAGTATGTTAAAAATTATTTTAAATGAAAGAGTGATGATTGAATGCTGTTGATGATTGATAATTATGATTCATTTACTTACAACTTAGTACAGTATTTTCAGCGATTAAATCAAGACGTACTAGTTAAAAGAAATGATGAGCTAACACTCGCACAGATCCGAGCATTAAACCCAGAGCATATTGTACTTTCTCCTGGACCCTGTTCGCCTAACGAAGCCGGTATTTCATTATCAATAGTTGAACAGCTACAAGGAATTTATCCTATTTTAGGGATATGCTTAGGCCATCAAAGTATTGCACAAGCACTGGGGGCGAAAGTAATTCGAGCGCGGCAGGTTATGCACGGTAAAACAAGCGTTATTCGACACAATAATGGCGGGGCATTTTTAGGACTGCCAGAGCGTTTTAGCGTATGTAGGTACCACTCTTTAGTTGTTGACAAGCATTCAATTCCCGATGCATTGAATATTACCGCTTGGACTGTCGATGAGCACCAGCAAATAGATGAAATTATGGGGCTATGCCACAATGAGTTAGCTTTAGAAGGCGTGCAATTTCACCCTGAAGCGGTTTTAACCGAGCAAGGTCTAGCATTACTTGATAACTTTCTCCGACGCTTCTAACCTATAACTGTATCATGCTAAAGGGCGAAAATATTTAGATATGACTGAAAACACCAAGCAGATTAGGATAGCTCAAGCTTTGGCGGAACGAGCTCACGATTTACTCATAAGTCACAATTTTGCTCAGCAACAAATTGGGTACATTCATACGCTTGAAATAAACTATGGTGAGAAAATTGCGCAACGTACGATGCTGGAAGTTGAAATAGCCGCAGCCGCCAAACGACAGCAAACAAGTACCAGCCACCATAAATATATTGCGAAAGCGAGTATTCACTTACATCAAATAATAGAGTCCTCAATAGAAACTCAATTAGAAGATCTGGATAACATTTATCACGAAGTAATAGGTATTCAAGACTCAGTGCCCACTATATTGGACTTGTTGGCGGTTAAGTCTGCATCAATTGGTCGCTTAGAGCCCTTAGTGAATGATTTACCTTGGTTGGGTCGTGATCTTGTCTCTTTAGTGAACTTACCGCAATATCGAAAACAAAATACAAAAGGGACATCTATAAAGGTGGATACCCCCGCCTTGGCTTTACGGTATTTAGGGCTCGAAAATTTGCAAATGGTGATCCCCACATTTGCTATGCGGCATTGGATGCCACATTCCACAGAGCCTTTTTCCTTACTAAAGCGTAAACTAAGGGATATGAGTATGTCGACAGCGATTGCTGCTAAAGAGTTGGCACCATTATATGGTGTTAAAGAGCAGCATGCTTTTACGCTTGGAATGTTAGTTGATGTGGGAAAAATAGCGTTGACCCGTTTGTATTTACATACATTTGAAAAGGTATGGCAAGACAAAGTTCAAATAGCTCGAGATAAGAGCCATAAAGATCTTCACACGGCATTGTTAGAATTAGGGCCAGATCCACTTTTTCTAAGACATTTATTGTTAGAGCGTTCTGCAACTTTGTCTCGTACTTTAGTAGAGAAAATGGCGTTTCGGTATTTGCCTTTTAATGCCGTAATGGAAGAGTTTAGCGCGGGCTATTTACCGACGGAGACTCAACATGTCACAGACCCTTTGCCATTAACTGAAGTGGTCAGGAAAGCACATGGTTACTCGCAATACTTATCATTAAAGGACAGTCAACTGATCGAGCCAGACGAAGCACAGGTGTGGTTTATGCATTTAGGATTGTCGCAAGACGAACAAAAAAAACTGGCAAAATGCGCGTTCCAAAGCCTTCAGCTGACAATTTAGTAGAAATTAGATAAATTTTTTTACGACTATTCATTCAAGTTGAGCTTTTACTCATTTTGAATGGCGACTTGATAGCTTATAGGATCTCCTTACTTTCTTGTAGATAGTTATTCACTCACTATGAAAATTTACCCCGATCCCTTGATTAGTAAGGGCTGTGAGTAAGTCTTATATGAGACTTTTGCTTATTTTTCTGGAATAATAACCGAATGAATTTTGCACCATGTGGTAATTTTTGTGCACTGAGTCTATAAAGGTTCTTGCTTTTTATTCCACATCATAACGTGCTGTACTCAACCAAATGAGGAAAATAAATGACTATTAATCGCGAACTATTCGATCAAGTAATGGTACCGAACTACGCACCTTCAGCCATTATTCCAGTGAAGGGTGAAGGCTCTCGAGTGTGGGATCAAGATGGACGAGAGTTTATTGATTTCGCAGGCGGTATTGCGGTGAATTGTTTAGGCCATTGTCATCCCGCTTTGGTTAGTGCGCTTAAAGAACAAGGCGACAAGATTTGGCACTTATCGAATGTAATGACAAATGAACCGTCACTACGTTTAGCGAAAAAGTTAGTTGATGCCACATTTGCAGACAAAGTATATTTTGCCAACTCTGGTGCAGAAGCAAATGAAGCGGCATTAAAGTTAGCACGCCGTTTCGCGCTAGATAACTACGGCGAGCAAAAATCACAAATTATCTCATTTAATAAAGGCTTCCATGGCCGTACATTCTTCACTGTTACGGTGGGTGGTCAAGCGGCATATTCAGATGGTTTTGGTCCGAAGCCAGGCGATATTGCCCATTGTGACTACAATGATTTAGCTGCGTTTGAAGCACTTATTTCAGATAATACTTGTGCAGTTATGATGGAGCCATTGCAGGGGGAAGGTGGTATTGTTTCTCCTGAAGCTGACTTTGTGAAAGGCGTACGCGAGTTATGTACTAAGCACAATGCGTTATTGATTTTCGATGAAGTTCAAACAGGTGTTGGCCGTACAGGTGATTTGTACGCATATCAAGGGTTAAATATTACGCCTGATATTTTAACAACGGCTAAAGCGCTAGGCGGTGGCTTTCCAATTGGTGCAATGATCACGACAACAGATATCGCAAAACACCTTAAGATTGGTACGCATGGTTCAACATACGGTGGTAACCCACTAGCATGTGCTGTTGCAGAAGCCGCGTTTGACACGGTAAATACTGACGAGGTACTTACCGGAGTTAAGGCGAAAGAAGCGTTGTTCCGTGAGTTACTAACTGCAATTAATGATAAATATAGCGTATTCAGTGAAATCCGTGGTAAAGGTCTATTGTTAGGTGGTGTTGTTGCTGAGCAATACAAAGGTCGTGCTAAAGAGTTTTTAGTCGCTGCAACGCAAGAAGGTGTAATGTCGTTAGTTGCCGGTGCTGATGTGGTACGTTTCACACCATCACTTGTTATTCCTGAAGCGGATATTCGCGAAGGTATGGCGCGCTTTGAAAAAGCGGTAGCCAATGTTGTGGCTAACAACGCTTAATTCTTATTAGGGCCGAGCTTTCTTGGCCCTAATCTACCATCACGTGTTTTTATTTGAGGAGTAAGCGGGCTCATGATGATCCTTCGCCCAATCCAAAAAAGCGACTATCCAGCGCTTTTAAACATTGCTCATGAATCTGGGCATGGTTTTACTTCGTTACCGATTAACGAAGAGCTTTTACAAAACAAGATTGCACGCTCAGAAGCGTCTTTCAAAAAAGAAACAGATGTTCCGTTTGACGAAGGGTATTTGTTTGTACTTGAAGACAGTGAAACGGGTGAAGTTGTAGGGACTAGCGCAATTGAAGCTGCGGTTGGTCTTGATGATGCATTTTATCATTATCACTTGAGCAAAGTGATACACTCTTCGCGTACACTCGATGTTTATAAAGCAGTGGATATTCTTACGCTATGTAATGACTACACAGGTGCAACTGAACTGTGTACTTTGTTTCTCAAAGATGGTTATCGCAAAGGCTTGAATGGTAAATTACTGTCGAAATCACGCTTTATGTTTATTAAACAACACCAGCAACGTTTTGCAGATACCGTTATTGCAGAAATGCGTGGTGTATCAGACGACACAGGTCAGAGTCCATTTTGGCAGTGGCTAGAAGAGCATTTCTTTTCAATGGATTTTCCTACGGCAGATTACCTAACAGGTATTGGCCAAAAGGTCTTTATTGCTGAGTTAATGCCGAAGTACCCGATTTATGTTAATTTGCTCACAGAAGCAGCGCAAGACGTGATTGGAAAAGTACACGATAATACACGTCCTGCCATAGAGTTGTTGAAAAGTGAAGGTTTTACTTTTAATGGCTATGTCGATATTTTCGACGCGGGACCCACTGTAGAAGCGAAGGTAGACAATATTCGTACAGTTCGCGGGGCACAGAGTAAAACAGTGAAAATTGGTGATAACAGCGGTGGTTTCCCTGTGATGATTGCAAATGATAAACTTGTTGGGTATCGCGCGACAGTTGCTGATCTTCATTTTGATAGCAACAGCAATGAAGTTATCATTGGCAGTGAAATTGCGACGGCACTAAATATCGTGGATGGTGACTCGGTCAGCATCTCAACACTCTAATTTGTAGGGACTAATTATGACAACACATCCTGCTCAATTGATAAATGGCGAATGGGCTATAGGCCAAGGTACTGAATTTAATTCAGTTAATCCAGCGAATAATGACGTGATTTGGCGTGCAAATGCGGCATCTGCTGAACAAGTAGACTCAGCCGTTAACGCTGCTCGTCAGGCATTCTTTAGCTGGAGTGATTTGGAGTTCTCTGAGCGTTTAGCAATCGTTAAACGTTTTGCTGAAGTGCTAAAGGCCAATAGTGAAGAGCTTGCCATTGCGATTGCAAAAGAAACCGGTAAACCACTTTGGGAGACGCGTACTGAAGCGGGTGCTATGGTGGGGAAAATTGCAATTTCTGAAAAAGCGTATCAAGAAAGAACGGGGACAGTTGAAAATGCAATGCCGGTAGGGCGTGCGGTGATTCGTCATAAAGCACATGGGGTCGTGGCTGTATTTGGTCCTTATAACTTCCCAGGTCACTTACCAAATGGTCATATCGTGCCAGCTCTATTGGCTGGTAATACGGTTATCTTCAAACCATCAGAATTAACGCCACAGGTTGCAGAGCTAACATTAAAGTATTGGGTAGAAGCAGGCTTGCCAGCAGGTGTGATTAACCTAGTACAAGGTGAAGTTGAAACCGGCAAAGCGTTAGCGTCTCATAAAGGGATTGATGGTTTGTTCTTTACTGGCTCTTCACGTACAGGTCATATTTTACATGAGCAGTACGCAGGTCAGCCGGGTAAGATTTTGGCGTTGGAAATGGGTGGGAATAACCCACTGATCGTTAAAGGTGCCACTGATACAAAAGCAGTGGTACATGACATTATTCAATCTGCATTTATCTCTAGTGGCCAACGCTGTACTTGTGCGCGAAAGCTATTTTTACCAAAGGGGTCTCAAGGCGATGAAATTCTGGCACACCTTATTCGCGCAACGAAAGCGATTAAAGTGGGTCACTTTGATGATGTCGAACAGCCGTTCATGGGATCAATGATCTCTTCACAAGCTGCTGCGGGTATGGTTTCTGCACAACAACAGCTCCTTGATTTGGGTGCTGAGGCTTTGATTGAGTTGACGCATACGGATGGAACTGGTTTTGTAACACCGGGTATTTTAGAGTGTTCAAACGTTGCTAATTTCCCTGATGATGAGCATTTTGGTCCATTATTGAAAGTGTTCCGTTTTGATGATTTCGATGCGGCAATTGAAAAAGCGAACGATACAAGCTTTGGTTTATCAGCAGGTCTATTGAGCGATAGCGAAGCCGATTATGACTATTTCTTACGCCGTATACGAGCTGGTATTGTGAATTGGAACCGCCCAATTACTGGCGCGTCGAGTGCTGCGCCTTTCGGTGGGATTGGGGCATCGGGTAATCATAGAGCAAGTGCTTATTATGCCGCTGATTACTGCGCGTATCCAGTCGCTTCAGTGGAGCTTGAAAAAGTGACATTACCAGGCGCATTAAGTCCAGGTCTAAATATCGATTAAAGGTACTGGTAAGCTTGGTTCTCGGGATAAACTCCCGTATTATCCAAGTCTTTAGAATGATAAAAAGCAGCTCTGGCTGCTTTTTTCTATTTGTCGAGGCTACAAAAGTAGCAATAGGGTTTACTTTCTGCTTAAATCAATAGGAGATATCTTTGATACAATCAGGTGGGCAAAGTATGGTGTTAGATAAGCAAGGATATGACGAGTTAGTCATGTATTTAACGCAAAATTTAACCTTGTTTGAAAAGCCAGGTGAGATAAAGCCTGGTGCGCCAAAAGTGATGGAGTTAATCGAAGATGTGATAGCTGAAAATGTCATTCGCATTTGCGAACAACATACAGAGCTCACAACAGAACAACGTAGCTTGATTGTGCGTGAGGTCGATGGCATTGTGTATGACTTACAAGAAGTGCTTTCAAGTGTGACAGATCAACATGTCACGGTAGAGCAAAACGCATTTATTGAAGAATTTGCTGGCTTGGTTAAGAACTTATTTGATTCAGCAGTTTAAGCTAAGTAGACACTGCGATAAAGGCAGTCAATGATTTTTATAACACCGCCTTAAGGCGGTGTTATAGTTTATAAAGAGGTAGTAGCATGCAAGCAAATGTAAAATGGGTAGAAGGCGACACGTTTATTGGTCGTTCAGAGTCAGGACATGCAGTAGTATTTGATACCGGTGCAGATGGCACAGCACCAAGCCCGATGGAAATGGTACTGATGTCTGCTGGTTGCTGCTCTTCTGTTGATGTGGTGAGTATTTTAAAAAAAGCAAAACAACAAATTGAAAATGTTGAAGTAAAACTTACCAGCGAACGCGCAAAGTCAGCACCTAGAGTATTCACCAAAATGAATCTACACTTTGTTGTGACTGGTACTGATGTGTCAGAAAAGCACTTAGCAAGAGCCGTTCAATTGTCAGCTGAAAAGTATTGTTCTGTGGCGTTAATGCTTGATAAATCAGTAAAAATTACGCATAGTCATGAAGTCGTAGCTGGTGGTGTAAAATAACCCTTTTTCATAGTCTAATTTTCGTATAAAATCCGCGAACTTTTCGTTCTGCATCGCAGATTTACAGTTTAAAGGTTGTCTATCGTGAACAAGCCCTTTGATAAAATTAAACTCCATGGCTTTAACAACTTAACTAAGAGTTTAAGCTTCAGTATTTACGATATTTGCTATGCTAAAACAGAGCAACAGCGTAAAGAGTATCTAGAATATATTGATGAGCAGTACAGTGCTGATCGACTAACGGATATTTTAAAAGACGTAGTGGATATTATTGGCGCTAATGTATTGAACATTGCGCGTCAAGATTACGATCCTCAAGGGGCAAGTGTGACGATATTAGTATCAGAAGAACCTGTTGAACAGCAGACTTTTGATAGTAATGAAACGCCAGGGCCATTGCCTGAATCTGTGGTGGCGCATTTAGATAAAAGCCACATCTGTGTGCATACTTATCCTGAAGCGCACCCGAATGACGGCATATGTACTTTTAGAGCGGATATTGAAGTGTCAACCTGTGGTGTAATTTCGCCACTGAAAGCACTTAACTTCTTAATTCATTCGCTAGAGTCTGATGTGGTTACGATTGATTACCGTGTACGAGGCTTCACGAGAGATATTAGTGGGGTAAAGCATTACATTGATCATGCGATTCATTCGATTCAAAATTACATGAGCGAAGATACAAAAGAAGCCTATCAAATGTTAGATGTGAATGTGTATCAAGAGAACTTATTTCACACGAAAATGATGCTAAAAGAAACGGACCTTAATACGTACTTATTCGGTATTACGACAGATGATTTGAGTAGCGATGAGGAAGAAGAGATCCGCACGCGTTTGAATCGTGAAATTCAAGAAGTGTTTTATGGGCGTAATTTACCTGACGTCGAGTAAATACGGTTACTGGGTAATACAAAAAAGCGCTCGATGATTGAGCGCTTTTTTGTTAGATGAGCTGTCTAATTTATAATTGATAGCTCAATGTTAGTCCGGCAACTCGTGGTTCTCCATACTGCACAAAGGTTTCAGTGTCATAATCTTTTAATGCATTATTACCAAACCTAAACCCTCTCACAGGCACATCACGGTTTGCTAAATTACGCCCCCATGCTGTCAGTGTCCAGTTTTCGCCATAGTAACTAATACTTGCATTGATTAGGTTTTGGTTGTCCGATTGTGCGTTATGGCTGTTTGAATAGTAATAATCATCTTTTCCTTCAATGCCAATTTGTGCTTCTAAGTTATCACTTAGGAAGTAGTTGGCCCGTATAGCATATTGATACCTTGGTGCTTGTGCTTGCTCTCGACCATCTTGGTCTATGCCGCTTTGAGTAATGAAGTCTTCAATTTTTGTATCAAGATAGCCGGCACTATAGGTAAAACTCAATCGGTCAGTATATTGAAAGTTGCCTTCTAATTCTAAGCCGTAGTTACGGCCCTTACTTGCGTTAGCTATATAGCCCGCAAACTGCTGATCTTGTACCTGGAAGACTTTTAGCTGCATATCTTCTCGGTGCATGTAGAATGCACTTAAACTTAGCGTGTGACGTTGATCTTGTGATTGTCCTTTTACGCCAAACTCGGCATTCCACAAGTATTCAGGTGCAAACGTATGATTTTCGGTTGGTACACTTAGGCCTTCGTCATTTGCTTTAGCGAGAGCTTCGCCATTGATACCGCCTATTTTGTAACTGCGAGATAGGCTGGTGTAAATCATTGTGCGAGGTACAACCTGATACTCTAATGCGAGTTTTGTGCCCCACATGGTGTCGTCAGTTTTATCTATGATCTGATTGTTATCAAAGTAGTCCGTGCTGTATCGCTCAGCACGTACACCAGTGATGAGATCAAGGTTTTCTGCTAGGCGTGTTATTTTTTGTCCGTATAACGCGATTTGGCTGACACTATTATTAGAATTGAAGTCAGGGTCATGATAGGTGTACTCGCGTGTAAGCTCTACGTCACGACGCTGTGCGAACAACCCAGTTACCCAATCACTGTCTTTACCCGATAATCTGAATTCTAATGTACCGCGTTGATGATCGCGAGCGTAACTGTCTTTTGATTTATAGCTATATGGATGAAGGCCTGGTGCGCATAATACTGGTTGTTTCGAGTCATTACATACCCAATCTTCGTCATAGCTATACAGTGTATCAGCGTTTAAATGCGTGGTGGTCATGTCTAAATTAAACAGTTCGCTGCCGCTATATTTAGCACTAAGTGCGATGGCATTGCTTTTTTGGTTATCTTTTCCTGGTTCATCGGCAACACTATTGCGACTGTTGTCTAAGGTAAAACCATCGTAACCATTATCAATATCTATGTTATGTGCAGTAATGTGTGTTTCTAGTGTATTGCTCCACACGGTGTGTAGCTTTAATCGTGCTACTTGTTCATCTTGTTGATTGGTTGGTTTGTTTAGATAGAGCCCATCTACGTACCCATCAGAACGTTTTTTAAAAAAGCTCACTCGGGCTGATGTATCTTCGGTAATGCCTGTGCCAGCAGCGATACCAGCTTCTTTACCACTATAATTACTGATACCAAGCTTTAAATTAAGTGCATTACTTGATGTGGGGGCAGTTGACTGCATATCGATCATGCCAGCCATAGCATCAGCACCAAATCGAGTCCCTTGTGGTCCGCGGTAAATCGCCACTTGTTCAACATCAAACAATAAGGCACTACCGCCTAAGCCTGAATAATTAATACCATCAATTTGCATGCCTACACTTGGGTGGATTGGGTCAACAAATTGTGAGCGTAAGCCGATGCCGCGTATTTGGATAAAGCGGCCACGAGATGCTCCTGCGGTGAAATTAACATTTGCAGCGCTGTTTAAAATTTCATCTAAGTATGAAGCGCCTCTGGTTGTATACGCTTGTTGGTCAAATACAGATGCACTGGCACTGAGTGTGAGTAAACTTTCTTTATGAAAGTCTCCTATGACTTCAATTTGTTCAATGTTCTTGTCATCAGCGATAACAGAAGGTGAAATTAAGGGTAAAAGTGCAGCAGCAAGGCATGAGAGTTTTAGCTTTATCATATTTTTGAATGGTTCCATTTGAGTTGGCAACATTTTAGCAAAAGCAGGACAACTTAGAATCATTATCATCTAGAAATATGGTATAAAAACATCCAATTTTTGTTTTCAGGAAGTGTTTGTGCCTTTTTCAGTAGATTTTAAAGTAAGAGATTATGAATGTGACTTACAAGGGATAGTAAACAACAGTGTATATTTTAACTATTTAGAGCATGCAAGGCATGAATTTTTATTGTTTAAAGGGCTGGACTTTGCCGAGTTAGCAAAACGGAAAATTAACTTGGTAGTGATCCGATCTGAAGTCGATTATAAAAGTTCATTGAGACCTGGTGATGCTTTTTTTGTCGAAGTCGAGGCTGTCAGAGTAAGCAAACTTAAATCGCAATTTATCCAGCGGCTAGTGAGAACGGCAGATGCCAAAGTGATGTTAGATGCGGTGATTACATGGACATCAGTCAATGCTCGAGGAAAGCCGTACCTAGAGAAGGAAATTGAATGTGTTTTCAGTTGATTTTTGTTTTTTTGTCCATAAAAAGTATGGTTTTCACAATTGAATATGAATAACAGTGTATACTAGCATTAATTCAGTTTTATTTGGTTTACCATGAAAATCAGCATGTTTTTATGCGCGTTGGGCGCTTTTTTAGTTGGTTGTTCGTCAACAGGGAAGGTAAGCAATGAGCAACTAAAATATACACAATGGCAACTTACTCATATAGGTAAGGAAGTGATCCCAGACTCGGCTATTTCATTACAGTTTATAGAAGCAATGCAAGTGAACGGCTTTACTGGGTGTAATCGATTTTTTGGTGCTGGTCGCATAGAAAGTGAGCAATTGTTTGTAAGTAATATAGGGATGACTAGAAAGTTTTGCGAAGGGTCAATTAATGAAACGGAACAAATGTTGCTGAACATGCTTGAAATTGGTGTACCGACGAAAATAGAAAATGGAGATTTAATATTAAATGGTCAGCCGCGCTTAAAATTTAAATCTATCGTTGCAGGTTAATCCGTTCTTAAGTAGACTCGTCTCTAATTCGTTACTTGTCGGAGTGCCCATTGGGCTGAGATCGCATTCGTGCGGGATCCGTGAACCTGATCAGGCTAACACCTGCGTAGGGAACAAGCTGCCTGTATTGCAAGCATAAAGTTTGTAGGCTGCCATAAATTATGACACTGTTGAAGTGACATAATTTAGATCTTCTGAGGGCCACCTCATCTCGCTCCTTTATTGGAGTTCTGACAAGACACCTTAAATAATAATGAGGCAAGTCATGTCAAATAATAGTAGCAAACCGTCCCGTCGTGAAACTCGAGCAGCAGCATCTGAGTATATTTATAACTTAACCGGACAACCTTTCCCCAGTTCTCATAAAGTATATGTTGATGGCAGCGCAGCTGGTGTACGTGTTGGTATGCGTGAAATCATTCAATCAGACAGCTTTGTAGGAGGGACAGAAGAAGATCCCATCTATGAGAAAAATGAACCTATTCGTGTTTATGATACATCGGGCCCGTATACCGACCCTGACTTTGAATTGAATGTTCGTGAAGGTCTTCCTAAATTTAGGCAAACTTGGATTGATGCGCGTGAGGATACACAGTGGTTAGACTCTGTTACTTCTCAGTTTTCTCAACAGCGTATGGCTGATGAAGGACTTGATCACCTTCGTTTTGAGCATTTACCAAAAATCCGTTGCGCAAAGCCGGGTAAGAATGTCACGCAGATGTATTATGCACGCCAAGGTATTGTAACACCTGAAATGGAATACGTAGCAATACGCGAAAACATGGGCCGTGCGAAACTACGAGAAGAGATTTTGGCTGAGCAGCATAAGGGTAACTCTTTTGGTGCCTCTATTCCGGAATTTATTACTCCAGAGTTTGTCCGTGATGAAATTGCCCGTGGCCGTGCCATTTTGCCAAATAACATCAATCACCCTGAGTCAGAACCCATGATTGTTGGCCGTAACTTTTTAGTAAAAGTTAATGCGAACATAGGTAATTCTTCGGTGACTTCATCAATTGAAGAAGAGGTAGAGAAATTAGTTTGGTCTACCCGCTGGGGGGCAGATACCGTTATGGATCTATCGACTGGACGTTACATTCATGAAACTCGGGAATGGGTGGTACGCAACTCACCAGTACCAATTGGTACTGTACCTATTTACCAAGCGTTGGAAAAAGTGAATGGCGTTGCTGAAGATCTGACGTGGGAAATTTTCCGCGATACCTTAATAGAGCAAGCTGAGCAAGGCGTAGATTACTTCACTATTCATGCGGGTGTATTGTTACGTTATGTGCCAATGACGGCAAAGCGTGTGACTGGAATTGTATCGCGTGGTGGCTCAATCATGGCGAAGTGGTGTTTAGCGCACCATAAAGAAAACTTCTTATACACGCACTTTGAAGATATTTGTGAAATTATGCAGCAGTACGATGTGTGTTTCTCTTTAGGTGATGGCTTGCGTCCAGGTTCTATTGCTGATGCTAATGATGAAGCACAGTTTTCTGAACTACGTACGTTGGGTGAGCTCACTAAGTTGGCTTGGAAACATGACGTACAGGTGTTCATTGAAGGGCCTGGTCATGTGCCAATGCACATGATAGAAGAGAATATGAAGGAGCAGTTAGAGCATTGCCATGAAGCCCCTTTTTATACCTTAGGTCCATTGACGACTGATATTGCCCCTGGCTATGACCATTTTACTTCAGGAATTGGTGCTGCACAAATCGCATGGTATGGCTGTGCGATGTTGTGTTATGTGACGCCAAAAGAGCACCTTGGCTTACCGAACAAAGAAGACGTAAAAGAAGGCTTGATCACTTATAAAATTGCAGCACATGCTGCTGATTTGGCCAAAGGTCACCCCGGCGCACAGGTACGTGATAATGCACTGTCAAAAGCGCGCTTTGAATTCCGCTGGCACGATCAGTTTAACCTAGGGTTAGACCCTGACCGAGCTCGCCAATACCATGATGAAACTTTGCCGCAAGAGTCCGGAAAAGTGGCACACTTCTGTTCTATGTGTGGGCCTAAGTTTTGCTCAATGAAAATCACTCAAGAAGTACGTGATTATGCAAAAGACTTAGAAGCCCGTGGTATTGATCCGAATAATGTAGGTGATGCCATTGAAATAAAAATGGTCGATGTGGAAGCTGAAATGAAAGCAAAGTCAGATGAATTTAAAAGCACTGGTTCTGAAATTTATCACAAAGCTGTCTAATGCAACACGCTTGATCTGAGGGCGTTTTCCTCACTTTTATCTAATGGCAAGTTATATAGTGTGAAATACGTGATGTAACTTGTCTTGGGTACACCACTGTCACGTGTGAATAGGGCGTTATGATGGGCAAACCAAAAGTTGCGATTTTAGGGTTTGGGCTGGTAGGGCGTGTGGCTGCGCTAATGTTACATGAAAAGTGTCATGTTAGTGTCTACGAAGCCAGCGATGAACATGCCAGTAGTAGTGCTGGTGCATTAGCTGCTGCGATGTTGGCGCCATTGGCTGAGTCAGTCATTTGTGAAACTGATTTGGCAGAGCTAGGTCTTAAATCAATGGCAATGTGGCCAAGTTTGTTAGCGAAGTTACCTGAACCGGTATTTTTTCAGCAAATGGGCACATTAATCGTTGCTCATGCGCAAGATAAAGGCGATCTAAATAGCTTTTCCCAGCGTTTAAAACCCTTAAAAGGTCAGGAAGCACAAGTATTAAACAGCGCATATATTAATGAACTTGAGCCTGAATTGGCAGGGCGGTTTCATCAAGGATTGTATTTACCATGTGAAGGTCAACTTGATAACCTAGCTTTTTATCGGTCGAGCTTTGCTTATTTGCAAAAAAGCGATGTGCAATTTAATTTTAATCATCAGATTGAGCTTTTAACAACGCCAAGTGAGCCCGTGCTTATTGATGGGCAACAGTTTGATTGGGTGATTGATTGTCGAGGACTTGGTGCACAAAATGAATCGGCAGATTTACGCGGTGTTAGAGGGGAGGTTGCACGAGTGCATGCACCAGAGGTTGAACTCAATCGACCGGTGAGATTAATGCATCCCCGCTATCCAATTTATATTGCGCCTAAGCCAAATAATGAGTTTGTGATAGGGGCAACCGAGATTGAATCGCAAGATAATGGCCCTATTACTGTACGTTCAACGCTAGAGTTGTTGTCAGCCGCCTATACCGTACACAGTGGCTTTTCTGAAGCGCGAGTGATAGCTATTAATGCTGGTTTAAGGCCTGCGTTTAGTGATAATAGGCCGCGTGTTGAACACTGTGGTAATGTGATACGTATTAACGGGTTGTATCGCCATGGTTATTTACTTGCACCGGCTTTGGTGTCTGAAGCACTTAGTAAAGGGTTGTTATGAAAGTAGTTTTTAATGGCGAAATGACACAGTTGAACACGCCAAATTTACGTGAATTCATTTTGGGGAAAGGGGCGAAAGAACCTTTTGCTGTGGCGGTTAATGGCGAATTTGTGCCACGTAGCCACTGTGCTGAAATGGTGCTTAAAGCAGGGGATAGCATTGATTTACTGTCCCCTATTCAAGGCGGGTAGATTATGCGTGAGAATACCCCGTTAACTATTTATGGAGAAACATTCTCTAATCGTTTGCTGATAGGCTCTGCGCTGTATCCATCACCCAAAATTATGCAAGAGTCAATTGTCGCGGCTGGTTCGGAAATAGTGACTGTGTCATTGCGTCGACAAAATTCGGTTGCTGCTGGAGAGGACTTTTGGCAGTTGATCAAAGATACAGGGTTGACTGTGTTGCCTAATACCGCAGGGTGCCACAGTGTAAAAGAAGTCGTGACCTTGGCGAAGATGTGTCGAGAAGTGTTTGTAACCGATTGGATAAAGTTAGAATTGATTGGCGATGAATATAATCTACAGCCTGATCCAATTGCTTTGTTAGAGGCCACTGAAATATTATTAAACGATGGGTTTAAAGTACTACCTTATTGCACCGATGATTTGGTCCTGTGTCAACGTTTAGCAGCATTAGGTTGTGAGGTGCTGATGCCGTGGGGCGCGCCAATTGGGACTGGCAAGGGGTTGTTAAATCCTTATAACCTAAAAACCATTCGCGAACGCTTGCCAGATATGACCTTGATTGTGGATGCCGGACTCGGTCTGCCCTCTCACGCTTGCCAAGCGTTAGAAATGGGGTACGATGCTGTGCTATTAAATTCAGCAATAGCTGGGGCTGGTTGCCCGGTATCGATGGCGAAGGCCTTTTCTCATGCCGTTAGTGCAGGACGCAGTGCTTATTTAGCACAAGCGATGCCAGAAAAAGAAGTGGCAGCGCCTTCTACGCCCACGATGGGTATGCCATTTTGGCATCAGTAGTTATTGTATAAACTCGTAACTATAAATACTGAATGTGAATAATTTTAAGGAGTCTTTGTGGCTGATGTTGTATGGAGTATAGCTGGATCTGATTCTGGCGGAGGCGCTGGTATTCAAGCTGATATTAAGGCAATGCAAAGTTTTAATGTGCATGCTTGTACTGTGATAACGGCGTTGACGGCACAAAATAGTTTAGGGGTTGAAGCGCTCAATGCCATGTCAACCGATGTCATTGAATCCCAGCTACAAGCACTTATTCATGATATGCCAGCCAAAGTGATTAAAATTGGTATGTTGGCAAACGTTCAACAAATTCAATTGGTTGCTGAGCATTTGAGTCATTATAAGCAAACATGGTCAGAGCCGCCGATTGTTGTTTATGATCCGGTAGCAATCGCCACCAGTGGTGATTTATTAACAGAAGAAGATACGGTTGATGCGCTGAAAACCCACTTATTGCCTTTGGTTGATGTGATCACACCGAATACCCATGAAACACAGCTTCTTACCGGCGTGTACTTAATCGGCCCCAGTGCGGTAAAAGAAGCGGCAAAAAAGTTACAGTCTTTTGGGGTTAAATCGGTTGTTATTAAAGGTGGGCATTGGGACTTCCCTAAAGGGTACTGTGTCGATTTTGCTGTGTCAGCTGAACAAGAAGAGTATTGGCTAGGTAATGAAGCAGTTGTGACGCCACACACTCACGGTACTGGTTGTAGCCTTGCATCTTCTCTTGCAGCATGCTTAGCCAAAGGCTACCCACTTAAAGATGCGTTTATTTTGGGTAAAGCCTATATCAACAAGGGGCTGCATTTTGGTAGGCGCTATGGTGAAGGTATAGGGCCTGTTGCTCATACGTCTTTTCCTGAAGAGTTACAGTACTTTCCGCAAGTAATAGAAGCCGGAAGCTGGCTAGGTGATGAACTTGAGTTGGAAACACCCTCTGAATTTAACTTTTCAGCTGGGTTTGCCAGTACCGGAGGAGAATTAGGCTTATATGCTGTCGTTGATACGCTCGATTGGGTTGAAAAGTGTCTGGCTGCGGGTGTACCAACAGTGCAATTACGCGTTAAAGACGCTCAGTCGCCGACCTTAGAACAGGATATTGAAACTGCGATTGCCTTAGGCAAAAAATATCAAGGGCGTGTCTTTATTAATGATCATTGGCAGTTAGCTATTCAGCACGGCGCATATGGTGTGCATTTAGGTCAAGAGGACTTAGGCAAAGCCAATTTAGCAGCCATTCAGGGCGCTGGGCTGTGCTTAGGTGTATCAACGCACGGCTTTTATGAAATGGTTCGTGCGCATAACTATAGGCCAAGCTATTTAGCGTTTGGCGCTATTTACCCGACGACGACTAAAGATATGACGGGCCAAATTCAAGGCTTAGAAAAGTTACAGCACTTTGTGCCACTGATGCGTGCTACATATCCAACGGTTGCAATTGGGGGGATAGATTTAACGCGTGCTGCACAAGTTGCCGATACTGGAGTGGGTAGTGTCGCTGTGGTAAGAGCCATTACTGAAGCAGATGACTATGAAACGGCTATCTCGCAATTACAAGTTATGATCAATGGTTGAACCTAGCAAAGGTGCTCCCTCTTCTTTGAGCGATGAACCACTGGTATTAACAGAGAAAGAGCAGATCCGTTATAGCCGACATTTACTGCTCAGTGAAGTAGGGATGCAAGGGCAATTAAAATTAAAAAATGCACATGTCTGTGTTGTCGGCTGTGGTGGGTTAGGTAGCCCAGCCCTATTGTATTTGGCCGCAGCTGGGATTGGGAAATTAACCTTTATTGATGACGATGAAGTGGATTTATCTAATTTACAGCGGCAAATTTTATACAAGATAAATCACTTAGGGCAGAGAAAAGCAACAGCCGCGAGTAAAGTGTTGGCCAGTTTGAATAACCAAATTGATTTGCAGCCCGTTCATGTACGCATTGATAGGCATAATATCATGCAACATTTAAGTTCAGCAGATATTGTGCTTGATTGTAGTGACAATTATCAAACACGTTATT
The DNA here is from genome assembly GCF_014858725.1 of Pseudoalteromonas aurantia 208. Lineage (GTDB taxonomy): Bacteria > Pseudomonadota > Gammaproteobacteria > Enterobacterales > Alteromonadaceae > Pseudoalteromonas > Pseudoalteromonas aurantia. Next base: position 375,597 of record NZ_AQGV01000013.1, on the reverse strand, counting down.
TGTTGAATCACTTTTGCCAAGCACAAAAAGCCGTATTAATCTCGGGGGCGGCAATTGGGACGCATGGGCAAGTCATGTGTTTTGATTTTAGGCAACCATCGCCATGCTACGCGTGTATATTTCCGCAAAGAGATGAGGAAGCACCGCTTAATTGTGATAATTTTGGTGTATTAGGGCCATTGCTGGGTATGATAGGGTCGATGCAAGCGCTTTCTGCCGTGAATGTGTTGTTGGGACATGTTTCAGGTAGCAGTATGCGTCAAGTGGATGGGATGAGCCTCTCTGTACGAGAGTTTAAGCTGCATACGGATCCTGAGTGCCATCATTGTAGGCATATATAATCAACGATAATACTAGAATACAAAAAAGCCTGCGTTATGCAGGCTTTTCGCTGAGGCCGAATTTCGCGCGGAATTTACACTTTTTGCGCAAATGGCGTGCCCATACGAGTGGTTGTTTCAGGTAACTCACCTTCTAAGAAGTCAGCTTCATTTGCACCCCAAGCTAAAATAACCGTTGAGCCTAATTTAAAGCGACCCATTTCTTCGCCTTTTTTCAAATGAACGGCATTGGTGCCGCTTTCAGGGTAATCCCAGCTAAATACATCTTTACCAGCTGGTGGTGTGACAGTACCCGCCCAAATGGTTTCAATGCTGGCTACTATTGTTGCGCCAACTAACACCATGGCCAGTGGACCCATGGCTGTATCAAAAATGGCCACAACACGTTCATTGCGCGCAAACAAATTTGGGACATTTTGGGCGGTGAGTGGGTTGACTGAAAACAGATCGCCTGGCACATAAATCATGCGCTTAAGTACACCATCAACCGGCATGTGAATGCGGTGGTAATCTTTTGGAGCAAGGTAAATACAAGCAAATTTACCCCCTAAAAAAGGCGAGACATCGTCTTCTTTACCACCAAGCAAGGTTTGTAGGCTGTAATCGTGTCCTTTGGCTTGAATAATTTGTCCATCAACGACATCACCTAATTGGCTAATGGCACCATCAACCGGATGAGCAACGATATGTTCATCTTCTGCAAGGGGACGGATCCCCGGCTTTAATGGGCGAGTAAAAAATTCATTGAAGGTTTTATAATGAGCGGGATCTTCATATAACGCTTCACGCATATTAATTTTGTATTGTTTTATAAAAAGCTTAATTAACTGTGTGGTTAATGCGCCCGCTTGTGCTGCTGCAAGTTTACCGACAAGGCGTGATATGGCATGCTTTGGCATGGCATATTGCATGGCAATTTTAAATTTATCCAAGTTCACTTTACGATTCCTAAAAAATTTGAATTAGTCTAACATACTTTTAGTTTACGCTTAGACGCGCGGTGCTCTCGCGCCTGCTCGGCCATCAGCCATGGACTCAAGTATGCGATGATAGCTATCAAAACGTAATTGGCTAATTTTTCCTTGCTCAACCGCTTCAATTAACAAGCAACCTGGGTCGTTCAAATGTTTACAGTCTCTAAAGCGGCACCCGCCGATATACTCTCTAAACTCTTTAAAGCAAAAAGTCACACGCTCAACATCGAGGTGCCATAAACCAAATTCACGAATACCCGGTGAATCAATGAGGTTACCGCCAGATGGTAGGTGGTGAAGTCGAGATACGGTCGTGGTGTGTTGGCCCAGCCCGCTATTTTCAGAGACTTGTTTCGTCAGAATGTCTGCATTGGGTAAAACCGTGTTCACTAAAGTCGACTTACCCACACCCGATTGGCCAACAAAAATACTGTTTTTATCTACAAGCTGCTGTTTTAATTCATCAATACCTTGCTTTGACTTATTGCTTACCAACAAAACTTTATATCCTAAACCTCGATAAATATCGAGTACTTCTTCGATATGTTGCAGCCCTTCGTCATCTAGCAAGTCAATTTTATTGAGCACTAAAATTGGTTCAATACCCATATCTTCACAGGCGACCAAATAACGATCGATAATTTGTGGTGTAAACTCAGGCAGGACAGCAGAGACCATGAGTATTTGGTCGATGTTTGCTGCGACAACTTTGATCCCATCGTAAAAGTCGGGGCGAGTGAGCTGGCTACGGCGTTCTTCTGTTGCTTCAATCACGCCAGCTAAATCACCTTCACTGACTTTTGCGCGCCGGAATATCACTTCGTCGCCGCACACTAAGTTCGAGACTGTACGACGAATATTACAACGCAATACTTCCCCGTTAATAGTTTCAATATCGGCATGTTGACCAAAACGGCTAAGTACCACTGCATTTTCAGTCGGGCCTAGGTTGTCGGCCTGCCATGCGGTCTCTGTTATGTCTGCTTTTTGCTGTTTAGCTTTGTGCAAACGTTTTTGATGGTTGGCACTGATCCGTCTGGATTGGCCTTTACTGAGTTTCTTTTGTTTTGCCATGTTCACTTTGATCTTTCGTTCAATAAAAGGAAATTTGTTTAAATTTGCCTATTAATGTACTGTTTGTTTTGTGAGCCGCATGTAATTGGTCTATAACTCAATTAAATGCCCCGCTTTTTAAAAAAAAGCTTTAGGTCAACTGATGAAGCTAATATGATATATGTTATTGCACTGGATCTAAAGGAAAGTACCGCTAAGGTAGTTTATGTCTTTGAATGAATCAAATTTGATTTGGCTTGATCTCGAAATGACGGGGTTAGAACCAAAAACAGATAAAATACTAGAAATAGCCACAGTAATCACTGATGGTGATTTAAATATATTGGCCGAAGGGCCAGTAATCGCCATTCATCAAAGTGATGAACTTCTTGATGGTATGGATGAGTGGTGTACTAATCAGCACGGCCGTTCAGGGTTAACTGCGCGTTGTAAAGCGAGTCAGTTTTCTGAAGAAGATGCGATTAAACAAACATTAGACTTTTTGAAAGCATGGGTGCCACCAGCGAAGTCACCTATGTGTGGGAACTCCATAGGCCAAGATCGTCGTTTTTTGAATAAATATATGCCAGAACTAGAGGCTTATTTCCATTACCGTAATTTGGATGTGAGTACGGTAAAAGAATTAGCAAGACGTTGGAAGCCTGAATTGTTGAAAGATGTGACCAAAAAAAGTTCACATCTTGCTTTGGATGACATCAAAGATTCTATTATGGAATTGAAGGTGTATCAGCAAAAATTCTTTAATCTGTAAAAAAACGCTTGCAAAGCTTTTTTTATCTTGTAGAATCCTGCCCCGCTTAAGACGAGAAGCCTAGTGGGGTTTTTCTTACCAATCTTAAGTTGTAAGTTTTAATGCGGCACTAGCTCAGTTGGTAGAGCGCGACCTTGCCAAGGTCGAGGTCACGAGTTCGAGCCTCGTGTGCCGCTCCAATTTCAAATTTTATCTGACTTTTTCAGATCTGCAATGCGGCACTAGCTCAGTTGGTAGAGCGCGACCTTGCCAAGGTCGAGGTCACGAGTTCGAGCCTCGTGTGCCGCTCCAAATTAAAATTTACTCATTGTGATGCGGCACTAGCTCAGTTGGTAGAGCGCGACCTTGCCAAGGTCGAGGTCACGAGTTCGAGCCTCGTGTGCCGCTCCAATTTCAAATTTTATCTGACTTTTTCAGATCTGCAATGCGGCACTAGCTCAGTTGGTAGAGCGCGACCTTGCCAAGGTCGAGGTCACGAGTTCGAGCCTCGTGTGCCGCTCCAATTTCAAATTTTATCTGACTTTTTCAGATCTGCAATGCGGCACTAGCTCAGTTGGTAGAGCGCGACCTTGCCAAGGTCGAGGTCACGAGTTCGAGCCTCGTGTGCCGCTCCAATTTCAAATTTTATCTGACTTTTTCAGATCTGCAATGCGGCACTAGCTCAGTTGGTAGAGCGCGACCTTGCCAAGGTCGAGGTCACGAGTTCGAGCCTCGTGTGCCGCTCCAAATTTCCTTGTATTATATTATCTTTCTTTAAATTGTTAATTCCCTAAAAAACCCTATTGCGTATTTTTCAAACTACGCGTAGAATACGCGCTCATTTCGGCTATCATATTTAGTTCCTTGCCTTACCCCGACTGGCCGAAACGGGACAAGGCTATATTAACCGTAAGGAATATCCATGCGTCATTACGAAATCGTATTCATGGTTCACCCAGATCAAAGTGAGCAAGTACCTGGTATGATCGAGCGTTATACTGGTTCTATCACTGAAGCTGGTGGCACTATTCACCGTCTTGAAGACTGGGGCCGTCGTCAATTGGCATACCCAATCGAAAAGCTTCATAAAGCACACTATGTTCTTATGAACGTTGAAGCAACAACTGAAGTAATCAGCGAGCTTGAAACTTCTTTCCGCTACAACGATGCAGTACTTCGTAACTTAGTTATGCGTACTAAAACTGCTGTAACTGAAGCATCTCCTCTTGTAAGAGAAGAGAAAAAAGAAGCAGCTACTGCTTAATCGTTATTGACTCTGGATATTGACTGAGGGTTTGCGGTGCAACAACAGGCTGACCTGTATACAAATCAATATGTGCTTTCGGGCATGATTTGTAAAACACCCAAATTTAGTCAAAGTCCTGCTGGTATTCCACATTGCATTTTTGTTCTTGAACATAAATCAATGCAAGTTGAAGCAGAGCTTAACCGTAATAGTTATGTTCGACTTCAAGTGGTTGCAAGTGGGGAAACATTCCAGGATCAAACTCAGCATTTATACGTTGGGCAAGCAATACAGGTACGCGGTTTTTTAAACCGACACGAAAGCCGAAACGGTTTGAGTCAACTTGTATTACATGCACAACATATTGAAAGAATTAATTGAGGAATTACTCATGGCACGTTATTTCAGACGTCGTAAGTTCTGCCGTTTTAAAGCGGAAGGCGTACAACAAATCGATTATAAAGATCTAGCTACTCTTAGAAACTATGTAACAGAAAGTGGCAAAATCGTACCTAGCCGTATTACAGGTACAAGCGCTAAATACCAGCGCCAGCTAGCAACTGCTATCAAGCGTGCTCGCTACTTAGCCCTTCTTCCATACACTGACTTACATAAGTAAGCAGCTGATTAACAGTTTTTAAAAGGTGTAGAGACATGCAAGTTATTCTACTAGACAAGATCGCTAACCTAGGTGGCCTAGGTGACCAGGTTGCAGTTAAATCTGGCTTCGCACGTAACTTCTTATTCCCGAAAGGTAGAGCAGTTCCTGCGACTAAAGCAAATATCGAAACTTTCGAAGCACGTCGTGCTGAATTAGAAGCGAAAATCGCTGAAGGGTTAGTGGCTGCTCAAGCACGCGCTGACAAACTAGAAGCATTAGCAGAAGTTACTTTAGTATCTAAAGCTGGTGACGAAGGTAAGCTATTCGGTTCTATCGGTACTCGCGACATCGCTGAAGCGATTTCGGCTGTTGGTGTTGAAGTTGCTAAATCAGAAGTTCGTCTACCTCTTGGTACTATCCGTGAGACTGGCGAATTTGACGTTGCAATCGCAGTACACTCAGACGTAACCGCTACTATTAAAGTAATCGTTATTGCTGAAGCTTAATACTTATTAAGCAAAGCCGTGCACGCCTGTGTACGGCTTTTTAATGACTACCCCTCTGAAAAATAAAAACAATTCATATTTTCAGTGTAAAAATCGGTTGATATAACAACAATAAGATTAATACACAGGATGTACATAACCAACCACCCAAGTTCATAAAGTCGTATTTTTTGTTCACGATGTTGATGTCTATTTGAACAAGATCTGATTTTTAAATAGTCGCTGTATGTGATAATTTGGTTAATAAATAAGTATTAACTATTTGTAACTCAGTCTATACTATCTGTTCCTGTAATTGGTTTTATGACAGCGTTATCATTTGTTTTTGGAGTTTTTGTGCAATTACGTTTATCAAAAGGGTTTACCTTAACTGAGTTACTTATCTCAGTATTGATAGTGGCTGTGCTTGGTAGTTTAGCTATGCCATCTTATTTTGAATATGTGCAAGAAAGTCGGCGCTCAGAAGCGCAACAAAAGATGTTGCAAGTGGCTGCATTATTAGAGCGTATATACTCTAGAAATGGCGGGTACCCTGATTCATCACAATTTAACATTACTTTGACGACGCAAGGTTACAACTTTAAATACCTTAACCAGGATAAACCGCAAGATGGAGGGAATTTTCGCAGCCGCGCATTTACTCTTTCTGCAGTCGCAATTGTGGGAGGGCCGCAAATTACAGATCGGTGTGGCACTTTAACACTTAATCATCAAGGGATGAAAGGAGCAGTATCAGATGACTGTTGGTAACAAGAGAGGAAACAAAGGGTTCACATTGATTGAACTCATTATTGCTCTTGGGATCATTGCAATTTTATCGGTGTTGGCTGTGCCATCTTTTACGAAACAGGTAAAGCAAGATAGGTTGATTAACAGTGTTAATCAGCTAAGTGTAGTCTATAAGTTTGCGCGAAGTGAAGCGGTTAAGAGCGTCGAAACAATCACTTTATCTAGAAGTGATAATAGCTGGCTGGTACAGGCGACACGAGATGGACAGGTGGTCACATTAAAGCGCTTTGATCCACTGCATGCAACCATTGAAATCGATTTAGTAGATCGTATTGTGCGCTCTACAGGGGAACTTAATTTGGCGAGTAATATCTTAGTATCAGACAAAGATGACTCAACGGCTGATTTTCGTTTGTGTATTTTACAAAGTGGACAAAGCTGGGTTGGTAAGGCTGTTAATAATTGCGCATGAGAAAAAATGGTTTTTCACTTTTAGAAGTTATGGTGTCCATGCTTGTTGCTGGGCTTGCTTTGCTGGGACTGGCTGCAACACAGCTTAAATCTTTGCAATTTGCAAACAATAGTTTTGATTACACCATGTCTTTAGTGCAAGGGCAAAATGCCATTGAACGTTTATGGGTTAGGGCATGTCGATTACAGCTAGGCACTTTGTTATTAAGCGATGAAAATTTACAAACTTGGTTGGGCCCAGATCCTTCATTGACCTATCATTACTCTATCACTTTGCCTGATACATATGCCAATGAAATGCAAGTTACAGTGAGTTGGCAAGATAAACGTACTGACAATGAGTTTAAAGAAAATAATAATATACAAGATCAGATCACACTCAATGCAAGTTATATCACCCTTGATCCAGGGTGTACTCCTTTGTGATGAAAGTACATGGCTATACCTTACTTGAATTAATGGTCGCGATGGCTGCGGGTATGTTTTTATTAGCCGGGGTAAGTATGTCATACTCTGCTATTAAGAGTACCATCGTAGTGACCCAAGAGCTTTCGCATGCACAGGAGGTCGTCCGTTATACCAGTCAAGTGTTTACGAGAAGCATAAAGCAAACAAATATTCTCCCTCGCATTGAAAATAATGGTTCCGAGCTGCACATAGATCAAGATGCGCAAATCCTCTCATGCCAAGGCACTATTCCAGCTAGCGCGTATACTGAGCTATATACCTTGAATGAGGGTTATCTTGTGTGCTCGGTAACGTTAACTGGCAACCCAGCTTCAGTACCGGTTAACTTGTTACGAGGTGTACAAGCACTCAATTTTACGAGCTCAGATAGCGGGTTATTAATCAAAGTGACTGTAATACCAGATAATGTACCAATACAGTTTGCTAATGGCATTGATATTGATATCGCGGTGACGCGCATGATAATGGCGGATTTTTAGTGAGCTTCATAAATCATAAGCAGCACGGGTTTACACTCATCAAAGTGATGTTATTGAGTACCATGGCGAGTGTGGTGGTGTTTGGCGCTTTACAAGAAGCAATTGTTCAAGAGCGTCTCACTGGTAACTTTCAAAAAGATTTAAATGCACGGCTACTTGCAGAGAAAGGCGTTTTCGATAGTGCGACAGCGATTAAAGAGGCTATAAAAAAAGACTCGAGTCTGACAATGGAAGATTTGTTAACTCAGTTTGGCACCCAAACTGGAGTCGGTGGACTCAAAGGGGGTGATGCACAATATAATGCACTCATTACTAACCCTGAAGACAGCATTGTTGAAATTAGCAGTCATGGCTTTCGCTATCATGAAGACGCAAGCAGTTATTTAGTTGCACAGTTTGATTATATCCCCGCAGAAAATGAATCTCCATTTGCTAATGCAGTGACTGGGTGTAAAGGCGTTAATCTATCTGGTAGTGGGTCGGTAGATAGTTATGATTCATCACAAGGCACTTATGAGCAGACAAAAACAAATAATGGTGACGTTAATACGGTTATAGGGGATTCTGATGTTGTTATTAATGGTCACTCTCCCATTAAAGGAGATGTTAAAGCCTCAGGGATTGTATATTTAAAAGGTTCTTCACCTGTTATAGGGAATGTTCAGTCTAATACTGGCGTTGATATCTCATCTGGTGGAGGTCTGCGAGTTGAGGGGAATGTACTTTCCCGTGGCTTTGTGACGCATCGAGGTGGCAGTATATCCGGATATGTTCGAGCACATGGTGATGTCACTATGAACTGGGGAAGTGATATTCTAAACTCGATAACGCCTACAGAACTTGATATTCGCTATGGTGGCACAGGCATCTTTCAAACGGGCAGCGCTTTTGAGCAAAATAGTGTCCATTACTCCGATGATATTTATCAATTTGACCCAACTCAAGAAACCGTTGTTGAACCGGTTAAAGTGTACGATCCAACGTCACCAGATTATGACCCTGACAATCCTGATAAAGAATGTGATCCACTTGCCCTACCTTTAAATATGCCCAATGTAATGGGTGATACCAGTACGTATTTAGATTTTTCAGTGGGACCACAGGAAGAGTATACATTTACACCACAGCGTGGATATTTTACTAAAAGTGCAACTGATAAAGGATTTTGGAGTTCAAAAGTGCATGATATTTACATTTTTGACATGACGAAACAAAGTCATGGTTATTCTGATGTAGATAATGAATATGTTTTTGGAATGAAAAACTTTAGCCTTGGAAGTAATGGTAAAATTGTTGTCGACGCGGGCAATAATGGAGGTGATGTAATTTGGTTAGTCGATGGTGATTTTACATTATCGGGGAATACCAGCATCACTATTGCAAAAGATACAACCTTAACGGTATTTGTTACGGGTAAGGCAAAATTTGGCGCCAGTGCAAAGGTCATTACGGAACAAGAAGGCGTGGCGAAGACAGGGCATATGGTGTTTAGTATGTACTCTTCATTTGTCGGAGCTGATGGAATTATCGTCAATGGCGCCTCAGATATGTATGCGTCTATTTATGCACCTCTTACTTCAATTAAGTTATCTGGTAGTGGTCAGTTGTATGGCTCGGTACGAGGTGCCGTGATCAACTCATCAGGAGGCAGTGGCGTGCATTTTGATGAAGCATTAAAGCACGTTAAAATTGGCGCAGGTCAAACAGGAGGAGAAGGAAAACTCGAGTTTAAAGGTTGGTTTTATCGACACCCGGCAGCATTACCAAATCAGTAGCTCAAACCTTAAAGTTAGAAGGCTTTAACCGTTTTATATTTCTATTTATTCAGTTTTTTTCAAAAAAATTCATTTCATTTAAACCTTTTCTAACCCATTTGGCGTCTTACTTTATAACTTGAAAGTTATATTGGTTTATATCAAGCTAGGCTTAATATAAAAAAGGAACACGAGAATGTTAATTGATGCCCATCAGGCATTTGCGAAAACATCGGATGAAAGTGCCTGCGAGGAGTTAATAGGCCGAGTGCAGCAAGGTGATCAAGCTGCATTTGCTCAGCTGTATGCCCAACACAACCGACGAGTATATGCATTGTGTCTGCGGTTATTAGCCGATCGACATTACGCCGAAGATGTAACGCAAGAAGTATTTGTGCAGCTTTGGTATAAAATATCGCAATTTAAAGGTCAGTCAAAATTTACAACTTGGTTGCACAGTGTGACCAGCAACATTGCTATTAGCTATTTGAGAAAACACAAACACTGGCTACAAAAAGTAGTGAGTATTGAAAAATCAGGTATGGATGAAACTAGTATCACACTGTGTAAGGGGCTCAATGGGCTTGATAAGTTAGTGCTAAGGCTGCCAGAGCGAGCAAGGCTGGTATTTGTTTTACATGCAGTTGAAGGATATCGACATGAAGAGATTTCAACCATGTTAGGAATGGCGATAGGTTCTAGTAAATCACAATATCATCGGGCGAGAAAATTACTACAGGAGTGGTATGAGAATGAGTAAACCAGAATTTGATCATTTTATTGAACGCTCCCTCGCACAACCAAGTGAGATTCAGCCTGAAAAAGATTTATGGCCAGGCATAGAGCATGCAATAGGTAAACCTATTACAGATCAAAAACCTCATAATATCTGGCCAAAAGTATCCGGCGTAGCGGCATGCTTTATTGTGGCATTGGTTACTTGGCAGGCTGTTATGGTCCAACCAAAACATGATGCAATGGCATCAATGACGCACTTCTTTGATCAGCAAAAGCAAACTTTGCTTGTTCAATATGAGCAACAACCAGCATTGGTAACCGGTTGGCAAATACAGTTACAAGAGTTAGAAAATGCGGAATTGGCGATTAAACAAGCCTTGGAGAATGACCCGCAAAATGCCGCATTATTAAAAATGTTGGCTCAAGTATATCAGCAGCAATTAGATTTAATAAACAAGGTGCATACACCACGTTGGCAACAAATTTAGGAGAATAATATGAAATATACATTAGTAAGTTTAGCAATGTTGCCGTTATCGGTATTTGCTGGAGATAAAATTAATGAGCAAATTAATATACCCAATGGCGGCAAGGTACTGATTGAAAATCAACGAGGTGATGTGACAATTAATTCATGGGACCAAGATGTATTTAAAGTAACGGGCACACTTGATGATAAGGCACTTGGGTTTTCACTTGAAACACAGGGTACGGTCACTGAGTTTATTGTCAAAATGCCAAAGCTGAACCGAGGTTGGAACCACGGGAGTGGACAAGGTTCTAACTTAAAGATTTATATGCCAAAAAACAGTGAGTTGAGCTTTGAAGGCGTGAATGTTGATGTGTCTGCATCCAATTTGATCGCAGGTGCACAAATAAAGACAGTTAACGGCAGTGTCAAAGCGGATAAATTAACGGGCAAAGTTTCTTTGGAAACCGTCAATGGAGATGTCGATGCGACAGATCTATCTGGAAATATTCGCTACGAAACGGTTAACGGAGAAATTGAAGATAGAAACTCGCAAGGCAAGCTACGCTTTAATGCGGTTAATGGTGACATCGAAAGTACCACTAGCGCGACAGAGATTCGCTTAGAAAATGTGAATGGGGAAGTTGATTTAAATATCAAAGAGTTGAATGAATTACGTTTGAATACCGTCAATGGAGAAATAGATATTCGTGTTGCAAAAATGGGCGATAATGCCAGCATGAATATGGACACTGTCAGTGGAGATGTTCGGTTGTTTTTCCCACAAGATGTTTCTGCACGTTTCGACATAGATGCGCATTCAGGTGGGCATATCGTCAATGGATTAAGTTCTGACAAAGTTAAGAGAGCCAAATATGGCCCCTCTAGAGAACTCGAGTTTTCAATTAATGGTGGTCGTGCTGACGTAGAAGTTGATACTGTTAGCGGGCGAATTGAACTTAAGAAAAACTGATCAATGGTGCCGCTATGCGGTGGATAGCGGCACATCACTTAAATCTTAATCACATCTGGTGATTATTCCTTTGCAGTTATCACGCTAAGAGATAAAATAGCCCTCTTATTTGTAAAAGATGTAGTGCTATGGCCAAACCAGATCTCCAAGTCGATTCGTTAAAAGTTCCTCCTCACTCTATTGAAGCTGAGCAGTCTGTGCTTGGGGGATTAATGCTCGATAATCAGGCATTTGATAGAGTTGCTGAGCATGTGGTGGCACAAGACTTTTATACCCGCACACACAAGCTGATTTTTGAAGCGATGGAAAAGCTGGTTGAATTAAGTGAGCCCATTGACTTAATTACTATTTCTGAGAATTTAGAGAAAAATAATCAGCTAGCTATGGTTGGCGGGTTTGCTTACTTGGCTGAGATTGCAAAAAATACCCCCAGCGCTGCAAATATCGATGCGTATGCCAATATTGTTCGTGAGCGTGCGGTAGTTAGAGAGATGATTGGCGTTGCAAATGAAATTGCTGAGGCGGGCTTTAATCCGGAAGGACGAGATAGTCACGAACTATTAGACCTGGCTGAAAGCAAAGTATTTAAAATAGCCGAGCAGAGAACAAAAAGCAGTGAAGGACCACAAAGCCTACATAATATACTTGAAAAAACCGTTGATAAAATTGAAGAGCTTTACCAATCTCCGCAAGATGGTATTACAGGGGTGAGTTCCGGCTATACCGATTTAGATAAAATGACAACCGGCCTGCAGCCATCAGATTTAATTATAGTTGCAGCTCGTCCATCTATGGGTAAAACGACATTTGCCATGAACTTGGCTGAACATGCAGCAATGACACAAGATAAACCTGTGTTGATTTATTCACTCGAGATGCCGTCAGAACAGATCATGATGAGGATGTTGGCTTCATTAGGACGAATTAATCAAACGAAAGTACGTACAGGTCAGCTTGATGATGATGATTGGGCAAGATTATCGTCTACCATGGGGTTACTTATGGAGAAAGGCAAAATGTATGTGGATGATGCGTCAGGTTTGACACCGACAGACGTACGTTCTCGAGCACGACGTATTGCCCGTGACCACGGTGGTATTAGTATGATTATGGTTGATTATTTACAGCTGATGCGGGTGCCTTCTCTATCAGATAACCGTACTTTAGAAATTGCTGAAATCTCTCGCTCCTTAAAGGCGTTAGCCAAAGAGCTACAATGTCCGGTGGTGGCGCTATCACAGCTGAACCGTACACTAGAGCAACGGGCAGATAAACGACCGATTAACTCAGATTTACGTGAATCAGGGTCCATAGAGCAGGATGCGGATTTAATCATGTTCATTTATCGCGATGAAGTTTATAACGAGGACAGTATGGATAAAGGGGTGGCTGAAATCATTATTGGTAAGCAGCGTAATGGGCCTATTGGTAAGGTTAGGTTAACATTCCAAGGGCAATACTCTCGGTTCGATAACTACACAGGTCCTGCTGTTGATGATGAGTATTAAGTAGGCCCGGCGCTATTGAGTGAGATGTAATGAGATTAGCGACTGCTGAAATAGATTTATCTGCGCTATCATATAATTTAAAGAGAACCAAAGCACTGGCGCCAAATAGTAAAGTTATGGCGGTACTGAAAGCCAATGCTTATGGCCATGGTTTAGTGACTATTGCACAGCACTTACATGACGCGGACGCGTTTGCTGTAGCGAGAATTGATGAGGCATTGGCATTGCGCGCTGGCGGGGTTACCAAACCCATCGTGTTGCTAGAAGGGTTTTTCAACCAAAGTGATGTATCCATTTTACTGGCTAATAACTTTCAAACTATCATCCATGATGAGAATCAGCTAGGTATGCTAGAGCAAGCGCAGTTAGACGCCCCAATTGCAACGTGGCTAAAAGTAGACACAGGAATGCACCGTTTAGGGATAGCGCCTGCGCAACTCAGCGCATTTTATCAGCGTTTGAAAAAAACTGAAAATGCCAAACCAGCTGTCTATTTGATGACCCACTTCCCATGTGCTGATGATGTTAAAAATGATCGTACTGCACAACAGATCCGTGAGTTTAAGCAGCTGACGCTAAATTATAATGAACCCTTGTGTTTGGCAAATTCGGCGGGAATATTAGGTTGGCGTGATAGCCACTGTGACTGGATAAGGCCCGGGTTAATGATTTATGGCGTATCTCCGATGTTGCACTGCATTGGTAAAGATCATGGCTTGAAGGCGGTGATGCGCCTCACTACTAAAGTCATTGCAATTCGGAGTATCTTATCTGGAGAATACGTCGGTTATGGTGGTCGTTGGCAAAGCGAGAAAAATACCCAGCTTGCGATTGTGGCTATGGGGTATGGTGATGGCTATCCAAGGCATGCGAAGCACGGCACACCCGTTGTTATAAAGGGCGAACGATACGGCATAGTAGGCAGCGTTTCAATGGATATGATAACGGTCGATATTGGCGATAATGATGGCATGATCCAAGTGGGTGATGACGTTGAGATGTGGGGAAGGGCCTTACCAGTTGAAGAAGTTGCAGCATGTGCCGATACTATCCCTTATGAACTGCTATGCAATATCACACCAAGAGTCAGTTACGAATATATTGAATAAGCTATGAGCCCTTTGTTACGACAGGTTTTACAGTATTAGTCTATGTCACCTTGCAACGTCGTAATGCTCTGACGACTTGATACATAATCTCTCTGTTCAGCTAGGTAAATACACAACTGGTTGTAATAACATAGTATTAATAAGTCATAAATATGGCTAACTTAAGCCATGACATTTAGGCAGGTTTTTATCATGTGGATTCAAAAAGAAATCACCCTACAATCGAAGTCACGCGGCTTCCACTTAATTACAGATGAGCTAATCCAGAAAATCCCAGAACTGCGAAAAATTAACGTAGGAATACTGCACCTATTCATAAGACACACATCAGCATCGCTGACGATAAATGAAAATGCAGACCCGACTGTTCGTACTGATTTAGAATCGCACTTTAATGTAATAGTCCCAGAGAACGCACAATATTATCAGCATACTTATGAAGGAAGCGATGATATGCCAGCACATATTAAGTCTACTATCATCGGAACAAGTCAGTCCATACCTGTATCAAATGGAAGTCTCAATTTAGGAACTTGGCAAGGAATTTATCTTTGCGAACATCGTAATCAAGGCGGAAAGCGGACGATAGTTGTCACTTTGAATGGCGAATATTAGGTTTAGTACTGATAGTCCAATTAATAAACCTCAGCTCTGGATAAGCGAATTTGCCCAATAAAGCTATTTTTTCACTCTCGGCGTTGCTTTCATTTGTCATAGCTCGCTATTACTGCATAAAAGCTCCTTGATATTGAACGAAATATCATCATTGGATTGTAGTTAAGTTTGTTTTCAAAACATTTTCTATTCCAAAACCCTTATCCAAACCTGAGGTTAACTAGGTCGTTGAACCATAGGTTTACTGGAAGTAGGTATTGATGGTTTGCATTGTAGAAGTGTTGTGGGAAACCATCCAACTCAATAGGTTTATTTAATGAAGGCTTAGGGTGTATATGTGGAACACCAATTGAAGATGAAATGGAAACGTACGCATTACAAACTCCCCTCATTAAAAAATAAGCTCTTTAATGAGGGGAGTTCCGTTTTCTAGAATTACTTACATGTGTAGGATGCTTTTTCTACACTAACCTGTCATGGTGACAAATTCTTCGCTACCCGTTGGGTGTATAGCAACAACCGCGTCGAAATCAGCCTTCGTTGCGCCCATCTTCATGGCTACCGCGAAACCTTGGATCATTTCGTCTACCGCAAAACCAATACCGTGTAAGCCAACCACTTTTTGTTCAGGGCCGACACATACTAATTTCATTTTGCATGGCTGGCGGTGGGCTGTCACAGCTGTGTACATAGCAGCAAAAGAGGAGCTATATACGGTGACTTGCTCTTCACCATATTGGGCAATTGCATCTGGTTCAGTTAAGCCAATAGTGCCAATAGGCGGATGGCTGAATACCACAGTAGGAACTAGGCTGTAATCCATTTTAGCGTCTGGAAGCTCAGGGTTAAACAAACGCTCGGCCAGCATACGACCTGCTTTAACTGCAACTGGGGTGAGTTCAATTCCCCCTTCCATAATGTCGCCTAAGGCATAGATGCCAGAAACAGATGTGTTTTGATACTCATCAACTTTGATAAAACCACGTTGGTTGGTGTCAACATCGGTTGCTTGTAGATTAATCAAATCAGTAACAGGCTCTCGGCCGATGGCCCAAATAAGCTGCTCAACATTGTGACTTTCACCATTTTCTAAATGTAAAGTGACTGAGCCATCTGCTTCTTTGGTAATTTCTTTAGGTGTTGAATTGGTGTGGAGTGTTGGACCTTCTTTCTCCATCACTTCGGTCAGTGTCTCAACAATGAGCGGATCAAAACTACGTAGCGGCGCATGCTTACGTACAAATAAATGGGTGTCGGTTCCTAAACTGTGCAGTACACCGGCAAGCTCAACGGCAATATAACCTGCGCCAATCACCGCGACACTGCGCGGCTGCTTGTTGAGTTCAAAGAAACCATTAGAATCAATGCCGTGCTCGGCACCAGGGATATTTGGTACTGAAGGGCGACCACCTACAGCAATACAAATATGGTCAGCGGTATATTGCTCGCCATCCACTTCTACCGTTTTATTATCGATAAATTTGGCAAAACCATTGATCACGGTCACGCCATTTTTTGCCAAGTAACCATTGTAACCTTGGTGAATACGGCCAATATAGGCTTGGCGACTTTCAACTAATTTCGCCCAGTCGAAATTTTTCAGTTCTACATCAAAGCCATAATCTGGTGCATAGAGCTTGATGGCTTCAGCCACTTGTGCACCATGCCACATTACTTTTTTAGGCACACAGCCAACATTGACGCAGGTTCCACCCATATGTTTGGCTTCAATGATGGCTACTTTTGCGCCACGCATTGCAGCACGGTTAGCAGAAGCGATACCACCACTTCCTCCGCCAATAGCAATATAATCAAAATGTTGAGCCATAATTTACCCTTAAAATTAAATAATATGTTCTACGCTTAAAGTAGTAAGACCATCAAGCTGATGAAAAAATAACAGTGTAATACCAAATTGCACAAATATCTGACATTTCTATGTAATGGCAGTGATTTAAACGCAATGATTGAATTGCACCTTGCTGTGATTGATATGTGTAGAGGGGCTGTGGGCGCGCGCTACAATTCATTATTACTTCTTGAAATAGCGATGTTTGCCCCAATTTCAACATCTATATGAAAAAATAATAGAGAGATGACATGAGCAATCCATTAATTGGGCTAGAAGGCCTACCTCCATTTTCGCAGATCCAGCCAGAACATGTAGTACCAGCCCTAAAAGAAGCGATTGCTCACTGTCGTCAAACGATAGATGATGTATTGAAAAATTCAGACTTCAATTGGGATAACTTGGTAATTCCAATGGAAGAAGCGGATGATAAATTATCACGTATGTGGTCACCGGTTTCTCACATGCATTCAGTGGTTAACTCAGATGCATTGCGCCAAGCGTATGACGAGTGTTTACCATTGATATCTGAGTATTCAACGTATTGTGGTCAACATCAAGGGCTCTATAATGCGTACAAAGCAGTGAAAGATTCTGCTGATTTTGCCACTTTAACCATTGCACAACAAACGACGATAGATAATCAGTTGCGCGACTTTGCACTATCGGGCATCGCCTTGAATGAAGCGCAGCAAGCACGTTATGGTGAAATTAGCGCGCGTTTATCAGAGCTTGGGGCTAAGTTTGGTAATAACGTGATGGATGCTACGCAAGCATGGCAGAAACACATTACAGACGAAGCCCTATTATCAGGATTACCTGAGTCAGCTTTGGCACTGGCTGCGCACACAGCGCAGAGTAAAGAATTAGAAGGCTGGGTATTTACCTTAGATTTTCCTTCCTATTTACCGGTTATGACCTATGCCGATAACCGTGAGTTACGCGAAGAAGCCTATCGCGCATTTTCAACGCGCGCATCAGATCAAGGGCCAAATGCCAATGAATTTGATAACTCTGAGATTATGGCTGAAACCTTAGCATTACGTCATGAAATAGCACAGTTACTTGGTTTTGACAGTTATGCAGATAAATCATTAGCGACAAAAATGGCAGACACGCCAGAGCAAGTATTTGAATTTTTAAATGACTTAGCCGGAAAATCACAATCTCAGGCCAAAGGTGAATTAACCGAATTGCTTGCGTTTGCTAAACAATCTCATGGTGTCAGTGAATTGCAAGCGTGGGATTATGGTTACTATGGCGAAAAACTGAAGCAAGAGAAATATGCAATTTCTGATGAGCAATTACGCCCATATTTTCCTGCTAACAGGGTTTTAGGAGGGTTATTTGAAACGGTAAATCGCTTATTTGGTATTAAAGTCACTGAAATTACTGACTTTGATACGTACCACTCAGATGTGCGCTTTTTTGCGATACATGACAAATCAGGCCAGTTGCGTGGTCATTTTTATTTGGATTTGTATGCTCGTGAGCACAAGCGTGGTGGTGCATGGATGGATGATTGCATGGGTCGAAAAGTGCGGGCCAATGGCGAACTGCAAACGCCTGTTGCATATTTAGTGTGTAATTTTAACAAAGCGGTGGGCGATAAGCCTGCGTTGTTTACACACAATGAAGTCACCACTTTATTTCATGAGTTTGGTCATGGTATTCATCATATGTTGACCAAAGTTGATGCTGCGCCTGTGGCAGGCATTAATGGCGTTGCATGGGATGCAGTGGAGTTGCCCAGCCAATTCTTAGAGAACTGGTGCTACGATGAAGAAGCGCTGAGCTTTATTTCGGGGCATTATGAAACCAACGATGCTTTGCCTAAAGTACTCCTAGATAAGTTATTGGCGGCTAAAAATTATCAGTCTGCGATGCAAATGTTGCGTCAAATTGAGTTTAGTTTATTTGATTTTCATATTCATGCTGATTACCAACGTGATGAATCATGCCAAATTCAGCAAGTGCTCAATACCGTTAGGGCTAAGGTAGCTGTGGTTAAAGCGCCTGAATTTAATCGTTTCCAGCATGGCTTTAGTCATATTTTCGCCGGTGGTTACAGTGCGGGTTACTACTCTTACAAGTGGGCAGAAGTGCTCTCAGCGGATGCATTTTCTAAATTTGAAGAAGACGGCATATTTAACAAACAAACCGGTCAGGCCTTTATGGAAAATATATTAGAGAAAGGTGGTTCGGAGTCACCGATGACATTGTTTACCCGTTTTCGTGGTAGAGCACCGCAAGTAGATGCATTGCTACGTCATTGTGGAATAGAGGTTATTGGCGCATAACCGAGCGCCAATTTAACATGCGTTATAAAATAAAAGCACCTACGGGTGCTTTTATTTTATCTGAAACTAGCTCGCAAATTTACCAACTCGGTCTATGCTTTTTAAAGATATGATTTGATAGGGAAAGCACAATGACCAAATTGGTGTTGGCCATAGATGATGACAAGTTAGTACACCATATTATAGAAGAGGCGATATCGCACTTTTGTAAGTTAATACATGCTAAAAATGGTGATGAAGGTTTACGGCTGGCATTGAAATACCATCCTGATATCATTTTACTAGATGTAGAAATGCCGGGTATGTCGGGCTTTGAAGTCTGTGAAAAAATCAAAAAGTCTAAAAAACTGGCTGATATTCCGGTGATGTTCTTGTCATCAAAGGCCGATGTGGCTGAGCGTATGCGCGGTTATAACTCTGGCGCCTCTGATTATATTGTTAAACCATTCAATCGGGATGAATTAATTGCACGCATTAAAGTGCTTGATGCGTATCGTCAGCAGTCGCGTAAGTTAACTCAGGATATACGCCGGGCAGAAATGACCGCCGAGATAGCCATGACCGATTCTGGCGATATGGGCCGAATTATGCGCTATGTAGGGCAGTCGTATCATGCCCATGATTTGACGACTTTATCAGAATACTTTTTTGAATTCTTTGTGCCGCTTCAGTTAGATGTCGCGGTGGCGTTTTGGTATCACAATAGTGAAGTCTTTTTGTCAGGTAATGGGGCATTACAGCCCATTGAGCAAGAGTTATTAAGTAAGCACCGTGATGGCAGTCGGTTTGTTGATTTTGGCCGTCGTACTATTATCAATTACCCAAAGGTGTCGTTGCTAATCAAAAATATGCCTGTTGATGATAATGCTATGTATGGTCGCTATAAAGATTTACTCCCGCATATTCTAGAGGCGACAAACGCCAAAATTAAAGATATGGAAGTCAGTGAAGATGCATTGAGTAAAGTGGATCAAATCGGTAGGGTCTTTGAAGAGTTATCTGATCAGCTAGGTGGAATCGGTGGACATCACTCAAATAAAGTGGCGGAGCTTGGTGAGCTAGTAAAGCAAGCTCAAGCGTTAGACGCGCAAGCCTTAACGATTGAACAAGTGAGCGAATTAGAAAAGCTACACCAGCACTTTTCATTTGTTGATGATGAGTTATCTATTATTAAGTTTAAATTGTCTGAAATTACAGAAGTGCGGCATCAGCTTATTGAAAGTTTAAATAAAATAGCCAAACCTTGGGGCGAGGAAGAGGTTGCTGCGCAAACTGACATTGAACTGTTTTAGTCAATATTAGGTAATGAAAGGAGTTTTTAGGTATTGCGCTACAATTTAAAGTGAGTTTTCTATGTCGTGTAGATTACCGATTAGATATACTGTGTATGCTATGAACTTAGGAGCTTGCAGTTGGTTATTCACACCCCTTTTCCAGAGAATCGTCCGTATTTACAACAAATCGAACAACAGTTTGCATTGCCAGCATGGATGGAAAGTCATCAGCAGGGCAAAGAATTTAAACTGATTTATGATCAGCTCGGTTTACAGCTTTTTAAAAATGATGAGCCCAAGTTGGGTGCAATATATGTTGACTTTGTAACGGGTGCCAGTGCGCATCGAAGAAAGTTCGGTGGCGGAAAAGGTCAAGCGATTGCTAAAGCGGTTGGGTTAAACAAAGGCGCTACCCCACATGTATTAGACGCCACTGCAGGGTTAGGTCGAGATGCTTTCGTGTTGGCTTCCTTGGGCTGCCAAGTAACGTTACATGAGCGTCACCCTGTGGTTGCTGCTTTACTATACGATGGTTTACAGCGAGCTTATCAAGATAATGATATTGGCACTTGGATGCAAAGTAATATGGCTATGGCTTTTGGTTCGAGTCATGACTTGTTAGCCTCAACAGCATGCCAACCTGATGTGGTTTATTTAGACCCGATGTTTCCCCATAGAGAAAAATCTGCGTTAGTTAAAAAAGAAATGCGAGTGTTTCAAACATTGGTTGGAGACGATCATGATGCCGATGGATTGCTAGGTTTTGCCTATGAGCTGGCAAGTAAGCGCGTGGTTGTGAAGCGTCCGGACTATGCACCTTTTTTGAACGATAAAAAGCCAAGCATGCAGATCACCACCAAGAAAAACCGTTTTGATGTTTATGTAAAGTCGGCTATGAAATAGCTTGTACCAAAAAAAATCGAAAAAAGGTACGCCAAAAGTATGCTTTTATTCACGCAAGCTCATAAAACAAGCAAGTTACATTAAACTGTCATAAAAGGTTAATAGTCTACCCGCGCTTTTCATTATTAGGGTGTGACCATGCGTGTATCTTCATTTACTCGATTATTAGCAATACTATTGGCTTTAGCGAGTGTATTTTTAGCGGGCGTACTGTTTTGGGCATCGCATATTCTGAGCACCTTAGATGCCCAAAATACCGCATATACCCAATTGAAAAATACCATCTTAATTGACTTAGAAGGCAGCATTGAAGATTACCTAAAAGCGGGTGATAGCCAATATTTAGGCCGCTCTTCTGAAATTATTACCACGATAAAGTCAGGCAGTTTGACAGCGTTACCCAATAGCTTAAGTGAGCTGATGACACAGCAGTTAAACCTATTAGACACTGATATAAATGGCAAGTATCGAGCGTTAGGTAAGTTGTCGGGTAATGAAATGGCATTGTTAGATAATGCGCTAAGGCAAATGTCGGGTTCGGCTTCTTCCTTAATTAGTTATACATTAAAAGCCGATGCCAATGGTCTCAGTACGCAATACTATCAATTGGCGTCAGATTACTATGCGCAGGTGAGTAATTTAGGGATTTATACGTATCAGTTAGCAGCGCGGTTTGATAAAAGCACAGAAGCGAGTTTACAAAAAACCATAGCCAGTTTGAATGCCACTGCACGCAGGTTAGAAGGACTTGATAATTTAGGTGTGATGTCGGAAGTGGATGAGGATGAGTTGTTTTTTGGCGCAGAGGCCGAAGATTTAGCCGAAGAAATAAAAGCGGAGTTAGTCAGTTGGCCAAAACGCTATGACCGCGATTTACAAAGTACATTGAGCCACGTTAAGCAACGCCAACAAGGCATTGAAGCATTGCGTGATGATATTAAACGGGTCGCTGATATTATGCTCAGTGCAGAGCAGCAATTAAAAGATGAGCAAGCGCAGCTCAAAGGGCAAGTACTGTTGATATTTGGTATTGCCATTGGCTTATTGGTGTTATTGGCTGTAGGTGTGTATGTGATGCAGTTTAAACACGTACTGGCACCATTGCGTCACTTGCGAGATGCGTTTGCCGATCTAATTGAAAGTAACGAACTAAAGAACATTCATAGTAACAATAACAATACTGAACTCGGTGAAATCGCCACGTATTTCAATCAATTGATTGATAGGCAGCGCGATGAAGCACAAGCACGCTCGCACATGCTGGAGGTCATCAACGATTTTATGCAGCAAATGAGCAATAATCTCGCACAGATCAGCACGCAATCAGACACCACCTATGATCAGGTTGAGCAAACCGAAGCCATGCTTGAGACCATAAAAACGTTAGGGATTGAAGCGGATGAAATTAACACGCAGGTATCTGATAACGCCAGTGACACACATAAAGCCATGACACAAAGTGTGCAATTTGCTGAAGCGATGTTAAGTGCCAGCTCTGATACTCAGCACCGTGTTGAGCAAGGACTTGCTAGTTTAAATGAGTTACTTAACGGCGTATCGGATGTGGGCAAAGTGATTGAAATGATCCGCACCATTGCTGAGCAAACTAACTTGTTAGCACTCAATGCCGCGATAGAGTCAGCCCGGGCTGGGGAGCATGGCCGTGGTTTTGCTGTGGTAGCTGATGAAGTGAGAAAGTTAGCGCAGCAAACGCAAGACTCACTGTCGGATATTAATAAACAGCTCAGTGATTTGGGAGACAACTCTGAAAAGGTGTCGACGCAAATCTCGGCATTGGCAGAAGACGCACAATTGCAAACCTCTCATGCTCAGGAATTGAAGCGTAATTCTGAAGGGGTTGCAGTGAGTGCGCAAAGTGCCAATCAAGTGGCTGATCACGCAATGGAACTAGCACAACAGCAAAATGGTTTGTTAGAAAACTTCAGTGTGGCTATGTTACAAATGAAAAAACAAGTGAATGGGTCAGGGCAGCAGGTGAGTGACATTCAAGCTCAGTTACAAGAACAGATGCAGCGCATTAGAGCGAGTTTAGGGCTGGCATAATCTATTCCCATATCCGCAAGCGTGGCCAAATAAAAAGGCCGAAGCATTACTGCGTCGGCCTGCCCCAGGGAATGGGAATTATTACTTAATGTGTTAGAAAACGATGAGTTTCTAGTTTAGGTTACTTATACTCAGCATTCAGTGTTACGCCAGAGAAACGTGCGTAAGCATTGATGCTGATGTGATAAGTGCCAGCTGCTGGAGAACTGAAAGTACAGGTTTCGCTGTTACCATTGTTCCATGAACGACAATCGTAGCTGCTACCTGTAGGGCGAGCGCCTGCTTTAACATATAAATCAGCGTCGCCAGTACCACCAGATGTTGTTACTTTAAAGCTGCTCATACCTGCTGGTACGTCAAGTGTATAATGTAACCACTGGTTTTTCGCTGCACCTAGGTTCGTTTCAGTACCACCGCCTGGCTGTGTAGTTCCGCCTGATGTTACATCGCCTTTTAAGCTCACACCTGAGTATGCAGAGTATGCACTTAGCAATACGTGATAGGTACCTGCTGCAGGGTTAGTGATTTCACATACTTCACTAGTAGACGACTGTTCAGATTTACATGCATTGTCAGTTTTTGTTGGGTTACTACCCGCTTTTACATATAAATCAACATCACCTGAACCACCAGATGTGGTGAAGCTTACCTTCGTTGCGCCAGCTGGTACTTCAAGGGTATAAAAAGTTTCATTATTTTTTGCTGCACTTAGGCCTGTTTTAGCAACGCCATCGGTTAGCACATTATCGTTATTACCATTACCAGCTGCTTCAGCAACGGCTGCTGCGGCATCTACAATACCAGTACCACAGTTGTTACATGTTGCTGGGAAGCTACGCGTTGTATTTCTTAAAATTGTTTCAATTTCATCAGGAGTGGCGTTTGGTTTAGCTTGTTTGATGAGTGCCGCAACACCTGCAACATGCGGTGCAGCCATTGAAGTACCTTGAGAGTAATGGTAGCTGTCTGATACCGGACCTGTGCTGCCTGAGTTATGTGTTGATAAAACACCTTCAGAATCGTTAGCAAAACTTTGCGCGCCACCTGGAGCTGCTACATCAATTGATGTACCAAAGTTTGAGTAATAAGCTCGACCACCGTTACGACCAACAGATGCAACGTTTACAACCCCATTACAGTTACCTGGGTTATAGTTATTTGCATTGTCGTTGTCGTTACCTGCGGCAATAACAACCACAGTGCCGTTATTACGTGCTTGGTTGATGGCGTTTTGTGTTGTTGCGCTACATGCGCCACCGCCACCTAAACTCATGTTGATAACATCTGCCGCATTGGCATTCGCTGGTACACCCGTAACTGAGCCGCCTGATGCCCAAATGATGCCATCTGCAATATCAGATGTTAAGCCACCACATTTACCAAGTACACGAACAGGTACAACTCGTGCATCATAGGCAACCCCAGCAACACCTTCGCCGTTGTTGGTCACTGCAGCAACAGTACCCGCTACGTGTGTACCATGCCAGCTAGAGTTACTGTCTGCTTTTGGTGATGGTTGACCTTGTGCGTCAGTACCACATTCACCACGTTTAACCGCATCGCCTGGATCGCTTGCATCGTTGTCACGAAGACCGCCATCATTTGCGACGAGCAAGTTAGAGATCATGTCGTAACCAGGTAAAATGTTTGCATTTAAATCTGCATGCGGGCGGTAACCTGTATCAAGTACAGCCACGGTTACACCCGCACCGGTTGCACTATCCCATGCTGTAGGTAGGTTTAAGCCACCGTTTGCTTCAAAATAGTGCCACTGATCTGAGTAACGAGGATCGTTAGGCGTTGCGAATGGTTTTAGCATTTGGTCAATTTCAATGTATTCCACATTGCCTGATGCTGCAATTTCTTGCATTAACGCGTTTGCTTCAATGGCTGTAAGCTTTTTGTTAACACGCATAACATGGTGATTCGCCAATGCCATGGGTCTTACATATTGAGTTGCTACTGCTGATTTTGTACTTTTGAACGACTGTACAAAGCTTTCTGCGCGTTGTTGAACATTCGCGTCAGACATATCTTCCACAGACATTGTCATCATTTGGCTGTTGTTTTCTTTATACTTAATGATGAACTGTGTGCCTAGAGTCGCTTGATCTTGCATTTTTACTGCTGTTTGCGCAAAGTTAATATTGTTATTTATCTCTGTTGCTAAAGCTGTTTGAGCAGTAAAAGCCGCTGTCATAGCGATTGAAAGTGCACCTAATTTTAGATTTCTTGTTGTCATAAATTTCCCCTAACTTGTTTTTGTTTATGCTTCTTATTTGCAAGAAGGTTAATGAAGGTAAAATTAAAGTTATTTTTTTTAAAGTGTTGTTTTGTTATGTGCACTATTGTTTTTGTTATAAGCGGCCATCTAAAACGCTCAAAAAACACTCTAGTATTATGTTTTTATTACATTTTATTGAAATTAATTATTCCGTAAATTTGCTGATACAGGTCTGTAAACGAATGTAAACAAAGTGAATAAAATTCACATTTTAGTGAGAATATGCTTTTTTGACTGGAGTTTAAGCAAGTATTTTTGCTCAGAGTTCAGTTTTGTTACAATGCGTGCATAAATTTATTTTGACGAGTAAAAGTGTGCTGCAATTTGATGTTGTTGTGATAGGTGCTGGGGCTGCTGGACTAATGTGCGCCGCGCAGGCAGGTTACCGTGGTAGAAAAGTCGCCGTGGTTGATATGGGTAAAAAACCAGGGCGTAAAATATTGATAAGTGGCGGGGGGCGTTGCAATTTTACCAATGAAGGGGCGTCGCCAAGTCAATATTTATGTGGCAACCCTCACTTCGTGAAATCGTGTTTAAGCCGATATACACAGCATGACTTTATTGAATTGGTTGACCGTCATGGTTTGGCCTATCACCATAAAACTTTGGGCCAGTTGTTTTGCGACAACAGTGCACAAGATATTGTTGATATTCTGATGACGGAATGCGAATGGGCGGGTGTTGAACATTTTTTACGTAGTGAAGTATTAAGTGTAGAGGCACAGCCAGAAGGTGGCTATGTGGTGACAACCTCAGAGCAGCAATTTAACTGTGCGTCATTGGTGGTTGCTGCGGGTGGATTAACCATGCCGAAACTTGGTGCAACACCCATAGGATATAAAATTGCGGAACAGTTTGGGCTCAGCGTGTTACCAACGATGGCGGCACTGGTGCCATTTACGTTGCATGATCATGATAAAACGCGCTTTGAAGGACTGTCAGGCGTGAGTATTGCGTGTGATGTGAGCAGTGAAGATGGTACAGTATTTAAAGAGAATATCTTGTTTACCCATCGAGGCTTATCAGGCCCCGCGATTTTACAGATCTCATCATTTTGGCGAGCAGGGCAAGCGGTCACGATTAACTTATTGCCAGATCTTAACTTGTCAGACACCATACACCAATGGCGCGCAGAACAGGGCAGTAAGTCGCTTAAAAACAGCTTAAGCACCCTATTACCAAAACGTTTTATTGAAATTTTAATTACCGAACAAGCGATTCCAGACAAAGCGCTTAATCAATTAAGCCATACTGAAATTGAGGCAGTGGCCAATTATATTCATAACTGGACAATCAAGCCCAATGGCACCGAAGGCTATCGTACCGCTGAAGTAACCTTAGGCGGCGTTGATACCGACGAGCTCTCGTCAAAAACCTTCGAAGCTAAAAAAGCCGAAGGCTTATACTTTATTGGCGAAGTGACTGATGTAACGGGTTGGTTAGGTGGCTATAATTTCCAATACGCATGGAGCTGTGGTTTTGCCGCTGGGCAAGTGTGTTAGTGTGTTTTATTCGATTATAAATGAAGACAAGTCGAATTAAATGAAGACAACCTTGAATCATGTAGAGACAAATAGCAGTATAAAGTTAAACAAAACCCTATTTTGATAGGTGAAAGTATCATTCTGGCTATGCGACCAATCAGTCTGTTATAAATATAACCTGTGGTACTTTTTCTTTATTGTGTGATCATGCCACTATAGAGCTAAAAAGCTTTACTTTCGGTTGATATATTAAGATTGGCCTTGCTTATTTTTAAAATCGCATCTGTATTAATTCAAAATGTCCCCTCTTATAAGTAGTGATCCATATAAGATAAATAGCCTCACACTTTAATACAAGAGAACTCCCTCTCTTCAATAGACTCTTCCACTCTTACAAGTTACTCTCTTATTAATCCTGTAAAATTTTGTTTTAAATCAAGGACAACTTAATGCAAGAAAATATGGATATGGTATTTGCTTACCCAAAGTATCTGGAGGAACTTGTAGAAAGGCTAGTAAAGAGAAACTGGCTCGTACATAACTTTCCAAAAGTAGATAATACTGATGTATATAATTTCGCTAACTATCGGCAAAACAAGCTCGTCAACAATGTAACTTACACTGTTTACCTAGATGTAAATATTTATCAGTTTATTATAAATGCAATTAAAAAGAATTCACCTAAAGAAGAGTTTAAAGATGCTATAGCTCTAGTTGCATTCTGCCAAATAGCAGAGATTGAGCTAGATCCAACATATGCTGTATATGAAAAGCTAAATTATAATAATGACCAGGTTCTCCTTGATGAATTAACTACCGACCTAGAGTTGTTCCAAAGGATAAATAATACTAATAATGAGCTTCTAGCTCAGTATTCACTGGGATTCATTGAAAAATTCACCCCATCTGAGGGGCACTATGTTGAGCATGAGAAAGTCCAGAAAGTGTTAACTAAGTATCGTAGATTGATTGAATGGGACTCGATGTATTTAATGATTCTTTACATCACAAATACTTCCTTAATAGATTCTCTTAATAAAAAATCCAAGCTGAAGAAACTAATAGAATGGATGATAAAAGAGTTTAGACTTTCATTGGTAGTAATCGTGTTCGCGATTATATATTTTGGTGATAAGCCGCTTAGAAGGATGATGAAGGTTAAACTAAACGATTCACCTGAAAGAAAATTGAAAAGCTTGTTTAATATGACTTGGGATCTTTATACGCTAAATAGGTATTTCAGAATGTGGACAGAAAGAGAACCTCAACAAGAAGGTATATATGCCAGCAATGACAAGGTATTCAACGAGATTTTACGTGGTTCAATTGATGTGCAAAATTCGGAAGAACTCACTCACTTTGAAGATCACATAGACAAAGAGGACATTCAATTTATTTCTGAGATGACAATGAACCAGAATCATAGCCACGAAAGAATGTATGATTCTGAAGAATGGTCACATGAATATAGATCAAGACTGATTAAAAAATACGAAGAGTTATTAGGTGTTGATAGTAAAGCTACATCATAAATTTATAAGGATTTAGAGTGATTTTATACAAATATAGAAATTTGGAAAATTTGAGATTTTTAATAGACATATTTATGAATCAGAGGCTTTATGCAGCTCATTACACAGAAATGAACGATCCTATGGAAGGACATTATTTTCATCGGTCCGGCAGTTTAAATCCAGAATTTAAGTCAGCACTGAAGGGGGAGAAGTCAAGTTATGGAATTTGTTCTCTTTCAGAAATCGCTAATAATGACTTAATGTGGGCGCATTATGCTGGAGGTCATACTGGGATTTGTATTGGAGTTGAAGTCTGCCCAAATAAATATGAAATAGAAAAGGTAGTGTATGACGGATTAAGCGCTTTAACAAATAAGCTCGAAAATGAGCCTGCGGAAGCAGCCAAAAGGGTTCTATCACATAAGCTTGAAATATGGGATTATGAAGAGGAGCACAGGGTATTTGTTCAATATTCAAAATTTGTAGAATTAGAAATAAAAGAGGTCATATTTGGCCGTAGAGCTAAAGATAAAGACTTTTATAAAAAACTAATTTTAGCATTTTGCCCTAATGTCATATTTAAAGAAGAATTAGAACTGTAAACACCTGGAATTTAGATACTTATATTTATTTGTTAAACGCGCTCACCATAATTAACCCAATAAGCCCATTCTGAAAAAAGTCTTTCAGATGTGTGACGATTAATTGTTTTATTTTTGGTCTTTGCGTCAGAAATCATTTCATCATTCTCTTTAATAAATGAATCAAAATCATTTTTTAGTTGTTTACATACGTGCTTTAATGATTGCTCTGAATCCAAAATTAAGAATGGTAAGTGAATAATTGGTGGCTTTATTTGACTTTCAATAGGAGTAGAGAAAGACCTTTCGTTAGGTGTTTCAATTTCCAATGCTCTTATATGTTTGAATAGACTATATTGTACAGTACCTTTTGTATAATAAAATAAATCACAATAGCAATTGGTAATACAACCATCATCTTTTTCTGGGTATGTTAAAAATTCAATACTTGGAAAAGGAATACATAAACTCTCACTGTTAAAACGTATTGCTGGTATTTTGTGCAACTCTACTTTTTTGTATTTTAGGTGATAAAAGTACTTACTAGGCTTTTCAAATAAAATTTCTTGCCACCAAAATTTTCCACCTGATGATTCACCATCTCCAATCTCAATAGTATAATCTGGATCTATGTCGTAAAAAGCTCCGTTTATTCCGTCATATTTCCAGTTTTCAAAATCTAGCAATAAATCTACAAACCGTTCAGAAGCTTTTTTATCTAATCCAAATTGTTGACGCCACATAGCTTCAATTTCATACGGGTTGGCACTACTATCCTTTGGCGTATTGGTATCTTCAACTCTAGAATAAACAGTCCCAGACCGAACACAACTCCCTTTTTTCTTTTCATCACGCGTTAAAAAATATGGCTTGAATTTTTCATTTTTTATGACAAGAATATCTAACTCTAAGGCTTTAACTTTAATGGTCTTAAGCTCTACTGTTGGTATATTATTTTTGGCAAAACTTTTTGTCTGAAGGTAACTAACTATATCTGCTTGTGAAGGGCGATAAGCACTCCCTTCTAAGCCAATAACCTCACAATTATCATTTACACCGAAAATTAAGTAACGATCACTATCACAAAGCACGTTAGCCATGCATAAAATGTCATGAAGAAGATCTACCAGATTAGAATGATGTTGCTGTTTAAAATCCCACCATAGTCCTTCTCTGTTTTCTAACAACAATTGTTCAATGAGTTCTTTCATTTTCAATCCATATATCTAGAGCTATAAAATTACAATTGTTTATTCTGTTTCTTCTTCAGAGGAAGAAGCATCAATCATGTTAGGGAAATTATTCATCATATTGGCTTGAAGTCGAGCACTTTCGTTAATTGTTAAAAGATCAATTCTCCCGTTTGGAAGCATTTTTACTTTGTTTAAACTATCTATTACATGTGATGTACCCTGCATAAAGTGCATTTTTCCTTGATATCCTTGCTCTTTAAGTAAATTGAAATTACGCTCAAATTCCAATCTATTTCTAGGTGTCTTCATGTCTGTCATTTTACTCATATCTACTTCCTAATTAATCATCGATACTTCTAGGGTTTTACGGTTAATGACAAATTGTGACGTAAAGTTGTAATCTACACGCCAATATATTTCCCAACCTCTTTGAGCTAAAAGATCTAATTTTTCACTTGTTATCATCAATCGATTCCCCTCCCGAACAGGTCTCCCCAATTGCTCTGAATCCCAACAGCGTCCTTCAATCCAATGATTCTCACTAATGTCATTATGTTTGATTTTACCTGCAAAACCTTGAACTCCTAAGTTAATAAATGAAGGTGTTATTCTTCCTCCGGTATAATTCATTCCTGGCGAACAATTAAATAAGAAACATTCACTTTTTCTTTTTTTAAGCTCGTGAATATCTTTAACCATAGGATGTTGATTGGCTTGGAACTCTGAAGGTTGAAGAGAGGCTTTTGAATTACTTAAGAAAATTGATATTTCAATCACCTTAGGGTTACTATCATCTGGCACAACAACCTCAAAATAATGTAAATATTCATTATCACCTTCCTTAAGGAAATCCATAGGGTTTTGTGAAGAACTAGAAAGAAATTTAATTATTTTTTCATCTAAGCCATTCTGACAATAATTCTGTATGCTTTCATCTGGAAAGTTAGGATTAAACTGTCTTAAAGCAGAGATAACAGAATTAATATTTTCTTCAGTAACTCTATCTTGAACAATCTGGTTTATTACGGGCATTAACTGGTCATTTATAAATTTTTTATTTTCTCCTAAGTTATAGCCTTTATGAATTTTGTCATTGATTCTGACGATTTCATCAAACCCTAAGCATGGTGAGTTCTGAATCAATAGCTTATTTAGCGAAAGAAGATCTGAATTCTTCCATACTCCAATTTTTGTTAATTTAGATAAGATATAAGTTAGAGAATCACCTAAGTTATTAATATCTATTCTGTTTTCAATTTTTCCATTTATATCTACAGGTTTACTATTAAATATTGCGTTATCCAGTGATATATCCTCTTCCCACAACGAATTATCAAGATTGTTTATACATGCGATTATAAGAGACCACGTATGCTTTATGACTAAATGTTTACAGCTCTCAATTTTACTAAATAATGACTGTATATTTACATGAGATTTGATTTGGCTAACATCTTCTATAGCTAATGAATAGATTATTCCAACTGCAATCTCAGGTGATAGTGCTTGTATACCTGTTAATGAGTGCTCAGCTAAAATAGGTAGATAAATATCTGGTTCAAACCTCGAAATAGATTTTATTATGCTCGGTACTCTTGAATATATGGCTGGAGATGGGTGATCGATGAAATTAAGTAAAAATACCATTAATTCTTGATCGTTAGAGATAGTTTTTGAATTTTCAAAATCCATCCACTCATAATCCTCAACAATATGGTTTGGTGGGGATACCATAATTTTTATATGTTCAATAACACACTCATGTAACTGTTCAACCTTTTCAGGAGACAATACATTGCTAAACTTTGAAATTAATTTATCTACTATTAACCAGTCAGTTGCATGTGGTTCATCGATAATAAGAGGCGTTAATATTTCTAATAACTCATTTACATCGCATAATTTAGATAGTTCTGCAAATGCTTCGTCATTTTGACCAAGATTTCTCGACCAAACACCCCACCCTGAGTCCTGTATCGCTCTTAAAGATAAGAGTAATTCTTGCTTACTTGTTATTTCGTCCTCGATATCTGAAGCCTCTTTGGCAAGCGCGTAGTGAATATCAAACTTTTTTAATCCTTTGGATGTTCCAAAAGTTCCTGGTAGGTAAATTGAATTAGCAATGTCATCTTCTCCCCTGTCAACGAGAGTCACATCTTCATGTTCAACTTCTGAAGGAGTAGATTCAGGTATTGTTGGAACTTCCACATCAATTTTGTTCTTATTGATCTGTACTATCAACTCATCAAAGTGACGCTGTTCAAGATGCTTATTAAGCCCATTAATAAATTGATTTCTTATAGCGAACTCCATATCAGAAATCAAAATTCGAATAATTCTATTCATGTAGAAATTTGACTGTATTGCATTGCTATTATTAATAGTTTTGGCAAAAATTTCAGAGAATCGACTGATATACCTATCATCTCCAATAAGGAATAGTTCACTAATAGCCCATTGCAAGCTAGGTTGTATGCCCTTTGTATTTTCTAATATGTTTAATATTCCACTTTGTTCATCAACTTTTCTTACTCCAGTATCGTAACTTGCTCCTTTATATAAACTATCAATTTGATTTGACTCAGCCCTATGCAAAATTAATTGAGGCTCAAGAGGGATGGTCTCATTTTTAAAGTACTTTATAGCTGTAGATAACTTTCCTGATGAACATAAAGAACCAATGAATTCTTCCTTTTCCATCCGTATATAACGCTGGAAAGTCATTTCACCTGCGGCATAGTCTAAAATAGGAGCCAGTTCTTTAGGGGACCATGAAGCGTTATGACGCTGAAGCATACTTAAAGACGAATTAATTAATCCTAACTGATCTTCTTTATACCATGATGGCCCCATCGAAGAATTTAGTAACTCTTGAAAACATCCGTCAGCGCGACTACTACCTAATGCTCTATAATGAGTAGCTAATAAGACTAATTCTTGACATCTATCCCAGCGATTTTGAACACCTAATAGAACGTGGCCTTCAAGTTTTTTTAGTAACTGGAATATATGTTTTTTATGCTCTATTTTGGGGAGTAACTTCTTTGTTATTGTATGAATAGTTTCTCTAAAACCTTCAGAATATACCCCTAACTGTTTATCTGAATGTTCATAAATAAAATCTAAATACTTACTTAAATTTTGTTTTGAATATAAAGAGAAAAATTCCAAGATAGAATTATGAATAAAAGGAAGAACCTCCTCTACTAACATGTATGAACGTTCAAATTTTGAACGTGTTAGCAAATCAAACTTAAGAAGAGGTAAAACCTTTTCTAACATGTCTACAGACAATTGTTCTGATTCCTGGGAAGTAACTTTTAGTTTCCAAGCGAAACCTAAAAGGTAACCAATATAAGAAATAATACTTTCTAACGACTTTTCCCATTCTGTTTCAGTGAATAATTCCAAATCAGGGGGCGAGTAAAGTTCATCTAGAAAACCTTTATATTTAGAGTTTGATAATACACTACCAAGCCAGTTATGGTTTAGGTCAACTCCATTACTTTCTCTAAAATCAGGTGATTCCTTAAAAGTAGACCCATTAATTAAACCTTCCAATATGTCATATTTGATTAATGCCCCATCTAATAACCTTATAATCATGGGTGAATCTTCTTCATCAGGTTTATATATTGTTAAACCGTATTCTATATCTTTAACAATATCACCAAGATCCACTTGTATTCCTGAAATATCAGAGAAGTACCCTACATGGTTATACGCCTGTATTAGAGTCATGGTAATAGAATTATCTATAGGTATTTCTCTTCTTTCCAACTCTTCTATAGGCGAATAAATATTATGATGAAGTAATAACAACGCAGTGTTATGCCCCAGAATATAAAGGAGTATTTTACGCTTTTGCTCTTGTTCTTCCTCATTTCCTTCTGACGAGCTTGTAATAAATCTATGAAGTAATTGTATGACATTTAAAGCACTTTTAGAGGGAGTGCTAGAGATCAAACAATTATTTATAGAGGCTGATATAAAGAAATTAAGTATGTCTTCATATGCAATTGAGCCTTTTTCATACTCGCCCATGAAATTACTATGTATAGCAGAATTAATGAATTCAGCTTCTTCAAAGTTATTTTCCATAATTAGTTTGTACTGAATATCAATAAGGTCTTCTGTTGAAACTAACGGGATAGATTCGCGGAATAAATGATGTAGTGCTTCTTTAGGTTTTTTCAAAGCAATTAAGTATTCAGCTAACTCCATTGCATTTAAGGCGAATACATTGTTATATCGAAATTTGATCCGTTGTGAGAGTAAAAGCAATTTAGTCACAGATATAAAACAGCCTGCTTGCAAATAAAAAGAAAGTGCATCTTTTAGGTCTGCAAGAATTAAACCTGGCTCAACAAAGTTGTGCGAGCAACTATCGGCCCATTTTTGATTACAAAAATCTATTGTTTCGTTTCTGATTTCAGTTGTTGCTCTCAAAAGGTGGTGAAGTATATTCCTTTGAGAATAGGAGATATCGATATGGTTTTTACAAAAAAGGGATATTTGTGATTGAAAATCTTCTTCAAGAGCCTTTGTTTTCTTATTTACAAAGGTTATAAGTGAAGCATGATATGCAAAGATGCTTTCTTTACTTGTTAAAAAATGACTAATTAAATCAAGGTTTTTATCTAAAGATATTCTCATACTCGCTGGAACCGTATCAATAAGCGATTTATGTGATATGCGTTCCCTAAAACGGGTGATTAATGATATTAGATAAAGCAGTTCGTCTTTCTTTAAAATATCTTGCCAGAGGCTTTCATAATAAATCTCAATCTCACCACTAACTTGAGGTAACCTATCCAGCCACTTATTGATTTCTTGTTCTCCATCGACTGCTATATTGGTTCTAACGTACTCAATTAAATACCGAAGATAGAGTGGATGGTATTCTGAGCATTTCCCTATTTTATTACGAAGGTCATATGCGAGTTCAGGTAGTTCTTTATTGATAAGTCGTAAGCATGTATTTACAGGTAATGGAGTTACTAATATTATTTTTTCTTCATCTTGAATTATATGCTTAGGAGGGAGGCTGTTTTCATTTTGACCTACAATTACGAAAATAACATTCTTAGGTAAAGTAACTGGTAAAGCAGAAAAAAACTCTTCTATTTTATTTGATTTGAATAGTTCATCTATGCCATCAACAAAAATGACGCATTTAGTTTGTTTTGCCACATATTTTTCTGACAACTTTTGTAATAAATCTAATGTTGTAGTTATCCATTGGTTTATATCCCGCTCTGATTTTTGAGGTATAGAGTTATACAAATCCGCAACAACTATATCTTCTAACCATTCTAAGAACTTTAAGTGATTCATTCTTAACGAAAGAAGGTTTTCCTTACCTTTCTCAAGTAGGAAATATTTTCCAAGAACTGCAATGTCACTTTGAGCATAACCTATTGACTCAACAATAGTCGTTTTACCAGACCCCGGATGCCCCTTTAGAAAGAGGTAACCTGAATCTAAAGAGGTGATATTATTTGTTAACTTATCTACAACAGGGGTATTTAATTCAAAACCATTCTCATCTCCCAAACTTTCTTCTAGAGATTCATATGTAATATCATTTTTATCTAGTAACGTAGCTATTTTGCATACGCTTATAGCGCCTAACGTACCATCTAGTTCTTTTGTAATTACACCAATGGTTGTATCACTAACCATCAAAGGGGCACCCGATAGACCCTCTATGCATTCATTACTCTGGTTATATTCCAAATCTAACTCATAATTCGATCTTTCAATATTCACATTCGATCTAGCAACTGTTCCATCCAGTTTAGCGCCTGCATTCAATTTCCCTCCTGGAAAACCAAAAGTACTCCAGGTAGAATTATTTCTAATGACTTGATTGGATAGTTTTAAAAAGTACTCTATATCTAACGGTTGTATTAACTCTAAAATTGCTATATCAAGGCTTTCATCGAAGTCCTTTAATCTGACTTCTAATGGCTCACTAGATATTTCATCTAGCTCAACGAAAATTACAGTAGTATTTTCTTCTACATTTTCGACTGTATGATATGCTGTCAAAAGCTCTTTTTTTGAAACAAGAAAAGCTGTACCTACATCGTCATTACAATAAACTCTACCTACATACTTTTCTAAATAATTTTGCACTTTAATTAGTCCTTCATAAAAGTAAATATTTCGTCTGCACCTGAAATATACACACTGTAATTGTATGTTTCTTTTAAATTTTCGTTATCAAAATAATTGGATGTATCCGTTTCATAATTGAAAATCACCTTTCGATTAACACTTGTTTTTCGGCCTACAATTCTAGCAATAGTAGCTAAATCAGGGTGGTCAAACCTATAGCTGTTAGTTGAAATAAAGTATGTATCTGAATCTATAAGGCTTAATAAGCTCGGACTGGTATTTTTATGTGAGCCATGGTGAGCTACTTTAATTGAATCAAACCATAATTGTTCTTGTTGATATTTATTTTTTAACGCTCGCTCTATTATTGATGGGTGTGAATCCCCCAAAAAAAGAAGTTTTTTATTTCCATACTCCAAGACAAACGAAATTGAACTACCGTTTGTAGGGCTATCATCTTCTTCAAAAACCTCAGCCATCAACTTTTCTATACTGATTCCTTTACTAGATATATTTTTGTTGATGTTCTTTTTTATTGGTTTTTCATGAGAAACTAAAAACTCAAATGCATCATCGAAAAATTGATTATCTAGTGCAGAACTACTAACTCCTAGCTTTCTTAACTCCTTTTTCCAAAATATCATTAGCTTTTGCAGTTTAGATTTATCTGGAGAAAGAAGAATTAATTTCACATTTTTTGAAAGTTCTATATCTGTACTATTCTCGACACAAACTGCGTCATGGTTGAATTGTGCATTCCAGTCATAACCACCTTTAAAAATAAGAGAAGCTAAAGATGAACCTTGTTTACCACTGATATCTTTATTGTGGTTTTTAACAATGGTTTCATCTTTTTTATATCCATTAATATTTATTTGCTGGAGTATCCTTTGATCCTTTAACGAGAGTTTATTTTCATTAGTGGGACTGTTTTGAATATGTCGGTAACTATTGTGCCAAATGTTTTTAATATCAATTTTTTTAGATAATTCATTAGCTTTTAGCAAGGACAATGATCCAGATATATGATCTGAATCTATATGAGTAACAATTAAAAAATCTAAAGGTTTATTCTTTGCTTTTAGTTCAGTTAATTTTGGTTTGATATGATCTTCATAAGTACTTTTAAATCCAGTATCGATCAAAATATCTAAATTGTCTTCTTCTACTGAAACCCAAAAACTATCACCAAATGATGCAGGAAACATAGTTATGTTTAGAGTGTTAACTTGATAGTTATTTGTCATTTTTTAACCTTTGAAGCATATGAGCTATATAATTCATAAATAATTTACTTAGTTATTTCAGTTACATTTCTACAAGTAGGAAATGAAGTGCATCCCCAAAACTCATTGCCCGCATTTTTACCTTTAGTCGCTTTTCTCAATACCATGTCCGAGTTACATCTTGAGCAATATTTAGTATCAGACTTTTCTTCTATAATTTTTCGCACATGCTTAACGTGTTGGCGGTTAGTTTTAAAGCTTCTTTCTAAACGAC
The DNA here is from genome assembly GCF_014858725.1 of Pseudoalteromonas aurantia 208. Taxonomy (GTDB): domain Bacteria; phylum Pseudomonadota; class Gammaproteobacteria; order Enterobacterales; family Alteromonadaceae; genus Pseudoalteromonas; species Pseudoalteromonas aurantia. Next base: position 337,743 of record NZ_AQGV01000013.1, on the reverse strand, counting down.
CATTCTCTATTTTCTCAATTATGTCTGCTACTTCATCTTCGCTAAAGGCTATATCACGTTTACTTTTAATATATTCAATACCGCCTCTCGCAAACCTTACGTTATCGGGCATTTTAGTTTTAAAAATACTATCACCTATAAAGATAATGACTGAGAATATACTGTAATTCTTTGCGCTCAAACAAGTTTCTAACGTTTTGACATGCTTATAGTTTTGGTTAAGTGGGTTCTGAAATTTTGATTTGTGCTTAAAGATTTGTTGCGTCCATTGCTTTTGATTTTCACTACCATAGATCCACCCCTTCATATTCTTCGTTTCAACTACGAAAATGCCATATTTTGATACTATGATCTGGTCAATCTGAGTACTTCCATCTTCAGTAGGAAGTGTTACGTTTTTTATAAGATGATATTCATTTTTATCTAAGAAAAACTTGATAAGTAAATTTACTTGCCACTCACCAAGTACTCCTTTAAACCATGCTGACTTTATAATGACAGCAAATATAAATATTGGTACCAGATACCATGCTGCACTGAATATTATTTTGAGGTAAATTGATAAATCCATCTGTTACTAATTCCTTGTTGAAAACTATTTGTTAGTTACTGACCGCTGTATTTTTATTAAGTTTAGATAGTAGGTAGTCAGTAAGCTTTTGTTGCTTGGATAAATCTTTTCTTATTAAGTCTGTATCAATTTGCTCGTAAGACGATGCTTCACTTGATACATAACTTGAAACTGTTAGTAATGCTGAGTTTCGTTCAATTTTATCAACATCAATCTCAGTATAAATATTAGTGTCAGTAATGCCTGAATGGTAGATGTCAGCCAAAGCTTTTAAATCTATGAGCTTGTTACATTTGCCATCAAATTTACAAAACGAACTGGCATCGATAAATTTTATCTTGGTATTTCTTATCCTGTTTTTTTTGAGAACAAGTACATATAAAGGGACTGTCTTGGAGGTTATCAACTTTGGCGGTAATTGGATAACAGCATCAACATAATTGCCATCAAGTAACAGGTTTCTTGCTTCACTTTCGGGTTGACGATGAAGTGGTCCTTTTCCCAAAACGACAAAACCAATACCATCTTGTTTAAGCGACCAAATGATATGTTGGATAAAACCATGTTCACGGTATTTGTCGAAAATAGTGTTTGAATCAACTCGCCCGTCTATGAATTCCTTTTTATATCTCTTCCTAATTTCATGCTCTCTCACACCTTCGGTTTCAGTAGGTTGAAATAAGGTATATGCAACATCAAAGCTTTCTTTGCCAACGTTAGCTTTGGGTGATAGTGCAAATGCATGTTTTGCGTCTATGTTTGTCGCTCCTGCGATAAATAGTTTCTCGTGAATGTATTTACTAGTTTGTAAAACCGATTCTGTCGTTATTGATACATTTGTATTATTAAGGACGTAAGAAACTGAGGATTCCCCAGTGGTAGCAAAAGGGTCATATGCATCATGAGGCCCATCCTTCTTTGCCAGTAAAGATATTAACTCTGAAAAGTCAAAAGGTGGCTCTTGGTAGGTAAAATTTTTCGATAGCCGATCCTCAGCATTCATCAATTGAAGGCGTTGTAAAACATGATCGTAAATAACGGTTAACTCATGCACACCGTAGTTTTCAAATGTTTCTGGCTCCAGCAAGAATGAAATTTTGTCCGTCATCCTAAACAGCGGGCTAAGGTCTGGCAGTGCTAGTGCTTCATTGACCACTTCGTAAAATAGTGTTTCATGTAATTTGTTGATGAATTCCGTTTCAAGAACCGCTTTAAGATCGTCTACATCAACAATATTGAAAAGTAACTCAACTTGCTCACGGTAATAACCTTTTTGTACTTGATTGATAAAACAGATAGTCAAAAATGAAAGAAAAAAATCTCTCTGTTTCATCGTATCATTTTTGAAACCAGCATGATTGTATGATTCAACTATGTCCCTAACCAACACTTCACTGTTCATCATTGTCGCTCTTTCCATAGACTGCTAAATACAGCATCCATTTCTTGTTCTCTGCCTTTTATTAATTGCTGATGCAATTGTATTTCTGTCCTAACACTATCAGCCGTTTCAACAATTAGCTGCTGTTCTACATCGCTTATATTCGGCACTGGTAATTCTGATAGTGTTTTTTTACTAATCGAAGACTGATAACTACCCCCACTGTTATCATGCATCCAACGCTGTGCATCAGAGCCATTAAGATAATACTCCAAAAACTGTGGGGATAACGAGACATCCGGTTTTACCTTGATAATAAAAAAGTGCTGATTGGCGACGACATTGTTAGGAACACTGTTTAAATAAATAGCTTTTTTTAGAGGTCCTTTGGCAACAATTAAAACATCATCAACCTTTAAGTTGTTATCTACTTTACTTCCCGTTAAATCAGTTCGAGTTAGCTGTTCCCATTGTATGGGCCGTTGATCATTTTCTTTATCAAAATCACGTAATTGAATCACGGAATGAGTTGGCTCATCAGATTCAGGAATCCCATTTTTAAAGGTTCTTCCACCACGGATCACCGCAATATCACTCAACTTCATAAAGATTGTCCTCAATAGATATTACACAAACAATATCACAACCCACTATTAAAGTGGGAATAAAATATTGACAATTTCTAATATTTGATCAAAAATCAAACTAACATTAGCCCACTACAGAAGTGGGAAGTGAGGCTGAGAAGGTAAATGAACATAAAAAGACAAACATTTACCTATTAGATAAGGCATACAATTATGAGTATGGGGAAAACTAGAGTTCGAACTTCACAAGCAACACAAAGGTTTTGGATCAAAAACTTTAAGAAAAAAGAAGCTAGTGGTGAATACGAACCATTTTACAGAACACAGGACATCACCTCTTCAGGCATAAAAGGTCGAATACCTTGTCCGAATAACCCTGGCCGGGTTTATCACACACTATCATTGAACGAAACATATACCCTTGTACAGCTTTTGCAGAACCCACTTGTTGAAAATATAAAAGAGCAATACGCTGAAACCGATCTTGCTAAAACGAAAGCTTTTGCCAAAGAATTTAAGATAAAGCACCCTACGCATACATGGAGTTCAACAGACTCTGTTATTACTTGGGATTTCCTATGCGATATGAAAATAGGGCCTAGACTAGCAATTAGTGTTAAACCAAGACACTTACTTAATGACAGAAGAACAGTTGAAAAACTGAAGTTGGAAAAAGCATTAGCTCAGAGTTTAGGCTATGAACATATAATCACTACCGATGACCAAGTTAAGACGGAAGCGGTTCAAAATATATTTAGGATATTAAGAGGTGCAAATTTAGAACCTAAGCTTTCGGCTATTTATCCAGACTGGATTACCCAATTCAAGCTACTAGTTACAGACAATATTCACACTCCAATTTCTGTACAAATTGAAAAGTTGGCCGACCGATATAATATCAACTTTGTCGAATCATTTACCTTAATGCAGCATGGTTTTTGGGTTCGAGATATCACTTCAGATCCTGAGGAACCAATTTACCCTGAATATTCACCATACATATTAGGGATGAAAATTCATGCTTAATAATAATAGTTTGCTCTCACCCAATTCAGACCATGATGACTCAATCATAACTGAAACTATGGTTTTTGCTGCCATATTTCCAGATCTCAATGCAATTTGGCTATTACCATATATAACTTCAGGTAAATTAAAAACAAAAAGCCCTGATAAAAAACCTACCGAATATGATTTAACCATTATTGAGTCGGCAATTGAAGATGGCAAAATAAGTTTAGATTGTCTTCAACTTGAATCGTACAAAGATGTGCCTGAAGAGTACCTATATAACAAAGAGGGTGAAAAAATCCCATCTGCGATAGAACGTGATCGCAGATATGAAATTGTAAAAGTAGCCATGAGTGACGAAGATAAACTTTTTTATCCCATGCATGGAAAAGGTGTAATAGCTAAGGTTGCAGAGCAATTTAAGGTAACTCGCCATAATGTACAACGGTATTTAAATGAATACTTTAGAGGCGGGAGACATATTAATTCATTAATACCGAAAACTGGCCGTCATTCTAGTTCACCAAAACATGGTGCTAAAAAGGTTGGAGCGAAGCGAACTACAGATATTTTTGGTGTAAATGGGAAGAATGTTGAAGCAGAAGACTTAGAACACATAAGATACATTGCAGAAAAATACTATATAAATAAAAAAGAAAAATCTCTCCAAAAGTGTTTCACATTGCTGCTAGACGAATGTTATGCAGAAACAAATGGGAAGATCTTACCCAATGGTGGAAGAGTTAATACAAAACACGTTCATCCCAACAAGCAGATCTCAATAGGTCAATTTTATGACTGGATGCCTATCGCGCTAGGAATGACTAGAAATGACATCAATGCCAAAAGAAGACAAAGTGCAATTCACAAATCAAACTTTGCTGGTAGAACAGGTGAAGTAGCTTACTATAGTAAAGGCCCAGGACACATTTTTCAGCTTGATTCTACAGAGATGGACATAAATATTGTATCGCCTCATGACAGAAGAGTTTTATTAAAAAAAGTGACCTTGTACGTTATTAGAGATGTATATACACGTGCTTTTGTTAGTATTCATATTGCCAGCGGAAAAGCCAGTTGGTATGAAGCTCGGTTGGCGTTATTAAACGCTTTTAGAGATAAAGTGGCGGTAGCAAAGGAGTGTGGATTAATCATTGATAAAGACGATTTTATTGAGTCTGGTATTCCACTAATTTTGCTTGTTGATAATGAAGAGTTTGCCAACAAAATAAGTGCATCTGTTGGTCGAGACCTTGGGTTAAAAGTTTACTTTAGTCGAGCTTATTCTGGTGATGATAAGGGACTGGTTGAGTCAAGCTTTCATATGTTACACGCAATGATGCGTAATGAAGAATTAGTAGGATTTCAGTATCAGGGGTTATTGGGAAGAAACCGAAAGTTACCAATAGATACAGCGGCACTAACACCAAGAGAAATCCAACAAATATTGATGATTTATGCGATTTACCATAATCGCTATATTTGGAAAGAAGACTATCCTCTCGAACAAGAGGCGATGAATGATGGTGTAAAAGACATCTGTCGTGAATATTGGGAATGGGGAGTGAAAAAACGCCCTTATTTCTTAACCCAAAAGCCTACTCGTACCTTATATCTTAGCCTATTAGAAGTGGGCCAATTAACTGTCCATAAAACTCACTTATTACTTCAAGGAAAACACCTAAAATATAAGTGCGATGATATAAGACTTAAAAAAGTTCAAGACCGTATTGTCGGAAGATCTGCTAAGCCAGTTTTAACATGTAGATATATTCGGTCCACTGTAGACAAAATCCTAATTGAGTTAGATGGGAAGTTGGTACTGGGTGAATTACATTCTAATCAACAGAAATTTGCCGGGTTATCGCATGATGAATTTAAAGATGCTTGGAAATATCGCAATGCCATTAAAGAAATGCATAAGCATGAAATATCTGGGGTTACGAGTGATACAAGCATTCTAATAAAAGATATTAATAATAAAGCATTAAAAACTAAAAAATATTTTATTGAAGAAGCTCAAGAAAGCCCTCTATTAAATACACAAACAGCAACTCAGCTTCAAATCCAAGAAAGTTATCACGTTGATAATGAAATGCTGAATCGAGTAACCGATACAGGTGGCGAAGAGAATGTAGATCAAACAACCCTAGCCCCAACAGAAAGTGATGTTATAGACCAAGATTCAAATGAAGAGATAAACCCTAATAGCACCAATGAATCCGCTGATATTTTAACAAATATTCTTGGGGAGATTGGTCATGGATAACATTATTAGATTCCCTGCAACATATAATAAAGATGTTCCACAAGAGTATCTTGGTAACCCTTATATTGAAGCGTTACCCGATATGCTTGATATAAAATCATACTTTGAAGCTACTTTATTTTTACCTTCATTCGATAAAACTTATAGACATGAGCCAGCACATATTCGCAACGTAAAAATTGTAGAAGTGTATAAATATTTGGTGCCGAATCAGCATTACTATGACTTATACAGAACGCTATGGAGGATGATGTTTACTACTTATACCGATAGAAACAGTTTTAATACTGAAGCCGTTAGAGAGCAATACAGTAAATTATTGTTACGCCAAAAGATGAATTTGGTATGGAAAGGCACCACAGGCGAAAGTTTACTAATAACAGCCCCTAGTGGATTCGGTAAGACTATGATGGTCAAACGAGTTTTACATTCTCTAACGCAAGTAATTGATCATGAGGAATATGAAGGGAGAAAATTCAAACAACCGCAGGTTTTATGGATATATTTGAAGATCCCTTCAAATGCTGCCCGTAAAAGTTTATGCCATTTATTTTTAAAAGAAGTTGATAAGTGTGTTGGAACAACATACTCGACTGATACACCCACTTCTACTCAAATCGGAGCCTATGAAAATCTTTTTAAAACTATTATAGAAACATACAAACTAGGAATGCTTGTTATTGATGAAATGCAAAACTTATCTGTATCCAAATCAGGGGGAGATGATGAGTTTTTAAATTTTTTTAGTGAGCTATCAGAACAATGGAGTATGGCTTTAGTATTGGTAGGAACTCCTAATATTATCCCTATTCTCGAAAAAACATTTACGGCAACAAGAAGGTTAACGTCAGGAGGCGATAAACATTTTTCTAGATATGCGAAAGATGACACCGTTTGGAAAGGCTTGGTAACAACTTTATGGTCATACCAATATATTACTTCACCCAGTACTATTTATGATGATAAAAGAGAGATTATTGACCATAAATTTTTTGATGAAATATATAAGTTAACCCAAGGAATTCCTTTCATTTTTTCTTTTTTGTTTATTCATGCGCAAATGATTGCAATTGAAAGTAATGAAGAAAAGTTAAGTATAAAGCAATGGCGTAAAGCCTATAACGAAAGTTCGCAACTCATAAAAGCTGCTATAGAAGATATTAGACATAATAAAGGGAAGAATTACCCTGATTTAATGAATGCTGCTCAATACCAGAGTTCTCCAGAAAAAACAGAAATGATTACAAATATTAAAAAAGTTTTTGAAGGTAATTCGTTAACACCAAGTGTTGACAAAATACTCCGAAAAGAAATTAATAAATTTGAAGATAAATACGTGCTTAATGAGAAAGAGCAAAGCCTTATTAACACCATAAAACATCAAAAGCTATTCATAGATGATGCTTCTAATGGTGATTTTATCGAAGGTGAATGTGAGGTGAAAAAATAATGCTTCCTTTTCACTGTCCGATTCAACCGAACGAGCACTTGTTTAGCTGGGTAAGTCGAATTCACCTACTTTCAGGAAATATTAAATTAAAAAGTACTCTAGCCTTTTTAAATATAGGAAATCAGCCATTTAACTGCACAGGACATAATCAAGCTTTTTTGGATGCTATCAACTTCTATCGTAGCGAAATAGTCGATGATGAAATTTGTTTTGATCGGCATACACTTTTTTCACTTTGGGCACTATCTTTCAATTCTAGTGATTATAATGAGAGGCGGTCTAACAATAGTTTACTTATGCCTTCTATGAATGAAAAAGGAGCTTTTTCATTTAATAGTCGATGGAAGTATTGCCCTAACTGCATTCAAGATGACATTGATAAGTGCGGCCATAGTTTTTGGCATGTTAAGCATCAGTTACCCAGTGTTACGCATTGCTATTTACACAAAGAGGCATTGATTGGTAATTCAATAGATTTTAGAGATTTGCGTAACTGTTCACTCCCTCAAACTTATGATTATTGTGTATCAGGACAGGATAATAACTCACAATTACTAAGCTGGAGTGAATTTGTGATGAGTATATATAACAAACTCAATCAATCACCTAGCTTTGGAGAAACACTAAGAAATAGAGTGATTAATTTTTTACAATTACCTACTAATATTCAAATTAAGCACAACGATTTATTTCAAGACTTACAGAGTCAATTTGATGAAGAAGTACCGCTATCTATTCGTAGACATTTATTTTCATTTTATACCAAACCATATAGAACGCAGCCAAGAATATTAAGAAGCACTCTGGGTCTTAACTACCGCAACAAACAAAAACATCCTGTAAATTGGCTTATCATTCTATATTGGTTGAAAGATAAAATTTTACTGGATATCTAATGAATCGGGCTGCATTTTATCTTCATATTCCTAGAGACGAAATCCCTTATAGCACCATAGCTCGATACGCTTTATTAGGCGGATTTCGAGCGCCTCAAGTAATGAAGCAAATTTATGGTAATTCTAAAAAACGGTTACACCCTTATTTACCTGGATTAATAGATCGATTTTCTGGTTTTTTCGAACTATCGTCAGAGGATGTAATAGAACATAAAACTATTTTTCCTTTACTTAAATTCTCGCAACCTGCCGATGAAATAATGATAAAGCAGGCAATGAAAGATTGTACTGATGATAAAGTGATATTGAGTACTGCTATAGGTCACTCTAGATTTCGTACATTTTATGGCCTATGTTATTGCCCTGTTTGTGTACAGCAGGATATAAATGATTTAGGTTTTGCTTATTGGCATATAAAACACCAAATACCTGGAGTTCAAGCATGCTTTGAGCACAGTTGCTTGCTCGTAGGAATTCCTATGGGGGATGGTAATAAAGATAGATCTTTAATATTACCGCCATTCAATAAACAATCATCTCAATTAGCTTCAACCTGCCAGAAAAAGTTAGCTCTATTTTCATCTCAACTGTTCAATTTAAGCCAGAATCATCAGATCAATTATCCTGAAGTGTACAGAAGTTTACTTAACGAGAAAGGGTTGGTTAGCTGTAATAATGGATTTGTATTTATCTCTAAAATTGTGGCTCTTCTTTCTGAGTATTGGCAAGAGCTAAGCTATACAAATCATTTGGTTCCTGGTGTTTCTGAAAAGTTAGCTTCATTTGATTTTTTAGGGAGAATATTGAGACCTAAGACTCACTCTCATGCTCACCCATTAAAGCATATTCTGTTAGGTTGTTGGTTAACTAATCTTGATGCCAAGAAGTTATTAATTACTGATACTAAAGTCAACACATCAAAGCCGATGGTAATCGCTACGAATGACGATTCGAAAGATAAAATCATTTCAATGCTCCAGCAAGGAGTTAGTATCAATATGATTTCGAGTCAAACAGGAAAAAGTAGGTGCTTTATTCATCGTATAGCAGAGCTGAACAGAATTCCGCATCTATCCAATTCACAAGCGTTCCCTGAGAGCATTAAACGGGCAGTATTAATAAAAGCTTTATATGGTGTTCATCGTCAAGAAATTGCTGACAAACTGAAGGTGGGGCTTGGTTATGTAGAGCAAGTAATTTGCAACGCACCAGGAATGAGTGAGTGGCGCAAACATTTACGAATTCAAAAGAATATATTAAAGGCTTCAAAAACGCTTACGAATATAAGGAAACTACATCCTGAATGGTCTCGAACTAAAATTAGAAACTCAGCTCAAGCAGAGTATTTTGTTTTATATAATCATGATAAATCTTTAATCGATAAATTACTCCCTCCAGCTCAAAAGCCAGAACAATTTAAAAAAGACTGGGAGAAGGAAGATCAAAGGTTATTAAGTGCTCTTGAAGTAATTAATCATTTGGATGAGTTGTCTTTATCTGCAATTGGTCGGTTGATAGATGATCACCAATATTTACATCGTCAATTAAATAAGTTACCAAAAACAAAAGCATTCTTATCAAAAGCAGGTAAATTAAAATAAATAGTTTTTATCTATTTATGTTCCCTTAACTTCTTCCTTTTTTACTAGAAATAACTCTACTTCCCTTATATATTGTTACTTTTATTAGCAGCTATTTTCTTAATAAATGTCGGGGCTAATATCAGAGTATATTTAACCAAAAAAATGTCCCTATTTAGATTAGAAGATACTGTGAAAAACGCTTGCTAAAAATGCGGGTTACAGAGGATTTCTGTCTTCATTTATAATCAAATAAAACAAGTGTGTAACCCCATAAATGTAACGAAGACAAAGTAGCCTACTAATCCCTTGTGTATAACGGGCTACTTTGGAATAAAAAATTTAATTGGAACGAAGACAATTGTAGAACGTTGTTTTTATATAAAAATACTGATTTTCATGCCTTCTTAATATTTTCTTAGACTACTAGATTGAATATGAGAAACAACTCTTTAAGTGGCGTTCTGTGAGCAATCACACGTAAAAATCACATCTAAAGTTACTTAAAGCTATATTTACCTGTTTCGTTCTAAAAGCTTTTCTAACTTTTGCTCCGCTACTTTATCATCTAATGATAGAGCCTTATATTCATCAATAAGCTTTGTTAAGCTTGGATTTTTCTCACCACGAAAATATTCAATATTTCGTTCTATTTTCTTAAAAATTTTGCCTAAGCTAACATCATCAACCAATGGAGTATCTTCTTTGTCAATAAATAGATTGTTATCTTGGGGGAAGTTCACAAAGTAGCGTAACCCACGCTTACCTTCGCCTGATGGGTATAGTAAGCCATTATCAACTAATGATTTTAAATCCCTTGTTGCGGTTGCTGGTGGCGCACCAGTAATAGCTCGATATTTTTCATTAGTTAAACCATCACGCACAAAGCCGTCAGCGCCTACAGAGAATATTTTTTTCATAACTTTCTCTTGGCGTTGGTTGAGTTTTACCTCTCCATATTCAGCCCAAAATTTTGATTTTTGCAATACGAATTCAACGGACTCAAGCGATTTATCTTGCGAAGTTCTAACCAACTCAACAAACCACGCTGTCCACTCATTAATTTGTAAGCCAGCATTAGTATTTCTAAGTTGTTGATAATACTCCATTCTATTAGTATTAATCATGCTCGACATACTAAAAAGCGGAGGTCTCGAAAAGTCTTGAAATAACGCATGCTCGGCTATCGCTCTACCAACACGACCATTACCATCTTGAAACGGATGAATAGCGACAAACCATAAATGAGCAACTGCTGCTTTTATAGGGCCTGAACAATTAGCGCTGTTATACCACTGTATAAAAGCATCCATTTCATGTTCAACCTCAGTGCGATTATTACCTGGTGCTTTGTAGATGATTTCACTGTCGCCGTATAAGTCTTCTCTTATTACATCAATAGGCGAGTCTCGATAATCGCCTTTAGTAATAGGATTTACATAATAATCTTCACTACCGTGCAATAGCAGCGTGTGCCAATGACAAAGTAAGGTTTTAGACATAGCGCTTTTAATGCTTTTGCGCACATCAACAAGCATCGCCGCAATGCCTTTTTCTTTAGGGAAGTAACCACCACGCTCTGGCTCTTTTAACCCTAGGAAACGAGCAACCGATGAGCGCACCTCTTCACGGTTAAGTTTTTCACCTTCAATGGCACTGGTGCTTAATGCTTCTTCCACCAGTAAGTGGACAAATGCATCGTTATGGTCATTTGACGGTATTTGCGATAAGGCCCCTTCAATGCTGTAGGCTTTTTTCGAATACTCGCTGACACTTGCTTCAAAGCGTGTCACATCATATTCAAATTGAGGCCAATTTTTTTGTTGCCAATGATACATGTGATTTAAACCTTTGTTCGTTATAAATCACTTTATATCGAATTGTGATTTAAAAGTCTATATTTTATGAATCATATAGGGAGAGATTTTGATTTATAAAGTGAAGATGTATAAATCAAATTAATCCTTTTGGGCAGGGTTGAGTTATTTAAACGTCCGCTTTGTAGAAATGTTCAAATCGTTGTAAATGATAGCAACCATTTCTTGATTGCTCATAACTGACTGTCAGATGAAGTCCAAACCTATTTATCGAAACTGTAAGATCAGATATGAGCTACTAAAACTGATTTCTGTACAACTGATTTCACTTATAATATTTATTATTCAAAAATCAGTGTTTCTTTTTGCTCAATAACATTAATCAAACTTGGTTGCATGTATTGATAAATATCTTCTATGCCTAACATCGCATGTTGTGGTTCAATAATTCCGGACACTATTTTAGGTGGTATCATTACCACTCAATCAGAGGTGTCCTATGGCAAAAAAACGCAGAACATTTAGTAAAGAATTCAAACTTGAAGCCGCTTGTTTGGTTTTAGACCAAGGCTATTCACTTCAAGAAGCATGTCGTTCATTGGATGTTGGAGAAACGGCTTTAAGGCGCTGGGTTCAACAACTTGAACTTGAGCGAAATGGTGAAACACCTAATGCCAAAGCTTTGACTCCAGAGCAACAAAAGATTCAAGAACTTGAAGCCAGAATCAATCGTTTAGAACGAGAGAAATCAATACTAAAAAAGGCTACAGCTCTCTTAATGTCAGAAGAAATGAACAATATTCGTTAATAGACCAATTAAGTGAGCAAGAATCGGTAGAGGTGGTCTGCAGTGTCTTTGATGTTGCTCGTTCAAGTTTTTATGACTACAAAAACCGCCGTAACACAATTGACGCTAATGAGGTTGAACTCAGAGCGCAGTTAAATGCTTGCTTTAAGCTTAGTTGTGGCTCTGCTGGAAGTCGCACGCTCTTAGCAATGTTTGCAGATTTAGATATTGATGTTGGTTTATTCAAAGTCAGACGACTGATGCGTGATATGCAACTGGTATCAAAGCAACCGGGGCCACACGCATATAAAGTGGGGGAGAATGAACGGCCTGATATACCAAACCAGTTAAATCGAGAGTTCGATGTGCATAGCCCAAATCAAGTATGGTGTGGAGATATTACGTATATTTGGACTGGTCAGAAGTGGTCATATTTAGCAGTAGTAATTGATTTATATGCAAGGCGGGCTATTGGCTGGGCCATGTCAGAAAAGCCAGATACAGCCCTAACTATCAAAGCATTAGATAGAGCATATGAACAAAGAGGCAAACCTAGAGGGGTTATGTTCCATTCGGATCAAGGCAGTCAGTATAGTTCAACAAAATTCAGGCAAAGGTTATGGCGTTATCAAATAACACAAAGCATGAGCCGCAGAGGTAATTGTTGGGATAATTCCCCGATGGAGCGCGTATTCAGAAGCCTCAAAACAGAATGGGTTCCAAGTACGGGCTACAACTCATTTAAAGAAGCAGAGCAAGATATTAGCTTTTATTTGATGAACTATTACAACTGGAGCAGGCCGCATAGTCATAATGATATGAAAGCCCCTGCAGTAGCAGAAGAAAAACTTAATTCACTGTCCGGAATTAGTTGACCACTACAATACAGGAGAGTAGCGTGAACGAATAAATTTACCTACGGGATTACAGGACTGTTATGGTTAGTGTATCTCGTTTTATTTTAGAACTTGTATGCTTCATGAAATTAGATAGCGTGTAATTTTTACTTCTTAAATGATATGAATCATTATTTGTGCTGCTGTCTGAAATATACAAAGGTGTTTACTCCAACAAAACAACTTCCTGGTTAATGGCGATAAATTGGCTCAATAATAGTTTATTGTCTTTAAGATCTGTGACTTTCCATGCAGTATCTTTCAGTGGCATGACGGTTTTTAAGCGTTGTCCAGTGAGATTGTATTGATTGAGGGTTTTCGTTGTTGGGTTCACACTGTAAAGCTGTTGATCATGTAAAAACATGGCTTTGCCATTCAGTGCTGTTAAATGCTGGCTGGGTGCATGGGTCTCATTGAATACACGTGAGAAAACTTGTCCGTCTAAGGTGCTATAAATTAACTGTTCTTGGTTGACCCACGCATTCTCTACGTGGTTAATATTGAGTGCCGTTAGGGTGTTTGTGGATAGGTTAAGGTCATAAAGCCCGTTTTGCACTGGGTCATGTAATAACACCAGAATGTGATTGTCGGTGTACCAAGTTAACGCAGAATATAACAGTTTGTCAGTGTTTACTGTCGATATATTGCCTTTTAAGTCAGAGATCATGAGTTGATCGTTAGATACCCAAGCCATACGTTTCCCTTCGGGTGACCAGCTGTAATTGTGAATACGGTGCCGAGCAGTATGAGAACTGACTTGAGTGACCTGGCTATTTTGCCAAAGCCAAAGTTGATCATGACCATTTCTATCTGAAATAAACGCGATGTTGTCGCCATGAGGTTGATATGTGGCATTGCGTTCTTGCGCTGACGTGCGCGCCAAGCTAGTAAAAGGTAATGATTGGCTATTTAACTGCGATTCATGCCGTTGAGTGTTTGTGGTGCTGCTGTTTACTTGTGCGATGTCTATGTCTTTATTACCCACGACGGCTATCAGTGAGTGGCCATTAGGGTGTTGCTCTACAGAAACAAAGTTACTAAGAGGCGTTTTTTGTGCAGTTAAGTGTCCGTTTATTTCTAAGGTGTATAAGTGCCCATTTAGGATGGTGAGTAAGGCGTTTCCTTGTGCGTCAAAATTTGCCAATACGTTTGTATATTTACTGACGTTGTTGGGGAGTTTTATGGGATTTTTACTCAGTAGTTTGGCGTTTTTATCGAGCAAGGTCAGGTAGGTATTCAGCTGTGGACTGCGGCTGATAATCGCATAACGCTGATGTCGTGTGTCATAGTCAAAATGATATATCACATCTTGTTTATGCTCATACATAACCTGTATAGATTTGTTCAAGTCATTATATCGCATCAGGCTATATTTGCCCGCGCGCGAGTGTAAAAAAATATAGTTATGATTTGACAGTGCCAGCGGCTTTTTAAGGTTATTTGCTTGACACAAAAAGCGCTGCTGTGGCGCAACAGGTGCAGATAGAGCCTGCGCAAAATCAAGTGTGGCAATGCTCCAGCATGCGTTGTTCTCACTATTAGTCTCTGTTATTGATGGTGTATTATTGCAGTCAGTTTTGGCTGAAAATACCAGCTCTCGACCATCAGGTGTGAAACTGGTTGCGCCATAATAACCGGCATGTTTGGTAAGCTGCGTTTCTTCCCCAGTGGTATGGTGTTTGGCCCATAAGTGGCTTTTACATGCACCGGCATATCGGTTAAATATCAGGTAACTGGCATCGGGATTAAATATGGCATGGCTTTCGTGAGCGTCTGTGTGTGTTAATACTGAGACGGTTTGAAATGCTGACGCCGTTTCTTTTGGCCAATAACTCATCGTTAATAGTGTGACAATCAAGACAAGCACGAGGCTAAACAAGGTATAAAGCACAGGTTTCTTCAATGAAGTAACCTGTGCGCTTTCATTGTTTTGAGCGGCAGGTTTATTAGGCGCGTGCCACGTTACATCCGCGATGAGTCGATAGCCTATTTTCGGATGAGTCGCGATAATCTTTTGTTCTTTGGCATTGTCTCCAAGTTCTTTGCGCAGTATGGCAATACAGCGCTGTAACGCATTAGGCACGACTTCAGTGCCAGCCCAAACGTGCGCCATGATCTCTTGATGGGTGACCACTTCGTTTTGTCGTTGTGCCAATAGTAACAACACTTTGAGTACTTTGGGTTCAATATGTGTTTGGTACTGATGATTTACGATTGTTGAACGCGTCAGGTTTATTTCAAATCCTGCAATATGAAAAGTGCTTACCTCAGACATAATGGCTACATTTAACGATCTTGAATAGTAAGAATATAATGGATTCTTGCGCATTCTGTCGAGTAATTAATTTCAATAATTCATTGAATAATATACATATATTTAGCATCAGTAATTCCTAATGATTTCATCAGGTACATTCGATTGTGTGTACCTAGGAAAATAGCATTTAATCGACTCAAATCATAATAATTCAATTTGAGGTGGTATGAATGAAAGGGAATAGCGAGCATAGAAAAACAACGGCGTGGTTTGCGGTGATTTTGCTCTGGTTACAGTGTTTAACCGGGGCAATGGCGGGGGAAGTTGAGCACAAGATTATTGATAAAGCAGTTTCTGCGTATGGGGGAGAGAAGTTACTGAATTTAAAACACATAACCTATCGAGATAACATAAAGCACTTTTTTCAAATGCAAAGTGGGTATTCGTCACAAGGCGCAATGACCCAGCATTTGAGCAACGAGCAGATTGACGTTTATATAGACTTTCAGAATGAACAAAAGGTATTGGATCAGCACACGACTCGATTAATTGGCAATCATGATGCTGAGAATAAAACGCGCACTCATCGACTATTTATACAAGGAAAAGGGTATACAGTCGATCATTGTTTAAAAAACTACACTGAGAGTCATAGAGTGAATTTTAGCAATGCGGATTTAGGCTTTAGTCGACTGTTAGATCCGCTGATAGTGAGGCAATTAGTACGTCACAGAATGCATGCGCGTTTAGTGGATAAAGCCTATATTCAAGGTCGCGCACAGCATGTGTTAAAAGTGAATGACAGTAAGCAAGCTGTATATACAGTGTTTATTGATCAGCAAACAGGCTATGTGAGTCGGTTATTAAAAAAACATGGCCAGCAGTTACGTAGCTATGACTTCTTTGAACATCAGCGTAAAGGCGGCATCGTTTGGGCAAAAAACATGTTTGTGAGCACAGCAAATCAGGTTGTTTACTATACGGACTCAAGGGGGCTGGATTTTGACCCACCTCAGGTACTTATGTTTGCTTTGCCAAAAGCTTATTCGCCTGCATCGACTGATACATTTTATGATGTATCTCAGATGACCATAAGAGAGCTCGCCAGCGGGGTGTATTTTGTCGGTAAAGGTTGGGGTTATACATTATTTGCGGATGTTGGCGAGTATCTTATCTCTGCCGGTGCTTGGGGAGAGGCGAATAATTCACTTGCGTGGCAACAAAGTCTTGCATTGTTCAGAGCAACTACTGGGAATAAGAAACCCGTAAAACAACACTTGGTGACCCATCACCATACTGACCATATGTCGAGTTTAAAAGATATCGTGGCTCAAGGTGCGGACTTGTTGGCGCACCCAACGTCGATTGACGGGATTAAAAAGCACCTCCCTGATTTACCCTCTGATCGAATTGTGAAGGTAGAAAACCAGACGATATTGGCCGGTGGAAAAGTAAGGTTACTTGATGTGCCAAATAGTCATGCGGATCACAATTTGGTGATGTATTTACCTGCGCAGCAAATACTGTTTAGTGAAGATATGTTTGGCAGTAGTTATAATAGCGCGTTTCATTCCCCTAATAATTGGCCAAGCTTAGATACTTACTCACGTTTAAAAACACTTGTTAGTCAAATAAGCAAATTAGGCTTGCCGGTTAAGCACTATGTTTCTTCACACCATGGCCGCATATTGGGGCAATCAGATATAGCCGAAGCATTAGCCATGCAATGTGGCTAGTGTACTTGGTAGATTGAACGAGTGCAGTGGCGACTTAGTGTTCATACTCACTATAAATACGGTTACTGTATTTTCAGGGAAGGTCGTATTTAACGACCTTTTTATGCTAACTTTTTTTTTCAAACCAGTGCTCTAAATAATTAATACAGGTGATGAGTTTAGCGGGTACGAAATGCCGAGCTGGGTAGAGTGCGTATAAGGTTAATTTGGGCTTAGTTGCGTCAGTTAATATTTCCACTACGTCACCTTTATCTATGGCGCTTTGGCAAACAAAGTCAGGAATAAAACCGATGCCCAATCCCTTTTGAATTGAGGCCATCATAAATTGCGTGTTGTTTACGCGCAATCGTCCTTTAACGGCAATTCCATCCTCTATCGGCCAAATATTTTTGTGCTGGAAGTAGCTATAAACAAAACAATTGTGATCTTTTAAATCTTGAGAGGTTGAGATTGCAGCGTGTTGGGCTAAATAGTGGGGAGCAGCACAGACTTTGTAGGTAAATTGAGTAAGCGCTTTGCCGACATAGTTTACATCAATGGGGGTACTGGATGCTCTAAAGCCTAAATCAAAACCTTGTTCAACTAAGTCGATATTTTCATCTCCTAAATGAATGTCTAGCTCGATATCAGGGTGAGAGTGCATAAAGTCGGCAAATAGCATCGATAAGTCAGTAAGGCCCAATGCCATCGGGGCATTAATTTTGAGTTTGCCACGAATATTTTGTTGAAGATCAGTGACAAAATTATCGGCATCATCGACTTTAGCTAAGATCTCACGCGCACGTTGTAAATACCCTTCTCCTGCGTGAGTCAGCTGTACATTTCGGGTTGAGCGATGAAGCAGGCGCGTACCTAGTTCAGATTCTAATCTCGAAATTTCTTTACTAATCATGGATTTTGATGCGTTTACTTGCTCAGCAACACGCGTAAAGCTGCCTAAATCTGCGAGCTTAACGAATAGCTGCATGGCGCGTAGTTTATCCATGGTACGTCCTCCATATTTTTATGTGTTTTGGTATGTGCCAACTGTTCTCGATTTGAAAACAGTATGTGCACATTGTTGTTATATATGGAAACAAAGTGAATGGCTAATATGTTTATGTCCTGTGACATGAGAGTGGTGTGGGATGGGTCGTCAGGAAAGATTAACTGGCGGTGATATTAACAAACTAAGCAGTGTTATTTTTAAGGAGAAGTAATGTATACCCTTTATTACTCACAAGGTGCATGTTCTGTTGCGACTCATGTTGTATTACGTGAACTAGGCCAAGCTGTAAAACTTATCGACGTAAGTCAGCTCGACAATTTCACCGATGTAAATCCGGTTGCGACGGTACCAGTCTTGATGGATGGGGATTGCTCGTTAACTGAAGGGGCAGCGATCATGTTACACATATTAAGCAAACATCAGAATATGTTGTTTCCACAGGGAAATAAGCAGCTGGCTATTCAAGATATCATGTTTGCCAACGCGACGATGCATCCAGCATATGGTCGATTATTTTTTTTGGCGCAGAATATCGATGATGCAAAAGTAAAGCAGCAAACATTAAATCGTGCTGCGAAGTGTATTAGCCAGTTATGGCAGATTGTAGAGCATCGTTTAGCGGAGCAGGATTTTTTAGGCGGCGAGCATCCCTCAGCTGCCGATATTATGCTCGCGGTATACGCACGATGGGGAGATTACTTTCCTATTGAAATTACCATAGGAGAAAAAACCACAACAATGCTATCACGGGTACAAGCGATGCCGAGCTTTATACTTGCCGATGAAGCGGAAGCGGCCACGTTAAAAAACTAGTTTCGTACTGATGGAGAGGAAGTGATGCAAGTTGCTGATGATCAGAATAAGGACTTTGCTGCGGTGGAACATGTACTGCAATGCTATTTTGAAGGGTTGTATCAAGGTGATGCTGAAAAGCTTAAAGTGATATTTCATCCTGATGTGTGGCTAAAAGCACCAGGAGTAAGGCGCTCCTTGGTACAGTGGTTAAACGATGTTGATAAACGACCAGTACCAGCTCACATCAATCAATCCTATGCATTTCAAATATTGGCTGTAGATGTTGTGAAAGACCAAGCAATGGCTAAGGTTCATTGCCCGATATTTGAATTTGATTATATTGATTTCTTAGGATTACTTAAAGAAGACGGGAAATGGCAAGTAGTCAGCAAAATGTATACGGACCTTAAGGGGCAATGACTCCAAAGAAATACATAAACTCATGTACAAGGAACAAAAATATGCCGTATATCAATGTGAAAATAACAGATGAACACGTTAGTAATGACCAGAAAAAAGCCATTATTAAAGGGTGCACACAGCTAATGGTCGATGTGTTAAATAAAGATCCCGCTACCACGTTTGTGGTGATTGAAGAAGTGAGTACTGATAACTGGGGAATCGGGTTCGAGCAAGTGACTCAATTGAGAAAGTGTTCCACAGTAGGTAGTAGTTAAAGCGAAAGGGAGCGCTTTAACTCAACCTGTCATAGTGATTTAATTAGATAAGTTCAATGAATGAGCTTATCTAACTTCTAACGCTTCGTTAGCCATTTTAATAAGGCTTCCGTGGTTTACTTTTAAAACATTCAGAGAAAGAACAGGGACCTATCGGCACTTGATTAAAATAGGTTATATCACCTGCTTTTTTATATGTTTTCACGTATTCATGATGTCGTCACGGGTTCTAGTTGGAGACAGTTTTGAGTGTTTAACTTGAAATATTCATTATGTCATTGTGTATATCGATGTATTCTTATGGAATAAATTCAGTGCAAATCTATTACTTTTTCTGAGGAATTTATTCTTTTTTGTAATATATTAATTACATTTCAGTATCATTATATAAACCCAATTAAGCGCTTAATACTCCTAAAAAGTGAATTAAAAATGGAGAGGTGGTGTAAATTTTAATTTGTTATTTATCAATGGCTCAGGTGGTTTTTAGTCACGGTTGTGGTGTTAATTATAAGATTTTTGGCTAAGTGGTGTGAGGTGTTGGGGGCTGTGTATTCTTATCTTGACTTTATCTTAATATGCTCCAAACTGTTTCTATAATTTATCGAAATTACAAGGGAGTAGTATCTAGCCATTTATGTTGCTATTTACTCAAGACAGTGAATTAGACGTTGGTATTTACTTAAAAGAACAGCGCGCGAAATTTAGAGAGCTAAGAAACTTACTGAATGTTGCCCAGTCCAGCTTACGTAAATTATTAGAAACGCCAACTTCTGCACAAGATCAAGACCTACAACGGCAAAACGCACAAGCGTGGTATCAGCTACAGCAAGTATGTGGCGAGACGTTAAAAAATGACTCTCGAGATATCGAAGTATTCGTTTGGTGGCTTGCAGCTTTACCTTATAAAAAGGCCGATCTATCCTTATTAGATGACGGGTTAAGTGACTTTTTGTATGCGCTTAACACCTTAAAAGAAGCGATTCATCCACGATTGCCAGACAAAAAAGTCGCAGGCCTAGATGAGGCGCAAGCAAGACAGAAGCAGTGCGAAAATCAGACTCGACCATTAGAACAATTAACGGGAGATGGTCCAAATACGGGGCTATTAAATGCGCCGTTAATGAACTTTCCATTAATTGAGAATTATACATTCAGTGATTACTTATCTGATCATAAAGCCGGCAAATTAGAAAAACAAAAAGCAGAATTTGCAGGCGTAATTCAATCTCATAAAGCCCAATTAATGGCACAGTTTGCAACCATCACATCGATTGATAGTAAAATTGGTGAAATTGATTTATTTATAAATGGTTACCGCAATAAAAATGGCTTGGCATTACTGGGTTTTCGGTTTGTAAAAGACAATTTAAAACAAATCAAGGTGATGTATCGGTACTTTTTTCCAGATGTGGATAAAAAAGAAGAAGTTGCACCGGCAATAGTTGAACCCGTTCAGACGAGTGACAGCAACGATATGATAAAACCTGATGTGATTAAAGAAAGCACACAGACTGAGCGTTCGGTCGTTCCTCCTCAAGCACAAAGTGATAAAAGCACTTATACTCGAGAAGATGCGTTGGCTGATTTAAATCAAATTGCGGTGTTTTTTAAACAAACCGAACCACATAGTCCAATTCCATACCTGTTAGCTCGAGCAATTCGTTGGGGCAACATGTCATTCTCGGAGTTGATGGGGGAGCTTATCACCAAAGACTCACCAGTGCTTGCTGAAATTAGCAAGTTAACCGGTGTTGAGAATGACTTGGGAGAGTTGCTCAATGAGCAAGTTGTGGTGGCGCCTGTGCCGAAAAGTAAACCGGTAGAACCAATTGTAACAGAAGAAATTAGTACACCTGCTGAGCCAGAAAAAGTTGAGCAGGTTTCAGAGCAACAGCCAAAGGCCAGTTCTTCCAGCTCTGGGCCGTTATGGTAGTTAATACATATTAATGCCTACCTCAGAGTAGGATAATTAAAATAGCAAAGGAGAAAGAGAGATGGCATCAATCTTCATGAGAATCGACGGTAATGACACTATTAAAGGTGCTGCAACGGTTGTTGACTTGAATAGTAAAAAAGGTTGGTTTGCAGTAGATAGCCTGTCTTGGGGCGCTATGCGTGGTGTGTCAGTAGATATCGGTAATGCAAATAACCAAGATAGCGGTATGGTAGCACTTGGTGAGATCAGTATCTCTAAAACATATGATGGTGCAACGCCTTACTTACTAACTTATTTATTTCAGCCTGGCGCTGATGGTAAGACCATTGAGTTAGTTATGACGAAACCATCACGTGATGGTAAAGGGATTATTCCTTACTATGTTATTTCATTAGAAGAAGCCCGTATGGCAAACTTCAGTATTTCTGGTAGTGACGGTGGCCAACCTTCAGAGTCATTTTCTTTAACTTATACTAAAATTGAACAAATCTTCTTCGTTGAAGATGAAGGTGGTAAGTTAGAAAAAGCAGCATCCGTTAAATATGATGCAACAACTAACCAGTTAACGTCTGCGGCAGATCTTAAGTAAGGTATAGCACATGGCACTTAATTCACAGCACAAGCGCGTTAGTAAAAACCGCGTAAGTATTACTTACGATGTTGAAACTAATGGCGCTACCGAGAAAAAAGAACTTCCTTTTGTCTCAGCGGTTTTGGGTAATTTCTCTGGTGACAAAGAAGATCCAAAAGAAGTTGAAGATCGTGAGTTTGTTCAAGTTGATCAAGATAACTTTGATGAAGTACTAGGGCGCATCAAGCCAAGCGTATCGCTTAAGGTAGATAATGTTATTGAAAGCGATGACAGCCAATTTGAAGTGAATCTTGAGTTTGAATCAATGAAAGATTTTGAACCAGATGCACTTGTACAGCGTATCGAGCCACTTAAAAAATTGCTTGAAACACGCAATCAATTAAATGAACTACTCAGTAAAGCTGATCGTTCGCGTGACTTTGAAAAGCTACTTAAAGATATCTTGCAAAGCTCGGACTCAATCAATGCATTATCTGATGAGCTTGGCGTTAAAGGAGAAGAGTAATGTCTGAAGAGTTACAGCAAGGTGCTGGTGGCGAAGGTGAAAGCCTGTCGTTTTTAGACCAAGCAATTAATGCCACAAGCCAAACTGCACCAGATAGAACAAAAGAGCTTTTGACGTCATTAACTGAAGAAGCTATGTCGGGCACCGTCACGTGGGATAAAAACCTAACAGACACGATTGCAAATGCCGTTGCCGCAATTGATGCAAAAATGTCTGAGCAGTTATCTCAAATCATGCAACAAGATACTTTCCAAGAGCTTGAAGGTTCTTGGTTGGGATTACAGAAGCTGATCCGCAATAGTGCGCTTGGTACAGCCCAAAAAGTAAAACTGCTTAATATCTCAAAAGATGAGTTACTAGAGCAATTTGAAGACGCGCCTGCGGTTGACCGTAGCCCAATTTTTAACTCTATGTACCAGCATGAATATGGTACCGCCGGTGGTGAACCATACGGGTTAATTTTAGGTGATTACGAGTTTTCGCAAAGCGATGAAGATGTGGCCCTACTGCGTTATATGGGTGAGGTGGCTGCTGCGAGTCATGCACCATTTATTGCTGCTGCCGCGCCTGAAATGTTTGAGTTAAATAGTTTCTCAACGTTCAGTGAAGGTAAACCGATTGCGCCTGCATTTGATTCACCAAGCTACGCATCATGGAATTCATTCAGAGAAAGCGATGATGCACGTTATGTTGCATTAACCTTGCCTCGTACTATGGCGCGCTTACCGTATGGTGGCAAAGGCAAAAAAATTAAGTCATTTAATTTTGAAGAGCTAGCCACAGACAATGCTGGAAATCCAAAGCCAGCAAGTAATGATGAGCTAGTTTGGTCTAATGCCGCATTCGACATGGCTTTGAATATGAACAACGCGTTTGAAGCATTCGGGTGGTGTACAGCCATTCGAGGTATGGAAAACGGTGGTAAAGTTGAAGCGTTGCCAAACTTAACGTACTTCACTGATTCTGGTGATATTACTCAGCAATGCCCGACGGAAGTAAACTTAACGGATGAGCGTGAAAAAGAGTTAAGTGATCTTGGTTTCTTACCATTGGTTCATTACAAAAATTCTGATTATGCGGTATTCCTCGGTGGCCAAACAACACAAAAGCCGAAAGAGTATACTGATCCAGATGCGACGGCAAATGCTGCTATCTCAGCACGTTTACCATACATCATGGCCAGCAGTCGTATAGCGCATTACTTAAAAGTGATGGGTCGTGACAATATAGGCTCAAATATGGAGTCTGCAGATATCCAGAAGCAAATGAGTGAGTGGATTGCAACATACACTAACTCTGGCGCAATGGGTAATGATGAGCGAGCTAAAACGCCTCTTGCTGAAGCACAGATCTCTGTGATTGAGCAGCCGGGTCGTCCAGGCGCTTATTCAGCAATTGCACACTTAAGACCTTGGTTACAAATGGAAGAGTTAACAACTTCTGTGCGTATGGTAGCCAGTTTACCAGGCTAAAGGTGAGTTATATCAGCGTCAATTCAACGATTGAAACGCTGCAAAAACGGGGTACCTAGGTACCTCGTTTTGTTCATACAGAAAATTCAATGACTGAAATACGTTGCAAGGATTTATTACGTGAAGTTGCACACTGAACTAAGTCAGCCAAATATACCGCCTTTAGCGCAGGTAAAGCACCTTATTAGCGAGATTGATCGCGTGATTAGTGAGCAATTGTCACTCGTCATGGCCGAGCAAAAATTTGTCGATCTTGAAGCGCGCTGGCGTAATGTATATGAGTTAGTCAGTTTACCCGTCAACTACAAATTAATTAAAGTCAAAATCATGAATATCTCTTGGCGAGAGATTTCACATGACTTAAATATTGCGACATCACTTAGACATACACGACTTTATAATATAGTTGCTAATCAAGAGTTTAATACAATGGGTGGGGAGCCGTATGGCTTGCTGGTGATTGATCATAATGTCAGTCTAGAGCTTGATTACGCCGATGAATTTGATGAATTGTATACCCTTGAGCTATTAGCTGAGTTGGGTGAGAAGAGTTTATGTCCCATTATTTTGGATGCGGATGACAGTTTTCTAGGTGCATCAGGTGAGATGTTTTTGTGTGATGTGCCAAAGTTAAACCGAGTGCTGGCAGACAGTGATTTTGCGAGTTGGCACCGACTGCGAGAAAGTAGTAATAGCCATTTTTTAGGACTGACTTTTAATAAATCAGCGATTAGAAAGGCATATCGTTTTCACCCTTGTGGTTTCATCTTTGATGAAGACATTGCGGGAGACTTTGTATGGGGCAATGCCGCAACAACATTTTTAAAGAATGTGCTAATAGAGTTTAATCGTGTTCGTTGGTTTGGTTTTTTAAAATCTCGCAAACTAGATGCGTCAGGTGGTAGTGCAATTAATTGCTATGCAGATAAAGCGCAATTTGACACTCAATTTAAAACGCGAATTTCAGCGTCGACAGCCGCGTATTTATCTCAGCAAGGGTTGATCCCCATTTTTTATAACCCGCTAAACGGCAAATACTTTTTCCAATCGAATAGCTCTGTTAAAACTGAAATGCAGGGAGAAAATCGTTTTCTAATTCAAACTACATTAATGATCAGCCGTATTGCACATTATTTAAAAGTACAGCTTCGAGAAATGATAGGCTCAGCTTTAGAGCCCCATGATTGTGAAAACAGGTTGAGTCATTGGTTAGAGCAGTATTGTTCCAATTCGGTCGTTTCAGACGAAATGACACTGGCGGGTATGCCATTGAAGTCAGCCAAAGTACGCGTGACTGAAGAAAGCAGCGATACCACTCGATACACCTGCCATATTGATTTAGTTCCACAATATCAATATGACCGAGTGGCAAGCATGGTGAGTTTATCTACGGCGGTAGAAAAATGAGCTTTTTCAGTGCGTTTTACATGGACAAAGATTCAACATCGAACAATACAACCGATGAGTTGGTGCAATCAATTCATCATAATATTGGGCTTATTTTAAAAACGGAAGCTGCGTTTTTACCTGACGACAAAGATAACTTGACGAGTGAATCGAATATTTGTTTTGGATTGGAAGACATAGCTTTGTTTAGTCGACTTAACTCTGGTGAGCAAATAGCGATAAGAATAAAAAACAAAATTAGTCAGTTTGAACCTCGTTTACATGGGGTTAAAGCGATTTATATTGAGAATGAACAACAAGATTTATTATCGAATACCATGAAATTTGAGATCTCGGCGATGCTCACTGTCAATGGTAAAGAAGAGATATTGCAATTCGATACAGACATTAATTTAAGTCAAATGACCGTACTGATAGAGAACGAAAGCCAATATGATTAATCGTATGTTGAAACATTTTGAAGATGAACTTGCCAGCATACGCAATGGTTTGGAAGGCTTTCGTACACGCTTTCGTCGTGAAGCAGAGCATATTAATCTCAACGATAAAGGGCGAGAAGACCCAAATGTAACCCGGCTAATAGACAGCTTTGCATGGGTTGCCGCAAAGAATGCGATGGAAATAGATTCTTTGCGGACTAAGCATATTGAAGAGTTTAGTGACATAGTGTCTCCAAACTTATTTAAAACATTGCCGACAGTCGTTAAAGCACAGTTTCAGCCCAGTGCAGATGACTTTAATAAGCCTGTTTTATTAGACAAACATGTTGAAGTTGAACTTGATGTGCTTAAAGCGGGGCAAGAAAGCGTTAATATTAAATTGTCTAACTCTTTGCCTATTACGTTTAGTCCATTACTAGTGAGCGGCTTTGCACTTGAGCAAACGCCATTTGAGCATGCGATGCCCGCACAGCTTGATACTAAACATGCGCTATATTGTCTGCGTGTAGCACTTGAACCTGTTAGCGATGAAGTTGATGTCAGTCAGGCGCTGATGCAGCCGATTCAATTGCATTTTAGTAATGAGTCTATTGGCCGAAATGTCGCTGATATTATTAATCAAGCAGTTATCAAAGTGGCACTGTGCGTTGAGCAAGGTGAACAAGCGCATGATGTCGGTGCGGGGAACTTTAAGTCACTTTTATCTGATGAAGACTCTCTTATTTCCCCGATTAAGAGCAATGAGATCCCTGTTTATTTTAAATTAAAAGAGTATTTTGCGATTCCAGATAAACGGCACTTTTTTATTTTACGTAATGACAAAGAAATCGCAGTATCATCAGGGCAAACCGTGTTTTTGGATTTGTACTTGAATGAGCTCGGAGCGGCCTTACTTGATGAAAAAAACTTGTCTGTAAAAATAAACAAAACACTGTTCAGTAATTTGTTTCATCAAACATCAGAGCCGGTTCGGGTGAATTATCAAGAGCTGTCGTATCCCATTTTTGCAGATGCAAGCCAAAGTAATATTCATATCTACTCTATCGATCGCGTTTATCAGGTGTCTTCCAGTGGGCAAAATGAAATCCAACCGGTGATAGGGACACAAACGGTTGATTTTCAAGAGCAGTTATATTGGTCAAAAATGACCAAGCTGGCTGCCGTTGGTGCAACCCAGTCGATAGATGCTATTGATGAAGTACAACATTTAGTGCTACCCATTAATAATGCGACCAAAGCTTACCCAAATGGATTTACTGCGTATGCGGAAATTACCTGTTTCGATGCAGAGCTTGCCAGTAAAGTTCATGTGGGTAATCGTATTGTTGTTAATACAGAAGAAGCTTTAGCTGGGGAGTTTAATGTGGGTGGGGTGACCATTCAGCCCATTGGTACGGTGACAGATGAACGTAACTATTGGAATATGTTGCGGCTGTTATCATTTAATTTGTCGCAGTTATTGGAAGCGGATGATGCGAAAGAAACATTGAAAGGTTTCTTGCGCTTATTTGTTAATTCAAATGCGACTCACCAAGAGCTCAATGCCATTTATCATGTGCAGGCTGATAAGATTAACGCGCCGTTTCAGGTGCAAGGCAGGATGATATTTGTGCCGGGGCTAAGTTTAACGATTAAACTGGATAACTCTGAATTGACAGCCGACTTTTCATTATTTAGCGAATTATTGAATGACTTTTTCATAGCGCAGACGCCATTTGATCGTTGTTGCCAATTGCATGTTGAATACACCAGCTTTAATTGGCCAACGAAAGTGTTTGATGCGCAGCTCGGAGTGCGAACATGCAGCTAAGTAAGCGAGTATTCACTAAGGTGAGTTCAGCTTTGCATTTTACGCGGCTGGCGAGGCTTTTTGGCGCCAAGAAAGTCAGTTTTAAACAAGAGCTATTTTCTGATCATTATACAGATAGACATATTAAATATGATGAATTAGCGGATCGCCACTATGTTGTTAGCGCGCATGAGGCGACCTTATTCGGCCCAAATGGTGGCTTGCCGAATTTCATTTTAGATTGGTTGAAAGAAGCCTACTTTAGATTAAATCGGGCGTATTTGCGTTTTCTTGCTATTTTTGACAATACCTTTGTGCATCAATCACTGCAGTTAAAGTCATATTCTTCAGTGGTATTGCGGGCTGAAAAAGCACAAACTGCCTATGAAGCATTAACCTTAAAAAGGTCTTATTTTTATTCACTTACGGCACAGTACGATGAGTTGGCTATGTTGCCGGCTACATTGGTGGTACGTAGTGAACATTACTGTTTAAATAATTTGGTGTTATTACTTAAGCATTATTTTCCAAATGATGTATCGGTGTCATTAACTGCATTGGAAGAAAAACAGATCCCCGACCAAGCCCGTAGTCGAGTTGGGCGGTGTAAGTTAGGCCAAGGTGCGGTATTAGGGCGGAAGTTCCCGCAGTTAGGTCGAAAAATTATAGTGAGTGTGAAATTTGAATCAGCAATCTGTTTTGCCAAATTAGAGCGTCAAGACAGTGAACTAATGGGCAGGTTGCGCGCGATAAAAACGCTATGTAACTACTATGTTAATCATGAGGTTGTTGTTGATGTAGAAGCGGAATATACCGGTTCACAAGTCGAAAGCTTATATCTGACTAAACAGCAATCACAAGCCATTGTGTTGGGCGTAAATTCTAATTTGGCAACACGTGGTGGTATTTTTAAACGAATTGTAAGGGCTCGTTAGAGTAGAGGGAATCGTATGTCACAAGTATCTATTTCAAAGTTAATTTCATATTTAGATGGCAATTTAAAAAATGCGCTTGAATATGCGGCTGCAGATGCAATGAAGTCGCAAGTTGGCGCGATTGAAGTTGAGCATTGGTTGATGTCGCTTTTACAAGGGCGAGACCCTAAATTACAACAGTTTCTAGAATCACAAAAGGTCGATATTGCTGGGTTTTTACAAGAGCTAGAACAGAAAATTAATAAATTAGAGAAAGTACATTCAGGGCAACCAACAATTAGCCCAGAATTAATTGAAACCGTTAAATCAGCATGGTTAGTTGCATCTGTAGAGTTTTCTCATAACAGCGTTGCGGGCTTACATTTATTGTTAAGTATTTTACAGCCAGATCCGTTGGCATTTAATAATAAAGACTTCAAAGCGTTGAAAAATGTGTCACTGGAAAGTTTAAAAGAACATATAAAGACATTGGCCGTGACGACGAAGGGCAAAAGCGCTGGCAGTGCTCCGGCTGCGGTGGTCACTGGCGCGTTAGATAAATTTACGGTTAACTTAACGGAAGCGGCGAAAAATGGTGAATTGGATATTATTTCTGGCCGGTCAGAGGAAGTGCGTCAAGCGATCGATATTTTATGTCGAAAACGTCAAAATAATCCGATTTTTGTGGGGGAGCCAGGCGTTGGTAAGACAGCTGTTGTGGAGGGACTTGCACAGAAAATAGCGAATAATGAAGTGCCAGCGGTACTGGCGGGTGTACAAATTCATACCCTTGATCTTGGTTTATTACAGGCTGGGGCAAGTGTTAAAGGAGAATTTGAAAATCGACTTAAGGATGTGATAAACGAAGTGAAAACCTCTGAAGTGCCTATTGTCGTGTTTATTGATGAAGCGCATACACTTATTGGAGCGGGTGGTGCTGAAGGACAGAATGATGCAGCAAATTTATTAAAGCCAGCCCTTGCACGAGGTGAATTTCGAACTTTAGCGGCCACAACGTGGGAAGAATACAAAAAGTATTTTGAAAAAGATCCTGCATTAACTCGTCGTTTTCAAGTCGTGAAAATAGATGAACCTAATGAAGAAGATGCATTACAAATGCTGCGTGGTGTCGCCGAGTCTCTAAAATCACACCATAATGTATTTATTACAGAAGCGGCCCTAGAAGCAGCGGTCAATTTATCTATCCGTTATTTACCCAGTCGAAAGTTACCAGACAAAGCCATTAGTATTTTAGACACATCTTGTGCGCGTATTGCATTGACGCAAAGTGCTAAGCCGGCACAAATTGAATCTGTTGAACAGCGCATTCGCTATTTAGAAAATGAGATTGTTTCGTTGAACAAAGAAGATGATATGCTCTCGAATCAGCAACAGGCGATTGTTGAAAAAGAACACTCTAAAATAGGGTTTGAGCAACAGTTAGTGGATTTAACAACGCAATGGGATAAGGAGAAAGTACTTGCGAAGCAACTAGCTGAAATTCAAAAGGGTGAGGCGCAGGGGGATTTTGCGGAGCTACTGGCGCAGTTAAAGTCTTTGCAAGGCGAAGATCCGATGATCCATGCGATTGTTGATGAACAAACGATTGCCGAAGTAATAGGGGCCTGGACCGGGATCCCAGTTGGTAATTTGCTAAAAGATGAAGTCGCCAAGTTACTATCATTAGAAGATTCCTTGCATCAGCGGATAATAGGCCAATCACATGCCATGAATGAACTGGCAAAGAGTATTCGGGTGTCACGAGCAGGGTTAACAGATAAGCGCAAACCAGTTGGCGTCTTTTTGATGTGCGGACCAAGCGGGGTTGGTAAATCAGAAACCGCTTTGACTTTGGCCGATCAGCTATTTGGTGGTGAGCAGGACATGACCATCATTAATATGACGGAATTTAAAGAAGCCCATAAAGTATCTATGTTGTTAGGTTCACCTGCGGGTTATGTTGGTTATGGAAAAGGCGGTGTGCTAACTGAAGCCATTCGTCGCAACCCATACTGCGTTTTGTTGCTTGATGAAATGGAAAAAGCGCACCCAAGCGTACATGATATTTTTTATCAAATTTTTGATAAAGGCTGTATTCAAGACAGTGAAGGGCGCAACATTGATTTTCGTAATACCCTGATCATCATGACGTCAAATGCCGCAGATAGTGCGATTGTTGATTACTGCAATGACCAAGCAGATCGCCCTGATATGATTTCATTGGTTGATAATGTTCGACCAGCATTACAAGAATTCTTTAAACCTGCATTTTTAGGACGTTGCAATATCATTCCTTATTACCCACTTAATGAACAAGAATTAGCGCAGATCACTGAAATATCGTTACAGCGGGTTGCGAATAAGCTTAAGGAAACATATGAGGCGACACTTCAGTATGATCAACAGTTTGTGGATTATGTTGTCACTAAAGGGAATGAACCTACGATAGGTGGTAGAGCGATTGAACAAATTATTAATCGTCATTTAATGCCTTTGTTGGCTGAGCGTTGTATTGAAAAAATAAGCCAAGGTGAAGTTATTTCGACGGTCGATATTTGTGGCCACGCTGATACCAGCGGTTTTGATTTATCGATAAGTTAACGTGTTCATGCTGAAATACATAGTACAATTAGCATTGATTGTAGGCATGGCAGCTATGAGCGAGCGCGCAGTGGCGAAAGATCTACTGCGTTTGGCAACGCATGATGCTTATCCATATCATTACATTGAGAATGGCAGCGTAAAAGGGACTGTGATCCGACAAATTAAATGTGCGTTTAACCGATTGGAAACACCATATAGAGCCGAATTTAGTGATTGGGTTGATGTTGAATTGCGTTTGAGAACCGGTAATCTGGATGGTATTTTTGCGGTAGCGCAAAGTGAAGCCCGTAGTGAGTTCGGTCAGGTATCAGTTGCTGTTGCAGCAAAGCATCTTTACTGGTACTTCGCGGGTAACAAAATTGATATTGAGACCACGAATCCATTATATCAGCGATATAAAGTTGCAGCGGAATTTGGTTCTGATGAATGGCTTGATTTGAAACGCAAAAGTTATAATGTGAGAATGAAGCCTCGTAATGCACGTGCGTTAGTGCAGTTACTATTAAGTCATGAGGTCGATGCTATTTTGTTAGATGAGCATGAGTTTGAACATGAAATAGCAAAATTACGTTTGCAAGATACGGTTTTTTCACGCACAGAACATGGAACAATTGATCTGGGGGTGCTTTTTTCAAAGGCATTTTTAAATGACAGGCCAACTTTTTTAGATGCATTTAATACCGCAGTATCGAATTGTATTGTGCCTAATAGTGGAAGTCAGTAAATGAATACGGCGATTTTACAAGTAACAGAGTGCCCTGACGATATCCGTCTTCTGTCACGTATGGCAACGATATCTGAGCAAGGAGTGGTATTGGGCAGCTCAATTGAATGCGATCTTATTTTGCCGGCTATCGATGCCAGTGAGGATGAGAGTGAGCAGTTGATTAGGGTCTTAGTGGACAAGGACTCAGCGCAGTACAAACTCATCGCTTTAATTGAAGGGGTGAAAATGAACGGCCGTGCTCAGCTTGCTAATTCATCGGCGCTATTATCTGATGGTGATGTGATTACATTCAATGGATATACATTGCTATTTTCGAATGACAATGAAATAACGCATGACCAAGGTGAAGTCACGCAAAATGATGCACAAGCACATTTATTTGAAAGCGTTGATGACATTGAGTTTGATGCGAGCAATATTTTTGCCGATTTAGAAAATGAATTAGACCAAGCTTTCACACGTGATAAAAGTGTCAACGACGATTTCTCGGAACTGCCACGCTCAGAAAGCATAGACTTGCCAGTAAGCAAAGACAGTAGTCAGCGTGTTATTGAACAGAAGTTAGATCAACTTATTGCAGTGACGCAAAACCCATGGCAACAGCAAAAACAATTGCTCATGATGATGGATGATGTGGTTGATGAGTTTGTGAAAGAGTTTGACCCACAATTAATTGACGAAATGGTTGGGCCGCCTTCAATGTTAAGTTCAAAACATTGGAATGCTTATAAAAGTTATTATCAAAGAAAAATTAAAGAAGGGCATTTTAAACGTCAGTTTAAAGCGTTATTAATTGAATGCATGCAAAAATAATATTAATACTCTCATGCTTGTTACTTGTAAGTTGTTCAAGTGGCGACGCGCTGCAACGGTATTCATTGCCGATTAAGTTGCGCTTAGAAACCAATGAACAACTTAATTGGGCGAATAATACGGCAAATCCAGTTGCGGTACGTATTTACCAACTCGCCAAGAAAGAACGCTTTTTACAAAGTAATTTTATTACGTTGTTTAATGGCGACACACAAGTGTTGTCCGAACAATTGATTGAGAAGAAGCGTTTGTATCCCGTGATGCCAAACACCAGTGAAGATATTACGGTGAAGTTGTTACCTGGGGTTAGGTATTTAGCGGTGCTGGTTGAGTTTACCCAGTATCAAGCTGGGGCAACTAAGGCAGTGATTGAATTACCTGAAGATGTATCTGAAGAAACGGTAGTCTGGCTTGGGATCAATGGTACGGGTGTCAAGTTTAATGAAATCCCAGAGAAAAGCCTGTTAGACAACTTATTTAGTTGGGGAGCTTAATTTGAGCAACAAGATTGTATGGCGTGAAGGGGCATTTTTATACCCTCAGCATTTTCAACAAATGGAAGCCCACCTCGAAGGGATCACACAGCGCTATAGTGCACTCACAACCAGTGAGTTTGCACCCCATTGTGGATTAACACAACTCAGTATTAATGAATCACTGTTACAGCTTGGGCAGTTTTCTATACGTGCGTGTGAAGGTATATTACCTGATGGTCAATATTTCAAAATAGCCAAAGAAATCGCAATGAGTATCCCACCAGGGAGCGTTGATCAAATGGTATACCTTGTGGTCCCTGCGCTATTAGGTGGCAATAACAGCTTTGAAAATAATTCGACCACTTCACGTTATAAAACAGCTTTCACAAAAATCTATGATTTCACTTCTAATGAACAAGAAGAAATAGAAGTTGAAACGGCTTCGCTTAACGCAACGTTAAAGCTGGAACAAGATAACTTGGATGGCTTTGTCAAGTTAGCGGTTGGCAAAGTACTAGAAGTAGATGGTAATGGTGCGGTGATTATTGACCGCTCATTTATTCCTGATAGTTTGAGTATTGGTGCTGCTGATATTTTACTTGAACGGGTTAAAGAATTAGAAACGTTGGCGAACGCCAAAGCAAACCAATTGTTACTGCGCTTAAATACGGCTGTAGAAACGCAAAGCAATGCTGCTTTATTTAAGGAGCAGCAATTACTCAGCACTATTTATCATTGGCTGCCTTGGCTCGAAGCGACTCAAAAGACTCAGCATTATAAATTAGGACGTTTCTTCTTTGAGTTAAAGCAATTTGAGGCGGCACTATTGAGTGTGGAGTATGAGCAGCGCTTACCTTGGACGCCTTTAACATTTGAAAACCTTTTCAAACAGTTTCACGGTGTGTTGTCGTGCATAAAAGACAAACTGTCTATTACTCAGCAACAGAACGTGGTTGAGTACTTTTGGGATAAATCGTTATTTGATAGTCGTAGAATGTTACTGGCAAAAGTGAAACAGGCCGATGTATTGCAATCTCAGCGTATTGTTATTGCGGTGATTGCATCGCAAGGGTATATCTCTAAAGAGGTGTTTAAAACAGGATTTAAACTGGCAGGGAATAAGAGCATTGTTAACTGTATAAAAAATGCAACTCAGGGCGTCATGGTTAAAGCGTTACCCTTCCCTCCGGCAGAGTTGAAAGAACAAGCAGATGCCACGTATTTTGAGGTTGATGTGGAAGATGCACTATGGCTGCAAATTATCGAAAATAAAGAAATGTTAGCGTTACATATTGATGCGCGCATTCATGTTGATGACGTTAAACTATTTATGATCAATTAATATGAATACAGCCAGTTATACCGTCAATCAATTCTCTCTCGTTGATGAGAGAAATACCGCACTTAAAGACTTGTTGAGCGAATTTTCGTGGCAAGGTGAGGAGCTAATGCGCTTGAGCCTACCTTTGATGCCAATGATTGATGCGATCAAGTCACTTGATGATCCCGTGTCACTTGATAATTATCGAGCGCACTTAGTACTAGAGTTAAAAAATATAAAACAACGTGGACACGAGTTGGAGGTTTCGCCTGCATTACTTGATAAGCTGTGCTTTATTTGGGCGGCCTACTTTGATGAACGTGTCAGCTATGAAAGTACACTCGATACCACGCAATGGCAAAATAAAACGTTGGTAAGCCAGTTGTTTGGAGTTCGCAATAGCGGCGAGACATTCTTTAATCTTATTAAGCAATTGATGGGCTTTCCTAAAAAGCATTTAGCACTTCTGAAAGTGTGTTACGTTATTTTACAACTGGGGTTTAAAGGGAAGTATCACAACCACCATGGTGCTCAGTTAAAACAAATTATCGCAGAGATAAATTACGCATTATCTGAACTCGGTGCATTTAAGATTTATGCTGACGAACAACCGCGTAAAGTCAGGGTGTTTCGTAGGCGGTTTGGTTTGTTTAAAGGGGTTAAGCCACTTTATTTTTGGCTAACCATGCTGCTGATATTGTTAACAAGTTTATTTAGTTACAATCATTATTTAGGTGAAATGTACCAACAGCAAAATTTAGAGTATCAAGTAATGGCTGATGATACTTATCAACATCTGAAAAAGTTACAGCCACCGAAGATGTTTATGGAGAATACCCAGTTTTTTGAACAGGCGAAATATGAGCAATCAGCAATAGGCGCTGTGGCAACAGTAAATAACGAAGTCACCACTTCAGCTCTTGGGCCATCAAAAGCACTTAAAAGTGACCCTCTTGAGCTTGCAACGGCGGAGTTCAATGAAGCGCCCATAGACACAGCATCCGCTGTACAAACAGTTAGATATTTGGTGCAGATTGGGGCGTTTAAGAACCGCCAGCGTGCAGAGAATTTACAAAAAACATGCGCAAACTCACAGTATCCTTTACAGATCATTGAGCAGCAGGAACGCCAACTTGTCGGTGTTATTACAAGCGGTTTCGCACAGGCAAAAACAGTAAGTGATTACTTTACTGAGTTTTGCAAAATCATTCCTTATATTAAGAAATATCAATGAGTCGAGTCATGTTACGAATAGTTCTCGCAGGTGTGTTAGTTGTTATTGGTATTGTGCTAGCGGGGCTCAATGGTTGGTTTAACTATGGCAGTATGATGTATTGGGTGAGTGCACTTATTATACTGTTAGGTATAACAAGTTATTTTTTTCCCGCTTTGCGTGCGTTTGTGGGGAGACGATATACCCGTAGTAGTCGATTCAAACAATATTCACAGCTATATAGGCGTATCGAAAAGAAAATAAAACTCAGTCCTAATATTTATGATACCGCATGGTACCTTGCAGCATCAGAGGAGAGTATTACAGATACATTCGCGCAGTTTAATCGTGTAACGCTCGCTAACATGCCGTCGAATATTGCGGTTTATCATGTGCAGGGGGCATTAATTTGGCATGTTAAATCGAGCCATAAAGCGGAACGCGCACATTTTTTATCTTGGTTGACGCATATACGGGCGAAGCAGCCACTGAATGGCATGCTCTTACTGAATGACGCATTTAGCTTAATTCAGCGTGCTCAAAAGGCAAAGCAGGCACATATCGCAGATGTGAAAGCACAGTTAGAATCACTTTATTTATTAACCGGGTATAAAATTCCTTTACACTTGTTTTTGTGTGGTGTGAATAAGTTAGATGGTATTGCCGAATCTTTACATGAACAACGTGATTTAAGTGAGTTATCATTCTTCTTAAAGGGTAATAACCAAAACCTAAGCGGCGAATTATCACAGGCGTACGATGAGCTGTTTAAACGTTTATTTACCAGTAATGTGCACCAAGTTTCACTGCAATTAGATGAAGATTTTAAACGCAAGCAGCTGCTTGGACCTATGCAACTCCAATACCTGAAATTAGCTGTCTCAGGC
Source organism: Pseudoalteromonas aurantia 208 (assembly GCF_014858725.1). Classification (GTDB taxonomy): domain Bacteria; phylum Pseudomonadota; class Gammaproteobacteria; order Enterobacterales; family Alteromonadaceae; genus Pseudoalteromonas; species Pseudoalteromonas aurantia. The sequence continues at coordinate 300,946 of NZ_AQGV01000013.1, read as the reverse complement.
TTTGTTGACGAGTTATTAGACTTTAATGGTTTAGCGGTGCCGTTTCAGCTTGAAAGTTTCCATTTGGTTGAATCAGAGACTGCGACTCAACGTGTCAATTTGGCGACGGCTCATGCGCTTATTGAGATTAATCAAACATTACTGCCAGTCGTGCAAGAGTCAAATTTAAAGCCTAAGGCGCAATTAACAAAAACATTTGCAGCCTATGTATTGCCTTCATCTCACGGGGCGCCCGCAAATCATTGGCAAATGTGGAAACATGGTATTAAACAAGCTGCGATGATTTTTGTGGGCACAGCCATACTAACTTTGGCCAGTTGGGTTGGCTGGCAAGCTTATTTATATAACGAGGTACTTCACAGTGAATTTAGACAAGTACATCGTGATTATAAAGATAATCTTGATAAATCCGCATTTAATATAGATGAGCCCTCTAGTATTATTGAGCCTCTTACTTTGTTGAGAACGGCTTATGTAAAATTCAATCAGGCACAAAGTTCCCAACCTTGGTATGTATTAGGTATTTTTACTTCGATAGAGCGTGCCGAACATTATCAAACCTTGTATAAAAGTCAGCTGTTATTAGCGATTGAACCGAGTTTGAAAAAATACTTGGAAGAGGAGCTATTTGTTTATCTTGAACTAGAAGATTACCTCAAAGTGATTAATGTAAAAGATGTTTATTTATCTTTTTCGAAACGAGAAAATAAACAAATTGTACTGAATTACGTTGCTATGTCACTGCTAGAAAGTGGCGTAATGGATGAAGTACAAACAGGTGACTTTATAGCGTTACTCAATGATTTTTATGACTTAGGTTATCAAGGTGTTGATACGAATGATGAGTTATTGGCGATTGTGGATAGCCAATTGGCACTGCAAGATACCAATCAATTGATGTACAAGTATGTTAAACAACTTCCTGAGTTTACTCGGCTTATAGATATACGTAAGGCCCTGTTAGGAGATGAGTTAAAAAATACTATTTTATTTGAGATTCAGGGTGAGCAATCGAGCTTTTTGGTACCTGCGTTATATACGCCGGAGGCTATGCAGAAATTGTCATTTTTGCCTGAATCCGTGTTTATGCAGCGGTTAGTAGAAAAAAATCATGGATTATTTCAAGTACCACCGAGTGAAAGGGAGCTGACACGCATCGGGAATTATTTGAAGTATAGTTATATTAATGATTACACGCGCTTTTGGCGGCAGTATTATCAACGTATTGAATTGAAAAAGTCACTCACATTGGAAGATGTGATGACGGCATTAACTGCAAACGAAAAGTCACCTTTAATGCTGCTATATAGCACGTTACGAAATTATTTACTGATCCCCAAAGTGGACGTACCTAAGGAAAACTCAGTCGTTGATGTGACACAGCAAGCACCTGCAAGAGTGGCTGTGAAGGTGGCGAAAGCGGGCAAGTTAGCACAGATAGCAAGCGCAAAACTAGACAAGCACAAGCAATTAGAAATTGCACAGTCGCGAGAGCATAATGAGATAAGCGAAAAAATTCAGCAGTCATTTTCTCAATACCAGCTTTTAATTGGCGAACAAGCGACCATGCGAGATGAATACCAAGTGTTTTTACAGCAATTGATTGCGTTGAAAAAATGGATGAGTCAAGCGGATGATGATGTCATTCCTGGGTTAACGTACTTTAATCAAATTCAACAAAACAGCAACTTCGATGCATTTTCTGGGCTGTGGTTAAAGCCTTATTCAGAGCGTTTGATGCAAGGTTTAGCTGACTTAACTGTGGCGCAAACAACCCAGCATGTTAGAACGAAAGTGCAAACGTATTTGCAAAGCCGCTGGCAAAACTCGGTGTTACAACCTTATAACGACTCGATAGCCCCATATTACCCTTTTGCAGCAAATGGGGAAGATTTAAGCTTAAATGCATTAGCACTGTTTTTTGCATCTGACAGCAGTGTCAGTAAGTTTGAGTCTGAGGTTTTATCGCGTTTTTTGGCTGTGGATGAACAATATCGGATGGCTATTTTTAACCGTAAGACAGTGATTTCGCTCAATGATAACGTTGTGACCTTTTTTAAATTATTTAAACGGATGCAGCGCCAGCTATATGGTCAAGGTGAACAATTGCAAGCGAAAGTGACTTTACAACCACTCTCACTTTCGCCAAAGTTGAATTCGTTTACGTTTAATTCTGGCGATACAAACATGCTATATACCCATGGTCCATTGGTTGCAACTTCTAGCATGTGGCCAAAAGATTTTTCAACAGAGCGTATTCAGGTAACTTTGCTTGATTTAAATAACCAGCCGCAAATAAAAGAGTATCGCGGTGTTTGGGGGTTATTACGTTTAGTGAGTGAAAATCAAGTCGCATCAAATAAAGACACGTTGATGTTTGCATATCAAAAAGAAGCTGGGGCCACCGTCACTATCCGTGGTGTCGACAGCATACAAAGCTTACTTAATCCACTATTTTATTCACAATTGACGGTGCCGCTGCATTTTTCGCAGCCACTGAAATAAGACGCTGGAGCACACTTATGGAAACCTATATTGCGGGTGAAACCAGCTACTTGATTGCGACGACTGCACAAGGTAAAGAATATCGACTCAACCGTTGCAAGGTGTCTGACACCTTATGCAAAGGCGTATCAATTGATATCGATTTGGTAAGTGATGGTGATGATGTCTCGAGTGCTTTGGGCGAAACAATGTCGGTGAGTTGGTATCAAGATGTTGCTGGAAGGCCTAATAAATTACTAGATTACCACGCATATGTTGTTGAGGTTGAGGAGCAAGAAGCAAATGCTGAGAATATTCGTGCATTTAACCTCAAGCTAGAGTCATGGCTATGGTTATTAAGATTTAGCCGTACCTATCGTATTTATCAAGCGCAATCCCTCAAAGATATTTTGTCTGATATTTTCGACAATGCAGGCTTCAAAGGTTTATATAAATTTGGCTCGATGCCGACGGGGAAAAAAGAATATTGCACTCAATATGATGAAACAGATCTCGAATTCGTGACGCGATTGATGGCCGAAGCTGGGGTGATTTTTTTCTTTTCGCAAAGCGATGCAAAGCACACCTTAGAGGTGCAACTGGCGTCTTCGCCTCTAGATGACAATAAATTGGCAAAATTTGATCATGCATTAGTTAAATCAGCTAAAAACTTATTAATACAAAGTTTTGAACCTCAGCAGCGCTTAGCGAAAAAATCACTGTCGTTATCAGGTTATAACTATGACAAAGCGAAATCAGAAAGTGCGGTGGCTCAGCAATCTAATAGTGGTATTACCACGGTAACGAATAAAAGCTTTGAACACTATGCGCTTAATAGTGACGCCGGAGATTTTACCGATGTGAGTGCTTTAGCCACTGTACTTAATAATGCCCAAGAAGCACAAGCCAGTAATATAAAAATAATCACAGATGCCAATGTCGTGATAGTTGGGAACACTCTGTCGGTTGAGAATCATATAAATACTCAGCAGCAAGGGCAATATAATACTTTGGCAGTGGAGCACCATATTGATGTCACTCAAACACAGGTTGATACCAGCTATGTATGCCATGTTATATGTAGAAACAGTAAGTTGGCGCTGACTCCTGAATTCCCTATTAAACCTGTCGTACGCGGAATAACCAGTGCGTTGGTGGTAACTGATGCAGGTTCCTTTGACAGTAAAGGGGAAATTAATCAGGATAAAGATGGACGTATTAAAGTGCACTTTATGTGGGATGTGAGTGATAGCAAATCGACAAGTTGTTATCTCAGAGTGATGCAGCAAACAGCAGGCGCTAAAGCGGGTATGCAGTTTATCCCTCGGATAGGTGACGAAGTCTTAGTTGATTTTATCAATGGCGATATAGATCAGCCCATTGTAGTAGGGAGCGTGTATAACGGCGGCACGCAACCACCTTACCCACAAAAAGATGCAACGCAATCCTGTATTAAAACAGGGTTAGCAGAAGATACGGGCCATGAAATTTGCTTCGATGATAAAAAAGGTGAGGAAAAGCTCTCTATTAGCTCAGGAAAAGATTTTGATCTAACGGTGACAAATAATGCTACGACGTTAATTAATGCCGAAGATGCACTAACAGTGAAAAAGTCACAAACTACTACGATAGAAGAATCACAAACAGTGACAGTGACAAAAAACTATGGGTTAAAGGCGGATAAAATTTCCTTGGAAGGGGATTCACAAATTGAGCTTAAAGTGGGCAGTAATAAAATAACCATTAGCAGCTCAGGTATTAAAATCGAAGGAAGTAACATTGAGCTTAAATCGAGCCAAGATACTAAAATATCAGCCTTGAATTTAACGACTTCAAGTAGCGCATCGACCAAAATGAGTGCAAATGCAAATATTGATATCAAAGCAACGGCACAAGCTAACTTGGAAGGTACGGCGGGCGCGAATGTTAAGTCAACCGCAATCGCAAAACTTGAAGGTACCGCTGGAGCGCAAGTAACTTCAACGGCAATGGCCAAATTGAGTGGTGCAGCAATGGCTGAAATCACAGGTGCATTGGTTAAGATTAATTAAAGGTGGGGTGATTTTGGAGATTATCGACGTACATATAGTCAATGAGTTAAAGCAACGTTCTATCGCTCAGGTTTTATCAAAGTATCAAGCATCTAAAGAAGCACTCGCGGTATTAGATCTGGATTGGTCCCCAGAGCATGCTGTTGCCGTATTGTGTGAAAAAGACCTAGAGAGAGATGCAATTCAGTTGATTGCACATGGTTTACCCGTGATGGTGGCAATTCGTTGGGGCGTACGGGTACTCAAACAAAAGGGGGAATTAACGCGCGATCATGAGAAATTACTCACGTGTGTAGAAAGTTGGCTACAATCTCCAAATGAAACTTTGCGTATAAGATCGCAGCAATTAGCAGAGCGAATAGGGTTAGATGTTGATATAGGCTGGCTTGGCTATGCGGTATTTTGGTCTGGCACTGGCTCAATTGTGGCACCAGAGCTGCCAGTTGTTATGCCTCCAGATAATATGGTAGGTCATGCTATTAACGCTGCCATTTTATTGTCTATGATTGATAGAGCGTAATTTTTTTAGAGGTACTTATGCCATTTGCAACGACACACATTTTAAATACATGGAAGTCTGATACGAATATACGGTTAGCGGCCCGTGGAAAATTACTTAGAAAAGTAGATTCGAAAGTGGCAGCCTATTCGAGTACGCCGACACCTGAGTTTTTTAAAGAGCTTAAAAGTGCTTACTTTTTATGGCAAATCAGTAAAGAAGACAAGTATTTAAATTTAGATGGCTGGCGCTCAAGCCAACGAAATCAATCAGATAAGAACTTTCCAGTAGAACGATTACATAACTTTTTATTCCCTGTCGAAGAGGATCAGCAAGCGGATGACTTTTCTTTACTATTGGCGAAAGAAGCAAAGCGTGACTGCGTACGTATATTATATGGGAGTAAAGCCAAATTTCTTTACAAAGATGATTTAAAGGAAATGGTCAAACAGGCCAAAAAAGATATTACAGAATCACGACGTGAAAAAACAGAAAATGACCGGCAAACACGTGCTAATTATAATGAAGAGCAACAAAGTGAGTCATCGGAAGTTAATCAAATAGCCAACTCTATTGCTGCGCAAATGAGAACGGGTAATGTGATGGCAACAAAGGTAAAGCGAGGGTATGAATGGATCAAAGACATTGCTCAAACTATCTTTGAATTTTTAAAAGGTATTGCTGAAGACTTTGTGAAGTTTTTGAGTGATTGTTGGGCGAGTATTCGTAGTTTATTGATTAGTTTGGTTGCGGAAATTTGTATTGCTTTAGTACCCGGTATTAACTCGATTGTGTCGGCTGGCAAGTCAGTAAAAGAATACACAGACGCAGTGAAGTTAGCGGCAAAAGGGTGTTATCAAAGATACAAAGACAGTAGAACCATGACGCTTGCTAGTAAAACGTATCAGCTTAGAACGGCATTGATGACGTTCGCAAATAATCAGTTCTTGCTAGCAATGAGAGACGCAGCTGTACAATTAGTGAAAGCATTGGAAAATAGTTTTTCAGTTATGTCAGGGATCATGGTGCCTGGTAATGTAAGCAAGGTTTTAACGTTAACTGCATTTTATATTCAGAAAATAGCCGTGTTAGCAAAAGAGTACTATTTTACGCGCAAGCTCAATCGGCATTTATCAAAAATAAATAAATATAACCCTTATGTATCCGATGAGCTATTAAAGGACCCACTCATTGCAGCATATCTCATTGTTAACGCGACTGATTCCACTTTATTTGCCACCGTTCGTGACAATGATGATATGGCCGTGTGGTTAGATTATTGTTCTGAACACGTCTCTGAGTTTGAGTCATTGAAAAAGCGGGCTCAAGAGTATATAGAGTCTCGAAAAATTCGTTTAAAAGGACTGAAGACTAAATCGGATGAAGTTGGACCCGCGCCATTTTTGCTCACAGTGCAAAACTTTGATAAATCAACCTTAAGCAAAGTTGAGTTGAGTAAGCCCAATTCATTACTCGATGCCATTCGACAATTTGATAAGTCTTCGTTAAAAAAAGTGGATACGGAAGTTAAACGGGGTAAAGGGTTATTGGATGAAATTGAGCTTCACAACAATAGTGGGTTGCGCAAAACCAAAACTATTGAAAAACAGGGTATTGGGGTCCTAGATCAAATTACTCGGTTTAATAAAAAAGAGCTAGAGCAGGTTGAGACAGAGGTTAAATCTGGCACCAGTGTACTTGATCAAGTTGAATTGTTTAACCGCAAGAAGCTTGGAAAAACCACAACGGTTGTGAAGCGTGGTATGAGTACGCTAGATCAAATAGAATTATTTAATAAAAAGACTTTGGCGCAGCAAAATACAGCGGAATTTGATTACTTGGCGCAAATTAAAAAATTAGAAATGGCATTGCAGGGGGTCGATTTTAAAATGATCAATCGCACCCTGATTGGCAATAAATCATTACGAGAATCATTGAATGCCTTGGAAAATCAGCCGGTTTCAGTTGCTCAGTGGAAAAAGCTTACTTGGGTTAAATTTGGCCGCCGTCATGAGATAACAAAATCAATAGATGCAGGTGTTGGTATTTATTTCAAATTCTTCACGCAACGAGCACAAGGCATGCTAAGGCCTAAAAACTGCCAGGCAATCGATGGGTGTTTAAAGCAAATTTCGCAAAGGTTAGAAATTCTACAGCGTGATGTACTGTACCCAGTGCAAGCATGGTTAATGCAGTTGGATGCAACTCACCGAACCAGCCCGAGGAGGCCGGCAATGACTCGACTCAATGCCGCGGCTCAGTCTGAGCGCAATGCTTTACAAACATTGGCCATGGAACTTGAGAAATTGAACAGCAGTTATACTGTGATTGCAGGACAAAAGCATTAAGCATGTATAAATGCGATGTAATATTAAGGTCATGGTGTTTTTTTACAGGCATTACTATAGTTAGTTTTCGAAAAACGTAGATGACCTTTGAGTGTGTTAAATTAAATGAAAGTAAAAACGAACAATGACGATTAGCCCTCAAGAAAGTATCAAAGCGGCGAAAAGTATTGGTAATCAGTTAGCAACGCCAGTTTTAGTTGTTTGCCTTATATTTAGCGTGCTGAGCGCGCTGTACTGTACTTTTATTATTTATCAAAAACATAGTCGGTTTCAGAGTGAGATCCGAGCACAAGTGCAGCAACAGACTTTTTCCGCAGCCCAACAAGTGGGGGATAAGTTAGCAGCGACTATGAGTGCAGTAGATAATTTCGCACAAAGTATAACAGCTTTGGAAGATAAGCAGCTGGTGCCACAAATGGTCGAGCAAGAGTTCAATAACAATTTGGATTTATTCTCTCTCAATGTTACGTTTCACCCCTATAAGTTTGAACGCTACACTCGCTATTTTAGCCCTTACTTTGAACGCTTAACGGGCGTCGACCGTCAATTTAATTTGGTGGATTATGATAAACCTGACATTGAGTTTAGTTGGTACCATCGTCCACTAAAAGAAGGTCCTATTTGGACGGAGCCTTATTACGAGCCGCAGAATAGCGTGTTAATGAGTACTTACTCAGTTCCTTTCTTTGCATCTGTCGAGGCGCAGCGCAATGGTGATGCACCCATTGGGGTGGTGCCCTCGGACGTGTCTTTAGATTATTTAACAACGTCATTAAAGAAATTAAAATTTGGCTTAGGTGGCTACGGCACTATTTTTTCGACTCAGCAAAATTTGATTTCTCATCCGGTATTTTCGTTTGTACGTGAAGGAGAAAATGCTGCGAGTTTATCTGAACATTCAGAGTTTAAATTTTTAAAAAAAGTACAAGGTTGTTTTGCCGCAGATTTGACGTATTTATTTTTTAATGGCGAAACCATGGATAATGATGAACATTACGCCGCGTGTACCAAGATCCCCCATACTGATTGGGTTTTGATCACACGTATGTCGGCGGATATGTTCGAAATGGATAAAGATGCTAGGCGGCAAATGAATATTGTTGCGGTCAGTTGTTATGCCGCGGCATTGATGTTTGCTATCTTTCTATTGACTCGCCAGCGTAAAATTAATTGGACGCAGAATAATATTTCAGTGTCACTCATATTAGTTTTTAGCACCGTGACTGTGCTGGAGTTTGCACGGAGCTTTAACTCGATAGAAGAAGACAGTACGGTGGTGATTACATCAACCGCACAACGAGAAGCACTTGAGACCAGTTATCGTAATCGCATGTTGCAAATGCGCATTGCTGAGCCTAACTATGTAGCGACAGGTATTTATGTCGAATCTATTGAGTTTGTAAATGCCAATAATGTTCACTTAACGGGGTTAGTATGGCAAAAATTGACGGCGAAGCAACGCGATGTGATCCCGGCCAGCGTGAATTTTAATGAAGCAATAGAATCAACAATAACAGAGCAATACCGCAAAGAGTTAAATGATGGTGGTTTGGTCGTTGGTTGGTACTTTTCGGTGATTACGCGTCAGCAATTTGATTACTCTAAATATCCATTTGACCATAAAAATATCGTATTGAGGCTTAAAGGAGCGGATTTGGGCAGCAGTATTGTATTGGTACCAGACTTAGAAGCTTATGAAAAGTTAGGAAAAAGAGATAATCCTGCCATGGCTAAAGATATTGTGATGGAAGAATGGCGCCTCAAGCAAAGTTACTTTAAGTACACGTTTCAAAACTACAATACGAACTTTGGAATGGATAGTTTTGTCAATCAAGATATTAGCCCTGAACTTAATTACAGTATTAACATTGAACGCGAATTCTTAGGTCCATTTGTTACGACACTATTACCAGTCATGGTGATGGTGTGCTTATTGTATGCATGTATTGTGAGTATGGCATATACCCCATATGGCGACTTGAGGAACAATATTACAGCGGTTGTATTTACCATATTGCTAGCGCATTACAGCATCCGTGAGCATTTACAAATAGATGAAGTGGTTTACTTTGAAATATTCTATTTTCTGCTGTACTTCTTAGCGTCAATCTTCATGTTTATCGCGCACAAATATTATAAAGCGCAAGCGACACGCGGTAATGCCAAACTTTACAAAAAAATTGCTGGTATATGGTTTTGGCCAGTGCTGACAACACTGATTTTTATGACAACAATTTCGACATATTATTAAGGAGAACCTGTGAAGAGTGGCAGTGAAAATGCGGAGTTATTAGCGGGTGTACCTGAGGCACATTCTGCAGTGTTTGCAAAGGTTGCAGAAGAAACAAACTGTGTTGTTTCAACCCGTGCTGTGGGGATCTATGCCACACAGTTGATTAATGAAGGTTATGCTACTAAGGGCTATCATGTAAAAGCGAAATCATGTGATTGGGGTCCGATGTCAGGTTTTGTACTAGCTGATCCTGCTCTTGGGAAGAAAGGCACTGGAGGCAGCGCAATTGGGTGGCAAGAAAATAAAGTTGCAGAGGCGATAAATAAGTATGGTGCGATGGCGATTCCATTGTATATATCTGAAGTGCGCCGCAGTGGGTTACCAGCATTGATGATCCGAGCGAAAAAACACTACAAAGAAGAGAAAGTCAGTGATGATATGTATAACATTACGGCTGCGGCAAAAGACGGGCAGCATCATAAATTTGTCTTGATTAAGGTCGCCACATTACAACAAGGCTCAAAAGCGTATAGCCCAGGGAGCGGGGATTGGGCGGTATGTTATGCACCAGATAACGCATTAGCTCAAGCGTGCACGGGTGCCAGAAAGCAGGTTATTACGCTCGAGTCAGGGCAAACTTACACTCAGTTATGTGGGCTAACAAACCCTTTGGGATATGGTGCTAAAGCGCCTTCTAATTTTAAAGGTGTTCAGACTGGAGATTATGACTTATGGGGGGTTTTCCCTAAGGAGCGCTTTTTCTCTGAAGAAGAGCAGCAAGTTGTAAGGGCTGCAACCAATGGTAAAAAAGATAACTTCTTACAACGCGATGTAGATGGCAGTGATAGATTCATTCGTACTTACGATGAATACGGCCGCCAGGAAGGTGCACACACGGGCAATTTGTCCCTACTATTGGAAGAAATTGCAGTACGGGTAAATGCTGGATGCATGAAAGCTGGCAGTGGTGGTTGGGTGGTGCATCATAGCGATGAGGCTGGTCGACCTATGGTAGATGAAATTGATTATGAAGCGGTTGTGTATTTTCCTGATGGGCGCATTTGGATCATGGAAAGTGAGCAAGATGTGAGGACGCTACGTGCTCAGTTGGTGCAAATGCAATATGTTCCGTTATTTAACCCTATCTGGAACTTTAAGTTGGGTTACCAATGGATGAAAATTTTGGTCGAGTGGCTTGATAGGCACGGTTCAATGAAGGGTTTTCCATTGAAGGAGTATCAAAATCTGACTTTGGGGTTCTAAATTGAAGAAATGGCTGTTTTAACAGCCATTTCGACGCACAAAAATCAGCCAATCAGCACGTTAGGCATCCCTAATATAATATTGCCTCCATGGCTTGTCATATCGCCCATTCTTACAGCCGGTCGGCCACTGATCAGAACGGTGACACTGCCTTTTACGATACTATCGGGAGGTCCAACACAGACCGCTAAGTCACCGACTACAGCAGCAGGCATACTACCAATTAATACATTTGGTACACTTGGTCCAGAAATCGGTCCTCCAACGTGAGGCACTATACCGGTGACCATGGGGCAAACATGCATATCCGTGATTCTCGCAGCGGGTAATCCTGGCATATTTATTCGCTTGTATTGTTTATGTTATACAGAATGAGTGTACGTAATTTAGCGTGAACTGCAATCTATTGGCCTATATTTTGTCACATATCAGGCAGAGCTAAATGTCGTTTTTTACAGATGTCGTAGAGTCATACTAGCGTATTACACTGTGTCCAGTAAGTTTGCGGGGAAAATCCCGAAGTCTGTCTATATAAATATCTTTTTAGTATTCGCTACCATCAATAAATTACAGTAAAATAGTTAGACTAACTTCCATCACTCGGCAGACTGTAAAAACAACTGTCCTGACATTGAGATCATCATGAAAAAAACTTTTGCTTTGACACACCCTAAGTTGAAACCTGCGCGTTTAGTTGACGCAATCAAATATGAAGTGAAGAAATACCTTCGTCGAGAGCGCAATAAGACATTGCCAGCAGGGGTTGATTATTGGGACTTCGATTGTCGATTTGGTCACACTGAGTCGCAAGCAGATGTTATCAAAGTACATGAAATTAATAAGTGTATCGATGAAGCAGCACGTTTAGAACAGCCGTCATTTTATTTAGAAGTGCTCGTAAAGGAAGGTTTTAAAACATCTTCTGATGATATTGATTATGATGATGCTGAATAATTACTAACATATTATTCGATGATAAAAAAACCAGTGCTTTGTCACTGGTTTTTTTATGTGTACAACAGAGCCATATATCGCTTTATAGGGACATACTGGCGCGTTGCAATAAAAACGTCATACAACCTTGGTAGCTTGTTCGATTATCACTCAATAACTTGGTCTGAATTCAGTGGACAATGCGCCAAATAGAACGTTGCTTGATTTACAAGCGTTAGAAGATATATTGCAGCAGGGCGCTGTGCGTACTTTATTTCAGCCAATATATGATATTTCTAAGCAGAGTATTCTTGGCTTTGAAGCATTGAGTCGTGGGATTTCTGGAACGAGTTTAGAGTTTCCAGAGCGTCTATTCTGTATAGCCAGTGAACAAGGAAAGCTGTCGGAATTAGAACTGTTGTGTCGTGAAAAGGCTATCGCACGGTTTGTTGAGCAGGATTTACCAGGCAAGCTGTTTATCAATGTTAGCCCTAATACGTTATTAGACCCAAGTCACCCCAAAGGTGAAACGTTACATTTAGTTGAAAAATATGGTTTGTCTGCAAATCGAGTCGTCATTGAAGTAACAGAGCAAGATAAAGTAGACGATGGATTTTTGCTACTCAAAACCATCGAGCATTATCGTCAATTAGGCTTTAGTATTGCCATTGATGATTTAGGGGCGGGTTATTCGGGATTAAAGCAGTGGTCAGAATTACGTCCAGATTTTGTTAAAGTTGATCGATACTTTATCGATTATTGTGATCAAAGTATTGTTAAGAAAGAGTTTTTAAAATCAATTATTGAGCTGGCAAAAGTCACTAAAACATCAGTGATTGCAGAGGGTATTGAGCGGTTAGAAGAGCTCACTCTACTCGAAAAACTGGGCATAGTGCATGCACAAGGTTTTCTGTTGGCAAAACCCGCTCGCCAACCCCCACGTGCATTAGAAGCCAGTCAAGTCACTCAATTGAACTTACGTTCTCAAAGTAATCATAACGAAATGTCGATGTCGGTTGGGTGTTTAGCGCAAATTGAAGATGCAATAGGGCAAAGTACGCGCTGTAAAGACGCTCATAAACGGTTTGAACAGAATAAATCACTGATGAGCCTAGCAGTTATCAATGCGAAACAACAGCCTGTTGGGTTGTTGCATCGAGATCAGCTGACAGAAGTTTTTGCTGCGCCTTATGGTCACGCATTGTATGCTAAAAAGTCGGTTGTTGAACTGATGGATAAGCAGCCCCTTGTTGTCGATGAAAACGCCAAGCTTGATGTCGTAAGTCAGCAGATCACAGAACAAGAATTTGATATTCGACGCCATATTATTGTTACGAGAGATCTCAAGTACCTAGGACTTGCACCGCTGCGAGATATTTTAAAGCACATAACCGAAGAAAAAATACGTCATGCTCAACATGCAAACCCTCTGACTATGCTACCAGGCAACGTAGCCATTAATGAAGCAATTGAACAACGTTTACGCAGACAAAATACCTTTTCATTGGCCTATGTGGATTTAAATCATTTTAAGCAATTCAATGATTTATATGGTTATGCAAGCGGTGATAGTGTGATCAAGTTATTGGCCGATGTGACGGTTCAAGTGTGCGATCAAAGCAGCTGTTTTGTGGGGCATATAGGGGGTGACGACTTTATGGTGGTATTTGATGGTGATGATGCTGAGCGCTTATGTCATCAGATAATTAATCAGTTTGAGTTGCAGTCGAAAGCATTTTTTACATCTGAGCATGTTGAAGCGGGGGGGTATTGGGCGACAAATAGGGAAGGTCAAAAGCAGTTTGTGCCTTTATTAACACTGTCAATCGGGTTAGTCAGACCTGATTTAGAAAGTTGTAATAACAGCCATCAGGTAGCTGCATTGGCGACGGATGCCAAAAAAGAAGCGAAACGCTACCGCAATAGTTATTTGTTTGTTTGCAATCGTCGTAAACCAGCGGCCCCGATAGTGAGAATAAAAACGACAGTACACGAGTGTTCCGTTTAAATAGCTGTGTCGTCCTTAGAATTCATGATGACAGTTGATGTATACTTTAGTAGGTAAATTCGATTTTTTATTCAATGCAGTCGATAAGCCTTGAGTAAATGTGACCTAACGTGTAGCTTAAATGAAAACAATTTTGGAGCGAGCATATGGGGAGATTCATATGGCTTTGCCTATTGTGTAGTTGGGCTAATACATCTTATGCGGTGTCGACTTTATATGTAGCGAAAGAGCAGCGCGTGCTTTATGACCGCGATTTATATTTGTATGAGTTACTTGATAGAGCATTAATTGCAGCGCAATTTGACACGAAAGTAGAGCATATTCAAGTTCATCCGCATCAGCAGCGAACTTTACTTGCTTTAAGCCGAGGGGAGGTGGATTTACATTGGAGTATGACTAGTCCTGAACGAGAGCAACTGGCGATTGCTATACAGGTCCCGTTATTTAAAGGTTTTATTGGTAAACGAGCGCTATTGGTGAACCGTGCGCATTTGCCACGCTTTGAAAAAATACAAACAAAGGCTCAGTTAGCAAAATTGACCGCTGTTCAAGGGCATGACTGGCCTGATACGAAAATACTGGCATTTAATGATTTACCAGTACGACCGATGTCTAAATACCAAGCTATGTTTGCGATGGTAGCGCGTGGTAAAGTTGATTATTTTCCACGCTCTTTTATTGAAGTAGGATCTGAGCTTGCTGAGCGACAGAGTGGTGACCTCGTTATATTGCCCAATTTATATTTGTACTACCCTAGTGCATTTTATTTTTTTGTAAGTAAAAAGAAACCTGAAGTTGCCGACGCCTTGAAAAAAGGATTGGCGTTGATGCAACAAAATGGTGAATTTGACATGCTATTTGAGCAGTATTTTGCCGCTAAATTTAACGCATTACCAATGCAAGATGCACGAGTAATAACGTTGAAAAACCCGTACTTTGAAAATAATTAAACGTGCCATATTAAAGACAATAAAAAAGAGGCAATTGCCTCCTTTTTTGAATATCTATTTCATTAGCACAGTAGTGATTCTGTCAGTACTGGACGAATTTCTTTAACCACTAGTTGGCAAAGCTTAGGTGAGCCACAAATAACGTTACCACTTTGGTTATAACCTGCACCACCAGCGAAGTCCATTACCATGCCTCCCGCTTCTTTAACGAGTAGTTCACCTGCAGCGGTGTTCCACGGCTTTAAGCCTAGTTCAAAGAAACCATCAACACGACCTGCTGCAACATAAGCCATATCTAATGCAGGTGAACCTGCACGACGAATGTCAGCTGTATGAATGAACAATGTTTTGAACGCTTCTGTGTATGCGTCTAGGTGATGCTTTTGTTTGAATGGGAAGCCAGTGGCTAATACAGAACCTGCAATTTCGTTACTTTTAGTAACGCGGATGCGGGTATTGTTTAATTGTGCGCCTTGTCCACGTGATGCTGTGAATAATTCACTACGAATAGGATCGTAGATAACAGCTTGGTCTACGCGACCTTTTACTTTTAATGCAATTGAGACTGCAAAGTGAGGAATACCCTTGATGAAGTTAGTTGTGCCATCAAGTGGATCGATAACCCATTGGTAATCTGCATCAGAGCCTGTAATTACACCTAATTCTTCACCCACTAAAGAGTGATCAGGGAAGGCTTTTAAAATCGTATCGCGGATGATCGCTTCAGCGTCTTTGTCTACGTTAGTTACAAAGTCATTGCTGCCTTTTTGTTGGGCTTCGACTTTTGATAAATCTTCACATGCACGTAAGATCACTTTACCTGCATTACGCGCAGCGCGTACCGCAATGTTTAACATTGGATGCATAGCATTACCTTTGGGTTGTAAAAGAACAGTATTATTTCAAGCCGGCGTATTTTAGCGACTTTTGATACAAAGTAAACAATAATTGTGAAATTAAATTGAGGGTTTTTTGTACACCTATGATCTTGTGGAACTAATTTTTTTACTGCGGGTTTTACTATGGGGCTGTTCACAAGCTGTGATAAACTCCCGCATTATTTTTCTCAGGGCTTATTAACATGGCATTAGAAGACATTCGCATTGTATTAGTAAATACATCTCACTCAGGCAATATTGGCTCAGTCGCACGGGCGATGAAAACAATGGGATTATCCAAACTCTATTTGGTAGACCCTGCTTGTGAAGTTGATAGTCATGCGAGTGCTTTAGCTGCGGGGGCAACTGATGTGCTTGGTGCTGCAAAAACCGTCAGTACGTTATCAGAAGCCATTGATGGTTGTGCATTAACGATTGGTACCAGTGCACGTTCGCGGACACTTTCATGGCCAATGGTTAACCCTCGTGAATGCGCTGAGAAACTAGTTCAAGAGTCAAATACAGGCCCTGTCGCTTTGGTTTTTGGTCGAGAGAACAGTGGCTTAACAAATGAAGAGCTACAGCTATGTAACTTCCATGTGTGTATTCCAGCAAACCCAGAGTACAGCTCTTTAAACTTAGCTATGGCAGTGCAAACGTTAACATATGAAACACGCATGGCATTTCTTGCCACACAAAATGCGGTAGTTGAAGAGGACGACGTAGTTTATCCGAGCGCAAAGCAAATGGAACTATTTTATGAGCATTTAGAAAGTACGCTCAATGAAACTAATTTTATTGTAAAGCAGCACCCAGGTATGGTTATGACTAAATTGAAGCGTTTGTTTAATCGTGCACGTCCTGAAGATCAAGAGCTTAATATTTTGCGCGGTATTTTAACCTCGATAAATAAATCGACACAAAAATAATCATTGTGAGTAGGCTGTTCAGTCGGACACGATTTGCTCAAGATAATACTTGACTAAATTACTCGGGTAATTACAATGTGATAATACTTGAGTAGTTTAGTCGGGTATTTGGGCAATATCTGTGATTAGACTGGTATTACAAGTGAGTAATACTTGACTATCTTAGTCAGGTAATTAAAATTTGCGCTTTGGTAATCAAGCTCGGGGGCTTTATGAAATTAACATCGAAAGGCAGATATGCGGTAACAGCAATGTTAGACGTTGCGTTGCATACTAAAGCTGGTCCAGTCCCTCTTGCTGATATTTCTGGTCGTCAGGAAATATCTTTATCTTACCTAGAACAATTATTTGCTCGATTACGTAAACATGGGTTAGTGAGCTCAGTACGAGGTCCGGGCGGCGGCTATTTACTTGGTCGTGATGCGCAAGCAATCTCTGTAGGGGATGTGATAAATGCGGTCGATGAGTCAGTCGACGCGACACGTTGTCACGGAGAAGGGGGCGGTTGCCAAAGTGGGATGCGATGTTTAACGCACACACTGTGGTCTGATTTAAGCCAGCGTATCGAAGATTTTTTAAAAAACATTTCCCTTGCCGAATTAGTCGCGAATTCTGAGGTGCAATCTGTTGCATTACGTCAGGATAACAGCGTCAATAGTGCGATGAAGCAATTAGACAATATTCAAGTGAGCTGTCAACTTTAAGGTTGGCGTCAAGCGGAGAAACAAATGAAGTTACCGATTTATTTAGATTATGCAGCAACCACTCCGGTTGATCAGCGTGTTGCCGATGAAATGATGCAATGCCTGACAATGGAAGGGAATTTTGGCAACCCAGCATCTCGCTCGCACCGTTTTGGGTGGCAGGCAGAAGAACTTGTTGACCAAGCGCGTAATGATATCGCTGATTTAATTAACGCAGATCCGCGTGAAATTGTATTCACTTCTGGCGCTACAGAGTCAAACAACCTTGCAATTAAAGGTGCAGCTAACTTTTATCAGAAAAAAGGTAAGCATGTCATCACGGTAAAAACCGAGCATAAAGCGGTTATTGATACATGTCGCGAGCTTGAGCGACAAGGGTTTGAAGTAACCTATATGGAAGTTGAAGAAAATGGCTTGCTTGACCTTAAAAAGTTAGAAGCGACAATGCGCGAAGACACTATTTTAGTGAGCGTAATGCATGT
Source organism: Pseudoalteromonas aurantia 208 (assembly GCF_014858725.1). Taxonomy (GTDB): domain Bacteria; phylum Pseudomonadota; class Gammaproteobacteria; order Enterobacterales; family Alteromonadaceae; genus Pseudoalteromonas; species Pseudoalteromonas aurantia. The sequence continues at coordinate 283,184 of NZ_AQGV01000013.1, read as the reverse complement.
AAATAACGAGCTAGGTGTTATTCAAGACATTGCCACTATTGGTGATATGTGCCGTGAACGCAAGATTATGTTCCATGTTGATGGTGCACAAAGTGCAGGTAAAGTTAAAATTGACCTGAAAGAGTTGAAAGTTGATTTTATGTCTTTCTCTGGTCACAAAGTATACGGGCCTAAAGGTGTTGGTGCACTGTATGTTCGCCGTAAACCACGTGCTCGTCTTGAAGCACAAATGCATGGTGGTGGCCATGAACGCGGTATGCGATCTGGTACTTTGGCAACACACCAGTTAGTTGGAATGGGCACAGCATTTCGTATTGCAAAACAAGATTTCGAAAAAGATCACGCACACATCAGTACGCTTCGTCAGCGTTTGATTGATGGTGTGATGGGTGAAGATGGCATGGATGAAGTTTACTTCAATGGCTGTATTGAACAGTCGGTACCAGGTATCGTAAACATCAGCTTTAACTTTGTTGAAGGTGAGTCTTTGTTAATGGCCGTTAAAGATATTGCGGTATCATCAGGATCAGCCTGTACTTCAGCGAGCCTTGAGCCTTCATATGTATTAAGAGCATTAGGTCGTAACGATGAACTTGCACATAGTTCAATTCGTTTCAGTATTGGCCGCTTCACAACAGAAGAAGAAATCGACTATACCGTCAAGCTAATGAAAGAGTCGATTGGCCGCCTACGTGAAATGTCACCGCTTTGGGAAATGCATCAAGAGGGCATAGATCTAGACAGCGTTGAATGGGCACACCATTAAGCATTAAGCAATTTTTGTTTGTAGCCTAGTGCTATGAGCATATAGTGAGGAAAGTATTATGGCGTATAGTGATAAAGTAATTGACCACGTAGAGAACCCACGTAACGTAGGTTCTTTAGACAAAAATGATCCAAATGTTGCAACTGGTATGGTTGGTGCACCAGCATGTGGTGACGTAATGAAATTGCAAATCAAAGTATCTGATGGCGGTATTATTGAAGATGCTAAGTTCAAAACGTATGGCTGTGGTAGCGCCATTGCGTCTTCATCATTGGTGACTGAATGGGTTAAAGGTAAATCGCTAGATGAAGCTGCTGAAATTAAAAATACCGATATCACCGCAGAATTAGAATTACCACCAGTGAAAATACACTGTTCAATCCTAGCAGAAGATGCAATTCAAGCAGCAATTGCTGATTACAAAAGTAAACAAGCAAAGTAAGAGTAAATAGTTATGGCAGTGACATTAACAGACGCGGCAGCAGATCGAGTTAGAACCTTTTTAGACAATCGCGGCAAAGGGCTAGGTTTGCGTGTTGGCATAAAAACCACGGGCTGTTCAGGTCTTGCTTATGTACTCGAATTTGTTGATGAGTTAAGTGAAGGTGATGAAGTTTTTGAACACCAAGATGTGAAAGTCATCATTGATGCTAAGAGCTTAGTGTATATTGATGGTACAGAACTAGACTACACAAAAGAAGGTTTGAACGAAGGGTTTAAATTTATTAACCCAAACCAGAAAGATGAGTGTGGTTGTGGAGAAAGCTTTACTGTTTAACTTATTCGTTTTACGGATGTAACATACCTAAAGAAATACTTTTGGGTATAGGGCCCTGCTTTAGTGGGGCTTTATTGTATTTTAGCAAAGCCTTTTATAAGTGAATAAGTGATATGCGTTACTTTGAGTTGTTCGATATTCCAGTAGCCTACGATGTTGATTTAGTTAAAATTAATAAGCAGTATTTAGATTTACAGCGTGTTATACATCCTGACAAATTTGCCGGAAAGAGCGAACGTGAAAAGCTACTTGCAGTGCAAAAAACAGCTGAAATTAACGATGCATTGGCTGTGTTAAAACATCCTCTGAAGCGTGCTGAATATATGCTTAGCGAGCGTGGCGTTGATATTCGAGCGGAACAACAAACATTGCAAGACCCGCTCTTTTTAATGCAGCAAATGGAATTACGTGAAACGCTCTCAGAGTTACCTGATAGCTGTGATGTTGAACAAGCCATTGAAGACTTCGAAGCTGAAATTGACGCATTAGATAAACAATATAGTGCGCAGTTATTTACGCAATTAGCCGATGACGCTAATGAAAGTGCATTACAGGAAGCTGCTGACAACATTCGTAAACTTAAGTTTGTATTTAAATTACGTGATGAACTCGCACGTATTGAAGACAGTTTATTTGATTAATTTTACAGGCTGACCTTTTCGAAGGTGAGCTGCAAAGTGAAGAGCATAATGGCCTTATTGCAAATTGCTGAGCCGGGGCAGAGCGCGGCACCACATGAACATAAACTCGCGATTGGTATAGATTTAGGAACTACTAACTCATTAGTTGCTACGGTACAAAGCGGTGAAGCTAAAACGCTGACTGATGTATCAGGTGCAGCTATGTTACCTTCTGTGGTTAGGTATGACCAGCAGCAGATCGTTGTTGGTCAGCAGGCTCAGCAGGCATCTGTTGAAGATCCAACCAATACCTTAATTTCAGTGAAGCGTTTTTTAGGTAAAACGTTAGCAGAAATCGAGCAAAGTTACGGTCAGTTGCCTTATGAGTTTATTGAGCAAAGCGGCACTGTTGCTATTAATACTGTCGCCGGTGCAGTTAACCCAGTTCAAGCATCAGCAGAAATACTCAAAACATTGAATCAACGTGCAGTTGAAAGTTTTGCTGGTCAAGATATTCTGGGCGCAGTGATCACGGTGCCGGCCTATTTTGATGATGCACAACGTCAAAGTACCAAAGATGCAGCTGAACTTGCTGGGCTCAATGTATTAAGGCTACTAAATGAACCTACGGCAGCTGCAGTGGCTTATGGCTTAGATTCAGGCCAAGAAGGCGTTATTGCGGTTTATGATTTAGGCGGTGGAACGTTTGATATTTCTATTTTGCGCTTAAACCAAGGCGTTTTTGAAGTCTTGGCAACGGGCGGTGATTCTAGTTTAGGTGGCGATGATTTTGACTCTATGCTGGTGTCATTGTTTAAATCAAAAGTGGGTATTGATGATTTAGACGCGCACGAATTACGCTTATTTATGAACAAAGCCAAAGCATGCAAAGAAGCGCTTAGTGGTTATAAAACGGTTAACGTTAAATTAGATATTAGACAGCAAACTCACACCGTAGCAGTGACACAAGGCGAATTTGCAGAATTAGTAATGCCGTTGGTGAAGAAAACCTTACGTGCTTGTCGTCGTGCTGTTAAAGATGCCGGTGTGACTAACGAAGAAGTGTTACAAGTTGTCATGGTGGGTGGCTCGACACGGATGCCGGTTATTCGTGAAAACGTGGAAAGCTTTTTTGCAAAACAGCCATTGACCTCTATCGATCCAGACAGGGTGGTTGCATTGGGCGCGGCTATTCAAGCTGATATTTTAGTCGGTAACAAGCCTGACTCAGATATGTTGCTATTGGATGTATTACCCTTGTCGCTTGGTCTAGAAACGATGGGTGGCTTAGTTGAGAAGATAATCCCGCGAAATACCACAATTCCAGTCGCGAGAGCGCAAGAGTTCACCACCTTTAAAGATGGTCAAACGGCGATGTCGTTGCATGTACTTCAAGGTGAGCGTGAATTAGTTGATGATTGCCGCTCTTTGGCTAAATTCAGCTTAAAAGGCATACCGCCAATGGCTGCGGGTGCAGCTCACATTCGTGTTACTTTTAAAGTGGATGCGGATGGCTTACTGAGCGTCTCTGCCACAGAAAAATCAACCGGTGTTCAAGCTGATATTCAGGTTAAGCCATCGTTTGGTTTATCTGATGATCAAGTTGCTCAAATGCTCAAAGACTCAATGAGTAACGCTAAAGAAGATATGCAAGCGCGTATGCTCAAAGAGCAGCAAGTAGAAGCGCTCAGAGTACTTGAAGCTTTGGAAGCCTCTTTGCTAACAGACAATAATTTATTAAATGAGCAAGAACTTGCTGATTTACGTGAAGCGATGACGAAGTTGACACACATGCGTGAGCAAGCAACGTCACCGGATCAAATTAAGAGTGCCATTGAACATGTTGATGCCGCAAGTAGCGAATTTGCATCACGTCGTATGGATGTATCAATTAAACAAGCACTGCAAGGGCAGTCTGTAGACGAGGTGTAATATGCCACAAATCATCTTTTTACCCCATGAAGAATTATGTCCTGAAGGCGCGGCTATTGAAGCACCTAAAGGGGAAACTGTATTAAACGTGGCATTGAAAAATGGCATTAGCATTCCCCATGCATGTGAGAAATCGTGTGCATGTACCACTTGCCACATTGTGGTACGTGAAGGGTTTGACTCATTAGATGAAAGTGACGAATTAGAAGATGACATGCTGGATAAAGCATGGGGATTAGAGCCCGAATCTCGCTTAGGGTGTCAGGCTATTATCACGGATGAAGATCTGGTGGTTGAAATTCCCAAGTATAATTTGAACATCGTAAATGAAGATCATTAATAGTTAGGGGCTGTTGATCTTTTAGGTTCATTTTTGTTCTCTTTGTTGCTTAATATTCGCTTAGATTACTAGGCTACACATTAAGCGCCGTGATAAAAGCACGCTCAAAGAGAACAAAAATAGAACAGCAAAGATCAACAGCCCTTAGTCTCTGTCATTTATTATGATGAAAACCGTAGCCCATGAGCTGCGGTTTTTTGTTTGTAGCACTATAACTATGGCATATTGACGGTCATAGGTAGATTGAAGGAATACCCGAATGCAATTGCTTCTTGAACATGAACATTCTTTTATCAATGGTACATCTTATCAAACGACTAATACATTTACCGTATTAAATCCGGCGAATCAAAATGTCGTGAAAGTGGTCTCGTCAGTGGATGAGAAAGGCAGTCAATCAGCTTTGCACGGTGCACAGCAAGCACTGAGGCAATTGCGGCGTACGTCAGCTATACAGCGCGCTGAGGTTTTGAAGAAATGGTACGCCTTAATTTTGTCTCATGAACAAGCTTTGGCTGAGTTAATGGTATCTGAGCAAGGCAAACCTTTGCATGAAGCCATAGGTGAAGTACGTTATGCGGCGAGTTTTGTGGATTGGTTTGCACAAGAAGCAACGCGCAGTTACGGTGAAGTTATCCCTGCACAGGATGGTAAGCACCAATTGATGACGATAAAGGAAGCGGTGGGCGTGGTACTGGGCGTAACGCCTTGGAACTTTCCGTTAGCAATGATCACCCGTAAAGTCGCGCCAGCGTATGCTGCGGGGTGTAGTTTTATATTAAAGCCTTCGGAAGAAACGCCATTAAGTGCGATAGCGTTAGCTAAGCTCGCAAATCAGGCTGGTATGGAAGCTGGTGCTTTGCAGGTTTTATTAACGCAAGAACCTGCAGCGCTTATCGCTAAATACTGCCAGCACACAGCGGTTCGTAAGTTAACCTTTACTGGCTCAACCACAGTCGGGCGAATCTTATTGGCACAATCTGCAGCAACGGTAAAACGAACATCCATGGAGCTAGGTGGTAATGCGCCTTTTATTGTATATAAAACAGCAAATATTAAAAGTGCTGTGTCTGGCTTAATGACTGCGAAGTTTCGCAATAACGGACAGGCATGTGTGGCAGCCAATCGGGTGTTAGTTGAACAAAGTTGTATGGTGCCCTTTATAGAGGAGTTAACTGAGGCGACTAAGAGGCTACGGGTAGGTGAGGGTATGGACCCAGCTACAGATTTAGGCCCTTTAATTACTTTAAAAGCGAAAAATAAAGTCATGGCACTGGTTGAGGCTGCTCTTGGCCAAGGAGCGAAATTACATTATAAAGGAGAGGAACTAGGCGGCTTGTTTATGCCACCTATTATTTTGACAGATGTATTGCCAGAGATGGATATTGCGCGACAGGAAATTTTTGGACCTGTTGTAACAGTGATGTCATTCGTAGATGAACAGCAAAGTGTGACATTGGCGAACAATGTAGAGGAGGGGCTCGCGGCGTATTTTTACTCACAAGATGTTGCGCAGATCCACCGAGTGTCACGGGTGCTTGAGTATGGCATGATAGGTATTAATGAAGGGATGATCTCTAATTCAGCCACACCGTTTGGTGGTATAAAGCAGTCTGGATTAGGGCGTGAAGGTGCAAAACAAGGATTAGATGAATACTTAGAAGTGAAATATCTTAGCCAAAAGTTTGATTAACGCAAATTTTGCAATGACTTTCTATTATTTTAAAAGCGCTGTAAACTTGTTCGCCTGTTTATATTTTGTGGTCACATATGGTTGTTGGGAATACAAGAAAAAAAGGGCACTTACCGCTACTCGTTGTACTTGCAGGTGGTTTAGGCAGTCGTTTTGGTGGTAACAAGCAGATTGCAGAAATTCCTGGATTAGGGCGATCTATCATGGAACTCAGCATTATCGATGCACATAATGCTGGGATCTCTGAAATTGTATTAGTGATCAATGCTGCAATTAAACCTATTGTACAGGCGGATATTGTCCCGCGCTTGCCGCAATCATTAACAATCCACTTAGTTGAACAGTGCATTACCGATGTACCTACTCAGTACTTGGAATTAGCCGATAAACGAAAAAAGCCTTGGGGTACCGGCCATGCTTTGTTAGCAGCCAGAGCCTATATTACCAAGCCTGCGATTGTAATAACTGCGGATGATTATTACGGGCCACAAGCATACCATCAATTAGTCGCGCATTTTGCTAACACATGTGGTGATGAGCAGCATATGGCTATGGTGGGATATCCGATTGGACTCACGCTGTCGGATCAGGGCGGAGTTAATCGTGGTTTATGCAAGCTGGATCAAGGCTCACTTTCATCCGTGGTTGAATGTCTTAACATCAGCAAGCAAGGTAGTATACTCATTGGTGAGTGTGCGGGTCAGGTTACCGAGATTAGTAAAAGTACACTTGCCTCCATGACATTTTGGGGGATTACACCTATACTCATGATGCATTTGGCGGACGGGTTTTCGCGGTTTTTAGATATTCATGACAACGTTGTCAAAAAAGAGTATTATCTGCCAGATTGTATTCAAGCCTGTATATCCTCGAATCAAGCTCACGTAACGGTTTATTCAGCCATGGATCATTGGTATGGCATTACATTTAAAGAAGAATTAGACACAGTGGCAGGAAAATTAAATGAATTACGTCAAGGATGAGGGTATCTCAGCCGCTTCAGAAACGCAGTTAATTAATGAGGTACGCATGAATAATACTGCGATAGCGCAATATTTATCGCAACAGTTTGGTTTGAACAGTGAGCTAGCTGTCATGAACCCGATTGGCAACGGTCATATCAATACCACAATGTTATTAAAAGATGGGCGGCGAGCGATAGTCGTGCAAAAGCTCAATACCGAGGTTTTTCCAAAACCAGAGCAGCTTGTTGAAAATGCTCGAGCAATAGAACAGCACTTATCGATTAAATCTGAGAAGGGTGAGTACCAATTAAATATAATTAAACACTTACCAACTATCGATGAAGGTTATTTGGTTATACATAATGGTGACGTATGGCGTGCGTTAGAGTTTATTGGTGGCAGTTATAGCGAAGATGTGGTCAATAGTGCTTTTAAAGCACAAACAGCAGCGAATGCATTTGGCCAATTTGCACAAGCTTTAGAGGACTTTAATGCGAGTGAACTGCATCATGTGATCCCTGATTTTCATAATTTAGCAAAGCGTATCGAGATGTTTGAAGAAGTGCTTGCACGAGACAAGCATAATCGAGCGCATAGCTGCTTAGCTGATATAGTATTTTGCCAAAGCCAATTTGACCTCGCTGATGAACTAAAAGCACTTTCTGGTGCTATTCCGCTGCGACCTTGTCATAACGATACTAAAATTAACAACATGCTGTTTTGTAATCAAAATGATTCAGGTAAAGCGGTTATTGATTTAGATACTTGTATGCCAGGTTACTGGTTGTTTGATTTTGGTGATATGGTGCGCACTTTTTGCTCTCCAGAAGCTGAAGATTCGACAAATTTAAATCGTGTTAAGGTAAGAGAAGATATTTTTGAAGCGATTGTAAAGGGTTATGTAACACCTTTGTCTGGCTTGATAACTGAACAGGAAAAACGCAGTTTTTTATTAGGTGCTAAAGTGATGCCATTTATGATAGGCCTTCGTTTTTTAACCGATTATCTAGACGGCGACAATTATTTTGCAACGAAGCATGAAAAGCATAATTTAGAGCGGGCTCAAAATCAGTTTACGCTTTATCAAGATGTGGTCGCGAAAGAGTTGACATTACAGAGTATAATTACTCAAAATTAAAAAAAGCGCTTCGGCGCTTTTTTTAATGTTTACCTGATTTGCTGGTCGCATCAGCTTACCCGTAATATATGGTCAAATGTAGTGGTAATATCAAAGGATAATAATAATGAAAAAATTTAACCGCCGTGATTTTTTAAAAGCAGCGAGCGCAACCGCCGCTGCAAGTGTGGTGGCTGGGTGTGCGCAAAAAAATCATACCTTGCCAGAATTACCACCAGCACATGGTCAGTCAGTGATGGGGCTCGTTGTACCAAAAATGCCAATTGTTCGAGTTGGCTTTATTGGTGTTGGGCAGCGGGGTTATGGCCATGTGAAGCGTATGAGCCATATTGAAGGCACAAAAATTGTTGCGATCTGTGACACACATGATGTGGTTTTGGAACGTTCTTCTCATTATTTAGAGGAGAAAGGGTTGGAAAAGCCGTCGTTATACACAGGAACTGAACACGCCTATCAGCAGATGCTAGAACGTGAAGATATAGATATAGTGATCATTTCTACACCTTGGGCATGGCATGCACCGATGGCCATAGATACTATGAATAGCGGAAAACACGCATTTGTTGAAGTTCCCCTGGCATTGACTGTCGAAGAGATGTGGCAAATAGTCGACACAGCTGAGAGAACGCAGAAAAACTGTATGATGATGGAAAATGTCAATTACGGTCGCGATGAACTCATGGTTTTGAATATGGTTAGGCAAGGCCTATTTGGCGAACTTTTGCATGCAGAAGCGGCCTATATCCACGAGTTGCGTTGGCAAATGAAAGAGATTGATCATAAAACAGGATCATGGCGTACGGCATGGCATGCGAAACGTGATGGGAATTTGTACCCAACACATGGGTTAGGTCCTGTGTCACAGTATATGAATATTAACCGTGGCGATCGTTTTGATTATCTAACTTCAATGAGCTCACCAGCATTGGGGCGCCGCGCATATGCACAACGTGAATTTTCTGCTGATCACCGGCGCAATCAGTTGGAATATATTGCGGGAGATATGAATACAACGATGATCAAGACAGTTAAAGGGCGCAGTATTATGGTGCAACATGATACAACAACACCGCGACCTTATTCCCGCCATAATTTGATTCAGGGAACGAATGGGGTGTTTGCGGGTTTTCCTAATCGCATTGCTTTGGAAAAAAATGGCACTAAGAGTTATCATGAATGGGATCACGAAATGGGATCATGGTATGAGCAATATGATCATCCTTTGTGGCTGAAAATGGGTGAGGAAGCACAGCGTAATGGGGGCCATGGTGGTATGGATTTCCTGATGTTTTGGCGCATGATTTACTGTTTGCGTAATGGCGAGCCACTAGATCAGGATGTTTATGATGGTGCTGCATGGTCAGTGATATCGCCATTATCAGCAAAATCGGTAGCCGACCGAAGTAATGCAGTGGATGTACCTGATTTTACTAGGGGAGCGTGGAAAACGGCGAAGCCATTAGGTATCGTGAACATTTAAACAGTGTAGGGTGAAAATACCAATGACATATCATTTCAGAGCATATTTCGGTCTTGTCATGATGTGTTTATTGAGTGCTTGTGCGTCACGACCAAACACCTCGGCGCTTTCCGTCATTGTTGACGATTATATTCAAGTGTACGGAGAGCGTACTGATTTTGTACGCTTTATCGATTTTTATGCAACGGATGCCAAATTTGAGGATATGGTGTATGGTCATACAGCATCCAATAGAAAAGCAATAGCAAATTTCTTTGATTGGACAGCAAATAAAGTATCAGTACTTGATAATAAAGCCGTTTTGGTGGTAACTGACAAACTTATAGATGTGCATTCAAAGCACGTGATTTTGAGTGGGTATTTTAACCGTTTTCGTTACCAAGGGAATGAATTGGGACCATGGCGGTTTTTGATTAAATTACAATTTGGATCTGACGGTAAAATTTTATATCAACAAGATTGGATAAACTACACGCCAAAGTCGCAATTTATGACGGGTGTTAATTTAAACCACCCACAGTAGTGGTCGCTAAAGAAGGTTACGGCAGCTACAATAACTTTGTTTATGCCTCCAGAGAGAATACCAATGAAATTGTCAGTTGAGATCAGTAAGTACCCGCTTCACAACGATTACATTCCTTTTATTAAAGACTTTATTGAGCGCTTGAATCAACATTCAGGACTAAAGGTGATAACAAATAATATGTCAACGCAGGTCTTCGGAGATTACGATGACGTGATGCAAGTCCTGCAACGAGAAATGAAACGTTCATATATAGAATACGGAAAAATAGTCTTTGTATGCAAATTTATTTCGGGTGATTTGTCAGCCAATGATTGAATTTATAAGTAAAGCATTTTCAGGTTTTGTTGCGATGTCGTACTGGGAATATATTGCGGTGTTTTTGTCTTTGGCTTATTTGCAATTAGCCATCAAAGAGAGTAGTTGGTGTTGGCCTGCCGCGTTTATTAGTACGTTTATCTATACAGTCATGTATTGGAATGGCGCATTATTGATGGAGTCTGCACTGAACTTTTATTATATGATCATGGCGGTAGTCGGTTGGCGAATGTGGCAGAAAACCGCAGAACAATCAGTGGTGCCAATTGTGTCTTGGTCGCTTCAGCGCCACGTGAAAATTATTATTGTAACGGCAAGTGTAGCAATTCTACTAGGGTATTTAACAGACACGTATACCCATGCAGAACTCGCATATTTAGATAGCTTTACAACGTGTTTCGCCGTTGTGACAACATACTTGGTGGCTAAAAAGGTGCTTGAGAATTTCCTTTATTGGATTGTGATCGATGCAGCGTCGATTTACCTTTATTTTGCGAAAGGTTATTACCCAACGTTAGTGTTATTTGTGTTTTATACCATAATGGTGTGCTGGGGCTATAAGCGCTGGTATGACGAGCACGAGCAACGTGAAGGGAAGTCACTACATCAATTAGAATATGACTGATAAGTATCTCAGAGCCCAACTGGAGGCGTTATTACCTGGTATAAGAATTGATAACATTGTTCGCCTGTATAAAGGCTTCAACAATGATAACTTTTTGCTCAGTTCTGACCGAGGGGCATTGCTGATGAAGTGTTATAGAGGTGGCTTATCACAGCCTTTGTTAGACGCACAACATGCGCTAGCTGCACAAGGAATTACGCAAGCTGTGATAGCTTATAGCACAGAGGCGCATACTGCGATATTTGAATTCTTTACTCAAAAAAAACCATTTGTAAATCTAGATGAAAAAATAGTGAGGAGTTTAGTTAAACTTCATGAGTACCAAGGCTTTTTGGATCACGAGAAACTGGATATAGTGCAACAAGTTATGCAACTAGATATGTGTCAGCTTATGTATGCAAAAGACCAATGTGATAGGGCTGTATCGGTCATTAATTTGCTTCCAGAAGATTTGGCATTTTGTCACAATGATTTGGTATATGACAACTTAATTAATGCAGACACCGGCGCGAAGATAATTGATTTTGAATATGCACAATACAATGACATTTATTTTGACTTAGCGGCATTGAGTTGTAGTTTTGATTTAGGTGAGATTGAGTGTGCGGCATTGCTACAACAATACTACATGTTGCGTAATATCCATATGCCTGACTATGCGGGTACGAAATTAAAAGCTTACCAAATTGCGTATTTACTATTAAGCATCAATTGGTACCAAAACAAGGGAGCTCACACACATGCAAGCCCCTTAAAGAATAAACTAATGAGTCTACTAGATTAGATCCCGCCTAACCTTTGCGCCAGTTCTTTGTATTTTTCAACATCTGTTTTATCAAAGATAGGCTGACCATCAGCATCGTTATCTTTTGCGACAAGTAAATTCTCTCTAGCAAGTCTTTTTACACGCTCAACTTTTACGCCTAGAAATTCAGCAACTTGTTCAGTGGTCATCGGGGTCATAATAATAATCCTCTTGATATTTTTTAAGCACAATGCGGTTGTTGTTATCGAGTTACGACTCTATTGCACATTGCTCGATGAACATAAAAGGCATGTTACATCGACGAAGGTATAACTAAGCATAGTTAAATATCGTGTTTTTTGTGCAATGTATAGTGTTTTTTTGATTTTTAGATTAAAAATTAAGCATGTAGCTCACAAATGCTAGTATTTAACTACCGATAGCATTATTATAAACGCGATCAAAGAATACTGTGCTGCTCTCGTGGTGAAATGGATATCACGTGGCCCTCCGGAGGCTAAGTTGAAGGTTCGATCCCTTCCGAGAGCGCCATTGTCTTTTTTGTATCACCCCCATTGAAATTTTGTAATCGGTGTTTCAAACAGTCGGTAACTGAATCCTGCCCTTTAATCTATACCAGTGAAAATACGTTAATTTATCTAAGCAAGACTGCTTTCTGCGTTTTTATTTAACCTCAGGTTTGAATAAGGGTTTTGGAATAGAAAATGTTTTATAAATAAACTTACGTACAATCCAATGATGATATTTTGCTCAATATCAAGGCGCTTTTATGCAGTAATAGCGGGCTATTACAAATGAAAGCAACGCCGAGAGTGAGAAAAATAGCTTTATTGGGCAAATTCGCTTATCCAGAGCTGAGGTTATTTACGCTTCCGTCACCATGTGAATATCTTTACGCTTGATATGATTGTATTTTACCCAGCTCAAAATGTATGCTTTAGTTAATGTGATGGTATTTCTTAAGCGTTTACATTTTTTTGAGCGAGTAACATGCAGTATTTAAAAACAGTTATTTATGTGGATAATGTGGAAGAGGTCCTTGATTTCTATTATCAGGCGTTTGGCTTAAATGCGACGGAGTTAACTGAGTCGGCTGATTATGGTGAATTGAATACCGGAGAAGTCAAGCTCGGGTTTGCAAGTCATCCTTTTGCGCAAGCGCAATTTAAGCAAAGTTATATTCGAGCTCAGCCAAAGCAGCCTGCATTGGGGTTTGAATTAGCCATGCGATGTAAAAATGTGAGTGAGAGTTATGATAAAGCAGTGAATGCGGGCGCGGAGCCTTTAATGCCACCTTGCAATAAAAATGAGCACACACAAGCTTATGTGCGTGCTATTGACGGAACACTTATTGCGCTAGTCAGTGAGTGCACGCGCTAAGCCGGTAGGCTCAATCTCAAGACACACATTCTCATCGTTCCAATTTAGGCCTAGTAGTGCTTGGTCTTCATTTAAGTCTTCTACCCACTCATCTAGAAATTCATCAAGTGCGATAGGGGTTGGAGTATAACCTTGCCATTCATCTTTACATTGGCTTTGTGCTTTCTCTGCGCTATCCCAAACCAATAACACATCAGTTGTTTCAAATTGGTTTGATTCACACACAACCACGCCACCATCGTCAGCCCCAAGTGCCCATACTTGAGCGCCGAGGCGAACTTTTTCAACGAAGGTGACAAGTTCTGATTCAATTTCAATGTCGCTCATGGTGTATACCTTATTAAATATGTTTATTTATGTGCGAGGATCGCTTTCTTGTACGCCAACACGCTCATTTTGATTTTTATGAAAGTGTAATAGGGCGGCAAAAAGATTTAGATCGGTTAGATCTCTAAATATTATCCAGTCTAGCAGGCAGTATAAACTGATCTGCAAGTACTGGCAGTCTAAAAATTCATTTTTAACACATTGTTCATTTAAGTCAGTTAATACTTCGCGAATACGCTCTCGCTGTAAGTTAAAGAACAGTACATCACTGTTGGTATCAAGCCCAGAGCGCTGAGAAATAAGAATTTCCACGAGAGAATCATTACATGCATTGATATTAGTCAATTGATTCTCTTGCCACCAGGTAAGCGTGGGCAGTGCATATTGTGTCGTTAAATAGCGAAAAATGACGTTAGAATCGCTCACCTGGATATCACCATTCACTAAAAATGGGATTTTTCTAGCTGGGTTATGTTCGATAAGTTTAGCTCTACCTTGTACAGAAAAAATATCGAGATGGATATATTCAATATCGAGCTTATGTAAGGCAATAAAGAGTCGAATACGTCGGGCATAGGGAGATGAGTCTGAGCCAAAAAGTTGCATGATAATGTTCCTTTGAAATATTCACAAAAAAAGCCGCATTTAGCGGCTTACTCTAATGTGCAACAGCTTTATTCAGTGCGACTGGTTACTTCTAGCAAGTGGTAACCAAATTGAGTCTGTACCGGACCTTGCACATCGTTCAGTGGTGCCGAGAATACCACAGTATCAAATTCAGGTACCATCATGCCAGGGCCAAATTCACCAAGAGCTCCACCATCTTGTCCAGACGGGCAACTAGAGTATTGTTTTGCTAGTTCAGCAAAGTCTTCACCGGCAGCGATTCGTGACTTTAGGTCTAAACATTCCGCTTCACTATCTACTAAGATGTGCCTTGCGCTTGCAACTGTCATAACTTCTCCATATTTCGCTTGTGATTAGTTTTTATTCAGAATTTATTCTAATACAGATGTATTAAAAACTCACGATATCATTGTAATGCTTTTTCAACTGCACTCACCATTTCGTCTGATAAAGGCTTAGTACGACTGTTAAAGTGAGTAATTGATTTTCTATCGGCGGAGACAAGGTACTTGTAGAAGTTCCATTTTGGTGAACTTGTTTGGTTTCCAAGATGTTTAAAAATAGGGTTAGCACTATCCCCTCGTACATCAGATGTTGCAAACATATTGAACGTCACGCCGTAGTTTACAAAGCAGACTTTTGCAGTATCTTGCTCATCGTCTTCTTCTTGAAAAAAATCGTCCGAAGGAAAACCAAGCACAACCAAACCTTGGTCTTTATACTTTTTATGGAGCTTTTCTAAATCCTCAAATTGGCCCGTAAAACCACAATTACTGGCTGTATTTACGATAAGCAATGGTTTGTCTTTAAACTGGCATAAATTGAGGGTTTCTTTAGAACGCAATTTTCTTAATTCAACGTTAGTAAAGTCATCACAAGTAGAAGACAGCGTATAGGTGCTCATTAAGAGGCTGGATGCAAGTAGGCTCAGTTGCAGTAGTTTGTTAAGCATTGGCTTTCCTTTGTTAGTTGAACTTGCTTATGATACGTCAATAGACCTTAAATTGATCAATTTTATTACACTATGAATATACGAGTTGCTCGCGAGATAGATTTACCCGCTATTGTGTCAATTTATAATGAAACAATAGCCAGTCGAATGGTCACTGCTGAGACCGAGCCTACGACGGTTGAAGCGCGTAAAGCCTGGTTTTTTAGTCATAATGCTGAACGTCCACTTTTTGTGTATGAAGAGGCGGGAGAGGTGCTAGCTTGGCTAAGCTTTAAATCATTCTATGGTCGACCTGCTTATATTGGAACGTGTGAACTGAGTATTTATATTACCGAGCATACTCAAGGCAATGGACTTGGTACAACATTACTGCAATTTGCTGAACAGCATGCAAGGAATATTGCAGTAGATACATTACTTGGGTTTATTTTTTCTCATAATAAGCCCAGTATAAAACTGTTTGAACGACAAGGTTATAGCCGTTGGGGAGAATTACCCGATATAGCTAAAATGGACCAAAAACGCTATAGCTTAGCTATATTTGGTAAACAATTATCTTTACCTTAAATCGCAAGTATTAGGGGCTGTTGATCTTTGCTGTTCTATTTTTGTTCTCTTTGAGCGTGCTTTTATCGCGGCGCTTAATATGTGGCCTAGTGATCTAAGCGAATATTAAGCAACAAAGAGAAAGGGCTGCACAAAAGAACCGGTAGGCAGCGTTTGATTGGCTTTTCTACTATGTTATCGGCTGACTCACATGGAACAACCATGCTACGCAGCCTCTGCCTTGTATAAAATCCAATCAAACTGCTGCAAAAATGAACCTGAAAGATCAGCAGCCCCTAAAATTCGACTACACTTTTGTGTGTTAGAACACGGAAATAGAAATAGACTATGTCGAATAAAGTACTAATTGTAGACAGTAACAGCGTGCTTGCGATGCGCTTAAAAGTACTCTTTGAGCTGTTAGGTGGGGAAGTAGAACATATTCATTACAATATGCTCGATGAAGGTATTCAATTCTCTAGTTATGATGTTATTGCGATTGCTCATGGGATCCCCAGTGACTATTTAACGGTTTTATTACCCTTAAAAGAACACTGTAAGTTAATTCTTTTAGCCCCAAAGCCTGATAATACTGAACATTTAGAGGTCTTTAGCCAGTTTAATAAAGCTTTGCCTAATGGTATTGTGATTTATCCGTTCTTTGCGAATAAGGAAATCACACATTTGCTAGAGCGAGTCTTAGAAGTGGGGGCCAATCAGCGTTTAGTCTTGCCAACTGTGCTGCTGGTGGATCACGCAGATGACCGCTTAGATGAGTTAGCGACTAGCTTAAGAGGGGCGCAACTGGTGGTATTTACAGCACGCTCTTTAGAAGAAGCTGTTGCTGTCGCAGAAAAACAACATATTGATTTATTGATCAGTGACTTCAATCTTCAAGTGGGAACGGGTGTTGAGATATTCGTGCAATTGAAAACACTGAACCCAAACTGTCGATGCCTACTGTTTACATCCCGTGCGAGCCAAGTTGATATGATGGAAGCAATTCGTCAAGGGGCTGAAGATGTCTTAACTAAGCCTTTTGATGAAAGTGAATTATTACAATCACTGCATAAGCTTTGGCAAACTGAGTTGTTACGGCGGCATAATCAAGAGCTTGTTGAACGATTGCAAGAAACCGTTGATGCATTAATTGAGCGCGACAGCTTATTGCGGGTGATTTATAAGCATACACCGGATCCCATTGTATTATTTAAACGAAATGGCGCCATCATTGAAGCAAATGATGCTTCGATGCGGTTACTTAAATTGTCACAAAGCGAGATACAAGCGCGTTCTATCTATGATCTGTTTGCAACAGACTGTACTGACACATTAAAAGTAGCAATTAAGGAAGTTGGCATCCAGCGACATTTTAATTGTGAGTTAGTTTTGCCGCAAACATCGGGGGATATCCCCTTGATGGGCACGTTTAATGAAATTGACCACCATGGAGAGATTGCTTTTGCTGTTATTTTTAAAAATGTTGCGCATTTAAAGAAAAAACAACAGGTGCTTGAAGAAGCTAAAGAAGTTTTAGAAGCTGAAGTCCAGGCACGCACAGCACAACTGCAAAGTGCAAAAGAGGCCGCCGAAGCTGCGAATTTAAGTAAATCCGAGTTTTTAGCGAATATGTCTCATGAATTACGCACGCCTATGCATTCAATTTTGAGTTTCGCTCGATTTGGTTTAGACAAGTTAAATTCTGGAGAGGCACCACTTGAAAAGCTACAGAAATACCTGTCGAGGATAGAGACCAGCGGTGAGCGACTGCTGCTTTTGTTGAACAATTTATTGGATTTATCTCGTTTAGATGCTGGGCGCTTTCCATTTAATCCTAGTAACCATAATTTCACAGGCATTTTGAAAACAGGTATTGATGATGTTGCAGGGAGCGCCTTAGCAAAGAAAATACAGGTAGAATTAAATGTGCCTGAAGCACCTATTTTATTGTATTGCGATCAAGAGCAAATAAATCAAATAGTCCGTAATGTGCTAGGAAACGCGTTGAAATTTAGTCCTGAGAACAGTCAAGTGATTGTTGATGTTACGCTTTCAGACCATAAGGTAAACGTTGCAATTAGTGATCAAGGAATGGGAATTCCTGACGATGAATTAGAGCAGGTTTTTTCTAAGTTTGTGCAAAGTAGTAAAACGAATAGTGGTGCCGGTGGTACAGGTTTAGGCTTGGCGATATGCAAAGAGTTTGTGTTGCTTCATAAAGGCTGTATTTATGTCAATAACAACGCATGTGGCGGTGCAACTGTGTTTATTGAATTGCCATTAAGCCAACATTAAACAGTTGAAGTAGTTAGCAATCACGAAAATCACGACTATAACTAAAGTTAGTGACAAACATACAAAAGGAATAGACATATGGCCCTTCAGCGTATTTTAGCCGTCGATGATGAACCGTTTAATTTGGAAATACTGGAAGAAATTCTAGAAGACCTGAATTTTGATTTGCTGACAGCCAGTAGCGGACCTGAGTGTTTAGAGATCATTGAAACATTTGACCCTCAGGTAATATTGCTCGATGTGAGCATGCCCCAAATGAATGGTTATGATGTTTGTCGGGCGATCAAAGCGAATCCGGAGACTCACCATATTGTGGTTATGTTTGTTTCTGCAAGGGGTTCTGTCGAAGAGCGTATGGAGGGGTATGCTGTTGGTGCTGAAGATTATATCGTTAAGCCGTTTGGCCAAGGCGAGCTCAAAAGTAAGCTGATGAACTTAAGTCAAATGTTATTAGATAAAGACATATTGGAACAGCAAGTAGAAGATGCGACATCAACCGCATTTGATGCAATGGCTACCAGTAGTGAAATGGGGCAAATCGTTAATTATATCGAACAAATTTCACAGGTTGATGATGTTTCCACATTAATTAATGCGATGATAAAATGCTTATCTAGTTTTGGCTTGAACTGCAATGTTGAGGTGCGAGTTGATACACAACGTCTCCACTTTGCCACCAGTGGCTTATGTTCACCAATTGTGGTGGAGCTATTTGATATATTAAAGTCAAAAGGACGCCTTCATGAATTCACCAGTCGTATACTGGTAAACTACGATTTGGTGAGTGTTTTGATTCTAAATATGCCTAACGATGAAAATAAGCATGGGCGTATTCGTGACCATATTTGTTTTTTGGTCAGTGTGACAGAGCAGCAGCTACTTGCAATTATGACGCGTAAAGAACTTAACACACAAAAAGACAATTTAGATAATGCCCTCACAATGATCAATGGTAAATTTAAAAGTCTTATGGGGATGCTTAACACAAATCGGCGACAAAATGAATCTGTGTTTAGATCACTACAAGAGCGCTTTGAATCTAAGATCCCGACAATGGGTTTAGACGAGGACCAAGAAATTTTCATTTTTAGTAATGTAGATGAGGCAATTCAAAATTCAGTGGCGCGTGAGGAAGCGATTGAAATGGTGCAAAGCGCTTTTAAAGAGATTGAAGGGGACTTATCATTATTAACTGATAAGTCTTAGCGCTATGCGTCTCGAGGCAGGCCTTTTTCAATAATCCTTATCAGGCGTGCTTGTTTTCGCTCGGTATTAATTTGTTTTTCATTCTGCTGGGAAATAGCCCACTCAATATGTTCTTGTACGAGCGGCGATGTATGCTGATGCCGCTCAGTTAGTAGCTGAATGATAGCGGGGTTGTAGTCTGCATTACCCAACCCTACTGCAATATTACGGAGCCAGCGTTCATGCCCAATACGTCTGATTGGGCTGCCTTCAGTATTTTTTAAGAATGTTGCTTCGTCCCAAGAGAATAAGGTTATTAGATCTTGGTCTTTGATACTTTGACGAGGGTGAAAGTCTTGTTCATCAGTGAGTTGGCCAAAGCGGTTCCACGGACAAACTAATTGACAGTCATCACAGCCATAAATTCGATTACCTAATAGTGCTCTATACTGTTCTGGGATTGCGCCTTGTAGCTCAATTGTAAGATAAGAAATACATTTTCGTGCGTCAACCACATAAGGTTCAACGATTGCGCCTGTTGGGCATAAAGTGATGCAGGCATTACACTTTCCACAGCCTTCAGATTCATTGGGATTATCAATGGGTAATGGAATACTGACAAACAGCTCACCTAAGAAAAACCATGACCCAGCTTTTTTATTGATCAGTAAACTATTTTTTCCGCGCCAGCCAAGCCCCGCTTTTTCAGCAAGTTGGCGTTCAAGGACTGGTGCAGAGTCGACAAAAGGTCGGTATCCCAGTTGTTCAACTTCACGTTCAATTTTTTGGCCTAGTTTTTTTAACCTGTTGCGCATTACTTTATGATAATCGCGACCGAGTGCATAGCGGCTGATGTAAGCTGTTTGTTTATTACTGAGCGCCTTGGCAAAACTGGCATCAGGAGGTAGATAATTCATTTTGACTGAGATGACGCGTTGGGTATCTGGCACAAGTTCCGCAGGGCGTGCTCGTTTCATACCGTGTGCGGCCATATACGCCATTTCCCCGTGGTACCCATTGTCTAACCAACGCTGCAACTGCGCTTCATGTTGGCTGAGATCAATGTCAGTGATACCAACTTCAGCGAAGCCAAGCTCTACGCCCCATTGCTTAATTTTTTTTGCGAGTTCAATATAGTCAATATGAGTGATAGTCACAGGAAATCGATCTTGGAAGCTAAATACCATGGTAATTTACCACAGTTTGCGTATACGGCCCAGCAAGTAAAGGACAATGAAGGTCAGGCTGCCAGCGAGATAGGCATTAGCTTATCGCACCTGATGGAGCGAGCCGCAGATGCGGTATTTTCTTTATTTGATCATGAGCTGCTGAATGCTGAACGCATTCTTATTCTTGCGGGTAAAGGAAATAATGCCGGAGATGCCTATTTATTGGCGCGTTTACTTCATATGACGGGCAGAGTCGTTTCGGTGGTGAGTCTGTTTTCTCCACAGTTATTAACTGGAGATGCACAGAGTGCTTATGAGAAAGCTGTATCCGCTAAAGTGCCTTTTATAGCAAACTTTGCTGAAAGAGGCAGCTATGATGTGATAGTTGATGGTGTTTTTGGCACGGGTTATTCTGGTGAATTGAGTGCATCAATCAAGACGATATTTGATTATTGCAATTGTAGCTCGGCAATGCGGTTAAGTATTGATGTGCCAAGTGGCATTGATGCGTCTTCTGGAGTGGTCGCTGAGGGCGCTTTTGAAGCCACAATTACGATGACTTTCATCGCGTTAAAACAAGGTATGTTGACAGGGAGAGCAAAGCATTTTTGTGGAAAACTGCTATTTGCACCCCTTGGCATTGCGGAAGTTTTTTCAGCACGTGTAAAAGCTGCCGTTCATTACAGTGCTCAGCAAACCTTTATGGCGCAGAGGCTAAATCGGGACCCAGATTGTTATAAAAACCAATGCGGCCATGTTTTACTCATTGGTGGGAATAAAGGGATGGGTGGCGCGATTCGATTGGCCAGTGAGGCATGTTTAAGAGCGGGCGCAGGTTTAGTGAGTGTATTAACACACGCTGATAATGTCGCATTGGTACAACAAGGACGTTACGAACTTATGGTTCATGGAGTGAGATCATTGAACAACGAGCAAGAAGCAATTGATAATTTATTTATCAAAGCTGATGTGTTGGTGATAGGCCCTGGTTTAGGACAAGATGCATGGGCGCAAACGCTGTTTAAGAGGTGTTTCGAATTTGAGCGGACGATTGTATGCGATGCAGATGGACTTAACTTATTAGCAAATACTCAGCAGCGTTTTAGTGATAGCGTGATCACACCGCATATTGGCGAAGCCAAGCGACTGATAGAAAATGATTCAGACATCGAACTGTCGGATAGATTCACGACAACGTCATTTTTAGCGCATGCATATCACAGTACGGTTGTACTCAAAGGTCCAGGCAGCATAGTTTATCACTGTGGCCGTATGAATATTAACCGTTCGGGAAGTTCAGCAATGGCCAGTGCTGGGATGGGGGATGTGTTATCTGGTATAATTGCGGGCTTACTTGCACAAGGTATGGAGAAATTTGCCGCAACGAGTTTGGCTGTGTATATTCATGGATTAGCAGCAGAAAAAGCGGCAACCGATGGTGAAAAAGGACTACTTGCCAGTGATTTATTTGAGCATATTAGACGTTTACTGGGGTGAACATGAATGATGTTTTTTGCCTACATTTAGCTGATGAAGCGGCAACGGTTAAAATGGGACAATGCTTGTCTCAAGTAATAAATAAAGGGGCTGTATTGTTCCTCCATGGTGACTTAGGTGCAGGGAAAACCACACTAAGTCGAGGTATCGTTCAGGGCTTAGGTCACACAGGTAAAGTGAAAAGCCCAACATATACGTTGGTTGAACCCTATGAGCTCAAAGATGTCTCAGTATATCATTTTGATCTATATCGACTTGGTGATCCAGAAGAGTTGGAATATATGGGGATTCGAGATTATTTTGCTGAAAGTGCAATTTGTATTATTGAATGGCCTGAAAAAGGGGGCGGCTTTATTCCAACGCCAGATTTAAATATAGAGATGAAATATCAAGATCAACAGCGCAGCGTGACAATTACAGCACAGAGTGAGCGCGGTAAAAATATTATCAGTAATTTGGAATAAAATGAGACGCTTTGTACATCATATTGTAGTGCTATGTGCTTTATTACTGTGTTTTATGAACAGTGCGGTAGTGTTAGCTAAAAATAAAATGGAAGGCGTTCGTGTATGGCCCTCTCCAGATAGTACCCGAGTGGTTTTCGACATGTCGTCTAAGCCTGACTTTAGTTATTTTATGCTGAAAAACCCGTTGCGCTTAGTCGTTGATTTGCAAGGTACGCAGCAGGCAAAGTATTTACCGACTGTACCAAAAAAGCATAAGCTAATTAGTAAATTACGCTACAGTAAGCCAAAGAAAAAGAACAGTACGCGAGTGGTGTTTGAACTAAGTGGTGCGGTTAAGCCTGTGATTTTTGCGTTGGCACCGACAGGGCCTTATAAAAATAGATTAGTTGTCGATTTATATTCAACAAATACAACTTCACGCAGTGCTGATAAAATCAACGCAAAGAAACGTACCCGCGTTGCTGACAGAGATATTGTCATTGCGATTGATGCAGGACATGGTGGAGAAGATCCTGGTTCGATAGGGCCCTCGGGCACGTATGAAAAAAATGTAACATTACAAATTGCCAAAAGGATCGCCCGATTAGTTGATAAAGAGCCAGGAATGAAAGCGCGTTTAATTCGTACAGGGGATTACTATTTAAAGTTAAATACCCGAACGGCACGAGCAAGAGAAAAACGCGCTGATTTCTTTGTTTCGGTACATGCAGACGCATTTTCGAGTCCAGGCCCTAACGGCACTTCCGTATGGGTTTTGTCATTACGACGCGCGAATTCTGAAATTGGTAAGTGGTTAGAAGATAAAGAAAAGCATTCCCAGTTATTAGGAGGTGCTGCTGGGCTAATTAAAGACACTGCTAATGAGAAATATTTGGCAAAAGCTTTGTTAGATATGTCGATGGATCATTCTATGAAAACAGCATTTCAAGTGGCTGATGAAGTTGTAAAAGAGTTAAGAAGCGTTTCGAAATTACATAAAAAGAAGCCACAAGCTGCTAACTTTGGTGTACTAAAATCACCAGATATACCTTCTATTTTGGTCGAGACTGGTTTTATTTCTAATCCGCGAGAAGAGCGGAAGTTGAATACGGCAGAGCATCAACAAAAGCTTGCTAGCGCTATATTTGTTTCTATTCGTAATTACTACAAACGGAACCCGCCAGATAATTCCTTATTTGCAAGTTTAAAAAATAATACACCGGTTAAGCATAAAGTGAAAAGAGGAGAATCTTTGAGTGTGTTGGCGAGTCGTTATGGCACCACCGTGACGGCTTTGAAAAAACACAACCGTTTGAAGAAAAATACCTTATACATTGGCCAAATTCTGACTATCCCAAAAGCGTAGAGTATGAGTATAGAAATCCTTCCAGCCCGTTTAGCGAACCAAATAGCCGCCGGTGAGGTGGTTGAGCGTCCAGCGTCAGTGGTTAAAGAGCTGGTTGAAAATAGCATCGATGCAGGTGCCACTAAAATTCACATTGATATTGAACGGGGTGGCCATAAACTTATTCGCATTAGAGATAACGGTAAAGGGATTGAGAAAGATGAGCTAACATTAGCGTTATCGCGACACGCAACCAGTAAGCTAAAAAGCCTTGATGACTTAGAGTGTATATCATCGCTGGGTTTTCGCGGAGAAGCGCTTGCATCGATTAGTTCGGTTTCACGACTGACATTAAGCTCTAAACCACAGGAACAAGAAACGGCGTGGCAAGCATTTGCTGAAGGCCGAGATATGGCGGTTAAAATCCAACCCACGGCTCACCCCGTAGGGACGACCATTGAAGTGAAAGACCTTTTCTTTAATACGCCAGCTCGTCGTAAATTTTTACGAACAGAAAAAACAGAGTTTAGCCACATTGACGAGTTACTCAAACGGATAGCTCTGAGTCGATTTGATATTTCATTGACGTTAACCCATAACCAAAAGGTTGTGCGGCAATACCGTGCTAGAGAGAGCGCACACGGTGTTAAACGGGTGGCGCAAGTTGCTGGGAAAGAGTTTGAACAGTGTGCATCATTTATTGAGTCAGGTTCAGATGGCTTAAAACTGAATGGTTGGGTTATGCCTGTCGGCAGTAGTAATACCACGCAATACAGCTATGTAAATGGGCGTATGATGCGCGACAAACTGATACTGCATGCTATTCGACAAGCTTTTGAAGAGGTGGTTGGTGAGCTGGCTTTGCCGGGGTTTGTGATTTATGTTGATATTGATCCACGACAGGTGGATGTCAACGTACACCCGGCCAAACATGAAGTACGTTTTCATCAGGCGAGATTAGTGCATGACTTTATTGTGCAAGCGATTAAGCAAGTTGTATTGCCCGCTGACCAAGCTGGGTCTTTGGAAAGCGAACAGGTTGGATTGGCTGATGAACCTTACGCTATGCAAACGCAGCATCAAGAGGATGAACAGCACCAAGCATATCGTAGTTCGCTGCAAAGCGTTAATGAAACGAATGGCGATTACGCTGATTTAGTGGGGAATCACAATTCTACAGACATGAGTATGCGCCAAAAGGGCTCAGAAGGTAGTTGTCGTTCTGGTAGTGAACGAGGAGCAAGCGGAAAAAGTGATGAGGCGGGTTATGTCGCTCATTCTACGCAACCACAGCATAACGCTCGGAAATATAATGCAAATCAGCTTTATCAGGGGTTATCTCATCAACAGGCCAGCTATTTTGATAATGTCGTTGAGGTAGCAGAGCCAACGGTAAATTCCGTTAAGCCAATTTCTTGGTTGAGTATGCCCAATGGTGCGGTGTTAATTAAGCAAGGTAGCGATATCTGTATTTCGCACTTTGAATATGCTTTGACGATTTACTGGCAAAAAGTCATTGAGCAGGATGCTGCATTGTTGGGGAAAGCGTTGTTATTACCCGTTAGAGTTAACTTGGAAAAAGCGGACCTTGCAAAGTTGCGTAACCAAAGTTCATGGTTAACCTTATTGGGGTTTGAAATTTCATTGTTTGAGCAATATGCAATGATAAAAAAAATGCCAATGAGCTTATACAGTATTGATGTCGCAACATTTATGACGGAGCTATTGATTGGCTGTACAGCAGGCTCTGAGTCATTAGAGCAGTGGCTTGAATGGCTCAATAGCCATACACCCACACGCTATTTTGAATCGGAGCATTTTGCAAAGATTCAACCTGCAGTAGAAAAAAATACCGAATGTTTGGCGCGCATTCAGGAAAAAGCAGTTAAAATAGATCCCAGTATATTTTTGACGTTATTACAGCAAAGGTCTGAGAGTGAGTAATTTACCGGTTGTAACACTAATGGGCCCGACCGCCGCTGGAAAAACGGCGTTGGCCATAGCACTATGCCAACATTTAGATACACAAGTGATAAGTGTTGATTCAGCTTTGGTTTATAAAGGCATGAATATTGGCACCGCTAAACCTAACGCTGACGAATTATCTCTTGCGCCACATCACCTGATTGATATGTTAGATCCACTCGAAAGTTATTCTGTGGCCGATTTTCGTCGTGATGCGATTGAAAAAATCGATATGTTGCATAAGCAAGGAAAAGTACCTATCTTAGTTGGTGGTACTATGATGTATTTTAAGGGATTAATTGAAGGCTTATCACCATTGCCAGAGGCTGATACCGCAGTACGTAGTGAGCTAGAAGCGCAAGCAAAAGCGCATGGATGGGCTGCTTTACATCAAGAATTAACCAATATTGATCCTGATGCAGCAGCAAAAATCAGTGAAAATGATTCTCAGCGTATTAATCGTGCATTAGAAGTGTATAGGTTAACTGGGCAAACGATGACCGTTTTACAGAAGCAAAAACAGCCTACATTGCCGTATCAATTTCACCAATTCGTGATTGCACCACATGATCGTAAAGTATTGCACGAGCGAATAGAAAAAAGATTTAATATAATGTTAGAACAGGGGTTTAAAAATGAAGTTTTGACCTTATATCAGCGTGGAGACTTACACCCAGATTTACCATCGATACGCTGTGTTGGCTATCGACAGATGTGGGAGCATTTAGCGGGAAACTGCGATCATGACGAAATGGTATTCAAAGGGATTGCGGCAACCAGACAACTTGCGAAGCGCCAACTAACTTGGTTAAGAAGTTGGCCAAATGTGAATTGGTTAGAGACTGATGATCAAGAAAACTTGCAACGCGTACTAACTTCGCTAAGCTAATAGTAGTTGTTAAATCAATCTGTTCCGATTTGATGACAGCGAAATTATAATAACACCTAGAACGAAGGAAAAGAAAATGGCAAAAGGCCAATCGTTACAAGACCCATTTTTGAATGTCTTACGTCGTGAGCGCATTCCTGTTTCAATTTTTTTAGTTAACGGCATTAAATTACAGGGTAAAATTCAATCGTTTGACCAGTTTGTAATTTTGCTTGAAAATACAGTAAACCAAATGGTTTATAAGCACGCTATTTCTACCGTTGTGCCAGCGCGCGCGGTTAATTTTCAAAGTGCGCAAGGCAATGAAATTGCTGAGCAAGGCGATGAAGGTAGCTATCAATAAAAACTAGGAGCGTAATGCTTGTTTGACCGTTATGAAGCCGGCGAACAGGCAGTTTTAGTACATATCGAATTTCCTAATGAAGGAGATCGTGAAGATCTTCATGAATTGGAAATGTTGGTATCTTCTGCTGGTGTTAGTAGTTTGACGGTTGTGCAAGGCAGCCGTCAATCACCACATGCCAAACTATTCGTCGGTACGGGTAAAGCAGAAGAAATAGCTGAAACTGTCAAAATCCACAATGCAGACGTCATCATATTTAACCACCAACTCAGCCCTTCGCAAGAACGAAATTTAGAACGTATCTGCCAGTGTCGAGTGTTAGATAGAACGACGCTGATTTTAGATATTTTCGCCCAGCGTGCCAGAACGCACGAAGGTAAATTGCAAGTTGAGTTAGCTCAACTTCGTCATGTATCCACGCGATTAATTCGAGGGTGGACTCACTTAGAGCGCCAAAAAGGTGGTATTGGTTTACGAGGGCCAGGAGAAACTCAGCTGGAAACGGACCGTAGATTATTACGCGAACGAATTAAAAGTATTCGTAAACGCTTAGATAAAGTTGCGACTGTTCGAGAGCAGGGACGCAGAGCGCGTACGAGAAATGAAGTGCCGACAGTCTCTTTGGTAGGCTATACCAATGCAGGTAAATCGACTTTGTTTAATCATATCACGGATGCTGACGTTTACGCGGCGGATCAATTATTTGCAACACTTGATCCGACACTCAGGAAGCTACATATAGATGACATAGGTTCAGTGATATTAGCTGATACCGTTGGCTTTATTCGACATTTACCACATGACTTAGTTGCTGCGTTTAAGGCAACACTTACTGAGACGAGAGAAGCTGATTTACAAATTCATGTGATTGATGCGGCGGATAGTAGAAGAAAAGAGAATATAGAAGAGGTACAATCTGTTTTAACAGAGATTGAAGCAGATGAAATCCCGCAGTTATTAATATATAACAAGATAGATTTGTTGGATGATGTAAGGCCTCGAATCGATCGAAATGATGAAGGCATGCCGATTCGAGTATGGTTATCAGCACACAGCGGTGCTGGTGTTGAGCTACTTTCGCAAGCTATTTCAGAATTACTTGCGAAGAAGATTTTCTCAGAAAGTTTATGTATTCCAGCGAGTTTTGGGCGTCTACGTGGCGCACTGTTTAATCTCAGTGCGGTACAAAAAGAGAGCTTCGATGAGCATGGAAATTGGTTAATCGATGTGAGAGTACCGCATGTCGACTGGGAAAAGCTCAAGAAAGAGCAAGGCTCAGAGATAGAAAATTTTATCATAAAATAAAATTTTCACATTAAATTACAGTTTTGCACGCATTTTTGTATGAGATGCGTTCTATATTTGTTAGATTTATCTTAATTCATTTTAATTACAATGGAGTATAGCTATGGCCTGGAATGAACCGGGTAATAATGGCAATGATAACGACCCATGGAAAAACCGTGGTGGACGAGATCAGGGCCCACCTGACCTAGATGAAGTATTCCGTAAGTTCAGCAATAAATTTGGTGGTCTATTCGGTGGCAAATCCGGTGGCGGCGGCAATGGTGGCATTGGTGGTGCAGGGATTATTTTTGTTTTATTTATTGCGGCGCTTGTTTGGGCGTTGAGTGGAATGTACACCGTTAAAGAAGCTGAACGTGGCATAGTGTTACAATTTGGCAAATTTGATCGTATTGCTGAACCTGGTTTACGTTGGAAAATGACATTTATTGAACGTGTTATTCCGATTAATATTGAAGCGGTACGTTCATTATCAGCATCCGGCTTTATGCTTACAGAAGATGAAAATGTTGTGAGCGTTGAGTTTGAAGTGCAATATCGAGTGATGGATCCAACATTATATAAATTTAGTGTGACAGACGCGGACCACAGTTTACAGCAATCATTAGACAGTGCGCTTCGTTATGTTGTTGGTCATTCACGGATGGATCAAGTATTAACAACGGGTCGTGAATTGGTTCGTCAACGCACTTGGGATGAGCTAAACAAAATCATTGAACCCTATAACTTGGGTATCTTAGTCACAGATGTGAACTTTAAAGATTCGCGTCCACCATCAGAAGTGAAAGATGCTTTTGATGATGCAATCGCAGCACAAGAAGATGAAGAACGTTTTATTCGCGAAGCGGAGGCGTACGCACGTGAGATCGAACCAAGTGCACGTGGTCGTGTTACACGTATGACGCAAGAAGCTGAAGGTTATAGAGAACGTATTACTCTAGAAGCTCAGGGTGAGGTTGCTCGCTTTGAAAAGCTGTTACCTGAATATATTGCAGCGAAAGACGTAACACGCCAGCGTTTGTATATTGACGCAATGGAAGAAGTTTTAGGAAATAGCACTAAGGTGTTGGTTGACGTTGATGGGGGTAACAACATGATGTATTTACCACTAGATAAAATTATGAATCAATCAACGGGCACTAATCCAATGACCTTACCAAGTCAGAATGATATTAATCAACTTCGCAAGACCTTGGGTCAATCTCGTAACAGCACCGTGAATAGCAGTAATGATCGCTATACACAAGACAGATTCAACAATGGGAGGTAATCGCAATGAAGAACTTTAGTGTTGTGCTATTACTATTAGCGGTGATCATGTCTTTTTCATCTGTATTTGTGGTGACTGAGGGACAGCGAGCCATTGTTTTGTTGTTTAGTAAAGTACAAAAAGACAGTGATGATACAGCGGTAGTTTATGGGCCAGGGTTACATTTGAAAGTCCCATTCTTTAGCCAAGTTCGTCGTTTAGATGCGCGTATACAGACACTTGATGGTGCGCCAGATCGGTTTGTAACCAGTGAGAAAAAAGATTTGATCGTTGACTCGTTCGTTAAGTGGCGTGTTAATGACTTTAGCTCATTTTACTTGCGTGCTAGAGGGGATAAGCAGTATGCAGAAACCCTCCTTAAGCAAAAAGTAAATAATGGCTTAAGAACGAATTTTGGTTCTCGTACAATTCGTGAAATTGTTTCAGGTGAGCGAAGTGAGCTAATGGCTGAAGCATTGGTGCAAGCGTCTGAAAGTGCGCAAGAGCTGGGTATCGAAGTGTTAGATGTACGCGTTAAGCAAATTAACTTACCTAATGAAGTGAGCAACTCTATTTATCAACGTATGCGCGCAGAGCGTACTGCGGTGGCAAAAGAACACCGCTCTGAAGGTCAAGAAAAAGCGGAGACGATTCGTGCTGAGGTTGATCGCCGAGTGACGGTTATGCTGGCTGACGCAGAGCGAAATGCACGAGGCGTGCGTGGTGAAGGTGATGCCACAGCCGCTAAAATTTATGCGGATGCGTACAACAAAGATCCTGAATTTTTTGGTTTTGTCCGTTCTTTAGAGGCATATAAAAATACCTTTAGAAATAAAAATGATGTGATGGTGTTATCACCAAAAAGTGATTTCTTTAATTACTTAAAAGGGCCAAATGTGCAGTAGTACAAACTGACCTGAATAAAAAGCTCTGATTTTTTCAGAGCTTTTTTTGTTTTTAATTCAATGAGTTTTGCATATATAAAATTGAAAGAAGAAAAAATAATCTAAACAAGGTGATCTTGACCATGGTTTTCTGGTAAAATCTGCGCCTAATTTTTTCTAAGTGATTTTGCAATGGGTAAAAACGTCGTTGTATTAGGCACCCAATGGGGTGACGAAGGTAAAGGTAAGGTTGTTGACTTACTTACAGATAAGGCTTCTCTTGTTGTACGCTATCAAGGTGGCCACAATGCAGGCCATACATTGGTCATAAACGGTGAAAAAACCGTTTTACACTTGATCCCGTCAGGTGTGTTACGTGACAATGTACAGTGCGTTATCGGTAACGGTGTAGTTTTAGCGCCAGATGCGTTAATGAGAGAAATTGGCATGCTAGAAGAGCGTGGCGTACCAGTACGTGAGCGTTTGTTGATCAGTGAAGCTTGCCCTCTTATTTTGCCTTACCATGTAGCTTTAGACCAAGCACGTGAATTAGCGCGTGGTGAGAAAGCCATTGGTACAACTGGTCGTGGTATCGGTCCAGCATACGAAGATAAAGTTGCCCGTCGTGGATTACGTGTTGGTGACTTATTCAACCCAGAGCTATTCGCTTCGAAATTGAAAGAAGTTCTTGAGTACCATAACTTTGCCCTTGTTAATTACTATAAAGTTGACGCAGTAGACTTCCAAAAGACATATGATGATGCAATGGCTGTTGCTGAAATCCTAAAAGCAATGGTTGTTGATGTAACAGAATTACTTGATCAAAAGCGTGCTGCGGGCGAACACATCTTATTTGAGGGTGCACAAGGTACATTACTAGATATCGATCATGGTACGTACCCATATGTAACGTCTTCAAATACCACCGCTGGTGGCGTTGCTACAGGCGCTGGTTTTGGTCCGTTAAACTTAGATTACGTACTTGGTATTGTAAAAGCATATACCACGCGTGTCGGTTCTGGTCCTTTCCCAACTGAACTATATGATGGTTTAGATAAGCAAGACCCTGTAGGCAAGCATTTAGGTGATAAAGGCCATGAGTTTGGTGCAACGACAGGTCGTTTACGTCGCACTGGTTGGTTTGATGCTGTTGCGATGCGTCGTGCAATTCAAATCAATAGCATTACCGGTTTTTGTTTAACCAAGCTTGATGTATTAGATGGCTTAGAAACAATTAAGATTTGTACTGGTTATCAGCTAGAAGATGGTACGGTAACAAATATCACACCATTGGCTGCTGAAGGTTATGACAAAGTAACGCCAGTTTATGAAGAAATGCCAGGTTGGACTGAGAATACATTCGGTGCAACGTCAGTTGAACAGCTTCCAGAAGCCGCTGTTAACTATGTTAAGCGTTTAGAAGAAATTACTGGTGTGCCAATTGATATTATTTCAACTGGCCCAGATCGCGTAGAAACCATGGTTTTACGTAACCCATTTGGCGAATAAACTTCACCAAATAAAAAAAGCTGCTTTTGCAGCTTTTTTTATACCTAAAATTTGATTGTTGGTATAGTCTTTGTATAAATATTTGAGTATGTGGTTATTGACGGCAAGGTACTTATGTTGAAAAAGTGGTGTAGTCTGAGCTTTTTACTCTGTTGGCAAGTGTATGCCGCGCAAGAACCGATTGAAGCGGTGCCCTTATATACACAAGCTGAGTTAATCGAACTCATAAAGAAAAATCAGCATTTACAGCGGGTAAAAAGCGATGAATGCCAATTAGTGCAAGATATCGAAGCAAGGGCCGAGACAATGGCGTTGCCTTCATACCAGTTCTTGTATGGCGATATGCTGGCATATGCAGTGTGTGTTGATAGAGACGTGGAGCTTGGTTTATATTACATGCGTAGCGCAGCTGAGCAAGGTTTAGCATCTGCGTTAGAGCAACTGGGTCGGTACTATGATGTGGGTCAGTTAGTTCAAGCAGATAAGGCAATGGCGATTACCTATTTACGAGAAGCTGCTGCACAGGGCAATTTAAAAGCGCAATTGCGTTTAGTCGGGCTATTTAATCAAGGGCATGGTAGTCCAAGAGATTATGAAGATGCTTACCGTTGGTTGTTTCATTCTGCTGTAGCAGATAAAGCCCAGCACAAGAAAATTGAGCGGGCGTTGAGTCAGCTTGCGCAGAAAATGCCACAGAGTGTTGTACGCCGAGCTCGATTACCAATGTGAGTATGAGTAAGCTCCGAAAAATATAGCAATTATGAGATGTTTTCTGTCATATTTTAGCTTTCGATACTGGCTTGTTCATTCGTCTCCTTATTGATGCTTGGCTCTTTTAATATGGTCATTTTTGGAGGTTGCATCGCCACAATTTTCTCTCCTTCTTCAGGTGCTTTTTTCATATCCATAATAAAAGGTCTGATCATCAGAGGATCATCTTCTTTACTTCGCTCTGAAATTATAAATAGAGGGATTGCTTCTTTATTAACCTCAAGGTATTGATCCCAAGTGAACTCTTCAGACAATCGGGTGGCACTTACTTTACCTCCTTTCGCAATGAGGCTACTTAGTCGTGCATAATTTCCTTGTTCACCAAATAATATTTGCCGAGATAAAAAAGTAGCACTGTCTTTATTTGCTTTAGCGTGGTTAGTTGATGAGCGCAATGAAAATACGCTTTGCTCATTTAATAGGTGCGAAAAGTATTGCACTCCTAGCGCATTGTGGTGTCTGTTAGGTGAAAGTGCGATAACAGATTTTAGTTTAGTGAGAGGTAAGTATCTTTCAGCATGTTCTGACTGTGGGTTGCCGTAATAACATGGTAGTCCATCCATTCTTGCCATTTTACAGTTTTCCCAGGCAGGGTCTGATAGATGCACTTCAATGTTTTGATCCTTAAGACCACATGCTATGGCTCTTGCAACGTGATTAGCCCCAATGATGAGTAAAGTATTAGGGCTAGGCTGTCGCACACCAAGTAATTTAGCCAAAGGGGTCGCGGTGAGGCTTTGTAAAACAACCGTGACAATAATCACCGTAAAGATCAATGGTACGATTTTATTCGCATCAGCGATACCTGATTCGTGCATGCTTAGAGCAAAAACAGATCCGACCGCAGCAGCAACAATGCCTCTGGGGGCAATCCACGAAAGTAGCAGGCGAGACTTGAATGGTAAGTCACTATTAAATGTTGAAATTGCAATACAGATTGGACGTGCGATAAATAGCACAATGGCTAAAAATATAAAAATATTGATATCTAACAGCATAAGGTCGCTGATCTGAAGTCGGGCTGCAAGCAAAATAAATAAACTAGAGATTAAGATCATCGATAGATCTTCTTTAAATTCTAATACAGAGTCGATTTCTAAGTCATCTTGATTAGCAAGCCAGATCCCAAATACGGTGACTGCGAGTAATCCAGATTCATGGCTAAGAAAATTTGATAGCGAGAAGCTAAAAAGTACGAGGGCCAAGATCCCAAATTTATGTAACTCATAAGGCAGCCACTCTCGCCTAATAAGTAAACTTGTTAGCCAGCCGCTCACTATCCCAACGCTTAAACCGACGCCTAATGTGGTAAACAATGCAATCAATGTATGACTTAACACTTCTCCTTTACCCACAAAGCTAACCGCTTCAAATACTAATACGGCAAATAGCGCGCCAATAGGGTCGATCACAATGCCTTCCCAACGAAGGACTCGGTCAATATCTTGAGTTGGGCGCATTGCATTGAGCATTGGCGCTATAACCGTGGGCCCGGTCACTACGAGTACTGCACCTAACACAC
The DNA here is from genome assembly GCF_014858725.1 of Pseudoalteromonas aurantia 208. Taxonomy (GTDB): domain Bacteria; phylum Pseudomonadota; class Gammaproteobacteria; order Enterobacterales; family Alteromonadaceae; genus Pseudoalteromonas; species Pseudoalteromonas aurantia. The sequence goes on along the minus strand of NZ_AQGV01000013.1, from coordinate 249,034 downwards.
CAGCTACACGCCAGTCTAAATTTAGTATAAAGTAACCACTGAGTGCGATTATTATAAACGTAGCAAGCATGCCGATAGAGCAAAGGTTCCGCACTATTTTTCCTATGCCTTTTAGCTCTCTAAAATGTAAAGTTAATGCGCCTTCGAAGAGAATAACGGCAACGGATAAAGAGACAATTGGAAACAGTAAATCGCCAAGCAAGTCGTCGGGGCTCAGTTGGCCAGAAATTGGACCAAGTAATAAGCCGACAAGTAACAGAAAAAGTATGGCTGGGACTTTAAATACCCATGCAAGCCACTGCGCAAAAACAGAACATAATGCGATTCCAGCAATATAAATAGCTGACATATCTTCTCCAGCTGACTTTAACTTCAGCAAAATTAATCATCAAACTTACTAGCGGTTATAGCATAGTTAAGTGAATAGAAAACAATTTGATATTGTTTTTTGAATAGATTCCTCCCTTTAACAATAGACCTTTTACTCGCACTTAGTAATGAAAATTCAAATGAAAATGGGGTTGAATGTATATTCAACTCAGATGCAGATAAAGAAACGAAGGTTTAACTATAAATAGGGACTAAGCCCTAGAGGGACAGCTGATTTTAAGATGAGTTTTTATCAGTTTGATATAGTTTCTCGTGATTTTAGCCGTTAACCAAGTTATAACTATAGGTCAGTGGGTCGCCAGGCCTATGCTTTAGGGGAGATAGTCCGTAATTTTGGTGCAAAGCCATTATTAATTTGGGCGTTATTTTTTTGCATAAGGTCTTCATTACAAATAAGAAACCGCTACAGTTAACTGATAAGTATTGGATGTAGCGTATTCAAAATTAGAGAAAGTATAATCATGAGCTTAATTACGGAGTTATCAGCAGGGGCTGCGTCGGCAGCAAAGCAATTGGCATTATTAAGTACAGAGAAAAAGAACACAGTCTTGTTAGATATGGCAGTAAGTCTACGACAGGAGCAAGCTGCTATTTTACTTGCTAATGAAGCTGATTTATCACGAGCAAGAGATAATCAATTACCGAATGCCATGATAGATAGACTCACCCTGACTCCTGAACGGATAGAAAGCATGGCGCAAGGTATCGAAACGATCGCTGAATTAGAAGATCCGGTTGGGTGCTTAAGAGAATTTGGCACCAGACCAAATGGTATTCAAATTAATAAAATGCGCGTTCCGCTGGGTGTAATATGTATGATTTATGAAGCTCGGCCTAATGTGACAGCTGACGCGGGTGCGCTGTGCTTTAAATCTGGAAATGGCGTTATTTTACGTGGTGGTAGAGAGGCTTTAGGTAGCTCTCAAGCAATTGCATCGGTAATGCATGACGTGTTAGTACGACACGCACTACCTGCTGCCCTTATTTCGATTGTCCCAGACCCAGACCGAGCCTTGCTTATGGAGCTTATGCAACAAAAAGGACTGATAGACTTGATCATCCCAAGAGGTGGAGAGGGGTTGATAAATTTTGTGACGGAAAATAGTACAGTACCTGTTATTCAACACTTCAAAGGGGTGTGTCACTTATACATTGATAAAGCTGCTGATTTAGAAATAGCATTGAGCTTGGCTATAAATGGTAAGACGCAAAGAACAGGTGTATGTAACGCATTAGAAGCGATTATTGTTCATGAAGCCATCGCCACTCAGTTTATGCCAATGCTTGCCAGTGCTTTTGAGAAACAAAAGGTGAAAGTGAATACTGGTGCGTCAGCAGCAAAGTACTTTAAACAGGCGGTAGTGATTAATGATGATGAATTTGGACAAGAGTATTTAAGTTTAGAAGTTGCCATTCGTATTGTCCCAGACTTTGCTGGTGCAATTGCACATATAGCACAGTTTGGCAGCAATCACACAGAAGTAATTTGTACTGAAGATAATACCGCGGCAGTATTGTTCCAAAGAAGTGTCGATGCATCGGTTGTGATGGTTAATGCGTCATCTCGTTTTTCCGATGGGGCAGAGCTAGGACTAGGTGCTGAAATTGGCATTGCCACAACAAAATTGCATGCGTACGGACCAATGGGTCTAGAATCATTAACAACTGAAAAGTTCTTAGTGACAGGAACAGGGCAAATAAGAGAGTAATTTTGAATAGCAGCTAAAAGGAGTTAGCTGATAGTGAAATTTAAACGGAAAGTGGTGGAGCTAAGCAGGATCGAACTGCTGACCTCCTGCGTGCAAGGCAGGCGCTCTCCCAGCTGAGCTATAGCCCCACATTCCGTCAAAAGACGAAGCGAAATTTATAGCGTTTCTCTATAATAGTCAAGCGATTTCAATATTAAAAAATTGATATTTTTTACGTGAGCTTTGTTAGACTGCCATAAGCAGTTAATGGAGTAGATAATTTTGACTAAAAATCTTTTTGTTATTTTCAGTTGCATTGTATTAATGTTGGGTTGTAGTAGTGCACCAAAAGAAAGTTACAGTATCGAAAAACAAGTTTTGCATACTAAGAAATCTAAACAAGGTGATGAACTCTTTGCTTTCATAGTCACTGTTGCCGCAACTCCCATGATGAAAGTGAATAGCCAAAAACCAATGACGCGTAGAGAGTTAAAACGTTTCGCAGAGCATGAGCGAGTAGAGGACTCACCAGCATTAAAGTTAGCGCTTGAAGAAGAAGCCGTGACGTTGCTAGAAGCTGAACTTGAAACGCAGCAATATTGCCAGAAAGGGTACGAAGTGCATCAGGTATTTTGGCGAAATAGAAGTGTACAATTACGTGGTGCGTGTTCATGAATAAAGAACAGGTCAAGTTAAAAGCCTTATTGAGTACACTGAGTATTGAATTCAAAAGTTATGAGCATGAACCGCTACCTACTTGTACTGACGCACAGAGATTAGGGCTTAAGCGTTCAGGAGTGCAGATAAAAAACTTATTTTTACGTGATAATCGAGGTAAACAACATATTCTTTGTTTGACTCGAGCACAATTGAAAGTCAATCTTAAAGCGTTATCTAGTCAACAGAAGTTATCTCGCTTAGGGTTAGCATCACCAGAAAGGTTAGACAAATATCTAGGTGTTAAACCGGGTTGTGTCTCGGCTTTGTCGTTGGTAAATGATATTAACAATTCAGTAGAATTGTGGTTAGACAGTGGTTTATTGAATGAATTAGAATGGCAATGTCACCCATTAGAAAATGATAAAACATGGGTGATACAGCAATATGATTTGTATACATTTTGGCGTCATACAGGCCATTACCCCAAAGTGGTTGATATTCCTTGTTTATAGTTTTTATGAATCAAAAGAAGACCACATAGGCATAAAACAAATAAATTGATTATAAAGGCATGATACCCCAAATGTTCTATGACTAACCCTGGGAAATAAGAACCAAGCGCTCCTCCAGTATAATAAAACGACACATACGCACCATTGGTTACCGAAACGGGCGCTGTACTCAATACATTTGCTAACGGCGCCGCTGTAGCATGGATCATAAACATACACGCGCAGAAAAGTGTAAAAGCGCTGACAAAAATGCTGATGCTAGTCGTATCTAATACGATAATTGAGCCACTATATACTGAAAAAATAACAGTTAGAAATAGCCAGTTATTGTACAGGTGGCGTTTTAGTAATGGAGTAGTAAGTGACAATATAGCACCTACAAAATAGCCGCTATAAATCCAACCAATAAGCCGACTATCTATAATACTGAACTGTGTTGAAAGTATAAATGGGAGGTAATTTAGTAATGCAGAGAAACAGAAAAACATACAAAAGACAGCTAAGTACAACCTCAATAGAGTCGGTTCTTTGAGTGGTTTTAAGTACTCTCTAGGAGATGAAATAGGATGAGTGTTTTTTTCAAAAAGATGTACATTGATTGTTATCGCGAGCACGGTTAAAGCTGTGGCAATAACATAATAAAAACTTTCCCAACTGTAAAAACTAGCAAAGTTTGCTGCGAGCATCCGACCGAAATACCCTCCTATAATCGTACTGGCAATATAACGAGTCATATTTTTATGCAGCGCTTTACCTTGATACTGCTGACCAATATAGCTTGTCAGTGCTGTTAAAATAGCAGGTAAAATCAGGCCCTGAAGAAATCGTGTGAGTAACAGTAACTCAAAGTTTGGGACGTAAACGAATATGATGCATGTGGCTGCCAGCATCAGCATTGCATATTTCAGTATGTGTAGAGCATTGTGATGGGCAAATAATAGCCCATAAAAGATAGGGGCAATTGCCAAAGGGAGCATAGTAATAGACATTAAACTGCCACTGCTGGCAACACTCACCCCAAATTGTGTGGCAAACACCATGAGTAATGGTTGGGGCGCGTACAGTACAAAAAATGTAAAAATTGAGCAGCAAAGTAGCAGTAATATGGGCATACATAAACCTAACAATTAAGTCGGTGGGGGAGTGCTCTCTAAAAGCATTGAGTGGCTATGATAACTTTAAATTAAATAGTAACCAATTAGTTGCGCTAAATCATAGTGTCAGGCATTGAACTTGTTAAATTATTGGCTGTGCCCAATATTGCAAATCAGCCGCAGAAAATTATATTTTGCGTCTGGTGAAAAAAATCAACTAGGTTAAAATATAGCGCATTATATTTTCATGGAGCATAGGATTATGGGTTCATTACAAGATCAGCTTTTGAAAGCAGGTTTAACATCAGAGCATAAAGCGAAAGTCGCTAAGTCTGAAAAGCGCAAAGCGCAAAAGAAAAAGAAGAAAGGGGCAACCAGCGACCCGAGTGATTTACAAAAACACATCGCGCAAACAAAATTAGAACAACAGCAAAAAGCTGAAGAGCAAAATGAGGCGAGAAAAGCTGAAATTAAAGAGCGTGAGCAAGTTGCACGGGTAAAACAAATCTTAGAGCATCATAATCAAGATAAAATCCGTGGAGAGCTAACATTTAACTTCACTTACAACAAGAAAGTAAAAGAACTCGATGTTGATGAGCCAACTAAAAATGCGTTATCAAAAGGGCGTCTGGCTATTTGTGTTTTAGAAGGGCAGTTTTTTGTTTTACAAGATGAACCTGCTAGAAAAGTTGCAGAGGTTGATGAGAAATACATCGTGTTTCATGTTGAAGATGATAGTCAAGGGCCTGATGAAAACGACCCATATGCAGATTACGAAATTCCAGATGATTTAGTCTGGTAACGCTTTAGGTCCCTTTATCTATGTTTCAAAGCGACATATTTTAATGCTGAGCTGTTAGGCCTTAACCTTTCTTTATAGACACAAAAGGCTGTAATTTAATGCTGCTGTGATGACCTTTTAACTTGATGTGTGCGTATGTGTAGTGAAAGTTATTGGTCTACACTATAAAAGATTTATCCGTTTATTAATAAAAAGAGTAAAGTTATGAGTAAGATGAAGCAAGTGATTATAGGGGCTGGTATAGCGATATTGACAATGGGGTCAGCGGGAGTAAATGCAGCTGACGGTGCAGCTTTGTATACAGCGAAAATGTGCCAAACATGTCACGGTGCAGAAGGGAAAGCACCTATTATGGGGATGTATCCAAAGTTGAATGGTCAAAACAAAGATTACTTAGTTGCGCAAATGAAAGACATCAAGTCGGGAAAACGTAATAACGGGATGTCTATGGCTATGAAAGCCATGGTAGCCAATGTGTCTGATGCAGAAATTGACGCGATTGCAGAGTATTTATCAAAAGTTAAGTAGCACTTAATTTAGTAAAAAATAAAAACCACCGCACGTCGGTGGTTTTTATTTTTAATTGAACAAAAGGCGCTAGTCATTTAGACTTCTAAACATCTATATATATGGGTGTATTACTAAACGAAAAGGAACGTACATGTTTGAGCTACCAAAACTTGATCTTAAAGGTAAGGTAACTGAACAAGAGTGGCGGTTGAGAATTGACTTAGCTGCATGTTATCGACTGGTTGAGCACATGCGGTGGGGAGACCTAATCTACACGCATATGTCAGCAAGATTACCCGGTACAGATCATTATCTTGTTAATGCCTTTGGTTTAAGCTTTGATGAGGTCACTGCGTCTAACCTAGTGAAAGTTGATTTATCGGGTAATATTATTGATGACACGCCATTTGAAATAAACCCAGCTGGATTTACCATTCACAGTGCGATACATGAAGTTCGTGAAGATGCACATTGCGTGATTCATTTACATACTAAAGAAACGATAGCTGTTGCAAGCTGTGAAGGAGGACTGTTGCCCTTAAGTCAGCACTCAATGTTTTCTCTTCCGTCATTGTCTTATCATGGCTATGAAGGGTTAGCAGTGAATGATGATGAAAGGCAACGCTTACAAGATGATTTAGGTCTAACAAACCACATGTTACTCGTCAATCATGGTGGTTTAACGGTTGGTCCCACTGTTGGAGATGCGTTTATGCGTTTTTATGATTTACAACGAGCGTGTGAAATCCAAGTGGCTATCCAAGCGACTGGACAGCAATCAGTACAAGTACCACAGCCCATTATTGACAATATTTATAAACAAGCAAGCGTAGTACATAGCGGCAGTACCGGAGGGCAGTTAGCCTGGCCTGCTATGCTAAGAAAGGCATATCGTCTTGACTCAGGCTTTGCTAAATAGGAGTTTACATGAAAATTAATCGCGTCGAAGTATTTGATATTCATTGTCCAGAACGACCTGCTTGGACCCCTGTCTTTATTCGTATTCATACAGACGAAGGTATCTCAGGAGTAGGGGAGGCAGGTCTCGCGTATGATTTAGGACACAGTGCTGCCGCTAGTATGATTAAAGAGATGGCTGAAGCCTTTCTGATCGGTCATGACCCATTTCAAACTGAATTACTCTGGTCACGTATGCTTCGAGAGAGTTTTTGGGGATTAGGAGGGGGGCCTGTCGTTTATGCAGCGATGAGCGCAATTGATATCGCCCTATGGGACATTAAAGGTAAGGCATTGAAATTACCTGTATATCAACTATTGGGCGGTAAGGTAAACCCTGAGTTACGCACCTATGCATCACAGCTACAGTTTGATTGGGATGATGAATTCAAGGCGCTTGTGCAACCTCAAGAGTATGCTGAAGCTGCTTTAAAAGCAGTCGCACAAGGGTATGATGCGGTTAAAGTTGATCCAATTATGTATGACAAGGCGGGTAACACGTATTATGACCGTACTAAGCTTATTTCACGTCCTGAGATGAAATTGTATCGGGCGCGTATGCAAGCAATACGTGAGGCTGTTGGTGATGAAGTTGACATAATATTTGAGTGTCATAGCTTACCAGGTGCAACCTCTGCGATTCAAATTGGGGAAATTGCACAAGAATTTGATTGTATGTTCTACGAAGAGCCGGTTAATTATCTTAACCACTCTTTACATGCAAAAGTGGCTGATAAAGTTGCTGTGCCAATTGCTGGTGGCGAACGTCTATATAATCGCTGGGGAGTTCGACCGTACTTTGAAGATCAAAGTATTGATGTATTACAGCCTGATGTTGGCTTATGTGGTGGCTTTACTGAAACGAAAAAAGTATGTGATTATGCTGATATTTTTGATGTTCGTGTACAAGCGCATGTATGCGGTGGGCCTGTTGCGACCGCTGCATCGCTACATTTAGAAACAGCGATTCCAAACTTTTTAATTCACGAGCACCATACCTATGCGATTAAAAAGTGGAATAGAGAGCTATGTATTCAAGACCCACAACCTGAGAAAGGGGTTTTCAAAGTATCAGAAGAGCCTGGAATTGGTATTGAGTTGAATGATGAAATCGTCATGCGTTCACAAAGGGTTGAAATTAAATAGCGATAGCAAAGTTTAAATAACGGGCCTGTTAGGCCCTTTATTTATCACAATCGCTTAGACGACCTTGATAGTAGGGTTGGTGTCTTAAAGCCATAATAGTCTTTGTAAGCCATTGCTAACAAGATGGTTATTAAAATAGCAGAGAAAGAATACACGATGTAACCGGATATCGAAAAAGAATAAAAGAAGAAAGCAATATCATAGTCTTTTGCATTTCGTAAATAATTTTCCACTAATGCAAAAACGCTGACGAATATACCAATAAGTTGTACCCACGGTAACAAGCTATCAGCAATGTTGTATTTAATTTTTGCTATTGGAAATAGTTTTTTAGATATTTCAACGCGATAAGTCATAGGTACTAGGACAATGACATCAATTACAAAGTGGGTACCAAAAATAATGCTGTTTTGTATTAAGCGATCACCATCCGATGACCTTAAATCAACTAGTCCAAAGCCAAAAATAATGAGTTCAGCCAGTGGTGATAGTGCGACTAAAACAATAATTGTGGCAATGTTAACATCACCAATTCTAAGAGCTAGAAATAAGGCCAATACACCCAGTGCAAATAGTGAATAGGTGAAAATAGCAGGGTCGTCCTTTACGATAAACAAAGTAACTATTGATACTGCATAAATCAATAGTAGTCGGTACAAGCTTTTCTCAGATTTCATCGTATTTAGCCACGTTTTTGACCGAGGTTACATTTCACTGGTTTGTGCGCTACGATTGGTTTCTCCGGAGCCCATATATTTGCGCCGCAGACTTTTTTACATAGATCTGTTGATAGTGTTTTCATCTTCGATATTCCTTCTAAAAAAGTTTAGCGCGAAAAGGTGGTTTTAAGTTACATAAAATCCCAAAATACTTAAATCAATCAGAATTACTGGTAGTATTGATATTTTTAAAATGAATAATATGTAACAACGACCTTCAAGCTTATAAGAATTTAACACTAAATAAACAAAAATAAAAATGAATTAATTAAACTTTTTTAGAAATGCCTATCTTTTTGATGAGCATTAATAAATATGTATTTAATCATTTGATTTTTTTTAATTTTTTTCTAATAAGCTAAAGCACTACAATGTTAGCAGTGCTTTTATTCTGTCGGTAGTTGGTTAGGGGACGCCGGTTTAATAACTGAATTTATCCATTTCTTGTTCTAATTTAGCCGTTAGCTCTTTGATGCTATCTGTTGCATGGTGAGCTTGCTGAGAAACGTTTGCTGTTTGCGAGGCGGTATCAGAAATAGTCACGATCCGTCTTGCAGTGTCCTCCCCTGCATCAAGTTGCTCTTTAGCTGCATGCGCAATTTGATGACTCATTTGTGATATTGCACCTAATGAGTTTGCAACACGACGTAACTCTTCGCTGGCTTCTTTAGACATAGTTACGGTTTTCTCACTTGTGGTAATACTCAATGATACTGAAGACTTGGCATCTTGCGTCGCGGTTTGAAGTTTACCAATCATAGTATGAATTTCTTCTGTACTCGTTTGCGTTCTTTGAGCAAGTTGCCTCACTTCATCTGCTACGACTGCAAACCCTCGCCCTTGTTCTCCAGCACGGGCAGCTTCAATCGCAGCATTCAATGCAAGTAAGTTGGTTTGTTCAGCAATACTCTGAATAACACTCAGTACATTGGCGATATTGTTCACTTCTTCATCTAGTAATTGGATGTTATTGCCGGCATTGTCAATTTGTTGCTCAAGCACTTCAATTGCCTCGGCTGCATTTGATGTCAATCTATCTGCATTTTGTCCCTGACTTTCAGCTTCTTGGACAGAATTAGCAGCTTGTTCAGCATGTTCCACTACCGTGTGGGCCGATGCCGTAAGCTCAGTAATTGCAGATGCAACCATTTGTGTTTCTTCGCTTAAGCTCTGTGTTAGCTGCTCTAGTTCATCTGAGCGTTTCTCACCATCAAAGCTCTGTACTTTAAGTGAATCACTGACAGTAACAATCCCCCCAACGACACCTTGTAAACCTTTTTGCATATAATCCATCGCGGAAATCATACTGTCTCGATGCGCTGATAGCGTATTGATAGGTGATGTAAGGTTACCCCTAGAGACTTGATTGACGATCGTGAGTACATCATTTAGTTCACCGCCTAGCTTATTTGATAAGCCAATTCCGAATTTACTTAACGCAAATGTCAAAACCACCGCAATGATGAGTGAGAGTGTGAGTAACCATTGCGCGGTATTCCAGTACCTTTCATCGACTTCTTTATAACTGATGCCGGTACCGATATACCAGCCAAATTCAGTTGTTTTTTGTACTACAGAGGTAAGGTCAACTGTTTCATTATTGCGTACAGAATCCCAGTGATAGGTAATTATTTGATTGGTTTTTCTGCCAACAAGGCGTTCAACCATTTTTCCAATACTTTGCCCTTTGGCGTCTTTAAAGTCATTAAAGCTTGTGCCGTGTAATTGGGGATCATGTGGCGTTGCGATAAAATTCAGTTTTTCGTCAACAACATATACATATTCTGAATCATGATATTTGTTATTACGTAGCATTTCGATAGCGAGCTTTTTTGCGAGAGGTTCTGATAACTCGTTGCGCTTAACGTATTGCTCAAATTGCTCAACAATATTAACGGTGCTTTTCATTAGTTGATTGATGCGGGCAATATTATCGGCTTCACTTGCGTGACGTAATGATTGTAAGCCTAAAATTGCGACCAATAACAGTGAGAGAAAAAAAGCCGCTGCGAAAAATATTATTTTAATTCTTAAAGTAAATGATGAAAACACAAAAAACCCCTTTAAACATGCTTAGCTTTAACAACTATCATGTTTATCGTTATCATGTAAGTAAGATATAACGCATTTTTGGGGAAAATGAGATGATATTTACTCATAATCCCATAAAAATACGGTTACCTTGCATTGATTATGTTGACTTCATGCTCTGAAAGTAATCGGTATTCACCCGCTTCGAGTGTTGGATCAAGCTCGATGCCTGCAATATTTTCTCTATGTAATTCAACAACTTTATTACCAACAGCTGCTAACATTCTTTTCACTTGATGATACTTACCTTCATAAATAGAAAGGCGTAAGCTATAACTTGCAAGTTGTTCAACCAACGCTGGTGATGTTGGCATTTTTTCATTATGAAGTTGTACGCCATGGCGTAGCTGTTGTAATGAATCCTCGGTTATTACTTCTTTAGTTTCAACAAGGTAGGTTTTGTACTTTTGTTTTTTTGGGGACGTAATCTGATGCGACCATTCTCCGTCATTTGTTAGTAACACAAGTCCCGTTGTATCAAGATCGAGACGACCCGCAACATGAAAATCTTTTAAGTTTGTTTCATGTAATAAATCGAACACAGTTGCATGTAATTCGTCACTGTTTGCACACACATAACCTGCGGGTTTATTGAGCATAAAATAGCGTTTTCCTAAGTACTTTATTTGCTCTCCTTGCCAAGTAATGACATCATCTTGAGTGATGGAATGGTCAAACTTAGTAATTGTTTCGCCGTTAACGGTGACTTTATTTTTTTTGATACCAGCTTTGACTTTAGTCCGTGGAAGCTCGGTTAGATGACTGACAAACTTGTCAATTCGACATGGAAATTTCATATAAACTCATTCGAAAATGTAACTAATACTCTATTATACGATAGCTACCGACTCAGTTCAGTTTTTTCGATATATTTGTGGTATTAAATCGTAAATGTGAACACTTAATTGCCATTTGTCGGTCAGCTGTATTTGCAGTTGTTGAAATAAAGTGTCGCTGAGGTGCTGCTTTTGCTCGATAGTTCGACCAGTCATGATATGCGCTTGCACATGAACAAAACCGCACTTTTCATTACCAAGTTTGTATTGCTGAAATTGAATCAAGCGTGACTTTATCATGCTTGGGTCAAATAATAGCGTTGACGCAGCAGCATTATGTAGACTTTCTAATAGGTCATTGTCACAAATGGGCAAGTTATGAGAATGTTCAATGATCAGGTGTGGCATGGTGACTTATTGTGTAGTTTATGCGTAAATGCCAATTATATTAAGGAAGTTAAGGAGCAAAGCCAAATGTTTAATTATAAACTTGTTGGGTTATTACTGTGCATTAGTAGTTTATCTGCATGTTCAGATGATGCAGCGAAAGTAAGTCTAGGATTATTCACCACCAAAGATGTTGTTGTGTCAGCTCAGCAAGACCCGTTGGTCAGCGGCGTGACTTGTCATATTAGCCATGTTGAAGCAGATCTTGATTTTTCAGACCCCTCTGATATGTCTATTGCCTGCCGCCAAACAGGCCCAATAACTGCTGCGCAGTTACAGGAGATTGATTTGTCGAAAAGTGGTGAAATTGTATTTAAAACCTCGAAAAGCATTTTATTTAAGTCACTCAAAGTGAGACGTATTTTTGACGCACCGACACGTAGTTTAATTTATTTATCGTATTCAACAAAAGAGACCAGTGGTAGTCACCACCATGCCCTGTCTACTGTACCATTGTACGGCACACAGGCATGGGAATGGGCAAATAAGGCAAAGTAAGTTATGTTGACACTTTTTAAATCACAACCATTATTAAGCGACTCAGAAGTTGAGTGGCTAATTGACACTTTTGTATGGGCATGTGAGCAGTTTGATGGCCAATATTTTATGACTGAAACTCAGATCATTGAGCCCACAGGCGCATTTTTTCCAGACCAAGTAACGAGTGTCGAACAGATGGCCAGTACCGTATTTAATCGAGTAAGCCATTATGCGGGCATGCAAGCATGGCCAATTAGTGTGGTTAACCCGCAACAACATATGCCGCAACAAAGTATGCCTATGTTTAGCTTTATTGATGAAATACGGGGTGAAAAAGCGAAATTAGTTAACCCCCCTGCACTGAATATGCAATTGTCTTATAACCCTAATCAGATCAATCAGCCACAAGATTTAGTTGCGAGCTTTGCTGGCTCGCTCGCCACTGTGATGATTTACCATCGAGGCGTGTTACCCCCAGGAGGTGAGGAGCAAATTGCCGCAGCAAGCGATGCGTTGGCTTGTTTTTTGGGGTTTGGTGTCATGATGAGTAATACGGTGTATCAGTTTAAGGGCGGATGTGGGTCATGTTATAATCCATATGCGAACCGTCAGGCAGCGTTGACTGAACCACAAACCGTTTTTATGCACGCGTTAATTTGTCATTTCAAACCTCAAGTTGATGGTAAAAAGCATTTGAAGCCTCACTTGCGCAGCGTTTACAAAAAAGCACAAAAGCAGTTGAAATTGTATATTAATGACACGCCAAACCCAATATTGTTGGCCCTTGAGGAGCAGCGTCATGCTCGCCTATCTTGATGAGTTTTTGCTGATAGCGATAGCGCATTTTTTTGCGGTAGCAAGCCCAGGTCCTGATTTTGCACTTGTGTTAAAACAAAGCGTCCAGCAAGGGCGCGCAAATGCTTTATGGACTAGTGCGGGGGTCGCACTGGGAATTCTTGTACATGTTACTTACTGTCTATTTGGTGTTGCTATTTTATTAGCTCAGTCAGAGGCTGCCTTTAATGTTTTAAAATATGTCGCGGGTGCGTATTTAGCGTACATGGGGCTGCAAGCATTGCAGGCGCAAGCCAATACGAACTCTGTTGCACAGCCTCAGCATACTGCACATATTGAATCTAACTTTATGGCATTACGCCGCGGTTTTTTAGTGAATGCATTAAATCCTAAAGCAACCTTATTTTTCTTATCTTTGTTTACGTTAGTTATTTCCGCAGATACACCCAGTTATGTGCAGGCGATATATGGTGGCTATATGGCCATAGCCACATGGCTGTGGTTTTCTTTCTTATCGGTCATGCTAACTAAAGATACTGTACGGGCATTTTTTCACAAAGCGGGTCATTGGTTTGATAGAGGAATAGGCGTGATTTTAATTGCACTGGCGATTAGAGTCGTTATTTAATGAGTACTCAACAATGAAAATAGCGACTTATTATAATTTTGCGTTTGGCTCAAATATGTCGAGTAAACGACTGCTTGCGCGCTTGCCGCAGGCCAAAAAAGTGGGTGTCGCACAGTTGTATGGTTTTGAACTTAATTTTTCAATGTTAAGTACAGATGGTTCCGCAAAATGCAATATTCACCGAACCCATTCTGAGCATAGCGTGGTTTTTGGTGTGCTCTATGCCTTGAACGCGCAGGAACAATTGTTGCTTGATAATATTGAAGGGACTCGTTACGACCGAACTGAGATCTTGGTGCAGCTGATCTCAGGAGAACAGGTGAGCGCATATTGTTACATTGCAAATACGTTTATTGCGGATCAGCTGCCATTTGATTGGTATGTTCAGCATGTGTATGCGGGCGCGTTGGAGCATGGCTTTCCGCTACCTTATTTAGAATGCATTCAGCAACAGCGTAGTGTTGTTGATGTGCAAAAATGCCGTTCAGCGAATGAGCTTTCGATTTATAAAAATAAAGAAGTAAAAAATAATGAAACCTTTTAGAACGTTAGTCGCAACCGCTCTTCTGTTAGTGCAGAGCGAATTTGCAGAGGCGAAAGATCAGGTAACAGTGAATGTTGCCGATGTCGATAAAGCTGTTCATGCTGCGATGGCGCAATTTGATATTCCAGGTATTGCGATTGCTGTTGTGGAGAATGATCAGGTCGTATTGTCAAAAGGCTATGGTGTCAGAGATATCGTTTCGGGCGCTAAAGTAGATGAGTATACACTGTTCGGTATAGCCTCAAACTCTAAAGCATTTACTGCTGCTAGCATTGCTATGCTCATAGATGACGGAAAATTAAGTTGGGACGACAAAGTGACTCAACATTTACCTGAGTTTCGTCTGTACGATGAGTATGCAACAGCACATATGACTATCAGAGATTTATTAAGCCACCGTAGTGGGTTGGGGTTAGGTGCTGGCGATTTGATGATTTGGCCTGATACGGATAAATCAGTGCAAGATATTATCCAAGGGTTACAGCATATTCCCCCAGCTTCCAGCTTTCGTAGTGAATATGCATATAACAATTTAATGTTTGTTGTTGCAGGTGAAGTGATCGCTCGAGTATCTGGTGTAAGCTGGCGTGAATTTGTTGAGCGGCGCATTTTTAAAATATTAGGCATGCAAGCGTCGAAAGCGGGATTCTCACGTATCGAAAAGGATAATAAGAATTGGGCGACAGGTAATATCCCTGATAATGGCAAGCTAACGCCTTTTTTTGTCGACTATTTGCAAGACTTTCGTGGTGCCGGTGCAATTGCATCCAATGTAGATGATATGAGCAAGTGGTTGTTGACGCAATTAGCCGCTGGTAAAACACCACAAGGAGCGCAATTGTATAATGCCGAACATCAGGTGCAAATGTGGCACCCTCATATTATGAGGTTGCCCAAGCAGTCATCGTTTGATGCCTATCGTCAGCAGTTTCGAGGGTATGGTCTTGGCTGGGCTATCGAAGATTATTTTGGTTATAAAAAGCTAGGCCATGGTGGTGGGATCTTAGGGATGGTATCACAAGTGGCGATGATCCCAGAGAAAAAACTAGGTGTAGTGGTGTTATCAAATCAACAAGCATATCCAGCACTGACAGCGATAATCCATGAAGTATTTGAAGATGCTTTGGGGAGAACAGATAAAGATTGGGTTACATTATTAGCCACTGAATATAAGTCAGAGAAGGCGAAGTTGTACGCGGAGGCTGGGGTTGTTTCGCCAGCGGTAAAGCAAGCGCCATTACCGCTGCAATATTATACTGGGACGCTCACGAGCCAGTGGTATGGAGATGTTATTGTTGAATCACTGGACGGTAAGTTGCGTATCGATTTTACACATACCAAAATGTTAAAAGGCCAATTAGAACATGTTTCAGGCAATCAGTTTGTTATTCGCTGGGATGAGCAGCGCCTTGAAGCTGATGCCTATATTTATTTTCAACTGAATAAAGAGCAGGCTGTCAGCCATGCTACAATGGAATTTGTGAATCCAGATATTTCGGATTTTAGCTTTGACTTTCACGATTTGAAGTTAAAGGCGAAATAAACTCGGGTCATTACACCAAAGTCGCAAAGTCCGGTGCAGGCGGCTTTGCTACACTGCATGTTAGAATATGAGTTGCTATCAAACTACTTAAAAGGAGCTAACATGCGTACAGCTGTGATCAGTCACCCATATTGCCGTAAGCATAAGATGATAACTGAACATCCAGAATGTCCCGCTCGGTTAGATGCAATAGCTGATAGATTGTTGGCGTCAGGATTAGATATTGCTGTTGCACAAAAACAAGCACCTGCGGCAACGCTTGCACATATAGGCTTGGTGCATGATAGCGCGCTGATAGATAAAGTGTTGACGCAATTACCTACACAGGGTCTGAGTGAGTTAGATGGTGATACTTGGTTATGTCCGGATTCATTTAAAGCCATTGAGCGTGCTATTGGCGCTGGTCTTTTAGCTGTCGATGAAGTGTTGGCTGGTAATTTGGATGCCGCTTTTTGTAGTGTTCGCCCGCCAGGGCATCATGCTAACCAGCACACATCTGCTGGGTTTTGTGTATTTAACAATGTTGCGATAGCCGCTGCATATGCCAAACAGCAGGGAGTAGAGCGCGTTGCGATTCTGGATATAGATGTTCATCACGGTAATGGCACACAAGATATTTTTAAAGCAGATCCAAATGTATTATTTTGCTCTTTGTTTCAATATCCTTTTTACCCAAATACAGCGATTGAAAATACAGATACAGTGTTAAATTCACCACTGCCAATTGCCAGTGATGGTCATGATTTACGTGCTTTATTCACTCAACAATGGTTGCCGAAACTGATTGAATTCTCTCCTCAGCTCATTTTTATTAGCGCGGGTTTTGATGCGCATTTAGAAGATGAGATGGGTAGCTTGAAGTTTATCGAGTCAGATTATCAATGGTTCACAGAGCAAGTAGTGCAATTTGTTAATGATAGTCATGCACTTGGTATCATCTCTTATTTAGAAGGTGGGTATGATTTGTCAGCATTGGGGCGCAGTGCTGTCACGCATATTAAAGCGTTGGTTAATGGTTGAGTCAAAATAGAGAGATTACGAAATACTTTTTAACAAAGGGAAAGCCTGAGAGGGTGAAGTTAAAAGTATTTTTTCAACGCAGCACTGACCTTCGTTAATAAGTGATTGCTGCACTAATCGGGTTAATGTGTCTAGGTTGATTGGGCTAACTAGTTGCTGTGATAAATTATAGCATTCGCCATTTTCGTATATCACAATTATATCTTTAAGTGTTTGTTTATCAATGTAATATAATGATGTTTTTAAGCATTCTTCATTGTAAATAAAGTCAATACTCCCTGGAAAGCATAATATTAAAGGGTAGGATTTTATTGTCATTTTTTGTTCTTAATCAAAGTATGAATGATGAGCAACATTATACTGGTTCGGATTGCTAAAAAGCGAGACTGAGCTTATGGAAACTGATAACCGTCAATTACAAATTAAAGATATATTTTCTAATCGGTTACTCTCTTGTGGGCGAGGCACACCTTTGGTTGATGCTGTAAAACTGATGAGAGCGGATAAAGTGAGTGCTATTTTTGTCACCGATAATGAGCGCATCGTTGGCATTTGGACGGAATCAGATAGTGTTAAATTGAATTTTGAGAATCCAACATTTTCTCTCACGCCGATAGGGGCATTGATGGCGTCGCCTGTGCACGACATTCGCATCAATAAAACCTTAGGAGAAGCGACAATCAAGTTTCACCAATTAGGGATAAGGCACCTTTTGGTGAAAGATGAAGATAATCAGGCCATAGGCGCGGTGTCTTTATCTGATATTGTGCGTAATCAGGGCTTAGATCACTACTTACACTTTCGATCGATCGCAGATCATTTTGAACGAAAAATTAGTGTACTAAAAAGCGATGACTGTATATCTGTCGCCATCAATGCAATGAAAGAAAAGCGTGATACTGCGGTGTTAGTGTTTAACGAAACATTAGCTGAATATGGCATTATTACACAACGCGATATCGCCTATATGGTGTTAAATCCTGACTGGCGAATGGTCTGTTGGCAACTAGCAAGTTACCCAATGTACTCTGTGACACCGGAAGACAGTTTGTTTGATGCCTACCGGTTAATGACATCTAAATCGATTCGGCACTTGGTTGTTAAAGATCCGAAAACAGAGTTAGTGATTGGATTGTTGGCACTTAAGAACGTTTTAACGGAAATTGAAACTGCTTATTGCAGTGAGCTTGAGAAGGTTTTAGCACAACGTGATGTTGCATTACAAAAATCAGAAAAGAACCTCTACTTAGCGAACCGCATCATTGATGCCTCATTAGATGGCATCATGATTACTCGATGTGATGGAGAGATCATTCAAGTAAACCCTGCATTTAGCATACTGACAGGTTATCAGGATTATGAAGTATTAGGTCAGAATCCGAGTTTGTTGAGTTCTGGGATACATGGTGCAGAGTATTACGAAAAAATGTGGATACAGCTTCATGATAAAGGAGTTTGGCAAGGTGAAATTTGTAACCGGAAAAAAAATGGCGATGTATATGTTGAATGGCTAACAATCATTGAGATCAAAGAGCCTTATAGCGAAGATGTTTTATATGCGGCGATTTTTAGTGATATTACCGAGCGTAAAAATGCAGAAGAAAAAATAGTAAGGTTGGCGTATTTTGATGAGCTAACGAGCTTACCAAATAGGCGTTTATTTCATGACCGCTTATCTATGGCGCTAGCCGGGGCACATCGAGATAAGCAAACGTTAGCGGTTATGTTTATTGATCTTGATCGTTTCAAAGAAGTAAATGATTCATTAGGGCACAGTGCTGGGGATCAATTATTGATCCAAGTCAGTGAACGTATAAAGAAAGAACTCAGAGAAGGGGATACTCTGGCACGTTTAGGGGGAGATGAGTTTGTTATTTTGCTCACAGAAGTGAGTGATATTGACAGTGTTGTCGAGTTTGCAAATAAGATTTTAGAACAGTTGAGTGTGCCATTTGAACTGGGGGAAATATGTGTTACTGCTACCGCATCTATCGGCGCTGCAATTTACCCCGAAGATGGGTTGGACAGTGAAGCGCTACTGAAACATGCTGATGTTGCTATGTACCGTTCAAAAGAAATTGGTCGAAACTCTTTTCAATTATATAGGGCCTCAATGAATGCACGTTCGTTGGAACGCTTATCAATGCTTAGCCGGTTCCAGAGCGGACTTGATAACAATGAGTTTGAATTATATTTTCAACCATTGCAATGCTTAACAAGTAACAGGATCAGCAGTGTAGAGTGTTTACTGCGTTGGCATGATCCTAACTTGGGTATGATCTCACCAGCGCAGTTTATTCCGCTTGCCGAAGAGTTGGGCCTTATCATACAGTTGGATAAATGGGTGATTAATCGAGCATGTGAGCAAATGGCGTTTTGGCGATATCAGGGGGTAGATATTCGACGTATTGCAATCAATGTTTCCGCACAGCATTTGTGTCAAGGGGACCTTACAATGACAGTTGCACATGCGTTAAATAAGCATAGTTTAAACGGTCGTTACGTGGAACTTGAGCTGACAGAGAGCAGCTTTATTAGCAACTTACATGATGCCAAAGCAGAGTTAAAAAAACTGAAAAATTTGGGGGTATCAATTGCTTTAGATGACTTTGGAACAGGCTATTCGGCGTTAAGTTATCTGACCAAGCTACCAATAGATATCTTAAAAATTGATGCCAGTTTTATTGCAAAAATCCCCGATGAATATGGCAATAGTGAAATTGTAAGCGCGATCATTGCGATGGCGAAAGCACTGAATTTACATGTTGTTGCAGAAGGAGTAGAAAAGCCAGAGCAACGTCAATTTCTACAAAAACTGGGTTGTCATACACTACAAGGCTTCTTGTTTTGTAAGCCTCTGGCTGCGACTAATTGGATTAATTTTTATAATTGCGCAAAGTTGACTTCATAAGAGGTGAACTTTCGAATATTGATCACCCCAGTGTCAAAGATTAAGTACTGTCCTTTGATCCCTTGTAACGTCCCACTGACCTCGGGGTTTTTGTCAAAGTTGAATGAGCTCACTTTTTTTGGGTATACGTCAACAGGAAATGAGAGATCTACGACCTCTTCGTCGAGCAATTCAATGGCGGTTGCACCAAACAACTCGGCAAGTTCACTGAGCTTTTTCTGGATTTGTGGAATTAACTGTTCCGCTGCAGCTTTGAGATCGGCATCAACACTAATGCCTTTGAGCATGTTGCGCCAATTTGTTTTGTCCGCAATGAACTCTGCAAGTGCAACTTCTACCAGTCCTGATTGTAATCGGGTTTGTACTTTAAAAATAGGGAGTGCTTGTGTTGCGCCTTGATCTATCCAACGAGTAGGGATCTGGGTGTGTCGAGTAATACCCACTTTTAAACCTGATGTGTTGGCCAAATATACATAGTGAGGAGTGAAACAATTGTTTTCGCCCCACTCAGGCTCTCGGCAGGTTCCCTGATCATAATGACAAGTTTCAGGCTTCATGATACACATGTCACAACTTGCGAGCTTTTTCATACATACAAAGCAATGCCCCTGAGAATAGCTCTTTTTGGTTTTTTTACCGCAGTTGCTACAAAATATATTGCCTGTGTGAGTTAATGTAATATGCTTGCCGATAAACGGGTTAAGATCTATTAGTGCATCACCAACAGGTAATTGATACTGAATAGGATCAGTGAGTTGTGCTTTTAACTTGCTCAAGGTACCTTGCATCTTTACGCCCCTAAAGATGTTATAAAAAAGCAATATTATCAAAGCACAGGAGGGAGGGCCAACTTTCAGTTAGTTATTATCGGAGCCAGTGTGAAAATGCATTAGCTAACATCTTCACACTTGTATATATCAATATTTTGCAGCTTCATCAGGATTAGGTAATGAAGATTGAATAAACTCGCGCAATTCTTGATTTGATTTTTTAAGGTCGGCACGACGTAAGTACATCATATGCCCTGAACGATACCCTTTAAAACTTAATCTATCCCGCATTTTTCCACTGGGGTCTAGTTGCCAAAGAGTGTATTTAGCATCAAAATAATTAGTAGCGCCATCATAATAGCCAGCTTGAATCATCACATTCAAGTAAGGGTTTTGAGCCATCGCTAATCTAAGTTGTTCACCTGTTTCATTATTACTGCGGTCCCAAGGGTAGACATCTCCAAACATATTATATTTAACGTCAGTTTTATAATTGAGCTCTTCTCTTAAGTAATAATTAATGGCTGGTGTAAATGAATGCAACCACGATGTCAGCTCTGGCCAATAGTCTGGACTGTCACCAGCATCTCGTTTATCAATACCTAAATAGCGCGAATCTAATCGGCCTAAGGTAAATCCTTTGCTCCTTAATAACTCTTTCCAAAAAGCGTCAGTGGGGATGTCTAGGTTATTTTGTGCTACGAACTTTTCAGATAGGCCACTGTATTTGGCTACCTGTGCAATGGTGCTTGTTTTCTCTTTGGTACCAATAAAAGCGCCTTTGGCCAAAGCTGGTAAATATTGATTAATAGTATAAGTCTCTACCTCAGCTAATACTTCTAATAAATCTTTATTTTGTAAGCTGGGCTCCAATGCTTTGTGATACCACGCGGCTGCGGCAAAATACGGTAGGCGGTTAGCGGTTTTCATGGGGCCTTCGCGTTTGATGCCAATGTCAGTTGGTGATACTAAAACGACGCCATTAATATACATCCATTGTTGATTTTGTAATGCATGAGCTAACCCAGAAACACGGGTTGTGCCATAGCTTTCACCAATGAGAAATTTAGGTGAGCGAAAACGATTATGACGAGTGACAAAGGTGTTTAACCATTCACTGAGGTATTTAATGTCAGCATTGACCCCAAAAAACCATTTTTTCTGGTCCGCTTTGCTGGGCATAGTGCCATCTTTATTGGGGAGTACGCGAGAGTATCCGGTGTTGACTGGGTTTACGAACACAATATCTGCAACATCCAGCACTGAAAAAGGGTTGTCTTGTAAGCCATATGGCTGCACTGGGTACCCTTCATTATCTATTTTTAGAACTCTTGGCCCTGTATAAGCGATGTGCATCCAAACAGATGCAGAGCCCGGCCCGCCGTTGAATGAAATTAATAGCGGGCGTTTACTGTCATCTTTTACCTTGTCTTTTTTGTAGTAGGTATAATGTAATGTTGCAATGGGATGACCTTGTGTATTCCACACTGGCTGGGTGCCAGTGTTAACCGTATAATTTATTTTTTGATTATTAATAGTCGCTTTATGTTTAGTAATAATATGGCTATCAACATCAATAGCTCTGCTATTTTCAGTGGCTGATGCCACTGTGCTAATAAAGGTGACGATAAGCACCAATGCTTTAATGAGTTTCATATCAGTCCTACTTTTCACAATTGATCTATTAAATAAGGTTTGGGCCATTATTGCAAAGGATTTGAGTTTAATGGTGTGCTCAATGAG
Organism: Pseudoalteromonas aurantia 208; assembly: GCF_014858725.1. GTDB lineage: Bacteria > Pseudomonadota > Gammaproteobacteria > Enterobacterales > Alteromonadaceae > Pseudoalteromonas > Pseudoalteromonas aurantia. Next base: position 226,808 of record NZ_AQGV01000013.1, on the reverse strand, counting down.
ATTGTTGTAAGTAATAAAATAAGACTAGTTAAAAATGCTCAATTGATTGTAGTTTGTAACGTATTTGTGGTTTTTTTTGTAACAAAAATCGCGTATATTTACGACTTAATTATGTCGTATTAAAGTATTTATTTTCTTAAATTCTTGATCCGTTAAGTTTCTCTTAGTAGTAATAGAGCCTCATTCCCATGCAAAGAGTGTTAATTGTTGAAGACAGTAAAGTGGTGCAGCAAGTTCTGCGTCATTTGGCCAGCCTATATTTAGAGGTTGAGATAGATTTTGCTTGGTCTTTAAAAGAAAGCCAAGAATATTTAAACCAACATCAATATACATTGGCGTTAGTGGATCTCACATTACCAGATGCGATGGATGGAGAGGTTGTTCAACTGACATTAAGACAAAATGTACCTACCGTGGTTTTAACGTCTAAAATTGACGAATATAGTCGCCAACAAATGCTAGAACTGGGTGTGGTTGATTATGTAATCAAAGATAACCGAGATTCATACCTTTACGCGGTTAAACTGGTTTCGCGCTTGTTACGTAATCAAGGATGCAAGGCGCTGGTCGCTGATGATTCAATGATCAGCCGGGCAGTTATGAGGCAGATGCTGGAAAAGCAACTGTTTACTGTACTCGAAGCTCAAGATGGTGAGCAAGCTTTGCATATGCTTAAAGAAGACTATGACATTAAGTTATTGCTTACTGATTATGCGATGCCAACGATGGATGGTTTTGAATTAGTGAAAGCTATTCGTAATAGCCGCGGACGTGATGAATTGGCCATAATCGGTTTATCAGGTGCGGGCAGTCATGGTCTCTCGGCTAAATTTATTAAATTTGGTGCTAATGATTTCTTAGCAAAACCTTTTATGAATGAAGAGTTTCATTGCCGCATTATGCAAACAATGGAGCAGCTAAATTTAATTGCTGAGATAAAAGAATATGCACACCGTGATTATTTAACTGGGCTTTATAACCGTCGGTTTTTTTGTCAACAAGCGGAAAAGTTATTTAAATCTAAACCTGAGCAATATATTTTAGCGTTACTTGATTTAGACTTATTTAAAAGTATTAATGATAAATATGGTCATGAGGGCGGAGATTCAGTTTTAACTCAAGTTGCAGACTTATTAAAAAGCGCATTTAACCATTGTACGGTGGCGCGAATTGGTGGAGAGGAGTTTGCTGTTGTTTTACCTGGGAATAATATGCAAGTTGCAGAGCAAGCGATGAATGATTTTCGTCATAGGTTGGCAAAAACAGAGTTTGACATTAATGATGAAACTCTATTTTGTACTGTCAGTATAGGTTTGGCTTTTTGTAATTATGGCTCATTAAGTCAAATTATGCGTGCTGCGGATAAAGCCTTGTATCAAGCCAAAGCCCAGCAGCGTAATTGTGTTGTAGTGAACAGTTAATCTGTACGCACCAGTTCAGCCCAGCTATCTTAATAATGCACCTTACTGGTGCATTTTTTATGCAATTCATATTCCCTCGATAGTTAACTTAATGAAATAAAAAACAAAAAATTATTGGCATGAAGGTTGGATTGTTGTCACTACAGGATAAGCCTGTCCTAAGGGGACTAACAATGAAAATGATAAGTGCAATAATAAAACCATTTAAATTGGATGAAGTACGAGAAGCGCTGGCAGATCTGGGGGTGGAAGGGATGACTGTCATTGATGTAAAAGGCTTTGGCCGACAGCGAGGACATACTGAGCTCTATCGAGGTGCTGAATATCAGGTTGATTTTATTCCTAAAATTAAACTAGAGATTGCAACACACAGCGAAAATACACAACGTGTTGTTGATGTACTTACACGGGCTGCTCATACAGGGAAAATAGGTGATGGAAAAATATTTGTATACGAACTAGATCAGATTGTGCGGATCCGTACTGGTGAATTAGACGAAGAAGCTATTTGAGGACCAAATTATGGAAAACGCAATTATAGAACTTAAATTTTCGCTAAATACATTTTACTTTTTAATTTCAGGGGTACTGGTGATGTGGATGGCTGCTGGCTTTGCCATGCTCGAAGCTGGCTTAGTCCGCTCTAAGAACACCACAGAGATCTTGACCAAGAATATTGCATTATATGCCATAGCATGCACCATGTTTTTATTGATTGGGTACAATATTATGTATGTCGGTAACACGGAGGGTGGGGTAGTGCCTAGCTTTGGTGCTTTAATTGGTGCTGCGAGCGCTGAAGCAGATCATGCTTTAGAGGCCGACTTCTTTTTTCAGGTGGTGTTTGTTGCGACCGCGATGTCTATTGTATCGGGTGCTGTTGCTGAACGTATGAAATTATGGGCATTTCTTGCATTTACGGTGGTGCTGACAGGCTTTATCTATCCTATTGAAGGCTATTGGACTTGGGGGGGAGGGTTTTTATCTAACTTAGGGTTCGTAGATTTTGCTGGCTCGGCTATTGTTCATGGAGCCGGAGCAGCAGCTGCATTAGCGGGGGTATTATTGTTAGGCGCAAGAAAAGGTAAATATGGTAAAAACGGTGAGATTTACCCTATACCGGGCTCAAATATGCCACTAGCAACATTGGGTACCTTTATTTTATGGATGGGTTGGTTTGGTTTTAATGGTGGCTCACAGTTATTCATCGCAGATAAAAATAATGCGATTGCGGTTAGCCAAATTTTGCTTAATACAAATGCAGCTGCTGCAACTGGCGCGATTGCAGCACTACTAGTGTGTAAGGCATTATGGCGAAAAGCGGACCTAACGATGGTGTTAAATGGTGCCTTGGCAGGTTTGGTTGTTATTACCGCCGAGCCAGCATCGCCGACCCCTTTACTGGCTTGTCTGTTAGGCGCATTGGGTGGTTCATTAGTGGTATTCAGTATTGTGTTTTTAGATAAGGCGAAAGTAGACGACCCAGTTGGTGCAATATCAGTTCATGGTACATGTGGCATGTTAGGTATTATGTTAGTTCCTCTTTCTAATTCAGATGCGACGTTTGGAATTCAGTTTATTGGCTTAATAAGTATTTTAGGGTTTGTATTTATTGTGTCGTATTTAGTATGGGCTTTACTAAAGAGCACGATAGGAATTCGTGTTGGAGAGGAAGAAGAAATCAATGGAATGGATCAGCATGACTGTGGTATTGACGCCTACCCAGAGTTTGTGAGTGTTCGCTCACAGTAACTTGCATCACGATATCTCAAGATAACGGGCCTTTTAGGCCCGTAGTATCTTTCAGGTCAGGTTAATCTGAGGTACTCTAGGCTTATCCACTATTTAACGCTCCCTCTAGTACGGTAGGCATGGCAGACAAAAGCGCGGGTTCTAAAAAAAGTACTGATAAAACAGTTAAACCACCTAGTAAAAGAAATGTAAAAACGACAAAAGCAAAGCCCCGAAAAAAAGCGGCAAAAATGCCCTCTAAACTCTCAACATTACAGCGTATTAAACAGCGCATTTTGAAAACAATCTGGAATCTATTTTGGAAAGGCAGTTTGGCGTGTATTGTGATGGTTGCGTTTTATGTCGTGTATTTAGATGCCAAGATTACACGTCAGTTCGAGGGGAACAAATGGCAATTGCCGGTGCAAGTTTATGCGCGTTCAATGACGTTTTATCCCGACCAATACTTATCAGAGGACGAAGTTTTATGGGAGTTAAAGCGCCTTAACTATTCGCATGTTAATCGACTCAATCGAACTGGGCAGTATGTGCAGCAAGGCCGCACGATTAAAGTACATCGACGAACGTTTAACTTCCATGATGGTGCTGAGCAAGCACAAATATTTACTTTAAACTTTGCAGGTAAAAAGCTTGCGAGTATTGTTGGTCAAGATGGTCGTAGAGTGAAATCGGCCAGATTAGAGCCAGTTCAAATAGCACGCATTGGTAATGAAAGTAATCAAGATCGAGAGTTTGTTCCTTTAGATAAGTTCCCAAATATATTGAAGCAAGCATTACTTGTAGTCGAAGACCGAGACTTTTATGAGCATCACGGTGTGTCATTGTGGTCTATTATGCGGGCATTTTATACCAATATTAAAGTTGGCCGGACGGTACAAGGGGGCAGTACGTTAACGCAGCAGTTAGCTAAAAATTTTTACTTAACTCGAGAGCGCTCGATAGTCCGCAAAATCAATGAGGCTTTTATTGCGCTGATCTTAGATTATCGCTACAGCAAAGATGAAATTTTAGAGGCGTATTTAAATGAAGTATATTTAGGTCAAGCATATAACCAAGGCGTTCATGGTATGGGGTTGGCGGCGGAGTTTTACTTTGCTAAACCAGTGGATGAACTTGAGTTTGATCAAATAGCCTTATTGATTGCGATGGTGAAAGGACCTTCATATTATAATCCAAGACGTTACCCTGAAAGGGTTCGAGAACGTAGAGATTTAGTGCTGCGTTTGCTGGTTGAATCAGGCCATATCACGACAAATGAATTTCGAGCGGCACTCGCCAGGCCAATAAAGATTCAATCATTAAAAAATAGTTTGCACAAAAGCTACCCTGGTTATTTAGAGTTAGTGGATCGAGAGCTCAAAAGGTTACTTCCAAACCAAGAAATTATTCATGCTGGAGTGCGGATCTTTACTTATTTTGATCTACAAAAACAAACCGCAATGGAAGATGCTATTCGTGAAGGTTTGCCTTATTTAGAGCGACGTTTTAAAACAAAGCAACTTGAAACGGCTATGGTGGCAGTTAATGTAGAGAAGGGCGGTGTATCAGCTCTTGCTGCGGGTCGAGACGTGCGTTTTAGTGGCTTTAATCGGGTTTTAGACACTAAACGAAATATTGGTTCGCTGGTGAAGCCTGCTGTCTACTTAACGGCATTAGAACAACCCCAGTACAACTTAGGTACCTTATTAGAGGATGCGCCATTACAAGTCACAGATGAAGCCGGGGATACGTGGACACCTGAGAATTTCGATCATAAATTTCGTGGTAGTATGCCGCTGTTTAGAGCATTTAGTCGTAGTATCAATATCCCCGTTGTTAATTTAGGACTTGATATTGGCGTTCATAATGTGGCGAACTCACTTACAAAACTCGGCTTTGAAGGTCATGTTAGCCGGTATCCGTCTTTGCTATTGGGTGCCCTAGAGTTATCAAGCTTTGATGTAGCACAAATATATAGCACGCTTGCCCGTAATGGCGAATATAGCAAGTTAACCAGTATCTCGGCGATGACGAATGCATTAGGTAAAGTGATTTATGAACATCAAGTAGATGCCGAGAAACGTTTTTCTGATGATGCGAGTTATATGACGAAGTATGGTCTGAAGAGAGTAACAAAAGATGGCACGGCTCGACGCCTCAACGCGCATTTTCCTTCCATTCAACTTGCAGGGAAAACAGGTACAAGCAATGACTTGCGAGACAGTTGGTTTGCTGGATTTGACCATAATACAGTGACAGTGACGTGGTTAGGCCGAGATGATAACCGACCAACGGGTTTAACGGGAGCCAGTGGTGCACTTGAATTGTATATACGTTATTTAAAACCGCTTAACCCACAAGCCATTGCTGACAATCGACCAAGTGATATACGTTGGGCTTTTGTCAATGAACAGACAGGGAAACAAGCACCGCCAAGTTGTGGGAAAGTCATTCAGTTACCGGTGCGAGTGAGTGAATTTGAGCCAAGACCTAAGTGTTAGCTCTGTTGGGCTAAATAAATGTGCTTATGTTTTAAATTGGCTCATAGCACTTTGCAAGTGAGTTGCCATGGTCGATAATTTGTGTGCGCCATCTTGTGTTGCTTCTGCAGAAGTAAGTGTATGCTCCGCTAAGCTACTAATTTCACTAGAATCAGCAAGCGCTTGTTGGGTCGCGTTGGATTGTTGTTTAACTAGATCAGAAATTAAATGACCTTGTTTATCTATATCTATCATGCTCTGTTCCGCAGCTTGCAGGACTTGATTAGTTTGGTTAGCAGCGCTCACACCAAGTTCCATTTTTTCAACACTGTTGCGCATTTTACTTTGCGTGTCGTTAGAAGCACTTTGTAGGGAGCTAATAATGCTGTGGATCTCTTCAGTTTGTTGTTGTGTTCGCTTGGCAAGTGTACGCACCTCATCAGCGACAACTGCAAATCCACGGCCTTGTTCACCTGCTCGTGCTGCTTCAATGGCTGCATTCAATGCCAGTAAATTTGTTTGCTCAGCTATTTCGCTAATTGCAGCGCTGACTTTACTAATGTTTTGACTATCTTGTGCGAGCTTATCGAGTGCTCCGCGACTTTCTTCAAACTCTTGTTGTAGTTCAGTCATATGTTGCGCTAATTCAGTCGTATTCTTTGTCCCTTGTTTGACATGTTGGGCTGCGGTTGAGGCTAATTCAGTTGCATGTAGTGCCGATGTTTCAACAGAATCAGCAGAGTGCGCCATTTCACTTAGTGCTCCGTGAATTGTTTGGATCTTATTTTGCTGTTGGTCCACATCATCACGGGTATCTTGACTGATTTGGCTTAGCTGATTTGTGGCTGTATGTAAATCACTGCTGGTAGTATTAACATCTTCTAGTATATGTACAAACGCATCAATCACTTTATTGTATTGTTCTACGATGATAGACATTTCATCTTTACCATGAGCTGTTGCTTTCGCGCTTAAATCACCATTGGCTGCTCTGGCTGCTGTGTGGGAAAAATTAGAAATGCTATCGGAAACAGCAAAATAAAAACCAAGCATTAAGTAAACAGCCATTAATAAGCTAACTAGCGCAGCAACAGCAACGGTGTTTCGTATCATTCGCTGTTGATCGAGCTTGTGCGTGAGTAATTCTTTTAACTGAGGTGTTGCTGAGTTAACGAGTGAGCTGACATCATCAAGAACGGTTTGATGAAAGCGCCTAAACTGATTTTGAGATAATTGTAAATCATCTGGTTCTAGGAGTTTATCTGTCACAGCGGCTTTATATTCATCTAAGCTTTTCTCAAGAGCATCAATATGTCGTTGTAATATTGTTCTTGTACTTGGCATAGCTCGCAGTGCAACTTGTAATTTACTTTGTAATTGTTCATTAAAGGTGGGGAGCCCTTTATTGAGATTCGATAGTGCAATAAAACTATCAGGAGTGAATCGTCCTGCGCTGATGACTTTGTTTGCTTGCTCTGCTACTGCATTAATTTGTGACAGTAATCGAGGCGTTGATTCAACTAAAGTTCTATTTATATACGAGCGAGTTAAATTATCATCAATTGCCAATTTTGACTGGATTGATACGAGCTCTAAAACCGATGAATTTTCTTGAGCTGCAATTTTAAAGCCAGCCGCAGTAGCAACGCGTCGGTTATTTTCAGTACGCTCTTGCATTATATTTGAGAGTAATTTGGGGTAAATGCTTAAACCATGTTGTTGTTCTTTACTGACCCGAATTGAGTCTGACAATATATTTGTCAAAAAGAATAGGCTTAAACTCAATGGAACCAGCAAAATACCGAAAACTAAGCTAATTTTTGTTTTATATTTTAATTGCGCCATAAATTGTGTTGCAGGCGCGCTGAGCGTTCTTAATCCTTGCATATTGTTCACTTTTGAATGTTAAAAATATTCGAGAATAGTAGACCGTGTAAATGTTTATATTAGTTCAAAATAAAGTAAGTAGACATAAAAAAAGCCCTAATGGGCTTTAATTTAGTGATTTATTACGACTTTAACTCATGCACAGTTAGAGTTTTGCAAATACGCGTTCAGCTGCTGAAATGGTATTTTTAATATCTTCATCTGAATGCATTGTACTTACAAAGCCAGCTTCAAACGCTGAAGGTGCTAAATACACGCCTTCTTCAAGCATTAGATGAAAGAACTGTTTAAAACGCTCTAGATCACACTGTGTCGCTTGTTGATAGCTCGTGACAGTTTCCGAATCGGTAAAGAAAAAGCCATACATACCACCTGCAAAGTTTGTTGTGAGTGGAATACCAGCGGCATCAGCAGCTTGCTGAAAACCCTCGCATAACGCTTTACTTTTCGCTTCTAGCTCGTCATGCAAGCCATCTACAGATAATAGCTCCAGCGCTTTTAGACCCGCAGCCATCGCGATAGGGTTACCAGACAACGTACCGGCTTGATACACGGGGCCGACTGGGGCAATATAATCCATAATTGCCTGTTTACCACCAAAAGCACCTACTGGCATACCGCCACCAATCACTTTTCCTAGGCAAGTTAAATCAGGCTGGATGTTGTAATATGCTTGCGCACCCCCGAGTGCGACACGGAACCCGGTCATAACTTCATCAAAGATCAATACCGCACCGTGGGTATCACATACCTCACGTAAGCCTTCTAAAAAGCCAGCTTGTGGTGGAATGCAGTTCATATTACCTGCGACAGGCTCCACAATGATACACGCGATTTCATCTTTATATTCAGAAAAAATGGCTTTTACTTCTTCTAAATCATTAAAAGAGACCGTAAGTGTATGTTTAGCAAAGTCCTCAGGTATACCTGGTGAATTGGGTACTCCCATTGTCAAAGCGCCAGATCCAGCCTTAACAAGTAAAGAATCTGCGTGGCCATGATAGCAACCTTCAAACTTTAAGATTTTATCACGTTGTGTGTACCCTCTAGCAAGGCGGATCGCACTCATGGTAGCTTCGGTACCAGAACTTACCATACGAACTTTTTCAATAGACGGTACAAGCGCTTTTACTTTTTCGGCCATGAGTATTTCGGTTTCAGTCGGCGCACCATAACTTAAACCGTTTTCGACCGCTTCCAGTACTGAGCGTTTAATTTCAGGGTGGTTGTGTCCCAAAATCATGGGTCCCCATGAACCAACGTAATCGATGTAACGATTACCGTCAGCATCAAATGTAAACGGGCCTTCGGCTTTGGTAATAAATAAAGGCGTACCACCTACGCCATTAAATGCACGCACAGGTGAATTTACACCGCCAGGAATAGAAGCTTGTGCACGGGAAAATAAATCTTGGCTAATGGTCATTTTTAGTTCCTATTATTTAACTATTACGCTTGCGGCTAAACCAAGGTACATCGGCTTCATACTTGGTAATTTGGTTTTCAACACCGAGCGTTAACGCAAACAACGCCATTCTGATCAAGACACCGTTTTGTACTTGACGGAATATAGCGAGGTTGTCGTTATTATTGAGATCGTTGTCTAACTCATTTGCATCACTGCGGCTATCACGCGGTAGTGGATGCATTAATACTGAGTTAGGTTTACAGTGCGCGTTATAAATGGCCTGGCTGATCCTAAAGCCACCGCGGTATTTGTTTGCTTCTTCTTGAGAAGGAAAGCGTTCTTCTTGAATACGCGTTTGATAGACGATATCAGCAGCTAAGTTACCTTCCATTTTTGACACGATTTCTATTTTATGACCTGCATTACTGACACTATCTAAAATGTAATCGGGCATTTGCAATCCATCTGGAGCAACCATGCTAAAGTGGATATCTTTATAATGACATAATAATTTTGATAAGGAGTGTACGGTACGACCGTATTTTAAGTCCCCCACTAACGCAATATGCATCCCATCAATACCACGCTCAAAACGTCCAAGCTCTCTATCGATAGTTAGTAAGTCTAATAATGCTTGGGTTGGGTGCTCATTGGGGCCATCACCACCATTAATTACGGGGACGTCTGAACCTGTTGCAAATTCTGACACTGAACCAGCGTCAGGATGACGCATTGCAACGGCATCGGCGTAAGCAGATATCACACGAGCAGTGTCGTATAAAGACTCACCCTTTGCCAATGCAGAGCTTTGCATGCCTGTTGTCTCTCGGACAATGCCACCGAGTAAGTTAAATGCAGTACCAAAGCTCACTCGGGTACGAGTACTTGGCTCAAAGAATAGGTTGGCTAATATAGCGCCCTCTAAAACACGCGTTCGCTTATGCTTTTTGGCATAAGGTTCCATTTGTTTTGCGACAGCAAAAATATGTTCAATTGCTTCTCGATCCAATTGATTCACGGAAAGAATGTTTTCACCTTGGAAACTTAACATGGGGTGGTTCCTAATCACAGATTGACAACGGGCTTGCGGCACAGCAAACCACCATGATAACGGGCATGCAGTCGCATGGTTATTTGGCGCGCCATTGTAACATAATTAAAGGCTTGGTTTGAGTACTGCGAGTAATACAATCGCAAGTAACATGAGCACAGGGAACTCGTTAAAATAGCGATAAAAGCGATCGCTACGTTTATTTCTATCATGTTTAAAGTCTGCGAGTAATTTAAAGCACAGACCATGATAAAGGTATAGCACGATCACAAAGACCAATTTGTAATGTAACCACATGCTATGACGAAACCATTCTCGTCCATATTCAACAATGGTGAGTACGCCAAAAACGAGCGTCAGTATGGCGAACGGTGTCACAAAAAATAAGAGGCGACGTTCCATTATTTTGAGCATAGCGCTGCATGACTTCTCTTGTGTCATAGCGTGATACACAAACAATCTCGGTAGATAAAAAATACCTGCAAACCATGCGATCATGAAAAAAAGGTGTAGTGCCTTATAAGTCAAAAGTAAGCTCATTGTGCCCTCAAATTTAAAGTAAGCTGTTTCGAGTGGTTAAAATATGGCGGATATGATCCCATCGTAATATCCCCATAATTTGTCGATTGTCTTTTTGGTTATAAATGTATACAGCGCCACTGCGTTTGTCTTTTAGGACATCAAATGCATCTGATAACGTCGCTTGACTGCTTAACCCTTGCAGAGGAATGTAAGAGATATTCATGTTTTGGTCGCTCATTAGATTGAGGTCGTACTCAGCTAACCGGTAACCATTTTCTTCATCAAATACAATGAGAGGGGTTTGACTATTTACTGCGCCAAGCGTTTCTTTTATCTGATCTTTGTCATCAGAGTAGAGTAATTTAAAGTGCTCATCCATGTCATCCATAATTCCGACTTTTTGTAGTGCTTCACTGGCAGGTGAAACTTGATACGGTAAGCCTTGGAAGTCAAGCTGCTGTAAAAAGATGGAGCGATTGCCAAACACTTGTAGTGCAGTGACATAGGCGGCGGAAATCACCAGCATGGCTGGTACAATGATTTCATGGCTTGATGTTAACTCCATCACCGCGGTTAAAGCGGCCAATGGCGCGTGTAATGTGGCAGCTAATAGTCCAGCCATGCCTAAAACGCCATACGTGCCACTGACATCGACGCCTGGAGTAATAAATTGTGCAAAAAACGACATCAAAGTCCCCATGACAACACCAAGTCCTATGACAGGGCCGATTAATCCCCCTGGTATGCCCAGCCCAATAGCAAATAATGTTGCAAGTAATTTGGCGATGAGTATGGTTGTGAGTAGCTGAATATTCTCAGGTGCATCAACAGCAATGGTAATAGCACTCATCCCAGAGCCCATGGCTTGGGGGACCATATAACCAATAAGGCCAGCAATTAACCCTGCTAAAAGTAACCTTGGTAACATGCTTAGAGGTTTAAATGTTTTTATTATGAGCATGAGGTTTTGATTGAAACTAAAGGCTACAGCACCAAGTATTACACCACATATAATTAAATAGGGATAGTGCCAAAAGCTCAATGGCGTGATGTTGATAAGCGCCAACTCAGAGCTGGCGCCAAATACAAACTGAGTGGCTAAGGCGCCTGTGACAGCCGCGAGCATAATGGGTACGAAAATATGTATTTTGTATTCCCTTAAAACGACTTCCATGACAAAAATTACAGCAGCAAGTGGCGTATTAAATGATGCGGCAATACCCGCTGCTACACCACACCCCGCAAGGGTACGAGATGCATTCATTGGTAAATGCAGTCGTTCAGCTAAAATACTTGCACCAGTGGCTCCCATATGAACGGAAGGGCCTTCACGACCAACAGAAAATCCACTAATAAGTGCGACGGCACCGCCAAAAAATTGATTTGCTGTGTTCCAAATTGGCATTTGTCCATAGTGATGTTTAATACGGTGTATCACGAAAGGAATACCTAGCCGGTAATGTCTAAAGCCAGTCAAATTAGCAAACAAAGCAATGAGTAATGCAGCAAACACCGGTAGTGCAACGCGTTGAAATTCAGGGAGTTGCGAGAAGTGATCTGGGGAGTCTAAGAAAGTAGACTGTATGAATATGATGGTCAGACGAAATAAGATGATCAGAATAGCCGCAATTAAACCAGCACATACGCCGAGTAAACACAATTGTACAGATGTTTTGGGTTTGGCTAACCTACGCCGTAATGTATCCAGCGACATATCTTAATTCCATGTCATATTAAAGACTTAAGTCTATCAAAAAAATGTCACTTCGTCTTAGTGGCAAACCCAAATTTTGAGGGGGAATTTATATATTATGCTTGTTATAAATATTCACCTTAAGACTTAAGTTAGACATTGCCTTTGAGTCTACATTGATGTGGTGTAATTTTAATCAATTAAGGTACGATGACTATACTTGATTAAAATACTCGGGTATTAGATAATCCAGCTATAAAATGTACAAGGGTCGAATAGTATGTCTGAACAGTTACCAATTCAATTTAGTGATGCTGCGGCACATCGCGTAAAAGAGTTAATCGAAGAAGAAGAGAATCCTGAGTTAAAACTGCGTGTTTATGTAACAGGAGGCGGTTGCTCTGGCTTTCAATATGGATTTACTTTTGATGAAAAAGCCAACCCAGGTGATTTAGAAATTGAGAAAAATGGTGTGGTTATGGTTGTTGATCCCATGAGTATTCAATATTTAATTGATGGTGTAGTGGATTACACAGAGGGCTTAGAGGGAGCACGCTTTTTTGTGAGTAACCCAAATGCAACTACAACATGCGGTTGCGGTGCGAGTTTTAGTGTTTAGCTTTTCTAAGTTAGAGAAGAAGCCACGTTAATACGTGGCTTTTTTATTTTTTTGTCACGTAGATCATTAATGCAAAGAATGCTAATACAAAAGTGCTAAATGTTAGTATGTAGATAAATCCTCGCCTTCCTTTTTTCAGAGGAATATGGTTGCTTCTTAAAAACCAAAACCAACCAGCACATAATAAAATAGGTATTAAAAACAGTAGTCTAATCATAAATAATTCTCTATCATCAATTTATTCCTTAATCTGATTTTGTAAGTGATTGTTTTAAAAGTAAAAATAAATTATTTCATTTTCTGGTGCATTTTATAAAAAATTTGTTAAAGTTAATGCCTGTTAACGCTTGGATAAAAAGTCGGTAAAAAGTTAAATTTTAATTAGGTGTTAACAGAAATATAGTCTATACCTAATTTGGTACATAGGAACAAATGATAGATTTTCGTATCAAGCCTATGGTATACAGTACACCGCTGATGTGAGACGGGCAAATTTCATATTGGTATTAATTAAAGAAATCATCGAGTAGGAGATGTTTAATATGATGGGTAAAACTGTTTCTTCTGAAGAAAACGGTAAGTTAACTAAGTGGTTAAAATCGAAGCGTCACGAAAAAGGCCATACAATGCGTAGCTTAGCTCAAGTTCTGGGTACGCCACATTCTTTTATTGGTAAAATTGAAAACCAAGAACGTCGCCTTGATGTGATAGAGTTTTTACGCTACTGCGAAGCATTAGAAGTTGACCCTTATGAAGGGTTGAACTTAGTTAAAGAAGAAGACTAACATTTAACATAGCGTAAGAGGGTGCAAGGAACTGCACCTCAACTCTCTCATTCTTACCTATTTTTTGATGCATGATAAGACATTTCGATCTGAAACAATTTATTACGTATTATATAAAGCAATAATAGCGACGGTAATACCATTAATGCAGTAATAGCAAAGAATATAGCCCAATTACCATGCAACCAATCATCAATGACCACGCCGCTATAACTCGACATCACCGTTCGTCCTAAACTCCCAAGCGATGCTAATAAGGCATAATGTGTTGCGCTAAATGCACGGTCACATAGCATAGAAATGAATGCAACCATTGCGACTAATGACCAAGCTTGCGTAAAACCATCGATGACAACTGCCATCGCATAAAGATGTTCTTGGGGGCCTGCTATGGCAATCCATGAGAACATTAAGTTGGATGCTGCCATTGCGATCCCACTGATGAATAACCCTTTTACAATACCGTATTTATGATTAAAAATACTGCCTAAAAATGCAAAAATAATGGTAATGACACCCGTCCCCAGTTTTGAGTATTGACCAATTTGGGTGTTGCTGAAACCAATCTCTTTATAAAAGACGATGGACATTCTCGCTAAAAATGACTCACCTATTTTAAATAAGAATATGAATAACAATAAAGCGAGCGCTGTTTTAACGCCATTTTTGGTAAAAAAGCTTCTAAAGGGCTCGACCAATGTCACCGCAAACCAAGCGAATACTCGATTAAATACACTTTGTGAGTTGCCAAGTCTTGCTTGATATGCCAATTCCAACTGTTTATGAACATGATCTCTTTGTGAGCTAGGTTCTTTTGCAAACAGTGTAACCAACACTAATAAGCCCATAATAATGCCAAGCAGTAAGTAAATTTTTGGCCAATCAAAATAGGGAGAGTCAGCAAGGAAAAATGGAATAGCGCCCAGTAAAGCATATCCTGTCCACCAACCAGAGGTGGCCATTGCAGCAGCTGCGGTGGCTTTTTCACTCTCATTTTCAGGTAATATGTCAATTCTATATGCGTCTATAGCGATGTCATGTGTAGCAGATGCTGCTGCTATTAAAAAACACAATAGGGCGGCACTGAACAAGTTATCTTTTATAACAATATATGACATTGCGATGGTGGCCAGTGCGGTAATAACTTGGCATAAGGCAATCCAACTTCGGCGTTGACCTAATTGTGTCGTTAGAAAGGGGAGCTTGACACGATCGAGCAAAGGAGACCATAGAAAGTTAATGGTGTACGCACCAAATACAATCCCAAATAGACCGATCATACTTCGGCTTAAACCTTCGTCTTTTAGCCATGCGGACATGACTGAACCGATCAGAACCCAAGGGAAGCCACTGCTGATCCCTAGCATGAAAATAGTAATCAAACGTCGATCTTTATAATAACTTAAGTAGTCACTTAAACTCGCTTTGAGGATCATGTTTTATGCTTCTTTTAAATTAGAGTTCTATCGCTTTTAAGATTGCCACATCGTATATAATAACTGGTTTCTTTGGAATAAATGTATAGCCCAGTTTCTCATTGAACCCCGTTTCTACCTGCATTATTTTATCAAGTGTTTCGTACCCTTCAATCACATTACCAAATACAGCAAAACCCCAGTCACGTCCCGGATTCAAGTGTTTATTGTTATCCATATTAAAAAAGAATTGTCTTGTTCCAGAATGCGGCTTGCTATCTTGATATGCCATAGCGACACTGTATATGTCGTTTTTCATGCCGTTACCACTTTCATTGAATATAGGAGGGCGTTCAAACATGCCATCGTACTCTTTGTCATAGCCACCACCTTGAATGACAAAGTCTTGTTCATTGGCCTCATCACGTTCAACACGATGAAATACAGAGCCTTTATAGTCACCATTAACAACGTAGGTGAGAAAGTTATTCACGGTAATCGGTGCTCTAGATCTATCTAACTCAAGAGTGATTACCCCTAAGCTCGTTGTGATTTCAACTCTAGGGAATAAGTTGTCTTTTTGTACAAAGCGGCCTTCCTTATTTGCAGCAAAAGATAGGTTTGAAAAAATAAAAATGGCGCAAGCAATGATTACTCGATTCATATTATTGTCCTTGTAAAAAATTGATAAGTTCTTGATCAGATACAATGCGAGTGATTATTTTCTGCGTCAAGTTATTCAATTGGCCTTCCACTTTTGCTTGTTCGTGTTTTAAAGGCCCTTTCAATTGTGATGTGCCGGTGTAACGTTTTTCAAAAGTACGTTCATTGTGTGATGCAAAGATCTGAAAATCAGCGGTTGCGTTACTTTCATGTTGGGTAATGCTTTCAGTAATCTTGCTATAAAAGGTATTGATTTGTAGAGCTACTTTTTTGTTTTCTGTAGTATCAAGCGTTGCACCATTACTGCGTAAAGCATCAAAAAAAATACGTTCTATTTTTATTGGTAAACTGGCATCAGGTAAATAAACAGCTGGCTCTTGATTGAGCACTTTAATGACAAAATTGGTTGTTCGATGATCAGAGACTCGTGCGTTTATGTGCGTATTGAAATGGCTGACTGCCTGAGCTGAGTAAGTTGGATTCAAAATGACAGACTTAGGCTGTGCTGTACATCCCGATAGTATAAAAACACCAATGGATATAAAGTAAGTTTTTAGCATGAATTAACCTCTTTTTGTGGCACTCAGTACGGTAAATTTTTTGTTGTTGCCGATAATTTTACAATTGCCAAATAGACGATGTAGCTTGTCTTGATAATCCAAATGTCGGTTACCGATAATACGCAATTCACCACCTTGCTTTAGCGTATGCTTTGCTTGTATAAACATTTGCCAAGCAATGTGATCAGTGATCGCCTGAGCTTGATGAAATGGGGGGTTACATAACACCAAGTCAACTGAACCTGGGGTGAAGTTGGTTAGGCAGTCATTTTGGTGAAATTCACAATTATCTATCTGTTCAGGTAAATTGTGCTGAATATTTTGTTTTGCACTTGCTACTGCCATCGCAGATTCATCAACAAAAATAAGTTTGGCATTGGGCATTTTTGCTAGAGTAAGTAAGCCAATCACGCCATTTCCACAGCCAAGGTCGATGACTTTAATTGGTTTTTTACCTTGAGGTAAATAGTTAGCAAAAAATCGAGCTCCGATATCGAGCGAGTCACGAGAGAACACATTGGCGTGATTAGAAATTGTGAAGTCGGTTTTTTCTAATGGCCAATCTGTAGGAAATTTATCATCGACCGGTTTGCAAGTGGTGTGTGTAAAGATGAGCCGTGACTTTTTTACTGCCAAACTGGTTGTGGGTGCTGATAAAAAGTGTGCAACGCTTTTTAATGTTGAGCTGTGTATTTCTTTTACTTTTCCAGCAAGAATGACTGGGATATTGGCTGGTAAATGACTTAACTGTGCGAGCTGATGTTGCAAAAAGCCCGCATTTTTAGGGACTTTCATTAGAATTAAGTCACAATCCAAAGGTAATGGCGCCAAACTATTTTGCAGGGTGAGGTGCGTCTTTGATAGCGTATTTTCAGCTAAATTATACTGGCAGGCTTGATGACTTACAAAAGAGTCTGACACCGTTGTCACTTTTATGGTTGGATGCTGTGCTATTAATGCTGCAGCCAATCCGCCGAAACTATCGTTGAAAATAAGTGCATGCTTTGGTGTTTCATAATTGGCGAAGGTATACTCTATTAAGTATTCATCAGCGGCATCCCAAGCTTGTAGACTGCGATTTTTTTGATCTAAAGGAAAACGGTGTAATGTCAGAGGGTGAGTACCCAAAAAAGCTTCTGTGGTCATATCAATAAATAGTAGCAGTCAAAGAGAATAAAGAGATGGTATCATGACATTGCAAAACCCTGAACAGCTGTTACCGAATGGATTTGACTATATTGAGCAAGTAATGAGTCACTCCAAAGCAATGTCCCTCTATACGTATTTGACTGAGATTTTGAATTGGCAACAACCTGAAGTCAACATTTTTGGCAAGCATCATAAAATCCCGCGTTTGCAGTGCTTTATTGCTGATAAGCAGGTTAATTACAGCTACTCTAATCACCCTTTAGTTGTTGAAAGCTGGCCAGAACCTTTAAAGGCGATGCGTCGACGGTTGCAGGTGCATTACGGATATAGCTTTAATGCTTTGTTAGTTAATTGGTATAGAAATGGTCATGACAGTATGGGGTGGCACAGTGATGATGAAAAAGAACTCGGGTGTCAACCATTTATTGTGTCTATTTCACTTGGCGCATCCCGAAAATTTACAATTCGAAATTCGCATTCTAAACAAACACAAAATCTGATGCTAGACAATGGTAGCTGCTTATTAATGCATGGACAGAGCCAAAGTCATTACCAACATGCTCTACCTAAACAAATGAAAGTGAATAGCGGGCGTATAAATTTAACCTTTCGCACAGTTGGTCAATAGCAAGCAAAAGCGTATAGTAGCCTCTAATCGCAACTTAAATGAAGGGCTTAGCATGTCCATGCAGCAGCAGATCCACAGCAAATTAGCCGACGCAATTGTTTGTAAGCACCTAAACGTCGTGAATGAAAGTCATATGCACAGCCGAGGTGAGGAATCTCACTTCAAGGTGGTGATTGTCAGTGAGACGTTTTTAGGCAAGCGTTTGTTGCCTCGTCACCGCCTTATCAATGAAGTGCTAAAAGATGAACTTGCTAATCATATTCATGCGTTATCAATTCATGCTTACACCCCTGATGAGTATAGCGAAAAGAATGGACAAACACCTGATTCACCAAGTTGTTTAGGTGGTTCGAAGTTTGATAACTAGCTGATCAGACCTGTATTTGTCTGATCAGCTATTAAACTATGGCAGTTTTTGAAAAATAAATAGGATTTATCATGGTCGTTAAGCCGAAAATTCGTGGTTTTATTTGTACCAATGCACATTCAGCTGGTTGTGCTGCTCATGTTCAAGAGCAAATTGATTATGTAAAAGCACAAGGTCCCATTGCAAATGGCCCTAAAAATGTATTAGTTATTGGTGCTTCAACAGGGTATGGGTTGGCGTCCCGAATTACAGCAGCTTTTGGTGCTGGTGCAAAAACTTTGGGGATTTTCTTTGAGAAAGAAGGTACTGAGAGGAAAACAGCTTCAGCTGGGTGGTATAATACCGCTGCTTTTCAGCAGGCCGCGGATGATGCAGGTTTATGGTCAAAAAACATTAATGGCGACGCGTTCTCTGAGGAAATTAAGCAAAAAACGATTGCAGCAATAAAAGCTGAAATGGGTAAAGTCGACCTTGTTATTTATAGTTTGGCATCACCACGTCGTACAGATCCAAAAACTGGGGAGGTGTTCTCTTCAACATTAAAGCCAATCGGCAAAGATGTTACGACGAAGAACCTCAATACCTCTCAACGTGCAATTGGTGATATTACTGTTGAAGCGGCAAACGAGGAAGAAATCGCGAATACCGTAAAGGTAATGGGTGGTGAAGATTGGGAACTATGGGTCGATGCGCTTAAAGAGGCAGATGTACTCGCCGAGAACTTTAAAACAACCGCTTATACATATATTGGTAAGGAGCTGACGTGGCCGATATACGGTCATGCAACGATTGGCAAAGCGAAGGAAGATTTAGACAGAGCAACTGCAGCGATAAAAGCGTCTACGGCTTCGATAAACGGTGAAGCTTATGTTTCGTCTTTAAATGCTGTTGTGACACAAGCCAGTTCTGCTATTCCAATTATGCCGCTTTATATTTCTGCATTATTCAAAGTGATGAAAGCGGATGGTACTTATGAAGGTACTATTGAGCAAATTAATGGTTTATTCCGTGAAAGTTTGTATGGTGAAACTCCACGTTTTGATGACGGCGGTCACTTATTTCAAAATTACAAAGAACTGGAAGATGATGTTCAAGCTCGGATCCAAGGCATTTGGGATTCAGTTACCACAGAGACAATTGACGAATTAACTGACTATGTTGGTTATCATAATGAGTTTCTGCGTTTGTTTGGTTTTGGCATAGAAACGCTTGATTATGATCAAGAAGTTGACTCAATCGTAGCGATTAATCACCTATTGTAATGGCATGATTAATGAGGGCTAGGCGCTATTTTTTATAGGCCTAGTTCACTTATTCTACACTTTTAATAATATCTAGCTTTATTTTTGCACAAAACCCTTCTATATTTTTCATCAATTCGACTTTGGTCTATGTTGAGATAATCACAAGACCCATAACTACATAAAAACCATTGTAAAGACGTATTAATTTAATATTTCTCCTCGCATAGTCCGTAGGATTAATGTTAAAATCTCGGCAATATGTGAGAACACGACTACGATGCTTGTTTCAGTACTTGGACAGGTGGCTCTTTTATACCTGACGAATATGAGGCAACAAGCGCCGTGGTAATTAAAGATTTTTCAATTTCTTTCCGTTAATGTAATGCAAGTGCGTATGATCAACATAAAAAAAGGTCTGGACTTACCCATAGAGGGCGCACCTCAGCAAGTTATTCATGATGGCTCTGCCGTCAAACGAGTAGCTGTGCTAGGTGAAGAGTTTATTGGTATGCGTCCAACCATGCATGTTCGTGTGGATGACCAAGTCAAAAAAGGCCAAGTTCTTTTTGTAGATAAAAAGAATCCTGGCGTCAAGTTTACTGCACCAGCTGCTGGTGTAGTTAAAGAAATCAACCGTGGTGCTAAGCGTGTACTGCAATCCGTCGTGATTGAAGTGCAAGGCAATGAGCAAATCACTTTTGACAAGTTTTCGGCTGCTGAATTAAGCAACCTTAAGCGTGATAAAGTCAAAGAGGTGCTTGTTGAGTCTGGTCAATGGCCAGCGCTTCGTGTTCGTCCTTTTAGCAAAGTTGCGGCATTAGAGGCTAACCCTAGCTCTGTGTTTGTAACTGCAATGGATACTAATCCGTTAGCTGCTGATCCTGCTGTGGTCATCGCTGAAAATGTGGAAGCATTTGAAGCGGGTCTTGCTGTGGTATCTCGCTTAACAGATGGTAAAGTATTCGTTTGTAAGCAAGCTGGTAGTCAAGTACCTAGTTCGTCGCTTTCTCAAGTAGAAGTGCACGAGTTTGGTGGTTTACATCCTGCGGGACTGGTTGGTACTCATATTCATCATCTAGACGCGGTTTCTGCAAGCAAGCAGGTATGGCATTTAGGCTACCAAGACGTTATTGCCTTTGGTCAGTTATTTTTAACTGGCGAGATAAATGCAGATCGTGTTGTTGCCCTTGCTGGCCCTCGTGTGAAAAACCCGCGTTTAGTGAAAACTCAATTAGGAGCATCGCTAACTGATCTAGTTGCCGGTGAGCTTGAAGACGGTGATAACCGAGTCATTTCTGGCTCTGTGTTAGCTGGTAAAACAGCAGCCGGACCTCATGCTTTCTTAGGCCGCTACCATGTTCAAGTATCTGTTTTACTTGAAGGTCGCGAAAAAGAACTATTTGGTTGGATTGCCCCTGGTAGTAATAAGTTTTCTGTAACTCGAATGTTTATTTCTCACTTTGCACCGAGTCGTTTATTTAAAATGACAACGTCTACGGGTGGTTCTAAACGTGCCATGGTGCCAATCGGTAACTATGAACGTGTTATGCCACTCGATATCTTACCAACACCTTTGCTACGTGACCTTATTTCAGGTGACTTAGATGGTGCGATTACCTTAGGTGCGCTAGAGCTAGATGAAGAAGATTTAGCATTGTGTACTTTTGTGTGTCCTGGCAAGTATGAGTACGGTTCAATCCTTCGTGATTGCCTGAATACTATCGAGAAGGAAGGTTAAAATGGCCTTAAAGAAATTTTTAGAAGACATTGAACCTCACTTTGAAGCGGGTGGTAAACACGAAAAGTGGTACGCTTTGTATGAAGCGATAGCAACTGTTTTCTATACGCCTGGTTATGTTAACAAAGGCGGCACGCATGTGCGTGATAACATCGACCTAAAACGCATCATGATTTTAGTGTGGATGGCTACTTTCCCAGCTATGTTTTTTGGTATGTTTAACATCGGTCATCAAGCAGCATTAGCGCTTGGTAACGGTTTTGAAATAGCCAACACATGGCAAGTCGCAATTTTCCAAGCGCTAGGCGGTGAGTTAACTGCACAAGCAGGTTGGGGTGCGAAGATGTTCTACGGAGCATGTTTCTACTTACCTATCTACGGAACCGTCTTTTTAGTGGGTGGTTTTTGGGAAGTTTTGTTTGCTTCTATTCGTAAGCATGAAGTAAACGAAGGCTTCTTTGTTACATCAGTATTATTTTCACTTATTCTTCCTTCAACCATTCCGTTATGGCAAGCCGCGTTAGGTATTACTTTCGGTGTTGTTGTTGCTAAAGAAGTGTTTGGTGGTACAGGTCGTAACTTCTTAAACCCTGCTTTAGCTGGCCGTGCATTTTTATTCTTTGCTTACCCTGCTGATATTTCGGGTGACACAGTATGGACAGCCGTAGATTCATTCTCGGGTGCAACTTACTTAGGCCAGGTAGCACAAGGTGCTGTTGATTTCAACAATATGGTTCTTTGGTGGGATGCATTTTATGGCTTCATCCAAGGTTCTATGGGTGAAACATCGACACTGGCTCTGATGCTAGGTGGTTTATTCTTAATTTATGTGCGTATTGCGTCATGGCGTATTGTTCTAGGTGTTTTCCTAGGTATGGTTATCATGTCGTTGTTACTTAACTTAATTGGCTCAACAACAAATCCTGCATTTGCTATGCCTTGGTACTGGCACTTAGTATTAGGTGGTTTTGCATTCGGTATGTTCTTTATGGCGACTGACCCAGTTTCTGCGTCTTTCACAAATAAAGGTAAATTCGCATACGGTGCATTGATTGGTGTGATGGTTGTGTTAGTCCGTGTGGTTAACCCTGCTTACCCAGAAGGCATGATGTTAGCAATTCTTTTCGCTAATTTATTTGCGCCACTATTTGACCACTTTGTTGTGCAGTCAAACGTTAAGAGGAGATTAGCACGTGTCTAGTAACAATGAATCTATAGGTAAAACGTTAGGCGTTGTTGTTGGTTTATGTTTGGTATGTGCGGTTGTTGTATCGGTAGCTTCAGTACAATTACGTCCATTACAAAAAGCAAACAAAGCGCAAGATGTACAGCGTAATATTCTTGCCGCTGCTGGTTTTAATGATGTAACCAATGTTGAAGAAATGTTTGGTCAAAACATCGAAGCACGTGTTGTCAATATGGAAACGGGTGAGTTCGTTGAGCAAGACCATACAACGTTTGACTTTGAAAGCACAAAGTTTGATGCAAAGCGCAGCTTTAAATTAGACAAAGCAGACGATAAAGCCGGCATTCAACGTATGACTGATCATTCACCTGTTTACTTATCTAAAGATGCAAGTGGCCAAGTATCGACTATTATTTTACCCATTCAAGGCTATGGCTTGTGGGGTATTATGTATGGTTTTATCGCATTAGATAAAGATACTGAAACAGTTAAAGCTATCAAGTTTTATAAGCACAATGAAACGCCGGGTCTTGGTGGTGAAATTGAAAATCCAAAATGGACTGCAACTTGGGTTGGTAAGTCTTTACCAATTACGTTAGTGAAAGGTACAGCCGGCACTGACAAGCATAAAGTTGATGGTTTATCTGGTGCCACACTGACTTCGGTAGGTGTAGGTAACACAGTCGATTTTTGGACAAGCAACAAAGGTTTTGGCCCATTCCTTGCGAATGTACGTAATGGAGCATTGAACTAATGGCTAATACAAAAGAAATGAAAGACGTCTTGTTTGGACCAGTATTCGCTAACAACCCAATTGCACTGCAAGTGTTGGGTATTTGTTCTGCGTTAGCTGTAACTTCAAGCCTTAAAAATGCGTTAATAATGTCAATAGCTTTGACGCTAGTGACAGCATTCTCAAGTCTGTTTATCTCAATAATTCGTAACCATATTCCTTCAAGCGTACGTATTATTGTGCAAATGACCATCATTGCTTCTTTGGTTATCGTTGTTGATCAAACATTACAAGCGTTTGTTTATGCAACAGCGAAAGAGTTGTCTGTATTCGTTGGCCTAATTATTACAAACTGTATTGTAATGGGTCGTGCAGAAGCATATGCAATGAAGTCTCCACCACTTATGTCATTTTTGGATGGTATTGGTAATGGTTTAGGGTATTCAGTCGTGTTACTTACCGTTGGCTTTATCCGTGAGTTAGGTGGTTCAGGTACATTGTTTGGTGCTGAGATTTTACCTTTGGTTTCTGAGGGTGGTTGGTACCAGCCTATGGGTCTACTGATCCTGCCGCCAAGTTCTTTCTTCATTATTGGTTTCTTCATTTGGGTACTGCGTACTTATAAGAAAGACCAAGTAGAAGCAAAGGCGTAAGGGGAGAGAGATGGAACATTATATTAGTTTATTCGTTAAAGCGGTTTTCATTGAAAACTTAGCATTATCTTTCTTCTTAGGTATGTGTACATTCTTAGCAGTATCTAAGAAAGTAACCACTTCACTTGGTTTAGGTGTTGCTGTTGTATTTGTATTGGGTGTTGCTGTTCCAGTAAACCAATTAGTATATAGCGCAGTATTAGCACCAGGTGCATTAGAATGGCTTGGTTTTCCTGAAGCAGATTTAAGCTTCTTGAAGTTTTTGACGTTCATCGGCGTAATTGCAGCACTTGTACAGATCCTAGAAATGGCTTTGGATAAGTTTTTCCCTGCGCTTTACAATGCTCTGGGCATATTCTTACCTTTGATCACTGTAAACTGTGCAATTTTCGGTGCGGTAGCCTTTATGGTTGAACGTAACTTAAATTTCACTGAATCAGTGGTGTTTGGTATTGGTTCAGGTGTAGGTTGGGCGTTAGCAATTGTATTGCTTGCTGGTATTCGTGAGAAAATGAAGTATTCAGATGTACCAGATGGTCTACGTGGTTTAGGTATTACCTTTATTACTGTAGGTTTGATGGGTCTTGGCTTCATGTCATTCTCTGGTATTTCACTGTAAGGTAGCGAGGAAAAATCATGCTTGAGGTATATTTAGGCGTAGGAATGTTCATTGCTATCGTTGTACTACTTGTTTTAGTCATAATTGCGGCTAAATCTAAGCTAGTAGCGAGCGGTGATATATTAATTAATATTAATGGTGATCCTGAAAAGGGCATCAAAACATCAGCTGGTACTAAACTACTTGGCGCGCTTTCAGACGCGGGTATTTTCGTATCATCTGCATGTGGTGGCGGTGGTTCATGTGGCCAGTGTCGCGTACATATTCATAACGGCGGTGGTGATATCCTGCCTACCGAACTTGACCATATTTCAAAAGGTGAAGCGCGAGAAGGGTGTCGTTTAGCATGTCAAGTGAATGTGAAGACAGACATGGATATTGAGTTAGAAGAGTCAATTTTTGGTGTTAAGAAATGGGAATGTGAAGTTATCTCTAATGATAATAAAGCAACTTTCATCAAGGAGCTTAAATTAGGTATCCCTGATGGCGAGTCTGTACCGTTTCGTGCTGGAGGTTATATCCAAATTGAAGCCCCAGCTCACCATGTTAAATATGCTGACTTTGATGTACCTGATGAGTATCGTGGCGATTGGGAACGTTTTGGTTTCTTTAACCTTGAGTCTAAGGTTGATGATGAAACAATTCGTGCATACTCAATGGCTAACTACCCTGAAGAAGAGGGTATCATCATGCTCAATGTACGTATTGCTTCTCCGCCGCCAAATAACCTAACACTGCCTTGTGGTAAGATGTCATCTTACATTTGGTCATTAAAAGCGGGTGATAAGGTAACTATTTCAGGTCCATTCGGTGAGTTTTTTGCAAAAGACACAGATGCTGAAATGGTATTTGTTGGTGGTGGTGCTGGTATGGCGCCAATGCGTTCACACATTTTTGACCAACTTAAACGTCTTAACTCTAAGCGTAAGATGTCTTTCTGGTATGGTGCACGTTCTAAACGTGAAATGTTCTACGTAGAAGATTTTGATGGCTTAGCAGCTGATAATGAAAACTTCGTATGGCACACCGCATTGTCTGATCCACAACCAGAAGATAACTGGGAAGGTTACACAGGTTTCATTCACAATGTATTGTTTGAAAACTATTTACGTGACCATGAAGCGCCTGAAGATTGTGAGTACTATATGTGTGGTCCTCCAATGATGAACGCAGCAGTTATCAACTTGTTGAAAGATTTGGGTGTAGAAGAAGAAAACATCTTACTAGATGACTTCGGTGGCTAATTAGCACACTCAATTCTATAAGCATATGTTGAAATATATGTTAGCCCTCAAGTCATGCACTTGAGGGCTTTTTGTTTATTAGGGAGCTGTAATTTAATGAAAAGTATAAGTGGGATATTTGTATTATCGTTGGGATTATTTTTAGCTGGTTGTGATAATTCAGCAAGTCGCTCAGTCGAACCGCTTACGTTGCACGGGAATACGATGGGTACAACGTATAATATAAAAGTGTTTACTAGTGGAAAAGAAATTGAAGCGGGGGCTTTACAGCAGCAAGTAGACGACACGCTCATTGCTGTAAATGCATCGATGTCTCCTTGGGTTGAAAACTCTGAAATTAATCAGTTTAATGGCTTGGAAGCCAATCAATTTATGGTGATCAGTGATGATTTTCGAGCGGTTGCAGCTGAATCTATTCGGTTAGGCCAATCCACAAAGACACTCGATGTCACCATGGGACCGCTCATTGACTTATGGGGGTTTGGCCCCGATAAACGACCAACAAAAAGACCAAGTCGGGAACAACTCGATGAGATGCGTGCACGTATTGGTGTTGAAAAACTCGTGCTTAATGAGCAAGGCCTTGCCAAAACATTACCTGGTTTAGAACTGTCGTTTTCGGCAACGGCGAAAGGGTATGGTATTGATAAAGTCGCGACGTTATTAGAGCGGCAAGGCTTGAGTAATTATATGGTGGAAATTGGTGGAGAGCTGAGAATTTCAGGTACTAAAGCCTATAATAAGCCGTGGGTAATTGCCATTGAGCAGCCTGATGCACCTATGGGTCAAAGGCAAATACATAAAGCTATTGAACCTGGAAATAATGGTATAGCGACTTCTGGTGATTACCGTATTTTTTATGAAATGGACGGCGAAACGTTTACGCATTTGATTGATCCAGCGACAGGGATGCCAGTGAAGCATGAATTGGTATCTGTTACTGTGCTGCACCCTTCAGCAATGACCGCTGATGGATTGGCAACCGCACTCACTGTAATGGGAACAGAACGAGCTAAGGCTTACGCAGAAAAATATAACTTGGCTGTATATTTGATAAGCAAAAGTGATACTGGATTAGTTACTTATGCCAGTGAACAGTTTAAACCTTATTTGTGAGTAAGGAATAACCGCGTTATAATGAGGGGTGTTTTATACCGTCGTCAGCTCAATAGTTGAGTTGTTTTTTTGCATTTTAAGAGGCCTGTGCAATGTCGCTGTTTTTACTTACATTTGGTTTACTGATTTTAATTGTTACGGCAATGGCAATCGGTGTGATTGTTCAGAAGAAATCTATGGCAAGTAGTTGTGGTGGCCTTGGTTCTGTTGGTATTGATAAAGCATGTGACTGCGATGATCCATGTGATCGACGCAAAAAGCGCTTAGCTAAAGAGCAAATTTGGAAAGAAAACCAAATTTTATAATATGCTAATAAAATGACGTTAGTAGCAGGTTGTTGCTAATTTTAATGCGAGCTATAGGCTCGCATTTTTGTATCTGAATTTTGGGAGGGAGGTTATGCAGAGCACATGGTATTTTTTGCGTCATGGTGAAATCGTCGAGCAAGGTATATTATGTGGTCGTTCTGATATAAATCTCAGCCCTCTCGGTTGGCAGCAACTAGAAGATGTAACGAAAGGTATTACCGCAGTAACGCAAATCTTCAGTTCCCCACTAGTTAGATGCAGTAAGTTTGCGACAAAAATCAGCGAACAAAGGCAATTATCTGTTGAGATAGTTGATGATTTGCAAGAAATGGACTTCGGCCTGTGGGATGGCAAGCCTTTTGAGTGGTTATGGTGCAATACAGATAAACCGAGCATCGGTGATTTTTGGGCTGATCCTTGGTCACATACGCCACAAGGTGCAGAGTCTATGACGAATTTTCATTTACGAGTTCAAACTTGGTGGCAATCACAGCTAGCGATCCCAAACGATGAGTGTAGCTTGGTAATAACCCACGCAGGTGTTATTAAACAGTTGTTGGCTATGATTCTGCAGTTTCCTAGTAATAGCGTGAAACAGCTTAGTATTTTTGATGTTGGGTATGCTAGCGTAATAAAAGTGCAGGTGTACTATGATGAACAAGGTGTCGCTTGGCCTAAAGTTGTATTTTAGACGTCTAGACAGCATAATACGGTTGTTTGTTGGTATTTCTTGGGAATGAACTGAAAATGTTCAACTGTCCCCGCAACTGTAAAGTACTGTGAGTACGAAAGTCAGATACCAAGACCAACAACTTTCTCATGAGCGGGCGTACTCTGAGTTGTTCAATATGCTTCATAATACCCATATTTCAAATGATATGATGGGTTTTCCTTTATATTGCTCACCTTAATATAACGCGTACACTGCTGATTTATTCAATCGCTTGTTAAAGCTTAACTGATGCTAAAGGGGCACTGTGGAAGACGCTAAAAAGTCCCAAACGAAAGTTATTGAAGTACGTGATCTTGCGCTGAAAATTGATGATCATCAGATACTCAGTGATATTAACTTCTCGATTGATACAGGCAAGTTTGTTGGCTTAATTGGCCCTAATGGAGCTGGAAAATCTTCGTTGTTACGAAGCCTATATCGATATACAACCCCAACGACGGGGGAAATTGTCTTTTTAGGTAAGTCTTTATGCCATTACTCAAGACAAGACTACGCAAGGCAAGTCGCAGTGGTGTTACAAGAGATCCCAGACCATTTTAATTTGAGTGTTTTTGATGTAGTGGCAATGGGGGTATTACCTCACAAGTCATTATTTAGTGCTGTGAGTTTACAAGATAAATTGGCTGTAGCCAGTGCTATCGATAAAGTAGGTCTCAGTGATAAAACTCGCCAGCCATTTTCTTATCTTTCCGGTGGTGAAAAGCAGCGGGTATTAATTGCACGAGCGATAGTACAGCAGCCTGTGTTTTTGATTATGGATGAGCCAACGAGCCACCTTGATGTGAAGTATCAAATTCAAATAATGGAGCTTGCTAAATCACTCAACATCACAGTACTCGCTTCTTTTCATGACTTAAATCTTGCTGGTGCATTGTGCGATGAAATACTCGTTTTAAAGGAAGGTGCTTTAGTTGCTGATGGAAAACCACTCGACGTGTTCAATGCACAATTGTTGGCGGATGTTTATGGCGTATGTGCATCGGTAAGTTCTGTGTCATGCCCTTATGAAGGCATCGAGCAAGTCCCACATATTCGGTATCATTACGGATATGCATTATGAAGCGTATCGTTACAATATGCGTACTGTTCTTTGGTTGTGTATTCAGTTTTTTTATGGCGTTGAAGTTGGGAGCAATTGATATTACGGGGGAGCATGTCTTTAATGCACTTTGGCAATATCAAGCAAATGACTTCTCACAAAAAATTGTGTTTGAGCTACGTTTGCCACGCGTTATTCTCGCATTTATTGCAGGTAGTGGCTTAGCGTTGGCTGGGCTCATTTTACAGACGGTGACTCGTAACCCTTTGGCTGATCCTTATCTTTTTGGTATTTCATCTGGCGCATCTTTTGGGGTTGTATTACTGTTCGCACTGACAGGCATTCAAGCTGGTCTTGCGTTTTCTGGGGCAGCGTTTGCCGGTAGCTTGTTGGCCATGACGCTCTTGTTGTTGATTGCAAAAGGGCGAGGCTCCGCTCAAGTAGAGGCGATGTTATTGGCTGGGGTTGCGTTGTCCTTCCTGTTCAGTGCGTTTACAAGTTTATTATTGTATTGGAGCGATCCTCAGGCGATCAGCGCTATTTTATTTTGGAACTTAGGCAGTTTTAGCAGAGCAGATTGGCAGTGGCTATGGTTACCCTCTTTTGTGGTTTGTGCTTGCATGTTGGTGATGCTGCTGTTACGTCGTTCAATCAACGCCCTTTTACTGGGTGATGAAAGTGCCACGACTCTGGGTGTGAGCGTTGAAAAGCTACGTTTAGGTATGTTGCTGTTGAGTTCGTTGTTAACGGCTGTGTTAGTCGCAATGTGTGGTGGCGTCGGGTTTGTAGGATTGATGATCCCACATATTGTACGTTTTTTTGTGTCTCAAGCGACCACTTTAGGGCTGTTCGCAACAGCGTTGAGTGGTGGGTTGTTAATGATTTGGGTTGACGTTATTGCACGGGTCGCATTAGAAAATCAAGAGTTACCGATTGGCGTGATCACTTCAGCAATTGGCAGTGTCTTTTTCTTAGGTCTGCTGATGTTTCGAAAGCGGTCAGCCTAGTTGGGTTGTGAAATACATCATGAGAATAAACATATGGTAAAGCCATTAGATAATAAATTTTCAGCACAAATAAAACAAAAGATTGATTTAAAAACCAAACCACTCGGCGCATTAGGGCAGTTAGAATGTGTTGCTTTTCAGTTGGTGAATATTTTTTCTCAACACACATCAGATGCTGAGTTTTTATCAAAAAAATGGGTTGTTATAGCACCCCAGTTAATCGTATTTGCAGGGGATCATGGTATTGCCTCACAAGGCGTATCTATAGCACCGAGTGAGGTGACGGGGCAAATGGTGGCTAATTTTGCAGCTGGTGGCGCGGCGATTAACGTTTTGTGCCGCCAATTTGGTTGGCAATTGAGTGTTGTAGATTGTGGTATTTTGAATGTACCAGAAGCTGATTTAGGGGTGATTTCTCAACGATTGGGCAATATAACTCAAGCATTCCATGAATATGAAGCTATGAGTGAAGCACAGCTTGAGCAAGGTCTTACCCTTGGCGCGCGAATACTGACATTACAAAGTCAAAAAGGTGCAAATGTATATGCATTTGGAGAGATGGGGATTGGCAATACTAGCTCAGCGGCTGCTATTTTTTCCGCGCTTTCGGGATTGTCTCCAGAAGAAACGGTAGGAAAAGGAACTGGGGTGAGCGGCGAAGTTGTTATTAAAAAGCAACAGCTACTGGCACAGGCGCTGGTGCTTCATGAATCGAAGCTCACCAATGCGCGTAACATTTTACGTTGTTTAGGTGGCTTTGAAATCTGTCAAATGGTGGGCGCTATGCAGCAGGCAGCACGGTTGCAAGCTGTCATTGTGGTCGATGGGTTTATTGCCACTGCTGCGGCCATGATTGTTATTGCGCTATCACCTAATGCTCAGCAATATATGATTTTTGCACATTGCTCAGGTGAGCAAGCTCATGCAAAAATGCTGGAGTATTTAAATGTAAAACCGTTACTCAATTTAGGCCTGCGTTTAGGTGAAGGTAGCGGCGCCGCCCTCACTTTACCCATTATGCAAAGTGCACTGGCTTTATATAATGACATGGCCAGTTTTGAAGACGCGCAAGTTACTCAGGTTGTACAAGGTGAATAGGCGAGGATTGTTATTAGCGGTGAGTTTTTTAACGCGAATACCGGTAAGCATTGAGATGCCGATTGCTGATAATGCGTTGAACGAAGCGAGTCGCTATTTTGCCATTGTGGGTGGCGCTATTGGTGCGGCATTGGCGTTATTGTATTGTGGGTTACAGTTTTTATTTCCTGATTCAATGGCGATTATCATCGTGCTTGCGAGCGGGTTAATATTAACAGGGGCCTTCCATGAGGATGGCTTTGCGGATGTATGGGATGGTTTTGGTGGTGGTTGGTCTGTCTCACAAAAACTGACCATTATGAAAGATAGTCGCTTAGGTACCTACGGTGCAACATCGCTGGTGTTACTGTTATTAGCTAAATATGAACTACTTATGTTGTTGGCCGATCATTGGCTATGGGTTAGCGCAGCACTGATTTGTGCTCATACGTTAAGCAGAGCAATGGCGACCAGTATTATTGGCAGGTTAGCGTATGTACAAGAAGATGCACAAAGTAAGGTTAAACCGGTTGCAAAAGCTTTATCTCGGCAAAGCCTAAAGGTTTTATATTATAGCGCTGGTAGCCTTTTATTGTTGATGTGGTTAACTCAGTTGTTTTCTTTTATCGAGTGCTTGTTGTTGGTCTGTGTGTTATGGCTTACTCGTTTTCTGTGTATTACCTGGTTTAAAAGTCAATTAAGAGGCTACACCGGAGATTGTCTCGGTGCAGCACAGCAAATCGCTGAATTGGTTATTTACGGTTTTTGCGTTCAGGTATGGTTATGAATGAAAAAATAGTATTGATGTTAGGCGGAGCCCGTTCAGGAAAGAGCCGTTTGGCCGAGCGCCAAGCAGAGCAATGGCTGCATAGTAATTTGGTATCCCAGTTAGTGTATGTTGCCACGGCACAAGTAAAAGATGAAGAAATGGCGCAACGGGTTAAACACCACCGCGTTTCAAGGTCTGAGAATTGGTCAGTGGTTGAAGAACCATGGTCATTACCTGAAGTTATAACGGATGCAGATAAGAACACCTGTATTTTAGTAGATTGCTTAACACTTTGGTTAACGTATGGTTTATGCGAACAGGGGGTAGACGCTTTTTTGCAACAAAAATCCGCGCTTTTAACAGCGCTGGAGAAAAGCCAAGCGCGCATTATTTTAGTGAGCAACGAGGTAGGACATGGCATTGTTCCCTTAGGTGAGCTGAGTCGTGTATTTGTCGATCAGTCTGGGTGGTTACACCAAGATATTGCACAGTTAGCGGATAGAGTTGAATTTATTATGGCCGGCTGTGCCTTACGCATTAAATAGAGATAAAACGATTGAAAACTTTGATGGTGCAAGGCACCACATCCGATGCTGGTAAAAGTACCCTTGTCGCGGGGTTATGTCGTGTTTTTGCTAGGAAACATCGTAAAGTCGCACCTTTTAAGCCGCAGAATATGGCACTAAATAGTGCAGTGACGCCATGCGGTGGGGAAATCGGTCGAGCACAAGCACTGCAAGCTGTAGCAGCGAAAGTTCCGCTTGATACGGATTTTAATCCAATCTTACTGAAGCCCAACAGCGATACTGGCGCACAAGTGATTATTCACGGCAAAGCCATTAGTAATATGGAAGCCACGAAATATCATGATTATAAAAAAGTGGCTATGCAGGCTGTTTTACAATCGCATACTCGCTTAATGACCTCATTCGATATGATTATGGTGGAAGGTGCAGGGAGCCCCGCAGAAATCAATTTACGAGAAAATGATATTGCAAATATGGGGTTTGCTACTGAGGTTCATTGCCCAGTTATTATTATCGCAGATATCGATAAAGGGGGCGTATTTGCACATTTGGTAGGCACGCTAATGTTACTCAGTGAGCAAGAGCAATCCCTCGTAAAAGGGTTTGTCATTAATCGCTTTCGTGGAGATCTCAGTTTGTTGCAATCTGGCCTTGATTGGTTAGAAGCGCGTACAGGAAAACCAGTGTTAGGGGTATTGCCGTATTTACATGCATTAAATTTAGATGCCGAAGATGCGGTTGCTATGGATAATGTCGTCGAAGAGAAACAGCTCACTATTGCTGTATTATTATTCCCTCATATTAGCAATCACACTGACTTTGACGCACTGCGTCTACACCCCAATGTGGATTTGCGCTATATACGTCATACTCAACAGATTGGTAATGTTGATCTGATCATTCTTCCAGGTAGCAAGAACGTGATCAGTGATTTGGCTTTTTTACAGTCAGAAACTTGGTCACAGGAGATTAAGCGCCATTTACGCTATGGTGGTAAAGTGCTCGGGGTGTGCGGCGGGTTGCAAATGTTGGGTGAGTCCATCAGTGATCCGTTAGGGATAGAATCAAGCGTAACAGAAATTCAGGGACTAGGGTTAGCACAGTTCAAAACGGTATTAACCGCGGATAAAGTGTTGACGCAAGTCAGCGGAAAATGTCATCTAGATGACGAAAAGGTGAGTATTTCGGGTTATGAAATCCATTGTGGGTACAGTACTGGCCCTGCGATGTGTCAGCCTCTTTTATCTTTTACAGATCATCCCAATGGTTACGAGCATGATGGTTTTATTTCTGATGATAATCAGATGGCGGGTACTTACTTACATGGCTTGTTCGACAGTGCCTGCGCTGCCCAGTCAATATTAGGCTGGGCGAGCAATGGCCAATTACAAAATACAATGTTTGATCTCAATACGCATCGCGAGGCACAACTAGAGCGTCTTGCCGATGTATGTGAACAATATTTAGATATACCAAAAATCACCGCCATAACATATGGTCAATAGAGGGCTTTATGAGTACAAATAAGCAAGAGAATACACAACAGTCGCAACAGGAAAGGCATGATAAGCACCAGAAACGTCAGCAGAAAGTAAAAGAAAGTGTTGATGCAAAAGTGGCGGCTGCACAAACAGAGCAAGGTATATTTCAAGTGATTACTGGCAATGGGAAAGGCAAGTCGACTTCTGGGTTTGGTACGGTAGCCCGTTGTGTTGGCCATGGTATGAATGCGGCAGTAGCACAATTTATTAAAGGTATGTGGGAGTGTGGAGAGCGCAATTTACTGGAAAAAGCGGGGGTGCCATTTTCGGTGATGAAAACAGGGTTTACTTGGGAAACGCAAAACCGTGTTACCGACACGAAAGCAGCACAAGACACCTGGATTCAAGCGAAAGCTTGGTTAGCAGATGACAGTATAGATCTGGTTTTACTTGATGAATTGACCTATATGGTGACCTACGAATATATTGATTTAGATGAGGTCATTACTGCAATTGAAAATCGTCCTAAAATGCAGTCAGTGATAATCACAGGTAGAGCGGCACATCGGCGTTTAACAGAGCTTGCTGATACGGTCAGTGAAGTTCGCAACGTAAAGCATGCTTTTGAAGCAGGAATCAAAGCGCAAAAAGGGTTTGATTTTTAATGCGACGTTACAGCTCTTTACTTTTGATGCTATTACTCATCAGCGTTAATAGCCAAGCTGCTGAGGCAAAGCGTATCGTCGCTTTAGCACCTCATATTGTTGAAAACTTATTCACGGTAGGCGCGGGTGATTTAATCGTGGGGACTGTTGACTACGCTGACTTTCCTGCGCAAGCAAACAAGATCCCGCGAATTGGTGGTTATAATGGTATTCAACTTGAAAAGTTATTGGCGCTTAAACCTGACCTAGTCATTGCTTGGCAAACAGGCAGTAAAAAAATTGATTTAGAGAAAGTAGAAAAGCTGGGCATTAAAGTGGTGTATAGCGAAGCCAAAGACATCAATAAGGTCGCAGACGAACTGCGTTTATTTGGTCAGTTGACGGGAAACGTTCAACAGGCAGAGGGGGCGGCACGTGCTTTTACAGCGCAATTTAATGCGATAAAAGGGCGCTACGCAGACACACCTTCTCTTAAAGTGTTTTATCAACTTTGGCCTGAGCCTATGATGACGGTGAATAAAAACACTTGGATCCATCAATTATTGACGGTGTGCAGTGTAGAGAATGCATTTGCAAATAATGCCACTGATTACCCACAAATCAGTATCGAGAATGTGATTAAAGCAAGCCCTCAAGTGATCATTGTCCCTGATGAAAAAACCAAGAAGCAGGTTGAAATGGTGGATTGGTATAAGTGGCCGGAGATCCCCGCAGTAGCGTATGACCAATTTATAACGGTGAATGCCGACTTATTACACCGTTATAGCACGCGTGTGCTTGATGGGGTGACAGATATGTGTGATAAAATTTTGGCATCAAAGGCTTTTTATCAAGCACAGGTGAAATAAGGTGATCAGCTTTGGTTGTACACTTTATAAAAGAAGGGGGTATTAATGAATAGCTGGCAAGCGTTACTGGCACATGAACAGGCGCAACCTTATTTGCAAGAGACGTTGGACTATGTGGCTCAGCGTCGTGCGGAAGGTGTGATTGTTTATCCGCAGGAGCAGCATGTTTTTGAGGCGTTAAATGCCACCGCACTAGAGCAAGTCAAAGTCGTTATTCTTGGGCAAGACCCTTACCATGGACCGGATCAAGCACATGGCTTATGCTTCTCAGTACTGCCAGGTATAAAGCCGCCACCTTCATTGGCGAATATGTATAAAGAACTCGCGCAAGATATTAATGGCTTTACGATTCCCCAACATGGTTACTTATTACCTTGGGCAGAGCAGGGGGTATTGTTACTCAATACCGTATTAACCGTTGAGCAAGGTGCTGCGCATTCTCACAAAAAGCTAGGGTGGGAGCGTTTCACAGATGCAGTTATCGCACACCTTGATGAACACACTCAAGGTACAATTTTCTTATTATGGGGTGCACATGCCCAGAAAAAGGGCAAAAAAATTGATACTGACCGTCATCATGTACTGCATGCGCCTCATCCATCCCCTTTGTCTGCACATCGAGGCTTTTTCGGGTGTAGCCACTTTTCTAAAACGAATCAATTGTTGATAAAGATGGGTAAAAAAGTGATTGATTGGCAAGTATGAAGAAGCTAGATAGGCTGATTTTTTAGGTTTTTAGTATTTAAAAAGGCTCCATCGGAGCCTTTTTTATGGACTTAGACCAAATCTAAGTCGTCTAAGTTTAGGTTGTCTGCAAAGTAGTCTAATTCCTGTAGTTCTTTGCGAAGACGCTGTTTGTCTTTCAGCGCTTCGATTTCACGCCACTTTCGTTTTTTACTTTTTTGAGAGGCACGTTTTTTTGTTTCAGGACCTTCTAGTAGTTCAATCATATCGTCTAGGCTATCCATGAATATCTCCTAATTGATTATTAACCTCAATAACGCGAGCTCAGTGTGCATGCCTGCACTACAAGCAACTTTGGTATATCACAACACGGCTAAAAATAAAACAACTATGTGTCATCTAGGTTAAAATAAAGTGACAGTTTGATGAAGGTCAAAATGGTAGAATAAAAAAACGCTGCATAGGCAGCGTTTTTTTGAGGTAGATAAACTGGGTGGTTTATAGCGCTTTAAAGCGTGTCTCAAGTGTTTCTTGGGCATCTGCGAATGAACGAATGCCTTCAGCCAGTTTTTCAGTCGCCATGGCATCTTGGTTATGCAACCAGCGGAATTGGGCTTCAGTTAGCGGCGCAGGTTTAGCTTCCACAGGGTAATTGCTTTCTAGCAAGTATTCTTGTGCATCGGTTAGGTTGCCAAGTTCTTCAAGTAGTCCAGGGCTGATGGTGAGCTTGTCGCACCCGGTAAGCGCAATGATTTCGCCAGTATTACGGAAACTCGCCCCCATAACCACGGTTTTATAATCATGGCGTTTATAGAACTCATAAATACTACAAACAGATTGTACACCAGGATCGTTAAGTGGATCGGTAGGCTTCTCAAGACCATTCGCCACATGCCAATCTAAGATTCGGCCAACGAACGGTGAAATCAAAAATACATTTGCATCGGCACAGGCACGCGCTTGTGCTTGGCTGAATAGTAAGGTTAAGTTACACTTAATACCTTCTTTTTCAAGTTGCTCCGCGGCTTTTATGCCTTCCCAAGTTGAAGCAATTTTAATGAGTATTTTGTCTTTACTCACACCTTCTTGCTCATAGAGCTTAAGCAATGTTTTTGCTTTAGCAACCATAGCTTGTGCATCGAAAGACAAGCGAGCATCCACTTCGGTAGATATATAGCCTGGCACAATCTCGGCAATCTCTTTACCAATGAGTACAGCAAAATAATCACAGGCGAGTTCTACTTGTTGCTCTGGGTTTACTTCGTTACTTTTGGCAAAGTCCCATGCTTTTTGTAAATAAGCTTGGTATGCAGGCATTTCACTTGCTTTGAGTAATAGCGATGGGTTGGTCGTTGCATCTTCAGGCTGATGCTTACGTATGGCTTCGATGTCGCCGGTGTCGGCAACAATGGATGAATGCTGTTTAAGCCTATCTAGTGCTGATGTCATTAGCTGTCCTCATTCCTATTTGCAGCAAATATAAAAGTGTAATTCCGCTATGTTGCAATACTGTGATTAGCTTTAATAGGTCAATTGTCCGTATCTAAACAGATACAGACCAAGGTAAGCGCAACCAGAAGGAGCTAGCGGGTCATTACACGAATTTAGGGCTATCCCTTAGAGATTCAAGGGTTATTCAAAGCTTGAAGTCCTGCGGGGATAGTGTTGAAATTGACACTAAACAATTTTCAAGTCAATAGGCTAGCCATGATCACGGTAATATCTCCTGCAAAAAATTTAGATTTCGATACTCCTGCGCATATTTCACGCCATACACAAGGGCAATTACTCGATCATAGCGAAGAATTAATGGCAGTATGTCGAACCTTGTCACCGCAGCAGATAGGCAGCTTAATGAAAATTAGCGACAAGCTATCAGGGTTAAATGCCGCGCGATTTAGTGAATGGTCGCAACCATTTACTGCAAATAATGCGAAACAGGCTGTACTGGCATTTAACGGTGATGTTTATACCGGATTAGATGCGACGAGTTTGAGTGATGACGCGCTTAATTATGCGCAAAACACTCTCCGTATATTGTCTGGCTTATATGGAGTATTGCGGCCACTGGATTTAATGCAGCCGTATCGTTTAGAAATGGGCACAAAATTAGAGAATAGCCGAGGTAAGAACCTGTATGAGTTTTGGGGCACGACCATTGCTGAAAATTTAAATGCAACATTGGCAGCGCAGCAAGCTTCTCAGTTGGTCAATTTAGCATCCAATGAATATTTTAAAGCCGTCAATAAAAAAGTGCTCAACGCGGAAATTATTACGCCTATTTTTAAAGATTGCAAAAACGGCCAATTTAAAGTGATTAGCTTTTATGCAAAGAAAGCACGAGGCATGATGGCACGCTACATAATCGAACAAAATATTACGAGCTTAGAAGCACTAAAAGCGTTTAATGTAGCAGGGTACTACTTCAGTGAAGAAGCGACAATGAAAGCCAATGAACCTGTATTTCTAAGAGCGGAGCAAGCATGATAAAACAAAGTGTCATAGTGATATTTATTGTATTAACGGCAATAGGGTGTAGTGCTCAATTTGGCACATCGGTCACAAATGGTACGGTTAGCTGTGAGCAAGCACATGCAAATTGTGCGAATTACTGCCGTGATGATACATCGATACCGGGTGCACAGCAGAATAGCTGCCTAGATAAGTGTTTCGAAGCATTAAATCGTTGCCGTGTATCGCCAAATGATCCAAATAGCCAGCCAACACCCAGTATGGGGTGGTAAAATACTTGCTTAACAACGGTAAAGAATGCAATGAATAAGAATGTGTTGTTATTGGCTATGTGCCAAGGGTTAATTACGACGGGTAATATTTTGTTAGTCACCATTGCAGCTTTAGTGGGGCAAGCTCTGAGTCCGTCAGCAGCATTAACAACTTTGCCTGTTGCTACACAAATGTTCGGGTTATTAATCGCGACGATTCCAGCATCGTTGCTGATGGCGAAAATAGGCCGTCGCTGGGGATTTAGCTTTGGTAATTTCATTGGGCTTATTGGCACATTTTTGGGTTATGTCGCATTGAGCCAAAGTGCATTTTTACTATTTTGTGCGGCGACGTTGTTAATCGGGGTAGGTATTGGATTTGCAACCTTATATCGTTTTGCAGCAATTGAAGCGAGCGATAATCCCGCAACGGCAATATCTACAATAATGGCCAGTGGCGTTATTGCCGCAATACTGGGGCCCAATTTAGCCGTATGGGTGACAAATAACTTCCCGAGCCTAAATTATGCTAATGTCTTTATCTCATTGAGTGGCTTGTATTTATTAGCTCTGTGTTTATTACAAGTCGTGACATTTAATGAGGTGGCAAAAACAAGTAGTAACGCAAGCGCGCGATCATTGAAAGAGATAGTGGCTCAACCACAATTTATTACTGCGGTCGTGATTGCCATGTTGAGTTATACCATCATGAATTTATTGATGACGGCTACGCCGTTGGCGATGCATCGCCACGGGTTTGATTTGGCTGAGTCTGCATTGGTTATCGAGTGGCACGTATTGGGGATGTTTGTACCTTCATTTTTCACTGGTAAGTTAATTGAGCGATTTGGTCAAGCCAAAATAATGGCGGTGGGTGCATTGATTATTTTGCTGTGTTGTATAGTTAATTTACAAGGTGTGAGCCATGAACATTTTCTGTTTGCCTTGTGTTTACTGGGAATAGGATGGAACTTTATGTTTATTTCTGCCACACAGATGGTCAGTGAGACATATCACCCTTGTGAGCGAGCAAAGGCACAAGCAAGTAATGAATTTTTGGTATTTAGTATGGTGGCAATATCATCTTTAGGTGCGGGATGGCTAGAAGCTGTCGTGGGATGGCAAACGCTAAATATGTGGACAATTCCTATCATGATATTAGCGCTTGGTATTATATATTGGTTTAGTACTGTGCAGCAAAAGGTGCTTGAGGTAGCTTAAACACCTTTTGGTAATTGGCTATATGCAATAACAATGTTGTCTCTAAATGACAGGTCTAAATGTAATGACTGTGCCCTATATTTTTGACAAAAAGTCACAGCTTGACCTTCTGATGTAAGTAGTTGTGTTGCAGCGTGTTTTGTCAATAGTGCTTGCCATTTGTTACGAATATTCATAGGTAGCTGAGGCAGGTTATTTAAAATATCTTCAGATGCTTTAAATTCGCTTTGCATTGCTAAATTGAGCATGTCGTCATTGGCAGCGGCAAGCCAACTTACGTTATTCTTTCCGACACATACGATAGGCAGAAAAGGAGCCAATGCAGGGCAAACGTCATTTCGATATAAATCTACTTGCCAGTATGGCCGGGCAATATTGGCAAATTGGGTAAAGCTGGTGATGGGGCCAAATCCAGCATGAGATGACAGAACCATTTCGACTCTTGGCTTATTTGCATCGACCGTATCATTGGCCACATCTATATACCATTGCTCAATTATCATGGCATTTTGAAAATACTCGTCACGCAGTGAACCCCACACTTTTTTTATGTTTGGATACGCTTGCCCCTGTGTTTTGAGGAGGTTTAAAACGGGATGTTTTTTGTAGCTATTCTGGTCTTTTAACAACAAATATACTTCATCACGAATTTCTTTACAGCGACCAAGTGGGTATGGTTTGCCTGCAAATGTAGGGTATTTGGGCGCTAAGATTAAATCAGCCTGTAAACGTAACTGTGCAAGCGCACCACACAGTAAATTTAATTGGTGGCTAGAAATTTCCATATTTTATGTTGTCCTTAGGATTTTGTATCATCATTTCAGCTGGTTAATATACCGCGTAAACAGTGATAAATAATAGTAAATCAAGATCTAGATCAACAAATCGCAACAAAGTTAATTTTACGTAATTAATGTGTTTGTTTTTTGTTTTTATTGTTATTAATCTGCGCATCGAAGAGTAAATTAAAATTTATTCAAGATAATTTATTTAGCAGAGGCAAGTTATGAAATGTTTAAGGCGAACAAAGGACATTACGCCCATCACATCACCGTCATTTGAAATAACCGTAAATCATCAAAAGGTTGCGGTAAGCGAAGGGGAAACTATTTTATCGGTTTTGCTCGCAACGGAGCATAAGGAGTTGATGGTGAATGACCATCAAGGTGTTTCAGGGGCGTATTGTGGCATGGGCGTATGCCATTGCTGTCATGTAAAAGTGAACAAACGATTTAAAAAGCGTGCTTGTCAAACGGTTGTTCAGCCACAAATGACAGTCGAGACGCTGGTGAATCGATTTTTCGAAGAGGGGATAAAATGACACATAATCACCCTGTGGTCATTGTCGGCGGCGGCCCCGCTGGTACCGCGACAGCTGCTCACCTAGGAAAGTTTGGTATTACGAGTACAGTCGTGGATGAAGCATCAAAAATTGGCGGGGTGATTTATCGAGGGCCATTACGTAGCACACTAACATTGCCGCATCTAGACGATAATTTAAAACGCGCCATGGCGGCCTTACAAAGGCGTTATGATAATAATGTGAAACATATTAGGTTATTGACGAATACACGAGTTTTGGGGCCTGAAGGTAAGAAAAACTTACTGGTAAGCAAAGATGAGAGGTTAGAAAATTTAGCCTACGAAGAGCTTGTGGTAGCCACGGGCTGTCATGAAAGGAGTATTCCGTTTCAAGGGTGGCAGCTACCGGGGGTGATGTTGATGGGAGGAGTGCAGTTACAACTCAAAAGTGGGTTGGTAAAGCCAGGGAGTAAAATGGCATTGGTGGGAACGGGGCCTCTATTACCGTTAGTTGCGTGTCAATTACATAAGTCAGGGGTTGAAGTCGCTGGTGTCTATGAAGCAAGTCAATTTGGTAAATTAGCCAAAGAAGCCGTTGCTTTACTCAATAAACCCAAGCTCACTTTATCTGGTTTAAGCATGATGGGGTATTTGAAAAAGCACGATATTCCTTTTCACTATGGCTGGGGGGTTGTTAAAGCACTAGGAGACCATTCAGTTAGTAGCGTGGTTGTTGCGCCTTACAATGCTCAGTGGCAAGCCGATTTGCAAAATACTAAAACCATAGAAGTCGACGCTGTTGGGGTTGGCTATGGGTTTGTGGCGCGTAGTCAATTGGCGATGTTATTGGGTGTTGAGCATGAATATAGTAATGTCAGTGGCAGTATTCCGATTCTAGATCGCTGGCAACATAGTAATGTAAAAAATGTATATATCGCTGGTGATAGCAGTGGGTTATTGGGTGCTGATGCCGCGATTTGTGAAGGACAAATCGCAGCCATACGCATTGCTGAACGCAGAGGGGTGCTCAATGCGAAACAGGCGGCACAGCATGCTGGAAAGGTGATGAGGAAGTTAGATCGAATTAAGCGATTTCGGTATGGTTTTGATCGATTCTCAGCGCGGCAAAAAGGTTTAATGGCACTTGCCCAA
This sequence comes from Pseudoalteromonas aurantia 208, assembly GCF_014858725.1. Lineage (GTDB taxonomy): Bacteria > Pseudomonadota > Gammaproteobacteria > Enterobacterales > Alteromonadaceae > Pseudoalteromonas > Pseudoalteromonas aurantia. The sequence continues at coordinate 184,360 of NZ_AQGV01000013.1, read as the reverse complement.
CCGGAAACGATTGTGTGTCGATGTGAAAAAACAACACGTGCACAAGTCGATATTGCACTCGCTCAAGGTGTTAAAGATATTACAAGCTTGAAAATGCGTACGCGCATTGGCATGGGAGATTGCCAAGGTAAAACGTGTTCAAGTTATGCGGTAGATAGATTACATCAAGCAGGGTGTATAGATGATATTGGGACTATTAAACCACGTTTCCCATTAGATCCAATCCCATTTACTTTTTTGGAAGAGCACGAATGAAAAAATTCGATATTGTTATTGCAGGAGGCGGTGTGATTGGTGCCGCGTGTGCCTATTTTTTAAGTCGAGATACGGATTTGAAGATTGCACTCATCGATATAAAAAAACCGGGGAACGCGTCGCGAGCTTCTGCTGGTGGATTATGGGCTATTGGTGAATCTGTTGGGTTAGGTTGTGGCGTTATTTTTTTCAAAACTTTATCTAAGTTGCAAAGTGAAGCAAAAGGCAAAGAGATCCCTGTTATGCGGCCTCACCAGTTGCCAGATTGTTTCTTTGAGTTCGCCTTAACTTCAAACGCTATGTATCCGGCACTTCATCAAGAAATGCTTGAGCGACATGGTGTCGATTTTAAGTTTGAGCGCACGGGGCTAAAGTTCATCATGTATAACGAAGATGATCGTATTTATGCTGACCAAATTACCAGCGGTATTCCTCATCTTGCTGATCAAGTTCGGTGGTTAGATGCAGCACAGTTAAAAGCCGAAGAGCCTTATGTCACACCGGATGCGATTGGTGCAATAGATTTTATTTGTGATCATCAAGTTAATCCTTATCGGCTAGTGGATGCGTACATCGAAGGGGCAAGACAAAATGGTGTTGAACTGGTTTTAAACAATGAAGTGACATCGGTTTTACGCGAGGGAAATCGTGTCACTGGTGTGACGACCAATGAAGAAACGTATCTATGTGACACGCTCATTAATGCTGCTGGTGCATGGGCTGATACGTTGTTTAATCAGGCAACTGGGTTGCACATGCCAGTATACCCAGTGAAAGGACAAATTGTTTTGTCTGAACGTTTACCGAAAGTACTCAATGGTTGTATCAGTACCAGTGACTGCTACATTGCGCAAAAAGATAATGGTGAAATTTTAATTGGCTCCTCCACGGAAGAAAAGGGCTTTGATACGACAAATAGTTTGGATAAAATTACCGAACTGTCCCAAGGGGCATTAAAATGTTTACCTATCTTAAAAGAAAGTAATATAAAGCGCTGTTGGGCTGGGTTACGCCCTGGTACGCCAGATGAGTTGCCGATATTAGGTCATGTCCCTGGCATTGCAGGATACATTAATGCATGTGGGCATTTTCGAACAGGCATTGTGACTTCAGCTATCACAGGTCAGTTGATCACCGAGCTGGTAACAGGACAAGACACTACATTAGATTTAACGCCATTTAGTGTGACGCGTTTTTTTACTGCAGAATAAAAAAGGCCTCATAGAGGCCTTTCATATTTATTTCTTTTTCTTGATCTTGGCTTTTGCTTTCTTTTTCGCTTTCATTTTGAGCGGATCTTTCTTCTTCTTCGGTGGGCGCGCTTCTTTATTTTGTGCTTCTAAGCCTTTTATCACTCTTCGTTTAAGGCCTAAGTCAATATAACGCTCAATTTTGGCTAAAATGGCTACGTCATGGGCTTCGACAAATGAGATGGCTGTGCCTTTTTTACCAGCTCTAGCAGTACGACCAATGCGGTGAACGTACACATCTGCTGTGCGTGGCAAATCAAAGTTAATAACATGCGTAATGTCAGGAACATCAATACCACGGGCTGCAACATCGGTTGCAATCAAAATACGCGTGCGGCCACTTTGGAAATTGGCCATGGCGGTCATACGCTTATCTTGCGGCATTTCACCGCGTAGCCATGTGGTTTTTACGCCATGCGTATAGAGCTCTCCAACAAGTTGTTCTAAGCGTTCTCGGGTCTTTACAAATACGATGGCTTTTTGTACTTCAGTTTCACTTTGTAATAAATGCAGTAGTAATTCTAGTTTATGGGTATAGTTATCCGCTAAGTGCACCCATTGGTGTATTTTGGCTTTTTCTTTGCGAGATGATTCTGCCTCCAGTAAAGCCGGATCATTTAAAATACGTTCAGCAAATAATTCAACGCTATCGCCTTCTAATGTTGCAGAGAATAAAAAGCACTGACGACGGTTTTTGGCTTCTTCACAAATACGGAGCATTTCTTTTTTGAAACCAAGGTCAAGCATGCGGTCAGCTTCGTCTAGAATCAACAGTTCAACATTTTCTGCGTGGAAGTTTTCTGTTTCAAGGTATTCCATCAACCGACCAGGTGTTGAGATCAAAATGTCATTGTTCTTTTCAAAGATCTCTTTATGTGTACCATAGTTAATGCCTCCCGTTACCACACCAATCTTCAAGTGTGTGTTTGCAGCGAGTAACTGGCATTGTTCATGTATTTGATAAGCAAGTTCTCGTGTTGGTGTCATTATTAACACACGTGCAAAACCAGGGTCTTTACGAGGAAAGTCAAGCAAATGCTGAATTGCAGGGATTAAAAATGCAGCGGTTTTCCCTGTACCAGTTGGGGCGGAGGCTAATATATCACGCCCGATTAACGCTTCAGGAATTGCCAGCTGTTGTATACTGGTAGCGGATTGATAACCCATTTTGTCAATCGCGTTCAACACTTTGGTATCAAGATCAAATTCAGAAAATTGCATAGCACATCATAAATAAAGGACAATGGTCTCAATTATACGCGTGATGGTGATTTTCGAAAAGGTGAATAATGACTAGCTTTGCATTTAAACAGTTTAAGGTTCAACAGAACAAGAGCGCCATGAAGGTATCAACTGATGGTATTTTGTTGGGGGCATGGGCTAATTTAGTAGGTGCACAGCGTTTATTAGACATAGGAACAGGCACTGGGTTATTGGCGCTGATGTGTAAACAGCGTAATCAAGACTTAATCATTGATGCTGTTGAAATTGATGCGGAGGCAGTTAATGATGCGCGGCATAACATCTCACAGAGTCCATGGCCTGATATTATGGTTCATCAATGTGCAATTCAAGTATTTGAATCAAATCATACATTTGATTGCGTTATTAGCAACCCTCCATATTTTAACAACAGTCTAAAAAGCCCTGATAAGCAAAGAAATAAAGCGCGACATACTGATGGCTTGAGTTTCAGTGAATTACTCAGCGCTTATATTCAAGTGAGCCATGCAAAGAGTACTTTGACGGTCATTTTACCTTGTTCTGAAGCTGATATTTTTATCGAATGTGGCCGTGTGATGGGCTTATATTTACACAGAGTCTGCAATGTAAAAATGACACCAAATAAACCAGTGAGTCGTCGCCTTATGGAATTTTCATTAACGTCGTGTGATACAACACTGATGAGTGCGCTATGTGTGCGTAATAGCAATAATACCTATACACCGGAGTATATTGCATTATGTCGGGATTTTTACTTGAAGATGTAATGACAACGCTATTCTATTTATCATCAATAACACTGAGTAAATATAGGAGAAATAATTATAGATAACTTATTATTATCTAAAATTACAGGATCTTACAATGACTTTATTTATAAGAGGAAGTGCTTCAAAATAGCATAGAATGCGAATTTTGATTGATAACGTGAAGGGGATATTTGATGGATCAGACCATACGCAAGATTTTGACATTTTTAGAAACTATTGAGGTACCCTTTCAGCTGAGTCGTTTAACAAGTGATACGTTTTTACCCGGTTTGAAGTTACAGCAAGGTGTATTACTGATTGATGTTGAAAAATTGAGTTATGCCGGTGATATATTACATGAGGCTGGCCATATCGCCGTATGTGAGCCGACTGAGCGCCACTTGTTAAGTGGTGATGTATACAAAAGTCGCAGTAATAAAAACTGGATGAAGGGTGAGGAAATTGCGGCAATCGCATGGTCCGTGGCTGCTATTCAACATATCGGTCTGCCAACCAGTGTCGTATTACACCCAGGTGGTTACAAAGGGTCCAGTGAGAATCTGATTATGGTTTTTGAAAAGAATGAATTGTACGGCCAACCATTGTTAGCCGCATGGGAGATGATTGATTCTATTGAAGACTTTCCGGCACTCAAGACTTGGATCCGAGAAGTATCATGGGCGGATCCCGCTACGGTTTAACTGCATTGGGAGACGTTACATAAAATGGCCCGAATGTATGACAGAATGAAAAACCATTCAGTGAGAGAGCTATAGTGAATCGCCGTATTGGGTCATTATCAGTTCTATCCAGCTGGCGATTCGTTCATCGCTTTTTTCATACTGACTGTCTTCATCGAGTGCCAATCCTACAAAGTGACTCGCATCTTCAGTGAGTGCTTTTGATGCTTCGAATTCATAGTCAGCTGTATTGGGCCAATAACCAATAAAATTAACACCTTGAGGCTGTATTTTATCATGTAGCATGCCTAAAGCGTCTTGAAACCATTGACCATAGCCTTGTTGATCACCCATACCGAATAACGCAATGGTTTTGCCTGTAAGGTTCACACTTTCAATGTCATCCCAGCTAGACTCCCAATCTTCTTGAAGTTCTCCGAAATCCCATGTAGAAATGCCTAAAATTAAAAAGTCATATTGCTCTGCATTTATTAATGGCTCATCTTTGATGTTATGTAATGAAATTGTATCTTCACCAATAATGTCACGAATCTTTTCAGCTGCCATTTCTGTATAGCAGGTTGTTGAACCATAAAATAACGCTATTTGCATTGTATTTATCACTTTCTAATTGACTGTTATGATAGGCGCGAAGTCTACCCTATGATGTTAAAAATTGATACAGGAAGCCTGTGAGCGAATTTCCCAACGACAATACCCATATATCGAGTAATGATGACTATATAGAGGCATTCTTAGATACTTTGTTTTTAGAACAGGGGCTGAGTGACAATACTTTAGCAGCATACCGATCTGACTTAGGCAAGTTTACCGAGTTTTTGATAAAGTCGCAGCGAGACATTTCTTTGATGGAGGTGCAAAGTAGCGATATTGAAGCATATTTAGCGTATCGAGTTGACCTAGGGCTGAAGTCACGTAGCACAGCACGGTCAATTAGTGCACTAAAACGATTTTTTTTATATTGGGTAAAAGAACAAAAAATAACAGCGACGCCATTGCTCAGTATTGCGCAACCCAAAATAATACAGTCGCTACCTAAAACATTAACAGAGCTAGAAGTGGAAGCTTTGCTTGATGCTCCTGAGGTTGATGAACCTTTGGGTCTCAGGGATAAAGCGATGCTGGAGCTCTTATATGCTACGGGATTACGCGTAACTGAATTGGTCGGGTTGCGTATTGAACAAGTGAATTTGCGACAAGCCGTTGTCTTGGTTCGAGGAAAAGGCGGTAAAGAACGATTGGTACCTATGGGCGAAGAAGCATTGCATTGGATCGAACAGTTTTTGAAGCTGGGTCGACCGCAAATGATAAAACATGCGACTGACTTCGTTTTTCCATCAAAGCGAGGAGTTGGTATGACTCGACAAACCTTTTGGCATCGTATTAAACACTATGCTATTTTGGCTAATGTAACGTCGCCATTATCACCACACACGTTGCGTCATGCTTTTGCAACACATTTGCTTAATCATGGTGCGGACTTACGTGTCGTCCAAATGATGCTAGGTCACAGTGATTTATCGACGACACAAATTTATACCCATGTTGCCAGTGAACGGTTAAAATCGTTACATCAGCAACATCATCCCAGAGCATAGTGGAATTTTTTAGAGGTTTTCCGGTCTTAGTGGGTAACCGCATAATAATTAATGAGCAGAATATGAAAAAACTAATTTTAGCTGCCGCATTGGCGTGTAGCTTTTCAACTTTAGCGAATACGATACCAGAAACACCAACCCCATTGTTGGCTGACCCTATTATTGAGCAGTTTTCTGGTTTAGGTGTGACAGTTAAAAGTATATCAGATAGCCCAATCCCAAGTATTAAAACAGTGATCACCGATAAAGGTGTTTTATATGCGAGCGCGGATGGTAAGTACCTTATTCAGGGTACGGTGATTGACCTTGAAAACCGTGAGAACTTGACGGAAGGGGCGTTGAGTGGATTACGCAAAGAAGGTGTTGCCGATTATCAAGATTCGATGATTGTATATAAAGCTGAAAATGAAAAACACCAAATAACGGTATTTACAGACATTACATGTGGCTATTGTCGTAAGTTACACCGTGAGCTAGATGATTATTTGGCCGCAGGTATTACGGTTAAATATATGGCGTTCCCACGGGGAGGCTTACGTGGGTCAGGTTATGAAGACTTACGCAATGTTTGGTGTGCAAAAGATGCAGCACAAGCACTGACAGATGCTAAAGCAGGACAAACAGTTGCTAAAGTTGAAAACTGTAGTGCGCCGGTTTCGGAGCATTATGAACTAGGCCAAAGCTTTGGTATCACAGGTACGCCTGCGATTATTTTAGAAGATGGCTCGTTGATCCCAGGCTATCAGCCTGCAGCAGCACTGTCTAAAGCGTTAGAAGAGAACAGCAAAAAATCTTAAGTTTGGTATACTCATTCTATAATTAGAAAAGGCCGTAAGGCCTTTTTTGTTGCCTAAAAAATTTGAGATGTTAAATGAACACAGAGATCCGTACTCGCCCATTTGTAGAAGATAGTCATTTACCCGCCCACTTACATCCTGTTATCAAACAAATTTATGCAACGAGAGGCGTTTTAGACGCAAGTGAATTAGATAACAGTGCAAAAACGTTACTTGATTTTAAGTTATTTAAAGATATGGATAAGGCCAGCAATATCCTTGTAGAGATGTTGGCTAGAAACGCGACCGTATTGATTGTGGGGGATTTTGATGCGGATGGCGCAACAAGCACCGCAGTATTGATGGAAGGGCTTCCCCAATTTGGTTTTACGCATGTCGATTACTTGGTACCAGATAGATTTAGTTTAGGGTACGGATTAAGTCCTGCTTTAGCAGAGCAAATCGTGGCGCTTAAACCTAATTTAGTGATCACAGTTGATAATGGTATTTCGTGTATTGCAGGTATTGATCTTGTTAAACAAGCAGGGATCACCGTGATCGTAACGGATCATCACTTACAGGGAGCGCACTTGCCTAATGCAGATGCCATTGTGAACCCAAATCAACATGACTGTGGATTTCCATCTAAATCAATCGCCGGTGTGGGAGTTGCCTTCTATTTATTAATTGCGCTGCGTAATAAGTTGAGAGAGCAGGGTTATTTTACAACAAACACTGAACCTAATTTGGCCGCATTATTGGACATTGTTGCGTTAGGGACCGTTGCGGATGTGGTCGCACTTGATGCAAATAATCGTACGTTGGTATATCAGGGGCTTGCACGGATCCGAAGTGGTAAAACCAGGCCTGGCATTCAAGCATTGATTGAAGTTGCCAATCGTAATGCCGCGCGTTTAAGTGCAAGCGATTTTGGTTTTTCACTTGCGCCGAGACTGAATGCTGCAGGTCGATTAGATGATATGAGTTTGGGTATAGCGTGTTTGTTATCAAAAGATATGAATCAAGCCCGTCGTATCGCGGGTGAACTTGATGGTTTAAACCATGAGCGTCGTGAAATAGAGCAAGGTATGCAACAAGAAGCACACTCGGTGCTCGAACGCTTAGTGTTAAGTAGTCAGGGGGTTCCTGATGCAGTTTGTTTGTATCAAGATGATTGGCATCAAGGCGTAATAGGTATTTTGGCAGGTCGATTAAAAGAGCAGTATCATCGTCCCGCTGTGATTTTTGCTCAAGGTGATAATGGCGAAATAAAAGGCTCGTGTCGTTCAATCGATGGATTACATATGCGAGATTTATTGGAACAGCTTAACACCCAACATCCAGGTTTAATTTTAAAGTTTGGTGGTCATGCAATGGCTGCAGGTTTGACGATATATGAAGACAGTTTTGCGCAGTTTAAACTTGTCTTTGAAGCCACAGTCAGTAAATTGTTGTCTGAAGAGCATAAACAGAGCGTATTGTTGACCGATGGGGCCTTGCCTGCTGAGTGTTTTACCATGGATTTCGCACAGCTTTTACAACAAGCAGGCCCTTGGGGGCAGCATTTCCCAGAGCCTGTTTTTTGTGGAGAATTTGAATTAATTCAACAACGTATTGTTGGAGAAAAACACCTTAAATTGGTGTTGAAGCATTCATCAGGAAAATTAGTCGATGCAATTGCATTTAATGTTGATGTAAGGGCTTGGCCTAATAATCAAGCGCAATTGGCACAAGTTGCGTATCAATTAGATATCAATGAGTTTCGCGGTAAATTTACATTACAGTTAATCGTGCGAGAAATCAGCGCAATAACGGCATAAAGACATTTATAGCAGGAACAAATTTTGTTAGTATGGCGCGTTTAACAATTAGGCTGTTGCAGATTACCGCTGGGTGAGTGCAATAACCAATCATTGTAGTGAAATTTTTGGAGTAATGTGCATGTTTGAAGTGAATCCTGTGATTAACCAAATCAAGGACATTCGCGAACGTACTGAGCTGCTTCGGGGGTACCTTTGACTATGCTCTTAAACAAGAGCGTTTAGAAGAAGTTAACGCTGAACTTGAAGACTCGGCAGTATGGAATGAACCAGAAAGAGCACAGGCGCTAGGCCGTGAAAAATCGGCTTTAGAAATTGTGGTTGAAACCATTGACACTTTGGTGGCCGGTGCTGATGATGTGGAAGGGTTAGTTGAGTTGGCCGTTGAAGCGGAAGATCAAGAAACTTTTGATGAAGCAGAGCAGGAGCTTGCAGGTTTGGTTGCAAGCCTTGAAAAGCTAGAGTTTCGTAGAATGTTCTCAGGCCCACACGATGACAATGATGCATATCTCGATTTGCAATCCGGTTCAGGCGGTACTGAAGCACAAGACTGGTGTAATATGCTACTACGTATGTATTTACGTTGGGGTGAAGCAAAAGGTTTTAAAGTGGAGCTCGTAGAAGCCACCGATGGTGATGTTGCCGGTATTAAAGGCGCCACGGTACGTTTCAGTGGTGAATATGCCTATGGCTGGTTACGCACAGAAACAGGCGTACATCGTTTGGTTCGTAAAAGTCCATTTGACTCAAGTGGTCGTCGCCATACTTCATTTGCGTCAGCGTTTGTTTATCCGGAAGTTGATGACAATATTGAAATAGATATTAACCCTGCTGAATTGCGCATTGATGTATACAGAGCGTCAGGCGCGGGTGGTCAGCACGTAAATACCACTGAATCAGCAGTACGTATTACGCACTTACCAACAAATACTGTTGTACAGTGTCAAAATGAGCGTTCGCAGCATAAAAACAAAGCGCAAGCGATGAAGCAATTAAAAGCCAAGTTGTTTGAGCTTGAAATGCAAGCTCAGAACGCAGAAAAGCAGTCACAAGAAGACGCCAAGTCAGACATAGGTTGGGGCAGTCAAATACGTTCTTATGTATTGGATGACTCTCGAATTAAGGATTTACGTACTGGTGTCGAAAATCGAAATACGCAAGCCGTACTTGATGGTGACCTAGATAGATTTATCGAAGCTAGCCTGAAATCAGGCCTTTAATCAACAAGCTAAACTAAGAGCTATAAAATGACAGATCAAATCCAAGACGAAAATAAACTCATTGCTGAGCGTCGTACTAAGTTGGATGCGATTCGCGAGAATTGCAGTGCCAATGGCCACCCTAACAGCTTCCGCCGTGAAGATTATACGGCTGATCTACAAGCTAAGTTTGGTGATAAATCGAAAGAAGAACTTGTTGAATTAAACCAGCAGGCGTCAATTGCTGGGCGTGTCTTAGCAAAGCGTGGCCCTTTCTTAGTGCTGCAAGACATGAAAGGCCGTATTCAAGCGTATGCGTCTAAAGATGTTCAAAAAGATCTAAAAGCAAAATATGGTCAGCTTGATATTGGCGATATTATTGGTGTAACGGGGCCTGTACACAAGTCAGGCAAAGGCGATTTATACGTTGATATGGTTCAATATGAATTGTTGACTAAATCATTGCGCCCGCTACCCGAGAAGTTTCATGGTTTAACAGACCAAGAAGCCAAATACCGTCAGCGCTATGTTGATTTGATCACCAATACTGATACGCGTGAAACATTCCGCATTCGTTCAAAAGTGATTGAAGGTATTCGCCGCTTCCTTGCTGAACGTGAGTTTATGGAAGTTGAAACGCCTATGTTACAGGTTATTCCTGGTGGTGCGACAGCTCGCCCGTTTGCGACACACCATAATGCACTCGACATTGATATGTACTTGCGTATTGCGCCTGAACTTTACTTAAAGCGTTTAGTTGTGGGTGGCTTTGACCGTGTATTTGAAATAAACCGTAACTTTCGTAACGAAGGTTTATCAACACGCCATAACCCTGAATTCACCATGATTGAATTTTATCAAGCGTATGCTGATTACAATGACTTGATGAATTTAACTGAAGATATGCTACGTACTGTGGCACAAGATGTGCTGGGTACGACGACGGTTGTGAATACCACTAAGAATGCGGAAGGTGAAGTTACTGATAGCGTTGAGTATGACTTTGGTCAGCCGTTTGTGCGTTTAACAATGGCCGATGCGATTATTGAGCACAGTGAAGAAGCGGCTAAGCAAGCTGAAATTTTCCAAGACCCTGAAAATCATTTTGACGCGCTAAAAGCGTTTGCTAAACAAGTACACGTTAAAATCCCTGAAAACTGTGTATGGGGACCTGGTAAGTTTTTATGTGAAATTTTTGAAGAAGTGGCAGAGCATAAACTTATTCAACCGACTTTCATTACGGCATACCCGTGGGAAGTGTCTCCACTTGCGCGTCGTAATGACGACAACGCATTCATTACTGACCGTTTTGAATTCTTCGTTGGTGGACGTGAATTGGCAAACGGATTTTCTGAGCTAAATGATGCTGAAGATCAAGCTGCACGCTTTGCACGTCAGGTTGAAGAGAAAGATGCGGGTGATGATGAAGCAATGCATTATGACGAAGATTACATTCGTGCATTAGAGTATGGATTACCGCCTACGGCAGGTGAAGGTATTGGTATTGACCGTTTAGTGATGCTATTTACTGATTCATCAACGATTAAAGATGTGATCTTGTTTCCTCATATGAGACCGCAAACGGACTAAGTACACCAGAGAGTGATACGATTGAGAAAAGCGCCTTCATGGCGCTTTTCTGTTATTTGCGTGCGATATATCTCAGTATGCGACTTTAGTCTAATGCTAATTAGATGAATTACTCAAATAAAACAACTGGCTAGTCTATGCAGATGAAATACGTACTGCATATGCCATTAAATCTAGAACTGGCAAGTCTTTGATTGTTTCCTATACTGCTGGAGCGCGGTTAATGGATAATCATAAAAATGAAAGAACCACAAAAATATCAACCTTCAAAAGATGATAATGATGAGTTGAGAATGGAATATTGTCGGATGTGTATTTGCGAATTCCAGCGTTTAGGATATCAAGATGCTTATTTAGCTGAATTGAAAGACTCTAAAAAAGCACTTATTGATAGGCATACCCTCAGTCGTTTTCAAGACCATGATTAATTCTAGGACCTATTCAAGTGAGGATTTCAACCAAGCTGGTTAATCTATCACCATATGGCCTGATTTTACAAGAAAAGTGTTTGACATATTTTTTCTAGCCTATATTATACGCCCCACGACACGGAGAGGTGGCCGAGTGGCTGAAGGCGCTCCCCTGCTAAGGGAGTATAGGGTTTGTAGCCCTATCGAGGGTTCGAATCCCTCCTTCTCCGCCATTTATTTATAAATGGTATGTCTTATCGATAAAGTTCGATATAAATAAAAACTTAATAACGGACGCGTAGCTCAGCTGGATAGAGTACCTGGCTACGAACCAGGCGGTCGGAGGTTCGAATCCTCCCGCGTCCGCCACTTTTCTCTCAGTGGATAAACAAAGAGATATCAAAGTAAGATATAAAATTACCAACACGAACACGTAGCTCAGCTGAATAGTTTATTTGGCAATGATGGTTACGATAAAAGTTCGCATCGAAGCAGTATCGATGAAAATAAAACTTAATAACGGACGCGTAGCTCAGCTGGATAGAGTACCTGGCTACGAACCAGGCGGTCGGAGGTTCGAATCCTCCCGCGTCCGCCACTTTTCTCTCAGTGGATAAACAAAGAGATATCTAAATAAGATATAAAATTACCAACACGAACATGTAGCTCAGCTGAATAGTTTATTTGGCAATGATGGTTACGATAAAAGTTCGCATCGAAGAAGTATCGATGAAAATAAAACTTAATAACGGACGCGTAGCTCAGCTGGATAGAGTACCTGGCTACGAACCAGGCGGTCGGAGGTTCGAATCCTCCCGCGTCCGCCACTTTTCTCTCAGTGGATAAACAAAGAGATATCTAAGTAAGATATAAAATTACCAACACGGACACGTAGCTCAGCTGGATAGTATATTTGGTAATAAAGGTTACGAGAAAAGTTCGCATCGAAGAAGTTTCGATGAAAAGAAAACTGAATAACGGACGCGTAGCTCAGCTGGATAGAGTACCTGGCTACGAACCAGGCGGTCGGAGGTTCGAATCCTCCCGCGTCCGCCACTTTTCTCTCAGTGGATAAACAAAGAGATATCTAAGTAAGATATAAAATTACCAACACGAACATGTAGCTCAGCTGAATAGTTTATTTGGCAATGATGGTTACGATAAAAGTTCGCATCGAAGCAGTATCGATGAAAATAAAACTTAATAACGGACGCGTAGCTCAGCTGGATAGAGTACCTGGCTACGAACCAGGCGGTCGGAGGTTCGAATCCTCCCGCGTCCGCCACTTCTTTTTTGAAGTGGAACAAACAACCGATATGATTATGTATAGTCAATCGGTTTTTTTGTGTCTGAAATTTATAAATTACGTTCCTTAGGTGTTTGCTCAAGGCGAGTGAGTACACCATTTGAAGGTGCCACAGCAGCTTCATTTAAATTAGTAAGGCATCGCCTTGCTCTTGCATCGTCTAACTTTCTCCGCCATCATGAGCCAAATTTTTTTCTTCATGATAACTATGCGTTTCTTCTTTCTTGTTTGTTTATGTATATTCACCGTTAACTGTTGGGCATTGCAAGTAGGGGCTGAACGTTACGAGCACTATTTACCTTTATTAAAGCAGCAGCGTGTGGCCTTGGTCGTCAATCAAACTGCACGCACAAAACACGGACATTTACTAGATAGTCTATTGTCTAAAGGGGTTGATGTACGTGTGATATTTGCACCTGAACACGGTTTTCGTGGGGACCACGATGCTGGGGCACATGTATTATCAGGCACTGATATAAAAACGGGAGTGCCGATTGTATCGTTATATGGCAAGCATAAACGCCCGTCAAAACAACAGCTCCAAGATATTGATGTGATCATTTTTGATATTCAAGATGTGGGGGTTCGATTTTATACTTACATCAGCACAATGCACTATATGATGGAAGCTGCAGCAAAATATGGCAAAAATTTTATTGTATTAGACAGACCTAATCCAAATATTACGTTTGTAGATGGTCCAGTTTTAGATCCCAAGTTTAAATCATTCGTAGGTATACACCCAATTCCGGTTTTACATGGTCTCACAGTGGGCGAGTTGGCAAAAATGATTGTTGGTGAAAATTGGTTGGCGGTGGATAAAAAGTTGCAGTTACAAGTGATCCCCGTTGAAAACTATAGTGTGAATACCAAGTATGAGTTACCAATAAAGCCAAGCCCTAACCTTCCTAATAGTCAAGCAATTGCGCTTTATCCCTCTTTGTGCTTTTTTGAAGCTACACCTGTATCTGTTGGTAGAGGGACTGATTTTCCTTTTCAAGTCTACGGATATGATCCCATAAAACTTGGAAAATTTTCATTTACGCCACGGTCAATTAAAGGTGTGGCTGCGAATCCAAAGTTCAATGGGAGATCCGTATTCGGGGTTGATTTAAGGCAATATGAAAGTGACGGATTGGACTTAAGCTGGTTTATTAATGCGTATAAAAAGCTATCTAGTGACGGGATTGTGTTTTTTAAACATGCGGGCTTTATGGATAAACTCGCAGGGACAGACCAACTCAGAATCGCGATTGAGGCGGGTAAGTCGGCTGAAAAAATAAAGCAAAGTTGGCAGCCATCATTGCAACAGTATATGCAGCGCCGCCAACCTTATTTACTTTACCCACGTTAACTGTGACGTAACTCGCTCATATATTCATTGGCACGTTCAGCACGTTTTTGCCAATGTAAATTTGATTGTGTCAGACCAATGAAAAGTACATCAATTAAGTAGCTTTGTGATGTGCGTGTTAAAATCGATGCGTGTTTAACTGGCTCATGATCAATGACGGTGAATAGTTTAGTATGCGCTAGATCACTGAGTGGATTACTACCATAGCGAGACATGGTAATAATATTACATTCATTGATAGCTGCTTGCTTGGCAACTTTTAATACCCCTTTACTTTGCCCTGAATCACTAATGGCGATTAACAAGTCATCTTTGCTCATCGTTGCGACGTAACTAGCAGCAGACATTTCATCTATTTGGGCAATGGCCGGTAAACCGAGCTTTTGCAGCTTGAGTGCAAAGTCTTGTGCCATTGTGTAGCTGCCACCAACTGCACATATCATAATTTTCTTTGCTGATTTTATGGTTTGAATCGCATTCTCAAATTGATTTGGGGTATTGAGTTTGTGCGTTTCTGATAAAATGGCATGCTGATTTGATAGTAATTTATCGGCTATGAGTTCGAGTGGGTCATTACTGTTGATGATTCCTGTTGCGGGCTGAGGGTGCTGGCTTTGCAAATTAAGGTCATCTACAACAGCCAGTTTAAATGCTGGAAAGCCTTTATAGCCAAGCTTTTGCGCGAACTTGACTACGCTTGATTGGCTAACACCTGCAGCTCTGGCCAGTTCCACAGATGAGAGCGCTCTAATCTTGGCACTTGAATTTAACGTGAAATCTGCAAGCTTAGCCTCACTATTTGAGAGACTTGGCCGCAAAGCTTTTATTTTTACGAATGTCGACATGCGGGATACTTCACCTGTAACTAACTTGTAATTGTACTTATTATAGGTGCAATCGGAACGTTGCGATAGTGTTTCCAGTTATGATTATTGCTATTTTTTCACACATTGTACCAGTATGGGTACTAATGTTGCATTATTGACTTTGGTTTAACTGAAAAGCTTGGTTTTTAGCATTTTACTCATTAAGCTGTTCGGTCGAATTCATTATTTTCTATTGTTGCTGTTGCGACCTGTAAGGAAGCTGTATGACTTGGTACTCTATATTGCCACCATTAATTGCCATATTAGTGGTGTTTTGGCGTAAGGAAGTAATTTTAGCGCTTGTGTTGGCGTTGCTTAGTTCGGAGTTTTTATTGGCCTTACAAGGAGAGGGAAGTAGCGTATTCATGACGCTGGTTAATAGCATTGAGCGTGTTATTTCTGTGGCGACGTCAGCTGGTAATAGTCGGATCCTTATTTTTAGTTTGGTGATTGGGGCATTACTGGCCTATATCAGAGAATCCGGTGGCGTAGCGGCAACCGTCAGTGTTTTGATGAACAAAGGTGTAGCAAAGAGTAAGCGGCAAGTTGGTTTACTTACTATGTTCACTGGAACGGCAGTATTCATTGAATCGAATATGAGTGTTTTAACGTCTGGTATTGTTTCTAGAGGCTTGTTCGATAAATTTAAAATGAGTCGAGCGCGATTGGCTTACATAATCGATAGCACCAGTGCCCCAGTTTGCATTTTGATTTTATTAAATGGGTGGGGAGCGTATATTCTAGGCCTATTAAGTAACTATGAATTAGAGCAATCAGCTGTCAGCATATTATGGGGAAGCGTTGCTTTTAACTATTATGCAATTATTGCTCTGTTGATTGTGCTTTACACCATTGTGTTTGATAAAGTACATGGTCCAATGAAGTTCGCAGAACAACAGTTAAGTAAGAGAAATGTAGACGTTGATACAGGGCCAACCGCAACGAAGGCAAGGTTTATGTTGGTACCACTGCTGACATTGATCATCAGTATGGTCGGTTTTATGTTTTGGACTGGGGGCGGTGAGTTGGCAAAAGGCAGTGGCTCTAAGTCCGTGCTTTATGCGACTATACTAGCGTCGGCCGTGGCTTATTTATTATTATTAACACATAAGCGTTTTACACATCATCAACTTGTGGATGTAGGTTTTAAAGGAATTGGAGAGCTTTTACCGTTAGTGAGTATCGTACTGTTATCACTCACTTTAGGTGCGAGTTTAAAGGTGTTAGGCACCGGTGTATTTGTCGCATCATTAGTCGGTGATTACTTGCCACTTTACGCAATCGTACCAGTATTGTTTTTAACTGGGGCAGTAATGTCATTTACAACAGGCACATCATGGGGAACATTCGCTATTTTGATCCCGATTGGCGTGCCACTGATCCAAACGCTTGGACTCCCGCCTGAGCTGGTTATTGGCGCCATTTTAAGTGGTGGTATTTTTGGCGATCATTGTTCACCAATATCAGATACCAGTGCAGTGTCCGCACTTGCATCAGGATGTGATTTATTAACGCATGTAAAAACCCAGCTGCCATATGCTTTAGTGGGCGGGGTGCTGGCGTTAATCAGCTTTTTCATTGCAAGTATTCTACTTATTTAATTTTATGCTCTATTTATCATGGCACATCAAGCACTGATATATTATGGGCAACTATAGATTTGTTGCCCTCTTTCGATGCCACTTAAGCCAATAATGTGCCCTGCGCTGTTTTGATTAAGAGCCAAATAACGGCCGACAAAGGAAGGTTGTGTTTTCCAGTTAGGAACTAATTGTGCTAATAAGCTTTGCTCAAGGCTTATCAAAGTTCTTTTCTGACAATCTGCGATGAGCCATCTATCTACGTGTTGTTCAATGACCTCACCATGGGAAATGGTTGCTTTTCGTATCATTTGACTGTGTTTCAACTGTAAATCTAACCGCTGTTTTTGGATGACAATTTCACGTTGATATTCACCCTGCTGTACGCGATGTATTTCTATATTGTCATACTGCGTGGCACTTTTCATAGTGATGGTTGTATGCTTATCGCTGGGAGTCGCTATAAAAAGTTGAATGCATAAAAATACCACTCCAGAGCAAGCCAAAAGCCACTGTACTCGCTGCCATGATACGTACTTTTCATTTTTTGCACAGGCCTGTTTGTATTTATTAAGTTGGCTCGTATTTACAGGCTCTTTACACTTTTTGTATGCCTGTTTTAGGACTTTTTCAAATTGCTCTTGGTTATCCATCGTTAGGCTCCATGGTTGCTTTTAAATGTTGCTTGGCATATCGCAAACGGGTTTTGATGGTTTCGTGATTTTGATGTGTAATATGCGCGATTGCTTGCAATGAAAATCCTTCCAGCTGGAGCATTAAGGCTTCACGCTGCAAAAACGGCAACTGTGTCATTGCTTGATATAGCGTATCGATATGTGAATTGTCAGACTGCGCTGCAATCAGCGTTGTATCATCTAATTGTACGATTCTTTTTGTTTTTCGTAATTCATCAATTAACGCATTGCGCGCAATGGAGAATAACCACGCTTTAGGCGTATTCTGTTGGTTATATGTGTGACGCTTTTCGACGACGGTTAGCCAAGTTTTTTGGCAGATATCCTCGGCTAACACACGATTACTTTGACTGCGAATAAAGTGGAATATATCACGGCTATAGGTATCAATGGCTTGCTCAATATAGTAGCTTTGGCCCGTTTTTTTGTATTCATAGAGCGGGTCATCAGCACGGGTGTTTAATTTTAGCCATGATTTTAAGGCTATTAGCATAGGCTTTCCTCACAGATATTGGGTAAATACCGTTTGGTATTTACCCAATAAAGTTACTGATTTAATTTAAACTCTAGCACAACATTTTGATTTGGTTGCGCGATGGCTTGTCCGTTCACTATTTTAGGTCTGTACTTCCAACGTGTTATGGCACGTAATGCTTCCTTATTAAAAATGCGCTTTGGTTCTGCGTTGACTACTGTCGCATTGATTACTTGTCCATGAGATGAAATGGTGAAGTTGAGCTGTACCCATCCTTCAATGCCATCTCGGGCTGCGGCTATAGGGTATTTTGGCTCTGAGCGAACAATTGCTGTTGCCCCCGTATCTTGTTGGCTCAATATTGGAGATGCGTGTTTTATTGGTCCAAGCGAGAGTGTTGGGGTAAATATCAAACCGATATCAATAGCTGCAATTGATGTGCGCTCGATAGCTTTCGGAGGTTGTGGTTTTAGTGTTGGTGGTGGAGGTAACTTCTGCATCGGTTGCGGTGCACTATCTTGCTTGTTTACAAAAAAGGATAAATCGATCACTTCAGGCGTAGTTGATACTCTTATTTGCTCTTGGCTGATCAACTTATCCATAAATACAAAAGCAGCAAATGTGACCACTAATGCTCCGGCTGTCGAAAGCAATACTTTGGTGATTGAAGCGGTTGGGAAGTGTGTGAGTGCAGACATCGCATATTCCTTTTATAGGTGAGTTATTTCATATAACGAAGTTGGATCAAAAAAGGGGTGATTTTTTATTTTTTTTGTTTAGAGATTACGAGTACAATCCGCAGCAGTGTACTTTTAGGATAAGCAGATGCTGTTAGAGGCGATAAATAAAGCAAGATATCGTAAACACCTTAACTATGTTATTGGTGCGTGTGTCGTGGCGTTAACGGGCGGAAGTTTAGGAGTTGCGCAGTGCCTTATTGCATTATTCCCTGACCCTGATGGGAGTCACTTTCATTGGAATTTACTGGGGGTGATTGTGACCAGTTTAATGGTTGCAATGGTGTTATTAAAAGTAAGGCGTCACTCGTACATGTATGAAGTGGTTTATGTTTGGGATTTAAAACAAGCCCTGAATAAAATTACACGCAAAATGACCAAGCTCAAGACTGCTGCAGAGCAAGGCAATGTTGATGCCATGCTTGCGATTCAGTTTAGTTATACCGCATCTAAGCAATTATGGGAGCTGGATGATAACTTGATCACGATGGATGATTTAGCGACTTGGCAAGCGCATTTAGATACGTTGCTCAAGCAATACAATGTTACAGTGGACATAAAGGAATATAATGCTGTGTTGTTGAAGCAATTTTAGAGTGTTCGCTAAAGTCATATCTGATAAAAAGCAAAACTGTTTTTGCTGGTTCTTTTAATTGTGTACATGGCGATATCGGCACACTCGACCAGCGTTTTAAGTGTGTTTGCATGATCTGGGTAACGGGCAATTCCGAGACTTGCGCTGACAATAAGGGTGTGCTCTTGTCCCGATTTATAATATTGCATTGGCGTGGTAATGACCTTCGAGAGTGTGGTTGCAAGGTCTTTTGTTTCTTGTTCGGTGATATTCGCTAATGCAATCAGGAATTCATCGCCACCCCAACGACAGATCAAGTCATCAGTACGCACGTTAAGCTGAAGTTGTTGTGCCACATGTTGCAGCATTGAATCACCTGCATTGTGGCCATGAATATCATTGATGGGTTTAAATTCATCTAAATCAAGTAGCATTAAGCTAAATGGGCGCTGTTGGTCTAACCATTCAAGTAAAATTAATTCTGCACCGTATCGGTTACTCAATCCAGTTAATGTATCAAACTGCGCTTTTTGTTTTAATTGCGTGATCATGACTTTTTTCATCGTAATATCGTTGATAAATACTTGTAAGTACGATTGATTATCACTTTCGGTATTTATGATAATAATATTGAGCCACACTGTTTCTAAGGTGAGCTGGTTGTTAAATTCAAATTCTGACTGCATGACTTGTTTTTGGTTAATACTATTGCTGGTAAAGGTATATAGAATATCCGGTGTTTTACAGGCTTTGCCTAAGGCATGAGGAAAGCGCTCTTCTAAATCTATGCCTAGCCCAGCGAGTAAATCTTGTGCTGCTTCGTTAATTAATAAAATGTCGCCTTTGTCTTTTACCAGTAGCGTTGGGGACGATGACTTTTCAAACATAAGCCGAAAGCGTTTTTCAAATCGTTCAATGTCTTTTCTTAAACTGCGCTCTTGCAGAAAGAGCGTTTCGGTTCGAGACAGTAACTTATTTATATCACCTGAAATAGTCCCTATTTCGCTGTGTCTGTGTGTGGCAGGAATGACAATTCGTTGCCCTTTACCTGGGCTTATTTTGGCAAGCTGACAGCTCAAATAATTAAGAGGTTGGGTGATAAGAGCATACACAAGTATGGCAAAGATGACGAGCATAGGTAAGATGACAACTAATAAGGTTTGTACACTTGATAAAGCAAGTGTTTGTGCGCTTTGTTCAATAAATATTGTATTGGGTTCTATGTAAATGGCACCAATTTGCTCACCAATAATAAAGGGATTACTTAACACAAATGTAATTGGTAACTCTGTTTTATATAGAATGCTTTTAGCAAGCACACTTTGCTGACCATTGAGTTGAGCAGCGAGAATAACATCGTTGCTAACTAATCCGTTTAGCACTTCATTTGCGAGATCTTTGTCTTCTAAATACGCGGCGATAGAAGCTGTGGCTGACACTGTTTGACCAATTTGTAATATGGTGTTGTTTGAGCGCTGCATTTCAGTATCGAATACGTTGCTGTAGTGCAGCTTGGCATAGATCAAGGCGAACACCATAGCGGAACCTGAAACGATAATTAACAGTCTGGTAATTAAACTATGTTTATTGAGCAATTTTATATACCACCTTTACGTTATGTGTCACGGTGTGAGCTGGAACATAGGCAATGGCATTTGACGTATTTGCGACTTTATCGAGGATACTCACGACATCGTCGAATATCTGTGGAGGTGACGCTTTGCCACTAAAACGTACGCGCGACCAATAAGCATTTATTTGGCTGATAGGGCGTCCAGTTATGGCACTTAAAAAAGAAGAACGAATTTGGCTCTCTTTTTTATAGTCACAGGTCAGTGCTATTACTCCATTCGGAAAAGCTAAGTATTTCCCCATGAACATATCAACAACCGCTTTGTGGGTTAAGCTATTTACGGGGTTATCTTTGTGTACAATGACAACCAGATCTTGCTGAGCCAAACACGAACATGCGAAACAAACGGTGAGCGCTGAAATTGTTTTTAACATCAGAATACCCAGTTCAGGCTAATGCCTAAGGTATTAAACTGATTATCGGGAGTGGTTGTGTGGTTGTGCAAATATAATGCAGAGGGGAGACGCCCAACATTTGTATGATCCCATTGCAGTTTTAACGCTGATACATCACTTAATTCAACCCTCCAAGTCATAGAAATAGTGTATTGATCAATTAAGTAAAAATCGGTGTGACGGACAATATTATTGTATATAAAATCCAGTTCAGGTGTTGATATAAGTGGTTTTTCTGGTGTTTCATTATTAGATTTTGCGCGAGAGAAGGAAGCCATTAAAGTATGGTTGCCTATGTGCTTTCCGACACTAATATAGTAACTTCTTAAGTGGTTTAGTACTTCCGAATTAGAATTTATATAAGATAATTCAGATTGAGCAATCCAGTTAGTATCATCGAACCGAAAGCCAATGGCACTGTAGTCGAAACGTTTCCCAACGATATCTAATGATGTCAATAGTTGCGGTTGGCTAGGCCAAACTTGTGGAGAAATGTGTTGTATCGCCTCTTTTAACATCTGTTGTTGTGCATTTTCGTTTCCAGATTTAGATTGTGTGTAGTTTGCTCTAAGTAACCAGTTGTTATTTTCTATCTCAACAGTCAAGCCAGCAATATCTTTTAATTCGGCGTTCCAATAAAAGTTATTATCGCTCACGATAGATGCTTTAGAATGGCCAATAAATGCCCGTATACTCGTTAGCCCGAGTTCAGTTGGGGTTTTATAGCGTAAATCTAAGCCATCGATATTTTGGTGGGGAATAATGGCATAAAACTCAGTTGGTAAATGTTCTTGTGTAAACGAATAGCCAATATCTCGATATTCAGTCATCATGAATAAATCAAGACCGGTGCGCCCGAGGCGTATAGTCCAGTCGGCATTAGGCATATAGCGAACGAAGGCCAGTTGTGTCAGCGTATTGATATCGTATTTCTTTTGATCTTTTATAACTAACTGGCTAACGATTTGCCAAGCAGATGAGGCTTGCCATTCAAATTGCACGCCAAGTGAGGAGTTATATAAAGCAATGTTACTGTTCGATACCCCATGAGGTTGGGAAATTAGTTGCCTGACTTTCGCTGTTTCAGAGGAACTACTACTGAGACTGATATTGGTAAAACCATCAAACTTTAAAGTTGAGCCGTCAGCCATAAAGTGAGGGATTGATAGTAAGGCAACCAGTAATCTCATTGTTCGTTCCGAGGATGCGCGTGGTTCTGTATCTCGTCTTAATCTAAGATTAGCTGGTGTTGCTTGTAATTCAACAGTCAACCATCATCTAGACAGATTAATTGCAAAATTTTGCACGTGTACGATAGGGCTTGCATATAACGAGCTTGTTTTTTCTGATTTGAACACCATATCTATATTATTGCATATAAATATTGTGATAGTATCACATTTAATTTACTGAGTAGGTCCTGAAGTCGTGGCAGATGTAAGAGCGAGAGTTCAGCTGAATGTGGGACAGCATAGTCATATTCCCGCGGAAATTGTGTCCTTTAGTGGTTTGCAAGATGGCCAAGAGCACGTTGCTTTAATTTTTAATGAAGCGGAATCGCAACAATCAGTACCCCTTATTCGAATGCATTCTGAGTGTCTGACCGGAGACGTATTCCATTCGTCTCGGTGTGACTGTGGTGAGCAGTTAAATGAATGTATAGAGACTATGCATAAACAAGGTGGGATCCTGCTATATTTACGCCAAGAAGGCAGAGGAATTGGCCTGTATAATAAAATTGATGCGTATGTATTGCAATCACAAGGGATGAACACCTACGAGGCAAATAATCATTTAGGTTTTGATGATGATTTACGCGATTTCTCAGATGCGGTTTTGATGTTGAAAGCGATGGGGCTGTCGCATGTTAAATTAATGACAAATAATCCAAATAAGCTCAATGCACTGAGAGATGCCGGTATTACCGTCGACGAGGTTGTAGCAACTCAGGCACACGTTAAATCAGGAAATGTCGGTAACCGGAGTTATTTAGAGACTAAAGTAAAACATGGTTCACATATGCTGGATATAAAGAAAATTTCAAAACCACAATAGTGTAACATCCGAGTTTATTTAAGAGTGCGACATCTTCTGTCGCATTTTTGCTTTTTAGAGAAACAGAATCGATTGATAAACTCGCAATTTTGTTCCTCTTGGGTATAATCTCCGTGTTTTTATTAGCTTTGAGCCGTTATGTCATCAGAATTTAGAGTATTTAAAGCAGCCATGGGTATTCAGTGGCTAAAGGCTGGTTGGAGCATTTTTAAGACTCAGCCCATGACGTTTGTTTTCATGTATATTTTCATCATTATTGTGGCGCTTGTGCCCCTCGTGGCGCCTTTGCTGCAATTATTAGCGGCTTTTGCATCGCCGTTTTTGACTGCCGGTATGTATATGGCCGTGTTGAGTAAGCAGCAAGGTAAAACCATTAGCCTTGCTGATATCTTAGCGCCTTTTTCCGCAAAAGGGCGACGATTACACCTGTTTCGCCTAGGTTTATACCAAATGGGGGCGATTATTTTATTGACCTTGTTAGCGGATTTCTTGTTTGCTGATGCATTTGCGATTATGCAAGAAGCGTCATCAACTCAACAGCCAGATGAGTTAATAAATGCATTACTCGCGAGTATTTCAATGTCTGATATTATGGTGTTTGCGATAGCACATTGCTTTAATCTAATGGCATTTGCGTATGCATTACCGCTGGTGTTTTTTAAAGGTGAAACACGTATCTTTACGGCGATTACACAATCGCTCAAGGTATTTCATAAAAACATGGCCCCGCTGGGGGTGTATGGCTTAGCGATTGCTTTGTTAATATTGGCGTCAATGCCACTAAGCATGATCCCTTTATTGGTGATTATTCCTATTTCATATATTAGCTTTTTTGTTTCTTTCCAAGCGATTTTTATGCCGGTTGTTAAGGTGCAAAGTGAGCATGATGAGAGTACGGAAACAGTGAAACAAGATGGTAACGATACGGGCCGGTTTGACGCTTAAATGGATGATACTAGTAAGCAAAAGCTAAAAAACTATGTATTGTGGTTACTGGCTAGGCAAGAGTACTCTCACAAAGAGTTGATAAAAAAGCTCAGAGCCAAAGAGGCGCCAGAGAGCTACATCGAAGAGTTGTTAGTATGGTGTGAGCGGCTCGGTTATATCGATGAAGCTCGCTATTGCGATAGCTTTTTAAGAAGACAGATTAATAAAGGTTTTGGCCAAAAAAGAGTGTTGGCTGAGGCGATGAATAAAGGGGTTGACCGCGCGCAATTACTGCAACTAATCGAGACGCTCGAAGTCGATTGGTTTCAATTAGCGCAAGATGCTTATGTAAAAAAGTACGCAGTAACTGCGCCTAACCTTGATTATAAAGACAAAGCAAAGCGAGTCAGATACATGATGTATCGCGGCTTTAGCTATGAAGAAATAGATTTTGCAATGCAAGCAGCAACAATGGGTGAATAATCACATGCAGCACATGACTACCGCACAGATCAGGCAAGCGTTTTTAGACTACTTTGCCACACAACAGCACCAAATTGTCCCGTCAAGCTCGCTCATTCCAGGTAATGATGCGACTTTGTTATTTAACAATGCAGGTATGGTGCAGTTTAAAGATGTATTTTTAGGGGCCGAGTCTCGCCCTTACACTCGCGCAACAAGCTCTCAACGTTGCGTACGTGCTGGTGGTAAGCATAATGATTTAGAAAATGTAGGCTATACCGCTCGCCATCATACTTTCTTTGAAATGCTAGGTAATTTCAGTTTTGGTGATTATTTTAAGCAAGAAGCGATTACATTTGCATGGCAGTTTTTAACGGATGTTGTGAAATTGCCCAAAGAAAAGCTACTTGTCACGGTTTACCATACGGATGAAGAAGCGTATGAGTTTTGGTCAAAAGACATAGGACTGAGTGATGACAAAATCATCCGTATTGATACGAATGATAATTTTTGGTCTATGGGTGATACAGGCCCGTGTGGACCATGTTCAGAAATATTCTACGATCATGGTGAGCATATTTGGGGAGGCCCTCCAGGATCTCCTGAAGAAGACGGCGATCGTTTTATTGAGATCTGGAATCTTGTATTCATGCAATACAACCGTCATGCTGATGGCACAATGGAGCCATTACCAAAGCAATCGGTTGATACGGGGATGGGCCTTGAGCGTATTGCAGCTATCTTGCAAGGTGTACACTCAAACTATGAAATTGATTTATTCCAAGGTCTAATAAAAGCTGCCGCATCAGTAACGAATGCGAAGGATTTAGAAGATAAATCTTTACGTGTTGTTGCTGACCATATTCGTTCATGCGCGTTTTTAGTTTCTGACGGGGTTATGCCATCCAATGAAGGCCGAGGTTACGTACTGCGCCGTATCATCCGTCGTGCTGTGCGCCATGGTAATAAGTTAGGCGCTTCGGGTGCTTTTTTCTTTAAACTTGTGGCTGCATTGGTTGAGCAGATGGGTGAAGCATATCCTGAACTGGCAAAACAACAAGCAATTATTGAGAAAGTATTACGAATAGAAGAAGAGCAGTTTGGTAAAACGCTCGATAGAGGTTTGGCTATATTGGAAGAAAGCTTGGCCGATATTAAAGGGGATGTGATCCCTGGTGAATTGGTATTTAAACTTTATGATACTTATGGTTTCCCTGCTGATTTAACTGCTGATGTTGCTCGAGAGCGCTTCATGACGATTGATGAGCATGGCTTTCAAGAGTGCATGGATGTGCAACGTAAAAAAGCGCAGCAAGCAGGTAAGTTTGGCGCTGATTATAACGAACAACTTAAATCAGAGAAATCAACGGATTTTAAAGGTTACGACGCGGAGCATTATACGGGCACAGTTATTGAGCTATTTTTCGAAGGACACGCGGTTAATGTACTTGAAGATGGGCAAGAGGGCATTGTTGTTTTGGATAGAACGCCTTTTTATGCTGAATCAGGTGGCCAGGTTGGTGATTCAGGCACCCTGACTGTGTCTGGTGGTGAGTTTTCGGTCGTTGATACGCGCAAATTGGGTAATGCATTTGCCCATCACGGAAAAGTACAGGGTCGTATTGGCATTAATGATAAAGCTGATGCGCAAATTGACAGTGAGCGCCGCGATAGAATTAAGAAAAATCATACAGGTACGCACATTCTACATGAAGCGCTTCGTCAGCTATTGGGCGATCATGTTGCTCAAAAAGGCTCACTCGTGATGCCTGATAAATTGCGTTTTGATTTCTCCCATTTTGAAGGGGTAACTAAGGCGCAGTTGCGTGAACTAGAAGACGCTGTTAATGCTGAAATACGTCGTAACTTTGCGCTTGATACGCAGCTAATGGACATTGACGAGGCTAAAGAAAAAGGGGCTATGGCCTTGTTCGGCGAAAAGTATGATGACGAAGTGCGCGTTGTCTCTATTGGGGAATACTCTATTGAACTGTGTGGCGGAACACATGTTCAGCGTGCAGGTGATATAGGCCTATTTAAGATTGTCTCTGAAGGAGGTATTGCAGCAGGTGTTCGTCGTATTGAAGCTGTAACGGGTGAAGATGCCATTGCTTATGTTGCACAACAAGAACAGCAGTTAGCAGACATAGCAGCGTTAGTAAAAGGTGATAGTCTGAATGTGCTTGAGAAAGTGAGTGCCTTATTAGAAAAAGCCAAAGGCCTAGAAAAGCAGGTATCTCAGCTTAATGATAAATTAGCAAGTGCTGCGGGTGCATCATTACTTGATTCTGCAGTTGACGTTAACGGAATTAAACTATTGGTTGCCAATGTTGCCGGTACCGAGTCAAAAGCACTGCGTGGCATGGTGGATGATTTAAAGAATAAGATGGGCTCAGGTGTGATTGCACTGGGTGTAGCAAATGGCGACAAAGTGAGTCTGATTGCTGGCGTAACCAAAGACCTCATTGCTCAAGTGAAAGCGGGTGAGCTCGTTAATCATATGGCAGCACAGGTTGGCGGAAAAGGTGGTGGTCGTCCAGATATGGCTCAGGCAGGAGGCTCAGAGCCGCAAAATCTTGAGGCTGCGTTGGCAAGTGTTAATGCTTGGGTTACTGAGAAAACGCAGTAACAGGTGGCATTATTTGTACAAAAGTTTGGTGGCACTTCGGTTGGTTCGCTAGAGCGTATCGAAGCTGTCGCCGATTTAGTCGTTAAAACAACTCAGCAAGGCCATCAAGTTGTTGTTGTTTTGTCAGCCATGTCAGGAGAAACAAACCGTTTAATTGAGATGGCAACACAACTCGATGCGCGCCCGAATAGTCGTGAACTCGATGTGCTAATGACCACAGGGGAGCAGGTCAGTGTTGCGTTGCTTGCTATGGCGATTATTAAACGGGGCCACTCTGCAATAAGTCTACTGGCTGATCAAGTCGGGATCCGAACTACCAACCACTTTGGTAAAGCTCGTATCGAACATATCCAAACAGCACGTTTACAGCAAGAGCTTGAACATAACCGCATCGCAATTATTACGGGTTTTCAAGGTCGAGATTATGAAGGTAATATTACAACTTTAGGTCGTGGTGGAACGGATACAACTGCGGTTGAACTCGCTGCGGTATTAAAAGCTGATGAGTGTCAGATCTTTACGGATGTTGATGGCGTATATACAACTGATCCTCGTATTGAGTCTAAGGCAAAGCGTTTATCGCATATTACATGTGCTGAAATGCTTGCTTTAGCAAGTTTAGGTGCGAAGGTTCTGCATCTTCGATCGGTTGAAGCAGCTGGAAGGTATAAAGTGCCACTGAGGGTACTATCTAGCTTTTCTCCTGACACTGGTACTCTCATTACGTATGAAGAAGAGTTGATAGGGCATAGTCGTATAGCGGGCATTGCCGCTTCGCGTAATGAAGTGGAAATAAAGGTGCTAGGATGCGAGCAAAGTTTTAGCTGTCTTGGTGAGATCAAAGCATTGTGTGCTGAACAGCAGATTGAAATAGATATGATCGCGCAAACTCATCAACATAGTGGAAAAATAGACTATGCTTTTACAGTGCAGAGTAATGATCACTTACAGGTGATTGAGATATTGCAGTCAAACTTAAGGTACATACGAGCACATAGCGTTGAAAGTAACGCGAATGTTGCTAAGGTTTCTGCGGTAGGGGTGGGCATAAAATCAAATTGCGAAGTGAGCAATCAATTTTTTAGTGCTTTAACTCAAGAAGGTATAAAAACACTATTAGTTTCTAGTTCTGAGATTAAAGTCTCAGTATTAGTGGAAGAAAAATATCTAGAATTAGCTGTAAGGACGTTACACGCTACATTTTTCTCGGAAAGTACTGAGTAAGGACGATTTTTGCTTACTTTTACTGTAACTTTTCATTAAAATGAAAAAGACGCGGAATCTTTTAATTTTTGGAATAACAGGAGCAAGAGAATGCTAATACTAACTCGTCGAGTAGGTGAAACGCTGATGATTGGTGATGAAGTTACTGTAACTGTACTTGGTGTGAAGGGTAACCAAGTGCGTATTGGTGTAAATGCACCTAAAGATGTTTCAGTTCACCGTGAAGAAATCTACATGCGTATTCAGGCTGAAAAGTCTAATCCAACGACTGGCAATATCTGATCAGCACATAAGAATTTGTGAAAATAGCCACTCATATGTGGCTATTTTTTTGCTTGAGATAAAATAAATGCGCGTGTATCTTCGCTGATAGAGTGATTAGATAGGTATTGCATTCGCTGATTGCTTTTTAACACCAATCCTTTATTTGTTTCAATAATAGAGTCAACGTTTTGCCATGTTAACCGATAATACTTATACGGGTTTTTGGCCTCAATTTGCGTCTCGTCAATATTCAGTTCAACTGTGCTACCACTTGCTCGGCTCAACATTTGACGTGCGACCCACCACGGTCGACGGTAGTAAAATGCCAAGCACTCTACGACAGCGAGTAAAATGAGAAAATTTCCTACATAGTGTTTTTCTAGCCCGTAAATACTAAATAGTCCCAAAGTGATGAGCAACCCGAGTAAAAAATACTTGGGCTTATTATGATCGCCAAGCTGAATCGATTCATCAAAACATTCTTGGAAATACGGCTTATCTAATACGAATCTTTCTGTGTACATATACGCTCCTAATGCTTAGCACATTGTACCGTATTGCTAAGAACCACGCACCAACCTTGCTAGATACGCCTATTAGAAGAATAGAACTGCTATTCATGCATTTTAATAAATTGCACTTTTGGTATTACCAATTTGTTTTTACTCTTATAGTGACAGTTGTAAGGTGGTTTAGGTGTTATAACTTCGATATTCTCCCCTTTTATTTTGAATATTTTTCATGTTTATGCTGTTTTAGAACCAAGAATTTACTTGTTTTTATTTTAACTCATTGATATTTATTAGTAACCTTACTTTGGTATTACCAATTTACAATGTTATTTACTTGTGAGAGGGTTTTGGTATGATGGGTGAATAAATATTTATAAAAAACGATTATTAACGCAGGTTGTATTTGTCGAAAGACTAAAGGGGAGAGTTATGGATATAGGCGCATTGTTAATAGAGGCTGCCAGCTTGATGCTAACAGGCATGATTGGAGTCTTTGTGTTTTTATCTATTCTAATTTTGGCCGTAACGAATTTGTCTAAACTGGCCAAGTCTGACACAGAAGTTCCAATCGTTCCGACTAAACACCGTCAGTTATCAAACGGGGTGCCCAGTGCTCATATTGCCGCAATAAGTGCCGCAATCTCGCAATACCGAACAAAACAATAATAGGGGTCTTTCATGTCACAATTAAAGCTAACAGAGCTCGTTTTACGAGATGCACATCAATCTTTGCTGGCAACACGTATGCGCTTAGAAGATATGCTGCCTATCGCCGAAAAACTAGATAAAGCAGGTTATTGGTCGGTTGAGTCGTGGGGAGGAGCCACTTTTGATTCATGTATTCGTTATTTGGGAGAAGATCCATGGGAGCGCATTCGTGCATTAAAAGAAGCGATGCCCAATACAAAACAACAGATGTTATTGCGAGGTCAAAATTTACTGGGCTATCGGCATTATGCCGATGATGTTGTTGAAAAGTTTGTTGAGCGAGCGCATAAAAATGGCGTTGATGTTTTTCGTATTTTTGATGCAATGAATGATGTTCGTAACTTAGAAACGGCTATTAAAGCCGCAATTAAAGTGGGTGCACATGCCCAGGGGACAATCTCTTATACGGTAAGTCCGGTACACACCTTAGATATGTGGCTAGAGCAAGCAAAACAGCTTGAAGCTATGGGATGTCACTCAATATGTATTAAAGATATGGCTGGGTTACTCAAGCCATATGATGCAGAACAATTAATACTCGGTTTGAAAAGTACGGTATCAGTACCAATTGCCATGCAGTGCCATGCGACTACGGGGTTAAGCACTGCAACTTATCAAAAGGCCATTGATGCGGGTATTGATATGTTAGATACCGCGATCTCTTCGATGAGTATGACATATGGACACAGTGCAACTGAGACGATTGCAGCTATTACGGAAGGTACGGCACGAGATACAGGGTTAAACTTGGCTGAACTTGAAAAAATTGCAAGTTACTTTCGTGAAATTCGCAAAAAGTATGCTGCATTTGAAGGGAGTTTAAAAGGCGTTGATGGTCGGATCCTATTGGCACAAGTACCTGGTGGTATGTTAACTAACATGGAAAACCAGCTCAAAGAACAAGGTGCAGCAGATAAGTTGGATGATGTACTTAAGGAAATTCCTAACGTTAGGAAAGATTTAGGCTATTTACCTCTGGTAACACCAACGTCGCAAATAGTGGGGACGCAAGCGGTACTCAACGTGTTGACGGGTGAGCGTTATAAAACCATCACGAAAGAAACTGCGGGCGTATTAAAAGGTGAATATGGCTCAACACCTGCACCAGTTGATAAAGCACTGCAGTTGAAAGTACTCGATGGTGCTGAAGAAATTCAATGCCGACCTGCAGATCTTATCAAACCTGAACTAGCAAATTTACATACTGAATTACTTGATAAAGCGAAAGATGAGGCGATTGAGCTTGCGTCGGAACAAATTGATGACGTATTAACCTATGCGCTATTCCCTCAAGTTGGCCTAAAGTTCTTGAAAAACAGGCACAACCCAGATGTGTTTGAACCAAAGCCGACCTTAGTAGAGTCAAGTCAATCAAAAGTACAGAATAAGCCAACGCCAAGCAAAGCGAGTCCAGAGCGATATAGTGTGCAAGTTGATGGCAAAGTATATGACGTTGTGGTTGCGGCCGGTGGAGAGCTAAAAGAAGTTAAGGTGAAAGACAGTGAGCTGATCCCACAGTCCGCATCGGTGAGCTCTTCAGAGACGTTAAATGCACCACTGGCTGGTAATATTTTCAAATTGAAAGTGCGTCCAGGGGAGCGAGTCGAGCAAGGTGATGTTGTCTTGATTATGGAAGCCATGAAAATGGAAACGGAAGTCAGAGCGACTTCAAGTGGGACCATCTCTGAAGTGTTGGTATCAGAAGGTGACTCGGTCTCGACTGGCGATGCCATGATAGCGTTGGCTTAGGAGTTGGTATGGACGGGTTATTAAATTTATGGCAAGCCACAGGCATTGCCAATTTTACGATTCCAACACTGATAATGATGGCCGTTGGGTGCGGCTTACTCTATTTGGCAATAGCCAAAGGGTTTGAGCCATTACTATTAGTACCGATTGGTTTTGGTGCTATTTTAACAAACATCCCTGTCGCTGGGCTTGCTGAACCAGGGGGCTTATTATATTACGTTTATTATATTGGTATCGACAGTGGCGTGTTTCCATTGCTGATATTTATGGGCGTTGGCGCAATGACTGATTTTAGTGCGTTGATTGCTAATCCGCGTATGCTGTTGCTTGGCGCGGCTGCGCAGTTTGGTATTTTTGCGACATTATTTGGTGCGATTGCGCTAAATTACGTGCCCGGTTTCGAATTTACATTAAAGGATGCGTCGGCGATTGCGATTATAGGTGGAGCTGATGGCCCAACGGCTATTTTCTTAGCATCTAAACTCGCCCCTGAACTGCTAGGCGCCATTGCAGTCGCGGCTTATTCTTACATGGCATTGGTACCAATCATTCAGCCTCCAATTATGCGTCTGTTAACTACACCGCAAGAGCGCTCTATTGCAATGCCACAATTAAGAGTTGTGTCGAAAAAAGAAAAAATACTATTTCCATTAATGGTACTTAGTCTCACTATTTTATTTCTGCCGTCGGCAACACCGCTTGTTGGTATGTTTTGTTTAGGAAACTTAATGCGAGAGTGTGGTGTGGTTGATAGATTGAGTAACACAGCGCAAAATGAGTTAATTAACATAACAACCATATTCTTAGGTTTGGCTGTTGGTTCAAAGCTTGCCGCAGAGCACTTTTTGACTGTAGAGACCTTAGGTATTTTGTTACTGGGGGCACTTGCTTTCTCTATTGGTACCGCATCGGGTGTTTATATGGCAAAAATAATGAATCGTTTGTCGAGCAACCCGATAAACCCACTGGTTGGCGCTGCTGGAGTATCGGCGGTCCCGATGGCTGCTAGAGTCGTTAATAAGGTAGGTCTTGAAAGTAATCCACATAACTTTTTATTAATGCACGCAATGGGCCCAAATGTAGCGGGTGTATTGGGCAGCGCTGTTGCCGCAGGTATTTTACTTGCTTTAGTAGGCTAAGCGAAACAAAACAAACAATAAGACTCCAACCGACTGCGCAGTTCAGGCTGCGCTTTTTTTGTACCTGCTATTTATGATATAACAGGCTCATTATATTTTTGTGAGCATTACCATGAACATATTCGTTATCTTAGGTGGTTTATTTGTTGCTTTGTTGGTATTGGTGCCATTGTTGGAGAGGTACCAACAGAAGATGGGCTTAGATAAAATGCAGCGTTATAGCAAATATATATTCCCGCTTGTTATGGTGTCGCTGGTGATAAAGCTACTCTATATGCTTTGGTATGAATAACTGAATGTGTGCATGTACAATTTTAATAAAATATAACGCATTAAATCAGGCGTTCCGGTATTAATACTTGCGCATATAGACAGAGCATATATCAAAATTTAGTCGAATTTCTAAGCCATTCAGCTATTGCAATATGTTGGGTTAATTTGGTTTGAACGAAAAGGCGCGGTTAAGCGCCTTTTATTTATCTTGGGTAGCGTGTTTATTCACTCATTGCAGCTTGCTGTAAATGAGATTGAATAAATGCAGTGGCTTCTGCGTAGTCGTGGTCAAGCCTGTCCCGCAACGCAATTAATTGATCCGCGGATAAGTCATTTTCTTTACATTGACGTTCAAACTCGATTGCCGTCTCGGCAACCTTTTCAGCACCAATGGTGTTTGAAATGGATTTAAGTTGATGGCATGCTTCAACAATACTGTTTTGATCCATAGAGATCACTGCACCATTGACTTCTCTTGTTAGCATGCTGCTTTGTTCTAAATACATTCGGAAAAATCTAAGCTGTTTGGCTTCGTCATGGTTTACGTATTTATTTAAGGTTTCTAAGTTAACCGGGGGAGCGCTTTCACTAAGCGCCGCTAATTCGTTAATATTGTCACCTTGCGACATGTCAACGGTATCCTCGGCATTCACACTCGCAGATTCATTTTCAACCGACGTGGATTGAGCTGCTGGCGTAGGCAAGTCTTTTGCGTGCTTTTCTTGCCACTTCAATAGGGTGGCCTCTAATACATTTAATTCAACTGGCTTGGTAATATAGTCATTCATGCCTGTTGCAATGCAGCGCTCCCTCTCACCTTTTAATGCATTAGCAGTCACAGCAATAATATACGGCTGAGCATTGATATCTGCACTTTGCTCAGCAATATCTCTGATCTGCGTAACCATGTCATATCCTGACATTTTTGGCATATGTAAATCCGTGAGAATAATCGGGAAGTTACCTTTTTGCCATACTTCTAAACCTTCTTCACCGTTTTCAGCAACTTCGACACCATAACCCAGTAAATGTAGTTGGTCTGTTAACACTTGCTGGTTAAGTACATTATCTTCAACCAACAGTACTAACTTGTTTTCAGCACGTGCTTGGTCGACGTTCAGGTAAGTATTCATACTTTTTGAAGGTTTCAATGCTTTAGGCTTATGGAGCCCTGCGGCAACCATGACTGACGTCATAAATGAGCTTTTACAGAGTGGCGCCGCATTAAGGTAGAAAATATTTTGATGATTGACTGCGGCTTCATCCATAGTACTAAGCACAATAACTTGCTGTTTGTTATTTTCCAATGAATACAGTAAAGACCGTAATTGATCGTTGACCGGAGCCATACCTTCGAGTCCATCTAAAACCCAAATAACTTTTTCTTGATATTGAAACTCATCAAATTCGTCCATTGAGCCCAGAGCAACGGTGTTTGCGCCCATGAAAGATAAATAACGACACAATATATTACGCCTATCATTGTTGTTCGTCAGAACAACAACTCTGCGTTGCTCAAGTTTGCTCTTATGCGCGTATTCCACTTTACCTTGTGTGCTAAATGGCAGTTCAACAACAAACTCACTGCCCATACCAATATCGCTGTTTACCTGTATAGAACCGAGCATTAATTCAATGAGACTTTTACAAATTGATAAACCCAGACCTGTGCCCCCAAATTCACGGGTGATAGACCCTTCAGCCTGAATAAATGGGTTAAATATTTCACGTAATTGAGTTTGCGTCATACCTTTACCATTATCCGTTACGCGAAAACGCAAGGTGTAATGTTCCGATGTATTTTGCGCAACTTCGACGCTGATTTTGACAAATCCTTGGCGGTTAGCTTCAGTGGTGGTGAACTTAATTGCGTTACTGCACAGGTTATACAAAACTTGGCGAACGCGGACGGTATCACCAACTAGGTTATTGGGAATATCAGGTGCGATAGCCAGTTCCAAGTCTAGTTTTCTTTTTTTAGCGACAGATGATAATACACGAGCTACTTCTTCTATTGTTTCTGAGACAGAGAATACGCTATTGTCTATTTGGAGTTTGCCGGCTTCAATTTTAGAGAAATCTAAAATGTCATCTAAGATCCCTAGCAGAGAAAACGCTGAATCACGGATAATCGTGGTTAATCGGTGCTGTGCACCATCTAATTCAGTTTGACGCAGCAGATCGATAGTACCAATTACGCCATTCATTGGTGTTCTGATCTCGTGGCTCATTGTCGCTAAAAATGTGGTTTTTGCGTCATTGGCACGCTCAGCGTTGAGCGTGGCTTTTTCTAATGCAAGCGTACGAGCTTGAACTTCTGTTTCAAGGCTAGTTTGTAATTGTTTTAGCTCTTTTTGTGATTCTTGATTGTTATCAATCACCGACTGCACTTGATGTAAAACATTGTTGATAGCGAAAGCAATACTTTCGAGGCCGAAACCTAAATCACTATTTAAATGTACACGGTAGTCTTGTTTATCAACGACAAGCTTTAATTCGGCTTCTAGCTTCTTAGTATCACCATTAAGTTGCGAGACAATACGTTTTTTAGCCACCACAGCCAGTATAAAAGCACATATCAGTGCCAATACAAACAGAATATACCCTATTAGCGGGCTTTTCGTTGCTGCGTTTGAGTGGCGACGTAAAATTAACTCGCCAATAGCTTGGCCATCTAATTTCAGTGGTTTATATATTGTAATTGTACCACCTTCGGCGATTTTCTTTTGCTGTGAAATCGCGGCCACGGGAACATTGCTGGTTTGAAAAATCAGAGAGGGTTCAGCCATACCGGTTGAGCTATATAGATAGATATCTATATTGGGGGCGCCCTCTTTGATGGCTTGTAAAATTTGCTTTGCTTGGCCAAAACCTGTTTTCATCATTATATTGGCAAGCGGTAATGCGAGTTCGTCGGCTTGTTTTTGTATATTAGGTGCCGTGACTATGGTTGCTTTTGGCATCATATAGGCCGCTGTAGCGCAAATAGCGCCAGTGATGACAGCAATCATAAGTATCAGAGGCAGTAGCCCTGCTATTTTTATTGATGAAGAATTTTGCATGAAATGTTCCGATATTTCGCGACACGATCTTATAGCGAACTTAAGCTTAATATACCGCCAATCCTACCACTGTCTGATGGTTTTTTCTCTACGTTTTTGCGATATATCGGATGTTTTCATCATAAAATGAGGTTAACTTAACGAATGTTATTGCAAATAACTCTGTTTAAAACTCAGCCAATTCGGTTAAGAAATAAAAAGCTTTGTTTGAAAAGTATTCAATCAAACAGAAGTTTGAAAAAAAAGTTGACTTAAAAGGGCAAAACCCGTTTAATACGCCGCACGCCCAGATAGCTCAGTCGGTAGAGCAGAGGATTGAAAATCCTCGTGTCGGTGGTTCGATTCCGCCTCTGGGCACCATGATTAAGTGTGCCGACTTAGCTCAGTTGGTAGAGCAACTGACTTGTAATCAGTAGGTCATCCGTTCGACTCGGATAGTCGGCACCATTTCCTCGCTAGGAATTAAAACACAAGCAACAATTTTTGCCCAGATAGCTCAGTCGGTAGAGCAGAGGATTGAAAATCCTCGTGTCGGTGGTTCGATTCCGCCTCTGGGCACCATGATTAAGTGTGCCGACTTAGCTCAGTTGGTAGAGCAACTGACTTGTAATCAGTAGGTCATCCGTTCGACTCGGATAGTCGGCACCATTTAATTAGGCTTAAGCTAAAAAATTTGCCCAGATAGCTCAGTCGGTAGAGCAGAGGATTGAAAATCCTCGTGTCGGTGGTTCGATTCCGCCTCTGGGCACCATATTTTAAACCCTAAACTTCGTTTAGGGTTTTTTTGTATTTATTACGCCTTAAATTCTCCCGATGCTGTGTTGCTTGCATGCCAAATAACATGTCTTGCCTAAGCCAATGGTAAACTAACGAACACCTCAGTACCTAAGTTATCATCGGTTCTATATTCAATAAACCCTCCCTGGATTTCTGTGAGTAATTTGGCGGTATAGGTACCAATTCCGGCATGATCTGGTTTGCCATAAGTCACAAATTTATCAAAAAATTGCCCTCGTATTGGTTCTGGAACCGGATCAGGATTATGTATTTTAAATACCACATATTTATCATTTTGTGTTGCACTGAGTTGTATGGATGGATCGCTGCGTGTACCTTCCAGTGCATTTTTTAGCAAGTGCGTAAGTAAGGCGTGGGTGATTGCGTATTCGCCATTAAAGTGACAGTCAGTATTCTCGGTATTGTGTACTTTTATCTGTTTGCGCTTCACTATTTCGGAAACGTGTCCTAATGCATCTTTTAATACGGTAGTGAAGTTTTGCTTTTGTGGTTTGAATTGATACTCTTTACGTTCTATTTTGTTGAGCGAAGCAGTGCTATCAACATGGAGTTGCAATGCTGCACAACTTTGTTGAATGAAATCGATATATTGCTGTGCTTTTTCTGGCTCGTGCAAGTTGGCAGCCAGTTGTGAGGTTGAGTGTTTAATGTCAGCGATGGGTTTCACTAATTCTGTTTGGTTAACAGAGTCAAATTCATCACGTAAACGTGCATTTTCTAACATGGTATCTATTTGTGCGCGCATTAGGCGATTCGATTCAATACTACGACAATGTGCCTGTACTCTTGATTTAACAATCGCGGGATTTGCTGGTTTTGTGATGTAGTCTACCGCACCCAATTCTAACCCTTTAACGATGTGTTCAGTCTGCTCAAGTGCAGATAAGAAAATCACGGTAATATGTTGCGTACTTGGGTCGTCTTTCAAGCGTCGACAGACCTCTAACCCATCCATGTCAGGCATCATGATATCGAGTAGAATAATATCGGGCTGGGGGTCTTTCGCACAAATTTGCAGGGCCTTTTTACCATTCAATGCAGCTTTTACTTTATAGTCTTTTCGTAAGATATCGCTAATGATTTTAATATTGTCGGCGACGTCATCCACAATGAGCACATGTAGATCATTATTTTGTTCCGTCGATTCTGTTGATTCAGGCGTTTCTTTACATGGGCGAACCGGTTTTGTTAGGGCTCTTTGTAATCGGGATTTGAGGATTTTGCTTGAGAAAGGCTTAACTACGTATTCCGATACACCGCATTGAATTGCTTGTACAACATGAGATTGTTCAATCGTCGCTGAGGTCATAACAAAGGGGATTTTGGCAGTTCGAGTGTTAGTACGCACTTTTTTTAAAAATTCGATACCCGAGAGCGTTGGTAGTTGCCATTCAGCAATGATCAATCCAATGTCGTTGTATTCCAGTTTTTCTAATGCATCGCTAGCATTCGAGCTTTGAATAATCACGATATTTGAAAGTTGATTGAGCACATTCGCTATCATGGTTCTAATAGTTTCAAAGGGCTCGACAATGAGTACCGTCAGCGGCTGTGATGATTGAATATTGACCATAAAATGCTCCGTATAGGTCTGTTCATGGCATGTGTTTACATGCGGAATCTATAATATTTGAACTACTCGACGGCTTAACTGAGCAATTGATAGGCAATTTTTACTTGGTTTTATTTTGCACATGTTATTATTATGTGTCTATAGGTGTAACGCGATAGTACGAATAACAGAATAATATTATTGCAAGTAAACCGAAGTTAATCATAACTTTAGTTGGTGATGCTGATTTTGTACATAGATGCAAAGTGAGCGTAAAGCAGTTCATCAACATGACAAAGTATAAGGAATGTAGTGAATGAAACTGCTTTTGCGTTTTAATATGGCACTGGTCTGTGCATTGTTGTTGACAACATATGCATTTGGTCTACAAAAAGGCTCGAATTACGCACCAAAGATAGAGAACATTTCAACCTATAATGGCTTAACTAACCCTCAAATTTACGCCGTCACTAAAGATCATCAAGGGTTTATGTGGTTTGGGAGCGCTGATGGTATTTTGCGTTATGATGGGTATCAGTTTACCTCTTTCAAACACGACCCTGAATATGCAGCTTCGTTATCGGCCAACAGTGTGGGTGTGCTGCTATTCGACAGTAAAAGGCAACTGTGGGCGGGTACTTGGGGAGGAGGGTTAAATCTATTTAAAGGAAAGCGTGATTTTCAGCATTTTAAGTATGATCCTAACAACCCCAATTCATTGGGTGCTGATAAAGTACAATCTTTGTTTGAAAGTCGTGATGGGACATTATGGGTTGGGACAAATGGCGGTGGATTAAATCGCTTTAATCCAGAACACGGTAGCTTTCAACGTTTTACACATGATGAACAAGATATCAATAGTATTGGGAACAACCGTGTGTGGAGCATCACCGAAGATCTGCAAGGTGGTATTTGGGCAGGAACATCGAATGGCTTGTATCGATTAAATAGAAAAGACAATACATTCACTGGATTTAATGTCGCACCGGGATCTTTGGATCATTCTGAAGTCAGGCAAGTCTCTGTTGATTCGTTAGGACAACTTTGGGTTGCCACACGCAGCAGTTTCGGGCTATTTGACCCTACAACGGGTGATTATCAAACCTATAACTTGGCAACGCAAGGGTTGCCAAGTGTGACAAGTTTACTGCACCATGAAGGTGATATTTTACTAAGTACCTTTGCTGGGGTGTACCGATTTTCTCCAAGACAACGTAAGTTTATGTCGGATGCATATTCGGGGGCTGAGGCGCAGTTGCATAATCGAGATATACGACAAGTGTTGGTGGATGATACCGGTTTATTGTGGGCCGCTACACGTTACTCTGGCGTTATTAAAGTTTTTCCACATCCCCCTGCTTTTGTTTCGCATAAAAACTACCTACAAGATTATTTGCTCTCTGGACTTTTTAACCAAGTACTCTCAATGGCGACGGCTCAACAAGGTGGAGTTTGGTTGGGAACTGGACGTGGGCTTGTACATTTTGATGGTAAATCGCAATTTACGCCTTTTGCCACGCGTGAAGCGTTAACAGGGAACTATCGATTACGAGTACACAGCTTAGCACGAAATAAAAAAGGAGATTTATACGCGGGAACTAATTATGGACTATATCGGGTGGATGAAGTTAATAATAAGTTGCAGCAAATTCCTTTGTTTTGGCTTAAAAATCAACGGCATTCAGTAGAGCAAATTAGTTTTGACAAACTGGGGTATGCCTGGCTAGTTATCTCAGGAAATAATCGCGTTGTGCGTTGGGATTTAAGTACACAAGAATACTCTGAGCATTTGCAAAATATCGATCCTAGTTTTGTCTTTAATGATAGCCAGCAAAACACATGGGTCGGTACTGAGGGCGACGGTGTGTTCATGCTTGATCATGAAAAAGAGACGCAGCGCCAATATATTATGCAAAAGGATGAGCATAGTTTAAGTGACAACTACATTAATTTTGTAATGCAACATGAGAGTAAAATTTGGTTCGCCACTAACAATGGGATAACCAGTTTTGATTTATTATCTAAGCAATTTCAGCGCTATTCTAATACAACGTCAGAGTCGAGCTTTTCTGTACAATCTATAGTGGCAGATAATGCAGGGTTTTTGTGGCTGGCCACCTCAAGCGGGGTGTTAAAACTAGATACTGTCAATGGTGTATTCCATCAGTTTACAACCAATGATGGTTTAGCAAATAATCATTTTTTAACAAACTCATTGGTGTTTTCACAAGGGCATATTTTATTTGGCAGTATTGATGGGATCACGCGCTTTGAGCCTCAAAAAGTCACAGTTAATACGGCGGCACCGCAACTGGTGTTTACACAAGTAAAGGTGGATGGGCAGGTCGTTAATCATGCAAAAATGCCGCTGATATTAGAAGCCGAGCATAGTTCAATTACTATTCAATATGCTGCTTTAGACTATCAAGCAACGGAAGACAATCGATACCGAGTCTGGTTAGAAGGGTATAACGATAGCTGGAGTGATGTTTCTGCAAGTCATATCGCCAATTTCCGAGACTTACCGCCAGGCGAGTATCAGTTTAAAGTTCAAGGCAGTAATAACCATGGTGTTTGGAACCGCGATGGAATAGCCTTGCATATTATTAAGGTACCAGCGTGGTATCAGACGTTATGGTTTCAAATATCATTGCCGGTTGGAGTCAGT
Organism: Pseudoalteromonas aurantia 208; assembly: GCF_014858725.1. Lineage (GTDB taxonomy): Bacteria > Pseudomonadota > Gammaproteobacteria > Enterobacterales > Alteromonadaceae > Pseudoalteromonas > Pseudoalteromonas aurantia. The sequence goes on along the minus strand of NZ_AQGV01000013.1, from coordinate 143,151 downwards.
TTGTTGCTGATTGGGGCATTTGCATTGCGTTTGCATCGATTGCGCAAAGCAAGTTTGAAACTAGAGTACAAGGTGGCACAACGGACCAAGGATATTGTTGTGCTGGGTGAGGTTGGAAAAGAAGTTGCTGCAACGTACGATATGCAGGCAATTTGTGAAACGATTTATAACCACTTAACCAAAACACTCCCTTGTGATTTTTGTGCCATAGGTATTTATCATAAGGAGCAACAATACATTGATTATATCTTTGCAGTGCAAACAGGAGAACCATTTGATGCGTTAATTTCCCAGACTAATGTGACTCACAGCGCAGATGCATATTGTGTGAGTCATGCTGAAGAGTTTTATGCTGATAATGACACGAAGTGGCAAGGTTATGGGTTACAGCCGAGTATTAGTTTAAACGGAGAACATACCAAAACGGTGTTTTGTGCACCTTTGATTGTAGAAGGTCATGTGCTCGGGGTGTTCACCGTCCAATCAGATATTGAGTATGCTTATAAAGAAACGCAGCTAAGTATTTTACGGGTAGTCGGTAATCATTTAGCGGTGGCATTGGCTAACTCGTTATCTTATAGCGAGTTGAAAGAAGCAGAGCAGCGATTAGAGCTTGCTATGCAAGGTGCGAATGCCGGTACATGGGAGTGGGATTGCCACAGTGGGTTGCTTGTTACTAATAGTATATGGTCAACAATGCTTGGTTACCTCGATGGGGAATTAGAATCTCGTTTTGGTACAAGTATCGCGCGCTGGCGCCAGTTAACCCACCCAGATGATATTGAACACGCGGAAGCGGCGTTAAATGATCATATCAAAGGCAAAACGGATACCTACCGGTGTGAGTTTAGAATGCGCACGGCAACAGGTGAGTGGAAGTGGATGTTAGGTATTGGTCGTTGTGTCGATTTGCAAACAGGGCTGGGCAGAAAGGAAGTATTTGGGATTAATATGGATATCTCAGATGCGAAGCAACTCGAAGTAGCGTTAAAAAAAGCCAAAGAAACCGCAGAAAGTGCGACACAGGCTAAGTCTGATTTCTTATCGAATATGTCTCATGAGATCCGCACACCTATGAATGCAATAATAGGTATGAGTTATTTGGCATTAGAGACCGAATTGGATAGAAAACAGCGTAACTATGTTGAAAAAATTCATCGTAGCGGAGAGTCACTATTAGGCATTATTAATGATATTTTGGACTTTTCTAAAATAGAAGCTGGTAAATTAGATATTGAATGTGTGCCTTTTTGTTTAGAGCAAACGGTTGCCGATAGTGTTGATCTATTGAGTATAAAAGCGAGAGAGAAGGCGCTTATCTTTAATGTGCTGCTGGATCCTATTTTACCTGAGTATGTTAAAGGAGATCCGCTTAGGATCACTCAAATACTGCTTAACTTAGGCAGTAACGCCATCAAGTTCACGCCTAAGCAAGGAGAAGTGACCATCGACATAAAATTGGTTGAACAAGGGCATGATACAATTGATGTAGCGGTTGCTGTAATCGACTCGGGAATTGGTATGACTGTTGAACAGCAGCAGCGATTATTTCACTCGTTTAGTCAAGCGGATACATCGACAACACGTAAATACGGCGGCACGGGGCTAGGACTTGCTATTTGTAAAAACCTTGTAGAATTGATGGGGGGGCAAATTAGCTGTCAAAGCACTGTTGAAATAGGCAGTACATTTTCATTTAACGTTCAATTGCAAGTAGACCCTTCACAAAACCGTAATCTAACAAAGTTGCTAATAAGTGGCGCTCTCATTTTAGATGATAATCAGTTTTCAGGAAGAGCAACCAGTTTGTATTTACAACAATTGGGAGTCGCGGCGCGGTGTGCAGCGCCAGAAGAGTTGCAAGAGCTCACATCACAGATATTATCAACCGAATTATTATGCATCGACGAACAGGCCCAAAAACAGTATGACATCATTGAATTCTCGAGGTCACTGTGCCCAACTTTGCCGATAATAATTATGTGCCAATATGACTGCGACCATGCAGAACAGCAGTTTTCCAGCTGGTCCAATATTGCATTTATCACGAAGCCCATTTTTGCTACTGCGTTGCGTAAAGTGATCTATCAATTACTGGATATCCCGATTGAAAGTACAGTACAAAGCGGCGAGAAAGCGGTTGTCCCATCATTAAGGGGGGCAAAGTTATTGTTGGTTGAAGATAATGATTTAAATCAAGAACTCGCAGTTGCATTATTGAATAAGCAAGGAATAGACGTATGCGTGGCAGAGCACGGGCAGCAAGCTCTAGAGATGCTAGAGGGACAAGAGTTTGATGGGATTTTGATGGACTGTCAGATGCCTGTTATGGATGGTTATGAAGCAACACGGGCGATTCGACTTCAAGCGCAATACGCAGCATTACCTATCATTGCTATGACTGCCAATGTGATGAGTGAAAGCCAGCAAGAGATTGTTGAATGTGGCATGAATGACATAATTGTTAAGCCAATCAATGTGATTAAAATGATAGATACTTTAAGCAAATGGATCCAAGTAGACAGCTCGAAAACCGGCACGCTTGAAAGTGCTGTTGAAGGGGACGATGTATCTTACCTATTTGCGCACATTACGACATTAGATTACCAAGCAGGTTTGGCGATTTCATCGGGAGACAGTGGCCTCTATCACAAATTACTAAAACGATTTTATGATAAACAGCAGCATTTCTCAGCGGCGTTTGCAGCTGCTCTTAACGATGTTCATACGGAGAAGGACTGTCAGTCGGCCTTGCGCTATGCACATACATTAAAAGGAACGGCTGGAAATATAGGGGCAACACAGATTCAACATGAAGCGAGTAATTTGGAAACTGCGTGTACACAGCACAGTGCAACACTAGAGCCTTATATTCTCGCTGTTGAGAAAGCATTAGCATCTTTATTGCCCGAATTAGCTGATGTTTTGAAAGTACTTGAAGCTGAGGTTACATATAACCAGAAAGAAAATCCGGGGTTAAAAGACATAAGTCTAGATGAGTCGCAAGTACAAACACTCTTGGCTCAGTTAAACGATTTAATCGTTGAGTCCAACATTGAAGCATCTGATAAAGTTGTGGAGTTAGCGACCCTGTTACAATATACCGACTACAAGATACCCTTACTAAAAATAGGTGAGGTGATTGATGAATATGATTTTGATGAAGCAAAGGAGTTACTTTCGGCTTTTGAGTATTGCCATGAAAAGGTTGAACTTGAATAGACGCTGCATGCAGATACGCATTGTATACCTATCATGACGCCAGAGTAAGGCATGATAGGTATAAATGCATCGATAGAACCTAATATCGCATTATACAATATGAACTTTGAGTAAATCGGTGGATATATTTACTCATCCGTAGATTGTGGGTAGCAATCATTTAGCTTATACATGTGCCTAGGGCTGACGGGGAGTCGCTCATTACTGCTTACATACACTTTCAATTTTCCTGATGATTTTTCAACTTTAGAGATAAATTGCGTATTAACGACATAGGAGCGATGTATTTGAATAAAATGCTCGCTCGCTAATTCATCTATGACTTTAGCGAGTGTTTTTCGTATGGTGTACCTTACTTTTTCTCCTGCAATATAAGTCCATAAGTAACAGTAGTTCTCTTCTACTTTAATGTATTCAATACACGACAGTTCAACTTTTTCATCTATGCCATTATTTTTAATTCGTATGTAAGTTTTAGATGGATTCTTTACCGATGATTTTTCGGTTTGAGTTCTTTTATTAAATAACTTTACAGAATTTATAGAGAGTAGCGAAACAAAAAATGCGAGCAGTGCGCTGTTCGCAAAATTAGCGACATATCTGCCTTGAAGGGCATGCTTTCTCTCAATTTCGAATAATAAAGGGCTTAGTTCAAAGATGAATTGGCAAATAAGGTCAACGCATGCAAAAGAAATGGCAAAAAAAACGCTGATTTGCCAAATTTTGTAATGTTTAATAAATGATGAAGATGTCATTTTAAATCTAAAATAGAGCTCTATAACCATACAGCTCAGTACAACTTTGAGCATGAGCAAAGCTGAGTGAATGGCATATTCTACTTTCTTCATGTAGGAGAAATCATTGCTATGTACTACATAAAGGAAAAATGAGCTGAACAGGAAACAAAATAGGTAGTACAAGAATCTATCATTAAGAAATTTAAATAAAACTGGGTTTTTTTTGATGTAAGTCAATAACGGTATTTGATTCATAATATCCATATCCAGGAGCACTTTCATTGGAACTACAATGTGCAAAAATAATATATCTACCACGGTTTGGTGTCAATAAAAGGTAAGTGAGGTTGGTGTTTTGTATGTTAATTATTACTTTTAATAACAAGTAACTGTTTTTGTTGATATTGTTGATTTTTTTGAAATTATTTCCCACTAATTATTATATGAGGTTTTATTTAGCAAAGTTAAAGCTGTTTTGATACTTGCAATAAGGTTAGCTGGTTTTTCTGTTTTTTAGATGTTAATAGTGATTATTTATAGAATTAATGACATTACACTTTAAATTTGTATACATTATTTAATTTGGTTCTTTGGGTTATAAATCTGCTTGTTCTATATCTATTCTTTGAAGCAGTTATTAAGGGTTTCTTGCCACATAAATAAAAAGTAATTGGCTAGATGGTGAGTGGCGTATATGGCACAGATTGTATTTATATTTGTTTCTGTTTATTTCATAAAAATCAATGGTTATTTTTCTTTTTTGATTTAACTTTAATTTTAACCTTTTATTTCAATAGTTTGAATGGTCTTCTTGGTGAGTCGATTACATCCCTACTTGATATTGTTGCAAGTGTTGCTGTATTTGCTACATCAATTTTTGTGTTGGGGGGAGTTGGTTTTATCAATAAATCACAATTGAAGTGGTTTCATCACAAAAAAATATACATAAATATTAATTTTATTCATATTGCTTCCAGTTCGAAATTGTACCTTTTTATAAGTCGTGTTCTAGCGTTGCTTTTGTAAATGGGATCATTAATCGTTAAGTGGGAGTTTGTTATGAATATGAGAGTTTCATTAGTTTCGAAAATAATTTTTGTTTTACTGTTTTCATTCGTTTTCCTATTTCTAGTCGGGTGTTCTTCAGCAATTAGCAAAATAGATTACTCTAATGTATTTAATCGAAAAGGTTGGAATCATACGGATGAGGTGATAAAGAAACTTGATATTAAGAAAGGGGATGTTGTTGTCGATCTAGGAGCTGGTGATGGTTACTTTAGTTTTTACCTAGCAGAAGCTGTCGGGAAAAACGGAAAAGTATATGCAATAGATTTATCAAAAAGTGAAGTGAATAAAATTAAGTCCAGAGTGGAAAAAGAAGGTGTGAGTAATATATATCCAATCTTGGCGAGTGAGAAAAATCCTAACATTCCCACGAATGATGTTGACCTAATATTTATGTCAAATTCATATCATCATATATCAGAAAGAGTTGAATACTTTTCAAATATTAATAAGCACATAGATATTAATGGAAGAATTGCTGTTCTTGATACAAAGAAAGGAACCCCTTTCTTCGTTATTCCTCATGGTGTGCATTCTGAACAAATAAAAAAAGAGCTTAAGGATGCTGGTTATCAATATATAACTGGTTATGACTTCCTACCATTTAATAACTTCGAGGTTTTTTCTAAGTAGTCAATTTAGTCCTATAAGGGATTGTATTTATGTCGGCTAAAAAAATAGGCTTGATAACTGCTGTGTCCGTTATTGTTGGTAATTCAGTTGGTAGTGGAATATTCACTACCTCTGGATTTCTAGCGCGGGATATTGGCGACCCTGTGACCATATTATTAATGTGGATCGTGGCTGGGGGAATCGTTTTATGTGGTGTTCTAACTTATTACAGATTGTATTTGAAGTGGCCTGAATCAGGTGGGGAGTTTATATATATAAGTAAAAGATTTGGGCCATTAGCCGGCTTTTTATCAGGTTGGACTTCATTTACTTTTGGGTTTGGAGCTGCGATTGCAGCATCTGCTATTAGTTTTGGCTATTTTTTAGATGGTGCTTTGTCTAGTTATTTAAATATAGGTAGTGAAGATGTTGTTGGCTATTTAAGTAATGGTGGGGATATTGGTTCTGGCTTTGTTGTTATTAATCCAATCGTTGTTTCTGTGGTGTTAATATCGATTATTACTCTTTTGCATACGGTAAGTTTGTCAATTAGCGGACGAGTTCAATTTTACCTCACGCTCATTAAGGTTTTAGTTATAGTTTCGATCTTTTTTATGGGGTTTTACATAATATATGATGATTATAATAGTCAAAGGTATACAATTTATGGTGGGCTTTTTATAGATAACTTCGTGAATGGTTCTGTTAATGATGATGTATCTATATTTGACATGGCAATAGGTATGGTTTTCATTATGTACGCTTATTCAGGTTGGAATGCGATTAATTATATAAGCGAGGAAATAGAAAACCCGAAGGAAAATATGCTGAAAGCTATGGTTTTTAGTGTGGCTATAATTGTGTTTTTATACGTTTTTCTTAATTTTATTTACTTTTCCTCGCTTTCTATTGAAGTATTATCGGCGGAACCGATTGTACCTGTTGCAGAGAAATCCCTTAGGGCATTACTGGGAAATGGTGTCTCAATTATATTTAGCTTGATTTTATGTGTTTCAATAATGAGCTCTATAAGTGCAATGGTCTGGGTTGCTCCAAGAGTTTATTTAAAAATGTCTAAATATAATGATCGAGTACCTAATTTTGTAGGAAAAGAAAATAAGAACAGTATACCTATCAACTCAATGTTTGCTCAGTCTACGTGGGCTGTGCTTATTTGCTTAAGTGGAACTGTTGAAGAAATACTCATATATAGTGGTTTCCCATTGCTTATTTTTAGTGCTTTAGCGGTGTTCTCTAGTTTTGGAAACAGATTTAGTGGTGAGTCTAAATTGAGTTACTTTCTATATAGTTTTTGTTCATTTGCATTTATTGTTTTTGTTTTTTTTGCAATGGTTATGGTTTTTATTGAAAAGCCGTATATATCAGCTTTATCTATATTTACGGTGTTGTTAGGTGTTCTATTCTATTACTTTAGGGAAATTAAAAGCTTTGCTTTTTGTTTTTATAATAAATAACTGGTGGTTTTATGAGTGCTTCAAAAAATTATAGTTTTGTTGGTTTTATAATAAACAATCCTATTAAATCTATTTTTTCATCTTTAATGATGTGTTTTTTGCTGATTTCTGGCGTTAGATATATCCAAGCTGATTTTTCATATCGAGCATTTTTCTCTGAAGGCAATCCGTTGCGCGTTGAAATTGAAGGTTTTGAACGGGAATTTAGCAATGATGATTCCATCGTTTTATTGGTTAAGAGTCCATCAGGTATTTTTGATAAAGAAACATCGGAATTAATCGTTAAACTAACAGAGGAAATGTGGCAGGTTCCGGATGTGATTCGCGTTGACTCTCTGAGTAATTATCGTTGGGTGCATGCCTCTGGAGATGACATTGTTGTTGAAGCATTAATTCCAGATGACGGGCCATATACAACAAAGTTGCTCGAAAAGCGTAGATCAGTTGCACTCTCCGATGAAATAATTCCCGAGCTATTGGTCGACTCAGATGGTACGACAACCATGATTGTAGGATATATGAGGCCTACTATCACCTCTGCAGTGGACGCAGCCCCAGTTGTTAATGCAGTCAGAGCACTCGTTAAACAGTATCAAATTGGTGACCATGAAATTCATATCACTGGCCGGCCGGCTATTATGCAAGGTATGAAAGAAAGTTCCCAAGCTGATATCAAGTCACGTTTACCTATTGTTCTAGCCGTTATTATTCTTGTACTGGCTTTTCGTTTCAAACACCCTGTTGGTGTTTTCCCTGTCATTCCAGTGATTGTTTTAAGTGTTGTTGCAACAATGGGGTTAGCGGGTTGGACTGGAATTAAAATCAGTAATATTACGGCCTTGATCCCACAATTTATTATCGCTATCTGTGTTGCCGATGCAGTTCATATATTAACCAGCTACTTTTTTTATCGACGGAAGAACTATGATGGAAAGTTGGCAATAAGAATTGCATTAAATGAAAATGTTTTGCCCACACTATTAACAACTATAACGACTTCAGTGGCATTCTTTAGTTTCATGAGCTCTCAAATAGGGGCGGTTTCTGAATTAGGTTTATTGGTTGGCATAGGCACCATTATTGGATGGTTTATGTGTTACTTTTTTTTAGGTGCCATTTTATGCAAAGTCCCTAATAGAAAATCAAATGAGAAACTAATCCTAATTCATACTGAGTACGAAGAAAGTAATGAAGAAAACAAGAACTCATTTGTTTTCAAGTATACAGAGAAGGTGTTTTCTAATGCTTATTTAATCGCATTTGCTTTTTTAGGCCTGTCGATAGGTAGTATTTATATAGCGGGTAAGAATGAAATTAACGCAAACCCATTTAAGTACTTTGCAGAAGGGTTTTGGTTAAGAGATTCAAATGATTTCGCTGAAGACAACCTGAAAGGTTCGCAAGGTATGGAAATTGTTGTTAATAGCGGTTTCTCTGACGGTATCAAATCACCTGATTTTTTAAAGCAAGTGGAATCTTTTCAACAATGGATTGATAGTACACCAGGTGTTGTTAGAACTTATTCGATTATTGATATTATTAAGCAGTCTAATCGCTCATTACATGGAGATGATCAGGAATATTATACATTACCAAATACTAGAGAGGCGGCCGCAGAATTAATCTTTTTATATTCAATGAACTTACCACAAGGTTTGGATCTCTCGAATCGCATCAGTATTAATAATGACTTAGTTAGGATCAGTGTAAGGTGGACAAATTACGACTCAGCATTAGCGACACGGTTCGCAGATGAAATAGTTAAATATGGTCAATCTCAGGGCTTAAATGTACATGCGACCGGAAAAATGCTGCTGTTTCAACGTATGAATGGATACGTAGCCACATCATTTTTTGTAACGCTTCTTATTACTATTTTAATAATCAGTATTCTTCTTGTTATTACTTTTAAATCTATCAATTTGGGATGGATAACACTCGTTGCGAACTTATTCCCACTCTGTTTTGGCATGGCCATTTTATATCTTAGTGGTAACGCAATAGATATTGGCGCTGTCATTGTGCTGAGTGTGTGTCTAGGTGTGGCGGTTGATGACACGATTCATTTTGTGAGTCACGCGCAGAGATTATTGAATGCAGGAAAAGAAATAGGCTTTGTTATACGCGACAGCTTGTTAAAAGTTACACCAGCAATAGCAATCACAACGCTTATTTTAACGATCGCATTTGGTTCTTTTATGAGCGCTGATTTTGTCCCAAATGCAAACTTTGGCCGTATGGCTGCTGCAATACTAAGTACAGCATTAATAGCAAACGTCACATTGTTACCGGCATTATTATTCTTAATACATAGAAAGAAGGAGGTTGCAGTTTTTAATATGAATGAAGCAGAAAATATTAAAAGTTAAAAAATAATTTGTTTAGTTTTTAATCAAGGATTGGATATGAGTGAAATAGTAGAATATAAAAATAATAATTTTTTATTTTTAACACCAGCAGACCAATGTTTAAACTCCTTTTGTGAGATCGTTGATCATTGGGCTGAAAAAAAACCAAATAGTTTGGCTGTGCAGTTTTTAAAAAAGGGCAAGGAGCTAGACAGCTTAACATTTGAAGAGCTGAGAGAAAGGTCTGTAAGTATTGCAAATAGGTTATTAGAATCTGTTGAGCCAAAAAGTCGCGTTATTCTAATGTTTGACCAAGGGGTAGACTATTTAACATCATTTCTTGGTTGTTTATATGCCAATATGGTTGCGGTTACAGCTTTTCCACCGCAAGACCCAAGAAGAAATGAACGATTGTCGGCGATTATAAATGACTGTGGATCAAAGTTAATATTAGTTAATGATAAAACAAAAAATGCATTGGCGGGTGATGACGTTGTGCAGTCTGGAAATGTTGAGTTAGTGAATGTTTCAGATGTAGATATTGATTATTTAAATTATCAAACAGTTCCTGAAATAAAGTTGGATGACTTGGCTTTTTTACAATATACATCAGGATCAACAGGGTCGCCAAAAGGGGTGATGGTTTCACATTATAACCTTATTAATAATGTGGAATTGCAAAGATCAAGCATGGGTTTGGATGAAAAGAGTGTTTTTGTGTCTTGGCTCCCTCTTTATCATGATATGGGATTAATATTAATTTCATTATGCTCAATTTATAATGGAACACCATTATATTTTATGGCCCCTGATGATTTTGTTCGCAGTCCAAAACTATGGCTAGAAGCGATTAGTCGTTATAAAGGCACGGTGAGTGGCGCGCCTGATTTCGCATTTAGAATGTGTTGCGACAGAATCAAAGACCTATCAGAGGATATTAATTTATCGTCTCTTGAAATCTTGGTGAATGGCTCAGAACCTATTCGTCAAAATACGGTAGAGCGGTTTTATAAACAATTTTCAAATAATGGATTGCGTCAGACAGCGATGCACTCTGTTTATGGCTTGGCCGAGTCTACGGTATATGTTTCTGGTGTTAACATTTTAAAACACAAAAAGTGCTTTTCATTGGATGCACTAGAAAAGGGTCAAGCAATAGAACAAAACACAGATATGAGAGTGTTGGCCAGTTGTGGGCGTTTAGACACAGAGTTCTCCCCTGATATTAAAATTGTAGACCCATCAGTGTTGTATGAAATGGCAAATGGGCTTGTGGGTGAAGTATGGATCGCGAGTAAGAGCAATGGATCTGGATATTGGAATAAACCTGAATTGTCTGCAGAAACGTTCGACAATGTGTTGAACACTGATGGTAAGACATATTTAAGAACGGGCGATCTTGGGTTTGTGTATGATGATCATTTATATGTATGTGGACGAATAAAAGATGTGATTATCATTCGAGGTCGCAATATTTACCCCTCAGATGTATGTTCCAGTGTTGAATTTTCTCATGAATCTTTGCGATCTAGACCAATTTCAGCGTTTAGTATTGATACACCAGATGGTGAACGACTCGTCGTCGCTATTGCAAATAAAGGGTCTGAAGAAAGCTTCGAAGAGGTCATTACGAGTATTAAGAAAAAGGTACTGAATGATTTAGGGGTGGATGTTTCTGGGGTCATATTTGTCAGTAATCAAAACTTGTATCGAACAACCAGCGGAAAAATACAGCATGTTAAGCTGAAATATGAATTTATTAATGACGAACTATGTTATAGGCATCGTTATTTGGATGCCTCGTTAGAACGTTATGTGGGTGATAAGGCTATGATTCTTCACCGTTCCGACGTTGGTATGCATGATCTTCCTGTGGAGTTTAAGCACCATATTGTTGGTGATACCCTGCAAAAGTGGGTAGCTCAATTATCGAATATCTCAACACAGCCAGACTTATCTCAGAATTTATTTGAATTAGGATTAGATTCACTTAGGGTTTCTCAGCTTCTTGAAAAAATAGAAGAAAGTTACGGTATCAGTATTGATTTAAGTGATTTTAGTGAGGCGCCAACGCTGTCATTTTTAATTACGACCGTTGAGGTTAGGTTTCGGGCATTGTTAGGCATCGATGTGAATGACGAATGCCAAGTTGTGGAGGTGGAACTATGAACGAGTTTCATCCCCATTTATATGAAAATGCAGAAAAAATTTACACAGAATTAACGGCCCAGGGTGTGGCAGTACAATTGGTAGACAATAAAATAAAAGTGTATGCCAAAGAAAACACCCTCAATGAAAGGCAAATAGCAGATTTAAAAAACAATAGGTCACAGTTCATTGAGTTTTTAAGTGGTAAAAGAAAGTTACCCTCAATTATCGCTGATGATGCCGCAAGATATGAGCCTTTTCCGCTCACGGATATTCAAAGGGCTTATTGGGTTGGTCACCAAATGGAAGTTGAACTGGCGGACGTCTCTATACATTATTATTCAGAAGTGAGCTGTGCGTCGTTTGATATTGCCGCATTTGAGTCTGCCATCGATAAAACGGTGATGCGTCATGACATGTTGAGGGCGGTCGTTGATACTGACGGAAATCAACAAATTTTACGTTCACTGCCACCATATCAAGTCAACTTTACCGATTTATCAGATTTGAGTGAGCAACAACAAAACACTTGGTTGGAAGCGTATCGGGCGACCATTTCGCACTCTCAACGTAAACCGGATCAGTGCCCTAGTTTTGGGTTTAGTATTGTTAGGTTAAATGAACGCGTTGATATCCTGTTTGCAAGCGTAGATTTATTGCATGTCGATGGTGGCAGTTTGATGATTTTGTTTGACGACCTTTTTAGGTTTTATAACGATGCAAGCTATGATCCATCACCAATTTCCATTTCATATCGAGACTATGCGCTAGCGGAATTTAGCATTCATGGCAGCGCACTTTACAATGAAGGTCTGACGTACTGGCGCAATGAAGTTAAAGGGTTACCACCAGCACCAGAGCTTCCACAACTGAAGAGTAAACCGGCCTCAACTAAATTCGTTCGTCATCAGTTTGATATATCCAATAAACTCGGCAGTTTGTTAAAACAGCGCGCTGTTGAATTGAAAATAACACCGACCGTTTTTGTAATGATGGCTTTTTCAGAAGTGTTGAAGCAGTGGAATAGCGCACAAGACTTTACATTAAATGTCACGGTGTTCAACCGTTTACCTATGCATGCTGATGTCAATAAATTGATTGGTGACTTTACTTCAATGCTGTTATTGCCGGTGTGCCACACTGCAACGGAAACACTTGCCGATAAAGCATTGAGAATGCAGAACAAGTTGTGGGAGTCGATGAAGTATCGCCACGTTAGTGGCGTTACAGTATTGAGTGAACTTGGTAAACATACTGGTAATCAAGGCAATGTACAAATGCCCATTGTTTTTACAAGTATGTTGGACCTTGGTGGACAAGGGCTCCCTTCTAATTGGCTTTCATCTTTTGGTACCGAACGGTTCACACTCACACAAACGCCACAGGTGTCTTTTGATCATCAGATAACGCAATTAGAAACAGGCGAAATGCGTTTTAGCTGGGATATTATTGACGAACTTTTCCCTGCCACAATGGTGGAGGATATGTTTGAAGTTTATGAAAAAATGGTCATGCAACTTATTACACAGACCGGAGTATGGCAGCAAACGGCACTAAACATTTTACCCGAACAGCAAATCGATATGTTGCAAAGCGTGAATGATACAGCAATAGACTTTGGTGGCGCGAAGACCTTACTTGATTTAGTTCAGACAAGTGTGACGAATACTCCTGATAATTGCGCGGTTAGCGCTCAAAATGGTGATTTAACCTATCGGCAGTTAAATGATGCGGGGCAATTTTATGCCATTAAATTAACAGCCGCTGATGTTCAACCTAACGCAGTGGTTGCAATATTGATGGAGAAGGGGTGGGAACAAATTGTTGCCGTACTCAGTATTCACCACAATGGCTGTGCGTATTTACCAATCGATGCAGAGCAACCAGATAGTCGTATAAAGTATCAATTAAAAAATAGTGACTGTGATGTGATTTTATGTCAGTCACATTTACGGCAACGCGCTACAGATTTAATAAATGGTGGGTTAACGATTGTTGTTGATACATATACAGACATCGCAGTCGACCAGCATGATTTGGCGTTATTGCGTCAGCGCAAACCATCACCAGAATCTCTATCTCATATCATTTATACCTCTGGTTCAACAGGCAAACCCAAGGGAGTGATGGTTCAGCACCGCCAAGTAGTTAACCGGATGTTGGACATCAATTTGCGCTTTAATGTCTCTCAACAAGATAAAATTATTGCATTAACTGCACTGCATCATGATTTATCGGTTTATGATATTTTTGGTATGCTAAGTGCGGGTGGTCAGCTTATTATACCAGCTCAGGAATTGCGGCTAGACCCAGAACACTGGTTGGCGTTGTGTAATGCGCACCCTATCTCTTTGTGGAATTCTGTTCCTGCTTATTTGGCTATTTTTTTAGATTATTTAGACGCTCAAGCAATGAGTTCTGTCAGTAAATCACTCCGCTTTTTCATATTGGCCGGCGATTGGATCCCCGTTAATCATCCACAAAGAGTCGCTAAATATTGGCCAGACGCGACCTTTGTCGCTTCAGGTGGTCCTACAGAGACAACTATTTGGGATATTTACAATGTTGTAGATAAACAAGAAACGTTTCAGGAGTCAATTCCATATGGTAAGCCACTGGCAAATAGTCAATATAAAATTTTGGACTGTTATGGTAATGCTTGCCCCACTTGGGTTGCGGGTGAAATGTACATTTCAGGCGCAGGCGTTACGCCAGGGTATATCAACCAACCAGAAATAACCGATGAGAAATATGTCACATTAGGTCATGACGACACTCGCTATTTTAAAAGTGGAGATTTAGGCCGCTATTTGCCAAGTGGTCAGATTGAGTTTGTTGGGCGAAATGATCATCAAGTTAAAATTAGGGGGTTACGGATTGAACTGCCAGAAATTGAGGCGGTTGTATCTACGTTACCTGAGGTTGATAGAGCCGTTGCGCTGGTGACGAAAACTGAACATGGACCTAAATTACGTTTATGGGTCGCGAGCGATGTCGTTACACATGGTGATGTTGTTGAAGACAGTAACTCTAATCATTTTGATAATGAGGAAGCTGACTTCGCACAGTCCAAAATGGCCATTTCAGATGTCAGTGAACGATTGAGTAAAAAGTTAGAATATAGCGCACTAAACCCCCGTCAAGATACCTTATTAAAGCCATTGTTAGACCAAACACATAATGCTGTTGAAAGCTTGTGTAGTTATCGAGACTTTTTACCTCGTCCGATCACAGAGCAAGAGCTAAGCAGTATGCTTGCTTTACTACGTGCGCGTTTTAAAGAGGGAGAATTGAAGTGTGGTTATGGCTCAGCTGGGGGATTGTTCCCAGTTCAAGTGTATATGCATGTGAAAGCGAATAGGGTTGAGAACTTAGAAGCGGGTTTGTATCGCTATTATCCTATTGAGCATGCGCTTGAGTTTATAAATGACACTCAAGTACCTGATAAAATACACTTTAGCCACAATAACACGACATATGAGAATGCGGCTATTAGCATGTATTTTGTATTATATGAACCCACAATAGTGCCTCTATACGGTGATTTTGCAACGTCAATGGCTTACATTGAAGTGGGCATGATGGCGCAACTGTTGCGAAGTGAAGGCGCAAAGCAAAACATTGGGATTTGCCAAATTGGTGGGTTTAAGCATCAAGATAAATTAGAGGCAACACTTAATTTAACGCATGACCAAGTGCTTCTTTCTTCTTTATTATTGGGATTAATCCCCCCCACACAGGATGAGCCGTCACAAGTAAGAAGCAGTGATGAATTAATTGACAAAATTAAGGCTCACCTAGCGACACAATTACCCAAATACATGGTACCTGAAGAGATTGGCATTATGCCTAAGCTTCCTCTTACACCGAATGGAAAAATCAATAGGCAATCTTTACTTGAGTTAGAAATCAAGGCAGCAAGCCGTGATGAAATAAGTTTGCCTAAAAATCATTTAGAGTCTGAATTAGCAGCAGTATTTAAGCAAATATTAAATATTGAACATATCAGTACGACTGAGCGGTTTTTTGATATGGGGGCAAACTCAGCGTTGTTGGTAAAAGTATTCCATGCTTTTAAGAGTCGTGTGGATTTAGACTTTAAATTAATCGCTATGTTTCAACACCCTACAATATCGGGTTTGATTGAGCATGTCAGTGCCAAAGCAGCCTCAAACAACACTGATATAGACGCCACAGAAGTGAAGCGCCTTTCAATTCGACGTAACAAATTAAAAAAAGCACGTAGCAAGGATTCATCATGGAATTAGAAAATGCAATTGCAATTATAGGACTATCGGCTCGGGTACCGGGCTCATCTGAGTTATCGGAGTTTTGGTCAAATTTATGTGAAGGGAATACGGCATTTAAGGCTTTATCTGATGAGGATATTAAAGCGCAGGGTATTCATGAGAAATTTCTGTCGCAAGAGAATTACATTAAAGTGGGAACAGGCATTCCTGATACCGATAAGTTTGATGCCGCTTTTTTTGATATTCCAGCAAGGGAAGCATGTGTGCTCGATCCACAGCAGCGGGTTTTTCTTGAAGGATGTTGGGAGGCATTAGAAATTGCAGGGTACGCAACCGAGCGAAGTAATCGTTCTGTTGGGGTGTTTGCTGGCGCAAGTATGAATTCGTACTGGATGCGAAATTTGGCATGTGAGCCAGAATATGTATCTTCTAATAGCGGTTTTCAAAGTTTATTAGGGAATGATAAGGATTACCTGGCAACTCGGGTTGCTTATAAACTTAATCTGCATGGTCCAGCGGTAACATTACAGACCGCATGTTCTACCTCTTTAGTCGCAGTGCATATGGCATGCCAAAATATCTTGCTAGGTGAATGTGACATGGCATTGGCTGGTGGCGTGTCAATTAAGGTGCCGCAAGAAGCAGGTTACTTCTATCAAGAGGGGATGCCCTTTTCAAAAGATGGGAAATGTTTGGCATTTGATAAAGAGGGAACAGGCACTATTTTCGGTAGTGGTATGGGGGTTGTTTTACTTAAATCTTACGAGCAAGCCGTTGTCGATAACGACGATATTTTAGCTGTAGTACGAGGTTCTTCATTCAATAATGATGGTAACAGAAAGGTTGGCTTTACCGCACCAAGTTCAGAGGGACAAGTTGCTGCGATAAAAAGAGCATTGGCTGTCGCTGAAGTCGATCCGAAAACGATTAGCTATATTGAAGCCCATGGTACGGGTACTAATTTAGGTGACCCCATTGAGTTTCAAGCAATTGAAGAAGTATATGGTCAAGGTAAGTTGCCATGTCGTATTGGTGCTTTGAAGGCCAACATCGGGCATTTAGAAACCGCTGCGGGTATTGTGGGGTTAATCAAGTCAGTGCTCATGTTACAACATAAAAAAATCCCTCCAGTTGCGAATTTTACTTCAATAAATCCATATATTGATATTGACCCAACCCGTTTTTCTTTTAATACAAAATTGGAAGCGTGGCATTCAGAGGGGCCAAGAAGAGCAGGGGTGAGTTCTTTTGGTATGGGGGGGACAAATACCCATATTATTCTAGAAGAAGCTAATTGCGATAAAGTATGTCCTGCTGAGAGTGCGGATATACATCGAGAAATCATCACCCTCTCAGCAAAAAGTAGTAAATCATTAGAGAACATGACAGAAAATTTGGCGCATTGGTTAGCGTGTAATCCCGAAGTGAGTTTGCAGCATGTGGTTGCAACATTACAAGAGCGTCGACAGGATTTTACATTTCGCAGAGCGATTATCGCCAAAGATGTTGCACAAGCACTCGATGTTATGACTAATCAGCCGCAGAAACAGATGACGATGTCGAGTGCCTCAAGAGAAGATATCGTCTTCTTGTTCCCTGGTGCGGGTGCACAATACGTCAATATGGGGCGGGATTTATATCGAAGTAATCAGGTGTTTCGCCAAGCAATCGATGTCTGTTTAGATAGATTTGATGCGTTATTGAATCATCCAATTCGACAGTATTTAGATGCACCTGATGAGCAAGTTGATGCATTGATGGTTGATTTACAAAAACCAAATTTGATGTTTCCAATTACGTTCACTTTCCAATATGGGTTTGCACAATTATTTAAGTCTTGGGGAATTCATCCAAAGGGGCTGTTAGGGCACAGTCATGGGGAATATATCATTGCGCACTTAGCGGGTGTCATGGATTTTGACACTGTCACTTTATTAGTCGCCAAGCGTGCTGAATTAATGATGAAGCTTAAAGTCGGCGGTATGCTTGTTGTGCCCCACAGTTATGACGAAGTAGCGCCTTTAATTCGCGGTAATCATATTTCTGTTGGCGCTAAAAACAGCAAGAGAAATACGGTACTTTCCGGTGAAAAAGGGCAGTTAAATAGTGTGAAAGACTTGCTTGAAACACAATTGAACTGCGAAGTGAAGTGGTTACACATTGACGCCGGTTTGCACAGTTATTTAGTCGATGAAATATATGATGAATTTTATCAAGTTGTCGATAGCTGTAAATTACACACGCCGCAGTTAGATTGGGTTTCTTCAATTAGTGGTGATTGGGTGTCTGCCTCTGAGGTTACAGCGGCAAAGTATTGGGCCGAGCATATGCGTAATACAGTGGAATATGCAAAAGCCAGTGCAACACTCGTTGAGAAGTTTGGCAATGCTGTATTTGTTGATTTAGGTCCAAATCAAGTTGTAGGAGAGTTACTGAGAGAGAACCATGCAGAGAAAAACCTCGCTATTGTGTCGGTTGCACGCAGTGTGCGTCAAAAAGAATCAGACTATGACATATTACGTGATGCATTAAGTAAAGTGTGGCTATTTGGTTACCCGCTAGATTGGCAAGCAATGGGAACGACCACACAGCAGCTAATGCCATTACCATTGCCCACTTATGCTTTTGATAGAAAGACGTACTGGATCGAACCTAAAGCTGATTCAAAGGAAGGGGCTGATTTTGAAAATATGACGTTTATTAGTGGAGTTGATGAGCAAGAAAGCGATGCAAATACGCTGGGGAATCGACCGAATTTAATGACGCCATACACAGCACCGGCTACAGCAATTGAAGAATCAATAACGGATATTTGGCAAAAGTTCTTCGGTATTAACCCTATTGGCTCATTTGATAATTTTATTGAATTGGGCGGGACTTCATTACTTGCAACGGAAGTCATTGGTGAAATTAACAAATCTCACAAATGCAAAGTCACTCTGTCTGATTTTCTAGCGGGTGGAAATATTAAGCTCGTGGCGGCACTTGTGAGTCAGTGGCATGCAAAAAATGAAGAACAACTTAAGTTAGAAATTCTTAAAGAATTAGAGCAAGAGTTAGCTAATTAGTAACCTTAATGGCCAGCATTGCACATGTAGTTGCTGGCCGAATTGACTTAAAAATTACAAAAATTGGAAATATACGTAATGAATGATTTAGATACACGGATTGATAATCTATCACCAGAACAAAGAGCAAAATTTGAAGCATTGTTAAATGAGAAGAAAAACCAACAGCAGCTTGCTACAAATGAATTGGAAATGCCGCAAATAGACCCTCAACCACAAGACAGATATAAGCCATTTCCATTGACTGATATTCAGCAAGCACAGTGGTTTGGTCGAAGCGGGATTTTCAGTATTACTGTTGCAGGACATGGCTATGCTGAATTTGACTGTGCTGGAAAAGATCTCGACCTATTAGAAAAAGCATTCAATCAAATTATTGATGAGCATGAGCAAATGCGCATGTTAGTGTTACCTAACTTACAACAGCAAGTGTTAGAAAGTGTTGATTATTACCGCTTTAAGCGATACGACATGCGAGGTAAATCAGAGCAAGAATTACAAGTATCGTTAGATGCAGTTAGAGAGCGAATGTCTCATGAGATTTTACCCTCTGATGTGTGGCCCATTTTTGAAGTGTGCGCAACCCTATGGGATGATAACTTAAGATTACACTTTAATTTTGACTTATTGGTTGGCGATGCGTGGAGCTTTAGGGTAATTATAGATGAGTGGGCGCGTATATATGATGATCCTGACAATTATCGACCAAGTCCAAAAAACCTATCATATCGTGACTATGTCTTAGCGTTAGAGGAATTAGAGTCTTCACCATTATTTGAACGAGATCTCGCCTATTGGCAAGAGCAACTTGTGGATCTGCCACCGCCACTCCCTATGATTGCGACTCCAGAAGAGATAACAGAAGTCACCGCAGAGCACTACTCAATCGTACTTGATGAACAACAATGGACTGACTTAAAAGCGGTAATACAGCAGAAGAAGTTAACACCATCTGGTTTTTTTGCCAGCGCGTTTTCTGAGGTTATCTCTTTGTGGAACTCAGTATCACAACATACCTTAAACATGACAGTTTTTAATCGCTTACCTTTACACCCTGACGTGAATCAGTTGATGGTCGGTGAGTTTAATTCATTTCAATTAGTGAAAGTAGACAATAAAGGCGAGCGTTCGTTACAAAGTCGCGCTGTCGAAGTTCAATCTTTGATGTGGCAACACCTTGAGCATCGCAGTATTACAGGTGTTCGGCTCATGCGTGAGTTGACTCAAATGACGGAAAGCTCGGTTGGTGAAGCGATAATGCCAGTGGTCTTTACCAGCACCTTGGCACACCACGAAGGCGAGACTGATATGCCAACATTGGCTCCGGGAAAATGGGTTTACGAAGTATCTCAAACACCTCAAGTTTGGATGGAGCACCATTTATGGGAAGAAGACAGCGAATTAGCACTGCATATTGATGTGGTGGCTGGACTATTTCCAGATGGCTTGATGGAAGACTTTGTTGCGACATATGAGAGTCTCATACAGCGCTTAATTTATGATGATTCCGCGTGGCAAAGAAGCAGTGCTGATTATTTACTCCCTGATTATCAAAGTGCATTATGGGAAAAATATAACGAAACGAAGGAAGTACAACCTACGGGGTTACTTCATAGTGCGATAAGTAAAACTGCAAAAGTGTATGCAGATAAAGTCGCAGTATTTTCAAGTAGAGGCGACCTAACGTACGGACAGCTTGATGACATATCTTCGCAGCTAGGGAATTATCTATATGATCAGGTTGAAGTAAATGAGTTAGTTGCGATTGTTGCACCAAAAGGTTGGGAACAAGTCGCCGCTGCTATTGGGATCTTAAAGTCAGGTGCGGCGTATTTACCAGTAGAGCAGGATCAACCCACAGATCGTTTACATGAGATTTTAGCCAGTGGTCAAGTGAAACATGTTGTGACGACTCGAGCACTTATGGCAGAAATTACCTGGCCGGAGCAGGTGCAATGTATTAGTTTTGACTGTGATGCCGTTACGCAACAATCAACGGTTGCAGCACCGCAAAGGCAGACGCAAGAAGATGTGGCATATGTGATATATACCTCGGGATCAACGGGTAAGCCAAAAGGGGTGACGATAGATCACCTTGGTGCATTGAATACCATTGTTGATATGAACGACAGATTTAATGTTACCCATGATGATGTTATTTTTGCGATATCAGCACTGAGTTTCGACCTGTCTGTGTATGATATATTTGGTTGTTTAGCAGTCGGTGCGACGTTGGTTATGCCGCAAAGTCAGTTACCAGATCCTAAGCATTGGTTGAGTTTGGCAGAGCAACATCAGATCACTGTGTGGAACTCAGTGCCCGCATTATTAGAGATGTTTGTAGATTATGCAGAAGAGCAAGCGGAAACGATCCCTGATTCATTACGCCTATCTTTGTTAAGCGGTGACTGGATCCCATTGACCCTGCCAGATAAGTTGCAACTTGTTAATTTTGATATGGACGTTATCAGTCTCGGCGGCGCAACCGAGGCATCAATTTGGTCTATTTATCATCCAATTAAGCAGGTACATTCGAGTTGGAGCAGTATACCTTATGGTAAGCCTCTGAAAAATCAAATGTTTTATGTTCTTAATGATGACTTGGAAGTATGCCCTCTTTGGGTTACGGGCAACCTTTATATTGGTGGGATCGGGGTCGCTAAGGGTTATTGGAATGATAAAGAGCGCACAGATGCTGCATTTATAATACACCCAAAAACAGGTGAGCGTTTGTACCGAACAGGTGATATGGGGCGTTTAAGGCCAGAAGGCTGGATTGAGTTCATGGGTCGTAATGATACACAGGTTAAAATTCGCGGTTTCCGTGTTGAGTTAGGAGAAATTGAAAGTGTGTTATCACAAATAGGATCACTTAAGCATAGCATTGTCGTGACAGCGGGCGAGTCTAATCAGAATCGTCAATTGGTTGCCTATTTAGTCGCACATGATGTGGTTGAAAATACGATTGAGTTTATCGAATCAATTAAAGATCAATTGCGCGCTAAGCTACCAGATTACATGATCCCAGAGAACGTCCAGTTGCTCGATAGCCTACCTTTAACTGCAAACGGCAAGGTAGATAAAAAGAACTTACCCAAATTTGATAGCTTAGAAACTGACACTGTGTACGTTGCGGCTTCGACAGATGTTGAAATTCGAGTGGTAGAAATTTGGCAGCACCTCCTCAAAGTTGAAAAAATCGGTGTACATGATGATTTCTTCAGGCTCGGTGGGAATTCATTGGTGGCGAGCAACCTTTTATATAAATTAAATGAAGTATTCAGCGTAGATTTGCCGCTTTCAGAACTGTTTGAAGCAACGACCGTCGCACAAATTGCAGCACTGATTGAGCAATCACTTATTGCACAGTTAGAAGCAATGTCAGATGACGAAATTGAACTTCTGGAAGACTTTTAAGGAGGTGATATGTCTGATTTAGAAAAAATGCTCAGTCGTTTGTCTCCAGCAAAACAAGCGATTTTACGCAAGCGTATGAAAGGTAAGGCGGTTGAACTTGATGATCAACAGTCAGTACAAACCTTGGTTCAGACGCCAAATGAACAGTATGTACCATATCAACCTCGGGCCTTTCAGCAAGCACAGTTAGCTGCGGCCACAGAGCATGGGTATTGTGCATGGTTTTATATGGAAACACACCGCGATGGCTTGGATGTAAGCTTGTTTACGCAAACGATTCAAGTACTGGTTAACCATCATGCTATTTTACATTCGAGATTTGTTGGTGATGAAAGTGAAATATGTCTCAAGCAAGACAAAATTACTGACTGGCAAGCTCAAGTGATAGATTTACGAACAGTCAGTGCACATGATGCAAGCGCACAACTGGCTGCCCTCAGGGAGACATTTCGTCGCCCGAGAACAATCAAAGAGAGTGAGTCTTTTAAAATTACAGTCTGTCAACTACCGAACGAAGAACTGAGGATCTTTTTAGGGGCAGATTTAACACTCTTAGATCTGGTGAGTGTAGAGTTCTTAGCTCTGCAATGGCGACAGCTTTATGAAGGGCGCAAAGTTCTCACTGACTTTGGTGCTTTGACATTCAGAGATTATTCTCACACTGAGCGAGTATTTCAGGAGAGTAGTCGTCAATGGAGTACCTCTAAAGACTATTGGTTGAGTAAGTTGGATGAATTGCCGCGTATATTGACGGTCGATGATATAGCTGAAAATTCGCAAAAGTTAGATATATTTGATGATCAACGCTTTGACTATCGGGTCGATTTACTGCCTAAGTCGTTATGGAAAAAGTTAAAACGCTATGCCAGTGAGCAAAAGCTAACAGGTTCAATGGTTGTCTATAGTTTATTTACATTGGTGCTGGCGGAACTTTCAAAGATACGCAGGTTCTCTCTTGAAATGAGGTTATTTAATAGAATCTCTTTTGATACCAAGGTGAATGACATTCTTGGCCAATACAGTTCAGGCATTTTGAGTTCAGTCGATTTAAGTCGTCAGCAAAATCTACAAGCGTATTGTCGAGCCATCGAAAGTCAAACTTGGACTGATTTAGATAATGGTTTTTATGATGTAGTAAGTGAGCAAGCATTATCTGATAAACAGAAAAAACCTGGCATTGTATTTACCAGTACAATCTCTCGATACAACGAGTTTGTTGAAGAGGGCAGTATTCCACCGATGAAGTGGTTTGGTGCGATGCAAGATGGTGTCGCACATGTGCCGAATCAGGCATTAGAGCTTTTGATTGTTGAAAATGACGGAATGTTAGAGTTGCATTGGTTTTGCGATTATAGCCGTTCAGGCAATGCATTGACGTCAATTATGCAGCAAACAGAGCAATTAATTTTACGTGTTGCTCAAGATCCTGCTTTCGCGTTCGATACACCGCTCAATGATCTACAGCGTATATTACGAGAAAGTAATCAGCTTATGGAGTCGGCAATATGACTCCAGCATTTTTGTCACCAGAAAAAAATAGGGTGTTTATCACCGGTGTTACAGGGTATTTGGGGGCGCATTTAGTGGCAGAATTACTCGCGCTTCCATGGGTTAAATTGACATGTTTCGTGCGTGCTCCATCGCAACAAGCAGGACTAGCAAGGCTTCGTACTAGCATGACTGAATTCGGTATATGGGAGGCGGGTTTCTCAGATCGAGTCACGATCATAATAGGGGATTTGGGCAAACCTAAGCTAGGTCTCAATACGACACAGTATGCCCAATTACTGAATGATGTGGATGTGGTCCTTCATAATGGAGCCGCTGTTAATTATGTATTGACCTATGCGCAACTAAAAAATACCAATGTTAATGGCACGCAAGAGATCCTTAAATTGGCACAGGAGCAAGACATTGCTTTTGTGAATGTATCGACCTTGCGTTTGTTTGATGCGCGTTCTGATGGACAGCCTATTCGAGAAACAGATGCAGTAGATGAGAAGTCTACGAGCTATTCTGGGTATTCACGGTCTAAGTGGATCAGCGAAAAGTTGGTTGCAGCAGCGGGCAAGCGTGGCATGCCATATTTTGTGGTCCGCCCTGGATTAATATGCGCTGGAAAAGATTATAACTCGCCAAATATCAATGATGCTTTAGCTAAGCTAGTTACGGGTTGTATCCAATTAGGCGCAGCGCCTCAGAGTCAATTCCAGTTTAATTTAACATCGTTGGATTACGTGGTTAAGGGGCTCGTTGAGCTTATGCTGGCTTCAGATACAAATGGGAAGACATTTCATTTAGTGAATGATACGCCGACGTTATGCAGCCGTATTTTGGAAACGGCGCGTACTTTAGGGTACCCAGTAGAGATGTGTGGTTACCTGCAATGGGTTGCGAAACTGAAAGCCATTGCCTCAACCAGTGATAATGCCTTGTTGCCATTATTGGATTACTTTGAAGATGACTTACCACAAAAGAGTCAGGGGAGAGTTTTTGATAGTAGTTTAACGCAATCGTTTATATCGGATAGACCTGTTGAAGATGCGCAAATTGATGATGCCGCATTGATGCGAGTTATTGAAGGGTTTAGTCAATTCCAGTTATTTCACAAGCCAGCATAATAATAGAAGGGCTCCCGCTTGATTATTAAGTGGGAGCGTTAAAGGAGTAATCATGAGTAAGAATGGATTTAGTCTTAAATCAGCCAGTGATGTGCTGAAGCAATTTTGTCAGCAGGCAGTTAAACAAAACATCGCCTTGCGTGATCAACAGCAGTATTTAGACGAAGAAATAAAGCAGTCGTTAATTGATGCAGGTTTGATGGGCATTGAGATTAACAGAGATTACTTTCAGCGTAGTGATAAGGCACTATTTGATGATGCTTTGCCTTTTTCTGGTGCTGTATTAATGATTCAGGAAGTGTCAAAAGTAGACCCTGGTGTTGCCGTTTTTTTGCATGTACACAATATTTTATTTAATAAAATATTGCAGCAATTTGGTAGTGATAATCAAAAATCACAATGGCTACCAAAAGTGGCTACAGGTGCTGTCGGTGCATTTGCCGTGACGGAGCCTCAGGCTGGCAGTGATTTATCTTTGATGGAGACAAGCGCCAAGAGAATCGATGCAGGTTATGAAATAAATGGTATTAAAACCTGGATCACAAACGCTGGTGAAGCACAGGTGATGCTGCTTATCGCCAATACCGAACTAGAGTGTGGTCGCAAAGTGCCGAGCGCTTTCTTAGTGGATACGGCCTTACCGGGTATCAGCATATCTCAAAATATACCGAAAATGAGTGTGAGAGCGAGTTCAACGTGTCGCGTTACGATGGATCAGGTGATCGTACCTGAATCAGCACTCGTTGGCGCGCAAAATCAAGGAGTTGATATTGCCAATTATGGCTTGTGCATGGGACGAATTGGCATTGCAGCGCAAATGCTGGGTATTTCAGAGGGGGCATTGTCTTTGGCTGTGGAATACGCCAATGAACGTGTAGCGTTTAAGCATAAAACTTCAGAATTTCAAGGTGTTAGTTTCCCATTGGCTCAGGTGTGTGCCGAAGTGAGCGTACTGAAACCTTTTATATATCAATTGGCTAAAAAAGCGGAGCTTGGCCATTCAAGTACGCAATTATTAGATGAGGCAAATAAAGCGAAGCTGGTTGCCTCGCAACTTGCAGATAGAGCAACGTCTGCGGCCTTAGAGACATTGGGTGGCAATGGTGTGGCACTGGACTATGACGTGGAAAAGTTATTTCGAGATGCAAAAGTTGGCAAAATCTATGAAGGCACGGTGAATATATTGCTGAGAAGCATCGCTAGCCGGATGTTTAATTGTTAACACCTTAAAACACGAGCCATGTTATGACATGAAGGAAAAGGACATGACAGTAAAAAGCACAGGCAAAGCACAGCCTTGTCCAGTAGAAAAAGCAGGGTCTTTGGACACTTGGTACCGCAGAATCTTACAAAATCCTGAAAAAGTGATACAGCCATATGTGTATGCGGGCATGCACGTTATGGATATAGGGTGTGGCCCAGGTTATTTCACATTGCCGCTGGCAACGAGAGTTGGCAATTCAGGTAGGGTGGTTGCCGTCGATATGCAGCAAGGCATGCTGGATATTGTGCAGCAAAAAGTACAATTAAGTAATGAGCCGAGAAATAACATTGAATGCATATTGTGCAGCGAAGACTCATTGGGTATTTCAGGGGAGTTTGATTTCATACTGGCATTTTATATGTTGCATGAAGTACTTGATATTGAAGGTTTTTTATCCGAGCTTTATGCGCTATTAAAGTCAGGTGGGGGGGTATTAATTGGTGAACCGGCATTTTTTGGTATCAGTTTTTCACACTTTGCATCGACGATAACTGTATGTGAAAAACTGGGTTTTGCTGTTGAGCCTGTCCACGGAATTTTCATGACAAAAGCGATTTATTTAAAGAAGTTGTGAGTGAATATGATGAATAATGAAGATATTTGGTTTTTGCAGCGAAAGCAATCAAAACCCGTAAAACAAAATTTGTTTTGTTTTCCTTATGCTGGTGGTAGTGGTCAGATGTACCTTGATTGGGATGATAAAGTCCCCGATGGGTGCCAAGTGTTCGGTGTTGAATTTCCTGGAAGAGGAAGGCGTTTTAGCGACCCATTACAAGCAAACATTACCGATTTGGTAGACATGTTATATGCCAATATTAAGTCGAAGCTCACCAGACCATTTTCATTTTATGGTCATAGTAATGGGGCTTTAGTGGCATATGAATTAGCAAAAAAGATATCAAGAGAGTTGGGGTTAACCCCTAAAAATTTGTTTATCTCAGCAAAAGTAGCACCGCAACTTGGTACAGAGTACCCCTTACATAAATTATCCGAAGATGAGTTTATTGAAGTACTCAAAGATTACAAAGGCACCCCGGAGTTGGTTTTTAATAATCCCGAATTGTTAGAAGTTTATACCCCTATATTACGCTCTGATTTTGCACTGAGCGAAAACTATAAATTTGTTGAGCAGGGCAAACTCAATACCGACATTGTCATTTTAGCCGGCAAGGATGATGAGGTCGTTGAACCGGACAATGTGTTTGCATGGCAGGCGTTATTTAATGGCAAGGTGCGTAAAGAGTTAATGAGGGGTGATCATTTTTTTGTTCATAGTGAAGAAACTGCGCTTATCAACATAATCAACAGTGAGCTATAGAGAAGGAGTTTTTATGAAAAATAAAGTATCAATACTGAGTCAATTGTTAGTGGTATCGATGATATTACTGTTGGCACACAATACCTATGCATCATCTGAGCAATTAAATGCTGAGGAGTTAATGGGGAAACGTAAGCAGCATAATTCGGGTTGGCGTTCTAGTGAGGTTGCCTTGAATATGGTTTTGACCATGTCTAACGGTCAACAGTCAAAACGATCATTGCGTGCTAAAGCGCTAGAAGTGATTGGTGATGGTGATAAAAGCTTAAGTGTGTTTGATACACCTCGTGATGTAAGTGGTGTGGCCTTTTTAAATCATTCACATGTAGATAAGTTGGATAACCAATGGCTTTACCTGCCGAGCTTGAAACGTGTAAAGCGCATATCTTCAAATAACAAGTCTAGTTCGTTTATGGGAAGTGAGTTTTCATATGAAGATATGAGTTCTTTTGAAGTAGAAAAGTATACTTACGGGAGCGCGGTGATAGCAGAGCTTGCAGGTAAACAAGTCTACATTGTGGAGTCCATACCAAAAGCGAAAAGTTCGGGGTATAGCAAACTAAAGACTTGGTTAGATACGACGCATTATCAACCGCTGAAAGTGGAGTTTTTTGATAAACGCGGCGGCCTGTTAAAAAACTTAGCGTTAAGTGGTTATAAAAAATATGACAATGGTGTGTGGCGAGCACATCAGTTACGGATGAAAAATATACAAAATGCACGGGAAACCGAATTATCTTATCAACCATTCAATTTTAACATTGTTTTAAATGATAAAGATTTTAATAAAAATGTACTTAAGCGAGTACGTTAATAATCAACGGTGACGCAGTGCGTTGTGAAGCAGTGAAAGCCCGTAGCTGACTCGGGCTTTATATTTCGAATGATTAAAAAGGATTTCTATATTGAAATATTATTTTGTCTTATTTTTAGGCTGGAGTGTGCATTTTGCACAAGCGTTTGAGTTAAGTGGGCAAGTCGATCTTGAACATCGTCAATTCTCATCACATGGCAACAAAGATAATCAGGTACATCAAACGTCGCTTAAGTTGGAACCTGAGTTTTACTTCGATGATATTTTCTCTAATACCAGTTTGCTTGTTGCGCCATTTTTGCGTGTTGACTCGCTAGATAGCACACGTACACATAGTGATATACGAGAGTTCATGCTCTTGCATCTGGCAGATGAATATGAGTTTAGAGCGGGTATTGGTAAAGTTTTTTGGGGAGTGACTGAATCATTGCACTTAGTCGATGTCATTAATCAAACAGACTTGTTAGAGGGGGTTGATTCAGAAGATAAGTTAGGTCAGCCAATGTTGAATCTCACTTTTTCGAAAGAGTGGGGCACTGTTGGGATATTCGTTTTGCCTTATTTTCGTCAGATGGAATTTGCGTCTGAAGAGGGGCGGCTTGGGCTACCATTTGACGTAGACAATACGGACCCAACATATGAGTCAAGCAAAGCAGCACGACACATAGATACTGCACTAAGGTACAGCCACTACTATGATGATTGGGAAGTGGGAGTTAGTTACTTTTCAGGAACGAACCGAGAAGCATACTTTAAGCAACACACCGATGGTGTAGCGATTCCACATTATGCACAAATGACTCAGTTTAGTATTGATTTTCAGGGGGTGATTGATAGTTGGTTGTTGAAACTCGAAGCCATACAGAGAAACTCTATCGCAACACATCACGCGTATGTTGCTGGAGTCGAGTATAGTCATTCGCAAATATTAAATACTCGAATGGATTTTGGGACGATAGTCGAATATCAATTTGATAGCCGAAATGGCGTCAGCGCACCGATGGGACAAAATGATATATTTTTGGGTGGGCGCTTGACGGTTAATGATATGGCTGGCACGGAAGTATTGGCTGGTATCAGTTTGGATTTGGATGATAGCGGAACGTCTGTATTTAAGCTTGAGGCTTCACAGCGGCTCAGCGATGTATTACGAGTTGCAGTAGAGGGGTACTTATTTAGCTCTGATGAACCGACTAATGTTGTGTATGCGCGTAACAAAGAAGACTTTTTACAATTGACTTTAGAGCTCTATTTTTAGCAAGTATCATTTTTATTAATGAATAACTCCTATTGGCTGCTTTTTTGCCCTGTACAAAACAGGTATAATTAAGAAAATTATCACTTGAGCCAGTACATTTTCGTGTTGGCAAGCACAGGTAAAAGCAGCTTACATGTCAAACTTAGTTACTGAAACCCAAAAGCGACGTACATTCGCTATTATCTCGCACCCGGATGCGGGTAAAACCACCATCACTGAAAAAGTTTTATTATTCGGAAAGGCGTTGCAAAAAGCCGGTACTGTAAAAGGTCGAGGTTCAAACCAGCATGCTAAATCTGATTGGATGGAAATGGAAAAAGAGCGTGGTATTTCAGTTACAACCTCTGTAATGCAGTTCCCTTACAATAATGCCCTTGTAAACTTACTCGATACTCCGGGACATGAAGATTTCTCTGAAGATACGTATCGTACATTAACAGCGGTAGACTCGTGTTTGATGGTTATCGATGCGGCAAAGGGGGTCGAAGACAGAACTCGCAAGCTGATGGAAGTAACCCGTTTACGTGACACACCAATTGTAACTTTTATGAACAAGCTTGACCGTGATATTCGCGATCCGATGGAAGTACTGGACGAAGTTGAGACCGAGTTAAATATTGCATGTGCGCCAGTAAGCTGGCCAATCGGCTGTGGTAAAGAGTTCAAAGGGGTTTATCACATTCATCGTGACGAAACGATTTTGTATCAAACAGGCCAAGGTCATACGATTCAAGAAAAACGTATTATTAAGGGGTTAGATAACCCTGAGCTTGATACCGAAATAGGGTCTGAGCTGGTTGAGCAGTTGCGTGAAGAGTTAGAGTTGGTGATAGGAGCATCACATGAGTTTGATCATGAGTTGTTTCTGAAAGGGGAGCTAACTCCGGTATTTTTTGGCACTGCACTAGGTAACTTTGGTGTGGATCATATGCTAGATGGTTTAACTGAATGGGCGCCAACGCCTATGCCACGTCAAACTGAAGAGCGCGAAGTCAAAGCGGACGAGGACAACTTCTCTGGGTTTGTATTTAAAATTCAAGCGAACATGGATCCAAAGCATCGCGACCGTATCGCATTTATGCGTATTGTATCGGGTAAATATAGCCAAGGTATGAAAATGAATCACGTTCGCTTGGGTAAGCAGATCAGTATTTCTGATGCAGTGACCTTTATGGCAGGTGACCGTGAGCGTGCGCAAGATGCTTATGCCGGCGACATTATTGGTTTACATAACCATGGTACGATTCAAATTGGCGATACCTTTACGCAAGGCGAAAAGCTTAAATTCAGTGGTATTCCAAATTTTGCGCCAGAACTTTTCAGACGCATTCGCCTAAAAGACCCGTTGAAGCAAAAACAATTGCTGAAAGGCTTAGTACAACTGTCAGAAGAAGGCGCTGTGCAGGTGTTTAGACCATTGGCAAACAATGACCTGATTGTGGGTGCTGTAGGTGTGTTGCAGTTTGATGTGGTTGTAGCACGTTTAAAAGCAGAATATAACGTCGATGCAATTTATGAAAGTGTGAACGTTCAAACGGCTCGTTGGGTAAACTGTAGTGATGAGAAAAAGCTGGCAGAGTTTAGACGTAAATGCGAAGTGAATTTAGCGCTAGATGGCGGTGATAACTTAACCTACGTTGCACCTAGTCGTGTGAACCTAAACTTGTCTATGGAACGTTATCCCGAAGTAGAGTTTCACCATACACGCGAACATTAATAGGCACTAAGCCAAATGAAATGGCTTTAACCGTGTAAGTTACGTGATAGATTTATAGTGTGCTGGGTAGTTGAGCAAGCTCCTAAGCAGCACATAATAGGACGAATAATGAATATTAAAACGATATTAATTGAAAAAGCGAACGCAGCAATGGTTGCAGCTGGCATTCCTGAGGGCTCGAACCCAGCCGTAACGCAAAGCACACGTCCACAATTTGGTGATTACCAAATTAATGGCGCAATGGGCGCAGCTAAGGCACTAAAAACCAACCCTCGAGAGCTCGCACAAAAAATCATTGATAATTTAGATGTGTCTGAGCTGGCCGAAAAAACAGAAATAGCGGGTCCTGGATTTATTAATATCCATTTGAAACCGCAATTTTTATCAAAGAGTTTGGAAGCGGCTAACCAAGATGACAAGCTAGCG
The DNA here is from genome assembly GCF_014858725.1 of Pseudoalteromonas aurantia 208. Classification (GTDB taxonomy): domain Bacteria; phylum Pseudomonadota; class Gammaproteobacteria; order Enterobacterales; family Alteromonadaceae; genus Pseudoalteromonas; species Pseudoalteromonas aurantia. The sequence continues at coordinate 111,391 of NZ_AQGV01000013.1, read as the reverse complement.
GTGGCTGAGCATAGTCAGCCTCAGAAGGTGGTTGTGGACTTTTCTTCGCCTAATTTGGCGAAAGAGATGCACGTAGGACATTTACGCTCAACCATCATTGGTGATTCAGTGGTGCGTGCTTTAGAGTTTCGCGGTGATACGGTAGTGCGTCAAAATCATATGGGTGATTGGGGTACACAGTTTGGTATGCTCATCGCACACTTGGAAGACTTGTTAAATCAAGGTGTGGATTTAGAGTCTGTGGCATTGGCTGACTTAGAAACATTTTATCGTGATGCCAAAAAGCGTTTTGATGACGAAGAGGGCTTTGCTGATAAAGCCCGTGATTATGTTGTAAAGTTGCAAAGTGGTGATACGCATTGTCAGAAATTATGGACTTTGTTTATTGATACATCAGTGAAGCATTCAGAGGAAGTGTATCAGCGTTTGAATGTGACATTAACTCGTGATGACATCATGGCTGAAAGTGCTTATAACAGTGAACTGAGCAACGTGATTGCATTACTAAAAGAGAAAAGTATTGCGGTTGAAGACCAAGGTGCACAAGTTGTATTTTTAGACGAGTTAGCAAATAAAGATGGAGAGCCATCGGTATTTATTGTACAAAAGTCTGGGGGGGGCTTCTTATATGCAACCACTGACTTAGCAGCCTGTGATTATCGTTCAAATAAATTGGGTGCAGACCGTATCTTGATTTTTGTTGACGCACGTCAAAGTTTACACTTTAACCAAGTTGAATTAACAGCACGTAAAGCTGGATTCTTAAGAGATGAGACCAGCTACGAATTTAGCCCGTTTGGCACTATGATGGGCAGTGATGGCAAACCATTTAAAACGCGTACCGGTGGCACGGTGAAGCTTGCTGATTTACTTGAAGAAGCCATTAGCCGTGCGACAGATAAGTTGGCTGACCGAGAGTCTGGTTTGACTGATGCTGAGCGTGGTGAAATTGCCCGTAAGGTGGGTATTGGCGCGGTTAAATATGCAGATTTGTCAAAGCATCGTACCAGTGATTACATCTTTAATTGGGATAGTATGCTGAGCTTTGAAGGCGCTACGGCACCGTACTTACAATACGCTTATACACGCGTTCGGAGTATTTTCCGTAAAGCCAATATTGATAGCAACGCATTAACTGCATCGATTAATATTGAGCAGCCACAAGAAAAAGCGCTGGCAATTAAGTTGTTACAGCTTGAAGAAGTATTAGATCTGATGATCAGTGAGGCCACGCCGCACGTATTGTGTGGTTACTTGTATGAATTGGCTAGTTTGTATATGACGTTCTATGAAGCGTGTCCAATCTTAAAAGATGATGTGGCAGCAGATGTACGAGATAGCCGTTTAGTACTATGTAACTTAGTGGCAGATACTTTACGTACAGGCTTAGATTTATTGGGTATTGAAGTTATGGAACAAATGTAATTTACATTTGTTGGCATTGGGATACACCCTGAAACGAATAATTAAAGCCGCATTTCAACGTAGTTGGTGCGGTTTTTTTGTAAGGAAAGATGATGAAGCTTGAAGATATTCGTCGTGAATATAGCAAAGGTGGGCTGCGTCGCGAGATGCTGGCTGATGATCCTATAACGCAATTTGAAATTTGGCTACAACAAGCTGTCGATGCAGAATTTAGCGATCCTACGGCAATGGTAGTGGCGACGGTTGATGACACTGGGCAGCCATCACAGCGTATTGTATTGTTAAAGCATTTAGATGAACAAGGTTTTGTATTTTTTACCAATACGGGCTCACGTAAAGCGCAAGAGTTACAAGGTAATAATAAGATTAGTTTACACTTCCCGTGGCATGCAATTGAACGTCAAGTCATTGTCTATGGAGAAACAAAGCCGCTTTCAACGGCCGCGGTTGCAAAGTATTTTTTGTCGCGTCCTGAAGAAAGCCAATTGGCTGCTTGGGCTTCTCAACAATCGCGACCTGTATCATCACGCAAAGTGCTGATGGAAACGTTCCAGGCAATGAAAGCGAAATTTTCGAAAGGTGAAATTCCCTTGCCAGATTTTTGGGGGGGGTACTGTGTAGAACCAACTAAAATAGAGTTTTGGCAAGGTGGAGACCATCGTTTACATGATCGCTTTATGTATGTTAAACAATCCGCTGGCTCGTGGAAAATTGAACGATTGAATCCTTAAGCGTAATAAGGAGGTAATATGCGCTTTATCGATAGTCACTGCCACTTAGATTTTCCAGAGTTATCCTCAGATTTAGCGCGGTATATTACTAATGCCAATGCTGTTGGTGTTTGTGGTTTTGTGATCCCTGGCGTATCTTTAGCGCAAAGCCAGAAATTACTTACCTTCAAGCAAGAACATGCAGGGTGTTATATTGCTGTAGGGTTGCACCCTTATTTTATTACACAACATCAGTCGCACCACTTTGACGCCTTAGCGCAATATGCCCATGAACATCAGGGAGATTTGGTTGCGATTGGGGAATGCGGTATTGATGCAACTTGTGAACAATTAACGTATCAGCAAAGCTTGTTTCAACAGCATATTCAACTTGCAAATGCACTCAAGCTGCCATTGATCATTCATCATCGACAAAGCCACCATTATATAGCACAAGCATTTAAGCAAACGCCGCCTTTATACGGTGGCGTGATCCATGCTTTTTCTGGGTCACTGCAACAAGCAAATTATTATATTGCGAAAGGATTTAAGTTAGGTGTTGGTGGGACTATTAGTTACGAGCGAGCCAATAAAACCAAAGCAGTATTTGCGACTGTTGCTTTGCAGCACCTCTTATTAGAAACAGACTCCCCTTCAATGCCTTTGTTTGGCCATCAAGGGCAAATTAATTTGCCTGAGCGAGTGGTAGATGTGTTTAAATATTTATGTCAATTGCGTCATGAAACGCCGAGTGACATAGCGCAGCAGCTTTATGATTCGTCCTGCACACTTTTTCGAATTTGACGCTTTACTTCCCAGCGCTTTAGCGCTCTGCCAATTTGCCAAGTGAAAACTCCGGTGATCACTAACATTAAAAGTACCATACGGCCCAGTTCATGAAAGTGCTGGTGGCTTTGGCTCATTGCTGATTCAGTGAGATAGACGGTGTTAACGAAGCCTATCGGTGTTTTTTCATTATCTATGACTTGCACTACAATGGGGGTTTTTATTTTGCTTATTCCTGGCAGTGCGCTTGGCAGTGCATTGAGGGGTTGTCGCGGAGTGAAACCATCATTACTAATTTTCAACTTACCTTGTTGATTGTATATGCTTACCCCCATGACAAATGGATCGCTGGCAAGGTGGTTAGCCAATTGTCTTAGTGCTGGTAAATCGTTTCGTTTGAGGGGCTGTGCAGCATTGAGTGCCAATTGTGCGGTAAGGCTCCTAGCGGTATTATCGGCTTGTTTATGCAAGAGTTGATGTGATTCAAAGCTTGTTGTAAATGCAATGTGCGTTAACAAGAGAAAACATGCAGCCGCAATTAATAGACGTACCAACCGTCTACCTGTGGATGACTTTAATAATTCAATAGCTTGTGTATTTTTCATAGTGCCCCTGATGTTTGCTGACAGGTTACACCTTAGATGGTAAAAAGGGTCTGCAAGTTACTTAGGAGCCAAACATGTCAACCGTCAGCCTTACTCACCTTAGTGAAAAACCATTGTCACAAGTACTCACCTTAGCAAAATGGTATCAAGTTGAAAATGCCCAATTGATCGAGAGTCAAAAAATACCTTCACGGCATAACGGGTTGTTTATCACGCTATTTGGCGACGAGTTAAGCGCAATAAGCTTAGTGACGGTATTGACCTTTGCACACCAGCATAACGTTAAGGTGCAATCTGTCTGCCTTTATCAGCCTGATGAGGAATTAGAGAGTGCGTTGGCGCTTTACAGTGACGTTGAAATGACGGAAGCAACACTGCATGATTTTCGAGCTGGTTTGAGGCGTATCGGCGCTGATCAACAGTTGCAAGCTGCATGTATTATGAATCCAGCCAATAACCAACAGCCAGGATTATTGGTGATGGATATGGATTCAACAGCGATAAAAGTTGAATGCATTGACGAGATAGCACGGTTAGCTGGGGTTTATGAAGAAGTAGCTCATATAACAGCACAGGCTATGGCTGGCAAACTGGCCTTTAATGACAGTTTAAACCAGCGGGTGGCTAAGCTTGAAGGGGTGGAGCTGTCTCTTATTCAAGCATTAAAGGACGACTTACCATTGATGGAGGGGATCCAAGCACTATGCCATCACTTAAAAAGCAATGGTTGGCATTTGGTCATTGCATCAGGTGGCTTTTCGTGGTTTGCACAAGCGTTACAAAAACCACTTCAGTTGGATGAGTATTATGCCAATGAGTTGGAAATAGCAAATAATAAGTTAACTGGTAAAGTACTTGGGCAGGTGGTTGATGCACAAAGTAAAGCAGCAATATTATCTCACTTGCGGTTGCAATTGGGCTTACCTAAAGCACAAACAGTGGCAATAGGTGACGGTGCTAACGACTTATTAATGATGGCTGAAGCGGGAACCGGTATCGCAGTCCATGGAAAACCCAAAGTTGTTTCTCAAGCGGATGCGGCTATTTGTCAGGGATCATTATTACAGGTGCTTTATATACTCAGCATACCTGCACAGTAACGATTTTTAGATTTGATAAATACGTAAAATCAGCCATGTGATATGGCTGATTTCGGACTAACAATATGAAAGGAAAATGTCTTAGCGAGTTAATTTTTCAATAAGTTACCAGAACTAATCGCTATTTTTCTGGGTTTAAGTGCTTCAGGCACTTCTCGCTGTAAATCGATAAGCAATAGGCCATTGTCTAATTCAGCACTGAGTATTCTAACATGGTCACCTAATTGAAACTTCCGTTCGAAGTTACGTTCTGCAATACCTTGATGAATGAATGTACGTTCAGTCTTTTCATCTTTGCTGAGTTTTTCACCTTTGACGACAAGGGTATTGTTTTCTGACTCAATGGACAGTTCAGCATCGCTGAAACCAGCGACAGCCATGGTAATTTGATACCGGTCGTTATCTAATGCTTCTATGTTGTATGGAGGGTAACTGGGTTGTTTTTCACTGTTACGCTGTGCTGCATCCATTAACGATGATAAATGGTCAAAACCAATGAATGAACGGTGTAGTGGTGTTAAGTCGATTGTTCGCATATTTGAATCCTCATAAAGCGATTAATGGTGATGTTTATTCTTTTTATAAAGCAATAAACACCAATATAAACATATGGTTAATTTCGTTCTAGGACCCTTTCGGCGTCCTAAATATGATGTATGGACAAGAAGATATTTTTTCAAGGAGGGTAGGTGATTTTATTTTATTTTTCTGCTTTACACTTTATTCAATGGCGGCAATACAGCTTTTGCACAGTTCTAAATAAGCGTGAATATTGTCTCCTGCCCATAGCTGTTTTCGTTTTTGATCTTGCAATATAACGGCTTTAAATTCAGTGTAAGGGACATCTGAAAAATTAGAAATGTAGTATTCGAACGCTTTTCTGACGGTGCGATTATCTAATGCTGCATCGCTGATCACGGAATCACTGGCGTCGATTAATAGACTGGTACAGACCACAAAACGCTCGTTTGGGGAGCTATCTTTCTGGACTTTAGCCATACGCTCTTTGAGCATTAACTGCTCTTCTTTTGCCAGTTCCATAACAATACCACCAAGATGTGTTTTTTGGCGACTGGTAGATTCTAATTTAGCGTTGGCTCTTTTAAGATCTCGTTTAATGTTTTCACCTCTGACGAAAAGTAGAATCATTAAAAAGACTGAAAATACAATCCCACCGACGACGGCCATTGACATGTAACACCTCTAGTGACTTCAGATCTTGACTTAATTATTGTTTATAAGAGCGCTTATTACAAAAAGGTACGTAGGGAAAAACAAAATAGTTTGAATGACTGACATATTAATTTTAAAATGACTAACTGGTCAGACCTTTTTTATATCACTTCTCAAATGCATATTTTTGTATAAAGTTTAGACTCTAGTTTGTGCTTGTCTAAGGCAATAATCCGCAGATTTTTGACAGTACAGCTTGATTTTGATACCGTATTGTCCAAATTTGGTATGACCAATTTACCTTTTGGTTTTAATACTCCAACTTACTGATGGTTTCAGCGGTTGGCAATACACCTAAATTCGGCGATTGATTAATGTCTTTAAAGATAAAAGCAGCTAAGTTATCAGATGTTATTTTGGAACAACTCGAAAACATGATCTTAGAAGGGTCATTGATGCCGGGTGCTAAGTTGCCGCCAGAAAGAGAGCTTGCCAAACAGTTTGATGTGTCTCGCCCTTCATTACGAGAAGCGATTCAAAAGCTAGAAGCGAAAGGACTGGTTACACGGCGTCAAGGTGGCGGAACGTATGTAAAGAACCAATTAGAAGAAGGGCTTACTGATCCTTTATTTGATTTGATCAGTAAACACCCTGAATCTCAATTTGATTTGCTTGAGTTTCGTCATGCGCTGGAAGGTATTGCTGCTTATTATGCCGCATTACGTGGTACAGGCACTGACTTTGAAAAAGTACAACATAGTTTTGATAGTATTGCCTCTGTTCAAGGTGATTTAGCACAAACAGCTGCCGCGATTAACACATTTCATTTTACCGTAGCAGAAGCGTCACATAATGTGGTGTTACTGCACTTAATGCGCGGAATGCAAACGTTATTGGAACAAAATGTATTACAGAACTTAACGGTTCTAGTACAAAAGTCAGATGTCAGTGAGCAGCTAGCTGAACATCGTAAAGTATTAATGGATGCCGTGATCAATGGTAATCCAGAGCAAGCGCGGTTAGCGAGTAATGCACACTTGGCGTTCATTGAAGAAGCCTTATTACAAGCAGGTAAAGAGCGCTCTCGAATAGAGCGAAGCCTAAGACGGACCAAGCAACAGTAATTAAGTTGGTTTGTTAAAACTGAATAAATAAATTCGTATTTTAAACATAAGGAACACTCCATATGTCTGAAGTCAATAAATTTGACGTAGACGCGTTAGAAACCAAAGAGTGGTTGCAAGCGCTTGAGTCGGTAGTAAAAGAAGAAGGTGTAGAGCGCGCTCAGTTCTTGCTAGAGCAAGTATTAGAGCAAGCACGTCTTGATGGCGTTGATATGCCAACTGGCATCACGACTAACTATGTAAACACAATTCCAGCTGATAAAGAGCCAGCTTACCCGGGCGATGTAAACATTGAACGTCGTATTCGCTCTATCGTTCGTTGGAATGCGATTATGATCGTATTACGTGCGTCAAAGAAAGATCTTGAGCTTGGCGGACATATGGCGTCTTACCAGTCGTCGGCAGCATTTTATGAAATGTGTTTTAACCATTTCTTCCGTGCACCAAATGAAGTAGATGGCGGTGATTTAGTTTATTACCAAGGCCATATTTCACCAGGTATTTATGCGCGCGCTTTCCTTGAAGGTCGTTTAACCGCAGAGCAGCTAGATAACTTCCGTCAAGAAGTGGATGGAAAGGGTATTTCTTCATACCCTCACCCTAAGCTGATGCCTGAATTCTGGCAGTTCCCAACGGTATCTATGGGTCTTGGCCCAATTGCATCAATTTATCAAGCGCGTTTCTTAAAGTACCTTGATGGTCGTGGTATGAAAGATACCTCAGCACAGCGTGTATATGCGTTCTTGGGTGATGGCGAAATGGATGAGCCAGAATCACGTGGCGCAATCTCGTTTGCTGCGCGTGAGAAGCTAGACAACCTGTGTTACTTGATCAACTGTAACCTACAGCGCCTTGATGGGCCAGTAATGGGTAACGGTAAAATCATTCAAGAACTAGAGGGCCTATTTAAAGGTGCTGGCTGGAATGTGATCAAGGTTGTGTGGGGGTCAGGTTGGGATAAGCTACTGGCTAAAGACACAACTGGTAAGTTACTAGAGTTGATGAATGAAACTATCGACGGTGACTATCAAACTTACAAAGCAAAGAATGGCGCGTACGTACGTGAGCATTTCTTTGGTCGTTACCCTGAAACAGCAGCGTTGGTTGCTGATATGACAGATGACGAAATTTTTGCCCTGAAACGTGGTGGACACGAGCCATCTAAATTGTTTGCAGCTTTTAAAGCGGCACAAGACGAAAAAGGCCGTCCAACCGTTATCCTAGCTAAAACTGTGAAAGGTTATGGCATGGGTGAAGCGGCAGAAGGTAAAAACATTGCACACCAAGTTAAGAAAATGGACCTAACGCACGTTGAGCATTTACGTTCACGTCTAGGACTAGAGGACTTGGTGACTGACGAACAGCTTAAAGATTTACCGTATTTAACGGTAGAAGAAGGCTCGAAAGAATATGAGTACCTTCATGCTCGTCGTAAAGCGCTACACGGTTATACTCCGCAGCGTTTACCTAATTTTACACAAGCTCTGACACTACCTGAAGTTGATGCGTTTGCGCCATTATTACAAGAGCAAAAGCGTGACATTTCTACCACAATGGCATTTGTTCGTGCGCTTAATGTATTACTGAAAGACAAGGGTATTGGCAAAAACATCGTGCCAATTATTGCCGATGAAGCACGTACGTTTGGTATGGAAGGTTTATTCCGTCAAATCGGTATTTATAACCCGCATGGTCAAAACTATACGCCGCAAGACCGTGATATTGTTTCTTACTACAAAGAAGAAACTTCAGGTCAGGTATTGCAAGAAGGTATCAATGAGCTAGGTGCTATGTCTTCATGGGTTGCTGCTGCTACGTCTTATAGCACCAGTGATTTACCGATGATCCCATTCTATATCTATTACTCAATGTTCGGTTTCCAACGTGTTGGTGATATGGCATGGATGGCGGGCGATCAGCAAGCTCGTGGCTTCTTATTAGGCGCGACAGCGGGTCGTACAACACTAAACGGTGAAGGCTTACAGCATGAAGATGGCCACAGTCATATTCAAGCAGCAACGGTTCCTAACTGTATTTCTTATGACCCAACATTCGGTTACGAAGTTGCGGTAATTATGCAAGATGGTATTCGTCGTATGTACGGTCCTGAGCAAGAAAACGTGTTCTACTACTTGACGCTAATGAACGAGAACTATCATCAGCCAGCAATGCCTGAAGGTGCTGAAGAAGGTATTCGTAAGGGTATCTACAAGCTAGAATCTAACACGGGTGAAAAAGCCCATGTTCAGTTACTGGGTTCAGGCACTATCTTAAACGAAGTACGTAAAGCGGCTGTTATTCTTAGTGAAGAGTACGGTGTTGCTTCTGATGTTTACTCGGTAACCTCATTCAATGAGTTAGCGCGAGATGGTCAAGCGGTTGAACGTTTGAACATGCTTAACCCGCAAAACGATGCGCAAGTGCCATATATCGCCACTGTGCTAGGTGACTCACCAGCCATTGCTGCAACAGATTATATGAAAAACTACGCTGAGCAAGTACGTGCCTTTATGCCAAGCACTTCTTACAAAGTGTTAGGTACTGATGGCTACGGTCGCTCAGATAGCCGTGAGAATTTACGTCGTCACTTTGAAGTGAACGCGGGTTACGTTGTGGTTGCTGCGCTAACAGAGCTTGTTAAGCAAGGCAAAGTTGAATCATCAGTGGTTGTTGAAGCGATTAAGAAGTTTGATATCGATACAACAAAAACTAACCCACTTTACGCATAAGAGGTTTAATCATGACAATTGAAATTCATGTTCCTGACATTGGCGCGGATGAGGTTGAAGTAACCGAGATCCTAGTAAGTGTGGGTGATACAGTAAGTGAAGATCAATCTTTACTTACTGTTGAAGGTGATAAGGCTTCTATGGAAGTTCCTTCTGCACATGCTGGCGTAGTGAAAGAAATAAAAATTTCAGAAGGCGATACGGTTGCAACCGGGTCGTTAATTATGGTCTTTGAAAGCCAAGGTGCAGCGCCAGCTGCCCCTGCGGCTGAAGTAGCGACACCTGCTGTAGAGGCTGAAATTGCTGCTCCAGCGGTTAGCTCTGAGTTAAAAGAAGTCCATGTTCCAGATATTGGTGGTGACGAAGTTGAAGTGACTGATATCATGGTTGCTATTGGCGATACGGTTAGCGAAGACCAATCAATCTTAAACGTAGAAGGCGATAAAGCCGCTATGGAAGTACCAGCGCCATTTGCGGGTACTGTTAAAGAGATCAAAGTGAACGTTGGCGATAAAGTATCAACGGGCAGCTTAGTGTTTGTTTTCGAAACGGCCGGTTCAGCGCCAGTTGCAGCTCCTGCTGTTGAAACAGCAGCCCCTGCGGCACCAGTAGCCAATGCCAACAAAGAAGTGAATGTTCCTGATATTGGTGGCGACGAAGTTGAAGTGACCGATATTATGGTCGCGGTTGGCGATACAGTCAGCGAAGACCAATCAATCTTAAACGTAGAAGGCGATAAAGCCGCTATGGAAGTACCTGCACCATTTGCAGGTACTGTGAAAGAGATTAAAGTAAACGTTGGCGATAAAGTATCAACGGGTTCATTGGTATTTGTATTTGAAGTAGCAGGCAGTGCGCCAGTTGCAGCACCTGTTGCGCAAGCAGCGCCAGTGGCTTCTTCAGCAGCAGCTGCGGCTAAGCTTGCCTCAGTCCCTGCGGCTTCTAATGTTAAAGAAGAATTTGAAGCGAACGCATCTTATGCGCATGCATCTCCGGTAGTGCGTCGTTTAGCGCGTGAGTTTGGTGTAAACCTAGCGCGTGTTAAAGGCACAGGCCGTAAAGGTCGTGTCGTTAAAGAAGACGTACAAAACTATGTGAAAGAGCTGGTTAAGAAAGTTGAATCAGGTCAAATCTCTAATAACAACAATTCTGGCGGTGGTGAGCTTGGTCTTATCCCTTGGCCAAAAGTTGACTTTGCTAAGTTTGGCGAAGTTGAAGAGAAGAAACTATCGCGTATTCAGAAAATCTCAGGTGCTAACCTGCATCGTAACTGGGTGCAAATTCCACACGTAACGCAGTTTGATGAAGCAGATATCACAACGCTTGAAGCATTCCGTAAAGAACAGAATGTCTTGGCTGAGAAGAAAAAGCTTGGCGTTAAGATCACACCACTTGTGTTTGTGATGAAAGCGGCTGCAAAAGCGTTGGAAGAGTTCCCAACCTTTAACTCGTCACTGTCGCAAGATGGTGAAAGCTTAATTCTGAAGAAATATGTCAATATTGGTGTTGCGGTTGATACGCCAAATGGCTTGGTTGTTCCAGTATTTAAAGATGTGAATAACAAAGGCATTATTGAGCTATCACGTGAATTGATGGACATTTCTAAGAAAGCCCGTGATGGTAAGTTAACCGCATCAGACATGCAGGGCGGCTGTTTCACAATTTCAAGCTTAGGCGGTATTGGTGGTACGGCGTTTACACCTATCGTCAATGCACCTGAAGTCGCTATCTTAGGGGTTTCTAAATCAGAAATGAAACCTAAGTGGAATGGTAAAGAATTTGAGCCGCGCTTAATGGTGCCGCTAAGTTGCTCATATGATCACCGTGTAATTGACGGTGCATTGGCAGCACGCTTTACTGTGACACTCGCTAACTACTTAAGCGATATCCGTCAGTTAGTAATGTAATTTGCTGTCCCGCCTTATAAATAGGCGGGACATCTTTTTGTGTGAATGATACAATTTTTAAACTCTCTCTGCCTTGTACCAAATATTGAGTATGTGGCAGGCATTTTGGTACGGATACTCTTTTTGAGTACAGTCCCGTTCGAATAATAGTTAAGGTAATAACATGAGCAACGAAATCAAAACTCAAGTTGTTGTACTAGGCGGTGGTCCTGGTGGTTACTCAGCAGCATTCCGTGCTGCGGATCTAGGTTTAGACGTTACACTAATTGAATCTCGCAACACCCTAGGTGGTGTATGCTTGAACGTTGGTTGTATCCCTTCAAAAGCATTACTTCATGTTGCTAAAGTCATTGATGATGCAGCTGAAATGTCTTCACACGGTGTTACATTTGGCGCACCGCAAATTGACTTAGATAAAATCCGTACGTGGAAAGAGTCTGTGATCGGTCAATTGACTGGTGGTTTAGACGGCATGGCTAAAATGCGTAAAGTAAGCGTAGTGAGTGGCTATGGTAAATTTACTGGTTCTAACACGATTGCGGTTGAAGGCGAAGCAGGTACTACAACAGTTACTTTTGACAATGCTATTATCGCAGCCGGTTCTCAACCAGTTAATCTACCTTTCATCCCAGAAGACGATCGTGTAATAGATTCTACTGGCGCTTTAGAGCTTAAAGACGTACCAGAGAAACTCCTTGTATTAGGTGGTGGTATCATTGGTCTTGAAATGGGTACGGTTTATCGTGCACTTGGCTCTCAAATTGATGTGGTTGAATTTGCTGATCAGCTAGTGCCTGCTGCAGACAAAGATATCATTAAGATTTACCAACGCTACGTGAAAGACAAATTCAATGTGATGTTGTCGACTAAAGTTGTTGCTGTTGAAGCGAAAGATGATGGTCTATATGTGACGTTTGAAGGTAAAAAAGCACCTGCAGAGCCAGTGCGTTATGACAAAGTATTAGTGGCTGTTGGCCGTACGCCAAATGGTAAACTATTAGATGCCGATAAAGCGGGCGTAAATGTTGATGAGCGCGGCTTTATCAATACTGATAAGCAAATGCGTACCAATGTGAATAACATCTTCGCAATCGGTGATGTTGTTGGCCAGCCAATGCTTGCACACAAAGCGGTGCATGAAGCACATGTTGCTGCTGAAGTGATTTCAGGTCAGAAGCATTTCTTCGACCCTAAATGTATTCCTTCAATTGCATACACAGACCCAGAGATTGCATGGGTTGGTGTTACGGAGAAAGAAGCGAAAGAGCAAGGCCTAAGCATTGAGACTGCGGTATTCCCGTGGGCTGCATCTGGTCGTGCTATTGCGTCTGCGCGCACTGAAGGTTCTACAAAGCTTATCTTTGATAAAGAGTCTGGCCGTGTTATCGGTGGTGCAATGGTGGGGATTAATGCTGGTGAAATGTTAGGTGAAATTGGTCTAGCAGTTGAAATGGGTGCTGATGGTGAAGACCTAGCGCTAACAATTCATGCTCACCCGACATTGAATGAATCTATTGGACTTGCTGCTGAAATATTTGAAGGGTCAATCACTGACTTACCAAATAAAAAAGCAGTAAAGAAAAAGTAAGTCTTTTTCTTTAAATTGAAAAAACCCAGCACCTGCTGGGTTTTTTTTTAGCGAGAGTTGTTAACAACAGAGTATCAGTGCTGTCGTATGTGCTATTTTTTATTTTTCCTATACTTTATGAGTTCGTAATCAAATTCATCGGGGTATACGATTAAGCCATCTTGATCTGGGATGGGGAATACTGCAATAGCAAGTTCGTCTTCTGCTAGGCCGTCAGTCCATTTAGCATGCCATTTCTTAAGTGAAATTGACTGAGGTTTACAGTCTTGCCAGTCACCAGTGGCCCATAATATGGCAAACTCTTCATTAGGCCAAATAGGTACACAATCCTCATCATCACTATTTAGCATAACGCAACCGTGTTCGTCAGTTAGGATCCATACAAGTTCTGTGCTTGAGACTTCTTTGATTAAGTATTTGTAACGTTGTGTATTGTCATTGCTGAGAATAGAGTTCATGCGTTGTTGATCAATAGAGTGTGTCATGACATACCTCTTTTAAATAGTTGTGTGCTGATATTCATCATTACTTTAAGCTTTTGCGATACAGTACGGCATCATGATCGCCACAAGGGTCGTTGTAAATATAGTTTTTGATATATTTCATTCCAATGTTTTTCATCACCTTTAAAGACCCGTGATTTTCAACAAGGGCCGTTGCAGAAAGAGCTTGTAACTCAGGGTGTACTTTACAAATGGTATTGGCAACTTGTTGAGCGGCTTCTGTTGCATATCCTTTGCCCCAAGATGATTGCTTGAAGCGCCAACCAAGCTCTAAATCTAAAGTATTTTTATTACCTTCAAAGAAGCCCATAGGTCTGACTAGGATCCAGCCTATGAATTCGTTATTTGATAATAGGCTGGTATGCCAGAGCCCCCAGCCTTTTTCTTTGTGTGTAAATGAGATAAGCCGAGGAATATAAATCTCTTGTATATCAGTCATTGAATTGGCTATACCGCCGTTGATGTGCGCCATGACGGCAGGGTCTTGATCGAGTTCATACAGTAACTGTGCGTCATTTTCAGTCATAAGGCGAAAGCCTAATCTTGCTGAGTTTTGAATATTCATCGTGGCTCCTTACTGTTTTTATATCTTAATTTTATTACAATACACACTTAACTGTTTTGAGGGTATCGAGTGAGTAATTCTGTATTGGCGCTACGCCAACGACAAATCGCGGTTGCAAGGCGTGAGTATAAAGCCAGAGGATCAAGGTTAAGCCGATGTGAAGCATGTTTACTTGCACAGCATTTGTGTATTTGTGATGGCATTAATGTGGCACATAGTTGCCAAAGCGCAGTCTGCCTCATTATGTATCATAATGAAAGCTTTAAACCATCGAATACAGGGCGTTTGATCGCTGATATTATACCAGATAATCACGCTTTTCGATGGGACAGAACAGAACCTGATCCAAAATTGATTGAGTTGATCAATGATCCGCATTATTACCCTGTCATTGTTTTTCCGGTGGATGATAGGGAGTCTGAACTAGCGAGAGTGATCAAGAAGGTTGAAGGGGGTAAGAACAAAATACCTTTGTATATTTTCTTGGATGGGACTTGGCGAGAAGCTAAAAAGATGTTTCGAAAAAGCCCTTACCTTGATAATTTGCCAATTTTATCGGTATCGCCTGAGTCTTTATCTGATTATCAATTACGTGTAGCGGCACATGCGCATCAATTGAGTACCGCAGAAGTAGCGTGTGTGGTGCTAGAGCAAAATAAAGAAAGTGCTGCTGCTGAAAAGCTGACTAGCCATTTTATTGATTTTAGAGATGCGTATCTTAAGAGCAAGCGAAAAAAATTTTAATCGAAGAGAGTAGCGTACCCGTTAATTTAGTTATTGTGAATAAATGAAAGTACAACAACAGAAAAGCGCGCGACTCATAAGAGCCGCGCTGACGGAATCTTCTAAACGCATCCTGCAATGTTGATCTGATCAACTCCTAAAACTGTCCGCATCCATGGCTTCGCTAAGTGTTCTATTTCTGCGAAATTCAGCGTCACTGCTAAGGTCCTTTAACTGTCCTTAAACACTATATCATCCGGTGAACGTGGCTACCTGCCGCTGGTCCGTAATATACGATATATCGTCTATTAACGATGGAGTCTGTTTCAAGGCTTACCGCATGTCCTAGTTTAGTCCATTAAAAGATACTTCCAGTATTACTCCTAACCACTTCCTGTGATTGGTCCCTTTTAGCCACAGCATCCTGCTGTTTGTCCATGTTGTGTTATATCCTATAACGTTTCCTTAAAGCCACAGCGTCTTGCTGTTTGTCCCTTTCCTTATAAATAGTTGCTACATCCAGTAGCATGTTCCTTAAAGCCACAGCGTCCTGCTGTTTGTCCCTTTTCCTTTAATGTTTGCTACATCCTATAGCGTTTCCATAAACCACAGCATCCAGCTGTTTGTCCCTTTCCTTATAAATAGTTGCTACATCCTATAGCGTTTCCATAAACCACAGCATCTGGCTGTTTGTCCCTTTTCCTTTAATGTTTGCTACATCCTATAGCGTTTCCATAAACCACAGCATCTGGCTGTTTGTCCATTTTCCCTGTAATATTTGCTACATTCTATAGCGTTTCCATAAACCACAGCATCCGGCTGTTTGTCCATTTTCCCTGTAATATTTGCTACATCCTATAGCGTTTTCATAAACCACAGCATCCGGCTGTTTGTCCCTTTTCCCTGTAATGTTTGCTACATCCTATAGCGTTTCCATAAACCACAGCATCCGGCTGTTTGTCCTTGGTAATTGCATCCCGCAATTTTAAATAAGCTACACTCAGTGTGGTCTTATTTATTTCTTAGTCACCATCTCCTTGACTACGAGATATATTATAGAGAGTTTTGGTGGGTACAAAACCAGTGGAAATGCTTTTAATTATTCTAGAAAAACTAAAAGTTAAACTTAATTTGTTTTAAAACAATTATTTAAATTAATTTTGGTGTTATTTTCAGCAAAGGGATCATTGATCTCCACATAAGAAGTAAGATATTTCTCACAAGCAACTTCTGATTTGGTGATACAGTTATTTGCAACAACATAAAGCTAGTTTTATTCAGAGGGTGTTTTTTAGCACCATAAGAGATATTATTAGCTGATAATAATTATTGTTTTTATCTGGAGGCTTTAATGAAAAAAGCATTAGCGATTGTTCTTACATCTTTAAGTTGTTTACCGGCATTGGCAGCAGGCGAAGTTAATATCTACTCTTTTCGTCAGCCGTTTTTAATCCAACCGATATTAGATGACTTCACCAAACAGACAGGTATAAAAACTAACGTTGTTTTCGCTAAAAAAGGGCTTATTGAGCGTGTTAAGCGAGAAGGAAAGCATAGTCGGGCTGATTTAGTCCTAACTTCTAATTTTAGTGCATTAATGCAATTAGAAGATATGAATTTAACGCAAAAGATAAGTAGTGATGTGGTTAATCGTAATATTCCGGTTGCTTTCCGGGACCCTGAAGGTGAATGGGTAGCACTTACTAAACGGGTACGTAACGTTTACTCATCAAAGGAACGAACAGGTAAGCTTTCAGCCTTAGGATATGAAGATTTAGCTTCAGCAACTTACAAAGGAAAAATTTGTATGCGCTCGGGTAAGCACCCATATAATTTGGGATTGATTGCATCGATGATTGCGCATCATGGTGAAGCGGATACGAAACAGTGGCTTAAAGGTGTAAAGAGTAATTTAGCTCGAAAACCACAAGGTAATGACCGTGCTCAAGTCAAAGCGGTAAAAGAAGGTTTGTGTGACATTGCTCTAGGTAACAGCTATTACTTTGGAAAAATGCTGCAAGATAGCAAACAAAAAGCATGGGCTGATTCAGTGTATATTAATTTCCCCAATCAAAAAGACCGTGGTGCCCATTTGAATGTTTCAGGTGTGGTAATGACCAAATATGCTAAAAATCCAGAAAATGCCTTGAAACTTATAGAGTTTATGACCGACAATAAAGCACAGAATATGTATGCGTCAATGAATATGGAATACCCAGTAAAATCTGGAGTAGCATTGTCGAATTTGGTGGCATCATGGGGCACGTTTAAGGAAGACGCATTACCATTGTCTGAAATTAGTAAATATCGTCCATTAGCACTGAAGCTGATCGATGAGGTTAAATTTGATCTTTAATGCAAGTACCGTTTTCTCTGTCTAAATGGCAGATATTTGCGTGGCTGATAGGCATTTGTTTATCTGCCCCGCTCGCTTTTTTAATCTTTGAATCTTTGCAAGGAGATTCAGAGGTATTCTCCCATCTATGGAATACCGTTCTTTGGGACTACACCTCTAATACTATTTTACTTATCCTTGGTGTTATTTCACTCAGTTGTTTGATTGCTTTGCCTTTAGGCTGGCTTAGCGCATATTGCCAGTTTCCTGGTCGAAAAGTATTTGAGTGGGCATTAATGCTGCCTCTGGCAATGCCGACTTATATAATTGCCTATATTTATACTGATTTATTGGATTATGCTGGGCCCGTTCAGGTGGCGCTGCGAGATTGGTTTGGTTGGCAATCACCAAATGATTACTGGTTTTTTGATATTCGTACATTGCCAGGTGCCATCATAATGATCGCTTTGGTGCTCTATCCTTATTTATATTTAATATTTAAAACCGCGCTCAGAGAGCAATCATTTAAATTGGTTCAGGCAAGTCAGCTGATGGGAATGAGCCCTCGTCAGAGCTTTTTTAAGGTGAGCCTTCCGTTAGCTCGGGGAGCAATTGTTGCTGCACTTGCTTTGATAAGTATGGAGACAATGGCTGATTTTGCGACGGTACATTATTTTGCTGTAAGTACGCTCACAACCGCAGTTTATGATACGTGGCTTGGCTATTACTCACTCACTGCAGCGGCAAAAATATCAGGAATTATGCTGTTATTTTTGTTTGTGTCACTGATGTTAGAACGACTAAGTCGTAAAAATGATACGGTGCATGAACGCCAAGCATCTGTTAACGATACAGCGTTATATGTGCTTAAAGGTAAAACAGCGTGGGCCGCTTCTGCGTATTGCATCTTTATATTACTGGTTGCTTTTGTGTTGCCAGTGGGTATTTTGTGTGGCTATGCAATTGATTATTTTGACGAGGCTTGGAATAGCCAATTCTTTTTATATGCTTGGCAGAGCTTGAAAGTGTCTTTGTGGGTCAGTGTTATTGCGATATTCTTTAGCGTTCTCGTGGTTTTTTACCAACGTATAGGTAGTGAAAGAACTAAATCCATTCCTGGGCGCTTCGCAAGTACGGGATATGCTCTGCCTGGTACGGTATTGGCGATTGCTGTTTTGCTGCCTTTAACTTTGCTGGATACGGCACTTAATGACTGGTTTTCGCAAACTAGTTTTGAACCTGGTTTATTGTTAAGCGGTAGTATTTTTGCGATGATTTTCGCATATGTCGTGCGATTCTATGCGATTGCACATGGCGCAGTTGAAGCCAGTTATGTGCGGATCAGCCCGTCGCTAGATATGGCCAGCCAAAGCATGGGGAAGGGGTTTTTACAAACCTTAACCTTGATTCACTTTCCGTTATTACGCAGAGGCATTCTCACGGCAGCTTTATTGGTTTTCATTGAATGTATGAAAGAGCTCCCCGCAGCGTTATTGTTACGACCTTTTAATTTTGAAACTCTGGCGACACATGTATTTCAGTATGTGAGTGATGAGCAGTTAGAACTTGCGTCAGTATCAGCCTTGTTTATTGTTTTAGTTGGGCTAATTCCGCTATATTTTGTTAATCGATCTATGGAGCAACACAACTAATGAGTAGTTTGCTATTACAAAATTTGTCGTATCAGTATGACGGTCAATCAGTTATTAAAGCGCTTAATTTAGCCGTCGAACAAAATGAAATAGTCTGCTTGTTAGGGGCTAGTGGTTGTGGGAAAACAACAACTTTGAAAGCCATTGCGGGGCTTATTCAACCGCAGCATGGATCGGTTGTGATTAATGGCCAGTGTATGAGTGATGAGCGCCACTTTGTCGCGCCTCAGCACAGAAATATAGGGATGATGTTCCAAGATTATGCGTTGTTTCCTCATTTAACGGTTGCGCAGAATATTGCGTTTGGTCTAAATAAGCTTGATAAACCAGAGCGCTTAAAGCGCGTTGATGAAATGTTGGAGTTAGTGCACTTAAATAATTTTAAGTCACGTTATCCTCATGAGCTTTCGGGGGGGCAACAGCAACGTGTTGCGATTGCAAGAGCGTTGGCGTACCGTCCAAACTTATTATTGCTAGATGAGCCGTTTTCCAATATAGATGCGCAGGTTCGATATCAGCTTATTAATGACATTCGAGCGATTATTAAAGATCAGCAAGTCTCAGCTATATTTGTCAGTCACTCAAAAGATGAGGCATTTGCATTTTCGGATAAGTTAGCGATTATGCATGAAGGTCAAATCGCGCAATTAGGGTGTGCGAAAACTTTGTTCCAACAGCCCAGTAATAAAGTTGTAGCTGAGTTTTTAGGTCAAGGAATTTATTTAAAAGCGACTCGTTATAACGGTGCCGGTGTTAGCACTGATTTTGGTGACGTGAGCTCAATGGTTCCTTTGTTGCAATCTCAGCAGCAAGGACAAATTTATGTGCGACCACAGCACTTAGAGTTGGTTAATGACCCAAATGGGCAAGTGCGAGTTGAACAACAGCGCTTTGTGGGCACTGAATATGTTTATCGGGTACGTTTTGAACAGCAACAGTTAGAGGTTCCTGCGCCCACAGACAAAACAATTAATACTGATTTACCTGTCTCTTTTAAAATTAAAGCACATGCGGTAAATTTCTTTTCTGAGCAAGAGCTGAATTAAGTAAGGAAAAAAGCATGGCGCAAGCGCAATCAGGAGTCTGTGCTGAAGCAAACCTCCATGGTTTACATTTGTTTTTTAATGTACTAGATGGGCATGATGAGGCTGTGCGTGCTACATTGGCACATTGTGAACGATTACAAAATGAACTGAGTGACCGTTTCTCGGAGTCGATGGTGAGTAGCTTTGTGGCCATTGGAGCACAATATTGGCCGCATATTTATCCTGAGTATATTCCTCCTGAATTAAAAAGCTTTCCTCATGTAAGCAGTGCTGAACACTTAATGCATAGCCAGCCTTTTGATTTAATGTACGTGATCCGTTCAGATAGAGAAGATGTTAATCACCTTTTTGCACAAAGCGTATTGCACATGCTTGCACCTAGTGTTGAGCTAGTGGCGAATGTTAGAGGCTTTCGGTTTTTAGATGGCCGAGACTTTAACGGCTTTATTTATGGTGGAAATGCACCTCATGGGCGCTTTAAACGTCAAGTAGCTTTAGTCGATAACCCGCAGCATGATGATAATCAAGGAAGTTATGTGCATGTTCAACGAGTGAAGTTTGACATTGACACATGGCAAATATTAACACTTGATGAGCAGGAACAAGTGATGGGCCGAACGCGCTTAGATAACACCCTGATTTCTCCTCAAAAAGAAAATAGTCATGCAACTTTAGCGGAGTTAGTAAACGAAGACGGTTTAGCGACCTTACTTGATCAAAGCATGCCGTTTGGGGATGTATTTGAGCAAGGTAGTTTGTGGGTGAGTTGTTCGGCACATGGCCAAGCTTTTGAAGATGTTCTAATGTCTCGTTTAGGCACTCCAGATAAATATGACCTATGGTTGGATTATAATCAGGCAGATATGGGGGCGGCATTTTTTGCACCATCGGTCCAATTTCTTAGTACGATGGCACAAAGTTGTGAAGAGTGATTTTTAGGCCGACCTAAACGTTGTCAAATAACGTTTTTACTCGCTCAAGCGTTGCATCAATTTCTGAGATTTGGGCTGGGGCTATAAATATGGTGTCATCACCGGCAATTGTGCCGAGTACGCCATCTGCAGTTCCTAACGAATCAAGTAATCGGGCAATAAGTTGTGCGGCGCCGGGGCTAGTTCGAATAATTATCATCATTTCATTATGGATAATATCAATGACCAATTGGCGCAGTGGGCTTTTGGCTGTCGGCACTCCCATCTCAGCAGGCAAACAATAGACCATTTCTTGTTTTGCATTACGGGTTCGTACCGCACCGAATTTACTGAGCATGCGTGACACCTTGCTCTGACTCACATTGTCAAAGCCTTGGTCTTTTAAAGCGTCAACAATTTCTCCTTGTGAACCAAAGTTTTCTTCTTTGAGTAAAGCTTTAAACGCTTTAACCAGCGCTTCTTGTTTTTCTTGAGGCTGCATAACGATCCATAATTCAAATGGTGATGTTGGGATTCTACACAAAACTACGTTGTGACCCAAATTTTACTGTGCTGATATTCAGGTTCTGTCACAGGCGTAAAGCGCCAGTGCTGTTAGCTTTACAACTATAGTCGAAAAAATCATGAAAATAACTCGGATTAATTTGTTTTTACCTGCGCTTTTCATTATCTTTACTGCATTCTTGGGTATGTTTGTCTTTTTTAGCTGAGTTTGCAGTAACTAATATGGGTTTATTATGCTGTTGAGTACACATAGAACGTAAATTTGTGTATGAAAGTTGATTATAATTCATGTGAAATGGTTACTTTTAATTGTCATGTTAGCGCTTTTGTTGTGTATTCAATGTCACCTAATGGTGTTGGGGTTTACGCATTATGTATCTGATTGCTGAGATGGTATTTAAACTTAGATTTTAATTGAGGGACGCACCCTAAATTTACCTTCAATTTATGGAGTATTCACATGAAAGTTGCTGTATTGGGTGCCGCTGGCGGTATTGGTCAAGCTTTATCACTTTTACTTAAAAACGGTTTACCTGCAGGTTCTGAATTATCTTTATACGACGTTGCACCGGTAGTACCAGGTGTTGCTGTTGACCTTTCTCATATCCCAACGGCAGTTAAAGTAGCTGGTTTTGGTGCGGATGACCTAGACGCTGCACTTGCTGGTGCTGATATTGTATTGATCCCAGCTGGCATGCCTCGTAAACCAGGTATGGACCGTGCTGATTTATTCAACGTAAACGCAGGTATTATTAAAACACTTGCTGAAGGTATTGTACGTAGCTGCCCTAAAGCGCTAGTGGGTGTTATCACTAACCCAGTAAATGGTACTGTGCCAATTGTTGCTGAAGTATTCAAAAAAGCGGGTACTTATGAAGCATCTCGCGTATTTGGTGTTACAACATTAGATGTCATTCGTTCGGAAGCATTTATTGCTGAATTGAAAGGTGTTGATGTATCTGAAGTGAAAGTACCAGTTATTGGTGGCCATTCAGGCACTACCATTTTACCACTTCTTTCACAAGTTGAAGGCGTTTCATTCACTGATGAAGAAGTTGCAGCACTTACACCTCGTATCCAGAATGCAGGTACTGAAGTGGTAAATGCAAAAGCAGGTGGCGGTTCAGCGACACTTTCAATGGGCGCAGCTGCAGCACGTTTCTGCTTCTCACTTGTTAAAGGCTTACAGGGTCAAGATGTTGTAGATTACGCGTATGTTGCCGTTGAAAATGGCGACGCACCCTATTTTGCGCACCCTGTACGTTTAGGTAAAAACGGTGTAGAAGAAATTCTGTCTTACGGTGAGTTAAGTGCATTTGAACAAAAAGCAAAAGAAGATATGCTTGCAACACTTAACAAAGACATCCAAGAAGGTGTTGATTTCATGTCTTAATAGACGATGAAATTAAAAAAGCCGCGTACGTCGCGGCTTTTTTGTGTCCAAATTAGACGTTGACCATACCATTAAGTCAGTACTTTTATCGCTTTACTTATACCGTCTAATGTTAATGGGTACATACGGTTGTGCATTAGTTCAGCAATGATATCTATTGACTGGTAATAGGGCCAGTGCGTTGTGGGTTGTGGATTTAACCAAGCAACTTTTTCAAAATGCTGAGTGAGGCGTTGAAGCCACACACTACCAGCTTCATGGTTCCAATGCTCTACGCTACCACCAGAATATGTGATCTCATAGGGCCCCATAGTGGCATCACCCACAAAAATAAGTCGATAGTCTTTACCGAAGCGGTTGATAAGCTGATATGTGTCAAGCGACTCGCTATCGCGTCTTTGGTTATCTTGCCAAACTTGTTCATAAACACAATTGTGAAAATAAAAAAACTCCAAATGCTTAAATTCACTGTGTGCAGCACCAAATAGCTGTTCGCATAAATGAATGTATTCATCCATTGAACCACCAATATCAAACAGCATAATGACATTAATGGCATTATGTCGTTCAGGGACCATTTTGACATCGAGCATACCGCCTTGTTTTGCCGTTGCAGCTATCGTTTCATTAAGATCCAATTGCTCGCTGGCACCACTTTTTGCAAACTTTCTGAGCTTTTTCAGTGCAAGTTTCATGGTTCGGCTGGTCATTTCAGTGCTAGCGTCTAAATTGCGATATTGACGCTTATCCCACACTTTAACGGCTTGGCGCTGTCGGTTCCCTTCTTGGCCAATTCGGATCCCTTCAGGGTTATAGCCATACGCGCCAAACGGAGATGTGCCACCAGTGCCAACCCATTTATTGCCACCTGCATGGCGTTCTTTTTGCTCGGCTAATCGTTGTTTTAGCGTTTCTAATAACTTATCTAATCCACCGAGCGCATCTAATTGTTGTTTTTCTTCATCGGATAAGCTTTTTTCGAATTCTTTTCGTAACCAGTCATGGGGGAGTTCATTGCTAGTCTGTAATTGCGATAATAAGTCGATAGATTCAAGACCTTGAAAGTAATCGGCAAAAGCGCGGTCAAATTTGTCAAACTGGGTTTCATCTTTAACAAAAATAATTTTACTGAGGTCGTAAAATGCATCGATGTCAGCAAACGCTAAACCTTTGTTTAGTGCGTTGATACAGTCAAGCAGTTCTCGAGGACTGACTTTTAAGCCGTAGCGTTTTAATGTAAAGAAAAATTCGATAAGCATCAGTTAACGCTTACTTATAAAGGCCAGCTTCTCAATTAAGCTCACATCTTGTTCATTCTTAAGCAAGGCCCCAAATAATGGCATTAAACCACCTTGATGCTGTTTATCATGTAAGGTTGTACTCTCGATATCTTCAGCCATTAGCAACTTTAGCCAATCTAATAATTCACTGGTACTTGGTTTTTTCTTAAGCCCTGGCACATCCCTGAGTTTAAAAAAGCTTTCTAATGCTTGTTGTACCAAGTTAGCTTTGATATTAGGGTAATGAACATCAATGATTTTTTGCATCTGCTGGGTGGAAGGGAAGTCGATATAGTGAAAGAAACAGCGTCGCAAAAAAGCATCAGGGAGCTCTTTCTCATTATTCGATGTAATAATGACTATCGGGCGGACTTTTGCTTTAACACGTTCACCTGTTTCATAAACATGAAACTCCATTTTATCGAGCTCCAATAGTAAATCGTTGGGAAACTCGATATCAGCTTTGTCAATCTCATCAATGAGCAGCACCGGACGCGAAGGATCCGTGAAGGCTTGCCATAATTTACCTTTTACAATGTAATTATTAATATCATGCACACGTTGTTCACCGAGTTGACTGTCTCTTAGTCGAGATACTGCATCGTATTCATACAGCCCTTGTTGTGCTTTTGTGGTTGATTTGATATGCCATTGAATGAGGTTGGTATTGAGGCTTTTTGCAAGTTCTTCTGCGAGTAGTGTTTTACCCGTGCCTGGCTCTCCTTTAATTAAAAGCGGCTTTTCTAATATAATTGCAGCATTTACTGCTTGTTTTAATGCACTACTAGCAATGTAATTGTTTGTACCTTGGAAGTTCACTTTATACCTAACGACTGGTCTGAGGAGAATGAGTTATCTTGCCATAAAAAGGTGACCTGCCGCTAGGGGTTATGAAGTATCTTATTTATCACCAAGGTATTTAAAGCGTGGAATTTCAACGCCATCACATGTGACGTTTTCAACAAACATCGTAAAAGGACGAACCCAAAAATCGAAATCACCATAGAGGGTTTGATAGACGACCATTTTTTCTTGTGTTTCACTGTGAGTTGCTATGTGGAAGACACGATATTGCTGACCTTTGTAATGCTGATAAATACCGGGTTTTAGTGTTTGCTTCATTGTTCGTTCCGTTTAGTGTGCGGTATACTGCGCGTTAATATTTGCCAGACTGGGCTGTTGTATGAATTATATTGCGCTTGATGAGTTTAGAAAAGCATGGGTTTTTAAACATCAAGATTTACCGATCTCAGATCAAGATCTTGCGGCGATTAAGCCAATGACGAAAGCGCGAGCGGCAGTATTGTGGAGTACCATGATAAGCCGAGATCAAGATCACCCTGATTTTTTTAATCCATCTGAGTGGGTAGGAAAAGAGGATAGCTGGTCTGAAAATGTTGATTGGGAAAAGCCTTGGGAAGCCGGTGAGGAATCGCTTCCTGACGTAATTACATCGCATTTGGGGTGGGAAGCCAATACCACTGTATATTTTTGTATGTCACGTGAACAAGTTATCGAGACAAATTTTGCAGTTTTTCAGCGTTGTTGGCAAAACTTCATGTTTTTATGTGACGGCAGCTTATTGGTTGGTAAAAAACGAACCGGCGTCGTGCAATTTATGGAAAATGGTGAAGCTCGGCTTGGAGAAAAGCCGAAAGGCTAGCTTGCTTTAATCTGCCATGCTATAACTTTCACAGTGACTGGGAGGTAGCGTGGGCGAACAGTATATAGCAATGTCAAACGAGCAAAGTAGTTTATGGCATGACGAACGTGAGCGATTACAATTTGCTGAGTTAGTTAATGTATTTTATGCACGTGAAATTCCAGCTTTGACAGAAAATGCAACTGCTGAGCAGTTGCCGCGGGCTTTATTAAGTTTACCTTACTATGTTGAGCGTGCAGCGCGAGATATAGTGCAAGGAAGTGTGCCCTTGCAATTAGACAGTCAAAATGGCACTTGGTTAAGTCCGCAAAAAGCGCAACCTAAATGGCAAATGGACGTGTGTAAACACTATTTTGCCCGCCATGGGACGGTCGGGTTAGTTGTGCCTGTGATGCTATCTCACAAGGGATTGACACGTATTGTCATAGACACCATAGATCAAGTAAGAGACAATATGATTCATTGCAATCAACATGGATGGTTTGATTGTTCAGGACAAAGTCAGAAGGGAGTTTCTACAATCATGTTTAAACCGGCAAAAGCCTTAATGGTTGCGGCATGCTGTGGGCATCAGTGGCAATACAGTAAAGCAATTGGACCTAGAGTGTTGAGCTTAAGAGAAATGTTGTTAGCCAGTATGATTAACTGGAAAAATGTCAGAATAATAAAAAAACGCTCACGTTAATCTCGTAATATGCACAATAAACAGTAGGAACTAAACAATGCGCTTATTTCAGTTTGCTTTAATTTGTTTAGCGGCCTTTATTCAATATCAGCTTTGGTTTGGCCATAATGGATTACAGGATTACACTAGATTGAAAAGTGCAGTAGATGCACATCAAAATCTGAATGAAAAGCTATTAAAACGCAATAAGCTATTAAAAGCTGATATTGAAGATTTAAAACTTGGCCTAGAGGGCGTTGAAGAGCGTGCTCGACATGAGTTAGGTATGATAAAACCCAATGAAACATTCATCAGAGTTCTTCCGAAAAAAACACCATGAATAAACTTCCTAAAATAGCCATCGTCGTTCCCGCTGCGGGGGTGGGCAGTCGAATGCAACTATCTCATCCAAAACAATATTTAAAGATTGAAGATAAAACAGTATTGGAGCACACCTTAAATAAAATGATGAGGGTACCTAATGTCTGCGTTATTGCTGTTGCGGTGAGTGATAGCGATACAGTTTTTGATAAACTTGCTTTTTGTAGTGAGAAGTTAATTAGAACCTCAGGTGGCAAAGAGCGTGCAGAGTCGGTGCTCAATGCGCTTGATGCATTACTAGAATACAAACCTGATTGGGTATTAGTCCATGATGCAGCTCGTCCACTAGTTGATGTTACTGATATTGAAAACTTAATTTCACACTGCTTAGAGGCGCAACAAGGTGGTATTTTAGCTGCTAAAGTAAAGGATACGATAAAACGGGGTAGTAGTCATAGCTCTGGTACAGTGCCAAGAGATGATTTATGGCAAGCATTAACGCCACAAATGTTTCCGTTTATGACGTTACGTTCAGCATTGAGTTGTGCGTTACAACAAGGCGTGGCGATCACCGATGAGGCGTCGGCAATGGAGTGGCAACAGCAGCCCGTTCAATTAATTCCTGGACGAACAGATAATATAAAAATAACGACGCCGGAAGATTATGACTTGGCATGTTTTCTGATTTCAAAACAGCATAAGAGAGTGTGAAATGATAAGAATTGGTCATGGATTTGATGTACATAAATTCGGTGGAGAAGGTCCATTGATGATTTGTGGTGAGAAAATTCCCTTTGAACATGGCTTTATTGCGCACTCAGATGGTGATGTGGCTGTGCATGCCTTATGCGATGCATTGCTTGGCGCTTTAGCACTTGGCGACATTGGTAAGCATTTTCCTGACACAGCGGCAGAATTTGAAAACATAGACAGTCGAGTTTTGCTGCGACAAGTGATGAAGCAAGTCAAAGACAAAGGTTACCAAGTAAGCAACTGTGATGTAACTATAGTCGCTCAAGCACCAAAAATGCGACCCCATATTGATGCAATGCGTGCAAACTTGGCTGTCGATTGTAGTGTCAGTATTGATCAGGTCAATGTTAAAGCCAC
Source organism: Pseudoalteromonas aurantia 208 (assembly GCF_014858725.1). GTDB lineage: Bacteria > Pseudomonadota > Gammaproteobacteria > Enterobacterales > Alteromonadaceae > Pseudoalteromonas > Pseudoalteromonas aurantia. The sequence continues at coordinate 83,553 of NZ_AQGV01000013.1, read as the reverse complement.
GACCACTGAAAAGTTGGGTTTCGAAGGGCGAAAAGAAGGTATTTCAGCGCATGCTGTTGTACTGGTGATGAAGCGATGAAAAATTTGAATTACTTGTATGGTAAACCTCAGTCGTCGGCGGATTACAAATCGTGCGCTGAAGATTTTGTTGTTGATGAATTGCTGGGTATTGAGCTGTCGGGTGAAGGTGAACACGTATGTTTGCATGTTATAAAAAAAGGTGAAAATACGCAATACATTGCGAAGATGCTGGCAAAGTTTGCAGGGGTCGCACCAAGAGATGTGAGTTATGCGGGGTTGAAAGACAGGCATGGCGTGTGTAGTCAATGGTTTAGCGTGCCAGTACCCATTAAACAACATCTCGACTTTACCGAGCTAAACAGTGATAGTGTGTTTGTTATTAAACAAATCAGACACAATCGCAAATTACGTACAGGGTGTCATTCAGGTAATAAATTTGAGATCACTTTACGTAATGTCAGTGCGCCATTAGATATTCTTTCTCGTATTAATGCTGTACGGCAAGGGGTACCAAATTATTTTGGAGAGCAACGTTTTGGTCATGATGGGCATAATTTGCAAATGGCTGAGCGGATGTTTGCGGGAGAGCGCATTCGAGATAAAAAGTTACGTGGTATTATTATATCCGCGGCGAGATCACATATATTTAATGAGATTGTTAGCAAACGCGTTGCTGAACATGGATTGGCTAAGACATGGCATCAAGAAGTATTCATGCTCAGTGGCAGTAATGCATTCTTTGAAGAAAATATCAGTGATGACACGATTGAACGCTTAACCAGTGGGGATATCTTATTGTCAGCACCGCTAGTTGGCAAAGGAGATAAAGGGTTAACTGAGCAAGAGCGAAACTGGTTAGTGCCTTTTAGTGCTTGGCAAGCGGGCTTAGCTGAATTAGGGTTAAAGAACGAAAGGCGCGCATTGAGATTAATTCCAAAACACTTACAGGTGAAAACAGTCGATGATACAACGATAAAGTTGACCTTTAGTTTACCAAAAGGGACTTTTGCAACGGCCTTGCTAAGAGAGTTAGTGATACATAGAGATGCATCGAAAGATAACTTAATGGATAGTAACCAAGATGAGAATATTACTCAGTAACGATGATGGGGTTGATGCAAAAGGCATTGCGGTTTTATATCGAGCATTGTGTGAAATTGCTGAAGTAATTGTGATTGCGCCAGATAGAAATTGTAGTGGGGCTAGCCATTCTTTGACATTGATGAACCCATTACGAGTTTCCACTTTAGATAATGGATTTTTATCAGTAAATGGCACACCCGCGGACTGCGTGCATATCGGTGTTAGCGAGTTAATGGCTGACTTACCAGATCTTGTTGTCGCGGGTATAAATAAAGGTGCTAACTTAGGTGATGATACATTGTATTCAGGGACTGTTGCAGCCGCAATAGAAGGTCGCCATATGGGACTACCAGCTATTGCTGTGTCACTATGTTCTAAATATGAAAATCATTATGATACCGCTGCTCAGATCACGATAGACATTATTAAACAATTACAGTCACACCCGTTGCCCAAAGATCAAATAATCAATATCAATGTGCCAGATATTCCGCTAGATGAATTGAAAGGGGTAAAGGTGTGTCGGCTTGGCAAACGTCACAAAGCGGAAACAATGACAAAACAAACTGATCCTTGGGGTAGAGAGGTATTTTGGTATGGTACATTGGGTCATGAAAGTGATGCAGGTCTAGGCACGGACTTTCATGCCATTAATCAAGGTTATGCGGCTGTAACGCCGTTAAAAGTAGACATGACAGCTCATGAGAGTCTTGATGCAATGGCTTGTTGGTTAAAGAGATAGGGGATAGGGTGCTAAATAATTATGTGCGTAGTGCAAGTGCTTTAATTGAGCAAATTAGGGCACAAGGAGTAACCGACCGAAAAGTCTTGTCTGTATTGGAAAATACGCCAAGACATGTATTTGTGGATGATGTATTAAAGCATAAATCATATGAGAATACCGCGTTGCCAATAGGTCAGGGGCAAACTATTTCTCAGCCATTTATTGTCGCGAAAATGACGGAGATCTTAAGGCAGGTGGGGGTATCGGGTAAGGTGTTAGAAATCGGCACTGGATCTGGTTATCAAACCGCGATTTTGGCACAATTATTTGACGATGTTTTTACTGTCGAGCGGATAAAGAGTTTACAATGGCAAGCCAAACGCCGTTTACATCAGCTCGATTTATATAATGTTGCAATGAAACATGGGGATGGATGGCAAGGCTGGTCATCGAAAGCGCCTTTTTCAGGGATTATTGTTACCGCAGCAGCGAAATCAGTGCCACAATCATTGTTACATCAATTACAAGACGGAGGCGCATTAATTGTTCCGTTAGGTGAGCAAGAGCAGATTTTGACGTTGTTTGTTCGTCAAGGTGAGCAATTTATTGAACACCCTTTAGCTCCTGTAAAGTTTGTCCCTTTAGTTGCTGGTGATATCATCTGAGTTTAGCCTTATTTTTTATATTAAATATTACAAATAGATGAAGTAAATATTATGGCAAAAAATCAAAGATGATTAAAATAAACATACAGATACTATTTTTAGTCATCTTATTTTTGAGTGCTTGCTCTACGAACCATAAACCTGCGCCTGTTACTAATCTATCATCAGGTAAGACCTCTTCGAAGCATAAAATTCACATTAAAAATAATCAGTATAAAGTACGAAAAGGTGACACCTTATTTTCTATTGCTTTTAGTGCAAATAAAGATGTACGTGCTGTCGCTAAAATTAATAATATAACCCCACCCTATTTGATTTATCCGGGGCAGAAAATCTACCTAGAGAATTCTAAAAATAAAAATAAAAAGGTTAAAAAACACGCAGTAAAAGTCGTTAACTCTAAAATAAATATACAAAAAAGTAACAAACAACAGAAAAAAGAACTTGATAAGCCAAAACAACGGGAGTATGTTCAAAAAGAACAGAAAAGCAGTGTCAAAGTGCCTAAGCAGATGATTTCTAAAAAGGTACAGTGGCGAAAGCCTGTTATTGGCAAAGTAATTAAGCGTTTTTCTGTTAAGGAAAATGGTTATAAAGGATTACTAATTGCTAATAAACATGGAACACCTGTAAGAGCCGCCGCAGCGGGCACTGTGGTTTATGCGGGCAGTGCATTAAGGGGTTATGGTAACTTAATCATATTAAAACATAATGATGATTACCTAAGCGCTTATGCACATAACTCGAAATTATGGGTCAAAGAGCAACAAACAGTTAAAGTTGGACAAAGAATTGCCGACATAGGTAATACAGATGCCACTGAAACTGCACTACGCTTTGAGATCCGTTATAGAGGGCAAGCTGTAAACCCACTTAGGTTTTTACCTAAGGATTAAGACACTGACAGACAGTATGATGATTTTATACCATTCATTCGCTTGGGAGGATGCATATGGCTCAAACTGCAAATGTTAAGACCAAAAAAACGGACGATTTTGAAGAAAAAAATGAGGATGTCACTTTAACAAACTCTAAAACTGAACTTTTAGAGAACATTGAAGAAGAAGATATTTTCGCGAAAGATGAAACAGTAAAAAACTTAGATGCAACTCAGTTATATTTAGGTGAAATTGGTTTCTCACCGCTGCTTAGTGCTGAAGAAGAAGTGTATTTTGCACGTAAAGCTTTGAAAGGCTGTGAAGCGTCTCGAAAAAGAATGATTGAAAGTAATTTGCGTTTAGTTGTAAAAATAGCGCGCAGATATAACAATCGTGGCTTAGCGTTACTGGACCTCATCGAAGAAGGTAATTTGGGTCTTATTCGTGCAGTTGAGAAGTTTGATCCAGAACGAGGCTTTCGCTTTTCTACGTACGCCACATGGTGGATCCGTCAAACCATTGAACGTGCGATAATGAACCAAACTCGTACCATTCGCTTGCCTATCCATGTTGTGAAAGAGCTTAATGTATATTTGCGTACGGCGAGAGAGTTAACACAAAAGCTAGACCATGAGCCAACAGCCGAAGAGATAGCCGAGTGCTTAGACAGGCCAGTTGAAGATGTCACAAAAATGTTGCGCTTGAATGAGAAAATCACCTCAGTTGATACACCAATTGGTGGTGAAAATGACAAAGCGTTATTAGATATTATTGCAGATGAAAAGGGCCATGGCCCAGAAAATGAAGTACAAAGCAATGATATTAATAAGCATATTGTTGATTGGCTTGGTGAATTGAATCCTAAGCAGCGTGAGGTGCTTGCAAGACGTTTTGGGCTTTTAGGATATGAACCGTCTACGCTTGAAGATGTTGGGCGTGAAATTGGTTTAACACGTGAACGTGTTCGCCAGATCCAGGTAGAAGCATTACGGCGCTTGAAAGATATACTACAGCATGAAGGTTTGAGTACAGATAGCTTATTTGAGCAATTGTAAGCGATATAACCTTTAATAAAAAAACCACTCATTGAGTGGTTTTTTTATATCATTACTTTTTATACAAGCTTTTTCAACTGATATAAAAGTGAGAGTGCTTCTCGTGGTGTTAATTCGTCAGGGTCAAGCGTTTGGATTGATGTTTCAAGCTTTGATGGTCCATTGTTCAGAACCAATGTTTGCTGTGTGGGCACATTTAAATCGACGACACTCTGGTGATTTTCTAACATCGCGAGTTTTTGTTTGGCAACCTTAAGTACTTCTTTTGGCACTCCTGCAAGTCCAGCAACTTGTAAACCAAAACTTTTACTTGCTGCGCCTTCTAATACCGTATGTTTAAACGCAATGGTGTCGTTATGCTCGACTGCGTCAAGGTGGACATTGACTAGTCCACTTTGCTGATTGGCAAGTTCAGTGAGTTCAAAATAATGTGTTGCAAACAAGGTTTTGGCGCTAATTTTTCGAGCAAGATAATCTGCAGTTGCATAAGCCAGAGATAAGCCATCATAGGTGCTGGTGCCTCGGCCAATTTCATCCATTAATACTAATGATTGGTGTGATGCATTATTCAGTATTGTGGCAGTTTCGGTCATTTCAACCATAAAAGTAGAGCGGCCCGATGCCAAGTCATCACTGGCACCAATGCGGGTGAAAATACGATCTATTTGCCCGATAATCGCGTGGCTTGCAGGGACATAACTTCCAATATGCGCCATTAATACAATTAAGGCCGTTTGACGCATGTAGGTTGATTTACCACCCATGTTAGGGCCAGTTATAACTAGCATTTTACGTTGTTCACTGAGGTGTACTGGGTTGGCAATAAAGGGGTCTTTGCTGACTTGCTCGACAACGGGGTGGCGCCCTGCTTCAATGGAGATTTCATCTTCCTCAGTTAACTGTGGTTTGCAATAGTCAAGTGTTTGTGCCCTTTCCGCTAATGTATTTAACACATCTAAATCGGCCAGTGATGCAGCCATGATCTGTAATTGCTCCAAATAAGGGGCGATAAATTCAAATAATTGTTCATATAATTGCTTTTCTAAAGCAAGTGCTTTGCTTTGACTACCCAGCACTTTATCTTCGTGTTCTTTGAGCTCAGGGATGATGTAACGTTCATTATTTTTTAATGTTTGTCGGCGAATGTACTCAACAGGTACCAGATGTGAGTTGGCGCGACTTATCTCAATGTAGAACCCGTGAACTCGGTTATAGCCAATTTTTAATGTGCTGATCCCTGTGCGTGCACGTTCTCGTTCTTCTAATTGATCTAGAATATCAGTGGCACCTTGGCTTAATGCTCGCCATTCATCAAGGTCAGGGTTGTAGCCTGTTGCAATTACCCCTCCGTCTCGGATCAGTACAGGCGGGTTATCAATAATCGCGCGCTCTAAAAGGTCTTGTAATTTAGGTAAGGAAGGTGATTGTTCGCAAATCTGCGTAATACGGGGGTCATTACATTCCGAGAGTATGCTGTGGAGCGGCGCAATAGCCTGCAATGCGCTGCGCAATCGGGTTAAATCTCGGGGGCGCGCATTACATAGTGCCAACCGAGCAACGACACGTTCAACGTCACCAATTTGCTTTAAGGCATCATACACTTCGATACTAAGCTGTGCTTCAATTAAGCTTGAAATTGCAGATAATCTTGCATTGAGTTCCGGGCGGTTACGAATGGGCGTGTGAATTCGGCGTTTTAAAAGCCGTGAGCCCATTGGAGTTGATGTTTTATCAAGGACTTGTGCAAGTGTGTTGTCGATACTCCCTGACAGATTAACCGTTAACTCGAGATTTTTCCGAGTTGCAGCATCTAAAATAACCGCATGCTCATTTTTTTCTAGTGTAATCGCGCGAATGTGCGGCAGTGCTGTGCGTTGAGTATCTTTTATGTATTGCATGACACAACCAGCGGCAATTAGCCCTGAGTGTGCATTTTCAACACCAAAGCCAACTAGATCTTTGGTATTAAATTGTTGGCATAACAAGTGTTTGGCTGTGTCTAAGTCAAACTCCCACTCAGGGCGACGACGACAGCCTTTAATTGGCTCGATTAACAATAAATTTTGAAATGATTCAGGGTAGAGCAATTCAGCAGGTTGTAATCGTTGCAGTGTTGAACTGAGTGCTTCATCTGTCTTTAGCTCAACGATATTAAAACTGCCGGAATTTATATCTAAATATGCAAGGCCATAATGACCTTGTTTATTTTGCCAAATACTGGCGAGTAAATTGTCTTGGCGCTCTTGCAGTAGCGCCTCATCTGTCACGGTGCCAGGTGTTACAATGCGGACAACTTTACGTTCGACAGGACCTTTACTGGTCGCTGGGTCGCCAATTTGTTCACATAGTGCGACAGACTCTCCCATTTGTACCAAGCGGGCTAAATAGTTCTCAACTGCGTGATAAGGTACTCCCGCCATTGGAATTGGTGCGCCACCGGCTTTGCCACGATGAGTCTGAGAGATATCTAATAGCTGCGCAGCACGAATTGCATCATCGAAGAATAACTCATAGAAATCGCCCATGCGATAGAATAATAAGATATCTTGATGTTCTACTTTAATCCTAAGATATTGCTGCATCATAGGAGTTTGTTGTTTTATAGTATGTTCAGAATATAAATCTATCGACATGCATCTACCTAAAAGGGTGAATATGGAGCTACAACAAGAGATCACAACTCTCGCAGCACAATTGGGCGCTATTTTAACGGATAAACGTCAGACAATCACTACTGCTGAATCATGTACTGGAGGGGGAATTAGCTATGCGTTGACTGACACGCCAGGCAGCTCTGTTTATGTTGACCGTTGTTTTGTTACTTATAGCAACAGTGCGAAGCAGGAATTATTGGGTGTATCTGATCAGACGTTAGCTCAATATGGTGCTGTGAGTGAGCAAACGGTACAGGAAATGGCTTTTGGAGCAGCGACACAAGCAAATGCAGATGTTGCAGTGGCGGTTTCAGGGGTTGCAGGGCCTGGGGGAGGAAGTGAAGAAAAACCGGTTGGATTAGTTTGGTTTGGCGTGGTAATAAACGGGAAATTACAGAGCAAAAAACAAATTTTTTCAGGTAATAGAGCTCAGGTTAGGATGCAAGTTATTGCTTTTGCGCTGAATATTATAATAAATGAATTAAAGTAAAAAATATGCTTGATACTGTGATTCCATACAGTATACTTACTCGCATCACGCAAGATTGGAGAAGCAAATGAACGATAACAAACAAAAAGCGCTAGATGCTGCATTGTCACAAATTGAACGTCAATTTGGTAAAGGTTCGATTATGAAGTTGGGTGATAGCCAGGCTTTAGATATTGAAGCTATCTCAACAGGCTCACTTGGAATTGATATTGCGTTGGGTATAGGCGGTTTACCAACAGGGCGAATAGTGGAGATTTATGGTCCTGAGTCATCTGGTAAAACAACCCTAACATTGCAAGTTATCGCGGAAGCACAAAAGAAAGGCAAGACTTGTGCCTTTGTTGATGCTGAACATGCGCTTGATCCAGTCTACGCAGAGAAGTTAGGTGTAAATGTGGACGAACTACTCGTATCTCAACCTGATACTGGTGAACAGGCTTTAGAAATTTGCGATATGCTTGTACGCTCAGGTGCTGTTGATGTGGTAATTGTCGACTCCGTAGCAGCCTTAACGCCAAAAGCAGAAATTGAAGGCGATATGGGTGATCACCATGTTGGTTTACAAGCGCGTTTGATGTCTCAGGCTTTGCGTAAATTAACAGGTAATATTAAGCGCTCAAATACGTTATGTATTTTCATTAACCAAATACGTATGAAAATTGGTGTTATGTTCGGTAACCCTGAAACAACTACAGGTGGTAATGCGTTAAAGTTTTACTCTTCAGTACGTATTGATATTCGTCGTATTGGCTCAGTAAAAGATGGTGATGAGGTTGTTGGTAACGAAACTCGTGTGAAAGTTGTTAAAAACAAAGTGGCGCCACCTTTCAAACAAGCTGAGTTTATTATTATGTACGGCCAAGGTATTTCTAAGCATGGAGAGTTAATTGACCTTGGCGTTAAGCATAAGCTTGTCGAGAAGGCAGGTGCTTGGTATAGCTATAAAGGCAGCAAAGTTGGTCAGGGTAAATCTAACTCAATTAAATTTTTGAAAGAAAACCCAGAAATTGCGAATGAAATTGAGAATAAGTTACGTGAAATGTTATTGCTGCAAGCAACAATAACTCCTGAAGATGGTGAAGATCAAGGCCTAGCTGCGGCAGACGCCGAAGCATAAAAATCGCGAGCGATAACTAAAAACCCAGTAAATACTGGGTTTTTTTGTGGGTGAATAGCATCAAAGTGTTATTTAAATAACCTCAGATTTGGGCCAGGGTTTTGGAATAGAAAAGGCTTTGTAAACGAACTTACGTACAATTCAATGATGATATTTTGTTCAATATCAAGGCGCTTTTATGCAGTAATAGCGGGCTATTACAAATGAAAGCAACGCCGAGAGTGAGAAAAATAGCTTTATTGGGCAAATTCGCATATCCAGAGCTGAGGTTAAATAGTACAAGTGCAATCGTTGGTTAATAAAAAAGCGACAAAATTGCCGCTTGAAGTGGTTACTGATATAGGTATGTAATAAGACACCTATATCAGTGTTGGAAGATGTTTAATATTTAGAAGGCATATTTCGCGGAAAGTTGTAAACGGTTGATATCACCGTCTAAGCCACTTTGTGTTTCTCGAGTACCGACTTTATATTCAGCACCAAATGTGAGTTTTTTTACTGGAGAATAAAGGAGGTTTGCACTGTAGCTCATGCTCGATTCGGTCGGGTCGCCAGTGATTGTCAGTAAGCTTGTTTCATTGTCAGCAGAAAAGAACGAATATAAAAAAGTAGAACGTAATTGTGTATTCCAATGATGCTGATAACTAATGAAGCCAGAGGTTGAGTCAATGGCGTGTAAATTTGTGCCATCATACACCGCACCATTGGCAACGTTTAGCCCAACATACCGGCCAAGCCCCTTACCTTGTGTGATCATGAATTTGATATTGTTTTTACCTAAATTAACTCGACCGGATGCACTAACGCCGAGCGAAGTTTCACTTTCGTCAGCCTCGCCTATCTTGTAAGTAAGTTGGCGAGCTAGGGCACTGATAACAATATTTCCCCAATCTGCTTGATGGTTATACCTAGCTGTAAAATCGGGCATACTCGCATCATCGGTAACAACTCTTCCTTTGTCCGCAGTAGTGATGGTGCTTTCGGGGTTTTCTGCTGAAAAAGACCAATTACCGACCGAGTACTTCGCCATTGCTTGGCGTACGAATACAGTTCCTTCTCCTGGGCCGACAAAGTCGAGCGTTTCAGGTAATGCGCCCACATTTTGGAAGTTTGACCATGCTTGACCAAATAGCCAGCCTTTGTATGTTACGAAAGCTTGCCTTAAACGTGGTGAGTAGGAATTACTCACGCGTTCATTACCGCCAGTTGAAACAATAAAATCTAATTCGATTTTAGTTTTTATCTCACTCCCATCAGTAAGCTTTGTTGCTGTACCAAAGTTGAATCTAGATTGACGAGCATGCATATCGAATACGGCATCTTCAGAGTGTGTTGCTGACACGGGGGTTGTACCAGGCACGTAAAAATCTCTTCCTATGTGTGCACTAGGTAATGTGCCATCAGAAAAGTCACTCCATATGGCATCTAACTTTACATATCCGCCATAATTGACAGTGGTATCTCCAATGGCTGCCGCATAAACCGGTGCACTCAATGCACTAGAAACAGCGAACGCTGTAAGGGTTTTTATTGTTAAATTTTTTATTGTCATAATGATTGTTCCTTATAGCCACGCTGGTAGACAACGACGCTTAATATAGTAACGGTTCATCATCACTTTTGATGAACCATGCGCTTTACTCAATTATCTATTGGTCTATTAGACTAAGGTGGCAAGGTTGAGTTGAAGTGGATTATACCCATTTAAGGGACGATGGATATCATATAAAATTATGTGATTTATCAATATTGTCGTGTAATTCGCATTATTATGATGTTTGAAATAGTAAAACGTGTAGAGCGGTGAAGTTGTTAAAAAACTCACTTCATATACAACTAAGGTCTAATACTCTCCTGTGCGCTGCTGAGTGATCCTTGATGAAAGCCGTTTGGCAAGTAATTTACCTTGGAGATGACTATGTCACAGAGCATTTATCCTGTTCCTGAATCAATCAAGAACGCCGCACTTATTGATAATGATCAATACAATGAAATGTATCAGAAATCGATTGATGATCCGCAAAGTTTTTGGGCTGAGCATGGGCAGAGATTAGACTGGTCTAAACCCTATTCTAAAGTAAAGAACACCTCATTTGATAAGGGACATATTGCGATTAAATGGTTTGAAGATGGGGAATTAAATGCATCTTTCAATTGTATAGATCGTCATTTGGAAGATAAGGCTGATAAAATCGCCTTGATTTGGGAAGGTGACAATCCTGATGATGGTGAAAATATAACGTATCAGCAACTTCATGATGAAGTTGCTAAATTGGCAAATGGTTTGAAGAAGTTAGGCGTTGAAAAGGGTGACCGTGTCGCTATCTATATGCCTATGACACCTCAGGCTGTTTATGCAATGCAAGCATGTGCACGAGTTGGCGCGGTGCATTCTGTTGTATTTGGTGGTTTCTCTCCTTCTGCAATTGCTGACAGAATTAAAGATTCGGGCGCTAAGATTGTCATTACATCAGATGAAGGTCGTCGTGGTGGTAATGCAGTGCCACTTAAAGCCAACGTGGATGAAGCTGTTGCACAAGAAGGGGTGACAAGCGTCGAGCACGTGATCGTACATCAGCTTACAGCAGGTGAAGTTGAATGGCATGCACATGATGTGTGGTGGCATGATCTAGTGGCTGATCTGCCCGCTAGTTGTGAGCCAACTCCAATGAATGCAGAAGACCCTCTTTTTATACTTTACACATCTGGGTCAACAGGCCAGCCGAAAGGGGTTGTCCATACGACTGGAGGGTACTTGGTTTATTCTTCAATGACACATGAATACGTTTTTGATTTAAAAGAAGATGATGTTTACTGGTGTAGCGCTGATGTTGGTTGGATCACCGGACACAGTTACATTGCATATGGACCTTTGATTAATGGGTGTACACAGGTTGTGTTTGAGGGGGTGCCAACATATCCAACAGCAGGTCGTATGGGAGAAATTGTAGATAAACATAATGTGACAATTTTATATACAGCACCCACCGCGATCCGTGCGCTCATGGCCAAAGGAGATGAACCCACAGCCACTTCGCAGCGCTCCAGCTTGCGAGTTTTAGGTTCTGTAGGTGAGCCAATTAACCCTGAAGCATGGACTTGGTATTATGAAAGTATCGGTAACAGCCAGTGCCCAATTGTTGATACTTGGTGGCAAACCGAAACGGGTGGCATCATGATCACACCACTGCCTGGCGCGACAGATATGAAGCCAGGATCTGCAACTCGACCATTTTTCGGTATTGCACCTGCATTATTTGATGCGCAAGGTGATACGTTAGGTGGGGCAACGGATGGTAATTTAGTTATTTTAGACTCTTGGCCGTCGCAAGCTCGAACGGTTTATGGCGATCATGAGCGTTTTGAGCAAACCTATTTTTCGGCTTATCCGGGGGTTTATTTTACAGGTGATGGTTGCCGCCGCGATGAAGATGGTTACTACTGGATCACAGGACGTGTGGATGATGTGCTTAATGTATCTGGTCATCGCTTAGGAACTGCAGAAATAGAAAGTGCACTGGTAGCACATGAAGCTGTTGCTGAGGCCGCAGTTGTTGGCTATCCACATGAAATTAAAGGTCAGGGTATTTACGTTTATGTGACGCCAAATGAAGGAATAGAAATTAATGAGGCGTTAACCAAAGAGGTTAGAAATTGGGTGCGTAAGGAGTTAAGCCCTATCGCGTCGCCAGATATGATCCAATGGTCACCTGGGCTACCAAAAACACGTTCCGGTAAAATTATGCGCCGAATTTTACGGAAAATAGCAGCAAATGAATATCAACAGTTAGGGGATACGTCTACACTTGCTGATCCGAGTGTAGTAGAGGAACTCATCGAAAACAGGTTAAATCGTTAATAATGCGTTAAAAACTTGAATTTCATTGGATTCTAAACGTACTATATCGGCTGTCCTCTTTAAGGTGACAGCCGAATTTTTAGGAGTAAAACATGAATCAATTTTTAATCGCAGATGACCACCCCTTATTTCGGGAGGCTTTGAAAGGTGCGCTTCAAACTCAATTTGAAGGGTTGGAAGTTTTTGAATCTGAAAACTTTGAAACAACTTTATCGGTTCTTTCTGTGCAAGAGGAGCTAGATTTATTACTGCTAGATTTACATATGCCAGGCAGTGGTGATTTGTATGGTTTGATCCGAATTAGAGAAGATTACCCAAGCTTGCCTGTTGTGGTTATTTCAGGCAGTGAAGATTTGGCAATTATTTCTAAGGTAATGGGTTATGGCGCTATGGGGTTTATTCCTAAAGCATCATCTTCACAGGATATTGCCAGTGCGATAAAGCAAGTGCTGGAAGGAGACAGCTGGCTACCCGAGGCCATTAAAGACAAAGTTGCGGGTCTAAAAAGCGAAGAGCAAGAAGTGGCACAGCAGGTCGCCTCATTGACACCTCAACAATATAAAGTGCTACGATATTTACATGAAGGTTTATTGAATAAACAAATTGCTTTTGAATTACATATATCAGAGGCGACAGTGAAAGCGCATATAACGGCAATATTTCGAAAGTTAGGGGTATATAATCGTACTCAGGCTGTGCTCATTGCATCGAAATTGCAATTGGAACCAGTTGAAGCGTTAGCTTAATGCGAAATCAGGAATGAGCTCAGTATCACTCCTGCCATAATTAGTTAAAAACGACGGTTTTATTGCCGTTAATGAAAACTTTGTGTTCTGATGCTAATTGCAACGCTTTACAGAACACCGTTTTCTCAACATCTCTGCCCATTTTAGCCATGGCTTGTGCGGTATCTGCATGACTTACTTGTGTTACATTTTGCACAATAATTGGCCCTTCATCGAGTTCATCATTAACAAAGTGTGCTGTTGCACCGATTATTTTTACGCCGCGTTCAAATGCTTGGTGGTAAGGTTTCGCGCCAATAAAAGCCGGTAAAAATGAATGATGAATATTAATTATTTTTTTGTTAAAGCGTGCTACAAAATCGGGACTCAAGATGCGCATGTATTTGGCTAATCCAATAAGATCAGGGTGATAGCTCGCAACCAAATCACCAGTGACTTTATCATGTTGCTCTCTGGAGAGGCCGTCATGAGATACGCAATGAAATGGTACACCGAAGCCTTTAACGAGAGGTTCCAAATCTGGGTAGTTAGCAACAACCGCTAATATTTCAATATTTAACGCTTGCTCGAACTGTTTAAGCAGCGCACCTCCTAAGCAATGCGCTTCTTTGGTCGCGAGTAACACTAATTTGGTTTTTTCATTATTATGTAAAGCAACATCAGCGCCATTGGGTAGCTGTTGACGTAATTGATTTAGGAAGTTATCACTGGGTTGCCCTGTTAATTCAGTGCGCATAAAAAAGCGAGCCCCGGCTTTATCTACGAATTCGTTGTTACGCGTAATGTTTAGGTTGTGCTCAAAACATAAGTTGGTGATTTTGGCGATTAAGCCGACATCATCCGTACATTGTGTGGTTAATATATAATTCATCAATCCTCATTCCTATATGATGTGTGTGTATGTTTTTAAAATCAGCAAGCTAATATAACCTCAGCTCTGGATAAGCGAATTTGCCCAATAAAGCTATTTTTCTCACTCTCGGCGTTGCTTTCATTTGTAATAGCCCGCTATTACCGCATAAAAGCGCCTTGATATTGAACAAAATATCATCATTTGATTGTACGTAAGCTTGTTTACAAAACATTTTCTATTCCAAAACCCTTATCCAAACCTGAGGTTAATATAGAATAATTATTTCAACCAAAAAACCTTTCATTCACCTTTTATTCTATGTTTTGCGTCATGGATATCAGTCATTAACGACGATGGTTTAATAACGCTTTCAGTTTTGCAGGCTTAATCGGTTTTGACAAATAATGGATATTAAGCGCTTTGACTTGTGCTTTTAGCTCTACATCGCGCATTGCTGTAATTAATATTGCCGGTACACGGTGTTGCCAAATTTCCCGTAAAGTTTTAATAAGTGTAATACCGTCACATTCAACGCCCAGCTGGTAGTCCATTAATATCATGTCAGGTGCTTTATGCTCTTTTGCAAAAAGTAAAACGTCATTAACTTGCTCAAAGAGCTGGTAGTGAACTTGCCATTTCTTTAAGAGACTTGCCATCGCGGCTAGATTGTTAGGATCATCGTCTACTGCAATGACAGAGAATGGGTGCTGGTTACTATGATTATGTTGTAATAGTGAACCTAGTTCTTGGCGCTGAGGTGAGAGTAATTCATCGCCATAGGGCACTTCAATGCTAAAACGGCTTCCAGTACCAGGAATTGAGTGAACTTGAAGGGTAATACAAAGTAGATCACATAGTCGCTTTACCACACCAAGTCCCAATCCTACTCCTTTATTATCGTGGTTTTGTATTCGATAAAAATCATTAAAAATTTTGTTAAGTTCCAATTTATTTATGCCTGGGCCTGTATCCCAGACTTCTAATCGCAGGCTATGTTTACGAGAGCGACAAGCAATCAATACTTTGCCTGAAGCGGTATATTTAACTGCATTAGAGACTAGGTTTTGAATAATTCGGCGTAAATAAGTGGTGTCGCTATGTACAATATGATGTGCGCTGTGTACTTTGAGCTGTAAACCTTTTTCTTTGGATAGCATGGCATATTCATTTGCAAGCGGCGTGAGAATATCTCCAATATCAAAGTGTCTTGGAGAGGGTTTCATCGCACCTTGTTCCAGCTTAGCAATATCAAGCAAGGCAGACATTAGGTGGACTGTAGAATCTAGGCTGTCTCCGAGTTTATTAAAGTTTCCTTGATCGTGGGGTGTTAAGGTGTGCGCATTTATGGCTGCTAGATAGAGTCTTGCAGCATTGAGGGGCTGCAAAATATCATGACTGGCAAGTGCTAGAAAGCGGGTTTTACTATCATTTGCACGTTCGGCTTCTTTTTTTGCGCCCATCAGCGCATGCTCGGTTTCTATCCGGCTGGCAATTTGTGCTTCTAAATCAGTATTGATTGTTCTGATCTCTTGGGTGCGTGCTTCAATTCTATTTTCGAGATCCATATTGATTTCTTCTAACGCATTTTGGGTGGCTATGTGCATTGTGATATCAGAAAAGCTGGTAACAAATCCGCCTTCTGGTAACGGATTACCAATCATCTCATATACTTGGCCATCTTGGCGGTGACGGATGAAGTGATGTGAAGTCCCATTGCGCAAGTGTTGAACTCGTTTCTCTACTTGGCGCTCTATTTCACCTGGGCCACATTCTCCGCGTTTGGCATTAAATCGGATAACTTGCTCAATCGGTAGCCCAACCTCTAGAAAGCTTTCAGGATAATCAAACATTTCACTATAGCGTTTATTCCAAGCAACGAGTTTGAGTTCTTTGTCTACTACGGAAATACCGTGGCTGAGATTTTCTAGTGAGGTGAAGAGCAGATTTTGGTTAAACTGTAAAGCTTGCGTCGTCTCGTCAAAGAAATTGACCACTTCTTCGAATGCCATTTGCTTTCCTGAAGCGACGGTGTGTATGAGTGCTTGTGCTGATGATGCACCCAGTACACCGGTTAGCGAACGTTCACAATACGCGATAAATTCGGGAGGGGGATGGGCATTGTTATCATCAATATCATGACTAAGCATGTAATGGCTTAGCAGTTGGTTTGAACGTTGGACACCTAGAAAGGTTTGTAATAGTACTTTAAAATCATAGATGGTCGCTTTGACATTTTTATTTAAGCGTTTAGCCAGTGTGGCTTGTTCTTTTGGATTAACAAATGCTGCAGCTTGAATTTTATCGATTAAACGTTCATGCGCAGCTAAAGAAAAGCTCACGTAGCAAAAAATGTTTGCAAATAGAGCGATAAGTGTCCCCTGAGTGATAACACTTTGACGAAAGTCATAACTCATTACTGCACCAGCATCCAGTACTGGCAACATTAAAAATAATACCCAGCAAATGAATCCAGCAAATAAACCTGCGTAGACACCATAAGCATGACCTTTACGCCAATACAAACCGAAAATAATAGCGGGTAGTAATTGAGTCACTAAGGAAAAGGCAACGAGTCCCATACTGGCAAGTGCTTCTCCATGGCCAAACCACTGTTGGTACAAATAGGCAAGCAGCAAGATAGCTGCGATGATAAATCGGCGAATAAGTAGAATTTGTGACTTATAGTTTTTGGTTAGCGTATTGAGCTTAAATTTACGTTTTAATAGAAGTGGTAAAACGACGTCATTGGACAGCATGGTACTGAGTGTCAGTGTTGCAACAACAATCATGGCTGTTGCCGCAGATAAGCCACCAATGAATACAAAGGTGGTAATAATGGGATGTCCTTGCATTAAAGGAAGTGCCAATACGAAACTATCAGCAGCGACGCCTACGCCTATTTGAGGGTGTATGGCGGCTGTTGCGATGGGAATGATCATGGCAGCTGTAAGCATAAGGTATAAAGGGAATGCCCAACGAGCAGTATGTAAATGACGACGATCTTGGTTGTCAACGACGGTGACGTGGAATTGACGGGGCAAACAAATAATGGCAGCCGCGGCCATCAAAGTTTGACCGATGAAGTTAAAATTCACCAAATCAAAGTTTTGCCAATGTATCAACAAAGAGGAAAGTGTATTGGGTTGTTTGTATAATGTGACAAACGCCAATACTGCGACAGCCGCCAATGCAATGAGTTTGATTAAAGATTCAAACGCGACTGCCAGCATTAAACCAGAGCGATATTCTGTGACATCAACCTTTCGCGTTCCAAAAAATATTGCAAATAAGGCCATAATTAAGGTGCCACTTAACGCTAGAATTGTGCCAGAGATTTTTTCACCTTGCTGTAACAATAAAAAACTACTGCTGAGTGCCTTTAATTGTAAGGCTATGTAGGGGATCGTCGCTAATAAAGCAATGAGGGTTACGAGTACGGCAGTGCTTTGGCGTTTGCCGTAGCGAGCGGAAATGAAGTCAGCAATTGTGGTAATATTTTGTTTTTTGCTCACCAACACCAGCTTTCGCAAAAAACCGTGGGCGAATAAAAATAATAATGCAGGGCCCAACAAAATGGGTAAATAATGCCAACTACTAGCTGCGGCAGTACCTACCGAACCGTAATAAGTCCATGAAGTACAATAAATTCCTAATGATAGCGCATATACAAATGGGTGGTGGCTAATCTTTAATGCACGCGGAGTCGTTTTATCACCCCAGTTTGCAATCCAAAATAGGGCACCTATGTAGCAAAGTGCTACCAATGTTAAAGCTGCTGTCATGGCTATTCTTATTCTATGAAGGTATTTTTAGCTTATCACATAAGCAAATTATGTCTGCAATCTCATTCACGACAACTATATTTAACTTTTTGTTTTATAAGGCTATGTGGCATTTTAGGACGATATTTTAGACTAATGTCTTATAACCAATGTTGTGATTAGTTCATCAATGTGATTTTTTCGTCATTCATTGTAAGTTTATGTTATTTATTAACTTTATTAATAGATAAAGCTGATTGCCTTACAGTTTACGTAAACGTAAGGCTTGCGTTACGACTAAGGTCTCAATTTCATATTGCAGTGACGTTGCTAAGGTAAATAGTGACAATTAACACCAATACAGCCTGGCTGTGAAGAAGTGAAAGGGGATACAAATGGCTTTTAAAGACGAAGAACAAGCAAAAGCATACTGGTCAGAAAACCTCGCGCTAATGTTTAAGTTATTGGCAATCTGGTTTGTAGTGTCATTTGGTTTTGGCATCTTACTGGTTGACGTACTAAATGAAGTCCGTTTTTTTGGGTTTAAATTGGGTTTTTGGTTTTCACAACAGGGCGCTATTTACACCTTTGTCGCTCTGATTTTTGTCTACGTATTCAAAATGAATTCGCTTGATAAAAAGTATGGCGTAGACGAATAGGAGCAAGAAGATGGACGTACAAAATCTCACATTTATTATTGTCGGTTTGAGCTTTGCGCTTTATATCGGTATTGCAATTTGGGCTCGTGCAGGCTCAACGAATGAATTTTATGTGGCGGGCGGAGGCGTGCCACCATTTGCCAATGGTATGGCAACTGCTGCGGACTGGATGAGTGCAGCATCATTTATTTCCATGGCTGGGATCATTTCTTTTGCTGGATATGATGGTGGGGTATATCTAATGGGCTGGACGGGGGGTTATGTGTTGTTAGCCTTGTGTTTGGCACCTTATTTGAGAAAGTTTGGCAAGTTCACTGTACCAGACTTCATCGGTGACCGTTATTACTCACAAGTAGCACGAATTGTCGCTATTCTATGTGCTATCTTTATTTGCTTTACGTATATCGCAGGGCAAATGAGAGGTGTCGGCGTCGTGTTTTCAAGATTCTTAGAAGTTGATATTGAAACCGGCGTTTATATCGGTATGGTCATTGTGTTCTTTTATGCGGTACTAGGGGGTATGAAGGGGATCACTTACACGCAGGTTGCACAATATTGCGTATTGGTATTCGCATATTTGGTACCCGCAATTTTTATCTCTTTGATGATGACTGGACATTTCCTACCACAAACAGGGTTTGGAGCAACATTGGCTGATGGCTCCGGTATGTATGTATTAGATAAGCTCGATGGACTAAGTGCTGAATTGGGGTTTGCACAATATACTGAAGGTTCCAAAAGTATGATAGATGTATTCGCTATTACAGCTGCTTTAATGGTTGGTACAGCGGGTTTACCTCATGTTATTGTTCGATTTTTTACGGTTCCAAGAGTGAAAGATACGCGTATTTCAGCTGCTTGGACATTGGTTTTTATCGCCATTGTTTATACGACGGCACCTGCTGTTGCATCATTCGCTCGAGTAAATATGGTTGATACCATTAATGGCAAAGATGGTAGTGGCACGCTGTATAGCGAAGCTCCTGCATGGGTAAAAAACTGGGAAAGGACCGGCTTAATCACGTTTGAAGATAAAAATGGTGATGGAAAAATGTCTTATTCTGCGGGTAAAGTTAGCGATCCAAATAGTGCCAATGAGGTAAAAATTGACCGTGACATTATGGTATTGGCAAACCCTGAAATAGCAGACTTACCAGCATGGGTTATTGCGTTAGTGGCGGCAGGTGGCATTGCGGCAGCGTTATCGACGACAGCTGGTTTGTTATTGGTTATCTCTACGTCGGTATCTCATGACTTATTGAAACGAACACTCAAGCCTGATATCAGTGATAAACAAGAATTACTCGCTGCACGGCTCGCGGCCATGGTTGCTATTGTGATTTCAGCATACTTTGGTATTAATCCCCCTGGATTTGTCGCATCCGTGGTTGCCTTTGCATTTGGCCTCGCGGCAGCGAGTTTTTTCCCTGCTATTATCATGGGGATTTTTTCTAAACGTATGAATAAAGAGGGTGCTATTGCAGGTATGGTGTCAGGGATCACCTTCACAGCAGCTTATATCATCTATTTCAAATTTGTCAGCCCTGAATTAAATACACCGGCAAATTGGCTGTTCGGTATTTCACCTGAAGGGATTGGCATTGTTGGAATGGCCGTTAACTTCTTAATTGCTGCAGTAGTATTGAAATTGACCGCTGACACGCCAAAAGAAGTGCAAGATATGGTGGAGAGCATCCGCAATCCAAAAGGATCTCTCGCGGCGCATGTACATTAAAGAGTAAAAAAGCCGTTGGCTCAGAGTCTCTTCTGGGCCAACAATTTTTAGTAAAGTGAAGCGTATATACGCATAAGTATTTTCCTGAAAATTGTTTATAAAGGAATGAAATATGGCGGCACAAGTACAGGATGTTGTGGAATTTAGTCATAAACAAATGCCGTTTAGTCATTTACCTCATGGTGCAACATCCTATTTTGCTCGTCATTTGCAAGTTGTATATTTAACCCGAGAAAATCAAATGCAATGGCTACAGACTGGGGGGGTCAATTTATATTTAGTCCGTTCTGGTGTGTTTGATTTGGTCTCTATACACGGTGATACCATTGCACGCTTAACTGAAGGTGATTACTTTGGTTTTCCTTCATTATTGACTGGCGATAAAATACAAAGCCATTTACAGGTTGTTACTGCGGGTTTACTTTATGTATTAGATCAGCAAAGTTTTGATTATTTACGCAGAGAGTATAGGGGATTTGAACAACATTTTGTGAGAGCTCATGCCAACCGGTTGCTCAGTTCTCAATATAAAACACGTGACCAAAGCTGGTCTGAGCGTAAAATCAGTGAACTCATGTCATCGAATATTATTACCGCTAGTGCTCAAGTGAGTATCACAGAAGCAGCCATGAAAATGCGTCACTATGGGGTATCATCGTTAGTTATTACTGATGAAAATACGTTACTTGGGATCGTAACGGATCGAGATTTACGTAATCGTGTTTTAGCTTCAGACATTGCGCCGAGCACGTCAATCCAATCGGTCATGACTAAAAACCCAAAATCTATTTTCGAGAATAACCGAGCATTTTCAGCCTTACATTTAATGCTTAAACATAATATTCATCACCTCCCAGTACTAGATGAAGCGTATAAGCCGTTAGGTGTTATCACCAGTACAGATCTATTGCGTCAACAAAAGAGTGATCCAGTACAACTTATTGGGAAAATTTACAAAGCAAGCAGTGTGGCGGAAGTGAAGCGTTATTCAAGTGACATTCCGGAGTTACTAAAGCAGTTTTCAAACAATATTGAAGATATTTCGGTTATTGGAAAATTGTTGAGCGGATTAACCGATGCATTAACCGCTCGATTAGTGCATTTATATCAATTAGAATACGGCCAAGCGCCTTGCGCGTTTAGCTGGATTTGCTTTGGCTCACAAGCTAGAGAGGAGCAAACACTGCACTCAGATCAAGACAATGGCATCTTGTTGGATGCAAACATCACAGCGAAACAGCGAGTGTACTTTGCACATTTGGGGGCAACGGTATGCGAGCAGTTAGTTGAGTGCGGGATCAAACGTTGTCCCGGCAATATAATGGCCAGCAATGAAGCCTGTAGAGGCACAGTTACACAATGGCAAAGCCGGTTTGTTACTTGGATTAAGGAGCCGACTCCTAAAGCGATGCTTAATTGTAAAATCTATTTTGATCTACGCCTGATTGATGGATCAAAGTCGCTTTATCAAGATTTATGCGCTGCATTAGATATGATCCGTAGAGATGAGTTGTTTTTTGCAGCTATGGCTACAGACATTAATACGAATTCAGTCCCTATTGGGTTATTTCACCAATTTAAACTAGAAAAAGGGAACACCCAACATAAGCATCTCGATCTAAAGCGACGTGGCATTGTGATCATTAATGATCTTGTCCGCCTTTATGCGTTAAATGTTGGCATTTATAAAGCAAACACGTTGGAGCGATTGGATGCTTTATTAAAATTTGACGTATTGAGTAGTAACGATGTGTATGACCTGAAAGACTGTTGGCGTTACCTGACACAACTTCGCTTGAAAACTCAGATAAAACGGGAAGGGCTGCCGAGTAATTGCATTGATCCAAAGACTTTAACGTCATTGGAGAAGCATCAGTTAAAAGAAGCTTTTCACTTAGTGCGACATGCACAGCAAGCGAGTGCATTCAAATTTGCTAGGGCGAGCTTGTGATGGGGCTGTATCCCTGGTTGCTGAGGTACTTGAGAGAGTATAAGTTAAAGCAGAGTTATTTTGATCAGCAAAAATACGTAATTATTGATTTAGAATTAACGGGGTTAATCCCTGGTGAGCATGAAATTGTTTCAGCTGCATGGTTAAATATGCGTGCCTCTAAAATTGATTTATGCACTGCAGGTTATATGTTGAACAAAGAAGTGCAAGATTTGTCGCAGAGTACGATTTATCATGGTATTGATGATGACGCTTTGCTGGAAGGGAGCAGTTTAAGAGGACTTATAGCGTCTTTGGCGACAGCAATTAATGGTCACGTATTAGTGTGTCATAATGCTGTACTTGATTGGGGGTTCATTCAACGAGTCGCATCAGTGTATCAATATCGAATTACGCCTAAAGCGATTATTGATACGATGAAGATAGAAAAGCGACGTTTGTTAGCACAAGGAAGACCATTAACTCAGGATAGTTTGACATTATCTGCATGTCGTGCCCGTTATGGCCTGCCCGAATATAAACAACACGATGCATTATGTGATGCATTGGCAACTGCAGAACTACTGTTAGCCCAATATTCGGCTATCAGCATGGGTCGCCGAGAAAAACTGAGTATAATTATTTAAAAATATTGCCATTTCCCTTAGACATTTTTCCTTGGTCGATTACAATAGCGCCATCTCAAAAGGGAACATCCCTATCATCTATGCTAAAGGCTGGATTTTCAATTCAATGGCAATCAAACTGGCTATAAATGGTTTTGGTCGTATAGGACGTAATATTGTACGCGCCCTGTATGAATCTGCTCGTCAACACGAGATCCAAATCGTTGCGATAAATGAGCTGGCGGATCCCAAAGGGGTTGCGCACCTACTTAAATACGACACGTCGCATGGTCGCTTTGCCTTTGAGGTGGAATATGAGGCCCCATATTTGAACGTTGCTGGAGATCATATTCAGTTGTTTTCAGAGCCAGACCCTGGAAATTTGCCTTGGCAAGCATTAGATGTTGACGTGGTATTGGAATGCACTGGTGTATTTCATTCACGACAAGATGCAAACGTTCATTTAAAAGCGGGTGCAAAGAAAGTACTTTTTTCTCAACCAGCAGATGCCGATGTTGATGCGACCATTGTTTATGGCATTAATGATGATGAGTTATTAGAAACAGACAATATTGTTTCGAATGGCTCATGCACAACCAATTGTATTGTACCCGTGATAAAAGTGTTAGATGATGCTTTTAGTATCGAGTCAGGCGCAATAACAACGATTCATGCATCAATGCATGACCAACAAGTGATTGATGCCTATCATAGCGATTTACGACGGACACGAGCTGCGAGCCAATCAATTATTCCCGTTGATACAAAACTCGCGCGGGGTATTGAGCGTATACTTCCTAAATTTCATGGACGTTTTGAAGCAATTGCGGTGCGTGTCCCGACGATAAATGTAACCGCAATGGATTTAAGTGTGACGTTAAACCAAGATGTGGAGTTATCTTCCATTAATCAAGTGCTAGAAACCGCATCCAGTGGCCGCCTTGATGGAATTTTAAGCTACACCGAGGAACCATTGGTCTCAGTAGATTTTAATCATGATCCGCATTCTTGTATTATTGATGGCACACAAACACGTGTTAGTCATAAACGACTCGTAAAATTATTAGTGTGGTGTGATAACGAGTGGGGGTTTGCTAACCGTATGCTCGACACTGCTGTAGCCATGATGGTTGCCAAATAAAGAGTTCATATTCATAAGTATCGTTTAGTAAGGAGATGTTAATGTCAGTCATTAAAATGACGGATTTAGATTTAAGCGGCAAGCGCGTTTTAATTCGTGAAGATTTAAATGTGCCTGTTAAAGGAGGTAAAGTGACCTCTGATGCACGGATCCGCGCATCTTTACCCACTATAAAATTAGCGTTACAGCAAGGTGCTAAAGTAATGGTTATGTCTCATTTAGGGCGTCCAACTGAAGGTGAGTATGATGAGCAATATTCATTACAACCAGTTGTTGATTATCTAAACGATGCACTTGAGCAACCAGTGCGTTTAGAGAAAGATTATTTAAACGGCGTAGAAGTAAGTGAAAACGAAGTTGTTGTATTTGAAAATGTTCGTTTTAATGTTGGCGAGAAAAAAGACGATGAAACGCTTGCTAAGCAATTAGCAGCATTGTGTGATGTGTATGTTATGGATGCGTTTGGTACAGCACATCGTGCTCAAGCATCAACACATGGCGTAGGCTTATTTGCCGAAACAGCATGTGCAGGCCCGCTTTTAGCCAATGAACTAGAAGCGTTAGGAAAAGCACTTGATAACCCTGCGCGTCCTTTAGTTGCCATTGTAGGTGGCTCTAAAGTCTCTACAAAATTAACTGTGCTAGATTCGCTTTCTACGGTCGTTGACCAGCTGGTCGCTGGTGGTGGAATTGCAAATACGTTTATCGCAGCTGCTGGAAACCCGGTGGGTAAATCTTTGTATGAAGCTGATTTAATTGCTGAGGCTAATAAGCTTACTGCAGCTGCAAAGTTGAACAATGGTGAGATCCCAGTACCAACTGATGTTGTCGTTGGCAGCGAATTTTCTGAGTCAGCAGTTGCAACAATAAAAGATGTTGCTGATGTGACTGAGGAAGACATGATATTCGATATTGGTCCAGATACAGCGAACACGTTAGCAAAAATTATAGAAAAAGCGGGTACAGTGGTTTGGAATGGCCCTGTTGGCGTATTTGAATTTGATCAATTTGGAAATGGCACAGAGGCAATTGCAAATGCCATAGCAAAGTCTAATGCATTTTCAATAGCCGGTGGTGGAGACACGCTGGCAGCCATTGATAAATATGGTGTAGCAGATAATATCTCTTATATCTCAACTGGTGGTGGTGCCTTTTTAGAGTTTTTAGAAGGGAAAAAATTACCAGCAGTAGCTATGCTTGAGAAAAGGGCAAACGCTTAATATGAATTTTGGCCAGCGATTGCTGGCCTAATTATTTACTAAATATCGCTCTCACATTTGATATTTGGTACTTAAATATTGTCTGAAACAGACAATGTGATGTAAATCACACACAAATTATCCCGTTCAAACTAGATGATAATGACTGTCATCGACTATTGGAGAAAGCAATATGGCTTTAATCAGTATGCGTCAATTACTTGATCATGCAGCAGAGTATGGTTATGGCGTTCCTGCCTTCAACGTAAACAACCAAGAGCAAATGCGCGCCATTATGGAAGCAGCAGACAAGACAAATAGTCCTGTTATTGTTCAAGGTTCAGCTGGTGCACGCGCTTATGCTGGTGCACCATTTATTCGTCATATGATCCTTGCGGCCGTTGAAGAGTGGCCTCACATTCCAGTAGTAATGCATCAGGATCATGGGACATCACCTGGAATTTGTCAGCGCTCAATTCAACTTGGTTTTTCATCTGTGATGATGGATGGCTCTTTGCTTGAGGATGGTAAAACGCCTTCAAGTTACGAGTATAATGTAGATGTTACGCGTCGCACAGTTGATATGGCACACGCATGTGGTGTTTCGGTGGAAGGTGAACTAGGCGTGCTTGGTTCATTGGAGACCGGTGAAGCTGGTGAAGAAGATGGTATTGGTGCAGTTGGCAAGTTAAGCTTAGATCAGTTACTAACAGATCCTGAGGAAGCAGCTGATTTTGTAAGTAAAACAGGGGTTGATGCGCTTGCAATTGCTTGTGGTACATCTCATGGCGCTTATAAATTTACACGTCCGCCGACAGGGGACATATTAGCGATTAACAGAATCAAAGATATCCATTCACGGATCCCTAATACACACCTTGTAATGCATGGTTCTTCTTCAGTTCCCCAAGATTGGTTAGCCGTGATCAATGAGCATGGTGGCCAAATTCCTGAAACGTATGGTGTGCCAGTAGAGCAGATCATCGAAGGGATTAAGCACGGTGTGCGTAAAGTGAATATTGATACCGATTTACGTTTAGCTTCAACGGGGGCAATTCGCCGTCATTTAGCAGAGAACCCTGCTAACTTT
The DNA here is from genome assembly GCF_014858725.1 of Pseudoalteromonas aurantia 208. GTDB lineage: Bacteria > Pseudomonadota > Gammaproteobacteria > Enterobacterales > Alteromonadaceae > Pseudoalteromonas > Pseudoalteromonas aurantia. The sequence continues at coordinate 57,267 of NZ_AQGV01000013.1, read as the reverse complement.
GACCCACGTAAATACTTAGCTGAAGCAACGAAAGCAATGACCGCAATTTGTGTTGACCGCTATGAAGCATTTGGTACAGCAGGAAATGCAGCTAAGATCAAACCAATTTCATTAGACGATATGCACTTGAAGTACTTATCGGGTGAACTTGATCAACAGATCAAATAATAACTAACACACCTGAATAAATTAAAGCTCCGAATACGGGGCTTTTTTTTGGATCATTATTTTATTAACTTTCTTTATTCACAAGTAAACTCATAACATATTGATAAAAAATAATAATTTATTCTCAGAGCCTCAATTAGAGCAAGTTGATGTTAAGATCATGTTGGGATCACGATTGTACTAACGATATCCAATGTAGATCAAGATTGTACTAATTGATCACGGTTTAATGCCTATTTCACTTGGTTTACGCCGTGTTAGTCATTATGTTTATACTGTTTGATCTAACTAAAGTGGTGTAAAGCTAGTAAAAAACTGATCCCAAACAGGATCGCGTTAGTAAGATTTTGATCCTGATAAGTTGGGTTGATATAAATTTGATCTGTTCCTAATCGCTGACTTGATCTATTTAGAATTACAGCTAATTTTTAATTTAGACGATAATTATATGAGCATCGTATGGACTCGGTGTTTTCCTCTTACAATTATGAGGCTGCGCTAATATGAAAACCAAATTATTACTCTCTCTTTTTACACTCTGCTTGCTTGTAATATCTGATGTTACGCTAGCGAATGAAGTTAAAGTCTATGGTCGAGTTCACGCCGGTTTACAGTTTAGCGATACGGGCGATGAAGATGAAACATCGATTAAAAGCTATGCGTCGAGGATGGGCCTTAAGGGTAAAGCGAAGATAAATGAGGGTGTTGATGTTTTCTTTAAATATGAATTCGAAGTTAATCCAGTAGATAACGATAAAGATGGTAAAGATGGTGATAACATCACCGCCCGATCGCAATATGTTGGGTTAAAAGGTAGCTACGGGGAAGTACTTGTTGGACGAAATGACACTCCAGTGAAAAAGTCGCAAGGAAAAGTTGATTTAATGAATGATTTTACCTCTGACAATAAGGCACTATTTGCAGGGGATAACCGCCTGGGAGATACGATTCAATATACCTCTCCATCACTTAACCATATGAAGTTTGTGGTTAGCTATATTGCGGAAGATAACAGTAAACAAGATGGAGAAACAGGGGTATCTATTGCGGGCGTGTACGGTGATAGTAAATTGAAAAAAACACCTGTTTACGCCAGTGTTGCTAGGGATTCAAAAGTTGCAGGACGCGACATTACACGGGTTGTATTGCAAGGAAAGCTAGGCGATGTGACATTAGGTGGCTTATACCAGCAAAGTGAAAAAGTGGATAGTGATGATTCTGTTGATAGCTTTGTTGTCAGTGCCGCGTATAAACTCCCGAATAGTTATAAATTATTAGCTCAATATCAAGACACCGATGGTGCTGAAGGTAAATTGAAAGATTCTGGAAACTCGACGTCGTTAGGTGTTGAGAAAAAGCTATCTAAACAAGCGCGTATGTATTTATGGTATTCCAAATTTGATCTTGATAACTCAGCAGATCAAGATCATATGGCGTTAACATTACGTTATGATTTTTAAAAAAACTTCCTAAAAAATGACATGATATAGTCATAATACCTTGTTAAAAAAATCGCTTAGCGCAAATAGTTAAGCGATTTTTTAGCAGGTTTTGTAGATCCACGTTACACTTTCATAAAACTGTCACACTTAGTCATAATAATGAAAACATCTTCGGTAATGAAAGAGAATATTGGGAATGTCACGTAAAGTACTTGTAGTTGATGATGAAGCACCTATCAGGGAGATGCTGGTATTTGTGCTGGAACAAAACGGGTTTCAAGCGATTGAAGCAGAAGATTACGATTCAGCAATTACGGCGATGGTCGAACCATACCCAGATATGGTGCTGTTGGATTGGATGTTACCCGGTGGCAGTGGGATTCAAATCGCGAAAAAGTTTAAGCAAAGTGAATATACGCGTCAGATACCAATTATTATGCTAACTGCGCGTGGTGAAGAAGAAGACAAAGTAAAAGGCTTAGAGGTTGGCGCTGATGATTACGTCACGAAACCTTTTTCTCCAAAAGAATTGATGGCGAGGATCAAAGCAGTGATCCGTAGAGTATCGCCGACTTCTTTAGAGGAGGCCATCGAAGTTCATGGTCTGCGCCTTGATCCTATATCACACCGTGTAACGTCGGCTGGTAGTGAGTTAGATATGGGACCGACCGAGTTTCGTTTATTACACTTCTTTATGACACACCCAGAGCGAGTATATAGCCGAGAGCAATTACTTGATCATGTCTGGGGTACTAATGTCTATGTTGAAGATCGTACTGTTGATGTACATATCCGTCGTCTACGTAAAGCGATAGCACCTCTGGGTCATGATAGATTAGTACAAACTGTGCGCGGTGCCGGCTATCGGTTTTCAAGTAAACTGTAGCGGCATGATGAATTATATTTAGGGTCCATCGTATATGTACCGAGTGATTAATAAACAGGCGTTGTTTAAGCGCCTGTTTTTGTATTTTTTACCACTAACTTTGATCGGTATTTTGATTGGTGCACCTTTTATTTTATTGTTTATAGGTGCATTGTCTTTACTGCTTTGGCATTATCACCAGCTATATAGATTAAGTGATTGGTTGCTTAACCAACGAAGCTTTAACCCTCCTGAAGGTGAAGGGGCATGGGAACAAATATTTGAAGGAATATATCATTTACAACATCGAAACCGCAAAAAGCGCAATGAGTTAGCAGAATTGATACGCCGCTTCCGCGAAGGTGCAGAGGCGGTACCTGATGCGGTTGTAGTATTACAACAAGATCTCAGTATTGTGTGGTGTAATCAACTTGCTTTAAAAGTGCTTGGGTTGCAGTGGCCAACAGATCACGGTCAGCGATTAGATAATTTGATCAGGGATCCTAAGTTTGTTAAATACATGCAACTGCATCACTTTGATGAGCCGTTAGAGCTAGACTCAAGCCATGCAAATGATCAGGTACTCGAATTTCGTGTTATGCCATATGCTGAACAGTTGATGATGGTCGTCCGGGATATCACGCGTTTAAAGCAACTAGAACAAATGCGTAAAGACTTTGTGGCAAATGTTTCACATGAACTGAGAACACCATTGACGGTTGTTACGGGTTATTTAGAAATGATGGATGCTGATAATATGCCACCGCCTATGATGTGGGAGAGAGCGCATACAACCATGATTGAACAATGCAAACGCATGGATAGCCTAGTAAATCAATTATTATCATTATCACGTATTGAAGGTGCAAGGCGACATGAGAAAGACAGGCCCGTTAATGTACCAGCTATGCTTGCCTTAATTCAAACTGAAGCATTATCTGTTAACCAAGACAAGCAGCACGAAGTTGTATTTGATGTAGATCCACTTTTAGATATTTTAGGGTCTGCTGATGAATTACGCAGTGCGTTCTCTAATCTGGTGTTTAATGCGATTCATTATACAAAACCACATGGCAAAGTCGTTGTCTCTTGGCAGTACAATGATAAATCAGCTTGTTTTTCAGTGAAAGATAATGGTGATGGTATTGCCCCTGAGCATATTCATAGATTGACGGAGCGTTTTTATCGTGTTGATAAAGCACGTAGCCGTAAGACGGGTGGCTCTGGGTTGGGGTTAGCAATCACTAAACATGTGCTAACAAGGCATGATTCTAGTTTAGAGATCCAAAGCACGTTGGGAGAAGGATCATGTTTTTCTTTTTCCTTCACGCAAGATAAAGTAAAAATTATGACAGATGGTGAAAGTCATGAAACTGTCACTTTAGAGTAATTTTATTGTCATTAAGTCGCGGCAGAATAAATCGCGTTATTTAATGGGAAGAACAATTGGAGCAACCCAAATGAAATTCAAAAGTTTAGTCGCCGCTATGGGCGTAGCTGTAACAACACTTGTCGCAACACAGGCGTCAGCGTTAGATAAAAACCTAGTTGAGTATAATAAAACGAGTGGTATTTCAGGTAATTTTTCTTCAGTTGGTTCTGATACCCTTGCCAATATGATGACCTTCTGGGCTGAAGAGTACAAACGTATTTACCCTAATGTGAATATTCAAATTCAGGCAGCTGGCTCTTCAACAGCGCCTCCAGCATTAACAGAGGCAACTTCTAACTTTGGCCCAATGAGCCGAAAAATGAAGTCAAAAGAAATTGAAGCCTTTGAGAAACGTTATGGATATAAGCCAACAGAAGTCCGTGTAGCTATTGATGCACTTGCCGTTTTTGTACATAAAGATAATCCGATTGAAGGCTTACGCATTGATCAAGTTGACGCTATTTTTTCATCAACACGTAAGTGTGGTGCTACAGACGAAGTTAAGCGTTGGAGTGACGTAGGTTTAGCTGGAGATTGGGCTGCCAAAGATGTTCAACTTTATGGACGTAATTCGGTATCAGGTACATACGGTTACTTTAAGAAAAAAGCTCTGTGTAAAGGCGACTTCCGTAATAACGTGAATGAACAGCCTGGTTCGGCATCTGTTGTACAGTCAATTTCATCATCTGTGAATGCTATTGGTTACTCGGGTATTGGTTATAAAACGTCAGGTGTACGTACTGTACCATTAGCTAAAAAAGGTAATAGTTTTGTTGATGCTACATTAGAAAATGTTGCTAAAGGGAAATACCCATTATCTCGATTTTTATATGTTTATGTAAATAAGCACCCGAATAAAGCATTGTCACCTATTGAAGCTGAATTTCTAAAAATGGTTTTATCAAAAGATGGACAAAAAATTGTTGAGAAAGACGGTTATGTACCACTTTCAAGCAAAATGGCGACCGTTGAACTGAAAAAGCTTGGTTTACTGTAAGAATAACAGATAAAAAAACCGCTCATTTGAGCGGTTTTTTTGTAAAATTAACTTATTGGTACTGCCGAGTTTTACTCTTCGTCAGTTGCTGGGCTTGAACTTTGCACTGATTAAAAGTTTCAATACATTCATTATTACATATTTGATGTGACATTGTTTCTGGTGTATTACTGTTCACACAGCTTGTTTCACATTGATAATTTTGTTGAGCACATTGATTCAATTCTGCTGAATTGTTACTTTGGCATGCACTTAATAGTAATATTGCACAGAGTGACAGTACAGTTTTCATCTTACTTCCTTCTAGATAGAGACTTGTAAGTTATCTATTAAGCGTACTGATCCTAAAAAGGCAGCCGCTAAGATCACCAAGTGATCATCTCCAAGTGTAGCAGGATTTAGTGTATCTTTATTTGCGATAGCAAAGTAATCAGCTTTTAAACCTTTTTGTTCTAGTGACACTTTTGCATCAAGTTCTAATTGAGCAAAGTTGTGGTTACCTGCTTTAAGTTGAGTCGAGATCTCTAGTAGGGATTGATAAAGCGCTTTCGCTGTTTCCTTCTCTGTCTCGCTTAAATAGCCATTACGAGAACTCATTGCCAAACCTGAAAATTCTCGCTGTGTTGCAACACCGACAACTTCAATTGGCATCGAGAGGTCGCGTACCATGGTTTTGATGACTTGCAGTTGCTGATAATCTTTTTCACCGAAACATGCGAAATCGGGTTGTACCATGTTAAACAATTTCGTCACGACGGTTGCAACGCCTTTAAAATGGCCGGGCCTTTTACCCCCGCAATAACCCAGTGATATACCAGGCACGTCGACATAGCTCTGAGCACTTAAGCCATTAGGGTATATAGATGCAACAGAAGGTGTAAAAACAATATCAGTGCCAAGCTCTGCTAACCCTTTTTTATCTTCGTCTAGGGTGCGAGGGTAATTATCTAAATCTTCATTTTCACCAAACTGCATAGGATTGACAAATATACTGACAACAACTTTATCTGCGAGTGTTTTGGCTTTTTCAACAAGTGAAAAGTGTCCTAAATGCAAATTTCCCATTGTTGGTACAAATGCAATGCTCAGCCCTTGCTGTCGCCACGCTTTAATTTGGCTACGTAATGATTTAATTTCTGAGGTTGATTGCATTAACTAAACTCATGTTCGCTAGTTGGAAAGGTGCCTGATTTAACGTCGGCGCAGTATTGTTTAACTGCTTCTGGCATGTTGCCCGTTTCAGCTAAATAGTTTTTGGAAAACTTAGGAATATAACCCGCAGAAATCCCAACAAGATCATGCATTACTAATATTTGTCCATCGGTATCTTTACCTGCCCCAATGCCAATGACAGGAATATTAACGGCTTCAGAAATACGTTTGGCAAGTGCTGACGGAATACACTCAATGACGAGTAGCTGTGCACCAGCTTGTTCTAAGGCTTGTGCGTCAGCAACCATTTTATCAGCCTGTGCTTGTTCTCGACCTTGTATTTTAAAACCCCCAAACACATGGACTGATTGTGGTGTAAGGCCTAAATGGCCGCATACAGGAATGCCTTGTTGGGTGAGAGTTTGAATAGTTTCATATAACCATTCGCCACCCTCTAACTTCACCATATTGGCACCAGCACGCATTAATTTAGCAGCATTATCACAGCTTTGTTGTGGATTTGCATAACTCATAAATGGCATGTCTGCGACCACAAATAGTTCTTTACTTCCAGCGCGCACACAACGGGTATGGTAAGCAATTTCATCGGTGGTCACTGCTAACGTATCATCAGCGCCTTGTAATACCATACCAAGTGAGTCGCCAACCAACACAATGTCCACGCCATTGTCATAAAATAATTTTGCGAAGCTTGCATCATAGGCGGTTAACGCCGTAATTTTGTTCTGCGCATGTTTCATCTTCGCCAACGTTGACACTGTTACTTTAGCCATGTCCATTCCCCTTGATATACAGTAATCATTTCATTAATTAAGTGCTATTAAGTTATTTAATGCAACGTGTTCACTGACGTCCTGTAGTTTTCGACCATCAGGTAAAACGAGGTATGGTTCGATCTCGAGTAAGGGGTAGACCACAAACTCTCTCTCACATAACCCATAATGTGGGATGACTAATCTTTGAGAATCAATCACCTCATTGCCAAATAACAAAATATCTAAATCTAAAGTGCGCGCACCCCAACGTTCATTTTTACGCTGCCTGCCTTGTTCTAACTCGATTGACTGTAAAACATCTAAAAATGGCTCAGGGGCCAGCGACGTTGTCAATTTAGCCACCGCATTCACGTAATCAGGTTGATCTTGAGGCCCCATTGGCTTTGAAGCATAAAATTTAGAGACAGCCAGCAGCTCACAGGTCGTTATTTTTTTAAGAGTTGCTATTGCACTGTGAAGCTGTGCGCTAGGGTTATCTAGGTTAGCGCCTAACCCTATATAGACAGTGCTCATGACTCACTAGGCTTCTTTTTAGGCTTTCGACGAAAGCGACGTCGAGGCTTGTTTGACTCACTAGGGCCTAATGAACGTACCATTTCTTTCTGACCGTTTATATCTTGTTGTAAATAGTTTGTCCACCACTCAGCTAATTCAGCTTGTTCTTGCTCTCCACTTTCAACTCGAAGTAATAAGAAGTCGTAAGCAGCTTTGAAACGAGGCTGTTGACTGATCCGGTATGCGCGTTGTCCACCACGTTTATCTAAGCGTAATTGAATATGCCAAATATCTCTTGCACCGAGTGTAAATCGCTTAGGTACTGCTACACTTTGTGCGTTTTCACTCAAGACATGATTCATAGCTTGTGCGTAGGCATCAAAAATAGGCATGTTTTCTTGTTGTAGCTGTTCACTGCGTTTTAATAGTGGAAACCACAATAAAGCGGCGTAAACAAACGCTGGCGTAACTTTTTTCTCTGCATTAATACGTTTGTCAGTGTTAGCAAACATTTGAGCAATAAAGCGCGTTTCAAAGCCTGTTTCACTATTTTCGATAATATCGTCTAAAGCAGGGAACAGCTGTTTGAATAAACCAAACTCACGTAGCATATGATAATTAGCTTCGGCCTTTCCATTTAAAAATAATTTCAATGTTTCTTCAAATAAACGAGCTGCAGGAATATGCGATAGCAAATCAGCTAGTTCAGAAATAGGAGCTTTCGTTGGTTGTGCTATTTCCATATCTAACTTGGTGGCAAATCGCACCGCTCTTAACATGCGCACGGGATCTTCACGATAACGTGTTTCAGGGTCACCGATCAGCTCTATTTTTCGATTGGCAATGGCATTCATACCATTGGCAAAGTCATGAATAGTAAAATCCTTGATAGAATAATAAAGCGCATTAATAGAAAAGTCTCGGCGCTCAGCATCTTCTTCTATCGTGCCATACACATTATCACGCAGTAATTGGCCATGCTCACTCGACTGACTGGTTTGATTTTTACTGGCACTGGCTTCGTGGTGGCCGCGCATGGTAGCAACTTCAATAATTTCACGTCCAAAAACGATATGGGCTAAGCGAAACCGGCGACCAATTAGGCGGCAATTGCGAAATAACTTTTTTATTTGTTCTGGAGTTGCATTGGTGACTACATCAAAGTCTTTGGGCTCAACACCTAACAAAATATCACGAATGCAACCACCTACTAAATAGGCATCGTAACCGCCATCTTTTAGGCGATAAAGTACTTTGATTGCATTTGGGCTAAATTGTTTGCGAGAAATACTGTGCTCACTGCGGGGAACCACTTGAGGGTCAGTACAGGTGACAAGATCTGATGAGCTTTTCTCACCATTGACTAGCTGTCTGCAAAATTTTAATAGCTTAGAAATAATAACCTGTCTCCTAAAAACTCATACCGATGCATGCTCGACTTAATACTAGGCTCACTTATTAGTGGTTAATCACTGTATTTATCAGCAATTAATACGGCGCCTAAGGTGGTTGCTTGAAACCGCTTACAGTGTAGGCAATTTTGCAAGGCTCGCTATGATATACCAGCAACGTGAAAAAATTAAGTTACAGGTGATAAATAATCGTAGATCAGGCGTATTCTATAAATTGACGTTCAGAAACAGCAGGAATCGCGCTTAAGCTGAAGTGTGCTTGTGACCAATGTAGAATATTATCAATATTGGTATGCATGATGTCTTCAGGTGTCTCGACGCCCAAGTATTTAAGGGCTGAGCACAAAGTTGGAATTGGATTACTTTCATTAATTGCAGGCGCGTGATTTTGTTTTGACAATTTAAACCCTGGTTTAGTTACAATCACGGGAATATGGGCAAATTCAGGTGGAGTGTGGCCCAGCTGTTGAAATAAACCTAACTGTCGAGCGGTGGGTTCAAGTAAATCGGCACCACGAACAATATGAGAAATACCTTGATCTATATCGTCGAGTACAACAACGAGTTGATATGCATAAAGGCCATCACGGCGTTTAACGATATAGTCTTCGTGAGCTATTTGCTCAGACGTATAGACTTTACCCTGTACCATGTCGTTGTATTGTAATATGGGGTGATGTTGTTTAATTCTCAGTGCATTGTTTGTCGGAGGGTGATTAGCGTGACGACAATGCCCTGTATATAAACCGCCTTGTAGTTTAATTTCTTTGCGTGTGCATGTGCAGGCGTAAATTAAATTTTGTTGTTGGAGTGTGTTTAACGCATCGTTGTAGTAGTCATGCCGACGGCTTTGGTAAACGACTTCTCCATCCCAATGTAAGCCAAAAGCATCGAGCGTGCGTAAAATATCACTATCAGCGCCCTTAAGCATTCTTGGAGTATCTATATCTTCCATACGGACTAACCACTGACCATCATGTACTTTCGCTGCTAAATAACTTGCGAGTGCAGCTACAAGTGAACCAAAATGCAGTGATCCTGATGGCGAAGGAGCAAACCGGCCACGATAGCTCCCTTGGATGGGTAATGCTGGGGTTAGCATAAATGGCAGAGTTTAACCTCTGCCGTTTTGTTTTTCTTTAATCTCGGCCAGTGTTTTACAGTCGACACATAAGTCAGCTGTAGGGCGGGCTTCTAAACGACGGATCCCAATTTCAATACCACAAGACTCACAGAAGCCAAAGTCATCATCTTCAATCAGTTGCAGTGTTTTCTCAATTTTCTTAATCAGTTTACGCTCACGGTCACGTGTACGTAACTCTAAAGAAAACTCTTCCTCTTGCGCTGCACGGTCTACAGGATCTGGAAAGTTTGCTGCTTCATCTTGCATATGCGTTTTTGTACGATCAACTTCATTACGTAGATCTTTACGCCATGCATCTAATATTGCTTTAAAATGCGTACGTTGTACGTCATTCATGTATTCTTCGCCTGGTTTTTCCTGATATGGTTGTAAACCGGCTTGAGCCAACAACCCTAGTTTCTTTTGGTCTGGCATAGCATTCTCCTAAATCCTTAACACAACACCCCAGCTAACGCCGGCGGCTATAAATAGCAGAATCTCACACCCTTAGCAAATACTTTGTCTCAAAAGTTAACAATTGAGTGGGTAAGAATCAGTCATAGAGGTTAAATTCTAATGAGCAGCGATATGGGGGCTGGTTTTTAAAACTCAAGCCATTAATACCGGTACACGTTGTTTTATTTTTATCTCATCAAGGCTGATTATGGTGTTATAAGCATAAATTTCAACACCAATTTCTTTTGCTTTAACAAGCAGTTTAGCATATTCGGGATCGATATGTGCTGCTGGTTTTACTGAGTTGATACCACTGTGCATAACAATAAATAAAAGTACGGCTCGATCTCCTTGTTGTTTCATAGTCATTAACTCTCGGATATGTTTTTGCCCGCGAAGTGTTTGGGTATCTGGAAAATATCCTTGTTGTTGCTCTAAAAGAGTTACCGACTTGACCTCGACATAACAATCTTGTTTCTTATCATCGCTTAATAGGATATCGATACGGCTATTTTCGTTACCATATTTAACTTCGCTATGCGTGTGTTGATAATCGCTAAGTTCAGGTATTTTGTGGTATTTAATGGCTTCAATAGCCACTTTATTTGCATGATTGGTGTTTACACAAATCATCTGCTTAAGATGGTTGCTAGTTATTTCAAGAGAGTGGGGGTATTTTCGTTTTGTATTGTCACTCGTTGAGTAATAGGCTCGAAAACCGGGGTCAGCACACCCAGTCATTTTACCTGTATTAGCGCAATGAACTGTGAATTCAACACCATTAGTGTCAATTAAATCAACGAGAAATCGCTTATAGCGCTTAATTAATCGGGCTTGACTTAATGTACTAGAAAATTTCATATATTAATCGCAAGTCAGTTGGGTGATGTAAAGGGCTAGTGTACACTGCTCATCATTATATAAGCGCTAAGGTTAGGATAAAATGTCTGATAAATTTATTGTTCGATTAAGTGAGCAAGCTGCTGCCCCTCATTGGGGGCAAGGCACAAGCCTGTCATTCACTGAAGATGGTGCAACCATTCACTTGCAAGAAACTGAAACATTGAAAAATGTTCAAAAGGCCGCACGAAGTATTGCGCAGCAAGGCGTAAAAAATGTGACGCTTTTGGGCGATGTGTGGTGTACCGAATCTCAATGGGCGTTTTATCAAGGTTATGTTAGTCCTAAACAGTTAAGTGGCGTTACATTCATTGAAAATGCACAGTCAGATTTGAATGAATTGATTGCGTTACAGAAGTCTGCAACGTGGGCTCGCAGCATGATTAACGGCACCGCTGAAGATGTGTATCCAGAAAGCTTGGCTGGAAATGCAGCAGAGTTTATTCAATCTTTAGCGCCAGAGCATGTGAGTTATCAGATCATCAAAGGTAAAGCACTACTGGAGCAACAATGGATAGGCATCCATGAGGTTGGTCGAGGTAGTGAACGTCCCCCTGTATTGTTGGAGTTAGACTACAATCCGACAGGGGATAAAGATGCGCCGGTGAGTGCTGCATTGGTTGGTAAAGGGATCACGTTTGATTCTGGCGGTTACTCAATCAAGTCTAGCGAAGGTATGCTGGGTATGAAATGCGATATGGGTGGTGCTGCAACGGTCACGGCCGGCCTTGCTTTGGCAATCCAGCGTGGTATGAAAAAGCGTATTAAGTTGTTTTTATGTTGTGCTGAAAACTTAATTTCAGGTCACGCATATAAGCTTGGCGATATTTTGACCTATAAAAATGGCACAACGGTCGAGATTGTTAACACTGATGCTGAAGGGCGCTTAGTATTGGCTGATGGCTTGATGGCCGCGGGTGAAACGGGAGCGGAGCTTATCATTGATGCAGCAACATTGACGGGTGCAGCTTTGGTAGCGGTCGGGCAAGAATATAACGCCTTATTTGGATTAGATAAAGCGTTAGTTAATGATGTTCAACAATTTGCCAGTGATGAATTTGAAGCCGCATGGCCGTTGCCTTTAGAGCCGTGGCACAAGAATAACTGTCCTTCACCGTATGCTGATACTGCTAATAGCAGAGCACAAAAAGGTGGTGGTTTTGGTGGTGCGTCAAATGCAGCAGGCTTTTTGGCTCGGTTTGTTCCAAATGAAGGTCAAGGTTGGGTACATATTGATTTAGCTGCTGCATTTCAAAATAGTGCTGGTGGGCAATGGGCTGCTGGAGCAACGACATTGGGTATGCGCACGATAGCCAGAACATTACAAGAAAAAGCATAAATTGTATTTTAGTGAGTAAATAAAGAGTATGCCAAGCATGCTTTTTATTTACCCGCTGTGTTTTACGAGAGCAAAGCAGCCGCCAAGCGAACAAAATCTGACGAGGTTAATATCCCTATTAGCTCTTTTTGAACATTAGTTACAGGCATACACCCGTGGCGATTATCAACAAAAAATTGTGCTACTTTACTCAAGTTTTCTTCAGGTCCAATACAAACAAAGTCAGTGGCCATAATGTCACTTACTAATGTATGTTTTTCTTTTCTTTCAAGTGCAGTCGGCCCATAGGTGGCAATGATCCGCATTACCTCAGCAATCATAATTTTTTGGGTTAACATACCACAGAGAGAGCCTTGTTCATTGGTAACAGGAATATGTCGAACGTTTTTGGTGCGCATTAAATCGTGAGCATCACGTAAAGATTGCTCTTGATTGACGCTATAGGGCTTATGTGTCATCAGATCAGAAACTGTTTGTAGCATTCGGATACCTATAATTAAACTTGGTATATTAGTTATAACTGAAGCTGGCGAAATTTGAAGAGTAAAGTGGGGAATACCTGAGCGATATCAATTAATCGGTATAAATGTTTTATTTAATCCCTCGTCGATTGTTAGGTAAGTGCGTATTTTGTTGTTGTGCTAACTGAATATATTTATGTTGGACGAGCTGGGAAACCGGCACAAGTTCAAAACCCTGCGCAATTAACTCAGGTAAAGCTTTGTTCAAAAATGAAATAGTGGTTGGGTATGGATGAGCAATCGCAATGGCTGAATCTTGACTTTGTGCAAGGAGTTTGAGCTGTGTTAACTGTGATTGTAACGCATCTTCTGTGGGGACATTGTCTAAAAAGACATGGCGTCCAATGTTTCTCACACCGTATAAATTAGCTGCATGCTGGGCTTGTGTTTGTTCTGTTGTACGACTATCTAAAAAAAATAAACCTCGTTTTTTGAGTACCTCCATCGTCCAGTTCATAGGGGTAATATATTGCGTAAGCGCTGATCCCATATGATTATTTACGCCTCTTACTTGAGGAAGTGTTGCAAGAGCATGGCCAAGTGTTGTTTGTAACTGCCATTTATTCATCTTTAGCGTTAGGGCGCCAGGACCGAGTACCTTATTTTCGATAGATTGCATTGGCACGTGTAATAGGAGTTCTTTATTTTCTTTACTCGCTAAGCGAGCAAATAGTTGCGAGTATGGTGTATGAGGTAAGATCGAAAAAGACAACTGGCCCGGGAGGTTCAGAAGCTCAAGATCACGTTCATGATTGCCAACGTCATCAATAACGATGGCAATTTGTTTTGCATAACTAGGTGCGAGCGCTAAGCAAAAGCAAATAACCCCCCAAACAAATATCTTTAACACGGTGCCTACTATAATTATTGTTATATGTTTTAATCGTTATTTTTGTAGCAACCTTTTAGCTGTCATGATGTGCGAGTCCAGCTTTGCTAACACGGTAATTTTGTTCGTTTGTTCACCATTCATTATAACGTCTTTGCTTAAATTCGAAAGGCTTTGTGGCGTGATAATGATATCAGGTTTAATGCCAACACCTTCAATAGATTGCCCTGACGGAGTAAAGTAACGGGCGGTTGTGAGTTTTAATGCGGTGGTACCATTGCCTAAAGGAATTAAAGATTGCACAGATCCTTTGCCATAGGATTGTTTGCCAATAATTAATGCTCTACCGTTATCTTGCAATGCGCCCGCAAGTATTTCTGCTGCAGAAGCTGACTGTTCATTGATTAACACAACAATCGGGGCACCATTTAAGATATCGCCGTGCTCTGCACTGAAACGCTGGTTTGCGTCAAAGAACCGGCCTTTTGTTGTAACAATGGTGCCGGCCTGTAAAAACAAATCAGAAATTGCCACCGCACTGCTGAGTGTGCCGCCTGGATTATCTCGTAAGTCAATAATAAGCCCTGTTAATGGCGCGCCATTTCTGCTAATAAGTTTATTGATGTGTCGTGATACATCATGATAGCTATGGTTATTAAAACTATTTAATTCAATATAGCCATTTCCGCTTTTTAACAGTTGGCTGCTAACACTTTCTAAGTTTATTTCCTGTCTACGAAGAGCAAGTGTCAGGTTGGTTTTTGCACGCTCTACGGTGATGTTGATGGTTGCGAACTTGGCGGCCCGAAGCAGTTTAGATACATGGGCTATGTCTTTTTTCGTCACATCAGTTTGTCCAATTGCAACCAGTTTATCTCCGCCTTCGATACCTGCTTGCGCAGCAGGCGAGCCGGGTAAAGTATTGACGATGACAATGCGCTCATCAACTCGCTCAACCTCAATCCCAATACCTGTGTAGCGACCATTGGCAGCACTGAAAATAGCTTCAAGCTCATGTTCTGAAAGATATTTTGAGTAAGGGTCTAAATCTTTAAATAGTGAGTTTATGTTGTTTGCTTGAATATGGCTAAGCGGAATATCTTCCACGTAATAAGTGTGGATATGGTAGACAATTTCATTAATTTGTTCATTGTCAAATTGCGTGGCTGCATTGACCGTATGTAGCTGTAGTGCAATGCAAAATAGCAGCGTCGTTATAACCATCTGCCAGTGATTATGTATGCAGTGTGTGCTCGCTGCTATTTGATGTGATTTTTTCATGTGCTGCTCCAATGTCTTGGGCAGCACAGTTAATCAATTAACTTGCTCTGCACCATTTTACTGGGTCGACAGCGCTTCCCTTATGCCGTATTTCAAAGTATAGACCAGAACTTGATTGTCCGCCGCTTTGTCCAACTAAAGCAATTGGTTCTTGGCTCGTTACTAGGTCACCAACATCTTTTAGCAGTGTTTGCGCATGGCCGTATAAGCTCATAAAACCTCTACCATGATCAATGACAATGACCCAGCCAAATCCATTTAACCAATCAGCAAAAACAACTTGGCCTTGATTGATACTTTTAATTGCTTGTCCATTTGGAGATTGAATGACGATCCCTTTCCAGCTCATACCGGCATGTTTTCGTTGGCCAAAGCGGTGTTTAATTCGGCCCTTACTAGGGAGTGTGAGTGTTCCCTTGTATTGGGCAAGACCATTGAGAACCACCTCTTCTGGGACTGTTACTTTAGCTAAATTTTCTAATGCGCTTAGTAAAGTTTGTTCATTTTCTTTTAAATAAGAAATGGCTTCTTGCGTTTCATTTAAGGTTGCATCTAGTGTCGTTAAGTTCTTTTTTCGTTGAAGCTGCATTTTTGCGAGCGCACTTTTGCGTTCAGTTTGTTGAGTGAGCAAATGTGCTAGTTGATTTTTTTTTCGAGCGAGACGATTTTGATTTTCAGCCAGTTGTGCAACGACGCTTTTCAAAGTATCTAATTGTGTTATACGTGCTTTATTAAAATAATCATAATAACTTAAAGTACGCTCAAATGTGGCGCTAAGCTCTTGATTTAATAGCATCTTGGAGTAATCGTGAGTACCCGTCATGTAAGCGCTTTTTAGCTGCGCAGCCAGTAAACTTTGTAATTTTCGCTTTTTATTATTAAGACGCTTAGACTCGTTTAAAAGTGCATATTGCTGTTGTTGGTTTTCATTGATACCACGCTGAGTTAACGATAAAGCTTTCGCATTTTTGGCAATATCGAGTTCTTGTGCTTGCAATTTTTGTTGTAAAACTGAAATTGCTTTTCTTTGTTGTTGATAGTTTTTTTGGTTTTTTTTAAGCTCTTTTTGTACTTCGGTTAAGTCTTGCTTTGTACGAGATTCATTGGCCGTAACATACGTTGCGGCCAGTAAACATAAAAACAAAACACACCTGAGAAAGGAGGAGTGCATACTTATTTTATCGTCATAATTGGAGTACCGGTCATTTCAGCTGGCTGTTCCATACCAATTAAGTGCAATATGGTCGGTGCAACGTCGCTGAGCGCTTTGCCTGCATGAGGCTGCGCATCACGACCAACGTAAATAAAAGGTACAGGTTCACTGGTGTGGGCTGTATGAGCTTGACCTGTTGCTGGGTTAGCCATTTGCTCTGCGTTACCATGATCTGCTGTAATGAGCGCTTCACCGCCGACTTCTTTGAGTGCAGAGACGACACGACCGATGCATGTATCGACAGCTTCACAGGCTTTTACTGCGGCGTCAAATACCCCAGAATGTCCAACCATATCACCATTTGGGTAATTACAGATGATCACATCATGCTCACCGCTATGAACGGCTTCAACTAAGGTATCGGTCAGTAGTTCAGAGTTCATTTCAGGCTGCAAATCATACGTTGCGACTTGAGGGGAAGGAATAAGAGCTCGTTTTTCGCCGTCGAAAAGGTCTTCACGTCCACCACTGAAAAAGAAGGTAACGTGTGCATATTTTTCCGTCTCAGAAATTCTAAGTTGAGTTTTATTATGTTTGGCGAGCCATTCTCCGAGTACGTTATGGAGTGCTTCAGGTGCAAATGCAACTGGCGCATCGATATCTGCGGCGTACTCAGTCATCATAACAAAGGCGCTTAACTTTGGAGAGCGCTTTTTAGCAAAACCAGTAAATTCTTTATCAACAAAAGCACGGGTCATTTGACGCGCTCTATCGGCTCTAAAATTCATAAATATAACGGTATCGCCATCGTTAATTGTGGCAGCGGAGGCATCTTGCGGCTGGATAATTGAAGCCGTGACAAATTCATCATTCTCATCACGTTCATAGGCTGCATTCAGTGCTTCAATACCTGAGCTATAGTGGTTAGGTGCTTGTGCACAAACCATTAAATCAAACGCCGTCTCAACACGTTCCCAACGGTTATCTCTATCCATCGCATAGTAGCGGCCTACCACTGAGGCTAATCGACCACATTGCAATGCTTCGAAGGTAGTTTCAATGCGTTTGATAGATGCTTCGGCACTACGGGGTGGCGTATCTCGGCCATCTAGAAATGCATGAAAATAAACTTGCTTTGCGCCACGTGCGGCAGCCAATTCAATAGCGGCAACAATATGGTCTTCATGACTATGAACACCGCCAGGGCTCAGAAGGCCCATTAGGTGAACTGCTTTATTGGCTGCAACAGCCTTGTCAATATTGGAGACAAGTATTGGATTATGTGCGAACTCACCATCATCAATGGCTTTAGTTATACGGGTAAAGTCTTGATAAACGATGCGCCCAGCACCTAAATTCACATGGCCAACTTCGGAGTTGCCCATTTGCCCATCAGGTAAACCCACATCTAAACCAGAACCTGAAATGAGTGTATGAGGTTGGGTTTGCCATAACTCATCTAATACTGGGGTATTAGCGGCTAAAATTGCATTACTTTCTGTTTCTTCTCTGTAACCCCAACCATCTAAAATCATTAAAACAAGTGGTTTTTTCTGTGCAGTCATTTGAGCTCCTGAAATATGGCACGATGTCTAGCTCTAGCATACCTTGTTTTGTATCAATGTTCAGCCCGTGAACGATGATTTATGCTCACGTTGGAGTGGTTCAAATGATAAATCAAGCGGTGAAGCATAAGGAGGCATGATGATTTGTTTAATGGTGGACTAATAAAGGGCTATACCCAAGTGATCGCAAAATGTATACTTCGGGGTTATTAAAAATCATACATAATCGCTGCGTTTTGCTGCGAGATTAAAGTTGGAAGGTTCATGGAACAATATATTGAATTTGTTGGCAATCATGCTGTATTGAGTATTATTTGGTTGGCGATAGTCGCAATGATAGTGAGCAGCTTTATAAAAAGTAAGTTTTCTGCAATTAGACAAATTAACCCTCAGCAATTGACGTTGTTGGTTAACCGAGAAGAAGGTCAGGTTGTTGATATCAGAGCGATAAAAGAGTTTAATGCAGGACAAATAGCCGGCGCCAAACATTTAAGCGCTGAAAAAGCAAAACAAAGTGAATTTGTTGGCCTTGAAAAACTAAAAAGCAAACCCATTATATTGGTATGTACCACAGGTATGACTGCTTCTGGCATCGCAAATACCATGCATAAAGCTGGATTTGAGCAGGTTTACGTATTAAATGGTGGTATGGGAGCTTGGCAAAATGCAGGCTTACCGACTACGTCAGGAAAATAAAGAGAGAATTCAATGAGCCAGGTTGTTATATACAGTAAAGATTACTGCCCATTTTGTCATCGTGCCAAAGCATTGTTTGATGCAAAAGGTGTCACATATACAGAGTATGATATTGGTGTTCAACCTGAGCTACGTGATGAAATGATTGATAAAGCGAACGGGGCATATACTGTACCGCAAATTTTTATCAATGATAAGCATATTGGTGGTTGTGACGACCTTATGGCCACAGAAGCCCAAGGTAAACTCGATACCTTGCTAACAGCATAATTATACAAACAAAAAATTTAATTTAGGAACACTCATGACTGAACAAAATCAAAACGCAGCGGCAGAGCAACAAGAAGGCGCACAATTTAACATTCAACGTATCTTTACTAAAGATGTCTCGTTTGAAACGCCTAACTCTCCAGCTATCTTCCAAAAAGAGTGGACACCTGAAGTTAAACTAGACATGGACACGCGTTCAAATAAGCTTGACGAGAATGTATATGAAGTTGTTCTTGCATTGACTGTGACTGCAACAATAGGTGAGGAAACGGCATTTTTATGTGAAATTCAACAAGCAGGGATCTTCTCTATTGCTGAATTGGAAGAGCTACAAATGGCGCATATGCTAGGTGCTTATTGCCCTAATATTTTGTTCCCATATGCGCGTGAAGCAGTAGCAGGCCTTGTTAACCGTGGTACTTTCCCACAGTTAAACCTAGCACCAGTTAACTTTGATGCATTGTTTTCTCAGTACATGCAACAACGAGCTGCGCAAGCAGAGCAAACTGCTGACGCATAATTGATGACATCAGCACATACAGCTGTAACTGTTTTAGGGGCGGGGTCTTATGGCACCGCCCTTGCTATTTGTTTTGCCCGAAATGGTCATAAAGTGACGTTATGGGGTAGAAACAAGCAAGACGTTGAGACGCTAGCAGCTGAGCGCAAGAACCAACGTTACTTACCGGACATTATCTTCCCTGATTCTCTGACTTTAGAAGCAAACTTACAGAAAGCCGTACAAGCCAGTGAACTCGTTTTAGTGGTTGTTCCAAGCCATGCTTTCGGACAAACCTTAGAGCAAGTTCGAAATGATTTATTACCCAATGCCAGAGTTGCTTGGGCAACTAAAGGGCTAGAGCCAGAAACGGGTCGATTGCTACAAGATGTGGCGACACAAAAACTCGGGAATACTATTCCACTGGCAGTACTGTCAGGGCCCACGTTCGCTAAAGAAATGGCCGCAGGGTTAGTTACAGCAATTTCCGTTTCTGCTACGCATAATGAATTTGCAGCAGAGCTGGCAAAATTACTTCATTGTGGGCGCTCATTTAGAGTGTATAACAATGATGATTTTATTGGGATCCAATTGGGAGGTGCTGTTAAAAATGTGATTGCGATTGGTGCTGGTATGTCTGATGGGTTTGGTTTTGGTGCAAATGCACGAACGGCTTTGATAACTCGAGGCTTGGCTGAGTTATGTCGGTTAGGGTGTGCATTGGGTGCTCGTTCAGAGACTTTTATGGGGATGGCTGGGCTTGGGGATTTAATTCTCACATGTACAGATAACCAATCAAGAAATCGCCGTTTTGGACTTGCATTAGGCAAAGGTCTTGCTGTGCAAGAGGCCATGGATAGTATAGGGCAAGTTGTTGAAGGGTTTAGAAATACCAAAGAGGTTTACCTTTTAGCAAAACGCTCAGGCATCGAAATGCCGATCACTGAACAAATTTATCAAGTCCTTTATCAACAAAAAGATGTTAAAGAAGCTGCGGTGGCATTGCTTAGCAGAGAACAAAAAGCGGAGTAACTTCTCCGCTTTTTGTACATGCCCACTTATTGTATCAGATGGTGCTACTACTTCGCGTTAACGAAGTCTAATTGTCGCCAAGACTCATAAACAAACACTGCGACGGCATTGGATAAATTCATGCTGCGGCTATCCGGGCGCATTGGAATTCGCAAGCGTTGCTCTTCTGGTAATGAAAAAATAATATCATCAGGTAAGCCTCGGGTTTCAGGGCCGAATAACAGGCAGTCACCGGCTTGATAATCTGGCTGATGATGGTATTTAGTGCCCTTGGTGGTGCAAGCGAATACACGTGTTGGCTGTTGTTTTTCCATATATTCAGCAAATGAGGCGTGACGTTGCACATTGCTAAATTCATGATAATCTAATCCCGCACGCTTCACGCGTTTATCGTCCCAATCGAACCCTAACGGTTCTATTAAATGTAGTGCGTAGCCCGTATTCGCACATAAACGAATGATATTGCCTGTATTAGGCGGGATCTCTGGTTGATATAGTACAATATCTAACATAGTAACCTCGAATAATGTAATAACGTTAGTATATCGAAAAGTTACCAGTGCGATAACTATTTTAAAAGTGATGTCATGTGCCGTTAATTTGCATGTGCTAGGTTATGTACAGTAGTATCGCCAAGTTAGTAACGGTGGAGGGTGTTGTGAAGCACAGTTATGATGTTTTAGTCCGATTTTCTAGTATATTTACCATGATTATGGTGAGCCTAATGATTGCTACTAAGTGTTGGGCTTGGCTGTCATCTGGCAGCGCCGCGATGTTGGGCTCATTGACAGATTCTATGTTGGACATTAGCGCGTCCATGATGAGTTTCTTAGTGTTGAGTTATGCGCTAAGACCGGCGGATGATGACCATCGCTTTGGGCATGGTAAAGCTGAAGCTTTGGCAGGGCTTGGACAAGCTGCATTTATTGCTGGCTCAGCCTGCTTATTGGTTTTTCATGGTATTGAGCGTATCTTTAACCCAGTTGAATTAGGCCATTCGCTACTCGGTGTTTGGGTGAGTCTATTTGCGATAGTGTGTACATTACTTGTGGTATTTGTACAGCATCAAGTATTGAAACGGACTCAATCAATTGCGGTTAAAGCGGATGCTTTGCATTATAAAGGCGATATATTACTGAATGTTGCAGTCCTGATAGCTATTCTTTTATCCTACTATGGTGTTATATATGCAGACCCGCTTTTTGCTATAGGGGTGGCTGGTTACTTACTCTATAACTGTTGGGATATTGCTAAAGAAAGTGCAGACCATTTGATGGATAAAGAATTGCCAGATGATGAAAAG
This sequence comes from Pseudoalteromonas aurantia 208, assembly GCF_014858725.1. Taxonomy (GTDB): domain Bacteria; phylum Pseudomonadota; class Gammaproteobacteria; order Enterobacterales; family Alteromonadaceae; genus Pseudoalteromonas; species Pseudoalteromonas aurantia. Next base: position 35,540 of record NZ_AQGV01000013.1, on the reverse strand, counting down.
AGTGAAATCGTCTTGTTGGCATCCAGTCATGAGGATGTTTTTGGGATTCATGAACTGCGGACTCGACAAAGTGGCAAAGTGAAATTTATACAGCTGCATTTAGAATTAGATGATAATTTACCTTTGATAAGGGCTCACCATGTTGCAGATGAAGTGGTTCAAAGTATTGAAGCGGCATTTGAGGGAGACGTTGATGTACTTATCCATCAAGACCCGGTGTCTTTAGCTGTAAATGCCAACGCGTCATAAAATTCATACATATCCGTCAGGACTGCGTGTCTAATATCATCTGTTTCACATAGCAGCTCATGACGCGCCTCGACATATTGGCTCAGTGTTACATTGTCATGTCGAGTAGCCATACTGAACTGCGCTTGGTTGTTTACTATCATGTCATTGTTTGCACTGGCAATGTGTATTGGTGTGGTGGTTGATAAAGTGTTAGCTTTTGCAACATATTTGAATACTTGCGCTAACCAGTTAAAACTGACGCCACCTAAGCGTAGCTCTGGCTCATTATGATATAAAGTTCTGAACCGTTGATAACGGGTTGCGCATTGGGTTAATTTGTTTTCCCAAAACTCAGGCGGTGCATAGTCTTTTTGTCCAAATGCATAATGTTTGGAAAACCCGAATATACAGCCCAGATGAGCGATAAACTTTGCGAGTGCATAGGGCACCTCGTGTGTCTGGATATCAAACATAGGAGCGCTGAAGAAAGCGCCTGAAATACTATTCTCATAGTGGCATAAGTACTCGTAACTAATAGCAGCGCCCATTGAATGGGCCAAAATGAAGGTTTCTCCTACGGCATTAGGCTCAACAATATTTTTTATAAAATAATGGAGGTCCTCAGAATAATCGCTGAAGCGACGCACATGTCCAATATGAGAGTTTGCCAGTGTGCGGGTTGATAAACCTTGACCAATATGATCATAGCTAAACACCGCAATATTATTTTTTGCCAGCTCCCACAGGAGCTCTTGGTACTTCCAAACTGACTCAATACGGCCATTTACCAAAACCAGACTATACTTTGCTGCTCTTGGTATATGGTAGGCGTAGAATAACGTTCCCTGTGGAGTTGAAAAGTAGCCTTGCTGGCAGTTTTGCCAGTGTTGCTCAATAGCAACTTGATGTTTAGCAAGTTCAGTACTGTGGCTATAAAAGTTCATAGTGGTAATCGTATCTCTGCAGCGAGCCCTGTAGGCGTGTTATGTTTAAGTATAAGTTTACCATTATGAGCGCAAACTGCCCGTTTAGTGATTGCAAGCCCTAAACCAATTCCCCCTGAACTTCGATTTCGAGAATCTGACACTCGATAAAATGGTTGGCATAAACGGATTAACGCCTCATCCGTGACTCCAAAGCCATCATCATGAACAAAAATGCTGAGAGAGTCAGCGGTTTGCGAAAAAGACACCGAGATATGATTTTGTGCGTATTTAATTGCATTTCGAATGACATTTTCAATCGCACTATTTAATAGAGACCCGTCACAAATAAGGGTAACAGAGGGGATTGGTTGACTGTTAAATATACGGTCTTTTTGCTCTGCTTCAAAGTGTGCATCATTGAGGAGGTTACTCATCAATGCATCTAAACTGACTTCCTCCAATTGTAATGTTTGTTGATTTTGTTCTAAGCGAGAGAGTGTTAGGACGTCAGAAAGCATTTGGTCTAAACACTTTGCTTCTTTCTCAATACGTATTAGGTACCCATTTTGTGTGGTTCCTTGAGTGTCTTGTGCCATGGCATTTGCAAGGGTAAGGCGCGTTAATGGCGAGCGCAATTCATGAGACACATCGGCAAGCAATTGTTTATGGGCATGAACACTGCTTGATAAGCGTTCAGCCATAAAGTTGAAGTCGTGCATTAGCGAAGCAATTTCATCATGGCGTTTGGCTGGAACGGTGACTCTAGCCGATAATTTTCCTTGCGCGAGTTTTTTCGCAGCTTTACCAAGTTCCGTCAAAGGAGCCACTAATCGACGACTAAATAAAATACTCAGCACGATAGAAGGTAAGAGTATAGCCAGCCCCTTTAACCAAAATGGCAGCATTTTTATTCGCGTAAGAAAAGCGGGTGCTTTCAAAGCTTTAATTTGAAATAACTGATATTCTTCACTGTTTAAAGTGACAGGAAGCGGCCCGTAAGCATAGTATTTGTCGGTGACAATGAAGAGGGGCTCTGTTGGAGATTCAAAAAAAAGCAAGGACAAATCCAGTTGTTGCTTGTTTGGTCGAGAACTCACACTCTCTTCTATTTTCTTATGCGATAAATATAACCATTTATGTTCACTGAGGCGTGGGTGCTTAAGTGCTTTTGCGATGGGTTTGTGTTTAATATTAACGAACCGCTCTAAATTGTGCTGAATATGTATCAATGAGCCTAACATTTTACCCCGTAATTTTTTTGACTCTAATTGCTCTGGGTGTAATTGACTGAGTAATAGCAGCATTAAAAATATGCCTAATATCGTTAACCAAAATCCAAAAAAAGCTTGGTAAACTAAAGAGCCAGGCTTACTTAGAGTACAATTAAGAGGGCGATATTTATTCAGCCAAGAAAACATAGCCACTTCCTCGGATTGTTTGAATACATTGAATATCACTATACTTGGCTATTTTCTTTCTTAAATTACTTACATGCATATCAATAGAGCGATCAAATGGGGCTAGTCTTCTACCCAGTACATGCTGACTTAAGGCATCTTTATTGACCACGTCGCCAATGTTAGACATTAACTTTTGTAAGATCGAAAACTCAGTGCCAGTTAAGACCAGTAGATGATTATTTACCGCGGCTTTGCGGGCTGCGATATTGAGTGTGACGTGGGAGGAGGATAGTAATTGATCATGTTGTTCAGTTTGTTTTACAAATTCGATTCGGCGGCTGATTGCATGGATGCGGGCTAGTAATTCCCGATGATTAAATGGCTTGGGAAGATAATCATCAGCACCTAACTCTAAACCGAAAATACGGTCAAAATCGTCGCCTTTTGCTGTGAGCATTATAATAGGCGTTAGGTGGCTAAGACGAATTTTCTTGAGTACTTCAAATCCATCTAAGTGTGGAAGCATCACATCGAGCAAGATAACATCATAGTTATTACTGGTCGCTTGTCTTAGTCCAGATAAACCATCAAATGCTTGTTCAACGTCACAGCCTTGAGATGTTAAATACTCACTCAATAAATCACTGAGCGCTCGATCATCTTCGATTAATAATAATTTACTCATGCGGTTCACAATTATGGGCGTTTTATTTAGTTTACCTCTATGAATATTAAATTGCAGATCTTTACACAGCCTTTACATTGCTTTGCGTTGCTTTTCATTAGGCAGCGTACACTCAAGGTGTTGTCTAATTTTACAGTGGAAAGGTAATAAATATGAATATTAAAAGTGGCTTAACATCAATTGTATTGTGTTCCGGAGTGTTGTTCGCATCGCTGACATATGCCGGTTCAGCTCATCACAGTGGAAAACATTTTTTACTTACAAAACATGCAGCAATGAAGTTGGCTCTTACGGACGAGCAGCAAAATAGAATTAGTGAAATATTAACCGAAAAGCGCAGCCTAGTTAAGCAGGCAAAGGCAGCCCGAGCTGATAATAAAGGTACATTTAAAGCAATAGTGGAAGCTGATAATTTCGATGAGCAACAAGCTAAAGAGACGATTGCAAAAATGCAGACTGTGAAAGCGCAAGTCTTATTAGCAAAATTGAAAAGCAAACAGCAAATTTGGCAACTGTTAGATGCTCAGCAACGAGAAAAGCTCTCAAATATTCAGCGCAAAAAAATGAAGCGACATCAACAAAAAGAAATGTAGTGCAACAATACACCTTCGAACAAGCGCTTTATCTAAAGCGCTTTTTATGTAACCTCATGTTTAGGTTGGGATTTTGGAGTGGAAAATGTTTTGCAAACAAACTTACGTACAATCCAATGATGATATTTTGTTCAATTTCAAGGCGCTTTTATGCAGTAACAGCGGGCTATTACAAATGAAAGTAACGCCGAGAGTGAGAAAAATTATTGGGCAAATTCGCTTATCCAAAGCTGAGGTTATGTAGTAAATAAATGTCTCAGTATGTATCACTGCAATAAACCCCATCATCGATGAGCCCTTTTTACTTAAGCTGCGCGTGAATGTAATGGATAATAACCAAGTGAAAATGGTTATCATTGTTATTTTTATCGTTGTTGTATTTTGGTGTTTTGGGTATAATTCAAACTGTTTCCATTAAGAGTACTTACAATTATCAATAATGACTTGGAGTAAGGCGTGATTTTAAGCTTATTTGTTATCTTGGTCATAACGTCAGTTATTTTGCTCTATTGCAGTAATAAGCATCAATATTTACTTATAAAACCATTACCAACTCATTATAAGGGGCTCAGCTTGTGCTGTAGTATGGCTGCCTTGTATGTGGTGAACTTACAATTGAGTGGTGTTGCAGCAGCGATGACTTGGCTGGTGGTGACGATGTTATGTCTGATAATACTACCCAGTACCATTTTTTTTGTGAAGGTAAAGAATGAAGGATAGGCAAAAAGGAAAAATTCAGCCTCAGTGGTTATGGAAAACTCTGATTTCTTTGGTTTTAGGTTTAACGCTGAGTTTTGGTTTAGTTGGCTTATTCGCATGGTTTGGACCAGATAGCTTAAACAGTGAATTATCTGGCGAGCGTCTACTTTGGAAGACACAAATACATATGTGGATGGTCCCTCCAATATGGATGATTATTGTAACTGTTGGATATTTGTTTAAAACAGCCAAAGAAGCAGCAATGAGCTTACTTATTGGCAATGTATGTGTATTTGGTTGCTTGATATTCTTCAAGGATTTATTATGAAAATCCGTCCCGATATCATCAAAACATATCAAGTTTTACACACTTGGACAGGGATTTGTGCCGGATTGTTGTTGTTTATTGGTTTTTTTGCCGGTTCATTAACCATGTTTAGAGGTGCAATTGATCAATGGGCAACACCGCCAAGCTATCAGTTACCACAAGTGCACAGCAGTCAATATGATATTCTAATCCAAAAAGTATTGACGGATTACCCCAAAGCTGCCGGTTCAATTAGCTTACATTTTTCAGAAGCCCATTCACCGATAACTTGGTATGAGTCAGGCAATGGTCGAGGGATATCTTTAGGCGATCAAGTTTACCATGCAACGCTTGATGAACAGGGGGAATTGGTTGCAGAATTGCGCCATGTCAATGAATTGTCAATGCTTGTTGATTACTTGCACCGAACCGCTGGTATAGTGGGTGAAATAGGGCATGATCAAGCCGGTGTATATGTTTTAGGTGTTGCCTCTTTTTTATATTTTATTGCGTTAATCTCCGGAGTAATCTTTTTATTACCCACACTAACAAAGAGTTTTTTTGCGCTGCGTAATAACAAATCAAAAGCGCGGTTTTGGTTAGATACTCATAACTTAATTGGTGTTAGCAGTTTACCATTTCATATCATTATCTCCTTCACAGTATTTGTATTTGCTTTTCATGATTTGATTTATGGAGGAGTCGCTCAAATTTATGGTGATAAGCCTTTATTTAAGAGCAAAGCGAGATCTGAAGCTGTATATAAAGTTGAGAATTTACCAAAGTTAGTCGAGTTACAGGACGTCATCAATAAATATGCGCCGGAGTATGTAATTACGCAAATTGATTTTAGTGGTTTATCTGAATCAGGTCCTAATGCCGCAATTAAAATAAAAAGTACAGAGAAACTGATGCGAGGCCCAGTTACCGATTTTCTGTATATGCAACCTTATACATTTGAGATCTCAACGAGCAGCGTACGTGGAGGAGATCAAGGTGTATGGAGTGATCTCGTCTCTAGTTTCTTCGGTTTACACTTCGGAAGCTTTGGTGGTGACTTCGGCCGTTGGGTTTATTTCTTTATGGGGCTATTAGGGGCGGTATTATTCTACTCTGGAAACTTATTATGGCTAGAAAAGCGCAGAAATAAACAGGTACCAGAGCAAGCGAAATCAAGTAATGTACTGGCAAGCCTAACCGTTGGTATTAGTATTGGGTGTATCGCTGGTATCGCGAGTTCATTTGCCGCAACAAAGTGGATCGGGCTATTCAATGTCAATATAAACATTGTTTATCTGTATCTGTATTATTGCGTGTTTTTTGTAATTCTTGCAATGAGCTTTATGTCTGGCGCTGCTCGTACTGCGATTGCTGGTATGCGTTTTATAGCCGTGCTCTGTTTTAGTATTCCACTCACTTCTATTTTAGCGACTATATTTCCGATTGATCCTATTTGGGCGGCATATAATGTCACAACCATCAGCGTTGAAGTCGCAGCCTGTGTTTTTGGTTCTGCTTTTGTCATCATGAGTCAAAAGGTAATGAAACGCGCGTATAGCAGTGAGGCCAATAGTGTTTGGCATATATCAAAAGGTAAGTCAGCGATAGCAAGGTTATCAAAAACGCCCATTAACGAATTGTAAGGGTAGGTATATCTACTTACCCTAAGCACTGAATGTAAAACAAAAAATGAGACTATTTTAAAGATATATTAAATGGAAGCTTATGGAATGCTCATTTGAAAAAATCATCATTTTTTGCAAGCATGGCTTCCATATCTTCAATCAAATCTTGAGCTGCCTGAGGGTCTAGCTCAGCATCGCTTTGAATTGTTGTGGAGATCTTATTATTTTCGAAAGACCATTCGCCTAAATCAATAAGTTGGCAACGCTTGCAACAAAAGGGGCGATATTGACTTTGCTCAGACCAAACAACATCTGTTGCACAGGTTGGGCAATTTACTACTGTGGGCATATAATTAACCTCGTCGTTAACTCAGCCCACAGTGTAATAAACAACGAGTCTAGAAGCTAGTCACTCGGTTTATTTCTAACAGTGATGTAACTCCTGAGGCTGCTTTTTTGAGGCCTGATTTGCGTAAATTAGCAAACCCTAACTGCTCAGCCATTTGTGCAATTTTAATCGAGTTACCTCCCTCCATTATCACCTGTGCTATCTCGGGGGTAATTTTAACTACTTCATAGATACCTACACGTCCTTTATATCCATCAGTACAATGTTCACAGCCCTGCGGTGAGAATAGGGTGATATCTTGTATTTGCTCCGAGGTAAATCCTTGTTTAAGCAGTTCCTCTTCAGGCAGTGTCTCAGCTTGTTTACACTTAGGGCATAAACGACGAGCAAGACGCTGTGCAATAATTAAGCTTATCGAGCTGGCTACATTATAGGCAGGTACGCCCATATTGAGTAATCGTGTTAATGTCTCTGGGGCAGAATTGGTATGCAGAGTACTTAAAACCAAGTGCCCAGTTTGAGCCGCTTTAATCGAGATCTCAGCAGTTTCTAAGTCTCGTATTTCGCCAACCATAACGACATCGGGATCTTGTCGTAAGAATGCCTTTAATGCGTTGGCAAAAGTCATATCTGCACGAGGGTTAATTTGTACTTGGTTAATCCCCTCAAGATTGATCTCAACAGGATCCTCCGCGGTACTGATGTTACGCTGTGGTTTGTTGAGAATATTTAAACCTGTATACAGAGAAACTGTTTTACCAGAACCAGTCGGTCCTGTGACTAATATCATACCTTGAGGTTGCTCAAGCGCATCCATAAATAGGGCTTTTTGTTCAGCTTCATATCCTAAAACATCAATGCCTAGCATGGCACTTGATGAATCGAGTATACGCATTACAATTTTTTCACCCCATAATGTAGGTAGGGTGCTGACACGAAAGTCGATACTTTTACGTTCTGATATTTTTAACTTAATACGGCCATCTTGGGGTTTTCGTTTTTCAGCGATATCTAAGCGAGCCATGACTTTGATTCGAGCTGATAAGCGCGTGGATAAGCTTGTTGGTGGACTCGCCATTTCATGCAATAAGCCATCAATGCGAAAACGCACTCGATATTTATGTTCATAAGGCTCAAAGTGCAAATCGGACGCCCCTTTTTTAATAGCATCCATGAGTATTTTATTAATATATACAATGATTGGGGCATCATCTTTATCACCCTCATCATTTTGCTGCTGTGCGCTTTGCGTGTCTTCAACATCTAAGTCTGCGAACTCTTTGTATTCTTCATCGCTGAGTGAGAGACCACCTGTGGAGTCGAAAAGTAGGTCAATTTTTTGTTCGAGTTGTTTGTAGTCAACGACAACGGCTTCGCATTGTAGACCCGTGCTAAATTCGAAGTTCTCAAATGCCCCATAATCGGTAGGGTCTGATGTCGCTATATAGAGTTTTCTCCCCTTTTTAACTAAAGGAAGTAAGTGGTGTTGCTTAATGAGTTTTTCTTTAACTAATTCAGTTGGTAACTGTTCAACATCAAAATCGGTTAAATCAAATAAAGGAACTCGAAATAAGTCAAGGCATTGTTCTGCTAACTCTTTACCATTCATACCTGTGCACAAACAGATTAACTCCGCGGTTGATTGTGCTTCTGCTTGTTTTAGCTTGAGCTGCTCCGGTGTGACTTTACCCAACGTAATAAATTTACGTAGTAGTGGTGAGTGATGCTCCATAATGCCTCTAATGCTTACCTATACTGAACTCAGTTTAGCAAAAATATCAATAACTAAACTCTTTCTATGGTTAAATATCTTAAATTAGCGTGCCGCTTTGTCGCACTAATTTAGGTTAATTGCGCTTTGATTATCAATTCTTGATGTAGTGTATTTAGGTTATCGTACATTTTCTCTAATGAACCATTGTTGTCTAAAATTGTGTCTGCTTTTTGCCGTTTCTCGTGCCGAGACATTTGTGAAGCAATAATACGTTTAACATGTTCATTCTCAACATTATCTCTTTGAGAAGTTCTTGTTATTTGGGTTTCTTCGCTGACATCAACCAGCAATGTATGATTACACAATTGCTCGAGTTTGTTTTCGAACAGTAAAGGTGCAGCCAAGACAACATAGGTCGATTTGGCTTGCGCCAGCTGTGTGAGTGTGGCCTGGCGAATGATGGGGTGCAGTAAATCGTTTAGCCAACTTTTATGGTCATCATTGGTGAAGATAATGTGGCGTAACTTGGCTCTGTTTAAACTGCCGTCATCTTGTAAAATGTCTTTACCAAATTTATCTACAATTGTATTTAGCCCAAAGGTACTGGGTGCAACGACTTCGCGTGCAATGATATCGGCGTCGACGATACAAATGCCTTTTTCAGCCAGCGCATCACTGACAGCTGTTTTGCCCGCACCAATTCCTCCTGTGAGGCCTAAAACCCAATTTGCCATAGCGTATTAATACCCAATTAAATTGAAATACCAACTTTGTATTTGTTGCCCATATAAGAGCATAAGCCAACCGGCTATTGCTAGATAAGGACCGAATGGTATAGGCGTGCTTTTATCTTTCCCCTGTATTGCAAGCTGAGCACTTCCTATGATTGCACCAACAAGACTAGACAACAATACAATGGTTAAAATTGCTTGCCAACCAAGCAAGGCGCCGAAAATAGCGAGTAATTTGAAGTCGCCAAACCCCATACCTTCTTTACCTGTGAGTAACTTAAATAGCCAGTACACACTCCATAAACTGAGATAGCCTACTACAGCGCCAATAATTGCCTGTGCAGGTAAAATCGTTAAATCAAAAATACTGGCTAATAATGCGAGCCATAATAATGGTAATGTAATTTGATCTGGTAATAGCATATGGTCGATATCAATAAATATCAGTGCCACTAACGCCCATGTAACGACTAAATACAGCATCATTGTTTGAGTCGGGCCAAAAGAATAGGCAACGAGCAAAGAAGCTAAAGTGGTGCCCATTTCAATTAATGGATATCTTACAGAAATACTGGCGTTACATTCGAAGCATCGGCCTTTTAATAATAGCCAACTAAGGACTGGAATATTGTGCCGCGCTTTGATCGCACTGTTACAGTTTGGGCAGCTAGAGTGAGGGGTAGCAAGATTAAATGTAGCATTATCATTTGTCGGGTTGTCGCTCGCAAGTTCATCAGCAAGTAAAACACGGCACTCGCTCTGCCATGACTTATTCAACATAATGGGAATACGGTAGATGACAACGTTTAAAAAACTGCCAATACAAAGGCTAACGAGGCCTATAGTGAGAAGGAAAAACCATGGTTGAGTTTGTAGTACCTGTATTACTTCTTGCATTTTTATACTTATTAGAATGAGTTGTGAACGCTAGAAAATGTGTGTTCTAGCGCTTCGAGTTAAATGACAGAGCCTAATTGGAAAATAGGTAGATACATTGCAATAATTAGCCCACCGACCAAAACACCCAAAACAGCCATTATTAGCGGTTCAAGTAAACTGGATAGTCCGTCTACGAGATCATCAACTTCTTGTTCATATATATTAGCGACTTTTGCAAGCATACTATCTAGTGCGCCAGACTCTTCACCGATGGAAACCATCTGTATGACCATGTCAGGGAACACTTTTGAGTTTCGCATGGCCCAGTTCATTTGGTTACCAGAACTAACTTCGGCTTTAATGTCTAAAATGGCATCTCGGTAAATAACGTTACCAGACGCTCCAGCTGCTGAATCTAATGCATCAACTAAAGGGACACCTGCAGCAAAAGTGGTTGATAGTGTTCTTGCATAACGTGCTACTGCTGCTTTTTGTAAAATCATGCCAACAACCGGGAGCTTGAGCATTATTCGGTCGTTTAAGTTACGAGTGGCTTTAGAGCGAAGGAGCGCTTCTTTATAGCTATATCCGCCACCTGCAATAATAATTAACGCTACCCACCAGTACTTCTGTAAAAACTCAGAGATATGAATAACCATTTTTGTGAATGCGGGAAGTTCAGCACCAAAGCCATTAAAAATGTCTTGAAATTGAGGGACAACAAAAATCAGGAGAATTGAAGTAACAATAATAGCAACCATCACCACGGCAATAGGATAAAAAAGCGCTTTTTTAATCTTTGACTTGAGTGCTTCCGCTTTTTCTTTATACAGTGCAACACGATCAAATATTTGGTCAAGAGAACCAGACTGCTCACCAGAGGCGACTAGGTCACAATATAGATCATCAAAGTATCGAGGGTAAGCCCGTAATGATTTTGAAAACGGTTGGCCTGCTTTAACTTCATCTGCAATGCTGCGTATGAGTTTACTTAAGGATTTATTTTTAACGCCCGATGAGATCATTTCTAAAGATTGGATTAAGGGAACACCGGCTAAAAGCATGGTTGCGATTTGACGTGTTGTCACAGAGATATCTTTGGCTGTGATTTTTTGTTTGCTGTTAAAACCAAATAGCGCTTTGGGTTTTCTTTTAACTTTGGATGGTGTTATTCCTTGTTTGCGCAGTTGTGCCTTGACCAGCGCAATACTGGTTCCTACCATTTCTCCTTCTAGGCGTTTGCCTCGAACGCTTACCCCTACCCAAAGAAAAACATCAGTATCATTTTCTTTTGCCACAATAGCCCAACTTTAACTTGAAAAAGCAAGGACGAGCCTTGCTTTTTAATATTGATAGTTACCTTAAAGCTTAAGGTGTCGCACCCTTACAGTTTTGAGGCGCTAAGTCTTCATTACCCGTACCTAGGTTATTAGTACAAGTCCATCTGAAAGTATTACCTGAAGTATCTGGTGTAAAAGTAAATACTTTACCAGCGATAGCTGATGCCACGCCGCTTGCATTCATTGTTACGACTAATACGCCACTTGCATTAGCTGCTAATGCACCGTAAGTCCCTGTTGCTGCAAGTTCGCTAAGAGCAGGTACAGTTGATGCCGTTGGGTATGAACCATTGATCTGGTGATATTCAGCGATGGCTGTTTTGGCAGAGCCAGCAAGCGCTACAGATTCAGCTGCTTGAGATTTTGCGATATAGTCCTGATATTGAGGTAATGCAACCGCGGCTAAAATACCAATGATTGCTACTACAATCATTAATTCAATAAGGGTAAAACCACCCTGGTGTTGTTTAGTCATGATGTGTCTCCTAAAGGATGTATATCTAACTTCAATTACAAAGTTAGGTGATTATTAAAATTATTGCAATAGCTGTCAGTCTCACGAAAGCTCATCGGCTTTGTGCTATTTTGACCTATATTCCTTTATTAACTCTGTTGCTTTTGTTAACAAAGTCTAGAATATTGAATCAATTTATCCAAATGAACCTATGATATTTATCAATGATTTATTTAGGTTTCCTAGTTTAACTCTGTTATCACCGCAACACATTGTATCTATATTATCGGTCATTGCTGGCTAATACTTTAATAACAATTACTGATAGTAACAAGAAAAATTAATGATATTTTAGCCTGTAACTAAGCGGTAAGCTGAAACTAACCATACTTTATCATCAATTTAACCATTATTGATAAATTTTTTGTTACATTCTGGTTCTTTGTTCGTATTAAAGTTTTTTTTCACTTACCTGTCAATTGATTAGGTGGCTATTTTTGACTTGATCACCCTCTTATTGATCTCGATTAAGTATCGAAACGCATGGAAAGGTCGATACTTTGTAAGTTTTTTGTAAGTGCACCGCTAGAAATAAAGTCCACGCCAGCTTGCGCATAAGTAGTAAGGGTCTCGATTGTCATATTACCAGAGACTTCTAATTTGGCTTTCCCTTGAGTGAGTGCTACAGCATTTTGAATATCAGGCACGCTGAAATTATCAAGCATAATAATATCTGCACCTGCTTCCAGCGCTTGCTTTAACTCATCTAAGTTTTCGACCTCAACTTCTACCGCTTTGTCTGCATGATTCGCTTTGGCTTGAGCGACAGCTGCATTTATCCCACCACATGCAGCGATGTGGTTTTCTTTTATTAAAAAAGCGTCAAATAAACCTATTCTATGGTTTTTACCACCGCCACAGGTGACCGCATATTTTTGCAATGCACGTAGGCCTGGGATTGTTTTTCGCGTATCAAGTAGTTGTGTATTACTGCCTGCAAGTGCTGCAACGTACTGTGCGGTTGTGGTTGCTGTCCCACTGAGTGACTGGACAAAGTTTAAAGCGGTACGCTCAGCAGTTAATATTGCGCGGGCCGACCCTTTAGCTGTAAATAATTTAGTATTTGCAGTCACTTTCTCACCATCTTTGACTAATACATTCACAACAACACTCGGGTCAACCTGTTTGAATACTTCTAAAATTAAGTCTGCGCCACAAAATATGCAATCCTCACGCGTAATAACAAAAGCATTTGCTTGTTGTGTTTCAGGGATCAATTGTGCGGTAATATCACCATCACTGGCTGTTTGAAAATTTAAGTCTTCATTTAATGCTTGGGTCACCAATGAAGTAATGAGTTCAGATGTGATGAGTTGGCTTTGCATAGTACCGTCACTTATATGTTTATATTTAAGAGAATTCAGTAAATTTTACTGCGTAGCGGACTATTACACAATCAAGGTAGTGAATTTAAATAAAGCTTGTTATGGTAAAAATAGATTAAATGATTAAATAAGTGAACGACATGGCTCAACGAGATTGGTCGAATTTGGCATCTCCTCGTCCTTGTACATTTTTTGATGACAGACCAGATAGTGAAGAGATATCATTGTTGGTGATTCATAATATTTCACTACCAGCGGGGCAATTTGGTACGCCTTATGTTGATAGTTTATTTACTGGGCAGCTAAATTGTGATGCACATCCGAGCTTTTCTGATTTACGAGGATTAAAAGTGTCGGCGCATTGCTTTATTCGCAGAGATGGCTCCGTATTGCAATATGTCCCATTTGGTAAACGGGCTTGGCATGCTGGGGTCTCAGAGTTTGCTGGACGAGCAAGATGCAACGACTTTAGTATAGGAATAGAGCTTGAAGGAACAGACTGCATAGAGTATTCCTCTGAGCAATACGCTAGTTTAGCTGCATTGATCCGAGAAATTAGGCACTATTATCCTGCTATTTCACTGGATAGAATTGTGGGGCATTGTGATATAGCACCGGGAAGAAAAACAGACCCTGGCGCTATATTTAAGTGGCAAAAACTTTTAGATTTAATTACATAAAAAGAGACAGTTTATGATCTTAATCTCTATTATTCTTGCTTTGGCATTAGAGCGATTAGGTGCACGTAGTTTACATTGGCAAATAGATTATTATTTGACGCGTTATTTGAAAGCAGGCTATGACAATAAGACTATCAGTAAATTGTTAAACAAAGATATGGGGTTCATATCTTATTTACTGCTTCCCGTGCTTTTGATTGCTGCGGTATATCAAGTTTCAGATTTCATAGTTTGGCAGTTCACTATAAATACTGTTTTGCTCCTTATATGTTTTGGGTGTGCCGTGCCGAGGAGAAAGTATAAAGGCTATCTAAATGCCTTAACGCGCGGAGACAAAGAAGCCGCGACACTTTATGCGTTGCAAATGGGCCAAATTAGGACTGAGTGTGAGCAAGACGGGGAGTGGTTCGGGCAAACGCTAGCATGGATAAACTTCCGCTATTATTGTGCTGTGATGTTTTGGTTTGTGCTATTAGGCATACCCGGCGCGGTGTTATATGCATCAATTCGTTCAGCGTTTGATATTGCGAGTGAGCAATCACAAACATCACCTTATGCACGCCATCAAGTACGATTAAATGCATTATTGTTTATATTAAACTGGCTACCTGCACGACTTACGAGTTTTGGTTACTTGATTATTGGTAACTTCTCTAAAGGAACACACCATTTTATTAAGTATGCACTGGACTTTTCAACATCAAACCGCAAACTTGTAACGACAACCGCGTTAGCAGCAGAGCAAATAGAGCAGCAATATGTTGGATGTACTTATGAGGCAACATGCATGATGCGATTAGTGAAACGTAATGTATTGCTGTTTTTAGCACTTGTTGCAGCTTTAACTCTATTTGGGTTGTTAGCTTAGCGTGATATACGGGCCCTGATTAATGCAGAAGCCCGTCTAACCACTGTTTTTTGCGTTCTAACATGGCTTTGATAAGTCGCGGCTCAACATCAAGTTGACGTATTGCTTCATCACTAATATCGATTAAGTCACACACACCGGTTACAGACCAAAGTGCCTCTTCTAGATCCTTAGCTTTGTGTAATGCGTAGTGACTGACGTATCGTAATTCATTTGCCAAATAATCGGTATCAGGACGACCGGTTTTTGAAATATGCAAATGGAATACAAATAGTATGTCTTTCTTAATCGCTTTTTTCAAAAATAAGTAAAGCGGCTCTATCGGTTCATCAAAAGCAATACATTGACTTTTTATCGCATCGGATAGGTGTTCTTTGGTACTGTCGAAACGAACAAATACAGTATATTTTAAAGGCTTATCTTGGCGGCTAATATGACGGAATGCCTCGTTTAAATGCTCTTCAATGAAGTTCTCAGGGAACAGATTGGTGGCATCTAAGTGCTCAACGCCCCCTTTATGATAGGCCATTAATAATTTGTGCAGATTTGTTGGGTATAGGCCAAGGCCGATAGCACCAATATTAAATAGTGCCGATTCTTTATGAATATATAGTGGAAATTGGCATACACTTTTTGTGACCATGTTTCTGAGTGCAGTAGATAACCCCGGGATTTTTGGTGTTTCTTCACATGCGTGCAGCTTAGTTTTGTTCATATCGATAAGCTGTTTAAAAAACTCCATTCCGACATGAGGTAAATCTGTTAACCTGCTGACCTTGAGATTGATAATGGTTTTAGACTTACTGACAGCCATAACTTCATATCTAAGGTTATTCAGTTGATGTTGTTTGGTTATTTTTTGCAAATCGGGCAGTTCTAAATGAACAATATCACCTTTTTTAACGGTCGAAGGTGATGGTGTCTCGAGCTGTAACCCCATCACTGAAAAGTCTCGGGTATTACCAGAGTCAGCGTGTTCAGAATCAACGTGCATGGTGACGGCTGTTTTGTATAAATAGCGCTTATGAGAGCGTAAATTTACGTATTCTAACGCAACAACTTCGAGTGATGGCGGGTTTGTCGCTTTGCCATGGCCAAATGCTTTTAGCTTATTTACTGAGTTGCTATCAAATTGATGGGCTTGATAAGCATTTAATTGCTGTTTACTTGAAATATCAGTTAGTAACATCAAGAATTTTACGTCTTGGATAATACCTTGCACTCGAGGCGTCGGTCTTTTGTTGAGCTTTTCGACATTCTTTCCTGCGCTAAGAGGTAAAGATAGAGGAATAAAGGCATCTTCGTGATGGCTAGGCATGAGCTGAACTTTATAGGTACGCCAGCTCTCTTTTTGGCTACCAAAGCCAAGAAACAAGGCTTTGAGTTCTGGATGTTCGTCAAGTTCATATCCAAAGGCTGAATAGTAGTATATTTTGCCACCATTGGAGTGTGTGAAAGTATACACCGTCGCTTCTTTGACGGCGTTTGGAAATGCAAGTATTCGCGCTAACCTACTTTGACTAAAAATACTATATAAGCATGAAATTTTACGTTCGTCTTCAAAGTAGTAGTTTATGTATGCGTTATTTTCATTCGTTAGCGCAATGGTCGGAAGTAAATGTTTGCCTTTCTTTGCGAAGTATATGAATAATGAGCTCACCCTAGGTAAATAAAATTGTTCATATCCTTTACATACAACCGCATCCATTGTGTTATCGAGATTTATTTTATAGCGGCGCTTATTTCCATGTATAAAGCTCTGTAAAAATTCATCAAATCCAGAGTTATTTTCAATAAAGGTCCGTTTTAGACGTATGTGTTGGTAGTCCCTAGAAACAGGCTCAACAGCAACAACTTCATATTGAACGCCTCCTTTTAATCCCAACTCAAAGTCTTGTTCTAAGCCAACCAATCTAATACCAATGAGTTGCTCTGGTACAGGAGAGTAATTTGGAGAAAGCTTTATCTTTGCACCACTGAGGGAAATGTCAGATGTAGTGGCTGATACAGTGCCTTCTTTACCTAAGTCAACGGTAATTTTAATCGAGTAATTCATTCGCTCTTCACAGCGGCTTTCATAGGAAGCAAAGCGTATAAGCTTTGTTCCATTGGCTAGCTGCTTTTCAGATTGTGAAGACGCCCCTTGCTCATCTTGGTTTTTTTGCATCACCTTGTAATTATTTTCAGTGTGCATTACTGCTTCGTATACGGCTAAAGTATATTTTCCATGTCTTGCTAATTCTTCCTCAAATACATCAATAGCAACATTGTCCATAAAGTGCTGCTTACCATCATGTTCGTAAGGTTTAACTTCACCAGAGACTTGGCCTCGTAAGTCAATAAATCGGGCTACTGGCTGAGAGAGTCGAGACATTTCCATTTTTAATAAGAATTGATCTGGTTTTGACAGCGAAGAAGTCGTTTGTGCAAAAATTTGGTCAAAATTAGGATCGCCTAATTGCAACTTTAAATCGTCGATGAGGGGTTGATATTTTTGCAGCTTATCTTCAGCCATAAATGAACCGTATTCTTACCTGTATTCTTGCCCTGAGGCTATATCGTTATAATTTTCTAAATACTTAGCCAATACTATGACAATATTAGGTCATAGTTAACATTATTCGTAAACAATTACAGAAACTCAGCTTGTTAGTGCCAGTATTTCGTATATATTGCCGGATAAGTTAGATTAAAAATTAATTAAGCAATAAGTGTGCCTTTATTATGGTGAAAAAGAAAACTGCGTTTGTGTGTAATGATTGCGGTGCGGAATTTGCGCGTTGGCAAGGGCAATGCTCAGAATGTCGCGCTTGGAATACAGTGACAGAGTTTAGAGTACCGTCGGTGAAAGCACCACCAAAAGGTTCAGCAATGTCTGGATATGCAGGTATGGTTGAAGCAACAGTACAAACTCTGGATGAAGTGAATTTAGAAAGTCTACCTCGTTTTTCAACAGGTTTTAAAGAGTTCGATCGAGTGCTTGGGGGCGGCGTTGTACCTGGAAGTGCAATTTTGATAGGGGGATCTCCCGGAGCCGGTAAAAGTACAGTGTTGTTGCAAACGATGTGTTTACTTGCTGAATCAATGAACACGCTCTATGTGACAGGTGAAGAGTCTCTGCAGCAAGTCGCTATGCGAGCCCATAGGTTAGGTTTACCGACCAACAAATTAAGGACATTAGCTGAAACCAATGTAGAAACGATTTGTCAGTTAGCGTTGAAAGAAAAGCCAAGCATTATGGTTATTGATTCAATTCAAGTGATGCATATGAGTGATGTTCAATCAGCCCCTGGAAGTGTATCTCAAGTGCGAGAAAGTGCGGCGTATTTAACGCGTTTTGCGAAGCAAAATCAGGTTGCTATTTTCATGGTTGGTCATGTCACAAAAGATGGTTCTCTTGCGGGCCCTAAAGTATTGGAGCACTGTATAGATTGTTCTATCTTACTTGAAGGGAGTAGCGACAGTCGATTTCGAACCTTACGAGGTAACAAAAACCGTTTTGGAGCCGTCAATGAGTTGGGGGTTTTTGCGATGACAGGGCAAGGGCTTAAAGAGGTCAGTAACCCATCGGCTATTTTCCTTAATCGAGGAGAGGAGCAAACACCAGGATCTTTGGTGATGGTTATTTGGGAAGGAACGCGTCCATTGCTTGTTGAAGTACAGGCGCTGGTGGATTATTCACAGCTCGCAAACCCTAGAAGGGTAACGGTTGGCTTGGAACAAAATCGACTCGCTATGTTACTCGCTGTCTTGCACCGCCATGGAGGTTTGCAAGTTGCTGACCAAGATGTGTTCGTCAATGTTGTGGGCGGCGTTAAAGTGTCGGAAACAAGTGCTGATTTAGCACTTATTACCGCACTGGTGTCGAGTTTTAAGAATTATGCATTAGACCGTGAGTTAGTGGTATTTGGTGAAGTCGGGCTTGGCGGTGAAATTAGGCCTGTACCCAGTGGCCAGGAAAGGTTAAAAGAGGCTGCTAAGCATGGCTTTAAACGTGCTATTGTACCAAGCGCAAATAAACCAAAGGAAATCATCGAGGGTATGGAAGTCATCGCTGTTAACTGTTTAAGTGATGCCCTTGAAGCTTTATTTTAAAATGGAAAAATAGATGAAAAAATCAGTCATTATGTTGTTAGTCACAGGCGCACTTGCAGCAGGGTATGTGGCATTGCAATCACATATGAATCAAGTTGTTGATGAGAAATTACAAACCCAACTAGCTATTGCTGTTGGGGATTCAGGTATGCAGTTTGACTATGCCGATGCCTCAGTGAATATGTTTAATGGTAATATTGTTGTCAATGGTCTGATGGTTTCGGACCCACAAGGTGTATCGGCTTTTGGAATTGATGAAATTGTTCTTATTGGTTATGAAGAAGAAAGCATTAGTGAGTTTACGCAAGTTAACATCCATGGTTTTTCGCTCTTTGAAGCGATTAAAAACAACAGTCTTGATACGCCCAAGCCTTTATTGGATGCGAAGTATGATTTTAGTACGTCATTGGCCTTTGATGCTGAAACAGGATATAGCCAATTAAAGTTGGCATTAGCAGCACATAATATTGCACAGTTTGACTTTGATATGGAGCTCAACAATAGCGGCCCTTTAATGGATGTATCTTTTGATATGCAAAAGCAGCAAAGTGTTGCCGCGTTAACGGTGGAAGAACAGCTACAGATACAAACTAGACTTATGGGCGCAATGCAGCAACTAGCTCCAAAATCTTTACAGCTTCAGATCGAAAATAAAGGCCAATTGGCACAACTATTGAGTGATCAAGTAGCGATGGCTGGACTAGATCAAGTGAGCTTTGAAAATATGCTACAAATGC
Source organism: Pseudoalteromonas aurantia 208 (assembly GCF_014858725.1). Taxonomy (GTDB): domain Bacteria; phylum Pseudomonadota; class Gammaproteobacteria; order Enterobacterales; family Alteromonadaceae; genus Pseudoalteromonas; species Pseudoalteromonas aurantia. The sequence continues at coordinate 15,842 of NZ_AQGV01000013.1, read as the reverse complement.
AACTGACACAAGCGCCGCTTCCACAGATTGCAAAGGACGCAATTGTTGCATTTGCACAAGGAAAAGAATCACTGCGTGTTTCAGTATCTCTACCGGGTGATAGTGATATTCAAACAGTATCACAACATGTAATGTCTCTTGCAGGACAGCCTGAAGAATTAGCTAAATTAATGAACTTGGAAGTTCACGGAAAATAGCTTAACAACTGACTTTTATCCGATGAGCAGGTGTATTTAGTCATGTTAAGCACTAATTACACCTATCTGTGAGTCACTATTAATGTAAGATACGTGCTCTTATAGTCCCTTCCACCGCGCTGAGCTCTTTTAATGCGACTTCTGAATGATCGCTATCTACGTCAATCACGACATAACCAATGGAGTCGTCAGTTTGTAGATATTGCGCAGCAATATTGATACCGTGTTGCGCAAAAGCTTGGTTTATTTGCGTTAATACTCCGGGGCGGTTTTGGTGTACATGGAGTAAACGGCTGCGATTAGCAAGCTCAGGTAAAGAAACCTCAGGAAAGTTAACTGCACTTAAAGTTGAGCCATTATCAGAGTATTTAGCAATTTTTCCAGCGACTTCAATACCAATATTTTCTTGTGCTTCTTGTGTAGAACCGCCAACGTGTGGAGTTAAAATCACATTATCAAATTCTCGTAATGGGGAAATAAACTCTTCATCGTTAGATTTAGGCTCTGTAGGGAATACATCAATCGCAGCTCCAGCTAATTTTTGGTCACGTAAAGATTCAGCTAATGCATCAATATCGACAACAGTACCTCGAGACGCGTTGATTAAAATAGCGCCGCGTTTCATAACCTCTAGCTCAGCTAAGCCAATGAGGTTCTTAGTCGATGGTGTTTCAGGAACGTGGAGACTAATAACATCAGCTCGTTGTAACAAATGAGTTAAGTTCTGTACTTGTTGTGCATTGCCTAAAGTGAGCTTATCTTCAATATCGTAAAACTCTACTCGCATTCCGATATTTTCAGCCATGATCCCAAGTTGAGTGCCAATATGTCCATAACCAATGATCCCGAGAGTTTTACCTCTAGCTTCATACGAGCCGATTGCTGATTTTAGCCATTCTCCACGATGTGCCATCGCATTTCTTTGTGGGATCCCTCTAAGCAGTAATAAGATCTCACCTAATACCAGCTCTGCAACAGAACGGGTATTCGAAAAAGGGGCATTAAATACAGCGATACCACGCTCTCTTGCAGCGTTGAGTGCAACTTGGTTAGTCCCAATGCAGAAACATCCCACTGCGACTAACTTTTCTGCTGCGTTAAGCACTGACTGAGATAAATGTGTACGAGAGCGGATCCCAACGAAGTGGACATCTTTGATCCGCTCAATCAATTCACTTTCAGGTAGCGACGTTTTGACATAATCAATATTACTATAACCATTACGTTTAAGTGTTTCTACAGCACTTTGGTGAATACCTTCTAGGAGTAGTATTTTGATTTTCTCTTTAGCTAACGATACCGTACTCATGTCTCATTCCTGTTAATTTATATTGGGACCCTCAGGGGTGCCGGTTATAACAATATCAGCGCCGCGTTGTGCAAATAAGCCATTTGTCACTACGCCCACGATTTGATTTATTTTCTCTTCAAGTTGCTTTGGCTCTAAGATACTTAAGCCATGAACGTCTAAGATAACATTGCCATTATCCGTTGTTACGCCATGTCTATATACCGGATCGCCACCTAGCTTTAACAATTCTCGTGCGACATAGCTTCTCGCCATTGGAATAACTTCAACGGGCAATGCAAAAGTACCAAGTGTTTCGACATGCTTGGTATTGTCAACGATGCAGATAAATTTATTTGCTACTGCAGCAACTATTTTTTCTCTAGTTAAAGCAGCACCACCGCCTTTGATCATGTCATTACTATGATTTATCTCATCAGCGCCATCTATGTAAACGTCGAGCTGAGCCACATCATTGAGTTCAAATACTTCAATACCGAGTGCTTTAAGCTTCTCTGTAGATGCCTCAGAACTAGAAACAGCGCCTTTAATGGTGTCTTTAATTGAGCCAAGTGCATCTATAAAATGGTTAACGGTAGACCCAGTGCCTACGCCAACGATAGTATTTTCTTGTATGTAATCCAGTGCAGCCCATGCAGCCGCTTTTTTCATTTCATCTTGGGTCATCACGCAATTCACTTTGTTATCAAAATTTATCGCAGTATACCGCAAAATATCTGATTAAATACCTGAGATATAATTTACCAAGTATAAAATTTAGTGGGCGTTAATATATGTTGCAGTGGCACGTCCCAAGCCGCTATTGGTAACTTTTCAACTTTTTGACAGTCATGAGCTAAACCAAAGACAATGGGCTTTGCGATGTTGTTACGATAATAATTGGCCAAAGTTTTATCGTAATAGCCCCCCCCCATACCAAGTCTGTTCCCAAACTCATCAAAGGCAACCAGTGGTGTAAATAAGTAATCTAGAGAGTACAAAGGGCATATATGACTGCAATTCAACTCAGGTTCCAAGATAGCATAGCGGTTATGGATCATGGGTGAATTTTCTTCATACTTTTGAAATAGTAATGTAGTGCCGTTAAAAGGGTGGATTACAGGCAGGTATACAGTGTGATTTTCTTTTATAAGATACTGAATTAATTTGTTTGTTTTGAGTTCTCCATCATTGCTTAAATAAAGGGCGATTTTGGCGTTTTTAGGTGGTTTTACATGTTGAGAAAAATTAATACAAAGGGCTGTTTCGGCTGTTTTTTGCTCTTCACACGTCAGGGATTTACGTGCATTTCTAACTGACTGGCGAATTGTTGCGCGATCTTGCCTATGTTTATCGCAAGCATATTGAAATGTGTTACTCATAGTTACATTGCTACGAGGTTAGGAAAAGCAATCGCAAGTGCCAATATGATTAATAATATGATGAGTATCGCACCCAAGCCATATTGAACTGTTTTGCTGCGCTTCGGGGGAGGGGAGTCTAATTCAAGCTCTTCGAAGAGTTCATCATCTTCCCATTGTTCTGAGGCTTTTTCATTACTTTCAGGGAGTTGTTCAGGAAGGCGCTGCTCTAATTCTTCCAAACGTTCTTCAATTCGAATTAAACTACTTGTAATATAGTCTAAGGCACCAAACAATCTCTCATCACGTTGGCTTTGAGCGAGCTGTGAAGTAGAGGGAGAACTAGCTGGTTGAAGTTTTGCTTGTATGCCCAATGAAGCAAGTAGTTTAAGCTGCTTAGTACTTTTTTCTTTATCTGCGATGGAGAATAGGGGTTTGCCTGCAAAGAACGCTTGTACTTTTGACTCTGGAATTTTCAGCTTTTGGCTTAACTTTGTGGTCGCTTCTGCGGCTGAGATACCTTCATTTAAGCTCGTAAATACAACGCGATATTTGTCCGTCATGAGCGCAATCCTAATAATTATACTATTGGATTGAGTATACCCAATTTTTCATGTGATGCGAATCACACAGATAGTGCGGTAATAAAAGAAAGGCCAACGAGCGCTGGCCTTATTAGAGATAACTATAGTTCTCTAGCGATGGCACGATAGGCTATATCAGTACGATATTCGACACCATCCCATTTTATATCTGCAGCCAAAGCATATGCACGCTTTTGTGCTTCAGTCACCGTATGTCCTAGTGCGGTTGCACACAACACTCTCCCACCGGCTGTAACAACATGCTCACCGTCTTGCTTGGTACCAGCGTGAAATACCTTTTCGCCTTCAGCATAGCTCACCTGTAATCCAGAGATAACATCGCCTTTTGGATAACTTGCAGGGTAGCCTTTCGCTGCTAATACCACACCAACAGCTGCACGTGGGTCAAATTTAATTGGTGTGCTATCAAGCTCTTGTCGGTTAGCGGCTTCAATCAATTCAACAAGATCTGATTGCAAACGAAGCATAATTGGTTGCGTTTCAGGGTCACCAAAACGACAGTTATATTCAATCACTTTAGGTGTACCATCAGCAGCAATCATCAGACCTGCGTATAAAAAGCCTGTATATGGGTTACCTTCATTTGCCATACCATTGACGGTTGGAAAAATAACCTCATCCATGATCCGTTGATGAATGTCGCCTGTGACAACGGGTGCTGGAGAGTATGCCCCCATACCACCAGTGTTTGGACCTAAATCGCCATTAAATGCACGTTTATGATCTTGACTGGTGGCGAACGGTAACACATTTTTGCCATCAACCATTACGATAAATGAAGCTTCTTCACCTTCAAGAAACTCTTCAATTACGACACGGCTACCAGCTTCACCAAATGCATTACCAGCGAGCATGTCGCGAATGGCCTCTTCAGCTTCAGCTTCTGTCATGGCGACAATGACACCTTTACCTGCCGCTAAGCCGTCTGCTTTGATCACAATCGGAGCACCTTTTTCTTGCAAGTACGCAAGCGCAGGCTCGATCTGTTCAAAAGTTTCGTAGTCAGCAGTAGGAATGTTATGTCGCGCTAAAAAGTCTTTGGTGAACGACTTTGATCCTTCAAGTTGTGCGGCTGCAGCAGTAGGACCAAAAATCGCAAGGTCTTCTTCACGGAAGCGGTCAACAACACCTAGCACCAAGGGTACTTCTGGGCCTACAATGGTAAGTTCAACATTGTTTTCTTTTGAAAAAGATACCAGTGAATCTAGATCTTCCACCTTGATATCAATATTTTCTAATTTAGGCTCAAGCGCCGTACCTGCATTACCAGGTGCGACAAAAACAGTTTTTACTGAAGGGTTTTGAGCGGCTTTGAACGCAAGAGCGTGTTCACGACCGCCACTGCCAATGACCAGTACATTCATGGCTTAATTTTCCTATTAAAGCTTTTTAAATTTGAGCGTCATGCGGTCACTTTCCCCAATCGCTTTATATTGATCTGCATTTTTATCACCCAATGCTAAGCGTGGTGGCAATGTCCAAACACCTTTTGGGTGATTAGCACTGTCTAAGGGGTTAGCGTTCACATCACTTTCAGCCACTAATTCGAATCCTGCTTTTTTCGCTATATCAACGACATAACTTTGTTTCATATAGCCAGATCGTTTTTGATCTGCATCATCACGATGTTCAGGCAAACGGTGTTCAACTACACCGAGTACACCGCCTGGTTTGAGTGCTTTGTTAAATGCTTGGAATGCATTTAATACACCTTCATCACCTTGACGCATATACCAGTTATGGACATTTCTAAATGTAAGCACCATATCAGCAGAGCCTGTCGGCGCGATATCTGAATGTGTAAGCGGTGCAAATTCGGTTATTTTCACTTCGCTAAAACGGTTATCTTTTGTAACTTTATCTTTAAAGCCAGCTAAAGAACGTTGATAGTACTTAACCTCAGAGTCTGCTGGGAAGTGCGCAGCATACAGAGTACCGTTGCCTTTAACAGCAGGTGCAAGTATCTCAGAATACCATCCTCCCCCTGGTGCAATTTCTACCACGGTCATATCAGCTTGTAGACCGAAGAAATCAAGTGTTTCAACAGGGTTTCGATACTGATCACGCGCACGATTTTTTTCCGCACGCTCAGCATTATTTGCAGCAGAAACGAGTTCAGATGCGGCTTGAGAGCTTGAACTTCCATTACTAGCACAGCCAGCAATAGCGGCTACGATACTTGCTGCAAGCAGTGTTTTTAATCCAAATTTCATTTTTCTGTCCTTCACTTTTGTGATTGTGTTTTAAGCAGAATACTTGAATTTAGGGCAAACAAAAAGCACGAAACGATAAACGCTTCGTGCGAGTAGGTTAATGACGGAAGTGACGCATGCCAGTTAATACCATTGCCATGCCAGCTTCATCTGCTGCGGCAATAACTTCTTCATCGCGCATTGAGCCGCCAGGCTGTATAACGGCGGTAATACCCGCTGCCGCTGCAGCATCAATACCATCACGGAATGGGAAGAATGCATCAGATGCCATGACTGAACCTTTTACTTCTAAGTTCTCATCAGCAGCTTTAATACCTGCAATTTTAGCAGAGTAAACACGGCTCATTTGACCTGCACCAACACCAATTGTCATTCCGTCACGGGCATAAACAATTGCGTTAGACTTAACAAATTTAGCGACTTTCCAGCAAAATAGCAGATCTTTCAGTTCTTGTTCTGTCGGTTGGCGTTTTGAAACCACGGTTAAATCACCAAGCGTTACCATGCCTTGGTCGCGATCTTGAACTAAAATACCACCATTGACGCGCTTGATATCAGATTGGGTTGTTTTCGCATCCCACTGTCCACATTCTAGTAAACGAACGTTTTTCTTTGCAGCAACAATTTGCGCCGCTTCTTCACTTATACTTGGGGCAATGATTACTTCTACAAATTGACGTGCCACAATCGCTTCAGCGGTTGTTGCATCGAGCTCGCGGTTGAATGCGATAATGCCGCCAAAGGCAGACGTTGGATCGGTTTTAAATGCTCTGTCGTATGCAGCTAAAATGTTTTCGTCAACAGCAACACCACATGGATTTGCATGTTTAACGATAACACACGCAGGTGCGTCAAATTCTTTTACACACTCTAGTGCTGCGTCGGTGTCAGCAATATTATTGAAAGATAGCGCTTTACCTTGTAATTGTGCTGCTGTGGCAACAGACGCTTCTTGCAAATCATTTTCAACATAAAAAGCAGCGTCTTGGTGAGAGTTTTCACCGTAGCGCATGTCTTGCTTTTTAGTGAATTGCATATTGATAGTACGCGGGAATTTAGTCTCAGTAGCGGCTTCTTCAGTGTAATCAGGCACCATTTTACCAAAATAGTTGGCAATCATTCCGTCGTACTGTGCGGTGTGTTCATAGGCAGCAATGGCAAGATCAAAACGCGTTTGGTAAGTTGTTGAACCATTGTTTTCATTCAATTCAGCAATAACGCGGGTGTAATCTTGTGCATTTACAACAATAGTCACATCTTTGTGATTTTTTGCTGCTGCACGGACCATAGTTGGGCCGCCGATATCAATGTTTTCAATTGCGTCTTCAAGGCTGCAGTCAGCTTTTGCAACAGTTTGTGCAAAGGGGTATAAGTTAACCACAACCATGTCAATTGCAGAAATATCGTTTTCTGTCATAACGCCTTCATCCTGGCCGCGACGGGCTAATATGCCACCGTGTACTTTAGGGTGAAGTGTTTTAACGCGACCATCCATGATTTCAGGGTGACCTGTATAGTCAGATACTTCCGTGGCAGCAATGCCGTTATCAGCTAATAATTTGTATGTACCGCCAGTTGATAAAATCTCAACGCCTTGCGCACTTAGTGCTTGGGCTAATTCAACGATACCGGTTTTATCTGACACACTTAATAGTGCGCGACGAATTGGACGATGTATATCCATGATGGTTAGGGTTTCCTCAATGATAAGTTAAGGGCTAGCTTAGAAGGGCGCTATTTTAGCCTATCTGGAACAAGAAAACGATGGAAAAGGCAAAAGTGCAGTTGAGAAAATTACAATTTATTTGGTTAGCAAGGGTTTAATGTCTGGATTAAGTGCCAAGGAAGAATGCTGGAAATCAAAATGAGAGGAATAAAATACAAAAAGCACAATTAAAGTGCTTTTTGTATTTAGGATGAATTAAGCGAGTGCTTAGTTCATGCCGTATTTTTTTAGCTTCTTACGAAGAGTACCACGGTTGATACCAAGTAAGATTGCTGCACGTGTTTGGTTACCACGTGTGTATGTCATTACTTCTTCAAGTAATGGCGCTTCTAGCTCAGAAAGAACAAGGTCGTATACGTCTTGTACATCTTGACCATTAAGCTGCTTTAAATAGTGATGAACAGCTTTTTTTACTGCATCACGTAAAGGTTGCGGTTTCTCTTGTGACTGAACATGAGCGTTAGTGATAAATGGAGAAGTCACATTTTGTTCGAACATCGTATGTCTCTTTCTTTCTTAGTTAGCTGCTAGTGTTTCAAAGTATTTTTCCAATGCCTCGATTTGCTCATTTGGCGCTTCGAGGGCATTGAATACTCGCCTAAACTGACCTGCTTGGTCATGGGTTTGCAAATACCAAGATACATGTTTACGTGCGATACGCGCTCCCATTGGCTCCCCGTAAAACTGATGAAGATTAATTAAATGCTCCATCAAAATACTACGTACTTCAGATATTTCTGGCGTAGGTAGGTGTTTTCCAGTTCGCAAAAAGTGGTCTATCTCCCTAAAAATCCAAGGGCGACCTTGGGCGGCTCGACCAATCATGATGGCATCTGCACCCGTATATTCCAGTACCTGCTTCGCTTTCTCTGGTGATGTGATATCACCATTGGCAACCACAGGTATTGATACCGAACGTTTTATATCCCTAATCGTGACATATTCAGCCTCACCTTTGTACATACACGCTTTTGTGCGGCCATGTACAGCAAGTGAAGCAATGCCATTACGTTCAGCAATTTTGGCAATCTCAACCCCGTTACGATTTTCCGTATTCCATCCTGTGCGGATTTTAAGTGTTACAGGTACTTCAACAGCATTTACTACCGCATCAACTATCTCTTCCACTAAATCTGGATATTGTAACAATGCTGAGCCTGCCAGCTTTTTATTCACTTTCTTTGCGGGGCAGCCCATATTGATATCTATGATCTGTGCCCCATTTGCAACATTGAACTGAGCTGCTTGCGCCATTAATTCCGGATCGGCACCAGCAATTTGTACTGAACGAACGCCTGACTCACCACTATGATCCATGCGGTTCATCGATTTGTCAGTTTTCCATACCTTTGGATTTGAAGACATCATTTCCGAAACAGCTAACCCAGCCCCTAATTGGCGGCAAAGTTGTCTAAACGGTCTATCTGTGATCCCTGCCATAGGGGCCACAATAATGTTGTTATCAAGTTGGTAAGGACCAATACGCACAGTAGTTCAATCTGCCTCTTTTCAAGGGGCGCTAAGTTTACGGCTTTTTTTGCAAAAATCAAAGGCTATAAATTGAACATTATTGCTTTTTTTTTAAACTTAGTGGGTTGACTTTTTATAACAGTTTGAGAGTTCGATTTATTTGACTGTTTTTTAATCTAAATTTTTCATGGTGATTGAAAAATGTTCAGACTGTTTTATGAAAATAAATGGTAAAGCCTGTTAAAGCGAGGCTTTACCAGTTACAAACTACTAACTCTCACGGATATTTTTATGGCCACTTACACGTGTCCATTCACCCTCTTGTGCAATGTCATCAAGTTGAATAAATGGCGCGTAAACTGTTGCAACAGACTGAGCTTGCTCTTCTAAAATTCCTGACATGGCGATTTCACCACCTGGTTTTAGAAATGCTAAAATGATTTCGTGCAGCTCTCGCAGAGGTTGAGCGAGAATATTGGCAACCACAATATCAGCACTAAATTCAGGTTGGTTTTCCGGTAAATAGACTTCAAGCTGATCAGCAACACCATTGCGCCCTGCATTATCTTTACTTGCAGCGAGTGCCTGAGGGTCGATATCGATACCGATCACGCGCTCAGCGCCAAGCTTAATGGCTGCAATGCCTAGGATGCCTGAGCCACAGCCAAAATCAACGACGGTTTTACCGGTTAAATCTTGGCGTTCTAGCCACTTTAAGCACAGTGATGTGGTAGCATGAGTCCCGGTGCCAAACGCAAGGCCAGGATCGAGTAATACATTGACTGCATCTGGTTCAGGAATATCTCGCCAGCTTGGACAGATCCACAGGCGCTCGCCAAACTTAATTGGGTGAAAGTTATCCATCCACTCACGTTCCCAGTCTTTGTCCTCAAGCTGCTCAATCTTATAGGTAAGCTCAGAGTCACTATTGGCTTTGAGGTAAGCAACGACTACATCCATATCATGAGCTGCATCGAAAAGGCCAATCACAAGCGTATCAGGCCATAAGATCACTTCGCCTGGCTTAGGTTCGTAGACAGGATTATTGCTGGCGTCCATAAAGGTCACTGAAGGGCAGCCAACATCCAGTAATAAGTCACTAAGTTGGTCGGCAGAGTCTTTGTTTGCGTGAATTCGGATTTGGATCCAAGCCATGATTATTCCTAATAAATATGTCAACAAAAAGGCCGCTAAAGCGGCCTTTTTAGATAAAAATCTTTTTGTAAAAAGGGGTTAGCCTTTTACATCTAAGAAGCTTTTTAATAGATCTGAGCGAGAAGGGTGGCGTAACTTACGTAATGCCTTCGCTTCAATCTGACGAATACGTTCACGGGTTACGTCAAACTGCTTACCTACTTCTTCAAGTGTATGGTCGGTATTCATATCAATACCAAAACGCATACGTAATACTTTCGCTTCTCTTGCTGTTAAGCCTGCCAGCACTTCATTGGTGGCACCACGAAGGCTTTCCATTGTTGCTGAATCAATCGGAGACTCAATCGTTGTGTCTTCGATGAAATCACCAAGATGTGAGTCTTCATCATCACCAATGGGCGTCTCCATTGAGATTGGCTCTTTGGCAATTTTCAGTACTTTACGAATTTTGTCTTCTGGCATCATCATGCGCTCAGCCAGCTCTTCAGGGCTAGGCTCACGACCCATTTCTTGCAGCATTTGACGTGAAATACGATTTAATTTATTAATCGTTTCAATCATGTGCACAGGAATACGGATTGTTCGTGCTTGGTCAGCAATTGACCGTGTAATAGCCTGACGGATCCACCACGTTGCATAAGTTGAGAACTTATAACCACGGCGGTATTCAAACTTATCTACCGCTTTCATCAAACCAATATTACCTTCTTGGATCAGATCCAAGAATTGTAAGCCTCGGTTGGTGTATTTTTTCGCAATAGAGATTACAAGACGTAAGTTTGCTTCAACCATTTCTTTTTTCGCACGGCGAGCTTTTGCTTCACCAATACTCATGCGACGGTTGATGTCTTTTATACGCTCGATGCTCAGACCGGTACTTTCTTCAATTACACTCAGTTTATTGATGCAGCGTTCGATTTCAGGCTTTACTTCAGCTAGTTTAGCTGAATATTTTTCGCCAGCAGCGATTTCAGCGTCAACCCATGCCATATCCGTTTCGTTGTTGGCGAAATGCTTAACAAATGTTTTCTTTGGAACTTTTGCTATTTGTACAGCTTGCTTCATAACAATACGTTCTTGAACCCGAACACGGTCCATCATTTCACGCATATTGTTAACCATACGATCAAACTGTTTAGGTACAAGTTTGAAAGTACGGAATAAGTCACCAATTTCCTGAATTGCAACTTGCGCATCAGGGTGTGAACGGCCTTTAGATTCAAATACTTTACGAGCTGCTGTATATAACGAACGTAACTTTTCAAAGTGCTCGCGCGCTTCTTCAGGATCTGGCCCTGTGTCTACCTCATCTTCGTCATCGTCGTCGTCAGACTCATTGTCTTCATCGGCTAAATCTTTATCACTTAGCTCAGAACCAATGTGTGTTGCAGTAATTTGTGTCTCTTCAGCATCAGGATCAAAGAAACCAGAAACAATGTCACTAAGGCGCATTTCTTCTGCTTCAAATTTATCCCATTGTTCAAGTAAATAAGTAATTGCTTCAGGGTACTCTGCGACAGAGATTTGTACCTGATTGATACCTTCTTCAATTCGCTTAGCGATTTTTATTTCGCCTTCACGAGTTAATAGCTCAACAGTACCCATTTCACGCATGTACATACGCACAGGGTCTGTTGTACGACCAATTTCTTTTTCTACCGTTGCCAATGCCGCAGCAGCAGCTTCAGCTGCGTCTTCATCGGTTGTAGTTTCCTGCATCATCAATTCATCGGCATCAGGCGCATTTTCAGCAACCTTAATACCCATATCATTGATCATGCTTATAATATCTTCTACTTGATCTGAGTCTATTATGTCTTGTGGAAGGTGATCGTTAACTTCTGCAAACGTTAAGTAACCTTGCTCTTTACCTTTCTGAATCAGAAGTTTGAGTTGTGACTGAGGAGTTTGATCCATAGAGAATTATGCTTCCACTCTGATAAGTTGATACAACAGGCGCCAGTTACTACACCTGAATAATTTACGTGACGCACGTGAATAGAACATTATAACAGCAAAAATTAATTTTGACTAGTTCTTCTGCTAGTCAAAGCTTTAGTTAATAATGCACATTCTAGTCTTTCATCACTATTTAGGCCCTGAGTTTTGTCTTTTATTAATAGTGTCTCTAACCGAAAATTTAAACACTGATCTTCAATAAATTTGAAAGTATGCTGAAATTCTTTTACTAGAGCTTGCTCATCGATGTCATGGCGCCACACTGCGAGTTTTCTCAAGGAGTCATATTCAGGCTGATCACGAAAAGATTCTAGGAGTTGAGCACTCGTGTATTGTGGATGCTGTAAACATACTGATTGAAGTCTTAATAGCAATTCAATACCAGGTATTTTCATTAATGCTAAGTCAGGTAAGTACTCAATATTTGTTGCTAATTTAGGATATTGTACAAGTAAACCTATCGCTCTGCGCATCGGAGTGACTTTAAATTTGCGCTCAATGTTTTGCTGTTGCTTTGGTGTCGTGAGTTTTGTACTTAGCTGTTCACGTGTACGGCCTATTAATTTTGCAAGGGTATTAAGCAAACCTTCTTGATAGTACTCGCTGGGTACTTTACTAATGAGTGGTAATGCATCACTCATTAATTTAGCTTTGCCAGCATCTGAAGTTAATTCACAGCTTTGTGCTAATTTATTAAAAAGTACTTTAGAGAAATCATCAGCTGAGTGGTAGCGGGCCTCAAATGCATCTTTACCTTCTTTCTGCACTAATGAGTCAGGATCTTCGCCATCAGGTAAAAATACAAATTGTAATGCTTTCCCGTCTTTTAAGTTCGGTAAAGCATGTTCAAGTGCGCGCCATGCAGCATCGCGCCCAGCTCTATCTCCATCGTAGCAACATATTACTTTGTCGGTTGTGCGAAATAGAGTTTGCATATGTTCTGCGGTTGTTGCTGTGCCTAAAGCTGCTACTGAATAAGAAATTCCTTGCTCAGCAAGTGCGACTACATCCATATACCCTTCAACAATGAGGATTTGCTCAAGTTTATTGTTCGCTTGTTTAGCTTCGTATAAACCATACAGCTCAAACCCTTTGTGAAAAATACGGGTTTCTGGGGAGTTTAAGTATTTAGGTCCTTGATCTGCGCCCATTACACGCCCACCAAAGGCAATAACACGTCCTCGTTTATCTCTGATAGGGAACATTAAGCGGTCACGGAAAAAATCAAACTGTCGACCTGGTGTTTTTTCTGAGGCGAGCTTTAATTCAACGAGCTGCTGTTTATGTGCGTTTGTGCGGCCGATTTGTTGACATAAGCTTTCCCATTCAGGAGGTGCATAGCCCATCATGTAACGTTGAACGGTTTCTCCTGAGAGCCCTCGACCTTTGACATACTCAATTACATTAGCTGCATTTTTGTGATGTTTAAGTTGATGCTGATAAAACTGTGCGGTTTGTAACATCAAGTCATAATCTGAACGTTTTTGTTCAATACTGCGTTCAGGAGCTCCAGAGCCATGCTCTCGAGGTACTTCGAGGTTAAGTAAGTTTGCCAGCTCTTCGATTGCATCAACAAACTCGAGCTTGTCGTACTCCATAATAAATGAAATAGCATTACCATTCGCGCCGCAGCCAAAACAATGATAGAACTGTTTGTCTCTAGCGACGGTAAAAGAAGGAGATTTTTCGTTATGGAATGGACAGCAAGCTTGATAATCTTTACCTGCTTTTTTTAATCCGATACGTGCGTCTATAAGATCGACAATATCGGTTCTGGCAAGCAAGTCATCAATAAATTGTCTTGGGATTTTTCCAGCCATATGCTATGTCGCTATTGTAGCGTTCCTAACAAAAATTTAATGCTTATACGAAGAAACCGAGCGCAAGGCTCGGTTTACTTAATCATACTTTATGTATGTTGGGACTATGCGCTTAACCGTTGTTTAATTAAACCTGAGATTTTGCCCATATCGGCACGACCTTCAGCTTTAGACTTGATTATACCCATAACTTTACCCATGTCTTGCATACCTGCAGCACCAGTATCGGTAACAGCAGAATCAATCAAAGCAATGATTTCTTCATCAGTCAAAGGCTGAGGCAAGAAAGTTTCAAGCACCTTGATTTCATTAGCTTCAATTTCAGCTAAATCTTCGCGACCAGCATCAGTAAACTGAGTATATGAGTCACGACGTTGCTTAACCAGTTTCACTAGTACAGAGGTAATACCTGCGTCATCTAGTGTTACACGGTTATCAATTTCACGCTGTTTAATTTCAGCAAGTACCATACGAATTGCACCAAGACGAATCTTGTCTTTTGCGCGCATGGCATCTTTCTGTGCGTCTTTTAGCTTAGTTAAAAGGCTCATTTATACAAGACCTAAACAAATTAGTATAATTTAACGCGACGTGCGTTTTCGCGAGAAAGCTTTTTCATATGACGCTTTACTGCAGCAGCTTTTTTACGCTTACGCTCTGCTGTTGGTTTTTCATAATGCTCGCGACGACGAACTTCTGAAAGGATACCTGCTTTTTCACATGAACGCTTGAAACGACGAAGTGCTACGTCAAACGGTTCGTTCTCTCTTACTTTAATTACTGGCATTAAAAATTCACCTACCTAATTAATGAGCTATGCTCACGCTGATCAAAGATTGATCAAGTGGTTCAAAAATGGTGCGGTATTGTAATCTGAAGCCTTACCATATGTAAAGCTTAAATTAGTGCAAATTAATTGCTTGCTAGCGCTGAACGTTGATATAGCTTACAAAGTACTTGTCCTGCTTGCTTTTCTTTTAGCAATTGCCATTCTTTTGGGGCGCTAAAATCGAGCTCTTTTTCAATTTCAACGTAAATAATAGCGTCATTAGTAAGCCAATTGTGGGTTTCTAAAGCATGACAGCAAAGGTGTGCGAAGTCTTTTCTAAAAGGGGGATCTACAAATACTAAGCTATATGGTTTGCCTGTATTTCCTTTTTCTAAAAGAGTAATACTATTGTTATTAAATACCTGTGCGTGGTTTAGTTCTAATGTATCGATATTTTTTTGTATTTGTGCCGCAGCATATTTGTCTAATTCGATAAAATCAGTATGCTCAGCAAAGCGTGATATTGCTTCAAAACCAAGGCCACCAGAACCCGCAAAGCAGTCTAATACTCTGGCGTCTCTGGTATCTTGCATTAACCAATTAAACACAGTTTCTTTCATTCTATCCGTTGTGGGCCTTAACCCCTCTACGTTTTTAACTGGCAGCTTTCTGCCTCGGAATTTTCCGCTAATAATTCGAATAAATCCATCGGCGTTTACTTTTTTAACAGGGGTTTTCTTTCTCATTGTATGCCAGTTCGCACTATCTGAATGTTTCATATGTTATAAATCACTTAGCGTGCATTTTTCATCCCTTAGGAACATGTTACACTGCGCAGCAATTTTTAATTTTAGGTCAGCTTTATCTCCTTACTTTTAATGCTAACTATTGGTAAGTAGGAAGGTAAGGCTGATCATACACGTTGTTTTGGGCAGGCTCTGTCATCGGAGTTAACTCAAAACTGTAGTTTAGTTTATCAGATTTATTGACATGGTATTTAGCGAGTATGGGAAAAAAGAATAAATTTTTGTCTTGGTTAGGTTTTGGCAAGAAAGAAGCTGAACAGCAAGCACAACAAGAGTCACAAGAAGGGCAACTCGCTAAAGAGCAAGCAAAGCAACTTGAAGCTGAAAGAGTCGAAGCTGAAAGAGTCGAAGCCGAAAGAGCAGAAGCGCAAAGAGTCGAAGCGCAAAGAGTCGAAGCGCAAAGAGCAGAAGCGCAAAGAGCAGAAGCTGAAAGAGCAGAAGCGCAAAGAGCAGAAGCCGAAAGAGTCGAAGCC
>NZ_AQGV01000012.1 GCF_014858725.1 Pseudoalteromonas aurantia 208 | reverse complement strand
GAAGCGCAAAGAGTCGAAGCGCAAAGAGTCGAAGCGCAAAGAGCAGAAGCGCAAAGAGCAGAAGCGCAAAGAGCAGAAGCGCAAAGAGTCGAAGCTGAAAGACTCGAAGCTGAAAGACTCGAAGCTGAAAGAGTCGAAGCCGAAAGAGTCGAAGCTGAAAGAGTCGAAGCCGAAAGAGTCGAAGCTGAAAGAGTCGAAGCTGAAAGAGTCGAAGCTGAAAGAGTCGAAGCGCAAAGAGTCGAAGCTGAAAGAGTCGAAGCCGAAAGAGTCGAAGCTGAAAGAGTTGAAGCGCAAAGAGTCGAAGCGCAAAGAGTCGAAGCGCAAAGAGTCGAAGCGCAAAGAGTCGAAGCGCAAAGAGTCGAAGCGCAAAGAGTCGAAGCGCAAAGAGTCGAAGCGCAAAGAGTCGAAGCGCAAAGAGTCGAAGCGCAAAGAGTCGAAGCGCAAAGAGTCGAAGCGCAAAGAGTCGAAGCGCAAAGAGTCGAAGCGCAAAGAGTCGAAGCGCAAAGAGTCGAAGCGCAAAGAGTCGAAGCGCAAAGAGTCGAAGCGCAAAGAGTCGAAGCGCAAAGAGTCGAAGCGCAAAGAGTCGAAGCGCAAAGAGTCGAAGCGCAAAGAGTCGAAGCGCAAAGAGTCGAAGCGCAAAGAGTCGAAGCGCAAAGAGTCGAAGCGCAAAGAGTCGAAGCGCAAAGAGTCGAAGCGCAAAGAGTCGAAGCGCAAAGAGTCGAAGCGCAAAGAGTCGAAGCGCAAAGAGTCGAAGCGCAAAGAGTCGAAGCGCAAAGAGTCGAAGCGCAAAGAGTCGAAGCGCAAAGAGTCGAAGCGCAAAGAGTCGAAGCGCAAAGAGTCGAAGCGCAAAGAGTCGAAGCGCAAAGAGTCGAAGCGCAAAGAGTTGAAGCTGAAAGAGTTGAAGCTGAAAGAATTGAAGCTGAAAGACTCGAAGCGCAAAGAGCAGAAGCCGAAAGAGTCGAAGCGCAAAGAGTCGAAGCTGAAAGAGTCGAAGCTGAAAGAGTCGAAGCTGAAAGAGTCGAAGCTGAAAGAGTCGAAGCTGAAAGAGTCGAAGCTGAAAAAGCAGCAAATATAGAAAAGCCAAAAAAAGAAGGGTTTTTTGCTCGCTTGAAAAAAGGCCTCTTGAAAACCAAGGTAAATCTTGGATCAGGTATTGCGTCAATATTTAAAGGCAAGAAAATTGATGACGATTTATTTGAAGAGCTAGAGACACAGTTACTAACAGCTGACCTAGGGGTGGATACCACTATGAAGCTGATAGATAGTTTGACTGATGCAGCAGATCGAAAGCAGCTAAAAGATGGTGATGCTTTATATGAGCTGATGAAACAAGAAATGGCGGAAATGTTAAAAGAAGCAGAAAAGCCTCTTGATATCCCTAAAAATAAGAAACCGTTTGTTATATTAATGGTTGGTGTTAATGGTGTTGGTAAAACCACCACCATTGGTAAACTCGCTAAGCAATTTCAACAAGAAGGTAAGTCGGTGATGTTGGCCGCTGGTGATACGTTTAGAGCTGCGGCGGTAGAGCAATTACAAGTGTGGGGAGAGCGCAACGATATCCCTGTTATTGCACAGCACACAGGAGCCGATAGCGCTTCAGTGGTATTTGATGCTTTTCAAGCTGCACAAGCTCGTAATGTCGATGTATTAATAGCCGATACGGCAGGCCGTTTACAGAACAAAGATAACCTCATGCAAGAGCTTGAAAAAATAGCTCGAGTAATGAAAAAGTTAGATCCCGATGCACCACATGAAGTGATGCTAACAATTGACGCAGGAACGGGTCAAAACGCAATTAGTCAGGTTAATTTATTTAACCAAGCCGTCGGATTGACCGGGATTGCACTCACAAAATTAGACGGAACTGCAAAAGGGGGGGTTATTTTTGCAGTTGCAGACAAGTTTCAAGTGCCTATTCGTTACATTGGGGTTGGTGAAGGTATTGATGATTTGCGTACATTTAAAAGTGATGACTTTATTGATGCGCTATTTAGTCAAGAAGATTAAAAGATCTAGTGATCACGGGGAGCTTTTGCTCCCTTGTTTTGCTTTATAAAAACAATATAGAAAGCGAGCGAACCATGATTAAATTTGAGCAAGTCAGTAAAACCTACCCTGGTGGGCATCGCGCATTAGAAAAGGTGACATTTGAGCTAGCTCGCAATGAGCTGGCTTTTTTAACTGGCCACAGTGGAGCTGGCAAAAGTACATTACTCAAGTTGATAAGTGTTATGGAGCGACCTTCTGCAGGACATGTCTATATCAATGGGGTCGACTTAAATGTGATAAATAATCGGCAAATACCTTTTGTAAGGCGAGATATCGGCATCATCTTTCAAAATCATCGCCTGCTTGAGCGCTATAATGTATTTGACAATGTTGCTTTACCTTTGGTTATTGAAGGGATGCACCACAAACATATTGCAAAGCGTGTTCATGCCGCATTAGATAAAGTAGGTTTATTAGAAAAAATAAGGTGCCAGCCAAGTACTCTTTCCGGTGGTGAACAGCAACGAGTTGGTATTGCACGCGCGATTGTTAATTCCCCTCCACTTTTATTGGCTGATGAACCAACCGGAAATCTAGATCCAGAACTGTCTATGGAAATACTCCAGCTATTTGAAGATTTTAACCGTCACGGTACTGCTGTATTAATCGCAACACATGATTTGGGTTTAATTGCGAGAATGAAGTACCGTAGCTTAACGTTAGATCATGGGCGCTTGATGCAAGACCCTTTGGCACAGGAACGGTTATGAGTTTATTGTTCAAAAGTCGAGATAAGCAAAGTAATACACAAAAAAAATCTTGGTTATTAGAGATGTATTTTTTTGTATTAATGATTATTCGCCAAGGCGTGCATAGTTTAGGTGAAATGTGGCGTACGCCAATCGCTTCATTAATGACAATACTCGTTTTGGGTTTAAGTTTGACCTTGCCGGCGACCTTGTATGTGGTTGTAAAAAATGTGCAGCAGGTCAGCAGCGGCTTTAATGATGCTGCTGAAATTTCCTTATTTGTTAAAGAGTCAATGAATGAACAGCAAACGCAAACATTGGTTAAAAGGTTAGCACTATACCCAGAGATTGACAGTGTGAGTTATATCTCCAGCACACAAGCTTTAGAAGAGTTTAAGCGTGTATCTGGTTTTGGCCACGCGTTGGATTATTTAGAGAGTAATCCACTGCCTAACGTCGTGCTCGTAACACCCACTAGTCGCCACAGAAAGCCACAAGCTGCGCAAAAATTGTTGGATAAACTCGAAACAGAACGAGAAATCGAATTTGGCAAACTTGATATTGAGTGGCTTGAGCGACTCAATGCATTGCTGAGTTTGTTGAAAGAAAGTGTTTTTACTGTGGGTCTATTGTTACTGAGTGCAGTTATATTAATTATTGGTAATACTATCAGACTGTCAATTATGGATAAAAAGGAAGAGATCCAAGTATTAAAACTGGTGGGAGCGACGAATACGTTTATTCATACCCCATTTATTTGGACTGGCGTATGGTATGGTGTTATTGGAGGTTTGGTTGCCTTTATTTGTGTTGTACTAATGCTTTGGTGGTTAGAGTCCGCCGTAACGATGGTTGCAGGCGTATATCAAAGTAGCTATGTATTACAAGGGTTAGGAGGGCAAGAGTTACTGGTTTTACTGGGTTTAGCAATTACGTTGGGCTTTAGTGGTTCATTTATTGCCGTTGCTAAATATATTAAAGAAATAGAGCCTGACCGAGTTTAGAGTGCCATTAAAGCATGAATGGATAAAAGGTGGTTAGCGCTGTATTCGTCATTTAAAAGTCATAGTTTTGACTTATAGTGCATGAGAGGGCAAAGTTGCCCTGTTGTGAGTGTCTAGAAAATCTAATAATTTCAATGAGCTATATTTATATTTTTTTTAGGAAATAAAAAGCTTGCTTTTTAAATGAAAAACCTATTATATACACATTAGCACTCTCAAGGAGAGACTGCTAATTTGAACTAAGATACTTATCACCGAGGTGAAAAATGAGTAAAGATTTATACGCAATGGCATTAATGTCTGGACAGCAAAGTGCAAGCATGGAAGGTTACTTACAAACCGTAAGTACAATACCTATGTTAGATGCTGAGCAGGAAAAAGTGTTAGCAACTCGCCTTCAGCAAGAAGGGGATTTAGAAGCTGCAAAACATCTCATTGTGTCTCATTTACGATTCGTAGCGCATATTGCGAAAAGTTACTCGGGGTATGGCCTACCGCAGGCAGATCTCATTCAAGAAGGTAATATTGGCTTGATGAAAGCGGTAAAACGCTTTAACCCAGAAGTCGGGGTGCGTTTAGTCTCTTTTGCTGTGCACTGGATTAAGGCCGAAATACACGAATATGTGTTAAAGAACTGGCGTATTGTGAAAGTTGCAACAACAAAGGCGCAGCGTAAATTATTTTTCAATTTAAGAAAAAATAAAAAACGCCTAGGTTGGTTTAACCAAGATGAAGTGTCAACGGTTGCATCAGAGCTAGGTGTGAGTGAGAAAGAAGTTCGGGAAATGGAATCTCGTATGAGCGGTCAAGATATGGGATTTGATTTAACCAACGATGATAACGATGACGCTCCTGCTTCGAGCTTTTCTCCGGTACAGTATTTAACTGATTCTGCAAGTGATTTGGCGGAAGAAGTTGAGCAAGAACAGTGGAAAGAGCAGTCTCAAAATCGGTTGTTCTCAGCGCTTAAGACACTAGATGAACGCTCGCAAGACATTGTTAGCGCACGTTGGTTAGCGGATGAAAAGGCAACGCTGCAAGAGTTAGCTGAAAAATATAGTGTGTCTGCCGAGCGAGTTAGACAACTAGAAAAGTCTGCAATGAAAAAGCTACAAACCGCGATGAGCTGAGTATCAAGTTTGTAATAAACATAATGTATAAATACAGAAATGCCGCTTCCTAGCGGCATTTTGCTTTTATGTGCTTAGTAAAAATTTGAGCTTACAAGTGTTCGCTATTTTGATTATAATGCGTAGCAATATAAATGAGGAGCGCCTATTTTGTTAGTTTTATTGCGCATCATTGCGATGGCATTATTTATTATTTTAAGTGGTATTTTAGGGTTATTGATGTGTTTGGTGAGACCATTTCATCATAATAATGTTCATGTCATTGCTAGCTGGTTTGGGAAAATGTCATGTGTTATTGGTGTGAAGCTAGAAATAACACGTCATCCAGACAGTGAGCAAATAGGACCTGCTATATATGTTGCGAATCACCAAAATAACTATGATTTGTTTACATTGCCAGCAGCAGTACCGAGAAGTACAGTTAGTATGGGTAAAGAAAGTTTAAAGTGGATCCCATTTTTTGGCCAAATGTATTGGCTATCAGGCAATATTTTAATAAACCGAAGTAACCGTTCAAAGGCTATGGGGACTTTGGGTAAGTCAGCACAGAAGATTAAGCAACAAAGGCTTTCAGTGTGGATGTTTCCAGAAGGCACACGAAGCTATGGTCGTGGTCTACTGCCTTTTAAAACGGGCGCGTTTCATACTGCAATGAATGCAGATGTTCCTATTGTGCCAGTATGTATGAATACCACGCATAATTGTATTAAACTAAATCGCTGGGACAATGGTACAATATATATTGATATGTTAGCGCCGGTTTACCTTGATAAAGAAATCAGTGCTAGAGACCATGCTGGGGCAATTCAGGCATTAATGCAATCTAGAATTACCGAGCTTGATGCGAAAATGAGAGATAAAAATGGAAAATTGGCGCGAAATTAGCGAAGAAATTGTAGAGTCACTATTAGAGGATGGCTCATCAACCGATACTTTATATGAAGTTGAGCATCACTTTGTTTGCGAAGATTTTGATAAATTGGAAGCTGCTGCACTTGCTGCATTTAAGCTCGGCTATGACGTTGAAGAGCCTGCTGAATTAGAGTTAGAAGACGGTGGTAAGATTTGGGGCTTTGATGTTGTTGTGGAAGTTGAATTAGACGCCGATGTGATTATGGAAGATGTTGATAAATTGGCGGCGTTAGCGGTTGAACATAATATCGAATACGATGGTTGGGGAACGTACTTTCAAGAGTGATCAGTTTGAAGGCTAATTAAATACCAAAGAAAAGGAAGCGAGTGCTTCCTTTTTTTGTTTTAAATAGTGGTCACTGATGTTATGGGCTTGATTTTAATTTAGCAACTAAGCTAAGTAAAAATCATTAAATATGGTGTGAATGATAGACTTTTTATAGTAAAAAGTGCTATTAATCACTTTTACTATTCAATAGTGCATTAATCCTAATATGCGGGTAACGCTTCCAATTACAGAGCTTCTACCAGGTATGTTTGTTGACAGTGTCAATAAGCAGCGCAGTGATGCGGGTATTAAAATCAAATCACGTGGTATGGTTAGAGATCAAGCTATTATTGCGAAGCTATTGGCTGAAGGTGTTTTAGAGCTGAATATAGACTTTGCGCAAAGTGATATTGAGATCCCGGCGAAATACCAACCACAGCCGATAGAATCGTCCCCACCAGAGCCTATATCTAAACCACCAGAGCAGACTAAACTGGCTCAACCTTCGACAAAGAAAGTCAGTAAGGCGATAGCACCGCTAACATTAGAAAAAGAGTTTGAACGTGCAAGCCAGCATTTTGAAATGCATAACCGAAAAATTCAATCTTTATATGGTGATGTGACTGCGGGCGGGAAAGTCGACATTAGCTTGATAAGTGATGTAAGCAAAGAAATAGTTCAGTCTGTGTTGCGTAATAGCAATGCCATGGCAATATTAACTCGATTGAAAGATAAAGACGGTTATAACTGGCGTCATATGATCAATTGCACCATTTTAATTAGCGTGTTTGCAAAATACCTCGGGTTAAAAAATAGTGTTATTCAGCAGCTGGCGATGGGAGCGATGTTACATGATGTCGGTCATGCACGTTTACCACAAGGGCTAGTCAGTAAAGGTTCAAAACTTACCGAACTTGAGTATAAAGCGGTTAAAAAGCATGTGGTGCAATCGCTTGGGTTAATTAAAGGTGAAAAAGGGATCACACCGATTATGATGGATGTGATTATTAATCACCATGAACGTGTTGATGGCAGCGGTTATCCAAGAAGGCTTCGCGGAGATAAAGTGAGTAAAGCTGCGCGTATTATGGCCATTATTGACGTGTATGACGCGATGACATCTGATAGGCCTCATCAAATGAGTGAAGAGCCCGTTCATGCGCTTAGGTATCTATTAGCAAGTAAAGAACAGTTTGACGCAGAGCTTGTACAGCGATTCATCAAGTGTATGGGGGTTCACCCCGTCGGGACAATCGTTAAGCTGACAAATGAACGCTTGGCGTTAGTGTTAGAAGGTAATAAACAAGCACCAACCGCACCGAAAGTACGTGTTTTTTATAATACCAAACACATGCATCATATTACGGCAAAAGAATTGGATTTAAGTAATGCAGAACATGAGGTGAAAATTGTTGCGAGTGTGAGGCCTCTAGATTATCAAATTAATTTATCCCGCCTGTTAAAAGAGCATCTGTTGGTTTAGATTTACTGCAATGGCGTAGCTTCTGTTTGCGGGCTGACAATAAAGCGCCTGATAAGCAACTACTCATGAGAAGTAACCACACATAAGTCCCATCTTGCGTGTGAAAAGCAAAGCAGCAACATCCCAATGAAATAAGTGAAAATAATATCGAAGCTAACCAGTAATGATTGATTGGGTTATCACACTCACCAGCATGGTTACATGCACAATAGTTTGCCTTGCAAAAACTAAATACACTGGCGCCTGAAAATAATAGTGCCGCAACTACGAGTATTATCATTGTTATCATTATTTAGTTCTCCATACTGAATCAAGCCTGAGCAAGAGTATACAAAGTTAAGGTGATTCGTCAATACAAATAAGAATTAATATCAATTGTAGGTTTGGTTAGTAAGTCATCCGATCTGTTCCTATATTTCATTATTTGCTGTTAAGTTGTGCAATTGGAAGCTTAATTTCCGTTAGTTTGAAGATTTTTGTTTTGAATTTAGGTAGGGTGTAGCCGATTATTTAGATGTCGGTACATAACCGGGTTTACAGATGGGAATGAAAATGACGGGATTTAAGAAAACTTTATTAGCATCGAGTGTGATGCTGTTATCTGGGCAAACATTTGCTGCAGCGTTTCAGTTGGCGGAGCAAAGTGTATCGGGTCTTGGGCGTGCATATGCAGGTGAAGCTTCGGTGGCTGATGATGCGTCGGTCGTGGCACGTAATCCAGCATTGATGAGTCAGTTTAAAGGGTCAAAAGTGAGTGTGGCTGCAATGTACGTTAAACCTGATGTTAGCTTGTTAGGCACTTCGACTAATAATGGGTTGAGCCCATCTGTGCTTGATAGTGACAGCATTGCGCCAAGCGCGATCGTACCTGCCGCATTTTATACGACAGATCTAGGAAATGATTGGTATGTTGGTGTTGGCTCATACTCCCAGTTTGGGCTTGCGACCGAATTTGCAGCCGATTATGCACCTGGTCAGCTTGCTGGCGAAACCGAGATTGTTACGATTAACACCAAATTAAGCGTCGCTTATCAGCTTAATGATGCTCTGACAGTTGCATTGGGTTTAAACCATGTCTACGCAGATGCAAAAATTTTGCGTACCTTTGGTGCATCACCAACGGCGATACCTACTGCAACAGAGGCAGTTAATTTAGAAGGGGATGATCATGCGTATGGTTGGGATGTGGGTTTTAGTTATCAGTTAGACAAACACAATCGTTTTGGTGTGCATTATAGAAGTGAAACTGATGTGCGTTTTGAAGGAGAGTTTAGCAACCAGTTGCCAGCAGGTGCTCCGTTTTATGGTACGCAAGATCAGGCGCTGCCAGGCTTTGTTGAACTGACTTTACCCGCGATTGCTGAAGTGTCTGGTTCTCATCAAATTGATAAGCAAACGGCCTTACACTACAGTGTTGTATGGACTGGGTGGAGTAGTTTTAAAACCCTAGCGGCGCAAGTTGAGGGACGTGGCACCGTGTTTAGTAAAGATGAAAACTTCTCGAACTCACTGCGTTACGCTGTTGGTGGAGATTATCAATATAGCGAACATTTAAAGTTACGTGCCGGTATAGCTTATGATGAATCCCCTGCCGATCAGCATCATATGTCAATTTCTATTCCGGATACGGATAGAACCTGGTTTTCATTTGGTAGTGAATATCAATTAACAGCCAAGAGTAGTGTTGATATTGGGGTGAGTATACTACGGGGAAAAACACAGAACTTTGTAGAATCAGATAACCTAGGGCAACAGTGGGGTTTTGAATCAAAAGGGCACGCAACGGTCATAGGTGTTCAGTACAATATGCACTTTTAATTAGATTTTTTGTTAAAAAGAAAAGGGCAGTATTCACTGCCCTTTTTTATTGATGTTTATTAAATTGAGCGTGTTAGTCTCAGGTTTTATAAACTTTCAATTTTTGTTTTTTGCTCTAATAGTTTACTTTTAGCATCTGAAAATTCAGCGAGCTTTTCTTTCTCTTTCGCTAATACAGCTTCAGGTGCATTATTTACAAACTTCTCATTCGCCAGTTTCTTTTCCACTTGCGCTAGGCCTTTTTCGGCTTTTTCAAGCTGTTTTGCAATACGTGCAAGTTCCGCTTCAACATCGATAAGGCCAGCCATTGGGATTAATATCTCTAGGTTACCAACAAATGCAGTTGCACACGCAGGGGCATCATCTGTATTTTCAAGTACAGTAAACTCTTCAAGCTTCGCAAGCGCACTTAAGAATGCTTTGTTTTGCTCTAGGCGGCGTAAATCTTCAGCATCTACTTTGGCCAGTAGAACACTTAATGGTTTGTTTGGACTAATGTCCATTTCACCACGAATGTTACGAATAGCCAGAATAAACTGTTTCACCCACTCCAAATCAGACATTGCTTGCGCATCTACTTGGCTTGCGTCAAATTCAGGGAAGCTTTGTAGCATGATGGTATTTGCTTCAATACCGGCCAGTGGTGCAACACGTTTCCAGATAGTTTCTGTAATGTATGGCATGAGTGGGTGCATTAAGCGTAGTAAACCTTCCAAGACGGTGATCAGTGCATGGCGCGTACCACGTTGCTGTGCTTCATTCCCCTTAAATAAAACTGGTTTTGTGAGCTCTAAATACCAATCGCAGAATTGGTTCCACGTAAACTCATAAATGGTATTAGCTGCAAGGTCAAAACGGTAATTATCAAGGTGCTCAGTAAACGTTTGTACTGTATTTTGAAATTGACCCAAAATCCAGCGGTCGGCTAATGAATATTCTTTTTCACCACTACTAAAACCACAGTCTTGTTCTTCAGTGTTCATTAACACGTAGCGACTGGCATTCCATAACTTGTTACAGAAATTACGATAACCTTCTAAACGGTTCATATCCCAATTGATGTCACGGCCAGTCGATGCCATTGCCGCAAGGGTAAAGCGTAACGCATCAGTACCGTGTGGTTCGATACCATCAGCAAAGGTCTTACGGGTTGTTTTCTCAACTTTGGCAGCCACTTTTTCTTGCATTAAGTTGCTAGTACGTTTGGTTACAAGGCTTTCTAAGTCGATGCCATCGATCATATCGAGAGGGTCAAGTACATTCCCTTTAGATTTTGACATTTTATCGCCATTTTCATCGCGAATAAGGCCAGTGACATACACCGTTTTAAATGGGACTTGTGGTTTGCCATCGTCATCTTTAACAAAGTGCATAGTCATCATGATCATGCGGGCGACCCAGAAGAAAATAATATCAAAGCCAGTGACAAGTGTATCTGATGGATGGAATACTTTTAAATCATCCGTATTTTGTGGCCAGCCTTGGGTTGAGAACGTCCATAAGGCAGATGAGAACCACGTATCAAGTACGTCTTCATCTTGAGTTAGAGCGACGTCGTCAGCAATATTATTGTCACGGCGAACTTCTGCTTCATCACGACCAACAAACACATTACCTTCTGCATCGTACCAAGCTGGAATACGGTGTCCCCACCAAAGTTGTCGTGAAATGCACCAATCTTGTACGTCGTTCATCCAAGAGAAATACATATTCTCGTACTGTTTAGGGACAAATTGAATGTCACCATTTTTTACAGCATCTTTTGCCGGTTCAGCAAGGGGGGCTACGCGTACATACCATTGATCTGTAAGCAGAGGTTCAATCACAACCCCTGAACGGTCGCCGTAAGGGACCGTTAGGCTGTGGTCGTCAATTTTTTCAAGTAAGCCAGCTTCTTCAAACTCAGCAATAATCTGTTTACGAGCATCAAAGCGATCAAGACCTTGGAAACGCTCAGGAATTGGTGCATCTAGTTCAAGTTCTTTACCATCAAACGTATAGCCTTCACCTGCGGTTAATACGGCCGCATCTTTATTAAATACGTTGATCATAGGTAGTTGATGACGTTTACCGACTTCATTATCATTGAAATCATGAGCAGGTGTGATTTTTACACAACCAGTGCCTTTTTCCATATCAGCATGTTCGTCAGCAACAATGATAATGCGACGATTTACAATCGGAAGTAAAATTTCTTTTCCGATTAAGTTTTGGTAGCGTTCGTCATCTGGGTTAACTGCAACTCCGGTATCGCCAAGCATTGTTTCAGGACGGGTGGTTGCCACAACAATATAATCTTTCCCATCGTGTGTTTTAACACCATCAGCCAGTGGGTAACGTAAGTTCCACATATGACCTTGCTTGTCTTTGTTTTCAACTTCTAAATCAGAAATTGCAGTATGTAGTTTTGGATCCCAATTTACTAGGCGTTTACCACGGTAAATTAAATCTTCTTTATGCAAGCGAACGAAGACTTCTTTTACGGCTTCAGATAAGCCGTCATCCATCGTAAAACGCTCGCGCTCCCAATCAACTGAGGCGCCGAGACGACGAAGTTGTTTGGTGATTGTGCCACCTGATTGCTCTTTCCATTCCCAGATTTTGTTAATGAATTCGTCGCGCCCTAGGTCATGGCGCGTTTTCCCTTCTTCGGCTGCGAGTTTACGTTCAACAACCATTTGCGTTGCGATACCTGCGTGGTCTGTACCGACTTGCCATAAAGTATTATTGCCTTGCATACGCTTGTAACGCGTTAGGGTATCCATGATAGTGTCTTGGAATGCATGGCCCATATGCAGGCTACCCGTGACATTTGGAGGTGGGATCATAATTGAATATGCGTCACCCTTGCCAGATGGCTTAAAGTAGCCATTATCTTCCCAGTCTTGGTATAAAGACTGCTCTATATCTTGTGGATTATAGGTTTTATCCATTTCACAGAACCTTAATAAAATACTTTAGTTTTCAATTTCTTTGGTAGAAATATTGGCACCAAACTGACGTAAACTTTTAAATCGTTCACGAGCGGCTTGCTTGGCGGTTTGTTCAGCGGGTACAAAATCATACACCGTACTGAAGCGTCTAATAAAATTAGGTAGATGCGTCGCTAAATTGATCAATACCGCTCGTTTTCCTACGGGAGGTGTTTGACCTATTTCGACCGGAGCTCCGCCTTTTGGACCTTCACCTTGTAAATTGTGAGGCACAAAACTGTCGGGCTCAAAACACCACAAATGTTCATCAATAGCATGTGCATCATCAATCGAGTCGACATAAATAAATATGCGCTGCCCGGCACGGTACTGTTTGGCCGCCGTTCGAGCGGCTAGATCAAAATGAGCCGGGCATGTTGCTCCCAGCTCATTATCATGCTTTAACACATAAAACTGTGCATTGATGGTCATGGCGTTGGCTTAATCTTAGGCACTTGGTGATGTTTTTTATCATCAATTAGTGCGTTCAAAATAAAGCCGCATTTTGACACATAAAGCTTGCGCCATCAATCAAGCACAGAGGTTAATCCTGCTGTGCGTCACTCACTTCAATACGGTTTAGCAAGTATTGAGTCAACATTGGGACTGGGCGGCCTGTTGCCCCTTTATTCTTTCCACTTTTCCATGCTGTGCCAGCAATGTCTAAATGCGCCCAATTATACTTTTTAGTAAATTTAGATAAGAAACATGCTGCTGTGATGGTGCCGGCTGCACGACCTCCTAAATTAGTAAAATCAGCAAATGGGCTGTCAAGTTGGTCTTGATAATCATCCCATAATGGCAGTTGCCACGCTCTGTCGCCGCTTTGCTCGCCGGCCTTAAGTAAGTCGTGGGCAAGTGGGTTATGGCTTGATAATAAGCCTGTTGCATGCGCACCTAGGGCGACAATACAGGCACCGGTCAATGTGGCAACGTCGATCACAATTTCAGGCTCAAACTTTTCTACATATGTCAGCGCATCACACAGAACTAAACGCCCTTCGGCATCAGTATTGAGCACTTCAACGGTTTGTCCTGACATGGTGGTGAGTATATCGCCAGGACGATAAGCATTTGAGCTCGGCATGTTTTCACAGCCGGCAAGAATACCGATTACGTTTATCGGAAGTTGCATTTCTACCAGTGAGCGCATTAAACCGATAACGCCTGCGGCACCGCCCATATCGTATTTCATCTCATCCATCGCTTCGCCAGGCTTAAGTGAAATACCGCCTGAATCGAAGGTAAGGCCTTTACCAACAAATACTATTGGAGCTTGTTCTTTATTACCACCAGAGTAGTTGATGACTGACATAACTGATTCATTGACACTACCACGGCCAACAGCCAGATATGAATGCATACCTAACGCTTCCATTTCCTTTTCGCCAAGGAGCTCAACAGAGACATTGTCAAATTCTTCAAGTGCTTTTGCTTGCTCACCCAAATAGCGCGGATTACAGATATTTGGTGGCATGTTCGCGACGTCTTTACATAGTTTTGCACCAGAGGCAATCGCTAAACCATGTTCAAT
This sequence comes from Pseudoalteromonas aurantia 208, assembly GCF_014858725.1. GTDB lineage: Bacteria > Pseudomonadota > Gammaproteobacteria > Enterobacterales > Alteromonadaceae > Pseudoalteromonas > Pseudoalteromonas aurantia. The sequence goes on along the minus strand of NZ_AQGV01000012.1, from coordinate 2,575,366 downwards.
CGCGGTTTCGCCGATGGTGAGTTCTCGTCTAGTTGGCACATTGAATACAATTTTGCGTAACGGGCGACGTAAATCAGTCTTCTTACTTTTTAATTGGTTAAAAGTATATAGGCAGTCCTGTGTTGTCTCAACTGCTTGGCGTACTTTCCAATAGGTATCTCTGCCTTTGACATGTTGTTCAGTCAAAAAGCATACGGCTTCCATTGAGCCTGTGTCATTTAGAGTATTGATGGTTTTAGAGATAATTTGTTTATATTGCTTATCGTCTAATTCTCGCTCTTTTCCACAGCCGACTAATAGGACGCGCTCGCTGAGGACATTGGGTACATGATGTAATAATAATACTTGTCCCGGTTTACCTTCTAAATCACCACGGCGTAGTAAGTTTGAAATGTAGCCATCACTGATTTTATCCAGCTGCTCACCGATTGGAGATAAGCGGCGTGGTTCATATACGCCAACAACAATGCATGCACTGCGCTGCTTTTCGGGGCTACCACTTTTAACGCTAAATTCCATTACGACTCCTGAGTCTATTGTTATGTCTTTTTGAACTTTATATGTCTTCTGCAATCAATACCATAAAAGCAGTATTATCTCTCGTGCGTCGGTATAAAAATTACGTTTGATGACATATAATAAAGTGACTAAAATAACCAGTTTACTCAAAATTTCCTACTATTCCAGTGAAACAAGACGTTTATAGGGGCAGGCATTGCTAATATTTCGTTATTTAACTGCTGAGGTGCTGAAATCGCAAGTTGCGGTGTTCCTCACATTAATGACCATTTTTGTATCTCAAAAGTTTGTGAGAATTTTAGGGGATGCGTCAGAAGGGGGGTTACCCTCGCAAATGGTGGCTGCGTTTTTACTATTAAAATTACCACAATTGGCAGTGTATATTTTACCACTGAGTTTATTTCTTGGCATTATTTTAGCGTATAGCCGAGTGTATGCCGACAGTGAAATGACGGTGCTGCGGGCGTGTGGCGTCAGTGAGTGGTACGTTGTAAGGATTACGCTTATTTCAAGTGTGGTGTTTGCGTTATTTGCAGGTTCTGTGAGTTTATACTTGGCGCCATGGGCCAGTGAAAAAGAATATCAATTAAAAGAGCAAGCGGATGCTGAATCAGGCTTATCAGCATTGAGGGCTGGGCGTTTTCAGCAAACGGGTAATGAAAAAGCGGTTGTCTTTGTTCACAATATTATTGATCAAGGGCGGGAGTTGAATAAAGTTTTCGTTGCTCAAATGCCGGATAAAGACTCGAATCAAGCTGCACGAATAGTGTACGCTCAAAAAGGGCAAGTGATTGAGCAGGAATCTGGTGAACAGCAGTTGTTATTAGATCAAGGCAAACGCTATGAAACTGATGGTCTCAGTCAGGCGTTAAGTAAAACTGAATTTGCCAGTTACCAAGTGCAAATACGTGAACAAGAAATTGAACATCAACGCCGAAAATTGGAAGCGATTCCATCGTTAACATTGTTGGAAATGGGTACGCCAGCAGCATTGGCACAGTTTCAATTACGTTTATCGGTACCCATTTCAATTATATTGTTAACTTTAATGGCTGTGCCATTGAGTGTTGTAAACCCTCGCCAAGGCAAGTTCGCCAAATTAGTACCTGCAATTTGTTTATATTTAGGGTATTTCATACTATTAAATGCAGGTAAATTTCTGGTTGCTGAAGGGAAAATACCGGCTACGGTGGGCCTCTGGTGGATCCACTTAAGTGCACTATTTATAGGCACCTATTTAATTGTGAAAGGGCGTCCAATGGGAGTTTGGATTAGATCACTGTTTGCTAGTAAGGAGCAGACAGCATAATGAAAACTTTAGATTGGTATTTAGGGCGAAGCATATTACAGACTACCAGCTTTGCATTGCTGGTATTTGTTGGTATTAACACTTTAATTAAATATATAGAGCAATTGAGGTCGGTGGGTCGCGGCAGCTACGATATGACAACAGCATTACTGTACACACTATATAGTATGCCGTCAGATATTGTGGTTTTTTTCCCGATGGCTGCATTAATTGGTGGATTGATAGGGTTGGGCGCATTGGCATCGAGTAGTGAACTGGTAGTGATGCAAGCTGCCGGTATGTCACGATTGCAAATTATAGGGTCGGTAATGAAAACGGCTATTGTGTTGGCTTTATGCATGATGGCACTCGGTGAGTGGGGGGTTCCACAAGCAGAAAAGCAGGCCAAGCAGCTTAGAAATAATGCAATATACGGTGGTGAAGTATTTAATGCTCAAAAAGGCGTTTGGGCGAAAGATGGTAATAACTTTATTAGTATTGATAATATAGAGGCTTCTGGTGATCTTAAGAATGTAAGTATTTATCACTTTAATGACTCATTAGCACTGGAAAAAATAACACGCGTAGCACAAGCCTCCAGCGTACCTCAAGGTTGGCAATTTAATGGCATTGAAGAGGTGAGTATGGGGGAGTCTCAGATTCATACCGAGTATAAAGAATCTATGTTGTATACCTCAGAGTTAACATCTGAAAAATTAGACGTGGTATCTGTCGAGCCTGAATCATTATCGTTTAGTGGCTTATGGTCATATTTGTCTTACTTAAAACAAAATGAACAAGATACGAGTAGCTATGATTTAGCGCTTTGGCGCAAAATTATGCAGCCGCTTACTATAGCAGTGATGTTACTTGTGGCGTTATCGTTTATTTTTGGTCCATTACGTTCAGTGAGTATGGGAGCAAGAATTATTATGGGGGTTGTGACAGGGTTAATATTTCATTTGAGTAATGAAATATTTGGTCCAATCGTTATTGTTTATAATGTGCCGGCTATGCTTGGGGCAGCCATGCCTAGTATTATTTTTGTTTTAGTTGCTAGTTACTTATTACAACGAAAGCAGTAAAAAAGGCGCGAGGCGCCTTTTTTACTTAATCTAAGCTATTGTATACTTTTTTATTTTCTTCTTTACTTAAAAATATAACTTCAGTACCGCATAGGAAATCTTGTAATGCGCGCTTTTTCTTAAAGTCAATTAACACAAATAAGTTACCTAATCCTAATAGCGCTGTTAAGCTGCGTAACATTGCTGTTTTCCATGAAAGCAGATCTCCGTCCTGTGTTTGCACCTTTAGTCTCCATGCACGCATACCAATTGTTTGTCCACTTTTGGTCCAGAAGTAACTAAAAAACAATAGACTAACGAGTACGAGTAAGATTGCACGCAGGCTATAAAGTAGTGTTGAGTTTTGAATGAAGGCCGATACGTCTTCATGTTCTCCGAGTTGGAGTATGCCAGCCGAGATGAAGCTCTGTATAATGATTAAATAAACGATGGTCGTTAACATAGCAAATGCGATGACTACAAGGCCATCATACATTAACGACGCTAAACGACGACGAAGACCCGCTTTAGGGAAGTCTGACATGACAATACTCACAGTGTTATAGAGAAATAAAAACTAGTACTATTCTACACAAAGCGTTTACTAATGGCGAAGCCTATTGAAATTTGTAAACTGTTTATTGACTAGGTAAAAACAGGCGTAATAAGCATGTTCTTTCTGAGTGAATATTACACTATTTGTACATTTGTTAGTCTGTTGATATGAAATTGCAAAAAACAGCTTGCCGGGCTGAGTTATATTTGTATAATGCATGGCATAGAGACGAGGGCATACAAACAAAGCCTTAGCTCAAAGTGGTTTTTCTTTATTTTCTCTTGTTTTAGAAGATGAAAGAAAAATTATGCCAGTGTGATGGAATTGGTAGACATGACGGATTCAAAATCCGTTGCCTTCGGGCGTGGCGGTTCAAGTCCGCCCACTGGTACCACTTTTTATAGCCCGCTGATTTATCAGCGGGTTTTTTCTTGCCTGAAATTTGAAGTTTTTCACCAACTTCTAAAATTATCGCTTCTACAGTAATAATCATTATTAATCTAACACATTGACACCATGCGTCTTAATCCTCAAAGGTCAAATGATCTTTAAATTCACTTTTATCATAGTTTAGTATTTACGACACAGTCCCTTTTCTGAGCTAAACTTAGTGCAGTGATAGCAGCTAGGTGAATTGTGTGCAGTTAAGACATTCAGTGTTATTGTTTAAAGGGGCTGCGTTTATAAGTACTTTGGTTGTGTGTATTGTAAGTTGGTTTTTATACACAGAAGTAACGAATGGTATTAAACTTGAGAGAGCTCTTAGCGATTTTGAAGGTTCAATTAATCGCTTAATTGAACATCAAGAACGTTATGTGGTTGAAAGAGAAGTGCATTTGGCACAAGCCATAGCACCTTTATTTTTAAGTTATCAAGATCAATTTAATCACCTATTGACACTCATTCTTGACGAGCCCGAGCATGTGAATCAATTGAGTAAAATTGATGAAAAAATAAAAAAATTTCGCCATGTACTTGGTCTATTTGAACAGTCTCAAACTAAGCTCGGTTACAATGAAACTGAGGGGGTTTATGGGGAGTTTCGATACCATGCACATCGACTGCAATCTATTGCTACCCAAGAGTCGCTTCCTCAGTTGGAAATTTTAATTTTGGAATTAAGGCGTGCTGAGAAAGATTACTTACTGCGATTCAAACCACATTACCTAACGTTACATCAACAACACTTTGAGAGAGCTACAGAGTTGATAGAAGCATCATTTGCGAAACAAGCAGGGTTTTATTTACAGTATTTAGCGAAATATCAACACGGTTTTCTAGAATATGTTTCATTAATACAGCAACAAGGCTTAACCCATAAGCAGGGGCTAAGGGCCAAAATGTATGAAAATATTCAAGCAGTAAAAACCCATAGTAAGATTTTAAACGAAAGCTTATCTAAGATGCGCCATGATAATAAGCTATCTCTCGTTTTTAGTGCGCTTATAGGAATAATTTTAATCAGTATCGGATGTTTGATATTACTGAACTATCTCAATAATCGAGTCTCAAAACATATATTAAAAATCAACAAAGTATTACAACGGGTAACGAAAGATGAGGATTTTTCGCTAAGAGCAGATCTGTTTGGTGATGATGAAATTGCACAAATAGGTCACCAGTTAGATGGTTTGTTTGCCTTCATTGAAACACTACTATCTCGTTTAAGTGCGGCTCAGACTCGACTTATTGAGGAAGCTAAAATAGCAAGTTTGGGTAATATGGTTAGTGGCTTTGCCCATGAACTAAATACTCCATTGGGCATTGCAATTACAAGTCAATCCCACTTAAAGGAGCAAGTTCAAGTGATCAAAGCTGATTTAGAGTCAGGCCTATTACAAAAGCAGGCACTGACAAAGTTGATAACTGAAGCTGAATCGGCTTTATTTCTTCTAGAGAATAATCTATTAAGAACCGCTTCTTTAATCGATGATTTTAAAAAAGTCGCCGTACATCAACAATATGATAATCTCGACGAATTTAATTTGAAGACACTTGTAACAGGGGTGTTTGATTGTTATCAATCGGAGTTATTCCCAGAAGAGTATTCGGTTGAAGTCGAAATACCAGACAATTTGGTTTTGGATAGTTACCCAGCGACGTTTTGTCAAATTTTAAGTTATTGTATTAATAATAGTATTAGCCATGCCAAGGTGCCGAGTAGGCCGCTAACTATCCTTGTTTCAGCAATGGTAGTTAATGATTTTGTTCACGTGTATTTTAAAGATGATGGTAATGGTATTGATAAAGAGTTGATCTCAGTTATTTTTGAGCCATTTATTACCACTAAGCGACATGATGGAGGGACAGGGTTAGGGCTAAGTATTGTGTATAACCTAGTTACCCAAAAGCTAAAAGGAGAGGTGAAAATGCTAAGTCCAGATCACGGCGGCGCATGTTTACATATTATATTAGAAAATACCAAGTATCGTTACACAACGGATGAAGGTATTGCCAGCTGATCGTAAAATGGGTAATCTGGGCATTATTTATTCAGTGGTTAATTGATTGAGCAGGTTAGAAAAAATAGGTGGTTAGTGATCATGCCTATATTTTTGTGTCTACTTCATTTATTTTATGGTTTATTTCTAAGCGCTTCAATTGCGAGCCTGGCTGCTTTTGCGCAAAAAAAACCTTTAATAGGTAAATTCGTTCTTTCAATAAAACTTTCTAGCAAGTTCATTTGTACACTATGACTACACACAACCGCAATAAACAAACATCCATGCTCTAATGACCAGAGATATGAATCTCGAATAACCTTCATAACCTCCAAACAGCCTAGCGTTTCAGGATCAAGTTCTTCAATACGATACCATTGCTCATGTTGTGCGCTATTGACGGTTGTTTTCAGTTGTTCAAATGCTTCAGTTACGCCTTTCATATTAAAAGGGCCTGATACATTTAAGCACAGTATATCGTCTTGCCATGTATATTCTACAAAGCCGTGGATATGCATGATGCTACCTCATTACATTCGAGATTAATTTGATGTAGGGGTAAATAACACGACACCATGATTTGAGTCAAGACCCAGTTTGGTTGTGGCGTAAGACAGAGCGGGTATTTTTGTGTAGCTCTGTCTTAAGAGGTGTTAGTGTATTACTTTCCTTGATTTAAACTGGTTAATTTGTCCCCAATGGGTTTTGAGAAGTTATAACCGTCAAATTTGTCCCAGTTAATAGACCAAGTCATTACGCCGCCAAAGTTCGGGGCATTTTTAGCTGGTACAATGGTAGAGCAATTAATGCCTTTAACTAGGCAGTCTAATGCAGCAATAATGTTACCTATGGGGGCTTGTCCTGAGTTTGCAGATTGAGGACCAGATGGAAGACCAATCGCAACTTGGTCATCACGCAGTGGCGCAAAGCGTGTACCGTTGGCTAATTCAAACCCTTCAAGTAACATTTTAGCATGTGCAACCATCATATTAACGGAGCCTTCTGGTGCACTGCCAGGTTGATATGGATTTGGTAACCCGCCATTGTTGTACAGTTGTACATGAAGTAAATCCAATGTGTCGCGAAGTTCATTTATCAGTGGAATGTAAGCGCCCCATATACCGGTATATGCAACCATACCACCGTGAACATAGGGGTGCTCTGGTGCCATGGTAAGGACCATATCCCCGCCAATGTTTTGCTCAATTTCTTTTAATGCACGAGGTAACCTAGCTTGAATTTGCGTACCGTGCATGAGATTCGAACCACTTTCAAGATCAATGTCTAAGCCGTCAAATCCCCATTCATTGATAATCGCGGTAAGACTTGATACAAAGTTCACTTCATCACTGTCGGTATTTAATGTGATAGTACCTTCTGCACCTCCAAGGCTTAATACAAACACTTTTCCTTGTGCCTGAAGTGCTTGCATATCTTGTTTGAACTTCACAGGGTCAATTGCTGGGCAGTTAGAGTGAATGTCTTTTTCAAATAAGTTGAAATGAACCGTACCGTTTGAGTTACGATCATTGTCGGCAAATGCAATATCAATGATATCCCATGCAGGTGAGATTTGATCGAGTGGCAATGGACAGCCAGCTGGATTAACAAAGTTATGCCAGTAACCAATTAGCTTGTGCGTTTTAGCTATGGGCGTGTCAATCACTTTAACACTAATACCTTCACTAGTTGCTTGGTTTCCTAGATTATCTTGAGCAATGGCCGTAATGGTTTTATTACCTAAACTCGCTGGAGTGTATTGTGTAGAGTACGGAGCTGTGGTGTCAGTAGCGACCAAAACCCCATCTACCGCAAAGCGGACTTGTGTTACTTGTCCTACTAATGCAGATGCATCAGCGGTCAATTGCGTTGAACTACCTAAGGCTAGCTGGCTTCCTGCAACTGGGGAGGTAATTGAGCTGACGATTGGTTTGTCTGTTATGGTAACGACTTGAGAGTTCGTTGTTTGATTGCCTTCATCATCGGTCGCAGTCGCTTTAAGCTGGATGGCTCCCAATTGTTGAGGTACCCAATTAACCTGATATGGTGCTTGCGTTAAACTCGCGAGCAAACCATTACCAGCATAAATATCCACTTGACTGACTTGACCATCAGCATCAGATGCCGCCACTGCGATATCATAATTACGGCCTTTTAATAAGGTGCTGTTTGCCGCTGGTGAATTAAAGGTTATGATCGGTTTAATTGCACAAATACCTTGGTCTGTCCAAGCGTCAGTCCATGCTTGACCAACACCTGGTTCATAAGCCCATAGAGCGTCAGAGCTACACCAAGGCCCAATATCACAGCGATATTTGTTGTTATTGTGTGCTACCACATCGCCTGTACTATAATTGCCACTTGCTTGATAGTTTGGAATGTTTGCACATCCACCTGATCCTGGCTGTGATACCGAAATAGTGGCAATCGCAGATGCCGTGGCATTTTTATTATCTTTAACAATCGCTTTAATTTGTTGATTGCCTACGGTTGCATTCCAAAGTGTTTCATACGGCGCACTGTCATCTGTTGCAAGTAATGTATCATTGACCCAGAAAGTTACATTCGTTACTTGGCCATCGGAGTCGGCTGCGGAAGCTGCAATTTTCACTTGCTCACCTTGCCTATATTGTGCGTTATTGAGCGGTGCAGTTAATTCAATTGTCGGGCTGACATTGGGCATACCATCAGAGACTGTTAATGTTGCAGCTGTGCTGGTGGTATTTGCACCTACATTATCTGTGGCCACTGCGGTTACTTGATACTGTCCTGCTTGTGTCTGCCAGATAACTTGAAATGGCGCTTGTGTATCAATACCAGCTGATAGACCACTTACGAAAAACTCAACCTGTGTGACTGTACCATCAGGATCAGTTGCTTGCGCACTAAAAACAGCGCTGTCATTTATGGGTAAAGTTGAATCATCAGCGGGTGAGAGCAGGGTAACTTCTGGCGCTTGATTACCTCCACATGCCCCTAAATCTTGCCACACTGCATATGGGGTGGAATTGTCTGCTGGAGATTCAGCTTGTGTCCACCACTTGGCTTTATATGCGGTGTTATTTTGAGTGACAAAGTTGTCTGCGACATAGGTATTATTACTCGACCATGGTTCAATACCTTGGCAATCATAAGCAAATGAATAAAAGGGTAAGGAGCATAGCCCTATTACTGCACTATGTAGCACCTTGTTGGTGTTAAATTTCATCTTAATTTTCCTTTACAGTTGTGTTTTTTTTGCTCAAAAGCAAAGTTCAGCATATATGTAAGCTAAATGTTGATCAATTGTATTGTTGTAACCAAACTATCTATTTAGTCTAAAGAGGTTAATAAATATGGCAGAAAATAGGGGAATAGGTAGCGATCTGTTATACTTGATTTTCTTACAACAGCATCAAGATATTCAACAGCCTGTGTAAGTGCAGTCGGCTTAGCAGATGTCACATTTCTTTCATTTGTTAGGGCTTATGCCGCTGTGGTTTTCTTATCTATTTGTTGAAGATAAGCCCCAACACATGAGAGTTTAAATGACGTTTTCAGATTTGGGTTTGTCACCATCAATTGTTCAAAGTATTACAGATAAAGGCTATACAACACCAACAGCGATTCAAGCTAAAGGGATCCCTGCGGTTTTGTCAGGGCAAGATGTAATGGCTGCGGCACAAACAGGTACAGGTAAAACAGCTGCTTTTACGTTACCGCTTATCGAACAATTGTTAAAAGAAGACCGTCCACGTGCTAATCAAGCATTGGCGTTAGTGTTAGCTCCAACACGAGAGTTGGCTTTGCAAATAGCCGAAAACGTGGAAGCATATAGCCAAGGAACACGCTTACGTTCTGCGGTTGTATATGGTGGGGTGAAAATAAACCCTCAGATGATTCAATTGCGTAAAGGCGTGGATATTCTCATCGCTACGCCTGGGAGGTTACTTGATCTCTATAGCCAAAATGCTGTTAAGTTCAATCAATTACGTACATTGGTGCTGGATGAAGCCGATCGTATGCTTGATATGGGCTTTATTCATGATATTAAACGTATTATTAAGGTATTACCGAAAACGCGGCAGAACTTATTATTTTCAGCGACATTTTCAGATCCAATTCGTGAGTTAGCCAAAGGGCTGATTGTATCGCCAATTGAAATATCCGTGACACCAAAAAATGCAGCCTCGAAGACTGTGACTCAGTTTGCATATGCCGTAGATAAGCCCCAGAAAACTAGGCTATTGAGCCACCTAATTAGAACCAATAAATGGCAGCAAGTATTGGTGTTTTGTCGTACTAAGCATGGTGCAAACCGATTAGTCACGCAGTTAGAGCGAGATAAAATAACTGGAGCTGCAATTCATGGTAATAAATCTCAATCAGCACGCGTAAAAGCACTCAATGGGTTTAAAACAGGCGAAGTCAATGTGCTTGTGGCAACAGATATCGTCGCGCGCGGATTAGATATTGCAGAACTGCCTTATGTGGTTAATTATGACTTACCAAATATTTATGAGGATTATGTTCATCGTATAGGGCGTACTGGCCGAGCTGGAAGTGATGGTCAAGCAATTTCATTTGTAACGGCTGATGACGCTGCGGATCTGTATGGCATTGAACGTTTTATTGGCGCTTTGATCCCAAGAGCTGAAGAAGATGGCTTTTTACCGCAACACCCTGTTCCTGAAAAAGCATTGGATACACGCTCAGTGAAACCTAAAAAGGCAAAGAAACCGAAAACCCACAGTGATCAAGTTCAAGGGCAAAGTCCATCAAATAAAGCGAAGCAAGGACAAAGCAAGCATAAACCACGTGGAAATGGAGGAAGCTCAGCAAAGTCACACGTAAAAGCTGCAATTGATAATCCGACCAATGCCAAGCCTAAACGTCGACGTTTTTCGGCGCCCAAACCTAAGACGTCATAACCGCCAGTGAAACGTACTTAATATAGTGTGACGCAGCGATAAAATAAGGTGATTTAACTTGCTTATCATCATTATTCATTGATAGTAATAATAAACTACTTGATAAGGATAATGATGATTTATTATGTTTTGGCCAGCATAGGCCTTGTTCTGTTTATATATTCCATTAGTGTCCGGCAGCTTGCCAAGGCGGAAGTCACCGCCCCCATATTGTTTGTGTCATTTGGTGCATTACTCGCATTATTACTTCCTTATGAAGGCACTTCTACTCTGTTAGACGCCTCGATAGTTTTACCTATCGTTGAAGTTACATTGGCAGTGGTTCTTTTTAGTGACGCTGCAAAGACACGATTGCGTATACTTTATGAGTCCTATCAATTGCCGTTACGATTATTACTGATTGGGCTGCCTTTAACAGTGCTTTTTGGGGCTATATTTGCTTATTGGTTATTACCGATCACTTGGGTTGGAGCCACTTTACTGGCCGTGATCATTGCGCCTACCGATGCTGCTTTGTGTAAAGGATTTTTGATAGAAAAGCGGGTGCCAATAAGGTTAAGGGAAGCGACTAACGTAGAAAGTGGCTTAAATGATGGATTATGTGTACCGCTTTTTTTATTTATGTTGGGAATTTTTGTAAATTATGAGAGTGCCGAATTATCAACGCTATCTTGGTTGTTTTTCAGAGAGTTAAGCATAGCTTGTGTGATCGCAATCACGGTGACGTGGCTTTCAATTTTGCTTATAAAAAAGGCCAAGCATCACCATTTTTTTGCGACGACGACAAGTCCTTTTTTGTTTGTTGGTGTTGCATTACTTGTTTTTTCACTGGCACAAGCATTACATGGTAGTGGCTTTATTGCCGCTTTTGTAAGTGGTTTGCTATTTGACCGCTTTTATGATGACGAGGTGAAAGATCAATTGATTGAAGAGAGTGAGCATTTAGCCGATTTTGCGACATTATTAATATGGACGTTATTTGGTGTTGTATGCACTTCACTGTTGAGCAATGGGGTCAATGTTGATGCGATGGTGTTTGCTGTGTTAGCAATTTCAGTGGTCAGGGTACTTCCAGTAATGCTGAGCTTGCTGCACAGTGATACTACCATACATGAACGGCTCACGTTAGCGTGGTTTGGTCCTAAAGGGTTGGCAACGGTGGTTTTTACCCTAATGTTGTTATCAGTAATGACAGGAGAGGAAGGAGCACTAATTACTGAAGTCGCCATCTACAGTGTTTTACTGAGTATTTTCGTACACGGTATATCTACTCGGCCGGTTTCGTTGAGTTTTAAATGATTGGAGTAACTACTCAAAACGTCATGTAAATGAAATAAAAAAGTCATTATACGTCCCTAAAATGAGCATCGATTTTTAATTGCATAAAACTAATTTGCTCATACGTTACGGGAAGACCATGAAAAAGAAACTAATAACATTAGCAGTCTCTGCTGTTTTACTCACTGCATGCAACGATGATACTAAAACGGTTGAAGTGATCAAAGAAGTAGAAAAAGAGGTTATAAAAGAAGTTGCCCCCACACCAGTAACGTCAGTGAAAAATGTAATTTTAATGATTGGTGACGGCATGGGTGCACAGCAAGTTGGTTTACTGGAAGAGTATGCTCGCCGAGCGCCAAATTCGACTTATAACGCTCGTGGAAATCAAACGGCTTTATCCAAATTAGCAGACGCAGGGCACATGGGGCTTTCATTAAATGCTCCGCATGGGGAAAATGGCATGTTAGTGACAGACTCGGCATGTTCTGCGACACAATTGGCAACGGGTATGGCTGCTGGCTCTGAAATGATCGGTCTTGATGAGCAAGGTAACATTGTAGAAACTATTTTAGAAAAAGCGAAAAAAGCGGGTAAAGCAACAGGCTTGGTCTCAGATACACGTATTACTCATGCTACGCCAGCTGCATTTGCTGCGCACCAACCACATCGTTCTATGGAACCTGAGATTGCTGAACAACTCGTAAATACCGGTATGGTTGATGTCTTATTATCGGGCGGAGCACGAGTCTTTATTCCATCAGATATTAAAACAGATGAAGCAGATCAAAAAGTACTTGCTGATTTGGGGATGCCAGCGAGCGTATACAAAAAGTCGAAACGCAATGATGATAAAAATATTGTATTAGCTGCGAAAGAGCAATATGGGTACGCATTGGCTTTTGACAAAGCACAGTTGCAAAATAGTGATGCAGATAAGTTATTGGGCTTATTTGCAAATTCAGGTATGGATGATGGCATTGCATATAAAGCATGTCAGGCAAATAACAGTTGTACTCAGCCATCATTAAAAGAAATGACCGTTAAAGCATTGGATATTTTATCTAAAGATGAAGATGGATTTTTCTTAATGATTGAAGGTGGGCAAATAGATTGGGCTGGGCATGCAAACGATGCTGGCTGGATGCTTAATGAGCTTTTAAAGTTTGATGAAGCCGTTGAAGCTGTGCATGAGTGGGTCAAAGATCGTAATGACACATTAGTGGTGGTGACCGCAGATCATGAAACGGGGAGCTTTGGATTCAGTTATTCAAACGTCAATAAACCTGAACCGGTTTCCCTCCCAGGAGATGGTATGAATAATCGAGATTACAAGCCTAATTTTAATTTTGGATCTTTAAATATTCTGGATAATTTATACGAACAAAAAGGTACATTCTTCGATGTGATGGGAGCCGTTAATGCCGATACCGATTATAGTAATAGCACAGATGTACAGTGGCAAAAAGCCATAGAAGAATTGACACCATATACAGTCACATTAGAGCAAGCTGATAAAATTGATGAGTCGTATAAAGTAGGGGCTGATGATAAACCACTTCCTTATTTTAATGATTTTTCAGAGTTCTACGTATACGGTGGTGAAGATTTTACAGGTAAAATAGCGCGCGCAGTGGCGAGTCAGCAAAATGTTGTGTGGGGAACTGGTACGCATACAGCAGCACCAGTCCCTGTTTATGCTTTTGGTCCAGAAGGCGTCACTAAGCAGTTTTCTACTTTACAGCATCATGTTGATATTTCTAATAAAATGATGGCTGCGTTAGAACTTAAATAAAATATTAAAATAGTATTTTTTGAACGATTTTCTAGAAAATTAATAATTGTTTAATGTTTTCTGGTTATATTTAAACCTCATTTTATAGGGAGTTTTTATGAGGTTTAAATTTACATTTTTATTCTTGCTTTTATCTAGCCAAATTAATGCTAATAATAACGAATATATAATTGAGGGCGTTGATGAATTAGGTCAAGAAGTAAATCAGAAAATTAAAGTTGAAAATAAAAATGGAAAGATTTTATATCAAGGTGATATATTGGTTTCCGGTGTTAATATTAGAGATGTATTTGATATATCTCCTATGGCTATAGTAAAACCTAGCAATTATAGGTGGCGTAACGGAGATGATTCAATTGCTTATTTTCGATTTAACGGATTAGATTTTCGGCAGAGGCAGGCAGTATATCACGCAATGTCTGTTATTGAACGCTCTTCAGGAGTACGCTTCAAAGAGTCTCAATCAGAAAAGGATATCATCGAAATAGTTAAAAGCGGTGATAGTGAGTGCTATTCGCAAGTAGGTAAAGTAGGTGGGATACAAGAACTTGGGTTGGGTAATGGATGCTTTACAGGTAGTATTATCATCCATGAATTATTACATGCGCTAGGTTTTTGGCATGAGCAATCTCGCTCGGATAGAGACAACCACATTTTGATACATTGGGATAATATTCGAGAAGAAAAAAAGCATAACTTTAATAAACAAGTTGGTGGTAATCTTGGTAACTATGATTATAAGTCTATCATGCATTATTCGAACAATAGCTGGGCGATAGATAAAACCAAACCAACTATAACTGCGATAAGCGATCCCAACCTAATTTTAGGTAGCAATTCTTTAAGTAGTACAGATATTAGTACTTTACAGAATATGTATGGTGTTACGCCGAAGCTACGAGCAAGTTCCGGTCAATGTGGAGGAAACTACGATTTATATTGGAGTATGCCAAAACAAGGGGGTTACCATGAATATTATGCAGAAATTTACTTAGATAATGAATTCTATAGAGATAGTGACTTTAGATTCGGTGAGACATCAATAAAAATCTATTCTAATAGTAGTGTCAAAGTAAGATTATGTGAATCTGTTCAGGGATATTGTGGCACCTTTAGTAATACAGTGTACTTACCAAGAGATACATCAGATGATTGCGATAGAGGGCCAAGAGACTAACGTTCTTTTAGATATTTATTGAGTAACTTAATAAAACTATCTTTGGGCATGGGTTTAGCGTAATAAAACCCTTGCCCAAAATCACAGCCTGCTTGCAGTAACAATTGATGTTGAGTAGCTGTTTCAATCCCCTCTGCAATCACTTTTAAGCCCAATTGATGAGCCATCATTATCATCGCTTCACACAAAGCTAAATCGTCGGCACTGTTGGCAATTCCATCCACAAAGCGTTTGTCAATTTTAATGAAATCGGTATCCATCTGCTTCAAATAGGCGAGCGAGGAATAGCCAGTACCAAAGTCATCCAGCGCTAAAGCGAACCCTTGCTTAGTTAAAGCGGCTAGCCGCTGTTGGGTACGAGGCAGTGCATTCATCATTAGACCCTCGGTGATTTCAATAACGAACTGCTCAGCGGTTAACCCTTTGGCATTGAGTTGTTGATGCCAATTATTGAGGGTACTGTGCTTTGCCGTAAATTGAACCGGCGATACATTGATACTGAGCTGTACCTGATGACCTAATTGATTAAGGGTGCAGAGCGTCTCGCATGCACTATTGAATATAAACTCGCCCATACCGTGTATTAACTGAGTCTCTTCAGCCAAAGGAATAAATAGAGCTGGGCTGACGATTCCTTTATCGGGATGAAGCCAGCGGATCAGGGCTTCAGCTTTAACAATGGATTGGTCCGTCATTTTTACAATTGGTTGGTAATATAAAGCAAACTGCTGTTGAGCTAATGCGACCCGTAAATCTTTCAAAAGCGTCATTCGGTGCTCTGCTTGTTCACGCATTTGTGCATTGAAAAATGCAAATCCGTTTCGACCATGTTGTTTTGCTTCATACATAGCTTGATCAGCAGCTTTGAGTAGTAATTCACTGCTGTCACCATCACTGGGAGCATGTGCAATGCCAATACTTGCGCTAATATGGCACTGCTCATTGTCAATTTGAATACTGGGCTTTAGTTGAGCGAGTACGGCGTTTGCTAATTTAGTTAATGCGGTGGTGTGATTGGTGTTTGTGACCAATACAAATTCATCGCCGCCAATTCGAGAGATCAAACTACAAGAAGGTGTTAATGCTGTTAATCGGTTGGCAACCTCAGTTAATAATTTATCGCCGAAATAATGGCCTAGAGTGTCATTTATGTCTTTAAAGTGGTCCAAATCGAGTAAGAGTATTCCGACTTTTACTGCGGTATTTTCCAGTTGAATTTTTAAGTGTCGTTTTAGTTCTCTGCGGTTCGCAAGCTCGGTGAGTTGGTCAAAATGAGCTTGACGCCAGATTAATTCATCTTTGCGTTTGCGATCAGTAATATCTGTGAAAATAGCAACGCGACGATACGCTTCGTTATATTGATTATAGACGGTATTGATTGTTAACCACTCGGTGTAAAGCTCACCATCTTTACGGCGATTAATTATCTCGCCTTGCCAATATCCTTGCTCACATAATTGTTGCCACATTTGCGTATAAAAGTGTTTGTCATGCTTACCAGAACTTAAAATGCTGGTTGCTTTACCGAGGGCTTCTTCTCTTTTAAACCCTGTTACTTGGCTAAATGCTGGATTAGTGTCAAGAATAAAACCATTTGCATCAGTGATAACCATACACTCGCTGCTGTTATTATAAACAAGCGCAGCCAAGCTAATTGCTTCTTCGTGCTCTTTTCGCTGACTAATATCTCTTATCACTAAAATAGCCTGTTGGTGCTCACTTATGTGATTAATTCTGCACTCATAAATACGCTGTATGTTATCTGTATCTAAATGTGAAAACTCCAGTTGACTGTAAGGTTGCTCTTCTAATAACGCAAGTTGTGCCATGATGCGTTTAAAAACATGCTCGGGAAATATAACGTCAATTGAGGACGCTGATTTTGAAAATGGACCATGAGACATTAAAATTTCTCCGTCCTTATTTACTCGTAAGTAACTGTCTGGTAATGCAGTGAGCAAAGCGATTAATTCAGCATGTTTGTGAGTGAGTGCTTGCTCTGCATTGAGTCTTGTATGCGCCATGTGCTCAAATTGTTGTGTGATCACATAAAACTCAGGACTCGACTGTTTGTTTTCCCATTGAGCGATTTCACCTTTTGTTACTTGTGCTATCGCATCTTGAAGGGCTTTGAAAGGTTGTAGTAACACTCGGTTGAGTTGCCATTTAGCCTGCCAAATTATCAATAAAATAGCCAATATGAAGAGTATGAGTGTGGTTGCAACTTTACTGTTAGCTCGATTTACTGCATCTTCAAATGGCAGTGAAAAGTGGATATATAAGCTCGTTAAGGGTTTACTTTGCTCAAGAGGAAGCTGCAAATATATTCTGCTTTGGTCATTGCTATCTTTTAATACCTGTGCGGTATCCAAAGTGCTAGGCCAGAACTCTTTTAAAGGCCGGCCGAGTTGCGCTGGTTGAAACGGGTAGTGGGCAATAACATTATGTTGCGCATCACTTATCATAACCTCACTGTCAACGGGTAAAGAAAGCTTTGCAAGTGCATGACTCCACTTAGTGAGGGATTGAGCGACTACGATGGTGTGCCGAATATTATTATTTTCATCAATAACAGGTATCGCAAAGTTAACCGTGGCTTTGTTTAGTGATCTATCATGTTGAAATTGCCCGACAGCAAAACGTTTTGTTTTATTCGCATCTTGAAAGTATTTTCGGTCGCTGATATTGATTGGTTTTACGTTACTGACTATGGTGCATAATACATTCCCTTCTGGGGATACTATGCCAATATTTGCAATTCTTGAAGAGAGGGTTTGTGCATATCGTAAAATTGAAGGGCATTGCTCGGATATTGTGGTATTCAATTCTGGATGACGGGCGAGCTGGGAGAGTAGTGCTTTTGTTTCGCTAATGTCATTTTGTTGTACCGCGGCAATATGCTCCGCTAATAATATCGCTTTAAACTCACTTTGCTGTAGTATTTCTGAATGTTCTTCAAGTAATTGGGCTAAAATCACCAAAAGTCCAGGTACACAGATCACGATGAGTAATCGATAAAACCGGTACGGTATTGATAGATTTGAAATAATCATGCCTGTGAGTCATTTAATTGTGGTGTAATATAATACAAAGATTTAAGGAGGATGAGCAAATAAATCCGTATTAAGAATAGGGGAATATAGAATTTAATCTCTCTTTTGTGCTGTAACAGAGATTTGCAACCACACCAAATTTATTATTTTCAAGGTTTTATTATTTTGTAATTTTTTTGTTATCTGAAAACAATTTCTTATGCTTCCCACTTTTTCCCACCGAATTCATACACTTTCAGCAAAGCCGCATTTTTTCTGGGTTTTTAGCGCTTTACCAAAGAGCCTTTTGCTTGACAAAAACAGCTGTCAAGCCCTAAACTAACCTATCGTGGTAAAAAGTGGTTTTTAGTGGATCAAATTGGATCTTAGAGCAAAATAAAGGTCCACGGTAGGGGCAAGATGTTTAAAGGTGCGAGTTCACTGAGTTTGGACGATAAAGGCAGATTTGCGGTACCTACGAAGTATCGGCAAATGCTTATGTCCGAAGAACAGGGTTCACTTATTTGCACTATTGCTATCAATGAGCCTTGTTTGTGGCTGTATCCAATGAGTGAGTGGTATGAAATAGAAGCTCGCTTACAAAAACTTTCCAATATGAATCCTAGAGCGAGACGTTTACAACGTATGCTGCTGGGCCACGCAACTGAATATCAATTAGACAAAAATGGTCGGGTTTTGCTAGCGCCTTCTTTGCGGACGCACGCAGGGTTGAATAAAAAGGTCATGCTGGTAGGGCTATTAAACAAGTTTGAGATTTGGGATGAAGAACGATGGCATCAACAGATGCAACTTGATACTGATATTGAACGCAGTGGAGAGTTTGAGTCTAACTCCGAATTTGATAATTTTTCGCTGTAAGAATAAAAAGGCAAAATTTGAGCATGACAGCACAATTTCAACATGTATCAGTGTTAATGCAAGAAACTCTTGATGCACTCGCAATCGATCCAAATGGTACTTACATAGATGGTACATTCGGTCGAGGCGGACATTCAGGCCAAATATTGGCACGTTTGGGGGAACAAGGGTGCCTGCAAGCAATAGACCAAGATCCACAAGCGATTGCGGCTGCAGAGAAGTTTGCTAACGACCCCCGATTTGCGATTGCTCATACTCGGTTTTCAAATATAAATGATGTGGCTGAAAAAGCTGATTTACTGGGCAAAGTGGATGGAATTTTATTAGATATTGGAGTCTCATCTCCCCAATTAGATGATGCAGATCGAGGGTTTAGTTTTATGAAAGACGGGCCACTTGATATGAGAATGGATCCAACCTCGGGACGAAGCGCAGCACAGTGGTTAGCTGAAGCAGAACTTGAAGACATTACTTTTGTGATAAAAAAGTATGGTGAAGAGAAGTTTGGACGAAGAATTGCCCATAAAATTATTGAAACGCGTGATGAAACTCCAATTTTAACGACAAAGCAATTGGCAGACTTGGTGGATGAGGCGGTGCCGGTTAAAGATAAACATAAACATCCAGCTACGCGCACGTTCCAAGCTATCCGTATTTATATTAATAGTGAATTGGAAGAGATTCAAACGGCATTACAGGCGTCTCTTAATGTGCTCAAACCTGGCGGGAGACTGGTTGTGATTTCATTCCATTCACTAGAAGATCGTATCGTTAAACAATTTATTAAAAAGCAAAGTAAAGGAGAGGCTTTACCTAGAGGGTTACCTTTGACTGATGCTCAATTAAAACAAAATTTAACTTTAAAAGCGCTTGGTAAAGCAATTAAACCCAGTGCAGAAGAAATTAGTGAGAACCCAAGGTCTCGCAGTTCGGTACTAAGGGTGGCGCAAAAGCTGTAATGAGTAAAGTGGTAGATAGGCAGCCAAAACTTTTTTCTGAGATGCTTTTTAGCTTATTTTCGAACAAGCTAACTTTATTGCTGCTGCTATTAACTTTTGTATCGGCATTGGTTGTTGTGCAAGTAACACATTTTGCTAGGCAGCAATTAATAGATCAAGATGTTTTGTTGCAACAACGGGATGAGCTTGACCTACAATGGCGGTACTTGCTGGTTGAAGAAGAGTTTTACTCTCAACATGCTCGCATTGAAGAAATAGCTAAAACCCAGTTAAAAATGAAGCGGCCAACCAGTAAAGATGAACAAGTTGTGGTATTGCAATGATGAAGCCTAAAAATACATCCGTAAATTTGATAACTTGGCGCTTTGCGCTGGTATGTGTTGTTTTGGTTTTGGTGTTTATTACTTTAATGGCAAGAGCGGCTTATTTACAAGTAATAGAACCAGATAAAGCGCGAGCTGAAAATGCCAAACGTACGGTACGTGTTGAAAAACTCACCGTGCAGCGAGGTATGATTTTTGATCGTAATGGCAAAGAGTTAGCAGTCAGTGTACCTGTTGTGAGCGTTTATGCGGATCCATTAGCGTTAGATAAATCGATCGCAAAGAAAGTACTTAGAGCAGCACGTAAAAAAGGCGAAGACCATAAAGCGTTAGCACTTGATGAAGCCACCTTATCATTTAGAAAGCAGCAGTGGTATGAACAAGATTTACGCTGGCGAGAGCTGGCTGATGTACTTCAGATTGCGAATGATAAAGTCGACACACGTTTACGTGACAATACCAGCCGGCGTTTTGTGTACTTAAAACGTCAAGTGACCCCCGCAGTCGCCAATTATATTCGCCAACTTAAATTACCAGGCATTCATTTACTTGATGAATCAAAGCGCTTTTACCCGAGTGGTGAAGTTACAGCCCATATTTTAGGTTTTACCAATATTGATGGCGTTGGGATTGAAGGTGTAGAAAAGCTGTTTGAAAATGCATTAACGGGCGCGGAAGGGCAGCGTACTATTCGTAAAGATGCGCAAGGCCGAGAAGTGCAAGTTTTATCAGAAGAGCAACGCGTAGAGCCTGAAAGTATCGAGTTGAGTATTGATTTGCGAATTCAAGCAATTGCTTATAAAGCACTAAAGAGTGCAGTGCTTAGCTATAAGGCGACTTCAGGTTCTGCCATGGTTGTTGATGTAACAACGGGTGAAGTGCTTGCTATGGTTAATAGCCCAAGTTTTAATCCTAATGATATGCGAGATGCGGCTCCTTATAAGCGCAGAAACCGAGCAATAACCGATTTATTTGAGCCCGGTTCGACCTTAAAGCCATTGGCAATACTTGCGGGGCTCGATTATGGCGCGATAGCAATGGATGATACCGTAAATACATATCCAGGGTGGATGCGTTTAGGTGGCAGTCTTGTAAAAGATACGCGTAACCACGGTGAAATGTCATTAAGAGAGATCTTAAAAGTATCATCTAATATGGGGGTTGCAAAAATTAGTCAAATGTTACCTAAAGAATACTTAGTCGGATTATATCAAAAAGTAGGGTTTGGTCAGGATACGGGCACGTTGATGGTGGGCGAGAGTAGTGGACTGTTTTACCCAAATCGCCGTTGGTCTGATTTTGAAATTGCCACGTTAGCATACGGTTATGCGGTATCTGCAAGTACCGCACAAATTGCGCGTTTATACGCCACATTCGGTGCCGGAGGTGTTTCTCGCCCTTTAACCATATTGAAACAACAAAAGCCACAACAGGGGCAACGGGTATTTAAAGAAGAAGACGTAAAAGCCGTTGTTACAATGATGGAATCAGTATTTGAAAAAGGTGGCACGGCTGCCAATGTGACTGTTGATGGTTATCGAGCCGCGGGGAAAACAGGTACGTCTAAAAAAGCAGTCGCAGGTGGGTATGGTGATGAGTATGTTGGCTACTTCGCTGGTGTAGCGCCAGTAAGCGATCCTCGCTTGGCTGTTGTGGTGATGGTGAATGAGCCAGGAGACGACATTTATTACGGAGGCCAAACTTCAGGCCCTGCATTTGCTGAAATTATGTCGAACTCGCTACGTATTCTCAATGTCGCTCCAGATAAAGAGCGTGTGGCGTATGTGGCGGAGTTAAAAAATGATGCGTAATTTAACGACTGTGCTTAATAGTTTTTGTACTGAGGGGCCTCCAATTATGATTCGTGATTTGCGAATTGATAGCAGGGAGATCGATGCTGGCGATGCATTTATTGCGTTACGAGGCCATGAACAAAATGGTGAAGACTATATTGAAGCAGCACTACACCAGGGAGCGCATTGTGTTCTGGTTGATAGCAGTTGCGAAGTATTAAGGCATGATAAGCGGGTTGTTCGTATCACCGCACTCAAGGATAACATAGCTCAAATAGCCGCTGATTTTTACGATAAGCCCAGTGAACGCGTTAAATTAATTGGTGTAACTGGCACGAATGGAAAGTCTACGACGACCGCGATGATAGCCAGTTTAGCCCAATGCTGCGATGTGAAATCGGCTGTTATTGGTACTTTGGGTTATGGGGACATTGAATGTTTAACTCCACTTGCTAACACAACTCCATCCCATATTGACTTACAGCGGATTCTCGCCAAATTGAGTGAGAATAATAAGTTGGTTGCGATGGAGGTTTCTTCGCATGGATTGGCACAAAATAGGGTTGCTAGTAGCCATTTTGAAGTTGCTGTTTTTACCAATTTGTCTCGTGATCATTTAGATTATCATGGCTCGATGCAGGCGTATGCTGATGCGAAATTGACACTTTTTCAGCAATGCCAACCGAAAATATGTGTGATAAATGCGGATGATGCATTTGCTCAGCAGTGGTTGAAAGAACACGAATTCAAAAACTTAGTGGTGTTTGGAGAAAAGCCTAAATCACATATATTCTCTCATTATGTGTGGTTTGATGATGTTATTTACTCACAATTTGGTATACAAGCCACAATAACGTCCAGTTGGGGTTGTGGCGTTATAAAACTTCCGTTATTTGGGCTATTTAATTTATATAACCTCGTCGCGTCTTTGGCTGCACTGTTGGCTCAAGGTTATGACTTTGAAATGTTGCTTAATGCAGCATCTACATTACAGCCTATACCTGGACGGATGGAAGCGGTGTTTACTGAAGGTAAACCGACATGTGTAGTGGATTATGCCCATACACCAGATGCTTTAGCCTTGGCATTACAAGCGTTACAACAGCATGTACCTGGTAATGTGGTCTGCGTGTTTGGATGTGGTGGAGACAGAGATCGGGGCAAACGCGCTTTAATGGCAAAAGCCGCGGAACAATATGCTAATAAAGTCATTATTACCAGCGACAATCCGCGCAGTGAAAACCCCGAACAAATCATCGCAGATGTTAAGGCTGGGCTCAGTCAACCTCAGTATGCTTATTGCCAGTCAGACCGAGCATTAGCCATACGTTATGCGATAGAGCAATCCGCAAGTAGTAGCGTGGTGTTAATTGCAGGAAAAGGTCACGAAGATTACCAAATTATAGGAAAACAACGTTTTCCGTTTTGTGATAGACAATGGGCTAAAACAATTTTAAAAGGGGAAAGTGCGTGATCAAAGTGGATTTCACTTGGCTTGCTAATGTACTAAATGCCTCTTTCGATGGGGAAAACCGAGCTGTCGGTAATATAAACACAGACACAAGAACTATAACGAATAATGATGTATTTTTGGCGCTAAGAGGCCCTAATTTTGATGGGCACAAATTTGTTCGTCAAGCACAAGAAAAAGGTGCGATTGCAGTCATTGTTGATACATTAACTGAATGTGATATTCCTCAGTTTGTGGTCCAAGATACACGCTTGGCGTTGGGGGAGTTAGGCAAGGCTGTTATGAGTCAGGTTGCCCCAAAAACTATCGCAATTACAGGTAGTGTTGGTAAAACGACGGTAAAGGAAATGTGCGCGGCAGTGTTATCACGACGTGGTAATGTGCTAGCAACAGCGGGCAATTTCAATAATGATATTGGCGTACCGCTAACACTGTTGAGACTTAATGAGGCGCATGAATATGCCGTTATTGAACTCGGTGCAAACCACATTGGTGAAATCGCTTATACCACAGCATTAACGCAGCCCGATGTGGCTGTAGTCTGTAATGTTGCACCAGCACACATTGAAGGGTTTGGCTCCATCGAAGGTGTTGGCCAAGCTAAAGGCGAAATTTATTCGGGATTAAAATCACATGGTGTTGCGATCATTAACTGTGACAGTGAGTTCGCATCGATGTGGCAAGACTCCATTGCGGGTAAAGAACAAGTTCGTTTTTCATTATCGGAACAGCTTGATATTTGGGTTGAAGACGTAGCGCTTGATAATATGGCCCATGCTAGCTTTTTGCTGTGTTCGCCAACTGACAGAGTGTCAGTAACCTTACCATTACCAGGGGAGCATAATGTGATGAATGCAGTTATTTGTGCTGCATTAACTATGCAATTAGGAGCGAGCTTAAGCGATGTTGCTGAAGGTATTTCGCATATGAACGCACCAAAAGGGCGAGTTAACTTAATAAAAGTTCACGAGACATTAACCGTTATTGACGATACATATAATGCTAATGTGCGCTCAGTCAAAGCTGCTATTGATTTATTAACAAAAATGCCGGGGTATCACATTTTTGCTTTGGGAGATATGGGAGAGCTTGGTGAGCAATCCCGTGAATATCACGAAGAAGTAGGGGTGTATGCACAGCAAAAAGGTATAAATGAGTTATTGACTTTAGGGGTGTTAAGTCGTTATGCCAGCGATATTTTTGAAGATAATGGCAAACATTTCTCAACCCGAGAGCATTTATTACAAGCGGTAAAGCATAGTCTTGCTACACGGCAAGAGCATTGCACCGTGGTAGTGAAAGGATCGCGCAGTTCTCGTATGGAATTATTGGTAGCAGAATTAGTCGACAGTGGCCGTAAAACAGGCACTGATGGAGCATCAGTATGTTAGTTTGGTTAGCTGAATATTTAACGCAGTACTACAGTGGTTTTAATGTTTTTTCTTATTTAACTTTACGCGCGATACTAGGGATTTTAACGGCGTTATTTATTTCATTGTATTTTGGCCCTAAGTTAATTCGGGCATTACAACGGATGCAAATAGGGCAAACAGTTCGTGATGATGGACCTGAATCTCACTTATCTAAATCAGGTACTCCTACTATGGGCGGGTTGTTAATATTAGCCGCTATTTTTATTAGTACGTTAATGTGGGGAGATTTAGACAACAAATATGTGTGGGTGACGCTTTTTGTCGTGGGGAGTTTGGGGATTGTTGGCTTTGTAGATGATTATCGTAAGGTGATCCGAAAAGACAGCAAAGGGCTGATAGCTCGATGGAAATACTTTTGGCAATCAGTGATAGCTATTAGTGTGGCAAGTTTTATGTATTTCACCTCAAACTCAGCTGCTGAAACCGTACTGGTCGTGCCATTTTTAAAAGATGTCATGCCTCAATTAGGCTTATTTTATTTAGTGATGAGTTACTTTGTTATTGTGGGAACATCGAACGCGGTTAATTTAACCGACGGTTTAGATGGGTTAGCTATTGTGCCGACAATATTAGTCGCAGCTGCGCTAGCCATCATTGCTTATGTAACTGGTAACGTTAATTTTTCAAATTACCTCCATATTCCTCATATACCATTGGCATCAGAACTTGTTGTAGTGTGTACCGCTATTGTTGGAGCCGGTTTGGGCTTTTTATGGTTTAACACCTATCCTGCACAGGTGTTTATGGGCGATGTTGGTTCATTGGCCTTAGGTGGTGCTCTTGGGATTATAGCCATTTTAGTTCGTCAAGAATTAGTGTTGCTCATCATGGGCGGTGTATTTGTTATGGAGGCATTGTCGGTTATTTTACAAGTCGGCTCATATAAATTACGGGGACAGCGAATTTTTAGAATGGCACCAATTCATCATCATTACGAGCTTAAAGGTTGGCCTGAGCCTCGGGTGATTGTGCGGTTTTGGATTATCTCAATAATTTTAGTTTTAGCTGGCTTAGCAACTTTAAAGATTCGATAGATGCAATATTTAGATGAACTGAAAGACAAAAAAATAACAGTGCTTGGGCTCGGTGTTACTGGCCTGGGCATTGTGCGCTTTCTGTTGTCGCATCAAGTCACACCAAAAGTCGTTGATAGCCGTGCAGTCCCCCCTGGAGCTGATTGGTTAGCAGACAATGCACCTGAATGTGAAGCTGTATTTGGACCACTGGCAGAAGCAGGTTTATCTTATGCGGATATGGTGATAATTAGCCCTGGTATAGCTTTGTATGAAAGCAGTGTCGCGCATGCGATTGCTGCTGGTGTCGAAGTTATTGGTGATATTGAACTATTTGCTCGATTGAATAACACCCCTGTTGTCGCTGTGACTGGTTCAAATGGTAAGTCTACGGTTGTTAGTCTAGCGACTGAGGTATTTAAAGCAGCAGGCTTACACGTTGGCTTAGGTGGTAATATTGGTACGTCGGTTTTGGCTCTATTAGATACGACATATGATGTGGTTGTATTGGAGCTATCTAGCTTTCAACTGGAAACCACTGCTAGTTTAGAGTGTCGTTCGGCCATGATACTCAATGTGACTGAAGATCATATGGATAGGTACCCAAACTTTGCTGGGTATTGTGCGGCTAAACAGCGAATTTATAAGCATGTTGAGCATGTGGTATTTAATGCGGATGATGCTCTTACACTTTCAAATGACCATAAAG
Source organism: Pseudoalteromonas aurantia 208 (assembly GCF_014858725.1). Taxonomy (GTDB): domain Bacteria; phylum Pseudomonadota; class Gammaproteobacteria; order Enterobacterales; family Alteromonadaceae; genus Pseudoalteromonas; species Pseudoalteromonas aurantia. The sequence continues at coordinate 2,548,726 of NZ_AQGV01000012.1, read as the reverse complement.
GCACCAGCGTTTCAATAGACGGTGGGGACTATAGTATTGCAACGGTTAATGGGGTCGCGCAATTTTCTGCTCACGGTAAAACCCTGTTACCTGTTAGCACATTAAATATGTTAGGTCGACATAATCAATTTAATGCACTTGCTGTATTGGCATTATTGGCACCGTTTAATTTATCAATGAACGCTTTTGCATCTGCTTTTAGTACATTTAAAGGGTTAGAACACCGCTGCCAGCTAGTGACGGAGTATAACGGTGTTCGCTATTTTAATGATTCAAAAGCAACTAATGTGGGCGCAACAGTCGCAGCTCTTGAAAGTTTGCATAATGAGCAAGGAAAGATTTTATTGATCCTAGGTGGAGATGCCAAAGGCGCCGACCTGCAACCTCTTATGGCACCGTTACAGAAGTACTGCAAAGCGATCTTTTGTTTTGGTAAAGATGGTGCGCAGTTTTTGAGGTTACATGAACAGGCGAACCTGGTCAGTGGTTTAGATGAAGCGGTTCATAAAGCGTCATCTATTGCAAGTGATGGCGATAGCATATTGCTGGCGCCAGCGTGTGCCAGTATTGATATGTATCCAAATTATATGGTGCGTGGCGAAGCATTTTGTAAACTCGTGATGGAGCTTGACGTATGAGCAGACTGTCACAACTCAAATTAGCTTTAACACCGCGTCAATCAGATGCTTTGTTTGATGTACCGTTGTTTTATAGCATGTTGTGTCTCATAGGTGTGGGCTTTGTTATGGTAACGAGTGCATCAATGCCAGTAGCAGAGCGGCTTTTCAATAATCCTTACCATATTAGTATTCGACATGGCGTGTTTTTGGGAATGGGACTCTTTCTATTCTGGGCTACAACTAGTGCACCAATGACGTGGTGGAAGCGTTGTAATCCATACTTATTATTACTTGGGTTGGGCTTATTGGTACTCGTCTTATTAGTAGGCCGGGAAGTGAATGGTTCTAAACGCTGGATCCCAGTTGGACCTGTTGGAGTACAAGCTGCTGAATTAGCTAAGCTCTTTTTTTTCAGTTATATAGCAGGTTACTTAGTCCGAAAAAAAGAAGAAGTACAAGAGAACTTAAAAGGGTTTGCAAAGCCAATAGCTGTTTTTGCTGTATATGCTTTTTTAATTTTAATGCAGCCAGACTTAGGTACCGTGGTCGTGATGTTTGTGACGACAGTTGGTTTACTTTTTTTAGCTGGCGCAAAATTATGGCAGTTTTTTGCATTGATATTAACTGGTGTTTTTTTAGTTGTTTTATTGATCATTTTTGAGCCTTATCGTATGGCAAGAGTCGTGGGGTTTTTAGAGCCATGGGATGATCCATTTGGCAAAGGCTACCAACTTGTTCAATCTTTAATGGCGTACGGGCAAGGTGGCTGGTTTGGTCAAGGGTTAGGAAATAGCGTACAAAAGTTACAATATTTACCTGAAGCACATAACGATTTCATTTTTGCAGTGATAGCAGAAGAGTTAGGGTTTATCGGCGTTGTTAGTATTATCCTACTGTTGGGTTGTCTTGTGTTTAGGGCATTATTGATTGGTCAGAAAGCCTTAAAGCATAACAAAGAATATGAAGGCTATTTTGCGCTAGCTATTGGAATTTGGTTTGCATTTCAAACCATGGTTAATATCGGAGCGAGTGCCGGTATTTTGCCAACAAAGGGGTTAACGTTACCATTTGTATCTTATGGAGGCTCTAGCTTACTAGTGATGGTGGTTGCTGCCGGTGTTTTGCAACGAGTGGACTTTGAAACGAAAATGTCGACTAAGCAAGCGACGTCCAGAGGAAATAAACGATGAGTAAACGCTTATTGGTGGTTGCTGGTGGCACAGGAGGTCATATATTCCCTGGTATTGCTGTTGCAAATGAACTCAAATCCCAAGGTTGGGAAGTCTCTTGGATAGGAACGGCGGATCGCATGGAATCTGAGGTAGTACCTAAACATGGAATTGACATTGATTTTATTCGTGTTCAAGGTTTGCGTGGCAATGGAGTTAAACGATTAATTAAAGCCCCATTTTTGGTGATAAAAGCAGTTCTTGATGCACGTAAGGTAATAAAAGCTCGCCGACCAGATGTGGTACTCGCGATGGGAGGATATGTAACGGGCCCTGTTGGTATTGCTGCTAGGTCTTTAGCTGTGCCATTGATAATTCATGAGCAAAATGCAGTTGCAGGGTTAAGTAACCGACTATTAGCAAAAATTGCTGATGTTGTGCTGAGTGCCTTTCCAAGTGCGTTTAAAACAGCGCATAGTAAAGTGGTAGGAAACCCAGTTAGGGCCTCAGTTTCGCAGTTACAACCAAAACAAACGGTGCAACAGATTAACTGTTTAGTTATGGGGGGCTCATTAGGTGCGAAAGTCTTAAACGATACTTTGCCTGATGTTTTTGCGAAGTTACAAACAAAAACTGAGCTGCCTTTATTGGTTAAACATCAAAGCGGGAAAGGTGAAAGTAGTACATTGCAGTATCGTTATGATAATGCGGGTGTTACGGCTGAAGCCGTCGATTTTATTGATGATATAGATAAGGCTTATGAGTGGGCTGACATTGTAATCTGCCGTTCTGGTGCGTTAACGGTGAGTGAGGTTGCTGCCGCGGGCAAGATGGCGCTGTTTATTCCTTACCCGCATGCGGTTGATGACCATCAAACTGCTAATGCAAACTATTTAGTTAAAGGTGAAGCTGCGCTGATTATGCCGCAGTCTCAATTTGAATCTGCAGCGATTATCAAGATGTTGTTACCATTTATTTTACAGCCTCATTTGATTACCGAAGTAGCTAAAAAAGCTAAAAATCTAGCTGAATTAGATGCTACGCGTTCAGTAGCCCAAGAGTGTGTGCAATTAAGTCGTTAGTTTATGAAGTGATAACATGATTAAAGAGTGTGTAGTGAAAGAATCAAGTAAACGCCGAGCTATGAGAAGAATTAACACCATTCATTTTATTGGAATTGGTGGTGCCGGTATGGGTGGAATAGCCGAAGTGCTTGCTTTTGAAGGTTATCGAATTACCGGCTCAGATATTGCTAATAACGCGATGACCGAGCGCTTAATTAAAGCAGGGGCCGAAGTTTTTATTGGCCATCATCAAAGTAATGTCAAGGATGCAGATGTTGTGGTTGTATCAACAGCAATTGATGTAACAAACCCAGAGATCGTGGCGGCTCAAGCGGCACGAATCCCTGTAGTTCGTAGAGCGGAAATGCTTGCTGAATTGATGCGTTTTCGCCATGGTATTGCTGTGGCTGGTACGCACGGAAAAACAACTACGACTAGTTTAATTGCCAGTATTTTTGCGCAAGCTCAGTTAGATCCCACATTTGTTATTGGTGGCTTGTTAAATAGTGCAGGAACTAATGCCAAACTAGGTAATAGTGATGTGCTCATTGCAGAAGCAGATGAAAGTGATGCGTCTTTTTTACATTTACAACCTATGGTATCGGTGATCACGAACGTTGAAGCTGATCATATGGATACATATGGCGGTGATTTTGAGAAGTTAAAAGATACCTATGTTGAGTTTATTCATAATTTGCCCTTTCATGGTTTAGCGGTCGTTTGCATTGATTCTGAGGTCGCTTATGAACTTATTCCGCGATTTGCTCGCCCAACAATTACATACGGTGAGTCTGAAATTGCTGATTACAAAATGGTGAATTTTACTCAAACTGTGAATAGTTGTGAGTTTACAGTAATGACGAAGCAAGGTGAGTGCATTGATGTCGTGCTAAATATGCCCGGCAAGCATAATGCACTAAACGCCACTGCGGCAATAGCTGTGGCAAAAGATCATGATATTGACAACGCGTTTATTTTGAAGGCATTAGCAGATTTTGAAGGTATAGGCCGACGTTTTCAGCATTATGGAGAATATGAGAATGAGCGCGGTAAAGTGATGCTAGTGGACGATTATGGACATCACCCATCGGAAGTTCAGGTTACAATTCAGGCTGCAAGAGCTGGGTGGAGTGATAAACGCTTGATCATGATATATCAGCCGCATAGGTTTTCCCGTACCAGAGATTTATATGAAGACTTTGTACGAGTACTTGCTGACGTTGACCAGCTGATCTTATTGGACGTTTATAGCGCAGGAGAAAGTCCTATTGTCGGCGCTGATAGTAAAAGTTTATGTCGAAGTTTACGTCAAAGGGGCGTAGAGCCTATTCATGTATCGGACCATAATGAACTGGCGGGTGTGCTGTCAGAAACTTTGGCTGATAATGACCTAGTTATTACGCAAGGTGCGGGTAATATTGGACAAATTGTTAAAAAGCTAGCGGCTACAAAGATGTCGATTAACATTTTAAAACAAGGTGATGCATGAAGCAGTTTGGTAAAGTAGCAGTTTTGCTGGGGGGAAGTTCAGCAGAGCGCGAAGTATCATTAATGTCAGGAAAAGCCGTTTTAAACGGATTGTTAGCTGCCGGGGTGGATGCAGTTGCCTTTGATCCAGCACAACGCAATATTTTAGAGCTGAAAGCACTGAAAATAGATAGGGTATTCATTGCACTTCACGGCCGGGGTGGTGAAGATGGTACAATTCAGGGGGCATTGGAGTTTATGTCTTTGCCGTATACTGGCAGTGGTGTGTTAGGTAGTGCGTTAGCGATGGATAAAGTGCGGAGTAAACACTTATTTAAAACAGCTCAGTTAAGTACGGCTGCATATACAGTAGTTAATGCTTCAGAAGGGTTTGATGCAAACGCAATTATAGCTGATTTTGGCAAAGTTATGGTTAAACCAAGTCATGAAGGATCAAGCATAGGAATGGCGCAAGCTAATACAGCACAGGAGCTGACGCAAGCTTTAACAGCCGCATTTGACTATGATGACGAAGTATTAGTCGAGCAATGGATCACTGGTCGGGAGTTTACCGTTGCGATGCTCGGGAATGACGCGTTACCCGTTATTGAAATGAAAACACCGCGTGGTTTCTATGATTACGAAGCTAAATATCAGGTAAATAGCACCGAGTATTATTGTCCTGCGAATATGAGTGATGCTCACAGGGCGCAGCTCCAAATTATGGCGAAGCATGCGTTTAAACTCGTCGGGGCTTCAAGCTGGGGACGAGTGGATGCTATGCAAGATGAAAATGGTCAGTTTTACCTATTGGAGGTCAATACGGTCCCCGGAATGACGGAAAAATCATTGGTTCCTATGGCTGCGAAAGCACAAGGTGTGAGTTTTGAGCAATTAGTTGTTCGCATTTTGGAGCAAACGCTTTAATATGCGTGCGTTTTTCAAAAAAGCTAAATCCTTAAATCAAAGATTGAATTGGTCTTTGCTTTTCGGCTTAGGTTTTTTCATGGTGGTAATTTTCGGTTTAATAAAAAGTATGTACTGGGTTAGTGATTGGTTAGTTGCACATAAAGATGCACAGTTTAGGCAACTTACTGTATTAGGGCAGCCCAATTATAGCAGTGAACATGACATCGTTACCGCGATTAGGCGCGTGGATTTAAGTAGTTACTTTGAGTTAGATATTGAAGCTGTACGGGAGTCCGTGTTGTCTTTGCCTTGGGTGGCAAGTGTGTCTGTTCGTAAGCAATGGCCGGATCAATTGCTGGTTTATGTGGTTGAGCATAAACCAGTGGCAATATGGAACAGTGATTTATTGCTGAATGAAAGTGGTGATGTTTTTCAGGCACCAAATGAAAGCTTAACAAGTATGTTGCCGCAACTATATGGGCCTGAGGGCAGTGAAACGGAAGCATGGCATACTTTTTTACAGTTAAAAGCCATGCTTGAAGTTAACCAATTCCACTTAGTCAGCCTTGCATTATCAGAGCGGTTTGCTTGGCAGCTGTGGTTAGAAAATGGCATTCGTCTAAATTTAGGTCGAGAAGAAAAAGCAAAACGAGTACAGCGCTTTATTGATGTTTACCCGAAAATGCACAAGCCGAATGGGGCTTTAATTGATGCTATTGATTTACGCTATGACACAGGGCTTGCGGTGAGCTGGAAATACCCGCTAATTGAAGAACAACAAAATAAGAGTAAAGCATGACGAAGTCAGCAGAAAGAAACTTAGTGATAGGGCTCGATGTTGGTACCTCTAAAGTAGTCGCAACAGTTGGAGAGATCACGGCAGATAATCAGCTCAGTATTGTGGGAGTGGGCAACCAAGTATCCCATGGTATGGATAAGGGTGGCGTGAATGATTTAAATTTAGTTTCTGAATCTATTCGCCGTGCTATAGATGAAGCCGAATTGATGGCTGATTGCCGAATAAGTTCTGTTTACTTAGGCATATCAGGCAAGCATATTCAATGCCAAAATGAAAGTGGTGTTGTTGCGATTAATAATTCTGAAGTAACAGACGATGATATTGCAAATGTCATTCATATAGCGCGATCAGTTCCAATTTCCGCAGAGCGGAAAATGTTACACTCTCTGCCACAAGAATATAGCATTGATATGCAAGAGGGAATAAAAAACCCTTTGGGTATGAGTGGTGTACGTATGGAAGCAAAAGCACACATTATTACGTGCTCTAATGACATGGCAAAGAATATTGAAAAATGTGTTGAGCGATGTGGCTTAAATGTTGACCAACTGACCTTTAGTGCACTGGCGTCATGTTATTCCGTGCTGACTGAAGATGAAAAAGAGCTCGGTGTGGCGGTTGTTGATATAGGTGGTGGTACGATGGATATCGCTATTTATCTTAATGGAGCTTTACGTCATTCGGCTGTTATCCCTGTTGCCGGTAATCAAGTTACGGGGGATATCGCTAAGATATTTCGAACCCCGATTTCCCATGCTGAATCTTTAAAAGTGCAATATGCATGTGCAAGTAGCCAAATGGCCAGTAGTGAAGAGACCATTGAAGTTCCTAGTGTTGGTGGAAGACCTGCGCGTTTAATGTCGCGACATACACTTTCTGAAGTTGTGGAGCCACGTTTTAGGGAGTTGTTAGAGTTAACACTGGAAGAGATACGTCGTTCGGGTTTTGAAGATCAAATAGCAGCGGGACTAGTTATCACGGGCGGGAGTGGTAAAATGGCGGGTGCGCTCGAAGTTGCTGAAGATATATGTCAAATGCCCGTAAGAGTTGGTAAACCTATTGGAATTACCGGATTAACAGATTATGTTAACGATCCTGCATATGCAACAGCTGTAGGTTTGTTACAATATGGCCGTACTTTGCAATCGATGAATGCACAGAAGTCGAAAGCTGAGTCGGATGGAAATTGGTGGAACCGAGTTACTAAATGGTTTCAAGGCGAGTTTTAAGCTCAAGTCGGAGAGTGAAAGATGTTTGATATAATGGAAGAACACAGCGAAGAAGCTGTTATTAAAGTAATAGGTGTCGGCGGTGGTGGTGGAAACGCCGTTGAGCATATGGTTAAACAGGAAATTGAGGGTGTACGTTTCGTTGCTGCAAATACGGATGCACAGGCATTGCGGAAGTCTTCAGCAGATATAACTGTTCAATTGGGTACGCAAATTACTTCAGGGTTAGGCGCAGGCGCAAACCCTGAAGTTGGTCGTAAGTCAGCTGAAGAAGACATTGAAACTATAAAAACAGCACTTGAAGGTGCTGATATGGTATTCATCGCTGCAGGTATGGGTGGTGGAACAGGTACTGGGGCAGCCCCTGTTGTTGCTCGTGTAGCGAAAGAGTTGGGTATTTTAACGGTTGCTGTAGTGACAAGACCCTTTGATCTTGAAGGTAAAAAGCGTATGGCGGCCGCTGATCAAGGTATTGGTGAGCTGTCAGAAATTGTTGACTCACTGATTACAATTCCAAACAATAAATTACTTAAAGTTTTAGGTAAAGGAACTACACTTTTAGACGCGTTTGCTAAGGCGAATGACGTACTCTATGGTGCAGTTCAAGGTATTGCTGAACTAATAACACGTTCTGGTTTGATCAATGTGGATTTTGCAGATGTAAGAACTGTTATGTCGGCAATGGGCACCGCGATGATGGGAACGGCTTCTGCATCTGGGCCAGATAGAGCACAAGAAGCGGCAGAAGCTGCAATTTCAAGCCCTTTATTAGAAGATGTAGATTTAACGGGTGCAAAAGGTATTTTGGTTAACATTACAGCTGGAATGGATATTACCATCGAAGAGTTCGAAATTGTTGGTAATCATGTAAAAGCATTAGCATCTGAAAACGCGACGGTTGTTGTTGGTGCCGTAATCGACCCTGATATGAGCGATGAATTACGCGTAACAGTGGTTGCTACAGGGCTTGGCGGTGAGCGTCGTCCTCAGTTTGGCATAGTTGATAATGGCTTTAAGAAAGCCGCTGGTGGTGATGTTGCCTCAGCATCAACAAATCAGCAATCCAGTGGAATGTTTGTTCCAAGCTTTACTCAATCAGAGGTTACATCTGAAAACACTGGAAATGTAACGAACTCAACATCGACAGTGAGTACAGCAGCGCAAGAGAGTCAGGCGGTAAGTAAAAGTGTTGAGCAAGACACAGACAAGGGTGATTATTTTGATATCCCTGCGTTTTTACGTAAACAGTCAGATTAAATTTGGTTGATAGTTAAACAATTGGCAGGTGGTCGTATCTGTGATACAATCCGCCGTCTAAGTGTTATTTGAAGTGGGCGAAGTTATGATTAAACAACGTACAATTGCTGAAGTTGTTAAAGCAACAGGTGTAGGACTTCATAAAGGTGAAAAGGTCACAATTACTCTCCGACCTGCGAGCGAGAATACCGGTGTGGTATTTCGTCGTGTAGATCTTGACCCTGTGGTAGATTTTGAGACTACGCCAGAAGCTGTTGGTGATACGCAATTGTGTACTTGTTTAACGAACAAAGATGGAATACGTCTTTCCACCACTGAGCATTTAATTGCAGCTGTTGCGGCACTGGGTATAGATAACCTAGTTGTAGAGCTTGATAGTTCAGAAGTGCCTATTATGGATGGTAGTGCATTACCATTCATTTATTTATTACAAAAGGGCGGTATTAAAGAGCAAAACGTCGCAAAGCGGTTCATTCGAATTAAAGAAAAAGTTCGTGTGGAAGATGGTGATAAGTGGGCTGAGATCACCCCTTACGATGGCTTTCATATTGATTTTGAAATCGCCTTTGATCACCCTGCGATAAATGACAGTCGTCAGCGCATCGGTTTAGATATTACCGCACAGAGTTTTACGGAAGAAATTAGTAGAGCCCGCACATTTGGTTTTATGAAAGATATTGAGTATATGCATGCTAATAACCTAGCGTTAGGCGGTAGTATGGATAATGCAGTGGTACTTGATGAATATAAAGTATTAAACCCGAGTGGTTTGCGCTATTCAGATGAGTTTGTTAAGCATAAGATATTAGACTGTGTGGGTGATATGTTCATGGCAGGGTATAATATTTTAGGTAAAATTACGTGTTATAAGTCAGGTCATGGTTTGAACAACAAACTTTTACGTGAAATTATGGCATCAGAAACTGCATGGGAATGGGCTACTTTCGAAGAACCAGTCAGCATGCCAGCGCCGGGTATGGAAATTACCACGGCTTGAAAATCGAAAAATTCTAAAAAATGACGCATATCGCGTCATTTTTTTTGTGCATGACTTGCTAATTTGAGCAGTTTGGCTTGTAAGCTAGATGGTGCATTGTTGGCTAGTTCGATGAGCTGTAAACCCGTTTGTTCACTCATAGATCTCCTTTTATGCGTTTCATCATTGATTGTTTTGTTTTCTTTTTTCGGGGTAAGTCTTTGCTGCGCTTCGGGGTTAGTTACTATTTTTACTTGCGCGCATTCGAACATTCCAGAAGCTCTAAACTGAGACAGAATATCCATTTTTAAAAAATTAAGCCGGGTGGCTAATGTTGCTGAAGCAGCTTCAATAACTAAAGTCCCGTCTCGGTAATTCCCTATGCGGCATTTCTTAATTAATACGGGGCCCACCGCTTTTTCTAGGCAACTCTGCCACTGTGACATGGCTTGTGATTTCTCTGAATAACTGACCATTTTATTGGACCACTTTCCCATAAGCTCATTAAGTTGTTTTGGGGCAAAACGGTTCTTAGCCATAGTTATTAGCTCATAATGTTCATTTAATCAACGTAAGTATAGCTGCGTCGAAAAAGTAAAAAAAGTTAAATCATCTAAATAGCTTGAATTATGCCTAAATATCACCATATATACAGTTAATCTCGATTATGTTTCAATTTGTTGCTACATTGGGTATTTGTTGCTAACAAAAATAGCAACATTAGTTTACGTGGCTCCGCTTTTTACCAGTAAAACTTCGCTGTTTTGACTTCAATGGTTTGCAGCTTCGCAGAGTCTGGTATGATAGGGGCAATAAATTGAATTAGGCACATTGCAAAAACAATTAAGCATTTGTTGCCCACAGGAAGCAGTGCGACCTCAGTACCCAATGACGAATAAGCATAGGTAAGGTCAGCCATCAATAGAGTGAAAACGGTTTTAACATGATAGCTAATATTTTTACCAAGATTTTTGGTAGTCGCAATGACCGCACTATTAAAAACTTAAGAAAGACGGTCACCTTAATCAATGCCTTAGAAGAGCAGTACGCAGCTCTAACTGATGAGCAACTAAAAGCGAAAACAGCAGAGTTCAGAGAGCGTTTTGAGCAAGGTACAAGCTTAGACGATATCTTACCTGAGGCCTTTGCGACAGTACGTGAAGCCTCAAAACGTGTTTACAACATGCGTCACTTCGATGTGCAGATGGTGGGTGGGATCGTGTTACACCAAGGCCGTATTTCTGAAATGCGCACCGGTGAAGGTAAAACATTAACAGCAACATTACCTGCATACTTAAATGGTTTAACAGGTAAAGGTGTTCACGTTATTACAGTGAATGACTATCTTGCAAAACGGGATGCAGAAACAAACCGTTCGTTATTTGAATTCCTAGGCCTAAGTGTTGGTTGCAACGTTCCGGGTATGATGCCTGAGCAAAAGAAGCAAGCCTATCGTGCTGATATTACTTATGGCACGAATAATGAGTTCGGTTTTGATTACTTACGTGACAATATGGCGTTTACCGTAGAAGAGCGAGTGCAACGTCCACTATATTATGCTGTCGTGGATGAGGTTGATTCAATTTTGATTGATGAAGCTCGTACACCACTTATAATTTCAGGTCCAGCAGAAGATAGTTCTGCGCTATACACTCAGATAAATAAGATCGTGCCATCGCTAATTCTTCAAGATAAAGAAGATGAAGAAGGTGTGGAAGGTGACGGTGATTTCACAATTGATGAAAAGTCAAAACAGGTTCACTTAACTGAACGTGGCCAAGTTAATGTTGAAGAGCTATTGCTTGAGCATAAACTAATTGAAGAAGGTGATTCACTCTACTCGGCAGCAAGTATCACCTTGTTAAGCCATGTTTATGCCGCCCTTCGAGCACATAAACTTTATCAAAAAGATGTTGATTATGTTGTTAAAGATAATGAAGTTATTATTGTTGATGAGCATACTGGTCGTACAATGGAAGGACGTCGTTGGTCTGAAGGGTTACACCAAGCGGTAGAGGCGAAAGAAGGTGTTCGTATTCAAAATGAGAATCAGACATTAGCATCAATTACCTTCCAAAATTACTTCAGAATATATGACAAGCTGGCAGGTATGACTGGTACAGCGGATACTGAAGCATTTGAGTTTCAATCAATTTATGGCTTAGATACTGTTGTTATTCCAACAAATAAACCAATGGTTCGTGATGACCGGGCAGACCTTGTTTATCTAACACAAGAAGAGAAGTTTGAAGCCATTCTTGAAGACATTAAAGACTGTCAGGAGCGTGGGCAGCCTGTTCTTGTTGGTACAGTGTCAATTGAAAGCTCAGAGTATTTATCGCATTTCTTGAGAAAAGAAAAAATAGAACATAATGTTCTTAATGCTAAATTCCATGCTCAAGAAGCCGATATTGTTGCTGATGCTGGTTTGCCTGGTAAAGTCACAATTGCTACAAATATGGCTGGTCGCGGTACAGATATTGTTTTGGGTGGTAATTGGCAAAGTGATTTAGAAAAACTTGACAACCCATCAGAAACACAGATTACAGAATTAAAAGCTCAGTGGAAAGTTACTCATGATGCGGTGTTAGCCGCAGGTGGTTTGCATATTATAGGTACTGAACGTCACGAATCACGTCGTATCGATAATCAACTACGAGGGCGCTCGGGTCGCCAAGGAGACGCGGGTTCTAGCCGTTTCTATTTGTCGATGGATGATGCGTTGATGCGTATTTTCGCCGGTGAGCGAATGACAAATATGATGCGTAAGTTAGGTATGCAACGCGGTGAGGCGATAGAACACCCGTGGGTAAACCGAGCTATTGAAAATGCTCAGCGTAAAGTTGAAGCGCGAAACTTTGATATCCGTAAACAGCTGCTTGAATATGATGATGTTGCTAATGACCAACGCCGAGTTGTTTATGAGCAGCGTAATGAGCTATTGGAAGAAGGCGATATATCGGAAACGATTAATGCGATCCGCAGTGATGTTTTAAACGGCACAATTGATCAATTTATTCCACCACAAAGCTTAGCTGAAATGTGGGATATTAAAGGGCTAGAAGATCGTATAAAGGGCGATTTCTTAATCGAGTTACCCATTGAAAAGTGGTTAGCTGACGATGAAAAGCTGTATGAAGAAAAGCTGCGCGATCGAATTAATGATGAAGTTGAAAATTCATATAAAGATAAAGAGCAAATGGTTGGTCCTGACGTACTGCGCCAATTTGAAAAAGCGATTATGCTACAAAGCCTTGATCAACATTGGAAAGATCACTTGGCAGCAATGGATCACCTCAGACAAGGTATTCACCTGCGAGGCTATGCTCAGAAGAACCCTAAGCAAGAGTATAAGCGTGAGTCATTTGAGTTATTTTCTGAAATGTTGGAAAATTTAAAAATTGATGTGGTGGGTATTCTTAGCAAAGTACAAGTACGTGCTGAGGAAGACGTTGAGAAAGTAGAAGAGCAGCATCGCCGCAGTGAGCAAATGCCAAAAGAATATCAACATGCTGAGGCTGAGCACGTTGGTGGTGATGTACCTGAGGGGGTATCGGTTGCAGCAAGAACTGACGTAAAAGTTGGTAGAAATGAAGCGTGCCCTTGTCAGTCTGGGAAAAAGTTTAAGCAATGTTGTGGCAAACTAAAGTAATAACATTGTAAATTTTGATTTTTTAAAAAGCGGCTTTAGAGTCGCTTTTTTGATCTGGAGAGATGTTGTGAGTAAAAAAGTGATTGAAGTCGCCGTTGGTGTGATTAAAACAGGCTCAAAGATATTTATCAGTAAGCGGCATGAATCTCAGCACCAAGGTGGTTTATGGGAGTTTCCTGGAGGAAAAGTAGAGGTAGGGGAAACGGTTTTTACAGCTTTGAAGCGAGAATTAAAAGAAGAAGTAAATATTGATGTATTAGGCTCTCGTGAGCTACAAATCATAGAGCATGATTATGGGGATAAATGTGTACGATTGATTGTTCATATAGTTGATAAATTTGCAGGAGAAGCTAAAGGCTTAGAAGCGCAGCTATGTCAGTGGGTTGAGATAACCTCATTAAATAATTATGCGTTTCCTGCAGCGAACCAAGCAATTATTGATAAATTACACACTGAAATGTCATAAAGTATGCCATTGTAAATATAGTCATGCTGTACTTCACGTGGCTTTTTTAAGATGATCATAACTGTTGCCACTATGGGAATGGGTAGCTTATTATAAAGCTAAACTCATATTGGAATACATTGATGAAAAATATATCTTTAGCAGCTTTAGGTGTTGCAATCTCCCTTGGTGTAGCTGGTTGTAGTGAGCCTCCCGCTGAAAGTAAGATGCAAGTAGATCCAATTGACTTGAATAAAAACAATAAATTAGAACTAAAGTCAGGTATTGAATTGAATAATATTGATACTTCAGTCCGCGCAGAAGATGACTTTTACTATCACGTCAATGGAAAATGGCTTGAGAAAACAGCAATTCCAGCGGATAAATCGAGTTATGGTTCTTTTACAGCTTTGTATGATGAATCACAAAAAGCTTTGCGTAAAGTATTGGATGATGCACTAAAAAATACCACAATGGCGGTAGGAAGTGATGAATATAAGCTTTCAGCTTTTTATGGGAGCTACATGGATGAAACAGCAAGAGAAGAGTTAGCTTTATCACCCTTGAAGGCATATTTAGAGCCAATAGACTCGCTGACTAGTCGTGCCGACTTACCTCGTGTCATGGCTTCTATGTTATTGAATGGTGGAACAACTCCCTTTGGCTGGTATGTAAATAATGATGCAAAAAACTCAAGTGAGTACGCATTGTATTTGTATCAAAGTGGTTTGGGGTTACCCGACCGAGATTTTTATTTAAAGGATACCGAGAAGTTTGTAAGTATACGCGCTGCATACAAGACATACATTCAGCAAGTTTTTATTCGATTGGGTTACCCTCAGCCTGAACAGGCTGCAGGTAATATTCTGGAGCTTGAAAGTCGTATAGCTGCGGTTCAGTGGTCTAGGGTGGAGAGTAGAGATGCAACTAAAACTTATAATAAATTGTCGATGGCTGATGCAAATAGACTCATTCCATCATTTGATTTAGAAAGCTATTTTGCTTCTGCAAATTTAAACGTGACAGACGTCGTCATAAATCAGCCATCTTACTTAGAAAATCTCGCGAAAGTCGTGGCTGATAGCCCATTAGAAACGTGGCAACACTATCTTACTTTTCACTTCGTAAATAATCATGCTGAGCTTTTGAACAAAGAAATGGTAAATCTTAAATTTAATTTCTTTGGTAAAATGTTACGAGGCGTACAAGAACAAGCACCAACCTGGAAGAAAGCAGTTGACTCTAGCAATGAAGTTTTAGGTGAATTGTTAGGTAAAATTTACGTTGAAACGTACTTTCCTCCAGAAGCTAAAGCACGGATGACCGAGTTAGTAAGTAACCTAATTAAAGGCTTTGATCAGGCCATTGATGACCTTGAATGGATGAGCCCTGAAACAAAAATTGCAGCAAAAGATAAACTAAGTAAGTTTACTCCTAAAATTGGCTACCCAGATAAATGGCGAGACTACTCGCAACTACGGATAAGTCCAGATGATCTATTAGGTAATTATGTTCGCTATACGCAATGGTCTTATAACGATATGGTCAATAAAATAGGAAAGCCAGTGGATCGCTCAGAGTGGTTCATGACACCACAAACAGTGAATGCTTATTATAATCCTGTAAATAATGAGATTGTTTTCCCCGCTGCAATATTGCAACCACCATTTTTTAATCTTGAGGCTGATGATGCGGTGAATTATGGAGCCATTGGCGCTGTAATTGGTCATGAGTTGGGTCATGGTTTCGATGATCAAGGGTCAAAGTATGATGGAGAAGGTAATTTACGTAACTGGTGGAGCGAATCGGACCTTACACAATTCGAGCAACGAGGGAGTAAGTTGGTTGCTCAGTATAACCAGTTTAGTCCTTTTGAAGATGCGCATGTAAATGGTGAACTTACCTTAGGTGAAAATATAGGTGACTTAGGGGGCTTAACGGTATCTTATAAAGCTTACTTACTTTCTTTAGCGGAAAGAAAAGCCCCTATCATTGATGGTTATACTGGCGAGCAGCGCTTTTTCATGGGGTGGGCACAAATTTGGCGTAGACAATATCGAGAGGAAGAGTTACGAAATAGGTTAATGACTGATTCTCACTCACCAAGTCATTATAGAGTAATTGGTGTGCTACCAAATATGCCTGAGTTTTATAAAGCCTTTAAGGTGAAAGAGGGCGATGGTATGTATATACGGTCGGCTGAACGCGTAAAAATTTGGTAAGATTTTAACTTTAATAAAATTTAATAATTATAGCCCACTGTTTTGTGGGTTTTTTTTTATATTTTTTCAAGAAGCCATACATCAGAGTAAATATTGATAGCGCTGTCATTTTTGATTTTATATGATGAGGTTATTGTTAATAGTGACTGAACACTTTACGCTCAAGCTTCTATATAGATAAATAGAGCCACAGGTGTTTACCAAGGAGCAAACCTATGACCTTTAAGCAACATTTGCTAGCAAGTTTACTGATCACGACACCCCTGTTCGCCAATGCAAATCTATCACAATCACAACTGAATGCGTTTACGCAGGACACCAAGCTTGTGTTTGCCGCAGAGGATAACTTTCATAATGGTGCCTCAAGTTTAATAGCCTCAATGACTTTGACAAATAATTCAAATATTGTTTTGGAAAAAGGCAAAGCTGATTGGCAAATCTACATCCACTCGGTACGTAAAATTCATACTAAGTCAGTTAATGGATTTACGATAGAGCATGTAAATGGTGATTTACATCGTTTTGTACCAAATAAAGATTTTGCAGGGCTGGCTATCGGTGAAAGTCTCACCGTTGAATTTGAAGCAGGTGCATGGATAGCAGCATATAGTGACTTTATGCCGCGTGCGTTTATGGTGTCAAAGCAACATACTCCAGCTATTTTTGCAAATACTGACACGGAAGATTTTAAGCAATACATTGCCCCATTTGAGCGGGAGAATCAGCTTAGGCGATATAATGATCCGATAGATAAAACGCAGCTAGCATCTGCTCAATTGCGTTATGAGCGTAATCTTTCTTCTGCGTCTATTTCAAAAGAAGCGGCATTGAAACGGATCATTCCAACACCACTAAAGGTTGATTTCAATCGTGGAACAGCGGTGTTAGATTCATCATGGCAAATACGTTTTGCTGGTCGTTTGACTTCAGAGGTAGCTGTTTTAAAAAGTGATTTAGCCAACTACGGCTTAGATTTACACAGTGCAGCAGATCACATTAAGGCATCAAATGTTCCTACTATCTATTTGAACGTAGATGAGAAGCTCGCAGAGGGAGCAGCTGAAAGTTATCGGTTAGAAATCGATGACGATAAAATTGAAATTATAGGCAGCGATAACGCAGGTGTATTTTATGGTATTCAAAGTTTGCTCGCGTTATTTCCAGCCAGTAGCAAAAATACCATTAAAGTTCCTAATGTTGAGATTGAAGATACCCCAAGGTTTGTATGGCGTGGTATGCATTATGACAATGCACGTAACTATCATGGCAAAGACGCATTATTTAAATTAGTGGAGCAAATGGCGCGTTATAAGCTGAATAAATTCCATTGGCATTTTTCAGATGATGAAGGTTGGCGAGTTGAAATTCCAGGCTTACCAGAGCTAACAGACATTGGGGCTCATCGCTGTTTTGATTTAGAAGAGCAACGTTGCTTATTAACTCAGTTGGGCACGGGGCCTTTTAAATCAGGCTCTGGAAATGGATTTTTATCTCGCAAAGACTTTGTCGAACTCATTAAGTTTGCAGATGCTCGACATATTCAAATTATTCCTGAAATTGAAGGCCCAGGCCACGCTCGCGCAGCGATCAAATCTATGGAAGCGAGGTATAATACGTTCAAAGCCAAAGGGAAGTTAGAGCAAGCTAAAGCGTACTTATTAACAGATCCAAAGGACGAGTCACAGTATATCACGGTGCAAAACTACACAGACAATTCATTTAATGTGTGTTTAGACTCTACGTATGCTTTTATCGAGAAGGTGACTTATGAGCTACAAAGTATGTATCGAGATGCGGGGACTCGATTAACGAATTTACATTTTGGTGGAGATGAAGTCGGTGCAGGTTCATGGACACAGTCTCCCGCTTGTGATGCTTTATTTATGGATGCGAATAACGGGATTGCAGGGCCAGCGGATTTAAAGCCATACTTTACTCAAAAGGTGGCTCATATATTAGCCAAACGCGGTATTTCTCCTGGCGCTTGGGAGGATGGATTAATGTATGACAAAGTAAATCCTTTTAAAAGAGATGAGTTCCCCAATGACATTTTTACTGCAAATGTGTGGGACAATATTTGGGAATGGGGGGTTGCAGATAGAGCATACCGGTTAGCCAATGATGGATATCAAGTGGTATTATCTCATGGTACACACTTGTATTTTGATCATCCATATGAAGCTCATCCAGAAGAGCGAGGTTATTATTGGGCAACACGTTTTATTGATACTAAAAAAGCGTTTAGTTATATGCCTGATGATGTATACGCCAATGCTGATTTTACGCGAACTCGAGAACCGATTGTAAATTTAGAAGCACTCGTTGGACGTGCCATGCCTAAGCTTGAAAAGCCAGAAAATATCTTAGGTATGCAAGGGCAAGTGTGGAGCGAAACCATTCGTACTGAAGAGCAGGTATTAGCGATGATTTTCCCGCGCATTTTATCTGTAGCAGAGCGCGCTTGGCATAAAGCTAAATGGGAAGGGGATGAAATTGCAATTAAACCTTTTTCAAACGATTGGCAAAGCTTTTCCACTGCATTGGCTATAAAGGAACTCCCTAAGTTGGTTGCGTCTGGTGTAAATGTGAATTTACCAGTACCAGGGGCAGTTAAAAAAGGAGCACTTGTTTATGCCAACAGCGCTTTCCCTTATTTAGATATCGAATATAGCTTAGACCGAGGACAAACTTGGCAGCTTTATTCAGATCCGATCAGTCATAATGACGGTCAAGTCGTTCAACTAAGGACGCGTGTAGGAGATAAAAATACGAGCCGTATCACAGAGTTAAAGTAATATTTTTGATATGTTTGCTAAAAAGGGACCGTAAGGTCCTTTTTTAGTAAATTAACTGGTTAAATTCTAGCTAGTCAAAAGTTAAATTTTAACGTAAAGTTAAATGTCAGCGCTGTCATTTTTGAGTGGTAGCCCTAACACTACATCAATACGCTTAAAAATGAGCGTGGATGTCTAATAATTATACAGAAGTTATTCTGAATTTAGTCCTAGATCTGTGCAATCTACAGATCTTTAGTATATTAATTAGCAACAAGAAGAAACTTATGGAAGCGACAGTGGAAATTGAAGATAATGTAAAGCAGAGTATCTGGCTCCCTATGGTGCTCGCTGGGTCGATGTTTTTTATTTTAGGGTGTATTACTTGGCTCAACGGGGCTATTACACCTTTTTTACAACAAATGCTTGAATTAACGCCGTTGCAAGCGTCGTTCATCATATCCTCGTTTTATATTGCCGTGACAGTCGCAGGAATACCTTCGGCTATGCTAATTAAGCGTGTTGGCTATAAGAATGGCATGGCATTAGGGTGTGTCGTGATGGCAGCATCTGCGTTAATGTATATTCCCGCTGCAAAAATGCAGATGATTGAGATATTTTTGTTTGCGCAGCTAATGATAGGTGTTGGTCAAACGATATTACAAACAGCGGTTAACCCGTACGTTGTTAAAATGGGGTCTGAAAAGTCAGCAGCGGTCCGTGTGTGTATTATGGGACTATTGAATAAGTCTGCGGGTGTGATTGTACCAATCATATTTGCAGCAGTCGTCGTCAGTGGTGTTGTAGAGCCTGGGTCACAATTATCACAAGAACAAAAAGATGCGATGGCGAATAGTTTAATTATGCCTTACATTGGGGTAGCTGGCCTTATTTTCTTGTTTGCTGTTTTCGCAAAAATCGCACCATTACCAGATCTGGTTTTTGAAGAGTCAGGTGGTAACGGTAAGGGTGAATTAAAAGAAGCATTGAGCCATCCTCATTTGGTACTTGGTGTTATTGGTATTGCATTGTATGTTGCCGTCGAGGTTATTGCAGCTGATACTATTGGTTCTTATGCATTACAGCTAGGCATAGCGGATTATTCCGTGATGACGTCTTACACTATGGCGTGTATGCTGATTGGCTATGCTATTGGTATTGCGTTGATCCCGCGTTTTATGTCTCAGCAAAACGCATTAGTGATGTCTGGTATTGCTGGTATCATTACAGTTTTAGCGGTTGTAATGGGTAGTAACGACTCATTTACGATATCTAACATTTTACTTGTTCCATTTGGTGGACCTCAATTACCAGATCCGCTATTGTGTATAGCATTACTTGGTTTTGCTAACGCCATGGTATGGCCTGCTATTTGGCCATTGGCATTAAATGGCCTCGGTCGCTTGACTGGCACTGCTTCGGGACTACTTATTATGGGTATTGCGGGCGGTGCGTTGGGGCCCTTACTGATTGGCCTTGGAAATGTAGCTGGCCTTGGTGCTCAAGGGGCGTATAGCTTAATGATACCAAGTTACTTATTTATTTTGTTCTATGCTCTGAAAGGTCACAAGATGACGAGCTGGAAGTAACCGAATTTCTATCTGTAAATAGAAATAA
The DNA here is from genome assembly GCF_014858725.1 of Pseudoalteromonas aurantia 208. Classification (GTDB taxonomy): domain Bacteria; phylum Pseudomonadota; class Gammaproteobacteria; order Enterobacterales; family Alteromonadaceae; genus Pseudoalteromonas; species Pseudoalteromonas aurantia. The sequence goes on along the minus strand of NZ_AQGV01000012.1, from coordinate 2,528,526 downwards.
TCCCGTGTGTAATGCCACCTTTAAGGTGGCATTTTTTTGTCTGTAATAAAGCTATGAGATTGCGATGTATTGTAAAGTAAGATATTTACTGAAAGGTATATTGAGATTATTGTAATCTATTTTAATTGAATGCAGTAAGCGTCACAGTTGAAATTGCATAAGTGTTGTGTTTTTGTTGCGTGCAGCTGTATCAATATTGTGAATGCATTTATTGTTGATTAGTAGGCATTGCACTTTGCTGTTGTTTATATTTGCTGTATTAAGTGTCACTTAACCTAGCTTATTTAGACCTGCTAGGCATAGCTAAACCTTTATTGCTAATTTGAGTGTAATAGCAGTGCTATAAATACTGGATTACCTCAATAGTAAACTGATTACAGCACCGTTATATCTCAAGGATCTGCAAGTCTCCATATAGGTGTGACAATATACGTATGAGAAATAGATTAGTAGAGAAGTTGGATATAAAATACTTTATTTAGAGAATGTTCTGGTGTTAATAGCAAAGTATCAAAATAAATGATATCTGAGTATTTAGAAATGTATACAATAAGAAAAGATGGGGCGACTGATGGGGCTCGAACCCACGACAACCGGAATCACAATCCAGGGCTCTACCAACTGAGCTACAGCCGCCACAACACACCTCGTTTGGTGTGGCGCGGATAATACATAATAATTCGCGTCTTGCAAAGTAAAAAATGCAATTTTTTCTAAAAAAGGAAAAAAGTAAAAAAGTCATCCCATACAGCAAATATTCATATAACCTATGTAAGATCCGACAAAACTATTATAAGCGCTCACTAGGAGGCTCTATGGAAACCATCATCAATTGGGTAAACGATAACTCAGATATGTTACTGCGTTATGGAATTCAAGTTATTCTGGCAGTTGTGATTCTGTTGTTAGGAATTAAGGTTGCTAAACTCTGTAGTGGATTGACCGAAAAAGCATTCTCAAAGCGAAAAATTGATAAAGCGGTTGGTGGGTTTGTTGCAAATATTATTTATGCACTTGTGTTTGCTGCAACGGTATTGATGGCGCTGTCACAAGTCGGTATTGAAACAACATCGTTCATCGCTATTCTCGGTGCAGCAGGTTTAGCTGTGGGTTTAGCCTTGCAGGGATCATTATCAAACTTTGCATCAGGCGTGTTGATTATTATGCTAAGGCCTTTCAAGTCGGGTGATTTCATTGAAGCAGGCGGTAAGTCAGGTAGCGTTGAGAAGATAGAGATATTTTCTACAGAGTTACGTACGCCTGATAACAAAGTTATTATTATGCCTAATTCGGCTATTATGTCTGGTGCAATCGTCAATTACTCAAGAGAGAAAACCCGCCGTATCGATTTGGTGATTGGTGTAAGTTATGACGCAGATTTAAAGCAAGCGAAGCAAGTATTACAAAATGTATTAGACAAAGAAACACGACTTTTAACAGATCCAGCTTACACCGTTGCCGTATCAGAACTAGCTGACTCAAGTGTTAATTTTGTCGTGAGACCTTGGGTAAACACATCCGATTATTGGCCAACTTACTTTAGTTTGGTAGAAAATATAAAGATTTCTCTTGATGAAGCCGGAATTGGTATTCCATTTCCTCAAATGGATGTCCACCTTCATAAAGACTCTTAACAGAAAGGTTATAAAAGTAATGAAAGTTAAATTGTTATCTATGTGTGTATGTGCTGTTGTGATGTCGAATGCCTATGCTGAGGATATAAAAAATGAACAAGCTTGGGAAGTGACCAGTGAAGTGGGTGCTATCATTACCAGTGGTAATACAGAAACAACGACTCTAAAAGGTAATTTGAAGGCAAAGCATCGGCTAGAAAATTGGCATAATGAATATAAAGTGAGTGGTATTTTCAAAGAAGATGAAATCGAAAATGACGATGGAAATAAAGTAAAAGAGCGTACTAACGAAAAGTATTCTTTATCGATGCAGGGGAATTATAAGCTCGATAGTGATAGCAGCCACTTGTTTGTGTTAGGTTCATATGTATCAGACTCTTTTGGCGCTTACCGCTCAGAATCAGTAATATCAGTTGGTTATGGTTTAAGGTTACTAGAGCGTGATGATATGGAATTGAGTTTTGAAGTGGGTCCAGGTATTAAGCGTTTTGAGTATCAAGATGACAGTACTGAATTAGACAATGGCACTCCATTGGCGGGTACTTCTGAAAACGAATTTATCGGCGTTGCAAAAATGGATTACAGTTGGCAGATTTCTGACAATGCCAAGTTCACACAGCTTTTTTCTGTCGAAACTGGTAGTACAAATACGAAGAGTACTTCAGAGTCTGCGTTGTTAACTAAAATTAACGGTTCTCTACAAATGAAAGTGGCTTACAACATCATAAACAACTCGGAAGTAGATGATGGAAAAGAAAGTACAGATACTGAAACGTCACTGACGTTAGTGTATAGCTTTTAGTTATTACAATTTTCAACAAAAATGGGGCTTTTAGTCCCATTTTTTTTATGTTGAAAATGCGATACAATACGCCGGTTAACTCACGCACTTAATTGATAAGGGTATATTTGTGAAGTTCAGTAAATTGGCTGTCATTGCGGCTTTATTATGTTTATTTTTCAGTGTGTTTATGGAAGGTGCTGTTGCAGCCTCCCCATCAGATCAGCAGATGGAGCAATTCAAAAAGCTTCCGAAAGCTCAACAAGAAGCGCTAGCAAAAAAATATGGGGTTGACTTACGTAGCTTAAAAGGAAATTCAACTACGAGTAATGAACCTGAACTTCCAAAAGAAACAATTCAACCGCGAATACTTGATGAGGGCGATGAGAATGAAGAGAAGTTCAAGCCTAAATTAGAAGAGTTAAAGCCTTTTGGTTACGAGTTGTTTGCGGGTAACCCAACCACATTTATGCCGACAGAGCTGGCAGCTATTCCGGACACATACCTAGTCGGAGTAGGTGATATAATCAAAATTAATTTTTATGGTAAAATGAATCAGGAATATGAACTTAAAATTGACCGTGAAGGGCGTTTATTAATACCTGAATTATCGCCGATAGGCGTTGTTGGGCTGCAATTTCAAGAGCTCAAAGAGTTAGTGAAAGCTAAAGTTTCCAAAGAAATGATTGGTGTGCAAGCATTCATTAGCATGGGTACGTTAAACCCAATGCGTATTATGATTGTTGGTGAAGCATATAAACCAGGAAGCTATACGGTCTCGCCATTAGCTACAGTTACACATGCATTGTTTGTTGCGGGTGGCGTAAATGAAACAGGGTCACTTAGAAGCATTCAAGTTAAACGCGCTGGAAAGTTAGTTACTAAATTTGATTTATATGATTTGCTGCTGTTCGGTGATAGTTCTAATGACGTAGTACTCAAGCCCGGAGATGTTGTATTTATTCCTCCAGCGGCGAAAAGAATCACAGTAAAGGGAGAGGTGAACAGGCAAGCTATTTTTGAGTTGAAAGAGACCGACTCTATCGACAGTGTGGTTGCTATGTCAGGAGGGTTTAAAGCGAGCGCGCAAACTTCAAAAGTGGCTGTTTCGCGTTATAACGGAGATGGAAAGCGCATTACGTTAAATTATGATTTTGCAAATAACACGAACTATAAGCCTCGTAACGGTGATGAAATTAAAGTTAATGCGACGTCAAGCCGATTACAAAACACTATAACACTTATTGGTGCTGTAACTAGCCCCGGTCACTATCAATGGCAACCAAATAAGACTGTTAGGGATGTATTTTCTAGCCCGAGAGAAGATTTACTTTCTCTTGCCGATTACTCCTATTCTTTAGTTGTTAGAGAAGCGAATTTAGAAGGGGACATAGAGGTTATTCAGTTTTCTTTGGAAGATGTTGTTATAAAAAAGAGGCATGATGTCGAGTTACGTAGTAATGACATTATCGTGGTTTTTAGCCGTTATGCCCTGATAGAAGATGAACAGTCATTGCTATCGGATTTAGCCTACAATGAGGAGCAGTTGAAACTGCGAGAAAATATCCGATTGTGGAAGAAATATGAGAAAGACGAGTTCTTGAACTATATTGGCTTACAGGTAGAAGAAGACCTAGAGGAAAAAGAATCAATTAACAGTATTGCTGCACTTTTTGAAGTCGATGATGAAATCAAAGATAATGAGCATGCTGTATTTAGTCGTCATAACTTATTGTCTCCGATTATTGCAAAATTGCAGAAACAATCATCTGCAACTGAACCGGCCAAATTGTTTGCCGTTAACGGCAAAGTGAAATTCCCTGGAGTTTATCCGCTCCCTAAATTAGCTAACTTTGAGAAAGTGATAAATGCTTCAGGTGGTTTATTAGAATCAGCTTATCTTGAAAATGTTGAATTAACCCGTATTGATTTTGAGGGCAGTGATAAAGTTCAACACTTACAATTTAATGCGATAGATGAATTAGAAGCGCCAACACATGAAATTGTCAGTAAAGATACAATTAATATTTTCCCAAAACCACATTGGCAAGAGCGGCTAGAAGTTGAAGTAATTGGAGAAGTTTTATTTCCAGGTACATATACAATTCGAAGAGGGGAAACATTAGAAAGCTTACTTGGTCGCGCTGGGGGGTTTAGTAAATTTGCCCATAAAAGTGGTGCTATATTCACTAGAGAGTCCATAAAATTAAAAGAAGCGTCACAAATACAAAAATTAACTCAAGATTTGAGAAGAGATATAGTGACGAACAGTTTCCAAAAAAGTTCCACAACGAGTGCTAACTTATCATATAGCGACATGGACAAAATCTTAAGAGACCTGTCAAAAGTTGAGGCGTTAGGACGGTTATTAATAGATTTAGATAATGCATCTACACAAACCTTACAATTAGAAGATGGAGATGCGCTATATGTTCCGCCTATGCAAGATTCAGTCAGTGTGATTGGTGAGGTGAATGTTGTTTCTACACATATTTATAATGCGAATAAAGATGTGAAAAGTTATTTAGCCGCAAGTGGTGGGTTAAAACAGAAGGCAGATGAAGACCGTATTTATGTTATTAAAGCGAATGGCTCAGTGGTCATCCCGCATGGTCATAATTCTTGGTTTGCAGTGAACAGTAAAAGTAACTTATTGTCCCCAGGGGATACCATTGTTGTTCCGTTAGATACCCAACATCTTGACAGCCTAACACTATGGAGCACCGCAACTCAGATTATCTACCAACTCGGCTTAGCGGCGGCGTCGCTTAATACATTAAGCAGTAAATAAGGCATTTTTGTGGAAATTAAAGAGTCGGATATTATTAAAAGTCATGAAATTGATTTGTCAGAAATCTTACGAGCGTTATATCAAGGTAAAATAATTATCATCCTTTGCTCGTTAGTTTTTTCCGTTAGTGGTGTTTATTACGCACTGTCTTTACCTAATATATACAAAGCCACTGTGTTGTTGTCTCCCGTTGAAGAAGCTCAAGGTGGGATGTTGAATGGGTTAAAGTCAGATTTAGGGGGCTTGGCATCTATAGCAGGAGTTAATTTAGGTGGGAGTGGTGGAAATAAATCAGCATTGGCGTTGCAAATTTTACAAAGCAGAGGCTTTTTAAATCAATTTGTTGATAAATATGATTTGAAGCCGATATTAATGGCAACGAATGGCTGGGAGCTTTCTGCTAATAAATTAATGTATAACTCTAACGTGTATGATATCAATACAGAGCAATGGATACGTGAAGTTAGTCCACCACGGAAGTCAGTGCCAGGTATTCAGGAAGTTTATGAACATATTTTATCTAAGAATTTGACGGTCGTTGAGGATAAGAAAAAAGATCTTGTGTGGCTTTCCATTACACATTTTTCTCCTGTAGTTGCGAAAGATTTAGTGGACAAATTAGTAATTGAAATTAATGCTCGCATGCAAGAAGATGACATAAAGCAAGCAACGACGAAAATCGACTACTTGAAAAAAACACTTAATGAAACATCAATAGCTGATATGCAGAAAATATTCTATCAATTAATAGAACAGCAAGAGCAGACAAAAATGTTGGCGCTAACACAATCTCAATATGTATTCAGAACGATTGACCCAGCTATACTCCCTGATATAAAAGACGGACCGAAACGAGCATTGATTTGTATTGGTTTTTCTTTATTTGGGTTTTTGTTGTCATTGATGATTGTTTTATTTAGGCATTTTGTTATTTATAAAAAGCCTTAAAACAAAACTGTTATTAAGTGTTATCGGCAATTTTTTTTATGCTGTAAATGCTATATAATGCCGCCGTTAATATTGACTAGTTGATAGGTTTATGTGGATCGTTATGGTTATCTTTTTTGCTTTTGTAGCTTCTTACTGCTCTATTTTTATGATAAAACCTGTGGCAGAGAAAGTAGGCCTGGTGGACACTCCATGTAATAGAAAGCGTCATGTTGGATCTATTCCACTCATCGGGGGGGTTTCGATCTTTCTTGCAGTGTTAGTTTCCATCATTGTATTTTTGCCTATGGAACGCCGTTTAGTTGTTTATCTTGTATGCGCTGCAGCGATCGTCTTGCTAGGAGTAATTGATGATTACCGCCAGTTAGGTGTAAAAGTTCGTTTATGTGTTCAGTCAGTAGTTGCGTTATTGATGATGTGGGGATCAGATACTTATATCAATAATTTAGGTAATGTATTTGGTTTTGGTGGTATTGAACTGGGTGTTTGGGGAATTCCATTCACTGTTGTGGCTGTAATTGCTGCGATAAATGCATTTAATATGATCGATGGTATTGATGGTTTAGCGGGCGCCATGAGTATTATCACATTTGCTGCTATTTTGGTTTTGATGATGGTTAATGGTGGTGAGCTGAGTGTGTTACCACTGATTATTATAGCCACAATAGTACCTTATTTAGCGTTTAACCTAGGTGTGTTGGGTCACAAAAATAGAAAGATATTTATGGGCGATGCTGGGTCAATGTTTATCGGGCTAAGTGTCATTTGGCTACTAATGATAGCAACCCAATCTAGTACAAGTAATGCGTTTAGCCCTGTCACGGCCTTATGGGTAATCTCAATACCTTTGATGGATATGATGGCCATAATTATTCGGCGCATAAAGAAACGACAATCTCCTTTTATGGCCGATAGAGATCATTTACATCATGTTTTTATGCGTATCGGTTTTAGTTCACGAAAGGCACTGGCCAGTATTAGTTTTTTTGCGATAATTTTTGCTGCTATTGGTGTTTTAGGGGAACTAATAGGTGTACCTGAGTATCTGATGTTAATACTATTTGTCGTTGTGTTTATTAGTTATTCGGCATGTATTCAACACGCATGGAAAGTTGCACGGTTTCTTAGGAAATATATTTTTAAAAAGCAGGCTGTTAGGGTTAAAAAGTATGAATAATAAGAAAAGTATCTATGGTGGGCGCCAGTCGGGTTTTACCATGATGGAATTGTTAATTGTTATTGTTATTTTAGGTTTATTAGCATCGCTGGTTGCTCCTAAGTTTTTTGATAAGTTGGGTACCGCTGAGAGAGGAGTTGCAGGAACTCAAATGGTCGCATTTGAGACTGCACTTGATACTTATAGACTAGATGTTGGGAAATACCCAGACACGCTTTCTCAATTACGGCAAGACGATCATGTCCGCTGGGATGGTCCATATTTACCAAAGAATATTCCATTAGATCCATGGGGAAATGAATATAGTTACTCAAAACCAGGTAATGACGGGAACCCATACACATTGCGTTCATTTGGCGCGGATGGAAAAGTAGGTGGTACAGACAGTAATGCAGATATTGTTCACCTATGAATACCATAGAAAGCTTACTTATTGACTCATTTAATATTGCTTCATCTGAACTTAGTAAAGCAAAGGAATACCAAAAGAAGTATGGTGGTAAAGTAGAGCAAATATTGGTTAATATGGGGGCTTTACCTGATGACCAAGTTATTCATTTACAGTCAAAGTACTTAGAGCTACCAATATTAGATATCGAGCAATTTTTAGATTCCGAGCTGGTTGATTGTTCACAAGTTGAGATTAATTTATGGCATGCTAATAGGTGTGTTGTGTTACTCAGCTCAGAAAAAGAATTGACGGTGGCATGTGTTGAACCGTTAAACTCAGACTTTAATCATTGGGTATTTTCCACAGGCAAAACGGTTAATTGCTATTTAGCATCCGATTACGATGTAAAACAGCTATTAGCGAGATATAACCGCGATGAAATCAGTGATACTCACGCTAACTTAACTGGTGATGAAGAAGAGAAACTTAGAGAGTTAGCCTCCGAAGCTCCTACGGTAAATTTACTTAATTCACTTATATCTAAAGCATTGAGACAAGGTGCTTCAGATATGCATTTGGAACCATTTGATAGCTTTTATCGGGTAAGGTACAGAATTGATGGTGTTTTGCATGAAGTCGAAAAGCTTCCAAAGAGTATGCAAATGCCACTTACAACCCGTCTTAAGATTCTTTCCGGTATGGATATTGCCGAAAAGCGCAGACCCCAAGATGGGAAGATCGAACTGAAAATCTCCAATCAGGAAGTTGATATAAGGGTATCGGCATTACCCCTTAATGATGGAGAGTCGATTGTAATGCGTTTTCTTAGAAAAGATAACGTGAAGTATGAGCTGTCTGTATTGGGGTTATCAGCAGATATAGAGCAGCAAATCAGGCAAGATATAAAAACAACTGCAGGAGTTGTTTTATTAACAGGGCCAACGGGATCCGGTAAAACAACGACTTTATACACATTCTTAAATGCGCTTAATAATAATGATGTAAAAATTATAACCCTAGAAGATCCAGTTGAATATCAACTCAGCGGAGTCAATCAAGTTCAAGTGCAAAGTGATATAGGTTTCGACTTTGCTGCGGGTTTGCGTTCAATCGTTAGACAAGATCCTGATGTAATAATGCTTGGTGAGATTCGAGATAAAGAAACAGCTCAAATTGCGTTACAATCAGCTTTAACAGGGCATTTAGTCTTTAGCACAGTACATACCAATGACGCTGCGAGTGCCTATACTCGATTACTTGATTTAGGTGTTGAAGAGTTTCTGCTTAATGCCGCTTTAGTCTCCATTGTGGCACAGAGGTTAGCGCGAAAGATATGCTCAAATTGCAGCGAGCCTGTAGAAAACCAGCCTGAGTTGATACAGCAATATGGACTTGACGAGTTTTGTCAAAAGTTTGAAATTGAGCAGTTGAATTTGAGGCATGGCAAAGGGTGTGAAAAATGTTCACATACAGGCTATAAAGGACGAATGGCTGTGACCGAATATTTAGCTTGTGATAACGAAATAAAAGCATTACCTAAAGATGCGAACTTTATTGGTTTAGCAAAAGCACATAATGCGAGTTTGCAGCGTCGAACGTTAATAGAGGATGGGCTATTTAAAGCAGTGCAAGGGTTAACCACATTGGAAGAAGTTATGAGAGTAGCTGGTTAATGCCAAATTATACTTACAAGGCTTATGATAAAACAGGTGGTAAAGTCGAAGGGATGATCGAAGCGCTGACATCAAATGAAGCGTTGATGCAGCTGGAGCAAGAAGGGCTATTGTCATTTGAGTTAAAAGAAGAAAAGAAGTCAATCGCGCTGTTTAGCTCTAGAAGTGTTTCATTGGCGGATCTAGAATTTTTAACCGCTGAGCTTAGTCTTTTGTTAGAGTCCGGTGTTAAGATTGATAAAGGGCTAGATATAATAAGAAAAACAAAAGCTAAAGCAGCCCTTTCTGATTTACTAAATGATATAAGTAAACAAATTAAAGCTGGGGTCAGTTTGTCTACGGCGTTTAAGTCACATCCGGATGCTTTTGATAATTTATATTGTAATTTAATTGAATTGGGTGAAGCTTCAGGTAACCTGTCAGAAGTTTTTTCTGATCTGGCAAAAGATTTAAAATTTAAAAGAAGCTTACGTAGTAAAATTATAGGCTCATTGACTTACCCTGCTGTTATTTTTTCTGTTTGTCTTCTCAGTATTTTTTTCATATTTAACTTCATTATACCCAAAATGGCTACAATGTTTAATGAAGCAGAAAACTTACCCTGGTATACACAAATGATGCTGTCTATAAGTGAGTGGATGGTTCAATACCAATCCTTTCTGTTTATCGGTGTGGTGCTGTTCATTGTAAGTATCGTCGGGTTATTAAAAAATGAGCGCTTTTCAAATGGGTTAGAGCGCTTATATCTTAAGCTACCTCTGGTTTCGTTTATGGTACTAGCAGTGGAACGTATTCGCTTTAATAGTGGTTTAGCTATGATGTTACGCTCTGGTGTAGCGATTGACTCTGCTTTAAAACTTTCTACCGGAAACATTAAAAACCATGTACTTCGACATCAGTTAGAAGTTGCACAACAAAAAATTAGTCGGGGTAGTTTGTTGAGCCCCGCACTTAAGCAAACCGATCTTTACCCTGATTTCTTTGTGTCACTACTGGAGGTTGGTGAAGAGTCAGGTAATTTGGAGCGAGTGTTTAGTGAAATATCCTCACGCTCAAGGCAAGATTTTGAGGATTGGACGCAAAAAATAACAACGTTAATTGAACCTTTAATGATTTTGTTCATGGGAGGGTTTGTTGGTGGCGTTGTTGTTGTAATGTTGATGAGCATGGTTTCATTAAATGATATTGGCATGTAAGTTAAGATGCAAAAGAGTCTAGGCTACACACTAATAGAAATAATGATCGTAATGACGGTTGTCTCATTATTGATAGGCTTTGTGGGCCCATTTACTATTGATGCAATCGAAAGAACAGAGCGAAAGTCAGAGACGCTTCAGTTTAAAAGCCTCTTAAAGAAAGCTGGGTATGATGCATATATTCGTCAAATTGAATTGATTGTCACACTCACAGGAAGCAGTATCACCGTTGCAAGCCCTAATAATGAGACTCGGCTTTACCAGCATACGTTTGAGCACTTAAACTTTCCTGCGCAATCTCTGTATATTAATTCTAATGGTTTTATTTCCCCTGATAATGTCGATTTACAGTCTGGTGAAAAACAAGTGAAGGTTGAGTTAGGTGAGGCGGTCAATGGGGTTCATGAGGTGAGCAATGAGGAACCTTAAGCCGGTATCTAAAGGCTTTACGCTTATAGAGGTGCTTGTGGCGAGTATGATTTTGTTTGCAACCATTGCCTCAATAAGCTTATTGTACAGTGGCAGCCTGGTAGCTAGCGAAAAATCCAACCGTCATATAGAAATTAGCAATATATTACCCATTGCAATTAAACAGATTCGATATAATGTTAGGTCAAGGACGCAGGGGAATATTACTGATTTATCGGGGAAAAACTACTTCTGGGGCGTAGAAGTAAATTGGCAGGCAGTGAGAGTAAGCTATAAGCCCCCACCACCTCTCTATAGCTTTGATTTGGGAAAACATGAAAAGCAAAATAATAAGTACTTTTTGTGGAATATAACGGCTGTGTTCAAACTTGATAATTATTCTCGAGAATATCAATTTAAAGAAGTCAGTTGGAATGAAAATTAAACCCCAAGGTTTTACTTTAATTGAGCTGCTAATCGCCATTAGTATTTTGTCAGGTATTTTGTTGGTTGGTAACTATAGTTATCAGCTGTTGGCACAAAGGTGGCAAAATGAAATTGGTCAATTTAATAGCAATAGACACTTTGGGCGTCAGTTGACATTATTTGAAAATACGTTGACAGGTATTCAGCCTTTTATTGTGGTTAATGAGGCTCAGGGAAGGAAACCGGGTTTTATATTTGAAGGCAGCGAGACTTCACTATTGAGTATTTCTAAAGTCGGGCTAATGCAACAAAGTTACCCTGAAATATTTAAACTCTCGGTTGAAAAGCAAAGCAATGGGTTATTACAACTAGTATACCAAAGTAAGTCGACAGAGGCATTTTTGCTTAAGTTTACCGAACAGGAAATTAGATTTGACAAAGAGTATGTAATATTTCGGGACTTGAGCGATATCAAGTTTAACTATTTAGGTTGGGATAGCATCTTACAAAAATCGGAAGAAAGACCGCGTGGTAAGTCTGCGAGTTGGCGCAGCTCATACTCGGGAATTGACACACAACAGTTACCTGAAGAGATCGCGGTATTAATGAAAAAAGAAGGTAAGGATCTGTTATTTACAATCGCGTTAGATAAAAATACATTGCGTTACCTAACGCCGTATTTGGATAACTCTCAGTGAAATATCGGGGTATCGCACTGATCCAGGTGCTGGTTTTGTGTGCAATACTCAGTACATTTGCACTTTATGTATCAAAAAGTACTCGTGACCAAGTTGAGATGGCATCGTGGGCTAATGACAAAGCGCAAGCAGAGTTACTATTACATAGTGGATATAGCGAATTGCTCTTTACATTGTTTACCTATGAGCGAGCTCGGCTTAGTGTAAGTGATGGTGGCAATGCTATTACAGCTCAGTGGAATTTCTTTGATCACCCTTTTCAACTGTCTGAAAATATAACAGTGAAAATTCAAGATTTGGCTGGAAAAATTGGACTTCATTATTTAGATTCATCCAGATTAGAGCGGCTATTGCTTGCACAGGGGATTAGTTACCAGCGAGTTAGCTTAATTATAGCGCGCTTGTTAGACTGGCAGGATATTGATAATATCCCTCGTCCTAATGGCTTTGAGGGTAATGGCGTAATAAATGTTAGAAATGGGTATATCACTGACCTGACAGATTTAGAAATGCTCATTGACTTAACGCCTATAGAAAAGGCAGTTTTGTATCGTAATTTGACTATCTATTACAACGGTTCTTTTAACCCGCTAACGGCAAGTAAAGAGTTACTTATTGCAGAGGTTGGCGAGGCAAGTACACAACAATTATTAGAATTACGATTAAGGCGAGATATCTCCCCCTTAGAGTATAGAAAAATTACAGGAACGAAAATTGATATTGACACACACCTTTACCCAAGCACCTCATTAAAAATTGAGTTAACCGCAAACGTAGGGCAATCCACAGTAACTAAGAGTTATATTATTAGTTTAAAGAGGTATGTCAAAGAACGCTTAGAGCCAATAAATACACTTTTTGAAAAAGGTTAAGTAGTGTGATTTCAAGAATTAAACTTTTTATCAAAGAAAAAATTGCATCTCATGTGCATTATTTTAATGGGCGCTTATACAAATTTAAAGTCGATAATGTTGGGAACGTAGTACTTGAACCCGCAGAATCCACTAAAGTAAAACTGCTGATTGTATCGCCTGATTTTGTTTTAAGTGAGTTACAGTCATATCCAATAGTGAATAAAAAAGAACTGAAAGGGCTCCTTGCATTAAAAAAAATGCCGTCTGATCACTACATGATCAATAGCATTACAAAAAAAGGTGCTGAAGTAACGCACTACCGCTTTCAAGCGGGTGTGCCTGAAGCTTGGTTTATGTTGCCAGAGCTTTTGATGTTAGATAAGTTTGTGGATGAAGACAGCATTTTGACTGTTGAACACAAAAAAGACAGCCACTACTTTTACCTGACTAAGCTGGCTAAGCGACTTTATTATGCACCAAAGGTTGGTTTGATCAATTCGGTCGAGCGGTTTCAAGTAGCAATAGGGACTAGTGCTCCTAATGAACGGTCTTTATCATGGAGCAACAAAGCCAACGCAATATTACCATGTGTTAACCTTGAGCTTGTGAAATGGTTGATTTTATTTACCCCAAAACAAAAAGCTTTTAATTTAAAGGCCTTGCTTCAAAACGCCTTACTGCCTATTAGTTTAGTATTGGTGGTGTATATGTCCGTTGTATCAGGGATGTTATTATTTCAAGAACATTCTTTGAAACAACAATTAAGCCAGCAATCTGGCACAATAAAAAATACCTTTGCACTTCAAAGTGAGCTAAATGAGCAAGTAGAGCTTTATGGTTCATTAAAATCATTTGTCGAACAGCGATACTCGATAGATAATTTATGGGAAGTTATGGCGCCATTTTTTGCAACGCTTGATGTTGATAGCATTAATCTCAACGGCAAGAGGTTTACCTTCAGAGCTGAGGCTAAGAGTGCGACACAAACACTTGAAAAGTTTAGTGCGTTGGCATTTGTAAGCGATGCAAAGTTTGATACACCTATCTCTAAGTCTCGCACGGGAGAGAGGTTTACAATCAGCTTTGTGCTTAGAGAAGGAAATAACGAAGAGGTACAAGTGCCATGAATGAATTACAAAAGCACAAATTACCTTTGTTATTTATTGCCTTACTGGTATTAATTAAGTTTGTATTGTTACCTTGGTATAGCTGGCAAGAGAGCTTATATGCAAGCAATACACTACTGGCAAATAAAGTCACAAAGTCAGCTTTATTATTAGATAATGAGTCTCCACTCGAAGAGTCAAGACAGCTTTATAATGACGCTATTAATCGCATCAAAACACATTTCTTCCAAGAGTCTACAAGTGAGAAATTAAAGTTAGAATTACAAAAAAAATTAGAATTGCTATTAAAAGAGCGGACGTTGAGTAGCAATAGTATAGGCTGGCAAAATTCTTATACTTTTCCAAACTCGCAAATAACTAAACATCAGTTGTCTTTACATTTTAGTGGTGATACGCAAAATGCGGTGGCATTCTTTTTAGATTTAGCCCAACTTCCTCAGGTATTGGAGTATGAAGCGTTTAACTTTAATTTAATGCGTCAGCGAGCAGGTGGTCTTGGCCGAGTCAGTGTATCAGTTCGAATTGCATTTTTTGAATTTAAGGAGCGTTCACAGTGATAAATTGGCGTTCACCCGTTGTTGTTTTGAGCGTTTCTGTCATGTCTTTGCTGTGTGTTATCGATGGCGTGTTAAGATTTTCGCATGAAGGCAAACAACAACATTTTAAAATGATTAGTGAGCCTGATCTGAATTACCGAGCTAGCGCTATTAGTGACGCGCACCGTCAGGCGGTTTATGCAAAGTATGATGCATATCTTGAAAGTGAAGCTGTCGAAGAAACTGATACAGTGAAATCGCTAAGTCAAGAAGAGCAAAGCGCGCAATCTGGGGTATTACAAGAGGTTTTTGTCGATGATAAGCGACTTACTTTAAAAGCGGTTATTAATAGGCAGGTTGCATCTCACCAACAAGTTTCCTTGTTAATAAACGTGCTAGATTTAAAAAATAATAATGAGGAAATTTTTAGGTTCAATGAATCGGATAAAATTTTTGGATATATCTGGACTTATATATCTAATACTCAAATTGAAATAAAAAAAGGTGATTCTCAGCAAAAGGTCGTGTTGACCATGTATAAGCCTGCGAATCGTGAAAAAGGTAAATAATTGTGCAGATGAAACTACATAACCGAACATTATTAATGAGTAGTGCGTTGACACTATTTTTAGTGGGATGTTCGAGTACTCAAAAAATTGACAGCAATTTTGAATCACCTTCGTCTTACCTTCGGAATACTTCTGAGCAGGTTGATGTGGTGAACGCTGAGCTTATCGCGACTGAAAGTCCAGAAGAAGAGCACGCTGTAAAGTATAAGTATATACCGCCTTTTAAGTTGAACCAGACGAACCTGAAGACAGCTGAGGATATTTTACACTCATTTGATGCTTCAAATTCTCTGACAATTTCGGCGGACGAATTACCTTTAGCTGACTATTTACATCAAGTTATGGGAGAGCAGCTCAAGGTTAGTTATGTTATTGATGATGACGTTAAACAAAGTAGCAACCCTGTCACGTTAAATTTGCAAGAAAAAATTAGCTCAAGAAAGCTATTTACGCTAACAGAAAAACTGTTATCAGAGCGTAATTACGTTATTCGCTACAATGATGGCATTTACTACATTCATAAAAAAGAAGAAGGACAGTCTAAAAACCTAGTTTATGGTTATGGGAAAAAGCCACAAGATGTGCCACAAACATCTTTAGATGTATACCAAATTGTGCCGTTTGATTATGGTTTGCAAGCTTCTTTGGCCAATACGTTACGTGTTTTAATGGGGATCAGTGCACAAGCGGATGTACCGCGAGGTGTAATGACCATACAAGGAAAAAGGCAAGACATTCTAAGGGCGTTGGACCTCATTGCATTAATGGATAGGCCTTCATTGTACGAAAGAGAGGTTGGTGCGTACAAGAGCTCTTTCATTGATACAAAGTCAGCGGTGAGTAAGCTGAAAGACTTATTGGCTGAAGAAGGGATTGTTATTTCAACAAATGGTTCAGGGCGAGGGCGTTCAACCTTATCTGTTGTCGAAATTGAAAATCAAGGTGTATTAATCTTTTTTGCCACCCAACAAACGACGCTTGATAGGGCTATGTTTTGGTTGAGCCAAATAGATAAACCACTGCAAACAACAGAAATGCAGTACTTTTTATATCAGCCGCAATTTAGCCGAGCGGCAGATTTAGGGGTGAGTTTAGAGGCCTTAATTGGCTCCGATAGTGGTCGTAGTAGCGCGACCAGTATTGCCAATGAGAATACAGCAAACAGTCAACCTAGCGGTGTTGGAACGGTCAGAAGTGCATCATCAGATGGCTTGAAAATGGTCGTTGATGAACGCTCTAATACGATTATTTTTCACACCTCAGGAGAGCGCTATCAGCAAATAGTGCCGTTGATAAAAAAACTCGACGTCTTACCAAAACAAATAATGCTGGAAGTGATCATTGCTGAAGTAACATTGACAGACGAGTTTAAAAAGGGCGTCGAGTTTGCGCTTAATAATGGCAATTACGGACTTGGCACTTCAGGCGCATTTATGGGTGAAGGATTTGGCGGGTTGTCGTATTTGGTCAATGGCGCAGATGGCAATATTCAAGCGAACTTATTTAAGTCGAATAGTTTGGTCAATATACTTTCAAGACCAACCTTGGTGGTTCGTGATGGCGTTGCCGCATCTATCAGTGTCGGTACCGATATTCCGATTGTGGGTAAAACAACGTCAGATCCGTTAGGCACTGATAAGCAAACCACCGAAGTTGAGTATCGAAAAACAGGTGTTGAGCTTGGCGTAACACCAACAGTAAATGCTCAGGGGGTTGTGCTCATGGCGATTAATCAAAAAATATCTAACCAGGTTGAAGTCGGGACCACCAGCGCAATTAACCCAAGTGTATTTGAGCGAACGATTAATACCGAAGTCGTTGCTGAAAGTGGCCAAACCATCATATTGGGAGGATTGATTAGTGATAATCGAACCAAGAAGGAAACTAAGGTGCCAATTTTGGGTGATTTGCCAATTTTAGGACACCTTTTCCGCGCGAACACTGACAGTGGAGATAAAACCGAGCTCGTGGTGTTGGTGACTCCCAGAGTGATCCATAATCAAAGTGAGTGGTCGGGATTAAAGCAACAATTTCAAAAAAGTCTTGAAAACTTAAGTTTTAACGAAAGCGAAAACTAACCGTGTTTTTCACTAAACTTTACTTATATAATCATTGAATTATTTAAGTAATCGAATTAGAATCGATGTGTTTAGTGTTCGCTTGAAAGCTAATCAGCAATCACTAGACAAATCTAGATAAATGGTTGTTTAATGAACGGTTAGGTGCTTGGCAGGGTTGACTTTAGTAGTATGCTCTGCTTAAACTTGACTTGTTTGGTTGTTACTTAGGTGACGGCCTAAGTAAAAAAACAATGAAAAAAGACCGAAATAGAAATCTATTTCAGTTTCATGAAACTTGGAGAATGGAAAACATGTTTAAGAAAACTCTACTAGCGCTAGCTGTAGCGGGTACTTCACTAACTGCAACAGCAGGTATTTTATCTGTTGATGTTAAAGAAGCGGGCGCAACGGCTGCCGGTACAACTATTGGTGCTCTAGCAGCTGTAAATGGTTGTGCGACTGCAGCAACTACTTTAAGTGTGACTGCCGTAACTGGTGCATTCACTCCTAATAATGCTGCAGTAAACGATACAATTACTATCACAGGCGCTGATGGTGCGAATACTACTGCTAGCTCAGTAACATACACTGGTACAGACGCATGTACAGTAGTAATTAAAGATGAACTAGTATCTTCTTCAACAGCTAAGTACTCTGCTGAATCAGCAGCGGCTAAAGGTGTTGTACTTTCAGCAACTCAAATTGCAGGTATCGGTGGTTTCACAGCAGAAGATACAATTACGTTCACTGTAACTGGTGGTACAGTTAATGCTCAATCGAGCTTAGGTGCGACACTTAAAAGCTACGGCCCAGATGGTAATATCGCAACTGATGGTGACCGTTTAGGTACATTTACTCTGTTGGGTGTAGTAGGTAACACAATTTTGTTCACTGTTGATACTGGTTACAATGGTAAAGCAAATGAATTCCTACGTTTAGAGGGTGTTAATGTAACGCCATCTGCTGGTGCAACTGAAATTTCAGTGTCTTCTGAAGTTCAAAATACAGCAAACGTTAAGTATGATGTAACACCTGCTGCTAAACTTGCAAACCTTGCAAAGCAGTACAGCGCAAAAGTACATGTTAAAGGTGACGGTATTGTTGACGTTCAACAGCAACGTTTCCAGTTTGCTGCTAACACATCAGACTCTGCAAACACGTTCCTTGCGACTGATGATTCATTAACGCAAGACACATTTGTTGTTGAAACATCTGAAGATACAACGCTTGGTAACCTAACGCCAAAGTCAGGTACAATCTTAGTTAAAGGTAACTTCTCTTGGTTGTCTGATTACGCAGGTACTGACGGTAAGCTTTCTGCAGCAGAAATTGCATCTGCAATAGACCATAAACCATTTGACAGCATCAACACTGCTGCGCCAATTGGTCAGCATAACGTAGCTGGTGATGATACAACTGATCAAACAAAGTATGCACTTAACACTGCAATGACTGAGTTAACGATTCCACTTAACAGCACTGGTGCAGATACCGACCTTGATAAGTACCACCAGATTTCATTCAAAGTGAAGGGTGCTTCTGCTACTCCAGCTGCAACTGTAGCGCTTGCTGAAACGACTTATACAGCAAGCATCAACCTTATCAATGATAAAACTGCTGATGCAACAACGGCTGATACAGCACTTAACGTTGTAACTGATGCAGCGGTTGCTGAGTGGACTCTAAACGGTTCAGTTGTAAACGTTCCTTACATCCCATTCGGTCCTAACACACAGCCTATCATCCGTCACACAAACAAAGGTGTTCAAACAGGTGATATCTCTGTACGTTATATGGTTGAAGGTAGTGCAGGTAACACTGAAACTAACACTTGGAAGTCTCTAGGTGTGGTTATTGAGAATGCTAAGCCAGGTGTACGTAACCTACTTGACGTTATCACTCAGAAGCTAACTGCTGAACTAGGTAAAGACCAGTTCAAAGTTGCACTTGAAATCACAACTAATGTACCAAAAGAAGACGTAACGGTATTCGCTGCTGCTAAAATCACAGCTGAAGGTCAAGACCGTCTAACTATCGGTGCTTTCTCTAGCAAGTAATTTTTAATTACACAGCTATAAAAAAGCGAGCTTATGCTCGCTTTTTTTATATCAATACGTTTATAGTAATGTCATCGCTAGGCGATGTTTTTTCATGTATATATATTCGCTAAGAATAATGTCATCACTTTGAAGAGGCTTAAAGTGTAACTCTTTATATTGACAAGAAGCTATTTAAAACGAGTGACACAAATCTACAATCAAACCCACAGCTAGCCACAAGTTAACGAGCTATTTTCACGGCGCTTAAAATAGTGAAGAGTATTCCAGAAGAAATTGCGAGAAAGCGATAGCGTTAATTTATTACAAGGTGAGTGAATACGCTCTAATCGCGTTTTAATCTTTAAGCGAGTGTTTACTTATAGATTAGGGCACGCGAAAATAGCATTAAAAGGTTCTCTATTTTTGACATTAAAATACCTGTACTTTTAACAAGAAAAGATACACATTTATCAGCCGTATTCATTACTTACTTTATTTAAATTACTTTTTTTGTTGCGAACGTATTGTTCTGTAGGTTCTTATAAAATTTTTCTTGATCAATCATCAAAGTGATAGTTAAATTCTTTGATATCTTTTTCATAAAATTGTTCCACAAAATGGCGTGTTTCACGGGTGTAATAAGCTTGAAAAGGTTTTGCTGTATCTCGGTTGAATAGCTTGCTGATTAGGCTGCTGTTTTTGGTTTTATTCCGATACGGAAGAGCAATGGATTTACCGAATACTTTCTTTGCTACTATATTAAAGTCGTGTTGGATATTTTCGAATTTCCCAATGAAATCAACTTGGCAGGTGCCAGCGCCGTAAATAAAGTCAACTTGTGGCATAAGATGTCGATGAATACCATTGTGCTGTTTATAATCATCATGCTGGCACTTAGGAAGAAAGTTGAGCACAAACTGATCAAAGCTCATTTTAGGCTGTTTGTAATTATATTCAGAAACTAGCCGACTCCAAGGGTTACGAACGAATGAAAACTTAAAGTATGTATCGTAATCACGTTGAGTTATGTAGTTTAAATTCAAGTATTCATCGCTAGTAAGGTGCGCCAAGCGAGGCGGGCCTTTTTTTGGGTCGGAATTCTTTTTTAAGAGTAAACACTCTCTATCTTCCCAGCTTAGCTGTAATTCTGACAGAAAAGCGCTTTCAATACTTTGCCCTGCGACTTTGGGGATATGGATAAAAAGACATTTATGTTGATGTGAAATCATGTTTAATATTTAAAACTCTTGTTTTTACGTATAAATAACTGAAGGTGTTTTGCAGGGTCATTGCTGAAGCTGTGGTAATTGCAGCCCCCAGTGGCCCATATTGAGTTACAAGCACAGCCCCTATAATAACAGTTAATAGGCCGGAAAGTATCGAAATGTTACGATGAATACGTTCATTTCCACTCATTGCTAAGAGTGTAATTGCGGGCCCTGTTATTAAATTAACCGATTGGCCGATAAGAATAATACAGAGCCATTCATAGCCTTCTCTAAAGTGTTCACCAAACAAGGCAAGAATATGTGAGCCAATACCATAACACAGTATATTCATTACTATTGCGATAATAATGAGTACACGCTGTGATTGTTCAAAGTGCTTTTGTAGCAAGGTATGCTGGTTGTTGTTATTAAAAGCGGCAAATTTTGGGGCTAGCACACTATTGAGTGCAAAGAGAAAAATACTTGGAAGAGCGGCTAATTTAATGACAATAATAAAAACCCCAAGTTGTTGCAAATTTGCATGCAGACTTAGTAACAGACTGCCACTTTGTTGGATCACTAAAAAGACAATCGCAGCAACCCAAAATGATAATGTACTATGGGTAAACTCAGTGTATTTACTTACTGGCAATTGCTTATATTGGCTCGGTAGCTTTCTAGCTATAAAGCACAAACTTAAAAAAGCACTCATGCCTAACGAGATAGTGAGGATGGTAAACGTTTCGTGTATTGAACTCACTTTAAATAGTAATAAATATAAGGTCGCGATAGTGAGGCTTACGAAACCGTTGAAGCTTGCGAATAGAGATGCATGTTTTAGCCCTTTTAGAATACCAGCATTAATGGTAGTGACCGATGTTGCAAAGCAGCACAGTAGGAGGAAGTGACTATAAAGATCAAGAAACACAAGGTTATTAGTTAAATGTGGAAATAGGCCAATCCCATATACGAGCATTTGTATTAGAAATAAAATACCCAATAAGGTAATGATGTAACACACAAGTACAAAGTATCTAATATTATAGAGGTTGCAATTGATCGCACAAAGCTTAACGAAAGCTTGATCTATGCCGAACTTGGATAGTGTGACGATAGCTAAGAGAGTGAGTTGATAAAGTGCCACCATACCAAAGTCAGAGCTTGTGAGCTGTTGAGTAAGTAACCAATTGAAAACAAAGCCTAGCAAAGCGGTGAAAATCTTAATTAATAAAGGTGCACTCGCATTTTTTATCAGTGATTTATAAGACAATTTTTTTATACTCTTTGATAAGCTGTTCAGCAATGGCTTTTTTACCAAACTTTTGAGTGATGAACATGTGCTTTTGATCTGCAGACATAGCATTGTTATTAGGATCGCTAAGCAGAAACATCATCGTTCTCGCTAAGGCTTGTGAGGAGTTTGATTTACAGATAAGCTCCCCGCAATGCTCCAAACTTTCTTCAGGGCCTTGACAAGCGCTAGAGATAACTCGCAAGCCGCAAGAAATAGCTTCATGAACAGCGACTGAAAAAGTTTCGTATTTTGACCAGTTAATATAGCAATGTGACTCTTGCAGTAAGTTTGCTACGCGGGTTCTTGCAACTGAACCAAAAAATTGCACGTGATTAAGGGCCAGTGAGTGTGCTAGATTTTCAAGGGCTGGTTTATCAGGGCCATCACCTACAATAAATAATGCCGTTTCGGGGTGATCTTTTTGTACATCTGCGAAAGCATACAAAATCTTATTGATTTCTTTAATTGGTCGTAATTGAGCGACCGTAATGAACGTATACCTTGATTGAGAGAGTGGCACAGGTCTAAATAAGTGAGTGTCTATGACATTACCAATGACATGTGGTGGTTGGCTGAGAGCAAGCTTGTTATGCATTAAGAGTGAAAGTGACTTGGAGACAGCAAATATCTGCTGTGCATGAATGCTCGCTGCTTCTATTGCTTTAAGTTCCTTGGGCTTTATATTATCCAATAACAAAGCTGACGCATGCTCAGTAACCACATATTTAACATTAAATTGTTGTGCTATTTCGTATGCAGCTAACCCAGCTGCTCCGCCAGGCCCATACATAAAACTGTGCGCATGAATTAAATCTGGTTTACCGTGTTCAGCGACATATTGAGCATAGAGCTTTTTATAATTCCTAATATGTAGACGTAAATTGGTGTCATAACAAAAGGGAATACATAAGTATTTTTTTCTTTTAAGTGTTAAGCAACTGTATTTTTTATTATCGGTCTCAAAATACCTTGAGAAGCGTTTTATTGAAACAGGCTCAGAATATATAATGCCAATTTGACACCCTTGCTCTTGCAGTGCAGTGGCTTGCTCTTTGAAAAACGAACCGAGGGTTTTGTTCTGCGGTGTTTCATACCATGATGGAATAACGAGGATATGCATTTATAGTAAATTAATGGAAGGCCGTTACATGTAATCTGTTATCATACCACCAACCTTTAGAATACGCTTTATAAATTTCATGTTGAAAAAATACCTTTCCCGCATAAAGTTCCATTTACCATTCGCGCACTATCCGTACAAAAAATTCATGATTAAAAATAAATGCTTATTTGTTCATATACCGAAAAATGCGGGAAGCAGCGTACTCAAGTTTTTTGATGATAAGGGCTATCGGTGGCATGCTAAATGGTTTGATTTTTTCGAGTCAAACCCTGTATTCTTTGAATCTTTTCATAAATTTGCAATTGTACGAGAACCTGCACAACGGGTTTTTTCAGCATACAACTATATTATAAATGGCGGTAATCACTCTCCATCAGACTTAGAGCTCAAGGCTTATATTGAAAGTGGTTCCGAGAATTTTGAGCAGTTTGTGGAAAATGTTCTAGATCATGACTTTTTATTATTTCAGACACTGTTTCAGCCTCAGGTCTTTTATATTTATGATCGCCATTATAAATGTAGAGTTGATACTATTTTGTACTATGAGAATTTAGATAGTGAATGGTCGGCTTTTTCGAAATCTCAAAATTGGCATGCTCAACTGCCATGGGAAAATAAGGGGCGCATAACTAAAGTAGTTGATATCTCGGCTAGTGCACAAGCCAAGATAAAAACCTTGTATCAAAAAGATTATGAATTTTTAGGGTATCAATAATGCCAGAAAAACGGAGCGGCTCAATCATATTGTTAAGTAATGCATATTACCCAAATATAGGGGGGATAGAGAACTCACTCTATCACCTAGCTAAGTCTTATCAAAAAGATGGTTATCATGTGGACATTCTTGTTGGTGATATAAATCTAGTTAATGATCGGAGCCTTCCCTCATTTGAAGTCCTAGATGGTATTAATGTACATCGATTTGGAGTAAGGCAGCCATGGTGTCAGTTCCCTGTTTTGCGAAGTTTTGCACGTTACATTGATATGAAGAAGAAGCTTAAATCCTTGATTCATTGTGATACTTTAGGAATAGTTAGTCGTTATCATGATACTACTGTGGTAGCCAAAATTGTTTGTAGACTACCGGTAGTCTATTTAGTGCCTGGTGTTGTACAAGAACAAGATAAGCCAATCAATACATCGATTGATCGGGGATATTTTTCGTATATAAAAAAGCTTGGCCGTTTATATGTACATAGTATGGTTCAACAACTTGCGTTTCGCATAACGAATCATTTAATTGTATTCAGTGAAAATATGAAAAAGCAGGTTGAGCAATGCTTTAATCGAAAAAAACCTTTGATTGAAATTACTAAGCCTGGAGTTGATTGTGACCGTTTTTTTCCGATTGAAGAGCATGCCAAAGTTTGTTTGAAACAAACATTAAATATACCAGAATCGGGCCCAATACTGCTCGGTGTTGGGCGTTTGGTGACTGCGAAAGGGTTTCACCATCTAATCGCGGCATTACCTTATTGTCCACAAGCAACAGCCGTGATTATAGGCGATGGTCCTGAACGTAAAAGTTTAGAGTGTCTTGCTGTTCAGTTAGGGGTATCAGGGCGTGTTATTTTTAAAGGGGCTGTGGCGGAGCCAAATTTATACTATCAAGCTGCAGATGTATTTATGATGACATCATTGTATGAACCGCTGGGGCAAATTATATTAGAGGCGATTGCATCAGGTCTTCCTGTTATCGCTTTTTCAAAAAGTGCAGCGCCACACACAGCGACAGATGAATTGCTTTCGCCTAAAAACGGTGTTTTTGTTGACAGGCTTGATGGGCTTTCACTATCGAAAGCAATAAATAGCGTACTTGATAACCCTACTATTACAGAGCGGTTATCCAAACAAGGACGAACACTTGCGGTAGACTCATTCAATTGGGGGGCATTAGCGAAAATGCTATTAACCAAAATGGATAAAGCTAGAATAAATAGTTAGTACTTGATGTTACCTGTGTTGGCAAATAATGATTACAGGTACTCAATAGCATGATTCTTGGTTTTCTTTACTACCGTAAGTGACTCTGAACTGATCAGATTATAGCTTTGCGAAACAATTTTTATTTTAGATTGTGTTGCTGTTCCCGCTACTTTTAATGGTAGGCACGTGTGTGACTTAGATGAGGGGAGTGTGTTACACACTCTAGATTAGAAGTTGCTAAAGTAGAGTGTGAACCAAATATACTTTTTTGCTTGGCGTATAATAGTTGATCCCTTTCAACCTCAAAGCATTACCAGATGTATTGGTTAATGCTTGTATGGTGTGGTACTACTTCAAGTATCTAGCTTGATGCAGCAGGATTAAAATCGGTGTTTTATATAGATGATGGTGCAAAAGGTTTAATGGTTGTGTCACAACCAGCTTTACTCGAAGCGCTTGGGTTAGGTGCTCAAAAATAAAAGCGCGTTTGAGGGGGTTAAGAAATGCGATTATGTTCGCAGTTGGCCGACAGGCTGTATAGCATATAATAGTGAAATAATTCAGTTAGCAACAAATCATTATCTTGATACAAAACATAGCAGTTTAGCCCGATACGGGCATGGTAAAAGGGTTTTTAAGTATAACCTTGATGAAGTCCCGATAGCAATTTCTGATAATTATGTTGTTAACACTAATTTGGGTTTTTGGGAGGGTGTGTTGTTTTTCTGTAAATTCTTTTTAATCGCCCCAATTGCCGTTTGATTTTTATATCGCAATGCTCAATACGCTCTAATTACAGTGACAAATAATTACAACTGTGGAGCTATTAAACGGGTTTGAAATGCCTTATAATCGGCCTCTTGCAAATATCGTACGGTAAGAATTCTGTACGGAGTTATGTTAAAAATAAGAAGGGTGAGTTCTGTAGTGACTTGTAGAAAGTTGAAATGAAGATATCAGTAGTCATTCCTTTATTTAATAAGGCTAAATTTATATCCCGAGCCTTAGAGTCAATTTCAGCACAAGTAAAGAAGCCGTTGGAAATTATAGTCGTGAACGATGGGTCTACAGATGAAAGTGCCTCTATTGTTCGCAGTTTCTCTAAGTGCGATGTTAGGTTTATAAATCATGATAAAAACCTTGGTGTATCTTGTGCGCGTAATTCAGGGATTAGTGCCGCTTTGGGGGATTTTATCGCATTTCTAGATGCCGATGATTACTGGCAGCCCAACTTCCTCGAAGTAATTGAAGAACTGTATGAACAATACCCGAATGGAAAGGTTTTTTTTACTTCTTATCACTTTTATGATGGAAGAACTTTAACGCCAGCAAAGCATGCGCATTTACCGAGTGTAAAAGGTGAGGTCAAAAATTACTTTTTATCGTGTTGCAACGCTGATCTGCCCATTACAGCTTCTTCTGTTTGTATTGAAGCATCAATATTAAAGACAGTGGGTATGTTCCCTAAAGGGCTAATGCTCGGTGAGGACCAGACTGTTTGGGGGAAACTCGCATGTATTACCAAAATGTA
Organism: Pseudoalteromonas aurantia 208; assembly: GCF_014858725.1. Taxonomy (GTDB): domain Bacteria; phylum Pseudomonadota; class Gammaproteobacteria; order Enterobacterales; family Alteromonadaceae; genus Pseudoalteromonas; species Pseudoalteromonas aurantia. The sequence goes on along the minus strand of NZ_AQGV01000012.1, from coordinate 2,502,136 downwards.
CTGCTCGGCTGATAAAGCTGCGGTTTATGACCTAAATGCTTCGAAGCCTTGTTCGTTAGAGCATGTTGAGCTATCACCTCATATTTATTATTTTGATTCACTAGCAAAAGATGACAGTACCCCTGAGCATCTGGTACCTAGTATCAATTATTTATTACATTTGTCGGTTATGAGCTATGTTCGAAAAAATTTGATGAATGGTAACAAAAGAACCGCATTAATTACGTTAAAGAGTAATCGATATCTTATTTGGGACAAATATCGTGTTATTGCTTTTTTACTTTTATTGCTTCCGAAGTCTTTAGTATCACGGTTTTTTCGATATGCACGAACTTTTAGATAAGATTAAACAAAGCCCAAACATTATTTCACAACTTGACGTTTCTCTAAAGGCTAGAAATATAGAGGCTGAGGTGATTACATTCGTAAATCCTTACTCTTACTTACTACTGCGAAACAGAGTTGATCTTGTAGCTGAACTTGATTCTGTTTATACAGATGCGATTTCGTCAGCTAAGTTATTTAGTGTTTTTTTTCGTAAGCCTATATCAAGAATTAGTTTTGATATGAGCTCTTTTGCTCGTGCTTTTTTAGAAAAGGCAAATGAAAACAGATTAAAAGTGTATTTTATTGGTTCTAAATCAGATGAAATAACGAAGACAATGGCTATTTTTAAAAAAAACTATCCAGAGATTGATATTGTGGGGTATGAACATGGCTATTTTGAGTCTGATGAGGCCGTTTTTAACCGTATAATCCAGTGTGAGGCTGAGTATGTGGTTTGTGGTTTAGGGACGCCTAAGCAGGAAGAGTTTGCTGTTAAGTTAAAAAGACAAAAAAGTAAAGTAAAGCAAATTTATACGTGTGGTGGGTTTTTACACCAAACTGCGAATAAGTTGTACTATTATCCTAAATTTATAGATCAATTACATTTGCGTTGGCTTTATCGTGTTTTTGATGACCCGTATGTCTTAAAAAGGCTAGTTATACAATACCCTCAGTTTTTCTGTGTTGTTTTGAAAGATTTATTTACAAAAATGAAGTAGGAGGAAGGTTTTATATGAAAATTCTAGTAACAGGCGGTGCTGGTTTTATTGGCTCGGCAGTAGTGAGAAGAATTATTGAACACTCAGACTATGAAGTAGTTAATGTAGATAAACTTACCTATGCTGGGAATTTAGATTCAATACAGTTAATTGCTGATGATCCTCGTTATATATTTGAGCAAGCTGATATATGTTCTTTGGAAGTAATGAATAGAGTTTTTGCGGAGCATCAGCCTGATGTAATCATGCATTTAGCGGCTGAAAGCCATGTTGATCGCTCTATCGATGGCCCAATGGATTTTATCCAAACTAATATTATTGGTACTTATACATTGCTAGAAGCTGCTCGTTTTTACTACAGCCAATTAGGTGAAGAAAAACAGCGCAATTTTAAATTTCATCATATTTCAACTGATGAAGTGTATGGAGATTTGGATGATACTAGGGCTCTATTTACAGAGGAAACGGCATATGACCCAAGCTCTCCATACTCAGCATCTAAAGCATCGAGTGACCATTTAGTCCGTGCATGGCATAGAACTTACGGGCTTCCAGTTGTAGTTACTAATTGCTCAAATAATTATGGGCCTTTTCACTTCCCTGAAAAACTTATCCCATTAATGATATTAAATGCGCTTGAAGGTAAGCAGCTACCTGTATACGGCGATGGTCAGCAAATTAGGGATTGGCTCTATGTTGAGGACCATGCGTCGGCTTTATTACAAGTCGCGACACAAGGAAAAATCGGCGAAACTTATAATATTGGTGGGCTGAACGAAAAAACGAACTTGGAAGTTGTGACACATATTTGTGAATTGTTGCAGGAACTAGAACCTAGTTTACCAAGTGGTATTTCACATTATAAAGAGCTCATAACTTTTGTTGAAGACCGGCCTGGGCATGATTTACGCTATGCAATTGATGCATCAAAATTGGAAAGAGAATTGGGTTGGGAGCCTACCGAAACATTTGAATCTGGGTTAAAGAAAACCGTGATATGGTTCCTTGAAAACAAGGAGTGGTGGTCTCGAGTTTTGGATGGTTCTTATCAATTAGAAAGGTTAGGGCAAAGTACAAAATGAAAGGTATAATTTTAGCAGGTGGTTCAGGAACAAGGCTATACCCTATAACTCAGGGGGTTTCTAAGCAATTACTTCCAATTTATGATAAACCAATGATATTTTATCCGTTGTCAGTTTTGATGCTCGCGGGAATTAAAGATATATTGGTAATCACTACCCCAGATGACGCAGCGGGTTTTGAGCGAATTCTATCAGATGGCAGCCAATTTGGTATAAACCTTACGTATGCTCAACAACCAACACCTGATGGTCTTGCGCAAGCTTTCATTATAGGTGAGGAGTTCATTGGTGATGACTCTGTATGCTTGGTTTTGGGTGACAACATATTTTATGGACAAGGGTTTACTCCGAAGCTTTTGAAGGCCGCAAGTCAGAGTAAAGGGGCAACAGTATTTGGTTATCAAGTTGGTGACCCTGAACGCTTTGGTGTCGTTGAGTTTGATGAAAGTTTTAAAGCGCTTTCAATTGAAGAAAAGCCACAACACCCAAAATCTAATTATGCAGTTACAGGGCTCTATTTTTATGATAATTCAGTGATTGATATAGCCAAGAATATTAAGCCTTCTAACCGTGGCGAATTAGAAATTACGTGCATTAATAACGAGTATTTGAAGCGTGATCTACTCAGTGTAGAGTTATTAGGACGAGGTTTTGCATGGCTTGATACAGGTACGCATGACAGCCTGTTAGAGGCAAGTCATTTTGTGCAAACACTTGAGCACCGGCAAGGGCTAAAAGTTGCTTGTCTTGAAGAAATAGCTTGGAAGCAGGGATGGTTAAGTGAAGATAAGCTACGACAAAGAGCTGAGCTAATGAAAAAAAATAGTTATGGTAAATATCTTAAAACTTTATTGGAAGTGGGCTGATTATGTTCGAGTTGTTTAACTTTGACCCAAAAGGTGATAGTCGAGGCTCTTTGATTTCACTTGAGGTTGGTAAGGAAATACCATTTGATATCAAGCGTATCTACTATATATATGCGACAAAAGCTGGAGAGTCAAGGGGCTTTCATGCGCACAAAGCGCTTAAGCAGGTCATTTTTACTGTGTCTGGTGCGTGTGACTTAGTCTTAGATAATGGCTCTGTTCGGCAAACTATAAAACTAGATTCTCCGGAAAAAGGTGTGTTAGTTGATGGTGTTGTATGGAGGGAGATGCATAATTTCACAAGCGATTGTGTATTAATGGTCTTGGCAAGTGAAGAGTACGATGAATCCGATTACCTTCGAGATTACGATGAATTTTTGCGCTGGATAAATTAATATGATTCACCCCCTTTCGGATGTAAAAACAGAGCATATTGGAGCCGGTACTACAATTTGGCAGTTTGCTGTTGTGTTCGATGGTGCTCAAATTGGTAGGAATGTCAATATTTGTGCGCATACCTTGGTGGAAAATGATGTGGTTATAGGCGATAACGTAACTATAAAATCTGGCGTGTATTTATGGAATGGGATACGAATTGAAGATGGTGTATTTATTGGCCCAAATGCTACATTTACCAATGATATGATGCCTCGTTCAAAAGAGTATCCAGAAAAATTCATGAATACAACCCTTAAAAAAGGTGCCTCAATAGGTGCCAACGCAACCATTTTACCAGGAGTTACCATTGGCGTTAATGCTATGGTTGGGGCTGGTTCAGTTGTTACTAAGTCAGTTCCTGATAATGCTGTCGTTATAGGTAACCCTGCGCGAGTTACACGTTATTTAAATAATAAATAAGTCAACTTTTCTTCAATAGTGAGTACCCCATGTCAATTCAAGTTCCATTTTTAAATTTACGAGCTATTAATGCTCAATATCAAAAAGAGCTAGAGAAAGCTGCACAACGTGTTATTCAATCTGGGTGGTATTTATGTGGCGCTGAGCTTGAGTCCTTTGAAGCAGAATTTGCAGCGTATTGTCAAACGCAATATTGCGTCGGAGTCGCAAACGGTTTAGATGCATTAACATTAACTTTGCAAGCTTGGCTTGAAATGGGGAAGTTAAGTAAAGGGGATGAGGTTTTAGTACCAGCAAATACCTACATTGCTTCTATTATGGCAATATCTAAAAATGGCTTGATTCCTATTTTGGTAGAACCAAACCCTGAAACGTTTAATATCGATGTCAATATGATGGCTGCTCATCTTACTAAACGGGTGAAAGCGGTAATGGTTGTGCACTTGTATGGTCAGATGAGTGATATGGAAGCTATTTGCGCATTTTCGAAGGAAAACCAACTACTAGTTATCGAGGATGCTGCACAATCTCACGGGGCAACAATAAATGGTAAGAAGGCTGGTAGTTTTGGAGAAGCCGCGGGCTTTAGTTTTTATCCAGGTAAAAATTTAGGTGCGCTAGGCGATGCTGGCGCAATAACCACGGATGATGCTGAGTTGGCTGAAGTATTAAGAGCGTTACGGAATTATGGATCACATGAACGCTATAAAAACCTTTATCTTGGATCGAACTCACGGCTTGATGAAATTCAGGCTGCATTCTTAAAAGTAAAGCTTACTTATCTCGATGATGAAATAGCAAGCCGTAGGTCAATTGCCCAGCGTTATTCAACGAAAATTAATAATCCTTTGGTAGTTTTACCTAAGGTTGAAAATGAAGAGTCTCATGTATGGCACTTGTTTGTAGTTCAATTGGAACACAGAAATGCGCTGCAAAGACATTTACAGGAACATGGCGTACAATGCTTGATCCATTACCCAATAGCCCCACATCATCAAGAAGCGTATTCCGAATTGAAAGGATTGAAATTGCCCGTTTCGGAGGCGTTACATAATACAGTTTTATCTTTGCCAATTGACCCGACGATGTCAGATTCACAGGTCGAACTTGTTGTAAAAGCAGTAAATAGTTTCACTTTATGAAGCTGTTCAGCGTTACCATATTAAGTGGGGTGTTAACTCTACTTAATATGTTGAAAGGGTTTGTAGTTTCTAAATTTGTTGCTTTATATGCAGGGCCTGAGGGGATGGCGTTAGTTGGCCAGCTACAAAGTTTTGTAAATGGCCTAAATGGGGTGATGAGTAATCAATTATCTCAAGGTGTATCTCGCTACACAGCGGAATATAAAGAGAACCCGGTTCAATATTGGCGCGCTACAATCACACTGATTTTTTTTACTTTTATAATAATTGCTCCACTTATTGCATTAAATTCAAAATATATTGCTGAGTTATTATTTGAAAATACAGCTCTTTATTGGGTGATTTTGGCGGTTCTTTTTATGCTACCGTTAAATGTAGCCAATTCATTATTACTTGCGGTGCTTAACGGCAGGGAAGAGCACGCAAAATATATTACCACATTGATGATCTCTACCGTGATTTCATGCCTAATCGCCGTATTGTTAGTTTATCTATATGGTCTATATGGAGGGTTAGTTGCTGTTGCGTTTAATAACGCTATCGCAGGAGTAGTCGTCATATTTAGGGTTTTCAAAGCGCCATGGTTTAGACTAAAAAACTGGGTCGGGTCGAGCAGTAGCGATGATGTGAAAGTTATGTCGAAGTACCTAGGTTTAGGTCTGGTTGGAGCGCTAACAGGCCCTATTTCTCTTATTTTAGTGAGGGATACTCTAGCCTCAAATACTTCTATTAATGCTGTAGGGCAATGGCAATTAGTATGGAATATATCAACAGCATATTTATCTATTTTAATAACTGCAATAGGAGTTTATTACTACCCTAAACTATCAAAGGCTACGAGTAAAAAAGTGCTTAAAAAGGCAACGGTACATGTGTTGGCACTTGTTGTCTCGTTAGCATTAATGGGTGGTAGTGTTATCTATATATTAAGAGAGTTTTTTATTTTATTACTAGCTACAGGTGAGTTTTTAGCCGCTAAAGTGTTATTTAAAGCTCAGATAATCGGCGATATTATTCGTATTATAAGCCATGTGGGTGCTTTATTAATGCTTGCGAAAGGCTACTTTAAAATGAATGCATTTTGTGAAGTATTTGCGAGCTTTGGCTTTGCATTTCTAACTATGTACTTTGTAGAGTTACGAGGCTTTGTTGGTGTCTCAGAAGCGTATGCTGTGACTTATTTTATCTATGCAGTAATTGTATGGGTCGTTTTCTTTAAGCATTTCAAAAAAATGGAGCCGTAATGCGAGGCACAAAAAACGCTGTTGTTTCTGTACTTATGCCTTGCTATAACGCAAGTGGTTTTTTAGAGAAGAGTATTAAATCTGTTATATCTCAAAGTTATGGAAATATTGAGTTACTTTGTGTAGATGATGGCTCTACTGATAACACTCTAGATATATTGAATTCACTCTCTTCTAAACATGAACAAATAAAAGTTTTTACTAAAGAGAATGGTGGTGCGTCGAGTGCCCGTAATTTGGCGCTTAAACATGCAAATGGAGATTATATTTGCATGGTAGATGCTGATGATGCACTAGTAAATGATGCAATTGAGTTATTATTGAAGGCTATTATTCAGGCAGACGCTGACGCTGGGTTATTTGATTTATATTATTGGGATGGTGATTTGAATGAGAATAAATTCAAACAGGTCCCAATAAAGGGCTCTGTAACTGGAGTTGATGCAACTGAATTGTCTTTAGATTGGAGTATTCATGGCGTCGCTATGTATCGAGCAGGCTTATTCTCAGATATTCGATACGATGAATCTAATTTGCATGGTGACGAGCTGACAACCAGAGAGTTGTTTTTACTATGTAAAAAAATCGCCTTTAGTTCAGCGAGGTACTTATACCGCCAACATGATGACTCATCAACAAAATCTTTTTCTATGGCTAGGTTTGGATTATTAGAAAACCAACTAAAGCTGAAGGAATTGCTTAGTAAGCAGGGCGTATATGAGCGAATGAAACCGCGTTTTTGTGCTCAGTTTATGCTTTGTGTTTGGTCTGCCTATATTCTTATGTATGAACATAAATCTCGAATGCAGCCAGAGCAAATTCAACAGGTTGAATGCTTAATACATGACTGCCTAAGCATTATAAAACAAATTTTTTCTAGCAAAGTATTATTTCTCCGCCCGATATATTTACGTTTGTTGACTTCAACAATTTTCTATAAAGGGCTGTTAAGGGCTGCGGCTACTCTTTTTATTTTAACCAAACGTATTATGAAGCGTTAATTGGAAGCTATTTTGAAATTTACGGTTATTATTCCTTTTTACAATCAACAACGGTTTGTGAGCGAGACAATTTCTAGTGTATTAGCTGCTATTCGTGATGAAGACGAGATTATTGCAATTGATGATTGTTCAGCGGATGCTACGTTTAGTATCTTACAAGAGTGCGCCAAAAATGAACCAAGGCTAGCAGTGTATAAAAATGATGTTAATTTACGTCAAGTTAAAACACTGAATCGAGCGGCCTCAATGGCATCGGGAAACATATTGGTTGTTTTAGGAGGTGATGATTTACTCGGTCATGGGTTTGTTGAGCAGTTAATCCCCCATTTTGATGAAGGGATTGACGTAGCTTTTTCACCCGTTTGTTTTTTCCATGATATCAGTGAGATTAATTATTCAGCGAGTTGCAGTCGGAGCAACGATACTTTGAGTTTTTATGATGCTTTATTTGGTTGGGGAAGTAAAGCTGGGGAAAAGTATAGCATTATTGGTTGTGCTATTAGAAAATCAACTTTTTTGGAGTTAGGTGGCTTTTCAGAAAATGTTGTAATTGAAGACCATGATTTCTTTTTAAAAGCAACTAAACACAAAAAATTGCTGCGTTTAATCGGCGGAAGGTATGCGTTTTACCGACAAGTACCGGGGAGTATATCAAGTAATATGCGGCGTATGATAAAGGAAGATTACAGGGTAATTAAAATGCATGCTCATGGTGCGACTAAATATTTAGCAATGAGTAAAAGGTTATTGATATTCCTAGCTGTGTTCATTAAGCGCCAATTGCGTGGAAAAAGAGGTGTATAATGGGAAAAAGTGTGTTGGTTGTCTCATTTATATCAAGTGTTCAAAATGGTGTAGGGCTATTGGCGGAGCAAATGAGAGAAGATGAAGATGTTCACTTTGAATTTTTCTCTAAATCACTCAAAAGTATTGTTGGAGATTTTTTTCGAATAATTCGAAAGGGAGCAAGATGCGACACAATAGTAATAAACTACGTGTTTTTATGTTTATTATTTGCACCCATATTTCGATTGCTGGGTAAAAATGTAGTATTTGTACCCCACGAAGGGGAACCGTTATTTCCAAACAGACTAAAGAGTGAGATTCACATTATTCGGCGTATTATCGCGTCTAAACGTTTAACCTCGGTGTGTGTACATTTAGCAAATAAAACACTTTGTTTATCAAAATTGCAAGCAAAAGCCTTGGGGACCTGCGATAAGGATATAATTCATTTTGGTACTCGCTTTCCTTTAATTTCTTCTAATGAAGATTCTAACTTATTTTTCTTTCCTAACAGGAAGCATGAAGAAATTAAAGGCTATGGTTTAATCAAGTCGTGTCATCACTTAATGATAAACCATGATGAAGGGGAGTTAAGTTATGATAAGATGGTTGAATTTTACACACAAGCGAAGGTCGTATTGATCCCTTCTATGATAGAAACATACTCTTATTGTATGGCCGAAGCAATGTTAGCCAATTGTATTGTAATTGTTACTAAGGATGTTGGCTTAGCATATGATTTAGAAGAGAGAATTGGAGGGGGTGAGCTAGAAAGTTACGGTATCTATATTGTAGATAAACCTGAGGATGTAGCTAAATTAGCCCTTAAGCATTATGAGTTGCTTATAACCCGACCATCTAGAACGAGAGAGCTAGCTTTAGAGCATGGTTTAGATGGAGTGTCAGCAATTAAGAAATTAGAAGCATTTAAAGATGATAAGAAATAACTATTTATTGTTTATTATCATAATGTCTGTAGCGAGTTTTATTTCTTATACGTACTATAACCCGTTACCAACAAATATGTTGTTTGAGCTTATGCTCTTAGTGAGTTTATTACTGCTTGCGAAAAAAATGCACGCGAGTGCTTGGCTAGTTGTTGCTGGTTGCTTTCTGTATATTACATACACATTCGCGATAGCATATTTTCACCTCGTGCATTTACAAGATTATTTACTTGCATATAAATCATTTATATACATGATGATATTAGCGTTTTTTTCAGGGAAGTGTTTATTTACAAAAAAGCAGGTTTTGACGCTTTTTAATGCTTTACTGTGGATTTTTTTATGTAAATATATAATTTGGTTGGTTTTTTCTGAAATAAAGAGACCTGGCGTTTTTGTTGAAAATAATTTTGAAATAATGACTATGTTATTTATTTCTTTGGCAGTTTGGTCACTTGAGAAAAAGCTTACTACTGTTCAATGGGTTTTATTAACACTCATTATTTTTATGTCAGGCTCCCGCTCTGGTGTTGTTTCGTATTTTGCAATGATTGCTTTATTGTCAATTCATTCATTTAACTTTAAAACATTTCTGAAGTTGTTTCCTATTGGCATGGTTGGTATTGGTGTTATCGCTGTACTTGTAAGTCGCTTATCAGGGGGAGATGTGAGCGCAATAGATCGTGTTGTTTTTGCTCAAGGCTTTCTATTTGCTATAGAAGATTGGGGTTGGTTAAATTTCTTGTTTGGCTCTACCCCACTTACTGCGTTACCAGAATCAGTATGTGACAGACTCGTTTTTTATGAGTCGCTCTTTAGTGCAAAAGACCCAAGTGTATGTTATTCAGTAATTTTACATTCGTATATAATGAGGCAAGTGTTTGATCACGGGGTTTTCGGTCTTTTTATTGTTTTTTTTATCATTAACCATTTAATGAAAATTAGTTTAGTGCCTTCAAGAGCAAGAAAGTGCGTGTTAGCTATCTTATTTCTAAATGGTATGTCGGTAAGCTCTATTAATAGTGTTTATGCAGTAGTTGGTTTGGTCGTGATTTTAACGACCTTTTACCCCCATAGGTATGCCTTTGAAAAAACACGTTTGACTTTACAGCGTAAAGCCGTATTAGATAGCCAATAATATTCATGGAAAGGATGGCAGGAAGTGATTAAAATTTCGGTTGCAGGAACGGGATATGTAGGGCTCTCAAATGCACTTTTGCTCGCACAGCATAATAGGGTTGTAGCTTGTGACATTGATGATAGAAAGATACAACTATTAAACGATAAACAGTCTCCGATAATAGATAATGAGATCAGTGCGTTTTTAGCCAGAGATGATATAAGTTTTGAGGCCACGACCAATAAGGCTGCTGCGTATCAAAACAGTGATTTTGTTATTATCTCTACACCAACTGATTACGACCCTGATACAAATTATTTTGATACGTCATCAGTAGAATCGGTACTCATTGATATAAAGAAAGTATCGCCAAATAGCGTAGTTATCATTAAATCAACAGTACCGGTAGGCTATACGGCAAGTTTACAACAACGTTTTCCTGACTTAAAAATTTACTTTTCGCCAGAATTTTTAAGAGAAGGAAGTGCATTGCATGATAATTTGTACCCTTCACGCATCATCGTTGGCGGTAAAACAAAACATGCTGAAAAGTTTGCACAACTTTTACTTCAAGGCGCAAAAAAACAAGATACTCCTATACTACTCACAGAGTCTACCGAAGCTGAAGCAATAAAGCTTTTTTCAAACACGTACTTAGCTATGAGGGTGGCTTACTTTAATGAGTTAGATAGCTATGCGGAAGCCCATAACTTAGATAGTAGGCAAATAATTGAAGGTGTCGGCTTAGATTCTCGGATCGGTAGTCATTACAATAATCCCTCTTTTGGATATGGTGGATATTGCCTTCCTAAAGATACTAAGCAACTTCTCGCTAATTATGAAAATGTACCGAATAATATGATAGGTGCAATCGTTGAAGCAAATACTACAAGAAAAGACTTCATCGCAAATTCTATTTTGTCTAAAGCGCCAAATATCGTTGGTATTTACCGACTAGTTATGAAATCTGGATCTGACAACTTTCGTGCATCAGCTATCCAAGGAATTATGAAGCGTTTGAAAATGAAGGGGATTACAGTCATCGTTTATGAGCCAACCTACAATGAAACACATTTTTTTAATTCAGAAGTTGTGGTCTCTTTAAATGAGCTTAAGGCACGCTGCGATATTATAGTGTCAAATAGGATGGTTGATGAGCTTATTGATGTGCAAGAAAAAGTATATACTCGGGATATATTTGGTAGTGATTGAGTTCATACCCACTGTCATTAGTCTGAAATAAGTCGTTTTATTATGCATCATGATGAAAAAATTCTACCAGTTATAATGGCGGGCGGCTCTGGTAAGCGATTGTGGCCATTATCTAGGGAAAACTATCCGAAGCAGTTTTTGTCGCTCGACAATAGCCAGAATTCAATGCTGCAACAAACTATATGCAGATTAAACGGCATTGCCCATGAACCGCCGCTAATTATATGCAATGAGGAACACCGCTTTATTGCAGCAGAGCAGCTGCGACAGTTGGATAAGACGTTGGGAGGGATTTTTTTAGAGCCTGAGGGACGTAATACAGCACCTGCAATTGCATTAGCCGCATTTCAAGCCATAAAAAATAGTCAGGATCCACTCCTTCTTATACTTGCTGCAGATCATGTTATTGGCGATATTGATGCGTTTCAGCATTCAGTTCAAGCTGGCGCTGAACATGCTGCAGTAGGAAAACTCGTGGTTTTCGGAGTTGATGCCAATACGCCAGAAACGGGATATGGATATATTAAAAGAGGTGTTCAATGTGGTAGTGGTTACATTGTAGAGCAATTTGTTGAAAAGCCGAGCAGAGAAGTCGCAGAGCAATACTTACTGTCTGGGGAATATTGCTGGAATAGTGGCATGTTTTTGTTTCGAGCTAGCCGTTACCTTGACGCTCTTAATGAATATAGACCGGATATCTTCTCAGCATGTAAAAAGGCCACGGAAGTACAAAAGCTAGACTTGGACTTTATCCGCATCGATAAAAACGCTTTTATGGCATGCCCTGATGAATCTATAGATTATGCAATTATGGAGCATACACCAGATGCCGTTATGGTACCAATGAATGCGAAATGGAATGATGTAGGCGGGTTTGAAGCGCTTTGGAAAATATCCGAAAAGGACAATGGTGGCAATGTATTTTCTGGTGATGTCTATCATGTAGACTGCGAAAACTCATTTATTCATACCGATAGTAAGCTTGTTGTGGCTGCCGGTGTTAAAGATCTAATAATTGTATCAACAAAAGACTCGATTCTGGTTACCAATAAATCTTGCGTTCAAGAGATCGGGTCGATTGTGCAAGCATTGAAAAAAAATGCAAGAGAAGAGGTTAAATACCACCGAGAAGTATATCGACCTTGGGGGAAGTATGATTCGATAGATAGTGGGGAATGCTTCCAAGTAAAGAGGATCACAGTAAAACCAGGAGCAAAGTTAAGTGTGCAAATGCACCATCATCGAGCTGAACATTGGGTTATTGTGTCAGGTACAGCAAAGGTTACAATTGATGGTAAAGAGCAATTAGTAACTGAAAACGAGTCAGTGTATATTCCAATTGCTGCAGTACACGCTTTAGAGAACCCAGGGAAAATCGACTTGGAAATAATAGAAGTGCAATCTGGGCGCTATTTAAAGGAAGATGATATTGTACGTTTTGAAGATCGTTATGGTCGAGTTTAATCTAAAGTGTTTACGGTAAATTTGCCATCATGTTATTTAGTGCTGTGGTTATTAAGCAAAGCGGAGTCTCGTTTGGCACAAGCGGTGTAAGAGGCTTAGTTGAAAAACTCACCAAAGATGTATGTGCCGCTTTTACGGTAAATTTTATCAATGTAATGCAAGCGTCTTTTGATTTTGATGAAGTTGCGATTGCAATTGATAACCGGCCAAGTAGCGTCAAAATGGCCCAAGCTTGCGCTGCGTCATTATCACAACTGAATATTAAAGTAATATACTTTGGTGTCGTTCCCACGCCAGCATTAGCATATAGCGCTATGTGTGATCGCATTCCAGCAATAATGGTTACAGGAAGTCATATTCCTTTTGATCGTAACGGCTTGAAGTTTTATCGTCCTGATGGGGAGATCACGAAAGACGATGAAGCCAGCATTTTAAATGCGAGTGTTGAATTCAAATCAGTGATCCTCCAAAATGAATTATTTATAAGTAAAGTTGCAGAAGAGCGCTACATAGAACGATATACTTCATTGTTTGATAAAAATATTTTTAAGGGATTGCGTGTTGGTGTTTATGAGCACTCAAGTGCTGGAAGGGATTTATATGCAAAAATATTCACTCAATTAAACGCTCACGTTATACCTCTAGGAAGAAGTGACGAATTTGTTCCAATTGATACTGAAGCTGTTTCGATTGAAGATAAGCAAAAGGCACAGCTGTGGGTTAATGAGTATCAACTTGATATGTTGTTTTCAACGGATGGTGATGGCGATAGACCTTTAGTTGCGGATGAAAAGGGTCATTGGTTTAGAGGTGATATATTGGGGCTATTATGCGCAAAAGCTCTAGGTATTGAAGTACTCGCAGTTCCTGTTAGTTGTAACAGTGCAATAGAGTTGAGCCAAGCTTTTAAACAAGTTGTTCGTACTAAAATTGGTTCACCATATGTAATAAGTGCATTTGCTTCCCATTGTTATACAAAAATAAAAGAGGGCATTGATGATAACAGTGTTCATGAATTAACGACAGTGCATTCTATTGCTGGTTTTGAAGCCAATGGCGGATTTTTACTCGGCTCTGATATTCGATTTAATGGCGCAAAGCTTAATGCATTGGTAACTCGTGATGCACTATTACCTGCTTTAATTGTTTTTGCTGATGTTGTGGCAAAGAAAGAGGCATTATCATTAAGTTTGAAAGAACTACCAGAGTGCTTCACTGACAGCGATCGTGTTCAGAATATTCCATCTGCTAAAAGTCAATTATTATTAGAAAAAGCAGAACAAACTCCTAGGGCATTGTTAAAACAGTTAGGGGTTAATTCGAAGGGGGGCATAGCGATTAGCAATATTGATGGTATAAAGATGACATTCGATGGGCTGTCCGTGCATCTTAGGTCTTCAGGTAATGCGCCGGAGTTACGGTGTTATGTGGAGAGTAGCTCAAGTGAGCATGCGACTGTTTTATTAAACACAATCATGTACAACTTAAAATTGGTATTGTCGAAGTAATCTTGTCGTTCGATGTGAATACAGTCAAGGTATGAAGGCGTATGTTACTGAATGTCCTTCTACGTTATTTTTAGCAAGAATACCCGTAAAGATTAAGCTGTGTATCATTAGGTTTTTGTAATTAATTTACGTCTTGTTACTTTACAAAGAGAAATTTAAAACTATAATGTGCGTTAAATATTATAGGTCCTTTTGGCAGGCTATGGATTGCTGTGATTCCTCATCTATTTATGACTGTAAATAGAACAGGAATATGCCCATTTAGGCAAGGTTGCTCTAAATTCCATATTTCTTCCATATTGTATTGTTTAAATTTACTGAATAAAGAATGGCCTGTAAGCTAAGGTTTTTTTAATGAGCTGTTAACAAGTAAGTGCGTTGTACTTGCGGTCTTACTGTGCTCGTGTTCTAATTCGGTAGATAACTGTCTTTAAAAAGCTATATGGAATAAAAATGGCTAAATGTTGTATTAAACTACTTTCATCACTCGCACTTATTTCTCTTTCTGGTTGTAATATTATTCCTGGTAGCCACTTTGAAGGGCTAAGTGGTGGGCAAGACTATAATAATGCCCAACAGGAATTAGAACATGTCAACGTTAAAATGATTGACTCCCACCTCATTCGTTCACAAAAAGCAAACTTACAACATAATGCATCTATTGCTCAAAAATCATCTCTGCAAAATGTTGATGTTACTAATTATGAGTATAAGTTAGGGGTTGGTGATGTTCTCAGTGTTGGCGTCTGGGATCACCCTGAGTTGACTATACCCGCAGCAGTGCAAAGAACTGCTGAATTTGATGGCTTCAGAGTGCAAGCTGATGGCAGCCTTAATTTTGCGTATGCGCCAGGCATTAAAGCTGCAGGCAAAACAGTTAGCCAAGTACGTCACGAGTTAATAACGCGTTTGAGTCGTGTAATTGAGGATCCACAAGTTGACGTAAAAGTTGTCGGCTTTAAAAGTCAGCGTACCTATGTAACTGGTGAAGTTAATAAACCAGGCGTATATGCAATTACAGAAACGCCGTTAACACTTATTGATGCGGTAAGTCAGGCTGGTGGTTTAACAGAAAATGCAGATTGGCAACACGTTAGCTTCACACGTGGTGATGTAACCGAAAATATCAAATTGAATGCGTTTTATTCTGCTGGTGATATCTCGCAAAACCGATTATTACAACATGGCGATATTATTCATATATCTCGTAACGATAAGCAAACTGTATTTGTACTAGGTGATGTGAAGCGTGCAGGTACGGTACAAGTTACTCGTTATGGCCTGAACTTAGCGCAAGCACTCAGTGAAACGGGCGGCTTAAATGAAACTACAGCCAATGCCAGAGGCGTGTTTGTATTACGAAAGCGTGACTTTGAGCGTGATGGTGTGTTAGCCGACGTGTATCAGCTAGATGCGAAAAGCATCGCGGCACTCGTAATGGCCGAACAATTTGAGTTGCAGCCCCGTGATATAATATATGTGACCAGTGCGCCACTTGCGCGTTGGAATCGTGTAATCAGTTTATTATTACCATCACTTTCAACGGTGGATGCGTTACAAGATATCGAAAACCAGTAAGGACATAGTATGTTTGATAGTATTTTAGTGGTTTGCGCTGGTAATATATGTCGCAGCCCTACTGCAGAGTATATTTTGAAGCATAAATTACAAGATAAGCTTATTAGAGTTTCTTCGGCAGGGTTAACCGCTCTTGAAGGAAAAGGTGCCGATGCAACAGCGATAGAGCTGGCGTCTTTACAAAGTATTGATATGTCTGAGCATAAAGGTAGACAATTAACTGCGTCTTTGATCGCTGAAAATGGGGTGATTTTAGTGATGGAGCAAAGGCACCTATCAGACTTGTGTAGTCGATACCCCCAAGCGAGAGGTAAAACATTTTTACTTGGTAAATGGTTAAACGATAAAGAAATTCCCGATCCGTATCGTCAGTCGCGAGAAGCGTTTGAACATGTATATGAATTAATTGATAGCGCCTGTGGCGCTTGGCAAAAGTATTTATAAGGAAAAGGTGCGTTTATGAATGCTCAGCCTAATTTTGTTACCAATCAACAAACAAAGCCAGTGAGAGAGCAAGCCACGCAAGATTCGCAAGAAATTGATTTAGTGGCCTTGTTTGGTGCATTGCTTGATAGAAAGCTTTTTATCGTTAGCGTTACTTCATTATTTATGCTGATTGGTGTTGCTTATGCACTTTTAAGTACACCGATTTATCAAGCAACAGCAATGATTCAAGTAGAAGAGAAAGGAGGTTCAGTGCCTGGCTTTGATGATATGTCAGGTATGTTCGAAAGCACCTCTGCAGCTGTAACTGAAATAGAGTTACTCAAATCACGCTCTATTATTGGCGAAGCGGTTGATTCGTTAAAGCTTGATGTTGCAATCAAATATAAATACTTCCCTATTATTGGTGGGAGGATGTTTCGCTCATTTTCACCAAGTGAACCAGGAGAATTAGCTCAGCCAAGCTTTGGCGGAGATAGTTATGCGTGGGGAGGAGAGCAATTAGAGATTTTTAGGTTTGATTTACCAGTTAATGCTGTTGGGCAGCAGTTTATACTTGTCGCAAAAGGAAACAATCATTTAGAGTTGCTTGATAGTAATGGAAAAGTAATTTTGAGTGGTGATGTTGGGGAAGAACTGACTAATGGAATGTTTTCACTTACAGTAAAATCTTTAGTAGCAAGGTCAGGCACTGAGTTTTATATTACTAAAAAAGACCGTTTAAACACGGTATTAGATTTACAGTCAGCAATCGGTGCCAGTGAAAAAGGGAAAGACTCTGGGATCGTAAATTTAAGTCTTCAGAATGAGGATTCAATTTATGCGGAACAGGTGCTTGATAAAGTTGCAAGCGTTTATGTTCGTAGAAATGTTGAAAGAAATAGCGCGGAGGCACAAAAGTCTCTTGAGTTTTTAAATGTACAGCTGCCGGAAGTTAAAAAACAACTTGAAGAAGCTGAACAGCTATTTAATGAATATCAAGTAAAGCGAGAATCAGTTGATATATCATTAGAAACTCAAGCTGTTTTAGAGCAAATTGTAAAGTTAGATACAAAGCTACAAGAGTTAGATTTAAAGCGGCTAGAGTTAGGGCGAAAATTTAAAAAAGAGCACCCGTCGTATAGTGGGGTGATGGAACAGATTAATGTTGTAAAAGCGCAGAAGCGTAAGTTAGCTGGTGAAGTGCAAGTTTTACCAGAAACTCAGCAAGAGTTACTGCGTTTAACTCGCGACGTTGAAGTAAATAATGAGATTTATACGCTGCTTCTAGCAAAAACCCAAGAGCTTGATATAGTGCGTGCAGGTACTGTAGGAAATGTAAGAATAATCGATTATGCTGAAGTAAACCGCTCAAAGCCGGTTAAGCCTCAAAAAGCACTGATTGTTGTTATTGCAACTATATTAGGGGGCATGCTTGCTGTAGCAATTGTGCTAATTCAAAAGGTAATGCATAAAGGCATTGAAGACCCAAGTGAAATAGAAGCTCTAGGATTACCGGTATATGCCAGTGTACCTTACTCAGAATATCAAGTTAAGTTGACAGGCTTTGCAAAAGCCCGCAAAGGAAAGGCTCAAAAAGCGAAGTCAATACTTGCTGTAGATAACCCAGCAGATTTATCAATTGAAGCTCTGCGAAGCCTAAGAACGAGTCTTCATTTTGCCATGATGGAAGCGAAAAACAATATTATTGCGATATCGGGGCCAAGTCCAGGTGTCGGAAAATCATTTATTTCGATAAATTTAGCAACAGTACTAGCGCAAAGTGAAAAAAAGGTATTGATTATAGATGCAGATATGCGTAAAGGGTATTTACAGACTCAATTCGGTATGAATTGGGATAATGGTTTAAGTGATTTTTTATCTGGCCGGTTGCAGTTAGAAGAAGTAGTTAAGCATAGTCAAGTTGCAAACTTGGACGTTATTACTAGAGGGCAGATCCCTCCAAACCCTTCTGAGCTATTAATGCATGAGAACTTTAGCAAACTTGTTGAGAAAGTAAGTAATAAGTACGATTTAGTTATTATAGATACCCCGCCAATTCTTGCTGTAACAGATCCTGCAATTGTAAGTGCTCACGCTGGTAGTACATTGCTGGTTACACGCTTTGGACAAAACCATATAAAAGAACTCGAATTAACACGCAATCGTTTTGAACAAAACGGCATAGACGTTAAAGGAGTTGTATTTAACGGGATTGTTAAAAAATCTAGCAATGCTTATGGTTATTATGGTTATTACAATTATGAATATAAATCAGAAAAATAATATGTTTTGAGAATATTAAAATGCAAGAATTATTGAAAGGGAAGAAGGTTGCAATTATTGGTCTTGGGTATGTTGGTCTACCGTTGGCTGTGGAGTTTGGTAAACAATACCAAACAATTGGTTTTGATATTAATCAGGATCGAGTGTCTGAATTGCTTGATGGGTACGACGCAACATTGGAAGTTAGCGCTGAAGAGTTAACACAAGCCACGAAGCTTGATTATTCGCATAACGTGAGCGATTTAAAAAGTTGTAATGTCTATATTGTGACAGTACCCACACCAATAGATGGTCACAAACAACCAGATTTATCACCGTTGATCAGTGCTAGTGAAATGTTAGGTACTGTCATAGGTCGTGGTGATGTTATTATTTACGAGTCGACTGTATATCCTGGAGCAACTGAAGAAGACTGCATACCGGTTGTAGAAAGGGTGTCAGGTTTGAAGTTCAATCAAGATTTCTTTGCAGGTTACTCACCAGAACGTATTAACCCAGGTGATAAAGAACACAGAGTAACGAATATATTAAAAGTTACGAGTGGTTCAACGCCTGATATTGCTGAATTGGTTGATCAGCTGTATAAATCAATTATCGAAGCAGGCACGCACAAAGCAAGTTCTATTAAAGTGGCAGAAGCAGCTAAAGTCATAGAAAATACACAGCGTGACGTGAATATCGCTTTAATTAATGAACTGTCTATTATCTTTAATTTGTTAGGGATAGACACATTAGAAGTATTAGAAGCGGCTGGTACAAAATGGAATTTCTTACCATTTCGCCCAGGTTTAGTTGGCGGGCATTGTATTGGTGTTGACCCTTATTACTTAACCCATAAAGCGCAAGAAGTTGGTTATCATCCAGAAATGATTTTGGCAGGCCGCCGTTTAAACGATGGAATGGGTCAGCATGTTGTTTCTCAATTAATCAAAAAAATGCTCAAGCAACGTATTCACGTCGAAGGAGCAAATGTTCTTGTAATGGGGTTAACCTTCAAAGAGAACTGTCCAGATTTACGTAATACTCGCGTAATTGACATTGTCGAAGAGCTTAAAGAATACAATATCAATGTAGATGTTATGGACCCTTGGTGTTCGACTGCTGAGGCAGAAAGCCAATACGGGCTGACGCTCAATACACAAGCAAAGCAAGATCATTATGACGCAATAATTTTGGCCGTTGGCCATAATGAATTTAAAGATCTTGGCGTTGATGAAATTAGAAAGTTGGGTAAAAAAGAACATGTATTATACGATTTAAAATATGTTTTACCTAAGCATGCAGTTGATATGCGGCTCTAACATCGCAAAAAATACTTGAGTTAGAAATAGGTTATTACAGCCTACTTTTGAGTAATTCTATTTATTTTATCTAAGAGTTTTATATGTCACGTTACGAAGAAGTCAAATCAGAACTGCAGAGTCACCCTAAAACTTGGCTTATAACCGGTGTTGCAGGGTTTATTGGTTCTAATTTATTAGAAACACTGTTAAAACTAAAGCAAAAGGTGGTCGGCCTAGATAATTTTTCAACGGGTCATCAGCATAATTTGGATGAAGTTAAAAGCTTGGTTTCAGAAGAGTTATGGGAAAACTTTTCATTTATTGAAGGAGATATCAGGGATTATTCAGCATGTACAAATGCTGTTAAAGGGGTTGATTACATTCTCCATCAAGCAGCGCTAGGTTCTGTTCCTCGCTCGATTGCAGATCCGATCACGACGAATGCGGCAAATATTACAGGCTTTTTAAATATGCTTAATGCAGCTAAAGACGAGTCTGTCACTAGCTTTACATATGCAGCTAGCAGTTCTACTTATGGTGACCACCCAGCACTACCTAAAGTGGAAGAGAATATAGGTAACCCGTTATCACCTTACGCGGTTACTAAATATGTAAATGAGCTTTATGCAAGTGTATTTGCCCGCACTTATGGGTTTAAGTCTATAGGACTTCGCTATTTTAATGTTTTTGGTAAACGTCAAGATCCAAACGGGGCATATGCTGCTGTTATTCCAAAATGGACCTCCGCAATGATAAAAGGCGAGGATGTTTTTATCAATGGAGATGGAGAAACAAGTCGAGATTTCTGCTTCATTGACAATGTGGTACAAATGAATATATTAGCAGCAACAGCAAAAAATGAAGCTAAGAATGAAATTTATAACGTTGCCGTCAGTGACAGAACAACACTAAATGACTTATATGAGGCCATCGTTGAGGGGTTATCAAAAAGTGAAGTACAAATAACGGCTAAACCAATATATAGAGAATTTAGAGCCGGTGATGTTAGACATTCTCAAGCCGATATATCCAAGGCTGTATCACTACTCAGTTATGAACATCCGGTTAATCTTAGGGATGGCATTCTATATGCTGTAGATTGGTATATTAATAGTATCGATAATGATTAATATTTTGTTCTTAGTGATTATGAGTTAAATCAAGATGTTTCAGAATATACTCAAAATGGTTTCTGGCAACTTAGTTGCGCAGGTAATCCAGTTTGTGTCACTTTTTTTTCTGGCTAGAATGTACTCCCCAGATGAATTCTCTGTTTTAGCGCTAGTACAATCGCTATCTACGTTTTTTGCTGTTTTTTTTTTACTACAGTTACATCACGTACTACCAATAACAAAGTGTTTTGAGGAAAAAAAAGCTCTTTTTTCTGTTTTAGTTTTTCAAACATTGATTGTGAGCTTTGTTTTTTTTAGTGTGTCATTATTAAGTTCTGGCAACATATTTCTCTTAGGTGTGTTATTGGGAGCCGTATTAGCGCTTTATAATACAAATATATCATTAATGACATCTTCTGGAGAATTTGGTCTTATATCAAAGATATATATAGCTAGAGCTGTTTTGATTTCCACTTTGCAATTTTCATTCTTCTTCTTAAGCTTTTTAGAGAGATTAGCAGTATCGGCAATTATTGCTGAGGTTATAGTCCAATTTCTATTTTTCAGAAATTATAAGCTTCTCAAGTTTGATGTGAAAATATTGAAGCTTAAGCTTATATCAGTTTATAAAACGAGATCCGATTTTTATATATATGGAAGCTTTCAAGAATTAATAGCTATTGCAGCATTTTTTATACCACTTTATTTAATTGAGTTTAGGTTTGGCTCTGAGGCATCTGGAAACTATGGTATGGCAAGTCGGCTTGTATGGGCTCCTGCTATTTTGGTTAGTTCCTCTGTTGCTCAAGTACTTTATGGAAAGCTCGGAGCTTTATCTGAAAAGGATGCGTATAATTATATTAAGAAAATAAAGTTTATACCTGTTTTTTTCCTTTTCATCCCTATTGGTATTGGTTCATTTTTTATGGAACCAATATATAAGCTTATATTGGGTGCTAATTGGGATCTGGCAGTTGAGATGTTCCCTTTAATTATATGTTGGGCGCTAATTTTTATGGTTGGTACGATTTATAGGGTTTGCTATCGAGTATTTTCGATTCAGAAAAAATTAGTGTACTTAGATTTCATATATATGTTGTTAGTTGGAGCCTCTTTTTTTGTTTATATGGAAGCTGGACCGGTAATGTCTCTTTGGTTTGTTGTACTAGCATGTGTGGTTTCAACTTCGATGGTGATTTCTGTTTTATTTTTAACTTTAAATAAGCGGTTTAGCTAATTCTATGAAGCTTTTAAATTTTAGTATCCCCTTTGGAGTATGGTAATGGCTAGAACAAGCTTTATAGTAAGTAAAAGTAGTTTCTATTTTTATGTGACTATGTTTTTCTTTTTACTCTTAGCTATTTTCTATAACTCATATTTAGTGGAGCCTGTACTTAACACATACAGTATCGACAATACAAACTCCCATATTGCTAATATTCATGATCATTTAGAATATAAGAATAGAATGCTACAACTTTCTAATTCAGAATTAAGTATCTATACATATTTTGATAATGTAACAGGTATTGCGTTGTTATATAGTTTTTTTCAAGATGTGTTTTATTGGATTTCTTTCGAAAGTGTAGTGTTGATTGTTAATTTTTTGTTTGTTTTGTTGCTGGGGGTTGAGTATCTCAAGATCATAAATATTTTAGGCTATGATAATAATGTTAAGTATTTATTTTTTTTGAATCTGTTTCTTTTGTATTCAGTTCAGTTGGCAGGTAAAGATGTTATTTATAGTTACTTCTTAATGCTGAACTTTAGATTTCTAGCTCAAGGGAAAATTCTCAAGTTCTATTTGAGTATTTTAATTTGTGCCGTTTTAGTAAGATTTCAAATTGTTCTTTTGGTTTTATTTTTACTGATTATGGAATATAAACGAATATCAGTATTATATCGAATCATTGTTTGTTATCTTTTTTCTTCGTTATTTGGGGTGTTAGCCTTTAAATATGTAATAGGCGAAGGGGCTGATTTGGGGGGGGGGATCTCTACATATGTTGCTTCTTTGAATGATAGGTATTATATAGGAAATTTTTTGCTTAACCCTATTCGATTCTTTCAGTATATAGTTGAACTAGTTAAAGCTCCTATAATGGCATTCCACCCTTACATTGATTATGTAGGCCTGACTTCGATGTTTTTTTTATTATATATATTAGCCAGAGCTCGTCGGTTGACACGATTGATTGATTTAAGCGATAATTTACCATCGCGATATTTATTTTGTATGGTGCTTCTATTGTTGGTTGTTCCTATAATAAATTTGCGATATTTTTTGATTTACACCCCATTTATAATTTTAGCTATAAATTACAGAATTGAGAATCATAATGAAAAAAATAGCTTTGTTAACAGACTATAGGGGACAGTTTTATTCTAGTATCCAAAAAAGCACAGCTGGAATGGATTTAGATAAAATTAAAAACAAGTTCTCTGAATATGGAATGTATATTGAAATTATACCTTTCCAGGATGTTGATTTCTCTCAAGATTGGTCCGAATATTACGTACTATATCAGTCTTCAGAAGACAGAGGGCTACTTTATAAAGGCTATATTTCCGATGTTTTAACAATGCTTGAAAAGTTGGGTGCAACTCTTATACCTAACTTTGAAGCATTTTATTGTCATGAAAACAAAGTTTATCAATCGTTACTTGGTAATAATATTGAACTTGAAGGTGTGAAGATACCTAAGAGTTCAGTGTATGGCACACTGGAATGCTTGGAAAACGATATTGAAAATATTCACTTTCCTATAGTCTTAAAGAGTGCTGAAGGTTGTCAAAGTAAAGGCGTAGCGCTTATTAAATCTCAAAAAGAGCTGCGAAGTACAGCTAAAAAATTGATGTCGACATTTAATTTTAAGGATGTACTTAGATATAAGTTGAAGAGCTTTTTTAAAGATGGCTACATTATGGAGTCATCTCACCGTAGCAAAGTGATTTTGCAGGAGTTTGTACCAGATCTTCCTGGGGATTATAAGGTACTAGTATATAAGAATAAAACATATGCACTAAAGCGTTTAAATCGTAAGAATGATTTTAGGGCAAGTGGTAGCGGGCGTTTTGAATTTAGTACTGATGTACCTGATGAGGTTTTACAAGCAGCAAATAACTTGGTTGAACACTTTAAATGTCCTTATATCTCAGTTGACCTTGCTTTTGATCCTAGAGGGAAAGAGGTCCACTTGATTGAGTTTCAATTTTTAATGTTTGGGACATATACGCTAGAAAAGTCACCTCATTACTTTGTAAAGGAAGATGCTAATTGGAAAGTAATTGAACAAAATTCAGTATTAGAACATGAATTAGTGGATAGTATTGTTGATTATATAAGCAAATATCATGGAGAAGTAGGCAAGTATCATGGAGAAGACTAATGTTCACTTTTTCTCTTTTGAGAATTTTAATGAGCCAGGCGCAGCTGTAAATCGACATATTGCACTTACTAAATATAGTAAGCGAGACAATACGAATAGCTTTCTTTATTCAGTATTACATAGTGCTGATACTAAAGGGAATGAGCAGCCGATTAACGCGGTTTTGCCAAGTAGTAATAAAATTTTAAAAATACTAAAGTCGATACTTTTTGCTATTTGTTCTTTGTTAACTATTCGAAAAAATTTATCCAAGGAAGACAAGAATATTGTTTTTTACCTAGGAACATCTGGTGTTTTTTTTGCGATATTCTATTTAATGGCAAAGATTTGCGGCTTTAAGCTATATCATGAACGAACAGAATTACCTTCACTTATGGTTGGAAAATCTTTCATTAAGAAAGTTGATTTTGGACTGTATCAGCTTTTTGTAAAAAAAGTAGATAGGTTGTTTGTAATTACTCAAGCTTTGAAACAACATTTTATTTCATGTGGAGTGAATGGTCAGAAAGTATCTATTTTGAATATGTTTGTTGATTTTTCTAGGTTTGATAAGCCAAAGAAAAGATCTGCCCCGTTATCGGAGCAGTGCTTTGTCATCACTTTTTGTGGTGATTTGACATCTTCTAAGGATAGCGTAAATATATTACTTGAGGCTGTGTCTGATCAAATATCAAGAGGCAAGAATATTCGCTTGAAACTAATTGGGGATAATAATACAAAATATTTCACAGATATTTTGCAGCCACTTATTCTTAAGCTAGGTATTGATAAGAATGTTGACTTAATTGGTCTCATACCCGCTTCTGATGTCCCAAAGCAGCTTACTGAATCTGATTTGTTAGCATTATCGCGAAATAACTCTGAACAGGCTAAGTATGGCTTTCCCACTAAGTTAGGTGAGTACTTGGCAACTGGAGTGCCGGTTATTGTTACTAAAACAGGTGAGATAGATGCTTTCCTTGTTGATGGTGATTCTGCATATCTTGTACAGCCAGGGTGTGTCTCAGCTCTGGCGCAAAGAATTTCAAGTGTGTTAGATGATTATTCGAAGGCCATTAATGTTGCCAATAATGGCGTCGATGTTGCTTTTAAATATTTTAATGCTGAATTGGTTGTTGAAGAAATATTCTCGGAGTGATTTATTTTGAAGAGCTATATATTGATTGCTGGGGACTTTGTACCTAATGATACTGGCAATTATAATGATACTGATAGCCTATATTGTAAGACTTTAACAGCCGAGATTAATGGCGCAGATCATTTTATTGTAAATTTGGAAGCACCAGTCACTAAAAGTTCAAAGTTAGTACATAAAAGTGGTCCAAACTTAAAGCTTGACAACCTAAGCGTTGGTGATTTGAATTCCTTTGGAATAACAGACGCAAAGCTTGCAAATAACCATATGATGGACTTTGGAATACAAGGGTTAAAAGATACCATAGAGTTCTGTGAGAAAAGTGCTATTCGGCACTGTGGAGCTGGGCTGAATCAAAACAGTGCAAAACGTGCTTTAGAGTTAAAACTTGAAGATAAAAGCGTTGCATTAATTAATATTTGCGAGAATGAGTTCGGAGCAGTTGATGGCGATGTGGGTGGTGTGAGTGGCTATGATCTGCCAAGCTTAATTCGACAGCTTAAACTTGCTAAATCCCAGTTTGACTTTGTTATTATAGCGTTTCATTGTGGTGTAGAGCATTTGGCTATACCAAGGCCTCGTTTAGTTAATGAATGTAGATTGTTGGCGGAATTAGGCGCAGATTTAATTGTTTGCCATCATACACATACGCCTAGTGCCTATGAAGTACATGATGGGTGTCAAATCTTTTATGGAATAGGGAACTTCTATTTCCCCGGTAATAAACATGACTTCAAGTGGAATCGTGGGTTATTGGTGAAGGTATCAATAACTGACGAAGGACGACTTGACGGGGAATTACTTTATACGAAACAAAGTAGTGAAAAGTATTGCGTTGAAATACTCAATACAATAGAGGAAAAAGAGTTGACGGGTTTCCTAGAAAAGCAGAATGAATGTTTGACATCTGTTGATGTTTTGAATGATAAATGGATGAAGTACTGTTCTGAGGTGGAGAATGAGTTTTTAACCCTCGTTTATTTTCCGTTCATTGCTTGGCCTATGAGAATATTGTCTAGATTCTCTTTATTCAAACGAATAGCATTTCCCTTGTTTAGGGTTGCAGTTAGGAAGAACTTAATAACTTGTGAATCGCATTATGAAGTTTTGCAATCTATTCACGCAAATTATTACAAGAAAAGACAAGCGTCAAAAAATGAAAAATAGCAAATATGTAATTGGAGTTGACGCATCGCGAAATCGATCAGGAGGAGCTCGAGCTCATTTGATTGGTGTTCTATCTGATTTAGACTTAGATGAACGAATTGCGGAAATCCACGTATGGACTTATCGAGAGCTTGCTGAAATGCTGCCTAAATATTCTTGGCTTACGATTCATTTGCCTGAAGAGTTGGAGAGGGGGATTTTCACGCAAGTCTTATGGCAAAGGAGATCTTTGCCGAAAGCGTTAAACAAGAATAATGTAGATATATTACTGTCAACGGATGCAGGTACTGTATGTCGATTTTATCCATCTGTTGTAATGAGCAGAGATATGCTGTCATTCGAAGATGGAGAAATGGGGCGTTACTTCCCTTCGAAGTCATGGTTGAGGCTTTTGTTACTGAAGTATATGCAGGTGTGGTCGTTAAAATCTGCGCAAGGCACAATTTTTCTGACACAATATGCGGAAAATGTTATTTCTAATTTTACTGGTAAGTTAACTAAACAAGCAGTGATACCTCATGGTATTAGCGAAATTTTTAGAAAAGCGCCAACAAAAGATATCAATATTGAAAACCCTCGATTTATTTATGTCTCTAATGCCGATAAATATAAGCATCAATGGCACGTAGTTGAAGCATTTTTTAAGTTTCGTGCTTTATCAGGCAAGAATGCCACGCTCACCTTAGTTGGCGCGAACAGTGGCCCATGTGCCCAGCAAGTAAATGAAGCAATTCAAAAGTTTGATGATGGAAGCTCAAGTGTCACGGTTTGTGATTTTTTGCCACACAATGAAATTCCTCTTTTACTCCATGAGCATGATATTTTTATTTTTGCGTCGAGCTGTGAAAATATGCCTAATACTCTTATAGAAGCGATGTCAGCGGGTTTACCAGTCATCTGCTCAGATAGAGGACCTATGCCGGAGGTGCTTACGGAAAATGGTGTGTATTTTGACCCAGAGGTTCCATCTTCAATTGTGGATGCAATGCTTGGTATTTGCTCTAGTGTCAATTTTGCAATCGAAAAAGCAACGGTTTCATATAACGAAGCTGCAAAATTTTCATGGAATAGATGCAGCAAAGAAACGTTCACATATATGTTATTAGTTCTCGAAAAGTTAAAACAATAGGTTTAAAGATGCTTTCTAAAGAATATCAGATTTGCACATGTTGTATTATGGACACTACGGATCCTAACATCACTTTTGACTCTCAAGGTAAATGTAACTATTGCAATAACTTTGACTCTACAATTAAACCTAACTGGGATAGCACTGTAAGTGATAATAGCCAATTGCTACAGTTAGCACAGTTAATTAAGGATGATGGGAAAGGCAAAGAGTTTGATTGTATTATAGGTCTTTCAGGTGGATTAGACAGTTCGTATACGGCATATGTAGCAAAAGAAATAATGGGTTTACGACCATTACTTGTACACGTTGATGCAGGTTGGAACACAGATCAGGCGGTTGGCAATATTGAAAAACTGGTTGATGGTCTAGACGTTGACTTATATACAGAAGTTGTTAATTGGGAAGAGATGCGAAGTCTACAAGTTGCATTTTTAAACTCAGGAATCCCTGACCAAGACCTAGTCCAAGATGCTGCTTTTTTTTCTGGCTTGTATAAGTTTGCGCGTCAGCATAAAGTAAAACATATTCTGACAGGCTCAAACTTTTCTACAGAGTGTTGTCGAGAGCCTGAAGAGTGGGGCGGATACCTTGGAATAGATAAAAGGTTGTTTGGCGATATTTGGAAAAAATTTGGCACTGGAAAACTTAGTTCATTTCCATTGACAGACATTCTTGTATATAAAGTTTTTTATCAAAAAGTATTGGGTATGAAAGTTCATCACCCATTGAACATGACGCCGTTCATGAAAAAGCAAGCAGAGGATGAGTTAGAGCTTAAATTTGGCTGGAAGCGTTTTAAGCATAAACACCATGAGTCCCGTTTTACTCGCTTTTATGAAGACTTTTGGTTACCTAAACGGTTTGGATACGAAAAACGAAGAGCGCACTTCTCAAGTTTAATTATGACTGAACAGATGACGCGTGAGGCGGCATTGACTCGAATTTCTAAACCAGAAATGGATGAACATTTCCACGAGCAAGAATTTGAATATATAGCGCATAAATTAGGCCTTAATGTGAATAGCCTAGATGCTATCTTGAAGCAACCAAAAAAGACCTACCGTGATTATAAGAATAAACGGTGGTTGATAATGCTTGGTGCTAATGCATTGCGATGGCTTGGTTTAGAAAAGAGGTACTTTCGTTGATAAGAGTTGTTGATTATGGCGTTGGGAACATTCAAGCTTTCCTTACTTTGTTTAAGCGGCTGGGGCTGGAAGCTAAGCGGGCAGTATCCCCTTTAGAATTGAGTGATGCAACCCATTTAATTCTTCCGGGAGTTGGTCACTTTGATCATGCTATGCAGAGCTTAAATGAATCAGGTATGCGGGCGGAGTTAGATAGGCTTGTGTGTAATGAAAAAATCCCCGTTATGGGCATTTGCGTTGGAATGCAAATGTTGGCAGATAGCTCTGAAGAAGGTGAGTTAAAAGGACTGGGGTGGATTCCAGGTAAAGTTAAGTCTTTTGCCAATAACCCGGTAACCGCAAAGTTACCTATGCCACATATGGGATGGAATAATTTAACGGTATCGCCAAATACATCCTTATTTTCTAAGGAGAGTGATTTAGAGCCACAATTTTACTTTTTACACTCTTATTATTTTGATGCGTCAGATAAACAGGATGTTGTTGCTGCTGCAAATTATGGAATGGACTTTGATGCGATTGTTTCTCGAGGCCATATTTATGGAGTTCAATGCCACCCAGAAAAAAGTCACCATTGGGGAGCGCAGCTTATTAAAAACTTTGTAGAGTACAATTAAATGCTAAGATCTCGAATTATCCCATGCTTGCTTATTCAAAATAAAGGGTTGGTAAAGACGCGGAACTTTAAAGAGCCAAAATATGTTGGTGATCCGTTGAATGCCGTAAAAATCTTTAATGAGAAAGAAGCTGATGAATTGATGGTTGTAGACATAGATGCATCACGAAATGAAAGAGAACCAGATTTTGATTTGGTTGAAAAGTTTGCAGCAGAATGTCGTATGCCTCTGTGTTATGGCGGGGGCGTAACAAGTGCCGCGCAAGCGTCAAAGTTAATTAGTTTAGGCGTTGAAAAGGTTGCTGTTAGTTCAGCTGCTATTTTGAACCCGACTCTATTAACTGAAATGGCTCAAGCTGTCGGAAAGCAGTCTGTGGTGGCTGTAATCGATATATGTAAGAAAAAAGGTTTTTTTTCTAGTGGGTATGAAGTTTGTATTTATAATGCTAGCCGCACAATTAAGCAAGATCCGATTGAGCTTGCGCGATCTTTACAAGATGCGGGAGCGGGGGAGATAGTATTTAATTTTGTTGACTTAGACGGCACTATGCAAGGCTATGATATTGAATATGCAAAGTCCCTAAAAGAAGTGTTGTGTGTGCCAGTTACTTTTTTGGGAGGAGCTGGTAGTTTAGAGCATATGGGATCACTGATGGAAGAGCTCGGAGTCGTAGGAGCAGCTGCTGGAAGCTTATTTGTATTTAAAGGTAAGTATAGAGCTGTTTTAATTAACTACCCTGAGTTAGAGAAGAAGTTACAGATATGTCAGCAAGCTTCAAAAGCTAGGCAAAATATCTAGTGGGCTAGAAATATGAAGTGACATTGTTACATTGCTCTACACGTGATGGGTTGTTTTGTAATACTATTGCATTTATAGGTTTGTAGAGTACTTAATTCTGTTAGAAAGAGGCTACATTGGTAGCTAATATTTTGTGATGTAATGGCTATTTATGTTAGATTATTTTTAATAGTAATTTTGAAATTAGCTTAGTTATTTTCCCTGGTATTATTCAGGTGTAAATAGATTTTAACTTGTATAACGTATTATAAACTAGAGAGAATAAATTTGTTTGATAATAAAATATTGTTGATAACGGGTGGCACAGGATCTTTTGGAAACGCCGTTCTTAAACGATTTATAAACACAGATATAAAAGAAATTCGAATTTTTTCACGAGATGAGAAAAAACAAGATGATATGAGAAAGGAGTATAATAACCCCAAAATAAAATTTTATATTGGTGATGTAAGGGATTACAATTCAATTCTTGCAGCAACGCGAGGTGTTGATTATATTTATCATGCTGCAGCATTGAAACAAGTACCATCTTGTGAATTTCATCCCATGCAAGCAGTTAACACTAATGTGCTTGGTACAGAAAATGTTTTAGAAGCAGCGATTGTTAATAACGTTTCTAGGGTTGTTTGTTTAAGTACTGATAAAGCAGTATACCCTATTAATGCAATGGGCATTTCAAAGGCGATGATGGAAAAAGTCATGGTTGCTAAAGCGCGTACTGTTGACTCGTCTAAAACAGTTATTTGTGGGACGCGTTATGGTAATGTAATGGCTTCACGTGGTTCTGTAATTCCACTTTTCGTTGACTTAATTCAAAACAATAAGCCGATAACAATTACAGACCCATCTATGACACGTTTTATGATGACGTTAGAAGATGCGGTCGATCTAGTACTTTATGCATTCGAACATGGTAATAGTGGTGATATCTTCGTGCAAAAAGCACCTGCTGCCACCATTGAAGTGCTTGCTAAAGCATTAACTGAATTGTTAGATAAGAAAGCACATCCAATAGATATAATAGGAACGCGTCACGGAGAAAAGTTATTTGAAGCTTTATTGAGCCGCGAAGAAATGGTTGCAGCTGAAGATATGGGGGATTACTACCGAGTCGCACCAGATAATCGTGACTTGAATTATGGTAAGTACGTTGAATCTGGAGATAAGCGAATCTCGGAAGTTGAAGATTATAACTCCCATAACACTGAGCGCTTAGATGTTGAAGGTATGAAGCAATTACTTCTTAAACTTAACTTTATGCGTACACTTGCAATTTGATTTAAGGGATTATTATGAATGTGCTTGTTACAGGTGCTGATGGCTTTGTTGGCAAAAACTTAATCATTAGCCTTAAGCGTAATAGCGATATTGAGATCGTTAGATATACAAGAAATAACACACTAGATGAATTAACGAGTTTTGTGGACTCAGCTGATTTTATTTTTCACTTGGCAGGTGTTAATCGGCCAGAGAGTGATAGTGAATTTAAACAAGGTAATGCTGATTTAACTTTTGAAATTTGCAATCGTGTTAAGGCAACTGGTAGAGATATACCTATCGTACTAAGTTCTTCTATTCAAGCTGAGCGAGATAATGCATATGGACAAAGCAAGCTTCTAGCTGAAACGCATCTGTTAAACTTGCATAATGAAACCGGAAATAAAGTTTACTTGTATCGCTTGCCTAATGTATTTGGTAAATGGTGTAAACCAAATTACAACTCGGTTGTCGCTACTTTCTGCAACAACATTGCCAATAACTTACCAATCCAAATTAATGATGAGAATGCGGAATTAGACTTAGTGCATATTGGCACAGTCGTTACTTCATTCTTGGATGTGCTTTTCTCTCAATACAAAGACAAAATTCATATAGATATCGAACCGATATATAAAGTTACATTGGGCGAGTTAGCTTCAAAAATTTACGATTATAAAAATAGCCGTGAATCTTTGATAACTGAACGAGTTGGCGATGGTTTTGAGCGTGTTTTGTATGCAACTTATATCAGCTATATAAAGCCGGATGATTTTGGCTATGAAGTTAAGCAGCATAAAGACCCCAGAGGGCGTTTTGTCGAGATGTTAAAAACAAAGGATTCAGGTCAGTTTTCTTTCTTTACAGCTCATCCAGGTATTACCCGAGGAGGGCATTACCATCATTGTAAAACTGAGAAGTTTTTAGTAATAAAAGGCAAAGCCCGCTTTGGTTTTAGGCATATAATTACGGACGAAATGTGTGAATTAATCACAACTGGTGACGAAGCTAAAATAGTTGAAACTGTACCTGGATGGTCTCACGACATTACAAATATTGGTGATGATGAACTAATTGTAATGTTATGGGCTAATGAAAATTTTGATCCAGAAACCCCAGATACTGTTGCGTACAAGGTATAATGAAAGTGAAAAAGTTGAAAGTAGTAAGTGTCGTAGGAACTAGACCTGAAATAATTCGTTTGTCGCGGGTATTAGCTAAGTTGGATCACTACTGTGAGCATATTATTGTTCATACGGGCCAGAATTACGATTTTGAATTAAATGAAGTTTTCTTTAATGATTTGGGTATAAGAAAACCTGATTACTTCCTTAATGCGGCAGGTAAAAATGCAGCGGAGACTATCGGTCAGGTAATTATTAAAGTAGATGAAGTGCTTGAAGAAGTAAATCCTGAGGCAATGTTAATTTTAGGTGATACTAATTCCTGTATTTCCGCAATACCAGCTAAACGTAGAAAAATTCCTATTTTTCATATGGAAGCGGGCAACCGTTGCTTTGATCAGCGCGTACCTGAAGAAACAAACCGACGTATAGTGGATCACACTGCGGATATTAATTTAACTTACAGTGCTATAGCGCGAGATTATCTACTCGCTGAAGGCTTACCGGCCGATCGTGTTATTAAAACGGGTAGTCCAATGTTTGAGGTCCTCAATTATTATATTGAGCAAATAGATTCCTCAGATGTATTAACTCGTTTAGGTTTACATAAAGGTGAATTTTTCGTAGTAAGCGCTCATCGTGAAGAGAATGTTGATTCTCCAAAGCAATTAGCAAAACTCGCGGAAACACTTAATACAATTGCTGAGCATTACAATTTACCGGTGATTGTTTCAACTCATCCACGAACTAGAAACCGAATTGAAGCGCAGGGCTTACACTTTCATAAGAATATTCAATTATTAAAACCTTTAGGTTTTCATGATTACAATCATTTACAGAAAAATGCAAAAGTCGTTTTATCTGATAGTGGTACGATTAATGAGGAGTCTTCAATTCTTAACTTTCCGGCACTCAATATGCGTGAAGCACATGAGAGACCTGAGGGAATGGAAGAAGCCTTTGTTATGATGGTAGGTTTAGGTGTTGAAAGAGTAATGCAAGCGCTCGAGGTTTTGAAAGAACAACCAACGGGTGAAGAACGCCTGTTAAGGCCTGTTTATGATTATAGTATGCCTAATGTTTCTGATAAAGTTGTGCGTATAATCCTTTCATATACTGATTACGTAAAGCGCGTTGTTTGGAAAGAGTACTAATGCATTTAGCTTTGGTTATCGATGACTATTTACCTGACAGTACCAGAGTTGGGGCTAAGATGTTTCATGAGTTAGCTGTGGAGTTAACTCATTTGGGCCATAATGTAACGGTTATAACACCTGGTTTTGAACAGAAGCATGCCTTTCGTGAAACTCAATTAGATAAAGTCAAAATTTGGAACTTTAGATCGAGTCCCATTAAAGATATTGGAAAAATACAGCGAGCAATTAATGAAACAGTTTTGTCTCACAGAGCTTGGTCAGCGATAAAACATCGGATAAAGGGAGATACATTTGATGGGGTCGTCTATTACTCGCCAAGTATTTTTTTTGGTGGTTTAGTTTCTAAAATTAAACAGCGTTGTGCTTGTCGCTCATATTTAATTTTAAGAGATTTCTTCCCGCAATGGGCCATAGATTCTGGTTTGATTAATGCGGGTTCAATGATTGAGAGGTACTTTAGGTATTTTGAGAAAAGAAACTATAGTGCAGCCAATGTTATTGGAGTTATGTCCCAGAAAAACTTGGAAGTATTTGGCAAGCAATCTCCATGTTATTCCGGTAAGTCTGAAATCCTGAGAAATTGGGCGTCATTAAAACCATCGGAAGAAGTTTACGACATACGCAAAAAGTTATCTCTTGAAAATCACATAATATTTTTTTACGGTGGCAATATTGGCCACGCCCAAGATATGGCTAATTTAATGCGCTTGGCAAAGGGTATGAATGACTACCAATTAGCACATTTTTTGTTTATAGGCCAAGGTGATGAAGTTGAACTGATAAAACAGTTAGCGGAGCAGTGGCAACTTAGCAATTTCACATTTCTTCCATCAGTTGGGCAAGATGCTTTTAAAAAAATCCTAGCTGAAATAGATATTGGGCTTTTTTCCCTTTCTAAGAAACACACGGCTCATAATTTTCCAGGCAAACTTTTAGGGTATATGGTTGAAGCAAAACCCATTCTTGGAAGTATAAACAAAGGGAACGATTTAAAAGAAGTGATTAACTCTAATTCTGCTGGTTATATTTTAGATAATGGAGAAGATCAGTCTCTGCTAAATAGTGCTATTAAGCTTTATGAGGATCAAGAAGAGCGAATGGAGTTAGGCCTTAATTCGCAAAAATTACTTGAAAATGAGTTTTCGGTAAGCTCAGCAGCGAATCTTATAGTGAAGGGATTAAGATCTTGAAATCATTTACAAGTAGTGATTGTGATACTTTGTTTGCGCAAGCAGAAAGCTCAGAAGTGATGAGAGCTCATAAACTACTGCATGATTCTCACGATGATAAAGTTCAGCGGTTATTAATAGCATTTGTTAAGGGCAGCTATGTCGCCCCTCATTATCATGAATTACCCCATCAATGGGAAATGTTTGTCGTAATGAGAGGGGAGCTGTTAATAAAAACATATAGCTACCTTGATGAGGTAAAAGTTGTATCTGAAACGATTGCTAGAGAGGGGGATATACTAGAGGTTCAACCACGTGAAGCCCATAGCGTTGAATGTATAAGTAACAGAGCTTTACTATTAGAAATAAAGGAAGGACCGTTTCAGGATAAGTATGCAAAAGTTATGCTCTAAACAGTAGAGTACTGGCGCTGTTATTGTAGAGTATCCTCAATGAGAGAGTAAAAAGGCATTTGATTTAAGTACACGTGATATTGTTGTTAATACAGAGTTTAATGATGATATAAGTCTGTATTGCAAGGTTAAATTTACTAATCATTGATTAAACTTAGTTTAGTAATAGTCAATATATGTCTACTTAATGGAAGCTGCACTATTTTAGTGCCTATAAGGAAGGCATAACGCCATTGATTTATGAGGAATTATTGATTGTAAGTCACCTTTTCATTTTATTTATTATGGACTAAAATAGTAGCCTATTCAATCTCGCTTATATTTTTTAATAAGGATGTGTAAATGTTAGTCGAGCTTATCTATGTTTTTTTCTTTTCGTTTACTACTTTGTTTGTAATGAGAAAAGTAGCCAAAAGAATAGGGTTGGTTGATAAACCAAATGAACGAAAACAACACTTAGGAGTAGTACCTTTAGCCGGAGGGATTTCTGTATGTATATCTGTTTCATATTTTCTGTACCAAAAAGCGGGCGGATCGCCTCAATTATACATACTGCTTATTAGTTTAATGTTCCTTACGTTATTGGGGGCACTTGATGATAAGTATGATTTGAGTGTTAAACTTAGATTAGCCTTACAAACATGCGTTGCGGTAGCTATGATGCACTTTACAGATTACCGACTTGTTTCATTGGGCGATCCATTTGGGTTAGGCTCAATTGACTTACCATTGTTAGGGTATGGAATGACAGTTTTTGCTGTGATCGCGGCAATAAATGCGTTTAATATGGTGGATGGAATTGATGGTTTACTTGGTGGATTGTCAATCGTTACGTTTGCGAGTTTAGCTCTACTAGGTGTTATTTTTGGTGATATGCTCACGACTTCCACATGCTTAATTTTTATCTGTGCGATTATCCCTTATGTTTGTATGAACCTTGGCTTACTAGGCAGAAAAAGAAAGGTGTTTATGGGAGATGCAGGTAGCATGATGATTGGTTTTGCTGTTGTGTGGCTGTTACTTTCTGTAAGCCAAGTTACGGCTGAGGTAAGTCAGTCAATTCGGCCTGTTACTGCTCTTTGGCTTATCGCTATTCCTTTGATGGACATGGCTGCGATTATGATTAGAAGAATAAAGCGGGGAGACTCGCCTTTTAAACCCGATCGAGAACATTTGCACCATATTTTTCAAAAGCTAGGGTTCACATCAACACGAACGCTAGTCATTATTGTATTAGTATCGACTTCGTTTGCATTAGTTGGGGTTTTGGGAGAGGTTTTCAATATTCCAGAACCGCTTATGTTTTATAGTTTTGTCGCTTTATTTGGGCTATATCACTTCGCTCTTTCTAATGTGTATTTCTTATGTGGGTTATTCAATAGTATATTTGGTACTAACCTCTCCATAGAAAGCGCTAAGT
Source organism: Pseudoalteromonas aurantia 208 (assembly GCF_014858725.1). Taxonomy (GTDB): domain Bacteria; phylum Pseudomonadota; class Gammaproteobacteria; order Enterobacterales; family Alteromonadaceae; genus Pseudoalteromonas; species Pseudoalteromonas aurantia. The sequence continues at coordinate 2,465,252 of NZ_AQGV01000012.1, read as the reverse complement.
AATTTTTGAGATAAACGCGAGTGTATTATTGTACATTGTTGTGTGAATTAATTTATCAAATCTCAAGTGATTAGAATGATTTTATTTTAGATTGCTAGTATTAATGTAGATTAAAACCCACTGCTTTTATGAAAAACAGTGGGTTTTTTTATTCATTATTTATGCGTTTTGTACGCTTCTCTTAATCGAGGTAAATGATGCTGAATGTAGCTTTCAGACAAACGACTCTGATTAAATAGCTCGGTTTCAATTGATGTATCATTAAATGGCAGTTGAGCTAACCCAAAAGCCACAGTGTTAGCGTCGTTTCCAACTCTTGTTTGTATACGCTCTCTCCAGTTACTCTTACCTTTAAGAACACCGTATGGGGTTGTATAGTCTTTACGAGGGGTTAAAGGAACTGTTAAGCCTACCCCGACAAAGCGACCAGTGGTATCTAGGTAGTAAATGTCTAAAGAGGTGTCACCAAACCAAAATTTACTGGTGAGTTTATAGCCGCTATCTTTGTTGAAAAATTTACCAACGCTTGCAGATAAGCTGATGTCATATTCAGATAAGTTGTATTGGTAACTGGTATTGTAAACTGTTTTGTCACCATCATAGTCTTGATAGTCAAAATAGCCTAATTGCGCACTAACTTGATGTCGGCCATCTTCGCTCATCCACATACTTTGATGTTTAAAACCTAAATAGTCTGTAAAGTCATAATAGTAGCCAATTTGTGTTTGATTATAGATATTGAACGACAACTGCCAATTTTGTTTATAGGTTAAACTGGTAAGGCCATCTTTATGCCTAAATCGTGTAAAAGGCTTGTTATCTTTGAAATCATCGGAAGTGGCAACACCTTGTGTGCCTGTCGCGACGAAAGAACCGCCTTGCCAAACTGGCACCTCTAGTTGTGCTTTTAAAGCGAGGGAATAATCAAGTACGCCAAGCTCAGTAGCAACGCCTTTAACAATATCAGGGCTTAATGTGAGACGTGGTTTGTAATACGGGCTATTAGTCGAGCCAAAGTTAACCCAAGTTAACCCACCATGTTGTATATTTACACGGTTGGTGATCGCCAAGTTAGGTGCACTACCAGATTGTATAAAATCTCTGTATTCATCTAATTGACCTGATATTTGGATTTGCGGCACTTCAAGTTTTTGTAGCACCAAATTGAAGTCCATACCTGGGTAGTTAAAGTGCGCTTGTAAGCGACCTAATATTAAGCCAATAGCATCCAGTTCATTTTGGTTGAAGACATGGTTTTCAATAATGATGTGTACACTTGATAGGCTATAACCAACATGGATGTTTTCGAACCCATCAGCAAGTAATGCTGCTTTAAAGGCCATGGCTGTTTGTTCTAACTCTGAATCTGTGGCATTGTGTGTCACTACTTTTGATTTTAGTAGTGAGGGCTTACCTTTGCTAACTGTGTTGTCAGCTTGTTGAGAGCGCTGACTTGTGAGTGCAGCGGCATTTACTTTTGGGGTGTTTGAGTCAGAAGTGATGCTCACCATTTGCGGTGCTGGTTTCACAGGTCTATAACTTTTATGCTCAGATTTATTGAGTTGGTATTTAAGGTTTACCCCAAAATAAATGTCGTCTTCACTTTGCTTATGGTCATAATAGTTTGCAGCCAAACTGATGGCTAAATTATTACTTAACCATTTTTTAGGTACGTGCACTTTAACCCCTGAGCTTGCGGCTTCACCATCATGTTCGGCTGTAATACTTAGCCAATCAGTCGCATGCCACTGTACACCTGCAAATGCCCCGTCTAATCGATTTGTTAAATTATCAGTTGAGCCAGCACCCAAAGTTAAATCGAAATCACCTAAACGTTTTGTGGCTACTGCGTAGTAAGCTTTATAGTTGTTTGCCGCGCCGCCAATATCTTGCGCACCAATGGCAAGCGAAAACCACTCATGGGGAACAAACGGTAGCTGATATTTGGCATTGAATGATAAGTCACGAATTTGCTTATTGTCTTTTGCAGTTTCGTGAAAAAGGTTATCGTGAATACTCACACTGGCAATTTTACCACCGACCTCTAGACCCTTAAACACACCCGCGTTAATAGTAAAATTATGCCCATCAACGATATCTTGCCTAAATTCAAGTTGGTTATTATATTGTGTATGTAAACTGCCAAAATCAGCAGTATAGGCATTAGGAATATTAATTAACCCAGTGTAGCCATAAAAAGATTGATTATCTGTTATTGCAGCCATCGCTGGGGAGCTTGCTATAAAGCAAGACCATATCATGGTGTTGGTTTTTTTGCGCATGAGTCAACCGTATTGTTGTGTTATTCCGTGTCGCAACAACTCAAAAAAGAGTTTATATGCGTTAAAATATGATTGTATCGAGGTTAATTAAAAATACCAATGGGTTGCGGCTAAAGATGTGTAAATTAAGAGGTAAAATTAAAAGTATTAGCTGAAATTTATGACTTATGACAAATGTTTATCATATTAGTATTGTAAAGTACGATCTAGCGTCACACATCGCCATTATTCTGTTGGAACTTTGAGCTTCATATGCTACATTTGTAACGCTAAAAGTTAAAACCTGTTGCTTGTATAAGCTTTAGGTATAACTTAATTTGGCGGAAGTTCAGGGAGTGAAAGAAGTCCCTGTTTAACTTTATTAAATTTTAATGTCTAAATTGCCATTAACTGCTGCTATGCATATAGTAGTAGTTGAATTTAATGTATTGTTAACAGCGCACTTAAAAGTAGTTGTTAATTTTGAAAGGAACACAAGGATCAACCATGTTTGCTAATAAAAAATCACTTCTCGCTCTATCTGTTGCTTCTGCACTAACCCTTACTGGTTGTTTTAGTGACGACGATAATAATGTGGTTGTAGAACCACCGGTAACACCTACAGACCCTGTTGTTGTCGCGCCAACAGCGCCTGCTGAATTAGGTCTCGTTGTTAATGCAAATGTTGTTGATGCAGTAACAACGAATGTTGTAAATGCGAAAATTTCATTTTTAGAAAATGGCCTAGAAGCAACTAACATTGTGGATGCTAATGGTAATCAATTGAAAGTTGTGGATGCGGCTAACGGTAATGTTGTATTTACTAAAAAAGCAGACTCTGAAATCACAGAGGTTACACTGAGTGTTACTGCTGACGGCTATATTGGCAAAAGCTTTATTGTTGATTTAACGGCTGCAGAGGGTGTGTCATCTATAGCTGCACAACTGGCATTAACATTGGCGAATGGACCTGGTGTTAAAACTGTCGTTGAAACTGTTGGTGCTGTTGGCGGTTCTACTTCAACTGAAGTAAAAGCTGAATCAACGGGTAAAACAGGTGCTGGAGCAAGTATCCCAGCTGGCACTCAATTATTAGATGCTGCTGGAAATGCAATCTCAGGCGAGCTGTCATTAAATGTAAGTGGGGCTGATAGCTCTTCTAGTGCAGCGGCTGCGATTGTTCCTGCAGGCTTAAATGCTGCGGACGCTGCAAGCACCGCTAAATCTGCGGGTGTAGCAAATATTATTATGGCTGATGCCAACGGGAATAAAGTAAAAAGCTTTGGTGACAGTGAGATTACAGTAACTATGGCAATCCCTGCTGACACTATGCAAAATGGTGCTGCAATTCAAACTGGTGATACGCTTAAGTTGAAGTCTCATAATGAAGACACCGGTGTATGGGCTGATGAAACAAATGTTGTTACCATTGGTGCACTTGATGCTGATTCAAACACCTTCACTGGTACATTCCAAACTAACCACTTAACGTTCTTTACATCAACAGTAGACATTACACCATGTACTTCAGATATCTCTCTAAACGTGTCAGGTGATGCTGTTCCAGCAGGTGGACTATATGTTCAGTTTGCGTCAAGTGATGCATCTGCAAATAGCTTCATAGCTGCGGGTTCAACGGCAACCACATTAATCTCGGCAGAGAAGGCTAAGCGTTTTGGTATATCAGCAGAGGCCAAAGCGTCAGTGTCAATCGTTGATGTTAATGGTACTGAATGGTTTAATTCAAATGGCGAAGTAGATGTGTGTGGTGCTGTTACAGCAACACTTGTAAACCCTGTTGCGCAGCCAGTTAGCGAAAACTTTACTGTGACAGCTACATGTAGTGACGGCACAACAGTAGATATGAGTAATGCTGTTGTGACGTATGGCTTAGCTGGTAAAGCGCAATCTGTAGCAGCAAGTGCTGGTAATGGCACATTTGCATTGGCGAATATGGTTCCAGCCACTACTGCTACGTATACTGTGGCGGTTGATGCTCGTATACCTCTTGACAATGGTACAACTATGGCAACAGGTCCAATCACAGTTACTCCTGATGGAACTGCAGAATCGCTTCCGTTAACAGCTGATTGCGGTGACTTAACAGGTGCTAACTAATTTAATTGGTTAATATCTTAGATAAAAAAGCCGCTTTTTAGCGGCTTTTTTGTGCGTGTTTATTTGTATATGCTTAGTAATATGAGCTTAGTGATACGCACTTATTTATACGTGTTCTTTATATTTATTTGGTTGCATTGCCATATGACAGGGAAAAGGGGGTCCTGTTTTTTGTGGGCATGTAAGCCACAAAAGGTAATATGGTGTCACTGAGAGAGAGGTTTGGAAAGAGGTTGTCTTTTTATGGCATATCAGTGGTGTCGGGCTAAAAATCGCTGCCAATGTACGTTGTTATTAATCACCCGAATAGGGGCGACGACTTGCTTTAAGGTCGCTAATGACGGCGTTGTTAACACCTCATCTTTTAACCCCAATAAATAATAAAAAGCCGATTTATTGGCTCTTTGTAGCGCTGCAATCCGTATCTGTTGTTCAAAGTTGAGTCTTAAGCTGCTGATTGCGGTTTTTTGGCCTTGTTGATCAATGGAAGGCAAGTCACACTTTTGTAAATAGCCTAACCGTTCACCTTCACCAGAAAACCATATTCTGACCTTTTCACTATAACGACCCGACTTACTGGGTAAGTCATACAGTAACCGAGCGTGTTGTTCATCGGTTACATGTTTGATGTAATCTTCAAGGCCAGCTTGCCACAAGGCGGTATGAATGGGAATGAGTCGGTGGCGAATTTTCCCGTGTGTGGTAAAGCTAAAGCAATGTACGCCGTCTTTTTTAATGATATCAGATAGGTTAAGACTGCCAATCTCATCGCTATAAGCACCTGTATAGTAAGCAATTAATGGTAGCCAAAAATGCCAATGTTTAGGTTGTTCGCGTTTTTGTCTTTCATCAGCGTAAATATAACCATTAAAAAGCGTGTGTAGTTCCATAGCTGAAAATGCTCGGCGGCCTAAATGCGACTTCATGTAAACTATTTACCTACTTAATACCTAAGTCGCTAGTTTATATTGTATTTGTACGCTGGAAAAGAGGCTTGGCAAATATGCAGGCAACTTTACATGGCAATTGGCGGCTTAGTTAACTAGCCTTTACTTACATGTACTGATAATAGCAGCCCAACGAAGTTACTTGGCGTAAGTAATACCGAGGTGTGAAGACATGCAGTTTTAAGGGAGATAGTGTATACTGCCGCTCCTAATTTATGCGCTGTTATGATTGGCTTATGGTATGTTTGCCTCGTAATATGATCGCGGTTTAATATCGTTTCTGAATGGGGTTGTCGATGAGCCAAATGAATCAAGTCAAAAGCAATGATCACTTAATAACACAATCAGGTGATTTTAGACGCTTTTCCGTGGCACCTATGTTGGATTGGTTTGATTAGTGCGTTTTTATTGGTCTATACTTTGATTGGGGTTCCTATTGGGGGCTCGTTGAATTTAAGGGTTCCTGCTTAATGCTGTATATAGGGCATTAATTACCTAGAAGGTAACATGTATCTATTATAGTCTATATATTCACAAGTAACGGTATACACCCGTTTACGGACAGGTGTAGATGGTTGTTCATGGTAATTGGTGGTAGTTGGTGGTAATTCGCGTTGATTTTTTAGGCTTAACCGTTTAAAATTGCGCCATAACTTAACAGTTAACTTAACAGTTAACTTAACAATTAACTTAACAATTAACTTAACAATTAATGAAGCTACGTATCAGAAAGCAAATAATGTTTATTGATACCTCTGAAATGCTGCCAATAGGCCATTTTATTAGCGAAGGAAGACGAATGAGTAATACTGATAATAGCCCAACCACTCAAAAGCAGTTTGTGACGTTTGAGTATCTCTTGGGATTTGTATTTCTGGCAACTGTCGGAATTTCTGCATATTCGTGGAATAACCGTGTCAATACGGTAGATAAAAAATTTCAACAAGTGGAAGATAGATTTGAAAAAATAGATTCTAAGTTGGACGCTTTAATTTTATCCGTTAATACAGTTAAGAATACAATGGCAACTAAGGATGATTTAATAAAATTATCTAGTCGAGTTACTGATGCAGAAAAAGAAATTGCTCGTGTGGATTTTCGTTTAGGGCATTTAGAAAAGTCTAATTAGTAAAATTTACGCAGAGTATATAAAAAGCACCTTAAGGTGCTTTTTTTGTTTTTTGAAATCAGAAATTTTGAAGGGTTTAATATTTTATCTCACTTTGTTGTTGTTTTATTGCTTTTAAGTTAACATTGACGTAACAAAATGCTTTAGGTATTTAAACGAAGGGATTATTATGAACGTGCTAGAAAAAAATGAGTTGTTAAAAGTTGTCGGTGGTATTGGTGGTGGTGGTGATGGTGTTGAGCCGCCGAAGGCGAGAGCTAGCTACCCAGCTATTACAGCTAAAAAGATGCCATAGTAAGGATAATTAATGACGACTAATGGAATGCTTGCCTATGCAGGTAGCATAATAATTTACCTTCAGTTTATCGTTTTTTTTACGTTTATTATTTTGAGTTATGAAAATGCAAAGGTGTTGTTGTTTGGCGGAAGTAAGGATATATCGAGCGAACACGATGCATTTATTCATAGCTGTTTTCTATCAGTGCTGACCGTTGTCGTCTTTCATTTTACTACATCATCAATTAGAGAGTTAATTCTTACGATAGATATGAATATGGAAAGGTTGGAACTTAGGCAGTTTTTCTATTTCATGATGTTTGTACTGGAGTTCGCGGCGATATTGTGTTTGTTCTTTTTGCACAGGCTTCGAAAATGCAAATTCTCAATCATAGCGAAAATGGTGGTTTCACTCGCTGTGATTTTATGTATGAATTTTGTCATACAATATTATTATCGCGCGTTAAACGATGTTGAGTCTTATACCCCGATATTTAAAACTGTAACAGTAGCTGTAAATATCTTAACTTTAATTTGTATTGGTCTAGTGCCTTTGGCAAATTTAAAAAAGCTTAGACTAGGAAGTTGAAATGGAAAATAGCTATGTTTTGTTTGTTGCTATGCTGATTATGTTGTGTGTTTGTTTGCTTGTCCTTTTATCTGTGTTTAGTGTCGAGCGCGATGATGTTGAGAGTCATGTTGGTAGTGGCCATGACTTGGCGTTTGGGATTGGAAAGGCGATAGTTGAACTGAGCCCTGCATTAGCATATAGAGAACTGAAAGATGAATTACACCCAAGAGCAGTGGATTACTACGAACGTAGCCAAGGTCATAATGTAACAGTTGTTGATATTCCAGAGAAACCAAAATTAAAAGTTGTTAAATAATAAAAAGGCTGCATATGCAGCCTTTTTGTTACCCTGTTTTGCTCTTTTTGTAAGAGCCATAATGGCCTTCTATAATTGGTTCTAGGTCTTTTAAAAGTAGCTTGCCGCAAGCATCTAAATCTATTTTGTCTGTATTGATTTCTATCCAATCCAAGTAACCAAACATTTGCATTGATTTAACTGTCTCATTGATAAAGGCTTGCTCGTATTCTTCTTTACCAGTGATGTGCTTGAAATGTGCATTGACAGAACTTAGCTCTGCGTCAACGGTAAATTCTTCACCAGTTATTAGCCAATGGCAGTGGGGCTTTAGTTCTTTTTTACTAAATACCTTTTGTATGACATTTAATGTTGGCTCACGGTCCCCTGACTCGTATTTGCGATATGAAGGCACAGGGATGTCCAAAAATTCTGCAAATTCAATTTGTGATTTATCAAAGTGAACGCGGATTTTTTTCAATCGATGTGAAAATTCAGTTGACATATAACCCAATCCGATCAATTATTCATTTATTAACCCAAAGCGATTCAAAGTAACTCATTTGGGTTTTTTTGAATTATTTTAATTTTAACTTCCCACTAGATTAGCATACGAGTGATCTAATTGGGAGTCAGAGTGATTAAAGATGGAGTTTTTAATGAACATTCAATTTGCTTTATTAGCTCGTTTCAATTCGCCAACAGTCCAATTGAGAGAGATATCACAAGAGTTTTTTGGAATAAGTCCAAAAACAGCCCAGCAAAAAGCTAAAACAGCACAGTTGCCAGTTCCTGCATTCAAGTTGATTGAGTCTGAGCGCTCACCAACGTTAGTTAATGTTTCTGATTTAGCCGAGTGGATTGAAAAGCGCTCGAAAGAAGCGCGCACAGAGTGGCAACAGGTAAACGGGTGATTTATGAGTCAATATATCGTTCAAACAAAGGCACCAATAACTGATCCAAAGCACTGGGAAAATCAGCACGCAAAAATCAAAGCGCTGCAAGAAAAGTTCTTTCCAAAGAAACCAAAGCGCCCAGTTCGCGCAAATCAGATCAGTGAATACACCGATCTATCAGCGCTTCAAAGCGCGAGCATTCTGGCAAGAAGGGGCGTGATATGAACCGAGCAGAATTTGTAAACGACACAGCACAAATGAACGCGTTTTATCACAACCGCGACATGCCTAATGATGCCGATTATGCAGAAGCCGAAATTATCACACAGCAACACGAGCAAGCGCGCCGTGACTCGGGTTTGCTTATCAACTGGATGGCGGCACCGGTTAATAATTGTTTTGGAGAGTTGAACGAATGAGAACGTTAGAAGAAATTATTGATAACCGTATCGAAGCGCTAGAGTTTTATTTAGATTCCTGCATCAAAGAGAGTAGAACAATAAGCAGGAAAGAATGGGATTTCATCAGAAATGATATTGTATTTTTTGAAGATATTTGTTGGAGGAAAGCCAAGGAGCTATCGGCTAAACTTTGTGCGGTAAAAGTAGCGGAGAGCGGTAATGGTTAACATATCCGAATCAGAACTTTTAACCGCAATACAAAGCGCCGAATCTGGCGCTTTTTTTCGTGATGAAATTCCGGCAACCAATGCGGAAGAGTCGATCATGTGGCTTGAGCATATCGAGTCTCAATATAAACGCAAACCAACCCGCGAAGCGGCCGCACAAGGTGCGGAAAAAGCTAGGCTTGTCATAAGGCGCAAAAGTCAGACACGCGAAATACTCAAGCCAGAAACATCAAATGCTGAAAGCCTACGGCATGAGAAAGCCACGAAACTAGGTTCTATGTTCACAGGTGCAGCTTTAAAACTATCGCCTGAGAAACGCGCTGAATACCTCGGTATTTCTGAAAATGAATGTGTTGATCTGGAAACGGGCGAAGTACGTCAGAAATTTGTGTCGGAAGTCGACAAAAATCATTTTGTTTCGCCAGTGTACTCGCTTAGTTGTACGCACGATAAGGCTTTGCCATCGAATAAAAAACCAAAAATCGTAAAGGCAAACTACCAAACAACTCGCACGCATTTTCAGTCACGTAACTGGTGTGGTGGTTTTCGTGTTGTATGTACGCAAATGACCCGCCCAAGTGATGCGCCAGAGTCAAACACTGGTGATCGAGTAACAACAGAACTTACAAGTCGAGCGCGTGGCAAAATTATTGAAAGCGGTTTGTACATGGCTGCGGTGAAAGGCGGATTTACTGCATTTACAACTGTAACTTTGGATGAAAAGGCCCGCTGGAGAATGGACAATAACCATTATCGTAAAGTTGCTAAACGCAAGGCGGGTGTGAAGTTAGGTGCAATTTACACTGAAACAGGGGAGTTGTTACATGACGAAGTGATCACCTCTGCTGATTTTACCGCCGTTGTTTTTGAACGCTCAACAATAGGCCAAGAGTTAAGCCCATTTTTAGATAACGTTGGGAAAATGCATAAACGTGGGTGGGTAGCAACGGGCAAGATTTCTTATACGCCAAAAGCTAAAAAGTACCCTTGGGGAAAAATTGAATGTGTAGGTCTTTCTGATCGGCTTTATCCGTGGGGAAAAGTCTCATCAGTTGGCGCAATCGGCCGTGTTCATAGTGATTTAATGCACAACAACGAGCGCATATACCCTTGGGGTGTTGTTGAATGTATTGAACAATGTGAAGCACGTGCAATCACTAACGATGATATGGAAGTGACAAAAATTGAATGTGAGCAAGATAAGAATAAAAAGCCCGTATTTGATTATGTTTGGGTTGCCGAAGCCCCTTCTAAAATTCATGAAACTCGCGAGTACCCTTGGGGAAAAGTTGAGAGTGTCGGGCATCAAAATTATCACGCCCATTTGTTAATTCGCTGGAATGTTGAAGAAGTATTTTTTCACGAATGGGCGGCAAGAATTGAAAAGCACTGGGGCCAAGGTTTTGTTCATATAGAACGTATACGCACAGCTGAAGCAGCCGCAGAGTATTTACTAAAAGCAGTTGGTTACATGACGAAAAGTGATCAGGGCGAAATTCGCGGTAACCGTTACAACATTTCTAAATATGCACGCGCTGAGAAGTGGGAGAACTGCGCAACGCATGAAAGCCAGCATATGTATGGAATTATTCAAGAGCATATCGAAGGTCTAGAAGCAAAACGCAAGCGAAAAGCCAAAGCTGAACAGCATCTAAAAACCACCATTGCATTTAATGAGCGTATAAGCGCTGTGAATAAAAAAAAACCTACACGCAAACGAGAGCAATTGATCGAGAAGTTAAAGCAGCAATTGCACTCTATGACTGAGAACGTAAAAAACCTTGCAGATGAATTACACGGTAACTACGCAATTGGCGGTGTTGCCAAATTTTCCAACGCTGTTGAGTTTAAAAAGTTCTTAGACTTTGCGATTGGTGTTCGGGGCTGGAAGTTGAAAACAGTGTTCAGTAATGAATGTGACCAGCAATACATAAGCGAGCAACGGCGTGATGAAAACAAGGTAAATGACTATTTAGTGAAAGCACAAACGATGGTGAATGATTCGATTGATCAGGTCGCAAACTTTTATAGCAGATATGAACCAGTCGATGAATATTTTTAATTAAAAAGTAAGGGGGTCTCATGCTGATGCAGGAGCGAGTTATACAGATGCAACAGAAAATTGCAGAAGCAAAAGCAACATCAAAGTTGAAAGCCGCGAAGAAAACGCAGCTTGCAGAGAGCGCGCTTGATGATGCCGTTATTTTGCTTTGTGAAATGGCGCGCAGAATTAAACAACTTGAGTTGAAAGCCGAGGTTGATTTAATCGCAGCGCAAAGGGGGTAGTAATGGCGAAATCACCGAACAATGAGCTAGGTGTTATTGAGTGCGAAGGGTGCGGGACGTTCGCTTCAATACGAAGAAGAGCGAACGGAAAGCAGTTACTTTACCTGCATTGTAAAAACTGCGGACTTGACCAACGCAGCGGAGCGAAATTGCAAGCGAAATGGGCGAAAGCAATTTCTACAGAAACGCAGCAATCACAAGCTATACAGAGCGAACCGCAAGAAGTTTTAAATCATAACCCAGCACATGACGAGTGGGCACCAAGAGCAGAGCAAATCAATAGCGAAATAGGAGCGATATTAGATGACACTGACAAACGAATTGCCAGCGGAATTACAGAAGACAGCGATAGTGCAAGCAATGGAGGGTCTGGAGTATGGGGGTGGCTCGGACTCGCAGTCGTTGGAGCAATCGCAATCGCAACAGGGGCACGATTACAGTCATCTTGATAGCTTTACAAAAGTGAGCGATGTGAGTGTTGCGGATGACATTACAGAATCAGAAGAAATGACAAGCGAAGACGTGAGCGCATTGGCTTGCTATGGCGTGTCGTCTGCTGCTGATTTTGTTGAATCAATGATTGAAGCGCCCGTCACTATTGATAATGACACGCGTGAATTAATAGCTGAAAAAGCGGCCCCTGTTGTCGCGAAATATTGCAAGGGCGGGATGCCATCTTGGATGGTGAAATGGAAAGAAGAAATTGAATTAGGGTTGGTGCTCGGTACTGCTGCGCTCTCTGTTTATAAACAAATTAAAGCACATGAGAAAGTAGAGCAAAATCAAAGCGAAAATACCGAGGTGGTAGCGAATGGCAATTAATAAAGATAATGAGCTTAAAGCACGTCATACGTGCTATTTGGCGGGAACGGGGGGCGGAAAAACAGCCGCTGTTAATTTGCTTAAGCTAGTTGGTGATCAGGTCGCGATATTTGATTTGTACGGTGATTATCGTTTCGATGGTCGCAAAAAGTCGCACTTCAACGGCTTGGGGGGTCGTGCCGTTTACCATTACACAAATCGAAAAGGCTTTGCCACTGCATTTGTTGATGCGTGGCGCTCTGGTAAAAAGTTCGTTGTTGCCTATTCGCCAGAGTTCCCCAAGTCACTGCAAGGGGCAAAGTTGAAAGCGGCAAAGCAAGCGGAACTTTATTGGTTCGGTCATCTTATTTGGGAAGCGGCGGACGGCAATAGAGAGTTAAATGTTGTTATCGAAGAGCTGGCAAAGCTTGTTGAGACTGCGGGAAAAGATGATTCAATTATCGGTGAATTGGCAACTGGCGGTAGAAAGTTTGGCTTGGTATTGCATACGGTTTTCCAGCGTTCGCAAGAAGTGCCAAAAACGATTTGGAACAATTCACCACGAAAAGTGCTCGGCGCTCAAGAGTCACAAGCCGATGCAAAGCGAATATCAATAGAATTAGATGCAGATATTGATGATGTGTATTTGATAAGTCAGTTAAACAGCAAGTACGAAGATGAGCGGCTGTATTATCTTGTCAAAAGCAAAGGGGGGATCGGGAATATCGAACCAAAAGTAATACATTTGAAATCTGGAAAAACTGAAAATCTCACATTTGAGCAATTTAGAGCAGCTTAAAAACAGAAAAAAGAGCGAAAATTTCGCTCTTTTCGCTATGTGCATAGCGAAAACCATTTTACTCAATAGCGAAACGTCTGATTAATTACTTAGCGATTTTTAACGCAAAGGTAATTTAATCGCATGAATAAAACAGTAATCACATCAGTTGCAACAACGCTTGTAATTCTCACAGCGCTTAGCAATGTACGCGCTTTACGTTCAATTAAACGCATCATCATTAAGTAAGGGGCTGCATCATGTTTGATATTTCAAAATTAAATAAAGTGACTGGTGTCATTAAAGGTGGTACTGCTTCAATCGCTTTGCCAGTTAATTCAACTTACGAAAAACTACATTTTAAAATTGCAGGTTGCACGCCAGCAGATTTGCAGAATATTCGACTCGACTTAAATGGTGACATGCTGTGTGAGTACGAATCTCTGCAAAATATTGTTGATGAAAATAGCTATTTTGAACGAGACCAAGTGACAGGCCTAATCACATGGCACTTTGCGCGACCAGAGGTGAAAAGCCCAATTAACTCTGATTTATCAGTACAGCGATTTTTTGCGTTAGGCACAGCGGGTTTATCTACGGTGCAAATTAAGTTCGATATCGACAGAAATGCAAAAAACCCAGCCGATGAGAGTGAAGCGCTAGATATTTCTGTGTTTACAGAAAAGGATATTGGGTCGGTGCCAGGTTGGCTTTATAAGCGCCGTTCGTTTCGCTATTCGTTTAGTCAGGGTATCAATGAGGTGTCTGACATACCAAAGCCGATTGGCGCATTTATTTCAATGATTGAGATTAAAAAGGAAGGGGTTAAAAGCTCTGAGTTTTTAGTTGATAACGTGAAGTGGCGCGAGCATATACCGAAAGACTTACATAATCATATTTTGAAGCAGCGAGGGCGCACGCCTATTGATGGCGTGCACGCAATTGATTTAGCGATGTCTGGTGATGTGTTTAGCGCACTTAAAATTACTGAAAATATATTTGATATGCGCTTACGTATTGATTGTGAATCAGCGGGTTCGGCTGAGGTTATCGTGCATTATTTCGCTGATTACGCTTCAACGTCATTTTAAGGGGGTTGTATGTCAGGATATGCAGAAGGTCCACCGACCCAGCAAACGCATGGGTGGCAGTCGTCAGTTGGGGGTTTTCTTGGGGATGCTCTGGCAGCGTGGGGGCAAGTTGAGAAAGTTAAAGCAATTCGTAATTCGGCGGGGGCGCAGCAAGCAGATAAGAAAAACACGGTTGAGCTGGATAACGGCGCGGCGGTTGTTGTTGATGCACCGAAAGCAACCGCTAACGCCACAAGCAATGAAACAATGATTTTTGGTGTGCCACAAAAGACAGTTCTAATGGGCTTTGGTGGGCTACTGGTTCTAGGTGTTGTACTAAAGGTGATGAAATGAGTGGAAAGAATTTGAAGGCGTTTGCTTACGGTGTCGCAATCGCGGCAATGGGTGCCATTGTTGCTGAGGTTGGGCGCGATATGTATCGCAAATTTCGTGCTAATAAAGTGACCGCGGGATGATAGGGGCATTGTTTGGGGGCGCTGGCCCCGCAATGTCAGCAATGCCAAATCTTGGGGGGCTTGGTGGTTTAGGGCCCATTAATGGCTCATCATCAGCAGCAACGGGCGACCAGAAACAAAGTATTGGTTTTAATGCTCAAGGCGTGAGCTTTGGCAGTGATAGTAACAATACGCTGTTAATTGTGGGTGTCGTTGTTGTTGCTGCTTTATTTTTGTTGAAAAAATAGGGGGTTGAATGGGGTTATTTAGCTCTAAGTCGCGAAGTACGAGCAATCAGACGACTAACAACACAAGCACTAATTTCGGCATTCATGGCGATAATAACGGCTATATCACAAACGGCGATGGCAATACGTACAACATAAGTCAAACGGACTTTGGTCTAGTTAGTGCGCTCGAATCGATTGGCGGTAATCTCGCAGATAGCCAAATCGCTGGCTTTGGATTTGCAACCGATGCTGTAACTGGGGCGCAAGACATGGCGCTCGATATGACGACAGGGGCGTTTGATTATGCGTCTGATGTTAATCGAGACAGCTTAGACTTTGGTCGCGATGCACTGGGGGAAGTGTCGGGGATTGCGGGTGATAGCCTTAACTTTGGCCGCGATGCGCTCGACGGTATGTCGAGTTTGACGAATAACAGTCTTGATTTTGGTCGCGATGCGCTCGACGGGATGTCGAGTTTGACAAGTGATAGCTTGGGGTTCGGGCGTGATGCAATGCTTGAGTTTAGCGACTTTGGTCGTGATGCAATGTCAGGCATGTCGGGATTAGCAAGTGACAGTATTGACGCGCAAAGTTCGCTTGCAACAGATGCGATTGCATCAAATTCTGAGCTTGCTGATTCATTAATGACATACACGTCTGATGCAAATAGTCGCTTGACTGACCTAGCAACATATTCAATTGATGCAGCGGACAATTCAAATGCACGTATGTCTGATGTTGCTGTGTATTCAATGAATAACTCTAGTGATTTAGCGCAGTCCCTTGGTGCGCAAGTGATTGACGCAACGCAAGACGCATACGCAGAACTTGGGGACCGTTCGGCGCTTGCAACTAAGCAGGCGTTACAGTTTGCAAATGATATGAGCCGCAGCGATGGACAGCAGCTTGCTATCAGTACTAACAAGACGATGATGTACATCGTATTAGGCATGGTTGGTTTGGGTATAGCTGCAATTGCAGTAACGAGGAATTAATAATGCTTAAAGAGAAGAAGCTTGAACCGCACATTGTCAATGATATCTATGACGTGGGTCGCTATATAAAAGTGCTGAGCTGTGAGCGTCAATTTCGCTTGATAGTATCATCGCAGGGCAAAAAAGTACTTGATACTGATGTGTATGCGGGGTTTGAACTTGCGCCGCACGTGCAGTTTGACAAAGTGCAACTGATATCTGAATTTGGACAAGATGTCACAATGTGGGTGAGTAGCGTTAAGCTTGATTATAATCCATTGTCTCGCAAGCCATCTCGTAGTTCGTCCCATGTAATTGAGCACTTTGGCGCGTCACAACAGTTAACGGGCTTTGACAGTGCGCAAGATTCATTGCGTATTGTCAATTACGACGATGATTTTTATGTGGGTGGCGATGGTGTAACAAGCGATAGCGGGATTTTGTATCGCGCCGGTGATATTTATCATCATACAAGTGCTGCACCTGTTCATGCTTACATCAACAAGCGGCCGACGTACATTGCGAAAACTCAAAGCACAACACTGTCAAATAGCGTCAAGTTTAACGATGTTGACTATGATTTTGCGCATGTAAGCGTTAGTAATTATCAGGTGACGACAGCGCACGCAATATACTTCATTGCGACTGGTATTGACTTCTTCAATGATAAAACAGCGTTTCGCGTATCAAATAAAGTGCAAAATTTAACGTCCAAGTCATCATCAAGCGCACAGCGCTATGCTGTTGATGTGATTGTCACAAACTTTGAACGTGATGAAGTTGCAGTACTGTATCAAAACGGCGTCATTGAGACGTATTCAGCGGGTGTGATGGTTTCTGAAATAACAACGTTCGCTGTAAATCATGTCACAGACAGGCAGCTGCTGGGTTTCGATGGCCGGGACTTTTATATTTATTTGACCTCTGGCGGCATTAACATTTTTAAAATGACAGATACGTCAGCGCCACATTTCACGCTGTCGTATGGTGTTAACAAGTTCTTTTATGATGAAGTCGCAAACAAAATGTTGGGTTTGACGAGTGCGGGTGAAGTTGTTGATTTAACAGATGCGAGCGGCTCTGTCACTGTAAAGAAATACGCATTAGCATTGACTGATACAAGTCCGTTTGTCGGTTCGAACTATCATCGCTTTGTGACGAATGCGCAGTATTTTTGTGTCGTATCTAACACAAGAGCAATGATTTTTAATCGTGAAAAAGCAACATTCAAAACGGTTGAAGGGTACTCGTCATTATTGCTCTCGGGAGAAGAAATCTGGGCTGTAAAAGATGGCTTGCAATATGTTAGCAGTGACGGCGGTGTTTCGTTCGCACTGACTGGTGAAACAATCACTGATGCAATTGCTAATGCAGCGTTTATTAATGGTTCTTTGCTCTTGATGCCATATGCAAAAATTGACGGTGAGACTCGGCCGATTGTACACGCTGCGCAAGTCTCAACGGATATTGCAAAGTCAAAGTTTAGAGTGCTAAGAGAGTCGTATTAATGAAACTCACTTACGCACACTTATTAATTGCTGTCGTAGCACTGGGGGCTATTTTTATGACAACAAAGCAAAAGGCAAAGGGCTTGCGTAACAATAACCCGCTCAATATCGAGCGTGGTGAAAATTGGCAAGGCGCAGTCGGTGATGATGGTCGCTTTGTCATCTTTGAAACTGCAAAGCATGGGTTGCGTGCTGCGGGGCGCATCTTGCGTACTTACTCAAATGAGTACGGTATTAAGTCGATTAATACAATCATTGCAAGATGGGCCCCGCCAAGCGAGAACGACACTGAAAATTACATACAGTTCGTATCGCAAAAAACAGGGATTGAGCCATCAAAACAACTTGCACCCAATGATTACGCGCCAGTCGTCGCGGCAATGATACACATGGAAAATGGGTCGCAGCCATACGACATGCAGCTAATTAAAGAGGGTGTCGAGTGGGGGTTATATGGGTAACTTTATCAGTAAAAATGTGAGTCTGTTTTTGACTGTTGCAGCGCTTGCTTATGCGTACAAGTACATTGATAACAAGTCAAAAGCAATCACAAAGCCGATGGGTGATGCGCTCGCTAAAATCATGATGGCATACAACGGTAATTTCGAGATTAAACGAGAGTGGTCAGGTTTTGTGTTAAAAGCATCAAAACTTAACGATAGGCATGAAGTGATTAACATGCGCTGGTATGAAGCAATGGAAAAGCTGAATGACAACAATCATGTGCTACTCGATGAGATATTTGATAACTACCGACTTAAACCGAAATACATACCGCTGATTGACGGTGAAGTGTCACCAGCCAGCATTGCAACAATTAACAAGAGGTGAGCAAGTGGATATTAGTCAAGATACAGTACTGACGATTATTGCTAACGCTATATTCTTGTATGGCGCTGTCACGACAAATAAAACGGATATTAAGTGGCTTAAGGAGGCGGTCAAAGAGATAAAAGCGCAGATAAAATAACAGTAAATCAAAGCCGCTCTCTAAAGCGGTTTTTTACATCACAAAGAGTTGGTTATAACGTTATTGTCACTGGGAGATAGAGGTTTTACTGGTTGAGAGGTGGTTTTGATATCTTGCCACATTAGAAGCTGTGTTCTAATATTCCCTAAGTAAATGTTGTTTTTTGTGTTGACAATGGTGTAAAGTCCTTCGTAATAACTTCATGTGTTAAAAACACAATAAAAACCGATTTGTTAGCTGTAATAACAGAGTCTCTGGGATGAAATGACTTCAATATCTAAAAACATTACTACAAGTATGACAAAGATTTCAGGGGAGCACCCTTGGTATATGTATGTAGCTATTTCTGCTATTTCTGGGATCGTTGGAATTACAGCAATTATTTTACGATATATGAATAAAAAACATCAGCAGGAGATTGATGAAAGGAAGCATATTCGTCACTTTAAACTAAAGCTGATGGAGAAACGTATAACAGTCACGTCTAAGCGAGCTCGAGAGCACAGCGTTAGTCAGGAGGTGGATGATGGTATTAAATGATTTGATTTTGTATATAGGGTTAGCCTTTTTTATAAGCGCATACATTGTACTAGTCACATTTCTCGCATTGAAAAAAAGAGAGAAAGTGGCTGATGAAATTGATAGGTACTTAGGCTCGAATGAAAACCCAGAAGCTTTTAAACAAGCGGTTTTTATGTCTTTTGATAATACACAGCATAGCTTCTTTTTTGTGCGAGTGTTGTTTTCTCGGATTAAAAGGCTCATTACAGGAAATAGAAAAAGTGTGCACTTTGAAAAAGTTAAAAAAGTGGAAATGACAAGTAGCAAAGAACAAATTAGCGAGTTCTCTAATATGATGTTTAATTGTGTTGTGCTAAGTATTTGTAGGTCTCCACTTTCTTCGTTCTTAGTTATAATAATCATGTTACTTTGGTTCATAGCTAAATCGATTGTTAATGATATAAAGCCAGATGCCATCAAAAGTGGGTTGGTTGAAGTTACAAATGTTTTAAAAGCACATAATTGAATTGGTAAATTACTCTAAGTACTTATCATGCAATTTATGTGGGAATAGTTGCGTATAAACTTGCCACAAAACATTTAAATTACGGTGGCCAGTTACTTGGGCGACCTCTTCAATTGAATAGCCTTTTTCAAACAATCGACTTGCGCCTTCTCTGCGTAAGTCGTGATATCTCAAGTCTTCAATACCTAAGTCATTTCTAACGCGCTGAAATCCAGCGGTCACACTGCGTGGGTTAAATGGAAATATGCGATCATCTACATTCGGTTGCCTGTTCGCAATATCAAATGAGCCGCCAAGCAAAGGCACGATCATGTGGTTGCCTTCTTTCTTCCGTGGATCTTTTCGGTCACGCACTATCACAGTTTTGTGCGCGTCGTTCAAATCAGCCCATGTGATCTTACAAACTTCACCAACACGCATACATGTTAATATCGAAAAATCCAGAATATCTAAATAGGGAATCTGTGCCATACCGCTTTTACGGTTTTCGATACGTGTTTCTAAGCCGTTTCGCAACTTGTCTAGTTCTGATTCAGTGGGGCGGCGTGTTCGTCTCTGACTTTTGCCGACGAGCCCCATCTTTATTAGCACCGGTACTGCATCTTCGAAAATTTTATAATTCGCGTCTATGTTCCACACTGGATAAGCTTCTTTCATGACTGAGCGTAAATAAGCAACATCATGATAAATTGTTGCTGGGCCCGCGCCTGCGTCGCGTCGGTTTGTGCAATGCTCGATTAAATCACTTACTTTTAACTCGTTCGATGTTACTTTTGCTATGTCGCAATCAATCAGCATTTTAATAACATACTGCTTTGTTCTGCCAGTGCGTTCCCATAAATCGTGATTTTCAAAATACATGTTTAGCAGGGTTCCAAGCGTGACCGTGTTTTTAATCTCGGTCACCCTCGACGCTTCTAGTTCACCAACACGTTTTTTACCCCAGCTCTCAGCAAGTTGATTTTTTCTGAAAGTTTTACTTTCATTGTGTATAATCTTGCCTTTCGATTTTTCGCGAACAATGCACTTATAGCGCGGTTCGCCAGCAGAAGTTTTGCGTTTTTCGATGGTGAAAGAAGCCATTTTATAGTCCCGTAAAAAATATTTTTGTCCTACTTATGTAGGGTGACACTAGGGTGACTGTATATCGAAATTCATAGTTATTCAAGTACACTCGGAGCAATTCAGCAGTCATGGTAAATGTAGATAAAACAAGTGCAAACCCTTTAAATACAGGCGATACAGCGTTTAGACGCTTCTCCGTGGCACCTATGCTGGATTGGACTGACAAACATTGCCGCACTTTCCACCGAAAGTTAAGTAAACATGCGGTACTATATACCGAAATGATCACAACGGGTGCGATTTTGTTTGGCAAGGGCGATTACTTGGCATTTGGTGCACATGAAATGCCAGTGGCGCTTCAGCTTGGTGGGTCTGACCCGAAAGCGCTGGCAGAATGCGCCAAGCGTGCAGGTGAATACGGTTACAATGAAATTAATCTAAATGTGGGCTGTCCATCAGACCGAGTTCAAAACGGCCGATTTGGCGCGTGTTTAATGGCTGAACCTCAGCTGGTTGCAGAATGTGTGGCTGCTATGAAAGCAGAGGTAGATATACCGGTAACGGTAAAAACACGTATTGGTATTGATGAGCAAGATTCTTATGCATTTTTAACTGCGCTTATCGATGCATCGAAACAAGCTGGGTGTGATGATTTTATTATTCATGCACGTAAAGCGTGGTTGAAAGGGTTGAGTCCCAAAGAAAATCGAGAGGTGCCACCGCTTGATTATCCACGTGTATATCAGCTGAAACAAGATTTTCCAGAGTTACATATTAGTATAAATGGTGGCGTTAAAACATTGGAAGACTGTCAAAAACACTTGGTGCATCTTGATGGTGTGATGATTGGTCGAGAAGCGTATAGCAACCCGTATATGCTGAGCCAAGTTGATGCACTTTTATATGGCGAACCCGCTTTTACACTAAGTCGGCACGATGTTGTACGAAGTATGTATGATTATTTTGAAGCCCAAATGACGCAAGGGGCTAATTTTTGGCACATTGCGCGTCATATGCTGGGTATTTTTCAAAGTCAGCCTGGAGGCCGCGCGTTTAGGCGTCATTTGTCTGAAAATGGCCATAAACAAGGGGCGGATATCCGCGTGATGGAAAAAGCGCTGGAATGCGTGCCTGAGTAATTACTAGGCTACATTTATTTAATACAGCCATGCACTTCAATTGTGTGGCTTTTTAGTTTAAAACACCATTTTTTAGTCAAAATCATCAATTCTCTCTTCTCATTGTTTTCTTTTTTTAATGTTAACTTACTGATTTTTAGTTTCTTTTTATCTTTGGCATAAAGATTGGAATGTATTGTTTATACATTATGTCAGTATTTTATTTACGCCAATGCAAAGGAGCCGACCATGGCCTTAATTAATCGAATTGAAGATATTATTAAATCAGAAGTGTCTGCGTTTTTAGATAAAGCTGAAGATCCACAGAAAATGACATCTCACATTAAAACCGAGTTACGAGATGCCTTGGCTGAGTGTCGAGCTATGGCAGCGACCATTATTTGTGAACAAAAGGCACTCACACGGCAAATTGAAACAAAACAAAAGCAAGCTGATGATTGGCAGCAAAAAGCCGAGCACGCATTAACTAAAGCACGGGATGATTTAGCAAAAGCAGCGCTAAATCATAAACATACATTGATTGGACAGGTTGATGAACTACAGCCTCAGCAATTAAAGCTAGCTCAAGCGCTTGAACAGTTAAATGCTGATGCAGACCGCTTAATAACTAAAATTAATGCGTTAAGTCATACCGAACAACAGTTGTTGCGACGTGAGCGTGTGGTATCAGCACAAGTACGAGTGAGACAAGTGCTCGCATCAGATAATGTTGACAATGTATTGGCTAGGTTTGAGTATTTAGAGCGTAAAGTTGAGCGGATTGAATCTGAAGTAGAAAGCTATGATGTTGGTCAACAGAGTACACAAGCACAATTTGATGCGTTAGATAAAGAGGAAAAGTTGAGCAGTGAATTGGCGTTATTAAAACAGCAAATAGCGGCACGTACATCTCAGGTTAGCGCTTAATCAAAGCCCGTTTTTTTGCAAGTCAGTACATAGCAATAAAGCAACAACATCAGTTATTTTGGAGTTATTATGTATACACAATCTAAATCGAATTTTAAACAGCAGTGTTTTCGTCATATAAAAAATAAGAAGTTGGGCGGTGTGTGTGCTGGGCTTGCAGAGCGGTTTAATATGCCGCGTTGGCTGACCCGGGTTGTCGTCTTGTTTTTATTCTTAAAGTTTCCGTTATTAACCCTGATTGCCTACGGTGTTGCTTATTATACACTGCCAACAAAGAGCCATTAAGGAGGGCGCCATGAAAACTGTTTTCTTAATTCTGATTGCACTTTTTCTTTATTCAACGATTTCATGGCTAAACGCGCCACTTGCATGGCTGAGTATCTCAAATTTTATGGGTGAACTGAGCTGGGTTGGTATGGAGTTAGCGGGGTTGCTTGTTGGGGTTGTCGCGGTTATCGCTTTGTTTGCGCTGGTAAGTATCGGTGTGGTTGGCCTTGGTTTAGTGTTACTTGTTGGAGGTATACTGGCTTTATTATTTAATTCTGTGGTTATTGCGATCCCGCTATTGATGCTGGTGGGAGTCGGTTGGTTACTAAGTGAGGGGGTGTCGACATGATTTTACACGCTATCATAGGCTAATTAGCACGAAATAGCTGACTTCATGGTATGATTTGAACCGTGGCTGTTTTATTTAAGGAAAGCATATGATTGCTAAGTATATTATGTTGAGTTCGAGTTTATTTTTTACAACGTTCGCTTTTTCTAATCAAAATCATGAGCATGTATCTGCTGGTGCACAAAAGCATCATCACAGTGAGGCGTATGTATCGATTGATGATGCAAAAATACGGGCTTTTCTTCCTGCTGCAAAATCAACTGCAGCCTACTTTACTTTAGAGAATAAGAGAGATACCAAACTGACCTTGGTTAAGGCAACCATTTCAGGCCTTGGTCGCGTAGAGATCCATGAGCATGTGCACCACAATGGTATGATGAAAATGCAGCAAGTAGACAAACTTGTTATCAAAGCAAAAACGCAAGTGAAATTTCAACCTGGAGGTTATCATTTAATGGCTTTTGAGCCAAAATCAGCGTTAACGACAGGTGAAAAACGCAAATTGACATTACACTTTGCAAATGGCGAACAAGTCTTTACACAAATACACGTTGTTTCTTTAAAAGACTCATTCAAAAAAGTTAAAAACGCACACCATCATCATGAGGAGTGATCATGCAGCAACATTTAAATAAAGTAATAGCAGGCTTCATTACCCTGTTGTTCGGTGGCTATATACTTGCTATTTATTGGAGTTCTGAGCCAGCGTTGTTTGATGTTATCGCTGCAGCTGAGCAGCAATCACAGCAAGGAACACAGCAGCGAGTGGTTGGCTATGTGACGGCAAATACATTGGTTGAAGTGAGCACGACGTTGTTAGACAAGCCCGGTGGGTATTTGTCGAATGATGTGCTGCCGCCAAGTGTGTTTATGGATAATATGCCAGCATGGGAGTACGGCGCACTGGAAATGGTACGTGATTTGGCCTTGTCTATGCGCAAAGACTTTAGTCGTTCTCAGTCTCAATCTACAGAGCATTTGGCACTTAAAAAAGCCCAACCTCAGTTCAATATTAGTTCTACAGCGTGGGCTTGGCCGAGCGCTGAAGGCGAATACCGAGTAGGTATTGAGCATTTAGTGGCGTATCGCGATCAGATTGCTGATCCGAATAACCGAGACAGTCAGTTTTATGCCAGAGCCGATAATTTACGAGGGTGGTTAAAAGAGGCTGAAAAGCGTTTAGGGAGCTTAAGTCAGCGATTGAGTGCCAGTGTTGGCCAAGATAGAGTAAATACAGACTTAGCGGGGGACAGCGCAGCTCATCAAGCAACCTATGCACCGAGTAGTACCCAAGTTAAAACGTCTTGGTGGAAAATTGATGATGTATTTTACGAATCGCGTGGCGCGAGTTGGGCGTTGTTACATTTTTTAAAAGCCGTTGAACACGATTTTGCTGATGTATTGGAAAAGAAAAATGCTCGAGTGAGTTTACAGCAGATCATTCGTGAATTGGAGGCGACCCAAGAAACCGTGTGGAGCCCGATGATCTTAAATGGCAGTGGTTTCGGCTTTGTGGCGAATCATTCATTGGTGATGGCAAACTATATTTCGCGCGCGAATGCAGCACTGATAGAGTTAAGTGAGTTGTTGGCTCAGGGATAAGCTAGTTTCGCTGTGTTATTTGTTTTTTTTTAATTGTTTGTGTTAACTTTAATGGTGCGGCTGTTTGATAGCCGTATTATTAATACTTAAATGGAATAGTATTTATATAAGGAATATTACAATGAAATTCCCCCTAAATATAGGCGCGTTATGTGCCGTTTTGGCAGTATTACCCAGCGCAGCGTACACCGTAAAAAATGATAAATCTAGCTACTTTATGTCGCAAGGTAAAGAAGTGCGTTTGAGTATTGTGACTAAAAATTTTGGACGAGATATTAGCCGTATTGCCTTTGGTGTAGAGTGCACCAACGAATGCCATTCTAGCGCGTTTACTTATCAACTCATGGAAGACTACGTACGAGCCACGTTAAATGATGAGCTTTATTCTTATTATTATGTTGAGGATGATGACGCCTGTCACCCACAGTCTGAAAGTTGTATGCCGAAAGAGTTACAGGAGGGAGATCGGGCTTTTTCCCTTAGTTTGATGAAAAAAAACGGTCTAAATGGTAATCAGGCCTCAGATGAAGTGATAAGTACAACCGCTCAAGAGATAATTACGCAATTAAAAGAGCCAAGTAAGCTCCCACCATTTTTTATGATCAGTGAAATGCATAGCCTCTCTAGCGAGCAAGTCATACCGAAGCAAGTATGTCGCTTTAATGGGTTGCATTGTGAACCGAGTTCAATTTGGCAGTTTGTTTATAATGGCAATGATCAGGTAACGGTTAATTATTCTGTCGACAAATCAAGTTTACCCTCAATTGAGGACGAGTATGCTTTACAGGAGTTCTTAGCAGTAATGGGGTACCAATGTATGGCGACTTATAAAGGAAAATTACCTCACCTTAGCGGCCAAAAGGAGTGCTATTACCGGCCTTAAGCCATCGTAATGTTATGTAAAAAGGCGCGTATAGTGCCTTTTTTATGAAGGTTATGAAGTAGTGCCGTATTAAGTAGTAGCGTATTAAGTAGTACCGTGCTTGTGGTTAACTTAAAGGCGTGATATTTGGCTTTAACGCCTTACAATAAACTACAAAAAATACTCTTAATTCTCTCATATCTTCATATTTTTTCTGTATAGTTAGCGTAAGTTTGGAATAATTATGGCACGCTTCAATTCATGGCTGAAATAGCTGATATTGAACTTAGTGAACTCTTAGCGCAAGGATCAAAAATGAAAAAGTACTGTTTAGTCGCTGCTTTGTCTATGGCAAGCTTAGCACCTGTAGCACAAGCGGATACACTGCTTGGTTTATATTTAGGAGCTGAAGGTTGGCAGGCCGATAGCTCGGGCAGTTATCAGGAAAAAGGTAATGCACAAACATTTGATTTTGAAGATGAAACTTTTACAAGTTTTTATGCTGCGTTGGAACATCCGGTTCCACTGGTCCCTAATATAAAGCTCAGGTACACAGAGCTTGAGCTGAATGGCTCGGCAACGCTTACAGAAACCTTTGAGTTTAATGGCAAGAACTATACCGTTGGTACTCAGGCTAATACCATAACTGACTTAAACCATATCGATTACACTTTGTATTATGAATTGTTTGATAATGACTTAGTGTCATTTGACTTTGGTGTTAACTTTAAGCAGTTTGATGGCTCAATTAAATTGACCGGTACAGCCGACGGACAGTCAGTGACTGAAAGTAAAGACTTCTCTGGTGTGGTCCCTTTGGGCTACGCGCGGGCAGAAGTTGGACTACCAATGACTGGGCTGAGCTTATTTGCTGAAGGAAGCATGCTTGCCATTGACGATAGTAAGATCAGAGATTATCAAGTGGGTATTGCGTGGGAGTTTATTGATAATTTAGCGGTAGATGTCGCTGTACGTGCGGGATATCGTTCAATGAAACTTGAACTTGATGATGTTGATGACATTAGTACAGATATTGAATCATCAGGGCCATTCGCTGGTATTCAGCTGCATTTCTAAGCAATCTTATCTTTAAGGTATTGTGAAAAACCCTGAGTGTTCAGGGTTTTTTTATGTCCATTGACACTCAAACTCTTCACTGAATATGTGCTCTAGCTGGTTTTTATATTGCTTATTGATGGGCATGGTGATCAGTTTTTTAAGTTCATCACCAGTTTGTGTTAACTTGTAATAGCTGAGTACAAGTTCGTTGCTTTTGGGGGTTAATATGAGTTTTTTTCCTTGAAAAGACAGCGTAAATGGGGTTTCGGGCTTTAGGTTTGATGATTCTATTTCTTTTCTATAAAGTAAACCAATATCCATTAAAGTCAGAATATTAGGAAAGCTTAACCCCGCTTTACTTAAATTAATCGACTCCTTATTACCTTTTTTCAGCAAGTCAAAAAATGATGGTTTTTTGTAATAGCCAATCAAAATTAAGTAGCTGTCTTCTTTTTCTAAATAGCCGCAAAGTGGCGCACACTTTTGTAGCGCAGTGGCTTCTCTTTGCGTCATCAGTTTCAATGTTTGCAAGCTTTTTATTGAAAAAGTACCAGGCGAGACAGTTTCACCAACGAGAATTTTGGCCCACAGTTTTTGCATGGCTTGGTTCGCAATGTCCTCAGCTAATCCGATAAAGTGTTCTAACCAGTCAGGGTCGGGCCGGCCTCGGCTTGTGACATCGGGGCACAGTGCTAATGCTTGACCCATAATGGTTTCGATATTTAACTGTCTTTGAATTTTACTCAGCTGTTGACGCTTTAACGCGCGTTTCAGCGGACTTTGATTACTTTGCACAACGTAATCAATTTGCGTTTTTCCTTTAGCACTATAACTATCATCAGAGCCACTATGATTGCCCCTAAAAGGTTTTTTAATCATGGTGATCCCAAGTTTTTCTTCGATTAATAATGCCAGACTGGATTTAACTTGTGCATTTTTTACGGTCATGGGTTTGCCTGTAATTTTAACTGTGAGTTTAGGTTGTTTGTAGCTGAGATAATCATTTGTTTTAAAAAGAATTCACAGTAAAGTGCCATATACCCTCCGAGTATGCTCGAATGAATGGTTCCGTTCAAGTACCATTCAATTTTTGTACTAGACCCTGTAGGCGTAATGATGAGTTTTCCGTATCCTGTGTGCTCGTCATTAATGAGCACAGAAAACGCTATTCGGTTTGTGGTTTGCTTTACAATGGTTATTTCTAAATAGCCAATGGTATGTTCAAGTTTTATATGTGCGCCTATACCTGTACTAGGAATAGATATTTTAGGAGACGTTAACCCTGAGTAGGTATGCCAAGCCATGATTTCAGGCCAATTTTTTAGGTCTAACAACAAGTTAACATCTGAAGTGTTTTGAGTTTGAATTGTTCTGCTTTGAGTAACTTGATATTGATGTGGCAGTATTAGTCCAAAGATTATGGCTAATAGCACAACAGATAGCAGTGCTTTCACAGCAGATATGAATAGTTTAATAATTAACTCCTAGCTTTATTTATCAACTTACTTCACGCAAGTGTTTGAACATCGTCTATAATATTTCTTGGGTGTTAATAAATTCTGAACGTGGTAGTAAAAATGTACCACATTTCGTAGTATGGTAAACAAGCGATTAAGCGCAAAGCTTTAACTTTAAAGCGGTAAGTGAGTTGAAGGATAGAGAATGGCGTCTGAGCAAGATGATTTTTTGTTTTTAGATCATGATGAAGATACGCACGAACAGGTGACAACCAGTGACTTTTGGGATGTACTTGTTGTAGATGACGATCCTGAAATTCATTCAGTGACGAAATTGGCTCTCTCTGGAGTTGAATTTTGGGGCCGTGCACTTCGTTTTCATCATGCTTATTCAGGAACTGAGGCTATTGATGCTTTAGTACATAATCCTGAAATATGCATTCTGTTACTTGATGTAGTAATGGAAAGTGATGATGCGGGACTTACCGTAGTTAGACGTGTGCGCGATGAGTTACAAAATCATAATGTTCGTATTATTTTGAGAACGGGACAACCAGGATATGCGCCTGAAGAGCAAGTGATCCGTGAATACGATATTAATGACTATAAAATGAAAACAGAGCTTACTCGCAGCAAACTTGTCACTTCTTTAATGACAGCGATCCGTTCCTATCAACAAATCTGTGAGCTGGAGGCACAAAGCACAGCATTAACTCGTATTCTTGAAGCGTCTCATGCCATTTTAGGGCATAGCGATATGAAAACGTTTGGTTTAGCTGTGGTTATGCAGTTAGCTAAAATATTGGACAGTGAGCCCAATGGTATTGTCAGTGGTAATCATGGAGATGATAAACGCATTGTGGTGCTCGGTGGTACATCGGATTATCAAGCTTTTTTTGGTCAAGGGTTAGAGCAGCTAGACAATGGCAGAGTTATTATGCAGGTTCAGAACTGTTTTGACTTTGCCAAGCATCAACAAACAGAGCACGATATTACGGTGTTGCTGCAAGGAAAAAACCGCCGTGCAGCAGTCTATCTAGAGCTCGATGTTAAACCAAATGCAGCGCAGCTGCAGTTTATGGAAATCTTTCTGGCGAATGTGAGCGTTGGTTTAGATAACATAAAATTATTCAATGAGTTACGAGACGTAGCTTATAAAGATCCTTTAACAAAATTACCAAATCGAAGTAGTTTTTCTCAACAAGTTGAACGTTATTATATCGAAGATAGTACGACACCGTCGGCAGTAACGAGTGAACTGCTTTTTGTTATTATTGATATAGCGCAATTCTCAGATATTAATAATGGTTTAGGGCAAGAAGTCGGTAATCAGTTGCTATTAGCAGTGATGCAGCGGTTACAGCAAGAGTTTATCGATGCGGAGCTTATCGCAAGAATTGGTGCCGATGTTTTTGGTTTGCTACTACCTAAAAGCAGCTTTGATGAGCAACATTTTATTGAAGCGTTAATGATCCCCTATCAAGTTAACGAGCATATTTTAACGATGCATTTTCATGTAGGGATTTGCGAGCAAAGTGATTTCAGTAAACTGGGTATCGATACTTTAAAGCTTGCGTATATTGCGTTGAATCAAGCGAAACAAGGTAAAAAGTTTATCGACTGGTATTCACCAGATTTAGAAGAGAAAATGGCGTGGCGGTTAGGACTCATCCGACAATTGCGACAAGATTTCGAACAAGGCAAACTGGAAGTGTGGTATCAGCCACAATTATCTCTTGATACATTAGCGGTAATAGGGTGCGAAGCTTTGTTACGCTGGCCTTCAGGTAATGGCCGCTATATTTCACCGGCTATCTTTGTACCACTTGCAGAAGATGCCGGGTTAATTGTGGATATTGGTCAGTGGGTTTTAGAGCAAGCCTGTCAACAGCAAAAGCAGCTTGTGAGTGTTGGGCTAGATATCAGTGTTGCAGTGAACGTGTCGGTCCCACAGTTTAAAGTTGCAAATTATGCTCAAGGTGTAAAGAACACATTATTGGCACATCAAGTTGATCCAAAAAAGATAGAGTTAGAGGTTACTGAAAGTGTGGTTATGGACGAAATCGGGGTTGTTATTGACACTTTGCAAGAGCTTCAAGAGTTTGGTGTTGAAGTCGCAATTGACGATTTTGGTACTGGGTTTTCATCATTAAGCTACTTACAGAAGTTGCCTTTGGCACGATTGAAAATTGACCGTGCATTCATTAAAGATATTCCAGACAATGACAGCGGTGCAATTGCAGACCTGGTGGTTTCATTAGGGCGTCACTTAGGGCTAAAAACGATAGCTGAAGGGGTTGAGACGCAAGCTCAAGCAGACTTACTCAAACAATTAGGGTGCGATGAAGTGCAAGGCTTTATGTATGCTAAGCCAATGCCGAGCCACGAACTCATGGACTTTTTGAAAAACTATAAACCTTAACCGTAATAAAGTGACGTATCAAAAGGCGTATGTTGCTTGTTCCTATAGCGCATTTGTTTATCCTGTTCGTTGGAATATTCTATAGTATGAGCATGCAGATAATTAAGTTATAATTCGACTCTTTTTTCCTGCAGGTACCACTATGAGCGCACTCAAAGCAGAACGATCGTTATTTTCTTACCCAAAATATTGGGCTGAGTGTTATGGCGTAGCCCCATTCCTACCGACGACACGTCAAGAAATGGATGAATTAGGTTGGGATAGCTGTGATATCGTACTTGTAACGGGCGATGCTTATGTTGACCACCCTAGTTTTGGTATGGCGGTTATTGGTCGAGTATTAGAGGCTCAAGGGTTTCGGGTGGGTATTATTGCCCAGCCAGATTGGTCAAGCAAAGATGCATTTATGACCTTGGGTCAGCCAAACCTATTTTTTGGGGTAACGGCCGGTAATATGGACTCAATGATCAATCGTTATACCGCTGAAAAGCGTATGCGCCATGATGATGCTTATACACCAGGTAATGTAGGGGGAATGCGTCCCGATAGAGCTGTTGTTGTTTATAGTCAGCGTTGCAGAGAAGCATATAAAGAAGTGCCTTTGATCATTGGCGGTATTGAAGCCAGCCTTCGTCGAATAGCACATTATGATTACTGGCAGGAAAAAGTACGCAGAAGTATTATCTTTGATGCAAAAGCAGATATTCTAATTTATGGCAATGCAGAACGGCCTCTGGTTGAAGTTGCACATCGTATTGCCAAAGGGGATCCGGTAGCCTCCATTCAAAATATTCGTGGTACAGCAGTGATCCGTAAGGAGCCCTTGCCACAATGGAGAGGAAGTGACTCTACCGCGATTGATAAAGTGGGTAAAATAGACCCTATCCCAAATCCTTATGGTGCGGATGATGTGGGATGTAGTAAATCAGAGTTTGCCAAAGCAGGTGTAAATCTAGCAGAAGAAGCAGCAAAACCGATAACAGTTCAGCCACCAAGATTAAAGCCTTGGGAAAAAGTGTATGTAAAATTACCTGCTTTCGAACAAGTTAGTGTTAACAAACCTCTGTATGCACATGCATCTCGCATTTTACACCAAGAAACGAACCCCGGTTGTGCTAGAGCGTTGTTTCAACGCCACGGTAATCGATCTGTATGGGTAAACCCGCCTGCATTCCCTTTAGAAACCGAAGAAATGGATATGGTGTTTGGCCTGCCATATCAACGTATACCACATCCGAGTTATGGAGATGCGAAAATTCCAGCGTATGACATGATAAAAACATCAGTCAATATTATGCGTGGGTGCTTTGGTGGCTGTAGCTTTTGTTCTATCACCGAACATGAAGGGCGTATTATTCAAAGTCGCTCTGAAGAGTCTATTATTGAAGAAATAGAGCAGATCAGAGATAAAGTACCTGGATTTACAGGGGTGATATCTGATCTTGGCGGTCCGACGGCAAATATGTATAAATTGCGCTGTAAAAGTAAGAAAGCAGAAAGTACATGTCGCAGGTTGTCTTGCGTCTACCCTGACATATGTAAGCATATGGATACTGATCACACGCCTACAATTGATTTATATCGAAAAGCCAGAGATGTGGAAGGGATTAAAAAAATCCTCATTGCATCAGGGGTTCGTTATGATTTAGCGATTGAAGACCCAAGATATGTTAAAGAGCTCGTGAGTCATCATGTGGGGGGCTATTTGAAAATTGCGCCAGAGCATACAGAGCAAGGGCCGTTATCTAAGATGATGAAGCCTGGTATGGGAACATATGACAAGTTTAAAGCGTTATTTGACAAGTACTCAAAAGAAGCGGGCAAAAAACAATATTTGATCCCTTATTTTATTTCAGCTCACCCAGGTACCACTGATGAAGATATGGTAAATATGGCGCTGTGGTTAAAAAGTAATGATTTCAAACTTGATCAAGTACAAAATTTTTATCCATCTCCTATGGCAAATGCAACCACGATTTATCACACCGAAATGAATTCATTACGGAATATTAAAAATAATAAGGAATCAGTTGCTGTGCCTAAAGGTGCTCGGCAGCGTCGTTTACATAAAGCGATATTACGTTACCATGATGCATCAGGCTGGCCTATGATCCGTGAAGCACTGCGTAAAATGGGTAAAGCAAACTTAATTGGTAAAGGGCCTAATTGTCTCGTCCCTGAAGAAGGGCGCAATGAAAAAGCAGCCTCTAATAAAAGGGGATCTCGTCCAGCTTTAACAAGGCACAGTGGGTTCAGCCAGTTTAAGAAAGCGAATACCAAGCCAAAAGTGACAAGTAATAGACAAAGAAATAATGCAAGATAATAGGCATTATTTCCATAAAAAACCTCGCTAATGCGAGGTTTTTGATCTTTTGGTAAGTGGTACTTAATTATTCAGTGCTAATTGCAGCTCTCTATGACGCTGTAGCTGAGCCAATCGTGTTTTTGCAGCGGGTTTAAACTTAGCTAACTCATTTTTTGGTAAAGATTGAGATTTTGGTAGTTTTACTGTTTTTGGATTCTTATGTACGCCATTCACCAGAAACTCGTAGTGTAGATGCGCACCAGTAACACGGCCTGTTGCACCAACGGTCCCAATCTTTTGACCTTGCTTAACTTTTTGACCACTACGTACGTGTCGTTTATTTAAATGTAGATATTTGGTGACGTACTTACTGCCATGTTGAATGAATATGTAATTGCCATTGAGGTGATTGCGGCCTGACTTTATGACCTTACCGTCACCAGACGAGACGACAGGGGTACCTGTTCTCGCTGCATAATCAATTCCCCTATGTGCAGAACGTTTTCCTGTGACTGGGTGAAGGCGACGAGGGTTAAAGCTCGAGCTGATATACTTAAAGTTGACAGGGGCGCGTAAAAAAGCTTTTCGCATACTGCGTCCCTGTGCGGTATAAAAGTTATCATCTGTGTGGCGAATTGCGGTATAGCGCTCGCCTTGATTAATGAACTCAGCGGCGATTATTTTTCCATTGCCTATTTCTTCACCATCAACAAAGTGGGACTCGTACACGATGGAGAATTGATCACCTTTACGAATATCATTTGCAAAGTCCACATCCCAGCCGAAAATATCGGCAAAGTTCATTATTTGGCGTTCGCTTAATCCCGCAGCAATACCAGCGGTCCAAAAGCTAGATGATATAGCACCACCCGCTGACTTTTCTACCGTCTCAATTTCCTTGCTTTGTATGGCTGTATCATAACGGCCCTCAGAATTGCGAGTGACGAGCAAAGTATCTGTTTTTGATAATATGTACTTAAGCTGAGCGAGGTTGCCTTCAGGACTGGTTGCAAAGCTTAACACTTCCCCTGGGTGGATTTTTTTAAGTTTTCGTGTTTCAGCATTGGTGTTAACTAAGCTGTGCAGGGTTTTTGCTGAAAAGCCTGCCCGTTTAAATATTGTTGCTAAACTGTCACCCGATTTAACTGCGTGATCTTCAAAATCAAATATAACCTGTGACTCAGCATTTTCTGTCGTCACTGAATTTAATTCAGTTAACTGCTCTGGTGATTCACTGACTTTAATCGGCAATTCATAGCGCTTGCCAATTTCGAGTGCTTTTTTATCATGATCTTTGGATGCGGTTGCTTTTTCTGATGGGATCAGAGCAATAATAGCCATTGCCGATGCAACGCCCAGAATTAGCAGTTTGTGTTTTTTAGGGAGCTTGTGCACCACGTTAACCATAAAGCGCCTTTTCTGATGTCAAGAAATATTATAGATATTATTGCAGGATATACGCAATAAAGCGCTAATACCAGTATTTTGTGCATTTAAACTGATCTCAATATAGGCTAGAATCGACAGATAAACTGAAATTTTTGGAGCGATGAATGGTGGACTTAGATACTGCATTTGCAGAGATAAAGCGCGGTGCAGAGGAAATCCTGATTGAGGACGAATTAAAAGAAAGACTCAAGTCAGGTAAAAAGTTAAAGATCAAGGCAGGTTTTGACCCAACAGCCCCTGATTTGCATTTAGGCCACACTGTTCTAATCAATAAGTTAAAGACCTTTCAGGACTTAGGTCATGAGGTGATTTTCTTAATTGGTGATTTTACAGGGATGATAGGTGATCCAACCGGCAAAAATGTAACACGAAAGCCATTGACTCGTGATGATGTGCTAGCCAATGCAGAAACCTATAAAGAGCAAGTATTTAAAATATTAGATCCTGCAAAAACGACAGTTGCGTTTAACTCTACTTGGATGGAACAATTGGGCAGTGCAGGCATGATTAAGCTTGCAGCTAGCCAAACTGTTGCTCGTATGCTTGAGCGTGATGATTTTAAAAAGCGTTATGCTAATGGTCAATCAATTGCAATCCATGAGTTTCTATACCCTCTAGTACAAGGTTGGGATTCGGTTGCATTGAAAGCTGATGTTGAATTAGGTGGAACAGATCAGCGTTTTAATTTGCTGATGGGCCGAGAGCTGCAAAAATCAGAAGGGCAAAAGCCACAAACGGTACTAATGATGCCGTTATTAGAAGGGACCGATGGCGTTCAAAAAATGTCTAAGTCTTTAGGTAATTATATCGGGATCACCGATGCACCAACGGAAATGTTTGGTAAGGTGATGTCTATTTCAGACGATTTGATGTGGCGTTACTATGAATTATTAAGTGCCTTATCACTTGAAGAAATAGCGAGCTTGAAAGAAGAGGTTACGAATGGTCGTAATCCACGAGACATCAAAATCGAATTTGCAAAGGAAATGATTGCACGTTTTCACAGTGAAGAGGATGCACAAGCAGCGCATCAAGATTTTATTCAGCGCTTTCAAAAAAATGCGCTACCAGATGATATTCCAGAACTGACCATTGAAATTGCAGACGCCACAACGTTTATTACCGCTTTGTTGAAAGAAGCTGGTTTAGTTGCAAGTACTTCTGAAGCCATGCGTATGATTAAACAAGGTGCGGTTAAGCTAAATGGTGAAGAAAAAGTGACGGATACCAAGTTAGTTATTGAAAAAGGCAGTACGGCTATTTATCAGGTCGGCAAACGTAAATTTGCTAAAATAACCGTAAGCTAAATAGCGAGTCCCTTCGTTTAGGGTAAAGTAAAAATGGTCAGCAATGCTGGCCATTTTTGTTTGTGTGTTTTGCAATTCATGTGTCAGCTAAGTATGGATTTGTCAGCCAGAATGATTGCGTTAAGGGTAGTTAACTAGAGTTTGATACACTATCCAAAATAGGGTTAATACTAACGCACTAAATAGGCGAACGCGGTTCAATAAGGTAAGCAACTGTATTAAGTCATCAGGCTCAGGTGGTCTATCACTGCCAATACGCATTTTATTAAACCGTTTGGCTTGGTACATACAAGGACCGCCTAGTTGGGTGTGTAGATTTGCTGCAAAGAAGCATAAAATCCAACCTGAGTTTTGTTGGTAAAAAAAGCGTGCGTAATGCTTTAAGTAATGGCGAACTTTTTTATAATTGAGACTGAGTGAGATCAAGAATACAAACCCACGAATAGGAAACCACTCTATAACTGTAATAATGGTATTTAGTGGCTTCATATAATGTATGTTGGGGGCAAGGTGCGCTCGCCATGCGTGATTACAGAGCAGCAGTAGTTTGTATATGAGAGCCAGCACAGGCCCACCAAGTAAATAGAATATAACCATTACGTAGTAATGTCTGATGGTCCGTAACGCAGTACTATCAATGCAAGCTTTAGCAACTCCCATGCTGGAAAGGTTTGCCACATCCCGTGCAACGATAGTGGCCAAAAGTTGCCTTGCTGTGGCTTTTTGGCCCTGCTTTAATAAAGTTGCAATGCGTTTAGTACGATTTGTTGTTTGAGTGTCAAGACACAAATACAGTGCGACACCTCCTAACCATTGAGGATGAAATGCAAGTACGCTTATACCGACGGATAAAAGTAAAAATACAAGAATTGGAAGACAGCAAGCCAGTGTGCCTGATAAGTATTGATGTGCTTTGTTGTTTGATGGTTGGTAGACGCGTTCAGCAATACCTTTAAAAACCAATTCTAAAAGAGTAAATGGGTGATAGTTATAGTGCATAGGAAACAGATGTGCACATGCTATAGCCATCACAAAAATAAGCAAGCCCTGCTGGGCCTGCAGTAGCTCGAGTATCACGCTAAAGGGTTACGGTTGTTAGTTGCTCAAGCAGTTCGTTAACCAGCTTTGATGAGTTAATAGAAGCAACTTCCAAGTATTCTTCAAAGGACTGTGGCGACTCTTTTCCTGCAATATCAGATAATGAGCGTATCACAACAAAAGGAGTATGCAGGACGTGACAGGCTTGGGCAATGGCTGCTCCTTCCATCTCAACCGCGAGCATAGTAGGGAAATCTGTACGGGCTTGTTCAATGCGTGTCGGTTCACACATAAATGAATCACCAGTACAGATCAAACCAATCATAGTTTGTGTATTGGACAAGGTTGCAACACTTTTTTGAGCTGCTTCAATTAAAGCTGGGTGTGCCGCAAAGCCAGCAGGCATCTGGGGTACTTGACCAATCTCATAACCAAACGCTGTAACATCAACATCGTGGTGACGTACTTCGCTTGATATAACCACATCACCGACATTCAATGAAGGCTCAAAGCCACCTGCTGAGCCGGTGTTAATAATACAGTCCGGTTCGAAATTATCGATGAGTAAAGTTGTTGCAACGGTTGCAGCAACTTTCCCAATGCCCGACTGAACTAGCGTCACGGTATGACCAGAAAGTTCGCCAGTATAAAATGTAAAGCCACCTTTGCTGGTTTGTGTTTTGTTGGCAATAGCATCTCGCAATATGGCTACTTCCGGCTCCATGGCACCAATAATACCTATTTTCATGATTTAGTTCCTAAACAAAGTTATTGAATATTATACCTAAGGTTGGCTTAAATGCGAGTTTGTAGAATATGCCTTTGCACAGCAGAAAATAGCAGGAGGTTACCTGCTATTTTATTCTAAGTGTTAAATTTCTGCTAAATTAGTTGAATGGGCTTTTGCTTGTGAAGGCGACATAACCGCAGGTTTCTCGACTCGAGATCGTGACTTTTTAGGGGGTTGTGGGGTTTTACCTAGTTTAAATAAAATGGCGTTGCGTACTTCACTTGCTTTGTACCCGGCTTTAACTTTCATACGAATATGGGGGATATTGGCAGATTCAAGAGCACCATTGACGAACCAATCTCGTTGCGCTTTGTGCCCACCTTTATTACTGTTGTTAACTAGATCAACGGCAGCGACAATATTCAATGTTTCTTTATCGACAAGTACGTAATCGAGTTGTTTGTTTTTTGCTTTTGTGAGGGCTGATCTGCGAGCTTTTTTTGATAAGCCGGGTTTACATTCAATTAAGTCAATGAGCTTTACCCGGCTCACAATTTTGAATTTATCACCAACAGCGCGCTCTAATAAAGTAAGAAATGATGCTTCAACGGTACTAAAAACAGATTCTTTACGGCTAAACGGATAGGGGTTGCCACCGGCATCACTATATTTTGCCGCAACAATCGACGCAACAACAACCAAAGCTAAAATAGATAATAAAGCGAATTCCATAGAACACTCCACAACAACAATTTGACACTTAATGTCATTAAGCAAATGCTGTGCCGAGTTGTAGAGTGGTTCTAGTTTATTTTCAGATTGGCTACGATTAAGCTTTGTAGCCTTGATCTATGCCTTTGACTGCGTAGGCAACCGCATCGTGCGCATGCAGTGATTCATAATGGTTAATTTTCACAAAAAAATCTTGGTAGTTGGTCTGGTTGAACAGCGCTTTAAGTTTTCTGGCCGCGTCTTCGCAAAACATGAGATTTTGACCGTTTAAACGTGCAAACTCTTGCTCGTCTTCACGCTTTACGGCTGCTTGGACTGGGGTCTTTAGTTCATTTTCAACTTGATTTATGAGGGTCAATATATCGAATTCTTCGCAATCGGATGCTAGTAAAACCTTTATATTGGCGATACTTCTTTGTGAGTGAGGTGTAGCAAGAACCCCTTCAGTGGTACCTAACCATGCATGTACTTGCTTAGTATCAACGGTTTGTTGTTGAAACTTGTCTGCAAAAGCATTTTGAATTAGCTGTCTAGCTAATGCTGCTGAACACGGGCAAGTGGATGAATAAGTAACGTCAACACCGAGTTCAATACGCGCAACACCATCGTTGAGTGTTGCGGTTACTGTCACGGGGTAACTTTTCCAACCTTGCTTTTGACTTAATAATGACTGACGGCGTAACGGTAATTCGAAGTGAATTGAGACTTTAGCCGCATTGCTTAAATCTTGGTGACTTGAGATAAAGCTATCAAGAACTTGTGTGAGCGTTTTAGGTGTAAGACTTTGTTCACACGATAACGTGTCTAAAGCCAAAAACAGCCGTGACATATGAATGCCTTTAGCATCTTCTTTTTGTAAGTTTACAAATGCATCGGCTTTTGCTGTAACATGCGTATCGCTTAGACCTTTACTGGCAAAAAGTAGTGGTAGTTCGATATTGCCCATGCCTACCCAGTCTAGCTTGCCTGTTTGCAAAGCGTCGGCTGAATGTGCGATGTCTGGCATTGTTGTTTGCATGTATACCCTCATTGTCACGACAATTAAAGTCGCGCATATTACACTAAAACTTGACCATTTGCCTATGAATGTAAAAGAAATGGTATCGATAAAGTGTCATTTCGTGCAGTTGGCTATACAGTATAGAAACAAACGATACGAATAACAGGGATAATTAGCTTCTTATTAGTGCTTAGGTATAATGGGCAGGTTAATAGGGTAAGTGGTAACTATGATTGAATCTTCTTTTGGCCCGTGGGGCCGTGTATTGGTAAGCCTTCTCAATAAGTTTGGTGATAAAGCAGCTGGATTGTTTTGCTATGCATTTTTGTTGCTCGTATCCCTTATTTTATCTTGCATGTTCTATTACATTGCATTGGGTGAAATAATCATTGTTGATGTGTTAGCCGTACTATTTTTTGCAGGTGTAACGTCCCCAGTACTGATTTCGATAACCATTTATGCAATGCGGCAGCTGGAAGCATCGAAAATTTATTTAGAATCTGCCACTCAGCAAGAAAAGCTATTAAACCAAACACTCAAAGACAATATTAATCGTTTAAATAATGAAGTTGATGAGAGAAAAATGGCATTGCACGCAAAGCATCGTGCAATCGAAGAGCTGCGTAAAGAAATAGCTGAACGTAAGAAAACGCAGCAAGAGCTTGCACAGCAAAGTATGCTTTTACGCTCAATAGTCGACTCTTCTCCGGATTTGTTTTATTACCGAGACCAACATGGCATATTCGCTGGATGTAATAAGATGTTTGAACTGGTTATTGGCAAAAGTAGTGGAGAATTAATTGGTCAGTCGGTTGAGAGCATTTACCCTCAGGATTACTTACCAGAGGTACTTCGTACTGATACTGAAGTTGCGACAACACAACAACCCATGACCTTAGATGTAGAGTATCCGGTTGATGGTGAAAGTCGTTGGTTCGAAATGCGAAAACTACCTTTTATTAATGATAAAGGGGAATACATCGGATTACTTGCGTTTGGCCGCGATATTACAAGCCGTAAAGAAGCTGAGCAAGCATTGGAAACCGCTTATAAAGACAAGGGTAAATTTATTGCAACCTTAAGCCATGAATTAAGAACCCCACTGAATGGTATTGTTGGTCTTACTCGTATGATGCTGGACTCCGAGCTTACCCAGCAGCAGAAAAGTTGGTGTAATACTATTTTTTCTAGTGCGGAAACACTTGGCAATATTTTTAATGACATCATTGATTTGGATAAAATTGACAGAGAGCAGCTTGATATTGCAACCGACAGTATTAATGTCTCTGATTTTATTAATGACGTGGTCAATTTTACCGGTCTTATAGCGGATCAAAAAGGTTTAGAGTTTTTAATTCATCGCACAGGGATTTTGGACATTTACGCATTGTTAGATCCAACTCGTTTAAGGCAAGTATTATGGAATTTGATTAATAATGCGGTGAAGTTCACTCATCGAGGCAGTGTGACATTAGAGTTTAAAAGAGAGAACCGAGAGTCGGGTCAGTGGTTATCATTTAGTGTTATCGATACTGGAATGGGCATACCTAGTGATCAACAAGCGCGTATCTTTGACATGTATTATAAAGCGCCAGATACAACTGGTGCGAATGCGATTGGATCGGGGATTGGTCTGGCAGTAACAAAAGCGCTGGTTAGCGCTATGAACGGACAAATACATGTTAGCAGTATCGAGGGGCAGGGCAGTCGATTTGATGTTGAAATACCACTGACACTCTGCAGTGCACCTAAGGTGCAAAGCTATGCAGGTAGAAGCCTATATATTTTGCTGGTGGAAGATGTGCCATTAAATGCTGAAATAGCAACTAATTTATTAGAGCAGCGCGGGCATGAAGTGATCTGGGCTGAAACGGGTGAAGATGCTTTATCGCTGGTCGCAACAGAAGATGAACTTGATTTAATTCTACTGGATATGCAACTCCCAGATATTAATGGTGATGTAGTAGCAAGGGAAGTGAGAGCAGATAGTCACTATGATAACTTGCCAATTGTTGCCCTGACCGCAAATGTGCGAAGTGCAGAGCAGGAGTTGCAAGGGATTAGTATTCAAGGCGCATTGGCGAAGCCAATTAATACAACACGTTTAGATAAAATGTTGGCAGAGTTATTTGGAATTGACTCAAATAAAGCGCATACAGGAGGCGACGAACAGTCAGTGATAGTGCTCAATAGTGAAGACTACTGTTTGCTTGATGTAGAAACGATCATCGACTTTGTCTCCTCTATGGGTGTTAAGCCTTTTAAGCGCAGTAGTGATTTATTTGAAACGTTAAACCCTAAATATTGTGAAGAGTTACGCAGTGCATTAAGTGCTGGTGATATTGAAGAGTATAGTTCGGTTGCTCATAAGCTTAAAGGAGCCGCAGGCTCTGTGGGTTTACAGGAAGTGCAGTTACATGCCAAAGTAATGGAACTCGATGCAGATAACGTTGGGGCTGACAAGTTAAGTCAGTGGGTTGTTGAACTCGAAGAGAAAATAAAAGACGGTCAAGCATCGTTAAAAGACGCAATTAGCGTACTCGGTTCTAATAAAGAGAGTTAGTGTTTCTTTAGCAGGTTCGTATGTAGCAATAAGAATAAATAAAGGGGCTAAATAAGCCCCTTTATATAAGTGCAAAACAGCCAGTATAATTAACCGTCAATTTTACCGATAAAACGATAACCTTCACCATGAATAGTGCTGATCAGTTCGCTGGTATTGCTGTCACTTTCAAAGTGCTTACGTATACGACGTATCGTTACATCAACGGTACGGTCATTCGCACGAAGTTCGCGACCTGTCATGTGCTTAATTAATTGCTCACGGCTAAAAATTCTACCCGGTGAATCTAGCATTAAACGAAGTGCTCGATACTCACCTTTAGGCAAGCGCTTTGCTTCTCCCGCAGGAGACGTTAAGCAACGACTATTTTCATCTAATTCCCAACCATTAAACGTGATCACACCATTACTCTCGATGGCTGACTCTTCACCTGCTGAACCAGTTCTAGAGATCAAGTTACGAGCACGAATAGTTAACTCTCGTGGGTTAAATGGTTTTGTGA
The DNA here is from genome assembly GCF_014858725.1 of Pseudoalteromonas aurantia 208. Lineage (GTDB taxonomy): Bacteria > Pseudomonadota > Gammaproteobacteria > Enterobacterales > Alteromonadaceae > Pseudoalteromonas > Pseudoalteromonas aurantia. Next base: position 2,423,278 of record NZ_AQGV01000012.1, on the reverse strand, counting down.
TGTAATCATCAGCACCAATTTCCAGCCCAAGGATGCGATCAACATCGTTATCGCGACCAGTTAGGAAAATTAAGCCGATATTTCTTTTTTGGCGTAGTTCACGCGCTAAGATTAAGCCGTTTTTACCTGGAAGATTGATGTCCATAACAACAAGATTGACGTCGTCATGCGTTGTCAGTTTGTCATGCATGTCATCGCCATCAATGGCTTCAATTACTTTGTAACCTTCTGCTTCAAATAAACTAACGAGGTTCAGGCGAGTTACGTCTTCATCCTCTACAATCAGAATGACTGGCGTTTGCATTATAAATTAACCTTTTCGGAATATATTATTTACATGTTATTCGGTGCTATCTAATAAAACCGAATATTTACGATTATAGGAGTATATCCAATTGTTAACAAGTAAAATCAGTTGGGATGAAACTTAGAAACTGCAAGTAATCTAGATAACACAGTAAAATTATGCTGTGTAACCTGTTGCTTATTTATATACAGTCGGATTTTACTCCCTTCTTGGACCAATGAAGCGACACCACCATCTTCTAGAAACTCTATGTTATCTCCAACCAAAACCATATTTAAAGAGGTTGTATCGGTCCAAGTAGACAGTATATCATTTTCATTCGTTTCATCAATGTATGTGATATCACACTGTTGAGAAAGTTCCATTATATTTGAACTATTTGCTATTTTAATAACTTCGATTGGCCGTTTTCTTATTTTTAGTTTTTTATTTTTAGCTAAAATAGCACCAGGTCCGGTATTTATTTGATAAAAACAAAAGCGAGTCGATATTTTTGTTTGTTGATTAGGGAACTCAATAAATTTAGCCATTTGATATAAAAAAGCAGAACGTACCTCATTTGGGCTTTTTGCACAGGCAGGATATGCAAAAAGTACCAGTATAATAAATATACTTCGCATTACCCTATCTCTACCAAAGGCAATGTAATGATGAATCGAGTGCCGTTGTCATATGCTTCATCTAACGCGATATTACCATTTAAAGCTTGCGTCACTAAGTTATAGACTAAATGCATACCAAGGCCGCTGCCCCCTTCACCTCTTTTCGTGGTGACAAAGGGGTCAAAAATTCGTTTACGAATGGAAACGGGTACTCCACCGCCATTGTCAGTATAAATAATGGAAAGCTGTCCACTAGTCCGTGTAATATTTATATGAATTATGTTGTTTTCGATGCTTTTAAAAGCGTGGAGCAACGAATTAGATATGAGTTGCTCGAAGACCTGTTGTAAAGGGCCTGCTTTACTACTAACGGTTAAGTCTGTGGAGCATTGAACATCTATAACTGGGTTTTTGGTTACAATATCAGCTTTCATTGCTGTCATAATATTGTTCAGTAAGCTGGTTACGTTTACATCAGAGCTGAGCTCTAGATCTTGGCTAACTGCAACGCGTTTAAAGCTAGAGATAAGATCGGCAGCTCGATTTAAGTTTCTATAGATTAAATCAAGGTTTTCTATACCATCACCAATGAATCGCTCGAGCTGCTTGGATGTTAAACTTTTTTGTTCGAACGCTGTTTTTATATCAGATAACTTGTCGCGTAATAGAGTAGAGCCTGTAACACCTAAACCGATAGGGGTATTTACTTCGTGAGCAACGCCCGCAACCATTTGTCCAAGCGAGGCCATTTTCTCGTTTTCAACAATTTGATTCTGGTATTGGTGCATTCTTTCGAGGGTATTGAGAAGTTCTTGATTTGCTTCTCTTAACGCGATAGTTCGCTGATTTACTTTTTCTTCTAGGCTTTGATTGAGTTGTTTTATTTCTTGTTTATCAGCTTTATGGCGCTCTAATTGGTTTTGAGTTCGCGCTAGCATAACGTTTAAATTGGTGGCGAGTGTATTAACTTCTTCTATATTACTTCGCTCTGCACGTGCATTGTAATTATGGTTTTTGGAAACATCTTGTAATAATAGAGACAGTCCCTCTATTGGGGTTGCGATGCGTTTTTGTATCCCTCTAGCAACTAATAACACTAACAATAAAACAAACAAAGTTAACATTATATCAACGAGTATTTTTGTATTAATATACTTATTTAACCTTTCCAACCCTCCTCGAATATAAACATAGCCTTCTATTTTCCCTTCATAAACAACAGGCTTAACAAGTTCAATATAATCTGCTGTTATTCTAGGGACTTTTAAGTCTTCTACACTATTTACTTTTAATGGAACAGGGGGGGTTTTGCTGGCGTTATAACTCGTGAAAAAAACGGGTTTATTGGTAACATCGTCAATGTCATAAATATGAATATTTTTTACTAGTTCAACTTTATTGAAAGATTTTAAGCGCTTTTCTTCTGTTTTTCTATCTTCGAATATCAAGGTGATTTGCGCATTAAAAGCGATGATTTCTGCAATCATATCAAGCTTATTGATAACCAGTTGCTTTTGTTCTTTGACATCAAGGTAGGTAGAGATTGAAATTGATAACGATAAACATAACGCAGTGACTAACATCACAGCGCTGACTAGGACTTTTCTTATACTTGTTTTTGGTGTCTGCTTAGCCATTAAGGACCTTTATTCAGCGTTTGAAAAACTTGATCCAAATGTGTCGATATGAATACATAACGCTTATCAATTGTGCTGTAGGTATTAGCTGTATTTGGAACACATACAACATCAATATTTGATTCAATGATTGTAAACTATTCACAAGTGTAGCAAAGAGAATGGATAAAATAACAATAAAATCCCTGATTATTCGTGTTATTTTATCCAGTAGAGTGAGAAGTCAGCCAGTCTGATTAGTTTTTATTAGCCTCATAGACAGTGAATTTGGTATTTTTTGCTAAGGTAGAAAAAGAACCAAATTGTTGTTCGAGTATAGAGGTGTACTTTAAGAAGTTATTGGCAACAATCTGTATTTTCCCTTTCGACTTTAAAAACCCTCGACTATCGCTTAAAAAGCGGTCGGCAATCCCGTAGTCAGTTGCGATGCCCGTATGAAATGGTGGGTTGCTAATTACTAAGTTGAATTGCCCCGTTACATCCATCAGGCCGTCACTGAGAATCAATTTTGCTGATAGGCCATTTACCTTTAATGTATGCTCGGTAGCATACAATGCAAGTGCATTTACATCTAAACAGTTAAGCGTGAGAGCAGCTTGCTTCATACCCATAAATGTCGCTATCAATCCAGCACCACAACCAAAGTCTAAAATTGCTCCTTTGTATGGCACATCAATATTCTCGAGTAAAAGTTTAGTCCCTACGTCAAGCTTTCCGTGATTGAATACGCCAGGCACGCTGACAGCGGTAAACTCTAATTCACCTACTTGTACTTGAAATTCAGACTGGTATTGTGCGATATCAAATTTAGGCAATAGGTGAAGGTCAGAGAATTCATACAAAACACAATGTTTTGCACTATCTAGTTTACAAAATAGTTCAGCATGCGGTTTGAGTTGCTTTTCTACTGATTTCACGCCACCTTTATTGTGCCCAACGACGAGCAATCGAGTTTTGCTGGTTGCAATCGCCCTAATATTATCGAGCATCATCATCGCTTCAGGTTTTGATTTTGGATAAAAGTAGATGATGAGGTCTAAATCGTCTATCGCAGGTAAACTATGGTCAACCGAACTTAAAACCCCTGAGTACTGCTCAGCAGCTTGATGATCTGCAATGTTATAACTAAATGCGTGAACATCTCCGTTTGGATTTAACTGCTTTAATTGTGATAAAAACCCGTCTCTATTGGCATTTATAACTAAAACCTTGTTTGCGTGCAATTCTTCTTCATTGCGCATTAACAATAAACTAGGGTTTGATAATTGGCTCATAAGATCTCTTAAGTTAGAAAGGGCATATGCCCTTAATTGCAGCGTTTAAACATTAAATCCCAAACACCATGTCCGAGGCGATGGCCGCGTTGCTCAAATTTAGTCAGAGGACGATTGTCTGGGCGGGGCATATAATCAGATGTTTCTGATAGATTGTCATAGCCGGGGGCCGCGTTCATGATTTCAAGCATATGCTCGGCATAGTTTTCCCAGTCAGTCGCCATGTGAAATACCCCACCGATTTTTAATTTACCACGCAGGCTTTCAACAAACTCCAGTTGCACAATACGGCGCTTATGGTGGCGTTTTTTATGCCAAGGGTCTGGGAAAAATAGTTGCATCGTGCTCAAGCTCGCATCTTTAATACAGTCTGCTAGTACTTCTACCGCGTCATGCTCAAATACACGTAAGTTGGTAATTCCAGCTTCGTCGGCTTCCATAAGACATGCCCCTACGCCAGGTTTATGCACTTCAATACCAATAAAGTTTAGATGAGGTGCATTCTTAGCCATCTCAACCAATGATTTACCCATACCAAAGCCAATTTCCAGCACCACATCGTTATCATTGCCAAAGACTTCTGATAAATTTAGTAAACCTTGGCTGTGCTCGAGGCCCATGGTTGGCCAGCATTTTTCAATGGCCGCCGCTTGGCCTTTGGTTAAGCGACCTTCGCGCTTTACAAAGCTGCGTATTCTGCGGATATATTTGCCTTCTTGCTGAGCTTGCTCAAGCCTAGTTTTACTCGAATCGTTCATAGTCATTCTGCACAGTGAAAAGTGGGCGCATATTATCCCTGTTCGGCGCGATAAGTACAATAGCTTGACTGTTTTTAAAAGCCCCTTACACTGGCGGCCAAGTAGAATTAGTAAAGTGCACCGTCAATGCAAGTATCAAATAGTCAGGCTAAATGGTTTGCTGACCAAGTTGTTAGCTGGTATCACCTTCATGGTAGAAAAACATTGCCGTGGCAATTAGAAAAAACGCCCTACAAAGTATGGGTGTCAGAAGTGATGCTGCAACAAACTCAAGTTGTGACTGTTATTCCTTATTTTAATCGCTTTATGGCGCGGTTTCCGAGTATCATTGATTTAGCAGATGCACCAGAAGATGAAGTGCTACATCACTGGACAGGTTTAGGGTATTACGCGAGAGCGAGGAATTTACATAAAACGGCGAAAATTGTACGTGATGACTATCAAGGCCAATTTCCTCACACAATGGAGCAAGTCGTTGCTTTACCAGGTATAGGTCGTTCTACCGCAGGCGCAATTTTATCATTAGCATTGGGGCAACATCATCCTATTTTAGATGGTAATGTAAAGCGGGTTTTAGCGCGGTTTTTTATGGTAGAAGGGTGGTATGGCGTTAAGAATGTAGAAAATGCCTTGTGGGCATTGACGGAAAAAATAACCCCACAAAGTAATGTGACTGAGTTTAATCAAGCTATGATGGATCTCGGGGCGAGTGTGTGTTCTAGAGCTAACTTTGATTGTCAGGCTTGCCCATTAGTGACTGACTGCCTTGCGCACCAACATAACCAAGTAAAAGCTTTTCCTAATTCAAAACCAAAAAAGGATAAACCCAAAAAATCTGCATATCATTTAATTATAAAGGCAGAAAATAAACTGTTGATGGAAAAAAGGCCGAGTTCGGGCATATGGGGTGGGTTATTTGGTTTTTTTGAATTTGAAACATTGGAGCGAGTTGAGCTATTTTCAGCGCAACAGGGCGTTGAGGGGAAGGTTCAATCTTTAGCACCTTTTGTGCACGTCTTTACTCATTTTGAGCTTACTATTAATCCAATAATTCTGCATTTAGATAGCATACCTGACTGTGTACACGAACAGCCATTGCTATGGTATGACTTAAATGATCCAGCCCAAGTTGGTTTAGCGGCACCGACTAAAAAGTTAGTTAAAGTCATAAGCGCAATGAGTTAAACTATAAGTATCTTCCTTAAGTAGGTAATAAGTTATGGCTCGTACTGTATTTTGTCAAAAATTACAAAAAGACGCACCTGGATTAGATTTCCAGTTTTACCCGGGTGAATTAGGTGAAAAAATATTTAATAACATCTCAAAAGAAGTGTGGCAGCAATGGCAGCATAAACAGACTATGTTGATCAATGAAAAACACTTAAATATGATGGACCCAGCACATCGAGAGTTACTTGAAGAGCAGATGGTTGGTTTTTTATTCGAGAATAAAGAAGTGGAAATTGAGGGTTATCGCCCTCCAGAGCAAAAGTAAGTACGGTGATACTCTAAATCGTTTTAAAAAAGCCGCACTGCGGCTTTCTTGTTACGTAGAAGTTGTTTGGGTTAGTGATCTCTTGAGACTGATATTTCGGCTAACCCAATTAATGCTTGCTTATACGGCGAATCAGGCAGAATCTTGAGCATTTGAATGGCTTTATTAGCTTCAATCCTCGCTTTATCCATAGCAAATTCTAGGGCATTCGTTTCTGTTAGAGTGATTAGTATATCATCTAAATATTCTAACCCGTTGCCGTGCTCTATAGCATTACGTATTTGTGTAATTTGTTCAGCTTTTCCATGCTGCATAGCATATATAAGAGGTAGAGTCGGCTTCCCTTCAGCAAGGTCATCACCTAAGTTCTTGCCCATTTGCTCAGCATTTGCACTGTAATCCAATACATCATCAACAAGTTGGAACGCTGTGCCTAAATGCATTCCATAATATTTGAGAGCGTTTTGCACATCGGTTGATTGCTCAAGTACAACTGCAGGGAGTAGCGTTGCAGCTTCAAATAATTTTGCCGTTTTACTATATATAACCTGCATATAGCTTTCTTCTGTGGTGTCTGGGTCATTACAATTCATTAATTGCAACACTTCCCCTTCAGCGATTACATTTGTCGCATCAGCTAAAATTTGCATCACTTGCATATTTTGTAAGCCAACCATCAATTGAAACGACCGAGTGTATATAAAGTCGCCTACCAATACACTGGCTGCATTACCAAATTCCGCGTTTGCGGTTGGTTCACCTCGACGTAATGCTGATTCGTCAACTACGTCATCGTGCAATAATGTAGCAGTGTGAATAAATTCAACGATAGTTGCTAAAGTGACGTGCTTTTCACCTTGATGACCAAGCGCTTTAGCAGCCAGTAATGTCAACATGGGTCTTATTCTTTTTCCACCACTGTTAACAATATACAGACCAAGCTGGTTAACTAATGCAACGTCAGATTGCATTTGTGCGTGTATTAATTCATTGACGTTAAGCATATCGGTTTCGATTAACGCCTGGATAGCCTTAATATCCATCTTACTCCAAGCCAGGTTAAATAGATAAACGAGGCGAGTGTACTACAAAATTCCATTTAGCTCGATATTTTGTCAAAGAACAATAAAAAAAAACCTCTTAGCAGGCCATGCTGTTGAAAATACGTTCAAATACCGTTGTTTTTTTGAGTTATAGAAGGTTGTCGTAAAAGAAGAAAAAAGCGCTTTGGTTTATGGCTTTTTTTGGATAGACTAGCAGAAAATAATGATTCGCTCTCTTAGCCGCTATTTTTTATTCAGTTTATAGAAAAATGGGCTTGCACGTAGGTTCGCATTAGCGTAAACTTCGCGCCCTATTGAAGAATATTAAGTTGCGTCGATTTGAGGGCGCACAAGCGGAGTTAATTATGTACGCGGTTTTCCAAAGTGGTGGTAAACAGCACCGTGTGACTGAAGGTCAAACGATTCGTCTAGAAAAATTAGACGTTGAGACTGGTGCAGCAGTTGAATTTGATTCAGTACTTTTAGTTGCTGATGGTGAGAAAATCGAGATCGGTGCACCGTTCGTAAACGGTGGCAAAGTGACAGCTGAGGTTGTTTCACACGGTCGCGGTGAGAAGATTAAGGTCGTTAAATTTAGACGTCGTAAGCATTCTCGTAAGCAGATGGGCCATCGTCAATGGTTCACTGAAGTTAAAATCACTGGCATTAGCGCTTAATTTAGAGGTACAGAAAGATGGCACATAAGAAGGCAGCTGGTAGTACTCGTAACGGTCGCGATTCAGAAAGTAAACGCTTAGGTGTTAAACGTTTTGGTGGCGAATCAGTTTTAGCGGGTAACATCATCGTACGTCAACGTGGTACTCGTTTCCACGCTGGTTCTAACGCAGGTATCGGTAAAGACCATACAATTTTTGCAAAAGCAGACGGTAAAGTTGTTTTTGAACAAAAAGGTCCATTAAACCGTAAATACGTTAGCATCGTTGCTGAGTAATCGGTAAAGATTAAAAAAAACCCCGCTACGGCGGGGTTTTTTGTTTTTATAGAACCTCCTAACGAAGTGATATGCAGTGGCAAAGTGAAGCAAACTGCAATAATGACTAAAGATTTTGTCTTATTAGTATTATACTTCGGGAATCAGAACCCCCCAGTCAAAAGAGAGTAACCATGAAGTTTGTCGATGAAGTTGAAATTCGCGCAGAAGCGGGCGATGGCGGTAGTGGCATTGTGTCATTTCGTCGTGAGAAATACGTCCCTGATGGCGGCCCTGATGGCGGTGATGGTGGTGATGGTGCAAGTGTATACTTACTAGCAGATGAAAACTGGAATACATTGGTTGATTACCAATTTGAACGTTTTCACCGTGCGGAGCGTGGAACGAATGGACAGTCACGTAATTGTACGGGTAAAAAGGGTGTTGACCTTTACCTGAAAGTACCAGTAGGTACGCGTGTAAGCGATGTTGATACGGAAGAGTCACTTGGTGATTTAACACAGCATGGGCAAAAATTACTTGTTGCAAAAGGGGGCTTTCATGGATTGGGGAATGCGCGCTTTAAGTCAAGTGTAAACCGTGCACCTAGACAGAAGACGTTAGGTACTAAAGGTGAAGTTCGTAACTTAAAATTAGAATTACTACTACTCGCTGATGTTGGTTTGCTTGGCCTACCTAATGCTGGTAAGTCGACATTTATTCGCAGCGTTTCAGCAGCAAAACCTAAAGTGGCAGATTACCCATTTACTACCTTGATCCCAAATTTAGGTGTTGTTCGCCCTGAGGCAAGTAAGTCGTTCGTAATCGCTGACATCCCAGGTCTTATTGAAGGTGCGTCGGATGGTGCAGGCTTAGGTATTCGCTTTTTGAAGCATTTAGAGCGCTGTCGTGTACTTTTACATATTATCGATGTGATGCCTGTTGATGGCACCGATCCAGTAGATAATGCATTCTCAATTATTAATGAGTTACACCAATATAGCCCTAAACTAGCAGAAAAGCCTCGCTGGTTAGTATTGAATAAAATAGATCTATTGCCCGAGGACGAAGCTGAGGCCATTTGTGAACGTATTGCACAAGAGCTTGATGCAGAGCAGGTGTATCAGGTCTCAGCTATTAATAAATTAAATACCCAGCCATTATGCTACGACATTATGACATTGCTAGACAGCATGCCTAAAGACAAGTTTGAGGTAGAGCAAGAGCAAGAAGAGGTCGAGTTTAAGTGGGACACCTATCATCGTAAAGCAGCTCAAGAAGCACAAGACGATGATGACTGGGATGATGATTGGGATGAAGATGACTACGATGTAGAAGTTGTCTACGAACGATAATCTAAGATGGTAATATTAAAAAAGGGCTGTAAGCCCTTTTTTAATACTTAATAAGTATAGGAGTGAATGTGATAATTTCAATGATTGCAGCAATGGCGGATAATCGAGTGATTGGACAAGGTAATAAAATGCCTTGGCACCTACCGGCAGACTTACAACACTTCAAACGAGTTACGTTGAACAAACCAGTCATTATGGGCCGGAAGACTTTTGAGTCTATAGGACGCCCTCTTCCCAATAGACGGAATATAATTATTAGTCGTAATCTAGATTATGATGCGCAAGGAACGGAGGTTGTTACATCTGCTGACGCTGCACTTGCGTTGGTTGAGGGGGAGGCAGAGGTTATGATAATAGGAGGGGGCTTGGTATATGAACAGTTCCTTCCTTTATGTGAACGACTTTATTTGACTTTCATTGACTTAACGGTTGAAGGAGATACCTGCTTTCCTGATTATGAGAAGGTAGGGGAATGGCAGGTGATGGAAACGCAACATAATGAAGCGGATGATAAAAATATATATAGTCATAAATTCGTAACCTTACAGAAAAAATTATGAGTTTGTTGCTAACAATTATATAGATTGCTACAATTATATAAGTATTGGGGTACGAATAAAGTATTATTGAAGGGTCTAAAATGAAATTAACTACCGTGCTAGTGTCAGCTTCTTTATGTGCTGCGTCTTTGTCTTTTAGTCAAAATGCACATGCAGATGCACAGCTTGCAGCATCTTTGTGTGAATATGTTGCCGCTGATGACAAAGGGCGTTTACGTAAAAAGCTAAAAAGCTCACGAGTGAAAATTCGTAATATCTACGATGCGATTCAATGTAATGGTAATAACTTGTTACGCCATGCAATTGCGAGCAATGCTGCAGGTGCAGGTGAATACATAGTTAAAAATTTACCGAAAAGTGCGCTAGTTGATGGTGCTGATATCTCATGGGCTGAAGGTAATGGTCACAGTGGTTCGCCACTTATCGCTGTTATTAAAGCGCGTGCAGGCCTATAAATTATTAAACGCGGATTTTGTGTTTATGTAAGATAGGTTGAAAACCTTGGAAGTATCCAAGGTTTTTTTTGACTAAGGTAGTTCCCTTTTTTAAAACTTAGTCGCTATTAATAATTGCATCCAGATGTTGTACATCATACTACTAGCGGCTACGTGTAAGCTATAAAAGGATTTTGGGTTTACTACTTACTTGTTTTTTTTACTGCTGCTACGATAGAGACCTCAACGAGTAACTCAGGTCTGGCCATTGCAGCTTGCACACATGCTCTAGCTGGTGCGTGCCCTTGAGGTACCCACGAGTCCCATACGGCGTTCATTTCTTTAAAATATGTCATGTCACTAATATACACGGTAGCGCTGAGTAAGTGGTATTTGTCACTATTAGCTTCAGTGAGTAATATATCTACTTTGTCTAACATGGTTTGTGTTTGTTCTGTTATCCCTTTGGTTGCATCACTACATACTTGGCCACATAGATAAATTGTATTGTTATGGATGACAGTCCGACTCATTCTTTGATTGGTTTGTTTGCGCTCAATATTCATTCAAGATCCTAACAGTAATAGTTACTCTAATTATAAACAGGTAACTAGCCGATATGTATCCAAATTATATAGTCTTTTTACGTATATATAATGGATAAGTACTATGACTGAGGCCGAAGTATCCTGTCCTATTTTGATGTACACTGGAGGTGAAAATGTTACACCATTATAAATAGTGAGCTAAACAGGGATTATGATTAAGACTAAAGACGCTACAGAGACTGTATTAATAATTTCACTTATTATCGCAATGTTGTTATGGGGGACAAGTTGGGTTTCTGGGAAAATTATTGCTGATATGGCGCCGACCAAAGTAACAACATTTTACCGCCTGGCGATAGCTACTTTGAGTATGCTACCAATATTGTTTGTTGTGCGCAGGTTTAAATTTGTGACGCTAAAGTTTTCTCGTAACGCTTTGCTGTGGTCGTTACCTGCAGGGGCATTACTTGCTGGATACAATCAATTATTTTTTCTCGGACTCCATAATGGCTTACCTGGTAAGGGTGGCATGCTTGTGACGACGATAAACCCGTTATTTACGTTTTTATTAACGAGTCTTGTATTTCAACAGAAGCTAAAAGTAGTACAAGGTATGGGCCTAACATTTGGGCTAATTGGTGGGTTGTTTATGATTGAAATATGGAGTTTCAACTTAGATCAATTACTTGCATCAGGTAACCTTTACTTTATTCTCGCGGCTTTCACGTGGGCCATTTTAACAATTATTAGTCAAATAGGCGGCCGATACGCCGATTTCCTACTGTTTAGTACGTTTATGTATGGGTTCGCGAGCTTAATCAGTTATGGATTTGCGTATAGCTACTCACCACTGAAGTCGATGGTAATATATTCTTTAGAGTACTGGTTACATATGGCTTTTTTATCAACTGTCGTGGTAAGTGTTGCTACGAGTATTTTTTTCTTGGCGACACAGCAGCTAGGCTCTAGTCGTTCAAGCTCTTTTATTTTTGTCGTACCTACTTCAGCGATGGGGTTGTCTGCGTTGTATTTTGGTGAAACATTGTCTGCACCAGTAGCTTGTGGTGGCGTGTTGGCTATTTCGGCTGTTTATTTACTGAATTTTAATAAAGAAAAAGCGAGCAGTAATTGATTGCTGGCAAGGGGGACGTTGTTTACTTGTGCTTTAAAGGTGCTCCAAACAGTGTTTTTATTATGTTTCGTACATTTTTTTGTTTTTTTAAATTATTAAAAAGTATGCCCCATGGTGTAAAAATAACGTCTAAAAATGACATCGAGTAGTGATGTTCATTAACACCAAATACGAGTACCTCATTAGGGTTATGAGTTTGAAAGGTACCGAATAGTTTATCCCAAATAATAAGTACTCCTGCGTAGTTCTTATCAATACAATGTGGATTCGTTGCATGGTGAATACAATGGTGGTGGGGGGTATTAAAAATGCTCCCAACGTATTTTAATTCAGGCCCTAGTTCGGTATGAATAAAAAATTGAAAAGCTAAGTTCAATGCAACTAAACTGAAAACGAATTGTGGCGGGTAACCAATTAAGATCAATGGTATCCAGAACAGCCACATCCCTGTTAGAGGATAAAATAAGCTTTGCCTTAAAGCGGTTGAAAAATTCATGTGGAGTGAGCTGTGGTGGACAACGTGTGCACTCCACAACCAAGCACATTGATGGCTAGCTCGATGAAACCAATAATAAAGAAAATCTTGTAATACAAAGGCTGGGAGTACCGCTAAAAATGAGACTTCAAATGAAAATAAAGAAAAGTTTAAGTGTAGCCAGATTAATACTGGCATAAGCAATATCATGACAAGCATATCTACTATTTGATGCGACAGAGCCAAAGAAACATTTAAACATAGCTCTTTGAGTGAATATTTATTTTTGAGCTTTAACCGCTCTAGCATAATCGCAGTTATAAACAGTGGACTAAGAAGTATGAGTATGTATTCAACTTTCATTGAGTACGCTCCACAAGCGTTTACCAGCCCGTTTGAAGTCGTAATATAGCACAACTTTTAATAACCACGAGGGTAGCCAGGTATTGCTGGTTCCTGAAATCTTATAGTGCAAAAAATGTTGCGTATTTGAATTGGTGTAATTAATTTCACCGAGGTGCAGCTTAATTGGACCGTTACCTTCTATCTGATAAGTTAGGGACGTATCTGAAAGTTGAATAACACGCTCTGTAAATTGATGTCCTCGCATTGAAACAAGCCGACGCTCTGTCTGTTCTTTGTTGTCGAGAGCTGTAATTTGGGCGCGAAAAATATGACTTAAAAACTGACAATCAGTCAGCTGATAAAAGTTGAATTCACCTTCTTTAGGTAGCTCTATGATTATATCAAGTAAAGTCATTTGCGTTCTTTCTACAATAAAGTCAAAGCTAGCATATTGTATTTAAGGTGGGCATACTTGACTGAAGAAGCCATTAATTTGTCATTAGGCGCCAAAGTGTCAGATGTTAGTCAAGAATATTGTAAAGTCGTTGCGCACTATTTACCTGAACGGTATTGCGATTGTAGGCGCATTCCTATGGCTGCTTATTTACAAGCAATCGATACAGCCGTAAAAATACAAGGTGATAGTTTATGGGGGTTTAATACCGGAAAAGCGATTACGAGTGCAGAGTATGGCTTATTGGGGTATTTGGTAGAAACCAGTGATACCGTCGGATGCGCAATAGATTGGCTACTGCAATTTGACAAAACGGTTGCTAATATTGGTGATATACAATTCACGGTTTGCGATAGCAGTGCAACACTGGTGTGGCGACCTTACTTTCATAACCGTCATGCAGTACTGAGAAACATGACTGCATGGGTTGCAACAGTTAGACGGATATCAGGGCAAGCCTTAACACCGAGTGAAATGCATTTTAGTGATGCGTTTACGCATGAACAGCTGCGTTTGATGGAAGTGTGGTTTAATTGTCCAGTTAAAGATAAGCAAACATCGAATAGAATTGAATTCCCAGTTTCATTGTTAGCTGTGAAATTAATCACCCGTAATGAGGTAATACAAGCTCATTTATTAAAATCGATAAACGAGTTTGCTAGCGGTGGCTGTGCTGGTGAGCATCAATGGTTCTCTCAACTACAACTTGTTTTACATAGTTGTGATTTACATACTCTCACGTTAAGCGTATTAGCCCAACACTTGAACGTGTCGACACGGACTTTACAACGAAAACTAACAGCACAAAAACTGAGTTTTAGCCAACTAAAAGATAAAGAACGGTTACGGCGGTTTGGGCAATTTGGGTATGTTATGCGAAAACAGGAATTAAGTGATTTGTTGGGTTATAAAGAGCAGGCGTCATTAAATCGAGCGGTGCGGCGTTGGTATGGGATGTCGCCAAGTGCATACTTAAATGAGACTAAAAATCAGATATAAAAAACGCGGTGTATGGTACACCGCGTTTTTCAGTAGTATATTTCGGGCTAGATTATAACCCAGCGGCAGCTCGCAGAGCATTTGCTTTGTCAGTTGCTTCCCATGGGAACTCTTCACGACCAAAGTGGCCATATGCCGCTGTTGGTTGATAAATAGGGCGTTCAAGGTCAAGCATCGTTAACAGTCCGTATGGACGCAGATCAAAGTGTTCACGAACAAGTTCAACTAAGCGAGATTCTTCGAGTTTACCGGTGCCGAAAGTTTCAATACTGATAGAGGTTGGTTCAGCAACACCAATGGCATAAGAAACTTGCAGCTCACATTTATCAGCCAAGCCAGCCGCTACAATGTTTTTAGCAACATAACGAGCGGCATAAGCAGCTGAACGGTCAACCTTTGATGGATCTTTACCAGAGAAAGCACCACCACCATGGCGCGCCATACCACCATATGTATCTACGATGATTTTACGGCCAGTTAAACCACAGTCACCCATAGGACCACCGATCACGAAACGGCCAGTAGGATTGATGAAAAACTTAGTTGCTTTAGAAATAAGCTCAGCAGGCAATACTGGTTTGATAATTGTTTCCATTACTGCTTCAACTAAATCAGTTTGCGAAACAGTATCACAATGCTGAGTTGAAAGAACAACAGCGTCAATACCAACGGCTTTGCCATTTTCGTATGCGAATGTCACTTGAGATTTTGCATCAGGGCGTAACCAGCTAAGCTCACCGCTTTTACGTACTTGCGCTTGACGTTGTACAAGGCGGTGAGAATAAGTAATTGGGGCGGGCATGAGTACGTCAGTTTCATTACATGCGTAACCGAACATTAGACCTTGGTCACCTGCACCTTGCTCTTCAGCTCGTGCACGGTCTACACCTTGGTTGATGTCAGGAGACTGTTTACCAATTGTGTTTAAGATGGCACATGAATCAGCGTCAAACCCCATATCTGAGTGAGTATAACCAATATCACGAACGGTCTTACGTGTTAGTTCTTCAATGTCTACCCATGCGCTAGTAGTGACTTCACCACCAACCATGACCATACCGGTTTTGACGTAAGTCTCACACGCCACACGTGCTTTTGGGTCTTGCTCAAGAATTGCATCAAGTACCGCATCGGAAATTTGATCGGCGATTTTATCCGGATGGCCTTCAGACACAGACTCAGAAGTAAATAAATGTTTTGCCATTGTATGTATGCTCACAAATATGCGCTTCACAAACAACAGGGATAGCGCAGGAAATAAAAATGTATACTCACTATTCTAACCAAAACAAGCAGCTCTGCATAGTTTTTTTACGCCTAGACGTCTAAATAGCTTCTCTAAAAAGAATGTGAATATAAAATTCATCTTGTACCTGTTTTTTCTAAGAAATGTCGTTGCAGTCAACCATTGAAATGAGTAAGAATGGGGTACTTAACAATTATACCCGCGAATTTTAAGGTAGGAGAATTCATGCCATCTCGCAAAGAACTAGCAAATGCAATCCGCGCCCTGTCAATGGACGCAGTTCAACAGGCCAAATCTGGTCACCCCGGTGCCCCTATGGGTATGGCGGATATCGCCGAGGTACTTTGGCGCGATTATTTAAAACATAATCCAAACAACCCTGAATGGGCTGATCGTGACCGTTTTGTACTGTCAAATGGTCATGGTTCAATGCTCATTTATTCTTTGCTACATTTAAGTGGTTATGATCTATCAATTGATGATTTAAAGAATTTCCGTCAGATGCATTCGAAAACACCGGGTCACCCAGAGTATGGTTATGCGCCAGGTATTGAAACAACGACGGGGCCATTAGGCCAAGGTATTACTAATGCTGTAGGTATGGCGATTGCCGAGAAGTCATTGGCAGCACAGTTTAACCGTGATGAACACGATATTGTTAACCACTTCACTTACGCATTTTTAGGTGATGGCTGCTTGATGGAAGGTATTTCACATGAAGCTTGTTCACTTGCTGGTACGTTAGGGCTGGGTAAACTTGTCGCTTTTTGGGATGACAATGGCATCTCAATTGATGGGGAAGTGGAAGGCTGGTTCAGTGATGACACTCCAAAACGCTTTGAAGCCTATGGCTGGCATGTTATTGCTGATGTTGATGGGCATGATAGTGATGCCATTAAAGCCGCAATCGACGCCGCGCGAGCTGAAACAGGTAAACCAACATTAATTTGTTGTAAAACGATTATTGGTTACGGCTCACCAAACAAATCAGGCAGCCATGACTGTCACGGTGCTCCACTTGGTGACGAAGAAATCAAAGCGGCACGTGAGTTTCTTGGTTGGCAACATGGTGCATTTGAAGTACCTGATGATGTATATGCAAAATGGGATGCATCTGCGCGCGGTCAGCAAGCCCAGAGCCATTGGCTGATTAAATTTACTGAGTATCAAATTGAATACCCAGAATTAGCGGCGGAATTTGAACGTAGAATGAAAGGTGAGTTGCCGCAAAGTTGGACTGAACAGTCAGAAGCTTATATTGCACAACTTCAAGCGAACCCAGCAAACCCAGCAACTCGTAAAGCATCGCAAAATGCGTTAAATACTTATGGTCCTTTGTTACCAGAGTTTATGGGTGGCTCAGCAGATTTAGCCGGATCAAACTTAACTATTTGGGATGGCTCAAAAGGATTGACTGCTGAGGACGCTTCAGGTAACTACATTTATTATGGCGTACGTGAGTTTGGGATGTCGGCTATTATGAATGGTATCGTGCTTCATAAAGGTTTTATTCCATACGGTGCTACGTTCTTAATGTTTATGGAGTATGCACGCAATGCTGTTCGTATGGCTGCACTCATGAAGCAACCGAGTATTTTTGTTTATACGCATGATTCGATTGGTCTTGGTGAAGATGGACCGACGCATCAACCTGTAGAGCAAATTGCAAGTATGCGTTTGACTCCTAACCTTGTTAACTGGCGTCCGTGTGACCAAGTTGAATCAGCCGTATCTTGGCAACAAGCCGTTGAGCGTAAAGATGGTCCTACGTCATTGATATTTACTCGACAAGGTTTACAACAGCAAAGTAGGGATGAAGCGCAAGTGCAAGCCATTAAGCAAGGCGGCTATGTATTAAGCTGTGATGGTAATCCGGAGCTAATCATTATTGCGACGGGTTCTGAAGTGCAGTTGGCAGTTGATTCAGCTCGTGCGTTACGTTTAACAGGAAAAAAGGTGCGCGTAGTATCTATGCCATCAACGGATGTATTCGATGCCCAGTCAGCTGAATACAAAGAAAGCGTTTTGCCTGCTGCCGTAACACGTCGTGTTGCAGTAGAAGCGGGAATAGCTGACTACTGGTACAAATATGTTGGTTTAAACGGTGTTGTTATTGGCATGACAACATTTGGTGAATCAGCACCTGCTAGTGAACTATTTGAACACTTTGGTTTCACTGTAGACAACATAGTTACCAAAGCTGAATCATTATTCTTAGCTTAAGATGTGACAAGTATTGAGGTAAATTGACACTTACTTCATATTAAAACGCCTGATGAGTTTTCATTGGGCGTTTTGTATTTTACTCCCGTATGTGGCATCGTGGAGTGCCTTAGTTGGAGCTACTATCGTTTGGATCTCCTACCTTAATAAGATACTTTTTTCGTTAGATAGTGCTACTAGCGACTATTGTATCTGTCGCTCATTGAGTGCAGTAGCAAATGAAGCTTATTAATGTATCGATATATAGAGGGGGGACTAAGTAACCTGATTAAAATGAGCGGGCAAACAAACCTCGTTTGACTTTGGAGGAGGTCGGCCAATTCATGCTAAAGGTGATATAGACTCGTCGGCTTTGCGTATTCGATTGAATATTACAGCTACAATTGCAGTGCAGCTTATTCACTCGAGACAGCACAACGTCAGACAAAATACTACTCAGCAGATGCTCGCTGCATTCTATTTAACTCCCCTTTTACAGCATGACACTCTTATATGAATGTTGGACGCAAGCGTGCTTACATATCAGTTGGTGCTGCCATTTACTGCTCCTCGATGATAGCGAGGGAGGTATTTGAGTATTATAAATAAGTGAGAAATGAATCAAGTTATCTAGCATTAAGTTGGCCACTAAAAAAACCTGCAATAGCAGGTTTTTTAGTGTTTTTATCTTTAAAAATAGACGTTTAATACTATGTTTTATCTATATTCATTAAACTTTAAATTGGTCTACTGACAAGCGGAGCTCTTCAGCAAGCTTGGCTACTTCAGTACTTGAAATAGAAGTTTGATTTGCCCCTTCCGCAGTTTGTTCAGCAATCGATACGATAGACTCGAGTCGCTCACTGATTTCCTGTGAAACTTGTTGTTGTTCATTGGCAGCAGTGGAAATCTCTTCGCTCACATCATGCGCTTGAGATACGGCCTGAGTGATACTGTTCAATGCTTCATTTGCCAAATCACTTTTATCCACACATGATTCAGCTTGTTGTTTACCCTTTGACATAGCTGTTACAGCTTCTTCAGCCCCTGCTTGTAAGGACTCAATCATTGATTGTATCTCTTGAGTCGACTCTTGTGTTTTACTTGCAAGAGAGCGGACTTCATCAGCAACAACAGCAAACCCTCGGCGCTGTTCCCCAGCCCTGGCTGCTTCAATGGCCGCATTTAGTGCTAATAAATTGGTTTGTTCCGCAATGCCGCGGATCACATCTAGAATGCCTCCAATTGAAGCACTATCTTGATGCAATTTGTTGATAACTCTGGAAGCTTCGTCAACTTCTTTCGCTAACTGTTCAATAGTATGTTTATTATCGTGAGAAATACCCTTAACACGCTCAGCTTCTTTATCAGCATTTTTGATTTCAAGTAATGCTTGATTAGCACTGTTACTTACGCCGTGAGATGTACTACTCATTTCTGTTGTAGCGGTAGCTGCTTGTTCAACTTGTGCTTGCTGGTTTCGAATTGCTTGACTTGATTCTGTGGTAATCATTGAAGTTTGTTCTGAGGCCGCAGCTAACTGTGTCGAGCGTGACACAATTCCGGTTATTAACTCCCTCAAACTACTAATTAACGCATTACAGCTGCGAGAAAGATCACCAAATTCATCTTTAGCGCTATCATCTAGTCGTTGTGTCATATCGCCGCGGGCAACGATAGTCAGAACACGGTTGACTTCAGCAAGAGGTTTGGTGATCAAGTTAACTGTGACGAAAGCGACAACAATAGCGATAATCGTCGCAATTACCATCCCAACCCATGTCCACAAGTTTGCTGCACTGACATCTTCGCTAACACCTTTTTGTAGATTAAATGCCACTTTACTCGCTTCATTGAGTAATTGATCAAGTTGCTCTAACGCCGCCTTGGTAGCTTGTTCAGCTTCTGCTAATTCACTTCTTGTCATACTGGTGGCATTTATCAAGCGTTTTTTGTTAGCTGAAAGACTATTTGACCCTGAGGCTTCGGCTTTTAACGTACTAAAGTAAGACTCCAAGTCTGAAAATAAGCTGTCATCAATTGCAATAACTGTTGGTTTCATTAGCTCTATGTTTCTTTGCAACTCTTCGAGCAAGTAATCTTGGTCTTTTTTGACAATATCTAGGGTATTTAAATTATCAACGGTGAGCATATCAGCACTATTTGTCACCAAAGCAGAAAAGTTATTTTCCATACTATTGGCTGCTTGATATGCTCGGTTGCTAGATTCTTTTAATCCGTCTAAATCAATAATATCAAGTACTGCTGTTGTTGCATCTTCTGCATTGAGCTCAATATCTTCCAATTGCGATGCGGTAGTTCTCTTTAGCTGTAACTCGAGGGCTTTGTCACGAAGTAGATTGTTAACCGATTTCAGGAAATCAGAGTATGAGTTGCCAACACTTTGAGAGTTGCGCGCTAAGCTTTGGTTACTACTGACAATATCTTGTAGTTGCGCATAAGTTTTATCGAATACAACTTGTCGTTCATTAAACTGTGCCTTAAGCGCATTTAATTCTGCAGGTGTTTGCGCATAAAAGCTACCTTGCGCGACCTTGCTCATTAATGAAAACTCAACTTGCAGCTCTGAACTTTTATTTAGAGCCGGAAGAGATAAGCTATTCACTTGTTGTGTAGAGCTATCTATGTTTGCAATCCTTAGCAAAGAGTTTCCACCTATCATTAGGAGTAGTGAGGTGATAAGAATAAAACCACCCCAAATTCGTTGGCTTACAGTCAAGTTCATACAATTTCCATCAATTTTACTAGCAGGATTGAGTACTTATCGGTTTTATTGCGGATAAGTTAAGTATTTTATAGCAGATGTGACTAAAAAATTCAGTAAAAAGGGGCGAGAATAGATTATTTGCTTAAATATTGTTCGTTAGTTGCAATATTCAGCATACTCATCGGTCCACCCCAGACACATCCAGTATCCAACGCAATCATGTTTTTCATGTTAGTGACGCCTTTAAGCGCTGCCCAGTGACCAAATATAAAGGATGTTTTTGACTTTTTAAAGCGTTTGCAGTCAAACCATGGAACTAATGTTGGGCAATCATTAGTACCACCTTTATTTAGTAAGTCTAGCTCACCTTGAGTAGATAGATATCGCATTCGTGTAAACGTATTCACGATTGCTGTGAATCGAGCGTGCTTAGAGAGCATACTTAATTCGCCTACAGGATGCTTTGCATACATATTTAGGTAGTATTCATTGGCATCTTTTCCGCGATAACATTGCTCCACAAAATGTGCATACTTTAGCGCATCTTGAATTGACCAAGTCGGATGAATGCCGGCATGAGAAATGAATGAGTTATAATTTGGTAGGTGGACGGCAATAGGTTGAGCGCGCAATAAGTCTAAATATTGGGGAAGTTTAGGGCTATCAAAAACCGCTTGTAGTTTATCTTTTGGACTCGGCGAGCGATTTAACGTCGTACAAGCGAGCAAGTGCAGGTCATGATTACCTAATGTAATAGTGATTGCATCACGGTGGTGATATAAAAATTCTAAACAAGCAAGAGAATCAGGACCTCTTGCTACAACATCTCCAACGAGATAAAGGTGATCTTTACTCGGATTAAAAGCCACCATATCCAATAATCGAGAAAGAGGCGCAAAGCACCCTTGTAAATCACCTACTGCGTATAATGCCATAAGATATCAATGTAACGCTGTTAAACAGGTCAGTCTAAACACAGGAATGGGAGCTTCAAATTCAGTCCCAAATTCATTACGCATTAAGTAATGCCCTTGCATTGTTCCTAGAGGCGTATCAAGGACAGCACCACTGGTATATTTATAACTGTCGCCAGGGGCAATAGATGGTTTCTCTCCGATAACGCCTTCACCATCGATTTCAGACTCTTTACCATTAGCATCGGTTATAAGCCAGTGGCGGCTCTCAAGTTTCGCACTGCACAAGCTATGGTTTTTAATGGTAACCGTATAGGCGAATACATACTTATTTTTTTCAGGTTGTGATTGAGCTTCCACATAAAAGGTTTCAACAGAAACCTTTATGGGAGAGCCTAGATTACTGCTTATTGTCATAAATCCAGTTTGCTATATCAATAAATTGAGAAAGGGACAGGTTTTCTGCACGTTTAGTCGCATCAATACCAATTTCAGCCATTTCGTCACTTGTTAACAAGTTTGATAGACTGTTTCTTAATGTTTTTCGACGTTGGTTAAACGCTTCTAAACATACCGTGTTTAGAATTTTTGTACTTTTTGCAGATCTTTGCTCTGGTTTCTTAGGTATTAGACGGATCACCGCAGAGTCAACCTTTGGCGCGGGTTTGAAACACTCTGGTGGTACATCTATAACAGGCATTGCATGACAGTAGTATTGTGTCATAACACTCAATCGGCCAAAAGCTTTAGAGTCAGGGCTTGCAACCATGCGCTTTACAACTTCTTTTTGAAGCATGAAGTGCATGTGCTCCACATGGTCCGCAAATTCAAATAAATGAAAAAGTAAAGGAGTTGAAACGTTGTATGGTAAATTACCAAATATTTTCAGTTTTTCACCATCTTGAATAAGCGAAGAAAAATCAAACTTCATAGCATCGCCTTGGTGGACTGTTAGCTTGTCACTCATAAATGGATGTTTTATGAGACGCTCAGCCAAATCCTTATCAAGTTCAACAACGGTAAGTTTGTCACTTAATTCCACCACAGGCTCAGTAATAGCACCAAGGCCTGGACCAATTTCGACTAAGTTGTCTGTTGGCTTAGGGTCAATGGCAGTTACTATTTTGTCGATGATCATGTCATCGTTTAAAAAGTTTTGGCCAAAACGTTTTCGGGCACGATGCCCTAAATGTACTTTATCAGTCATTAATTCTGTGCTTTTTTATGGGCGAGCTTAATTGCTTCGCGGATAGCTAAATCAAAACTACCTACCTCAATGTTACCTGTAGCGGCTAAATCTAACGCGGTACCATGGTCAACAGAGGTTCTTATAAAGGGTAGTCCAAGGGTAATATTAACCGAATTACCAAATCCTTTATATTTTAACACAGGTAAGCCTTGATCGTGATACATTGCAAGCACAGCGTCGGCATTATCTAAATATTTTGCTTGAAATAAGGTATCAGCAGGCAGTGGTCCTATGAGGTTCATCCCTTGTGTATTTAATTCTTTGAGGGCTGGAGTAATCGTCTCTATTTCCTCTCGCCCTAAATGACCATCTTCACCAGCATGCGGGTTTAAACCACAAACTAAGACTCGTGGATTATTAATACCAAACTTACTTTTGAGATCATCGTGTAAGATATTGATAACTTTAGTCAGTCGTTCTGTCGTAACAGCTCTCGATACATATGCTAGAGGTATGTGGGTGGTGACTAACGCAACTCTAAGGCCCTCAGTTGCCAGCATCATTACCACATCGGAAGTATTGGATTGCAATGCGAAATATTCAGTATGGCCACTAAAAGAAATGCCTGCACGGTTAATAATGCCTTTATGAACAGGTCCTGTAACCACCGCATCAAATGTACCATCCATATTTTTTTCAGATGCAACCTTTAATGTTTCCAGTACATAATTACCATTTTTTTCATCAAGGACACCCGCTTGTACATTACAGCCTTTTTCTACTTGTAAATAATACAAACAGCCTGCTGGTGCAGGCTGTGCCTCGTCATTCGCATCGAATGGCAGCAATGTGATAGGGATGCCTAGCTCAATCGCGCGCTTTTCAATAATAGTACGATCGACGACGGCAATAATTTGCGCGGACCATACTTTTTGAGCTAGTTTAATAACCAGATCGGGTCCAATACCTGCAGGTTCCCCTGGTGTAATTGCAATTCTGAGGCACATATTTATATCCATTTTATTCTGTAGGGAATACATCAATATGTGCTTGTTCCCGAATTTCACGCTGCCACTTAAAGCTTTCTTCTTTGAACTTCCTGTTAAATAGTAGCCCGTGAGCGCGGCTTAGTTTCGCTTGGTCTGTTTTGTCAGCTGTACGTGTATCCAACAATTGAACTATGTGCCAACCAAATGTACTTCTAAATGGTTCACTGATCTCATTTTTATTTAATGAAAGAAGGGTGTTTTTAAATGCGGGTACGTAAGTTGTTGGATCTGTCCAATCATATTCACCACCTTTGAGTGCCGAACCTGGATCTTCTGAATGCTCTTTTGCTAGCTCTGCAAAGTCAGCCTCACCTGCGCGAAGCTTAGTCGCAAAATCAGAAAGCATATCACGGGCTTTTTCTTCACTGAGGATAATCGAAGGCTTAATGAGAATATGACGTGAGCGTACTTCGGTTGTTTCTACAACTTCACGCCCGCGAATATCTTGTACTTTTAGAATGTGGAAACCGGCACCAGAGCGAACGGGCCCAACGATGGCATCTTTTTTCTGGCCTTTAATTGCCTCTGCGAATAACGATGGCATTTCATTAATGCTCATCCAGCCTAATTGTCCGCCTTCAAGCGCTTTTGGACCACTTGAAGAAGCGATTGCAATACGCTTAAACTCTTTACCGTCGTTTAAAAACTCCATTACGTTATCAGCACGTTCACGCGCATCTTGAATCTCTTCTGGGGAAGCTTTATTTGGAATTTTAACAAGAATATGACCAACGTCGTACTCTTCAGGGTTTCCTGTTTGTTGCTCTAGAATTTTTTGTAAATTAGCAACTTCTTGTGTACTAATATAAATGCGTCGGTCGACATTTGCTCGGCGAACTTGACCAATGGTGATTTCTTTTCGAAGCTCCTCTCTGTAAGCTTGGAAGCTTTCTCCACTGGCTTCTACTGAGCGTCTGAGATCAGCTATAGTCACATTTTGATCCTTAGCGATATTTGATATCGTTTGATCCAGTTGAGAGTCTGAGATCTCCATACCCATGCGCTCAGCAAGTTGTAGCATTAAGGATTGGTCGACTAGTCGGTCAATAGCTTGTACTCGAAGCGTTTTATCGGAGGGTAATTCCGTACTCTGCTGCTTAGCTTGCTCTTTAACCCGAGCAATAATTTGATTGACCTCACTTTGTAATATGACACCTTCGTTTACAGTGGCAACAATCTTATCCATCTGAACACGTTGAGCCAGTGTTGTGTGACTTATACTGATACCCAATAGGGTAACTAACAATAACTTTTTAAAATTCATAGTATTCTAATATTTATTAATTATTTAAAAAATAAGGTCGACGGTAGCCGAAGATACCTTGTTGTAATCGCTGACTTACAGCATTATTTGATTTGCCACCCAATCCATTTAATACAAAATTAAACCCAATGCTGGTGTCGAATTGTGCATCATCATGTGTAATCGTTTGGTTTAAATCTGTTTCTATGTGCCTTCCACCCGTTATTTGAATAGCCCAACAGCAACTTTCGTATTGTATACCGGCGAAGACTTCGACACTCCGAGAGGCATTTAAGTCTCGGTGATAGCTTGCTATAAATTGCCAATTATCATTGATTGGTAGGCTGCTAAACAGACCAACTTGATCAATTTCATATCCTGAGACACTATTTGCATAACGATGGTTCAATTGTACTAGCTTATTATTGTCTCCTCGGTAGTCTAGTGTCGTATGAGACTGAATTAGCTTTTTAGAGTCTGCGTCATATTGTATTCCAGCCGAGAAATACCAACGACGATGCCAATGTACCATGGTTTCCGCTGCAAACAATGCATTGTAATTGGTTTCTGAATTATTGGCTTGTTCAGTAGGCTTTACATCGTCACTGAGGTAAATTATTTGGCCGATACTGAAATTGAATCTTTCTGTGTTTTTAGTATCAAAAAGGCGTGTTGTGGCACCTAGAGTAAATTGGTTCGCTTGTGCTATCCTATCAACACCTGAGAATCGTTGTTCACGAAATAAGCCCGCAAAGTCATCTTGCATTTTGGTTGTATCAAAAAGACCTATGCTGTCTTGCTCTCTTTTTGGTGTGTACAAATATTGAATTTGCGGTTCTAAAGTTTGCGTGCCACCTTCGCTAAAAAATAGCGTGTCTCTTTCCAAATTCAGCTGTGCATGCATTCTTAATTTTGGCATAGTTCGAGTAACAGAATCTTCATACGGTGTATTGTGTAAATCACCATGCTGCTCGTATCGTGTATGTAATAAGCTAGATTCAGCTAAGAAAGACCATGCGTACTCTTCAAATGATAGGCTAACTTTTGGTTCTAAGTGCAACCGAGAAGCTTCTGCTATTGTTAGTTCGTCATTCCGAAAATGACTGAACTCACCCAATATAGATAGTTGCAAGTTGTGCCACTGAAAAGGTACTCTGTTTTTCCAAGTTATTTGTGGTAAAGCAGCGTATGACTCTGTGTGGTCGCCTAGTACTTCGAAGCTTTGTAATTTTATATCAGTGATCCAGTCATCGCCGAGGTAGCTGATGATACCAGTACGATAAAGTTGAGTATCGGTTTCGTTGGCGTATTTTGAGCCTAAATCGGTTAGATATGCATCATCACTGACATTGGTAATGTCAATATTTAGGCGCCATTGATCGGTTAAGTAACTCTGTTGCTGCCAATGGACTAAATAACGGCTTTCTAGCTGCGGGTCTGCATCGTCTTTATCTATATACTCAACACCTAAAAGGCCTTGATGTTGTTTGGTTAGGTACCTAAATTCAGAAGTAACTTGGAGCCCTTTGTTTGACATATACCTAGGAGTGAAGGTCGCATCATAATTGGGTGCTATATTCCAATAGTAGGGGGTTGCCATTTCAAACCCGTATCGACCAGAACTGGTCAAAGTCGGAGTTAGTAGGCCAGACTTTCGTCGTTCATCTATGGGAAATGTGAAATAGGGAATATAGATGATAGGTGTATCAAGAATCTTCAAAACTGCGTTGTAAGACTCCCCCCATCCATTGTGCTTAGATAATGTGATAGTACTTGCTTCGATTTGCCAAAAAGGGGCTTCGACTGGGCAAGTGGTAAAAGTTGAATTATATAAGCTAATTTCAGATTCTGATGCATATAGCTTCTCAGCACCACCACGACCAATTTGTTGTGTTAATTGATAGTCAGCGCCGAGTAAGCTGATATCATTATTATTTAAATCTGCGTATAAACCGGTGCTATTAACGAGAGTAAAAGCATCTTGATAGACAAGTGGACCTGTTGCATTGAGCAAACCTCGTTCTTTGTCGATTAAGGCGGAGCTTGCTGATAGACGCATTTTATGGGTGTTGACATCGACGTTACCTGAAAACTCAGCACTAGCTGTGCCTTGCATTTCAACGTCATCTGCCTGAATATCTATGGCATTGGAAGGCAAAGATTTAAGAGGTTGCCAGTTTGTCGGTTGAAAGTACTGACTGCACTGCATCGGTGTCGAGTTTGATATTGCTAACGCTGGTGCGCTACTGAGTGTCAGTGCGACGACCCCCCAAGTTTTACTCATTTATTAACCTTGTTGGCCTAGTATAATTATCTAAGCAAGACATAATAAAGTAAAACTCAGTTAAATACAGTAATTAAGAATGGAATTTTGTGACAAATAATAAAGAAAGACAAACCTATATCGAGCAGTTTCTAGTTGGGTTTTTTAATGGTGAAGCATATCGCTGTGAAGTTGTAACCGCAGATGCGAGTTTTCGTCGCTATTTAAGGGTATATCATGGTAAGAAAAGCTACATTTTGATGGACTCAGAGCCCAATAAAGTGGATAACCAGCCGTTTGTAGATCTTAATGCAAATTTTGCCCTCGCAGGCATAAAAGTACCTCAAATTTTAGCACAAAATATGCCGCATGGCATATTACTGCTAGAAGACTTAGGTGCAGAGCATTTGGCTGATCATATCAGTGGTCCGAGTAGGTTGAAGCACTATATGGCCATTTTAGATATTTTACCATCAATAGCGACAGTCACTAAATCAACGTCTATGAAACCGTATGATGATGGTTTTATAACTCAAGAGTTGGAAATATTTGAAAATTGGTTATTAAATTCTTGGCTTGACTATGAACTCAATGGCACTGTTAAAGAGCGATGGCAAGAAATGAAACTGTCATTGGTAAATAGCATAGTAGAGCAGCCAAAAGCCACTATGCATCGTGATTTTCACAGTCGTAATATTATGCGATATGATCATCAATGGGCTGTGATAGATTACCAAGATGCTGTTCAAGGGCCTATAACATATGATGCTGTATCCTTATTGCGAGATTGTTATTTTAAGTTACCAGCAGATGACTTTTTAATACTTCAGAAATACAGTTATAAAACACTGAAAAAAGCACAGCTATTGGGAGAAATGACATATCTCGAATATCAGTATTATTTTGATTTAACTGGGTTGCAACGGCATTTGAAAGCCGCTGGTATTTTTGCCCGGTTATTATTAAGAGATAATAAAGCGGGCTATTTGGACAATATAGTACCTACATTACAGTATGTTGTAGAAGTAGCTAAGCGATATGACAATTATCAATGGCTTGCAACTTGGTTAGTGAGTGAGATAATACCTTTAATTAACAGTCAGCTGAATAAGTTTAAATGAAAGCAATGATCCTCGCAGCCGGACGTGGCAAACGAATGATGCCATTGACAGAAAGTACGCCAAAACCAATGTTGCAAGTCAATGGGCGACCTTTACTGACTTATCATATCAATAGGTTAAAACTCGCAGGCATTAGTGATATTGTCATTAATTTAGCGTGGTGTGGCGAGGTAATCGAACAGTATTATGGAGATGGAAGTGAGTTTGGGGTCAAGATCACTTATTGCTATGAACCCGCTGGAGGCTTGGAAACAGCTGGTGGCATTATAAATGCGTTGCCTTTGCTAACGGAGAGTGAGGAGGCATTTATTGTTGTGAATGGCGATGTTTTCACTGATTATGATGTGGCTACTTTAACACAATTACAGCTATACGCAGGGGAAGCGCATATTGTGTTGGTAGAAAACCCAGAACATAATCTAGATGGGGATTTCTGTTTGACAAATCAAATAATAAATACTCAAAAGTACACCTTTTCAGGTATTGGTTTATATACGCGTGACTTCTTCTCATCCTTGTCGGTAGGTGTTCTTCCTTTAGGTCCATTGTTGAGACGAAATATTGAGACCGGTCGAGTTTCAACGGAGTTATATTTGGGTCTATGGTCGGATATTGGCACTCCGCAGCGGTTAATGGAAATAAATAAAAATCAGGAGCAAAACAGTGTGGGGTAAATTATTAGGGGTTTGTTTCGGGTTTATGTTTGGTCGTTGGCTAGGCGCTATATTCGGTTTCTGGCTTGGGCATATGTTCGATAAAAGTTTAAAGCAGGACTTTGATAAAGTGGGCGGGTTTCAAGGATTTTTTAAAGGTGATGATTTACACCAGCGTCAAGCATTGTTTTTTTCAAGTTGCTTTGCCGTAATGGGCCATATTGCGAAATCGAATGGGCGAGTGAGCGAAACCCACATTAAAGCTGCAACATTATTTATGGACGAAATGGGACTGCACGGGGAAGATCGTCAAGAAGCCCAAAATGCATTTAGGTATGGCAAAGGTAATGATTTTGAATTAAAAGGCGCGGTTAACGATTTTAAAGAGGTTTTTTCTCGTCGTTACGATTTGCTGCAGCTTTTTTTAGAGATTCAAATTCAAATGGCGTTTTCAGATGGTCATTTAGCGCCTCAGGAAGTGCAATTATTGCAAAAGGTGAGTCAATTACTCGGTATTTCGAATACGCACTTTCGCTTTATTTTGAAACGTTATCAAGCCGAATTTAAGTTTCGAGAACAACGCGCGCAACAAGGCGATTATCAAAGACAAAAAGGCTCTCAAACAGCTCAGCAGTCAGAAAGCATTACTCGAATGCAAGCATTGGCTGTTTTAGGATTAACTGAACAAGCGACAGATAAAGACGTAAAACGCGCTTATCGAAAATTGATGTCGCAACATCATCCAGATAAGCTGGTATCCCAAGGGTTGCCTCAACATATGATGGAAGTCGCTAAAAAGAAAAGTCAAGATATTCAAGCTGCTTACGAGTTTTTAAAGCACCCATCCTAGTGTTAGATAAAACAAGCAGCATAGGTGGTCATAATTGACGAAGAAAACCATCAACTTCTTTTCTCAGCCGTTGATGTTGCCTGGTTTCTGTCGTTAATCCAAAGAGCTGGCGCTGTCGGTAGTCAAATTTACTATTGCGTTTTACCCACCTTATTCTTTCGGGCATGCTGCGAGTGACAGTAGGGTTATCATTGGTATAAAAGATATCAAGTAAAGGAGGGCTGATCACAGATAGGTTTGCAGGTAAATGACGCTGCCTGCTGCTATTTGGTAGCTGTGCACTAATGGCCACAAAAGCGTCGAGTTTTATGTTGGGTAAATCAGCAAGATATTCACTAAACACGCCAGCGCTAGTACCTTGTGCAATGACGACAAGCTGCTCTTTCTCTAACATCGTTAATTGCGAATATAGTGCTTTGAAAATGTCTATGAGTTGTGTTTTATAGTCGTCTAGTGAATTCTCGGGGACTCGCTCAGCCAGAAGTTTAGCGGGTTTTTGCATTTTTTTGTCAGTGTTTTCTTCGTTGGCTGTTTCTGTATTACTGGAATTATTTGTGTCATCTTTTGGTAGTGTATCATTAAATGTAATATCTGGAATTTGTATGGCGTAGGTATCAAACCCGTCATCGGTTAACGCGTGGTGGAGGTAATTGAATCCATTATATGAAAGGGGAGGGTGGCCAATATCAGGAATCAAAATGACAATGCCACGTTTGGTTGATGCCATATATGGAGAATAAATAGCAAAACTATTCCCTTTTGATGTTTCAATTTCAATCAATGCATTTTCGTCGATAAATTTCGTTAAATCTCGCTTTTCTACCTCTTGCTTTGCCTCTGGCATGACAAAGTCTGCTGATGAGGCGCTTCTGCATAGTACTAGTGCACATATTAATAAGAAAAGGTTTATAATTCGCTGAGACATAATACTTCGTAGCTGCTAGGGTTTGATAAGTTATCGGCATAAGTACGTTATTATTTAGCAGAACACACGAAAAAATAATAATGTACATTGTTGTATATCGATTTATTCTGTGTTTCCATAAGCGGTCCTGTTGCAGGGTATATAGGCAAGATAGTCATTATATCTGTATTGTTGAGAGAGTATTTTTATGTTGTCTGGCCGTATGAAGCCTTTAAAAATCAACTACAGGCAAGAGTTATTCATTCTTTTTGTTGTCAATATTCTTTGCTTTTTCATTTTTTCAAGTTATGACACATTAGAGTGGCTTTATCACTTTTCAAGGTCCCATGAAGATTTAGAGTTAGACGAGTTTATTCCCTTATGCTTTTCACTGACAGTAACCTTCGCCTTATTTTCTTATCGGCGTTGGAAAGAAGCACAATTGTTTTATGTCGAGATTGAATACCTGTCATTTCATGATAGCTTGACAGGCTTATTAAATCGCAGAGGGGCGCAGTTAAAAATGGCGCATATGCCACAAATCTACACTGAAGCCGCTGTTGTATTTATCGATTTTGATAATTTTAAACAGATCAATCAATTGTATGGTTATGAAGTGGGGGATGAAATACTAAAGCAAGTTGGTAATGCGTTAATGCGTCATTATAACCACGCAGTACTCGCGCGTTGGGCCGGTGAGGAGTTATTAATTATTGCTCCATGTATTAGCCGTCAAATGCTCCCAAGCTTTGCTGATGAAGTTTATCGATGTATCACTAAAAGCGTTGCTCTTTCGGCCTATTCAGTCTCCGTAAGTATGGGGGTAGTATGGGGAGATGCTCAGTCTGATAGTCAGCATTTACTTACGTTGGTTGATGAAGCGTTACTGCAAGCTAAGCGCCGTGGCGGTGCTCAAGTTAATGTCTTCGATCATTAATGAGTCGCTCACCTAAAAGTTTGACACATAATTACGTATAGCTTCGCTGTTCGTCGTGCCATAATCAGGATAAGATCTAATTATAACAGTATTTTTCTGAGTTACACTTGCATTTCATTTTATACGGAGAGTTCGTCAGTGACAAAACGGTCTGATTCTAAACGAGACTATATTTTTTTATTTTTAAAAGGCGCAGGCATGGGGGCAGCTGATGTTGTGCCAGGAGTGTCGGGTGGGACTGTAGCATTTATTACTGGGATCTATGCTCGATTTTTAAGTGCGATAAAAAGTGTAAATTTCGAAGCCATCGCATTATTGAGACGGCATGGCGTTAAAGCAAGCTGGGACTATATTGATGGT
Organism: Pseudoalteromonas aurantia 208; assembly: GCF_014858725.1. GTDB lineage: Bacteria > Pseudomonadota > Gammaproteobacteria > Enterobacterales > Alteromonadaceae > Pseudoalteromonas > Pseudoalteromonas aurantia. The sequence goes on along the minus strand of NZ_AQGV01000012.1, from coordinate 2,391,270 downwards.
AGTTTCTTGGTAGCTGTTTTTGCTGGTTTAATAACCAGCGCTGTATCTTTGGCTAAAGTGATTACTTACTTGCTATCAAATCACCAATTGCTAGTGTGGTCATTCTTTTTTGGCTTGATTTTGGCCTCTTTTATATTTATAGCTAAGCAAGTTAAACGATGGCAGTTAGGTACTATTGTGAGCTGTATTACAGGGGCTATTATTGCTGTGATTATCACATCACTGGCTCCTACCGAAGCAGAGCCACATTGGTGGCTTTATTTTATTGCTGGCGCTATTGCTATTTGTGCCATGATTTTACCTGGAATTTCAGGTAGCTTTATTTTGTTACTATTGGGAATGTATGGTCACGTATTATCAGCCATTACTCATCAAGAAATATCACTAATCGCGCTATTTATGATGGGCTGTGTTGTTGGTTTAATATTGTTTTCTCGAGTTCTTTCTTGGTTACTCGCATCATACCAAGAGGTAACGTTTGCGTTATTGGCCGGATTCTTACTGGGGTCCTTAAACTTGTTATGGCCATGGAAGATGGTGGTCTCAACGTATATCAGCTCAAGTGGTGTTGAAAAACCCTTAAACCAACAGAATATATCTCCACTTGATTACGCAAATTTGGTGGGGCAGGAGCCGCAGACATGGTTATGTGTTGGTTTGGCTATATTGGGCTTAATACTTATTTTAGGTATCGAGAAATTGACTGCCAAATAATGCATTTTTGAGCCCATCCTAATGGGCTCTGACAAACCCCTACCATTAAACGCAATATTCCTCATGAATTCGATAATAAACCAGTAAATTTAGACTTGTGTACAATTGGCACGATTAAAATCTATGCTATCTTCTGAGCTTTAAAATTTAACATTTTTTCAATATAAAATTTAATAGGTATATAAATGAGGATTTGGGGATTAAAGCTTGGGATGATACTGGCTACCATGTTTGGGGTGTCTAATACCGCGTGGGCTGGTGCAGAGAAACTTGATTTAACTACATCAAATGTAGGGATGCTATGTATAGGCATTTTCATTGCTGCGTACACGTTAGTCATGCTTGAAGAAAAATTACACTTACGTAAGTCGAAGCCCGTATTAGTTGCTGCTGGCCTCATCTGGATTTTAATAGGTGGATTTTATGTTAACCATGGCTCCCCCCATATAACTGAAGAAGCTTTTCGCCATAATTTATTAGAATTTGCAGAGTTGATGCTCTTTTTACTCGTTGCGATGACTTATATCAATGCACTGGAAGAGCGTAAGGTTTTTGATTCTCTCCGAGCGTGGATGATTAGAAAAGGCTTTAGCTATAAAAACTTGTTTTGGATTTCAGGGTTTTTAGCATTTTTTATTTCTCCTATCGCAGACAACTTAACAACAGCGCTATTGATGTGTGCCGTGGTCATGAAGGTGGCGGAAGGGGACAAGCGGTTTATTAATTTAAGCTGTATAAATATAGTGATAGCGGCAAACGCTGGTGGCGCATTCAGCCCGTTTGGAGATATTACAACATTGATGGTTTGGCAAGCGGGTTTAGTTCATTTTAATGAGTTTTTAGTATTGTTTTTCCCATCTCTTGTTAACTATTTGGTACCCGCCGCAATTATGAGTTTTTATGTTGAAGATAAGCAGCCTAGTGCCGTCTACGAAGAAGTCGAGCTAAAGCGAGGGGCATTGCGGATCTTAACGTTGTTTTTACTAACAGTTGCAACCGCGGTTGCATGTCATACCTTTATACATTTGCCGCCTGTATTGGGCATGATGATGGGGCTAGGGTACTTACAATTTTTTGGCTATTTTTTAAGGGTGACTTTGCCTGGTTCTTTAGCTCGTAAAAGAGCTCAGGCAGAGCAAAGCGGAGACAAAGAACGATTAGCAAAATTAGGCAGTGTTGTACCATTTGATGTGTTCAGTAAAGTATCTAGAGCTGAATGGGACACGTTGTTATTCTTTTATGGCATTGTGATGTGTGTTGGAGGTTTAGGGTTCTTAGGTTATTTAAGCCTTATGTCAGAATTACTCTATGGAGGGTGGTCTGCGACATCGGCGAATGTATTTTTAGGGGTCATATCATCTGTTATTGATAATATTCCTGTTATGTTTGCTGTATTGTCGATGCAGCCTGAGATGTCGCATGGGCAATGGCTACTCATTACATTAACCGCAGGTGTTGGCGGGAGCTTACTGTCAATTGGCTCAGCAGCAGGAGTGGCATTAATGGGACAGGCTCGAGGCTACTATACCTTTTTTGGGCATTTAAAATGGGCTCCAGTTATCGCACTCGGTTATATCGCAAGTATTGCAATGCATTTGTGGCTTAATGCAGAACTTTTCTAATACGCAATTGAACATGGGCTTTGAGGGCCCATCTTTGACTTTTTTATACACGCCAATACTTGATAGCAGTAATACGCAGAACTTGCATCGGCTCTATGTGATTGTTGTGTCACAAATAAAGAACAACGTTCATTTTTACATCGCTTCTTTTAAAAATAGTTATGATTTGAAATAAAAAAGTCATTTTTACGGTTAATACTCAAGACACTTATAAAATAAATAGGTTGTTTCAAATGATCTATTTGCCTTCGCATAAGCGTATTTTTGTCGCTAGTTAAGAATAGTGAGTAGGAGAGTATGGAGATTGCCAATTCAAAGATGCAGATACTTCAGGATTATGAGTGCGCTATAAATCATGCGCCAACCGTTCAATTAACAAGTGAGATAGAGGTAACGCCTCAGCACTTCTTAAAGTATCATCATACACTAGACAGTGTGCAGACATTATTGTCTGAGGTAACCTTTGATCCAAGTTATCGTTTAGTCGCGAGTGAAAATAATGGGCAGCTACAAATACAAGTAGCAATGCTCAGCAGCGATAATTATCAAAAAAAGAGTAAAAAGTTACTATTCGGGCGCAGTTGGCCAGTGGAGGTGAACCTTCCTACATCTGAGCTATTACAAACCGCATTCTTGGCTTTATATGTTGCGAGAGAGCATGAGATCAGAGAGCGTTTAACTTTACAGTGTGACGGCGCAACGACCACGCCTTTGAATAACCACCAAGATATGCCTTTAATTACGCAAGCTGCTTACTTGCTGCGCGACACCGCATCCTCTTTAACCGAGGATAAAGTCAAAGAAACTCTAAAAACACTTCACTTTTTAGGGCGGTCTTTCACCCTTGAAAGTTATATGGCAGTGGATGCTGAAAAAGTATTGATAGTGCTATCTTTGTCTGGGAGTGATGATGAATTACCTGAATTTAATGCATGTCAACTATATTTGGTCACATCAAAGCAAGATGCAAATCAGTTTTATTATGACGTAATGGATGGCTTATTAAAAATTTCCAAGAAATATATAACGGAGCACTTTAAATTTAAAGGCGTAGCACGATTCAGTCATTGTCACGATGTGCTTAAACTTGCTAAATTAAATAGGCATGTCAGAGATCCAAAGTTACTGGCTTTGTGTGAACAAACGAGTATTCATGCAGCTCAGCTGAATTATGAAGTTGATTCGACGAGAATGCCGAATGGGTGTGAGCAGCAGATGGAAAATTTTCTAAGGGATAATGGAAATATCGAAATCGCCAATCGACATTTATATACATTTTAAAGAATGAGAAAATGGCCCTCGCAATAGCTGCGAGGGAAACCACGACGTTATCAAAAACTGCTCTAAGATTGAACCATCTTTAATAACGCTTCTTTCTGAGCTGTTGGTAAATTGTCAACTACAATGTCATATGACGTATCAATCATACGACATATTTCAACTTCAGGAACTGAACCATCAAGTATAATGGTATTCCAAAGCCGCTTATTCATATGATAACCCGGTACAATTGACGGATATTGATCTCGAAGTAATAGTGCTTCGTCGGGATCACATTTTAAGTTTAACCACCAAACAGGCTCCCCGCTTTCATTTACCTGCCCTTCTTTCCCTTCCGAGAGTGTTGCAAACATCTTATGTTGTACTTTGTAGACATCGACATCTTGCGCAAACGGCTGGGTAATAAATGTTGCAGGCTTGTCCTGCAAGTATTTATGTACGCTCTTTTGATCCATAGCTCGTGTCCTTGAAGTAACTAATTATTTAAAACTACATGGTTTAATTTTAGCAGCTATTGTGAGAATACTGTAATTCAGTATCAGTAAAAACTATCAGATAGTTTAGACCAAAATATACTAAAGCAAATAAATGTCTTCTATCTAGCTCATTGAATTTAAATTATTTCAATGAAAGGCTAGGCCTTTGTCAGCTAGATTCAATGGCGAATATCATTTATCTACTATTCCTATTACTAAATTTAATCTCGATGCGCCAAAGCTTTCATTACAGGCCACTTAGCACTTTTTAGCCGCTAAAATGGAGAAATACCTCTTCTCCAACCACAACATTATTATCAACTAGATTTGAAAATTCTTACAGAAAAGCAATTACTTTAACATTTTCAATATGTTAAGTTTGAAGCTGCTTCAAATGTGTAATCGTTCCCAATTAATTGAATGGCTATTAAATTAAATAATGCCATATTTTGCAACAATTAAAGTTTTTTTGTACAAAAAAAATACCTAAGGTACACTTCGGACCTCTTTCACTCAGGACGCTAATATGTTGCTTTTTATCATCTCTCTTTTAGGGGCGGGTGCATTGTTTATTGAAACGACTCGTATGGGAATGCCTATAAGGCGGTGGGTGGTTATCGGGGCAATAATAGGTCCATTGGCATGGTGTTTACTACGAGTGCACTATAGAAGAGCTTTTATGCGTTCACAAGATAGTACTATTTGTCAGTGGCTGCCGTGAGCGCTAATTAACAACTTTTAAATTGGGCTGCTCTTTTCTTTGTCGTTGTTTTTGTCCTCGTAAGAATTCGCTGAACTCTTCTGGAGATAAAGGTTTGGAATAGTAGTATCCTTGTATGGTTTGGCAGTTCAGTTCTTCCAATAGCACTAACTGCTCAGCTTGTTCGACGCCTTCTGCGACGACATGAAGGTCTAAGTTATGTGCAATGGTGACTATTGAATCTACCATATTACGGCCTCTATCAGTGTTCATATCGTCGACAAATGCTTTGTCCACTTTTAGGGTATTGAGCGGAAATTGCTTTAAATATGCCAAAGAGGAATAGCCAGTACCAAAATCATCGATGGCGAGGTGAATACCTCTGGCACTTAATGAACGCATAATCGCAATAGCTTCTTGAGGGTCATCCATAACGGTGCCTTCCGTTATCTCAAGTTCAAGGAAATAGGAAGGAAGTTGATTTTTTTGCAAGATGACATCAATACGAGTTGTTAAGTCAGGTAAACTGAATTGTTTTGCGGATAAATTTACAGCAACGCGACCATTGAATAAATCTTGGTCAATCCAGTTTTTGACATCCTTACACGCTTTATCCAAAACCACTTCACCAATTTCTATGATTTGTCCTGTTTCTTCAGCGATAGGTATGAAAACGCCAGGGCTAATAATGCCTTTTTTTGGTGTGATAAAACGTACCAGAGCTTCCATGCCAACCAATTCACCTGTTTTTATATCCATTTTTGGTTGGTAGTAAACTACAAAATGATCTTCTTTTAAGCCATAACGCATTAAGTTTTCAATTTGCAACCGCTTGACTGCCTGCTCATTCATTGAGTCATTGAAAAATAAATAGTGGTTACCTTTTTGTTTCGCATGATACATCGCTGTGTCTGCATTTTTCAGCAATATCTCTGGCGTTGATCCATCTTCTGGAAATAGAACGATACCGACAGAGGAAGTGATCACGAGTTCGTGATTGGCCATTTTAAAGGGCGTAGCAATGGCTGCTAAAAACTGCTTTGCTGTGCGGGTGATTGTATGAATATCATTGGTGCCAGACATTACTAAGGCGAATTCATCCCCACCAAGTCGATAAAATATATCCTGTTGGCGCGCGAGTTTGTTTAAACGCATCGCTAATTTGGCTAATAGACTATCTCCTAGCTGATGCCCTAGGGAATCATTGATTTTTTTGAAGTTGTCTAAATCAAATACCAATAAAGCATGATGTGTACCTTGCTGGGCTAGTTTTTTTAGATTGGTAAAAAATAGATTCCGGTTAGGGAGCCCTGTCGTTCGGTCTCGGTTGGATAAATTATGTAGTTGAGACTCAGCTTTTTTTCGCTCTGTTAGATCAGAAAAAACCACAACATAATTGGTTATTTGGCTATGGCTATTTTTGATTTCATCAATTGTGATTTCAATTGGTAATAAAATGTCTTTATGATTGCGCAGTTTAATTTCTTCTTGCCAGTGCTCAGTATCTTTTAAGCATGTCTTGATTTCACTGATATATCTATTGTCATACCCAGATAATGAGAATGCTCGTCCAAGGTATTGAGCCCTGACACCGCCAAAAAGTTTTAAATAGCTGGGGTTAAGGTCGACCAAGTTAAAATTTCGGTCATAGATAGCAATTGCATCAGTGAGAGATTCAACGCATTTTGCAAAAAGGTTCAGGCGTTCTTCGGTACTTTTTAAGTGACTAATATCACGGACTGTACCTGTCATCCTGAGGGGGTTTAGATTACCATCTTTTTCTATTATTTTCCCTCTGTCAAGTACCCAGTGATAATGGTCTAGGCTGTCTTTTATTCGGTAGCTAGCCTCAAAAAAAGCGGTCTTCTCGGCGAAATGCTGTTTTAATAGCCGGTCGACCACAGTAATATCTTGGGGATGAATACGATTAGCATTGGGTATAAATTCTCCAGCTTCGCTTTTGTGCATCATGTATTTGTCATTAATGCGTATTATTTCACCTGTTGCTATATTCCAATCCCAAAGAGTATCTCCACTGCCTTCGACAGTACTTTTTAAGCGGTGCTCTGACAGTGACAGTGTGGTATGTGCACGCTGTAATTTTTTATTGTACAAATACTGCAAAATGATAACCAAAAGGAAGACAGCAGAAATTCCTACCAGAAGAGGGCTAAAGGCATAGGCTTGTTCATCGAAGTTTAATGCAAAAACCGAGCTACTATACACGGTACTTAACAGCATCATGACTACGGATATTTTTGTTATTGGCTTTATCATAGATGCATAATCAGTCATTACCCTCCTAATCTAATAGAAGCGTGCTGTAGAGTCAAAAATATCGTATCAACTGTCGCGAGTTATTTCATTAAGTTCAATTACACATCAAGCGTATTTTTGGATGTTCAGCAGAGAAAATGCGCAGTACAAAATCTGTAAACGCTTGTTTGGTTAAATTATCAAGCTCAGTTATTAGCTTTTTCTGCATACTAAAGCTGTGATCGTCATTGGTTATCGCAACCCAAAACCGCTGTGCTCTTAATCTTAAGTTTTTATCTTTTTCTGCAACTTGTAGTCGTAATGCCGCTTTTGCATTTAGCCATTGTTCATGACTCATGTCTGCAATATTTGTTGTAAACGCTTGAATAAATTCATCATGGTGTTGAATTAGAGCATTAGATGCGTTGTTAGGTGATTGGATGTAAAATGCAACTCCTGCACGGGTGTTAAATGGTGCATAACCCGATCCCACGAGATAACCCAATTGTAACTCAGTTCGTAATTTGTCAAAGTATTCTTGGTTTATGATCTGATTCATAAGCATTAACGTGACTTTCTCACTTATTTCACTACTTTGAGCTTGAATATATTCAACCATGGCGTGATCGGAATCAGGTTTATTTATTTTTAGTGTTTGCGGTTTTTCAAGTACGTTTAATGGTCTTTTCAAGTCCTCAAGAATTTCACTATTTGAGAATAGCCCTCGAACTTTTTTTTGTAGGGATAAAGCATGCTCTTTTTGCCAGTTGCCATGTAAAAAAGCTTTGATGTAGATAGATTCGAAAAATTGTTGGCGAAAGCGCCTGAACTCGTTAAAGCATGTGCCTTTTAACGCTTTGGCTAACGCGATTGGGTCAGGGTTCCATGGCATAAGTTGAGCACCTAATAAACCAAATAACTCACTTACAGGTTTGTTGTGATTATGGTTTTTCCAATGACGGATCAATTGTTTTTTATATTCAGCAAAGCGAGTAGCGCTAATTGGTTGCTCTAAAATGGCGGTTAACAACTCCAATGCCAATGTACTTTGGTTGCCAGACAATCCAGCTGTGTGTAGAGTCAAACCTCCTTGGTGAGAGCTGATATGGTAATTTAAGCCAGCTAATTCAGCTGGGTAGAATTGCTCAGCCATACTATCCATGAGTAAATCAGCAAATAACCTCGTAAGCGCCATACTCTTTACATTCGCAACTGCAATGGGGGAATCAATTTCAATATAAAAGTGACCTTTTGTAACACGAAAGGTGACATCTTGCTTGAACCAGAATGAGAAGCCAGGTTTGTCTTTTAGTAGCTCAGGTATATTGTTAGCAGGTTGAATATCATAGAGCGTATTCTCAACCTGTAAATATGGATTTACTTTTGGCAACATCATCTCAGGAAGTGCAATGTCAATGTCAGTTAATGCATTTAGCCAGTCAGAAGACAGTATTTCGACACTATAAGGAGTGTTATACCATTTGGCGGTGTTTTTTGCCGTGATATTTGGATGGATCAAAACCATGCGCATATTGTGAGGGACAAGGAAATGACAAAGTTGTTCAAAAATATGATGATTAAAGTCTGTCATAATGTAGTCACCATATAGGTAGTCTTGTGGCTCATAGTGATGCATGTTGACACTGATACTACTCACCCAGTCCAGTAGCCGACTGGGCTCTTGATTGTCAAAAGCAATATCAAGTAGTGTCTTTTTATCATGATATAAAACGGGCAAGTCGTTTAATTGTGATTTAATCAAGGCAATATATTCAAAGGTCATTTCTACGATGTCTTCATAGTAGCCAATGCCTTCATCGGTTAATGCAAAGCTTATATTAAAGTCTTTAAAGTTACTGCCACTGACTCCACCACCAGCTGAAAGTGCGTTGATCCACCCCTGTGCTTTTAAAATTGAATATAAAGAGCCTTCTCCTTCATATCCAATAAGGTGTGCCAAAAAGCTCATACTTTTGTGTTTATAGAGACCTTCAATGCAAGGCATCGCAAAGCTAATAATGAGCTTTTGCATGTGCTTTTTTGGGGTTATTTGTAACAGTAAGCCTAGATCTTGTGTTCGGTATAGTGGTGTAGATATGGTCGGCTTTTTGATACCGTTCCCTACGATAGGACTAAATAAATTAGTAGCCCACTGTTCGAGCTCATCTAAAGGTTGGGGGCCGACTATGACGAGCGTCATCCACTGAGCTTGATAGTTAAGTTCAAAAAAATTGCGAACTTCTTCTGCAATACATACTGCTCTGTTCGCCAATGTATCTTCATTGCCGACGGAAAACTTTGTAAATGGGTGCTTTGGATTCGATGTTTCTTTATGTACTTGATAAATTCTTCGACCATCATCTTTGATTTTCATTTTGAACTCGGCATCTATGGCATTACGTTCATTTTCTGTTTGAGAAGCGTCTAGTAAAGGAGAGATAAAGAATCCACTGAATAATTTGAGCGCTTGGTATAAATGCTGTTGATGACAATCGAAAAAATAACTACTGTGCTCAGTGCCGGTCCAAGCATTACTTTGTCCGCCTGCTTGGCTAATAAATTGTGAAAAGTGGCCTGGCTCAGGATATTCAACGGTTCCAAGAAATAGCATGTGTTCAAGGAAGTGTGCCATGCCTTGGCGGTCGCTTGGATCATCAAAGTGACCTGTATTTACTGTGAGTGCAGCAGCAGCCTTATCACTTGTTGCGTCGTTCGCAAGGAGTACTTTTAGACCATTGTTTAATGTCAGGCTTTCATAGGTACGATTATCATTGCTGCTTATTTTCAAGTTGGCGCCGCCGATGTAAGAGTTAATACAGTTCAAACATAAGTGTTTGAACGCGAATTCATTTCATGTTTATCTAATGTTTGTTTTAATATAGCGAACAAATGAGGTATTTAGCTACTGCGACGGTAGACAAATTTTTATTGACGATACTCAGGAGTGTTATGAAAACAATATTGATAATGCGTCACGGGGAAGCTGTACCAATGCAAGCCATGGATGAACAGCGAGCATTAACTCAAAGAGGGGTAGCACAAGCTCATGAGATGGGCTGGTGGTTAAAAACTCACTATTCGCCTGATGCTCTATTAGTAAGTCCTTATATACGAGCCCAGCAAACTGCTGAATGTGTCTTAACATTAAATCAAGTTGGCTTTAATGAAACCTGCAAAGATGTGATACCAAGTGGAGATGCGGCGTTTGCAATCGATTATTTAGAAACACTGATAAGTTTACACCCGCAGTACAATACTTGGTTAATCGTGGCGCACATGCCAATTGTGAGCTACCTCGTGGATCAGCTTTGCCCTGGAAAAATGCCAATTTTTAACACGGCGGCTGTTGCTGTAATAGATTATGATGAGCAAGCACACAAGGGGTGCTTACTTAAAGTTCAATCACCATTAAAATAATATGCATAAGCGGACAGGTGTCCGCATTGTTATTTATATCTAAATGCTAAGCTGCTCATATTCCCTGATCGTTTATTATCAAAACAGGGAATGCTTCCTCATGAGTAAAATTTCCTTCGAATTCAACATAGCCAAAATTGTTCCTAATACCTAGAAAATATGAATTCACAACCATATTAGCGCGCTTTTTAGTAAGGACATATGTCCTGCTTTTGTGGGTTTTTGTTGCTAAATGTTGTAAACGTCTGAATTCGTGTGGCGATAATTGCAAAAAAAGTTCAATATTATTGATGTAATTTACAGCAAACATATAAATTGCTGCTATAATTGTGCTCGTCGCATTCAGCCTCATAAAACCGCTTTGCACTCTCGGACTTGAGGTCCGCGTTTATCGTTAAAACGCGAAAAATTGAATGCACCACGCCACCGTGATACGGCGCCCATACATACCGTTGAACAATAAGAGTGCATATTTAAAGGTTAAAACCCAACATGAAAGCAATGAAAAGATCTACGTTAGCTACCCTGATTAATGCAACGTTGTTCTCTGCTGTAGCAGGTACTTCATTTTCTACTATCGCAGCGGAAGAAGCTTCACAAGCGAAAGGTAATCAATTAGAAGTCATACAAATCACTGCGCGTAAGCGTGTTGAAAATGCACAAGAAGTGCCTGTATCTGTTTCTGCCTTACAAGGCGATAACTTGGATGCATACAGCTCTGCGGGTATGGATATTCGTTTTATGAATGCAAAGATCCCGAGTTTATCGGTTGAATCTTCATTTGGTCGTACATTCCCACGCTTTTATGTTCGTGGCTTAGGAAATACTGACTTCGATCTGAATGCATCACAGCCTGTGTCTTTGGTTGTGGATGAAGTTGTGCAAGAAAACCCTATTTTAAAAGGTTTCCCTGTTTTTGATATCGAACGTGTAGAGGTATTGAGGGGCCCGCAAGGCACTTTGTTTGGTCGTAATACACCAGCTGGCCTTGTTAAGTTTGATTCAGTGAAGCCAAGTCAAGAATTTGATGCCTATGGTGCTTTGTCTTATGGCAGTAAGGGCTCTACCGATTTTGAAGGCGCATTTGGTACGGGCTTAACAGACCGTATTTCAACTCGCGTATCGGTTTTGTGGCAAGATAAAGAAGATTATATCGATGTTAAAGCGCCTGGGTTTGAAAAAGAAAACTCTTTAGGTGGCTACAGTGAGAAAGCGGCTCGCGTGCAATTCTTGTATGAAGGTGACGATTTTACTGGTTTGCTTAACTATCATGTACGTGACTTAGATGGTCGCCCGATAGCGTTTCGTGCCAACTTAATTGAAAAAGGCTCGAATAACATTAATCCACTTTACGATAATGATGTGGTTTATCATGATGCAGCTTCTCGTTCTACACAAGAAGTTGACACACAAGGTCTTAGTTTAAAGCTTGAGTGGGACTTAAAAGAGCATACAGTAACGTCTATTACAGCATGGGAAAGTGCAGAGATTTATTCTAGAGCAGATGTTGATGGTGGTTACGGTAATGCATTTGCACCGTCAATGGGACCAGGTGTTATTCCATTTTCATCAGAAACTGCAGATGTTATCCCTGATCACGATCAACTTACTCAAGAGTTACGTTTATCAAGTAATTTCTCTGGTGATGTGAACTATCAAGTTGGCGTGTTCTTATTTGACGAAGAGTTGACCATTGAAAGTTATAGCTTTGATACAGGGGCATATGATGCCGCTAACCGCAATTATGGATTACAAAATGGTTATGCAGTGCAAAACCAAGATACGTCTGCGTGGGCCGTGTTTGGTTCTGTAGATTACACGTTTACGGATAAGTTAAAGGTCACAGCAGGCCTTCGTTATTCTGACGATGAAAAAGAATTTTATGCTAAGCGTACTAAAACACCGGTACCATTCACAGGTGCTGCCGATTTTAAAGAAGGTCGTGCAAATCCAAGTGATAGCCACGTAAGCTGGGACTTAAGTGCGGCATATAAGTACAGTGATGACATTAATTTGTTTGCACGTATTGCCAATGGTTTTAGAGCGCCAAGTGTTCAGGGCCGTATTTTATTTGGTGACGAAGTGACAGTGGCTGAGTCTGAAACGATTAACTCGATTGAGGCTGGTATAAAGTCAGATGTATTAGATGGTCAAGGGCGTGTGAACGCCACTGTATTTTACTTCCAAATGAATGATCAGCAGTTAACGGCTGTTGGTGGTGGGGCTAACTTTAACCGCTTAATCAATGCCGATAAAACCACAGGCTATGGCTTCGAGCTTGATACTGAATGGGTGCTAACGGATGAATTAAATGCGACATTTAACTTGAGCTATAATAACACTGAGTTAAATGATAATGATTTAGCTGTAGCGGTTTGTAATCAATGTACAGTGACAGATCCGACTTATATGGTGCAAGGTCCTAATGGTCCTGAGCCTCGTGCAATTCTAGATGGTAATAGTTTACCACATGCACCTGAGTGGATTACGAATGCAACCTTACGTTATTCAAAAGAGTTAGAAGGCGGTGAATTCTTCGTATACGGTGATGTTTCGTATCGTAGTGAAATTAACTTTTTCTTATATGAATCGGTAGAGTTTAAAGGCGATGCTTTGTTTGAAACCGGTGTTCGTGCAGGATATGCATGGGCCGAAGGTGATAATGAGTATGAAGCATCGGTATTCGTTCGTAACTTATTCGATGAGCAAACAGTGATTGGTGGTGTTGATTTTAATAACAATACCGGCATGTTGAATGAAGAGCGTTTTGTGGGTGCTGAGTTTAAAGTGCGCTTTTTTTAAGTTCACTGATGTAATTTAGTACTATATGATTAGTAAAAAAGCCCGCACTTCAGCGGGTTTTTTATTATCCGTAATGAAAAAGTGATACAGAGCTGATAAAGTCACGGATATCGCAATATAGAGAGAAAGAGTATGGCTGGTTTTTGGAATTATCGGGTTATTTTTTGTGATTCAACAAAAGATGAACCTGCGTTATATCAAATTCACGAAGTTGAATATAACGTCAATGGTAAAGTAAGTAATTGGTCAGAAACGGGAGCTGCACCGTTTGGACGCTCATTGGTTGAATTACAAGACGATGCAGAGCGATTAAAATCCGCATTTGATAAGCCTGTGCTTAAAGTTGCGCGTAAAGAGCGAGGCTATGAGCTGGTGGAAGTTGAAACGGGAAACCCGGCAAGTGCAGAACCGCCAGCAGGGCTGGCTCAATAGTGTAAAGTGACGATTATCAAGTGGAGTAAGGAGCATATATGGATATTAAAGTAATATTATTTGATTTTGATGGCACTTTGGTTGATTCGGAGGCGTTGCATTATCATAGCTGGATGAAGGTTCTTGCACCATTTGATATAAATTACAGCGAGTTAGAATTTTGTCGTGAATTTTCAGGAGTCCCTACATTAAATAGTGCGGAAGTTTTGAAGAAAAGGCACTGTTTAGCGCCAAGTAGTACATTTCTTGCTGAGCAAAAAAATCGTCTATTTGTTGAGACGGCTGATGAAATAAAGCCAACATTAATGGCCTATGCTGAAGAGGTACTAAAGTTGGCCAGTAACAAGTTTCAATTGGCTTTGGTGACGGGCAGCACTCGCTCAGAAGCTTTACCCGTACTTGAACATTATGATTTACTAAAGTATTTTAACGCCATTGTTTGCAAAGATGATATTAGTTACCCAAAACCACACCCAGAGCCATATCTGTATGCATTAACCTTAACTGAGCAATTGGCGAAACAGGCAATCGCAATAGAGGATACAAGTACAGGGCTTTCTTCAGCTTATGCAGCGCAGTTACGTACCATAGTCGTGCCAAATAAACATTCTCAAGCGCAGAAATTCGATAAAGCAACCTATGTAGAAAAGGATTTATTCAAAGCCTGGCAGCGTATTGAGCTTTTAACTGCTATATAAAATACACTACACTTCAATTTTATTCTCATAAAGTGCAAGGAGCCTAACATGAGTATTAAAAGGATCTTATGGGTTGTTTTATTTCTATCCTTTTCGAGTTTTTCAGCCAGTGAATTACCCACCTCAGTACAGTTGGCAAAGCGTTACCAAGCTGAACTACCGGTTAGCTTTTACCATATAAGTGAAAAGTATGATGGTGTAAGAGCGATTTGGGATGGGAAACAGCTCAAAACACGTGGTGGTAATATTATTTATGCACCACGATGGTTTACTAATCAACTTCCTGAGCGTTGGCTGGATGGTGAGCTTTGGGCTGGTTACAATAATTTTGCTTATGTAAGCTCACTGGTACGCCGTAGAGTTCCTAATAACGAAAATTGGCGCCAAATTACATACATGGTTTTTGATGCACCAAATATAGAACAGCCATTTAGTCAGCGGTATCAAACGTATAGTGATCTAATAGACAACATTAAACAGCATCATGTAAAAGCAGTGATACAGCATCGATTTGAAATCCACAGTGAATTAGAGCGTTTTTTTAATAAAGTGATTCGTAATGGAGGGGAGGGGGTGATGCTGCATTTGAGCAGTGCTAAGCACAGCCAGGGCCGTAGTGGTAATTTACTAAAGTATAAACCTTATCAAGATGCCGAAGCCAAAGTAATCGCGCATTTGCCAGGTAAGGGCCGCTATAAAGGGAAAACAGGCGCACTGTTGGTCCAAACTGATTCAGGTATTGAGTTTAAAATAGGCTCAGGGTTGAGCGATAATGAAAGAGCACACCCTCCAAAAATAGGCACTATTGTGACCTTTCGTCATCAAGGTTTTACTAAGTATGGTAAACCGCGATTTGCTGTTTTTATAAGGCCAAAAACGACATTTTAATCAGCATATAAGTGTGTTACTCTGCGCGACCTTTTTGTGTTGTGAGATTGTTATGATAGTTGGTTTTGATTACGGTAGTTCAAATTGTGCGATGGGTATAATGGCCAATCATGATGTTAAATTGGTGAACTTAGAATCAAATCGGACATACTTGCCATCGACTTTATATGCACAACACAATGCATTGGTTATTGACTACGTTGCAAAGCAATTGCAACAACGCAGTGTTAGTGAGGCTGAGCAGTATTGTTTAGAGCGCGCAAATACTTTACGTTCGGTGCCTGCTATTCGACGTGATCTAGGTTTAACCCAAGCAGAATCGGGTTTGGCTATTGGCTCTGCAGCGATTACTGAGTATATTGATTTTCCTGAAGAGGGTTATTTTGTTAAGTCGCCGAAATCATTCTTTGGTGCGGTTGGATTAAAAGCACAGCAAATTGCATTTTTCGAAGATATTGCTACCGCGATGATAATGCAAATTAAACACCGTGCGGAGCAACAGTTAGGCTATGTTCTGACGCATACAGTGATAGGTCGGCCTGTTAATTTTCAAGCCATCGGTGGAGAGCAAAGCAACCAACAAGCGACGGCTATTTTGACGACCGCAGCAAAGCGCGCCGGTTTTTGTGAGGTTGACTTTTTGTTTGAACCTTTGGCCGCTGGTATCGATTATGAAACCTCTCTGACTGAAGATAAAAAAGTATTGGTCGTGGATATTGGCGGCGGGACGAGTGATTGTTCATTTGTCCAAATGGGACCAAGCTACCGAGGGAAAAGTATTCGTGATCAGGACTTTTTGTCACACAGTGGAAAACGTATTGGCGGCAATGATTTAGATATAGCACTGTCTTATCATACATTAATGCCATTGTGTGGGCTTGGAAGTACGCTTAGATCAGGCTTACCTATGCCTAACCAACCTTTTTGGCAAGCATGTAAAATTAATGATTTACACTTGCAAACTGACTTCTATAGCAACGTTAATGCGCGCTCTTTAGAAGCGATGCTTCGAGATGTATCGGAGCCGGACAAGCTGGCTCGATTAGTGTCAGTACAACAGCAAAAGCTGGGACATCAAATTGTTAGGCAAGGAGAGCTGGGGAAAATAGCGTTGTCTGAAACGGAACACTTTGAGGCAAACTTAAGTTTTATAGAGCGTGCACTTAGTCAAAAGATATCGGTTAATGAGTTAGCGGAATCGATTGATGATAGTTTATTGCAGATTTGTACGCTTGCAAAACAAGCAATTCGTGATGCAAATACTCAACCTGATGTAATCTACTTAACTGGCGGCAGTGCACAGTCACCTCTTTTGAAAGCGAAGCTTCAACAAGCATTGGGCAATATTCCTATGCTTAATGGTGATAACTTTGGCAGCGTTACAGCGGGCTTAACTAAGTGGGCGGAGCAAATATACCGCTAATCAAGTTTTTGCTCTTGTTATCGTTTGTATTGCTCGTGCAATATAAGCGATAGCACCTTGCAGACTTTTATGAAGCAATTAAAATATGTCTTTGTTTTATTCTTTTTTATTTATGCAATTCGAAATCGTCTCGATTACAGCAATAAATTAATGGCTAACGCGATAAAAATGCCCCCTGATACTCTATCAATCCATAGTGGTGCATTAGGGTGGCGACGAAAGTAGCTCGCAATCTTGTCACCACCATAAATGTAAGCACAGTCAATCGGAAATGCCAAGATGGGGTAGAGCAACCCAAAGATAGCCAATTGTAGTGTTGTGGATGATAATGTAGGGTCAACAAACTGCGGGATGAAGGCAATAAAAAATAGTGCAACTTTGGGGTTGAGCACCTCAGTCATCATTGCTTGCAAGAATACATTCTTTGGCTTTTTAGTACTGACATGGGGCTTCTCGCTGGTGTTATCTGTCTTGAGAAATGAATCTTTAATTGTCATAAAACCTAAATAGCATAGATAGGCTGCACCTAAATATTGCACTGTGGCGTACGCGAAAGGCGATGCTTTTAAAACTGCTGATAGTCCTATCACTGCAAATAATGTATGTATTACTCCACCCATGGCAAAGCCCAAAGCACTTTGCATTCCTGCAGCCCGCCCATTTGTAAATGTTTGCGCCATGAGAAAAGCATTTGATGGGCCGGGGGCGATTGCGATAACGGAACTTGCAACGATAAATGAAATAAGGAAGTCAGGATTTAACATAAGCGTATCTTATTATTGTTATTACATCATAGTATAAATATCTAGAGGCGAAAATGCAGCTGCTAATTAGATAAAGACAAAAGCGGGCATGGTGCCCGCTCATAATTAGGTTGGGTTGGGACTGATCTGAGTGAGTGCAAGTGAAGTTGCGTTGAAACGCCCACATATACATATCTGTCTGACGCAATTAAACAATACAACTATGACAATAATATGAATTATGTACTATTGTGGTGCACTTTTTCTTTTAGTTTGCTCGTTAGGATGAGTAAAAAAGGTGCTGCTATTAATAAGTGCAATGCTAACTGGACTGGAGCATCAAGTAGCAATTGCTGTGAACTAAATGCTAATACGCCCGCCCCACTCATTTGCATAACACCTATCAATGCGGAGGCGGTGCCTGCTTGTTTGGGAAAGCCCGAGAGCGCTTTACCTGCTGCCGCGCCAAGGGTGAATGCAAAACCAATGGAGGCAATATACATTGGGATCATGATTGCACCAGGGTGACGGATGTGCTGCAAGCCTAACATCAGTAAAGCGCCTATAATAAATAAACTCAACCCGGTGAACAGGGCACCTCGACTGTTTCGTTTTATAAAGTGGGGGGCAATAAAGCTGACGACAATACTTATGATGGCATTAATCGTAAACCAGAATGTAAAAGTACTGACCGTGCCATTTAACTCGTTCATTATCCAGCCAGGAGTGGTGGTGACAAACACTAACATTGCCGCCATTCCAATCATTGTAAGTGCTGAGTTAAACATGAATTCAGTACTTTTTAGCATGGGGAAAAAGCGTCTAAAATCAAGGAGGTGACCTTCGTAAATAGTACTTTTTGGTTTGGTTTCTTTAAAGAGCATTAATGTTAATAATAAGCCTAAAACAGCAAAACCACTCAAGAAGATAAAATTACTGCGCCAACCAAATTCCACAGTAAGCCAAGCGCCAAGTAGAGGAGCAAAAGCAGGGATGAAGCAGACAATTCCGTTGAGGTATGTGAGCATCTGTCCAGCACCTTTGTGGCCAAAACTGTCTCTGACTATTGCGAATGCAGCAACGAATGTGGCACATGCTCCTAGTCCTTGCAGTGCTCTAGCAACCATGATGCCTACCCAGTTGGGAGAGAAAACAGCCAAAATTGCGCCTAGCGTAAAAAGCAGTATGCCTGCAGTGGCAATTGGCTTTCTGCCAAATTTATCGGCAAGTGGTCCAGCAATAAGTTGACCGAGCCCAACCGTTAACATGTATATACTAACCGTTTGTTGTATCTGGCTTTCAGCCACATCAAGGCCTTGTTGCATCGCGACAAATGCGGGCAAATAAATATCTATTCCCAACGGACAAAAAATAACAAGTAGAGCAAGGATGAATATTAGAGATTTACTGGTGGACTGTTTCATTACTACATCTTTTGGTTGAGATCCCTGATGGGCGCTATTGTAATCATCATGAAAAAAAAGAACAGGACATAACACCGATCTGAAAAAATATTTTATTCGATTATATTGGTAGTGAATGTTTTATCATCTGGTCTGATGTGTTAGGTTTGATGAATTAATACAACGGGGATCATAAAATGACAACTCCACTTCTCAAAATATATAAAAAAATGAAATGGCTACCTTTTGGTAATTGGTTGTTTAGCAAAGCAGTGTGTAGAAAAGCGCCTTATTTTGGATCAATAAAGCCGACTATAACACAGTTAGAGCCAGGGGTATGTATGGCTACCATCCCTAAACGCAAAGCGGTGTTTAATCATATTGGCACCATTCATGCGATTGCACAGTGTAACCTTGCCGAATTGTGTGCAGGGGTGATGGTGGATGCAACAGTACCGTACAAGACCCATCGTTGGATCCCTAAAGGAATGACGGTGCAGTATCTAAAAAAAGCTGAAACAGATATTAGTGCGGAGGCTAAAATAACACTACCGAGACAGTGGCTGGATAAAGAGGATTTAATTGTACCTGTAGAGGTTTTTGATGCGCATGGAACAAAGGTATTCCATGCGGATATAAATATGTATGTTACCAAGCGCTAGCTATTGTGCATTTGAGTGTTCTGAAATAGGGGTGATGTTGGTCACCTCTGTTTTATGTGCAAGCTTACCTTCAATTAATGCACCAGCCTCTATACTAAGCGTATCGTGAAGCACATCACCATGCACTCTAGCTGACTCTTCTAGCATGACTTGGTCTGCATTTATGCAGCCATCCACAGTTCCCTTTATAAGTACTTGATGTGCTTTTATATTACCTTCAATAACCCCATGCTGGCCAACAATGAGTATATTAACCATAAGATCACCGGTTACCTTACCATCAATTTGGAGTTCCCCCTCGCAGGTAATATTGCCTTCTACATGGGTGTTTGGAGATATTAGAGCTGGAATACCTGAGGCTGTCTCAAGTTGTTTTTTCTTAATTTTACTGAACACGATTAATTACCTTGGCAAGCTTAACAGGGTTGATCTGCTTATTATTTTGCAGTACTTCATAGTGTAGATGAGTACTTGTACTGCGTCCAGTGCTGCCCATAAGTGCAATTGTGTCAGCTTTGTTGACCGGTTGTCCCTTTTTCACTTTGATAGTATGTAAATGACCGAAGCGTGTCGTGATGCCATTTGGGTGCTGTATCTCAATAAATTTACCATAGCCACCATTATTACCCGCTCTCAAAACGACGCCAGCAGCGGGGGCGATAATGGCTGTTTTATGCCAGCCTGCCAAATCAACGCCTTTATGAAATGCTCGCCTGCCAGTCATTGGGTCTTTTCGAAAGCCAAATGGACTTGATATATAGTAGTCATCTTTAGCGACTGGCATTTCAGATGGTAACTGCGTGATGAGTTGCTGTAACTCGCTGAGCAAAACGAGTTTATCGATTGTATCAATATAATGACTTGGGAGTTGCTCAAGTGGTAATTTATGATAAGGACCACCTTGGGCGGCATTATCACGATCATGATAAGCGATACCAGCTTCATCTAATAAGTTATTAATTGTATGTGTTCTTGTGTCGATTGTTTGGTTTAAGGAAGTGATGAAGTGCTCTTGCAACCAGTGTATTTGCGTGCTATTTCTTTGAAACTGAGCTTGTGGTGAGACTTCCGGCTGCGTGGGCTCTTCACTTAGTTTAGGTGGTAACGCTTCAATTAAACTCTGTAGCGCGAGTTGTTTTTCAGTTAACTCATTCAATTTACTTTGCTGTAAATTAAGCTGACTTTCTAATTGCAGCCTCTCTTTTTGCCATTGTTGTTGCTTGGTTTCATTGGATAAATTGAGCGTAGCAATGGTCGTTTTTTGTTCAAAAAAAGCACTGCTTACTATTGCTAGCCATACCGTCATCGCAGTAAGTATGATGACTATCGTGAATTGTAACCAGCTAGACAGCGTAACCATTCCCACTTCGCCGTTTTGGCGAAGCAACAATTGGCGCTTCTGAAATAACAGGTTAAATAGGCGATTGATATAATTTAGCATACACATATAAATTTATAATTAACGCTTCACTTTAACAATTTCTATACAAAAATCCAGTTTAAACATTCAAAAAAAGGCGTGCTTATGCACACCTTTGATTTATATGAATTTTTGGAACTGACTATTTTGCTGGTAGGATTGTGCCTTCAACAGAGCCAAATCCAATGCGATTAAAGCCTTCAGCTTCACACCAGCCACGCATGATCACGGTATCACCATCTTCTAAGAACTTACGCTCTTCACCATTGGTAAGCGTGATACTTTCTTTGCCACCACGAGATAGCTCAAGTAATGAGCCGGCTTCTTCGTGATCTGGACCTGATTGAGTACCTGAGCCAAGCATATCGCCAGGTAAAAAGTTACAACCATTCACTGTGTGATGAGTCACCATTTGTGCAACTGTCCAATAGCTATGCTTGAAACTAGATTCAGATACCTTACTTGGCGTATGGTTATCAGCACGCATCTTTTGTGTTTCAATAGACACATCCATTTGAATATCAAAAGAGCCTGACTCGCGGTTTTGCGTTGACTCTAAATACTCAAGTGGCTGCGGATCATTTTCATCACGTGTCCACTGCGTACGATAAGGTGCCAGTGCTTCAGTCGTTACTATCCAAGGAGAGACCGTTGATGCGAAGTTTTTCGCTAAGAATGGACCAAGCGGTTGATATTCCCAAGCTTGTAAATCACGTGCTGACCAGTCATTAAATAAACAGAAACCAAATACATGGTTCTCGGCATTTTCTATTGCAATATGATCGCCAAGTTCGTTGCCTTTACCAAGGTAAATACCAAGTTCTAGTTCGTAGTCTAAACGCTTACATGGTCCAAAAGATGGCATATCTGCGTCTGGCGCTTTAGTTTGGCCTTTCGGACGTGGGAACGCTTGGCCAGATACACCTATTGATGATGAGCGACCGTGGTAACCGATTGGTACCCATTTGTAGTTAGGTAAAAGCGGATTGTCAGGTCTAAATAAGCTACCAACCGCTGTTGCGTGATAAATTGATGTATAAAAGTCTGTGTAATCTCCAATATGACATGGCATTGAATACTCAACGTCAGATTGTGAAACCAGTGCGGATTCAAGCGCACTTTGATGCTCAGACCCTTCACGTAATGCACGAGAAAGTGCAAGACGAAGTGCAGACCAATATGATTGGCCCATACCCATGAATTCATTTAATGCTGCGGCATTTGCAGCCGTCACAGCCGAGTGAGCTTCGCCTGAGAAAATACCGGCTTCAGCAACAACTGCCAAATCTAACACTTGATCACCAATGGCGACGCCGCCACGAAATTCTTCGTTGCTGTTTGTACGGCGAAATACGGCAAAAGGTAAATTTTGAATTGGGAAATCAGTACCAGCTAAGTTGGCGCTTGCTACCCAGCTCATTAAGCTATTATCGTGCGTTTCGTTAATAAAAGACATTATCTTTCCTGTTTAACTATCATTGAGACTATTTTGCCTCAACTTAAATAGAAAAGCAGCCTACTTAAAGTATAAGTAAGCTGCTTAGACACTTATTTTTATCAGCGGCGTTAAAGTACGCCGCGACGCTCTTGATCTCGTTCAATTGATTCGAATAGAGCTTGGAAATTACCCTCACCAAAACCACCGTCATCAACACGTTGGATCATTTCGATGAAGATTGGGCCAAATAGGTTCTTTGAGAAAATTTGTAGTAAGTAACAGTTCTCACTTTGGCTATCTACAAGAATTTGATGCTCACGAATTTTATCTTTATCTTCTTTTACCCAAGGAACACGGTCAAAAATGGTATCGTAGTATTCAGGGATGATGTCTAATGTTGCAATGGTTGATTGATCAAGTTGGTCAAGTGAACCTACAAGGTCATCGGTTAAGAATGCTAGGTGTTGTACACCTGGACCATTGTACTCATTTAAATACTCATCAATTTGGTTATTATCGTTGCCTTTCCCTTCGTTGATAGGAATAGAGAAAGTACCACAAGGCGATTTAAGTGCATATGAGATCAGTGCCGTCTTTTGACCTTTGATGTCGAAATAACGCACTTCAGTAAAGCCGAATACGTCTTTATAAAAGTTAGCCCATGTTTCCATCGTGCCTTTATAAACATTGTTAGTAAGGTGATCTATACGGATGAATCCTTTATCTTTAACAATGCGCTGTTCTTCTAAATCAACAAAATCGTTGTTGTAGATAGAACCTTTGTCTCCAAATACGTCGATAAAGTAAATCAGGCTGTCACCAATACCGTAAATTGCAGGGTAAGGTAAGTTTTTGTGTGTTGAATCTGTAGCTGGCTTTGCGCCACGCTCAACAGCCACTTCAAATGCTTTTTGTGCGTCTTCTACTCTCCAGCCCATTGAGCATATCGCTGGACCATGACTTTTTGCAAACTCAGCAGAGAAACCTTCACGTTCGTTATTCAATAAAAAGTGAATGTCGTTTTGGTTGTAGTAAGTGATATCTTTATCTTTAAAAGATTTAAGCTTTGAAAAGCCAAAATCAGTAAAGACTTTGTCCATATAATCTGCATCAGGTGTTGCGTATTCTGTAAACTCAATACCAACTAACTTTAGAGGGTTACTTACTTCACTCATTGTCTTACTCCAGCAATTAAGCACATTAGATTGCTTGTTTAGATGTGTTTCTCATTAACTGAATAATTCACCAAAATGAGACAAAGGGAAAGGTTTAGGGTAGATTTCACAAAGTCGTGATTTGTAAATTTACTTGCACAATGAGTCGATAAAGACGCTTGCATGCTGACAGCAATACACGTGGTAATTTTCTAAGCGGATATTCTCCGGTATTAATCGTGGAGGGAATACTTTTTATATGTAATTTTTATATTTTACTTATTGTAATGTAAAGCATTTTTTATTTTTTCTGGATTCTACATTTGAAAAGCAATAAGTGGATATAGGGTGAAGGATGCAGTGTTCTTTGTCTTTAGAGTGTAAACCAGTGTATACAGATGTGGCTTTAGGGGCATGTATGAATGAAAAAAAACCACGCTTTATCGGCGTGGTTTTTTTGTAAAACGAATTAAAACTAAGATTTAACCGCTGAGATTTCTAACTCTTCCGCTAAAATATGCTCTTGAGTGTGTGGCTCATGATGGCCTTCTGCGCCGTGCATCCAATCGACTAAGCGGTCGCTGAGCAAGTACATTGCTGCTGCAGACAATAAAGCCGTTGCGCCAAGGCCTATGAAGATGCCCATCGCGTTGTTCATAGCTTCTTGTCCTTCACCTAAGAATGAGCCAACAAAGCCTGCAATTTTATTTGCGATGGCAGTACATAAGAACCAAATACCCATTAGCAATGATGCTAAACGCAGAGGCGCTAATTTACTCACCATAGATAAACCAATCGGAGACAAGCATAGTTCACCTAAAGTATGGAATAGATAAAACAGTACTAACCACATCATACTGATCTGTAATGAACCTTCACCAGATCCTTCAGTGATTAATGCTAACATCATGGTAAGAAAGCCAAGGGCTAGGAAAACCAATGCAATCGCAAACTTAACAGGGGAGTTTGGTTCTCGCTTATCAAGCTTTAACCAAATCATCGCGACAATAGGTGCAAAGATAATGATGAAAAGTGAGTTTAGAGACTGAAACCAAGAAGCTGGGATTTCAAAGCCCATCAACATACGGTCAGTATAATCGTTGGCAAAAAGGTTCATCAAGCCGCCTGCTTGTTCAAAGCCCATCCAAAAGATGATACTAAATACACTCATTGTAAAAATAACCTTGATGCGGTCTTTCTCAACACTCGTTAATGGTTCTTTCGTGCCTGTTGCCGACTGTGATTGTGATAATTTAGCTGATGGAACAACGCCAATATCACCTAAATACTTTTTACTCAGTATAAGCTGCATAACCACTGAAATAACCATGCCGATACCAGCGGCAATGAAACCTGCTTGCCAGTTTATGACCGCTGCAACATAACCTGCAACAAGTGGCCCTAATGCACCACCTAAGTTGATACCCATATAGAAAATAGTAAATGCGCCATCACGACGTTTGTCGCCGTCATTATATAAATCACCGACCATAGTGGAAATATTTGGCTTGAATAAACCATTACCAATACACAGTAAGGCTAAACCAAGATAAAACACGTTAACTTCCATGCCAATGACTGCGCTGTGAGGAACCCCCATGATAAAATGGCCTAGCGCCATTAAAATACCACCTATGATAATAGCTTTACGCTGGCCTAATACGTTATCAGCTAACCAACCGCCAAACAGTGGGGTTAAATATACGGCCATGGTAAAAGTACCATATAGGCTAAGAGCGTCGGCATTTGACCAGCCAAACCCTCCGTCTTGGGTCATTGCAACAAGATATAAAACTAAAATGGCACGCATGCCATAATAACCAAAGCGTTCCCACATCTCTGTGCCGAACAGCAAGAATAAGCCTTTAGGATGTCCTAAAAACTCTCCTGCTTTAGGTAATGAACTCATATGTACTTCCTAATAAAATCAAATATGTTGTTAGGCCTTATAATAATCGTGACACATAAAAAATTATGTGTTTGAACGGGTGGCCAATGTTTTTGGTGTTTCTGCTAGTTATGACGAAATAACTGACTAACTATGCAAAAAGGGTGCGTTAGTATAACTAGCTGCTGCGTGTTGGGGAAGCCTAGAAGCGGCTTGTACCTTAAAAGAGGCAATAAAAAACCAGTCATTTGACTGGCTTTTTTAATAAAAAATGACCTATATACGATTAATTGCAATAATCGTCCACAAAAGTCAAATCATTAACGTGAGGAGCAGCATCCATTATATAGGTTGCGACAGCCGTTGCAGGGTTAACAGAGTATATTTTTGCATTTTCACCAGCTACTCGCCCTGAAATATACACAGTTCCATTGTCGCCAATGGCCAAACCTGATGCCCAATTGACGCCATGGTCCCCAATTTTGTCTAAACTCATGTCACCGTCATCTAGAGTATATAAAGACTTTCCTGTCAGTACATATAACGTATTATTGTCCGCAGAATAGGCGATATCACCATGCTTAAAATCATCTCCTGCAAATGTTAATTTACCTAAGACAGTTTTTGCGCCAGTTTGTAAATTAAAATCATACATGTATGTTTTACTTGTAGAACGCAATGACTGACCATCAGGCGTTATAGCAGAGCGGTAAATAGGATATGACGTCGCATCTGCGGCCTCAGTTTCAGCGTTACTTGCTAAGTCCAAAGTCCACACTTTAGACGCTTTAGTGTTACTGTCTTGCTGTTCCATGAAATACAGCACGCCATCTTTGCTCGCAATATTGGATGCTGTGTGAGATACCCCTGTTAATTTACTATATGTACCAGTATTTACATCGAAGAAGTAAACATATCCAACTTGCTCAGAACCAAAATCATTAATACCAAATAGGCCCGTTAAGCAGGCTCTATTTGCAATACCAGTTACTGAGACATTGTCAATAAAAGCACCATACGAGTCAGAGGTACCGGTGCCTGTAAACTTCAATTCAGTTGAAGCCCCAGCAGCTGTTACGCTGACAGAGATGTGTTGCCAGCCTCTTGAAGTGCCATTTAGGTTTGCCACTTCAGCACCATCCCAATATACCTTTGCTTGGTTGGTATCGCTGTTATTATCAACGCGAGGAGAATAATAAAAGCTTAAGGTGTAGGTTTGGTTAGCTTGAGTAGAAAGCGTTTGCTTTACACTGTAGTTGGCTGTTGAGTCTAGCTCTATGTATTGATTACCTTCTTGTGGCGTGATGATACCAAGTGTGTTTGTTTGAATTTCAAACTTAGCCCCATCTCTTTGCCAACCGGTCATGTTATCAAGTAGGGTCCATTTTTTAGAAACGACATCCTGTTCAAATGAGCCATTCGTCACTAAATTACTCGCAAAAGCGGTGTTAAGCGAAACAAGAGAAGCTAAGCTCAAAGTTAAAAAAGACAGTTTCATATAGAACTCCTAAAAATAAGAAACAATGGAAGCAGTTAAGCTCAATAGATAAATTTCTAATCTTATTGTCGTACTTTTTAGTGTCGCGGTCAATTAAACGACAAAAATACGCACGATGCTATTATTCCAAGTGATGGGAATAAAGTATTTATAATCCTTTTGGATTACTTTTCTTTTGGCAATGATAACCACCCAGGTTTTTGACTACGGTTTAGTTGTGCTAAAACTGTAATGGCCTTTTCCATTGTTATCCGTTGTTCAGCAATATCAATATAGACCTGTTGTGCGGTTTTTTTTCGTTTCACAGCAGCGCCAGCGTCTAAAAATGACTCGATAACTTGCAGTAGAAACATCGTTAATTTGGAGCGTTTCCTGGTTGAACGATTGGCAGTTATCAATTTACGTGATTTAGTGAGTCTGTCTTTTATATGTGTAATTTCTGCTTGGCTAAACTCATTTTGTGCATGAGCGAGTGCTGCTACATTCACTAAAGCGTTATCTAAATAATCAGTTTCTAAAATACTGAACCTGTCTTGTTGTGCAAATTGTGTGAGGAGTGAGCGAAACTCAGCTTGGCTTACTTGTTCGTTTAGCAGTTTTTGGCACACTTGATACGTCTTTTGATACTTTTGCCATGTGTAAACATAATTTAAGCCAGCACCTTTAATATTTTGCATGCCAACAATCAGTTGGTGCTGATGATCGCATGCGAGGTGACTGATTGTGGTTGTTAGAGCATCAGGGGTAACTTGTGCATCATCAATTAACAGACAGCGTTCCGTAAATATCTCAACTAAAGGTTTTAGCATTAAGGTGCTGAGCGAGTGTGATCCTTTGATTGTATCCAAAATTAACTGTATTTGAGTAAATTGCGTAAAACTTGTTGTGAGCAGTGCAGCTTGCTTGTCATTACCATCGAGACGTTTACTTAAGGCGATGTTTAAGGTGTTAACCTCTTTGATATCATCGACGCTTAAGGGATTGTCTACAAGAGAAACATTAGCTCGTTCTAACCATTCAGCGATGTTGAATGGTATTTTAAATTGCTTTATTAAGTGTTTAAGATCGTCAAAATCTTGATTGCTAATAATTCGTGCAATCCGTGTGTGCAATGCCTGCTCTAAATATGAATAAAAACCATCAACGTTGCTGCCAACCACGACGACAAAATCATAGCTTAAATCTTCAATCACAATTTGCGCGAAGACTTTTGAGCGCGCAACTCTATCATTGCGATTATTGATCAGTGCGATAGTTTGTATATGAGGCAAGTCCCCCATATCAAAAAGACCTAACCTGCGCCAATTTTCCAATGTAGCTAAACGCTCATTTGCCGACATGCTGTTAACAAAGGACTGCTTTATTTTACCAATCGGAGCGGCTTCAAAGTGTTGCAATACGCCAATGTCAGGCACTATACGCTCAGCAGTTTCCTTAAATACAAAGTCTTTTTCAATGCCAATATATTGTGCCATCTTCGCAACTAACGCGATGTTGTCTGGATGCTCATCATATGGGTAGAGAGCACGTATATCAGGTGTAATTTGAAACCCATCTCCCCAATGAACCTGAATTAAGGTTGTGTTATTTATGGTAGCGGCTTCATTGAGGATCGGCATCATGGTTTGTTCTGATGTAAATACTTGCGTATTTTTGCCAATAAAAGCAGACATTTCTCGCGCAACATCTATACCGGTCGGGCCTAGTATATCTTCATGGTCTGGGTAAGCATTGGTGATTGTGGCGAAGTTGTCTTGCATCCATCGGCGCAATATTTTTACGTATCGTGGTGTTAATCCCATACACTCCCATAGAAAGACATCGGCGTTGACTGATTTGGCAAACGAAAGCACATCACTTTGTTCCCAAATACTGGCTTTATCGAATGGTCTAAAAAGTGGTATTTCACATTGTTCGCCAGAGCTTTTGGAATAAATCATCATCGCTTCACAGCCCGTGGTTTTGGTGATCACTCGCAGTGCTAGAGCGCTGAACAGAGCCGCTTTAAGCCGCTCAGTTCCCGACTTCCCCCGAGTGCCCCAGCCGCCAATGCTGACTGGAATATGTTTACGGTTATGCATGATTTTTCGGCTAACATAAATGTGGCGACTCCAAAAATATCCCATAAAGCCAACAACAAAAAAAACCAATTGAGGCAGTGTATTTTGATAAATTGAATATAGGTACTCTTTAAAGCTGAGCCAAATATTAAGTATTGGCGCAGACACAGAGAGTCTTTCGAACAACTTTTTAATACTAGGCTCTACTGGGAAAGTTGCACTTTCAAGTGCCCCATAAGGCTTAAATTGTAAGATAAATCCCATAGAGTTTAATTGTTCTAAAAAACGGCGCTGCTCTAGTTCATTGCCTTTTCTAAGCTTGTCTAACGCTTTGAAGTTAATTGATATACGCCAATAAGCAGCAGTTCTTTTCCACAATGTTGTGGGTTTTGTGATCTCTAGAAATCCATCTGGTGTATAGCTTTTCACTGGGCTTGGCAGGTTATCTTGGCTTAAAATTGAAAGTAGGTAATCAAGTAAAGGCAGATGTGGACGAGTACTTAATTCGGATAAATGATATAGCGGTTCTCCAGGGACATTGGTTTCACTTATTTCTGCGACGGTGCAGCTCGGGACATGAAGTTGAGCATTGGGCTTTTTGGCTAATACATGGCTAAAGCTTTGTCGTTTATCTGTACTTGGGTGAAAAAATTCGTGCCAAATGCGCCATAACCTGCGACCCATTTTATAACCTACTTGAATGGACCAGGCTCCCTTATGTTGCTTACCATTAAACCCATGTTGCTGTTGTGCTCTAAAGCTGAGCGCTCTGCCTAGCGCTTGCTGCTCAGTATTTGCCGATAACTTTATAGTGTGAACTGAGGTTATTTGTGCATCTATATTTGCGACTAACGATTGTTGGTAAAAGCTAGCTAGTTGCTCTCTAGTACGTGAAATACACCGTTTTATAGCAATATCTTGAGTCGTTATTAAAGCGTTATTTAGCTGCTCAATAAATTGAATAAATACAGTATCAGGTTTATCACTATCTAATTGCATATTAAGCATAATACGCGCACTTTGCTCTAACGTAATGCGCTTGATGGCCACACTTTCTTGGCCATCAATCACTTTTTTCCAAATTTCATAAGATAATGCGGCATCACAAAAGCGGGTCGCAGATAGCTGTTTAATAATTGTAAATCGAACAGCGTCACAATTTTCTTCTATAAAGCGGCTTTGTAATATCGCTTTAGCCAATGAGTCAGAGAAGTTAGCAATTTGTTCAATGAGTGATTGACGGACCCTCGGATAAGGGTGATGACTACACTGTTCAATTAAACGTTCATCTTGAGTACTGAGGGTGCTTTGCCGACATAATATTTTTGGAATTGCACTTAATATAAACAGTTGATCATTGTTTTTCGGTTTATGGGGATAGCTATTGACGGATTCGTCTAACAACGCCCACATATGGCTGCGAATAAAGGTAGGTCGTTGGTGAATGAGTATTTCAAGGATATCTATGACAGCAAGATAAGGAGTATCTTGATTTTCTAGTTGCTCAATGAGCTTAGAGGTTAACTCTGAGTCAAGATCAGGGTCAGCATTGCACTCATGAATTAGCGCAACTTGATTAACTAAAGCCCGGATCATACCATGGCGAACATGTGCGTTAGGGCTTGCTTCTAACAGCCTCAAGAAAAAGGG
The DNA here is from genome assembly GCF_014858725.1 of Pseudoalteromonas aurantia 208. Classification (GTDB taxonomy): domain Bacteria; phylum Pseudomonadota; class Gammaproteobacteria; order Enterobacterales; family Alteromonadaceae; genus Pseudoalteromonas; species Pseudoalteromonas aurantia. The sequence goes on along the minus strand of NZ_AQGV01000012.1, from coordinate 2,360,645 downwards.
TTGTAAATCTAGTTTTGCCCAAGTGTCCGTTAGTAATGCTTCATTATTTCTTAAGTACCGTTTGGTTATAGCACCTAATTTTGAGATCAGAAATTTAAGGCTTTGTTCAATGTCAGCTACTTGACTTTGATAGCGACCAATAACGGCTCCTTCGTCAAACCAACGTGAAAAAGCGGCTTTGTCGGCTTTTAATTGTTCTGAACTGGCGCCCAGTTCTTCTGCATAATTTAAAATATGTAGCTCTTTTTCAGCATCAAAATCGGCTTTTGCAAACCTTTCAATAAAGTTTTTATAACCCGCTTCAAGCCCTTGTAAATTAACATGTAATTGTTCTATTTTGTGGCGTAAAAATGCAATTGTTTGCAATTGTAGCCAGTCGATTTGTTGTTCAGCCTCTGGCTTGTGTTTGATTAACTCCCAGTTTGCAAGTTCATTAACCAAAGTTTGATATTTATGATGATATAAATTAAGCCAGAACTTCTCTGTATCGGCAAAAAGTAAGTTTTCTAAGTGTTGTTGTATTTTATCAGTGGCCATAAATATCTTGTTCAGCAAAATGAGAGAGCTGGAGTGATTGAAATAAAATTTCATCGTGTGCAAAAGGGGTAAAGCCGGTATTTTGTAAGTTGCCTAAATTAACTTCAAATCCAATTGCATGTTCATTATTAAACCAATCCTGTGTCCAGCTGAGTTTTACCCAACCAGCGGTATTGCTGCTAAAATCATACAATGTTTGCCAGCTTAATTGCGTTAAATATTGCCATGTATCGTTGGGCCTATTTTCATCTGCAAATTTATAAATGCTTTGCAGTTGTGCAGCAAAGATTTGGCCTTGATAATATTGTTGTGTGGTGGCGCTAAAGTAGACATTATCAAAAGAGTGCCAATTTTGGTTCGAGATACCGCCCATTCTAAAGCTGAGCTGGTTGTCTACCCAAGGTTGATATCGATATTCATATTCGGCTTGCCAGCCGGTCATATGATCTTGTCTATAAAACCCGAAAATACTAGGGTTAATTTTTAAGTCATCTAAATAGGTTTGTGTGTCTACACTGGTGTAATAGTAAAAGGGCTGCCACCACCATTGATGCCTATCACTTTTATCGTTTCGCCAACTTTCACCAACTCTAAAGCGTGCGAGTCCAGCATACTGACTTTGAGTGATATTACTACTATCTTGCCAGCGGTTAAATAGAGCAGTTTCGCTGAACCAGTGACTATTATCATCTTGCCAATTATGGACCGCATTCATTACATAGGTATCATAATTATGATTACTGAGTGAATAAGCAATTTCTAACCTATACCAATGCTGCTTATTATTATTGCGTAACCTAATACCAAAATCTAAATTATGATTGGCAGGTAGGGGCTCGTTTGTTTCAAATATACCTGAGCGACCATAACGCATAAACCCTTCCACATGCGTTAAATTACCATCCATTTTAAGCGTATTATGAATAAATTCGTTGGCCGTTGGCTGTTGTATCAATTGCGGCTGTACAATGGCTAATGGTGTGACCGGAGGGGAAACGGCTAGTGTATGTTTATTGGGCTTTAGCTGCCATGTAAATACACGGGCGAGTTGGGCATGGGTACTGGGTAACGTTAATGTTCCAGCAGGGTGAAAGACTACTTTTTCAGTGCGTTGCATCGCGTTAATTGTTTCTATTTTTAAGAGTTGATCTCTATTTAATTTCAGCGTTGTGGGCTGCTTTTGTGTCGCATAGTAAAACAGTTGTTTGGTGTCTAAATCTACGTCCTGCCAATAACCCTCTTTAAAGACTAACACACTGACATTGAGTAGTTGTGATACATAAGGGTTTACCCAGTTGAGCATGACTTGACTGTCTGAATGCTCGGTGTTGTTTAAAGCATACTCTACTGGACTGTTTGGTGTTACGGGCCATAGAACATGATTATCACCCGTTTCAATCAATATGTTGGCATATTGATTGGGTAACAGCTCTGTTGGAGCAAATGTAAATTTTAGTTTGATGGGGAGCGTTTGTAGTTCGCTCATATCTAGATATAAAGTGTGATGAGGACGAAGCAATACGCCATCCAGTTGAATGTTTTTACTAGAATGACGATTTACTTGCTCAGCCAAGCTTCGTTTTAAAATAGCATCTGTATCAATTAATTGGGTTCCCGCATAATTGCTATAATGTTTACTCGTTTGCCAATGCCCAAAATGTTTCACGCGGCTCATTAGGGTGGCAAGCTCTGTTGGTAAGGTTTCAATTGCTAACCGAGTAAACAACAAAATAAATTCATGTTCAAGGAGTGATTGAGATTCAAGCCGCCACAGAGCATTCGTTAAGAGAGTTTGCAACGAAAGGCTTGGGTCATTAATTAAGTCATCAAATGGACGAGAAAACAAAAAGGGCACATTGGCAGTTTTAGGAGGTAAAGTCCCCAAACTTTGCGGATGGAGTGTATTGATGCTCACAGAAGTCGGCATATCACTATGAATATACAACTGCTCACCTGCTTGCAAAGTGACAATACTCTCACTGGCAATAGATAACCTTGTGTTCAATGCCGGAATTTGGGCCGTTGAGGCAATATCTGAAAATATGGGGACAATCGACTGTGTTTTTTGTAAATCAAGATGTAGCCACTGTGTGCCGTTTGAATGCGATTCTTGCCAAGGCGCTCGCGCGCGCAGTTGTAATGTTAAATCTCTTTTTGCGGTTAAGGTTAGCCCTTTACCTTTGGAAATATTAAAGGCGCTATAATGGCTGGTTTCACCGAATATTGTGCTGCTGCCATAATGCGAAATTTGATAATATGGGGGCTCTTGTAAGTGCGCTTTCGACACGCTGCGATAATTACTGACTTGTAACGGTAAGGGATTCAGATGAAGAATATCTTGTTTGTCATGTACTAACCAAAGTGCGTCTAAGTACTTTTGTTGCGACAAAAGCAGCTGCTCAGCGATCGAAGGACATATTTTTAACGCCGTATAAAATACGGCACATAGCCCTTGAAGCTGAAAACTATTTTTGTTCCTCTTATATATTTCAATCAGTTGTGTCGCGGCAAAAAGTTTTAGTTTTTGATCTGATGACAGTAATAAGCCTTCTAAATAACTTTGTGCCAAGCGTTGTTGGTTTAAGCTCTCAAGCGCCTTTATTCTGAGCTGCCATGCATTTTTTTTCACTTCAAAATGTGGATTTGTAACCAAGTGTTTTAAAATTGGTAATGCTTCTAAGGGGTTGCTTTTTAATAGTTGTAGGGCATTACCTAATAGCTGGTGTGAGTGTACGATACTTAATTGCGGATCGAGGTTTGAGACTGTTTCTTGACTGTGATTTGTATAAGGGGTGAGTCCGTTTATGTAAGCGTCTGCGGTGCGTTGAATCTGAGTATTTATATGCGTATTAAGCGCTGGAAGTTTGTCTTTTAATTTGCCTTTTTGGACATATAACAGTTCGTTATTCGGCAAGGTTAGTAAGTCATCAACTTGCAGTGCTAATTCAATGCTATTTTGATGCTGAGTGCTAAATTCGACAGTGCCTACATCTTGGGGCAGCGGTACTGTAAGCTTAATAAAGTGCTGGCTGGCTTTTAATGCGATGGTAAAATTTTTGTGTGGAGCTTTCATGTTTAAGGTCGTATCGATAGGCGTACGAACGAATAGGGTAATGTAGCTGCGCACACGACTGAGGTGTGACCAATCAAAAGCGAGTTTACCTTTTAAGCGATGTACTAGGGCATCACGAGTAAGTGAACTTGTATAAAGGTGGTTTAGGACTTTACGTTGACCTTGAACTATAGATATTTCTTGTGTTTCAGAGTAACCAGGTTCATTGTTTGGTGTAGGGAAAACAAAGCGTTGAGTGCTTATCGTTTTCATTAAATCTTGATAGCGCCTTTTTTCAATAGGATTGGCTTTTGCAAAGTTGAAATACATAAAGTCATCAAATCGTTCATCAAGATAAATATGAGACAGTGTTGTATTTAGATTGTTTACCCAGTAAGGATTAAAATTCGCTTCTTGGTATTGTTGTGCTGCGTTTGAATCACGGATCCCTCGCTGCATTTGCTCCAGCTTAATAAGGGCAGGCCCATGGCTTTTGATTGTTAGATAGCTGTCTTTGGGGAGTGCGATATAGTCTGTATTCGCAGTACTCACTTTTTGTTGAATATATTCACTGGCCTGTGAATTACCTATGTTGAGTATGCTCACCGGTTGTTGATTGACATAAAGACTGATAGTGCCTCTTTTATCTAGGTTATGAAGGGTTTTCCTCACCGTCACCTTGAGCTTTTTTGCATGCGCAAAGTAGGTAGTTATTTGTTCTTTATCCTCCAAGTTGTAGTAAGTTTCATGATCTTGAGCAAGCGTAAGCCGCGTGGTTTTCAGAGGTAATTTCAGACTGCGACGAAATGGAGAGCGATGATGATGATATTGCCCTAACCATATCTCATAGCGCTGACTTTGAGTGGAGGTGTTGGTAAATTTGATAAATTGATTGCCCTGCATTGCCGGTAGCTGACAGCGCTCGTTGCGACAAGTCAGCGAGGAGGCGTTGATTTTACGCATTGCTAATACGCTAGACCCTTGCCAAAGGTCTATAGCATTTAATAATTGAGCTGGTACTTCTAGCCAATTACCCTCAGGTACAAATACAGTTTGGCTATAGTTTTCTGCAAGTCGTAAATATTGAGTTGGCATAGTTAAAGAGTTTGGTTTATTTTCGTCTAACCAAAAAGGCGCATTATACAGCGGTGTCTGTGCCGCATATGCTGGAAAAACCCAAAGGAAAATAAGGAAGCTTAAAGAGTACGGCTTAAACATGAGGTAAACTTTCTTAATAGAGGTTGATCTTGGCGTAAACGTACGCGTGTGACTTTGCTTAATTCAATATGCATGAATGAACGAGGTTTTAACCCGAGTTTATGTACTATATTTTTTGTACCGCCTAACTCTTTAACAGACGTTCCGTATAAATACGCGATAAACCCAATGCTTGTGAAGCAAGTAGTGAGTTGTTGACCAGTCAAGTCGGACGTTTTTCCTTGGCTCACAATGATATCTGCATGTTTTGCTATTTTTGAACGCCTTTTTTTGTTGCTAAAACCATGAATTTGGAAGATACGTGCGCTGGGGTTGTGAGTTTGATATGCAACTAATGCCGCATTATGAATATTGTATGGCCGTTTTGAAAAATCCATTGGATATTTATCGGGACTGTCGACGTAGCGTTGATGAGAATTACTTAGCATAACCTGACAAAGGTGAGTGTAGATATGTTTACCGATCATCAGCGTGCCCGTATCATAAAATTGATGCGGAACAGACACGACACAGCGTTGATTAATCGGGTTAAAATAAACGTGTCCACCGCCCTCTTTCGTGGATGTAGCCAGTAATGCAGATTGCGATTCAACTTGTTGAAATTGCCATGGTGCAATGGCCGTAGGAACTTTAAACCATACAACCATATCGTTGTATAATGGTTGAGAGTAATTACTCAACGCACACTGCGAAAATATTATGCAGATTAGATAGAGCGTCAATTTGCTAATTGGCTTCATATAACCACCATTTTGCTTGTTTTTGTTGTTCTGATGTTTCTTCTAGTACACTAACCCAAACATCTTGATCGGTCTTTATCGTAAATTTCTTTAATAATTCTATATCGTTATTAATCGGTATTGTTATTGAAGGATAGCTGAAAAGTGATGTTTGAGCAGGGTGAAGTAAAAATGCTTTATTCTCATTCGCCTTGACGAGGGCATAACGTTTTTTCGAAATTGTGTACTCGTCGGTGAGCTTTTTAGAAAAATGCCCATGTAAATGGGTATCAACGGATAAAGGTGTGTCTTGCTCATTATCTGAATAGAGTTTGATTACAATCGAATCAGGTCTTTTATCAAAGCTTAACTCAAGTGATTGACCTGCTTTTAATTTAAATAAGCGCTGTTTTGCCCAGCTCCGATTAGAACCTAGATTGGTATAAAAGTGTGAACGCTTCGATTGTATCCTTAGAGGGGCATCATCAGGTAAGTCATTTAGTGCATATTCAGTATAAAACGGGGCACTTGATGATAACTCTACGACACGTGATTTAGCGAGTAATATCGGGTCGTTAGGCACTGTAATTTCTGACAGGTTTTTTAGTGGCCTAAAATTAAAGTCTTTAGGGGGATCAATAGGATCGAAGTACTTTGGTTCGGTTTTAATTAACGCTGTATTTGAGCGAGGTAAGATATCGATTAGATTTCGACCATAATGAAAGGTTTGCTTAACCTCAATTTCAGGGGGAGGCTCAAAGAGTCTAACATTCAACATCTTTTGTTGTTCAGTAAAGGTAAAGTCATTCTGCGCTTGTTGAGAAAACCACGCATCTATTTCTGTAAATTCAGGTAAATCGACTTGGCATAGAGCTTCGCATAATACCGTTTGGTAATGAAAGTGAGCTTGTCTCGCTTGCATTTTTGCACTAATTGTTTCTTTACTACTTATCGATAAAAACGCAGCATTGCTTGGAAGGCGCAGGTAAAACCTTTCTGAATCTGTGGTTACGCTTCTGAGTGTGTCGGGAGTGATGATGCGGTCAAACAGTGCTTGCTGTCCTTGCAATTTGACTTGATGAGTTTCGATAAGTTGTTTCTGAGTGTTAAATAAGGAAACAGATATGAGAGCGCCTTGTGCCCCTCTAAATTGAAAATTTATATCACTATTTGGCGCGACTCGATAGTTGGCAGATAAACTCTCATCAATACCGTAATAATAACTGTGCAATGGTGAGATCGGGGTTGTATCAGCTAAAAACCAACTAGATTGTGCCATTGTTTTGGACTGAATGACGATAAGACCTGGTTGAGTATTAAGTAATTGATAGGTATTAGGGCTTTCTAATTTTTCCAGTGTTAATTTTTTAGGCTTTTCTCGTTGTTTAAGGTCGTACCAGGTTATGTTGATATCTGCGATGTTTCCCTTGATATTTGCAGTAATATCGCCCCCTTCATAAACTCGAAATGAAGCCGATAAGTCTTGAACGGTATAGAAACCGTCAAGATCCAATTGTTGCGCACCAAAATCATATGTCAAAACATGATAAGGGAGAGTTTCATATAAAGTATCGGCTTTGAAATCAATATCAGGTACACCTTGTGGCGCAAGCTTTAGCCAATCAAATGTCACTGCATTATGAATTTCTCGAGTGGTAATCGCATTGGCGCCAATGGTGTGGTAAGCAATTGTACGTTCGCGCCATTCTACCGGGAGCTTTAACCAAGCGCTATTTATGTCATCTGTATCTGTTGGTGTTTTTGCATGTATGCGAACGACCACGCCTTTGAGGCTAGAATCTTCAGGTATTACCCGCAATGCAATCCGACTTGCATTGGTGAGCTGCTCACTATTTATATAAAAAGATTGTCCAGAAGACACTGATAATGCTGCTTTATTCTCAATAATTTGTTTAACTTGTTGTTGGTCGGCGTCCAGAGCCAACTTCGAAGCGTGATGATACACTTTTTGCATCAGCTGGTTATTGTCTTGGTCAAGTAATGTGTATTCTATGGCATAATTAATAGGCTTATCAAACTCGACCTGTTGAGCAAAAATTGCATTCGATAGAATTCGCAAGTTATATGTTCTCGATGGAGAGAAGTTATAAACAAGGGCTTTATCTGAATGTAGCCAATGTACATTCGACCGAGTTTCTTTATCTGAACGTTGCGCCATAGGCTCTGCTGATTGTAGCCAAAAGTAAAAGCGTACCCCAAACCAGAAAACAATGATAAGCAATACTAACCAAAATGTTATTTTCAACAGCCACTTAATATAATACATGCTGGCCCCTTCTTATCGCGGCTTCATATACATGGCGGTCTATTAGCTTGTTTCGGGTTGGTAAGTATAGGGCAATCAAGGTACTCCCGTTTTTAATGGCCAATGCGAGCTCATATTCCGGATCAAGTTTGACAGCTTGTAAAGTACAACGTTTTCCGGCTTTGCAATAGTCAGTGAGTAAAGGTAAGTGTTGAGATATTGCATATTCATCAGTGATGTGGCGCAGCTTTTCAATATTGGCTTTATCTACACTAGCCCAGTCATTTGGTGCGAGCGTCGATAGCATTAAACTGGGTAAGTATGCGACATCTGAAATTGCCAATAATCGTTGCAACAGTGCTTGTTCAGATATAGAAAAGTGTTTTTTAAAATCGGAGGCTAACCATAATGTAGCGAGTTCACTATTTGGGGCAAATAACTGATAACCAGTTTGTGGTGATGTGCCGAGCTCTAAACCCCTTGTTGCAGTTTGACCTTGTACTATTTGATGCTCAACACCTAGTTTTGTTAACGCTAACCGTAAATCCCTTAATACCGTGCTTTGGAATGTGTGCGGGTGCGTAAATTGAAATGCAATTGCACTGGGTCTTATATGTGACGGTGCACTATGACTGCGAATTTGCAAGTTCATGATATTTTTATCGTGATCATGACGCAACACACTTTGATGTACTATGTTAAAAAGTGACTTCACATTTGCAGGGGTCATTACATTAGAAAAAGGGCTTGCGTACGGGTGCGCACCTGCAATAGATAGTACTTTACCTTGAATGTGTGTAAATAATTGTGCTGAAAATTTTAAAGTATTACTTTCGAATAAAGGCCTCGGCACTTGAATATTGAGTGATTTTGCTGGGTTTAGGTTGATAAAGAAAATACCTTGACCCTTTTCATAAAACTGCTGTTTAGGAATGGGGGCTATCATGATGTAACGGCCTTGCTCTGACATCATGAGTGTTAGTTCGTAACCCACCATTTGTGCGATATTGTTAATTTGATTGAGCCTGTTTTGGATATTGGCATTAATCGTTTGATTATTTAAACCATCTACTAAAATGTATAGGGGACGGAGTATCTCAAACTCCCATAGTGCCGCTTCATTATCTGACAATAATGCAAAGTGCTCACTGCCTTTTGCACTAATATGTGGGATGTAATGTTCAATTGAATTTTCTACTGAATCAGTCAAATATGTGATTGGAGCTTGATTAATTTGGCCGTCGGCGAGTGCCACTTTTGACATCAAGGAGGTGTAATTTGCGGTGTCTAAAAAGGTTTCTAAAAACTGACCTGAAAACTCTCCCCCTGGTAGGCTAAATGAGCTTGCTAAACCAAACGAACTATTTTTGCAATTAAGCAGTTCTCTTAATTCTTTTTGGCTAATTGCATTCGGTAGTTGATTATAAGCCCACAGTTGACACTGATGTATAAATGGACTGTTGTTTAAGATACTTTGGCTACGCGTGTTTATTTCTCGTACTTGTAGGATTTGTTCAGCTGACAGTGCATTAATGAACGCAAGGTAGTACTTACTTTGTTGGCTAGATGAACTGGCACTCAAAGATTGTGTTAGTTGCGTGCCAAAGAGTAAAGCGCCGCTATTTAAATGTGATAATAATAACCCTGCGGCATCACTTGCTAAGCGCTCAGATGAGGGGTGTGGTACTGTGATCAGTAGTTCAGAAGTTGGTTGCTTTGTTAATATAAATAAACCACGCAGAGAAAGCTTTCTTGCATCTTGAATATAAATATAGTGTTCGTCTTGGCGTAGCAAAAAATCTAGTTTCATTAACATAGCACGGGCTTCATCAAAGAGTTGCGTATTTTGCCTGTCTCGATTTAACAACCTAACAGCGGACTGAAATTGTTGTAATTGTTGCCCCTGTTGATATTGGCTAATCTCAATCTGATTTTTTTTATCCGTATATAAATAGCTTTTGTACTCACTGATCATATGAGTCAGGCCACTCACGGCTTGATGTGTCTGAAGCTCTTTTATATGTGCTGAGCCAAATATGGATGGTACAAACATGATCACAAAGCCAATCGCGATGGCGATAAAACCGCCAACAACAGAGGTTTGAAATGTGGCTCTGATCACCAATCCAAGCGCATTTTTTTGATAAATTTTTAATGCGAGTAAAGTTGAGAGCATATAACCGAATGCAAAAGTGTCGGTGACTTTTAAACTTGGATAATATTGAACAACGACGTAATTCAATAAGAGCTTATACACAAAACCAATATTAAAGAAAAATAGTAGGAGTCGAGCGCCTTCGAAATTAGCGTGACGTAGTCTAGTAAAGTGCAATAACCCACTGCCAATAATAAGAATTACAGCGGTTTCTGCAAATGATGTGAGTAATTTACTTGGCTGCATTAATTGTAAAGCGAGCAATGCAGGGAGCATGATGCCATTAAACTCCCAGCCGTATTTAATATTTGCACGAGATGCGATAAACGCGGTGATGACCAAGATAATGTACGCTTTCGGCGCCGCTATAATTGATGCTGCAACGGCTTCATACATAATAGCAAGATTAGCAATACTAAAGTTGCTGTAGGGCATTAAGATAAAACGGACAATGACATAGGTGAGTAACAGCTGGATTAGCGTCACTTTTGCACCGTATCTGAACCCTCCATTCCACATGACATTCGCGGTAAGAGCAATAATAACGAGCCCTAAGCTATATAATTGGGCTGCATAATCAAAGGTAATGTCCCATAAAGAGAACAGCGACGCGATAGAGGGCCAGAATAAGGTGTCCATGGTGACCCTTACTAAAATGCTGATCAAAATTATGGCGAAGAACCTATCTCTGCCAAACATTTCAGCAAACCCAAATCGTTCCATCATAGTTTTGGCTGATAATTTCATCACAATGTAAACAATCACCGCCTCAATTAAAATAACAGTGGCAGAGGTGGGACTTACAATAAAGAGTGGAACTAAATACCCAGGGACAACGAGTCCCGTTAAGGGGAATCCAAAGCGTAAATTGAGAAAGCAAACAACCCCAATGCCTACCCAAACCGTAGTAATAACAGATTGACCCAGGCCGCCCCCATTCGGGAATATATTTAATAACCAGTCCATTAATCAGATATCCACTCAGACTGCTTTTGAATTTCTTGCTGTTGGGTCAAAGTGGATAATTGTGATAATAACAAGCTGGGATCATCTAGATGTGCGACGAGATCTGAAATATTTATAAATTCGAACAAGATCCCACCGACCTCAAATGGGTCACCCGCGCTATTTTTCACCTCAGAAGCCCCAATGGTACGCACAGAAAGAATGTAAACTTGATCATCGAAAGTCACTGGCTGGTACAACTCACCTCTATGAAGTGTTAAATAACGTAACTTACCCTTAGCTACATCATGTTCGAGCTGGCCCACCTTAGCGAGTAAATCTAAAGCTGTCATGTCAAAAATTGATAAACTCTGCTGTCGGGCGAGGGTTTCTAATGCTTGGTTGGTTTGGATAACTTGCCCAAATAAATTAAATAAAACGGTTGCAGAGCCAACTTGATTAAACACGTGTTCAAGTGTGGATAGTTTCTGTTCCATTTCATTGATTGAGAGCTTTATTTTTTGGCTTAGAGGTTTTTCTAAATTTAATGTTAATGCCCGTGTGAGCACACTATTATTGGCACTGTCTTGGGCGCTAAAAATACGATAGTGAAATAATAACTCACCTATTTGGTTAGCAAAGCGGTTTACATTTTTTAAAAAAGCCGCTTCATTAAAATGTTCATCGGTGCGAACGGTCATCGCCCAAAACCCTCTGATATCCCCCGCGTACATAAGAGAGACAATATATTGTGTTTCATCGTCGGTGATATTATCAAAAAATGGCCGTGTAATGCTTACCGCACCAAACTGCTTAATGGCGTCAGAATAGGGGGGACGTTCATAGTCTCGCCGCATTTCATGAATATTTGAGAGCTGGCAGTTAACGGCACGAATTTCGTAAAGTCGATGATCTCCTTCTTGGCGAGCAAGAAATATGCTTCTATCTAAGTCGAGTTGTTGCTTAACGAGTTCAATAATTGCATCCCAAGGATTACTTTGTTCAACAAAAGATTTAGGCAGGTAGCGTCCTAACATACGTTGCTGGATATTGTTAATAATGCGTTGTAAGTCGTCTTCCTCTACCCATTTCTTAGCAAAGAACATCCACACTAATGTTAAAACAGTATAGGTAGTGAGTTGTCCCGCGGGAATTAAAGTATGCCAATAAATGAGTATAAAATATGCACTTATAAACCAGAGTAGGCAAAGACCAAAAGCAATTATCAGGTTTATATTGATACTAAACTTTTGATAAAGCACCATTAATACTAAAACAATAATGACTTGCACAGTTAACGACGGCCAACCATCAAATGTAGCCACTAAACTATTTGTATCTATATTGTGTGCAATGTAGGCATATAAATAGGCGGCATCATGAAATGAGTCGACCTTTGGTGCTTTTAATCTCATTCCATAACCGTGAGTTCGTTGTGTTAATACGATTATTTTATTGTTTAATTGAGATTCTAAAATATCGCCAGATAATACGCGATTGCTATCGAATTTTGGTAGGGCGTGTGGTTGTAATGAAAAATTAATCAGTGCGGTATCAGGTAATTGTTTTTTAGGGAAAATGAGGTTCCAAATGTTATCACATGATTCAGTTGGTAAATTCTTAAAAATGATCGTGTAACCAGCCCAACTTTCAATGGGCGATAAGCATTGATTAGTCTGTGCATGAGGGTATAGTACCGTACTAGCGTGTCCGGTCGAGGTGCTGAAAATAAGGTCTGAAAATACAATGACAGCTTTTGGTGACCCAGCATCTATAATGTGGAGTAGCGCATTATGCTGTCTTTGAAGGTCGCCACTTTCAATGACAACGACGTCTGTATTTTGCTCAGATTGCACTACACTGAGTAAGTGATATATAGGCGCATTTATTTTCTCGATCGTACCACTTAACTCTAAGGCAAGCATGCACCCCACCAAGCTTAACATGAGCCAGAATGTTTTTTGGCGCCGAATGATAAAGTACTGCTGCTTTATCGACATATTACTCCTTGCGCAGAGCCGCTAAAAACTGCGAAAAGAAAGTGTTAATGTGAGTGCCTCATCAGTATTGACTCTAAGAAAATCAAGGCCATGCATTTTACTAGTTTGCCATTGAGATTCGTTAAATTGCAAGGGCCTTTGCCATGAAATCAACGCAATTTCATCTAATTGTAGAGTTGCATTACCGTCAGTGGGAGGAGCGTGCGTTAATGCTAAATTAACACCTCTAGCTGGCAGATTTTCAGGACCCATAACTTGACTATCATCAGGGAGTTCAAAATGATGGACGAACGGTGTCCAATCATAACTTGATGCAGTCATAAGAGGGACTCTATTGAATGAAAATTCGAACCCATCTTCCGCTGTCGTTACAGTTAATTCAGCATTAAAGTCGCCTGCATTGTCACCTTTAGCATAGCCAAAAAGTGTAAATTCGTGGTATGCATCGGAAACACTTTCCGATGGGGTGATAGGCATAGTGCGAATTGTTTGTCTAAATGGTAACCGCAAAGGGGTATTGTCGAATTGTGTTCTTGTAAGGCACATACCTTGGCGATGTCTATATACACCTGTTATACAAGGTATTGCATCTTCATCACTGTGTTCCCAGCGAGATACTTCACCAAACTCATCATCGTTATCCCAGTCTTCAAAGTCACCGAATATCATCAAATCTCTGCCGAGTGTGAATTGAGCACTGTTATTTTTGTCAGCAGTAATTTGCGCTAAAAATGCGTTGCTTGGCGCGAAAGCTCTTAAATCTACAATTTGTGTTCCAGCCGCAACGGTGATTGTTTTTGTAGTTGTTATCGGTGGAGTATTCAGGCCTTGAAAAGTGACTAAGGCATAGCCTGATTTAGGAATAACAGTCACGTTATCGTCTGAAAACTCCGCGAGCCGTCGTGATAAATAATCACTCAAAAAGCCATTTACTAACCGAGGTTGGTAGTCTTCAATATAAATTGGATATGCTTTAGCGCGCTGTATTTTGTGTTCAGCAGCATTATCAATGGTTACAGATACAGCCACACCTAACAAAGTCTCCAAGCGGTTTTGGTCGAATATTAAGTTGCCTAAACCTAAAATCGCGGGTGTCGAGTCATAAACAGCGAAGCCTTGGGCAACGTGAGGGTGGTGTGCAATAGCCAAATCAATAGAGCGTCGAGCTGCGAATTCGAAGCGGTTAGTTATGTACTGTGTCGGAGAGAAAGAGTACTCATCGCCACCATGCATTTGTACTATTGCAAAGTCATGATTTGATGCGACATCAGTGAGCGCATTGTTTAACTCTAAATCGTTGGTTAAATCGGCTGCCCCTCCCTTATTTTCTTGTGCGATATAGTTTATAGGATTGGCGTTACCGGTAATTGATGTCGCAGATACCAAGCCTAAATTAATGCCATTCACTCGAGTTGTAAGTGGGCGGTAAGCTTGAGTCGCATTTATGCCCGCACCACTATGGAGAAAACCCGCATCATTCACGTATTTTAACGTATCTATTAGGCCAGGTTCTAAATAGTCGTACACATGATTATTACCCAGTGCAACATAATCAACGCCTATATCTTTTAAACTATTTAATGTATCAGGGAGAGAGAAAAACGAAAATTCTTTGGTGGGGTGGACACTGCTTGGGTTTGATAATACAGGCGACTCTAAGTTTATTGAGCTAAAATCTGCAGTTGCAAACAAAGGTTTGATAAATTTAGTAATGTTTGTGGCACTGGTTGCCGCAGTTTCATTTTGAATGAGTGCTTGTGCAACATTAGGCACATTGTTGGTCATGGTCACTAAACTGGGGTCCATGAACCTGCGGCCGAACATAGTATCACCACCAAATAACAGTGTAGCCTGCTGTGATGTTTGCGCGATTAAATTAATGGTTGTTGATGTGGTTGATAATAAACGCATATTAGAAATATGTGGCGCATACCCAAGTTTATTTACAACAAGGGTATAGTTTCCGAGTTTTATATTTGTAACTTCTGCTAGGCCTACATTGTCGGTATTTAACACCTTACCTGCAAAAGTGACGAGTGCATTAGCAAGAGGTTGCCCTGAGTGATTAAGTACTTTTAGTGACATATTTGCGGTTTTGTCACTTTGTTGGTTTTGTTGTTGTTGTTCTTGTTGCTGCTGTTCTGTTTCTGGTGCATCGTAAGCATCTTCTACAGAGCAACCTAAAAGTAAGAGTGTAGTACACAGCGCAATTAATACATCTCTAATTGAAAACCATACTTTTTTTCTATGCATATAGCCTCGGACCTAAAAATAAAACATTATTAATACATAAATCCATCCTTTAGTATTGTAATTTAATTATTGTCATAACAACAGACTGTTTAAATATTTATTCAGATGAAATGAATGGCTGTGTGGTGATAGCTGTACAATTTGAATGTTAATTAAGAGTATAGACCTTATTGTGCAAAATAGTTTACATTTTTCTAGTCCAGTGACTATTCTTAGAGTATGATCGCGCTAAATTGATAACACCCCTTTTTGAGGAACGAATGCGTCTTGAAATTCATTGTGCAGACCGTATCGGTATTGCTCAGGAAATACTCAATATATTAGTCAATTACCAAGTTGATTTGAAAGGTATTGAAGTGGATTCTGTTAATTGCAGAATGTACGTTAGCTTTCCACCGATTGAATTTGAACAGTTTCAAAAGATTATGCCTGAGATTCGCCTTATTGATGGGGTCGAAGACGTGAGAACGACGGCTTTTTTACCATCGGAACGTGAACATAATGAGTTAAACACTTTGCTCAGTGCATTGCCTGATGGGGTCATTTCAATTGATGCGAAAGGCTGGGTGAGGCATTGTAATGATGCGGCGAGTAAAGATATTAACCTCCCAGATTCAGATATTATTGGTGAAAACATCAATAATTTATTGAAAGGGTTTAATTTTACTCGATGGCTAGAAGGGAAAGAAGTATTAGGTCAAACAACGCGAGTCGAGGTTGGTGGTGAGGATTATATTGCTGATATATTACCGATCGCAGTGCCTCAAGGTCCAGAAGGGGATGTGTTAGCTGGTGCGGTAATTAATATTAAGTCACAAAGCCGATTAGGGCAGCAAGTGAGTGCGTTTAGGCGATACGGACAAGAAAGTTTTGCGACTATCCATAATCATAGTACCGCGATGCGACGGGTTGTACGCGAAGCGCGAAAAATGGCGCAGCTGGAAGCGCCAATATTAATTACGGGTGAAACAGGGACAGGTAAAGAGCTACTGGCAAGAGCATGTCACTATGCGTCAAATCGATCGCTCAAGCCGTTTATAGCACTTTCTTGTGCTTCGTTGCCTGATGATGTTGCTGAGTCTGAGCTATTCGGTTATGCCGGATATGAAGATAATGCTGCTCCGAAACGAGGTGTACTTGAACAAGCTGATGGCGGCACTGTATTTTTGGATGAAGTGGGGGAAATGTCTCGCCAATTACAGACCAAGTTACTACGCTTTTTGCAAGACGGTACATTTAGAAAAGTCGGGGATGAAAACGAAGTTAAAGTCAATGTTAGGATTGTAGCGGCTACACAAAAAGATTTGCCAGCGATGGTACAAGAGGGGAGTTTTCGAGAAGACCTGTATTATCGAATCAATGTACTGACTTTGGAGATCGCGCCGTTACGAGACCGAAAGGCAGATGTTGGCCCGCTAGCAGAGCACTTTATTCAAAAGTACGCGCAGCAGAATGGCCAAGTTGCTCCTTTACTAGACAGTGATTGCCTCGAGTTTCTAGAACAGTACCCTTGGCCTGGAAATATACGCCAATTAGAAAACTCTATCTATCGAGCTGTGTCGTTACTCGATGATAAGCAATTGCGTGTTGAGCATATGCAACTACCGACCTTCACTCATGATTTAGGGTATCTTGAATCAGACTTTGAAGGGTCGTTAGAGCAGGCAGTAAAACGCTTTGAAGCAACGTTATTACGTAAGCTTTATCCCGCATATCCGAGTTCTCGACAACTAGCGAAAAGGTTAGGCCTGAGCCATACGGCGGTTGCGAATAAACTAAGAGAATATGGCATTAACAGAAAAACAGTGAAGGTGTAGGTAACAGCCTACACACTTTCAAATCAGGTGTTATTTAGTCCCCATATTCTTAATAACACCTTCTAGCTTGATATACTTGATGCCATTATCTTCAAAAATTACATCGATACTAATGTTATTTCGCGCAAAAAAGTAGTCAATACCATTGAGTGTAAGTACATAACTGCCTTTAACATCACTGCTAAAGTCTCCTTTACGCAGCGACAATTTGTTTTTACCTAATGTCCAGCTGAATTCATCGATAAAGCCTTTGTAAAATTCTTGGATCCACACATTACTTTCATCTTTGCTGAGTGTAATTGCGATGGAATATGACTCTGGGATTTCAGACATATTGTAACGTTTTGGGCCAATACGAAATTTTTTAATATCGCTTTCCCAACCAAAACCAAAATAAAATCCCTTTGATGCACCGCCAGAAAAGCGCAGTTCACCAGGTCCTTTAAAATCAAAATCTGCATAGCTGAAAGGTGAAAAAGCAAATAACGCAGCTGACAGTAAGATCTTAAATTTACGCATGTTTTCCCCTATGATCAAATCGTTATAACACTGTACTAAGCCTAGTTTAGTGTTTCATTCGGATCAAGTAATACTTGTGAGTGTAAGCGGCTATGATAGAATGAAGTGCCATGCAAACTGGTAAGACCATTTTATGAATCTGTATTTTCGACTATTATTACTTTTCTTAAAAATCAAGAATAATAAATTAACTCAGCCTTTATTAGATCCAGTTGATATTGATTTTAAAGTGATGCCAAGTGATTGTGATATCAATTTACACCTCACCAATTCACGATATCTTGCTTTTATGGATTTAGCCCGAACTTGGATGACAGAGAAAATGGGGCTATTCAGTGAAGTAATGAAACGTCGCTGGTTTCCTATTGTTAATGCTACAGCGATAACTTATATACGAGATATTAAGCCATTTCAAAAGTTTACCGTCACCACAAAACTAGTAAGCTGGGACCATAAATACTTTTATATAGAACAAAAGTTTCATTCGGAGCGAGGGCTACATGCAATTGCATTTGTGCGAGGCGTTTTTCGTCATAAGCATGGTATTGTTCCGATAGAAGAAATGTTAGAGGTAGCGGGCTACAAAGGAGATACACCAGAAATGCCTGTAGAAATTATGCACTGGAAAGCGATGCTAGAGGCGAAGAAAAGCAGCAATTTAGCAAAATAAAAGGCCATTAAACATGGCCTTGATGATTGAGAAAAGTACTGGTTGAAACGATTCTAGAACTTATACTTAATGCCAAGCATGGCGACAACGGGGTCAATCTCAACATCTGACGTGAGCGCTTTTTTACCATCAGCGTACACGGTAGCGTCAGTGTCGATATCCATTTTTGATAGCATTGCGTGGATGCCCCACTTATCATTGAGTTGGTAATTGAAGCCCGCTTGTACGGCAAAACCGAAAGAGTTATCTAAATCGACTTTTACATCATTTGTTCCCAATGTCGCTTTTAATGCGGCTGTTGGCTCTTCATCAAAAAAGACTGTGTAGTTAACGCCAACCCCAATGAATGGTCGAAACTTCGCACCGGCATCTAAAAAGTGGTACTGGGCTAACAAAGTAGGAGGAAGTTGCTTTACTTTCGCGATTTCGGCACCTTGTAATCCACCCGCGCCATTTACCGTATGTGAAAAGGGGGTGGCTGCAATGAGTTCAAATACGATATTGTCTGAATATTGATAGTCAAACGTAATACCCAGTTGTGTATCTGAGTCAGCAACTAAACCAAGCGCTTTGTTTTGGTCAATTGCAGAAGCTGTACTGGTAGGGTTTACATTAATAGCACCTACATTCACGCTTAGTTTAGCTTGAGCAAATGGGGTTGCAACCAAGCATGTTGATAGTAGTACTGCGCTAAATTTTTTCATTTTCATCTCCTGAATCTCTGCAAGGTAATTTGCTTTGTTGGCCCCATGTTATAGCGTTATTTTTTTATAAAATTGTTCTAGATCAAATTTTAAATTGTGTTCTTTCAGAAGTTTCTGAAAGTTTGATTTGGATTAAGTTTTGCAAATAATTAAGCGTCGATGGCCTACATTGATTTTTTGCATTACCTTCGTAAGTGACCTAAAAGCGACATAATTACGCCATTAAAGTGCAATAATTAGGCGCTGTAATAGGTAGGGTCTTTTCGCTATTTTGAGTATTGTCATGGCTCAGCAAACCGTTTTACAAAGCTCGGCACAGGATATGCTTGTTACAAGGTTGCAAACACTGATACAGGCTCCGTCAATTACACCTAATGATGCAGGCACTATTGACTGGCTTGCCAATGAGTTGCAATTGCTTGGGTTTGAAATTGATGCTTTAACATCGCAGCATGGCGTTAAAAACTTGATAGCAAAGCGATGTTTTGGGGCTGGGCCTGTTATGGCTTTTTCAGGGCATGTTGATGTGGTGCCTGCGAAGAGCGTAGGATGGATTGTCGATCCGTTTCAAGGTGAAGTTGTGAATGACAGTGTATATGGACGCGGTGCGGCAGATATGAAAGGTGGAATTGCCGCTATGCTCTGTGCGACAGAGAGGTTATGTCAGCATCATGAACATGCTATTGGTACCTTTTATTGGCTCATAACGTCTGATGAGGAAGGGGAAGCTGAGCATGGTTCAAAATATATTGCGGCGCACTTACAACAACACAATGTTCAATTAAATGGGTGTTTGGTGGGGGAGCCGACTTCGGATAAGCACGTTGGTGATACGATTAAGAATGGGCGCAGGGGTGCATTATCAGCACGAGTGCTAGTGTCGGGGATCGCAGGCCATGTGGCTTACCCTGAAAATACGGTGAATGCAGCACATATTGCAGGTGATATTGTATCTGCATTGGCGAACTTAACATGGTGGAAAGATGCTGCAGGTTCAAAAACCCATTTGCAAGTAACAGGCATATCAGTACCAAATATTATTGATAACCTCGTGCCGAGTGAATGTGAGGTTACATTTAATATTAGATATAGTCATGCTTATGATAGTAAACAGATACAATCGCTCGTGCTATCAGCCCTTAGTAAGTGGAATGCAAATATTTCTGTGAAGTGGGAACGACCATGCGAGCCTTATTACACGGGTAATAAAGGGCAAGGGTGTTTTTTATCAATGGTAGAAAGCGCGGTAGCGAGTGTGACTGCACAGTACCCGGCATTAAGCACTGCTGGTGGAACATCGGATGGGCGGTTTTTTTCCAGCGACTTTACCCAAGTCGTTGAGTGTGGGGTTCGAAATCATACAATTCATCAAACTAATGAGCATGTGCCAATTGCTGATTTGAAACAGGTAGAAAAAATTTACAGAGGAGTGCTCGCACGATTCTTCATTGGCTCAAATAGCGCAATATAAAAAATTGAAGTGGGGCCTTGAAAAAGCATTTGCCGACCATAGATAGGATTATGAAGGTGGCTCATGTAGGACCTTCATATTAATTTAATATTTTTTATATTTTTATTACGTTATTTTTGGTTCTTTAAGAAGAAAAGTAACGTTTATCGCTTATTTAGAGGATAGCATTATGCGTACCGTAGATTTATCTCCACTATACCGTTCATTCATTGGTTTTGATCATTTAGCATCTTTAATGGATGCCGCTGCACGTACCGATAAGCAGCCGAGCTTTCCGCCTTATAATATTGAGGCGCTTGATCAAGATAAATATCAAATTACGATGGCAGTAGCAGGCTTTTCAGAGCAAGAGCTTAATATTGAGTCTGAAAACAATACCTTAAAAGTAGCTGGTGTTAAGGCTGATAAAGTGAGCCAAGCCGAGCGTAAATTTATTCATCAAGGCATTGCCGAGCGTAATTTTGAGCGGAAGTTCCAATTAGGAGATCATGTTAAAGTGATCGCAGCTCAGTTAGATAACGGTTTGCTTGTAATTGATTTAGAAAGAGAGGTTCCTGAAGCGTTAAAACCTCAGAAGATAGCAATCAGAAAAAGTAAATTGATTGAAAGTAATTAGTTACTCGTCAAACGATAACTTGGTCAGGTTGGCCAAGTTTCAACTCACAATATTAAGTAATGTTAAGCCAGCTTTTATACTTTGAGCTGGCATTTTTTTGTGTGGACATTGGCTTAATGATGCATCGCACAGTTCAAAACCCAATAGCTCAACAGTCTACAACTTCTTACACAATGGCGGATACTTCAGCGCTAAATTAACGTAAGATAGCCAAGGAATAGTGGTAAAACACAGGAATTTTTGGGTTATATGCAATTAAAACGCTGGCACGTATGGACTGTACCAAGTTTAATTATACTTTTCAGTTTATTTTGGTATAAAAACTTTTTAGTACGTTATGCTGTAAACGCTTATGGGTTACCTGCATCTTTTTCGGTTACGTGTTTGTCTTGGTCAATGAATAGTTTGAGCGAGTTAAAAGTTGAAAAGTTATGTATAAAAAATGATGAGTATATAGTAACTATATTTAATGCCATCGTCTCTCGAGAGATAGCTCTGATTGGAAAGCTAGATGTTCAACACAAAAAAAGTCAGGATGCAACATCACAAAATGTTACCGCAACCCCACTGCAGATACCACTCATTGCACAGCGGCCAAGAATAAGTATCAACGAGCTCACAGTTGCGACTGAATATTTGTCAAAGCCAATATCTATAGGTCTCTATGAACATCAATTGAATGTGTTTAGGTTAGAGAGCGACCTAAAAGGGGAGGTGGCAATAAATGCAGACGCTGTAACTGTCAGATTGCACCTAGATAGCCCATTGATTTATCGAAATACACCAAAACAAATCAAACATCTAAAAGGACAGATCTCTTTTATTTATACCGGGTTATCTGTACAGGCAACAGCGGATATAAATGTAGAAAGCGCTTTTACACAGGCACAGTGCGAGGTAGGAGCTACTGTATTCGGTCAGCTTTTTCTTGATTTTGATGTTGCTACAGCATCAGCCGATCTTGATCTAAGTAAATTACAGACTGAAGCGGTTGGTACAACGTGCATAGATAGTTTACCAGAAACATATGCGAATTATGTCAAGCCTCTATTAGCGCATCCATGGGACATCTCAATTCCAAAAATAGCAAGAGGGACAACAGATACGATAGCCATTTCAAAAATAACGGCCAATAACAATCTAACGGATGAGGTCGCAATGACTGATATGGAGTTTGATATTAATAAAGCGCAGCTTACTTTTGACTGGCATTGGGTACATAGTTCGAACACGTTAGGTACATTTATACATCGCGCACAAGTCGGAGTAGATGAGCATCAGTTTACTTCACAGAATAATTTGGCGTTTCAAACGTCGGAATTGGATGTTCATGGAGTAAATTTGCATGCTGGAGTAGGCGATATCGAGTTTTCAGTCAATGGAAATATTACAGCTAGTGCCAACTTTGACGTGTCGGGCAAAGGGGTTGTACAGGCCCAGATGCTCAGATATGAAAGTACACAATTTAATGACGTAAGAGCGGCTATTGAATTTGACGCGCATAGGGGAAATGTTACAGAAATAGATGCCAATATTGAACTAAATACTGACTCGGTTAATTATGAACAGTTGGTGTTATTTGATATATCAGCCAAGGCTAATGTGGCACTGGATAAGTTGCAAAATGTGGTATTGCGTTCAGAGTCATCCGTTGGAAAAATACAACACGCGGATCTACAAATAAAAGGGGTCGAACAGCAGCTTTTTGTTAATGCCAAACTTGATACTAGCGAAAGCCACGCAAAATTTCGTTTACAGACAGCCATCGATGCGATAAAAACGCCCTCGATGAAAATTGGGGCCATTGATATTGCGAGCCAAGGAGATTTTAATCGAAGTTTATCTCTAGAGCATATTATAAGCTATGCAGAGCAAGAGTTACTGCTAGAGCATCAGTTAACCCCTCAAGGTCATCCATTCACCCTGACAATAGCACAGCAGCCGGTTGTAAACTTACAGCCTCTACTGACACAAGTTATGCCTCAATTACAGGTAACTCAAGGTACTTTTAATGGTAAAGTCGACGGCGATTTAGCATTGCAAAAGGCTGATTTTCGAGGACAACTAAAAGATGTTTCGGTGCTGTATGATAGTCACTTTATTGATGGTGTTGATACCACTTTTTCGGGAAGCCTGAGTTCAGGAGATATTAAGATTGAAAATTCTAAACTGAACATTGAGCAAATACGAACAGGCGCAGTGTTATCAAATATTACGGCTGATTATTGGGTTGATGGACAGCAAGCAACGATTGCAAAGCTGCGCGCTAACGTCTTTAACGGACAGGTGTATTTACCCCAGTTACACGTTTTTTCTGAACAGCAAACATTAGCGCTGTCGTTGCTTGATCTTGACTTGGGTATGGTTGCTGAAGCAGGCCGAGATGCGGGAATAGCGCTATCTGGTAGAGTTTCGGGCAAGTTACCTATCTTTATTAATGGTAATGCCATTAGCATTGAAAATGGCACACTCTATAATGTAGACACGGGACAATTGGTCGTTGAAGACAATGCATCGGTGAACGCCCTGAAAGCTCAACAACCAAGTTTAACCACCGTCATAGGGTTACTGGATAACTTAACGGTTAATACATTGACCAGCGACGTAAATCTCAACGCAGACGGGTGGTTGACATTAGGGGTAAAGATTGTGGGTGAAAATGAAGAGCAAGCTCAACCTGTTAATTTTAATTATACCCATACGGAGAATATTTTTACCCTGTTTAAAGCGCTACGGTTAAGTGATGAAATAACCCAACGTGTTGAACAGGCCCTCACTAAATAGGAGTAAGTTAAATGAAATGGATGATACCCATATTGAGTATTTTACTGTTGTTGGCATGTACTCATAAAGTGCAAGTTGAAACGAAAGAGCCGATCACGATCAATTTGAATGTCAAAGTTGACCATGAGATACGCGTAAAAGTAGATAAAGAGTTGGACGATTTGTTTAGCGATGACAGCGAATTATTCTAAAGGAGAATGAAATGAAAATAATTAAATTAGCATTGGTAGTTATTGCATTTAGCATGACTTTTTCTGCACTAGCACTCACGCTGACTAACGCCAAGTCGCAAGGCTTAGTCGGGGAAACGGAAAATGGATATTTGGCGTTGGTAACAAGCAACCCACAAGCACAGGCTTTAATTAAGTCAGTTAATGCAAAAAGAAAAAGTAAATATGCACAATTGGCAAAGAAAAACAATTTAAGTTTATCGCAAGTAGAGACTTTAGCTGGCCAGAAAGCAGTTGCAAAAACAGCCTCAGGTCACTTTATTAAAGTAAATGGTCAGTGGATAAAGAAGTAACTTTGTGTGGCGACACAACCAAAAAATATTCCCATACTTTTTTGGTTGTGTACGTTCGTAACCGCCCGTTTAAGTACGATATCAGTTCCTGTTTAAGCTCTTTTTTGTAATACTCTGCTTATGCTTTTCAATTGAAATATGGTGTCATGCAGTACAACATTAATGGCTTATACGTAGATTTAGTGAAGGGAGTTGTGATTGATGGAGTTGAGTGCGCAACGATTCGTAGTAAGACATTACAAGTATTAGTGAAGTTAATTGCAAACCGAGAGCGTATTGTTACCAAGCAGGAGTTGCTAGAGGATATTTGGCATGATGTCATTGTGCAAGAGCAAGTACTGGCGCAATCTATCAAAGAACTTCGAGATTTATTTGGAAGCGACACCATAAAAACCTTCCCTCGCAATGGTTATCAATGGATTGCTGATTTAGAAGTATCCTCGGTAAAGAATAAAAATAATCAAGATAAAAAAAAGATGATATGGGTAAGCGCGATATGTGTCGTTAGTTTGCTGGTATTGACGTTGGTAAATACTCTCTCTTCAAAGAGATTGAGTATTGCATTTTTGCCTGTTGATAATGCGATGCAAGATACAGAGCATAATTGGGTGTCAGTGCAAGGTCTGGAATACTTAAGCCAGCGGTTATCTCAGTCGAGTGAACTTGATGTTATTGACAGCGGCCATATTTTATATGCTTTAGAGCGGTTAGATGTTAATCAACGGCAACGATTCGACGGTGCGAATGTTTATCCTTTGCGTGCTAAATTAGAAGCTGACTTATTGGTGAAAACACGTTTAACGGGGTTCCCTGAAGATTATCAATTACATTACTTTATCTATTCTGAGCATAATGCTGAACGAGGTGTGGTTAACGCTAGAACGGTTAACCGAGGATTTGAACTATTAGTTGAGTTAATCGCAAAGCGCTTTGATTCCTATCAGCCGAGCAACTTTCAACTTAATAAAAATGTGTTTAGTAATGAAGCCTTCGCAAGGGGCGTAGAGTTATATTTACAAAATCAGTTTGAGCAAGCAAGTGCACTATTTGCAAGCGCATTACAAAGCAATCATGAGTTGTTAGCCGCAAGGCGATATCTTGCCGCTAGTTATGCAAATACCGCACGTCAAAGCGAAGCAATCACGCTATTGGAAGAAAATATTGTACTGGCAAGTAAACAGCAAAATAGAGAATTGATCAGGGCTCACTTACTGATCGGTTATTTGAAAATTAACTGGCCGACATCAGACAATCGAACAAATGAATTAAGAGAGGCCTCAGAGCACATTGCTCAAGCAAAGAAATTGGCAGAACAACAGCAAGATAAACTATTTATTGCTTATTCGTATGAAGAACTTGGGAAAATAAAACGCTTACAAGGCCGATATACACAGGCGATTAGATTGCTGACCTTAGCATTGGCTTATCATCGTGAATTTAATAGTAGCTATGGACAAACCGCTGCACTCATTGAGTTAGCTAAGGTAGCTTCTGAACAATTTGACGTTGATGAAAGTGAGCATTATTTAGAGGAAGCACTACTTATTGCGCAGAAAAGTCATGCTCAAGCGAACTTGGTTTGGGTTTATTTAGCCAAAGCAGATATTGCTCGTAGCCAGTTAAATAAAGTAAAGGCATTGCGGTATGCAAATAAGGCCAAAGAAGTCGCGCAGCAAAGTGATAGCCAGCTGCTGATCAGCCGTGTTGAAGCATGGTTTAACCATGCTTCAGTATATAGTGTTAACTAATCAGGTGACTATACGCACTATAGGCTACAGTAGTCTTTTTGCTTAGGAGACCACTCAGGCACACTGTCATATTGTTCAATACGATTGTTTCTAAATGAAGATATTTGCTGTGTTACTTGATGTGTTGATAGTAGGGTGTCTTTTGCAAAGTAGACCCAATCCACGTCTTGGTAGTATTGACGCATAACTGGATTTTGTACCAGTTGCTCTTGGATAAACCACAAATTGAAATTGATAGACATAGGTACCTCAGGAAATACTTCAGGTCCGTGAGTGGCGAATAACCGACCATTTATGAAGTAGCGTAATGTATTATCTGCCACATGTAGCACGAGTGTGTTCCAACCTTGCAGACTGCGTATACTTGCGTCATGCTGGTTTACTTTTGTCCATGGTGTCAGTTGAAATGTTTCCCATGACGTTGCAAATAAAGCATGGTTCCCTTCTCCCCAGCCCCCATTAGCTAAATATTCAAAGTCCATTTCACTGTAGTTTTTATCCATAGGCGCTACGAGTGGACTAATTGCATAAAAGGTCTCTACTATGCCATCTCCATCTGGCCCATATTGTGGTATGTCGTTAAAGTATACTCGGGCAGCATAGGTACCTTCTCGATATTTTCGCTTGTGACAAACCTGAGTTTGACGGGTATTTACGGATGTACCGTCTGTTTTTGAGGTTAGCCTCATTATAAAGTTAGTATGATCCAAAGGGTGTGGATGGAAGGTGACACCTTCTTTC
This sequence comes from Pseudoalteromonas aurantia 208, assembly GCF_014858725.1. Taxonomy (GTDB): domain Bacteria; phylum Pseudomonadota; class Gammaproteobacteria; order Enterobacterales; family Alteromonadaceae; genus Pseudoalteromonas; species Pseudoalteromonas aurantia. The sequence goes on along the minus strand of NZ_AQGV01000012.1, from coordinate 2,333,907 downwards.
CACCATGTCGCACCTTTAACACCAGGGTGGCCTTTTTCGGTTCTAACCATCCAACCATTTTCTTTCGCTTGGGTAAAATTGGCGTAATTAAAGTCGTCGAACATTACGTGTGAATATGATTGCTCAACACCCAGTACGTGAGAGAGAGGCGCTAAGCATAGAATGCTAATAAACATCATTTTTCTGTGCATGACTGAATACCTTGTGGTCAATATTGTTTTCGGGTTTTCAGTTGTAGTTATGTTTGTTATGGGTTGCGAATTAAATTACATTAAATTTACATTTTTTAGGAATTAAAATTTTTTAAATATATGTATATTAATGTTTTTATTTTAGGTCTTTTTGATTTAGGTGTTATTTACACATAAGGAAAGCGCACACTCAAAAGGAAAACATTTTGATTAGGTAGGTGCATTACCAGAAAAATGACTATTGAAGTGAGTGTGGGGAAGCGCGAGAAGTTGCTCTGATAATGTTGATGGTTGGTATGATGGAACTTAGAAGAAAAATGAGTAAGGTACACCTAAGTAAACCTTACTCATTGGGCTAGTAACTTTAATTGTGGAATAGTGAGTGCTATGCGCTTGGCACCATTTGTACTTCAACTTCTTGACCCGTTTTTAATCGCTCAGCACCTCGAACAGCTACATTATCACCGATGGATAATGAACCTTGGCTGATAGGCGTGATGGCAACAAGCGTGCCTTGCCCTTTGCCAACAGTCACTGGGATTTTATGCGCGGTGTTTTTATCATCAATTTTAACTATGTGTACGCCTTCTTTACGTAAAATAAGGGCATCTCTATTGATTAACCAAGTTGTACTGTTAGTTTTGAGGGGGACTGAAACGTCGACTAGTTGGCCGGCAGCCCACAGTTGTGCTGTGTTTCGTGTGAGCGTTGCGCGAACTTCAAATGACTGTGAACGAGGATCGGTTGTTGGAATTATACTGGTAATGATAGCCGTGCTGGCCTGTGGGTTATCTAAGTTACCTGCTGTAAAAGGCAGTGATTCGCCTTTCTTTATATAGCTAAGGTACTTAACAGGGATGTACATTCTAATTTCTAAATTGGTAATATCTGTTAGTTGAAGTAACTCATCGGCACGATTAATATCTTTTCCAGAACGCATATAGCGGGCACTGATCACGCCAGAAAATGGCGCAACCAATGTCGCTCGATGTAATTTATCTGCAATGACTTTTAATGCAATGTTCGCAAGTGCAATATCTGACTGAGCTAAATCATGTTTATTTTGAACTAAATCAACTTGGCTTGCAGCTGCACTACTAGACTGAGCGAGCTTTTTGAGGCGGCTGAGCTCTTGTTTATGGAATCGCAAGTTGATTTTCGCTCGGGTCAACATTTCTTGCTGCCTAGCTTGTTCAAACTCTAATGGGAGCGTATCTATTCTGGCGAGCACCTCGCCTTTTTGAACAGTTGTTCCTGGTTCAATTACATGTGTAACTAGACCATCAATACCGGCCGTTAATTTAACATCTTGTTTGCCATGCAAAGTGCCATGAAGTGCAAGTTGACTGGTTAATGGCGCCTGTTTAATACTTTCGACTGCGACAGGAACGGCAGCATAAACACCATTGCACATCATTCCTGCGGCTAAGAGGACGAACTTACTAAAACATGTCAGTTTTAACACTACTTTTTGGTACATAACGCGTCCCTTTATTGATTCGCAACGAGATTAACAATTGAAGCTTTGTTTTTAATAATGTGTGTTTCTTTTGGTTTCTTTTGCTGGCCAAGTAATAATAAACTGGGCATTAATATCAAGGTGAATAAGGCACTAATAGCCATTCCACCGACAATAACAGTGGCGAGACCTCGATAAATTTCAGATCCGACACCAGGCACAAGCATCAAAGGCAGCATGCCAAACAAGCTGGTCAATGTACTTAAATAGACCGGTCTGGCTCTGAGTAATATAGCTTGTCGAACTGCGTCTTTACGTACTATGCCTTGCTGTTCTGCAGTACGGGTTTGGTCTACAAGCAAAATGGCGTTGTTGACGACTAACCCAAGCAAGATAATAAAGCCTATCATAGTGAGTAGGTCTAGGGACTGGAAAGTAAATAGGTTCAGTATATATAACGCAAGCACACCACCTGCAATCGCAAGAGGCATCACCAAAAGTACCAATAAGCTGTCTTTTGCAGATTTAAACAATGCAGTCATTAGTAAAAAGAGGATGAATAGTGCCAACATAAAGTTGAGAGTCATCTCTTCGATAGCTGAGTTCATCTTCTGTGCATTGCCAGCCAATATGACACTGGTATTTTTTGGAATATTTGCTCTGACTGTCGGCATAACCTTCTCAGCTAAAATACTTTGGGCTTCTTGCAAACTCATATTTTCTGGAGGAGTAACAACAACCGACACGGTACGCTTACCGTTAACTCTTCGCAGTTGACTCGGGCCGACAGTACGCTCTATAACTGCTAATTCACCTAAAGTTTGTATTCCTGAGGAAGGAGTTACGATTGGTAGTGCTTTCAGTTCCTCGGGGGTTGACCATGGATGAGCTCTCAAAATAACGTTCATACGCTCATTCCCGTTGAAGTATTCATTAATGAATAGTCCCCCCGTAAATGCCTGCACAGCTTGAGCGACATCATTTCGAGTAAGTCCAGCTTGCGTTATTCTACGATCATTGGGGTGTAGCCTAAGCTCAGGCTCTGCCATATCAAGGCTTGGTTGAGGTTGCGCTGTTGCATTTGGAAATGCCTCTTTTACGGTTTCTAAAGTGACTCTTGCACCCGCTATGAGTTCATCCATATTAGGGCCTGTTAAATCTATATTGATAGCTCGGCCATCACCGCCATTGGAGACACTGATCATTGAACCTCGAAATAGAAATACTTGGGTATCAGGCAGATCATGAAATATCTCTTTTTTGGCAACCTCCATTAACTCTTCAACACGTGTGGGGTCATCGGAATAGATGAATCCACCGGCATTGGCTCCAAAAATATAAAAGTTGTAATCTTTTATTTTGGGGAGTTTTTCGCCATCATGGTAAGGCTTAATACGTTGCTTGACCCGCTTTGCTAACTCTTCTTCCATAAAGCCGATATTGCCACCAGGCGGTGTATTCAAAGAATAAAAGAAGCCATCGGTTGGTGCGCGTGGCATAAAATCTGTTTGTGGCAATAAAGTGAAAGTAATGAACATTGAACCACCGAGTAACCCAGCCACCCAAGCAATTTGTTTTGTTTTCGTATTGGTTATTGTTGTAATAAAGGCGGTTAAATTGTGCCAATATTTCTTATATGGATCGGCGGTTGGCGTTTTATCTGGCCAAAAGTGATTCGCAATTGGGATCAGAGTCAATGCGCAGACCAATGATGTAATGACCGCAATTGACAGTGTTAGGGCAAGATCTGAGAAAAGCTGACCTTCGATACCAGCCATAAACATGATGGGTAAAAAAATAGCCACGCTTGTCGCTGTCGAGGCAAATAAGGCACCAGCGACTTGTGTGGCACCAATCAGAGCAGATTTCTTTTGGTGTTTACTGTCACTCGATAGACGTGAGATGTTTTCTTGGACAATAATTGCAGCGTCAAGCACTAACCCGACAGCGAAAGCTAAGCCTGCAAGTGAGATCACATTGAGGCTACGTTCGAAAAGATGAAGGGTGAAGAAGGCAACCATTAACGACACAGGAATAGTTGCAGCGATTATAAGTGTGGTTTTTATACCTCTAAAAAAGAGCCACAATATCCCGCAAGCAAGCAAAACCCCTAACCCTAGATTACTTTTGACCAGCGCTAAGGCGTTACGTATATGTACTGAAGAATCAAAACTAAGCTCAATAGCTAGGCCTGCTTCTTTTAATACTCCGCTGTTCAATTCACTTATTGCTTGGTTGATTTCATCAAGTACAGCCACTGTGTTTGCGTCATTATTTCTTGAAACAGTGATGTAATAAGCTGGTTTTCCATTTCTTAATGTCATTGAACGTCTGTCTGTAACGGTATCTTCAACAGTCGCTATGTCTTTTAGGTAAATTGCTCGGTCATCTGAATAGCCAACGCGCATCTGGCTAAGCGTATCGACATTGTATTTACCTGTAAATCGTACTGTATATTGCCGTCTCCCAACATCGGCGATGCCGCCTGAGGTATCTGTGGATGTTGAAATAGTGCGTCGAATAGAGGCTAAATCAATCCCTAGAGAAGCGGCTTTGTATGGATCAAATGTCACTCGTAGCTCACGAGCGCGTTCACTGGCCATGTTTACATGTGATATGCCTGGAATTCGCGCTAATCTTGGCTCAATAAAATCTTCAATTTGTTTTTGGTATTGCGCCATATCGAGTGTTTCAGAGTCATAATTTAGGGGAACCACGAGTAAACTTGCTGCTGTTGGCCCACCAGAGCCTGGTCCACCACCGCCACCCGCTGTTACAACTGGATCAATCGCATCTAACGGGAGTGGAGGTACCTGATTGAGACTCGTTAGTACGTCTAGCATTGCTTGTTGCATATTGGCATCGACAGCAAAGGTCAGAGTAATTGTGCCATTACCTTGATTGATTTGTGTATTAACTTCTAATGCTCCCGGGGTGTTCTTCACTGCGTTTTCAATTGGCTCTATGATCATGGACTCAATCTCTTCGGGTGCTGCTTGTCGCCAGCCAGAAAAGATAGAGATTTGAGGTTGCACAATCTCAGGAGTGAGTTGTAGAGGGAGTTTAAAAATACTGATAGTACCGAATAGTATAATTAGTACCAGTATCACTAATACACTCGCTGGGTTTTTTAGCGAACTGCGTGTTAAGTTCATAGCCATTTCCATTTCTCGACGACAGGGGAAGTATTAAACAAAACAAGGCGGCTTGCTAGTGTGAAAATAAGCAAGTAGCAGAGAATACGTTATCCATCGTAATTTATAGTTGCTCTAGCCCACATACGTTACGCTTTGTAACAATTTAATCGTCTTATCTGTTGTGCTTTTATTGTAATTAAAGCATTTAAAGTCATGCAGGTAATCAAATGTAATCTAATGATTATAAAATGTTTGGTAACTCGAAATCTAGTGGTCCTCTTTTTAAAATATAAAGAGGAGCAAGAGAAGGTATTTTCTAGTTTAACATTACCTTGTACCCTTAGGCTTAACTGACGTTAAAGTACTAATAAAGGAATAGTTATGTTTATTGCATTAAAGTGGGATCATCAAATTGGCGCACATTTTGTTTCATGGTTAGTTGTTGAGTGTTCATCTGTCACTGAAAAGTTTGGGTTACCTCAAGCTTTGCCGCCTAGGAGAGACGTGGCTTATTTTGTTGATGCCAAAACCGCTGAGCAAGATGCAAAAGCGTTTGCTATTTATAAGAATAGTGCGAAAGGGGAAGGAAAGCAGGATTATCACTATTCAGCTTATTTATCGGCACACCATGGTTACAGTCATTATGAGTGGGATCATTCGTATTTCTCAGGGTTCATTAAGCATGCAGTACTGTATTGGGAGGATGGTACACATATAAAACCTAGCCCTGTAAGAGATGATGTTGCTTATTTTATATGCCCAGATAATTCAGAATTAGACAGCCGATTTTTTGCTCAATATAAAGTAAGGCAGTACTCGATAGAGGAGATGGCGCCCCCTCTTTGAAGTTTAATTTAAGTCTGATTGCGCAAAATCGGGATAGTGTGCGGGTTTAAACTTATTTAAGTTAGTTAGAAAGCGACTATCTTTAATGGGCAGCGTTGCTGAGCCATAGTCAAAACGATTTAATCTTTCCCTAAAGGCTGCATTATTGAGACCATCGCTTTGTATTTCATACCAGCTTACAATAGTGGGTGTAACAAATCGGTTATATTCATTTTCTGCATACTCGGTGCTTTTCGCAAAACGCAATGCATGTGTGAGTATTCCGTCTTTATGATAGACGATTTTTAGGTGACCGTTTTCAAAAGGCAATTCACTTGCTATTTTTGTAACGAGTTTGCCATGTGCACTATAGCTACCATGCGTTACAATAGAGTCATGTGTCCATATAGCCGCATACTCCCAATCATGGCGATGGCCACCACCGAAAAACGGAAAAATTTGGTCTTTTTTGAAGTACAGGGCGTAAAAGTGGCCGCAAAACTTCCCGTTGACAGTTTCATGACAAGCGTATCGATGGAAGGTATTTGACGTGTTAAGAAATGATAGCGCTCGGCAGTTTGTGCCGAGTCCTTGAGAGGTTTTTAGGCCAGTATTTTGAATCCCTTCGTTGCTTATTCCAGAGCTAGGTAAGCAACCGTCAGTGTCAAAATCAAAAACGGGCTCGGTATTATTGATAACATAGTCTTCAGGAAGAGCCTCTGCTAGAGCTACGAAGTCGTTTGCAATTGAGATTGGGCTTATAAGAAAGGCTAAAGGGAATAAAAAAAACATATTCGTTAAGGTATGTGGTTTTAGTAGTGTTGTCATTTTATATACTCGTAAAATGACGATTATAATCTCGCTTTATTACAGCAAGATAAAATCTATATTATTGCCAACCATTACTTTGTTGAAGTATTTTTTAGTTTGTTCTGGTAATCAGCTTTGACCAGTTCAAGTGCAGCAAGTACTTCAGTTTCAGGTAAATCATGTTGCTCTAACAACATAATTAAATCGATGGCAAGTTTTATATGTGAGGGGGCTGATTCTAGTGAGCTGCTCATTCTGGCGTAGCTCTTTTTTTGGCAACTTGGCTCATTGCGACATCGATAGCGATATTGACACGCTTTTCCATTTGAATTCGTTCATGCTGAGGTAAATAAAATGCCATGTCAACATCGTAGCGTATATAACGCGCTGGGAGTTGATTTAGAATTGTACAACAAAAGTCAGCCATCACTTCATCGTTATACTGTGTACTCAGACCTCGTTCAATCAGCAGGTCTAGCATAATTTTTTCATAATAATTATGCACGTCGTCATGTAGTTTCATTATGTTTTCCTACTGTAATTGATATAGATAAGTTTATACTAAAATAAGGTGCTTATCGACCTAGACAATAAAAACCTAGGTAACAAAGTGTAGAGCAGAGATGGGGAACTGATTTGATGAATTTAGCGGTTTTGTTGTTTTTCTGCAAACTGGATTTTTTCTTCGGTCGCTGAAATTGCTTTTCGACATCGCCCAAGCCTGCCGTGCAATGTCAAAATTTCTTGATTCAGTGCGCTTGATTGCGCGCTTGTTGCATTATTTAACTGGACTTTGCGCAATTCAATCATTTCTACAAGTCTGCGTTCGAACTCATGGTTTTGAGAGAGCTCTTGATACAAGTCATGAGAGCTTTGTACAATTTTTTTTACTGCACTACGGTAAACTTTCTTTTTCTTTGGATAGGAGATTTTATTTTCTTTAGCCCATACTGATGTTGATTTTAATACCTTTAATATCGCTTCAATTTGTGTAGTCACTTTACGCAGTGCAAAAGCATAAACGTGCCTTTTTTCTGCGGGGGGAAGGTGTTCAACCACCGATTTTATTTCATTGACATAGTCGATTAGTTGTAGGCTTTTTGTGGTAAATACAGTGCGGTCAAATAAACTCGGCTGCGATTGAATATAGCGATTCTTTGCAAACCATTTGGCATTATCGAATTGCTGAGCTTGTATCGCTAAATGCTCAATTTGGTTATGTAATCTCTGTAATGCTGTGTTCATGATAAATAGGCTTCAACAATGAGCTTAGCTGCAAGGATTATCACTATGGTATTGAAAAGTGGCTTTATCAGTTTGCTGCCAAACTTAATCGCTGAATGCGCGCCTATCCATGCGCCAAGCATAAGAAACATTCCCATAGTGACACCGAGTATAAAGTTGACGTGTCCAAGTGCGACAAATGTAATGAGCGAAATAAAATTAGATACGAAGTTCATTGAACGGGCTAAGCCACAATTGAGCAATAAACTCATTTTATAAAGAAGGCTATTAGAAGCCGTCCAAAAAGTGCCGGCTCCGGGCCCTGCCAAGCCATCGAAAAAGCCTAACGATAAACCTTGGAGCCATTGCTTGATTTTTAACACATTACTTTTTACTGGTAGCGTGTGTGCTTCGGTTGGGCTCAATTTACCAAACAAACTATAGCAGGCAACTATGATGATGATAATGGGTAATAACTTATTTAAAAAGTCAGTACTTAATTTATCAACTAACAAGGTACCAAGTATTGACCCAATGGCAGTTGCAAGCACAGAGGCAGCCCAAAATCGAGGGTTAAATAATTGTTTTTTATAATAGGTTACGCTTGCAGTGATGGAGCCAAAACTGGCTGCTAGTTTATTGGTTCCTAGCGTTAAGTGAGGCGGCAGCCCTGCAGTGAGTAATGCCGGAACGGTCAGCATTCCACCGCCGCCAGCAACAGCATCAATAAACCCAGCGGCAAGGGCAACCAGACATAATAACCCCCATGTCATTGGGTCTAGGGCAAGTTCAAACATGATTAATCAATTTGTCTCTTAAATGGTGGGAGAGTATCTAACATGGCTTTACCATATCGCTTAGAGACTAAACGCCTATCGAGCACTGTGATACGGCCAAAGTCCGATTCTTTTCGAAGCAGTCTACCACAGCTTTGTACTAATTTCTTGGCTGCATCGGGAACCGTAATGGTTAGGAATGGATTCCCGCCATTGCTTTGGACAAATTCGGCTTGAGCCTCCTCAATTGGGGAGGTAGGTACTGCGAATGGGATCTTAGTTATAACTAAATTTTCTAAATATTTACCAGGGAGATCGAGTCCTTCGGATAAACTTTGGGTGCCAAATAAAATGCTGCCTTTGCCGGCATCAATTCTTTGTCGGTGCGTTTTCAACAAACTGTCTCTAGACTGCTCCCCTTGAACAAGGACTTGCCAATTATTAGCCCGTATAAGTTTCACGACATGGTCCATTTGCCAGTACGAAGCAAACAATACAAGGTTGGCTTTTGTGTTGTCGAGGTATGTAGGGAGTATATCAGCCAAGTAGTCACTAAATGCTTTGTCAGTAGGTTCTTTGGTTGTTGCCGGTAAATGAAGGGTTGCCTGTTTGGGATAATCAAACGGAGATGTAGCACGAATATATTTTACGCCAGGCTCGTTACGTAACCCACTTTCTTTCGCGAAGTGATCAAATGTACCAAGTGCACTGAGTGTTGCGGAGCAAAGTATGGCACCGGCACATTCTTGCCAAAGTTTATCTTTTAAGTAGTACCCAACTTCAATAGGGCAATCACACAGTAAGTGGTCATGGTGATGTTTGTATTCTAGCCGTTTAATCCAGCGTGCATGCGGTACACTTTCTCCTTTACTTGCATAACTAAACCAAAGTTTATTTAACTGCTCTAAACGATTTATATAAAGACCGCTCTCAGCGAGTAAAGGGTCAGCTAAGTAAGGTTTAACATCTCCATCACTGACATCTACAGTCAGTGCATCGTGCATTTTAGATAGCGAACGAAGCGCATCTAAAGTGGCATCACTAATATCTTTGGCTTTACTGGTTAATGACTCGGGGACTACGCCATGCTCAAATCGAAAAGTATCATCGTCATTATAGGTAAAGTCAGCATTATCTAAGATATCTCGGACTGAACGTAAATCTTTATTGGCATCATTTGCGGCATCATTGAGTTTAAAATTTTGTCCTATTGCTTTTTGGGACACGATAACATTGGCCATTTTACCACTGAATTTAAGCAGTTTATCTAGCCAGTCAATTGTGCCTTTAATTGTTGCAGCTGCAGAAGAGAAATCTCGGGTAATGTGTGGTAAGTGGTGTGCTTCATCAATAACGTAAAATGACTCAGCAGGTTCAGGTAAGATCTTTCCACCTCCGAGTTCCAAATCGGCAAGCAATAATGCATGATTAACTATTAACACATTCATTTGCGCCATTTTTTGCCGAGCAAGATGAAATGGACACAGATGGTGAGATTTCATCTGTCGCTGGCAGGCGTGTTTATCGCACGCAATCAAGTTCCACACTTTATCCGGTATAGTGTCAGCCCAACTATCTCTATCTCCTTGCCACTGTTTATTTTGATATGCCTTTTGAAGGTCATGTAAACATCGCTGTTCCATGTCCGAAAGTGGGGAAGAGAGCGTCGGCACTATAGACATTTGCACTGTATCTTCACTGAGTGCAGCATTGAGTTTTTGAACACATACATATCGTTGTCGACCTTTTACAAGGTCAAACTTAAACTCGAGGCCCGAGTGTTCTTTGAAAAAAGGTAACTCTTTGTCGATTAATTGTTCTTGCAACGCGACTGTAGCCGTAGAAATGATCAAAGTCTTTTTCTTGGCAAGCGCAAGTGGCAATGCACCTAAGCAATAAGCGAGCGATTTTCCCGTCCCTGTACCAGCTTCAATGACGCAGATTCTTTGCGTTTTATGATATTCACCGGCGAGTGTTTTAGCAACTTCAGCAACTAGGTAGTTTTGACTCGAACGAGGTCGATAACCGTCTAAGTTGTCGGCTATGTGTTTATGGGTTTGCCGAATCGTTTTTTTCAAAGCGTCTGAAAGCATGTTAATCGCCTAAATTCATATATATGTATATAATTACAGTATCGAGAGCTATTTTAGATGGGGAACTGGTTTGACACAAGCGGTCTACCCGGGATTTATATTATCACGCCAACAGGTTAATCATAAAGGTCAACTTAATCTGTGCTTTTGGCTGAAAACTGAACAAGGCGTGTTTAGAGCCATAGTTGAAGCACAAACTCCGGTGTTTTTTATTCGCCAAAGTGAAGTTGAAAAAGTCACACACATTTTACAAGCTCGAAAAATACATACAGATATCCGGGATGTGAAGTTAAAGCATTTTGATGGCGAAGTGGTCTGTGCGTGTTATTTCACGACGGCCAAGAGGCTGTTTGATGCGAAACGCGTGTTAAAAGGCCAGTGTGCGTTATATGAGGATGATATCCGGCATCACGACCGCTATTTAATGGAACGATTTATTAAAGGTGGTGTGTGGGTTACTGGCAATTATGTTCAAAAGCTAGGATATGTGCAAATAAATGACGCTCGGTTAAAAGCGTATCCAGACTACACACCTCAATTGTCAGTGCTGTCGTTGGACATTGAATGTAGCGGTGAAGGAATATTGTTTTCCGTAGGGCTAGCAAGCAGTGAAACTCAGTGCGTTATTATGATCGGAGCGCCTCAAGAGGGTGATGAATACATCATTTGGGTCGCTGATGAGATTGAGCTGCTATACACCTTAATGTCAAAAATAAAAGAGCTAGACCCAGATGTATTCATTGGCTGGAATGTCATTGAGTTTGATTTCGTGGTGCTTGCAGAAAGAGCGCTAGCGCTGGGTATTGATTTGATATTAGGAAGAGATGATGAAGCTATTTATGTGTATCGAGGTAATTATGTTCGAATACTCATCAGCGGAAGAGTGGTCATTGATGGTATTGATACTTTAAAAAATGCAACGTATCACTTTGAAAGCTTCAGCCTCGCTAATGTCTCTAAGCATGTACTTGGAAAAAGTAAGCTATTAGAGCAAGATAATCGGCTAGAAGAGATTATTCGCCAATTCAATGAAGATAAGCTGAGCTTAGCTGCCTATAACCTGCAAGATTGCCAATTAGTACTGGCCATTTTTAGTAAATTGAAGTTGTTAGATTTTGCAATTGCTCGTACGAGATTAACCGGGCTGGAATTAGAACGTATGGGGGGATCTGTTGCGGCATTTACCAATTTGTACTTACCGCTGCTACATCGCAGTGGTTATATCGCGCCAAATTTGGGGGAACACGGACTGAGTTTTGACAGCCCTGGTGGGTATGTTATGGAATCTAACCCTGGCTTATATCGTAATGTTATTGTACTTGATTATAAGAGCTTATACCCATCTATCATTCGCACATTTTTAGTTGACCCGTTAGCACTTATTACTGGGTTAAGAGCGCCTGCTGATGCTATTACAGGTTTTAATGGCGGTGTCTTTTCACGAGTTCATCATCATCTCCCCGAGCTCGTTGCTCGGCTTCTACACGCTCGCCAGGAAGCTAAGTTAACCTCAGACCCCATGTTGTCGCAAGCGATAAAAATAATTATGAATAGTTTATATGGCGTATTGGGCTCGACAGGTTGTCGGTTTTATGACCCGAGACTTTCAAGCTCAATTACTTTGCGAGGACATGAAATTATGATGCAAACAAAGGCTTGGATAGAAGCTGAGGGTTATGAAGTTATTTATGGAGATACAGATTCTACATTTGTCTGCCTTCCAGAAAGTTGGAATGTCAAAAAGTGCAATGATACTGGCTTAATACTGATGAATTTAATTAATGAACGCTGGAGAGAATATTGTGATGTGACGTTGCAGCTTCAGAGTTATTTAGAAATTGAATTTGAGACGCATTATAGTCCGTTTTTCTTACCCACAATACGTGGGGATAAAAAGGGGTCAAAAAAGCGTTACGTGGGACAAGTATTGGATAAAGGACATCACAAATTGGTGTTTAAGGGCATGGAGTCAGTGAGAAGCGATTGGACTAAAATTGCGAGAAACTATCAGGAAGAATTATTCGAGGCGTTATTTAGAGAACAAGATTTGTTTGAAATAACGGAACAATACATAAATAACATCCGTCAGGGTAAAGTGGATGGTTTATTGTTATATTCGAAACGGTTGGGGCGGGAGGTTGAAATGTACACAAAAAATGTCCCTCCACACGTAAAGGCAGCTCGAAATCATATGATGAAAAACCCTTCAATAAAGTATCGAAAAGGCCAGCTGGTGGCCTATACCATTACATTTGATGGACCTCGTGTAGATGCGGTTCGAAGTGAGATTGATTACGAACATTATATAGAAAAGCAGATTTTTCCCATTTTGACGATGTTACCTAACTATGAAAATGTTTTTTTTAAGTTAACGGGGCAGAAGGGTTTTTCTTTTTAATATCATTGGTTTGTTACGTGAAAGTTGATTTATTGTTTGTTTTGGGTAATTGACATTAATTCAATAATTAGTGTTGACGCTTACGTCACTGCTTGTTTAATATTCATGGTGAATGTTGCTTTTGTGCAATTAAATATAGAGGCTTAAGCCCGAAAAATTACAAGCTACTAACAAGTGGTCCTGGGAGATACAAATGTTAAATCAAAAAGTTTCAAAAGCGGTGCGTTTAGCTATCGCATTTGGCGCTGCGTCAACAGCTGCTTTTTCAGCAAATACGTTTGCTGCGGAAGGTGATGAACAAGTTGAACGTATTGAAGTTACCGGTTCAGCAATCAAACGTACAGATTTAGAAGGTGCGTTACCAATTGATGTTATCAGCGCAGCTGATATTGCAAAAACAGGTGTTACAAGTGTACCTGACCTTATCGCAACGTTACCTTCAATGCAGGGTTTCACTACCGCAGGTGAATCTGTAGGTGGTGGTGGTGGTATTCAAACTGCTTCACTAAGAAACATTGGTGCAGAGTATACGCTAGTACTTTTAAATGGCCGTCGTATGCCTTCTGCTGACTCAGGTGGCACTATCAACCTGAATAACATCCCTTTAGCTGCTGTAAAGCGTGTTGAAATTCTAAAAGATGGCGCATCAGCACTATACGGTTCAGATGCAATCGCGGGTGTTGTTAACTTCATTCTTAAAGATGACGTACAAGATACGACAGTAAGTGCGCGTTTTGATAAGCCTAAAGACACATCAAGCTCAAGCATTTCATTAACAACGGGTTTTGGTGATCTAAGCTCAGATGGTTTCAATATCTTGGCGTCAGTAAGCTATGAAGAGCAAGATAACCTTCAATCAATTGACCGTGATTTTGCTAAAACAGGTTTCATCAACTTTGAACATGGTGGCCAGAATTACCTAGCAGCCGCAGGTTCTGTAAATGCAATCCCTGGTAATGCTTATGTAACTTATAACACGCGTGATGCAGATGGTAACTTTGTTTATCAAAAGGATGCTGATACGGGTGAGTTCCTTCTTGATGCAGACGGCAACAAGAAAAACGTTACAGCGACGCATTCTTTCAACCCGTATGCAACTAAAAATGGTGGCACATGTCATGAAACAAGTGCGCCATCTGGTACTGCTTGTCAGTTTGACTACACAAGTACGTTACAAATTCAGCCAGAGACTGAGCGTACTAGCTTCTTCTTAAGTGGTGTTGCAGAAATTAACGACACAACGGAAGCTTACTCTTCATTGTCATACACTGATTTCTCATTGACATCGCGTATTGCACCATACCCTACAGGTACATTTACACTACCGACAGATTCAAGTGTTGTACAAGCAAATGTAATTCCTCACCTTCCAGCTAATGTATTAGCTGACATGACACGTGTTGCAGCGCGCTGGCGTACACTGCCAGGTGGCAACCGTACAGATGAAAGAAATACGAAAACAAGTCATTTTGTTGCAGGTTTACGTGGTGAGATCAACGAATGGTCATACGATGTTGCTGTAACTGCAGGTGATTCTAAGCAAGAAAACACACGTCTTACAGGTTACCCGTTAACTGAACCTTTCATGGCGCTTGTAACTTCAGGTGCAGTTGATATCTTTGATGCGCCAGAGAACCTATCTGATGAACAGCGCAAAATGGTAGCAGATACAATGTTCAGTGGCCTTTGGGAGACAACTGATACATCAATGCTAGCGGTTGAAGGTAAGCTATCAGGTGCAATTGCAGACCTAGATGCAGGTACTGTTTATTTAGGTGTTGGTTTTGATTACCGTCAATCAGAGTACTCTCTAACGAATGGTAAAGGACAAAACGACGAGATCGTATTGTTTGAGTCAGCGGGTACTGAATTTGATTTAGACCGTGATGGTTACGGTGCATTTGCTGAGATTATTGTTCCAGTACTTGAGAACTTAGAAGTAACAGGTTCACTCCGTTACGACAACATTGGTGGTGTAACTGACTCACTACGTACTGGTAACACAAGCGTAAGTGATGACGTAAATGATACGACGTATAAGATCAGTGCATCTTACCGTCCTACAGATGAGTTACTACTTCGTGCATCATACGGTACAGGCTTCAAAGCACCAACAATGCGTCAAATTGGTGCACCTCGTCTAGAGTTTGGTGTAACAGCAACAGCGTATGACTGTAATGCACTTCTAGGTGCAACAAATCACCCACTTAAGCAGTTCTGTAACCCTGAGAAAATTCAGTATGACGTATACCGTGAAGGTAATGCGAACCTTTCTCCAGAAGAGTCAGAGCAATACTCAGTAGGTTTTGTATGGGCTGGTGATTCAGGCACAAGTTTCGGTGTTGATTACTGGAATATTGAAATGACAAACCAAGTTCGTCGTTTAGAACCAAACCAAATCTGGTTTGATTCTGCAACGTACGCAGATAAGTTTGTAACTAAGATTGATAATGGTACCGGTGATACTGTACTTGCCATTATTCGTTCAGCACAAAACGTTGGTAAATCAAATACATCAGGTATTGATTGGCATTTCGACCTAACAAATGAGTTATCATTTGGTACATTGAAAACGTCTATCCAAGGTACTTACCTAATTGAAGATGAGAGCCTAAAAGTTGGTACAACTGATGAGTGGGATACTAGCCTTGGCCAAGTAGGTCCAGATGAGCAAGTTGCTTTCCGTAATATCATTAGTGTTAACAATACTTTGACGCATGGCGACTTTACACACAGCTTGAACATTCGTTCACGCAGCGGGTATAGAGATGCGGCTGTAGGTGTTGCATTCCGAGTTTCAGAAGCAGATGACGTAACAAAAACTGTTGACGGCAACCTTATCCAGAAGCAAGTACCAGTATATACATTGTTTGACTACCGTTTAGGTTATGCTTATGGTGACAATGCAAACTTTACATTTGGTATTAAGAACTTATTTGATAAAGAGCCACCTTTAACATTCAATGGTTCAGCTGGTCACCAAGTAGGTTACGATCCACGTTATGCTGATGCATATGGACGTACTTTCTATGTTCAAGCTGATTACACGTTCTAATCATTCGTTAATTATTTAATTAGCTATTTGTATAAAAGCCTCACGAAAGTGAGGCTTTTTTTATGCCTGTTTACTGAAATTCAATTTTACAACTTATTTTTTTACATGTTTTTTGTCGATAATTTAAATTATTGAAATTTATTTCAAATCCCGAATTTTGCATTTTTAAGTTTTTACTTAACTACTTGTTATCTTTTTTTTATCTGTGTGATTTTATTTAAGTTCCTGTTTTTAATGCCCACGTTCCTTTTTTAATCTGCTTTCTGCTGTTTTTTAATTTACGTTATTATCCCGATATTTGGGATTGTTGGCTTGTGCGTGGTATAACTCAAAGCTAATTAAGTGTTGACCTACGCTTTTTTCAAGGATTAGTATGTCACGCAGTTGTGAAATCGGTACTTTTGAATTGAAATTGAATCGAAATTTTCAACATACAAATAAAAATTATATAGATCAGTAGTTTACATATTTGCTGATCCCAGGGAGAAATAACACATGTTAAACAACAAAGTTTCAAAAGCTGTTCGCTTAGCGTTCGCATTTGGTGCAGCTTCAACAGTTGCCTTTTCAGCAAATACATTTGCTGCAGAAGAAGATAAAGTTGAACGTATAGAAGTAACAGGTTCTAGTATTAAAGGTACAGACCTTGCTGGCGCACTTCCAATTGATGTGATCAGTGCTGAAGATATCAAAAATACTGGTGTAACAAGCGTTCCAGATTTGGTTGCTCAGATTCCTTCAATGCAAGGATTTACAACACCTGTTTCTTCTGTTGGTGGTGGTGGTGCAGGTATTGCAACAGCTTCATTACGTGGTCTTGGTGATCAATATACACTAGTACTTTTAAATGGCCGTCGTCTTGCGCCATCAGGTTCTGGTAGCTCAGTTAACCTTAACAACATCCCGCTAGCAGCGGTTGAGCGTGTTGAAGTACTAACAGATGGTGCTTCTGCACTTTACGGTTCTGATGCAATTGCTGGTGTAATTAACTTCATCCTTAAATCAGAGCAAGATGGCACTACAGTTGCTTTTCGTACTGACCAACCTAAAGATGGTGCAGAGTCGTACAACCTAAGTGTAACAACAGGTTACGGTGATTTTGACAGAGATGGTTTCAGTATTGTTGCATCTTTAAGCCACGATACAACGGATTCATTACGTTCTGCTGACCGTGAGTTTGCTAAAACAGGTTTCTTAGAATTTGAACACAATGGTAACCAATATTACGATATCAATGGTTCTTCAAACTCAATTCCAGGTAATGCTTTCTTAACATTTGAAGATGGTACTACTACAGCATTTACACCATTTGCACGCGCAAACAATGGTTGTGATGTGAATACTGCCTTTGCACCTGGCGATACATTTTGTTCGTTCGACTTTACAAGTCAGTTAGAAATTTTCCCAGAAAATGAACGTACAGCACTAATGCTTCAAACAGATATTGCAGTAACTGATGATATCAAAGCATTTGGTACGTTTAACTACACAGACTTCTCATTGACAAGTCGTGTTGCTCCAATGCCTACTGGTAACATCCGTATTGCTTTAGATAGTGTTTTATTCGAAAGACACATTGTACCTAATCTTACAGCTGAACAGGCTGCTAATGTTACTGAATTCCGTGGCAGATGGCGTGGTCTTCCTGGCGGTAACCGTACAGACGAAAATAACACTAAATCTTTCAACGCCATTGTTGGTTTTGAAGGCGTAATGTTTGACGATATTGATTTCAATACAGCCGTTGTTTACTCGAAATCTGAGCGTTCAGATACACGTTTAAATGGTTACTATAACGAAAAGTTTGCTGACTTTGTTGGCGCTGGTCGTATTGATATCTTCAAGTCATACGAAGATTTCATGCAAGATTCTGACAGCCTAGCTGCGTTAGAAGAAGCTCAGTACCGTGAAAAAGATGATGATACAACAACAGAGTCTTTATCATTTGACTTCCGCGCATCTCAGGCTGTATTTGAACTACCTGCAGGTGATGTATATGCAGGTTACGGTGTTGATTACCGTACAAACACATATAAATCAATCCGTAGTGCTGCGAATGTGTCAGACAGACGTTTTGGTGACGGCGGCGGTGATTTCGATTATGAGTTAGAAAGATCAACTTATGGTGCGTTTGTTGAGTTCCAAATCCCAGCAACTGATGACTTAAGCTTCAATGTTGCTGCTCGTTATGACTCAATTGGTGCAGTATCAGATAAGCTTTCAGGTGCTGGCGATGTTAACACTGAAGAGAATGACACAACTTACAAAGTAAGTTTCCGTTACCAAGCAACTGATGATCTTGTTGTTCGTGGTTCTGTAGGAACAGGTTTCCGTGCTGCGACATTGATTCAGATTGCTGAGCCTCTATCATCATTTGGTGTAACAAGTAATAACTACACCTGTCCATTGCCTAGCTCTGATTCACGTGCAGCATTCTGTCCTCCAGGTTCACTGCAGTATCAACGCTTTAACTTAGGTAGTAGTTCACTATCTCCTGAGACATCTGATCAAAGCTCAATTGGTTTTGTATACTCTCCATCTACAGACTTCTCATTTGAGGTAGATTACTGGTCAGTAGAGATTACAGATCAAGTACAACGTCCAGACCAAGATTATATGTTTGCTAACCCAGGATTGTTTGACGAGCGCTTTATTGTTGCTGCAGACCGTTCAGATGCGACAAACCAATTACTGAGTGTTGTAACTGCGCCAATTAACATTGGTAAAAACAAGACATCAGGTTATGACTGGAAGTTTGTAGTTAACAATGATCTGTCATTCGGTGAGTTAAAGACTATGGTTCAAGGTACTTACATAGACCAGTCTGAATATACTCTTGCAGGTGTATTCCCATACGAGTGGACAAGCAGCTTAGGTCGTTATGGTACTGACCAAGATGTTGTTTTCAGAAACATCATCAATGTAACAAACTCACTAACTCATGGTGACTTTGGCCATACTCTACGCTTCAAGTATAAGTCAGGCTGGAAAGATGCTCCTGCTAACGTAGGTACGGGTACTATTGCTAACCCTGGTATCGAGACATTCTACGATAGCACGGGTACTGAACAAACTCGTTTTGCAACGACGTCAGTTCAGTTTAGAATCCCTTCTCACATGACTGTTGACTATAAAGTTGAGTATAAAGGTGTTGAGAACATGAACATTGCTGTTGGTGTGAACAACTTACTAGACAAAGCTCCACCAATGTCACTGGCAGATCCTGAAGGTCACTTAGTTGGCTATGAAGGTCGTTACTATGATCAGTTCCTTCGTACTTATTATGTAAGTGTAGATTACACATTCTAATAATAAATACGTAAGAAAAAGCCACTCTTTGAGTGGCTTTTTTATTTTATAAACCGCTCTAAACCCCAACCTTTATATTTATAACGTTTTATATTAATAACCTCTCAATTTCGTTATTTATAATGACTCATTTTATTGATTTGCTTTTTGGTGTTTGCTAGTGTGGACGTGAGTGGTAATTAAAAATTACAAAGTGAATTTGCACATATTGATTATAAAAAATAAGGAAATGAAATTATGAGAAACTGTATTCTTCCCTCGCTACTAATCGCTTTGCTAAGTGGTTGTCAAACGAATGACGCACTGGTGGCAAAAAATGATGATGGTTATCGTTGTGAGCAAGTCAAGTCGATAGGCAGTAGTATACCCCAAAAACGCTGCTCAACTAGAGCTGAGAGGGAACTGATAAAAGCTGATTCAAAAGAGTCTTTACGCAACCATCAAAAGGCAGGTGTATTTACTGGAAATACTGATTTTTAAAAAGAACGTTAGCAATGAAAGTTAAGTACTTACTTACCTAACTTGAACTGTCTTACTTGCTTTCTTATAACATATAGAAAATCCGCTCCACGTAGGTAACTCCCAACGTTTAGGTAAGTCTTTCCTTTTCCCAAGCTTATAATGTAATGTTATTCGCTTGGCGTTAAAATGATATTCAACACCCATAACTAAGTCATTCAACTGAACTATAAGTGGGTGTTTTTCAATAAAGGGTGATATTACCCAAGAGTCTATTTCGTGATAGGCTAAGTCTGCTGGTTCAATTAATTCCAAATCTTGCTGTTCATTTACTCCTAGGCTTTCTAGTTTATTGTAAATATATATATCAGGGAGAGGCAAATCTTCAATTATGTTATTGGCTTGGTTATATAGTATATGGTACTTAATGGCATTTTTTATATTTTGTCCGATGGGGGAGAATAAAGTGTCATTTAATATAAGTTCACAACATGCATTAAGCAGAGCGGGTCCTTGCGGTATTAACTTCTTCTCACTAATTTGCACACCAGAATAAGAGTATATTGAATTAACCATGATAATATCATCGATTAACTCTGCATGACTTAAAGTATGTTCCCCTAAATTTAATTTATTGATTAATGTAGTTGAAAAGGGCGCATTGAGTGTGGCGAGAGTCATGGCTTGCTTAGTACCTTTTCCTGCTAATGCGTAAGTATTGAGCACGAGCATAGCGTGACATTGCGCACTGATACGAGAATCTTTTGCTGGTATAACTTCAATAGTACCATTGCCAAATGCACCCCGTCGGTTTTGGCGCTTTATGTAAACTGAGTTCGGTTTAGCGTAAGCGATAGCTTCAACTAAATCACTGTGATTGAAACTTGCTGCATATTTTAGTTCAGGCAAGTCAAATGCACTACGAAGCAACTCGCTAAATTGGATGGCTTCACGCAGTGCATCACACTCAATAATAAGGTCGGTTACTTGGCCTCTTACTACTCCAATCGCCAGTTCTAAGTCACACGCATTTGGGAGCTGCAGATTCAATGATTCAATTAACGTTTGTTGCCTTGGAAGTTGGTAAACCTTAGCAGGAACAGTGAGCAGTGCTGCAATATCAATCATGGCTTGTTTAAGTGAGTTATTTGGCATTGAATTGATAAGGTATGCCAGCTCTATATCGATAGGTAGAGGGTATAACCTCTTACCTAAGTCAGTTGCCTTGCCTTGCAGATCAATAGCACCTATCGAAGTTAATATTGCTACCGATGCCTGTTTTGATTTAAGTGGCAGTGCTTCGATAAACTCTAATGAATCAATACCATGACTAGAACAAGATGCCGCTAATACGAGTTCAGTTAGGTTTTCTCGCAGTATTTCAGGCGGAGTGGATGAAATCAAAGGTGCATACTCCCCGTATAATCGTATACACAGGCCTTGCTGCGTGCGTCCCGCACGTCCTAAACGTTGTTTGGCAGAATCTTTGCTAATTGTATCTAAGGCCAGTACTGTCTTTTCTGCACGAAGATGAGTACGTCGTTCTAGGCCAGAATCAATAACACAGCTTATATTGGGTATGGTCAACGATGTTTCAGCAACATTTGTGGAAAAAATAATCCGTTGCTCGGTTTGCGTTTTTAACGCAAGTTCTTGTTGTTGCTTAGCGCACCCCCCATATAAGCTGACGACGAGCTTATTCAATTTTTTTGCAGCGGCAGCGGCAGCCTGTATTTCGGCTTTACCAGGTAGAAACACTAGAATATCGCCTTGCGTTTGCTTTAATGCATAGCTACATGCATCAACTGTACGTTCGCTAAGTTGGTCTTTTGAGGGCATTTCGTTGCTATTTGAAGTAAAGAAAACTTCTTCTACCGGATACATGATACCGTCACTGTGTAGCAGCTTTGCATCAAGATAGTCGGTTAATTTTTTTGTGTTGAGTGTAGCTGAAGTGATTATCAGGCGATGTTTTTTATGTTGCTTGAGTAAAGCAAGCATCAAATCTATATCCCAACGACGTTCATGGAATTCGTCTAACATAACGACACTAAATTGACTCAGTTTGTCCTCAAAAAACCACCTGAGAGCAACCCCTGGCGTAACAAATACCACGTCTGATTGTTCATTGAAATGTGTTTCAAATCGAATGGCATAGCCTATTTTAGAGCCAAGTGGTTGGCCACTTTTTAGAGCTAAATACTCAGCTAGTGAGGTGCAAGCAATTCTCCTTGGCTCAATGACAAGGACCTTACCGATGTTGCTTGCCCAAATCGGTAGACAAGTTGATTTACCAGATCCAGTTGCTGCACTGACAATCACATCACAGTGTGTAATTGTAGAAAGAAAATCGGTTTTTATCTTATCAATTGGGAGTGTGTGCATCGAGTTCCTGGAGACGTGTCGTCATTTAGAGTGACGCAATTTTATCAAATTCATATTGAAAACACTGCATGTCGTACCAATTTAGTTTTAAAAGGTGAATAAGTAATCAATATGATAATCAATAGTGTGTTATTACTGGCATTGGTGGCGTTTGTTTTGGTTTATTGGCGTTGGGATGAAGTACAAGGCTATGTTTGGAAAAGAAAATATCAACAGCAAAGTTTGTCTGAACAAGATAAAGCAACCTTACTAAAGTATATGTCAATTTATCGCAATATGACCGATAAGGAGCGACATGCTTTGGAGTGTCATATTGTGTGGTTTTTAGGTGAAAAGCGCATCCTTGGTCGCGATGGGCTTAAAATTAATCGCGCAATGGAAGTAATTGTGGCAGCAGATGCATGCTTATTAGTACTTAATAAACCATGGCCATTATATCCCAACGTGAAAGAGGTACTTTTATATCCAAGCAGTTATTATGTGCCACAAACCAGTAAAGATGGCGCAGGGCTAGTAAATTATCATACATCTGTGAGGCAAGGCGAATCTTGGCCTGGAGGTACACTTGTTTTAAGTTGGCATGATGTACTTGAAGGCAATAGATTACCGGGAGATGGACATAATTTGGTTTTCCATGAGTTTGCACATCAGCTCGATCAGCAAACGGGATATACCAATGGCACACCTGAGTTGTCCAAGGGTCAAGATTACAAAGTGTGGGGAAAGGTGTTTCAACGTGCTTATAGTAATTTAAAAAGCCATGTGGCGTATCAGATGCCTCATGTCATACATAGCTATGGTGCCACGAATGAAGCAGAGTTCTTTGCGGTGCTAACCGAAACATTTATCGAAAAGCCCCATGAATTGAGAAGTTATGATCCAGAGCTTTATGGGTTACTGCATCAGTATTATCAATTTAACCCAAGCAACTGGGTTTAGTGAGCGTTAATTTCAGTCATTGATGGCATTTTTCTGGAAATTTACAGGTTATTTTGTTGGTATAGTCACAACAATATAACCAGAGTAAAAAAGTAATGAAGAAGTACTTACTAAGTGCCCTCGCATTGAGTGTATCTATAGCAACAACAGCACAAGAACAAGAAAAATCTGAAAAGTGGCAAGTCGATACACCGCCAGGACAGTTTATTGATGCCAACATATCGGTTGATCAAGGTACTTGGATGAATATCGATGTGAGCCCGGATGGCAAATCCTTGGTATTTGATTTACTTGGCGATATTTATATTATGCCGATGTCTGGGGGCCAAGCTAAACAATTAACCAGTGATATTGGGTGGCAGATGCAACCACGCTTTAGCCCAGATGGACAGTCTATTGCCTTTACCTCAGACCAAGGGGGGGGAGACAATATTTGGGTGATGAATATTGATGGCTCAGAACAAACTGCGGTAACAAATGAAACTTTTCGGTTGTTAAATAGCCCTACTTGGAGTCCTGATGGGGATTTTATTGCAGCTCGTAAACACTTTACAGGGACTCGCTCCTTAGGTGCAGGAGAAGTGTGGCTGTATCACAAAGCTGGTGGCCAAGGTGTGCCGTTAACGACACGTGAAAATGACCAAAAGGATTTGGGGGAGCCTGCGTTTTCACCTGACGGAAGATATGTGTATTTTTCACAAGATGCGACTCCTGGTAAAACGTTTCATTACTCAAAAGATTCAGTTGCTGGTATATATAAAATCAAACGCTTAGATCGAGAAAGTGGAGAGATAGAAGTTATTTTATCCGGTATGGGCGGCGCGATTAGGCCTACGCCATCACCAGATGGAAAACATTTGGCGTATGTTAAACGAGATGACTTTCAATCTAGCTTATATCTCTATAATTTAGAATCAGGGAAAGAAACTAAGCTCTATGGCAATTTAGAGCGAGATATGCAAGAAACTTGGGCTATTCATGGTGTTTACCCGACCATAGCGTGGACTCCTGATAATGAGGGGTTAGTTTTTTGGGCTGGTGGCAAACTTCATGAATTGGATGTAGAGAGTAAAAAGTCTCATGAAATTGCTTTCTCTGTAACCACAACTAAAAAAATTCAAAAAGCATTACGCTTTGCACAGAACATCGATCAAACCGAGTTTGATATTAAAATGCTCCGTAACGTGCAGGTTTCACCCAATGGAGAAACGGCTATTTTCGAAGCGCTAGGACATATTTATAAGCGTGATTTATCTTCAGGGAAAGTGAAACGACTTACTCGTCAAAATGATCATTTTGAACTGTTTCCACAATTCTCTAGAGATGGTAAAAAAATTGTTTATGTGACTTGGGATGACCAAAAGCAAGGTAGTATTCGAGTCGTATCTGCAAGAAATGGCAAAGGGAAAACTATCACGTCACAAAAAGGGAAATACGTCGAGCCAACGTTTAGCCCTGATGGTAAAACAATCGTCTACCGAAAAGTTTCTGGAAGCAGCTTATTGGCCCATGAGTGGTCATTAAAAGCGGGTATTTATCGGGTGTCGAGTAAAGGTGGAGATGCAGAGCTTATTTCAGAAGAAGGTTTTCAACCACAGTTTGGAGCGAATAATAATCGTATTTTCTTAATGAATGAAGCGCCCAAACCACAGTTACTGGCAGTAGACCTTGACTCGAAAAAAGCCAAAGTACTGTATAATTCCAATCATGCGACTGAGTTTAGAGTATCGCCAAATGGGAAGTATTTGGCATTTGCAGAACGGTTCAAAGTGTTTGTTACACCATTTGTAGAAAGTGGTAAGCCAATTACTATTTCACCATCAGATAAACAGTTTCCAGTTGAGCAGCTGTCACAACGTGCCGGTGAAAACATCAGTTGGAGCACCGCGAGTGACACATTATATTGGAGTTTAGGGCCTGAGCTGTACCACGCAAGCTTGGATGGCATGTTTGACATTAATAAAGCTAAAGATGCCGATTTCAAAGTTAAAAGTGGTGTGTCGATAGGATTTAAGCATGACATGGCTGAACCGAGTGGGTTCACTGCATTAGTCGGGGCTACGATTGTTACCATGGAAGGTGATAAAGTGATCCATAATGGCGTAATACTGACAGACGGTAAGCATATCAAAGCCGTGGGGAGCACTGAACAGGTCAAGATCCCTAAAGAAGCAAACATTGTAGATGTATCAGGTCAAACTATTATACCGGGGATTGTTGATGCACACGCCCATACATCACAAGGCAGTAGTGAAATTATCCCAGAGCAAAACTGGCGCAATTTAGCGGGGTTGTCTTTGGGTGTTACAACAATTCATGACCCTTCGAATGATACAACGGAAGTTTTTGCCGCCAGTGAATTACAAAAAGCGGGTAAAATAATTGGGCCTCGGATTTTTTCAACCGGGACGATATTATATGGCGCGAATGTGGCGGGCTATACTTCACATATTGATTCATATGAAGATGCGAAGTTTCATCTAGAACGCTTGCAAAAGGTCGGCGCGTTTTCTGTGAAATCATACAATCAACCGCGTCGCGAGCAACGTCAACAAGTTGTCGAAGCGGGTCGAGAATTAGGTATGATGGTGGTGCCTGAAGGCGGCTCGTTACTGCAACATAACTTAACAATGGTTGTAGATGGCCATACTGGTGTTGAGCATTCAATTCCTGTGGCGAATATTTATGATGATATTGAGCAGTTATGGGCACAAAGTGATGTGGGTTATACGCCGACGTTAGGTGTCGCATATGGGGGTATTTGGGGGGAAAACTACTGGTATGATAAAACGGACGTATGGAATCACCCTAGATTAAGTAAATTCGTACCTAAGAATCAACTGTTGCCACGCTCTATGCGCCGTATGAAGTCACCAGATCATCATTATAATCACTTTAATAATGCACGTGTCGCGAAAGAACTGCAAGATCTTGGCATTTTAGTTAATCTTGGCGCACATGGTCAACGAGAAGGGTTAGCTGCTCATTGGGAGATTTGGATGTTTGCACAAGGTGGAATGTCGTCTTTAGAAGCACTACGAGCAGCCACGCTTGACCCAGCTAAATATGTGGGGTTAGATAAACATATCGGCTCGATAGAAGTCGGAAAACTGGCTGATTTAGTGGTGATCAATGGTGATCCTTTAAACAACATACGAGATACAGACAAAGTGTCTTATACTATGATCAATGGCCGTTTATTCGATGCTGCAACAATGCAAGAAGTTGGGAAAAAGCCCAGAGCGAAGCTATATTTTGAGGAATAATTAAGCCGTTTATTTTGGGCCCTGCATTAATGCGGGGCTTTTTGATGCAACGGTTTTAAGACTATTTGTTGAATTTATACATTCAGTAAACGTTGTGTAACCTTAGATTTAGGTTGGGCAAATATACTGGCTGTGTTTCCATACTCTACAACCTTACCGCGGCTTAGCACCAGTAATTGGTCGCTCATATGTTTCACTAAACTCAAGTGATGTGTAATTAAGATGAAGCTGAGCCCGGACTCTTTTTGCAACTGTAATAACAAATTGACCGTTTGTGCTCTTACTGATGGATCTAATGATGACAAGGCTTCATCTAGTACAACGACTTTTGGGTCTAAAATTAATGCTCGGGCAAGTGCGACACGCTGTAATTGTCCGCCACTGAACATGTGAGGGTAGTATTCATAATGTTCGCTCAGTAGACCAACGCGACTTAAAGTAATTTTGATCTTTTTGTTGCGTTGTAAAGATGTTAAGCCAGTGTTGTATTTCAAGCAATCATCTAACATATCACCGATGGTAATACCGGGGTTCAATGAACGCGTCGGATCCTGAAAGATCATTCTAATATGGCGACACTGGTTTTGTCTTACACCGTCATCTTCAATGGTTTTACCATCGAGTAATATTTGCCCGCAATCAGCATGATCTGCGCCAGCTAATAATTTCGCTAAGGTACTTTTTCCAGAGCCCGTCTCGCCAATGATCGCCAAAGTTTCACCTGGCCCAACCGCAAATGAGATTTCTCTTAAAACCTGAATATGTTTGCGCTTGAAAATACCCGCGCGGCTTCTAAATGACTTACTGAGCGCTTGTACTTTTAAGACTGGTTGCATTTTTGCTTGTCCTTAAAAAGTGGAAAATGGCAAGCGTATGCGTGACCGTGACTTTTATTTTGTAAAGGTGTCACAACACACTGCTTTTGCGCTTGAGGACAACGCGGTCCCAGTCGGCAACCAATAGGCAAATGTTGCAACGGTGGGATTGTGCCTTTGAGTGCATAGAAAGGTTCTTTATGCGCTAATCCTTGGGCATAATCGGGTAGGCTCTTAACCAGAGCTTGTGTGTAAGGGTGCAGTGGTTCATAAAAAACTTTTTGCGTTGGTCCAGCTTCGACCATTTGTCCGCAATACAGCACATGCATGGCATGAGACCAATGGGTGATCTCTTCTAATTCATGAGAGATCATTAATATCGACATATTCTTTAACTGATTCAGGCTTTTTAATAACCGAAATATTTGTGCGCGCGTGGTGCTTTCTAATGCCGTGGTTGGCTCATCAGCAATCAGTAGCTTAGGGTTTCTAGCAATAGCCATGGCTATCATTACTTTTTGGCATACACCTTCTGAAAGCTCGTGGGGGTAGCTGCTAGCGACTTTGACGTGTTCGCGGATCCCGACTTTATGCAGCAGCGCTTTCACTTTTTCTTTGCGCTCTGAATTACGGCTGAAAAATCCTTTTTTAAATGTTTTTTCAGGTAAAGACTCGGCAACTTGTTCAAATATTTTAGCTGTAGGGTCTAAGCTGCGGCTTGGTTCTTGGTAAATCATCGCCATATCTTTGCTGACAATTTTCCGGCGTTTTTCTGCACTTAAGCGCATTAAGTCAACACCCTGCCAATGCATGCGATCTGCGGTGACGGTCCAACGAGAATTGAGTACGCCAACAATCGCTTTGGCAATGAGGCTTTTCCCTGACCCAGACTCGCCCACTAATGCATGTACTTCACCTTCTTTTAGGCTTAAGTTTACTTTATCAACGGCGCGAATAACGCCATCTTCAGTACGAAGCTCGATGGTTAAGTTTCTTATATCCAGTAGTTGCATTAGTCAGCCTTACGCTCTTTTAATACCTGTCTTAATCCATCACCAACTAAGTTTGTGGATAGTACGGCAATGAATAACAGTACACCAGGTAAACCCACAGTCCATGGTGCCAAATAAATTAGGCCTAAATTTTCAGCCAAAATTGCGCCCCATTCAGTGGTTGGAGGCTGAGCGCCTAACTTTAAAAACCCCAAGGCTGCAATATCTAAAATAGCAGTGGATAGTGCCATAGTAAAAATTACGACAATATGTTCGTAAATATTTGGCAGCACGCCACGGACTAATAGTTGCCACCGAGACGCACCGTCAAGTCGAAATGCACTGATGTAATCTTTATTTAATTCATCGACGACGAGGTTTCGGATGGAGTGGACATATTGTGGGAGCAGTGCAAAAATAATTGCCCAAACAGTATTAAGTAAGCCTGGGCCCAAAATAGCGATAATAATTATCGCCAGCAACAGTGATGGAATAGATAATGTAATATCTAATAAATGGTTTAGCACGCTCGAGCGAAATCCGTGGCTTATTCCCGCTAAAGTCCCGAGTAATACTCCAACCAATGTGGTGATGAGGGCTGCGATTATAGACAAACCAAAAGTGAATGTAGCCCCATTCATTAAACGAGATAACACATCTCGGCCTAAATCATCTGTGCCTAAAATAAATCTAACATCCCCTAAGTCATGCCAAGAAGGGGGCAGAAGTAGTGCATCGCTATGTTGTTGATTAATGCCATAAGGCGCGATAAATGGTGCTGTCAGCGCGAGTAAGGTAAGAGCAATAAACACCCATAGAGCGACCAATGCAGGGTGGTTGCTTTTAAATTTTCGCCATAATCTGGACAGCGGTGAACGGTTTGATTCTTCGCTAAAAAGGCTAAACTTTGCCATATGCTTGATTCCGTGACAAAGGGTCAAAAAGAGTATGACTAAATTCAGCGAGCATATTTGCTAAAATAACGAACATAGACACAGCTAAAAGGCCGCCTTGAATAGCTGGATAGTCGCGTTGGTATATACTATCAATCAGCCAACGTCCGATCCCAGGCCAAGAAAAAATGACTTCAGTGACCATAGCTAAGGTGATCAATGTACTAAATTGTAGTCCGATTTGTTTGATAACGGGAAGTAGTGCGTTTCTAAGCGCATGATGTAAAATGAGTTGACGTCGATTGAGCCCTTTTGCACGGGCTGTTTTTATATAGTTTTGTTCTAATACTTGCAACATTGAATCGCGCGTAAAGCGCACGAGTACGGTGGTAGGGTACATTGCTAACACAATGGTGGGCAGCGCGAGGTGCCTTAATGCATCAAAAAAGGCGAGTCCATGATAGGGGAAGCCTTGAATGATAATATCCACCAGGATGAAGTTGCTAACGGGCTGTATTTCATATAATAAGCCGATTCTGCCTGACATGGGAAATAGCCCTAATCCAAGACAAAAAACCATGATCAACAATAACGCAAGCCAGAATATGGGAATGGAAAAGCCCATCAAAGTGAGAGAGTTTATAACGCGGTCAGGCCACCTTCGATGGTATGCTGAAGCGATTATTCCAGCGGGAATACCGAGTAATACTGCGACACATAAAGCGTAGACACACAGCTCTAACGTTGCTGGAAAAAGTCGCGTAACATGCTCAAATACATTTAACCCTGATGACAGTGATATACCCCAATCTCCCGTTGCAATGCGTGCTAAAAATGCCCCATATTGCACCAACAGACTTTCATCAATGCGATACTTTTCGACCAGAGCCTGTGTCTGGGTGTAATTGGTATTTACTTGACCACTAAAGTTAGTCAGTACATCGCCTGGAAACAAATAATTAAGAGAAAAGGTAAAAATTGTCAAAGTGACAACCATAAACAGCAGCAAGCTTAGTCTTCGTAATAGATATTCAATTAACATTATTTACGCCTTACTCGACCAAGTGAAATACCACCAAAGGGTCTAAGAGTAACGCCCGTTATGTCATTGCTAGTGGCTTGAAATCGAACGCCATGTGCAATGGGGATCAATGGAAGTTGTTCTATCAGCATTTGTTGCGCTTTATGGTAGAAAGTTTTGCGTAACTTAATATCAGTTGTGTCTAAAGCTTGTGTTAGGAGTAAATCAAACTCTGGGTGACACCAATTAGCAGGGTTTTTTCCACTAAAAGTAGCGGTGCAACTTAACAGTGGACTAAAGAAGTTATCGGGGTCGGGAGTGTCAGCCGCCCAGCCGAGCAGGACACTGTCATGCTCATGATTGCCAATACGTTCAATAAAGGTATTCCATTCATATTCAACGATCTTTGCCGAAATACTAATATTCTTTAGGTCACTCTGTATTAGCTCGGCCATTTTTCGTGCGTTCGGATTGTAAATTCGTGAGACTGGCATGGCCCACAGCGTCATATCGAAGCCATTTTCATAACCTGCTTCTTTGAGGTACTTTCTTGCCAATGTGGGATTGTACTGGGGCATATTTTCTTGTGCTTTAAAAGCCCATGAAGAGGGCGGCAAGTGGGAACGAGCTAAAATACCGTTACCATAAAAAACTGCTTGCATTATTTTATCGAAATCAACTGAGTGCGCGAGTGCTTTACGCACGAGTAAGTTATCAAACGGAGGTCGCTCAGTATTAAATGCCCAATAGCCAATATTAAGATTGGCCGCTTTATCAACCCGGATGTCTTCTCTGGCATTGAGCACACTTAATTGTGTTGCACTTGGGTGGGCGGTAATATCACACTCTTTGGTCAACATTTTTGCAATGCGGCTGGTACCATTGGTGGTGATATCAAACACAAGTTGTTGCATGGGTACACTGTGTTTCCAATATTTTTCATTACGGTGATAACGCACCAGGTTATCGCGCAAAAAGTTTTTATATTTATATGGACCTGTCCCGATGGGAAAATGGTCGAAAGCGGGTTTATTTTCTTGAGCGATAAGCTGCTGAGCATACTCTTGCGATAAAATAACGGCAAAATCGGTAGCAATATTAGATAGAAAGCTACTTTCCGCGTTAAATAACTCAAATCTTACAGTATGCTCGTCTACTTTGATGACTTGGCGTATTAGTTGATCGGTTCCTACGCTTTGAAAGTAAGGGTATTCAGCGTCTCCGACGAAATGGTACGGGTTATACACATCAAATAGACGGCTAAAAGAAAATACCACGTCATCTGCGGTTAAAGGTCTTGAAGGTTGGAAGTAATCAGTACTATGAAATTCAACGCCTTGGCGTAATTTAAAGGTAATGGCTTTACCTTCATCACTGACTACCCAACTGGTGGCTAATTCAGGTTGAAATTCGGCCGTTTCAGGATCAATACTGATCAGGGTGTCGTACAACTGGCTTGCAATCAGGTCAATAGTCGAGCCTGTTGTTGTGACCTGAGGATTAAAAGACACAGGGTTGGCTTCAGCGCAATAAACTAGGCCCTGAGATTTTTCGTTTGTTAACTGTGGGCTCGCATCAACACAGCCAAGTAAATAGATACATATCGCACCTAGTACTATATTCCGCACGCCTTACGCCTCTTGTTTTTGACCTGACTCTAACAGGTTGTATTTTTTCAAATAACCACGTAGTTGATGATACGTTAATCCGAGCATTTGTGCAGTTTTCTTTTGATTAAATTGACTGTGTTCTAGCGCTTGTTGTAATAATTCAATTTCAAACTCATTCGACAGCTCTTTTAGATCACATGGGAATGCTACATTTTGCTTGGGTGCCATATTTGTAAGGGGAGACGTAGTAGGTTCTTTTATTGCAGCGTGCTCGGCAATAGGCGCACTAATAGTAGGAGCTTTCACACGTTGTGTTGGTCTAAAAGGGCTTTCAAACGGGTTGAGGATAATTTCGTGTACTGGCAGTTGTTCGCTGCCATGCCTATATAGGCTACGTTCAACCGTATTTTTGAGCTCTCGGATATTGCCGGGCCAGTCATAGCTCATTAGCGCATCAGTTGCTTTGCGAGTAAAGCCACTAAATAATGACCAGTTTAAGTCTCTAGCCATATTGATGGCAAACTGCTCGGCCAAGAGCATGATATCTTCTTGGCGTGCGCGTAACGGAGGTAAAGTGATCACGTCAAATGCTAAGCGGTCGAGTAGATCATGCCTAAATTCGCCATTGTCAGCGAGTGAAGGTAAGTCTTCATTGGTTGCACAGACCAAGCGTGTATCGACTTTGACTGTACTTTTGCCGCCGACACGCTCAAATTCGCCGTATTCAATGACACGTAGGAGTTTCTCTTGCACCATTGCGGATGTATTGGCGAGTTCATCAAGAAAAAGAGTGCCACCGTTTGCTCGTTCAAACCGCCCTTCATGACGCTTGCTTGCGCCAGTAAACGCGCCACTTTCGTGGCCGAATAGTTCACTCTCTAATAAATTTTCATTTAACGCTGCGCAATTTAGCTTAACGTAATTTTGCTCCCACCTTTCAGAAAGGAAGTGTAGCCGAGCGGCGATGAGCTCTTTACCTGTGCCTCGCTCACCAATAATTAACACCGGCTTCTCTAGAGGGGCCAGTTGTGACACCTTATCTAACACAGTTAAAAAGCTGTCTGATTGACCGAGTAAATTGTCTTGTTGGCGAAATTGGCTCATATTGGCTAACTCTTAGTTATTTTTGCTAAGTGTTAGTGTATTTGATAATTACTGCGAACTAAAGTTTTTTCTGATATGATTTAATTTATTGATATTTATAAGCTTTTATTTTTAAAAAAGTTGGCAAGTTAATTGATACTAGTAATGTAAGCAACTTAAATTTAGAAACTAAAGAGGTAAAGATTATGGGAATTTTCTCACGTTTTGCAGATATCGTTAACTCTAATATCAATGCTATTTTAGATAAAGCTGAAGACCCTGAAAAAATGGTTCGTCTTATTATCCAAGAAATGGAAGATACGTTGGTTGAAGTGCGTTCAACTTCAGCTAAAACGTTAGCAGAGAAGAAAGAATTAACACGTCGTGTTGGGCAGTTAAATGAAGAAGTTGAACAGTGGCAAAGTAAAGCTGAATTGGCGCTCACTAAGGGTAGAGAAGATTTAGCTCGCTCAGCTTTACTGGAAAAGCAGAAGTCTGCTGATGCGGCTGCAAGTGTTCAAAATGAGTTAGAGCACGTTGAGTCACATATAGAGAAACTGCAACAAGAAGTGGCGACGTTACAAGATAAACTGGCTGATGCTAAAACACGTCAAAAAGCCATTGTACTTCGTCAACGCTCAGCTGAGTCTCGTTTAGAAGTGAAAAAAGCGCTAGATAGTTCGAAAGTAGAAGATGCTTTAAATCGTTTCGAGCGTTACGAGTCTAAAATTGATGGTCTAGAGTCACAAGTTGAGTCGTATGACTTAGGGAAAAAGAACCTGGCTGACGAGATTGCTGATTTGCAAAAAAACGAACAAGTTGATGATGAGTTAGCTGAACTTAAGAAAAAACTTGCTGGTAAATAATTGAAATAAAACGCATCGACTGACCAAGCTGTCGGTGCGAATAACATAGAACAAATAAGTCGCAGGAGTATCGAGTTATGGATCTTGAAGTATTAGTAGCACCAATTATTATTTTTATGCTGGTAGTGGCGCCATTATGGCTTGTACTTCACTATCGCAGTAAGAAACAGGTGAGTCAGGGGTTAAGCGAGCATGAACATCGCCAGTTGCTTGAACTTGCAAGTAAAGCTGAAAAGATGGCTGAGCGTGTGGAAACACTAGAAGCAATCCTTGATCAAGAGGCGCCCGAGTGGAGACGTAAAATATGAGCAACATAAAGCGAGAACTTTATAGAGATCCAAAACGAGGAAAGCTGGCAGGCGTTTGTGCGGGGCTCAGTGATTACTTTAACATGGAGTTATGGTTAGTACGCATCTTGTTCATTACTGCTGTGTTGCTATCCGGTGGCCCATTATTTGTTGTTGTATACATTGCGTGTTGGTTCATTTTAGATAAAAAAAGTGATTATGTGACGACCCCTTCAACACATAAAGATGCAGACCCAATTGCAGTCAAATTTAAAGTTTGGCAAAAAGGAGAGCCACCAAGGCAGGCATTATTTGATCTAAAAGAGCGATTAAATCGTTTAGACGATCGAGTTCAATGCATGGAAACATACGTTACCTCTAGCGAATTTACGGTCAGTCGAGAAATTAATAAGTTATAGTTTATCGCACGTGATGTGGCGTTTAATACGCCACGGCTTACTTTGGTTCTGTAACTACGTTGTTCAGGAGTAACACTTAATTTATGAACACCAGACGCTTCAGTAAAGATACTTTTGAGAAACTTAAAAATAAAGCACAAAAAACCCTGCATAGAAGTTTAGATCAACACATTAAGTTAGCTGTCACTGGATTTAGTGGAAGTGGAAAAACGGCATTTATCACGGCATTGATAAAACATTTAACAACCCAAGCAGACAAGCAAAACCTGCCTTTTTTCGATGTTGCTAGAGAGCAAAGACTGATTGCCGTTAAGGCGATTCCGCAACGTGCGTTAGATATTCCCACATTTGATTATAACTGCGCAGTGAACTCTTTATTGGCAAACCCACCTAGCTGGCCTTCCTCTACTCAGCGTATTAACACATTGACACTTGCATTGAAGTTTGAAACACGTAACGCGCTTAAGCAGCACCTTTCACCTATAAGTACGGTTTATCTTGAGTTAATTGATTACCCTGGAGAATGGTTGGTTGATTTACCGATGTTAAATCAAGATTATCAAACTTGGAGTAAGGAGGTGCTGACATTATTAAAGCAACCTCAATATATTGATTATGCAAAAGAGTTTTTAACGGCTGTGGACACTTTCGATAGTGATGCTGTTGTCGATGAAACGATATTGAAAAAACTGTCTGAGCAATATCAAAGGCTACTTTTAAGTTTGAAACAGCACACAAAGGTTGCACAGTTACAACCAGGAAGAATGCTCATTCCCGGCGATTTGGCGGGCGCGCCGATACTGTTGTTTTTTCCATGTGATGGGGTAATGACAGTGAGTGGTGAGACTCAGTATATGCATTTGGAAGCGCGTTTTAATGCATACAAGCAGCAGGTTATTGGCCCTTTTTATAAGCAGCACTTTTGCCAATTCGATAGGCAAATAGTGTTAGTTGATATATTAAGTGCTTTAGCTGATGGCCCAGATACTTTGCGAGAGCAAGAGCAGGCATTACGGAACATTGTGGATGTTTTTGATTATGGAAAATCAAATATGTTGAAACGACTGTTCTACCCAAAAATTGACAAAGTTTTATTTGCGGCGAATAAGTGTGACCATGTCAGCTATGAGCAGCAACCACAGCTCGCGAAATTGTTGCATAGTATGGTCCATGAGAAAAGTAATGACTTACGCTTTGCGGGGGTAGAAATAGACACAATGGCTGTTTCTGCAGTACAAAGTACGCAGCAAACTCAAGTTGTTGAATCAGGGAAAACCCTTAATTGTATTGTGGGAAAGCCAATTGATGAGCCCCACCAAATTACATTTTTGCCACCTCAACCTCCCACTCACTGTTTGAGCAAAGAGCAGTGGCCTGAGCAGGGTTTTGATTTTCTTTCTTTTGCCCCTTTGCCTGCAAAGTGTGGAAACTTAAGCCATGTTCGTTTAGATCATGTACTGCAATTTTTACTCGGAGATAAGTTACGATGACTGAGCAAAACGAGTTGCGTGCAGGGCGGCGCATTAAAATAGATAAGGTGCAGCAGCCAGAGCAATTGAAGGATGACTCACTGCTCGCGGGTAAGCGTATTGTACAAGCCACATCAGTAGAGATAACACAAGTTGATGAAGCCGAATCAGCGTTAGATCAAACACTCAAGCCTAAATCGTCAGGAATGAGTATTAAGCGATTGCTGTTTATCGGTTTAATGATTTTGATTGTTATTGAAAGTGTTTACAGCATTGTGGACGCAATTCAACGTTCATGGTTTTTAGGCGGTGTGTACATAGTCGTTTTGCTGCTAGCTTTAATCGTTGTGTTGCGCTTTACAATTGGAGAGTATCGCGCACTGCGATTACTCTCGAATCGCACCAGTACACAAAGTGATGCTTTAAGGCTTTTAAACAGCACTCAAATTGGAGAAGCGCAACAATGGTTAGCGCCGCTACTGACTTTACATACACCCGATGAAGTCCTTGAGTTTAAAGCAAGTATTAAGTCACACCATACTGATAAAGAGGTGTTACAGCTTTATCAAAATACATTACTGAAAAGCCAAGATGAACAAGCTAAAGCGTTAATTAATACACATGCGACGACAAGTGCAATGCTGGTAGCGTTAAGTCCAATGGCATTGTTAGATATGTTGGCGGTATTGTGGCGCGGAGTTCATTTAGTTGAAAAGCTGAGTCAGCATTACGGTATTCCGTTAGGTTATAGAAGTCGGATCACTTTGTATAGATTGTTACTTAAGCAAATGGTTTTTGCTGGCGCTGCGGAGCTTGTCTCGGATTTGGCGTCGACAAGTCTTGGAGCTGAGTTATTGACGAAATTGTCGGCTCGCGCAGCACAAGGCTTAAGTGCAGGGGTATTTACAGCTCGGTTAGGGTACAAGGCTATGGAAATATGCCGGCCACTGCCACAACTAGAGCAGAAACCAAGGCTATTAAAGTCGACAATAGAAACAGTATTTACAACGCTGTTAAGTAAGGGAGACAATAAGCCTGCTAGCAAAGAGTGACAACAATTGTATACAAACTGTAGAAGTTAATCTTGCTCAGCTAGCCATCTTACCATCTGGCGTGCTTGTGAATTTTTATTCACTGATTTATTTATTAGGTAAATAAATTCAAGAATAACAACTTAACAGGCAATTTTATGAAGAAGTATCATGACAACACGCAATGTATTCATGGACCAACCCACTTTGACGACCCACATGGTGCATTGACGGCACCTTTGTATCAAACATCAACCTTCAAATTCAAAGATGCAGCACAGGGAGCTGCTCGTTTTGCTGGGGAAGAGGCCGGTTACATTTACACGCGTTTAGGTAACCCAACTACGACAGAGCTAGAGCAAAAAGTAGCAGCACTAGAAGGTA
Source organism: Pseudoalteromonas aurantia 208 (assembly GCF_014858725.1). Taxonomy (GTDB): domain Bacteria; phylum Pseudomonadota; class Gammaproteobacteria; order Enterobacterales; family Alteromonadaceae; genus Pseudoalteromonas; species Pseudoalteromonas aurantia. Next base: position 2,296,711 of record NZ_AQGV01000012.1, on the reverse strand, counting down.
TGGAAAGTGCCGCAGCAACGGCGACCGGAATGGGCGCGGTATCGGCATCAGTTTTGAGCTTTTTAGAGCATGGAGATCATCTCATTGCGTCAAATGCGTTATACGGTTGTAGTTTTGCTCTTTTTTCGCATATGTTACCTAAGTTTGGTATTGACGTTACGTTTGTCGACATGACAGATGAAGCGCAGTTACAGGCCGCGATTCAGCCAAATAGTAAGATGTTGTTTGCAGAAACGCCAATTAATCCAAATATGACAGTACTAGATTTAGCGATGATAGGGCAATTTGCTAAGCAGCATAATTTAATCAGCGTTATTGATAATACATTCTTGACCCCATTGTTACAAAAGCCTAAAGACTTCGGTATTGATATTGTCATTCACAGTGCAACAAAATATTTGAATGGGCATGGAGATGTTGTCGCTGGTGTGGTGTGTGGTTCGCAAGAACATATAGAAGTGATTAAGTTGACGGTACTCAAAGATATTGGCGCAACAATCAGTCCACATGACGCATGGCTGATTAACCGTGGTCTGAAAACACTGGCTGTCCGTATGGCACGCCACTGTGAAAGCGCGCAAAAAGTGGCTGAATTTCTTGAGAAGCATAATAAAGTGAGCCAAGTATTTTATCCTGGATTGCCCTCTCATCCTGGGTATAAGTATTTAGGCGAACAAATGAAAGGGGCTGGTGGCGTTATTGCTTTTGAAATAGTAGGTTCTTTAGCGGATGGAGAATCATTTATCAATGCCACAGAGCTTTGCACGTTAGCTGTAAGTTTAGGTGATCCTGAAACATTAATTCAGCACCCAGCATCTATGACGCATTCACCTTACACCCCAGAAGAACGACAAGCAGCGGGTATTTCGGATGGTTTGATCCGTATATCGATTGGCTTGGAGGATGTAGAAGATATTATTGCTGATCTCGAACTCGCTTTTAATGCTTTTTAGTGTAAACATAAATTTACTATAAGTGTTTGTTTGTGGCTTTATATTAAGTGCTGTATTTATTTGTATACGGCTGTGTAATTAATTCATTACAAAATACACATATCTAGCAATGGCGTTATACGCCGTTGCTATTAAACTTTTGCTTACTTTTACATAGTATCGTTGTCACAAGTTAAAGCGCGGTCTTAGATGGCCGTGATAGGTAACAATGAAGGTTTCTATGGCTAAATCGAGCAAATATACCTCTAAGCAACCCGATGAAAATGGTGTGATTGCATGGAGTGACGAAGAGAATAAAATTTGGTCTGAACTAGTAGCACGTCAGCTGCAATGCATCGAAGGCAAAGCCTGTGATGAATACATGGACGGACTAAAAAAAATAAACCTACCACATGATCGTATTCCACAATTGTCAGAACTTAACGAAGTGTTAGGTCAAGAGACTGGCTGGCAAGTTGCGCCAGTACCTGCGCTCATTGATTTTGATGAATTCTTCCGTTTGCTTGCAAATAAGCAGTTTCCAGTTGCAACGTTTATACGTTCACGAGAAGAGTTTGATTATTTACAAGAACCCGATGTGTTCCATGAAATTTTTGGTCATTGTGCAATGTTAACTAACCCCGCATTTGCCGAGTTCACACATAAATATGGTCAGTTGGGTTACGCAGCAGAAAAGAAAGATCGTGGGTATTTAGCGCGGTTATATTGGTTTACCGTTGAGTTTGGGCTAATGCAAACGAAAGATGGCCTACGTATATATGGTGGTGGGGTGCTATCAAGCCCAGGTGAAACACAATATGTTTACTCTGGTACGCCAGAAATTCAACCCCTGGATGTGAGTGATGTGTTACGTACGCCGTATCGCATTGATATAATGCAGCCAATCTATTACACGATTAATTCTATCAATGATCTGTTTGATATTTCACAGATGGATATTATGTCATTGGTTGCCAAGGCAAAAGAGTTAGGCTTATTTGAGCCAAAATTTCCACCGAAACAAAAACTAGCAAGTTGAGGATTTTAAATGTCTGATTTAAGTGCACAAAAATGTGAAGCGTGTCGTGCTGATGCGCCTAGAGTGTCAGATGAAGAGTTAGCAGTATTAATAAAGCAGATCCCTGATTGGGTACCTGAAGTACGTGATGGGATCATGCAGTTAGAGAGAGTTTTTAAGTTTAAAAACTTCAAACTCGCATTAGAATTTACGAATAAGGTTGGCGCAATGGCCGAAGATGAAGGTCATCACCCTGGCTTATTGACTGAGTGGGGCAAAGTGACCGTCACTTGGTGGAGCCATTCTATAAAAGGGTTACACAAAAATGATTTTGTGTGTGCTGCGAAAACAGATGATGTATTTGCCGCATTATAATTTTTGAATAATCCATCTCTTAGGTTATTTTAAAAAGCGCTATGTGAAGTATTCAAATAAAGAAATACTTCATCAAGCGCTTTTTTTTGGCTTATGCCAGACGAGCGGTTGATCAGTCGTCTATTGAGCGTAATAGTGCATTAATCCCGACTTTTTCACGCGTTTGTTGGTCTACTTTCTTAACGATGATTGCTGCATATAAGCTATGGGAACCATCTTTACTCGGTAGAGAGCCTGGAACTACAACGGCGCCTGCTGGTACGCGTCCGTAATGCACTTCGCCTGTTTCACGGTCATAAATGCGGGTACTTTGAGAAATGTATACACCCATTGAAATGACCGCACCTTCTTCAACAATCACACCTTCAACGATTTCTGAACGTGCACCAATGAAACAGTTGTCTTCAATGATCGTTGGATTTGCTTGTAAAGGTTCTAATACCCCGCCGATGCCAACGCCGCCAGATAGATGTACATTTTTACCTATTTGCGCACATGAGCCAACAGTAGCCCATGTATCGACCATAGTGCCTTCATCGATATACGCGCCAATATTGACATATGAAGGCATGAGTACCACATTTTTTCCTACAAAGCTGCCTTGACGAGCTACTGCGTTTGGTACAACACGCATGCCACCTTGGCGAAATTGCTCGGGGGTATAATCGCTGAACTTTAACGGTACTTTGTCGTAGAATTGATTCACACCGTCATTCATAGGTTGGTTGTCACGAATTCTAAATGACAACAATACGGCTTTTTTTAACCACTGGTGAACAACCCACTCACCACTTACTTTTTCAGCAACTCTTGCTGCGCCTGAATCCAATAAGCCCAAAGATTGGATTATTGCGTTGTACACTTCTTCTGAAACTTGGCTTGGTGAGATCCCGTCTCTTTGCTCCCAAGCTTGCTCAATAATGCTCTTTAAATCAGACATAGTTTCCTCTTTACTCTGTTTCTGCATTTAATTTTTTCATCAAGTCACGATGTAATGCTGCTTTGTGCTCTTCTGCAAGAGCTTGATAGTCTGCGTTTGATATTACAAAGAAATCTTCGGCTCGTTCCCCTACCGTTGTAATTCTTGCCGCGTGAATATGTAATGAATTAGCTTGAAAAACCTCAGCTATTTTTGTCAGTAGGCCAGGTATATCTATGGCCTGAATTTCAATGAGATTACGGTTTACTCGGGCGTGGGGGCGTACAATGACTTTTGGTTTAATATTAAAGTCTTTGAATCGATGAGAACGGTTCTTTTTAGTCCGAATTTTTTTCTTTGGATCTTTTAATATTGCTTCTAAGCCACGACGTATAGAGTTCGCACGGCTCACGCTCATAGGGTCACCACTGACTTCTAATATAACAAAATTGTACACGACAGAATTATCTTTGGTCGTCATGACCTGAGCGTGTTGTATTTGTGCTTTCTTAGAGCCAATAACGGTAAGTAATTTTGCAAATAAATTGGCATTGTATGGACTGTAAACAAAAACCTGTGTACCACCATGCATCGCTTTTTCACCTACCACAACACAAGATGCATTTAGATCGTTGGTTTTTAGTAAATGCTCACTGTGCCAAGAGATTTGTTGTTCACTGAAGGCGGTAAAATAGTTTGCTTTAAATCGAGACCAAATAAGGTCTATTTTTTCTTCCTCATATTCTAAATTAATGAGTCTTTGTTTTGCTTGTTTCTTTTTATCTCGAATCTGATCCCGCATATCCATTGGGTTTTCAAGACCTAGCCTTAGAGCGTGCTGAGAGTGTAAATAAAGCTCACGGAGTAAGGTGTTTTTCCAATCATTCCAGAGGTTATCATTGGTTGCGCGAATATCAGCAACTGTTAAGCAATATAAGTAATCGAGCTGGCGCTCATTTTTTACAATTGAAGCAAACTCAGCAATCACATCAGGGTCATTAATATCTTTGCGTTGTGCCGTTACAGACATTAATAGGTGGTTGGCAACTAACCAAGATACTAATCGCGCATCTGAGTTGGTGAAACCGTGCACTTTGCAAAAAGCGAGTGCATCAACAGCGCCAAGTTCAGAGTGGTCTCCACCACGTCCTTTAGCAATGTCATGAAAAATTGCTGCCAAGTAAAGTAATTCAGGCTTGTCCATCCGCGTGATAATTTCGTTGCAAATAGGGAATTCTTTTTTACGGTCTTTTTCAGTGTAAAGGTAGATATTATTGATGAGTTTATGGGTATGTTCATCAACGGTATAGGCATGGAATAAGTCAAACTGCATTTGGCCAAAAATATTACGCCATTGTGGTAAATAGGCTGCAATTAGACCATGCTTATGCATCAAAGTGAATGCTCTTCCCATGCCGTTAGGGTGTTTAATTAAACGTAAGAAAGCATCTCGGCATCCCGCATAGTCTTGTAGGTCACCCAGCAATCTGCGGCGTACTTGACGCATTGTTCTAATGGTACTTGGTTCGATACTTGTGATTTCAGGGTGGTCTGCAATATGTTCAAATAATACAAAGAGTTGTTCCCTACGGAAAAAAACAGAGGGATTTTTTACCCCTATTTTATTTCCGATTCGTTCGAAATTTTCATCAAGGGAGACAGCTGTACGCTCCAATTGATCCGGTAAAATACTCTGTTCAAAATACGACAATAGCATTTGGTTCATTTCACGAACGCGGCTCATGATCCTGAACAACCGCTTCATCATACGCTCAACCGATGCTTTCCCCTCAGAGCCAAAACCAAGAATTTCAGCAGCATGGGGTTGATAATCAAAAAGCAGCCTATTTTCACTTCGACCTGCTGCTAAATGCAGCGCAAAACGAATGTTCCATAAATTTTCTAAGCACTCAAGAAGCTCTTGATATTCTTCGTGTGTTAAATAACCATGATTAATTAACTCTTCAAGAGTTTCGGCGTGAAAGTGTTTTTTAGCAACCCAGAAAATGGTTTGTACATCTCTCAATCCGCCAGGGTTTTCTTTAATATTTGGCTCTAGGTTGTAAGCCGTACCGTGGCACTTTCTGTGTCGAACTTTTTGCTCATCAACTTTTGCGAGAAAGAAATCAGCAGATTGCCAAATAGGGGTCTCCACAATGTGGCTTCTGAGTCTTTCAAATTCAACATGATTACCACAGATCAGACGGCTTTCGAGTAGACTCGTAGTGAAGTGTACATCTTGTTTTTTTTGGTCAAGCACCTGTTCGTGCGTGCGTACACTGTGGCCAATTTCTAGATTTAGATCCCAAAGTAGGGTGACAAACTGTTCAAGTGCAGAGGTCATAGTTGCATTTGGAGTGTCATTAACAAGCAATAAAAAATCAATATCAGAGTAAGGGTGTAATTCCCCTCGACCATAGCCGCCGACGGCAATGAGGGCTAACTCAGGATAACGAGCTAAGCCAGTATCATTGAATAACTTTATCAGCAGTCTATCAATAAATTCTGCGCGAGAGTTGATCAGGTTACGAACTGGTTGTTTCGAAAACTCATTGCTAAGCCACTTATAAAAGTAAGCAGCACAATCTTTTAAGTCACACAGTTGCTCTGCATTATCGAGCAGTGTTTTTACTTTATTAGGCAATGCCACATCAGGCTCCCTGCATCTTATTCTTGGTGGGTGCTAAGGGTTAAATTGATCTGAATAGTCTATTCAAGCTCAATACCATCGCAAAGGTATTGAGCTTAGCTTACTGACTTGAGCACAAAGGGCAACGCTTGATTGCCATTTTTTGCTTTGTTTTTAGCTTCGTGAGCAAAGCACCGACAGAGCTTTACTCAGCGAAGGTTTTACAGCGAAGCATTTATTATTGTGCTGGATGTTCAATAATTTTGTCGATCGTATCATCGTTGCGGTGAGTTAAGATCTCAACACCATTGTCAGTGACAAGTAGTGTGTGTTCCCACTGAGCTGAAAGGCTTCGGTCTTTCGTTACAACCGTCCAATTGTCTTTTAGTACTTTACATTGACGCTTACCCGCATTAACCATAGGCTCAATGGTTAAACACATCCCTGCTTTTAATGTTTCACCAGTGCCCGCTTTACCGTAATGCATGACTTGCGGTTCTTCGTGGAACTCGGCGCCAATACCATGACCGCAATATTCGCGAACGATTGAGTAATTAAAGCCTTCCGCGTATTTTTGAATTGCAGCACCTAGGTCACCCAAACGCACGCCAGGTTTTACCATTTTGATCGCGAGATACAAACTCTCTTGTGTGATTTCAGCAAGGCGTTTACCTTGGATGTTTGGGGTGCCTACATGAAACATTTTCGATGTGTCGCCATGGTAACCATCTTTGATAACGGTAATATCGATATTGACACTGTCACCGTCTTTCAGCGCTTTGTCATTTGGGATACCATGACAAATTACGTGATTAACAGACGTACAAATTGATTTTGGGAAACCATGATAATTAAGTGGAGCAGGAATGCCTTGTTGCTCGTTAATGATGTAATCATGACAAATTGTATTTAGCTCGTCTGTTGTGACCCCAGGCTTCACAAAAGGCTCTATCATTTCTAGTACTTCTGCGGCTAAACGCCCAGCAATACGCATCTTTTCGATCTCATCAGGGGTTTTAATCACTGCACTCATTCAGACTCCAAGTCGGTTATTTTAAGTTTATTTCAACGCACAATTTTTATACTGATTGTTGAGTTCTGTTATTTTATATGGTATAAAGCGCGCCGTCTTTTTACAAATTTATCTTAGAGATGTTTGTATTTAAGGCAACCACAATTTTATTTTAACACACACACATATCGACACATACACTTGGGTGCATGTCTTAGTAAAATACTGAACATGTTGGTGCTATGGGATATGTGGAGGCTTAACCCTAACTAACTTAGAGGAAATTAAAATGGCAAACGTTTCAATGCGCGATATGCTTCAAGCTGGTGTTCACTTCGGTCACCAAGCACGTTACTGGAACCCAAAGATGAAGCCTTTCATCTTCGGCGCTCGTAACCGTGTACATATCATCAACCTTGAAAAAACTGTACCAATGTTCAACGATGCACTTAAGTTCTTACAGAACGCTGCTTCTAACAAAGGTAAAATTCTTTTCGTAGGTACTAAGCGCGCTGCAAGCGAAGCAGTTAAAGAGTCAGCTCTTCAAAGTGAGCAGTTCTACGTAAATCACCGTTGGTTAGGTGGTATGTTGACTAACTGGAAAACAGTTCGTCAATCAATCAAGCGTCTTAAAGACCTTGAAACTCAAAGCCAAGACGGTACTTTCGAGAAGCTAACTAAAAAAGAAGCGTTAATGCTTACTCGTGAAATGGAAAAGCTTGAAAAGAGCCTTGGCGGTATCAAAGATATGGGCGGTCTTCCAGACGCTATCTTCGTTATCGATGCAGATCACGAGCACATTGCAATTCGCGAAGCTAACAACCTAGGTATTCCAGTAGTATCAGTAGTTGATACTAACTCGAACCCAGATGGTGTTGATTTCATCATCCCAGGTAACGACGATGCAATCCGTGCTATCCAGCTTTACACTGGCGCTGTTGCAACTGCTATCACTGAAGGCCGTGAAAGCAATATCGTTGCTCAAGCAGAGAACGACGATTTCGTTGAAGCTGAGTAATTAGCTGTCATCAAGTCTTCATCAATTCGTGATGAAGACTTGATATTCTTGAAGAGCGGTCATCCCGCTTCCCTAAACATATTCAGATCTGAGGATATACTAATGGCTGTAACTGCTGCCCTAGTTAAAGAATTACGCGAGCGTACTGGCGCTGGCATGATGGATTGTAAAAAAGCGCTAACTGAAACTGCTGGTGACATTGAACTAGCAATTGAAAACATGCGTAAGAGCGGTGCTGCAAAGGCTGCTAAGAAAGCAGGTAACATTGCTGCTGAAGGCACAATCCTTATCAAAGAAGGCGCAGGTTTCGCTGCACTTCTAGAAGTTAACTGTCAAACAGACTTCGTTGCTAAAGATGAGAGCTTCCTTGCGTTCGCTAACTCTGTACTAGACGTTGCTGCAACTTCTAAAGTTGCTGTTGCTGAGCTTCAAGCACAGTTTGAAGAAGCACGTGTTGCATTAGTGGCTAAAATCGGTGAAAACATCAACGTTCGTCGCGTTGAGTACATCGACGGTGCAAGCCTTTCTACATACCGTCACGGTGAGCGTATCGGTGTTGTTGTTGCTGGTGAAGCTGATGCGGAAACGCTTAAGCACGTAGCGATGCATGTTGCTGCATCTAAGCCTGAGTACGTAAACCCTGAAGACGTACCTGCAGACGTAGTTGAAAAAGAAAAAGCGGTTCAAATAGACATCGCGATGAACGAAGGCAAGCCTGCTGAAATCGCTGAGAAAATGGTTGTTGGTCGTATGAAGAAGTTCACTGGTGAGATTTCTCTTACTGGTCAAGCGTTCATCATGGAACCTAAAAAATCTGTTGGCGATATCCTTAAAGAAAAAGGCGCAACAGTATCTAACTTCGTACGTTTAGAAGTTGGCGAAGGTATCGAGAAGAAAGAAGAAGATTTCGCTGCTGAAGTTGCTGCTCAAATCGCAGCTGCAAAAGGCGAGTAATCTCTCTTTTCTCAGCAAAAAAAGCAATGAGGCCATAATGGCGGATTTGCTTTTGCTTCAACGCTGAAAATTCTTTAAAATAACCGCGCATTTATGACTTTCATAAGCGCGGTTATTTTTTATCTCACTTTTACAAATGGCCCGGAAACTATGACTATCAATCGAAAACCTGTTTTTAGACGCGTTCTTCTCAAACTAAGCGGTGAAGCTTTAATGGGAGATGAAGGCTTTGGCATTGATCCAAAAGTATTGGATCGTATGGCACAAGAAATAAAAGAATTAGTAGAGCTCGACGTAGAAGTGGGTTTGGTTATCGGGGGCGGTAACTTCTTACGAGGTGGTTCATTAGCCGAAGCGGGTATGAACCGCGTAGTAGGCGACCACATGGGTATGCTTGCAACCGTGATGAACGGTTTGGCTATGCGTGATGCACTGCACCGTGCGTTTGTAAACTGTCGTTTAATGTCGGCAATTCCACTGAACGGCGTATGTGACGCGTACAACTGGGCTGAAGCAATTAGCTTGTTAAAGTCTGGCCGAGTTGTTATTTTCTCAGCGGGTACGGGTAATCCATTTTTCACAACTGATTCAGCTGCATGTCTACGAGGTATTGAAATTGAAGCCGATACTGTGATTAAAGCGACAAAAGTTGATGGCGTATTTAGTGATGACCCAGTTAAGAACCCAGATGCAACCTTGTATCGTCATTTGACGTACAATGAGATCATTGATCAAGAATTAAAGGTGATGGACTTAGCGGCATTTACGCTAGCACGTGACCATAATATGCCTTTAAGCGTATTTAACATGAATAAACCTGGCGCGTTAAAACGTGTCATTATGGGCGAAGAAGAGGGCACTCTTATCTCTTCAGCACCTTCTGAATAATCAAACAAGACTAGGATTGAATTGTGATTAACGATATTAAAAAAGACGCGCAAGAGCGCATGCAAAAAAGTGTGGCAGCCCTAGCTAGCCAACTTTCTAAAATTCGTACAGGCCGTGCACACCCTGCATTGCTAGACGGCATCATGGTTTCATATTACGGTGCAGATACACCACTAAACCAAGTTGCAAACGTCTCAACAGAAGACTCTCGTACATTGACGATTAGTGTATTTGATAAGTCTTTGGCTCAGGCTGTTGAAAAAGCAATTATGTCATCTGATTTGGGCTTAAACCCTATGTCTGCAGGCACGATTATTCGCGTACCATTACCTCCGCTAACTGAAGAGCGCCGTAAAGACTTAATCAAAATAGTACGTGGTGAAGTAGAAGGCGGTCGTGTTGCTATCCGTAATATTCGCCGTGATGCCAATGGCGATATTAAGTCTTTATTAAAAGATAAAGACATTTCTGAAGATGAAGCACGTCAAGCTGAAGATGAAGTTCAGAAGTTGACAGACAAGTTTGTTAAGGAAATGGATACACAATTGAGCGCAAAAGAAGCTGAGTTGATGGAAATCTAAGCAGTTCGAAATTATTAGTTTTGCAACGCTGTCTAGGGTATACTAGGCGGCGTTTTTTTTTATAGAAATCGGGATTTATGAGTTTAAGCGCTGACACAATTTCGCAGCAATCTTTGCCAAAACACGTCGCTATTATTATGGATGGTAACGGACGATGGGCGCAATCTCGCAATCGCCCACGTACATATGGCCATAAAAAGGGCGTTGATGCGGTTCGTACGGCAGTACAGTTTTGTTCGAAACTTAACATTGAGTCTCTCACTTTATTCGCATTTAGTAGCGAGAACTGGCGTCGGCCAGAAGATGAAGTCAGTACACTGATGGAATTATTTCTATTTGTGTTAACTAAAGAAGTAAAAAAGCTTCATAAAAATAATGTTAAATTGAATGTTATTGGTGAAATTTCTCGTTTTCCGAACTCGTTACAAGAACGAGTTGCAGTAGCACATGCGTTAACTGAGAATAATACCGGCCTGCAGCTAAATATTGCTGCAAATTATGGTGGTCGTTGGGATATTACCCAAGCGGCACAAAAACTTGCTATTGAGGCTAGTGAAGGAAAAATTCAGCCAAGTGATATCACGGAAGAAGCAATAACTAACCATCTTTCTATGGCACATCAAAGTGAATTAGACTTATTAATACGAACTGGTGGTGATTGTCGTATTAGTAATTTTTTGCTTTGGCAAGCAGCGTATGCTGAACTTTATTTCACAGATACACTTTGGCCTGACTTTAATGAAGAGGCGTTTGCAGAGGCCATTGCATGTTATGTATCTAGAGAGCGACGCTTTGGCTGCACAGGCGATCAAATAAAAGAATTACTCGCAGTGTCAAAAGTAACAAGTTAAAGGTAATTAATTTGCTTAAACAACGTATTATAACTTCAGTGGTTCTAGCGCCGCTGGCTTTGCTTTTGGTTTTTTATACACCATTAGCTTTATTTAGTTTTATCGCAGCAGCTATCGTACTGCTAGGTGCTTGGGAGTGGTCTGCTTTTATGGGGCTCGGGAGAGTGCGTCAGCGTCTGTCAGTTGTTGCATTGATGGGCATCATCATTTCCATATTGCATACCCATTGGCCGATAGAGTCCTTATGGCAACAGGGTAAGTTAGTTGCCGATGCAAATTATATATTTACCCTGGCTTTTGCCTGGTGGCTGGTCGCAACGTTTTTGGTTTTTAAGTACCCTTCAATGAGCAGAGCGTGGAATGAGGGCATAATTATGCGTGCCATTGCAGGCATATTAACGCTCATTCCGCTTTGGTTAGCGCTTAATGTGATGCGCAGTGCAGAGTATGAACAGTCTCAACAATATGGGTCAACTCTCATAATGGTGGTACTCGGTATTGTATGGAGTGCGGATATCGGTGCATACTTTGCGGGTAAAAACTTCGGTAAGCGCAAATTAATGCCCAAAGTGAGCCCCAATAAAACCATTGAAGGTTTGCTTGGCGGGGTTGTAACTTCTGTGATATTTGTTTTGCTTTTTTGTTATTTTGCAGAAGTTGAATCACACCAATGGCTATTATATTCAGGGCTCACAATCGGTGTCGCGCTATTTTCTGCGATTGGAGATTTGCTCGAGAGCATGTTTAAGCGCGAAGCTGGTTTAAAAGATTCAGGATCTATTTTACCTGGGCATGGTGGCATACTCGACCGAATAGATAGTTTGACTGCGGCAGCGCCCATCTTCGCTTTATGTTACGCTTGGATTGTTACTCTATGAGTATGAAAAACAATGTTGTAATACTGGGAGCGACAGGCTCGATCGGACTTTCTACAATTGATGTTATTGAAAGAAATAAAGATGAGTATACGATTTTTGCATTAGCCGCAGGTACAAATGTGGCTAAAATGACGTCATTGTGTGTTACACACCATCCCCAGTATGCAGTGATGCACTGTGAAAGAGCGGCTAAGCAGCTTAAAGATGCTTTAAAACATACCTCGGTTAAAGTTTTGAGCGGCACTCAAGCTATGTGTGATGTGGCTGCCCATAACAATGTAAATACAGTTATGTCAGCAATTGTTGGTGCAGCTGGGTTGTTACCGACGCTTGCAGCCGTTGAAGCTGGTAAAAAGGTGTTGTTAGCAAATAAAGAGTCGCTAGTGATGTCTGGCCAGTTATTTATGGACAAAGTAGCACGACACGGTGCCACTTTATTGCCTATAGATAGTGAGCACAATGCAATTTATCAATGTTTGCCACAGGCGTTTCAACGCAATACTGATTTAGGTATACACCATCAAGGGATCAGTAAAATTTTGCTAACTGGGTCAGGTGGTCCGTTTTTGACGCGAGACTTAGCCACACTCCCGAGTGTGACAGTGAGTGAAGCTGTTGCACATCCAAACTGGTCTATGGGCCAAAAAATCTCAGTAGATTCAGCAACAATGATGAATAAAGGACTTGAGTTTATTGAAGCCAAGTGGCTTTTTAATTGTACAGCTGAAGATATCGAAGTGGTCATTCATCCGCAAAGTATGATCCATTCTATGGTGCAATATAAAGATGGCTCTGTCATCGCTCAGATGGGCCAACCTGATATGAGAACCCCCATAGCTTACGGTTTGGCTTATCCAGAACGGATTGATGCAGGTGTACAGCCTCTTGATTTTTCTAGCATAGCAAACTTTACCTTCACAAAACCAGATTTTGAGCGCTATCCAAACTTGGCATTGGCAATGGATGCGTGTAAGTCCGGGCAGGCCGCAACGACAACGATTAATGCTGCAAATGAAATTGCTGTCGCTGCGTTTTTGGCTCAGCAGATCGGCTTTTGTGATATCTATAGAGTAAATGCTGAGGTGCTTGCTAAATCGACATTAACCTCATTAAATTCGGTACAGGAAATTATGGCTCAGGATGCTCAAGCTAGGTTACTGGCAAAACAATGTATTAGTGAATTGAGATAATTATGTTTGAATTTTTCTGGAACTTAGGCTCATTTATTTTAGCATTGGGTATTTTAGTAACCGTGCATGAGTATGGTCATTTTTGGGTTGCACGCAAAGCCGGTGTGGAGGTTTTGCGCTTTTCAATTGGCTTTGGAAAACCATTATTCAAATGGCATGACAAGTTAGGTACTGAGTATGTTATTGCTTTGATACCGCTTGGCGGTTACGTCAAAATGCTTGATGCACGAGTTGATACTGTACCTGCTGATAAGCAGCATTTGGCTTTCGATAGTAAGCCTGTTTTATCTAAGATAGCCATCGTTTCAGCAGGCCCCATTGCAAACTTTTTATTCGCTATTTTTGCGCTTGCCGTGATGTATATGATTGGGGTGCAGAATGTAAAACCGGTTGTTGGCGGGGTTGCAGAACATAGTCGGGCAGCAACGGCAAACTTTCTACCTGGCGACCATATTTTGCAGTTGGGTGATAAGGCAGTCTCTTCATGGCAAGAGGTTACTTTTGGCTTAATGAGTCATTTAGGTGAACAAGAAGTACAGGTTAAAGTACAAGACGCAGAGAATAAAATTCAGTTACGAACGATTGCGCTTAATGGCTGGAAGCTTGATAAACAAGACGAAGCTCCACTTCAGTCTATTGGTATTGAGCCTTTTAGACCTGCATTAACATTAACTTTAGGCCATATTCAAACTGGTTCGGCAGCGGATAAAGCAGGTCTTAAAGTGGGTGATACGATTGTATCGATTAATGAAATTGACGTCGTTGATTGGCAGTCCTTAGTTGATAAAATAAAAGTCTCGGCCAAACAACCTTTGCGTTTTTCTATTCGTCGAGCAAGTAATGTGCAATTGCTTACGGTTATTCCTGAAGCGAAACAGATGAGCGATGGACGCTCTATCGGGTACTTAGGAGTTGTGCCTCAGTTAGAAAAGTGGCCTAACGGATATATTGAAACTAGACAGTACGGTCCTTTGGATAGTATGGTGCTGGGCATAAAAAAGACGTATGAGCTTATCAGTCTGAGTTTTGATATGATTGGCAACTTAATCACAGGTCAAGTATCAGTAAAAAACTTAAGCGGGCCTGTCGGAATTGCCGTTGGCGCTGGAAATAGCGTGAGCTATGGCATAGTTGCCTTTTTGAGCTTTTTAGCTTTGATTAGTGTTAATTTAGGTGTTTTTAACTTATTACCTCTACCAGTCTTGGATGGTGGGCACTTAATGTATTACATAATTGAACTAATCCGTAAAAAACCAGTCTCTGAAAAGACACAAGAGTTAGGGTTTAAGGTTGGTGCCTTGTTATTAATCGCTCTAACATGTTTTGCTTTATTAAATGATGTATCGAGACTGTAGCTCGAATTGGTGTATACAACACCCGTCACAGCGTTATGACGCTAATTGTTGTAAAGGATAAAGATAATAAAATGCCTATAAAAAAACATCTCGCAGTTACCAGTTTACTGGGCGCAAGTTTTGCCGCACTTGGGCAAAATACCTTTATCGTAGAAGACTTAAAGGTTGAAGGGCTACAGCGCGTAGCTTTGGGAGCAGCACTTACGCATATTCCAATTAATGTTGGTGATTCTGTAGATGACTACACGATTTCACGTACCATAAAAGCGCTCTATAAGTCGGGTCACTTTGATGACATCGCTGCATTACGTGATGGTAACCAGGTTATTTTCAAAGTTCGTGAAAGACCCACGATTGCTTCAATTGAGTTTGATGGAAACAAAGACATCAAAGACGAGCAGTTAAATGAAAGCCTAGAAGGTCAGGATATTCGAGCGGGTGAGCCTTTAGATAAAACAGTATTAGACAATATTGAAAAAGGGCTTATCGAGTTCTTTCATAGTATTGGTAAATACAATGCGAAACTTGAAGTCAACATTGTTGATTTACCTCGAAACCGTGTGCGATTAATGCTTGAATTTGACGAAGGTGATGCAGCCTCTGTTCGACAAATCAATCTGGTAGGTAATGAGTTATTTTCTGATGAAGAGTTGTTAAAGCTTGCCGATTCTCAACAAGATTTACCTTGGTGGAAATTCATGTCGAATGACCGCTATCAAAAGCAAACGATTGAAGGCGATTTAGAAAAAATCCGTAGCTATTATTTAGACCGAGGGTATTTTCGTTTTAATATTGACTCAACACAAGTATCGGTAAGTCCAGAGCGTGAGTCAGTCTATGTTACGGCTAATTTGACTGAGGGTGAAAAGTATTCAGTTAAAAGTTTTGACTTCATCGGTGATTTATTGGGAAGAGAAGAGCTGATTAAAAGTGTGATCCCATTACGCGCTGGTGAGCTTTATAATGGTTCAATCGTTACCTCATCTGAAGAGTTTATTAAAAGCTATCTAGCACGGTTTGGTTATGCCAATGCTGAAGTTCGTACCATTCCAGAAGTTGATGATGAGAATAAAGAAGTGAAACTCACTTTATCGGTTAATCCCGGTAAACGTGTATATGTTCGCCGTATCATGGTCAATGGTAACCAGGTGACCGCTGATGAAGTGGTACGTCGAGAAATGACGCAACTTGAAGGAGCATGGTTGTCCAATCAAAGTCTTGAACGTTCTAAGTTACAAATACAGCGCTTACCTTATATGGAAAGTGTTGAATTTGAAGTTAAACCAATTACAGGAATTGACGACCAAGTTGACGTAGACTTTGATGTAAAAGAGCAACCTGCAGGTAGTTTTCAGGCCGGTGTTGCATATGGCTCATATGCAGGAATGCAATTTAATGTCGGTGTCAGTGAATCCAACTTTTTAGGTACGGGTAACCAAGTTGCTTTTAATGTGAGTACAGCAAAAGGTTCTGACCGATATAGTGTGTCGTATACAAACCCGTATTTTACCCCAGATGGTGTATCTCAAGGCAGTAGTATTTTCTTTAGTAATTACGATGCGAGTAAATTCAGTTTAGTTGAGTACAAGTCACGTAGTTATGGTTTAGGTACGAGCTTTGGTTTCCCTATTGACGCAGTAAATAGAATTAACTTTGGTGGCCGTTGGATTGAAGAGTCATTATCAGATATTGCTGATTATGAGCAAACACGTATTTTACGTTTGAGTTTCCTTGATCCCGAAAACCCTGAAGCTGATTTTGACTTCACTAAGTACGAGCTGAGTTTAGGTTGGTCTCGAGTGACAGTTAACCGTGGTATGTTCCCTACCGATGGTTCACGTCAAACGTTGAAGTTGACAGCAACAACACCGAATTCAGATCTGAATTATTTTAAATTGAATTATGATTCACGTTTCTATTGGCCAATAAGTAACGATCATCGCTGGGTATTTTCAGCGAGAGCGGCCCTTGGTTACGGTAACGGTTATGGCGAAACGAATGGCTTTGAACAGATTCTACCTTTCCAAGAATTCTTTCGCATAACAGAAATGGAGTTGCGTGGATTTGATAGAAATACAATTTTACCGCAAGCGATTCAACGCATTCCAACATCGATCCCTGGCTCGATATTACCAGATGGTACATCGACGGGCAGTATTGGCGGAAACCCTGAATTTGATAGACTTCAATTTGGTGGCCGTATCGGTGGTAATGCAAAAGCAATTGCAGGCGCGGAATTGATAGTACCAACACCGTTCTTAGATGAAGATAACACCAACTCAGTAAGAACGAGCTTATTTATTGATGCTGCGAATGTTTGGGATACAGAATTTGATGTAGATAGATACCTACATTTGCCAGAAGATCAATATAAAAAATTGTCTGATTATTCAGACCCAACAAGATTTAGGGTTTCAGCGGGTTTATCTATTCAATGGATTTCACCAATGGGGCCAATGTTGATTAGTTTTGCTCATCCGTTAAGAAAAGAAGAAGACGATGAAACGAAAACAATCAGCTTTAATATCAGTAATACATTCTAAGGAGTAAATTTGTGAACAAACTATTTAAAACGACAGCAATGGCTTTAATGGCCACACTAATGATGGGTACGTCTGCGAGTGCATTAGCACATAAAGTAGGTATTGTTGATATGCAACAAGTCTATAAGCAGATCCCACAGATGGCTAAAATAGAGCAGCAGTTACTCACAGAGTTTGCAGAGCGCCGTCAAGAACTTGAGAAAATTCAAGGTGATATTCGTTTTGAAGCCGAAAAGTTTAAGCGTGAAAGTGCCACGATGAGTGACGAGCAAAAGGCAACACTGCGTGACAAGATTCAAGGCATGCAAAAAGTATTGACTGAAAAAGGTCGTCCATTAGAGCAAGAGATTAAAACGCGTCAAAGCGAAGAGCTTGCTAAAGTACAAGACGTTATCATCAAAACGATTCAAAGCGTTGCCAAAAAAGGAAAGTTTGACGAAGTAAGAGTAAAAGATACCACTATCTACTTTAATCCTGATAAAGTAACAGACCTTTCTAGCAAAATTGTTGATGCGGTAAGCAAAAAATAATGACCAAACAGTTTACTTTGGGTCAACTAGCGACGCATTTAGGTGCGTCACTAGTCGGTGATAGTGATTATCAGATTGATAAAATCGCGACATTACAAAAAGCCGGCCCAACAAACATCGCTTTTTTAGCGAATAAGAAATACCGTAACCAACTGGCTGACACAAATGCTGGTGCGGTTATTGTGTCTGAAGATGATGCAGAGTATTTTTCTGGCAATAAGATTGTTGTAAAAAATGCTTATACTGCATACGCTTACTTGGCACAAATGATGGACACTACTCCTGCGTCTGCATCAAATATCCATTCATCAGCCGTTATTCATGGCAGTGTGAATTTAAGCCAAGATGTGAGTATCGGTGCGAATGCAGTGATTGAAGCCGGATCTGTCATAGGCAAGAATGTTCAAATTGGTCCAGGATGTTTTGTCGGCCAAAATACAGTCATTGGTGATAACACTAAATTGTGGGCCAATGTGACGGTTTATCATGATGTTACCATAGGTGATAATTGTTTATTTCAATCTGGCTGTGTAATCGGTAGTGACGGTTTTGGTTACGCGAATGAGGCTGGTAAGTGGATAAAAATTCCTCAAGTCGGCGCTGTGAATATTGGTAATAACGTAGAAGTTGGCGCGAATACCGTTATTGACCGTGGCGCATTAGATGATACGATCATTCATGACAATGTTATTTTGGATAATTTAATTCAAATTGCACACAACGTTGAAATTGGAGAAGGGACAGCTATTGCAGGTGCAACGGTTGTAGCAGGAAGCGTGACAATCGGTAAGCATTGTCAAATCGCGGGCTTGGTTGGGATCAATGGACATATTGATATTTGCGATGGCGCTATCATTACAGGTATGACAATGATTACTAAAGCCATTACTAATTCAGGTGTTTATTCATCTGGAATACCGCACTCAACGAATAAAGAATGGCGTCGAAATATTGCCCATTTTCGTAATTTATCAGAGTTCAAGCAGCGTTTAAAGTCGTTAGAAACACTGACTGAGCACTTAAAAAACATTGATGAATAAAAAGGATGCTACTTTGGCAAACGAATTAAACAGCTTTGATACACAAGAAATTTTAAAGCTATTACCTCATCGTTACCCAATGTTATTGGTTGATAAAGTTATTGACTACAAAGCGGGTGAATATCTACATGCGATCAAAAATGTAACAGTGAACGAGCCTATTTTCACTGGTCATTTTCCTGGACAACCTATTTTCCCCGGTGTGATGATTTTAGAAGCAATGGCACAAGCCACTGGTTTACTCGGGTTTAAAACGGTGGAAAATCGCAGCGAGAGTGAACTATACTTATTTGCAGCGATCGATAATGCACGTTTTAAGCAACCAGTATTACCTGGTGATACCATGCATTTGCATATCGATTTTGTAAAAGAGCGCCGTAACATTTGGAAGTTTCACGGTGAAGCAAAAGTAGACGGCAAAGTAGTATGCAGTGCCGAGCTAATGTGCGCGAGAAGAGAGTTATAATAGTGATCCATCCTACTGCGATTATTGAATCGGGTGCGAAATTAGGCAACAACGTAACCATTGGTCCATATAGTTACGTTGGTCATGATGTCGAACTGGGTGATAATTGTATCATCGAGTCGCATGTTGTTATTAAGGGACCTTCAACCATTGGCTCAGGCAATCATATTTTCCAGTTTGCGTCAGTAGGTGAAGCTTGCCAAGACAAAAAGTATAAGGATGAGCCGACACAGCTCATTATTGGAGACAATAATGTGATCCGTGAGTGTGCGACAATCCATCGGGGTACAATTCAAGATCAAGGTATTACGCGAATTGGTAGCAATAACTTATTTATGGCATATACGCATGTTGCGCATGATGCAGTAATAGGCAGTAATGTTATCTTTGCTAATGGCGCTAGTGTGGCAGGACATGTTCATGTCGGTGACTGGGTTATTCTTGCGGGCAATACTGGGGTTCATCAATTTTGTAAAATTGGCGCCCATGCATTTATCGGTATGTACTCAGGTGTTAACAAAGATGTGCCTCCATTCGTAACCACAACAGGTACGCCGGCAAAACCTGCGGCTATTAATACCGAAGGTATGAAACGTCGGGGTTTTGATAGTGATGAAGTGATGGCGGTGCGTCGTGCATACAAAGCTTTTTACCGCAAAGGTTATACCCTTGAAGAAGCAGTACTGTCACTTGAAGAAGATGCAAAGCAGTTTCCAGCGGTACAACAGATGATCGATTTTCTAGATACATCAGATCGCGGTATTATTCGTTAAATCGGCCGTGATAAAACGTTATTGATGAACGCCATACAGATTAATTTGTATGGCGTTTTTATTTATACAAACTCAGATAATAGACATGATAAATAAAAATAAATTAACCATAGGTATTGTAGCGGGCGAATTGTCGGGCGATATATTGGGCGCAGGCCTTATTCATGCTTTAAAGCAACATTATCCTCATGCAGAGTTTGTGGGTATTGCAGGACCTAAAATGCAGCAAGCGGGCTGTAAAACACTGTTTGATATGGAAGAACTGGCAGTCATGGGATTGGTTGAAGTGTTAGGGCGCCTACCTCGTCTGTTAAAAATACGCAAACAGCTTATTCAGCATTTTATTGATAATCCGCCTGATGTTTATATTGGTATTGATGCACCGGACTTCAATTTACGAGTCGAAAAGCCACTTAAAAAAGCGGGTATAAAAACAGTACAATATGTGAGCCCTTCCGTATGGGCATGGCGCCAAAAGCGCATTTTTACGATAGCAGAAGCAACTAATTTGGTTTTATCATTACTGCCATTTGAAAAGGCATTCTACGACAAACATGATGTACCGTGTACGTTCGTAGGACATACACTTGCTGACGAAATTCCACTTAAAGTGAATGCCAGCGCAGCCAGAGCTAAGTTAGGCCTCGCTGAAGATGACTTAGTGTTAGCACTTCTTCCAGGCAGCAGAGGCTCTGAGGTTGGCTTATTAAGCAGTACGTATTTGGAAACAGCCAAACTACTTAAAGATAAACTGCCAGAGTTAAAAGTAGTGGTACCGCTTGTCAACGCGAAAAGAAAAGCACAATTTGAATCTGTGTTAGCAGAGGTTGCGCCAAACTTACGACCTTTGTTATTAGAAGGGCAATCAAGCGAAGCAATGTCGGCTGCTAATGCTGTGTTATTGGCGTCAGGCACGGCAACACTTGAAGCCATGCTATATAAAAAACCAATGGTAGTAGGGTACAAGTTTAAACCATCAAGTTACTGGATATTTAAGCACTTTTTTACATTTAATATAAAGTACTTCTCTTTGCCAAATTTATTGGCTGATGCACCATTGGTACCAGAGTTTTTACAGCAAGAATGTAATGCTGACGCGTTAGTTGATGCATTGTTACCAATGCTCAGGGGTGAGAGTGAAGCGCTCGTTGCACGCTTCTATGAGATACATGAGAATATTAGGCTAGATGCAAGTAAACAGGCTGCAAAAGCCGTAGCGGAGTTAATAGATGCAAGTTGAACGTCCAGATGTACAATTTATTGCCGGCGTAGATGAAGTTGGTCGAGGCCCCCTGGTTGGCGATGTTGTGACCGCTGCTGTGATCTTAGATCCGAATAAACCTATTGATGGCTTAGCTGACTCAAAGAAGTTATCAGAGAAAAAACGCATTGCATTGGCGGAAGAAATTAAAGAAAAAGCGCTGTGCTATTATGTTGCGCGTGCGTCAGTGGCAGAGATTGATGAGCTTAATATTTTACATGCCACCATGCTTGCGATGAGTCGTGCTGTTGAAGGGTTAGCGATTCAGCCAGATTTTGTTTTTATTGATGGTAACCGTTTACCAAAATTAACAATGGCTGCTCAGAGCGTGGTAAAAGGAGATAGTTTAGTGGCGGAAATCAGCGCTGCATCTATTTTGGCAAAGGTCACCCGCGACAATGAAATGTTGGAGTTAGACGCTGAATTTCCTGAATTTGGCTTTGCTGCACATAAAGGGTATCCAACAAAGGCACATTTTGCAGCGCTTGAAGCGCATGGCATAACACCGCATCATAGAACAACCTTTAAGCCTGTTCAGCGTATTATTGCAGGTAAGGAATAACGATGGCAGTACCTGATTTTGTGCATTTAAGAGTTCATAGTGACTTTTCAATGGTTGATGGTTTGGCAAAAACGAAGCCTATTGTTGCAAGAGCGCAAGAGTTAGAGTTGCCTGCGATTGCGATTACGGACCAAATGAACTTTTGTGGTTTAGTACGGTTTTATGGCACAACGCACGGCGCAGGTATTAAACCCATTGTTGGTGCTGATATTTGGCTTAAGAGCGACCAGTTTCCCGATGAACCGTCACGCTTAGTGGTGTTAGCCAAAGACAATACTGGATACAAAAACCTCACCTTATTAATATCTGAAGCATACCAACGGGGCCACGTATTTCACCGTCCTGTTGTTGATAAGCAATGGTTGGCTGCACATAAAGAAGGATTGATTTTACTCTCCGCAGGTAAAGATGGCGATGTAGGCAAAGCGCTCCTAAAAGGTAACCCACAACTCGTAGATGAAACGGTGCAATTTTATGAAGAACATTTTGCTGATAATTTCTATCTAGAACTCATTCGTACAGGTAGAGCCGATGAAGAAACCTATTTGCATGCGGCTGTGGAGCTTGCAACTACGCGAGGGTTACCTGTTGTAGCGACGAATGAAGTGGTGTTTCTTCATGAAGCTGACTTTGATGCTCATGAGATTCGTGTGGCGATATTTGACGGTTATACACTGGAAGATAAACGCAGGCCTAAACGTTTTTCTAAAGAGCAGTATTTAAAAACAGCAGAGCAAATGCAGGCGTTGTTTAGTGATATTCCTGAGGCATTGCAAAATACCGTTGAAATAGCAAAACGATGTAACGTCACCGTTCAGCTGGGGACTTATTTCCTCCCAGATTATCCAACTGGGGAGCTCAAAATTGACGATTTCTTGGTTAAGGTCTCCCGAGATGGCTTAGAAGAACGGTTACTGTTTTTATTTCCTGATGAACAGGACAGACAATCAAAGCGCGTTGAGTATGATGAACGACTGCAATTAGAGTTAGACGTTATAAACCAGATGGGGTTTCCGGGTTACTTTTTAATTGTAATGGAATTTATTCAATGGAGTAAAGATAACAATATTCCAGTAGGACCTGGACGCGGGTCTGGTGCAGGCTCGCTGGTTGCTTATGCCTTGAAGATCACCGATTTGGACCCACTTGAGTTCGATCTACTTTTTGAACGGTTCTTGAACCCAGAACGTGTATCAATGCCGGATTTCGATGTCGACTTTTGCATGGACCGCCGAGATGAAGTCATTGATCACGTTGCCATGTTGTATGGCCGAGATGCGGTGTCTCAGATCATCACGTTTGGTACTATGGCCGCAAAAGCGGTAATACGTGATGTAGGTAGGGTACTTGGCCATCCGTATGGTTTTGTTGACCGGATATCTAAATTGGTACCTGGTGACCCTGGTATGACCCTTGCGAAAGCATTTGATGTAGAACCCCGCTTACCTGAAGTATATGACAGCGATGAGGAAGTAAAAGATCTCATTGATATGTGCCGAATTTTAGAAGGCTGTACACGAAATGCAGGGAAACACGCCGGTGGTGTGGTTATATCTCCGACGACAATAACCGACTTTGCCGCGTTGTACTGTGATGATGAAGGGAAGTTTCCCGTTACTCAATTTGATAAGAACGATGTAGAAACTGCTGGGTTGGTTAAATTTGATTTCTTAGGCTTGAGAACACTGACGATTTTGCAGTGGGCGCTCGATATGGCCAATGAACGTCTTACCCGAGAAGGCAAAGAGCATGTAGATATTGCTGCTATTCCATTGGATGACCGTAAGAGTTTTGAGCTGCTGTTACGCGCTGAAACAACCGCGGTGTTCCAGTTAGAATCTCGCGGTATGAAAGACTTGGTTCGACGCTTGAAACCTGACTGCTTTGAAGACATGATTGCACTGGTTGCGCTGTTCCGACCCGGTCCACTTCAGTCGGGCATGGTAGATAACTTTATTGACCGAAAGCATGGCCGTGAAGAGCTTTCTTATCCCGACGTACAGTGGCAGCATGAGAGCTTAAAGCCTATTCTCGAGCCGACCTATGGCATTATCTTGTACCAAGAACAAGTAATGCAAATCGCCCAGGTGTTGGCTGGTTACACGCTTGGTGGGGCCGATATGTTACGCCGCGCGATGGGTAAGAAAAAACCAGAAGAAATGGCCAAGCAGCGTTCAACATTTGAAGAAGGCTCAGTCAATAACGGTGTAGATGGTGAGTTGGCGATGAAAATCTTCGACTTGGTTGAGAAGTTTGCAGGTTATGGCTTTAACAAATCTCACTCGGCCGCTTACGCACTTGTGTCTTATCAAACATTGTGGATGAAAACGCATTTTCCTGCTGAGTTCATGGCTGCGGTTATGTCAGCAGACATGGATAACACCGAAAAGATAGTTATTTTGGTTGATGAATGTGAAAACATGAAGTTGACCTTGTTACCACCTGATGTAAATGCTGGTGAATATAAATTTACTGTAAATTTAAAAGGTGAGATCGTCTATGGTATTGGTGCTATTAAAGGCGTTGGTGAAGCGCCAGTAGACACCATCTTGGAGTGTCGAGCACAAGGTGGTGAATTCAAAGATCTATTCGATTTTTGCGCACGTGTCGATTTAAAGCGGTTAAATAAACGTGTACTAGAAAAGCTGATTTATGCCGGTGCATTGGATAAATTAGGGCCAGATGGCACACAAGCAGGAAGAGCAACGTTACTTGCTAGCGTAAAAGATGCCATGAAGTCTGCGGAGCAACACCATAAAGCAGAAGCGATTGGTCAGTCTGACTTATTTGGATTGTTGGCTGTAGAACCGGAAGAAGTTGAGCAAGCCTTTGTACTGGCAAGGCCTCTGACTGACAATGAGTGGTTAGATGGGGAAAAAGAAACGTTAGGGCTTTACTTAACGGGTCATCCTATAAACCAATATCGACGAGAATTGAGGCACTATACATCGGGTAAATTAGTTGATTTGCAGCCAACGAATAGAGATGTGCAGTCAACAGCTGCTGGTTTAGTGATTAATGCGCGTACGTTAATAAATAAAAAAGGGAATCGCTGGGGGTTAATAACTTTAGATGACAAAAGTGCCCGAATTGATGTACGCTTATTCCCTGAACAGTTTGAAACATACCAAGAATTGCTGCAAATTAACCAAATCTTGGTAATATCTGGACAGGTCAGCTTTGATAACTTCTCTGGTGGCATTACAATGACTGCCAGAGATGTCTGTACCATAGCTCAAGCACGTGAAAAACGTATTAGAGCAATTAAAATGACGCTAAATATGGTGCAAATAGACGAAAACTTCTTCGATAAATTGCGAAAAGTGTTAGAACCTTATAAATTTGGTACATGTCCAATAAAAGTTATGTACCAGCGTCCAGATGCGTTAGCAGAGCTAACGCTTGGGACCGAATGGTGTGTGACGCCTACAGATGACCTAATAACTCGGTTGTCGCAAATGGCGGCGCAAGAAATAGAACTAGAATTTTAATTAATAGGTAGTTTAGAGCATGAGTCTCAATTATCTTGACTTTGAGCTTCCAATTGCAGAATTGGAAGCAAAAATTAAAGAATTACAAAATGTTAGCCGTTCAGGTAGTTTAGATCTGAGCTTAGAAGATGAAATTTCTCGACTGAAAGAGAAGAATGTTGAGCAAACAGAAAAAATCTTTTCTGGTTTAGGTGCTTGGCAAGTTTCTCAATTGGCACGTCATCCTCTTCGTCCTTATACTCGAGATTACATTGAACGTATTTTCACTGAATTTGATGAATTTGCTGGCGACAGAACATTCGCGAATGACCCTGCTATTTTAGGCGGTGTTGCACGCTTTGAAGGTCAGCCGGTCATGATCATTGGTCAACAGAAAGGGCGTGATACAGCTGAGAAGATTAAGCGTAACTTTGGTATGCCCAAGCCAGAAGGATACCGTAAAGCCTTACGTTTAATGGAAATGGCTGAGCGCTTTAAAATGCCAATTATTACCTTCATTGACACCCCAGGCGCTTATCCTGGCGTGGGTGCTGAAGAACGTGGTCAAAGTGAAGCAATTGCCCGTAATTTAAAAGTTATGGCTGCATTGAAAGTACCGACTATTTGTACCGTTATTGGTGAGGGTGGTTCTGGTGGCGCTTTAGCAATTGGTGTAGGTGACAGAGTCAATATGTTGCAATACAGCACTTACTCGGTTATTTCTCCAGAAGGGTGTGCTTCAATTCTTTGGAAAAGTGCAGATAAAGCCCCACTAGCTGCAGAAGCTATGGGTGTATCAGCTACGCGCGTTAAAGAATTAGATCTCATCAATAGTATTGTAGATGAGCCTCTAGGTGGTGCGCATCGTGATTATGATGTGATGGCGAAAAACTTGAAAGCGCAGTTAAAACGCGACCTGACAGATCTTCAGGCATTAAGTACAGAAGAAATGTTGGAGCAACGTTATAACAGGCTAATGTCTTTCGGTTATTGCTAAGTAAGATGAATTAGCGTAAAAAGCCGCAATAGCGGCTTTTTTGCGTTCTATATTATGAAATCGAGTTTTTTATTTAAGCAGTTTAATACTGCGCTACATCAGCTAAACCCAACGCGGCAAACATTATGTGTTGCTTTATCGGGTGGCGTTGATTCAGTTGTATTGCTGCATCTATGTGTGGCTTTAAGAGACACAACAAATGTGGACATAGAAGCGGTTTATGTTCACCATGGTTTATCAGTCTATGCTGACGATTGGCTACACTTTTGCGACAGGCTATGCAAACAGTTACAAGTGCCATTTAAGTATGAATATGTTGATGTTGAACATAAAGCTCGGCACAGTGTTGAAGCGCAGGCACGTGATGTACGCTATAAAGCATTGCATAATCAGGCATCTGATGATGCACTTATCGTATTGGGTCAGCATGGCGATGATCAACTTGAAACCTTTCTATTACGATTAAAGCGAGGGTCTGGTTTACTTGGGTTAGGAGCGATGCGAGCGCGTACTCAGCTACCCAATGGACGCGAGTGTATCCGACCTTTACTACATGTAAGTCGTGATGACATAGAAGCATTTGCTGAGCACTATGCACTCTCTCATATTGAGGATGAATCAAATAAGCATGATCACTTTGATAGAAATTTCTTGCGTAACCAAATAATTCCCCAATTAAAAACGCGTTTTTCAGGTTTGTTACCTAGTGCGTTGAGAAGCATTCAACTATTGCAGCAACAGCAGCAACTTATTGATGAAATCACGCAAGATGATTTAGCCCTTAGTATCTGTAATCAAAGAGAGTCGCGATGTGTTGATTTAGCAAAATTAGCGGACCTTTCACCGTTAAGGCAAAAGAACGTCGTTAGAGCGTGGTTAGCACTGCATAATGTGGCAATGCCGTCATTGGTGCAGCTTGAACAGATTCTAGTACAAAGCCTAACGAGTAAAATAGATGCGCAATTAAGTATTGATTTAAAGTTGGGTTCAATCAAACGTTACAGAGGCCTGCTGTACTGGGTCGTCACCCAAGATAAGCCAATTGAAAAAAGCAATGTCGGCCTAGATACTGTGATGTTTGAAACAGGCTATGTTTTATGCGTAAAGCAAGGAAGAGGGATTCGAGCGCCGCGCACTGATGAAGTTGTGTCGATTAGGTTTGGGTGTTTAAACGATAAAATAAAACCGCAATTTAAACCCGGACGAAACACGGTTAAGCATTGGTTGAAAGATGCCAAAGTGCCGACTTGGCAGCGTGCATTGGTGCCACTGATTTATTATAACGATGTGCTGGTACAAGTGGTTGGGTATTATTTTAACCACGATCACGTAACGCAAGAGTGTGGAATTTATTGGGAAGAACGCAGTGATAGATAATCTGAAGATTGGCGCTTCATTGGCTAAGCAATCCCCTTGGGCATTATTGCTCACTGGGCTTATTTTTTTGATGTTATTCCTTAATCAAGCAATGAATATCAACAATGTCATTTATGCTGTATTGCTCGGTCAATTGACCAGTGTGACCCTGTTGGCTTATTGGCATGGTAAAGGGGGTATCTTTTTTATTATGGCCGTATTGGCGCCTTTGGTACTGATCATCGTCACTGAACTTCCGACATTTATAGCGTTAGCATGGGTGATAAATGGCTTCTTTTTTGGTATGGCATTGCTGTTATTTTTCTATCATATGTACGTCAGTAAACTGAATAAATAATAGGTAAGTGAGTGAGAAAAGGCTCAGCTAGGGGGGCTGAGCCTGTGATTATCAAACTGCGCGAGCGCAGTTTCGTCCCGCCGCTTTTGCTTTGTATAAACCTTTATCTGCTCGTGAAAATATTACGTTTTCACAATCATGGCTTGCAGCCAGTGTAAATCCAATACTGGTTGTTACACCAAAATTTGCTAATAGACCACACCGTTGCACGGTTGCCATAATACGCTCTGCGATTAATTTATTAGTAGGAAATTCAGGGTCATCAATTAACACCGCAAATTCATCCCCACCAAATCGATACACGCTGTCAGTTGCTCTAATTGACTGTTTTAGAATATTGGCAAATTCAATGAGTACATCATCACCAGCTTTGTGCCCATGTACATCATTGACTGCTTTAAAGTTATCTAAATCTAATATCATTAAACTAAAACTACGGTGGTGGCGCCGGCTACGCTCTAACTTTTGTGCAAGATTGTCATTAAATTGACTACGGTTGTTAAGCCCTGTTAATGAATCTTTAGTTGCTAGCTGTAAAACTCGGCTGTACATCAGTGCATTGCGAAGAGGATAAAGTAGTGCACTGTGTAAATGACGTAATTTGTTCTGAATACTGCTGCTTAATTGATACTGGCAAAAATAAACGAGTTGCCCTAAGTGCTCACCATTAAGCTCAAGATCAAAAGTATAAGGTGTATATTGATTGTCACTATCTTTCATTTGCGCCACGCCTAAGGAGGAGTGGAACTGTAGGCCAGATAATTTAATAATACGTTTTGCATAGTCGGCAAACAAGGTGAGCTGCTCATCGAGCTGTAATGTTGTTTGTAACTGTTCAACTAAGCGATGAGTAGGCTCTGGCTGACTCGTGAATTGCTCGTTACTGAACGGCAAATAGTCGCCACGCGTGGGCATTCGCTGAGTCAAAATATGGACATTCTCCATTTATAATTCCCCTAAATACAATGATGGGAAATATAAAGCTAAATTCGTGCCATAAATTTAAACTGGCTGAAAAACAGCTGCTTGCTATAGTTAATGAAAGCTTGTTCATTTAATTAGCAACTTTTTGACGCTCAGGAGGCTGTTTGCAGACTATATTTGCCGAAGTGTTTGCGCTATTACTTGCCGCTGTAATTTTAGTGTGGTTGTTTAAACGCGTTGGTTTACCTGCAATCTTAGCCTATTTAGTGACAGGTATTCTTGCTGGCAGCCATGGTATTGGCTGGATGACGATTAGCTATGAAATGCACTTTATAGCTGAACTTGGCATCGTGTTTTTATTATTTAGTCTTGGGTTAGAGTTTTCAGTTCCTAGATTAATGGCAATGCGTCATTTGGTGTTCGGGTTAGGTAGTTTACAGGTTGTATTGACCACGTTATTAGGTACTGCACTATTGTGGTTTTTGCAATTCAATTGGCTTGAAGCATTTGTTATTGCAAGCTTAGTCGCGCTCTCGTCAACGGCAGTTGTTGTAAAGTTATTGAAAGAATCCGGTTCACTTAATTTACGCAGTGGCCAGCTCGCAATTGGTGTGTTGCTGTTTCAAGATATTGCCGTAGTTCCGTTGCTTATTGCTTTTCCTTTAATTGCGCAATCAGACAATCAAGTACTCGTCGGCGCTTTGAGTCTTGCATTGGCCAAAGGCGCACTAGTATGTGTGTTTTTATGGGCTGTAGGTAAGTGGTTACTACCTAAAATATTCAATGAAGTAGCGTTAGTTAGAACTGATGAGCTATTTGTGCTAACCACATTGGTTGTCGCATTGTGTGCGGGTGGATTAACTTACTTGTTTGGTTTATCGATGGCATTAGGCGCTTTTTTAGCTGGAATGATGTTAGGTGAAAGTCAATATCGACATCAATTAGAAGCTGAGATACGACCGTTTCGCGATATCTTGATGGGGTTATTCTTTGTCACCGTCGGTATGCAGCTTGATATACCTTATGTTGTGTCTTCATTTTTATACATTGTACTTGCATTAGGCGCATTGCTATTTTTTAAGCTGTTGATCATTATGGTTTCTGCGCAATTGATGGGAGAGCGTAAAAAAGATGCTATTGCAACCGGTATTTTATTATGGCAAATGGGCGAGTTTGGTTTTGTACTGGTGGCGCTTGCCAGCAAACATCAACTGTTGGATGCCAATATTGCCTCCTTCTTAAT
The DNA here is from genome assembly GCF_014858725.1 of Pseudoalteromonas aurantia 208. Classification (GTDB taxonomy): domain Bacteria; phylum Pseudomonadota; class Gammaproteobacteria; order Enterobacterales; family Alteromonadaceae; genus Pseudoalteromonas; species Pseudoalteromonas aurantia. Next base: position 2,266,588 of record NZ_AQGV01000012.1, on the reverse strand, counting down.
TGCTTTAGGGGTGCTTTCAATGGCGTTGACGCCATACTTAATTGAACAAACTGAGCGCATTCTCAGTTGGTTTAAATTAGACAAGGAGCGCTTCTCAGGTGACTTTCATCATGGCTTAGGAGTCGACGCGTTAAATGATCATGTTGTGATCCTTGGCTACGGGCGAGTAGGGCAAACGATCACCCGGTTTTTGAAGCCTGAAGCCATTCCTTATGTGGCAATAGAGCGCAATCCAATACTGGTGCAAGAAGCGCAAACAGCGGGCGAACCCGTATTGTTTGGCCACGCAGGACAAAAAGCCATATTGGAGTCGGCGGGTGTAGATAAAGCACGGTTGTTGATCATTACTTGTGGTGATTTTGAGCAATGTCAAAAGCTCATAGATTCAGTAAAACAAGCCGCACCTGAGGTAAAGATTTTAGTACGCATGAGAGACGACATTCATTTAGAAGCGTTAAAGCAGCTAGGGGTGACTGAAGTGGTACCTGAAGCGCTAGAAGCAAGCTTAATGCTGGTATCGCATGTGTTGTATATGTCGGGTGTGCCGATGCGCCGGATTTTAAAGCGGGTAAGCAAAGAGCGACAAAATAGGTATGAGTACTTGCATGGTTTTTTTGCGGGTGACAGTGCTGACTTATCAGAGCACTCGACCGATAGGCTTGAGTACCTTCATGCTATCGCTTTACCTGAATCGGCCTATGCTGTGAATAAAACCATTAAAGAGTTGGCTTTGGATAAGCAAAGAGTTGTGATCACCGCATTGCGTCGCAATGGTGAAGAGATAGACTCGCCCGTTGAGGAAACAATGTTATTGGTTAACGATATTTTATTGTTAAAAGGCAAACCAAGACGAGTTGAACGGGCAGAGCAATATTTACTCGAGGGCTTGGCATAAGTGCACTTTATTTTTTATCTAAGTGTAAAAATGCTCTGATCTCGTCAAGCTGAGCCATACCATCGTTAAAACCGATTTCCATTAGCTTCTGTGTATAGGCTTTTTCAAATAATAAATAACTGGATAAACTTGATTGAGAATGCCTTTTTATACCAATTCCACGCAATAGTAGTTTTATTGCCATAGGCATATCATCATAGTACTCTGAAGCTAACGTAGTAAAGTTTTCAGACGGGTTGACTAATAGCGTAGACACTTGTTTTAACTCCTTATGTTTATCTCGTGCTGGTAGTAACCCCACGGTACGATTAACCCGTTCAAGCCGTTCTAAATCAGACTGTAATGTGTCGCTGAAAACACTATCAAGTAAATGCCCAGCAACGGTAGACATACCAGGGAAATGCGGCTCGTAGCCCAGAGGTTGATGCGGCTTTGGCTGTTCAACACCAATAATGAATATTTTTTCTGCACCTAAATGAATCGATGGACTTAGTGGTGAAAGCTGGTGGATTGATCCATCGCCGTAATAATGATGCTTTACTCGAACACTGGGAAACAGCATAGGAATAGCACTGGATGCCATGAGCAAATCAAGCGTAATATTATCAGCAACTCCTTCTCGTTTTGAGCGTTGCCATGGTTGAACATTATTTGCTTGATAAAATGCCACTGATTTTCCGGTAGAATAGCTAGATACGGTGATGGACACCGCTTCTAAATAATGTCTATGTAAGTTTCGGTCAATACGAGATAAATCTAATACCTCACTGAGCAGCGTACGTAGCGGGGTGTTATCGAGTAAGCTGGCTGGAGGCAAGTTTAAAAATTCAGCTTTAAAGCTGCGCATGATATTAGAGAATATTCTGCCGTAAACGCCACTAAAATTACTCTTATAAACCATGTGCGTATGAAAGTTCTTCCAAACCCACTCTATTTTACGCACGGCCAAATGCATACATGAAGCATAACAGGCTAAAGCGGCAGAATTGATGGCTCCTGCTGACGTGCCATTGATGATTTGAAAAGGTAATGGCGCTGTGCGAGGCATACTTTGCGCGAGCGCTTTTAGTACGCCGACCTGGTATGCAGCTCGGGCGCCGCCTCCGGTGAGTAACAGAGCAACCTTTGGTTTATCTGAATTGCGTTGCTTTATACTCATAAATCCCCTTTAATAGAATGAACTTTTTGGTACAAACGTCGTCAGTAATGTATGGCTGTACTCTTGCAAGTAAAGTTTGTTACCTTTACTTTATGTTTTTATTTTAAAATATTCAAAGAATATTGTTTTTAAACCAATTAATGGAGCTGCTATGTCAGAACATTCCTCCCCATCAAAGCCTTCTCAAAGCCAAATGTTGCTTGCGGCGATTGCTGCTATGGCCCTTATTGTGGTGGCGGTTTTTGTATTATCGATGAAAAAAGATAATCCGAAGGAAAATAAAAAGTTTGAGCAAGATGTTGTAGTACCCGCAGCACAAGTCCCACAGCTGAATACGGCAGGGTTAAAACCGGAGCAAGCAGAGTCCAGTGCAGAGCAAGCAGTGAATGCGTCAAATAGTGAAAACACGGCATCTCAACAGCAAGCGAATACCACGATTAATACGCAGCCGAGCCTAGTGCAGCCAGAGCCGGTTGCAAAAGTTAACATTGCAGCGCCAGCGCCTTTGAAGCTGGACGATAGCGATAACGCGGTACGCAATCGTATTGCAGAATACATGGCAGAAAAGTCGGTTGAGTTGTTTGTATCAGATGACATGATCAGACGCATGGTGGTATTTGTTGATAATACCGCCAAAGGGACCATAGCGAAAAAGCACATGCCAGTAAATCGCCCAGCAGAGGCATTTATGGCGTTAGAAGACGATATCATAGTGACAGACCCTAATAGTTATGAGCGTTATACCCCATATGCCACCATGTTTGCTAATCTAAGTACTGCACAAATTGTCCGCTTATATCAGCAATTTCAACCCCTTATTGTAGAAGCCTACGAAGAGATTGGTTACGAAGGTGATGAATTTAACGGTGTGCTGGTACAAGCCATTGAAGAGCTATTAGACACCCCAGTGCCTGAAACGACCTTACCCTTGATCAAAAACTCAGTAACTTATCGCTATGCGTATCCTGAATGGGAGCAGTTAAGTGATGTACAAAAGCAGTTTTTACGTATGGGGCCAAATAATATGAAAAAGGTAAAACAACGTTTAGTGACCTTGCAAAAGCAGTTAGCTGAGTAAATTACTACGACCAATTGTTTGATGTTTAAGCAGTTGGTCGTAATTAATGAGTTTTTCCTTGTAACTGATAACAATTCTAGAGATAATTACCCCGCGCCCAACAAGGCCCACTATGGTGGTCTTATTGGTCCTCTCGCAACAATAGCATGTGAACCTGGTCAGGCCCGGAAGGGAGCAGCCACAGCGTGTGACTTGTGTGCCGAGATGTGGCTGGTAAGACTACCACCCAATCTCCTCTTTTTGTTGTTTGAAGTATAAGTCTGCAAATTTGTAGTGTAACCCCGCATAAAAATTGAAATATAACCCTGCAAGATTAATTAAAAGTCTGAGAGTTTTTTTATTTCTATAACTCTTCACACCTACTTTTATTAGACAATCAAATCAATTCTGTGAAGACAACATGCATATCATTGGCTAACTCTAAAAATACTAGGAAGGGATGATCTTTAATAAGGTTTTAAGACCTCTGCTATCAAACTAGTTCATGCTGATGCGTGTGGGCTACCAACCAACCCTGATGCAGCTCGACGACGAAGAGCAGCTTAAGCTTGGCAATGTGATGGTCAATGCCATGCTAAATGCCACAAAAGAGCAAGACAAAAGCAAAGCCATGACAATGCTTTCAACTTACCTTGATATTGAAGCTTACTTAAAAGATGCAGGCCTACTTGAGCAAGGTGTACAAGCGATTTAAAGTAATACAGGCATTAGCATTAGAACATTAGCAAACATGGCAACGATTGAGCGGCAGTCAAAAGAACAAGGCGGCCCATCAACGTAAGTCGTTTCTGCCCCAAAAAGTGTTTAGGCAAATGCCTCAAAAGAGTGATCAACGGTCATTACAAAATTATTTTTCAGCACTGATTTTATGTCCAGTTGCTTTGTGTTTGCCCTATATTCAAAAAAACGAGCCGTTTGGTCGTTTTTATCCTTTTTTTAATTTCTAAAATGATTAAAAGTATATCTTTAGCAACAAGTTAGTTGTTACATTTGAAATGAAACAGTTATTAATAAGGATCTATTTAGTGGGTATATGTCAATTAACAGGAAAAGAAGGAAAATATGTTAAATCTCATATCATTCCTAAGTCTTTAACTAGGCCTAAGAAATCAGGGAATAAGTTCCTTCAACCAGACGTAAAAGCCCCACAGAAACGTTTTATCAAGCGTGCTGATAGTTGGTATGATAAATCAATTGTAATTAGAGAAGGTGAAGATTTTTTATCCGATATTGATTCTCATGCGATAGATGAACTCAGAGCGCAAGGCTTACTTTGGTCAAGTGATAAAGTGAGGATGCAAGCAACTCATTCAAAAAATGAGCTAACCGTTGTGAGCTTTAGTGAACCGAGAAAAATCAGAAAGTACTTTTTAAGTTTGTTATGGCGAGCTGCGGTTTCAACCTTACCTGAACTTGAAGACATAATATTAAACAGAAACCAAAAAGAACAATTAAGACAAATTATTATAGGGGAAAGCGAAGACGATCTGAGTTTATTTCCTACTACTTTAATTCAATTAACAACAGAGGGGCCGGCACATAATTTTGCTCCCATCAAACTAAAAGTACATGATAGAGAAGTCTATCGATTCTATATGAATGGTTTGATTGCGCATATCTATCTCCATAATACAAACATGCCTGTTCTAATGAATCCAGTTCCGTATGACCATCCAATTTTTGTTGGGTCAGAGCGAACTTTAGTTTCTCAAGTTAAAACTGAACATTCTTTTCAGTTAAATAACTTGAAAAGGGGCATTTCTGAGTTAAGAGGTGCCAACTGTGAAGGTTCTGTCCAAGCCTTAGTTAACAAAGTAATCTAGCTATTATCAATAGTGACTTTTAATAAGGAGGTCACTATGAAACAAGAACTAAATCAAAATGCGACTGGGGTGAAACGTCCTCTCAAACTTGAAGAAATTTGGCGTATTCGTACTCGAATTGAAATTCAAAATAACTTAATGCAATTAGCGTTACTTAACTTGGCTATAGACAGTAAACTAAGGTCATGTGATTTATTGTCTTTAAAGGTTCGAGATGTCGCTACCCAAGATCAAGTTTTTGAGAGAGTTCAATGGACGCAGAAGAAAACAGGAATTGAAGTTCAATTTGAAATAACACCAAGAACGCAACAGAGCATTAGTCGTTGGGTTCAAAATGTTGCTTTGCAACCTAGTGATTATTTGTTTCGGAGCGTTCGTCGTGTTAATCAACCAATAAGCTATTCATATTACAGATCTATCATAAGGAGTTGGGCTGAGCAGTTAGGACTTGATTCTGATTTATACGGCACACATTCAATGCGGCGAACTAAAGCAACTCTGGTTTATGCGCGGACTAAAAATATAAGAGCTGTTCAATTGTTACTTGGTCATACCAAAATAGATAACACAATTAGATATCTCGGAATTGAGATTGAAGATGCAATTAAGATATCCAGAGAAACAGATTGTTAATTTATCAAAGGCGGCATTTTTAAGCTGTCTTTGCCCCAAAACGTGTTTAGGCGAATGCCTCAAAAAATAGCGGCCATTAGAAAATTATTTTTAAAACACTGCTCTTATGCCCAGTTGCTTTGTGTTTCTCCTATAGTCAAGAAAACGACTCATTGGGTCGTTTTTATCCTTTCCATAATTTCTACAATGATTAAAAATATATCTTTAGCAACAAGTTAGTTATTGTGATAGAACTGGTACAATGATAAAAATGACCCGTGGCTCGGTAGAAAAACGACCCAATGGGTCGATATTAAATTGTTAGGCGTGTTTAGAAATTCCCACATTAAAAGGAAAACCAGAAATGTCAGAAGTAGTATTAAAAGTTTCACATCACCCTAGTGGTAATAGAACTCTTACAGAGAGCACAGATGGGAGCATTCCAGTCGATTGCCAAGGAGATCTTTTCACAAACAGTGACAACGGTACTTTCTATCGAGCTGTTGCACAAAAAATTGCCAGCTTGCATGCCGACGGGCACTCAGTCACATACCAAGATACAACGGCGTAATTTGGTTGTTATTAACCTTATAAATCAGGTATATCTACCATCGCCTAACAAGTCAAAGCACGCGGACATGGTAAAGCTGTCACCTTTTTTGTTCCAAAAAAGTCGCCAACTTCACCATGCCGGTGTTTGAGGCGTTAGCTATCACAAGGAATCACGGTGAAACTTTTCCACTTTCTTTCTGAAGAATACGCATTGAAAGCATTAAAAGACCAAAGGTTAAAGGTTTCTCGTTTCTCTGATTTCAACGACCCATTTGAACTGACTTCTATGACATTGGATGATAAGTTTAATAGGACTGTGATAAATGAAAACAAGAAAAAAATTGATAACTTATTTCGAGTTCTTTGTTGCAGCGCTAGTTGGAATAGCCCGCTCTTATGGGGGCATTATGGCGATAAACATAAAGGTGTTGCGCTCGAGTTAGAAGTACCTAGCGAAGCGGCTGAAGCTATTCGCTATCGAGAAAGTAGAGAAAATGTAGATTTAGAAAAGTTGTTTTCACAAAAAGATAATGAAGCTAAACGTAAGTTCTTTGAATTATGCACTACTAAGTACATTGAATGGAGCTATGAAGATGAATATCGGGTTCATTTAATGGATGATGAATTCTATCACGATAGCGGTCATGACTTTTTCGACCTTGAGGGGCAGATAGTAATTAAAGGGATTATTATTGGCGCAATGAATAAAACTTTAACTAAATCTGATATTCAACAAGCGTTGCCTTTGGGGCATGAAATTTCAGTAACAACTTCAAGAGTAGCGTTTAAGTCTTTTAATATTGTTAAGAGAAAAGACAAACCTACCTATTTGGTAAAAGGTGAAAGCTAACAAGTTACTCAAAAGGACGCAAAACGCTTGGCTTGCGCTCCTTCGTCGCTAATTTTAGCCAAGCATTTATGCGCCCATTAGTAAGGCGTTATATTTCAAGGATGGTTTGTGCGTAAGTATCTATATTTGACAGAAGTAGAATGGGTTGATGCGTGGGTTAAGGGAGGTTCAATTCCAATTTCTCTTGCAAGCTCATACCTTTCAGAAGACCGAGCCGGAATATTTACTCCTGATGAAAACTTAATCCATGAATCCGCAGTGTCTATTCCTAGCCTAAGACAGCATGGAATTAGTATTGAAGGCTCAAGAAATATAACTATAAAAAACTTTACAAGTAATGGTATTAAACAACCAGATATCATCAATGCAAGTTATTACAAAGACGATGGTCTTATTCTTTCATTTTGCAATAGCTTTAGTGAAGACATAGCTAAAAAAATGGATAAAAAAGCCTGTGTAGAAATCATCAATATTGAAAAACTACGTCAGAATATTGATAGACAACTTGGTTGTAAAGGTATCATGGATTCTTGTAGGTATACCTCAGATCATAACCGTAATCACTTTTTAAAATCTAGCGAAGATTCATGGCAAAATGAGTTTAGAATATTTTGGAAAACGACTAGAGATAAATGGGTTAAAATACCAGCGAACTCAGCTAAGTTGGTTAAAGTGTTCGATTGAAATATAAAAAGAAAATCAACAAGGACACGTAACAGTTGGCTATGTTTCGCTTCGCTGCACAATTTTAGCCAACTATTACTTAGCCTGTTATTTAGGCGTTAACGATCTTTATCAAATTAGTACGAGGAATATAATGGTAATAACTCCAAGAGTCGCATGTGATACATGCGAAACTAAACATTTGCTCAAAGTAACGCTTGGTCGTGAAGATAGCCAAAATCACACATTTCCATGCACTGAGTGCGAAGAGGAAATGCAGTTTGGTTTAGAGAACATGCATTCCGTTACTGATGTTAGATATAAATATGGTAAAAACTGTGTCGAAGCTGATTTTGAGTATGCAGACGCTATACAAGTTCACCTGAATCCAGATTTTGGGGTTGGGAATAAAGTTGTTGAAGCTGGAGATATTTTTAGGGCTACTCTTTCAAATGTGCTGGAGATGGGGCGAATGCGAGAGGAACTGGATAAGCAAGAAAGCAATGGTATCATTGCTCATCGAGCAACTTACGAAAATTACAACAGTGAGATAATGCGTTTTTATCTTAAGGTTTGGTCTTTGCTTAATAAAGGAAAGGTAGAGCTAGCTGACAGCTACATTTTGAAAAATGTGAAAGTGTTTGAAGAACAAACTGGAATGGGTGAAGACTACTATAAAGAAAAGTTTCTTAAGTATGTTATTGGTGCTTATGGCTTAGAAATTTATCAAAACTTGCAATCAGCTCAGGCGCAAGCTGGTGATCTAACAGCCTTAATTGAATTCAGTAAAACTCAATCGGTAAATGTATTTGATATACTGGAAGAATTCATTGATTCTTTTGGTGAATTTTCGCAAGTGTTTACGTATCTCAATAGAGGTATTGAAATTTCAGGACGTGTTAAAGTCTCTTCCACAAACTTTAATCGAACGAAAAAATATTACAGCTCAGCTTATGAAGCTCTAGCGAAGCTTTTATTTATTCCAGCAGGTCTGAATAACTCAATTGTACGAGGTAATCCTCACACGTTTGAACGAATTGATTCTTTAAGTAAGTATGTCAATAACGGAAACGGAGATAAGTTGAGGTGCTTAACAGGAAACGCTGAACTACTAAAATTGTCTGAGTGCTATGATAATCACCTGCGAAATGCTTCATTTCATAACAATATGGTGTATAGCTCCAAAAAATCTAAAATCTCGTATACAAAGAACAATGGTGATTCAGTTAGCTGCGATTACAAAGAATATTTGACTATGTGCATTAAGGTTACAGAAGCGCTTGCTGCATTATACCTGTTCAGTTTAGCTGACTTAAGAGATAGTTAAAAAGCCTTTAAGACTGACTCGCAAACGCGTGCCGAACTCGCTAATGCTCAAACATAGCACACGTTCACTCATAGCTTAAGGCGGCGTTACGAATGACAGTTGTTGGACACAACTGTCCTTCGTCTCTAATACGTTTCTGTCCAAAAACGAGTTTACTGGCCGTCTACTTCTCGCTCTTAACTGCCTGTCAGGTGGAGTCTTAACCAATCTACCAGAAATGTATTTTTGATATGTTATTAGTTACTAAATTTGTGTACTTCCCTGGCTTTGCTAGATACAGATAAGAGTACCTGTATCTAGGTGATGATTCTTGCCAATACTCCGTTACGCCATATTTGTTTATTGTTGTCTGGCGTGCGCTAACCTTTCCAGATAGTGCTTATCAACGTGATAGACAGTGGCTGTTTGAGACGCATTAATTAGCACTCTCTCAGTGGATGAGCCATCTTTGTCGACCTTATAAATATCATAAATTCCAAATACGTTCTGTGATGTAAAAAAGACTTTAGAACCGTCAGGAGACCAGGCAGGGTCACCATCTCTAATTCGGTTTCTAGTAAGCCGTGTTTGGTTGGAGCCATCGACGTTCATCACATAAACCTCTTGGTTACCATCTCGATTTGAAAGGTAAGCGATTTGGGTGCCATCAGGCGAGATCTTTGGGTTGAAGTTATCTGTATCATCATTGGTAAGTTGGATCACGTTACTACCATCGATATTGGCAATGCTTATTTGCGCTGCAGCCGTTTTAGAAAAGCGGCCTTTAGAATGAAAGAGTAGTCGTCCATCGGGCATATACTCAGGAGCGCCTCCCTCTAATCCTTTTATCTGGTGTTGTTCGGTGCCGTCTGAGTTCATCAGCCAAATCCCTTCTTGCATGTCGCCGTTTTTATCAGTGTACTCTCGGCCGAATACAATGGTTTTCCCATCAGAAGAAAAAGCAGGGCCGTAGTCCCAAGCGTTTTTTAAATTGGTTAAACGGCGCATGTTGGTGCCATCGATATCAGCGGTGTGAATAGACCAAGTTTTTCGTTTGTCGTATTTACCATAAAAAGCAATTTGCTTACCTGTAGGCGAAACCGCAGGGTAGCCGCCTGCGTTATTAGGCACATCAATAATTTTTATACGTTTCTTCCCTTGTTCATCGCTCAAATAAATTGATTTATTATCACCTTCTTTGAACCCATAAATAATGGAAAAAGGTTGGGAAGTCACTTTTTCATTCGTTTGACATCCAGTCGTTACGCTAAGAAAGCAGATAGAAAACAGTAGACATTTTATTCCTGAAATTTTTTTAGATGACATAGAGCACCGTCTTTATTTTAATGAAAAATTTAGGGAAATTATAAAGATATTAAAGAGGTAAACATGACGTTTTACTGATTTTTCACTGATTCTTGACGCTATAGTATTTATAGAGGGTATTGAGTAACGGAGCGACTGTAGAATATCTGATCCATGATTTATTGGAGCAAGCATCTAGTTTTCGGGTAATTGAATTGACATCATACTTGAAGAAAGAGCGCCTGCTAAAAGACTCTGCGTTAATAGCATATGATGCTGATATATTTGAGCTAAATAGTACAATGAAGCAAGCGGTTTGACCCGCATTATTTAGCGAATTATACACTTTCTTGTATTCGGCCACTAACCGTCACATCTATTTTAGAAACGTGGAAATAAAAGGTTGAACCAAGTCAAGGCTGGCACTTTAACTCGGTTCAATCTTGTATTAGTTCAAATCACTTAATTACAGTTTTTCACCCATTTCCAAACTGCCCATGTAGACGAGTTATCTGCCGGAGACTGAGCTTGTGTCCACCATTTCGCTTCATAAACGCTGCCATTTTGAGACGCTTGGTCGCCTTTGAGGTAAACACTTGAACTATCCCATACGGCAACATTACAGTTGCTATCCGAAATGACGACTGAACTTGATTTAGTCGATTGTTCACCTTGTGCATCGGTCACTGTGAGTGTGACAGGGTAAGTACCTGCAGCAACGTAGGCATGAGATGGGTTTTGCATTTGGCTGCTATTGCCATCACCAAACGCCCATAAATACTCGATAACGCCTGAGTCATCTGTTGAAGCATCGGTAAAGTTTACTGCTAGACCATTAGTTGAATATGTGAAGTCCGCTACAGGCGCTTGGTTACCAGTTGCGGTGACTGTCACCTCAACTACGGCACTGTCTTGCGCGTTGCCGTTGTCTGTCACAACCAGCGAGACGTTATATGTCCCGGCTTGCTGATAGGTATGTGTGACTAAACCAGCAGTCGTACTTGTTGTACCATCGCCAAAATCCCACGCAGTCGTGACAATATTACCGTCAGAGTCAGATGACATGCTTGAATCAAAGCTGCATGTTAATTGCGAACACTGTGTCGTAATCTGAGCAACTGGCGGGTTATTGCCTGAGTTACCATTATCTCCTACTGGTAACACGCCACCAAAATGGGTGGCTACTTTTGGCCAAATTAACTCAATGCGTGTGCCGCGGTTTAATTTAGTTGTACACTGCGTGCTATTACCATAATGGTGTAGGGCAATAACATCGTTGTTTTTTGCCGACAGTACAGGTGAGCCTGAAGAGCCCCCGATGGTGTCACATTTATAACCCATGTCTGTATCGCTACCACGACCCGCTGTGACGGTTTGGTCAATCTGACACAGCCCATTTGCGTTTAAGTCACTTTCAATTGCCAACTCTTTCGGGTTACCCGCACCATGCTGCGGGATATAGATACGCTCGCCTTGATTTTGTGCATTTGCATCTAGCCCAAAGTGGCCAAACTGTTTAATTTTTTCAAACTCTTGCACAGTAAATAAGGTGTAATCTAGCGCATAATCGGTAGCCAAAAGCTGGTCGCCGTTTACTTTCACTGTGCTATTGGTTGTGCCAGTACCACAGCCTGTGCGCTGGTAATTAAACCACACTTCAACATTTTTGGTATCTGCTGCTCTACTAAAGCAGTGATTGTTGGTAAACATATGGTTATCGGCACCAACACGCCACGCAGTACACAGGCTACGACCACCGATAAGCAAGCGCGCAACTGGGCGGCTACGTTCATATTCAACCGGGTGAGACTCTTCCCAACAGGCAACGTCTTGACGCTCATTAACACCGCAAGTCGAGTTAGGCTGAATATCACCACTTTCAAAAATAGCGGCTCTTTCAGCTAATTCAAAATCAGAGAAGCCGGCATAGAAATCTTGTATTTCAACACCATGACTTTCGCCCCATTGTACTGAGCTAGGTGAAACTAGCGTTACTTTAACTGTGTCTGATGACACCGACATAGATGCTTTGACATCGCTGTCATTGTGATCATAACGATAGCTTTCTGTACCTTCTAAATTACTGACTTCAATGTATGCGCCTTCAGGTAACGACAACTGCGCAAAGTTTATTTTAATAAACTGTGCATCAGGGTGATTAATAATATGCTCTTTAACATCTTGGGTGGTGATCCCAGCGTGCCCCGCATTAAGCGATAGCTGATGAGAAACAATTTTAGCGATGTCTGTTTTTTGCGCTGAAGCGTCTAATACACCAGCAAAAGTAGCTGATGACAAAAGCAATGCACATACTGGAAGTACGGCCTTGCGAACTTTACACGGTATCATAGATATTATCCTTTAATTTTAGTTGTTGTGTTTTTGAACAAAACACAGTGAATGTATGTTAATTAAAGGTTTCATTCAAGTGTTTTAAATGTATCAAAGAAAGTGGGGTAGAATTTTTATTATCAGGAGTAAGTGACTTAGTGCTTTATTTTTGGAAGTTTTATTTAGATCAAGATCACGTTAATGCTACAGCAAGGTATATAGCGTTTTATGAGGTGGTGTATTAGACAGGCAAGAAAACACGCCCTTGTTAACTCCTGACACGAAACAGTCGAAATTCAATTCAATGGCTAATATGAAGCATATTATTACTCTGATCGAAGTCGGGGGTAATTAATATGACAGTAATTACAAAGCAATTTAATACACCTCATTTAATATCTGCTTTTGGAAGTTTCTTAATGATATTTTAAACACCAGAATATTCTGAAGCAGAAGCGTATGGCATGCTATGTTTTTGTGTTACTGAGATACGAGAGAACGCAAAACGACTCGGTAGCAACTATGTTGGTAGTTATGTTAGCGACATGAAGGATGAGCTCTTGTTTGCTTTTGAGCAAGATGAATAGTTTTGGCATTGGCTAAACCCTCTAGCAGTTGTCACTTATGATTTTGATTGGGGGGCAAATGATCGTGATTGAAATGTGGGAAATGACTTATCCAACAGCTTATAATGACATAGACGACAGCGGTGAAACCTGTCAATTATGAAATGTTGAAACTATTGATGAGAAAGAGTGTATGGGGGATTATTTTCAGGTGAAATACCGCCAAATTATACTGAACCAAGCTCAGGTTATTTCCCTCATTTTGAACAGCAGAAAAGTCAGCGTTAATTTCATTAGTCTATGAGTTCCAAATTTTTTCTTTATAAAAACTAAGAAAAGGGTATTTGTTAACATGCTTGGAGTTAACGGTCACAGTATTGATGGTATATGTTCAACTATATAAACTATTCAATATCTATTATTAATTGCCTGATAGTTAAACATACTTTTTATTTTCCTAAGCAGTCATGTATAAGCCATTGCGGTATTAAGTCATTAAGATACGAATGCGATAATTTTATTCATATGTTTATCACTTTTTGACAGACTATAATTGACGCTTCTAAGTTTCATTGATGTAGCGCTTTTGTAGATTACTCTGCGACTGCTTCGTCCATCAGTTCAATCGCAACAATTTCAGAACGGTTCATGGTGAGTTTGTAACGTTCTAGTTGCGTACTGTGATCGGTTGAAAACCGTAGCACAAGGTTAATTTGGTAGCGCCGTTCTACCGACTTTTTAGATACCTTTTGGCCTTCTAAGGTATATAGCTTTCCAGCACCTTTCTTCAGGTAGCGAACAAATGAAGCCATGTTGAAGGTAATACGTTGCTGCACTTCATCGTAACCGGGCAAGAATTCACTGACATGAACCTGATCTTTAGTACAGAAATGCATTAAATGTGCAGCCTGCTTATTTTGCTGCCGGCGTTGTTTAAATAATTTATTAACCTCAGGTGGTAGGTCTTTTTTGCGAATGTGCTCGAGCCAAATGGTTTGTGTGCAGACGATATCGTCACTCACGGAGTTTTTAAATTTATTACGCCATTTGGGGCGACCTCGCTGTATTAAGCGCCATGCCCATTGGGTTAAATCTTCTTTGAATGTTTCTCTGAGTCCATAAATTACACCTAGTAGCGCGATGAGGGCAACGGTAACCTCTTGAAAATTAGAGCGCGCGTTAAGCACAATAAACATCACAAATGCCATGATCACGCCGGTTACGAGTCCTTTTACTAATCGCTTTAAGTTTAACGTTAAGTCAGTGGTTTGTTTATTAAACACCACCCCATATTCAATCAGTCGTTCGAGTAGCTTCATTTTATTGGTGATGCGGTTTGGGTCGTCCAATGTCACTTGTGAGTTGTAGGTTTGTTCAGTTCTGTATTGGCTTTCTTGCTGACAAAAATCAATTAACGTGGCACGTTCTTCGCTAAACTCACTTGATTTAGGGCCTCTGGAGAGTAACTTTAAAAATGTTTGTTCGGTATGCCAGCTGAGGTAGTTGTCAGCATTTTGAAAATATGATTTGAGCTTGTTGTCGGGCGGGGTATAGCGCCTTAAACTTTTCAGTAAGCGGTCTGTTTGTTCAACTAACATAGCCACGGCAGGGAAAAATTCATCAGGCTCTTTAAGCTGTAGTGTGGCTTTCACATCGGCGTCTAGTGCGATTCTGAGCTGGTAGCAAAATAAGTTTAAGTTGAGCCGATAACCGGTTTTTTCTCGCTTGGTTTGGCTGATAAAGCGACTATGAACCAATGGTAAATGTAATTGCTCAGAGTAGTAGGCACTATGAGATTTAATGTTGGCATTGAAGAAGTCGACTTCATTGAGTGTATTTGTATTGATCCCCATATCGGTTGGAATTGAAAAATACAGGTCGAGTTGATTGGTTTCTTTGGGCAGAAGTTGATAGTTGATCTTGAAGGATAAGTTCTCATCTTGACTTAGCTTTGCTCTACTCACTCTTAATTACAGCCTCCTGAGTTAATGTCTTTTTTAGTTTAGCACAAATGCTTGAGTTACATTGGTTTATGTTAAACCATATTGTTTAGCTTGAATCAAATTGACGACTAACACATATAAAATATCGCCTTACTGAGTGACTTTTTATTGCCCAGATGTATTTTTCTCTTGTGTTGTTACTAGGGTGAACTATTTCGAGCACTTTCATTGAGTCATTGTGGCTTCAGCATAGATTACTTGCGCTTTTTTAAATTATCCACTATATCTGTATAGTGTTGTATGAAAATTGTACATCTTAAGCTCGCTACTATTAACTATGGATGGTTATATGTTCACACCTCAGCAAAGTCGAAAGTCAGGGCAAACTTTTGTTAGTGGTTTAATCTTATTGACCATTTTTTGGGTGATTTTGTATGTTGTATCTCACTCTATGTCGGATGAACAGCTTAACTTCACTAAGATCAATTTGAGTGAATCTTACCGTCTCTCTCCACAAGGAGAATTCTTTCTTTATGATACCGTCGCGATTAATTGGGCAATGGGAGAAGCGAATGCATCGCCGATACTAAAACGTTTAAATGAGAGAACGAATCAAATAAGACTTTTGATGGAGAACCTTAGATTAAGCTCAGACCAATTAGCGAAAAGCTTAGGCCAGGAAAGTGACATAACTGCACTTTCAAAAAACAACCCAGTTACAGTTATTGATGATGCACTGGCTCATTCTCTGTGCGACCAAAAAAAGATTAGGTGTGCTGTTTGGGACCAGGCAAAAAGCAGTTTGCAACGTTTATCTGAAGAGCTAGCTTCGATAAAAAGCTTTGAAGAATCTAACAACATTATGAATAAATTATTAATTACGTTGTCTGATTTACAACAAAAAACCTATGCCCAACATTTAGATGCAAATGCACTTAGACTCAGTAATGCCCGTTCATTTTTTTGGTCAAGCCCAGCAGGTAGCTCAATTGAGATTATATTTTTTGCCGTATTTGGTGTACTAGCTAACTTGTTAGTGACTTCTGCTGAGTATTTACGCCACAACAACTTTAGGCCAAGTGAACGCTGGGTTGCTTACACCAAACTAGTTTATGGCCCGATTTTAGCGTGGATATTAGTGACGGCAATTGCTGTTGGCTGGTTTGATTTAGGTGAGTATGAAGTTGGTGTATATAGTCTACCGCTACTTGCCTTTATTCTTGGCTTTTATTCGCGAAAAACCGTTGCGTTATTTGATAAGTTCGGTAAAAAGTTACTCGGAGAAGCGGGTAAATCTATCGAAAAAGGGCCTGCCCACATTGCTGCTAGGCGACGAGCAAGTTTTGAGCAATATTTACATTCATTACATCCTCGAGACTGTTACCAAATAAAGCAAGCTGCTTTTGATATCCATAAGGATATTGTTAAAACCATTGTATTTGAAAAGGAAGCAAATAAATGAAACCTTCACTGCTTGTTTTTATGTTGATTGCGCTTTGTCTAAATGGTTGTATGAATACCTCACAAACAACACAAGAAGTTGCGAGCACCGTTATTGATACAGCCGAAAGTTTGCATATCAGGCATATTCAAACAATTGACGCTTATATTAAGTCATTAGAAGCCGCTAAGAGTGATACTGAACGCTTACTCAATGCAATACAAGGCGATCGAAAAAAGATAGTAAAGCTCAAAAAACAGATCATGTCTATGAGAGCAGAAATCTTAATTGGTAAGGCGTTACAGTCATATCACAACCAAGCACAAGAAGATATATTTAGTAAACTTGACCAACAGATTGAAGCTAACTTCTGGCCAGAAATCGTTGCACAGCACGCTGTATATCGAGATCGGGCCGATGCTTTTGGTGAAGAGATAAAGGCCCATCCTTGCAATAATCGAGATAGCGGTTGTACCAGTATTTCAGCTACTAATTTCAATATGATACAAACGAAATATCGAGATAGCAGTGTTGCTGCTGAATATATTTTGCATCTTGGCTACGAACAAGAGACGCTGATATGGCAAAACGCCATTGAGTCATATCAGAAACAAACAAAAATGATTGAAGCGGAAGTATTTCGGTTTTTAGCAAAGCAACCCAACGAACTTAATATCTCAGTTACGACCTTGGCTAATGAGTTAACGCAGGTCGACAATAAATTTGCTCAGACCATTACGCAGTTAAAACGTGAAAAAGCGCAAATAGAGCAGCACTGGGCCTCAACGAAAGGTGCCATGCAATTGTTACAAAAAGAGATTTCTAAACCGGCTGTGTGGAAGTTGATTTTAAAGGGAGCCTCTACACAAACCAAAGGTATTTTGGCCGGTTATAGTAGCAATATTAACCAAGCGGTCAGCGGCATATTTGGCAGTGACATTGGCAAGATTATGGGTGATAGATACCAAAAGAAAGTTATGGAAATAGCTGGTAGCGGTTTTGAAAAGTTAGAATTAGTCATAAATAAGACGATCGATAAAGCCACCAGTAAAGTCACAAAAAGTGTTGATGAATTTAGTCATTCAGGTCAAAATTAGATAAAAGAAGGAGTTACACATGCCTAGCTTTCGGCCACCAGATATTGATCCTGCATTAACTCAAGAAGCTCAAGAGGTTGTTAATGAAGCTTCTACCAAAATTGAAAACTGGCTAGTTGAAGCGTTTGGTAAACTTGAAAAGGATTTTGATAATAGTCTTGATGTTATTCAACAAAAACTAGATGTTGAAAAAAAAGCATTTATTGAGGAGGAAATGCGTCAAGCCAAGCAGTTTCAACAACAGCTTGAACAATTAAAGGCGGCAGCACGTTATCTTACCCCTATGGATCCTGACCAACATGATGTTATTGAAAAACTAAATAAACTCGTTGAGCAGGCAGATCGAGATTTAAATACACGTGAACAAAGGTGGACAAGCTTTGGTAGCAAAGCTGTATCTATAGCGCACTCAGGAGTAAAAACGCTGCTTAAAGGAGCTATTTAAGGGCTAATGTATGTTGAAACTTGATGATGGCTTTAATCGTGGCAGAGTAGAATTTAGAGATGAAGTTCGACATTTGCAGCGTGTTTTAAGACTAATAGGTATTCGCTTGGAAGCAGATGGGTACTTTGGTGTTAGCACACAAGATGCGATAAAGAAGTTGCAGCAAGAAAACGCATTGATTGCATCGGGTGAAGTAGATAATAACACCTGGCTGGTGATTGAAAATAAACTCGTTGGAGATCTTAAATCAGATGTAACCGAGCTAGAAGCACCTTCAGCAACTGTCATTAACTTGTTGCAGTCATTTCGAGGTGATTTGGCTTGGATACATACTCGTGAAGGGCATGCAGGAAAAGCTTACTGGCCAGGCGGCCACTCAGGGGTTACATTAGATCCGGGATTTGATTTAGGGCAACAAAGTAAAGATGAATTTCTTAAACACTACACTCATATTTTGAACCAAACGCAATTAAACGCATGTATAGATTGTATAGGCTTAACAGGTCGAGAAGCGAAAAGTCATTTAAATAAGGCTAAAAATCTGATTGATATTCGTATTAGTAAAGGCCAAGCATTGCAAATACTGCCAGTAATTATTGACCCTTACTGGGTCGCTATTGGCAAGAGGTTTCCGCATTTGTTGCACGCAACCACTCCGGATAGTGTGCAAACAGCATTATTGTCTTTAGCCTTTAATCGGGGGGCTCATAATCGAGGACTAGATATTTTGAATACACCAATAGCGCAAGGAAACTGGAATGAGTGCGCTAATTTTATTGGGAGTATGCAGCAAAACCACCAATTAGAAGGGATCCGTAGGCGTCGCCGTATGGAAGCTGCATTAGTTCAACCGTCGAGGTAAACAATATTGTTTGTTACATCATACCAATTTTAAAAGGTTAGGGGTGGCCTAAGCCTTTTAAAACAGTATTTATTGCAAATGTAAACTGATATGCCAGTACTTAGCCTTCACTGTTACTCTAAAGTATGCCGGTTATGCTAAATTCTTGTTATTTAGTGTGAACGCTGTTTTTCAAACTTTAGGGTGATGAAGGTTGTTTAACCATTCGAAAGTCAAGGAACTTTGTGTTAGATGATTCATCAACTGTCATAAAAAATGCATAGCTGCCTTTCACGACTCTTGAAATAGACTTAGCTACCCAAGGGCCGTCTGGCCAAGTTTGTCCATAGTCTATCTTTACGTGGAATTTACTGATCTTTACTAAAGACTCAGGTTTAAACGCCTGTTTCGAATATGTTTTCAATGACACAAAGCGCAGTGATTGTTTAGAAACTGTTAGTTCAGACGTTAACGCTGACGTCAACCGTGCGTTGACTTTATTGTTGTCTACTTGCTCCACTGTGTCGTCAATATCTGCGCTGACCATAGTAGGAATATGGAATATCCACGTCGTTTCGGTTTCATTAATAAGTGCGGGGTTATCTGGAAATCTAGCAGGGTTAATTAATAAACTGCTTTCCCAGTTTAGCCCAGTTTGTGCTTCACGCTGTGTCGAGTTATCCAATAGTGTAATATGTTCTTCTCCACTTGAGGTTAAACTCAGTAACTTTGCAGTGGATTTTGATTCCCCTGTTGGCTCCTCGTGAACTTCTACAAATGAAATAGACTTGCCTGCCAGCAGCAATGCTCGATCAGACTCAATTTTAAGTACTGCCTGTTGGTAAGCCAATTGTGCGGCAGTCGTCGCTATACTTAAGTTTTTATGATCAGCAGCCATAATGGGCATAACGGCCAATGATAAAATTAATAATATTTTATATAGTGTCATATTTAATCTCTGCGTCTATTTTCTCAGTAGTCGTTTTGTTCTGTTACATGCAGCTGACTGGCTTTAATGTAAAGCAAACCAGGTAATGTTGAGAGTAGTAAAAAAATCACAATGATCACAATATACCCAGTAAAACTAGGGCTTTGGAATTCATTCGTGTTCGGTACTAGATAGTTGTTAATGGTGCCAGCGCAATTGATAATGGTGTGCACGATAATGGCAGGCCATAGTGACTGTGTGAAGTACACTAGCCCAGCAAAACCGATGCCGATCAAAGTCGCAAATATGACTTGTGCGCCAACGTCTATCATAGGCATATGGTATAGGTTACCAAGGTGCGCTAAACCAAACACGATGGCTTGGAACACAGCGGCAAGGAGTACGCCTTTCTTGGTCGCTCCCCAAGCTTTAAGTAATATGTAAAAACACATACCACGCATGAGAACTTCTTCGAAAAACCCAGTTGCAAAATTTGAAAAGAGCCAGGCAATTAGCACCTGCGTTGAAAGTTGTACTTCAGCCCAATTTGCACTTGTCATACTTAAAAGTGCAATGAGTAGTAGTGGGGTGGTACAAAGAAGCCACTTAGGGTGCCAAGATGAGTATGGTGAAGTGACCCCGACGCTTTTAGTCCAACCAAATTGTTTTAGCATACTAAGTATGGCAGCAGAACTGACCGTAATGAGTATTAATCTTGGCCAATTAAATAATGGAGCTGGGGTTGGCTCGAATACTTTGACAACAAATAATGCGCCGACAAACAAGCACGTCATGATGATGGTGACCATTGCAGGGTATATATGCATATATTTTTTAAGTTTGTTCAATTGTAAATTCACAGGTTGCGTTGATTTGGCGCTACAATATCGTAAATAGCGTAGTATCGCGTATTATAAAACTCTATAAGTTTCTATAATTTCATACTTAACAGTTACTTACTGTTTTTTTGAAAGGGAGACCCATGATGTTTTATATGACCTAAACAATAAAAATTGAATTGAGAACAAGCATGTTAAGCTATTTTCAGGTTGGTGAGTGGTTATTTTATCCCCATAAAAATGAAATTCATTGTAAAGAAGAAGTGTTTAAAATCAGGCCTAAAACAGCCGAAGTATTTAAGGTATTACTGCAAGCTAATGGTGAGATAGTCAGTAAACATGATTTACTGCAACAAGTCTGGAATGACGTAATAGTTGAGGAGCATGTTGTTTTTCAGTCTATGACTGAATTGCGTAAAGTTTTTAAGGGCACATCAACGATAAAAACACACCCACGCAAAGGGTACTCCATATCGGAAACTATCACTGAAATTGATATGCACAGTGGACATGAAGAGTCAGCTTTTAGCATAAGATCGCGTTTTAAATTAGACGACCACAAAAAGTTTTATTACTTAGCTCCCCTGATTGTTTGTTTATGTTTGTTGCTTTTCTTAGCTGTAAAGTACAGCACGGAAAATCACGTTGCGAAACAGGGTTCTGTCATGGTATTACCGGTCACGAACAGAATTGAAGACTCCGAACATATGTGGGTTAAATATGGCGGTATGGATCTGTTGATTAAATACTTACAACCTCAGTTAGATGCACCAGTATTACCTACTGAAGAGGTACTTGATACATTAAAACGTGCTGATGTTAACCAAGAAGAATTTGATGAAGTAACGGTTTCAAGGTTATTTGAAGTATCAGGTGCAGAGGTTATTGTTGTGCAAGCTATGTCTGGGTACAGCGGAGATTATCAGCTTGTGTATAGTATTTATAAGAAGGGGAGTATCACGCGAGGTGCGTTATTTGCCGATAATACCAACCAACTGTACTCCGATTTATATTCACTGATACTTCATTCTATGGGGGTGACCGAGATTAGTGAGATTCAAACGTATCAGCACAACTTTGCAAATGAGATGCTTGCGACCGCGATAGGTGAGATGCAATCCGATAGTTTTACAACCGCAGTGACTATGCTTCAAGCTGTGCTTGTCACTGAACCTGAGAATCTCTTAGCATGTAGAATGCTAGTAAAGTCATTAGTTTATTTAAATAAATATGAAGAAGCCAAGCAAGCAGCCAAACGAGGGATTGAGTATGCGATTAAAAATGGTGATACAAAAAATTTAGGCAGACTCTTGTTTTGGCAAGCATTAAGCACGACTCAGCAAAGGCAGTTCGATGAGGCTTTAGCGATTTTGTATCAAGTTAAAATTAAAAGTGAACAAACCAATGACTTATTGTATTTAGCGAATACATATAGAGTGATTGGTAAAATACATCTTAATAAGAAAAAATTTAGCCAAGCAAGAGAGGCTATCTTTGAGGCATTAAGGTTTTATCAAACCATTCAAGAGCCGTATGGGCAATCGAGTATGCATATTGATTTGGGGGAACTGGCATTAGCTGAACAAGATTGGCAAGCAGCCATGTCATCGTTTAATACCGCGTTGGCCCTTGCAACTAAAAGTAACATAAGTCAGCTTGTTGCTATGTCAAATGAATGGATAGCGAAAACTAATGAGGCAAGAAATGACACAATAAACTAAATTGAGAGTGATTTAGGTTGTTACCTATTCTGGGACTTAGCTGGGAGTTTGTTCCTTTTTCATTTTTTGTATCTGAAAATAGCCAGCGCTTTTTTGATGCGTTTGAAATGAATAAAGAAGGTCATCATTACGTAAAGTGTTTATGAATGGGTCTCAAATTGCCACTGTGACATAGCGAGATAAGCACGCTTTAAACCATTTACGTTAAAGCTATTTAACCTCAGGTTTGGGTAAGGGTTTTGGAATAGACAATGTTTTGAAAACAAACTTACGTACAGTCCAATGATGATATTTTGTTTAATATCAAGGCGCTTTTATGCAGTCATAGCGGGCTATTACAAATGAAAGCAACGCCGAGAGTGAGAAAAATAGCTTTATTGGGCAAATTCGCTTATCCAGAGCTGAGGTTACTTAGGAAGAAGTTGATTTAAGGGCGTGCATTTAAGGATATGCATTTAAGTCATGTGTATTTCAGGTAAGTTGGCTGTCCCACATTAGACAATGGCTCAAAGGCAAGTATTGTTTAATGTGGTACTTCCTAACCTAATTCATAGCGTTACGATCCCTTTTTGAAGCATTCATAGCAAAATCAAATACTAATCAAGCAAGTGCCAAGCGAGTTGTTTAATAACTCGTGGTTCAGTGCAAGTTCACCAGCTAGCCTAAAAGCTTTATAAAATTTAATATCTTAAGGATAGAAATAGTTTACGATATAAACTAATCTAAGATTACTTGCGTTTCATTTTTCATGTGATGAATTACGGCGGCTTCAAAAACTTCTTATGAATAAACAGTTCACTTTAATCCGCATCATCGTATTGCTTACAACAATAGCTTCAACGTATTGTTTTGGCCAAATCCCCATGCTTGCGAATGAATATTCTGTGAAAAAGCTCACCGCAGAAGATGGCTTTGTGTCCTCAGAAATTTATTCGATTATTCAAGATCAACAGGGGTTACTGTGGTTTGGAACCGCAGAAAATGGGGTGATGCGATATGATGGACGTAAAGTCACCCTGTTTGAGTTTGATAGTACCAGTACTAATGGATTGTCACACAATGATGCTGGCAACTTAATGCAAGATAGACATGGTAATGTATGGGTTGGTACCTGGGGCGGCGGTGCAAATCGATATGATCCACAAACGGGGCAGTTTGAGAATTTTTTGCATGATCCGAAACGCCCAGAGTCATTATCTGCAAACCGGATCCAGTCACTGTATCATGACTTAGATGATTCAATTTGGTTAGGTTCTTATGATAAAGGGTTAAATCGATACCTGGGTAACAACCAGTTTGAGCACATCGTCAAAGCCCAGCAAGGAAATTTAGGCTTGTCACATAATCGAGTCTGGGATATTGAAAATAATGACGTACATAGCTTATGGGTCGCCACAAGTTATGGTTTAAACTTGTATAATAAGACAACGCAAACCTTTCACTACTTCTTCCCGAATCCAGATAACAATACGCCCACAGGCGCTAATGAAATAAGACATATATTAAAAGCATCAAATGGGAAACTTTATGTGGGTACACAAAAAGGCCCTTTTATTTTTGAACCGGCGGTAGGCCAGTTTACACAACTTGGTGTTGTGGGTGAAAGCCATTTAGGTCAAGTAAATTCAATGATTGAAGATCATGAAGGGCACATTTGGTTTGTGACGAGTAAAGGTGTGTTTAGGTTGTCACATTTGAGCCAGAAAATAGAACAGCTTGATCTTGAGCACAATAGTGGCCTACGCGTGATTTTTGAAGATAATTCGAAAACAATTTGGATCACAAATGAAGTACATGGGATATATAAACTGGTACCACATCGAAAGTTTAAATCTATTAATAGCCCAGAACTTGTTGCACCTAATGGCATTATAACGGATGACAATGGTGATTTGTTGATAGTGACGTCATCATCTGAATTATTTAAATGGCATACTTCAACACAAAAGTTAGAACCACTTGCTTCTTCAATTTTTCATGCGCTTAATGGCTTTGACGAAAATCGATTATTAGAGCGACCAGTCTTATACCTCAGTGATGCCCACACATTATGGGTAGCGCAAGATGAAGGGTTAGCTAAATTTGATTTAGCAACGAAACACATAGAGTTATTAACGTACCCTGATACTGAGCCGCATCATGAAGAGTTTCGAGAAATACGGGCATTGAATGTTGATAAACACGGTAAACTTTGGATCGGTACCTATAAGAATGGTGTTTACACTTATGATATTAAGAATAAGAAATTTAGTCACTTAGATGAAAAGCTTGGCCTGTCACATCCGGAAGTTTTGGAGATATACAAAGATAACGCACACAATATGTGGGTTGGTACCGGTGAAGGTGTCAATTTGTGGCTCGAAGAGCGTCATCGTTTCCAGTCTTTCATAACTAACAAGTACAAATCAGATAGTTTATTGGGCAGTATTGTCCAAGATATACATCAATCACGAGATGGTAATATATGGATTGCCACACAAAAAGGGCTGAATTTATATCAACCACAATCGCAGAGTTTTACCCATATAAGCACGGAGCATGGGCTACCAACCACATTAATTCGGGCCATCGCTGATGATAAAGAAGGTAATTTGTGGTTAACCACGAATAAAGGTGTTTCTAAGTACGCGCCGCTGACTGGTGATGTGGACAATTTCGACAGCCAAAATGGTTTACTCGGATTAAACTATTACCCTAGTAGTTTAATTAAGGGTAAAGATAATACGCTATTTACGAGTAGTCAGAGGGGAATAGAATACTTTAGTACCTTACCCCTTGAGTTGAGTGAAAGTGAGCCTAACTTGATTTTAACGGGTTTTAGTAAAATGGGGCAGTCAGCAAAGCTTGGCATGCCATACTCTTATGTAACTGACATTGAAATATCTTATCTAGATTATATTTTCTCTTTTGAGTTCTCTGTGCTCGACTTTATTTCTCCTAGTAAAAATCAATACGCTTATAAATTGGTTGGGTATGATGATAATTGGATTGAAATAGGCAATAGAAATACGGCTTCATTCACAAACTTAGATGGTGGCTCGTATCAATTTCAGGTTAAAGCAACAAACAGTAATGGCAAGTGGGGAGAAAATATTCTCTCTATTAACTTGTATGTGTCACCGCCGCCATGGCTAACGTGGTGGGCATACTGTTTATATGCACTGATACTTGCGTCAATTATTTTTGTAGTTATTTACATGCGGACCCGCTTGCAAAAAGCGGAAATTATTCGACAGAAACAGTTTGTTGTGCAACTCGAAGAGCAAGTATCAGAAAAGACGGCATCACTCGAAACACAAGCGCGCGACTTGGCCGATGCGCTACAAGAAGCGGAAGCTGCGACACAGCTAAAATCAGAGTTTTTAGCCAATATGAGCCATGAGATCAGAACACCCATGAATGGTGTTTTGGGTATGCTAGACATTTTAAAGAATACTGAATTGACCTCAGAGCAAGCCCATTCGGTCAATATAGCCAGTGCAAGTGCACACTCCTTATTGACTTTAATAAATGATATTTTGGACTTTTCAAAAATCGAAGCAGATAAACTTGAATTAGAATACATCGATTTCGATTTAAGAAAACTGATTGAACAGCTATCGGAATCAATTGCTTTGCCCGCTCAAAAAAAAGGGGTGGAGATCATCCTAGATTTAGTCGATATCCATACGCAACACGTTAATTCTGATCCCGGTCGTATAAGGCAAATTCTCACTAACATATTAAGCAATGCGATTAAGTTTACCGAGCAAGGAGACGTTACCATTAGTGCGCAGCTTGAAGCCACGAATGATGCGGATCAATATGTATTTAAATGCCTTATTCGAGATACTGGAATAGGGATCCCCAAAGCGAAAATTTCCGCGTTATTTGATTCTTTTAGTCAGGTTGATACATCTACAACAAGAAAATATGGTGGCACGGGGCTCGGACTCAGTATCACAAAAAGGCTGTGTCAATTGCTCAGTGGAGATGTGACGGCATCAAGTGAAGAGGGGCTAGGGAGCTGCTTTACCATAACATGCTTGGTGAACAAAAGTACTGTTGAAGGGAAAGAAACCCCATCGTATGAGCACCTAAACCTAAACCTACTTATTGTTGATGGAAATGCCTCTAGCATTGATGCGCTTCGCAAACAGTATGAGCTGTGGGGAGTGAAAGTGTTTCAAGCAATGACTGCAACCGATGCCATACACATGTGTAATAAACATTCTATATCTAATGATTTGGCTAAATTCGATACTGTGCTTTTCAATAACAACTTGCCTGACATGACGGGTGAATTGTTGGTGAAAGCGCTTAAAAAAGAGGAAAAGTACGCGAATTTAAAGCTGGTAATGATGACTCAGTTAGGTGAGCAGTATGATACCAAAGAGATAGAGAAAAGTGGGGTGAGTAGTGTCTTTTCAAAACCAGCTACAGCTTTTGATTTACTTAATACCTTAGCGATTACCAATGAAGAGATCAAAGCTACTTTATCTGATGGGCACCAGAGCACACAACAAGCAACTCATGATGAGTTGACTATCAGTGATAATGAATGGGTTAAGCGGACTCACGTACTGTTAGTCGAAGATAATAAGGTTAACCAGCTTGTTGCATTAAGAGTGTTAAGTAATATGGGATTAATAGCCGATGTGGCTGAGAATGGGGCGGAGGCATTAAGTAAACTCAAGGAGTCAAATAATACTCGCCCTTATACCGTCATTTTGATGGATTGCCAAATGCCTGAAATGGATGGCTATGAAGCGACAAAGCATATCAGAGAAGGGCAAACGGGTCGTTATTATATGTCTATTCCAATCATTGCTATGACCGCAAACGCCATGCAAGGAGATAAGCAAAAGTGCTTAGACGCCGGTATGGACGACTATATAACGAAACCAATAGATGCGAGCAATGTTTTGCAAGTCGTACAGCATTGGGCCAATCAGGTTTAAGCAGTGACAACCTCCCGTTTATTTATGAGAGTTTATACCTAGTTAAATCGTTTGGCGTCTCACATTTAATGAGGGGAAAGCCATCGTGTCACTTTATAGCAATTCACTTTTTTAAGTTCAATTAAACGCTAGCGAACACATTCTTCTTAGTCATTAATGTATTGATTTGGATCTAAAATGGGTATTTAAGAAATGAAAACGAGGCTTTTTTGTAGCTAAAATGTAATTTATTTTGAGGTGGACGGTCTAGTACGGTAATAAAGTCAAATAAGGAATGTTGAAATGTTACAGATTTTTATTGAAATTACTCGTAACTTTTATGTATTAACCCTATTGTTAGGCTGTTTACTTTGCTTTTTGCTATTAACAAATAAGTCTAAAACTCAAGCGTGCAGCTTATTAAGTGTGTGGATTCTAGTTTTTACTTTAGAACTTGTACAAGTTGCATTAATTTTTTTTAATGTTGTTCAATATAAGTCATACCTCACTTTTGACCCATTTTATGGCCCTTTGTTTTACTTGTATGCTAGATCTTTAATTCACAATACGCGGCTGTCTCATAACGACATATTTCATTTATTACCTATTTCAGCGTCTTACTTATTTATGTTTACATGGCCATTTTGTTTTGGTGTTGTGTGCGCTTTGGGCTACTCAGTGTATACGCTGATACATCTTAAACAGCCGATGTTTACGCAAGAGACTCGCAAAAACTTAATTTGGTTGCGTCGCTTGAGCCAATATCAATTGAGTACTTGGGTTATTGTTTTTGCTATGTTGTGTATCGATAATGTGTTTCCGGTGCCTTTGAGCAAATGGGTATCACTTGCCAGTTATATACCTATGAGCGTAGGCCTGTTTATTCTCACTTACCTTAACTTAACGAAACCTAATACAGTGCAACGCTTATCTTCGTTGGAGGATATAAGCAGCCCTCAAAACAAGTTCAAATGTGCGGAGCACGTCGATTTAGTGAAAAAATTAACTTATGCGATGCAATCTGAAAAGTTGTTTTTGAATCCTCAATTGAGCCTTTCAGAGCTGGCTGAGCATATTAAAATTAATAACACCGATGTATCTGCAACGCTTAATATATGCTTACAAATGAGCTTTTATGATTTTGTTAACCAATACCGCATTGATGAAGCTAAGCGGCTGTTATGTAAAAGCAGGTGTAAAATTTTGGCCGTTGCATATGACGCAGGGTTTAATAGTAAATCTAATTTCAACCGCTTATTCAAAGCGCATACGGGTGTCACGCCCAGTCAATATCGTAAACACAGTTGTGCTATTGAAAGTCCGCAGTTTGCTAATTAAAAGTACCGTTTAAGCCATACTATCTTGTATGGCTTAAACGCACTTTTAGGAGGCTCGTTATTTACTGATTAGAGAAGAAATTAGCCCCTGCTCGATAGTCGTGCTTGCCTGTAGTACTGCGCTTTAGGCCGCCAGCGACAGTGGATAGTTCACCGTTTGCTTCGTTATCTCGGCCACCAAGTACTACTGCGGCACGGGCTGTGGCTTTGTTCTGTGAGCCACCAACAACCACTGCAAGTTCACCGGAGGTTTCATTAAATTGGCCACCGCTAATAGCCGAAGCGCGCGCTTTTGCGGTATTGTGACGACCTCCAACAATACTGGCTAAATGCGCTTCGACATTATGAGATTCTCCGGCAGAAATACTGCCCCAGCTCACGCCTGCGGCAATGGTATTACCTGCGCCACCAAAAATGGTGCTGTAGTCACCATGTGCTTCATGGTAAGAACCCGACAGCACTGTTGAAGCAATCCCATTGACTTGATTGAAGACACCTGCGACAACGGCAGAGCGGTTTGTTACTCGGTTATTCGCGCCTGCTATAATGGCACCCGTTGACTGGTAACTATGGCCATCTCCAATAACTAAGTTATGAGAGCCTGTATGAGAGTATGCAGGGATGCCAGTGGAGGTATTAATAACGTTATAGCCAAGAATTAGGTTACCTAGTCCATTGGCTGAACTTGTGCCATCAGACTTTTGGTGTGTTTTATTACTGCCATTGGCTAAATGCAAGTTACACCCATTGATCACAAGCGTGTTATCTACTTTGGTCATACATTGTAAAATTGCGCGTAACGCGTGCTCGCTTTGTATAGGGTCATGGCCATGGTCATGTGAGTTAGCCATTACACTGCCAGCTGTGATGCCGAGGCCAATAAGTACTGCGATTTTATGTAGGTTGAACATAGTATTTTCCTTAAATTTTATTTGTTTCGTTGCATTACTTTTCAGAAAAGAAATAACCGGCTTGATAGTTATCTCGGCCATGAACTGCGCGTTTTAGACCACCACCAATGGTCGATGTGAAGCCATTAGCTTGGTTCGCTTCTCCACCTAAGATAGCACTGAGTTCGCCTGTTGCTTTATTGTTTATCCCACCAGTAATGCTAGAGCTTGGCCCAGTTGTGCTGTTTAATGTACCGCCTAAAATGACCGAGCTTTGTCCGGTTGCGATGTTTTGCTCACCTCCGAGTACCATTGAGAAGAAATTACTCGCTGTATTTCGTTTACCGCCAGCTATGACGGCAAAGTTATGCAGGTCTGGCGTGTGGTTTTCTTGGCCAGCTAAAATGACAGAGAAGAGGCCTTCTGCGGTATTTGATTCTCCTCCCCAAACGGCGCTGTGAAAGCCTTTAGCTGAGTTGAACCGGCCTGCGACAGTCACTGATTCTGCAAGTGCGTTGTTGCTATCGCCTGCGACAACTGAACCAACAGATGTGTATTGGTGAAAATCACCAACGACGAGGTTATGAGAGCCGGTTTTTTGCGCGTAAGGGCTATCAGCTCGGTTATAACCTAAAATGACATTGCCTTTACTATTTGTTTCATTGTTGCCATGTAAGCCGTTGACAACTTGCACATCACAGCCTGTAACGACCAATGTGTTATGCACTCGGTCTAAGCATGAAAGAATGTCTATCAGGGCTGTTTGCTCTGCTTCTGTAAGGGCGGCATTGGCGGCCATTGAACTGGTTGACAGTGTAATAACAGCCGCTAATTTTGATAATGTAGTCATGGATATTTTCCTTTAATGTGGTCAGTGACGGTGTTTAGTTTTTTGCGTTAAAATGGCCAGCTCTGAATTCTTGCCATTCTGTGGTTTGTCTGTCAGCACCACCTGCGATGGTAGACTGAAATCCATCAGCTGCATTGTTTTGCCCGCCCAGTACAACAGCTGCTTCTGCTGACGCTGAGTTAAATCGACCACCGGCAATCACCACTTGCTGCTTGGTAATAACATTGTCTTCACCGCCTAGGATATTGGCTTGTAATGCATTGACCACCTTATTGCGAACACCCCCAGAGATAGTACTGTATTGACCTCTTACCTCATTATGGTTGCCACCTAGTATCACCATATGCGCAGAGCTAAAATCAGAAATTGTATTATTATTCCCGCCAGCAATGCCGCTTAGTGCGCCTTTAACGACGTTACCTAGACCGCCTGCGATGGTGCTTCGCTGGTAATGAGCGTGATCGATTGTGCCCGACGCACCAGTGGCAAAACTTGAGTCGCTTGAAACGAAATTGTTTCTGCCAGCGATAAAAGAGCCGTTACCTGTATAAGTATGGCCGTGTCCTAAAATGAGGTTATGTGAACCGCTAGCCTGCGGTGATGGGGCTGAAGGGGCCGTTGCGCCATTGTTATACCCGATAATGAGGTTACCTGTACCGTTACCGGTATTGGTATCACCAGAACCATTTACAATTTGCAAGTTACAGCCATGTATATGGATGGTGTCATTGGATTGCGACATACACCCTAAAATTGCATCTAATTTGCTTTGCTGATCGGGTGTTAAATGATCTGCACTGGCATTAAGTGATGCAAAAGCAAGTCCTGCAAAAACTGTATATTTAGTAAACTTAGTCATATCTATTATTCCTGTCGTTCCTTTAGAAAGTACTCATCAATTATGCTTATTCGCTCAGTTAATGAGGCCATGTTGTATCGATGTGAAAACGTATTCTCGTTAACACCGGAATAAATTTAACGAAAAGATAAAGCATTGACGCCCAAATAAATTGGATAAGACCCTTTAATTTAATAGACTTTCAATGTATTGATTTTATTTATTATATTTTTTCATTACGGAGAGGTTAAAGTAGGTAAGACTTTACTTGAGACGTTTTTGGATTTTATTTAGCAAAAAAAGTGGAGTAGGTTTGAGTATGTTGACCTGTTAACGTTGCAAATGAAATCATCAGTGATGAAATAGTGGGGTAGTGGAGACTTTTTAAATATTGTCCCATCTTAAATACGCAAAGGGCGCGAAGTTTGTTAGCTTTGTGTCAATACGAGTAAGCCAATATCATAGAATGCGGTTGAATCGAAGGCCCTATAGTTACAACACAGGCTATAGTGACTGAGGGCTACTCTATGATTTGGAAGCTGAGAATACAGCACCTGAGTTGTACGAATCACTGCAAGTCGTAAATATTTTAATTGAGGTTGCTTTGCCAAGCATTAAATACTTTGTCATTGCTATTACGTGCAGTGTTGCCGTGTGCTGCACTGGGTCGTCGTGGTCAGTGGCTATGTTTGATCCCCCTTGATATCCGGTCATTGCCACTGCCAGGTGGTATGGCGTCACTTGAGTTGCCGTCAAAAGTTAAATCATGACAGCCGCCGGTTTGAATGGTGTTTTTGCCATTTGTACCGTATACCGTCATATTTGAGCGCTTGCCCGCTAATAGGCTGAAAGATAAATATTTCATATGTTGATTTGATAGTGTTTCTTCAATTGTCATGGCACTTCTATTAATACCGTCAGAGCATAAGCTCCAAAACATTGCGTGAGAATGTGAGCTAATACACATTAAGGTTAAAGTTGACATAGTGAGCGAATGTTTATCTAGCATGCTTATTATATTTATGATGGATTGAATACGAGTGTAAGGTAAGGCGTAACTGTGCAAGCAATATCTATATCAATACATATTGGTAATATCGAAAACACATGGACATTATCGGTTTGGGGTAATAATATCCTCGACCGCCAAAACGAGCTGTGTGACATTTGGTGTAACCGACGCCTCTATTGATATTTTCAGAGTTTTGAGTATGGCTTAGAGATTTAATTTCCAAGTTATGATTGGATTATTGTGATGTTGGCTGGCAGCTTGTTAAGAGCAATTTAAATGATAAGGCTTTGTTTTTTTATTGAATACTTTCTATTTTCAAAGGGGGGGCTATGGCGTATTTGTTATCAAATCTGGATAGTACTAAGCTGTATTTAAAAGCATTTCACTGTATAGGCCGGCTGCATCAGTCAGTTGATAGCTGTGTAGATCATCCTGAGATATCAAGAATGCATGCGATTATTGAATGGCTTGATGAAAAGTGGTGGATTCGAGATGTGAGTAAGAATGGCGTATGGATAAATGATCTCAAGATTAACTCTAAGCAACCACAGCAATTGCAACTCAATGATACAGTCTGTTTAGCCAATGTTTCCGGCGCGACGTTTAAGGTCGCAAATTTAAGCAGCCCACAGGATGTTTTAATTCCGTTTTACGATGAAATTGAGCAAACGAATACAGTAGATGAAGAGTTGTTTTTACACCAATATCATCTATTACCGTCACAAGAGAGCCCCGATGTTGTTATTTATTATGATAATGTCGCTAAGCAATGGTGGTGTGAAAATATTGCTGATATGCAAAGTCGGCCAATCAGGGATGGTGAGCAGCTCAACATTGGTAGTACGAGTTGGCAATTGTTGCAAATAGTTAATAGGAGCACCGAAGAGACAGTTGATATAAGTGATGAGTCAGGGAAAAGTTTGAGTTTTGTTTTTCAAATAAGCCAAGATGAAGAAATGACAGAACTCAAAGTATACTGTGATGAAGAGGTTATTGATTTGGATGTTCGCAGTCACCATTATTTATCAGCTTTACTTGTAAGGTATAAGGCGGATATGGAGAAAAAAGGCATTTTACAAGGATGGGTGTCAATTGAAAGGTTATCGAGAGATCTCGGCATGGGTGAGAATCATGTCAATATCCAAATCCATCGAGCTCGAAAACAATTTGCTGATGCAGTGTCTTGTTTAGGCATAGAAGTACCTTTATTTATCGAAAGAAAAAAAGGGCATGTACGATTTTTTTCAGATAGATTTAAAATATTTAAAGGCAGTAAATTGGAGTTCAGTACTGATAGCCTCAAGCATTTATCATTGTAATATATATGAATTGAATTTTTACGGTAAATAATAGAAGTACTACGATCAGTCATGATTTGTGATGGTTTAACAAACACAGATAAATAAATGAGGGCTATTACCTTCGCTCATGGGAAAGGTATTTTAAAGGCGGCTAAGAGACTGACTCACTTGAGTGAGTCTCTTTTTAATTAGATTATAGACTCTTGGCATATTCCTTCACTAAAAAGTCTGTATAGGCAATATCACCACGGTAACGGGATAGGTGTGTGGTGTCTCTGAACATATCAGGTGTGACCGCGTTAATATCTTGATGATTTTTGATTGTAATACCAGTAGCCTGTTCTATTTGCTGAATTGCTTGAACTAAGCGTTGTTTGCCTGCTGCTGAATAAGTAATATAACGACTGTTTTTTGGCAGCATGACCACCTCAACAGTATTTGAAAAACGCTGAAAGTTTTTCACAATGTTAATAAAGCTTGTAATTAAGCGCGGCTCAAAATGCATGTCTTCAATGTCAGTGGTACGAATACGACTGAGCCGGTCATTTTTCATCTGGGCGTCAGTTTGTGTAACTGCATAATACTTATCAAATACTTCAAGAGTGTGGGCTGCACGCTCTTCAGGAATAGTGCCAGCGCCTTGCCAGGGGTAATACCACTCTTCACCTTGGTAATTAGGATATTCTTTCTTAAATAATGTATTTAACTCACGACCTAATTTGCGACGTTCTAGGGTAACTTTCTCATTATCTTGAAAAACATCTCTTCTAAATGGTGGAAATATTTCTCGCGCATAGTAGCTGGTGATCATCTCAGCAGAGACATGATTACGAATATACTTAATGTTGTATAAATGCACCCCACGAGTTAGATCCTCACGTAATATGCGCCATAGCTCATCATTGTTGGCCAGCATTGTAATGTAGGAGTCAACAGTAAATTGAGCTCGCTCCCATCGAGTAGTCGTAGCTTGAAAGGGGTTAAACTCAATGAGTGCCAGTTTTAATTGCCTATTTTTAGTGACAAATTGTTCAGCAATACGTCTTGAAAGTAAATCTTGGTAATAGGGGTTTAAGCCGCCAAAGCCAAAATTAAAAGAAGTGATGTTTTTCCCCATATTTTTTAAATCACGGTCAAACTTTCGGGGCGAGAAGCCAGCTCTTACCATAGAGGAGCCATAAAACATAACGAGATCATTTGGCTCGGCAATAATGTTTGGAAGGGCTGCTTTTGCCTGTAATACTCGGCCTAAAATTCCTTGTTGATTTGCGCCGTTAGCATCCAGTAATACGCGTACTAACCCCATAGCTGTTACCATAACTAACGTGATAGCTAAGGTTATTTTCATAAAAACACGTCGGCTTTGTACGGGTGTGCCGATGTTTGAGTTATCTTGATCAGAATTGGAAGTAGATAAATTCATTACTCGGTTCTCCTATTAATAAACACAGGGCTTGACCCACAATGATAACAAACCAAAATAGCCCGTTCTTGTTCTCTAATTTGTTAGCTGATTTAATAACATAGTGGTCCATAACATGAACCAGTAAAACCCATACCGCGGTTAGTGCGAAAATAAGCCACGCATGTGCGCCAAGTTCCGTTGCACTACCGATGGTGTGTAAATTACCAATAATGGTGACGGCACTGTGCATATCAGGCGCCCTAAAAAATACCCAACCAAGTAGAATTAAGTAAAAAGTGACGGCCCATTTAACCAAACGAGTCGTTAACCGATTACTGTGATTAAAGCGAGTGAATAAAGGTTGGCTGGCTAAGTAATGGGTTAAGGTAATAATTGCGCCATGAAATGCGCCCCATGCCAAGAAAGTCCACGCTGCTCCATGCCATAAACCACCAAGCAACATGGTGATAAATATATTGCGAGTGCGTTGGTTATATCGGTTACCACCCAGAGAAATATATAAGTAATCTTTGAGCCAACTTGATAACGAAATATGCCAGCGTCGCCAAAAATCCACAGGCGAAAGGGCAAAGTAAGGCACCCTAAAATTAAGGGGGATGTTAAAACCGAGTAAGATGGCAAGGCCAATTGCCATATCGGTATAGCCTGAGAAGTCACCGTAAATCTGCCCCGCAAAGGCAAGTACTCCGGTCCACATCTCTAGTGTGCTTAAAGATTCCTGGGCAGCAAATGCTTTGTCTGCGGGGATTGCGAGAATGTCAGCCCCAGTTTTTTTAATTAAGCCAACAGTGATGAGCAAAAAACCATGCTTTGCTTCGTCCCATTTGGGCAGAGAAATTTTGTGCATTTGTGGCAAGATATGCTTAGCTCTGAGGATTGGACCTGCAACGAGTTGTGGAAAAAATGATAAAGCAGCGATGAACTCAACTAAGCCTTTACGCGGTTTTAAGTCCCCTCGATACACATCAATAGTGTAACTTAAGCTTTGGAAAGTATAGAAAGAAATACCAACAGGGAGCACCCATGACAGTGTTTCCAATGATGCGTTGTAGCCAATACTGGATAAGAGTGCAGCGACAGATTCGATGGCAAAATCAGCATATTTGAAGACCGCTAAAATGCCCAAATTAATGGTCACTGAAAGCATTAGCCAGCGTTTTTTATTTTTTTTGTCAAGCGAATTAGCCATAGCTTGGGCAATGAAGTAGTCGGCAATACCGCTACCAACGAGCAAAGGGATGAAGCTATAATTCCATGCGCCGTAAAAAACTAAACTGCTAATAAGAAGACAATAAAGTTTGGGGGTTTGTTTTAAAAACACAAAGCCATAAAATAAGATGAAAATACAAAAAAACCAGAAAAATAACGGAGTGTTAAAAATCATACAGACCTCCATTTTGTTGCATCTGGTTAAGACTATTTAAGAGGAAATACATACGAGTCTCTTTTTTTAGAGACGAGTCTGCTGAACCCAAGCATAAGTTAGGAAAAGAATTCTCGTCTTTAGGTTTAATTGGGTGCTAAGTCAGCTCAGTATTTGAGTGACATACTGGGTATATGCTAATGGTAAAATAACGTCTCTCGTTATTTGATGGCACCTTGGTCAATCAGGTAATCAGTGATCTTTTGATCACGAGACATATTCAATGGGCTTCGGATTTTATTCCCATCGGACATACCCGTATTAACGGATAAGTTCACATCGGCACCTTGGCTAACGAGTAAGCGAGTCATTTCAAAAAAACCTCTTCGAGTGGCATTAATTAAAGGCGTTTCGTCGCGTCGTACAACGGCATTGATATTTGCACCGTTATCAATTAAGAGTTGAGCAAGATGAAGGTTGTTGGTCATCGCTGCATTAATGAGAGGGTTGCCGTCGCCATTTGATGATTGATCTACGTTGGCACCTAATTTAATTAATGCTTGCACCATTGCTTCATTGTTTTGCTTCACGGCAATAATGAGTGCCGTACCATCACCAATCGCAGGAATGTTAATATCAACGCCTTGATTTTGTAGGTGTTGAATTTGTGTAATATCGTTGCGCATAACGGCCGCAATTAATTGCTCACCTTCGGTCGGGGGCAGCAATGAATAATGTAAGGCGTTTTGTCGCGTATCACTAATACTCACCTGCGGGACAAATGCTTGTGATACCTTAATGGTTGATGCTGATACAACAAAGCAAACCGCTAAAATACTGATGATGTTAGGTATCTTCATTTTTTTACTTTGAAGTACAGCAGTAACACGGTTGTTGAGTTCTTTTTTTTGGTTAAATAATCCCATAGCTAATACGCTCCTGTTTTGGGTTATCATTAATTTTGCGCAATCAATCAGAGATTGTGCATATTGTTTGTTGTTATTGAGTTGCTTTACCGCACGTAAATCACACGCTAGCTCTCGGTCAATGTGAATGCGATTGTTTAATATGCGAATGACAGGACTCCACCAAAAAGCGATGGCAATAAACTCTTGAAGATAGTTAAACCATATATCATTACGTTGAATATGTGCTAGCTCATGTAAAATGATAGGGGTGAGCTGCTCAGTTGATAATTGAGTCACAATGTTTTTAGGGATAATGATTTTTGGCTTTATTAAGCCCACAACCATAGGTGAAGCAGCTTGTTTTGAGCTGTAGAGTTTAACCCGCGTGTTGGTGATTAAGTTACACACGTGAGCATGTTCGGTGCCTTGACATGTTTTGAGCAATCGACGCGTGCGTATAAAAGACTGTAATACCGAAACGCTGCGCCATATACATCCCACTAGCCACACACAGACCAATAACGTTAGTATCGTACTGAATTGAAAGACAATCTCACTGGGCATATGCCACAGTGATTGATGAGTACTTGTTGGCACCGTGACGTCGTAATTGTGTAAAAGAGTGATAGGGTTAGGGTCTGCATTTATGGTTGAGTGTTCATCGATAATTTTGTTGTCAAATAATGAGCTGGTGGACAGTAAAGTAATAGGCACAATGGTGGAAGTAATAAAAGCACTCATTAATACCCAACTGCGCATTTCTGCGCTAGAGCGCAATACTTTATTTAGTATGAATAAAATGCAGATTAACACGCTACCAATGATAACGTGGTGCAACGCTAACGTGGTTAATAGAGTATATTGCGCTATCATCTGAAAGTCCTTTGATTAGCTGTAAATTGAACGAAAAGCGGATTAATCGTCGGCGCGATCAATATGTTTTTGTAACTCGGCCAAATCATCTAATTCGATATCAGTTTCCTGTATTAAATGCTGAGCGAGTACTTCAGGCGAGCCCCCAAAAAACTTGTTTAACAAGGATGTCAGAGCACCCTTCCTTGCTTCTTTTTGAGTAATTTTAGGTGTATAGATAAATGCCTTTCCTTCTTTTCGAAAGTCGACATAACCTTTGTCTGCTAAGATTTTACACATGGTTTGTACAGTCGTATAAGCGGTTGCTTTTTCTTCACTGAGTGCTGCAGTGATTTCACGTACTGAGGCTTGCTCTTTGTGCCACAGAATTTCCATGATGCTTTGCTCACTGTCGGTAAGCTGGGTTGATTTTTTGCGGGCCATTTTGTTTCCTACTAATTAATTAGTTTTAAGTACTATAGCGATAGCCTAAAAGATTATCAACTAATTAATTAGTTTTTATCTTAAGAAGAAAAAGATGAAGGGCTGAAGAAGAGATTTTTAACAATGTGTAATAAGCGCTCAGTAGGAGTGAGATAAAAGACGATTTAGGTACAATAAACCCATACTGGTGTAAGCCAATATGAGTTTATGAAAGTGACATTAACACTATTTACTATAAGGTTTGGAAGGACGTTGAATACATTAAAGCTTATAGAATAACGGAGTGTTATTTTCTGCGCTTATGGCTCGATGTGGTTTTTGAGTGGCTCTTACGGCCTGAAAATTTACCATTGCGGCGAGGCGTAGGGTCAGCTTCGAAATTACCATATTCATCATCGTCATATTTGACGACGGTGGCTTTTTTAGTGGGTGCAAACCCAGGAATAACTTCTTGGCTAAATGTTCGATTAATCATACGTTCAATGGCGAGTAGTTGTTTTGTTTCACTGGTACTCACCAATGAAATCGCGAGCCCTTTGGTGCCCGCACGACCAGTACGGCCGATACGATGTACATAGTCTTCAGCAATATCAGGGACCTCAAAATTAATGACGCAAGGAAGTTGGTCAATATCAATGCCACGAGAGGCAATATCGGTCGCGACTAGGGCTTTAATTTTACCGCTTTTAAACCCCTGTAATGCATGAGTTCGAGCATGTTGTGTTCTATTTGCATGAATAGATGCGGCGGGAATGTTCGCATGTTCTAATTGCGAGACTAACTCATCAGCGCCTTTTTTGGTGCGACTAAAAACTAAGACTTGACGCCAGTTGTTCGTTTTTATCAGGTGGATCAGTATTTCACTTTTTCGTGCTTTATCGACAGGGTGTACCTTTTGCCGAATTGTATCTATGGTGCTATTTACAACACTTACTTCAATAAGTTGGGGGTCATTTAACATGCTACTAGCGAGTGTTTTGATTTCTTGTGAAAAGGTGGCGGAAAACATCAGAGTTTGCCGCTTTTTTGGCAATAAAGAAACAATGTGCGAAATGTCTTCAATGAACCCTAAATCTAACATACGGTCAGCTTCATCTAATACCAATACTTCGAGTTGTGCAAAATTAATGGCTTTTTGGTTGTATAAATCAATCAAACGGCCAGGTGTGGCAACAAGGATGTCTAACCCAGCTTGAAGAGCAGCCATTTGAGGTTCAATCCTGACCCCACCAAATACCGCTGTAGAACGCAAATTCATGTGGCTACTGTAATTCTCGACACTATTGGCGACTTGTGCGGCAAGCTCACGGGTTGGGGTAATGATCAACGCACGGACATGATTTGCTTGCACTGGGGAGCCATCAGATAAGCGTTGTATAACGGGTAACGTGAATCCAGCGGTTTTCCCCGTGCCAGTTTGTGCTACTGCCATAACGTCACTCAAATTAAGTACTGCAGGAATTGCTTTTTGTTGTATTGGTGACGGGGTTGTATAGCCTTGTGCAGAAATAGCTGTGAGCAACTCGGTGCACAAGCCTAAAGAGCTAAATGACATAGCGATAAATTCCTTGAACTGAGTAAGGTGTCAGTTGGTTAGTAGAGTAACAATGGATACAAGAAGCAAAGCGGGTGTGGAGCCTCCTCGAAATAAACGTGAGAAGCATACGACCAAGTTACCCTTTTGACATTTTTGTTATGCTAAATGACCTTAAAATTAAGCGTAAATCTTTTGTGCTTTGCACAGAACTTGTGACGAAGTATCAGCGTTATGATAGCGGACCATAACGTATTCCAACAGCCATTTTTAGTAACTTACAAACTAGCAACACCTGTTTTTGCTTATTGCGTTACGGCTGATGGGCAAAGTGCACTTGTATGACTGATAAAAATGAATGCTCTAGCCTGCAATTAAGTACTCACATCTATATGTCTTCAAAATACAGCAAGTGGTCTAAATAATAAATTATTCAACAATGTCCCTATATCGATCTTTATATTATTTCGATACTTAAATTGGTTTGTTTTACACATTAATGCTTATTATGGCTTTAATTTGCTGGGTTATTGGCTTTTACTATTTTTTACCTAGGAAAAAAGGATGTTATGGTGAAAAAATTCTTACTTTATTATGTTGAATTTATTAATTAAATAAAAACAGTGTTATTTTTTTGTTTGTTTTATGTTTATTTTTATTTTTTTATCTGTCAGGATTTTATTGCACCTCATTTAGGGAGCATGTGGATTGTCTCTGAAGTTTGTAGTAGCGATTATTACTATTTGTTCGGAGGGGTGTAATTAACATATATCTAACAATCACAATAAGGATAAATCATGAATAAATGGAAACTTACGCCTATCGCGCTGAGCCTGCTAACAGGTACCGTGTTTTCTGCTCAAGCAGCGGAGTTTTATAGCAATGCTGAAGGAACTAAGGCGATTGAACAGAGTTATATTGTTGTTTATAAAGTGCCACAAGTGGTTATTAACAGTGATAAACAAGCAAAGTCAGAATTTACAGCCAAAGTTACCGATAGACTCAGCGCTGAAATAGGCGTTGAAGTCCAACGCGAATATTCAGCAAGTTTATCTGGTGTGTCAGTTATCGCCAATCCAGACCAATTAGTTAAATTGCTAGCCCACCCTGATGTTGATTTTGTAGAGCAAAATGCGGTTGTTTCTGTACAGCCAATTAAGTCAGATTTTTCGATGTTACAAAATAACCCTGTTTGGGGTTTAGATCGTATTGACCAAAGAGCTTTACCATTAAATAACAAATATGAAGCGCCAAACCAAGGTTCAGGTGTGACCGCATATGTTATCGATACTGGTATATTGAATAGTCATGCTGAATTTGGTGGTCGTGCCAGCAGTGGGTATGACTTCGTTGATAATGATGGTAATGCATCTGATTGTAATGGTCATGGAACGCACGTTGCTGGCACAATCGGTGGCTCTGTTTATGGTGTGGCAAAAAATGTAAACCTAGTTGGCGTTCGAGTGTTGAATTGTCAAGGCTCAGGTACTTATGCAGGTGTTATTGCAGGTATTGATTGGGTTGCTAACAATGCCAATGGACCGTCTGTCGCTAATATGAGTTTGGGCGGTGGTAAATCGCAAGCTGTTAATAACGCTGTAACGAGTGCTGTTAATAAAGGGATTGCATTTGTTGTTGCTGCGGGAAATGAAAACTCTGATGCCTGTGGGCGTTCCCCTGCAAGCACACCAGTGGCAATCACGGTTGCATCTTCTACTTCGAGTGACCGTCGTTCAGGGTTCTCAAACTATGGTAAGTGTATTGACGTATTTGGGCCTGGATCTTCGATAAAATCGGCTTGGATAGGATCAAACAGCGCAACCCGTACAATTAGTGGTACATCAATGGCTGCACCGCATGTAGCTGGTGTTGCTGCTTTGCAGTTAGCTAATGACCCTTCATTAAGTCCAGCTCAAATAGACAACGCTTTGTCTTCTGGTGCAACGCCAAATGTGATCGGTGACGTAAAAGGTTCACCTAACAAGTTGGTATACGCCAAGCTAGATGGTGATGATGGCGGCTTGGTTAAAGTTATTAGTGGCGCTAAAAATGAAGATAAAGTATTCACTTATGATGTTCCGGCCGGTACATCACGGTTAAATGTCACTCTGTCTGGCGGTACGGGTGATGCAGATTTATATCTAAAGCATGGTATTGCGCCTTGGCCGCTAGATAACGACTGCGCATCAGAAAACCCAGATACTTCAAACGAATCATGTGTAATTAGTAACCCTAAAGCGGGCACATGGTATATATCCGCATATGGTTACTCTGCGTTTAACAACGTAACTCTTAAAGTAAATCATCAATAAAATTAGTTAATAGTTAAAAAGGAACTGAACATGAAAGTACTATCTTTATTTTTTGCTGCAATAGTGAGTTTGTTTGCATTCAATGCGAGTGCAACGATGGATTTAGCTACATACTCTAACCGTGCTCAAGTTGATGCGGGTGTAGCTGGGCGTTGTGTATATCAACCAATTTCTCAAAGCGAGTGTCACATGAGAATTAATTGGGCTGTAGATAATGGCAAGATCTCTCGTCGCGCTGCTGATTGGGGTAAAGCAAATGGCTTCTATCCAATCATTGACTTTTTCAGCCAAAATATTGCAGCAGTATGTAAGTGTGGTTGCTTTGAGCAAGATACACTTATTCGTGTATTGAAGGATGGCTCAATTCAAGATATTCGTGCAAAAGAGCTAGATAACTCATTTGGCCTTGTCGCGTTATCAGGCGAAGCGACATTAAACGACTTAGGTACTGACTCGTTTGAAATGAAAACTCGTACTAAGGGCCCTGAAACTCCAGCTTTATATGTATTTACATTTGAAGATGGTAACGAGCTAAAAGTTACTCAGCACCACGGTATGTTGTTAGGTGACGGTACTATGATTTCTGCAAAAAATGTTAAAGCTGGCCAAACGATGCTAAATGCACAGGGAACTGAGCTTGAAGTAACATCAATCACTCGTGAGTTCACTAAGCATGATGTTTACAACTTTGAGACAAATGGCGACGCTAAAACAAGCCACATCATTGTTGCAAATGGCATGTTTGTGGGTGACCTTACATGGCAAAATCAGCTTCATGCTGACCTTGGTAAAGTAATTATTCGCAAGTAACCTTCTAAAGGTAAAGGGAGCGCAGGCTTCCTTTACCTTACGTTACATTTCTCTGGAGGTTTAAGATGGGTACAAAAAGGATCGTTCTATCGACAGCATCAATTATAGTGTTCGTTGGAGCTGCTCTTTACTATATGGTCGATGTTGAGCATAGTGGATTAAGTAAAAAAAATGATAATGTGGTACAGCCTTTAATAACAACGAATACAGCCAAGCTTGAGCAAATTGGCGCAAAGATTAGCGACAAAATCGATTCTGAAAAGCCTTTACCAAAAAGTGGTGAAGTTAATACAAAAGAGCGTATGTTAGTTGCTTTCGAGCGTATGCAAATGTCTGTTGGAAAATTTAATTCATCTGCTTTTATGAAAGCTGAATTACAAGAGTTATTAAAAGATTCTGATACTGTCGACATTGCAAAAAACACTTTACTTAATTTAGAAAGCGCGAGGCAGAACTTTGGGGAAGAGCAAGCTTTAGCACGAGTTTATTCAATCAAGCTGCTTGAGGAGTTGGCAAATCAGGGTGAACCGTACCAATTGTATGATACCACAGTTAAGCTGGCTGAAGTACTTGACCAGCAAGCCTTAGATAACCAAGCGTTTCTGAAACGCCAAGATTTAGACTTAGAAGAGTTGGTGCATGCTTCAATTAATACGTTTGAAGAATCACAGGTACTTGAACATCCTGAAACAGTGATGACTGAGCTCGGCTACAGTGATGAGCAACATGATCGGGTACGGAAGATATATGCAAATATTTTTGGCTCAGTTTTTCTAAGAAACTCTAGTATTGATGAGTCTATCGCGCGCGTACAAGCATTATTTAACAAACAAGGATCTAGTAATGGTTAAGTTATCAATAGTGAGTGCATTGATGTTCGGCACTTCTTCACTGCCAGCTCTTTCATTTTCTCATCCAACTAAAGTATTCAGTGATGAGTATGTAACTCAAACAGTTGACTGGATATCGCAAGAAGGTATTCAATGTGAGCAAAGTGCGCATACCATGTGTGATACTACCCATGTTGAATTCAATGATGGTGCGCATGACCCAGCACGCGTTGATAGTCGTCAAACGGTATT
Organism: Pseudoalteromonas aurantia 208; assembly: GCF_014858725.1. GTDB lineage: Bacteria > Pseudomonadota > Gammaproteobacteria > Enterobacterales > Alteromonadaceae > Pseudoalteromonas > Pseudoalteromonas aurantia. Next base: position 2,222,315 of record NZ_AQGV01000012.1, on the reverse strand, counting down.
AGTCTTGGACTCAGGCATGGATTTGGCAAGTGTCTTAAGGTATCGTAGTCGGATCAAGGCACATTATAGTTATGATGTGTCATCACAGACATTTGTTGAGAGTAATCCAAGTGTTGCTATCTCCAAGTTGGGTAAGAAGTTATTGACTGAGTTAGATCAATTTCAATACACAGACTTTAATACTCAACAGCAGAAGCCTGGTTTTTTGGCTTCAGCATGGTTAAGAGATTTAGCACTCGCATATGGTGCTGCGGCGCCTGCGGATACAGCGGATCATGTGACCGGAGTGACGCATTTTAGTCATGGCTCTAAAGTGCTTGGTTATTTGGCTCAGCATAATCCTAAAGCGGAATTTGTATTAATTGATACAGCGAGCTTTTTACCGCTTTTGCAGCATAAATCACTGGTGTGTGATAAAGATCATGATGCGCTTTCATCTTATATGCAAACTGCTGCAAGCTCGTTACGAACAGACGTGATAGATGAACATGGTGTTGAGTATGTAAACTATTCTGGCGGTTTTACACGTTCACATGTGCAACAGGCGTGGCTGCGAAATGAGTGTTCAGGTAATTTGTCAGACTCTCGTGCGCAAAAATTGTTGGAGTCTTTGAAGCCGGTTTATCAAACTTTATTTGAGTCACCAAATACGCTGGGGATTCAATCAGGAAAAAGGGACGCGAGCAATAATGCTGACGCATTAGATGTTATCGAATATGTGAATAGAATTCGAGTTCAGCCTTATACAACAGAAACCTTCGATACTAATGTTTCTGTGTATGGCGACTCTGGTTGGCAACATGTGTTCGATAAATTTAAAAGTGAATTCGATGGCAATCAAAGCATAGATATGTACGTCAACTTCGGTTATGGTCGTGTTAATTTTTTTCAGCGAAATCAAACGCCTAAAATGACTTCTGATATGTTTGGCATGCAGTATGCTCCTGACTGGGCTTTATTGTCTTCGTCTTGGGCCGCGCCTGTTGTTACTTCACATGCAATCAATACACAAAGTAAAGTTTATGAGGTCAATCCTCATGCCGTATTTTCACCTAATTTGCTGAAAAATCAATTGATTTCATACAATTGTTATAACTATGGTGGTTATTACTCTTGGAGTTTGTACCAATTTATTCGAAACGGTTCGAACCAATGCAGAATTCAAGACCCCCTTAAGCATCGCTCAGATGAATTGAACCGGCTGGGATATTTAGCCCAGTAACAATAAATAACAATTGTTATATTTTATTATTTCAGATGTTAATATATATTATTCGTAGCTGATCATTTTCAGTTACGAATAATTCATGAAAATTAGTCTATCACTGAGTGAACTTAATGTGGAAGGAGTCCTATGATAAAGTTACAACTTAGAACAGCTGCAATCGCCCTCGGTGCAGCCTCAAGTATTTTCCTTTTTGGGTGCGGTTCGTCATCTGATAATGAACTCCCACAGCCCCCTGTAGCAGAGCTGCCCGATCCAGTAGTACCACCAACAGATCCTGTCGTACCACCAACAGATCCTGTCGTACCGCCACCAGAGCCACCACCGGAACCGATAGATCCGATGGTTTCTTTACAGGCACTTAAAACTCAAAGTGAAGGTTATATTTCAGATAAAAAGCAATGGTTTAGTGATGAAGCGGTTGATTGTAATGTAAATATCACTGAACAACATGAGCTGTGTACGGTTGAAAGTATATCTTTTTCTAATGGCAGCTTTGATGAAGTACGAACGGATAATAAGCAAACGATTATGGTATTGGATGCAGGGATGGAGTTTCAAGCTATTTTGCGTTATCGCAGTCGAATTAAAGCCTACCTTAAGTATGATGTGCAAAATAAGGCGTTTATTGAAAGCAATCCTAGTATTAAAGTGACTAAAGTGGGTCAACAGTTGATGTCACAACTAGATACCTTTACTTTTGAGGACCCCAATCAAAATGGCGCGATGGTTCCGGGCTTTATACCTGCTAAATGGTTAGAGGAACTTGCGAAGGTTTATACAGAAAAGGTACCTAGTGACATCTTTGATCCCGATACCAATATGATATATGCGACACATGGGACTATGGTGCTAGGGTATTTGGCGGAGCATATTCCTAAAGCTGAATTTGTGTTAGTTGACACTGCGAGCTTTTTACCATTTCTGCAGCACAGTGATTTAATGTGCAATAAAGATAGCAATGCATTGCTGTCGTATATGCAAAGTGCAGCGGATTCTCTTAAAGCAAATGCGATTGATAAGTATGGTGTTAATTTTGTAAACTTCTCAGGCGGTTACACACAAGATCATGTAACGAATGCCTTTAATAATAAGTGTGAAGGTACGTTGCAAAGTGGTGAAGCAACCTCTTTATTATTGGCGGTTAAACCTGTATACGATGTGATGTTTAGCTCAACGGATGTGTTGGGTATTCAAGCTGGAATAAGAGGGGTTGATGAAGCGAGTAGCGTGTTAGATACGGTCGCTTATGATAACCGTGTCAGAGTCGCTTCTTACACAACAGTGGAGCAAGACTCCCCATTGGACAATGATGGAAAAGTTCAGTGGCGGGACGTTTTTAATAACTTTAAACAACACTTTGATGGGCATGAGCATATAGACTTGTATATAAATTTTGGAATTAAAGGGTTTAACTCTGATGTGACCAATAGCACTCCTAAAATGATATCTGATGTTTTTGGTATGCGTTATGCGTCAGAGTGGGAACTTCACTCCTCTTGGGCAGCGCCGGTAGCGACCTCTTATGCTGTGTATCAACAGAGTAAACTCATATCAGAAGATGAGCAGTGGCAATTTCAACCGAGTGATATTATTCGGAATATGGTCCCACTAGCATGTATGAAAAAAGATGATGATGTGGCGGATGTTTTGAACTTTATTCGAGATAACGGGGCATGTCGTATCCAAGATCCACTCAAATTTAAAGGAGATGAGTTAAACCGTCTTGGGTTCTTCTCTCTCCCTCAATAACTTTTAAGTCGAGAGGCTTTGGTGTAAAGCTCTCGACTGCGTTGTTTGATCCCTACTACAAAAAATGTCGTTCTAACTTAGCGGCTACAAGCCGCTTTGCATTGACTAAAATCACACTGATTAACATACCAATCACAATCCACCACATTGGTGTTTGACCATGTCGGCTGAATGGGGAAATACCGCTAATGAGTTTAACATCTACTTTTAACACATCATCGGTAAATTGTGGCAAAGAGGTTTGAATTTTTGATATTGGGTCAAATACACCGGTAATTCCATTGTTGGTGACGCGTATTAATGGACGTTGTAGTTCTAGTGCGCGCATTCTCGCAATCTGCATATGCTGATGGGGTCCGTGGGAGTCGCCGAACCATGCATCATTACTGACAGTGAATAGTAAATCAGACTCTTCTGTAAAATTGTCTCGCACTAATTCACTAAACGCGATTTCATAGCAAATAGCCGGTAGGATATTCAGCCCATTAGCAATAAGGTTTGTTTGTACGCGTTCACCACGGTTAAAAGATGACATTGCCAAATTAAATAAAGGGGCTAACGGTCGCAATAGCTCTTCAAAAGGAACAAACTCTCCGATAGGTAGTAATTGGTGTTTTTGATATCGGTTTGGGTGCAGGTATTGGTAATGCCCAGTTTGATCATTGTTATTCTTTTTACCTAATACTATAAGGGTGTTGTATACGGTTTTAGTGTTAAATTGGTAGTCAGGAATACCCGTAATAACCGCGGTATTATTAAAAGCAGCAGCTTTGTCTAGCCCTTCTAAAAAAGGGTATGCGATGTCTTCTATTTCAGGAATCGCAGCTTCAGGCCAAACTACTAAATCAGTGTTTTGCCAATGAACGCGCGTTATATCGCGATACTTTGACATAGTCGGCCAAAATTGTTCAGGCTCCCAACGCAGGCTTTGCTGAATATTACCTTGTACTAACAGCGTTGTAATAGTTTTGTGATTGTACGAAGGTGATTGTACAAAGTGGCTAAGCAAAAATAGCAAGGAAACGGCGATTACAGTAAAGGTAGATAATAAATATTGCCGAGCAGTGACGAGCGCATATAAACAAGCGCCGAGCAATACGCACATTAGCGTTAAGCCCATTTCGCCAATAAGGGGGGCAAGGCGATTAAACGGGCTGTCTGTTAATGTGTAGCCAAAGCTGAGCCATGGAAAACCAGTTAGTAGCTTGCCCCTAAAAAATTCGAAAATAGCAAAACCACTAATGAGTAAAAATACGCGTTGCCATGGTGCTCGGCTAAACTTATGTGCACATAAAAACGCAAGTGTTGGAAACAATGCTAAATATCCACACAATAGCGCCATAAGTAATAGTGAAACTGGCAAGGGTAGCCCACCAAACTGTGAAATAGAGACATGCACCCAGCTTATCCCTGCAGCAAACCAGCCAAAGCTAAAAATAAAACCATATTTAGCTGCTTGTTTTGAGTATTGAACATCAGTGCAATAACAGGCAATAGCTATGGCTACAAAAACGAGAGGCCAGAGGTTAAATGGCGCATAAGCAAAGGTCAGCGATAGGCCTGCAAAGAATGCAAGCCATGCGCGTAAATCTTTAGAAAGGGTAACGAGTTTATTCAGTTTCTTGTTCAACATGCTCGGTCTTGGGTACGCTGACCTGTAGTTGAATAATACGACGATTATCAGAATTAGTGACTTTAAATTGCAAGCCGTCTATATCAATTGTTTCACCCCTACTTGGCATATGGCCAAAAGCATGGAGAATAATCCCGCCAATCGTATCAGCTTCTTGAGTATCATAACCCGTTTTGAAGAACTCATTAAATTCATCAAGGGGTGTTAGCGCTTGCACCATATATACATGCTTTGATAATTGACGAATATCTTGTTGTTCTTCGTCATCATCATGCTCATCTTCGATTTCGCCAACAATAATTTCAAGAATATCTTCGATAGTAACTAAGCCTGATACACCACCGTATTCATCAATAACTATGGCCATATGATAGCGCTTTTGACGGAACTCATTGAGTAACGTGTCAACGCGTTTACTCTCGGGTACGACAATCGCTGGGCGCAAATATTCTCGAATACCAGGCAAGGCTGCATCTTTATTTAAGATCAGAGGTAATAAATCTTTAGCCAGCAATATACCTTCTACATGATCTTTATCTTCACAGATCACAGGAAAGCGTGAGTGCGATGATTCAACCATACTTGGTAATTGCTGCTCTAACGACTCATCTACATCGAGCGTGATCATTTGTGAGCGCGGGATCATGATATCGCGAACTTTTAGTTCTGAGACACCTAATACACCTTCCATCATATCTTTTGTTTCAGGATCGATTAAATCACGTTCCTGAGCATCAGCTATGACTTCTACCAACTCTTCTTTGTTTTGGGGTTCCCCTTGCAGCATCTGAGTGATGCGTCCCAACCAGGTTTTGCTAGAAGAACCCTGGCTACTATGCGAGTTATCGTCGCTCATTACTATGTCTTACTCCATCGTTTAAATATCATCGCGATAGGGGTCTGAAATCCCTATCTCGGCTAGAAATTCTTTTTCAAGGCTTTCCATTTCTATCGCGTCTTGTTCATTTATATGGTCAAACCCTAATAAATGCAAGCACCCGTGGATCACCATGTGTGCAAAATGTTCGTGGAAAGGCTTTTCTTGTTCAATAGATTCACGCTTAACCACGTGAGGGCAAATAATTAAATCGCCAATAAGTGGTAATTCTATACCAGGAGGAGCTTCAAAAGGAAACGATAATACATTCGTTGGTTTATCTTTACCTCGGTATTGGCTATTGAGCTCTTGGCTTTGTGTTTCGTCAGCGATTAAAATGGTTAACTCTGGGCTCTCGTGATAAGGCTGTAGTGCCTTACTCGCCCATAGTTCAAACTGCTCGTGAGAGGGTAAATTCTCGAACTCACAGGCAATTTGTAAATCTAATTCAATGCTCATAGTAACTCTTAGTCCGACTTTGCTGCGTTATGACGCGCTAATTCTTTTGCGGCTTTTTCTTTACGCTCAGCTTCTTCTTTTTTCTCATAGGCTTCGACAATACGAGCGACCACAGGGTGCCTAACAACATCGTGGGATTTGAAAAAGTTAAATGATATTTCGTCAACATCCCCCAATACGTCGATTGCATGACGTAGTCCTGAACGCGCACCTCTGGGTAAATCTATTTGTGTAATATCACCTGTGATCACCGCCTTGGAATTAAAGCCAATGCGGGTTAAGAACATTTTCATTTGCTCAGCAGTGGTGTTTTGACTCTCGTCCAAAATAATAAATGCATCGTTAAGTGTTCGACCACGCATATAGGCTAAAGGTGCCACTTCAATGACATTTTTTTCAATTAAGCGTTCGACCTTTTCAAAACCGAGCATTTCAAACAAGGCATCATAAAGCGGGCGTAGATATGGGTCTATTTTTTGCGTTAAATCGCCAGGCAAAAAGCCGAGTTTTTCACCTGCTTCAACCGCTGGGCGTGTTAATAAGATACGACGAATTTCTTGGCGTTCTAAGGCATCAACGGCTGCGGCCACAGCCAAATAGGTTTTACCGGTACCAGCAGGGCCAACACCAAAACAAATGTCGTGCATTAAGATATTAGCAACATACTGACTTTGGTTTTGATTACGAGGCTTAATGACACCACGGCGAGTTTTTATGTAAACTTCTTTGTCCCATACGCTTGGCGAGTCTTGTTCTAAACACTTTGACTCAGTAATTGCTAAATGAACATTATCGGGTTCAATCTCTTTGATTTCACCGCGAACAGGGGCGGTATCAACATAAAGTGTCTTTAAAATATCCATAGCTGCTTTAACTTGGACAGCTTGACCTGTGACTTTGAACCAATTGTCACGGTGAGTCACTTCGACACCGATACGGCGTTCAATTTGTTTTACATTCTCGTCGAAAGGTCCGCACAAAGAAGAAAGGCGTGCGTTGTCAGATGGCTCTAGATAAAACTCAATATTTTTTGTTGGACTACTCAAAATTGCTTCCTGTAATAATTACGCCAGCATATGCTGGCGTAATTTAAATTAGCGTTATGGTGTAAAAGTCGCTACACCTAGCTCATCGGCTTCTGGTTCAGCGGGTGCGCGATTTAAAATTGATGATGGCGCTACCTCTTTACGTAAGTTCATTTCAGCCTCGGTACGAATTAAATCACCACGTAATGAGTTTGGTAGTGCCTCTGTAATACGTACATCAACAAACTGACCGATCACTGAGTGCGGGCCTTCAAAGTTTACTACGCGATTATTTTCAGTACGACCACGTAACTCCATTGGATTTTTCTTTGATGGACCTTCAACTAAAATACGTTGCTCAGTATCAAACATTTTACGACTAATGTCTTGTGACATTTGGTTGATACGGTTTTGCAAAATGTAAAGACGCTCTTTTTTCTCTTGCTCTGTGACATCATCAGGCAAGTCAGCTGCAGGCGTGCCGGGGCGTGCTGAGTAGATAAAGCTGAAGCTCATATCGAAGCCAATGCTGTTGATCAGGTTCATTGTTGCTTCAAAGTCTGCGGTAGATTCGCCTGGGAAGCCAATGATGAAGTCAGACGACATACTCAAGTTAGGGCGCACTTTACGTAATTTACGAATTGTTGATTTGTACTCGAGTGCAGTATGACCACGTTTCATTAAGTTCAATACACGGTCTGAACCGCTTTGTACGGGCAAGTGTAAGTGATCAACTAGCTCTGGTACGTCTTCGTATGCGTCGATAATGTCAGGCGTAAACTCAACAGGATGAGATGTGGTATAGCGAATACGGTCAATACCATCAATGGCTGCCACATAACGCAGAAGATCTGAGAAATAACAGATTTCACCATCGTGTGTTTCACCACGATAAGCGTTTACGTTTTGCCCAAGTAGATTTACTTCACGCACGTTTTGCTCTGCTAGCTGAGCCACTTCTAGTAAGACGTCATCTAACGGACGACTGACTTCTTCACCACGTGTGTATGGTACAACACAGAAGGTACAATATTTAGAACAGCCTTCCATAATCGAAACAAATGCAGAAGGGCCCTCAGCTTTAGGCTCAGGTAAACGGTCAAACTTCTCGATTTCAGGGAATGAAATATCAACCACAGAACCTTGTTTGTTTTGGACTTGTTTTATCATTTCAGGTAAACGATGCAATGTTTGCGGACCGAAAACGATATCAACAAAGGGGGCACGCTTACGAATTGTATCGCCTTCTTGTGAGGCAACACAGCCACCGACACCAATAACCAAATCAGGGTTATCGTCTTTTAGCAGTTTCCAGCGACCCAGCTGATGAAATACTTTCTCTTGTGCCTTTTCACGAATTGAACAGGTATTGAGTAAGATGACATCCGCTTGCTCTGCTTCTTCGGTATATTGATAGCCATTAGTGGCATCTAGCAGATCTGCCATTTTCTGGGAGTCATATTCATTCATCTGACAACCCCAGGTTTTAATATGCAATTTTTTACTCATTGAAATATTGCCTCGTATTCAATTCGGACTTCAGCACATAGCGCGCAATTTGACGTTTGCAAAGCGATCAGTGTTTCGTAACCACAAAGCTTAAAGGACGCGTATTTTATATGACCTAGCGTAACTAGCCAAGTATAGTTTTTAACTTTAGAAACTGGGATCAAACATAAGCGTATTTCCTGCATTACAAACGGACAAAACTGCATAAGTTACGATACAATTTAAAGGCATTCATTTGATTAAGGCAAAAGGCATGAAAAACAAGGTGGTGATTGTTGGTGGCGGCATGGTTGGCGCAGCTGCAGCGGTAAAACTAGCAATGCAAGGTGCAGATGTGACTGTTTTAGAACATCAGCTCATAACTCCTGAAAATGTGCTTAGTAGCGATAAGGTTGATATTCGCATCTCTGCCATTAATCGTTTCTCAGAAGCGTTACTCGATGAACTCGGGGCCATGCCGGTATTGCGTCAGAGTAGGATTGCGCTTTATCAACAACTTGAAGCATATGAACAACCCTCAAATCGACTCTTATTTGATAGTGCTGATATGGCAGAGAGTCACTTAGGTCACTTAATTGAAAATAGTTTAGTACAAGCTAGTTTATGGCATCAATTCGAAAAGTGGGGTATTAGCGTCGAGCAAGTAGCCAGTCAGCCAACAGAGGTTGAGTATGGTGTAGAGGATGTGGTTTTGCACTATGCTGATAAGAGTTACGCCGCTGACCTATTAATTGCGGCCGATGGCGGGCGCTCTCAAGTACGTCAATTAGCCGATATAGGGACTACGGGTTGGCAGTATCAACAAAGTTGTATGGGAATATTAATAAAGTTAGATGCTGAGCAACAAATAAAAACATGGCAACAATTCAAGCCATCAGGCCCCATTGCGTTTTTACCTATGCAAGCACCTTATGCAAATTTAATTTGGTATCAAGACAGTGACACATTAGCCACGTTGGCAAAAATGAGCAACGCTCAACTTAAAGCGCAAATTCAGGCGTATTTCTTTGAGTTACCAGGTGACTTCAGTGTCTGTGAAAAAGCGGTGTTTCCGCTGACTCGCCAACATGCCAATAGTTATAGTAGAGGGCGAGTGGTGCTAATCGGTGATGCAGCGCATACAATTAATCCGTTGGCAGGGCAGGGAGTTAACTTAGGGTTTAAAGATGTCGCCGCGTTAGCTGATTGTTTGGCGGATCAGCCTGATTTAGGTGCGTTTACTTTATTAAAAGCGTATGAAAAAGCACGACGAAAAGATAATTTAGCAATGATGAGCATGATGGATGCCTGTTACTTTGGCTTTTCTAATGAGTTAGCACCTTTGAAATTATTACGAAACAGTGCTTTAAGGTTGGCAAATAATGCAGGGCCTTTGAAGGCGCAAGTATTAAAACATGCGATGGGTGGTGTTTTTTAACATAGTTTTTTCGTAATAATGTGTCGAATGAATCAACAGCGGGCTTCGGTTCGTTTTTTAAGGGTAAGAAAATTTATGGGTAAGAAAACAATACTGTTTTTTGAGTAATGATAAAAATGGAAAATTAATAATGTAAGGAAAGGTAGTTATATATAAGAGGTGTATATTAATGTTTATCGAGAAGGAGGTTAACTTTAGGAAGTATAAGTGGTGCGGAGGGAGAGACTTGAACTCTCACACCCTAAGATACTGGAACCTAAATCCAGCGCGTCTACCAATTCCGCCACCCCCGCAGGTGAGTAGTTAAGCTACTAGCTATGCGACTGTAAATGCACTTTCATCAATAATGAGAAAGTGGCTGGAATACCAGGATTTGAACCTGGGAATGGCAGGATCAAAACCTGCTGCCTTACCGCTTGGCGATATTCCAACAATAATTACTTTCAATTCAAACGTTGAACCAGTGAATTTAATCTAGGGAAGAATAGAGAGTATCAAAACCTCTGTTTCTGTCCTTACCGCTTGGCGATATTCCAACAATAATTACTTTCTAACTTTTACATCTGAAAGATGGTGCGGAGGGAGAGACTTGAACTCTCACACCCTAAGATACTGGAACCTAAATCCAGCGCGTCTACCAATTCCGCCACCCCCGCAGGGTTTGTAGTTGAGCTACAAGCTTTAATTATATAAACACTTTCATTGGTGGGGAAAGTGGCTGGAATACCAGGATTTGAACCTGGGAATGGCAGGATCAAAACCTGCTGCCTTACCGCTTGGCGATATTCCAACAATAATTACTTTCAATTCAATCGTTGAACCAGTGATTTTAGTCTGGGGACGAGGAGAAGTATCAAAACCTCTGTTTCAGTCCTTACCGCTTAGCGATATTCCAACAATAATTACTTTCAATTCAATCGTTGAACCAGTGATTTTAGTCTGGGGACGAGGAGAAGTATCAAAACCTCTGTTTCAGTCCTTACCGCTTAGCGATATTCCAACAATAATTACTTTCAATTCAAACGTTGAACCAGTGAATTTAATCTAGGGAAGAATAGAGAGTGGCAGGATCAAAACCTGCTGCCTTACCGCTTGGCGATATTCCAACAATAATTACTTTCAATTCAATCGTTGAACCAGTGATTTTAGTCTGGGGACGAGGAGAAGTATCAAAACCTCTGTTTCAGTCCTTACCGCTTAGCGATATTCCAACAATAATTACTTTTTAATTTTACATCAAGAAGATGGTGCGGAGGGAGAGACTTGAACTCTCACACCCTAAGATACTGGAACCTAAATCCAGCGCGTCTACCAATTCCGCCACCCCCGCAGGGTTTGTAGTTAAGCTACAAGCTGCTAATTATATAAACACTTTCATTGGTAGAGAAAGTGGCTGGAATACCAGGATTTGAACCTGGGAATGGCAGGATCAAAACCTGCTGCCTTACCGCTTGGCGATATTCCAACAATTAGCTTTCTAGTTTTACATCTAAATAAAGATGGTGCGGAGGGAGAGACTTGAACTCTCACACCCTAAGATACTGGAACCTAAATCCAGCGCGTCTACCAATTCCGCCACCCCCGCACAGAGGGTAAGTAAATGGTGGCTATGCCCTGATTTGAACAGGGGACCCCATCATTATGAGTGATGTGCTCTAACCAGCTGAGCTACATAGCCATTGGCTGGAATACCAGGATTTGAACCTGGGAATGGCAGGATCAAAACCTGCTGCCTTACCGCTTGGCGATATTCCAACAATCATTACTTTCAATTCAAACGTCGAACCAGTGAATTTAATCTGGGGAAGAATAGAGAGTATCAAAACCTCTGTTTCTTTCCTTACCGCTTGGCGATATTCCAACAATTACTTATCTGATAAGTTTACTTCTTATCGAGAAGTTGGTGCGGAGGGAGAGACTTGAACTCTCACACCCTAAGATACTGGAACCTAAATCCAGCGCGTCTACCAATTCCGCCACCCCCGCATAAAGCGTCAGCAATTTATAATGAGATTTTGGTAGTAAAAAGATTGGTGGCTATGCCCTGATTTGAACAGGGGACCCCATCATTATGAGTGATGTGCTCTAACCAGCTGAGCTACATAGCCATGTCTTTTTATATCTCACCGTTGCTGGTGCGGGGCGTATTATGCTGATATGGTCTAAAGTCGTCAACACCTTTTTTGCAAAAAATCGCTACCAGAGGTTTGTTTGCAGATTAAATAAACGAATTAGCCCAATAAACACAAGTGACAGAAGAGATTTTATACAAAAAGTGTGTGTATATCTATATTTGGCAGAAAAATTCTGTGGTGGCTGTTTACAAGGAAAGTCATCAATATTGGTGTATTGGTAAAATAGTGTGCACAAAGTAATCAAGCTGCTTAACGTTGCTGGTTAGACTGTTATAAGCGTTGCTTGTTTTTACGCGCCTTTCTATCGAATTTCTTAATGCGCGTTGCAGTTGTATTGTGTTATTGGTCACCCGAGCGGTCTAAATTAGGTGTTATTCACGTGAAAAAATAATGCTTATTGAAAAAGTAACGCCATGAAGAAGTTTTGCAGAGCTACTGAGGTGTTGGTTGATAGTGCTATCTGATGATTCATGTAACTGAGATGGTTAGGTGTGCTATCGAACTGGGGGGGCAGTATAAGTATAGTGTTGCTGTATTGCGATTAAAAAGCAAAAAGGGCCATAGTTGGCCCTTTATAGTAATATTCAATGCTTAATTAAACATTGAATAAGAAGTTTAAGACATCGCCATCTTTAACGATGTAATCTTTACCTTCTTGACGCATTTTACCTGCATCTTTAGAGCCACTTTCACCGCGAAACTCAATGTAGTCATCAAATGCGATGGTTTGAGCACGGATAAAGCCTCGCTCAAAGTCAGTGTGAATTTTACCAGCGGCTTGTGGTGCTGTTGCCCCAACAGGAATGGTCCAAGCACGGACTTCTTTTACACCTGCAGTAAAGTAAGTTTGCAACTTAAGAAGTTCATAGCCACCACGGATCACAAGGTTAAGCCCAGGTTCTTCTAGACCAAGATCTTCCATAAATTCGCGTTTGTCATCTTCTTCTAGTTCAGAAAGCTCAGACTCAATTGCCGCACATACCGGAATAACGACTGCGTCTTCTGCTGCTGCTATTTCACGAACTTTATCTAAGAATGGGTTATTTTCAAAACCATCTTCAGTCACATTGGCAATATACATGGTTGGTTTAATTGTTAGGAAGTTAATGCTTTTTATTGCATCTTTTTCTTCTTTGGTTAGCTCTAATGAGCGTAACGTTAAACCTTCATCAAGATGTGCTTTTACTTTGACTAAAACATCATTTTGATATTTTGCGTCTTTATCGCCACCTTTGGCTTTTTTTGCATTACGCTGGGCTGCGCGATCAGCCGCATCCATATCAGCAAGTACTAGCTCGGTATTGATCACGTCAATATCGTCAGCTGGGTCAATGGTACCTGATACGTGAACGATATTTTCATCTTCAAAACAACGGACAACATGGCCTATTGCATCTGTTTCACGAATATTAGCTAAGAATTGGTTACCTAAGCCTTCACCTTTTGATGCGCCTTTAACCAGTCCTGCAATATCTACAAACTCCATTGAAGTTGGGATAATACGCTGTGGATTAACAATTTCAGCAAGTTGGTCTAAACGAGCGTCAGGCACTGGTACTACACCAGTGTTTGGCTCGATTGTACAAAATGGAAAGTTAGCGGCTTCAATGCCGGCTTTGGTTAATGCATTAAATAAGGTTGATTTACCTACATTAGGTAAACCGACAATGCCACATTTAAAACCCATAGTTTTGAACCTTTATGTTACTCAAAAAACCGTAATAACGCATCGTTATTTACGGCTTAAATGAATGTAGTCTGTTTTGTGCTTTTAGCACACCATCTTTCGCTAATATTTCCATACAACGTACTGCTTCATCAACGGCTGCATCAATGACTTCTTGGTCTGCTTGAGGTGCTTTTCCTAGCACCCAGCCAGTCACTTTATCTCTGTGACCTGGGTGACCAATACCAACACGAAGTCGCATAAAGTCTTTATTATTCGCCATTTTAGCAATAATGTCTTTTAATCCATTGTGCCCACCATGTCCGCCGCCTTTTTTTAATTTAGCAACGCCAGGCTCTAAATCCATCTCATCATGTGCGACGAGAATATTCTCGACAGGAATTTTATAAAAATTCGCTAAGCTACTGACTGATTTGCCACTTAAGTTCATAAAAGTAGTGGGGATTAAAAGCTTAAATTCTTGATTATTGATGAGTACTTTACCTGTTAAGCCGTGGTGTTTGGCATCAGGTTTTAGTTGGCAATTATAGCGTCTGGCAAGTTCTTCGATGAACCATGCGCCAGCATTGTGACGTGTGTTTTGATATTCGGGGCCTGGATTAGCCAGGCCCACTAGCATTTGAATATTATTCAAGGTGCTGACACCTTTGAATTATTCAGCAGCTTCTTCAGCTTCTTCAGAAGCAGCGCCTTTAGGAGCGTTTAGAGTTACAACCGCTTGGTCGTGACCTTCGCCCTTAGCAAGCTCAACTGAAGTAACACCAGCTGGAAGAGTTACGTCTGAAAGGTGAAGAGTAACACCTACTTCTAGTGCAGCTACATCGATTTCGATGAACTCAGGTAGTGCAGCTGGAAGACATGTGATTTCAATTTCGGTTACTTGGTGTGCTACTGTGTTTCCACCTTTAGTTGCTACATCTTCGTTTAGGAAGTGTACAGGTACTTTAGTGTGGATTTTGTGAGAAGCATCAACACGTTGGAAATCCATGTGCATTACTTTAGGCTTAAATGGGTGACGTTGAATGTCTTTAAGAATTGCTTCAACAGACTCACCAGCGATGTTTAGCGTAAGGATGTGGCTGTAGAAACCTTCATCTTCTTGTGCTTTGATCACTTTGTTGTGCTCAAGAGTAAGCGCTAGCGCTTCTTTATCTGCACCGTAAAGGATCGCTGGAACTTTGTCTGCATGACGTAGACGGCGGCTCGCACCCGTACCTAGGTCAGCACGTACTTCGGCATTCAATGTGTATAATTCGTTAGACATGATGTCTCCAAAAATAATTTGATTAATGTTTTAAGGTACTCGCGACCAAGTACCTCAACTACCTAAAAAAGGCGCGCTACTATACCATTGGCATAACGTAATTAAAACTATAGATACAAAAAAAGCACCCTTAAGGTGCTTTTTGTTCTCTAATAGACGATGTCACATTATTTATTAATGCTGGAACATGGCAGAGATAGACTCTTCATTGCTGATACGGCGAATTGTTTCGGCCAGCATATCTGCAAGAGTAAGTACTTTAATGTTATCTAGACTACGTAATTCTTCAGACAGAGGAATTGAATCTGTCACGATAACTTCATCGATGACTGAGTTACGTAAATTTTCAGCTGCTGCACCAGATAATACCGGGTGTGTCGCATAAGCAAATACACGCTTGGCGCCGTGCTCTTTTAATGCTTCTGCGGCTTTACATAAAGTACCGCCGGTATCAATCATGTCGTCGACGATAATACAATCACGGCCAGCAACGTCACCAATAATGTGCATAACTTGTGATACGTTCGCTTGTGGACGACGTTTATCAATAATTGCAAGGTCAGTGTCGTTTAATAACTTGGCGATTGCTCGAGCACGAACAACACCACCGATATCAGGTGATACAACTACAACATCATCGAACTCACGTTCTTTCATGTCATCGAGTAAAACAGGGCTACCGAAAACGTTATCGACAGGTACGTCAAAGAATCCTTGGATTTGTTCTGCGTGAAGATCAGCCGTTAATACACGGTCTACACCAACACTTGATAGGAAATCTGCAACGACCTTAGCAGTAATTGGTACACGGGCTGAACGTACACGACGGTCTTGACGGGCATACCCAAAGTAAGGGATTACAGCTGTAATACGACCTGCAGAGGCACGACGCAAAGCATCGACCATAACGATAAGTTCCATAAGGTTATCGTTAGTAGGGGCACAAGTTGACTGGATAATGAAAACATCCGATCCGCGTACGTTTTCATTGATTTGAACACTGATTTCGCCGTCGCTAAAACGACCAACTACAGCATCACCTAATTCAATGAATAAACGTTTTGCAACTTTTTGAGCTAACTCAGGTGTTGCGTTACCAGCGAAGAGCTTCATGTCAGGCACGGTAGGGTTCCTCAGGCACTGAATTTTTGGACTAACATGCAATGACAGAGTCAAAACAGGTTAACTTAAACAATATACTTCTACTATTTTAACCAGTTTTCTAACTGCGTATGAGCAGGAGAAATCGTGGTGTTCGGGGCTACAAACCCATGCCAGCATGACGGTAATGAATTGAGCACACGCTGTGCGGCTATTTGTGAATCAAGTTCAACAAAGCAGCACGCCCCTGTTCCCGTCATTCTGGACGGGCCGTATTTTAGCAACCAGAGCAGGGTCTTTTCAACCTCACAATTGAGCTTTTTGACTAAAGCTTCACAATCGTTGCTTGTATCGGCCAGTTTCCAATCCTCAGATAGCTTAGGAGTATTGCGCGGTAATTCAGGATGAGTAAATATTTCAGCGGTACTAATATGTACATTTGGGAAAACGACACAATACCATTTTTTTGGTAAGTTTATGCTTGTTAATTCTTCACCAACCCCTTGTGCTATCGCGGTTTTACCATGAATGAATACCGGCACATCCGCGCCTAAATTGAGTCCTATTTTTGCCAATTCCGCAATGCTTAAGTCACATTGCCAGAGGTAGTTTAAAGTTAATAAAGTGGTTGCTGCATCGGAAGAGCCACCACCTACACCACCACCCATAGGTAATTTTTTAATTAATTTAATATTAATTCCTAAAGGGGTGTTTTTGTAAGGTTGTAACGCTAAAGCCGCTTTATAGATTAAATTATCCTGTTGTGGAATGTCGCTTATATCACCACAAAGTATGATCTCTTTTTCATTTATTAATGTGAAAGTTAATTCATCACCAAAGTCTAAAAATGTAAATAAGGTTTCCAGCTCGTGATAACCATCAGCACGCTGATGGTTGATGTGTAAAAAGAGATTAAGTTTTGCTGGAGCGATAATTGAAACGGGTGTCATATTAAAATTGCCATTTGTTTAACTGAATTTTTATACTGAGATTTTTATGTGTCAATATCATCCGAGAAGGCAGCCACATTTGACGATGTAAACTATATTTTTGATATTTTGCGTGCCACACTTGGCCTTGTGGATCGACCCAAGTGGTCGATACTAGTCGTTGTTGAGTATCGTATTCATTTGCATCACTCTCAACGGTGGCAGAGAGCCAAAGAGGGGCTTGGCTCATTGGTAATGTAAAACCGCTTAGGCGTTTTATTAAAGCGCTGCTATTGTCGTCTAGGTATGTTTTTCCATCATAAATGAGTTCACTATGGTTTTGATGCTCTATGAGTTCAAGCAAGCGAGTACCAATAAAGCTGGTGAGAATGAGATGTTGTTTAGCGTTGTCGAATTGCCAGTTAAAATTGGCGGATTGGCGTTCTTTTGGGCTAATAAAAGCCAGCTTTCCTTGAACTTGCCATACTGAATGTTCCTCAAATAGGTTTGAATGCAGGGTATTTTCTGTGTTAATTGGTGATATTTTTTGCGCACATCCGCTGATAAATAAAAAAAACATGAGCAAAATCAAATGAAATTGTGTCAAATGAAGTTCCTTACTTTCCATATTCGATTGAATTTTGGTAAAATTGCCCGCTTTGAAGCAGGGCTCGGGCAATACTGGCATCTATGACCATCATCGCACTTGGTATAAATCACAAAACCGCATCGGTTGAATTACGCGAAAAAGTCGCGTTTTCGCCTGAGCAACTATCAGATGCACTAACGCAACTTGCGCAAAGTGCGCAATTTAAAGAGTCTGTCATTGTCTCGACCTGTAATCGCACCGAGCTCTATTGTAGCCTTGAGAGTGAAAATTCCCAAGCGCTTCTCAGCTGGTTGGCATCCTTTCATAATATCAATGAAGCTCAACTGAGTGATAATATTTATATTCACCATAATAATGATGCCATTAATCATTTAATGCGAGTTGCTTGTGGACTGGATTCTTTGGTGTTAGGTGAACCACAGATCTTGGGGCAAATTAAACAAGCTTATAATACTGCTAAGCATCATAATGGCATTCGCCCAACTTTCGAACGGCTTTTTCAAAAAACCTTTTCAGTCGCTAAACAAGTAAGAACAGAGACTGAAATAGGGGCCAGTGCAGTATCCGTTGCTTATGCCGCGGTGAATTTGGCGAAACATATATACGGCAAACTAGATAAAACGCGAGTGCTTTTGATTGGCGCGGGTGAAACCATTGAATTGGTTGCAAAACATTTGTACCAACATCATCCCAAGTCAATAACGGTGGCAAATAGAACCATTGAACGCGCGCAGGGGTTGGCTGAAGACATTGAAGGAAATGTGATTTCTTTGGCCCAGTTGCCAGAAGAGCTGCATAAGTCAGATATCGTTATTAGCTCAACAGCGAGTACTTTACCCATTATAGGCAAAGGGGTTGTAGAGCAAGCTTTAAAGCAACGACGTCACAAACCCATGCTACTCATTGATATTGCTGTGCCAAGAGATATTGAGAGTCAGGTTGGGGAATTGGATGCCGCATATTTGTATTCAGTGGATGACTTGCAAACCATTGTCAGTGAAAACATGGCAAGTAGAGAGCAAGCTGCACGTCAAGCACAAAAAATAATAGAAGATAAAACGCGGGAATTTATTCAATGGCAGCGTTCTTTGCAGTCAGTTGATGTAATTCGTGAATATCGCAAAAATGCGCAAGAGGTAAAAAATGAACTGGTTGATAAAGCACTCAATCAGTTACAATCAGGTAAGTCATCAGAAAAAGTCTTGCTGGAATTGGCCAATAAGCTTACCAATCGCTTAACGCATGCGCCAACACGCGCAATTCAAGAGGCGGCTAAGCTGGGTGATATAGAGCAGTTGGCACAACTGAAACAAACATTAGGAATTGAGCAGGAATAATAAGTTAATGAAAGAGTCTGTATATCGTAAGCTAGAGACCTTAACTGAGCGCTATGAAGAAGTACAAGCGATGTTGAGTGATCCCAGTATTATTAGTGATCAAAATCGTTTTCGAGCATTGTCAAAAGAATATTCTGAGTTAGAAGGTGTTGTTAAAACATTTGGTTCGTATCAGCAAGCACAAGAAGATGTGTCAACAGCTGAAGAGATGTTAAAAGATTCGGATCCAGATATGCGAGAAATGGCGCAAGAAGAATATAAAGAGGCGAAAGCATCTATTATTCAGCTTGAAGATGATCTACAAGTGTTAATGTTGCCAAAAGATCCTAAAGATAATAACAACGTGTTTTTGGAAGTGCGTGCTGGTACAGGGGGCGATGAAGCGGCTATTTTTGCGGGAGATCTATTCCGTATGTACAGTCGTTATGCTGAAACGCAAAAGTGGAAAATAGAAATAATCAGCGTTAATGAAGGTGAGCACGGCGGGTACCGTGAGGTGATTGCCAATATTAGTGGCGATGGCGTTTATGGTAAATTAAAGTTTGAATCAGGGGCGCATCGTGTACAGCGCGTTCCAGAAACTGAATCTCAAGGTCGAGTTCATACATCTGCATGTACTGTTGCAGTTATGGCCGAGGTGCCAGAAGCGGAAGCGATTCAAATAAATAGTGCAGACCTAAAAGTGGACACATTCCGTGCCTCTGGTGCTGGTGGTCAGCATGTCAATAAAACTGACTCTGCAATACGGATCACCCACCTTCCAACCGGTGTTGTTGTTGAATGTCAAGATGAGCGTTCTCAGCATAAAAACCGTGCTAAAGCTATGTCAGTCTTAGGAGCGCGTTTACAACAAGCTGAAGATGAAAAACGTCAAGCAGCTGAAGCATCAGAGCGCCGTAATTTAGTTGGAAGCGGAGACCGTTCTGAGCGAATAAGAACGTATAATTATCCTCAGGGCCGTATTACCGATCATCGAATTAACCTGACACTGTATCGTTTGAATGAAATAATAGCCGGAGAATTAGGTGCCATCGTTGATCCTCTATTGCTAGAACATCAAGCTGATTTGCTTGCAGCAATGGGTGATGAATAACTGTGAGTTGCTATACCGTAGCCCAAGCGATAGCTTGGGCCACCTCGGAATTTGCTGATTTATCAGATACCGCTAAGCTCGATGCCGAAGTATTGCTACTCCATATACTTGCAAAACCACGAAGTTATTTATTTGCATGGCCTGACGCACAATTGGTAGGTGTGCAATACAATGAGTTTAAAAAATCTGTGGCGCGACGAGTAAAAGGGGAACCAGTTGCACATATTATTGGTGAGAGGGAGTTTTGGAGCTTACCATTAAACGTGAACAGCAGTACTTTGATCCCTCGACCAGATACCGAAACTTTAGTGGAGTATGTATTAAGCCTCACATTCGCTGAAGATGCACAAGTACTTGATTTAGGCACTGGTACGGGGGCAATAGCGCTAGCGTTGGCTTCGGAGATGCCAGCTTGGCAGATCACCGCGGTTGATTTTTCTAATGATGCTGTTGCATTAGCGCAAAGCAATAAACGTAAATTAGCAATTAAAAATGTTACTATTATGCAAAGCGATTGGTATCAGTCTGTCGCTGGACAGCACTTCGATTTAATTGTTAGTAACCCACCCTACATAGAAGCAGACGATATACACCTGACGCAAGGTGATGTACGTTTTGAGCCTTTATCCGCACTGGTTGCGTTAGATGAAGGAATGTCTGACATAAAAAATATCATTGATAAAGGCCGCGATCACTTAAAACCAGGTGGCGTTTTATTAATTGAACATGGTTACCAGCAAGCTATTAAATTGCAGCAGTATTTTGCACAAATGGCGTATACCAATATACTTACTATAAAAGATATGTCAGGCTGTGATCGTGTTACTTTAGCGACTTGGCCTAAGTAAGAATTTACCCCTATAACAGCAGTGCGTTTAAAGGATGCAAGCAATGGATGATTTTTTGTTTTCAGATGAGCCAAATGAAGTGGTTGAACAAGAAGCCAGTGGCACTTGGAAAGTCATAATTGTTGATGATGAACCTGAAGTACATGCAGTTACTAAATTGGCATTGAGTGACTTTGAATTTCAGAAAAAGCGGTTAGAATTTCTCAGCGCGTATTCTGGTGAAGAAGCGCGCAAAGTGATAATTGATCATCCAGATGCAGCCATTGTTTTACTCGACGTTGTCATGGAAACTGATGATGCAGGGTTGCAGGTGGCGAAGTATATTCGCGAAACAGCAAAAAATAATCACATTCGAATTATATTAAGAACAGGCCAACCAGGGCAGGCACCTGAACGGCAAGTTATTGTAAATTATGATATCAATGATTATAAATCAAAAACTGAATTAACCGCGCAAAAACTATTTACAGTGGTGATGTCGAGCTTACGTTCATACCGCGATATTTTAGCAATAGATCAATCTCGGCAAGGGTTAGAAAAAATTATTTGTGCGTCGAGGGATATTTTTGCAACACATTCAATAGAGCATTTCATCAAAGGGGTAATGCAACAGCTTACATCTTTGTTGGGAACCGTTGACGAGGCTATTTATGCCACATCATTGGTTGCAAGTAACGAACCTTATCAAAAGAATGATCAACTGATTGTTTTTACCGGTCGTGGGGAATTTGAAGAGTCTGAAGGTAAGCCAATTTCTGAAGTACTTAAACCAGAGCAGTTAGCGGCGTGTAATGAGGCATTGCAGCAAAAAGGTATTATTTATAAAGATAATTATCTCTTTGCTTATTGCTCAAGTGAGTATAACCATAGCTCTATGTTATTTATCTCAGGGATCCCTGAGTTTTTAACAGGTACACAAAAACACTTAATCAAAATCTTTACGCAAAATGTACAGTTGGCTTATGAGAATGTGCAGTTGCAGGCTGAAATAGAAGATACACAACAGGAGCTGGTTTATCGACTCAGTGAAGCTCTAGAGTTGCGCTCTACAGAAACGGGTAATCATGTCAAGCGCGTGGCATATATTTGTTATGCGTTAGCACAAGCGTATGGATTAAGTAGCCGAGAAGCGGAGTTGGTGAGAATGGCCTCTCCTTTACATGACGTTGGTAAAGTGGGTATACCGGATGCAATCTTAAATAAACCAGCCAAACTGGGTGATGATGAATGGAAGGTTATGCAAACCCATACGGATAAAGGTTTTCAGATCTTAAAAGACTCTCGTCGTGAGATTGTAAATACAGGCGCAATTATTGCCAGAGATCATCACGAAAAATGGGATGGCACTGGATATCCTTTAGGAAAGAAAGGGGAAGACATACACGTATTTGGTCGTATTGTTGCACTGGCAGACGTTTATGATGCATTACGACATAAGCGTTGTTATAAAGCGCCCTGGGAGGCAGAGCAGGTTGTTGAAGAAATAAATAAACAAAAAGGGCTACATTTTGACCCGAAATTGGTTGATGCATTTAATGAAATCATCGGAGATCTAGAAGCGATTTTAGTACGCTTCCCTGATTAAACACATATAACAACGAGAAATTATGGAATATATTGCCCTAAAGCATACACATGTCATGTTTGCTGTTTTAAGTATCTTATTGTTTTTTACGCGTGCGTTTTCACGATTGAGAACCGGTAAACTCGCCGCACATAAAGGCGTTTTTATTGCGAGCCATAGTATAGATACACTATTGCTCGTATCCGCGGTTGTATTAGCTGTATTTGCTAGTTTAAATCCGGTCAACCAGCCTTGGTTAATGGAAAAAATTATTTTAGTTGTGGTATATATAGCTGCGGGTATTGTAAGTGCAAAGGCTAAAACTAAACGAGTTCAAGTGAGTACTTTATTAATCGCAGTTTGTGCATTACTTGCTGTTGGCTATTTAGCCGGTTCAAAATCAAGCTTTATATTGTAACCCTTTGATGCATAAATGATCGTATATTGTTTATGCATACTCTTATATTTCAACAAATAACAACAATCAACCCCTTACTATGATGTGTACTGTACTGGCGGTAATTTCCATGCTTGGGTCTTTTCTAAAAAGTGGTAAACTAGCCGTTCGATTAAAAAAAATAATGAGAACACTCGGTAGTTATGACTGATACTTGGTTTGAAGAGCGCGAAAGAGCACAAGATTATATATCGCAACAAACACTATTACGCTGTATTGGTGCTGAATCGCATTGGGATGCGCAAGCTGTACTGGAACATAGCTATTGCCAATTAGCCGAATTAGAGTTGCAGGTTGATCAAATCAGTCATAAAGTGCCTGATTTACATCAACGCTTGAGTGCGATACTTGATGCTTTTTATACACAGTGGCTTTTTTGTGGTAGTGAACAAAATGCACCAGAGCATCAGCTGAATAGTGTGTGTTATGTATTAAAAATGCGCAGTGGTTCACCAACAGCTTTGTCTATTGTGCTTTGCCACCTTTTAGAGCGCGCTGGATTAGCTGCAAATTTAGCGATGGAGCAAGGTGAGGTAATGGTCCACGTCGGCTTTAGCTATGATGAAGGATATATTGTTGAACCCTGTAGTGGTCAACAAACTTGGTATATAGTACCTGAAAATGAGAAGGAAAAGCAGGACGAACCACTGGAAATAGTCACAGGTGATGAAGCTTTTAAACTGTATTTAGCGCAGCAAAAATGGGCGTTTATTGCTGCGGATAAGTTTGGTCACGCATTAAGTTGTGTAGAGCTACTCATGGGCATGCTAGGGGATGATCCTTACGAACGAAGAGATCGAGGATACTTACTGAACCAGATTAACTGCCCTAAGATGGCCAAAGAAGACTTACAGTATTTTGTTGATGAATGTCCAGATGATCCAACAATTGATATTATTGAGCATCAAATATCTGAACTCGCAGATCATAATCATGTATTGCATTAAATAAAAATAAAAATAAAAATAAAAACGTGAGAGGGTACAATGCAGGAAAGCAGCGCTTTAGTCACAAATAATGCCGTTATTTTGGGTTTGATCTCAATAATATTAGGATTCGTTTTCTACACATCAAACCTAAAAGAGGGTATGTGGGCCAAATTTTATAAGTATGTTCCCGCTTTATTAATGTGCTATTTTTTACCCTCATTACTAAATACGTTTGGTATCGTTGATGGCAACAATAATGATGTTTATAGTGTTGCTAAGTACTTTCTATTACCCGCCTGTCTTGTTTTACTCACTCTCAGTATCGATCTTAAAGCGGTATCCGAACTTGGAAAAAAAGCCGTTATTATGTTTTTGACCGGCACGGTTGGCGTAGTAATCGGTGGGCCTATTGCACTATTAATTACGTCCGCTGCGATGCCTGAGTTATTGGGAGGGGCTGGTCCTGAAGCTGTATGGAGAGGAATGGCAGCGCTTGCAGGGAGCTGGATCGGTGGTGGTGCAAATATGGTCGCCATGAAAGAAATTTATGGGGCTGGTGGAGAGATATTTACTATCATGGTCACGGTTGACATTGTGGTAGCAAACTTGTGGATGGCGGCATTACTTTATATTGCTGGGCGACATAAAGAAATTGATGCGCGTTCAGGTGCGGATACTTCATCAATTGATAGGCTTATCGATAAAGTTCAAAAGTTTGAGCAAGAGCATGCACGAAAGCCTGAATTAAAAGATTTGATGCTACTTATTGCATTTGCGTTTGGTGCCACTGGATTAGCGCATTTTGCAGCCGATTTATTGGTCCCATTTTTTGTGGAGCACTACCCAGAACTTAAAAAGTTTTCTCTACATAGTAAATTGTTTTGGGTTATTGTTTTAGTGACCACAATAGGTTTAGCATTATCGTTTACGAAGGCACGCAATTATGAAGCTGTGGGGGCATCTAAAATTGGCTCCAGCTTTTTGTACATCTTGGTTGCGACCATCGGTTTACATATGGATATTACTAAAATTGTTGAAGCGCCAAAATATGTCGTGATTGGTTTGATCTGGATGGCTGTACACATCGGTTTATTGTTTCTTGTCGCTAAGATTATTAAAGCACCTATTTTTTATGTGGCGGTGGGAAGTAAAGCGAATATAGGTGGGGCAGCATCTGCGCCAGTTGTTGCGTCGGCTTTTCACCCAGCCTTGGCACCAGTTGGAGTTTTATTAGCGGTACTTGGCTATGCACTAGGTACCTATATGGCTTGGTTGTGCGGGCAATTATTACGCATAATAGGCAGTTAAGTTGGAAAGAGTATGAATACGCAATTAATTAAGGTCGCCAATGTTGAAGTGGCGAATGACAAACCGTTTGTATTGTTTGGTGGTATGAATGTGCTAGAGTCTCGCGACTTAGCGATGACCATCGCAGAACACTATGCTGAAGTGACAACGAAGTTAAATATTCCTTATGTGTTTAAGGCGTCTTTTGATAAAGCGAACCGTTCTTCAATTAACTCATATCGAGGGCCTGGAATGGACGAAGGGCTTAAAATATTTGAAGAAATTAAGCGAACTTTCAATGTACCTCTAATCACAGATGTTCATGAACCTCATCAGGCTGCACCTGTGGCAGAAGTTGTCGATATCATCCAATTACCAGCGTTTTTAGCGCGTCAAACTGATTTGGTTGTGTCTATGGCTAAAACTGACGCGGTTATTAATGTGAAAAAGCCGCAGTTCTTAGCACCCCGTGAAATGCGTCATATCATTACCAAGCTAAATGAGGCAGGCAACGATAAAATTATTTTGTGTGAGCGTGGCAGTAGCTTTGGTTACAATAACTTAGTTGTCGATATGCTAGGTATGGATGACATGAAGCATATGGCGCCTGTTATTTTTGATGCAACTCATGCATTACAGCGCCCAGGTGGGCGTGAGGATTCAGCTGATGGTCGCAGAACTCAAGCCGCAGAGCTTGCTCGCAGTGGCATGGCTTTGGGTTTAGCTGGATTGTTTATTGAAGCACACCCAAACCCAAATGAGGCAAAGTGTGATGGACCATGTGCATTACCATTAGCAAAACTTGAAGGGTATTTGAAGCAGATGAAAGCAGTTGATGAGTTGGTGAAAAGCTTCCCTGCTTTAGATACAAGCGCAGCTGATTTATAATAATAATCATGGCAGCTCTATGAGCTGCTTTTTAACGAAGGCATCGCATTCATGTCGAGACGACTTCCCCCACTAAATGCTCTTAAGGCCTTTGAAGCTGCGGCAAGACACTTGAGTTTCACTAAAGCAGCAGAAGAGTTATTTGTTACGCAGGCCGCTGTAAGCCATCAAATTAAAATATTAGAAGAGCACTTAGGTTTAAAGTTATTTTTAAGAAAAAACCGCTCCTTGTTATTAACAGAAGAAGGTCAAGGCTATTTTCTGGATATTAAGGAAATATTTTCTCAGCTTATAGACTCAACAGAAAAACTGCTTGCGCGAGGGGCTAAAGGCTCGATTACAGTGAGTTTAACACCAAGTTTCGCTATTCAATGGTTAGTACCTAGATTAAGTCAGTTTAATGAATTACACCCTGAAATAGATGTACGGATTAAGGCTCAAGATCATGATGAAAACTCACTAACTGATGATGTAGATGTCGCAATATATTATGGTCGAGGTCATTGGAGTGGTGTGCAAACTCATAAATTACATACTGAATACTTAGTGCCTTTGTGTAGTCCATTGCTGCTAAGTGGTCCAAAACCTTTAGATCAAGCGAGTGATTTAGAGCATCATACGTTATTACACGATATGACTCGACGAGCTTGGAAGGCGTGGACGAAAACGGCGGGTGTCCGTAATGTTCAAGTAAATCAAGGCCCGATATTTAGTCATTCATCTATGGTATTGCAAGCAGCCATACATGGACAAGGTGTGGCGCTGGGCAACAGTGTGCTGGCTAAGCCTGATTTAGATGCTGGACGGCTAATTATTCCTTTTAGCCATAGTCTTGAAAGTAAGAATGCGTACTATTTAGTTCTCAGAGAATCCCAAGCGGAGCTTGGGAAAATTGTATCATTTAAAGACTGGATGTTGAGTATGGTTGAGCAGGAACAAATATAACGATGATTGAGTGGTTTAAATCGCAGCAACCAGCAATAGCGCAGCTTATTTTTGCACACGGAGCGGGTGCGGGCTCCGATTCCGAGTTTATGCAAACGATGGCCAAGCACTTGTGCGCGCATCATATTCAGGTTGGGCTATTTAACTTTGAATATATGCAATTGGCAAAACAATTGGAAAAGCGTCGACCACCTGACAGGGCACCTAAGCTACTAGCCTACTATGAAAAGGTTCTGACGCATATAACGCCGGGTATACCTTTGTTCCTTGGTGGTAAGTCAATGGGCGGGCGTATGGCATCCATGTTGGCGGTACAAACAGCACAACCAGTGCGAGGTGTAATAGCGATGGGTTACCCATTTCACCCACCTGGAAAGCCAGAAAAATTAAGGACTGAGCATTTTACGCAAATAGAATGCCCGTTTCTAATTTTGCAGGGGGAGAGAGACACATTTGGTACGCATGAAGAAGTACAAGCGATGGGACTTGTGGAGCCTATTCAATTATGCTGGTTTGCAGATGGCGATCATTCTTTAAAGCCTCGTAAAAAAAGTGGATTCAGTGAAGAGTCACATTTATTGAAAGCGGCTAAAGAGACTGCCGATTTTATTAAAGGAGTGATCCATGATTAAATTATATTTGCTGGCTGGTGGTATTTTCTGTCTGCTGTCAGTCGCATTGGGTGCATTTGCAGCGCATGGCTTGAAACACTATTTGAGCGAATACTCAATTGGCGTTTTTAAAACAGCGGCAGAGTATCAAATGACTCATGGTTTGGCACTGATTGCGGTTGCTATGCTGCTTCGGTGGGGGGTGAGTGTGTCTACAGCAGGTTGGTTCTTTATAGTAGGTATAGTATTATTCAGTGGAAGTTTATACTTACTATCGATAACAGGCTTGAAATGGCTAGGGCCAATAACCCCAATAGGTGGGTTGTGTTTTTTGGCTGGTTGGTCTGTATTGATTTATAAAATCGCGAAACATTCATTTTAAAAGAGAGCACAAATGTCAAGTGTCGTTATTTATTGCCGCAGTGGGTTTGAAAGTGATGCCGCTGCAGAAATTAACCATCATGCCGCATTGCAAGCTGTCGCCGGATATGTAAAAGCGAAGCCGAATACAGGTTATGTTATTTTTGAATGTTTTGACCCCCAACAAGCAGAGCTACTTGTAAAAAAAGTAGACTTCAAAAGTTTAGTCTTTGCTCGTCAATGGTTTGCCGGTGTGTTGCTGAATAATATGCCAGTTGAAGACCGTGTTAGTGAGATTAAAGCCGTTGTGGGCGATTTTCCGCTTTGTGGTGATTTACGAGTTGAAACTCCAGACACAAATAGTGGTAAAGAACTTTCCAAATTCTGCAAGAAATTCTCAACACCATTAGCCAAGAGTTTAGAAAAGCAAAATAAACTAACACGTGATCACAAACCAACAAAGCCAGTGTTACATGTATTGTTTTTAAGCAATGATACTGCGTATGTAGGTTATTCGTTTAGCTCGAATAACTCGCCATTTTTTATGGGGATACCACGTTTGCGTATGCCAAGTGATGCACCAAGCCGATCAACATTAAAGCTAGATGAGGCATTTAATGTGTTTATTGGCAAAAGTGAGAGCGAAGGGCGAGTTGAGCCTGGAATGCGCGCGGTTGATTTAGGCGCTTGCCCTGGTGGGTGGACGTACCAATTAGTACGTAGAGGCATGTTTGTTACTGCAATTGATAATGGACCAATGAATGATGCATTAATGGAGTCTGGCCAAGTTAAGCATTACACAGTTGATGGTTTCAAATACCTGCCGGAAAAGAAAAATGTGACTTGGTTAGTATGCGATATGATAGAAAAACCGCTTAAAGTCGCTAACTTGATGTTAGATTGGATAGTCAATGGGTATGCAAAAGAGTTGATATTTAACCTTAAATTACCCATGAAAAAGCGTTTTGACACTGTGTATGAATGCTTAACGCTTATTCATGAAGAGCTGGCTGAGTACGGCGTTGATTATCGTTTACAAGCAAAGCACTTGTATCATGATCGAGAAGAAATAACCGTTCATATTCAAGTAAAGAAGCTATCCAAATAAGTTTGGTGATGAACTCACTCAGAACATAACGGCGACAGCGATACTGTTATGTTCTGACATATATACGTCTACTGGCTTTGTTTTATACCCATACAACTTGCGTAGTAAGTTGTCGTTGCTGGCCAATCACTGAAGACGCCAATTACCCCCACTTGCTGCGCGAGCACATCAAGTAGTATCAGCGCATCATCATCGCTGTTTATCGCATCTTTGATAGATTGATAGTACCAACCACCGCCATGTTCAAGCGACGCCGAACGCTCTAATGTCCATGTGATTATTTTTAATCCGGCTTGCTTAGCAGCGATAGCGTAATCAGAAGGAACAATTTGGTTGTTATTATCCAGTGTTACGAGCACCCATAATGGTGGAGCGATGATTTTTACCCCTTCATCAACAAGCTGAGTCATGCTTGGTTGCCAGGTTTGTGCATTAAGTGGGTTGAAGCCAGCGCTATTATAGCGGTCATCTAAAAATACAGCTTGCTGTGCAAATTCAGGTTCATGCTCTAGCCAGTATTTTACATCATCTAAATTGAATGATTGCGGAAAGACTCGGCTGGCGGGTACATCTGCAGCATGATACTCATCTAACATTTTTTGGGCATACATTTGTTGGGTCATGCCATTGAATGGCATTGCAACACTTGCTGACTTAAGTTCAGGTGTCATTTTCACATTTAAAGACTTAAATAACTCAATACTTTCTCTGTGGGTTAATAAGGTCCCTTGAGTTGCATATAAATCAGTACGCCAATTTGCAGTGCCATTGAGGTAGTCATTGATCGTTGTTGCTTGGCTATTTGCACTATCCATTTTAGCTGAAAGTTGTTTGAACTCAGACAGAGTGATATCTGACGTACAGCACATTGCAGAAGCAAGACTCTGAGTGGTAGGATCTGCGGGTGTAAACGGTTGAGTGCACTTTTCAGCAAGTTCAGGGATAGTAAGAATATTGGTCGTCGTATGCAAATCACATTGAGAGTGACGACACACCAGAGCCTTATCTTTGGTAAATGTAACGTCACACTCTAAAATACCAGCTCCCATTTTGGCTGCTGCGATGTAAGACTCTTTAGTATGTTCAGGAAATTGCAAAGGTGCACCACGGTGGCCGATAGAAAAATCGGTTTTATAAAATGGTCCATTACTACATGCATCAAGCTTACTTTTTAGTACTCCGCTAGAAAGCTGGTTTACTAAAAATTGTGGCCGGGCTCCAACTTGGACATTATTTATTATTGTTGTGGGTTTATTATTATTTTCGATGTGCGGAGTACTTACAGTCACTTTCTCAGTGCTAATAATATCGTTATCACTGGCACAGCCCGCGAGTACGATGGTAGATACTGCGAATATCATTCTAATAGGCATTGTTGTCACTCTTTGATAATTTATGCAAATAAATTATAGGTTTAAAGTGACAAGTTGATGAGGGATAGATGACAATTGAACTGACATCATACCGATGCCAGTTTAAGGCTGTGTTAACGATAATTAACTCGATAATTATCAACCCATAATCGTGTTGCCCCACACACAGCGACAGGCATGACAATTAAGTTGATAAATGGAATAGAAGTTAAAATAAAAACGGCAAAACCAAACCCGTATGAAAGACCCTGTTTGCTTTTTAAGTCAGCTTTCATTTGTTTAAAATGGATTTTGTGATTATCGAAAGGGTAATCGTTGTATTGTACGTTGTACATCCAACAGGTAAATAATATCCATAAAATCTGGCCAAAAATAGGCAGAATCCACAGGAGAATAAAAAAGCCGAGGGCACGTGGTACATAGTAACAAAGTTTGGTCCACTCGCGCGCGAACATTCGTGGAACATCTTTAAATGTATCCGCTAGGTTGTCATCATTGACTGGCTGTCCAGTCAAATGTAATTCAACCTTTTCACTCAATAAACCGTTAAAGGGGGCCGCAATAAAATTAGTAATAACAGTAAATATCATGGAGTAGCTGAACAATATGACTAATATTGCAATAGGCCACATGAGCCACTCTAGCCAGGTTAACCAATTTGGCAATAGTGTGTTTAGATAATTAAATCCGTCGACGAGCCAATCGTATAAGAAAAATAATGAACTACCAAAGAGTAAAA
Source organism: Pseudoalteromonas aurantia 208 (assembly GCF_014858725.1). Taxonomy (GTDB): domain Bacteria; phylum Pseudomonadota; class Gammaproteobacteria; order Enterobacterales; family Alteromonadaceae; genus Pseudoalteromonas; species Pseudoalteromonas aurantia. The sequence continues at coordinate 2,191,153 of NZ_AQGV01000012.1, read as the reverse complement.
TATTAATTAGTAGAGGAATAAAAACAAAGCGCTTTAGACCTTTTTGCGTAATTAAAGAAAAGCCGGAAAAAAAGTATTCCATACCTTGGGCTAACTGCACTTGACACCTCAATGAAAGTTTAAGAGATATATTTGTCGCCAAGTATATCTTAGTCAATGTATGAAGTATGCCTAATTAAGTAACAAACTGTTGCAGAAATCGGAGTTTAGGATTGTAGGTTTTTTTTAACATTATGAAATTAATGTTTTTATTTGTTTTTCTGTATTCTGCTATGTCATCAAAGCGAGATTTATTGATGGTAGTGACTTGTTTATCACGAGTGATGACCATACACTATTATACAAGGTTGAAAGTCATTTATATTTGAGCTTGGAGCTTTATAAACGTGCAGTTTCCTAAGTGGTTTATTATATCTGTGTTGTGTGTATTGTTATGTTTAATAGCAAACGCACCGCTTGGTTATGCATCCACTGAGTTAAGTTACCAACAACAGCTTATTATTTTTGATGAATCTAATCAAAGCGAGATTGAGCCAGATGAATTCACGGCTTCAGAACTTTTACAACCCAACCATGTTCAATATCCTGAGTGTGATAAGCCGTGCTTAGTAGCACAAAATTTTGATAGACATACGATTTATATAATACGAGCGCCGCCTATAATTTAAGCAAAAAACATAATACATTTTTTTGTCAGCTTAAATTATTAATAGGCGGTAGTATGTCAGTTTATACTTCAATTAACACTCAAAGTTTATCTAAGTATGACCAAGTTGGTTGGTTGTTACATAATGATGCTCAGTTGTCATTAGACAGTCCTGCATTTCAGGCTATGCATTGCTTCAACTTAATACCAGTGCAAGTGATCGAAGGGGGTATTAATTTAAATGAGGCTGCGCTCATTTTAGATAAAACGCATATACGTACGAGTTTTGTTATTGATCAGCAAAGCTTAATACAAGGTATGATTTCAAGAGCGCGTTTATCCAGTCGTCACATATTAAAAATAGCAACTAAGTTAAGACTCAAACGTCACGAGCTTACAGTATCTCAAGTAATGATCACTTTGCCACAATTACATAGCATATCAAGCCATATTGTCACTCAGTTACAAATTGGTGATATTTTAAAGACGATGGAAAGTGCAGGTCATGAATATTTATTAGTAACCGATGAAGAGAATGGTCAGCTTTGTGGATATTTTGACTTAATCAATTTGTCAAAAATGATCAAACGACCATTAAATCAAGCAAAGCAGGCGAACACTTTTAGTGAAATTGTTGACTCTTTGTGGCACCACACTGAAATATAACGTATTTCCAACCATAGGGCGTACAGTCGTGCCAGATGGTTAGATTGTCCAAAAGTAATGTAAATTAAAGAAAAGCCAAGGCGCCATTAGGCGCCTTTTTCATGAATGTAACTATCGGGAAAACATCACTTGCCATCGTTTAGCGTACCAAATGAACATAGGTACTTGTAATATGATAAACGTCAGTAAGGTGAACCAAAACCAGTTTACATTAAATGCGAGTAAGGTGAAGCTAAGAGTTGTGTTCATGAAGCTTGTTCCAATTACAAGCAGCGATACACTGAGTGCCATTACATCTTGCATCAATATCTTACGTAAACAATTACCAGCAAAGCTTGGGTTCAGTAATCCATAGGCAATGACCAGCACTATCATATTTAGTGTGAGCACCGCGAACTCAATACCCATTAAATTTATGCCTTTTATAATTAGTGATTATTCAAACAAGCTATCGACCTATAAAGTGAATACTTTAGAAAAATCATGATTTATTTTTAGCAAAAGTCAGTATCAAGAAAAGAAACTGAATGATAACAAGAGTAGATGTACCTTTTTGTACGTAAGAGTGAATGCTTTTGTTAAAATAAATCGATAAAATGTTTGCTGTCAATACAAGTTTTTTTGCTTTTTTTTGCTTTTCATTGAGTGCTCTTGAAGATGTTTTTATGATATATCAGTATGTTTTAGATGGTTTTAATTTTTACTTCGGTATTTATTATTGCATTTGATAAACTATTTTGTAATAAAACATAATATTTACATATATGTTTTTTTTGTGTAGTTTAATTCTTATCGGAACAGAAACAAGTTCATCGGGTGCTTGTGGAAAATGAAAAGGTAATCACATGGGAAAAGCTGCGCGTTTGGCTACAATTGTTACGGCACAGCAAACGATAAAAGAGCAGAGTAATTTATATTATTTACGAAGTATTTTACTCATGCTGGAAGTTGAGTGTGTTTTTTCATTGAATCTTGATATGGCTATTGAGCAAGTCTCAGATGACAATATTCATGATGTCGTGTTTATTGATATGGTTGGGGTTAAATGGAATGAGTATATCCCTGCAAATATAAGTGCACTTGCAAAACGAAACTCTATTGTATTAGTAAATGTAAAAGAGACAGCAGTGTCTGAAAGGAGCGCATTGCTGGCGGGTATTAAAGGTGTGATTTATGATACTGATACGCCTGATGTACAGCTAAAAAGTATCCGTTCTATTATCGATGGTGAGTTGTGGTTTCGTCGAAGCATAATTAGTAGCACATTCTCAGAGTTGTTATCGGAACATTTACAAACAAAAAATATAACACCTGCTGCAGAGATTGATGAAACGCAATATAACTTAACTAAGCGTGAGAAAACAATTATTAAGCTGATTGCAGAAGGGGCTCAGAATAAGGAAATAGCCAACAAATTGCATATTAGTGATCATACGGTAAAAACACACTTATATAGTGCTTTTAAGAAGACAAAATCGCGTAATCGCATCGAGTTACTTAATTGGGCCAGACAGTTTTTCCCCGATGCGTTAACTCGTTACCATACTAACTGAGTTTTTTAGGTGACCAAATTCCTTTTTTGATACCACTTTGAATTAAGTTTACCAGCGCTTTTTCAATCGCCTGCTTTACACAAATATGCATAGGTTCGTTATTTGTGTAGCCGGCTTCAGCTTCGGCTAAGCGCTTATAACTAACGAAACGGAAAAATCCAGCTCTAACCTCATGGCTCAACACCGTTTTGGTTGTTGCAACTGATGTGAGAACAACCCCAGTTCTTACGTCAACAGCACGCATATAGATAGAAATAACATCTTCTCGGTATAATTCAGAAGTGCTTATACCAAAATATTCGGCCCCTAGACCGCCGGTTTTTGTGTTGGAATCGTAACTAATAATACCACCTTCAATCAGTATTTTTGCTGTTTTCAATGGAGGAAGTTTATTCTTTGCGCCTGTATTGCTGTCTTGCGCAGCTCGTATTATTTTTCGCTCTGTTAAGATATTTTGTAAACCTTCTCGCTCAACAGGTATAAACCAATCTGTTTCATTGAGTGCTTGTACTAATATAGCTGAAGCACCTTGTGTTACAGCCGTCGAAAATGAGCTTACATTAGCAATTGGCTTATATTGACCTGTTTGGTCTCGAAATGAGTAGACCGATACAGGGATACTCCCCATCGGTTCAGGTAGCGTTTGCAATTCGGAGAACGTATCTGTTTGTTCTAATGTTTGGGCTATTTTAATATCCGGGGGAAGCACTTGCGATATGTTTGAACAGGCTACAGTGCACCCTAATAGTATAGTCATCATTATTATTTTTATTGTGTACTTTATCATGGGTTAAACCTAGGTACTTCGATGGTCACAATCTCACCATCAATTAAATTAGTGATCTGTACAGTGATACTGTCAGAGTTGCTGGTGATCATCTTAATTTCGTAGTCACCACTTATAAAAGTTGAGTCTTGTCCGAATACATTATCAGCTGGGTTTTCACCAAATGCGAGGTCAGTGAGCTCTCGAACGATTTTATTGATGTATGAACGCTCTAATGACTCTTGTAATCGTTCCGCATACGTCTTTTCTGTTGTATGAGCTTTATGCTTATTCTGAGATTGTGCCTTATTCATGAGCATGCTGGCATTGAGAGGGCTGCCGCCAAAGCTCGGGTTTATTGGCGTATAGACCAATTCACTTGCCAGTAAGTGTGGTGAGATGAATAGGGTAGTAATGAGTATTTTTTTCATATTAAAGACCACTGCTTGCCATGTCTTGGTTAAATTCACTGAAGTTGTTTGATGCGATGAGGTTGACCAGCGTAATGGCTGCCTGCTCGACTTGTTCATCAATCGGTTTGAGTCGTCTCCCCATAAATGTTTGATAAACTATTTTGTTATTGAGCTCAACTTTTAAAACTGTCCCAGCACGAGGAATTAAAGTTTCTTTTATAACAACACTTGCACCTGATGTATTGGGGATATCTTGCCACAACATGCTTAATTGATAATAAAACTCGTATCCAGATCGGCTAATGCTTTGATCTAATAAAAAACCACCAATATCTTCTTGTGCACGAATGGAATTGGAGGTAGAAATAATTATGAAAAAGAAAATTTTCAGTACTGCATTCATAATAATGACTCTTAAATTGTATGAAAGCAGCACGGGAGCTGCCCGCACTGCCTTGTCATACTCTATTACTTTTGTGTTACTGTCGTTGTATTAAAGTCGCCAACTTGCGTAATTGAAACATCGCCATTTAATTGAGACATACCACCTTCGACAAGGTTACCAGTACCTGTTTGGTTGATTGTTAAGCTCAGCTCATTGCCAGCCAATAGGAATGCCCCACCATCGATACCTGAGACCATGTTCATGTCTCCAATTTGTGCAATGTCAATGCTATTACCTGTGCCTTCAAGCATTAAGTCTATGGCATTTAGGCCACCATCTTGTACAAATGTAACTGTGTTGTCGTTACTTGCAATTACACTACTAAGTGTAACGCTCACGTCATTCTCACTGCCTGTTTGTGTTACATCAATAGTGTTGTTAGACGTTTCTAATGATGTATCAGGGTAAGAGGTTTGGATTGTTGCGTGGTTTAAATCCCCACCAGTTTGAGCAATCGAGAATGTGTTATTTGAGCCATTAAAATTTGCGATATGGCTATTGTTTTCATTGCCATCTTGCATCGTTGAGAAGGTATTATTATCACCAATAACACCTAAATAGGCTTTGTTATCATCGCCTTTTTGTCGAACATCAAAGTCATTGTCGTTACCTTGTATATCCAATTCTAGCGTATTGGTATTACCAACTTGATTTGCAACAACTTCGTTATCATTGCCTTCAAATAAGCCACTTGTTAGCGTATTGTTATCGCCATTTTGTTCAAGTGATAGGTTATTATCATCTCCTGTTACAGCTGCAAACTCTAACTTATTGCTATCGCCAATTTGTTCAACTTTAATGTCATTGTCGTCACCAACAATGGCTTCAACGGTTAGACGGTTTCGGTCGCCTTCTTGTTCAAATTCAATTTCGTTTTCGTGTCCTTCTAGGCTATCAACCGTTGCAACATTCCAAAACCCATCTTGCTCGACATCAATTTCATTATCATCGCCTTGAATGCTATTTAAATGAACCTCGCCCCATTCGCCATTTTGGGTAACGTTAATTTCATTTTCGTTACCTTGTAAATCTCTCACAAATGTCCAATGACCACCGTCGCCTTGTTCAATGCTAAGTTTGTTGTCAGTACCGTTGATATTAGTGATTACTTGACTACCAATGTTACCCAAGCCCGCTAAGCCGTCTTGAGTAATCGCAAGCATATTCGCGTCACCGGTAATGTTGATTTGTGTTTTAGCATCACTGCCATTTTGATTATTGGCAAGGTGGTTATCGTTACCAGTGATGGTGGTCGTTTGTAAGTTATTGTCACCGGCTTGTACACTGCTCAGCTGGTTATCGTCACCGGTGACAGTAATTTGTGCACCATTGACAGTACCTGTTTGTGTTACAGAAACGGCATTGCCTATAGAAGGGTTAGTAGACGTTTGACTGATCTCCACTTTATTTTGTTGTGCATTTGCCATAAAGTCTGAGTGAATTGTATTGCCTGTGTCTTTTGAATCAGCAGCAAGTGCTGCATTACCATAACCAAGAGCAAGCGCAATGGCACATGTAATGAGTGATTTTTTTAGCATAGTAATATCCTGTTCTATATTGAATTATTTTGTAACGCTGACGTTCACTATCATATCGTTACCTTGCTGATGGATAACGAATGCGTGTTCGCCTAATTGCGTTAGGTTGACGATATTTGCATCACCTTCTTGTATAATTACAGCAGAGTTATTACTGCCTTGCTGTAGTAAGTTGATGGTGTTATTTGATCCTACTTGTGTAATGTTTGCGAGGTTGTATCTCCCAAGCTGTAATACATTCACGGAGTTCAAATCGTCACTAGATTGATATATTGTTGCTTTATTAAATGTACCGTTTTGTTGAACTAGCGCACTGGTGTGTTGAGCCCTAGCTAAAAAAGACGGGTGTATGCTTATTGATAGTGGAGATTCTTGTAAGTCATGGCTATTGGCACTGATTTTTAACGATACAAAAAACAAATACAATACACAAAGAGCAACACACTTTTGCATTGGCAAGAGTAATTGTTGATGTGCATTGTCCTTTGAGTTTTTTGTTAACATTTTATTTTTCGTGTGTTCACTTATGACCTGAACTCACTGTAATAAAGCAGTAACCTATAATATATAGGTAATTTTATTGAATTATTTATTGTTTTAAATCAATTGATTGGTGTTTTTTGTGTTAGGTTTTTAAATTTTCAGTCAAAAAGGATGGCTTTTTTGGCATGATAGCTAAGAAGTAGACTCATACTATTTTGTTAAAAAAATGTATTTTTTAAATGTGCTAATCAGTTTTTACTGTTTTTCATATTTACGCTTGCAGCATCAATTTTTTTAATGTTATCTATTAGTCGTTGCTTATTTTATTGCTTGTTGTAAGGCGTGCTGACCTTACACGTGATAGCACTCTGTTTTTTACAGGTGTTCGCGAAAACGAGTATGTTATTGATATTGAGAGATCCGAAAACGAGTGTGACGAACACTAAAAATTAATTTAAATAATATTTAAATGGTGGGCAAAACCATTTTGAGTATTATGAGAAAATACTGGATCTAACAATGAAATTAAAACTATCTGCTTTGACGCTTGCGTTACTACCGTGTTTTTCGCAAGCTGCTATCAACGTTGTAACTGATACTGAACATTCAAGTGCAACAAATGACTCTGTTATTGTTGTATTTAAAGAAAGTGCAACCAAAGCGCAAAGGTTGGCCGCTCGTCAATTAGTCAGCGCAAAAATTACCGATGTAAATAAAGACGAAATAGACGACGGCTACAAGCACGTCTTAAAAGGTCGCTTAGCTGAATTTAAACTAGATAAAAAGAATCCAAAAGCCGTTATAAAGGCACTTTCTGAACATGAAGCAGTGCAGTATGTTGAGCCAAATTACCGACTAACAATTCAAGGTACTCCAGATGACCCTAAGTTTTCTGAGCTTTGGGGCCTTCATAATACAGGTCAAACAGGCGGTACAGCTGATGCAGATATTGATGCCGTAGAGGCATGGGATATTTCAGTGGGTAGTCGTGATGTTGTGGTAGGGGTTATTGATACAGGTGTTGATCATACTCACCCAGACCTCACTGCCAATATGTGGATCAATCCAAATGAGATAGCTGGAGACGGTATTGACAATGATAACAACGGTTATATTGATGACATGCATGGGATCAATGCGATAACAGATGTAGGTGACCCTATGGATGACCAAGGCCATGGTACACATGTATCGGGTACGATTGGTGCGGTTGGTAACGATGGCGTAGGTGTTGTTGGTGTAAATCAACAGGTATCCATAGTTGGTTGTAAATTCTTAGATGCGTCAGGCAGTGGTTCATCAGCAAATGCAATAAAATGTATCGATTATTTAGTGGGCTTAAGAAATGCTGGTGTTGACGTCAGAGTCTCTAATAATAGCTGGGGCGGCGGTGGTTTTAGCCAAGCAATGTCAGATGCATTAACCAGTTCAGAAGAAGCGGGCATTTTATTCGTAGCAGCAGCAGGTAATAGCGCGGTTGATAATGATACTAACCCACACTACCCATCAAGCTATGAGCATGCATCAATATTGTCAATTGCCAGCACAACACATACTGATGCTATGTCGAGCTTCTCGCAATGGGGCTTGACCAGTGTTGATTTAGGTGCACCTGGCTCAGCGATTGTGTCAACAGTCCCTGGCGGTGGTTATGATAGTTACTCTGGTACTTCCATGGCTACTCCACATGTTGCTGGCGCTGCAGCATTAGCGTTATCTGTTAACCCTGATTTAACGACCGCAGAGTTAAAAGAGTTACTTATGAACTCTGGTGATGATAATGCAGCTTTAAACGGAAAGACCGTGTCAGGCAAACGCTTGAATGTCGCAACCGCGTTGGAAGAAGCTGATCCAACGCCAGGCTTCAGACTATCAGCAACGCCTGTATCGCAAGAAATTACTGCGGGTGAAACAGCTTCTTATACTTTTGAAGTTGCGTCAGTTGCAGGATGGAGTGGTGATATTAGCTTGGCTGTAACAAGTGATTTAGCCGGGGCTGTGTTATCAACAAGCACAGTGCAGCCAGGCGGCTCATTCACATTAACAGCGCCAACAACAGCGGATACTCAATGGGGCAGCTACTCATTTACTGTTGAAGCAACCAGTGGTGATTTGCGTAAAGACAGTCAATTATCTTTATATGTAAACCCTCAAGGATTAACTGAGTTTGATTATAGTAATAATGAGAAAGTTGATATTCCAGATAATGATCCTACAGGTGCATCTTCTATCATCAATGTGTCAGACGAAGTAACCATATTTGGTTCAGACACATTAGTTGATATATCACATACTTATATTGGTGACTTGGTTGTTACGCTAACCTCACCAGCAGGAACTACCGCAACATTACATAATAAAGCAGGCGGTGGCGCGGACGATATCAATCAATCCTTTGCATCCAGTGCATTTAATGGTGAAGTTGCACAAGGTGATTGGACACTAAAAGTGGTCGATACGTATGCTGAAGATACTGGGTCAATTAATCAGTGGGCATTAACACTGACAGGTCTTGGTGAAGTAGGTCCAAGAGCCCCTGAAGCAGATTTCTTAACTGTTGTAGATTCGTTACAAGTCAGCTTTTTTGACGGTAGCCGAGATGCAAATGATGACATTTCGACTTGGGCATGGGATTTCGGTGATGGCAATACATCATCAGAACAAAACCCTGTACATGTCTATGGCGCAACGGGTTTATATCCAGTGACGTTAACCGTAACAGATGCCACGGGATTGACTGATTCAAGATCTATGGATGTGGTGGTTGCCGGTGATTCAGATACTGCACCAGAGCTAAAAGTAAAGCGTGCAAACAAAACAAGGTTGGGTTTTGCTCGTATCGAATTATCATATCAAGGCGCGGCGACATCAACCGTTGATGTTTACCGTGATGGCGAGCTACTGGCGACGACTTTGAACACAGGTGCGTATCGTGATTTCATTCGTCGCGCTACACAAAGTCAATATGTATATAAAGTATGTACATCAGTTAACTCTGTAGACATTTGTTCTGAAGAAGTGACTGTTACTTTTAATTAATCACTCCCCAAGGTACAAAATAAGGCTCATATGAGCCTTATTTTTTTGGGGAATGGATCAACCACTGTTTCGCCTTTTCAATACAAAGAGATATTCGCAATCTTCTTTACCTCAGGTATAATCTTCGTCACTCAACATTGAGGTGGCTATGATCACTAAGAACCAATCCAAACTCTTGCGTGCTTTAGCGCAAAAAAAATACCGCAAACAGCATCAATTATATTTAGTTCAAGGAGAAAAGAATGTCCTTGAATTACTAGATGCAGGCCTGAAAATTGAACAACTATTTGCAACGGCAGAGTTTTTGTCTTGCTATCACCTAAAGTTGCAGGGCGTTAACGTAACAGAAGCGGATAGTGAAAGTTTAACAAAAGTAAGTACGTTAGTGAGTAATAGTGCAGCAATTGCTGTGGTGCCGTTTCCAAAGGGGAGCGAGATAGATACCTCAGGTATGGTTTTAGCTTTAGACGGTGTATCAGATCCTGGCAATCTGGGGACGATTATTCGTGTTGCTGATTGGTACGGATTAAAGCAAGTTATTGTCAGTGAAGATTGTGCCGATCATCTAAACCCAAAAGTGATCAGTGCAACGATGGGGTCTTTTGTTCGCGTTAATGTGGTGCGTTGTGATTTAACTGAGTTTTTAGCGTCTTACTCGGGTGCTATATATGGTGCGTATTTAAATGGCGAAAATGTACATAAAACGGTGTTTTCCACTCAGGGTGTACTCGTGATGGGAAGCGAATCTCACGGTATCCGAGAGCCCATAAGTAAGTACATAAATACACCTATAACCATCCCTGCGTTCGGTGTTGCGGAATCTCTTAATGTGGCAATGGCGACAGGGATTATTTTAGATAATATCAAACGTCACTAATAACTATGTTTTTGTTTGTACATATTCATATTAATGAGTAGCTAATTAGTATATGCGCTTAAGTAGTATTAAACTTGCGGGCTTTAAGTCTTTCGTTGAACCCACGAAAATTCCATTTGTTGATCAAATGACCTGTGTTGTTGGTCCCAATGGCTGCGGTAAGTCGAATGTTATTGATGCCGTACGATGGGTACTTGGTGAAAGCTCGGCGAAGAATTTGCGTGGTGATGCGATGACTGACGTAATTTTCAACGGCTCAACGAATCGAAAGCCTATATCACAAGCGTCAGTTGAGCTCATGTTTGATAACGCACAAGGTCGTTTACCAGGAACCCTGGCCGACCGAAGTAAGGTGTCTATTAAACGACTCGTAACGCGAGACGGTCAATCACTTTACTTTCTTAATGGCAGTAAATGTCGAAAACGTGATATCACGGATATTTTTCTTGGTACTGGCCTTGGGCCTCGTAGTTATGCCATTATTGAGCAAGGCATGATTTCGCGGCTGATCGAGAGTAAACCACAAGAGTTGCGTACTTTTTTAGAGGAAGCGGCTGGGGTATCAAAATATAAAGAGCGCCGGCGTGAAACTCAAACTCGAATTAAAAGTACCAGAGAAAATTTAGAACGTCTACTCGATGTCCGGAAAGAGTTGCAATTACAGCTAGGTAGGCTTGCAATACAAGCAAAAGATGCAAAATCATACCGTACACTTAAACAGCAAGAACGCACTTATAAAGGGCAACTTGCGGTGCTTAAATGGCAAAATTTTCACGAAAAACAGCAACAAAAATTACATCATATAGAAAAGGTACGCTCAGAAATCGATTTTTTGAACGTTGCGCATAGTGGGCATAACGATATTTTGGCAACCCTTGATACCCAAATTGCGCAGCTTACAGATAGTGTGGCTGAACAAAGTCAGAGCCTGCATAAAACACATACTAGTTTGACTAAAGCAGAACAACAAAAAATACATTTTATAGACAAATCTCGCGGCTTACAGGCGCAAATAGATAAACACCGTAAAAGTGTCATAGAAGAGCGTGCGCAGCTAGAAATCAATCAAGCTGATATTGTTGTGCTAGATGGGGCGTTACAAGACTGTGTAAACAGTGTGCTTGCATCACATACTCAATTAGAAAAGTTAGAAGTATATTGTCAGCAGGTATTGCAAGAGTTTCAGAGCGTTGAAGCGCACCAACAGCAGTTGGCCGACGAAGTAGCACGTGCGCAATCATCTCATATTAAAGCGGAGCAGCAGTATACACAATGCCAGCAGCATGAAAAGTATATAGTAGAAAAGTATCGCGAATGTGAAGTGCAATTACAAGTTTTAGGGCAAGAAGATCCAAGTAAAAAGCTTACAGATGTGCAACATGAATTAGCGGCGAAAACACGCCAGATTGCTAGGTTGCAAGCCTCAGTTCAAGACCAGCAAAACGTAACAGACACACTGACCGGTAATTTAAATGTGGCTAGACAGGCGTTTAATAGTCGCCAACAAAAGAATACAGCTTTAGTTGCAAGTATAGAGGCTCTGACTGGAGTACTAGATCCAGAAAACAGCGAGCCTTATGTTTCTTTACTGAGTGAATTAAGAGTGAAAGCAGGGTATGAAATACCTGTGGAAAGGGCATTACTTGGGTTAAATCATTTGAAAGTCACCACATCTGCTGCAGATGATGCAGTGTGGCCTGATGCTTCTGGTGTAATAAGTGGGTCTGTCGCGGAAGTTATTGTAGACGGTGTGTATCCAGCACTATTAAATCACATTCAGTTGTTAGCGCAAGGGGAGTCATTTAATCCCTCTCAGTTTTGGGTTTTGGGTGTCGATAGGGCTGGGACCTTATATGGAAAAAATTGGCGTGCGACGCTCAAACACACTGATTCAGATAGCTTGTTGAGCCAACATGCAAAGTTAAGGGCGTTGCAGCAACAAGTACCGCAAGCGGAATCTCAACTGACTAAGCTGGAAGAGGAAGTGGAGACTTTGATAGCCCAAAGGGCACAAAGCGCCCATGCTGAAGTTGTTGATAAGGAAGAAATACACGCTTTAGCGCAACAAGTTGCAGGATTGCAATCACGCCACGAAATGCTCAAATCAGCCGTGGAACAGTGGCATGAAAGTTATGCCATGCTGGAAAAAAAACAAGCTGAGTTGTCAGGTCAGTTACGTACTGAACAAGCTGCATTAGCCAAACTACAAACAGCATATGAACAATCGCAAGCACGTTTATCACAGCATCAACTGCACATTACAGCCTCTAAAGCCGATTACGAGCTAAAAGCACAATCTCAGCAGCATGTGCTGCGCGACAAAGATCGTGTATTAGCGAATGTACACGCACAAACCTTGAAAGAACAGCAAGCTAGAAATACCCTGCAACTAGCACAATCAAAAGTTGACCATGTGCAAAAAAGTCTTGATGTGGCACATGAAAGGGCGCAAGGGTTATTGGATGAGCAGCAATTACTTCAGGAGCCTATGCTTGATGTCGATGAGCAAATTGTCAGCTTATTGGCCGAGCAGACAAAACAACAGGCTGCTATCGATTCACTGACTGTACAATTACAAGCAGCGAAAACTCAGCTACAACAAAAGCAGGTGAGTTTAAAGGGATCAAGCAGTGAAGTGTCTCGACTTAAAGAGTTATTGCAAAAGCATCTGCTAGAGGAACAAGGGCTGGCGATTAAAGCACAAGCGGCGTTAGAGCCCCTTGAGGCATTAGAGCAAGACTTGCAAAAAGTACAGGCCAACTTATTTGATGGCGCACATATTTCGGGTTTACAAACTATGTTAAACCAGACGGCTTCTTCATTAAATGAACTCGGTGCGGTTAATTTAGCCGCCATTACAGAATTTGATGAGGCTGCGCAGAGAAAAACTTATTTGGATGATCAACTGGATGATTTAACATCGGCACTAAAGACATTAGAGAATGCAATCCGCAAAATAGATAAAGAGACGAAAATACGATTTAAAACCACATTTGACCAAATAAATGATGACTTAAAAGAGTTATTTCCTAAAGTTTTTGGCGGAGGTAGTGCATACTTAGAACTGACAAGTGATGACTTATTAGAAAGTGGCGTCAGTATCATGGCGAGGCCACCGGGAAAGAAAAACTCCACAATTCATTTGCTAAGTGGTGGAGAAAAAGCGCTGACCGCATTATCATTGGTATTTTCTATATTTAGACTGAATCCAGCACCTTTTTGTATGTTAGATGAAGTTGATGCACCGTTAGATGATGCCAATGTTGGACGCTTTTGTCGTTTAGTGGAGGAAATGTCACATTCGGTGCAATTTATATACATCAGTCATAATAAAATAGCGATGGAAATGGCTGGTAGGCTGACGGGGGTAACTATGGCGGAACCTGGTGTTTCGAGAATGGTTGCCGTTGACGTAGAACAAGCAGTGCAGATGGCACAAGCATGAGAATAAAAAGGTGAGCAATGGCCACAGAATTGAGATGGGCGCTAATCGTGATCAGCGCGTTAGTAATTGGTGGATTACTGATCCATGGTTTATGGTCTGTTCGCAAAAAGGAACAGCCACAAGAACAGCAACGAGAAAAAGAGCTTGAACCTGTGCAAACAGACTCTTTGCGAAATAATGATGAGCCTGACATGGGTGAAATGAATTTTGCGGCTGTTGATGAGGGAACTGTCATAAATAGCTCTGAAGAAGATACGAATGAGCACTCTCAAAATGTGTCAACAGACAGTGAGACTGAAACGCCAACGACAGGCGCTTCAGAGCACTCATCACAAGAACCAAGTGATTTTATTATATTGCATATAGCGATGCCTGAAGGGCTGACAATGGCTGGTTCTCGTTTGTTACCAACAGTATTGAGTTTGGGTTTTAAGTATTCAGATGAAGGCTTTTTTAATCGTCATGTAGAGCCTTCAGGTAATGGGCCAGTGCTATTTCGTTTAGTTAATATGTTTAACCCAGGCACATTCGATATAGACAATATGGAACAGTTTGGTACTGCGGGTGTGAGCTTATTTATGACGCTGCCATGTGAAGGTGATAGTTTAGCCGCTTTTAACATGTTGCATGGTGCGGCTAAAAAGTTAGCAGATGAGTTTGGCGCGACAGTGTTAGATAGCAATCGAGAGCCCTTGTCTGTGAACGCTGTGCGTGCCTACGTAGAAAAAGTACGTGAATACGCAGCATAGTTAAAGTTTAGGCGCCATCGCCGTTTTTATAAGCCACGAGTTGCAGCCGCGCACACTCGTGGCTTTTGTTTTTCCAGAGGTTGAGATGTCAGAGTCAATTAATAAACAAATTCAGTTATTAAAGCAGCAATTAGAGGAACATAATTATCAGTATTATGTGCTAGACAACCCTTCTATTCCCGATGCTGAGTATGATCGTATCATGCGTGAACTAATGGCATTAGAGCAAGCTCACCCTGAGTATCTAACTCCAGATTCACCTTCACAAAAAGTAGGCGGTGAAGCACTTGGTAAGTTTGAGCAAGTTAATCATCAGGTGCCTATGTTATCGTTAGATAATGCATTTGATGAATCAGAGTTCAGCGCATTTAACCGTCGCATCAAAGAGCGATTGCTTGAAAGTAAAGAGTTAGAGTTTTGTTGTGAACCCAAGTTAGATGGGTTAGCGGTGTCTATTTTGTATAGAAATGGTGCGCTTGTACAAGCCGCTACACGTGGTGATGGGCAAGTAGGTGAGAATATAACGGCGAATGTTAAAACGATACGCAATATTCCACTGCGTTTGCGGGGAGACAATATTCCTGAAGAAGTTGAAGTGCGTGGTGAAGTATTTATGGATAGCGCAGGGTTTGCACGTTTAAATGAAACGGCAGCCGCGAAAGACGAGAAAACGTTTGCAAACCCTAGAAATGCAGCCGCAGGGAGCTTGAGGCAACTCGACTCCAAGGTCACAGCTAAAAGACCTCTGATGATGTACGCTTACTCTATGGGGGTTGTCACTGGGGTTGATTTACCAGAAACGCATTTTTCGCAGCTTGAACAGTTGAAAGCATGGGGACTGCCTATGTGTCCAGAAACAAAGTTGGTTTCTGGAGCACAGTCTGCATTGGCATATTATCAAGATATTATGCAGCGTCGTACAGAGTTACCCTATGAGATTGATGGGGTCGTTATTAAAGTGAATGACAAGGCTTATCAACAGCAGTTGGGCTTTGTTGCGCGAGCACCGAGGTGGGCGATTGCATTTAAGTTTCCAGCTCAGGAAGAAATCACGCAGCTACTTGATGTGGAATTTCAGGTAGGCCGAACGGGGGCAATTACACCCGTCGCACGCCTTGAGCCCGTATTTGTGGGAGGAGTGACTGTGTCTAACGCGACTTTGCACAACCGTGACGAGGTTGAACGATTAGGCGTTAAAATTGGTGATACTGTCATTGTGCGCAGAGCAGGGGATGTGATCCCACAAGTGACGCAAGTCGTGTTAGAGCGGCGTCCGAATGATGTAAAAGACATTATATTTCCTGATTCATGCCCAGTGTGTAGTTCTCATGTTGAGCGAGTAGAAGGAGAGGCTACAACGCGATGTACCGGTGGTTTAGTATGCCAAGCACAACGAAAGCAAGCCATTAAGCATTTTGCATCGCGCAAAGCGTTAGATATTGATGGCTTAGGGGATAAAATTGTCGAGCAGCTGGTTGACCGAGAGCTGATACATACACCTGCTGATTTGTTCATATTAAAGCAAGGGCATTTTGAATCATTAGAACGTATGGGGCCAAAATCAGCGAAAAATTTGGTGGCTGCGTTAGAGGACGCCAAAACAACGACTTTGGCCAAATTTCTTTATGCGCTCGGTATTAGGGAAGTCGGTGAGGCAACGGCACAAAATCTTGCCAATCATTACTTAACGCTTGAAAAAGTCTCAGTAGCCACCATTGATAGTTTACAAGAAGTCAGTGATGTGGGCGTTATTGTTGCGCAGCATTTACATGCCTTTTTTAATGAATCGCACAATCAAACCGTCGTGAGTGCGCTTATTGAAGTCGGTGTTAACTGGCCAGACATCGCTGAAAAGTCATCATTAAGTCAACCGCTTGAAGGGCTGACCTATGTGCTGACAGGGACTTTAACTCAGCTAAATCGTAATGATGCTAAAGCACGCTTACAAGCACTCGGTGCGAAAGTGTCAGGCAGTGTTTCTAAAAATACTCATGCGCTCGTTGCAGGTGAAAAGGCGGGGTCTAAATTAACGAAAGCACAAGATTTAGGCATTGATGTGCTCGATGAAGATGCACTTGTTGCATTATTTTCTGAGCACGAATAATTGAAACTGAAGCGTTACCAGTAATGACTCATTAATAGTGGGCTCCTTGCTGGTGGCTGGAGTGTTGTTATGAAGCAATATGGCCCAGAGTATTGGGATAAATATGGCGTGTATAGAACCCCAATTGGATTTAATCTTACTCTGTTAGTATTACTACGTGCTTACTTGTTGTGGATTTTTTCTGCGGTAGCTAGGCGGCCTGATTTAGATTTTATGTCACTATTTTTTCAGTCCAAACAACACTTTTTTGTCTCTTTGGCCATTGGCACAATTGCCTTGGTCCCGACGGTCATTTTCTCATTGCGCAGGCCAACAAGTTCGCAAGTGTTGGCTAAATACTGGCGGTATATGCGTTGGCCTTTACTCATCACGGCAGCAGCTGACCTAATATGGTTAATTTTGCAAGCATCACAAAGTTACTATCAATTTTCATTTTATTTAGCGGTGCAGATGGTGATGCTGTTATGGGTGATTTTGTATTTAGTGAAAAGCCGTTATTTGGTCTGTTTTTTCAATGACTGGCCAGAACCCGAAAGTAAATTAAAAACCTAGAGGTCTTATTGTACGGGTGTAACGGAGTATATTGATTGTAATAAGGTAGATGGTGAGTCTGTTGATATTGATGTTATGGCTTGGTGGGGCCTATCACAGATGTACAACAGAAGCCGTTTTATGTCGATACGTGGTGTGTGTAATGTGGATCAGGGGTATTTGGCGCTGCACACGCCTAACGAGTTATTTTCAGAGGGCGTGAGGGCAACATTTGACGGCTAAATAGTGCCTTTGTCAGTACTGATCAAAGTATACTCAATGATTTATAGTGCAAAAGCTGAGCACCAGTTACGGCGTAAATATCATAGTGCTGTTTATTGTGTTAGCTCGGCTCAAAAAAACAGATGTGATTGACTTACTCTCCAAGAATGGGCTGTGGAGACTCTGGTATTGGGTTTACGCTTGTTTGTTTCATCAGAGGAGCATTATCAGTATTATGATATGACTGATCCGCCCTGACTTTTGTATGACTCGAATTCAGCCGCAGCTTGAGTGTTTAGCAAATGAATTTCCAAATTATTTTAATGATGGATTAATTAACTGAGGTAATAAACATGCTTAAATGGCGCGATATATTAAGATTCAGTAATGAAGGCAACCCAACACCTTCGCGCAGAGTCGAAAAAACAGCGGCTCAGTGGCAATCTCAATTACCAGAAGAGGTATATTATATTACGCGAAACAAGGGCACGGAACGGCCCTTTAGTGGCGGTAGTTGTACTTTATTTGAGCCTGGTAAATATGGCTGTGTATGTTGTGATAACCTGTTATTTGATGCGCGAGAGAAGTTTGATAGTGGCTCTGGTTGGCCTTCATTTACGCAACCTGCAACTGAAAATGCAATTGCGTATATTGGCGATGACTCACATGCGATGCAACGTATTGAGATCGTATGCAATGTATGTGATGCTCATTTAGGGCATGTTTTCCCTGATGGGCCAAAGCCTAGTGGCTTAAGGTACTGTGTTAATGCGCTTTCAATGGTAAAAGTGTCAGATTAATCCACTGATAAGCCCATTTCTTTAAGTTGGGCTATTAGTTTATCCAATCGAGTGATTTGTTCGGGTTCTAATGTACTGCTGCTGTTCAATGTTGAAATGCACTTTTTTGCCAATGCTGAATTGAATGTTTGGCCATTCTTACCCGTGTTATCAAGCAAACATTGCAGGAGGTTAAGGGCAATGCTCGCGTTTTTTGGCATAATCCGAAAAGCTTGTGAAAATGCTTCTAAAGCCATATCAAGATGGCCACGATTAAATTGATTGACCGCGTGATTGTTTAACTCTTTTGGACCCATGGTGATATCACGACGTTCACTTTGCTGCTGCTGAATATAATGCATGGTAATAGGATCACTTACATTATCGTGGCGTTCACAATGTGCCACAATTTGCGCGAACAGCTCTTGAGCTTTGTGGTGGAACCCCAGTTCATGGTACGCCTTCGCTTTATCCAAGGAAGCGTCAACTGAGCGTATGGATGGCTCATCTTCTAATTGCTCAATGAGTTTTCGGGCGTTTCTACTTTCATCTTTTAAATAATGAATACGAGCATTAAGTACATCTATTTGCGCTTGATTATCAGCGTTTGGGAATTGCTTTTTTAGTTCACCCAAATATTGCTGAGTTTGCCGGGTAATACGGCTGATCTGTTCAGTTTGGTCTGTGCTTAAGGCGAAGTCGATTCCGGCTCTCACAGTGTTTAGATATATTTCGGGGTTATCATGAATTGAATGCTTAGCGTATTGGGCGATGTCTTTTTGTGCATGATAGCTGCGTTCATAGTCGTGGTTTATCAAAGCAATGCGGCTTAGAGACTTTTGTCTATCAATATTACGGGGGGCAATTTTGGATGCTTCACTTAAGAAGCCCTGAGCCGTTTCAAACTGGCTTAACTTAATTTCTAATCGCCCAAGTAGGTCTAGGGCAATTAAACGTGTCTCAGAGCGCTCAAGCATGGTTTTAAGCATACGCTGAGCAAGCGCATCTTCGTTATTAGCTATAAGTGCTTCGATAAGTCCAATTTTTGCCCATGTAAATTTCTGTACATTCAAGGCTGATTTATAAAATTGTTTTGCATCTTTAACTCGGCCAAGGCGCAGTAATGCTTCCCCTTTGAGTTTTAGTAAAATAGGGCTGTGGGTATGTCCACGCTTATCGAGTTCTGCATCAATGAACCTAACCGCTTTTGAATCATTGCCATCATCAATAAAGGTGTAGATTTTTTTTAAAGATTGTTTACGTTTAAGAACGCGCTCAATCCTACTTCGAAGTTCTTTGATAGTGAATGGCTTTACTAGAAAGTCATCCGGTTGCAATTCAATAACACTGTGGACCAATTCTCCACTGGTTTCGGCGGATACAAAAATAAAGGAAGTGGCATTTCTGACAAGGCGTTTACTTTTTAACTCTTCGTAAAGTTGATAACCATCTTGACGTTTAGTTAAATCAAAAGAGCAAATGACGAGGTCAAATTTATCAATTCGGCAGTGTTCTATCGCGGCTTGTGCATGTTCAGCAAATTTCAGGTTACGAAAATCTAACTGCTCTAGTGAGCGCTTCATATGGCTAAGCGCCAAAGGTTGCTCTTCAACAATTAAGATTTTGGTGTTGATAAATGGCTGAACACTCATGCAAATGAATAACTTATAATAAATAGTGCTGTGAATAGTTTAGTCGGTTAATGCGTTTTTTGAAATAGCTTTTATGTGGACAAAAAAATTTAATTCGCGTAATTGATTCAGCGAAAAATATAGCTGAAAAGAGAGATGAAGTATAAGGGTAAAAAGGATTCTAAACCTATATGTGGTGGGTGATACTGGACTTGAACCAGTGACCCTCGCCTTGTAAGGGCGATGCTCTCCCAACTGAGCTAATCACCCACATATAGTTTTTTGATTATTTGGTGGGTGATACTGGACTTGAACCAGTGACCCTCGCCTTGTAAGGGCGATGCTCTCCCAACTGAGCTAATCACCCAAATAATCAATATTTGCAACCACCATAATAAAAATGGTGGGTCGTACTGGACTTGAACCAGTGACCCTCGCCTTGTAAGGGCGATGCTCTCCCAACTGAGCTAACGACCCGCAAATGTTTCTAAAATGGTGGGTCGTACTGGACTTGAACCAGTGACCCTCGCCTTGTAAGGGCGATGCTCTCCCAACTGAGCTAACGACCCATTTTAGAATTGCAAAATAACCTGATGTCCACAAAAAGTGGTGGGTGATACTGGACTTGAACCAGTGACCCTCGCCTTGTAAGGGCGATGCTCTCCCAACTGAGCTAATCACCCAGATTATAATCCTATTTGGTGGGTCGTACTGGACTTGAACCAGTGACCCTCGCCTTGTAAGGGCGATGCTCTCCCAACTGAGCTAACGACCCAAATAGAATATTTAGATAATGGTGGGTCGTACTGGACTTGAACCAGTGACCCTCGCCTTGTAAGGGCGATGCTCTCCCAACTGAGCTAACGACCCATATCTAAATCAACAACGTTTGCTGCGTCATTGTGGGGCGCTATTATAGGGAGACTTGAAATAGAGTCAACACTTGAAGTTACAAAATTAGTTTATATGCGGTTTTTATCGCCAATTTTCTTTAGCTCTTCATTTATTACCTATAGGGAATTTATTTTTTAGTTGAATTGAGAAGGCGCTCAATGTTGCTGCAATATGGAGTATGCCATTAGCTTTTACGTGTTGTTTTTATAGCCATTTGTTGTCACTCTTGCCGATTAGGTAGGGGTTAATCTATAAGTTGGCAGTATTGAGCTTCATATGAATGAGCAGCATAGAGGTGCCAATGAGTAAGAATTATCTAGGGGCTGTTGAACTTTGCTGTTCTATTTTTGTTCTCTTTTATCGCGGCGCTTAATGTGGCTTAGTAATCTAAGCGAATATTAAGCAACAAAGAGAAAGGGGTGCTCAAAAGAACCGGTAGGCAGCGCTTGATTGGCTTTTCTACTGTGTTATCGGCTGACTCACATGGAATAACCATGCCACGCAACCTCTGCCTTGTATAAAACCCAATCAAACGGCTGCAAAAATGAACCTGAAAGATCAACAGCCCCTAATCAGTAAGAGTAACTATAACGAGTAAAGCAACACGGGGAGGTCAACAAGAAGCACGCATAAATAGCGCAGCTTGTTACGGTGTCATTTTTTGAGCTGAGTCGTGTAATAGCCGCCGTATTTGTTAATGGCTGGCGAACCACTTTACTTTGATGTTGGGAGTTAAATTGATTGTGGTTACGTGAATCGTGAAAGTATTCCTCTGAATCGGCATTCTCTATTTATGGTGGAGAGCTGGTTACCTATAGAAGTGGAATGGCTTCATAGGTGATAGAAGAGAGGGCTATGGGTACTTACGCATACTTTCATTGGCCAATGACTGTAAATAAAATGAATCAATCGGGTGCTTACTGTTGGATTATCATGTTAAATCACTCATATACTTATGATTGATTATTACTTGAGTGGACTATTGGTAGTTTTTTGAACAAAAACAAGGGTTTTAATTGAAACATGATGGTGGTGTGGTTATATTAGCACCAAGTTGGTGGTTTTTAGAACGCTCGATAAAAAGTTCCGTGAAAACTGTTGACTTTGTTTGTGTGCCTGCATAGAATGCGGCCCGCACTCAGCGATACAGACACGAAAGATTAATCTTTCAAAGTTTGCTAGGTTTGGGGCTATAGCTCAGCTGGGAGAGCGCTTCGCTGGCAGCGAAGAGGTCTGCGGTTCGATCCCGCATAGCTCCACCAAATTATCATAGTGCATTGTCCTAGAGTACACATTTAAGTGTCCCCATCGTCTAGAGGCCTAGGACACCGCCCTTTCACGGCGGTAACAGGGGTTCGAATCCCCTTGGGGACGCCATCTATTTATTAGATGATGTCATTGCTGTAAATTCTCGAGTAATTTATAGTAAACAAACTCATATGGTGAGAGTTTAAATAACCAGTCCTAGTGACACAGATATTTTTCTGCAATTAAGAGTAAGGTCATTCGCCTCACAGGCTCGGTCTCATCTAACGCAGAAATAGCAAAAATTATTTGCAAAAAAATTTCTGCGTCCCCATCGTCTAGAGGCCTAGGACACCGCCCTTTCACGGCGGTAACAGGGGTTCGAATCCCCTTGGGGACGCCACTTTACTTCGGTAGGGTACGTTAAACTCATATGGTGAGAGTTAAAATAGCCAGTCCTAGTGACACAGATTTATCATCTTAAATGATACATTGTGTCCCCATCGTCTAGAGGCCTAGGACACCGCCCTTTCACGGCGGTAACAGGGGTTCGAATCCCCTTGGGGACGCCACTTTACTCCGGTAGGGTACGTTAAACTCATATGGTGCGAGTTAAAATAGCCAGTCCTAGTGACACAGATTTTATTCTGCAATTAAGAATAAGGCCATTAGCCTCACAGGTTTGGTCTCATCTAACGCAGAAATAGCAAATAATAATTTGCAAATCAATTTCTGCGTCCCCATCGTCTAGAGGCCTAGGACACCGCCCTTTCACGGCGGTAACAGGGGTTCGAATCCCCTTGGGGACGCCACTTTACTTCGGTAGAGTACGTTAAACTCATATGGTGCGAGTTAAAATAGCCAGTCCTAGTGACACAGATATTTTTCTGCAATTAAGAGTAAGGTCATTCGCCTCACAGGCTCGGTCTCATCTAACGCAGAAATAGCAAATAATTATTTGCAAATCAATTTCTGCGTCCCCATCGTCTAGAGGCCTAGGACACCGCCCTTTCACGGCGGTAACAGGGGTTCGAATCCCCTTGGGGACGCCACTTTACTTCGGTAGAGTACGTTAAACTCATATGGTGCGAGTTAAAATAGCCAGTCCTAGTGACACAGATATTTTTCTGCAATTAAGAGTAAGGTCATTCGCCTCACAGGCTCGGTCTCATCTAACGCAGAAATAGCAAATAATTATTTGCAAATCAATTTCTGCGTCCCCATCGTCTAGAGGCCTAGGACACCGCCCTTTCACGGCGGTAACAGGGGTTCGAATCCCCTTGGGGACGCCATATCTTCTTTCTTCTTAAGATTCATAAACCTCATTAAATTTAATCATTTAAATTACTTTTCGGTAATTTTATTTATTTCTGCTAGCTTTAATCATGCGTCTGCTTTTTGCTTGTTTAAATATTAATCTAAGTGTTGCTGTTTTTGATCCGCAACAAAGTTTTCTTAGTTTTTGTCACATTCAGGCTAAAGTAATGATTTATTATTGTTTTTTAATCGTTTGAGTGAAGACTATGGCAACAGGAAGATCCGACTATACCAATCGAGAATATGATTACCCAAATACCTATAACTTACTCTCTACTACCAATGTAAATGGTCAAATCAAATACGCCAATAAACAATTTTGTGAAGTAGCAGGGTTTGAACTAAAAGATTTGGAAGGGAAACCACATAATATTGTACGACATCCCACTATGCCCAAAGTTGCGTTTAAGAACTTATGGGATTTTATTGGCTCAGGAAAGCCTTGGATGGGGATGGTAAAAAATCGTTGTAAAAACGGCGACCATTATTGGGTGAATGCTTATGTAACACCAATTGCAGATAAAAACGGGAAAATAGTAGAGTATCAGTCAGTTAGGACCAAACCTGACAGAAATGTAGTGAATAGAGCTGAAAAAGTCTATGCACAACTAAATAATGGCACACCACCTGAATCAATTGCTAGGCAATCATGGTCACTATCTAGTCAAATGATAGCAATTATTATCGCGTTTTATGTACTCACATTATTTTTAACATCGTTAGCTTCTCCTTGGTCTTATATATTGGAGACGGTTCTTGTGATAGGTATTATTGCGTTAACGTATTCTCGTTTAGCGCCAATTAGAGTGTTGAGTGAAAAAGCAAAGAAAGTATATGACAACCCGCTTATGCAAAAAATTTATCTAGATCGCGTTAATGATATTAGTGCCATTGAACTGGCGCTGTTAGCCAGAGAATCCGAGTTAAGGGCTGTGTTAGGTCGAGTAAAAGATTCAAGTAGTACAGTAACAGAGCATGCTGATGAAACGGTGGCTGAATGTAATCGCAGTGCCGACTTATTAAACTCTCAGCAAGCTCAAACTGGGTCGTTAGCAACAGCCATTAATGAGATGACGGCCACCATTGCCGAAATTGCCAGTAATACAACCAATGCGGCGTCTCAATCAGAGTCCGCATTAGAATCGGTTAAGGCTGGAAGCATGGCTGTTAACGAAAATATGGAGAACAACTATGCACTTTCGGAAGAACTATCAAAAACCCAAAAAGATATAGAAGATTTAAACGCGCAAACCGTTAACATTGGCGGGGTTGTTGACGTTATCCGTGGGATATCTGAACAAACAAACTTACTCGCGTTAAATGCGGCGATTGAAGCGGCAAGAGCAGGTGAGCAGGGAAGAGGGTTTGCGGTTGTGGCTGATGAAGTAAGAGCTCTTGCACAAAGAACTCAAGAATCTACTAAAGAAATTGACAGTATCATAGCGGATCTTCGCCAACGCGCTGAGCGTGCCGTGGGTGCAATTCAAAATGGTGTTGATAAGTCAGGGGAATGTGTTAGTAAAGCTGAAGGGACGAAACACAGCTTGGAGAGTATTAATGCACTCGTAAATGATATTTCAAGTTTGAACTACCAAATAGCGACGTCAACAGAAGAAATGTCGGGGGTATCGAATGAGCTCAATAACAATGCAGTGACCATTTCACAGTTAGCGAATGACTCGCTTGAAAGCTCAGATAGAACACTAAAAACCATGTCAGATACGCAAACTTCTTTGGTTGACCAAGAGAGTTTAGTGGATCAGTTTATGGCAAAATTTATTCGATAGAGTTTTTGCATACCAGTAGGGCCTGCATGATTTCAGGCTCTTCTTAATTTACTGTATATTTTTATCGTTGCTGGCCGACGCGAGTTGGGTAAAGATTAGTGCTATTTTTCAGTCAGATAAAGTTTCACATTTGTACTGATGTATTTATAGTGGGGACTTTTCCTTGTCTGAAGTATTGTCT
Source organism: Pseudoalteromonas aurantia 208 (assembly GCF_014858725.1). Classification (GTDB taxonomy): domain Bacteria; phylum Pseudomonadota; class Gammaproteobacteria; order Enterobacterales; family Alteromonadaceae; genus Pseudoalteromonas; species Pseudoalteromonas aurantia. Next base: position 2,165,842 of record NZ_AQGV01000012.1, on the reverse strand, counting down.
CTTTTGTTCAATAATTCATTTTTTACTTCCTTTAGCATAACGGTTATCAGCCTAAGGTAACTTAATAGCGGTGCTCTGTACTTTTATAAATCAAATATACCGGTAATTTTTAATCTGGTTAATGAATCATTTAGCCCGTTAAAAGAACAATATTTTTGTTAATTTGGTAAAATAAAAGCGCTGAATTTTAGCACCTGACTTAGGGCTGCAGAGCTTAATTTCAATCTATAGATCATAAAAAACTCTTTGGCTAGCGAACATTCAATATCATTGCTTTTTGACAACGATAAAGTAACTCGAAGCACCTTTATATATTTGTTCACTTTCAACTAGTTGGAAGCTTTCCGTGGTAATGAGTTCATCGATGTGAGCACTTTTGTATCTACGTATTGCAATTGGAATTACCCCTATTTTGGATAATATTGTGACCAGATACATTTGCAGGGAAACGAGTAATGATCTCTTGTCAGCTAGGCAAGGGGTTGAAGAAATAAAGAGACCATCATGTTTGAGCAGTTCATGTATTCTTTTGATAACTTTGAGTGGGTTGTCTACGGTATGTAGCATATTAAACGCGAGGACGACCACCTTGCATGTCAAAGGCAGCTCATGCATGCCAAAGACAGATTATTGAATGCGTATAGCACACGCAAATTAAATGGATTAGGAACGAGGAAAAATCAGGGTTAACCGTCAATATATTAGGGGCTGTTGATCTTTTAGGTTCATTTTTGCAGTAGTTTGATTGGGTTTTATACAAGGCAGAGGCTGCGTAGCATGGTTATTCCATGTGAGTCAGCCGATAACACAGTAGAAAAGCCAATCAAGCGCTGCCTACCGGTTCTTTTGAGCACCCCTTTCTCTTTGTTGCTTAATATTCGCTTAGATAACTAGGCCACATATTAAGCGCCGCGATAAAAGCATGCTCAAAGAGAACAAAAATAGAACAGCAAAGATCAACAGCCCCTAAGGCTAACACCCTGACCTTGAGCCATTTCAGATTATTTTAATCGCGTTTGTCGTGTGAATCATCGTTTGAATTGGTTATAGGCAGTGGCCGTTTATTTACGCATATAACGCGTAAGCCAATAGTCGACACTCGCATAACTTCCAGCACCATTAAAAAACAATACCAATAGCATAATAAAGTACGTGGCAGCAAACTCAATGCCATTTTTTAACACAGTCAGGTGTCCCGCTTCTGATAACCACGCATAATTTCCGTGTTCTTGTATAATTTCAATAGCTCTATTTTTACGAATACCGGCTTCAGCAATGAGATCAGTTCGCCATTCCCAGGGCACGGTTAACTCCGCTTCTGGTAAAACATGCCAACCAAACTGCCAGTGAGCGCTAACTGCAGCTACCACCATTATGACCATGAGCGGGATTGAGATTAAGCGTACAGCGAAACCAAACAATAATATAATACCGCCTCCAAACTCTGTTAGCGCAGCCAGCCAAGCCATTAATTCTGGCGCTGGAATACTCAAGCTATCGAACCAAAAGGTTACATTCTCAATGTTGTTTAACTTGTTGTATCCTGCGAGTATAAAGATAGGCGCTAAATAAACACGCAGTAATAGCGGACCAATAAAGTCGACTCTTCCTAACTGTTTGATGACATGTTGATAAGTGGGATAGATTTGATTCATGACCATTCCTTAAGCTATCTCTAACTGATTGAACGGAAACTTTTTACTCGAGAAGCGAGATTGTAAATCGTCAAAGCCACCGATATGCGTGTTACCAATAAAAATTTGCGGCACCGTTCTACGGTCACTTTTTTTAACCATTGCGGCGAAGGCAGCTGGGTCATTCGTTACGTCAATGGCGTTATATTCAAACCCTTGCTGCGTTAATAGTTGCTTAGCTGCTTTGCAGTAAGGACAGTAATCTTTATGGTAGATAGTTACTTTATTCATACGAAGTTTTCTTACTCTGTTTAACGTAAATTAAGTATACTGTTTGGTAATTCAATCCTTTGTATTCCTAAAGCCTGAAACTATGTCAGAAAGTCCTAATATTTATTTGAGCGATCCTGATCCGCTGAGTGTTTTGCTTACACGCTTAGATTTAAAAGCAGAGGTGTACGTCAATGGTGATTTTTGCGGCGCTTGGGCGATTGATACGGGTGGCAGTAAGCGTATTCCATTTCATTTAGTTGGTTCAGGTAGCGCTTGGCTGCATTTTGACGGAAAAGACGCTCAGCAGTTAAACGCACATGATTTAGTGGTATTTCCTAATGATGCCCACCACATTATATCAAATTCAAAAGCAAAACCTGCCCTTGAACTCGTTAATACACCAATGAGCAATGATGGCGATATTACTAATATGGTGTGTGGTTTTTTTGAATTTCGAAACCCACTGTTGTTTCCAATATTAGCTGCTTTACCTCAAGTTGTTGTTATAAAAACTGGAGAAAAGCAGGATGAGAATAGAATTGCGTTTTTAATAAAGCAGATGTTAAATGAGTTAAAATATGAACGGCCCGGTTTCTATACAGCGATTGATCAAATGGCTTTTTTGATTTTTATCGAAGTGGTGCGCCAGCAAGTCGAAGTGGGGGATTTAAGCAAAGGTGTATTGAGCGCCTTATTTGATCCAAGGTTAGGTAAAGCATTAAATGCGATTCATCAACGGCCTGAGTCAGCTTGGACATTGGAGGGGTTAGCACAAGAAGCATTTATGAGTCGTTCGACCTTTGCGGATGTGTTCAGTAAAACAGTAGGCTTAACACCCATGAAATATTTAACACAGTGGCGAATGAGCCAGGCGAGACACCTTTTAAAAACGACACAATTATCCGTTGCGCACATTGCTCAGAAAAGTGGTTATGATTCTGAAGCAGCCTTTCGAAAAGCGTATCGGAATACGTTGGGTGAACCTCCAGGCGTTGTTCGAGCACATTAACTTTAGTAACAATGTTAACCGTGGCGCGCATTGCCGATAAAACCAAAGAACAAAACGCCGTCGGATAGACGGCGCGCTATTGAAGTTGGTTATAGTTTGTTTGCTGGCACTTTTTCAACAGTTGGCCATTGTTGGTTCGCTTGTGAGATGTGCTTGGGAACATCTTTTTTCCATGCTTTGTAAACACTCAGGTTTTTGTTTACAAATAACTTACCGTCAACGATTTCAAACGCTTTGCCATCGATTTCAAACTTTTTACCAAAAGTCATACCATAGGCACAAAACCCGCCATACTGTGGTGCGTATTTTGATGGGTTGGCTTTAAAAGTATCACGGTTTTTTGCACTACTAAAACGATAAATTGCATCATTGTGAACGGCAGTAAACTTAGCAGAGCCTTCGACTGGCTTATTATCGGTAAAGTAGGCAACAGCATCATGTCCGGCAAGGATGACACCATTGGCATCTGTATCGGTATCAGCACCTGCACTCGCAAAAGCGCTGACACTCAGAGCCAAAATAGCAATAAGGTTTTTGAAAGGGGTTTTAAAAAATGTTGAGAATGACATGGTGTCTTCCTTTTGGGTTATTGTTAAGTACAGGGCTAGTTTAGAGAAAATGGTGTTTAGGGGATATGTTCAAAAGTCAGGTTGTTGTGTCTAAAAGTCCGTAGATCCATTAAAAAATGATTGAGACCCAGCATGTATAGTTATGTGGATATAACCGATGTTAAATACGTGATATGCAGTGGAGCAATGAAGTCGTAAATAGGCTGTCAGTCAGAGTGGGCATTAGCTCGCAAGTTACCATTGGCATAGTTTGTGAGCTTCTTTGTTGTATTACTGGCGTACCATCAATTTTAACTCTATGCGTATCAATAATTAGTGCGAGTGAGTTGAAAGTGTAATAATGAACTGCTCATTATGCTCTGTCAGGTGAAAGCCGATATTAAAGCGTTGCGCTAGCTTTGTGACTAAAGTTAACCCAATACCAAAATGTTCATTGGCTTGAACGACATTTTCTTTGGATATTGCGTTTAAAAATTGTATCTTCGTTTGGTCAATTAATATTGACCAGTGTCGTTGTTCTAGTTCCGCAGATGCGTGGTGAACGACATTATTGAATAAATTAAATACGAGTAATTCAAGCACTTCTTCTGGCATGGCGATTGGGCAAGGGTGTTTCACTTCTATGTTTGTTTTTACTTGATGGACAGCCATCAAATCTTGCATGCTGTTGATTGTCTTTCGTATGATGGCAGCTGCATCAATGTGACAATCATAGGTGTGCTGTGACGTGAGCCATAAAAGGCCGTTGCTTAGTCTTTGCATTCGTTGAACTGATTTTTCTAATCGCTTAAAAGCGGGCACTGAGACTATTTCATTCTGAGTATGCGCTAATAACTCTATAGAGTTTTGCATAACTTGCAGGGGGGTGCGTAATTCGTGTGCCATACCTTGATTGAAGCTTTCCTGTTGTGCTAGAAGTGCCGCTTTTTGATGTAATGCACGATGCAATTCTTCGGCTATCTCCCTCACATCTACTTCTTGAATATTGTTAAACGTTTTGCGCTCCAATGGATAAGTGCTGGATTTTTTTAAAAACATCTCACGCAGTTGATGAAATGGTTTCAATGCATGCTTAGCTGTCAGGTGCGCTACCCAGTAGGTGAGTAATGCACTGGGAATTAAAAGTACGCATAATATTAGGAAAATATCATCTAAGGCACGTTGTATTATGGCCGCTTCTGTTGTGTCGTATAGTAAAGTACCTTGCTCGGTTACCAAATAGTGATAGTGGTGGTTACCGACATTAAACTCTCCGCGTTCTTGGTTACTATCTAATTCAAGGTAACGTAGCTTTTGCAGCAAATCAGGCTCTAGAGTTTTATGGGTTTGTATTAAGGTCATATTGTTAGGTGTTGGGCCGCCATTTTTTATTTGCTCGTGTGCTTGCTTTAGCCTGTCATTTAATAATATATCTTCAAAGGCATACGAGATCAGCAAGATGGCGCCAGTAAAAAGCATCACGATTGAAAAGCTAAGCAGTGATAAAACTCTGACGAGTCTACTTGATAAACTTGGCGCTTCAGTCAGTTTTAGATTAAGGATCATAATAGATAAAGCCTACTTTTCTTGGTCGTCGAGTTGAAACTTATAACCGACACCGCGAATGGTGGTAATAAACTCTTGGCCAAATGTGGTCTTAAGTTGTTTTCTTAACTTGTACACATGTGCCCTGAGCGGATCACTGTCTGGTGTATCCTCATTCCATAAAAATCTATGAATATGCTCGGTTTTCACGGTATTGGGTGCCTTTTGCAATAAGAGTTTTAGTAACTCAAAACCAACCCGATGCAATTGCGTGGAGGTATTGTTAAACGACATAGTCATATCATCGCAGTTCAAGGTAACATCATTTAAGTTAATTTCATTCTTTGAGCTACTGTTATTAGATACCTTTGCTAAACATACGGTAATTCTTGCTGACAGCTCGGCAAGGGAAAATGGTTTCGCTAAATAATCCCAAGCACCGCTATCAAATCCAGCTAAGATATCTTTTTCAGTATTTCTAGCTGACATAATGACCACAGGAACTGACGTGAGTTGCGTGGTTAGCAGTGTACGACATACATCTAACCCATCGACAAATGGCAGATTTAGATCGAGCAAAATCAAATCGTAACTATTGGTGGCAATAAAGGTTAATGCTTGTTTGCCGTTATAAGCAAAATCAAGTACGTGTTGGTGTTCAAGGAACTCTGCTATGCCACGTGAAATATCAATGTCGTCTTCTACACACAGTATGTTAGCCATCGTTTTCCCTTTAAAATGCGTTATTCTCAATAAACAGGAGTGTGTTAGTAGGCGAGTAGGTTTCACCTAACTCACCTTGTTTAGCGGCTAATTATTAATTAGTTGGTATACCTGTGGGATCAACCACTTTTCAAGACCAACCCAACCATCTTCAACTTGCATCATAGCAACGACTTCTAGCTCAGATTGCGGATCGCCCCAAAATATGGTGCCACCCATCCCGCCCCAGAAAAAAGTGCCTTGTTTTCGGGTATCTCCAGTCACTTCTTTAATGCCAATACCATAGCCAAAGCCTGTGCCGTTATATACGCGTGGCATAAAGTGAGTATCTAAGCCTTTGGTGTGCGAGCTCAGCATTTTGTCGATTAATTCTTCTGACAATAATTGTGCGTTATTGTGCTTACCTCGATTAAGTAACATACTAACAAACTGACTATAGTCTGTCGCAGTAGAAATTAGGCCTCCACCGCCTGATAATAGGGTTGGTTTCTCTAGAAATTTACTGTCACTGCCTTTTTCAACAAACAAGATTTTTTCTTTGTTAAAGATATAAGCTTGTTCAAATGTCCCAGCGTCATATTCATACATATCAACTAATCGCTCAGCTTGTTCTGTTGGCACGCTGAAATGTGTGTCTTTCATATTGAGCGGTGTGAATATATTACGAGATAAGTAAGTGTCTAATGGCATGGCAGCGACTTTCTCAATGATGGCACCTTGAATGTCACTGGCTATGCTATATTCAAATTTTTCACCCGGAGCGAACTTTAAATCGATACCAGATAAGTCATTAACAAGGTCCTCTAAGGTATTATTTCGACTGAGCGGGTTCGCAAGTAAATACCTTATATCGACCCAGTTTTTAATGCCCCCGCCATAGCCAAACCCCGCGGTGTGTGAGAGCAACTGATGAATGGTCACCACCTGTTTTACACCATCAACTTCAAATGGTTGGAATTTAGGCAAATATGTTCGAATGTCGTCTTCTAGCGATATTTTTCCGCTATCAACAAGTTGTAATAACGCAAATGCAGTAATCGGTTTACTCATTGAATAAATTCTAAATAATGCATCTTTGGTAATAGGCTTGTCGTTATCCACATTTACTTTTCCATGTGCGGAGTAGTGAATAATTTCACCTCGATGTTTTATTTTTAATACTAAACCCGGCAAATCATATTTATTGAGTAATGCGTCTATATTTTGATTGAGAGCTTGGGTCTTGGTTGCAACAATCAACGCTTGTTCTACAGGTTCACTGTAGGCAGCGACGACAGCAGGTTGAATTAACAGATTCATACCAATCGAGCATAAAGCGAATATAACCTTTCGTTTTAAATTGTTCATTTTGATCCCTTAGTTATTAGGTCTACGTTGTTTCGATGAAAGTAATATAAGCGAGTCAATGTAAAACCAATGTAAACTCAGAGGAATGTTGGATGAATATTGCTGTTTAATGATGCCTTCACCTTAGCGCTCAGTGTGCTTATCTCTATTTAAACGTCGTTTTTATTTATGGCAAATTGCGTGTCGCACAGTAAGGTGGCCAAATTCAATGTATCACTACAATACGATGACAGTGAATCAACCGAATACTAAGTGCGTATTAACTGCAATAGGTAAGTTGTGAGGATTAAACAATCATTCGATTTGTCACGTTGGTTGAGTTAGTTGTTGGGCCCACTTTTCCTGTGTGTACTTGAAATGGTAAGGCTGTAATTAGATGAATACGAGTTACCCGTGCTCCACGATGGGGAGTGTGACAGTGAACTCGCTGCCTTTCCCTATTTCACTGCTGACACTTAATTCACCCCCATGGACCAAAGCAATGCGCTTGCATAAAAACAGCCCTAGCCCAACCCCCTGGCTGTTTCGGTTATCTACTCCTGTCGCTTGTGAAAAAGGGTCAAATATTTTCGGAAGAAACTCAGCTTCTATGCCGGAGCCAAAGTCTCGAACGCGAATAAATAACTCCGTGCTTTCTTTCGAACAGGTTAGGATCACTGGACTCGAACTGTGCGAATGCGTGAGGGCATTCTCGATGAGATTACGAATCAAGAATTTAAAGCGCCCGAAATCAATATCTATGGCTATTTCTGGAATTGTACCTTCAACCCTTAATGCGGAATTGTTATCGAAACTATCGAGTATGCCAGTGAGGACATTTGGGAGAAAGTAAGTTTCAAGATTCACTAGTTTGTGAGAGTCTTTCAGGCGTTCACTTTCTAATAACTGTTCGACAATCTCGTCCATCTTGTTAATTTCACTATTTAACTTCGATACGGTTTCGTTATGAGTGAGTAGGGCTAGTAGCACTTTCATTCTGGCCATAGGAGATCTCAACTCATGACTGACGGAAAGCAGTAGCTCATTTTTGGAGGAAAATAACTGTTCTATACTCTCCGCCATGGTGTTTAAGCCCCGGGTTAAATTACTTAGGTCGTTTTTTGGGTGCTTTTCAATTCGAGATTTAAAGTTGCCTTGGCTTATTTGTATTGCGCTATTGATGGCGGTGTTTATGGGCTTTAATTGACTATTAAGCACTTTATAGCTGATCAGTAGCACACATAATGCTGCAAACCAAGGCCACAATGTTAACCCGTTGGAATAGACAATCAAATTAGCAATTTGCGACGTAACGACAATCGTAGTGTTGTTCGATATGGTGTATACGAAATATTTAGCGCCGACTTTGGTAAAGTAGATCTTGCCAAGTGGTGTAGAGTTTTCTTGTAATACGGTTATGGTTGGCAGCTTGCCCCCCGTGTTCCAGTGTTGTGTGCCGCGCGTTATTTGTATTTCAACACGGTTTTTTTTCGCTTCTACTTTGAGCTTTTTAATATCAATAGGTCCTGCGACAAGTTTGGCCATTATCTCGTATAGTGCGTCATGCCGATCGTAAACTATTTTCTTTGCTTCTTTTTCTGACAGAGAAAAACTCCCCAGCAGAATGAATACCACCAATAGAATTGTTGTCACAGTGAATAGCAAAAAAAAGCGGCCATACAAGTTTAAATGAGGTAGCGTCATAGCGGTGTGCCAATAAATGTGTAGCCAATACCTCTTATCGTTTTCACAAACCTAGGCGTTGATGGGGAGTCGTGTAGCTTCTGTCTTAATCTACTTAGCAATATATCGACTGAGCGTCCAAATAGGTCGATTTCAACTCCTTTTAAAGCGCCTATAATTTGCTCTCTATTGAACACTTTGCCAGGATGGGTGGCTAGCGTGTAGAGTAAATGATACTCCATGCCCGACAGCTTTACTTCGCTGCCGTCGACTTTGACGAGTTGTTGTTTAGGGACTATTTCTAATCCAATAAATGTGATTAGTTCAATGGGCTCAAACTGCTTGGTATTATTATCTGTACTTCTGCGCAGTAACGCGTGTACTCGAACCAATAACTCTAATGGTTCGAATGGTTTAGGCAAATAATCATCGACACCAATTTCGAAACCTTGGATCTTGTCTTCTAACCGACCTCGCGCTGTGAGCATAATTATAGGCAAGCTATGGGTTGTTCTAATCTTTTTACATAAAGTGAAACCATCAATTTTGGGCATCATCACATCTAATAACAATAACGCGGGAGATTCAGTTTCTAACAAGTCTAATCCATGCAATGGATCATTGGCATAAATTAACTCAATTTGGTGCTGATGGAAAAAAATGGATAAGCTTTCAGTTAAGCACTCGTCGTCATCAATCATTAGTAACTTTTTCATAGCAAATAACTTGGTAATTTGTTGAGTACCATACTCCCTGATTGGCTGCCTAAAAACAATTCTACTGATGTCATTGTTACACTATGTTACCCAATGCTGATATAGAAACGGGTAAGATTTCTCCAAGTTAATTTTACGGAGTGACTCTATGTCATCAATCAATTACCCCAATCACAAGGTTGCGGCAAAAACGATAGCGGGATTAATGCTGTTGCAAATGGCGTTGGGGTTACTGCTAAACTTCTACTTTTTAACGCCCATTCTTACTTACGATGGTTCGGCCTCTATAGAGGAGATCACAGTCATTTTGGGATGTGCCACGCTCGTTGCTTTGCTGATCAGCGCAATTAATTTAGTGTTCGGGCTGCTTTTACCAAAAAGTCGTATCAAGGAATATGAAGGAACATTTATCTCCCTTATCGTATTCGCTGCGGTAGGAATAGTCTTATGCGCATATGAATATGCAAAACTTGCTGAGTATGTCTCCTTTTTATCCTCTTTTTCTGTCCACGAGTCTAATACGAGTGTCATGAAAAAAATGTTAGCCGTGGGGAGAAACGAAGCCCATTTTTTTTCTATTTTTATGTCAAGTTGTAGTCTAGCTGCGTTCTATATTTTACTGATCCGTGCTGAGCTAATCGCGAAATGGATTGCTTACCTTGCACTCGCATCGTGTGTATTACAACTGATTGCGGTTGGACATACTTTTTTTCAAGCACCGACCCCAAGCTTAGCTCAGCTACCGCTGGCACTGTCACAATTATTGGTCCCCATTTATCTGTTAGCCGCTGGATTTTTAACATCACTCGGCGCACGTACAGATAACCTTCAATCAAATAGCTAGGAGAACAATTATGTTTTTATCAGTAATGACGTTACACATTTTGTCGGGCGCGATGGCTTTACTCGCAGGTTACGCCGTCATTCTTTTCCCTAAAGGAGAAAGCAGTCATAAGTACTTGGGAAGAGCATATGTCGGCGCAATACTAACACTTGGTATAACAGGTACTTACATTGCTATATTACGAGATGTTCCGATATCTATCATGAATGGCTTGGTGTTATGTTATTTTGTATTGTCGGCGTTAAATACGGTCTGGCAGCCTGTAAATCGCATCAATGTATTTGATAAAGCGCTTTTTGTTTTCGCCTTATTGTTAACGGTGGGTTTTATTTGGTATTCATATCAAACAACCCAAGTTGACGATGGAAAATTGGGGGGCTTTGGTATTGAAGCATACTTGGCTTTTGGTAGCGTCGTGGCATTTTGCACCGTGGCCGATTATCATTATATCAAGTTGGGAGGGCTAAGAGGCCGCCGCAAGCTGGTTAGGCACTTATGGCGTATGTTCTTTCCTCTTTTTATGTCAACTGCCGCTTTCTTCCTTGGACAAGCTAGGCATTTACCTGAAGCGTTGCAAAGCATAGAGTTTATTTTACTCCCTGTTGTATTCGTTATATTGTCAGCGGTTTACTGGGTAATAAAAGTAATGGCTAGGAAGCGCAGCCAAGCCATTTCATGGTCTCAGTTTGATAAGGAATAAATGAATTTGCCTTTAGAGGCCGCTTTTTCTCAACGCGGTCTGCGACTCATATCACTTTAAGTCAGTGCGCAAAACCAACAATTAGGTAAGAACGACATTTAGGCTTGCTGGTGGTGTATACATTGCAGCTGCGTAAAATTAATGTTTAGTGTGCGCCGACTTTGAGCTTTTTGGTTCGCGGCAAATTCAATACGTATAAAGCCACGATTAATACTCAGATTTACTAGGATCACTTTAGTCTCGGAGGCTAAAAATGGTTTTTACTTCTTTTAGGTATTTTCGGCCAACAGGGACATGGGTTTGATTGAATACCAAATCGTAATCAGCAGAAGTTCTTCGGTGAAGATGAAAGCCAGTTTTTAAGCCTATAAGGTAAGATTTATGGCAACGGGTCAGCTTTGTTATGGCAATAGAATTTTCGATGGCCTGAATGTTGGTATCAATTAGCGCTTCTTGAATACCATGCGCGTTTTGATAAAAAACGGTCGAATAGTTACCAGCAGCTTTTATGTATAAAGTGTGCTCTAGCAAAGATACGACCTTGGCAATGTGAGGGCATAGAGAGTTATTCGATTCAGTGATACTTAGCTGCTTTTCTGTGTCTGCTAATTGCTGCTCTGTTGTTGCTAATTTGGATTGTAGGTTTTTCCTGTGTGTTTGTTCATATGAAAAATGACTCAATGATTGTTTATACCAATACATTAATCCTGTGGCTAATAAGGTCATATCAAGCGCTGAGCCTATTTTTATCAGCGTCCATTTTACTTGATAGTCTATTAAAGAGGTCATAGATAAACCTGAGATAACACCGCAGAGAAAAAGTATACACAGTGCAGAGATATAAAATAGACTGTGCTTATGCTCGCACTTATAAGATAACATTGCAGCGGTGAGTGACGTTGTGAGAATAGTAAAACAAACGAGCAGTGCACAGCCATAGATAATTTGATAAAGCGTTGGTTCGGCGCTATTAAATGACAAGCAGTAAGAAAGCCAGATAATTGAAAGTATCAACTGACAGCGTTTAAGTATGCAGCCAAGCAGGCGCTGTTGTTTGCTAAGTTTTAGGTAATCATAACTAAAAAGGGCGAACGAAATAAAGAAAAGTAAGCCCAATGAATTGGCTGTAAAAAATGGCTGATGTGTAAAGTACGGTATAAAATGCGTCAGCCACCCTTCACCGGCAGCAATCCATACGGAGATAGAAGCCAATAAGATGGCATACTTTAGGAAAATGGCATGACGAAATAGTAAGTAGCTAATCAAGCTTAACGTAAAGATCAGCGCCGTAAAGCCAAAATATAGGCCATCTTGAACTGACGTCCATTTAATATAGTCGGTAAATTCCTGAGTATTTAAAATTTGGATGTCACCTCTTAAATAACGACCAGTGACTAAAATAAACAGCGGTTCAGAAGATACGTTCTTAGGCATGGCAATGCTGAGTATTTTTGCATCTTTAGAAGATGACTTCATAGGCTCTGTATACGGCGTTGCATTGACCTGATAACTTAAGCTGGCTTGTGTAAAAATATTATTTTTGGATAGAACAATCGTCAATTCTTCACTCGCACTAGTGAGTTCTGTGCGGCGGGGCATAATTTTAATGACTCCATGCTGGTGGGAGCCGAGGTTAAATGTGCCAGCATTAGATTTATGCCAGGGAATATCTGCATTTAATACATAGTCAGTGTTTTTATGGTGACTGAAATGCGTGAAAATAGAGAATCGATTTTTCGAGTCTTTTACTCCTTCCTCAGACAAGTGAGTTGAACTGAGTAAAGAAAAAGCCAATACAACGACAGCTGCTATCAAAATCAGTAAAACAGCATACTTGGGTGAGGTGAACTTTATACTGTTTATCAATTTATAATTAGACCATGAATTATTATTATTCAACTTAATCAATTGGTTAAGTGTATTCTGTTGCATGCTGTATACGGTTGGTAAATAATATTGAATGACACCTCAAATACAACCGCTGTATAAGTTAATCTAAACATAATTAGCATAAAAATTAAATGGAAAGTGATGTATGAAGTGCAGAAATTGTTTTCAGATGTTGATGATTATCAGTGTGTTGTTATTTATTACTGGGTGCAATAATAGTGGAAAGTACAAAACAATCGAAACGGGTGTGCAAACGAATCTAGTGACAACACTTGATGCAGTGCTAGAGGCCAACCTCAATGCGGATGGACCCGGTTTGATTGTTTCTGTATGGCAAAATGATAAAAACCTTTATACAGGAATGAAGGGTGTTGCACGTCCAATGCAGCCAATTAGCGAAGATACGCAGTTTCGTTTAGCGTCTGTGAGTAAAACGTTTACCGCGGTGGCAATTCTGAAGCTTTACGAGCAAGGTCTTTTGGGACTACACGATTCAATTGTTGATTATTTGCCTGAGCTAGATTCATCTTGGCAAGAGATCAGCATTCATCATTTACTTACTCATCAGTCAGGCATACCCGATATATTTAATGACTTAAATACCCATGAAGTTATTAATAATGACATTACCAATCCAAAAATATTACAGTACTTCATAGAAAACCATCAACTTGAATTTGGGTCTGGACGTAAAGAAGAGTACAGCAATACGGGGTATATTCTGTTAGCTGAAATAATTACAAAGGTGGCAAATATGCCATTTCCAGAATTTATGGACCTTGAAATATTTGCCCCACTTAATATGAATAACACATATATACTTGATGAAGACGTTGATATAACCGAACGCACAGCGATGAATCATGCACAGCATCATCAAATTTATGGACGTAATGTGTTTGCTGTAGGCTCATCTTCGCAGGTGAGCTCAATGCATGATATGGAGCGCTTTATGTATGCCCTTATGGCAGGGAAAATACTACAAGCTGAAACAATGCGTTTAATGTTGAAAGCGCACATCAGTAAGGCCGATTCCTCGTTGAATGGCACAGGGTACGGGATCTTTTATTTCAGTGGCGATGGTAAAACAGCATATGGTCATAGCGGCAAGCATGATGGATTCAGAACGATATATGCAATAAACAGAGATAAAAATGCTTTTATTATCATGCTGGGTAATGGTGGCGATTATATGCCTGATTTTACTTATGTGATGGACTTAGCGGGTGAGTTTTTAGAGTAAAGCGGTAAGGTGTCTAATAAAAGCCCCATTGTATTTGGAAACTTATTACCAAATAGATACGCAGAACAAGGGGCTTTCATACTCAGTACTTTTCATCGCTTAGTGTGCATAAGTGCAGCAGTGATATCTTGAGTCAAAAACTCGTCTTTTAACTCTGCTTTTGCCATTTGTATAAGACCATAAAGCGATATCAATAAACGGTATTCTTGAAGAAACAGTACAAAAAATGGCGTAGCATATTCATCAAATATTTAAATAAATGGATGAGACGTTGAAGCAGAGAAAATGGTGAGTTGGTAGAGTGTATTCCTTAGCGGATATAGCATAGATTCCGTAATATTTATTGCCTAGCGCTATAAGGTTTTTATTACAGCAATACCATTATGTAACGGCTAGGGCTGATATGATTAAAATTCGCCCAGCATATAAGAGGCTATTAAAAATTGGCAACCAAGTGAACCTATGTGGCTATTGAAGCAGATAATGCGCGTTTGATCTGATTTACTGCTAAGACTTGTTATTTTATCGTATAACGAGGAAGGTGAAAGGGGCATTGAATATGATTTATAAAACGCATGCTAACCTTCACATTAGTAATGATCGTGTGTACATTTGTGAGCGTGAGTTCATCACCCCGATGAGAAATACCACTAAAGTGTTAATAGGTGCTTCACATTAATACTCATTACTCTAATATATAACCAAACTCATAATGAAGCACGGCCATATATTTTCTGCTATTATGAAAAATCAATTATCCATTCGCTCTTATAGCACAAAGCCTGCACGGCATTCACATCACTTTAATCAATTAGTTTTACCTATACGTGGTGTGATAAATATATGCGTTGGTGATTTCAACGGTAAAGTTGCACCGAGTGAATGTGTTGTCGTGAAAGCGAATGAAGTACACATGTTCACTGCGCAGACTGAAGCTAGATTTGTCGTGGTAGACATGGAAAATCTACCACCGAATATTCTATCTTCTCATTGTATTGTTTTTATGATTAATGCATCTCTTAGAAGCTACTTAACTTTTATTGAAAATCAGCTCGAAAACAAAGTGAATGTCCAATTAGAACAGGCGATGTTTGACATGTTTGGTTTATTGCTAGCAGAGCAACCTTTATTGCCAAAAGTTGATACACGCCTAGGTATGGCTATATCCGTTATAGAGCAAAATATTGACGAACAACTGTCAATTAAATGCTTGGCTGAATCCGCTTGTTTGAGTGAAACACAGTTTAAGAAGTTATTTAAACAACAAATGGGGATGACAGTGATGACATTTATAACAAAAAGGCGGATGGAAAAAGCAGAAGCTTTACTGACGCATACGGATTATCCGTTACAAATTATTGGTGAAAAAGTAGGTTATAAAGCACTTTCAGCCTTTAGCCGAAAGTTTTCACAGTACTTTGGCTTATCTCCAACTCGGTTCAAAAAGTAAACTTAGTCTGAATGGTCAACAATAGCGTCTTAATTGTTAAAAACACACTGTATTACTCGCGTACTATTTCTGTATTGAAGTTATCTAAACAGGTTTCACTATGGAAAATCATCACGGCAATGTTAAAGGGGTTATTGCAATTGTTATGGCCAGTTTTTTATGGGGAACAACTGGTACTGTCGCAAGTTATTCTCATGATGTAAACGCTTTAGCCATTGGTGCATTCTCTATGGGAGTAGGGGGAGTGTTACTTGTCATTATGGCATGGAAAAAATTAGTTATTGATTATAAGCGCATGTTTAAACGGCCTAAAGTATTATTTTTAGGGGTTAGTTCTGTGGTTACTTATCCGTTATCATTTTATTCCTCAATGCAGTTATCTGGTGTTGTTATTGGCACGGTCATATCTATTGCTATGGCGCCGTTTTTTACCGCAATCCTTGAACGTCTAATAAGTCATAAAAAGATATCACTGCAATGGGGCGTGAGCTTTGTCATTGGTGCGATAGGAATTGCTTTTTTGACGTTTGGCAAAGAGCAAAACAGTGGTACTGCTTACAACATGTATCAACAGAGCATGGGGGTTTTTTTGGGGGGTATTGCCGCATTGAGTTATGCCGGTTATTCATGGGCAGCGAAGCGCCTAATTGAAAGTGGCGTTCATTCTCAATCATCCATGTCTGGGCTGTTCGGGTGTGCTGCTTTATTGTTGCTCCCGTCGTTATGGTTTACAGGAGGTAACTTATTTTCAAGCCCAACGAATGTGTTGGTATCTTTGTATACAGCCGTGATCCCAATGTTTTTAGGGTATTTGTTATTTGGATTTGGCTTGGGTTTTGTAGATGCAAGTAAAGCGACACTCATAACCCTTATTGAACCTTTAGTTGCAACTGTTTTCGCTGTTTTGATCATCGGCGAAAAGCTTAAGGTCATTGGGTGGGGAGGTATTACTTTAGTATCATTGTGTTTAGTGATCCAAACCATTCAGCCGCAAAGTAAGTTATTTTATATGCTGAGCCCACTAAGGTTAAAAAAGAGCATGTGACCTTGGTTTCATCTAAGATTCAGCGACCGCTTTAGAGTCAATGCGGTCAAACATTATTTCGTCTTATTTTTAATTCTTCAATAGGACAAGAACCAAAAATAGGTTTACGAGCAATCTTTTGACATGTGCGGTGCTTATGATTGAATTAC
The DNA here is from genome assembly GCF_014858725.1 of Pseudoalteromonas aurantia 208. GTDB lineage: Bacteria > Pseudomonadota > Gammaproteobacteria > Enterobacterales > Alteromonadaceae > Pseudoalteromonas > Pseudoalteromonas aurantia. The sequence goes on along the minus strand of NZ_AQGV01000012.1, from coordinate 2,149,064 downwards.
ATCGTTTAAAGTAATCTATGATTTTTTCATATATCGCTTCACATAGCCGGACCAAAGCACGACTGAAGTGTAGCCTAAAATATTAACCTGAAAATTGATGAACTTTCTGATTTAAAGTATCAATTAATACTTTACGTAAAAGCTTTACCTTCATTGAGTTTTTCACGTCGACATGGTTAAGTACCCATAAGCCCCAATCAGATTGAAGGCTATCAACATAACCTAGTAACTTGATATTCTTATCTGACAGTAAGCGGGGTAGGTAACAAGGCATGCAAGCGACTCCAAAGCCTGCACTAACGGCTTTATACATGCTTTCTAAATCATCCACTTTTAATGCGATATGACATTTCTTAAATCGTTCAGTCGCCCAGGAGGGAACCACTACTTCATCGTTCCATAATATTAAGTTTTTAGACGTTTCAGTGTCGTTATCAAGTTTTTTGCTGGAATAGACAGCATGTTGCAACATAGCAATATTATACCCAACGAGATCTTCTGGTGGTTTTTTAGTAAATCGAATCGCAATATCTGATTCACGAAGTGATAAGTTTTGAATGCTATTGGTAAGACTTAGATTCAGCTCTATATCAGGGTACTGCGCTCTAAATTGGACCAGACAATCAGAAAGATAATAATTAAAGAGATCATGAGGCATGGTGATAGTGATTGATCCTGATAATCGCTGATCTTTCCCAACTAATTTTCTTGCAATCGTATAGCTAATATTATCAAGTAATCTTACGTCTTCAATAATTTCTTCTCCGGCTTCTGTTAACTCAAAGCCCTTTGGCGTATGCAATAAGAGTTTAACGCCACTCGTCTGCTCCATCCCTTGCACTCTTCGAGATACAGTTGTGTGGTTTACTTTTAGGACCTTAGCGGCTGAAGAATAGCTCCCTGTATTTACTACATGAAGGAAATAACGTAAATCATCCCAATTAAACATATTAACCTCTGCATAAATGCAGAATTATAGTGCATTTATGTGTATTTTTGAATGCGAGATATTGCTCTATCATTCTCTGTATAGAACTTGGAGTGGTTAATTTGAATACCGTGTTGTTTAAACATTTGCAAATGACAACTCTACAGTAAATTAATTTTAGGAAAAATCTAATGAATAAATTTACCAGCTTATTTTTATTACTATCACCAATATTATCAATGGCATATGCACAGAGCTCATTGCCAACCACGCCTACTGATGTACATAAACAATGGGTCCAAGCGTTCAACGAAAAAAACATATCATGGCTATGTGCTCTATACAAAAATGATGCGATCGTTCAACGTTTAGATGGCACCGTAGCAAAAGGAAAAAAAGAGTTATGTCAGGATCTAACGTTGCTAATCAACTCAGCAAAGAGTATTGAAATGGTGACAGCCTATGCAGTTGCGGGAGAAAAGCTCACAATTTTACGATCTAAATATATGTTTGTTTTAAAGGCAGCTAATAAGAGTGAGCAGAGGGTATTTGGAAGCGGAATAGAAGTTGTTCAAAAGCAAAATGATGGCACATGGCTTATCGTTGCAGACCACCCTCAAGGTGGAAACTAACCAGCAGTAAGTTTAATAGAAATTAGTGAGAGGAGATGCATAAATGAAAATTGCAGTCATTGGTACAGGTATGGTTGGTCGCAGCATATCAGCGAAGCTAGTACAAGTAGGGCACGAAGTGGTAATGGGTACGCGTGATGTTCAAAAAACGTTAGCACAAAATGGAACAGATGTATTTGGGAATGTACCTTTGGCACAATGGCAAGGGGGAAATAATAAGGTCACTCTAAAATCAATTACTGAGGCAGCCAAATTTGCTGAGCTGTTGTTTGTATGCACACATGGATCGGTTGCTAAAAATGCTTTGGATTTAGCTGACTTTGGTGATTTAAAAAGCAAGACTGTTATTGATGTATCAAATGGGCTTGTATTTGGTGCTGAAGGCGAACAACCGTCATTGTCCCCCGTAAATACGACCTCAATTGGTGAAAAGCTACAAAAAGCATTTCCTGAGGCACATATAGTAAAAACGTTAAATAATATTCAGCATACGGTTATGGTGAACCCATCTCTCATCGAAGGGCAGCATAATGTATTTATGAGTGGCAACAACAAAGAAGCGAAATCAATAGCGCAGAAAATATTGAATTCATTTGGCTGGGAAAGTGAGCAGGTTATCGATTTAGGGAATATTACGTACTCACGAGCTATGGAAATGAATGTCCTTCTTTGGTGGCGTATGTATGAGATATTAGGTACGGGAGAGTTTAATTTTCAGCTAATGAAAAAATGATTAATGCGTCGTTATGGTTGGCTGATTTAATTACAGGTCAATATTAAGCCAATCATGCGTTAAACTCTATTAGTACTGATTAAACCTTACATATCACATTGAAAAGGTGAGAGTTACCTGTGTTATTAAAGGTGTTGAATCTTTAATCTAAATAAAAACAGGTCGCTCTCATGTTGACCCTGTAATAGCTTGTAACAGATTCAGTGTAACTGCTTATGTGCAATTGATTTTCACAAGACCTCAAGCAAGGTTATAATTTCTTCCCACAAACTGCGAGACTTGATGGCGTTATTTCTGAGCTCTTTTAAAGTTTCTTTAGAATAAAAAATACCATGTTTAATCACCGCTTCAGGCGATTCAAGTACCGATAAATCCTGTAGTGGGTTTGTTTTGGACAAGATTAAATCTGCATTGTAGTTCTCTACGATACGACCAATATGACTATCTAGTTTGAGTGCTTTAGCGGGGTTAATCGTCGCAGCAGCTAATACGTCAAAAGTACTCAAGCCTGATTCAAGCATCAATTGCATTTCATTGTGGGTTGCCAAACCATGTGGTGACAGTAATACACCAGAGTCAGAACCAACGAGTAACGTGATCCCTGCATCATGGAAAACTTGGGTAATATGTTGCAAAAATTGTAACGTTTTTTGATTGTGCTCAGCCATTTTTTTTGATGCATTTAGCCAACGCTTTACCTGATTGTGTGATGTTTCCAGCGCGATGATATCAGAGGTGTATTCTGTCGGGATCGAATTTAAAAACTGCGCTTTTCCATTACTGAGTTGAGTGAGTTGATAATATATATTCAGGGTGGGTGTGACAGGCACGTTAGTCGCTTTTATGTCATCAGCAATTGTTGACAAGCGGCTGGGGGCAAACTTGTAATTGAGCGGGCCTTGATAAATATCTTCAACATGTTCAAAAGACTGAAGTCCAACGAGCTTAGAGACAGGCATGTTACCAGAGGCATGAGGGCCATGTTTGGCGATAGGAATATTGTGTGTCATGCTTGCTTTAACAAGTGCGGTTAACGCTTTTTCGCTTAAGTTCCCATAGGCTTTGATCAAGTCATAACCTTGTGATTGATACAACTTAACGGCTGCTGTTGCCTGATCAGCAGTATGCACTGTATGGTGTAAATACGCACTGTCATAGGCTGAGATGATCGGACTACTCACGGTTGCACTGCTGCCAATTAATTCCCCAGCGGCGACCTGATCTCTCCATTTTAATTGATTTGGTACCCCATTCATTATACGTACATGAGTGACCCCATGACTGAGTGCTAGCGTCAATGCCGCTTGTTCATACATGTGAACATGCATATCAATAAGACCGGGTGTTATGTACCCACCATCACCTTCGATAACCTTGATTTCTGTTGATATATATCGCATTGGAGACGGGGCAATTTTTTGGATTTTACCTTTACTAATCAAGATTGACTTATTGAGTCGAACCTTTCTGTTGGCAATATCGATGATATTGATATTGTTTAGAATGAATGGTTTTTGTTGCGGTTTTAACTGTGAGTGTGAACTACAACTTATAAGGGTAAATACAGAGATTAAAGTGATAATTAGTTTCATGGTTAACGCCTTCTAAAGATTAAAAGTAAGCTAACAATGATTGTCTTTTCGAGCGTCTAATATCTTGCTTTTAGCCAGCTACAATCCTGATCTTAGACCTTATTTTGAGACTTGTACTCACTTGGTGTCATGCTTGTGTAGTCTTTAAAGACTTTATTAAACGAGGCTTTAGAGCTAAAACCTGCATCGGTGTATAGTCGGGTGAGTGTGAGGTGGGAGCCTGCATCAAGCGCTTGACAAATATGTTTAATGCGATATTCATTGATGTATTCATTAAATGGTTTGTTGGCGACGGTATTAATTGCACGAGAGATATCTCTTGTTTGTAACCCCGAGAGTTCGCTCACATCAGTTAACGTTAAACGAGGCTTTAGAAACCATTGGTTTATTGTGATTAGTTTATCTAATTCAGCAAAGGTTGATAGGTAATTTTCTGGTGCTGGCTCCTTGCTTATTTCTTTGTTTTTGGCTTGTGCCAATGTAGGTGGTGACTTTTGCTCTATGAGCTTAATCGCTATGATCATGACCGCCAGCAACCAAACACTGTTGTTAATGCCTTGACCGATAATATTCAGCTCATAAGAGATATAAGGCTGGCTATTTAGTCTAATTAAATCAATTAAATTAAATAGTGCCATCACGACAATAACCCAAACTAACCAGTTAAAAGAAAACTCCTCTGAATCAGAACGCTCTTCATCTAACGTACGTTTATATTTAGTGAGTAGTGTAGCCGTAAAATAGGCGTAGATTAACCGCCAAATAGTCCCTATGGCTATCACAATAGAAACGTGGGAACTAAACAGCAACAGGGGAGCGGCTGGCAATATATGCACCCAATCTCTTTTTGTGAGTTTTTCATTGGTGAGATGTTTAGAGGCTAAATAACCTGCGGGCCCAAAAAGAAGAATGAATATAGGGCTGATGATGTAGGTATCACGAGTAATCCCTGTTTCTTCTAGAAGATTAACAAGGGTTGCAAAGGCAATGAGTCCAAGGAGTAGAGCAATGCCATCAAAAGTGCCTTTTCGCCATAACAATAGGCTAGCCAAGATAGAAACGCCGACAGTTGCTGCTTGAATTAAATTAACAAAGTTGAGTGAATCCATACTGTCTTTTAAAGTAAAAATTAGGATATTCTACTTAGAGTTTCTCATGTATATTAAAGCACGTAAACGGCTGCTAAGAGGAATATCACTTGGGCGCTATCACTCACTAACATATGACGAAAATGAATGTTTGGTATAAATCTTCATTGGTTACGTTGTTATTCTAACTTGTATTTAAGCTCACACACGTCTTCAATGAGACAACAGCCACATTTAGGTATACGGATGTTACAATATATAACGACCATATAAAATAAGCCAGAGGTGTACATCCACTTTGAATTTGGCGGGTACAACTTTCTAAAGCTATTTTACCTATGGCAAATTTGATACGGTTTGAAACGCGAACGATATGAGTGTCCACCGCTATTGTTGGTTAGTCAAAGTATAACCATGGTAGAGCTTAGCCTAGTTCTGTTTTGTCCGTGTTTACGATTTTGTTATAAGCCTTTTAGTCACCGCCTTCAGAGATATTTTAACGGCTAACCGACATAGCGAAGTTGAACAGATTTAAAATTGCCAATACAAATTAGCTGCTTAAAAGCAGCTAAAAAGAATCGTTATGCTTACTTGGCTGAAGGAGGTTCATATGTGTTAAGTGCCAACATAACTCACTTTTGTTTTAGCAAAATAATCATGCAAACACCTACGTTGTTTACCGAAAATAAATATTGGATCAATAAAGCCAGAAATGAATTGACCGACACCTGGTATGAATGAGCATAGACTCATTGGTAATATTCTAAGTAACAATATTTTTTTGATATCAGCTTTAGTACCATCAAGGTTTTCAATACGAGTGCCAATGATATGTTTACCAATAGTTTGTCCATAGTGAAATAGTAGATAGCCCTGTAATATTAGAGTCGTGAATAAACCGTAAATCACTGCGATAACTATTGTAAAAGCACTCGGCTCTTTAAATGCTTCCATTCCGAAATACCAAAATAGAGGTACCGTAGCTACCATATGAACTACCGCATCGATTAAGCCAGCATAAAGTCTGTCCCATCTAGTTGCCTTTTCACCTGCAACCTTATGTTTAGAATTATCTTCAACTTCACTTTGTGGTTGTTCATTCTGGCGTTTAACTATGAGTTCATCAATTTCTTTAGCTCTATCGGGATATGCATCACGATCGATTGATTGAGCAGAGTCATATAGCTCTTCTAAGGTGTAATTATTGAAGTTTATTTTAGAATCCAAATGTAGAACACTCCTTGGGACTTAACAATTTAGTATTTATGCAGCACGTAGTTTGTGTTGCATAATCGCTTGTTGGACTGAGTTGCTTCTTGCACAAGCTGTTTGGGTTGGCGTATTTATGCTATTGGAATTTGCTTTTAGTGGCTTAAATTGTATTAAGCCAAATTAGTCGGCTTATTGAACGCTTCCACGCTATTTCTAGGATGCTCAGTACTTCTTAAAGCTTCCATTACACCTAATTTTCAATGTTTTATCGAGGATAATTATTTAGCTCTTTTCTAAGTAGCCCCAATGACCGTTTCTCGCTCTAAACAGGCCTTGGCTTAGTCTGTTTTATCTTTAAACTCACACAAATCTTCAATGAGGCAAGAGCCACATTTAGGTTTTCGGGCGGTACAAACATAACGACCATGTAAAATAAGCCAGTGATGTACATCGACCTTAAACTCTGCAGGTACAACTTTCTCAAGCTTTTTTTCGACTTCAACTACGTTTTTACCCATGGCAAATTTAGTGCGGTTTGATACGCGGTCGATATGTGTGTCTACAGCAATCGTCGGCCAACCAAAAGCGGTATTCAGCACAACGTTAGCCGTTTTTCTGCCAACTCCAGGGAGAGCTTCGAGGGCTTCACGATTTTCAGGCACAATAGAGTTGTGTTTTTCAACAAGAATATGGCACATCTTATAAACGTTATTGGCTTTTGAATTAAACAAACCAATGGTTTTTATATAGTCTCTCAGTCCTTCAAGGCCAAGGTCAATGATGGCTTGTGGTGTATTAGCAACCGGAAAGAGTTTTCTGGTGGCTTTATTAACACCTACATCAGTGGCTTGTGCTGAAAGTGTGACGGCCACTAATAGCTCAAAAGGGGAAGAATATTCAAGCTCAGTTTCAGGATGAGGGTTGTCATCTCTTAACCGAGTGAGAATTTCATAACGTTTTACTTTATTCATGACGGTAGATACTTATTGTTACGTTAAATTGGTTACTCGGGCTCGCGGCGCTTTTTCTGGTTGTGCCACAGGGCTTGCCTTTGCTTTTATTTGTGTATCAATCACGTTTTTCCCTGCAATGAGCAATCCTAATCCCAAAAAGGCCCCTGGGGGTAAGATTGCAACGAGAAATTGATTATCAAAAGTGAATAGCTCGATGCGCAGTACAGTTGCCCAAGCGCCTAACAGTAGGTCGGCCCCATCAAACAAAGTACCTTGGCCAATTATTTCACGCATTGCCCCTAGCACGATGAGTACCACCGCAAAGCCCAGCCCCATCATCACGCCATCCCATGCAGAGAGCAGCGGGTTGTTTTTTGATGCAAATGCTTCAGCACGACCAATAATAGCGCAATTAGTCACGATCAAAGGAATAAAGATCCCGAGGGATTGATACAAGCCAAAGGTATACGCATTCATTAATAATTGCACTATGGTGACAAACGCCGCAATTATCATCACGAAAACTGGGATCCGAATGTCTTTAGGCACCCAATTTCTAACGACAGACACGGTAATGTTAGAGCCAACCAATACTAACAACGTTGCTAATCCCAGTCCAAGTGCATTCGTTACTGTACTGGTGACTGCCAGAAGAGGGCATAGCCCGAGCAATTGCACAAGTGCAGGGTTATTACCCCACATGCCTTCTTTCATTAGTGACTTAAATTGACTCATTGTGTATCTCCACAGGCATTCTCAGCATTAAATAGCGCTTCAAAATTTTGTTTGGCGTACCAAGCTGCTTGCTTTACTGAACTTACAACAGCACGTGGGGTGATCGTAGCCCCCGTAAATTGATCAAATTGACCCGCGTCTTTTTTCACAGCAAAGCGTGGATCTGTTTGCGATTCAATTACCATACCATTGAAAGTCGTGATCCAATCAGATTTAGCCAGTTCCACTTTATCACCAAGCCCTGGCGTTTCCTCGTGGCGTGTGACACGGACCCCCGAAATTCTGCCGTCAGCATGTATGGCGCTGAGTACATCTATGTTACCGCTGTAACCGTGCGGTGTTGTATGACGCACAAGCACAGCGGATGGCGCATCATTCTTGTAAGCTCTATATAGCGTGTACGGCCCATTAGGGCCAAGTTCAGGTGCATTACTGAGCACACAATCTTTATAAAGCACATTATCATATTCATTATGTGGCAATACTTGTCCTAACAGCCCCATTAAATGTTGCTGCTCTTGTTCATTGATGCGCTCAGCAGTGAGTGTTTGTACCAATGCCACACTTCCTGTCGTTATTAAAGCAAAGGCAGTAAGAATTGCGCCATTTTTATACATAGATTGAACAATCATTTACTCGCTCCATGTCCGTATGTGCGTGGCTGGGTATAGTGGTCAATCAAAGGCACGGCCATGTTGAGCAGTAATACAGCAAATGCGACGGCGTCCGGATACCCGCCAAATTGGCGAATTACGTACACTAACACACCAATGCTAGCGCCGAAAATAAGCCTGCCTTTGTCGGTGGTACAGGCGGAGACAGGGTCTGTTGCGATAAAAAACGCTCCCAACATCGTAGCACCACTGAGTAAGTGAAATAATGACCCTGCTTGAGATCCTGAATCGGCAATGTATCCAATTGCGCTACATAAAGCTAATGCTCCTATGAAAGCGGTAGGAATGTGCCAATTTATAACTTTGGCCTTCAATAAATACAGACCACCGATTAAGTAAGCGACGTTCACCCATTGCCATCCAAGGCCTGCATAGGCTGAAAATTGCAATTGATTCATTGCTTCTGACACAGTTAAATTTTGGCTCACTGCGGTTTTTACCGTGTCTAGAGGCGTTGCCATTGTTGTACCATCGATTGATGTACGCAGTGTATCGAGCGTCAAGCCTGTGCTATTTGTTTGAGTGAAAATGATGGTTAATTGATCTAAAAAGCTAATAGGGGAAGCTAATAAGTGATCCACAGGCATCCAACTTGTCATTTGCACAGGAAAAGAGATCAGTAATAAAACATACGCCCCCATTGCTGGGTTAAATAAATTAAAACCCAAACCACCATATAACTGCTTTACCATACCAATCGCAAACACAATACCAACGACAATAACCCACCAAGGAGCGAGCGAAGGGATACTGACTGCGAGTAAAACTGCGGTTAACCAAGCACTTCCATCACTTAGTGAGGGCAAAATAGGTCGATTGCGTAACTTTAAAATAGCCGCTTCTACAAGAGAGGCCGTAATAATGGCAATAATAAGTTGTATGAGTACGCCAAAACCAAAAAAGTAGGCTTGTGTGAGTATGCCCGGAATACATGCGCACATTACCGTAATCATTAACTTACTCACAGATTTTTGGCTGTGATTATGCGGCGATGAAGCCATAGTCAGTTTCATGACGGGTCATTTCCTTCTTGTTCTTTGGCTTTTTTCTTTGCTTTTGCACGTGCTATTGCAGCGGCAATGGCGGCTTTACGTGGGTCAACTTCGGTTGCTGGTTGTTCAGCATCTATTGAGTCAATTGGGGGTTCTATTGTACCCCGTATTGGTTGCGAGTCTGTATTGTTAACCTCAGCTTCATTCGCTTGCGCAAGCTTTGCGGCTTTTTTGGCCTTAGCACGGGCAATCGCTGCGGCAACGGCCGCCTTACGCGGGTCTTCCTCTGTAGCTGCTTCTTCTTCAGTGGCAACGGCGTGAGCAGGGGGGTTAACAGGTGCCTCACTGGCATCATTAGTTTCGCTGGCTTTTGCGGCTTTTTTGGCCTTAGCACGGGCAATCGCTGCGGCAACGGCCGCCTTACGCGGGTCTTGCTCTGTAGCGGTTTCTTCTTCAGTGGCTACGGCGTGAGCTGGGGGGTTAGCAAGGCCCTCTCCCGCATCATTAGTTTCGCTGGCTTTTGCGGCTTTTTTGGCCTTAGCACGGGCAATCGCTGCGGCAACGGCCGCCTTACGCGGGTCTTCCTCTGTAGCTGCTTCTTCTTCAGTGGCTACAGCGTGAGCTGGGGGATTAACAGGGGCGTCACCCGTATCATTAGTTTCGCTGACTTTTGCGGCTTTTTTGGCCTTAGCACGGGCAATCGCTGCGGCAACGGCCGCCTTACGTGGGTCTTCCTCTGTAGCGGTTTCTTTTTCAGTGGCTACGGCGTGAGCTGGGGGATTAACAGGGGCGTCACCCGCATCATTAGTTTCGCTGACTTTTGCGGCTTTTTTGGCTTTAGCACGCGCTACGGCGGCAGCAACGGCAGACTTGTTGTCATTGCTATTTACTTCCGCGGTTTGCTTTTGCGCTTTATAGTTACGGGCTTGTTCTTTACGTTTGGCACGCTCTAATACCACTTCACTGTTATCAGGCTCGAGACTGCCATCCGCCATTTTCTTCGCTTTCGCACGCTCAATTGCGGCCTGTACGGCTGATTGTTCACCCTGCTTTTTAGCAACACGGGATAACGCATCGGCCACTTTCGCTTTTTCTGCTGCAGGCTTAGCCGCTCGGGAAGGTGAGCGTGTATGTCTATTCTTACGCTCAGCTTGCTCCTGCTCTAATCGTGCCTTTCTCGCTTCAAATCGGACTTTAGCGCGCTCCGCGTTTACTTGTTCTATTTTTTGTTCTCGGATTTCTGCTTTTGCAACACGGTAGTACTGTACTAATGGGATTTCGCTAGGACAAACATAAGAGCAGGCACCACATTCGATACAATCAAATAAGTTGTAATCTTCTAACTTGTCGTACTCTTTGCCTTTGGCAAACCACTGTAATTGTTGGGGCAATAAAGTCTGCGGACAAACATCTGCGCATGCACTGCAGCGTATACAGGCTTTTTCTTCTCCTGGTTCTGCAAGCTCAGTATTATCTGGTGCCAGAATACAGTTAGTTGTTTTGACAACAGGGATCCTCACCGAGGGAAGGGTAAAGCCCATCATTGGACCGCCCATAACAACACGTTGTGCGTCTACAGGTTCGAAGCCTTGGCTATCAAGTAGGTGTTTAATTTCAGTACCAATGAGCGCCCACACATTTTGTGGTCGCTTTATGGTGTTACCAGTGACTGTAACAACACGTTCTATTAGTGGTTTACCGGCAAATACTGCTTCACTAACAGCAAACAGTGTTCCAACATTTTGCACTAGAACACCGATATCAGCGGGGATCCCGCCACTGGGCACTTCCTTTGAAGTGAGTACACGTATTAATTGTTTTTCCCCTCCAGAGGGGTAAAGAGTGGGAATCGCTTTTACGAGAATTTTTTTATTGTGCTGGCAGGCTTGCTGCATCGCGCTGATAGCATGCGGTTTATTATCTTCTATACCGATGAGGATGAGCTCTGGAGTCAAAAGTTGCTGCATCACTTCAATACCTTTGACTATTTGGTCTGCGTGTTCACGCATTAACATATCGTCAGCGGTGATATAGGGTTCACACTCAACACCATTGATGACAAGAAACTCAACAGGTCGTTGGCTATCGGCTTTGATATAAGTTGGAAAACCCGCGCCTCCCATACCGGCTATACCAGCGTTATGAATAATATCAATCAATGCTTGGTGCGATAGAGTATCAATATGTGTATTTTCAGTTAGGGGTATCCATGTATCTTTGCCATCAGGCGTTAAAATAATACTGAGCTCAGGTAAGGCTGAAGGGTGCGCTGATGGCATGGCTGCAATATTGGTTATCTCACCAGAGGTAGGTGCATGAATAGGCAAAGACCAGTTACCACTGGGCTGAGTTAAAGCTTGGCCTTTTAATACGGTTTGACCTTTACTTACAATTAACTGACCATTTGCACCAATATGCTGTTTGAGCGGTAGTATGAGCTTTTCGGGTAACGGTAAACGTGCAATCGGCGCGTGATTTGACAATGATTTTTGTTGTGGAGGATGGACGCCTCCTGGGAATTGCCACAATGTGCCATTTTCTATTTGTTCAAGTAATGTATCCACTTAAACCTCTTAATCTATTTGCGTCACGGCAATGGCGTTGATTTGCCATTTCCATGTTTGCTTAGTTTGTTCGACGGGAAGCATATCAATACAGTCAACTGGACAAGGTTCAACACATAAGTCACACCCAGTACATTCATCATCAATAACGGTGTGCATTTGGCGAGTGGCACCAACAATGGCATCCACAGGACATGCTTGAATACATTTGGTGCATCCAATACATTCATCTTCTCGGATATAAGCAACGGTTTTTATGGGTTCAGCTTCCTCACCGCCAGCAAGGGGTTTCGCATCGACACCCATTAAGTCAGCAAGTTTCTTAACCGTTGCATCACCCCCTGGGGGGCATTTATTGATTTCGTCACCATTTGCAATGGCTTCTGCATACGGGCGACAACCAGGGTAGCCACATTGTCCACATTGTGTTTGCGGTAATATAGCGTCGACTTGCTCTACAATAGGGCTACTTTCAACACGGTATTTTACGGCAGCGTAGCCTAAGATGAGTCCAAAAACGAGCGCTAATGAGCCAAGCGCAATTAAAGCGTACATCAAGGTCATGGTTATAATTTCACTAATCCAGAAAAGCCCATAAAGGCAAGAGACATTAGGCCAGCAGTGACCATAGCAATAGAAGCACCTTTAAAGGGTGACGGCACATCAGCAACGGCTAATCGTTCCCTAAGAGCGGCAAATAAAATTAATACCAGAGAAAACCCAACTGCCGCACCAAAGCCATAGACGGCAGATTCAATAAAGGAGTGATCGTTTTTTATGTTTAATAACGCCACGCCAAGCACGGCACAGTTGGTGGTTATCAAGGGTAAAAATATGCCCAGTAATCGATATAGAGTAGGGCTGGTTTTACGTACCACCATTTCTGTAAATTGCACAACAACAGCAATGACCAAAATAAAGCTCATGGTTCTCAAAAACTCAAGGTCGAGTGGCTGCAAAATATATTGATTGACTAAATAACTTGTCACTGACGCTAATGTCAGTACAAATGTGGTCGCTAAAGACATACCGACGGCGGTGTCGAGCTTCCCAGATACCCCCATAAATGGACATAAGCCAAGAAATTGCACTAACACAAAGTTATTTACCAGCACGGTGCCGATAAGCAACATAATATATTCAGTCATTACAGCCCCTTTTGCTAAAAACTGAGGTATTTTTTGTTTGGTCGCGATTTTAGCAATTTTAACCGAGAAGATCATAATTAATGTAAACACATTTAATGGATATCTTGATGAACTGCGCGCATTTGTTGACAGTTAAGTCTATTCATTTCAAAGTAAACAAGGCCAGAGTTGGCCTTGTTGGTTATACGGACTGACGTGGTATTTAGATTTCTTTTGGTTTTTCTATGTAATACCCTTGAACGCCATCTAAGCAAAGCGTTTCGACAATATGCTTTTCTTCTTGGCTTTCAACACCCTCTGCAAATACACTAACCCCAATTCGGTGGGCAAGGTCAACCATTAACCTCATGAAATATTGATTGTTTTTGTCTTCTTCTAAACCTCGCGTGTAACTGGCATCCATTTTTATAAAGTCGGGTTTTAGATCTCGGAAAAATTTGAATGAGGTTAAACCAACACCAAAACGTTCTACTGTGATACGTGCGCCAACTCTGTGCACCATATCAATAAAGCGCTTACTGGCCTTAATGTTTTGTTGTAATCCAAACTCACTGACCTCAAAGACCAATTTTGACGCTATATTGGCATCTTTCAATAAACGTCGTTCTAGCCATATAACGAATTGATCACTGTGAGCACTTGATGCAGTCACGTTAATACCAAAGAATTTTTCGGTAAAATTACGTGATTTAATAAGCTCAAGGGAGCTGTCAATAATTAATTTATCAATTTCAATGGCCATATCAAGCTTTTCAGCCATCGCTAAAAAAGACGCTGTTGGCAGCATTTGGCCTTCTTCAGTTTTGAATCTAGCTTGTATCTCAGCATAGGCTTTGACATTTTTGCCAATTGGCATGATGTTTTGCATCATTAAGCTTACGCGTTTTGAATCAATCACATCGTGAATAACTTTACGCCAGTTTTGGTTACCGAACCCAGCCCCTACATTATTAACCAGATCTGATTCTCGCTGAATATGCCATGCATTGGCTTGTTTACTTTGCGCCATGCTCATCGCGTTATCTACGACGGATAGGAGTTCACCAAGCGGTTTGCCGGTTTCGTATGGCACTATTCCTGTATTCGCTACAGAGCTTAGCTCTTGATTTTGTTGGAATTGTGTAAATCTTGCTTGTAAAGTCTCGCCAAAATGTTCCGCTTCTTTTGTGGGTACATTGGGTAATATAACCGCAAAGTCAGAACTATTTAGTCTGAATGTTTGGCTGCCGGTATAAGTGCCACTGACGTGTTTTATGATATCAGAAACCGACTTTATGTATTCATCGCCTTTTTGGTAGCCTCGTGTTTGGTTGATTACCTGCAATTCACTACAGCGGATCATCGCTAAAGTACCAAAACTTTTCTTACTGGTTGATTCAATTTGATGTTCGTAATATTCCACAAACATATTGCGATTACCTAGCCCGGTAATAACATCTTTATAAGCTTCTTGCTTTATACTCTGCGCCGCGGTTTGAATGTCTTCTTGTTTGCTTTTCAAAAAGTGTGCTAAGCGATTAAACGAAGGAGCGAGTTCGGCACTGAGGGCTTGCATTTTTGAGGTGTTAAATTCATTTTCAATGCTTTCAGTGACTTGGTTTTGCGTTATATAAACATCAACGGCATTTGCCACTGTAATACTGACATTACGATTCAAACGCTTATATATTGCTTTCATGTAAATTATTGGAATAAACGCAACCAAAGCTGTCAGCACAAAAAGTAGTAATAATGCTTGTTGTAAAAGCTGCGCTTGGCTTTGCGCATTGATCACAAATTCAATTTTAATGTCTTTGGCAATATTCACTGAAAACTGCGGGCGAATTGCATTGATGCTGTTTTCAATAATGTTTGTTAGAAAAGGTAGGGGAGTTGGGGCATTTATATTCAACACCGTATCACCATTAAAATCACGAACAATGAAGGTTGAGAATACGTTACCACTGGCCAATGCTTGGCGTATATGCTCAGGCGTTACGTTTTCCATTGTTTTGTTTTGAATATATTGGGTTACCATTACTTGAGAGCTTCTTTGTGCTTTGCTCACAGCTGAATCAAAACTTGAAGCAAAAAAGAATGTGCCTATAAGTGAAAATGTTAACCACAGAGACAATTGTAAAAATATAAGTTTTTTAAAACCAGCCATTGTTTTATCTATCTGTTAAGGAAGAGAAATTTTTGTATTTTTAGTAACCAAAAGAGGTTTTCAGAAAACTTTTGTAGAGTAGTGCAAATAAGAGGAAAAGTCTAATAGATTCGTTATATTGGCTCCCCCTCCCCGACTCGAACGGGGGACCTGCGGATTAACAGTCCGTCGCTCTAACCAACTGAGCTAAGGGGGAACTATATAAGATGTGTGATATTGGCTCCCCCTCCCCGACTCGAACGGGGGACCTGCGGATTAACAGTCCGTCGCTCTAACCAACTGAGCTAAGGGGGAACAATTATCACATAACGATTTGGCTCCCCCTCCCCGACTCGAACGGGGGACCTGCGGATTAACAGTCCGTCGCTCTAACCAACTGAGCTAAGGGGGAATCGTTATATTAAGAAATTTGGCTCCCCCTCCCCGACTCGAACGGGGGACCTGCGGATTAACAGTCCGTCGCTCTAACCAACTGAGCTAAGGGGGAATCGTTATATTAAGAAATTTGGCTCCCCCTCCCCGACTCGAACGGGGGACCTGCGGATTAACAGTCCGTCGCTCTAACCAACTGAGCTAAGGGGGAATCGTTATATTAAGAAATTTGGCTCCCCCTCCCCGACTCGAACGGGGGACCTGCGGATTAACAGTCCGTCGCTCTAACCAACTGAGCTAAGGGGGAAGCGTGTATCTCTCAACGGGGCGAAATATTAATGACACACGTGCAAGGTGTCAACTAATAAAATGCGAGAAAATCAAAAAACTGTGTTGTTCGGTGGATTTATACTCGATTTGATGGTTTTTATGGCGAATTTGCGCCAGAGACTTTTAGTTTTTTATAAATTGAACACAAAGCAAGTCGCGACAAGGGGATACGAAAGTGACAAATTTTAAGCGTTAAGTCTTTTTTTTAAACAAAAGCTCTGTTTTTACAAAATTAAATAAGATCTTATACTTACTATAGCGATCTATTTCTTAAGATCTCACATTTTGATAGACAAAACTTTGCATACTATAGGAATATGTCAGGTGATTTGTGCTGATTGATGAATCATTTTCAGTAGTTCTATCTAGCTATTTTTTTTTCTACTAACAAAACAGATGGTTATAATTTTTTTGTGTAGAGTGAAATGAAAGTAAGGTGTGCCCACATAGCATAAAAAAATTGTTTGGCAGGTCGAGATCAACAAACGTATGTATAAAGATCAAGCAAGGCGAAGTACAGGTGAATATTTGATCGTGCCGTAGGGCCTTATTTTATTGGTGTTTATAGAGTTACCCACAGAATCTGTGGATAACATTGTTTATTAATATTTAAGAAGTGTGTCAAAGCCATGAATATAGGGCCTTGTAGACATTTCAATAAGTTTTTATAAATTATTTTTATTGTTATTTATCAATGCTTTAAATATATGCCAAGGAAAAGAAAGATTATTTGCCATGAATGAACCTTTTGTGACCATACGAAGATTTTTCTGTGCAAAAAAAATACCGTTATTTGTCGAAATTGTAAGCAAATTGTCATCTAAAGGCTTTAGCGCTACTTTTAGAGCTTATTCCATGCAAAATAGCACTGAAAAGCTGATCCTTGCGTTTTTTTAGGCAATAAAGTAATTATTCGGCTTATTGTCTGGGTTTAGAAGAGGGGATGATCTAGAATACTTGGCTTAATAAGAGAGGCTTAAAACGTATGGCATCTGTGCAGCAGTCAGACAAAGTAAATGACATTCTTGAAGGGTCAATCCCACGAACTTTAAAGAGAATGACCATCCCCATGATATTCGGCATGATCACGCTGATGATGTTCAACCTAGTTGATACTTTTTTTATAAGTATGTTGGGGACCGAGCAATTAGCTGCAGTGAGTTTTACATTCCCCGTTACTTTTACTGTTATTAGCTTAGCAATCGGGCTCGGCATCGGCACGTCAGCCGTTATTGCAAAAGCCCTGGGGAGCGGCAATATAGAAGAAGCGAGGTTTGATGCAACGGTTGCACTGCTTATGTCAGCTGTATTTGTTTTTTTATTATCATTGATTGGTTTTTTGTTAATTGAACCAATATTTTCTCGCTTAGGTGCAAACCAAGATGTCATGCCTTACATTTATGACTACATTTCGATTTGGTTTTTAGGCAGCGTATTTTTAATAACGCCCATGATTGGTAACTCGGTGCTTAGGGCCAGTGGTGATACAAAAACACCGAGCTACATTATGGGGCTCGCAGGACTAATAAACGCAATATTAGACCCTCTTTTAATTTTTGGGGTAGGGCCTTTTCCTGAACTCGGTATTAAAGGCGCTGCGATTGCGAGTGTTATAGCATGGTCTGTCGCGGTAGGTATTATTTTATATCTATTGGCTGTCAAAAAGCGTCTCCTCAGTGTGAATCCAGGTCAACAGGGAGTGCTAAGTGCGAGTAAGAAAATTCTTAAAATAGGTTTCCCCGCAGCTGGTGCAAATATGTTGACGCCCATAGCGATGGCAGTAATGACAGCTATCGTTGCGTCGTATGGTCCCCAAGCGGTTGCTGCGTTTGGTGTTGGTAGTCGTATAGAGTCTATAGCGAGCTTAGTTGTGTTAGCGTTGTCGATGACACTTCCGCCTTTTGTTAGCCAAAATTATGGCGCACAAAACTTCGATAGAGTTAAACAAGCATATAAAAGCAGTTTAAAATTTGTGATGTATTTTCAGTTTGCAATTTATGCCGTGCTATTGGCGAGCTCTAGCTTAATTAGTCGCACTTTTGGTAATGACCCTGAAGTTATCCGTGTAATTGAGCTGTTTATTTATATTTTGCCTCTGAGCTATGGATTTCAGGGGGTTATTATATTGACGAACTCGTCTTTGAACGCGTTGCATAAACCGATGAATGCACTGGTGTTGAGTGTTGTTCGTTTGTTTGTTTTTTATGTACCATTGGCATTTGTTGGTTCGCACTTTTGGGGGCTACAAGGGTTATTTATTGGCGCTGCGTTTGGTAACTTATTGACTGCTATCGTGTCTTATCAGTGGTTCTGTCGCAGTCTGGAGCGTATGCATCGAGCATCTATAGAGAGGTCAACATCATGAGTGATGACGTGTTTGAATTGGTATCTGAGTTCACCCCAAATGGCGACCAACCAAGTGCAATAGCCCAATTATGTGAGGGGTTGGAATCTGGACTGGCACACCAAACTTTGTTAGGAGCAACAGGGACGGGTAAAACTTTTACGATGGCCAACATTATTAGCAATTTGAATCGGCCAACTATTATCATGGCGCATAATAAAACTCTAGCGGCTCAGTTGTACGGCGAGATGAAAGAGTTTTTCCCCAAAAATTCCGTCGAATACTTTGTCTCGTATTACGACTATTATCAGCCGGAAGCGTATGTTGTCGCCAGCGATACTTTTATTGAAAAAGATGCCTCGATAAATGAACATATTGAACAAATGCGCTTATCAGCGACTAAAGCATTACTAGAGCGCAGAGATACAATCATTGTTGCTTCCGTGTCTGCGATATATGGCTTGGGAGATCCTGACTCATATATGAAAATGATGCTGTTGTTAAAAGTAGGTGAAAGTATCAACCAGCGCGATATGTTAAGACGCTTGGCTGAATTACAATATACACGTAATGATATCGACTTTAGTCGAGGCACGTACCGAGTTCGCGGGGAGGTGATTGATATTTTCCCCGCAGAGTCAGATACATATGCGGTGCGGGTTGAGATGTTTGACGATGAAATTGAACGTTTAAGTATTTTCGATCCCCTTACTGGCGCTGTTGAGAAGCATCTCGTTAGAGCTACTATTTACCCAAAAACTCACTATGTTACACCAAGAGAGAAAATCCTTGGGGCGATAGACAACATCAAAGATGAATTGAAAATACGGCGAGAGCAATTAATATCTAACCATAAGTTAGTGGAAGAGCAACGTGTGGCTCAACGTACGCAATATGATATTGAAATGATGACCGAGCTTGGGTATTGCTCTGGCATTGAAAACTATAGCCGTTATCTTTCAGGCAGAAACCCAGGTGAGGCACCTCCTACTTTACTTGATTACTTGCCAGACAATGCGTTAATGATCATTGATGAGTCTCACGTGACAGTATCTCAAATTGGCGCGATGTATAAGGGGGATAGAAGCCGCAAAGAAAATCTGGTTGAGTATGGATTTAGATTGCCTTCGGCAATGGACAATAGGCCATTAAAGTTTGATGAATTTGAATCAATTGCACCACAAACGATTTATGTGTCGGCGACCCCAGGTGACTTTGAATTAGAACGCTCTAATGGCGATGTCGCAGAGCAAGTTATCAGACCTACGGGGCTATTAGATCCGCTGCTTGAAGTACGCCCTGTTGGTACACAGGTGGATGACTTATTGTCGGAAATTTATATACGAGTCGCAAAGCAAGAGCGTGTATTGGTGACCACATTAACCAAACGTATGTCTGAAGATTTAACCGATTACTTAAGCGACCACGATGTAAAAGTGCGTTATTTACATTCAGATATAGACACGGTTGAACGAATGGAGATCATCCGAGACTTGCGTAAAGGGGTGTTTGATGTGTTGGTTGGCATCAATCTGCTAAGAGAAGGCCTAGATATGCCAGAGGTTTCTCTTGTAGCGATACTTGATGCTGATAAAGAAGGTTTCTTACGCTCGGCACGGGCCTTAATTCAAACAATAGGCCGTGCAGCTCGCCATCTAAATGGAAAAGCAATCCTCTATGGAGATAAAGTCACCAAGTCAATGCGAAAAGCTATTGATGAAACTGAGCGCCGCCGTGAAATACAGCAAGCCTATAACGAAAAGCATGGCATTGAGCCACAGGGGCTAGTGAAAAAGATCATTGATGTGATGGATGTGGGAGAGGAGATAACGGATCAGTCATCTGTAAGCTCGGCAACGCACGATGAAAATCGTTCAGGTGGCACTTTGAATGCGACGCAGCTTGCACATAATATTAGTGAACTGGAAACACAAATGATGCATCATGCGCGTGAGCTTGAGTTTGAAAAAGCGGCCCGAGTTCGAGATGAAATTCATGAGTTGCAACAGCAATTAATGCGCGTTTAGTCATTGAGGTAGTACATGTTATGACTATTAATTGGGTATATTCATACTTACTCCATGATTACAGTCTAACCTTTACTTGGACTTTGTAATTTGCAAAGATTAATAATCTACATGCAGTATATTACCTTCATATGAGACTTAGCTTTTTATTTCAGTACATGATAATCGGTGCGTTACTTTGCATGAGTAGCGCCGCTTTATGTGTGCAAGAATTAAAAAGCATGCAAAATTTACTGGCACATAACCCCACCGCTGCTTTAAAAGAAGTTTCAACTAAGCTCCACTCACTGAATAACTCGTCTTTACCAATCAATCAAGAGGTTTGGTTTTCATATAAAAATATAGAGATTTCAGCACAAATTAAGTTGGGTTTATTAGATGAAGCAAAAGCGAATGGGCTCGTTCTTTACGCAAAATATGATGCCGAAAACTATCCTTTATTTCGTGCTAAAACGGCGTTTTTATTAGCGGTTGTGAATCAATCTACGAGTAACTCGCAACAAAGCCTAGCGTATTTAACGGAAGCGATGGCACTTATTGAGAATAAAGATGAGCCAGAATTAAAAGCCGATTTATTTGCTAATTTGGGTAGGATATATCGTTATCAAGCGGACTACCAACAAGCATTAAGTTATACGTCACGTGCTTTAGATATGGCAAATGAATTACGCAATAAATTAAAGCAAGCCAGTTTCCATAATCAAATAGGGGTGATTTATGATTACATTGGAAATCTAGCATTATCTCTTGAGCATCATGAACAATCATTAAGGCTGCAACAGCAGTTGGGTAACCAACAGGGTATTTCAGACTCATTATATAATATTGGAGAAATTTACAGGGATTTAAATAAATTGCCGTTGGCATTGTCTCATTTTAGCCAAGCTTTAGTGGTTGATCAATCTTTAGGTAACCCCATTCATATCGCCAATAGTTATAGCAAACTTGCTCAAGTCAATATGGCGCTCAATAAGTTGGATGTGGCAAAGTCACACGTCGAACAGGGTTTAGCATTGGTGCGTAAACTGAATGTACCAAGTGATATAAGTTGGCAGCTGAGTATATTAGCCAGTATTTACATGGCGATGGGGGAATTGCCTCAAGCGAAAGCGTCAGCTAATGAAGCACTTGAGCTGGCTCTCTCTGCGCAGGCAAAAAGGACAGAGCGCTCGGTACGAATGATACTTATTGAAATCGCGATTGCACAAAAGCAAAGCAGTAATGCACTCACTCAAATAGCAGAAATGCTGGCACTACCCGGTATCAGTCGTATTTATCAGAGTCAGTTATATAAGTTACAAGCTGAGTTGTATGAAAAACAAAATGAACTGGTGCGTGCGATTAAAAGCCACAAAGATTACCAAGAGGTTCAGCAGCAGCTTTTTGAACATCTAGATAAACAGCAAACTGAGCGGATGAAAAAAAGTGTTGAGGTCATTCGCCAAGATCAGGAATTGTCAATTTTACAAAAAGAGCAAGCACTGCAAAAAGCAAGTCTGGCAAATTTAGAGTTACAGCGCGGGATTGTTATTTTACTGCTTTTGTTATTGTTTGGCGTACTCTGCCTTATTTTTACGCGACAAAAACAAAAACAGCGTTTGTTTGATGTTAAAGCTAAATTATTAGCTGATAATTTAGAGCAAAAAAACCGACTATTAGCCGATGTGTCTCATGAGCTAAGAACACCTTTAACGGCATTAAAACTCTCTATTGAAGTATTGCAGTTTAACTTAGAACCGAACATTGAGCGTGCGTATATCAAAGTGCATAGTAAAATTTCGCAATTGGATAACTTGATAGCGGATATATACCGTTCTGCACAGTATGACAATAATACGCTACGGCTAGATAAAGATGTATTTTCAATCAATGAGCTTATTGAAGATGTTCATCAAGACTTTATCCCTCGTTTTAATGAAAAACCTCAAGGGCTGGCTGTGAACAGCCAAGATAATGTCACAATTGGGGTCGACGCAGAACGTATTAAACAGGTCATTATTAATTTGTTAAATAATAGTTTGGCGTATACGAATAAAGGTGGCGAAACTCGTTTGGCAATGTATGAAAATCATAGTGGGATCAGAATAACGGTTGAGGATTCAGCGCCAGGTTTAAGCGATGAAGACTTGGTCCGAGTATTTGAACGGCTGTACCGCTGTGAAGAGTCAAGGAGTCGAGATTTGGGGGGATCAGGTCTTGGGTTATCAATTTGCCAGCAAATAGTCCTTGCCCATGACGGTCGTATTTATGCTGAGCATAGTGAACTTGGTGGTGTTAAATTTGTTGTATTGTTACCCAAATAAGCTATTTTATTATTTGGTATTGAGGTGATAAAGAAACGCCAGTGGGCGTTTCTTTATGCATATCGTTAAATTAGAATCGATAACTGATGCCGGCACCTAGAGTGTTTACATCTAAATCACCCATGTCAATGTATTGCCAAGCGACATTTACGGCGACGCCATTGTCCCAGTCATATTGCCAACCGGCCTCAGCAAATAGCCCTACGCCATCTTCATCAACGAGTTTATTATTACCTCTGGCGATTTCATAGTTATAAAACTGAGCGCCTAATTTTCCGTAAATATAATTGTTCTCGGTTAGTTGATATTGACCTTTACCAGCTGCAACAAAGTTCGAGTAATCTACTTTGTTGGCATTGAGATCAAACAACAATTCATCATTACGGTCGCAGACAAATTTACTATTGGTAAGCTCTTTACACGTCCAATCATCGGCTTCAGAGCCTGTACTGATACCAGCCTCAAGCGCCCACGTTGAGTCTAGTTGGTAATTATAATAAGCATATACTTGTCCTACTCCATCACCGTCTTGGCTAGAGCTTTTATAGGATGCACCACCGCCAGAAACTTGTATCCCAACACGATGTTGTTCATCATTTTGAGCTGCTTGAGTGTTAAAAGCCAAAGCGGTTAATAGTGAGATTAAAGAGAGTGTTTTCATCGTTTCCGTTCCTGAATGTTTAACTTGGTACTTATGTTATAAAGTTCTACTGTGAGAGTCTGTTGGAAGCGTGTTAGTTGATGTAGGGAGAGTGTGAAAATCTGTAAAAGAGTGATTAAATAACATGCTTTTAAGTGTGTCAGCCCCCCTAGCTGTGAGCCTGAGTGCAGCAAAGGAAAGGGTTAACGCACTTTTTACTGAGTATCAGTGATAACAGTATCTATAAAGTGTATTACGCCGTTGGAGGCATAAATATCCTGGTTTGTGATGTTAGAGACTGTTTCGACGAGTGTGCCAGTTAAGTTCATTGCGGCGGCGGCATCAACTTCTCCTGACACGACATGATAGGTCAAAATGCTGCTGAGCTTGTCCGTATCTGCCAGTACAGCAGCAATGGGGTCTTGCCCTAGGCCTGCAAATGCTGTATCAGTGAGGGCAAATACGGTGAATTTTTTCTCAGGGTTTGCCAAGGTGCTGTTAAGATTCGTGATTTAAAGAGTTGCAATCGGTGTATTATAGCTATCTGCATTTTTTTTCGAGATCAACAATAGTTGATGTCTTGATTGACTCACACGGGTAGCTGCATTGCGATCATTATCGCTGTTACAGCTCATTAAAATCGATGTAGTAAATGGCATAGATAAGGTGTGCATTAGTCCTGTAAATGTTCCGTTTCTTCAAGTTAATAACTAAACGAACAATATTTTGACTGATTTATAAACGCACTAAAATAGCTCAGCCTCTTGATGGGCGAGATTTCCTCGTAATTTCTCTACCATTATATTGAGATCATGATTGGCATTAGCAACGGTTTTACTGACCTTATCGCTTTGTGCTAACTGCTTATAGTTTTCAGAGATTTGCTGAAGTTGAAGTAAAGTGTGTTGTAATGATTCAGTGATGTTCGATTGTTGTTCTGCAGCGTGTGCGACTTGGTTATTGAGATGTGTCATTTGCTCCATTTCTTGAATAATTTCTCTCAATGATTGTTGCGCGAGAGAGGTTTGCTCTGCATTTTTGGTGGTGATCGAAATTTCTTCTTGCATGGCACTGACTGCATTTTGTGCTGCGCTTTGCAGGTTGTTGATCACAGACGTAATACTTAATGTTGATTGTTGTGTTTTTGATGCCAAGCTTCTGACTTCATCAGCAACCACGGCAAAACCTCTACCCGCTTCCCCAGCTCTCGCTGCTTCAATAGCAGCGTTGAGGGCCAGTAAGTTAGTTTGTTCTGCAATACTACTGATCACGTCTAATACCGAACTAACACTGCCAGCTTGCTGTTCTAAGTCTTGGATCACAGCTGAGGTTTTTTCTACTTCTGAGACCAGTATTTTCATACTATTTGCAGAATTATCTACAATGTCAGCACACTGAGTTGCTTGATTAGTAACCGTGTTGGTGGAACCAAGCGCCATTTGGCTATGTTGTTGTAATTGTTCTGCAATTTCGGCTAAACCGGCAATGGTATTTTCCATATCAGTACTGCAGCGTGCTTGGTCATGTGAGCCTTTCGAAATTTGTTCGCTTACATTATCAATTTCGCTAAAAGCTTCTTCAACTTCACCTTTTACTACGGTGATGTTAGAGACCGCTTCAACAATATGTGTTTTTATATCGACGATGGCATTAGATAAATCTCCCAGTTCATCTTTGTACGGATACGCCATGGCTAAATCATATTTTCCTTCAGAGATTAAAATGGTGTTGGAGATCAAGCCACGCAGAGGCCGAATAATTGTTTTTTTAATCAGTTGCAACATTACTACGATGACGACGATAGAAATGATTAAGGCAATAATGGGGTACACGGTCATGACTAAAGTTTGCTGTTTATTGATTAATACAAGGTGTGCATCAGAGGCGCTTTGTACATTGAGGCGTGTTGTTTGTAATAATTTGGCTAAATCTCGGTCTATACCTCGGACGAGTGTATCTGCTTGAACAAGGTTGTTAGTTGTTTGTAAATGTGCATGACCTTGCTGATATTTAGAGAGGAGCTGAGCGTGTTGTTGTTGTATGCTCTTTAGTGTGGAGGCGTGTGAGCTCCCTGTGCCGCCAAGCTGGCGGATAGTGTTTGTTAAGCTGTTTTGAACCTCATTGTGATGCTCATTAAAGCGCTGCCAATATTTTTCTTCATTGCGAATAAGCACGTTCTTCCAAGCTTGGACCTGGCTTTTGAATGTAGATTCAATGCTGGCAATGTGGTTTAAGCGGTGAATATCTTGGTGAAATAAGTCTTGATATTGATGAATTAAAAGTTCCAATCGAACAATACTAAAAATACTGCATGTTAAAACCAGTGCCATTGCACAGACAACAGGAAGGGTAATTTTGTATCTGATATTCATAACAACCTACTTCATCAATCAGTCACCATCAAGTGTTGATGACATCGTGAAGTTTGTCTAATTTAAAATCAGTTAATGCAAAAGTTGGTGTCGTAGCATTCATCGAAAAATACGAAAGTACAGGCTCAATCTTTAACCGTGGTGTCTTTAT
This sequence comes from Pseudoalteromonas aurantia 208, assembly GCF_014858725.1. Taxonomy (GTDB): domain Bacteria; phylum Pseudomonadota; class Gammaproteobacteria; order Enterobacterales; family Alteromonadaceae; genus Pseudoalteromonas; species Pseudoalteromonas aurantia. Next base: position 2,123,128 of record NZ_AQGV01000012.1, on the reverse strand, counting down.
TGCGTATATCAGTGTATCGATGGTGTCATGCGCAGGCTAAGGTGAGTGCAAAATAATCATCACTTTATTGTTGACTTATTACTCAGTTTTGATAAAAAGGTTGTTCATTAATATTTTCAGATAGATACAATGAATATACTAACCTCAGCAATGATTAATCGACCTTGGCAACTTCTGTGTGCCACGCTGTCGTGCATGCGCTGCGGTTAACGTTTCGACTAACCGCGATGATAGAAGCGGTTAGTAATCTTAGTTTTTCTCCCACCACTTTTATCGTCCTTATTTAAAGGAATGGCATTATGCCCGTTCAGGCATCATACATGTTTGTTATTTTTATTTGGTCAACAACCCCATTGGGGATAGTGTGGAGTAGTGAGTCTATGCCGCCCACGCTAAGTGTTTTTATTCGCATGAGCATCGCGCTGGTTTTGGCGGCATTTGTTGTCTCACTGAGCAATATTAGAGTGCCTTGGCATAAACGGGCTTGTACTTTATATACGTATTCAGCGCTGGGTATTTTTGGTGGCATGCTGATGAGCTATATGGCTGCACAAACAGTGCCATCCGGAGTGATTTCTCTCATTTTTGGTATGGCGCCTATTATCTCTGGTTTATTGGCTCAACGGCTGTTAGGTGAAGCACGTTTTACAGCCATTAAATTTGTGTCGTTAGGGTTATCTTTGATTGGCTTATATTTAATTTGCGCGGCGCAAATTCAGACACTGAATTTACCACCAAAAGGGCTGCTTTACGTATTCTGTGCGGTGTGTAGCTTTAGTTTAAGTGGCGTTATGATCAAAAGAGTAAAATTAGCAATTCACCCTATGGCAACCACGTTTGGCGCATTGGTATTTGTTACACCGCTGTTTGCGCTTTTCTGGTATTTGATTGATGGTGAATTTAACCCTGAGATATGGAGCGAGCGGTCGATGTGGGCAACGGTATATTTGGGTATATTTGGGTCTTTATTGGGGTTTTTGGCCTATTTCCATGTGTTACAAAAACTCTCAGCAAGCACCGTCGCATTATCCACCTTGATCACACCCGCTTTTGCTGTTGGCTTGGGGGCATGGCTTAATAATGAAACGATTACAGTGACCTTGATTGTGGGGGCCGTGACCGTGTTATTGAGTTTAGCCTTGTTTATTTTTGGCGATCAATGGTTAGTTGGTAAAGCAAAGTGTGCGGATTAATATCGTTATGTCATACGGTTATGAGAATAAGTCAGGCTTTATTCATGCAGGGTATGGTAAATGAAAGGGCAACCATGCCCTTCTCATACGTATTGTGCTGTATAGAATCAATCATTATGTGCAGAATTCAGGTGTGGATAATAATTTTTACTAGGATGGAGCCACTTTTGACGACAATTGCTTTTCATTACCCAAGTCAGACTATATGTACCGATAGCTATACGACTACACATGATTGTATTGTGACTGCGCGAGCGCAAAAATTTTTTGATGTTGCACAAGGGCGCGTCTTTGCGACCGGCAATTGTGCGGAGATATACCACTTAAAAGAATGCTGGTACACCGGGGAATTCAAACCGATCACCTGCGAGTTTTTAATGGTTGATCAAGAGAATAAGGTGTTTTTTGGTGAAGTTAGGCGTGGCTTTAAATATCTTGAACCTTTAGAGCAAAGTTGGGCGATTGGATCTGGCGCTAAGTGGGCTATTGCCGCAATGGATTTTGGCAAAAATGCCATAGATGCCTTGAGTTACGCGTGTACGAGAGATAAATCGACCGGTGGTCAGTTGCAATCGTTTCATGTCAATGATTGTATTGCGATTGAGCAAGGTCTAACATAAAGTTTCTAATTATCAATGGTTTGATTTTATGGCAACATTATATATTACCGGAGCGGGCGTAAGTGCTCAAAGTGGTATTCCCACATTTAGGGGAGATGAAGGTTTTTGGACTATTGGCAGCAAAAACTATACCCCACAAGAAATGGCCACACGCTCAATGTATATCGAACATCCGCTAGAGTTTCTGACCTGGTATTATCATCGCTTTGTGTGCTATCGAAATCACGGACCTAATGACGTTCATCGGTGGTTGGCTGATAAGCAATTAATAACACAAAATATCGATGGACTGGATGGTAAAGCGGGTAATGAAAACTATATTAGTATCCATGGTAGAATTGATGAAGTGACGGTATTCCACTCTCAAGGTGATAAGGTAAGTCGTACTCTTGCACCATGGGCGGAAATAGATGAAGCGCACTTAAGTGACTCTTTATTATCTTTGTTTAGAATCGGTAAAAATGGCCCACAATTAAATGAGTCTTTGAAGCCGTATGTACTTTTGTTTGATGAATACTACACCGACCTTTATCAAATTAATGTCGCCCAAGAGCGCATGTTAAATGCGGATAGAATCGTTTTTATGGGGACATCGTTCAGCGTCAACATTACGCAAATGGCGTTAGATATTGCACGGGAAAAGTCGATACCGGTAGAAATTGTCGACCCTGATCCCGCGCATATACTTTATCATAATGTTACGGTTCATCGTATGACTGCACAACGCTATATAGAATATATAAAATGACCCTGGTTACAACGCTTTGCAAATGGCTTTATGAAGCGCTTTAATGTCTATTGGCTTCGCGAGGTAGTCATCCATGCCAGCAGCTAAGCATTTTTTAGCTTCTCCACTCATGGCGTTCGCGGTTAACGCAATAATATGACTGTTCCGGTCATCACTAGAGCGTTGACGTATCGCTTGTGTAGCTTGATATCCATCCATGTTGGGCATTTGGCAATCCATAAGAATAACGTCGTAAGGTGTGTCGGATGCTTGCTCAAGCCTCGCTAATGCTTGTTCTCCGTCAAATGCAAAGTCGTACTGGAGTTGCCACTTTTTCAAAATCTGAGCGAGAACAATGCGATTTACAGCGTTATCTTCTACTACTAATATTTTGAAATCAGTCGGGATGTCTTGTTGATTTCGAGCTTGCTGAGACGTTAAGTCAGGCGCTTCACCAATTCCCAGAACCAGTGTAAAGCTAAAGACACTGCCGATGCCAAACTCGCTGGTGACACTAATGCTGCCAGACATGAGTTCACACAAGCGCTTGACAATTGATAGCCCTAAACCGGTACCACCATACTGACGCGTCGTGCTTTGATCTGCTTGTGAAAAAGGAGAGAACAGCGAACTTTGTACTGTGTCACTCATGCCAATGCCTGAATCGGAGACTTGACCATTGATAATGCATTTTCCATCATGCTCTACGCTGCATAATGTGACTGTGATATGACCTTGTGCTGTGAATTTAATCGCATTACTAATTAAGTTTTGCAGCACTTGCTTTACGCGAACAGGATCACCGACCAGATACTGATGTTTTAAATTTGATAAGTTAAAATCAAGGCCGATGCCTTTTTCATTACACTGAGTTTGATAAGCTAATTTGAGCCCGTTAATTAAATGATGTAGTTCAAACTCGGTTTGTTCTAACGATAGCATACCCGCGTCAATTTTAGAGAAATCTAAAAAGTCATTTAACAAGCGGGTGAGAGATTGTGTACTGCGGTTTGCCACGTCGACCATATTTTTTTGAGTATCATCTAATGTTGATTGCTCTAGCAGTTGCAGCATGCCAACAATCCCGTTCATTGGCGTACGGAGTTCGTGACTGACATTGGCAAGAAATAAGCTGCGAGTTTGTAACATTCTTTCGGCAAGATCTTTTTGTTCAGTTAACGCAATTCGGGTTTTTACCCGCTCATCAACATTCTGAATTGCACCATATAATCGAATGCACTGGTCATTCTCAAATACCGCTTTACCTTGTGTTTCTACCCAGACTTGATTCCCAGTGGCGGTATTTAATAAAAACTCCGCTTTCCATGGAGCGCCGGTTTCAATCGCGGTATTGACTAAACTTGTTACCGTGTCGCGGTCCTCTTCTTGATAGAATTGAATCGCAGTTTCTAAAGTCGGTTGAAAGTCATCCGATACTTCGTGGATTGCTCGAGTTGTGTCAGTCCATATCACCGTATTATTGAGCAAATTGACTTGCCAACCACCAATGATGGCAAGTTCACCCATTGCATGCTGAATTTCCTGGTTTTGCTTCATGAGCAAAAGCGATTGGTTACGTGTTATTTCATTACCAATCCACTGTGATAATAGCCATACAAAGTCATGATCGTCTTGTGTAAATTGACCTTTATGAATATCAGGTGATGAAAAGTTTACTGTACCATAGCGATTACCTTGCACTAATAAGGGGGCGCCAATATAGCTTTCGAGACCAAAATTTAGATAGCAAGGGTGGGTTGCAATGTGGCTGTCACTGGCATGATCAAATGCCAAAGACGAGTTGGCTGCTAAGGTATGACAGCAGTATGTTTCGCCCAGCGGGAATTGCGCACCGACAGGTAAGCTGTTATCAGGTGTATGAACATGTTCAACATAGTAAGTTTGTGCCTGGATCTGGCTAACAATCGCAATTTGACAGTTAAAGATGCGGCACCCTAATTGCAAAAGCTCTTGGATTTTTTGCTCAAATGGTAATGTGTGGTCCGCAGTAATTGAATGCAAGAGTTTTAATTTATTCATGGGCATACGCCTTCCTAAGCAACAACATTTGGCAGTATAACGAAGCGTGTTAAAAAAGCGAATTTCTGTGTATTGGTAAAGTTTATGCGCTTAATAAACTCAGTACTTCTTTTGTAGTCAGATTATAGGTCGTAGCCAGTAGCAAAACTCGGTGATTTTGACTATCTAATTTTGTGGCATTATTACACTGCTTGAGTCGTTTACATATGGCGGCTAAAACTTGGCTTTGCTGAGATATAAGCTGAGCTTGCGCTTCTATTAATGCCAAAATTGCCGAGAGTTCATGCCTTGGTAACGCTGATAAGTGCGGATTGTAGGCAAAATAGCACTCAATCGCAGTGAGCTGCTGTTGATTGCGCTGCTGCAGCGCTTGGATAAGCCCTTCATTACTTTCAAACAGTAGCAATGAGCGGATGTAATTAAAAGGCGGTAGAATGTTGTTTGGGTTAGCAAATAATACATGCAGTACCGTATTGCCTTGGGCGTTTTTCTGCGAAAAGCCGCCATTATGCTTTAGCGATGGCGTAAAAAAATTAAACCGTTCGCTGTCGTTAATTCCGGCTATTAAACCAGTAGGCAAAGCTTTACGCTGTGCTAGCTGTTCACATAAATCTTGATAAAACCCATAAACTTGTGGGTTTTGTTGTGCGCTTTGGTAGATGAATTTCAATTGCAGTATGTTATCTGGTTCTTTTGAATTCTCATATAGTTCATACACAGCAGCAATGTCTTGCTGTTTTATCAGTGTAATCAATGCTGATATACAGGGTTCCACAATATATTACCTCTTAATAATAATCGCTTTATGCTATGTGAAAGCACGACAAAGAAAAAGGCTTGAACTCTAAAATTTAACGCCCATATATTTAATTTTGGTAGGGAAAGGAAGTGATATGACGTTATTTATTTGGCTATTTGTTTATGTGACTATGATTCCCCTGATTATTTATATATTCATAAGGTTGGTTAAATGGGCTAAAGGTATGCCTAAAGGGGCATACCTTTTTATCGCGTTCATGCCATTGATTTCATTGTTTCCGATACCTCCAACGGTATTTAAAAATGTTGCAAAAGCAAAGCAGGAACAGCGGAAAAAGCAAACAGATAGTGATCAGTAAAAAACTATCGCTAAACTATGCGGGTTACTTGTTTATGCGTCCTATGGGTTATGACTTACCTTCTGATATGACTAACCTATAACCCCAGATATAAAATAGACCACATAGGAACCAGAGCATGCCTGCAATAACCGCAAAAATACTTGCTAATGCGGGTTGTAAGATTAGCAAAGGCAATGTTGCCCCACCACGCACGATGCATAAACTGCTAATAGTAAATATAGCAAAGCGTGTTAAAGGGATATGAGGGATCAGCTTGGCAGCACTGAGGGCATACAACGCACATAACAAAAATAAACTGGAAATAAACAGCGTTGCCAATGGTGCAAAGTATGTTCCTTGTAGTGCGGAGTCAATAATTATGTTCGGCGCTAACTGGGCTCGATAACATTGCTCACCCAGCACAATGCATGACATATGTGCAACTGCAGTAACGGTTGCTGTGAATGCGCAAAACAGCAGTAGAGCGCGGGCAAATACGAGGGATTTGATCTTCATTTATTGGTGTCTCTTAGTAAATGTTCCTAAAAATACGATTGTGCTCGCGGAATGTAAACGGGTGTGCAACTAACCAAGCTATGTACACTTAAGTATTTTGTATTAATGAAACCAACCAATTTTTAAATATAAGGATACGCTGTATACGAGGCGATGATGGGTCATGTAAGCAGGTATAGCGTATCTCTGGTTTGGCGCGGATATCAAACGGCGCCACTAGCAGTCCTTGGTCAATAAAATGCTTAGCTTGACGGGCTGAACCTAAGCATGCGCCATGGCCGGCCATAACGGCGCTTAATGCAATATCCATATTGCTGACTTCTAGCCATTGATTATGATTGTCAGTATGCGTGAGCCCTGCGGTGGCAAACCAATTAGCCCAGTAATCGTTTTTTGTATAATTGACTAACCAGCATTTTTTAATGTTTTCAATGCTAGAAAAATCAAATTCTTGGGCCAGTTTTGGTGAGCATAATACGACCGTTTCATCACTAAATAAAGTGGTTTGTTCTAATTCAGGGTATGTTGATTGCCCATAACGAATAGCGATATCAACATGACCATGTTTGATATCTTCTACGTCTGTAGACACAATAACCCTAACAATGATGTTAGGGTGGTCGACTGAGAATTTCCACAAATTAGGCATGAGTAGCATTGAAGCAAATGACTGGGTGGTTGTAACCGTAATACAGCCAGGAATAGGCTCACTTTGAATGCTACGAATGCCATGGGTAATTGTGCCAAATCCATTATTTAATGCCATCGCAAGTTTTTCCCCCTGTGCAGTCGGTTGCATAGACTTGCCTTTTCGGAAAAATAACTTACAACCAAAGTTTTGTTCTAGTAATCGAATCTGTTGGCTAATGGCCGCTTGTGTTACGTTGAGCTCTAACGCAGCTTTACTATAGCTGTGATGACGGGCGGCAGCCTCAACGCAGCGTAGCGCAGTTAAATGAGTTAATTCACTAAACATAAGTTTTTCTTATAGTTACTGTTAAAAATGATCGTTCGCGTCTTATTTGTATTCTAGCCATACTGGTGTTTTAAACACAGAGCCTCTTAGGTGGGTAAGATGCATAAATATAGTAAGGTTATTGAAAATAATGGTATTTCATTTAGTTCTGAAATGAAAGAAGAGACATGTTGGATTGCGAAAGTGATTAAAATGATCGCTGAAAAGCTACCATGCGAATATATGAGTAAATTAAAATAGTATTATGTTACTAGGTTTGCTTTGGTGTCGTTTGGTTGTTTGCAATGAGTTTGCGCTTTATAGTCATACTTATTCCCAAAAAGGACAATGAACTATGGAAATCAACAGTGTTAAGAATAAAACGATACTGATCACTGGGGCATCAAAAGGGGTGGGCGCTGCATGTGCTCATGCATTTGCCAGCACCTATTCGCAAGGGGTCAATTTAGCGTTAGTCGCGCGTAATCTCGACCCACTTGAGCGATTGCAAGAAGAGCTGCGTGAGTATACACAGTGTCGTACTGTACTGATTGTCGCTGATATGGCGAATTTGGAAGAGTGTGATTGGGCTGTGTCACAAACAATCGATGCTTTTTCGCAAGCGAGTATTGATGTTTTAGTTAACAATGCAGGGCTTCACGTACGGGGAGAGTTTATTACTCGTCGCGCGCAAGACATATCTGCCATGATTGATGTAAACCTACGTGCACCCTTATATCTTTCAGCGTTAGTGTTGCCATATATGCACCGGAATAATCAAGCGCCTTGCGCAATAGTCAATGTTGGCTCGCTGGCTGGTATGACTCCGTTACAAGGAGCGGCTACTTATAGCGCAACAAAGGCTGGATTGCGTGCTTTTTCCTATGCATTGCATGATGAACTTGCCGATCACAATATAAATGTGGCAGTGGTTTCACCTGGTCCTATTGATACTGGTTTTATCATGCAGGAGATGGATCAAGTAGAAGATATTGTGTATTCACAGCCTATGAGTAGTGCGACACAGGTAGCAGCTGCTATTGTACAGCTAAGCATGTCAAAGCGATATGAAATAGCAATGCCAAAAATGAGTGGCTTACTTGCTACGCTTGGCTATTTATCGAGTCGGTTCAGGCGTTCAGTGCGGGGCACTTTGTACCGAATTGGCAAGAAAAATAAAGAAAAATATCGCCAACGATGTGATTAATCAGTGCGCCACCACCATCTTGTTAGCGAATAATACTTAACCTCGATTAATTATGTACTTTCACATTGTTTGCACTTTGTGTTGCAACAGTTGAGTCTCCGAAGTAGAGAATATGTGGGAGTCACCATGAGCAAGCAAACCTATTTGACAGGCTCAATCATCGCGTTGAGTTTATTTTTTGGTAATGCCAGTGCCACAATACAATTGTCAGACCGTAAAAAACCACCGACCAAGTCAGTGCCGAAAAAAAATACAGCACAATTAGATGCACAGTTGCGTGCGTTGATATCGCAATTAGGCTTAACAGGTGATGTGGAGGGCCAAGATACCGCGCCAAACATCAGTGATCCAATACCACAATTGGGGATGCAGCTATTTTTTAGTAAAGCACTTGGCGGTGAAAAGAGTGTTGCATGCGCGACTTGTCATCACCCAAAATTGGGAGGCGGGGATAGGTTGAGCTTATCGATAGGTGTCAATGCCATTGATGCAGACATTATAGGACCAAGACGACAAGCCGTTAATAATGAAATTGATATACCTCGTAATTCGCCAACGATTTTTAATGTTGGTTTAGCAAAGAAAGCCTTATTTTGGGATGGCCGAGTTGAACAGGTGACGCGAGAGGAAGATGGTAATGTACGCACCTTTATCAGCACCCCAGATTCTGGGTTCGGGATAGCAGATGAAAATGCGGGGTCTACGCTTGTTGAGGCGTTATCTCGCTTTCCTGTAACATCAACACAAGAAATGCGAGGAGCTGCATTTTCCGATGCGAGTACGACAGAAGAGATTCGTAGTCATATCGCTCAGCGTATTGGCGATTATGGCTCAGAGGAAGGAGGCCTTGCAACGAATGATTGGCTTGCAGCATTTCGATTCGCATTTGACAGTGAACAAAGTGCTGAGTCATTGATCACATTTGATAGTATTGATTTCGCACTAGGTCAATATCAAGCATCATTCGTGCTGGTGGATAGTGATTGGAGTCGCTATGTTAAGGGGGATAAAAGAGCGCTTAATCCGGCGCAGAAACGGGGGGCAAAGCTATTCTTTACACAAGCCGCAGAGGGGGGGGCTGGATGTGTGAATTGCCATAGCGGAGAGCGCTTTAGCAATGACGGCTTCTTTAATTTGGCCTTCCCACAATATGGCATAGGTAAAGATGTTAATGGTGCCGATTTAGGCAGAGCGTTACTTGATGCTCAACCACAAAATCAATTTGCTTTTCGCGTACCGAGCTTATTAAATGTCGGTTTAACGGCCCCGTATGGGCATGCAGGGGTGTATGATACGTTAGCACAAGTTGTATCGCATTATGTTGATCCAGCTAAGGCGATTGAAGCATTCTTTCAGCGTGGCGGTGCGTGTGGTCTCAAGCAATTCTCCTTAAATGAAAATTGTGATGTATTAAATAATCAAGCAAGAGAAAACAGCCAGTTAGCGCTCACATTATTGCAAAGCTCGCCTTTTGTTGCTGCCCCATTAGATATGGCTCAACAAAAAGACTTAGTAGCATTTTTGCACGCATTAACAGACAATTGCACAAAAGATAGTCGTTGTTTGCAAAAGTGGATCCCAAATAGACGGACGGTTGATCCTGACAATTTACGCTTAAATGTACTTAACCGCCATAAAGGATAGAGTTCTACCCAATGAAAGTGACGATACGTGTCAAATTATTATTCATGATCTTGATCGCTAATTCGGCGTTAGTGATGGCTATTTACATTGCTAACCAGCTCGCTTTTGAGAAAAGCTTTGCTCAGTATGTGCAAAGCAATGCGCGAGATAAAATGCAGCCTGTCATTGTTAAAATGGTGACAACGTATAAAGCACACAATGGATTTTCTTGGGTTAAGCATCGCTCCCCTGAAATGGGGGAGGTGATAAAGTTATATAGAACGGCGAACGGAAAAAGCGCGGAACCACCGCATCGAGGAAAAGGACCTCCGCCTCGTGGCAGCGGGCATAAAAAAGGTGCTGGACCAGAGCGAGGATATAAAAAAGGGGAACAAGATGTTCGACATAGACCGCCGAAAGGCGATAAACGACCAGAGCGTCGACCCCCGCACAAGGGAGGGGCCAATCGGTTGTTATTTAAAGGTGTTGATGGTCAATTATTGTTAGGTAAAGCCGACATGGGCCCAGCGGCATTGTGGCTCCCCATGTACTTTGGGGACGACAATATAGAAACTGCTGGGCAAGGAGAATTGATCGGGTACTTAGGAATTGAAAATGGCTCGGTGGTTACCTCCCGATTCGATGCTATTTTTTCTAAACAGCAAGAACAGCAATTTATGCATATTGCACTGTTGGCATTGTTAATAACTGTGATTTTGGCAATTCCATTTAGTAAATATTTAGTGCAGCCTATTATTCGCTTACGTCGTAATGCTCGACGCCTTGCTGGGGGGGACTATGCGCATAAGGTGCAGCTTGACCGCCAAGATGAACTCGGTTTATTAGCGCGTGATATGAATAAGTTGGCAGATACTTTGGCGAAAAACCAAACAGCTAGGCAGCAATGGATTGCGGATATCTCCCATGAGTTACGCACCCCAATTGCCGTTATTCGTGCTGAACTTGAAGGCATGATAGATGGGGTGATTGATACTGATGAAATCCAATTAAGCTCTTTGTATGAAGAAATAGAGCGCCTCACGAATCTGGTAGACGATTTACATCAACTCTCACTATCAGACCGGGGCGCGCTGACATATAATATGCTGCCTTGTACGCTAGCGGGTGTACTCAATCGGTGCATTGATAAGCGCAATGCGTCGCTGAGTTTATTTGATGTGAAAATAACGTGCAATGAGGCCCTAACGTTACATTGTGATCCACAAAGAATGAGTCAATTGTTTGATAACCTCCTACAAAACACCATACGTTACACTGATACGTCCGAAAAAGTAAAAGGGCGGCTCACGGTAAACGTTACGCAAAATGAGAAAACAACCCAAGTCGTCTGGCAAGATAGCTCCCCCAGTGTTGAACGTGATCAACTACCAATGCTATTTGACCGTCTTTATCGAGTAGATAGTGCAAGGACTCGGCAAACAGGGGGATCCGGGTTGGGGCTTGCTATCTGTACCAGTATTGTCGAAGCCCATCACGGCACAATTGAAGCCGACTTGAGTGATTTGGGTGGGCTCGCTATTATAATAGAGTTTACTCATTAAAAAACGGATAGCGACTTTTGGATAAGCCACGCATATTGATTGTAGAAGATGAACCCAAGCTTGCTGATATCCTCAGTAAGTATTTGACTAAAGCGGAATATGAAACGCATATTGTTGTTGATGGTGCTGACGCTGAGCACGCATTCAACCACTTTGACCCACATCTTATTTTATTAGATATCATGCTACCTAATGTGGATGGAATAGAGATATGTAAAATAATACGTGCTAAGTCGAATGTACCTGTAATTATGACTACGGCTAAAGTAGAAGAGATTGACCGTTTATTGGGCTTAGAGATTGGCGCCGACGACTATGTATGCAAGCCATATAGCCCAAGAGAAGTTGTCGCGCGAGTTAAAGCTGTACTGCGCAGAATGGCGCTTAATAGTAATGGTGAAAAGCACGATGCTGAGAAAAAACTCAAATTGGATGACAACACGTTCTTTGCATCATTTTTATCAAATAGTATTAGCTTAACGCATGTTGAATACTTACTTTTGAAGTCAATGCAAGCGCATCCGGGGCGGATATATAGCCGAGATAAACTAATGGATCACATTTACGATGATGATCGTATAGTGAGTGATAGAACCATTGATAGCCATATCAAAAAGATCCGCAAAAAACTACATGATATAGCGCCAGAGCATGAGTTTATTCATTCAATTTATGGTGCTGGTTATAAATTTGAAGCACAAGGTGTGTAGTACTCGGCGTGGTTAGTTACGCAGCACATAGCGATGTGATGAATATCAGCTATATCTATGATCATTTTCCATGGGGCGCTTTATTTGGAGTCAAGACATCATAAATACCAGCTAAAGTGGACAACGACAGTGTCGTTAATTTAAAAGTATTCAGTATTTATAGCATCTGCAAAGTGTTACGGCTTCGTATAAACTGAGCTGTGATTACTATTTCGCATTTATGTATTTGGTAAATAACCTCAGGTTTGGATAAGGGTTTTGGAATAGAAAATGTTTTGTAAAAAAACTACGTACAATCCAATGATGATATTTTTTCAATATCAAGGCGCTTTTATGTGGTAATAGCGGGCTATTACAAATGAAAGCAACGCCGAGAGTGAGAAAAATAGCTTTATTGGGCAAATTCGCTTATCCAGAGCTGAGGTTAAATAAGTGAATGAGCAAGCATTCGTTTTACTTGCTCAACTATATGACTCAGCTTCTCGTAGTTGAAAACTAAATTCAGTTCCTACGCCCACCTTACTTTGTACTCGGATCTCGGTTTTTAGTAATTGAATTAGACGTTCTGTAATAGCCAACCCGAGTCCTGCGTGTGATTTCTTACACCCTTTGGCATTACTTGCTCGGTAGCGCGCCTCAAAAATATAGGGTAACTCTTTTGCGGAAATACCGACTCCCGTATCTTTTACTGACAAGGTGAGGTTTTCTCCATGCTGATTTATCGCTATTTCTATCGCGCCATGTTCTTGCGTGTGACGCAATGCATTTTCAATGAGGTTCGTGAGCACCCGTTCCAATTTCCCAATATCCGAGTAGGCTTTTATATCGCAAACAGCTGGTGATATGGTTAAAGAGATCCCCATTTTCTCAGCTCGAATTGCAAACTTGGCCATTACGTCATATAACAGTTCGCCCAAGTTGAATACTTCAAACTGCACATTCGCGTGACCTGATTCTAAATGGGCCAGTTCAAAAATTTGGTCAATGAGAGATTTCAGTTGTTCGCAATTTTTGAGCGCGATATCAAGATGTAATTTTTGCTGCTCTGGTTCATGTTTCTTGAGCGAAATAATTTCTAAGTATCCTTGTAGTGACGCAAGAGGAGTACGTAAATCATGTGACAAATGCGCTAGCAATTGGCGACGTTGGTCGTCAAGTTCAGCAAGTTGCTTTACTTGTGTATCAATGGTTTTTACCATGTTATTGACGCTTTCACCAAGTTGATGTACTTCGTTACTATGTGCTTTATTCCAATCTAATAACGTAATTTTAGTGATATCAAATTGTGCATGCTCGAGTTGTTGTATATGTTCTGTCAGTGCTGCAACAGGCCGCGTTAAATATTTGAAGAGTAACAGCAGGGCGGTTAATAAAAACCCGAGGGCTAAACCCAACCAACTTAAACCAATAACGAGTTGGTCATTACTTTTTATGTTACTGACAATCGAGTCATAAAGTTTGGAGCCAATTATGACATATAAATAGCCTTGTAGAGTCTCACCGTTGTACACAGGAGCAACAGAAAATATTTTTTCTCCGGATAAATTGCGAGGATCATCGCCATACACGGGTAATTGTTCTGGACGTTCTATCAATTGTACTAAGGGTACAAGGTCAATGTGTTGACGTTTAACTTCCCCAGGTTTTGCTGAATAAGTTAAGAGTTTGCCACTTGGGTCAACAAAATAAAACTCAAATGACGGCCCGAGGATCATTAAAGTATGAAATAAATTCTCAAGGGCTTTGTAGTCATATACCCCTTGTTGAAGTAAAGGGTTATCTCCAACGAGATGCTCCGCTAAACCCATATGTAACTGTTGCTCAGCTTGAGCGCGAGATACTTGTGATAATGCTTGGGTCCACCAAATAAACAACGAAGCGATTAAAATGAAAATACCAGCCAATGACATGGCGAGCTTGTGGTATAAAGACAGTTTCATGACTTATGCCTGTGTTAGTTGCTTCGCGTTAAGCTTGTAGCCTACGCCCCAGACGCTTTCAATGACTCCTTCACCGCCGTATTTTTCGAGCTTACTGCGTAATCGGTTAATATGAGAATTAACCGTATGCTCATAACCAGAGTGTTGATAGCCCCAGACCGATTCAAGCAATTGTGTTCGAGAAAAAACTTGATTTGGGTGAGCAGCGAAAAAGTGTAATAACTCAAATTCGGTTGCAGTTAGATCAAGTGCCTGTTCACTTAAACTTGCTTCATGACAAATTGTATCAATACCCAGTAGACCGAGTTGCAAACGTGCTTGCTCCGGTTGTGTGCTTTGCTGCTCTTTTGCCTGTAATAGCCGAACATGGCGCAGCTGCGCTTTTACCCGGGCTTGGAATTCTCGGTAACTAAATGGTTTACAAATATAATCATCAGCACCCATTTCTAGCCCAATAATTCTATCCATTTCACTGCTTTTTGACGTTAATAAAACAACGCTAATGTGTGGACTTGATGTTTTGATCTCCCGACACAGTGTTAATCCATCAACTCCTGGGAGCATGATATCTAACAATACAATAGCGTAGTTTTCTTGTTGCAGCTTATCCATGGCGCTTTCCCCATCAAACACATGGTCGACGCCCAACGATAATTCAGTTAAATGAACTTGTAGAAGACGCGCAATGTCTTGGTCGTCTTCTACAATCAATACCTGTTGTTGCATAATGTGGCCTTATTACCGCCCACACTCTGCGCATAGGCGTTATTTAACTCTTGTTATAGTGACGGCCATGAGTGGGTTGTCAAATTTATGGGCAGAAGTCAGTACGGAAGAGCTTAGTCCGTCATCATTGCCAACAACACCGGGATGCATAGCCACTTTATCAATGTCATCACGTTCTGCGTTAAAACCTTCACCACCATCGGCAGGACCAGGCATTGAGCCACTTTGTTCAGAATTAGCTTCTGTCCCAGAGTCATAAGCTCGAGTGGTCATTTTAGCGTAGTCGCCAACAGCCATTTGTGACACATCAATGCTATTAAGACCGGTAAAGCCATCATTTGTATTCACCATCATCGTAACTAATGAGAGTTTTTGGTCAGTTAAGCTGGTCGTTGTCAGCATTAACTCAGCCGTTTTACCTGGCCCTAAAGGTGCAGCGCCAGAGACTGAGCTATTGACGACAGATAGTCCGAGTAGCCCAGAGTTATCACCTCCTTCAGCTAGAGATTCAAGTTCTGCACTGGCCATTTCGCCAATCGTCCAAAATTGGCCACTGGTATGCAGTGCCGCACCAAGAGGCGATAAAGGCTGACCATGAGTTAAATTTATAGCAGTTACTTTAAATTCATATTGAGTTGGCTCTGGTGCAGGCTCTGGTGCCGGTGCCGGAGGTGTAACCGATGTCGTGTTATTATCACTACCACAGGCTGCTAATAGCAAACAAGCAAGTGAAATTATTGGGGTGAACTTATTCATAATATGCCCCTTACTTAACTGTTACTGTCACTTTAGCAACAGGGTTTAACCAACGATGTACGGTGTTATGTAAATCACTTTTACCACCAACGGCTTCATCATCACCTACATTACCTCGGTGAATGTGAATCATAGAGTTGCCCTCTACATCAGTCACACCAGCGCCTTGTGTACCAGGTGCGACACCAGGAGAAGCTGGGATCCCAGGTGTGCCAGGTGCGCCAGAGCCTTCAACAACTAATTCATTGTTTGCTTCTGTGCCTGCGTCATAAGCATTCAAATAGATATGGTACGTGCCTGCTTCTGTTGGAATTTTCCATCCATCTAACCCGATGAAGCCATCATTGGTTGGCAGCATCATTGCGACAATCGACAGCGTGGTATTATTTTCTGCTGTTGTTAAGCTACCCATTGCTGAGCTGGCTGGCGCGAGCAACCCTCCAGCTGGGTTTGCGAGTTTGTCGGCATTAATACTGTCAAGTGTTGTTGATAACGCTTCAATACTGCCACCTTCAGCCATGGCTTGTAGGCCTTCGGAAGCGGCTTGACCTGTTTGGAATAAATGTGCATCACTGGTGTGGGCACCAATTAATATGGGGGTGAAGTAAATGCCTTGCGTCAGGTTTGTGATTTTCACATCTACAGCAGCAGCTTGGGCTGCTGACATTGCTAATAAACTGCTAGTGCAAACAAGTGATAGTAATTTAGCCTTCATGATATTCTCTTTCTTGGTTGTTATGACAGGATTAAGGATGCAGGTTAAATGTCTCGTTGGTTTCACTAAAACATCACGTTTTTATCACAATATTAGTGCGAGTTATTCACACTTACTTTAATTGTTGTTTTTAAAAGAAAAAACCGCACAAGAGTACGGTTTTAAGTCGATTGATTCGATCGTAAAACTTTATTGCCAATAGCCTAATGCCATTTCTGTTGTAAATCCGGGGCCAAATGCGGCTAACACGCCTTGCTCCATACTAGTCCGCTGTGAGAATTGTCGAGCGAGTACATCGATAACAGCCACGCTGGATGTATTCCCGGTATCGCGTAAGCAAGCTCTGGAATAATCGAGTGCGTCATCAGATAGAGTTAAGCAACGTGTCACTTCGTCTTGAATTCGACGGCCTCCAGTATGGAAAATGTAAAAGTCTAGCTCGCTCGCTCGTTTATTTGCATGCTCTGTTATAAAAGTTTCAATATGTGGCGCTGCCTTGGAGATCGAGTACATGACGTCTTTATCGAGAGAAAATTTAAAACCAGAGTCAGTTAACGTGTATTGAATATACGCTTCGGTGTCAGGCATAAAGTGGCTCTGCGTATGAGTAATATGAAAGCCATTGCAGTCATTATCAGCACGCATAACCACACTTGCCACACCATCGCCAAAAAGTGAGTCGGTGATAAAGTCTTGTAACCGATTGGCACTGCGATGAAAGCACAGTGATGATGTTTCTAATGACACAATAAGCACGTTATTGCGTTTAGAGGCTTTGCAGTGCTCTGCCGCGCGATTAACAGCAGACGCGCCCGCTACACAGCCTAGCTGTGCTATGGGGAGTTGTATGGTATTGGCTGGCAAACCTAAATCATTGATTAAACAAGCTGTGAGCGAAGGCATCATAAACCCAGTACAGGAGGTAACGATAACCATGGTCACGTCCTTGGGCTTAAGTAGCGCTTGTTGTAGTGCTTTAGAGGCCGCATCATACGCCATAGTACGGGCAACTTTTTGGTAAATAGCGCCACGTTCACCAAAATCTTGTAGAGACAAAATTTGCTCTAGCGGCAGTATCATATGTCGTTTTTGAATTGCGGAGTTTTCAATCATTTTGAACGCTTGATGCTTATGCGGAGCATCTTGATGCAATTCATCTAAAAACGATAACATATCGCTATTTGTGACAATGTTTTCTGGGTGTAATATTGCAGGTCGAGCAAGTGTTGGCATGGTGTTTTCCTTAATCAAATAGGGGAGAGGTAAGCGCTATGTTTACGCGACCTCATTGGTCTGACTAAGATTGAGATATTTTTAATATGAATTCATAACGAAATTATAACAAGTTAATAACAAATTGAATGTATATTCATTTACCTGATTTTGCTAGGGAAACAAAAAAATAGTTTATATCTCAATTAGTAGTGCGCCATATGTCGATTAAGGGTGCGCTACAAAAGTGCTGTATTGCTCAAGCATATGATGCAAAAAATTAACATTATATTGAAATATTGAAGTCGCTTTACTCGTTTGAGCAATTGCTGATTGTGTTCGGATAACTTTTGGGTGTGCTGGTGATTGTTTTCTAATTTACGTGTATGCAAATCATATTGATATTGTAGTTGTTTATAAGAAAGGGTGTAACTATGTAAGGTGTTTGTTTGTGCAATCAAATTACGTTCGGCATTTTGCAGTGTCAATTGTTGTTGTTCAATATGAGAGTTAGATAGGGCTCTTTGTCTAATTAAACGAATAGACAGCGTTTGCAACCGACTTACATGGCGAGCAACCCGTTTGTTGGCCGATGAAAGGGTTGTTATTTTGATACTCGATGATATTTTTAGTCGTTGAAGCTTGTTAGAAAATCGACGACAGAGTGATTTATATTTTCTAAGTCGTCGCCTTAACTGGTGGTTTTCTCTACGTAGTTCGTTTAATTGTGTGTCATTTTTGAATATCCCGCGTGTGATAACGGCCATGATCCGTTTTTTTGTGCTTGTTTCTTCAGGATGCAAAATGGGCAAAGGGGTAACATTCATATTCGGCTTCATAGTCCTATCCTTTAAACTTGACGAGTAGTAGTGATGTAAAATAGCTTCTTGACCTAAAGCTATAGTGCTATTGTAAATTGATTACCTGAAATAACGCTTAATAGGTACCAATGAAAGATGGCTTTTTTTCGGATGCATTATTGATGCTGATATAGGATTGACAGAGCTCTAAGCAGGTGATGTCTGTCACTGGGTTTTGACTGCTATTTGCGCGGATTAATACAATGTCGACAATCGGCAACGCTGGGAGTGATTGGCAGTCGAGCGGGGTTAAGTCGCCAATGCTCAGCTTTGCCATAGCACCAATTGCCACTCCACTTCTGACGATACCGCGTTGTGCGCTTGCACTACCGCTGCAAGCAATGATTTTAAATGCACGATTTTGTTTATGTAACCCGTCTGTAGCTGCTTGGTGAAAGCGACAATCCCGCTGAAATATCGCAATAGGCAGAGGCTCAATACGGTGCGCGTTAAAGAGAGGGTTGTATGTCCATACCCCTTGCGATGATTCAAGCGTGTATCCTTCTTCGGTGTCAGAAGAGCGCGTAATGATGCCTAAATCTAGATGTCCGCTATCAATCATGATCTTTACGCGATTGCTTGGAGTACATGTGATTTGTAGGTCTAAATTTGGCCAGCATTTGTGTAGTAATTTTATTAGTTTAGGGAGTACTGATTCAGCATAGTCATCAGGACAGCCTAAGCGTAGTAAGGTACTTGGTTGAGCTGCATTCATTTGTTTTACTGTTTCGTCATGTAATTGCACGAGTTGTTTAGCGTAACGTGCGAATACTTGCCCATCATGAGATAAGTTGAGTAGTCGGCCTTGTTTTTGGAAAAGCTTTTTATTTAGATCTTGTTCTAGCTTTTTCATTTGCATGCTAATTGCTGACTGAGTTCTATGAACTTGTTTTGCGGCACGAGTGAAGCTGCCAGTTTCAACAAACGCCAGAAAGCTTCTTAAAGCATCAATATCCATTTATAAACCTTAACCTATTCGATATCTTGATAGGTTATATCAAAATTATCCGTTAGTCAGTAGGGTAAATAATCGCTAACGTATTTGCTAATTAATCCAACAGGTATTGTGTATGCAGTTATTTATAGGGAATAAAAATTACTCGTCTTGGTCACTAAGAGCATGGTTGATGCTGGCAAAGTCGGGTATTGACTTCAATGAAGTACAACTGGTTTTAGATACGCCAGAGTTTTATCAGCGACTGGAAAGTGTGACCCCCACTTTGAAAGTTCCCACTTTGGTTGATGACAGTACGGTGGTTTGGGATTCCTTGGCTATTTGTGAATATATCAATGATGCTTATTCATTAGGGAAATATTGGCCAACAAATACGGCGCAGCGAGCAAAAGCTCGAGCTATTGCATGTGAAATGCACTCAGGCTTCAATGGTGTTCGCAATGAAATGCCAATGAATATAAGAGCAAAACGATGTGTAGTATTGAGTGAACAAGTGAAGCAAGACATTGCACGTATCGAACAGATCTGGAGTGAACAGTACAATGAGTATGCTGCACAGGGGGGCTGGTTATTTGGGCAGTGGTCTATCGCAGATGCAATGTTTGCCCCAGTGGTATTACGTTTTAAGACTTATGGGATAACGGTGAATAGTGCCGCGACAAATTACATGGAGCAGGTTTTAAATTGCCCTGTATTACAGCGCTGGGTTGAGGAAGCATTAATGGAAACTGACATTGTGGCAATTGATGAAGCAGGTGAAGAGCGAGAGTAGGCAGATGAAAACACTGGGACTAATAGGGGGGATGAGTTGGGAGTCAACAGCGAGTTATTATCGATTGATCAATCAAGGAATAAAGTCAAAGTTAGGTGGGCTACATAGTGGAAAAATTATTTTAAATAGCGTTGATTTTGCGCAAATTGAAGCATTTCAACAATCAGGAGATTGGCAAAAAAGTGCGGAGGTATTACAAAGTTCAGCTCTGAGTTTAGAGGCCGCTGGCGCGCAGTGTATTATGATTTGCACTAACACAATGCATAAAGTGGCGGATGAAGTAGCCAGTGTTGTAACCTTACCCCTATTACATATTGCCGACGCTACGGCGAAAGTGATTTGCAAGCAAAAGCTGAATAAAGTGGCTTTGTTAGGTACGCGTTTTACTATGGCAGATACTTTCTATATAGATCGACTAGAGCAGCATGGCATTGAAGTATTGGTGCCCAGTGAGCAAGATCAAATAGTCATTCACGACATTATATATCAACAGTTATGTGTGGGAGACATTCGGCCTCATTCAAAACAATTGTACTTATCGGTTATTGCTCACCTCAAGGCGAAAGGTGCGCAAGGTGTGGTGTTAGGGTGTACAGAAATAGGGTTATTGATCCAGCAAGAAGATACTAATGTTCCTTTTTTTGATACGGCTGAAATTCATGCTAATGCGGCTGTGGAGTTCGCATTGTCTGATTGATTATTGTTTGGTTTTTTTAATACTTTCTTTTAAGTGGTTTAATTTACTTAATACCGGTGAGCGCGACGCTGTTATCAATACTCGTATTGCAAAGTACACATAGATTATGTAGAAATGTTTGGGATATTGG
This sequence comes from Pseudoalteromonas aurantia 208, assembly GCF_014858725.1. Classification (GTDB taxonomy): domain Bacteria; phylum Pseudomonadota; class Gammaproteobacteria; order Enterobacterales; family Alteromonadaceae; genus Pseudoalteromonas; species Pseudoalteromonas aurantia. The sequence goes on along the minus strand of NZ_AQGV01000012.1, from coordinate 2,102,112 downwards.
TGACATCGGTCGCTGTTTTTATGGTGAATAGACCTAAGACTTCAATAAGCTTAGTTATAAAAAACAACGTAATACCTTAATAAAGAATTAGTAAGTATTGAATTAGGAAAACTGAGTTCATCTTCAGGGAGACTGGGGTAGTAATTGACTTTTGAACTCAGCTTGGCCATCCCCAGTTAGCAGTAAGAGCAAAGTCAGTAAAATAGAAAACCAAATAATTGATTTAGCATGGTGTTTACGTATTATTGGAGTATTAAGGGCTGTTAGATACAAATATAAGTATGTCATCGAATTTACATATCCAAGCGATTGTGCAAAGCATTAAAGCAGAAGAACAGTCGCTAAGAAGTCAGTTTCCTATATTGGCTTATCAAAACATGCTGGGCGTATCATTGCTTATGTGTGCAGTGTTGGCCATGTTGCTCGTTGCCGGGCTCTATGCAGTATCTTATATTCCAGCTTGGCTTTGTATTGTTTTGATCGCCTTCATTACGTCTATTTCTCATGAAATTGAACATGATTTGATCCATAAGCTTTACTTTAAGCGCAATCCTGTTGTACATAATTTAATGATGTTAATTGTATGGTTGATGCGGCCAAATACGATTAACCCATGGTATCGACGAAAAATACATTTGCATCATCACAAAGTATCAGGAACTAACCAAGATCTCGAAGAGCGTTTGGTTGGTAATGGTATAAAAAACCCAGCTTTGAGAGTTGTCTCAATTGTTGATGGTTTACTGGGATTGATTATTTCTCATAGAGCGTTTAAACGGGAAATCACAGGGTTCAGATTTTTAAGTATATTTAATGCAGGATTTCCAATCGCAACGGTATATTTTGGTATTTTATACGGGTTTATCATTTTTCACAGCATAGATGGGTTTCTTTATGACACAGCGACACATCCAACTTGGTTAATTGATGTTATGAAGTGGGTAGACTTTTTAATGGTTGTGTTAATTGCACCGAATATAATTCGTTCCTCTAGCTTAAACCTGGTTACGTCTTCAATGCATTATTATGGTGGTGTGGGTAACCTTATGCAACAAACTCAGGTACTCAATCATTGGGTGTTTTTCCCGTTCCAGTTATTCTGTTTTAACTTTGGAAATACGCATACAATTCACCATTTCTTACCAAATCAGCCATTTTATATTCGACAAATGATCAGCGGTCGAATACTACCAGTCATGAAACACCATGGTGTACGTTTTAACGATATTAAGAGTATAAAGCAGGCTAATTTTTACAGTGCATCAGGATTACAGTCAGATAAAGATATGTAGCGTATTGATGAGGCAATCTAGTTTAGATGCTTTTAATATGAGGCTTAACGCTTTTTACACTATACTCTAGTCGAATATAGCTAAAGCTATTTTGGTCCAACTACATTTTTTCTACACATATTTATAGTGTAATCTGAACAGGGTAAATGTCATAGGGTGGGTAACTTGAATAGGCTAGCGGTTGTTTTTATTGCGTGTATCTCACATTTTTTACTCGTTCAATTTGGTAGTCAGTTTCTCATTCCATTTGGATACGCAAGTGTCATCTGGCCTGCAACAGGTGTTGCGCTCGGGTTATATCTATTAAAAGGTTGGCCGGTTTTAGTGGGTGTATTACTCTCTTTTATCGTTTGCTTGCACAGTGATACTTTAATCAGTGGCTTACCGCCAGAAGTGGTCTATCTTCTCGCTTTGATAAGTACAATTCAGTTATTTATTAGTCGACAGCTTGTTTTACAGTTTTCTCAAGTGCCTATTCGGATCTCTATTCCATTTGAAATAATTAAGTTTTTGTTCATTACAGGGCCTGTCGCAACATTGTTATCGAGTGTTGCGATTTATTGTGTGCTGTCGCTTTATTTGCCATTACCGCAAGAAACATTGTTATATATCAGCGTGACAAAGTGGGTGGGAGATTTTTTGAGCGTGGTGCTCTTAACGCCTATTTTTCTATTTTTATATCCCAATATTTTTGTTAAAAAAGCACGAAAAGCATCTGCCGCTATCATGACCAGCTTATTGAGCTTTTCTATAATTTGTTTTGTATATTTTGTATCAAGTAATAACTTTAATCGAGATAAAAAACAGCAATTCATGAGCGGTACCGTATCTTTTGTAGAACAGATAAACAGCACCCAAGCGACTATAAAATTGTACTTAAAGGCACTTGAAGCATACTTTCAAGCAAGTGAACAAGTGACGAAAGAAGAATTTAGTGCTTTTACATCTATAATACAAAACACATCCATTAAAGTGAGAGCAATTGGTTGGATCCCCTTGGTGAAAAACGAGGCGAGAGCGCAATTTGAAGCTAGCATGCAAAGGTTGTATTCAGAAGGTGCCTATATTCAGCAATTGACCGCGACAGGGATTCAAAGTGCACCTGAACAACCTTATTACTTACCCATCTATTACACGTACCCATTGCAAGAAAATAAGTCTGTTATTGGTCTTGATGTGTCTACTCACCCGGTTGCAAGTAAGAGTATTAAACATGCAATTGCGCATCAGAGCTTTGCAGTCACTGATATTTTCACTTTAGTTCAGCAACAAGATAAAACCGACGGCGTGGTGGTGTATTACCCGATTTTTAAAAAGAGCGAGGTACCTAGCTTAGCGTCTTTAATTGGGTTTGTGGAAGTGGTACTAGAGTTAGAGTTGTTATTAGATCCCATGTACACCACAGAGCGTAAAAGTGTATTTACTTATCAAATTAGTTTTGGTGAGGGCAATGTATTTTCTCACCCTAATTATGAAAGCGGGCATTTTATCTCTCATGAAGTCCAATTTACGTTGTTTGATAAGCAAGGCACCATACAGTTTTCCAGCTCTGATAGTTTTGCTTCTCATTTGATTAATTGGGTTGATTTTATTATCGTATTGATAGGCTGTATCTTGGGCGTCATTTGTGTGATGTTTGTATTTTTTATCGTGTCTTTTAATACAAGTTTAGAAAAAAAGGTGAAAGCAAGCACGCATGAACTTATTGAAAAGAATAATGAGTTGGAGCTGGCGAATGAGGCGAAGAACTTGTTTTTAGCAAATGTAAGTCATGAGTATCGTACTCCATTAAATGCCATTATCGGGTTTACGGAATTGGCGACAAAAGAAACGTCAGATCTGCCCACGTTAGATTATTTAGCGAAGATAAACGATGCTTCGAATATTTTGTTAAGCACAGTCAATGACGTATTAGATTTTTCGAAAATGCAGGCGGGTCAATTAGATTTAGATTTAAAGGTGTTTAAGCCATCAGATGTCACCGCGTCAGTTATAGGAATGCTGTCTCATTTGGCTTCTGAGAAGTCGATTACGATTCAATATCAGCATGACGCAAATTATAAAAGCTGGGTCGAAGGGGATGAACTTCGCTTTAAACAAATATTGATTAATTTACTGAACAACGCGCTTAAGTTTACACCCAAAGGCAGTATTCACCTTGATTGTAAATGTGTTGAAATAAATGATAATGCTACAGAGCTCACTATCAAAGTGCGTGATACGGGAATTGGCATTAAAGAAGAAGATCAACAACGATTGTTTAACGCATTTGCACAAGCACAAAGCTCAACAACACGGAACTATGGCGGTACCGGGCTTGGCCTTTCTATTGTAAAGCAGTTATGTATTTTAATGGGAGGAGGGATTTCTGTTACGAGTCAAGAGAATGTTGGCAGTGAATTTACCGTGGTTTTAAAACTCAAAGGGGTGACTGCGGAGCAGGTTGCACTGCAAGAAAATAGCGTTGAAAGCGATGCCGGGCAACAGGGCCATCATTTTCAAGGAATGCGTGTTTTAGTTGTAGAAGATAATAAAATCAATCAGATTGTGGTACAAAAGCACCTAAGGAATTTAGGGTTAGACTGTGATTTCGCAAATGACGGTCAACAGGCTTTAGAGTATTTAAAAGCACAACAACCCGACTTAATTTTGATGGATTTACAAATGCCTGTTATGGATGGCTTTACTGCATCAGCCCACATCAAAAATGATGAAGCGTTAAAACATATTTCAATAGTGATACTCAGTGCCAGTGTTGGTAAAGAAGAGAAGCAACAAGCCGCGAGGTTAGGCATTGAAGATTTCATTCATAAGCCATATCAACAAAGTGATCTAGTGAGGGTATTAAATAAATATGCGAGCTGAATGAGCTCTGCATGATTTGAATTACTTCTTTTTAATACCCGACACAATGACTTGGTTTACGACTATTGAAATGCTGATTCAACGAGACTAAGGTATTGACCCTCACAATCTAACTCAATGGTGACCCCAAGTGGTAGTATGAGTTGTGGGTCGGTGTGGCCGAAGTCTAAATTACATATAATGGGTAAATCACAAACGTTGAATTCATCTTTAACCACCGCTTGAACTGTGTTTATTAACGCTAATTGTTCGTCTGTATTATAGTCTCTGGGTCTACCAATCATGAGGCCTGATAGTTGCTCAAAAACCCCCATAACCCCATAGTTTCTTAACCAGTAGCGCACATAGTCGATACTTGGTTTGTCTTCTGAAGTTTCTAAAAATAGCACTTTATTGTGCCAAAAGTTAGGTTTTGGCCAATATTTAGTCCCTTTGAGCATTTCAAGTACTTCAATACATCCACCAAAAAGTTGCCCTCTAACACGGCCGGTACCTTGAACAAAAGTGGGACCTGGATTTGTAATTGGCGAATTGAGTTGACCTGTAAGTGCCATTTTATGCCAGTCAGGGTAGCCGTGATGATATTGAGAAAATGTTGGTAACACGTATTGCTGTTCCGCAGATAAGAGCTGTTTGGCTAGGTAACGTTGATAGTCAGCACTGTGATTATGTAGTTGCGCAAAGCCAGCCATAATAGACGGGCCGTTAAAAGTAACTAAGCCGTGTTGGTTAAGGTAGGTTGTAATGGTGGTAATATCTGAAAAGCCCATAAAAAACTTAGGGTTGGCTAGAATAGTATCTAAATCTAAATATTGTAACAATCGAGCTGAATCTGAACCGCCAATCGTCGCAATTATGCCATCAACGTCAGTATTGGCAAACGCGGCGTTGATGTCATCAGCACGCATTTTTGGATTTGCAAAAAGGTGGTTATTATGTGCTTTAGCACTAGGATACTCGACAATATTAAATCCCATTGCTGTTAGGTTCTTAATACCCATTTGGTAAATATGAGGGAATATTGAAGGGCCGCCCCAAGAAGGCGACACAATGGCGAGTGTTGCACCCTGAGTAAGTGATTTTGGTTTAATTTTTTTCATGACCAGCTCCTTAGCGTTTGATGGCTAAAGACATTAACACATTGATTGTGAGTTTCTAGTGCGCCATGATGAACTTAAAGCAAAGCGTGTGAAGCTTTGCTTTATAGAATTTAGTTGATAACGTCGTTAACTAATACGGTGGGGAGGAATATCTGATTTAAGTAAATGACTGTTTTCTAGATACAAGGAGCCTTGATAAACGGTTTCCCCGTCAGAACTAAATTCGAACATAAATTGGCTTTTAATTCCAGGTTTACCGCTGCGCAAAATGCCTAGGCGTCGTTTTTGACATGCAACGCTTAGTAATTGTACTTGTAATCGCTCAGCTTGACGTTCAGCATGCTGTTTGGCCGATTCAGCAAACTGGCGACTAAACCAAAAGAATGCGATCACGGCACCTGTGAGTATAAAAATCCAAAGTGTTGCCATTTAAGAAAATAACCTACCAATTGCACGAGACAAGGTCTCACTGCGATTTTCTGCTCTAAGAATACTTAAAACATGAGGGCGAAGGCTTGGAATTGCAACCAAATCAGCAAAAATACTTGTAAATAAACCATCAACTTGTGTGTTATGTGCAGCTTTATCTAACAAGATAAATAATCGGCTTTGCTCATTGAAAGCCTCCCAGCAACGGCCAGTTAAAGTCAGCAGTATATCTGCTTCGTTGGCGAGTTCATCCGCCAATATCAAATCAGTCGCTTGCAGTAATAACCCCTGTGCTTTAGTTGCTGATAGTGCTCTTAAATTACAGATAAGTATATCGAGCTGTTTATTTCTTAGCGCGCTTATACAGTCGTTGTAAAATAGTTTACTTAAATGAGTACCGGTTGGCACATGCTCAAGCATCGCGCTTAAAGGTTGTTTCACTTGAATTGGCAGTGATGACCAAACAGAGTGTAAGTTTTTGGCATTATGGCTGTGCTCTAGGCGAAATGCAAAGTCGGCCAAACCCTGTACCGCAACATTTTGCCAAGCGTTTTCAGGTAGCTTACCCGCAAAATATAATTCGGCATACTCATAATACTGTGATGCAGGACGGTTTATCTCTCGTTTGAGTAATGCATTGAATGCGGCAAGTTTATTTGCATTCGGTGTAAAAACGTAAGGGTTGTTATCAAGTTTACCCTGAGCTTGTTCACCGGTAATTTCTGTACCAAGCGCTTCTAGTACCATATTTGCAAAGTGGTCTCGACTTGCTGCGACCAATTTACTCTGTTCATCAAGTGGTAACTTTAAAAACCAGACATATGGGTCTAACGTGGCATTATTGTCCCAAAATTGAATCGCAATAAGTGCATGCCCTGCCAGTGGGTAGGGGTAAGGAATTAATGTGCCCTCAATTTGCGCAAATTGTTTTTTGTCGATTTTGGTGATCCTGCGACCAATATCATAAGCTCGCCATTGAGTACCTGCGGCTGAAAGGAGTTGGCCAAGAGTGGAGATTTGCGCTGTCATAATTCATGCTAAATTGGGGAATATGTGCCAGATTATACCTGCAATTTACGGCGCTGGTAAGCTTGTGCTGGGGATTGCTATTGAGCTTGGGTATAATTGTCCAATTATTTGTAATATTGGGCCTTTAGCGAGTGCAAAAAATGGCAAAAAAGAATCAAGTGGACGCGTTGCTAACGCAGTTGACGCAAGAGCTGACGCAGGCAGAGCTTTGGCAGTATACACCGATAGAGCCTCGCAAACTGCTTTCTAGCGAGCCTTTTTGTTGTGATACGTTACAGTTTGAACAATGGCTACAATTTATTTTTATCCCGAAAATACGCCAATTGATAGTGACGGGGGCACCGTTACCAAACAATATATCGATTGCACCCATGGCAGAAATACACTATTCAAAACTGGCTTGTTTTTTGCGTTTGCACCGCGTGCTTAGCGAACTAGATGCGATACTGAGTGGGAGATAAGAGATGTTAGAAATCATCTATCAAGATAAAGATTATGTAGCAATAAACAAGCCTTCAGGGCTATTAGTACATCGCTCACTACTCGATAAAAGAGAAACCCAATTCGCAGTACAAATGCTAAGAGACCAACTCGGTCAATATGTTTTTCCAGTGCACCGTTTAGATAGGCCTACATCTGGTGTGTTGTTATTTGCATTGAGCTCAGAAGCGGCTCGCGATATGAATCAGGTTTTTATCGATGGCAATATTGAAAAGCGTTATCTGGCATTAGTGCGTGGCTTTGCGCCAGAGTCGACATTTATAGATAGGCCATTGAAAGAAGAACTTGATAAAATAGCAGATAAATTCGCAGATCAAGATAAAGCCCCGCAAGAAGCGCAAACACAGTTTAATTGCTTACATAAAGCGAGTTTACCGATCCCTTTTGGTAAGTATCCATCCATCCGTTATTCATTGGTAGAGTGTTTTCCAAAAACAGGTAGGAAGCACCAAATTCGCCGTCATTTAAATTATTTATCAACACCAATTATTGGCGATGTAAATCACGGCGATAACAAACATAATCATTTCTTTGTTGAGCATTTTAGCTATCGCCGCTTAATGTTGTTTGCAAGTTCGTTAAAATTTATCCATCCTTATACGCATAAATCAGTAACAATAAGCGCTGAGTTGGGTGAGCAAATGCTGGCAGTTTGCGACCAATTAGGCTGGCCTAACCAAGAGAAGGATTATGAATAATGGCAGTCGTATCAATTTTTGTCGGTAGTATGTATGGTAATGCAGATAATTTAGCCGCAGAGATTAAAAAAGCATTGCTCGCTCAAGGTCATGAGGCGGCAGTGTATGACAGTGGTACATTAGAGCAAATCAAACAATCAGATAATATTTTGTTTGTATCATCGACAACAGGATCTGGTGATATTCCTGATAACTTAGAACCGCTTATATCTCAAATGCATAGCCAAGCACCCATGCTTACAGGAAAGAAGGTCGGGGTAGTTGCATTGGGAGATCGTAGCTATGGAGAAACTTTTTGTGGTGCTGGTCGCCAAATCGATGAACTTATACGCGGGCTAGATGCGACGAGTGTGACGTCCAGGTTAGACATCGATGCGGGAGAGTATTTTGAACCATGGGAACCGACTGAGTTATGGCTAAGGAGTTGGCAGCAAGCTTTATAATGCCATGATATACAAAATTAAACATTAAAATGGCGCACATGATGAGCGCCATTTTATGTCCAACAGCCCCTAGTGCTAGGTACGTTTCACATCGACTTTTAATTTCAGTTTTTGACCCGGATGCAAATATTTCTGGCCAGCGAGGTTATTCCATTTGATGATTTCTTTCACCGTTAAATTAAATTTACTGGCAATACGGGCTAATGAATCACCGCGTCTGACTTTATAAGTAATAGTGCGAGACGTACTCACAAGCGTGGTATTTGGTTTGCTTTTGGTATTTTGATAAACCGTTAATTTTTGCCCTAATCGTAATACCGATTGCGTTTTAAGTTTATTCCAACTGGCAAGCTGCTTAATCGTTACATCGTATTCTCGACTGATATCCCACAGCGTATCGCCACTTTTTACAACATGGGTTTTTTTACTTTTTTGATTCTTATTGACCGCCATCCTGACTTGTGATGGTAAGTGCTCACTTTTCAATTCTCCATCACTTAAAGGCACGAGTAGTTTTTGACCAATTCGAATAATATGACTGTTTAGTTTATTTAAAGATTGAATAGCACTGGAACTGGTTGAGAATTTTTTCGCTATTACAGACAGTGTATCACCTCGGTTAACGGTATAATATTGCCACCTTAAACGGTCTTTAGCTTCTGTAACGGCTAATTTTGTTTTAAATGTATCAATTTTATCTGATGGGAGTAGTAAGATATGAGGCCCATCAGGGTCTGTTGCCCAGCGATTGAATCCGGGGTTAAGTCGATATAATTCAGTTAAAGTAATATCGGCCATTTGCGCTGCGAGTGCCAAATCAATTTGAGAGTCAACATCAATGGTCTCAACAACTTGGGCATTGATAATGGGGTTCCAGGTTACTTTGAATTCATCTTGACGCTTCAAAAGATCAGATAAAGCGAGTAACTTTGGTACATATGCGGTTGTCTCTCTTGGCAAGTCTAAAGACCAAAAGTCGGTGGGTAAATGTTTTTTGCGGTTTTTGCGAATGGCCTTTAGCAGTCGACCTTCACCTGAGTTGTATGCCGCGATTGCATTGAGCCAATCACCCTCAAGGGTTTTATGTAAATAAGTTAAGTAATCAAGTGCTGCGCGGGTTGATTGAACAATGTCACGTCGTCCGTCATACCACCAATTCTGCTTTAAGTTAAAACGCTCGCCAGTTTGTGGCATGAACTGCCAAATACCCGAGGCACTACGATGAGAATAACCAAAAGGGTCAAATGCGCTTTCTACGATTGGTAGGAGGGCAATTTCAATGGGCATTTCACGTTTCTCTACTTCTTCAACAATGAAGTAGAGGTAAGGTTCTGCGCGTTTTGATATTCTATCCATATAGCGCTGGTGCCGTTGATAATAATTACGCTCAGCAACCACAGGTCTGTTTTGCGGCACTTCTATCGAAAGCTGGTAGCGAATACGTTCCCATACGTCGTCAAAGACCGGGGGGGGCTCATCTACTTCAATTGGAGCTTGGATTGCACTCAGTAATGTCTCACTAATTTCATGCGGACTTGCTGCGTTATCTAATACTTGAGCTTCTACGCGTTGTTCAATCGTTGATGTTAATGTTTGGCAACCACTTAACAGTGCTACCAGTACAATTAAAATAGGTGATTTAGTCATATTTCTTTATATATTCGGGCAAAAACCCGCCAATACTACCTGTAAATAAGATAAGTTTAAAGAGCTGTGCTGAGCCTGTGCTGACTAAAATTGGTCTTTCCATAATCGCAGAGCTGCAAAGTTATGCCAAGGCGTAAGATTATTCACTGTTACATCATGAGGTAAGTGATGCAACATATGTGGTAGATCCGAGCGCAAAAATGGGTTGATTTTTCGTTCAATACCAAAACGAGTTGGTAGACTGGGTAAATTATTTTTACGCTGTGTAGTGACCCATTCAATGTGTGCTTTGATATCGTTATTATCAGGCTCTACTGCGATAGCAAATGCTAAGTTCGCAGCGCTATATTCATGTGTGCAATAAATTAGGGTGTTGTCATTAAACTGTGAAAACAGTTTAAATGAGTGCCACATTTGCTCTGCACTGCCTTCAAATAATCGTCCACATCCGGCGCTAAACAGCGTATCACCCGTAAAGCACAATACATCATTACAGTAACAGATGTGATCTAATGTATGGCCAGGTGTCGTGAGTACACTGAAAGTGTGTTCAAAAACAGTGAGGCTATCACCATTTCGCAGGGCGTGTGTGATCCCTTTAAATTTGGAGTTCTGAGGACCATATACATTGGTGTTAGGGAAGACGTGAGTGAGTTCAGCAACACCATTGGTATGGTCCCAGTGGTGGTGTGTGATCAAAATACCGCAAAGGGTTGCGTCATGTTGGGCGAGATATGAAAGCACAGGCTCAGCATCACCTGGGTCAACGACCCAAACCTGTTTTTTATCGGTGTCTCGAATAGCCCAGATATAATTGTCATCAAATGCATTGATTGGCTCTACTTGCGCCATGGTTAATTGCTCTATAAAGTGAACGTTAGCAATAGTATAGCGAGCAAGCTCTAACGATGAAACCAGCACTCAGTTTTCAACAAGGCCCAAAGCCACTTAATTGGCAAGATTTTCCACATGGGGACTATGTACGGTATGGCATTGAGCGGCGAATGGGGAAATGGTTAACGCGAATGTTTGGTTATCATATGCTTAAGCTTGGAGGTTTAAGTGGCCAACTCGATACGTCAAAAAGCGCCATTAAGCATCAAGTTTGTGTCGCCCCTACATCGCAGCAACATGTGGGGGTTGTGGCTGAAATTGATGAATTACCCTTTTCTGAACACAGTGTTGATGCATGTATTCTAAGCCATTGTTTGGAGTATCATTCAGACCCACACCATATTTTACGTGAGGCACACCGCACTTTGATCCCAGGCGGGTATATCGTCATTTCTGGGTTTAACCCATTTAGTTTGTGTGGCCTTGCTCATTGCCTGCCATTTAGTGGTCAAAAGCTGCCTTGGTCAGGACGCTTTTTTACGCCAGCACGCGTAAAAGATTGGTTGGATTTATTGGGGTTTGAGATATTAGCGGATGAGCGCTTTATTCATGCCTCTTTAGCCAGAGGTAGTCGATTGTCTCGATTTGCGCCTTGGCGACATTTTTGTCGCCATTATTTGAAACCAATGGGGAGTTGTTACTTGCTAGTGGCAAGAAAGCGTGTTGCGCCATTAACCCCGATTAAGCCGAAATGGCATGCTCGTCCTAAATGGGCCCCAGCCGTGAAAAGTGCGAGAGTAAGGCAATCTAGAGAGTCATTTCAGGAAGAGAATTAAGCGTCTGGCTGGTAACCATTATCAGGCAATAAGTCATCCATAGAGGCAGCTTCACGGGCTAGGTCGTCAACTATTTCGTTGTACTTGTTGCCACTGTGACCTTTTACCCATTTCCATTGGATAGTGTGGCGCTGGCAAGCTAAATCTAACCGTTGCCACAAGTCGACATTTTTAACTGGCTTTTTGGCCGCTGTTTTCCAGTTGCGCTTTTTCCAGTTTGCGACCCAAGATTCAATGCCTTGTTTGACATATTGGCTATCGGTATAAAGTATAACACGACAAGGGTGCTTTAATGTTTCTAACGCAACCGTTGCGCCAAGCATTTCCATTCGATTATTTGTGGTGAGTTGATACCCTTGATTTAACGTCTTTTCATGGCCTTTATAGCTCATATAAATACCATAACCACCAGGACCTGGATTACCTAAACATGACCCATCGGTATAAATCTCTACGGTTTTTTGCACGAATTGACCTGTTTTTATGTAGAATAAAGATATTGAATGCTAACAATAGCAAAGTTAGGTTACTGACGAAATGTTAAAAAGACAAATAGTCCTAGATACAGAAACAACGGGTATCGACCCTAAATCGGGCCATCGTATTATTGAGATAGGGTGTGTAGAGCTTGTAAATCGCCGCTTAACTGGTAATAACTTTCATGTGTATATAAACCCTCAACGTAGTATTGAAGAAGAAGCGATAGATGTGCACGGTATTACGAATGAGTTTTTAAAGGGCAAGCCGCTATTCCAAGATGTTGCACACGAGTTCTTTGAGTTTATTAAGGGAGCTGAATTGGTGATCCACAACGCGCCCTTTGACGTCGGCTTTATGGATCATGAATTTGCGATGTTAAACCAAGGTTACCCGCTGACACACGATTACTGCGAAGTATTAGATACCTTAGTCATGGCGAGAGACTTACATCCAGGTCAAAAGAACAACCTAGATGCGCTATGTCGTCGCTATGATATTGATAATGCTAAACGAACTTTGCACGGCGCATTACTGGATTCTGAAATTCTTGCTGATGTTTATCTCGGTATGACCGGGGGGCAGAAAAAACTCAACTTGGCATCGGGTAATGAAACCGGTGGCAATAAACAGCAAGGCGATATAATAAGATTAAGCGCTGATAGACAACCACTTAAAGTTATTTTGGCAAGTGCCGATGAAGTAGTTGCTCACGAAGAACGCTTGAAAGTGGTCAATAAAGATGGCAATACGATATGGCAGCAATAATGAGGTAAACTATGAGGCGATTAATTGTGGGGGCTTTGCTAATAGCCATAGGGTTTGGTGCGTTAGCTTTGCCGTCCATCACGCTTTTACAGCGAAATGGAAAAATAAATGAAATTCCGCTACTAGACAATCGCTTTCGAATTGATCATAAAGTCGACAAAATTACGTTGTTGTTTTTTCGAACCCGAGGAGCGCCAGCGGTTGTATTAGTCAAACCCGATGGCAGTAAGCTCTACGCGCCACAAGCCCTTAAAAATGAAAACCTTGATTGGTTTGATGAACCAAGCTATGACCTCATAACCATTTCAAACCCGACCCCCGGACCTTGGCAAGTGGTTGGTAGTATACAGCCGAATAGTCGAATTATGGTGCTGGGTGAAGTTGAACTTCATGTAGACCCTTTACCTCCTTTGTTGTTTAGAGGGGAAACGTTAAAAGTCAGTGGCCATATCACCAATGACGGCAAGCCGATACAAACCGGTTATTTTCGCGATGTTGTGAGTTTATTTGTCGAATTTACCAGTACCAATAATAACAACTATGCAAACTTTGGAGCAGGGACACAAAGCGTCACTGCATTTAAAGATGATGGTCGAGAGTTTGATGAAAGGCCGATGGATGGTATTTTTACTGGAGAGTTTAAGTTGAGTTTCCCTGCGGGGGAGTGGCAACCTGAATTTTTCATAGAAACCCCGATACTAAAACGCAGAGTTGTTAAAGAGCCGCTTATTATTGCTGAGCCGCCTTTTGACTATCATTTAGAACTTGCCACGGACAAAGAGTCAGAACACGAGCTATTACTGCGAATTGACCAAGATATTGTTAAACCTGAGACGGTGATTTTTCAGGGGAAAATCTTTTACCCGAATGGTGAAGAGAAAATGTTCACCTTAAATGAAGAAGCGCGATTATATAGAAAAGTCATGATTCAAAATTATGATTGGGGCAGATATAGCATTGAGCTGTCGGCGTTTGGTGAAAATGTAAATGGTCGAGAGTTCATGGCAACATTGCCGATGTATAAATTTGAAATAGAGCGACCAATAGAAAAGGTACCTGAGTTACCGTTAGCTGAACAAAAAATGGCGAACCAAGAAAAGGCAGCAGAAATAGTTGATGATACGATGAGTTCTAGCACGATGATTGCGATTATTTTGTTTGGCAATCTGATGGTTTTATTGTTTGGGTGGTTGGCTATTCGTATTTTTGTGCAAAATAAACCCATTAAGTTGCGCTTTAAATTGCCTTCATTTAAGAAAAAGTCAGAACTTGAAATAGAAGAAACAGAAATAGAGAATCAAAAGTCAGATGGGAATGGCTCAAAAAATGATAAATCAGGTGATATTTTGAACCTTTCGATGTCAGATGACTAAAAAAGAAGGAAAATTGCAAAAAAACTGTTGACTCCAAAGGGGTCCATTCGTATTATTCACGCCGCTGTCAGGGAGCAACCTAACAGCAAGAATAATGCGGAGTGGTAGTTCAGTTGGTTAGAATACCGGCCTGTCACGCCGGGGGTCGCGGGTTCGAGTCCCGTCCACTCCGCCAATTATTCAAAAATTTGTAAGAGATGCTGGAGTGGTAGTTCAGTTGGTTAGAATACCGGCCTGTCACGCCGGGGGTCGCGGGTTCGAGTCCCGTCCACTCCGCCAATCCTTACAACGCCGAAAGGCACGCTTTTCCTTAGTGGAGTGGTAGTTCAGTTGGTTAGAATACCGGCCTGTCACGCCGGGGGTCGCGGGTTCGAGTCCCGTCCACTCCGCCAATAGGAAAGCACAGATTAAAACGTCGAGGAGTGGTAGTTCAGTTGGTTAGAATACCGGCCTGTCACGCCGGGGGTCGCGGGTTCGAGTCCCGTCCACTCCGCCAACGTCTTAATCGAAATTTTATTTGCTCAGCGGAGTGGTAGTTCAGTTGGTTAGAATACCGGCCTGTCACGCCGGGGGTCGCGGGTTCGAGTCCCGTCCACTCCGCCAATGCAAATAACAAAAATGATATCTCAGCGGAGTGGTAGTTCAGTTGGTTAGAATACCGGCCTGTCACGCCGGGGGTCGCGGGTTCGAGTCCCGTCCACTCCGCCATTTGATATCTAGGGGACGCCCGAAATACGTCATATACCACTGCGGAGTGGTAGTTCAGTTGGTTAGAATACCGGCCTGTCACGCCGGGGGTCGCGGGTTCGAGTCCCGTCCACTCCGCCATATATGTTAAATTCCTCCCAAAGCATATATTCATAATTATTCCTTTAATAATTAAAAAATCCTGAAATTACATATCAATTATTAATATTCTTTATCTGCTTATCTGCTTATCTGCTTATCTGCTTATCTGCTTATCTGCTTATCTGCTTATCTGCTTATCTGCTTATCTGCTTATCTGCTTATCTGCTTATCTGCTTATCTGCTTATCTGCTTATCTGCTTATCTGCTTATCTGCTTATCTGCTTATCTGCTTATCTGCTTATCTGCTTATCTGCTTATCTGCTTATCTGCTTATCTGCTTATCTGCTTATCTGCTTATCTGCTTATCTGCTTATCTGCTTATCTGCTTATCTGCTTATCTGCTTATCTGCTTATCTGCTTATCTGCTTATCTGCTTATCTGCTTATCTGCTTATCTGCTTATCTGCTTATCTGCTTATCTGCTTATCTGCTTATCTGCTTATCTGCTTATCTGCTTATCTGCTTATCTGCTTATCTGCTTATCTGCTTATCTGCTTATCTGCTTATCTGCTTATCTGCTTATCTGCTTATCTGCTTATCTGCTTATCTGCTTATCTGCTTATCTGCTTATCTGCTTATCTGCTTATCTGCTTATCTGCTTATCTGCTTATCTGCTTATCTGCTTATCTGCTTATCTGCTTATCTGCTTATCTGCTTATCTGCTTATCTGCTTATCTGCTTATCTGCTTATCTGCTTATCTATTTGTAAAATGGATAATATGGGCCGGAGTGACAATAACCGCAGTATCACTTTCATGCGGCTATGTTATGTTTACTGAGGGGTTACTAGTCGAGTGAGCTTTTTAATATCGCCTTCAATTGCTTCCATTTTAGCGATATTTAATGAATTATCTTTGGCAATATCGTAGTGCCAAATCAGTTCATCTGATTTGATAAGTGAGATCGATGTCTCTTCTAAAGGCAGTTGCCAAATATAGTCTTTTGCAGACCAGCTTGATAACCAATATAAGGTGTTATCTCGTAGCTTGAAATTACGAAGTTGATTATATTGTTGTTGTGAAAAGCGGTGGATTAGCGTCCAATTTTCATGCGTGCTCAAATTGGCCAAGCTATTCACTTTATATAAGGTATAGTTGTCAAAAACTAGCCATTGAGCATTTTGGTTGTCGTAAATGAGTGCGTCAACTTGCAGAGCGACTTCTTTGAGTCGCTGACCTGTTAAAGTATAAGTAGACAATGTATGCGTATCATATATCCAAACCCGCTCATTTGTATGCCAACCTAATTGGGTGATTGTGCTAACTTGCTCAGGTGAGAACTGTGAGACTTTACCCTGCCGGTCATAAAGCAGTACATTCTTATCGCGATTGGTGAGAAGCAGATTTAGTTTAGGTTGCCACTCAATATGTTTAACATAGTCATAGCCTTGATTGTAAGAAAGTTGTTTGATTTGATCGTCAGCATGCAAATAGACTTCACAGACACCGCTTCTTTTTGACATAAAAGCGGTTTCGCCAAGTGGATTACTTACTGGTAGGTAATCGATACTGGTGGTTGAAAAAATAGGGAGTCCATCTTTATCACGAATATTCACTTGCCATGTTTCTACTGCCGTATAAATATCACCTGCTAAGTCGATGGATAAGTCAGTGAACATACCTTGTACTGCATTGGCAATAATATGTTGATGGCCATCTCGCGTTGTGGCTACCAATGTATGATGTTTATCTGAGTTGTTGGTAATAATGCTTTGTTGCTTTGGATCGAAAGACAGTAAGGAGATGGGGTGTGCCCACTGCATATGCACAGTGCCATCGAGTGTGATTAATTTACTGCTATGATCAGTGGAGGTGATAAGGTAATAGGTCTTTCCTTGCCAAGCCTTGATACTGTGCTGGAAGGTGTCCCCTGCGTTAAGTGTAATTGGAAGGGCCAGCGCCTTACCAGTATTAAAGTCATAATGAAAAGGCTTGAAGTGCGCGCCATGTGCTACATTAATCGTTAGTTGGGTGCTTGATAACCAAGAAGATGCTCTGGAGCGTGTACATTTTTGACCTTTGGCGCGGTGAATAGCTTGCCCTGAGGATTTATACACATGGAGAATGCATTGGTCTTGGTAATATTGCCAGAATGTAATTAAGTCGAGTTCATGATGCCAGCTAGGGTGATGTATGCGGCTGGGGAACTTGATGGTATTTAACACCATACCTTGTTTATTGCTAAATACGAGATTATTAAAGTTTTTTATATAGGCAATTAAGTCTTTAGTTTTATGTGCGTCAACATTGTACTCAAGACCAAGATCATAACTCAGATCTGACAGCTCGTAAGTAGGTTTTGGCGTTTTTATGGTATTTTTAGAATAAAATGCAATTGCGCTACTGCATACAATTACAACTGGAATTGTTGCCCATTTCCACCATTGAGACTGAGTGAGGAGCTTATTTTTTTTCGATATTAGAGGTGTTTCTTGTAAAGTGTAAACATCTGTTCTGGCTATGAATTGATAGCCTTTTTTAGGGATAGTTTTAATCGCCTTAGGTTGTTTTGGATTATCATTGAGTAACCGTCTTAATTTTGTTAATAATTGATATAAGCTATTATCTTCAACGATGATATTAGGCCAAATATGTTCAGATATCGCCTCGCGCGCAAGTAACTCCCCATTACTGTAAATAAACAGCCTGAGTAATTGCGCTACTTGTGGCTCTAATTTTATGACTTCTTTGGTGCTTAGATTGAGTAACTCATCTGTGTTGTCAAAAAATACCCAAGTTAAGAATTGTATATTTGTATGCATAGCGCATCATCTATGTTCTTTATATGAGTACAAAGTTAACTTTTATCATTATAAAGTCAAGACTCGTAAGGGTTTAGCTAGCTTTCTTCAGATAAAATTCAGTATTTTTCACAGTGATATTTGTTTTTATAGGGAAAATTTTTTCAATTGGATTGAAGTATGAGTGGTGTGTTACGAAATATATATGTGTTGATTTTAGGGTTAATGAGTACATTGGTTTGTGCAAAAGATAACGTGTCAATAGTGTTAGATGGCCAGTTAATTGATCAAGCTTGGCAGGATGTCTCTGCAACAAAGACCTTTTATGAAGTCGTACCAGCCACGCATACTGAGTATTTAGATAAAGTGGAAAGTAAGGTAGTGACCACAGCACAAGGCGTGTATGTCGGTATTATTAATTGGCAAAAAGAAGGAGAAAGAAAGAAGCAATTCAATTTACAAGATGGGTTCATCCAAGCTGATTTTAATCGTATCTATTTAGACTTTTCTGGTGATGGCAGTGGTGCGTATTTGTTTGTGGTCGGATTAGGTGGAGGGGTTCAAGATGCAGTTCTTACGCCACAATTAACAACCGACAGTGATTGGGATGGAGATTGGCAGACCTCATACTTTGAGGCAGCAGACTTTTGGTCTAGTGAAACGTTTATTCCGTGGCATACAGTGTCTTTTTATAATAAAAAGAATCTACGAGATGCATCAGAAATTGGTGTGTCAGTGCAGTTGTATCAGTTAGTTAATAATCATCTATATGCATCACAGAAACAGACGACGGCCAATGCTGACTTCTTTTTAACGATGCCTAAAGTAAAAGCAATTATCCCCCAAGAGCATCAGGTCACGTTTGTTCCGTATATCACTCGTCAGCAAGACCTGATTGACAATATAGGGTTAAATAATATCGGCTTCGACTTAATTTATAAGCCAGATCACCATCAAAAGCTGAGTGTTGCGATAAACCCTGATTTTGGTCAGATAGACAGTGATGAGGTGGACTTAAATTATAGTGCAGTCGAAACACTGCGCTCAGACAAACGTGCATTTTTTACCCAAGACATTAATGTCTTTAATGTACAAAGCCTGCAAGATACCACACTTATTCATACTCGGCGTATTGGAGCGGGTAGTGATGATATGATGCATATAACAACACCGATAGATGCCGCAGTCAGGTTTGTACAGCAGACAGAGCAGCTACAACTTGGTGCTTTTGCCGTAAAAGAAGATAAATTAGGTAATGATGTGGGTAAGTCATTTTACGCCATAAGGGGCAAGTATCGTCATAAAGCTTGGCAGACTGGGTTACTGATGACACATACTGAACGTCCATTTATAGAGAGAGATGCTCGCAGCGTTGCGTGGGACACTCAATACCAAAGTGCTACTTGGTCAATGCAAAGTACCATGATGCACAGTGATATTTCGCAAAGTCAGACAAGTCAACAAGGCCGAGGTGCGTCACTAAAGTTGGGGTATCAATTTTCTGCTAATACTCAATTTGAGTCGTCTTACTTACAGTTAGACGAAAAGTTTGATGTAAGTGATTTAGGGTATATTAAGCGCAATGACTGGCGTTATTGGCAAGGGGAGTTCAGTCATGCTATTAATTTTAATTCGCCATTGGTCACGAGCGTAAAACAAAAAATAGCGGTCGCTTATGAATCTAATGATGAGGGGATTAAATTACCAGCTCAACGTCAGTACAGCGCTAATGTGATGTTAAATGGTGGTGCAGAGGCATCGGCGACACTGACACATAATTCATCGGGGTGGCAAGATAATGTGGGCTATAACAGTGATCGTTTTCAGCAACCAGATACATGGGGGTCTCGGGTATTTTATCGTAGCTCTTATGTTGGGAAGTTTAGCTGGGCTGCCAGTTACCAGTATGATCAAGAAGGACTAAATGGCATCGCGCAACAGTTTGCGTTAGATCTTACTTTTATGCCGCATGAAAATTGGAATATCAATATAAATAACTTTTACCGTAAAGGGGACGGTTGGCTAATAGCGAATTCTCATAACCAGCTAACGCAGTACGATAGAGCGTATTTCGTGAATGAAAATAAAGTTACAGGACTATTAACTGATGATCTTGAACTGAGTATTTATTTGCAATGGGCCGTACTTGAAGCAAAAAGTGAGCAGGTATTTAGTATCACAGACGGGAGTTTAACAGAGCTTACTAATCTGGATACCAGTTTTGAAGACAAGCGATTAGTATCGCAAATGAAGTTGCGTTATCGATTAGGTGCTTTTTCCGATATATATTTGGTTTATGGCCGAGGGGCGACGCAAATTGATAATATGCAAAAGCAGAACGTGGCGGCTGAACCTTGGTCACGCAGTGTTGAGCGGCTTTGGCAAACCCCGAATGAAGAGCGTATCATTTTGAAATTTAGATACGGTTTCTAAATTTGAAGTGATTGATGGGGTATTAGCTTTAACTTGCTAATATTCCTTGTTATTCTTGAATATTCACCTTGGTATTAATGCATGACTAGCCAAGAATGGGCTGTGATTTCAAGCCATAACAAGGATTAAAAGATGACACTCGGTCACTACATAAAACACTTACGTACCACAGCAAATATGAGCCAGCCTCAACTGGCGGAGAAGATGGGGGTAGAACAGAGTTATTTATCAAAATTAGAAAATGATAAATCTGTGCCCTCTAATGAGGTTTTTCGCCAGTTACTAGATGCTTTAGAGCTCACCGTTGAGGACTTTATGCTTGGCGTTCAAGGGCAAGCGAATCAACACCATTTCAGCCAAATTCCAGATATAGAGTCATGGTATGCTCGCCAGCTACGCGACAATTCAATCAAACAACGTACTTTGTTATACGTTGCTATATTGCTGGTATCACTTGGTGGCAGCTGTTTTTACGTCGGATTTCAAAACTTAGTGTTCCCACAAACATTGTATGAATATGAGTCTCGAGGGGTTGTTTTACCTAATGAGGCCCAAGATATTTTTTACAGCTGGTCTCGTTTTGTACCTCATGATGTAGACATACAAGAGGTACGGCGAGCAATGCTCAAACGAAGAGATATATCGATTATTTTATCATTTGACTATTTAGGTGATGAATTTATCAAAGAGATTGAACAGGGTCGCCGGCTTTATAAAGTAAGTAAAGATGTAAAGCAGCAAACGAGATTTGGTAATACTTTACTGCAATTTATAGGTTTGACAGGGGCTTTGCTGGGTATCGCACTGATGCTCATTGAGCCTAGATTGACGCGTAACAAACTTTAACTCGTGTGATAAAGCTCGGCATATGATCTGTGTATTACTTATTCTCAATTAACAAGAGTCATTTCGCAGGTCATACTCAATAATTTTAAGGACAAAGATAATAAAATGCAGAAGTTTTTTTGGGTGATGCTAACGTTGCTAGGTGGTTGCCAAAATAGCACGGTGCACTTTAACGAGAATAACCCCGTTATTTTTCAAGCAATGGATTGGGTAGCCGATGGTACATTTACCGAGGGTGTTGAAGGTCCTGCGGTTGATAGCCATGGAGCTTTATACGCGGTGAACTATGGTCAACAGGGCACAATAGGGGTAGTTCAAGGCAAGAACAATACAAAGCTTTGGCTCACTTTGCCGGAAGGGAGCGTTGGTAATGGTATTCGTTTTAATCAGCATGGAGATATGTTTGTGGCAGATTATACCGGCCATAATATATTAAAAATCACACCGCAAGGTGCTGTGTCGGTTCATGCCCATGAGCCACTTATGAATCAACCAAACGACATTGCCATTCGTGATGATGGAATGATTTATGCGAGTGATCCTAATTGGTCTTCCGGGCGGGGTCAAATTTGGCGGATAGCGACGGATGGCACGGTGAGCTTGTTACAAGCAGAGATGGGTACAAGTAATGGTATTGAAGTTAGTCCCGATAACCTTACCTTGTATGTAAATGAAAGCAAGCAACAAAAAATATGGGCATTTACGCTAAATGAGCAAGGCGATGTGAGTGACAAGCGGTTGTTTTACCAATTTACGAAGCACGGCCTTGATGGTATGCGCACAGATAGCCAAGGTAATTTATATGTAGCTCGCTATGGCGCAGGTGAAGTCGTAGTGCTGTCTCCAAGTGGAAGCTTATTACATACCGTGCGCTTAAAAGGAAAGTACCCAACAAATATTGCATTTGGTGGAGTGCAGGGGACTCAAGTGTTTGTGACAATGCAAAAACGTGGCGCGATCGAATCTTTTTACAGTGAATATGCCGGACGTGCTCACGCATTACATTAATCTTGTATACTTGTCGCAGATCGACTAATGCTGTCATATAAATGATTTCAGCAATACAACAAATAAATACATATTCTTTTTAAGGGAACACCATGATTGAACAAGGGCAAACTTTATCACAAGCGACACTCAGTCATTTAACAGATGACGGTATGGTAGAGCACCAAGTAACAGAATTGTTCGCAGGCAAAACCGTTGTTTTGTTTGCGGTGCCGGGCGCTTTCACACCAACATGTTCAGCGGCCCATTTACCGGGCTATGTGGTATTGGCTGATCAGCTTAAAGCCAAAGGCGTTGATGTTATTGCTTGTGTATCAGTAAACGATGCGTTTGTGATGAAAGCGTGGGGTGAAGCGCATAATGCATCAGAATTAATGATGCTAGGCGATGGCGATGCAAGCTTTACTAAATCTCTAGGCCTTGAAATGGACACAGCGACATTTGGTGGCATTCGTTCGCAGCGCTATGCCATGATTATAAAAGATGGCGTTGTCACTCAGCTTAATGTAGAAGCGCCTAAGTCATTTGAAGTCAGTAAAGCGGAAGTGATCTTAGCGGCGCTGTAACATACAAGCAAATATCGCTATTTATCAAAACGGGCACTCTATGCTCGTTTTTTATATTGGTAATTATTAAGTGACTAAATAACACATTGTGTAACATTCTTAATGACACCTGCAACTTTGCATATGTTAGAGTCACCTAATAAAGGAACAGATATAAGCCCTGCATAATAATGATTGAAGTTGCTAATTTAACAAAGTATTTTGGTAAAAAATGTATATTTGAAAATTATAATAATACGTTTACCGCGCAAAAGCTTTGTGTAGAAGGAAAGAATGGCCTAGGGAAAACCACACTTTTTACAATAATAGCCGGACTGGATAGTTTTTATTCTGGGCACATTACGCTCAATGGTCAGCAACACGCCCATTTGCAAAGCTGTGTGAGTTTAGCATCGGATAAAATTGTTTTTCCAGAATATTTAACAGCTCAGCAGATACTCACAATGACAGCATCAAGTTGGCAATGTACCTTACCTCAACAATTTATAACCGATTTGTGTTTTGATGCGTTTTTGCATACTCAAGTGGAAGATTTATCATCTGGTAACCTAAAGAAATTACAGCTTATTAATGCTGTGATGCGAAACACTCCTTACTTGATTTTAGATGAACCGAGTGCGGCATTGGATAAGCGAGGCCTTGATGTAGTGTTAGAGTGGATCTGTGCCTACGAAGGCCAAGTCATTATAAGTAACCATGAACCGCAGCCATTTTTGGATATAGGTTTTGATAGTCAGCCACTTAAGAAAGTTTAACCGTGAAGGTGTTTAACAGATTATGATGAAACACTTCTATCAATATCGATACCGAGCTTTTAAGGCGGAACTTAAAGAGTTAGTTAATCAACTTAATCAATTTATTTTGATGATCACCACGCTATTCTATATTTTTTTACCAGGGTTAATTGCGTCTCTGTTTTTTGGTTTAGGTAAGATCGTGCAAAGTGATAGCATATTGGTTAGCATACAAGTTGCATTTGCTTATTTACTAATTCAAACTCTGTTAATTACCGTTCTAAAACCTGCAATTTTAGATAGTCGGCATAGGTGTTTCCAAAATAGTATATTACCCCGTGCATGGCATAAGTATTTGGCTGATGTTGTGTTATTACTCGCAAGTCATGTTTTGCTTGTCACAACATTGATATTGGCAGTCGCTATGGGTTGGGAAAAGCTCAGTCAGGCGCCACAGCTTTTGCTCTTTATGTTGACTCAAGTTAGCTTTGCTATGGGGTTATTATACCGACCACAAGCAGTCAACTGGGCGTTATTAATGGCGTTTATATCACTGTGGTGGTCACCATCTATCCTGCACTTTTTAGTTTGTACAAACGTGCTATTGATTGGTTGCTGGTTTATACCCAAAGTACATTCCCCCAATCTGACCTATCCAATTAATATATGGTCGTTTTGGGTTCATTATGCATTTGCGCATTCTTGGGTGCTGACTTGGCGTGCAACGGCCACTTTTTTAGTACTGTGGGCTGCGGACATTATTCAAATTATGCGGCCTGATTTACTACACTGGTATATGTTAGCTGCGGTACTTATTAACCAGCTTTGGTGGTCAACATTAATGATTGAAACCAACCAGCATTTACAAGAAACACGCTTATTTTGGGAGTCTTTGGGTAAGTATAAGGATATTAAACGTGTGCAAATTTTTTTATTATCAATATTATGCATTATATTGTGGTGTTGCTCTGGCTTTTTACTGGGCTTTGACATCTACATGAGTGGCGCTTTACTTTGTATGCCGGCTCTTATGTATAGTGCTATAAATAAGCCGAAATTAACGGCAGTTGTATGGGCTTCAAGTTCGATCTCCTTGTTTGTAATTAAAGTGATCACTTAAGGGATTTATTCCCATTTAGTGAAACCAGCCATCATGCTAGCAGGCCAAATGACTTATTCATTATGTTAAAGGTGATGGGTGTAGAATAACGATACATCGAAATTTTTGCCTGATTACTACGTCATGTACCTGCTGTAATACCTAAACATTTATTTAATACAATTGAATTTAGGAGTATTACATTGTTGCATGGTTACAAAAAAGCCAGCATATGCTGGCTTGTTTAGGGTTGGGTTGATCTTATCTTGGTGGGTTATTACATATTTAGACACTAAGCCTATGCTGCATCTACCCCCTGGACTGTCGGTTTAGCAGCTTTCCCGGCCATAAGCTCACTGGGGTCAAAGTCATCGACATTGATCACCGCAAGACGTTTGGCTTCAACCTCAGCGAGTTGTGTTGCCTCATCTTCATTGAGAATTTTTGCGTCAAGTCCCATTTGGGCGACTTTGTCTAATTGTGTGAATGGCAGTTTTTGCCCTTTGGCGCGACACACTTTATCAAACAAGGGTTCCACAGCAAGGATGTCTTTTAAAGTCTGTTCTTGTCTACCAATTAGGTTTAAAGGTTCATCCGTTAAATAAATATGAGCAGCAAGCCTGTCTCTTGATTCATTTGGTGTTTGTAGCAAATGTGCAAGTTTGTGTTCTAACGTGTCAGTTGGTTTACGAATAGGTCTACCAAATGGGAATAAAACCAGTTTTAATACGGCACGTAATGGTGCTGATGGCATATTGTTGATGAGATCTGCCAATGCGCGTTGGCACAAGTATAAGTGCTCCTGACAGCTCCACTGTACAAATGGCAAATCTTCTTTCTTACGACCTTCATCGTTGTAGCGCTTAAGCGTTGCAGAAACAAGGTAAAGGTAACTGAGTAAATCACCTAGTCGTGCTGAGATTCGCTCTTTTCGTTTCAACGAACCACCAAATACAGCCATACAAATGTCTGACATAAGCGCTAAAGATGCGCTATACCGACTTGCGTTACGATAAAAAACTGCCGTTTCATCGTTATATGGTACTTTAGTAAAGCGTGCCCCCGTTAGTGCTAACCATTTAGTGCGTACAAGGTTTGATATTGTGAAGCCAATATGGCCCATTAATGATGAATCAAAACTGTCAAGTGCGGCTTGTTTGTCACTCATGCTGACGGCATTAAGTTCAGCCAGTACAAATGGGTGACAACGAATAGCACCTTGTCCATAGATGATCATATTACGGGTTAATATGTTTGCGCCTTCAACCGTGATGGCGATAGGGGCACCTTGATAACCGCGGCCTAGATAGTTATTTGGGCCAAGGCAGATACCTTTACCACCATGAATATCCATCGCATGCATCGTAGATGCGCGCATTTGTTCTGTTAGGTGGTATTTTAAGATGGCAGACACGACTGAAGGTTTTTCACCTAAGTCAACCGCACCGGTAGACATACTCACTGCAGCATCTGTGCTATAAGCGTAGCCAGCTAATTTTGCGAGAGATTCTTCAACCCCTTCCATTTTACCAATTGGTAATTTGAATTGACGACGAATACGACTATACGCACCGCTTGCTAGCGCTAAAGATTTTATCCCACCAGTCGAATTTGACGGTAAGGTAATAGCGCGACCAACAGATAGACACTCAACCAGCATACGCCAGCCTTGGCCTGCCATTTCTGGGCCACCTATAATGTAGTCAATGGGTACAAATATGTCATCACCTTGTGTTGGCCCGTTTTGAAACGGTACGTTTAAAGGAAAATGACGGCGACCGATTTTAACACCTGGCGTTGTTGTTGGTATCAAAGCACAGGTAATACCAGGTTCTTTTTCTTCGCCTATCAAGCCGTCGGGGTCGCGCAGTTTGAATGCTAACCCTAACACAGTTGCGACTGGAGCAAGCGTAATATAACGTTTGTTCCATGTTAATCGAATACCTAATGTTTCTTTACCTTCCCATTCACCTTTACACACAATGCCATAATCAGGAATTGCAGAGGCATCGGAACCAGCTTCTGGTGACGTCAATGCAAAACATGGGATCTCTTGTCCCTTAGCAAGACGGGGTAGGTAGTGGTCTTTTTGCTCTTTAGTGCCGTAATGTTGTAATAATTCACCCGGACCAAGTGAGTTAGGTACACCTACAATAGATGAAAGTAATGTTGATTTACTCGTGAGTTTTTGCAGCACGCATGATTGTGCAAAAGCTGAAAATTCAAGGCCACCATATTGCTTTTTGATGATCAT
The DNA here is from genome assembly GCF_014858725.1 of Pseudoalteromonas aurantia 208. GTDB lineage: Bacteria > Pseudomonadota > Gammaproteobacteria > Enterobacterales > Alteromonadaceae > Pseudoalteromonas > Pseudoalteromonas aurantia. The sequence continues at coordinate 2,075,292 of NZ_AQGV01000012.1, read as the reverse complement.
GGCAAAGAATTTGTTGTCTTTTAAATATTGCCAGACATCTTGTGGTAAGTCAGTTAGCTCGTGGGTTGCTTTCCAATCATCAAGCATTGCACAAACTTCTTCAACAGGGCCATCAAGAAACGCTTGCTCTTCGACGGTTAACCGAGGTTTTGGGTATTGATGTAATTTTTCCCAATTAGGATTTCCGCAAAAAAGATCAGCTTCCCACCACGTGGTTCCAGCATCGATTGCTGATTTTTCCGTGTCAGACATGGTAGGTGTAACTTTTTTGAATGCCTTGAATAACGGAGCAATAATATACTGCTGACGAATGTTAGTGAGTGATAATGGTACAGTGATGGCTAGAAAGACTAACCAGGTAAGTGCACCGAATGCACTTGCGAATGTACCAATTAACAATGTTATTGCAGCTATCCCTATGCAAGTGTTCCAGCTGGCTCGATGATAGCTCGCTGCGCCAAGAAGCGCGAGCAAGGCTAGGGTAAAAATGAGTGTCATTTTGTTCTTCCTTATTAGAGGTCCGACCACCTAGTAAGACTAGCGCTTAAAAGGGGTCTTTTCAAGAGAAAAAACAGCGCCAATTCTGACATATGTAAATTTATTGTATGGATGATTGATAAGAAAGCATACTTATCAATATATAAGCGAATAAAAATACGAGTTGCTATGCATACTGTTTTAGCTAAATAACCTCAGGTTTGGATAAGGGTTTTGGAATAGGAAATATTTTGTAAACAAACTTACGTACAACCCAATGATGATATTTTTTTCAATATCAAGGCGCTTTTATGCAGTAATAGCGGGCTATTACAAATGAAAGCAACGCCGAGAGTGGGAAAAATAGCTTTATTGGGCAAAGTCGCTTATCCAGAGCTGAGGTTAAATAGTACAAAGAAACCTAAGCAAAAAAGTGTTTTTTTTGTAATTTTAAAGTTGCATTCGCAAGTGGACGATCTATGTTTAATGTAGTCATAAAACAGGAAGGAACCTAAAATGATGAGCTCGACCATTTCTATAATTATATCTTTAACGGCAACATGGATGTCTTTTAATATTTATACTCCTGCAGTTTTTATCAGCTTATTTTTTTGCCTTGTAAGTGCTTACTTTGGTTATCACCGTTGTTTGTATACTGCACTCTTTATTGCTTTCAGTAGTGTGATGGCAATATTAATGAGCCCACTGATTTTGTTACCCGAACAAAAGCAAGCAACTCTTATGGTTTTGATGCTTATCATTGTCATGTTTGCGGGAATTGGAGCTGGTATACATAAATTAAAAGGGCGGTAAGTTATAACAAGCGGCCCGTTTGAAGCTCGCATTTACTTAGGGCTTAGGTATACAATACGGCCTATGTGTGTACGTTGGAATAGTAAATGAAGATCTTAGCTGATCAAAATATGCCGTTAGTCGAAGAATACTTCTCTGATTTAGGCGATGTTAAGCGTTTTGATGGTAGGAATTTATCGCCTGATGCGCTGAGTGATATAGATATTTTACTTACTCGATCTGTTACTCAGGTTGATGCGCAGCTATTAAGTAAAGCTGACAATTTGAAATTTGTTGGCACAGCAACAATCGGAATTGACCATATTGATACAGCTTTACTATTGCAGAAAAACATAGCTTTTAGCAGTGCGCCAGGTTGTAACGCGATAGCGGTTGCAGAATATGTTATTAGTGCTCTTTATGCATATAGCCAAGAGACAAATACAGGTTTGGCAGGAAAAAGCCTTGCGATAATAGGTGTAGGTAATATTGGTCAATGTTTACGTGACAAATTACACAGCATGGGCGTTACACTGTTACTGTGCGACCCCATACGTTACGCTGAAGGCACTTTAGATGAACATATTGAACTTGACGCGGCCTTAGAGCAAGCGGATTTTGTTACTTTTCATGTACCATTAATCAAAGATGGTAAACATAAGACACAGCATTTACTAAATGCAGAACGCATAGCTAAATTAAAAGCGGGCATGTTGATTATCAATGCTAGCAGAGGTGATGTCATTGACAATAAGGCTTTGTTGGTCGCGTTGCGCTCAGGTAAACAGTTAGAGCTGGTGTTAGATGTATGGGAAAATGAGCCTAATATACTGACCGATCTCCTGCCATATGTTCGGTTTTCCAGTGTACATATTGCGGGACACACGCAAGAAGGGAAAGCACGAGGAACCCAAATGCTTTATCAAGGTGTATGTCAGTTACTTGATGTCGCTGCAACGAAGGAGCTAGCTGACTTTTTACCTATACCGGCTCTTACCAAGTGTCATATTGAAGAAACGCTGAGTGAGCATGATTTAGGTCGTATTGTTCACTTAGTTTATGATATTCGCCGTGATGATGGATTACTTAGAGGTAATTTAACAACGCAAGGGTTTGATAGTTTACGTAAAAATTATCCGCCTCGTAGAGAATTTAGTACACTAAGTATTGAAAACCGTAGTGGACATGGTGCGATGTTAGCGCAGCTAGGTTTTAATGTAATTGAAAAGAATGAGGAATAGCATGTCGCAAAAATTTAACGTGGCAGTATTGGGCGCAACTGGGTTAGTTGGTCGTCAAATTATTGAGACTTTACAAGATAGAAAGTTCCCTGTTGATCAGCTATTTGCACTTGCGAGCAGTCGCAGTGCAGGGGAAGATATTGACTTTCGTGGTGAGAAAATTGAAGTGTTAGATGTCGAGAACTTTGATTTTTCTGACGCGCATATCGGCTTATTTTCAGCTGGTGGAAGTGTTTCCGAAAAGTATGCTCCTATTGCAGCTGAGGCAGGCTGTGTTGTTATTGATAACACTTCACATTTTAGATATGACTTTGATGTGCCTCTTGTGGTGCCAGAAGTTAACAAGGAAAGCCTAGCTGATTTTCGTAATCGTAATATTATTGCAAACCCAAATTGCTCAACAATTCAAATGATGGTTGCGCTAAAGCCAATCTATGATGCTTATGGCATAGACCGTATAAATGTATCTACATATCAAGCAGTGTCAGGTGCAGGAAAAGAAGCTGTTGATGAATTAGCAAAACAAACAGCAAATTTAATGAATGCACGGCCACTAGAGAATAGTGTATTTAGTAAACAAATTGCGTTTAACGTTATTCCACAAATTGATAGTTTTCAAGAAAATGGTTACACCAAAGAAGAAATGAAAATGGTTTGGGAAACGCAGAAAATACTAGGTGATAGCAGTGTGCTAGTAAACCCAACAGCAGTTAGGGTTCCAGTTTTTTTTGGTCATGCAGAAGCAATTCATTTAGAAACACGGATGCCTCACGATATTGAACATATTAAACAGTTACTGAATGATGCACCAGGCGTCGAGTTTGTTGAAGATGAGCAAGATTATCCTACCCCAGTTGGGGACGCCAGTGGTAATGATACCGTGTATGTTGGCCGCTTACGCCAAGATATTTCTCACCCTCATGGCCTAAATTTGTGGGTGGTATCCGATAATACTCGTAAAGGTGCAGCAACGAATAGTGTACAAATTGCTGAAGAACTGGTTGAAAACTACCTTTAGTTCAAACAGTTGATTGTAAAGGGCTGCTAAGAGGCAGCTCTTTACCTCTTTTGTTAAATATCACGTCAAAGAATTGCCCCCCTGAAAACTAAGAAGTTTTACTCCTCATCATAAACTATTATAAGCATGTTAAATTTCAATACGTTGCAATGGATATTCGTAGACAACTGGTTTATAGTTTGCAATTGGAATAGAGCTTGCAAAAGCTACCTGTTAGCATTATTAAATGTTTGGCGAGATGCTGAACATTGTACAGAAAGGATCAACATGCGCGGTTTCGTCTTTTTTTGTATCTTTGCCTTGGCACTGATCACCATGCCCGTCTTTACGCAAGAGGTTGCTCAAATCAAGGGCCCCAAAGACGCTGATTATGGCATGCAAGGTAGAACGATAGGGCCTATCAAACCTTCAGACACTTTATGGCGAATTGCCAAAAAGGTGCGCTCCGACGAGTCTGTAACTATTTATCAAGTAATGAGTGCGTTTTATACAAAAAACCCTGACGCATTTTTAGATAAAAACCTCAACCATATGCGTGATGGTGCATATTTACGTATTCCAACTTTGGGAGAAATGCGCAAAGAAAACCCAACGTTTGCGAAACAAAAATCGGATCAAGATGATGCCTTATGGGAAATGAAAAAAAATGGCATGCTTGATAATACTTCTATTGAAGAGGCAAATAGAAAAGTTACTCAAGCTCGCCAGGTTGATGTTGAAAAAGCTAAAGTAGAATTAACAAATAGACTTAAATCATTGCAAATGGAGCAAGACTCCAAGTTACTTGAATTGCAAAATCAATTTAAAAACTCAGTGAGCAGTGTCCAAGACATTCTTGAAGAAAATAACAAACTAAAAAAGAAGCTTGGCGATATATCTGATGAGTTAAAAACAGTTAGAGATCAACTTGGACAAGATAGCCAGATACAGCAACAGCTAAAATCAGTCATTGATTTACAGAATGAATTGTTAGCTCAACAAGCAGAACAAAAACAAAGTAATACGGGATTTAGTGGGGAAGATATTCTCTCTAATCCCATCATGTTGCTACTAATGTCAATATTACCAGCGTTGTTGGCGATTGGTGGAATCGTATTTTTTCTGAAGAAGCGCAACCAATCACCTACCTCTAATGACAGTAGTGAGGACGAATTTCTTCCTCAAACGTCAAACGATCCACTTGACTTAGATATTCCACCTGTTGTCGCACCAGAAACGCCAGAGGAAAGTGTTCAGTTGGACGACGGTATGCTGCCGGAAGATGATGACATTATGTTTGATTCTTTAGAGGACGACTCCTTTGAAGAAAGTAATGATACCTTAGATGCTGATGAATTAGACGGATTATTGAGCGATGATATTGTATTTGATGACGAAGCTGATGAATTAAATAGTGGGGATGATTTAGATGATTTCTTACAGCAAAACTTTGATGAACCAGATGCATTAGGAGACGAAGTCGCGTTAGATATTGAGCAATCTGAGGACGATATATTAAGTTCTGGCGACATAGATGATTTATTTGATGAAGTATCTAATGCAGATGAAAGTAATGATGATGAATTAGATATTAGTGATGATGCGCTTGCCGCATTGAGTGAGGAGCTAGCTACCGATCAACAAGAAGATGTTGATATTGATTCTATTTTAGACGAAGCGTCACCAACTGATGATGTAGATGTTGGTGATGATGACATAGATTCATTACTTGAGAGCTCAACTACCTTAGATAGTCAATTGGAGGACGATTTAGGGCTAGATGATATCGATGGTCTATTAGACGAGGCTGCTTCGGAACCTGAACTGGTAGAAGAAGCGAGCGACGAGTTTGATATAGACGACATTGATGGGTTGTTAGATGAGACGGCTTCGGAACCTGAACTGGTAGAAGAGGCGAGCGACGAGCTCAACTACCTTAGATAGTCAATTGGAGGACGATTTAGGGCTAGATGATATCGATGGTCTATTAGACGAGGCTGCTTCGGAACCTGAACTGGTAGAAGAAGCGAGCGACGAGTTTGATATAGACGATATTGATGGGCTCTTAGATGAGACGGCTTCGGAACCTGAACGGGCAGAAGAGGCGAGCGACGGGTTTGATATAGACGATATTGATGGGTTGTTAGATGAGACGGCCTCGGAACCTGAACTGGTAGAAGAAGCGAGCGACGAGTTTGATATAGACGATATTGATGGGCTCTTAGATGAGACGGCTGCGGAACCTGGACGGGTAGAAGAAGCGAGCGACGAGTTTGATATAGACGATATTGATGGGTTGTTAGATGAGACGGCCTCGGAACCTGAACTGGTAGAAGAAGCGAGCGACGAGTTTGATATAGACGACATTGATGGGCTCTTAGATGAGACGGTTTCGGAACCTGAACGGGTAGAAGAAGCGAGCGACGAGTTTGATATAGACGATATCGATGGGCTTATTGATGAAGTCGAGCCAGAGCAAGAACCTGCCACGCAGTTGCTAGAAGAAGAAAATGATGAGCTTGATACAGATGATATCGATGGGCTTATTGATGACGTGGAGCCAGAGCAACAACCTGCCACGCAGTTGCTAGAAGAAGAAAATGACGAGCTTGATACAGATGATGTTGATGGGCTTGTTGATGACGTGGAGCCAGAGCAACAACCTGCTACGCAGTTGCTAGAAGAAGAAAATGACGAGCTTGATACAGATGATGTTGATGGGCTTGTTGATGACGTGGAGCCAGAGCAACAACCTGCCACGCAGTTGCTAGAAGAAGAAAATGATGAGCTTGATACAGATGATATCGATGGGCTTGTTGATGACGTGGAGCCAGAGCAACAACCTGCTACGCAGTTGCTAGAAGAAGAAAATGACGAGCTTGATACAGATGATATCGATGGGCTTGTTGATGACGTGGAGCCAGAGCAAGAACCTGCCACGCAGTTGCTAGAAGAAGAAAATGATGAGCTTGATACAGATGATATCGATGGGCTTGTTGATGACGTGGAGCCAGAGCAAGAAACTGCCGCGCAGTTGCTAGAAGAAGAAAATGACGAGCTTGATACAGATGATGTTGATGGGCTTATTGATGACGTGGAGCCAGAGCAAGAAACTGCCGCGCAGTTGCTAGAAGAAGAAAATGACGAGCTTGATGCAGATGACATTGATGGGCTTGTTGATGAAGTGGAGCCAGAATCTGCCACGCAGTTGGAATCAAATCTAGCATCGGTAGAAGAAGGTAGTGAAGATTTCCATGAAGCTATTGACGATGAGTTGGACATCGAAGATATAGATAGTTTATTGGATGTTGCTGAGGACGAGCTTGATACGCAAAGTGTAGAAGAGTTATCTAATGTCAATGTAGATGCTGAATTAAGTTCAAGTTTAGCAAATAACCATATTGCTGATGACCTCTTAGATGAAATAGATATTGAACTACAGTCTGAAGCGGTAACAGAAAGTAATAGGAGTGAACTATCAGAGAGTGATTTTGATCTTGATGAGTTAGGACCTTTGGAAGAAGCTGATACTGCTTCGCTTCAAGAATCAGCTGAGCATGCAGATCTTTTACAAGGGATGCTGAATGAGGAGGAAGAGGTTCCGACTACATTTGGCAATGCTGAGCCAAAAGAGTTCCAAAGCGTCGATGAGTTGTTAAATGAGCTTGATGATCAGGAAAGCAATGACTGGGATGATGAGTTAGCCGACGAAACGGAAGTTGATTTAGGGGATGATCCGTTATTAGAAGACGTTGATTTATCAGAAAGTGAAGTGTTTTTCGAGCCAGACCCCGTAACACCGAGTATTGAGTTGGAAAGTTACCCTGAACTGGCATTGGACACAGAACCAGCGGAAACTCGATTGGTTTCAAGTGAAACCGAACAAGCACTTTCGGAAGCTTTACAAGGGAATGACTTAGTTGAAAGTTCTTTAGATGGCGATTTGGATGATGAGCATGATGATACGCATGATTTGTCATTTGCTGATGAGGAACACGATACTATAGAAGAACCGTATGATAGCGATAATACCTCCTTATCAGATATAGAAACGCTTCCTGAGTTTAACGAGAAAGATGCGTTAGAATCAATGGATGATGAACCGGAAGAATTGAGCTCTTCTGAGTTTGACGCTTTGCTTGATGAAGCGCATGACGAGGAACCAGTTACCATAGCTGATGAGTTAGAAGGTGACGTTGCGGGAACTGTTGAGCCCGAACCTGATCTAGCGCAAGCGTTGGAGTCCGAGAGTGATGATATCAGTGATGATGCCAACGCAGAGGCGCATCATGAAGTACTTGATGACACATTAGGTGAATTCGACGAACAAGCTGCGATGGATGCCATGGCCGATGAGCCTGCAAGTGATGTTGCGGAATCAAATAAGCCCGAGCCCGAGTTAGCGCAAGCGTTAGAGTCCGAGAGTGATGACACCAGTGATGACGTCAGTGATGATGCCAGCGCAGAGACGCATCATGAAGTACTTGATGACACATTAGGTGAATTTGACGAACAAGCTGCGATGGATGCGATGGCCGATGAGCCTGCAAGTGATGTTGCGGGATCTGTTGAGCCCGAGCCCGAGTTAGCGCAAGCGTTAGAGTCCGAGAGTGATGACACCAGTGATGACGTCAGTGATGATGCCAGTGATGAGGCGCATCATGAAGTACTTGATGACACGTTAGGTGAATTCGACGAACAAGCTGCGATGGATGCCATGGCTGATGAGCCTGCAAGTGATGTTGCGGAATCAGATAAGCCCGAGCCCGACTTAGCGCAAGCGTTAGAGTCCGAGAGTGATGACACCAGTGATGACGTCAGTGATGATGCCAGCGAAGAGACGCATCATGAAGTACTTGATGACACATTAGGTGAATTCGACGAACAAGCTGCGATGGCCGATGAGCCTGCAAGTGATGTTGCGGAATCAGATAAGCCCGAGCCCGACTTAGCGCAAGCGTTAGAGTCCGAGAGTGATGACGTCAGTGATGATGCCAGTGATGAGGCGCATCATGAAGTACTTGATGACACATTAGGTGAATTTGACGAACAAGCTGCGATGGCTGCCATGGCTGATGAGCCTGCAAGTGATGTTGCGGAATCAGATAAGCCCGAGCCCGACTTAGCGCAAGCGTTAGAGTCCGAGAGTGATGATGCCAGTGATGAGGCGCATCATGAAGTACTTGATGACACATTAGGTGAATTTGACGAACAAGCTGCGATGGCTGATGAGCCTGCAAGTGATGTTGCGGAATCAGATAAGCCTGAACCGGATCTAGCACAAGCGTTAGAGCCAGAGAGTAGTGACAACAGTGATGATGCCAGCGCAGAGACGCATCATGAAGTACTGGATGACACATTAGGTGAATTCGACGAACAAGCAGAGAGGGCAGATGAGCCTGTAAATGACGTTGCGGAGTCTGTTGAATCTGATTTAACGCAAGCACTTGAAAATGAAGCTATACAGCCATCCAATTTAGCTGATGCACCTGAGTTTGAATTTGAGGAGGAAGATTCAGGCTCCACTGATGATGTTGAAAAAACGGTATCTCCAGATGAGTTTTTATCTAATTTAGATACATTGTCAGCAGAGGAAGAAAATACAGAGCAATTAGAAATCGATGAGGCGGCAATTGAAAGTGAGTTTATGTCTAATTTATCGGACACAGACTTTGATGCGTTGCTTAATGATTTATCTGAACCAGACTCTGTGAATATTGATGATTTGGATGAAGTGGAAGTTGATTTTGAATCATTACTGAGTGACGAGCTAGAAACCGAGTTAAACGAGACGGATACTGCTAGCGTATCAGAAGAGCATGAAGTTGAAGAGGAAGATCAATTTGTCAATATCGATGATTTGTTATCTCAAAGTGATGATTTAGAACCCTCAGATGAACCTTACAATGAAGCAGATATGGATGTTGGGTTAGGGGATTTTGATGAGTTTCTAGCAGGGGATAATGCAACCGATGTTGACTTAGAAGCAGATGGTTTCTCCGCAAAACTCGACTTGGCTCGTGCCTATATTGAAATTGAAGATTATGATGGTGCTATGGGAGTTATCCAAGAAGTTTTAGAGAATGGCCCTGAGTCGGTTCAAAGAGAAGCGCAAGCGTTACAAAGTAAGCTTGAGCACTAGATGAATCAAATCAACGAAGGTGATTAAAGGTATAGCTTGCTATACCTTTTTTATTGAGTGGTGCCCATATCTATAAATTGAATAATTTCGGTAGTACAGGGGTTAATGGCGATAAATAAGCTAAGTATCACGAGCACGCTTTTATTCATGCGGGCGATCGCATAAAATGCTCGGCTATTAAAACATTGAGATAAGAAGTGAATATGCGTGTAGCATTAGGAATAGAATACAACGGGGCAAATTACAGTGGCTGGCAACGCCAGCCTCACGTAAATAGTGTACAGCAAGAGCTGGAAACAGCATTATCTCGTATCTGTAATCATCCTATTGATATAGTGTGCGCTGGGCGCACCGATGCGGGTGTGCATGCAACCGGTCAAGTTGTTCACTTTGATACCCATGCTGAGCGAGACATGAGCGCCTTCACTTTGGGTTTAAACTCGATGTTGCCTGACGATATTGCGGTACGCTATGCGCAGCAAGTTGATGATGAATTTCATGCACGCTTTAGTGCGACGGCGAGACGGTATCGATATGTTATTTATAACCATGCATATCGACCAGGAATACTGCGCAGTGGTGTAACGCATTTTCATCATCCCCTTGACGAAAATTTGATGCAGGCTGCGTGTCCTGCCATGTTAGGCGAGCAAGACTTTACCTCTTTTCGGGCGGTACATTGTCAATCGAATACCCCGTTTCGTAATATTCACCATTTAAGCGTAGAGCGCGTAAATGATTATTTAGTTATTGATATTAAAGCGAATGCATTTTTGCATCATATGGTCCGAAATATCACTGGATGTTTGACTGACATTGGTATGGGGAAACAGTCTCCACAGTGGATGGCGGAGCTGTTAACACTTAAAGACCGCACACAAGCAGGCGCAACGGCAAAACCAAATGGCTTGTATTTAGTGGATGTGGATTATCCTGAAAAGTGGGGAATACCGTCTACGTCACTAGGACCATTATTTTTACCAAATAAAGACATTGAATAATACGTTAGTTGATTCGTCATTAATAACACAAACGTTATTAATGCGTTCGATAGTGAACTTGTGTAAAAATTATTTTCGAGCCGAGGCCATTCTAATTTAGTCATAAGTATCAATAATGTTTATTATAATAAATATAAGTAAATTATTATTGATTTGTTTGTTGTGGCTCGTATTATGGCATGACTACTAAGACCAGTTTTTTATACCGTTGTAGTCTAAATCATGGTTTAATTGAATCAGTTTGTCTGTATTTACAGACGTCGCGACACAGAATTAGCACAAGAGAGTTGCAAATGAGTTGGTTAGAAAAGATCTTACCTAAAACAGCAAAAGCTTCGGGTAAAAAAGAAATTCCTGAAGGTGTATGGGCAAAATGCGGAGATTGTGATGCTATTTTATATAAAGCTGAACTTGAAAAGTCATTAAATGTCTGCCCTAAATGTGATCATCATATGCGTTTAAGCGCTCGTAAGCGCTTAGAGTATTTTTTAGACGATGCTGACCTTCAAGAGATTGGTGCTCAGCATGAGCCGAAAGACGTACTAAAATTTAAAGATTCGAAAAAATATTCAGATCGAATTTCATCAGCACAAAAAGTAAGCGGCGAAAAAGATGCGTTGGTTGCTATGACAGGCCGTTTGAAAGGTATGCCTGTTGCTGCTGTTTCATTCGAATTTGCTTTCATGGGCGGGTCAATGGCCTCTGTTGTTGGCGCGCGTTTTGTTGACGCAGTGAACCAAAGTTTAGAGCATAATATGCCATTGGTATGCTTCTCTTCATCTGGCGGTGCACGTATGCAGGAAGCTTTGATGTCGTTAATGCAAATGGCTAAAACAAGTGCGGCGTTGGCAAAAATGAGTGAGAAAGGTTTGCCATTTATTTCAGTGTTAACCGACCCAACTATGGGTGGGGTTTCTGCATCGCTTGCTATGCTAGGTGATATTAATGTTGCAGAGCCAAAAGCACTTATTGGTTTTGCGGGCCCACGTGTTATTGAACAAACTGTACGTGAAACGTTACCAGATGGTTTTCAGCGCAGTGAATTCTTATTAGAGCATGGTGCAATCGATATGATTGTTGACCGACGCGAAATGAGAGATACTTTAGCACGTATACTTGCTAAGTTTATGGACTTGCCTTCAACTGAACAAGAGCATAGAGTAGCGTAAATTTTTTTAGTTTAAGCTACGTTTATGACAATTCAGACGCCCAGCCAATCGTCAACCCTTGATGATTGGCTTTGTTATTTAGAAAGTGTGCACCCTGCGAATATTGCAATGGGTTTAGCACGAGTCCGAGAAGTTGCGCAAAATATTGACTTACTTGACACGCCAAGCAAAATTATTCTTATCGCTGGGACAAATGGCAAAGGAACAACCGCACGTTGTTTAGAGTCACTTTTGCTTGCTCAAGGGTATAGTGTTGGTACCTATGCATCACCCCACTTAAGTCGTTATAACGAACGTGTCAGAATAAATGGAAAAGAACTAGACGATCAAGTGCATGTCGATGCTTTTCATTTATTAGAGCTGGGTAGAAAAGAGACCCCTTTAACCTATTTTGAATATGGCACATTGGGTGCGCTTGCTATTTTTAAGCGCTTTGCAGTCGACTTTGTCCTTCTTGAGGTTGGGTTAGGTGGACGGCATGATGCGACCAATATTGTTACACCGTATGCGAGTGTGATCACGACGATTGATTTAGATCACAAGGAATATTTAGGAGATACCCGAGAGCTAGTTGGGTACGATAAAGCAGGTATTTTCCGTAAAGATACGCCAGCTATTGTGGGGGATTTAAAAATACCCCATACAGTAACCGATTATGGCGTTGAAATTGACGCTGATTTGATACTGTCAAAGCGTGACTTTTTATTTATTCCTACGCCTACGGGGTTTAGGTGGATTTATAACGATTTTGATTATGAATTTGCTAAGCCCTCTATTCCAGCGCAAAATGTCACCACAGCATTAACCACATTGGCACGGTTAAATTTATTACCAGAAGAAGATGTCATTAGGCAATGTTTGATTGATTTGCAAGTTGAAGGCCGTTTTCAGCAGTTAAGTGCGCAGCCGAGAGTATTCACGGATGTGGCACACAACCCAGAGTCAGCACGGTATTTAGCACATAAATTGAATGACTTTAAAGCGCGGGGCTTTAAAATTCATGCATTAATCGCTATGCTTGCAGATAAAGATAAATTGAGTGTTATCAATGAAGTGGTTGATTTAGTAGATACATGGTCATGTGCGTCTTTGCAAAACCCTCGTGCAGAATTAGCAACCAACTTACAAACATTGATACCAAACATAGCATCGAGTCAGGTATTTGACAGCGTTCAAGAGGCGCTTGACTGTATTGTACCAATACTAGATGAGCAGACTGTATTGATTATCTTTGGCTCATTTTTCACGGTGGCAGATGCCATTGCATATTTTGAATAAATAGAGAGTAATTACGTGAACTCAGGATTTATTAACCGTCTAGTAGGAACAAGTATCGTCGTTGTTGCGGCCATAGTTTTTATTCCCAATATTCTTGATGGTGAAAAGGTTCACTACAAAGAAGGCTTTAAAGCCATCCCAGAACGTCCTGAGTTTACGACAGTCGATTTAAAATCGAAAATAAACCTGCGAGTAGAGAACGGCCCAACGATACGTGGTGAGGCTATTGAGGAGGTTGAGGCAGACGATGAGCATTTACTTGAACCTGCTGTAAAAGTAGCTGAAGTAAATAGTGAGATTGAAGCCGATGAATCTGAGACGAAAAATAGTAGTGTAAATGTGTCTACTACAGACGCAACTGTGCAAGAACAAGTCAAACCTGCACCAGAAAAAGTCACAGTAAAGTCTCAGCCCAAAGTCGCTCCCCCGGTGCGTAATAGCACTTCCAACCTGACAAAAATGGCTTATGTGATTCAGTTGGGTAGCTTTTCACATAAACCGAATGTGGATGCGTTGGTTAAAAAGTTACACAATGCTGGCTTTAAAGCTTTTACACGACCAGTAAAAACGCCTAATGGTACATTGACCAAAGTGTTTGTTGGCCCAGACTTGGATAAGACCAAACTCGAATCTAAGCTATCTAAATTGAAAGAATTAACCAAATTGAATGGTCGTCTTACTCAGTTCAATATTGCAAAATGATCTGGTAATTGCCTTTAGGCTCTTATAGAATGCGCCCAAATTAACGACTTATTGGTTATTATGATCTGGGTTGATTACGCTATACTGTGTATTGTCGGGTTATCGACATTATTTGGCTTACTTCGTGGTTTCGTCAAAGAAGCTATGTCTCTAGTCGTATGGATTGGCGCATTCTTTATCTCTAGTCTTTTTTATCAATATCTAGCAACCTTTCTCACTTCCATTTCAGAACCCCTTTTAAGAAATGCGGCCGCAATTGCCATATTATTCATTGTGACCTTGATGTTGGGTGGGTTTGTTAACTATATCTTAGGTGAGCTTGTGCAGCGCACGGGTTTGTCTGGCACCGATCGACTTTTCGGAATCGTATTTGGTGGTTTACGAGGCGTACTGGTCGTCAGCGCCTTATTGTTTTTTCTGGATGCATTCACTAGTGCGCCTGGCACGCAGTGGTGGTCAGCATCTACTTTGATCCCTGAATTTGGCTTTGTGATAGAGTGGTTTTTTACCTACCTTGAGCATAACTCCAGCTTTTTAAATTCAGTAAACCGTTAATCGGCGAGGAAAATTTCATGTGTGGTATCGTTGGGATAGTCGGAACTTCTCCTGTAAATCAGGCGATTTATGATGGCTTAACTGTTTTGCAACACCGTGGCCAAGATGCTGCTGGCATAATTACTATTGACAATAATACGTTTAGTCTACGTAAAGCAAATGGTTTAGTAAAAGATGTGTTCCATACACGTCATATGAAGCGCCTACAAGGTAACATCGGCATTGGGCATGTGCGCTATCCAACAGCAGGCTCTTCTAGCTCAGCTGAAGCTCAGCCTTTTTATGTGAACTCTCCTTTTGGTATTGGTCTTGCTCATAATGGTAATTTAACCAATGCAGAAGCACTTAAAGAGCGTTTATTTACCACGGCGCGCCGTCATGTAAATACAACGTCAGACTCTGAAATTTTATTAAATATATTGGCACATGAGTTAGGTAAACCTAACAAGATGAAACTCGATGCTGAAGACATGTTTAATGCAATTACCGAGGTAAATGCACAGGCAACAGGTGGTTATGCGAGTATTGCGATGATCATCGGACATGGTATTCTTGCATTTAGAGATCCAAACGGCATTCGCCCACTGGTTTTTGGCAAACGAGAGACGAGCTGTGGTGTTGAGTATATGTTTGCCTCTGAAAGTGTTGCGTTAAAGATTGATGGTTTTGAGTTTGTTCGTGACGTCGCGCCAGGCGAAGCGATTTATGTAACCGAAGATGGACAATTGCATTCACAAATCTGTGCAGTGAAAACTCAACATGCACCGTGTATTTTCGAGTTTGTTTATTTTGCCCGCCCAGACTCAGTTATTGATAATATGTCAGTCTATGCGACCCGTATGAATATGGGTACTAAATTGGGTGAGAAAATAGCAAGAGATTGGGCAGACAAAGACATTGACGTGGTTATTCCTATTCCAGAAACATCTTGTGATGTAGCGTTAGAAATAGCGTCTGAGTTGAACTTGCCGTACCGCCAAGGGTTTGTGAAAAACCGTTACATTGGCCGGACATTCATTATGCCGGGGCAGGAACTACGAAAGAAATCAGTTCGTCGCAAGCTCAATGCAATCGACAGTGAATTTAAAGGCAAAAACGTCTTACTTGTTGATGATTCAATTGTACGTGGTACAACATCGGCGCAAATTGTTGAAATGGCGCGTGAAGCCGGTGCAAAAAATGTGTATTTTGCATCAGCAGCACCAGAAGTACGTTTCCCTAACGTGTACGGTATTGATATGCCATCTGCGGCAGAACTGATTGCGCACGGACGAGAAGTTGAAGATATTAACGCAAGCATTGGCGCCGATGGCTTAATTTATCAATCGCTGAATGATTTGATTGCTGCTGTTGGTCAAGAGAATCCAGAGATTAAAGTATTCGAAACATCAGTATTTGATGGGGAATACATTACTGGAGATGTTGATCAAAATTATTTGAATCGCATTGATGCATTACGTAATGATTCAGCTAAGTCAACACGTGAACATGCCATGTCTTCTAGTTTAGAGTTACATAACCAAGAAACAGACGAAGGTGAATAACCTTATAGTCAGTTAACAGGTTCATTAAAACAAAAAAGGAGCGACTAGTCGCTCCTTTTTAATTTAGGATAAAAGCAAAGGGTGTCGGTTTCGATACCCCTAATTGAATGTAGGACTAATTATGCCATTGGTCCATAAAATTGCTGTTGCAGCTAATATAATCACTAGTAGTATCAAACCGCAAGTCACCACAGAGCTGGCATAGATAAACCCGCGTTCCTCAGGAATATGCATAAGTATTGGCACACCTGTATAGAGCAAGTAAACAGAATACGCTAAGGCAACCATTCCCGCAGACACCACAAACCAAAGTTCAGGGTAAAATGCTGAGAATGCCGACATAAACATAGGTGTTGCTGTATAAGCAGAGAGCTCTAAAGTTTGGGTAAATGTTGGTTTTGCGCCAAATGTAACCGCCATCCAATGTGCAAGGTACGATAAGGCAAAAATACCTAAAATGAGTGCTGTATACATGGCAATGCCAATAAGTAGTGCGCTTTCATGTGTTAAATAAACGGCATCTCCAACACCAATTTCCCATCCTAGATGAACGGATGAGTAATACCCCATAATACTTGGGATCAATGCGATTATTGCAATATGAGATAGGCTGTACTTTACGCTTTCATGACGGTTATCTATTGTTTGCCACTCTTCAAGTGGGTGAGCGTATAAGCCCCACAAATGGTTAAAAATCATATTATGCCCCTTTTTGTTGTCGGTACTATTTTTATACTGCACATATAATTTATGAGGGACTGCTCAATTTTTGTCAAGAAAAGGTTAAACTTTCGTCTAATTGAAAAGTTTTGAATTATTTGAAAACAGATGAAGTAAAACCTGTTTACCGAGTCGGTTCAAGGCGAAGTATCGACTACTTGTGTTGGGTAGGGTTATGGTATAATTGCTCGCGTTGCGCAAAATTAAGAGTCATAAGACCTATTTTCCTGAATTTTAGAAGAGATGTAACCCTTGGACGAGCTATTACACCCAATTAAACAATTCTTACAATGTGAAACACCTCAAGCGTGGATTGAAGCAGCAATTGACCCAGATAATTTATCAATTGTCTTAATTGACCATCTGATCTGCGAGCTCAAAGCAGCCCAGTCAGCGATGTTCTTGATACGTAAATATGCAGTTGATAAAGACAGTGCTGACGCCTTATTAGAGTGGTTAAAGCCCTTTGAAACACTCATTTATAAGCGAGAAGGGGATTGGCGTGCGCTTCCTGACAAGAATAAACTCACAAAGTCAGTGATCCCAAAATCTAATTCACCATATGGGCAAGATTTAATAGATAAAATGGTAATTCTGATTAAAGAAGAGTTACATCACTTTTATCAAGTGTTAGAGATCATGGATGAGTATGGTGTTGAATATCGCAGCATTACCCCGTGCCGCTATGCAAAGGGGATGCTGCGTCATGTTAAAACGTATGAGCCGGATGCGATGATTGATAAGTTGATTTGTGGTGCTTATATTGAAGCTCGTTCATGTGAGCGTTTTGCTAAGCTTGCGCCTCATGTTGATAAAAGGCTTGGGGACTTTTATGTTTCTTTATTGCGCTCAGAAGCACGCCACTATCAAGATTATTTAACACTGGCAGAAGAGATTGCTGGTGGTGATATTTCTGAACGAGTGACGTTTTTTGGTGAAGTAGAAGCGGACTTGATCACTTCCCCAGATACAGACTTTAAATTTCACTCAGGATATCCAGTATAAGTTGCTTTGTTAAATTTACTTTAAGGTCGTCCCTTTGAGTTTTTGGCCAAGTTCATTAACGACTAAGTATGAACTTTGGCTATACCAATCACCTAATACAGTCCGGGTAAGAAGTGGTTGTTCGGGCTGTATTGGTTCATATGTATGGACATAAGGTCGATGTGTATGACCGTGGATCATATTGCATACATTGTGTTGTGCAAACATGTCTTTGACGGCATCGTTTGTCACATCGAGTATTTCAACTGCTTTCCCTGATTGATTTTGTTTGCTTTTTAAACGTGCTTTTCTAGCTACTCTACGGCGGTACCAAAGTGGCGTCGCAAGAATGAGTTTGGGCCACCACCACCCTCTACTTTTTTTACGAAACTGTTGATAGGCAATGTCTTGCGTACACATTTCATCACCATGGAGTATAACTGTATCAGTGCCGTATAAATTGACTACAATTTGTTCAGGCAGTAACTTAAAGCCGGCTTGCTGTGCATAAGCTTTACCAAGTAAAAAATCTCGATTGCCGTGCAAAAAGTACACTGAAATATGCATGTTTTGTAATGTTTTTAATTTTTCAGCAATGTTAATAGCCAAGGGTGCTTGTTCATCATCACCAATCCAGACTTCAAAGAAATCGCCTAAAATATATAGCGCATCGACTTCTTGATTCATATGCGTATCAAGAAAATCATAAAAAGCACGGGTAATGTCAGGGCGGTCATCGGTCAAATGAAGGTCAGAGATAAAGTAAGTTTTACGCATTGGGCCTCTTGCAAAATAAAGCGGGTAAATGACCCGCTTATGATTTGTTGTAATCGATTAAGCTACAGTAACCTTTTCGATTAGCACATCTTCAAGAGGGACATCTTGATGAAAGCCTGAAGAGCCTGTCGCTACATTTTTAATTTTCTCGACAATATCCATGCCTTCAACGACTTCAGCAAACACACAATAGCCCCAGCCTTGTGATGTTTCACTGCTGAAATTTAAAAAATCATTATTATTTACGTTAATGAAAAATTGCGCTGTAGCTGAATGTGGATCAGGCGTACGTGCCATAGCCAACGTACCTGTTTTATTACTTAAGCCATTAGTCGCTTCATTTTGAATAGGTGATTGGACTGTTTTTTGCTCCATACCTGGTGTAAAGCCTCCACCTTGAACCATAAACCCGTCAATTACACGATGGAATATAGTGCCATCATAAAAACCGGATTTAGCGTAATTTAAAAAGTTTTCAACAGTAGCAGGCGCTTCTTCAGCGAATAGTTTGATACTGATCTCACCGAAATTAGTGTGTAGAACAACCATAGAGGCTTCCTAATAATTAGTTTTCAAAGAAGGATATTCTATAGCAGAAATAACTAGGCTGACAATTTTCGTCGCATATTTATTATCAGCTGATGAAAAATTGTGCGTAAACATATGGATTTGTATTGATTTGGGTATAGAGCGGCGGCAGAGCAAGTGTTATCATTGTTGTTCATGTCTACTTTTGTTTAGGAATAACGCTACATGCTGCAGATATACAATACACTTACACGCCAAAAGGCGCCGTTTAAACCATTAGTCGAAGGTAAAGTCGACATGTACGTGTGTGGTATTACGATTTATGATTTCTGCCATGTGGGGCATGCGCGCACTTATGTCTCGTTCGATGTTATGAACCGGTATTTACGTCATTTGGGTTACCAAGTTACTTATGTACGAAATATCACAGATGTTGACGATAAAATAATAAAAAGAGCAGCTGAAAATAACGAAGAAATTAATGAATTAACGGTTCGAATGACTAAAGCGATGCATGAAGATTTTGCTGCATTGAACATTTTACCTGCGGATATAGAACCGACAGTGACTGGTCATATGGATGAAATCATTGAAATGATTGAGCGTCTAGTCGCGAAAGGCCATGCCTATATTGCCAATAGTGGTGATGTGTTGTTTGACGTGTCTACATTTGAGCAATATGGGCAGTTATCTCAACAAGATTTAGAAATGTTGCAGGCGGGAGCTCGGGTAGAGGTTGCTCATGATAAAGATGATCCATTGGACTTTGTACTGTGGAAAAAGGCTAAAGCAGATGAGCCATCATGGTCATCCCCTTGGGGTGATGGTCGTCCAGGTTGGCACATAGAATGTAGTGCTATGAGCTCGAAACATTTAGGTGAATTCTTTGACATTCATGGAGGTGGCTCTGATTTACAGTTTCCTCATCACGAAAATGAAATTGCACAATCATGCTGTGCGAACAACGGTCGCTATGTAAATACGTGGATCCATACAGGTATGGTGCAGGTAAACAAAGAGAAAATGTCTAAGTCTTTAGGGAATTTTTTTACTGTGCGAGAGGTTCTTAAAAAGTATGATCGTGAAACAGTACGTTACTTTTTAATTAATGGGCAATACCGAAGTCAATTAAATTACTCTCAAGAAAACCTTGACCAAGCACGTGCCTCGTTAGAACGTATTTATACCGCTTTACGCGGTATCAAAACAATCGCAGTTGAACTAGCAGAAAACAGCTACGTTAAACGTTTCGAAGCGGCAATGAACGATGATTTCAATACACCAGAAGCTTTACCTGTGATTTTTGAATTAGCAAAAGAAATTAATGTGCTAAGAGAGAAAGATGTAAAAGCAGCAGGTGAGCATGCATATGTGCTTGTAAAGTTAGGTGAGATATTAGGTATTGCGCAGCAAGCGCCTGAAGCTTTCTTGCAAGGTGAGCAAGGTAATGATGAAGTTGCAAGGATTGAAGGGTTGATCGTTGCTCGAAATGAAGCACGGGCAGATAAAGACTGGGCAGCAGCTGATGCGGCACGAGATGCACTCACTGAGCTTGGGGTTGTGCTTGAAGACAGTGCAGGAAAGACCACCTGGCGTAAAGCATAAGATACGTATTGCGCATATAAGGTCTGTAATGACCGATGACAGTTCATGCTTAAAAGCACGATTTTTTATCGTGCTTTTTTGTTTTTAAAATTACATTATTTCTCTAAAACAATTCGCCCTGGTACTTTTGTATAAAAGCGTATATTGCTATTTTTCTGAAGCTCTTTGTCTTGAAAATCAGTGGTTCGTCGAAAAACCTAGTAAATTATCGTATTTAGTGTTAAATATTTACATATGATAGAAATCTTGCACTAATTAAAAGTAGAATTATAGTTAAATAAGTGTGATTTATTCCGGTGGCGAGCCATGGTAGATAACTATGTAAGTACTGAGTTAGATAATATCGGCATATTTGTCGATAAAATGAACGTGGGTCTTAGGCACTTCAATAGCAGTATTTTTACATTTCGGTCAGTACCGGGGTTGCCTCTTGATGTGCAATGCTTTGCTCGAAAGAAAGATCCGTTTTCTCAGAGCGAGACTTGGCTTGTGTGCAAAGAAATATCCGAAGATCAATTGTCTAGTAGTGACCAAGTTCATGTTGAGCTCTCTGTTCCGAGTAGTGAGTTTGTGCAAACTTTACAGAGTAAAGGTCACAGTGCATTGACTATGTATATAGTGACGCGTCGAGGACAGCTTATGTCATTCTTTTTAGATGACGGTGAAGCTGCAACGGGGTATTTGAGTTCACAAGAGGCGATGAGCAGAATGATGTCAGATCTTTGTGCTGCACGGGCATTGATCTCAACAGTAATTTATTAGTAGATTTAAGTGTTACCCAACCACATAAAAGGCACTGAAAGGTGCCTTTTTTCTATTCTATTTAGTCATCACTTTTATTGATCGTAACAACTCTTTGTGGAAAAGGAATATCAATATTTGCTGCTTTAATAGCATTGTAAATGAGCTGGTTAATCGCGAGTTTAGACTCAATAATTTGAGTGGTCGGTACCCAATAACGATAACTGATAATTATTGCGCTATCACCGAATCGTTCGATCCCAATTTGGGGGGCTGGGTTATTTGTCACATTTGAATGGGCACAAAGTACTTGGTTAATGACTTTAATTGCCGTGTTTGGGCAAGTACTATAGGCAATACCAATGTCACCTTTCACTAATGAATATTTAAATGTGTTATGGAGGATTTCTCCAATAATATGTTTATTTGGAATGGTAATTTCAACTTGGTCTTCATTTACCAAGATTGTATGGCCGAGTTCGATTACTTTAACAAGTCCACTAACTCCTTTAACTGAAATTGTATCTCCGACAATAAAAGGTCGGGTAGCAATGATGGCAAGCCCAGAGCCGTAGTTTGATAGCATGCCTTGCAGAGCTAAGCCAGCCCCTAAAGATGCTGCACCAATGGCTGCTACAAATGGGGTTACACTGATCCCAAGTTTACCCAGTGCAATGATCACGAACATAATGATGAGCAGTACTTTTACAACATTACTGATAAAGTTAGTTAAGGTTACATCCATTTTATGGCGCAGCATGAGCTGTTCTACCATTTTAGATAGTCGGTTAGAAAGCCATAAGCCAACTACTAAGATGACAATTGCGCCAACAACTTGCATGCTATAGTTGATGAGATAGTCTCGAATTAAATTAAAGTAATGTTCAAATTGCTGTATTTCTTGCTCAATCATAGTGCGAAGTCCTAGAGGTATATTTCACGCGAATAATAAAGTGAATTTAGTTAACCATTTATACAGTATAGGTACCCAAAAGGCTGTGATTAATGCGCTTATAGTCATTGCGGCAGACGCAAAGACGCCAGCTTGTGGGTGATATTCTATTGCGGTGGCAGTGCCAATAGCATGGCATGATACCCCAAGCGCAACCCCTTTGGCTTGAGGTTTATCAATTGCGAGAAATGATAAGATATGCAGGCCGAATACGCCTCCAAAAACACCGATAAGTATGACCATGATAGCTGCGACTGCCGGCAATCCATTTAAACTTTCAGTGACAATGAGACTAATAGGTGTTGTGACTGAAAGCGCTGCTAATGACGCTGTAAGGTTTGGTGAAGCATTGAACCCCAAGCATAGGAAGTATGCGCCTACAGTGGCTACACTGACGCCCGTAAAGCTACTTGAAATAAGTAATAGCAGCGACTTTTTAACTATTCTAAACTGCATATAAATTGGATATGCCAGAGACACTACCGCCAATTCTAAGAAAAAGTTAATAGGCATAGTTGCGGCTTTGTAATCTATGTACCGTATATCTAATGCCAATAATATCGTACTTGAAATACAAATAGTAGTAAGAACAGGGTTGAGCAAAGGGGTGGGAATACGTTTATAGAGCGCGCGGCAGAGGAAGAAAAGAGCAATGGTGAGCCCGCTTATTAGTAAGAGGTTACTCACGATAATGCCCTTTGTTAGCGATATACCCAGAGATAAATAGGCCAAGACATGGGATTGAGATTAAAATATATAGTAATAATAGTAAATTGCTTGAAAAGAGGGGGATGTATTGAATAATTCCTACTCCGGCTGGGACAAAAAACAACGCCATGTACTTTAAAATAGGTATCACTGCAGGAGAAAGGAGCATAGGTTTTATTAACTTTACAGATAGCAAGAGCAGTAAAATTAGCATGCCTAATAGTGGTCCAGGAATTGTCAATTGGAAAATATGGATCACACCTTTCGCACTGTACAAACAAATAATAAGGAGCAATAACGCAAAGCAGGTTTGAAGAATACGTTTTATCAAAATAGGTCTATCTGCCTCTAAAGTAATGACACCATAATATGTACTAGAGCGTTTGGCAATGAGACTCTTTTACCATTTACTTCTCGGGATATACGGCTTTATTTCTTCCTTTGCTGCGTTTTGCATTGCAATGCGGGTGTTTTTATTTATTAATAAACGCAATTGGGACCAGGTTTCTAGCGAGAGAACTTGTCGTCGATTTGCTGAGTAGGCGCAATTGTTCACTTTTTTTATTGCGGCAAGTGCGTCTGGTGAGCGCAATAATAGAGAATCTAATAATGCAGTGACTGCACCAGCTGTGTGTGTATGTATTTCACTGATCAGTCCATACTCTTTGGCATTTGATGCACTAATAGGTTGAGCTTGTGACGTGATACGCCACAGTATGTCCTGATT
The DNA here is from genome assembly GCF_014858725.1 of Pseudoalteromonas aurantia 208. GTDB lineage: Bacteria > Pseudomonadota > Gammaproteobacteria > Enterobacterales > Alteromonadaceae > Pseudoalteromonas > Pseudoalteromonas aurantia. The sequence continues at coordinate 2,051,652 of NZ_AQGV01000012.1, read as the reverse complement.
AATAAGGCCTGGTAACAAAACACCACTGCCCATATCAGGGCACAACCCCCATTTTGCTTCCATGATAGCCAGTTGAGCACACGGACCCGCTATGCGATAGTCGGCACCCAGGGCGATATGCAGGCCTGCGCCAAAGCAGTTGCCATTTATAACAGCAATGACGGGTATAGGGAGGTCTTTCCACGCTAAAGTGACACGTTGCACGAGGTTGGCACTGCCTGGTAGCCATTTGAATAAGAGTTTGAAAATTGCAGCTGGTTTATTTACTACAGACTTAACATCTAACCCAGAGCAAAAGTGACCGCCAGCTCCGGATAAAACCACCGCTCTGACTGTTTTATCTTTTTTGAGGTCTTTAATGATTTTATCAAGTTCTATAAACATTGATAAGTTGAGCGCGTTTTGTTTCTTAGGACGGTTGAGCGTTACCCAAGCAATGTTATTTTTGATTTCTAGTGTAATCATCATTTTCTTCCATAAAACTGTAAACCTTACAACCAAATTAGAGTGTAAACTCTATCTCGAGTAAATTCATCAAAGAAATTTGATAATTTAACCGATCTAGATAGCCAACAAATTTATGACTTTGCTATGATAGCGCTATAGCTTAAATAAAGAGATTGCCATTATGTCTGCTCGCCTTTCTAGCGTAGAAGAGATCACCCATCAAGCGTATGATATTTTTTTACAGTTAGCACCAGAGAATTTATCGGAACAAGATATTCAGCAATTTAACGAGCATCACGGAGAGTATGGTTTCATTGAGGATAGTGAGCCAGATGATGATTGGCAGCAGTTTGTTTCTTTGGAAATTGAACCGGAGCACTTTATTCAAGTTATAATCGGAATTGAATATGAAGATGGCGATGAAGTTTTTGCACGTATCTTAATTAGCCGTGATATGGATGCTCCATTTTGTCATGTCTTATGGAAGCAAGAGAAAGCACAATTAGAACAGTAAAATAACAGAGTGAAGTAGAAAATCAGTATTGTGTCATACATCAAATTAGCAGGTTACGCTTATCTAACTGCATGTAGTTTTCAGTCTTGGGCTGTCGACCCATTTGAAGAGTTTCATCAGTACGGAGAATTATCCGACGAAGAAATACATAAGTTGCATCAAGGTGAAGTGTTGTACGGAGATATCGAGTTTGGCTTGATAGCCAATAAAGGTAACACACGAAGTACAGCGTTTAAGTTAAAAAGTAATGTGTATCAAGATTTTGAACATTGGCGCAATCACTTCAAACTTGATGGCCTGTATAAAGAAGAAACAGATTCAGATACAGATAAATCGGATGTATCTGCTTCACGCTATTATATTTCCGCGCAAGGGAACTATAAAATTGGACGTGATAATGAGTCTTTGTTTATCTATGGCGATTACAATAATGATAAGTTTAATGGCAAAGCATATACAGGGACTGTAGCACTGGGGTATGGCAACCGGATATTCCAAGGTACCAAAAATACCGTCGACTTCGATATCGGACCTGGATTATATTTATCTAAAACAGCTCATGATGTGGTGCTTGAACCCGACGTAGACCGAACTCAGCACGGGCAATTGCTGAGGGTGTCATTGCAATGGGAAAGAACAGTATCTAAGCAGACTCGATTTAACCATGATCTTAGTATTGAAAAGTCATTATCAGGATTAAATAGCAGAGTATTTAGTGAGACGGCCTTGGTGAGCCAAGTAATGGGGGGGGTGTCATTAAAAGTGTCTTATACCTATAGATATAATTCCCAGCCTGAAGAAAACAAACAAAAAGTAGATACCGAATTAGGTGTTACTTTAGTTTATAGCTTTTAATAGGAGCAGAGATGTACCAACATACACAATTAGCATGGACTATCTGGGGTATTGTCGCCTGGATTGCAAGCTTTTTAGCGATGGCAATCGTGCTGATGGGTAACAATGCAGCTATCTTACTTTTCGCAGGCGTTTTGTTGTTAGTGGCAGTGGTGTTCTACGGTTTAACAATTAAAGTAGACCAAAAAGCGCAACAGCTATCGTGGTGGTTTGGACCTGGGGTTGCGAAGAAATCATTAAACTTTGACGAAATATCGTCTATAAAAGCGGTAACGAATACGTTTCGCCATGGTATTGGTATGAGGATCACCAATGATGGTTGGGTGTATTCTGTTTCAGGCTTTCGTGCAGTTGAAATAACACTGAATGATGGAATGAAGTATCGGTTGGGAACGAATGATCAGGCTGCACTCATAGATACGATGAAAGATAAAGTAATTATCGAGCCAAAACTGAGTGAAGAAGGAACGACCGATGAGATCGAAACTCAGTTGAAAAAACGTAAAAAAGATGCGTTTGATATGAATTAACTACTCATTGCTAATGTATTTAAAACGCGCACCTGGATGGTGAGCGTTTTAAATTAAGGCTTAGTGATCGTGACCACACCCACCATCGCCATGGACGTGGCCATGACTTAGTTCATCTTCAGTCGCATCACGCACTTCTAAAATTTCTACGTCAAAATGTAGAGTAATCCCCGAAAGAGGATGATTTCCATCAACGATGACTTCTTCATCTTGAATATCAATGATCATAACCATTTGATCACCGTCATCAGTCGATGCTCTAAACTGCATACCGACCTCAATTTCCATACCATCAAACATTGATTTAGGTACCGCTTGCATTAGTTCATCATATCGCTCACCGTAGCCTTGCTCAGGCTCAACGGTCACACTTAAAGTATCACCAGCTACTTTGTCTATGATTGCATCTTCTAAGCCTGGAATTAAGTAGCCTGTACCTATAATAAATAATAATGGCTCACCATCAAATGAATTATCAATTGTGTTTTTGTCATTATCCAGTACTGAATAATGCATTTTCACTACTTTGTTTGGTGCGATTTTCATAATATTTCCCGTCTATTTGTCATCTTCTAGAGAATATGGCAGAGGTAAAATTGACATAGATACCTCTGGTGTGTGCTTAGCACGTAATGTCGATGTGACATCAGTGTCATTAGGTAGTACAGCTAAAGCACTATATTTTTGTGTTTTGGAATTATAAACTTGATTGATAATTTTCCCTGCTCGACGCCAGTTTTCACCTAACTGTATTTCCACATCAGTTTCACTGAGCGCTTTGTCATTGGAGCCTTGTAGAATATACATAGCACGTTTGTTTTTACCTAAGTAACGCATGCGCGCAACCGTTTCCTGGCCGGTATAGCATCCTTTTTTAAAGCTTATTCCACCAATTGCTTGCAAGTTAATCATTTGTGGGACGAACTCTTCAACCATTCCATCACTTAACTGCGGCTCACCCGCAATAATCGTTGCCTCTGTAAAGGCATGGTGCTCATCACTTAATGTGATTTCAGCAGGTAAATTGAAATGTTCATCAACGTAAAGCACGATACGGTTTTCATCCAAACGCAGTGCTTTTTGATTGGCGAACTCACATGCATTTGAGTTTGTGAAGTTTAAGCCGAGTAATTCACATGTTTTAGTTTCGTTGTCAGTTAATATCCCTATGATATTTGGAGAGGCTAAATGATGAATATCCACTTGCGCGAACACACCATATTTTTTTAGCTCTCGTGCTGATGCCGCAACTTCACTTTCAGAGCCCATCATAAAAAAATGATCATTAAATTTAAATACTCTGAATGCGCCCCAAAGCTTGCCCTTAGGGCTACAGTGGCCTGCCCACATAAATTGTTCATCAGTGATTAGATTCATATCTTGCGTTAACTGGCCATGCAAATAACTTAGTTGCTCTTGACCTGAAATAGAAATTAGCTGATATGGCAACTGAAAAGCGCGAGTGAGCGACATAATATAGATCCCTATAAATTGAGTTTTTTAATAATAACGCATATCTAGAGTGTCATAAATGGATGGTGATGATTTAACAACATATATGAGAGCTTTATTTGGTGATTTAAAGTAAAGCGGTGTATTTCTACACATATTCTAAGATATAATCTTAAACTTAAGAAGGTGATTAGAAATTAATTTTTAGGGGTGAATAATGGCTGAGCTTTTTTCTAAATCTCGTACAAAGTGGGCTTGTCGTCGGGGTATGTTAGAGCTTGATGTTTTACTTGGGCCATTTGTTGACGAAGCGTATGATGCATTGTCAGAACATCAAAAGTTGGTATTTCAACGATTACTTGAAATGGAAGACCCGGACTTGTTTGCTTGGTTTATGGGCCATGAACAATGTCCTGATGCAGAGCTAAATACCATGGTGCAATTAATTCTTGGCAGAGTCCGCGTATAGATTTGAAGTAAAAAATAATGTATTAGACCATCGAACAATCGTGGTCTTTTTTGCATGTCTAAGTTTTCTATTCATTTTGTTATTCCCAACGGTTGTGGTGATAATCAGCAATATATTATGTTGTATATTGGGGTGTGTGATCAGTATCAATACACTGGAAAAGAAATTCATTACATCAGGCGTGATAAACCTCAGTATTTCAAAAAACTATATTAGTTGGCGAACGGGTGAACAGGTTATAGAAGGCAAAGTTAGCCGGGCGAAGTTGTACTTAAATGTACTTGTTTTGGAAGTGAATAATTTTGACCATTCTCAACAGCTGTGCGTTATACAGTCTGCGTTGACGACACAATCGTGGAGACGATTGTGTCGTGTAAGCTTAAACTGTTCAAGCTAAGGTGTTAAAATGGTTGGTTCTGGGTTACTGCTTTGGTCTGGGTAATCCAATGTATAATGCAAGCCTCTGCTCTCTTTACGTTCTAGTGCACTGCGAATAATTAACTCCGCAACCTGAACTAAATTCCTAAGCTCTAATAAGTTATTGCTAACTCTAAAATTAGCATAATACTCATGGATCTCTTGATTAAGTAACTCAACCCTGCGCAGTGCTCTTTCAAGTCGTTTAGTTGAACGAACGATACCAACATAGTCCCACATGAACAAACGTAACTCATGCCAATTATGCGTAATCACCACTTCTTCATCTGAGTTACTTACTCTACTTTCGTCCCATTCAGGCAGCATAGGAGGGGCGGGCATAGTGTTAAGTTTAAGTAAAATATCTTTGGCGGCGGCATGAGCAAATACAATACATTCGAGTAGGGAATTACTCGCCATACGATTGGCGCCGTGGAGACCTGTATAGGCGACCTCTCCAACCGCATATAAATTACTTAAATCAGTACTGCCGTTAAAGTCGGTGATTACACCACCACAAGTGTAGTGTGCTGCAGGTACTACGGGGATCGCATCCTTGGTTATATCTAACCCAACACTTAAACACTTGGCATATATCGTCGGGAAATGCTCAATGATAAAGTCTTTATCTTTATGAGAGATATCTAGGTAAACACAATTCGCACCAAGACGTTTCATTTCATAATCAATCGCGCGTGCAACGACATCCCTTGGTGCAAGCTCTTCTCGTTCGTCAAAATCAGGCATAAACCGAGTACCGTCAGGACGCTTCAATAGTGCTCCTTCACCGCGCATGGCCTCAGTAATAAGAAAGTTTTGTAGCTCTGGGTGATATAAACTGGTTGGGTGGAATTGATTAAACTCCATATTGGCGACTCGACATCCTGCACGCCACGCCATAGCAATACCATCTCCACTCGATACGTCTGGGTTTGAAGTGTACAAATATACTTTGCTAGCTCCGCCTGTTGCTAACGCCACAAACTTTGCTGAAATGGTTTCTACTTGTTCGGCAATACGATTGTAGACATAAATACCATCGATCTGTTTCTTATTATTTTTGTTCGGAATTAAGTCAATGGCATTGAATTGTTCACATACAGTGATATTTGCATGACTTAATACTTGACTGACTAATGTGGTTTGCACAGCTTTACCGGTCGCATCGGCGGTGTGCAATATACGACGGTGACTGTGGCCTCCTTCCCGTGTTAAGTGAAAACGTTCTTTACCTTTACTGTCAAATTCCATGTCAAATGGCACACCTTGCTCAATAAGCCACTTTAAGCAATTTTTAGCATTACTAGCAGTATAATGAACCGCTTCTCGGTCGCATAACCCCGCTCCTGCGGCCAGCGTGTCATCTACGTGGGATTCAATGCTGTCATTTTTTTTATCGAATACTGCGGCTATCCCACCTTGAGCATAGAGTGTTGAACCTTCTTTTAGCGCACCTTTGCTGACAACGGTTACGTGGCAGTGGTTTGCTAAAGATAGAGCTAAGCTTAAACCGGCAGCACCGCTGCCAATAACAACTACGTCAGTGTGATGGTGTTTTATTTGTTTCATGATCTTCGCTTTTTCTATGCGTTTCATTCAGCTATATGTACATATCTGCTATGATACAACTAACTTGACGTCAATACTGAATATTTTTATTAGCATTTAGTGCTGATATATACGTCTAGACGTGTAATTTGGACTTATTTTAAAAAAAATATAAAAAAAACAGAACTTTTTATTTATAACTTAGTCAGAGTAGCTGTGATTAATGGCAATAGTGATTAAGTGATAAATTATAACAATGAGGAGTACCGGCTCGAATGAGCGAGCAGGATTTGGATTTAGAACTGGTTAAGCGGGTTCAGCAAGGAGATAAAAACGCCTTCAACCTTTTAGTTGCCAAGTATCAGAATAAAGTAGCGGCTTTGATCTCTCGTTATGTGTCGAATCATGGCGATGTAGCGGATGTTGCACAAGAAGCATTTATTAAGGCTTACCGTGCATTGCCGAACTTTCGCGGAGATAGTGCATTTTATACGTGGTTATATCGTATAGCTGTTAATTGCTCGAAAAATTACTTGGTATCTCAAGGGCGAAAGCCGCCAGCCAATGATGTCGATGCAGAAGAAGCCGAGTTTTATGACGGCGCAGAGCAACTTCGCTCTAATGCATCACCAGAGAATTTGTTGTTAAGTGAAGAGGTTAAATCAGTGATATATCAAACTATCGATGGTTTGCCTGATGACTTGAAAACCGCTATCACCTTGCGAGAAATCGAAGGGATGAGTTATGAAGAAATTGCGGTGATTATGGATTGTCCAGTAGGGACAGTGCGTTCTCGCATTTTCAGAGCTCGAGAAGCGATAGACAATAATTTAAACCCATTAATAGGTGAATCCTAACATGACAAAAGCTAACCACACTGCATCGCGTCAAGAAGTAGCGTCTCGAGTGCTAGATGGTGACTTACCGTCGAATGAGCTATCAGTGGCACAACTTGATACTGAAAAGTTTGTTCGCTATGCCCAGATTGGGGATGTAATGCGTGAACGCCAGGGTGGGCTCAATATTGATATTACTGCAAGCGTGGCTGCAGCGTTAGAGAGTGAGCCATGCCATAGTGTTCCAGTGGGGGCGCAAGTTGATGTTCAAGATAATGGGACGAAAGTAATTAAGTTAAGCGCTTGGCAAAAGCCGCTATCACAAATGGCTATTGCTGCGAGTGTCGCGCTTGTTGCTATTGTCGGAGTGAATACAATGCCGCAGCCAAGTGGTGAAGATACAGATAACTTACCTGTATTCCAATCAACCCCATTGGCAGGTGGCGTGTCCCCAGTGAGTTTCTCTTCAGAACAACCGGCTTTAGAAAGCGCTGAAAAAGGCTTGCGTGAGCTACAACAGCAGCGTATAGGTGCTCTCGTTTTAGAACATCAAAGACAATCAAGAGTTGCGTACTCTTTGCAAAAGCAGACACAACGAGCAGATGAACAGCCAGAGGAAAAGAAGTAATTAAATGAGATTAATTGGCTGTATTTTAGGTTTATTTTTTACATTTATTGCAAACGCTAATGATGTAACGACAGCAGAGCAGCTTTTACACAATATGGCAAAAGCTGTTCATACTAGGAACTTTAACGCATCATTCGTTGTTTCTAAGGGTAAGGGGATGGAACCTTATCGTTGGATACACGCAAAACAAGGTGATACAGAACTTGAACTATTAAGCTTACTGAATGGTGCTGGCTTAGAAATGGTAAGAGTGAATGACCGTGTAACTTACTTTGAACCCCAGTCGCCTCCTTACTCGATAAGTACAGACTCAATCGCGGGGCCTATTCCGGAAGTTTTATTTAAAGATATTTCTTCTTTACTAGAAAACTATGATTTTGTGCTGGGCGGTAAAGGACGAGTTGCTGGCAGGCCTTCACAGTTGGTACGAATAGAGTCAAAAGATGAGAGTAAATATAATTATTGGTTATGGATTGACACACAATCGTCATTACTTTTGAAAGCGGCTTATGTAAACCAACAAGGTGACCTTTTAGAGCAGTTGTTATTAACTCACATAAGTGTCACTCCTGAGCCATCATCTCAACTTCTTGAGCTACAACAGAAAGAATTTCCAGCACCATTACCAATGCAAACTGTCAATGAGCAAGGTAGCACAACGAGCAATTGGGTAATTGGATGGTTACCTCAGGGGTTTAAGTTACTTAAATCAGACAGACATAAATTGGATTTAAATAACGAATTAGCCGATTACTACTTATACTCTGATGGTTTAGTTGATATTTCGGTGTTTGTGCAGCGGCCATTACCAGGACAACGCGCCAGTGGTGCGCTCTCTTCAGGCGCGACTACAGTATATGTGCATAACTCAGGTGCTTTTGATGTATCAGTTGTAGGTAATATCCCTGCGTTGACAGCAAAGAGCATTGCTGAGTCGGTACAACGACCTTTATGATTGAACAGACTCTACAGGTAGTGTCAGTTGATGGCACTACCGCATATTTACAAGCTGAGCAAAAGCCAGCTTGTGCCGGCTGCAATGGTAAATGTGGCTCTCAAATATTTAGTAAACTGTTTGGTACTCACAGCAAAACCTTTCCAATTGAACTTGAACATGTCGTAGAAGTCGGTCAACAGATACGTCTGTCATTAGATGATAGACATATTGTGCGCAATGCTTTTTTTGTATATATGTTTCCATTGTTGGGGGCATTTTTTGCTTTGTTTATCGGCGCAGTCGGTTTTAGCTTACCTGAACCTTGGCAAATATTTTGTGCTGTGATAGGTGGGTTTTTAGGCTTTTTAATTGCTAAACAGCAAGTTAAACGCTTGAAGCATGAAGTTCGATTGGTGAAAGTTTATCCAATTAGTATTCCTCTGACGCAAATAGATGGTGATTGCGGCAAATAAAAGGTAAAATCTCGGCTTTATTATAAACCATGACTTACAGAAGTTTAGAATCCAGTATATGAAGCATATCCGTAACTTTTCTATCATCGCCCACATCGACCACGGCAAATCAACGCTTTCAGACCGTTTGATCCATGTCTGCGGTGGCCTTACTGACCGTGAAATGCAACAGCAAGTGCTGGATTCGATGGACATCGAACGTGAGCGCGGCATTACCATTAAAGCGCAGAGTGTAACGTTGAATTACACCGCGAAAGATGGTGAAACTTACATGTTGAATTTTATCGACACACCAGGACACGTAGATTTTACTTATGAAGTGTCTCGTTCTTTAGCTGCTTGTGAAGGTGCTTTACTTGTAGTTGATGCTGGGCAGGGGGTCGAAGCACAAACGTTGGCAAACTGTTACACCGCCATCGAAATGGATTTGGAAGTCATTCCAATTCTGAATAAAATTGATTTACCGCAAGCAGATCCTTTGCGTGTTGCTGAGGAAATTGAAGACATTGTTGGTATCGACGCATTAGATGCGGTGCAATGTAGCGCTAAAACAGGCATCGGCATTGATGATGTACTGGAAAACATTGTACGAGATGTACCGCCACCGGAAGGTGATCCGGAAGCGCCGTTACAAGCATTAATTATCGACTCTTGGTTTGACCCGTATCAAGGGGTTGTATCATTGGTACGTATTAAACACGGTGAATTGCGTAAAGGCGATAAAATAAAAATAATGTCGACGGATCAAACGCATATTGCGGATCATGTTGGTATTTTTACACCAAAGCAAACGAATACCGGTATTTTAAAAACAGGTGAAGTGGGCTTTGTTATTGCGGGTATTAAAGACATTCATGGTGCGCCTGTGGGTGACACGATTACATTATCGCAAAATTCAGCGGTTGAGCGTTTACCCGGTTTCCAGCGAGTTAAGCCTCAGGTTTATGCGGGTATGTTCCCAATAGCTTCAGATGATTATGAAGCATTCCGTGACGCCTTAAATAAATTAAGTCTGAATGACGCATCGTTATTCTTTGAACCTGAAAGTTCAACAGCACTGGGTTTTGGTTTTCGAGTCGGTTTCCTTGGCATGCTCCATATGGAAATCATCCAAGAGCGACTAGAGCGTGAATATGATATGGATCTAATCACGTCTGCGCCAACAGTAATTTATGAAATAGTAACAAAGGATGGTACTATTCAAATTGATAACCCGTCTGACTTACCTGCTGTGAACGACATTATTGAAATGCGTGAACCAATGGTTGAAGCAAATATCCTAGTACCGCAAGAGTACTTAGGTAATGTTATTACACTGTGTGTAGAAAAGCGTGGTTCGCAAACAAAGATGGCATACCACGGAAAACAAGTTGCAGTAACTTATGAGTTGCCTATGGCTGAAGTGGTGATGGACTTCTTTGATAAGTTGAAATCAACCAGCCGCGGTTTTGCTTCACTAGATTATAACTTTAAACGCTTCCAAGTATCAGACATGGTAAGAGTAGATATACTCATTAACGGTGATAGAGTTGATGCGTTGGCTATTATTGTTCATCGCGATGGCGCGCAATCAAGAGGCCGCCAACTTGCCGAGGCACTTAAAGAACTGATCCCACGGCAAATGTTTGATATAGCAATTCAGGCGGCAATTGGTGCTCATGTTATAGCAAGAACAACCGTGAAACAGTTACGTAAGAATGTAATTGCAAAATGTTACGGTGGTGACGTGAGTCGTAAGAAGAAGTTACTTCAAAAACAAAAAGATGGTAAAAAACGCATGAAACAGTTAGGTAATGTAGAAGTGCCTCAAGATGCATTTTTAGCCATATTAAAAGTAGGCAAATAACAGGAATTTTTAGATGGCTGGCTATTTTTCAGTATTATTGGTGTTAATTACGCTAGGTTCAGGCCTCATTTGGTTGTTGGATCACTTATTATATGCACCGAAAAGAAAAGAACGTATCGCGCTTGCACAAGGGAGCAGTGGCACACTTTTAGAAGATGATGTAATCGCTGAGATAGCACCTGAACCTGCAATTGTTGAAGGGGCAAAGTCGATTTTCCCAATGATTGCCGCCATCACAATTTTCCGGTCGTTTATTTTTGAACCATTTCAGATCCCATCAGGGTCAATGATGCCAACGCTACTAGATGGTGACTTTATTCTAGTACAAAAGTTTACGTATGGTATTAAAGATCCAGTTTGGCGTTCTCAACTTGTTGAAGTAGGCGAGCCAGAGCGGGGGGATGTAACGGTGTTTAAGTTTCCTCTGGACGAGCGTATTGATTTCATCAAACGTATAATTGGTTTACCAGGGGATCGTATCGTTTATCGTAATCGACAGTTATACATTCAGCCAAAGTGTAAAGAGGGGCAAACTCAACAAGGCAATTTGGTGTGTGGCGAGTATAATAAGATTAAGTTAGACATTGTAAATCGTGATGAATATAAGCAAGGCTCAATGCAACTGGTACGTTTGACAGAAGATTTACCAGGTGTACAGCACGATATACTCATTAACCCACAAGCATTGGAATTAACTGAACGTTATTACCAGCAGCAGGGCACCCGAAAAGATGAATGGGTAGTACCTGAAGACAGCTACTTTGCAATGGGTGACAATCGCAATAATAGTCAAGACAGCCGTATGTGGGGCTTTGTACCTAAGGCAAACTTAGTCGGTAAAGCCGTATTTATTTGGATGAGTTTTGAATTTGATAATGGCCCAGATAGCCTATTACCAGGCTGGGTTCCAACTGGTGTTCGTTTTGAACGCCTAGGTAATATTCAGTAGCAATGAAAAGAAACGTAGCAGAATTATACAGTAAGATAGGATATCAATTTAATAACGAAGCATTGCTTGAGCAAGCTATGACGCACCGAAGTCATAAAGGCCAGCACAATGAGCGCTTAGAGTTTTTGGGCGACTCAATTTTAAGTTTCGTTATCGCTAATGCCCTATATGAGCAATTCCCAAAAGCGCGTGAAGGCGATTTAAGTCGGATGCGTTCAACTTTGGTTCGAGGTCAAACCTTGGCTGAATTTGGTGTGGAATTTAACTTAGGGGATTACTTAAGGTTAGGTCCTGGGGAATTAAAAAGTGGAGGGTTTCGTCGCGAATCAACACTTGCCGATGCAGTTGAAGCAATTATAGGCGCTGTATTTTTAGATTCAGATATTAATAAATGCAGTGACCTTATCTTGCATTGGTATCAGTCTCGGTTAGATGCCATCTCTCCAGGCCATAACCAAAAAGATCCAAAAACTTTATTGCAAGAATATTTGCAGGCACGCAAACTTCCGTTGCCAGGCTATACGGTTATCGATACAAAAGGTCAAGCACATAATCAAACATTCACGGTAGAATGTATTGTTGAAGGAATGGATAGTATTATTTCAATCGGTAGCTCACGTCGAAAGGCGGAGCAAAAAGCTGCCGAAAAAGCATTGAAGATCATAAAAAATGACGCCTAATACGCACTGTGGCATGATAGCCATCGTTGGTCGCCCAAATGTTGGCAAATCAACACTCTTGAATCAAATTGTTGAGCAAAAAGTGAGTATTACATCACGTAAGCCACAAACTACTCGCCACCGTATAATGGGTATTCACACAGAAGACAATTATCAAGCTGTCTATGTTGATACACCAGGGCTTCATATTGAAGAGAAGCGTGCTATAAACCGTTTAATGAACCGTGCAGCATCAAGTTCTATCGGTGACGTTGAGCTAATTATCTTTGTTCTAGAAGGTACACTTTGGAATGCTGATGATGAGATGGTCTTAACCAAAGTCATGGGCAGTGGTCGGCCTGTTTTAGTGGTAATGAACAAAGTTGACCAAGTAAAAGATCATGAACTTGTTTTACCGCATATGCAATGGTTGAGTGAGCAGGGGAACTTCGCCGGTATTATCCCTGTTTCTGCGAAACAAGGCAAAAACATTGATATGGTAAAGGAAGAAGTGCGTAAGCGTTTACCTGAATCTGAGTTTTACTTTCCTGAGGATTATGTAACCGACCGCTCAATGCGTTTCTTGTCAGCTGAAATTGTGCGTGAAAAGCTGATGCGCTTTATGGGAGATGAGTTACCTTACTCAGTGACTGTTGAAATTGAACAGTTTAAATGGCAAGACAATGGCGTGTGGCAAATTAATGCGTTGATCTTAGTTGAACGTGAAACCCAAAAGCGTATGGTGATAGGTAACAAAGGCGAAAAGCTTAAAGTTATTGGCCGTGAAGCGCGCAAAGATCTGGAAGATATGCTTGATAACAAAGTCTTTTTAGAGCTTTGGGTTAAAGTGAAGTCTGGCTGGGCTGATGATGAGCGTGCTCTGCGTAGTTTAGGTTACGGAGAAGAATGATTGCATAGCGACTTTCGGCAAGCGTATTTATTGCATCGACGTCCCTATAGTGACTCTCAATTGATGCTCAATATGCTTGTTGAAGGCGTTGGTCACCTCACTATGCTTGCTCGTATCAAGGGTAAGCAATCATTGAAGCATAATGCCCACCTACAACCCTTCGGGTTACTCCTTTGTCAATATGCCGGGCGATATGATCTAAAGTACCTTAATAAGTTCGAACTTGCCTCAGAACCTTTGCAGTTATCGGGTAAACTATTGTATTGTGGCTTTTATTTAAATGAATTGACCTATCGTGCAATACCGTGCAATGAACCATTAGAGCAAGTTTTTGAATTGTATCAAACCCATTTAACATTGTTGGCTAAGTGTGATGATATTGAGCCTATTTTACGAAGTTATGAATTTCAATTGCTGAGTATGTTAGGGTTTGGTTTAGAATTTGATTATGATGCACATGGTGAACCTGTGAGTGCGAATTACTCGTATCAATATGTTGACGAGCTTGGGTTCGTTCGCACTGAGCAGCCTCAGCTGGGTTTTTCAGGTGCTGTGCTATTGGCTATGGCGGAACATGATTTTGCTAAGCAAGCAGTACGCCAGCCAGCAAAACACTTGAGCCGATATTTATTAAAACCGCTTTTAGGACATAAAGCCTTAAAAAGCCGAGAACTTTTTATATCAAGGTAGAACAATGAAAGATATTTTATTAGGTGTTAATGTTGACCACATTGCGACATTACGCCAAGCGCGTGGTACCCGTTACCCTGATCCAGCTCATGCGGCTTCTGTTGCCGAGCACGCTGGTGCGGATGGGATCACGATTCATTTGCGTGAAGACCGTCGTCATATTCAAGACCGAGATGTTTATGTTATGGCGCAAACCATCCAAACTCGTATGAATCTTGAAATCGCGGTCACTGATGAAATGATTGATATTGCATTGGAAGTAAAGCCGGCTTATGTCTGCTTAGTACCAGAAAAACGGGAAGAGCTAACAACGGAAGGTGGTTTAGATGTAGTGAGTAACGTCGAAAGAATCACAAGTGCAGTAGGACAGCTTGCAAAGGCTGGTATTAAAGTGTCTTTGTTCATTGATGCGGATAATGCACAAATTGATGCAGCGAAACAAACAGGTGCGCCGTATGTAGAGATCCATACAGGCGCGTACGCTGATGCAGAAACAGATGCTGAGCAACAAATTGAACTAGAACGAATTCGTCAGGGTGTTCAATATGCAGATAAGCAAGGTATTATTGTCAATGCCGGACATGGTTTACACTATCATAATGTTAAACCGATAGCCCAAATGCCAGAAATATATGAACTTAATATAGGTCATGCCATCATTGCTAGGGCCTCGGTTGATGGGCTAGAAAAAGCCATAAGAGACATGAAACGTCTGATGATTGAAGCGCGACAAGCGTGATCAATTTTTTATTTATCTGCGACAAAGCCGACATTATGTCGGTTTTGTCGCAAATAAAAGCTGGCGAAAGCCACTTTGGTTACAATTAGAAACTAATCCTGAGCTGCTAAAGCGGTCTTAACGGCAAGCATATATTGTTCATCAGCTTTGGCAAACTGTGTAAGCATTCGTTGCTGAATATCTTCATTAGCCAAGTTTAACCCTCCCGCAATGTTGTCCGCTAGCTCTCGTTGCTGTACGGGGCTCATTAAGCGAAATAAATCACCCGCCTGCGTATAGTAATCTTCGTGATCTTGGTCATGTGGTTTGACCCATGCATTCTGTGCCAATGGCATTGGTGGTTCTGCGACTGCCGGATCAGGGCTCGGGGCACCAGCATCAATTCTGTCGTTGGGGTAGAAGTTGACGTTGTTATTACCGCTGTTTGTGGGATCAGAAAATGGGCAGGCCCCTGCGAACGCACCGTCACGTTGGTAATTATGGACAGGACACTTTGGCGCATTAACAGGAATTTGATTTGCGTTTACACCAACACGGTATCGATGCGCATCTTGGTATGCAATTAACCTTGCTTGTAGCATTTTATCTGGTGATGCACCGATACCAGGCACCAAATTACTTGGAGCAAATGTCGCTTGCTCAGTTTCAGCAAAGTAATTATCAACATTGCGATTGAGTTCAAGTGTACCAACATCAAGCAGTGGCACTTCATTGTGAGGCCAGACTTTGGTTAAATCAAACGGATTGACACTCAGCTCCTTTGCTTGTGCTTCCGTGATAACCTGTAACTTGACTTTCCAACTGGGAAAATTACCTTGCTCAATGGCAGCCACTAAGTCTTGCTGTGCGCCAAATGATGGGTATTTATGTGCATCATCACTAGATACCGTTTCGATACCTTGTTGGGTTTTTAAGTGCCATTTTACCCAAAACCGTTCACCATCTTGATTCCAAAAGCTTAAGGTGTGTGAACCAAAGCCGTGCATATGTCGGTAGCTTAATGGAATGCCTCGGTCTGACATTAAGATGGTCATTTGATGTAATGATTGGGGATGATTTGCCCAGAACTCAAACATAGCAGCCGGATCGGGTAAGTTAGTTTTAGGGTTTTTCTTTTGAGAATGGACAAAGTCTGGAAACTTTATCGGATCATTAATAAAGAACACCGGTGTATTGTTACCTACCAGGTCAAAATTGCCCTGTTCGGTATAAAATTTCACTGCAAACCCACGAGGGTCTCGTGCATAATCACTTGAATCTTGGCCGCCCCCGACAGTTGAGAAACGGACGAATACGTCAGTTTTTTGCTCTGCTTTTTGTAAGAAGCTTGCGATACTATAGTGTTTCAACGATGTGTTTAAAGTAAATGTCCCATATGCCCCAGTGCCTCTTGCGTGCACCACTCTTTCAGGCAGTCTTTCACGGTTAAAGTGTGCTAGCTTTTCAAAAAGCCTGAAATTATCAAAAGTAAGCGCACCTTGCTCACCTGCAGAAATACTGTTGTTGTCGTCTGAAATAGGGGCGCCAGCCGCTGTAGTAAGAGTCGTTTTCATAATGCCTCCGCAATAGTGATCAAGTATTAACTAGACCTAACGGTCTATGTTCAGTGGCTGCCATGACAAAATTAAGTAACCTATGGGCTGTCCACACAATGCAGTATAGAGAGTCTATTGATATCTTATAAATGATATAAATAGCTTATTACAATCAATTTAATCGATGGTTTTTTGTGACGTATGTTGTCATGTATATGTAAGTCATTGGAGGGGGGGATTTGTGTGGGGCTGCATATATTAATTATGTTGGTAAACTCAAGGTACTGTAAATGATTACCAGAATGGGTTAACTATGAAAAAGTGGCAGTACGCATTTTTGAAAAAGCAGGGGTTGCCAGCACATTATATCCAAGATGCTGAGCCGATACTGTCATGGTTCAACGCGACGTATACTCATGCGCAAGTCCAATCTAACCGTTTACCGTTTTGTCTTGGTATTAATGGCGCACAAGGCAGTGGAAAATCAACTTTGGCACACTATTTAGCTCGCTCATTAGAGGCACAAGGATTAAGTATTGCAGTTGTCTCTTTGGATGATTTTTATTTATCTCCTGAAGAGCGAAGCATACTTGCTAAGCAACATCACCCGCTGCTGGCAACGAGAGGAGTGCCGGGTACCCATGCAATAAAACTTGCCATCGAAACTGTTCGGTTATTTAAAGCTCAAAAGGCATTTACTTTACCAAGGTTCGATAAATCACAAGATAGACCATTTCTTCCGAAGTATTGGCAAACGATAGAAGTGCCGCCAGATATTCTGATCTTTGAAGGTTGGTGTGTGGGATTAAAATCAGAGCCCTTGGAACGGTTATGTCACCCTTGTAATACATTAGAGGCGCAGCAAGATACGCAGGGTAGGTATCGGCGTTACGTAAATCAATGTTTAGCGGCGGACTATCAGACCTTGTTTTCTTTAATTGATAAATTAGTGTACTTGAATGTTCAAACGTTTGAGCGTGTTTACCAGTGGCGGCAGCAACAAGAACAGCAATTAAAATGTAAATCTGGAAAAGGCATGACTGAGCAAGAGG
The DNA here is from genome assembly GCF_014858725.1 of Pseudoalteromonas aurantia 208. GTDB lineage: Bacteria > Pseudomonadota > Gammaproteobacteria > Enterobacterales > Alteromonadaceae > Pseudoalteromonas > Pseudoalteromonas aurantia. Next base: position 2,034,166 of record NZ_AQGV01000012.1, on the reverse strand, counting down.
TTTCTCAATTTATACAGTATTTTGAAAGGCTTACTAGGTGGGGAATGGCTTCGTTACCAGAGCAAAGTGATTTATCAGTCACCATGGATAGCACACATCGTTTCAATCTAACCTAACTCTTCAATTCAGTACTGCACTGTCTCGACCCGAAGTTATTTAGTATCACGTTTACGTGGTCTTTAAGTTTTTGTTTTATATGCTTTTAAGTTTAAATGTGTCTTACCTTGTAGTCTTGGACGACATACGCGTCGGCAAAATATATGCTTTTCGAAAGTCATGAGTGAAGGTGTAGATACCAACTTTGAGGCAAAGAAAAAGTAATTCAGTAATGCGGTTGTTAAGTGTAAATATAGGAACCGCTTTACCTTTACTCATAAAGCGTGTTTTTTAACGATAAAATGGAGTGACCAATGAGTGTAATGAAAAGCACAGAGTCAAAATTTGAAGATTTTAAAATAAATGTAAAGTTGAAGATTTCAGCACTTTGGATAGCGGTCATGTTTTGCTATGTATATGGTGATTATATACAGATATATGTGCCAGGAATTATGGCTAAAGCAATGGAGGTAAATAGCAGTATTGAAATTCAACTCCAATTTCTTGCTGTGGCAGTACTTATGGTAGTTCCAAGTGTGATGGTGTTTTTTACATTGGTACTTAAACCAACCATAAATCGCTGGGTAAATATCATCGTTTCTATGTTATTTATACTCATGCTGGTTGCAACAAACTTGACTGAAACCTGGTGGTTTTACTTATTCTTAACAGCAGTTGAAGTGGCTATATCGGTTGCAATTGTACTATATGCATGGCATTGGCCGAAAACATGCAAAGCAGAATGATTTCTGAATAATAACGATCCGTCATAGAGGTTTAAAAATGAATATTCAAAAAGTAATCGTATTGTTTATGTGTTTATGTAGTGTTTTGAGCGGGGGGGCTGATGCGAGTGTAGAAAATGCAATTGAGGCTTTTGAAAGTAATGAGCTTTCACGAGCTCAAAAATTGTTGTTACAGAATGACGAGCTCAGTTCTATTAAGTTCACTTATTTAGCGCGTATTGCCTTCGAACGCAATCAACTTGATGATGCTGAAAATTATATTATAAAAGCGATACAATTAGATGACAAAAACGCACATGCTCATTTTGTGTTTGCCGATATTGCTGCTAAGCAAGCGGACGCCGCGAGTGTTTTCAGTATAATGGGTTACCTTGAAAAGGTTAAACAAGGATTAACACTGGCGGTAGAGTTTTCTCCTAATAATGTAGAATATCGAGAGTCGTTGATCCAATATCATATGCATGTGCCGACCATATTAGGAGGAGACTTAAAGGTAGGGTTAAAACATGCCCACGCACTGAAAAAAGTGAGTCCTTTGTTGGGAGCAACAGCATTAATTCAGGTGTATGGTAAAATGGGAGATGAAGAAAAGCTCAGTCAAATATCAAAATTAGGTATGCGAGATTTTGGTGATGAACCACAGTTTCATTATCAACTGGGAATATACCATCAAACCCAAGGACGTTATGCAGACGCGTTAGTATGCTTTCGCAAGGCGACAGAATTAGATACTAACACACCCGAACAATCTAGAGCGAAATACAGAGCATTATTTCAAATTGGTCGAACAAGTGTACTCAGTGAACGCGATTTAGATGAGGGAGAAAAAGCATTGAAACAGTATCTAAATGAAGCGGTAATTTCTAATAAAATGCCAACAAAGGAATGGACGAAATTTAGGCTAGCAAATATTTTAGAGGCAAAAGGTCTAAAACTCAAAGCGAAGCGTTTGTATCAGGACTTAGCGAATTATGTTGTAGACGGCGAGTTGAAAAAACAGCTAACGAAAAGAATAAAAAAGTTAAAATCACTTTAGTAACTCAGCGGGTGGTATTGGGAGGATATTTTACTTCAATAGGAAAGAGGAGCTAATGTTTAGCTCCTTATTTTTATCTAAAAACGACGAGTAGTCGATTGATATTGCAATCCGATGTACTCGAGTCAAAGTTAATCGTCACTTCTTTATTTGCTGTGGCAGCAGTCAAGGCCGCACTGTAAATATTCTGTAAGCCAGCAGCTGTTACGCCATTTTTGTTGGCAGATAAATACTAGTATTTGGGTATAGAACCATTTGTGCATTTAGCATGATCTTGTGTGAAAGTAAGTACAACATCTCCATTAGACTGAGGGTAAACTTTGTTGATTGTAGATGTATGCCATGTCGGTTCTGCACTTGCGAAACCAGATACACTGAGCAGGGCCGTGATAGCACATATGTTGCTTATTTTATTCATATTGACTCTCGTTTAAATTCAACTCCATTTTAGAGATGTCTGGGATGAGAATCAAACTTGCAAAAGCTATATATATGTATCGATGATCTTAAGGTATGAGGTAGGGCTGTAAAGGTGGTTATCAGAATTCCTATTTGCAGGCCTCATGCTCAAGGGGATTTTACACCTTGAACTTAAATTATATTGTATACAATTTACATTATACCTTTGTTTGTGTTACAAATACGAACGTTGTGTTTAAAACGAGTCACGGCTTTGGCTAGGGAACATCTGCATGGCCCAGAATAATTGACATCGTGTTTATTAAAAATACTGGGCTTATATTTGTTAATTTACGCCTGTATTACAGCGTTTGAATTTTATGTAATGCATTGTATTTAATAGCAATTAATGGAAGTAAATGATGTGTGTAATCAAATAAAGCATAAATATAAAACACGCTCAGTTTAAAGTGTTCATGCTAGAGAGGTTAGGTGTTGTTACTTGATTTTTACCGAGTCCCCCTAGGCTTTTAATATCAAGTGACGACTTAGCCTCTCTTAGACCGAAACATCAGCCCCTCTGAGCTATCGAAGATATTGAGTATTAAAATAACAATTAGAAGGAAAACCAAATGCTTTTTAGAACATTGACCTTATCAAGCGCAGTGCTGCTTGCATTATCCGGCTGTGGTGGGAGTAGTTCATCAACTGAAACAGTGATAGCTCCAGTAGCAGAAACACCCGTAGTAGATCCTCCAACTACAGCAGAAGTTGATTTCTCTAGCGCGAATGAGCCTGCCCTGAAACTGGATGTGGTGAAACTAAATATTAGTACTACAGAAGGACAAGGTCGATCGTATTATGTAGACGTGCCTGAAGATAGTGAAACGTTAGTAGTGAGTTTATTCACCGGTACAGCGAATAAAGATCTCGGTGACCCCGATCTTTATGTTAAATACGAGGAAGAAGCAAGCGCGGGTGCTGAAGGAACATTTGACTGCGTATCTTACAAAGGCACGAACAGCAATGAAGCATGTATTATCGATAAGCCTAAAGCAGGCCGGTACCACATATTTATTGATGCTTACGAGGGGGGGGACGCCGTTGAGGCGTCAATGTTTGCGACGACAGAGCTGTTCAGCGGCAATGTAATGTGTGATGAACCTGTACGGATCCGCGCACAGTCAATGTCTGAAGCGGAACTCCATGATGCATGTGATATTGTTAAACGCACCAAAAGGGTGTTTGATGAAGTGTTACATTCAGGAATTACTCCTGAATTCCAACAGGCCGTTGCAAATGACTTGAATGAAATTACCAATATTCATATTTTCGAAAGCTTATCAAATCATGCTGCTTGGGCTGAGCATTTGAGAAACACCAGTAATACCAGTGGCATTTATTTTGAGACATCTCCATCACAGTGGTGGCATAGTTCTGATATTTGGACTTTTGATGCTCTTGAGTGGAGTGGCGGACGGTCGGTACTTCGATCATTTGCGCACGAATATATTCATGCATTAGATGGGCGATACAACAAAGAAGGCGGCTATAAAGGCAGTTTAGGTTGGTGGAGTGAAGGTCTCGCTGAATATTTAAGTACTTTCTATAATAGGTACTATTCACGTGTCTCAACTGCGAATAGTGAAGAGTCTTATACGTTAGCTGAAATCTTCGCTGGTGATGCAAATATATATTCATGGGGACAGCTTGCGGTTGCTTTTTTAATTGAGCAACGTTCTGACCTTGTGTCTCAAATGCTTGTTCATATGCGTGCTGGGCAGTGGGAAGAGTTTGACACCCTAATGGCAAGTATTGCTGCTGACAATCAACCAGCGTTCGAAAACTGGTTAAAGATGACACTGACCGAGCAATATAAAGCAAGTGTCGAAGTTGTTGCACTTGGCGATTACCAACAGATTAATGGTCGTGGTGGTTGGTTATTTTCTGTGGATGTACCAGCTGGCTTACCTTCTGTAACATTTGCTACCTCAGGCGGCTCGGGGAATGTTGATTTTTGGGTTAAGAAAGGCGTTGAAGTTCATCCTTCTATCGATACTGAATTTACTTGTAAGTCAGTTACAGACAACACAAATGAGGAAAAGTGTGTACTGGCTACGCCTGAGTCAGGCAAGTATTACATTGCAATTTCTTCAGACTTTATAGGGTCAGATATTATCGACCTTAATTTCACAGCATGTGCAGGTGATGAGTGTAGTGTTACGACTCCAGAGCCAATCCCACTTGTTTCAGCCACAGAACCTTACTTACCACATTGGCCAGAAAAAGGGACTATTGGTACCTGTAGCTTAGCAGAAACCTACTATGATTCTGATAAAACAGCGCAAGATTTAACGATCACCAACCCAACTGAAAAGTTGGTGAAAGTATATTGGTTAAATAGAAAAACAGGTGAAAAGTCGGGTGACTCTTATGCCACTTTAGCTAAAGGCGAAAGTTATACCGCGGATGATTGGGATGTGGGCCATAGGATCATGCTTACCGATGGTGCCGACAACTGTTTAGGTGTTGCATTATTGAATGAACAGAACAATGCATTTGAAGTAACACAAGAGATGGTTAAAAATGCTTTAGATGTTGCGCCTCCACCGGTGATCCCAGATGCAACAGCCGAGATGGGGAGCTGCGATTTAGCAGTACCTTATTCAAGAACGTCAGACGCAGCACCTGACTTACAAGTTGTGAACACCATGACTTCAGCAGTTAAACTATATTGGATCAACAACAACACTGGAGAGCCGTTATTGACAACGACCTATGCAACACTAGCGCAAGGTGAAATCTATACAGAAACATTTTGGTCTGCGGGTGATCGCATGATGGTTGCAGATGAAAGTAATAACTGTATTGGTGTATTGGATCTCAATAATACCAGTAATGTTTTTGTACTTAAATAAGTTTCAGCCTAAATTGATGTTGCTTTAGTATTTATCAGTAAGAGAATCAGATGGGCTTGGAGTCTTACGGCATGGCGCTATAAATTTAGCGCCATGTTTCATATGAATTGTCGTGTATTAGAAGTGCCTGTCTAGCACACAGGTGAATATGAACTGCTATTTATTCATCTCTCTATGGTTTTATAGGAAGGGGGGTTTTTACAAAATAGGGAGTTTAATTATAAACATGGCGCCACCAGAGGAAGATCTGGCTACACTAACTTCTCCGCCCAATTGATTAACAGCACCTTTTACAATAGCTAACCCCATGCCGAGCCCCCCGGTTTTTCTAGTACGACTGCTGTCTAATCGAGCATAGGGAACAAAAATAGTGTCGTGGTCATGCTTTGATATGCCTTTGCCATCATCTTCAATGGTTATTTTGAGCACACCTTTTGTACTTATGACTGTTATATCAACTTGTTGCTTAGCATGTTGCGCCGCATTTTTTAGCAGGTTATCAATAATTAACCGCAAGTGCGTTGAATTACAGTAAACGGTGATATTTTTGCAACAAAGGGTGTTAATACTTATCACTGAGCGCAGTGTAAGTTGTTCGACTCGGTATGCGATAAAGCGGTTTAAATTAAACGTTTTGTTACCGTCTTCTTTTACCTGCATGTTGAGTTTGGAGAATTGAATTACTTGTGTACAGAGCTCATCAATGTCGCAGATATATTGATCAATATTGTCAATTAAGGCAAGTTGTTCAGAGGTGAGACTGTATTTTCTGAGGATACCTGAGGCCAATTGTATTCTACTTAGCGGTGTTCTGAGCTCATGTGGAACGGCTTGTGCAAAAATTTGGCTTTCATTCATTTTATTAGATAATGCAGCCGCCATACTATTGAAACTTGTTGCGAGAACAGTTAAAGGCTCCGAAAGGGGCTTAACCCGAGCGGCTAAATCGCCTTTACCAAATTGATAGCTCATTTGGTTTAAGTGATTGATTTCTTTTTGAAGCTTTCTTATCTGCAGGTATAAAACAACTCCGATCACTACGACAATAACAATCAAGACAATAAAAGGGGCATATACTTCTATATCGAAAGAGGAAGTAGGCAGAGCGTATTCTCGAAGCGAAAATTCTTGTTGTTTGTCTTTGATAATGAGTTTATCTGAGCTGTCCTCGACTGAATGAATAGATAATAAAGCTTCGTCTTTTAATTGATATACATCGGCGTTGTTATAGCGTGCTATAAAAGTGCAATGTGGACACGATAGACTGATATTGTCAGAACCTAGCCAGATAAAATCAAAAGGATACAGTGAGTTATCAATACCGCGATAGAAAATATCCGCAGGTGTTTTGGTCATTTCCCTCTGGTTTTCCAATACATGCTTTACAAATAAAGTATCTGTTACAAAGTCAGCTATTGCATCCCGTTCATTCCACTTATCTAAAATAAAAATCGTCACGAAAACACTGCAAAAAATAGCCAAAAATAATAAGCCATATAAGCGGGTAAAAAACGGCATGATCAGCTTATTCATTGATGAGTAGATACCCTTTATTTCGAATTGTTTTGATCCGTTTATACGGTTGTTGGTCATCATTGAGCTTTTTTCTAAGTCCAGAGATACGCATGTCTATGGAGCGATCTGAGATCTCATAATGAATGCCTCTGAGTGCGTGAATACAATCCTCTCGTGATACTGTATGGCCTGCATTTTTGTGCAGCAGTGCGAGCAAATCAAACTCAGAGGTCGTTAAATTAACTAATGTGTTGTTTAATGTTACTGAGAATGTATCATAATTGATTTCAAGCGTATGAGATGGCTCATTGTCGGTCTCTATGACGTCAACGTATGTTCTTCTCAGTAGCGCTTCTATTCTGGCGGACATGATATGTGGTTTTACTGGTTTTCTTAGGTAATCATCTGCGCCGCATTTTAATAAGCTGACTTCACTAATATCATCTTCTCGGGCGGTTAATACGATTATCGGTCCAGTATAAAATGCCCGAGCCTGTTTACACACCTCAAACCCATCGACACTTGGTAACATTAAATCAAGCAAAATTAGGTCGGGAGATGAATGACGAATTGTGGTTATGGCTGTATTGCCATCCGCAACCACGGTGGTTTGGTAGCCATCACTTTGCAAATACATCTCGGTTAATCGAGCAATTTCATGGTCATCTTCAATTATGAGTATGTGCACTGCGCCTCCGTATGTTGTGACAAATCGTGCATTATAGTGTACTGATTTTAGCAAAAGTTTCGATGCTTCTTACAAGCGCTTACAAAGCAATTTATGTCTTACATAGGCTTACGCATTCATGACCTCTTTTCTTATATGATTTTTGCTAAGTAACCTCAGGTTTGGATAAGGGTTTTGGAGTAGGAAATGTTTTGAAAACAAACTTACGTACAATCCAATGATGATATTTTGTTCAATATCAAGGCGCTTTTATGCAGTAATTTCGGGCTATTACAAATAAAAGCAACACCGAGAGTGAGGAAAATAGCTTTATTGGGCAAATTCGCTTATCGAGAGCTGAGGTTAAGTATTAATCAAGAGGAATACCCATGAAGATAACCTATCTAAATTGCTTTTTAATTCCATTTGCTGCATCACTGTTATTCGGTTGCAATGCCAAATCAACGCCTAAAGGGACTGTGGTCTCGATTGAGCCAACGCCACCGATAAACCAAGCGGGTAATACTGCAGGCCTTTCAATACAAACATTGGCACTTGGGATCAGTGAGATCCCGAGCTCGCTTGCAAGTACTTACACTAAAACGCTGAAATTTAATCGTTATACTCAGGTATCAACGCCCAATAGCAAAGCAATTCATATTGTTGCTCAAGATCAGATCACGGATAATCAAATAGTACGAGCACGTTCTATTTTAGAGCACTTTTTAGCACCGCTGCCTGATTCAGAGTATGGCTCAGATAAAACGGCGGTGGCGAATAAAATGTCTGAAAATGGGGCAGTATTATTGCTATTAAATGGTGTTGATGACGGCACAAATAAAGCGGCAGAACTTGATGGGCAACCACTTTATTTTGGTGAGATGCAGGTAGAAGGCCATCCGTGGTACATCACACAAGATTATGCTCATCGAGACGCTTCATATGAAGAAATACTTCATCTGGTACACGATTATGGTATTGGTGTTGATCAAAATACGGCATTTAATGGCGCATTACCGAGCTTTCAAGCCGAAATTCGCTCGGCGCAAATAGATGCGCAGTCACAGAACCTTTGGGGTATGGGAGCTGCGGATTGGATAACTGAATTAACCGCAGAGAATAGCTTATCGCAAGAATATTTAGCCGCCGTTGTGGATGTATATTACGGTTTATGGGGAGCAAATATGGAATTTCCTACAACTGGAATGCATGATTTATATGTTGCTAAGACACGCGAAGATATTGTGACAAAAGACCCACTGGGTGCAACATTAATGGATAATAAGTTTTTCGCTCCTTATTTAACGTATAACGCCAGAATAGATGAAAGTTTTACCGGAGACTTCAGCTTACTGTTTAACGCGAATTTGCCTTATACCCATCATGCACAATATTTAAAAGATGTGACGCTCACTGGCACCAACAAAAGCAATGTAATAGTGAATCAACTCAACAATCACATCACAGGAAACATAGCTGAGAACACGGTGATATTTTCAGGATCGTCAGTCGAATATCAAATTGCCCATGCTAACACTTATGTAACGGTGGAAGATATGCGAGATAACCGAGATGGGACCAATACACTCATAGCAGTCGAAAAAATCCGGTTTTCAGATATAACATTGGATGTGTTGAGTAATTAACCATAAGGTTTTAATGAACACAATGCGTGAAGGTTTTTGTTGAGAATAAGTGAAGGTGAACGCACTAATATGGCATAAATACTGAGAAATTAAAGCAGTAAAAAAGGCGCATAAGCGCCTTTTTTAAATTATGTATTAGCTATCTATGTGATCTTCAACACCGACGATTAACCAAGGTGCATCTCCTGCCGTTTTGCGTTCCAAGTGCCATACTTCATGAATTGGCTCTTCTTGCATATCGCCTAAATCACGGTATTTACCTTTGAACATGATACTGATTTCCCATACGTCAGGTTGTGTATCTGCACGAACCATTTCGGCATCGATAAACATCACTTCTGTTGCTACATCACCTTGCTGTTCGCGCTCTTGCTTGAACTGAGCTACTAATTCAGCGCTTAAATACTCAGCCATTGTGGTGTAGTCTTTGCTATTCCATGCGTTTTGTAATGTATGGTAATGTTGACGTGCACCTTGCAAGAAGCCATTTACATCAAAATCACGAGGTAGATTGAACGGCACATCCTGTTGTTGAGCAAAACCACCGGACGTTGATTGTTGTGCTTGAAACTGTTGAGGTTGGTTAAACGCTTGTTGCTGGTTAAATTGCGGTGCGCCAGCCATTTGTGGTTGTTGACGCTTTGCCATAAAGCTTTTGATGAGCTTGAAAATCACAAATGCCGCAATAGCAAGCATAAGCATTTCCATAAACTGAAAGCCTTCGAAGTCGTCGCCTAGCATTGATGCAATCAAACCGCCGGCAAGTAAACCACCAAGTACGCCCGCCATGATGCCTTTTTTACTTGATTTTGGCTTCGCTGTTTTATTTGCAGTCAAAGATTTAGTATCCACTTGCTTTTTTTGTGCGGTGGTACTGGTTTGGTGGGTTTTACCTGATTTCTTACTACCAAATTTTTTGCGGGCTTCAACGTCAAAGCTCGTGGCAAATAATAGTGAGATTAGCGAAAACAATACTATAAAGTTTCTCATAACAATCCTATAAATCTTAAGTCGTTAGGATTTTAAAGAAACTTGTCCAGAAGATAAATATAAAGCGATGAAATTAGGTCGAAAAGAAAAGGCGCAAAGCGCCTTTTTGTAAACCTTTATAACCAGCGCAACGCGCCACTGACTTCATTGTGATAGTCTTCAATAGGTGTACCAATATCTGCCACTAATATGGTGTCGGCCTTCTGCCCATTGCCTATCATGCCAGCAAATCTTTCATCGTTGAAATGGCTGTCATTATGTTTATATTCATTACCCTGGGCTGGCACTATAAACACTGTCATCGGACCATGTTCAGATTGAAAAACTAAATGAAGGCTTTTTTGACCTTTAAAATTACAGAAAGTGGCATAGGTTACCTTGCCTGGTAAGCTATCAAATTGACCACCCAGCATAGCCAATTTTTCATTTACAACTTGCAAAGCCACTTCTTGACTACGCTCTAGCGCATTGACTTCATAATAAACATGTTCTAGTGCGTGCTCACCAGCTTGCAAAGGAGCGCTCGTAGCACTCATAAAGTAAATGCCTACCGCTAAAACCATACTTGCAGCCGTGGCGAATGGTTTGTCATATTTTCGATACCATGCAAGTGGGATCACATTGCTTGCTTGGTCTTCTTGTTGCTGTACCAATATACGATCAGCAAGCCCAGCAGGTACTTCTACTTGTAATGCACTTTTTAACTGTGCATCAAAGTCTTGCAACTCATCCACCAAGCTCTGTTGCTCTGGATTATCAATCGCATGATCAATGACTTCCGTGTCATTGGGATCTGCAAAAAGTCGACGACGAAATTCTAATTCATCCATCAGTTTGACGCCCCTTTAATAGGTTCATGATTTTCAGTTAAAGCCTCTTTCAGCTGGTTACGAGCTCGGTACAACCGTGTCATCACCGTATTTTTGTTTAACTCTAATATTTCAGCTATCTCTTCACCTGAGCACCCCATCACAACTTGTAATAACAGTGGCTCTCGATATTCAGCAGATAACTTACCAATTTGCCTTTGTATGACGGTTTGTTCCATCTCTTCGTCAAGTGTGACACTTCTATTATCCACTAAGGTGTCATTTTCTACATCAGCGTAATCAAATTGCTTTCGTTCAAAACGCCGAGCATTCTCGCGTCTTAAAATCGTTAATAACCAAGGCTTTGCGGCATTGTCATCTTGTAATGATTCTAATGACCGCCATGCCCGTAAAAATGTTTCTTGTACTAAGTCTTCAGCGACAGTGGGATCATGGCACAACCAATAGGCGAAGCGGTATAGCTCGCTGTGATATACCTGAACCAAAGATTCGTAACGTTTTTGTTTTGTGGTCATGCTAATAAGACCTTGTAGTTGTCAATTTTATTGCAACATTTTTCAATTATTTTCACTTAACTCAGTATAGCTGAGTTAAGTGATTGTCTGCTTTCGCAGTTTTCTTTTTTATGGCTTGATTTAGCATCTGGAAGAGCGCAGATAAATCTACCGAATGTTCACCCGCACTATAAAGTGAAGCTTGTAATTTTGCAATTTCGATATTTAAGTTAGGGTTTGCTAACTGATTAATCCAAGCATCTAAGGTGAGATTATTGGCTTGTGCACTGGCATAATGCCTCAGAGCATTATAAAAAGCCGCATTATCTTTGTGCCGTGCTGCATTTTGCAATGTTTTCAGCGTTGGAATTGGGGTGTTATCTTCACTTGGAACAGGCGATTTAACCTGCTTAGGTTTACGAATGATCCAAACAATGATCGTTAATAGCCATATTATGTAACCAGAGAGCATTATTAGCCAGTCGTAGGCATTTCTCGGCTGGGCAATTTGCTCAGCAGTCAGCGTAGACACTGCATCTTGTATTTTAGCCGGTGTAGTGAGTACAGGGGCAGTCACTGTTGGAGTCGCGATTTGATTTACATCAGCAATGACGGAAATAGTTCTGGCAGGCAAAGTAGCATATTCAACACGTTTAATAACGGTATTGAACCAAGGAACTTTCATCTCAGGTAACGTATACATGCCTGGAGTCTGCGGCACGAGAGCAAAGGACGTAATGAGTTGTGAAATAACCCTTCCATCACGAGCCAGTTGATTTCGATCGCTTTCATCTGGGTAACTACGAATCCCTGATATTTGCGCCATATTAATATCGGGCAATTGCTCTTTAGTGATGCCAACAGCGGTCAGTGTTAATGTTCTCGTTATGGGCGTACCGACGGTTACTTCATTGCTACTAGGTTGCCACTCTTCACTTAAATTGACAAGTTCGCTTGGCAACCAAGCACCTTGATAATTTTCAGGAACAGGTTTTACTTCAATTGTGAGTGGTTTAGCAACTGCAGACACAGCCATACGTCGATAATTTTCGCGTATCTGGCCATTGAACATAGGCGGTTCTAACGTGTAATCACCGCTTTTTTGCGGTTGAATGAGATATTCTCGTGTTATCACCATATAGCGACGGCCATCAAGTACTTCGTAATCTTCACTTTGCTTACCCATTAAGGTAATTTGCGCATCGTTCATTACCGGAGCCGTTAATTGGCCATCCAATAAATCTTTTCCAATATAAAGTTTTACGGTGTATAAGCCAGCTTGCTGCACATATAGGGTTTCTGGACTCAATGTAGTTTTAATGAAAATGTCTTCTTGTGCTGTGCTATCTTGACTACGCGCAATCACTTTTAGATTAATGGGCTGAGAGCTTTTCCCATTGACAGTAAAGCTTGGAATGGTAAACGTGCCTGCGGTGCGGGCTAATAACTGCATTTGCCATGTAGTTTGACTGCTCATACTCCCGTTTATAATGTTTGTACGTGAACCTACGCTCATAGGACTAACGACAAACTTTTGTGCTAGCGCACTGGTGTCAGGCTGGCTGCCAGAGACTTTGCCATCCGCTTCGATAGTGAGGGTGAAATACTCGCCAACGAGTACGGGGTTCTTATCAACACTGGCACTGAGCCTTTCAAAAGCGGCTACACTGTAGCTACTCATTATTAGGAATAGGGGGATCAGTAAACGCATTACCATGATTTTTCAACTCCTCTACGGCGCTGCTGCTGAGCACGCTGTTGTGCTTCTAACTGCATTTTGTTACGTAATAAAATAGCGGGATCATCAGGCACTTTTCTCAGTAACTGACTCAGCTGCTGCGCTTTTTCTTTTTCTTCAGGGGTAAGTGGTTTTGCACTCACGTCTCCTATTGGAGAGCTTTCTTGTTGCTCCGGTGCTTGGCCTTCCTGTTGGGGCTCGGTAGGTTGTGTATTTTCTTCAGGTGCTTGATTGTCTTCAGGTTGCTCTGTATTACCTTGCTGAGCAGCTTCGGAGTTATCTTGAGCGTCTTGTTTTTCGCTGTCACTTTGCATTTGCGGGTCGTTATTTTGTTCGCCATTTGGCTCAGATTCGCTACTTTGCTCTTGTTGATCAGATTCATTTTGGTCAGCGCTTTGCTGTTCTTCAGAATTACTCTCATCGGAACCTTCGCCTGATTGATCTTGAGATTGCTGATCTTGATCTTTATTTTTAGATTCGTCTTCAGATTTATCTTGTTGTTCTTGTTGTTCTTGTTGCTGCTGCAACAATTGCTCTATGAGTTTTTTGTTATCAAGTGCTTGCTGTAATTGTGGGTCGTAACTCAGTGCACGCTCATAGGCAGTAATTGCTTCTTCAAGCTTTCCTGATTTAGCGAGTGCATTGCCATAGTTATACTGCCCAAACGCAGTTTTTGTGGGCTCTAATACACGTGCAGCGTCTGCAAATTGCTCTTGCTTGTACAATGCAGCGCCTTTTAATTCAAGGTTATCAGCGGAACTAGCGTCAGAAAAGTTATCTTGGTTATAAGCCGCTAGGGCATTTTGGTCGGTGTTTTTGAACCAAGATTGCCACTCTGCCGCGTAGACCGTGTCATATGGCAGTAACGTAACCATTATAATTGCCAATGTTATTCCCGCTTGTCTGATAAGTAATAATGCCAAAGGTAATAAAATGAGTAATCCATATTGCCCAGCATCTATTCGCCATAGCATTTCGGTTTGTTGTGTTTCATCCAATTGTGTATGGCTGTTTTGTGGCTTGAATAAGCTAAGGTCTTGCACCCCAGGGCTATATGCTGCAAATTGACCTCGTTGTGATTGTGCCAAATTAGATAATCGAGATACATTTAGTTTAGGTACGACGATTTGTCCGGAATTGTCTTTTAAAAAACCACCTTCAGGTAAAGCAATTGGGGCACCTTGCTCAGTACCCACAGCATAAATATGTAATCTGTATGCATGATTTCTTAATTCAGCATGAATATCATCAACATCTTCTTGGTCTAGGCCGTCTGTGATTAGTACGATTTCACCTTGTACATAGCCTGCTTGTTGAAGTAGTTCTATTGCTTTATCAACCCCAGCAAGGACATTTGAACCCTTACTTGGCATAATCGCAGGACTTAAACTAGGAATTAAATTACTCAGTGTTTGTGCATCGCTTGTTAAAGGTGAAACGGTAAAAGCATCCCCTGCATAAGCGACTAATGCAGTATCACCTTCTTTAAATAACTCAACCATATCGAGGGTTTTAAAACGCGCTTGGGTTAAACGATTCGGTGCTATATCAGTTGAATACATAGAATATGACATATCCATCAACACCACACGCGCTTGCTTTGTTTGAAATACGGGTACTTGTTGTTTCGAAAAACTAGGGCCTGCAACACATATAATTGCCGCGAACATGAATACACTGATCAGTATGGGGCTATGAGTTTTCCGTTGTTGCGTACTATCACTGAGCATAACGCTTGCTAAATGCGGTGCAATAAGCGGACTATGTTTATGCTTTGCACGTTTAACAAAGGCAATGGTGGTCAGCAATGCCCATGGAATGAGTAACCACAGCAATTCAGGTCTAATAAATATAAACTCCATACTAGGCCTCCTGTTTTAAGCCGCGTAAGGCTTTGATGAGAATTGAGAGCATTAATAATGTTAAGACAGCCAATAACGGCCAGTAGAATAAAGCGACTTGCGGTCTAAACGTTTGCGCTTCATCACTAATCGGTTCAAGTTGGTCAAGCTCTTGATAAATTTGTTGCAATCCACTGACATCTTTGGCTCTAAAATAGCTACCGCCAGTTTCTGTCGCAATATGCTTGAGGGTTGCCTCATCAATGCTACTACCCCCAGAGCCCCCCATGCCAAACAGGCTAAATCCACCACGGCCATCTGAGCCAACGCCAACGGTATACACTTTGATACCTTCTTCTCTGGCTAAAATAAGCGCTTCTTCTGGTTTCAAATTCCCTGCGGTGTTTTGCCCATCGGTTAGTAGTATTAAAATGCGGTTGCTGTCTTGTTTTTGACTGAATCGTTTTACAGCGAGTCCCAAAGCATCACCAATCGCGGTCGCACGCCCAACTAAGCCGATTTGTGCTTCTGTTAGCATTTGGCTTACTGTGCTTAGATCTCTCGTAAGTGGGGTTTGTAAGAAGGCTGTGTCGCCAAATAGAATTAATCCTAATCGATCTCCTTGACGTTGCTTGATAAAATCACTTAATACCGCTTTTACGACTGAAAGCCTGTCTACGTAACGGCCTTGATATTCCATATCTTGTTCATTCATCGAGCCAGATAAGTCGACAGCAAGCATAATATCTCGTCCTTCATTGGGTAAGGCGACAGGGTCATCTAACCATTGCGGATTTGCCACTGCAACCACTAAAAGTAACCATATAAGTGCTTCTAGCCATGAGACTTTACGTTGATGCTGAGTGATTTTTGGAGCCAATGAAGACAAGCTAGCAAAACTTGGCATTCTTAAACGTTGTGGGGTAGCTTGTTGTATAGGCTTGAATTTTACCATTATCCAAGGAAGCGGTAATAGTAAAAAAAACCAGGGCCAACTAAACTCAAACATTCACTTTCTCCTTGAGTTTAAATGTACGAATGGCAACACTCAGCTTTTTGGCGAGGTGTTCATTTGGTACTGGAGCATATAAGCTATTAAGCTCCTGCTCATTGAAGGTTTGCCCTGATAATTGGCTCAAGATAGAGGCCCATTTATTTTGTGATTGCGTAGTGGCCAACGTACCATAATAGTGTTTAGCCAACCGCTTTAGCAGAATATGCAATGCCTGCGGATCATTTTGATGTAATTGACTTTGGTTAATCGCCTGCTTTTTCGCTTGTTTATGACAATGAGCGGTGTACAGTAGTCGGCATATTAATCCTATCAATAATAGTGTACTGATAAGAGCGGCCCAAGCCACTGGCGATAAGGGCCACCAAGAAACTTCACTCGGGGGCAGTACATCGTGTAAGGCGTCAAGTGGTGATGCTTGCATTTAAATTAATACCTCAAAATTTGCGATTCAAGCGCGGTTGCTGCACTAAACCCTTGCATGGTCATGCCAGCACGTTTTAATCGTGCGAGGCGAGCGGAAAATGCGTGTTGAGCTTGTTCGGCAAATTTTTCTCTAAACCCTTTGTCCATTAATGGTAATGTCCAACTTTGTTCTCCCGCAGATACAGTCAGTGCCTCTTGATGGGCTGGAAGCTGGAGCTCGAAAGGGTCAGTGACATGGCAACCGATTAGTTCACAATGACGAGCTAAACGTTCTAATTGTTTAAAACTGGCATCATCAAGATGAGTGAAATCAGAGATCAAATAAATTAAACTTCCCGGCTTCGCTAAATGAGCCATGCGCTTTAAATTAGCTTCAAAACTGCTCTGGGCACTTAATTCTCTATTTTCAAGAGATTGCTTATGTATGTCGACCAATTGATGGCAAAGCGCTAACACGCCTCTATCACGGGCTGTTGGTTTTAGCTCATGATGTCCATATTCGCTAAATACAATCCCGCCTAATCGGTCACCGCGTTGGCATGCGGACCACGCCACAAGCGCACTTAAATGTGCAGCTTGGACTGACTTTAATAAGAGTTGTGAGCCGAAAAGCATATTGTTAGAAAGATCGGTGAAGACAAATACTGGTCGTTCTTTTTCTTCTTGGTATAGCTTAGTGTGTACTTCGCCGGTGCGTGCGGTAACGCGCCAGTCAATTGCTCTTATATCATCGCCGTATTGATATTGTCTTACTTCGGCAAACTCCATGCCTCGACCTTTATGTGGAGCCAGATATTGTCCAGCTTGCGCACTTTTCACTCTGCTTTTTGGGCGCAACGAGAGCAAGTTGGCTTTGGGCTTATAATAAAGCAGTTCTTTGAGGCCTAATTCAGCACCATTGCTATGGCACTGGTTTAAAAAAGCCTGCGGAGATAGTTGAGATTGGCCCATGATTACGGTACTGGAACCAATTCTAAGATCCGACGAATAACTTGATCTTTGGTGATACCGTCAGCTTGTGCTTCGTAGCTTAAAATAATGCGATGGCGTAACACATTGTATAAAACACCTTGAATATCTTCAGGAGTTACGAAGTCACGGTTTTGTAACCAAGCGTTGGCACGCGCGCATTTGTCTAGCGCAATTGTAGCACGAGGGCTTGCCCCAAATTCAATCCATGAACCCAGTTGCGGGTCAAGTTCCCCCGCTTCGCGAGTGGCAACAATCAATTGAACTAAATACTGTTCCAATGGCTCAGCTAAATGCATAGATAACACATTTTTTCTTGCCGCAAAAAGAGTGTCTTGGCTAATAGGAGAAAACGTCACCGGTTGCTCCGACAGCGCTTCGCCTCGGGTTAGTCGTAGTATTGCCAATTCATTTTCTGCTCCTGGGTAGTCAATATTCAGATGGAGTAAAAAACGGTCTAATTGGGCTTCAGGTAATGGATATGTCCCTTCTTGCTCTAATGGGTTTTGGGTCGCCATTACCATAAACAAATCAGAAAGAGGGTAGGTATTTTTGCCAACCGTTATCTGTCTCTCCGCCATGGCTTCTAGCAAAGCAGATTGTACTTTAGCGGGCGCACGGTTAATTTCATCAGCTAAAATTAGGTTATGAAATAGTGGGCCCTTCTCAAAAACAAACTCATTGGTTTGTTGGCGATAAATATCTGTACCTGTGACATCCGCAGGTAATAAATCAGGGGTAAATTGAACGCGTTGAAAGCTGCCTTCTATGCCTTGTGCTAGCGCGTTTACAGCGCGTGTTTTTGCTAGCCCTGGAGGTCCTTCAACAAGTAGATGACCATCAGCTAATACAGCAATTAACAGCGCTTGGGTCAATTCTGGTTGACCTATAATTTGGGTATCAAGATAGTTTTTTAGTTCAGAAAATTCATTTACAGCCATTGCTTTGTCCTTGTACTGACAAATTTTTCCTAAGTTATAAGGATTTCACTCCAAGAACTCAAGTCTTTCAAATTAATTTTTTGGTTATTTTGCGTTTACTTAGACCGTGTGTTTCTATTTAGTTCCCTTGTTTTTTCAATAACTTTTGCAGCTGTATAAAAAACAAACTAGGGTAGAGGGGGTTTGCTTCTTTTGTCATCAATATTGAATTTTCTATTGGCATTATGAAAGGGGTTGTTTAGAATCAGGATAAATAAAACAGGTCAGACCTGTCAGCGGGAGAGCAAAATCAATGTCTGAACAAAACATTCTAAAAACAACAAAAGGCGATAGAATCGCGATTGTGAGTGGTTTACGTACGCCATTTGCGAAACAAGCGACGGCGTTTCATCATGTGCCCGCATTAGATTTGGGTAAATTGGTCGTCAATGAAATGCTTGAGCGTCTGAATTTTGATAAGAGTGAAATTGACCAGCTGGTTTTTGGACAGGTAGTGCAAATGCCAGAAGCTCCAAATATTGCGCGTGAAATCGTATTAGGGACGGGTATGCCAGTATCGGTTGATGCCTACTCAGTATCTCGAGCATGTGCAACGAGCTTTCAAGCGATTGCTAATGTTGCAGAGTCAATCATTGCAGGTTCAGCGACAGTGGGTATAGCGGGCGGAGCGGATTCATCTTCTGTGTTACCGATTGGTGTCAGTAAAAAGCTTGCAGGCAGCTTAGTCGATTTAACCAAAGCGCGTACATTAGGTCAGAGATTACAAATATTTTCTAAACTACGTTTGAAAGATTTAATGCCCGTTCCGCCAGCCGTGGCTGAGTATTCTACGGGTCTTTCTATGGGCCAAACCGCAGAACAAATGGCAAAAACACATGGGATCAGCCGTGCAGATCAAGATGCAATGGCGCATCGTTCACATTCATTGGCAGCTAAAGCATGGGCGGACGGTTTGCTTAATGAAGAGGTGATGACAGCACATGTTCCTCCTTATAAGTCGTTTATAGAGCAAGATAACAATATTCGTGGTAATTCAACACTTGAAGGTTACGCAAAACTTAAACCTGTGTTTGATAGGCAGCATGGTTCAGTGACCGCGGCGAATGCAACACCGTTAACGGATGGCGCAGCTGCGGTCCTAATGATGAGTGAAAGCAAAGCTAAAGCACTGGGTTATGACATACTAGGTTATGTACGCAGTTTTGCATTTTCAGCGATTGGTGTACAAGAAGATATGTTGATGGGGCCGGCTCACTCGACGCCAATAGCGCTTGATAGAGCGGGGATCAGCTTACAAGATTTAGATCTTATTGAAATGCATGAAGCATTTGCTGCACAGGCATTGGCAAATATGAAAATGTTTGGATGTGATAAGTTTGCAAAAGAAAAGCTCGGGCGCGCAAAAGCACTGGGTGAAATTGATATGGATAAATTTAACGTCAATGGTGGTTCGCTTGCGTATGGACATCCGTTTGCTGCAACGGGTGCTCGCTTAATTACGCAAAGCTTGCATGAACTAAAACGCCGTGGCGGCGGTTTGGCATTAACCACAGCATGTGCGGCTGGTGGATTAGGTGCGGCCTTTGTATTGGAGAGTGCATAATGTCAGTATTTACTTATGAGTTAAATGAAAAGCGCGTTGCGATTGTCACTATTGATGTGCCAGGCGAAAAAATGAATACATTGCGGGACAGTTTCGCAGATGATCTACTGGTCACCTTAAAGCAAGGGCAAGACGACAATATTACAGGAATGGTGTTCATCAGTGGTAAAGCCGATAACTTTATCGCTGGCGCCGACATTAAAATGTTGGATAGCGCTGAACAACGTGAAGATGCTTTGGCATTGTCTGAAATGTGCCAACAAGCATTTTTTAGTATGAAAAAGCAGCCCTATCCAACGGTCGCAGCTATTCATGGTGCGGCATTAGGCGGCGGGTTAGAGTTTGCTTTAGCCTGTGATTACCGTATTTGTACCGATAGTGTTCTAACCAAACTTGGTTTGCCGGAAGTGCAACTTGGTTTGTTACCTGGCGGTGGGGGCACACAGCGTTTACCTAAGCTGGTTGGTATTCAAAAAGCATTGGAATGGATGTTAACTGGTAAACAAATTCGCGCTAAACAAGCAAAAAAAGCAGGTTTAGTAAATGACAGTGTCCCTCATAGCATTTTACTGGACGTTGCCGCAAAATATGCGATGAAAGGCAAAGCAAAAGTGGTGCAGCCTAAACTTGATAAAATAAGTAAGTTATTAGAATCTAATCCGTTTGGTCGCAATATTATTTTCAAAAAAGCACATGATAATGTGATGAAAAAAACAGGGGGGCATTACCCGGCTCCGTTGAATATTATTAAAGCAGTGCGTGCGTCTGTTGAGCTAGGAGAACTAAAAGCGTATAAGACTGAAGCCGAAGGGTTTGCAGATCTTGTAATGACAGATGTATCTAAATCATTGCGTGGTATCTTTTTTGCCACCACTGAAATGAAAAAAGAATATA
Source organism: Pseudoalteromonas aurantia 208 (assembly GCF_014858725.1). GTDB lineage: Bacteria > Pseudomonadota > Gammaproteobacteria > Enterobacterales > Alteromonadaceae > Pseudoalteromonas > Pseudoalteromonas aurantia. The sequence goes on along the minus strand of NZ_AQGV01000012.1, from coordinate 2,013,405 downwards.
AAAGTGATGATGTGGCACCTGTTAAACGTACCGCGGTATTAGGTGGCGGTTTGATGGGAGCTGGGATTGCGCATGTGAGTGCAGTGAAAGCGGGTGCGTTGGTGCGAATTAAAGATGTCGCGCAACAAGGCGTCAGTAATGCGATGAATTATAGTTATAAAATTCTCTCAAAACGTCAAAAACGTCGCATTATGTCTCACTCAGAGCTGCAACTAACAATGAACCGGATCACAGGCGGCACCGACTATACAGCATTTAAGCATGTCGATATGGTAATCGAAGCTGTATTTGAAGATTTGAACTTAAAACAAAGCATGGTTGCTGATATTGAGCGGGAAAGTCGGGAAGATACTATTTTCGCTAGTAACACATCATCTTTGCCAATCTCACAAATAGCAGAGCAAGCTCAACGTCCTGAAAACGTCATTGGGCTTCATTATTTCTCTCCTGTGGAGAAAATGCCATTGGTAGAGATTATTCCTCATGAAGGCACGTCACAAGAGACGATTTCTCGTACAGTAAACTTTGCCCGCAAACAAGGTAAAACGCCTATTGTTGTAAAAGATAAAGCGGGCTTCTACGTCAATCGTATTCTTGCACCTTATGTGAATGAAGCGGCAAATTTACTTTTGGCGGGTGAACCAATAGAAAAGATAGACCAAGCGTTAGTCGAATTTGGCTTCCCAGTTGGACCGCTTGCGTTGCTGGATGAAGTAGGCATTGATATCGGGTCGAAGATAGCGCCTATCCTTGAAAAAGAGCTGGGAGAGCGTTTTAAAGCGCCGAATGCGTTTGAACGTTTAATAGATTCTAAACGCTTAGGTAGGAAAACCGATCGTGGATTTTATACCTATGAGAAAAAGGGTAAAAAAGTTGACGAGTCGGTGTATGAGTTATTGGGGATCACCCAAAGCCCCCGTTTAAACAAGCAAGAAATAGCTAGCCGGTGCGTTGCGCAGATGCTAAATGAGGCGGCTCGATGCTTAGATGAAGGTATTATTGCTAGCGCCAGAGATGGAGATATCGGTGCAATATTCGGTATTGGTTTCCCCCCATTCTTAGGCGGACCATTTAGCTATATGGATAAGCGTGGGATCAATAAAGTGTGCTCTGAACTGTCGACTTATGCATCAGAAAATGTGGTGTTTACGCCAGCTGAAAGCTTAATGAAATTGGCTGATTCTGGAGCGTGTTTTTATGCAACTGATAAAGTTCAAACGGTATTGGTAGAAGTGCCAACTGAACAAGCTAAAGATTCAGTACAAGCTGAATCTGATAATGTGGTTGCTAAGCCAAGTAGTGAAGAAAAGCCCGCATGATCTGAGGCGACTTACTTTATTTAGAAAAAGGCTGTGCATTGCATAGCTTTTTTTTTGTAAAATAGCTGTTTTTACACTGCATAATTGTGCATTTTAAATAAATTGAGTTCGCGGTAGTTTTCGGTATTAATGCATTATCAGGTAACTGACCTTCCATATTTTCGGCGTGTTGTATCGTCTTGGTTTAATGCACTAAAGCCAGACACTAACTCTTGTAATACCTATCTTTGCTGTGCTGGTTTATTACTTGGTGGTAAAATTTATATTAAAATACAAGGCTTTTTAGGAAATTGAAAAAGATATTCTCTCCGTTGAGAAATAAAGATTATGGAACGACTTTTATCTTCCTTAATTTAGATTTAACCCCTTTCTAGCGAGTGGTGAAATAGTGATATGATCGTTCCGTTTTTAGGGTCTAATAGTTTATGAATTAACACAGATTAGTTATGCAAATAGCCAATCAAATGGGGAGTGTTAGTCCCTGTTTTATTTGTTTTGAATTAGGCCTTGTTTTTTACATTAGCAGCAAAAAATCGTACAATACGTCGATTGTCTTACCCCCTTAACTTGGAACTATTACCACTTTGACACACCAGATCCACGATCTAATTCGTATATTCGACGAGAGCTTTTATCAAACGTATAACAGTAAGCTCATAAAAGGTCAGCATGAACCCGTTTATATCCCCGCAAGTATTGAAACCCCGTTTCATCAGATTGTGTTTGCACATGGTTTTTATGCCAGTGCATTACATGAAATTGCGCATTGGTTAGTTGCAGGAGAGCATCGCCGGTTGTTAGAAGATTATGGCTATTGGTATTGCCCTGATGGTCGAAATAAAGCGCAGCAGTTAGAGTTTGAAAGTGTCGAAGTGAAGCCTCAGGCAATTGAATGGGCATTAAGTATTGCTGCCGGTTTTACGTTTAATGTATCGATTGATAACTTAAATGGGGCACAAACATGCCGTTTTAGTTTTCAAACACGCGTACACAAGCAAGTTCTGCGCTTGGTTGAAGATGGTTTTAGTGAACGAACTGAGATATTACTAAAAGCCCTAAGTGAATTTTACAGTACACCTTGGCCACTTATGGCCGAACAGTTTGAGTGGCAGTGTCCAGAGGAGTTCTTAGATGCAGTTTAAACTTGGTTTGATTATTAACCCAGTTGCAGGTTTAGGCGGCAGTGTTGCGCTCAAAGGTAGTGATGGTGCAGATACAGCTGAACATGCACTGGCGTTGGGCGCTGAGCCGAAAGCCAATTTGCGTACACGTCAAGCATTGGAATTGTTAGTTCCATATATTGCGGAGCTAAAAATTTACACGGTCAATGGCGACATGGGTGAGTTATGTGCAAAAGCATTGGGTTTTGAAACACAGGTCGTGTTTTCTACAGGCGCTAAGACCTGCCCACAAGATACTGAAGCTGCAGCTAAAGAAATGCTAGCGCAAGGTGTTGATATGATTTTATTTGCTGGCGGAGATGGAACAGCAAGAAATATTTGTGCTGCTGTCGGTGAGCAACTACCAGTCTTGGGGGTTCCCGCCGGATGTAAGATACATTCGGGGGTTTATGCCATTACCCCAAAAGCAGCCGGTCGAGTAGTGGAGATGTTGATTAATGGTGATTTGGTTACATTAGGTGAAGCGAATGTGATGGACATTGATGAGGTTGCCTTTCGACAAGGAACAGTGAAAGCAAAGCGTTATGGAGAAATGCAGGTACCTTCAGAGGTTCGTTACGTGCAAAGTGTGAAGAATGGCGGTAAAGAAACTGACGAGTTAGTACTTGCAGATTTATCTGCTTATGTGATCAGTGAAATGGACGAGGACGAGCAATATATAATGGGCTCAGGGTCGACCGTTGCGGCTATTATGGAAGAATTAGGGCTAGATAATACATTGCTTGGTGTTGATTTGATCAAAGATCATACCCTGTTAGGGCAAGATATGACGGCAGCTCAACTTTATGATAGTGCCGGTTTGTGCCCGACTAAATTAGTGATTACGTTGATTGGCGGTCAAGGTCATATTTTTGGACGAGGTAATCAACAGTTGAGCCCAGATTTAATACGCAAAGTAGGGCGTGAGAATATAATCATTGTGGCAACAAAGACTAAGTTACAAGCGCTGAACGGGCGTCCATTAATTGCAGACACAGGTGATCAAGCGTTAGATAACGAATTAAGTGGTTATATTAAAGTGATCACAGGGTACAATGATCACGTGATGTATGCTGTAGGCCACCAAGATTTAAATTAGGAGAAGTCATGTCATTTCAAGATTATGTAGAAACTGCCCAACAATTTTTTGATGATTTAGTTGATAAAGCCAGTGATGATGAATTATTTGCGGGCGGTTATTTACGTGGTCATTTTGATCTTGCGGTTGGATATGCTCAGGTAGAGGGCGAAGCACTTAGCTCGACAGAGTTAAATGATAACGTTGAGAAAAGTTTAGTTAAAGCTTATCGCAATGGAGAGTTGACCGACGAAGATAAGGCTCATGTTGTGTCCATATGGGAGCAAGTTAAAGCGTTAAGCTAGTTAAAATACGCTATACTTAAACCGTGCTTAGCACGGTTTTTTTATGCCTGAAGATTATGATATTAATAATCAGGTAATTATAAAATTATATATGGATATAATATGAACTATATAAAACATGGAACTCTCGCGACATTATTGTTACTTAGCGCTAATATTCACGCTAGTGCAGATACACAGAAAGAATTTAAACAAGTCTACCAAGCCTATCAGCAAGCCGTCGCGCACAAAGATGATACTCAGAAGCAATTACTTGCTGAACAAGCCTATCAACTGGGGCAAGAAATATATGGCGCTGAGCATCAAAACACACTGAATTTAGCCGCGAATTATGCCGAGGCTATGCCTAGTAAAATGGCCGAAGAAAGAGTCGCTCTTTATAAGAAAATAGTTACAGGGACACAGAAGTTACATGGTGAAGCCAGCCAACAGTTAATTGACCCGTTGATATCACTCACCGAAGCAACGGTGCAGTTAGGACGTCGAAGCTCCGGCTCTGAATTTATTGATAGTGCCATTGCAATAGCACAAAAAAAGCAAGATTTATTACTTGAGTCGAAGATTAATTTTGAAGCAGCGAAAATATTCTTTGAAGAGCAAAGGCATTATCGAAAAGCTAAGCGATACTTAAAACGCACTGATGAACTTAACAGTGCGCACTTGCCTGCTAACGCTTTACATCGGCTTGAAGTAGATATGTGGGTAGCAGCCTATGAAACTGGACGCAAGCGTCATAATGAAGCGATAGAACGGTTGAATAATATTGTTAATGTGTTTGATGAAAATCTAGATTTTGAACACCCAATGGAGCTCTTTGCACACTCTAGGCTCGTGGCAGCTTATGAGCGTGTTGGAAATAGTGAAGCGGCAACCAAGCATTGTGTGGCCATCGCAAAAATGCGGCCCTGGAACAATAACATTGAGCAGACCCCACTTTACAGGCAAGCACCTATTTACCCACGAAGAGCAGCTGAATTTTCTCGGGAAGGGTTCGTACAATTGGAGTTTACAGTGACGCCAAGTGGATTTGTTGAGGATATTTTAGTTTTGAATCCAGATGAGAATATTGGATTTCAAAAGCCGTCAATAAAGGCATTGAAACAGTGGAGATATGCCCCTAAATTTGTTGACGGCAAAGCTGTGCCGGCAAAGTCTACCGTACAAATCGACTTTCGTTTAAATGATTAGCAGTAAAAGTTAAGTTGTATGAGTAACACAGTGCACGTGTATGTTACTCATACCTATGCTTAAAAGCGCCAGTATACAAATAAGAGAGTAAACCCAAATAAATAAGCCAGACCTACCCATGTGAGTACTTTTAACATACCTGTTGGCGGCTTTTTGATGCTCGTTACCAGGCGGTAATTAAACCATGCAAATAATGGGGTGGTAACAAATGCCAAAGTCATTGCAAACGTGAGCATTTCTTTGAGGTTCGCTTTGAAAAATAACACAACCGCCATCCCTAAACTTGCCTGTAATAATATCAGTGCTGTAAGACTATTTTTTGGGGGATCTTTACGAATTAATGACAATGCGTCATTTAATGTTCTGGCGTACCCATCAAGTACGGTAAGTGTTGTGCCAAACATACATAGGAATGCAATAGTAGACACTAAACTTCGTGCCCACTCACCGATAGTGAGTGTGTACATATCTATTAATTGTTTGCTAAAAGCGACACCCGCTAGTTCTATTTTACTGGTACTACCAAATTGCACGAGTACACCCAGCGCGAAAAAAACAATTGCCAAAAAGGCGGTAAGCCCATAGCCTAAATTGAAGTCGAACATGCCTTGGCAGTAGCTCAACTGCATATTTCTACATTTTGCTTTGATCCAAAGTGAGTTAATCGCTGATATTTCTATAGGTGCGGGCATCCACCCCATTAGCACAACCAAAAAACCTAACATGGCTAATTGGTACGGCTCAGGCATTACCTCAGGAGCTGGATGGGCACTCCCTTGCAATATGGCAATTGCCAATGCCGATAAAGTCGCGAGTGTTAACACACTCATGATCCATTTACTGGCTTTATCTAGTACCTTGTAATGGCCAAAGAGTAAGATGATTAGGCACACAGTCAGTATTGCAAAACATAAAGTAGTGACACTAGCCTGAATGGGAAGGGCGTAATGAAGTAAGCTTGCTGTTAGTAACAACACACCCGCGGTATTTACTATCGCGGCAATCACATTGAGTCCAGCAAATGCAATAAATATGGCAATTCCTTGTTGTTTATAGCCGTGAATAACACTGTTTTGAGTATGCAGCGTATATTCAACACCAAAGCGAAAAAACGGGTATTTTAATAAGTTCACAGCAACAATAAGCCACAATAATTGCCAACCAAATAATGCACCAGCTTGTGTTGCTGCGACAAGATGTGAGCCACCAATTGCGGCGGTGGCCATGAGTATTCCTGGTCCAAGAGAGTTAAACTTGTTTTGGATATTTGCAAGCACGAATACATCCTTTTTACATGATATCAAAATTACAATGGTTATGGTTATGTTTTTGGTTACTGCGATATTCAAGATAATAGTACGAACAGTATCTACCTAATAGGCGAGACTGACATCTATTTGAGTATATTAACCTGTGTAAACCTTTATATAAACAGTAATTTTACATAAGGTAGAGCTGTAAGTTGGCTAAAGTGAAGGAGTAAATGTATCCATTACGCGGTGACTGTATCCATTTGCGTTTGGTAAAAGTGGTCAGTGATACCACTTAAGTGTATACATTCTTCTAAACGAGATTTAATTTCATTGCTATTGACTCCAGCGTTGAGCGCATGGCCATAAATTTTAACGGCATTTTTGTATTCACCTGAAGCATAAACGCGTTGTCCTAGTTTTTCATAAGCACGGGCGCGCGAGGAACTATCATGATACATGTGTTCAAATATGATCTTATGCATTAACCCTGCTAATACGTGTTGGCAATTTTTAAGTTGTCGGTTGATCAATTGATGTGCAGTGTAAATACACTCAAATGCATCTTGGTGTTCACCTAAGTGGTGATACAAATATGCTTGAAAAATGATTTGAATAGGATCATCACTACTGTGTTGTGCCAATTGATACAATTTTCCCTTTGCGACGGAATTGTTGCCATCAAGGGTCATAAGCGCCACCATAAGCGTACTAAATTCTGTGGGTTGGGTGGCTTGCATTGTTTTTTGTACACCAATAAGACTTTGTTTAGCATTACTGATATGGATATCTGTTTGCTCAAAAAGCGCCGATAAAATCATCGTCCTTGCGCGTAGGCAAGCTATGAAGTTTTGATAGTCAATATTATCGCTACGTATTGTTTGTGTTCGATTAAATAGGTTTTCAAGCGCATTGATCTCATGGTTTGCATGCAATGTCATGAGGCTCAAACGTAACATCATAGGCGACATTTTATCCAGCTCAAATGCTAGAACCTGTTCCGTTGCGATGTCACGCTTACCAGTTTGCCACGACAAATAAATCTGCCAATAAAATACGCGAACGGGATATACCTTTTGAATGAGTGGTGAAGCTAAGAACTGCTTACATTTATCAAGCTCTTTGAGTTCATAATTTACATGAAATAAGCTCCAACTGGCCCAATGGATGTGTTTTTTTGCAAGTGGCACTAGCAGTTTTTTAGCGATACTATATTGCCCTAGTTGTTGTAGCAAATTAACAAGCAGTTGATTTCTAGATTTTTTTAAATAGTTTGGATAATTTCGATTTCTTAAGTTTTTTAAATGCAATAGTGCGCGTTTATAGTGTTTTTGACTAATAAAGTGATAGGCGGTTTTAAATTCAGTGATTTGTAAAACATGTAGCTTCAATTGCTCTGAAATTTGAGCCGTGTTGAAAGGGCGTATGAGCATTTGTGTACTATGAAAGGGGTATTCACACGTATAATCAAACGATGTATTTTCTGGAGCTAAGTATATAAGTCGAGTCGTTGGTAGTAATTTGTCAGCAAAAATAAGATCACTGATCATGTCATAGTGGTTATGTAATTGGTCGATATTATGGTCAAGAAATAGCATGTCGAATTGCTGAGTTTCTACCTCATCGACAAATTGTTGCGGATGATAGAAGGTAAATACATTGAATACCCCTAAGCTTTGAAGCATTTTTGAGAGAATTTCAACGTTTATTTTATTTTCATCAATAATCGCAATATTTAAATTGACCAGTTGCAATTTGAAACTCTCTCTGTCGTATTTTTAGGGGTTAGAAAACATTCAAAATGTTTATGCTGTATTGTATTTTTAATTATATAAATCATAGGTTTGAATTATTAATTCACAGTTTTAAGCGTACAGGGAATGATTAATCCAAAGCAAACGCCATCTAGAACTGTTATTATTAATTTGGAACGATTTATATGCTATTAATGGCTAAATATCAAGAGGGTATTTTCATTTGTTTACATTTAATTAAAGTTATAGACGTTGAGAGTGCTAGAAAATTTAGTGCTTATAATAAAATCATAAAACTCGTACACAACACGGTATCTAAGGCGCTGGTAGCTTTAGCTAACGAGACTATTCAATAAAGTAATCTTGTACATCATCTCTAATATCTTGGTAATCATCTTCTTCAAGATCGAGCACTTTTAAAACAGAAGCTTTCACATGATGCCAATCCGGATCAGGCACGAATCGTTTATTGACATGTACTAAGTCTTCAGCCATTTTGAGCGCAGCCATACACAGTTTTTCATCATTTGGATGCTTTTCTGAAAAATAGTGTACATCGTGGTGACGTAGGATTAGCTGGCAGATATTTTTTGGTAAGTTCCAACTATTTGCTAAATAATAACCAATGACGGCGTGGTTAGTATGAAAAAAAGATTCTTCATGGAAGACGAGGTTTTGATCATAATTTTCATTTGCTGTTGCTAATACATCCACATAATTTGAGTATTTCATTGCCATAGCAGGTATACCCGCGTCGTGAAATAGGCCCAGCATATGTAAGTTTTCGACAGGCACTTTTGATTTTATTTTTTTACCAATCAGGGTCGCAACATCCGCAATTTCAGTTGCAGTATCCCAAAATCGCTCAAGTTTAATACAGCACTTGTTTTGATCAAAGGCTTGCTTTATCAAGAATCCGGTAACCAATTGGGTAATGCTATCCAGCCCTAAAAACATCACCGCTTGTCTAATATCAGTAATAGTTCTAGACATCCCATAACTACTCGAATTGATTACTTTTAATACAGCAGCAGAGGTCGCTATGTCGGTTGCGATCAAGCTAGCTATTTGGCATAAATCAGGTTCATCTTCCTTTAGACTGTCTTGTAGCTGGCTGAGTAATTCGGGCTTAGGTGGTAAGTTAAACCCGCTTTTAATATCTTTAAGAACTGAATCATCAATGTCAATCATGGGTATATCCTTACGAAGCTTAAATACAAGAATAGTTCAAAGTGAAAGAATTGAAGACGATTAGACTAAAAAAACATCTCAAAGGTGCTATCAGGCGGTATATTACATTATTAGTCCCAATTTAGGGCGCAAATTATTGCGAGTTAATAGTAAATTGCGTTAAGGTTAATCAATTTTGCTATTTAGAGATGAAAGATGACGCAACAAACAAGTGCAGCGGCACCTTCAGGGGTGATCACGCGGTTTTTGAACTCAATAGAACGAGTCGGCAATAAGTTACCTGATCCAGCGATTATATTTTTAATTGCGATGATATTAATTTGGTTTTTATCTTGGTTATTTTCAGGCACAAGCTTTGATGCGATAGACCCAAGAACAGGACAAGCGATTGTTGTAAATAACTTACTTAGTGGGGATGCATTAGCTGGCTTTTTGTCTTCTATGGTTAAAACATTCACTGGGTTTGCACCATTAGGTGTTGTACTTGTTGCGATGTTAGGGGTTGGTGTTGCTGAGCACTCGGGTTATATTAATGCGGGCTTAAAGTTGATGCTAAAAAGAACGCCTCAGGCGTTATTAACGCCATCCATTATATTAATTGCAATCGTTAGTCATACGGCTACTGATGCAGGTTATGTTTTGGTGATCCCTATTGCAGGGGTTATCTATTATGCGATGGGTCGACACCCGCTGGCTGGTATTGCAGCAGCTTTTGCTGGGGTTAGTGGTGGCTTTAGCGCAAACTTTATTCCTTCTGGTATTGATCCATTACTGCAAAGCTTTACGCAAAGCGCCGCACATATTATTGATCCAACTATGTCGATTAACCCATTAAACAATTGGTTCTTCACGTCGGCATCAAGCCTTTTTATTATTTTACTGGGTTGGTATATCACCGATAAAATTATTGAGCCGCGTCTAAAAGACACTCAGATAGACGGTGATACTGAAAACTTACCAGCCTTTGATGAAGTGACAGGAAAGGAACGTACAGCCTTTTATGTGGCATCTTCAGTGATGATTGCAGGACTTGCGCTACTCGCATATGCATCAAGTGGCGAAGAATCTGCATTACGCAGCCCTAATGGTTCATTAACTGATTTTAGTGCCCCCCTTATGCAGTCTATCGTCCCGCTGATCTTTTTACTGTTTTGGATCCCTGGTGCCATATTCGGTTTCATGGTTGGGACATTTAAAAGCTCGAAAGATATGATAGATGCAATGAGCAAAGCAATGGGCAGTATGGCCTATTATATTGTAATGGCATTTTTCTGTGCTTTGTTTATTGCTGCATTTAGTCAATCAAACTTGGGCGCATTATTGGCAATTGAAGGTGCTCAAGTATTAAAAGCAATGGCATTGCCAAGCTCAGTGACCGTGGTAGGTATTATCTTCTTAACCGCTTTTGTTAACCTTTTCGTTGGTTCAAGCTCAGCTAAATGGGCCTTGCTAGGGCCCATATTTGTGCCAATGTTAATGCAATTAGGTATTTCTCCTGATTTAACACAAGCGGCCTATCGCGTAGGTGATTCTAGCTCGAATATTATTACGCCTTTGATGCCATACTTTCCGTTAGTTGTGGTGTATTGTCAGAAGTATGTTAAAGGGACTGGAATTGGAACGCTGATTGCGATGATGTTACCGTACTCAATCGCATTTTTAATTGGTTGGAGTTTATTTTTGCTTGCATATTGGGGACTTGGTTTTCCACTTGGTTTGCAGTCAAGCTATACATACCCATAGTTGATAAACGCAATATCGCGTACACTTTACTTAAAGTGTGGCATTTAAAAAAGCGCCTTAATTAGGCGTTTTTTATGTGTGTACTCATATCAATATTCTTGACTATAAGCGTTATTTTATAAGCTGAAATCTGTACGTATTGCGTCAATTAATTTTATAGAAAAAAGCCAACCCCAATACTTCCCTTTTGGCTGTGTGTTTTTTTGTGTAAAAATAGATCTTATATTTAGTGGCATGGATTCAATAGACCAGCTTTGCGTATTCAGGTCGGTGGAAGCGATAAAACAGGAAGTGCAATAGTAAATTTACTTCCTTGATTTACTTTACTTTTAACATGTATCTCTCCTTGGTGTTTTTTCACAATAGCATGTGAAATAGAGAGTCCTAAGCCGGTGCCTTGACCAACTTCTTTGGTAGTATAAAAAGGGTCAAAGATTCGGTTAATTTTAGAGGGCGCAATACCCATACCGTTGTCTTGCACTTCTATAAAAATGGTATTGTTTTTAGCGTAACTACGAATGATTATTTTGCCGTGACCATGCATACTTTGTACAGCATTAAGTAACAAATTTAAGTACACTTGATTTAGCTCACTGTTGATGCAGTAACTGTCGGGAATATCAGCGTGATACTCTGAAATGACACAATTATATTTTAACTGATTTTCAAGCATTTTTAGAGTGAGGCTAAATCCTTCGCAAACATTATTTAACTGCCAGTTACTGTCATTGGCTTGGCAGTAGGTTTTTAATGACTTTACAATGTAACTCACCCGTTCGACACCTTCCCTACAATCATTAAAGAGTTCATTAAAGTCACTTTCAAGAAAGTCACATGGATAGGTTTCTGCCATTAATGTAAAGAGACGCTGATTACTAGGTGCAAGCTGTTTATTGAGGTTCTGATGGAATAAATACAAGTTTTTGACCTGCGTTTGCATGAGTTGCAAGTTACTGCCAATGAAGCTAATAGGGTTATTGATCTCGTGTGCTATTCCTGCGGCTAACTGCCCCAAAGAAGCCATTTTTTCTTGACGCAGTAGATTGCCTTGTACGCGTTCAGACTCGACACGTAACTGTTGTGCTTCTAGCTCTATAAAACGCTTTTCTACTTGATCGAGTGTTTGCTCTATAAGTCCGGTGATTCGATTGATTGCTTGGGCATCTTTTCGTAAATAAGCACCTTTATTTATATCAAAAAGCATCAATAAGCAGACCGAGCTTTTATAGCTGAATGATGCAATGAGTGCACTGTGATGGTGGGGCGCTGTCAGTGTTGGCAACCAATCAGGATTGAGCAGTTGAATATCAATGATGGCTTTTGCAGGCCCCGTTAACACTGATTTTAAGAGGGGGTCGACAATAATGTTTTGCTGCATAGGTACATTGTTGCTTGTGGCTGCCACATTAAGTGTACCCGGCATGGCCGGTGTGAGTAACAGGGCTGTGTCGAAAGGCGTTTGTTTTTTAAGTGTAGTGAACACGGATTGATATATTTGTTCAACTGTAGATGCTTGTAAAGAGGCGCTCATACCTTCTAATAAAACGAGAGACTCAGCTTGTTGTGTGCGTGTAACTTCGACTGTTCTCTCTAGTCTCGCTACTTTTTCAAGTAATCGTTCATTGTCTTTGATAAGTTGCTGATGTTCGCTGTTAATCATGTGTGGCACCAAATACGAGAGCAGAAATCATTAAATTTCCATGTCGAGATTGGCCATCTAAAAAGCAACCTTGTTCACCAAAGGTATAGACTCCTGCGACAGGTACACTGTTAAAATCTTGGCAAATGTTCTTAGTAACTTGTTCAAATTGAGACTTAACGCTGAGCATGCAGCCAGCACAATAAATAAGCATACATCCTGACAGAGCGGGGTCATCAAGTGTGTGTTGCGCATTATGGATCACCTGGTGTGCTCTGCGGAGTAAACTGTCGGTTGAACCATGCATAATATGAAGAACATCGCCTTCATCTAAGCTGGAGAATAACGATAGAGTGCCATTTGAGTGGACATTTTCAGGGTGACTCAATAAATACTCATCTTTACTGACTTCTCGGCCTATTGGATGAAAGGAAGTCAGGCCTAGAATGTTACCTCCCGTGAGACTTTGCGAAATGGTACCATTTGTTAATTGATTATACCGTATTGCCGCGGGCGTATTATCGAGTGTAGCAACATTTCTACCAGAAGCTTGTGTGACTTTAGTTGTAAGACCCGATGGAGCGTAACCAGAAGAGAATGAAAACGAAACGGCTACCGAAGGCGTTAGACTCGCGATGGCCATGCTACAGGGAGTCGCTGTGTGATGTGTGTAGACTTGCCATTGACCAGATACATCGTTATCTGATGCTGACCCTCCTATAATAGGGACTCGTTGCCCGATAGCTGCTTGTATTCCAGCTATGGCTTGCTCTTCATCTCCAGGCGAGAGGGTGATCCAAAGTAGCTCAGGTGATTCACTGAAGGTGTTTTTGAGTAGTTGGTTAGTGGCACTTTGCGCCGTGTCAAATGTCGATAAATTATCTCGCTTACCAGAGCTGACGAAATAATAGCCAGATGGGTCGCTGATGCTAACTACTGTGAGTGTAGCAAAAGCGTGATTATAGTATTCATTGTGGCAAAAGCTCCCTTGGCATGAGCTGCTTAGAATGAATTGTGTATTCTCAAACTGTGCTGATAGCCATCGCCAAATTACCTCAGCGTTTAATTGCACATCAAAATAAACAATTAAAAATGTGGCGTTATGTGCGTGATTAAGCTGTGCCTCAATCTCATTGAGTGCATGTGGTGTATCAGTGCTGTTTGAGGAGTAACAATTAAATTTAAACAAAGGCATTCCCCAGTAATTTAAACCTGTATTATTTAGCTGCTTATTTAATATAGATTAATCAATTAGAGCATCAATTATTGCTTTCAGCATACTCACTTATGCAAAGATACCAGTTGTCATACAAACGTCAAACTAAGCGATATATTGTGATGGTATTAATATCGCGGAGATATTTAGTTAGTCAATTAGCTGTATAGTCAGCCATATGAAAAATAAATACTTTTTTATGGGTTTTTGGTTTGGCTATTACGGTTAACTCAACTAAATTTTATAAGACACTTAAGGGATATTTTATGTTTTTAAAGGTGAGGTAGTAGTGTGCGTATAAAAACAAAAATTGTTATGAATGTAGCGATTATCATTGCTGTTGGCGTACTTGCAACATCCATAGTACTGACAACCATTGCGGAATCGATGACGTCAAAGGCGCTGGAAGAGCAACTCAAAAACAGGTTAGTGGGATTAAGAGATGCTAAAGCTGAACAAATTGTCAGTTACATAGAAAATATAGAGCAACACATTACCACGTTAGCCAGTTCAACAATGACAATGGATGCAACGGTAAAATTTGGCCGAGCGTTTGAGCAATATGGATTGTCAGACACTGGCGCTGCTTCTAATCAAATAGATAATAAGTTATCGCAGTTCTATCAGCAACAATTCTTAACGGCCTATATATCGCTGAATGATGGGAAAGCGATAGATGTACAACGGCTGAAAAATGCGCTGTCAGACAATGGTCGAGCTTTACAATATACTTATATTGCGAATAACTCGCATCCATTGGGCAGTAAAAGTGAACTTATTAACCCTGGCGATGGTAGTGCATATCAAGATGCACATGTTCAATACCATACGGCGTATAAAAAAATCTTAGAGGCCTTTGGCTACTATGATATTTTTATCGCAGACGCGAATACGGGGAATGTGGTTTATTCGGTATTTAAAGAGCTAGACTTTGCTACTTCATTAAAAAGTGGGGCGTATGCTAATTCAGGCCTGGGGAAAGCTTTCCAAGCCGGAATGAACTTATCCGATGGTGAAGTGAAAGTCGTTGACTTTCAGCCATATACACCATCATATGAAGCGCCAGCTGGGTTTTTTTCATCACCTATATATAAACATGGCAACCTCATAGGTGTATTGATTTTACAAGCGCCCGTCGATCGAATTAATGACATTATGACGTATCAACAACAGTGGCAATCTCGAGGTTTAGGGTTGTCGGGTGAAACGTATTTGGTTGGCCAAGACCGACTTATGCGCTCTCAAAGCCGGTTTTTATTGGAAGATAAATCAGCATACTTAGCGGCATTGAGTCAATCGGGTATTGATAGTGACATTATAAAACAAATTGATACGCGGGACTCGTCTTTGGGCATTGCACCTGTAGATACAAAGGCGGTACGCTCAGCGTTGCGAGGCGAGCAAAACTTTGAACTCGTTGAGGATTATAGAGGAGTCAAAGTTGCGTCGGCATATGGCATGATACAAGTAGGTGGTGCTCAGTGGGCAATTCTAAGTGAAATAGATGAATCTGAAGGATTTGCTGCCTTGGATGATATCCACAATACGCTGGTAACTACCGTTGCTATTAGTACCTTGATAATTATTACTTTAGGCTTAACTGCTGCTTGGGTATTAGGAAGTTATTTATCTAAGCCAATATTACAACTGAACGATTTTGTAATGACGGTAGCGAATAGCCTCGACTTGTCTTTGAGAGCAGATTTGCGAACAGGAAAGTCGGATAAAGATGAAATTGGCCAAGTTGAACGTTCGTTTAACTTAATGATGCAAAGTATTAACGAAGCCATGCAAGAGGTATCAGAGTCCTCGATTAATTTAAGTCGTTCAGTGATGGCATTGAGAGATAACTTTAATATTGTAACAACACAGTCAGAAGAGCAGTCAGAAATGACATTGAGGTTGTCTGCTGCAATAGAAGAGATGGCTCAGACGTCAGACTCATTAGCGCAATCAGCGAAAAGCTCCAATCATGCGACGCATGCAGCGGTGGATCAAGTTAATGTTGGAAAACGCAATGTAGAAGCAAATATGCATCACAATGAGACGTTGAAAGAAACGATCTCAACGACATCTAATAGCGTTGATAGAGTTGCAAAAGACAGTAATGATATAGGTTCTGTTTTGGAAGTGATCAGAGGCATTGCTGAACAAACCAATCTGTTGGCATTGAATGCGGCAATTGAAGCAGCTCGTGCGGGTGAACAAGGGCGGGGGTTTGCTGTGGTTGCGGATGAAGTGCGCTCTTTGGCACAAAAAACTCAAGACTCTACAAAAGAAATTCAAACTATTATTGAAACACTGCAACATGGAACACAACAAACTGTGAGCACCATGAAAATTGCGTTAGGTAGCGTAGAAGATACCTTAGATACCACACACAAGGTGACCGGCTCGTTTGAAGAAATAAACCAAGAGGTGGCGCAAATTGAAGGTTATAATTCACAAGTTGCCACTGCCACTGCGGAGCAAAGTGCGGTTGCTCGTGATATGGCACAGCAGGTCTCTTCTATAAGTGAACTCGCATCGAATAACAATCAATCAATCGATAGCGCATCAGGTTGTTGTAATGAACTGGAAGGGGAGTATATGCGTTTGAAAGAATTGGTCTCACGCTTTAAGTTGTAGTGCCTACCTGCTTAAAACATATTTTAAGATTGAAGCGGCGATTCGCCGCTGTCATTATTAAGGCTATTGGGTTTACATCTGGTTTAGTAGGTACGCAGCCCACTTTGTATTTCATTGACGAATTCACTCAGCACTTGCTCTATAGGCTGAGGCTTTGAGTATAAATAGCCTTGAAACTCTTGCATGCCTAGGCTTGCGAGTGCGTCACGTTGTATAGGTGTTTCAACGCCTTCAGCGAGTGCTGCAATCCCCATTTCAGCACATATTTTTACCATTCCACTGAGTAATGCGTGCTGGTTTCTGTCGCTATCAATTCGATCGAGTAAGCTGCGATCAAATTTAAGGCGAGTGATAGGGTATTCAATTAAGCGGGCGATATTTGAGTACCCTGTGCCGAAGTCATCGATTGCAATTTTTACGCCATACTGACTTAACGACTTTAATTGCATTAAAGTATGTGCTCTGTCATTTGCAATACTGTACTCGGTTAATTCAAGTTCAATCGCGCTAGGACTGAGTCGGTGATCCGATAAGTGAGCTTTTATTTGAGCGGCAAAGTCGTCTTGTTCTAAGTCTTGTGCACTGACATTCACTGCAACGGGAATTGGTAGCTCAGGATAGTGAGATAGAGTTTGGCATAATTTTCTTATAATATGCTGAGTTAGCATCTCAATTAAGCCAAACTCTTCGGCGATAGCAATAAATTCGCCTGCGGGGACAAAACCAAGCAATTTACAATTCCAGCGTGCTAGCGCCTCAAAACCAATAAGGCGACTGCAAGAGAAATGCTTACCTTGTAAGTATATTTCAAGTTCATCTTGTTCAAGTGCCTTTTCAAGTAAAAGTGCCATTTCGTGGCGAGCGAGTCGTTGTTTTTTGATACTAAAGTCAAAAATAGAGCATAAAGAGTTTGATTGGCGTAGCTCGCATGCTTGCACTGCGTTTTTGATTAGACGTTCAGCGCTATATCCATGCTGAGGGTAGGCAGCGAGAGAAATGGCATATTTTGCATGGTATTGTAGCTCTCCAAGCTTCACCCAAAAGTCCAAATTATTCTGCCAATGTTTAGCAACTGTTAGTAATGACTCATGGTACTGAGCAATAAAACCAATTCTACCCGAGCCTAAATAAGCAACAGAACTGCCAGCTTGAGGGTAGTGCTCAAACAGCTTATTAATATGTTTATATAGCAACTTCCTTTGTTCAGCGGTGATACCATGTTCCAACATTTGTAAGTTTTGATTATCTGCAATGGCTATCGCAAAGGGTTCTCCTCCTTGAATGGCTGTGTCAATTTGTTCTGTTAACCATGTCGTATTTGGCAAATTGACGTGGGTATTGAAATATTTTGTTTGATGGTGTTGGGCTCCGAGCGCTTTGAACTGCTGTTGTAAGTAGAATTGTTCTGATGCGTCACTTAAATACCATGCTGATAGTGATTTTTCATGATGCTCTTGCGCGTCAATTTGTACAATAGCATTGTTGACCTTATAGAGTTTTGTGGTGTGATCAAGTGCCGCATTTAAGACATGGCTAATTGGGCAAGGTAACGGGTGATGATATAAGTTTAATAGCTGTTTAGCTTTTTGGTTTGCTTCAACTATTTGCTGTTCTTCGTTGACTAATATGATCGCAGAATAGGCTTTTTGAAAGAATTTTCGATATAAGTTCTTTTGTTTCTCTAAAAGTTTTGTGTGTTTTTGAAACTGTTTATGTAGGCGGTTTGCTGCCAAGCTTGTTCTCCACACCGCTAAAGGAATACAAATGTTGAAAAAGAAAAACACTAAGCAATGAACGTAATAATTGGCGTTATTGAGCACTTCATTTTGGGCATTGAGCACTGAGGTGCTGAGATCTTGAAAAATAAAATACAGAGGAATTAGGTTAAGAATTGCGTAGCAAGAGGCCGTTTTTTGTCCGATTAATAATAAAGCAATGATGGGGGTAACGTAGGTAAAAATCGAACCTATTTGTGCTACTTGCAATGCAGGAGTAAATAGGTTTATTGAGATTGCTGCTGCAATAATGACTAATAATAAAGCATGCGCACAGAGCTGGTAGAATTTTTGGCTTAAACATAACAGAGCGGCCAAAATGGTCGTTAAGCTCAGTGCAACTTGTAAGTTCTGAGTATTTTTTGTGTCATTTAAGGCATGAAGATTATGGAGTAATATGACAACGCAGATACTCAACATGGTTACTAAAATGATGCGAAGGGCACTGATCCGCCAATTGACCATTTGTTGTGGTAATTGAACATTGTCATCGAGATAAAAAAAGTGTCGCAAGTTATACAAGATAATTCATTTAAATCATTTGGTTTGCAACAATAGTAACGGTAAGTTATCAGCGCTGCAATTGTTATAAGTCTATAAAACTAGCCTTTTTAATGATAGCGCTGTCATTTTTTTTGTTGTGGTTTTTATATTTTTATTGCGCTTCAATGTTAATTAAGTGATCTATTGCTGGAGATACTGCCTTTGAAATAACTTTGCCATTTCAGTGCAGGTGATCATACGAGCCAATATATCTATTGAGGGGAGTTGTCGATTAAGTGTTTCAAATTCTGAGAACAAGGCGAGCATGGGCTGACTATTTCTGCGTGTAATGAGAATGATCAATAATGCTTCATCCATATACTCCTGACTACGGATCTCATTTGTTAAATCGATGAGGTGACCTGTAAATTGTGAATGAGATAATAATTGGCTTTCGTTTACGCCAATAAATGTTAAGGGGATACAGGCTGAATCGTTTTTATATGCGCCATGTAATATAAAAGGCGTGTTGCTGGTCAAGTGTATGTAATTTGGTGAGCTTAAACTCTCATTGATCTGCTTAATGCATAATCGAGCTGTGTCGATAAAACTGTTTTGTGGTACTGATGTTATGATGCTCAAGTTAGTCACTCCTTGTTTCTTACATTGATGACATTCTTTCATAGTCAAATATGAAAAAATTAATAAACCTGAAATTTAAGAAAAAATGTACTTTTTGGGATAGTCACTGTGATACGTTTAAAGCTATTAATATGTTGCAGTATGTGCACTAGTCAGGGGTTTTATGGCATGCATTTGTAACATAAGTCATTAAATATGTTACCTTTTGTAACTCTGCTCTGTTTTTATGGTTATTTGTTTTTATTGCCGTTATTCTTTGCTCTATTAACAATAATTTTACCGCGTGCGATGATTTTATAGGTAACCATATATGAATAAAATGAAAGAATGCTCCATAGCTTCAGCACTGTTGACGTGTTTTAGTGCGTCTGCGACCATTGTTGAATTTAACACGACTCAAGGCTCTTTTCAGGTCAACTTATATGACCAAACGACACCGGAGACCGTTGGCAACTTTTTACGCTATGTGAATCAAGCGCGCTATGTCGATTCGACAGTACACCGCAGTGTACCAAACTTTGTCGTCCAAGGCGGCGGCTATAAATATGATGGTAGCATTCCACTGACTGCGATAGAAACAAATACACCAGTTGTAAATGAGCCTAAGTTGTCTAATATTCGTGGCACTATTGCAATGGCTAAATTGCAAAACCAGCCAAATAGCGCAACCAGTCAGTGGTATATAAACTTGAAGGATAATAGTACAAGCTTAGACTCTGACAATGGGGGTTATACTGTATTTGGGGAAGTGATTGGCACTCAAGGGATGGCGATTGTTGATAAAATTTCGAACTTAAATCGCTGCGGCGAGGTGCCTGTAGTGAATTATACATCGGCTCAATGCGTGGATACCGATACAAACCCAGATGGAGGTAACCTCGTATCCGTGACGAGCGTTGCTATCATTGATTCAGATCCAACAACGGCGAATGATTTGTCTCCACCCGTTAATGTTTTAGTAAATAAAGTGCCTACACCAACACCTGAACCACAACCGACAGGGTCTTCATCAAGTGGCTCGTTATTTTTTAGTATTGTGCTGATGACGGGCGTGTTAAGACGTCGGTTTGTTGGCGTACGTTAGTTTGTAGAAGTTTATATAAGAAACTCAGTTTTAACCACTGAGTCTCTTTTATATCAGGTATTATCCAAGCATATTAAACAGTAATGCCGACACAGACAGTACGCCGACAGCTAAAACAAAGTACGTGCCTAGTTTTCCTTTGTATTGTTGCAATGCAGGTACTTTATAGACAGCAATCGTTGGCATGATAAATAAAATCATGGCAATAATAGGTCCGGAAATAGCGCCCATCATATCGAGAATACTAGGATTAAGTACGGCACAGACCCAAATAGCGATAAACATCAGTGCGACACCCAGTTTGTCTATCGTGGCGATTGTGAGTGATGTTTGCTTACTCATTAAGCCATTAAAGCTTTCTCGTGCACCTAAAAAATGGCCTAAAAACGATGACGTAATAGCAATAAAAGCCACCAGAGGGCCCAGCATCGCAATATAGGGGTTGTCATAAACATTGGCCAAGTAAGACAGCACCGAGACGTTCGCCTGTTTTGCTTGCGTCATTTGCTCGGGTGATAAAGACAATACACAAGAGAATACAAATAACAGCACAAATACTATCAACATGATTGATGTACATTGCAGAATTTTTTCTGATTTGCTAACTGCACGTTCTTTATAATGACGGCGTTGTACATTCACAAAGCTTGAGATAGCCGCTGCATGGCTAAAAGAAAACACCACAATTGGTACTGATAACCATAGGGTTTGGGTAAGACTTACCGCATCGGGTGTATTGATAACTGGGATTTGCCAATTAGGGACTAAATATAATGATAAGAATAAAAGTACTGCGACTAATGGATATACAAGTGCCGAAAAAGTGCGCATCAGTAGCTTTTCACCACCCATCATAATTGCAATCATGCCAGCGACTAATATACCAGAAAGAACCACTCTTGGTGGTGACTCTAATACTAACTGGTTAACGATAAAGCTATCGACCGTATTGGTCAATCCGACACCATAGATGAGTAAAATAGGAAAAATTGAAAAAAAGTATAGTAGCGAAATTAACCGCCCGGCTCCCGCACCAAAATGCTCCTCAACAACATCTGTAAAGTCTGCATCAGCTTGCTTCGAAGACAGTACAAAACGGGCTAACCCTCGATGTGCTAAATACGTCATTGGGAATGCCAATACGGTCATGATCAGTAATGGCCAGAAACCACCGATCCCAATATTAATGGGTAAAAATAAAATACCAGCACCGACGGCGGTACCAAATAAGCTTAGCACCCACTGTGTATCATGCTGATTCCAGCGTCCTCTACTGTCTGAAGGTATATCGTGTGATATCGCTTCTGAGGCGTTACTCATACTTTTTATCCTATTCATTAGAATTATATTTGGGCGGCATCATATAGAAAATGAAGAGGTGATGCATGTATTTGGCGCCAGTTAAGCATTGCTATGCAGTAAACATCTATTGACGCATAAAAATTGTTCAAGATAACCAGTAATATTTCATAATAAAAGTATGGAGTTACTTTAATATTCCACACATCTAACAATGAGGTCACTTGGTATCTACTTATTGAGCAAATTCATCATTGTGGTGTGACCAGTCGTACAATTGTCATCTCTCATCATTATTATGCTGGTTCTTCAATTAAAGTAGTGATGTAAGGAACAACAATGGGCACGTTATCACGTCGTGATTTTATGAAAAGCGCTTTGCTTGGTATGGGGGCTACAACCGTCGCTCTATCATTGGTCGGCTGTGGTAGCAGTCATGATAAAGCCTCACTCGCGAGTAACGAAGTTGAGATTGATTTTAAGCACGGGGTTGCCAGCGGGGATCCGCTAGCAGATAGTATAATCTTGTGGACAAGAGTGACACCAGAGGGTGACCCTAATCATATAAACTTAACACTTCAAGTGTCTGAGGAAGATGAATTTACGGTTGCTGCTATGAGCCAGAGCGTGGTTGCATTGAAGAACAGTGATTATACCGTCAAAGTTGATTTAGCAGGTTTAAAAGCCAATACTCGATATTATTATCGATTTGTTACTGATGGCACGGTTTCCCCCATTGGGCAATGTAAAACGCTTCCGCAAAGTGACGTATCTCATGTTAAGTTTGCGGTGCTGTCCTGTGCTAATTACCCCGCAGGTTATTTTCACGCATACGCACACGCGGCTACAATGAATGACCTTGATGCGGTATTACACCTAGGCGATTACATTTACGAGTACGGCATGGGTGAATATGCAACCGAACACGCCGAAGCCTTAGGCCGAGCGCTTGATGATGATAATAGTGATGAAGTTATTACGCTTGAAGAATATCGAAAACGCTACGCCAAATATCGAACAGACGATGGGTTGCAGGCATTGCATCAAAAAGCGCCTTTTATTGCTGTATGGGATGACCATGAAATATGTAATGATACCTACACAACAGGTGCTGAAAATCATAATGCAGGAGAGGGGGAGTTTAGTGAGAGAAAACTTGCGGCACTGCAAGCGTATTATGAATGGATGCCCGTTCGTCCATATGTAATAGACCAGACAGAGGCGCTATACAGGAAGTTCGAATTTGGTGATTTGGTGTCGCTTTATATGCTCGATACGCGCAATGAAGCCCGAGCAAAATCACTAGAGTATCGGGATTACCTAGATACAACTTCTGGAGCGATGGACTTTGCAAGTTTTCAGGCTGATTTAGTCACACCTAAGCAACAACTGCTGGGCACAAAACAGCTCACCTGGTTGACAGATAGTATGAAAACGTCGAATGCTAAATGGCAAGTGTTGGGGCAACAAGTGTTGATGACTAAAATGATGATGCCTGCTGAGTTATTGACAGCATTGGCTAATCCATCAACGTCAATGGCGGAGCAATTGTTAGCGTTAGCACAAATTAAAGGGCGTGCAAAGGAGGGGGATCCATCTCTAACGGAACAAGAGTTGACGAGAGTCAATTTTGTGGCACCTTACAATTTAGACGCCTGGGATGGTTACCCTGTTGAACGTGAAGTGGTGTTACAGACGGCAAAAGTGGCAAACAAAAACTTAGTGGTGCTTGCTGGTGATACTCATAATGCGTGGTCGGGTAGATTATGTAATGCACAAGGAGATGTGTGCGGCTATGAGTTTGCAACACCAGGTGTGAGTTCTCCAGGGTTAGAGTACTACCTTAAATTGCCTGATGAGCAAGCTAAGCAATTTGCGAACGCGCTACAACTGTTAATTGACGATCTGGACTTTGCTAATATTCACCAGCGTGGTTTTATGACCGTCACATTTACTGCTGATTCAGTGGACAGTGAATGGCACTTTGTCAGCTCGGTACATGAAAAAGCCTTTACGATCCGTAACAGTAGTTTGCAACAACGTGCGGTGGGGTAGGTTGCCATACAGATTGTATAAATAATTGATAATAGTTAGAGAGTAAATATCAACTTTGAATTTATTAAGCCACCAGTGCCAAGCAACAGGGTGCTACTGACGGCACAGGTGGTTAACTTGCATTTTATTCAGCATATTGGCTAATTTTCTTAATCAGGAATAGGCGAAGCCAAATTAGAGCTGTCGGCTAAAAACTGTGCTTGGGCATGGGCATCGAGTTGTTGCTCGACTTTTTTCGACTGCGCTTTTTCTACATCAATAATAATAATGACTTCACCTGAGTCGAGTCGCTCATTAATGACTGATTTAAAGTATCCATCGAATGATCCACCCGTAATGAGCAATATAAAGTTTATCACTACATAAGCACATATCGCGGCAAATATGGCCCAAAGTAATTGACTATTAAGCGTGTTAGTTGACAGTGCAATGATTGCAACGATGATGGCTGATATCCCGAAAGACATTATTTTTGCACGTTTTTTAGCGGCAATAATATCCGTTTTATCAATGTTAGATGACCCGTGCAAATGATGAGATTTGATGCCACTATCGTCGCGACTGAGCACATAAAAGTGATGATCGTCTATGCCTAACTTATGTACCTCATCGGAAATAGACTCTGCATCATCTAGGTTGTTGGTCGCATAAAACAGTCTTTTCATTGTGCCCCCAATAAATACTTGATTGATATGACCTTAAATTAGTGTAGTTGCCATACGTCAAAAGATAAAAAAAATCTTTGATCTACATCAAGTAGGGGGTTGAGTTTCTGTCTAACAACATTTAAGATCGCAACGGAAATGCAAATGGTAATTATTATCATATTAACTTAATATTCTGGTTCGATATTTATGCTTTGAATAAGAAGCGCAAATATTCGTTTAGAATGGAAATCAGATAGGTTTCGTATGCTTAAAAAGTTGTTGCTGAGCTTCGTTATTATTATGCTCATGCTGTCTCTGAGTGGTTGTGAACTGGCACTGTTTGACCCGAAAGGACCGATTGGTGAACAGGCAAAAGACCTTATTTTAATCTCTACTGGCTTGCTCTTAATCGTCATTATTCCTGTTTTGTTTATGTCGATATATTTTCCTTACAAATTTAGAAAGGGTAATACCAAGGCTGAATATAAGCCTCATTGGGAACATTCAACCAAAATCGAAGTCATTGTTTGGTTAGTTCCTTGCTTAATTGTTGCCGCATTGGCGTATGTGACGTATGTCACATCACACTCACTCGATCCAAGGAAACCTCTGGGGAAAGATGAAGATACGCTCACTATTCAGGTTGTGGCATTAGATTGGAAATGGCTATTTATTTATCCTGAGCAACAAATTGCTACGGTGAATGAAATTGCTATTCCAGTTAACAAGCCTATCGAGTTTTTGATCACCTCAGATACGGTTATGAATTCTTTCTTTATACCCCGTTTGGGAAGTCAAATTTATGCCATGGCAGGTATGGAAAACCGTTTGAACCTGATGGCGTCGGAAGAAGGGGTGTTTAGAGGTTTATCGGCAAACTACAGTGGGTTTGGTTTTTCGGGTATGAAGTTTAAAACGCATTCAGTATCAGATGAAGCATTTGAGCAGTGGGTTGATAAAGTTAAAACCTCTCCGAAAGTACTGGATAACACGACTTATCAAGCATTGACAGTAAAGTCTAAAGACAATGAGGTTGAACATTTCGCCGATGTTGATCCATTGCATTTCAAGAAAACCATAGAAAAATATACTGGGGTACAAAATGGGCAGTAAAGCCACCATTATTACAGATCCAGATCCGCTTACGGGTAAGTTGACATGGGATTCTATTCCAGTCCATGACCCGGTTATTTTGCCGGTAATGATTGCCGTTGCGTTGGGTGGTATCTTCTTATTCGCACTCATAACCAAAATGGGTAAATGGCGTTACCTATGGGACGAATGGATAACGTCAGTTGACCATAAAAAAATAGGCATAATGTATATTATTGCCGCGATCATCATGTTAGTACGTGGTTTTGCAGATGCCCTGATGATGCGAGCACAGCAAGCTCTTGCCACCGCAGATAGTGTGGGTGCAGGTTACTTACCTCCAGAGCATTACGACCAGATATTTACCGCGCATGGCGTGATCATGATCTTCTTCGTCGCCATGCCATTGGTTGTGGGGTTAATGAACATTGTGGTGCCACTGCAAATTGGCGCAAGAGATGTGGCATTTCCTTTCTTAAATTCATTGAGTTTTTGGCTATTTGTGGTCGGTGCAGTATTAGTTAACGTGTCGCTGTTTGTAGGTGAATTCGCCGCAACCGGTTGGTTGGCATATCCTCCCTTATCTGGGTTGGAGTACAGTCCCTGGGTCGGGGTTGATTATTGGCTCTGGGCGTTACAGATCTCGGGGATAGGGACCTTGCTTACGGGGATTAACTTTTTCGTAACGATTCTTAGAATGCGTGCGCCTGGCATGAAGTTAATGCAAATGCCTGTATTCACGTGGACTTCGCTGTGTGCGAACGTGTTGATCATTATCTCGTTCCCTATTTTAACGGTGACCATTACCTTACTGACCCTTGATAGATATATTGGCACGAACTTCTTTACCAATGATCTTGGTGGTAACCAGATGATGTATGTGAACCTCATTTGGGCATGGGGTCACCCGGAAGTGTATATCTTAATTTTACCTGCTTTTGGTATTTTTTCTGAAATAACAGCGACCTTCTCTCGCAAACGCTTATTTGGTTATACGTCACTGGTGTGGGCGACTGCGGTGATCATGGTGCTGTCTATGGTCGTTTGGTTACACCACTTCTTTACCATGGGGGCTGGGGCGAGTGTGAATGCCTTCTTCGGCATTGCCACCATGATCATATCCGTCCCCACCGGGGTAAAGATATTTAATTGGCTATTTACCATGTATAAAGGTCGCGTGGAGTTTTCTGCGGCAATGTGGTGGACATGTAGCTTCTTATTTACCTTTACAATCGGTGGGATGACAGGTGTCATGTTGGCGGTGCCAGCAGCAGACTTTGTGTTACACAATAGCTTGTTCCTTATTGCGCATTTTCATAATGTGATCATTGGCGGTGCCGTGTTTGGTTACTTTGCAGGTATGACTTATTGGTTCCCGAAAGCAACAGGTTTTATGCTCGATGAAAAGCTTGGAAAAATAGCCTGTGCGTTGTGGACGGTCGGCTTCTTCGCGGCCTTTATGCCACTGTATATTTTGGGCTTTAATGGCATGACACGTCGTCTGAACTATTACGATAACCCAGAGTGGACACCGTTATTGTGGATTGCTGCTGGTGGTGCATTGATTGTGTTGGCTGGGATTATGACGCAGTTCTATCAAATTTTTGTCAGTATTCGTGACCGCCATAAAAACAAAGATGTGACGGGCGATCCTTGGAATGCACGGACGCTGGAATGGGCAACATCTTCACCTCCGCCATTTTACAACTTTGCGGAGCTGCCGAAAATTCATGACAGAGATGAACATTATTATAAGAAAGAGCACGGATTAGCATACCAAGCACCGGATAAGTATAAAAAGATCCATATGCCTAAAAACACTTGGGCAGGTGTGGTGATCAGTGCTTTCTCATTAATGATGGGTTTCGCATTTATTTGGCATATTTGGTGGATGGCTGCATTTGGTTTCCTTGGCATGATTGCATCTTGGATCATGTACTCATTTGAACGTAATAAAGACTATTACGTGCCAGTTGAGCAGGTAGAAGAAATTGAAGCAAAACATCTAGATGCTGTTAGGCAGCACGCTCAAACTAACAGCTAAAAGAGGATTGGAATTGACTATGTCTCAAAGTCACGCAACTGGTCATGATGAAATAGATCATCATGACCACGATCATCATGACTCAGGTGGTGATACGGTATTTGGTTTTTGGATTTATATCATGAGCGACTGCATTTTGTTTGCAACTTTGTTTGCAACGTATGCGGTACTTAGTGGTGGGTATGCTGGAGGATTAACCCCTAAAGACTTGTTTGATTTGAACTTTGTCGCTGTAGAAACAGCGCTGTTGTTGTTTAGTAGCTTTACCTTTGGTATGGCAATGCTTTATGCCAATAAACGGCATATGAAGGGTATGATCTCATGGTTGGTGTTCACATTGGCACTGGGGTTAGGCTTTCTCGGGATGGAACTTTATGAGTTTTATCATTTTAGTAGCGAAGGCGCGACGCCACAAAGCAGTGCGTATTGGTCTGCGTTTTATGCCTTAGTTGCCACGCACGGGTTACACGTACTCGGTGGCTGTATTTGGATGTTGGTGTTGTTTGCACATTTTAAAAGAGACGGCTTTACCGAAGATAACTTAGTACGTTTGTCTTGTTTAAGTTTGTTCTGGCATTTCCTTGATATTATTTGGATTTGTGTGTTTAGCGTAGTGTATTTATTAGGAGTGATGTAATGAGCACAGCAACTGCAACTGATCACAGTCATGGCGGCGCGGCGCATGGGAGCGTTAAAGAATATATAATTGGTTTAATGCTTTCAATTGTATTAACGGCCATACCTTTTAGCGTACTGATGTATGACTTACTGACCCCAGTGTTGACATTAACGGTGATTTTAGTCTGTGCAATCGCACAAATATTTGTGCAATTGATTTTCTTTTTGCATATGAATTCATCATCTGAACAAATTTGGAATACCACTTCAGCGGTGTTTGTGGTGCTTATTGTTGCGATTGTGGTTATTGGGTCTATTTGGATCATGGAACATTTGAATCACAATATGCTGATGGGCCACTAGCATGTTCAAAGAGTTTTTAGTGCTAACTAAACCTGGGATCATCATGGGCAATTTAATTGCCACTGTCGCAGGTTATTTTCTTGCTGCACAAGGTGATTTTCAATTAGTGACCTTTTTGGCTGTGTGTATTGGTACCTCTGGTGTAATCGCGTCGGGTTGTGTATTTAACAATGTGATAGATCAAGACATTGATAAGCTAATGCAGCGCACGCAGAACCGAGCTTTGGTAAAAAAGGTCATTACCTCTAATGGCGCTTTGCTATATGCCACGTTACTGGGTGCGATTGGGTTCGGTACTTTAGGGTACTTTACTACGGGGATGGCTGTGCTATTTGCTGTGATCGGTTTTGCGGTTTATGTTGGGCTGTATAGCCTGCATTATAAACGCAAATCGGTGTACGGTACTTTAATTGGTAGTATTTCAGGCGCATGCCCACCGGTTATTGGTTACTGCGCGGTGACAGCACAGTTTGATGTGGGGGCGTTGGTTATTTTACTGACATTTTGTTTATGGCAAATTCCACATTCGTATGCCATTGCTATTTATCGTTTTGAAGATTATAAAGCGGCCAATATACCGGTATTACCATTGGTTAACGGTATTGAGTCAGCGCGCAAGCATATGGTGGCTTATATTGTCGCGTTTACGTTGATGGCATTGGCATTGTTTGTGTTTAATTATGTAGGGACTTTATACGCGGTTTCAACGTTACTGATTGGTGTGGTGTGGTTAGCCATTACCATTGTTGACTTTGGTCGCTATGAACAACACATATGGGCAAAGCGTGTATTTGTGGTGTCAATATTGGCGATCACATCATTGAGTATGTTTATGTCGCTGGACTTTGTCAGTCTTGCACCACAAACATTGCTGACGGTGAGGTAACACAAATGCAAGGGAATAATTTACGGAGATTGTTTTTACTCAGTTGTGTACTGGGGGTTGTTGGCTTAGTGATTTTCTATTTAGCCACAACCAGTAAAGACTTTAATCAACCGAAAAAAACCTTTGCAGAGCTCGGCGGGGACTTCACCTTACAAAGTAGTGAAGGCCCCGTGTCATTGTATGATTTTAAAGGGCAAGTTGTGGTGATGTACTTTGGCTATTTATCGTGTGCTGAAGTGTGTCCTAATTCACTTGCTGTTTTAACCGGCGCAATGATGCGGCTCGAAAAGAGTCACCCAAACGCCATTCAAGGGTTATTCGTGACGGTTGACCCAACGCGTGATACGCCTGCTGAATTAAAAGAATATACAGCCTATTTTCATGACGATATTTTGGGGCTTACTGGTACGGTAGAGCAAGTTAAATCGGTCAGTGGTCAGTATGGTGTGTTTTACGATAATAATAATTTAAGTGACTCATTTATGGAGTATTCCGTGTCTCATGCATCACGGTTTTATATTTTAGATAAATCTAGCAAGTTGATCACGGCCATGAGTCATACCACGACCCCGAATGAATTAGCGGCGCAAATTAGAGAGTTATTATGAACCGTTTGATTTTATTGGTTAGTATGCTGACAAGTAGCATGATAAGTGTTCAAAGCTTTGCAAAAACCTCTATGGAAAAAGTATTAGCGGCTAAAACTAATCCGGTGTGTGCTGCGCAGTTGATAGAGCTTGCGACAAACACCATTGGGCTAAATAAACATCGGTTACTTGAATTAAACAGTCAGAGCAAACAACTGCACAGCAGCTTTGTTTCTGGGGTGATCGAATACAAAGACAGACAGAGCCATGTGGTTTATGCGGCCACTAAAGATATTCAAGGCCAGTGCTCGGTGACATTTCAAGAAACGTTTACGGTAAAGTCTCCGTGTATTTTGGTGCGCGAGGAAGTATTTAAAAAATGGCAATATCAAGGCAAGTTAAACAGTAATACGATGGTGTTTAAAAACCAAAGAGATACCAGTATGAGTGGCATGTTGAGTGATGCTTCAGACGGGTCATATTGTTTAGTAAGTCGCCATAAAAACGGGGCCTAGCGTGGCCCTTACGGATGACGAGTTTCGTTAATAACTGAGATGAGGGATTTATGAGTACGCGATTGGTGTTAGAAATCGATGCATACAAAAAAGAGTTTGATAATGCTAATTCAGAACTCAGTGTTAATTCCATGATTTTAAAACACACACCAACAGAGTATGCCAACTTATCCGCATTTCTTGATGCTTGCCACAAAGTAAAGCAAGTATGTATTCGTTATGGTGATGTTCAATGTGTTGCTGACTTACAACTATGGTTGAGAAATAGTATTGTATTGCAATATAGTCGCTGTGAAAATTGTCAAAAGCAGCAAGGAAAATGCATTGCCGAACTCACCAAGTTAGATAAGCAAATTAGCCATGTGTTTCCAAAATTAGGAGGCAATGTGGTACCACTTAAACAACCTTTACGCCTAAAATCTTAGCGTAAAGGTTGCTTTCCGTCTTTAATAAACGTCCCGCACATAGCGTTTTTGTTTTTTCAAATTGGCCATGTATTCTTGCGTTTGACTTTCATCATACTGACCATACTGCTGAATAATGCTCTGCAGCGTTGTATCAACGTCTTTCGCCATTTTATAGGCATCTCCACAGACATACAGATATGCTCCTTGTTCAAGCCAGTTAAATAGGGTTTCACCTTGTGCTAACATTTTATCTTGTACATAGATTTTTTCTGCTTGATCACGAGAAAAGGCCAAGTCTAATCGCGTTAATAGGCCATCTTGATGCATCTGGGTTAACTCTTGCTCATACAAGTAATCGGTTGTTGCATTTCGATCACCAAAAAACAACCAATTATCTCCTGTGGCTTGTGTGGCCTCTCGCTCTTCTAAGAACGCTCTAAATGGTGCAATACCGGTACCTGGGCCAATCATAATAATGGGCGCGGCTAAATCATTGGGTACAGAGAAGTGTTTGTTGGCCGAAAAGTAACAAGTAACTGGCTCTCCTATTTCGACCAGATCGGCTAAGTACGTTGAACACACTCCATTGTGTTGACGTTCATCTTGCGTGTATCTCACACTGGCAATGGTTAAATGTACTTGATCAGGGTGCTTTTTGAGACTCGATGAAATGGAATAGGCTCTAGGTGCCATTGGTTTTGCTAGCTGAATAAACTGTGTAGGTGATAGAGCACTATCTGGGTAACGCTTGAGCAGCTGAACCGTGTCGACGCCCCATAAATAATCACTCATGGCTTGATTATCGCCCAGTCGGGAAAGCAGTTCAGGGCAGCTACTCTGACGTGCTATTTCATGAATGAGATCTTTACTGGGTTGGCGAATTTCGAGTAATTCAGTGAATATGTATTCTAGCTGATCGGTTTTACCATTGTACGTTTCATGTTGCTCTGCTCTGGCATTCAATGCGCTGAGTAAGTCATTAACCAGCGCTGTACTGTTGTGAGCAATAATATTAAGTGCATCGCCAGCATCATACTGTTCTCCAGAGCCCATTAAAGAGAGTTCATAATGAATGGTTTCTTTACTTGAGTACTCATCGGTTAACCGCGTTTTGGTTAAGAGCTGAGCCTGTAGTGGTGACTCTTTATTAAATTTAGCTTTGTGTTTTTTAGGTTTTTGTTCAGAGCTTTGGGCCGACGGTAGCTCTGAACCGCTACCTTTTTGCGCGATTGTGGGCAGTGCTTCAGCCATCCATTGTTCAGCTGGGG
The DNA here is from genome assembly GCF_014858725.1 of Pseudoalteromonas aurantia 208. Classification (GTDB taxonomy): domain Bacteria; phylum Pseudomonadota; class Gammaproteobacteria; order Enterobacterales; family Alteromonadaceae; genus Pseudoalteromonas; species Pseudoalteromonas aurantia. The sequence goes on along the minus strand of NZ_AQGV01000012.1, from coordinate 1,981,169 downwards.
CTTCATATGTCACGTCACAATCTATGCGTTGTGCGACTCGGGTAGCACCCAGTTGTTCTAAGCGTTCATCCCATTGAATGCCGGCAATGCAAAAATCATCATAATTGGTGTCACCCAAGGCTAAAACGGAAAAGTAGGTTGATGCAAATGAGGGGGCCGACTCGGCACTTATTTCATCCCACAATAATTGTGCGTTATCGGGCATTTCACCATCACCGTAGGTACTTGTGATCACTAATAGTCGCTCTGCTTCACTTAACTGTGCCACAGAGATATCATCCATATCGAATACCGAAGCCAACAATCCATGGTTTTTGGCCATTTGTGCGGCTTCTTCAGCTAGGTTTTCAGCATTACCGGTTTGCGATCCATAAATTATGGTGAGTGGTTTAATGTGCATGGCTGGCTGAACTGATTGCGCAACCGTTTCTTCTTTTATTAATAAGCGACTATGTAAACCCGCTAAGAAGCCACCGAGCCATTGCTTTTGGTCATCATTGAATGGCATATTTTCTGGTAAATAGGGGACTAATTGGGTGTTATTTGAGTGTGTCATAATACTTTTCCTTACTTATGCTGTTGCGCGGATTGCTTCAACTAGCACATGGCAAAAATGGGTCGCGAGCAGTTGTTCAAATGGTCGATGTTGACGCAGTGCCTCTTGGACACAGTTATCGCGATGTAATATCCAAACGCTGGTACCAAACGCATTATTATCCCAAACCTCGCGGCGCTCTAACGCGTCTTTGTAGTCTTGCACGCGCTTTTGTGCGAGTAAGCAGCTGAGCGCATCGCTTTCGTAGCTGGCTAATGCCTCTTTGGTATCTTTCACCAGTGTTTCTTGTAACTTTCGATCAAGGGTCGTGACCAAGTATTTGGCGCTGTCTTCGCTAGCATGCGCGGTGGACTGTGAAGCTGACTTTTTTGCAGCTTCATGGGCGCGATGAAATACACCCGCTGAGATCACATATTGATAAATGAGACTCGTGTCTCGGTCTCCGTAATCAGGTAATTGGCCATCAAATAGGTATTTACCGTCGTTTTCGTTGTGTTGATATGCAATTTGAGCTTCTTTTAATAGACGGTTTGCCCAAGCTTGTGAGAGCTCTTCAAGCATGGTTCTGCGCTCATGAGAGTCCACAATATTATTTGGGCAATGATAGCTATAGAGTGTTTTTGGGATCAGGACATAAAAATGCGCCTTGTGCTCAGCCCAGTTATTAATAAGTGATTGGGCGAGCGTAGAGCCGGTAGCATCAATATGGCATTCTAAATGATACAAAAGCGCGGCTTCATGGCCTAAACACAAGGGCGTTTGTTCATCTAAGCGCAAAGCAACGACACTGTCTTGGCTGCACTGCGTGACAATATTGCCGCTTGGATCGTATTGGTATGCGGTACCACCACTCATACCATTGCCTAAATTCTTTCCGTAATGAGATAAGTTAACCACTGAACCATTGGTCATATATTCGCAGCAAAAATCACCAACCCCTTCCACCACGGCAACGGCACCTGAGTTACGCACACCAAAACGGTCGCCTGCTTGGCCTTCTATAAATAATTCTCCACCCGTTGCGCCAAACAATGCAAAGTTACCGATCAGTACATTGTTGGTCAGTGGTTGTTTTGCATGTGAAACAGGACTTGTGATCTGTATGCGACCGCCGCTTATGCCTTTACCTACACCATCATTGCAAGTACCGGTATGCTGAAGTTGCATGCCCGTGTTCAAAAATGACCCGTAACTTTGGCCTGCTGAGCCATACGTATGCAACGAGAGCGTATTACTTTTTAACACGACTCTGCCATTACTCAATCTATACATTGCACGATGAGCGGCAATGGTCGCATCGCTTACGTGATAATTTAGGGTTCGCTCGATATCAATCGCCAGTTGCCCTGCGATTGTTTTGTTACAGTTATTCAGAGCGATGGGAGGCAGAGATAAGTATTCAGTTTGGTTATCAAACAAGTGTTGTTTCAACTGTGTGAGCCACTGCGTGTCGTGATCAAAGTTTGCTTCAAGGTACACCGGCACTGCAATTTTTATGGGCTCTACTGGCGCGAGCATGGCCGTCATATCTAATTGGCCGACCATCATGGGATGCGCAATGAGGTGTAATAAATTACTTTTTCCGCGTATCTCACGTAAAGACACATAGCCAAGGTGCGCCAATATTTCACGGGTTTCGTGCGCAACATTCATAAAATATTGTGCCAATGCTCTGGGGTCGCCTTGATAAACCTCAGGGTTGGTTGTCAGCCCCGCAGGACATTTTTGATGGCAGTTTTTAGCCATCACGCACTTGAGCATCATCAGAGCTGTAGTGCCAAATTCAAATGAGTCACCGCCTAGCATGGCTGATTTAACCACATCGAGCCCTGTTTGGTGGGCATTAGAACAGCGTAGGGTTATTTTATCTCGTAAGCCGTTTTCAGCGAGCGCTTGATGGACTTCAGCAATACCAATATCGGCGGCTCGACCAGTGTGCTTCAAGCTGGTCACTTGGGCTGCCCCAGTACCGCCTGTATTGCCTGCGACATTAATAACATCAGCGCCTGCTTTGGCTACGCCAACCGCAATGGTACCAATCCCTTCAGATGAAACGAGTTTAACGACGACTCTGACACGGGCGGCTTTGGCATCGTGGATGAGCTGCCCTAAATCTTCAATCGAATAGGTATCGTGATGCGGTGGTGGAGAGACGAGTTCAACCCCAGGTGTGCCACCTCGTGCTGCGGCGATTTGTACGTTGACTTTATGTGCGGGAAGTTGACCACCTTCGCCGGGCTTTGCGCCTTGGCCTATTTTTATTTCAATTTCTTGCAAGGCAGGGTCGGCAAGGTAGCCTGTCCAAACACCAAATCGGCCAGAGGCAAATTGCTTAATCTTACTGGCTTTTACAGTGTTGTACCGTGAAGCACTTTCGCCACCTTCTCCCGAGTTACTCATTGCGCCCGCAATATTGGTGCCTTGCGCTACCGCTTGGTGAGCCTTTTCGACTAAAGCACCATGGCTCATAGCGCCCGAGGCAAAAGCTGCGGTGATTTGGTGTGCTGGTTGAACCTTAGCTACGGATATTGCCGTGCGAGCCGGGATGACTTTCGCTAATAGCCTATCGAGTTCGCTATCTTGTACCACTGCAATAGCCAGATGTGAGTTCACTATGCTGTGGGTGAAAATATCTTTGGAAAATACGTCTATGAGCGCAGCTTCTAAACTCTGGAGGTTACCAGTAGGGTCGAATGCGATATGCCAATGTTGTGCGATGTCATTGGAGCGCTCACGGTGCACCGTGAGCCCCGTTATGGCAAGGGCAAATGATCCTGACACTGATATGTTTTTAAAGCACTCTTTAAGAGTTTGCTCTGATGCATCTGCTTTGATTTGAATCGGTAGGCTTAATATATCTCGCAGTGCAGCAGGGCGATGCTGGCGTTCAAGGTAAAGGTTTTGACTAAATTCACGATACGCATCTGTGATGGTAAAGTCATCTATTTGCTGAGGGCTGCGTGCGTCGTAGCCTAAATCTCGATACCCCTCATCTTGCGGTAATATGACTTGTTGGTCTTGTGACTCAAGTTGTGATTCGTCGAGATATTGAATCGATTCTTCAGTCATATTGATGTATTCACGAACCGCAGTTATACCAAAGCTATGACCTGCTCCTTGAGCGCGTTCTTTGAATAACCCGAGTACAGGGATCTGGTTTTCAGATTGAACATGGGGGACTTTTTTATGCCAGTACTCAACGCTTTGTACCAAATCTTTAAATTGGGCTCCTCCCACGGGGGAGTGGATATTGGGGAAAATAGCCTTTAAAGCTGGGTCATGGGTATCAATAAAGTTGGCTTCGAAAAATTCACCGCCAATATAGCTTTCTACAGTACATAAGCCAAATTTGCCCATGGTTTTCATCAAGGCTTTTTCAGCGGCCTTTTTAAATTTCAGTATGGCTGACTGCACATCGGTTGGGCTATCGAATAACTCTGTGGCACGATTTAATACCGTGAGTGGGCATACCGCAGAGGCTCCAAAGCCAAGCAGACATGCGATGTCGTGTGTACTCACTGCTTGACCGGTATGGCAAACAAGGCTGGTGGTAAAGCGCAGTCCGCGACTTATCAGCCGCTGATTAATTTTAGCGACGGCTAGTAATGCCGGAATAGCGGCTTGGCTATGTGAAATATGCTCGTCGCTTAAAACGATAATATCGACTTGTTCGCGGGCTTGTTGCTCAGCGAGATCCGTGAGGGTTTCTAGGGCATCAAGCAGTCTATGCTCATTGCTGTTGTGTAAGTCGATGTTGAACAATAGAGGTAAGGTTTTAATACGCAACGCACTTTGCTTTTCAAGGGCGAGAAGGTGTTGTGGCATTAAAATAGGAGAGTCTAATACAATTTGTTTATGGCTACTTGGGCTAATATTGGGTTTTGGACCCAGTGCCACACGCAGTGTCATGCCATCGGTTTCACGAATGCTGTCGAGCGGCGGGTTGGTTACTTGCGCAAACCGTTGGCTAAAGTATCGAGATAGGCCGCCTTCATCTTTGTTGAGGGCATTCGGAGCTAAGCCATAGCCCATGGCAGAAATTTTCTCTGCGCCATTTAATAACATGGGATCGAGCATAAATTTAAAGCTTTCTTGATTTAAACTAAATGCCACATGTTGTGCGCTGGTACTCAGTGAAGAACGTTGCTTTACTGCTTGTAATTGCGGTATTGGCAAGTCGGATAAGTTAACCCTTGCTTGGCTTAGAAGCGCGGCGTAATCTTGCTGTTTAGCTAAATGTTCTAAAATTTGTTGGGTCTCTTTAATTTCCCCCGTGCTATGGTCAAATACAATCATTCCCCCGGCTTCAATGCGGCCGCGGCGTATGATGTCGCTAGGGTCAAAATCTATTTGACCTGCTTCACTCATCACTACCAAATAGTCAGATGTCTCGACACTTCGTAACGGCCGCAGTCCGAGTCTATCGAGTCGTGCGCCTACCTTAACCCCGTCACCAAAAATGAGTGCTGCGGGGCCATCATTTTTCTCTTCGTATAAAGAAAAATATTCAAGCATATTTCTCACTGAGGGTGGCAAATCGCTGTCATTCTCCCAAGCGGGCGGCATCATAGCTAATGCGGCGACATCAATCTCTAAGTTGTCCTCGATTACTCGCCTTTCTAATGTTTGGTCTAAACGCGCTGAGTCTGATTGTCCATTTGGAGTAATGATTTTCTTATTTTGCGACTTGGCGATTGCGTCTTCACTTAGGCGGTTTTTTCGGTCGGTATTAAGCTCGCCATTGTGGGCCATTCGTCTAAATGGTTGCGCAAACATAGGATTTGGTGCGGTATTGGTTGAAAACCGAGTGTGAAAGAATAACGTATGAACTTGATGATCTACGTCACTTAGATCGGTGAAATAAGGGATCACTTCCCAGCTATTCAAACGACCTTTCAATACTTGAGTACGGCTGCTCATCGACAAGGGGTAGAGTCCACTGAGTTCAGGATCAGTAAAAGCCACATGTTCGATGTCATGGAGCGCTTGATGGATCTGTTTTTCAAACTGAGTTTGGCTATCACACTGGCTTGGTTTTAAAAAAACGACTTGTTTGATTTGTCGTTGTGCTTGTTGGCTTGCATGATTAAGCACGGTCTCATCGGTTGTGATAGTGCGAAATGTGACAATGGGTAAGTTATAGGTCGACAGTGTGTTTTCAATTAATTGAGTGGCTTTGTTGTGGTGCGTAAGTTCTTTGGGGTAAAAAAAGTTGGCTACCCCAAATTCACCGACTTGTAATGTGGCGTTGCCGGTGACTTTTTTGAAAAAGTTAAGCGACAAGTCAATATTAACCCCAGCACCATCGCCAATGCCCTCTGCGTTCATTCCGCCTCTATGAGGTATACGACAAAGCGCTTGATGAGCATGTTCTAACAATTGATGTGTTTGCTTACTTTTTTTATGGGTAATAAACCCAACGCCACAGCTCGAATGCTCTAAATTTCTATCAAATAAATATCTTTTCATTGAGTACCCAATTTACTAAACGGGTGAGTTCATTGCATAACAAGCACTTAATTTGAACTACACATTTTTTAAGCAGGTCATCCAAATTAATGTTCAATGTATATTTATGCAAATGATAAATATTTGTATTCTCTTTTGTGTTGCTTTTATTTAATTTATTCTTGTAAGGCTCGTTTTTAAATTATTGTTTTTAAGGTGTTATTTTTAATCTTTTTAAAAATTCTCTATGAATTGAATTTTTTTCATAAGTATAAATTATGAATCTATATGAAGAGTTTCTCACTGAATTTGCTAAATATAGGTATGTTATTTTTGCGAAGAGCATAAATGGAACGTGGGTCGTTTCAATGTTAAATATATCATGACTTTTCGTTTAACTTTTACAATGAATGTTGATTTACGAATGTGGCTGTTAGTTATCGGATCTGCATATAAATGCGCCACTTTAATCGTGGCGCATAATGGGAGAATTAACAAAAAACCACTTCCCATATCTAGCAAAACCCAGTCCAATAATTTGATTTTGTTAAATAAAGTACCGTGTTTTGTCACTTACGACATCATTTCACATCGGTAATTTTTATGGTAACTGATTTTTATTTTTAGTTTCATGAAGCCAGATCCTTCTGCGCAAAATGTGAACTTTAAGTATACAGTACCCTTTTTAAATGTAAATGAGTTGTTTTGTTTAATGACCCGTTCATTTTCGAGTGTAGTCATTAACGAGTTTAACTTTAGAAAGAACTACTTGCTTTTTTGTTTTGTTACAGTATAACATATCGAAAAGTCGGTAGGCTCCCAACCCTTCATCGATGTAAGACTCTCAAATATTTTTAGATAGTGATGGAAATGAATATAAAACTTAAGTTATTAGCAACAATGGTTGCTGCTGCATTAACTTCGGCTTGTGGTAGTGATACTCAACATACCCTTACACCTGTTGTAAACCCTGTAAGTGAAAGCGTGGAAGGGGGAGAGGGTCATACTGACCACGAGCACACAGAGGTTAGCATAGAAGGCCGCTTAGTGATTTCTTCACATCAGAGTAATGTGTTATCAGTCATTGCAGCAAAAGATGGTGAGCACTTAGAGAGCGTAGGGATTACCGGGTACCCACAATATTTATATGCAACAGAGCATCATCGCTACGTTATGGCGGTGCAGCGGGATGCAGGTATTGTTGAGTTTGTTAATGGGGGTTTATGGCAAGAAGATCATGGTGACCATCTACACCCATATGAACAAGCACCAAGTGTTGTTGAATTTGCGCTACAGGGGGTTAAGCCAACTCACGTAAATGCAGGTGAACACAATAGTGTTGTTTTTTACGATGGTGATAAAGATACAAATCAAAACGCGCAAGTAATGGTCTTCAATGAATCCAACATCGCCAATAATAATCGCGATTTTGCAACACTTGATTACAGCACATATCAACATGGTGCAATGCAAACTGTGGGTGAGTATTTGATCAGTACGATCCGTGATGAGCAAAGTCTATCGACATTGCCAAATAAAATTGGTTTATTTCACGGCCACGGGGATCATTTTGATCAAGAGAAAGAGTTTGAAGTAGACTGCCCGAGTTTGCATGGCAGTGCACAAAGTAGTGAATTGGTTGCGTTTGCATGTGCAGACGGTATTGTGGTTATTAACACACATGATAATGAATTCACACATGAAAAAATCATGAATTCAGAAGAGTTTGCCGAAGGTGAGCGTATCGGGATGCTACGTGGGCACCCTGAAAAAGATTTATTTATAGGCAGCAGCCGCGCAGGTGTATATGCCATTGACCCAAGGAACAATTCATTAGAAAAAATAGAATGGCAAGCCAGTGATGATGCCCGTTTAGTTGGTGCCTACTTTAGCGCTGAAGGAGAGCATTTTGTGCTGATGGACAGTGCTGGTGTGATGAGTGTATTTGAAGGGCATCAACATGATGATGAATATCACTGGGAAAAAGCCCATAACATTACAGTCAGTAGTGCTGATACAAGCAAAATGCCAGAGGAACATGGCTTTGTAATGACATTGTCTCAGTCTCAGCAAGTGGCGTATGTGAGCGACCCAATTAATCAGCACATTGTCGCAATAGATTTAGAAAGCGGCGAAGTGACACGAACTTTTGAGCTAGATATTGTGCCTGAGAAATTATTATGGCTAGGTATTGCCACTGAATCGGATGAGCATGGCCACTAGGCAAACGGATTAGTTTGTTGTACTAAGTTTTACCCTGTGAAGTTTAGCCCGCTCAGCGGGCTTTTTTACATCAAGCAAAACAGTTTGGGTTAACCCCATAATCATACACGTAAGGTGAACAGCGATGAAATACACACAAAAGCGGATGGATCAGGCTGCTATCGGCGTGTCAATGCTCTGTATAGCACACTGTATATTTTTACCTCTATTGTTGGTACTCATACCCTCAATAGGGTTGGGATTTCTAGCTGATGAGGCTGTTCATCAATATTTGGTGTGCGGTGCATTGGTGATAAGTTTTGTCGCACTCAGTATTGGCTGCAAGCGGCATAGAGCATGGCATGTATTGATTGTAGGTTTAACTGGACTGAGCTGTTTGGTGTTTGCTGTTGTATTTGGTCATGATGTGCTGGGGGAGATGATGGAGCGGGTGGTTACCTTGATTGGTTCTGGATTAATAATCGCTTGCCATATTCGTAATTATCGTTTGTGTGCAAAGGTTCCTTGTACCTGATTTGTTATTTTGTCGCAAATAATTGGCGGTTAGTTAATTTTTGATTATTTTGAATAGAGACATGGTTGAGTGGTATCACTCCAATCACTAACTTACGCTTTAGCTTTATTAAAAGAGTCGATTATGAACTATTTAGACATAAACAAAGCAACATGGGATAAGCGAACACTATTGCATGTTAAGTCACAGTTTTATGATGTAGACAGTTTTATACATGGGCAATCGTCGCTCAATGATATTGAAATAAATCAGTTAGGAGATGTGGAAGGCAAAGACCTTCTGCACTTACAGTGTCACTTTGGACTGGATTCATTATCTTTAGCACGGTTAGGGGCAAATGTAACTGGCGTTGATTTGTCATCAACCGCGATTCATGAAGCAACAACTTTAAATGGACAACTAGGCCTTAATGCGACGTTTGTGTGTGATGATGTCTGTCACTTTGGTGACACCAATACTCAGCAATTTGATGTTGTATATACTTCCTATGGCGTTTTGTGTTGGTTACCAGATTTAACCCATTGGGCACGTGGGATTGTTAACGCATTAAAGTGCGGTGGGGAGTTTCATTTAGTCGAGTTTCATACGTTTAATGATTTGTTGTCTGGATATTCTTATTTCCCAAAGAGTGAACCAGATATTGAAGAAGAAACCACATACACTGAAAATTGTGATGGACAAGTGTCTAAAGTGATCACCTGGCCACATTCACTGAGTAGTGTGATCAGCGCACTGATCAACTCAGGTTTGATAATAGAGCTGTTTGAAGAGCATGCATATAGCCCTTATGATTGTTTTGACGGACTAAAGCTGGTCGCAGAAAAGCGTTATCAAATGCAGCACAAAGGGCAGCAAGTCCCTTTAATTTACGCTATAAAAGCACGTAAGCCATAGTATAAACCAGTACTCTGCCAATGCTGGCCCAAACACAGACGTTGGACCAGCTTCCTCTTAAAAATTAAAGCGTAACGTTAAAGCACAATGGTCACTAAGCATGTTGCTTTGGGTCATATCTTCAAAGTAATGAAATTGAGATCTTGGCTTGTCGAGGTGCTGTAATAAGGAAGACGATATAATAATATGGTCAATAGGGGCAGGGTACCTTGGATGGCATCCTTGCACACTATCAGTGGTATTAACCCATGTGCTTTCGTTCACTGACTGAGTGAGCCCTAAATCAGCACGTAAACGGTTGTTTACGTTTGCTAGTCGGTGATTAAAATCACCAAGCAGGACCAAATTGGGCTGACTTTGCTGCTGCTTGTTAAGTGTATTTATTAAAATCTTGGCCTGCTGAGCCAATATGTCACAGCTTTTCCGGTCGCTGTCTAAATAGTTATCAACAAAACAGCCACTTTTTAAATGAAAATTAATGAGTGATAGTGGTTTTCCCGCATGTTCAATATTAAGTTGTAATGCATGACGCAGCCCAAACTGAGGAGCGCTAAGCGCATCAAGGTTTGTAACGGCGTTAACCGAAATGGTTTTTTTGACTGCATACGCGACTTTTTGTTGCGTTGACGATTGTTCGCTGCCACGGCATGTATAACTCGGAGAATCCTCCCTATTAGAGATAAAGACTTGCCAGTCAGCTGAATCAAATACTCTATGTACGGCAGCCACTGAACCGACCTCTTGTAGTGCATATATATCCGCGTCGATGCGGTTTTTGTAAGCGGTGAGTGCTGCATAATCACTGTTTTCACGGCCTTTGCAACCTTGATTATTTTGTGCTGCTAAGTGTTCAATATTCCACGTCGCCACCACTAAGTCGTTTGTTGTTTGTGTGCTGGTCGTAGTCGTAACTGTTTGGCAGCCAAGTAAAGCTGAGCTGCAAACGAGCCCTGTAATTAGGTGCTTGAATCCCGGTGTGTTCATGTGTGTTGTTCAATAATTTATGGTAAAAATATTTTGTTATATTATCACGTAAAATGCAATGGGTTGCGATAGATAGCATGAAGCGCTAACACACAGTGCGGGGAATGCTAAATAGTCCGAGTTTAAGTAAATTGGGTATTACAAGGTTTGTTGAAAGGTAAGCTATGACTACCTATTACTTAGGACGATTTACAGCGTTTAATCGCCAGTGAGAATGTGACGTTCTCATTGGCGAGAATTTAACTAACCTCAGGTTTGGATAAGGGTTTTGGAATAGAAAGTGTTTTGAAAACAAACTTACTTACAATCCAATGATGATATTTTGTTCAATATCAAGGCGCTTTTATGCAGTAATAGCGGGCTATTACAAATGAAAGCAACGCCGAGAGAGAGAAAAATAGCTTTATTGGGCAAATTCGCTTATCCAGAGCTGAGGTTAACTAGCTACCACTGAACACAAATTTTACCAAAGTGTGCACCATTGATTTGATGTTCAAAGGCTTTACCAAGTTCTTTATATTTAAACACCTTATCAACAACTGGGCGGATGTTATTGCTTTCCAATGCCCTAACATAATCTTGTTGGTCACTCCGGCTACCCACTAGCATTCCCTGTAGTCGCGCTTGTTTAAACATGAGCACACCGATTGGCAATTCACCTGCAAATCCAGTTAAAACCCCAATTAAAGATATTTTACCGCCCACGGCAACGGCCTCAACCGACTGCGCAAGTGTACCCGGCCCACCGACTTCAATCACATGGTCAGCCCCTTTACCTTTAGTGATTGCTAACACTTCTTTAGCCCACTCAGGGTGTTCTTTATAATTAATCCCTGCAAATGCACCAAGTGCTTTGGCTTTTTCGATTTTTTCGTTTGATGATGAAGTTACAATGACTTTAGCGCCGAACATTTTACCAATTTGCAATGCCGCAATTGACACGCCGCCTGTACCTAGAGTGACTATGGTATCGCCTGCTTTTAAATTGCCGTCTGTCACTAAAGCGCGCCATGCAGTCAGACCCGCCGTTGTTATGGTTGCTGACTCTTCATGGCTCCACCCTTGTGGTGCAAGCGTGAATGCCGAGGTTGCACGTGTCACATACTCTGCTGCAAGACCTTCTGCACCATCGCCTGGTGTTTGGCTAAAATTACCGACGTCGGCATTTGCCTGACCAGATTGCCATTGCGGGAAAAAAGTTGAGACCACGTTATCACCCACGCTGAACTCCGTCACTCCTTCACCAACAGCAACAACAACTCCAGCCCCATCAGACAGCAATACACGGTCTTGTGCTGTTTCCATTGCACCTGAGGCAACTAAATAATCGTGGTAGTTCAACGAGCTGGCGTGGATTTTGACTTTAATTTCACCTTTTTCTGGGGCATTTGACTCAAGGTCATTGGCAACATAAATATGCTCTAAGCCGCCGGGGTTTTTTAGTTTTATAGATTGCATCATTAAAGTTTCCTACAAAAGTTGTATTTGATAAATACGGAAATGGTTATTGGCTAGAACGGATGGTGTTCTAACAAGATGGCGCTCATTTTAGATAAATATTGATACTAGTGATATGTTGTGTATGTTGTATTATATACAAGTAAATGATTGTTATGTGCCGAGTAGCGAGTAACGGGGAATTGGTAATATGTTAGAAAAGTTGGATGTGAGACAAATGCGGTTATTGCTACTGTTACTTGATAAAAAGAGTATCAGTAGAGTCGCAGAATCACTCAACGTGAGTCAACAAGCGGTGAGCATACAGCTAAAAATATTGCGAGATATTTTCCAAGATACATTGTTCGTGCGGCATGGGCATGGTGTGGCACCTACTCCGAAAGCAATAAAGCTAGGATTGATGTTGAAAGACATTGTTAAAGCATTAGAAGACAGCGTTCAACCTGAAGAATTTAACGCCAAAAATGTCAATAAAGCGATTGTCATTTCAGCCACAGATTATGCGCAGCAAGTGATCACCACAGCGCTATTTAGCCATATTAGGCGAGTAGCACCAGGGATAAAACTGATCATTACAGAGTTAGAAATTGAAACTTTAACACAATCATTAACAGCGGGTGATGTTGACTTAGCCATCACGATCCCTGAGTTTTTGTCTGATAATTTGCCTTGTGAGACGCTTTTTAATGAGCAATATATACTGGTATCGAGCGCGGCTAACACGCCAATAACCCTCGCTCACATTACCGACTTAAATCAGTATGAACACGTCATTGTGTCGCCATCACGACCCAACTTAAGAGGCTCCTCAACTGATTGGTTTAAGCGTCATCACGTGAATAGAAACATTGTTGCTTCAATACCCTCGTTTACCATGTTGTGTGAATACGTGTACAAGTCAAATGTTATCGCGTTTATTCCCAGTAGAATGTTGCCTGATAGCCGACTTAGAGAAATTAAACTCACACAATATCCGCCAGGTTTTGATGCGGTTATTGCTTGGCACCCTAAAGTGACACATGACCCGCTCTATAAATGGTTAATTACTCAGATAAAACAGATTGCAGAATGAAATAAGACCATTAAATGGTAACGTTTTAAAATTTTAACAGCTGACTTTAGTGTGGGAAGAGCACGTTTATTTCATGTTACGGCTCAGGGAAAGCGCACCTACTCACTTGTATAGAGACAATCGCCGTGCTGTTCCGCTTAGCTCGACCATGTCAATAATTCTGTTATTTGTATAGTTTACATGATTCACACTGACTTTATTATTCTGACTCTTAGCTAGCCCCAATATCTTTTTCTACCTTTGCACGTCCAATAAGCAACAAAGCATCGTGCACTTTTCGACGGGAACTCCGACAAGACCCCCCACTTGAGCAATCGTGGCCTATTTAGAGATGAGTGATGTACCAAGATCTAGTGCGAGAATAATAAATCATTACTAAGCAGCCGCGATTGGGCTTCTTCATTTTTGAACCTATTTAAATAATGGCGGTAGTCAAAATGGGCCGTTTGTGGAAAACAGTAGAATTTCGGATAGTAGGCCACATTACATTAAAGTCTAATACATCGACTGTTGGGGGTAACTTATAGTTAAGGAGGTTTCTATAAACATTCATTAAACAAAAGGAAAAGGTTATGAACAAGTTAATTTGTGCATTAACACTGTGTAGCGCAGGATCTGCGATTGCCAATGAGTTGCCAAGTATAGAAAATTTGCAACATGATTATGAACTTCAAGAATATGTTGATTTACTAAAACATGAGATAAGGGAAAATCATGCTAATTATCAGCTTTATGTAGAGTCATTGGGTAAAAATGGTGAAATAGTGCCACTTGCACCAGCGCCAAAAATTACTTATTTGGAGATCCGCGGTGTTTATTCTGCACTGTACCGTAAATGGGATTACGTTGACCAAAATGCTTTTTCTACAAACCAGGATCATGGCGGTCAGTTTTATGCATTAACCCTTGAATATGGCTATGCTCAACCTTCGTCGCGACGCTTTCAAATCAATGGTACAACACTAAAATTAGAAACCTCGGAGCCAGTTAAAGATTCAGGCAATACGGTCATTGGGTGGATAAATTATTGGAAAAACCCTATGACAGACTTTACGAGCGGTAATGCGACATACAACGGGACTTCGATTAACTTTCCATACAATCAGGAAAGTGATCGTTTATTTATTCGTTAATATGGCTTTTTAAAAGCAGAAAATTGAATGTGAGCAGTTAAGCGCTCGCATTCAATCCAAATTGATATACTTCTAGCTTTCGTATCAGGGAATGATAGTTTTTTACCACTTCAGAATCGCCACCAGCCTGACTTTTAACGGCGGCAAGGTTGTCTTTCATGGTGTCAATCACATTGATTTTTTCACTCTTTGCTTGTGCAAGCGTCGTTCCACCCAATTGACCATCATGCTCGATTAAACCATATTTCCCGGTCATGAAAGCATGCTCGCCCATTGAAATAACCCCTTGATCATAAAGGTCTTGAGCCGCTTTAGATTGCTCTTCAAGTGTCATGTTTGTGAAGTCATGTGTTCTATCAGGGAAACTCAATGAATTAGCAGACTCAGCGTGGCTATCGTTCATCTCAGATGCAGTATGCTTTTGCACATATTGACTTGATTGTGTCGCAGAGACTGACTGGTAATTTGTAATGCCGATAGGGTTAATCATTTCATATCCTTAAATTGACTTATCTCTATTTTAATAAGCAATAGCCGTTCCAGTTGTACACCTTTTGTTGTTTAAATGTAAAATTACGTGTACCCCTTTAAATTGTTGTCGCATAAAAAACTAACTATCCATCTGATTTAATTAAATTAAATATGATAACAGCGCGTAGAAAGTGGTTTACTTGGATGACTTTATGGTGGCAATAAAGGTGGGGAGGCGTTTGCCAAAAGCTTGCCCGTAGTTGAAATTTTAGGCGGTTTATTGCCGCACACTTCCTCTTTTAGCTTTATGTTTCAATGCATTCAAAATTGACTTTGGGAGATACCTAAATTGCTGAACTCGATTATGTGTATCACCCTAACTTTAGAGGGGAAGTGTGCGTTGATTAAACTTAGCATATTGTGATTTGTAATAGAAATAGCAGACACAAAAAAGCCTGTTAAAGATTTCTCTCTAACAGGCTGTTTTATAACACTTTAAAGTGGTGGAGCTGGGGGGATTTGAACCCCCGTCCGGAAAGCGTCGACCTTCGGTCCTACATGTTTAGTATCGTCTTTTGGTTAACCTTTAAATCTCGGACGTACACGATAAGTAAAGGCGAGGCCGCTTGGTTTTAGCCCTTCAACCCCGGCCAGGGTTTCCGTAGCGATCTTGTGTTGGGTGACACTCCAGAACCAGAACCACAAGAATTTCATGGAGGAGTGCTAGCGGGCTATTAAGCCGCTAGAGAGTAGTTATCGTCGTTTGCGATTACATTAATTGCGGCTTTTTTACGAGGCCAGCCGCACCTCGACATGCACCTTAGGCTTCTGGAATCCCGTCGAATCCTAATCAGCCCCTGAATATGTTCATTCAGTGAAGAACGCCAGTATAGCGGAAAGTAATGCTCAAGCTCAAGCTACTTTTGCCGATAACTTATTTAATATGAACTGGTTGGCGAATTTATGTGCAAGTTATTCGTAAGTCGCATTTACAATCATTCATAATTTGTAGCAATTCGTAACAGTTACTGCTTAACATTATGGGTCCATTGTGCTCAAATGGAGCTGTTGCTTTGCATGATAAGAATAAGAATTCTATGCACATACTTTGGGAAAAAGTTCATGTCGTTGTTTCGTTTTGATGAAGACTTAGGCTATGTCTATTTGTTGTCTCATCCTGTTGAGTCGGGTTTTCCGGCGAGTGCCTCTCAATTAGTTGAGTTATTGGAGCAATCTGAACATGCAGATTGTGAAATAATTCATGCTAATATAGGTAAGCTGTTTTCTGCTACAGAAATAGGCGATCAAGATTCATTAGCTGTTGCTAAAGCGATTGATGCGTCAATCGCAATTCGTGTTGACGATGCCAATATGGTGGCGGAAGCTCGGATCACGGTTGCTTGTGGTGGTAAAATGGTCTCGGTTGATAGGGCTGCGAAAGCGTTGGCAGATGCTGGTGTTAAGCGGGGTATTAATCAAGATGTGTTGGAGCAATTCTTAGGGCAACAGTTTGAACAGCCAGCAGGTATGGTGTACGAAGAAATAGTTGCCCATGGTGTGCGTGCAAAAGATGGTACCGATGCGCGTTTTGTGCGTTTGTGTATGACAGCGCAAGACAGAGTGTTGAGCCCGCAAACAAAAGACGGCGGCAAAGTAGACATGCGGGACTTAGGGGCCATTATTACAGTTAGCCCTGGCAGCCCCTTGATGAAACGCGTTCCGGCAACCCCTGGTGAAAAAGGATATACGGTATTTGGGGATGATTTGGATCCTAAGCCAGGTCGCGATTTTGAATTACAAGTTATGGAAGGCACCAAACTTCACCCTAAAGACCCCAACGTATTGATTGCTGATGCCAAAGGTGTGCCTGTTGCTGTGCCAAGAGGTATGCGTGTAGATGATGTATTGTGTTACGACTGTGTTGATGTGACCACTGGCCACGTTGAATTTGATGGCAGTGTTATTGTCAGCGGTGATGTAAAAGATGGTATGCGTGTAAAAGCGACCGGCGACATCACGGTTATAGGGTTCGTTGAGTCATCAATACTTGAAAGTGCGAGTGCCATTACCATTATGCAAGGTGCAATTGGCAGAAAGCGCAGTGAAGGGGAAGATTTCTCTTGTCATATTAAGGCTTCACGTACAGTGTCGGTTGGTTATGCTCAGTATTGCCATATCGAAACAAGTCAGGATTTATTGGTTGATCGCCAAGTATTGCACTGTGATTTAATGTCTCGACGTTTAATACGCATTGGTAAAGGTGAAAAA
The DNA here is from genome assembly GCF_014858725.1 of Pseudoalteromonas aurantia 208. Taxonomy (GTDB): domain Bacteria; phylum Pseudomonadota; class Gammaproteobacteria; order Enterobacterales; family Alteromonadaceae; genus Pseudoalteromonas; species Pseudoalteromonas aurantia. The sequence continues at coordinate 1,964,148 of NZ_AQGV01000012.1, read as the reverse complement.
CCACGCGGTAAGCTCATTGGCGGTAACGTTTTAAATGCACTTAGAATTGAAACAGGTGAATTAGGTGCGCCTTCAGGGACCCGAACACGTATTTCAATTGCCCAAAACTGGCATGAATTAAAAGAAAAACAAGAAGAGTTTAAGACGTTTGAAAAACGTTTGTCAGATAAAGTAGTTGAAATAACCCGAGCTAAAATTAAGGCCAATAAGTCGCCGAAAACGGCTAAAAGAGATGCATTTCTGAAAAAGTTAGAAATGAGCGAACAGCAATTGAATCAGCATTACAAGCGTAATCAGCGCAATATGCGGTTAGTACAGCAAAAATTAGCACGTCTTGTAAAAACCAGTCGCATAAAGATCAATGAACTTATGCACCCCGGCATAGAGCTAACGATTGCCGTTGATAGCAAGCAATTTACCCGTATTTACCCACCCAACATGGTCAAGCTCGACGAAGGAAAAATCACGCAGCACTTTAGTACTTAAATAGCACTTAAACGTTAAATTAAGTCTAGAGTATGTATGAAAGAAAGCGCCGATAAGGCGCTTTTTTGTTTTTGGTGCTTATAAGCGCAAAGTGATGTGGGGTTTAGATCTGTTTCTGTCAGGATAAGGAAGTGCGGGGCCTGCCTAATTGATCTATTTCGAGAAAGCGACTCGTTCGAAGAAGTGTGTTTATGGGAGTAATTTGCTATTGGGTGTGAAATAGACAATGACCTGCGTCAGTACGACTAAAGGTGAGATGAGAGCTTAAAAGGTCGAGTCTTAGCTGGCTATTGGGTCGGCGAGGTTTTTGTTTATATAGGCGCTATTTAGGTGTGTTTGTGCTGTTTTTGGCATAGGCAATGACCTGCGTCAGCGCGACAAAAAAGAGATGTGATTTAGACCTTCTGCTGTAATGAAAGCGATTGGCTAGGAGGGCGATGAGTTGGTTGAAATTTTTTATGGTAAGTTTAGCGGCTGTTGATCTTTCAGGTTCATTTTTACAGCCGTTTGATTGGATTTTATACAAGGTAGAGGCTACGTAGCATGGTTATTCCATGTGAGTCAGCCGATAACATAGTAGAAAAGCCAATCAAGCGCTGCCTACCGGTTCTTTTGAGCCCCCTTTTTCTTTGTTGCTTAATATTCGCTTAGATTACTAGGCCACATATTAAGCGTCGCGATAAAAGCATGCTCAAAGAGAACAAAAATAGATGTGAATATACCTGCTTGTTTATAGTCTTGATCCCTAGTGAGCGAGTGCTTATGATAGGTATATTGCTCCTTCTTTAAGTACTCAGCAAGTCACACATTGTAAAATAGGCGCGTTAGTAAATCTTCGTTTACGAGTGAGTTTTTTAAGTTACTCATTGCTAATTAGTTTATTTTTTACTTCTCCATTTCTTATTCATATTGGCCAATAATTTATTGGCGGTCATTATTTGGTCATTTTAATTTTTTAATCTAAATTTAAGGTTAAAGGTTGACACCGGTGTCATAAGCGTGGCTTAATACAGTGACACCGGTGTCAGGTTGAGGTGAGAGACAACCTGATAGCGTACCTTTGAACGGGTAAATCAAAAGAAGCTCAGTACGGTATTAAAGTGGAGTCTTTAAATCTGCTGAGCCTTTTTCCTCTAACGATAGAGACGAGTCGAATTTTATGATGTTGCATCCTCGAATTAAAGAAGTCACAGAACGTGTTATCGAACGCAGTAAAACAACGCGTCAAGCCTACCTAGCTCGCATACAACAAGCAAAAAAACAAACACGCGTACGCTCAGGCCTAGGATGTGGCAACATTGCTCATGTTATGGCTGCATGTTCTAGTTCAGATAAAGATCGTCTAAAGGTAGACGAGCAACCGAACTTAGGCATAATCAATTCATATAACGATATGTTGTCTGCCCACGTACCTTACAAGGACTATCCTGACATTATCAAAGACATAGCCCAAAAGTATGATTCTACAGCGCAAGTTGCAGGGTGTGTACCGGCGATGTGTGATGGGGTTACCCAAGGCCGTGATGGCATGGAATTGTCATTGTTTTCTCGAGATGTGATTGCCATGTCAACCGCAGTTGCATTATCACATGACGTATTTGACGGGGTGTTCTGCCTTGGTGTGTGTGACAAAATTGTCCCAGGCCTTTTGATTGGTGCATTGTCATTTGGCCACTTGCCAGTTTACTTCTTACCAGCTGGCCCAATGCAGTCGGGTATCCCAAATAAAGAAAAAGCACGCGTTCGCCAAAAGTTTGCACAAGGCTTAGTCAGCAGAGAAGAATTACTCGAAGCGGAAAGCGCCTCTTATCACAGTGCAGGTACTTGTACTTTCTACGGCACGGCCAACTCCAACCAAATGTTAATGGAAATAATGGGCCTACATTTACCGGGTAGCTCATTTATTAATCCTTACACAGAGCTTAGAGATGGCTTAACTGGTAATGCAGTTGAGCAGATGTTGGAACAGCTTATTGATGGCAAAAATGCCAATTGTTTAGCTGATGTAGTGAGTGAGAAAACCGTTATTAATGGTCTTATTGGTTTATTAGCAACTGGTGGGTCTACCAACCACGCTATTCACTTGGTTGCGATGGCTGGTGCAGCCGGTGTGCAAATTACCTGGAAAGACATGGCCGACTTATCTGAAGTTGTGCCTCTTCTTACACGTATATACCCGAATGGATCGGCAGACGTAAATCACTTTCAAGCAGCTGGCGGTATGGGCTTTTTAATGCGTGAACTACGTGATGGTGGCTTCTTACACAGCGATGTTAAAACCATTGTTGGTGAAGGGCTTGATGCTTATACGCAAGAGCCTATGCTTGCCGCCGATCCGAGTTTAATTATGACAAACAGTACTGGACCTAGCAAAGTTAAGTGGGTGCCATGTCCTGAGAATTCACTCGATGAAGATGTACTGCGCCCTGTAAGCAATCCATTCAGTCCGCAAGGTGGTTTGCAACTACTGACAGGTAATATTGGTAAAGCGGTAATTAAAGTATCAGCAGTAGATGAAAAGCATCAAACAGTGACTGCGCCAGCGAAGGTATTCAGTTCACAAGCTGCATTACAACAAGCATATGCAGATGGCGAGTTAAACCAAGATTTTATCGCCGTGATAAAAGAGCAAGGTCCGAAAGCGAAGGGCATGCCTGAACTTCATAAATTAACGCCGGTGATGGCAACATTGCAAGATCAAGGCTACAAGGTTGCGATAGTGACTGATGGTCGAATGTCTGGTGCATCAGGTAAAGTGCCTGCAGCCATTCACTTAGCACCTGAAGCGGTTGAAGGCGGTATTATTGCTAAAATTCATGAGGGTGATTTGGTGACGTTAAATGCCCCTGAAGGCGAGCTATTTGTACATGTGTCAGACGAAGAGCTCTTAGCACGAGAGTTGCAATTGAGTGAACCAGAAGCAACATTTGGTACTGGTAGAGAGTTATTCACTGGCTTTAGAAACATTGTTAGCAGTGCAGACCTAGGCGCAAGTGCCTTTGGTCTAGATCAATAATAAACGCATTGGGTATGAGGACTAACATGAGTATTGAACAGATTTTATCATCGGCACCAGTCGTGCCTGTAGTGGTTATTGACAATTTAGAAGATGCCGCGCCACTTGCACAAGCTTTGTATAACGGTGGCTTAAAAGCACTCGAAGTAACATTGCGCACACCAGTTGCAGCGCAAGCAGTAAAAATTATGAAAGAGACGGTCCCAGAAGCCTACGTTGGCACTGGTACAGTGGTAGATAAAGCATCATTTGAAGCATCAGTGGCAGCGGGTGCAGACTTTATGGTGAGCCCAGGCGTAAATGATGAGCTACTGGCATTAGCCAAAGTCAGTGATATTCCTTTTTTACCAGGAGCCGCGACACCAAGTGAAGTCATGCAATTAGCTTCTCACGGATTTAAATTTTTGAAATTCTTCCCAGCAGAAGCAGCTGGCGGTGTGCCAATGCTTAAATCAATAGGTGGCCCGCTACCTCAGGTCACTTTTTGCCCAACAGGTGGGGTTTCATTAGACAGTGCGCCGAAGTACTTGGCGTTGAAGAACGTAATTTGTGTTGGTGGTACATGGATGCTTGATAAGCAGCTTATCGCTAACAAAGACTGGCAAGCCATTGAAGCGCTTGCAAAACAAGCAAGTGAAGTTAAATAATCAAGGGGAATCTCAGTTATGATCAACATCGCAATTAATGGCTATGGCCGTATCGGTCGCAATGTTTTACGAGCGCTTTATGAGTCTGGCCAGAACGAACAAATAAAAATTGTTGCTATTAATGACTTAGCACCAGCGAATGTTAATGCGCATCTGACGCAATTTGACTCTGTACATGGGCGCTTTAATCAGCAAGTGACGCTTGCAGATAACACGCTCATCATTGGTAATGATGAAATAGCCCTAACGCAAGAGCGAGATCCAGAAAACTTGCCTTGGAAATCGCTAAATGTCGATATTGTATTAGAGTGCACGGGTATTTTCACTTCACGCGAGACTGCATCAAAGCATATTGAAGCAGGTGCAAAAAAAGTGATCGTATCAGCACCTGGTACTGACTTAGATGCAACCGTTGTTCATGGTGTAAACAGTGACGTGTTATCAGCTTCAAGCACCATTATTTCAAATGCTTCATGTACGACTAACTGTTTAGCTCCTGTTGCAAAAGCATTGAATGATGCAATTGGTATTGAACAAGGTAGTATGACGACTATTCATGCATTTACGAATGACCAAAACTTATGTGATGTATATCACAAAGATTTGTACCGAGCGCGCAGTGCGACTCAGTCAATGATCCCTACTAAAACAGGGGCAGCTAAGGCTGTAGGTTTAGTATTGCCAGAGCTTGCAGGTAAACTTGATGGCATGGCGGTTCGAGTACCGACAGTGAATGTATCCTTGGTCGACTTAACGTTTATTGCTAAGCGTGATACCACTACAGAAGAAGTGAATCAAGTCGTGAAAGCTGCTGCTGAGGGCGCGATGGCTGGAATTCTCGAATATAACGAATTACCACTTGTATCAATTGATTTTAACCATAACCCTGCGTCATCCGTATTTGATGCGTCACAAACTAAAGCCGATGGTAAATTGGTTAAAGTGATGGCTTGGTATGATAACGAATGGGGTTTTTCAAACCGCATGATTGATCAAGTTAAAGCATTAGGTCAGTTCCTATAACGCATTATAACTAAAGTTACTTGTCAAAAGGCCGCTATTCAGCGGCCTTTTTATTTTTCTACACAGATTACTTGTTAGTCATTAAATTATTGTCATGATTAATGATATTATTGAAGCTTTTCAATAATACGTGTGGCGTATGTTGCTACTTTTGGTCACTAATTTTAAAGAGAACGAATATGTTGGTGTTGAGGCTATGGCTGTTGTTAATATGTGCTGTGTTGGCCGGATGTAAAAGCACAGGAGAACAACGCATAAGCGCTGCGCAAAAAAACCAGAGGTATATGAGTGTTATCGATACCTTTCGAAACAACCCGGAGCGAGTGAGTTACAACGCTATTTGGCGAGCTTATTTAGCGTCATCTTTCGTGCGCGATGTGGTCCAAAAAGATGAAGAATATAAGCAGATTTTAATTGATATTGCGCAACATAATGTGCTTTGTACAGATATAAATTGGTTTGAATTGACACGAGCGAACTTCTGGTCTGTGAAACCACATTTATCTGCTCAATCGTGCTTTGAATCGTATGGTGATCTAGCACAGGCTCGGTATCATGCATCGGCTGTGGCTTTGATTGAATCAGGAATACAGGCTAGCGGCAATGGTAATGAATACTATTCGGCATATGAAGTGATGACTTGGGCTGATGCCTTTGACATGATGGAACGGTCTGATCATGAAATCATTGATATCTACCTGCAACTGGCGCATGCAAAACAGGCTATTTACTTAATATATGTGGTAAATGATCCGGTTACGGGGCTACAAGAAGAAATTTACTTTGAAAACAATCAGTTCATTCACAGTGTACTGGGTGTGCAGTACCCATTTGGTGTTATTTCAAATTTACTTGAAACACAAGTTATAGACCCATTAATAAGCAAAGATACTGGTGCGCGGCTGGCTAAGGCACAATTGCTAACGCATCGACAAGAGTGGGAAGCCGCTGTTGCTTTGTATAATCGCGCTACGCAAGATAATAGTCCTATTGCCTATTATAAACTCGGCGTGTTGTGTTTAAATAAGGTACCAGTCAATGATTTAAATACACAGTGTGAATCATACTTCACCCACAGCGCAAACATGGGGTATTTGGACGCAAATATCGCTTTGGCATTAATGTACGAACAAGGGATTGGGGTAGAGCCGAATATAACTCGGGCGAATGAGTATATGACGGATGCTGAGCAGGGGTTATCTCCTGGGGATGGACGGCTAAAATATGCTTGGTTATATAAAAAAGTGGCGGATGCCAATGCGTTAGAAGAGCAGACTAAATATATAGAAATGGCTGCGAGTGAAGGCTCATTAAAAGCTAAGTACTATATTCAGTTACATGCTTTGCAGGAAGTTAAAGAGGATGAACTTGTTAATACATTATCTGGTTTTTCACTCTTAGCTGAGCAAGGCTTAACAGGAGCTCAGTCAACCTATGCGGAGCTATTGCTAAGAGTGAATAAAAAGGGAAGTGATGGCTGGCTAAAGGCAAAAAAATGGATTGATGAGGCCGCACAAAAACGCCACCCACATGGAGATTATCTAAAAGGGCTAGCGCTAAAATTTGGCTATTTTGACACGCCAGATAAAATGGCAGCGTATTTAGCTTTTCGGCGTTCGGCATTAAATTATTCAGCACGGGCTCAATTGGAACTTGGACGCAGTTATCAGTTTGGTGAAGTGGTGAGTGCAGACCAAGACCTTGCTATTTCATGGTATTTATTGTGTGCAAATAAAGGTAATAAACAATGTTTAAATAAAGCTGGCCAGTACTTTAGACGCGGGCTTGCTGTTGAGCAAAGCGATGTAATCGCACGATCTTACTTTGAGTTGGCAGCAGAACTAGGATACACACCCAGCATGACACATTTAGCGCAAATGTATATTTTTGGTGATGGGGGAGAGCAAAACCTTGAACAAGCAAGGGTGTTATATAATAAAGCGTGCGATAAAGGCTATAGCAAGGCGTGTGTTGAGTTGGGGTTACTGCATCGTGATGGCAATAACTTGAAAAGAGACAGTGCTTTAGCAAGTAAACTATTTAATATTGCCTGTGATAACAATTATATGACCGGCTGTCATTTTTTAGCTGAAGCTTATCGCGATGGTCATGGTGTTAGTCAAGATTTGAAACGTGCCGTGGCGATGTTTGTGAAAGTATGCAAATCAAATAAAGAGAGCCGCTCATGTCGCAATTTGGCTGAGATGTACGAGTTAGGTCATGGGGTTGAAAAAAGCGAAGCATTTTCTCAGTATTACCGTAAAGCAGCATGCCAGCATAGCACTGTTGGTTCATGTAAGCTTGAATATAATACGCACTAGCCATAGTGATAATATGAGTAAAAAAGCCACTTAATTTAGTGGCTTTTTTATTTTATGATGCGTCAGGCTCAGTTGGGATATCTGATTCTTCTTCAAGAGGAAGAGGCCAGCCGCCTAATGCTTTCCACTTATTCACGATATGACAAAATAGTTCAGCGGTACGCTCTGTATCATATAACGCGGAATGTGCTTGATTATTATCAAACTCGATCCCCGCAGTGCGACAAGCTTTGGCTAAGACTGTTTGACCGAGAGCAAGTCCGGCAAGTGATGTGGTATCAAAGCTAACAAAGGGATGAAATGGGGTACGTTTTATGTTATTGCGCTCGATGGCCGAGTTTAAAAAGCCATGATCAAATGCCGCATTGTGGGCCACAATAACAGAGCGAGAGCAGCCAGCTGCTTTTTGTGCTTTACGCACCATTTTACAAATTTCTTTAATCGCATCAGCTTCGGCAACAGCCCCGCGTAGCGGTGAGAAAGGGTCTATACCATTAAACTCAATGGCGGATTGCTCAATGTTTGCGCCTTCAAACGGTTCAACGTGGAAGTGCAAAGTATGATCTAAGCTTAGTTCACCTTGTTCATCCATTTTGAGTACTGAAGCTGCAATTTCTAGCAATGCATCGGTATCTTTATTAAAGCCTGCAGTTTCTACGTCGATAACAACAGGGAAGAAGCCACGGAAGCGCTGTGAAAATAAGGTTTGCTCTGTTTCTGCCATAATACTTTTGATTGCTGAATGTGAATCAGCCATTATACAAGTTACACAAGAGGATGTTAACTGCGTAGGATGAATGACGTTATTTTTTTAGGCATAATAATTGCTTTATACTGTTGAGTCGAATTACATTTTTAGTTTGTCATAGTAAATAGCGACTTAAGTTGGCAGTTTTTTGACAAAGTTGGAGTCAGGTTGTGAAATTACATGTATTAATACTCAGTTTTGGCTGCTTATTGAGCGTAGTAAGTGAAGTGAATGCAGCGATGCGGCAATATAGTGCCAACGCAGATACGTCTCATTGGACGCTTGATAAAACGACTCGTCTTTCTTGTGAACTTAACCATGAAGTGCCTTACTATGGAGATGCAATCTTTACGTCAACAGCCAGTAAAAATAAAGACCTGACATTTAATTTAGATATGGTTGTGCGTCCTGAAAGTTACGACTTTGCAGGTTTACAATCAGTGCCTCCGGCATGGCGTGCGGGTAATCCAGTCCGTGATATTAGTAAAATGCAATTACTGAAAAAGTTCGATGGTGAACTTGATAATAGTATCGCATGGGAAATGCTGACAGAGCTTGAAAAAGGCAACTATCCCACATTTTATTATAAAGATTGGCAAAATAGCAGTGATCAAATTTCAGTGGCGTTATCGTCTGTTAATTTTCGTGAGATGTATTGGGCATTTCTACAATGTAGAGATAACTTGCTTCCATACAGCTTTGAGGACATAGCCTTTACAGTAATGAACTATAAAAAGAACTCTAGTATGCTGACTAAGTCTTCAAGAAAGCGTTTGGAGATGATTGGAGAGTATTTAAAGAATGACGAAAATATAGAGTCTATCTATATTTCGGCGTATTCAGACAGTTATGGTGGGAGAAATACCAATATGGTGTTGTCACGCAAGCGTGCAGAAACCATCAAGCGGTATATGTCAGATATGGGCGTACCAAGCGAGAAAGTTCGCACCGACGGCTTTGGTGAAAAACGGCATGTTGAACCAAATGATAATGCGCTAGGGCGTCGTAAGAACCGTCGGGTGATCATTCAAATTGCAAAATCTTAAATTCGAGCAATAGAGTAAAAGCCACCTATTGCAGACGGCTTTTTGAATGATAGCGTTAAACACCAATTTTATTACGAATTAAATCTCTAACAATAAATCGATTTGGGTGTATTACATGATGTACACGTTCGCTGAGTGGTCTGGGCTCATTACATAAGCTGGCGACTAAGTGCTCTGTTGTGAGGGGCGCAGTACATAACCCTCTAGCACCAAACCCCGTAAGAACGTGCAGTCCTTGATGAGGCGTTACCGGAGTGCCAAACCCATAATGTTTACCTTTGGTTAAATTATGGAAGCTATCGATTAAATCTTGTTGCTCTGGTACTTGACCAAGCATTGGTACGTGGTCGCTAAAACAACAACGCACTGCGGCTTTCTCGCTGTTAATTTCTCCCAAACCTTGGGCAAATTCAGTTTGATTGTAAAATTTCATAAGCTGTGCATGATTGGTTTCATTATCATCCGCTTTGACTTCTCGGCTTTTGGTATTTTTATCGAATGTGGCCCCCATACAATGCTCACCATTGTGGCTAGGTGTAAAATATCCTTTGTGGCACAATACTGTGCTTAATTTACTTGATTCAGAGCCTTGAGCAATATGTGACACTTGCCCCCGCACGCCATGAATATTTATGTCAGCAGTTTGGCTAAAGCGATCGCTATGTTCACCTGCACAAATAAAAACATCAGAAAAAGGCCCGAACTTTTCATCCTCTGTCTGTAAATACCAGCCGCTTTCAGTATGTTCTAGTCGTTCAATATCCGTATTAAAATAGTTGTCGGATTTTATCTGTTGTTGCGCAGCATTAAATATTGCATGTGTCAGTTGCGCTGGGTCTACCCAGCCGGCCTGTTCGATGAATAACCCCGCATATGGCAAGGTTACACTCGCGATATCAGAGGCTTCAGACTGGGTTACAGGCCTAATTAAAGGGGTTGGCCATTGAGCTTTGTTGACTAAGTTACTATGTTGCTGTGTTTTACTGTCATTAAAAGCTTGTAATAGTACGCCACACCAATTGTGATCAAAGTGATACCCTTGTTTATGTATATCATCGTAAAATCGTCTAGCGTATAAAAATGTGTGGGCGTATAGTTCACTGGGGGGAGAATTATCCGCTTGTAAATTCGGATAAACAGCACCTTGGCGATTATGGGAAGCGCCTTGTGCGAGTTTGCTATCTTGACAAAAAAAAGTGCTTTTTTTCCCTCGTTTGGCTAATTGATATAGCAAGCAACTGCTTGCGATACCCCCTCCAATAATTGCGACGTTGTTTAACGCACGCGTATTATGGTAATAATATGCTGGGGTGGTTTCCTGCTTTGTTGCTTTTTCTAGTGTGCCTACTACCATTTCGCGTTTACGGCCGAAACCTTTGACTTTCTTGCAGATGAAACCTGCATCTTGTAAACCGCGACGGACGAACCCTGCGGCCGTGAATGTCGCAAACGTTGCGTTACACCGAGATAAATCGGCCATTGCGTTGAATAAACTCTGTTGCCACATATCTGGGTTTTTACTCGGCGCGAAACCATCTAAAAACCATGCGTCAACAATCCCTTGTGACTGGTAGCTTAATTGGGGTAATGAGTTATGAACATCACCAAACCATAAATCTAATACGACTGTGCCTTGCTCAAATTCAAGACGATGGCACCCAGCAAGTGCAATGGGGTAGTGGCTACATAGCGCATTAGCTTGTTGTTGCAGTGATGGCCATGCAGCAAGTGCTTTCACGAGTTCTTGGTGTTTAATTGGAAATTTTTCAAATGAAACAAAATGGAGTTTATTCACAGCGCTGTTTTTTGGTCGATTATTAAATTGTAGCCAAGCATTGAGAAAGTTTAACCCAGTGCCAAATCCTGTTTCAGCGATGGTAAAATGAGATTGGTCATGATTTTGTAATCGCTCGGCTATATTATTCTGAGTAAAAAAGACATAATGAGACTCAGCGAGTCCGTCATCATTTGAGAAATATACGTCATCGAACCTATCGGCGACTGGCGTGCCCATCTCATTGAAATGGATTTGTGCATTTTTTATCATAGTAATATGTAGTAACAGCAAAAATATTAATGTCATTTTACGCGTTTTATATGTAATAGTCCGTTGTAATTTGAGTAAAAAGAATTCAGAGTACGTGTGTAAGCTGGAAAGCTGACCACTTAGGTGGGCATTTCAGCGTAGAATAGCCACAATTTAGTAAATGACTAAGGGAATTTACCCATGAGAAGAGCCGTAATTACGGGGATCGGTGTAGTTTCAAGCATCGGCAATAACAAGCAAGAAGTATTAGAATCTCTACAAGCAGGAAAAAGCGGTATCGTTTTTAACCCTGAATTTGCCGAGTATAAATTACGTAGTAATGTCTCAGGTAACCTTGATATTAACGTAAAAGACTTTGTTGACCGTAAAGCACACCGTTTCATGGGAGATGCAGCTGCATTTTCTTATATTTCAATGGCGCAGGCTGTTGAAGATTCAGGCTTATCAGAAGATCAAGTCTCTAATGAGCGCACGGGCTTAATTGTTGGCTCAGGTGGTGGTTCTTCTAAGCATCAAGTTGAAGCCGCAGATATATTACGTGAAAAAGGTGTAAAGCGTGTTGGGCCGTATATGGTCCCGCGTACTATGGCGAGTACAACATCAGCATGTTTGGCAACCCCTTTTAAAATTAAGGGCGTCAATTACTCAATTAGTTCAGCATGTGCCACATCTGCTCACTGTATTGGTAACGCCGTTGAGCAAATTCAGCTTGGTAAGCAAGATGTTATTTTTGCAGGTGGTGGTGAAGAATTACATTGGACACTGGCAATGGAATTTGACGCAATGGGGGCATTGTCTACAAAGTATAATGAAACACCGGCACTGGCTTCTCGTACGTATGATGCAAACCGTGATGGTTTTGTTATTTCGGGTGGTGGTGGTATTGTTGTTGTTGAAGAGTTGGAACATGCACTTGCTCGTGGTGCGCACATCTATGCAGAAATCGTAGGTTACGGCGCGACATCAGATGGTTATGATATGGTAGCGCCTTCAGGTGAAGGTGCAGTACGCTGTATGAAGCAAGCGATGCAAGATGTAGATGGCCCGATTGATTACTTAAATACGCATGGTACATCGACCCCAGTTGGCGATGTTAAAGAGCTAGGCGCTATTCAAGAACTGTTCGGTGAGAAATCTCCTGCAATTAGTGCCACAAAAGCGATGACAGGCCATGCACTAGGTGCTGCAGGTGTACATGAGGCAATATTTTCAATATTAATGCTAGAAAATAACTTTGTCGCACCATCGATTAATATTGACGAGTTAGATGAACAAGCGAAAGGCTTAGATATTGTGACCGAACGTCGTGATGTTGAGTTAAACACGGTGATGTCAAATAGCTTTGGCTTCGGCGGTACAAACGCAACACTCGTGATGCAAAAGTACAAAGGCTAAGTTTAAACACATAAAAAAACCTCGCTAAGCGAGGTTTTTTTATGTCGATTTTTGATAAATACTGACTAAAGCTGATGCTTTTTCAATTGCCGTGTTGGCACATGTTATGTGGTTTCTCCTCAATGAATTCAAATAGATGATGTTTTGCTTTAGGAGGTACACCAACCACGATGCACAGTACGAGCCGTGTAAAGCGAAGTTTTATACTTGTTCTACTCTATGTGATTCATCGGCTGATAGGTGTGCTAACACATGATGGCACGATTTGAGTGAGAACGTATTCACCTTGTTCTGAGTGAGTTAAGTAGTGCAACCGCTGGTAGGTATCTGTCATGACTGCGCGCAATATAAGGTCCCAAAATACAAAACGCCCAATAATATATTGAGCGTTGTAATCTGAACAGTATCTTCCCTTATTAGAGAAAACTGAAGTTAGCGTGCTGAATGCTTCATAAGACGCTCTTTTTCACGAGACCAATCTTTATCTTTGGAGTCTGAACGCTTGTCATGCATTTTTTTACCTTTGGCTAAGTGAAACTCTAGTTTTACCCAGCATTTTTTCCAATACATTGCGGTTGCAATAAGGGAAAAACCATCTCGCTCTGTTGCACCCACTAACCGGTCAATCTCCCGCTTGTTTAATAATAATTTACGATACCTCATAGGATCGCAAATAACATGCGTTGAAGCACTGTTTAGTGGTTGAATTTGACTGCTAAGCAAAAATGCTTCGCCATCTTTAAGGTGAATGTAGGTGTCTGAAATGTTTACTTTGCCCGCTCGGATACTTTTAACTTCCCAGCCTTGGAGCTCCATACCCGCTTCAAACTTATCGTGTAAAAAATACTCATGTCGCGCTTTTTTATTGAGCGCGATGGTATTGGTTGTTGATTTTGATGATTTTTTCTTTGCCATAATGGCTGTAGTTTACCTAGAAAAGTGGACAGAAAATAGTGCTTTTTCAAATTTATGTCTTATTTTCGCGCAGGAGCTTACTGCATACAAGATAAATTTTCAAAAGCTTGCTAAAATCGCGACAAATAGAATGGAGTAACTATGCCACAAATAGAAAAAAGTGCGTTGGTGATGTATAGCACTCAAGAAATGTTTACTCTGGTTAATGATGTTGACGCATACCCAGAATTTTTACCAAATTGTTCAAATGCAAAAATTATTGAAGCAACCTCAAACGATATGGTTGCCAGTTTAGAAATATCAAAAGCTGGGCTTAAAAAGTGGTTTACCACAAAAAATAGTTTTGATGGCAATCAAATGAAAATGCAGTTAGTGGATGGGCCATTTAAGTCACTATATGGTTATTGGGAGTTTATTGAATTAGATGACCAAGCTTGTAAAGTGACGTTAAAACTTGATTTCGAATTTGCAAATAAGTTAGTGGAATTGGCTTTTGGGAAGATTTTTAATGAAGTTGCTAAAAATATGGTAACAGCGTTTACGCAGCGCGCTAAAACGGTATATGGGGCACGCTCATGATAAAAGTTGAAGTAGTATTTGCAGTGCCTCACAAAGCGGTGGTGTTAACCGTAGATGTTGCAGAAGGGACTTCTGCTGAGCAAGTGGTACTACAATCAGGCATACTTGATAAATGTCCAGATATTGATCCTACTAATTTAACATTAGGGATTTGGAATCGCACAGTAAAAGGCAAGCAAGCTGTAAAGGAAGGGGACCGAATCGAGATTTATCGACCACTCATTGCAGATCCGAAAGATGCACGTCGACGTCGAGCAGAAAAAGCAAAAGAAGAAGGCAGAGCAAATAAGATCACCGGTGGTAGAACCTAGAGAGTAGGTCATTAACTGTGGTGATTGGTCTATCGGTGCTTAAGACAACAAAAAAGGGCCTAAAGCCCTTTTTAATCTTGAACTATCAAAAGCGTTATTCATCTAAAGGAGTGTTGAACTCTTTAGGCTCATCATAATCGCCGGTAATACGGGTTAGCTTTTCATCTTCAAAATACACGGTCAGCGATTTACGTTGTTCTGATTCACGGTCTATATTGAATACATAAGCATAGTGCCAAGTCTTACTGTTAAAAGCATCCTTCGCGATGGGGCTGCCTAAAACAAATAACACTTGTTCGCGAGTCATGTTTATGCGTAGTTTTTCTACATCTGACTGTTCTAAAAAGTTACCTTGTGGCACATTGATGCGATATACCCAGCTAGAGCAACCAGACAGCATTACCGTCGTTATAAAAGCAACGAGCCAAACAGAAAGGGATTTATTAGACTGCATGTATTTGTGTATCCTTATTTTCAATTATTTGCATGATACCGATTAAGCGCAGAAGGTAAAGCTTCTTGTCGAAGTTCGACCTTAGTGTATAGAAAAAGTTTCTCAATAGAAGGGAAAAAATAAGAAATGTCTGAGATTGATGCCAAGTCAACCTGGTATATTTATATTGTTGAAACACGGTTTGGTCATTGGTATACCGGGGTGACTAATGATGTAGCTGCCCGTATTGAGGCGCACCAAGAGGGAAAAGGGGCCAAAAATTTAAAAGGCAAAGCACCGCTACAATTGGTTTTCTCATACCCAGTGGGTACTAAAAGTGATGCTTGTAAATTAGAATGGCAAGTTAAAAAACTCAATAAAGCACAAAAAATTCAATTGGTTGCTTCTAATGGTGAGTCGAGTAATTTAACGATAAAATCACTAATGAAATTAACAACAAGCTGATACCGTTCAAAATTAATAGCGGTTATTGTATCGCGCTTAGTGTGGTGGTTTTTATCTTCCCCAATGCCGAAGTAAATATAAGGTATGCGTGCTTTGGCGAATGCATAGTGATCACTGGCGCGATGCCAATCAATTCGAGGGTTATCCATCATTCTTTGCATTTTATAACGTGAATTCGCAATTCTCAGGTTGAAGTCAGGCTTAGGGAGTGTCTTAAGGATAGATAGAGCGTTGGAAGTGTGCTTAGAATGTAACACGTAGACTCTATTTTTAGACGTTGGGGCTAACATATCTAGATTTATGTTTAAGGCGATATCTGTGGCCTTGAGTTGACTTACAAAGTATTTTGCACCGTATAAGCCTTTCTCTTCTGCATCTGTTGCGACAAACGTCACTGAACGGTTTCGCGTTTTGTTGTTCAGTAGTTCGGCCAAATAAAGTAACGCAGATGTACCCGATGCATTGTCATTTGCACCGGCATAGTAAGACGTGGGTTGTCCTCCTAAATGGTCATAATGGGCTGTAATAACGAGGTTGTTCCCACAAGTTTGTGTATTACAGGGTAGCGTTGCGATGATATTATGCCCTGTAGCATGGCGAAAAAAGCCAGCCTTAAATGGAAAAGCTTGATATTTCGTTTCTAAATTTAGATGCTCAAATCGATTGTATATATATTGCCCGCTAATATTTGGGGTGTCAGTTTTACCAGCGGATCGCCCAGCATGTGCTGGGCTTGTTAAAGTGAGCATATCTTCGTGCAATTGCGACGCACTAGCTTGATAGGCGGCGGTAAAAAAGGCTAAAACACTAATTTTTAGCCACAGTTTGTAACCACTGAAGTTTATTTTGGTAGCGTTTTCGATCATGGTTAAATTCAGATAATTTATAAGCTTGTGATAAGTACTTTTGTGCTTGCTCAAGGTTACCTCGGTAATAATGTACTTTTGCAATGCCAAAATAACTGCTATGCAGTTTAGTATCAAGTCTTCTTGCCCTATTAAAGTGACGAAGCGCGAGGCTTAAATTGTTCGCTTCTAAAGCTTCATTCCCTAATACAATTTGGTAGTACGGGTTATCTTTGCGTTCTGCACTGAGTTTGCTTTCGATTGAATCCGCTAGATGCGCTCGTTCGGTTAATCTATACAATAACGCCATATTTCCCATCACAGTTTTGTTATCTACGTTTAATGCTAGGGCTTGTTGATAAGTTTGCTCTGCAAGTTGGTGTTGGTTAACGATTCTATATAACACCCCAAGATTACCCCATGCACCTGAGTAATGTTCATCAATATTTATCGCGGCCTTAAAATAGTTATAGGCAAAGTCGTGCTCGCCATTAATCATATGTATGGCGCCACGGTTGCTATAAAACATGGCTAAAATTCTTTGCTTAGTAATGTTTGATGTTGGGAATTTTTGTTGGCGACTGTTGGGATCAAAATCAATCGTGAGCGATTTTGGTGCTGTATAAAGTGACACAGCACTGGTTCTTGTTCGATTTCTGGCAAAGTTTGATTCAGTGATAACCAAGTTCACATGCCCGGTTAATAAACTATACCCTAATGTTTGATCCCAATATTCTGGAATATGTACTCTTTGGAATTGGGATTCAAAACCAAGGTGCTCGGCGAGGCTAAATGATAAAATAGATAATGAAAGGCAATTCGCATTGAGATCAAAGTAGGCTTCTGAAGCGGTTAAATTGGCACCTGACTGATAAGACAGCGATGATTCACCATTATCTACTAAAAATTTAAGTAAGGTTTGGGTCTGTGATAACGAAGGGGTTGCCCCTCTAAAATACACATCAAGTTGTGTTTTTATTTTAGCATCAAGCTGAAATACTTCGCGTTCACTCGGCACGCGATGTTCGGTGAAAAGGGTGTCGTTCAATAAGTTTTTATTTGTCGATACTTGTTGTTCAGTGCTGTAACACGCACTTAGTAAAAAACATATCGGGATCAGACTGACGAATTTTATTTTATTTAGCGTGGACATAACCACCTCCCACTTAAAACTGCTTATTTATCAAGCATAGTTCAAAATATAACTGAGGAGTAGTTTGTTTGGTTACAAATTGTTGCAGGAATAAATGGTGTTTATATCGCTTGATATAAACACCATTTAGAAGCTCGGTTAAGTGAACTTTTATAGGCCGCTAAATTACCCTTGCTCAAAGCTGGCTACTAAGCCATCTAGTATTTTAGCTGAGTCTGCAAGCGCTTGAATTGAATGCTCAGTATTTAACTGCTCATTCATAACTTCATCGCTAATGGTGCTGATATGTTCAATGCTTCGGCCCACATCGGCAACCACGTTACTTTGTTCTTCGGTGGCAGCAGCGATTAATGTGGTCATATCATTAATTTGGTTTGCAGTTTCGGTGATGGTTTCCATCAGTTCCACAGAGTTTTGCATTGTTTCAACACTTTGTACTGCTTGATGCTTCGACTGACTAATTTGTTTGACAATAGAGTCAGATGCAACCGTTAACTCTGTAATTGTGGCTTGAATCTCATCAGTTGATTGCGAAGTTCTACTGGCGAGTGCACGTACCTCGTCAGCTACTACGGCAAAACCACGACCATGTTCACCCGCGCGTGCAGATTCAATTGCCGCATTGAGCGCTAATAAATTCGTTTGTTCTGATATTCCGCGAATGACATCGACAATATTGGCAATAGATTGCGTTTTTTCGGCCAATGTCGTTACTTCTGAGGCCATCGCATCAATATCATTAGCCAACCCTTGTAGCTGGGTTTGACTTTGCTGAACACCATGATGGCTCTGATTTGACATCTCTTTGCTCTGTTCTGTCAATTTAGCTGTATTATTTGCGCTTCCAGCAATCTCTTGTACCGTTGCCCCCATTTCATTTATTGCGGCAGCCACTGAAATAGTTTGTGACTTCTGCTCATCGAGAGATTGAGAGTTACTTTGGCTCTGTTCAAAAACGCGTTCACTGGCACTACGAATATCGCCACTTTCACTGGCAACTTTCTTTATGGCTTGCTCAATTTTATTAATAAACTGGTTAAAACCCTCGGCCAAAGCCTGTAATTCTGGTTGCTCAGATTCTGGCACTCTGTAATTTAGTTTCGCGTCTCCGCTCCCTAAACGTGCAAATAGTTGTGCCATATTTGATAGCGGCGCACTTAAATTTTTAGCTAAGAATAAGCTAATCAAACTCGCAACGAGTGCAACGGCAACCGAAAAAGCAATTATCTGCCACTGCAGGGATAGAATCTCTTCAATGACTTCAGATTCAGGCACTTGGGCGATGACATATAAGTCAGTACCAGCAATTGGACTTGCTGCGACTAAGGTTGTCTGCTCGGTTAGGTTGAGTTTCTCAACGACGAAGTCTTGATTGGAAAGTAAACTACCAACAGCTTGGTTGCCGTATAAATCTCTGAGTGTGGTGGTGGCAACTAATGCTGCATCTGGGTGCAGCTGAATGGTACCTTCTTTATTGACCACAAATACAAATCCGGTTTTTTCGATTCGCATATTACTCAACATACGTTGCATATCATCAATGCTTTTTGCAAGGCCAGCAAGGCCGACGCCATTTGTTTGCTGATGATTGACAAACATTTTTACATCCCCAGGGGATTCTTGGAAAATGCTAATTGAGTATTCGGCTCCGCTTTGTGTAAAGCCAAAGAACCAGCCATCTTGTTGATGATTGAGTTCTCTGAGAAAGCCATGTTGGTTCCAATACTGTCGTGTTTCTCGGTTAGCCCATGAAGCCGTGGCCAATTGATATTGGTCAACCAACCTTCCGAGCTCGTTCACTAATAGCGTTTCACTGAGTTGCCCACTCTTTGCTGACTCAGTAATAAAAACATTACTAGAGAGTTGTTTAGCAGCATCTTTTAGTTGGTAGATTTGTTTTGAGATTGACTTGTTAATGCTTTCGACTTTTGCAGGTAGCTCTGACTCCAACATGCGTGTTTCAGTCATCGTTTTTGCGCTATAAATCGCAGTAGCACCGATTATCCCTGCAACAGTTATTGCAATTAGGCTACCTAATAATGTGATTTTTTGAGTGATTGTAAGGCTAGTTTTTCGCATTGATCCACACTTTTCTAAAACAAGGGAACTATTCTACCATAATCAATAATGCGATCGAACAAAGTGTAGCAATTGTTCATTAAATTACCACTTTTGTATAATGTTAAAAAAGGTACGAATGAAGCATAGATATGAAAAAAGCCCATAGCGAATGCGTATGGGCTCGGTTTCTAACAAGCGAACTGGTTTAAACTATTTTTTTCATAGCAGACATGTAGCCGCGTAGTTGCTCCCCAATGATTTCGACTGGGTGGCTACGAATGGCTAAGTTAGCATCGATAAGCTCTTGATTATCAGCATAGTTGCTTGTTACATCTAAGCCTTTACCAATAACGTCGGTATCAATGTTTTCCATAAAAGGTTTAAGGAGTGGCAAACATGCATGGTTATATAAGTAACAACCGTATTCTGCAGTATCTGAAATAGTGCTATTCATTTCGTATAGCTTTTTACGCGCAATCGTATTGGCGATAAGTGGCGTTTCATGAAGTGATTCATAGTATGCTGACTCATCAATGATCCCTGCAGCAGTCATTGTTTCAAACGCGAGTTCAACGCCGGCTTTGACCATTGCTACCATAAGAATGCCTTTGTCGAAAAAGGTTTGCTCTGAAATTTCTTGATCAGTATTAGCTTGCTTTTCGAATGCAGTTTCCCCCGTTTCTGCACGCCATGATAATAACTTAGCATCATCTTCAGCCCAATCAGCCATCATACCTTGTGAAAACTCACCACTAATGATGTCATCCATATGTTTGTTATATAGCGGACGCATAATCTGTTTTAACTCTTCACTTAATGTGAAGGCTTTTAACTTTGCGGGGTTAGATAAGCGGTCCATCATATTTGTGATACCACCGTACTTAAGTGCTTCAGTGATCACTTCCCATCCATATTGAATGAGTTTTGATGCGTATGCAGCGTCGATACCTTGCTCAACCATCTTATCGAAACATAATAACGAGCCTGTTTGTAACATACCGCATAGAATGGTTTGTTCACCCATTAAATCTGATTTTACTTCAGCGATGAATGATGACTTAAGTACACCCGCACGATGACCGCCAGTGCCCGCAGCATATGCTTTAGCTTGGGCTAAGCCCTTGCCTTGTGGATCATTTTCTGGGTGAACAGCTATTAGCGTAGGCACTCCGAAACCGCGCTTGTATTCTTCGCGTACTTCAGTGCCTGGGCATTTTGGTGCAACCATGATAACCGTAAGATCTTCACGAACTTGCATGCCTTCTTCAACGATATTAAAGCCATGAGAGTAAGCGAGTGTTGCGTCTTTTTTCATTAAAGGCATAACCGCGTTAACAACCGAAGTGTGCTGTTTATCAGGTGTTAAGTTTAGAACTAAATCGGCACTTGGAATAAGTGCTTCATAGGTACCAACAGTAAACCCATTCTCTGATGCATTTAAGAAAGATTGGCGTTTTTCAGCAATCGCAGATTCACGTAAAGCATAACTAACATCGAGTCCTGAGTCTCTTAGATTCAGACCTTGGTTTAACCCTTGTGCACCACAACCTACAATGACAAGTTTTTTGCCATTTAGTACGCTCACACCCTCATTAAATTCTTGAGGGTCCATAAATTCACATTGTGCCAGTTGTGCTAGCTGCTCTCTTAGTGGTAAAGAGTTAAAATAATTCGCCATGTTAGTGCCTTAAAAATAAGAAAGTATTTAAATAGAGTGTGAAGCCAGCATAAGCGCTGTTATTAATTACGTAAAATGATATATTTGAATTGTAGTATTTCATATTATGAAACACTACCTAGCGTAAGTAATGTGAGGCCGTATGGATCATAAGCAATTAAAGTATTTTTTGGGACTTGCAGAAACACTGCATTTTGGCCGGGCCAGTGAACAGTGCCATATTAGTGCCCCTACATTGAGTAGACAGATTAAGCAGTTAGAGCAAGAACTGGGTGTCGCTTTATTTATTAGAGATAACCGCAGTGTGAGTTTAACAGCTCAAGGGAAAGCGTTTGTTGAGTATGCACGTACAACCTTGTCGCAGTGGCGGCAGTTTAAGAGCCAATGTCAAGATAGTCGACAGCCACTAAGTGGAGAATTGAGCTTTTATTGTTCTGTTACGGCGACTTATAGCTTTGTTTATGACTTGTTTGCACAGTTTAGACAGCAGTATCCCGCGATAGAGTTGAACTTGAATACTGGAGATCCAGCATTTTCTATTGCCCATGTGCAAAATGATAAAGAAGACCTTGCTGTTGCTGTCAAGCCAACACATTTACCCAATGGTATATCGTATCTGCCACTTGGACGTTCACCCTTGGTGATTATAGCACCGACAATGGCATGCCCTTTGAGTGACTTATTGGACTCAAACGTCAATGGAGTGATGGAGTGGAGCCAATTACCCTTTATCATGCCGGAACATGGCATCTTAAAAGAGAGGCTTGATACCTTTTGTACTGAGTTGCAATTTACACCGAAAGTATACGCCCATGTTTCAGGGCATGAGGCGATGGTCGCCTTGGCAAGCTTAGGGTTTGGCATTGCGTGTATCCCTGAGATAGTGCTGGCTCAATCACCCTTTAAAGAGCAAGTTCGGTATTTGACCGTGTCAGAACCAATGGAGCCGATAGAAGTGGGCTTAGTGTGTAAAACAAAGCGATTGACTGACCCTGTTGTTGCTGTGTTGTGGAAAACGGCAGAGAATTTGTTCACCTTGTAAAGCTGCCATTCAGTTTCAAGCATTAAACTAGCCAAATTAAAATAAAAACTAATCCTTTAGGTGTAGAAATGGCTAAAATTTTGTTCGCTGAACGTGAATCGGAATGTTTTATACAGCGAAAAATAATATTTGAGCAAGCAGGATATGAAGTTTTTCATTTTTCGAGTGAGGCTGATATGCCTGATTGGGAAGGGGTTCAAGATATTTCGGGTGTCGTTGTCAATGAGCAATTTACCCTTGATAATCCAACAGACCTAATTGATAAAATGAAGTCACAGTTTGCCGCACCTGTCATGGTTTTTACGGAAAAAACAGACGAAGCTGACCATAGCTTTTTGTTGGAGTCGGGGGCGGATGATGTAATAACGAAAACAGCCACCCCGCGTTTGTGGCAAGCAAGGCTGAATGCGCTGCTACGTCCTGCGGCGTCAAAATCAAGCTCTTTATTGACATTTGGACTGCTAGTAATCGATGCTCGAGCACGGCTAGTGACATTGAATGATAAAGAAATTTACCTGACAAGTCATGAATTTGAATTACTATGGTTATTGGCAAGTAATGCAGGGAGAGTAATTAGTCGAGAGCATGTTTATAAAACTATCATTGATAAACCCTATCAAGATGACACTCGAACGGTTGACGTACGCATTTCACGACTACGAAAAAAATTAGAAGATGATTCATCACAACCTGGAAAAATAAAAACGATCTGGAAACAAGGTTATATTTTTGTTAAAGACGCTTGGCGGTAGCTTGTAATATTTAATGTTACGCAATTATCTTTGTGTTGCAATGAGTTGTTTGTATGAATTAGCTACTTCTTTCTTGAATAAAAAGCGAAATAAATATCAGATAGATTGCTTGTTTTATATGTGTTTGAACAGCAATTTTTTTGTAAATCTATGATTTTTACCAGATAGAGGTTTACAAATTGTCATATTTACTTTGTTTCGGCAACGCAAATAATATTGATTGCTATTTATATGCGTGTATACTTTTGTCCCAGATAAGAAAATGCAAATACAAATAATTTTCAGAGGAAATCATAAATGATTTTACGTAAGTCTCTTCTTGCAACATCTATCCTGGCTGCAACTCTTGGTTTAACCGCGTGCGGTGGTTCTAGCTCAAATGATTCAACGCCAACTACACCAACGACTCCTACAACACCGACTAATGCTGCGCCGACAGACATTACCTTGTCGTCTAGCGCTGTTGCTGAAGATGTTGTTGGTGCAGAAGTAGGCACTTTGACTGCAGCCGATGATGCAGACACAGGTCATACTTTCACAACAGATGATGTACGTTTCACAATTGAAGATGGCACGTTAAAGCTGAATAGCCATCATGCTATGAACTTTGAGCAATTAGCTGAAGGTGAAACAATCACTGTAAAAGTGAAAGTAACAGATGCGGGTGACCTTACATTTGAAAAAGATTTAGTATTGTCTGTTGCTGATACCGCATCAACGGCGGGTGTAAATGTCTATGAGTTTGATACTAAGCTTACCGGAGAGAGTGGCTCTTCTGTATCATATACAGGCCAGACTGCACGTCATGCATTGTCAGCTGAGATTAAGTCATATATGGGCAAATTCAATGCTGAATATATTGAGTCACTAGGCACTGATGCGCCGACTATCGCTAGAGCGCGATTAGATGCTTTATGGGGTGACTATGCGGCGGTAGCAGATGATGAGATTTCACACCTAGGTGATAGTGCAGCATTAGCGGCTGGCTACACGCAAACTACATTTTCTCAAATATCGGGTTCAGGTAAAGAACTCAGCGGTAAAATCGCTGGTGCAGATGCATCGAAAATGTACAAAGATTGGTTAAAAGAAGATGGCTCTGGGCTAGTTGGTTGGACTAACTTTGGTGAAAATGCGAAAACACCTGAAGGACTAGTTAAGCACTACTTTGATTTATTTGAGTCACAAATTCAAAAAATGGTTGGTGGCGAGCAACTAAAAGATCCGGCTGGTAACGTTATTACTAAGGCTTATATCACCCCTGAAGGCTTAGATTTAGTGCAACTGGTACAAAAGCATACTTTAGGTGCATTAATGTTTTCACAAGGTACAGATGATTACCTTGATGATGGATTAACAAGCCAAAATATTGAAGCACATAAAGATGGAAAGTCATATACCTCTCTTGAGCATCAATATGATGAAGGTTTTGGATACTTTGGTGCATCTCGTCATTATTTAGAATCATCAGATGACGAAATAGCGAAAAAAGGTGGCAGAGATACACACCAGGGTAAATACGATGCAAATATGGATGGCAAAATCGACTTAGCTGCGGAATTTGTTTGGGGCAACGCGTCAAATGCTGCAAAGCGTGATAGAGGCACATTACAAAATAATGTCACGACAGATTTCACAGCTGTTGCAATGACTAACTTCATTCAAGGCCGAAAGATCATTAACGACAATGTTGGTGTTGCGTTAACTGCAGAGCAAATGACGCAAGTTAAGGCGCATGTCTTTGGTGCATCATTAGCGTGGGAAAAAGCAATCGCTGCAACAGTGGTTCATTATATTAATGATTCACTAGGTGATTACGCGAATATTGAAGACGGTGAATACACAGCCGATGAATTCGCGTCACTTGCTAAGCATTGGGGTGAAATGAAAGGCTTTGGTTTGAATTTCCAGTTTAGCCCGTTCTCTCCATTTGCAGATAATGACCTTAATCCTAAGAAAGACAGTGTAGGACCGGCAAAATTTGCTGAATTGCACACGTTATTTGGAGATGCACCCGTGCTAGTTCAGGCTGATATAGCAGCGTATAAAACTAAATTAGAACAAGCTCGTGAGATATTAAAAGTGGCATATGACTTCAATGAAGACAATGTACTTGGTTGGTAATATAACCATTTAATCTACTATTAAGGTTAGCTCTTTATAAGGGAGCTAGCCTTTTTTTATATTTAAATAATTAGGAACAAATATGAATTCTGTTTCGAAATTAAGATACATACCGTTGGCTTTTTCGGTACTCTTAACAATAAGTCTAAGTGGTTGTGGGGAGAGTACATCGGGGCAATCAGGTAGTGCTTTTGATGACGGTAACAATAACGGTGGAGACAGCGGTGGTGATAATAACGGAGGCGATACATCTTCTTTTGATGAGAAAGCCATGATCGCAGGACTTGTTGATCAAGTTATTACGCCGACTTTTACTGCATTTCAAAGTGAAACAGCATCTTTATACAATGACGTAAAGAGTTACTGTGAGGTTGAGCAAACGATTGATGACTCAACGACAGACTTTGCCGCACGTGATGCGCGATTCGATTCAGCAAAACAAAGCTGGAGAGAAGCGATGACTGCTTGGCAGCAAGCCGAGTTGATGTTGTTGGGACCGCTTTCGGCAAATGAAAGTGCGCTAAGAAACGTTATTTATTCATGGCCTTCTAAAAGCCTGTGTGGTGTTGACCAAGATACCGCGTATTTTGAAGATGGGGTAGTAAACCAAAATAGCGCAAGGCCATATGATTTAAAAGACCGAACGTTTACACGTAGAGGTTTATTATCGTTGGAGCACCTATTATTTAATACATCCTACACCCATAACTGTAGCGTTGAAAATGAAGCATTAGCGGGTTGGAACTCCCGTACTGAACAGTCGGTTCGAATTGCGCGCTGTCAATTTGCGACAGAAGTCAGTAAAGACCTAAATGAGAATGCACAATCATTGGTATCGCAGTGGAATGCTGAAGATGGATACGCGAACGAGCTTAAAAATGCTGGTGAGGCTGGAAATTCTTTTGCAACGCCTTTAAAAGCCGTTAATGCGATATCTGATGCGTTATTTTACCTAGACAAAGAAGTTAAAGATTTTAAATTGGGTATTCCACTGGGACAGTTTACAAACTCTTGTGGTACGTCAGTTTGTTCAAAAGATGTTGAAAACTCAATTTCAATGCATTCACTTGAAAATTTAAAAGCCAATTTAATGGCTTTTGAAAAACTTTTCTTAGGTAATGAGATAGGAAGTGAAGCACAACTCGGTTTTGACGATTTCTTAATTGAATCTAACGCAGAAGATACTCGTAACTTGATGGTCAGTGGTATCAATGATGCAAAAGCTGCCACAAATGCGATTGAAACAAGTTTGTATGATGCGTTAAATAATGACAGTGACAAAGTTGAAACTACCCATGCGAAAGTTAAGGATGTAACTGATCAGTTGAAAAATGATTTTATAAATAAACTCGCCCTAGAACTTCCTAAAACATCGGCAGGTGACAATGACTAATTCAACTAAATTAACACAATCAGCTATAGCAGTGACGTTGGCACTCATACTGCCATTTGCGAATGCGGCTGACGAAAACAGTGATGACGGTTTAGAGCACATAACGATTATCAGCCATTATGATAAGTTGAGAACGGAAGCCGGTTCAGCAACACTGATTGGTGAAGCTGAGTTGGAAAAGTTTGAATACAATGACATTCATCGCATTCTTGCCTCTGTACCTGGAATTAATATTCGAGAAGAAGATGGTTATGGCTTGAGGCCGAACATTGGTTTTCGAGGTGTAACTCCAGAAAGAAGTAAAAAAATAAGTATTATGGAAGATGGCGTGTTAATTGGACCATCACCCTATTCTGCTCCAGCGGCATATTATTTCCCAATGACGACGCGGATGACAGCTGTTGAAGTGTTTAAGGGGCCTGCGGCCATTAAACACGGTCCACAAACCGTTGCGGGTGCGCTGAATTTAGTAACGCGACAAATCCCTGAGTTTTCTGAGGGGGCAATTGACTTGTCAGTGGGTGCGGATGGTTATCAGAAAGCGCATGCCCATTTTGGCTCTGTAGTAAATAATGTCGGCTTTTTATTGGAAGGCGTAACCCTTAAAGCGGATGGTTTTAAAGAACTCGATGGTGGGGGTGACACTGGGTTTGTTAAAAATGATTTGCTGGCAAAATTTAACTATAAATTTGAAGCAGACGGCATAGAGCATACACTGGGGCTGAAGTTGTCGTATTCAGATGAAGAGTCTGATGAAACGTATTTAGGTTTAACTGATCAAGATTTTGCAGATACACCTTATCGTCGATACGCAGCTTCGCAACCCGCTTTGATGGATACAGAGCATCAGCAGATTATGTTTTCTCACTTTGCTGATGGTGAAAACTTCAGCGTAGCCACTCGGGTATATCGAAATGATTATGAACGAGCTTGGAAAAAACTGAATGGGCTACTAAATAGCTCAGTGTCGTTACAGAAAATTTTACATGACCCAGAAACATACGAGTTAGCATATGGTGTTATATCTGGAAAAATAGACTCAGTTGCTGATGGGTTGCCGACTCAATTTCTTAATATGGGCACAAACGATCGAGAATACTACTCTCAAGGTATCCAAGTCGATGCTGATTTTGAGCAAGAGCTTTTTGGATTTACCCATAATATCGCTGCGGGTGTTCGATATCATGAAGATGAGATTGAACGAAAGCATTTTGAAGAAACCTATGAAATGGTGTCTGGGATAGCGCAAAAAGCAGTGCCAGATATACGGGCTGCAACACAAGATATTGAGTCAACAAAAGCATGGTCTGTCTACATTGAAGATAAAATCACACTAGACGCTTTAACTTTGGGTGTGGGTGTTCGGGGTGAGTTCATGGATATGCACTACCAAGATCAGAGAAATGCAGATTTATGGCAAGATAAGTCGACTCATATTTGGTTGCCAAGCATCAGTGGTTTTTATCAATTATCTGAAGAGTCTGGAATATTATTTGGTGTGCATGAAGGCTTTGTGCCTTCGTCACCTAAAAGACGGGCATCAGAAGAGTTGGAAAATAGCATCAACTATGAGTTTGGAGGCCGGTTTAATGATGGTGTTACACAGTTTGAAGTGGTTTCTTTCTTTAATGATTACCAAAATTTAACAGAGACTTGCGGGTTTTCTAATTGCGGTATTATTGAAGGTGAAACATTTAGTGGTGGTGAAGTTGATGTTTATGGTGTGGAAGTACAATTCTCACAAAGCTACCCATTAAATTTGCATATTGATATCCCTTATAGCTTCGTGTATACGTATACACAAAGTGAGTTTAAGAATTCATTTCAATCTAGTTTTGCTCAATGGGGACTAGTTGACGCTGGTGATAGTTTACCCTATTTAGCGGATCATCAAGCCACCTTCAATATCGGATTCTCAGGCAGCGGCTGGAAAGTTAACTTTTCAGTGAAATATGTTGATGAAATGCAAGAAGTAGCAGGCACTGGAGAAACGCTTTCTGGTTCAATTGTGCCCTCTAGTACGACATTAGATTTATCTGCTAGCTATGATTTTGATCAATATGGTCGCGTTTATGCGAAAGTAGATAATGTATTTGATAATGTGGACATTGTCAGTAGACGTCCATATGGAGCACGTCCGGGTAAACCGAGACAGGTTTCAGTAGGGTACAAATACGCATTTTGATATTTAGATGTAATACCATTTTATAATAGGGCCACTTAGTTGGCCCTTTTTTGAAGGTATGTTAGGGGAGTATAATGCTAGAGCAGTTGTGGCAAGCTATTGCGGGATTACCGCACTATTTAATTGATGCGAATAAGCGAATCTACATACCTTATTTGCTCAGTGCGATTGTGATGGCAATACCGGTGTACCTAGCGAGCGAACAGGTGCGATCCGGTCGCGGTTTTGCGAAGTTTTTATTTCCTAAAAAAGTGTGGCTGTGTCAAAGTGCACGGTTAGATTATGTACTTCTTGTCACGAATACCTTAATTAAAGCTGCGACATTTGCACCAATCGTATTGACGATGGTACCGGTTGCTATTTTTATTACTGACACGTTGGAGGCATTATTTGGTGCGCCATTACACTTAGCATGGCCAAGTGGCGTGATTATAGCTGCTTTTACTTTGATGTTATTTATCGTCGATGATTTGACTCGATTTTTATTACACTTAGCACTCCATAAAGTACCATTTCTATGGGAAATACATAAGGTACATCATTCAGCGAAAGTCCTGACACCATTTACAATTTATCGCTCTCATCCGATTGAAAGTTATTTTTATGCGTGCCGAATGGCGTTAACGCAAGGCATTGTAGTGGGGTTGGGTTATCATTTTTTTGGTACTGGACTCAGTATGTACGACATACTCGGGGCAAATGCGTTTGTATTTGTATTTAATATCTTTGGTGCCAACCTTAGGCATTCGCATATTCGCTTTACTTGGGGGGATAGACTAGAGAATTGGTTTATCAGTCCTGCCCAGCACCAAATCCATCATAGTGATAACCCCCAGCATTTTGATACGAATTTAGGCTCAGCATTGGCGATTTGGGACCGGATGTTTGGATCTTTAATTCGCGCATCACAGGCACCGCATATTTCGATAGGGGTTGGCAAATATGACGCGGGGCACGACTCACTCATTGCTATTTACGGTAAACCAATGCTCTTGGCTGTTGAAGCGTTGTTACCGCACAAATTGGGTAAACGGCTGGTGCAAAAGCAATCAGTAAAAAAGGCCGTAAATAAACTGGATCAATAAATAGAGTTATTTAGACGAAAGTAATGGCATGAGTACCTGCTCAAGTCCATTCAACTTTACTTCATAAATCATTGCGAGTTGTTCACCTAATATTCCTTGAGGAAAGCCTTTGCTCTTAAACCAAACAACATAGGGTTCAGGTAAAAGGAGTAAAGGAGTACCTGCATACTTGCCAAATGGCATTTTAGTATTAATGGCTTTTAGCAGAGCCTGTTGATCGTGCATATGTTGTGTTCAACCGGAGAGTAAGTGTGCCTTTATTGTATCAAGGCACACCATTAGGTAAAGGCAAAGAACCCCGTCAATACAAAGCGTATCAGAAACGCCAGTTAACATTGGCCCACAGTGTTATGCCTGCTTCATTTATTTTATCAATTTGTGGGTAGCCACTGACGGCAGTGCCTGATTTGCTTAAATGTTCACTGTAAGTTTTATCAAGTACGTTATCGACACCTAATGTCCAATCAAGGCTGTCGGACTGACTATAGCTCGCGTTCAATGCTAGAGTGCCAAAACCAGCAGATTCTCCGAAGTCTTGCCCCGCAATATTACCTTGTCCAACAGCGACTCTATGTTGGGCAGCAACAATGCGCCAAAGTACACCGATATGCCAATTTTGGCGCTGATAATCTAAGGTAAATCGAGCTTGCAATGGGGGCTGTTGTGCCAAAGGCAGGTGATCAGATAAGTTACTAGCACGCACGTAGTTGATGCTGGCTCCGGATATCCAGTTTTTAGTGAGGTCATAGCTCACGTCAGCTTCAAAACCGTAAGTTTGAGCATCGACATTGCGGGTCACTTTTTTATTCATAGAGCCCTGATTGAACAGATTGTCTGTTAAAATATAATCGTCAATTTGACTATAGAAAACAGAGACGGAACCTTGCCATTGTGTACGTTGGTGAACTAGACCGATATCAAGTTGATTGGTTTTTTCTATGTTTGTATGAAATGCACTTAGACTGTCAGGACCTTGACGACTACCGCCTAATAATTCCCAATAATCAGGAAATCGTTCTGTATGGCCGAAGCCAATAAAGTAGCTACTATCATGACGTTGCTGTTGGATCCGAGCAAAGCCGCTCCACAGGTTATCTCTACGGGTTAATGAGGCGCTCGGGTTTGGCATTGTTTTCATCATAGATGAAATACTTTGTCGTTCATCTGTTGCTTGCCAATGATCTAAACGTAAACCCGTCACCACTTGTTGGTTTTTATCTACACTATATTCATATTCAGCAAATACACCGGTCTTTTCAAATTCTCCATCAATTGAGCGCGGCAGAGTGTCGTATGGTATCTCAAACTGGTTACGACTGACTCGATTACGGTGACGATCTTGCTGGTGATCGACCCCGAATTTGACGGTATGGCCCTCATTTAAATTGGCATCAAATAGAAGTTTGCCCCCTTGTGTTCGGCGGTCAGGGTTCGAAGCTGTAGGCGTTTTCATCATCATGTTAGGCACGAAGGGTCTTAAGCTATAGTTGTCCATAACGTGGTCTATATTATTGTAATACCACTGTGCTCCAACATTGGTGATTATATTGTGGTTAATCGCCCAATCGGTGCGTATTGTGGTGTGAGTCCTATCGAATAAACTGCCATCCATCATACGGTCAGCGTAAGCCGCTTCGCCATCACTGCGACCATAAGTAATGCTGATTATTTTGTCATCGGCAGGTGTGTAAGCAAACTCGGAGTCAGCATTCCAACGTTTATATTGTGAATGAATCACATTATTGTCACCGTCTGAAAAATCATCTGCGCGATTATAGCTGCCAGAAAATCGGACATAATACTCAGAGGAACCCGCTTTAATATCCGTGTTTAGGCCGCTTCGATTTGCACTAGCGAATACAATATTGGCAAACCCATCGACCCGTGGCTTGTCTAAGCGCTCTAAAGTACGTTCAAATACCACGGTTGCAGCACTATTGCCTGAACCATATAAAACAGTTTGCGGTCCCTTTATCACTGTCAATGTATCGTAAGACTGTGGGGTAATGTAAGCGGTTGGCGGGTCCATTCTATTACCACACCCTCCAAGCGCAAGGCCACCGTTGCTGACGATATTCAACCGAGATCCTGCCATGCCCCTAAATACTGGATCGCTACTAGCCGATCCTTTTTTTATTAATGAAAATCCAGCGATGCTGGTGAGTAAATCAGCCCCATCTTGTGCTGGAAGAGGTTGACGAGGCAGTTTTGGATCAGTTTTGA
The DNA here is from genome assembly GCF_014858725.1 of Pseudoalteromonas aurantia 208. Taxonomy (GTDB): domain Bacteria; phylum Pseudomonadota; class Gammaproteobacteria; order Enterobacterales; family Alteromonadaceae; genus Pseudoalteromonas; species Pseudoalteromonas aurantia. The sequence continues at coordinate 1,932,175 of NZ_AQGV01000012.1, read as the reverse complement.
TATCTAATGGTGAATGCATAGGAGCAACAACCACAATACGCTCTATATCGTCGTAGTTAGCAGATGCATTGAGAGAGGTTAATAGTGCAAGGCTAATTAGAGTTTTTTCCATCATTGAGTCTCAGTCATTAAATTGTGATGGATTTTATATGTTTAGCGTCGGTTTGGAGTGTGACAGATTGTCGCATCAAGACTGGTTTTACAGTAATTTTGATGTAGGTCAATATGAGGTATTGTTACGCTAAAGAATATAATTGGTTGGTCTATGTTGTTACAGTTAAGAGGGGGAGTGACCATAAAAAAAGCATGTATACGAGGAGGGTTAAGTATGAGCGCGTTAGCGCTCGATGACTTGCATTTGTTCGTTACTCCAATTGACTGCATCACTATAAATTTCAGGTAAGCAGGTCGAGTCTAGCTTTAGGTCTGCACAGGTTTGTTGTGCTTTTTCCCATTGCGCTTGTTCATAATCCATCGCAATTGATAAGTATGTGGCGAGCACTCCATCACCATTGAGTAACGCATCTTTTATTTCGATAACCAGAGGTAGTTTACTCATTACACTGTCCATGGTCTCGTCAAGTATGGCGTCCATCAGCGACATCATACCCGATAGAAACGCGCTGCCTATATTGTGCTTATCATTTCTCTTGGTTGCTAACAGTTCACAAAAACGAGCTCGGGTTAGTGATAGCTTAATAAGCTCCATTGGCTTTTCAGCAGAGACCTGTGCAGCGAACAATAGTGACAGAAACTTTTTTAACTCTGCGTTACCAAGCACTACAAGCGCTTGTTTAATCGTACTTATTTCTGCTCTACGCTTAAATGCAGCAGAGTTAGAATACCTTAAAAGTTTATAAGATAAGTTAACATCACGTTCAAAAACAGCAGTTATTCTTTGTAAATCGACATCGACACTGGACGTTTCATACAGTAGTTCTGCGAGGGCCATTTCTGAAGGTGGGAGGGCTTTACTTTGTACCATTTCAGGTTTAGCAAAAAAGAAACCTTGAAATAAGCTAAACCCCCAATCAATCGCTTGCTGGTACTGCTCATATGTTTCGACTTTTTCAGCAACTAGTTTTATGTTGTTGAAGCCTTTAGTCGCATCGATAATTTCTAGTATTTCTGCGTGTGATGTGGCAAGGAAGTCAACTTTAATTTGATCAATAAATGGATAGAAGTGTCGCCATACTTTTTGATGTTGATAGTCATCTAGAGCAATTGTATAGCCTTTATCTTTGAGATCTTGTACGGCAGCCAGCAGCCGCTTTCCTGGCTGCACGGTTTCTAGGATTTCAACCACAATCTGCTCTCGGTTGAGCATGGTTGGGTAGCCTTTTAATAACGTTTCAAGGGTAAAGTTGATATAGGCGGGCTTATTGTCTGTCAAATCATCCAATCCAAAATTGAATTGGCTTCCTTCAATTAAGCGAGATGTTGCTTCGTCCCCATCAATATTTGGAAAAACATTGTCAACTCCGTCACGAAAAAGCAGTTCATAGCCTACTAATTCTTTGTTGATGTCTAAAATAGGTTGGCGGGCAGCATAAAAATACATCTACAACAGGTCTCTTTTAATACAACTATAATTTCAATATAAGTGATGTTGCGTAGTAATTCATTATTTTTTTATAATTGTTTCGTCTTTTGGTATTAATTTAATGGCTCATTTAGGTTTTTCAACTGGATATTTGTAGGGTAACCATGCTGTACTGGGGTAGAGGAAGTAGACGTGTTATAGTCACGCAAAACTAATAAAGCGCTTTATTTAATGACAATCAGAAAGACGGTTGTTGGATAATTATCATTGACAAGAGTGCTCTCATTGAAGGAGATAGCTTTGGAATTAGGTACGATTATTTCATTAGTACTGTATTTTGCAGTTATGTTGGGCATAGGTTTATATGCTTACCGTAAATCGACAAGTGATGTATCAGGTTATATGCTAGGTGGCCGTAGTCTATCACCAAGTGTTGCCGCTTTATCGGCAGGCGCATCTGATATGAGTGGCTGGATATTAATGGGCTTGCCTGGGGCAATGTTCGTGACAGGGTTTAGCAGTACGTGGATTGCGATTGGTTTGGTTATCGGTGCTTGGTTAAATTATTTACTGGTTGCACCTAGATTGCGGGTTTATACCGAGCTTGCTAATGATGCTATTACGATCCCTGATTATTTTGCTAATCGATTTGAAGATAAAGGTAATGCGTTACGTATTGTATCTGCGCTGGTGATTATCGTGTTTTTTACGCTTTATACATCATCTGGTGTGGTGGCTGGCGGTAAGTTGTTCGAAAACTCGTTTGGAATGAGTTATGAATCTGGGCTGTATATTACTACAGGCGTTGTGGTTTTATATACATTATTTGGAGGCTTCTTAGCTGTTAGCTTAACCGACTTCGTACAAGGCTGTATTATGTTTATCGCATTAATATTGGTCCCTGCCGTAACATATTCATTATTAGATAACCCGCTATCATCTACGCTTGAGGCGGTTAACCCACAAATGCTTACGTGGATAGGCGCTGGTGGCGCAATAGGAATTATTTCTGCGATGTCTTGGGGGCTGGGTTATTTTGGTCAACCCCATATTATAGTGCGCTTTATGTCAGTAAAAAGTGTGAAAGATATGCCAACTGCACGTCGTATAGGAATGAGTTGGATGATCATTGCAGCACTGGGGGCGGTTGCGACAGGTGTGTTTGGTGCAGCTTACACACATGAGAATGGTATTGTTGTGAATGACCCAGAGACCATTTTTTTAGTGTTGTCTGAACTCCTATTTCACCCGCTCATAGCAGGATTTTTATTGGCTGCAATATTGGCGGCAATTATGAGCACAATCTCGTCACAACTTTTAGTTAGCTCGAGCTCATTAACTGAAGACTTTTATAAAATATTCATAAATCGAAATGCAACAGACAAAGAGCTTGTCTTGGTTGGGCGTATTAGTGTTGCTGCAGTTGCGATACTCGCGATTTATTTAGCGTATGATAGAAACAGTTCAATACTCGATTTGGTCAGTAATGCGTGGGCAGGTTTTGGCGCAGCATTTGGACCTCTTGTGTTATTAAGCTTGTTCTGGCAAAGAATGAATTTTGCAGGCGCACTAGCTGGTATGATTTCTGGTGCTGTGACAGTGCTAGTTTGGATTTATGCACCAATTGAAGTAGCTGGGCAAAGCTTAAGTAGTCATATTTATGAAATTGTTCCTGGCTTCATTGTTTCTGCATTGACGATAATTCTGGTGAGCTCAATGACGTCAGCGCCTCATGAACGAATACAAGACTTATTTAAAAAAGTACAAAGTAATTTATAACAATGAAAAGAGTGCATGAAAGGGCCTAATATGGCCCTTTTTACATTGCCTCTAAAATAAGTCGTTAGCTGTGTTGGTTTTGAAACTATAAAAAGATTGTTTGTTACCAAAAATCGCACTTATTTTTAGAATTAGAGACGATGTCTACCCTTTAGCAATAAAGTAATGATACGATGAGTATTGCACTAGGAGTCATAGTTACTTTTTAGTGTATTTGTTAATTTCGGTAAGTATCGCCTTGCGACAAAACCACTAACTAAGTTTATTAATCAAACTAAACAGGGACCCCGTGAAAATACCTAAACGCCTACAACCACTTGTTGATGATGGTTTAATTGATGCGGTCATAAGCCGGCTAATGAGCGGCAAAGAGGCTGATGTTTTTGTTGTGCGCTGCGGTGAGCATATTCGTTGTGCCAAAGTGTATAAAGATGCAATGAAACGTAGTTTTAAAAAGGCGGCACAATATCAAGAAGGTCGAAAAGTAAGGGGGGGACGCCAAGCTAGGGCAATGGGTAAACGCTCAAACTATGGTCGTCAGCTCGAAGAAGAAATATGGCAAAATGCAGAAGTTGATGCTTTGTCACGCTTGGCGGCAGCCAATGTACGTGTGCCTGCAACCTATTGTTGTGTCGATGGTGTGCTACTTATGGAGTTAGTTTCTGATGCAGAAGGTAACGTAGCACCACAACTTGGTGCGATAAGTTTGTCAGAAGAAGAAGCCATTAGACAGTACACTCTGATGGTTCATTATATTCGGCTGATGCTTTGCACAGGCCTGATACATGGAGACCTTTCTGAATTTAATGTGTTAGTGGATGATTCAGGCCCTGTAATTATTGATTTACCACAAGCGGTGAATGCTGCGGCCAACAATAGTGCCCAAGCTATGTTCGAACGTGATGTAAATAATATGCGTCGCTACTATGGTGAATATGCGCCAGCTTTACTGCAAACTAATTATGCAAAAGAAATATGGGCATTGTTTGAAGAGGGGAGTCTGACTGAAAACTCAGCTTTGACTGGTTTATATGAAGATGATTTCCAAGCTGCAGATGTCGGTTCTGTATTAGAGGAAATCAATGCAGCTATGTTAGAAGAGCAAGAGCGGCAAGCACGGATAAACGGCCAAGACGATATTGGGTAATATCTACTATCTTTGTGATAAAAAGGGGAGTGATACTGCTCCCTTTATGTTTTTTATCTCAGGTATTTTTTCCTAGAAACACTCAGAGCTACCCATTTCTATTATACGGTTTGTTTCTTCACTATTTTCAAACATATATAAAGCACGATTGATATCGGAAAGGACAGTGCGCCACTTAGGTTTATTTTTACTGAGTGCAAAATAAAGATGGTTGTATTTAATTGGTTTGGTCTCATCATCAATATTTCTCAATAAAGTGACCTTTTCTGGTTTTGATAAGTCAGAATAATTGACGGTAAATCGCAATACCGTTGGATCTCCTATAATGAGGTTTACTCTACCGCCCACGAGTAGCTTGACTAACTGTAAATCATCAACAGCTTCTACGATTGCAAACTCGTTGTTGTCCATCATGGCATCGAACTCAGGGGTATTTTGGTATCCGCGTACGACGCCTATTTTCTCACCTTTAAGAGAGCTTAAATTACCACTAAATCGGTCAGGGTCGCCTTTACGCTTGAGAAAACCAATCTCACCACCTGAAAATGAGTTGGACAGTGCTAATACTTCTCGGCGCGTTTTGTTTTTGACGTAATCAGAGGGGGCCGAATCTTCAATATAATACTCAGGCATTAAGATATCGGCTTTACCAAGCTCTACAGCTCTGACGGCACGTGCCCATGGCAAAAATTCAATGAAAATACTATAGCCTTGTTCGGCGAGCAGCGATACTGCAAATTGAAACACCCACCCTTTGTTGCACAATGCGTTACCTATGTAGGGGGGCCAGTCTAATGTGACAATATGTAGTTGCCCTTTCGTTGCTTCGGCATTGTATAGATAGCCGGTCTTATGCTTAGACCCCTGCACTAGGTGGTATTTGGCGTTTTTAAAGTAACCAACGTTAATTGCTGCATGGGCATAAAGATGAAAAAAGCAAAAACTAAGAATAAGAATCCAACGCATAGTGGAATGCCGTGATCATTAATTATATCAATAAGTGTAGGTAAATTTTCCTTATTATTCATTGAATGAAGTGTGTAAATGTAGGGGGAATAAAAAAACCGGCTTTAAGCCGGTTTTTTTATTGTGAATTTGTAATTATTGTACAAGCTCTTGATCAGAGAACTCATCAGCAAACATAGGGCTAGATAAGTAACGCTCTGTTGCGCTAGGTAAAATAACGACAATATTCTTGTCTGCATTTTCTGGCTTTTCAGCAATGCGTTTAGCCGCGACAACAGCTGCACCAGATGAAATTCCGACCAAAATACCTTCGTCTTTCATAAGTTGATGTGCCATAGCAATCGCATCTTCGTTTGAAACAAGTTCAGTGCCATCGATAAGCTCTAAGTCTAAGTTACCAGGAATGAACCCAGCTCCAATACCTTGAATTTTGTGTGGGCCCGGTTTAACTTCGTCACCTGCAAGTGTTTGTGTAATGACTGGCGAGTCTGTTGGTTCAACAGCAATCGCTTTTACATCAAGGCCTTTTTCTTGCTTTAAATAACGAGAAGTACCAGATATAGTACCGCCCGTGCCTACTCCGGCGACAAAGTAGTCAACTTTACCTTCCATCGTTTCAAAGATTTCTGGGCCGGTAGTTTCAAAGTGAATTTTGGGGTTAGCTGGATTTTCAAATTGTTGTAATAAAACATATTTACTAGGGTCACTAGCCTGAATTTCATTGGCTTTATCGATAGCCCCCTTCATGCCTTTAGCGCCTTCGGTTAATACTAAATTAGCACCTAATGCTTTAAGCAATTTACGGCGTTCTAAGCTCATGGTATTTGGCATTGTTAGAGTGAGTTTGTAGCCACGTGCTGCAGCCACAAAAGCAAGTGCAATACCTGTATTGCCAGAGGTAGGCTCAATTAGCTCTTTGCCTTCGGTTAACAAACCTGATTTTTCAGCTTCCCAAATCATTGATGAACCGATACGGCACTTAACACTAAAGCTTGGGTTACGTGCTTCTATTTTGGCGTATACATTACCACCTGTCACTCGGTTAAGTTTCACGATTGGAGTTTGACCTATCGTGTGTGTGTTATCAGCGAAAATTTTAGACATTGTGTTCCCTTAGGTACTTTAGGTTTACTTATTGCCACACTTTACTTGGCTTAAATGAAAAAAGAAGTAAAGAATGGCTATAAGATATATTAAAATTGCTTATAGCTAAACGAAATAAAAAAACTGTTTATTATTCCTACATTAACCACGCGTAACTAAATTTAGCGAAAAAGGTTTTATTGTCTTTGGTTAGGGTTTCAAGGTCGTCGTCTTGATAGCCATTATCAGAATAACCAGCAAAAAACACCGTTTGAGGGTTAATTTTGTATGAGTATAGTAGCTGTGAACTTAGCCCTTTATACGTTGCATCGATATCATTATCTACATAGTTGTATGTATTTCGGTCAATGTCGGTGCGAATGATGGCAAACCGAAGATAACTGTTAATATTAAATTGATAAGTGAACCGAACATCCGTTAGGTTGGCCGTATATACATCATCACCTTCGGCCTTTAAATTTTCATAAGTATGTCTAAAGCGGACCTCAAAGTGTTTCCCTAAATTAACATGGATGGTTGGGCGAGCAAAATACTCCTGACCGATACGATTATTGGCCAAATCAACTTTATTTCCTGTTCGTAGGTTTAAGCCAGCAAATACTCCTGAGATGGGTTTAAACTCCATATAGGTCCAAACCCGATTCTCGGTGAAAAGATCCGTATTTCCATCAATACTAAGTTGTGTTTTGTCGTGTCTAAGTCCAGTGCGTTTTCGGTGGTCAACACCAAAATCGATGACACTTTGAAGCGGCCCATCAATGACGAAGTTACTTTGAATTTCTTTTTCTAGTAACTCTCCATCATCATTATGTGTGATATCCCAATCTGAATACCATCGAGCGCGATTCCACCAACTCTGCTCAGCGCCGTACCAACGGTACTCAAGTCCTGCAACGAACTTGTTAAAATCAACCTGTGACATGAACCCTAAGTCAGAACGTAGCCCAGCACCATGATTGCGGTAGCTAGAAAATACACGCCAGTGTTTTTGGTTATGCTCATAGTTAACAAGGTAACCTGTGCCAGAGGTACTTTGTTTGTTTAATGTTCTCAGAACACTTTCGTTATAATCACAGTCTTTAAATTGCTGGCAGGGGGGGGCGGTTATTGTGTCACAGTCACCGTCTTCACCATCACATAGTTCATCGATAAAAGCTTGAGAATACTCGGTATCAGATGAAAATAATTGCACCTTTAGTGTATCACTTGAAGTTGGTTGGTACTTACTATCAAAGCTAATTAGCTTATTCTCATAGTCACCGCTTTGCCTTAGTGTCGCGGTCGTACCAATAGACAGGGTATTATCTAGATCATACCTGTAACGAAAAGCAGCATTGTCACTTTCTTGTTCTAATGTGACGACGTTAGAGCCAAGGTTGCCTGGGACCATAACATTTAAATGTTCATCATTCGCTATAAACCCAGCGAAAGTATGACCTTGCTTGTTACTGGTGAATTTCACACCGTAATCTGGTGCTGCAATGTTACGGGTATGGATCAGGTTAGAATACGATGAGAAATAGTCACTATTGTCTAAGAAAAAAGCGCGTTTCTCAGGAAAGAATAGGCTAAAACTATTATTAATACTTAACTGTCCAGTATCGGCTTCAACTTGAGAAAAATCAGGGTTGAGTGTTGCGTTTAATGTCATATCAGGCGTTATTGCCCATTTTAGGTCTAAACCTGGTTCGGTATTATTGTCGTTCTGCCAATCTTCTATATCGGCACCATCAATCTCTCGTGTTTCAGATTTACTTAACACAAGAGAGGGAATAATGGCGAGATTATTCCCTTGCTTAGCCTGCTCAAACCCCGCGTATTTTGGCATTTGGCATATCCAGCAACTATTTGCATGAGTGATTTGCATATTGGATAGACGAAGGCGCTCGTTTCTAGGATAAAATCGCACAAACTCCATGGCCATTGTTTTGATGGTTTGACTATCATCAAAATTAAGTACTCGCAGCGGAATTTCTACTTCAACAATATAGCCTGTATCATGGATTTGTCCTGCACTATCCCAAATGCCATCCCAAGACGTACTTTCACTATTGGTGAGTTCATTTTCAATTGAGTCTTGTTGAACTCCAAGAGGGTTGATGAAAAATTGATATGCGCTTCGACTGTTGTTAAATGAATCAATTTTTATGCCAACCAGATCATCGCTCCATGCGCGGTCCCTATCTCGATAGAATGCTCGTATCATCGAAGGGTCTGAGTCTGAGGCTTCAAAGCCGAGAAATAATGATGTACCATTTTCGTATACTAACACCGACGTTTCAACTGGGCTAGCCTCATTTTCATATGGCCAAGTGACATTATTAATGGTAATTTTTTTAGCGTGTTTCCAAACTGGCTCGTTTAGATTTCCGTCAATTTTTGCTGATTGATTAATATAAGGAAGTTGCTCAGGAGATGTTTGAGCTAAACAGCTCGCCGACAATAACATAGGCATTGCTATAAGCGTTTTTTTTATCATTTTAAACATAGAAATTGCACATAAATATATCTCTATTAAATATTATACGACTCTAATTAACAATCGACACGCGGCAGGGTGCATTTTAATGAGATTAGAGTGGGACACTGACTGGTAATCACTATTTACTTTCGTAGAACACCGAATTTATAACATTTTTATGTGAAAACATGGTAAAAAACGTCATCGTTCTAGTTTGAGAAATTTTATGTCGTTAATCTTAAAGCTTATCGCCGGTATTTTAGGCGGAATTGCAGCGGGTTTTTATCTCCCAATTATATTAATTGAATTGCTTTACACTGCAAAAGTCATTATTGGTCAGCTTATTAGCTTCACCATTCCTTTGATCATTTTATTTTTTATCGCCTCGGGTATTGCTGGACTGCCTAAGGGCTCCGGTCATTTACTTGGTAAAACGGTGGGGTTTGCATATGGTTCAACAGTGATTGCAGGTACATTAGCTGTGCTGGTAGTCAACGCATTTATTCCATTCTTTGATGGTGCGATTACATATGAGGCTGCGACTTCGACAGAAATAAAAAGCCTAATTGCATTGGAAGTTCCACCTTTAATGGGCGTGATGACTGCGTTAGCGACAGCGTTTATCTTTGGAATAGGGATAAGTCAGCTTAACTTACAGGCCTTGAAAGATGTCACGGATCAAGGGCGGGATATAATTGATGCTCTCTTGGCGAAGGTAATTATTCCGGCTTTACCATTTTATATTGCAGGGGTATTTGCTGAAATGGCGGTGGCTGGAACGGTTGCTGATACATTAAGTACATTCGGTATTGTATTGGTTGCAGCTATTGTTATGCATTGGTTATGGTTGAGTGTGTTGTATATTGTCAGTGGTATTGTATTAAAGCGTAGCCCGTTAGAGTTAATACGTAATATGCTACCTGCGTATTTTACAGCAATCGGTACAATGTCGAGCGCCGCTACTATTCCCGTATCATTAAAGGCCAGCAAAGCGAATGGTGTAAAAGAAGAAGTTGCGAACTTCTCAGTCCCCCTGTGTGCCACTATTCATTTATCTGGCTCGACTATTACGATAGTGACCTGTGCGATGGCTGTTATGTTACTGTCTCCAGATATGGCCGTACCTCCTTTGCTGTCTATGCTGCCATTTATTTTTATGTTGGGCATTGTTATGATTGCAGCACCAGGCGCGCCTGGTGGGGCCGTGATGTCGGCATTAGGGCTTTTAACTTCGATGCTTGGCTTTAGTGAAGCGGCTGTGGCTTTAATGATTGCACTGTACCTTGCGCAAGATAGTTTTGGTACTGCGTGTAATGTAACGGGTGATGGTGTCATTGCGCTTTGGGTTAATCGGTTTTCAGATAAATCGTAAGATCTAATTACCAAATATTAAGACTGGGAGTATGAAGCCTAGTCTTTTTCATTTCTTTTTAGTATTTTTATCTCTAGATGTAATTTTGTTTAGTATGCTTTGTAAATTTATGTGGTACTCTCAACAAGTTGCATTGAAAATGTGTAAATATCAAAGAATTAATTAAGAGGGTCTGCCATTGATTAACGTACTTTTAGTTGATGATCATGAACTTGTGAGAACAGGTATTAAGCGTATATTAGATGATGTGCGCGGTTTTAAAGTGGTCGCAGAGGCTAAAACTGGCGAGGAAGCTGTGGCATATTGTCGCCAAAGCGAGCCAGATATCGTATTAATGGATATGAATATGCCTGGTATTGGTGGGCTGGAAGCGACTAAAAAGATTTGTCGGTACTGTCCAGATGTGAAGGTTATTGTGTTGACGGTGCATTGTGAAGACCCATTCCCAAGTAAAGTGATGCAAATTGGTGCTCATGGTTATTTGACCAAAGGTGCTGGACCTGACGAGATGATCAATGCGATACGTGCAGTCAATGCAGGGCAAAGATATATAGCACCAGAAATTGCACAGCAAATTGCACTGGCGCAATTTAGTGGCCGAAATGATGAAAACCCTTTTCAGTCGCTGTCTGAGCGTGAGCTACAGATTATGCTTATGATAACCAAAGGTGATAAAGCACAGGATATCGCGGAGCGTTTAAATTTAAGCTCTAAAACGGTGAATAGTTATCGCTATCGTATGTTTGAAAAGCTAAATGTAGGGGGGGATGTTGAATTGACCCACTTAGCAATTCGCCATAAAATGATCGACATAGATACGACGCACTGACCGCTTGCTTAAATGGCTGTTTTTGATCACAAAGCATTTCTAAAAACATTATCAACGGAACCTGGTGTTTATCGTATGTACGATAATGAGCATCAGGTTATCTATGTTGGTAAGGCTAAAAATCTAAAGAAGCGCGTATCAAGCTACTTCCGGGCAAATATTCCTGATACTAAAACACGTGTGTTAGTAGGTAATATCTGCAACATTGAAATTACCTTAACTAATACTGAGACAGAAGCATTACTGCTTGAAAATAATCTAATAAAGAAATACCAACCTCGTTATAATATTTTGCTGCGAGACGATAAGTCATACCCTTACATATTCTTAAGTGGTCATGTACATCCACGGTTAGCATTTCATCGTGGAAGTAGAAAGTACAAAGGAGAATATTTCGGCCCATTTCCCAGTAGTGCAGCGGTATCTGAAAGCTTAAGATTAATGCAAAAAATCTTCCCCGTTCGTCAATGTGAAGATGCATATTATAGGGCACGCAGCCGACCTTGTTTACAGCACCAGCTAAAACGATGTTCCGCACCATGTGTGGGAAAAGTAAGTGATGATGAGTATCGAGATCAAGTCGATATGGCACGCCAATTTTTAAACGGCAAATCTCAGCAAATTATTGCAAAGTTAGTGCTGAGAATGGAAAAGGCGAGTATGGCCTTGGACTTTGAGCTTGCAGCGAAAGTACGTGACCAAATCGCGTTGCTGAGACAGATGCAAGAACAGCAGTCGGTAGCCGGTAATTTTGCTGAAATGGACGTTGTTGGTTTTGTACAGCAAAATGGTTTGAACGCTGTTCATATGTTGATGATCCGTGATCATAAAATACTGGGTACAAAAACGTACTTTCCCAAAGTACCAAAAGACTCCCAAACAGATGAGATCTTGACTGCTTTTATTGGACAGTATTATCTGGGCAGTGGTGGCACCAGTCGCATTGCAAAAGAAATTATTTTGCCTTTTGAGCTTCAGGAGCAGAGCGAATTAGCATCCGCTTTGAGCGAGGTTTCACAGCGAAAGGTACAATTAAAGGCACTAATTAGAGGGGAACGAGCACAGTACTTAGCGTTAGCAAATAAAAATGCAGCAAATAGTATTGCGGTTAAGCAAAGTGCGCAAGATTCTATTAATAAGCGATATGCGTTGCTTAAAGACGCATTGCAGCTAAGTGATATTAAAAGAATGGAGTGCTTTGATATAAGCCATACCATGGGAGAAAACACGGTTGCATCTTGTGTGGTATTTGATGGACAAGGCCCCAATAATAAGGAGTATCGTCGTTTCAATGTTGAAGGGATCACGCCTGGTGATGATTATGCAGCTATGAGTTTTGCATTAACTAAGCGTTACGGGAAATTAAAAGATGAAGAGAAAGTACCAGATGTGATTTTTATCGATGGTGGTAAAGGTCAACTTGGTAGGGCAGAAGCCTTTTTTGAAAACTGGACATTAGAAAAAATACCGTTACTGATTGGTGTTGCTAAAGGAGAAGGCCGTAAACCGGGTCTGGAAACATTGCTAATTGATGGCGGTAGACGAACGGTTAATATTGCTTCGGACTCACCCGCATTACACCTTATTCAACATATTCGTGATGAGTCCCACCGTTTTGCGATAGCTGGACATAGAAATAAGCGTCAAAAACAACGGACTCAATCGTTATTAGAAGAAATAGAAGGAGTAGGTCAAAAACGCAGACAAGCTTTGCTCAAATACCTAGGTGGTATGCAAGGGGTTAAAGCTGCTAATATCCATCAATTAAAGCAAGTTCCTGGGATCAGCCCGCAAACGGCTGAAAAGATATTTAACCATTTGCATGACAAAGCTTAATCATTCATGCGAACATACAAAAAAGATCTCACTAAGTAGTTATGTGGAATATTCCAAACACACTGACAACGTTTAGGTTGTTACTCATCCCTGTATTTGCAGTTTTGTTTTACTTACCTTATTCATGGGCATTTTTTGCCGCCGCTTTTATATTTTGGTTAGCGGCAGTAACGGATATCCTCGATGGCTATTTAGCACGCAAACTTCAGCAGTCGACGCCGTTTGGTGCGTTCTTAGATCCCGTGGCGGATAAAGTTATGGTAAGTGTTGCACTTGTAATGCTGGCGACTTATTACCAAAACATATTTGTAACCTGTGCAACGGTGATCATTATTAGTAGGGAGATTGTCATATCCGCATTAAGAGAGTGGATGGCTGAACAAGGAAAAAGAAGTAGTGTGGCTGTGTCAAGTATGGGGAAAATCAAGACTGCAGCTCAAATGTTAGCCATAATAGGTTTGATTTGGCAATATGCACCATGGATGATTATGTTGAGTTATGGTCTTCTGGCTATTGCAACGCTATTAACGGTGACATCAATGCTGTCATACCTTTATGCAGCCAGATCAGAATTGATTAAATCTTAAGTAAAATGTTTATAAATAGAGCGCTTTAGATAAAAAATAAGCAAACGATTAAAAACATTCATTTTTTTTATTGACGCATATCATAACTTCTGTAGAATGCGTCCGTGTTGAGAGGGCAGTATGTCCTTTAAATCAAAAAGCGAGTATAGCTCAGTTGGTAGAGCGCGACCTTGCCAAGGTCGAGGTCACGAGTTCGAGCCTCGTTACTCGCTCCAATTTTGATTATGTTTGGCGGAATGGCAGAGTGGCTATGCAGCGGATTGCAAATCCGTCTACCTCGGTTCAACTCCGGGTTCCGCCTCCACATCTCAACACTCCACATGCGAAAGCAACCCGATGCCCGGGTGGTGGAATTGGTAGACACAAGGGATTTAAAATCCCTCGTTCGTAAGGACGTGCCGGTTCAAGTCCGGCCCCGGGCACCATTTTAGATTGAGAGTTCTCATTCTAATTAGTGTTATTCACTAAATTTAGATGCGAGTATAGCTCAGTTGGTAGAGCGCGACCTTGCCAAGGTCGAGGTCACGAGTTCGAGCCTCGTTACTCGCTCCAATCTAAATGCTTAAGCAACCCGATGCCCGGGTGGTGGAATTGGTAGACACAAGGGATTTAAAATCCCTCGTTCGTAAGGACGTGCCGGTTCAAGTCCGGCCCCGGGCACCATTTGATTGCGAGTATAGCTCAGTTGGTAGAGCGCGACCTTGCCAAGGTCGAGGTCACGAGTTCGAGCCTCGTTACTCGCTCCAATCAAATTAGAGAATGAAAGTTTAAAGTTTGCGAAAGTATCATTTAGCTTAGTTTAAGTTAAATACGCATAAATACGAATAATTATGCGAGTGTAGCTCAGCTGGTAGAGCGCGACCTTGCCAAGGTCGAGGTCACGAGTTCGAGCCTCGTTACTCGCTCCAAACTTTTAAAAAAATGGCGGAATGGCAGAGTGGCTATGCAGCGGATTGCAAATCCGTCTACCTCGGTTCAACTCCGGGTTCCGCCTCCATTATTAGTAGTACTCCACTTGCGAAAGCAACCCGATGCCCGGGTGGTGGAATTGGTAGACACAAGGGATTTAAAATCCCTCGTTCGTAAGGACGTGCCGGTTCAAGTCCGGCCCCGGGCACCATTCTATTTAAATATTTATCCGTTAAAATCTTCCTATATTAACTATGTCATTTTAAAATCTAACTGAATATTATTTACGCGGTTATTTCCATCTAAAATAAGTTTTGTTTCCCTTTTTGTTTTGTCATTACTGGTGTTAAATTACTAGAGTTTATACAGTGATTGTATCAATTCCCTCTACTCGAATATGTGTAAGCTGGCTACTCTGGCTTTGCCTGTTTTGGAATTATGACTTTTCTTCATATTTTTATTAATGCTCCATTCTTTCTGATGTAAATGACAGAGCTTAGATGGTGGTTTAACGGGATGCTAGTGCTTATACTATTGAATTAAGGCTATATTTTGTATAACTGTTGATTTAAACTGCACATTCGTTTGCTTTATATCTTAAGCAACAGAGTTATAAAATTTATTTTTATCAGGATGATATAAAATGTTTAAAAAAACCTTACTAAACCTCGCAGTTCTTAGCTCATTATCATTACAAGCATTTGAATTACAAGAGCACACTATTAATGAGCAAGGCGTTATTAAAAATCAATTAGACTCACAGGTGGTTATTACGGGTGTTGCTAGCTTCAATGAGACCGACCCCGGGGTGGTATCAGTTAAAGACAACTTGGATGGCACTGTTACTATCCGTTTTAGTGAGTGGGAATATTTAGATGGGGCTCATGCGAATGAAACGGCGTCAAGCCTTACATTATCTAAAGGACGCCATGAATTACTCGATGGTTCAATTTGGGAGGTAGGAAGTGTTGAATTAGGCACTATGTCTAAAACAATTGCATTCACACAAAAGCTGCCACAAGCACCATACTTGTTTTTAAGCGCTCAATCAGAAAATGACGCGTTCCCATATGTTGGTAGAGTGAGTAATGTTACTCAGTTAGACTTTGATGCTCAAATTCAATATCAAGAACTTAAAGGTGAGGCTAATACTCATGTGTCTCAGACCCTTTCTTACTTAGCGGTATACGCACCGAATAAAGAAGGAGAGTTAGATTCTGGTGTTAAATATAAAATAGATCAGATCTATGCGGACCATAATGCAGCGAAGTTTAATACGCATGAATTGTTTTTAGAAGAAGAACAATCAAAAGATACGGAAACTACTCATATTAGTGAAGTAGTTAATATACTGGACGTTGAAGGTCATTTGTTTGCTCAGAGCATCACTAAACGAGGTAATGATACAGTTTCAATTAGGGCAAACAAACACGTTCACCCAGAGCCTGCACCAGTCAGCTGCAAGGAAATTCAAGTTAACGATGCGAGTGCGGCATCTGGTTTCTATAAGCTCGATGTCGATGGCGTAGGTAATATGCCGGAGTTTACAACCTATTGTGATATGGAAACGAAAGGCGGAGGCTGGACGTTAATGGGTATTCGATACGTCACAACAGTGAACTATAGTGGGTATCCGGACATTACCAATTACTTTGTCGAAGTTAATAACATTACTAATTTCGATGATAATTATCATTTATCTGATGCACAGTGGGTTAAGTATAAAAATGTTCAGCAAGAGCTTATGGTAATATCGCCTTCTACCGGGGGCTATGCAATCGCAGATATTGCAGTGCTTAACACTGCGAATTGTATGCCTTTGCAAGATACGCTTGGAGAAGCACCAAATCAGTCAGGAGAGCATCGCTTAAAATTGTATTGGCATGAAGCGAGTGGCTGCACTACCACTGGTACAGATTATACAATGTATAACTATCAAAATATTTATGCTTATATTGGTGGAATGTATAAAGATACCAATATAACAAGCTTGGTTGGAAATCAGACAACCCATGTTTTTGTGCGTTAGTAAAATTAGTCACTTCTAGAAACACCTGCACTGGCGGGTGTTTTTTATAAGCCTCAGCTTTATGGTGTTTCAATGATGTAGCGAAAGTCATTGCAATCCTGCTTTCGATATTTAGAGCCTGCCAGTTTTGCAAGTTACCCACAGCTTTTTGTGGGTAACTTGTGCGCTTGTGGTGCGTATGTCTGTATGTTTCTAAATTTGAAAAATAATGAATATTTTCATTAAAAAACGCTTGATCAAAAAAAGGATCTCCCTATAATGCGACCCCACTGACACGGAGCAACACGCTGAAAAGCAAATTGAAACGAGTCAGCGTCGAGTAAAACTTAATTTAGCTTTTCCCTTAAGAAAATGTTTAAAATTAAGTGTTGACAAAAAAATAGGAAAGCGTAATATGCGCAGCCCTAGCGAGATAAAGCAAAGCGCTTAATCATCGCCCTGTTTTAAACAGGAACTGTTCTTTAAAAATATGAAGCAATCATCTGTGTGGGCACTCGTACAGATTGAGTTCTAACAGCGAAACTTCTTTCTTAGATTGAAGCAAGCAAAAAAATTTAGAGTCTCAATTGATTTTCTCTTCGGAGAAACTGAGTGACCAACAGCAATAAATTTATTTATTGCAGCACAGTCAATTCGTTCTTGGCAACAAGAACAAAATCAGAATTCAATGAGCACGAAACACTTTCTAGTAAAGGGTTTCAACAAAACTTTTAATTGAAGAGTTTGATCATGGCTCAGATTGAACGCTGGCGGCAGGCCTAACACATGCAAGTCGAGCGGTAACAGAGATAGCTTGCTATCTGCTGACGAGCGGCGGACGGGTGAGTAATGCTTGGGAATATGCCTTTTGGTGGGGGACAACAGTTGGAAACGACTGCTAATACCGCATAACGTCTACGGACCAAAGTGGGGGACCTTCGGGCCTCACGCCAAGAGATTAGCCCAAGTGGGATTAGCTAGTTGGTGAGGTAATGGCTCACCAAGGCAACGATCCCTAGCTGGTTTGAGAGGATGATCAGCCACACTGGAACTGAGACACGGTCCAGACTCCTACGGGAGGCAGCAGTGGGGAATATTGCACAATGGGCGCAAGCCTGATGCAGCCATGCCGCGTGTGTGAAGAAGGCCTTCGGGTTGTAAAGCACTTTCAGTCAGGAGGAAAGGTTAGTAGTTAATAGCTATTAGCTGTGACGTTACTGACAGAAGAAGCACCGGCTAACTCCGTGCCAGCAGCCGCGGTAATACGGAGGGTGCGAGCGTTAATCGGAATTACTGGGCGTAAAGCGTACGCAGGCGGTTTGTTAAGCGAGATGTGAAAGCCCCGGGCTCAACCTGGGAACTGCATTTCGAACTGGCAGACTAGAGTGTGATAGAGGGTGGTAGAATTTCAGGTGTAGCGGTGAAATGCGTAGAGATCTGAAGGAATACCGATGGCGAAGGCAGCCACCTGGGTCAACACTGACGCTCATGTACGAAAGCGTGGGGAGCAAACGGGATTAGATACCCCGGTAGTCCACGCCGTAAACGATGTCTACTAGAAGCTGGGGTCTTCGGACAACTTTTTCAAAGCTAACGCATTAAGTAGACCGCCTGGGGAGTACGGCCGCAAGGTTAAAACTCAAATGAATTGACGGGGGCCCGCACAAGCGGTGGAGCATGTGGTTTAATTCGATGCAACGCGAAGAACCTTACCTACACTTGACATACAGAGAACTTACCAGAGATGGTTTGGTGCCTTCGGGAACTCTGATACAGGTGCTGCATGGCTGTCGTCAGCTCGTGTTGTGAGATGTTGGGTTAAGTCCCGCAACGAGCGCAACCCCTATCCTTAGTTGCCAGCACATAATGGTGGGAACTCTAAGGAGACTGCCGGTGATAAACCGGAGGAAGGTGGGGACGACGTCAAGTCATCATGGCCCTTACGTGTAGGGCTACACACGTGCTACAATGGCGCATACAGAGTGCTGCGAGCCTGCGAAGGTTAGCGAATCACTTAAAGTGCGTCGTAGTCCGGATTGGAGTCTGCAACTCGACTCCATGAAGTCGGAATCGCTAGTAATCGCGGATCAGAATGCCGCGGTGAATACGTTCCCGGGCCTTGTACACACCGCCCGTCACACCATGGGAGTGGGTTGCTCCAGAAGTAGGTAGCTTAACCTTAGGGAGGGCGCTTACCACGGAGTGATTCATGACTGGGGTGAAGTCGTAACAAGGTAGCCCTAGGGGAACCTGGGGCTGGATCACCTCCTTATACGATTTAGAACTTATTTGTTCGTAGTGTCCACACAGATGATTGTTAGTTAAATGGCTTAGGTCGTTTAATTAATATTGCTCTTTAAAAATTTGGAAAAGCTGATAAATAAATTCTTATAGATATTCGTATCTATAAAGAGTTTTCAAAAGTAAAACAATGCCAATTAATCAATGATTAATTAGCATCTACTTTAGTATTCAATATTAACTTCTGGCGAAGTTTAAACTGTCTTTGACAGTACAACTTAAAACTATTTTGGGTTGTATGGTTAAGTGACTAAGCGTATACGGTGGATGCCTTGGCAGTTGGAGGCGATGAAGGACGTACTAACTTGCGATAAGCCTAGTTGAGCCAGTAAGAGGCGCTTGAGACTAGGATTTCCGAATGGGGAAACCCACCTGCTTGCAGGTATCATATGGTGAATACATAGCCATATGAGGCGAACGCGGAGAACTGAAACATCTAAGTACCCGTAGGAAAAGAAATCAACCGAGATTCCGAAAGTAGCGGCGAGCGAAATCGGAACAGCCCTTAAGCTGTTTTGTAATTAGTGGAAGGCTCTGGAAAGTGCCACGATACAGGGTGATAGTCCCGTACACAAAAATTTATAAGCAGTGAAATCGAGTAGGTCGGAGCACGTGAAACTTTGACTGAATATAGGTGGACCATCATCTAAGGCTAAATACTCCCAACTGACCGATAGTGAACCAGTACCGTGAGGGAAAGGCGAAAAGAACCCCTGTGAGGGGAGTGAAATAGAACCTGAAACCGTATACGTACAAGCAGTAGGAGCCTACTTGTTAGGTGACTGCGTACCTTTTGTATAATGGGTCAGCGACTTATATTCTGTAGCGAGGTTAACCGATTAGGGTAGCCGTAGCGAAAGCGAGTCTTAACTGGGCGCTTAGTTGCAGGGTATAGACCCGAAACCCGGTGATCTAGCCATGGGCAGGTTGAAGGTTGAGTAACATCAACTGGAGGACCGAACCCACTAACGTTGAAAAGTTAGGGGATGACCTGTGGCTAGGAGTGAAAGGCTAATCAAACCGGGAGATAGCTGGTTCTCCCCGAAATCTATTTAGGTAGAGCCTCGGACGAATACTTACGGGGGTAGAGCACTGTTAAGGCTAGGGGGTCATCCCGACTTACCAACCCTTTGCAAACTCCGAATACCGTAAAGTACTATCCGGGAGACACACGGTGGGTGCTAACGTCCATCGTGAAGAGGGAAACAACCCAGACCGCCAGCTAAGGTCCCAAAGTATATGTTAAGTGGGAAACGATGTGGGAAGGCTAAAACAGCTAGGAGGTTGGCTTAGAAGCAGCCACCCTTTAAAGAAAGCGTAATAGCTCACTAGTCGAGTCGGCCTGCGCGGAAGATGTAACGGGGCTAAACATATCACCGAAGCTGCGGATTTGTCTTAGGACAAGTGGTAGGGGAGCGTTCTGTAAGCGGTTGAAGGTGTACCGGGAGGTATGCTGGACGTATCAGAAGTGCGAATGCTGACATGAGTAACGATAATGCGGGTGAAAAACCCGCACGCCGGAAGACCAAGGGTTCCTATCCCATGTTAATCAGGGTAGGGTAAGTCGACCCCTAAGGCGAGGCTGAAGAGCGTAGTCGATGGGAAACAGATTAATATTTCTGTACTTGGAATAATTGCGATGGGGGGACGGAGCAGGCTAAGCAAGCATGGCGTTGGTTGTCCATGTGAAAGTGAGTAGGCTAATGACTTAGGTAAATCCGGGTCGTTGTTAGGCTGAGACACGAGACGAGCTACCACGGTAGTGAAGTTGCTGATGCCCTACTTCCAGGAAAAGCCTCTAAGCTTCAGATTATTTCGAATCGTACCCCAAACCGACACAGGTGGTCAGGTAGAGAATACTAAGGCGCTTGAGAGAACTCGGGTGAAGGAACTAGGCAAAATTGTACCGTAACTTCGGGAGAAGGTACGCTCTTGATTGTGATGGGATTTACTCCTTAAGCGATTGAGAGCCGCAGTGACCAGGTGGCTGGGACTGTTTATTAAAAACACAGCACTGTGCAAAATCGTAAGATGACGTATACGGTGTGACACCTGCCCGGTGCCGGAAGGTTAATTGATGGGGTTAGACTTAGGTCGAAGCTCTTGATCGAAGCCCCGGTAAACGGCGGCCGTAACTATAACGGTCCTAAGGTAGCGAAATTCCTTGTCGGGTAAGTTCCGACCTGCACGAATGGTGTAACCATGGCCACGCTGTCTCCACCCGAGACTCAGTGAAATTGAAATCGCAGTGAAGATGCTGTGTACCCGCGGCTAGACGGAAAGACCCCGTGAACCTTTACTACAGCTTGGCACTGAACATTGAACCTACATGTGTAGGATAGGTGGGAGACTTAGAAGCACAGTCGCTAGATTGTGTGGAGTCAACCTTGAAATACCACCCTTGTAGTTTTGATGTTCTAACGTAGGTCCCTAATCGGGATTGCGGACAGTGCCTGGTGGGTAGTTTGACTGGGGCGGTCTCCTCCCAAAGAGTAACGGAGGAGCACGAAGGTTGGCTAAGTACGGTCGGACATCGTACGGTTAGTGTAATGGTAGAAGCCAGCTTAACTGCGAGACAGACACGTCGAGCAGGTACGAAAGTAGGTCATAGTGATCCGGTGGTTCTGAATGGAAGGGCCATCGCTCAACGGATAAAAGGTACTCCGGGGATAACAGGCTGATACCGCCCAAGAGTTCATATCGACGGCGGTGTTTGGCACCTCGATGTCGGCTCATCACATCCTGGGGCTGAAGTCGGTCCCAAGGGTATGGCTGTTCGCCATTTAAAGTGGTACGCGAGCTGGGTTTAGAACGTCGTGAGACAGTTCGGTCCCTATCTGCCGTGGGCGTTTGAGAATTGAGAGGGGTTGCTCCTAGTACGAGAGGACCGGAGTGAACGAACCGCTGGTGTTCGGGTTGTCATGCCAATGGCATTGCCCGGTAGCTACGTTCGGAACTGATAAGCGCTGAAAGCATCTAAGCGCGAAGCAGGCCTCGAGATGAGTTCTCACTAGAGCTATAAGCTCTCTGAAGGGCCGTTGGAGACTACAACGTTGATAGGCTGGGTGTGGAAGCATGGTGACATGTTAAGCTAACCAGTACTAATTACCCGTGAGGCTTAACCATACAACGCCAAAGTGGTTTAAGCGACAGAAGTTAGTGTTACTAAAGTAGCGTTTTACAGAATTTATTAGCATTCCAGATTTTAGTTAGCTTGCGATAGCGAGTTAGCGCACCAGATTTGCTTGGTGACAATAGCGTTTTGGACCCACCTGACCCCATGCCGAACTCAGAAGTGAAACGAAACAGCGTCGATGATAGTGTGGCAGTTGCCATGTGAAAGTAGAACATTGCCAGGCATTAAATTAGAGAAACCCGTTGCAGAGATGCGACGGGTTTTTTGCTGTTTGGGAAAACAATTTAGGGAAGAGCTTTAGAGAAAGCTTAGAATAAAAACCCTATGAACCCTGAAACCAGTTCAGGGAGACGGTAGTTTTATATTTAGAGGTGGGATTTTGATGACGCCCACCTCGTTGTTTTCCTGACACAGGTCAGGATATAGAGAAGCGAATGCACCTCACTTCTTTGTCTTCCTGACGGAGTTGGAAAGGTTATGGTCACAATAACTCTGAAACTCCTTAGGAGAGACTACGCTCTTATGGTGTAATGATGTTGTACTCATCATTGCTGCTATTTGAAATACGTTTTACAGGACGTGTTCCACAAAGCAATAAAATGATGTTATTTTCGATAATTTTACATGTGAGTCTTTAGAGTTTTATTCTTATAAAAGTGGGGAGACTGAAATAGGGTTATCGTAAATATTATGATTGTTATCGCTCAGAGTTTGCTTTAAACAGCTCGATGTTTCGTTTCTTATTATAAAGCACGTAGCCCTTGACGATATTTGCCATTTGGTTGAAGTGACTTTGATTTGTCTTTTGCCGTAATAACACGCTTGATTTACCGATTGGATTATTAAGATATCGACTTGATTCAATGCGTGTCTGATTAAGTTAATGGATAGGCGCCACTCAACAAAAGGGCGACGCACTTTTATTTATCTACAACCTCTTTCTGGCGTTGTATGATCCCAACATATTTCTTGGCCTGTGCAATGTATAGTATCGTTACAGCCTCTGCTGTTACATGCTCGCGCTGTTTTTGGACCCGCGCCAGCTACGTAAAGTGTCGCTGCTTCTGAAAGTGTATTGGTTGGGGTGAGTTGTTTTAATTGTTTTTTATTTATAGATATCTTCATGACTTAGCTCCTTGTTGTACGTTGATAGTTATGTTCAGAATGTATACCCACATCAGTGTAGGTTTTTATTGTATATTATATTCAATTATATGATCAATCTTTGTTTTGGTTAAAATAAATACAGTTGAGAGGTGTGAGCTAAAGTACTAAGTACTGACGGAAACTAAAAAGTAGTATTATATTACCCCCGACCTTACAATACACAGCAAAAGACCGTTTGTTACTTTTGAGGATATATTGTTCAATTTTCCAGGCTTTAAGTCGACTATAATAACCGTGATGAGTACGTATATATTTTATACTTCCCTTGTTTACTTTTATCCTCTTTGGGAATCTCGGATCGGTGTTATCTCATCACTATCAATACCCTTATTAGTATTAATGACATTTTTTGCTGCGCAATTTAATCGCAGCCGAATAGCGATTGCATGTCTCGTTTGGTTACTATTTACAGCTAGTCAACAGGAAGCAGTATTTTGGTCAGATTGGTGGCGGAAAAACCAGTCTTGGTTAATTTTAAGTATATCACTATGGTTTACAGTACTAGCGTTAATAAAAGATCGCGCCTTTTTGTCAATTCATGCCGTCTCACGTATTATTTACTTCATTTTATGTGCTGGTGTTTCTTTTTATTGGCTGAAATTTAATGTTGAAATTGTTTCGTTCGTATCTCAAGTCAACTTACTAATAGACCTTAAAGAGTATTTCCCTGTCATTTTTCCAAGCGCTGTATTTGGTTTTGTATTGCTGTTATTGAGTCTCAAATCCAAGGATCTTACTGTTGCAGTATTGTTTACAAGCAGCGTGATATGGCAGCTGTATAGTTCAAACACCCTTGCTTTATCTGCGGAAGTTATATGTGTCATGGTGGCACTGATTTATCTTTTAGTAGTATGTATCGAGTTTTACTTTCTAGCTTATCGAGATGACTTAACAGGGTTACCAACACGAAGAGCACTCAAGCAGTTGTCATTATCATTGAGTCGTCGTTACACGGTAGCGATGATTGATATTGATCATTTTAAAAAGTTTAATGATACCTATGGTCATGATATTGGCGACCAAGTTTTAAAGTTGGTCGCGACAAAGCTTGCAAATATCAAAGGAGGTGGGCGCGTATTTCGTTACGGTGGTGAAGAGTTTACAGCGGTATTTCCACGTAAAAATTCAGAGGTGTGTCTGCCATATTTAGAAAGTTTACGAGAGGATGTCGCGAGCTACGAGATGGTGATCCGGGATGCTTCACGCGTTGGAAAAAAGTTTAGAAAAGCGCATAAATCGCAATCCTACAAAATGGTTAATGTGACAATCTCGATTGGCATCGCACAAAAAAGTTCAAAACAACACTTCGATCAAGTATTAAAGCATGCTGATTTAGCTTTATATCGCGCTAAAAAACGGGGACGCAATAATGTAAGTGAGTAAGCTTAATCGTTAGCTATCCCATGTGCTTATATTTACAGCATATGGATAGTTACATGATTTAACAGCTTGAAACGCAGTTTTACTTCTCTTTTCCTCTCGTAATACCTCGGTTTAATTTGTTGTTTTAAAAAGAAATAAGTGTAAGTTGTTGTATCATTAACTTGTTTTTTAACCCCCGGTTAACTTCAGTTTCATGCGCTGCTCTCATACTGAACCGTTAGTCATTTTTCATTCATCTTGGTGGCTCTAGTTTAGCTTTCACACAAATTAAACAAACGTTATTGGCTGTAATTTGGCCATGAAAAAGTGTAGAAGGTGAGTATGAAAAAATCTGTTATCGCATTGTCTATTCTTGCATCTGTTCCCATGATTTCGAATAGTGTACGCGCACAGGATATCGGTAAACCAATTGAGAAAATAGAAGTGACGGGATCTAAAATTAAGCGCTCAGATATGGAGACAGCAAGTCCTGTTACAATTATTGGTGCTGAGGATATCAAAGCCTCAGGCGCCGTGACCATTGATGATATTTTACAGGATATGACTGCTGCTGGCGGCGCTATGACCAACCCTGGAGTTAATAATGGCTCAGGCGGCAACGCCAGTATCAACCTTCGCGGAATGGGCGACCAAAGAACCTTAGTACTAGTCAATGGCCGGCGTATGATTAACTCTGGTACTGGGGCCGCATCTACTGTTGATTTAAACACGATACCGATATCAATGATTAAATATGTAGAAGTACTCAAAGATGGTGCTTCTGCTGTTTACGGCACCGATGCAGTTGCAGGTGTGGTTAATATTATTTTGAAAGATGATTTCGAGGGAGCGGAGTTAAATGCTCAGACAGGTCTAAGTAGTGAAGGAGACGCACAAAGAAATAGCATTGCTCTTACTTTTGGCAATAGTTTTGATAAAGGAAATATGGTCTTTGGTTTGCAATATATGGACCGCGGTGAAGCAAGCCAAGCGGACCGTGATTTTTCCGCATGCCCAATTACGGAAAGTGATGATGGTAAAGAGTTACTGTGTGGGGGATCCTCAATTACACCTAATGGCCATGTATATTTAGAGAATGGTAAAGAGTTACAAGGTCGTCCTGATGGCTCTTATAGTGAATATAATCCAGAATCAGATCCATATAATTATTCGCAAGACAGCTATTTGTACACTCCGATGAAGAGCTTAAATTTAACAGGGCTTGTTAATTATGAGCTATCAAATGAAACGACTTTATTTACAGAGGCAATGTACACAAAGCGTTGGTCAGAGCAACAAATGGCACCACAGCCGATTTGGTTTGATTTTACTTACTCTGAAGCAATGGGCGACGATTTGCTTGAGCATGGCGCTGAGTATGGAGATACCATTCATTATCGTCGTCGAATGACAGATACAGGTACGCGGGATTTTTCTCAAGTAGTTGATACACTTAGAACAGTAGTAGGCTTAGAAGGGATATTGGAAAATGATTATAATTGGGATGTTGCTTTAAATTTTGGCAGAAATGACTCAGTAGATAAGCTGTCTAATTTACATAATGTGGGTAGCCTTACTGAAGATATAGAGAGTGACAAGTTTAACCCGCTCGATCAAACTGCTTGGTCGGCAGAGAATATGTCTGATTATATTTACACCGAGCAAAATACTGGCGGTAGTCAAATGCTTAATTTGAGTGCTTCTCTTTCCGGTGAATTGTGGGAATTACCTGCAGGCTATATGGGGTTCGCGACTGGGGTTGAAAGCCGTACTGAAAAAGCATGGTATACACCAGATTCATTGACTTCACAGGGGCTTGCTAACGATCCTAAAGTAGAGCCTACCAGTGGCTCTTATGATGTTAGTGAAGCTTTTTTAGAGTTAGCAGTACCAGTATTAGCTGATTTACCTTTTGCGCAGAGCGTAGATTTAAGTGCGGCGGTAAGGGCATTTGACTATTCAAGTTTTGGTAGTGATTCAACTTGGAAGCTGGGTTTTACTTGGAAAGTCAATGATGAACTGATGTTCCGAGGGGTGCGCTCGACTGCATTTAGAGCGCCCACAGTTGATGAACTGTATGGAGGGAACTCACCATCGTTTGAGCAAATTAATCATGCACTACTTGATAGCCAAGCAGAGGTTACCGTAGGTGGTAATGATCAGTTAACACCTGAAGAAGCTAACACGATTACCGCTGGGCTTGTTTATGAACCACTATGGCTACAGGGTATATCAATGACCCTTGATTATTACGACATCGCAATTAGCAATGCTATCGGCAGTGTTGATAATCAGTTTATTGTGGACAGCTGCATAGGCAGTACAGGGCAGTTAAAGAATCAGGATACAGCGGTATGTCAATCTGCGAATGTGCAAGTATCAAATGGCAAGGCAACATTTAATAACCAATTACAAAACATTGGCCAAGAAACAACGCGCGGCCTAGATTTAAATTTACTCTATAAGTTTGAGGCCATGGGTTATCATTGGTCAGTAGGGTTAGACACGTCATTTTTGCATGAGCGAGTCGTGACTAACGCAGGAGAAACGATTGATTATACCGGACTGATCACTTCTGGCTCAGGAGGCTATGCTGATATTAAATCTAACTTAAGCTTAGCTTTGAAAGCTGATGACTGGTATGCCAATTATAAGGTGCGCTATATTTCTGGTATGGACAGTTATGCCTGCTTAAGTGAATCATCATCCTGTTATGCACCAAGTACTCCTTCAGTGATGTATCACGATATATCAGGAAGTTATTTTATAAATGATAGTATAAAAATCTCCGCGGGGATCAACAATTTATTTGATAAACAACCTCCGTATTATACAGGGAATAATGATTCAAATACGGATCCATATACCTATGATACGTTAGGTCGTTACTTCTATGCAGGGGTTAATGTAAAGTTCTAATTAGCCCATTGAAAGAGGGTTAAACTAAAAAAGGCACTGTTAATACAGTGCCTTTTGCGCTTGCAAAGTTTAAAATGTCCACGCTAGGTGAATTTGTGGAACCGATTCATTTACAGTTCCGCCAAGTTTATTACGCCATATTTGCCACTCAATCCCCAGCATCAATGTATCACTTTTGTTACCCAGAGCATGGCCTAAATCCCATTGAAGAATGGGCTGGGCGAGTAGCCAGTCATTGACATAAATACCAAATTCATTTTGGCGAGAACCAATATATTCAGCGTGACCTGTAAATAAAAATTTATGATCCCCTAAAGTGAACGGGTAACCCCATGCCAAATCAAACATCCATGCATTGCTTTGCGACGGTGCCCCTTGCTTTGCGACACCTGCACTGTCATCAAAATAACCCGTTATTGTGGTTGATACATAAGTAAACCCAGGAATATCCCAGCTAAGCTTAATACCGGGTAAATATTTAACCACTTTTGGGTCGCCAGCAATGTTAACCCCCATTACCAGCCCAACATCTTTGAGAATACCTTTTTGAAATGAGTAGCCGCTGACAGCACTTAAACTGACGGTTGAGTACCACTCCATATAGAAGTCACGGTCTTGATAGTTATCTTGTATATCGTCATCTAAATAATCGACAAAGAAAAAGTTTTCACCGTAGTCATAAGCGGATGCATGCTGAAGTGAAAAAACACTGGTTTTTGCTTCACTAAGGGTAAAAGGGTTAGTAAATTCCCCATAGTTGAGATGAAGTTGGGTTTTACTCCAGTTTGCGGCGAAAACCGGCATAGAGTAAAGGTATATAGAGGCAAGCGCAAATAAGAGTAGTTTCGTCATTGTTTAGTACATTCCATAAGTACGTGAGCGACAACGAAGAGTATAGCAAAGGCACCAAAAATGGTGCCTAATATTAAATTTATAGCTTGTTGCGTTTCAAGCAAATAATGGTAACGGCAGTAATGGCGAGTATAAAACAATAGTATGAAGACGTTGATACATCCCAGGGGCTAATTTTAAATGTGGCACCTAGCAAGAGTGCTTGAGCGCCGTAAGGTAATGAGCCTTGCATAACACAGGCAAAAATATCCAGTAAACTGGCTGAGCGTTTTGCCGGTATTTCGCCATCATCAGCTAATTTTTTAGCGACGGGTCCTGCAACAATGATACTGACTGTGTTATTCGCAATACATAAATTGCTTGTTAGTACGAGTGCCGCAATACCAAGTTGGTCTGCAACTTGGCGATGCCATTTTGCTATGATGACAGTGAGCCCTTGGATCTTTTTAGCCAAATAGTCTAAGCCACCATTAATACGTATGAACTCAGAGAGTCCACCGATAAACATTGAAAGTAAAAATATTTCCTGCATGCTACTAAAGCCTTCGTATATATCCTTTACAAAACTGGCCATTTCATAGTCTCCAGTAAAGCCCATTGCTGCCGCAAAAATAATTCCGCTAAATAGCACGACAAATACATTCATTCCCGCTACGGCTAGGAATAAAATAAATGCGTAAGGTAGCACTAATAGCCAGTCAAACTCTTTAATTTCGACGACTTGGGCCTCGGGTGTTAAAAATACTAACAGGCATACAGTTAATACGGCAGCTGGAAGTGCAATTTTTAGATTTTCTCTAAATTTATCTTTCATTTCACACCCTTGAGTACGAGTTGCAGCAATCGTGGTGTCTGAAATAATCGATAAGTTATCACCAAACATTGCCCCGGAGACAATCGTACCAGCCATTAAAGCTGGATCAATTCCTGTTTTAATTGATACAGCTAATGCGATTGGTCCTATTGCGCCAATGGTGCCCATTGACGTGCCCATGGCGGTGGAGACAACCGCGGAGATCAAAAATAACCCAGGCAGTAAAAAGGCAGGAGGGATAAGAGACAAACCCGCATTTACAACCGCATCAACCCCACCTGTTGCACTGGCAACCGCAGAGAAAGCACCCGCTAGCAAGTAAATGAGACACATTGTTACGATGTTGCTGTGCCCAGCACCTTTTATAAAGGTTTCAACACTTTCATTTATAGAGGCTTTATTGATTAAAAATGCGATGACAATCGCAGGTAAAATAGCGACGGGGGCCGGGAGTTGGTAAAACGCATAATCAACCCCTTGAGACTGCAAATACAAACCAACACCTAAAAATAGGCCGACAAAGGTAAGTAACGGTAACAAAGACAACTTTGCGGCTAGTTTATTCATTGGCTCGTGCATTGAGACCTCATATCAAAAATATTTTTTATTGTTATGTCGCCATTGTTTTCACATTCAAGCGCATAATTCAAGTAATAGTTATAATGGATGTGTGAATGTATAGATGGCTAGATGGTTTGTCAATTATATTTGGTAACAATAATAAGCCGTTTAATACAGCTTATTATTTCACAGAGCGGTATAGCCTATTTTTATTGAATACATTGATGTAAGTTCAAAGCGTTACAAGGTTGACGTTACTCATGAAGAGAAACAAGAGAAGTTTTCTCTAAAAAACTAAGTTCTCTGGATGGATACAAGTGCAGCACGCTTGTGTGGAAATTCAAACTCAAACTCGGTTTTAAAGCCCAATTTATGTATTTGATTGAGTAAACGGTGGTTGTCATTTCTGGGATCTAATACGATCTTCTGGGTACGTATATCATCGAGGAAGATAAAGTGAGAGATTGCTGTCCACTAGGCTTTAAAGAATTTGCGTCCCCGAAATAGCTCATTGCCGACTAATAGGTGTAGCCCTCTATCGAAGGCTTGCCGTGGGTAGTGCGATGCTCTCTTTTGCACTTCAATAGAGTTCGAAGTAACCAAATGACACTTCATTAAAGTAGCCGATAAGTGGCAACTCAAGGGTGAGGCGAGTTTATTATGTATGTATTCACTTAATGCTTTTTCTGACCACGCTTGATCCCAAAACTGTGCTACACGAGGATTGTTCATCCACTGATGAAATAGCGCTAAATCGGATTCAGGATCTATGACCTTAAAACTAATAGTGTAGTTTATATCACGATCGCTTCTTTTATATAATCGTTTACCGGCCAAATAGGGCTGGCCCATAGGAGAAGTTGTGCTCGGGGAAGTTTTAAAATGAGAGTCGTTAGGGCGAAAGAGTAATAATTCAGGACAGTTATAAAATTCATACCTTGAGAAGCTAAAAATATTTATATGCTTGCCAAGCTGTTGTGAAGCTGGGTTTGATTGCCATGCAGGATCTTTAAATTGTAAGTGATTGATATGTTGATAATAATGGGGTATTTATCAATAAATATAGTGAACTCTTGTATGGATGTGATGTTGTGCGTGGACAATTAAACAATGATTAAAAACAACGGTACCAAGTTGCACTGAATTGAGGCAAATGCGCTTGTTTAACGCTGTACTGTGAGAATGCATATTGTGTGCTGCCATCCTTTTTCTTTAAAACATGTCTGAGCCCCTTACGTTAAAGTACTGGTTATGTTCACCTAGTTACTAGATCATGGTAGAGCGCGATACATTGCTACTGGTGCTCATGACATTGTGTTTGATAAATCGCGCATTTTAAAATGACCGAAGAGTATCAATGTTCCCGTATTAGATATTGTGATTTCTAGTGCTTTTAACCAAAAAGCGTTTGTTTGCTGTTTTTGCATGCGATTAGTAATTGTTTTTATTATCTTTCGAGTTTTAGTAAGGGGTTTAAATGAAAATACGAGGGGGTAAAAACCGCATAGCGGTTATTTAATACGCCATAGAACAAAGTAGATAGGTTAATAGATATAAGAAAATAACAGATGATTTCTATTTGTAATCTCGGTATAACGACTCGTAACTTAATAGGAGCTTGATATGATTAAAATAGCTGTTTTTGGTGCGAATGGAAGAATGGGTAAAGTGCTATGTGAAGCAAGCCTAT
Source organism: Pseudoalteromonas aurantia 208 (assembly GCF_014858725.1). Lineage (GTDB taxonomy): Bacteria > Pseudomonadota > Gammaproteobacteria > Enterobacterales > Alteromonadaceae > Pseudoalteromonas > Pseudoalteromonas aurantia. The sequence goes on along the minus strand of NZ_AQGV01000012.1, from coordinate 1,900,832 downwards.
CAGCACAGTACGCACAATTGTCGACAGCGTTAGTGCGAGAATCTAACGTATTGATAGGACAACCCGTTGGGCCTGTCATTGGATGTCGAGACACTGAAGTGGCATTCGCCAGTGAGAAATCACTTAATTCAGACGTAGATGTTGCAATTGATTTTACATTACCTGAGGGAATGAAAGCGCATTTGGCTCTTGCGATAAAGCAACGAGTACCTATGGTGATTGGTACTACAGGGCTTAGCGACGAAGAGATGAGCACCTTAAAAGACGCAGCTCAGTATATTCCCATTGTGTTTTCAAGAAACTATTCGGTGGGGATTAATTTATTAGAAAATTTGGTTCAGGTTGCAGCAAAAACCTTGTCAGAGGATATTGATATCGAAATATTTGAAGCCCATCATCGGCATAAAATAGACGCACCATCAGGCACTGCGCTGATGATTGGCGAGGCAATTGCGAAAGCAAAAGGATGGGATCATGCTGAGGTTGCAAAGTTTGATAGAAGCCAAGATGGTGGCGAAAAATCTCAACAAGAGATTGGTTATTCAGTGATGAGAGGGGGGGACATAGTAGGAGAACATACGGCTTACTTCGCTGCAGAGGGCGAAAGGCTTGAACTTACCCATAAAGCAAGTTCAAGAATGACCTTTGCGAAAGGTGCAGTAAGGGCTGCAGCATGGGTCAAAGATAAACCAAATGGACTTTATACCATGCAGGACGTGCTTGATTTGCATTAGATAATATGTACTTTTAACCTCTTAATGGTTTTTTTTGGCCTTAACTGCTATTTCTCATGTTTTTAATGGTTTTATTAGACGAACCTGACAAAGTGCTGTAAACTACAACGAATTTGCCAAAAATTATTACTGCGTGTTACCAAGCGCTTTGTGAACGGGATGAAAGCGTAATAGCTAGCTCCCGTTTTTTACCATTTAGGAGGTTATCTTGACTAAATCCGCTCTGTTAGTCCTTGAAGACGGCACAGTGTTTCGCGGTACTGCGATCGGCGCTGACGGCTTGTCAGTCGGTGAAGTAGTATTCAATACGTCTATGACTGGTTATCAAGAAATTTTGACGGACCCGTCGTACGCGGAACAAATTGTAACGCTGACTTACCCACATATCGGTAATACCGGAACTAACAGTGAAGACGAAGAAGCGGACCAGATCTGGGCGAAAGGCCTAGTGATCCGCGATTTGCCTTTACTCGCTAGTAATTTCCGTAACGAGCAATCGTTAAGCGATTACCTAAAAGAACGTAATATCTTAGGGATAGCGGATATTGATACACGTAAATTAACGCGTATTTTACGTGATAAAGGCGCGCAAAATGGGTGTATTATTGCGGGTGACTCACTTGATGAGCAACAAGCATTAGAAGCGGCAAAAGCATTCCCAGGTTTAAAAGGCATGGATTTGGCAAAAGTAGTCTGTACGAAAGAACAGTATACTTGGGCGGATTCAAGCTGGACTTTGGGTGAAGGCTACCGCACGCTTGCGGCAGAAGAAGAAAAATTCCATGTAGTTGCATATGACTTTGGCGTGAAGAAGAATATTCTACGTATGCTGGTGGATCGAGGTTGTAAGTTAACAGTGGTACCTGCAGAAACCTCCGCTGCAGACGTGTTAGCATTAAACCCAGATGGTATTTTCTTGTCAAATGGACCTGGCGACCCTGAGCCATGTACCTATGCTATTGATGCAATTAAAACTTTCCTAGAAACAGACACACCAATCTTTGGTATTTGTTTAGGTCATCAATTATTGGCATTAGCTTCAGGTGCACAAACAGTTAAGATGAAGTTTGGTCACCATGGTGGTAACCATCCAGTAAAAGACCTAGACCGTAACGTGGTGATGATCACTGCACAAAACCATGGCTTCGCAGCGGATGAAGCAAGCTTACCAGATACACTACGTGCAACGCACAAATCATTATTTGATGGTACTTTACAAGGTATTCACCGTACAGATAAGCCTGCATTTAGTTTCCAAGGTCACCCAGAGGCAAGCCCAGGTCCGCATGATGCAGCGCCTTTGTTTGACCATTTCATTGAACTAATGCTAGCTCGTAAAGCTTAATTGAGACCGGAGTAATAATGCCAAAACGTACTGATTTAAAAAGCATTCTTATCTTAGGCGCAGGCCCGATTGTGATTGGCCAAGCCTGTGAATTTGACTACTCAGGTGCTCAAGCGTGTAAAGCACTAAGAGAAGAAGGTTATCGAGTTATTCTTGTTAACTCAAACCCTGCGACGATTATGACAGACCCTGAAATGGCTGATGCGACGTACATCGAGCCAATTCATTGGGAAGTTGTTGAAAAGATTATTGAAAAAGAAAAGCCTGATGCTGTCCTACCGACTATGGGTGGTCAAACAGCATTGAACTGTGCCCTAGACTTAGATAAATATGGTGTATTAGCTAAGCATGGTGTAGAGCTTATTGGCGCGACAGCAGATGCTATCGATAAAGCTGAAAACCGCGAACGCTTTGACGTTGCGATGAAAAATATCGGCTTGGAGTGTCCTCGCGCAGAAATTGCACATACAATTGATGAAGCACACGACGTGCTTACTCGTATTGGCTTCCCATGTATTATTCGCCCTTCATTCACTATGGGTGGAACCGGTGGTGGTGTTGCTTATAACCAAGAAGAGTTCGATGAAATTTGTACTCGTGGTCTTGACCTTTCACCAACGAGCGAATTGTTAATAGATGAAAGCTTGATTGGTTGGAAAGAGTACGAAATGGAAGTTGTTCGTGACAAAAACGACAACTGTATCATTGTATGTGCTATTGAAAACTTCGATCCAATGGGTGTTCACACAGGTGATTCAATCACGGTTGCTCCAGCACAAACACTGACTGATAAAGAATACCAATTGATGCGTAATGCTTCGATGGCGGTTCTGCGTGAAATCGGTGTTGAAACAGGTGGTTCAAACGTACAGTTTGGTGTTAACCCTGATGATGGCCGTATGGTTATTATTGAGATGAACCCACGTGTATCTCGTTCGTCTGCGCTTGCTTCAAAAGCAACTGGCTTCCCGATTGCAAAAATTGCGGCAAAGCTGGCAATTGGCTATACCCTTGATGAACTGCAAAATGACATTACGGGCGGCGCAACACCAGCTTCTTTTGAGCCGTCAATTGACTATGTTGTTACTAAGATCCCACGCTTTAACTTTGAAAAGTTTGCTGGTGCCAATGACCGTTTAACAACACAGATGAAGTCTGTGGGTGAAGTGATGGCAATTGGGCGCAACCAACAAGAGTCATTACATAAAGCATTACGTGGCTTAGAAGTGGGTGCAAACGGGTTTAACCCGATTGTGGCACTTGATGACCCTAAAGCGAAAGAGAAAATCATTCGCGAATTACGCGAGCCCGGTGCGGAGCGTATTTGGTACATTGCAGATGCAATGCGTCATGGTATGAGTGTTGAAGATGTATTTGAGTTGACTAAAGTTGACCGTTGGTACTTAGTGCAAATCGAAGACATTATCAAAGATGAAGCAACTATTGCCGATGTTGGTTTAGCGGGTTTAGCTAAAGACTTCTTGCGTCGTCTTAAGCGTAAAGGGTTTGCTGATGCACGTATTGCTGAGATTGCAGGTGTATCAGAAAAAGAAATTCGTAAAAAGCGTCACCAATTAGAAATTTTGCCAGTATATAAGCGTGTAGATACATGTGCGGCAGAGTTTAGCTCAGACACCGCTTACATGTACTCTACTTATGATGAAGAGTGTGAAGCGAATCCGTCTGATAAAGATAAAATCATGGTGATTGGTGGTGGTCCAAACCGTATCGGTCAAGGTATTGAATTCGATTACTGTTGTGTGCATGCAGCACTTGCATTACGTGAAGATGGTTACGAAACTATCATGGTTAACTGTAATCCTGAAACGGTTTCAACGGATTATGACACATCTGATCGCCTATTCTTCGAACCAATTACGCTTGAAGATGTCCTTGAGATTGTACGTGTTGAAAAGCCTGTGGGTGTTATCGTTCAGTACGGTGGTCAAACACCACTGAAATTAGCGCGTGAGCTTGAAGCAAATGGTGTTCCAATCATTGGCACGTCACCAGATGCAATTGACCGTGCTGAAGACCGTGAGCGCTTCCAGCAATTGGTTGACCGTTTAGACCTTTTACAGCCTGAAAATGCAACGGTAACGTCAACGGAAGAAGCGATTGCTAAGTCTCAAGAGATTGGCTTTCCATTAGTTGTTCGTCCATCCTATGTTCTAGGTGGTCGTGCAATGGAAATCGTTTATGACGAAGATGATTTACGCCGTTATATGACAGAGGCTGTACAAGCGTCAAATGAAGCACCTGTATTGCTTGACCGTTTCTTAGATGATGCGATTGAAGTTGACGTAGATGCAATTTGTGATGGCGAGCAAGTTATTATTGGCGGCATCATGGAGCACATTGAGCAAGCGGGTGTTCACTCTGGTGACTCTGCATGTTCATTGCCAGCACATTCTTTACCGCAAGATATACAAGACGTTATGCGTAAGCAAGTAACTGGTATGGCGCTTGAGCTTGGAGTTGTTGGTTTAATGAATACGCAGTTTGCTGTTAAAGATGGCAAAGTGTATTTAATTGAAGTAAACCCACGTGCTGCTCGTACAGTGCCGTTTGTTTCAAAAGCAACGGGTGTGGCATTGGCTAAAGTGGCAGCGCGTTGTATGGCGGGTCAAACCTTAGCAAGCCAAGGTGTTACTGAAGAGATTATTCCACCGTACTACAGTGTAAAAGAAGTGGTACTGCCGTTTGCTAAGTTCCAAGGTGTTGATCCATTACGTGGCCCAGAGATGCGTTCAACGGGTGAAGTGATGGGTGTTGGTGATAATTTCGCCGATGCGTTTGCAAAAGCACAATTAGGTGCGGGTAATGCTTTACCACGCGGTGGCCGCGCGCTACTATCTGTGCGTAACAGCGACAAGTCACGTATTGTTGAATTAGCAAAAACCATGAGAGAAATTGGTTTTGAGCTAGATGCAACAAACGGTACCGCAAAAGCCCTTGAAGAAGCAGGCATTGAAGTTCGCCGTGTGAACAAGGTATTTGAAGGCCGACCTCATATTCTTGACCGTATCAAAAATGGTGAGTATAGCTACATTGTAAATACCACTGAAGGTCGCCAAGCAATTGAAGACTCGAAGGTGTTACGTCGTGGTGCATTAAGACATAAGACAAATTACACCACAACGCTTAATGCAGCGTTTGCTAACTGTACTGCGCATGCTGCAGATGACAGAAATGTAGTGAACTCTGTACAAGAATTACACCAACGATTGAACTAAGGACAAAGCCAAGGCCTAGAAACCTTGGCGATAAGTGAGATACTTATGCAATCAATTCCGATGACAGTACGAGGTGAGCAATTACTTCGTGAAGAACTAAACCATTTAAAATCGGTAGTTCGCCCTAAAATAGTTGCCGATATCGCCGATGCGCGTGAACATGGCGACTTAAAAGAAAATGCTGAATATCATGCAGCGCGTGAGCAGCAAGGTTTTTGTGAAGGCCGAATTCAAGAAATTGAAGCGAAGCTTTCCACTTCTCAAATTATTGATGTCACAAAGGTTGCCAATAACGGTAAAGTGATATTTGGTACAACCGTAACGATCGTTAATGTTGATACTGATGAAGAAGTGAAATACCGCATTGTTGGTGACGATGAAGCTGATATTAAAAGTAATTTAATTTCGGTTAATTCACCTATCGCGCGTGGACTAATTGGAAAAGAGTTAGATGATACAGCGAATATTCAAACACCAAATGGTGCTGTTGAATATGAAATCATCGAAGTTGAATATATTTAAGTATTAAACTAAATCAGTAAAAGGCCGAGCAATGCTCGGCTTTTTTGTTTTTAGCATATCGTGTCTTCTGAAGGAGTAGCTGTACATATAGGAAATAACTTGTGAGAGTACTTAGTTTCCAAAATAGTTGGCGGGTTAGTTTGGCTAGCAAATACTAAGCAGTGGTGTAGATCTACTGATTGGTTCAGAAAAAATGCTTAATAAGTATGTAAATAGTAAAACCGAATTATATAATTTTCTATGTATTGGTTACCTCAAAACCAGTATTACATTAATGGCTTTTTCATTGAATAAAATAACGTGATAACCCCCATTTTTGTGATTGTTATGTATTTGTTTTGTAAACTATTTGATAAAAACAGCAGAGGGGAAATTAATTCGATGTATTTGGGTTTTTTCTCCTGTATTTTGACGGTTAACAATCGTCTGATCAACATATTGTCGCCTGCAGCAAGCTGCGCATTAGAGTAAATAACCAATCAAAAATGGCTTTAAATTGTATGGATGTGTTCGTCGTACACATTAAGGAAACCCCTCGTGCGGATAAATAAATCTTTTCTCAATTACTCTCGTGTGATCCATGTTTATGTATCTATGGCGTTATTAACACTGATGGTGTTTTTTTCCATTACAGGGGTAACGTTGAATCACCCAGAATGGTTTGCAGATAACGAAGCGTATGTTGATGAATTGGAACTTCAATTGCCTCGTTCATTACTTGGGGTAGAGCACCAAGGTGAACTCATAAAATATTTGCATCAACAAAGTTGGTTTAATGGTAAGAGACTTACATTAGAGCGAGATGAGTATGAGCTGTTTATCAGTGATAAGGGCCCGGGCGCACATTTGGCCATTACAGTGGATCTAGAAAGTGGTGACGCGTTTATAGAAAAAACAAATTATGGCATGTGGGCAAAACTCAATGATTTACATAAAGGCCGCAATAGTGGTGCAGTGTGGCGATTGGTTATTGATGTCAGCGCCATATTAATGATTTTATTTAGTGTTACGGGTTTGGTGTTAGCACTGGCCCAGAGACGAGTAAATAAAACTCTAGCACTAAGCTTAGTAACCACGTTAGGGGTCTTTTTTTGCTATTTATTTTATGTATAGCACGGTTTAATTTTTTGAGGAGAGAAAATGATAAAAAAATGGTTGTTTCTATTAGTGGTACAGTTCTTTGTGGTTAGTAAAGCACAAAGCTCGGAAATAGAACTCTCTATCAATTTAGCAAAACAGACGGGGGAATATCATAATCCTTATGTCGCAGTGTGGATTGAAAACGATGAGGGAAAAAGTGTACGGACGTTAGTGCTTTGGCGCGAAGGTGCTAAATGGTTAAAAGATATTCGCACATGGTGGCGAAAAGTGGGCAGACGAGATTCAGCTCTAGTCGATGCCATCACTTCTGCAACACGTCCAGCGGGAGATTATCGTTTGAATTTTAAAGCGAGTGATGATCAAGGGAAAAGACTAGAGAATGGCAATTATACCTTGAAAATTGAAGTCGTTAGAGAGAACGGTGGTCGAGCCATTATTAAGAAAAAGTTTAGCTTAAATGGGCAGGCGCAGACTTATACCCTTAAAGCTACCCCAGAAACAAATATCGCAACATTTTCGATTAAGGAATAAAAAAGTATGTCTAAATTAAAGTTATTCGCTATTTTAGTATTGTCAATGGCTACCTCGGCACAGGCACATAACCGTTGGATTTTACCTACTCATTTTAGTGTGTCGGGCGAAGAACAGGTATGGATAATGGCCGATGTTACGGCATCTAACGAAACGTTTAACGTCGATAAGCCAATGGGTTCAGACAGGTTTAGTATTATTAAACCAAATGGTGAACGTGCTCGTCCAAGTTCAAGCTTTCGAGGTCACCGTAAAAGCGTAGTGGACATTAATTTAGTGGAAGACGGAACGTATAAAATGTTTTTGGATAGTGATGTCAGTTACTGGACCAGTTATGAAATAAAAGGAAAGGGTGGTACGCAGTGGCTACGCAATACAAGCAAAGCGAATCGTGATGCTAAACTTCCCAAAGGCGCTAAAAATGTCAACACGCTGGCCTCTAAATCGCAAGTTATGACCTTCGTAACACTCAATGCACCCACAGAGAACTACCGTTTAACCAAGCAGGGTTTAGAGTTGAAGCCAATTACACATCCGTCTGACATTGCTCAAAATGAAAAAGCACAACTGCAATTTGTGTTTGATGGCTTGCCACAAAAAGGCGTAGAAGTTGAAATTATTAAAGATGGTGCGCGCTATAGGAACAATTTGGATGCATTGAAATTGACCTCTGACCAAAAGGGGCAGATCTCGTTTACATTACCAGAGGCAGGTAGATACTTATTAATTGCTGAATTTAAAAAATCGCAAAAGAATAACCCATTGGCTGATGAAATGGGTGGCCAAGTATTCTTTACTTTTGAGGCGGTATTGAACTAAGCCTCTGTACATGTACTTTATATCACAGTCATGATTGCCTATATTATTGGCAATCATGTATCGTTTTATTTGTCAGTAAAGAGCGTACAGAAAAAGGTGTTACTTTATTTTTAACATCTACAGTGACTTTGGCGATGTCTAAATACTGAAAGTCACCAGGGCCGTTCAGTTGCCATAATCCAGCAGCTATTTTCGATAAGCAAAATGCTTTTGTATCTCCATGACTGACTAAAATGGGAAAGTCATACGTATTTGCAAGTTTTTTCAATGCCTCTTTATATACTTTAAACCCATCGCACTTCTTTTGGCGAGTATCAGTGCATGCTTTGTCATGTTTTGGAGGAGCAAATATATCTGCTTGCATAAATATCACCGCCGCAGTTAGGTTTTCATTTAAATGAGATGTTAGCCAGTTTAAGTTATGTGAGTCTCTGACTTGTACTTGCGCGCGTGCGATTTTTTTATCTGATTTTAAAATTTGCTTACGACCATTATTAGTGCCAACCACGTGCAAGGTCATAAAACGAACATTATTATGTAGCCAAGCTTGATTCTCAGGTTGCGCTGTTTGCCGTGTGTATTTGTTAAGTTTTGCTGAGGTGTGAGTGAACTCTGTACGAATGAAATCTAATCGTTCGAGCTCGTCATACCTTGGTTTTAGGCTTTTTCTATCGCAGTCAGTCCAATCATTGTCTCCAGGCGTATAAATAAAAGGTTGTGTACTTATCTGGCTAATGAGTGTGTAATTTTCTTTTAGTATCGTGTTTGTGCAAGGTACCGCACCGGATTTAATGTCTCCAACATGTACAACAAAGTCATGAGGTGTACTTTGTGCTGCTTTATAAAGTATGCCGGTAGGTTTACTGAGCATTTTTGCATCCACATCAGAATAAGGCATATCACCATATACAAGAAACTGACTAGGTTGAGCGGAAGTAAATAGGGCCGTGCCAACGAGCGTAAATAACAAGGGTAGCTTGAGCATATGCGTTCTAAGTGGAGAAGTAGAGTTTCTACGATATATCATTAGGCAATGTAAATAAAAGTGTTAAGTGAGAAAAAATGTAGGATTTGTGCCATCAGAAGCTGGGTTTAATACCAAGGAACTAACGTGGCTATCGCACTTTTAATCGTGAGTAGGAGGGCGGTGTTAGAGTGTTTTTAGTAGATTTTGGAAGTAAGCTCGATAAGATAAACAGCAGAGAAAATCGTTTAGTAAATGCTACCGTTCTATATGCCACCGCTACTCAGGCTTGTCGATGTTGCATATGTGCAACACCGTTATATAAAATCACTCCACGACAGAGGCTACATCGATTGTTATTCTTGTGTCGAAACTTTAATTGGAGCATGAGAAAAATATGAAAGAAATACTGCCTATATTCTGGTTACTTTATATGGCATTAATGTCATTAACAACACAAGCAAAACAAGCTGATGTCATGGAGATTGAAGCGGTATTTGCCGCTTATATGGACAAATATAATGACTATTTACGCCATGGTGAGTTGACGAACAAGACGCAATTGTATCATGATAAAATGATGGTACTTTCTGGCCGAAGTGGGGCAGCAGTTACATCAGCTAATAAATTTAACGAACAGGTTAAAGGCTTTTTAGATAGCTTAAAAAAGCAAGGTGTTACACGTGTTTCATGGGAGAAAGTGGGCATTCAACAATTGAGTGACTCAGTTGCAATTGTGAGTAACAGAGCTGTCCGTTATTTGAAAACCGGTGAAGTACATAACCGAGTGGGGGCGACGTATTTTATCAATAAAGTTGGTGGAAGTTGGAAAATATCTGCTTTCACAGTGCACTCACCAAATACAGTATTACCAATATAAAGATAAGGAAAAAATGGAAAACTGGGATGACTATCGGCTGATTTTGGCGTTACATCGAGGCAAAACATTGCGCGGTGCAGCTGAGATATTAACGCTAAATCACTCGACAGTTTCAAGGAGAGTATTGGCATTAAAGAATAAGTACAATGCAGATGTGTTTGAGTCGAATCAATCTGGATTTGTGCTAACCTGTTTTGGCAAAACCTTATTACACTCGGCGCAAGAAATTGAAAAGCTGATATTAAGCGATTTACGCCGAGAGCAAAGTGTCAATGCGGATCTATCGGGTAATATTCATTTATCAGTGCCACCTGCAATTGCGCAATTCTTAATTTTTGACGCGTTACATGATTTTCAATTGCAGCATAAAAATATCTCTTTACATGTACATACTTCATACTCTTTAGCTGATTTAGATAGATCTGAAGCAGACGTTGTTGTGAGGGTATCTAATACACCCGATGAGCATTTAGTTGGACATCGCTTATTCCCCATTTATTTGGGTTATTATGCCAGTGAGGCATATTTACAAGCGAAGGAGTGTTCACAATATCAATGGATAACTAATGTGTATCAACAGGCAGCACCAACCTGGATTGCTCAATCTCCCTTTCCTGATGCACCGATTGGATTTACAATCGAAGATTTAGTCTTGCGTCATTACGCGGCTTTAAAAGGTCAAGGAATGATACTCGGTGCCTGTTATATTGCAGACACGTTAGGACTTAAGCGCTTAAACACTCAGTCGTTAATGATACATCAAGATATATGGGTGTTAACTCACCCAGACCTTAAAGATGTTCCACGTATTCGCGCGTTAATGCGCTTTTTAACACACGCGATACGTCAGAAAAAACCGTTAATATTCGGTGAAATTAAACAGTGAAAACCCAAGCACGATTGAGCTTGGGTCAATCAGAATGTTACATTGGCGACTTTAACACTCGATAATATTCACAGCCAATCCACCGCGGGCTGTTTCTTTATATTTTGTCTTCATGTCATTACCAGTATCTAGCATGGTTTTAATGACTTTATCGAGCGATACCTTTTGGTCACCAGTACCTCTAATGGCAAGTCGAGAGGCGTTGATGGCTTTGACGGCGCCCATCGCATTTCGTTCGATACAAGGTACTTGCACTAAACCACCAACAGGGTCGCAGGTTAAGCCTAAATTGTGTTCCATACCAATCTCTGCAGCATTTTCAACATGTACGACATTGCCGCCCATAATTTCTGTTAATGCGCCTGCGGCCATTGAGCACGCAACGCCGACTTCACCTTGGCAGCCTACTTCTGCACCAGAAATAGAGGCATTTTTTTTGTATAAAATACCAATTGCTGCAGCTGTCAGTAAGTAACGGGTGGCAATTTCTTCGTCAACTTCTCGAATAAATGTGTGATAGTACATTAATACTGATGGTAAAATACCGGCGGCACCATTGGTCGGAGCTGTTACAACACGGCCGCCAGCAGCATTTTCTTCATTAACGGCAAGGGCAAACAAATCAACCCAGTCCATGGCCCGTAATGGATCATTACTGTTTTCTACATTGAGCTTTAAATACAGACTAGGTGCTCGACGCTTAACTTTTAAGCCACCAGGTAAAATACCTTCGGTTCTCATACCGCGCTCGATACACGCTTTCATGACTTCCCAGATATTAAACAATTCAGCTTTGATTTCTGCCTGTGTACGCAATGTTTTTTCATTTGCCATCATTAAAGATGAAACACTCAGGCCTGAGTCTTTACATAAAGCAAGGAGTTCAGCTGCATTTTCAAATAGGTAAGGAGCAGGGTTTTGTTCTCTAATATCTAGCGCCGCTTGCTTTTCACAGTCAAACTGTTCGTCAGTTACAATGAAGCCACCGCCGATTGAATAATATACTTGGCTATGCAGACGTTCGTCACCATTAAAAGCAACAATTTCCATTGCGTTAGAGTGCTTTGGAAGGGTTTTTCTACGGTGAAATACGATGGCGCCTTGCTTAGGAAAAGCTGCTTTGTGGGTTTTATCTAAGTAGATCACTTGTTCTTTTTCGATTTGATCTAAGATAGATGGAACAGCATCAGCGTCGATGGTCTCAGGATCATAACCTGCAAGACCTAAAATAACCGCTTTACCTGAACCGTGGCCAATACCAGTTTGACCTAATGAGCCGTATAGCTCGACTTTAACAGCAGTAACGTCTTCGATCATTCCTTTAGATTGTAAATCTTGTACGAATAAACGAGACGCGCGCATTGGACCGACGGTATGCGACGACGAAGGTCCAATACCGATACTAAACATATCGAATGCACTAATCATAATTTATACTCAACATTGCCTTTGAACGGGCGCACATCATAACTTTAAAATGCATAATTGTAACCAGTTCAATTATGAATTTATTATGCTTACTCAACCAATTTAACAAAGTTTTTAACGACACTGGCGGTTGCTCCCCATAGGAGACCATATGGAGTTAAAAAGCCGTCCATTTGACGTGACTTACCGGCATATTCAACATGCATAGTTTGCCAGTTATTATGGTCTATCAGGTGTGAGAGTTTGATGGTAAAAGCATGATCAACTTCAGCACTTTTAGTATGCCATATGGCATGTTTTTCAAGTGTTGCCACGATAGGTCTAATACAAAATCCTGTTAAAGTATTGTGTTCGTTGAGCTGACCTATGGTGTTTATGTATTGTGATTCTATTCCCAGCTCTTCTTGTGTTTCTCGCACGGCCGTGTGTGTTTTTGATTTGTCACTGGGTTCTACTTTGCCCCCAGGAAAACAAATTTGACTTGGGTGATGTGCCAGATAAGCGGGGCGTTTGCAAAATAGTAAAGCAGCTTCACCGTGTTCTTCAATTAAAGGTAACAAAATGGCGCTGTCACGAACGCTGGTATGTGGTTGATGGTCGCTTGTTGTATCAGCATGAATATGAAATCTGGCAATAACATCAGATAGTTTCACTGTTTCTCCAAACGAGATTTATTGTTTACTAAGTATAGGTAAGATTTTTTGTACTTTATGAAAAGTTTCTTGATATTCTAAATCAGCTTCCGAATCAGCAACAATTCCGCCACCGGCCCAACAAAATATTGTATTGTTGTGGCATATTAGTGTTCTGATGGTAATGGATGTATCCATTCGACCACATGCACTTAAATAGCCAATTGAACCACAATATACACTGCGTCGGTGCGGCTCTAGCTCTTCGATGATTTCCATGGCTCTAATTTTTGGTGCGCCTGTTATCGACCCTCCAGGGAATGCTGCATATAATTGATCAACCGCGGTTTTTCCTTGTGCAAGTTCACTGGTAACGGTACTTACTAAGTGATGCACCGCGGGGAAGCTCTCAATAGCAAACAGTTTGGGGACAGATACGGAGCCAGGCCGAGCAACCTTACCAAGATCATTTCTTAATAAGTCGACAATCATCACATTCTCAGCACGATCTTTCGCACTATTTTGCAGTGTTATGGCTTGTTGGCGATCGGCATCGGCGTTTGCAAGTCTGGGTAGAGTACCTTTGATAGGTTTTGATTCAACTTTGTTGTGATTAACGAGCAAAAACCGTTCTGGTGATACCGATAAAACTGCGCCATAAGGCAAATTAATATAGGCAGAAAAGGGGGCTTTATTTTGAGTTTGCAAGCGTTTATATGCTGCCCAGGGATTGCCAGAGTATTGTGCACTGAAGCGTTGTGCGAGATTAATCTGATAACAGTCACCACTTTTTAAGTAAGCTTGAATGTGTGAAAATTTATCAAAGTATTCTTGTTGTGTAAGGTTCGATGTCCAATCGCTGTTTAATGAGAAGTCGTTGTTACTCTCAGTGCTGTTTGTCGGTGTAGATAAGTCGAAGTAATCGGATAAGTTATCGACGTTTGGTTGCGACACATAATACCAAGTATCCGTTAAGTTATCTTTGATCAACGCATCTAGGTAGAGGCCAACGACCATATCAGGTAACGCAATATCTTGTTGTGCTGATTCAGGCACTCGTTCTATATAACGGCCTAAATCATAACCAAAATAACCTAACCAACCGCCTGAAAATGGCAATTCAAATGGCGCGGGCTGTTTAGATAACATATTTAAGTGGGTATTCATGGCCTCGAACCAATTTAATTCTATTTTATTTCCATCTAGAAAAATTGCTTGAGATTTGGCTTCAAGTATATGTGTCGGGTTAATGCTGATAATGTCATAGCGACTATTTTCATGTTGAGCATGACTAGAATCGAGCAAAATTGCGTATGGTAAGTGGGCAAATTGCTCAAAAAGTGCCACAGTGGAGAGTGATATATCTAATTTTTTACAATTGATTTGCTCATTTATCATTTACTTGAACCTGAAAACTAGCCCGAAACGGGCGGGGAGGGTATCATACTTATCTCGTTTTCTACAGTCACCCAAGGGTCACTGTAAACCGTCATTATCGTCTAGATGTATTCTGTTATTGACTATTGTGGTTAATAGCACAAATTAAGGAACCGTCATGAGTATGATCCGTCAGCAAGATTTCATCGACAGTATTGAAGATGCTTTGCAATATATCTCTTTTTATCACCCGTTGGATTTTGTTCAAGCATTAGAGAAGGCTTATCACAAAGAAGAAAGTAAAGCTGCAAAAGATGCTATAGCGCAAATTTTGATAAATTCTCGCATGTCTGCAGAAGGCAAACGCCCGCTGTGTCAAGATACAGGTATCGTGACCTGTTTTGTTAAAGTTGGCATGGATGTGAAATGGGATCAAACGGATTTAACTGTTCAACAAATGGTTGATGAAGGTACTCGTCGCGCATATTTAAATCCAGACAATCCTCTGCGTGCTTCTATTGTAGCAGACCCTGCAGGAAGTCGTAAAAACACCAAAGACAATACACCATCGGTTGTGCACATTGATATGGTGGCTGGCGCTGAAGTGGAAGTAATGATTGCCGCGAAAGGTGGTGGTTCAGAAAATAAAACAAAAATGGTAATGCTTAACCCATCAGATGATGTGGCTGCATGGGTTGAAAAAACACTGCCAACAATGGGGGCGGGTTGGTGCCCACCGGGTATGTTAGGAATAGGTATTGGTGGTACTGCGGAAAAGGCCGCTGTACTGGCAAAAGAATCGCTGATGGATCCGGTTGATATTCATGAATTACAAGCTCGAGGCGCTGAAACAGCAGAAGAAAAATTGCGTCTAGAGATTTTCGAGCGAGCGAACAAACTAGGGATCGGTGCTCAAGGTCTTGGTGGGCTAACAACAGTGGTTGATATAAAAATCAAAACAGCGCCTACCCATGCGGCATCAAAACCTGTGGTTATGATCCCAAATTGTGCAGCTACACGCCATGTACACTTTACGCTCGATGGTTCAGGACCTGCAGATTTAAAAGCGCCAAAACTAGAAGATTGGCCAGAAGTGACATGGGAAGTGGGTGAAGATACGCGTCGCGTTAACCTTGATACGCTGACAAAAGAAGATACCCATGACTGGAAAATGGGTGAGACAGTATTACTTTCAGGCAAAATTTTAACGGGCCGTGATGCTGCACACAAACGTTTACAAGACATGATCAACTCTGGTGAAGGTTTACCTAAAAATGTAGACTTCAATAATAAATTTATTTATTACGTAGGCCCTGTTGATGCTGTCGGTGATGAAGCAGTGGGCCCAGCTGGTCCAACAACGGCAACGCGTATGGATAAATTCACTGACTTGATGCTCGAAAGTACTGGCATTGTTGGTATGATTGGTAAAGCAGAACGAGGTCCTGCGACCGTTGAATCAATTAAACAAAATAAATCAGTGTATTTAATGGCTGTCGGTGGTGCTGCATACTTGGTTGCGAAGGCAATAAAAAAAGCGCGGGTCGTTGCTTTTGAAGATTTGGGAATGGAAGCTATCTATGAATTTGAAGTAGAAGATATGCCGGTAACTGTTGCGGTAGATAGCACTGGTGCCAACGCGCATGAACAAGGCCCTGCAATCTGGAAAGCAAAAATAGAAGAGTTAGACAGTAAGTTAAAATAAACTTATTAACAGTTTAATCATAACCGCATAGAAGGTCACTTCAATGCGGTTTTTTTGTAATTATATCTGTACATTGGGGTCGAGCTTTACGTTTACGTAAAGGGTCCTTGCTGATAATTAAGATATTTTAACTGTATAAGTTGTTATTTAAATAAATATTGAATTATTTACCTCTATTTTTGGATATATTTAAAATAACAATTTAAATATGCAAGCAATTGTAGGTTGATCATCTCATTTCCTAGTAACACCAAACAGATAGTGATAGAGTTTTGCCAGTTTCAGCGCTACTCACCCCAATGGGGCAAAAATTTCGGAGAACTATAAAGTGGCTGTTTTTAACCAAGTTGAATTTGATAACCATGAACAAGTGGTGTTTTGTGCCGATGAGGCGTCAGGCTTAAAAGCCATTATAGCAGTACATAGCACTAAGCTAGGTCCTGCCGTAGGCGGTTGCCGCTTGTGGGATTATGCAGAAGATGAAGATGCGGTGTATGATGTACTGCGCCTGTCAAAGGGAATGACGTATAAAAATGCGGTCGCTCGTTTACCATTTGGTGGCGGAAAATCAGTCATTATAGGTGATGCTAAGACAATTAAGTCGGATGCACTATTTAAGGCTTTTGGCAGACACCTTGAGCGTTTAGGTGGCAGCTATTATTCAGCAGAAGATGTTAACATTACTACCGGTGATGTAATGGTTATGAATCAAGAAACTAATTATGTATTAGGTCTTGAAGGTAAAAGTGGTAACCCATCACCATTTACTGCTCTAGGTACGTTTTTAGGGATCAAAGCGGCATATCAGCATAAGCATGGACATCAAGATTTAGCGGGTGTTAAAGTCGCAGTACAAGGGCTTGGTGCGGTTGCTTATGGCTTGTGTAAGCACTTACATGAGGCGGGCGCAGAGTTGTTCGTGACAGACATAAATATGGCGTCCGTTGATAGAGTGGTAACTGATTTTGGTGCAACTGCTGTTGGTATCGATGAGATTTACGACCTTGATGTGGATGTTTACGCTCCATGTGCTTTAGGCGCAACGGTAAATGATGAAACTATTCCGAGAATTAAAGCGAATATCATTGCAGGCTGCGCTAATAACCAGCTTGCAGAGTCTCGACATGGTGAGATATTACGTGAAAAAGGCGTGTTGTACGCACCTGATTATGTGATTAACGCTGGGGGTATCATTAATGTGTTTTATGAAACCCAACCACAAGGGTACGATGAAGCACTTGCAACTAAGCATGTTGAAGGCATTTTTGAGACATTAGCAGAGATTTTTACTCGCTCTGAGTCTGAACAAAAGTCTACTCACATTATTGCGGATGAATTGGCACAAGAGATAATAGCAAACGGTTTATAATCGATACACTATAATTTCAATGAAAAATGATAAGGCATGCTCTGGCATGCCTTTTTTATGTGAGAGTGATGAGTATTGAAAACTTTGAATATGAAAACATGGCCTAGAGCAGACCACTTTAGATTTTATCAAGCGTTTTCGGAGCCGTTTTTTAATATAACAGTTGAATTAGAGCTTGGTAAGTTACACGCGTGGTCGAAAGCGCGCAAAGTGCCGTTTTCACACTGTTATTTATATTGTTTGTCACGAGCGATAGATGCTTATGAGCCCATGCGCTATCGAATTGTGGGTGATACGGTGGTGGTGACTGATGATGTGGTTTTGAGTACGGTGTTTTTAAATGATGACGAGACCTTTCGCTTTGTGCCATTGAATAAGGGCACCGACTTATTCGCGTTCTCTCACAGTACGGCGCTCGCACAACAATTCCATTCAAAACAGTCCTTGATTAATGATGCTTTTTTGTCAAGGTCCACTGATTTAAACCAGGCGTATGTTTCCATTTTGCCTTGGTTTAAGTTTTCCAGTTTTAGCCATGCCCGTACAGCAAGAGACGTAGAAAATGGCATTCCAAAATTTGTATTTGGGAAATATGATTCTATAACTAATACAATACCGTTAAATATCGAAGTCCATCATGGCCTTATGGATGGGCTTCATGTTGCTAAATTCCTCACGGAAATTGAGGTTCAAATAGCGAAATCAAGTAAAGAATAAGCTCGTTTTTTAGTCGTTTGAAGCACTCAACGTTTGTTGGTGAATAAATTGCAATAATTTTTTTGGAGTTAACATTTTGACCCTTTTAAAATCAATGGGTTGCATGTAAAATTTACCAAAATAATATATCCATTACAATATTTTGTACGGTTGTAATAAATTGTAAAGAAGATTGGTTAAGTGCTTTATAATCAACGGCTACAGGCGCTGGGGTAGAAAATCATTGTTAATTTTTTGTTTTCTATCGAGTTTATTTTTTATTGTCAACAAAAATTGTTTTGCCCGTGAAGTTGACACATGGACTTGCATTTAGCATTATTGGACAGTTGATATCTGTTAAAAGATATCAGGGTTGCTCTTTTAAAGAGTGATAAAATTATAAAAGTAACATTACTTAATTGGTTGGGAACTATGTCTGTTAAAATCAGAAAGAGTCTTGTAGCTACAGCACTTTTAGGTGCTACAGCATTTGCAAGCAGCAATGTGATTGCAGATCCTTTGAACGACGTACAAAAAGTAGGTCAACAAACTCAAAAGGCTGCTCAAAAGTCTCAAGAAAAAATCGACAACATTTTCGGTCAGACGCAAGAATTGGTCGGCGAATATCGCAGTGTTGTAGACGAAACAGAACTTCTTAAAGTTTATAATGATCACGTTGAACGTTTGGTTATGGACCAACGTGCAGGTATCGAATCTTTCGACCGTCAAATCGGAACTATCGAAAAGACCAAACAAGACGTTGTGCCTTTGATGTATCGCATGATCGATACGCTTGAGCAATTCATCAAAGCGGACGTTCCGTTTGATACTGAAACTCGTATGGGTCGAGTTGAAAAACTACGCGGATTACTTTCTAACTCAAAAGTAACGACTTCTGAGAAGTTCCGCCAAGTTCTAGATGCATATACAATTGAAACTGGTTACAGTTCAGGTATTGCTGCATCACAAGGTTCTTTAGAAATCAGCGGAAAGAATATTAACGTTGACTTCGCGCGCTTAGGGCGTATTGCCTACGTTGCTCAATCATTTGATATGAAGCACGCTTGGGTATGGAACAACGATTCAAAGCAGTGGGATGCATTAGGTGAAGAATACCTTAAGCCGATTAAAGATATGATCCGTATCGCTCGTAATCAGGCAGCCCCAGATCTTGTTGCATTACCAATCTTTGGCGCGGAGTAATATAAAAATGAAGAAACTATTTAAAGGTTTTGCAGTTGCTGCAGCACTATCTGTTTCTGCAGGTGCCGCGCTTAACGCACATGCAAACACAGAAGCACTAGACAAAATCCTTCAAGAAGTTAAGCAGTCGCGTATTTCTGAAGGTAATATCAACAAGAAACGTGAGCAAGAGTTCTTATCAGCACGTGCTGATAAGCAAGCTTTGTTTAACAAAGCGAAGCGCGAACTAGCTGCTGAAAAAGCACGTGGCGTTCGTTTAAACAAAGAATTCAAGCAAAACGAAATTACACTTGCTGAGAAAGAAGTTGAACTAAACAACGCAACGGGTACGCTTGGTGAGATGTTCGGTGTTGTTCGTCGTTCTGCATCAGAAGCAATTGGTTCAATTGAAGCGTCTTTAGTAAGTGCTGAAAAACCAGGTCGTGCTGAAGTACTTCGTTCATTAGCAGCAGCAAAAGAGCTTCCGACTACTCGTGAGTTAGAAGAGCTTTGGATTGCTTTCCAAACTGAGATGACTGAATCTGCAAAAGTTTCTACTTTTGAAGCGCAAGTTGCTGAGTTAAGTGGTGAAGTGAAGGTTAAGCAAGTAACTCGTGTTGGTAACTTCAACCTTGTAACGAAAGACGGTTATGTACTATACGATGCGGCAAATAAAGCAATCGTACCTTTAGGTAAACAACCTGATGGATACGTACTAAATCAAGTTAATGAACTACTAGGTACTTCAGCTGGTTCATATGCTAAGTTTTATGTTGACCCGACTCGTGGTTCAATTTTACGTTTGAACACACAGCGTGCAACAGTTGAAGAGCGTTGGCATCAGGGTGATACAGTTGGTTATATCATTACTGTATTACTTATTATTGGTGCGTTGTTAGCGCTAGTTCGCTTTATTGATTTAATGATCGTTGGCGGCAAAATGAAAGCGCAAATGAAAAACATCAATACACCTAACGCAAACAACCCGCTTGGTCGTATCTTGAAAGTTTACCAAGATAACAAGAACCAAGACGTTGAAAACCTTGAGCTTAAGCTTGATGAAGCTATTTTACGTGAAACACCACGTGTAGAAGCTGGTATCAACATTATCAAGATTCTTGCAGCTATTGCACCTTTACTAGGTCTACTAGGTACGGTTGTAGGTATGATCATGACGTTTGAATCAATCACGTTATTTGGTACTGGTGACCCGAAAATCATGGCAGGTAACATCTCTCTAGCGCTAGTAACTACAGCACTAGGTCTGATTGCTGCTCTACCTCTAATCCTATTACACGCTATCGTTTCAGGTCGTAGTAAATCTGTACTACATATCCTTGACGAGCAAAGTGCTGGCATCGTTGCAGCACATGCGGAGAAGGAGAAAGCCTAATGCTAGTCCTGATGGAGACCTGGGAATCTATCAGGGATTTTGTTGGCACAGGCGGCCAAGTATTATACGTGGTCGCGATAGCACTCTTTCTTATGTGGGTTTTAATGATAGAGCGCTATTGGTTCCTACTTGCTGAATACCCGAGAATGAAAGCGGATATTGTAGCTAAGTGGGACGCCCGCCAAGACACAACGTCTTGGTACGCACACAGAATTCGTGATGCATGGATTTCTGAAGCGTCTGAGAAATTAGATGAGCGTATGTTGATTATCAAAACATTGGTAGCTATGTGTCCATTAATAGGCTTACTAGGAACCGTAACAGGTATGATCACAGTTTTTGAAACTATGGCTACCCAAGGTACTGGTAACGCACGTTTGATGGCATCAGGTATTTCAATGGCAACGGTACCAACGATGGCTGGAATGGTTGCGGCACTGTCAGGTGTTTTCTTTAGCACTCGCCTTGAAGCAAGAGCGAAAATGGCTAAAGCAAGCCTTGTGGACAGTCTGCCACATCACTAGAGAGAGAAATAAATATGGCACGTAAACAACGTTTTCGTGAAGACGAAGAAGCAGCAGTAGATATGACACCGATGCTAGACATCGTATTCATCATGCTGATCTTCTTCATCGTTACCACTTCTTTCGTGAAAGAAGCAGGTATTGAAGTTAAGAAGCCTAAGGCTGCTCAAGCTCAACAGACCAAGAATGCTAATGTCTTTATCGCTATCCGTGAAAATGGTGAGATTTGGATGGATAAGCGTCAAGTAGATGTTGAGCGTGTTAGTGCGAACCTTGAAAGTATCATTGCAGAACAACCGACTGAAACCATCATTATCCAAGCGGATAAAGGTGCTAAACACGGTGTAGTTGTGAAGGTAATGGACCAAATCAAGGCGACTGATGACGGCCTTAAGATTTCAATCGCTGGAGCTAAGTAATGATTCGTTTTCTGTTTTCACTGATTGCAGGTGGGGCAGTTACTTTCGGCTTGTTCTTTTTTATGTCTTATTTGATCTCCGGCGGTGCCGATAGATCAAATGAGCAAAAAGAGCAGATAGTTGTCGAAATTTTGACGAATCCGCCTGAATCAGAGGTGCAGGAGCGGAAACGTGTTCCGCCTCCACCGCCACCTCCACCGAAGCAGCCGCCTAAACCGCAGCCGCCTCAACCTGAAAATGCAAACCCTGCAGCAGGTGCTATTGGCTTTAACATGCCTAGCATCAACTTAGGGGGAACAGCTGGTGGTCTTAGTGGTCCTGGTGCATTTGGACGCGATGGTGATGCTACACCTATCGTTCGAATTGAGCCTAAGTACCCAACACAAGCTGCGCGTGATGGTAAAGAAGGTTGGGTACAACTTTCATTTACAATTAACGAGCTTGGTGGCGTTGATGACGTAAAAGTTATTGCCGCAGAGCCAAAGCGTATATTTAATCGTGAAGCGATTAGAGCGTTACGTAAGTGGAAATACCGACCTAAAATTGTTGATGGAAAGCCACTGGTACAGCCAGGGTTAACTGTTCAACTTGACTTTAAACTTAACCAAGATTAAGGAGGCAAGAAATGACGCACTTAAAGAAAGCTACAGCTCTTGCTTTACTTATGTCTTTATCGGGTACTGTTTACAGCACAGCTGCTGTTGCAGCACCTGATTATGCTAAGATTGAAGAACGTAAAAACGCCAAAACCAAAATCATGGGTGAACGTACAGGTAAAAAAGTGGTTAAAGCTTTTGACTTGTACAACGAAGATAAAGTTGATGAAGCAATCGCATTGCTGAAAGAGCTGGAGCCTTCAAGTGATTTTGATAAAGCAACGGTTAATCGCTATCTAGGTAGCATGTATGCGCAAAAAGAGAACTATGCTGAAGCGATCAAATATGGTCGTTTAGCGATTGCGCCTGATGCACTGAACTTCAAAGATCAAGCTGACTTATATAAGTTACTAGGTGACTTATTAGCTGGTACTGGTAAGTTTAACGATGCGATTAAATCGTACAATGACTGGATGGACTTTACTGGAGAAGAAGACAGTAAAGTGTATGCGCGTATTGCTCAGGGCTATTATGAACTTAAGCAATACAACAAAGTTGTTGAGCCTGCAGATAAAGCTATTGAGCTAGAAAAAGAACCTAACAAACAATATCATATGATAAAGATTGGGGCGTTCTTTGAGCTTAAGCAGTATCAAGAAGCAGTTAAAGTTGGTGAAACTCTCGTTAAGTTATTCCCTGAAGATCCGCAGATGTGGACTCGTTTGGGTTCTTTTTACATGCAGACTGAACAATATAGTAAAGGGCAGACTGTGATGGAAATAGCGTATAAAAAAGGCTATTTTGAAAAAGAAAACCACTACAAGATCTTAGGTAGTTACTATTCTTTAAACGAAATTCCTTATAAAGCGGCGATTGTGTTTGAAAAAGCAATCAAAGAAGGGAAGATTGAGCGTGTTAAAAAGAATGTAACGGCGGTTGCTAGTTACTTTCACCAAGCTAAAAACTTGATTAGTGCAGCTAAGTACTATGAAGAAGCAGCAAAGTTTGACGATGATGCTGAACTTTATAGGAAAGCGGGTAGTCTTTTACTTTCTAAGCAAAAATATAGTGCTGCAGTTAAAAAACTGAATAAGGCACTAGAATTAGGCACTAATAAGAAAGGGATGACATACTCAGATTTGGCTGAAGCTTATTTGTATCAAGAAAAATACAAAAAAGCATACCAGTCTATTGTTAAAGCACAAGAAGATCCTAGAACTCGCAAGTTTGCAAGAGGTTGGGCTACGTTTATTAAAGACAAGGCACAACGCAAAGGCGTAAAGATCTAGAAATAGAAGCCCCGAAAGGGGCTTTTTTATTGGCTCTGTTTTAATTCGATAATATTATGAACCCTAAAATTACCTACCTTTTAACAACCTTGATGCTCTTAGTCGGCTGTGATGCTCATACACCTGCGTCTTTGTCTTTTAATGATGTACGCAATGAGCTTAAAGCGAACAATCGCGTACTTGATGGCCATACAAAGACGGATGACATCATTACGTTACCATTTAGTGAGGCTTACTTAGCGCGCCGGCATCATTTGTATGGATCGGTTGCTGTTGATGTGTTGACGCAAGCACAGCAACAAGAACTCGAATTTCTTCAAATTCAGGAACGCTATCCTGAGCGTTTTTTACCTTGGCCTGTGCAAGTCAATATGCTCGAAAACTTAGGCACGAACAATGAAAAATTAGCTGCGTGGTCACACTTAGTACAGACGCGATTGCAGAAAGCGATAGACAGTAAAATTTATTTATCTCGCTATGAACGTGACAGGCTATTGCAATATATTACGACGACAACGCCTCAGGTAGGATCAATAGTTTCGTTAGAAACGTATTTAGACACATATAAGCCCAGAACAGCCCTAGGTTTGTATCAATTGCCAAATGGCAAAGAATGGTACCAAAGTAAGCTAAATTACTACTACGGCCTTACTAAGGCACCTAGTAAAACGCTTAATGCAATTCAACAAGCACTGGCGAGTCAAGGAAAAAAGAGTTCGATTGATATCGATGATAGTAATGGAAGGCATTTTACACTGCACTATTTGCAAGCGCACTGCGAGCTGATAAATGGGTTAAATTGGATTGATAGTTATATCAATTTACCTGAAACGGCACGCCACTGCGCATTCAGTATTAAACCAGATACAAAACACTTGATTTTGGCATTAATGGAGATTGACCTCGGGATTCATTATCAAGGTTGGTCACACAAGCAGGCGAGTGTTACTTTGCAAGCGCGGATAAAACTCGTTGATGAGCAAACAGCAGCACTGATTGAAAGTGTGCTCTTATACCCAGGCAGTGTTTTCTCTTTGGCGAACATTGCTGGCTTTAACTCACTTTAGATTGGCATTGGTGGCATCGCTGAGTAGCCGCATCCTTTTTGAGTTCTTCGTATGTTAGTGGTACTTCACAGTCACAGCAATAGCCAAATTGACCAATGTCGATTTGGCACAGCGCCGCTTCTAATTGCACTAACCGTTGGTAACGTGGAAATTGTTCAGGAGTCACTTTACTTGCAATAAGGTCAAGCCAATCTGCGGGCGCGTTTTGTTCTAATACTAGCGCGAGCTCCCCTGTATATGGATGCTTTGATTGCTTTAGTTCCAATAAAAACCGATTGCGAACGAACTCAAGCTCATTCTTCAATTGAAGTTGATAGTTTCCAGTTTGTTCTGTATTCATAGTTGCTCTCCTGTGAACAACTATTATCATCAGCTTTAGTCAATTATATTATGATTTGAATCAATACTTGGCTGTTTTGCGTATTTTTCTAACACATTCACAACATCTTGTTTGGCTTTTAAGGTTTTAATTTCATCAAATAACTCATGGGCTTGTGGGTATTGACGCTTCAAATAGCCTAACCATTGCTTTGTTCTGGATGAAAAGTATTTCTCGTTAGACGCTGGGTCTTGGTGCATAGATGAGTGCAGTATATGATAAATAATATGCTCCCATTGCAGCGGAGTATAGTCATACCCTTGCATTTTAGCTTTAATTTTTGCCGCTAAATCAGGTGTTGCAAGCGCACCTCGTCCTAACATCAAATCTTTACAACCACTGCGTTGTTGGCACAAGAAAGCATCTTCAACTTGCCAAATTTCTCCATTTGCGACAACTGGTATTGAGAGCCTTGATAATAAGGGAGGGATCTTTTCCCAATAAGCAGGTGGTTTGTAGCCATCTTTTTTGGTTCGGGCGTGAATCGCTAAACTAGATGCGCCAGCACTTTCAACGGCATCAATAATTTCGCTGCTGTTACTGTCATCATCGAAACCCAGTCGGATCTTAGCACTCACTTGATGTTCGCTTGGTACTGCGTCACGTACGGCTTTGATGATTTGATACATTTGCTCTGGCTCTTTGAGTAAAACAGCCCCACCTTTACTTTTATTGACCGTTTTAGCTGGGCAACCAAAATTTAAATCAATGCCATGAGAGCCAAGCATAACGGCTTTTCGGGCATTATTCGCCAAAGCATGTGGTACCTGCCCTAGTAGCTGAATACGAACGGGTGTGCCAGCGCGTGTTTTACCTTTATTGAGCAACTCAGGGCAATAGCGAGTGAAAACGCGTCGTGGAAACGTTAGGTCTACAACGCGAATGAACTCAGTGACACATAAATCAAAGCCGCCAATGTCAGTTAATAACTGGCGCATTTTAAAATCGACGACGCCTTCCATAGGGGCTAACACTAGTTTCATCAGGTTACTTCATACAGCAAAAGGGCGGCCATTTTAAACGACTCTGTAGAAGTTTCTAAGTACAAATTTGCTTTTTTTGAGTTTTTAGTGAAAGATTTTAGTAGGGCATATGGTCTATTCAATGAATCAATTATTTCACAGAGAGAATCCAGCATGAACACAATTAAGAAAAACTCTATTGCATTAACACTAGGTGCGGTTGTTGTAGGTACTGCGAGTTTAGCTGCTCCAGAGGCGAGCGCTAACCCATTTGCATTTGAAACAATGACTGCGGGATACCAGTTAGACGCTGGAGAAGGTAAATGCGGTGAAGGTAAATGTGGCGGCGACGCAAAAGGTAAAAAAGAAGGTAAATGCGGCGAAGGCAAATGTGGTGGCGACGCAAAAGGTAAAAAAGAAGGTAAATGCGGCGAAGGCAAATGTGGTGGCGACGCAAAAGGTAAAAAAGAAGGTAAATGCGGCGAAGGCAAATGTGGTGGCGACGCAAAAGGTAAAAAAGAAGGTAAATGCGGCGAAGGCAAATGTGGTGGCGACGCAAAAGGTAAAAAAGAAGGTAAATGCGGCGAAGGCAAATGTGGTGGCGACGCAAAAGGTAAAAAAGAAGGTAAATGCGGCGAAGGCAAATGTGGTGGCGACGCAAAAGGTAAAAAAGAAGGTAAATGCGGCGAAGGCAAATGTGGTGGCGACGCAAAAGGTAAAAAAGAAGGTAAATGCGGCGAA
Organism: Pseudoalteromonas aurantia 208; assembly: GCF_014858725.1. Lineage (GTDB taxonomy): Bacteria > Pseudomonadota > Gammaproteobacteria > Enterobacterales > Alteromonadaceae > Pseudoalteromonas > Pseudoalteromonas aurantia. The sequence continues at coordinate 1,874,055 of NZ_AQGV01000012.1, read as the reverse complement.
GGCAAATGTGGCGGCGACGCAAAAGGTAAAAAAGAAGGTAAATGCGGCGAAGGTAAATGTGGCGGCGACGCAAAAGGTAAAAAAGAAGGTAAATGCGGCGAAGGCAAATGTGGTGGCGACGCAAAAGGTAAAAAAGAAGGTAAGTGTGGTGAAGGCAAATGTGGTGGTTCACACTAAGAAATTAACACTGGGGTAGCGCTGGCTGCCCCAATTAAGGAGAAAAGATGCTGCAGTCCCAATTAGGAAAAGTCGGCCTTGGTTTAAGGCGAGAGATGTTAGATGACTTTTTACTTTCTCCACCGTCTGAGGCGCAGTTTTTTGAAGTGGCACCAGAAAACTGGCTTAAGATGGGAGGTAAGTTTGGTCGCCAGTTTAAACAATTAACACAGCGGCATCAGTTTATTTGTCATGGTTTATCACTGTCTTTAGGGTCACCGAATGCTCTTGATGTTGCTTTTGTTAAAGAGTTAAAAACATTTTTTGATGAGCATAATATTCTGCTTTACAGTGAGCATCTTAGCTACTGTTCCGGTAGCGGGCATATGTACGACTTAATGCCGATTCCCTTTACTGAGGAGGCGGTAACACATGTTGCGAGTCGTATTCGGCAGGTACAAGATATTTTAGAGCGAACTATTGCAATAGAAAATGTCTCGTACTATGCAGCGCCGGGTCAACAGATGTCAGAGCAAGACTTCACTTTAGCTGTTTTAGAAGAAGCAGACTGTGACTTGTTATTAGATGTAAATAACATTTACGTTAATAGTATAAACCATCAATATGATGCGCTTGAGTTCATGCGTGCAATGCCGCAAGCGCGTATAGCGTATGGGCATGTGGCAGGACATTTTGTAGAAGCAGAAGATTTACTTATTGATACACACGGCGCACCGGTTTGTGATCCGGTTTGGGATTTACTGGATAAAACATACCAATATCATGGTGTATTTCCCACTTTACTAGAACGAGACTTTAATATTCCCGACATTGTAGAGCTTAGGGGAGAATTAAATCAAATTCACAGCTTGCAGACCCAAGCACAACTTAATACGAAAGGGGTTGCATAATGTCATTTGCTCAAGTGCAACAAGCATTTATGGCCCACATTCGAAACCCTGAATTAGTTGCTCGGCCAAAAGATGTGTCTGAACGGCGAATAAAAATTTATAACGAGCTGTTTTTTAATAATATTGAAGGTTTTGTTGCGTCGGCGTTTCCGGTATTAAAAAGCCTGTATGAGCGTAAAGATTGGCTGGCATTAGTACGCCAATTTTTTACTGTACATAACTGTCAGAGTCCCTATTTTTTGGAGATTAGCCAAGAGTTCTTATCGTTTTTACAGCATAGTTATGAACTGACACCGAACGACCCTGTCTTTATGCTGGAACTAGCGCACTATGAATGGGTAGAGCTTGACGTATCTGTGTGCCTAAGTTCAGACAACTATTGTGCAATAAGTGATTGGCAGACGCAGCCTTTATACTTAAAAGACACCGCCCGTAACTTAAGTTATACCTTTGCGGTTCATCAAATTAGTGAGGAATTCGTGCCACAACAGCCAAGTGAGCAACCCCATTACTTTGTGGTATATCGGGACGCAGATGAAGAAGTGGCATTTATTTCTTCTAATCCGATGACGGCTTTACTGCTGAACGTGTTAGAACAAAACTCAGGGATTGTACTGCCCAAGTTAGTTGAAGCAGTATTGACTCAGGTTCCTCAGTTTACGTATGAACAGCTAAGTGTAGGTGCACAACAAACACTCAGTGCAATGGCCGACTTAGGAGTTGTTGCGTCAAAAAACTAACATTTACATCTTTATTGACTATAGTAGATCGATTATCATGTGCTGCGTTTTGTCGTGCTAAAAATTAAGGTAATTACTATGTCTGAAGGTGATTTCAAAGACCCATTTAATGCAACATATTTTTTTGCATTTTTAGCGGTGTTTGCAGTGGTAGGGTGTTTAAATGGGATTTTAGGTTGGATCAGCCTAAGCGCATAAACCCAATCACATTGTTTATATCATAAGGCTGCCAATGTGCAGCCTTTTTTGTTGTTTGTTTGAGCACTCAAACGTATTAATTTGATAAACATAGCAACGGGCATTTCATGTTCAGCCATTCTTGTTATAATCACTTCTTTGATAATTTATTTAACAAAGTTCCTTATTATGACGAAAGCTAATTTGTCTTTAATTGCAGACAGTATTGTAACTATTCCAGATTACCCTAAACCTGGGATCATGTTTCGCGATGTAACAACGCTACTCGCTAACCCTGAAGCACTTAAAGCAACCATCGATTGCTTTATTGAGAAATATCAAGGGCAAGGGTTTACAAAAATAATAGGGACAGAATCCCGCGGCTTTATTTTTGGTGCGCCTTTATCGTACGCATTAGGTATTCCATTTATTCCAGTACGTAAGCCAGGCAAATTACCACGCGAAGTGATCAGTCAATCTTACCAATTAGAATACGGTGAAGACACCTTAGAGTTACATACTGATGCAATCGTAGAGGGTGATAAAGTACTCTTAGTTGATGACTTGCTAGCAACAGGTGGCACAATTGAAGCAACCGCTAAATTGGTAGAGCGCTTAGGCGGTAAGGCAACGGATGGCGCGTTTGTTATCTCATTACCGGGCCTTGGTGGCGAGAAGCGTATTAAAGAACTTGGTATTAACGTGTTTACGTTGGTCGAGTACGAAGGCGAATAATATGAGTTATCAGGTCCTAGCTCGAAAGTGGCGTCCACAAACCTTTCATCAATTAGTTGGCCAAGCGCATGTAAAGCAAGCACTGGTCAATGCACTCAATGAGCAAAGGTTGCACCACGCTTATTTATTCACTGGGACCCGAGGCGTTGGTAAAACGACCATCGCCCGTATTTTTGCAAAAAGCCTTAATTGTGATCAAGGGATCACGTCTAATCCGTGTGGACAGTGCAGTAGCTGCCAAGATATCGAAGCTGGTAAGTTTATTGACCTCATTGAAATTGATGCAGCGTCACGCACAAAAGTAGAAGATACACGGGAAATTTTAGACAATGTACAATACTCACCGACAAGAGGCCGATATAAGGTTTATCTAATAGATGAAGTACATATGCTGTCAAAGCATAGTTTTAATGCATTGCTTAAAACGCTTGAAGAGCCCCCTGAGCACGTTAAGTTTTTATTGGCGACAACCGATCCACAAAAGTTGCCCGTCACGATTTTATCGCGATGTTTGCAATTTAATTTAAATGCATTGTCTCAAGGTGAAATCACTGCTCAACTAGAGCACATTTTGCCGCAAGAAAACGTGACCTTTGACGAGCAGTCGTTACAAATACTGGCCAAAGCAGCCGATGGCAGTATGCGAGATGGCCTCAGTTTAACAGATCAAGCTATAGCACAAACCAATGGTGACTTAAATGTGGTTGCAGTCCAACAAATGCTCGGACTGATGGACAGCCGCCATGCTTTACTCTTATTGTCAGCTGTTTTATGTCAAGACGGCGAGTTATTACTCACTGAAGTCGCAAATATAGCTGTAAAAAATGGCAATTTCATTAGTGTGCTAGATGATTTAATTGCGCTATGTCATGTGATCCAATTAGCGCAGCTTGTGCCTCAGGCCGTGCAATTTAGTCAATTTGAAGAAGCGGATGTTCTCGCTATTATGCAGCAAACTGATGCACATCAAGTACAACTGTTTTACCAATTATTACTCAATGGTAAAAAAGACTTAAAATGGGCGCCAGAGCAAAAACTGGGTTTTGAAATGGTGATGCTACGTTTGTTGGCGTTTGAACAAAGTGATATATCACAATCAAGCACACCATCCACAGAACAAGTCACAACAAGTAAGTCAAAGGTAGGTGATTTACGTGCGTTATTTAATAAGCCAGCAAAACAACAAAGCCAACCACCACAGCCCTCTGTATCTGGCTCTCAAGCCGCATCTCAAGTAATACAGCCACAAGTTGATCAGCATACGAAACAACTAACAACAGAGCAACAACCGCAGCATGAAGCCACTGCACCTGCAATCGCTGAACATGGCGTGATAGAGCACACCTCGGTTAACCAAGCTGCGGCTTTTGAATCAGCAACATCTAACAATGTTAATACAGTTGATATGCACTCTCCAGAGTTGTCAGCTAATGCACCTGACGTAGTTGAAAACTTTGCAGCCACCCCTGCGCTGGATAAGGCATTTATTGAACAGAATAATGACCAGCCCGCTGAACACAGTGCAGAACAGAATATTGCAAATGAATACAGCGAGCTAATGTCGAAAGCGGTTGAGCTAGGGTTTAGTGAATCTCAAAATACCCAGAGTACTCAGCAGCCTGCAGACAATAACAATACTCAATCGTCTACAGTGCCTCAGGTAGAGGGTGACTCCTTACAAGCTAAGCAAGCGAATGCGAATTCGGCAATTGCTAAAATATTGCAAAATCGCAATATTTCTGGGGCAGGGCAACTTTTACAGCCAAAAGGCGAAGAGCCAAAAAAGCCGACGGCGCATAGTGCGCCGCATACACACAAGCATAAACGCGCGGTTACTGTTGAAAAACCTGAAAAGAAAATTCCGTTTGCGCAAAAGCATCAAGCGAAAACTGAAAATTTAGCACCGGAACTATTAGAGCAAATAGCGCCTGTGAAAAAGGCAGAGCAACCAGAGCCAGTTGCTCAAGCAGTCGAAATACCTGAAGATTTTACCAGTCCAATTAGTGATATTCGTTTTGCTCATCAACAAGATGAATGGGCACATTTAATTAAGCGAATGGGGCTTGGTGGTAGAATGCGACAATTTGCGTTACATTCTATTTTTAATAAAGAAAATAACAGTATTAAGTTGGATGTAGATGCGTCTCAGCAACACTTAGATAGCGCAATTTTACGACAGAAATTGATTGCTTCATTAAGTGAAATATACGGGTATGAAGTTGAGGTAGACATTGTGTTTTCCCCAGGCGTAATAGATTCCCCGTTTTTGATTCAACAAAAAATAGACGCACAGCGCTACCAGCAAGCTGTGGATGTTATTAACCAAGATGAGAATGTCGTGCAGTTCGTACAAGAATTTGCTGCGATCATTGATGAAAATACGATTCAGGCGTTGTAATTCGTTACAATAGCCCTTATCTTTTAGCCAGTTTTGATTTGATGTAAGAGAGAAAGTTTATGTTTAAAGGTGGAATGGGTAACATGATGAAGCAAGCGCAGCAAATGCAAGAGCGCATGCAAAAAGCCCAAGACGAAATTAAAAATTTAGAAGTAACAGGTGAAGCCGGTGCTGGCCTAGTTAAAGTGACTATGTTAGGTAGCCACAATGTGCGTCGTGTTGAAATTGATGAGAGCCTAATGGAAGACGACAAAGATATGATTGAAGACTTACTGGCAGCAGCGGTAAATGACGCAGTACGTCGTGTAGGTGAAGCGTCAGAGAAGAAAATGGCCGATGTAACAGGCGGAATGCAACTACCACCTGGTATGAAAATGCCATTCTAATTTAGAATCCCATAAAAATAGCGCCAGAAGGCGCTATTTTTTTGTCTGAAATTTAGGTATATCGGATAAGAACTAGATTCTAATTATCTCTCACAGCACTATGGTGCTGACACAAGACTGTACAAGTAACTTGTTCTGAGTTGCTTGTTGTTTCAAAAAAACCGAGAAACTAAAAATGGTTCATCTTGTAAGTGGTGGTTAATATATATGATAATGGCCTTACTCTGATATAATTGATCTAATTTTTGGATATATACAGGGTGCACCAAGTGCTAAAAAATCTATTTATAGTAATTATTTTTGTTGCGTCATTTGTCTCTAATGCGACAAGCTTGACAGTGTCAGATGTAAACATAACAAAGTTCAGGGTATATGAAACCGCAGATGATTCAGTCAGTGTTTGGTTGCATATCAATGGCAGTGGCCGCGTAGGACCTAACCCTACTAATTCGAGTGTTACGTGTGAGTTGTGGACCAATAGCATGACGGTTTATTCGACCGCTTTAGCTGCATTTATGGCAAATAAAAAAGTCACGATTGGGTACGTCGATCGTGGCGAAGGCACACATTGGTGTAAAGTACGAGATCTCTCTGTGAATCAATAGCTATAATCTTTTTAAAACTGACTTTAATTGTATTTAGGCTTCGATATAAGTGGCTACCCTTACGTAGTTTACATGATGTATCGGACGGATGTGAGCACTCTAAAATACGATACCAAGCTTGGTTGTGAAATTTTTTCAAAAAGCACGGTATGTATACCGTGCTTTTTTTGTGCTGAAGTAGCCTGTTCAATAAATGTGCGGTTTGAAATATTAATGAGTTGTATCTCGGTGTATATATTTAATATGCATCGCTTTTTTGAAAATAAATACTTTAGACTAATATCGTAATGGCTGGAAGCTTTGATGTGTATGGAAAATTCTATTATTTGATATTCTGTGTGTTAAAGTTCTTACTAAAAGCAATTAATAACTGGATTATTTATATTTAGTAAATGAAAAATTAGGAATATATTTTGAAGTTTGTGTGGGTGTTAATCACTGTATTGAGTTTAAACGCATTTGGGTTGACCTATAAGTCAGATAATTTCACGGTGGAATATGATGCAAATGTGTCTAAAGAAATAGTCGCAAAACTTGCGACGCAAATAGAAAAAGAGCGGGCGATTGTTTTGAACTATTTGAATCAGTCGACAAGCTATCATGGTACGCCAATCAAAGAGCCACTCATTGTTTATATCTCGAAGAAAAAACGTATACCTTATCAAGATTGGAATACCATCCATTTACCTGAAAAAAGAGTGCTTCAAACATTTTCTGAGGAAGTATTATCAGAGAAAGTTAAAGGGACTAACGCAGGGCTCGCCGTTATTCATGAGCTGACTCATGTTTATGCTGTGAGTGCGTATAGAAAGCAGAAGAAAAATGGCTATGAAGATAGGTTCTTTGATGATGGAATTGCGGTATTTTTGCAGCATAGATTTGGTGCTGCGCCTGAGTACCCTGATTTTGGCCACGACCTTTATCGCGCGGTTGCCGTGGCAGCAACGGAATATGGCCAGCTAATTCGCCTTGCAGAGGCTGAAAACGTTAGGCACAGTGCTAAAACGGGGTTAGGTAGAAAGCTGGCTTATTTACAAGAGGGGGCTTTCACACAGTTTTTAATCGAGCGATTTGGACTGAGTACTTACCTCGAAATATATGCTGGCGCAGACGTAAAAGTGAAAACAGGGTATTCATTGATTGAGCTTGAAAAGCAATGGGCGACGTTAATATCGGTGTTTATGCTATAACTGCTGTACTTTGGTCGCGTATACTTAAACCGCTTATACTAATATATGAATCGTTCAGCTATTAAAATAGAAGCGCTTGTAAAGCAAGGTACGTACTGCGTTGTGGTTATTTTTTATTATCATTTATAGGAAAAGAATATGGGTAGGGACTCACAAGCATCTACCCAATACTTTTTATATAAACTTGCAAAAATACAGCGTAACTTAACCCAAATAAAATGATAATTATGTGAAATAGTTGCTCCGAATTTTCGAGAGAATTGAATCTGCAATTATTATGTCTACGTTACAGCGCATTGGCTTCATCTGTGTTACGCTCTTTTGAACTACAAATTATCATGGTAAGTAATGCACCACAGCATAACGCCCACGCAATATAAATAAGCCCTTCAAAATTATCATAAATGAATGTCCAAGAAGTAATATTAAAAACGATATAAGCCATATCCTCTAACAAGACCAAAAGGTTTATAACCGTCATGTAGATAAAAATCCAGTGAAAAACTCCATCAAAGTGAGTTAGCTCAACACTTTTTGAGTTGGAGAGCATACGAGAAAGTTGTACTCTAAAAATTAAGACTAAAGTGAGCGCAACGCTAAACAATGCATTTGTGCCATAGATGAGCAAGCTTTGTAGAATGGCGTTGTCATCTGGTATAACTCTATTTATTAAGCCAAGTTCAAATACTATTTGGTTAGCTCCTGTTATTAGTAAAATAAACCCTGCTATATGTGCCATATTAATATTTCTTGAGTATATGGCATAGGCAGTACATATACCCAATAAAATTAAATGCAAAGGAGTGACTATACGATCATCCCAGAGCTGAATGTAAAAAATTGCCACAGAAGCGATACTTAGCAAAATCAAGTGTGAAAGTTTCATTCTCTATCCTTGTGAATCAATGAGGGGAACCGGAGGTGGTGAGATAGATATTACAATCGCAGTCGCAGTTCTAGGGCGTTTAACAGGCACTGTACCTCCTGAGATTAAAGCACAAGATTGCTTTGTTAGTTCATTTTCGGTTAACTGATTGGAAGCCGTTCGAGACTGTTTTTCATGTACGGCAGCAGTTCTTGGGGGTTTGATAGGCAAACCTCCTGAGATTAAAGCACAAGATTGCTTTGTTAGTTCATTTTCGGTTAACTGATTTGAAGCCGTTCGAGGCTGTTTTTCATGTACGGCCGTAGGTCTTGGTGGCTTATCAGGTACTGAACCACCCGATACCAAAGTACTAGCATCACTCGAAAGTAGGTATTTATCAGCGGCTTTACTCGACTTCCCATTTTCCTTTATTAAAAAAATCATAGCGCTAAGAGTCTTTAATAGGTTTGTATTTCTCATTGTTCTTCATCCTGTAAGCGAGAGGTTTTTGTGCGATTAACTTGATCACGAATTCGTTTAATTTCATTTAATAGCGATCCTGAGTCTATCTTACAATACACCAGCCACATGAAAAGCTGTTTCGAACGAATATCACTTACACCTAGCTCATAATTAATGATTGTTTTTCTATCACAGTTAAGTTTTTTTGCCATTTTATCTTGAGAAATAGCCGCATTGACGCGCATGGCCCGTAAATCATCTCCATTTATCACATCCTTATCCTTTTTATGAATGGGTAGAAAAGGGGTGGTTTTCCACATTATAAGAAGAGCATAATATTTACAAATGGATTTAAAGTAAACATTTTGTTTACATGGCGAGTGTTTATGACTGTAAATTTTGAGTGTAAAGCGAAGAGTTGTATCGAAGCTGACATGTCTTTTTGATGATGGACATGCGGTATTTTTGCGGCATAGGTTTGGTGCCGCGCTTGAGTACTTGTGACAGAGTATTTGTGCCTCTGCCGTAGCCATTTAATATTTCAAAAGAGGGCAATATATTGTGCTTGTTTCTTCTCTACACGAGCGCTTTGTCATTATTTATCACATATCTTCTGTTAGGCAATTTAGTGTTGGTTAAGTCTGGCTCATCGGTCTCGTTTAATTGCATCTCTAGCTATTGATTTGATATGTTATATTGTATCTAAAATTGAAAGGATACAATGATAATATGGCAATTAAACCACAGAGTGATAAGCGCTTTTCATTTTATGAAATTGATGTCAATGGGTATAAAACAATTGGGATATTGGCACTATATTCGCCAGGTGAACAATCGTCGGTACGTTTACTTGGACATGAAGCGGTAAATGTCTCTCATGCACTGGCGTTGAGAAGGTCGCTGACTCAATGTGCGAACACATTACCGCCGTGTATGGTAATCGCTGATATTGATTTTAGCGTGCTAGACTGGCAGTCGCAGTGCACATTAGTGAAAACATGGTATGAGCCGAGAGTAGGGGGTGTCGGAAAAAGTCGGCATAGTGTGTATGATATAAATAACGAACAGTTGCAGTATCGGTTAAAAAACACGTTATCACAGCAACGTCAATTCCTGATTGCTGACGGGCATCATCGCGTATTTGCAGCGAACCTTCCTGGCAAGCGTAAGGTAACATTGCCTGTATGGATCACTTCCAATAGCCAAACATGGGTTGAGAGTTTTACTTTACAGGTACAATTGTCAGCGCCTGTAAACGTTGCATATATTGATCAACATTTTAGCCAGTACGGCATGACACGCACTGTAAACAACGCAGCATCACACTATATGCTACATATAAATGGCCGGTCATATTCGTATTGTCTGAATGAGAAAGAGATTGATTCAGGTAAGCAGAGTATATACCAGTCAGGCTCACTGAAAGTTCAGCGTGTTATTCGTAATGCGATAGCGGCACTACCACACGTTCTTTGCAGTCAGCCAACAAAAATGTGTGATATTGAAAGTAGCGAGCTGTTTTTTTATATCGATATTCAAGCGCCGCTTGTGTCTGATATTTTTAAAGCGGCACAGCAGGGAGAGTACTTTCCTGAAAAGTCGACGTATTTTATACATAAGCCAGTATCACATGCGATGTTAGAGCGTATTACAGCCGATTGTGTTTGACGTATTAGTAAGTGAACAGTGAGAACGTGCATGATGAATATCATGCACACAGTGAATGCAAGCGCACGCTAGGTTTCTTGTGAGACCAATTGCGAGAGTAACTCTATCACCCGGTCATTGTGCTCAGGTAAGCCAATGGTAATGCGTATAAATTGCTCGAACCCAGGTTCTTTCCAAGGCTTTATCATGATCCCATTTTCTAAAAATATATCTGCAACATGCGTTGCTGGTTGACGCACATTGATAAAGAGAAAGTTTGCAAGGCTTGGTGCAACAAAGTAGCCAAATGATTCTACTTCACTGCGAACTCGCTCTCGCTCGTTGTTAACCAAATCAACGGTATCGTTTAAATAGCTGTTATCTTCCAGTACCGCGATAGCCGCCGCTTGTGCGAGGTTGTTGACATTATATGGGGTCCTCACCCGATCTAGATAATCAACAATATGGGTGTCAGACATAATACCATATCCTACACGCAGCCCAGCTAAGCCATATGCTTTTGAAAAAGTACGCAGTATTGCAAAGGGTCGATTTTGCTTTTTGAGTATTGCTAAGCTATCAGCGAACTTATGGCTGTTGTTAGCGAATTCACAATAGGCTTCGTCAATTAAAATAAAGGTGTCTTTCGGGCATGCATCAATAATATTCTGCAGTCCAGCATCGTCTAATGTACAGCCGACAGGGTTTGAAGGATTGGCAATCATCAGCATTGTGAGGTTAGGGTGTGCTTTAATGGCATTTATCCACGCGGTGGTATCGTAGTCCATGTGTTCATCCATCAGGATGCTGCTCACATTGGCTCCCATCATATTGGCGTAAATGGGGTGTAAAGCAAAGGCAGGTTTGGCCACAAACACAGCATCGGCCTGGTTGATAAAAGCTTTACACAGCATAGATAGAATATCTTCTGAGCCGTTACCAATAACCAGATGTTCACTGGGTACGTTGAGCTTTGCAGAAAGTGTACTTTTCAATTCAGTACATTGGCTATCTGGATAATAACTCATGTCGCTAAGCTTACTTTGCACCAAATTGAGCGCTGCGGTACTGGCACCAAATGGATTTTCATTTACAGACAGGTTTACCATGTTTTTAGAGGGATATAGCATATCGGCTTGCGTTAACGTTTGACCTGCGCCATAAGCGGGAAGTTGTGCGACTTCTTGCCTGACTTGCTGGTCGGTAAAGGCGATAGAATGCGTGGTTATCATGCTTGTTGTCCTTGTATTTCATCTATCGTGTCTAAGCTTTTGACGCGATAATTAAACATCCATAATTGTGATAAAGCAGTAACACTGAGTCCCAGAGTTAAGGCGTACCAGACCCCGTTTATGCCAAGATTCATATAGCTACCTAGTACCCATGCGACCGGAAGACCAATAATCCAATAGCCCAGAATAGATAAGAAAAAGGCACTTTTTACATCACCGACACCGCGCAAAATTCCCACACCAATATTTTGCGACGCATCGAAGATTTGGAGAACGGCAGCTATTAACAATAAATGCGTTGCAATGGCTACTACATTAGACTGCTGTAATTCAGCGGCACTGAGAAATGGCGCTAAAATAAACTCCGGAAATAAAACGTAGGGAATTGCAATAAAGGCCATGATAGCGGCGCCGAATAGCAATCCGAAGTGACCAATACGCTTGGCATGTATTATGTCAGATTTAGCATGGGCTTCACTGACATAAATGGAGCATGCTGAGGAAAGTCCAGCTGCAATCATAAATACGATGTAGACAATTTGGCTCACGACGTTGTGTGCAGCAAGCTCACTAATCCCTAACGTGGCGACAAACAATGCCAGCACGGTAAAAAAGCCAGCTTCTGATCCATAGGTTGCGCCAATGGGGTATCCCATATGCCACGTTTTAGCGATTGATTCTCTATTTGTTTTCCATACTTTCCATGTGATATAAGGCTTAAGCACCTGATTTTTACAGGCGATGACCACAAACAGAAAAAATGAGAGGTAGAGCACGATACAGGTAGCAACAGCCACACCAAGAAAACCTAATTTAGGTAAGCCAAAATGACCAAAAATAAAACCGTAGTTTAATACGACAGTCAGTAATACAGACACGCCTGTGATCATCATAAGCGGTCCAGGTGATTTTAAACCAACACTGAAATGGCGAATGCTTTGAAACCAAAAGCAAGGTACTAAACCTAGGGCTGCAACCACTAAGTAGTTGCTTGTTTGCTCCGCAAGTACCTCGGGCGTGCCTATAAACAGCAAGAAAGGTTTTATATTGGCCATGAGTAAGGCAAATATCACACCAATGAATGTACCAATTATTAAACTGGCATTAAGCAAAGGGGTTATTTGGTCGGTATGTGCTTTGCCTTGGGCATAAGATACAAGGTTGCCAGTGGCGGTCACAACCCCAGTCCCCATGGTTCGAAATTGGTTAAAAATACCAATGGCTAATCCACCCGCGGCTAAGTCGAGTGGACTGAGCATGCCTAACATCACCAAGTCGATAGTGGCGATAGCAACATACAACAGATTGGTTAATATCAGTGGCCCAGCGAGTGCGCTGACCTTTTTCAGGTCATCAAACATAGAAAGTGAGCGGGCTACCATAATGACACTTCCTCTACTTGAGTACTTGTTTTTGCAAATTCAGCGACAGCACGGCCTAGGGCAACATCGGTAATGATCATACCACTGTTGTAGACAAAGATAATGTCGTCAGGGTGAGTACGGGCTGGTTTTTCGCCATTGAGAATGTCTGTGAGGGTGGCATCGACTTCAGGGAGTTCGCCCTGTTCGTTGAGTAAATCGTCACCGGTGACTTTCATTTGTTCGGCGTCTGTGGTGAGCAATCGATCCGCTTTGTGTAACACGTCTTTGTCAATGCCATAGCCGACTAATATGACGACTGCACCGGGTTTTAACCATTCATATTTAATGTTTTCTTTTGCTGATAAACCTGTCACAGCGAGAATAATGTCTGCTTGTCGTACCGATGCTTCTAAGTCGCTCGATACTTGAACGTCATAGTCAGGGTGGTGGTGTTTAAGTTTGTTTTGAACATTAGTAATACCCGCTTCATAACTGCCATGTACCGCTAATTTATTGAGTTGTGGCATTGCGCTCACTAACATGGGTAAAGCAATTTGACCTTGCACGCCAGTACCAACGACGAGTGCGCTGCGTGCGTCTGAAGTGGCTGCTGCTTTTGCGAATAACGCGGAAGTGGCCGAGGTACGCATAGGGCCAAGCTCTTTTACATCCATTAATGCCACAGGGGTACCCGTGCTGTCGTCACATAAAAAGATAAATGAATAGAACTGGTAATTGCCACGACTTCTGTCAGGATCAAACTCATACACGACTTTAAAGCCGACGGTATTACTGGAAGCATCTCGCCCTGCCATACTATAGGCAATGGAACGGCCATCTTCTGGGGCCATGATGACTTTTAGCGGGTTGGCTGAGTCGGGGTGGTCGATGGCTTTGAAAGCGTGCTCAACGACATCAATAACTTGCTGATATGGAAAGGCAAGTGACTCGAGTAATGCAGCGTTGAGTATGGGCAAGTTGTTTTGTGTAGTTGTCATAATATGTTATTCCTTTAGGCTTTAAGTTGTTGCAGTAGGTCACTGAGTTGTTGATCTAATTGGGGGTCAAATAATTGATGCTCGGTCATCCATTGATCATTAAATACGGTATCTAAATATTTTTCGCCACCATCACACACAAGTACCACAAAGGTGCTGCCTGCAGGGGCTGATTGGATAGATTTTAATGCTTCATATATGACACCACCTGCTGAACCACCTACCATTAATGCGTAATGCTTTGTGAGGTAACGCGCGGTGTTAAATGCATGTTTATCTGATACTTTGAAACCTTGGTCTATGAGGTCGTATTCGATTAAGGCACCAATTTCTGCGCCTTCAGGTGTACCAGTACCTGACTGATGATAACTGGCCCCTGGGCCGCCAAAAATGACAGAGCCGATTGGCTCAACGCCCAATGTTGTGAGCGAATGGCAACCTAGGTCGCGCAGCGCGCGAGTCGTGCCACACAATGACCCGCCAGTGCCGACTGCGCCAACGAGATGAGTGATACCTGTACCAATTTGATTTACAACTTCTTTGGCCAGTTCAGTATAACCACGGCTATTGGCAAAATTGTTATGCTGTGCCGTCCAAAGCGCGCCTTGTTCTTTGGCAACTTGTTCAGCCATTGCATCACGCACGTCGGTAGCTAGGCCATCATTACCTTCGTCGCTAACACAAACGACCTCAGCACCAAATGCACGCATATTATTAATTTTGTCTTTTGCAGCATGGTTATCAACAAACGCGGTGAAATGATAACCACGTTCAGCAGCCAGCATAGCAAGACCGACACCTGTATTGCCTGAGGTTGATTCAACAATGCGGCCACCTGGTTTAAGTAAGCCGTTTTGTTCAGCTTCATCAAGCATGGACTTAGCCATACGAATTTTGGCGCTGCCGGTGGGGTTAAATTGTTCTAATTTTAAATACATTCGACTGCCATTTGGCAGAACGATGAACTCCATTAAAGGTGTATTGCCGATGCTTTGAGAGACCTTGCGATAGGCCGAAGTTGCTGAATTTTTTGTGCAGTTTTCCTGCGTATTTATAATCATAAATATGCTCCTTATAATGTCTATAAATTGTCAGTGAAAGGCTAGCGCTCTAATTGCCAGTGTATGTTTGGTGAGTCCCACCTCACTGTTATTTTTCTAGGTATTGGCATGGAATGAAACTCAGATTCGTTAGAGTCCATTTGGTAGCCAGCGGTATTGATATAAACCATAAGGTCATGGCCTGTTGGTAAATGCGGTAGTGGAATATAGCGCCAGCTGATCATGTCGTCTTCTAAACATGTTGCGCTGCCAAAGGCAACTCTGACTGGGCTCGGTGACGAAGGTGTGGCTTTTGAAAGCAACCTTGGAGAAGGCAAAAACTCACTATTGAACCATTGTTCTGATAATGACAAGCTGGTACCTGAAAGTGTTGCAATATGACAATCTGAGGTACCGTGTAATGGCTTACTACCTTGTACAGAGAACAGACTGACACCCGCTTGATCAAGCAAGGCGCGGCCCGGTTCTAGCATGAGCGTGAGCGATAGCGAGTTGATTGCGTCAGCTGCGGTTTGCCCAGCTTGGTTGGGCGTTAATAGAATTTGCGCCAATGCATCAGCACCTGGTTGGGCACAGTGATATGGGTAGAAGCCACTGAACTGTCGGTTTTTATGAAAATATTCATAATCTAATGCATCTTGCCATTGTGTGGATTCCAGATAAGAGATAGGCAAACCGCCGCCAATGTTGATCACATCGGCGTTTAAGTTTAGGTGGTTTGCACGGTTAATACAGTCACACATATAATGAATAGCTTGTCCTCTTTGCTGGGTATTGTAACCACTTAAATGGCAACTAAATCCTTGTAACAATGTATGATTTTTATATTCAACACAGTACGAAAGTGCCTCTTCTATTTCTGCGTGCACCAGACCAAAGCGGCTGTTTGTGTCTTTGCTGGGGTGTACTCTGAGTAGAATACGTATCGGCATGTTCTGGGTTGCATGTTGGGTGTGGCGTACAATCTCAATCGCGCTTTTTAGTTCATTCAGAGAATCAATCGCAACCAATGCATTGTGTCTTATGGCAAGGGTGAGTAATACGCGAGATTTATGGGGTCCAGATACCCCAATTTTCTCCCCACAAACCCCGCCCGCTAACGCCAATTCAAACTCTTCAATACTGGCCACATCCACGCCTAAGCCTAATGCACAACTTTGCGTTATAAAACATTGAGACTTATTGGCTTTTTTAGCATAAAGAATTTGATGCTTCAGTTGATGAGTTGTAAGTACCGACGTAATACGTGCCACATTCTCCGCAAATATTTGCGGAAAAAGCACATGCAGGGGGGCACCAAGCCCGTACGCCCACTCAAACATTTTCTCCTTATGAGTATCAAGCAACTGTTCAACCAGAGGGTGTGTTATTGCTGTAAAGTGCTCCTTGCTCATACTCGTACCTCTTGAGATTGGGCAGAGCCAATTTGTATCACTCTTTGGTTGGTTTTTAAGCTGAGGGCAAATATAGCCAACACCAATAATATTAATGACCAAGGGGGGGGAGACGTGTCGTTAACCGTATTTTTAAACTGTGGGATCACTGTTAAATCTTTAAGCGTTGGTCTTGCATTACAGCCACGACAAGGCGTGAAATCACCGCGCTGACTGGCAGCAACAATCTGTGTTTTATAGAACTGTTGCAGCGCTTGATGATGCTGTGCAACGGCTTGCATAAAGTCTTGCTGTCTGGTTAAGCCATTTCCAGAAAAGTCCACTAAGGCCGAATAAACTAAAGTAGCTGGAGACAGTAACTTAAATGCTTGTGCATACTGAGATTGTTGATCTTGAATTTGTAAAAACGCCTGATCGAAAGCATGCATAGCTTGCTCAATAGCAATGATTGTGGCAATTTTTTTTGTGGCATAGTCACTGGGGTTGTCGTTAGTTGACGCCAATTCTGGATGGTCTTGGAAAAACTTAGCTAACGTTTTCTCGCTGGCTTTTTTCGCACTGTCTGCCTGCTCACGCAGTGAATCAACGTAGTGTATTCTCGAAGGCGTTGGATTTGCTGCTCCGTTCAGCGTATTTAATGTGGCGGGGATAATAATCACAAATGCCAACCAACATGCGACTAATATAGCCGCATTTGTTGCGGTACTTTTACCTTTACTGACAATAAAGCCAGCTAGATAGCTCCAAAATAAACAATACAGACTGACAATGAGGGAAAAGATCAGACTATTTTGAATAGTGAAATCTTTATTGCTCAATAGCAATAAGCTGTTGCTACAGAGTAAAAATGGTACCAGTACCAGTGAAAGTCTGACAAGTAGCTGGTTTTTTAATAAATGTTGCGGATTGATCCCCTGCAATAACAGTATTCTTAGCTGACCTGTTTGCTGTTCTTGCGTTAACGCATTATAACTTAGCCCAATGATGAGCAATGGGAGTATGTAAATAACCACAAATGCTAGATCAAATTGTCCAAGTAATAATTGTAATGGGTTTACATAATCATATTGCTGTACCACATTTTGCTTTTCACTTATGAGCATCCGAAAGTAGTAGGGGAATACATCAGCTTGACCTACCGCGATAGGTGCTGTTGCTAATGGCGGCTTGGTGGCATAGTTGACCATCAAATAAAAGGCTTGGCCTCGTAAATCATAAATGTCTTCCCACCATTTAATAGACCCTTGCTCTGATAGGCGTTGCGTGAGTGAATTTTGTGCGGTCTCTATTGCGCTGAGTTGCTCCTGCTGAGCGATGTCAATAACCGCATGCTGTGCTTGACTAAACTGATATCCGTTGTAAAAAGACAGCGCTGCAAAAATCAGGGTAATAGATAGCACCGCAACAGTGAGTTTTTCGCGCCATAAGTTTTTGAGTTCAGTGGTAATAATTAATCGGTTCATCTTTGTACTTCCTTGCGCAGTAGGTAAAGCGAGTAACTTCCCAATATCCCAGAGAATAGTAACCAGCCAATAAGCGCGCATAGCGCAACAAGGTAATGTCCGCTCATGAGCGAGAATGAGGGCGGTTGATATACAAACTCAGGGATCGCTTGCCATAGCTGCTTATCGGCAACGTAGTGGCTGGTGGCTTTGTGAGCATGGTCGCGTTGATTGAAGTTCAGTGTTTGCTGCATTACTCGGCGGTATTTTTCTGCTGCAACTTCAAAATTGTGATGGTGGGTGTGGTCTGAACCAGCGAGGCCCATAGAAATGGTTTGTATTGCGATAAATGGACTTAATAGTGCGGTACTTTGATAGTATTGGAACTGTGCGTTTAGCTGCTCTGAGCGCGCGCCAAAAAGTCGATCAAAGACTTTATCTGAATACTGTTCGCCGAATTGTAATTGCGCACCAGACCAGTCAAAAGGTAAGTCATCGGTTGAGCTAACCCCATAGGTAGTTAATGTCTCTTGCTTGAATTGGGCAATGGCCTGTTGTCGCTCAGGTGTATATACCTCAGATTCAAGTTTAGATTGAAACGCTTGCCCAGATTCAATGGGGTATTGGTTGCTGGCATGCGTCATTGCTATTTTGGGTATTAATAAGCAGCTGATTGCCCACAGAGCTAATAGTACAATGAGTGTGCGTCGAGCGGTAGATAACCAACAAGAGATTGCAACCACCATGACGCACCAAGTACTCAGGTACACTAAATAACTCAAGGCATATAAAGCACTGCGTAACACTTGAGCATGTTGTTCGCTGATGCTGCTGTAGAGTAAAAATGCAAACAGCGGAATAAGGACAATTGCGGCAACCGAAAATAGCGCTGCTGATTTGGCAATAAACAGGTGTATTGAAGAGCAACCTGACGCGAGGAGCTGCTTTAAAGTGCCTTGCTCACGTTCACCTGAGAAAGCTGGGTAACCTACCAGTATGATTAACAAGGGTAATAATATTTGCAGTACAAATGACGGTGACAAGCTGCCAAAGCGTTGCATGGGAATAGTATCTTGAATGGGGCGAAATAACGTGTCATTACGCTTATGGGCTTCTAATCGAAGCACATTGCCTTGAAAGTCTCGTAAGCCAGGGTCAACCATGGCCAGAGGTAACTCTGGTTTTAATACATAAACACCGTAATGCGCAGCAGAGTGAGGGCCCTTTTCCCCTTGCTCTAGCCAGCGATCACGCTCTGACTGAGCAACGGCTGATTTGGTTGCTGATTGAACTTGAAAGCTTTGCCAGCTCGTAACGCAAGCTATCAGTAATAGCATTAAAGCAATCAAACTTATCCACAATGCATGTCCTTGCCGCCATGAATCAAGCCACTCCTTTTTCATGGTGATCATTAACATGACGGTTCCGCCTTAATGTGTTTTAAATAAACAGACTCGAGCTGCACAGTTTGTATTTGCTCAAAGTTAAGATAATCGACCAAGCGACCTTGGTTTAAAATGGCGACTGAATGAGCATCTTCTTGTGCTCTAAATAAATCATGGGTTGCCATTAATATAGCAACGCCTTGTTTGGCGAGTTGCTGAATTAATTGACTAAATTCATAACTGGCTGAGGGGTCAAGGCCTGAGGTAGGCTCGTCTAAAATTAATGCTTTGGCTTGCTTTGCTATGGCGATTGCAATGCCCACTTTTTGTCGCATGCCCTTTGAATAACTATTGACTGGCTTATTGAAGGCGTGTGCTGGCAAGGCAACTTGTTCTAACAGTGCTTTGAATTCTTGCTCAGATTTTTCAACTTTTGCCACTTTACTGAAATAAACTAAGTTCTCCAAGCCACTCAAGCGTGGATACAACGCAACTTGCTCGGGAATGTAAGCTAAATTTTTTCTGGCATTGACCACATTCTGTTGCGGATTAACCCCAGCTATCCGAACTTGCCCATTATCGGGTTTTAAAAAACCCAAAAGGCAATTAATCGTGGTTGTTTTACCTGCACCGTTAGGGCCTAGCAATGCTAAGACTTCACCCTGTTTGACCGTTAGATTGACATCATTAAGCGCTTGATAATCACCAAAGTGCTTACTGAGTTGATTGATCTCAATTATTACGTCCTGATTTGTTGTCATTGATTTATTCCCTAAAAACTAAAAGTGGTTGATGCGCTAATTAATCTGCCTCGACCAGGAGATACGCCCCAGTCAATGCCCTTTGCACCACCAGATAACCAGTATTGTTTATCAAAAACGTTTTCAACTCTGAGTCTTACAGTGGCATTAAGCGCAGATAGCTGGTATTTGAGCCCCAAATCAACGCGGGTATACGCAGGGAGAGTGAGTGTATTTGATACATTTTGCTCGCGCTCACCTACATGAAAAATACCTGCATTAATGCTGAGTGATTGATAGCTTGGAATGGTGTAATCTACGAAGGTATTTGCTTGAAATTTAGGAACATTGGCCGGTCTATTGCCATTGATGGTGTTGTCTCCACCTAATTCATCAAGCGTTGGGTTCATAAAAGTCACCGAGGTCACGGTAGACAGGTAAGCGTTTATTTCACCGCTGAGGTTGAGCTCTAACCCTTGGTGTGATTGAACCCCATCTTGTACGAAGTAGTTAGTATTGCGGTTATGATACTCGAGCATTTTCTCTACTTGAAATAGCGCTGCGGTATAATTGATACCCGCATGTTGGTATTTAATCCCCGCTTCAATTTGTTCACTTTCTTGTGGACCTAATGACTCCCCTTCGTTGATAGCGCCACTGCCAATAACAGCAACAGCCCCTTCTCCAGCGCCTTCTGAATAACTGAGATAAAATGCGAGTGTGTCACTGGGGTTATAGTTAATCCCCAACATTGGCGTGTTAAAGCTGCGATCATCTAATGTCACCCGTGCGCTATTCGGTGCGCGTTGTGTCTTATCATACTGTATGTGACGTAACCCAAGCGTGGTATAGAAAACGTCATTGAAGTGCAGGGTATTGGTGATAAAAAACGAACTTTCACTGGTGTCGGTTACGTTCGCATCGGGATAGTCGGGATAGTTCGGTTTTTCAGTGTAGGTTGGGTTGAATATATTGCCAACAGGATTGGTGAGTTCGAACCAACGCCCGTCTTTAGATTGATACTCTCTGGCGCTGAGGCCAATAACCAGTTCATGTTCAATTCCCTGAGTCTGAAATTCGCCTTTAACAAAGGTGTGAGCAGACACAGTCTGATATTCCTCATCAGGTGTCACATGTATTGCGGATGATAAAACATCTCCAGCTTGATTGACGCTATAAATGTCAGGGAAAATAGTAAATCTATCATTGCTTGAATAAGCAACTTGATTCACCCATTGCCATTGGTCATTGAACCAAAAATCCGCGCGCAGGGCACTGTTAAGGGTTTGTGTTTCATACAAAGCCCATGGTTGCCCAAGGAGTGTTTCACTGGTATCCACGTAGGGTGGCAAAATGGTTTTGCCAGAACTTGGGTCAGTAGATAACCCAATAAGGGGTTGTGAGACCATTTTTTTGTCTTGAAAGTCACTGTCTAGTCTGACAAACAACTGATCAGATAATTGCCAGTCAAAAGCAGCACTGACAAAAGTCCGTTTGAGGTCGTCGCCGCCAGTAAAGTCGCCATTTTTTTCAAACGCGGCGTTGAAACGATAGCCCATGTCTTTGTTGTTTGAGAGTGGGCCACCAAAATCAAGGTGTAAAAATTTACTGGCTCGGTTTTTTAGCTCAACCGTGACATCGAAGAAACGCGCTTGAGTCGGGCGCTTGGTGACATAATTAATGGTGCCACCGGGGTTGTTAAATCCAGAAACAAGGCTAGATGGCCCCTTAATCACATCAATGCGTTGGATATTTTCAAGAGGTACATCTTGGTAGGGCGCCAACGCTAAGCCATCACGCCTAAGCCCATTGGTCCAATCAAGTTGAAAACCGCGTAGGCTGACAAAATCAAATACAGTGCCAATAGAGGTATTTTGCACTGAGGCGTCATTTGCCAGTATTTCCCCTAATGTTTTCGCTCGTTGGTTCGCGATAAGAGCTTCTGAAAATGATTGTATGGAGATGGGTAATAGCTGTGCGTCTTTAGAACCAAGGGCTGACGCATTAATATCGCGAGTGCTGTATAAAGGCGCGCGCGTGCCTATCACTTCTACTTTTTCTATTTCTTGAGATGCTAAGCTATCCGAGCTTATTAAACCGACCAAGGTGCTGGCCGCAATCAAAGACCTTTTCATTTTTAGTTCCAACTACTTATGTATGTATTTTCCGTATTTTAAGGCGTCTTATTTGTTAAGACGCCAGCTCGATTTTCGATCAAACGTTATAACATCTCAATACTAGCAAGTTTTAATTTGTTTTGGGAAGAGGTAATTGGAAATAGTTTTCATTACTGTTGCTATGTTCTAGTCTAAATTATGACTAAAATAGCGATTTTTGAGTTAAGGAATGTAAGGAGTATTGTAGATACTCGCTAGTGCCATCAATATTGGTTTTCTGATATCATTGATTAATCCAGTAAAATAGGTTGGCTATTGATTGACTCACTCTTTGTTATGGTGATGTTGTTGCCTATTTTAATTTTCTCATTTTAAGTTAACTTTAATATGCAATTATCACCCTCACTTACTGCATTAATAGAAGCATTACGCTGTTTACCAGGTATTGGCCCTAAGTCAGCGCAAAGAATCGCGTTTCATTTACTTGAGCGAGACCGTTCAGGGGGAACTCAACTCGGCGATAGTTTATTAAAGGCCATGCAGGTTATCGGGCATTGTGAGTCTTGCCGTACGTTTTCAGAAACTCCACTTTGTGATATTTGTTTAAGCGTTAAGCGTCAAGATAGCCGATTGTTATGTATTGTTGAGTCACCTACAGATGTCTTAGCGATAGAGCAAACAGGGCAATATCAAGGTCTTTACTTTGTATTAATGGGGCATTTATCTCCGTTGGACGGCATAGGCCCTGCAGAAATCGGTTTGGATTTGTTGGCTGATAAATTGTCAAAAGGCAATATAGACGAAGTCATTTTAGCGACAAACCCCACCGTTGAAGGTGAAGCAACTGCGCATTATATCGCTGAGCTATGTCAAAAGCATGGGGTAGAGGCATCTAGAATAGCCCATGGCATGCCGGTAGGTGGCGAACTCGACTTGGTGGATGGTATGACATTGATGCACGCCTTTTCAGGTCGACGTAGTATTCGTTGAGGGGCGGGTACACATCACAGTGTGGCATATTGATTGCCTTATGGCTTGCCTAACATTTTACTGGCGGCTATAAGGCTATTGTAAATTAATTATCTCGTATAATTAATTGTGTTCTTAGCCGATTTTTCTATTATGGCGTTTCAGTAGCATTACACGCATCATTTCCTCAATTGACGAAGTCTCGTCAAAAATTTATTTTATCGTGCGATACGTCTTTAAGTTACCCGTATTTAAATGGGTAACTAATTGCAAATGGCTATCAGGCGGATGCTAACGTTAAGTTCTCAGTTACATATTTTTAGCGGCATAGCATGTCACTTCCTTTAATGGGTCATCCATTTAAATCATAGCTCCATAAACGTTTAATTAAACCGTCATGAATTTGTAAACAATCAATACTACCATCTCCTTAATAAATCTGGACTAGACCAGAAATAAAACCCAACATTAGAGATGAAAGCAATGAAAAAACTAACTCAGATCGCTGCTGCTATTTTCCTCGCTACCAGTTCGGGCGTGTATGCATCGAGTGGCAAACTTGTCGGTACTGTAAAAGACCTTCAGGGGAACCTGTCAGGTGCATCCATATCGATTCAAAACACCAGTTTCACTGCAGTCACCGACTATAGAGGCCGTTTTGAATTACCGAAACTGGCATCAGGTGATTATACACTCGTGGTTAACTATTTTGGTTATGAGAATTCACAGGTGAATGTCACTGTGGTTGAAGGGAAAGTGACCACAGTTGCGCCCATTGTGTTAAATACTCAGCAAGAGATAGAGGAAGTTGTCAGTGTCGGCCAGATATTTCGCGGTGAAATGGCTGCGGCGAATAATCAAAGAAATGCCTCTAATATCATCAGTGTTATTGCCGCAGATGGCATTGGCAAACTCCCCGATAGAAATGCCGCTGAAGCCGTTCAGCGAATTCCTGGTGTGTCTATTGAGCGTGACCAAGGCGAAGGGCGTTTTGTTGCAGTGAGGGGATTACCATCACAGTGGAGCTCAGCAAGCATTAATGGTAATCGATTGCCAACCGCAGAAGAAGAGACGACCAGTCGTGCCACCGCATTCGATTTCTTTCCGAGTGAGCTTATTGAGTTTGTAGAAGTGTCTAAAGCAATAACGCCAGATATGGAAGGAGATGCAATTGGGGGCAGTGTTAACTTTATAACCAAAAAATCAGCGGATGAGTTTTTACTACAAACCAACTTCGCAGTCGGTCAAAATGAACTGGCTGGTGGTAATAACTACTCAGCAAATGTGGTATATGGCGATCGTTTAATGGACGATAAGTTAGGGTTTATTGTTAATGCGACGGCTTGGAAACGAGATTGGGCAACAGACAATTATGAGCCACGTCGTCGAGGTGAAAGTGAGGACTTTGGCATTTATCGCTTAGAGCTCAGAGATTATACCGGTACACGTGAAACTTACGGGCTCAATGGTTCTATGGAGTATGATTTAGACAATGGCAGTATCAGTGCGAGTGCTTTGTACGGTAGTTTGATTGATGATGAAACCCACTATAAACATCGCTTAAGGTTCGATAAAGACAGAGCCGAACTCCAGCATATTCGCAACGAGTTGATCACTCAAATGCATGGCTTTGAGTTTGCGGGTGAGCATGATATTGGCTTTGATAAAACCATCAACTGGCAGCTTGCGACGTATGAAAATGAATTTCGCTATGGCGATAATCCAAACGGGCAAGATAACAGCTATTTTGTGATGCGTTTCGATCAAAAGCGGGTAGGTTATACCGGTTTAAAAGAAGCGAGTAATGGTAAAAAATACGCATATAACTTAATTGATGGTGGCACGGACGCTTGGAATGGGATCAGTAACCACTTTCCAGTCGGTTTTAATATGGACCCCACGCAAGCTGGACTGTCTTGGGTTGAGCTGTATAAAGTTTACGTGAATGAGAAAGACCGTGTGGTTGCTAATTTAGACTTTGAATGGAGCATAGCACCTGAGCTTAGCTACAAATTCGGCGTTAAATATCGTGACAAAGTACGTCATGCTGACTTTGCTGATGAGTTTTACGAATGGAACACCGATGAGTATGGCGCAGCGCCAACATTGGCAGATTTTGCACTGAGTGATCAGCCCGGTCGACATGACTTTTTATCTGACGCGCACTTTAATTATCAAGCGCAGTTTTCTCAAGTGGCCACGACAGAAGCAACGATGGCATTTTGGAATAAAAACCGCAATAAGTTTCGCCTCAATGAAGACGAGTCAGCATTGATCAGTAACGGTGGTGCACTAGGCAGAAACTTTGATATTGAAGAGCAGCATACCTCAATTTACGGGATGGCAACGTATCAAGTTAATCCTAAGTTAGAAGTATTAGCTGGCCTGCGTTTAACCAAAACCGACACCACTGTGTCGGGGCATACCTATTTATCAGATGAAAAGAGAACGGTTGCCACAACACAAAGTAATGATTATTGGTCGGTGCTACCTGCACTGCATTTAACGTATCACGCGACAGACACAACCAATTACCGATTGGCATTAACGCGTAGTTTTGCCAGACCAGATTTTGGCTCTTTAACGCCAGGGGCAACGTATCTTGAAGCCGACAACAAACTTGACTCAGGTAACCCAGCGCTAAATCCGACCTATTCAAATAACTTAGATGTCATGGTTGAACATTACTTTGACCGTGTTGGCCTTATGTCAGTAGGCGCTTTTTACAAAGATATTCAAGATCCTATTTTCGAAAAACGTTCTACTGGTAACTATAACGGTCGAGATGGCATCAATATTATTCGCCCTGAAAATGGTGAGAGTGCTTGGCTTGCTGGTTTTGAATTAGCCTTTAACCGTGATCTTGGTTTTATTTCTGCGACACTTGAAAACTTTGGGGTTATGACGAATGCCACGTTTATGGACTCGCAAATGCGTATTCCAACACGTGATGATAAGGTTCATATTCCGCGCCAAGCAAGCGAGTTGTATAACTTTACCTTGTACTATGATGATACTGCATTCGCGGCAAGAATTGCGCTCAATCATAAAGGGGCCTACATAGAGGAGCATGGTAAATCGTCGCAAAGTGATAGTTATTACGGGGCGAATACCAGTGTTGATTTTACGACGTCTTATCAAATCAATGAGCAAACCTTAATTTACCTTGAGTTGAATAACTTAACCAATGAAGCACTGGAATACTATATGGGCGAAAAAGGCCGACCACTACAAGTGGAGTATTACGGTATGCGCGGCATGATTGGTATTAATTATCAGTTCTAGGCTGTAAAGGCAGTGATGCAAGGTGTTGTTGAACACCTTGCTGTTATTTAAGGTTGATTATGTATTCTTTAACTGTTTGGCAGCGCACGCCGAACTGGCTTAAGCCAGCGCAAGGTGCCGCATTTGTGTTATTTGCAGCGTCTAGCGCGTTTATGACTTATTTTTGCATGTATGCATTTCGAAAGCCTTTCTCGGTCAATAGTTATACTGATTTTGACCAAGGACATTGGGCTATTAGCTTTAAAGTGGCACTCATTTTATCGCAAGTTTTTGGCTACTTAATTGCAAAGTTTATCGGCGTTAAATTTATTGCCGAAATGCAAAGAGCAAAGCGCGCAAAAACCATTCTATGGATGATATTGGGAGCGGAGTGTGCGCTTATTTTATTCGCGCTTACACCGGTACCTTTCAACATCGTGTGGTTATTTTTTAATGGCTTAGCCTTAGGCATGATCTGGGGTTTAGTGTTTAGTTATTTAGAGGGGCGCAAAACCGCTGAATTACTGGGGGCGGTATTAAGTGTGACGTTTATATTGGCATCTGGGCTTGTGAGAACTGTTGGACAATGGCTGATCATTGCATTGGATGTATCTGAGCTTTGGATGCCAGCCGCAACGGGTGCTATTTTTTTGCCGTTATTGGTATTGTCGGTGATGTGTTTAAACAGTATTCCACCTCCAACATCTGAAGATGAAGCGGCTAGACAGCAGCGTTTACCCATGAATGGTGCACAGCGTTGGGCGTTTTTTAAACGCTATTGGTTCGGGATCACAGTGCTGATTTTGAGCTTTTTACTTTTCACAGGGTTTAGGGATTTCCGTGATAATTTTTCTGCAGAAATATGGCAGGCTTTAGGGTATGGACAGGAACCGGCCATATTTGCTTATGCGGGTATACGGATCGCGCTGATTGTTTTGATTGCACTGGCGGCGTTGGTATTGATTAAAAACAATCGCACTGCTTTTTTCGTAAATCATGGCGTTATATTGCTAGGTACTGTTACTTTAGCGAGCTGCACATGGGCTTTTGAAGCCAATTTAATCAGTGCCAAAGCCTGGATGGTGATATTAGGCGCGGGCCTTTACATTAGCTACATTCCTTATAACTGCTTCTTATTTGATCGGATGATTTCCGCGGTAGGCTCTACGGCAAATGCAGGGTTTTTATTATATTTGGCAGACTCTGCAGGTTACATCGGCTCAGTGGGTATTTTACTTTACAAAACCTTCTCATCCCCAGATCTGAGTTGGTTACAATTTCTTATTCAAGCCTGCTACTGGGTGGCAATTATAGCCAGCATCTTGGTAGTCAGCTCTTTGGTTTACTTCAGTTTAAAACTAACTTCCGCGAAAACAGGCAACATAGTTAAGCCTGTTATGCCGGCAACTTAATAGGAAAAAAGATGAAAAATATTGAAGCGCTCATTTTAGATTGGGCTGGCACTGTGGTTGACTATGGATCAATCGCACCGACGCGTATTTTTGTGGAAGCGTTTAAAAAGGGCTTTGATTTTGACATTAGTCTTGAAGAAGCGCGTGCGCCAATGGGTTTAGGTAAATGGGACCATATTAATACACTTTTGAATACCCTAACAATTGCACAGCGCTGGCAACAACAATTTGGTCGTTTGCCATCTCAGCAAGACGTTGATCATATTTACCAAACCTTTATGCCGCTTCAGCAAGATAAAGTAGCGGAACGGGCAGCACCAATAGAAGGGGTACTTGCGGTAATTAATAAGCTACAAGCAGATAACGTCAAAATAGGCAGTTGCTCAGGCTACCCAAAGCCTGTAATGGATGTGCTCGTACCTGCTGCACAGGCGCACGGCTATCAGCCTGATTGTGTGGTGGCCAGTGATGAATGCGTGGCGGGCTCTCGGCCTGGCCCTTGGATGGCGCTAGAAAACGTGCAACGTCTTGGAATTTCTAAAGTAGCAAATTGCGTTAAAGTGGATGACTCTGTGCATGGTATCACCGAAGGATTAAACGCAGGTATGTGGACAGTAGGGATAGCTGTTACGGGCAATGCGATAGGACTAAGCGAACAAGAGTGGCAAGCCTGTGATGCAGATAAACAAGCCTTATTGACACGCGAAGCTTATCAGCAACTGTCTAGTGCAGGCGCGCACTTTGTTATTGATTCACTTGCCGATATTGTGCCGGTACTTAATGAGATTGAGGCAAGATTGGCACGCGGAGAACGCCCTTAATGCGCTTTACTCCTTTTTGGTTTGATGAAGCAATAAGCGAGGCTGACATACGTTCAGCCTTGCCCCTGAGGCAAAATATAGACACCAATATCTGTATCATTGGCGGCGGTTTTACCGGACTTTGGACTGCGATTAATTTAAAGCAATCACAGCCTGAACTGGATGTTGTGATCATTGAAAAAGACTTATGTGGACAAGGGGCATCAGGTCGTAATGGTGGCGCCATGCTAACTTGGTCAACCAAATTTGCCAGTTTAATTAAACACATGGAGATTGAACAAGCGGCGTTTTTAGTTAAGTCATCAGAGCAAGCCGTACATGATATTAAAGCATTTACTGAACAATATGGTATTACGTGTGATTGTCGCATAGATGGCACGTATTACACGGCATCAAATGCAGCACAAAAGAGCGGATTTGCACCGATTTTATCTTTGTTAGACACGCATCACTTGAATGCTTGGCAGGCTGTAGACGAAAGTAACCTAGCAAAAACCGGTTCGCCAGCCAATTTATCTGCGATTTATTCACCGAATGCAGGCAGTGTGCAACCCGCTAAATTAGTCAGAGGCTTATTACGTGTTGCGAAAAAGCTAGGTGTAAAGGTGTTTGAAAATACACAGTACCTTGGTTATCAAGCGGGCGAAACAATTCAAATTACCACTTCAGGGGGCGTTGTTAGGGCAAACAAACTTTTGTTTTCTGTTAATGCTTGGCTACCTAGCTTAATGAGCGAATTTAAGCGTGCGGTGGTGCTAGTGTCAAGTGACATGGTGATCAGTAAACCGGACCCTGAGCGTTTGGCCAGCATGTCGTTAGCGCATGGTGCCCCCATTATAGATAACCGTATTTTCGTGAATTATTACCGTAGCACTTCAACAGGGCGTTTGATGCTCGGCAAAGGGGGAAACTACATTAGTTTTGCTAACAAGGTGACGAAACGATTTGATCAGCCAAGTCAGTATCTGGATATTATGCAGCACTACTGGCAACACTTTTTTAAAAATAGTGGCCTAGAAATAGAACGAAGTTGGACAGGTCCCTCCGATAGAAGTGTGACTGGGCTGCCTTTTTTTGGCTATTTACCACGTCAAACTAATGTATTTTATGGTAGTGGCTATTCTGGTAATGGGGTTGTGCAAAGTTATTTAGGCGGAAAAATACTGTCTAGTTTAATGCTGAATAAACACGATAAGTGGCAACGTTGTGCACTTGTAAATCAGACACTGTCACAGTTTCCAATAGAGCCGGTGCGAACATGCGGAGCGTATGTCGTCCGAAATGCGATAAGGCGAAAAGAATATGCAGAAGACCGTGGCCATCTTCCAAAATTGTGGGATGTGCACTTAAGTAAACTCAGTGGCTCAGCAGCCAAAGTAGACCCAAATTTAAAAGCAACATCATGAATAAAGCCCTTTTTTAGCGCATTAATAGTGCATCAGTACGATGAGCCGGTGCATATTATAGATAGCATGCGCTTTGTTTTATGAATAACGCCTTTTTTTGTCATAAAATTGCAGTAAGCTATTAGCAAAGTTTTTGATAAAATTTAACTATGCTTTTATATCAAGTTATTAGAAATCATATTCAGAGTTTGGTGGCTGAAGGCCGTTTACAGGCAGGTTCAAAGCTGTCATCTGAACGGGCGCTCCAAGAGCAATTCAATTCGACGAGAATAACAGTCCGTGAAGCACTCGCGCGGTTAGAATCGGAAGGGGTTATCTTCAGTCAAAAACGTCGCGGTTGGTTTGTAACGCCAGATAAATTAAAGTGGCATCCAGCTCGAAAAGTGAATTTCAACGCGTTAGCACAAAAGCAAGGTTTTGTACCCTCCACTGAAGTGATTGAAATTCAGAGCCCATCGAATACGCATCAGGTTTCGCATGACTATTTTGACAGTAAACCAGTATATAAGTTAACTCGTGCGCGCTATTTAGATGGCAGAGGAATATTGATTGAAGAGATATATTGCCTCGCAGATAGGTTTGAGGGGTTAGAGCAACAGCCACTCAATGGCTCTATAACCCAAGTAATGGAGCACAGCTATCAAGTGAATGTATCTCACGAAAAATGTGAGATCAGTGTGACGGTGTTACCGGATCGTGCCGCAGAGTTACTTGAAAAGAACAGTGGCGCCCCGTGTTTAAAAGTACAACGTGCGCGATATGATGAACACCAAGCACTCGTTGATTATAATATTGAGTTTTGGTTGCACGATGCCATCGAAATGATCATTGAAGGCAAGTAGCTCTACTTATTTTTGTGATAAATAAGTCTTAAACGGAACAATACGGTGCCATTCGCGAGTACTGAAACTAGCCAATGGCACCCATATTCGTGATTGCTTATTTAAAGTCAGTTAGCTGATAGTGAGCTGTGCTTACCAATCTTTGGCTTCACTGATTGCCTGTAATAAGCCTTCAATATCACTTTGGTATACTTCACCGATATTGCCGATTCTAAAGCAATCTGAATCTGATACCTTACCTGGGTAAATCACATAACCGAGCGATTTTAATGTGAGATAAAAGCGTTTAAAGTCGTAGTGTTCAGCCTCAGGGGATAAAAAAGTGGTGATAATGGGCGAGTGTAATTGCTTGGGTAAAAGCGGCGTAAAGCCCAGCTCTTTCATACCACTGACCAATAATGATTGGTTAGCGGTATATCGCTTGTGTCTGGCCGCCACACCGCCCTCGTCATGCAATTCAGTTAAAGCTTGGTCAAATGCTCTGACGACATGGGTTGGAGAAGTAAAGCGCCATTTACCATTGTGCTTTTCCATGGTTTCCCATTGATCAAATAAATCCAGAGAGAGTGAGCGCGCATTGCCCCTGCATTGTGCGATGAGTGATTTTTTACTGATCACAAAGCCAAACCCAGGCACGCCCTGAATACACTTATTCGACGAGCTAATTAATACATCAATATGCAATTTTTGCATATCAATGGGTATGCCGCCAAAGCTACTCATGGCATCTAATATCATCACTTTGTTGAACTCTTTCGCAAGTGCAGCCACTTTTTCTAAGGGGTTGAGCATGCCTGTGGTTGTTTCGCAGTGCACCATCACAATGTGCGTGATATGCGGGTGATTTTCTAGTGTATTTTTAATTTGTGATATGTCTGGGTAGTGCGTTTCTGAATAATCTAATGCGATTAGGTTAATAGTGAGATATTCCGCAATTTGTTTAATACGCGCGCCATAAGCGCCATTATTAATGACTAATACTGTGGCGTTTTTATTAATAAATGTGCCCAGTGCCGCTTCAACAGAAGCCGTACCACTGCCTTGCATTAACGTGGCTGTAAATTGATCAGAGGTACTTGCAAGTTGACACAATTCGGAGCGAATTTTTTGTACGATACCCACATTGTACTCTTCATCCCATGTACACCAATCTTTAAGCATGGCTTGTTTGACTGTCGCTGATGTTGTTAACGGGCCGGGTGTGAGTAATAAGTAATTTTTGTCCATTTTTCTAATTCCAATCTGGTCTATACCAACAATTAAAGCACATGAGACATGACTTTTTGATGATGGAATTATGACAGTCTAAGAGATTTGAATAAGAGGCTGTGGGTAGTGGTAGGGAAGTACCTTAAGCAGTAACTCAATGTCTTGCTTCACAATATCATTTAGCAAATGGCTGACCATTTTATTTTTGGCAAGGAGTTAACGATGCGTGTTCTATTAAATTAGTAAGTTATCTAGCACGGTATACCCGAAAGGACGCGATGTCAGAATCGAGACTGGTGTTGGTGAATAAACAAAGCGTGTGCTTTAAATATCGAAACTATGCCGATAAACACAGTGAAAAGGTCATGATACTGAGTTGTAGTGAGTTCTTACGGCGCTATTTACAGTATGTGCTACCCAAAGGGTTTATGCGAATTCGTCACTATGGCTTTTTAGCCAATGCATGTTGCAAGCGAAAATTGGAGTTGATAAAGGGACAAGGGCCCAATCTATGTAAAGTGAAGAAGAAAAGGCAGAAGCGCGTCACCACCTCCACACTGGCTTTGTGAAGTATGCAAAACAGGGGTATTACGATTTAACGAAAGGGTTAATTCAAGTGAAGCGACCATGAAATTAGCACGAACGAGCTAGCAGCAGAGCTTGCTGAATTAAATCAACGCGTTAATCTGCTTAATTGCTCGGGCTAGAAAAGTGCGTGCGGGGTGCTAATATCATTGATAAAGCAGCCAAAATTAGCTCTAATGACAAGATAAAATGTACTGAGTAATGCAGGGATGGCTTAAGCGCGATAGGTAAGCCGATAAAATAGGCATAAGACAAGTTAAGCCACTAAAAGCAAATAGCAAATTCCCGCAGCATAAATGACACCAACTCTGACACACCGAGCAGGTATCGGCTCAGTCCAACAAGCGATTATGCAGCACAAACAACGTGCCGTATGAATACTAAATAGTTATGTTTCAATCAGGGTATGCAAACTTAAATGGCTCAGTGTAAAAAATGCAAAGCGGATATTGTGCCCCTAGAAGTTAAAGTGGCAATGAACAAGTCATATTTTGTGTGTCCCGTTTGCAAACATAGAATTAGTAGCTTTAGCCTTAAAGGTTTATTCATCTTTATCGGTAGTGCAATATTGTTATGGGCTGTTCTGTTTATTCATCACCACATGACAAATTAACTTTGTGGTTTGTGTATTTGAAACATAACAAGCGCATTATGAGCGGACGTTATATTTCTTAGGAGAGTTATGCTCAAGGATCTAACACCTTTGATACCGGTTCTTTCGTTGGCAGTTGCGGCGTTGGCGGTATTTTTCGGCCCACTGATATCGATGATTGTTGCAAATAGAAAGAGTCGTCACGATCTTCGTGTAGCTAATAAACAAATCATAGCGCCTATCCGCCAATCTTGGATAAATGAACTTAGAATTCTATTAGCTGATATCACTGGTAAATGTGCTCATTATTGGGCTGCGGGTTACGAGGATCGCTCAGACAGTGAGTATCTTCATATTACAGAAGCTATCAGCAGACTAAATTTGTACTTAAACTTAAACGAAGAGGATCACTTGCAGTTACTTGAGCATATTAAAGAAATGGAGGCTGCAATTTCATCAGGCAGTTCCCTTGAAAATGATGCTAGGTTTTGGGCTGCTCACAGGTCTACAATATCGCAATCTCAACTCATTCTAAAAAGAGAGTGGGAGAGAGTTAAAAATGAAATATAACAAGGGCAGGTAACGGACCTCCGTCCGCTGCTGCCGGTGTTAGCTCTCTAAGGAAGGTCATGTTAAAAATCGTCGTAATTATCTTAATATTTATCGTTGTTGCTTTTTTCTTTTTTAAATCAAGCTCACCTGAAGCAAATACTTGGCTTGAAGAAAATCAAAACAAGCATGCCCTAGCAGGAAACAGATTCGCAGGAACAGAGGACGCTATTAGTTTTGTAAATAAACTATACGATTTAGGTGCAGTTAAAGTAGTTATTTCTAGTGACTCAATTTACAAAGATAAAGATAGAATAGAAAAAGAAGGCGGGCCATACGCAGATGCCATTGTCGTAACAATGCCTAGCTCTGAGTCTCAAAAAGCAGCATTGTTCGAAATATTCAAACAAGAAGCTATCTCGCAAGGTATAGAATTCAACTCTGAAACTGATGTTAAAAATAACAAAGTATTTATCTGGTGGGATTAGCGGGTGAAGTAACAAATTTAAACTGACACCCATCCAAAATTGACGATTTTTCATTCATCACGGAATTTAAACTGACACCCATTCAAAATTGATTGTTTTTCATTCATCATCTATCTTTTAGATTCAGCTTAAAAGATAGACAATTCCCTCATGGCCACAGCACGAAAAAGACAAGTGAGTTTAACGGATACCAAATACTACCATTGTATTTCACGGTGTGTTCGTCGTGCTTATTTGTGTGGTGAAGATAAGGTAACAGGTCAATCGTATGAGCACAGAAGAGGCTGGATAGAAGATAAACTACTTGAACTTGCCAAAGTGTTTTGTATTGATGTGTGTGCGTATGCGGTGATGAGCAACCATACGCATACTGTGCTGTATGTAGATGATATAAAAGCTAAAAGACTGAGTGATAAAACGATTGTGATCAGGTGGCATAAGCTGTTTAAAGGCACCATACTGTCTCATAAGTTCCTTCAAGGTGAGCGACTAGATTCAGCCCAACAGTATTTTTTAAATAAAGACATTGAACAATTTAGAGAACGCTTAGCGAGTATCAGTTGGTTTATGCGGGTACTGAATGAAAGCATTGCCCGAAAAGCGAATAAAGAAGATAACTGTACGGGTCGAT
Organism: Pseudoalteromonas aurantia 208; assembly: GCF_014858725.1. Classification (GTDB taxonomy): domain Bacteria; phylum Pseudomonadota; class Gammaproteobacteria; order Enterobacterales; family Alteromonadaceae; genus Pseudoalteromonas; species Pseudoalteromonas aurantia. The sequence goes on along the minus strand of NZ_AQGV01000012.1, from coordinate 1,839,282 downwards.
TTTGGGAAGGCCGTTTTAAATCACAAGCCTTACTTGATGAAGCGGCACTGGCTGCCTGTATGGCGTATGTTGATTTAAACCCAGTTAGAGCCAAAATGGCTGATACACCCGAAACCTCAGACTACACCAGTGTAAAAACTCGCTGTGAACATGCCAAAGAAGGCAAGCAACCTAAACAATTGGCACGTTTTGCAGGTAGCCCCAGAAAGCACATGCCCAAAGGTTTACCTTTTGAATTAAAGTCCTACTTAGAACTGGTAGAATTAACTGGCCGATGTATGCGAACAGACAAGCGCGGCGCTATCAACCCTATCAACTCTCCAATTTTAGATAGGCTCAACATTGCCTCAGAAAACTGGTTAAAACTCACCACACAATTTACCAAAGTATTCCATGGCGCAGTAGGGCGACCTCAAAAGCTAGATAATTATTGTGCGAGCCTAGAAATAAAACGGCGCGCTAATTATAAGCAATGTGAAAAGCTACTGGCTTAATTTTTAGGCTATCAAGGTAATCTGTAGATAACCAACGCACCATGGTTGGCGGGTTAGACGCGCCTTGTTGCTGGGCATGAGTTCAATTATCCCTATCTTTGAGCTTATAGCACATGTAGTTAATTCAATGTTACTAACTAGGCGATATCTCAGGTAGAACATTGCCTGCTGATTGGTTTTAATTTTTTGAGTGGGTGTCACTGTTTTTTGTTTGGTCGCACATTTACATTAGCAGAAACTGAGAAGTGTCTTATTTTTATCTAGTTTTTATACGTGGTGCACTTGGAACTTGAATTCGGGATTCATTGCCTATCTTTTAAATTCAGCTTAAAAGATAGGCGCTTTTCCTAATGGCCACAGCACGCAAAAGACAAGTGAGTTTAACCGACACCAAATACTACCATTGTATTTCACGGTGTGTTCGCCGTGCTTATTTGTGTGGTGAAGATAAGGCAACAGGCCAGTCGTATGAACATAGAAGAGGCTGGATAGAGTCAAAATTACTGGAACTTGCTAAAGTATTTTGTATTGATGTGTGTGCGTATGCAGTGATGAGTAACCATACTCACATTGTATTGTGTAGATGATATAAAAGCTAAAAGGCTGAGTGATAAAGCGCTTATCATCAGGTGGCATAAGCTGTTTAAAGGCACCATACTGTCTCATAAGTACCTTCAGGGTGAGCGGCTAGACTCAGCGCAGCAATACTTTTTAAATAAAGACATTGAACAATTTAGAGAGCGTTTAGCGAGTATCAGTTGGTTTATGCGGGTACTGAATGAAAGCATTGCCCGAAAAGCGAATAAAGAAGATGGTTGTACGGGTCGATTCTGGGAAGGGCGCTTTAAATCACAAGCTTTACTTGATGAAGCTGCATTGGCAGCTTGTATGGCGTATGTTGATTTAAATCCAATCAGAGCCAAAATGGCTGAGACACCCGAAGCGTCAGACTATAGCAGTGTTAAAACACGCTGTGAACATGCCAAAGAAGGCAAACAACCTAAACACTTAGCACGTTTTGCAGGCAGCCCCAGAAAACATATGCCTAAAGGTTTACCCTTTGAATTAAAGTCATACTTAGAACTGGTAGAGTTAACAGGCAGATGTATGCGAACAGACAAACGTGGCGCTATCAACCCAATCAACTCCCCAATTTTAGACAGGCTCAACATAGCCCCAGAAAACTGGAAAAAACTCACCACACAATTTACCAAAGTATTCCATGGCGCAGTAGGGCGACCTCAAAAGCTAGATAATTATTGTGCGAGCCTAGAAATAAAACGGCGCGCTAATTATAAGCAGTGTGAAAAGTTACTGGCCTAATGTTTATACCACAAAGATAATTTCTATATAACCAACACACCATGGTTTGGCGGGTTAGGCGTGCCTTGTTGCTGGGCATGAGTTCAATTATCCCTATCTTTGAGCTTATAGCACATGTAGTTAATTCAATGTTACTAACTAGGCGATATCTCAGGTAGAACATTGCCTGCTGATTGGTTTTAATTTTTTAAGTGGGTGTCACTGTTTCTTCGGGCAGGCACAAATTTCTTTGAAGTATGCAAAGTCGGGGTCTTACGATTTAACGAAAGGGTTAATTCAAGTGAAGAGACCATGAAATTAGCACGAACGAGTTAGCAGCAGAGCTTGCTGAATTAAATCAACGCGTTAAGCTGCTTAAGTGTTCGGGCTAGAAAAATGCGTGCGGGGTGATAATATCATTGATAAATCAGCGAAAATTAGCTCTAATGGCAAGATAAAACGCACTGAGTAATGCAGGAATGGCTTAAGCGCGATAAGCAAGCTAATAAAATAGGCATAAGAAAATAGGCATAAGAAAAGTTACGCCACTAAAAGCAAATAGCAAATTCCCGCAGCATAAATAACACCAACTCTGACACACCGAGCAGGTAGCGACTCAGTCCAACAAGCGATTATGCAGCACAAACAGCGTGCCGCATAAATACTAAATAGTTAGCTGTACTTATGAAAACTGATAAAACGTCTCAATTTCTGTGGTTTATTTCCTTAATATTAGGTTTTTGGTTTTCAATCGAAACCGTGAACAGCACTTTTTACGGTTTCGAATTAGTCTTAGGAACAGCTCTATTTGGTTTAGTCGTAGGGCTTATCTTGCAAAAAAAGCGTAATCCATCTGAAATTTGGGATAGTTTTGTAGATAAAAGGAATTTTTTTAGAAGCCAGCGTAGAACAACGTATATGTTCTTTTTTCTCTCGGTTATAGGGTTCTCGAATTCTTACATGTTAGTTGGTGAGCCTGAGTACTTGAATACTGAAATAACCGAAAAAAGAATTAGCAGAGGAAAATCGACTAGCTATATATTGGCTATTGCTCCAGCAGAATACGGTATGTTAGATCTAAACGTTGGTGAAAAATTTTGGAATTCTCAAGCAGTAGGTAACGAGCTTATGATTGAGGTCCAAGAAAATATTTTTGGTTTATATGTAGTTACGGATTACACATATGAACCTTCCCCGATCAAGTAAACATAACGATTATTTTTAGCTTCCTTTAAGCAGCTAACTTGTAATGGAAATTCTTAAATCTATTCAACTACGCTATGTCGGTTAGCAGTTAAAATCGTTGAGGGTCTCTTATTGCGATCTCATCGCAGCCTAAATCAGTCGATACAGCTTATCGTTTAGGGCCACTATACCAAACCAAGGGGGTCAGCAAACCAATGGGTTCAAAAAACCAATGAGGTCGGAGCCGTTGAAGATATTACCTAAGACGACCCTCATCTAAAATTGCTTGTTTTTCATGGCGAAGGCAAATCGTAATTACTAAGAGGTAACATCTATCTCAGGCAGTAATAGCGGTGCATATGTGTGCCAGTGAAAAACGCCTATTTTTTTGTGTAATGGAGTGTAATACCCTAAAAAAGCCTTGCTGATATACTCAAAATCTGATGAAAAATTAATCAATCGTTAATTTATGCACAGCAAGGAAAGTAAACTATGAGCAAGCCAGATCCTATTGCGCAATTACAAGTTGAAGTCGCGCAACTTCAATCTGCATTTGAAGATCTCAATAAACAATGTTCTACAGCAAGTGAGCACAACGCCATTTTACGTTGCGCCACCTGTATTCCACAACCGCTTAATAACTGCACCGATAAAGCCACAAACCCAGAACAACCTCATTTTGTCCCAGATTTTAATGTTCCGCTGATTGCAGCCGGTGGCGGCGATCAAAAATGTGACATTCTTGAAAAACTCGGACCATTAGCGGGTTTAATCGGTACTTGGGTCAGTACCCGATACGGGGGGTTTAATGTCATGCCTATCCCGCAAGACAACGCTCCTAATGGGTTTATCTTAAAAAATATCTCTTATTATGAAGTCATGACGTTTAGTGCCATTCAGGGAAAAGTCGCTAATCGGGCAGGTAATTATGAACAAGATGCATACACTATTTTTTACTCACAGCGGGTGTTTTTTGCCGATGGCCCTCAAAAAGATGCGCTTGTGCATGCTGAAAATGGGAGTTGGTTACATCAGGTGACGGCGCCTCAAGGGCAAGGAACTCTGAACATAGCGCCATGGGTCCCAGATACCCCCGACCCATTACCTCAGCAAGAGCAGAACCGAACTATCGTAAAACAGGTTTCAGTTCCTCATGGTAATTCTATTCTGGCTATTGGTCATCACGACAGCTTTGGAGGTGCACCGAGTATTCCTGTTGCTAATGCCTTGCCAACGGCTGGCGGTAACAGCTTTAAAGTCCCATATGGTGTTGATATTCCTGAAAACCCCAATGTTAACCCCAATATTGTGCTGCAAGTTGCTTTAGATAGCCTTTATCAACAAGGCATAGGTGTGGTCGAGACCACGGTGCTAGATGTTGATACAGAAACAGATGGCAATATTGCCAATACACCATTTATGAAAGCACATGCAGACGTACCTCGGTTCAAAACTACTTTGTGGTTAGAACGACTGTCTAATGGCCTAGATATGCTGCAGTACACCCAAGATATTACTTTGGACTTCAGTTTGATTAATGGCAAAGACCCCGGCAAACGCACCCGTTATAAGTTTCCACACATTACTGCTAATACCCTATTTAAAGTGCAATAAACACGTTATTGCATTGTGCTGAATATGTCTGTTCAAGACATTTTGTTTGCCACTTGTGACATACATTCGGCAAGCAGCAAACCAAGTTGTTTTTGGTATGCGATACCAAACAAGACAATTAAATAAACTTTAAGGAAAGTAACATGAGCGAACAAGCAATTAAAGAACTCCAATTACAAGTGACAGAGCTCACTTCTAAAGTCAAAGCATTAGAAACACGCTGCAACCCTCCAGGAATTGCAGATTGTGCGGTATGTTATTACTGTACACCTTGTACTCCTTGTATCACACCAACAATTTTATGTGCACCATGTACCACTACATTGTGTGCTATATGCGCACCGGTTGGTACTAGCTATCAACCTTTAGGCCCACCAACACCTTGTGTTGCCTGCGTGCAATGCGATGCAAATTACAAGTGTGTAACATGTGAGCCTGTCGCTAAGTGTGTCACCTGTTACCCTTGTATTGTTAATTTCTGTGCACTATGCCAGCCAGGTCAAAACTTACAATGTCAGCAATGTGCACCAGTCACTAAATGCGACACTTGCTACCCGTGTGTTGTTACCCTCTGTCAGCAATGTGCGCCTATTACTCAGTGCGACACTTGCTACCCATGTGTCGTTAATTTCTGTCAACAATGCCAGCCGATCACTCAGTGTGACACTTGTTATCCATGTGTGGTGACGTTCTGTGTGACATGCCAGCCAGGTCAAAATTTACAATGCCAGCAGTGTGCACCTATCACTAAGTGCGAGACTTGCTATCCATGTATCGTGAATTTCTGCCAACAATGCGAGCCTGTTACTCAATGTGATACCTGCTCTCCTTGTGCTGTGAACTGCTGTGCGCAGTGTTATCAATGCGCCCCGCAGTGTGCGCAGTGTTTCCAATGCGCTACGCAATGTGCGCAGTGTTATCAATGCGCCCCGCAGTGTGCGCAGTGTTTCCAATGCGCTACGCAATGTGCGCAGTGTTATCAATGCGCCCCGCAGTGTGCGCAGTGTTTCCAATGCGCTACGCAATGTGCGCAGTGTTATCAATGCGCCCCGCAGTGTGCGCAGTGTTTCCAATGCGCTACGCAATGTGCGCAGTGTTATCAATGCGCCCCGCAGTGTGCGCAGTGTTTCCAATGCGCTACGCAATGTGCGCAGTGTTATCAATGCGCCCCGCAGTGTGCGCAGTGTTTCCAATGCGCTACGCAATGTGCGCAGTGTTATCAATGCGCCCCGCAGTGTGCGCAGTGTTTCCAATGCGCTACGCAATGTGCGCAGTGTTATCAATGCGCCCCGCAGTGTGCGCAGTGTTTCCAATGCGCTACGCAATGTGCGCAGTGTTATCAATGCGCCCCGCAGTGTGCGCAGTGTTTCCAATGCGCTACGCAATGTGCGCAGTGTTATCAATGCGCCCCGCAGTGTGCGCAGTGTTTCCAATGCGCTACGCAATGTGCGCAGTGTTATCAATGCGCCCCGCAGTGTGCGCAGTGTTTCCAATGCGCTACGCAATGTGCGCAGTGTTATCAATGCGCCCCGCAGTGTGCGCAGTGTTTCCAATGCGCTACGCAATGTGCGCAGTGTTTCCAATGCGCCCCGCAGTGTGTGCAATGTTATCAATGTGCCCCGCAGTGTTTGCAATGTTTTCAGTGTGTAACTTGCACACCGTGTAGTACCGGCGGTTAGCACGCAGTTTAGTGACACTCCTTGGGCTGAACTCAGGGAGTGTCCTTAGAAATTGGATGTTTAATTTATGAAAAAACTAAGATTAACCCCAGCTGCGAGCATTATTCCCAATAGCAGCGGTGTGTTATTAAGTTCAGATTTGGGAGACTTTCAAGTTCACGGTCGAGATACTTCAGACTTTGTTGAAAAAGTCTTGCCGCTATTGGACGGGGCGCTCACTCAAGTTGAAATCTGCACACACTTACCTGAATATGGTGATGCGAGTATTCAGAGCGTGCTGCAAATGCTTAACCAATATGGTTTACTAGAAGAAGTTTCTGAGCAACGAGAGTTTAGGCCGCCAGGTTTAGTACAAACACGCTTTTTACGCCCGTGGCACCAAGCAGGCCAAATACCACATAGCCAAGAGCAAATCTATTCTCTCACTCTTTGTCGAGTATTAGTTGTGGGCCTTGAACCTTGGGCTGTTACATTGTTAGAGGAGCTAGGTACAGCAGGTGTAGGCCATATTCATTTGTTAGATAAAGAAAATATCACCTGTGATGACTTAACGTGTCATCGCTTTCTTACGCCTGAAGATATTGGCAAACCAAGAGCACAGGTGTTTAAAGCCGTACTACAACAGCGTAATCCTTGGATGCAGATCAGCCACTCTGAGCTTAGTTGTGACAATAATAACTTAGGGTGCCCTTCAAATGACTGGGATTTAGCTATTATCACTTTAGGTAAAGACGCTAATTTTTGGTCACATAAAGCCTCTGAATATGTACATCAATACACGATTAAAGCGATTTATGGTCACTTGAATGGCTTAGAAAGCTGGATAGGTCCTGTTGTTAATTTAAGTGACACCACCTCGAGCTCATGCTGGAATTGCTTAAGGCTCAGAAAACTAGGTACTGAGCAGCATGGAGAATTGGCACATGAATTAGAAAAAAGCCATCAAAAAAATCGTGATGGCCGTGCCCGCAGTATGTTGACACCTATGTCTGCCATCACCGGTCAACAGCTTGCAATGGAGGCATTAAAAATCCTTTGGGGTTATACCGAAAGTGCGTTACTGTCCCATGTTATTGTACAAAACCTAGTCACGCACCAATCAGAAAAACATGCTATTATTCCTATTCCTTGGTGTGAAGTGTGTGGCTTTGATCACAGCAATGCCACCACCCACGCATTATCAATGCATCGTGATAAAAAATCAGCTGCCAACCCTCTTAATCAACTACAAGATGTTGATCAATTTACATCTTTATTTGAAGGCTGGATAGATTCGGTAACAGGTATTGTACGCCAGCTCACAGGGCATGCACCACACTTACCCGATTATCCTATTACGGCTTCAGCTGGGGTATCGTCGTTTACTGAAGGCGAGTTTGACCCAAGAGCTTCCGGTCAAGTTGGCTCTGGTAAGGGGCTAGATCATATTTCTGCAAATATCAGTGCGGTAGGAGAGGCACTGGAACGTTACTCTGCGGCACGATACCAACTAAGTGATTTTAAATATGCCTCAATTGGCCAGTTACACGGTGATTATGTCGATCCAGATACCTTAGTTTTATATTCTAATAAGCAATACAGTACCCCTAATTTTCCATTTCACAAATGGCATAGAAAGCAAAAAATACATTGGTGTCGTGGTAGCTGGTTAGCAACCGATAAACCGGTTTGGGTACCTGCATTAGTCAGCTATTTTAATTTTGCTTGCCCCTATAAAGAACAGTTTAGTCAGGTATCTTCAAACGGGTTAGCAGCGGGCCAAGACAATGATGATGCAGCCCTCAGAGCTTGTTATGAATTAATTGAGCGTGATGCCATGATGCTCACTTGGTATGCACAATTACCTTGCGAACGTCTCTGCTACGAGTCGCTCAACCAAGGTAAAATGCGGGTAATGATAGATGACTTAACTCAGCTCGGCGTAGAACTTGAATGCTATTTATTGGATGTGGGGTTACATGTACCAACGGTGGTATGCCTAGCCCTTGGTGATGGTTATCGCACCCCTGCGGCATCTGTTGCGCTCGCCACCCATGGGGATATCAAGGTTGCTATGCGCAAGGCGCTATTGGAACAAGGACATGTGATGCCTTACCTGTGTCAACTTATGCGTTCGGGGCATAAAATTCCGCGTCATGTTAGTGACGTAACAAGTTTAGAAGATCACGCGGCTTATTATTTTAGCAAGGGCCAACTCGCTTCATTTGAGTTTATGCGTCGCCCTATAAGCGAAGCAAAAACACTGGACGATTGGCCTTACGAAGCGATCACGCAAGTCACCCAACTCAAGCAGCGCCTAGATGAAGCAGGAGTAGAGGTTGCTATTGTGGATGTCACGTCTCCAGATATGGCGTTAAGTCCGTTTAGAGTTGCGCGGGCCATCGGTGTCAATATGCAGCCTATTCACTTTGGTGAGCAATTTAAACGGGTAGATAACCCAAGGCTACGAAAGCTATTACAAGGGCGGCCTGTTAATAAAGAACCACATCCCATTGCTTAGAAAAAGGATTATATTATGAAAGTACTCGTGTGTGGCACCCACTATGGTTCCACTTACATTCGCGCATTAAGTCAATTTCCGCAAGATAGTTTCTCATGTGTAGGCGTACTATCAAAAGGAAGTGAATACTCTCAGCAAATTGCTAAGCAAATTGGGGTACCATATTACACTGACGTTACCACTGTGCCGACTGACAATATTGATATTGCTTGCGTTGCTGTATCGGGCGATGCAGGAAAAGCAATTGTATTGTATTTATTAAAAAAAGGCGTCTCAGTATTATGTGAGCACCCAGTTGACCAAGCGTTTGTGCAAAAAGCGCTGGCACTTGCCAAGCAGCAGCAAGTTTATTTTCACGTCAATGGCCACTTTGCTGATTTATATGCCCCACAAGCCTTTTTACAATCCATACTTGCCGCATATCAACAGGGTTTTGGCTGTATGCATTATGCTATGGGGGCTAACTTAAGAACCTTATATTCGGCGCTGGATCTACTAGGGCGTGCACTCGGTGGATTTGAAGGGCTAGAAATCATCAAATACAGCGGCGAACCGATGGCATTTCAGCCCGTCATGCTCAAAAACAACAACCTCACCGTCTCTGTGTTATGCCAAAACTTTTCGTCAGTTGAAGATGATGGCAGCGCCACATTTTTAAATCATCAGTGCTCTGCGCTATTTCCTCATGGTACTTTGACGCTCAGTGAAACCACCGGCCCATTAAGCTGGTTTCCTGCCAGTCAGACCTTACCTGCTGAGTCGTGGAAAACCTATATGCCCATCGAGCTTGCACCTATGAGTCAGCAGCAGCTGATGAGCCACAGAGATCAGTGTAATCTCGCGGCGATTGCAACATTAGCGGCCACAGTTCAAGGTGAAACACAGCCTGTATATCAGCAGCCAGATTACTTATTGGGGTTGAGTGGGCTATGGCAAACTGTATTGATGGCGCTGCAACCACCAGCAAAAGACAATTGTGCAGCGTAATGATGTGTTGTTTTTACACCTAGCGCATTTCATTGCGCTAGGTGTAAAACCTTCAGCTCAAACAGAGCGGAAGCGGTACTCAAGACACCGGCATTAAACTATTTGCTACACGTTTCGCTTTATCACTTAGTATTCAGAAGCAAGTGACATGACCATTTTTATTTTTAATGGATGCCATTATTGGTTCGTTTCTGTTTTTCTCAAAGCAGCATAAGTGTGCACATTTAATGGGGGGCTATTAAAGTGATGTATTGTGTCATAGGCAGAGGGGCTAATAATTTTATTCGTGCCCGTTATATTGTTATTTAGTGAAAATTTGCCACCTGAATTCATTGTTAGAATTTAGGTGGCGCTTTGAAACTAGATTAAATCGAAATGGCAATTTCATATCCATCAGTACCCACATAAAGCACTGTTTCTGATTTATTTATGCACATTTGAACTTCATGATTACCTCTGTCTGGTAAATGATTATGGCCTAGGGTGTTACCATTATGATCTAATTGATAGACATGACCGCTAGACCCACAGAAAAGGAGTTTATCAGTTAGAAGTAAGTTGACTTCATTATCACCTGTATTTGGTAAAGAAGTTTGCCACTTGGTTTCCATTGTAAGTGTTTCAATCGCAATCGCATACCCATCAGTGCCTGCATAGAGTGTTTTCTCGTCATCAGACAATACTAAGTTCACTGCGTGATCACCTCTGTCAGGTAATGTATTTGTATTTTCTATTGTTCCGCCATCGATGGTTAATTTAAATACCCGTCCTTGACCCGCGGCATATACGTATCTATTCGCTACAACGGAGCTAATAACATTATCACCAGTTTTTGGTAAGGAAGTTTGCCACATTGTTCTTAAAGCTGTCATTGTAAAAACCTTTTAAGTTAGCTTAGTTATTGTCTTTTGCTAAATACTTCTATGATGTATTAACAAGTACAATTTGAAGGAACACAGACTAAAGAATTTACGCGTACTTAAATTCAAAAGAATGCAAATGTAACTTCCAGCCAGTCGTTAGAAGTTGTGAATAGGTTATTGGAGGTTGATTGTAAAAAACATTACATCAATATTACATCATCACTCTGCAAACAGAAGCGGTACTAACTAGTCAGGTATTTAAAACAGCGATTGGACAATGCTATTCATCTCACATTACTTATTTTTATTTATCACCTATCTTTTAAACTCAGCTTAACATATTGGGAGTTTATTTATTGTGATAGCACGTAAAAAGTAAGTTACTGGTCACTATTAAGTGGACTTCTCATGCTTTCATTAAAGCATGAGAACCTTTACTATTACGTATAAATTTATGGCTAGAATTATGATCAGTTTCAGTACTTGTATGGTGTGAAAATCACGCAAATACACTTTCATTTAAACTAAAATAGACGGCCACACAGACTTTTCAGCTTTGATTCATTATAAAAATATAATTCCCCCCTTGAACTTGAAAAACTCCCCCCCATATCCTTTTGCATAATATTTAGTATCAATTTGGTTAGACGGAGAGAACGATGACCACAGCTCAAAAAGAAACATTAGGCTTTCAAACAGAAGTAAAACAATTATTAAACCTAATGATCCATTCTTTGTACTCGAATAAAGAAATCTTCTTACGTGAACTTGTATCTAACGCATCAGATGCAGCAGATAAACTGCGCTTTTTAGCTCTGTCTGATGGTAGCCTTTATGATGGTGATGCAGATTTACGCGTACGTGTAAGTGTTGATAAAGACGCGAATACCGTGACTATTTCTGATAACGGTATTGGTATGACACGTGAAGAAGTGATCAGCTCATTAGGGACGATTGCTAAATCTGGTACGGCTGAGTTCTTTAGTAACTTAACGGGTGATCAAGCACAAGATTCACAGCTAATTGGTCAATTTGGTGTTGGTTTTTACTCTGCATTCATCGTTGCAGATGCTGTAACTGTAACTACGCGTAAAGCGGGTGAAAGCACAGCTGTTGAATGGCATTCACAAGGTGAAGGCGATTACACGCTTGCTGAAGTTGAAAAAGAAGGTCGTGGTACTGAAATCGTGCTGCATTTACGTGAAGAAGAAGGTGAGTTCTTAGACGACTTCAGACTACGCGGTATTGTGACTAAATACTCTGACCATATCTCTATTCCTGTTGAAATGTTCAAAGCACCAGTACCTGAGTCAGAAGGTCCAGACGGTGAAAAAATTGAAGCAGTTCCGGGTGAGTGGGAAGCCATTAACCGTGCCACAGCGCTTTGGTCTCGTGATAAATCAGAGATCAGTGAAGAAGAATACAAAGAGTTTTACAAGCACGTTGGTCATGACTGGGAAGAGCCACTAACATGGGCACATAACAAGGTTGAAGGTAAAACAGAATACACAAGCTTATTGTATATTCCTAAAAAAGCGCCGTTCGACATGTTCAACCGTGACCGTCAAACGGGCTTAAAGCTTTATGTACAACGCGTTTTCATTATGGATGACGCTGAGCAGTTCATGCCGAGCTACTTACGTTTTGTAAAAGGTTTACTTGATTCAAACGATTTGCCTCTGAATATTTCTCGTGAAATCTTACAAGACAATAAGATCACACAGGCAATTCGTAAAGGCTGTACATCTCGCGTACTTAAAATGCTTGACCGTATGGGCAAAAACAAGCCTGAAGAGTATCAAACATTCTGGAATGAATTTGGTCAAGTGATCAAAGAAGGTCCAGCAGAAGATTCAGCAAATAAAGAAGCGATAGCTAAACTATTGCGCTTTAGCTCTACGCACACTGACGAAGCAACACAGAACGTGTCGTTAGAACAATACGTTGAGCGTATGAAAGAAGGCCAAGATAAGATTTATTATGTTGTTGCTGATAGCTTTGAAGCAGCTAAGAGCTCTCCACATCTAGAAATCTTCCGTAAGAAAGGCATAGAAGTATTATTGCTGTCTGACCGTGTTGATGAGTGGATGATGAGCCACCTAACTGAGCTTGATGAGAAGCAACTACAATCAATCACTCGTGGTGACTTAGATTTAGGTGAGTTAGACGACGAAGAAGCGAAGAAAGCACAAGAAGAGAGCGAAAAAGAAGTTGAAGGCTTAGTTGAGCGCATTAAAGAAGTGCTGGGTGATAAAGTGAAAGAAGTACGCTTTACGCATCGTTTGACTGATTCTCCTGCGTGTGTTGTTGCTGATGAGCACGACATGAGTTCTCAAATGCAAAAGCTGATGGAATCTGTGGGCCAAGCGGCACCAGAGTCTAAGCCAGTATTTGAACTGAACCCTGAGCACCAGCTTGTTAAACACCTAAATGTTGAGCAAGATGAAGACAAGTTTGTACAGTGGTCAGAAGTATTATTTGACCAAGCGTTACTTGCAGAGCGCGGTAGCTTAAAAGACCCAGCAGGGTTTGTTGCTCGTTTGAACAAACTCATGCTTGATTTAAGCAAATAAGCATTTAAATTGAGTTAGAAAAGGGGGCTTTATGCCCCTTTTTTTTATCTATAACGAATTTACCTTAGCAATTAGTATAAGTTGCTTGAGAAACACCGGCGCTTATGAAAAAATTCAACCAAATTTAAATAAACTCCGATACGAGGAACATATTATGCGCATTATCCTTTTGGGCGCACCGGGTGCAGGTAAAGGCACTCAAGCACAATTCTTAATGGAAAAGCACGGCATTCCACAGATCTCTACTGGTGACATGCTGCGCGCTGCTATCAAAGAAAGCACGCCTTTAGGCCTTGAAGCGAAAAAAGTGATGGATGCAGGTCAGCTAGTATCTGATGAAATCATCATTGGCCTTGTAAAAGAGCGTATTGCTAAAGCCGATTGTGCAAAAGGATTCTTACTGGATGGTTTCCCTCGTACAATTCCACAAGCTGATGCAATGAAAGACAATGGCATTAGCATTGACCACGTTATTGAGTTCGATGTGGCTGATGACATCATTGTTGAGCGTATGGGCGGACGTCGTGTACACCCTGGTTCTGGTCGTGTTTATCATGTTGTTTATAACCCTGCAAAGGTTGAAGGCAAAGATGACGTGACAGGCGAAGACTTAATCATTCGTCCTGATGATGTTGAAGAAACAGTTAAAAAGCGCCTTGGTATTTACCATGAGCAAACTAAGCCATTGGTAAGCTACTACCAAGCGGAAGCTGACTCAGGTAACACGCAATACCATAAATTAGATGGTACTCAGGCTGTTGAAGCTGTCAGCGGCCAACTTGCAGAGCTTTTAGGCTAATTGCTTGATTGATGCTTAAATTAAGAAAAAACCGCCTGTTGGCGGTTTTTTTATAGTGCTTTTAATTGTTCAATGACTTGTGTGTAATCAGGTTCAGAGGCAAGGTTTTTGACTAATTGCTTATAAACAATTTTATGATTTTTATCTAGAATTAAAACCGCTCGGCTGAGTAATCCCATATCTTTTATGTATAAACCGTAGTTCTCGCCAAAATTACGCCACACTGAGTCTGATAGTGTCGTGACTTTATCTATATTTTCTTGCTTACAAAAACGTTTTTGTGCGAAGGGTAAATCAGCACTAATTGTTAACATTTTTATGTTTTTATAGGTATTTGCGACTTGTTCATTAAAGTGTTTCGTTTGTAGGCTACAAATGCCAGTATCTAAACTTGGTACAACACTTATTAATACCGCTTGCCCGTTAAAATCAGATAGGTTCACAGGTACAAATGCATCATCAACTACTTTAAAGTTAGGGGCTTGTTGACCTTCAGTAACGCCTTTACCTAAAAGGGTTACAGGTTTATCTTGTGCATGAACTTTGCCTGAGTCAATCGTATTCTCTGGTAAATCGTAAGCAAAGGCGCTCATGGCGATGAGGCTTGTAGCAATAATGGAGACTTTCAGCATAAAGTATTCCTTTTCGAGTTATCTTAATTGGCGTCAGTGTATTATACTGTAAAACGCTAACAAAGTATTACCGGATAAGCACGTTGTAAATCGTTAGGTATTTTATTAACATTAGCCGTAAAATTGAGCCACTAAAAACAGTATAATAACCACTATTGTCTCAATTGAGTGACTATTGAGATCAACTCGAGCAAAGAGAGCTTTTATGTCAACATTAGTTTTAATATGTGATGACTCTAAATTAGCGCGCCGACAATTGGCCCGTTCGTTGCCTGAGGATTGGGATATTAAGGTTGAATTTGCTGAACACGGATTAGATTGCATTGAGAAAATCAAACAGTGTTCACCAGAGATTTTATTCTTAGATTTAAATATGCCGCACATGGATGGTTATGGTGTATTACAAGAAATTCAAAGCCAAGATTTAAACGTTTTAACGGTTGTTGTATCGGGTGATATTCAGCCAAATGCACATCAGCGCGTTATTGAGTTGGGTGCGATCGATTTTATTCGTAAGCCCTGTGATGCAGCAAAGCTGGCTGAAATAATAGAGCATCACGGGATCAGAGATCGCGCAATACGTGAGAGCTTGGTTCATAAGCTCGGTGAACAACTCGACCCAGAAATTAGAGATATTTACCAAGAATTGACCAATGTTGCAATGGGGCAGGCCGGTGACTTATTAGCTCGATTGCTTAATGTATTTGTTGAGTTACCCATACCCAATGTGAATGTGCTTGAAGTGAGTGAATTACACATGGCTTTGCAAGCAATTGATGCTAGCGCAAGTACCTCGGGTGTGTGCCAAGGGTTTATAGGCGGCGGGGTTTCGGGCGAAGCATTGTTATTATTGAATGATTCTAGCTTCAAAGAAGTAGCCTCACTCATGAATTATCACGGGGAACTTAACGAGAAAGTTGAGCTTGAACTGTTGATGGACATTAGTAACATCTTAATAGGGTCTATTCTAACTGGGTTGTCACGACAACTCGACATGCCATTTAGCCAAGGACACCCAGTTGTGCTGGGGCAGCACTGCGATGTGTCTGAACTGGTAAAAGCCAATAAATCTAGATGGCAGCGCACGCTTGCTATAGAAATTAGCTATGGAATAGAAAACCACAACATCAATTGTGACTTAATGCTGTTATTTACTGAGGACTCATTGAAGACCTTAAAGTATAAAGTCGAATACTTATTAGAAGATTAAAACTATGCCTGCTGCTGATTTTGACATGAATGAAATCCATTGGTTAATGGATATGTTTAATACGGTTGATGTTGGTTTAGTCGTATTAGACAGAGACTACAAAGTGTGTATTTGGAATGGGTTTATGGAAAACCATTCTGGATTGTTGCCAAGCGCTGTAAAAGACAAAGATATCTTTGATTTGTTTCCGAGTATTGATGAGCAGTGGTTTAGAAGTAAAACAGAGTCGGTATTTGTATTAAAAAATCGCTCTTTTACTATTTGGGAACAACAGCCGTATATATTTAAATTTAAAAATTACCGCCCGATCACAGGAAAAGCGGATCATATGTATCAAAGCTCAACAATTATTCCTTTGAGTACGATCACGGGCGAGGTAGGCCATATTTGTATCATTATTTATGATGTTACCGATGAAGCAATGAACAAGTTAGAATTGGAACAAGCAAATCATAAGCTTGAACAAATGAGTCGCACTGATAGCTTGACCACACTGGCAAATCGCGGGTATTGGGAATCAACATTACGGAAAGAGTTTAAGCGGTTGCAACGTAGCCAAGGCATTTGTAGCTTGTTGATGTTTGATATCGATTACTTTAAGCGCGTAAATGATGCCTATGGTCATAGTGGCGGAGATGAAGCCATACGACATATTTCTGATCTATTGAAAAAAACCTTAAGAGAAACTGACACGGCAGGACGTTATGGTGGTGAGGAGTTTGTGGTCACTTTAGTGGATACAGATGTTGAAGGTGCGCAAATATTTGCGGAGCGCTTAAGAAGTTTAATAGAAAAGTCATCTATTTTTTATGATAACAAACAAATACAAATTACCGTAAGTGTCGGGTTTGCAACCTATACCAGTGACTTTAAAAAACATGAAGAGTGGATTGAAGCGGCAGATACCGCTTTATACCATTCAAAAGAAACAGGTAGAAATAAGGTGACTGGATACAGCATTGAGATGAAAAAGTAACCATCGTTTTTTTGACAATATATTGAGACCAATAAAAAAGCCCTATCAAGAGGGCCTTTTTTATTGGTGTTTAACGCATACAAGGACTGAGCAGCTACTTTAATGTTTAAGCCGATGCTTCTTTATTTTCAATCGGGCATTGACCAATAACCGTTTTTGTTCCGTCAGCATCTAGTTGCTCTAGCTTCACTGAAAACCCCCACAGCCGATACAAATGCTTCAGAACCTCTTTTTTTGACTCTGCTAGAGGTATGTCATTTTGTGGTACATATCGCAATGTTAGAGATCTATCGCCTCTAACATCTACATCGTAAACCTGTATGTTGGGTTCGTGATTACTTAAATTATATTGAGCAGATAATGAAGAGCGCACATACTGATAGCCTTCATCATTATGAATGGCGCCAACTTCTAAATGCGGTGACTTTTGCTGGTCAACAATTGTAAATAGTTTAAAATCACGAATGAGCTTGGGAGATAAAAACTGGCTGACAAAACTTTCGTCTTTGAAGTTTTCCATGGCAAAGTGCAGTGTGTCTAACCAATCTTTTCCCGCGAATTCAGGAAACCATTGTTTGTCTTCATCTGTTGGGTTTTCACAAATACGACGAATATCCACCATCATGTTAAACCCTAGCGCGTATGGATTAATGCCTGAATAGAACTTGCTATTATAGGGAGGCTGATAAACAACATTCGTATGACTTTGCAAAAACTCGAGCATAAATGCATCACTGACTTTTCCTTCATCATACAAGTGGTTAAGAATGGTGTAATGCCAAAAAGTAGCCCACCCCTCATTCATGACTTGAGTTTGACGTTGCGGGTAAAAGTACTGAGACACTTTGCGAACAATTCGAATGACTTCTCGTTGCCATGATTCAAGCAGAGGCGCATTTTTCTCAATAAAATACAGTATGTTTTCTTGAGGCTCACTAGGAAAGCGGATCCGCTTCACTTTTTCTTCATGTGCGTTAACCGGAATGGTGCGCCAAAGTTCATTGACTTGCGATTGTAGATAATCTTCCCGTTCTTTTTGTCTTTTTTGCTCTTCGTAGAGAGAGATTTGTTGCGGTCTTTTATATCGATCTACCCCGTAATTCATCAATGCGTGACATGAGTCGAGTAAGTTTTCAACCTCGTCAATGCCATATTTTTGTTCGCATTCTGCAATGTAATTTTTGGCAAATAATAAGTAGTCGATGATAGAAGGCGCATCAGTCCAGGTTTTGAATAGATAGTTTCCTTTGAAAAACGAGTTGTGCCCATAACAAGCATGTGCCATAACCAGTGCTTGCATTGGTAAGGTATTCTCTTCCATAAGATAGGCAATACACGGGTCTGAATTAATCACTATTTCATACGCCAAGCCCATTTGGCCGCGTTTATAATTTTGCTCAGTTTGAATAAATTTTTTGCCATACGACCAATGGCTATAGCCAATGGGCATACCAACGCTTGAATACGCATCCATCATCTGTTCAGCAGTGATCACCTCAATTTGGTTAGGGTATGTGTCCAATCGATAGTGTTCTGCAACTCGCGCTATTTCGGCCTGATACTCCGCTAACATCTCGAATGTCCAATCAGGTCCGTCATTCATAGGGTTAT
The DNA here is from genome assembly GCF_014858725.1 of Pseudoalteromonas aurantia 208. Lineage (GTDB taxonomy): Bacteria > Pseudomonadota > Gammaproteobacteria > Enterobacterales > Alteromonadaceae > Pseudoalteromonas > Pseudoalteromonas aurantia. The sequence continues at coordinate 1,820,857 of NZ_AQGV01000012.1, read as the reverse complement.
AACTCATATAGTTCCCTCCTATAAAGGCTAAGCAGCGCCTTGTTGTTGACGATTCTTTTTAAATAGTTCTCTGAATATGGGGTAAATATCTTCAACGCTTTTAATATGTTGCATTGCAAAATTATCAAAAGAATTTTCAATTGCTTGATACTCTCGCCATAAACTTTGGTGTGCTCGGGTGGTAATTTCTATATAGGCATAATAGCGCACCGTTTTAAGCAAGTGATTGGTCATAATATCGGTGCAGTGGGGGGAGTCATCAGCCCAATTGTCACCATCGGATGCTTGTGCCGCATATATGTTCCAATCACCTTGCGAATAGCGATCTTTTACGATTTCGTCCATCAACTTGAGTGCACTTGATACAATGGTTCCACCCGTTTCCTGAGAGTAAAAGAACTCTTGCTCGTCGACTTCTTTTGCTTGTGTATGATGGCGAATATAGACAACTTCGATATCTTTATATGTACGGGTTAAAAATTGATACAACAAAATATAAAAACGCTTTGCCATATCTTTAGTACCTTGATCCATAGAACCAGATACATCCATTAAACAAAACATCACGGCTTTACTTGTTGGATGCGGTTTTTTCTCATAATTTCTAAAACGCAAATCATAATTATCGATAAAAGGTACTGCGGCGATTTTACGTTTTAAATCGTCAATTTCTAATTCTAATTTGGATATTTGATGTTGTGGCGGCACTGGCTCATTCAGCAAATCTGCCAATTCAGTTTCAGCCTCTTTGAGCCTGCGGCGTTTACCTGCCGACATAGCCACTCGTCTTGCGAGTGAGCCTTGTAAAGAACGCACAATATCTAAATTGCTTGGCATGCCGTCATTACAAAACCCAGCCCGATGGGTTTTCATTTGTACAAGCTTGTCTAACTGACTTTGCTGTAAATTAGGAAGCTCTAAGTCTTCAAATAATAAATCAAGGTATTCATCTTTCGATATCGAGAATACGAAGTCGTCTTGACCTTCGCCTTGATCACTTGCTTCTCCTTCACCAGCACCTCCACCTTGACCCGACGGGGGACGTTGTATTTTGTCGCCCGTTGTAAATTGGTCATTACCAGGGTGGATCATTTCTCGATCCCCCCCTTTACCTTGGTGAAAAGCGGGTTCACTCATATCTTTTTGCGGAATTGAAATACTTTCACCGCTACTCACATCGGTCACGCTTCTCTTATTAATTGCATCTGAAACAGCTTCTTTTATCTGTTTCTTATAACGCCTAATAAAGCGTTGCCGGTTAAGCGTGCTTTTATTTTTCCCGTTCAGGCGACGGTCTATAAAATGCGCCATAAATCACCCTCTCAGTCGAATTAATCTTATTGTGACTTTCTCACTCTTAGATACCATTCAGAGAGCAGTCTAACTTGCTTTTGGGTATACCCTTTTTCTACCATGCGATTGACGAAATCTTCGTGTTTCTTTTGATCTTCAGCAGAGGTTTTTGCATTAAATGAAATAACGGGTAACAAATCTTCAGTATTGGAAAACATTTTCTTTTCGATTACGGTGCGCAGTTTTTCATAACTGGTCCAAACTGGATTACTGCCATTATGATGTGCTCGTGCTCTTAAGACGAAATTAACAATTTCATTTCGGAAATCTTTCGGATTTGAAATACCTGCTGGCTTTTCTATTTTTTCCAGCTCAGCGTTTAATGCCGAGCGGTCGAACAGCTGGCCTGTATCTGGGTCTCTATACTCTTGATCTTGAATCCAAAAATCGGCATAAGTGACATAGCGGTCGAAAATATTTTGGCCGTACTCAGAATATGACTCTAAATAGGCAGTTTGTAGTTCTTTACCAATAAATTCAACATACTGTGGTATTAGATAACCTTTTAAGTGACTTAAATAACGTTCTTGAATTTCGGCGTTAAATTGTTCACGTTCAATTTGTTGTTCAAGTACATAAAATAGGTGAACTGGATTGGCAGCAACTTCGGCATGATCAAAGTTAAATACACGAGATAATATTTTAAATGCGAAGCGAGTCGATAGCCCATTCATGCCTTCATCGACACCTGCATAGTCTCTATATTCTTGATAAGACTTTGCTTTAGGATCAGTATCTTTGAGGCTTTCACCGTCGTACACCCGCATCTTCGAATAGATACTTGAGTTTTCCGGCTCTTTTACACGTGATAAAGAAACAAATTTTGCTAATGTTTCGAGTGTACCTGGCGCGCATGGCGCAGAGGCAAGTTCACTGTTTTCAATGAGCTTATCGTAGATCTTCACTTCTTCCGATACCCGTAAGCAGTAAGGCACTTTGACAATGTAAACACGATCTAAGAATGCTTCATTGTTTTTATTATTCTTAAATGTTTGCCATTCAGACTCATTGGAATGCGCTAAAATCATGCCATTGAATGGTAAAGCAGAAATACCTTCCGTGCCGTTGTAATTGCCTTCTTGAGTGGCGGTAAGAAGTGGGTGTAGCACCTTAATGGGCGCTTTAAACATTTCTACGAATTCCATCAAACCTTGGTTTGCCAAGCATAGGGAGCCAGAATAGGCATATGCATCAGGGTCATTTTGTGCAAAGTGCTCTAATTTACGAATATCCACTTTACCCACGAGAGCTGAAATGTCTTGGTTGTTTTCATCACCAGGTTCTGTTTTAGCAATAGCGACCTGATCGAGTATGGACGGATAGCGTTTCACCACTTTGAATTGGCTAATATCCCCGTTGAATTCATGCAAACGTTTAGTTGCCCAAGGAGACATAACGGTCTTTAAATACCGAGGTTTAATGCCGTATTCTTTCGCGAGGAGCTCAGCATCCTCAACTGGATTAAAGAGTGATAGCGGGTGGTCGTTAACCGGTGAGCCTTTGATAGCGTAAATTGGCACCTGTTGCATTAAATACTTTAACTTTTCAGCTATCGAAGATTTACCGCCGCCAACAGGGCCAAGCAAGTATAGAACTTGTTTACATTCTTCAAGGCCTTGAGCCGCATGTTTTAGGTACGCAACAATTTGCTCGATGGCATCTTCCATGCCATAAAACTCATTGAATGCTGGATAGCGAGCGATGACTCGATTAGAGAAAAGTCGACTGAGTCTAGCATCGTTTGAGGTGTCAATCATTTCAGGTTCACCAATGGCCATTAATAGGCGTTCTGGGGCACTGGCATAGGCTGATTTGTCGTTCTTACAGATCTCTAGGAATTCAGCGATACTGTATTCTTCTTCTTGAGCTGCTTCATATCTGGATTGGTAGTGTTCAAATATCGTCATAACGACCTCCAATAACCTGCTTAAATAAGGAAAGCTATTTAATCTTCAATGGGAAAGGTTACTTTTAAGTCTAGACGTGAAAATTAGAATTTGCCTAAAAATTCCAAACATTTAATGGAATAACATAATGGTATTCGCAAATGAAAAAAGGCGCTTACGCGCCTCTTTATTGCAAAAAAATAAACAGATTTTATTGCAAAGAATTATGCGAGGTTTGCGTTTGCAAATTCCCAGTTTACGAGTGCCCAAAAACCTTTAAGGTAATCAGGGCGTACGTTACGGAAGTCGATGTAGTAAGCGTGTTCCCAAAGGTCCACGGTTAAAATTGGTGTAACACCTGCTTCAGTTAACGGTGTAGCAGCGTTTGATGTGTTAACAATATCAAGTGAACCATCAGCTAATTGCACTAACCAAGTCCAGCTTGAGCCGAAGTTGTTAACAGCTTTATCATTAAACGCAGCCTGAAAATCTGCAAATGAGCCCCATTTTGCATTGATTAACTCAGCTACATTACCTGAAGGTTCGCCACCTGCATTTGGTGCAAGGCTGTTCCAATAGAACGTGTGGTTCCAGATCTGTGCTGCGTTATTAAATACGCCGCCTTCTGAATTGCATACAACTTCTTCTAATGATTTAGTTGCCAGTTCAGTGCCTTCAACAAGACCATTTAGTTTAACGACATAGGTGTTATGGTGTTTGCCATGGTGAAACTCTAGTGTTTCTTTTGAAATGTGTGGCTCAAGTGCATCAATTGCATAAGGTAGTGACGGTAGTTCAAATGCCATTTTAATCTCCAATTGTTATTAAATGCCAAAATCGATACGAAACATAGCGCAGTTGAGTGCACTTTTCTATACGAGTTGGCTTTATAGTGATACTATAATTCCTGAGTATTTTACTCAAGTTTTGGCAAACAGCAATGGCGTTGCCTTATACTTATTTAGGAATCTAGCCCAGTCGATGCATTTTTATACAATTGCGCATCGGTAGGGTTTAAGCTATCGTCATTTTTGAGGTTAAAGATGGAAACCATTGATAAAATTAAAGAGCAAATTTCAGAAAACCCAATCCTTCTATATATGAAGGGATCACCGAAGTTACCAAATTGTGGTTTTTCATCACAAGCTTCACAAGCACTTATGGGATGCGGTGAGCAATTTGCTTATGTTGATATTCTTCTTAACCCAGACATTCGTGCTGAGTTACCGCACTATGCAAATTGGCCGACTTTCCCGCAGTTATGGGTCGAAGGTGAGCTAATTGGTGGTTGTGACATTATTATTGAAATGTTCCAGCGTGGGGAGTTGCAACCTCTTATCCAAGAAACAGCGGCAAAATATAAAACACCAGAAGCAGACACTGCTGAATAACTAATAGTGTTTGTACAGAAAAAACCGAGCCATGAGCTCGGTTTTTTTATTTTTAACATTGGCACGAATGAAGCGTGTTTATTGAGTGCTGTATGTTATACCAAGTATTCACATATTCTTATCTGCATAATATTCATATTTTCTATTAATTATCTATCACAGTTATGATATTCATGAATATATATTCACAAATTTGTATGTTTACGTTTACGTAAACTGTGTTGTTTTGTATTTTTAATTTACTTTTTTGTCATAATGACACTGGTGTCATGTTGGCTTTTCATTCGATAAAGTCGATTTTAAAGATTTTTTTTACATTTTGGTTAACTTGTCTTACCAATGAGAAATATTCATGTTCGTGAATATGTATTCACAAATGTATTGACTCAGTTTTAAATCCCCGCTAATTTTGAATATCGGCCAGTAATAACCGTCAGCAGTTTAATCCACTGGCAGGGGTAGCAAGGGGAGGAGTCCATGTTATATGACTCAGCATTAGAAAAAGACAATTGCGGCTTTGGTTTGATAGCGCACACAAGCGGTCAAGCAAGCCATAAACTCATTAGAACAGCGATCACAGGGTTGGATCGTATGCAGCATAGAGGTGGGATAGCCTCTGATGGGAAAACCGGTGACGGTTGTGGTTTATTACTACAAAAGCCAGATAGCTTTTTCCGTGCCATAGCAGCAGAAAATGATTGGCGCTTGGGTAAAAACTATGCCGTAGGCATGGTGTTTTTAAACCCAGATAAAACTTTAGCAACGCGCGCTAAAGATGTTATTAATGAAGAGCTAGAAAAAGAAACATTAACCTTAGTTGGTTGGCGAATAGTGCCAACAGATCCTTCTATGTTGGGTCCGATTGCTCAACAACAGTTACCAATATTTGAACAAGTCTTTGTGAGCGCACCTGAAGGGTGGCGTCCAAAAGATCTTGAACGACGTTTATATATTGCGCGGCGTCGCATTGAAAAACGATTAGAAGCAGATAAGCAATTTTATATTTCAAGCTTATCGGGCTTAGTGACGGTTTACAAAGGCTTGATGATGCCGGTTGATTTACCAAATTTCTACTTAGATTTGGCTGATATGCGCATGACCAGCGCGATTTGTGTTTTTCATCAACGTTTTTCAACAAACACACAACCACGTTGGCCGCTTGCCCAACCATTTCGTTACTTGGCGCACAATGGTGAGATCAATACTATTACAGGCAATCGTCAGTGGGCGCGCGCGCGCGCATATAAATTCTCATCCCCGCTATTGCCCGACCTCCAAAATGCGGCACCTTTTGTCAACGAAGTGGGTTCCGATTCATCCAGCTTAGACAATATGCTTGAGCTATTTTTAGCCGGTGGAATGGACTTATTTAGAGCTATGAGAATGTTGGTACCTCCTGCATGGCAGAAAAATAGGGCAATGGATGAAGATTTACGCGCCTTTTATGACTTTAACTCGATGCATATGGAGCCTTGGGATGGACCAGCAGGTATTGTGATGTCGGATGGTCGTTTTGCAGCCTGTAACTTAGATCGAAATGGTTTACGCCCAGCGCGTTATGTTATTACACAAGATGGTTTTATTACGCTCGCTTCAGAAGTCGGTATTTGGGATTATGCTGCAGACGAAGTCGTTGAGAAAGGGCGAGTCGGGCCGGGTGAATTGTTGGTTATTGATACACTACATGGCAAAATCTGGCAGTCGGATGAAATCGATCAAGACCTTAAAGCGCGCCACCCTTATAAAGCGTGGTTAGAGCAAAATGTAAAACGTTTGACCCCGTTTGAACAGCTTGACGAGCAGCAGGATACGGGTCAGCGCAGTTTTGATAAGGTGACGTTACAAACGTATCAGAAATTGTTTGGTTATAGTAATGAAGAGCTAGATCAGGTTTTGCGCGTGATGGGTGATAATGGTCAAGAAGCAACCGGTTCTATGGGAGATGATACCCCATTTGCGGTTCTTTCCGAAGGAACTCGTGCGTTATATGACTATTTCAGACAAAAGTTTGCCCAAGTTACAAACCCACCGATAGACCCATTACGTGAAAATCACGTTATGTCGTTGGCCACCTGTATTGGTCGAGAGCAAAATGTATTTAACGAGACAACAGGTCATGCCAAACGTCTCCAATTTGACTCACCGATATTAACATATTCAGATATGCAGCAGCTTAAAGAAGCTGATGATGCACATTATAGCGCTTGCTGTATTGATTTAAACTATGCGCCTGAAGAAGGCTTGAAAAACGCAGTTAAGCGGATCTGTGATGAGGCACAAAAAAGTGCTAAGTCAGGGTGTGTGATGGTTATTTTGAGTGATAGGAACACAACGAAAGATACCTTGCCGGTACCAGCGGCAATGGCTGTGGGCGCAGTACAGCAAAGGTTGGTCAATACTAATTTGCGATGTGATGCCAACGTAATTGTAGAAACGGGCAGTGCGCGAGATCCACACCATTTTGCGGTGTTACTTGGTTTTGGCGCTACAGCAGTTTACCCTTATTTAGCTTATGAATCTTTAGTTGCAATGTGTGACGATAAAGTCATTAAGAAAAGTTATCGGGAAGTCACGATATCGTATCGTATAGCGATAAATAAAGGGTTATACAAGATAATGTCAAAAATGGGCATTAGTACCATCGCTTCATATCGTTGTTCTATGTTATTTGAAGCGGTTGGATTGTCTAATGAACTCGTTGAACTGTGTTTCAAAGGGGTTGCGAGCCGAATTCAAGGTGCGTGCTTCGATGAATTTGAATCAGACCAAACAAAGCTGCACAAACTGGCATACAGTAAACGTAAGTTATTGAGTCATGGTGGCTTATTAAAGTTTGTTCATGGTGAAGAGTACCATGCTTATAATCCAGATGTCGTGAGTACGTTACAAGTTGCTGTACGCTCGGGAAATTATGCTGACTATCAAGTATATGCGAATTTAGTAAATAATCGACCGGTTACCAATCTACGAGATATGTTAGCGCTTAATATGGCACAACAGTCAGTCTCAATTGAAGATGTAGAACCTGCCACAGAACTTTATAAACGGTTTGATTCTGCGGCAATGAGCATTGGTGCACTTTCTCCTGAAGCTCATGAAGCTTTGGCAATTGCAATGAACCGTTTGGGTGGATGTTCGAACTCAGGTGAGGGTGGAGAAGACAAATTACGCTTTGGCACTGAAAAGAACTCGCGTATCAAGCAAGTTGCGTCTGGACGCTTTGGTGTAACACCTCACTATTTACAAAGCGCTGATGTGATTCAAATAAAGGTTGCGCAAGGGGCAAAACCTGGTGAAGGTGGACAGCTCCCAGGGGAAAAAGTTACCCCCTATATCGCTAAGTTAAGATACTCGGTACCTGGGGTGACGTTGATTTCTCCACCACCGCATCATGATATTTATTCAATTGAAGATTTAGCCCAACTGATTTTTGATTTAAAACAAGTTAACCCTAATGCGATGATTTCAGTGAAATTGGTATCGGAACCAGGTGTTGGCACAATTGCAACAGGTGTGGCAAAGGCTTATGCCGATTTAATCACGATTGCGGGCTATGATGGCGGGACAGGCGCTAGCCCACTCACTTCTGTCAAATATGCAGGCAGTCCTTGGGAGCTTGGGTTAGCAGAGACACAGCAGGCATTGGTCGAAAATGGCTTACGTCATCGTATTCGGTTACAAACAGATGGTGGTCTAAAGACGGGCCTCGATATTATAAAAGCAGCAATTTTGGGTGCAGAAAGCTTTGGCTTTGGCACCGGTCCGATGGTTGCGCTTGGGTGTAAATACTTGAGAATTTGCCATTTGAATAATTGTGCGACAGGTGTAGCAACACAAGACGATACATTACGACAAAAGCACTATCATGGTTTACCTGAAATGGCGATGAACTACTTTAAATTTATCGCGCAAGAAGCGAGGGAGATCATGGCTCAGCTGGGAGTTACCAGACTGGTTGATCTGATAGGCCGAACAGATTTATTGGATATGATCGAAGGCAAAACAGCGAAGCAGAGTAAGTTGGACTTATCTGACTTGTTAGCGAAACCTAATAATCCAACAAATGAAACACTGTATTGTTCAGCCCCGAATATTTCACATTATCAGGGTAAGTTGAATGAACTGTTGTTAGACAAAGCAAAGCAAGCAATTATTAATAAAAGCGGTATTTCGCTAGTGAATCGGATTGCCAATACTGACCGTTCTGTCGGTGCGATGTTGTCTGGCTATATTGCCAGTATTCACGGAAACCAAGGAATGGCAGCTGATCCAGTTGCAGTTGAGCTTCATGGCACTGCGGGTCAGTCATTTGGGGTTTGGAATGTGGGTGGCCTTGAGTTAACTCTTGTTGGCGACGCAAATGATTATGTTGGCAAAGGAATGGCTGGTGGGAAATTAGTTGTGCGCCCACCTATGGGGTCAAGCTTCGCAAGTCATCAAGCCACAATAATAGGTAATACCTGCTTGTACGGTGCAACGGGAGGGAAATTATATGCTGCCGGCAGAGCTGGCGAGCGCTTTGCAGTCAGAAACTCGGGTGTCCATGCCGTTGTAGAAGGATTAGGAGATAACGGGTGTGAATATATGACTGGCGGTGTGGTATGTGTTCTGGGGCAAGTCGGCGTTAATTTTGGCGCGGGTATGACCGGAGGTTTTGCATACATTTTAGATGAAAGTGATGACTTTACTAAGCGTATCAACCCTGAATTGGTGGAAGTTGTTAGTTTACAAAACTTAGTCTCTCATCAAGAGCATTTGCGCGGCATGATTGCTGAACACTTAGACTTAACGTGCTCTTCAAGAGCTGAGCAAATCTTAGCTAACTTTGAATTGTACTTACCAATGTTTAAGTTGATTAAGCCTAAATCTAGTGATGTTAATAGCTTACTTGGTCATAGAGCACGCAGCAGTGCTGAACTTCGTGTTCAGGCTCAATAGGGGGAAGTATGAGCGAAAATGTGTATCAGTTTATTGACGTACAACGAGTAGACCCGAGAAAAAAACCAATTTCTACTCGAAAGCAATCATTTGTTGAAATTTATGAACCATTCTCAACAAATCAAGTTAACTCTCAATCGGACCGTTGCTTAGATTGTGGTAATCCGTATTGCGAGTGGAAGTGCCCAGTACACAATTATATTCCACAATGGCTAAAGTTAATTCGTACCGGCAGGATAATTGAAGCGGCGGAATTGTCTCATAGAACAAATAGTTTACCGGAAGTATGTGGCCGAGTGTGTCCGCAAGATCGCTTGTGTGAGGGCGCATGTACACTCAATGAAGAATTTGGTGCTGTGACTATCGGTAATATTGAGAAATACATTACAGATACGGCATTTGCACAAGGCTGGAAACCAGACATGTCGTATGTTGTGTGGACAGACAAAAAAGTTGCTGTTATTGGCGCTGGTCCTGCTGGGTTAGGCTGTGCAGATATACTCGTGCGTAATGGTGTTAAACCGGTGGTGTTTGATAGAAATCCTGAAATAGGGGGATTGCTAACTTTTGGGATACCATCTTTTAAGCTTGAAAAGTCAGTCATGGAGAAACGCCGAGAAATTTTCACTGAAATGGGCGTTGAGTTTAGATTAAATACCGAGATTGGCACTGATATTACCATGGATGATCTCCTTAGTGAGTACGATGCGGTATTTGTAGGCGTTGGGACATATCAGAGTATGCGCGGAGGTCTAGAGAATGAAGATGCGATGGGTGTTCATGATGCTTTGCCATTTTTAATAGGCAATACCAATCGTGTTATGAGCTATGACGAGTCTAAGCAACCTTATATTGATATGGCTGGCAAAAAAGTAGTGGTTTTAGGAGGGGGAGATACAGCGATGGATTGTGTACGAACCTCGGTACGTCATGGGGCTACAAAAGTCACCTGTGCCTATCGTCGAGATGAAGAGAACATGCCTGGCTCTCGACGTGAAGTAAAAAATGCCAAAGAAGAAGGTATTGAGTTTCAATTTAATGTTCAGCCAAAAGGGATAGTATTAGACAGTAACGGCAATGTGGCTGGTGTGAAAATGATTAAAACGCAGCTAGGTGATGCGGATGAAAATGGTCGTCGTCGGGCTCAGGAAGTGGAAGGCTCTGAACATGTTTTAGATGCTGATGCTGTGTTGGTTGCATTTGGATTTAAACCACATAGCTTAGACTGGTTATCACAGTATGATGTGCAAATTAATAGCTGGGGGGGCATAGAAGCACCGGAACAGGGCGCTTATACCCATCAAACTAGCAACCCAAAAATCTTTGCAGGAGGGGACGCCGTGAGAGGCTCAGACCTCGTTGTGACTGCTATTTTTGAAGGGCGCAACGCAGCGGAAGGTATTTTAGATTATTTAGAAGTTTAGTTTGTACTACCCTGGAGACAATAAGGCCCTTAATTGGGCCTTATTTTTTGTATTCACAAATTGGTTTGGCTGGTACTGTTTGGTGCTATGCGCTTTGTACTAGGAGTAACTCTTCAGCACTGGCTTTTGTTGTATCACTTATTTTATTTCCCCCGATAAGCCGCGCGATTTCTGCAATGCGCTTAGAGTGTTCAAGGGCTTCCATAGAAGTAAACGTTTGCCCATTTTTCACTGTTTTTGCGACAAACTGTTGTTGATGTCCACTACAGGCGACTTGCGGTAAATGTGTTACACAGATCACCTGGGTAGAGTCTCCGAGTTGTCGTAGTAGTTTACCAACTTGTGAAGCTGTGGGCCCAGAGATCCCTACATCCACTTCATCAAAAATAAGTGTCGGTGTTGTCACTCGTTGTGCAATAATAACTTGGATTGCCAAGCTGATCCGAGAAAGCTCGCCACCAGACGCCACTTTGCCAAGTGGCTGTAAAGGTTGCCCTGGGTTTGTTGAGACTAAAAACTCAATGTTATCAAAGCCTGAGCTATTAGGTTTTTGTTGTGGCACTTGTTGTAGTTCAATTGAAAAACGACCATTGTCCATTGATAGCGAATACATGCTTTGAGAAATTAAAGCATTGAGTTTGGCTGCTGCTTTACAGCGACTGTCGCTTAATGAGCGTGCAGCGACTTGATATGCATGTAATGAATCCGCAATCTCTATTTCTAAGTCATCAATGCGTGCAGAATCTGAGCTGATACTTTGTAATTCATCGCACAACTGCTGATGAAACTCATACAGTTCCTGAGGTTTTATATGATGTTTTCGAGATAAGTCCATAGCTTGAGAAAGCCGAGACTCGACATCTTGCAGGCGCATGGGGTCTTGTTCGATATTTTCGCTATAGCTACGTAGCTCTCTACATGCCTCTTCAACTTGCACAGCTGCTTCATCAAGCATTTGTGCTATAGGTTCTAAAGCTTGGTCGTAACCAGTTAAATCAACAAATTGTTGCACACTTTGCTGTAACTGGCTTAATACTGTTTGTTCATCTCGTTCATATAAGTGTTGTAACTCTCGTTGACACGTCTCAATAATTGTTTGGCTATTACTGAGTTTACTATGTTCGACTTCGATAGCTTCATACTCATCCTGTGCGATTGCAAACTCGTTCAACTCGGCCACTTGATATTCAAGCAATTGCTGACGTGCGGCCTGTGCATGTTGTTGCTTTAGCAGCTCGCTATGCTCACGTTGTAATTTATTGAAGTGAATGTACTGAGTTCTAACTGCATTAATGAGTGGCGTGTGGCCAGCATAAGAATCCAATAGATGCAGTTGGTGTTCTGGTTTAAGTAGTAACTGATGGGCATGTTGGCCGTGAATTGAAATGAGGTACTGACCAAGTTCTCTAAGTTGGCTGGCAGTAACAGAAATGCCATTAATATAGCTTTTACTGCGGCCAGTTTTACTAATGACTCGACGTAAAATACAATCTTCATCGTCGTTGTTAAGCATATGCTCAGATAAAAACTGTTGTGCAATAGGAAGCTGGCTAATATCAAAATGAGCGCTTATTTGTGCTTTATCGGCACTTGGACGAACCGCGGCAGGATCAGCACGTTCACCGAGACATAACGATAAGGCATCTATTGCAATTGACTTACCAGCACCGGTTTCACCAGTGATGGCAGTCATACCAGCGTGCCACTCGATATTGAGGGCACTTACGATAGCGAAGTCATTGACTTCCAAATTGGTTAACATACTGTGTATCCAAACAGTTATTTACTGTTAATTTATACAGTGTTTATAATAAATGCAACCTGAAAATAGATTTTATTAAGTCGTTAACCTAAATTATTGAGCTATAGCCGCAGCCTTTTGTGTGGTGTCTTTTTCTGTCTCTTGTTCACTCTCTAATTGCACAGCATCTTGGCCGTCAGTAAGCTCTTCACTTTGCGGTGTACTAGGGCCTTGGTCTGGGGTTTTTATCATGACAATTAATGCAGGTAGAATCTCATGATAGAATTCTTTATTAAAGGCAATCCCCGAGCTAGGGAGTTCAGCAACAAAATACTGTAACTGATCGGCGAGCAAGTCAATATTGCCCGTTTCACGGCATTTGTTTAATTCAAAAACCACAGACATAACAAACTGCTCGGCAACACGCTCAAGTTGATCAAGATTTTCTTCAGTATGAGGCTGAACAACGAAAAAATTACCGACAATAGCGTTAATTTTAGGAGAGTATTTTGGACGCAGTGCTTTTGCGTCAACAAACTCTGCAGTTCTAGATTTAAATTGAGATGTGATATTTTTTAATCGATCATTGAATATTTTTTTCTCAGCGTCTCTGGCCTTTTTACGATTATTTTCAATAACCACATAGACACCTAATAAGGTAATAAGTAATACCAAGGTAGAAAAAACAATGTAGCTCATAATTCTTATAATTTCCTAATTTAGAAAAATGCTAATTTGCTATTGTGCGTCATCTCTATAGCATTAGTAAAGCCTACTACCCCAATTTAATTTTTGTCTAAGAACATTGTAGTAGGAATATGATTTCGGGTGGATTAAGCGCAATTTTTTATCTGCTTTTTTTATCACTACTTCATCACCGGGCAATACAGCCAGTACTACGTGACTGTCACAACTCACTTGTAAACTGTCAGTATTTGATAAACTTAGTTTGAGCCTGACTTGCTTATCTGCATCCACGACTAAAGGTCTGCTTGAGAGTGTATGTGGAAACATAGGCACCAACGCCATTGCATTGAGCTCAGGTGTTAAAATTGGCCCACCGCCTGATAATGAATAAGCTGTAGATCCTGTTGGTGTTGATACTATCAGTCCATCGGAACGTTGAGAAAACACAAATTCATCGTCAATGAACGCTTCAAACTCAATCATATGCGCGACTTTATCGGCATGTAAAACCGCTTCATTAACCGCAGAATTAGCACTTTTTAATTCCGCATGGCGGTAAACTTCAACTTCGAGCAAAAATCGAGACTCGGCAATAAACTCGCCTCGCAATACGGCTTCAAGGCTTGCTTCAAACCCATCAGGGCTCAAATCGGTGAGAAAGCCTAAGTTTCCGCGGTTTACGCCAATAACAGCAACATCAAAGCGTGCTAATACCCTTGCAGCGCCTAGCATATTACCATCGCCACCTACGACAATTGCTAAATCACATAAACGACCTAATTCGACAAGTTCTGTTAATGAGTTGTTGTTTATGGCGTCAATTTGGGCACCGACGCGAGATTCTACTAAAACCTCGTAACCTAATGCTTGCAAAAAGGTATATAAGCGTTGTAATGTCAACGCGGCGCCTTCATGGCTTGGTTTGCCGATTAAACCTATGGTTTTAAAAGGTGATGTCATCTTTATATAGCCCTTGTTCTTTATAGCGCAAGACTAACTGAAATCTTTGCTACTTGAAACTGACAATTAACGTCACCATTAAAATAATATGAAAATTACAGCACGTGACCAACAAATCTTTACAGCCGTTATGAGTCTTTACTGCGATAGCGAAGGTAGTCCCGTTGCATCGAGTAAAATAGCCAAGCAAAAGGGCATGGTCGTATGTTCTGCAACGGTTCGAAATGTGATGGCAAGGCTTGAGCGAGAAGGGCTATTATATTCACCTCACACGTCAGCTGGCCGAGTGCCCACTGAGGCAGGTTTTCGATACTGGTTTGAGGAATTAAAGTAGGGGCTTATTGGCAGCCACAACAAACGCAGCTGGTTGAGTTTGCCCATGGTTTAAGTCAAAAGTATCAAGTGTGTTGTTGTGTAGGCTTGCCGCAGGCGAGTTCTCGATTGGTATTTAGGGTTGAGGTTTTAGGCTTTGATAGTATGACTTGGCTTGTGTTATTGATTGATAAGGCAGGGCAGTCTCATAATATTTGTATTAGAAAGCCAGAAAACGATACCGATGCACTACGTTACCAATTTGCCGCGTGGATGAATACGGTATTTAGTCAACAAACGTTGATCGAAGGCCTTTATCGAATGAAGGCAATGGCAAACTGTGCTCCGCCACAGTGCCATGATCAACTGGCGCAATGGACTCGAGAGCTGAATCAACAGTTGGGTACAGATAATAGTATTGTCGTTGGAGAGCGATATTTATACCAAGGCCTTGAGCTCGAGGGAGAACTCAATATTGGGGTGCCATTTTTACATGAGGTGGAAGACCGGCTGGCATTCAAAAATGGCATATCAGTTCTCTATGCCAACGAACTTAACACTCTAAACATTGAAGACTCCTTAATCTTGAGTTTGCCTTACTTTACTGAGGGTGAGTATCAGAGTCGCTTTTGTATAATTTGTCCAGTATATGCGCCCATAGAAGCAATCATTGGAGAATTTTCTAAAATTGAGAGTTTTGGGACTTGAATCTAAGAATTCAATCCCCATAATTAGCCACAATTGTAAAGAATCGGAGAAGTTTTACATGTCTGAGCAAAATAATGCCACTGAACATGAGCAAGAAATTGTAGAGCCAGTTGAGCACGTCGACTCAGTTGAAGAAGTTGAAGTAAACGAAGTTGAAGCTGAACTAAGCCCTGAAGAAGAAATAGCGGGTCTATACGCTGAGCTTGAAGCAACGAAGCAGCAAGTGATTGATCAAAAAGATAGTGTTGTCCGTGCTGCGGCTGATATTGAGAATATGCGTCGTCGCGCAGCTCAGGATGTTGAGAAGGCACACAAATTTGCTTTAGAAAAGTTTGCAAATGAGCTATTACCTGTCATTGACAATTTAGAGCGTGCGATTGAGTTTTCAGATAAAGAAAATGAAACGCTGAAGCCCGTTCTTGAAGGCATCGATATGACATTAAAAAGCTTTGCAGATGCAGTCGCTAAGTTTGGTGTTGAGACGGTTAACCCTCAAGGTGAAACGTTCAACCCCGAATTTCATCAAGCGATGTCTATTCAGCCAAGTAATGATGTTTCACCTAATACAGTACTTGCTGTTATGCAAAAAGGCTACACCTTAAACGGACGCTTATTACGCCCGGCAATGGTTATGGTGTCTAAAGAAGCTGAATAAATATTGAAAAAGGTATATAACTAGGCCGGTTCTCCGGCCTTTTTTGTATCTGGCAAAAAACGTCGTTGTTGAATTTGACATAGCCCAGCGAGTATTACAGCTGAAAACATCAGTGCAGCGAATGGAATGGTATTTTGTGGCTGTATGAGCGCGAGAAGAGGACCTATTAATGTGCCACTGCCAAACCGTAGTGTGCCGATCACAGCGGTTGCCGTTCCCGTATGTTTTTCAAATGCAATTAAGATTAGTGCATCAGCATTACTTGCTGTGATCCCTAAGCTCATCATAAGCGGCGCAATCGCACTGGCAAGTATCCACACAGATACACCGTAAATACTAAGCACTAATACAGATATCCCTGAAACTAAGCCAATTAATAGGCCAATATAGAGCATTTTTCTGGATCCAATCTTGGGAACGAGTCTGGTATTGAGAAAGTTACCAAACATCAAGGCAATTATATTCAGCGCGAAGAGCATTCCAAATAATTGCTCAGATACTTGATAGTAGTCTAGATAAATAAATGGGACAGATGTTAAAAAACAAAAAAAAGCAAATGATACGAGCATTGACGTTAATATATCGTGGCGAGATGATCTATTAGAAAAAACAGTCAGATAGTTGCGAGTAAAAAAATGAAGTGTCATTTTATCGTTTGTAAACCGAGGGACATCAATACTGACAGTGAGTGTAATGATAAGTATGGTAATAGCATACCCTGTTAATACAAAGAATATGGCACTCCAATGCCAGACAAGCATCAACATAGCACCGAGTGAGGGGGCAACCAGTGGGGCCACCATCATGATCATTGACACATATGACATGCCCTTGGCAGTGTTTTCTTTGTAATAATGTCTAATTACGCCAGGGACAACGACAGAGGCTGCGGCGCCAAAAAAAGCTTGGAGGATTCTTAATATACAAAAAACTTGGATGTCCTGTGTGATTGCAAGTGCTGCAGAGGTCATTGCAAAACCGAGTAACCCAATTTGAGTAAGACGAGTTCGTGAAAACCTATCGGCAAGTGGGCCAAAAACCATCATCCCAAGCGCATACCCACCTAAGTAACTGCTTAAAGAAACCTGAACGTTTTCCAGGTCGGTGTTAAGATCAGATGCAATCACCAACATGGCTGGTAAATATAAATCAATCGCCAGAGGTGTGAGTGCCACAATACTTGCGAGCAAAGGTAATAAGAATCGGCCGAGAGGGTGTTCTAGAGTCATTGGTTATGCTTTATTTTCACACGGTTTTCAATAGTAACAAATTCTCCCTAAATTAGGTTGATATGAGGTGAATGGTTTTAAGGTTTTAACTTTTGGGCAATTAAAGATAAATTGGCGATTCAGGTGTCTGAATGCATAAAAAAGTATGAGCTTACCGCTTGAGTCAAATCATAGATGTTTTAAACTAGAGCAATAAATGACATAACTTGGATAATAATATGAAACAAATACTGTTGATCGTTGGAATTGTTTTAGTGATTGCAGGGTGCAAGACTTCCCCGACAGGCCGGACTCAAATCGCACTTTATTCAGATCAAAAAATGAATGAAATGGGATCTGCGAGTTTTGAACAAATGAAAAAAGAGCAAACAATAGAAGATGATCCTGTAACAAATGCGTATGTAAAGTGTATAGCTAATCATCTTATTGCTGAATTACCCAGTAATTATGCAAACCAGCAATGGGAAGTGGTCGTATTCAAGGAACCAAGTGCAAATGCGTTTGCTTTACCGGGAGGTAAAATTGGGGTGCACACAGGCTTACTTAAGGTGGCAAAAAATCAGCATCAATTAGCTGCAGTCATGGGACATGAAGTTGGTCATGTAATTGCAGAGCATTCAAATGAGCGAGTATCTCAGAATAGCTTGTTGCAATTTGGTCTTCAAGCGAGTAGTACCGCGCTGCAAATGGGGAATGTTGAGTACCGAAATGCAATTATGCAGGGGTTAGGACTGGGTGCACAATACGGTGTGGCTCTACCATTTGGACGAACCCACGAAAGTGAAGCGGACGTAATAGGGCTTGAACTCATGGCAAAGGCGGGCTTTGAACCTGAAGGGTCGGTAGCATTATGGGAAAATATGGAAGCCGCATCATCGGGGAACCGTCCACCAGAGTTTATGTCAACGCACCCAGCTCCACAGAGTCGCATTGATAACTTAAGCTCGAAAATGGGAGGTGCGTCACAATTAAAAAGAGCGGCATGGCAATTGGGTAAAAAACCTCAGTGCATGTAGGTTGAACTACCTTTAGAAATTTTACTCTGTACTTTTGTCAGCGCAACCTGTGCTTGTGTAAACTCAAATCGAGCAATGAGTGTTTTAAGTTCATCGAGTTCTTCGGAACTTAAATACTCATTGCTGGTTAATTGCAAAACAATATCAGAGGCATTGGTATCAAACTCTTGCAATGCTTGAGCAAGCTTTTCTAAAATTTGTATTGAGTCAGGTTCATGAACTGTGCCCGTATTATCATGCAGCTGCTGAGCAATTACTCGAGGGCATAGTACCAGTGCTCTGCGAACAAACTCTATCATCCCGTCAATGTCATCTATGTTAACAGTCATCGTTTTTAACTGACTTTCTAGCGATTTTGCTTTGTCTGTAATGAAGTATATTGACAAGTTTGCCGCTGCGCCTTTAATCGCATGAAGGATGTTTGCGGCGAGATCATAATTTGCAATGGCGATAGCTTGCTTGAGGTTTATAAGTTCCTCCACTTGTTGTGATAAAAAGGTGGTGAGGATATTGAAATATATTTGTTGATTTCCAGCAGCTCGTTCTATGCCTTCTTCAATGTTAATCCCATTTATAAGTTGCTCAGAGGACGCCTCGTCGAGGGTATCAAATGTAGCTTCATCTGATGATGATATTTGTGTTTGAGCTGTATTGTCAGGCTTTAGAGGAGAGGCATATTGTTGAATTTTACTTATCATTGTGGGCACATCGATGGGTTTAGCGATATGGTCGTTCATACCGGCGTCAAGGCAGTGGGAAATATCTTCTTGCATTGCATTGGCTGTCATCGCGATAATCGGAAGGTCACGTTCGTTTTTAAATTTACGAATTTCTTTTGAAGCTTGAATACCGCCCATATTGGGCATTTGCATATCCATTAAAACAATATGGAAGATATCTTCTTCGAGTTGTTTTAAAGCCTCTATACCATCGTTTGCCACTTTAACGTTCGCACCATAGCTTGATAAAATTTCGACTGCTATCTCTTGATTCACAGGCTGATCTTCCGCTAATAGTATAGTAATACCTGCTAAGCAATGAGGATGGCTGGCTATTTTGTTTTGCTGTGTGCTCTCGTGTGTATAAGTCCCTAAGCAACCGGCGAGTGTATCGAATAAATGAGAGGCGCTCACAGGCTTTAATATCACTCCATCAATTATTGACTTTTCGTGTTCTTTTAGCTCGAGCTCTCTACCATAGGCGGTTGTTAATAACACCTTGGTTTGATTGAGCAGTTGTCGTTTGTTTAGTATTTCAATGGCTGTCAGACCGTCTAACTCCGGCATCTGCCAATCTATAATCATAGCATCATAAGGATGCTTAGCTTTAATGATCATATTAATTGCATCGGTGGCATTGGATGCACAAGATACAGACGCATTCATGTTACTGAGCATGCCGAACAGAACTTCTTTAGCGTGTTCGTTATCGTCAACAATTAAGATCTTTCTAGGCCCATTGAGGCGGGGTACATCTTTGTTCGTGATTGTTTCATTGAGAGGAAGCTCTAGCGTGAAAGAGAAAGTTGAGCCCTGACCATTAGAACTCTCAACATAGATCTCGCCTCCCATAAGTTTGACCAATTGCTGTGAGATGGTTAAACCCAAACCTGTGCCGCCATATTTTCTGGTTATTGATGAGTCGGCTTGAGAAAATGACTTAAAGAGTTTTTTCTGTTGTTGGGGATTCATGCCAATGCCTGTATCGATAACAGAAAAAGTGAGCTTTGAAATTTTTTCGGTTGTTTCAAGTTGGCGAATTTGGATGGTGACTGTGCCTTGGTCTGTAAATTTAACGGCATTGCCTGCAAGATTGATTAGAACCTGGCTTAATCGCAAGGGATCGCCCATCAGGTTATTTGGAATGTTTGGAGGTACATCAAAAATTAATTCCAGTCGTTTCTCCTGTGCTTTAATGGCAATGATGGTTGTCACATTCTCTAAAAGTTTGTCTAACTCAAATGGGGTGTTTTCTATTTCAACTTTACCCGCATCAATTTTTGAGAAATCTAGAATGTCATTTATTAGTCTGAGTAGTTGTTTTGCAGCCACATCGATTTTATGCACGTAATTATGTTGTTTAGGATTTAGATCCGTATTTAGTGCTAGATGAGCCATCCCTATAATCGCATTCATAGGGGTGCGGATCTCATGGCTCATATTCGCTAAAAACTCCCCTTTGACTTGTGCAGAACGGTCGGCCACTTCTTTAGACGCTAGCAGCTCTCTTTCTAGCTCATTTCTTTGCGTCACATCAAGGAACATACCCACAATACCAGCGACTTGGCCCTGGCTATCAAAGAAAGGGGCTTCATAGACGATGAGTTCAACGGCATTGTCGTGTCCATCTAGTGTTATAAGTTCATAAACAACATTTATTTGATTTTGGAATATGGTTTGGGCTTGATCATAAAATAAGCTGGCGGTTCCAGAATCAAACACATCGTTAAGTGATGATCCGATAACATCGACTTCGAATTGATTGAGAAACTGTAAAAACGCTCTATTAATACCCATGAAGGTGCCATTTTCATCTCGGTAGTATGTGGGATTCGGAATTGCATTAACGATATGATGGGTAAGCTCTAGCTGTTGTGAGAGTGCAGTTTTAATTTCTTGTTGCTTTAAATTATGACTGCTAATCTCCATCGAGACAGCAAGCTCACGACTAATTTGATCTAGTCCATCAAGTTGCTCATCACTTAACTTGAACACACAGCCAATGTATAAAATGCCTATACAGCGATCACTAACTAGCAGAGGTAATAAATGAATTTCAGCTAACTGTAGCGGCTGCTCTTCGAGCATAATGATAAAGTTCTGGTCAGTTGAGGATAAGTGTTGGCGTTGACTTGTTTTTACGGTTGCTTTTATATAAGGAGATGCTTCGTCAAAACAAGGTTTTGCTCCTGTAAAGTCGAACAATTGAAAGCGGTCTTCTTCAATGGTGAAAATACCACAACTTGGCGCTTGATATTCTAATGCAACAAATTGAAGCGACTCTTTAACCACATCATTAAATAGATTCTTTCCCCGTAATGACGTGCTGTATTTTTCGATGCTACTTGCAGCATGAATTTTACGGTTTAACTGGTTAAGTGTACTATTAAATTCGCGGGCTAACGTGCCTAATTCACCCGGTAAATTAGGGGGGAGTTGTAAGGCATAGCTTTTTTTGTTACCGGACACCGCAATGGCTTTATGTATTTGCCTCAACGGCAGGAAATAGCGAACTCTGAGCATGATGTAAGATATTAAAAACATTAAGAATATGAGTGTAAAGCAGGCAATTAAAAGCATTTTATTGAGGTTAGTTTGTTGAGTTAACGCGTCTCTGTGAAGGCTTTTTCTTATGCCTATTACATTACTGGCATGGGCTATTGCATTCATGATTTTTGCTTTTTCTTTTAAATATGGTTGGCCAAACACAATATTTTGCGCTGCAATTTTCCCGCTGTGAGTGTCAGACGAAATAAGGGCAAATGCTTGCTCTTCGAGTTTCACTAATTGTTCTGATGTTTCAAGTGCAATGGTGAGGTTATATATTTCTTCTTGTTGAATACCTGTGTTGGCCATACGCTCAATAATGGAAGGGTGGCTTTTTTCATCTAAAGAATTACTGAGGTGTCTTACAGAGCTTCTAGCTAAGTTATCCCAGTAATTAATAGGATCTTTTGGGGGGGCAAAGTAACCATTTCGAACGGCCAAAACATGATTGAATAAAATAAGCCATTGAGGTTCACCTGTTACTGAATAACTGCGCGCATAGCTTGTCAGCAAATCAGAACTTAACTTCAGTTCACCGGTTAAATTTTGTAATGTATTGATTGCGCTGAGGGTACGAACTTCTTGTTTTGATATATGAAAAGAGTATAGCATCGTGCTGAGCAGCAGTATCAACAAAAAGCCCATTGAATAAAACAATAAGTTAACTAACAACTTTGCTCTCATTTAATAACTTTACTTTTTAAATGCCCTGACCTAAACCATAGTCCGCAATACATTTTTCACAAGAAAACGATAAAGATAGCATGTACTGAGCAATCAGAATGTATTTGGCTATACTTCTATTCATTAGACTTAGGGAAATAGTATGTTTGATATATTAATAGTGGATGATATTGCAGAAAACCTGCAGGTGTTGCAGCTTATTCTTAAATGTCCACGTTTTAGAATTAGAGCGGCGACAAGCGGACATACGGCGTTGCAATTAATTGATAATCAAACCCCCGATTTAATTATCACAGATATTAAAATGCCGAAAATGAGTGGGGTAGATTTATGCCGAATATTGAAGTCAAATAAGGCCACATCACATATCCCAATTGTATTTGTCAGTGCATATACAGATACCGAAAATATTGTTGAGGCATTAGAAGTTGGCGGTGTCGACTATATAAGTAAGCCTTTTCGACCGGCTGAAATTAATGCCCGGGTAAACACTCAAATAAAACTGCTTGAAGTAAATGCGTTGCAGGTTAAACGCCAGCTGTCGGATGCACTGAACAAAATGGTCATAGGCGTCGCCCATGAAATCAATACGCCTTTAGGGACGGGGATCACTGCGGTTTCCCATTTATTGGCTCTGACACGTGAATTAGTAGATGCATTCGAACAACAAACATTATCACAAAACATGCTTTCTGACTCACTGATTCAGTCTTGTGAGAGCATTAAGTTGTGCGAGAGAAGCTTAGGCCGAGTTGCTGAGTTCGTTAATTTACTAAAAACGATATCAAAAGCTGAGTCGCCAGCACAGCCTGGCCGGTGTGATTTTGTGGAAGTGATGGAGCAATTGGTTTCACAATATTGTATTGATGATACGGGCGTTGAGTTTAAATTGACTTCTCAAAGCAAAAATATGCCTATGTCTTTGGATGCCAATTTGGTGCAGTTAGTGATGAGCAACATTATAGAAGACTCAATCTGTCATGGCCTTGTGGATAAAAAAGGACCTATAGAGATTAAGTTTGCCGTGGCTCATGAATTGTTAGAGATTCAATACTGCGATAATGGTGTTGGGCTTATTGACGTAACTGTTGATGAGTTACTCAAACCTTTTGTTACATCTCGCCGTGGCAATTTAGGTCATGTAGGATTGAGTGCGCCTGTGGCAGCTAATATTATCAGTGGCGCATTAGAAGGTGAATATAGCGTAGCCAGTACGGAGCGTGGTCTGCAATGGGTTATTCGGTTACCCATTGTAAATTTGAGCTAAATCAAACTACTTGTATTACCTGAGCGTAAAGAGGACAAAAGTCCTTATCTGATTTGGCTTATTTATCTATCCTCGCGAGCAATGATAGATTATTTAAATTGATCGCTTGAATGTATTATCAAGAGTGACCGGTTTATTACGCAACAATCTGGGTGGAACCATATGCAACAACTACCAACAGTCGATTATCGTGCTCCTGATGCAGCATCTCAATTTGTCGAATCTCTACGCAATACAGGGTTTGGTGTATTAAAAAACCACCCAATTCCGCAGTCATTAGTTGAGTCGATTTATGAAAACTGGCAGGTGTTTTTCAACTCTGAAGAAAAACACGATTATTTATTTAATAAAGCAACCCAAGATGGCTATTTCCCACCGGATGTATCGGAAGTTGCTAAAGGTTTTACCGTAAAGGATATCAAAGAGTATTTTCATGTTTACCCTAAGGGCCGTGTACCTGCACAACTAGATGCTGAAATCCGCGAGTACTATAGGTTAGCGAATGAGTTTGCTGCTGAGTTATTGAGTTGGGTACAGGCGCAAGCCCCAGAAGATGTTCGAGCAAAGTTTTCAATTGATCTTAAAGACATGATTGCGCAATCTGAGCAAACATTACTTAGAATCTTGCACTATCCACCAATGACAGGTGACGAAGAGCCAGGTGCAATTCGTGCCGCGGCGCATGGTGACATTAATTTACTGACAGTGTTACCAGCGTCTAATGAACCGGGTTTGCAGGTTCAAACCAAAGAGGGTGGCTGGTTAGATGTGCCTTGTGATTTTGGCTCATTAATTATTAATATTGGAGATATGTTGCAAGAGGCATCGGGTGGGTATTTTCCATCGACGATTCATCGTGTGATAAATCCAACAGGTAAAGGGTCATCAAAGTCACGTATTTCTTTACCGTTGTTTTTACACCCTCATCCTCAAGTGAAATTGTCAGAACGTTATACAGCCGACAGCTATTTGCAAGAGCGCTTAAGAGAATTAGGCGTGAAGTAATTTTATCTAAGCTTAGAAACCCAATCAATTTGATTGGGTTTTTTTATAGTTATTTTGGTTTAAAACATTGAGACTACTTGTCGACTCCGAGTTAGTTAAAATGGCATTTCTTTGGCTTATTTCAATAAATTAGGTAAATTTTCCCTGACAATAATGTCATTCTGTGCAATATTAGAATTTTTCAATGTGACGCATTTTTAAAAAAAATATAATGACAACGCTGTCATTTTGTGTGTAACATTAATTCAACATGACTGAACGCTCAGTAAATAAATAAATAAAATTGAGCAAAAACCCATTTTATAGAGGTCGCAACATGATGGCTAAACAGGTGCAACAAGACCAATTATATATAGGTATAGATGGCGGAGGAACAAAATGCCGCGCTACTATCTATTCTTTAGAGCATGGTGTGTTAGGCACTGGGCTAGGAGGTCCCGCAAACCCGTTGCACGGTCTTGAACGTACTCTAGAGTCAATTATGGTCTCTACCCAACTTGCATTACAAGATGCAGGCTTACATGTAGAGCAGGTTCACTCGTTAAATGCAGGTTTAGGTCTGGCTGGTGTAAATTTACCCGCTTTGTATGACAAAATAATGCAATGGGATCATCCATTCCAGCAAATGTTTTTAACAACAGACCTGCATACAGCTTGTATAGGTGCTCATGAGGGAGATGATGGCGCTGTAATAATAACAGGGACAGGGTCTTGTGGTTTTTCACTTGTCAATGGTCAAACAGTGAACTTTGGTGGTCATGGCTTTGCACAAGGTGATATGGGCAGTGGCGCGTGGATGGGATTAGAGGCTGTCAAAGCAGCATTACTAGATTTAGACAAGTTAGGTGAAACAACGTTATTATCCTCAATGTTAACTCAGCATTTTAATACGACAACGGCTATGGGCGTTGCTGAACAAATGGCCGGTCAACCGTCGAGTAGTTATGCTAAGTTAGCGCGGTTTGTATTTACAGCTGCAGAACAAGATGATGTTGTTGCACTCGCAATTGTAAAGCAAGGTGCAGATTACGTTAGTAACCTAGCGCGGCGCTTGCTTGAAAATAATCCCCCCCGATTATCGATGATAGGGGGACTTGCTGAGCCACTGAATAAATGGCTAGCACCAGAGATCGCTAATAGAGTTGAATTACCGAAACAGCCACCAGAGATGGGGGCAATATATTTTGCTATACACTCGGTCGAGCAGCAATTAAGTGAGGTAAAATAAATGGGTAGACAATTGTACCGTGCTAACAAGCTCTTTGACGGTGAAGGTTTTCTTAAAGATGTCGTTTTTGCAGTGGAGCATAATAAAGTAAGCTATCAGGTTGACGAATCGAGTCAGGATGTTATTGAATTAGATGGTTTGGTTGTACCTGGCTTCATCGATGTCCAAGTGAATGGTGGTGGTGGTGCATTTTTTAATGCTGCACAAACGACGGCGTGTTTAGGTAGAATGGTTGCTGCTCATGGTAAGTTCGGTTCCACGGCATTAATGCCCACTTTAATCACGGATAAAGTCGAAGTGATGGACAAGGCTGCTCAAGCAATAGCAGAAGCAATTGAGAGTTGTCAGGCTGGAGTTTTAGGCATTCACTTTGAAGGCCCTCATTTATCTCATCCGAAAAAAGGAACACATAGTGAGCAGTTTATTAGACCTATTTCTGAGTTAGAATTTGAGATTTATGCTCGTCAAGATTTAGGTGTGAAAATGGTTACTCTGGCACCTGAAACTGTACCATTGGCAGATATAGAGCGATTAATTAGCTTAGGTGTGAAGGTGTGCGTTGGGCACTCAAATGCAGATTTTCAGACGACGATGAATGCATTGCAAGTTGGTGTTGATGGGTTTACGCATTTGTTTAATGCGATGTCACCTTTTACGTCTAGAGAACCAGGAGTCGTCGGAGCGGCCTTGTGGGATGATAATTCATGGTGTGGGCTTATTGTTGATGGGCATCATGTTCATAGCACATCAGCAAAACTGGCTCTTCGTACCAAACAAAGAGGCAAGATACTTCTAGTCACAGATGCAATGCCACCTGTTGGTACCGATGATATGGAGTTTGACTTCTTTGATGGCAGAAAAGTAATTCGTACCGGAGATAGGCTAAACTCTACGACTGGAGAACTCGCTGGTAGTGTATTAGATATGGCAAGTGCAGTACGTAATACGGTTGATTCTTTAGACGTATCGCTTCCAGAAGCCCTAAGGATGGCTTCATTGTATCCTGCGCAGTATTTAAACCTAAAAAGTAAAGGACATTTACGTGAAGGTGCAGATGCTGATTTTGTTGTACTAGATGAACAGTTATTTGCGAAAGCAACATTTATTGCAGGAAGCCAGATTTAACACTCCCTGAGAAAAACCCCGCTGAAGTAATAGCGGGGCTTTTTTGTTTGTAAGGTATATAAAAATATGACAATAAAAACCGAAAAAAAACGGTTGGCCTCGTTGGATGCGCTGCGCGGCATGGATATGTTCTGGATTTTAGGCGGACAATCAATATTTGCAGCGTTATTTGTACTAACTGGTTGGCAAGGATGGAAAGTATTTGAAGCGCAGACGCTTCATAGTGCTTGGCATGGGTTTACATTTTATGATCTGATTTTCCCTCTGTTTATATTTCTCTCAGGGGTAGCGATGGGATTGTCTCCTAAACGTATTGACCATTTGCCTTTTTCTGAACGCAGAGGTTACTACAACAAAGCGTTAAAGCGGCTATTTTTATTGTCTGCACTGGGGATATTATATAACCATGGATGGGGTACAGGTATGCCCGTCGCATTAGATGAAATACGGTATGCCAGTGTATTGGGCCGAATTGCAATCGCATGGTTTTTCTGCATGTTACTCGTTTGGCATACAAGCCTTCGCATGTTGGGTTGTATCGGGGGAGGAATATTGATTGGTTATTGGTTACTGTTATGTTTTATCCCTGTTCCCGGCGGTGTTGCGGGTGACTTATCGGCAGTAGGAAGTTGGAATGCATGGTTTGATAAGCACTTGCTACCCGGGATTAGCTATCAAGATCGTGCTGTAGACCCTGAAGGTGTATTGTCGAGTCTGCCAGCTATCGTTAACGCGATTGCAGGGGTATTTGCCGGACGGCTAATTGCGCAAGCTCATACCGTAGGTCAATGGCATAGTGTTATTCGTTTACTCGGGTTTGGTTTAGTCGCCTTATTACTTGGCTGGGGTTGGAACATTTATTTCCCGGTTAATAAAGAGTTGTGGACCAGCTCTTTTGTGCTCGTAACAGTTGGCTGGAGCGCAATATTACTCGCAGGGTTTTATGTCCTAGTCGATGTATTTGATGGGCAACGCTTTGCGTATCCGTTTGTGATTATCGGTGCGAACTCGATTATTATTTATTTGGCATCTTCGCTTGTTGATTGGGCGTTCATCGCACGCAGTGTTTTTGGTGGCGTAGTAACGGGAGCGTCAGAGGAATGGCAACCTTTATTAACGGTTTTAGCATTGCTTGCCGTGCAGTTATTGGTATTACATTGGATGTATCGTCGAAAAATCTTCGTTAGCGTTTAAATCAAGGCTCTGTGAAGGTCTTATAATGTCAGGCCTTCACAAGATTGAATAAGTAATTACAAAACTTTTTTCACTTTTACTTTACAAACGGTTATTTTCTGATAATAATGACAGCGTTGTCATAATGGTAATAGCCTAATAGTATGTATCCCAATTAGGTTTGATCTGACCTTTCTTTGATTGCACGCGAAGTAAGGTTCAGATCCCATTTTTCCTAATTCTCAAATCGAGCTCAAACTATGCAAATTGTTATTCTAAATGATGCGACTGAAGTTGCAGCCTATGGCGCAGATATTTTTACCGCTCAACTAAATAAAAATGCAAATTCCATATTGGGGTTAGCAACAGGCTCCACACCTGTCGCTTTGTACCAGGCACTAATTGAGCGAAATAAAGCAGGTGAAATGAGTTTTAAAGGTG
This sequence comes from Pseudoalteromonas aurantia 208, assembly GCF_014858725.1. Classification (GTDB taxonomy): domain Bacteria; phylum Pseudomonadota; class Gammaproteobacteria; order Enterobacterales; family Alteromonadaceae; genus Pseudoalteromonas; species Pseudoalteromonas aurantia. The sequence continues at coordinate 1,792,368 of NZ_AQGV01000012.1, read as the reverse complement.
TGACCTCATTCAATTTAGATGAGTACTTAGGCCTTGATGGTAGTCATTTGCAGAGTTATCGTCACTTTATGAATAGCCAGCTTTTTGATCATATCGATATCGATAATGCGAACACCTTTGTGCCTCCTGGAGATGCAAAAAATCCCATTTCGGCATGTCATGAATACGAAGAAAAAATAGCGCAGAAAGGCGGCATCGATATTCAATTATTGGGTATTGGCCGTAACGGACATATTGGTTTTAATGAGCCTTCATCAGGTTTAACCTCAAGAACACGAGTAAAAACGCTTACGAAAGCAACAATTGACGATAATGCGCGTTTTTTTGGCGCAGATGAGTACCAGCCACATCTATCGATTACGATGGGTATAGGGACAATTTTAGATGCCAAAAAAGTGGTGCTATTAGCAACAGGTGATAACAAAGCTGATGCGATTCAAGCCATGATTGAAGGGCCACTTACAGCAGCATGCCCGGCTTCAGCTCTACAAATGCATAGAGATGCAGTGATTGTGATTGATACAGCTGCGGCAAGCAAACTCAAAGACATTGAGTTTTATCGGCACATAGAAGCCGAAAATCAAAAACTGCAAGCATATCTTGCCTCGTTATAGCACAATGAGATACATGAGAACTTAAGCCCGAAAGGGCTTTTTTTTTGCTTGAATCTTCGACTTTGTAGAAGAAAATTTTAATTACCAAGTTATTTATAGAGGGGTGATTAATAGTTAATGGGTTGAAATGGTTTTGCTTTATCTTTGCTTATGTTAGTTTTGAGCAAAATAATATACAGGGAACAGATTGTGCTACATTACACACAAATGCATTTGAATCGCGCTTCCAGTGAGCGTAAAAGTAACGACTGGATAATTGCGCAAATGCGTAGTGATAGCCGCTGGTTGTTAATAGATGAGGATAAAAACCTAGTGGATCCTCATGCATGTGAATTGCTGACATTGTCGTTTGAGCAAATTAGGGCATTAAACCTAGATAATGCTATTTTTCTGGGTGTAAGTGATGAGAAAAGTTATTTCGCATTGGATATAACTCATGAGAAAAACAGACATGCAATTGAATTACCGGATAACGGTGAGTTTGTGGATATGCGTCAAATTGGTCCTAAGCTCACAGCAAAGATGGGTTCAGTAGGAGTACTCGCGAAAGGACTGTGCTACTGGCACAATACCCATAAATTCTGTGGTAGATGCGGAACAGAAAATCGCAGTGTTGAAGCTGGCCATGCGCGTAAATGTCGCAATTTAGATTGTAAGCACATGACTTTTCCAAGAACAGATCCTGCGGTGATCATGCTGGTTACGCATACTTTCAATGATGGTATCGAGCGGTGCCTACTCGGGCGGCAATCACAATGGCCAGATGGCGTATATTCAACGCTCGCGGGTTTTGTTGATCCTGCTGAAACATTAGAACAAGCAGTGATTCGTGAAGTGAAAGAAGAGGCCAACATTGATGTTAATGATGTCAAATACTTAGCATCTCAGCCATGGCCATTTCCAAGCTCATTAATGCTGGGTTTTATTGCTCAAGCAACGACGATAGACATTGCGGTTGAGCAAGACGAATTAGAACATGCCCAATGGTTTTCCCGCACTGAACTTGATGCATTTACAGAGTGGGGAGATGACGGGCCCGGATTTAAGTTAACGCGTAAAGACTCTATATCTCGCTACCTTATCGATTATTGGCGAGTATCTTAAAGGTTTAATATATGAAGAAAAATACCAAACTGATTAGTTCTGGTCGCAAGAGCCAGTATACACAAGGGGTTGTCAATCCGGTTGTACAACGTGCATCTACCGTGGTGTTTGATACTGTGGAGCAGCTACAGGATGCGGTTAAAGGCCGAGGAAATCGAACGCTGTTTTATGGTCGACGGGGTACGAATACACATTATGCGTTGCAAGATGCGGTTATGGAGTTGGAAAATGCGGCAGGGTGTGCGCTTTATCCGTCAGGTGCAGCAGCGATTAGTCAGTCGTTACTGTCATTTTTGAAGTCAGGCGATCACCTATTGATGGTTGATACTGCATATGAGCCGACCCGGGATTTATGTGACAAAATTCTATTAGGGTTAGGTATTACAACGACTTACTATGATCCTATGATTGGTGCGGAAATTGAAACATTAATACAGCCCAATACGCGCGTGTTGTTTTTAGAGTCGCCAGGTTCAATTACAATGGAGGTTCAAGATGTACCAAGTTTAGTCAGTGTCGCTAAGCAACATAATTTAATTACGATGCTAGATAATACCTATGGTAACGGTTGGCATTATAAGCCACTAGACCATGGAGTAGACATTAGCATTCAAGCTGCAACTAAATACATCGTGGGTCATTCTGATGTCATGATGGGCGTGGCCGTTGCCAATGAAGCACACTGGCCGACTTTAAGGGAGCACTCCTATTTACTTGGTCAATGTACATCGGCAGATGATGCGTATTTGGCTTTGAGGGGCTTGCGCACTATGCCAGTTAGGCTGGCGCAACATGAAAAGGCTGCACTGCAAGTGGCTAATTGGCTAGTTGCACATCCTTTGGTAGATCATGTCCGTCACCCTGCATTAGAGAGCTGTCCAGGCCATGAGTTCTTTAAACGTGACTTCTCAGGTAGCAATGGATTGTTCTCATTTGTAATGAAAAAAGGCTCGCAAAAAGCCATTAATGCGTTTTTAGACTGCTTACATCACTTTAAAATGGGTTTCTCGTGGGGTGGATTTGAAAGTTTAGTAACGGCCAATAAATCCATGGCGGCATTACGTTCGACCACAGGCTGGCAAGAGGGTCCCATCATTCGTTTGCATATTGGCTTAGAAGATGTAGAGGACTTAATTGCAGATCTTGAGAAGGCATTAACCGTTTACGACGCGAACTGTTAAACATATTTCTAAACAAAAAAGCCGCTAAATGAGCGGCTTTTTTTGTTTCAATGTTTCGTTGATATTGAGCTAGCTTAAAGAGACTTATAGTCTTCCAAGGCTTTGGCTGCATTAGGGTCGTTAAATATCTCTACTTCGAACTCTTTCTCTGACTTAGCAACCACACAGGTCACCATACAATCACCGGTAACATTCACGGCTGTTCTTGTCATATCGAGTAAGCGGTCAACCCCCATAATGATCGCAATTCCCTCTACAGGCAAGCCAACTTGATTGAGTACCATTGCAAGCATTATCAGACCGACACCAGGGACACCAGCAGTACCGACTGATGCCAATGTTGCGGTCAGTATAACCATTAGATAATCGCTTAGAGTTAAATCGACAGCAAAAACTTGCGCGATAAATACTGTTGCGACCCCTTGCATAATGGCAGTACCGTCCATGTTAATTGTGGCACCTAGTGGAACGGTGAAGGATGCGACAGAATTATGAGCACCGAGCTTTTTGGTTGCTGTTTCAAGCGTGATAGGCATGGTTGCAGATGAGCTTGATGTACTAAATGCAAATAGGCAAGCATCTTTCATTTTGCGCAAAAACGTAATTGGGTTTAGCCCAGTTAAGACTTTTAGAATGATTGAGTAGTTGATAAACCCATGTATGAGTAATGCAGCAACAACCACTAAGAAGTACTTAGCCAAAGCATAAATTAAGTCTATGTCTATGGTTGTGAAAAGTTTAGCCATTAAGCAGAAAATACCGTATGGCGCTAAGTTCATTAATAATGTCACAAGTTTTAGAATCACAGTGTTGAGATCATCAAATACCGCACTAACACGTTTGCCCGCCTCGCCACTTAAAGCCATGGAAATACCAAATAGCAATGCAAACACAATGACTTGTAACATGTTACCTTCAGCCATCGCATTAATTGGGTTGGTCGGAAACATGTTAATGATGACTTCGACCAAAGTAGGCGCTTGCTTTGCGTCAAAGCTAGCATTGGTAGGAATAGCATGACCAACGCCAGGGCTCACCAATAGCGCTAAGCTAATCGTAACCGTGATCGCAACTGCGGTGGTAATTAAATATAGCCCGATTGACTTGCCTCCAAGTCGACCTAGCTTTTTAGGGTCGCTTAAACTGCATGTGCCACAAACCAAAGAAATGAAGACGAGGGGAACCACGAGCATTTTTAAGCTGGCGATGAAGATTTGTCCACCAATATGGAAAAAGCCGTCAACAAACACACTTTTTATGGGGAAATCAAATAGACCGAGGGGAATAAAAAGTTCCTTCTGGTCGCCTAATAAGGCCTGAAGCAGTAAACCAACAGCCACACCTGCGATCATACCAATCATGATCCGTGTGGTTAAGCTCATTTTATTATTTATTTGCATAACTTAGGTTACTAAAGTAATCGAAAATCAGCATAGCCTAACAGGCTGACCGCGCAAGGCCAAAATAAATCGACAATTTATTGATAAAAAACTGTGATTTTTTGAACCTTTCTAAGGTAGTATGATAAAAAATTACAACTTTAAACTTAGCTAGGGAGAGGGTTTAATGCCTTTAATGCGCGTATTTAGCATTATGATGCTTAGTTTGTGGCTTACTGCTTGCGGTGGTGGTGGCTCAATTGAAAAGAATGATAATAGTGGTGATGGCGACACATCTGAATATCTATTTACACTTAGCGGGAAGAGCAGTAAAACCAAGGAGGAGAGTAACTGGGTGTCTGTAGATGCGCCATTAGACGTGACTGCAGTGTTAACCAAAGAAGGTATTATTCAAACCGATGTAAGGGTCACCTTTACCACAGACCAGTTTGCGACCATGACCCCCTCCTCTGGGACTGTACTGACCGATCATAATGGTGCGGCCGTTATTACTTTGGCGCCTACGGCAATCGAAGGTGCAGGGCGAGTGACTGTATCGTTTGTTGCAGCAGATGAAACGGTCACGGGTTTTTTTGATTTTAACTCAAGCGGCGGAGGCGGAACGGATTCTGGCGTGTCAGGAGATGTGACGTTAACGGTTTCAGTGGTGGATAAAGCGAATCTCCCTTTCACTGAAGGCAACCCTGTAACTCAAGACAACCCTGGGTTTATTAGAGCGACGTTGCAAAAAGACGGCAATGCTTTGGCGAGACAAATTGTATCATTTTCAACAGAGTTCACAGGTGAAATTAAAAATGGCACGGAGCGAGCGATTACAGATGAGCAGGGTCTGGCAGTACTTGAACTCGGCAGTGGTCAGTCAAAAGGAGCTGGTCGAGTAACGGTCACTTATCAAGATACCAGTACCAATGAAAGTATCAGTAAGTCGGATGTGTTTTTCTCATCTGGAGACACTAATCTTGAAGATGATACGAAATTTGTACTCGATGTTAAATTATTAACGGGGTGTAATGCTAACTGGGATGCTAACCGTGATGAGGTTTTGATTGACCCGTTAAATGCAGCATCGGGTTGTCAAGTTGTAAACTCTATTTCATCTAATGATTTAGCAGATATATATATACGTTTAACCAGCGCGCAAACAGGCGACGGTGTCGCGGTCGGTTTGGTAAATGTAGAAACAGGGTTAGGAACAACCTTACCTTCATCAGGCAATGCGTTAACAGACAATTTTGGTGTAGCTTTGTTAAAGCTGCAACCAGGCAATGAAGGTGGTGCTGGCACCTTAAAAGTAACGTCAGCGCAAGCTGACAATGTCGAAAGTACCATTAATTTCTCAGTGGGCATCGCTGACCTGGAATTATCAATCGATAACGGCTTGCCGATAGAAAATGGCAATGTGGTTTCGCTAAATGCAGGCGGCAGCACCGTTATAAGCGTCACGTTGCGCGACGAGTCTGGCAGCCTTTACAACATTCCCACTGATGTGGAGTTTTCATCGACGTGTGCAACAGCAGGTCAAGCCACATTAGATGCCATGGTTAAATCTGCTAACGGTATTGCAAGTTCTACTTATCGCGCAGTTGGGTGCCAAGGTAATGACGATGTCACGGTTAACGTACAAACTGGCGGTAAAAATTTCAACATACGTACGGTTATTCCTGTGCTATCAGCGCCAGTGCAAGCCATTAAATTTGAAAGTGTCACGGAGCAATTTATTGCCCTTCCGCCAGGCGAAGGGGGGATCCCAACGCAGTCTATAGTAAAGTTTACATTACTTGATGAAGACTCGTTAGCTGTACCTAGAGCGCGAGTTGATTTTAAATTATCGGATAATCAAGGTTTGGCAACGCTCACGCAAAGAACCAGTAATACCAACACTGAGGGCTCAGTGCAGACCACCGTTAAGTCTGGTATTGTGCCTGGGCCTTTGGTAGTACGTGCTTGTTATATTCAACAAACTGATCTAGATATATTGGCAGTTTCGGCTCCAACTGACGATTATTCTTGTTGGGCAGAAGATGTTGAACTTTGTAAAAATACGCCAGCTGATGCGATTTGTCCAACAGGAACATTGCATTTATATCCATTGTCAAAGCAAGTTTACAGTGTTTCTTCCCAAATAATATTAAGTTCTGGTGTTACAGATCAGAATACATTCGATGCAAGTGCGGATATTCTTAATAGTAACTCGTTAAATCACAATAATGTTATTTCAAATATCACGGTATTCTTTGGTGATCAGTTTAATCAATTTAATGCTGATGGTGTAACCGCAACGGTACTAGCCGAGCAAGGGGCAATAGGTAGCATTGATGGGACAAATACCTTTCAATGTATCACTGATAATGCATCGTGTACGGTGCAATGGCGAAGCCAAGGCGATAGGCCATATACTGATGCGAAATGGGGGAATCGCATCGGTGCGACTAACCCAAAAACGGGTGAAATAAACTGTGATCTCTATTTTGGTACCGCAGCCCCATGTTGGACTCGTATTCTTAGAGCCAAAAACGACCCCAATGGTGTGGTGATGGGAGGGCGTGTCAGTATACTTGCGGTTGCTAAAGGACAGGAGAACTTTCGTGACGAAGAGGCGAGCGATGGTATTACACGCAGAAATGGTTTATTTGACATTGGTGAGTACCGTCAAGAATTTGATTTAAGCGAAGCTTTCTTAGACACAAACGAGAACTCCGTGTTTGATAAAGAAAACTGTAGCAGTAACGGTACAGGCCCTTGTACACCTACAACAACGAAAAATGGGGGGCATGATGACGATTGGCGAGATTTGAACAACAATGGCGTATTTGATGCTGCTGATGGCAAATATAATGGCTTGCTATGCTCGGAAGCTGCACAAGCAGCAAACGAGTGTACGCGTGATTTGATTGAAGTACGAGATAATCTTGAGCTGGTTATGTCAGGAGACGTACCATATGTTCGTTTTTCTATTCCTAAAACGGCTTCGGGTGTTGAACCATACTTAATTCATGTTCCTGCAAATTGCCAATCTGTGCCATTTGATCCAACATCAACGAGAAGCGGCTTAGTGAAAGCGACTATAGAAAACTCTGATAACTCAGGGTTCTGCGATGTTAATACGATTGATTTATCGACGTCGACAATTGACGACCCAAATAGCGCAGACCCAGATGTAACAGTCGATGAAGGTGTAACGGGATTTGTTGTTTACATTCATTATTCTGATGTGTTTGGTAACCCTTTACCGGCAGGTACAGAAGTGACGATTACGGCAACGAATGGTGAGTTAAGCTTGAATTCACATCAGGAAACAATCCCAAATACGAACTCTGACCGTACTATGTTTTCGGTTGTCACCCTTACTCGAGAATTAGAAGGGAATAAAAAGTTTGATGGAGCACTATCTATTGAGTTTTTAATAAAAAATGGTGATACAGAAACAAAAATTACCAGAGCGATTAGTATAACGGATGATCGATAGCGGTCGCTTTAGAAAAATGCCAACCAGTCAGGTTGGCATTTTTGTATCTATTCCTTTATATTGCGCAGCTTAATTTAGGGTTTATAGTTTTTGAGTAAAATTGCAACAAAAGTTGTGTAATTAATCAGTGATCAGCTAAAAGATTGTATTTAAAGCTTGTAACAATAGGTGTTTGTAGATATACCTATAAATATTAGTCGTCCGTGATGGGCAAAAACGTAGACAAGAACGGTCAAAAATAGGCAGCTATGGGCAAATCGTTAGTAATTGTAGAGTCTCCCGCAAAGGCTAAAACAATTAATAAATATTTAGGTAAAGACTTTATTGTTAAGTCGAGTGTCGGTCACGTACGGGACTTGCCGACGTCAGGTGCAGGTAAAACCAAAGGAGTTGCCACCAAAAGCCCTGCGGAAGTGCGCAAAATGGCGCCAGAAGAAAAGGCCATTTACAAAAAAAACAAAGATTATGCGAATCTTGTTGCACGCATGGGAATTGACCCAGAAAAAGGCTGGGAACCTCATTATGAGGTACTGCCGGGTAAAGAAAAGGTAGTCCAAGAGTTACAAAAACTCGCTGAAGACGCTGACCATATCTATCTCGCAACCGATTTGGATAGAGAAGGGGAAGCCATTGCATGGCACCTCGAACAAATTATCGGTGGTGAACCTGAAAAATATAAACGCGTGGTGTTTAATGAAATTACCAAGAATGCGATTCAGCAAGCGTTTGAGGCACCTGGTCAGTTAAATACCGATATGGTTTATGCACAGCAAGCACGTCGTTTTCTAGACCGTGTTGTTGGCTTTATGGTCTCACCACTATTGTGGCAAAAAGTGGCGCGCGGGTTATCGGCAGGACGAGTGCAATCTGTTGCTGTGAGGCTGTTGGTCGAGCGTGAACGCGAAATCAAAGCGTTTATTCCTGAAGAGTTTTGGGATATTCATGCAGATGTAACTGCCAGTACACAACCAATTCGATTGGAAGTAACCAAGTTTCAAGGTAGTGCATTTAAACCTGTGAATGAACAGCAAACGACTGCTGCGGTCACTGTGCTTGAGAAGAGTGATTATAAAGTTGTTAAAGTTGAAGAAAAGCCCAGTAAAAGTAAGCCAAGTGCGCCTTTTATTACTTCAACAATGCAGCAAGCCGCCAGCACGCGTTTAGGATATGGCGTAAAGAAAACCATGATGCTAGCACAGCGTTTGTATGAAGCCGGTTATATTACGTATATGCGTACTGACTCAACAAACCTGTCGAATGATGCTGTGTCTATGTGTCGCGAGTATATTACGGAACAGTTTGGAGATAAGTATTTACCAGCTAACCCGATTAAATATAGCGCGAAAGACAACGCACAAGAAGCACACGAAGCGATACGTCCATCTAGCGTGACGGTATTGTCAGGCCATGTTGAAGGCGTTGATGCTGATGCCAAAAAACTGTATGAACTCATTTGGCGTCAGTTTGTGGCATGTCAAATGACGCCTGCAGAGTATGATTTAACCACGATGTCTGTTGCCGCAGGTGATTATACATTGAAGGCCAAAGGCCGAGTGATGCGCTTTGATGGTTGGACTGCGGTTCAGCCTTCGGTGCGTAAAAAGAATGAAGAAGATCAATCATTACCAGCCGTTGCTGTTGGCGATGAGATTAATTTAGTCGCGTTAGATCCGAAACAGCACTTTACTAAGCCACCGGCACGTTTTAGTGAAGCAAGTTTAGTAAAAGAGCTAGAAAAGCGCGGCATTGGTCGCCCTTCAACCTATGCCGCGATTATTTCAACCATTCAAGACAGAGGGTATGTGCGTGTTGAGAATCGCCGTTTCTTTGCTGAGAAAATGGGCGAGATAGTGACAGACCGTTTGGTTGAAAACTTTAATGATCTAATGAATTTTGACTTTACTGCGAAAATGGAAGGTCGTTTAGATGATATCGCAGAAGGCGAGCGTGTTTGGACGCAAGTCCTCGATAAGTTTTATGCAAACTTTTCTCAGCAGCTAACAACAGCTGGTGGTGAAGAAGCAGAAGGCGGTATGCGTCAAAATGTCATGGTTGAAACTGATATAGACTGTCCAACGTGTGGCAGAAAAATGGGTATTCGTACTGCGTCTACAGGCGTGTTCTTAGGCTGTACAGGTTATAACTTACCACCAAAAGAACGCTGTACAACGACGATGAACTTGGTGTCTGGTGATGAAGCCGTTGCAGCTGATGTGGAAGATGTTGAAACCGAAACCTTAATGCAAATGAAGCGTTGCCCAGTTTGTGAAACTGCGATGGATTCATATCTTATTGATGAAACACGCAAGATACACGTTTGTGGTAATAATCCTGCATGTGACGGTGTGGTTGTTGAGCAGGGTACCTTTAAAATTAAAGGCTATGACGGTCCAGTTATCGAGTGTGATAAATGTGAATCAGAAATGCAATTAAAGTCAGGCCGCTTTGGTAAGTACTTTGGATGTACCAATGAGGAATGTAAAAACACCCGTAAATTGCTTAAAAGCGGTGAAGCTGCGCCACCAAAAGAGGATCCTGTTCACCTGCCTGAATTGGAATGTGAAAAATCAGAAGCCTACTTTGTGTTGCGAGATGGCGCATCGGGGATCTTTTTAGCAGCGCATACATTCCCGAAATCTAGGGAAACCAGAGCCCCTAAAGTCGCTGAACTTAAGCGTTTTAGAGATCGGATCTCACCAAAGTTTTACTATTTGGCAGATGCACCTGAGCAGGATGATGATGGTAATTTGGCCGTTATTCGTTATTCTCGAAAAACGAAAACTCAATATGTTATGACTGAAGTTGAGGGCAAAGCCACTGGTTGGAAAGCGACACTTGATAAAGGTAAGTGGGTGATCGAACAAAAAGTGACTAAAAAGAAAAAGAAGTGATTTTAGTCATTAAAAAATAAAGCCGGGTTTATCCCGGCTTTATTGTATCTGATATAGGTTGGCTTTTGGCAATGTATTAAAGTGCAGAGTGAGAAAAAGTGGGAGGAGTTTTGGGTGGTTAAAAGCGAGGTGCTTAGCTATCAAGTTGACATTGTGCAGAGGCATCATTACTCTCATGTTTCTGTAATGATACACAGACCAAAACTAAAGCCAACTAAGCTGATGTTTAATGCAATTAGGAAAAATTAATAATGCATTCAGTAAAAAAATTCAAATTAGGTCTAGCACCGTTATCTATACTTTTTACCTGTTTAGGTATGAATGTGGCTGTGTTAGCAGACACGCATATTGACGAAAAGCCGACATTAACACCGTGCTACGTAGAAAACCTCGCAGATAGGTTACTTTGTGGCAGTATTAAACGACCACTCTCAGATGATAAGGCAAATGCTGGCGAAATTGACATTCATTTTGCAATTATTCCAGCAATTAAACAAAGTAACCCCACGGAAGCGGTGCTAGGTTTTGCTGGTGGACCAGGACAATCCGCGATTGAATTGGCTGCAATTTTCAATCGAAATTTGCGTTACGCGCGTGAGAATCGAGATATTTTATTAGTAGATCAACGTGGTACTGGGAAATCGTATAAACTTCAGTGCGAATCAGATGATTTAGTTGCTCAGTTTGCTTTTAATGATATGACAGCAGACCTGAATGGTTTAGGAAAAGAAGATACACTCCGTTGCAAAAGCGAGTTGAATATCGACTTAAGTTACTTTTCTACCCCCATAGCAGCGAAAGACTTTGAAGCGGTTCGTAAAGCATTGGGTTATAAAGGGCTGCACTTGTACGGTGTTTCTTATGGTACGCGTATTGCGCAAGAATATACTCGGCAGTTTCCAGATGCGGTATTAACTAGCACATTAGATGGTGTTGTGCCGATGCAGCAAAGCTTATCAGCGATAGGCAGTGCAATTGACGCATCAATGGCTGCGCTTTTTACTCGTTGTGCATCAGATAAAGCGTGTACGAAACAGTTCCCTAATTTGGATAAGCAGCTTGAGGTGTTGTTAACTAGGCTCGATGAAGCACCGGCAAAGATTACAGTGAGGCATCCTCGTACGCATGAAAAAGTTCAGCTGGTGGTTACAAGACTAAAGCTATTTTCAGCGCTTCGGATGGCACTATATAGCCACAGCACACGTGCTTTGATCCCTTTGACGATAAAACAAGCTTTAGCTGGTGATTATTCACCTTTGGTTGGGTTACTGTCATCATCCGATATGAATGACAGTATGGCACTTGGGATGCATAGCGCTATTGTTTGTGCTGAAGATTGGCCTCGGCTAACCGCCGCGTCAAGACAGCAATATGGACAGAATTATTTTGGCAAACTGATGATTGAAGGACTGGATGTCAGTTGCCCTATTTGGCAGGCTCAAGCTGTTGACGAGCGCTTTTATAAGCCATTAAATAATGATACGCCGACTTTGTTACTCTCTGGAGGAGTCGACCCTGCAACACCACCTAAGTGGGCGGACTTGACGATGGTTGAAATGAAAAATGCGCGCCATTTAATCGCACCGACTGCAACCCATGGCGTGGTATCACAAACATGTGCGGCAAAACTGGTCAGCGAATTTATTAATAAAAAAAGCGCTGAGACATTAGATGCCAGTTGCTTAGAGAAAAATAACACAAAACAATTTTTTATGAATTTAAATGGCGCGATACCGCAAGTAGATGTAAGCAATGATCCTGAGAAAAAAGGAGATAACTCATGATATCAGTCAATAATTTAACGAAGAAAATTGGTTCGGTGAATGCGTTAAACGGTCTGAGCTTTAGCGCCCAAAATGGCAAAATAACAGGGTTGCTAGGGCCAAACGGTGCAGGAAAAACAACCTGTCTTCGTACGGTGTTTGGGTTATTAAAAGCAGATAGCGGTAACACAGAAATTGATGGGATTGATGTTGCTAAAGATCCAATGCAAGCAAAGCAGCAGTTGGGTTTATTCCCAGATCCATGTGGTTTATATGAGCGTTTAACACCTCGTGAATATGTCGAGTTTTTTGCACAACTCAGTGGTATGGATATCGATGGTGCCAAAGAAGCAACAACTGACGTGTTATCGAAGTTGAAAATGGAAGATATTGCAGATAGACGTTGCCAAGGTTTCTCGCAAGGGCAACATATGAAAACTGCACTTGCCCAAGCAATTGTGCATAAGCCCACCAATATTATCTTAGATGAGCCCACTCGAGGACTTGACGTAATGAGCACACGTATATTGCGTGATTTGCTGCAGATGCTAAAAGAGCAGGGGCACTGTGTGCTTTTTTCGAGTCATGTGATGCAAGAAGTAGCGGCTTTATGTGATCACGTTGTGGTGATGGCGAAAGGTAAAGTAGTCGCAGAGGGATCTCCCGAGTCTTTATGTGAACGCACAGGCAAACAAACGTTGGAAGAAGCATTTATAGAACTGATCGGCAGTGATGAAGGAATAGCAGCGTAATGAAGTTACTTACTGTATTGTTTAAAAAAGAAGTGCTGGATGCAGGCCGTGATAAACGCTCAGTGATGGCTGGATTATACTATGCGATAGGCTCGCCTATTTTGATGTGTGTGTTATTTTCGATAATGTTAAAGCAATTTGCATCTCCGGATGAGCTCAAGATCACAATTAGTAACGCAGATGTGGCACCATCCCTCATTCAATATCTAGATGCTAAAGAAATAAAGCATAGTACAGATGAAGATGTTAAAGCTATAACCTTAGAGATCAGCGAGAATTACCGGCAAAAAATGAGTGAAGGGCGCAGTGCCCAAGTGACGATTATTGCGGATAAATCTGATGATAAGTTACGCAAATCGATTGCTCAATTAGAACGGTCACTGATGCAGTACAACAGCGAAATTGCGAGTCTTAGACTATTGTCGAGAGGGATTGACCCAACAGTAATGCGAGCCGTTAATGTGCAGGTGAATGATCAGGCAACTCCAGAGTCAAAAGGGGGGATGTTTCTAGGTATCGCGACCTTGTCTATTGTTCTTACACTGTTTTACGCGGCGATGAATCTTGCGATTGATACCAGTGCAGGTGAAAGAGAGAGAAATTCACTGGCGCTGCTCCTGAGTCATCCGTTGAGTAGTATGCAAATCGTATTGGCCAAGTCAGGCGCAATTGCAACATACTCAATGTTAGGGTTAGCACTCATTCTTGTGGTGTCTAAATTTGCTTACGCCATGGTGCCATGGGAGCAATTAGGGTTCAGTGTAAACCTCGGTATTGATTTTATATTGCTATGTATGGTGATTGGATTACCCATTGCGCTCATGTCTGCCAGTTTACAGGTATTTGTTTCTTTTATGGCTAAGTCATTCAAAGAAGCGCAAACGTATGTAACGATGGTATTGTTTGTGCCAATGGGATTGAGTATGGTAACGACGTATGACATTGGTACTGAGGTTGTTCAGTGGTTACCGATTGCTGCCCAGCAACACGCTATGATTGAGTTTATTAAAGGTAACCCGTTACCGGTGCCACAGCTAGTTATATCTACTATAGTGACTTTGTTACTCTTTGCACTGTTTAGCTGGCTAAGCAGTCGTATGCTAAAAAGTGAGAAGGTGGTATTTGGCTTATAGCTGACTTTATTTGACATAAAATATGAAAAAGCACTGCAATTGCAGTGCTTTTTCATGCTTGGTTATCCACAGAAAAAGTGGATAACTTGTCATTAAGTTGGGGTTGGTTAAGTTATATTGTTAACTTTATCAGCGAGATATTGGGGATTAAGGTTAATCATAGATTATGAGCATAGACCGTTATTCCACCAATCGCTTAAATTTGCTGCAAAGGTTTAAATTATTTTGTTAAATATGGACGCTAACTAATTTTATTAATGGAGTGGTTGAATGATAAAAATTAAGCTGGGTGTTGCTGTTAGTGTACTTTACAGTATAACAACCGGGATGTTGTCTTTTAGTACTACAGCGCTTGAAAAGCGAGAAGTCTACGTTCAAGCTTCGGCTGGTAGCTTCAATGATGCCGCAATAAACCAATTATTTGCGCAGCAGAGTGCTTTAAAAATGCCAGTGAATTTTGCAGGTACGCCCAGTCATACCTTTGAGCAAGCAGATAATACAAATACATGGGCATTTAGTGCTGTTGAAAATTCAACGATTCCAGGAAAGTTGGTGGATGCTACCATAACAGCGGTACAGCAATACCGCATAGTTGATGTCATTGGATTTATAACGACGCCAATTGAGATGTGTGCACTGATGCATATTGATGATGTTAATAATAATAAGGAGATCAGTGTTATTGCATCACACCCAGCAGCACTGAAACAAATTAAAGGGTGGAAAGCCAAGGTAGGTGTACCTGAGCTGGCCGTGCCAAACGGAACATCTGCAGCGGCTGAACGAGTGTCAAAACGGCTATTAGGTATCGGCGGTGTCGCAGTTGGTTCTTGTGTTTTGGTAGAAACGTACCCGAACTTATCTGTCATAGCAAAGGGCATTCAAGACAACAAACACAATGAAACAAGTTTCTTATTGATGAAAGTTAACAAGCGGACTGAGATGATCACCATAAACCAAGCACGGAAAGCGCTAAGTCATGCAATTACCCTAGGTAGAGCACTCTAAGCTGGGTTAGGTATTATCAATTCATGACTCAATCCATGAGTTACACGTAATAAATGGGGCTTAAGCTGTGATTCTGGTAAGATTGAAAATATCTCACAATCGTGTCGATTGTGAAGAACTAATTGAGTGTTCAGGATCTGTTTTGAATAATAATGATGTTTTACGACGTGTACGTTATACCTTTGATTTAAGCGATAGTCAGGTAATAGAAGTGTTTTCCTTGACGGGTGTTAAAGTGACAAATGAACAAGTGAGAAGCTGGCTCAAACAGGACGCTGCAGAGGGTTTTACTGTGTTGGCTGATCTAGAGTTATCGTCGTTTCTCAATGGCTTTATTGATTTGAAGCGCGGTAAACGAGCAGGTGAGCAAGCAAAGCCAGAAAATAGCTTGAATAACAATATGATTTTTCAAAAACTGCGGATTGCACTCAACTTGAAAGCAGAAGATATATTAGACCTTCTGCAATTGGTCGATGTTCAAATGAGTAAACATGAGCTGAGTGCATTTTTTCGTAAACCCGGTAATAAGCATTATCGAGTATGCAAGGATCAGATGCTCCATCACTTTTTACAAGCACTTCAGTGTCAATTTAACCCATCGGTTGACAATGTAGAGTGAATGAACAGCGCAGAGGCGATACACCTCTGCTACTGCAATAAACTTCATAGATATTCAATACCTGATTACAAATCTCCATACTGATGACGCGTTGTGTAGTATGGGTGTGGTTTTGCTCTTAAAGCCGAGGTTATAGGTCCCAAAAAGGTTGAGTCATTGATAAGTCAAATTGATTTAATTTTGTCGTGTGATTTTTTGTAACGGATAGAGTTATTAATTTTTCTTGCGCTGCCTTCCCATATAACAGGTTATGAAATTGGAGCGTGTTTTTCTGATAAGTCACGGGAAACATACCCATAATTATAATGTCTGTAATTTCAACCAGATCACTATTATTTTGATATTTATGAGGGCGTTGTGGTGCAAGCACGATGTTGTGTAAGAGAATCTTTTGCGTATGTGCCATAGTGAATATGGCGTTTTTTATTTGTGCGATCAATGATGAACGATGATTGTTGAACTCAATCAGTGTGACTTTACCGTCTTTATCACTATCCAACCCATCAAATGCTGAAATGGGTAATGACAGGACCATGTACGCCCCCGCATTGTTAAAATTTAATGTTCCATTTTGCGCCACCATTAAGTGGGCCGAGGAAGTTTGAGGTACAAATAGGCCCGTATAGAATATCAATATGGCGAATAAGTTAAAAGGCAGTGGTATATTCATGAGTGGCTCCTTAATCGAATCACTTAAGTGACGCTATTTAATTAACACAGGCGTATTTTATAAAGCGCCTTTAACACAGCGTTGAAAGTATGGGTAACTATCTGTGGCGTAATAGTGATAAATACCATTGGGGAATTCAGGCGTGACACCTTCTCGGCCGTTGCACTCATCTAAATCACCAGAGCCTGCAACGTAAACCCAATCCTCGGCAAATGTACCCAAAGGGTACGTATCAACGGAAGGACGGGTGCTATTTATGTTAGTGATCAGCTCATAACTTCCTTGTAGTGTTTTTAACGACGATGAGCTGTCATTTGCATCTGTGTAACCATATCTTGCGTATATAGGGAAGCCATCAGCAGCCCAGCCAATTAACGTCATGGTGGTTTCATTTCCGCCACGCAGTGCAATAAAACCCTCAGGCATGCCATGGTAGTGATAAGCGCCATTGGGTTGCACATGTGCATTGTTTTGGTCTGTACCAAAGTTAAAGCTCGTTTGACCGAGTGCTTCAATATGCCAACTTCCTGTGTTACCAACCAAACTACAACTATTACCTGAATCATCACAAGAGCCTGCAGTGTTTGCGTCAATTTTTACGCCGTTGAGTACATACCCTGTTGCGCCTTGTGGTCCCCCTAATGTCGTTGCTGTTGCGGTATGTGCTGGGGTTAAGGTATACGCAATGGAAACAGACTGCTCAGTTATTTCATTAGGATTGTTTTGATTTGGAAAAGTACCGACCATATGATCTGGAATACCGTTTGCGACCAGCGTTCGTTGTGTGCCTGTACATGCCCAGTCGGCGTTACTGGAGGTAGACACCGATTCTGAACTATTAAATTCATTGTAATGATAATCACACAAAATGGCGTCTGTTGAGTTGCTGTTTGATGTGCCTGTGTCTGTTGATATTGGGGTTGTAACTGTGGTGTCGGTACTTTGGGTTGCGGTGCTGCTTGCACTAGTAGAAGACGTGTCGCCACTACTGGAACCACACGCAAGCAAAAAGATAGATAGGCTACCTATAATGGCGTTTACGATACTATGTTTGAGCAAGTATGATTTTTTCATGTAATAAAATCCTCTGAAAAATGGGCATATGCAAACAATAGAAATGAAATGTGCAAATAGTATGCAAGGGCATTTAGTGATTGTGGTTTATTTCTATCCAGTAGATAGCTATTTTCACTCGTAATATATTTTGTCTGATTATTGATAGTATTTGTCATATTGGATAAGTGACGGGTGAGTTTGTTTAGTTATCATCATGCTAATTAAATCGAAATGGACGATAGGAACGTACATGCGTATTCACTTTTTGATACATGAATCATTCGAAGGACCTGGCGCTTTTGAACATTGGGCTGTCGATAATAGGTTTCATATAACGCGTACAAAATTTTACGAGGGGGAACGTTTACCTGAGCAGCTTGATTTTGATTTTTTGGTGATTTTAGGCGGACCACAGTCACCAAAAACAAGCGTCAGTGATTGCGCACATTTCAATGTCATTGAAGAAGTGCGTTTTATACGTGAATGTATTGCTTTAAATAAAGCTATTGTGGGTATTTGTTTAGGCGCACAATTGATTGGTGAAGCGCTGGGCGCTAAGTATGAGGTTAGTCCTCACAAAGAAATAGGTTACTTACCAGTCACAATAACAGCGGCAGGTGAAAACAATGTATTATTTGATCATTTCCAATCAACGGAAGTGGTTGGGCATTGGCATAATGATATGCCTGGGTTATTACCAACCTCAAAAATACTGGCGAGTAGCTTGGGGTGTCCGAGGCAAATCGTTGAATATGCAGATCTAATTTACGGTTTTCAGTGTCATTTAGAGTTCACCCAACAATGTGTAGAGTCGCTAATTATCGCGTCCTATGACGAGTCGCTATCGAGCACGCATCAGTGGGTACAAAAAGCAACAGATATACTGACCTTTGACACACAGCATATGAATAATTTACTCAGTGAGTTTTTAGATAAGTTATCATTGAAATACCAACGCACGCATGGTGATTAAATACTCGCAAAACTCAGCGTAATAAAGAAAGGAGTAACGGAAGTGGAAGTACTACTATATATTGCAGCATGTTTACTTATTGCAGTCTCAGGTGCACATTCTTATTTGGGGGAGCGTTACATTTTAAGTCGACTATTCAAACGAGACAATCTCCCTAAGCTTTTTGGGGGCACTGAATTTACCAGACATACATTGCGTTTTGCATGGCATTTAACCTCTATCGCATGGTGCGGTTTTGCTGCCATTTTATTTGTATTGGCGCAGCCTAGCATTACTAAAGCAGCCATAGCGAACATTATAATGGCGACGTTTACTTTACATTTTTTAATGGCTTTGCTTGGTTCAAAAGCAAAGCATCTATCTTGGTTGGTGTTTTTGTTAGTTGCGCTATGTTCAACGCTTGCAGTGCAAATAGGTTAAGTATTTTCAACTACGTGTGAATATCACGAGCTCATAGCTAGTCTTTTTATTGCTTCCTGCAATAAAGAGCGTTTTTTAGCGAATATAATATGGTAGACAACCCTATTTTCAGTCACTTAGTTTGCTTTAAGCCATGTATTTAGAGTAAATTAAGCGCTTATTTGATAAACGCGATTCAATTATAAAAACACCATAAGGATGATGAATGCGCCTCTTTTTATTACTCGTAAGTTTATGTTTTATATTGCTGCAAACTTCGTCAGCAAATGAGCCTCTGCAAAATACGGGTCAAAAACACACTCAGCAATTGAGTGCAATTCAAACAAAAATGGCCGTTTTAGATGAACAGTTAAAACAGCAAAAAGACCATGCCAAAGGGATTAAACAACAACTGGGTGGTGACTTCAAAAAGTTGGAAGAAACACAAACTAATTTAAAAATACAGTTAGCCAACATTAGTAATCAGATCATTCAGCAAGAGAAGGTTTTAAATTTTCAACTTGCTAAGCAGGAACAAAGTCAAAATAAAGAATTGAACGTTTTTGATGGGCGTATATCCGATTTATCTTATGAGTTAAATTTTTACAGTATCCTGATAACGATAATTGCTCTGATTTTAGGTTTTTCTACTTCATTTATTGCCATTTATAAAGCGAAAAGCGAAGCAAACATCGCCTCAAAAAAACATATGTCAGAATGGTTAAAAAACAACAGTGACGAATTAATAGCGCAAGCACAAGTAACATTCCAAGAAATCAATCAAGAGTTAAAAGGCAAGTTTGATAAGTTTGAACGTGATGAAAGTGAGCGGATGCAAAAATTCTCTGAAATCAGACAGGTGAAAGCAAAACTTATCGATTCTTTAAGCTTAGATATACAGAGCTTAACGTATAAAAGTTTCGAACATACCCGTTTGAATGTGGATGACTGGCTTGAGATTGGTACTGAACTTTTCTCTAACAATCAATTTAGCCTTTCTATCATCGCATGGGATGTTATAACCTCAAATATTTTTGAGGAAGTCGATGACTTAACCCTTGCAAGTGCGCTGTCTTATAAATCTACATGTCTTGATAAACTCGCGCAGCCTGAAGCAGAAATTAAAACCTATGATGAACTGATTACTCGATTCATTGACAACGACAATGACACGATACAAAGGCGAGTGGCTTTCGCAATGTTTAATAAAGGCGTGACGCAAGGCCAATTAAATCAGTCTGTAGACGCAATTAAAACCTATGAGGTACTCATTGCTCAATTTAAAGAGTTCGAGAATGAAGCTGTGCAAGAATCTGTTGCTAAAGCTATGTTTAATAAAGGGATTAGGCAAGGTATATTAACCCAGCCAAAAGAAGAAATTAAAACCTACGAGGCACTCATTACTCACTTTATAGAATCAGATAATGAAGCAGTGTTAGAGCAAGTAGCTAATGCAATGTTCAGTAAAGGGATAACACAAGGCCAGTTAGATCAACCAAAAGATGAAATAAAAACCTATGAAGAGTTAATCGCCCACTTTGGTGAATCAGACAACGAAGCCGTGCAAGAGCCGGTGGCTGAAGCAATGTTTAATAAAGGGGTTGTACACGGTGAATTAAACCAGTCAAAAGAAGCAATTAAGGCCTATGAGACATTAATCACTCATTTTGGAGCATCGGATAACGAAGCTGTGCTGGAGCTGGTTGCTAAAGCAATGCTTAACAAAGGGGTTAGGCAAGGTAAATTAAACCAATCAAAAGATGCAATTAAAACTCATGAGATGTTAATAACGCGTTTCATTGCGTCAGACAATGAGACCATGCAAGAGCGAATAGCTAATGCAATGCTTAATAAAGGGGTCACACAAGGCCAGTTAGAACTGCCAAAAGAAGAAATTAAGACCTATGAAGAGTTAATCGCCCACTTTGGTGAATCAGGCAACGAAGCCGTGCAAGAACGAGTGGCTAAAGCAATGCTTTATATAGGGATTTCGCAAGTTCAACTGAACTTACCAGATGATGCAATCAAAACCTATGAGGGGCTCATCAGCCGCTATGGTGATTCACACAACCCAGAAATAACGGTAATAGTGCTACAAGCAAAAAAGCGTTTAGATGAGTTATAACCCAACTAGCGCTATCAATGTAGGGCTTAGTAAGTTTTATGAAAATAAAGTTAAGACAAGCCTATTCTTCAAGTTTAAAGGCACAAGTGATGATGTAAACAGCGAATGTGAGCCGAGAATGTCTGAAGTTATCCACAGATTTTGTGGGGAAGGTGTGCATTAAATAATTTATCTATCTAATAAATAGAGTGTTTACGATGTTATATTAGTACGGGATAATACAGCGATTGCTACACAAGATATATACTACAAACTTAACAATGACACTCACTGTGACATTTAAAAATAAAAAGTATAAAGCTTGTTCTTTGTGTTCTGTTTATAAAGGAGTTTTTATTTAATGTGTGAGCTATTGGGTATGTCTGCGAATGTACCGACAGATATCTGTTTTAGTTTTTCAGGCCTACTAGAGCGCGGTGGTAATACGGGGCCGCATAAAGATGGCTGGGGGATCACGTTTTACGAAGGCAAAGGCTGTCGGACATTTAAAGACCCTGAACCAAGCTGTCAATCTGAAATCGCCAAATTAGTAAAAGCTTACCCAATTAAGAGTGTGTCGGTTATTAGCCATATTCGCCAAGGCAATCGCGGCCGAGTGTGTTTAGAAAACACTCATCCTTTTACCCGTGAGCTATGGGGGAGAGAGATCACCTACGCACACAATGGGCAGTTATCTAATTACACTGATCTGAAACCATCCTTTTATCGCCCTGTGGGTAATACAGACAGTGAATTGGCTTTTTGTTGGCTGCTAGATAAAATTAGAGAGAAGTATCCGAAAAAACCCTCAAATATGGCGGTGGTTTTTCGATATGCGGCTAAGTTGGCGGCGACATTGAAGGACAAAGGTGTATTTAATATGCTACTGACTGATGGAGTATACGTGCTGGCATATTGCACCAATAACCTGCATTGGATCACTCGTAGAGCGCCATTTGGCAAAGCTACTTTGATTGATGCTGATATGGTGGTTGATTTTAAAGAAGAAACCACGCCAAATGATGTAGTGAGTGTAATTGCAACACGGCCACTCACCAATGATGAGCAATGGCAAAAAATGGAGCCCGGAGAGTTTGTGTTATTTAAACTGGGTGAAAAAATATAACGGCTATCATGGCGTATATCTATTTATATCTTTTTAGCTAAGTGTAATTAGAGACAATAAAAATAGATGATACCGCAACTCAGCAAGTTACGGTATCAATGTTGAATCACTTACTTAATGTCGTACTTGGTCATTTGAACTTGAAATTGTTCAATGCCTTTTTTCCCTTTGTACATCTTTACCAACATATAGTCATATTCTGGCGCCAGCCATACCGTTGCTTGACGTTTATCGTTGTCATATAACCTTTTTATTCTGATGGTTTTGACATTGCCTATGGGTAGGGTGATGGTCTCTTCACCCTCAACTTCAAAGTCATAGTTGCGCTGATTGCCTTTTTTATCCACAATTGGGTAACTCAGCTTAGTTTTCCCCGCTTTAATATCACGACGTAGTTGAATTTGATAGGTTTGCGCATCTTGTTGCTCGGTTTGCCACGTAATATCAAGTGGGTACTTCTTTTTGTTTGACGTAATGGTTTTCTTTGTGTGGTCGAAACTGACTGTATATTCTTTATCAGGCCCAGTGCCGCTGCGAGTCATATCATAATGAATGGGCTGGGTGCGGTTATTGTCAAACGTAAACATCGATATTTCTGTGCGTTTATCATTAAAGATCATCCACTTAATATCACTTTGATATTCTAGCTGATATGTATTTCCATCAATTTTACTGAGGTCACGAGTGGCTGATCCTTGGACAGAGCCTTTACGAAGAATTTGGTATTCTGCGTGGTACGGAGTGAGTGTATTTGCAAGTAATGAGCATGAAAAGAAAGCGCTTAACCCGACAAGCCAAGCGCTAATTTTTTTATTCTGGGTACGCTGTGCCTTGAATTGGAAGGGGTTGGTCATCAAAAACGGCATAATCTGCTTCCATTGTTAGTCTGTGTTCGCTGAACCACTTGACCACCAAAGGATAAATAATATGCTCTTGCTCATGAACGCGCTTAGCGAGTGTGTCTGCTGTATCATTGTCTAAGATAGGTACCTTAGCTTGTAATACAACGGGTCCACCGTCTAGCTCTTCCGTTACAAAGTGTACGCTTACACCATGAACATCGTCTTTAGCATCTATTGCTCTTTGATGGGTATTCAGCCCTTGATACTTAGGCAACAAAGAAGGATGAATGTTCAACATTTTTCCCTTAAATTTTTGCACCAAGTGTGGGGTTAGAATACGCATAAATCCAGCTAATACAACTAAATCTGGATTAAAAGAGTCAATTAATGCGGCCAGTTCAACATCATAGTCTTCACGCGATGGATAATCTTTATGGCTCAGAATGCAGGTTTCTACTCCTGCATTTTGAGCACGAACTAATCCGTATGCATCAGCTTTATTGCTGATCACAGCGCAGATCTCGCCATTAATATCGTTGTTTTGGCAAGCATCGATGATGGCTTGTAAATTAGAGCCACTGCCAGAGATCAATACAACTAAGCGAGATGGCGTCATTAGTCTTTACCAGCAACGATTTCTACTTGTTCTTCACCAGCAGTCGCATCTTGAATTTCACCAATATGCCATGCTTGCTCACCTTGTGCGTTAAGTATGTCAAGGCTTGCTGCTAATTTGTCGGCAGGAACCACTAAGATCATACCTACGCCACAGTTAAATGTACGGTACATCTCGTGTGTACTGATGTTGCCGTTTTCTTGTAACCAATTAAAGATTGCAGGCCATTCCCAGCTATCGCCTTTTACTACCGCTTTTGCTGATTCAGGTAACACGCGTGGGATATTTTCCCAAAAGCCACCACCCGTAATATGTGAAAGGGCGTGAACGTCAACATCTTTTAGTAATTCAAGAATTGATTTTACGTAAATACGGGTTGGTTCAAGAAGGTGTTCGCCCAGCGTTTTACCTTCAAATTCGGCATTCGTATCGGCACCAGACACTTCAAGTACTTTACGAATTAAAGAATAACCGTTTGAGTGAGGGCCACTTGAAGCAAGTGCGATTAATTGGTTGCCCGCAGCTACTTTAGTACCATCAATGATTTTAGACTTTTCAACAACACCAGTACAGAAACCAGCCATGTCATAGTCTTCGCCTTCGTACATGCCAGGCATTTCAGCAGTTTCACCGCCGATCAGTGCGCAACCTGACAGTTCACAGCCTTTACCAATACCAGTTACTACATCGGCTGCTGTATCAACATCTAATTTGCCAGTTGCGTAGTAGTCCAAGAAAAATAGGGGTTCAGCACCTTGGACAATCAAATCGTTTACACACATGGCAACAAGGTCGATACCTACAGTGTCATGTTTTTTTAGGTCAATCGCTAGACGAAGCTTAGTGCCAACGCCGTCAGTACCAGCGACTAGTACAGGCTCTTTATAACCAGTAGGAAGTTCGCACAGTGCGCCAAAACCACCGATCCCACCCATTACTTCTGGACGACGAGTTTTTTTCACTACGCCTTTAATGCGCTCAACTAATGCATTACCGGCATCAATATCTACGCCTGCGTCTTTGTAGCTAAGAGACTGTTTTTGATCGCTCACGGGTTTTCCTCAAAAAATTGCTTTATGGATTGCTTAGAAACGCGCGTATTTTACAACAATTGACTAGGGGCGGCTAGCGTAAATATGACAGATCCCACCAGCAAGCGGTTGCACATATTTGTTTTTATTATATTTACTATTAATAACAATGAATTAGCTTGTGAATGCGATTTGGGTGGAGGTGGTAATTTACAAAGTAGGGACATTGACAGGCTGGTTTCATATGTGTCTTATGGCAGACACAGATGAAACCATTTAATTACAGACTAAATAAAATACGTATGGAGAGAGTTAGCGGGTATTTTATTTAGGTGATTATGCTTTAGCCGTGAGTATTGCACGCAAAGGGGCAGGGTAACCTTCGATGGTTTTAGTGTTATCATTAGGATCTAAAAAATCGGCTAATGATTCAGTTTCCATCCAAGGTGTTTGACGCTGTTCATCAAGTGAGGTTACATCGTTATTCACCACATTCACGTCTTTGAAGCCAACACGCTCTAGCCATAGGGTCAGTGCTGCGGTACTTGGAATGAACCAGACATTACGCATTTTAGCGTAGCGATCAGTTGGTACAAGTACCGTATTCACATCCCCTTCGATCACGAGTGTTTCTAATACGAGTTCGCCACCGGGACGTAATTGTGCTTTCAGTTGTGATAAAAAGTCGATCGGAGAGCGTCGGTGATACAGTACACCCATAGAGAATACCGTATCAAAACTTTTCAATGCAGGTAGTTGTTCAACCCCTAATGGCAGTAAATGAACACTTGGATCTGGGTTGAAGTGCTTAATCGCTTGAAATTGTGATAGGAATAAATCTGAAGGATCAATACCCACAACGAAGTTTGCTCCCGCACCACGCATACGCCATAAATGATAGCCAGAACCACAGCCAATATCGAGCACAGTGCGCCCTTGTAACGGACTGATATGTTCAACCAGTCGATCCCATTTCCAATCGCTACGCCATTCGGTATCAATATGAATACCATGAATATTAAAAGGACCTTTTCGCCACGGCATCATTTTCTTTAGCAAATGGGTTAATTGCTTGGTATGGCCGTCTGAGAGCTCGTTGGCTAACCCGAACTCGACTTTATCTGTTACATTGATGTGCTGCGTATTTGATTCAGGCAGATTTTTGAGTACTTTTTCCCACTTGGGCCAGTCCCCGTGCTGCGCTTCTTTTTGCCAATGACTTAATTGAGCTGGAAGTGTTTCTAACCAATGACTCAAAGCGGTTTTCGCAATGGCGGCATAAAAGTCTGTAAACCAAGAATTCATATGGACTCCGTTATTTGATGGCCACGAGTGAGCAAAAGTTAAAGCATTGATACCAAACTTGTGTTTGGCTAAAACCAATATTATGTAATCGCTCAATGTGTTTTGATAGGGGATCTGGGCGCATAACATTTTCTATGGCGGTACGCTTTTGACTTATTTCTAATTCGGAGTAACCGTTGTGACGTTTAAAATCGTGGTGTAAATCAATGAGTAAGTTATCAGTTAAATCATTTTCACCTTTCACTTTTTCACTTAATAATAATACCCCACCAGGTTTCAGGCTAGCATAAATGTGTTTAAGCACAGCTTCACGTTGTTCTTGCGGAATAAACTGTAAGGTAAAATTTAACGCTATTACACTGGCATTTTCCAATGTAAGCTCGGTGATATCACCTAATACCACATTAACCGGCACATCAGATTTAAAGCCTTTTAAATGCAGCTGACAACGCTCAACCATGGCTTTTGAGTTATCGACGGCAATGATTTGGCAATTTTGCTTTTCGATATTACGGCGCATGCTTAACGTAACTGCGCCAAGTGAGCACCCTAAATCATATAGATTCGAATTACTTTGTGCATATTGACCCGCGAGTTTACCCATCGTACTTACGATTGTCGCGTAACCAGGGACTGAACGCTGGATCATATCTGGGAATACTTCAACCACGTTTTCGTCGAAGCTAAAGTCTTTTATTTGTTGCTCGGTGGCATAAATACTGTCTTTGCCAGTCACAATTTATCTCTCTTTCTAAATAATCTCGCTATTTTAGCATTTTATACTGGATAGTCAGTGATAATTTCAGTAGCTTGGCTACTATTAATGATAAGAAGTAAAAAAGAGACTAAAAATGGCGAGAAATAAAGTGATTAGCACAGAAGATATCCTATCCACATTGTGCAACTCGGTGACTGAAGTATTGTCTTCCGCAAGTGGCAATAAAATTGCTTATTCAGCAATGGTTCAAAAAATCACGCGTACGTGTATGCGCCCAGATATAGGCTGTTTTGTGTTGTTTGATGGCGGTTTTACGGGGTTGGTAGTGACTAACTTTACCGCGCAATCGGCAATGGAAATTTATCAAGATTATATGCGTAACATGGGTATGCCTGAAGAAGAAATAGCACATAGTCACTTATCTGATGATGTATCAAATGTGATGGGTGAGTTGATGAACCAAATTGTGGGTGATTTTACAGGTAAAGTGCGTACGCAGCTACACACATCTATCACGCAAAACCAGCCAAAAATGATGGCAATAAATAAACAAGTGCAAATTTCTGTTGATACAACTATGGATAGACCGCAAGCACGTCGCGTGACATTTACCACACAAAACCAAAATATATTTTATTTAGAGCTTGCGATGGATAAAACTGAGTTTATTAAATTACATGATTTTGATATTGCTGAAGCTGCGGACCCAGATGCAATTATTGCTAATCAAGCTGCTGAGAGTAAAAATAAAAAGTCGGCGGCGCCTGAAGAAATAGACAGTGATGATGACTTTATGGCGGAACTTGGGTTATAAAGTGGCTCAAGCCCAGTTGTTTGTAAATGGTTAACAATTGATTTTTAAGGCAATTTTAATAAAGCTGTTTTTTAACACAAAGGTGAGATGCACTTTTTGTTATCGAGCAGCTTTGTCAGTTTAGGGCTTGTCATTCATTGGTGAATGTGAGCTATGTTCTTGGGGCATGTTGGCTTTTTACGTTAAGTTACTTGTCATAAAAGCTTAAACCTTGTTTTTGTAGTACCAAAAATAAACGTAGGTCCAATTCTAACTGATGGTAATCAGGCTCCATATGACAACATAGCTGATAAAAAGCTTTGTTATGATCTTTTTCTTTAAAGTGCGCTAATTCATGAATAATCAACATTTTTAGGAGCGGCTCAGGGGCACATTTGAGTTGTTCGGCAATGGCAATTTCGTGTTTGGCTTTGAGTTTCCCTCCGTGTTGTTGGCGTTTAAAGGTATGTGTACCAAGTGCGTTTTGTACTAAGTCTTTTTGTTTTTTATAACCGACGCTTGACAATTTTGGTGCATTTTTTAAATATCGTTGTTTAAAACGATTAGTGTACTCAAATAGGTGTTTTTCAGACTTTAGCTGATGCGCAGTGGGGTACTTATTTTTAAAGTAATCCACGAGTTTGTTTGAGCTGATGAGTTGTGCTACTTGTTGCTGAATGTTGTCAGGGTAATGTTGAAAATAATCTAAAAAGTTCATAAAACGGCAGGTTGGCTAAAAGTCAGCGGTATTATATGCTATTGAATATTCAGAAAACGAGTAGTTTTAATTAATATGTATAACGCGAGTTGTTTATGTGGTGCCGTAACAATAGAAATACATGGCGCTATTACCGACATTATTCATTGTCATTGTTCTTTATGCCGAAAGTCTACAGGGAGTGCGTATGCTACCAATGGCTTCGTAGACACTGAACAGTTTAAAATTACGCAAGGCATTAATCACATAGCACATTTTGAGTTTAAAACTGGTAGGAAGCGCCATTTTTGTCGTCATTGTGCATCACCCCTATATAGTTCTAACGCAGAGAATACGAAGAAGGTGAGGCTGCGATTGGGGATTTTAGATTCACCAATAAGTGAGCGGCCCATATCTCACAACTTTGTGACATCTAAAGCTGATTGGGATGAGATTAATGCGGATTTACCTTTAAATGACAGGTTTGAAGCGACTAGAAGCATAAAATAGCCCACTTGCTGTGAGCTATTTTGGGGTAACATGATTAATGTTCAGTCTCTAATGTACAGCAATCTGATGCGCGTGAATTACCGCCTCGTTGAATGAGGTGTGCATTTGCTTGTCGTGTTTCATCAGTGCAGCAGATGTGATCAGCAGAAATACCGCCGGCCACCTTTTTCGTCGCAGCACTTGGGAGTAAATTAGTATCTTGAGATAGTGTTTTAATGTTCTTTTTTTGTAGTTTTAATAACATGTCTATTTCCTTGATGTTTTTTTATTCAAGAGCAGTTTATGCATGTTGCACCTAAAAAAGCAATGTTAAATCAGAATAAGTCATTTTGACTGGGTTCCAAGTTTGCGGGGAAGTCCCCTAATATCGCTGCAGGGTGTGCTAAATCGGCGATAAATTGTTTGGCCAACAATGGCGCATCAAAATTATCGGCAGTATGAAAAAACAAATAGGGGGTTTTACCCTCGTTTAACCAGCCTCTAATTTTATCTAACCAGGGGTGATAGAGCTTTCTATTTGCTGCTAAGTCGGAGCAGCCAACATATCGAATAATAGGGGCATTTGCAGTGGCTATAACATGGAGGGGGACTTTCGGCTTCTTTCTTTGTGCATCAATGATAGCTGCAGTATTGGGTGGTTCGCTAAAAAGTGGGCGAGTATCCATCATGATCCGGTTGTATTTTTGTGTCATTAAAAACTGATTAAATCGCATTTCACTCTCTCCCTTATCAAAAAACCCGAGATGGCGAACTTCAATGCCTAACGGCAGGTCGCTAGGTAATAAGCGAGTGAAGTTACTAATGGTGGCGAGAAAATCAGGGCTACAGCTTTTAGGTAGCTGCAGCATAATTTGGCCGATGTTTTGATACAAGGGCTCAAATAGTGTAAGCCACGCGAGTAACTCACTTTGACAATGCTGTAATGCCATATCGTGGGAAAAGCGTCGCGGTATTTTAAAGGTAAACTTAAAGTGCTCTGGTACGTTTTTTTGCCACTTGAGAACTGTCTCAGGGGTTGGATCTGCGTAAAAGCTAGTATTGCCTTCTACTGAGTTAAAAATGTGACTGTATTGCTCGAGCATCTGTTTTGGTTGACAGTCACGTGTGAAAAATCGACCTTTCCAATGTGCTGAACTCCACTGAGGGCACCCAATATAAAGCATAAAATACAAGATCCGTGAACGATAAAGTATATTAATTGTATCAAAACACATTAATCGATGGGAAATTTGCATACTTGTGTCGATCAAGGATGACTTTAAGGGGGAATTTTATATAATTGGCGGTAATTTTTTCAAATTAACCTTATTGGTTGCAGCACGATGCAGCCGACTAACAGGAATACTATGCGCTCGATATATTGTGGGAACTTAAATAAAAGCCATGTTGGCGAAGAAGTAGAACTATGTGGCTGGATAAACAAACGCCGTGATCTAGGTGGTTTAATCTTTATCGATTTACGAGATCGTGAAGGCCTAGTTCAAGTGGTGTTTGACCCAGAAATAGAAGGGTTAATGGACACTGCAAATACACTTCGTCAAGAATTTTGCGTGCAGGTAAAAGGTACTGTTCGAGCGCGCCCTGATAGCCAAGTAAATAAAGATATGGCAACAGGTGAAGTTGAAATACTTGGTACAGGTTTGAACATAATAAACCGCTCAGAACCATTACCACTAGATTTTAATCAACAAAACTCAGAAGAACGCCGTTTAAAGTACCGTTATTTAGACCTTCGTCGTTTGGAGATGAGCGACCGTATTAAGCTAAGAGCAAAAGCCAGTAGCTTTGTCCGTCGATTCTTAGATGGAAATGACTTCCTTGATATTGAAACGCCGGTATTAACGAAAGCAACACCTGAAGGTGCGCGTGACTATTTAGTACCAAGCCGTGTGCATAAAGGCAGCTTTTACGCGCTACCACAGTCACCACAACTGTTTAAACAGTTGCTGATGATGTCGGGTTTTGATCGTTATTATCAAATAGTAAAGTGTTTCCGTGATGAAGATTTGCGCGCAGATCGCCAGCCAGAGTTCACTCAAATCGATTTAGAAACTTCGTTCATGAGCTCAGATCAAGTGCGTGCTATGACAGAGCGTTTAGTGACTGAAATGTGGCAAGATCTCCTTAATGTGGACCTAGGTGCATTTCCTGTTATGGCCTACAGCGAAGCAATGCGTCGTTTTGGCTCTGATAAGCCTGATTTACGGAACCCGATGGAATTGGTAGATGTTGCTGATTTAGTCAAGGAGGTTGAATTTAAAGTCCTAGCGGCACCTGCTAACGACGAAAAAGGCCGTGTTGCAGTGTTAACAGTACCTGGTGGTGCCAAACTTTCTCGAAAGCAAATTGATGAATACACTAAATTTGTTGGTATTTACGGTGCGAAAGGTCTTGCTTGGATGAAAGTGAATGACCGTGATGCGGGCATTGAAGGGGTTCAATCACCGATTGCTAAATTTTTAAATGAAGAAGTGATCAACGCTTTACTTGAGCGTACTAACGCAAAAACTGGCGATATTATTTTATTTGGCGCAGATAAGCGTAATGTTGTTAATGAAGCAATGGGTGCATTGCGCCTAAAGGTAGGTCTAGATCTAGAACTCACTCATTTAGATAAGTGGGCGCCACTATGGGTGGTTGACTTCCCGATGTTTGAAGAAGACGATGAAGGCACATTACATGCGGTTCATCACCCATTTACTGCACCAAAAGATATTTCTGCTCAAGAATTAGAATCAGCGCCAGCTGGCGCTATTTCTGATGCCTATGACATGGTAATCAATGGGTATGAAGTGGGCGGTGGTTCGGTTCGTATTCATACTGCCGATATGCAAGAAGCAGCGTTTAGAATTTTAGGTATAGAAGAGCAAGAGCAACAGGATAAGTTCGGATTCTTACTAGATGCACTGAAGTACGGTACACCACCACATGCTGGCTTGGCATTTGGTTTAGACCGTTTAGTTATGCTGCTGTGCGGGACGGATAATATTCGTGATGTGATTGCGTTTCCTAAAACTACACAAGCATCTTGTCTATTAACAGATGCACCAAGCGTTGCAAATCCAGATTCGCTAAAAGAGTTGGCAATTGCAGTAGCAAAGGTTGAAAAAGAAGTAGTTCAATCTGACGGTGAGTAATCGTTATTAAGGAATACGAGTACCAAAAAAAGGCGACTAGATATAGTCGCCTTTTTTTTGAGGGTTGACGTATTTAACTGGTAATTCATACAGTATTTTGGCATGATGCAAAAAAACGATGTAGGATTATGCTTTGGCAACTATTTTGGGTATTGACCCCGGCTCTCGATTTACAGGTTATGGTGTAATAGTGCATCAGGGGAGTAAATTTCAGTATTTGGGTAGTGGTTGTATAAAAATAGGTGAGTTTGATTTTCCGACCCGTTTAAAAATGATTTATCAAGGTGTGACGCAGTTAATAGAGCAGTTTCAACCAGACAGTTTCTCTATTGAACAAGTGTTTATGGCACATAATCCAGATTCAGCCCTAAAACTCGGTCAAGCGCGTGGTGCCGCTATTGTGGCCGCAGCGATGCAAGATATAGCTGTGCATGAATACTCTGCTAGGCAAGTGAAACAAGCTGTAGTAGGTAACGGTGGGGCTAAAAAAGAACAAGTCCAAGAAATGGTAAAACGCATTTTAAAATTGCCAGGTACACCACAAGCTGATGCTGCAGATGCATTAGCAATTGCTATTTGTCATGCTCACTCAGAGCAAAGTTTAATTCGTTTGGCTGGTAGTGCAACAAAAACTGTGCGCCGAAGATTGAGGTAAAGTAAATGATTGGAAGACTTAGTGGGACTTTATTAGAAAAGCAGCCGCCTGAAATATTGCTTGATGTATCGGGTGTTGGTTATGAAGTACAAATGCCAATGACGTGTTTTTATGAGTTACCAAACTGCGGTGAATCGGCTGCAATTTACACACACTTTGTCGTCAGAGAAGATGCACAGTTATTGTTTGGGTTTAATCATAAAAAAGAACGAGCGTTATTTCGTGAATTAATTAAAGCCAACGGGGTTGGGCCCAAACTTGGCTTGGCGATTTTGTCAGGTATGTCTGCAGAGCAATTTATCCATTGTGTAAATAACGAAGATGCAACAACGCTTGTTAAGATCCCGGGTGTTGGTAAAAAGACAGCAGAACGTTTGGTGCTTGAAATGAAGGATAGACTTAAGAATTTTGGTCACGATTTACTAACCCCATTCAGTGATGGTGCGGTTATTGCTCCACAAGAAAACCCGACAGTTCAAGATACTCCGGCAGATGATGCCGTTGCTGCATTACTGGCTTTAGGTTATAAATTAGCACAAGCACAAAAAGCAGTGAAGGCCGTTTCAAAACCAGAAATGGGGACTGAAACACTGATAAAAGAAGCTCTTAAGTCAATGATGTGATAACCCATGATAGAAGCAGACCGATTAATTGAGCCTGAAGCTCAAGGCAATGAAGATAATGTGGATAGGGCAATTAGGCCCAAATTACTTGCCGATTATACGGGTCAAGACCATGTAAAAAAGCAAATGGCCATTTTTATTGAGGCCGCTCGCTCAAGAGAGGAAGCTTTAGATCATTTATTGATTTTCGGTCCTCCAGGTTTGGGCAAAACGACATTGGCAAACATTGTCGCAAACGAACTCGATGTCAATATTAAAGCGACATCTGGACCGGTACTTGAAAAAGCAGGAGATCTGGCTGCTTTATTGACGAACCTTGAAGAAGGTGATGTATTATTTATAGATGAAATACACAGATTAAGCCCGCAAGTGGAGGAAATACTGTATCCAGCCATGGAGGATTACCAATTAGATATTATGATTGGGGAAGGACCTGCGGCACGCTCTATTAAGTTAGAATTACCGCCTTTTACATTAATTGGTGCTACAACCAGAGCTGGTTCATTAACGTCTCCTCTACGAGATCGATTTGGTATAGTTCAGCGACTGGAGTTTTATTCAGTTCCTGATTTGTCTACTATTATTTCTCGCTCTGCATTTTACTTAGATTTAGGAATAAGCCCTGAAGGTGCCGATGAAGTCGCGCGTCGCTCCAGAGGGACGCCTCGTATTGCGAATCGCTTGTTACGACGTGTAAGAGATTATGCACAGGTTAAAGGTGATGGCAAAGTAAGTGCCGATATTGCGAATTTAGCCTTAGAGATGGTGGATGTTGATAAGCGTGGTTTTGATTATATGGACCGCAAGTATTTGATGTCCATAATTGAGAAATTTATGGGGGGCCCTGTTGGCTTAGATAATTTAGCGGCAGCCATTGGTGAAGAGCGTGAAACCATTGAAGATGTTATAGAACCATTTTTAATTCAGCAGGGTTTTATTCAACGTACGCCAAGAGGGCGTATTGCCTCCAATGCGGCATACTTACATTTTGATTTGGTTATACCTGATAGGTAAAGGTTTACGAGGCAAACTCTAAACAATGGAAAACTCAGCTATTTGCTGAGTTTTTTGGTTTTAGACATAGGTTAGTTACCTTTGGGCTTAATTTTTAATTTTCAGAGGTTTAAGTATGAATATAGGGGAGTTGAGCCAAAAAAACGGAATTTTGGACAAAAAAAAGCCCGCAAAAAATGCGGGCAAAACAACAAGTTGAAGGAAGTAATCCAGGGGTTGATAAGTTAACTCAGGTTTTATCCTTAGCGCGCTTATCACAGCAATACGACAAATCAGAATCCTATTGCTAGCAACTGTGCTTTTGCATATATAGATGCTGTGTGCTCAGTACAGGGTGTATATTAAAGAGGTTTTAGGAATACATCAAACTAGAAAAATTATTTTTTCACATTAGATTTTTTAATCCGATTGGTTTTTAAATTTTGTTTGGTGGTGAATGATTAATCAATAATTTAACTTAACGTATTGATAGGCATGTATTTTATTGTATTTGCTTTTTGTTTTGTGTATTAGTTTATTTGTTGTTAATTGGTCTTACCATTGTGTTTTTGGTGGTTTATTCTTATTAAGTGCATAAACTAAATGTTTTATGCAGCTAGCATTCATAAATACGCGTTTATTATTCACGGTACATTTTGATTAAATTAACTACCTGTAGTGTCTTTATGTAGTAAATGTTATTTTTCGGTTGGTTTATCGCCAATTAGCGTAATTTCATGGTAATGAGATTGTCAGCGTAACTATGTGTGGGTAAACTAACTGAACCTTTATAGTCGCTTACAGTCAATGTTGTAACGAATTGTACGGGTATCTATATCCGACACACCATTTCTTAGGAGTATAATAACGTGGAATCGGGACTAAATTTTGTTGATCTTATTTTAAAAGCCAGTGTGCTAGTTCAACTTGTGATGTTGGCACTTGTAGGCATGTCTATTGCGTCTTGGGCGATTATATTTCAGCGTAGGTCAATTATCTCAAACGCGATGATAGATGCGAAAAGGTTTGAACAAAAATTTTGGTCCGGGATGGACTTGAGCAAGCTTTATAATGAAGTGACGGCGAGAGTAGGGAACCCTGAGGGGTTAGAAGCGTTATTTGTATCTGGCTTTAAAGAGTTTGCAAGACATAAGAAAAACAGCACTCACTCGACTGGGCTTGTAATTGAAGGCACGCATCGCTCGATGCGGGTGGCGTTATCTCGTGAAGTGGAAAAGTTAGAATCAAGTTTGTCTTTTTTAGCCACAGTTGGCTCTATTAGCCCCTATGTTGGCTTATTTGGTACTGTGTGGGGGATCATGAATGCGTTTATTGCATTGGGTGAAGTAAAACAAGCCACTTTGCAAATGGTTGCGCCGGGTATTGCAGAAGCACTTATCGCAACTGCCATGGGTTTATTTGCGGCAATTCCTGCGGTTATGGCTTATAACAAGTTTGCAAAAAATGTTGAGAAGCTTGAGACTCAATACATTAACTTTATGGAAGAGTTTGCCAATATATTGCACCGTCAAGCTGCAAGCTCTGCTGAGGTAAAGCAACATGTATCAGCGTAAAAAGCGCCGCCCCGTCGCAGAGATTAACGTGGTGCCCTACATCGATGTGATGTTGGTCCTACTGATCATATTTATGGCTACGGCCCCCCTTATTACCCATGGTGTTAAGGTCGATTTGCCTCAAATGCAAGAGTCTGATTTAGTTGAAACAAAAGATGCGCCACCGATTATTGCATCGATTGATGCCGAAGGCAGGTACTTTGTAAGCGTGGGCACTGATCCAGAAGCGCCGATGGATGCGGTTGAAGTGGCGGCTGTTATTAAACTAAAACTACAACAAAACCCAGATACACCGGTCATGATTAAAGGTTCTGGGCATGTATCTTATCAAGAAGTGTTATTGTTGATGGATTTTCTTAAAAATGCAGGTGTGCCGTCGGTTGGTCTTATGACGAAATCTTTTGAGGAAAGCTAATGGGAGCATTGCAAAGCGGAATTATAAAATCAGTGTTACTGCATTTTGCTTTGGCGGGAATGCTTTTTGCGTCCGCCAACTTTCATACCCCAGAACCAACGGTAATGGAAGTGACTTTAAACCCTGAGCTGAGTGAGCCTAGGGAAGAGAAAGTCGTCTCAGCAATTTCTGTTGATCAAAGTGCTGTGGAAAAGAAAATTGCTGAGTTGAAAAAGCAAGAGCAGAACAAAAAGCGCGCTGAAGAAAAACGTATCAGAGATTTAGAGCGACGGGCAAGTCAAGCAAGAAAAGACAGAGAAGCAGAAGCTCGCAGAATTAAAAAGCTAGAACAGCAACGCAAAGCAAAAGTGGCGGAAAAGAAAAAAGCGGAAGCGCAAGCGAAGAAAGCCCGAGAAATTGAGAAAAAGCAACGTGCTCAAGCAGATAAAGCGCGTGCTGAAAAATTAGCGGCAGAGAAAGCGGCTAAAGCGGCATCAACCAAGCGTAAAGCTGAAGAAGATGCACTGAAAAAAGCAGAAGATGCCCGTAAACTTCGTGAAGCTCAAGAGAAAAGAAAAGCAGAAGCTGCAGAAAAAGCACGTCAAAAGGCATTGCAAGAGCAGTTAATGCAGGAACAACTAGCACAAGAGCAAGCTGCACGTAATAAATTACGAAAACAACAAGTATTATCAGAAGTTGATAAATATCGCGCACTCATAATGCAACGTATTCAAGCTAATTTACTGATAGACGAAAAAATGAAAGGCAAGCAGTGTCGAGTGAATATTCGACTAGGGTTTAACGGCCTAGTTACAGATACACGCTCACTTGGTGGCGATAAACTGGTTTGTGAAGCGGCACTGCGCGCGGTGCGTATGGCTGATACATTACCAGTTTCGAAAGAAAAAGATGTTTTCGAGCAGCTTAAGAACATTAATCTAACAATTAAACCCAATTTATAAAGGAAGTCTATGTTCAACCGGATAAAAGCATTATTAGTTATTGTTGCTTTTGGCATGCAAGGGCTGGCAAATGCCGCGCTTGAAATTGTGATAACCGAGGGCGTTGATAGTGCTCGGCCCATCGCTGTTGTGCCTTTTAAATATGAAGGTGTTGGTGAAAAACCGATGCGAGTGAGCGAAGTCATTGCAGCTGATTTAACACGCAGTGGTAAATTTAAGCCTCTGTCGTTTACTGAACTTCCTCAATTGCCAAGCACAGATGAAGAAGTGGACTATAGCGCTTGGGTAAATAAAGGGGTTGAAGCGGTTATTGTTGGCACTGTGACACAGCAACCCGGTGGGCGTTATTTGATCAAGTATGAATTAATTGATGTGATCCGGGCACAGATCACCGGCGGAGAGACACGCATGATGAGTAATGGTCAACTGATGAAAAGCCAAGATCATGTGCAAGAAGCACGACAAAGTGTGATATCCAGTGACGGTTTTAGGCAATATGCGCATCAAATCAGTGATGTTGTGTATGAGTCACTTACAGGGGAACGAGGTGCATTTCGGACGAAAATTGCCTACGTGATTGTGCGCGACGAGGCTGATAAGCCTTACCAGTTAGTTGTTGCGGATTATGATGGGTTTAACGAGCAGGTGTTATTACGTTCTAAAGAGCCTTTGATGTCGCCGTCATGGTCACCTGATGCCAATAAATTAGCATATGTTACGTTTGAAAATCGCCAATCACAAATCTATGTGCAAGATATTTATACTGGTAAGCGAGATCTCATCACGAGTTACCCTGGTATTAATGGTGCGCCACAGTTTTCTCCTGATGGAAAGCAATTATTAATTGTACTATCTAAAGATGAGGGAGGGGCCACAGAGGTTTATCAATATAACTTGCAAACACGCACAGAACGCCGTTTGACGCGTCATCGTAGTATAGATACTGAGCCAAGTTGGCACCCAAATGGCAAAGATATTGTGTATACGTCTGAAAGGGGTGGTAATGCCCAGATTTATAAGTTAAATTTACAAACTGGTAGGTCAAAGCGTATTACCTTTGACGGCGATATGAATTTAGCCGGTTC
The DNA here is from genome assembly GCF_014858725.1 of Pseudoalteromonas aurantia 208. GTDB lineage: Bacteria > Pseudomonadota > Gammaproteobacteria > Enterobacterales > Alteromonadaceae > Pseudoalteromonas > Pseudoalteromonas aurantia. The sequence continues at coordinate 1,754,174 of NZ_AQGV01000012.1, read as the reverse complement.
GGTTACCCCTGATGGGAAGCATCTGGTCATGGTAAATCGAACAATTGGTAAATATCATATTGCTAAAAAAGAATTGAGATCTGGACTGTTTCAAGTATTAACGCGAACCCGTTTAGACGAATCTCCGAGCATAGCGCCAAATGGCTCGATGATTATTTATAGTACGCTGCATAACAATAAGCAGGTATTGGCTTTGGTGTCTATGGATGGGCGGTTTAAAGCGCGACTTCCGGTTTCTGATGGGCAAGTGAAAGCTCCTGCCTGGTCGCCATTTTTACAGTAATTTTGCTGGTTAGAATTTAAGATATAGGAATATACTCGATGCAACTTAACAAAACATTAAAAGCTTTATTAGTGGCTTTGCCAGTAATGACGCTGGCCGCGTGTAGCTCATCTTCAAGTGTAGACGAAAGTGCTGCAAATGAAAGCAACCAAGCAGCAACACAAGAAAATAATAACGTTGACGTGAATACTATTTCACGCGTTAAATCAGCAGAAGAAAAGCTTCGTGAAAAATATGAAGCGCTTCGTCAAGAGCAGATCATCTACTTTGATTTTGATAAATCAACAGTGCAGGGTGCGTATGCTGAGCTTTTACAAGCACATGCTGATTTCTTGGTTAAAAACCCAAGTGTAAAAGTATTGGTTGAAGGTCATGCTGATGAGCGTGGTACGCCAGAGTACAATATTGCGCTTGGTGAAAGCCGTGGCAAAGCGGTTGCTAAATACCTACAAAGCTTAGGTGTGTCTGACAGCCAAATTTCAGTTGTGAGTTATGGTGAAGAAAAACCAATGGTTAAATCTCGCACTGAAGAAGCTTTTGCTAAAAACCGTCGTGCGGTTTTAGTTTACTAATTTGATAAGAGATATTATGAAGCCAAATCATATTTTGGCAGCCATAATGATTCTGAGCGGGAGCACCCAAATTTTGGCTGCTCCCGCTCCTGTTTCTACGGCTGCAAATACGCAATCTTCGATTGAGCAACGTATCGCACAATTAGAAAGCATGATGAAGACTCGAAACCTGCTACAAGTTGAACTACAGCAGCAGTTAGGGCAGCTACAAGATGAAGTAAGCCAAGTTCGTGGCGTAACGGAAGAACAAAGTTATAAGCTTGAGAAAGTATTACAGCGCCAACGAGAGCTATACCAAGAAATTGAAAACCGTGTTTCAAAGGTGTATGAACAAGCAAGCACGGTGGCGGTGACTGAAGAGGTTGTAGACACATCTCAAGCCATTAGTAATGACTTGTCTGAAAATGAAGCGTACGACAAAGCGGTTGCGCTTATTATGAAAGATAAGCGTTATGATGCAGCGATCCCTGAATTTCAGTCATTTTTGACGAACTTTCCCACATCGGTATATATACCTAATGCGCACTATTGGCTAGGGCAGCTATTATCTATTAAGAATGATGATGCGAATGCCATAGTGCACTTTAAAACGGTGGTTGATAATTTTTCAGAATCGAATAAGCGACCTGAAGCGATGCTTAAGCTGGGCACCTTGTATGAAAAGCAAGGAAAGGCAGAATTGGCGAAAACGGTATTAACTACTTTATTGAATGAATACCCAAGTACCACTGCTGCAAAAATGGCCACAGAGCGTTTGTCGAAGATCTAAAAGCTCGATTTTTTGCCACTATGGTTTAAAATTAGGCGCTTAGGCATAAAAACTGAAAAAAACTACGTATTTAAGTTGCACTCATTTTTTAAATAAGTATTATAAGCGCCCGCAGCAGGCGATTGGTTCAAACCAAACTGCTGCAACTAAGTGGGTCATTAGCTCAGTTGGTAGAGCAGTGGACTTTTAATCCATTGGTCGATGGTTCAAGTCCATCATGACCCACCACTTAGTTTGCAAAATAGTCAGTAGTATAAGAGCGGGTCATTAGCTCAGTTGGTAGAGCAGTGGACTTTTAATCCATTGGTCGATGGTTCAAGTCCATCATGACCCACCATTTTGCAAGTTAACTTAAGTGATATTCAGAGCGGGTCATTAGCTCAGTTGGTAGAGCAGTGGACTTTTAATCCATTGGTCGATGGTTCAAGTCCATCATGACCCACCATTCTTTGAAGATATTGATTTCCCGAGCGGGTCATTAGCTCAGTTGGTAGAGCAGTGGACTTTTAATCCATTGGTCGATGGTTCAAGTCCATCATGACCCACCATTCAATATTAACAAAACTGATATCCAGAGCGGGTCATTAGCTCAGTTGGTAGAGCAGTGGACTTTTAATCCATTGGTCGATGGTTCAAGTCCATCATGACCCACCATTTAAGTTAGCAGTACTGATAGTTCGAGCGGGTCATTAGCTCAGTTGGTAGAGCAGTGGACTTTTAATCCATTGGTCGATGGTTCAAGTCCATCATGACCCACCATTTTGCAGTTAAGTAGTTTGATATCAGAGCGGGTCATTAGCTCAGTTGGTAGAGCAGTGGACTTTTAATCCATTGGTCGATGGTTCAAGTCCATCATGACCCACCATTCACTATGTTAACAATCCTGATATCTAGAGCGGGTCATTAGCTCAGTTGGTAGAGCAGTGGACTTTTAATCCATTGGTCGATGGTTCAAGTCCATCATGACCCACCATTTTATGTTAACATTCCTGATTTCCAGAGCGGGTCATTAGCTCAGTTGGTAGAGCAGTGGACTTTTAATCCATTGGTCGATGGTTCAAGTCCATCATGACCCACCATTTTATGTTAACATTCCTGATTTCCAGAGCGGGTCATTAGCTCAGTTGGTAGAGCAGTGGACTTTTAATCCATTGGTCGATGGTTCAAGTCCATCATGACCCACCATTTCTAAAAAATTTCATATATTCTTAATTTTTCTATACCAAAAGCGTCATTGACTATGATTGTTGCGTCTATTTACGTATAATTCGCGCTAATTATGCAATGTGGACTATAGTGGTCGAAAAATGAGTCTAGCTGAACAAATCATGCCTGAGGATTATATCTTTCCTCCAAAACCTGCGCCTTTAACTACTCAAGAACAAGATGAGTATAAAGCGAGGATCAAAACCTTACTAAAAGAAAAGAATGCGGTACTCGTAGCGCACTATTATACCGATCCTGAAATTCAAGCCTTGGCTGAAGAAACCGGTGGGTGTGTTGCTGATTCTTTGGAGATGGCCCGTTTTGGTGCAAAACATGACGCTGATGTGATTGTGGTTGCCGGTGTACGTTTCATGGGTGAAACAGCTAAAATTTTGACCCCTAACAAAACGGTGGTGATGCCGACGTTAGCAGCAACGTGCTCGTTAGACGTTGGTTGTCCAATAGATGAGTTTTCGGCATTTTGTGATCAACACCCAGATCGTAAAGTGGTGGTGTATGCAAATACCTCTACAGCGGTAAAAGCGCGTGCTGACTGGATTGTAACATCCTCATGTGCTTTAGAAATTGTTGAGCACTTAGATGAGCAAGGCGAGAAGATCATATGGGGCCCTGATAAGCACCTCGGCGCTTATATCCAGAAGAATACCGGTGCAGACATGATCATGTGGAATGGTGCCTGTATCGTTCATGATGAGTTTAAAACAAAAGCACTCAAAGACATGAAAGCGTTACAGCCTGAAGCCGCCGTGTTAGTGCACCCTGAATCGCCGGCAGAAATTGTTGACTTAGCTGATGCAGTAGGCTCTACAAGCCAGTTGATCAAAGCCGCGCAAACAATGGACAACAAACAGTTTATTGTTGCGACGGACCGCGGTATTTTTTACAAAATGCAGCAGCTTTGCCCAGATAAAGAGTTTTTCGCGGCACCAACCGCGGGTGAAGGTGCAACATGTAAAAGTTGTGCCCATTGCCCGTGGATGGCAATGAATGGCTTAAAGGCGATTGAAGAGTCATTGGTCAGCCCTGAAGGCAAAGAAGTGTTCGTTGATATGTCATTGCGTGAAGGCGCATTACGGTCATTAGATCGTATGTTAGACTTTTCAGCGTCATTAAAGCGTTAAACTGACTGTAAGTTGAGCAGTTAGTTCAGCTAAAGCAAAAAGCGCTTGCTAAAGTGCGTGGCTTTTCATAGTATTAGCCCCGCACTTAGGTGTATCGGAGAGGTGGCTGAGTGGCTGAAGGCGCACGACTGGAACTCGTGTATAGGCTAACCCCTATCGAGGGTTCGAATCCCTCCCTCTCCGCCATGTTTTATAGAAAAGCGCTGTATAGCGCTTTTTTGCATTTTAAGGCCTACTCCAGCATTTTTAAGAAACTTTCACCTACCTAGCAGGCTTTAATTCATCCAATTCGCCAGCTTATCATGTATTTATTTTGGCAGTTTACAGACCGTATTTAGTTAAATTTCATCGGGTAAATTTATAAAAAGTACTAAATAGATAGTATGGCTCTGATCCCAAGGAAACCTGATGTTGAACTCTGTAAAGGATGCTTCACCTTTTTTATTAAAAGATTAAAAGATTAAAAGATTAAAAGATTAAAAGATTAAAAGATTAAAAGTAAGTAACAAAGCCCCACTTTTTACAAAGTAGGGCGCATAAACTACCGAGTTGTACTTGATGAGAATACAAATGAATAATATGACGCATAGGACACACTATTTGCGGTGCCTGTGGACAACAGGCTTCTTGGCGCTTTACTGCCAGCTAGCTTCAGTTTGTTGAACGCATCAACAACAGCCGTTTGAGTTTGCGAAGCCGTCGCGGCATATTTGTGGCAATCCATACAGCTGTCCTTGTTTTGCACAAATGTCTCCAACGTGGTATTTGCAACAATACGTGTTCCATTGCTTGGGGTGATGTCTCCAGTTGTCAATGGGGGTGTTGCACCCGCTTGAATCGTACTTGGGTTATTAGGCCATTGCACATCAATAAGGCGATAATAGTTAAACACAGAATTAGCTGGTAATAAGCTCCAAGCGTAAGCATTGACATTGTTAGCTGTTGACTCAACAGGAGTAACCCGATTGACCTGCAAAGGGGCTGAATAAGGGATACAGTTATCTGGACTGCGCGCAGAGGTGGTGTCACATGGGATCTGCGGGGCCATATTGGGCGTCCAATTAGGCTTACACTGATAGTAAATGTCTTGCTTAGGATCACACTCAGGGTTATACAAAGTATAAGATGGGCGTGGCTTGCGATTTGGGTTACTAGGTAAATTAACCGTATGTTTACCGGCATCAGGTGTGTTATCAACCTGCTCGAAGGTTGTCCAAAGCATTTGGGGCGCGCCAGGTAGATGTCTAATAATATGTAGTCCAATAAGACCGACGGTGACAGGTTTGTCTTGCTTTATGGTATTTTCGTCTGCGCCCGGTGTAAGTAGCACTGCCTGAGTGGTTAAATAGCGATAATTCAATGAACCATCTTCGGGTAATTTGATCCAAGCTGCTTTGATTTCCATCGCACCAACATTACCGCCAAATATCTTAGTTTTGCCCTCACAGGTCTTATCATTGCTATAGCCCGAAGGTAAACGAAATCCGCCAGCCCCTTGCGCACATGCGATTTGACCGGCCGCCCACGTTAAGTTTTTACCCGTTGGATTGGCATTGTAAATATAGTCCACTTCGTCGGGGTTTAAACGAATATCATAATACACGAGGTTGCCACGTTGATCAGTTAACCACTCGCCGGTTGCTTGACCTATTGAACTTAAATCAAGAGGCCCTGTTTTTGACACTCGATGCAAAACCAACGGGCGTTTTTGCTTGACCTTTTTTGCTAAGGTATTAGTTTGCGTACTGCTAAAAACTTCTGTTGATTGCAAATAGCTTTGCCACACAGTTAAGTCACTGAGGGTGGGGTTACCAAATGCACTGGCTGTTGAACTGGCGTTTGGATAACCTGGGTTATTAGGGTCTGCTGGCCAGTTTGCATAAATGAATTGCTGCCATGCCGTACAATCGGCGTTAGTTTGATTGCGAGAATTAAAGTTATTCGGAAGCTGTGGAGTAAGCGTAACCTGGTTTGTACCAAAAGCAGTGCATGGATTAGTAACGGGATCAGCCATGGCCGTTTGTCCATTTATACCAACTATGGCCAGTAGGATACATAGCCTGCGCATAAAGGCCCTTGCGGGCCTGACATATCGGTTATGCATTACCTGGCTCCTTGATTTTTGGCTGCACGTGTATCAAGGACGCCATGGTTTGTGGTTGCGCGCCCGAATAGCTCACTTCAATTGCTCTTAAGCCAGCCACGGATGATTCTTCAGTGGTAACAGTAAGTGAAAGCGAGGTATATATACCTGGACCTGAGTTGCCTGGGACAGCGTAGGTCACCGTATTTTTATCTACTACACTGACAGTGGTCGTTGGATCATAACTCCCATCACTTGATCCGGTTAGCACTTTGACGATTGGCTGCACACCGGCCGGAAGTTTATTGACTGTGAGTGCAATATTTACAGTAGTGCCAGCCGTTGCGACAGCTGGTACGATAATACTGTTGCTTGCTAATGAAAGCTCTGAGCCTGCGGGGTTAGTTTCATTTACAGCATAATAAGCGTCCCATACATGTTGCTGCATTGCTTGCAGTGGCGCACCAGCGGCAGATGGACCTGCACAAGGAACCTGAGGCGGCATTTTGCTTGCACTTAGAGGTCTTGCAAATAAACCGATGTCTATTTGTTCCGTTATTTGTGATCCCCATTGAATTGGCGCACCATTGATCTCAATATCTGCAAGTGTCAGTGTTGGGTCCATTGCTAACCATGCTGATGGTATTTGGCAAATAGCATGCAAAATTAGATTACCTGGAAATGCAGAGCTTGTAATAGGGTCGTTGACTTGTGTACTCCCCCTGATAATTTGCCAAATGTCAGACGGTTTTGCATCAGCAGGGACATTGACCCCTTTCTTTACTCTGCTTGAGAATGTCCATGAGTCTAAACTTTGTGGCTGTTGAATATATAAGCCAAATGGGTTGGCTAGGTTAACCTTAAAATATGCATCCTCAATGAATTGTCCACCGACTATCTGGTTAACCGTTTGGCCGATATGTGGATCGCTATGGCGATATGCTTGACCGAACTGACCGCAACAAAGGAGTTGTTGTTGGCTTTCGTTGCCGCTTTCATATTGCGGTGTTGAGAAGCCAGCTAAACCTATTTCTGTTTGCAGTGTATTAGGCGTACTTGTTAAGTGCATAACCCCACCATTCATATTGGCACTTTGACGGTTTGAAATAGGACTATTGTTCCATTTGTTCAAAGGGTTATAAACCGGGTGGCCACTAACAGGGTCAATTACGATATGGCCGTGTTGATCTTTTAATGTTAAGTCATCAACCGACACCGTGATCTGACAGCTTGCAGGGGCGTCAAAGTTAAGTGTGTCTTGATACAGTCTGGCAACAGTGTCTGGGCTTACCGACCAAAGTGCATGCCAGTATTCAGGGTTTTCACAGGCAAAATCTACCCGTGTGATGTTACCCTCCCCATTTTTTTGAACAGCCCATTCGCAATACTCATCTTGCCAGCCTCTAGGACCATATGGCAAAAATGGGTTTAGTGTACCGCTCCAATCTGCTTCAGGGCAAAAGACGGCGGGGATATCTTGTAATGCTTGAGGTTGCCCGTTGTTTGTGTAACTTCCTGTATCTGCTAACTCTCGTAGTTGAGTTAACGACAAATTATATGGGTTAGGCGGACTTACCGGCGTTGAAGCCGAAAAATATTGTTGTAAACGGCCAGGGAAGGCATTCCAAGTTACGGGTGCTGAAGCGGTGCCATTTGGAATTGTGGTTGTCGCAGGGTTATAAAAGTAAGCCTCACTACTGGGCGTTGCTTGCTCCACAAATGCATATAAGTAGGTGTTCCAAATAGTGTTAAGTTGCGCTTGTTGAACAGGGCTATTACTTAAGTCTTGTATAAAAGCGGGTGTGTTAAAGGTTAAGTCGCTTGAAACATCATCATTATTGCTGTGTAATTTAGTATCAGTCATTGCAAATCTCCTTATTTAGGGGGCTACGTTGTATTTTCAACTCTATAAAACAACGACAGTTGAAAATTAATAAGCTGTTTACGTGCCTAATACCGTAGTAGGTAAATTGCAATTTGCGTATTACACGGGATTACAGTAATGCGACTCAGGGTTGGGCGTTGCTATTTAAAGAGGAGTGAGGTTCCCAAAGCTTAGTAGCTATGTCTACTCATAGATTGCATCTTAAGAAAATGTGCAGTTGAACTCTGTTAATGACTAAATAGTTACGTCAATAAAAATACAACTAAAACAAAGTTCACATGCACAACAGGTTTATCACACAAGACCACATATTGCAGACTCGCTGATTTGGCTGAGCATATTACAAGCGCTTTAGCTGCGACAGTGCAGCGAATATGTTTAAGTGTGCGATCTCGACAATTAGAGCGTAAGTGTAGTTACCTTTGGTTGGCTAATATTTTGGATTACATAGCGCATTGACGGTGGAACCGTGAGGTATACTGCGTTCCTTAAGAACTACACTATGAGTGATTGTTAAGACGTATTGAATTTTTTCTTGTTTATTCGGCCGTTTAAGGATAATAAATAAGAAACACGTAATGTACTCTAGGTCACGGGTTTTGATTAATCAGTTAATAAATTAGCCAATTAAAAAAGGATATAATGTGAAGTGTTTAGTGGTATTAGCACACCCTTTAGATAACAGTTTATGCCAGCATTTAGCGGACAAAACAATCAGTCACTTAAAATCAAAGGGCTATACAGTCACGGTAAAAGACTTGTATGCAGAGCACTTTGATCCGGTATTGAGCAAAGAAGAACGCGCAAGTTATTATCAGTCAACATTTGACACACAACAACTCACTACAGATATTGCACAGCTTACTGAGGCTCAGTCATTGGTGCTTATTTTTCCAACTTGGTGGTTTGGATTTCCTGCTATTTTAAAAGGGTGGTTTGATCGTGTTTGGGCGCCAGGTTATGCCTATGAGCATGCATCAGATTTCGGGCCAATCAAGCAATGTTTAACTAACTTAAAAGAAATGAAAGTCGTCACCACATTAGGCTCTCCCTGGTGGGTTGATACATTTATTCTAAGAACACCGGTGAAAAAAGTGCTTAAGTTGGCTTTATTGGGGGCATGTGCGAGTAATTGTAAATTTCAAATGTTGTCTTTATATAAAAGCGAGCAATTGTCTCAACAAAAAATTGATAAATTTATAATGAAAATACGATCAAAATTCTAATCGGCGATATGTAAAGAGGTGCAGCGGTAACCTAGTAAGGCTACATGTTTTCATACCGCTAAAGGTTGCAGTATACTGGCGGGCATCGACATTTAGAATGAGTAGAACATGATTGTCTTCAAAACGAACTTTGGTGATATTGAAATTACGTTAGATTTTGAAACCACGCCAATTACAGCAAAAAACTTCTTACAATATTGCCAAGACGGTTTTTATCAGGGCACTATTTTCCATCGGGTTATTAAAGGCTTTATGGTACAAGGCGGTGGATTTACCGCTAAAATGAAAGAAAAACCGACACGTGATACCATCGTTAATGAAGCAAATAAAGGGTTGAAAAATACACTAGGTACCATCGCAATGGCACGCACTGATGCTCCACATTCAGCTTCTGCGCAATTTTTTATTAATGTTACTGATAACGCGTTTTTAGATCACTTCGCGACGACCAATGAAGGGTGGGGGTATTGCGCCTTTGGCAAAGTAACAGCGGGTATTGAGGTGGTCCACGCGATTGAAAAGGCAAAAACCGGCATGGTTGCAGGGCATGATGATGTACCATTTGACCCAATAGTGATTGAGGCAGTTGAAATTAATACGTGATCATTGACAGGCTTCACAGCAACGCATGGCGCTATGCGACGTGAAATGAGTTGCAAGGGATATAAATACAACCGGTTTATATCCCTTATTCTTTGTGTGTTAAAAGAGGGTTTTAACACATGTGCTTGCTACAGAATTCTTAGTGCCCGTAGAAGCGAATACTCCAGCCGGTTAAGTTTCCAGGTTGTGTATTGTTTGATTGAAATTTATCAGCACGTTGTGGCAAATTTACAATTGAGTTATCATTAAATGTCCCACTGGGAACATCATACGTTCTTTCACTCCAGCTGTCTTTTGCGTTGGTATCAATAATCCGCAATGTCCAATCCCCTTTAGCAGACTCGCCATAAAAGTGGTTTGATAGCAGTAATGTGTTTTCAAACTTAGACCCTTCAAGGTCGGTGCCTGCATGCAATAACACACTGCGTGTGTTACTTGGAGAGATGAGTTCAACAGATAAGTCACCAAGGCGTTCGTGGTCTAGATTGAGACGTACTTGAACCCCTTCAATCGTTAAGCTTTCTGTTTGTGTATGGACTGAATCTGTGGCACTAAAATCGTCATCAATAGTTGTGTCAGATGTGGTCGCAACATCATATTCTCGTATTTTCAATGCAGGTAAAATAGGACCTGTTTGCAGTGCTTTTTCTACAGCTGCATCTACATTGACTAGGCCGAAACCGTAATCGTTATGAAACGCTAGACCAGCCCCGTTCACTTGCCAACTAGGGATAGCCTCGAAATCAGCGATCATACGGGCTTCACTATCAGCATGTACTTGTGTTGCCGTCGTTATCATAAGGTGTTTAACGTCACGCCATGATAATTGGTGATTCGCTGACATGATCAGTGCTGTGGCTCCTGACAAGGCTGGCGCTGCGGCTGACGTACCATTCATGCCATTCGTATATACCGGGTATTCACATTGGTTTTGAGCTTGATCTTTACACCATTTTGGTAAGTCAGTGGTAACGATTGCAGGGCTATGATCACCGTATTCGCCTGCCGGTGCAGCCAGTAATACAGCAGAACCACCTGAAGAGTAATTCGCTAATGTGCCATTGGCATTCAGAGCAGATACTGTGACATTCCAAAAGTTAGCATTACCAGGGTCGGCAACGGACGTGTTATAAGCCGGTAAGGCATAAGCATTAGGGTAAACCAACGTCAGCTCACCTTTTTCACGGTCGCTCCATCGGCCGCCAATGAAGTGATCGTTCCCCGCAGATTTAATAGAAATAGCACCGCGCCCACCGTGGCTTTGAGTTGCAGCAGTTTGTTGTACACTGGAGATATTGTCGAAAAAGCCACGATACGTATTGTAGATTGTCGGATCACTAAAGGTATATCCAATACTTTGGTTAATAACTCGTGCATCAGTGAATTTATTCATTGGGTGCACAGCGCCATCCATGTCCATAACCGATCGGATGGCTAAAGCTAAGCTCGGAACATTTGCTTGGTTACCAATTAAATTTGCACCAGTTAAAGTCGCATAAGGTGCGACACCACGTCCTCCTTTATCATTGAACGCTGATGCAGCGGCAATACCAGCCACCATGGTGCCGTGGTTATCGACTCGGTTTCGTCCAGCTGAAAAATATTGGAATAGGTATGGGTTTGGATTAGCTGTGTCACCTTGGGTGACGTTTGCAGTAAGGTCTGGGTGATATGTTGCAAGTCCATCGTCTATGATTGCAATGTTAATGCCTTGGCCAAAAATACCGCGTCGATGAGTAAAGTCTAGGTTTAGGTCAATACCTGCTTTACCAGGGTTTGCAGCCCCAGCGGTTTGCCCTGTGTTTTGTAAGTGCCATTGCTGGAATACGAGCGGATCGCCCTCGGCTAATTGGTAGGTGTATTCCCATACATGTTTAGAGGGGTCATAGCTCTCATCATTATTATTGAAGTTTTGTGCATGGGCTTGACCAAGCGCTAATATCATCCCGGACACAATTAAGTTGAGTTTATTTTTTAAGATCATGGTAATTTCCTGTCTACGTTTTATTATTGGTTGTAGTTAAAAACGGTAACTATTTTAAGAAATAACAGAAATCGGGAAAATATGAGGTAATTTTTAATTGTTTGGAACGATTTTAGGTATAGTATGGACGAAGGCTGTTTGCTGAAAGTACAGCAGAGTAAGTATTATTCATTGATACGATTAGTGCCAAATTAGCGTTCAAGAGACTGCGGTAACAGTGTTTAGCGTTGTGAATATGGCCAGGGTTAAGGAAAGTATTATCAAGCCAAATATAGGTTTGTGATTTGATTGGAGAGTGGAGTATGTCATTGGGAGAGTTATTCGCGCTTTTTGGTGCGATGTTAGTTGTTGCACTGGTACCAGGGCCAGCGGTATTTGCAGTTGTGGCAAGAACGTTTTCATCTGGGTTTAGCCGAGGTTTGATGATGATCATTGGGATCACATGCGGTGATTTCATTTTTATATTACTGGCGTTATATGGCTTGTCTGTGATATCCGAAATGATGGGGACTGCTTTTTTATTTATTAAATATGCCAGTGCTGCGTATTTAATATGGCTAGGATGGAACTTGTTAAGGTCTAAGCCCACAGAGCAAGATACGCATGAGTTGCCAGAATCTTCCCTGTTCACAAACTTGATAACGGGTTTAATGATAAATTTGGGTAACCCAAAGGCGATCGTTTTTTATGTGGGACTGTTTCCTGCATTTATCAATGTCAGTCAGGTAAATACCGTTGATGTTTTATCAATAATGGCCGTTGCAACGGTTGCTTTTGGCAGTGTTAATTTATGCTATGCATGGTTGGCTTTAAGGGCGAAAGGGCTGATAAAAGCCCCTAATGGGGCATCCCTAATTAATAAATTGGCAGGTACAGTTATGGTGACAACGGGTGGCATAGTTGCTGTTAAAGCCTAGTTAACCTCAGCTCTGGATAAGCGAATTTGCCCAATAAAGCTATTTTTCTCACTGTCGGCGTTGCTTTCATTTGTAATAGCCCGCTATTACTGCATAAAAGCGCCTTGATATTGAATAAAATATCATCATTGGATTGTACGTAAGTTTGTTTATAAAACATCTTCTATTCCAAAGCCCTTATCCAAACCTGAGGTTAGTTAAAAATACAGAGGTTAGTTAAAAATACAGAGGTTAGTTAAAAATACAGAGGTTAGTTAAAAATACAGAGGTGAGGGTAACGAATGCAATCGCGTCGGTTGATAGTATAAAACCATTCACCTAAAGCAATAGCGGAGCCACTTATTCATTATGACTAAGTGGCTCTGTCATGTTAGTTAAATGTTTTGCTGAAGCCCATATAGTAAAAGCGGCCTCTAAACGAATAGAGGTTGTCATCTGTTGATGTGCCATTGGCTTTTAAAAATGGCGGGTTTTTATCAAATAAGTTGTGAACACCAAAATGAATGTCAACATCGAGATTATCTACATAATAGCCAGCTTGGAGATTATGGAATAAGGTTGAGTCCATTATATCGTCAGAGGCAGCTTCAATTTTTGAATTATAGGTTGCGTCCCAAGTAATTCGGTAGTTGTCTATAGACCAGTCAACTTGCGTATTTACTTTATATTCAGGAATACTGCCAAATGCAGAGTCATACATTCCTACAACATCTCGAAATGCGGTATCGCTGGTATCTTGAACCTGAAACTCATTCATATAGGTTGCATCTAGGTTGAATCGCCAAGTACCAAGGTTGTTTTCCAAGAGATAATTCATATTTAAATCAAAGCCAGACAAATTGCGTGATGCAATATTGTTGGATGAAGAATAAATGGTTTGAATATATCCAGTGCCATTATTACTGCGAATAACTGCATTCGCAAACTCTGGGTTACCGCTGACAAATTGATCGACAACATAGCGAGAACTGGAGAATACAACGTTAGATTGCTCTATCTCAAAGTAATCGAGCGTAATCGAAAGGTCATCTAGCGGGGCTAAAACGAGCCCTAAGGTCATGTTGTCAGACTCTTCAGGCTTAAGAGCTAGATTTCCACCGCCGATGATATCATTACTTTGAATTTCATTTTTGCTGAACGCGGGGTTTAAGTTGGCACACCCTGCAATACTGGTGTTAACGTAGTTTGAGTCGTTATTTGGGTTGCATGGGTCGTAAATATTGGTATTGATGCTGGATGTTCTGCCTTGATACATTTCAGCCATGGTTGGCGCTCTAAACCCTGTACTGTAACTTCCGCGTAATTTTAAGGATTCTATAGGCTGGTAAATAATACCAAACTTAGGATTAGTGGTAGTTTGGTCTATATCACTGTAATCACTATATCGTACAGCAGCTTCCAAATTGAGATCTTCAAAAACGGGAATAGCCAGCTCCATATAATACTCTGTAATTTCTCTGACTGGTGATACAACCGGTGTCACAGAGCCGCCCCAAGACACATCGAATGTCGCTGTACGCTGAGCTTGGTCAACGGTGAGAGAGAGTTGATCTTCGCGATATTCTGCACCAGCCGAAAACATCATTTCGCCTGCAGGTAGCTGCATTACAGGGCCCGCAATACTCGCTTGAATAAAGCTTAGATCATTTTTGTTTGTTCGTGACGGTGCAGTCGTGTTGATAAAATCTAACATTTGTGGTGTCACTGAGCCTTCAGGGCCAAAGACGTTGAGCGCGACACAATCAGGGTCTGCAGCAGTTTCACATTCGTTCGACAGTGCGCGTTCAATTTGTATTAATGAAGGCTGCGGGCCTCCTTCTTGAACTAGTTTTGCGCTTTGACTTGAATATACTAATTCCCAATCGTAGTCTTCAGCGACCATGCCTTGAAGGCCAAAAGTGTACCGTTGAATCGTATTGTTTGATTTATATATGCGAGACCCATATTCACTAAAGCGTTTAGCGACATTACCCGCAATGCCAAACGGGTTGTATTTTTGCTGCGCACCAACACCAAAGTGGTTGCCATCAGCATCTGGGTAGCGTTTAAAGGCATTTGGTGTATCTACATTGGTACTATACCAACCAGTATCAGTGCCTGGAGGCGCTTGATTACCTTGCACAAATCCATCGTGAAATGACAATTCAGAGAAAAAAGTGACATTGTCGGATAGCTGATAGTCGACAAAGGCGTAAACACTGGTTGTTTTGTTGTCGTTGGCACCAGATTGCGCTTCTCGATAGTTATAACCTTCTTTTGTGTAATCCCATGCGATAGCTTGGCTTGGATTCGCTGCATCGGGCACGGTCCAAGTGCCATCACCTAATCCAAAGCCCGTTAATTTTGGGTTGGGTGCTGTTCCAGAGCGACCATTACCACCACCAAGGTAACTTTGATCCGCATCTTTTGTCATGTAGCGGTCTTTTTCTTCCCATCCGTTGTTATTACTTGTGGATGCTGCAATTAAGATGCTGGCTTTGTCGGTAGATATACCTGTCACAAAGCCGACTTTTCGCTCGTCAGCATCTCCACGCGATGAACGACCATAATGCCCCGTGATTTTAAAACCCTCATACCCTCGACTGGTGATGATATTAACTACGCCCGCAATGGCGTCTGAACCATAAATAGCAGACGCCCCATCTTTTAATACTTCAATTTGTTGAATAGCTTCAAAAGGGATGGATGAAAGATCAACTAAGCCGTCTTCATCAGAGCCTACGAGACGTCTACCGTTTAGGAGGACAAGTGTATTAGTGGCTTCGATACCACGTAAAGTGGCTGTTTGAATGTTGTTGCTGCCTGCGCTACTTTGATTGTTTTCTGTTCGCCCTGTCAGTGCAGGAAGACGCCTTAAAGCAGAGCTGACATCGCTGATCCCAAGGTTCGTTAAATCCTCTTTACTTACCACGGTGATTGGTGATGTTGACTCAACTTCTGCTCGCGCAATTCGGGAGCCTGTAACCATTATTTTTTCAATTTTTTGCGAGTCTTCTGCTGCGATAGTCGGTGTTGTCATGCCCGCCAAGATGGCTAAAGAGAGCGATGATAGTTTAAATATTTCAGGTTTTTTCATAGTAAGCCCCAATTCCTTGTTTTGTTATGCAGATTGCTTTTTATTGTTTTGTTTCACATCGTTTTGTTTGTTAGGTGTCGATAGTGAAGTAGCAATATGACATATTGAATACAATATACACAAGTGCCTATGAGTTTAAAATATGACCTGTTTATAGAGTTTATCCGTTCTAAATACAACTAAATAAATAAAATCAGTATGTTAAGGTTTATTTCTTTTCCTTGGGTTTACGTGGAGAAAATGAGATTTGTGCATTTTTCCCTGCGGGTACCATCTGGTATTGGGGCTTAATGAAGTTAGTATGGACAACACCTAGACTTTTGGGAAAGCGAATATTTAGCAGATGAATGGATGAGAGTGAATGTTCAGCGCTTACGATAAACTCTTTGAATTTAGGATGTGATGGTGCGGTTTTAGGGTGTGGTATTGAGACTTGTTTTAACGTAACAGTTTGGTTATTAAGTATCAGTGATGTTTGTGATGTTATGAGTTCTCCTAAAAAAGTATCTTGTTGCTTTTTATTTAATTTTAACGGCATGATGCGTTCGATATCGCCTAATAACCATGCTTCGCTGTTTTGTAATTTCGCTGTCCAACGTGCTACATCGACCCAGATGCGGATCTCAAGGTGTCCATCTCTGAGCGTGACTCGGGCATTGGTTTCGTGTAATTCATGAGCCGTCACAGAGGAGGTAAGCAGCACCGAATAGCTGAAAATGAAAAAAAATAACCGTACTGAAAAACTGTGTTTAATATAAAAAGTGGCGCCTTTCGTCATAGCTACCTCAGTTGTAGGTGTTTTTTATAATACGTTATTGGAACTGATGCACGGCGATATATAAGCATCACATAAAACAGAGATCTGCGCTTCAATCAAACTCAGCTTGATTGGTATGCCTAGTTTGTGGAGCTCGGCAAAAGGTACCTCTTTCAACCATGCCACCATTACTGACTGTTTTTTGCTCAAAATCATAGCAATAGGCTTGTGTACTTGAAGGGGTATACGTTACATAATATTGCTGTCCATTATAGGTATAACTCATGGTGCGGCTGCCGGTGTTACTGATTGTATGGGTTAGGTTTTCAACACCCCCTTGTGGAGGGGTGAGGTTTGCTCTTATGGCGCTATTAGGGCCACTTAGTGGGGCAACTCTAGGTAGAATATTGGTATTAATTTCGCCAACCAGGCACTGAAAAATGTAAGGTGGCTGAATAGATGTGTGATATCGATACCCATAAATCTCATCATTTTGTCCGTTACATACATCTAGAGTGCCTGAGCTTATCACACTCCCATCAGGGTTATTATGACCATAGAGGGGATAACCATCATAGGCCCACCCAATAATTGTTTGATCAGTGATACCTACAATACTATTCATCATACAAGTGGGTGCTGTGTGGTAGTGGTAATCGTCTCCTCGGCCAGCATGACCACCACAGTTATCAAGTTGACCTGTAACCAGGGTGTCTTTGCTTGGATCGTAATTATAGACATCTAATTCTCCAGCGCTTGAGTAATCATAAATGGGCACACCGTTAACAGCGACTCCTAACGCGGCATCCATAGTGGTTAACTTGCTTGCGCGTTGTGGCAGCAGCTTTATCGGAGCCGCATAATTCGTTGCTGGTACGGGGATCTGCTCATTGGTGCCCGTAATACCATTCATTAAATTATGAGTTGGATATGTATCAGATGATATATACGCGTGATCAGTATCACAGGTCACATGTACTGTACTATTGAATCCAGAATTAACAACCGACTGCTGAATCATTTCGCATCGGGTTAGATCTGTCTGTATATCCCGCTCGTAGTTGACTGAAAGTTCACTTGATCCCAGTGTGATGTTACTGATTGCACTAAGTAGCGTAGAGCGGTCGACCTGTGAGCTATTACTTAGATCGGGTGCAGCTGATAACGCATAAAGTGTAAATTTATAAGATTTTAGACCTGTTTCCAGCGAACAAGGTGCTGCGTATGCATTGAGGTTATTAATATTATTTACCCCAAGGCTACCCTGGGTTTCATTTGCCGATACACCGTTAATGTCTTTGTCTATATTGTACATAACCCAATGTGACTGAATATCGTCTTGTGCGGCGGTATGGTGCATAACCAGTGCAAGCTCTACGGTATTGTCTGGTATTCCTTGCCAATTTAGAGGAGGAGAGATGCCTTCACCGTCGCAGGTATAAGTGTTGGGTAACATTCCTCCGTTCAGCATAGTAGAACTCCCGAGCGAAAAAGAGACTGGATCTGTGACTGTAATATTCGCTTGTTCAGCGATACGAGGGTTGCTGGTAGTTACGGTAATAATCGCTTTACCAGATGAAATGCCGTTGACTATCCCTGTATTAGAGACGGTTGCAATAATCTGGTCGCTCGATGACCATGTGATATTTTTATTGGTCGCGACACTCGGTGATATCGTCGCGATTAATGTTGTAGTTTCACCTGTTGATACATTTAGTTCATTGCTTGAAAGTGTCACGCCAGTTACAGGGATTGCTTCAGTGGTGACCGTGATATCAGTTTGCGCGGTAAATTCGCCATCATTGGTGGTGACTGTTATCGTCGTACTTCCTTCTTTGTGAGCCAAAAGCGTTCCATTAGCAGTAATTGAGGCGATAGCTGTATTACTCGAAGACCATAACACACTTTTATTTGAGGCATTATTTGGCGAAATATCCGCCTCAATGGTTAAGGTATCATTAATGCCTAATGTCGTATCGCTGACGGTCAGCGAAACTCCTGTCACTGGGACAAATGACGCAGGTACCACAATATTTGCTTGTGCAGTGAAAGCACCGTCTTGCGTGCTGACGGTAATAACAGCACTACCAACAGAATTAGCTGTGACAGAACCATTATTATCTACGCTGGCAATTATTGAACGACTTGAAGACCACGACACATGTTTATTGGTGGCGGTGTTGGGTGAAACCGTTGCAATTAATTCAACGGATTCACCGATTGCGACAGTGACATCGCGTGTTGATAATGCAACCCCAGTGACAGGTGTTATCTGCTCAACAACGACGAGATTCGCGTGGGCTGTAAATTCACCATCATTGGTTGTCACTGTTAGTATCGCACTGCCTGCTTTATTTGCGGTGACAAGCCCTTCATTTGAAATTGAAGCCACGCTCGGATCGCTTGTAGACCAGGTCACACTTTTATTAGACGCATTGCTCGGTGAAATAGTGGCTTGCATACTGAGGATATCGTTGACAGTCAATGTTGCATCATTGATGTTTAATGACACGCCAGTGACGGAAATTGTTACTTTAGGTACGATGATATTGCTTTGAGCCGTAAAGGCGCCATCGTTGGTGGTGACACTAATAATCGCACTACCTTCAGAGTGAGCTGTAACTAACCCGAGGCTATTTACATTAGCGACTGCAATATTACTTGAGGACCAGAATACATTTTGGTCTGACGCATTACTTGGTACCACAAATGCGCGTAAACTGAGGGTGTTATTAACATTTAGAATAGCGTCGGCTAAAGACAGGGCAATTCCGCTAACTGAGACTGTGGCAGCAACTACGGTTATAGTTGTTGTGGCGCTGAAAGAACCATCGTCGGTTGTGACGGTGATAACCGCACTACCTTCTGCAATTGCGGTTATCAACCCTGTGCTGGCTATGTTTGCCACACTCACATTATTAGACAACCAGCGTATATTTTTATTGGTAGCCGTAATGGGTGTAATAGTCACTTTAAACGCAACAGTTTCGCCTACAGCCAATGTGGCATTGTTGGTTGATAAAGCCACACCCGTTACTTTAACTACGGAACTGCTATCGTTCGAGTCTCCTGCTGGGCTATTAGAGGCCCCACCACAAGATATTAATAATACGCTAATAATTATGCAAAAAATAGGATAAGTAAGCTGCGCCATAGTAATACCTTTTGGTTTTGCAATTAAGTTTAGTCGGGTTACGACAGTTACGGTAATTTACTTATGTACACTGTGATTCATAAATGCGGAAAAATAATGAAACAGTGCGTTGCGTTATTTACATAGAGGGTCTTAATTCTTAAAAAGATACGGTATCGGTTGTTTTGAGAGCTTGTATTTATAAAATACGAGCTCTATTTCTGATAAAAGCTTTACTGTCTCTTTTGTAAAGATGGATTCGCTAAATAAAACTAATTTTGATATGTTTATCCGTGATATTTCGCGAGGTAATAATATGTCAAATGTAGTCAAACGATTCTTAAATGATCCTGAGCTGTTATTAAATTCAGTGGGAGAAGGTATTTACGGCTTTGATCTTTCAGGAAACGCCGTATTTATTAATCCAGCAGCCGAGAGAATGACTGGGTGGACTGCTGACGACTTGCTGGGAAAGAAAATTCATCAGTATCACCATCACAGTCATGCAGATGGTACACCATATCCAGCAGATGAATGCCAAATCTATTGCACAATGTTTGATGGGAAGCATCGACATATTAAAGATGAAGTGTTTTGGAGAAAAGACGGAAGTTGTTTTGCAGTGGAATATACATCTACACCGGTTTACAGAGAAGGCGAATTAATTGGAGCGGTCGCGATATTTCGCGATGTATCTAAGCAGCATGACACTGAGCGAGCATTGCGTGATGCCTTGTCACAAGTACAGTGCTTAAGTGAGCAGCTAAAAGATGAGAACTCCTACTTACTATCGGAACTAAATGCTGATTGGCAAGATTCAGGCTTGGTCGGCAGTAGCCATGTTTTTCAAAAGATGCTTGAGCAAATTAAGTTAGTTAGTAAAACAGACAGTAATGTATTGATTTTAGGAGAGAATGGCACAGGGAAAGAGCTGGTGGCGAGAAACCTGCACCGACTAAGTAATCGTGAGTCTATGCCGTTTGTGAAAGTAAATTGTGCTGCCTTTACCCCAAGTTTACTTGAATCTGAGCTATTCGGACATGAGAAGGGTGCGTTTACGGGAGCGAATGATAAACGTAAAGGTCGCTTTGAATTGGCAGATAAAGGGACCATTTTCTTAGATGAAATAGGCGAGTTACCCCTAGAGGCACAAAGTAAATTACTACGGGTATTGCAAGAACGAGAATTTGAACGGGTAGGAGGAAGTGTCACATTAAGTGTAGATATTCGTGTCATTGCAGCAACCAATCGAGATTTATGGTCTATGGTTGAAAGCGGTTCATTCCGTATGGACCTATATTATCGGCTTAATGTTTTTCCTATTAAGGTTCCTGCTTTACGTGAGCGAAAAGAAGATATTTCAGTGTTATGTGCTAACTTAATTTCGCAACTCAATATACGCTTAGGTAAGCAGCTTAAGGGGGTTGCGAAAGAAACACTTAATAAACTCCAAGCATATGATTGGCCAGGAAATATTCGAGAGTTACAAAATATATTAGAGCGGGAAGCAATATTGGGTAATCACAGGCTGTTGCATTTAAGTCAGCCGTTATTGAGTGATGATAATATTCATCAAAATGGCAGTTTATTACTGGCAGATGCAGAGCGTTCTCACATTTGTTCTGTATTGAAATTGTGTGAGTGGCGTGTGGCTGGAGAAAAGGGGGCAGCGCATAAGTTAGGTTTACCTGAAAGCACACTCAGATCAAAAATGAAAAAGCTGGGTATTGCCCGAAATTCGCGATATATCGCGACAGTGCGTTAAATATCACGACTTGAGGTGTTGTTAATTTTTAATTTTCAAAATATATCAATAACTTACTGAAGTTTCAGTTTGGTCTGAAACTTGCAAATATCAAGCTGTCTATTGTCAAAGTAAAGCAAGTACTATGAAGTTTGATATAAAAGAAGAAGATATGATTATTAAGCCCTATAAAACCGATGGGCCAATCTATATTCGAGAGCAAAAAGGTTTTTTTCAAAAGATCCGTCGTTATTTGAGTTGGGTGTTAATGATTGCTTTTATTGCAATACCCTTTATTCCATATGATGGAAAGCAAGCCATATTACTGGATGTGGCAACGCAGCAGTTTAGAATATTTGGGGCAACATTTTTACCTCAAGACTTTATGATTTTAGCGTGGATATTTATGTCAGGGGCTTTTGCGCTATTCTTTGTCACTAATTGGTTAGGTCGAGTCTGGTGTGGTTACATATGCCCTCAAACGGTGTGGATGCTTTTGTTTACATGGGTTGAGCACAAAACGGAAGGCACTCGAAATCAACGTATAAAGCTGGATAAATCTGCTTGGTCTATTGGGAAAGTACGCAAAAAAGCAATCAAACACAGTTTATGGTTAGCGATCTCATTGTTCACAGCAACCTCTTTTATGGCTTATTTCATTCCAGTAAAAGTGCTTTATTCAGAAATGTTTACCCTGCAATGGTCGGGAATAACAAGCTTTTGGGTTTTCTTATTTGCATTTTGTACATATGGAAATGCTGGTTTTTTGAGGGAAAAAATGTGCACAGTGGCATGTCCTTATTCGCGCTTCCAATCAGTCATGTTCGACAAAGATACGTTAGTGGTGACATACGATAGTGTCAGAGGAGAACACAGAGGACCTCGTAAACGTAAGGACGTGCCAGCTAAAGTAGGGCTGGGTGATTGCGTAGATTGTAATTTGTGTGTTGACGTATGTCCGGCCGGTATAGATATTAGAAACGGTTTGCAGTACGAGTGCATTAATTGTGGTTTATGTATTGATGCGTGTAATGACACGATGAATAAGTTTGGTTATGAGAAGAATTTGATCAGTTATCAAAGTGAAAACCAAGCTGAAGGTAAAACCACCAATCCATTCAGGCTCAAACTATTAGGTTATGCCTCTTTAACCGCTTTGCTTCTTGTTACGATGGTTATTTGGGTGTTTAATCGCACGCCAATTGAAGCATCAGTGATCAGAGATAGAAATGCATTGTATAGGATGAACTATGAAGGTTTAGTTGAAAACCCATACACACTGAGCATTATAAATAAAACCCAGCAGACGATGAGTTACCATATTAGTTTGAGTGGATTGGATAGTGCTGAGTTAAAAGTTCCCACACGGATAACAATTGAAGGCGGGCAAATGGATTTAGTGCCAGTTACTGTTATTGCCGATGGTTACGAGTTAACGAAAAAGTCGACTGCGATTAAATTTACGATTGATGCGCTTGAAGATAGCAGTATAACGATTACGAAAGACAGTTACTTCTACAAAAATTAGTTTCTAGTTAATACTTCCCCCCAAAACTTTGCGCGGTTACTTCGGTACCGCGTTTTTTAATTGTGCGTTTATGCACAGTAGGTTTTCTTTTATGTGCATATCAATAACTAAAAATTATCGGTAAGCTTACGTCAACAGTTAGAGTTTAATTAGAGGGTTTTCATGATCCGTAATTCAAGAAATAGCTATGGCTGGATAGCCATTGTGTTTCATTGGCTAAGTGCTTTCGTTATTCTTGGTATGTTTGCATTAGGGTTATATATGGTCGATTTAAGTTATTACGATCCCTGGTATAGGGATGCATTAACGTTGCATAAGTCGATTGGAGTGCTGGTGGCTGTATTAATTATACTGCGTTTAATATGGAAATATTGTAATGCGCAAGTTGGCGAAATTGAAAGTCATAGAAAATTTGCAAAGCTGCAAAGTAGGTTAGCATCTTTAGCACAAGTGGCGATGTATCTATTTCTGTTCGTATTGTTTGCTTCTGGCTACTTAATTTCAACCGCTGATGGGCGGGGCATCGACGTATTTAATTTATTTATGCTGCCGAGTATGGGCGAAATATTTGATCAACAAAGTGATATAGCAGGGTTAGTTCATTTATATGTGGCGTGGACATTGATAAGTGTTGTGTCTATTCATGCATTGGCTGCGCTATATCATCATTTTATCTTAAAAGATTTAACATTAAAAAGAATGTGTATTCCACAAACGGAGAAATAATATGAAGAAATTAATTATAGTTGGTGCTATAGCGAGCTGTTTAGCATCCAATATGGCGAGTGCAGCAAATTATGTGATTGACACTAAGGGCGCTCATGCTTTCATTAATTTCAAAATTAAGCATTTAGGTTACAGCTGGTTACACGGTCGTTTTAACCAATTTGAAGGCGAATTTAATTATGATGCTAAAAAACCAAATGACTCCGCGATAAAACTTGTTATCGATACTGGTTCAATTGACTCAAATCATGCAGAACGCGATAAACACTTAAGAGGGAAAGATTTCTTAAATGTAAGTAAATATCCCAAAGCGAAGTTTGAAAGTACAGATATTACGTTTAATGATGCAACGAAAGGCACGGTAACAGGTAATTTCACTTTACATGGGGTAACAAAGACCATTCACTTCGATATTCAAAAGTTAGGAGAGGGGAGTGATCCGTGGGGGGGATATCGCACTGGTTTTGAAGGGAACACAAAAATTAAACTGGCAGATTATGGGATAGAGTATGATCTAGGGCCTGCGTCAACACATGTCGATCTTGGTTTATATATTGAAGGGATCCGAAAGTAATTGAGTTAGTGTAAATGGCTGTTCAGTTGTGCTTTGAGCTCATTGGGCAGCCATTTTAACATTACTTCATTGAACTTCTGGTTTGCATAGAGGTGTTTCAACGCAATGTTGAGGTGTGATACTAACTGTGCGCCGGCGCTGTTTTTTGTACAACCAACATAGCCATGTGTAATCGCATTGGTTTCTGCAATGATAAGCTGTGCTAACTGATCTTTATCTTTAAGTGTTGTTTGTAAATGGTAGTGTTCACTTGGATATCCAATAATGATATCTAGCCTTTGTTTTAGAAGCATATAAGTTAAGCTTTTTAACGGGTCTTTACCAGGGCGCAAAAGCAATTGTTCGCTCGGCAACTCAGATAAAATAGTATCAATTTTCTTGCCAAAAGATCGATTTAAGGCAACGCCTACTGTGAGCTTATGTTCTTTTAATAAATCAATAAGTGACACTTTTTGACCTGGTTTTAAGTTGAGGGCTTTAATAGTATCTTTTCTGAGTGACATTGATGGTGAGAGGCCAATGGTTGAGTAATGGTC
This sequence comes from Pseudoalteromonas aurantia 208, assembly GCF_014858725.1. Taxonomy (GTDB): domain Bacteria; phylum Pseudomonadota; class Gammaproteobacteria; order Enterobacterales; family Alteromonadaceae; genus Pseudoalteromonas; species Pseudoalteromonas aurantia. Next base: position 1,729,430 of record NZ_AQGV01000012.1, on the reverse strand, counting down.
TGTAAATTGGATGAATTGTTGTCTTTTTTTCGTTTTATATAATGACACTATACAACGCGTTTTACTTGGATTTGAAAGCTCGTGAATTGCTCTGCTGGCTGGTAAAACGTCCGATACAAATTGGTAATTTGGCATCGCAGTTTGTAATAAGCTAATAATTTGCTCATCTCGCCCGGCGCCTTGTAGTTCACCGTTAAGTATATAATATGGGGCAAAATCAAGTTTTATCCAGTTGATTGTGTTGGCATTTGTAGTGCATACCCAGCAAAGTATTATAATAGCAATTGTTCGCAATGCTTCATCACTAAACTGTTTGACATAAAATAAGTGTAGCAAAAACAAATTTTTGAATATGAGTAATTTTGTAAACTTGCTGTAATAAAAACCTGGAAAGAAATTTACAAACAAAAAACCACTGCTAAGATTAACTATACCAACCTAATTATATTACGCTGAAAGCACACTTATATGTTTGGTTTTAATGGATTGATAATGATTAACCGTTTATAAGTTTAGTGTGTCAGTTGCTTTGAAGTTATATTTTTCGATAAAATCGGAGGTTGGCGTAACAGATTCTAAATATAAACTCACAAAAAATAGAGTACATAATATGGTTACGCTTATTGTAAGTGACATTTTTGGTCACACCCCAAATCTTAATGCGTTCGCTGAAGAGCTTGATTCTAAAGTTATCATTTGTTCCCCCTATACGAATTTTCAAACCTCAGTTGGTCAGACAGAAAAGCAGGCCTATGATTTATTTATAGCGACAATGGGCCACGATGGCTATGCGTCGAAAGTGAAGGAAGTACTGATCCATGAACAACCAGATTTTATTATTGGATTCAGTGCCGGTGCGGTTGCTGCATGGCGTGCGTTAGCGGCGACCCCATTGAAACGGGTTCAGAAAATGATAGGGTTTTACCCTGGGCAAATTCGGAACTACACAAATTTACGACCTCGATGCCATGTCGATTTGTATTTTCCACATAAAGAAACACATTTTGATATTTCACCAGTGATCTCACAACTCAAAACAGTTTCAGGTGTCCAGTGTATACGAACAAGATACAGTCATGGATTTATGAATGCACTTTCACAAAACTTCAACAAATACGCTTATCTTCACTATACTAATTTGTGCGACCAAGAAGTAGTTGTCGTTCAAGACTCACTTGCAAATCATCAAGTGGAAGTTACATTATAACGAGAGAAAAAGGACATCAGGCAATGACTGAATCACTGTATGGGCGTTATCAACACTTTCCTGGGAACCCGATAGCGAAACCCCCTTGTAGAATGCTAAACGCGATGATGTACGGCTTTTTTATTGAAGGGTCATACGGAAAAATTAATGAGTTCATTAATACAACATTAAATAGTGTCCCTTCCAGTGAATTTTATTTTAAAGCCCTTTCTTCATACTGTTTGCTTACGTTTACTGATATTGAAAATATCGCCTCTAAGGTTGCTCCGTTTAGTAATTACGGTTGGATGCAAGAAACGGATATTATTGTGTGGTTACCTGTTGCACAAGTCACAAAAAACAATCAAAAAGTAACGCATATTTACTGGTACCCAGCCTTTATTGCGGTCAATAATATTAATGCATTGGTTAATGGCAGAGAAACTTGGGGGTACAATAAATATCAATGCCGTTATGAAATGCCAAGCAGCCATCAGCAAGCCAACTATTTCTCAATTAGCCTTGATACATTCCATCCATTTACCCCAGAAACACAAATGGGTTGGCATGAGCTGCTCACTGTTAAACGGGTTGCTGATGATGACACATGGTTTGAGGAATTGGTTGAAATTGGCCATGAAATATCCCAATTATTACATTCTAGTTGTGAAGACGTAAGTATCAGCGCTGATTTGATAAAGCAGTTTTTATCTGGTTTTAAAAACCCACAAATGGATCAGGTTTTATTTAAACAGTTTCCAGATGGGTTCGCGAATGAAGCTGTTTACAAGGCCGTTGTTCACTCACCATCAGCCGTAAAAAAAATTCATAAAGTCGGTTTTTTAAAGGATGAGTATCAAGTAACGATTAATCGTTTAGATGCATTTCCGTTTGACGAAATGTTTGGTATTGCACTTGGAGCGCAACAGGCGATGTTGCCTTATTACGTGTGTATGGATTTTGATCAAGATGGTGCTTATGAAATTGTAACGTCTCGCCAATAAACATTTCAATTACTGCTTACAAGGAAACCTGATTATGACTCAGCAAAAAGTTGCGATTTTGGGTGGAGGGGTGGCTGCCATGACTGCAGCTGTTTATCTAACTGAAAAAGACAATTGGCAAGATAATTATGATATTACGGTATATCAATTAGGATGGCGTTTAGGGGGAAAAGGCGCAAGTGGTAGAAACGCTGATATAGCAGAACGCATTGAAGAACATGGATTACATGTTTGGTTTGGTGCTTATGTAAACTCATTTAAGACCATTGAAACGGTTTACAATAAGCTAAATCGGCCCCCTGAAGTTCCATTAAGCTCTTGGCAAGACGCATTTAAGCCGCATAGTTTTGTCGTGTTACAAGAGTACATAGAGAATGAATGGCAAACTTGGCCTGTGGACTTCCCCGTCATAGATGGCAATCCGGCTGACGGTACCTTAGACCTACACTTTTGGCAATTAGTTGAAATGTTAGTCGCTTGGCTACGTAAGTTTATTGACACTATCGAATTTGAAGTAAAGCAGGCAAATAAGCAAACAAAACTGCAAACAACCAAGCGTCGAGATAGAGGACTCTTACAGCATTTAGCATCACAAATACGTGATGCGTATGATGATGTCGAAGAGGAAGTTGAAGAGTTTTTTGAAAGTGCTCATGATGAATTAAAAGAGATTTGGTCAACCCCTGCAATTTTAGGCCAACAGCTACAGCGATTATTGACATTACGTGCAAATGATAAAGAGTTAGGTGAACCAAAAGACAGGTTAGTTGTGTGGTACTTGGTACGGAAGCTGAAGCGTTGGCTCAATAGTGAAGCAGTTGAAATGTTGGATGACAATGAAAATATTAGACGTGCTTACATTTGTGCAGATCTAGGTATTGCTATGGTAACTGGACTGATTAAAGATAAGGTATTTTCAAAGGGCTTTGGCTCAATAAATCATTTAGATTTTAAACAGTGGCTTAAACAAAATGGTGCGAATGAAAAGTACAGTGTTGAGTCGGCACCTGTTAGAGGGTTTTATGATTTGGTATTTGGCTATGTTGATGGTGATTTTGATAATGGGAATGTAGAAGCTGGCGTAGCATCTTTGGCGATGTTGCGTATCATATTATGCTATCACGGTGGGGTAATGTGGAAAATGCAAGCGGGCATGGGAGATGTCATTTTCTCCCCTATATATGAACTGTTAAAACAGCGAGGGGTGAAGTTTGAATTTTTCAATCAGGTCGCAGCATTGGTACCAGAAACTGACCCAAATGGCAGCCAGTATATTGATGAAATACAAGTAAGTCAGCAAGTCGAGCTGGTCAATGGGCGTTATGAACCATTGGTCGATGTAAAGGGACTACCTTGCTGGCCTTCACAGCCACAATTACATCAAGTAGTACCAGAACAGGCAGCATTAATACGCGAGCATAATATTAACTTGGAATCATTCTGGACCAATTGGCCGCAAATATATGAAGCTGAATTTGGCCACCCAATTCCGACAAAAACCCTGAAACGTGGTATTGACTTTGATCAAGTGGTGTTTGGTATATCTGTAGGGTCGTTAGTGCATTTATGTCCAGAGTTACTGCAACGGGATAGAAAATTAGCTGCTCAAGCTCAGCACGTTAAAACGGTTGCAACGCAGGCCTTTCAAGTTTGGATGAATAAAACGGATGAGCAATTAGGCTTTAATTATACTCCACCAAGTGAAGAACGACCTATTTTGAGTGCCTTTTCACAACCGTTTGATACATGGGCTGCAATGTCGAACTTATTGACGAAAGAAGATTGGCCTGAACCTGGCCCGGTAAATATTGCGTATTTTTGTAGTGCATTTAGCTGTGATACTTATCCACCATCAACGGATCATGAGTTTGATGCGATACAAAAAACACGAGTGAAGCAAAATGCATTAAATAAACTGAAAGAAGAAATGCAGCCTTTATGGCCTAATGCATATATTAATGATGAATTTGATTGGTCTGTATTGTACTCACAAGGCCAGCAGTTAGATGAAGCGAGGTTTGATAGCCAATACTGGCGTGTTAATGTTGACCCTTCAGAGCGGTATGTATTGTCTGTAAGTGGAAGTAGTGAGTATCGACTTGCGACGGATGATACCCTGTTTAAGAATTTGTTTATTACTGGAGATTGGATAAAAACAGGGGTAAATGCAGGTTGTGTTGAGGCTGCTGTCATGGCAGGGATGTTGACAGCAAGAGCGATATCAGGTTATCCAGAGACGATCTCTGGTGAGTTTGGTTTTGAGCCAGATGGTACCTAAATTAGCAATGTTATTGCACAGTTTAGTGTCGCTACACATAGAAAGTTTGTGATTAAGTTAGCCTGTACTTTTATGTTTTTTGAGGAAAGTTAACATGAAAGTACAGGTTTGTACGTTTAACGCACTGCTAACTATATATCAGTAAATTATTATGCTCTGTACCTGTTGATATTTTTGGGATGGTATCACATTTGAACTATACTCATGACCAGCAACCTAATGATTTGCAATATAAGAGTATGGAAATGACTAAATCTCTCGCCTTCAATTTTATCTTTTCTTCAGTCATCGTTGGGATTTATAGCCCAGAAAGTCTTGGCAGTGATGACCGAATAGAAACCATCGAAATTTATGCACAAAAAAGGGCACAAACTATTGATGAAGTTAGTATTGCAGTGTCTCATGTTACAGGTCAAGAAATCACAATACGAGGCGTTAAAGATGCGACTGAATTAGGTCACTTTGTCGCGAACATGAAGATTAGTCAAAATGCAGCAGAAGGAACGCCTCCGGCTGTTAATATACGAGGTGTTGGTTTAATTGATTATAATACGGCCAACACGTCCCCTGTCGCGATGTATATTGATGGCGCATCGGTCGGTTCTGCAAACAACCAGTTAGTCGATCTCTTTGATATTGAGCAAATTGAAGTGCTTAAAGGGCCACAAGGAACGCTATTTGGGCGTAATAGTACTGGAGGCGCAATATTAATTCGCTCGGCTAGGCCAGATGCTGGTAGTTATGGATATATAACTGGCGGCGTAGGAACAGATGATTGGCAAAAGCTGCAAGGTATGTATAACCATGCAGTGGATGAAGAATCAGCAATACGCTTGGCATTTAGCCATACAAAGTACGAGTATACGAGTTATAACTTATTTGAACCATCACCAGAGGCTGGCTTAGAGCAAAACAATGCACGTTTAAGTTATTTAGGGGAGTGGGACTCAGTCAGCGTTTACCTGAAGGCACATTATAGTCATTGGAATGGCATAGTGCAGCCAGTGGGGAGTATTGGTATTTATAGTGATCCAGTGAATCAGGTAAAGTGCTCGGCAAGTTTAGCGAGTCAAGGAAAGTGTGTTGATAGTTTTGGCTTTAATGATGGCAGTGATGACTTTTGGGCGGTAAGCGTTAATAATGATTCTCCTCACAATAGCATCGGTAAAGGGTGGACAGCGGAAGTTGACTGGCAAGTTACAGATACAGCTCAATTAGTATGGGTCAACGCATTTAGTCGACTAGATAGAGAACATGCATTTAATTGCGATGGCTCGCCGGCGAAGCTGTGTGAAGGGAATATGGGTTTAAAGGCTGAGTTGCTAAACAATGAGTTGAGGTATCAAGTACAACTTGATGAAGACTACTTAACCACAGGCTTATTTTTGTTAGAAGAGCGCCTATATCAGGATAACAATAATGATTTAGGAAGAGATTTACGCGGCACTCCCTTTGGTGCTAATTCTGCAAAGTTTTATTATGACAATGATATTAAGTCTAAAGTAACGGCATTGTTTGCACAATACGAGTGGCAATGGTTACCCTCAACTAGGGTCACGGCGGGGTTACGTTACAGTGATGAATCAGTCGAGTACGACTCGGTGTCAAACATTAACGTGGTAGTTGATCAAACAATGACGGAAGGTGTGTTGTTACCATTTTATCATGTTGTTGGTAAAAATGATGATGATGGATTTTCGGGTAAAGTTGCCATTAATTATCAATTAGCTGCCAACAAAATGCTCTATTACAGTTTTGCTAATGGAAACAAAAGTGGGGGGTACAACGGCGGGTATTTATCAAGTCCTGAGCAGGCAAAAGAAGCTGACTATGGCCCAGAGTCATTAAACGCGCATGAGCTAGGTGCTAAAGTCACGTTGCCTGACGTTAACCTTAAACTCAATGGCGCCATTTTTTATTATGATTATCAAGATCAACAAGTTTTTATGAATCAGCCCGCTACTGCACCAGGCGCACCGCCTATTCAGTTACTTGAAAATGTCGCTGCGTCTACTATTTATGGCGCAGAACTAGACCTGGAGTATGATATTAGTAATACCATGGTGATCAAAGTTGGCGTAGGGTACATCCCACACGCAGAGTTTGAAAACTATACAGATCCCCTTGGTGTTACATTGTCAGACAAACGCCTTCCGTTTACGTCGGAAATAAATATCAATGCACAACTAAGTTATGAATATACGATTGGTCATAGTGTATTGACTAGCTCATTAGGTGTTGATTATCAATCAGAGTATTATTTTGACCAAAATCAGAGCGAGTATGCTATGCAGTCAGGTTACGCTCTTTGGCATTTTAACACCTTATATCGATATGAAGATTGGCAAGCTAACTTATGGGCGAAAAACCTCTTTGATCAGGAATACAGCCATTTGAAGTTCGACTTGAGCCAATTTTTAGGCATGTTAGAGGATTTTAAGGGAGAAGGTCGCCGAATTGGGGTGGATTTTACTTATCGATTTTAACGACCTAAGTTGATTTTTAATGAAACTATCATATTTAAAGAAGCGTCTGAGGCCGCTTGTTTATCTTGTTGAGTGAATCAAGGCATAGTATGCACGTATTGATCAAATTGTTTGTGGTACTGAGTTTTATATTATCCTTGCCAAGTTTTGGTGAGTCCTTTTCTTATGACAAACAAAAACAAGATGTAAACTTACATGATCATGCTATGTTATTGTCTTCAAAAGATAATACACGTTTTCCGGATTCATTCGACTCGATTGCAAATTGGTCAAGTGAACTTGAGGCCTTACCATCAACAACTTTGTTTTCAGGGCGTTACTGGTTACTCGTAAAGCTGACGAACAACACAGAGCAAGAAGAGTTAGTGCTTTATCCTTATAATACGGTGGTGTCGAGTATTGAAACTCGTATTTATAATAAAAATGGTGAAGTACAACGTTATTATACTGGCGGGAAAAACCCAAATGAGTTTGCTTTCCATTATGGAAATACCATCCGTTTAAAGCCTGGTGAAACTTACTACCTAGTTACCATGTTTGAAAGTGATTTTTTTTATACCCCGACCAAGTTGGTAATTAAACCTGTCGCTGAGTTTAAACAATTGGTTGTGCAAGAAAACTTAATCATGATCTTGTGCTTTGGTGTTGGCATTGTATTGGGGCTCTATAATTTACTTATTTATATTGGCTCTAAGGACGCCACGCACTTGTATTATGCAATTTTTACGGGTGTCTGGGTATTTGCTTGGAGTCACTTCTTTCACATATCTGATCAGTTATTTGGTTTTTATTCTGCCCACTTACACTGGCTTGGTTTTGCGTTAGCACCTATTGCAAATGTATTGTTTTATAATAATTTACTAAAACTCAAGGAAACTCACCCTAACTTATCGACACTGTCCATTTGGGTTGGCGTTATTTCTGCCATTGGATTGCCATTTTGTATTTTATTTCCGGGTTTTGGCTTCTTATGGGCAACGGTGATGACAGGTACTGCTTTATGTTTAGGCATGTACGCTGGTATTCGATGTGTGTTAGATGGCTTCATTCCAGCACGGTACTTTGTGCTTGCATATATTGCCATGATGGTGCCAAACATGATTGGTAATTTGGGTGTTTTGCCGCCATCAACGTTGAATTTGTATTTGTTAGGTCTTACAGGAATAGCATTAGATGCTATGTTGCTGGCATTTGCAGTGGCAGATAAGTTTAGGTTAACCAGTGAAGAGAACATTGAGTTAAATAAAAATTTAGAGTCAAAAGTCTTAAAGCGTACTTATGAGTTAGAACAACTGGCATCTGAATTACGTGACGCCAGTGAAGCAAAAAGTCGATTTTTGGCAAATATGAGTCATGAGATCCGTACACCCATGACATCCATAATTGGTTATGCTGATGGGATCATGTTAGGCGATATAAAGCCTCATGAGCGAAACCATGCTATTAGTGTTATTTTACAAAACTCGCGACATGTATTGGGCTTAATTAATGACATTCTCGATATGTCGAAGATAGAAGCGAATCGTTTAGAAATTGAATTGATAGAAGCGAACTTATTCCACTCTATAGCACATGTTGAGTCTTTATTAGGTAAGCAAATACGCGATAAAGGGCTAGAGTTTGAGCTTAACTACCACTTTCCTCTTCCGGATTTTGTAGTTATTGACCCGACTAGGTTGAGACAAATATTACTTAATCTGACATCGAATGCGTTAAAGTTCACCACGGTTGGAAAAATTTCAATAGACGTAAGGTGTGAAAACGAGCGGTTACTTATTTGCGTTAAAGACACCGGTATTGGCATGGCGAAAGATGAGCAAAAAGAGCTATTTAGTGCATTTTACCAAGCTGATTCATCAACATCACGTAAATATGGTGGCACAGGGTTAGGGCTCAATATTTCAAAGAGCTTAGCACGCAAACTGGATGGTGACATTGATGTAGAAAGTGAAGTAGGGTCTGGTACTGCATTTACATTGCGATTGGGCTTATTTACGACTGAAAAAACGCAGTGGGTTGATAGCTTTGAACAAGTTAATCAAAGTCGAATTGATATTGAGCAACCATTTCACACGCAAGATGAATTAAATGGAGATGTGTTACTTGCTGAAGATCACGGTGATAATAGTCGGCTTATTAAGCGTATTTTAGAGCGAATGGGTTTAAATGTTACCACTGTTGAAAATGGTCAATTAGCGGTACAAGCAGTTTTAGATGGGGAGTTTGATTTGATTTTAATGGATATTCAAATGCCCGTAATGGATGGAGAGCAAGCACTTAACTTTATTCAAGCAACAGGATGTAGTACGCCAGTGATAGCTCTGACAGCGAATACCATGCGTCATGAAATTGAGCGCTACATGAAACTTGGTTTTACAGATCATTTGTCGAAGCCAATTGATAGAGCTCAATTTAATCAAAAAGTGAGTCATTATTTGAATATTGCTGTGGACGATGAACTTGATTTACCTGATGAAGAGTTTGAAGCATTAAAACAACAGTATATAGCGGGTTTGTACGAGCAAAAAGTGCAATTACAAAATCAACTCAAATATCAAGATATCGATGGCTTATCAAAGTCGATACATGCCATTAAAGGGACCGCGGGCATGTTTGATTGTGAAGAAATTCATATCCTTTCTTCAGATATAGACATTAAGCTAAAAACAGCAGACATGGACGAGATTGAAAGTAAAGTCAGAGAGCTCATTAAAGCGATGGAAGTGGCAATATCACAAGCAGAATGTGATAAAGCAGGCTAAATTATCACGTAGGTTTATTAATATATTAGGGGCTGTTGATCTTTGCTGTTCTATTTTTATTCTCTTTGAGCATGCTTTTATCGCGGCGCTTAATATGTGGCCTAGTAATCTAAGCGAATATTAAGTAACAAAGAGAAAGGGGTGCTCAAAAGAACTGGTAGGCAGGCTTTGATATATCTAGGCTTTCCTACAATTAACTAACTGTCTTATGATTTAGATTAGCGGAGCTTAGTTTGAATTTACAAATAACAAGGGTATATGCTTGCGTGACTGTCGACGTACAAGAGAAGTTGATTTAACGCTGTTATGCGTCGACAGTGAGGTATTATTACAGTGTAATGTACTGAGTTAATTTAATTGGTTCACCATCAACATCTAGTACCGCAGAGATTTCAATTCTACCATGTGTTAAATGACCGATGTCTATCATACTTGGCTGCCATGTTTTGTGTTCATAGGGAGCAAGTGACACATCTTGTTGCCAGAGTTCTTGACTTCTTTTAGGTTGGTCGAACGCCGAAAACTGTACGGTAATTTTCCCCGATGTTTTACCTGAGTATGGGCCGGACAGCTGCAGCGAAAGTTGCTCATCTTTTTCAACTACATCTAGGTATACGCCGTCAAATGCGCTTGCTTGTAGATCTAGCTGACCTTTTAATAGAGAATCCTCCCAACGTAACTCATACGGCAGGTGTTTGGCGTTATTAAACTTGGTTGGTATGTCAAGTTTCATATGGCTTATACCAGAAGCGGCAGTTGCTACGTGTTGCTGCTGCACGCTGACCGTGATGTTGCTTTGTGTTGGGTTGTTAATAGCTAAGTAAGGTTGACCCTGTTCATAATAGGTACTGACTTTAACACCACTGAGTGTCATTAAAGCTTCGTTTGGCAATTGTCTTTTCCAATCAGCCAATAATTTGCGCACTGCAGATGTCACCAAAGTATGTTGAGCTGTATCGGGTAGCTTACTCAGTAGCGGCGTTAACTGAGAGTGGCAATTGATAAGTATGTTGGCAAATTGTTGGCAGGTATTAAATGCTCTCAAAACCAGCGCTGGCTGGTCGTATAACCACGGATCTGGGTTGTTTTGACCTAACTGTGCAACGGTATGTGTGTGTTGCGATATATAAGGAGTTATTTGATGATTCATACCTTGGCCAAGCAAATCAAAACGATATGGGTCAAGCTCAATTGAACTATCAAAATTCACAGTTTGCCGATGCTGTTGTGTCGCAACAGTGACGTGTATTTTGTTGTGAGCAGGAATAATAGACAGTCCTAGCGCTTGTTCTTTCTGAATTGCTTCGACAATACTAGGCTGTAACGCTAAAACTTGAGAACCTTTATTTATAGACGTCAAATCAAGTTTAACAAAAGCACCTTGTGAAATGAGCAAAGGCACTGAAGGCGTATCCACTTGTGCATTCTTACTGACGAGTCCAAGACCTATTTCTCCTCGATTGAGCTGAGATGGCTCAAAATCAATGTGCGCTGCAATGGTATTTTTCTGTGATATGTCAACGAGTGGGCTGGTGAGTGGCTTTGGAAAATCTAACACAGGGTGCTGCGCCTGTGCATTTGGGTTAATTTGTAATTGGTGTAGCTGAGTGCTCTCGTCACTGCGTAACCAGTAAGCACCGCCATTTTGCTCCCACGGGCCACTGACAATTTTAAAGGTAGGGCTGATATTTTCGACAAAAGCTTGAAATTGATGCTCTACAGCTTGCCAATTAGGAAAGGTGGCTTTGAGTAATTTATTAGCCGTTGGTAACGTTTGGTCTGAGTGGGGGTTTTCAGCCATTAAGTTAGCAAGAAACCGCTTGAAATAGAGTTGACGAACCGGATCATTCATTAAAAAGTGTACAATGAAGAAGTTAAGTCCACGCTTTAGAGCTGGATCATCATTAATTTGTTCAATGGTTGGTGAGTTTGCTGCTTTATACTGTTTCAAGCCGGTTTTGATATAATTCATTGGTGCACGGTCAAAAACCATGACGGTTAATTCTTTTGATAGTGGGTCATAGACATGACTGGCAATTGAGTCAGCGAGTCCTTCAGTGATCCAATTTGGTGCCCAAGTGGAATGACCGTTAAGTGCCATATGAAATGCATGCATTGTTTCATGAATGACGATGTAACGTTGATGGTGTTGGCGGTGGCTTGGAAAGTTATAACCTGCGCGGTTATAAAACATGGTTTCACCTCCCGCGGTTTTATGGACGCCGCGTAAGAACCCATCGTCTAACATAGCTTCACGTAATCTAGCGCGTGAGCTACCGTATACCACCGCAATGCGTTGGTTGGCGATATTCGCTGGCTCCATACCAAAAAGTTCAACATAATGCGGGTACGACATCTCAAGCAACTCAAGGTATAAGCGTACTTTATCTTCGGGTAAGTCACTTTTTAACGCGAAATGCTTACTCACCCACCAGTCGTAACCTCGACTATTGCTGATTTTATTGTCGCTGTAAGTACGTGGAATACTTTTTCCCATAAAGGCGATATCAATATGATTCAACTTACTGGTTCTACCTGCGACAGTCACATCTGCGCGCATCGTTTGAGAAGCGACTTGAGTGACTGAGGCAGTGACAGTATCTGGTGTTTTAATTGCATCTGTGTGTGTGCATGCTGTAAGGAGGAGTGTACTGAGTAGAGATAGTTTACGCAGCATAGTGAGGCCTTTTAATTTATGTATATTGTATGCAATTTAAAGTATCATGGCTTTTTCACTAATACAAATTTTAACGTTAGAAGCCGAACTGGGGTAAAATTTTCATTCAAGAAGTTGGAAGGAAGCAAGCTTAAAGCCATAGTGGTACTATGGCTTAATTGTGGTATTTCTAGCGTTGAAACTCATAAACACTACCTAAACTCAATATTTGAGTGAGTTCATCTAGTGCTGTGTAAGTTTCAGTGAGTAGCTGAGGATCAGCCAAATCGCTATCGGTGAGTTGATCTCGATAGTGTTTCTCTACCCACGCATTAAGCAATACAAACTTCTCATCACTCATTAACGTGTCTTGATTCACTTTGCCAAGTTCGTTTTGAGTTAGCGCAACCCGTAATCGTAAGCAAGCTGGGCCACCGCCATTTTGCATACTTTGACGCAAATCGAAAAACTTCACGGTGTTAATAGGGTTATTTGCACTTAGCATGAACTCAATATAGTTGGCGACTTTGCTGTTTTTAATACATTCTTCAGGGGCGACAAGCATCATACTGCCATCAGCAAGGCTGACAAGTTGACTATTAAACAGGTAACTTGTCACGGCATCTTGTACACCAACAGCATGTGTAGGCACCTCAACAATATGTAATTTTTCACCAACATACGCTTGTCTGATGCGTGTGAGCGCGTCTGCTTGATTCAAAAATGCTTGTTCGTGGCAAAATAAAACATTGGCATTACCCACTGCAATAACATCATTATGAAAAACGCCTTGATCGATAACATCTGGATTTTGTTGTATAAAAATACGCTGTTCTTGGGGAATTTGATGTAATCGCGCAACTGCTTCACTGGCTTCAAGCGTTTGCCTAGCAGGGTATTTAGTCGGCCCAGTAATTTGGGTATTTAAGCTGCTGGCACCATACACAAATACTTCTAACCCTTTGCTACCATGGTCATCACATAAGCGCGTGTGATTTGCCGCACCTTCATCACCAAAAAAAGGTTGGTCAGGTAAATGTGTGTGGTGAACAAACGTATTTTCATCGTTGAACATCGCTTTGAGTAAGTTGCTAGTCGTGACAGGCTCTAAAGAGCGATGGAACTTATTATTTAAATTAGCACTGGTAAAGTGTACCTTTTTATCGGCAGTATCTTGTGAAGGTGATACGGTTGCGGCATTTGCTGTCCACATCGCAGAAGCTGAGTAACAAGTTCGTAAAAGCACGGGAGATTCTTTCGCGGCTTTGTTAATAACTTGTGAGTCGGTGCCGTTAAATCCCAAGCGTCGTAATGCATTTATGTCGGGTCGAGCATGAGGCGCAAAAATCCCCTGTTTTAAGCCCATATCGTGCATGGCTTTCATTTTTACTAAGCCCTGTAATGCCGCTTGTTTTGGGTTAGAAATTGCTTCCGCATTGTTTAGTGATGCGACATTTCCATAAGATAGTCCGGCATAGTTATGTGTTGGTCCGACTAAACCATCAAAATTAACTTCAAAGCTTTGGGTTTGCTCACTCATGTTAAATCCTTGTTTATATTATCGTTGATTATTATGCCTATATAGCGGCTGATTTAATATCGAATTTAACGGTAAAGGGTCAAATTATTAGGGGGAAAGTATGCGATTAATACGGAAAAAGCACTTTAATAAAGTGCTTTGCCGAGCTAAAAACTAGCCTTCACAAAAGCGTGGAGACAATGATTCTTCGTAGCAGGCCCGATCCATCGATGGGCCACAGCCTCCCCACCAACTTTTTGGACGACCGCCAGCAACTTTTGGTGTTGCATCCTCACCTAATGCAGCTTTGTTATGAATGAGTGTTTTTATTTGTTTTTTATGTAGAGTTAATTTCATGATAATTCCTTCATTTTATTGCCCAAGATCCCTTGGGTACCTTAAAACTAGAACTTTCTTGCAAAAAGTTCAAAATTTAATCTATTACAAAATGTTTCAGGACAATAAAAAAACTTGTACATATGAAAATTCGAATATATGATATTTCGTATATTAAGGTTTGATGATGAGTGAATAATGGATCCAGTGACATTTTTTAAATGCCTAAGTGATGAAACCAGATTAAAAGCCTTGTTATTAATTCAGCATGAAAAAGAACTATGTGTGTGTGAATTAATGGTGGCATTAGGTGAAAGCCAACCTAAAGTGTCGAGGCACCTTGCTCAGTTACGTAAAGCTAAATTACTGCTAGATAGAAAACATAAGCAGTGGGTTTATTACAGAATCAATGATGCGCTGCCGAACTGGGCGCTAGATACATTAGTACAAACACATGGCGAGAATAAAAGCTATTTTTCAACATCGTTAACGAAACTAAATGAAATGGGCTCAAGGCCTGAGCGCGTTGCATCGTGCTGTAATATTGAGTTAAAAGGGGAATAAAATGTCAGTGAAAGTAGGTATTAATGGATTTGGGCGTATGGGGCGTTTGACCATGCGCGCATTGTATAATAGTGACAATATTGAAATTGTCCAGATCAATGACCCAGCTGGGGACGCGGCAACATTGGCCCATTTGATGAACTTTGATTCAGTACACGGTCGCTGGGAACATGAAGCGTTAGCAGCGCAAAATGATATGATGATTGGTAAACATCGTATTCATGTCACGCATAATACTTTGCTAGAAGATACCGATTGGTCGGGTTGTGACCTGGTTTTAGAAGCATCAGGTAAAATAAAAACAAAAGAAAAACTCACAGGTTATCTCACCCAAGGAGTTAAACATGTTGTGGTAACTGCCCCGGTAAAAGAAGAGGGGGTATTGAATATTGTCATGGGCGTGAATCATGACCAATATGACAAGTCACAATTCCCAATCGTCACGGCTGCATCATGTACAACGAATTGTTTAGCACCCGTTGTCAAAGTATTACAAGATAAAATTGGCATTGTACACGGATCAATGACGACGATTCATGATATTACCAACACTCAAACGATTCTAGATGCACCGCATAAAGACCTACGACGCGCGCGTGCATGTGGAGCAAGCCTTATTCCAACCACAACAGGTTCTGCAACAGCCATTACGCATATATTTCCGGAGTTAAAGGGCAAATTAAATGGCCATGCGATACGTGTTCCACTGGCAAATGCGTCAATCACAGACTGTGTCTTTGAGGTCAGTCGGGCGACGACAAAAGAAGAAATTAATGCTTGGATGGAAGATGCAGCTAATGGCGCGATGCAGGGTATATTAGGATATGAAACTCGGCCTTTGGTCTCTGTAGATTATAAAACTGATCCACGCAGCAGTATTGTTGATGCTCTATCAACCATGGTGATCAATGACACTCAAGTTAAAATGTATTTGTGGTATGACAATGAGTGGGGTTATGCAAACCGCACGGCTGACTTAGTGCGTTATGTTATTGCAGAGAATGGATAAGTATTAGCATGGCACTTTCTTCACTACCACAAGATATAAAGCAATATTTAATAATTACAGGAAATTATTGGGCATTTACTTTAACTGACGGTGCATTACGAATGCTGGTGGTGCTTTATTTTCATCAGCTGGGATATAGCCCGATAAGCATTGCAATGCTATTTTTGTTTTATGAAGTATTTGGGGTGGTGACGAACCTACTTGGTGGTTGGCTTGGCGCTCGACTTGGTTTGAACAAAACCATGAATGTGGGGCTAGGGTTACAAGTGGTTGCTATTGTTATGCTTGCGATAGAACCGCAGTGGCTGTCTGTGGCCTATGTCATGTGCGCACAAGCCTTATCAGGGATTGCCAAAGATCTTAATAAAATGAGTGCAAAAAGTGCCATTAAACTGCTGGTGCCTAAAGACGCAGATAGTATTTTGTATAAATGGGTTGCATTATTAACCGGCTCTAAGAATGCACTCAAAGGGGTTGGCTTCTTTTTGGGCGCCATGTTGTTGAGCTTATTGGGGTTTGCTGGTGCGCTATGGTCTATGGCGGGTATGTTAGGCGTTACTTGGTTTATGAGTATATGCTTGCTAAAGCAAGACTTAGGCAAGAAAAAGCACAAACCGAAGTTTTCTGAAATTTTTTCTAAAAGTCGTTCTATAAATCTGCTTTCAGCGGCAAGGTTGTGTTTGTTTGCCTCTCGGGACGTGTGGTTTGTTGTTGCTTTACCGGTGTATTTGTCTAGCCAATTTGGTTGGGAGCATACTTGGGTAGGGGGCTTTATGGCAACTTGGGTGATTTTATATGGCATCGTACAAGCGAACGCGCCAAAATTGACCGGCAAGCCAAACACGATCCATGACAGTATACAGACTGCAGTTGCATGGGTGGTGCCACTGACGGTGATCCCATTATGCATTGTTGTAGGGCTCAATTTAGATATTACACCTTTGTGGGTGATTGTGGTGGGGTTACTGGTTTTTGGGGCGGTGTTTGCTATTAACTCCTCCTTACACAGCTACTTGATTGTAAAACTGGCAGACAGCGATGGTGTGTCACTGGATGTTGGGTTTTATTATATGGCCAATGCGATGGGCCGGTTGTTCGGCACGGTATTTTCTGGTCTGATTTACCAATTCTATGGTTTGAGTGCCTGTTTGATTGTGTCTGCGGTGCTGCTGGGCTGCACGGTTATCATCACGAAAAAGCTGCAAAAAGTGAATTAAACATTATTGTCTAGCAATGATATTAATCAATGTTTTGATTACCGCGTTAACGTTATGGCTGCGCCATCGCGTTAACGCGTTTGTGATGTTAGTGAGCTAATTTGAAACTTTCAGTGACTTTTTTGAGATCGTTACTGAGCCTATCTAGCTCATAGCTGGCAGAAGAAACTTGGTCTGCGCCGGCTGCATTATCAACAGCAGCTTGTTTAATAGACTCAACGTTGTGTTTAATTTCATCCGTGGTCATGGTCTGTTGGTGTGCGGCTGTAGCTATCATTTCAGCACTTTGCGCTATTTGATTGATTTGCTGCACGCTGTCTTCTAAAAGGGAAGCGCTGTCATTGGCGGCAGAAATTGTCAGCTTGGTGGCTTCAATCGAGAGATGCATTTCTTCAACCGCTTGGTGGGTACCCGATTGTAAACTATTGATCATACCTTCGATGTCGGCAGTCGACTCTTGTGTTTTACGTGCCAGTTGCCTGACTTCGTCGGCGACAACCGCAAAACCTCGACCATGCTCACCAGCACGGGCGGCTTCTATTGCAGCGTTCAATGCGAGTAAGTTCGTTTGTTCGGTCACTGTTTGAATCACTTCTAATACGCGACTAATATTTTGTGCATTGCCTTCTACCCGTTTAATGACTTGCTCTGCGTTATCGATGGCGGTGCTAAGCTGGGTCATTTGTGCAACAGTTGCTTGCAGGTTGTCGTTTGCTGAAGAAGAGGTTTTTTCCGCGCTATGACTTAAATCTGCCACAATACGGGCGTTAGTAGCCACTTCCTCGATTGATTGGTTGGTTTGATCCATGGCGAACGCCACTTGTTCAATATTGGCATGTTGCTCTTGTAAACTTGCATTTGACTGACTGCTGGCAGCGCTGGTTTGGGCGGCTGTACTCGCTAACTGTGAGGTAGACTCGACAATAGTGCCAATCATTTGATTTAATGATTTGTTCATACGTGACATCGCTCCATACACACCTTGCTGTGCTGTTGTGTCAGTAAAGGTTTGACGCAAATCACCTTCTGAAATACGCTCACTAATGGCTTGCATTGTGCTTGGCTCGCCACCTAGTGGGCGTATGATTGATTTTGAAATAACCAGCGTAATGATGACGACGCCACACACCGTGAGTAGCGCAATGAAGCCAATTATCCAATACATTTTATAAACGGGTGCAAATGCTTCAGCTTCATCAATTTCAGCAAGCAAAACCCAATTTAAATTAGCAAAGGTAAAAGGTAAGTAGGCGGATAAAACCGGGTTACCGTTGTAATCAATAATAATTTCAGTATCAGACACGCCGCGTAATCCCTTATTAACAGCAAGGGTGTTAACACCGTTATTTTCTACTGTTCCGGCAAAGCTTGCGATAACTGAATGACCTGTTGGGTCTAAATAGGAATCTGAACGCATCAGTAAGTCATCACCCACAAGATAAGACTCACCCGTTTCTCCCATACCATCACGCGTTTGCATAATGCGGTTAATGGCATCAATTGAAAGCTGTAGTGCAATAATGGCTGTTATTTTGCCATCAATAATAACTGGTAAGCCAATGAATGCGGCTGGATCATTGTTACTTGGGGCATATCGAGAGAAGTCTTGCAGAATAAATTTGCGTTTGGCTAACACATTATTATACAGCACAGCTAACCCTGAATTACGGTATGGCCCTGAAATTAAACTTGTTTGATAATCAGCTTCTTTTGCAACGGTGTAGTCAACGAATCCATTTGGGCTAATAACGAATAAATCGTAATAGCCTTTTTGCTCTATAAATGTTTGAAAAAATGCGTGATGCTCTTGCGCGACGTGTGCTAATGATTGTGCCTTAGTTTGCGCATGTGCAGTTTGCCACTCAGAGACTAAGATTTCTAAATCCGCTTTTCGGGCATCAAAGTAGTCTGTTAACTGAGTATGTTTTATCTGCTTAATAGAAGTGAGCTGGTTGTAAGCTTGCTGCTCTAACGTGGTACTGGCAGTAAAGAGAGAGAACAATGCGATCACCCCGGCTGGTACTAAACCAATTAACATAAAAGACAACAACAATCGGGTTTTGATTAACATATTTACTCCACACATAATTAACAGCGGCGCAAATGTACATGATACTTCGACAAATGAGAATAATTATCACAGTATAATTGTAAAGAAGTGTCAATGAAAAAGGATTAATTAATACTAAATAACTAATCCAAATGAGTGTTATTTGTTCCTTAAATGGCTTTGTTTGGTGCAAATTTGTTGATATTTCTGAGATAATTTATTGTTTTGTGATGGGAAAGGATGAAATGTTAATTTTGTGTTTGTAATGGGTACTTGCTGGATAGGCAGAGGTCATCGGGGAATGCGTATAAATTACGATAAGGTGTGAGTGAGAAATGAGCAGTTAAAAAGAGATGCGGTTTAGTTTGCAAAATAGGAACTTTTGCGACTATATAATAACTCCGATGATATTGATGCGTTATATGTGGCAGAGAAGGTATATGTTAGGTAATGTATCTGTAACAGCGTAAACATCGTAATTGCCCAGACATGTGTATGACCAATTACGATGATGAATATGAACTATGGTAGTAGAGCTAAACGAGTGTTGCTGCGGCCGTGGATAGCTGATCCACTAACGCTTGGTTTGTTATTTTGTTTTCAGTCATGTCAAAGTTGTCATAAAAGCTCGGTACTGATATTGACGCTTTAACATCAAGCGCAAAGTAAGGCGCGGATCCGGTTGCTGCTGCTAGTACACTTTTTGCGCCACCAGGACCGGGTGACGTCGCCAGTAATATAGCGGCTTTATTTTGATACACTTTCATATCAATACGTGAAGTCCAGTCAAAAATGTTTTTGTACGCTGCAGTATAAGAGCCATTATGTTCTGCAAATGAAATGATCACGGCATCCGCTTCACCTATCTTTGTGAAAAACTGTTGTGCTTGTTCAGGAATGCCTGACTCGTTTTCTCGGTCTGAACTGTAAATTGGCATTTCAAAGTCATTCAAGTCTAAAATTTCTACTTCAGCCGCTTTGACCAATGATCCGGTATACGCAGCTAATTGCTTGTTGATTGATTGACGGCTACTACTTGCTGCAAATGCTAATACTTTCATGGTGCTCTCCAAATAATTTTATGTGTAATGAGTATGAGCGCTTTGCAATTCGCTTTAAAAGTAAGATTTAAAGTTGCACCCTTGACTCGATGGAAATAAGTCTATATTAAGTCATAATAGATGTTAATACTTTAAAAATGGACATACTATTTCCATATGAATAACAATAAATTGTTTGACGGCATTCTTATTTTTGTCCAGGTGGTAAAAAGTGGTGGCTTTGGCGCCGCTGCACAAACACTGGGCCATTCCAGCTCTCATGTAAGTAAAGAGGTGATTAAGCTTGAATCGCGTTTAGGTGTGCGATTGTTAAACCGAACCACACGTTCAGTTGCACTTACACCGGAAGGTGAGGCATATTTTCAACAATGTGAGCAGCTGGTAATAGATGCGCAATCGGCACTGAGTTTAGTTACTCAAAATGATGAAATACCCCGTGGTGCATTAAAAATAAGTTGTCCAATTGGTTTTAGCCATGACCATTTAAAACCCGTTATTGCTAAATACATGCAGCAATATCCGAATGTGATCTTGGAGTGGGATGTGAGCGACAAGCGCATTGACGTCATTGGCGATGGTTTCGATTTAGCAGTAAGAGCCGCGCCCACATTAGATGAGTCGAGTTTGATATGTAAACGCATTTATTCATGCCCTACCTATATTGTTGCGTCGAAAAGTTACATCTCAAAGTATGGCAAGCCCTACCACCCCAGAGAGCTGGTAAATCATAATGCCATTTGCTATTCAAATTTGAAGATGCCAGGAAGATGGGAGTTTGAAAAACAGGGGGAAAAACCATTTTCGGTTGATGTGAAGCAGAGAATAAAATGCAACAACGGTCATATGGAATTAGCAATGGTAAAAGCAGGGCTAGGTATTTGCCGTTTGCCAGAGTTTTTTATGGGGGATGTATTAACGAACGACGATATTGAACTATTGTTCACCGATTATACTCATCCGACGGTTAATGTGTATGTGATTTACCCTAGCCGTAAACATCTTTCGCCCAAAGTACGCAGATTTATTGATATGTTAAGTGAAGAATTGAATGCATAAGGTTTTGTTAATTTTATGTAGATGTCAGGAGGTGTTAAGTGTTTTTAAGTAATATGAATAATTTTATATTAATTTTTTAAGCTTTTATTTTAATTGTTTTTTTTATTTTGCGATGCTGTTTTAAGCCGTTTCAATATTCTTTATTATTTGGTGTTTGTTAATTAAATACATGTTTAGGTGATAGGGTTGTCTTAGTATTAACTTTCAAAGTTAAAACAAAGAATAAAAATAATGTGGTATCTATATTTTCTTTTTGTTTGTACTTTAGGGGCGTGTATGTATAATTTGCCGAAATTTATACATACTACTATTTAGGCTCGTAAAAAATGAAAAAGATAAGTGTCTTATTAATTACGCTGTGGTCAGGCTTTTTAGCCGCTGCTGACGTATCCCCTTCACAATTGACGTCAGTGGAAATTGTTGATGATCGCGTGATTTTTTCATTACACACAGCAAAGTCTCATCCCATAGCTAGTTGTGCGGCGAACAGTGCAAGCACCAAAGAGTCGTGGACATTTTCTCTTGGTGCACCCAGTGGTCGTGCTATGTATAGCTTGTTAATGACCGCGGTGGCAAAACAGCAAAAGGTACAGGTAACGACTGCCAACACGTGCTTGCAGCAAATAGAAGTAGCGTCAGGTGTTCGATTGGCAGTGACGCAAGCCCCAGTAAGCAGTGGTGGTAGCGACAGTGGTAAAGTGTATTTATATAAAGGCGATGGTATAACCAAAGTGGGTACTGTGATTGACAGCAATGCAGCTGGCCGTACCGTGGGTGAGTCTGGGGGAATGCCAAATACAGGAGTCATTAGATATGTACCTATAGAAGACCCAACTTTAGTTCGCGATTATGCTTTGACACACTTTGGTGAGTCAGTCGTTGTATTTACAGATTCACAATGCCAAAATGAAGCCTACTATAGTATTCACGATGCGCAAAAGCAAAATGCTTATTACACTGGAGTGAATAGCTTTATGATAGCGAACTCAAATATAAATGGGTTTTTCCAAGCAAACCTGAATTTGAAAATGTCGGATTTTGGTATTACTAAAAAAGGGTATAATATTCAAAATGGGAGTTGTACTTTACTGTGGAGCCATGTGACTAATGCGACGAGTTTTTATAAACTAGAACCTGCTATTCACCCTGTATGTGGTGCGTCATTGTGCCAAATTAAATAAATGAAATGGAGGCTTATTTGAAACTGTTATTAAGCAGCTCGACGCAAATAGTATGGCTCAAGTAAGCTTCCAAGCTGTATTTTTATTAGACACATTAATGAACAAAATGCTTTTTAGCATACCTCGAGTTCAGATAATAAGTGCACCACGTATGGTTAAGTGGTTTTTCTTATAGAGGTAAGACTTGCGTGAGTAGAGTGGGTATTGCATGCAGTGCACGCATTAAAAGTATCAACGTCAACAGTAAGGTATGTTTTTTGAGTTGATTATTTTAAAAACATTCTTAATTAGCAAAGTGCACAGGCAGTGAACAAAGTAAAAAATAAAGGAGTATTGACATTAAATACTGCGCATTTAAAACCCAGCATTGAAATTGGGCATTGAAATTGTGCTTAGTTCAAGGGGTTATACCAAAGAATTTTAGGTGGTCAGAAAAAACAATAAATAATGCTAATCACTATGGGGCATTATTATTCGTGGGTGAAACGAGTAACGCGTCCGGTGTACGATTCGTCAAAGGGTGAAGTAATATTTTAAGGTGAATATATTTTAAGCTAAATTTTTTTAAATTAAATAATATTTTAAAGTGAATAGTCCTCAATAGATAGCCGTTATGGTTCTTATTCCGTTATGTAATTCTGCCATGCAAAAATCGCGATTAATGACTTTTAATCGCGATACCATTTAATCTTTCATATCCTTTTGTATTTAAACAATCTCTCGCAGGAATAAAGGTAACAGGTGTTTGTTCTGACAGCGCACCTAATAAAAGCGCGTATAGTTTTTCTCCTTTAAGAACGCTGATGTCGACCGCCCAAATGTGCTTTTTATCGTCATCAGCACAGGTAGAAGAGCCAGTCACTTTTTCTGGGTATGCTTGTATAAGTGCTAAGTTATTATGTAATTCAATACTTTTAATGGTTGATGCAGCGCTCACGTGTAAGCTAATTGTTGAGAATAAAAAAGAGGCGCATAATAAGCGAGTATATTTCATTAAGTGTAATTTCTTAGATTAATTTTTAGAGTCAATATTATACGGAATATATAGGTTGTGTCGAGTTATTTCAGTAGGTACAATGTGTGGTTTTAATTGTTATGGTAAATTAAATTTTCACTTGGTGAGTGGAATGGTTACTGTACGTTACCGCATGTTTTTATTGTTGAATTATATATTAGGAAATATCATGAAAAAGCTGTTTTTATTATTATTAAGTATAACTTCTTTATTACCGATGACTGCGTATGCATCTGTTGTAGAATGTGCTAATGCTTATATAGATACAATTGCGATTGAAGCTGACCGCCCGGACAAGGCCTCTTTAAGCAAAACATTGCTAATCAGCTTTAAAGATGCAAATGGTAACTTACTTACGTGTGGTATGGGGACTGGTCGGTATGCTTATTTAGAAGCGACCAAGCATCCTGAAGTATTTAATGCGATGATGTCAATTGCATTCATGGCAAAAGCAAACAATTTACCAGTGCGTTATTTTATACTCTCAGACCGTCAAAAATTTTCGGCTAGAGAATTGTCTGTTATTCAACTGCAAAGCTCGATTTCTGGATTTTATGAACTCAAATGATTTTCGCTAGTATAGCCAATAATAAGTAAACATATAATGATAAAAAAATACCTGTTTGTGGGAGCCGCCTTAATGGCTGCTTTTATATCTATAAAATGTGTGGCTAATGATTTATATTTACCCGTTTTAATTGACTATGTTAATGATGATGCTCCACCAATGCACAGTGGTTATGTAGATGTACCTTCAGAAAGCTCAGATGGTAACTATGAGGTCAAGTGGCATGTTGATGGTTACCACAATAATTACATATTAGAAGAAAGTACAGATTCAGGTGCTAGCTGGTCTATTATATATCAAGGGGACAGTACATATTCTACTCAGTCTAAATTGACTTCGGGCACCTATTTTTATCGAGTTAAATCTTGTGAAGCACAAGGTTGCACTAATTTTGTATATTCTCGTCCTATTTTAGTGAATGCATTAGCCCAAGGCCCTAGTAACGTTGTAGCGATTCAACAAGGCAATAATATTAATGTCAGCTGGTCAGAAACCTCTTTTACTAATGCGAAACCGATTAGTGAAACGATGGTGCAACGCTTTCTTAGAGTACTAATGGGACAATCTGCAAACCGTGTTCAGTATGAGGTATATGAAAGTAAAAATGGACAAGAGTATCAGTTTTTACAATCAACCCAGCAAACATCGGTTATGTTAACGGCAGATAGTTCAGCAACTTTCCGCTACATGGTTCGTTTATGTTATTTGGATTTAACAAAATGTTCACGTTATTCACCGCCATCGAATGGTGTGGGGGGGTTAGAGGCGCCTAAGTCTGTAACTGCAACGTCAGATGCAATAGGTATAACCGTTAATTGGTCACCTGTCGATTCAGGTAATATTGATGTACGGTATGTTGTCGAGCGCTCATTAAACAGCGGTAGTTGGGTGGTTGTGTCTCAAACGGGAACTTCTGAGTATGTTGAAATTGCCCCCGTGTATGGCGTACATACATATAGAGTAAAATCTTGCGATGCAACAACTTGCTATGAAGTATCTCATGTAACTCGACCTATAAAAATCGTGGAAAACAATCAATGTACTCAAGCTATGGGTCGTTTATCTGTCTATAGTGATGGGTCTAATTACTACTTAAAACGATTTACTACCGAATGGCAAAGTAAGTTCATTCCAGGTGTCGCATTAATCCCCTATGACTCGCGCCAGTTGATTAAACAGCAGCAGTGGAAAATAACACCGTCAAATACGCAAGCGAGTGGTTACCAGATAAATGCTCTATCAGCTGCTGTATTTAATGGTATTGCAATGACTAAGGTAGATAAGCCGTTAGAATGTAGTGTTAATTTAGTGACAAACGAAACACTGTTATCACTTCATGATGGAACAGCAAAAATTACTTGGGCAGTCAAAACCTCAGTAGCAAATACATATGCGGATAACTTTTTTGAAACATATGCTTCCGATGGTCAAATAACACTTAGTTTCGATAAGCAAGCAGCTAGGTTATTGTGGGCTGCTCCGAAATCTAAAGTATCTACTTATGAACTTGAATATGCAATTTGTAACAGTGCATGTTTAAGTTCTGGTGTAATAGATTGGAAAAAGCTTTCAGATCTGCCAAATACACAAGCATCAATGATTGTAAGGAATAAAGGCCTTCCGCAAAACATGTATGTTTTTAGAATTCGTGGGTGCTTAAATTCACAAACATGTTATGGCTGGAGTAATACTGTAAGGGCTTCAGTAGATGAGTCGAGCCTTGGTGTTGAACTTGACATTTTTTATATCGAAGGGGCTGAAGATTATTATTTAAAAGTACCAATTAGTAACTCTAGCGAATTTCATTATATTAAAGTGACTTATGATGGGCTGATATACCTTACTAAGAACCAATTTATTGCTTTAAGGTTGCTTATGAAGAATGATTTGAGGGCATATTATGGTAATTTCAGTTCTGATGACATTGAAGATGTGGTTATTCGCGATAATTATGATTTAACTGCATTTCAACTTACACGTAAGGGAAGTGACTTTTTAATGGAGTTTATGAATTTAAGTGAAAAGTCGGGAGTTATTTCTTGGAATACATATCCAAATGTTAAGTATTACAAGTTAGAGTATGCACAATGTAAAGGTGATTGTGTGAGTTTAGGCTCAGAACTTTGGAATAGTGAAAAAATCACAAAGAATATAAACTCTTCTAGGGTGGATTATACGATGCCAGAAGATATGAACAAAAAATATTTGTATAGGGTAACTGGATGCTACACAGATGAGAAGTGCCGAGGGTGGAGTAATTATATTAAGGTGGGTAATAGTAAAAAGGAAGTTATATTTATTCATACAGACTTACTTGGAAGCCCTGTTGCTGAAACTCAACTTTAGCTAGTTGTTATTAATAGAAGAATGGAATTTTGAAGGTTTCATTCCTCTCCTCTTTAAGTTAATTAATAAATGTTAAGTTTTTCAGGCATAAAAATGGAAATGATTGATTTATAGCTATTAGCTTTTACGATCTTAGAAAGTTAGGGTGTATTGAAATAAATTATCATTGCCAGAGTTATTTTGTTTGATATGCTGGAAATATCCATATATGTCATTTTAAGTTTAAAAAATAATGCTGTTATTTTTATTTATACTGATTTATTAGGGGTGGTGGTTAAGACGCAGGGAGGGGTGTTTTGAGTGTGTATATTAATATATTAAGAAAAGAATATTTTTTATTAAGCGATCTATGAGTTTTTTGGGGGGTCTAAAAATGCTTAAACTAGGACTGGTTTTATTGTTTTTAACATCACATATAGCTTTCTCTTCAAATGAAAGTTCGGTGCCAGATAATAATTATGAAGAACATATTTCTCAAGTAGAGTCATCGGTGGAAGCGAAGTTGTTCGGGGAGTATTATGATATTAATACAGGTAAGGTTTCATTTAAGCAAACAGATATCGATATAAAAGGTAATAGTAGTCTTGAAGTCGCAATAAGACGAAAATTCTCAAACCAGGGAGGTTATGGAGCAACTAGAGAATTTGGAGATTGGTCATTAGATGTGCCGTATATTCGTATCAATGATTTATGGGCTAGAGGTAGGAAAAACTATTACAATGTGAGTGAAAATTATAATTTTTGCCTTCAAAAATTTGCTACATCATTTATTTCTATTGGCGAAGGGGGGGGGGCTAATCGTCCGGTATCTAGTTTTAATAACTCAGCTTTTTTGTATATACCAGAAGAAGGCGAGTTTTCCATACTTGATACTGAACAAAATATAATTAAAGATTTTTCTGAGTTTGACCAAAATTATAGTTCAAAAACTACGAAAAATGGTCATCATTTTAACTGTTTCACCCCTAGTTCAGGCCCTGGAATAGGTATCAAAGTGAAATCCCCAAATGGTAAGGTTTATTATTTTTCCAAACCAAAAATAATTTTTAATGCATACCACAATCGCCGTTACCTTGACCATAAAAGTGGGACTCGCTGGACTGATGTAAGTGTTTACTTAATGGTTACACGTATAGAAGATGGTTTTGGAAATTATGTTAATTACAACTACGATCAACCTGATACTGGTGAAAATGTTTATAATAGACCTCCAGATGACAATCAGTTGATTTTAAGCTCAATTGCCGCCAAGGATGGTCGAAAAATAACCCTTAAATATGAAACCGTTAGAAAAAAAGGTTCCGTAGGTGATGCAGGGTACAACCTTCGGCAGAGAGTTAAAAGTGTCACAGTAAATGGAAAGGAGTGGAGCTATGAGTATGACTCGTTTACAAGTCACTTTGATAAGTTTTCTCTAGAAAATTTTGACAATTTAAATTTTTACTCTTTAAGTGAGGTTGTAAACCCAAATAAAACTAAATGGAAATTTATAGGATTGACCCCACAGAATGTAATTACATACAATGATAATACTGGGAACTCGGGACATATAGACAAGTCATTTCATCCTATTTTTAAAGCCGCTATTAGCCCAGCAGGCTTTGTTGATACATTAATGGGGGGGTTAAGTAGTGAAACTACAAAAAATAATAAACTAACAGGCATCCCGGACTACACTGCAACTATAATATCTCCATCGGGGGCTGAGGCTAATTACACTTTTCGGTCGACGCATCACGGTATTTCCGGTTCGGAAAAGGCATACTTTCATAAATATTGTAACTTATCTTTATCAACATTGATTGATATCCTTCAGTCATGTAAAGGTTGGAATACACTAGATGAAAGTCGTTTTTTTAGGAATTATAAATATGATGTGTGGTCGCTTATTAAAAAACAAATTGATACCTTAGATGGTAAATACGAATGGACTTATGCATATTCAGAGAATGTCGTACCTGCTTGGGATATTTTTCAAGGGTTTTTACCATCTGCACATCAGTCTATATTAGATATGTATAAAACTAATTATACTGCAGAAGGATTGCCAGGGAGCATTAAAGGAGATGATGTTTATAATTATAAAGTCACAAAAGTTACGAATGAACAAACAGGTCTGAGAGTTGAATATGTTATTAATAGAGACTTTTCTAGTCACATGGATGGGAAGGTAATATTAAAAAACTCTTATAATAAGGAAGGGGAATTAATTAGAAAGGAGGATTATGGTTATAAGCAGCTTAGAAAGGTAGGTAGTAGTGGTCGACGTTTTTCGAATGAATATAATGTGGAATGGCAAACGCCGTTGTTTAGAAAAAGCATTATAAATATATCTTCTGATGGGGTGGAAGATGTGCATAGGTATAATTATAGTGATTTTGATGCGTTAGCTAACCCTGAACTAATAATTAAGACTTCAAATGAAAAGACCATTTATGAGAAAAGGGAATTGATTAATAGTAAGGGAGAGACAGTCAATAAATTTGGTCTGCTGGGCAATAGCTGGCTTAGTCATGAGCGTGATGAGAATTTTGTGTTTTTCAAGGGGTATGATTATAAGTTGGTGAACGAATACCCTTCGCGAGTGCTCGTGAGAAGTAATTATTATAAATATAACTCATTAAATCCGATTTATACGTATGTGGATTATCATGCTGATGGTAATGTTGAAAAAATTGAATATAATAAAAAAAGCACGTTCGGTAATGGTAATTTTTTTGTGAAATATTCAGAATATAGTCGAGGGTTGGCACAAAGTGTAACTGTACGAGAACCTAATTCTGATGATGAAATGCTAGAGTTGAAGGTGGTTGATTATAATGGTTTTATTACCAGTGTTACTGATTTTAACGGAGTGAATAAAAGGTTTGATTACGATGAGATGGGGCGCTTACTGGCAGTTGATTTAACCGATGATAAAAAATATGGATCTAATTTAGATACTCTATATGAATGGAATGATTTATTAAATACCCGAACCATTTCAAAATGCACTCTTGACGATGCTAGAACTGCGTGTACTGACAACGCAACTTTTAGAGTTACAGAGTATTATGATGCTTTATTACGGCTAAAGAGCAAGAAGCTAGAAGACTTGGTTAATACAAACGACGCTAATAGTGTCAGATACCAATACTTTGATTATGACCATAATAACAAGCAAACGTTTGCCTCTCATATAACTAATTCAAGTGCTAAAATCACCAATGGCGTATCTACTAAGTATGATGCATTAGGTCGAGTTAAAAAAGTATCTACAACAGGTATGGGCGATGTCAGGTACGAATATTTAGCAGGTAATAAAATCAAAGTAACTGACGCTCAAGGTAATGCAACCACCACCACTTATCAAGCATTTGGTAGCCCAAGCTATGAGATTGCCACCAAAATAGAATCACCAGAGAATATCACCACAGACATTGATGTAGATATTTTTGGATTGGTTAAATCAATCACTCAATCGGGTGAGCAAGAGACATTTACTGAAACACGAACGTATGACGCCAATAAGCAACTTTGTTTAATACAACGTGCAGATGTGGGTAACACCGTTATGAAGTACGATGCGCTGGGTGGGCTACAGTGGCAAAAGCAAGGTGTAACGAATACTGAGTGTGTAACCGAGAAACCAACAGATAGCACATCATTTATTTATGACAATGTGGGCGATTTATATAAAATTGACTATCCGGGTACGGATATTGATGTTGAATACACACGGGATAATAACGGCAATATTAAAAAGCTAGTTGCGGGCACAGTCACGCATGCTTATAACTACAATAACCAAAACCTACTAGAAGATGAAACCTTAACAGTAGGGAGTGATGGTACATTAACGATAGACTATGACTATAATAACTTAGGGCATAGAAGTGCCATTACGTACCCTGATAATACCAAGGTGCAGTTTAAACCGAATGGGTTTGGTGAACCAACAGAGGCACAAGTGTACGATGCAAGCGACGTTGTACAGCAGTCGTTTGCCATAGATGCAATTTACTATGCACACGGCGCATTGAATACCTTTACTTATGGGAATGGGGTTAAACATACCACCACGGTGAACACAAGTTCATTATTGCCAGAGAGTATTGTTGATTTACAAGGGACGACCAATATTGTCAATTTAGGGTATACCTATGACAATAACTTAAATATTACCTCCATTACCGATACGCAAAACCCGCAATTTAGCATTACCAACATGACGTATGATGGTGTGGATAGGCTAAAAACAGTAACAGGGGTCGCAGGTATAGGTAATAGCGCAATAACCTATGATACGCTCGGCAATATTAAAACCTACAGCAGCAAAGACCGCGACTTAACGTATAAGTATGATACATCACTTAACCGTCTCACATCCGTAACAGGGACGGGTACCGATGGAAAGTATGCAGACATAAAATATGATGCACGGGGTCACATTAAGCATAACGGCAAATTTGACCTGAACTTTAATGCAGCAAACCAGTTAAAGAGCGCCAAAGGCAACACCTATTTCTATGACGGCCACAATCGTCGAGTTAAACAAGTGGATGGTAAAGGCACGAGTTACTCAATGTACAGCCAAGATGGCACATTATTATATCGTGAAAAGGGCAGTTTCATCGGTGAAGGAACGAGTTACATTCACTTAGGTAAAAAGCTGATTGCCAAATATGGTGATGTAACACCGCAAACGGTGGCAGAAAGCCGCCAACACCATAGGCCATTTGGTGAAAGTATTGAAGCGCCAAAAGATGACGTAGGGTATACGGGGCATAAGTTTGATACAGATTTAGGGTTAAGTTATATGCAGGCACGATACTATGATCCAGTCATAGGTCGTTTTATGAGTAATGATCCTGTTGGGTATACTGCTGCAAACCCTGTTATGTCGTTTAACCGATATATGTATGTGAATAATAATCCTTATAAATATAATGATCCAGATGGAGAATTTTTTAACTTAGCATTAGGAGCTATAGGTGCAACTGTAGGTGCAATATCTGGGGGGGTTAGCTCATATGTATCTAGTGGCGGTGATTGGGGAGCAACAGCTACTGGAGCAGGTATTGGTGCAGCGATTGGAGCTACGGCAGGGCTTACAGGTGGCGCAAGTTTAGTTGCCGGAGGCAAAGCAGCCGAGATAAGTGTGAAAACAGCTACAGCAGGGAGAGCTTTAGCTACTATGGGAAATACATCATTGAAAACAGGTGCTGTATCAGCAGCATCAAATGCTGCTGGACAAGTCGTAGGGCATGATGGAGATCTTAGTAAAGTTAGTGGTACTCAAATTGCTGTTGCAGGTGCTGCGGGATTAGCTCCTGGGCTTGTTGGGGGAGCAATTCTAGAAGCTACTGGTACTGCTTCTGTAGCATCAGTATCAGGTATGGCGACCGCTACTGTAGTTTCAGACGCTATAAATACTGTTACTCAAATCGTTGGTAGCGAGATAGCTAAAGATTTGGAAGAAGATTAATGAACAATAACACTACAATAGAAATAGCAAAGAATTCTGTTCCTTTATTATTAGTTATTTATTGCCTTGCAGGTGTATTTCCTCTACTGAAATATACATACTTGAACCAAGAACCATTTATATTTACCTTTAAATATGTGGGACCAGTTATTTTAGCTAGCATGTTATATATTTCGCTTGAAGTTATACGGTCCCAGAAGCTGTTTATTAAAGTAATTTATATTTTTCAGATCTTAATTAAAGCCTTTTTTATCACGATTATGACAACAGGGTATTTGTTACTGGTCAATGATTACTTAAGTGAGTCAAAAGAAGAGTGTTTTATTGGTGAAATTGTCGAAAAATGGAAGAATTCAGAATCATTACTTTACACTGATTACAATTTTAAAGTGAATGACAGTAGTACAAATAAACAATATTCTTTGAATGTGAGTAAAAATGATTACAGTCAGCATAAAGAAGGCCAGTTGTTTAAACAATGTTTAAAAGATGGTATGCTGGGTATTCGTTTTAAGTAGTTTTCAATAAACGTTTTTTGATCCAAAGCCTCGCACTCTCGGGGCTTTTTGTTGTTTTCAGAAAATTTAATAAAAAATAACAATCCCGAATTCAACTTCCAAATGCATCAAGTAGATAAGCACGACGAACACACCGTGAAATACAATGGTAGTATTTGGTATCAGTTAATCTCACTTGCCTTTTTCGTGCTGTAGCCATAATGGAAAGCGCCTATCTTTTAAGCTGAATCTAAAAGATAGGCAGTGAATGAAAAGCAATCAATTTTGGGTGGGTGTCTTGTTAAATTATACTGAGTATATTTTTTATTCCATCGTTATTGTCAACTTTTCAAATGGTTTGAAGTGGGTGTTATTTAAGCTGTTTTTATTATGGTTTTAATTTTAATACTCTAATTTAATTTTAATTAAAATAAGATATAATGCATATTCTTATATAGTATATTGAGGTGTGTGTGAAAGTAATAAGCTTGATTTATGTGTTTTTATTAATTATACCAATGGTAACTAATGCGTCGGGAGTTCAATCTCAGTTACAGTCAATTGAGTTAGTCAATGATAAGGTGGTGTTTTCGTTGCAATCATCAAAGACACATACCACACCGAGTTGTGCGGCCAGTCCTACACAAGCACAATGGACGTTTGCACTCAATGATGTGAATGGTCGAGCTATGTATAGTATGCTAATGACTGCTGTGGCAAAGCAACAACAAGTTGAAGTCACGAGTGCTCAAATTTGTCTGGAACAAATTGAGTTAGTATCAAGTATTCGCTTGGTTGTTAGCCAGCCAACCCCAACCTCAAGTGCAGACAGTCAAACTGGGCAGCTATATTTATATAAAGGTGACGGAGTAACTAAGTTGGGAATTTATGCAGGTCAAAATGCAGCTATTATGTATTTACCAATTGGCTTTCCTGCATTTTTGAAAGGTTACGATGCAAAACCACACGCTTTATACTATTTAGATGAACAATGCCAAGGTGATGCATATCTTCCCGAAAATAGACGTTATGCACCTTATTTAGATCCTATTAATAATCGTTTTGTTAAAGCTGAATCAGAACGGATGAAGAATTACCCAGATAAAAAAGTATATTTTTATAGTTTGGACACAAATGATTGCAGGTATCAAAATTTTACTTCAGCGAATACGCATGGAAGAAATTATTATAAAGCAAATGTGGTGGCGCATCCGTTGTGTGGTTTAAAAGGCTGTATTGTAAAATAGCTTTGAATAATATGGGTGGTTAAAAACCTCTTGCGCAATTGGGTAGGTTAACCACTTTTTATATATTCAGTTTATGTGAGTGATAAGAGAAAATAATGCTTTAATTTATTTGTTATAACGAATGAGGTCAGATTTATTTTAAATAAAAAGCCAGTTTTTTCTGGCTTTTTGTTCACATACTATAAGTGTTATGAACCAACCACTTTTGCATATTGTTATATTTTTTGAATTCTAACGAAGATGGAACAGTCACATGAGTAATAATGGCAGGTGTGTCAGGGGGTGGAATGAACCAAAAAAGAAACCAAAAAAGGACAGTCACAAGTTTCTTGCGTATTTGAATCTGTGATATTCAGTCACAACTAATCTCATTAATAATCCATTTAAGAAGCTGTGCCTTGTGGTATTGATTGCTTTGTTGCTTTTTTATAGTGAACCAAAAAAGGACAGGCACAAATTTCTTGCGTACCCTAATTCAACTTCCAAGTGCACCAAGTAGATAGGCACGACGCACACACGGACGCAAGATGGGACAGGCACAAATATCCTAACTCTCTAAATTCGGTAAAATGGGGCAGGGTAGTTCAGTTCGACCACTTTATGAAAGAAAATAAAATGGGACAGTCAACGAAGTAACAATGTGGGCCTCCCATAGCTTTTTATACATCCAAAGAGTTAGATTACAACTTTACCCTGGGAATTTTTGAGCAAAACCCATTTTTACGCCTTTCACAATAGAGGCTTCATACACGAATAAAAAACAGCATACAATTTAAAGGAA
The DNA here is from genome assembly GCF_014858725.1 of Pseudoalteromonas aurantia 208. Taxonomy (GTDB): domain Bacteria; phylum Pseudomonadota; class Gammaproteobacteria; order Enterobacterales; family Alteromonadaceae; genus Pseudoalteromonas; species Pseudoalteromonas aurantia. Next base: position 1,695,144 of record NZ_AQGV01000012.1, on the reverse strand, counting down.
TAACATGAAGAAAGCATTACTTGGTACATTACTGTTCACGCTTCAAGGTTGTGTGAATAGTCCATCAACAACAACTGTAAAAACAGCCTTAAAATCAGAACTAGAACCAGAGCTAGCACAGGCTTGTATTGGTAGTACTGCGCTCGATGGTGAATTACGTACGCGCTTTAAACCAATTAAAGATACAGAACTACTTGCGCAAGCGATTGGCGAGCCGCTTAAAGGTAAACTATGTCAAGGAGCCGTTTATCAAAGTACGCAGGAAGTGACCATTTACCGTGCTTGGAACAGTACCAATCCGAATAGTCAGTTTGGTCAATGGTGGTCATTTCAATACCCATCGGGCACCATCGCAGATTATAGAAAAAACTATGAAATTTGCTATCAATGGTCACCACTGGATAAGCTAGTACAGTGCACGCTTAAAATTGGTACAAACGTGGTTGTAGGGAATGGTCAAAGCGAGCAGTGTTCAGAGTATTTAAGCTATCCAGTTTCAGTGAAGCAGCAGGTATTTATTGCCGCATCGGCCGGTGCAGTAGAGAACTGCCAAAGTTTTAACGGTATAATGCGTTGGCAATAATTGTATATACTCAAAGTGTACCTTAATTAACTTGTATCATGATAAGTAAATGATAAGCCTCTTATGTGTTATGCCGTTCGCTGAGTTGTTTCAAAGTGTGGTGAGTTAGGTCAAGGTGCCCATGTAAGGTGTACGAATTTAGCGAGTAAGCCGCGTTATTATTGATTTAATATTGTTGATTTAAGGATAGGTTAATAAAGCTAGCCATTAATAACTTAAGTTAGCTATTAATAAGTTGGTTATTAATGGAAGTAATTATTAATTAAAGCGGTTGTCATTCGATTACCTGCCGGTGATTATTGAAAGTATATAAGTAAAGGTCTAAATAGATAAAAATAACGCTAGACCTTTACAGCGTGGCAGGATCAAATAATTCCTACCGTTCATGCGTGTGATTATGGCTGGCCTTTAGTGCAGCCACTAGTGTCGTTATAACAACGTCTACACGATACTGTAGGTGCTTCACAAAAATCACGTTCTTGTGTAAACCAGTTACCTGCACCGGCAGCAACCTGTGGTGTCATATCATTTGCGATGGCTTTTATGTCGCGAGATAGGTTTTTTACTTTCTTTTTATTTAGTTTTAGTTTCATTTTATATGTCCTTTTTTTAATTGTTCAACTTAGCCTAACATCACTGAATCCAATATAAAAGGTGTTTTTGCATACAATATCCAAAATTTAAAAGCTATTCAATAACAGTAGGTTGTGAATATTTTTGCTTTTTTAGCCAGTTTTACCGATGGAGCTCATAGGGCAGGTAGGTTATTGAGGTTAAAATAAGCGAGGGAAGTAGGTTTAAATGAAGTCGTAAACCTGAACTGAAGATGTACAAGTTTCTAATGGGGTTAGGGCGGATCCGTGGTTGTGCATATAGAGTTTATAGCAGTGAAAAATGTGCAAGAAAAGCTGCCAATTTTAATGGATTCTACATGAAGGGTTCATTGCGTTTTTTGTCATATTTGATTGTCAGTTAATTGAAGAATCGATAACGACTTTCACCTAGTGTCAAATGACTCAAATATAAGTCAAGTTAATCAAGTTTTATTGTTTGCGTTTCATCTGAACCTTCTAGGTGAAATAAATCCCCTTTATATCACTTTTCATTAATTTAGTTGCTATTTAACCTCAGGTTTGGATAAGGGTTTTGGAATAGAAAATGTTTTGTAAACAAACTTACGTACAATCCAATGATGATATTTAGTTCAATATCAAGGCGCTTTTATGCAGTAATAGCGGGCTATTACACATGAAAGCAACGCCGAGAGTGATAAAAATAGCTTTATTGGGCAAATTCGCTTATCCAGAACTGAGGTTATTTAGACAGTGCGCAGCATAAAGGAGATTAGCTCACACTATATTGCTTATATGACCAAGGAAAGGAAGGTCATGTAAGGGGGTTATGTTAAGAATAAGTGGGCAGAGTGCAAAGCAAAGATTGATATCATTACTATGGGCCGTATATAAACTTGGAGTTTATGTGAAAAATAGGCCCATAGGTAACGCTTATAATTTTCAGTAGGGAGAATTTATAGTACCAATTTAACTGTTTAAAACCATAATTCGGCTGAAAAGTTCTTTATTTTTCTTAATTAGTTAAAACTATTACTATCAATGTTTTAACCGATTTATATAGCGGTTTCAGAATAAAAACCAAAGTGAATCACGCATAAAATCAAACCAATAAATTATTTTTAAGATACAAATTTTGACTGAATGTTTAATGCTCAATACGTTATAGCTAAGCACGACATCGTTGCGACACTGAGCGCTTTAACAACAAGATAAAGTTGAGATAATCTATGAAAATAAGAAAATTAATACCTCATTTAGTATTTGCCTTAACGCCTATCGCCTCGTCGGTGGCTTTAGCCAATACTTGCCCAAACGTGAACTCTGAAGACATCACCGCATTTTCTGAAAAGTTTGATGAACTCAAAGGGAAGTTTAAAGAAGTTGCAGCCCAAGAAAAGTTACCCTCTGAACCCATAGGCAGTGACTTAGCTGGGCTAGAAAATACGTCTCCTGGTTTTGCTGAAGTAGCGGGCAGCCTTGCTGAAGTTGGCGGTACTCTGCTGGGTGTTGAAATGGGGTTGGGGGGTTTAGCCGCGGGTATTAGAGACCACAATAATGAAGAAATTATAACGAGTAGCGTCACAATTGGCACGTCGGTAGGTATACCGATTTTAACTCGGATCATTACTGAACTAGCAGGTGAGATGGTTGGAGAAGTCTTTGGTGGGGTTGCTGCAGGTGTGGTTGCCGAAGGCTTTAGTATTTATAGCGGTGTAAAAGCAGAGCAAGCTATCACCAAGGTTAAAGATCAAAACGCGGATTTAAAAAGTGAGTTTGTTAAATATGCAGACCAAGTTGTAAACAAAATGAACAATGTGAGAGGGACGATACTAGGCAACTCTGGTGCCGCATTAAAGCTCGATGCGAAACTCATACCCGATGTACTGTTTAATGTTAATAAAGAAAAAATTGATTATTTGTCTGACAAAATATTCGTTGAAATGCTCAGTGCCAAAGCATACTACCTCAATCAGCAACGTATAACACCCGATACTGAGGGAGGCAGTGATAATGTAGATACGGTTTTATCGTATATTGATCACCAAAGCTACATGATAAATGAAGAGTTTCGGTATATTACCATTAAACCAACACCGGGAATTTACCCGGCTCACGCATTGAAAATCAGCAATAAATACAAAAAACAAGGCAGAAGCTGGACCACCGAAGAGGTGGTATTCGAAAGTAAGATATTCAAACAGTACCTTGAGCCTTTACTCGTTTATAGGAAAAATATCGCAAATCCAGTGGCTGAGCACATAGTTGAACAGGTTATGGATAATAATAAAGCGTTAATAAAAGAGTACAAGGCATTAATACAATCTGAAATGAGCTCAGATGTTTGGCAACAGCAATTAACCAGCCAATACAATACGGCCATTCGTACTCAGTTGGCTTGGTATATTTTTGGTCAAGAATTGATCGCACAAACTGATACCGCTGACTTTGATGTGGCTGAGTCTTTACTGTGGATCTCTCGAATATTCTTCCCAATGATTGACGGGTTTTATGATGGTTCATTGACTAAAAAAGCCATAAAAGACATTGATATGGGACCCATTACTGTGGCACTGGTGAATAAGTTTACCAGCGATAGATTAGATATTAATGATGAAGAAAAAGTAAATCAGATCATTATCAATCAGCTTCATAATGACGAAGACGTGCCCCCAAATATTCAACATGCAGTCCATACTGCACTGCAAAATACGCACAGTAGAGTGAATAAAATGTTGCTAGCAGACAGTGACATAGTCAAACTTTCTTTTGATAAAAAACAAGTGCTTGAGCAGATCCAGCAGCTAGAGAAAAACCATGTTTTTACCAACAGTATCAATAAAAAAATTGAAGACTACTTAGACAATTTTGGTGGCATATTGAATCCAAGAAAGGGCACGGATGAAACGTTTAACCGTGATGCCGTGATGGAAATGTTTGGTAATGTGTTAGTGGATGCAGCAGAGCTACATCAAGGTTACATGTGGAAAGTAAAAGCACAGTTAAGTGACTTGCATGGTACCTTGAAAAGCCATCCTGATGTGTGTAGTGCGAGTCAGGCCTTGTATCAAAGCGCCGAAAGCATTGAGCTCAATTATTACGACTATTACGTGCAAAACCCAAGTTTTTCTCATTATAAGTGGCTGACTTTCAGAATGTTGCCTGATGTTGTTCAAGAAACCAACCAAATCATTAATTACTTAGGTAATTCAGCCAATTTATTGGCAGATAAAGGTCAGTGCTCTAACAAAGCCTAATTCTATCTTAGCTTCACTCAACCAATTCAGCATTTTATTTGATGCTAATTTACAGGACCGACTTATGTTTACCAAAACTAACTTATTTGCTCTTTCGATATTCGCAAGTTCATTGTGCTACGCTGCGCCACCGTTTACAGATGATGGCAGTTTGAAACAGTTTTTTGATTTAAAAGGATCAGAACTCACTTGGAAAACTGTGACCATTGATGGATTTACCGATGAAGTACCCGTTGCACCTCATGCCCAACGGTATTATCAAGATAGACTAAAACACATTACAGACCGAAGTTTTAAAGCGTGGGATATGAAAGAAATAGAACGCAGAAAGCGTATCTCTGAGCTAGACGAGCTAGCAGAGCAAGGCAAATTATCGCCCGGTGAAGCATTTGAGCGGGCTTCACTGCGTGGTGTTGGAAAAGAAGTGCTGACGCGTAATGAAGTACAAGCCATTAAAGAATATACCGATAGTAGTAGCCCCCATATAGAAGATATTTTAGCGGATAAATTAACTGACAGAGTGAATACCTTGGATAATGCGCTAGACCACATCCCAGCGAATAAAGATATTACTTATCGGGGGGCTGCAGCTGAGCCACAGCAATATGGGGAGAACATACAAGTTGGCGACCATATTCAAAGCAGAACGTTTATGTCAACGACAGCAGATCCTGCATATGCAAAATCATACAGTGAGCGAATGGCAAATTCAGGTGATAAAGACGCCATCTTCTTCAGAGTTGATGGAGAAACGGGTAGAGACATCAGTATGTACAGCGTATATACAGGTGATAGCATTGAAGCGGAAGTGTTATATCCTCGCAACAGCGTATTCCAAGTGACTAATATCGAAAAAAGTAATGGAATTACCTACGTGAATTTGCAAGAAAAACCCAGTTATAAAGGGCATGTTAAAGATGTATATTCGGGTAAAACGTATGAAAGAAAACCCCCTGCATTAGATAACCCTGAGATAGAAGGGGCATATTGTATAGGTTTATAATTGTACGAAATAGCTAAAAATAGGGTGGTTTGTTATTGTTTTTCGTTGGAGAGGTTATATTTTCTATTTCATTGACAAGAAGCAATAACAATACCACCTCTTATATTTTTAAGTTGTTATTGAATCTATTTTATCATTTCTAATTTAAGGAAAAGTAAATCAGATTAACCCTTTTTTAATTCGCTATTTAATAATGGTTAATCTGTTTTTGTACTTTAGTGATGTTGATTTTTATTGTGTTTAATGGTGTGTGTTTTTAATTGTTAAACACTTGATTTTCAATGTGAAAAGGTTGGTTTGTTTATTGACAAAAATTAATTTTTTAATATACTGCGACTCCTGCGTAGAGGACTATGCAGTATTTAAGATTTAAAAGGACGATATATGTTTAATAAAGTAATACTTGCTTCGGCATGCTTATTTTCACTTTCAGCAAATGCCACCGTTATCTCAAAAAACTTCTCACCTATTTTAAAAAATAATTACCCTCTTCACATCACAGAGCCAGATAGGGCGTCTTTAGATCAAAAGAATTATTCTCATGGGTATCTTGCGAGTTACGCACAAGGGTATGTTGATATATCAAAGTACTTGCTAACGGTTGATCAGGTTTGTTTTGAAGTAGACACTCAATACTCAGGGTCTGGCTCCACTCCAGGTACGGCGGGTGTAAATGTCTATAACTACTTTATGTATGCTAATGGTAGCCGTAGTACAAATAAACAGAATGGATCAGCATCAAGCCTTGCAAGGCCAACCTTCTCTCATTGTTTTGAACTTGCGGAGGGTTATGCAAATAGTTTCGTTAACGAGGGTAAAATTGCATTTACACCGTATACGACCAATGAAAATGTAGCGATTGCTGATGTTAGGGTGTCGGTGACTGGGTTATCAAAAATCAGTGGCGATATCGTAACAATAGACGCCGCGTCGAATGTGGTAGGCAACGCCGGTGGTGAAGCTGTGATGCACCCTGTAGAAAGTGGGGTCACTTATGCGCTTACTATTATCGATAACACGACGGCACTCAGCAGTGGCGTTGGCTCGTACTCTACGTTAGGCGTTTCATACTTAGATGCAAGTGGAAATAGCACACTAAAAACGCTTGATGGCCATACGCCAGTGTATCTTGAATCAATGAGTGATCTATCATTGTTCTTAATTGGTAGTGATACATCAAGCCAAGGTCAAATGAGTGTGAATATCAAAAAAGTTAATTTTGATTAATGATGTTTTCTTATATTTGATTTTTACACATACCAACGGACAACAATGAGTTGAGCATTTGTTTTAAAGACAGTATTAGATAAAAATAAAGAAAGCCAGCGAGTGCGTGCTGGTTTTCTTTTACTACAGCGCTAGGCTTACAACATCGGTGATAGACATGCTTGTTCCTATATTACACTTATAACTAACAATAGGCGGTATGTTATACCGTACATTATAGACGTTAAGTAATGAAAGTTTAGGAGAAAGTATGAGTGGCGGTTTACTTATTTAAAATCAAGTATTAATAATTAATTCTCTGTGCTTTGAGCATTGTCGCCTCACACTATTTTTGGCAGAGCCGTATTAATATTGACCTAAAACGAATTTGGCTTCGTATTACTGGTTAAATGCAATTTTGGAGAATAAAATATGCTTCATTATTTAATCACCAGTCAAGATTATCATGCTTTCCTTAAAGCTCAGCAGCAAATAGAGGCGTTTGCGCGTACAGAAGACATATCTGCATTGTGTGGCAAAAAGCCGCACCCTTTGCACACTTGGATCACAAAAAGTGTCTTGAATATTGTTAAAGTGGAGTGTTACACCTTACTGTCGGCTTTGGTTGTTGTGTCGGCATTATCATTAACGTTTAATCTATCGCTTAGTGTGTTTTTGCTTCTCACGTTGATTTCCTTATTGTTCTCCATGTGGGTGTCTGGTTTAGCTGGCGCAGAGCTATTGCAACATTACTTGCAGTGCCAAGATGTGACACAAGACAAAGAAAACCTTCTAGCACTTTATATAGAAGTTGAGGAGCCTGAGGTTCCCCAGCTTACGTCTTTTTTATGCGAGTCAAAAGAGGTTGCAGCAGTAAAAATTGATTAGCCTATAGGTAGGCTTTGCAATGAATGGGTATAGGTGAGCACCGAGGCGATTTTGGTTGTTCTAATAGCTGATAGCACGAGATGAAAGTGAAAAGCAGAGGGTATATCCTAGCGTTTAGTAGGGATAACCTCTTCTTACTTTATTTTAAGAGTGATAACTTCTAGCACTTTTTACACTGTTGGCATGTTCATTCGCACGTACCGTTTGCCTTTTTCTCTTTCTAAGTATGCTAATTTCACAGCGGTACTTAGCTCTTCATATAGGGCATTCACAATCGGTTTATTAACGTGTTGCCCAGTGATTGGGAAGCCCCATTCAAATAGCCAAACCAAAACTTGGTTGAGTACGGTGTCGCTTTCTTTATGCGGGTTGATCATACCATAGACTAATTTATTCGAAATCTCCGTTTTTTGTATCGCAGATAGCTCTGACGCAGCATCTGTCCATCCTTTTAAACGCATCAGCGTATCGCTTTTTGCGCTATTCATGGCTTGGCTCATTTGCTTGGTTTGGCGTAAGTCTTCATTTTTACATCTGCCAAGTATATCAAGGTCTCGATTGGGCAGGTCAATTGTTGCCCAGTTTGGATAATTAATAAAGTCGAGCCTGTATGATTCATTCACCGCAACATGGGTTAACTCGTGGACTAAATTTCCAATATTACCGAACTGGTAACGTACCTCATATTGCCGTGTATTGTCTGTTTTGTAACGACACACGGCCGAGCCACTTGTTTGCACGTTTATCCACTCTACGACTAAAGGTGTTACTTCTAAGACTTCACTTATGATGAATTTTAGTGGCCCACTGACGATACTATTTAAGCGACGAAGTTTCGCCAAATCTTGCTCTACACTCATGATTTACCTATATAAAATAGCCATTAACCAAAACCTTAGGATGGTTAAGCTGTATCAAGAAAAATGACATTTGCTGTTTATATATCACAGTAAATATGCAATATCGAGGATGAATGACCACTCTTTATAAGTAACCTCAGCTCTGGATAAGCGAATTTGATCAATAAAGCTATTTTTCTCACTCTCGGCGTTGCTTTCATTTGTAATAGCCCGCTATTACTGCATAAAAGCGCCTTGATATTGAACAAAATATCATCATTGGATTGTACGTAAGTTTGTTTGCAAAACATTTTCTATTCCAAAACCCTTATCCAAACCTGAGGTTAAGTATTTTTACAATGATTCATGGGTATATTAATGAATAAATCAAAATATGGAATTGAATCATGTAGCGCAATGAATAGTTCAAGTCGTGAGATATAAAAATTTAACTTTCATGCGATTATGTACTGTAATCTACGGCAGCAAATGTCAGTAATGAAAAGTTATTGCGATGAAAGTTATTATTACACCAATAATCATAAGCATGATATGTGTTGTATATTAATGCAGATTAGTTGATTGTTTTTTTAATTGTTAACTCCAGATTTATAATTTCTTGTTTTTCATGGTGTTGAATTTTTCAAAATAGTGTCGCATAGTGTTTATGCACAATAATAATCAAACAAAGGAATTGCGATGAATATGAATAGAGGTTTTATTACGTATGCGTTAATGGTTGCAGTCGTCTTTATTATTGCGACTTTTCAGGTTAAGGCTGCTATAAAAATAAAAAAAGAGGTATATCCCGCCAATTATATCATTTTAGATAATGACAATCGGTATACTGCCACACAGTTAACACTAAAAAGAAACGGTAAGGGCATTTTAAAGCAACAGACTCGTTCACGTATTAACTGGGAACAAGCGGCCGATGGCACCGTGATAAAATTTGATCAGCCGATGATCGTGTCTCGCTTTGAAAACGCGCCCAACTCTGTTATTCGGATAGAGCTGACTCAAGTTCAGCTAATACATCAGAATGGCTCTATTTATCAAAGTATTAGGCATCATAATGTGGTTGACGATAGTTCCAATGATGTGATTGAAACATTTACTGAACAGTCGAGTGTCACTTTATTAGAAAAACAAGACTTGGCGGGTTGGCACCTTGATTTGGTAGGCAAAAAATGGACTGTTGATGGGGTTGAACTGCTTACATACCCAGAACAGCCTTATTTTTCTGATTTGGCCTCGGCGAGTGCTCACTTCATCAGTAAAAAACAGGGGGAATTTACGTTTTTTAATGGCGAAAAAGCCCCATTTAAGTGGCGCATTAAAAACAATAAGTTGATTATAAAAGCATATATAAATGGAAAGAAAATAAAGTATACCTTTTGGCAAACCAACCCGGTTGGCAGCGTGGGGATGGAATTTGTTGCCAATGTAAGTCAAGGTAGTGGTGTTAAGTGGCATACACGCCGAGGCATGTTTATTGAGCAACAAGTAGAGGTATTTGATTTAGATTCAATTGTCGGTAGTTGGCATTTAGGTAGTCGCCAATATGATCATTATGCAGATAACATCACAGTCCCCAATATTGTGCATCCAGGCTCTCGCTGGGAGTTAACAGACAACGGGACTTTTTTAAGATTTAAACTGACTCACCCAGAACTCGGCTCGGTAGTCGATTGCCCCGATGATACGTGTTACTTGGCATGTAAATTTACCCATCGTCTTATCGCAAAGGAAGGTAACACATTTTACATGGAAAATGGGGTTATTTCAGAATTTGAACCAATGAGCCCGTTAAAGCTGAATAATGCGTCAGTGAGCGTGGTCGAATTCGACCCTGCTCATGGGGTGGAGCAGTTTTCACATAGCTGGCTTGATCATGCTACGTTGACATTTAATAATGAGCAAGGGAGTGACAAGTTACGATTTATTGCCCAAACACAGCCTGATGGTAAAATCCATTATACGGTGCGTAGTATGCATAGTAATAGCGAGTTAGGCACTTATAGTGTCGCGAATAGCGTACTATCTATCGTCACTGAGCATGTGACAACGCATTTTAAGATGTTGTCTTTTTCCCGCGATCAATTGACAGCATGTAAGTATAGCGAAGCACAAACCTGTGACGACGGCGAAGTAATTAAAATAGACTTACATAACGGAGTGCTTAACTAATGGTGCACTAAAAAGGTATGCTAAAAATATGTGTCGAACTTTACGTAAGGCCTATTTTTAGCATGTCACAATGAATGAATTAAGGAGAGTGATTTTTGGTTGCTCTTTTTGTTGAAAGCTCGACTTGCCATTTATGATGTATTATTTTTCTAAAAATAGTGCAGAGTAAAAATAATCCTCCTCTTGCCCGTCTTCGGGCACAAATTTGTGCAATTGCGCTATCTCGAGTTTTTTTATCTTTTATCGCAAAGTGGGCGCTACTTATTGGTGACAAGCAGGTTGTTACAAAGGCATAGGGGCTTTGAATAAATAGTTTACGATAATCAGGGTTATCTCCCGATAAGTGCGCTATTTGCTTACAGTAAGTGTATGGTTCGACGAGTGTGTCAGAATTTGCTTGGCGGTTGATATAGCGTGACCAAAACTGATTATCGAGATTAATTTGGTTTTGCATCCTAGGTAGACTTGGTAAATATTTCTTTCCGCTGAGTATTTTAAAAGCCCATCGACATTGTAATTCACTGATAAGTGGTAATGTGCCTACACAGGGGCGTACAGAGCCAATAAAAATAAGAGATGGGTCTTGGCAATCAAACACCGATTTATAACATTGGTTTCGCGCCTTATAGGCATACTTTTTAGGGAGGAAAGACAATTGATAGGTGTACCCAGTACATAATATTATTCGATCAAAGTAACGGGTTTCACCGGAATAGAATTTGACAGATTGCCCAATGGAGCTGTGTATCGCATCTTTACAATTTATGTTTGTATCGTACTTAGGTATGGCTGTTGTTTTTTTTAACAGTGATGTATATTGGCATTTATTGATCCATAACTTGAGTGTTGAAGTCGCGGTATTTAGCCACCTCAATAAGGTGTCTGTAGAGTATTGAGACGCTTTTTTTGGCGCACATGCGTGGATTTCTTGATGCAAGGAAATGTTGTCATCTGCTTGTGTTAGATTTGTGGCTGAGAAACTATTATATTGCTTTGGTATAGAACACGTTAATGTATGCACTGATGTCGCTAAAAACTTTAAAGTATCAATAGCCAGCCCTTCATTTCCGTATAATAAAACCTGTTCTTTTGAATACATACGGTGGTTTTTATACTCTTTGATATGACCTAAATGCTCAACCTTACCTTCAAAGTCTCGAAGTTCTCTTGGTCGTGACGGCGTTATCGCATTGGCTCCACCGGATACAACTAAGTTTTTTGCTTTGATGGTGGCAGATTGGGTGGTGACTAACCAGTTATTTCCATTCGTGGTGTGAATCACTGTTTCATTGAACTTGATATGAGGTAATAAATTAAAGTGTCTTGCGTAATCATTAAGATATTTAATAATTTGGCTTTGGTGAAGAAAAGTCTCAGACGTTGGAGAAAGATAAAAATCACTGGCTTCAGTCAAGTAAGCAGGTGAGGGGATGACCGTTGATGCTTCAACCGAGACGACATTAGGGTCTTGGCTATAATTCCATATACCCCCTAAATGGGATCTTTGCTCAAATACAATAACAGACAGTCCGTTTTCTAAAGCATATTTACATGCCATCAAACCAGACCATCCGGCGCCTACGATACACACATCATATAATATAGAATCTGTTTGCTGCATTTTATCCATAAAAAGTAACCACTTTCAGCGACAGTTGAAATAAGCATTGTAAATAAGAATATTACATTTACAAATATTTAACCAATAAATTTCACATATAAATAACATTTATTGCTGTTTTGGGTTCAGGTATGGTGAGGGGCTTACAAACATAACTTATTAAGATTTTGATTTTAAATACTTTTAAAGGGAGTCAACCCAGTTGCATAGTTTTACATGCTTAAACCAAGGCCGATTAAACATAATTTGTGTTGTGGTTGGATCTTCCATGTGTTTAAAGTCAAGCGCTGGAGCTAAATACTTATTAATTAACATTTTTAGCTTTGGACCTTTAATATGTGAATAAGCAATTTTGAGCTGGCGTTGTTCTTTAGCGGTTATGGGCTCGCCTTGTAATTGTAAAAACCGAGTATGTAACCAAAGCAATAGTGCTTGCTTTGCAACACTTGAAAAGCCATTGGTTAAGTTTTTTGTGGGGCTATATAACCGTTGAAAATTAACTAACTCTTGCTGTATTAAGAAAGTAAATAATAAATTCAAGCCAGCGGATATTTGACCTGAGCGTTTATCTAGGTTCTGATACCCAACTAAGGCAAGTCTAAAATGTTGTTCAGCTAAAGCGATGTTACCTTCTTCCAGCGCAATCATGCCTTGATTATTTTCTATTATGGCTAATACATTATCGCGTTGAGTGAGCTTTGCTATTTTTTTTGCTTCATTATAGAGTGCTTTTGCGGTGTCTAGGTCACCTATATGGCGAGCGACAAGCGCTAAACTATTTGTTAATGTTAATTTTTGTCGATCATTTTTGGCATGCTTGTAGGAGCATTCTAAGCTTGTTTGTGCCTCAATAAGGTGGTTATTTTTACGCAACCAGATACCTAAAGCACTGGTGATTGTAGTGATGTTTTCAATAAAGTAAGGGTGTTGATAGTGATAAAAAATAGCTTCTAAAGAGTCAATAAGCATGTCGGGGTTATCTGTTGGTACTGATGCGCGCATGGTAATAATGTGCCATTGTATTTGCTGATTTACTGACAGCGCGTTGATATTAGGTATTGCCTGAAGAATTGTGAGTGAGTGAGCGGGATTTACCGTTAAGTAATCTTTCGCTTCTTTTAGCTTGTCATTGGTGCTTTGTGCGGTTACGTCTTTTAAAAATAACAACAAAATGACAAAGCAAAACATCTTCATTGGCAAGTTCCGTTAGCATATAGGCCGAACTAAAACTATAGAGTGTTGTGGGAGAATATTCAAAGAAGCGTCGGAGCGAAGGCCGAGTATTGAAGTTGTAACTAGATATTTACCCTGTGGCTAATAAGGGAATGCTGTAAATGGCATTCCCACAGATATTATTTATTTTATATACATACAGTTACATGTTGTGCACCCTGGCAGGCATTAGGGTGTCTAGAAACCCCCAGTGTTGGATCTTTACTCCTCTTAATTGTTGCAGTATTTGGGCTTTTAAATGACTGATGTTCTTTTTAAATAGTCGCTTTGCGTTCAAGTCCTAAGTAACGGATAGCGAAGTGTGTTTCTATAGTTTTGGTGTGTGTATTAACCATAGTTGCATAGCATCTGTTGACTTAATTAAACGAGATAAAAGAATTTATTGTTTTAATTTCATCTGGGTTTATTTACTACAACCAAAGCAAACTTAATCAAGTCTGCTTTCTTCAATGTAAGAAAACTCTTTCCCTTTTTAATTTGCAGTTCTAGCATGCATTACATTTCTGTCTTTTTTGCTATCATCGTGCTGTTTTGTCGGGAAAGTATGGCTTCGATTGTAGTGGCTAATGTTTTCCTGGTATTGCTTTAATTGCTCTTCGCTCATTAAACCTTGCAACTGATTTTGATAGTTGCTTGTTAATTGAGAAAATGTATTTCTATACTGCTCAGGGGACGTTTGATATTTATTACTTTCTAAATCCCTGCGTTGTTGAACATGGGCTTTTACTATACTTTGATAGGCTTTTATTTGCTGTTGTGATAGGCCTATATTCTCATAGGGTTCAGGTTGAGCGCGAGCAACGCTGAGGCTTTCATTTGTGCCACTCACTTGTCGCTTTTTATCTTGATATGAATGGCGAACTTGTTGATGATTATGTTGATGAACGACTACTTTTTCACTAGATGTTTGATTGTCATTTATTGTCTTTTTATATTCTTTATTGGTGCTGGTAACTAAAGGAGGGTGATCGATTAATTTAGTGCGGCCATGCTTTGGATAAAAGCTGAAAGTTATTATACCGATAGCCACAATAATGACGGCTGTGGTGAGTACTGCTTGACGAGTCATCATTTATTTCCCGAGTAAGTATAGTGTAAAGAGCTACGACTAGAGCCCTATTAACTGGGCTTTAGTCGTAGAGAGCAATTATTCAATGGTGACCGTATAGTCTTCAATTTCGCCTTCAAACCCACCAGTGGCTGTGGGTGTACGGTATGACATGGCGATACGCATACGTGTTGTTAAACCCATTGCATCCGTTAGGTTCTCTAATCTACCAGAGACGTCATTAGACTTATTAGGGCTTTGATAAGTAACTTCATCATCACTGAACTGTCCATCACTATTTAAATCAACCCAAACAACCCAACGCTCATTTTTATTTCCTGATGCGCTTAAACTGATCTCGTCATTTTGCGAAATAGTTATAGCCGGTTTGTGAGAATAATCACCATAGCCACCATCATCACCACTTAAGTGGGTGGTCATATTAATCTTTACACTATCAATATGCTCCCAGTGAGTATTGTTTTTTTCTGGTTCTGCATAGGTAACAGTGTCACAGTCGGGGGTACAGCCAGTAGAATTATCAATAATTGTGACTGTGTAATCTTCAATTTCCCCATCAAACCCACCGATAGCAGTTGGTGTACGATAGGACATAGCAATACGCATACGCGTGGTAATGCCCACAGCAGCGCTAAGATTGGATAGAGTACCACTCACGTCGTTGGATTTAACGTCACTTTGATAAACAAGTTCATCGTTACTAAATTCGAAGTCATTATTTAAATCAACCCATACTAGCCAATTCTCTTTGCTTTTACCTGATGCACTCATACTAATGCTGTCGCCCTGAGCGATTTCAAAGGGGGCCAATGCCGAATAATCGCCATAACCTGCATCGTCACCACTAGAATGTGCAACATTAGCAAGGCTAATATTATCTATATGCTCCCAATTAGTGTTGTTTTGTGCGGGCACAGCGTAATCTTTTGGTAAATCATCTCCAAGATCAAATATTTTAACATTGTTTGCATAACCCCCATCGCTTCGAATTTCAACGTCTGTGCCAGCATTTCCTAGAGTGGTAACGGCTAAACAATTATCACTTTGGTCAACTAAAACAATTTTATCACCCGATTTAAAATCTGTTGCGTTATAAGGAGCAGAGTCAGGTGTAAGCCACGCATAAGGGGCGCGTAATGCGAAGTCAGGATATCTTTTTCCTTCTTCATTTAACCAGTAAAACCCAACAGTTTTATCGGTCGACGTGTTTTTAATGTTAAGCGTTACTTCACTGGGTCCTCTGGTATAAGCTTTTTCATCGGCACAAAAAATAGGTTGGTCCATATTCGGGAAAGACACATTAATGTCTGCCGTCATAATTGGCCCCGAAGCACTAATATTGGTAATGGCTAAACCACTTTCAGAAAAGTCATAAAATCGCGTGCTAGGGTAGGTTGAAGTTGAAATACCGGCAATGCGGTTTGAATATAAATCACCTTGATTTGCACCTTTACCTTTTTGCAATTCCCATAAGTTGTCGGCTTGAACTAATGCAATGACGGAATGAGCAAATTTATCACAAGTTCCTTTTGTTGCTGCATCTATTGGGTTATCAGGGAAAGAGCACCCTTTTTTAGTTGCGGTAGACCACGAGCCTTCATCTATATGCCAAATTGCTAAACCTGATGTTTCTATGCCAGCATCGAAACTATCGGCATCTTGATAGCGATTTTCAATAAGATAATATTCTTCAGGATTTTTGGGATTGGTAAGTTTATAAATGGTCGGATTATTGGTGGAAGCTGCATGAATTTGAGCGTTTTTAATGCTGTCGCCAGCAGATAGCTCAATCGGTTCAACCCAATTCATTAGCACTTTAGTAAAGGCTGTCGCGTGCGCTGGGCGAGAGTAGTTGTCAGCGACATAATTTGGATTTCTTTTACCGTCAGGGGTGCGATAAGGAATCGAACTTAAATGGTTACCTATACCCATTAGTCCCCAACGGCTTATCCCTTTGTGATTGCCCGAACCATATAAATCAGGGAACCAACTACCGCCGAGTCGGTTTCCAAAACCACTATGAACCAACTCATGAGTGAGTAAGCCAATGGGGGTTAGGCCATCGGTGTTGTCGCTTCTCAATTCTGGAATTAAAGTCAAGCGTTCAACTGTCATGAAGCGAGTTGTATCTGAGGTACAGCGGTCGTTCGTGGGCTCATTTTTAAGTGCCATATTGATGGGCCAAATGTCAGTTGGTAGCCCTTCATCGGTACCTGGGTCGTTCTCAGCATACCCTTGATATACAACAGCAACAGAATCGACAATACAATCACTGTTAGCATCGAATTTTGAGAAGTCAATCAACGCATCAGATGCTGCGATAGAATCTTTACCTAACTGAACGTAGTTAGTATCCCAGTCATTGTTATCGGCATCATTTGTTCCATAAAAATCATGTTTTTGAGGTAGTTGAACCCAATCAAAAGCAGTCCCGATAACATCGAAATTACCGTAACTGACTTCGTCAAAATAAGCGCTTACATCATGCTCACTGTTAAAAAGTTTATTTTCTATTTGAGAAGGTGTTGTTGTTGTTTTTGTGTCGCTAAAATTGGCTAATATAAGTGGTACTTTCATTTTTCCCGCTTCAAGCAGTGTTTCAGCTTGAACTGGGAAAGAAAAAGCCATTATAGCGGAAATGATGGATATGGCAGGTATACCATTGTTAAATTTCTTCATTTTTATATTTATTACCTTTCATATTATTTTAAAGTTTCATTTATCTATCGGTTGTTTCAATTCAAAGGCCTGTTTTCGACCATTCACAATATATAGTGAGTAGGTTTTATTTGTAAATGTGTCGGCCGTCACAGAAAATACATGATTTTTCTATCGTGATATTTCTTAATATTTATTTTTGTAATGATGTTAAGTGTGGTGTTCTTATCTTGTTGCTTTATATAATTAAATTTTTAATTTTCTAAGTCTCATAATTTGGGTGGTGGTTTTTGACTTTTTATTAAAAAGAGATAAAAAGATAATTAATTATAAGTTATTATGTATTTTAATCGGAGGGGTTGTTTTTTCAGTGTGGGTGGTGGGTTTAGGAGCTCTTAATGTAATTATATTTGCATTTGAGTTAAAAGGTAAATGTGGTTGTATTTTGAAAGGTGGGGAGTGTGGTGTTGGAATTATTGTGTTCTATATTGTCTTTATTGCTATATTAACCCAGTACCACATTATATCATGCAAAATTGTAAAGTATTATTTTTTGTTTTGAGTTATTCAATCAATAATAATTTACTGTCGTGATTTGTTGACTCTATTAAATATATAAAACGTTCATCTTCGCTAATTACAAGGGAAGGGTAATTTCCCTTACTATCAATGATATACTCACTTTTTTTGCTGGAAAAGTCATAGTAGTAAATGCTATTTTTGGTAACTGCGATTCTATCCATATAGTAAATTCCCTTTGCAGTCACAACAAAGTCATTGCCAGAGTAGCGGTGATAGACAAAAGTTCGCTTAACTATTTGGGTGTTTTCTCCTGTTGTGGGGTTGAAGTGATAAATATCAAAGCTTGGTTCTTTGCTGTAATAGAAACTACCATCACTGTTTTGGTGAATGGAATTCACTGAGCCTAACTCTGGAATATGATTAACTGGATAACCGCTTACACCAATTTCAATTGCATTAGAGTTATCAAAGCTGGCCAAAAAAATTGATTGGCCATCATAACTAAACCTTCCAGCATAAATATTTTCATTGTCTGGGCAGAGCGGTGTGTCTTTACCTGAGTCGATATCTATTATTCGACAAGTTTTATTTATGGAAAGTAAAGCTGTATTGGTATTCTTTGACCAATGTAGGTTTAATGGTTCACGATACTCTATGGTTTCGTGAAATTCATTTAATTTAAATACTTTACCGTGTTGATATTTCCAGATCTCAATTTGTTGATTAGGTTTTACCGAGGCAAAAATGAGACCTCCATTGGCGATACCTTCAACCGCCGCAATTGATAAGCCGTTGTTGACGACCACTTCCGAAGCACCATCACCACCGACTCTTGGGTTATTAGTTTTAATTATCTGAGCTGTCAATGGGGATAGTCCCCAATCTTCTTGCATTATAAATTGCTCTTTACCAGGGACTTTTAAAGGCCAATATCCCATATGCTGTTGTGCTGATATTTTTGTTATAATTTTCTTTTTTATATCATAACTGGATAAAAAACCTTGCTGGTCAACAAAATATACCTTTAGGCTATCATCACTAAAGCTAATGTTTAATCGCTGTTCTGTATTTGTGACTTGCGTTTTCATTAAGGTTTTTGTACTGAGATGATATAAATATAATTGATAGCCATGTAAATTATCTGCACGCATTATCGCTAACCAGTTTCTATCAGGGGAAACAACAACTGCAAAATCACCAACGGTATTGATTGGTGGAGAGGTAACTTGCTCCGAGCGGTTGGTTGCTAAGTCGTATAAATAGATTTTTAACGGTGCTAAAGCGGTTTTTTTTGCGGTATAAAAAAATTGACTGTTATTGAGCCAACTGATAGCAGGTGTTGAATTAACTGCACTAAGCGGAATGGTTAATTTTTCGTTATGCGCAGTTAAACTATCAGCGTTAAAGTTTGCAATATAGATGCCTTCGGCACCTTTTGCATAACGGATAAACGCGATGTATTTTTTGTTAGGAGAAATACTGACAAAATTATCATGGTTTGCCATAGAACTAAATACTTTAGTCGGCTGCAAAGGGGTTTGGACTTTACTGGCATAGAGCTCCCAAGTAAAAGGTCTACGTGTCCGATTGGCATAAATGATTATATCACCATCTAGGCTGATCGCAGGGTTTTGTTCTTGACCCGCGTGGCTAGTGAGTGCAGTAGCGTGGTTATAGAACTTAGTCTCTTGAGAAAGGAATATAATAATACAAGTTACAATTAAAAATGATGGTAAAATCAATGAACGTAATTTTGTTTTATTTAATTTATTTTTATTATGTGCTCTTTCATCACTTAATTTTGATGCGTTTAAACCTGTACTAGATGATATTGGTTGAATTGTTTCTTGCGTAACGTCAGCGAGTAATCGATAACCATTTTTAGTGCCTGTGACAGTATGAAAAAACTTTGTTTGATCATCGAGTTGAGCAAGTGATTGTCGCAAGCTATAGATATGGTTATTAATCGTATGATTTGATGTCGTGGGGTTTTGCCATAGGTCATTACGTAAACAGTCTCGACTAATGACAATATCTTTGTTTTTTGCAAAGTAGCAGATCACTTTCATAGCCATCGACTTGATTGCAATGGTTTTTCCACAATAACTCAGCTCATCAGTTTTAGGGTGGACAGTAATGTTTTCGAGTTTAAAAGGTTTTTCGATATCAATCATAATTATTACTTGTTAGCTAATACAAATTAATTCTTGGGGTTTTAGATAAATAGCTTATTTTTATTTTAAAGGTAACATGTTTTATCAATAGGATACGTTAATTGATCTTGTTGAGCAAATTTGAATTTTTTGCGTTTGTTATGTTAAAAACTAGGGTTGATGTATATGTGGATGATTAATTATCTGTGAAATTTAGGATTATAAAAATTGAAATGAGCTTGGGTTTTAATGGGTTTTTATGTTTTCAGTGGATTTGTTGTGTTTTTTGGTTGTTAAATAAGCCACTCAAGAGAGTGGCTTAAGGGGGGTATAATTGGTAAATTAAATGATCCTTATTTACTTTACCAACACTATGAAATTAAATTTATTTAAAAAACATATAGTCTGTTAATGATTCGGTTAAAACACTACTTAATCTCACCGTTTCTTTTTAAATCATATTAAAATTCGTATGAAATCCCACCATAAAAGAACCGTCCCATGGAATCATACTGACCTAGGCCTGAGGCTGTTGTAGGGTGATCGTAATATGTTTTATCAAAGACGTTCCTTATGCCGAAATAAAGATTCGTGTTATCTGTTGCTTTATAAGCGATTCTTACGTCATGCTTGAGAGCATCTTCTGTAAAGGGCTTTTCATATAAATCATAAGTGCCGTCAATATCAACTTGAACGCCTTCCGCATAGTTTGTTATCCAATTGATACTGATATCTTCATATCGATAAGTCATCGTTAAGCGACCCCTCAAATTTGAGTTAAAGGTTCCAATACCTCTAAACTCTTCTTCGTCATTATCAATGGAGTCTCTACTTGTTGAATGAATTAGCTTAGTGACATATATAGAGAAATCGATTTCGCCATAGCTTTCTAAGTTACGTAAATAAGAGACTTCGAAATCAACGGCACGTCTGCCCCTTAATGCTTGGTTGACTACAGCATTTAATACAGAATCGATTTGTCCTGTGCTATTACGATTAACCAGTGCGCAATAAATATCAGAATTAATATCGTCAGCTGTTGCACATTTATCGAGAGAGTTTTGTATGCCTGTTGATTGCATTGCATTGGTTAGATCAATATCAAAATAATCTACAGTGAGTGATAAATTATCTATAAAGTTGGGTGTATATACTAACCCTACCGTTAAGGTGTCAGCTTTCTCTGGTTGTAAAGCAATATTACCACCACTAATTGAATTAACACCACCATCAGTCGCTGTTGGAGAATCCCAACTTTCGGGGTCAGTAATACCAAATGCTTTACAATTACTGATTGTTTTCGCTCGGTCACTGTTAGCTGCATTGGCTATTTGTAGTTTATCGCATGGATCTTCTATATTTGCCCTCCAGCCAAGGCTAGCTGCACGAAATTGCTCTACTAGCTGCGGTGCACGTACTGTATGTGCTAGGGTAGAGCGCATAGCTAGGCCATCAATAATGGTCCATGTTGCGCCAAGCTTCCATGTATTATGTTTTCCTGAGTAGGTATAATCAGAGACTCGACCAGCTGCACTTAATACTAACTCCTCAACTAAGAATGTATCACCAAGTACTGGCGCTTCTAATTCAAAATAAAGCTCTTTAATTGTTCTACCTGCATCCCAAGGTAATCGACTTGACCCTGTTATTTTTGAATTTTGCCAAGCTTCATCTGTATTTAACTCTAAAGATTCACGGCGAACTTCAGCCCCCGCGGCAAAAGCTAAGGCGCCATAGGGTAATTCCAACAAATCACCTGATGTAGTAAAGGCAAATGTATGTTGCTCTGACTTTATTTGACTTCCATAAGGCGCAACTCTAACGTAATCAATTGTTTCTTGTGACATGGGGAGTAAAGGGTTAAAAGCAGGGCAGTTGTTACCATTGCATATCTCACCGCTAGCACTTAAGGTTTGATAGCCATTTCGAGGTAGACGGCGTTTGTCTGTTCTATTAAAAAATAAGCTATCATTGTGTGTCACACCACTGGAAGCGTAAGCATCCCAAACCCAACCATTTTCAAACTCCCCTTCTAGCGTGGCTGAGAAAGCAAATAAATCACGCTCAACTGCTGCTTTGCGTGGACCTAACTCGTATAAACCTACAGAGGTTTGAAAGTAGCCATCATCTTGAGCTAGTAAGTTTTGTACATGGCTTGGTAAAACGAGGTTGCTTTGTGCAAAATCATTAATATTTATAAAACGTTGACCATAGTTGAACTCGGGTGAAGAAAGTAAATTTGATTCGACCTTGGTGTAACGAAAATCAGTGGTAAGACTGGTATTGTCGTCTAATTCATAGTTGAAAAGTAAGTAGGCGGTATGGCGTTCAAAAGGGTTGCGCGTCATAGCAAATGTGTCTAGCTCATATCCTTGTGCACTGTCACTGTTTTGTATGTAAAAAGGCCCCACTTTATCGTTACTATTGTACATGTATAGGGCTTCATCGCCTGAAATATCATAATAGTTTGTTCTGTCGTTATCTGCGTCCCAAACTCCCATTAGCTGACCAACGACATTATAATCTGGCCAACCAAGGTTTGTACCTACAATTTTATTTGAGTGGCCATCGCCAGTGCCTGTACTTAGTGGGTTATTGATCCAACGAGTTGTGCCAGAACCAGGACGATTGCTATCTTTTGCTCTCTCCTGATTATAATAATCTAAAGAGAATACAACATTACCTCGCTGATCATCAAAATTATGGCCCGTGGTGATCGTGAAAGTACTTTCTTCACCATCACCAACCGCAGAGCCACCATATTGTCCAGATATTTTAGTGCCTTCATAATTCTTTTTCATCACATAGTTAACTACACCAGCGACTGCATCTGCACCATATGTAGATGCCGCGCCTCCAGTTAGTATGTCAATCCGATCAATTAATTCGGTTGGAATATAACTGGTATCAGTGACCATCTCTCCCGTGTCGTAGGTAGATTGTACTACACGACGTCCATTGATTAACGTTAGTGTTCTTTCGGTCCCTAAATTACGTAAGTTTGCAGCATTTAGACCGGCATTTGAGAATCCATCTTGGTTACTAGAGGCGGTACCTACACCAAAAACGAACTGCGGCAACTCGGTTAATAATTCATTTATGTTTAAATAACCTGAGGCTTTGACTGCTTCAGCATCAACACTGATCACAGGCGATGGTGTGTGTGTATTGATACGAGCAATACGTGAGCCTGTAACCTGAATGCGGTCAATTGTATCATTTGCTTCTGATTGGCCCTTAACTTCTTCTGCGTAAGTTGGAATTGCAGTTAATGCACTTATCAAAGCAAGCGTTATTGGGGAGTTCTTAAACCTCATAACTCTAGTATCTCCATCTTATTTTTTAATAATTATTTTACTCAAATATTGAGTTTTTAGATCCTGCCTCTGAGGTGGCAGAACGCAATATATATTGAGAACGCTTTCACTGTAAATATACCCAAAATCAGGTCGGAGGTTCATTGCTATGTTCAAATTTATGAAGTTATTATAAGTTTTTATTTATATAAAACTTTGTTTTTAAAGCTTACTTTTGCTTTTCTCTTTGTGGATTGATCTTCTAATCGCCTTGTGGAGATGATGTTTTATAATGCTTATGTAACGCTATATATGAGCTAAAAGGATAATAAATTATATTTTTTGTCTACATATTAACTGATATGTCGCCATGCAAACCCTAGTTCTATTAAAGCCAATCGAAAGTGGCTCTCCACTCGCTTAATATTACCTGCCTCTAGCGCAATCATTCTTTGGTTATTTTCAATTATTGCTAAAATATTATCTCGGTGCGTTAGCTTCTTTGCTTTAATATAGTGTGTGTTTGCGACACCTAAATCATTGATGTGCCTGGTTACGAACGCTAAGCTATTGCTTAATTTAAACTTAGCCTGTCATTTTTAGCTTGGTTTTAGGAACATTCTAAGCTTTTTTGCACCTCAATAAGCGGGTTGTTTTTATGCAACCAGATACCTAAAGCACGGGTGATCGTGTTGATGTGTTCAATAAAATAAGGATGTTGATAGTGATAAAAAATAGCTTCTAAAGGGTCAATAAGCATGTCGGGGTTATCTGTTGGTACTGATGCGCGCATGGTAATAATGTGCCATTGTATTTGCTGTTTTACTGACAGCGCGTTGATATTAGGTATTGCCTGAAGAATGGTGAGTGAGTGAGCGGGATTTACAGTTAAGTAATCTTTCGCTTCTTTTAGCTTGTCATTGGTGCTTTGTGCGGTTACGTCTTTTAAAAATAACAACAAAATGACAAAGCAGAACATCTTCATTGGCAAGTTCCGTTAGCATATAGGCCGAACTAAAGCTTTAGAGTGTTGTGGGTGAATATTCAAAGAAGCGTTGGAGCGAAGGCCGAGTATTGAAGTTGTCACTAGGTAGTTACCTTGTGGCTAATAAGGGAATGCTGTAAATAGCATTCCCACAGATATAATTTATTTTATGTACATACAGTTACATGTTGTGAAGGCTGGCAGGCATTAGGGTGTCTAGAAGCCCCACAGTGTTGGATATTAGAAAAACATACATATATCTCAGAACCTCTGCCACCTGCAATCATCGGCGTGGCATTTTTTTCGATAACAGTATTATTAGACAGATTTTTTATTTTGTTCTTTTTTAATTTTAAATTCATCGTAATTTCCTTTTTTGCGGTTAAAGTTGATTTACTCTTACTCAAAGCTGGCATTTATAGAATAGTGAATATCTCTAGAGTTATCGCCGTCTATGTCAACGCGAATATATATTCGACTACCTTGTTCAACACCAATATTAAAGTCAACATCCATTCCATTTTCTGCTGTCACTTTACTTATTTGCTCTTCGGTTGCATTGTAAATGTAGATTGTATAATTACTTGATGCGCTCAATTTATCTGAATGAGTGAACTTAACACGTAGCGTGTTTGATTCGGTATTGATGTAATAGTAGTCGCGATAGTCACGTCTGAAGCTCCGAGAGCCACGTTTCGTTGTGTTATTGAGAAGTAAGTTGGCATCAGATAAAGCGTTATTAGGCTCTAGTTCGTAGTTATAATTTAAAAAACCGAGTTCCAGGTTATATCTATCGTTAATCGTGGTGTCGTTTTTCATGTTCATTTTTATGTATACCGGCTTGTTTTTTTCTACACCAATAATATGTTGATCATTTTCTCCATTATATGATGGGAAAGAGTGGATAAGCTCTTCATTGTGGTTATATATATAAATATCATAATCACTTGTTGCACTATATTGCTTTTCATGGATGACTTTGAAATCTAAAGCTGTTTTTGAAGGAATGAGCTTAAACACATCATTATAATCTTGCGCCGTTGTTTTTTGACCTGATACAACGCCTGCTTGGATCTCTTGTGCTGAATTTATATCATTATTCGGTTCTACTTCAGGTTGTTTACTATTTCCACCGCCATCAATTGGCCCATCACCAGGTGGTGTTTCATCTCCAGGGATTGTTTGAATGCCATCTTCAAGCCCAGTTTCACTTTCTTGGCGATTAACTGTGGAAGACACTTTGAAATAATATGATTGATTTGGCTCACCTTCAAAGGTATAAAATGGATCCTCAACAGTTATTTTCTGACTATATGTAGAAGTGGAGTTGGCATTAATCCCCGCGGTCTCTGATTGAAATATATTGTAGTAGCTTGCATTTTCGACAGCCTTCCAAGTTATATTTATTAAATTTGCATTATTAGGATCGAGCGCAAGCTTCAATGATGTTGGGATCCGGTTAATACTGGCAATATTTCGCTTTAAAAAGCCTATTTGAACAGGTTCCACACTCTCAAATTTATATTTTGATGAAATTTGGCTACTTGAAGACTTTTTGACATTTGTTTCAGCACTAAACAGGTCGGTTTCAAACCCTGCTCCTAGTGTGATTTCTTTAGCATATTCATCATAAAACGAAATACCATATTTTATTTTTGCGCTGTATACCCCATAGATAAATTCATTTGCTGCGCCGGTATCACTGCCACCAGATAAAATTGCATGTACAGGGTTTTTAAGTTTGGTTAATGTAATATCTGACAGGGATATTGTGTAGTTGATGGTTTTAACTTTGGCGTTATTACTTCCTGCACCAAGGGTAAATGAGAACCCAGGGATCACTTTTAATGATGTATCGGCATCTTTGTAGGAAGCATCTTTTTCGTCTAGTTCAAAACGATAGCTGATCTCTTCAAAAGAATTCAGAGTTAATTGTTGGTCTGCAATATCCAAGCTACCATGTAATGCACCATCTTGTAGAAACGATCCTACCTCATATGCACTTAATCCTACTCTCAGGTTAAACTCCGGAGTATCGTTGGCAACTTGGAGTAATTTAGTGTCAAAATCAGCACGTGCATCCGAGAAGCTAATCGTATTTCTTGGATCAACAGTTGGTTTACTCGTTGCGCTACTCTCATCACTACTGTCCCCACACCCCGATATTAAAAATAGGGATGTGAGAATTATTGCGCTATAGCTGTAAGTTTTTGCGTGAATGACCGATACCATTATTACTCCTTATTAAATCAATCATGGCATTTAAGTTGCCTTCAAAAATAAATGAACCTTATTGTATGTGATGGACTAAAAGTTAACTCGTTTGAGGCTTTAACTTTACATCATTTACTTTTTGCTATCAATTTTAACGGGGTTTATAATTTTATCTTGAAATGAGTCGTTTTCAATATGGTATACTTCGCCCGTTTTTTATATCGATAGGTGCAATTATGGCAAACACGGCGCATGCATTACATATTCTAGTGAAGCACAAAGAGCTTGCTGAAGACATTATTAAACAACTTAAAAAGGGTGCAAAGTTTCAAGTTCTTGCAAAGAAGCACTCAACATGCCCATCGGGCAAAAAAGGTGGAGATTTAGGTGAATTTAAGCGTGGTCAAATGGTGCCACAGTTCGATAAAGTTGCATTTGGCGCTGAGATCTTAGAACCCCACCTAGTTAAAACACGTTTTGGTTGGCATGTGATAAAGATACTCTATCGTACATGATTTGTTTTTGTTAGAAGGTTGTGCTTGCTGACCTTCTAACAAATTTCTCTTTAAGTGGCTAACACTGGTTGGCCATTACTACGGCCTACATATCACAGCTTAAAATTTTCATGGCTTTGCTCGCCGCTAACACACATCCTCGCGCTTCATCACTGGCTTCTTTACATTGCTTTGTCATATCTGCGGTACTCGGTGCTTTATCCCCTAATACTTTTTTTGCATGTGCAACGACTTTGGCACATTCACCGACCGGAACCGGTGCTGCGTCAGAGCAAGCTGAAAGTGTAAAAAGCGTACTCAGTACAAGAGCTATTCGTAATATCATCATGGTTCCTTGTTTAATTATGAGTTTTATCACCTTAAGGAAAGTAGGTTTTATGGGACTTAGCAAATAATTACTGCTTTTTGCATTCATTAAAAGTAGTTTCATGGTCAATTAGAATCTATTTATGAGTATTCCAACCGTAGGTAAAAACCCGTATAATTCGCGCCCTGTAATTTTATTTGATAACGCGGCGTCGGTGAACTGGCGATGTGGGAAGCCTGCAATGACTCAAAAAGAAACACCTGAAATCACTAAACTGCATAAACGTCTCAGAAAGAATGTTGGTAATGCGGTTGTAGATTACAACATGATAGAAGAAAATGACGTAGTCATGGCGTGTATTAGTGGCGGTAAAGATTCATTTGCGATGCTGGATATACTTTTGAGTTTGCAAAAAGTTGCGCCGATCAAATTTGATGTTGTAGCGGTTAATCTTGATCAAAAACAGCCTGGCTTTCCCGAGCACATTTTACCGGAATACTTTGAAAGTCTTGATATTCCTTATTACATTGTTGATAAAGACACCTATTCGGTTGTAAAACAAAAGGTGCCTGAAGGCAAAACGACATGTGGACTTTGCTCTCGTTTAAGACGAGGCACTTTATATTCGTTTGCAGAAAAAATTGGTGCAACTAAAATCGCGCTGGGTCACCATCTAGATGACATTGTTGAAACCATGTTTCTAAATATGTTCCACGGTGCTCGACTAAAAGCAATGCCGCCAAAATTGCGTTCAGATGATGGCCGAAATGTAGTGATCAGACCATTGACCTATTGTCGCGAAGACGATTTGATTAAATACGCAGAGTATAAACAATTCCCAATTATTCCTTGTAATCTGTGTGGTTCACAAGAAAACTTACAACGACAGAATATCAAAGCCATGTTGGTTGATTGGGATACTAAAACCCCCGGGCGCGTGGAGAGTATTTTTAAATCAATACAAAATGTAAGTCCAAGCCAACTGGCGGATAGAGACTTATTTGATTTTATTAACTTACCAATCGATCGAGCAGCGCAAAAAGCGGAATATGAATTTGCTGAAGCAACCGTCTCGTCTTCAAATATTGATGAGTCTTTGTTTATAGATATCACAAATATTTAATGCGTGCTGATAGCACGTTCGTTAACGAGCCACTGTCATATTTCAGTGGCTTTTTATTGGCTGTAAGCGAATATCTATCAATGCGTTAAATAGCTTCTTTTTATCTGAATTGCTTAAATAATCCACGTTTAAAGCGTTTATAAATCCAGTCTCTTGATCTGCAGTGAAGGGTTGTCCATGTTTTAGGCAGTATGCAATTTGTGTATTGATCTTACTCCCTAATTCAATCAATTGGGGACGAATAATTGTGTTTAGATCTCTCGGCTTATGACTTGTTTTGTTACTGAGTAGATCGGCTCGATATCGGTATTGAATTGCTTTTGCTGCAGAGATTTGTGCAATAAAAAATGCTTTGACACTTTCTTTATCTAACCCAATTTTGGCCGCTGAGTTACTACTTGCGGTAATGACAATGTTTTCTCGCGCGATATCTTCTATGGCTAAATGGTTATTGGCTTTATATAGCGCGACATCTTGCATATAACTGAGTCGTTTATTGATCGTATTGAAAGTTTCAGTCGTGCAAGATATTGACCATGCGGGAAGCGACATTACGACCATAAGCAATACAATGAATTTGAGCATAGTTACCTTATTTGATTTAAGTATATTTGCAGGGCATGTCAAAAATGCATCAGCTATAAGTGGGTAATTAAAGCACACTTTATTGTATTGTATCAACGCTATAATGTTGTTCTCACGTGTGAAATATACGTTAGTAGCAGCTGAAGGTTTTATGTGGTGCGAACCTGAATAACTGTTTTTATAGAGGGAGTGTATGTCTGTTAGACACGATGACTGTACTGTTTGGTTTGGTGGCAGCAATTTGGATAGAAAAGGTGTTTACATTACAGGTCGCTTTTATCCAGATTATGACCACAGTAAACAGTTTTGTAGCGTGTTAGGAGGCACAGGGAGCTCAACAGAAAAGCGAACACCTCGAATGAGTAATTATCCACTGGTGGTACTTTTTTGCCTATTTGGTGGCTATATCGCAAGTGTAGGGTAGGGATCATGGTCGTCATTTTATCTGGAGGGTTTATTGTGCTACATGGTATTTGAACAGGGTATTGGAGAAGGGTATTGGAACAAAGGTTGCGGGTTACTTCCCAATGGATGCAGACCCTTGTACTAAATCACCAACCCTAAGTTAATCTGTAAGATTAACTTAGGGTTGGGTGCGTTATGTTACTTAGCCTACTGATAGCACCAATTTTAATGTTACTTTCTTCCAATGATGATGTTACCTCAGTCGTGTTTCGTACTTTTTCATTCATTTTTGTCACCGTTACCTGTGTGGTTAAGTGTATTTTCTGTATTGTTGGGGGGAAGAGAAAGTGTCTTTGCACAAGCAGAAGTACCTTCAGAACAGATAAGAATAGCATTGCAGCGAAAGTGTTATATACGGTAAGCTTCTTTTATATGAAAGCAAAATATGAATAGGGCAGCTGAATTAAGTGTTCCACATCATATCGTAATAAAAGTGGTTCAGTTAATTAAAAGAGACATTGAGCATGAGACTTCACCCATATGATACGTTGACACTAGATAATGGTGGACAAATTATTTTTACTCCCTGCCCAGGCACGAAAGACGCAACGCTGCAAGAGTCGGTCGAAATATTGAAATCAGCGGGCGCAAATGCGTTGATATCGGTAATGTATGATAAAGAATTAACGTGTTATGGCGCGCAGACATTATCTCAAGTGTGCATGACACAAGGCATTGAATGGTATCAACTCCCCATCAGCGATGAGGCACCACCAACGGATGCTTTTTCAACTGCATGGGCAGATTATGTACCAAAGATTATTTCACTACTTAATGATCAGGGTGTTGTCGTCGTGCATTGTAAAGGAGGATCAGGCCGCACAGGCTTAGTAGTAGCACTGTTAATGCATGCGCTAGGGTATGACAAGTTAGCTGCAAAAAATGCAGTTCAACGCCTACGACCTAAAGCGTTGTGCCATCCAGAGCAGTTGCGTTTTTTCAATGACTTTATGATTTAAAAACCGCAATGATACGCTTTAAGTTAGCTTGGTGTAATTTAACGTATTTAATAGCCAAATATGCGTGAAGCCTATTTGGCTATTGGCTTATGAAAGATCCTTACTTGAAAAGGGCTGGTGGTGCACCAAACTTCAACAAGTTTGGAAAGATATTTTCAAGTGTATGTTGGTCTATGCCTAGCCATTGGCCGAAACTGGCGGCGTATTGATCTACCGACAGTGTTGGAATTAAACGGCCATTGCCAGCATCTAATGAATGGTTTAATTTGGCCTCGGGAATATCACCGAATATCGTCCCACCTTGTACCGCCCCCCCCATCACAAAGTGATGAGAGCCCCAGCCATGGTCGGTGCCATCTCCATTAATTGCCAAAGTGCGACCAAAATCGGATGCTGTAAATAGGGTTACTTTATCAGAGAGTCCAAGGCTTTGCATTGCAGAATCAAACGCGACGAGTGCGCCATCTAAGGCTGATTGCAACTTAGGCAGCGATTGTGCTTGCCCAGAGTGCGTGTCAAACCCACCCATAGCAACTACAAAAACTTGCCGCTTTTCTTGAAGTTGATCTCGAATCGCAATGGTTTTACTCACGGTTTCTAGTTGTTTAGCGAGGGGGGTTGCAGGGAATGCTGGCAGCGCAACAGAGACCTCAGACAAAGCCGCATTAAACTGATCATTGGCACTATAGGCTTGATTGATTTGCGTTGACATATCTTGTTCAACTAAATTGTTAGTTTTGTGTCCAAGCGCGCTAAAGTGCTTTTGTAATGCGTTTGGTTCATCGAACATATCCAGAACATCTATAGTTGCCGCTTGACCGTCATGAACATGATACGGTGTTGTGTTACTCCCAGTGATGAGTAGCTCGGCGCTTGAGGTTGTTATGGCAGAAAATGTGCTAGGGCTTTGTTGTCCTTGTTCTATTAAAGCGTCATTAAGCATGCCAGCCCAACCGAATTGGGCCCCCTCCGTTTGGCCTGACATCCAAGTGGATTGCTGGTCGTTATGGGAAAACAACCTTGATGGTAACTTTGCTGTTTCTGATCGAATACTCGCAGCGGTGGTTGGTTCAAGCAAAGGGCCCACATTACCTACCAGAGAGACTTTACCTTGTTGGTATAATTGTGCAATTCCGCTGAGCTCTGGGGGCAAGGAAAATTGACGCGATCCGAATCGAGCTGGGGTATCAATGGGTAATAAGTTAGCCTGTGAGCGTTTATTGGTATATTGAGATAGTAATGTATTTCTAATATTTGACCATTGCGTATAGCTTGCTTGATCATATGGGATCACGGTGTCGTGGTTATCCATGCCACCGTATAGAAAAACACATACAAGGGCTTTATAGTCATCGTTGTTTGTCGTAGGGGTATTTGCAATCGCTTGTGCAAGATTCAAAAATGGTGCTGCTGCCATAGAAGCACTGCCCGCTTTTAGAAATGATCGTCTGTTCATGAGAGAGTCCCCTATTTTTGCACTAAATAATCAGGTGTTGTCATAACGAGCAGTACAGCAACTCGTACACGCATTAGGTAACCGTCATCTTCATCGTTGGGTATTGTACCAACAATACGCTTAATTGCCGTGAGAGTGGCACTTGAAAGTTGATTGGCAGTGAGTAATAAGTTTAGTCGGGCAAGTAGGGCATCAACATCTTGTGCGATTGCTAGCTCTTCTTCATAGGTAACGAGAAAGCTTTTCCGAATATCTTCGACGGTGATTGGCACGCTGGGGTGGTCAAATTCTTCGAGGATATCTTCTACATCTGCTTCTTGTGACTCCCCTGAAATATAGTGAGTCATAAAATTAACATAGCCAGGAATGGTGGTGGCATTGGTAATTTGTAGTTCAGGTGCGACTAACCCCTTTTTTGCTGTGATCGAGCCAGGTGAGGTATACCCAGGACGAAAGAAGTTAAACACACTGGATGAGCGATATGGGTGTTGCCCGAGTGCATTTGGTGCACTGGTGTCCCACAGCATGGTTTGATACTGTGGGGTAATATTTTGTGCATTAAAAGCTCTTGCCCACTGTGTAAAACGAAGTATGGGTTCTCTTATTTTTCCTGCGGTAGTGGTAGCAGGCTCGCGAGCTTCATTATCAAATAAAATAGCGGCCACAGTTGCACTGAGATCACCGCGTTTACCTGTGCCTACTTGTGACCCATCCGGCAGTGTAAATAGACCACTGGTAAACGCGGCAACGGTACGTGAAATATAGGCATTACTAGGGTTAGAACTCACCAGTCGTTGGATGAGCTGCCTAGTAACAAAGGGAGGTAAATTTGGGTGTGTGAAAATGTGATCCAATGCCATAGTGATAGACGCTTCAGCATTAATACCAGCTGGAATAGTAAGCCCTAAGAATACCTTTTCTTGGTCTGAATGGGCTTCGGGGTTAATTGCCATTGGGCGGGTGAAAATATTATTGCTAACGGTATCTTCATTAGTCTCATTATAATCTAACCCGGTCATAACCTTTGCTAGGCCGGTGATGTCTTTGTTTGAGTATAACTCCACGGGGACGTTGTTTTCGTTTTTGTTTATTGAGCCATCGCTGTTGAGTTTAACCACACCTAAAGTGAACAGCTGTAATAATTCTCTGGCATAGTTTTCATCGGGGACTCTGCCAGTATCGGGATCTGCTTTTTCATTACCCAAATAAGTTAGATAGTGACCCATGGCAGGAGAATAGGTTATTGCTTCTAGTAAGGTTCGGTAATTACCAAAAGCATTGTTGATCAGTATATCTTGATATGCAGCCACGGCAGTGGGTTGATCGGTTAAGGTTTCTCCGCCCCCGTTAGAGACCACTAAGATTTCAGATAATGCAAAAGCCACTCTTTGGCGCAGTTGGTCCTTGCCTGAGATACTATTTTTCCAAAATGCGAAGGTGGTTGATTCGATGAAAAACAAATCAAACTCATCGTTGTGGTTTGCACTTTTTGGCGCATAGCTAACCACAGTTGGCATGATGTTGCTTGTGGGTATACTGAGTTGGCTTTTAAACCACTTGGATGCACTGGTGTGCGTGAGTGTTTTAATATCTTGCGCAGTTGCCCCAAAAGTTGATTGCTGTAAAAAACGGGATGTTTTCTCCGCTGAAGAAAAGGTCTGGTCAGGATGTGTATTTTGGTCGTTATTCACGGGAGGAAAGGGAGTTGGAGTGAATGTTGATAGTGTTGACTGAGGCTGGCTTACAACTGAATGTGCATTGTAATCCAGTGAGACTTCTGAGCCAGAAGCGCCGTCACAAGCAAGAGTTAAACTTATGGCAGTACTAAGGATGAGGTGTCGAAACGTTATATTAATTTTCATTATTAAATTGCCCCTAACTAAACATAGCTTCAGTATATAGAAGAAATTTAACACTATGTTTTACATTTAACAGTACCAAATCATACAAAATTGTATGGTTTATTGTTGTGATAATAAGGGTAATTCAATATTAAATACAGCGCCTTTTTGATGCTCAAGCAATTGGATTTCGCCGCGGTGCACTTTACAAATGGCTTTAACAATGCTCAATCCTAACCCATTGCCCGGTTTCGAACGGCTAATATCGGCGCGATAGAATTTATCAAACACATGGGATCTATCCTGTACTGAAATACCTGGGCCATTGTCACCTACTTGCAATAATGCACCGTCAATATGGTTTTGCAGTCTGATCCAAACCTGTGCATCCTGGCTGCTATATTCCAATGCATTTTCTAATAAATTACATACTAATTGATTGATAAGGTCTTCATCTGCAAGACAAAATACGTCATCTACAATGGAGATCTCAAGGTTGCGGCCAGTATCAATAAAGACTGGTTCATAGCTTTGGGCTAAATCAAGAATTGTTGATGATAAGTTGAGTTCTACAAAGCCATTTTTATGCTTTCCAGATTCAATGGCATTGAGGCGAACTAAATTATTGAAAGTGGCAATAACCGTGTGTAAATCTGATGATGCTTTATCTAAATGAGTCTCAAGCATATCGGGGTTGGTGATATCCTGCTGCATACATTGGAGTCTATTTGCCACGCGTGTTAACGGCGTCTTTAAGTCATGTGCAATACCAACAGACATGGTTTTCATGGTGGTGTGAAGATCTGAAATGTCATCTAACATGGCATTTAAAGAAATGACTAACGCATTTAATTCATCAGGTGTGTTGTCACAGTCAATGCGTTCTGAATCGGGAGATTCAGCGACCTTTGAAAGCGCGTTTTTTATACGAACAATACGTACGGCATATTGCTGTGTTATAGAAAATATGATGAATAGTATCGGTAACCAGCTGAGTGCAGTGAACCATATATTGATACTTATGAGCGTATTTCGAGTATCTATGTAATGATGCGTCAGTGGTTGAAGTATGGCTAGGCTATAACGTTCATCAAGCGTAAAGTGTATGTATAATGCGCTTATAGGCTCATCAAGTGTTGAATCATATTTTTGCCATATAGCTTCATCAACAGGGGTTATTGTTAACTCAGTGCTACCTAGCAGCAAAGTATTCTTGTCGTAAAGTGAAAATAGTAACCCTTCTTCATCTAGTCGTTCATCGCTCTCATGCTTATGCCAAATTGGGCGGTGGGATAGCTCATATTCATCGAGTAAAGCGTTTAAGCCGTCCTCGTTGTAGAGGTGAGTCACTTCGCTTTGCATTTCTATAAACTCGTCTGTTTGCTGCGTTTTTATTTGTTGCAATAGGAGATAGCTGATCGCAATGAGCATGCTACAAACGAGCACCCACGCAGTGAGTGTTATTTTCAATACTTTGCCAACCCAGTGGTAGTTTTTCATATGTGTCATGATCAATCTGATATTATATAGCCACTGCCGCGCACTGTTTTAATGAGCTCAGTAGTAAAAGGTTTGTCTATTTTATTGCGTAGTCTACTTACATGGGTTTGTACGAGACTGGTTTTGGGGTCAAAACTGAACCCCCACACTTGTTCAAGTAGCATGGTTTTTGTGACTAATTGCTTAGGATTGAGCATGAGGTACTCTAAAATTTGATATTCTTTGGGCATTAAGTCAATGTGTGTATCCGCACGCTTTACTTGTCTGGTGGTGCGCTCTAACGTTAGATCAGCAACGACTAATTCAAGTGCCTTAGGTGTCAACGGTTGACGGCGGGTAAGGGCTTTTAAGCGTGCGTAAAGCTCAGAAAACGCGAATGGTTTCACAAGGTAATCATCTGCGCCAGCATTTAGCCCGGCGACTCGGTCTGATGTTTCACTGAGCGCCGTCAGCATAATAATAGGCGTCACTATTTTACTCTGCCTAAGAATACGTACCGCATCCAAGCCATCCATACTCGGTAGCAAACGGTCAAAAATAATTACGTCGAATGGGTGTGTAGATGCACTCAGCAAAGCCTGTTCGGCATTATCACAGTGAGTGGCTGAATCGCCACTTTGTTCTAATCCGCGTGCGATAAATTGGGCGGTGTCTAAGTCATCTTCAACAATTAATACTTTCATTCAATATACCAGTGTCAGTCTAACGGCAACGTCTATGACTAAAGCATATCGTAAATTAGCGTAAGGATCAGATACAATTTTGTAAGGAAAGCGTGCCACATAAAGTGGCACGAGAAAATAAGATGATTAAAACTGAGTGTTATTTATGAGCCAGTGGGCTTTTGTAGCCATCGGGTTTTAAGGCCAATACATCACAATCGAGACTATCAATAACATGTTCTGCGGTATTTCCTACCAGCGCAGCACTTAATCCCGTACGCCCAACGGTACCGATAACGACAAGTTCTGAGCCTTTCTCACTGGCAACGTAGGGAATAACATCTTCTGGTAACCCTTCTTTAACTTCGCACTCTGAACGCGCAATGTTGAATGAATCTGCTAAGGAAAATGTCTCATCTTCATGATGCTTTTTAACTGCTTCATTGTATTGTGAAGGGTTGAACTCAGGGATCTCTATTGCAATATTGACAGGGGTAGCGGGGTAGGTGTTAACGAGGCTCAGTTGGGCATTGGCAAGTTGGCAAATAAATTGTGCATCACTAATAATACGTTTATTCAATGCTTGATGTTGTTCGTTATCACTGACGGCATTAACAGCCGCTAATATATGGCCTTCTTCTGGCCATTCATGATCTTTAACAAGCAGCACAGGGCTTGGACATTTTCGTATTAAATGCCAGTCAGTTGGCGTGAAAATAACCGACTTTAAAGTATCGTGTTGGTGGGTGCTTTTTATCACTATATCGTACCCGTCATCAATCACGGTGTTAATAATGGCTTCATAAGGGCGGTTATGCCACAACACTAAGCTATGTACATCAATATTTTCAATACTAGAGAGCAAATCATTGATCCACGCTTCTCTGTCTTTGATGACGGCGGCACGCATTGCTTCACGTTCATCTTTTGAGAGCATTGTGGTCATTTCATATGAGAAATCATATATCGACAAGAAGGCGGTGATCTGTGCCCCTGTTTTCTTTGCTAATGAAAGAGCACGTTGCAAACTATTTTGCTGTGCTTTGGTTGGATCGATAACGGCAAGAATGCGTTTTATTTTATCCATTATGAACTCCTTAACATACTTTATCAGCTAAACCAGTTACGTTAAGTGTAACTGATTTAGCGTAAGGTGAAAGTCGTTATTGAGAATTCATTGCCCTAGATCAAACCGCTATCGCTGCTGTTTTAGCTAATTCAGGGATATTTAAGATAGTAATAAACTTACCTTCAACTTTAATGAGATTGGCTTTTTGGAAGCGGCTCAATAAACGGCTAATGGTTTCAACAGTTAGTCCCAAATAGTTACCAATTTCTCCTCGAGTCATGGTAAAGCGGAATTCTTTACGTGAAAAGCCTCGCTCACCAAACCGGTTTGACAAATTATATATAAACGTAGCGAGTCGTTCTTCAGCCGTTTTTTTGTTCAGCAGTAATAGCATTTCTTGATCATAGTTAATTTCGTTACTCATTAAGCGCATGATCTGCTGGCGCAATTTAGGTAGCTTACCGGCGAGTTCGTCCAGTGTATCAAATGGGATCTCACACACCATTGACGTTTCTAGTGCTTGAGCAAAACTTTGGTGCTGCATTTTGTTGATGGCATCAAATCCAACTAAATCACCCGCTAGGTGGAAGCCAGTTATTTGCTCATCACCTTGTTCTGATAGTGTATAAGATTTAAAAGACCCAGAGCGTACAGCGAATATGGCATTCAGCTTCGCGCCAGATTCAAACAAATAATCGCCTTTATGTAATGGTTTCTTACGCTCGATAATTTCATCTAGTTTATCCATTTCACTGCCATTTAAGGTAAATGGTAAACATAGTTGGCTGATACTACAGTCATTACAACTGATGGTGCATTGACTTTTCGAACGTTGTTGATTATTTAAATCCATAATAAATCCATTAAAATATGACGCTGAGACTAGGTTAATGTACTAATCTATCGGATGCAATGATTAGTAGATAGATTCCATACCAGATAAAAATACTACCTAGCGCCCACCTAATAAGCGTGTGGTTTAAAAAGCGGCTAAGCTGTTGTGCCGATTGTCCAACAATGAGCATCGAAGGCAAAGTACCCAGTGCAAAGCTCAACATAATGGCACTGCCATACCATGGAGTAGGAGCTTGCAAAGTCCATGTGAGTGCTGAATATACCAGTCCACAAGGTAGCCAACCCCATAGCATGCCGTAGAGTAACGTTTTAGAGTATGTATTAATAGGGAGTAAATGTTTGTTCAGTTTCACCAAGTGCTGCCAAAGAACGGTTTTTCCAGCTTGTTCTAGCCACTTTAATGAACTGGCGAGGCGCATAACATAAAGCCCAACCAATATCATGAATACGCCACTGAATATCTTTAAACTTAGAGCAAATTCGGTGTTTTGTTTTGCAAATGAGTTCCCTAATGACGCCACTAACGCACCGGCTACCATATAACTTGTCGCTCGGCCTAAGTTGTAAGTAAGCCCGACGCTAATAGGTTTGAGTGTTGAATTAGCCATTTGTAGGCTTGAAGCAATACCACCGCACATCACAATACAGTGGCCACTGCCAACTAATCCCATAATAAACGCACCAAATAAACTAATCTCTGTCATTGGCATTTTGATGCTGTTCTTTGTCATCTTCAAACAAAATGCTGTGACCTTGTTTATTTAAGTCAGAAAATTGTTCACTTTTAACTGCCCAAAAGAAGATACCAATGGCAATAATGACAAATAAAATAGCGATGGGAATTAAAATGTAAATGATGCTCATAGCTTTAATAACCTCAATGAATTACCTATCACAATAATTGAGCTGGCCGACATACCGATGACCGCGACCCATGGTGGGACCATACCAAGAGCAGCCAGTGGCAAGATTGAACCGTTATATAACAAGGAAATGGTCAAATTTTGCTTCACGATACGACGGGTTTGCAGTGCAATTTTTTGCAACTGCAAAATGGCATTTAGATCACTCTTTAACAATACCACATCGGCGGTATTTTTTGATATGTCTGCGCCGGTTTCCATCGCGATAGAAAGGTGTGCACTGTTAAACACTGGGCTATCGTTGACGCCATCGCCAACCATCGCCACAATTTCGCCTTTGTTAGACCAAGCATCAACGGCAAGCTGTTTGTCTTTTGGTGAGCAGCTACTTTGCTGTGAGTCAAGGTTCAGGGTATCAGTAAGTTTCGCACCTGCATCAGAGCTGTCTCCGGTTAACAAGTGACAACTTAAGCCATTGTGTTGCAGCTGAGCGATGACATCTTTGGCATTATTTCTTACCTTGTCATTGAAATAAAAGTCAGCAATGGCTTGTTCATCTATATATAAAGTTGCTTGCGCATTGGAACGCTGCTGTTGGTGCCAGCCGCTTTTTCCTATTGCCAGTGTTTGCTCGCCCAATGACGCGCTGATCCCTTTCCCGGTATGTACTTCAACATTTTTGAGATCATGATGGGTGTTTAAGTGCTCATTGAATGCGGCTGCAATAGGGTGTTCTGAGTACTTTTCTAAGCTGGCGGCTAAGGAAAGTATGTCTTGCTCTTTATATAAGTCAGAATATAACACGACTTTCGCTATAGAGAACTTCCCTTCAGTCAAAGTACCCGTTTTATCAAACGCCACACGTGTGAGCTTTGTGAGTGTTTCTAGCACATGGGCTTCTTTTATTAATACACCTTTTTTGGTTAGCGTGGCGACAGCGCAAGTTAATGCAGTTGGAATTGCTAAACTCAGTGCACATGGGCAAGTAGCAACCAATACTGAAATGGTGATCCAAAAAGCTTGTTCCGGTGCAATAGGGTACCAGCCAATCGCGGTAATTGAGGCAAAAACCAGTAAACAAGCGACGAACCATTGTGCTACTTTGTCTGTGACTTCAACCAGTTTAGGTCGTTTAGATAGGGCCGAATGTTGCAGTTTAATAATTTGGTTGAGTAGGGTGTTTTGCCCCACTTTATTGATTTTTATGCTAACGACGCCATCGTGATTCACAGTACCGGCAAACACTTGTTGACCAATATGTTTTTTTACGGGCAGGTGCTCACCGGTCATCATAGATTCATCGACGGTGGTGGTGCCATCAATGATGATGCCATCGGCTGCAATGGTTTCGCCGGCTTTGATTAATACTTGGTCATTCAATTTTAGATTTTTTGCAGCGACTACAGACTCGTCACCTTTTTCATCCAGCTTTCGTGCTGTGAGTGGTAATAGTTTTTGCAAATTAGCGGTAAATTCACTGGCTTTTAAGCGCGCTCTAAATTCGAGATATTTACCCAATAAAAGTAAGAAGGTAAACATACAAATAGACTCGAAATACACTTCACCTACTTCCATAACAGTGGCATAACAACTCGCTGCATAGGCGCCAAAAATGGCCAGAGAAACGGGTAAGTCCATGTTGAGTTGTTTAGCTCTGAGACCTTTGATTGCATTGGTTAAAAACGGCAAAGCGGAATACAAAATAACAGGAGAGGCCAGTATCAGGCTGATCCAGCGAAAATACTGTTCAAAATCTTCTTCCATTCCAGAGAACATGCCAAAGTACATGGCAAATGCAAACATCATGACTTGCATCGTCATTAAGCCTGCCACGCCTAAACGACGAATGTAGGCTTTGGCCGTCGCTTGTTTTTGGCTTGCTTCTTCATCTGCTTGGAATGGGTAGGCTTTATAGCCGATATGCATTAGTGCTTGAATAATATCACTGAGTAAAGTTTGTTCTTTATCCCACAAGATCATGGCGCGATGAGTTGATGTATTTACATCGACGCGGTTGACACCTTTTAGTGCCAATAACTGCTTTTCTATCAACCATGCGCATGCAGCACAGCTGATCCCTTCAACACTGAGCAACACTTCTGACAGATCACCACTGTCAGAGACAAAATCAGATTGGATATCTTGATTGTCGTAGCTTTTAATCAGAGTGAGTTGTTCAGGGATTAACTCATCGACCTTACCGGCACTTTCGGTGCGGAATTTATAATAATCACTCATACCTTGAGCGACGATGGTTTCAGCAACCGCTTGGCAGCCAATACAGCACACTGGGTGCTGTTGACCGTCAAATGATACAAGCGCGCTAAATCCTTTAGGCACGGGTTCTAAGCAATGGAAACACGCTTTTGACATGATAACTACTTATATTCAGGAGAAATTTTTATAATGGTATCGCTAGGTAGTTGTAAGTTTTCTTTGAGTTTCCAACTGCCATCCATGGGTTCAAGGAAAACCGTATAGGCCCCTTGTTCTATGGTGTCTAAAACAGCAGTAAATTCACCGTTGGCATTGGCAAGTAAGTTGGTACTGAAGTCGTATTTTTTGATTGTTCGGTGATAAAACGACGCTTTTAATGCATTTACCTTGCTGGCATCACCTTTGGTAAAATGAAACTTGATGGTGTCAGCTGTGACTTCTAAATCTCCGTGTAAATAGAGCGCTTTTGCTTTGTCGAATTTGGTAAGCTCAAGGTTAATTGCTTTCCCTTTTTTGTAGTAGTCATCAACGACCATATCAGGGCCATTACCAACAGCAAAAACCACTAATCCAATACAGGCAATGATGGTAACAACAGGAAAGAACATTAAAAACCAAGGCCAAAAGTTTTTATACCACGGGGTAGGATTCATAACGACTCAAAGACTTAAAAAGTGTGCAGGTATTTTATCTCATTTGCAGTGAAAAACCTAAAAAAAAGCCTCCAAATGGAGGCTTTTTTGATCTCGATTAACTCGTTATAATTTATTGATTATTTTGCGATAAGCTATAAACATAAGCGGTTAATAAGTGAACTTTATCTTCACCTAAGATCTCTTTCCATGCTGGCATTACACCGGCACGACCATGGTTAAGCGTTTCTTCAACTGCGCGCTTAGAGCCACCATATAACCAAACATTGTCTGTGAGGTTAGGCGCACCAAATGGCAGGTTATGGGCAACAGAGCCTTTACCGTCCATACCGTGACACGCAGCACACATTGCGAACTTAGCTTTACCTGCATCAGCGTCTTTTTGGTTTACTTTACGACCTGAAAGGCTCAGCACGAATGCAGTCATTTCTTCAACGCCTTGTTCACCAAGTGCATCTTTCCAACCCGGCATTGCTGCAACACGACCGTTAAGCAGTGTTTCTTTGATTTGGTCCGGCTTGCCGCCGTATAACCAATCATTGTCGGTTAGGTTAGGAAAGCCCATTCCACCGCGAGCATCAGAACCGTGACATTGTGCACAGTTTTGTGCAAACAAACGCTGGCCAATCTCAAGTGCTTTTTCGTCTTTAGCCAATGTTACAACATCTTGCTTTGCAAATGCTTCAAAGATAGGACCAAAACGTTCTTGGGCATACTCAACTTCTTTGTCTAGCTGTACCCAATGGCCATTTTCTTGAGCGGCTAAAACTGCCGCCTTAGATTCTTCCATTGATTTAACGCCCTGGTTTGAGCTAGTCCAATTAAGCAAACCTGCGAAATTTCCAAGACCAGGGTAGGCTGCAAGGTAATAAACAGACCAAACAAAGGTTGCGAAGAACATGTAGGTCCACCATTTAGGGAGTGGGTTGTTCAGTTCTTCAATACCATCAAACTCGTGACCACAGCTTTCACCTTCTTCAACACCTGCATAGTTTTTCAGGTTCCAAAGTAGTAGGCCTAAGATCAGAGCAAGACACGCAAGGGTTAATACAATTACCCAAATACTCCAAAAGCTAGTCATTTTTCAGACTCCTTTTCCTCGTTAGAGATTGTGCTGTCGTGCTTTTTCTCGTCTTCGAAAATCGCATTTGCCGCGCTGTCGAATCGATTTTTTGAGCGTTTACTGTATGCCCAGCCAACAATCACAATAAATAGTACCAAAATTATCAGAGTCAAAATGCCTCTGTATGTGCCGTAATCCATAATAATTACTTCAAATGTGTGCCAAGTTGCTGAAGGTATGCAATTAGGGCTTGCATTTCGGTTGCACCAGTGCCGTTATTCATAGAATCGACTTTAGCGATTTGAGCTAATAGCTCATTATCATCGCCGTAACCTTTTCCATCATACTTGGGTGATGCTTTATCAATACCAAAATTGTCACGGAAGATTTGCAGCTTCTTAAGGGTAAGAGAGGTATCTACCTTTGTGCCGTCTAACCATGGATAACCTGGCATATTTGATTCTGGAACTACTGAACGAGGATCCATCAAATGGGCATAATGCCAATCATCAGAATAGCGTTCGCCAACACGTGCTAAGTCAGGACCAGTACGCTTAGAGCCCCACTGGAATGGGTGATCCCATACTGATTCACCAGCAACTGAGTAGTGACCATAACGTTCAACTTCATCACGAAACGGGCGGATCATTTGCGAGTGACAGTTATAACACCCTTCACGCACATAAATATCACGACCTTCCATTTCTAATGCCGTTAATGGGCGTAGGCCATCAACAGGTTTCGTTGTGTCTTCTTGGAACATAAGTGGCGTAATTTCTACCAGTGCACCAAAGCTAATCGCAAAAACAGTCAGTATGGCCATTAGGCCGACGTTCTTTTCTACGATTTCATGTTTGTTGGCTGAATTTTTATTGCTCATATTCTACACCCCTTAAGCCATTTTTGTGTGTGCATCAGTAGCAAGGGTGCCACTTTTAGCACTCACTGTGCGGAACACGTTGTATGCCATAACCAGCATACCAATTACGATGAATACACCGCCAAGGAATCGCATTATGTAGAACGGTTTCGACGCTTCAAGTGATTGTACAAAGCTATACATCAATGTACCGTCAGCATTTACCGCACGCCACATAAGGCCTTGCATTACACCTGAGATCCACATTGCAACGATGTATAAAACAACACCAACAGTGTGTAGCCAGAAGTGGGTGTTAACAAGCTTAACGCTGAACATGTTACCGTGACCAAATAGTGCAGGGATCAAGTGATAAATAGCCCCGATAGAGATCATAGCAACCCAACCAAGGGCACCTGAATGTACGTGACCAACAGTCCAATCAGTGTAGTGAGATAATGCGTTCACTGATTTAATAGCCATCATTGGACCTTCAAACGTCGACATACCGTAAAACGATAGAGAGACAACTAAGAAGCGCAATACCGGATCGGTACGAAGTTTATGCCATGCTCCTGAAAGTGTCATAATACCGTTGATCATCCCGCCCCATGAAGGTACGAATAAGATAACAGACATTACCATTCCTAAAGACTGCGTCCAGTCTGGAAGCGCGGTGTAATGAAGGTGGTGAGGGCCAGCCCAAATGTAAAGAGAAACCAATGCCCAGAAGTGAACAACTGACAAACGGTAAGAATATACAGGACGGCCTGCTTGTTTTGGTACGAAGTAGTACATCATACCTAGGAAACCAGCAGTTAATAAGAAGCCTACCGCGTTATGACCATACCACCACTGCACCATGGCATCGACGGCGCCGGCATAAATTGAGTATGATTTAGTTAACGATACAGGCACAGCCATACTGTTCACGATGTGAAGTACAGCAACCGTAATAATGAAACCAGCGTAGAACCAGTTAGCTACGTAGATATGAGACACTTTACGCTTGATCAATGTACCAAAGAAAACAACCGCATAAGTGATCCAAACAACCGCAATTGCGATATCAATTGGCCACTCTAGCTCAGCATATTCTTTTGACGATGTAATACCAAGAGGAAGCGTAATAGCTGCCGAGACAATGATTGCTTGCCAACCCCAAAAGGTAAACGAAGCGAGTTTGTCGGAGAAAAGTCGCGTTTGACATGTACGTTGCACAACATAATAAGACGTTGCGAAAAGTGCACTAGTACCAAATGCGAATATGACTG
Source organism: Pseudoalteromonas aurantia 208 (assembly GCF_014858725.1). Lineage (GTDB taxonomy): Bacteria > Pseudomonadota > Gammaproteobacteria > Enterobacterales > Alteromonadaceae > Pseudoalteromonas > Pseudoalteromonas aurantia. The sequence goes on along the minus strand of NZ_AQGV01000012.1, from coordinate 1,650,589 downwards.
CGTTCGTGTGTAACGGACGAAGTCGTGAGTATGTTAACCATGGTGTATCAAAGTTCAATGCTGGCCAAGCGAGTTGGGCAGCAATTAGAACACCAACACCCATGCCAACGATGCCCCAAATCACTGTCATGATAGCGAATTGGCGTACAACTTTATAATTGTACTCAGTTTGTGATGCTACTGTCTGGCTCATTTTCTGGATTCCGCTGCAATTAATGCGATTAGAAATGAATTACCTGTATAAACAGGCCCTGCTTTATATTTCAACAAGCTTGATTAAAAATGAAATTGTTTGACAATTACATTTCAAACCAACCTGAGAAACCCTTATTTTTGCAAGGAAATAATAATTTTTTTGCAAAAAAAAAGATACCTCAAACGCATAAAATTATGACATCAATCAAATTTTGGCCCATTCTTTGTTCAGTTATTCATCATTGTAGCGCAATAATAAAATCTGCATTACTATGCATCAGTTTTTATCGTCTAAATTAGGATAAATAATGCTCAAATTGTGGTTTTGCGTACTTGCCGTGTTGAGTTTTGTGAGCGCATGCTCTGACCCTACAGCTATTATACATGAAAGTTCAGAAAAAAGTGAAAGCTTAAGTAAAATAGAAAACTGTATAAGACAATCGCCTTGCTTGCATAGTAATGAGGTACGACTTTGGTATTCATCAAACGTGATAAAAGGTGAAGAAGAGGTTGGCGTGACGCTAGAGTTACCGCAAGGCAACACTATTGACTCCGCTTTTTTAGCCGGGGAAGACATGAACATGGGCTATATTCCAGTTTTCTTTGAACAGCAAGAGAATGGTGTGTTTTATGCAACAACCATGGTTGGGCTATGCACTACGCGATTGATGCAGTGGAAGTTAACCATTAAAATAGTCAATAGTAAAAAACAGGAACAGTCATTGGCTTTTCCTTTATATGTGATTTTGTAGTCGTAAGAGAGAGAAAATGAATAAGGGCCATGTAATAGAGCATATTAAATTTGCGTTAGAGGCAAAATTGGCACAAGCAAAACAGGCGGCCGATAGTGCACATCAAGATGCAACCCATGAGCAAAGTGCTGCCGAGACCCAGTATGACTCGTTAAGCATTGAGTCTGGCTATTTAGCCCATGGTCAAAGTGAGCGGGTGAATGATATTCATAAATCTATTGCCCTTTTTACCCATAGCTTTAACCAAGACACTGAAATACGCGCTAAAGAGGGTAGTCTTGTTCAGCTTATTGATATGAATAACGTTATGCACTGGTTTTATTTAGGCCCATCCGAAGGCGGGTTAAAAGTGACTGTTCAGCAACAAGATATATTAGTTATTACACATGCTTCACCAATAGGGCAGGCGTTATTCACGAAACAACTCGGCGATGAGGTTGTATTAACGGTAGGCGAGTGCACCAAGTATTTTGAAGTGGATACTATATTATAGTTAAAAATACAAAGAGTGTAACTTACGGGTACCAATAGATACCAAGTTATTAAACCATTTCAAACATGCGTTATGTGGGAAAGGACGGGTTCAAATAATAATAACTTCCTCAATGTCGAAACGCTTATTTTCCTGTTTGCTCATCTGATGAGGGGGAGAGCTTGGTTTTTAGCTCTTTTGAGAACGAATTGAGCATTACACATCTTGATCATAATTCTGACAAGAGCCTAGATTAAATTTTCATATTGACCTTTGCTGAATACTACACTGGTTTGTTTTTAATTAAATGCAACCAACCATGTAAGTTAATGTGATGGCCTCTCAATAAAGCATACAACTTTGATAGAAATAAGTTTCACGAACTTTTCTTCATTGCGATATACCGGATTGTGTGGGAAATATGTTGGAATGAGGCGCAATTTCTTCACTTTGAGTAAGTAAAAACCACGATATACCCAGCTTTATTGAGTTGTTAGCTTATTCATTAAAGGCGTGATATTACATAAAGCCTAAAAATATCAAATAAATAATTCACTTTTATACTAATGAAAAACGCAAAGCGGGCGATATACGTTTTAGGTAAAGGAATAGTTAGCAAAGTCCACTCTTATTACATGCATCGGTTTACCTATACGGTACCATCGTTTGGTATTTCACAATGTAGTGTTTTGGGAGTTCAGTTTATTTACCTGTCTTACGATAACTCTTGAAGGAATGCATTATGTTAAACCGTGTGCTCAACAGGCTCAATAATCATGTTTTATTTGGCCTAAACTTAAAACAAATAAACTACTCAATTTTTCATATTCTTTTTGCGATGTTTTTGATTGTCACAAGCATCCAAGTACAGGCATCTAAAGTAAATAGTCAATCAAGATTGGTTGGTCAGGTTAATAGTAGCGTTAGCGCACTATCTGATGGTGGCTATGTTGTTGCTTGGTATGGTACAACGCAAACAAACACCCCGTTTACACAAACACACATTTTTGCCCAGCGGTACCATGCAGATGGTTCGTTTGCGGGTAGTGAAATCCAAGTTAGTACACAGTCGTTGAATTATAGCGAAGGAGTACATACCGTTGCAGTAAAAGGACTTGATAATGGCAACTTTGTTATAACTTGGAATGCAGATAAAAGTATCATGGCTAAGTTATTTAATATCAGTGGTAATGCTATTGGAAGTGAGTTTTTGGTAAAAAGTGTATCGTCCGATTATCATCTTAACCCTAAAGCATTTGACCTTGGTCAAGGGAAGTTTATGATTACTTGGGGAGAAGGTGGTAAAACCTACACACAACGTTATCATGCGAATGGCACTGTCAATAATTTTGTCGAGCACAACAATGAGATACATTCATTTTTCAATATTTATGGTTTAGATACATTGACACAAGATCGATATGTTTTAACTTGGTGGCAAGGTAATCAAATCTACAATCAAATATTTTCTGAAGCTGGCTCAGCAATTACCAACATTCAACAGTTCTCACCTCAAAATATAACGCCTGATTTTCAAACGATATCAGTAAGTGGCTTGAATGATGGAGGTTTTGTCGTTGCTTGGGGATATTTCGGACAAAAAGCAGCTGGTGGTGAAAGCTCGGATATATTTGTACAACGCTTTAATACTCAAGGGGTGACAATAGGCAATGAATACCAGCTAACGGCCCCCTTTGTTGGAGCCAACCATTTTGACCCAGTAATAAAAAGCTTAGACGATGGGGGGTATGTAATTGCATGGGAAAGTTATGGATCTGAAAATACAATGTCGTACCGTCAATTTGATGCAAACAACTTAGCTGTTGATGCAATTCAGAGTATAAGAAAGTATTCAGATGCGACTCAGTACTATGGCCCGATGATTGATGTTTTACCTGGTAATCGTTTGCTTGTGAGTTATCACAATAACGATTTCCCATTAAATGATGCCTATGCCCAACAGTTTCAACTCGGTTATTCAAATTTAGTTTCACTCTCATCATTGCCACAATCTATATTAGTAGGTGAAGAATATAGCTTTGATATTTTAGTTGCAGGATCAAATATATATGGCGCTGATGTCCGTTTGACGAACTCAACGGCTGGAAAAATAAAAATTACGGCAGGCAGCTATGGCAACGTTTTTCCGTCGGAGAAAAGAATTGGGTTACCTGAAGTTGTTACTGATAATGAGTGGAGCGGTGCGCTTAGCTTGATTCATCCAGCTCCAGCGATTACGGGACAAGGTGTTTTTGCTACTGTTTCAATGAAAGCTGAACAAGCAGGGGCTGTTACGTTAAATTTAACTGCAGAATTAGCAAATAACGCAGGCCAGATGTTGCTGAGCACAAGTACACCTTGGAGTTTCACCATAGAGGAAGCGCAATTAGTAACCGGCAATGTATCAGCCCTTGGGTTTTCTGGGGATTACAGTCAAACCAGAGTGTTTGTAAATGGTATACCTGTAGAAATTAGTGCTGATGGCACATTTTCAGTGAATTTAGCGTCGGGCGAAGTGGTAATAAGAGTGGAATCTGATGGTTATTTACCAGCAGAAAAGTCTATAACGGTGAATGCAGGTGAGCCAAGTTTAGATTTAGGCAATATATCATTGGTCGCTGGTGACAGTAATGCAAATGGACAAATTGACATCGCCGATTTAACCCTATTGCTCGGTGCATATCGCAGCACTTTAGAAGGCGGCGCGCCGTATACACCTAAAGCAGACTTTAACCGTGATACTAAAATAAACGTTCAGGATCTCACATTGTTAGGCAATCATTATGGTAAATCAGGTGTGCAAACGTGGTGATAAGTGCTAGTGAAAGTATATTTTAACCATACTAAATCTTGATTATGTGGCCGCTCTGCGTTTGAGCGGCTGGTACTAACATTGGAGAAAATATAACGATGCGTATTATTAACTTACTGTTTTTATTACTAGCGGTACCTTGCTGGGCACAAAGTGGACATATTTCGCTTTCAGTCGCAGAAGATGATATTACATTAGGAAGTAGGTTTTATGTTGATATTGAAGTTGTCGATATGCCAAATGTTTATGGTGCCGATATTGAAATTGTTTATGATCCGGATGTTTTGACAGTAATTGATAAAGATGAAAATAAGGATGGCGTACAAATCGAAGCGAGTGACTTTTTCAATACGCGTTACCAATTTATTTTAAAGAATCACGTTAATAAAAAAGAGGGCCGAATTCAATTTGTTATGAGTCAGATTAACCCTGCTAAAGATGTTAATGGTTCAGGTATATTGGGCAGAGTGCAATTTGAAGCCAGTTCAATGTATTTACCCACTGAAGTAGCAATCGTCAGTGCAAAATTTGGTTCGCAAGATGGAAAAGTGAGCAAACCAGAGGTAGCCACGCCTAAGCAGATACATTTTCAGTCATCAGCTCCTCGCGTACAGAAAAACTCATCACTTGTATCGGTATTCATAGCAATTACTTTTATTGTATTGTTTTTGACTATTTTTGCTAGGGTCATTAGAAAACGCAGCGTGTTAGCCACAGAATAAAGAGGAGGGGGTGGAGGCATTGATAACGCATATCGCTGTCTTACCTGTTCCTGTTATAAGTGAATTATTCGTCGTCGATACTTTGACGTAGAGACTATGATATGTACAGAAAAGTGTAAAGTTTACGAATTGTTGGCCGATATTTGAGATATAACCCGTTATTAGGCACTTTAATCGCAAGGAAACAGCGATGCGTATTCAGTATCCCTTCGTCAGTCAGAATCAAGTTAATCAGAGTCAAGTTAGCCGGGGCCAAGCTATAAAGTTAGAAATGACCCCGATTACGGTGTCGAAAGAAGACAGAGCTTTACTTGATAGTGAAGTAGAAAAACAACACAAAAATAGTGTGACTACAACTCAACGCGACGTTGCGATCATAAAAAATGAAGCGCCCGAAATAGGAGCCAAGCTTTATTTTTCAGGCTATCAGCCCAAAGTGACGATTGATCTATCAGCCCCTGATAGTGAAAGACAATATCAATACGGCGAGTTAGATAATAAACAAGATATAGACGCGTTTTTAGATCAGCTGGACAGATTAAGTCCAGATCAGCGCGATATCATGAAACAATATAAGCCTTCAAAAACGTTATTATCTATTTTAGAAAAAATGGATGACGAAACCTTCAGTAAATTCACCCAAGTGCTAGATCAATCATTTCCTCCTTTGAGATTGTTCAACAATAAAAAACCTGAGGAGTTATTTAACGCACTCGAAGGCATGTCGACTGAGATGTTAAAAGATACGGTAGACACATTTATGGCTTTATCTGCACAGGCACAAAACGGGGCCGCGCCCACTTCATTGATCCCCGTTGATGAAGATGGTAGAGAGCCTATTTTACTGCATGTTCCACGGGCTGAAAATGGATTAGATATGCGCTTAACAAAAGGCAATAACAGCAAAAACCTCACCGATACATATACGGATATGCTTGCGCGTGCAACTTTCAGTGAAGATGATTTACTGACTATAAATACGCATTTAAAAGACAGTGACTTTGAAAAAAGTCGCGGTATTGTCGATATGGCGAGTCTGGTTTCACACAACGACAAACGTGCCTTTTTTGATATGTTAAGTGAAGCTGACGAAACTGGGCCAACCAATATTTTCAGTTATATAGGTCAACAAGTTAATTATGAAGCGCATGTTAATTATTACCAAAGCTCAAAAGGGCAATATGTCTCTTTGAATGATGCGATGCCTGACGATGGCCAGCGTAAAAGTTTCCATAAAAAGCTCTTGAATGCTTACGAAGATTATGGACTCAGTTGGATGAATGACATGGTTGAGCAAGTTAATGAAAAACCAGCGCAAATTCAGGCTGAACTATGGTCTAAGTTGATGACAGATGTAGCAGAAAAGCCGCATTTATTTAAAAAGTCAGACTCCATTGAACAATGGGCTGGCGCCAATATATCTGACGTTGAACAGCGATTTCATGCGCGACAAATAGAGGATATCCATACCTATTCATATGATCTGGAAGTACCAGTGGTATTAGGGACACTTACCTGGGCTGAGCGGTTTGCTGCATAAGTAAGATTCGCGGGTTAACAAAAAACAGGCGCGTGATAAGAATGTAAAAACACCTTAACTAATACAATATAGTAATGTACTCAAAAGAGACGCTATTTTACACTTTAGTTAACCTCAGGTTTGGATAAGGGTTTTGGAATAGAAAATGTTTTGAAAACAAACTTACGTCCAATCCAATGATGATATTTTGTTCAATATCAAGGCGCTTTTATGCAGTAATAGCGGGCTATTACAAATGAAAGCAACGCCGAGAGTGAGAAAAGTAGCTTTATTGGGCAAATTCGCTTATTCAGAGCTGAGGTTAGTTAATTCAGCTAGGGTGTTTTACTTTTTTTGGTGCTAAGCGCGCAGCACCAATGGCAACGCCAATACCAACGCCAAGTGCGCACCCAGTAGAGATACTAAATGGCAAAATATCAAAAATAACACCGACAATTGCGCCTATAGCAGCGCCGCCTCCAGCGCCCAAAGCGATATATAGCCCCAGTTTGTTTTGTACGATTTTATGGTCACTTTTATGCATGATTACTTTTCCTTGTATTGTCTCATTGTATAAAAACAATGACCTTCAATGAATAAAGTCGTTAGTTACTTTTGCATCAGTACTATATTTATGCAAGATGAATTACCCATTTTTCTAGCGTATTTTTTCTGAATTGGGTTGCCATCAGTCATTTGCTCAATGACGAATTAAACACTGTCACACGGGTTTAGTTTCACCTATCTATTGGGCTTAAAGTATGGCTAAATCGACTCCCTATCACATGCGTGTATAGTTCGGTTGTTTTTAAATCTGAATGGCCTAACAGTTCTTGCACCGTTCTAATATCAGTACCGTGTTGTAAAAGTTCAGTGGCGAAAGAGTGACGAAATGTATGCGCTTTTACGTGTTTTGTTATAGGCGTTGCTAGGACTGCTTGCCTTAGCTGTTTTCTAAATGACGTTTCGTGAAGGTGATGCCGACAAATATAGTTATCATACGGGTGGACACAACGCGTAGATGAAGGAAATAGATATTGCCAGGCAGTGTCTTTTGCTGCATTGCCGTATTTTCGTAATAACGCAGGCGGAAGTGAAGTTAAGCCATACCCTTCAGATACGTCTTTAGAATGGAGTAGTTTCACCTGCGCTATTTGTTGGGTTATTGCATGATTCAGTCGTTGTGGCAGCAAAGTATATCGGTCTTTTTTACCTTTTCCTCGAAATATAAAGAGAGAATTGTCATGCAAGTTTATGTCTTTTATTCGTAACTGGAGCGCTTCATTTATTCTTAGCCCACACCCGTACAGTAACGAGCCGATTAACCAGTATTTTCCATGCAGCTGTGCAATTACTTGCATAGCTTCTTCATGGGATAACACGCTAGGCATTGACTTCTCTCGTTTAGTAAACGAGTAACGAAGGTTTTTAATATCTCTTTGAATAATATATCGATACAGAAAAATTATAGCGCATAAGGCTTGATTTTGAGTGGCACCACTGACGAGCCTGTTGACCGCTAAGTGGTTTAGAAAACGCTCAATGTCATGGTTGCTCATATCCTTAGGGTGTTTTTTATCATTAAAAATGATGAACGACTTGATCCAGTATAAGTACACCTTCTCAGTTTTAATACTATAGCGCCTTGTACGCAGTTCGGTTCGAACCGATTCAAGAAAAGGAGATGAAGACATAAGATGCTCTATACCTGTTTTTATATACAGTTATAATTTAATTTCTCAAAATTGCTAACCTCTCTTCTCGTTATGTAAATTAAAAAATGCACGTTTAAATTGACATATAAACTTAATCGACTGAATTATATATAGTTTTTACTTTAGTAAAATTACATAACGACCCAAATGGTTCTCGGTTAAGTAAACTCTCGGTTTCAGAAGGTGTAAAAAGGTGATTGTTGTGTGTGAGGGAAAGTGTTAAGTTACTAATATATATTAAATTAATTGGCAGTTCTGATTGTCTCTGCATGAAATAAGGGCAGAGTGTTTATCGGAATTCACGCTAATACACTGTTATATTTCAAGATGAAGCATTTACCAATACTCATAGTTTGTTTATCGTTATTCATGTTTGCGGTTTACGAGCAAAAAATTACTAATCCTGCGTCTACTACAGTCGAGGTTGATTATCAGGACGAGTATGCTAAAAGGTGGCAAAAAGGCCACCTAAATGAAACTGATATTGCACAGTTAAAAACATTAGAAAATCGTTACATTAATTCTGAAGAAAGAAATAGTAAATTTAAAAAGGCAGTCGGTTATAAACTATTCTTAGCATTGCTAATAGCCGTTTGGTCTTTTGTTTGTTGTCGGTGGATTATTGACGGCACAACAATGCTACAAGTCACTTTGTTAGGCGTATTCGTTTTGCTTGCATTTACTCCTTTTACAGGTGTAATATCATCAACGTTTTATGCTATCTTTTGTGCTGCTGGCAGTATTGTCGCATTGAAATATAACAAGAAATTAAACAAGGACAAATAACAGTTGGCTTTCGCTCCTTCGTCGCTTATATTTAGCCAACCATTATTTGCCTGTTAATTAGGCGTTGAGGCTGTAGAATTACTTGTTTCAGGAACTGATCTTACACTGATAGACTTGTTTGCTTTTTAGCCTTGAATCGACTGTTTTACTGTGATCTAATAGATATTATTCACCCATGGTAAATTGTTATGGCTAACTACAAGCCTGACTTATCCTGCCAAAATAAATTCATTCCTATCAATTTCGCTGAGCAAATCTTGCCAGGTACATTTGAGTACGCGCTTTGTTATATTGTTGAAAATAAGCTCGACTTATCGGGGTTTGATGCAGGGTATAACAATGATAAAACGGGCGCTGCGGCGTATTCGCCAGCGGTGATGTTAAAGATAATTTTACTCGGTTATGCACATGGGTTGATCAGTAGTCGCCGTATCGCCAAGGCCTGTGAAAACAATATTTTGTTCATGAGTGTATCGGGCGATGTGCAGCCGCATTACACCTCAATCGCGGCGTTTGTGGCAAAAATGCATGAGCAAATTGAACCCTTGTTTACCCAAGTGCTGATGATATGTGATGAAGAAGACTTAATTGGCCGTAACATGTTTGCCATTGATGGTTGTAAATTAAAGTCCAATGCCAGTAAAGAGTGGAGCGGTACATTCGATGAGCTTGGGCGTAAGAAAGCCAAATTAGAGCGCGCGAGTAAACGCATTCTCGAGCGGCACCAATCACAAGATAATCTAAGCAAAGAGCAGGTTAATCAAGATTTAAAGCAAAAAGAAAAGCTAGATAAAAGTGCCGATAAAATCACACAGTTTCTTGCCACACACCAAGAAAAAACAGGTAGCAAAGGCAAGCCAGTCAAAAGCAACATCACCGACCCAGACAGTGCAAAAATGACGACCTCAAAAGGTACCATCCAAGGCTATAACGGTATCGCAATTAATGATGATAAACACCAAGTTATACTGCAAGCACAAGTATGGGGGTCAGTAGGAGAGCAACAAACCTTACAACCTGCGGTGGCACAATTAAAACAACAATTGGCTCAGGTTAGTCAGAACCCTCAGTTAACTAAACAACATACTAAGTTCACCGCTGACAGCGGTTTTAACAGCGAAGCGAACCTCGAATTCATGGCAGAAAGTGGCTTTGATACTTACATAGCCGATAACCAGTTTAGAAAGCGAAACCCGCTGTTCAAAGAGAGTGAAACGTATGAAACAGAACAAGAGAAACGGCGACTAAAGCGACGTAATGGCAAGCCCCGTTTATTTACCTCAGACGACTTTTATTATAATGAAACAACACAAACGTGCAGATGCCCAGCAGGCAACGAGATGTGGCGAAGCGGCATAAATGTAAAAAGTCATCATCAACAATACACACGATTCTGCGGTTACTTAAAAGACTGTAAAGTCTGCCCCCTGCAACAACAATGTATGCGAAAACCGCCGATAAAAACAGGCAGACAAGTGTAGTTTAAAAATAATGGCTCGCGTAAAAAGCGAAGTTACATGGATAAAATGAAAGTCAAAATAGATAGCCCAATGGGGCGTAGAGCATATAGCAAACGACTTGGATGTATCGAACCCGTGTTCGGAAATATCACAGTGAATAAAGGGATGAATAAACTGACCTTACGCGGGCAAACGAAAGTGAACGCACAATGGCAGCTGTATTGTCTGGTACATAATATAGAAAAGCTACAAAACAGGATACATTAAGAAGAGTAGGGCCACTTTAACCAAAATAAAGCCACAAAAGCCCGCTGTTAAGACCGATAAAATCCCCCTCAAAGCACATAATGAAAATCAAAGTAGAAAGTCACTAAACGATTGAATCAAAATAGGAACTCAGCTATGGTTGAGGCATCAATAAAAAATAAATTAAAACGAGTAATTCTACAGGCTCGTTAGGCAATAATCATCGATGATCGACAATATGAGCACTACCGAAGAAATATACCAAACCCCAGAGTCAGATATTGGTTCGGTTAGTGGGTCAAAGAAATCAACGATCCCATGTAAGAGACTTTCAGCATCAAGTCTGTTTAAAGTTATGTTTATTGGTATGAATATCGGGTATTTGATTCTTATGCTTGGAGTATATGCCGCGTCAAAATTCGGTATATACTGGCCAGAGTTTGACCTCGGCAGTATTTCCGGTTCAGCTTTAGCCGACACCTTTATTCTTAGCTTTATGGTGTCTGTTATGCAGCTATTCACTGTTTATCCATTTATATGGCTTGGTATGTTAATTTATTCCAAGCTTGTTAAAACCAAGCTAACTTTCATAAACTATTAAAATGCCTAAGGAAAGTAAAAAAGGACAGACACAAATTTCTTGCATAATTGGGTGGTTTAACTACTGTTTATATACCCAGTTTTTTGAGTGATTAATATGACAAGAGCAAGGAATGCTTTAATTGATTTGTCTGCAACGCCTTATTACCATTTAATAGCACGGTGTGTACGCCGTGCTTTTTTGTGTGGGGAAGATAAGTATTCAGGAAAGAACTTTGACCACAGAAGGGAGTGGTTGGTCGAGAGAATGAAGTTGCTCAGTAGTGTATTTGCAATAGAAATAGCGGCTTATGCGATTATGAGCAACCATTATCACATTGTTGTGAAAGTAAATAAGCAAACTGCGCTCGATTGGTCAGATGATGACGTTATTAAGCGTTGGTATCAACTTTACAATGGTGATTCATTGGTAGACAGATATATCAGTGGAGAAGTATTCGATGATGCAACGATGACTTTCTTCAATGAAATAGTGTCAAAATGGCGTTTGAGGTTGTATGACATTAGCTGGTATATGAAGAATTTGAACGAATTCATAGCCAAAGAAGCGAATAAAGAAGATAACTGTACGGGTAAATATTGGGAGGGCCGCTATAAATCCCAAGCTCTGTTAGATGAAAGAGCACTATTGAGCTGCATGGCGTATGTAGATTTAAATCCAATCAGAGCGAATATGGCAAATACGCTCGAAGAGAGCGATTTTACGTCAATTCAAGAACGGTTACTGCATTTTAAAGCCCAGATAAAAGGCAGTAAAAAAGCACAATTAAATCCTTCTCAAAACATCCCTCAAAAAGATGAGCCAGCCCATATAAGCCAACCTACGGAATTAAAACCATTTGCTGGCGAGTACATAGCAGGAACCATCCCATTTAGCCTACTAGATTATTTTGAATTAGTAGATTGGAGTGGCCGCCATGTGCATCCAAAAAAGACAGGCTATATAAGCCATTCGATACCAAGAGTATTAGTGACTCTCAATATAGAAGAAACGGTATGGTTAGAGCAGGTACAAAGCTTCAGACGACAATATGCAAACTTTGCAGGGAGTAAACACGCTTTAAGCCGGCAGGCGGCAAAGAATGACGTCAAATGGTACAAAGGGGCTGGGTAACACAGTAGGCTTTCTGTAGAATATCAAAAAAACATCAAAACGGACCTAGCAAGCGCATCAGCTTACTGTTTTGCTTTCCTTGAACTCGATAAATCAGCGCTGTAATAGCCGGAGTGATAGAAGGTAATATATTTATTGAATTTCACCGTGAGGAAATATTGATGCTGTGAATTAAATTACTGGTGCACTTTCAGATTGAACGTGGCTTGCAATGGTTGTAACTCCACCCAATTTAGTACAGCTCTTTTGTACAATTATGTGCCTGTCCCATTTTATCTTTTCAAATTTCTTGCATAATAGGGTGGCGTTACATTGCAATGTTGAGCGTATAATTGTGTGCCTGTCCCATTACTGCCACAATGTATGCGAAAACCGCCGATAAAAACAGGCAGACAAGTGTAGTTTAAAAATAATGGCTCGCGTAAAAAGCGAAGTTACATGGATAAAATGAAAGTCAAAATAGATAGCCCAATGGGGCGTAGAGCATATAGCAAACGACTTGGATGTATCGAACCCGTGTTCGGAAATATCACAGTGAATAAAGGGATGAATAAACTGACCTTACGCGGGCAAACGAAAGTGAACGCACAATGGCAGCTGTATTGTCTGGTACATAATATAGAAAAGCTACAAAACAGGATACATTAAGAAGAGTAGGGCCACTTTAACCAAAATAAAGCCACAAAAGCCCGCTGTTAAGACCGATAAAATCCCCCTCAAAGCACATAATGAAAATCAAAGTAGAAAGTCACTAAACGATTGAATAAAAATAGGAACTCAGCTATGGTTGAGGCATCAATAAAAATAAATTAAAACGAGTAATTCTACAGGCTCGTTATGTTTCTAAGGATAGAGTTTGAGTAAATGTCCAAAATGTTATTCTCGCCAAAATCCATTTAATGTACTTTTGATTAATAATTTTAGTAATAGAGAGTGCAATAGGTGTGGGTGCAATTTAGCTTTAAGTACACCTATTTCTCTGTTTGTTATTTTTTTGGAGCTTATAGCTTTAAAAGGTATTCTTCACTTTAAAGTGCAATTGGGTACATTAACTCCAATTTTAATCGGTATTACTTTTGTATTATTAATTCTTTTATTTATGTTCGCTGTGCCTTTGGTTGAAAAAGAAACATAACACATATGAGCCTTAACTCTGTCAATAGGCACTAATGTTCTTTTTGGCCGTTTTTATACAGTGACGGCCAATTCTAAATCAATAAACAAATCCGTTTATTTCGTCTGTCGATGTGGCAGTTAAGCAAGTTGCTTACGGCAAACACATATAGAGGCTCTCTTATTGCGATCTCATCGCTGCCTACTTTTTTCCATTTCCTTATGGGTCCGCAGGGGCACTAGACATTCATCGGTTAACCTCATCATGGCACTATTCAAGGCGGCTGGTTTCATCATTGTGATCCAGTTAGTTTCAGGCTCAAGTCAGGTGTAAGCGACTTTGCTTATTGTATTAATGCACGCGTATTGAGCGTCTAATCAAGCCAAATGGCTTTGGTCGTTAGGCATATGATCAGGTTATAGCTTAATGGCTATTCACTCACCCAATTGATTGATGCTCAGCCTTTTATCCAGTTAGACGTTCAGCTCACTCAGTACCGTGACTAACGCTTTAAGAATCGGGTTTCATCGAATACAGTCTCTTTTTTAAGCATATAGTAAACACATCGGCCAAGCTTATGCGCCAGCGCTGACAATGCTTTGGCTTTGCTCATTCTTTTTTGTAATTTTTCAAGGTATTGAGTAGCATTATAGTTATGGCGTAATAACAATACAGTGAAGTAAAAAAAGGACAGGCACACATTTCTCTCGTATTTATTTAGTGAGAACTCCAGCCAAACCGAGCTTGAAATCAACTCATTGATAATTTGAAATCTAAAAAGCGAAGTGGTAATTTTTAAGCTGACACAAAAAAGCTCCGTAAAAACGAAGCTTTCTCTTTTTGAATTTTTGGCAGGATCAATCTATTAAACCCAGAGTTTCAAGCCTTTCTTTTGCGAGAATATATCTTGCACGTACATCATCAATTTGCGCTTGAGTTAACTTTTTACCAAGGGTACGAAGCCCTCCTGTCGCATCATTATGGTGAACGCCAAACGCAAACTTAAGATATTCTAAAAGCAACGGCTGAGCATCAAGGTATGATATGGAGTTCATAGCCTGAGAAATTTTGTTTGCCTCAGCCCATTCCCCTTTATTGACATATTCCTGCATAGTGACACTGGCTTTTGGAAATATACAGCCAACACCTGTGATCCCACCACATGCGCCAGCAAGCCCTGCATGTACAGTTACAGTGTCAACACCAGCCAAGACTTTTAAATCTTTATTCTCTAACATCAGAGTTTCAATAACTGAAACGTCTGTCGTCGATATTTTAAGCGCAGTTACTTCAGGCAGAGCAGCAAGTCTTTTTAGAAGGTCAGTTGAAATTGCATGATAGCCGGCTGCATCGGGGTTGTTATAAGGCATAATTGTTACGCCTGCTTCTTTTGCAGCTGTTGCAGAAAGTGCATAGTATGCATACATTTCTTCATCAGAAGGCACTTCTTTAGTCTTTGGTGGCATGACCATCACGGTATCTACACCAACTGTTGCGAGTTCTTTAACGATTTTGGCAATTTCTTCTTTAGTTTCTGCTGCTGCTCCACTGATTAATGGCACATTGAACTCTTTAGCTATATCAGAAAGGGCTTTAAGTAAAGAAAGGCGCTGTTCAGAGCTTAGGTAGCTATTCTCACCTAGGGTACCAGAGCCGACAAGTCCACCCATTCGGCTTCCGCCTTTTCCTTGAACTTTTAAAATATCTGCTGCGTATTTTTGTGTTGCATCAAAGTCAATTTCAAGGGCACCGCTTTCTGACTCTTTAAGCCAAGTAAACACGGCCGGCATAACCGTATATCGCCAATCTGTATTATTTGTTTCCATCATATTTCCTCTTATTTAACGGATACAGTTTTTATTGTATACATTATACAATAAAAGGTGCATCAATTAAATTACTTTCGGCAAAGCCGGAAAATTATTGGATTACGTCTTCAATAGGCTTAAATTAAACGCTTAAAGCGTATTACAGTTCAACTTTAGCAGACCCTTTAATTCTTTAATTTTTATTGATTTTTTGAGCGTATTCAATCATTGCACTTTCATTTGAACCTTTTATTAAAACAAACTCCCTCTAGTGGAAAAGTTTTTTCAATTGAAGTTGTGTAGCCTACCTTTGCACTGACAACAGAGCTTTAAGGTCAGATTCGTAACGGGTGGCTCGGTAATCCTCCCATTTTAGCCAACAATCACTCGCCGCTTATGGCTATGAGGTTGTAGAACGACTTCTTTAAGGAATTGGTTCTCAGCATTCTAGGTTGTTCTTTTTTAAACTTGAACGGCCTTGTTACTGTAATTTTATAGAGAGCATTCACCCTCGGTAAATTGTTATGGCCAACGATATAACCATGATTAGGCTGGTGAAGCGCGTTAATGTAAAAAATCACAATCGAACATACCCCCGATTCTGAGGTGATTTAAAAGATTGTAAAACGTGTTTTTTGCAGCAGCAATGCATGCGAAAACCTCCAATGAAAACATACCAGCAAGTGCGGTTTTAAAATGATGAGTCACGCAGTGATGAAGTTACATAGATAAAACGAAAGCCAAAATAGATAATCCAATGGGCCGAAAAGTGCTTTTTATATAGGAGTGCCATCAGCTAGGTACACCGAGCCTGCTCTCCTTAAGGTAATAAGCGAAATATTACACTCAACACAGATATGAGTAAACGGGCCTTACAGTGGCAATCGAGAGTAAACGCGCTACAGCAGTTGTATTGCTTGGTGCATAATATAGAAAAAGCGACAAAACAGGGTACCTTAAAAGAGTAGGACCTTTTTAATTAAAATAAAGCCACGGAAACCAGCCTCAAAAGACCTATAAAACAGCGCTCAAATAAAATAATGAATAACACTCTAGAAAGTCACTAAATGATAGAATAAAAATAGAAATCTAGCTAAGGTTGATACCTCAAGAAAATAAATTTAAACGAGTAATTCTACAGGCTCGTTATGTTCTTCGGAGAGTTCATGAGTATTATCTGCCTTGAAGGCGCGAGTGCCGTAGGCAAAACTACAGTGAGTAGGTTATTAGAACAGAAATTTGGCTATATTAGAGTCGCTGAAGTAAATGAGCTTTTTAAAAGGTCGACAAACGAATCAAGCACTTGGTATTTTGAGCGCCAAATAGATAGGTGGAAATTGGCACGAGATGTATCAAAAAGAGGAGGTGTTGCAGTATTAGATGGAGATCCATTCCAACCTGTTTGGTATAACTGGGTATTTGCTAATGACGGCCTTCAACCATTAAATGAGGTGTTTGATTTTTACCAATGTAAAATTCAGAGGGGCGATATCGAATTTCCAAATAAATATATTGTACTTAATTCATCGCATTCTGAGTTGAGTAAAAGAAAGGAGTCTGATCTAACACGTTCTAGAAGACATTTTGATAAACATTTGAATCTTATTGAGCCACAATCTGAATACTTTGAAGCTATGTGTGGTGTAAGTTCTAATTCTGTTGAGTTCATTAAGTCCGACAAGCCTAGTAATGTAGCAAATAAAATTGCAAACTTAGATAAACCAGCTAATAAATTAAACAGTTTAGAAGTATTAAACGCAATGAGTCGCTTCGTAAAAAGTCGAACATAACGAGCCTGTAACAGGTTTTGTGTAACGGGCATTTAATTGCTATGGACTGGGCTTTCTATGGTTTTCTAGACACTAAATAATTGAATCAAAATAGGAACTCGGCTAAAGTTGAGACATAAATAAAAATATATTAAAACGAGTAATCCTACTGGCTCGTTATGTGTTTATAAGAGCTTATTGATGTATCGAAATTTGTTAAAGATAACTGTAGTCTTATTTTTCCTTTCAGGTTGCGCCGAAAGAGTCATAGATATTACAGACCAAGAGGGAAAAATCGTAGGTGGATGCAATGCTGGTTTTGATTGGCATTTTTATGGCCTTCAAGATTCTATTGATTATATGCTTTACGAATGCGCCAAAGAGTCAATAGCAAAAGGTTTCAATATATCAGACGAAAGACTCCTTACCCTTGATTTTACTTTGCCACAACCTCCAGCAGGTGAGTCATGGAATAAAAAACTCGCGATGCAACATTTCCATCAGAACCGTATTACTGAAAGAAAGTTGGGTTATGTTCTTGCTGCTATAGAATACGAATATCAGAAGGTTGCTTGGCCCGCAGAAGATGATTTAGCTGATGGTAAAATCACTCAGGCTGAATTTAATAAAATAATTAAAGATGCCAAATTTAAATGGCTTGGCGAATAAGGCTATAAAGCAGTTAAATTACACTCTCGTTTTCACAGCGTTCAACATTTTAGAAACTATAGATTTATCGTTAGTAGATTTCCCCTTATTGAGGGTTATAAATACAAGGCAGGTTCAATGAAAGTTTTCACCATAGCACTACTGTTCATAGCTTTTAATCTATCAGCTAAAGAGGAGAGAGGCGTTGTTGTAAAAATACTGCCAGATCCTTTGACTTTAGATTCAAGCTGTAAAGCAATGGCAGATTTAGTTGCGCAAGATTTTTCAATTTTGTATGCCTGTAAAGATTCTTTTCAGCGTATGTATTTTTATAATTTTCGTTTAAATAATATAGATTTAGTGGCTGATTTTAAGAAGAGTTCAACTGATGTTGTCGTAAATAAAAGTCAGTTTAAGTCTTATACGCTCTATGAACTAACGGCTAAAAACCCTGACAATAAACCGATAAAGTTTGTTTCTTATTGTACCAAGGAGTTGTGTCTCGATTTGGTTAGCGATAATGAATATGAAAAATCAGTTCAAGATTCTATTACATCACAATTGCGTGGTTAGTATTTATATCTAGCTGCTTTTGTGCCCGATATCCATCTACTCATGTTCGTGTTGAGCCGTTACTATAAATAATTTACAGACCGTAATCTTTCTAAGACGGCGTATTTTTTGGGCCGCAATGTAGTGGCACAATAAATCAAACAATAACAAAATACAGTTGGCTTTTGTTCCTTCGTCATTTACTCTAACCAACTGTATTATATGATATAATCATAATGTTATAAGTGTTGAGGGAGTGTTAAGTATGAATGAAAATGGAGTTGAAGCCCAAATAAAGTTGGATAAGCTCAATAAAAAGCTCGCTTTAGAGAACGAATTTAAAAACCTTAGACCCAGTTTACGAGGCAGCGTTTTGAGGTTGCTGAGTACAATTATATCGTTGTTCTTTGTCGTTTGGTTATTCCCTGAGGTTATAGACCAACCGGTTTCATATGTATTACTTTTGCTGATTTTTGGCACTTCAGCTGAAATATTCCATGAAAGCAGGCGGATAAATAAACGTATGGATACCTTGTACAGGTTGTTGAAAAATGATGCATAGCATATAGAAGCCTTAAGTCTGTCAACAGGCATTCAGTGTTAATTAACTGTTTTCCAAGCAAGGTTATTCATTATAAATCACTAAAATCTCATACATAAAATATGGCTGAAAGGGATCAAACGCCTTGCGTCATAATATTAAACAGATAATAAAAGTGATCATTATGTGCCGTCATGCCTTAATTTGAGGCCTTGTTTTAATTTTGAGATTTGATAGTCACTATCAAGAAGTAGCTAAACAATTGAATAAAAATAGGAACTCCGATATGGTGAATCCATAAATTAAGGCCATATGAGTGCGGGTAGTTGCACTGGTTCATTAAATTACAGGGAGGTTTTTAAGATATGAATATGTTTTTAATCGCTGCTGGCACATTGAGTGCGACTGCAGCGCTCTTGCATTTAGGTTGTATCTATTTTGGTGCAACTTGGTATCGTTTCTTTGGTGCAGGGGAACAAATGGCGCTTCTTTCTGAACAAGGAAGTATTCAGCCAACCTTAATCACGAGCGGAATAGTATTCGTTCTTTCTACGTGGTCGTTGTACGCATTTTCTGCGGCAGGTGTTATTTTCAAGCTGCCTTTAATTCGCTTAGCGCTTATATTGATCACAATGGTTTATTTAGCTCGAGGGGTGGCAGGGTTTTTCTTCATGACTTCTCCAATGGGGCGTTCGCCTGAATTTTGGATGTGGAGTTCTATTATTTGTTTGTTTTTTGGTGTTGTACACCTCATAGGGTTAAAGCGGCAATGGGCAAGTTTATGAGAAAAGTCTGAGCGGATTCAATATATGTATCACACGATAGCAGCCAAAAAGTGAAGTCTTTATGATTGTGTATAACGCTTCAGGGTGAGCTGTTTTGTTTATTGAAGCATTACTCATTACAGATTAAAACAGGGAGAAGTATGAAGTATTTAGCGTTCTGCGTTATATGGGTTTATTCTGCCAATATATATGCGGTTGAACAACAGATTGATAGCCTTTTCAAGGCTCATAATGCGATAGGCTCAATGCTCATTGAATCTGCTGATGGTACGCTCAAATATCAATACAATATTGATAGTAATGCAAGTTTTGTTCCCGCTTCTACATTTAAAATTCCCAATACGTTGATAATATTAGAGGAAGGATTGATAAAAGACACCTCTGAAGTGATTACTTGGGACGGTATAGTCCGTGAATATGCGCCGTGGAATAAAGATCAGACTCTTAAAACGGCGTTTCAATTTTCATGTGTATGGTGTTATCAACGTTATGCAAAAAAACTAGGCACCGTAAAGTATCTCGAATATCTCAAGGCGTTTGGCTATGGAAACCAATTAACAGGGCGTGATGTTACGCGGTTTTGGCTTGATGGTGACCTAAGAGTATCTGTACAAGATCAAATTCGTTTTTTACGTAAATTGGATGCACAGAACTTACCGATAGAAAAACGACATATAAGTACGCTGAAACAGCTTATGTTGTCAAAGAGCGATGACAAAATAAAGGTTTGGTCAAAAACAGGCTGGTCCGGCAAAGATGGCTGGTATGTGGGTTATCTGGTGAGTAACAAGCAAACATGGTTTTTTGCACACCATATGGTAATAAAGCAAAGATCTGACTTGGCTTTAAGAAAGCAGCTGATGATGGATGTTTTAAAGCTTCTGAAAATTACTTAAAAAAGTCGATATGTGAAAGTATTGATGCGGGTCTGCAATAAAGAAAAGGTCGTGGTATGTTATATGCGGTATTTTCAACGGTTTTATCATATTTTCTTTTAATATTTCATTGTTCTGTCAATGGTGTTGGACCGACCCCTTGTTTGACTGCACTGGGATCACATGGATTTTTTAACCCCATATTTAGCATTTTTAATTTTATCGCTGCTAAGTTGTGTTTGGTTTTTTTACTGTGGGATAAAATATAAGAAGAAGGGGTATTGATGTTACGGTATGACTAATGCTTATTTAGGGGAGGTTATTATGTGGGTTGTAGGTTTAGTTGCTTTAATGTGGGTTTTTCTTATGTTTCGCTCATGTATTGCGGAATATAAATATTATCAATCGGTAAAGCTATTAGAACCCGATATTTGGCGCGCGCTTGGCTCCCCCAAGCATGTTAATATTCCGTTTGCTTTTTTAAGACCAAAAAGTATGAATGTTTTAGGTGAAATATCAAATGAAACGGTAGCCCAATGTGCGCATAAATATAGAAAGCGAGGGTTTCAATTGTTATTTTTCACCATAATGGTGTTATTGTTTAGTATTATATATTTTAAAGCTTATTAGCACGATAACTAAAGTGTGGTTGGTTTTCTACCTTTAATTTTTAAGCGTGCATTTTAATAAAGTCGTTAAATATTTATATGAGAGTGAGTAGGTGAAGGGAAAACAGTGAAAATAATCGTATTGCTGAATGTATTTTGTTTATTATTGGCTAGCTTTTATTCTTTGGGTAAAGTGGAGCTAAACATAGCTCAAAATAAATACATGGACCTTGAATACATTGATGTTGGAACGGGTGAGTTCAATATAGTTATTGAATCAGGTATTGGTATGGGCGTTAGTTACTGGCAGCCTGTGTTGAGTGAGCTGCGCAAACTACCTCACAGGATTATTATTTATTCACGAGCTGGAATTGGCCGGTCTACAGATTCAACGGATGTATCAATAACTCGCTCAAATCAACGTTTACATGAATTACTTACATCATTGAAAATAAAAAATAATATTGTCCTAGTTGGTCATTCTTACGGTGGTTTGCACGTTAGAGAGTACGCGGTGGCTTTCTCTGAACACATCACGGGGATTGTGTTATTAGATCCGAGCCATGAACTTTTCTCTGATCAGCTTAGTAAATTAGATCGTGCTTGGTTTGAGCGTGACGATATTAAATTGAACGCTATGATGACTGGGAGTCGTGAATGGGCTATGTTACAAAACATATATAAGCAGGGCTCACTCTCTGACAAAGGTGCAATAACGACCATACCGACGGCGATTGTAACATCGAGCAAGTTAGGTGAGAGTGATTGGTGGATTGGCCATAGTGCAAAAGGCAAAGAGATATGGAGAAATCTCCATGCCTCGTTAATTAGAAAGAATTCAAATGCGATTCATATTGTATCAGATGCCGTTGGGCATAATATTCCGGTGGAACAGCCGAGCTTAGTGGTTGCAACTATCAGTCAATTGATTATGTTTGTAAAAGACGGTGATTTATTACCGAAATAGAGAGTTTTAAATGGGCAATTGGAATCCATTTGATGTAACTATTTTTCCAAATTTAAGTGATATCAGTAGCCAGTTTTTTTAAATGATTTTGAGCAGCACATATCCATAGTCTAGGTGGGTTTTATATTTTATAGGGTACTTTTGGTATTTTTAACTAAATTGAGACATGAATAATTAAAAGTAAAATGAACTAGGTATTAGGTGCGGTGTTTTATTTTGATAAACAAATGTTACTTCATTGGTTGTGGGTTTTATTAATAATAAAGTGGGGGTTTTGTTATATAAATTAATTTTAATCTTTAATGTTTAATGGTAGTCATCTTTATTGTTTGGTGGTAATTTAATTTGTTTTAAATGGGCGGTTATATTTATATTTCAAGGAGGAAGTTTTGAGTATGGTTATTATGTTGTTTGTTGGTTTTTTTGTTGTTTTATTCGGCAGTGCTTGGTCGGGTAGGATATTAGATTTGTTTGTCGATAGGGAATTTAAAAGCCAAGTTTGTTATTTATATAATAGATTTGGAGGAGCTAAATTTACAGGGGTGGTTGATGATGAATTAAAGGCTGTAAGTAATGAGCTAGTTACAAACCCTAATAAACTATCTGAAAATGAACGATTGAAAATATCTATTGAACGCTTCGAAAATTCTTTAGCTTCTATTGAGTCATTGAAAAATATCCAGATAAAGGACTGCCATCTTTTCGTTGATGATTTTGAAAAGCTTATTGATATGAAAAACTCTGATAAAATAAAGCATTGGTCGGTGTATAGGAGTGCTTGCGGGGTAAAACTAATGTCTATGTTTTTATGGGCGTCGACTGTAATTGGGGCAAGTAATACTAGTAATAAGGTCAATCAGTAAAAAAACGTAGTTTAAGGTACAGTATTTTATGCTACGTAGCAGGGGGGGGGGCTTATGACACACAGAGGAACAGTGATATTTTTCTGCGCTAAAATGGGAGCTGGAAAATCAACTCAATCTAAAACCGTTGCCTCAGCCCACAATGCAGTACTTATTAGTGAAGATGAGTGGTTATCAATACTATATCCGAGCCAAATTAATTCATTTGAAGATTATATTAGCTTCTCGGGGCGATTGAGACCTTTAGTAAAACAACATGTGCAAAATATATTACGCACTGGCATAAATGTGGTCATGGATTTTCCAGGCAATACTAAAAAGCAACGTGCATGGTTTAACTCGCTAACTTCAGAAGTGGGTGCAAAAGCCGAGCTTATATATTTAAAAGTCAGCGATGAAACGTGTTTAAAGCACATAGCACAAAGGCGTATTGAACAACCCGCTCGGGCTGCTTTTGATACTGAAGCCATGTTTCATCACGTTACTCAGTATTTTGAAGAACCAGATATCAACGACCAGCAACATTTTAAGGTGACGATAAAAAGCGGTTAATGGGCATGAGAGCCATCAATTTATCGATGGCGCTTACAGTGATATTTTCGTGTTTGATTGTATTTTCTCAACATGCAGGCCCCTCATGTTGATTTCTTCTTTCTATTTGTGAGTGGAGCTGCACAGCCGAAGTTTCTAGTAAATTCACTCACTTTACCCCTGTAATTGCCTGTAATACTTTTTTCCAACTCTAGCGCTTATGCTTATTTAGAGATTTTAATATGATTTGGAAGCTAAGCAATTTGGCAAGTGCATTGTCGATGTAGGGAAACTAATCCACTATCGAACACATATTGTCGTTCTGATTTACCTAGCTCCGACACCTGCATATGTATTGTGACTTCCTATCTATTTGATCTCAGATAACCACACAAAGGAAAATCAACCGTTGAAACTGATTTTTCGTTACCAGCAAAGTAGCTTTGAAATAGTGTTAATATTCATGGAGAAAGTTAATGGCTAGAAAATTCTTTAAACCGTCACTGGGCCTTATTTACACAAGTTTGTTAGTAGGAAGCGCAGTGAGTCAGGCTGAAACTCAAATTCCCACCGATGCACAAGAAACCTGCACGGTGTCTGAAACAACCTTAAATAAATGGTTCGCACAAGGTGATATTACAAAAGGGGGGATGGTTTGGCCTGCGAATAGTTTAGACCCGGTGTTTGCTGATTTTGATGGTAACTCCCGTTGTGATTTTTACAAATGGGGTGCACAAATGTTTTTGTGGCTGTCATCGCCAGTGGGCAATGCTTATGTATTTGATGGCCCTAGCTTCTATGATGTTATTCACTCAGGTAGTGGCTTTAAAATGCTCAGCAATTCAGTTGATACATTGAATAACAACTTTAATATACGCACCTTAAAAGATGACGATCCGATTGATAGTACGGGGCAAGCGGGTGGCTCAGGGGTTCTTATTTCACAGCAAGATTCACTCACTTATTATGGCATTAACGTCAATGATGTGTTTGCTTATTACCGCACAGGTGAACAAGCCGGCGCATTTAAAGGAACTGACATTGCAACCGAATTCCCCAACACAATTCAGGGGCTGCGCCGAGTTGAAGATTTTGCTGGGCGCTCTTTTAAAGATGGTGAAGCGTTGGTGATGGAGATCAAAACTTCTTGGGTTGATGCTAGCACCGTTGATGCCAGTCAGTATTTAGTCATAGATGCTATGGTGCCTTGGTATAAAAAAGTCAGTGATACCAAATGGGCCTTGCAAGCAGATTCTGCTGTCAGTAAAAAGCTAGCGCTAGTGGGCATGCATGTTGTGGGTACAGTGAATGGCCACCCTGAAATGGTATGGGCCACATTTGAACATTTAGACAATGTACCTGATCAAGACTTCTATTACACCAATAATAAAGGTAAGCGTGTTGAACATGAGTTTGATTCAGAAGGAAAGTGGACCTTTACAAAAAGTAATACTAAGTCGACCACCAAAGTGAATGAGTATCAAGTTGTTGCTGGTAGTAAAACGGACTGTGTAATCGCAAAAACCTGCAATGTTGGTGATATTGTTGCTATTAATGATAGCAAAATCCAAGAAAACAATGTTATTCGTCAAGACCCTTGGGGAAGTGAGCCAAACAATAAAGACAAAGAGATAGTGAGTAACAACACAGATTTGATCTCGCTGAACCACTCTATTTTACCTTGGCTGAAAGGTGTGGGAGACGTGCGTGCCAATTACTTCCAAGTAGGGAGTATCTGGACGGCAAGAGGTGAGATCCCAAAAAATGGTAGCAGCGACGAGTTACGTGGCTCGTTGTCATTAGCCAACACCACAATGGAAACATTCCATCAGGCGTCATCAACATCACCGGTGAGCTTTAAGCCAATTAACTGCTTTGGTTGTCATGGCGTTACCTTACCGTCTACCTCAACACCACCACAAGAAGCATTTGATGTGAGCCATATATTTAGCAGCATCACTCCACTTAATGTTGAAAAGTGATTGCAGTGATACCATAAACCACGGTAGATCAAGCTACCGTGGTTTTTTATCGTCTTAGTCTATTAAGTCTATTAAGTCTATTAAGTCTATTAAGTCATTTAAGTCATTTAAGTCATTTAAGTCATTTAAGTCATTTAAGTCATTTAAGTTATTAAGAGTTTAATCTTCGAAGTAATGTTGCCATGGGCTGCCTGCGAATGTGTTTTTAAGTGTGTGATAGTTTGTTATGCATTCAGATAATGGTCTATTTTCTAGTTTACGTACACCTCCAGAAAGTGTGTAAGGGCTTGCCCCTAAAAACTTTAGGACACGCGCGCATTCATTTTGAAAGTTATGTTGCAGCGACTCGTAAAGCACATCACAAGTATGATGATCCCCAAAGTGTAATTCGGCACGTTGGTGCCACTCATTAACTTCGGTAAAGTCTTGATGCAGTCTATTTTCATCTAATGTTAAAGAAGTGCTTGGTTTCTTATATTGATCAATATGCGCGTTAGGTGGGGCTTCTAGTAAACTGATATGTTGTAATTGCCGTGCGTCCCAATTGTGCCATTGCTGGCTATCTCGGGCCCGAACATGGGATAAATGCCGCCGTAGCAAATTTTCTCGACGTAAATGAATCACCTTCAAATCAGGGATTTCTTTGAGAATAGTCCAAATATCATTCCATCGTGCATTCGCTTTAATACCCGGAAACGCTTTTAAGGAAAAAGGGTGGTAGGCTTGCAATACAAAACCAACATGGCTCGTTTGAGTAGGGATCTTATTATATACCCAATCATCCAATACTTGCTGTGAAGACAGGCTTAACGAGTAGGGCAAGTTAGGGTTATCGGAATTAAACACTTCCGTTTGACAAACGATATGAGGGTGCGACTCTAATGCGGTACGCAGTAAATGTGTCCCAGAGCGAAGATAGGAGATAATAACAAACTTTTGATAACTCATCGGAATAAGGCCCCAATTTCTATTTATGGTGTTTTATAACTGAAACGATCATTATTAGTCTAAATACCTTGCCATAGCGCTATCCCAGCGATTTTGTGCTTTGAGTAATTGCACGAGTATTTCACGGACAGCACCGTGACCGCCGCGGTTTTGGCTGATGATATCTGCGTATTGTTTGGCTTCGTCACTGGCATCGGCCACCGCAACGCCTATACCACATCTTTTTAGCAACGGAATGTCCATGACATCATCGCCTATGTACACACATTGTTCGGCGGTTAAGTTGAGGTCATTCAGGAGGGTATCAAATGCATTCAGCTTTACTTTTTCGCCAAAGTAGCAAGGCGATATACCGAGCTCGTCAGCGTGGTTACGGTTTGCTTGATCATTACGACCGGAAATGATCGCAACGGGCAAACCTTCTCTGATGGTCATTCTGATCATATGATCGTCTTTGGAATCAAAAAACTTGATAGCGTTGTTAGCGCCGTAGCCTACTTGGCCATTTGTCATAACACCGTCAATATCGAGAATGACTATTTTGATTTTTGTGGCTTGTGGGTGCAAGGTAAACTCCTGTTAAGTGACATTATCTGTGAGTTGACGATATAGTTCATCATCTTGGACTTGACGTAATAGTGCTGAAAAGTTGTCGATATTGTGTTTTAGATCCGTTAGGTTTTGTTTCTGGCTGCGCGTTGTTAATGCATGAGGCGCTATTGCTAAAAAATGAAACAGTTTTTCTAGAGTGTCTTGCTGTGTGAGGCTTTCATATTCTAATTTAAGATAAGGCTGTTTTGACTGCGTCAAGCGGTGTGTTATTTCTTGATAAAATGCTCGATTCATCGCGATGTCTTGCTCTAGCTTGGTTAATTCTACGGTTACTCGCGTACTGGTATTTCCAATCGGCAACGTGCGTACTGTTGGGGCGTGCTCTTGCAGACCATAGCTTTCCCATATGCCATTTTTTTCAGCAATCAATTTCGAGACATGGACTTTCACTTGATTGTTACGATGCAAGACGATTTTTTTGATACTTGGGTCATTTATCGCATAATCAAACACCTGCTGATTTTGTTTATGCGTCATCTTAAACCCGACGCAAGGCATACCTTGAGCATGTGCCCAAGTTCGTGCAAGGAAACCGAGAGGATCTTTATCTCGCTGTTGTTGGTTGATGGCTAAGCTGAACTCGGTGTCTCTGAGTGACAATGCGTAATGAATTCCCTCAGGGTTATACAATTCGTGATGGCATAATACTGAGGGATGTGAGTTAAGCATGCTACTTAACATATTACTGCCGCTGCGAGGCGCGGCTAGTATGATAAAGCGGCAATGCGGTGTCTTATAATCACGCAAAGGCGGGTGCCTCCACTTGTTGTGTCATCGAGCGTAACGAATTTAGTACCTTGAGTTTTTGTGGCTCAATGAGATAAATCGCGCCATCATAAGACGATACAGCATAATGCTTGCCATGCTTAATGATAGAACTGATCCCGTTTTGGGCGATTATTTCTCTGATAATAGCGCCATCTTTTAATGAAACGCGCAATAACTCTCCCCAGTAGTTGGTGACAATAACCACTTCTGGAGAAATGAAACACAATGATTTAGGCGAGCGTCGCCCTAAATGTATGGTGTGATATAAAATACCATCGTCGATACCATGTATTTTTAGAGTAAAATCTCGGCCTGTGCTAGCAATAAATTGACCAGAAGGGTCTATGTCAACATCATCAATGATAGCAGTATGACCTTTATATTCTTTTAACAATTTGCCATTAAAGTCCCAGCTCATGAGAGTGCCCTCGGCACAACAGCTAACCCCAATGGCACGAGTTGGATGAAGTGCCAACGCTTTAATTGCATTATCATGTGCGGGGATCTTATTGAGTAACTCCCCATCATGACTTAAATGAGCAAGTGTCCCACTGTAGCAAGCTACAAAAATTTCACCTTGATGAGCGGTTAAGTGTGAAGTTCGAATGCTGTTAACAGGGCCTTCATTGAGCGCAATACATGAGGTTTGCTTGAGGTTTTCTGCGTTTTGCTGAAACAGGTATAAATGTTGATTATGTGCCCCAGTAATGACATTTTGTCTGGTTGGGCAAAAAGCCACGGCATTCATTAAAACTCTACCGAGTTCAGGAGGCTGTTTGGCTTGCCAACTGGCGTTATGTTCATCTAACACGCCAATACGGACCACGCCGTCATCACTGACCATGACAAGCTGCTGGTCATTTTTAGAAGCCAGATCGTTAAAGCAAGGGTTACCTGGTGATTGTGAGTTTTCACCCAACTCATGAATGCACTCTCCTGAGTGCGCATTCCATACTATTACGGTGCCATCAAAAGTACCCGCGACGATATTTTTACCGTCTGTAGACCAGTTAAAAGAGCGCTCCCATAGGGCTGGGTGGCTGGCCAGTTTTTGTTTTTGGTGAAACGTTGTGTGATCCCAAATTAAGATCTGTTGATCGTAGGCGGCGGAAAGAATATCCCCATTTTCGGGTGACACCGCGACTTTTTTAATGGCAGAATGGTGCCCCGGAATTTCTGCAATTAGTTGATTATCATTGATATTAAAAATTCGGATGACACCATCATCACAACCCAATACCACCCGATTATGTAACGCATCAATCGCACAGGTGTCAGTTTCAGTGTCAAAAGGCCCTATTTTTGCCAGCGCCTCACCCGTTTCTACATCCCAAATTCGCAAAGTCATATCATCACCCGACGTGTAGAGTTTGCCGTTTAGGTAACTAATTGACAGTACATCTTTTTCATGGCCGAGAATAATACGTTTAATGGCACCTTGGGTCAGGTCCCAAATAATGATGCGCCAATCTCGTGATACAGAGGCACCGAGCTCATCGCTAATAAAAACAAAGTCTTCTACATCATCGTCATGTCCTTTGAGCACCAAAGCGAGTTCCTGTTTATTAAGGTCCCAAAGGTATAAGTTATAGTCTGATGAGGCAGTGACCGCATAACTGCCGGTTTGATTGACGGTAACTCGATTAACCAAGTGCGCGTGATACCCTAACAAATTCACTTGCGCACTGTTTATATCGAAAATAGCAACAGCACTGTCATACCCTGATGTGATAATTTTGGTGCTATTAGGGACCTGTGCTGCACAGGTAATAGGGCCTCGGTGGCGTACAAATGATGTCGTTTCCATATATAACTCCTTGCTAAAATAGCATCTCAATGTGGTGATGTTTCTGAGGGGTTAATTGATCATATTGTTGCTGATTAAACACTTGAAAATATTGTTGTGCACTTAGGCTATTTACAGCGATATTATTGTGGTCAGCACCATTAATTTGGCAATTAGGTGCGGTGTTTGACAATTCAGTTATCCAGTCCAAATAATGTGCCTTGCGTTCTGCTGCGCTATAGTGCCAATGACTGTAAATGGTAAAAAACGCATTACTCCACCAAATATAACTGGCGTTATACTCACTCAATGCCTTCAGCAAATTTTGTCTATCTTGCAATAAATCACAATGTAAATATTGATGTGGTAACTGGCGACACTGCTGCCAATGCGTCTGGAATGCTTCTGGACCGCCCCATTTCTCTAATTCCTGCTGCCAGAGAGATTCCATATCATGCCAGTCTAGTGTACTGGGCGTTGCGCCGTACCAGAGCTGATAAAATACTTCTGGTTCCGGAAAGTGTTTAAATAACTGACGAACAAAATCAGGAAAGTTGTTTCCATCCCAATGCTCAATAATGTAGCGGCGAATTTCTAGGGCTTTTAAGCTGTAGTCAAATAGCACAACATGTGTGTTTTCATGAAACCCTTGTGTAAACAATATGCGATAAGGTTTAAAGCCAGCAGCGACACTAAATACCGCATCAAGGGGATTATTATTTGTTTGAACAAGATCTTGATAAGATTCAATATTAAATAAGAAAGCGCCTTTTTGGGCATTGTTTAGCTGCTTTTTGATCCGCTGTATAAACTCAGTTTGGGCTCGAGAAAGGCCTTTGGTATCGTCAATTTTATCAACGGGCAGGCCTATTAGTTGGTCAAATTGATTGTTCTGTGATTCTTTGGCTAGGTCAAATCGGCAGTTATTAATTGACTCACCAAATCGGATCAAGGGTAAGTTGTGCTCGAAACTGGCTTGAATAAAGTGCCACCCAGCATGATGGGTGACGCAATGGTTTTTTGTCTTAGTATCGCCAAATTTAGGGTGTGCCAGTTGTCGATAACACGCTAAGTTCACGAGTAGACAATCAGTATTTAGACCACAGGTGTCGTGCTCAGTGACAATGGGCTCTCCGGCGACAAGAAAATCGGGACCGCTGATTATACGTTGTATACCTTGATAGAACCCCTCTTGGCGCCAATGAGATAAATACCATTGCTCATCGATAACATGACCAACATGTTGTATTAAGCAATAGCGTGCAGAAGTGTGAGCGGCTTCTGTGAGGAGCTGATCAATATTGTTGTGTTCTATCACATTGCCATGATAGCCATAGCGTGACCAAGCGAGGGTCAGCGCTCTTAGCTTTTTCTGGTCATATTCAGCTTGCTGTGATTCCTGATTGAGTAGTGCAAAGATTAGCTCATTCATTATATGGCCACCTCATATTCTGTTTGGGTATGGAGTGACTGTGACATAGACGCTGATAATAAGATCCCTTCACCGTACGAGCAGGCTGTTATTTCATCGGCAGCAAGCCCTGGAAGCACTTCGGTGGCAGCTCTAATCGCACTTGTAATACACACTGTGCGTACATAAATGGTGAGCAAATCGACCACACCTTGCTTGATAAAGGAATTAACAAGCTGTAGCCCCCCTTCAACTAGGATTGACTGAATGCCGTGTTCACTAAGTTGTGCCAATGGGTGAGCGAGTTGGTGATCTAACGCCGTGATCAAAGTATGTTCAGTGGTCAGTGTGTTTTTGACATGGCCGATAATATACGTTTTTCTCTCGTTTTGTTCGTTGTTTAAGGAGCAGTAATGTTGACCGGAAAAAATGACCCTAGCGGGTTGTTTTATTGGCTCTCTGCCTAAAATATTGTGTCGAGCTGTTAGTTTTGGCGTATCGTTTAGCCAAGTTTTTGCGCCAACAGCGACAGCACAATACTTTTCTCTTAACTCATGAACCCGTTGCCAGTCTTTCGGGCATGAAATGGAAATAGACTCACCATTGTTACCCGCGGTGCAAGCTTGGCTATCAATAGCAAAATTCACGTGAATAAAAGGGCGGTCAGTGGCGGACTTATTATGTGATACTGAGCTTGCGCTGTGTTGCTCTGTTTTTATGAGGTGGCCCATGTGTTGTTGTTTGGTTTCTAGATATGCCGCTGAGTGAAAATTGGCTTCACAGGCGATGGGAATTCGACCTGATACAGTGATGCCAAGTTCACTGAGGTTTTTCAACTTCAATGGGTTGTTGGTCAGTAGCCGAATCGAAATGACATTGAGGTGATGGAGGATGTCTCGGGCATCTTCATAGGTTCGACTGTCTATCGGTAAGCCAAGTATGCGGTTTGCTTCTATGGTATTGTGACCTTTTTCTTGTAGTGCGTACGCACGGATCTTATTACTCAGACCAATACCACGGCCTTCTTGCGGTAAGTACAATACAACGCCCCCGTTTTTGGCAATATAGTCCAGTGCAAAATCAAGTTGTTGTTTACAATCACACTTCAGCGAACCGAGGGCTTCAGCTGTAAAGCAGGCCGAATGAACACGAACTGGCAAATCTTTTTGGCCGTTGATATCGCCGGCACAAATAGCTGTGACTTCCTGATTTTGCTTGTTCCGATAGATTCTGACACTAAAAGTGCCTAGCTCCGTTGGTAATAGGGTTGTTGCTTCATGGCGCATTTATTCACCTCATTTAACTTACTTAAATTCCTTTGGTCGACGGTCAGGAATTTTCTCAGTGGCTATTGGGCTGTTGTTGGGGGTGTTTACCCAAGTTCATATTGCTCAAGTGAATGTAGATGCTTAAAGTGATTATTTGTATTACAGGCCATTACAAAAAACGAGTACCAGTGAGACTGTTGATTTTAGTAGTTGATTCATTTGATTTTTTAGGCGTTCAAATCGTGTTACTCCGTCATTCTCGGTAGCTGAAATTTTGGGTTTTATTCTTTTTGTTCAAAAAGGCGAACATCAATGGGTAAAAAAACAAAAGCGGAGGAGGGGTTTTATTTTATGTAAATAATAGGTTGAATATGTTTGGCAGTTGCACTGTATATACATACTTAATCAAATGAGTTATAAAATTATCATTAAACACTTTCTTGTAATCAATGTGTTAGGTAAAGAGCAGAAAAAGCCTATTTAACCTCAGGTTTGGATAAGGGTTTTGGAATAGAAAATGTTTTGAAAACAAACTTACGTCCAATCCAATGATGATATTTTGTTCAATATCAAGGCGCTTTTATGCAGTAATAGCGGGCTATTACAAATGAAAGCAACGCCGAGAATGAGAAAAATAGCTTTATTGGGCAAATTCGCTTATCCAGGACTGAGGTTATTTAGTATCACGGTGGCGCTTACCGCAAATTATATGGCCGGCTTATGGGGTCAGCTCAGATGTTGGTACGTGCATGAATTAAATTAACGGAGTGAAAGGGTAAGGTGATGGTCATTAAGTTCAATGTATTTGGCAAGCATATGTCAGTGCTTAGGTGTGGGCAAGAATGGCAGTTGTATCATGAATCCGATACAAGTCTAAGGGTACGTGTTTATGATGTTGTTCTTCCTCCTGAGCTTCAACAGACAGAATTAAGTAATTACCTTGATGACATTTATCACGAATATGCATCAGAGACACACCCAGCAGTGATAAAGATGAATTAATGTAAAATGAGATTATCGGCACATGTGTCAGCATCTAGAACATACTTTAAAGTGGCCTCTTAGGCCGATATCGCTTTTTACCAGCAATGTTGAGTAGCCGAAGAAATTTTGGACACTCAGCATGACTTGGTGCTTGGCAAGCGGCGGCATGTCGAAGGCCGTCTCTCATTGCTGTCATTTCTGTAATTTTTTTATCTAATTCATCCGCTTTTGATAACAGTAGAGGCCTGTCAATGTGCACGCCTTTTGGGTGTAACATTGCACCTATTTCATCAAGTGATAAGCCAACATTACGGCCCAATGAAATGAGTGCGAGTGTATTAATTACCTGTGGCGAAAACACCCTCCTTAAGCCATTTCTACCAATTGACTCTATTAGGCCTTTCTCTTCATAAAAGCGCAATGTTGACGTGGGCAGTCCAGACGCTTTTGCAACTTTACCTATATCCATAACTTTTCCTCTTGACTTCAAGTCGACTTGAAGTATTAGCATTCACTATATCATTAAATGTGAACACCGAAGAGGAAAAATACGATGTGGGATGAACGTTATAATTCACAAGAATACGTCTATGGAACAAAGCCGAACGATTTTTTAAAAAAACATGTTAGCGCATTGCCAAAAGGAAGAATTTTAAGTTTAGGTGAAGGAGAAGGTCGAAATGCCGTTTTCTTAGCTAAGCAGGGTTATTCAGTCACGGCGGTAGATTCTTCATTAGTGGGTCTAAATAAAGGTAAGAAGTTGGCAAAAGAGCAAGGGGCAGAGGTGGAGTTTATTCATGCTGACTTGAACGAGTATGACTTAGGGCAAGCACATTGGGATGGCATTATTTCGATATTTTTCCCCTTGCCATCATTACTGCGAAAAACACTGTACAAACAAGTTCAGCATGGACTTAAAAACCAAGGGGTATTCTTGATTGAGGCTTACAGGCCAGAACAAGTGAGGTTTGGTACTGGTGGTGGAACTGCAGTGGATACAATGCAATCGGCGCAATCACTGAGCGCTGAATTGCCATCATTAAACTTTAATTTACTAGTAGAGTTGGAACGCAATGTAGTCGAAGGGGTATTTCATACTGGGCTAGGCGCCGTGGTGCAAGGTATTGCAACAAAAATGTAAACAAAATAATAGGATGATATATTGATTGTACGGGGGGTTTTATTATAAAGCGGGTTTAATAAAGTACTGTTATATGGCTCAACCAAGTAGCGGTTATGGCTTGATTATATGACGCGCTATGTGATGTTTATGCATGTCGATACATTTTATAAGTAATGGCCTATTGTTTTGAGAGGCAACACCACAGTTGTGAGCTTGACCGCAGTGGTTAACAGCATTTATGGAGATAATAATGAAAAAACTAATTGGACTAGTGACGCTATTGGGTTTTGTGTCTATTGCACATGCCAGTGAGCGCTTTGTCGTAAATACAAAAATCTATAACGATAAGCACTTAATTGGTGCACCGACGTTAATTGTGAATTCAAATGAAACAGGGTCAATTTCAGTCAGTGAATTGTATCGTTTTTCACTAACGGTAGCACCGATCGATGGCTCCACGGTTAGTATAGTCAGCGAATTAGAGCTAGGAGGAAAACAGATGTCACCGTCTTTAGTGGTTGAGCTTGGCAAAGAAGCAAGTATAAATATGGATGGCAAAGCGTTTTCCGTAATTGTGAGTAAAGCTGAAGGTTAACCTGTATTTGGGCTTGTAGCGCGTAAATCAAATAGGGGCTATGAGGTCTTATGTGAGTAAGCATGAGTAAGCGTGATTGTGGTTAAAGTACGTATATTACCCAATGTACAGTGACTTTAGCCCCAAGTGTGTGCTGTGTTTAGTTTGTATTCTTACTATACATAACGTCGTTTATTACAGCTGTTCTGCTGTCAGTTATTTGAAAGTGATGTTTATAGCATCATATCGATTGTTTCTTTCTTATGGTTATTTTTACCGGCTAGTTTCCCTTTGTTGTATATCGTATTCATAACTAAACGGCACTAATAGTGCTTGTTTTTTTCCCTGAACACTTAGAATAATCGGGTCAAATCGTATGCTTTTTACTGCGAGGGAATAGTCTAAGTTGAGCAATATTGAATGTAAGTCTTTGTAAAGTTTGTTGAGACTTGACGATTAAGCAAATTACACTAGAAATAACTAATTAGCGTCTTATAAACTAACAGGAAAGAATTATAATGCTAAAAATAACCGCAGTCAGTGTCGCGGTAGCAATAGTGTTAACTGGGTGTACGAGTACGTTTGATATTTCTCCCGATTATCAGCAAAATTTGGTAATTCCGAGTGCATGGCAGTACCCACAAACTTTACAACCAGTTGATTTAAACTGGCTGGAACAGTTCTCAACATCACATTTGCATCAGTTAGTTGACATCGCCATAGAAAATAATCGCGTACTCAAGCAGCAGCAACTGGCGGTCGAATCAGCAAAGCAGCAGCTTATTGTCTCAGGTAGTGCTTTATGGCCCTCTCTTGATATGTCTTTGGATAGTAGCCGCCGGAAAAATGCCTCGTCAGGTACCACTGGAAATAGTCACGCATTAGACTTAACACTGCGTTATGAATTAGATGTATGGGGTAAACTCTCTGCTGGCGAACGCAGAGATAATTTGTCGTTGTTAGCACAGCAAGAAACTTTATCTCAGCATACCTATGACTTAGTCGCCAAAGTTGTCATAGCATGGTTTTCGGTTATCGAAGCGCAAGGTCAGCTCACATTGCTACAAGAGAGAGTCGAGCTGGCTAAACAAAACTTAGATATTATTGAAAATGGGTATAAACAAGGCCTAAACAGCGCTTTAGATGTGTATTTAACACGTAATGAGCGGAGTAATGAAAAAGCCAAGTTGGCCAGCCAAAAAGCGCTAAGTGTGCAAAAGAAACGCGAGCTAGAACGTTTGTTGGGGCATTATCCCACAGGCCTTATTGAAGTAGCAGCAACGTTGCCGGTAATAGAGTCAGCATTACTATTGGGTTTACCCTCTGATCTTATTAGGCGTAAACCGGCGCTTCGTGCGAGTTGGTATCAATTGTTAGCACAAGATGCTGGACTTGCGTATGCTCATAAACAGCGCTTTCCAAGTCTTAATTTAACCGCGAAATACGGTACCAGTAGTGATGACTTGGCTGATTTACTGTCATCTTCTAGTGTAGGTTGGTCGTTATTATCTGGCATTACAGCGCCGTTGTTTAATGCGGGAAAATTGGCCGCCAATGAAGAAAAGGCGCGAATTGAGTTACAGGTAACAGAATTATCTTATCTAGAAGCACTACATAACGCGTTTGAACAGGTAGAAAATGGCATCACCAGTGAGCAATCGTTGCAACGGCAATACGAAAATACCTCTGCTGCTGCGACAAATGCCAAGTTAGCGGAACAATTATCTTTTGCGCAATATCAAAAAGGCTTGGTGTCGTACACTACGGTATTAGATGCTCAAAAACGCTCGTTTGAAGCGCAAAGTGGGCTTATCTCAATTAAAAATCAAATCATTAGAAATCGCGTAGAGCTATATTTGGCACTTGGCGGCGATTTTCAATCAGGACAGGTAAAAGGCAAAGTCAATGAGTAAGAGAAAACGCATTTTGTTGCCAGTCGCAGTATTGGTTATATCGGTTGCCGCAATTATGTTGATTGTTAATAACCCACCTAAGAATAGCCGGTCAAAAAGCAAGCCTCAAGCGCAGATGTTGGTTGAAGTTGAACGACTTCAATCTAGTGAGTTTACCTTCAACATTGCCAGTTATGGCGTTGTAAAACCGAGAACACAAAGTCTGTTAGTTGCGCAAGTCTCAGGGGAAGTGAGTTACATTAATGATCGCTTTAGAGACGGTGGCTTCTTTGAAAAAGGAGATGTGTTGTTGCGTATTGATGACAGAGATTATCAAGCAGAAGTGAAAATATCACAGGCAACTTTATTAAGTGCAGAGCAGGCTTTATTAGAAGAACAGGCACGCAGTGAGCAAGCGAAGGAAGATTGGCTACGTTTAGGCAATGGTAGTCAAGCCAGTGAATTGGTTTTACGTAAGCCACAATTGGCAGCACAACAAGCTAATGTGCTGTCGGCACAGGCCAAATTAGAAAAAGCGCAGTTGGCTTTGGAGCGTACATCTGTTGTAGCGCCATTTTCAGGGAGAGTATTATCGAAAAAAGTCGA
This sequence comes from Pseudoalteromonas aurantia 208, assembly GCF_014858725.1. GTDB lineage: Bacteria > Pseudomonadota > Gammaproteobacteria > Enterobacterales > Alteromonadaceae > Pseudoalteromonas > Pseudoalteromonas aurantia. Next base: position 1,613,181 of record NZ_AQGV01000012.1, on the reverse strand, counting down.
CTTAGGTCAGGTTGTGTCTAGCAATGGCCAAATAGCTGAAATTTATGCCATAGACTATGTTGAAATAAGGTTACCGATTAATAACCGTGATTTGGCGTTTATTAATTTACCAGAACGCTCTCGAGAGGGGACTCATAATGGGCTTCAAACCCAAGTGACCTTAACCTCTGATTTAGTGGGTACTCAGCAATGGCATGGGCAGATAATCAGAACGGAAGGCGCTATCAGTGAGCAATCTCAACAGCTCTATGTAGTTGCGCAAATTGAAGACCCCTATTCAGTGGATAAAATGGCGGGCTTTGCGATTAAAATCGGTCAGTACGTTAACGCTGAAATCACCGGGAAAACGCTTAATAATGCGATTACAATCCCCAATAATGCCATTTATCAGGGCAGTTATGTGTATGTGTTAAATGACGATAATTTATTAATGAGAAAGGACGTTCAGCTAGCTTGGCAAAATAAAGAAATTGCCATTGTAAAATCGGGTATAGACGCAGGCATGCGTTTGGTAACAACCCCGCTTGGCCAAGTGAGCTCAGGAACCAAAGTGGTTGTTATTAGTGATAACAGTGAACCTCAAATTGCTGATAAGCGCAAAACAAAGGGTGGTAGACAAGAGCGACGGGAAAAAGTAAAAGGAGCTGACTTATGATTGCTTGGTTTACGCGAAATCATGTGGCAGCCAATTTGCTGATGATTTCTATCTTACTTGGTGGGCTGTTCTCAGTCTCAACACAAATACCGTTAGAAGTATTTCCCTCATTTGAAACCGATAGAATTAGCATCAATATGTCGTTGCGCGGAGCGACCCCTGAAGATGTTGAACAGGGTGTCGCCATTCGGATTGAAGAAGCGGTACAAGATTTAGAAGGCATTAAGAAAATATCGAGTCGCTCAGCAGAAGGCTCTGCGTCCGTTACAATAGAAGTGGATACCGGCTACGATGCCAGAGACATGTTGGCTGATATAAAAAGTCGAGTAGATGCGATAAATACCTTTCCCGCAGATGCAGAAAAGCCGGTGATCTCGTTGGCACAACGCAAGCGAGACGTGATTACGGTGACGGTTTCAGGAGACTATAGTGAGAAAGAAACAAGAGAGTTCGCTGAACAGGTAAGAGATGATCTGTTGCGGCTAGATGGCGTGACACAAATAGAACTGGATGGTGTGAGAGACTATGAAATTGCCATTGAAGTCAGCCAAGACAAACTCCGCCAATACAATTTAACCATAGATCAGGTTTCTAACCTGATCGCGAGTTCTAGTGCAGATGTATCAGCAGGTAATTTGAAGTCATCGGGGGGAGATATTCTGTTGCGCTCGAAAGGACAAGCGTATCGTAAAGACGAATTTGCCCAAATAGCCATTAAAACCAATGCAGATGGCTCAGTGATACGGTTAGATGATATTGCAATAATTCTAGATGGTTTCGAAGAAACGCCAGTCAGAACGCGCTTTAATGGTAAACAAGCTGCATTTATTGAGGTATATAGAATTGGCCAGCAAAGTGCCATTGAAGTCGCGGACAAAGTAAAAGCTTATATTGAAAGCCGTCAAGATACTTTGCCTTATGGCTATGAATTGAGCTATTGGGATGATGATTCAACCATTGTGAAAAATCGTATATCCACTTTGACCTCCAATGCAATGCAAGGCGGGATTTTGGTACTGGCCTTGTTAACCTTGTTCTTGAGACCTGCGATTGCATTTTGGGTGTTTATTGGCATTCCAGTGTCTTTTATGGGGGCTTTTCTAGCGATGCCATTCTTTGGTATCACACTGAACATAATGAGCTTATTCGGGTTTATTTTGGTGTTAGGTATCGTCGTAGACGATGCTATTGTCACCGGAGAAAATATTTATACCCATCTTAATAGTGCGGAGTCAGGTGAGGAGGCTGCAATCCGTGGTACAACTGAAGTGGCCACCCCTGTGACTTTTGGAATTTTAACTACGGTTGCGGCATTTTTGCCATTGGCATTTATTGATGGCGCGCGGGGGGCGTTGTTTGCGCAAATTCCTGTTGTGGTTATTCCCGTCTTGTTGATGTCTTTGGTTGAGTCTAAGTTTGTTTTACCTGCTCATCTTAAATATCTTAAGTTAAGAAAAGAAAAGGGAAAAGTCAGTCGCTTTAGTCAATTCCAGCAAAACTTTGCAGATGGATTTGAACGAGCAATTTTAAAATACTACCATCCACTTTTAAAGCGGGCAGTCTCCAATAAGGGCGTGACATTAAGCGCCTTTATTGGGGTCTTTTTCATTATTATTGCGCTGATCAGTAGCGGCTGGACAAAGTTTATTTTCTTCCCGCGGATCCCAAGTGAAACGGTTAGGGCAAATTTGACCTTGCCAACGGGAACGCCCTTTGAAGTAACGGCAAAATACATTGATTTAATGTCTGATAAAGCACAGATATTAAAAGATAAATATAGAGACCCTGATACAGGGGAGAGTGTAATAACGCATATATTGGCAACCACAGGCGGGCGTGGTGGTGCCAGCAATGTGGGTCGTGTGCGTTTTGAGATCACACCACCAGAAACTCGTTCGCTAAACATAGGTTCACGCGCACTCGTCAGCGAATGGCGGCAGCTCATCGGTCAAATCCCAGGCGCTGAAAGCTTGACGTTTAGAGCTGAGATTGGCCGTTCAAGTGATCCAATTGACGTTCAGTTAACGGGGACTTCTTTAGCTGTGTTAAAAGAAGCGGCGAATAAAGTGAAAGAAAACCTTAATACTTACCCTACTGTGTTCGATATTGTCGACAGCTTGAGCGATGGGAAAGAAGAGTTACAAATTGATTTAACTGAACAGGGAAAAGCACTTGGCTTAACTCGCACAGATGTGTCACGTCAGATCCGCCGCGCATTTTTTGGTGCACAAGTACAGCGAATTCAACGTGGTAGAGATGATGTGCGCGTGATGGTGAGGCTACCCTTAACTGAGCGCAGTAACTTAACCACACTCAATGATATTCTCATTAATACACCCAATGGACACACCGTGCCGCTAAGCCATATCGCCAAGTTAACGCCGGGGCAAAGCCCATCGAGTATTTATAGAATCGACAGATATAGAACCGTGAACGTGACGGCAGACATTGAAAAAGAAAATACCAATATGACCGTGCTGCAAGAAGAGCTGAAAGTGTATTTAGATCAATTGGTGCTGCAGTACCCTGGTGTCAGTCATTCATTAGAAGGTGAAGCGAAAGAGCAGCGAGAGTCATTTAGCTCGTTAGGCTGGGCGTTACTGTTTGTATTTTTTGTTATTTATACCTTGTTAGCCATTCCGTTTAAATCGTATTTGCAGCCTCTTATTGTGATGAGTGTCATTCCCTTTGGTATGATAGGAGCGGTGGTGGGCCATTGGATCATGGGAATGGAGCTGACGATCATGAGTTTATTGGGTATGTTGGCACTGATAGGCGTCGTCGTGAATGATTCATTGGTACTGGTTGATTACATCAATAAGCAACGTCAGCGAGGGCTTGATACAATGACTGCGGTACTGAATGCCGGCGCTGCTCGGTTTAGACCTGTTATGTTGACCAGTATCACCACTTTTTGTGGTTTGATGCCACTATTATTCGAGCAGCAAACACAAGCTCAGTTTTTAATACCCATGGCCGTATCTCTTGGGTTCGGTATTATTTTCGCTACACTCATTACCTTAATTTTGGTGCCGGTAAATTACCTATTGACGGAAAAAATGGTTAGCTTCTCGGCCCGTTTAAGGGCGCACCCAGTATAGAGTGGTGCTGTGTCACAAGATAAGTAAATAAGGGCACATAAATGTGCTTTTATTTTTTTTGATCACTGATTTTTAATCTAACTCTTTGATTATAAATCATAAATGAATTAATATTGGGGTGTTAAAAATCAATGTGGGAATGGGCTTTGTTATGCTCATTAAATATACTAATAAGGAAATTATACAATTGAAGTATTTACTATTTATCGCTGTTTTTTTTCTCAGTGCATGCAGCACGCCTAATGTGTCTAAAAATGTGTACTTTACCAATGTGATGGACATTATAGCTTTGAGTGAAGGAAACACACCAGATGGGCTAAAAGGGACATTTCAGCTCCCTATAAAAGCATCGGGAACGCAACATCGCACGACTTATTTAAATACTGAATTAGATTATCGAGACAGAAGAAATATCTCTGTATCACTTCACCCAAAAGTCATACGTGACTTTATTGCAAAATTTGGTGCTCACCCTGAAAGCTACTTTATTAATAAAACCATATTAGTTACTGGAGAGGCAAAACGGGTGAAAATATACTTTGCATCGAATGGTAAGCTTACTGAAACATATTATTTTCAAACCCATATCCAAGTGGATTCACTGTCGCAAATTAAAGTCGTTTGAAGATATCAGATATGCAGATCAGGAAATTAAATACGCTTCGAGGACTCGCGGCACTGATTGTTTTTTTTACTCACTTTAGTGATATAACGCATTGGCTTGATGGGGCTTTAGGTGGTGGCGCTGGTGCATATGGTGTCATGCTGTTTTTTTTACTTAGTGGCTTTTTGATGTCTTATTTGTATTTAAATAAAGCTTTTACAAAGTCAAACATCAAGCACTATTTATTCGCACGCTTTGCGCGGGTATTACCGCTCTATTTTGTGGTTGTCCTTAGCGCGTATTTTCTAACGGTATCTGGCAATGATAGTTTATACCACATACCGGACTTCAATTCGTTATTAGGCCATTTGTTCCTGGTTTATGGTGAAAGTGTATTTTGGTCAATACCCGCAGAAATTCAGTTTTATTTCATTTTTTTGATCTTTTGGTTTTTCGCGAAACAAAGAAGTGGATATATTTATGCATCTATCGTTGGTGTAATGGTTTTATTATTTCTTACCAACTTTCCAAGGTTATATGGTGAGATCTATGAGATTCCTTATAATATCTTTAATGTATTGAGATCCTTACCTTACTTTTTCGTAGGAGTGATTTTTGGCATGCATTATCACTCCTTTAAGGTTCCAGATTATTTAAGAAAGCATGGTTTTATACTGGTTCTAGGCCTGATTCCACTTATGTATCCTGAGTTTTCATTTGTTTCTTCTGATGCAAAAAGAAGAATGTGGCTTAGCTATGAAGTTTTGTTTGTGATGAGCACGGTGTTTTTTTGTATTGTCTTTTTGGTTCCGAATAACAATATATTGTTAGCAAATAAATTAGGGGATTTTTTGGGGAAAATATCTTACTCATTATATTTGTTGCATATGCCCATTATTGTAAAGGTGGATCAATTTACGTTATCGGTGGAAATGAAATTACTGGTGTCTTTAGTATTAAGTATTTGTGCGGCGTATGTATCATATCGATTCTTTGAAAAACCACTAGCAACGCAAATAAGGCAAGCTGCTAATAGGGGAAATCATCCTAAAGGTAGTATGGCGAGTTAAACAGTACATTTTTATGATGATGGCGGAAATTTGCTCTCAAGCTACGATTGCAAAAAGAGCGAGGTGTACACCTGCGCTCTTTGCATTCGTTTATCTACGTATCTTTGCGATTTTCGGATTGCTGCTGGATCAGCTTTTTCAACTCCTGAATTTCACTGTGCAGGTCTTCAATGGTGGGGATATTTTTAGCTGACTCTTTTTCTTGGCGCATTTTTGCACGTTCATCTTCCATTACATTGACCACAATGCCGATGACCATATTCAAAAATGCAAATGCGGTAAAGAAGATAAATGATAAATAAAATACCCAAGACATTGGATAGACTTCCATTGTTTCATACTGAATATCAGTCCAGTCTTCGAATGTCATTATTCTGAACAGCGTTAACATAGATATCGCTATATCGCCCCATAACTTAGGGTTTATGTCATTGAATATAAAGCTGCCAATCGCTGCGTATATGTAGAAAATGATGAACATCAATAAGATCACATACCCTAATTGTGGCAGTGCTTTTATCAATGAATTTATAAGAATTCTTAGCTCGGGGACCACAGATACCATTCTGAGTACGCGGAATACTCTTATCAACCTTGCCAATAAGGCCATTTCGCTATCGTTGATAGGCACTAAGCTGATGGCAACCACCAGGGTATCAAAAACATTCCAGCCTTTTTTGAAAAAGCGCTTTTTATCGTCATCAGCAATAAAACGGACAGAGATCTCGAAAAGAAAAAAGAGAGTGATAAAAATATCGAGTACATGGGTGATTGAAATTGCAGTGTTGGGTAATGAAAAAGTTTTTGCGCCAATCTCTAGTGCGGAAATGATGATCACTGCAACAACGGTGAGCTCAAATATTTTGTTGTTTTTTAGATTGTTCAGATTTAATTTAATAGTTTCGTACATATGCTGCCAGTTAGTTCAATAGTATGGTTTAAACGCGGCATGATTATATCCTAGTTAAGTTTCAACGGGTGTTATGATTTCTGAAAAAAGTGTTACAGAGGATTTTTAGTACGCTATAAAGTGATTGCTGAAGACTTATAAGGTCATGTAGCTGATTGAGCTCATCTGATCCGATAATGAGAAGAGCCCATAAAGATAAGTTGATTGATTTAATTAAAAATCGGCCAGTCGTAAAAATGTATCGCGTGCTTGTATATAGATATTCGGGTTACTGTTTTTTAATACGTTTAAATCATGTAATGATTGCGTGATAGCGTTACCGTTAAATGCCTCTGAGCTGCCAAAGATGACTTGGCTTTCAAATTGTGACGCTTTAAAATTTAAGCCTTGTAGGTCTTTGATACAACTGGTGTCTGGTTGTGACCACAAGTGATTGATAAAGCTTTGCATAATATCTACACCACAAGTATTGGCATTTTCTTTGGTGCTATGTGATACAAAGATCACCCCATGCTCTGTTTCTGGTAATTCAACATAGCGCTGATTACCGCTGGTAAACGCACTTTGGACAATGGGTATATAGTAATGAGGCGTTTGTGGGTCTAAATCACCATTGAGCACCAGTGTCGGCATATAGTGCTGTGTTGGCTGGTAGGCATAGGGGTCGATATAGCGATTTCCCCATACTTGTTTATCAATATGTCTTTGGTAAAGAATATATTCTGGAATACATGAAATCGCATCCTTACAATATTCAAGCTTTGTATGAATATCACGTTCGTTGTAGTTGATTTCATTTTGTACAATAAGTTTCGATACGATTGGGGAAGAGTCAAATGGGTCTTTGGCAGACAATTCAATAAATTGCTTGCCTGTACCTGTAAACATAAAGCGATGTAGGTTATTGAGTGCAATCACGTCGTTCGTGTTACATCGAGCTAGTCTGTGATACATCGGGATGAGTATTTGCTCAACAGAGCGGCTTAATGCAATCAGGGATATAGCTTGCAGTTCAAAGCGCTTAAAATTTGTCGCGGGGCAGTGTTGACCTGAATAAACTTTGTTGACTAACGTTTTGAGCTCATCGAGTGAATTGAGACTTAATTGTGAGCGACAAAAGTCGTCATTTTGGCAATATGTAAACATATCGGCGAAAATATCATTGAAGTTTTCATCCCATGAATCAAGACCAAATTTTTCACTTGGTACGACTGAGTCTAAAATGATCCCCTGTGCGCCTGTTGGTGCGATTTGACTAAACCTTTGTGCCCACAACGTACCGTATGAAGCGCCATAAACGTAACTGGGCAGCCAATCAATCGTTTTACTTTTGGAGATCACATAATCAAGATCTTTTGCAGCAGAGGTAGTGGTGAATTTGTAAAGGCCTTCACCCCATTGCTGGTGGAGCTCGTCAAAGCAGGCTTGTGAATACGCTGCGTAATCAGCGGTGGGTGGAGTTGTGCACGCTAAGTGTGTTGACCACCCAACACCACGATGCTCAATGACATATAAGTCGTAGTCTTGGGTGAAATGGTTGAGGTTAGTTTCAAACTCTTTAACGTAAAAACTTGCTGAGGCTCCAGGTCCGCCTTGTAAAAACCAAATTTGACCTTGGCTATTACCAGATTTTGCAGGGTATTTAGATACTAGAATGTCTATTTTTTTAGCATTGGGCGCTTCCCAGTCTAAAGGGACTTCAGCCAAACTACATAAGTTTCTATTGTCGTAACTTTTAAATTGCGTGGGGCAATTGCCCCACTCAAAGTCAATATATGGGTTGTAAATGGCTCTTTCCGATGGGGTTGCCCTGATATTGAATGTACTGATCAGACTCAAAATAGCGAGTACTATTGTTAACCGCTTCATGGTTTCCTTCCTATTCACGTTGTAATTAAGTGAGCTATATATAACGACAATTACTTCGAAAAATAACAGGAGGTACACGCCGGCGTATTACCCCTTGCACTTTTGAGCTGCAAACAGTCAAAAATGCATTCGGTAAGAAAGACATGGGCAACACTCTATACTAAGGGTATGTTCTTGGAGTAATAAGCACATGAATTCAATCTTGTGATCGTACGTTGACCTAACAAGGAGTGCTTATCGGTTAGAAGAACAATTTTTTTCTGACTATTTTTCTGTATTCGCTTGGTGTTTGCTGAAGTCGAGCTTTGAACACACGTGTTAATAGTCCTTGTGCATTAAATCCAACAGAGATTGCAACGTCTTGAATTGAAAGATTGCTATTGGCAAGCAGCTCTTTGGCATTTTCTAATCGTAGTACTTGTAAATAATCAGCAGCCGTTTGCCCTGTGGCTGCTTTAAAGCGACGATTAAAGGTTCTGTAACTCATATCAAATTGTTTGGCTACGTCGGCCAGAAGTATATCGGTGGCGAAATTGTGTTTCAGCCAAAATTGAATGGCTGCGATTTGTTCATCAGGATGTTTATCAACGGCACCTTCTAAATAGCGTTGTTCTTCATAAGGCTTGCGAATTTCATGAGAGAAGTTTTGTTGTACGTGGTTGGCTGCAGCCACACCATAGAGCTGTGAAATTAAATGAACAATCACATCTGCTAATGCATTTAGGCTGGCAACGGTGTATATACGTTCAGACTGTGTAATGAAAAAATCGGGTTTTAAGTTTACTAGTGGGTAGTTACGTTCAAATTGCGTTGCGTAATGCCAGTGAGTCGTTGCTGGGTGGTTGTTCAACAGCCCAGATTCAGCTAAAAAGCATACTCCGGTACCAACGCCAATAATGGTTCCACCTTGTTGCCATGTTGATGCCAGCTGTATCGCAATGCCATTATGACGCCTAAGTACAGGTCTTGGGTTACGCCAAATACTTGGCACGATGACATAATCTTGCTCAGCCAGCATGTTTAAATCACCATTCGGACTGAGCTGCATTCCCAAATTATTTTCAATTGCTGTGTCGTGTTGAGCAAGCCAATTGAGTTTTAAAGGTCTAAATTTGGGACCTAAATGCCGCTTCGCATAGGCTTCTCCAGCTCGGAGCATTTCGGCTGGAAGTGTGACACTTGTGAACAACATATGTTCATATAGTGTAAATGCGATATTTATTGGCTGTTTCATCTGGACTGACCACTTATGTTTGGCGAGTATTACACTTTATTTGGCTTATATTATAAAATTTTTTATTCTCTTCCAACTAGAATCAAGTTATCAGCGGTTATTAAGACAAGAATATCATGACAGCATTACCAATTATTGTAGGCATGGGCGGTATCAACGCTGCAGGCCGAACATCTTTCCATCAAGGGTTTAGACGTATTGTTTTAGATAAATTAGGGCAAAAAGCCCGTCAAGAGACCTTTTTAGGTTTGGCGACTTTGATGAACCTAGTAAAATATGAAAATGACCAACTCGTAACGCCTGATGGTGAGGTAATAGCCGTTACCGATATCGAGAGAGTTCTCGGTGAACAAATTAAAGCTGGCACGTTGATTCGAAAAATAGAAAAAAACCATTTTGATGTTGATGCGACCCATTGGCAGCAAAAATTGGCAATTAAAGTTAATAGCGACGAAGGTTTACGTTTTACGTGCCGCATTAAAGACTTACCAAATCCAATTCCAACGTCATGGCAAGTGACTGAAATAGACAAAAAGACTGCAAATGTGGTCGTGCCAGATCAACTCGATGTTAAGCATGATAGCTATCGAGACAATCCTATTAAAGCGGCAGGTCAATTTCCGACAGGGTTCGACCCAGCAATAATGTACAACAGTCGTTATCAACCGCGAGGATTACAGGCGACCATTTTTGCAGCGACAGATGCAATTCGCTCAACAGGATTAGATTGGCAAACAGTTATGAATAGTGTTGAGCCAGACAAAGTCGGCACGTATTCGGGGTCGATCGCCGGACAAATGAATGATGAAGGGTTTGGTGGCTTGGTTCGCAGCCGTATGAAAGGAGAGCGTGTTAGTACTAAACAGTTGGCACTGGGTTTAAATACAATGTCGACTGATTTTATTAATGCGTATGTAACCGGTAGTGTGGGTACCACATTTACAGCGTCAGGTGCCTGTGCAACATTTTTATATAATTTGCGTGCTGCGGTTAATGATATTCAAGCAGGGCGTACTCGAGTTGCAGTGGTAGCCAGTGTTGAATGCGCGCTGACGCCTGAAGTTATCGAAGGGTTTGGTACGATGGGGGCGTTAGCAAATGAAGAAGGTTTGCGTAAATTAGATAATACAGATACTGCCGACCATCGTAGAACCAGTCGCCCATTTGGAGATAATTGCGGTTTTACAATTGGTGAAGGCGCACAAGTTGTTATTTTAATGGATGACGCACTGGCACTTGAACTGGGCGCAGACATTATGGGATCGGTTGTTGACGTATTTGTTAATGCTGATGGCGTAAAAAAATCCATTACGGCTCCAGGGCCTGGAAACTACATTACGATGGCTAAATCGGTCGCGTTGGCAGAGCAAATAGCAGGACCGGAAGCATTGCGAGAGCGCAGCTTTATTTTAGCGCATGGCTCAAGTACACCACAAAACCGTGTGACCGAGTCTATGATTTACCATAAGGTTGCTGAAGCATTTTCTATTAATGGTTGGAAGCTGGCTGCACCAAAAGCGTTCGTTGGCCACACAATAGCCCCAGCAAGTGGCGACCAATTAGCGATGGCATTAGGAGTCTTCAGTCATAATATTATGCCGGGCATTACCACAATCAGTAAAGTGGCTGATGATGTGCACGCTAAGCACTTAGATATTCGTACCGCCCATTATGAGTGTGATCCCATGGACATCGCTTTTGTTAATTCAAAAGGGTTTGGTGGTAATAATGCCACTGCAACCGTATTTTCGCCGACTCTGACTAAAAAGCTGTTAAGTAAACGTTATGATAAAAGTACCTGGGACCGTTATAGCGATAAAGTAACGCAAACACACGCAGAGCAAGTTCAATATCAACAAGCTGCTGATTTAGGTCAATACGAACTTATTTATAAGTTCGGCAATGGTATGCTTGATGAAACAGCACTCAAGATAGAAGCTGATGAATTAACACTTCCGGGCTTTAGTAAGGCGGTAAAGCTCAATGTAAATAATCAATATGGTGATTTAAAGTAACCTTTGAAGAACTATGTTAAGCAAAGCAGGGCGCTCACAATGAGCGCCTTTTTGCTTATTAAGCTTAATGTGCGTTAACGTACGGTATGTAAAAAATGCATATGTTTATGGTACTGATCTAAAATGTCGTTAATAACGGCCTCTTTTGACCAACCCATAATATCGTAGTCTTGCCCACCTTCACGTAAATGTACTTCAGCACGATAATATTTATCTTCGCTATCATCATCATCTTCTTCAACGTAGCTTGGTTTATCTGACGATCTTCTACGCACTTCATATTTGAAATCAAGCTCCTCGCCAAGTAGTACTAATAAGCTAATTCGGCCAAGCTTCTCATCTTGTTCTATTTGCGTTTCAATATTATGTTGTTTTAACTCACTTGCCACGGAGTTAACGGCGGCCAAAGCAGCATTATTGATAAACTTGTTAACGTTGGGCTTACTTGGAAAATCTACGATGTTACCTAATCGCTCTTGCCAGCTGGTTGCGGTGTTACCGTTAGCAGGTGTTAGCTGAGCAATGTTAAGCTGTAAACTTTCACGTTTAGCGACATCAACTCTGAGTGCTTTAATTAAGCCCCATGTGGCAATAAGTAGAATGACAGCGAAGGGCAGAGCACTGGCGATTGTCATTGTTTGCAATGCACCAAGACCGCCGGCAATTAACAGTACTGCAGCAACAACGCCTTCACCACCTGCCCAATAAATTCTCTGCCAAATTGGCGTATTGTCGTTGCCGTTTGAGCACAGCATATCTACAACCATTGAACCAGAATCAGATGACGTTACGAAGAATATAATCACCATTAACGTTGCGACAAATGAAAGGACTCCTGACATGGGAAATTGTTCAAGAAATACAAAAATAGAGACGGCTACGTCTTTTGAAACGGCATCGCCTAAACTTGCCACGCCTTTATTTATTATTAAATCAATGGCTGAGTTACCAAAAAAGGTCATCCACATGAGCGTGAAGCCTGTTGGAATGAAGAGCACACCCATGGCAAATTCACGGATAGTTCGACCGCGAGACACCCGGGCAATAAAAAGTCCCACAAAAGGTGCCCAAGACATCCACCAACCCCAATATAAGATTGTCCAGCCACCTAGCCACTCAGTTTTTTCATAAGCGAACAAATTAAAGGTGTTACGCACTATATCAGCTGTATAGGCGCCTACATTTTGGACAAATGCCTGTAGTAAATAAATAGTAGGGCCTAGTATGAGCACAAATAGCAGCATGAGCACAGCTAAACCCATATTGAGTTCTGATAAACGACGGATCCCTTTATCTAGACCCGTGGTAACTGACAAAATGGCTAAACCAGTCACTACGGCAATTAAGACAACCTGAGTTGTCAAGCCCACAGGCACATCAAATAAGTAATTTAGACCGGAATTGACTTGTAGAACACCGTAACCCAGAGAAGTTGCAACCCCAAATACAGTGCCAATTACAGCAAAAATATCGACCGCATGACCAATTGGGCCATAGATCTTATCGCCGATCAAAGGATAAAGTGCCGAACGAAGCGTCAGTGGTAAGCCATGCCGGTAGCTAAAGAACGCGAGGATCAGTGCCACAATGGCGTAAATTGCCCATGCGTGCAGACCCCAGTGAAAGAAGGTTATTTTCATTGCTTCTCTCGCCGCTTCTACACTGCCAGACTCCGCCACTGGAGGAGAGAGGAAGTGCATAACAGGTTCAGCAACGCCGAAGAACATCAGACCAATCCCCATACCGGCTGAAAATAGCATGGCAAACCAGGTTGTATGACTGTAATCAGGGGTTGAGTGATCGGGCCCAAGTTTGATGTTGCCAAACCTAGATAATCCCAAGTACGCCACTGTAATAAGAATAATGGCGACAGTAAGAACGTAAAACCAGCTGGCTGTATGGACAATACTGGCCTGTAAAGATTGAAATAAGGTATCTGCGGTTTTTGGCATAAATGCCGTAAAAATGACCAAGAAAATGATCAAACCAGACGCGCAGTAGAAAACCGGTGGATTCAACTTTGCTTTGACGCTATGTTCGGACATAGTGTTCCCCATGTGTATTACTGACAGACTCTGTTGCGAGTTTGTAGAGTCTAAAGAAGCAAAAAGCTTTAAGGTAAAAGGACTTATATAATAGCACAGATATTAATAAAAAATATCAAGAGGGCAGGCGTGACGTAATGATAAATTCTAAAAATAAGAGCATTGCTAATAAATGCTCTTACTCTTGGTTTTTATTAAAAGTGTTTAGCGTGAAATTTTAGGTGTTTTTCAATATAACTGGCAATAAAGAAATAACTATGGTCATACCCGTCACACATTTCTAGTTGCAGGGGATAATTTTGCTCTGTGGCCACTTTTTGCAAATGCCAAGGCTGCAATTGTTCCTCTAAAAAGTTATCGGCGGTCCCCTGACTGACTAACATGGGGAGAGGGCGCGCATATTGCTTATTCTTTATGAGTAAAACCGCATCGTGGTTTTGCCAGTGAGTTTTATCATCTCCCAAATAACCGGACAGCGCTTTGATACCCCAAGGGCACGCTGAAGGGTGAACTATCGGACTAAAAGCTGAAATACTGCTGTAACGCGTTGCGTTCCTAAGCCCTAATGTTAATGCTCCATGGCCGCCCATTGAATGACCGCTAATTGCGCGCGCTTTACTCACTGGGAAATGATTTTCAATGAGGTTAGGGAGTTCTTTAACCACATAATCATACATTTGGTAATGGGTATGATAAGGAGGTTGTGTGGCATTCAGATAAAATCCCGCACCTAACCCAAAATCGTAGGCCGTATGTTCGTCATCTGGCACATTTTCGCCTCGAGGGCTGGTATCTGGCGCGACAATAGCGATACCTAGTTCATTGGCGATTTTAAATGCACCGGCTTTTTGCATAAAGTTTTCATCGGTGCAGGTTAACCCCGATAACCAATATAAAACGGGAACCTGTTTACCTGAGTTCGCAGTTTCTGGCAAAAATATGGCAAAGGTCATATCACATTGCGTTGTTTGGCTGGCGTGGCGATATCGCTTATGCCAGCCGCCAACGACTTTATTGCTGGCGACTAGTTCCATAACTTATCCCTTTTTAAAAATGTATGACTGAACGAATGCTTTTGCCTTCATGCATTAAATCAAATGCATCGTTGATCCCTTCAAGTTTCATGGTGTGAGTGATAAAATCATTCAGTTTAAATTCACCGGCCATGTAGCGTTCGACTATTTCAGGTAACTCTGAACGGCCTTTAACGCCGCCGAATGCGCTGCCGCGCCATACTCGGCCAGTAACAAGTTGAAATGGGCGAGTAGAAATTTCTTTGCCAGCTCCTGCAACACCAATAACAACAGATTCGCCCCAACCTTTATGGCAACACTCTAGTGCTGAGCGCATCACATCTACATTACCAATACATTCAAACGAGAAATCAACGCCACCATCTGTCATTTCTACGATTACATCTTGAATTGGTTTATCGTAGTTTTTAGGATTGATAAGATCGGTTGCGCCAAGTTTGGTTGCCAGCTCAAATTTATCTTCATTGATATCAACACCAATGATACGTTTAGCCCCAGCCATTGTTGCGCCAATGATGGCTGATAAGCCAATGCCACCTAAGCCAAAAATAGCAACGGTGTCGCCATTTTGTACTTTGGCGGTGTTCATGACCGCACCCATACCTGTGGTTACACCACATCCAAGCAAGCAGATTTCTTCTAATGGCGCTTCTGGGTTTACTTTTGCTAATGAAATTTCAGGCAATACCGTAAATTCAGAGAAGGTGGATGTGCCCATATAATGGTAAATTGGTTCGCCATCTTTAAAAAAGCGGGTTGTTCCATCAGGCATTAGGCCCTTACCTTGCGTTTCACGGATTTGCTGGCATAAGTTAGTTTTACCAGAGGTACAGAACTTACATTCACCACATTCTGGCGTGTATAGAGGGATAACATGATCGCCAATCGCAACACTGGTTACACCTTCACCAACGGCTTCGACAATGCCCGCACCTTCATGCCCTAGAATGGCTGGGAATATGCCTTCAGGATCTTCACCTGATAAGGTGAATGCGTCAGTATGACATACACCCGTAGCCATAATTTTAACCAATACTTCCCCTTTTTTAGGCATCATAACATCCACTTCTTCGATACTTAGTGGTTGACCCGGACCCCAGGCAATAGCGGCTTTAGATTTTATAAACTCAGACATAATTACTTCCATCTACATTGATTTTGTAAACAGTATAATTACTTTATTATTTTTGATAATCTTTAATTATAAAAAATACTTTTACAGATTTGTAATAATGGATAGATGGATTGGTATTGATGAATTCGTTGCGGTTGCAACAAGTGGTTCATTTACACAGGCGGCCAAGATCCTAGATACTTCGGTTGCACAAGTGAGTCGACGGGTAAAAGAGCTAGAGCAGCAATTAGATCATCAGCTACTGACAAGAACAACTCGAAAATTGGCATTAACGCAAGAGGGTGAAGTGTTTCTAACGCATGCGAGACATTTACAGCATGCATATGATGATGCCACATTGGCACTGCGCCAAAGAGACCAGCAACCAACAGGCACACTTAAACTGACCGCGCCTGTAATGTATGGTGAACACTATATAATGCCGATTGTTCATGACTTTATGACAAGTTACCCTAAGGTAAAAGTGGAAATGTTACTGTCAAATGAGCAACTAGACTTAGTGGCTATGGGCTTTGATATTGCAATTCGTTTGGGTCATTTGAAAGACTCAAGCTTGAAAGCAAGGCGGCTTTCGTGGCGAAATACGTTAGTTTGTGCGTCATCTGAGTATTTGAATCATCATGGGCAACCGCATAGCTTGAATGAATTGGCGGAACATGCTTGTTTAGTGGGAAATAGCAGTTATTGGCGTTTTTTCGATAAGAATAAAGAGCGAAATATTAAAGTCAGCGGACCGTTGAGCTGTAATAGTGGTTGGGCTTTGCTCGATGCTGCGTGTAAAGATTTAGGGTTAGTCCAGCTGCCACATTACTATGTCGAAAAAGCATTAGAAAACAAGCAGCTGATAGAGATATTACCAAGCTTTAAACCAAAGCGTGAAGGGATCTGGGCGGTTTATCCGCCCAGACAATATATGCCGACTAGCTTACGCTTGCTGCTGGATTATTTGGCTGCACATTTTGACCCGCAAACTCCATCGCAGAGAGGGCTTGATTGAGCGCATCTTCACGGCTATCACAAAAAGCATCGCTACCGAGTTTTTCACGAATGTTAAATCGATGAAGGCGATCGCAAGTCTCTTTGTTTGGTGAGAAAATAAAGACTTTACAATTGGCATCGAGTGCATCCTTAATTGCATTCTCAAGTGCTAAGCTTACGGTGACATCAAGCATCGCAACATCACTTAAATCAAGTACCATAGCCTGGTATTTGTTGATATCACGATGTTGGCGTGCAATCGCTTTAGAGACACTAAAAATCATGGGGCCAGAGAGATAAAAATAGAGCAATTGTCCTTTGGCTTGTTCAAATAAATTGCGCTCTAATTCAGTCATTGGCACATCGTCGTCGGTATCACTAATGGCTTTCACTTGCTCGGCTTGTACTTGACTTAAGCGCTCGATCACCAGAATGTTTGATATAAACACACCGAGACCAACTGCGACAATTAAGTCAACGAAAACGGTTAATAGCATGACACCGTACATAATAGCCATTTGCATTAGACTAAGTTTGTGGGCACGTTGGATAAAGCTCCAATCTAAGATATTGAAACCAACGTACACGGCAATACCTGCGAGTACGGCCATCGGAATGGGTTCGGTTAAACTACCAGCAACAAAGACAACAGCCATTAAAATTAACGCACGAAAAATCCCAGCCAGTGGAGAACGTGCGCCAACTTGTACATTAACGACGGTGCCCATGGTTGCGCCTGCGCCTGGAAGTGCACCACACAAACCGGATATCATATTTGCAATACCTTGACCGCGAAGTTCTTTATCTGAGTCGTGTTCGGTACGCGTTAAGCTATCGCCAATAACGGCGGTTAATAGGGTATCAATGCACCCCAATGTACCTAAGACCAACGCATCAATCACCATCTCAGTAAACAAGTCGGCGGTAAAAGTTGGCCAAACGATAGAGGGTAGTCCACTGGGGATTTCGCCAATTCTACGGATACTTTCAGTATCAAATAAGATAATCGAGACTAAAGTAATAGCAACGAGGGCTACCAGTTGAGCAGGTACATACTGACGGTATTTCTGCGGTAAGTAAAACAGAATCCCTAAGGTTAGGATACCGAGAAACAATTCAGAAAAATGTAAATCTAACAGTAAACTTGGAAGTGCTTCAAGGGTGCCAATCACACCGCCCATAGGCGCTTTATGGCCTAATAATGGCGCTAGTTGTAAGATGATAAGTATTACGCCAATACCTGACATGAATCCTGAAATAACACTATAGGGCATTAATGTTACATACTTACCAAGTTTGAGCGTACCGAGCAGTATTTGAAATGCGCCAGCCATCATGACCACAGTGAAACCCATTGCTAAGCCATTTTCAGGATAGGTAGCCATCATGGTTGTGAGCACCGCGGTCATAATAACCGTCATCGGACCTGTTGGCTCTGAGATCAAAGAAGTGGAGCCGCCAAATAAGGCAGCGAATAGGCCTACGAGGATCGCTCCCCACATACCGGCTTCAGCGCCAGCACCTGAGGCAACACCAAATGCTAGGGCCAGAGGTAGAGAAATTATCGCAGTGGTTACACCACCGAATAAATCTCCCTTTAAATTCATGTGCTTAAATCGAGATAAAGACAACATTGGACTTCCATACCGCGAGATTTCACGCATTTTACACTAAATTGCCCCTTTAACTATCAGAACTTCAATATTTTTTTACAATTTGCCGCGTACCCAAGCCATATTGCTTTGTGGTAGTATCGCTTACTATTAGCCTTGAATGTAGACATAATCAACCATGTTTCAACCAGTTAGCCTATTTGTTGGGTTAAGATATGCCAAAGCAGCGAAGGGAAACGCTTTCATTTCTTTCATTTCTTTTTTTTCTATCGCAGGAATTGCGTTAGGTTTAATGTCTCTGATCACGGTTAGCTCAGTTATGAATGGTTTTGAGCAGTCGTTAAAAAGTGCAATGTTAGATCTCATTCCTCATGTGCAATTAAAAGCGGATAATGCTGAGAACGCACAAATAGAACAAGTCTTATCGCGATTAAACACACATGCAATGGTAGAGCGTGCGCAACCCTATATTACGTCAGATGTGATTTTACAAACCAACCAAGAATTAATGGGAGTTAGATTACAGGGACTATTTAGCGGATATAATAATGCAGTAAGTAAGCATATTGAATTGGGTAAATTACAAACACTCGATAAAAAAAAGTATCAATTGGTGCTGAGTCGATATTTAGCGAATAAGCTTGGCATTGGTGTCGGCGACAAGGTTCGGGTCATTTTACCCGAAGTAACCAGTTATACGCCATTAGGTCGAGTGCCGATGCAGCGTTTATTTACAGTAGCCGCTTTATATAACTCAAAAAGTGAAGCTGATATGCATTTGGCATTTTCAGATGGCAAAAGCTTGAGGCGATTGATGAGGCGAGCCGATAACAGTGACCTGGATATAAGCATCACGTTAAAAGATGCATTTGCATTAGTACCTTTTTATGCTTCAGTTACGGACTTATTGAGCCGGTATGAAAAGGATGATTGGCAGACTCAGCAAGGGGCTTTGTTTGCAGCTGTTGCGATGGAAAAACGCGTCATGTCAATGTTATTGGGCTTAATCGTCATTGTCGCAGTATTTAATATATTATCAGCGCTATCTATGATGGTTCGAGAGAAACAAGGAGAAGTTGCAATATTGCAAACGCTTGGATTTACACCCAACATGATTGGGAGAGTCTTTATGGTACAAGGCCTTTATAATGGTTTAGTAGGGACTGTAATTGGTTTGATCTTGGGACTGATAGTTGCAAGTAATATCAACGAAGTGTTGGATATTTTAGGCTTGTCTTTATTAGGTGGCGCTAAGCTTCCGGTATTATTTTCGCCAATAGGACTGATTTCAATGGCGACCGCCAGCATTGCAATGAGCTTTATTGCAACGCTATATCCTGCTAAAAAAGCAGCTAACGTATTACCCGCTGAGGTTTTGAGATATGAGTAATTTGGTAATTGAATGTAAGCAGTTGGGTAAGTCGTATCAAGATGGGAAAAATCAAGTTGAGGTTTTAAAAGGCGTTAACTTATCAGTGACACAAGGTGAAATGTTGGCAATTGTGGGCAGCTCTGGATCTGGTAAAAGTACACTTTTACATATTTTGGGTACTTTAGATAAAGCATCAAGTGGCAACGTGAGAATTAAGGGTCAAGAAGTAGCTGCTTTATCTCGCAACAATCAAGCTGAATTTAGAAATCAATATTTAGGTTTTATTTATCAGTTTCATCATTTACTGATGGAATTTACTGCGTTAGAAAATGTGGCGATGCCGCTTCTGATCCAAGGGATAAAAAAGCAACAAGCACAACTCAGCGCAAATGAGATGCTAGATAAGGTAGGACTAGCGCACAGGGCGGATCATAAACCATCGGAACTCTCTGGTGGTGAGCGCCAACGGGTTGCGATTGCACGTGCTTTAGTGACTAAACCGGCTTTAGTATTAGCGGATGAGCCCACTGGCAATTTAGACAAGCATAACGCGATGAAAATATACGAGCTTTTATCACAATTGAATCGTGAATTACAAACCAGTTTTGTGGTGGTGACACATGATTTGGAATTAGCGGCAAAGTTAGGCCGAAGTGTACAACTGGATGATGGAGTACTGTCAGAGGCTGCGGTTAAACCCGGAGTTAAGCATGCTTAGTCTTTATTTAAGTAAGCGGTTTCGTCAATCTAAGCGAAAAACTGGGTTTGTTAGTTTGTTAAGTAAAGCATCAACGTTAGGTGTGATGCTGGGGGTTGCGGTACTGATCATTGCATTGTCGGTTATCAACGGCTTTGAACAACAACTAGAAGAACGATTATTGTCTGTTGTGCCCCATGTTAGTTACGAAGCACCCTATGATCCCATTAACGATTGGCAAGCTAAAGTCGAGTTATTAAATCAGCATCAGGCTATTTCGGCTGCGGCGCCTGAAATCAACTTAACGGCTATGGTGCAATTTAAAGGGCAACTTAAAGCCGCAAAAGTCAAAGGTGTGGAGCCGAATATTCATGCAAAGGTTTCCTCAGTATCGCGTTATATTGAGGGACGTAACTTAGATGAATTAGCTGCGGGCACGCTGATTTTAGGTAGTCGTATTGCTGCGAGCTTGAATTTGACACTTGGCGATAAAGTAACGTTACTGGTCGCCAATAAACAGGCAGAGCAGCCACTTTCAGCACCAAAGCGTATTGGTGTCACGCTTATTGGCTTGGTTAAAATGGGTGGTCCAATCGATGAATCTATTGCATTGGTCAATTTGGCTGATTTACAGAGCGCATTGGGTTTGGAACCGACCCAAACTACAGGGCTAAGGGCGAAAGTACAAGACGTGTTCAATGCACATCAAATAGCCATGGCGGCTGGTAGTAGTTTGCCTGATTTAGTGTATGTGAATAGCTGGTTTAGAACCCAAGGGAGCTTATATCAAGATATTCAAATGGTACGCACCATCGTTTTTTTGGTGGTATTTTTGATTATTGCAGTTGCGAGTTTTAATATTGTTTCCTCAATGGTGATGGAAGTGAAAGAAAAACAAGCAAGTATAGCGATACTTAAAACGATGGGCGCCAAAGATCGAACGATATTTGCAACATTTGCCTTACAAGGAGTTGGCTATGCAGTAATTGGTGCCCTGTTTGGTACTATCATAGGGGTATTACTGGCGATTAATCTGCCTGACTTATTCAATGCCATATTCACTCAAACTGATAATAACCCGTTGGCAGGGGTCTATTTTGTTGAATTTTTACCGTCTAAATTGATTTGGTCTGATATTTTAGTCACGTTAGGAGTAACTTTTATTTTGGCATTACTGGCGAGTGTTTATCCCGCTTGGCAAGCAACTAAAACAGCACCAGCCTCTGTATTAGGCAACGGCTAAAGCGTGGATTAGGCTGAGTAGTTTACTTATAACTCAGCTGCTACGAGCTCGTATAAACACTGCCTTTGGAGGCGGTTTTCTGGCATGCTGCCTCGGGTATATATTACGTTTTTATTGGCGCGACAATAGAATTAAAAACAAGCAGAAGATGCTTATTTCTGACGGTATTGCTAACGAACGAATGAATGGGAATTTTGAGTTTGCTATATTCTGTGTTCAAGCGGTTAGCGATACAGGTAGGCTTGTTAAGGTTTGGATTACGTGCTGATAAGTTTACTCATATACCGACAAGCTAGTAGATGGTAACGCTACTGAACAGTGCTTTGAAAGCGAGGCCACTTTGAGCTATTTGTATGGTTATAAACCAAAAGCTGCTATCCGTTTTGATGACATAAATGTCCGATACTATGATGCTGGCGATTGTGTATTTAATTTAACGCATTAATGTGAGTTAGCATAAGAACCAATAAAATGCTGCTATATGCTGAATATAACGTACTTATTATGATTTTAGCCTCGTTTTGGTTCAGGTTATTTACTGAAAACTAGGTTTTGTGGCGTATAAATATTGTCAAAAGTGAAACTCTGATAAATATATGGCACCATTTTGGTTGCAAGTAGCTAGGCAAACCCTTACATTAATGTCATTAAATTAGTATTAAGAAGTAATAATATGAGTGAACAGCAGCAACCTGAGCTAACAAAAGAACAAAAACAACAAAGAGAAATTCAATGGCAAAGAGAGTGTTTTCAAAATGCCCAAAAACATCTAGCCGAAAAAGGTATTATTCCCAATGCTGTCATAGACAAAGACAGTCGTTTTTTAGCACCACTGTGTGCCGTATGGAAAATGAAAGCACAAAATGGTAAAACATATTGGGTGATCACGGGCAGGTTACCTACAGATCATGTTGAAGTAACAGCTGCGACGTCGGCACGTGCGGTGATGAAACACTTTTCATACCAATGGCAAATAAAAGCGGATTCAATAATGGCGAATGCTGGGCACGATCCATCTCAAGTTGAGTTTGCAAACTTGCTAATTAGCCGTGCCCATGGCTTATATGATGTGGCCGATAATGACCAATTATGGGCTAATGAAGCATCGTAAAAGGGTCCGTTTTAAATGAAGAAATAGGGCACTTGAGCTTTTGTCTTGGGATCCCTGCTTCCATAAAAACACAACCTTGCTTTAAAAACCCACTTTCAATGAAGTTGGGCACTTCTTGCAGTATACAATTCACAAAGATATCATTTAAGCCTCTCTCTTTTGCGATGTACACAAGGAAGTTAAGGAGAGAGCTGTACGCAGAGCGATTTCGATGGGCCTGTATTACTGCAATACGGCTGATCAGTCCGTCAGGACACAATCGACCAGTGCCAACAGGTTCATGTTTTTCATCGCTGATTATTACATGTTCTGAATGTGAGTCTAATCCATCAAATTCTACTTCCATAGGCATATGGAATTCATAGACAAAGACACGCTCTCTTATTTGCTTTAACTGTTTTTGAGTTTGTTGCCAATTGACTCTGTCGACGTGGTAATTCATGATTCCTCCGCAAAGCACAAAACCATGGCTTTAACCTGCTAACTAAGTGCAAACAGCCACACTTATTCATAATGATGAATAAGTTAAACTTAAAAAAGCAGGGGAAACCTGTGATCCGTATACAGTAAGGTAATACGAGATCAGTCATCTTCTTGTAAGAAATACGTTCCCTCATTTATTAGTTTAGTTAACATTTGTGCAAATTCAATGCAATTTAATGATTCTTCCAACATAGAAGCTGAAAAGCAAGGAAAATCAGTCAGTAACTTAATTGCTTCTAAGTGCTTTAGTGCTAGGTTAAAGGTTTCTCCGTTAACACTTAAAACGATAGAGTGAGCTAGTTTTTGATAAATTGCTCTGACGCCACCAGCACGTTCTATTATGTCATTCGGTGTAATGTAACTTTCCAGCTCTGTATGTTGTAGGGGTGTTTCAAGTGGTGCCAAGTCCATATCATGCTTAGGTTGGCTGAGCATAGCACCAAGCCAATGCTTTAGCTGGTCAGGGTCGTTCAGGGCATCTTGCATAAGTGCCTGAATACCGGCTACTTCTTGTGAACTCAATTCACCCTTTGAATCACGAAGAGACAACATAGGATCGGAATACCGCGTATTTCCAGTTTCAGAGTCAATGAGGTGGTCGGCAAAGCCGGATAAAAAATCTTTCTGGTCCGGTGCTCTAAAACCAACAGAGTAGTTAAGTGCATTTTCTACCGCATAGCCTTCATGGGGGCATCCTGGTGGTATATATAAAATATCGCCAGGCTCTAACACAGCATCAATAGTGGCATTAAACTGCTCAACTTGAAGTAGGCTTTTGTTTTGTGCAAATTGCTTTAGGTTTGCATCAGGTAAACCTACACGCCAGTGGCGTTTCCCTTGTCCTTGAATTATAAACACGTCATATTGATCTAAGTGTGGTCCCACACCACCGTGAGGTGTAGAGTAGCTGACCATTAAATCATCTATGCGCCAGTTAGGTATAAAGCGAAACGGTTCAAGTAGTTGCGCAGCAACTGGGTGCCAATGATCAACGGCTTGAACAAGTAACGTGCTATGCTGGTCTGTAAGTTTAGCAAAATCTTCGAATGGCCCATGGAACGATTGCCAATCGTTATTATGATTAGTGATTAAACGTGACTCTATACTTTCTTCCATCGCAAGCCCCGCAAGCTCTTCAGGCTCGATAGGGTCTTCAAATTCAGTAAAGCCACCTTTGATCAGTAAAGGACGTTTTTGCCAATATTGTGAGAGAAACTCAGCTTGGCTTAATTGGTTTATTGTCAATTCGTACATGGTTATTCCATAAAAAAAGCGAAAGAGGAGCTCTTTCGCTTTAAAATTTAACTTACGAGCGAATTATACTAGTTCGTCGATAAATGCTTCAGCACGACCAATGTAGTTTGCTGGTGTCATTAATTTCATTTCAGCTTTAGCGTGATCAGGCAGTTCCAAACCGTCTATAAACTCAGCCATGATCTCTTGATTAACACGCTTACCACGGGTCAGTTCTTTTAGCTTTTCATATGGCTTTTCAATACCGTATTTACGCATCACAGTTTGAATTGGCTCTGCAAGTAGCTCCCAGTTTTGGTCTAGCTCTTCGAGTAAACGATCAGCGTTTACTTCAAGCTTGCTCACACCTTTAAGGGTGGCTTGGTATGCAATGAGCGTATAACCCATACCGACACCTAGGTTACGTAACACGGTAGAATCCGTTAAGTCACGTTGCCAGCGAGACACAGGTAATTTTTGTGCTAGGTGCGAGAAAATCGCATTGGCTAGTCCTAAGTTACCTTCTGAGTTTTCGAAGTCAATTGGGTTTACTTTATGCGGCATAGTTGATGAACCAATTTCACCAGCAATGGTTTTCTGCTTAAAGTGATTTAGTGCTATGTAACCCCATGCATCACGATCAAAATCGAGTAAAATCGTGTTAAAGCGGGCTACTGCATCAAAAAGCTCGGCAATATAGTCATGCGGTTCAATTTGAGTTGTGAATGCATTCCAGGTCAAACCGAGGCTTGTCACAAACTGTTCTGCATGTTGATGCCAGTTATAGTCAGGGTATGCACTTAGGTGTGCGTTGTAGTTACCTACAGCGCCATTGGCTTTACCAAGAATAGAAACTGCCGCAATTTGATTACGCTGACGTTGTAAGCGTACATACACGTTTGCAAACTCTTTACCCATAGTTGATGGAGACGCAGGTTGGCCGTGCGTACGAGTCATCATTGGGATTGAGCGGTATTCAATCGCTTTTTCTTTGATTGCAGCAAGCAATTTGTCGCAATAAGGTAGCAATACTTCATCACGCGCTTCTGTTAGCATTAGGCCGTGAGATAGATTGTTGATATCTTCAGAGGTACAAGCGAAATGAATGAATTCGTTTACAGCGTGTAACTCAGCGTTATCAGCAACTTTTTCTTTTAGTAAATACTCAACGGCTTTAACATCGTGGTTCGTTGTGCTTTCAATTTCTTTTACGCGTGCAGCATCGGCTTCACTAAAATTGGTCACTATGCTGTCTAGAAGCGCATTTGCTTCATCACTAAATGCAGGCACTTCTGCAATGCCTTCAGCTTTCGCTAAAGCTTGCAACCAGCGTACTTCAACCGTTACACGGTATTTAATTAAGCCAAACTCACTGAAGATGCTTCTAAGCTCAGCAGTTTTACTGCCGTAGCGACCATCTACTGGAGAGATAGCGGTTAACGCTGAAAGCTCCATAATTTCTCCTAAACTAATTGGTTTTGAACGATATTTAAATTCTATTTTGTGCTTCTGCGATAATTTTCTTTTTACCAAAGAAAAACTGACGGCGTTTGCCACCTAGTTGTCGCCAAAGTACTGCGCTGCGGATCCCTGCAAGGAGCAGCGCTCTAATTTTTTGTTGAGTGCCAGGTTGCTTCAAAATCTCTGGTTTGCCAAAGATTTGAATTTTTTGTCCTAGCGGACTCAATACTTCACTATATATGTCAGCAAATGCGGCGATGATAGTACTATCACACACCTCAAAGTGTTGTAATTGACGCTCTACATCTTTTAAACGACGAGCCAGCTCACTTAGCGCTTGGGGGTTATTAGCAAGCGCTCTTTCTAATTGCATTAGCCCACCAACATATTTGACCATTTCAACGTCTTTTTCACCAGCTGGGGTTAATTGCTCAACCAAAGTCCGTAAACCAGACTTCAGAGCAAAGCTGTCTTCATAGACATCGGAAGGTTTTTCTGGGGAAAGATTTACAATACTTTTTAAAAAGCTTGCAACATCTGTTTCAGCAAACTGTCCATATTTTGACACCTTTTGAACTAGCTTGGTAATTTGACACATAGCCGCAAGCGGCATGACATATTCTGCTGCCATTATTTAATCACCGAGTCTATAATGCCGCCACCTAAGCATACGTCATTTAAATAGAAAACGGCAGATTGGCCTGGTGTGACAGCTTTTTGAGGCGCGTCGAATAACACGCGCGCTAACCCATCTTGACCAACGAGCAAGGTACATGCAATATCGGTTTGGCGGTAGCGAGTTTTTACCGTGCAGCGTAGTGTGCCTTGTGGGCCAACTCTATCGACCCAATGTAACTGATCAGCATTTAAACCGTTGCTGAATAGGCGAGGGTGGTCTTTACCTTGACCAACCACTAAAACGTTGCGTTCAATGTCTTTATCTACCACATACCATGGCTCGCCGTTACCTTCTTTCATGCCGCCAATTAATAAGCCTTTTCGTTGACCAAGGGTATGGTACATAAGGCCTTCATGATCGCCGACGGTTAGTCCATCCGTGTCTTCTATCTTACCAGGTTGTGCTGGTAAGAATTTTTGCAAAAAGTCTTTAAACTTGCGCTCACCAATGAAGCAAATACCGGTACTGTCTTTTTTGTCATGGGTAATTAAATCTTGTTCTTCAGCAATGCGGCGCACTTCTGGTTTTTCTATTTCGCCGACCGGAAAAAGGGTTTGTGCGATATGTTCATGACTTAATGTGTATAAGAAGTAGCTTTGATCTTTGTTATCATCTAGCCCACGACACATAACAAATTTACCGTCACGTTCTTCACGCTGTACATAATGCCCTGTGGCAATATAATCGGCACCAAGTGCTTGTGCGGCAAACTCTAAAAAGGCTTTAAATTTAATTTCTTTATTACACATAATATCAGGATTTGGTGTACGGCCTGCTTTATATTCAGCGAGGAAGTATTCAAATACATTGTCCCAATACTCTGCGGCAAAATTAACAGTGTGGAGTTCAATATTTAACTTATCACATACTGCTTGGGCATCTTTTAAGTCTTCAGCAGCAGCGCAATATTCATCATTATCATCTTCTTCCCAGTTTTTCATGAATAGGCCTTCTACTTGGTAGCCCTGTTCTTTTAAGAGGTAAGCTGAAACTGAAGAATCAACACCGCCGGACATACCAACGATGACTTTAATGTGACTATTATCGCTCATAATTTTTGCTGTAAATCTATGTGATTTTTAAAGGCCGTGATTATAGCACGCAAATGTGTGTGGCTAAAAGTCGAGATGAATATCATCGGTTATTTAGTACTTTATATTGGCCGTTTTTTAATCCATCGAGCGTAAATTTACCGATCTGGGAGCGAATTAGTCGTAGTGTTGGGTGGCCAATATGTGCGGTCATTCTGCGAACTTGCCTATTCTTTCCCTCATTAATGGTGACGCTTAACCAAGTCGTTGGGATATTTGCTCGCTCTCTTATTGGTGGGTTACGTGGCCAAATACTCGGTTCGGGAATTATTTTTACTTTCGCAGGGCGTGTTAAACCATCTTTGAGCTCGACGCCAGAACATAACGCATCAATGTCTTTTTGCTCAGGAACTCCTTCAACTTGAACCCAGTATGTTTTGTCGGTTTTTTTCTTTGGGTCGGTGAGCTTGTGCTGTAATTGACCACAATTTGTGAGTAGCAATAACCCTTCGCTATCTCTATCCAGCCGGCCTGCAGCATACACTCCTTTTTCTTTCACATATTGTGCAAGTGTTTCACGGTTTTGATCATCTGTGAACTGACACAACACATCGAACGGCTTATTGAACAAAACAATTTTGACATCTTCTGGCGCAATACTTGGTTTTGTTGTTTTTCGGTGACTTGGTCGTGAGGATTTTGGTGTGTTTCGAGAAGATGAACGTGCTTTGTATACCATGTTATAACCGAGCGTGAAAGTCGAGGAGCAAGATTATATCAATTGACGTGCAAGAGTGCCCACATTTTGTGACTTTGGTCGCAGATTTAATTTTTACAGGTAAAATATGACTTGTTGAAGGCGTGTAGTCTATTAAAGAAAAAGGGTAGCAATGGCTACCCTTTAAATTAGAAACATTAACAATTATACAAGGGTTGCCAAGATATCGTTAAATGTTTTGCTCGGACGCATTGCTGCATAGGCAATATCGTCATTAGGCTGGAAGTAACCGCCAACGTCTTTAGCCACGCCTTGAGCATTGTTTAGCTCGTCAACAATTGTTTGTGCCTGTGCTGTTAGTGTTTCAGCGTAAGCAGCGAATGTAGTTTGAAGTTCAGTATCAGTTGTTTGAGCCGCCAAAGACTGAGCCCAATAAAGTGACAAGAAGAAATGACTACCTCGGTTATCCAGCTCATTTACACGGCGAGAAGGTGATTTATTTTCATCTAAGAATTTGCCTGTTGCTTGATCAAGCGTATCAGCAAGTACTTGTGCTTTGGCATTACCAGTAGTTTGACTCAGGTGCTCAAGTGACGCCGCTAGCGCTAAAAACTCACCCAAAGAATCCCAACGTAAGTGGTTTTCTTTTTCAAATTGTTGCACATGCTTAGGTGCTGAACCACCCGCGCCAGTTTCAAATAGGCCACCACCATTCATTAGTGGCACGATAGACAGCATTTTTGCGCTGGTACCTAGCTCAAGAATTGGGAATAAATCAGTCAAGTAATCACGTAGTACGTTACCTGTAACTGAAATGGTATCTTTTCCTTCTTTCATGCGCGCTAAAGAGTACTCTGTTGCTGCAACAGGTGCTTTGATCAGCAGCTCTAAACCAGCAGTGTCATGATCTGCAAGGTATGTGTTTACTTTTTCAATAAGCTGAGCGTCGTGAGCTCGGTTTGCATCTAACCAGAATACAGCTGGAACACCGGTTGCGCGAGCACGGTTTACAGCAAGTTTAACCCAATCTTTAATTGGTGCATCTTTTACCTGACACATGCGCCAGATATCGCCTTGCTCAACATTATGTTGAAGTAGCACGGTATCATTTGCATCTACAACGCGAATTGTACCTGCTGATGGTGCTTCAAATGTTTTATCATGAGAACCATACTCTTCTGCTTTTTGTGCCATTAGGCCCACGTTCGGGATAGTACCCATTGTACGAGGATCAAACGCACCGTGTTCTTTACAGAAGTCGATAGTTGCTTGGTAAACGCCAGAATAACAACGGTCAGGAATAACAAAGCTGGTATCTTGCTGCTTACCTGCTGTGTTCCACATTTGACCGCTTGTACGAATCGCTGCTGGCATTGACGCATCAATGATCACGTCACTTGGGACGTGTAGGTTTGTGATACCACGATCGGAATCAACCATTGCAATACTTGGGCTACTTTCATATATGGCTGCGATATCAGCTTCTACTTCAGCACGTTTTGCGTCATCTAGTTGTTGTATTTTTGTATATACATCACCTAAACCGTTGTTTACGTCAACACCTAGCTCTGCAAATAGTGCAGCATGCTTAGTGAATACGTCTTTATAGAATACTTTAACAGCATGGCCAAAAATGATGGGATCAGATACTTTCATCATTGTTGCTTTCATATGCAATGAGAATAGTACGCCTTTATCTTTTGCTGATGCAATCTCCGCGGCAAGGAAGTCTTGCAATGCAGAAACACTCATACGCGAAGCATCAATAATTTCGCCTGCTAACAAGGCAGTGCTTGCTTTAAGCGTAGTTACATCACCATTACTTGCAACATGCTCAATGCGCACATTGGTGGCTTGCTCAACCGTAGTTGACTGCTCTGAACCGAAGAAATCGCCATCAGTCATGCTTGCAACATAAGACTGTGAATCTTTAGCCCATGCGCCCATTGAGTGTGGGTTTTTACGTGCATATGCTTTTACTGATGCTGGTGCGCGGCGGTCAGAGTTACCTTCACGAAGTACTGGGTTTACTGCGCTGCCTTTGATTTTATCGTAAGTTGCTTTAATCGCAGCTTGCTTTTCATCTTGTGGCTCAGCTGGGTAATCAGGAAGTGCATAGCCTTTTGCTTGAAGTTCTTTAATGGTTGCGTGTAATTGTGGTACAGATGCACTGATGTTAGGCAGTTTGATGATATTTGCTTCAGGCGTTTTAGCCAGCTCACCAAGTTCAGCAAGTGCATCACCGATACGTTGCTCTTCAGTTAAAAAGTCAGGGAAATTAGCAATGATACGGCCAGCTAATGAAATATCTCGAGTCTCGACTTCTACACCGGCTACATTAGTGTAGGCCTGAATAATAGGGAGTAAAGAGTAAGTTGCTAAAGCTGGAGCTTCATCTGTTTTAGTGTAAATAATTTTTGATGTCATCATCATTCCTAGAATTTGTGGCCTCTAAAAGCCATTCAACAATGCAAAGGGAACGCTATGTTGCCTAAGGCAAAAGGGTATAGCAAGTTTGTTAGATATTTTTACTTTAGGTAAAATAATAATATCTAACCCACCTAATAGACGTAGCAATTGTATCAATCATTACATATTGGGGCTAATTCAAAAAATTAAAGTTCCAGAATGAAAAAATATAAGGAAGTTTTAGAAAATGAAGCGAGCAGCGAATGCGACTCGCTTTATATAGTCATCGCTGCTGTTACACTAACAATTCACCGCTTGGCGCGATGTTGGTAGCGTGTAACCCTTTCGGGCCTTCTTGCAGCTCGAATGTTACACCTTGACCAGCTTTAAGTGTTTTGTATCCATCCATTACAATCGTCGAGTAATGGGCAAAGATATCTTCCTCGCTGCCGTCTTCTACGATGAAACCAAACCCTTTGGCGTTATTGAACCACTTGACTTTTCCGCAAGCCATACTTCTACATCCTTCTATAAGTGACTAAATTTAGTTAATCTAAACTTTATAATTTGCTAGACTGCCCATATAAAGCAATCTAGTACGACTGTAGTTTAAATAGGCAGTCAGTCAAGTTATTTACTATTTTTTTTAACATTTTATTTATTTTCTAATTCAAGTTTGCTTGAGTTACCAAGACAAGACTATATTTAATTATGAGTGGGACAAAAGATTCAGGTGTTATAGACACGGTACGTGAAAGTGAGAAGCAAAAGCTTAGCCCTCCGCGTAAGTACAAGGTCATTTTAAACAATGACGATTACACTCCAATGGATTTTGTAATCGAAATTTTAGTGACATTTTTTAATATGGATAGCGAAAGAGCAACTGATGTGATGTTACAAATTCATCACGAAGGGAAGGCTGTATGTGGAATATATCCTGCCGATATAGCGCACACAAAGGCTGAGCAGGTCAATCGTTACGCTCGCGACAATGAACACCCGTTGCTTTGTAGTTGTGAGCAAGAATAACCTTTTTAATTCTCGTTTGGGGGTTGCCAATGCTAAACAAAGATCTAGAAATAACCTTAAACGCCGCATTTCGTGAAGCTCGTACACGCCGTCATGAATTTATGACAGTAGAGCACTTACTTTTGGCGCTTATTGATAATCCATCTGCAGGAGAAGCGTTAGGCGCCTGTGGTGTTAATACTGAGACTCTAAAGCGAGAGCTGTCAGAGTTTATAGATGAGACAACGCCGGTCTTACCAGATTTAGAAGAAGATAGAGAGACTCAGCCTACACTTGGGTTTCAGCGAGTATTACAGCGTGCTGTGTTCCATGTTCAATCGTCAGGGCGTAGTGAAGTTACAGGTGTAAATGTACTTGTGGCTATTTTTTCAGAGCAAGAGAGTCAAGCAGTATATTTGCTTAAGAAAGGTGATATTAGTCGGTTAGATATTGTTAACTTTATATCCCATGGTATCGCTAAGTCAGACGATGATGAGTCGGATCATGACGATCATGAAGAAATACATGAAGAATCAAATGACATTCAAAATGAAGAGAAATCTAAATTAGAAAACTTCACTGCGAATCTTAATGTAATGGCACAAGCTGGTCAGATCGACCCATTAGTGGGCCGTGATGAAGAAGTCGAACGAACGGTTCAGGTGCTATGTCGTCGTAAAAAGAATAACCCTTTGCTTGTGGGTGAAGCTGGTGTTGGTAAAACAGCGATAGCTGAAGGGTTGGCATATCGAATTGTAAACAACCAAGTGCCAGATGTTATTGAGGATGCAGTTGTTTATTCGTTAGACATGGGGGCTTTGTTAGCGGGTACGAAATACCGAGGAGACTTTGAAAAACGTTTCAAAGCACTACTGAAAGAGCTGCAAGCAAAACCTCATGCTATTTTATTCATTGATGAAATTCACACAATAATCGGGGCAGGTGCAGCATCTGGCGGAGTCATGGATGCCTCTAATTTAATTAAACCGCTGTTATCGAGTGGCCAATTGCGCTGTATGGGTTCGACAACATACAACGAGTTTAAAAATATCTTTGAAAAAGACAGAGCATTGGTTCGCCGTTTCCAAAAAATTGATGTTGTGGAACCAAGTGTGGCAGATACAACAAAAATTCTATATGGGCTGAAAGAGCGTTATGAAGAACATCATGGCATTCGTTATACACAAAAAGCGCTGCGCGCTGCCGCTGAGTTAAGTGCAAAGTATATAAATGAACGCCAGCTACCAGATAAAGCAATTGATGTTATTGATGAGGCGGGAGCGAATCAACGTTTACTTCCTGTGTCACGCCGTAAAAAGACCATTGGTGTATCTGATATTGAAATGATTGTGTCAAAAATTGCGAGGATCCCACAGCAAAGTGTTTCTTCAAGCGACAAAGACACCCTCAAAAACTTGGACCGCAATTTGAAAATGTTGGTTTTTGGACAAGACCAGTCAATCGATGCACTTACGTCAGCGATTAGATTGTCTCGTTCAGGACTTGCAAATGAAGATAAGCCCATAGGCTCGTTTTTGTTCGCGGGACCAACCGGAGTTGGTAAAACAGAAGTGACGAAGCAGCTCGGCAAATGTATGGGGGTCGAATTCATACGCTTCGATATGTCAGAGTACTCTGAGCGCCATGCTGTGAGCCGATTAATTGGTGCGCCTCCTGGTTATGTAGGCTATGAACAAGGCGGATTGTTAACTGATGCTGTGATAAAGCATCCTCATTCAGTGGTTTTACTAGATGAAATAGAAAAAGCTCACCCGGATATCTACAACATCTTACTTCAAGTTATGGATCACGGTACGCTGACAGATAACAACGGCCGAAAAGCGGATTTTAGAAATGTTGTATTAGTTATGACAACTAATGCTGGTGTTCAGGAAACCGTTCGTCAGTCTATTGGTTTTCAGGAACAAGATCATTCGCATGATGCGTTATCTGAAATCAATAAAGTGTTTACACCAGAGTTTAGAAATCGTTTAGATAATATTATTTGGTTTAATCATCTTGATAAAGAAGTGACGTTACAAGTGGTCGATAAGTTTATTGTTGAGTTACAGGCGCAGCTTGATCGTAAGTCTGTGAACTTAGAGCTCACATCGGCAGCACGGTCTTGGTTAGCAGATTTAGGCTACGATAAGGCGATGGGGGCACGTCCAATGGCACGTGTTATTCAAGAGCAGCTTAAAAAGCCTTTAGCTAACGAAATACTATTTGGTGAGTTAGTCGATGGTGGATCAGTTAAAGTGTGTATTAAGGATAACAAAATTGCATTTACTTATGAAAACGCGCTTGTTTCTGCATAAGCATTCATTATGTAACTAATGTCAAAAAGCCTAGCAATGCTAGGCTTTTTGTTTTGGGCTATATTAAGCCCTGCTCAATAGACTTTTTATAACAACCATTGAGTAGGTTGATTAAACACGTCTATGAGCGACGTATTACAACCTGTTCCAAGAACAGTTCTACACGGTTCGATTAACGAGCACGGAAGACAATGCGTCCTTTGGTTAGGTCGTAAGGGGTCATTTCAACCGTTACTTTGTCACCTGTAAGAATACGGATGTAGTTCTTGCGCATTTTTCCAGAAATATGAGCAACAACCACGTGACCATTTTCTAACTCAACGCGGAACATTGTATTTGGTAAAGTATCAAGGACTGTGCCTTGCATTTCAATTACGTCTTCTTTCGCCATGTGTAGCGTAACACCTCTTTGAATATTTAAACGCAGGAGATTTTGCCCAAAAGCTTGCAATAAGTAAAGGAAAGGGTCAAAAAATTGTTATTTTATTAGCCTATGATGCCGATTAAAGTAGTAAAATGACTTTTTTGGTACGAAATTTAACGAATAGCGATAATGAACGGGTTATTTCTTTGCTGTCTTTTTCGTCGTGTTGGTATCGCTGTTAACCCAAATATCATTGATAAAACGTTGTGCAGGTTTATAGTGCGACTTGTATTTCATCTTTTTGCAGCTATCAATTTGGTACCCTAAATAGAGATATTGCTTTTTCGCCCTCTGCGCATAGTCTATTTGCGCTAATATCATGACAGTTCCAAGGCTATATGATTCGTAATCTGGATCAAAAAAAGTGTAAATGGCAGAGAGAGAATTTGGCATCGTATCGGTTACGGCAACCGCGACCAGTTTATCAAAGTGCCAAAGCTCAATGAAAGTGATGGGTAACCAACGGCAGAACAAAAAACTTTCATATTGTAAATGGTTAGGTGGAAACATGCTGCCATCTTGATGCCGTAGTGAAATATACTTTTCGTACAGTGGGTAGTAGTTAGGACGTTCTTCATGACTTTCTACAATACTAAATTCATTATTTAGTTTGTTCCACTTACGTTTTTGTGACTTAGATTGCATAAAATCATAGGTGGGCAGTCGCAGTGATTGACATGCATTACATTTTGGGCAGTGTGGGCGATATATTTGATCACCACTGCGTCGGAACCCTAATTCTAATAAACCTTCAAAACGCTCTGGTGTATAACAATTGTGATCTAAAATAACGAGTAATTGTTCTTGCTGTTCAGGTAAATAACTACAACTAAATTGCTGACTTAAACCAATTTTTGATGGAAAGTGTTCAGTCATATATGTTTTCCAAGGTTTGTGTTAGCCACATGTTGGCAGGCATATCGAACGCGTTTGCTTTGTTAAGTTTAGTCAAAAATTCAGTCCGTGGGATAACTTTTGCACCGAGCGTGTTTAAATAAGGATTCTCTAACTGGCAGTCAATGAAATGCGCATTGTGTCGCTTCAACCAATTAACCAATGCCCACATAGCGAGTTTTGAAGCGTTAGGTTGATTAAAAAACATGGATTCACCGCAGAATACGCCTGATTGCATAATGCCATATAAGCCACCAATCAGGTGTTCTTCATTCCATAGCTCAAGGCTATGTGCAAAACCGGCGTGATGCGCATCCATATACGCTTGAAGTATTTGGCTATTTATCCAAGTCCCTTCACTGTTTAGACGCTGAGTACGGCATGCTGTAATAACATCAGAAAAAGCGCGATTAATTGTAACCTTAGGTTTTATTCGACGCATCGCTTTTCGCAGTGATTTACTAATATGAAACTCATCTAACTCAATGACGCCACGCTCACTTGGCGACCACCACATAATTGGCTCTCGTTCATTGAACCATGGGAAAATTCCTTTGCTATAGGCTGTGCGAAGTCGAGTTAATGAGAGACACCCACCTACGGCCAATAAGCCATCTGGATTTGTGAGTGCTAAGTTACATGGGGGAAACTGACAGTTATCACTGGATAAATGAATAATTTGCTGCGTCATAGTAAAAGTTACGAATTACGGTAATTGTAAAATTGGAAATAAAATAACGCAAATTCAAAAAAAATCAAATGGGGGAGAGGCCCCCATTCAATGTAACTTATAGATTATCTAAGTAACGCTCAGCATCTAATGCAGCCATACAGCCTGTACCGGCTGATGTGATTGCTTGGCGGTAAATATGGTCAGATACATCACCAGCTGCGAAAACACCTTCAACGCTCGTCTGAGTAGCATTACCGTGTAATCCAGACTGGACAACCAAGTAACCATCCTTCATTTCCAATTGTCCTTCAAACATATCGGTGTTTGGCTTATGACCTATTGCAATAAAGACACCTGCTAGGTCAAGATCTTCCGTTTTTTCTGAATTTGTTTCTTTGATACGAATGCCTGTTACGCCCATGTCATCGCCGAGTACTTCATCTAGATTACGGTTTAAGTGCAGTGTAACGTTACCATTTTTAGCTTTATCCATTAAACGATCTGCAAGGATCTTTTCGCTACGAAATGAATCGCGACGGTGAATAACATGTACTTCATCTGCAATATTTGATAGGTAAAGCGCTTCTTCAACAGCGGTATTACCGCCACCAACAACCGCCACTTTTTGGCCTTTGTAGAAGAAACCATCACAGGTCGCACAAGCGGATACACCACGACCTTGGAAAGCGGTTTCAGACTCAAGACCTAGATATTTTGCCGATGCGCCAGTGGCAATGATCAATGCATCACAAGTGTAGGTACCTTGATCACCTGTTAAAGTGAATGGACGTTTTGAAACATCTACTTTGTTAATATGATCAAAAATTATTTCAGTCTCAAATCGTTCAGCGTGCTCTTTCATGCGATCCATTAATGCAGGACCAGTCAGACCATGTGCATCACCAGGCCAGTTTTCAACTTCTGTTGTCGTGGTTAATTGTCCACCTTGTTGCATGCCTGTGATCAGCACTGGGTTTAAATTTGCACGTGCCGCATAAACTGCCGCGGTATAGCCCGCTGGGCCAGATCCTAAAATAAGCAGTTTACAATGTTTACCATCACTCATTATGATTTCCTAAAATGTTTTATACTCTGATTGAATGAGGTTGATTCTAAGAAATTCAAGCAAGATGTAAAATAAAATCAACATTTCATTTTTTGATAAATCAGGAAGATGTCAAAAATACTGTACTTGAGCGTTTTTTGCGCCATTGGCACGAAAATGAACGCTTATTCATGACCAAGTAGGTTTTTTTTGATATGTTTTAAAGAAGTATATTTCGTTAGTCCGCTTGGATTGACTCTCAACTATAGGTATTTATGGCTTTTTGGCAGGAAACTCCAGGGTTTGAATTAGAGGCTAAAAACATTCAAATTCTGACAGATGCAAAGCAGTATCATGGGCAATTGTTACAGTTGATAAAGGGTGCACAGCGTCGTATTTATATCACGGCACTTTATCTTCAAGATGATGAAGCAGGGAGAGAGATCTTAACTGCACTACATGATGCATCCCTTGCAAATCCAGATCTCAAAGTCAATGTATTAGTCGATTTTCATCGTGCACAGCGCGGATTGATTGGCGCACAAAAATCAGATGGCAATGCGAGTTTATATTGCCAAGCATTGAGTGACTTTCAAAGTAATGTCAAAGTATATGGCGTGCCTGTTAAAGCAAAAGAACTTTTTGGTGTTTTGCACTTAAAAGGGTTTGTAATGGATGACACCGTTATGTACAGCGGTGCAAGTCTAAATGATGTGTATTTACACAAAGATTCAAAATATCGCTTAGATCGTTATTTTTTAATAAATCAGTCTCAACTTGCCGATAGTTTCTGTGATTTTACAGATCGATATTTGATCAGCAGTGAGGGTGTACCTAGAATAGATAGTCGACCACTGCCTATATTCAGTGATATCAAATTAGCACAAAAAAAATTAATGCGAGAATTGAAAAAAGCCAAATATGATTTGTCTGAAGCAAGCAATCAAAATGGTCTTAACATTCGTGCGTTTTTAGGGTTTGGTCGTCGTACAAATAAGCTTAATCGTTTAATTAAAAACCTATTTGATACAACAGAACAGGAGCTTATTTTATACACACCCTATTTTAACTTTCCGGCGCCTCTTTTACGTTCACTCAGGCGATTATTAAAGCAAGGAAAGCAGGTAACAGTGGTGGTGGGTGATAAAACGGCAAATGACTTTTATATTTGCCCAGAACAACCCTTTAGCCGAATTGGTGCTTTACCTTATTTATATGAGACGATTTTACAGAAGTTTCTCAAAAGCCAAAAGCGTCACATTACTTCGGGTCAATTAAAAGTCTATTTGTGGAAAGATGGGGTAAACTCATTCCATTTAAAGGGAATTTGCAAAGATAATCATACACATTTGCTAAGTGGGCATAATTTGAACCCTAGAGCTTGGGGGCTTGATATTGAAAATGGCATTTTGATTGAAGACCCGCAAAAACAGGTATTACCGGGTATTGAGCAAGAAAAACAGGCAATTTTAGATAAATGTCGTTTGCTTACTGGCCCAGATGATATTGAATCATTAAATGATTATCCATTACCGGTTCGAAAGTTACTTGGTCAAGCTAAACGCGTGAAGGTTGATTTTATTATTAAGAAGTTTATCTAGTCTGACTTTATCGAGCGAAAAGATTATATTAAAAAGGGCCTTAGGCCCTTTTTAATATTTATAGGTATTCGCGTTTATTCATAAGCTTCGTTATGCACA
Organism: Pseudoalteromonas aurantia 208; assembly: GCF_014858725.1. GTDB lineage: Bacteria > Pseudomonadota > Gammaproteobacteria > Enterobacterales > Alteromonadaceae > Pseudoalteromonas > Pseudoalteromonas aurantia. The sequence goes on along the minus strand of NZ_AQGV01000012.1, from coordinate 1,574,419 downwards.
TTGGCAGCACGACCAGATGGATCTGCATTGTTTTGAAATGAAGCATCCCATGCAAGCGCTTCTGGTGTTGAACATGCAACTGATTTACCATGAGGTACACAATTTGCGGCAGCATCGCCCGGGAAATGTTCTTCAAATATTACTCGGTAAAAGTAAGCCTCTTTACTGTATGGAGTATTGATTGGAAAGCGGTATTTAGCATTGGCTAAGTCTTGATCTGATACCTGATCGTTGACATGGGCTTTTAATGAATCGATCCAACTATATCCAACTCCATCAGAGAATTGCTCTTTTTGTCTCCAAAGTACGCTGTCAGGTAAGTAACCATCAAACGCTTCGCGTAGAATATGCTTTTCAATACGACCATCTTTACACATTTTATAGTCTGGGTTACTGCGCATCGCGATATCAACAAACTCTTTGTCTAAGAAAGGAACTCGTGCTTCTACACCCCAAGCGGCCATGGATTTATTAGCCCGAAGGCAATCAAACATGTGTAACTTAGATACTTTTCGATTCAGTTCTTCATGAAACTCTTTTGCATTCGGGGCTTTGTGGAAATAAAGGTATCCGCCAAATAATTCATCAGCGCCTTCGCCAGAAAGTACCATTTTTATACCCATTGCTTTTATTTGTCTAGACATTAAATACATCGGCGTTGATGCCCTAATTGTGGTGACATCATAAGTTTCTAAGTGATAAACAACTTCTCTTAATGCATCAATACCTTGTTGGACGGTAAAAACTATAGGGTGGTGGACAGTGCCTATTTCATCGGCCACAACTTGTGCAGCAGCGAGGTCAGGTGATCCAGCTAAACCAATAGAAAAGGAGTGCAACTTTGGCCACCATGCATCAGACGCATCATTGTCTTCTATACGTTTAGCTGCAAACTTTTGAGTAATTGCCGAAATAACGGATGAATCTAAGCCGCCAGACAATAACACTCCATACGGAACGTCACACATAAGTTGGCGTTTTACTGCCGCTTCTAGTGCATTTTTAACATCCAACGGATTCGCTGAATTAGTTTTTACGGCGTCATAAGATTGCCAATCACGTTGATAGTAAGGGCGTAATGTTCCTTCTTTAGAATATAAGTAATGCCCAGGAGGAAATTCCTCTATTGAGGTGCAAATCGGTGTTAGTGCTTTCATTTCACTGGCAACGTAAAAGTTACCATGCTGATCTCGGCCCGTATAAAGAGGGATAATACCAATATGATCTCGGCCTATTAAATAACTGTCTTGCGTTTCGTCATATAAACAAAATGCAAAAATACCGTTCAAGTCATCCAAAAATTCCGGGCCTTTTTGTTTATATAGCGCGAGAATAATTTCGCAGTCAGATTCAGTTTGAAAAGAAAAATCAGTGGTGAGGCTTTGAGCGAGTTCTTTATGATTATATATTTCTCCATTGACTGCAAGTATGTTGGTTTTTTCGGGGTTATATAGTGGCTGTGCCCCACTTGACACGCCGACAATAGCTAACCGCTCGTGTACCAATATTGCTTTATCTGTCGCATATACGCCAGACCAATCAGGTCCTCGATGTCGGAGCGTTTTTGACATCTCTATTGCTTGACTCCGTAATTGTATTGGATCAGATTTTAATTCTAATACTCCAAAAATAGAACACATAAAATACCTCATTCCTGCGTTGGTTAGCTAAAGTGCTAATTATTTATTTTGTTGATGAAGAACGACGGTTTAATACCGTGTTTTCCTTATTATAGATTTACCAGAAATACATAGAGAAGTCACACAGTTAAGTGGGTTTTTTAAAGGGAGTTTAATGACTATATTGGTGCAATAAATGAGGATATTGCACCAATATGGAAGGTGGTTTAGTGCGTGGTGCCAGCTGCAACTTTTAAATCAGACTCATTGCTGATCGCGGCCGCAATAATGACTTTAATTGCTGACATGACCGTTTCTTGAGCCATGCTTGATGCACCATTGTGATGCACTGCTTGAGATGGTAAATAGGGGATATGTATAAAGCCACCTTTTATATTGTGGTGGTGCAGCGTAATTTCATGCATTAATCCATACATCACATGATTACATACATATGTCCCAGCAGTATTTGAAACGGCAGCGGGAATATCCGATTTGTGCAGGGCAAGTAAAATACGCTTAATTGGTAAGTTGGTGAAATAGGCGGCAGGCCCCAATGGAATGACAGGTGTATCAATTGGCTGATTACCCGCGTTATCTGCAATACGGGCATCGTTCACATTAATTGCAATTCGTTCTAGTGATATGTCGGCTCGCCCCCCGGCCTGACCGACACATAATACTAACTGTGGAGAATATTTATTAATTGCACCACGTAGTACATCTAAAGATGTATCGAATTCACATGGGAGCTCTTTGGTGCGGATAGTTAACCCGTCAATAGCGATTCCTTCTAACGCTTGTACCGCTAGCCAGGAAGGATTAATTAACTCACCGCCAAAAGGAGCGAAGCCAGTGATAAGAACACAAGGTTTGTGTGAGCTAGTCATTAAATATTACTCCATACATTAGTAAAATATTAATTGCGAGCAAAGTTAATGCGGTTGGGATTTGCACCTTGATAACTTGATATTTATCTTTTAAATCTAACAATGCGGCAGGGACAATATTGAAATTTGCAGCCATTGGTGTCATTAGTGTGCCGCAATAACCTGAATACATACCAATTGCAACAAGTGGTGCGGCTGAGGCACCATGCCCTTGAATTAAGAAAGGCACGGCAATGCCTGCTGTCATGACCGGAAATGCAGCAAAAGCATTACCCATGATCATGGTAAATAACGCCATACCGACACAATACAAAACAACTAACATAAAGCGGTTATCGGGTGAAATAAATAACGTGACGAGATCTTGGATGGCGGTGCCAGTTTGAGCCACTATGAATACACCACCGAGCATCGCTAACATTTGCGGTAAGATAGCAGCCCATCCGATAGAATCTACTAATCGACGAGATTCAGTGAGTGCGCGTATTGGGCTGCCAGAAGTAAATTTCCAGCCAATTAACAAGGCAACACCACACGCTAGGGTTAAAGAAGCCAATGTAAGATGACGCTGGTCGAATATGTACCAGCCATCGATATTTAAGTCTCCGAGAAGTAAGGTACAAATGACGGTGACGATAGGGATCATAACTGCTGGCATAAATAGTTTATTGCCAATTTTTTCTGCACTATGTGATTTAGCCTCATCTGATGGTGTGTCATAAGTGCCCATCGATACACGTCCAAATCCAGCGAGCAGTGCAATGATCATAACACTCACACCTACCCACTGATAAGTAATGGCTTTACCAAGCAGTGAAATTGAAAGATCACCAAATAAAAACACATTGCCAAATAATAGCCAAAAGAGTGCGGTACTGTATTTTTTCGGATGGCCTTTATCTTGTAACGTTCTCATTACTAGAAACATAACAACAAAGCCAATAAGTAAATATATGTTTTCGATTGATATGATAGCGGGAGGTGTATTTACAACATTTGACGGAGCACTCATGATAGCTCCTCCGTTAACCTAGTCTGAGGTTGACTCTTATAAAAAGCAATCTCACGACTAATTTTTGCTTCGAGCCTAGCCAATCTAAATAAATGAACGAGTAAAGCGGCGATTGCTGTGGGGATGGCCCATAAGCCAATATGGAGCGGTTCAATACCAGTAATACCATTTTCTTTTAGGAAAGCATCCATGAGTAACACCGCGCCAAAAGCGATGAAGATATCTTCTCCAAAAAACATAGCAATATTATCACATGCGGCCGCATGTGCACTGATCATATCTTTGACTTCTTTAGGTAATTCGCCATGTAGGTTTGTCGCAGCGCCTAATGCCATCGGTGCTAATAAGGGCCTAACCGTTTGAGGTTGTCCCGCTAGGCTCAGTAAGCCTAGCGCAGAAGAGCATTCTCGTACTACGAAATAGACGGATAAAATGCGTGCAGTCGTTGCACTTTTTATACTCGCAATCCAGCTTTGTGCACGTTGTTGCAAACCATAGCGTTCAAGCAATGCGATAACAGGTAAAATCAGGAGAAAACTTGCGAGTTGACGAGAATTCATGAATTTCTCACCAAACGTTTCAATCAATGCCAAGAAGTTCATATCGACCGCCCAACCGGTGACGATACCTGCGGCGGTGACCACCAGTAGCGGGTTAAATCGCAGTGCAAAGCCTAGCACTACGATTGCGATCCCACTTAGTGGTAATAGGTTTAAGTCTGTCATATTTATCACTCTATTTATTATTTTTTGCTAGCGTAAATTGCGCTAAGTGAGCAGATAGCTTTTCACTTGCACTATATGCTTGTGAAACCGTAGATTGCACAAATTGGACTATTTGTTGTGTACCTAATTGACTAAATAAACGAAGGTCGGCGTTAATTACGGTGGCGATAATTGGATACCCCCCTGTAGTTTGACAGTCATTCAACAGCACTATAGGCTCTCCATTTGGTGGCAGTTGGATCACGCCAGGATGTACCCCTTGGCTGGCTATCGTTGTGTTGTGTTGTACGGTATTTTTCGCTGTAAGTCGGGAACCCATACGGTTATTTAGCTCACTGACATGCCAAGTGGTTTTCAATAAGTGCTCAAAAGCGCCGTCTGGCAGTTTATCACAGTGTGGCCCTTTAAGTACTCTTACCTCATTGGTGTATGCAGGCTGTTGTACGCCTATGCGAGAAAGCGGCGTAGGGCAAGGCGTAAAAGTAAGTTGGTCATTGGCATTTAAAGCTCTACCATTAAATCCGCCAAAATTTGCTTGTATATCGGTAGATTTGGCACCGAGTACTTCGGAAATTTCGATACCGCCTTGAATCGCTAAATAAGCTCTTTGAGCACTTTTACTGGTTGAAAAAGTGAGAGTGTCGTCAGCATTGGCGAAATAACGCCATCCTGAATATAAAGGCTGGCCATTCAATTTGGCTGACAAGTCTCCCCCAGTTATGGCGAAATTAACAGGCGCAGTGAATTGAAATTGAGCTAGGCCAATGGTTATTTCAATCACGGGAGTATTTTGTGCATTGTTGACAAGTAAATTTGCCAGCTGGAATGCAATTGGGTCGAGTGCACCGCATTGACTCACACCTAGATGCCTATAACCTACACGGCCTAAGTCTTGAATTGAGGACAACACGCCAGACTTAATGATGTTTAACATAATCCTTCCTTTGACGGCATGAACTTAACTTGGTCTCCAGGCATGAGCACACTAGGCTGTGCGCGCAGAGGGTCAAACAAGGGAGTATCGCATTGCCCCAATAAGTGCCATCCACCAGGAGAAGCACTGGGATAAACGGCGGTGAGTTCTTGTGCTATAGCAACAGAACCTTTAGGTACATGAGTTCTAGGGGTTTCTTTCCGCGGTAATTGTAGCGCTTTCGGGAGTGTTCCCAAGTACGCAAAACCAGGTAAAAACCCTATAAACTCAACTTGGTACAGTATGGATGAATGGAGTTCGACAATTTGTTTTTCAGTTATTTGCAACGTATTTGCCAATGCGGTCAGATCAGGGCCAAAATTGCGGCCATACTTTACAGTTAACGTGTGAGTGGTCGGTGTATCGCTGGTCACTTCACACTCGTCCCATAGGGCATTGATCTTTGCTATCCAAAAAGGGTGATCTTGCGGGTTTTTGAGGTAGACAGTGACTGAAGCCTTAGCGGGTACCACTTCAAAAAATGCATCACTTTGCAATAATTTTGCTGTCAGTGCAAATAAACGGCGTTGCGCGTTACGGGCAGGGTTTTGGGTAGTAAGTGTAAATACAATTGTATGCTCCCCAAGCAGGTAACAATGCTTATCAGTCATTGTGTTTCCATATCATTGTTATTATTGTCGATAGTATATCGAATTTGTTACTTGCAGATACAAAAAAGCCACACAATGCATGGCTTTTTTAACTCAGAGTGTTAATTCACATCGTTTGATGTATCGCTCTATTGTGTTTTTAATAGCCACTCACTTAATAAACGTACGCCATAACCTGTTCCACCTAGAGGAACCTCTCCTTTCGCTGAGCTAGAGAGTGCATTACCTGCAATGTCGATATGAACCCAACGTGTTTCACCTGCAAACTGTTGCAAGAAAGTCGCTGCGGTTGTTGCTCCAGGGCCACTAGAACCAATATTTTTAAAGTCGGCAATATCAGAAGACAGGGTATCTTTGTAACCTAGGGGTAAGCGCCAAACTTGTTCGTTAACCTGCTTGCCAGCGAGTGTAAATTCATTTATCAGCTGATCATCATCTGAGAAAATTGCTGAATATCGATTCCCGACAGCACGAATCTTTGACCCAGTTAAGGTAGCAACATCAACCATTATCTCTGGCTTGAAGTGCTTACGGGCATACCACATGGCATCGCTTAATACGAGGCGCCCTTCTGCGTCTGTATTGACCACTTCAACACTTAACCCTTCAGCTGTACGTAATACATCCCCAGGCGCGATGGCATATTGTGATACCATGTTTGCTGCCATGCCCATAACAGCGACAACGTTCATGTCTGCTTTATTAAGTGCCATTGCTTTAATGGTACCCAGTACAGCTGCTGCACCTGCCATATCGGATTTCATTCGAGCTATTGAGGCACCTTTTTTTATGCTGTAACCACCAGAGTCAAACGTTATTCCTTTGCCGATAAGTGCAATTGGTGTGTCTGAGTTGCCCTCATAATGTGCAACGACTAGGCGTGCACCTTCTTTACTACCTCGACCAACCCCTTCGAGGGCACCCATTCCAAGCTCTTTCAATTGTGCAGGCTTTAAAATAGTTACTTTAACACCATATTGCTCTAGATCTTTTGCCGCTTTAGCAAAATCAACTGGGGTCATTTCTGTTGCCACTTCAGAAGTTAAATCCCGGGCTAAAAAAACACCTTGCTCAACGTGCGCAAGTTGCTGATATTGTTCACGAGTACGTGTATCGTTAGCGACATGAATGTTATAGCTAACATTAAATGTTTGTGGCTCTTTTTTATAAACTTCGAACGTATAGTCACGTAAGTTTGCGCCATGGGCGAATTGTGCAGCCAATTCGCTATTGTCTTTACTGTTGCCGATAGATGCGAGCGCGAGTGAAGCAGAGACTACTTTTTTCGACTCTAATTTCGCATGGATGTTACCACCTAGCTTAGCCATTTTGGCATTGGTTAATGTCTCTTTCTTACCAAGACCAACAATGAGTATACGACTGTACTTACTATCAATAGGCGCAATAACTTCAACGGTTTTACCATACTCACCTGTAAATGCGTCAGCTTTTGTTGCACGCTCTAATTGCTTTCGCGTGTTGCTATCTAAAAACTTAAGATTGGCATTACCATCTGAATTTTGAAAAACGACAAGTGCATCACCTTTAACTAAATGGGATGTAAAATTAAAGTCAGCGGCAAAAGCACTTGCTGAGCTTAATACAGCGAATGATAGAGCACTCAAAGAAAAAGATAGTTTCATGATAAATCCTAAGTAAAAAATCAAAATAGCTTTTACCTGAAAAAAGTAAAGGTAGTAACTAATAGTCGTTGAACCGCCAGTTATTACAGTTAAATTACCACCAACCTTTAAGCGGTATGAGCGTTTAGTATGGTTTGTTTTTATTACTTCGTAGTATAAATTTATTGCATTAACTGAAATCAAAAACGCCGTCAGAAGGTCTATTCAAGCATAGTAATAATATAAAGCGTATTGGAGAGGGTAGCCAAACGCGAAATAAATAAGGGTACATATTACATGTCGAATAGTTTGAAAAAAACGCTTTTGACGGCTGTGGTTGTGGTCAATTCACTGAACGTGAATGCCACTGACATGCCGATGCCCAAGCCAGAGCAAGCCAGTATGCATGTTAAAACACTTGTTTTAGGGTCTGGTTGTTTTTGGGGGGCAGAGAAACGGTATGAAGCAATGCGCGGCGTCATTGACGCTGAGTCAGGGTACGCAGATGGCACGGGTTTCAAAGCCAGCTATCAAGAGATCATTAAACGCAGTCGGCGCTTTGATGAACGTAATTTTGCTGAAGTAGTAAAAGTCACATATAACGCAAATATTTTGACTACCGATACTTTATTACAGCGCTATTTTGAAAGTCATGACCCAACGCAAAAGAATCGCCAAGGCAATGATATTGGCACGCAATATCGTTCTACTATTTTATTCAGTGAACAAACCCAGCGGGATATTGCTTTTGATTTAAAAGCGCAGTATCAAATACTGTTATCAGCGAAAGGTTATAGCGACATTAAAACCATTATAAAGCCGCTAAAAAAGTTTTATCCGGCTGAAGAGTATCATCAGAATTACCTTGTTAAAAATCCTAAGGGGTATTGCCCTGATCATTCAACAGGCGTTGTTTTCAAACCAGTAAATACGCAAGAGAAAAACAATGATGTCTTATTATCTGGTAAGCACATTGTTGTTATCGATTCGAAAAACTATTGCCCATACTGTGAAAAGTTAAAAAAGACAGTTCTCAATGATTATCAAGGCGATGTCCGCTTACACTTTAGGTATGCAGATGAACTACATAACTTAGAAATAAAATCAGCAACATGGGCGACCCCAACAATTTTGTTTCTTGAGAATGGTAAAGAAGTATTTGGTCATCAAGGGTTTATGGATAAAACTCGCTTTTACAAAGCATTAGGTGCTTTTAAACTAGGGGACAGTGAAGCGTACTCAGTCGCGTTTCAAAAGGGAACACAACGTCCATTTTGCAAAGAATACGATATTTTCAAAAACACCCCAGAAGGAGTGTTTATTGATAAGTTAAGTGGTGCATCGTTGTTTGATACTAAAGATCGTTTTAATTCAGGTACTGGTTGGCTATCGTTTAAATATCCGGTTAAGGGCAGTGTTACTTATCATGAAGATACAAGTTTTGGTATGACGCGCACAGAAATACGTTCGAAATCAAGCGGAATTCATTTGGGGCATGTATTTGCAAATGAAGGGCCAAATGGTACAGACCGTTATTGCATAAATGCAACAGTGTTAGATTTTGTTGCCGCCCAATGAGCGGTTTTTAGCGGTGCTTCTCTCTTCGCTATGTGGCTTTTTTACGTTGGTTTTTTACCAATTAAAAGCAGTTAGGGCTCGATACTAAAGATAAAAAAAACCCCTCTAACGAGGGGTTTTGGGTAACTCAGTGCCTAAGCACTGGGAATGAGGTCGGTACATTTTAAACTACTATGTAATATGACAATTAATCCGTAAACTGCATTTCTGGGATGTCACCTTCAACAATGAGCTTACCAGCTGTTTTACTAATGATTTCGTCAACACTTACATTTGGCGCACGTTCTAATAAATAAAACGCGCCATCTTTCACTTCAAGTACGGCTAAATCAGTCACTATTTTCTTAACGCAATTCACTCCAGTTAAGGGAAGTGTACATGCTTCTAGTAACTTAGAGTCGCCGTGCTTACTGGCATGGGTCATTGTCACAATAATATTTTGTGCGCCTGCAACAAGGTCCATTGCACCCCCCATGCCTTTGATTAACTTTTTCGGGATCATCCAAGACGCAATATTGCCTTGTTGATCTACTTCAAATGCACCTAGAACCGTCAAGTCTACATGACCACCACGTATCATGGCAAAACTTTCAGCACTATTAAAAATAGCCGCACCTGTCGCAGCTGTCACGGTTTCTTTACCCGCATTGATCATATCTGCGTCAACTTGGTCTTCATTTGGGTACGGCCCCATACCTAAAAGCCCGTTTTCTGACTGCAACATAACTTCGATGCCGGCAGGCACAAAATTAGCGACTAGGGTAGGAATCCCAATTCCTAGATTGACGTAGTAGCCATCTTTCAACTCTTGCGCAACACGCATTGCAACTTGTTCACGTGATAAAGCCATTTTAATTCTCCTTACTTACTCGTCGTGACACGTTCAATGCGTTTTTCAAAGTTACCTTTAATTACGCGATTTACATAGATACCAGGGGTATGAATTTCACTTGGTTGTAATTCACCAGGTTCAACAATTTCTTCAACTTCAACCACGGTCATTTTACCTGCAGTGGCAGCCATTGGATTGAAGTTCATGGCTGTATGGCGAAATACCAAGTTACCATAACGATCGGCTTTCCAAGCTTTGATAATCGCAAACTCGCCGGTTATTGATTCTTCAAGGATGTATGGGCGACCATTAAATTCTTTGACTTCCTTACCTTCAGCAACCGGTGTGCCATAGCCAGTAGCAGTATAAAAACCTGGAATACCGGCTCCGCCTGCACGCATCTTCTCGGCCAAGGTTCCTTGTGGAGTAAGTTCCACGTCAATAATGCCGTCAAGCAATTGTTGTTCAAACAAAGCATTCTCGCCAACATATGATGCAACAATTTTTTTAATTTGACGATCGTGTAGTAAAATACCCAAACCAAAATCATCAACGCCGCAGTTATTTGACACAACAGTAAGTTCTTTGGTTTGCTTGCGTTTAATTTCATTAATTAAACCTTCAGGGATCCCACACAGTCCAAAACCGCCTGCAATGATGGTATCACCATCTTTGATGCCTTCCATCGCTTCGGCGTAGCTTGTCACTACTTTATCGAAACCGGCCATTAGCCCACTCCTCATTGTTGTTTTATCTTCAGTGTGACACACATACTAAAATTAGCATTAGTGTGTATCAACACTGGGTTGTTATTACGATGCGCATTTTGCTTGTAATGCTAAAGAAACCTTACTTACAGGTGACTTATTGAGTGCGTCACAAATTGCCCATCCAGCTTTTGCTAGCCTTTCTAAATCAATTTGGGGGTCAATGCCAAGCCCTTGCAGTAAGTAAATTACATCCTCTGTGGCAACATTTCCTGACGCACCTTGTGCATAAGGACACCCACCTAAACCGGCAACAGCACTATCGATGGTGGCAATACCTAATTCAAGGGCACTGTGAATGTTCGCTAAAGCTTGGCCATAAGTATCGTGAAAGTGCACGGCCAGCTTGTCTATGGGGATATGTTGCAGCAATAAAGAAATCACTGATTTAACCTTGTTTGGGGTACCCACGCCGACAGTATCACCTAAGCTAATTTCATAGCACCCAAGAGCCAACAATTGTTTACAAACCTTTAAAACTGCTTCAGGCTCAATATCGCCTTCATAAGGGCATCCAAGCACACAACTTACATAGCCACGCACTTTGATCCCATGTTGTTGTGCTAGTTGGACCACATCTTTAAAGCGCTCAATGCTTTGCTCAATAGAGCAGTTAATGTTTTTTTGTGTGAAAGTTTCGCTTGCTGCAGTGAATATTGCAAACTCTTTAACATTGGCTGAGAGTGCGGCTTGTGCTCCTCGCAAATTCGGTGTTAATGCGCTTAGCACGACATCTGGAGCAACAGACACGCCGTTAATGACATCCAGAGAGTCAGCCATTTGAGGTACCCATTTTGGTGACACGAACGCACCAGCTTCAATATGTTTGAGCCCTGCGACACTCAATGCGTTGATGAGTTGTATTTTATCTTCGCTTGAAACAGTTGATTCATTTTGTAGTCCGTCTCGTGCGCCTACTTCTACAATTTTTACGTGTGCTGGATATGGCATCACTTAACCCTCCACAGCGTCAACAATGGCAAGCATTGCACCATGACTGACAAGTTCGCCTTCATCAAAACAATAACTACTCAACGTTCCTGTAAAAGGTGCGTTCAGAGTGTATTCCATTTTCATGGCTTCGATGATAACCACAGGGTCGCCTTTTTCAACTTGGCTACCCACTTTTTGTAAATGTTTTACAACGGTCCCATTAAGTGGTGCGGCTAAAGGTGCTGCTTCATGTTCGTGTTCACTAATAAAATGCTTAGATTTGAGCTCAAATCGGTGTGCAATCGCACCATACATTACCGTAATTGCATCCTCGGTAATTAATACGCTGGCAGTATATTGCTTACCATTAATTTGTGCAGTTAGCTGATTGTTTAGCAAAGTTACTGAGCCGGCTAATATGTCATCATCGATATGCAATGTATGATGTGAGTCGTTAAGCGTCACGGAGACATTATGCTCAGTAAAGGGGACCTTCATACTATTACGTTGATTCAATCTAAATGCAGTTTCTGACTGCCACGGTGTTGCTGCATTACTTGCATTTTTATGTTTTGTGTAGGCTAGGGCAGCTAGCGCAAGTAACTCAGTTTCAGGCAATTCCTGTTGTGTGAGTGTGTCAGTTTGACTGTCTATAAAGTGTGTATCTGGTGCGCCAGCTGTAAATGTTGGATGACCCGATAAATGATGTAAAAATGCAATGTTACTTTTCACGCCAGCCAAATGAACTTCTTCTAAAGCGTGATGCAATTTAAGTAATGCGATTGAGCGATCGGGTGCATGAACGATGAGTTTGGCAATCATAGGATCATAGAAAGAACTAATTTCACTGCCAGCCACGACACCTGTATCAACTCGCAGACCCTCATTTAATTGTGGAAAAGTCAAATGTGTTAAGGTGCCGGAGTAGGGCATAAAGTTTTCAGTTGGATCTTCAGCGTAAATACGCGCTTCAAAACTATGGCCAGTTAAAGTCACTTGCTCTTGTTGTAGTGGTAATGCTTGATTGTTGGCAACGCGAATTTGCCATTCGACTAAATCGAGGCCAGTCACCATTTCTGTTACGGGGTGTTCTACTTGCAAACGTGTGTTCATTTCCATGAAGAAGAATTCATCGCCACACAGCAGAAATTCGACTGTTCCAGCACCTCGGTAATTGATTGCTTGGGCACATCGTACCGCGGCTTCTCCCATTGCTTGACGTAATTCATCACTCAAACCGGGCGCAGGCGCTTCTTCAATGACTTTTTGGTGACGACGTTGTAAAGAACAATCTCTGTCTCCAAGGTATACACAGTTACCGTGATTGTCAGCAAACACTTGTACTTCAACGTGACGTGGGGTGTCTACATAACGTTCTAGTAACACCAAGTCATTACCAAACCCAGCAAGTGCCTCACGTTGTGCTCCCTCTAATGCACTAATAAATTCTTGGGCTTGTCGAACCACGCGCATGCCCTTACCACCCCCACCGTAGGCGGCTTTAATTAAAACAGGGTAGCCAATTTTATTTGCTTCACTGGCTAAAAAATCGGTGGCTTGTTTTTGGCCGTAATAGCCGGGCACTAACGGTACATTGGCTTGTGCCATAATCTCTTTGGCACGGGTTTTAGAACCCATTGCTTCAATAGAGCTTGCTAATGGGCCAATAAATACAATGCCAGCTTGTTCGCACGCATTCGCAAATTGATCATTCTCTGATAAGAAACCATATCCTGGGTGAATGCAGTCTGCGTTTGCTTGTTTAGCAACATCGAGTATTTTTTCAGCCACTAAATAAGAATTTTTACTTGGAGCTGGGCCGATATGATATGCCTCATCGGCAGAGCGCACATGAAGTGCATTTTCGTCGGCATCGGAATACACCGCTACGGTTTTTAAACCAAGACGTTTCGCTGTTTTTATAATTCTACATGCGATTTCGCCTCGGTTGGCGATAAGGATTTTTTTAAGCATGGTGATCCCTTACTGTTTAGCGGCGTGTTGCCAGTTTGGCGCACGCTTATCAAAAAAAGCGCTGAGGCCTTCTTGCCCTTCAGGGCTAACTCTTATTTGTGCGATACGCTGAGCGGTATGATGAATGAGCGTCTCGTCAATTGGATTACCTGCCACTTCATTGATAAGTGTCTTGGCAGAGCGAACTGCACTTGGGCCATTATTTAACAGAAGCTCTATGAACTGAGCTTGGCTATGGACTAAGTCATCGCTAATTTCGTGTATAAGTCCTAGATCAAGAGCTGTATTTGCCGTGAATACTTCAGCTGTGAGGAAGTAACGTCTGGCTTGGCGCTCACCAATTGCTTTAATCACATAAGGGCTAATAACAGCTGGGATCAAGCCAAGCTTTACTTCGCTTAGACAGAATTTCGCGTTTTCAGTAGCGACCGCAATGTCGCAGCAAGCAATTAACCCAAGTGCGCCACCAAATGCTGCGCCTTGCACAAGGCAAAGCGTTGGGTGTGGGCAATTCGCCAATACCGACATAAGTTTTGCAAGCTGCTTTGAATCCGCCACGTTTTCATCAAAGTTATTGCCAGCCATTGATTTCATCCAACCAAGGTCAGCACCAGCAGAAAAGTGTTTTCCGTCAGTTTTTAAGACTAAAGCACGAATATCTAGCGAGTTCGCATGCTCAATACATTTAATGAGTTCGGCTATCACAGCATCATCGAACGCATTATGTTTTTCAGGGCGACTTAATTCTAAAATCGCCACTTTTGTTTTTGTTATGGTTAAAGTGACAGACATAGTGTGCTCCCGTTACATTCTGAAAATACCGAACTTAGATTCTTTGCTTGGCGCGTTAGCCGCAGCATCGAGTGCCAAGCCTAACACAGTGCGTGTATCAGCTGGGTCGATAATGCCATCGTCCCACAAGCGTGCACTGGCGTAATAAGGATGGCCTTGTTTTTCGTATTGCTCGATAATGGGTTTTTTAAACTCAGCAACTTCATGGTCGTTCATACTTTGACCTTTACGGGCTAAACCATCTTGGCGAACTTGAGTCAAAACGCCGGCCGCCTGTTCGCCACCCATGACTGAAATACGGGCATTGGGCCACATCCACATCATCGTTGGCTCGTAAGCTCTGCCACACATACCATAGTTACCTGCGCCATACGAGCCCCCGATCAATACCGTGAATTTTGGCACATCTGCACAAGATACCGCAGTTACCATTTTAGCTCCGTGTTTGGCGATGCCTTCAGCCTCATATTTTTGACCTACCATGAACCCAGTGATGTTTTGCAAAAATAGCAGGGGGATATCGCGTTGTGCACATAGCTGAATAAAGTGGGCGCCTTTTTGTGCTGACTCCGAAAATAAAATACCGTTGTTTGCGACGATGCCAACAGGGTGCCCGTATATTTGTGCGAAGCCAGTGACGAGGGTTTCACCAAAATAACGTTTAAATTCATCAAACTGTGAATCATCAACTACGCGTGCAATGACTTCTCGTACATCAAATGGCTTTTTCAGGTCAGTACCAACTATGCCGTATACCTCGCGAATATCATAGCGAGGCGGTTTCACATCTTTCAAAATGGGCTTTGTTGGTCGTTGGTGATTAGTACGTTGGATACATTGACGCGCAATCGAAAGTGCATGCTCATCATTTTCTGCATAATGATCTGCTACACCAGAGGTTTTACAGTGCACATCAGCGCCACCTAAATCTTCCGCGCTGACTTCTTCGCCGGTGGCCGCTTTTACTAACGGAGGGCCCGCTAAGAAGATGGTCCCTTGTTCTTTTACGATAATACTTTCATCAGCCATTGCAGGTACATATGCGCCACCAGCTGTACATAGGCCCATAACCACTGCAATCTGTGGGATCCCTTTTGCTGACATACGTGCTTGATTATAGAAAATTCGGCCGAAATGTAACTTGTCTGGGAATACCTCATCTTGTTCGGGCAAATTTGCACCACCTGAGTCAACCAAATAAATACAAGGTAAGTGACAACGTTCGGCGATTTCTTGTGCACGTAAATGTTTTTTCACTGTTATTGGAAAATAGGTTCCGCCTTTTACAGTCGCATCGTTGGCGACAATCATACATTCGACGCCTTTAACTCGACCGATACCAGCCACAACGCCTGCACATGGAATATCTTGCTCGTACACGCCAAAGGCGGCGAATTGGGAAATCTCTAAAAATGGCGACCCTTCATCTAGAAGTGTATCAATTCGGTCGCGTACAAACAGTTTTCCACGCCCTTGGTGGCGTGCAATAAGGGCATCACCGCCGCCTTGAGAAAGAGTGCTGACTTTGTCGTTTAAATCTTTAACCAGCGATGCCATCGCATCGCTGTTCGCTTTAAACTGACTGTCGTGGGGATTAACAGAGGAGTTAAGTACAGTCATAATTATATCCTTAACGGCTTTCAGTGAATAATTCGCGACCAATTAGCATGCGGCGAATTTCAGATGTACCGGCCCCAATTTCGTATAATTTAGCATCGCGTAGTAGTCGGCCTGTTGCATATTCATTGATATACCCATTTCCACCGAGAATTTGTATGGCATCGAGTGCCATTTTTGTCGCAAGCTCTGCGGCATATAAAATCGCACCCGCAGCGTCTTTACGCGTGGTTTCGCCACGATCACATGAACGTGCAACGGTATATACATATGAACGCGCTGCATTCATTTGTGTATACATATCAGCGACCTTGCCTTGAACAAGCTGAAACTCACCAATTGATTTATTAAATTGCTTACGTTCGTGAATGTAAGGCGTGACGATATCCATACAGGCTTGCATAATGCCTAATGGGCCGGCAGCTAATACCACGCGTTCGTAATCTAGGCCACTCATAAGCACCTTTACGCCTTCGTTTAAGCCACCTAAAATATTTTCTTCAGGCACTTCACAATCTTCAAAAACTAACTCACAGGTGTTTGAGCCACGCATGCCCAATTTATCAAGCTTTTGCGCAGTTGAGAAACCGGGGAAATCTTTTTCTACTAAGAATGCGGTAATGCCTTTTGAGCCGGCGTCTAAGTCTGTTTTTGCATATATCACCAATACATCCGCATCAGGTCCATTGGTGATCCACATCTTATTGCCATTGAGGATATATTTATCGCCTTTCTTTTGTGCTTTCAATTTCATTGAAACAACATCTGAACCGGCGTTAGGTTCACTCATCGCCAATGCGCCAATGTGCTCACCACTGATTAGCTTGGGTAGGTACTTGCGTTTTTGGGCATCATTACCATTACGATTAATTTGGTTCACACAGAGATTCGAATGCGCGCCGTAACTAAGACCAATTGATGCACTCGCTCGGCTGATCTCTTCCATTGCAATAACATGCTCAAGATAACCCATACCTGCACCACCGAATTCTTCAGGCACGGTGATACCTAACAGTCCCATTTCGCCAAACTGAGGCCAAAGCTGATTTGGGAAGCTGTTGTCTAAGTCTGTTTTCTCAGCCAAGGGGGCAATTTCAGCGGTAGCAAAGCCATTCACATGATCGCGGATCATGTCCGCAGTTTCGCCTAATCCAAAATTCATTTCTTTGTATAAAGATACGGTGCTCATAATAATAATCCTGTGAGAGTTATTCTTCTAAATTACCTAAGGTATCGCGGCAGCGACGTTCTGCGGTCACTAATTCCATCAATACAACTTTTATATCGTCCATCTGTTGACTTAAATCGGCTTTTTTCTCTTCAATTAAATTCAACATGGTAACTAACTGTTTTGCGCTAGACTTATCTGCGTCGTATAGCTCAAACAAACGACCTGTTTCGGCTAGCGTAAATCCTAAACGTTTGCCACGCAGAATGAGCTTGAGACGAACTTTGTCACGTTTGGAATAAATTCGAGTCTGTCCATGGCGTTCAGGAGAAAGTAATCCTTGATCTTCATAAAAGCGAATACTTCGCGTGGTAATGTCAAATTCCTTAGCTAAATCACTAATAGAAAAAGTAGGTTCGTTATTGTTATCTTGCATGGTGTTTACACATTTACTTCTGTGACTGATTAGACCAATATAAGTGAAGTTTACGTAAAGGTAAAGCTGAACGTTTAAATCATACTTTGGTCGCAGTTGTAAATAGCCATTCTAGATATGAAAAGCGAGGCTGCAATAAGGAAATTACGTGTTTGGCAAGGATTGTGTGCAGCATAACTTTACAAATTAGGCCAATGAAGTTTGTTTGATTTTAGATTTACGTTGGCGTAAACGTAAATATTATGTATGCTCGAAACATAAAATTTATTGTTCAAGCTAAATCGCTTGTGAATAGGAGCAAAAAATGAGTAATGATGCTGTTGTCATCGTAGCCGCAAAACGTACCCCTATGGGTGGCTTTATGGGCGCTTTATCTGGTGCAAGTGCCACCGAATTGGGCGCAACTGCGATTAAAAGTGTGATGTCTGAAACGGGTTTGTCAGATGCATCTATTGATGAAGTTATCATGGGATGTGTACTGCCAGCAGGATTAGGTCAAGCACCAGCACGTCAAGCAATGTTGCACGGCGGACTTGCGCGTTCAACAGGCGCAACAACAATCAACAAAGTGTGTGGCTCAGGTTTAAAAGCAGCCATGCTAGCTCATGATTTAATTAAAGCTGGCAGCATTTCCTCTGCAATTGCCGGTGGCATGGAGAGCATGACAAATTCACCGTATTTTATCCCGAAGGCCCGTGGTGGCATGCGCATGGGACATGGTGAAATTAAAGATCACATGATGTCAGACGGCTTAGAAGATGCCTACGATAACAAAGCGATGGGTTGTTTTGCGCAAGACACCGCCGACCAATATGGTATTACGCGTGAGCATATGGATGAATTTGCATTGGGTTCATTAAGTAAAGCCAACGCAGCAATCGAAAACGGTAGCTTTAGCGCGGAAGTTGCAGCGCACATCATTAGCACTCGCAAGGGCGACGTTGAAATTAGCATTGATGAGCAGCCAGGCAATGCACGCCCTGACAAGATCCCAAGCTTACGTCCTGCATTTAAAAAAGACGGCACCATTACAGCGGCGAATTCATCATCCATTTCGGATGGTGCAGCGGCATTAATTTTAATGAGTGAGTCAGAAGCCCAACGTCAAGGTTTAACGCCTTTGTGTAAAATTGCGGCACATGCAACACATTCACAAGCACCTGAAGAATTTACATTAGCCCCCGTTGGTGCAATGAATACGTTACTTGAACGCACCGGCTGGAGCAAAACAGACGTCGACCTTTGGGAAATTAACGAAGCGTTTGCGATGGTTACTATGCTTGCTATCAATGAAATGGGCTTAGACACCAACAAAGTAAACGTGAATGGCGGTGCATGTGCACTGGGTCATCCAATTGGCGCAAGTGGCGCACGTATTTTAGTGACACTTATTCACGCACTACGTAATAGAGGCTTATCAAAAGGTATTGCTTCTTTGTGTATTGGTGGCGGTGAGGCGGTTGCATTGGCAGTCGAAGTGTAACGCTTACTTGACATTAATTTAAAAAATTCGGGCATCGAATAACTGGTATAAAAAATATTACTAACCAGCGGTGCCTTATCTCATTTACTCTGGGGAGGAGTGCGTCATGCACCAAGTACCTTTATACATCAACGGCGAATTTTCACAATCATCATCTGACACTTGGATTGACGTAGTTAACCCTGCCAACCAAGAAGTATTGGCAAAAGTTCCGTGTGCTACCGAGGCGGAAGTTCAAGCTGCAATTACCTCAGCACAGGAAACCTTTAAAACGTGGAAAGAAGTGCCTATTTCGGAACGTGCGCGGGTGATGATGCGTTATGCTGCGTTACTTAAAGAGCATCATGATGAAATAGCGACGATTATTTGTCATGAGTTAGGCAAAACTTTTGAAGATGCCAAAGGTGACGTATGGCGTGGTATTGAAGTTGTAGAACAAGCTGCAAATGCACCTTCTATGATGATGGGTGAAACGGTTGGTAACGTTGCACGTAATATTGATACCTACTCTTATATGCAACCATTGGGTGTGTGTGCAGGTATTACCCCATTTAATTTCCCAGCAATGATCCCATTGTGGATGTTTCCGCTTGCAATCGTGTGTGGTAACACGTTTATTTTAAAACCATCAGAACAAGATCCACTCACGCCGATGCGTTTGGTTGAACTGTTTGAAGAGGCGGGAGCACCTAAAGGGGTACTTCAAGTTGTACATGGCACCAAAGCGCAAGTAGATCAAATTTTAGAAGCACCAGAAGTACGCGCTATTTCATTTGTTGGGTCGTGTGGTGTAGGTCAATATATTTACTCAAAAGGCACGCAAAACTTAAAACGTGTTCAAGCATGTGTAGGCGCTAAAAACCATATGGTGATCATGCCAGACTCTAAAAAAGAGCAGCTGATCAATAATTTGGTTGGTTCGTCTGTTGGCGCTGCAGGGCAACGTTGTATGGGTATTTCAGTTGCGGTCTTTGTGGGTGATTCTAAAGAGTGGGTTGCTGATTTAAAAGAAGCGTTTACCAAAGTACGCCCGGGTGTGTGGAATGATCCTGAAGCTGCATATGGTCCACAAACAACCGGCGCGGCAAAAGCACGTATTTTATCTCTCATTGAGGGGGCAAAACAACAAGGTGCGACGTGTTTACTTGACGGTTCAGATTTTACCGTTGAAGGCTATGAAAATGGCAACTGGGTTGGTCCAACTTTATTTACTGATGTAACACCTGAGATGGACTTATATAAAGAAGAAATATTTGGTCCTGTGCTCGCGTGTATGTTTGTAGATACATTAGAAGAAGCGATCGAACTGATCAACAATAGCCCATATGGTAACGGTACCTCATTATTTACATCAAGTGGTGCAGCAGCACGTAAGTTCCAGCATCATATTGAAGTTGGTCAAGTGGGTATCAATGTACCGATCCCTGTGCCATTGCCATTTTTCTCATTCACCGGTTGGAAAGGGTCTTTCTATGGTGACCAACATACCTATGGCAAGCAAGGTGTACGTTTTTACACTGAAACTAAAACCATAACATCTCGCTGGTTTGAAGATGGCGCTGTATCTGGTCCGAATATGAGTATTAACCTTAAATAATTTATTTAGTTATCAAACAAGTAACCACATAGAGTTGCAGAAACTAAGTAGTAGCCTAACCTGATTTCAGGTTAGCGCATCAATAATTAAAACAATCAAGCCTACGTTAGGTGGGCTTGCATTAGACAACAAAAGAGGTCTCTATGGACTTTAATCTGAACGAAGATCAACAGGCATTCGCCGAAACCGCCCACCAATTTGCAATGAGTGAACTCGCACCCAATGCAGCATTATGGGATCGCGAACATATATTTCCAAAAGAAGTTATCAAAAAAGCCGGCGAACTGGGCTTTTGTGGTTTATACACCCCAGAAGACGCAGGTGGTTTAGGCTTATCACGTTTAGACTCTAGTATTATTTTTGAACAACTGGCTATGGGCTGTACCGCCACAACGGCGATGCTAACCATTCATAATATGGCAACTTGGATGATTGCCAGTTTCGGCACTGATACCGTAAAAGACACTTTCATTGACCAATTAGTAATGGGTGAGTTACTGGCATCATATTGTTTGACAGAACCAGGAGCTGGTTCAGATGCGGCATCACTTAAAACTAAAGCAGTGTTAGACGGTGATGAATACGTACTCAATGGTTCAAAAATGTTTATCTCAGGTGCGGGCGAAACCGATGTGTTGGTGGTAATGGCTCGCACTGGTGAAGCCGGTCCTAAAGGCATTTCTGCATTTTTAGTACCTGCTGATGCAGCTGGTGTTGAATATGGTAAAGCCGAAGAGAAAATGGGCTGGAATGCGCAACCTACTCGATTAGTTAGCTTTGAAAATGTACGTATTCCTGCGAGCTATTTACTTGGTCAAGAAGGGGAAGGGTTTACATTCGCTATGCAAGGCTTAGATGGTGGGCGTATCAATATTGCGACCTGTTCCATTGGTACTGCACAACAAGCATTGAATACGGCAAAAGAATATATGCAAGAACGAGAACAGTTCGGTAAGCCGTTAGCAGCATTTCAAGCATTGCAATTTAAGATCGCTGATATGAATACCGAGCTTGTCGCTGCGCGTCAAATGGTACGTTTGGCAGCCTTTAAGTTAGACACTAATGATAGTGAAAAAACCACATACTGTGCCATGGCAAAACGCTTTGCAACTGATGTTGGCTTTAAAGTGTGTGATGATGCATTACAGATCCATGGTGGTTATGGTTATATAAAAGAATACCCACTAGAGCGACACGTACGTGATGTTCGTGTACACCAAATTCTCGAAGGTACTAATGAAATCATGCGTGTCATTATAGCACGTCGAATTTTAGCCCAAGGCGCCGCGAGCGTATTGTAAGGAGTTCCCATGACAGCACAACTTAAACTTGAAAAGCAAGGTAATACAGCCGTAATCACGATGAGCAATCCCCCAGCGAACACTTGGACTCGTGACACATTAGTGGGCTTAAAAGAACTGGTTATAGATCTTAATCAAGACAAAGATATTTACGCGCTGGTTATTACAGGTGAAGGTGAGAAGTTTTTCTCAGCAGGCGCTGATTTAAATGTGTTTGCAAGTGGTGACAAAGGTGTTGCGGCGGATATGTCTCGTGTATTCGGCGAAGCTTTTGAAACTTTGAGTGACTTTAGGGGGGTATCGATTGCCGCGATTAACGGATTTGCAATGGGTGGTGGTTTAGAAGTCGCACTGGCATGTGATATTCGCATTGGTGAAGAGCAAGCACAAATGGCATTGCCAGAAGCGAAAGTGGGCTTATTACCTTGTGCTGGTGGCACACAAAACCTGTCGTGGTTAGTGGGTGAAGGCTGGGCAAAACGCATGATTTTATGTGGCGAGCGCCTTAAAGCAGACAAAGCACTTGAGATAGGATTATTAGAAGAAGTTGTGGCGACAGGTACGTCTTTAGAAGCTGCAATTGCTTTGGCTACCAAAGTAGCTGATCAGAGCCCTGTTGCTGTGACAGCATGTAAAGCATTGATCCAAAAAGGGCGTTCGGGCACCATTAATAGTGCGTTACCGTTAGAACGAGAGTTATTTGTTACTTTATTTGATACGCAAGATCAAAAAGAAGGCGTTAATGCATTTTTAGAAAAGCGTAAAGCAAATTGGGTGAATGGCTAATGGCAAAGCTGCAGTTATTAAACCAAGCTGATGCGCCCGTTGTATTTGAACTCGCGCAAAGCGACAACGGTATGCAAGTGGCCTTCGCGACACTGAACGTACCGAAAGCTTTAAATGCACTTAATTTAGACATGATCCGTTTGTTAGCGAAGCAATTAGATGTGTGGGCACAAGATGACCAAATAGCTATGGTTGTTATGAAAGGCGAAGGAGTGAAAGCATTCTGCGCCGGCGGTGATGTGGTGAGCCTTTATAATGCAATGGCTGCCAATGATAAAAATACTTACATTGAAACATTTTTCAGCGAAGAGTACCGCTTAGACTACCAAATTCATACTTATGAAAAACCAATTTTGTTGTGGGGCAATGGCATCACCATGGGTGGTGGATTAGGATTAATGGCAGGCGCAAGTCATAGGGTAGTGACTGAAACAGCGCGCATTGCAATGCCGGAGATCACCATAGGCTTATACCCAGATGTCGGCGGTAGCTACTTTTTGAATAAGATGCCAGAAGGCGTTGGGTTGTTTTTAGGACTAACGGGTGCATCGATTAATGCTGCTGATGCACAATTTGTTGGTTTGGCAGATCACTTTATTGATGCTGAAAAGTATGGTGAGTTATTGGCTGGCTTATTGGGAATAGAGTGGGGGACAACTACCAGTTCAAACCATAACATGCTAACAAATATGCTAACCGAATTGACTAACATTTCAGGTGAGCCCCCAAAAAGTGAGATTCAGGCGAATATAGAGCAAATTTCGCACGTGAATAATTGTCATGATCTGCAAGCGCAAGTTGACTATATTTTATCAATTCCAAGCGATGATAATAAATGGTTAAGTCGAGCGCAAAAGTCGTTAAAACATGGCTCACCATTAAGTGCGGTGTTGGTGAGTGAGCAGCTCAAGCTTGGTAAAGGCAAATCTTTAAAAGAATGTTTTTTACTTGAGCTGGGTATGTCTGTACAAGCGGGTGAAGCGGGTGAATTTCAAGAAGGAGTTCGCGCATTACTCATTGATAAAGATGGTGCGCCACAATGGCAGTTTGATGCAATAAGTTCAGTATCAGATGAGACTGTATCAGCATTTACGAGCGCGCGTTGGAGTGACGCCGCACACCCGTTAGCAAATATGTAGGGAGCAGAACAACATGGCAAAGATTGGATTTATTGGCTTAGGAAACATGGGTGGCCCAATGGCCTGCAATTTAGTAAAAGCAGGGCATACGGTAACGGTATTTGATTTAAGTGATGATGCAATGGCACACCTTGCGGAGCAAGGCGCGTCCACAGCAAGTGATGTAACACAGGTATGTGATGGTGCAGATTATGTGATCAGTATGTTGCCTGCCGGCAAGCATGTGCGCGCCATTTATTGTGGTGAGAACGGGTTAATTAATCATTTAAGCACTCATACTTTGGTCATTGACTGTTCTACCATAGATGCAGAGTCGGCACAGTTTGTTGGTAAAGCACTCAGTGATGCCGGTGTCAGTTTTGTCGATGCCCCCGTATCAGGCGGTGTTGCAGGAGCAGCCGCAGGGACACTGACCTTTATTGTTGGTGGTAGCCAAAACGATTTTGATGGCGCCAATAAAGTACTCCCTGATATGGGTAAAAATATTTTTCACGCGGGTGAAATTGGCGCGGGTCAAGTCGCGAAGATCTGTAATAATATGCTGCTAAGTATATTAATGGCAGGGACCAGTGAAGCATTGCAAATGGGGATTGATCATGGTTTAGACCCCAAAGTACTGAGTGAGATCATGCTCAACAGTTCTGGTCGAAATTGGACATTAGAATTATATAATCCATGTCCAGATGTACTTGAGAATGCCCCGAGCTCTAATGATTATAAGCCGGGCTTTATGGTTGACTTAATGGCTAAAGACTTAGGCTTAGCACAGCAAGCTGCACAACAGACCAATTCGGCAACGCCGATGGGCGCACTTGCGAAGAATTTGTACAACTTGATGCAAAATCAAGGCAAAGGCTCAGAAGATTTTAGCGCGATTTTTAAACTTTTTAGCGAAAAATAAGATTCATTATGGATATTAAAGACAAAACGGTAGTGATCACAGGTGGTGCGCAAGGCTTAGGGTTTGCGATGGCCACACAAATGGCTGAGCTGGGCGCAAATTTGGCACTAATCGATATGCAAGAAGACGTTTTGGCGTCGGCATCTGCTGAGTTAAGCAAGTTAGGTACAACGATTAGCACTTACGTGGCCAATGTCAGTGTTGAAGCGGATGTTGAAAACGTATTTAACAGTATCGCAAATGATTTTGGTCGTATTGACGTTTTAATTAATAATGCTGGCATTTTACGTGACGGTTTATTACTTAAAGCTAAAGAAGGCAAGATTATTGATAAAATGTCTTTATCGCAATTTCAATCAGTGATTGATGTGAACCTGACGGGTGTTTTCTTGTGTGGTCGAGAAGCCGCAGTGAAAATGGTTGAAGGTGGTGAAGGTGGCGTGATCGTTAATATGTCGAGTGTGGCACGTGCCGGTAATATGGGCCAAACTAACTATTCTGCCGCTAAAACTGGCGTAGTTGCATTGACTACAACATGGGCAAAAGAACTGGGCCGTTTTGGTATACGTGTAGGTGCAATTGCACCTGGTGTTATTCGTACGCAAATGACTGATGCGATGAAACCAGAAGCGAAAGAGCGACTGGTTAAAATGAAGCCTGTCGGTCGACTTGGTGAAGCGCAAGAAATTGCCCATACAGCAAAGTACATTATTGAAAATGACTTTTTCACAGGCCGTGTGATAGAAATAGATGGTGGTATTCGCTTATAGATGACTCGCAGTGTTACTGAGAGGTCTTTTAACAAAAAAGCATAGTGCAGGCTATGCTTTTTTGCTTTCATCACTGCCACGTTTGTATCAAAGTCATATTTTGACAAAGGGGTTTAAGGAATATAGCTTTGGATGCCGTTGATATCACTTAAGTTAAAAATGAAGGACTGTATACCAACGATGATGTATTATCACTTTGTTTAAATTGAGTGTAGTGTCAGATTGGAATACAGAGGTAAAGCAGCCCTGATTAAAAGGTTCACGAAATTCAATGATAAAACAACTTAATCATTCGCAACACTCAGTCGCCAGCCAAATATACGGTGTTTTTCAAGGCTCTTATAAAGTGGAAGCGGCGCTGATTGGTACGACGCATTTTCCACCACTTTCACGCAGCGTACAAAACATAGAGTCGGCAACGACGTTATTTTATGGTTATTTTGAAGCCAATGTGCTTGCCGCCGTGATTGAAATTTCGGTAACCGACATGTTATTAAGCATCGAGAGTTTAACGGTTTCCCCCCACTTTTTCCGCAAAGGCATTGCCCATAAGTTACTGAATTTTATTATTAGTACATATCAGCGACCAGAAGCCATTGTGGAAACGGCAGCAGTGAATACGCCAGCCATTAATTTATATCGTAAACAGGGTTTTAGAGTGTTTAAAACGTGGACACCAGCGCATGGCATTGAAAAAGTGGCTATGTTAATGAAAAAAGGACAAAGCACATAAATTTTATTGTGATTTAAAAATATTTTTACTTTTCTTATCGAGTTGTGTAGGAATTTCACGCTATTTAGGTTTTTTTAAAACTATTTTAGTTGCTTCATATTTTATACTCATTTAGTTTGTAAGTTAAATTATTGTAACAAATGTGATCGGCTTCACATTTGTGGGCTACTGAATTATGGACAGCTAATTATGCCAAGTATTTCAATGAGAAATTTTATGACCTTGGTTGAGGGAGCGCATGGCAGCTTTCGTCAATCAGCCTCTTCACTGAACAACATCATCATACTGCTAGGGGGCAATGCACAAAATAGCCCTGATATACGTAATATTAATAACCGCACCGCAATGAATATTGAAGCGCAAATTCACATTTTACCTGTGGATAAATTACAAAGATATCGGCTAGCTTTAATGTATATAGGGACGTTATTAAATATCGATAGTTATGCTCGACCGACAAACTACACGATGCGATTTTCTGGTTTTGAATTACAGTGGTGGCAATTTCGTCATCAGACTCATGGTATGACTCGTATTGATAACGCCCGATATATGTTTAAACATCAATTTAGTTTTGCAAGTACCAATGGTGATGATAATACCTTCAATCATTGCCTAACGCGAGAGCACATATGGTACCCAACAGCGAGGGCGTATGATCCGCCTTTTAATCAATTATTAAGTCGCGTTCAACAAAGCTTTGTACAGCCACCAAATGGCTCTCAGGGCACAGTGATCCGGGACGATCATTCAACCTTTAATCCCGATTATATAGTGAGACGACCACTGATGATGGGCAGAACGATAGAGGTCAGGCAGAGATACCAATATTTGCAGCCTGGACGTCAATGGACAGATATACCTGGCGCCTCCTATTTAATAAAAAAAGGAGTGCGTTGGGGCGCCGGTGGCGATCCTTGCTATTTTTTCTCAAAAGAGAACTACGCGCCAGAAAATACTCAGCCATTTCACTTTGAAGTTGAAATAGCCATTGGTAATGAACCTGCAGCGACGTTCAATCGAATGCCATCGCGCGGCTCTTGCACACACAATTCAATGAGTAGGCAAAGGGAGATCAGAGTGATAGCAGATGGGAGTTAGTACGTAAATTCCCTTAATGTCATTATTAAAAATCGTTGCTACTTACTGCCTTTATATAAGTAGCACAACCGCCAATGAAGTCACAAGCCATAAAAGTGACTCTCATGAAATTGTCAATATCAACAATGCTTTCGCTGCAAATGAATCGCTGTTGCATAACAATTAGTATTCTTTCTATGTATTTTGTCAATTAAATTTGACAAAATACTGCTTGTCAATTAAATTTGACACATGACAGATATAAAATCACTTCCTAATCCAAACAACCCTGAAGAGGCACTGGCTGCCGTAACGTCTTTGCGGTTACTTGCCGATCAGCTCGAACGACGAGCTGTAGAAGAGGCGGTAGCGCAGGGCTGGACATGGGCGCAAATAGCACAAGCACTTGATATAACGCGGCAAGCGGCACACAAACGCCATGCCGCATTTATCAATAAAAAGGAGACGTAGCATGATCAGTTCTTTTTTTAGAAATATAAAAATGAAAATTCAAGATATGAAAACGATCAGTCAATTATGTCTAGGCGCTGAGCAATATGCGCAACAATATGGAGAAAACAAACCGGGGGCAGAACACTTTTTGTTGGCGAGCTTAGATTTACAAGATGGCTCGGCGCAAAAAGTATTGGCAAAACTAGGCGTTAATCATATTGATGTAAAAGAAGCATTGAAAGCGCAACATAATAGTGTGTTAGCGAGTATGGGGGTTGAGAGCGAAGTGATGAACCTTGCAAGTGATATGCCCAAAGATACTAACCCTAGCATTGCATTATATGATACTAAGCCTTCAGGCCAAATGGTCATGAAAAAGCTCTACGAGAATAACAAAATGAGGAAAACACCGCTTAAGAGTATACATGTGATTGAAGTGGTATTATCTATGCAGTATGGAACGGCAATCAGGGTTTTACAAAACATCGGGGTAGATTTAGAGGCGTTAAAAAAGGTAACGCGCGCTGAGTGTTACTAATTAACCTCAGCTCTGGATGAGCGAATTTGCCCAATAAAGCTATTTTTCTCACTCTCGGCGTTGCTTTTATGCAGTAATAGCCCGCTATTACTGCATAAAAGCGCCTTGATATTGAATAAAATATCATCATTGGATTGTACGTAAGTTTGTTTACAAAATATTTCCTATTCCAAAACCCTTATCCAAACCTGAGGTTAATTATTAATCACCTGGCTAAGCATAGAGTTTAGATCATACCTTATTTAGCAGTTGCAAAATTATACAGGATTGACGGTGTATCTTTTATAACACCTCCATACTTTTATAATATGAAGGTGTATAGCAAATTCGTCAGTTAGCCCATATTTATGGCCTAACTAAAGGAAGTGATCATCGTTGCTTAAGGACAAAGCCACGCGTGTGATTATTTACATCACGGTATAAGCCCACAATGTCACCATGGTCATTGATTGCCGTGGCTTCAAGTAATGTTCCTGGTACATCTGTGACTGTATTTAAATCGATGAGCTCGCCTTTATAATACACGATGGCCAATGAACCTCGGTCAGGGTTTGATGACATGCCAACGGCTGTTCCTCGTTTGTTTATATCTTTAAATGCAGAGAGTTCTCGTTCACTATCGCCGATACCACCGACCACATGAGCTGCAAGACCACCGGTGATCGACGGATACCAAATTGTCGCTTGAGAAGGTCTAAATGCTTTTGGGGCTTGAGCGCCTGCGATCATACCATAATCGTTGATCTCATTGGCTTCAGTCCAAATAGAATCTGATTTTAATAATAACGACACACCTTTACTTGTTTGAATAAAGGCGCGATTTGGTTTGTAAGAATAGCGTTCATATTCCATACCAACCACATCACCTAAATTATTGGTGGCAGAGGCTCTGCGAAAAAACGCTTTATGCTCGTGTTTTATTTGCGCGTCACTGTATGTATTTTGCCACTCAACCATGACATCTTTATCATCATTGTTTTCAATCCAACCTACAATATAGCCATGATCATTAATATCAAACGCTTGACTAGAAGGTGACTGTTTGGTTGAGCTAAATGGCAACGGGACAACGTGGCCTTGCTCAACAAAAAAAGCGTGATAGCTTGAGTGACGCATCCCATTAATATTACCGATAAAGTGCTCATTGCCAACGATGTCACCGTGCTTATTAATGGCAACAGCCGTACTTTCGATGGAATCTGGGTGAGATGATCCTAAGTCAGTCATCATGCCAGCTTGATAAACAAATGCAAAACGACATGTCATCGGGTCGCCTGATATTTTGACACACGCTTTTTGTTTGCTTCGCGTTGACCAACCTACAATCTGTCCTGCGTTATTGATGTCAAATGCAGCGGTTTGTGGCCCACCTAATGACCCAATATCTTCGAAGGTATAGGACAATTCACTCGCTTGACTTAAACATGCGGTTAAAACAGAGATAGATAATACAGAACGAACCATTGTTTTAATGTAATTCACAACATAACTCCTTTAAGCATACATTAATTAAATTTCTGGTGCCTAGCTGCACCAGCGCTGACTACTTTATAGAAAGGACTAGGTAAATCAACTAATTCAATACATTTGTATTAATACCAATGTATTAATTGAAATACAGCGTGTAATCATATAGCTCCGATATTTTGCCTACGATTTATGAGCATATTTATTAATACATTTAGCAGTGGGGTACCCTAAAAGGTTCACTGTTTTTTACTGGAATTTAAGTGAGTTAATACCTCGCGTGAAGCACGGCATGCCGTCTGCTATCGTACTGATATGACTTCAGGTTTCCTGCCTTTTGTCAATCAGTTTCGCTGTTCCAAATTGCTCCAGATAATTGGTCGTCGGGACTTATTTTGAATCAACGACTACTGCTCTATTGATGGTGGACACGCCTTGTATGTCAAACAAAATAACCCTAACGGGGTAAAACAAACGCTTTACTTGTCACTTAGGGTTTATAGAAGATGGAAGTGGTGTTACTTCAGTTTATCGGTTGTTTCTTATGATAGCTTTTCAAAACTTACACTTGCCATGCTTATCACCAGCGTGGATACTAAAAACTCATTTGGCTAAATCACTACCAATAACTGTAATTCTATGAAATATTTTAGAAAAATGATTGAGCATTATATTCCTGTCAATGATGATGAGTGGGCTTATGCCTGCGGAATATTTGATATAAAGCATGTCAAAAAAGGAACGACTGTACATCACGCAGGCGACGTGTTTAGTGAGATATGGTTTATTAAAAGTGGTTTAGCCAGGTCGTATTTAAGTGACATGAATGGCAAAGAACACACTTGGCAACTTTATTTTCGCGGAAAAAGTAAACATGGTTTAAACCACTTTATGGACGATAGTGTCAGCTTTTCTGAAAAAACAGGGTCAATACTTAATTTTGAAACTCTTGAAGATTCAGTTTTTTATGTAACGTCTCTGGAAGCGCTTAATAAGTTTATATCACAAGAAAAAAAATGGGAGCGTTTAGCGAAAATATGGATACATGACACCTATTATTCTGCAACATACAAACGTGTTCTTTCTCTTATGTCAGAGACTGCTGCCCAAAGATATGATCGTTTACTTAACGAGTACCCTTTTATTTTTAAACAAGTTAAGTCTTATCATATAGCTTCTTATCTCGGTGTGGCTCCTCAGACATTGAGTAAATTAAAAAATGAATCTAGGTGAATGAATTTTAGTATTTCGTTGTTTACCATGTGTTTTTTCAATGGGGATTAGCAATGAATACCTTACAAAACTTTAAAAGCCAACATGAACAAAGCTCCGCGCTTTACATTGGCAACGTCTGTAAAGCACCTCGCGCCGCAGCACCTAGCGTTATGCATCCAGAAGGAACATTATGATTGAACTTACACAAATAGGTGCACAGCTCATCTTTATTGGTGTCGTCTTTTTCCTTGTTGGTTTAATACAAGGTGCGTTGATACCAGCGGTAAAAAATTCTCGTATGGCGCTTTCTGGTCATATGACTGCGGTTCAGTGCGGGATGGCGCTAGCAATCTTTGGTGTGATCTGGTCGCTGGTTGTGCTGCCTTTATTTTTAGAAGTCTTTGTGGCGTATGGGTGTGCATTGGGATTCACACTTATCTGGCTGGGAATAACGGTTGCATCTGTAACAGGGGCAAGTAAAGCGCTTCCGATTGCTGGCGCTGGATTTTCAGCAACCGTGACGACCGAATTTACGGTTAAGATTATGGTACGTAGTGGGTCACTATTATCACTCATCGCGTGTACTTTGTTGGTTTTTGGATTACTGCCAATACTTGGGCAGTCGTAATAAATACATAATAAAACCATAGCAAAGCCATCAAATTGACTCTCTTTCGTCTCGCTTTTTGGGCTTGGCGCAAGCGCCGGTCTAGCCCGAAAGGGCTCTGGTTGTCGGCTGATGGCGGTGTTATGTCTCAGAGGTAGAATCATGTCTATTAATTTAATAACTGAAAACGCTTGGGTTGATATTTTAAACATTCAAGCAGAGGCCTATGTAGAAATTGAGCCCGAAGATGTCAATATTCTCAAAAGTAAGTGGCTTTTATCACCCACAACTTGTGCAGTGTATCAAGCAGGCGACACGATTTCTGCCTACTTATTAGCACACCCGTGGCCCAGTGAAATACCTCCTAAATTACATGAAGAATGCCCTATAACAGCTAGTTTAAATTTGTACTTACACGACCTAGCTTTAGCGAGAGAATCAAGAGGCAAAGGGGTAGCAAAGAAGTTGGTGACAAACCTAGTTGATATAGCCAAAGCACAAGGGTTTAATAAAATACTCTTGGTCGCGGTGCAAAATTCAGGTGGTTTCTGGAGTAAGTTTGGGTTTATAAATATCCCTGATGCAGTCATTTGTCCAAGCTATGGTCATAATGCAAAGCTCATGGTTTTAGAGTTACAGCCGTAATCAGAGACTATGGCGTTAATACTTATTTCTAAACTTTTGGCTTTCTGACTGAGATTAACTTCACATATTGTGTATTTAAAAACGGCGTTAGGTTGTATTGTTGACATTATCGCCATGTATAAAACAGTTCGTACTTGATGTCGTCCGGCTTAGACTCCCCCCCTGAATGACATTGAATGAAATGAAACAGGTATAAAATGTGATTGAGGGGCAAGCAACGCCTCTATTTATTTCCGTTTCTATTGGTTTCTTATATGTAAATCAACGACTACGACCCCATTGATTCGCGATCCCATTGATTTCAATTTTATAGTTTGTCATATCCTTAGGGTGTATTTTATCATTAAAAATGATGAACGATTTGATCCAGTATCAGTACACCTTTTCAGTTTTAATACTATAGCGCCTTGTACGCAGTTCGGTTCGAACAGATTCAAGAAAAGGAGATGAAGACATAAGATGCTCTATAGCTGTGTTTATATACAGTTATAATTTAATTTCTCAAAATTGCTAACCTCTCTTCTCGTTATGTAATTTAAAAAATGCACGTTTAAATTGACATATAAACTTAATCGACTGAATTATATATAGTTTTTACTTTAGTAAAATTACATAACGACCCAAATGGTTCTCGGTTAAGTAAACTCTCGGTTTCAGAAGGTGTAAAAAGGTGATTGTTGTGTGTGAGGGAAAGTGTTAAGTTACTAATATATATTAAATTAATTGGCAGTTCTGATTGTCTCTGCATGAAATAAGGGCAGAGTGTTTATCGGAATTCACGCTAATACACTGTTAGGGTTACTCAAATATGCTGTTCCAGATAGGGACCATCATTTGTCTTTTAGTTGTTGGGTTTATTGAATCTTATTTTTACATGGGCTTCGCTGCAAGATTGGCTAAGGATAAGAAGGAAATAGGAATAACAAATTTTCGTTTAACTGAAGCGCACGAGGCCTTTTCTAAAGGAAACAGTTACACCAAACATATTCTTGAAAATGAGTGGTCAAAATTTAAATGGTGCCGTCGGTTACGAATCTTTCTTTTCACTTTTTTTGTGTTATCAATATTCTTTGTAAGCAATTAGCTGAGTGTAACCCTAACAAGTCGATGAAGGAAAGACTCGCTACGGCTTGCTCGAGTTCGTTCCTCACTTATTATAGCAAGCCTAAACTCGCTTCTTATCGAGGCGTTAGTTGCCAAGGAAAGTATGAAGTCATTTTTAACTCTTATTGTAGGAATTGTAGCAGGGGCAATATCTGTTTTTTCCTATGTACATTTTCAAAATGGTTCCGCTGAAGTGTGGGAGTCAAAGAAGAATCTTATTACTCAATCTGGCATTAAATTCCCAGCGGGAACCAAATTTGTTGTCGCAGAATACATGCCGGAAGGGTTCGTAGCTTTAAATTTAACTGTTAACGTTGAGGGGCAAGAATTAAGCTCCTTTCAAAAAACAGTTGTAAGTAATTCAAAAAATTTACGAACTCCTGTTTGGGTGCAAATTAGCAACTAACAAAGCAAATCAAAAGTTCGGACAAAAAAACAGTTGGCTTTGTTCGTGCCTCACAAATTATAGCCAACTATTTTTAGCCGTTTATTTGCGGCGTTAAGGCTAGTCTGGAATTATGAGCACTGAGCAAGTCCCTTGGGTTAAAACGGCTAGCGAGACTTACGAGGATTGTATCGTAGGTAATCGTGAAGGCTTGCTTCAGCTTAAAGATGCAATTGATAAAGCAATTCAAGAAGATTCTGTATCTCCAGAATTTAAGTCTGACTTTATTTCAGTGGTTTGCACTAAAGAAGAATGGGACTGTACAGAAGCTTCTAATATTCCTGCTTGGCAGGAGCTCTTATTCAAGGTTTTATGCGTAGGCTGGCTATTAATTTTACCAATTATCGGTATATTTACAGTGATTAAGTGGCTTAGGTAAAGCCTTAACAAGAGACTATGGCGTCAATAGCTAATTTAAAACTTTTGGCGCTTCCCACATAACCCCGTCTCTTAGCATCGAATTTAGGATCACAATCATCTT
The DNA here is from genome assembly GCF_014858725.1 of Pseudoalteromonas aurantia 208. Taxonomy (GTDB): domain Bacteria; phylum Pseudomonadota; class Gammaproteobacteria; order Enterobacterales; family Alteromonadaceae; genus Pseudoalteromonas; species Pseudoalteromonas aurantia. The sequence continues at coordinate 1,540,125 of NZ_AQGV01000012.1, read as the reverse complement.
CCTGACACACGCAATAAGCGCTACTTTTTTTGGTTTCCCAGCAGCAACTAATCGCTGATAGGTTGATTTAAAAACCGGGTTAGATTGGATAGCTGACATCATTGCCATGTATAAAACGGTGCGCACTTGGTGTCGACCACCTTGGATTTTACGGAGCCCTTTATACCGTCCACTTTCGCGATTCATTGGTGCAACACCTAATAAAGAACCAGCTTCTTTGTTCGACATATAGCCAAGTTCAGGTAAGTTACTAATGATGGATGCAGCAGCAATTTTGCCAATGCCTTTCATACTTTGCAGGATCGTGTTTTTGGCTGAATAATTTAAACTGACACCCATCCAAAATTGACGATTTTTCATTCATCACCTATCTTTTAAATTTAGTATGAAAGGTAGGCAATTCCTCGATGGCCACAGCACGAAAAAAACAAGTGAGTTTAACTGATACCAAATACTACCATTGTATTTCACGGTGTGTTCGTCGTGCTTATTTGTGTGGTGAAGATAAGGTAACAGGTCAATCGTATGAGCACAGAAGAGGCTGGATAGAAGATAAACTACTTGAACTTGCCAAAGTGTTTTGTATTGATGTGTGTGCGTATGCGGTGATGAGCAACCATACGCATACTGTGCTGTATGTAGATGATATAAAAGCTAAAAGACTGAGTGATAAAACGATTGTGATCAGGTGGCATAAGCTGTTTAAAGGCACCATACTGTCTCATAAGTTCCTTCAAGGTGAGCGACTAGATTCAGCCCAACAGTATTTTTTAAATAAAGACATTGAACAATTTAGAGAACGCTTAGCGAGTATCAGTTGGTTTATGCGGGTACTGAATGAAAGCATTGCCCGAAAAGCGAATAAAGAAGATAACTGTACGGGTCGATTTTGGGAAGGCCGTTTTAAATCACAAGCCTTACTTGATGAAGCGGCACTGGCTGCCTGTATGGCGTATGTTGATTTAAACCCAGTTAGAGCCAAAATGGCTGATACACCCGAAACCTCAGACTACACCAGTGTAAAAACTCGCTGTGAACATGCCAAAGAAGGCAAGCAACCTAAACAATTGGCGCGTTTTGCAGGTAGCCCCCGAAAGCACATGCCAAAAGGTTTACCCTTCGAATTAAAGTCCTATTTAGAACTGGTGGAGTTAACAGGCCGATGTATGCGAGCAGATAAGCGCGGCGCTATCAACCCTATCAACTCTCCAATTTTAGACAGACTCAACATCGCCCCTGAAAACTGGTTAAAACTCACCACACAATTTACCAAAGTATTCCATGGCGCAGTAGGGCGACCTCAAAAGCTAGATAATTATTGTGCGAGCCTAGAAATAAAACGGCGCGCTAATTATAAGCAATGTGAAAAGCTATTGGCTTAATTTTTAGGCTATCAAGGTAATCTGTAGATAACCAACGCACCATGGTTGGCGGGTTAGACGCGCCTTTTGGATGCGTACTTTTTGAGTTTACGGTACAATGGGGATGGTTAACACAACACCGCATCTGTAGAATACAAAAAGCCATCAAAACGGACCTAGCAAACACATCCGCTTGCTGTTTTGCTTTCCTTGAACTCGATAAATCTGCGTTAGAGTAGCTAAGGTGACAGAAAGTAATATTTTTAATGTATTTCACAGTGAAAAAATATTGAAGCTGTGTTGCAATGGTGAGCGTATAATTATGTGCCTGTCCTATTTTACTTTTTACTAAAGGTTGAGGCATCAATAAAAAATAAATTATAACGAGTAGTTCTACAGGCTCGTTAGTTTACAAAGGGAGTTTGGTGGTGTTTGAGAGTATTGCGGTCTATTCAGGATTAATTGCAACAATCTGGATTTTCATTGGTGTTTATGTAGCAAGTAGGTTTTATACTGGTTACAGTCATTCTAAGCAATTTTGTAGTGAGTTAGGTGCGACTGGTAGCCCAACTGAAAAATTGTCTCCTTTAATTAATAATTACCCTCTTGGTTTTCTATTTTGCTTTTTCGGTTGGTATCTGGCTCAACTATCAAATGTTTCAACTTTAGTGAATGTTGTGGGTTGGTTAGTCATAGTTCATGGTGTTGGTACATGGGTCGCAGGTTACTTCCCAATGGACGCCGATCCATTTACTAAGAATCCAACTTTTAATTGTAAGGTGCATTCTTGGGCAGGTTTTATCATGTTGCTTTCATTAGTTGTAGCACCAATATTAATTGCTATAAGTCCAACAACTGAAATGATCCCATTATATTTCCGTATTTTTTCATTATTTGCTGTTGTCGCTGCTGTTTATTATCTTTTCTTAATGGCTAAAGCTGTAAAATCCCAAAGCAATCCAGGCATCCATCAGCGTATTTCATATGGCTTTCAGCTAATTTGGCTAAGTGTTTTTTCATTAGTATTGGTGTAAATGTAAACTAACAGATATGAACCTTCTTGGGTCAAGTAAGTATTAAAAAGATTAAGATGGGACAGTCAAAAATTTATAGCAGGAGGTTACAACATAAAAGGGCAGTCAAAAATCTCTTGCCTAATTGAGTTGCGATGGTGGGTGTATAATTATGTGCCCGTCCTATTTTACTCCTATGGTGCATAATATAGAAAAGCTACAAAACAGGATACATTAAGAAGAGTAGGGCCATTTTAACCAAAATAAAGCCACTAAAACCGATAAAATATCCCTCAAATAACATAATGAAAGCCAAAGTAAAAAGCCACTAAACGATTGAATCAAAGTAGGAACTCGGCTATGGTTGAGACATCAATAAAAAATAAATTAAAACGTGCAATTCTACAGGCTCGTTAGGCATTCAAAAAGGGTTTGTCATACAATGAAAAATTTGTATCTTATACTAGCCATATTAGGTGGCATAATTCCTTATCTATTTTTCTTCCAATTTATCCAACTTGAAGGCGTAAATATACCTTTATTCATCGAGTCTTTATTTGTAAATGGTGCGGCGGCAGGCTTTAGTGTAGATTTGTTAATTAGCTCATTTGTATTTTGGTTTTTCATGTTTCAAGAGTCAAAGGTGTCTTCTAATCCAAAACCATATCTATATGTTATTATTAATCTTACTATAGGGTTAAGTTGTGCTTTGCCGGCTTATTTATATGCAAAAGCTAGAGTAAAAAATACCTAACAAGATAATTGGACTCCCAACCTCTACACTGAGGTAGGAATTATTTTCGAAGGTCAAATATGAATAAGTTAAGAATTGGTGTCGATTTAGGTCATAAATTGATACAAGTTTGTAGTTCTATAAATAATAAAGTGCACTCAAATAATGAGATGACACTGCAATAATTTAGAGAGTATTTGGCGACGCTTAGTCCTTCAAAGGTTATTTTTTAAGCGTGTGCCTGTTCCATAGCTGCTAGCAGGTAGCACCTCAGTTCAACAAGTATTTATGCAGCACAAACAACGTGCTCCATAAATACTTAATAGTTATACGCAAAACGGAGTTTGAGTGAAATTTCTACCTTATATTTTCATATTTATTTTCATTAATTCGATTCAATTAGTCAAAGCTCAAGATAGAAATACCTTTGAAATTCCTCGAAGTAATGTTATCGAAATTCAAGACCCTGATTCAGGAAGGGTTTACCCTCTGTTTATAAAATTACCACGCTCATATAACAAACGAGAAGATAAGTCATATCCTGTTATCTACTTAACCGACGCATGGTATAGTTTCCAAGTTGTATCTGGCGCTACTAGATTTCCAATGAATACAGGAAAAATGAAAGAAGCAATAATTGTCGGGATTTCATACTCAAAAGGATCTAAAGGCCCCTCTAGTCGGATTCGTGATTATACTCATACTGAAGATTCAAGCTGGAAGTTTCAAACAGGAAAAGCGAAAGAACATATTAGTTTTATTGAAAAGTCAGTTTTCCCTTTCATTGAAAAAAACTACAGAGTAAATGAATCTAGGACTTTTGTTGGTAATTCACTTGGTGGACTACTTGGAGCATACATATTGTTTACTAAAGCTGATATGTTTAATAATTATGTTTTAGGCAGCCCATCTGTTTGGTTTAAAGATAATGATATTCTTAAAATTAAAACAGATCCTAATTCAAATAAGCATAAGGTGTTTATTGCTGTTGGTGCTAATGAGACTATTCAACTGGATTCGCCAAAACACGACATGGTTAAAGGTGCAAAGGAACTTGAGTTAAAGCTATCAGGTGAGTCATTCCCTAATACAAAAGTAAAGCTATTAACTATTCAAGGCGCAAACCATGAAACTGCGTTCCCAACTACTGCAATTCAAGGGTTGTATTGGCTGTTCAAAGAGTAGTGAACACATATGAGCCTTAACTCTGTCAATAGGTACTAATGTTCTTTTTGGCCGTTTTTATACAGTGACGGCTAACTCTAAAAATCAATATAAAAATTCGTTTATTTCGTCTGTCGATGTGGCTGTTAAGCAAGTTGCTTACGGCAAACACATCGTGAGGCTCTCTTATTGCGATCTCATCGTTGCCTACTTTTGTCCACTTCCTTATGGATTCGCAGAGGCACTATGCCTAAATGAAAGTAAGGTGGGACAGTCACAAATTTCTTGCATAATAGGGTGGCGTTATATTGCAATGTTGAGCGTATAACTGTGTGCCTGTCCCATTTTATCCACCTGTCCCATTTTATCCAATTAGCGACCCTGTCAATAATTCTGTGTAACTGCTCTTGGTTACAAGTATTGAGTTAGTCGGTCTTCAAACATAATCATAAAACGGTTTAGAGCTTGCTTCCAGTGATGAATAGGCATTGTCCACCTCTTGGAAGCATCCATTATAGCTAAGTACACCACCTTGCTAGCCGATTCATCTTTCGGGAACAGTTTACGTTTCTTGGTCGCTTTTCTGATCACACTGTTCAGAGATTCAATAGCATTTGTCGTGTAGATAGCTTTACGAATATCTTGAGGGTAGCTAAATAGAGTATTGAGATTATCCCAATGAGCCGTCCAGGAGCGACTGATTTGAGGGTACTTTTCATCCCATTTATCACCAAAGTGCTCTAACGCCAAAAGGGCTTCATCTTCAGTTGTTGCTTGATGGAGTAAGGTGGGACAGTCACAAATTTCTTGCATAATAGGGTGGTGTTACATTGCAATGTTGAGCGTATAATTGTGTGCCTGTCCCATTTTATCCCATTTTATCCCATTTTATCTTACGATTTAACGAAAGGGTTAATTCAAGTGAAGAGAGTATGAAATTAGCACGAACGAGTTAGCAGCAGAGCTTGCTGAATTAAATCAACGCGTTAACCTGCTTAAGTGTTCGGGCTAGAAGAGTGCGTGCTCGGTGAAAATATCATTGATAAATCGGCGAAAATTAGCTCTAATGGCAGGATAAAACGTACTGAGTAATGCAGGGATGGCTTAAGCATGAAAGATAAGCTGATAAAATAGGCATAAGACAAGTTATGCCAGTAAAAGCAAATTCCCATAGCATAAATAACACCAACTCTGACACACCGAGCAGGTAGCGGCTCAGTCCAACTAGAGATTATGCAGCACAAACAACGTGCCGTATAAATACTAAATAGTTAGCTAGCAAATGAGACCAATATACAAATTCTTGATCATTGTTGAAGCCATAATTGGGTTTGGTCCTTTAGTCATACTTTTAGGACTAGGCTTAATCACTATACCCATCTCAATTGTGGGTATATTAGATGGTTATTATGGTGCGATGGTTATGCTACTTATTGAAGTTGGAGGCTTTCTTGGCATGTTTGCGTTTATCTCCGTCTTAATGCATATTCTAGAGCCAAGCAGATATTTCTTGTCGTTTACTAAATTACGTTTATTTATAATCTGCGGCTTTTGCTCAATCCTTGGGTGTGCATTTATGTTAGGTGTGGATATCGAATTAATGTGGCTGCTCATACCAATGACTGTTGCAGTACACTTTATTTATTTGGGCCGCAAATATGTGTTTGCTGCTAGCTAGCAAACGCTTTAACCAAGGACGCAAAACAGCAGGCTTGCGCTCCTTCGTCGCTAATTTTAGCATGCTATTTTGTGCCGGTTAAGCGAGGCGTTGAACTATGGACTTCCCAGCTTTCACTAGACAGTTCCTAGATTCAAAAGGCAGCACATAAGATGAGATAGCCTAATATGCAGTTGTTTTATGCTTATTTTTTAAATTAATGACACGACCCTTATGATTTGATGAAACAGGCATAAAATGCAATAGAGGGGCAAGCAACGACGTTACTTATTGAAATTGGCTTTTCAGATATGTAAGTCGTTGCAATTAAATATTCATTATTCTTCTAAATGAGATACAGAAGTACCACCTGCTGACATTTTATTAATAGGTGCACTGTGGCGCAAAGCAACGGTGTTGGCAGGTGTATTTGCTAAAAATACAGTTTGTGCGCCTTCGGTAAAGCTATCGTTATGGATGCATTGCGGCCGAATGGCAAGCGCGCTGCCGTCTAGCGGAATTTCAAACATGGTAAAGTGGTATTGCTGTATTGTGACTGGGCGATAGTAACTGTCTTCATGCGTTTTATCTAGCCTGCGTCCGAGTAAAATACGAGAAACCGTGTGATTGCCAAATGCGGGGTCTTTTCCATGAGCAGGCAACCAAATGTGCGGAAAAGGATGATGTTCGACAAATAATCCCCCCGCTTTTTTTGCACTAAATTGATAGTCAGTGATGTACTGTGGTAGTTTTTGATCGTATTGAATACCCCATAAATCTTGGCTAAAGCCGAGCGAAAATTCTTCTTTGGGTGCCAATAAGGTGCCACCATAATAGGCTAAAGTGTCTAAGTAGGTGTGTTGTGACTTACAGGTAGTACCATACGTTAGTAAAGGGAAATTAAGTTCGTCAACATCGCAGATCAGTTGTCCTGTACTACCAAAAACATTGGCGGAACCGTCTAATCCTGTTATTCCTGCGCTATTTGTCGCGGATGTCCAAAAACCATTTACACACAGCGCTAAGTCGTTACTTGGCGGTATGCCTGTATGCTCATCATGCAGATTGTTGAGTCTGGTTATCAGATCAGCCTCTGGGTTTACAGGGGCTTGCTGACTTTGGATGACTTGATTGGCAGATAAAGGGTCTAAATGGATTAATGTGCCAGTTCTTATGGGGCCAAATAAGCCAGTGGTAGTGAGGAGTAGTTGGTTATTAGCATCACGGTTTAACACTGCGCTATTGATGAAATCAAAGTTACTATCTAAATCAGAATTGGTTATGCCCAGGTTTTGTTTAGCATATTTCCAGCGCGGTTCACTCATTTGCTCGGTGCGGTATTGGTTAAGTGTTTGGCCACCGAGGCAGTGTGCTTTTTTATATACAACGTGAGACATTGTTATCTCCTTATTAAACGGTGAGTTTTATGTATCTTGCATCGTCATGTTGCTTTCTTTTATCATCCACTAAGATTGGAAATAATGGACGTACAAATGAAACGGGACAGGCATAAAATACGGTAAGTTTTATACCGTTCCTTTTGTATTTACGATGTATGTTGAAAGTGAGTGTGGCAAATCTCCTTCAAGCTCGCCATTACATGCTATTACAGATGCACATAAGAGAAGCGTGTTATGACTAAAGGAGTAATAGAGTTGATGGTTGGTTCTGAAAAAGTGAAAATGACTTGCTTTATAACACCATACACTTAATAAAAGTCGTATGGCGAAGCAGTCTTAACTCGCTTTAAATATGAGTTAGTCGACAGCAGTTAAGCATCTAACTTCATATTAATCAGATGGTTACTTTAGTTCTATAGGTCAGATCAATGGCTATGACATCATTGATTTACATTAAAGAGGAGTCGCTCTATTAACCTCAATAAAACCACGTATTCAGCTAAAAAAACGCACAAAACAGCCCTCAAATGAAATAATGAAGCGGATAGTAGAAAGTGACTCAACGATTGAGTCAAAATAGGAACTCGGCTAAGGTTGAGGCATTAATAAAAAATAATGTTACAACGCTTAATCTACAGGGTCGTTAAATGTTTAGGAGAAACCATGCACGTATCTGATGTAAAGGACCTTTGCCTGAGCTTTACTGACGTTACAGTAGCCGAAAGAGGGGAGCCTTCGAATATACTGACATATAAAGTACGGGCGCGAAACTTTGCTTACTTTAAAACAAGTGAACCAGAACGCTGGCGTTTTAGCGTCCGTGTATCTCCTGAAAGGTTTTTGGAGCTAACTGATCAACCTGGTGTAAAACCAGCTCGGTACATGCATCGCTTTCACTGGATCACAATTGTTAACGTGAGTGAATTTGATCCAGACTATTTATTAGAGCTGATCAGTTGGTCTTATCGTAAGGCTTGCTCAACATTAAGCAAAAAATCACAACGCGAGTTAAACCTATAACAAGTATGCGTCGGATCACAGCCAATAGGAAATACAGTTTTATTTGACTGCGGTGATAGTCAATTTTTTATTAATTAAAAAATCTTTAGTTTGTCTGATATGTGGCTATTCAGCATTGCTTAGTGAAAACCAATATAGTTATAAAGTAAGATCGAGCAGACATAAGGTAGCGCCGTTTTTACCTGCTTTTCAATCAACGCTCCCTTGATTAGAAAAGGATTAAATTATGGAACTCATCAACGACTACGCCAGCGGCTAAGCAACTTAAGTGCTCAGCCAGCAACTTGCGACTAGGTTCTTTGTAAGGTTCAAAGCTGTACGTCTGTTTTTAAATTCGCGGTTATGACTCGTCTAAGTTAACCACTGTACTATATTTCACGGTTCTCATTGAGACAGAGCTGTGAAACTTACGAATGTTTAAATCTTTTCGCAGTACTCTCTCAACGAAATTTTCATAGGCTTGAATGTCTTTCACTGTCACTATCAACATGAAGTCATAGCTTCCTGAAATTTGGTAGCACTGAGTTACTTCTGCCGCATTTAAAATAGAGCGACGAAATATCTGATAGATGTCCCCTCGGTCGCGCTCCATTTCCACAGATACAACCATAGTCATTTTATTGCCCGTGAGATCAGGATTGATGATAGAGACATCACCAACAATCACGCCCTCGCTTCTCAAGCGCTTCACTCGCTTTAGACAGGCTGGCGGGGATAAACCAATAAGCTCAGCCAATCTCTGATTAGGAATTCGATTATTTTTTTGCAACTCTACAAGAATACGTCTATCTATACGATCTATTTCCATAATTTCTCAAAAGTATCATTTAGCGACCAATAATTTTTAATATTACGACAATTAAAAAATTAAAGATAACTTTCAAAGATAAATTAGAAATTTTGATTGCACTAATCACGATAAGATGTGTTCATACAATACAAGTGAACCATGGCTGTAATAATGAAATCCATTTATCAATTTTTTCAAGAGCTCTTTAAAGAGATCTTCAATGTCACTTCGACGCTTTTTCGAATTATGATCCCAATCATCATTGCCATAAAGGTTGTTGAAGAGCTTGGAGGGATCGTGATCCTTAGCGAATGGTTAAGCCCCATAATGGAAAGCGTCGGACTACCTAAAGAAGTGGGGTTGGTATGGGCTACAACCTTACTCATTAATATCTATGCAGGGCTGATCGTGCTGATTAATTCCGATGTTCCTTTAACGGTTGCTCAGGCCTCCGTTTTAGGTAGCATGATGCTGCTAGCGCATTCGTTGCCGATCGAGGGGGCGATAGCTAAAAAGGCTGGTGTGAGTTGGCTCGCTACCTTGTCAGTGAGAGTCGGTGGAAGCTTGGTCTTGGCATGGCTGCTCAACCTCAGTTATGAATACGGGGACTTGCTTAACTACTCTGCGACCGTGCTATGGCAACCTGAAGTATCGGGAGACATTAGCTATTTTGCTTGGGCTATTGAACAGCTCAAGAACTTTGCCGTTATCTTTATGGTGATCTCAGTATTATTACTGCTACTCAAAATTTTAAAGGTACTAGGCGTTGAAAAACTCATGGCAATCTTGTTAAGGCCGTTCTTAAGGCTGCTTGGGATCAGCAAGGACGCAACCAACTTAACCATTATCGGGATCACGCTTGGTTTGTCGTTTGGTGGCGGCTTATTGATCAATGAAGCGAAGAAGGGACATATCTCAGCGAGAGATGTATTCACTGCGATCATGTTGCTCAATTTGCTCCATAGTTTAATTGAAGATACGCTGTTGATCATGCTAATAGGCGCTGACTTTAATACGATATTTTGGGGAAGGTTGGTATTCTCTGTGCTAGTTGTTGCGTCGATATCACACGTTATTAAGCGGATTAATCCAAGCATTTGTGAGCGTTATTTTTATCGGGATGTATCCCATTCACCGCGGCAGATCTAGCTGGTCCAATAGTAAGTAGTGCTTTTGTGTTAACCCGTTACTAAAAAGCGCCTCAATACGAGCGTATTCGGTGCACTAGAGTACGTAGAGACAGGCATAAGGTGTGGTAGAGTTATGCCTGTCCCAAGACATGTTACTAATAGCAGGCTATTAAAAGCTGAAAAGTCCACAACTTCGCAGTTTCAAATTGCTCTAAATAATTAGGCGGTTACTTATTGTTAAAGCTAAAGGAGGTTGTTGTTGCACCACTTTTCCGTCTACATTCGGGGTTCAACGCAACGTTAGTTGCATCTGTGGCCAACTAAAATCCTATTACTACGTATTGCTATCTAACTAATTAAAAGTATTATATATTTATATTGGTTTCTACTATTTGGTTAATTGACAAACTAATTGTAGCTAAGGTTTATTTTTAGGCTAACCCACGAAATCGGAGGCTAATACCGTGTGAAACGCATTGTATGTATTGGAAGTTTGAGTGAGACTTTTAGGTACGGAGGAATATTAGCATTGTTCATTTTAGTTTCTCCAAAAATTAAATTTTGGAAGCGCCTTTTATTTATCTACGATACAGTTTCTATTAATATAAGGAACAGTTAAATCATATGAAATTTTTAACATTACCTAGAGCGCTATATTCACACCCGAATATAAAGACGTTTTTTTATGATTATCAATCGTGTATTTTGTTTAAAAGGTTAGCTCATAACTTATTAAATCAGGAAAAGGTTTGTATCTCGCACTGCTTTATCTTTGTATTAAAAGGCTATGTGGAAGTACAAACATCATCAGGTGAATTGATAACGACATGCGCTGGTGAGATTTTGTTCATGCCCAGAGATACATATTTGATTTCTGACTTTGTCACCGTTGATAACTTAGTTGAGATGTACTTAATTTTCATTGAGCATGACATCATTAACTCTTTTTTGGCACCAAAAATAGCACTTGAGAAGCCGGCATTTTCAGAATCGGTTGTTTGTAAAATCAACTCTAGTATTCATATAGAAAAGTACTTTACTGCGCTCTACGGTGTTTATGCAGATTTTGAAAATAGTAGAGATCTCTTAAAGATAAAAATCACGGAATTCCTACACTTGATCTATGCTAATAATCGAGCTGATATTTTGGCAACATTGGCATCCTCCGAGCAGCACAAAAAAAATCGTAATATAACAAACCTTATGCTTGAGAATTACGACAAAAACCTTTCTGTTGCCGATTTTGCCAGCTTAAGCGGTCGAAGCCTATCTAGTTTTAATCGTGATTTTAAAAAAAAGTATGGAAAACCCCCAAAACAGTGGTTAATTGAAAAGAAAATGATAAAAGCAGCTCAATTATTGGCTAATGGCTCTAGCGTTACCCAATGTGCTGTAGATGTTGGTTATAGTAATATCTCTCATTTCATCAAATTATATAAATCTATTCATGGTAAAACCCCAAGGGAAATGAAAAATATCAATATCTGACAAAAAGAGACTATTTTTGACGTTTTTGAGTTAGCACTGTTTTTACCCTCTTATTATGATTGCCTCACTCGTTTTTGAGTTCTTAATATAGGGGGTAGTGATGAAAAATTATGTATTTATGTGCTTATTGTTTTTGTTCAGCTTTTCGGCGACGGCGAGCAATGTTGAAGAAGTGTTAGATAGCTATTTTAATTCTTGGAATACTCATAACAAAGCTGCTATTAAAAGTTACTTCGCACCAGATGTTGTTTGGTATGATTTGGCAACGAATACAACTAAAGTAGGTAAAGAAAAAGTTGCGCCGGCAATTATTAATTATTTTATGGGTTACGTTAAAGATATGTATTGGTACAGAAGCGGTGACGTTTACATAAGTGGCAATACTATTATTTACGAATGGACTTACGGTGGCACTTTTAATGGTAATTGGGGAGAGTCAAAAATTACCAGAAAGGTTTTTTCATTAAAAGGTATAAGCACGACATCGATTAATGATGACGGAAAAATAATTGCTCAAAAAGATTATTATGATATGGATAGTTTCAAGCGTGCAGTTGGAGTAAAGCCATGAGTATTACAGTTATTTTGGAGGCAAAGGTTAAACAAAGAAACAAGGAAAAATTCTTACAATTATTGACAGAGTACCTTCCTGACACCCATAAATTTAGTGGTTTTATAGATATATCCATTTATAGCGAAGTGGATACGGAACTCATTATTTTTATTTCTAAATGGCAATCTTTAAAAGTCTACCAGCGGTATTTAGATTGGAGGATAGATACAGGTGTTATGACTACTTTAGAAGCATTAATGATAGACCCACCAGTGATCCGTCAGTTAACGAAAGAGATATCTGATAACTTGGTGCTAATGTATGTCTGAGAAATATCCTATGTGAATGCTTTTTGAGTGTGGCGGGTTAACTGCGCAGCTTTATCATACGTTAAAGTGATTAAATAAAGGTAGATAAAGCATGTTTATAACTTTATTAGGCTCTTGAATCTTACTGAGAAGGGGCACGCAAATCAATAAAGGTTTAGTGCTGTTGAATTGTGGTTCTATGAAACTTGTTTTCAAAAGCAGGTTTCATAAAATTTAAGTGACGCTAACAATGACTATGTGCAGTTGACGTTACTTATTGTCGCTAATAAATACACTACGTATTATTTGGGTATTGAAGCGGTAGAGTTTATATTTGGTCCATTTACAACCTACTCAATGGTTTATGTACATTTTTATCGTTTTTGACAATAAGCGAAGAAATTAGTTTTTCTTTTTATAAAACTTAATGAGCTCGTTAGGGAGGAGTATGGTTAGTTTTAAAAATTTGAGTGTTATGACGGCATTGATAACTTTTGGTCTATGTATAACTCTTTTGTTTACTCCTGAAGTAATATTCAATTTATTTCAAATTGAAGGGCATGATTCTGCATTTTTTATCAGCAGAAGGGCTGCAATTTTGTTTTTAGGAATATCAATTATTGCTTGGGCTGGTAGGTGTGCTCCAGAATCAGACTCTAGGCTAGCAATTAGCTTAGGCTTGACGGTTTCAATGATAGCTTTAGCATTAATAGGCGCTCTGGAGTATTTTCGAGGGTTCGTTGGCTTAGGGATATTTTTAGCCATTGTTACTGAAGTTGCACTAGGTGCTGCATACGGCAATATCTGGTTCAGTTCTAGGAAAAATAGAAATAAAGGTTTGGGCGATTATACTTTCTGATACTTCAAACCAGAATGAGTTTTGCTACTTTTCTGTGTAATCAACTTACAGTATTTAGTTGGAATGTAACAGGCATAAGGTGTGGTAGAGTTATGCCTGTCCCAAGCATGTTACTAATAGCACGCTATTGAAAGGGTACTCCAAGGGTTAACGCTACCGTCTGCGTATTTATTACATATGCCTTTTGCAAACAGGTTTTCTAGGTGATAACCAAAACTGGTGAATTCAACAAGATTGCCGAAGAAAGGGAACTTCCCATAAACATGCAATTCTCGAAGCATATTATCTAAGTTATAATTGGTTTGTTCTGCGATAAAGGTTTGGTCTATTTCTTTTAAATTGATGATTTGTGGATCAGGAAATCCTGGAATTACAACATGTAAGTATTCTTCATCGTAAGCACCATCAAAAAATCTCACGTTTTGCAGCATTTCTGTAGGTGATAGTTGATTTATGGCGAGTTTGAAGTCGGTAACTTGCAATTTACTCTGTGTTAGGTTTCGGTTGACGTTTATTTCTCCTGGTAAAATATCATGTAGTGCGCGCATCACGGCTTGTTCATCATCATTTACAGGCAGTGCAAGGGCGTAGTTAGGAAACCTTTTATTCGTAAAGCGTTCATAAGATTCTTTAACCATCCCGATGAAGAACTCGAGAGTTTGCTGTCGCGCAATGGTATGTGCTTGTGCTTCGCTCACTTCTCGTGACATAAGTAGTGTGGTCTTTTTACCAACATAGAAGCTGATCAGGTTTTGCGTGATTGAATAGACAGCAGCATTTGAAGAGTTTTTGGGATTCCCTCCTTGGTAAATTCGCGTGCCATTGGCATAGTCAAAAATAGTGCTTAAATCAAAGCGGCCATTTTCGTCGTTTTCACGTGTTTCAGCATTCCACTGAAATAGGTCGTGAGAGGCCAATCCTATCACCCCTATGTCTACCACACGGATTGGTTTTTTGGCTAAAGCCGGTACGGAAAAAAGCAGAACGAGTAGTATAGAAATTATTTTCATTTAGTAACTATCCTTTCATGTAAATGAGAATCATTATTATATACGGTGTTTTTTTGTGAATCAATGTGTTTTTAAAGTTAATAAAAGGTGGTTTTTAAATAAATAGGTTGATTCATTACTTTCATCATACGAGCAATTAAATATGAATAACGTGGATATTCATTCTGCTTAGCCCACAAATAGCTTAATGATCCACGTTTCACTTCGCTGTTCATATGTGTACGTGGCGTATACGGGCTATACGTCTTAAATGAAGGCTCAAACCCTACGACTGAATATCTTTATTACCTTTCACAAATCTAGCCATAAAAATAGCTCAATGCGCCGTACCTCATGTCTACGCGAGTTATACGCCTTAGATGAAGGCTCAAACTCTACGACTGAATATCTTTATTACCTTTCACTGCAAATTCAGCCATAAAAATAGCTTGATAGAAAATTCATTTGACAGGCTCTCACACTTGTAACTAATATATGTGTAACTAGTTACGGAGTTTTATCATGAAACCATATAATGAGTTAGGGCATGTTGCTTTAGGGACCACCTTAAGACACCTTGCCACACAAGTATCCAAAGATGCAGAAAACACTTATAAGCAATTTGGCTTTGAGATCGAACCTAAATGGTTTCCAGTCTTTTATGTGCTTGCATCAACTGGGGCTGATTCGGTCGTGAATATAGCGAAGAAAATAAGTCATTCTCATGTATCGGTCAGTAAGATTATTAAAGAAATGAAAGTTGCTGATTTAATTGACAGTTATAAATCTAATGAGGATTCCCGTATTACCTTGGTGATGTTGAATGAGAGGGCACTCGCTATGCTTCCTGCAATGCAAAACCAATGTGAAGCGATTGATCTAGCGATGAAGCAACTAACAGAGGAAACGGGAATTGATCTGTGGCAAGCATTAACGGTCATTGATAGGCATTTAAGGTTCCGTCCAATAAGTTCAAGAGTGAATGAAGATAAAGCCGATATTCATATTGTAGATTACGCTCCAAAATATCAGAACGCTTTCAAAGCGTTAAATGTTGAGTGGATCAGCCAATATTGGACGTTAGAAGAACCAGACTATAACGCATTAAATGACCCTGAGGGTTATATATTAAATCAATCTGGCGCTATTCTCATTGCATTGGATAAAGGGAGAGCTGTTGGTTGTTGCGCCCTGATAAAAATCGATAATAATAATTATGAGCTTGCAAAAATGGCTGTATCACCAGACGTTCAAGGTAAAGGTGTTGGTTTACTTTTAGGTAAGAAAATCATCGAAAGAGCAATTTTGATGAAGGTAAAGCGCCTTTACTTAGAAAGTAATACGGTATTGGTGCCGGCACTTAAGCTTTATGAAAAGTTAGGTTTTAAACCCATAGAGGGCGCAGTGTCACCGTACGAGAGATGCAATGTACAAATGGAACTTCACTTACCTCATGTGAAAGCGAAATAGAAAGGGCAATATGAAATATGGGGGAAACCTGATCCAAAGGATTATAGTTTTGAGTTTAATTCACATCGGCTTTATTTCAAATGTGCGCATTTCAACTATCGCTATAGTGTGACAGAGTTTGATGTGGTGTATTCAGATGAATATATTGGCTATTACACACGGATTCAATGTTAAATGGCGAGTCAACGGATGATATGCTGGTTGTAACAAATGATGATTTTATAAAACGTGGATAATTCAAGTGTTGTGGCGATCACGCTCGAGAGCTTGAAACCATAGTGCTAAGTCACGTTGTGAAGTGCATTTCTGAGTTCTAACATCATTTTATGGGCGCTTTCACCTGACATTTTATAGGGGTTGAAAATGCTACTTTCAGAGAATCGAAGGTTAAGTGATGCTGTTAAACTCGTATCAGGCACATATGACATAGACCAATTGCCAAATTCTCGTTCAGATATCTCTTTATAATCGAGTAACGTAATATTCGAATGCCGTTTATCGTTTAATATCTTATGATAAAGCTCATTTACATTAGCGCGGGATGACTCAATCGATTGGAGGAAATAATTGTTACTAAAACAAAGCATACCGGTGATATCTAGCTTACCGTTATTTTTTCTAGCTTTAGTTAAGATATCCTCAATGTCGAGTGGTTTAAATTGCTCTGAAGCGGTGCTTGCGTATAAAAGTCTAGTAAGAAACATAACTACAATTCCCGAGGTTTTATTCAAGTATAGTCGCCTTAGATCATTTGTAGTAAGTCAAACCATTAAATAAGGATAGGTATTGTAAGTGCACTTTCATCAGGGATAGACACGCTTGAAATTATGGTAGAAAATTACATAGAGATACATAAAATTTATAACAGGTCGAGCTTAGGTTTATGTCAATTCTGAGCGTACTGATATTTAACACAAAGAAAGTATGGATGACGTTTAATTTTAGTTTAAAAATATTATTTTGTTTTGCATTGATAGCAACCAGCCAAAGTTATGCTAAGCAGCAAAAATTGTTACCTGATGATGGTAAAACAGGCGATCAGTTTGGCTTTAGTGTTGCTATTGATGGCACAACCGCCCTCGTTGGTGCACACAAAGCGGATGCTAAAAGTACCCAAGATGCTGGGGCTGCCTATGTGTATTCCTTGAACGCTGGTGGTTGGCAACAACAGGCCAAATTAGTCGCTAAGCCAGCATATGCCAATGATACATTTGGCGGTAACGTGGCATTGAGAAATGATATAGCCATGTTGGGTGTTATTAAAAGAGACGATAAAGGTGAAGATGCAGGCGCTGTGTTTGTCTTTGAGAAAGAAGTTAACTCTTGGTCACAAAAACAAATATTAACAGCGAATGATGGCAAATCAGGAGATGCTTTTGGTCAAAGTATTGCGCTGACAGAACGCTTTCTTGTGATAGGCGCACCACACAGTGATGCACCTGAGCATGACTCAGGTGCTGTTTATGTCTACATACGAGACAAAGGTGCATGGCGTTTTCATACTAAACTCACAGCAAAAGATGGTGCTGATGGTGATTTATTCGGAATAAGTGTCGCGATCGACGGCGATACGATTTTGGTTGGTGCTGATCTACATGATGAAAAAGCCGAGCAGGCGGGGGCGGTATATGCTTACGTATTTGATGGAAAAAACTGGCATCACCAAGCCAAGCTAACGGCAACAGATGGCGAAAAAGTAGATATTTTTGGCGTGAGAGTGGCCTTGCTTGGCGATACGGCATTGATCTCAGCTAGAAGAGACGACGTTGAGGGCATAGGCACTGATGCGGGCTCGGCCTATATATTTGAACGAGTAAAAGGCAAGTGGATTCAAACACAAAAGTTAGTCGCACCGGATGGTAAAGCGGATGACCGGTTTGCTCGGGGTGTGGCATTAAATAAAGAGACCGCCTTAATTAGTGCTATGCACCATGACGTGAATGGCAGTAATGCCGGGGCGCTGTATGTATTCAAAAAAGAGCGTGGTTTATGGCGTTATAGATCAAAAATAGTGGCCAGTGATGGTGTTTCAGAAGACCGCTTTGGTTGGAATATAGCGCTCACAAGGAATACAGCGATAGTGGCGGTGCCTCATCGTGATGACAATGGTGATGCATCTGGTGCTGCGTACGTTTTTGATTTAGGTGAGTAAAACTTCTACCCGATGGGGGTCGGTGGCTACAACCCCACTAGTTGAGTAATGGCCAACGCAATTTGATCACGACATACAGAGTGCTTTATGGTTTCTCAGTGGGTTAAAATTAAGTCGAGCTAACTTTTTTATCATATATTTTTCTTGCTTGCTCAATCTTGGGCTGATGTTTATCCGCCCAAACAACAAGCTCATATAAAGGCTTTACAATGTCTCTTCCCATTTCGGTTAAAGCATACTCCACCCGCACAGGCACCTCAGGATAAACAGTTCTGTCAACATAACCTTCTCGCTCTAAGTCTCGAAGAGTCTGCGTCAACATACGCTGAGATATCCCTTCAATCCTAGATTTAAGCGCGTTAAATCGTTCTGCACCATCTGTCAAAGCGAATAAAATTAACAGTGACCATTTATCGCCAATTTGTGCGACAACATTGCGTACTGGACACGCTTCGTTATTGTGAAAAATACGTCTATCAGATGCCATTTTAGAGTCTCTTTTTAATATGACTGGTTACCAAAAACTGCCTAACCCAGTTTTTGGTGCCTTCTTGTAACTATAGTTACTCTTAATTACTATAGTTACTAATATATACCATATTAAGTAAAACAGCCATTGGAGCGACCTATGTTAAAAGTACTTATTCCTTCTATTCTTCTATTTGCGAGCAGCTTGGCATACGGTCAGGTGAAAGAAGGGTTAAATATTGACCTATCAACACTTAAGAAAGAGAGCTGGACAGAACAAGAGCTGTCGAATGCGAAAATGATCACTGATTTTGTGCAAAATCTCATGAATAACCATAATTTCGAATACATCATTAAGCATTACAACAATAGCGCTTACGTACAGCATAATAGAAACTTACCTGACAAAGTGACCGGTTTAGTGGATTTTCTAAAAGAATTTGTCGAAGATTATCCTGAGTACGGTTATGACGTTAAACATATTTATGTTGATGGTGATCATGTCATTTTTCACTCTCACGTTACCCTACATAAAGAGGATAGAGGCAACGACCTAAAAGGCATGAATATCATCGATACGTGGCGCATTGAAGAAGGAAAAATTGTTGAGCACTGGGATTCTATTCAAGCGCTTGATTTGTCAATGAGGATTTATGCACTAGTGAATGGCGGTAATATCGCAAATTCTAATGGTGTTTTCTAAGTGAATTAAGCGGAACATAAAACGATCTGATACTGTTATGCGTTCGTTTATTTTAAATATCACGTAAAAACATCTATCAACTTATCCACGTTATAATACAAGGTGGTAAAAGAAAGTACCGCAAGTGATACTTTCTTTTACCGTCAAGATTGACTCATTTAAAGTGAGGCGGGTTTATACAAGCACTTCCTTTAATGCCGTCAGCAGTAGAGCGACATTTTGTTCGTTTGCGGTAGCACCCATGAGTCCTACGCGCCATGTTTTTCCTGCAAGTTGCCCTAAACCGGCACCTATTTCAAGGTTAAACTTATTTAGCAAATGTGTTCTCACTTGTGCATCGTCGACACCTTCAGGTATTAAAATTGAATTTAATTGAGGTAACTGATGTGCATCATTCACCAAAAAGCGAATGCCTAATTCCGCTAAACCACTTTTGAGGCGTTGGTGTAATTGTGCATGACGCGACCAAGCTTGTTCTAGTCCTTCATTTTTCAGCATAAGCAATGATTCATGCAGTGCGTAGAGTGAATTGATAGGAGCGGTGTGATGATAACTGCGTTTCCCTTCTCCAGACCAATAACCCATTACGAGAGATTGATCTAAGAACCAACTTGGCACTTTTGTCTTACGGCTTTTTAGGATTTCGACCGCCTTTGGACTAAAACTAACCGGTGACAACCCCGGCACACATGATAGACACTTTTGAGAGCCTGAATAAACGGCATCTATTCCCCATTCATCGACTTTGAGCTCACTTCCCCCTAACGATGTTACCGCATCCACAATGGTGATAGCATCGTTTTGTTTGGCAATATTACATAGGGTTTTTGCATCAGAGCAAGCGCCTGTAGATGTTTCAGCATGCACAAAAACCAGTGCTTTGACATTTTTATGCATTGCAAAAGCATGCTCTACTTTGCCTACACTGACGGGGTCCCCCCAAGTATCTTCAATGACAATCGCTTGCGCACCAACTCGCTCAATGTTTTCTTTTAAGCGGCCACCAAAAACACCATTAACACAGACGATCACTTTATCGTTTGGCTCAATTAAGTTGACGATACATGCTTCCATACCTGCAGAACCAGGGGCTGAGAGTGCGATAGTAAATTCGTTTTTGGTGACAAATGCATATTGCAGCAATTGCTTAATTTCGTCCATTAACTTAATAAATTGAGGGTCTAAGTGGCCTATGGTCGGTTTAGCTAATGCGCCTAAGACTCTTGGCGAAACATTTGAAGGCCCAGGCCCCATTAAAATACGCGGCGTAGGGTTGAAAGTTTCTAGCATAATAGTTTCCTAATTTTTATTATTAAGTTAAACAGCTAAAGCATGCTGAGTGTATGTATTCAAATCATGATGAACACTCTTTGCACAATTATGCGCATGTTTAACAATAATATCTAATGCACTGGTAAATAAAAAGCACCCATGTGTGACTTCACCAATTGCGTATATTGATGCACTGCGTTTGCCTTTTTTATTGAGTAACGCATAGCTGGTATTACAGACATCAATACCACCAAATTTATGGGCTTTTGCGATATTGGTATCTACCATATTACGAATGAGTTCTGAGTCAGATAAATATATATCCCGCGGGCTGCCCACGGCATACACAATGGAGTCTGCATGTGAAACACCGCCTTGATATTTGACCGATAAGATGTTTTTCGCACATGTTTCAATTTGTGTATCACCGCCTATGTACTCTAATTGCCCATTGTCGATATAACTTTTGATTTTAGATGCATTTTCATATGGAATAGACACGCGCATAGACATAGCTGCTGACATCATAGTCGTCATAAAGCGCGCTTTATCAGCATCTTTGAGCATTTCCCACACGAGGGCTAAAATTGAGTTTGTGTCATATAAAATCGCTTGCCAACCTCTATTTTGATTGGCTTTTACCATTTCTGATGAGAGAAACTTGCTGAGATCTTTAATGGGGGTCGGTGGAAAAACAATCTCTTCACTACACTCTTGAGGGTGCATCTGCTGATAATGGCACATTTCTTTTATAAACAACTGGCTCAGTTGTGACAAAGTCAGGGAAGTATAGTGTTGCGTGATAAACTCAGCAGATAGATAGGTGTTTTTATATCGTCCTTGAGTACCTCGCACAAATGGAAATAAATGGCTTCTTGAGAAAAGTGTTATTTTTCCATGATGACCATTCTCAATTAAGCCTATAACAGCATCTATTGCACTTAAGCGCGCACCAATAATGGCAACGCTGTCACTTTTTTCAATGTTACGGCGTAATGTTGAAATAGGGTAGGGGGTATGGTGAATTTGAGAGTTAATAGGTGGCGAAAATGGCGATTTTGAGAGCGTACCACACGCCACAATGACGCTGTTAAATTTAAAGCTCTGCTGGCAAAGTGTTTTCAAGGTAATAGGCAGTGGATCAGAGTTTTCAGTTAATTGAATAACTTCGCTTCTTATGACTTTGACGATGATATTTTTCATAAATGCTTTTTTGACGATTCGGTCAAATGCATTTGCCATATACATCCCAAATAATGGGCGAGGGGCATAGCTGTTTTCAGCCACTTGTAAATTGGGATAAAGAGGTTGCCAGCGGTATCGATAGAGCGTTAACCATTGAAAAAAATCACCAGGTTTGTCTTTAAATATGGTGATATAGCCAGCTTTGGTATTAAGTAAATTCGACTCTGCATCGCCTTGGTACGCATTACCAGGACCTAAGTCTTTTGATTTTTCAAACACCGTAATATTAATCGGACTAGGGGAGTTCGATGTTTGCTTTTCTATAAAGGCATCAATAAAGGCAATACTTGAAGCTCCTCCACCGATGATTGCAATTTTAGAGTTCATGGAGTACCTGCCTGATGTTTATTGTGGTGAGCGATGGAGAAACAGAAATTGGAAAATTAATATGCTGTTGTAAGTCTGCAATACTAAATCCTTTCGAAATTTCCATGACAGTTAATACTTTGTTTTTAAAGCTAAAGGTGGCTCTTTCAGTAATAATGATAACGTCTTTATTACAATATGTAGGGTGGGCTAAGTCGATGGTGATTTGCTGTACGTGTGACACAAATTTTGTGATATTACCTTCATTTTTAATGCATAAGAGGCCGTTTTCTTGCGCTGCATGCAAAGCGCCTGTTGTTAAGGTGCCACACAAAACCAGTTTTTTAGCAGATTGTGCAATATTGATAAATCCACCGACTCCGGTCATTCGTTGGCCCAGTAAACTGGCATTAACGCAACCTTGGGCATCTATTTCGGCAAAACCAAGAAAGGCAACATCTACGCCTCCGCCGTCGTAATACGCGAATAAATCAGACTGGCCTATAATGGCGTCGGGCTCTGATGAATCACCAAAAGACAAACCATACTTTGGCTGCCCGTTAAATATGCCAGATTCAACCGTGAAGCTATTGTCAGTCTGCGTTTTGTTAATATATTTCCCGAGCAGTGCGGGTATACCTATTCCTAAATTAATACAGGCTTTAGTCTGTGGGAGTTCATGCAGAGCACGCTGAACTATGTAGTGTTTAGCGATGTTTTTAGGCTCAGGCTGGTGGTCTGAAGTAGTCAGCTCACCATAGCTGGGTAAGTGGTCAAGCGGGTCTTGAGCAATAGTCACAAAGTCAACTAAATGCGCTGGAATATGTACGTCTTGACATGGCAGTGCCTTCACAAGTTCTTTAACCTGTACCGCGACCTTTCCACCGCTGTTTTTGGCTGCCATCGCTTGCAGCAGTGCATCATGATATGCAACTTCTTCATCCATGCTGATATTGCCTTTTTCATCCGCACGTGTGCCGCGTAAAAGCGAGAAATCGATAGAAAACGCGGGATAAAATAGGTGCTGTTGACCTTGTATTTCTAATTTAGATATAAGAGAGGGGGCATGGTTTTCGATACAACCACCTCCAATATCTGGGTCGATGTAGCTTCCTAAGCCAATGTGTGTGATGTGGCCTAATGCGCCTCGAGTAATATCCCGAAATAAGTGGCTGATCACCCCCATCGGCCAATTGTGTCCTTCAATCGTACCTTGTCGAGCTGCATTGGTTAACGCAGGACAAAATCCCCAAAAACCCCCAATGGCTTTTTTAATCATGCCTTTAGCTGCGAGTTGGTCTAATCCTTTTCCCTGCTTGTCACCCGCACCAGATGCGAATAATAAAGTGAGAGATTTGGGTTGTCCCTCATTTTCATACCTCTGACGTAAGGCATGGGTATATAAATCAGGGTGTCCACAACACCCAAAGCCACCGGGTATGACGGTGCTATCACTATTTACTTGGCTTGCTACATAGCTAGCAGTGACGATCTCCATGCTATTTATACTCCGTAAGCTGTTTAACCGGTTTATATCTAGAGGCAAGAATCAAACAACCATTTGTTGATGCCATGCTATGGCACGTACCAGGGGCACGTACTATGAAAGAACCAGGCGAAAATGTTTGGCCATTCTCAATATAATCACCTTGTAAAACGAGTACGGTTTCATAGCCCATATGAACATGCCCAGGGACAAATGCCCCTGCTTGATAGCGTAAAAAAGCACAATCTGCACCTTCTGGGTTTACACATGTTTCATCGAACAGTACCGCAATATCAACGCCTTCTCTAAGCCCTGGTTGATAAGGACTAAAATCAATATCGGCGGGTATCGCGATATCACTAGAAAACCCTAACTTGACAATACGGTCATTAAGCTCAGGTGGTGAGTTAAACTCCATTGTGTTCTCCTTGTTTTTGTAGTCTAGCCGCTTGCGACTGTCCGTTGTAGCCCCAGTCGGTCGCTGGGATCTCTTGGATGGATATGTAATTTGGATTGTTATGTAAGTTAATGAAGACCTCTTCAAACAATTGCCATGAGTGCTTTAACCATTGTGCTTTTTCTTGTGGGTTGTTGGTTCCTTCTGTGATGATAATATTTAAGGAAAACTGAAACTCAGAGGTCGATTGTCCATTGCAGTACCAGCTTCCACAATTTTCATGGATGACGATATTGGTCAAGGTTGGAAGCTTGCCTAAATACATACTGGTGATTGCGACTAATGAATCTGCCAGTTTAGATTTGATTGTGGGTAGTAGAGTTTGATTGGTATGAATGGTTAGAGTTGGCATGTCATTGCTCCTAGTTCGTCAGTTACTGTTGATTGCTTGAGGAGCCATACCAATAGATAGGCCATTTTTTCGTTAAACCAATATTGTTAATTAATGAAGCAATACCGACGAGAAATATGCTGCCAATCAGTACAGGGAAAATTAAAAAATCAAAGTGATAACTTCCGGCCATTAGAATGACGAGTGGATTTGCACCTGCGGGTGGGTGTACAACTCTGAAAAATTGCATAGCCACAATAGCCAGTCCCACAGATAAAGCCATTACCCAGGGGTTTGTGCCGAAAGTCAGCAGAGCAAGGATGCCAATTAATGCAGAAATAAAGTGACCTCCAATCACATTGCGCGGTTGCGCCAACGGAGAGGTTGCTGCTGCAAATAAGATGACGCAAGTCGCGCCAAACGGCGCCATAAGTAGCGGGTAGCCTGCAATACTTGTTATAAAGCACAGCCCCAAAATACCAACAAACCCGCCAACAAAGCCCCTAAGTAGCTCGATAACATTTACTTTGGGTGGGAGTGCACCACCGCCGGATAGCTTTTTCATTTCATTCTCCAAATTATCAATACTTTTGTAACGTTAACGTTCACAATAATGTGTTATTATCAAGTGTACCGATCTGTACACCTTTACCAAAAGGTACAGATCTGTACACTTTTGTGCAAGCAATTTTTTAGGGTATTAGATGAAAGTAGAACAGCATATTTTGGATGTCGCTGAGGATCTGTTTAATAGAAATGGATATAACTCGGTTGGAGTAGATTTGATCAGAGATGAAGCAAAAGTATCGAAAACAACAATTTATAGACGGTTTGGCGACAAGGTTGGCTTGGTTGAAGCTGTATTAACACGGCGCCATGATCGCTTTCAAGCCTCATTAGAGGAGGCTGTTTGTAGCGTGAAAAGTAGTGAAGATAAAGTGTTTGCTATTTTAGATTGGCATTTTGAGTGGTTTTCTTTACCGCATTTTGAAGGGTGTATGTTTATGCATGCCTTGGCGGAGTTTAAAAAAGTCGATCAATCAATCAGTGGTATCGCGTTAGATCATAAGCGTTGGTTGTTAGCGTTAATACACACAGCATTAGGCACTGAAACAGAGCAGCATGAGGCTAAGTCTGAAATGATTATGACTTTTATTGAAGGGCTTATTGTACGAGCGGAATTCGAAGAAATAATAGATAAAAAAGAAATATATCAGGGCGCATTAATGAGGATATTAAGATGAGAATAATCATAATATATGAATAATGTAACTAACTGTTAAATCTATAGTGTATATATATTGGTTTTGCTTAATAATAAAAAATTACTCTCTTTACGAACGATTGAGGTACTTAAAGTGGTTAAATCTAAAATAGAAGTGATAGCGATAATACTCGTGTCACTTATGGCGTTGCTGCAAGGGTTTTATGGTATTTTTTCTTACCTTGAACCATCCGGTTTTGCAACTGTGAGAGGAACGGAGTTGTTTTCTCATTTAGACGCGGACTGGGTAATAATATATGGGTCTCGCACGATTTTTATTACTTTGGTACTTGGCCTGCTTATCATAAAAAAACAATACTCAATTTTAATGTGGTGCGCGATTTTTGGTGTTGCTATGCCTGTCACTGATGGCGTTTTAGCCTATCAAGCCGATGCTCCATTGAAAGTGATCTATAAGCACATCGCCACCGTGCTTTATTTATTAGTGACATTTTATGTATTAAAGCTCATGGTATCAAGGTGCTCAGGGAAATGAGTATTTTAGTCATTGAAATTTCTAAAGGAGATGTTAGGTGAAGAAACGTTATTGGGCTGCTGGCATGATAGTAATAATAATTGTCGGTACGTTGGACTATTATTATGAAGATTATTCACGCTTTATGTCAGCAAGGGAAATGTCCAATGCACGATATTTAAAATCAGAATTAGGGAGCACTCGCTATCAAATATATGGAGAAAATAATCAAAAAACGATTATTCTCATTCCGGCATCGAATGGTTATGTTGAGCAATGGGATCCAAATGTAGCTCCGTTGGTCAACGCCGGTTATAAGGTGGTTGTTTACGATTTATTTGGCCGAGGTCTTTCAAGCCGCCCTGATGTTGATTTAACGTTATCTGTGTTTACAGAGCAGTTGGATAGCGTCATACGTGAAGTTGGGGCTGACAGAGTGTCTTTAATCGGTTCTTCATTTGGCGGCATTATCGCAGCTGAATATGCTAGCAATAAACAAGAAAAAGTTACAAAGTTAGTCTTTGTAGGCCCTGCAGGCTGGCCATCAAAAGTGAATTATGCTCAGAAGATTATCAATATTCCGATACTGGGTGAGTTGATCTTTAAGTATTTTGGAGAAATTATTTTAAAGCCGCGGGTTGAAGGGTATTTTTATCAAGAAAAAGAACATCGTTGGGCCATTGATATGTGGCAGAAGTTCTCACAATACCCAGGGTTTATGCGTACTTATTTATCGACCTTGAGGCACTCTCCCGTTCTTGATTACACCGAAGGGTGGAAGGCGCTTGGAGACACCACGATAAAAACGCTGTTTATATGGGGAAAGCAAGATATTAGCTTTGATTTTGGCAACTCTGAAAAAGCGATGACTTTGATCCCCTCAACCAAGGTCGTCGCAATTGACAATGCTGCACATTGGCTGAATATAGAACAGCCTAAGCAAGTTAATAATGCGATGATTTCATTTTTAAATGATGAGCCTAGGAAAGTATCAGAAGGTAGTGAATTATAATATTTTAACAACGGAGTGAGTTAAAAAAGCCCAAAAACATGCGCCTGTGCATGATATTTCGCTGTAGTACGAGTTGTCAATTCAAGTCGTAGGGCATTCTGCTACGTGATGACTTTAAATGGGTATTAATATGAACGTTTTACAGCATGTCTTTTTCGACAAATCCCATAATTCTAATGACAAACCTTATCGGCGTTTTGGTACGTTATAAATACAATATTCGATAATATTGGTTTGCTTTCACAATTATTTCACAAAATATATCTGGCGATGAAATAAAGAATTATCTTTTTATTTCAATGTATTAGGTGTTTTTTGTGAGGTTTCATACACACATCCGGCACAGGGAAACCTTGAAAAATCCGGACATCTTGTTTAATATTTATTTTTATTGAACGTTCAATTAATAAAAATCATGCCTAAAGTCGGAATGGAACCTGTACGCCGTCAGCAGCTAATTGACGCAACCATAGAGTCAGTTGGTGAGCTTGGTTTACAAGGAACTACTATCAATAGTATTAGTAAAAAAGCAGGGTTATCTTCTGGGATTATTAGCCATTACTTTGGTGGTAAACAGGGATTAATTGAAGCTACAGTGCGTCATTTATTGTCTAGTTTGAAAGAGTCATTAATTTCTCAGGTCGCAGATAATACGACGCCAGAACAAAGACTGATGTATATCATTGAAGCAAATTTTGCGTTAGTACAACAGCGCAAAGATACGACACGCACTTGGTTAAGCTTTTGGGCGCAGTCAATGCACGATCCTGAATTACATCGCTTGCAAAATGTTAATAGCAAGCGTTTGTATAGCAATTTAGCCTGCTCATTTAAACGTATTATGCAAATAGATGATGCTAAACAAGCAGCAGAACTAAGTGCCGCTATGATTGACGGCTTATGGCTACGGGCTGTCCTTAGTCAATCAGATACAGATCAATTTAAACACAGTGAATTGCTTGCCAAGCAATATGTAAATTCACTCATTCAGCAGTATGGAGCGTAATATGACACCGCCTGTAACTCCCCCTATTTATCAGAATTTTATCCATGGACGTTATCTTGCAAACCAGTCAGGCGAACGCTTTGACGTAATTAACCCAGCGACTGATGACGTTATTTATCAAGTAGAAGTGGCTGATCATGCTATCCAAAAAGCAGCGATAGAAAGTGCCAAAGCAGGGTTTGAAATTTGGTCTGCAATGACAGCCATAGAACGCAGCCGAATTTTGCTTAAAGCCGTTGAATTATTACGAGCACGAAATGATGAGTTAGCTAGAATTGAGGTACTCGATACCGGTAAACCGTGGCAGGAAGCTGAGTGTGTTGATGTGCAAACTGGTGCTGATGTGATTGAGTATTTTGCGGGATTAGCACCTGCACAAGTCGGTCAGCAGCAAATGGTGGGTGATGACTTTTATTATACTCGCAAGGAACCGCTTGGCATTTGTGCTGGTATTGGTGCATGGAATTATCCTTTACAAATTGCATGCTGGAAAGCTGGCCCTGCGTTGGCGGCGGGTAACGTTCTGTTATTTAAGCCGTCTGAAGAAACGCCTTTAGGGGCATTAAAACTTGCTGAGATCTTTATTGAAGCGGGCGTGCCTGAGGGGGTATTTAATGTTGTGCAAGGTGCTGCTGAAGTTGGACAATGGCTGACAGCACATCCTGATATCGAGAAAGTGTCGTTCACAGGAGAAGTTGGCACAGGAAAGAAAGTCATGGCGAGCGCAGCGAACACGTTAAAAGATGTCACCATGGAATTGGGCGGAAAATCGCCACTGCTCGTATTTGATGATGCAAATGTCACCGAAGCGGTTAGCGCTGCTATGTTGGGGAATTTCTATACTCAAGGTGAAGTCTGTACTAATTGCACCCGTGTCTTTGTACAACGCGGTGTGTATGACAAATTTATTGAAGAATTAAAAACGCGAACTGAACAAAATATTGTGGCAGGTGATCCTCTAGACCCCAATGTGAACTTAGGCGCATTGATCTCCAAAGTGCATCAACAGCTTGTTCTAGATTACATCAATTTGGGTATTAAAGAAGGGGCTAAATTATTGACTGGGGGCGAAGCGCTTTCTCCTGCATCAGCACCGAATGGTTACTTTGTTGCCCCAACGGTTTTTGTAGATTGCCAAGACGATATGACTATCGTCAAAGAAGAGATTTTTGGACCCGTTATGAGCATTTTAGTGTTTGATGAGGAAGCTGAAGTCATTAAACGCGCAAATAACACGCACTTAGGACTAGCTGCTGGCGTATTTACTCAGGATATTCAGCGTGCACATCGTGTTATTCATAAACTACAAGCGGGGATCTGCTGGATAAACGCGTATGGAAATTCACCCGCTGAAATGCCTGTGGGAGGTTATAAGCACTCAGGTATCGGCAGAGAAAACGGCATTGAAACTCTGGATCATTATACTCAGACGAAGTCTGTGTACGTTGGTATGAATAACATTGATAGCCCATTTTAATGAGACATCCAATGAAGCAAGAGTTTGATTATATTATTGTTGGAGCTGGTTCGGCGGGTTGTGTGCTAGCGAACCGTTTAAGTGAATGCGGTCAATATGATGTTTTGTTACTGGAAACAGGTGGTAGTGACAAAAGTATTTTTATTCAAATGCCAACGGCTTTGTCTATTCCTATGAATTCAGATAAATACGCGTGGCAGTTTCATACTGAGGCTGAGCCGTATCTAGATAACCGAAAAATGCATTGTCCACGTGGCAAGGTGTTAGGTGGGTCGTCTTCTATTAACGGCATGGTGTATGTTCGAGGACATGCGAGAGACTTTGACGAGTGGCAGCAACACGGCGCACAAGGTTGGGATTATCAGGCCTGTTTACCGTATTTTAAAAAAGCAGAGTCTTGGTATTTAGGTGATAACGCATACCGCGGAAATCAAGGACCAGTTGGTGTTAATAACGGCAATGAAATGGAAAACCCATTATATCGCGTCTTTATTGAAGCCGGTCAGCAAGCTGGTTACGCCAAAACAGATGATTATAACGGTGCGCAACAGGAAGGGTTTGGGCCAATGCATATGACGGTGAAAAATGGCCGCCGTTGTTCTGCAAGCCGCGCTTATTTAGATCCGGTAAAAGCACGCAATAATTTGACTATTGTGACAGGCGCAATAGCGCAACGGATTGTGTTGGAGAATAAACAGGCTAAAGGGGTGGCTTATAAAGTAGGCGGCCGCTTGCTTCATGCGAGTGCGCGTAAGGAAGTTGTGCTCAGTGCAGGGCCTATCGGATCACCACATTTATTACAGTTATCGGGTGTTGGCGACCAAGCGGTTTTAGAAAAAGCCGGTATAGAGGTAAAACATCATTTACCGGGGGTGGGACAAAACCTACAAGATCACTTAGAGTTTTATTTTCAATACAAATGCAAGCAGCCGATCACCCTAAATGGCAAACTAGGGCTTGTTTCTAAAGGGTTGATTGGTGCAAGGTGGATGTTGAATAAAAGTGGTTTAGGGGCAACAAATCATTTTGAATCATGTGCCTTTATTCGCTCAAAGCCTGGCGTCGAGTGGCCAGATATTCAATACCATTTTTTACCAGCGGCCATCCGCTATGACGGAAAAAGTGCTTTTGCAGGTCATGGGTTTCAAGTGCATGTTGGGCACAATAAACCCAAAAGTCGAGGCTCGGTAACCGTTACGTCAAATAACCCAGATGACGCGCCAAAAATTCAGTTTAATTATTTGGCTCATCAAGCCGATATCGAAGGATTTCGGGCATGTGTGAGGTTGACGCGTGAAATTATTGAGCAAAGCGCATTTGATGATTATCGAGATGGAGAAATTCAGCCAGGCAAGCATGTACAGACAGATGAACAAATAGATCAATTTGTGCGCCAAGCTGTTGAAAGTGCTTATCACCCGTCATGTTCATGTAAAATGGGGGAAGATGGCATGGCTGTGGTTGACTCACAAACCAAAGTGCATGGTATTGATGGTTTACGTGTAGTGGACTCTTCTATTTTTCCTACCATCCCCAATGGCAATTTGAATGCCCCCACCATGATGCTAGCAGAGAAAGCAGCAGACCATATTTTAGGTAAAGTGCTTTTGAAAGCCGATGACACAGAAGTCATTGTCGGCGAGCAATGGCACACAGTACAACGTAGTTCGGAGCTTTAAAATATACAGATAGTTAGTTTGCCAAAACGCTTAGGATAACTTAGTTCTAGGCGTGTCTTGCAGTGGCGTACAGGGTAAATAGGTTACTCGTGGTTAATTGAATTAAGTTCAATAACATTAAGTATTGATGCAAGAAAACAATAACGGAGAAACAATGAGTTACTTTTACTTGTTTTGGGAGGGTGACAATGACCTTATGGCTTAGCGCTGGTATCATTTTCACCCTTTTAGCAATTGTAGTGATTTTGTTTAAATGGGGTAATTTGCAGTGTGTGGGTGTTACCCCTGTAAAAACCTTTACTTTTATCGCTATCTTATTTACATCTGGGTTAGATGTCGGTTTGATAATGTTTCCACTTACTGAGTTTGCGGGTTACGCAGACATAAAAGCAAGCCCAGAATATGCGTTTGCAAATCCACTGGCCATCGAGTTTGGGTTTTGGGGGTTTTTAATCTGGGGGTTTTATTTCCTTACCTGTTTTTATTTCTGCGTAATAGAGCCGAAGGTGAAGTTTTTCGAAATACCTTGGGTGAAGTTGCTTAACAATATTATTATTATTGGTACATGTGCGTTTACTGCTTATTTGTTGCTTTCTAATTTACCTTGGTACCTCCCCAACCTGGGGGATGGTAGTACCATAATTCCAAGCTTTTACTTGGTGGTATTTGCAGCCATTTGCTTCGCGGTGTACTCCAGTACGAGTTTAAAATATGTGCGCTTTTTAAGCATTACAACAACGTGGATGTTTATCGCATTAATTGCTTTTATGTGGAGCGCGACGTTTATATTTGGCGATAGTTCCGTGTCGAGCTTTACCAATAAATTAGGGCTCATAGGTGAATACTTTACTAATTTAAATCACTTTATATTGCCACTCAATGACTATCATGAGTTTTATTTATTTTGGTGGTTTGCATGGAGTATTATGATTGGCCAATTTACATCTCGTTTTGTGGGGGGGCTGAAGACTTATCAGGTACTTGCTGCGATGTTGGTGTTCCCATCAATTCCCATTGCGCTTTGGTTTGGGGTACTTTATCACTATCACGAAGCAGGTATTTCTACTGAAGGTATTAAAAACTTCGCGATGGTGTTTGTGGGTATTGTGTTCGTGATTAACTCTCTCGATTCATTGATCCGTTTATACACAGACAACCTGAATTTGACGGTAAAACGCTTAGGCATGCGCAATTACATGCTATTCAATATTGCCGCTTTATCATTGCTCACATTACTCTTTAAACTTGAGTTTATTCAAATCCAATGGGTTGGTGCTTTAGTCATTGGGCTATTCTTATCGTGTGCACTGTATATTGGTTACAACAAATTCAAAACAGTGAGCAATATTGACAGCTCACCGAAAGATAACACAATTGATTTCAGTAAAATAGAAACAGCTGGCTAAGGAACTTATTATGACAACGACAAAACATTTACTTTTTACGGCGCTGGCGCTTGCTTCTACCAATGCAATGGCTGACTGGTCAACGACAGTCACTGGCGCATCAGATTATACGTTTAATGGTGTGAGCCAAACACAAGACGATCCTGCTATTCAGGGGAGCTTAGACTATGGCTTTGATAGCGGTGTATATGCTGGTTCTTGGGCGTCAAATGTTGACTTTGCTGATGATACTAATCTTGAGTGGGATTTTTATGTTGGTAAATTCATTACATTGAACGAAAGCTGGAGCATGGACTATGGTATTGCATATTATAGCTATCATGGTGATACCAACTCTAGTGATGGTAACTACCCAGAAGTATATAGTAAGTTCGGCTTTACTAACGAATTAGGTCAAACAGAATTTAATTTTTGGTATAGCTGGGATTACTTTGGTACAGGGGCTGGGCATACAATTGCAATGATCGCACACAGTGTTGAAGTGGCAGAAGGCCATACACTACGCGCCAGTTTTGATGTATCAAACTCGCTTGATGGTGATAAGTATATGTGGGACGCAGGTGATAAGTCATACTATCACTATCGTTTAGCTTATCAGACGAGTGTTGAAGGATTTAACTTAGAATTAGCAGCAGAAAATACCAGCCTGGATTACAACACCGCAGATGAGCGTATAGTATTTTCGGTATCTCGTACGTTCTCGTTATAAGTTATATTCGTAAACATATTATTTTGTGACTTATAAACAAAGCCAAGCATCATTTGCTTGGCTTTGTTATTTGAAGGGCCAGAGTGTTAGTTTTAGGTGAGACGGGCTATAATGTTTGGCTACTTTTTAGATAAGCATATATTGCTTACAGGGCTATTAGATGAATACTAAACTATACAAATCTGTACTTTCCATTACTG
Organism: Pseudoalteromonas aurantia 208; assembly: GCF_014858725.1. Taxonomy (GTDB): domain Bacteria; phylum Pseudomonadota; class Gammaproteobacteria; order Enterobacterales; family Alteromonadaceae; genus Pseudoalteromonas; species Pseudoalteromonas aurantia. Next base: position 1,506,542 of record NZ_AQGV01000012.1, on the reverse strand, counting down.
ATCACTTAATGGGGGCGGCTCAAGAGCAAAATCAAGGCACGTTCGATAGGTATTATGCTGAGTTAAAGCAGCTGTGTGAACACAATGAAAATTCAGATAAAGACCACCCAGTACAATGGGAGACGTTGGCTGATTTTACAGATGATTTAGCATTGGCTGTGACAATATATGAACATGCGTTGACAAAAGCTGAAGCCCTTAATTCAAAAGACTTTTGTTCTTCTATTGGCTATTCAATAGGGGCTTTAAAAGCTGAATTAGGTGACCACACTGGGGCGATTGCGCATTTAGAAAAGGCAAAAATAAGCAGCAATAAGATCATTGATAAGCAATTAAAATCAGAAATTCACGATTTGCTTGAAGAACTGAAAAGTAAATAGTGTTTTTATCAATGGTTTATGAAAACACGGTGGATTGACGAAGAGGACCCGTACGAGAGGTGCTTTTTTTGTTCGTATTGATTGATGAATTTTGTGCCGCTGTAATTTAAGTCTAAGTTAACCTCAGCTCTGGATAAGCGAATTTGCCCAATAAAGCTATTTTTCTCACTCTCGGCGTTGCTTTCATTTGTAATAGCCCGCTATTACTACATAAAAGCGCCTTGATATTGAATAAAGTATTATCATTGGATTGTACGTAAGTTTGTTTACAAAATATTTCCTATTCCAAAATCCTTATCCAAACCTGAGGTTAAATAGGCAAAAAGTTAAAATGACATTTGGTATAATTAAAAATACGTTGTGTCATTTTAATTATCGCTTTTAATGTAAAGTGTTCTGGCTTTACGCGTAATTCCTACTATTTAGAACTTTTTGTTTCTATGGGTAATCTCATCCGCGTAAAAGTATCATAACTGTTGTTTATTAAGTTTGTATCAAGCCATTCAGGTAGAATTCTTTATTTTCTTAACCTATTTATTAACTGATTGGTGGGCTGATGAGGTTATTTATTCGGTAGGCGACACATAAAAGTTACTTAACAATTGCTATGAATTCAGTATTATTCATGTTAATTGTTGTGGGAAGGTAAGAAAAATTAATGAATTGGCTGTATAGCTTTGCAATTACGGTGCTTTTTTGTGCAGAATCACTTGCGATATCGGCAGATCAAACATTACATCGCTTAAATCGAGATATTGCAGCGTCTACTTTTTCAGGCGTTGTGTATGCAGTCAATGGTGATGAGATTGTTTTTAACGCGTCTTATGGTTTGGCAAATACAGAGACAAAAACGGCATTTAATGCACAAACTGTCCTTGATATTGGGTCTATCACAAAGCAGTTTACCGTGGCTGCTGTACTGAAGCTTGCAGAGCAAAACAAGTTGTCACTTAAAGATTCTCTTGCTAAGTACTTCGTAAATATTCCTATCGAGATGCAGACAATCACATTACATCAATTAATGACGCATTCTGCTGGATTTGACTATAATGCGGGGCCTGTGTATGAGTTAATTAATAAGCACGATTTTAGAAAGCGCGTATTTAATACCCCATTGTTATTTAAGCCTGGTTCGCAATATGCTCACTCGAATGTGGGGTTTGGGTTGTTAACGCAAGTAATAGAGAAGGTAAGTGGGCAGGGGTATGAGCAATTTATTCACAGTAATATATTATTGCCTGCGGGCCTTAAAGAGACTGGTTATAGGTTAATTAGCCGTGAAGAAACCGATTTAGCAGTTCATTATGAAAATAAGCCTAACCTCTTTGAGCGAATATTTTCAATGACGCCTAAGCGTGATGCCATAGGACATTCATTAGTACATTTTTATGAAAGTTTGGGGCAACGGTGGAATATAGAAGGCTCTACGGGGTACTTATCGACAGTACAAGATATGTCTGCTTGGTATCAGGCGATACGAGATAAAAAGGTACTCACTGAACAGTCGTGGGATCTGATATTCACGGAACACGTTGGGAATGGCTCTGTGACTAATACGCAGCATGGCTATGGCTGGTCCATGGGGGAAACAAAGGAGGGCCGGAGTTATTTTTATCATCAGGGAAGGTACCGAGGCGCTTTATCAAAAATAAACTATTACCCTGATATTGACCTATTTGTTTTTATTATGACGAACTGTCGAGATGATTACCCATATGAAATGATTGAAAAACTGACGTATACAATACAGAAAAAAACGTTGCAACTATCTGCATTATAAAAAATAGAGGACGTATTATGACTATTTCACTTCGACCGATTGATATTCATAATTATGAAGCGGTATGTGATTTAGATGTTGCTGATACACAGCAAAATTATGTTGCATGCAATATGTGGTCATTAGTTGAGGCACAATTTAATCAAGGATATACAACACGTGCTATTTACCGTAATGAAGAGGTTGTTGGTTTTTTTATGTGGGTAGCACAAACAGGGCATAGTGTGTCGATATGGCGATTTATGATTGACCTCAAATTTCAACAACAAGGCATTGGCAGAGAGGCGCTGTCTCTTGCATTAGAACAAATTAAATCATTGACAGATGTAAAGCAGATTGAAATCTGTTATATGCCAAGTAACCCAGTTGCAAAAGCGTTTTATAGCTCATTCGGGTTTCAAGAGGTCGGTATGGATGATGAAGGAGAAGACATGTTAGCGGTGATTGAATTGTCTCAGTAATTTTGCGCGAAGTGTTGTGGTGTTATTTTTTGTGCCCGAGAAGTGTATGTTTATTGTGGCGTTTTTAGTAGGGTAAATTGAGTTTTTTGCGTTTGGCAATATGCTCTTAAAGTGGCTTCACTTACCTTTTAACTTAAAAGTAAGTTAGAATGTGTCCACTAAATTTAAGCATTCAAAAAGCATATGCCGAGGCTTAATGATAGGTTGGTCGCCTAAGCATGTGTTAGCAAGTAAAAATACTGAGGTAAAATGGCTGTTTTAGAGATCCTTAAAGCTCCTAACGAGAAGCTAAAAATTCCCGCAACGCCTGTCACAGATATCAGTTCTGTACAGCAACTCATTGATGACATGTTAGATACGATGTACGCAACAGATGATGGTATAGGCTTAGCGTCTACGCAAGTTGGTCGTAAAGAGGCCATTATTGTGATTGATATTTCCGAAGAAAGGGATGCGCCATTGATCTTGATTAATCCTGAAGTGGTTGACGGTGAAAACGTTGAAAAAGGTCAAGAAGGCTGTTTATCTGTGCCTGGTTACTACGCCGACGTAGAACGTTTTACTCAAGTTAAAGTGAGTGGATTAGACAGAGAAGGCAATGTTGTTAATATTGAGAATGATGATTTCTTAGCCATCGTTTTGCAACACGAAATTGATCACTTGAAAGGCAAGCTCTTTATTGATTATTTGTCTCCTTTAAAACAGAAAATGGCATTAAAAAAAGTAAAAAAAGCAGTGAGCCAAAGTGCTTAATACTGTAATTTAGATAGAGTGGCTCTTTGCGAGTCACGCTGTCTTGTTATTCTAGTGAAATAACGACCATGCGATTACTTTGTTGTTGGCATTCATCATATCCCTTTTTTCTTCAGCCCGTATACTCAAAGCTTTCTTTAAGCTATTTCTCGTGCAATAAGCATGATATCAATACATCAGTTGTGATAGCGTTAATGTGATTCGCAGAGGTTGGTCATTGCGAGTAAATCTCAAAGGTATATCAATGAATGAGCTTACTAGGAGGTGTTTTTCCCAATATGAAAAATGCCCGCTGGTTGCTATAAGCGTATGACATAAGATTGAAAAAATCTCTAATTATTGTTGTTGAAATGACTTTACCTAAACTTATATTGAGGTTTTAAACTCTAACTAAATAATTCAAAAAATAAAGGAAATGCAGTGGAGCGAGGAAACGTATTATCTCAATTATTACGGTTTACACCCTTAGTGTGGGTGATGTTGTTGGGGAATTTCTTTGTGCGTGCCACCTATTATATGGTGTGGCCTTTTTTATCCGTATTGCTATACCAAAAATACAATTTGAGTGCCACAGAGGTTGGGCTATTGTTGAGTATATCAGCAGTGTTTTCAGTGTTATTAGGTTTTTATACCGGTAATCTAGCCGATCGCTATGGGCGTTTTAAGTTGCTTTATGCCTCAGTATTAGTTGGCATATTTTCATTTATAGCATTGGCATTTGTTGAGTCGCTATGGGCATTCTGTATGGCGGTATTTTTTGCAACTATGCCGCGCGCGTTATGGGATGCACCCAGTAAAGCATTATTGAGTGATGAGCTAAAGGAGGATGGAGATAGAGAGTTGGCACTGCATATGTTGTACTTTTTAGTGAATGTAGGTGCTGCAATCGGACCTCTTTATGGCTTGTGGGCGGGTTTAAATGGTGAGCAATTTAGTTTTATTTATACCGCTGTATCTTATATTGGTTTGTTGGTGGCATTATTGGTAATGCATCGTGGTCATTCTGTTTATAACGCAGGCGTTGCGACGACATTACCCAATTTCTCCAGCTGGCTAGGTATCCTTAAAAAGGATACGGTGTTTTTGTTAGTACTTGCTGCAAACCTGCTTATTTACTTTGTATTTGCACAAGGCGACTCTAGTCTTATTCAGTATTTGGCGAGGGCTGAAGTCCCTGAGCTAGCGACACTTGTTTCTATGCTGATAGTGGTTAATTCGTCTGTTATTGTGTTATGTCAATTCCCATTACTGCACCTGATGCGCCACTGGTCGATTCAAAAGAGGTTGTATTGTGGTGGAGGGATCCTTGCTTTATCGCAAGTGATGATGGCGCTTAACCCTGTTGATTATTTTAGTGGCTGGATTGTGTGCGTATTAGTATGGAGTTTAAGTGAAGCTGTTATGTTTTCAAATATTAATGTACATATTGATAGACTTGCACCAGAACACCTTAAATCGAGCTATTTTGGCGCAGCCGGTTTATGCTCTTTAGGATTCGCATTGGCACCATTGTTGGGGGGAATTGTGCTTGATATTGCCAGTGGACCGGTATTATTTATAGTGACGACGGCGATAAGTGTTGTGGCTTTGATGATATATCGCGTGGCAGAGCGCACTCCTCGAGACGAGACTTTATTAGGGGTAAGTAACCTCAGATCTGGATAAGCGAATTTGCCCAATAAAGCTATTTTTCTCACTCTCGGCGTTGCTTTCATTTGTAATAGCCCGCTATTACTGCATAAAAGCGCCTTGATATTGAAGAAAATACCCTCATTGGATTGTACGTAAGTTTGTTTTCAAAACATTTTCTATTCCAAAACCCTTATCCAAACCTGAGGTTAAGTAGTTAATTGGTGTATGGGCACGTACTACTTTTATAGAACATGCCCATCCTACTTCAAGAGTGTATTTGTGTTACGCTTTCTTTTACCTTTCTAAAAGGGACCCACTCTAAATATGACCCACATCTCCATAGCCATTCACATGGTCCATATTGGAAGTAATGCAACCAAATTGCGCTTATGCCAATTTGTACCATAAACACCACAGACGCAATGATAAAACAAAGCATGGGGCTAAGCGTTTGATATAGTGATGCACCTAAGCTGGTAAAAAGTAACAAGCCAATAAAACTTTGTAATAAATAGTTACTCAGTGCTGTACGACCGACATAGGAAAAGGGCATAAGGAATTTTTGTGCAATATGTTTGTGCCATAGCCATGCTATGCCCCATAGGTAGCATATGCCCAATGTAACATCACTTAAAAACATCATTTTGAACCACAGTGGGCGTAATAGTTCATTGCGATATAATTGGGTCTCAGGCAATAGCCAAAGAAAGATAACTTTATATATCAAGCCTATGATAGCAATGAAAATAGCCATATTTTTATAATGAAGCGTCCACTCCTTACTTGCGAAAGTTAATCTTGCTTTGCCAGCAGCGATACCTAACAAAAACATTGAAAGGGCAATGGGCCCTAAGTAAAAAAGTAGCATAGGTAAGTTAGCCACATACTCATGCCAGTGCAAAGTGATAATTTGCAAATAATTACCGTGACGCAAAGTATCGATAATTCCCTGTTCAGTATATGCCAATAATTGTTTGTCTAGTTGCATCGGAAGTGCTTGGAGTACTACATGGGTGAGTTGATCATAAAAGGGGAAAAGCAACAATACGCCACTGATACACACTAAGATTTTGCATGAAGCATGAATGAACACTAAACACAGTAAACCCAGGATGGCATACAGATGTACGACATCACCAGACCACAGAAAACTAATATGCGCTAAACCAAACATAAATAATATGCTCATTCGGCGAGTAAAAAAAGCAATGTAAGGTTGTTTAAGTTGTCGTTTCTTTTGCATTTGAGAGGCAATACCAAAGCCAAACAGAAATGAAAAAATGGGGAAGAATTTATTGTAGAAAAACAATTGTAATAGTCGGTTTACGGTGTCATTGAGCGGGTCTTGAAATTGTACTGAGAACGCATCTTGATTGATAAATAAACAATGCATAATTGTTATATTAACAAAGAAAATACCAAAAATTGCAAACCCCCTAAAAATATCGAGTAGTGGCAGCCTAGGTACTTGTTGAAGAGTCATACTGTTGATTCTTATTGTTATTATTTACTTAAACATGATGCCATTTTGTACTTTTAATTACCACATTTATAGCACGTAAATACAGTGCTTATTTTTATGATGTAATTGCACATAATAAAGCAATGAGTCGCCGAAAGTAGTGTGGGGCATAGGTTGGTTTAAGGGAATAGATCTTGCGGATCTGCTAATAATAATTATACTGTGTTTATATACAGTATTTTGGTGGTTGCTTATGAATGACCTTATTGATTTATTACAGCGTCAGCAATTGGTATGGCATGGAGACGAACAAATTGGCAATATTGAACGTGTTAGCTCTGGGAACGATGAACTTGATGAAGCCTTACAAGGGGGGTTGCCCAAATATGGTGTTGTTGATATTCAAGCGCAGCAAGGCATTGGAGAGTTGCGTTTATTATTGCCATATCTAGTGCAGCAGAGAAAGTTGACTATTTTTATTAACCCTCCGGGATATATAAATGGCCATGGGTTGTTTCACTTAGGCTTTGAGACTGCTTTGTTATTGAGTTTATCAGTTGATAATGAGATTGATGCGCTATGGGCGGCTGAGCAGTGCTTGAAAAGTGCGGAATGTAGCAGTGTGTTACTTTGGCAAAATAGACTCGCGATACATCATATAAAGCGTTTACAGCTAGCAGCAGAACGAGGGCAAGCATCACTATTTTTAATGCGCAGTGCAGAGGGGGTTAACCTGTCTTTGCCTGTGTCTTTATGTTTAAAATTACAAGCTCATGAGCGTGGCCTTGCTATTACTATAAAAAAGCAAAAAGGAAGATGGGATAAAACACACTTTATACTCGATATTTCCAGTTATTGGCCTGCGTTATATCGACCGACAATAGAGAGAAAAGTCGTTTCGTTGGCACAGCATCGCCGCAGGTTAATAACATGACTTTGTGGGTATATTTACACTTTAATAGTTTGCAATTAGATAGTTTATTTTGTGAACAAGCGCATCAACCTATCATTATTGTGGAGGGGAAAGACAATAGAGTTGTACAAGCGTGTACCAAGGCACAAACAGCGGGTATCACCATTGGGCAAGGTCTTGGGGCTGCGGCATCATTGTGTCAGAATTTACAGGTACAGCCCTATAATAAAGAGCTTGAACAAGAAAAATTAAAAGAAATTGCCCATAGCTTATACACGCTGACGAGTGATATCTGCTTTTTTGCGGATGCAGGTTTATTACTGAGGGTTAGTAATATGTTGAGCCTGTATCAGGGGCTGCACGCTTACTGGCAATCTATAAGTACTTTATTAAACCGTTTGGGATTTAATTATTGTTATGCCTGTGGCTATTCACCTTTAGCTGCTAGGTTGTTGGCAAGAAACGGCATGAATAAAATCACGGATGATCATGTACTACTCTTACGTGCAGTGAGAGCTCATGCGTTACATGAAAGTGACTTACCGCATAACATGAGCGAGCAACTAACTCGAGTAGGAGTACACACCTTAGATGCGCTTTTATCTATTCCAATGGTGCAATTAGCAAAGCGTTTTGACGCCGAGTTAGTGCATTATGTGGGTCGTTTACTTGGACATTTTAAGCATCCAGTGAATTTTTATCAGCCGCCCGAGCGATTTTCGCGTGAGTTAGAATTGCTTTTCGAACTAGAGAATATAAGTTGGTTAAGTAAACCGCTTAATAAATTATTACTCCAGCTGGAAGATTTTTTATCGAGCCGTAATAAGATTGCGTATCAAATTAATATCACATTACAGCAAAGAGACTGTGAGGCGTTAGTGGTAACCGTACAGTCCAAAGAGGGAGAATATAAAGCGACGAAGTGGTTAGCACTGAGTGAGCTTGCGATGTCAAATGTTCAGCTTGATGCCCCTATACAGGGGCTAAGTTTACAGGCTAAGCGTATTACAGCTTATGAAAATACCCATGGTGATTTATTTTCAAAACAGCAAAAAGGAGGCTCTCGCACTGCCTTGCTTTCTATATTGCAAGCTAAGTTAGGCGAGCATGCGATACATACAATGCAAGTGCATGCTGATCACCGGCCGGAGAAAGCAAATAGTTCGGTTACTCTGGGTGCTGAGACACCTGATTTGATACGTGATGCGAGTTTTATACGGCCAACAATTATGCTGCCCTTTCCTGAGATCTTATCTGAAAAAGTAATTATACAGCAAGGGCCTGAACGTATTTCAACGGGGTGGTGGGATGCACAACCTATTATTCGAGATTATTTTATAGCGAGAGATCCTAGTGGGCGATGGTTATGGGTATTTAGAGATCCAACGCAGCAATGGTTTGTGCATGGCGTGTTTCACTAATGCGGTACGCTGAATTATTTTGTCAGAGTAACTTTTCATTTTTGCAAGGCGCTTCACATCCTGAAGAGTTGGTAAAACAAGCTGACTTTTTGAAGTATGATGCCCTTGCTATTTGTGATGAGTGCTCAGTTGCAGGTGTCGTACGAGCCCATACAGCAGTAAAGAAATATGGGTTAGGTGTTAAACTGATCATTGGTAGCTTATTACGTTATCAAGACTTAGAACTGGTGGTTATTTGCCCAAATCGTACAGCATACGCAGAATTATGCCGAGTCATCAGCAATGCGCGTAAGCGCAGCAAAAAAGGGCAATATGAATTGGCTTTATGGGATGTGATGTCAATAAAGCATGGGTTTATTTTATGGCTACCAAGTTTATCTGAGCGGGACAATTATTGGGCATCGTGGTTACAGCAATATCATGCTAACCGTTTATGGATTGGCGTACAGCGACACTTACAAAATAATGATGCGGCTTACTTAGCACATTGTGAGTCACTCAGTGCACAGTTTTCATTGCCGATAAGTGCATGCGGTGGGGTGCTCATGCATAGCGCTACTCGACAGCGCTTACAACATGTTCTCCATGCGATTAGATTGGGTACCTCGGTTGAAAAAGTCGGTAGTACTTTGTTATGTAACGCTGAGCGCTCTTTAAGAAGCATTAATAAGTTAAGTAAGTTGTTTAAAAAAGCATGGGTGGACAATTCGGTTGTGATAGCAAAGCGCTGTGAGTTTAATTTAGACTCGTTGCGTTATGAATATCCAAGTGAGTTAGTACCTCGCTCTCACACTGCTATGAGTTATTTACGTGCATTAGTTGAACAAGGGAAACAGAGGCGCTTCCCCAATGGGGTACCCGATCATATTATAGGGATTATACATAAAGAATTAGCGTTAATAGAGGAGCTTGATTACGCGTATTTTTTTTTGACGATACACGATGTGGTGATGTTTGCTAAACAGCAAGGCATTTTATATCAAGGACGCGGTTCAGCGGCTAATTCGGTCGTATGCTATTGCTTAGAAATTACTTCAGTGGATCCTCAGCAGATTTCGGTATTATTTGAACGTTTTATTAGTAAAGAGCGCAATGAACCGCCGGATATTGATGTTGACTTTGAACATCAACGCCGAGAAGAGGTGATCCAATATATTTATAAAAAATATGGCCGAGAACGAGCTGCTTTAGCTGCGACAGTCGTGAGCTATCGGTTTAAAAGTGCGGTGCGGGATGTGGGTAAAGCACTGGGTATTGATGCCACTCAACTTGAGTATTTTATAAAGAATATAAATCGTCGTGACAAATCACAACACTGGCAGGCACAAATTGTTGAACTTGGGCTCGCCCCTCACTCTTTTTTGGGGCAACTATTCATTGAGCTTGTGGATGAAATTATGGGATTTCCAAGGCATTTATCGCAGCATGTAGGTGGCTTTGTGATTTCTGCTGGACCTTTGTATGAATTGGTGCCCGTCGAAAATGCCAGTATGACAGAGCGCAGTGTTATTCAATGGGATAAAGACGATTTAGAAAGTTTGGCGTTACTTAAAGTAGATATACTTGCTTTGGGCATGCTCACCGCGATTCGAAAAGCATTTCAAAAAATAGAATTACATTTAGGTCATCGTTGGCAAATAGCCGATATAACACGTTTGCAAGAGGATGCGCAGGTATATGGCATGTTACAAAATGCAGATACGGTAGGCGTCTTTCAAATTGAATCGCGTGCACAAATGAGCATGCTACCGCGTTTAAAACCTGCTTGCTATTACGATTTAGTGATTCAAATTGCGATTGTACGCCCAGGCCCAATTCAAGGAGATATGGTACATCCATTTTTAAAACGTCGTAATGGTGAAGAAGAAATTAGTTACCCCTCGGAAGCCGTTAAAGATGTGTTGTCTCGTACTATGGGTGTACCGATATTTCAAGAGCAAGTGATTAAACTCGCAATGGTGGCTGCTGGCTTTAGTGGCGGAGAGGCGGACCAATTACGTCGAGCAATGGCTGCATGGAAAAAGTCAGGTGAATTAATGCAGTTTAAAAATAAGCTGATAAACGGTATGCAAGAACGAGGGTATACTCAAGCATATGCAGAACAAATATTTTCGCAAATTTGTGGGTTTGGAGAGTATGGTTTTCCAGAAAGCCATTCAGCCTCTTTTGCGGTTTTGGCGTATGTATCGGCATGGCTAAAGTATTATTATCCTGCTTTTTTTTATTGTGCATTATTAAATAGTTTACCTATGGGTTTTTATAGTGCGTCACAGCTATGTCAAGATGCTGAGCGTCATAATGTAACAATATGGCCGGTGTGCGTGAATCAGTCGGATTATGATCATAAAGTATGTGAAACAGATAACGGTTTTGTCATTCGCTTAGGACTTAGATTAATTAAAGGACTTAAAGCAAGCATTGCAAAAACGGTGGTGACTGAACGGCCTGAGCAAGGATATAAAACTGTGGAAGCACTATTTGAGGTGGTATGTGAACACCGTACAATGTCGCATTTGGCCTCAGCCAATGCATTACATACTTTTACCAATGGGCGATACAGTGCCCGATGGGCAATAATGGATAGAGAGTCAACCCTACCATTATTTAGAACGCCAGAATTAGTTGTGGAACAAATACAAAAGAAGAATGTAGCTCCAGTAGGAGAAGCCGAAGAGATTGCCACGACGATTGAAGATTATAAATCAACAGGATTGAGTTTAAATAAGCACCCGATCACCCTATTAGACGAGGCAGGAAAGTTAGCGCACTTTACGCGCGCTCAGCACCTTATGAACTTACAGCATAAATCTTGGGTAACGGTTGTCGGGGTTGTGACGGGAAAGCAATCACCGGGGACCGCAAAAGGAGTGACTTTTTTCACGTTAGAAGATGATACGGGAAATATTAATGTTGTTGTATGGTCAGGTACTGCAAGAGCACAAAAGCAAGCATATTTAAACGCAAAAATACTAGAAGTAAAAGGGATTATAGAAAAAGAAGAGAAAGTAATTCATGTGATAGCAGGGCGCTTGACTAACTTAAGCGACCTGCTAACAATGTAATGGAGGGCTCAATGACTAGAGTGTATGTGTGTAAGTTGCTGTAATAGCAATTATAGTTATTTTTGATGCATTATGTTGAGAAGGTATACAGAATTACTTGAAAGGATATGTATGGAACATGTGAGTGATAGTGAATATAAAAATGCGGTATTAGCATTACTGAATTCAGAGCCAGATGCGGGGTTAATGGCACCATATATTTCAGTGTTAGTTGAGTACCTTGCCACTACTACGGGGATCAGCGCACATTTTGATATGAATGAGTGGAATGATGCTACCACCGATCAAGGTGTCGCAATATCACCCGTACAGGCTGCGAAGTGCTTACAGGAAACGTTACGCAGTCAAAAATTTATGCAAGGGGTACATTCAGCAATAAAAGATAAAGCTGCTCAGAGTGATGAAACGATTCAAGTGCTTTATGCTGGGACTGGGCCATATGCAACATTATTACTGCCTTTACTATCGGTGTTAGAATACACACAGGTTAAGGCAACACTAATAGATATTCACCCAGAAAATGTAGCAGCGGTAAAAGCGCTGATCACGCATTTTGGTGTTGAAGATAATATTATTGACATAGTGTGCGCTGATGCGACTCAATGGCAAGCCTCAGAAAATAGGTTATTCGACATCATTATTTCAGAAACAATGACCGCATTATTAAAACGAGAACCCCAAGTTTTTATTTTTGCACATTTATCTCAGTATTTAAAACCTTCAGGTGTACTTATACCAGAAGAAGTATCACTTAAGTCATGGCTAGTAGATGACATTAATCCGGATGTTTTATTGGGTGAGTTTTTTAAGTTAGATCTGGAGCATGCGCTAGATATTTATAAAGGTGATCGCAGTGCGTTTTCTGGTTCTCAACTTATTCCTGAGGGGTTTGAAACAGGATATCGATTTAAGTTAACTACAGATATTAAGGTATATGGAACACATTATTTAACTGAAAATGAGTGTAGTCTCAATATTCCGCTGACCTTTTTACCACACAAAGCGATACTTAAAGGAGGTGATAAAATTCACTATGACTATGTGACTCCCAATAGTGCCGATTTCGTATTCCGGTTTCCTTTAAAGGTAATACCCACATCAGAGCAAGAACTATCTAGTTGGGACGTTACAACAAGTAATGGCATAAAATTGGTCAAAAGAATATATGAACGCTCACAAACAGGGAAGCATGGCGGGGGACTTAGTGTGCCAGACAATGAGTGGCAGGCTCAACTGAGATTAGTAGAATTGCTGGATTTGCCATTACATAGTGTGATGCAAGCATTATTCGAATATGAATCGTTTCCATTATTTGAACAGTGGTTAATTGAGCACTATGAAGGGTTAGAAAATCCCGTTGCAGTTAATACAATGAATGACGCACTGATGGATTGCCTATTATCAAAAAGTGAGAATACGCCAGTATAGAGCTTGTATTACTTAGCCTATGGTGACTGAATGAGTATGTGATCATAGGTTATTTATTCTTGCTTATAAATAGCCTATTTCTCACCTTCACACCACTTAACGCAATTCTTTCGTATTTTATTTCATGGCTGCTAGTGTAAGTTATACTAAATCATTTTAGGCACTTTAGTTATGCATCAAAATAATAGAAATCATACTCGGTTGTTGAGTGCTTTATTGTCATTCGCCTTTTTACTTTATAGCTTTTTAAGTCACGCTGAAACGGAATTGGCTGATATGATCTTGCCCATGAAAGCACGTGCACAATGGATTGATAATAATACTCAGGAACGGGTAAAAGTACTTTTACCTCAATTGATGAAAGACACAAATATTGATATGTGGATATTAATCAGCAGGGAATATAATGAAGACCCCGTATTAAAAACCTTGCTCCCTGCCACGTGGTTATCAGCGAGAAGAACAACAGTGTTGCTTTTCGCACGCAATAAACATGGTCAAGTGGATGCATTGGCTATTGCACCATACAATGTGGGTGACGTGTTTCAACGGGCTTGGAATAAGGCAGAACAACCCGATCAATGGAAAGCTTTGGCTGAGGTAATAGAAAAATATAAACCAAATAGCATCGCGCTGAATACCTCCGAGCATTGGGCACATGCTGATGGGCTGGTTGTCACTGATAAAGAGCTGCTTGTTGCCCATTTACCAAAAGGCTATCAAAAGAAACTGGTATCAGCTGAACCGCTAGCTGTGGCTTGGTTGGAACAACGTACTAAAAATGAAATATTCCAGTATAGTCAGATTGTTAAAATTGCCCATGCAATCATTGCGGAAGGTTTTTCAAGTAAGGTAATAAAAGCCGGGGAAACAACGACAGATGACCTGACATGGTGGTACCGAGAAAGAGTACGAGAATTAAAGCTCACCACGTGGTTTCACCCAAGTGTGTCAATTCAAAGAGCTGGTGTGGAGGCTTTTGATCATGAGGCGAGCTTTACCAATGCCAATGGTGAAAATGTGATCCAACCGGGAGACCTATTACATTTAGATTTTGGTATAACATATTTGCGTTTAAATACAGACACGCAGCAGCACGCTTACGTACTTAAAAAAGGAGAGTTGCAAGCACCAGATTATTTACAGAATGCGCTCGCCAAAGGTAATTTATTGCAAGATATTTTGACAGAGCAATTTGTGGTCGGGCGTACTGGTAATATGATTTTGAAGCGAGCTCGTGAGTTTGCTATAGCTCAAAAATTAAAGCCGACCATCTACACGCACCCAATTGGTTTTCATGGTCATGGCGCGGGCACGACAATAGGTATGTGGGATGCTCAGCAAGGGGTTGTTGGCGATGGTGATTATCCTTTACATCTCAATACGGCTTATTCGATAGAGCTTAACAACGCAGTCTATCTACCACAATGGAGCAAAGAGATCCGCATTATGTTGGAAGAAGATGCGATTTTTACCAGTGAGGGTGTGCAATACTTAAATGGACGACAAACACAATTATTTTTGGTAGAAAGTGCTTCAAAATAACGACATGGAATGGGGCAAAAAAGGATGTTTCTATACATTTTATGTCATGTCGATTTTATTCAATACGGGATAATTAGGTACGCGTTACATTATGGTTTTAATCATAAGGAACGCCACATGATAGCAATTAACTATTATAAATTAGCACCAAATGCGGTTGAAATATTGTTAGAACAAGAGGCATATTTGAAAACCGCATTTGGCGATTCTAAATCTCTAAATTTGTTACTATGGGATTTAATCAAAATGCGTGTGTCACAAATTAATCAGTGTGCTTATTGTATTGATATGCATAGTAAGAGCGCTATCTCTAATGGGGAGTCAATAGAGCGGTTATTTGCATTGAGTGCATGGCAAGCATCATCACTTTTCTCAGAAAAAGAGCAAGCCATATTGAAATGGGCCGAGTTAATCACGGCCAATCAGGATATCGACGGTATTGAATTGGTCAATTTACAGCGACATTTGGACAAACGCGCGATTTGTGATTTGACCTTCGCAATTAATGCAATTAATAGCTGGAATCGAATCGCCAGAGTGTTTAAACCCGAAATATAATGGGTAGAAAGTAATGAAAATGTTGCTGCAACAGAGGGATGGTTTCGATTTACGCATCTATTTCCCTCAAGGTAAGTTGACGAAATACGTGCAGGGTATTTGGGTTGCAAATTATGATAGCAGCAACATATTGTTGCGGCACTTAAAAGCCAATGCATCTAATTCAATTGTGTATTGCTTATCAGGCAGTGTATTACTGGGTGGTGAGGAGAGATCAGCAGGCGTGTACTTATGCCCAACGGCATCACAAGCGCAAAAAATCGCGTTTTATCCAAATACACAGGTTGTGGGCATATGCTTTCAACCTGGAGGGATGGCGCAATTATCTCCACTGGCACAACCAAATGAAATTACCCCAGCGCAGAGCACTGAGTCTGAAAAGCATGATACGTGGGATGCGTTATTACGCCTTTCATGCTATAGCCAAAACCCGCAGGCGCTGCTCACTCTTTTGTATCGGAAGTTACTCCCGTTATGTGAGTTAGCGCAAGGGTTTGATCCCGTACTGATAAAAGCACTGTCTCGCTGTAAACAGCCGCTATTATTACAAAATATTGTAAGAGAATTACCTATTGGTCAACGACAGCTTGCCCGATTGTTTAAACAATCGCTTGGGATCACGGCTAAACAATATCAACGTATTACTAGGGTTAATAACACAATCGATTATTTAAAAAAGGCGCCAAAATGTAGCTTAACACAGTTGGCTTATGATTTTGGTTACTCAGATCAAGCGCATATGACACGTGAATTTAAATACTTTACTCACCATACTCCCAGTTATTATTGCCAGGAAATGGCGTAGGCCTTTTGTGAAAAGGGCAATAACACCCGAAATATCATTAAGATATTACATGTCACTGTAATGCTCTGTAATTGCTGATACTGGTTAATACCACTAACCTATTTGCATTAAACTAAGAGTTGCTAATTATAAGTGAGTGATGAGAATGAGAGTTCACAAAGGACATGTAAGCCATAAAATTCAAGAAAGTAAACAGCAATTGCGGTCTTACTTTGTCAGTGAGAAAGGGCACTTGGCTGTATACAATAAAACGGTACACGATGTGAGAATACATTGCGCATGTTCATTGCCTCCACTCGTTATTTGCTTGCACAATAGCATGGAGTGCTGTTAATGGTTAACGTTACGCCGAGTACACTTGAATTAAACAAAGTTTTTGCAGGTGAAAACTTTACTCATGCATGTATATGCTCGCATACGCCACTAAAAAATTGGTTGTTATTGGATTTTGATATTCATCAATTCCCCTTTGCAAAAATCATGAGTCAGCAAATCCTCAAGTGCAATAATATTGATAAGTATCATGAGAGTATCATGGCACAAAGAGCCCAATTTGGATTACCGCAAAAGTTATTCTCTCAGGATAATTTATTTTTTAGAGACATGATCATTACTCAAACTCAAGGAAGTGGCTTAATTGAATTATATCATCAGTTTATTAACAAGTTCTTAGCGTACAAGGTTGCTCATGAACTCAGTTTTGATGAACGTCCAGATATACGGGTTCATCTCCCCGGTACACTGCCTGTCAGCGAATTCCATGATGACTATTCTATAACTCATCACTTTGAACAAATTAATATGTGGTTGCCCTTAGTGGATACCGCGGGTACATCAACTTTGTGGTTAGAATCTGATTATGGGACGGGTCAAGTTACACCAATTGACGTTAAGTATGGACAAGTTTTACTTTTCGATGGAGGGATCCTAAAGCATGGAAGCCGCAAAAACGAGACTAACAATACACGGATCAGCTTAGAATCAAAATTGTCTTTATTAGGTGCGGGTTTACGTGCGGATGCTGTTCATTTACTCGACCGTTTCAGTTTTGTGCAATGACCTGATTTATGGTTTTTTTGTGCACAGCAGCGTTGTTTGTGCACAGCACCCGAAGTAAGTTATTATTCTTCGGCGGCTAGTTAAGCAGTTAAGTTCCCCACTCGTATGTCATACACACAGTTTTATCTATTACTGAATCTCTAAACCTCTAAATCTAAAAACCCACTTTTGTCGTTGAGTATGGCTCGCTGATCATGTCGTTTTTTACATAATATGTGTGTTTAATGTGCACTCAATGTTTATTTTGTGTTTGTTAAATGTTTATTTTTTGTATTTTATTTGTTTATAATGCGGTTGAAAAAGGTACGAAGTGATGAAGCTTCACCCATCACTATCCAATAAAACAATAAAATAATATTCAGGGGAATAATGTGAAAGGACGAAATATAATCGCCATAAGTGTTAAAGTTGCCTTATTGGCATCCGCTGCATCATGTGGTGTAACGGTCGCTGCTGACAAGGGAGATACGATAAAACTCGACAGGATAGAAGTAACGGGTTCAAGAATTAAGCGTACTGAAATTGAAGGCCCTGCACCGATTCAAGTGCTGACCGCGGAAGATATTCAGGATAAAGGTTTTCCTAATATTTATGAAGCAATCCAGTCTTTAACGGCTGCAACGGGGACCATTCAAGGGCAAGGTATTACGAATTCATTCACACCAAATGCAGAAACAGTTAATTTACGTGGGCTAGGGCCAAATAGAACTTTAGTCTTGTTAAATGGTAGACGAGTTGCGAACTATCCACGTGCATTTAATAGTCAAAATAATGTGTTTAATTTATCAACAATACCGACGTCAGCAGTTGCTAGAATAGAAATTGTAACCGGAGGAAAGTCAGCGGTATATGGTTCTGATGCTATGGCGGGTGTTGTTAATATAATAACCAAAAAGAATGTTGAGCACACTACTGTAACAGCACTAGCAAGTACCACAGATCAAGGCGGCGCAGACAATCGTAAGTTTACGATCACAGGTGGAGCGAGTACAGAATCATTTTCTTGGACGTACTCAGTTGATTACTCAAAACAAGATATGCTACTTGGTAATGAAAGAGACTGGTTAGACTCTGTGGATGATGGACCGGCCACTGATACTCAACCACTATATTCACGAGTCAACTCACGAAGTGTTATGGCTTGGACGATTGCGGGCGGCTCTCAATATGTTCACCCTAATGAATTCATAAATGGTGCATGCGATCAATGGACTGAATATGATTTATCTTTACGTCCTGACCGAGGTTATTATTGCGGAAAGGATACAACAGGTGATAGCTCGTATATAAATGAGCGCGAAAATGTGTCGATTTATAACAATTTTCAGTGGGATCTTTCAGATGACCACCAAGTTTTTGGTGATTTACTTTACTGGAACAGTGACTCAGCAAACCAAGGCGGTTTAGGTCCCAGCTGGCGTTCAGATAACTCCCCAATTGATAATTTAGCATACGGTCGTTTCTTTTTAGATGAGACAGCTGAAAACAGGCCTTTATATTTACAGCGTACGTTTACGCCATCAGAAATAGGCGGTGACAACAAGGGGCATTTCGAAGATGACATGTATTTTGTTGCGGCGGGCATGAAAGGCATTGTACTTGAAGAGATAGCGTACGAAGTTGCATTCTCGCACAGTAAATCGAAAAACTCAGAGTCTGAAATATTGGTTGCAGCAGATAAAGCCAGAGATTACTTTTTAGGTGCAAGGCTAGATGCCAACGACCCGCTATATAGCCCTGACTGGCAGCGTTTTTGGCGTCCATTAGATCAAGCAGGGCGAGACGCTATTTTAGAGTCTAATGATTCCACAGCAGATGCAAGTGTTACCACATTAACGGCGAGTTTGTCTGGTGCAATCATGGAGTTATCAGCAGGAGATTTAGGATTTGCGGCCGTTGTTGAGTATGGTTCGGAAGATTATCGAATTTCAGCCCATCCACGAACATTAGATGAAAGCAAAGGATGGGGTAACGGTTTAACAGCTACAGAAGGCAGTGGTGAACGCGATAGGTATGGAGTCGCACTTGAATTTGAAGTGCCAATTACAGAGCAAGTGAAAGCCAATATTGCAGGCCGTTACGACTATTATGATGATAATACCGATGTAGATGGTGCATTTACCTATCAAATTGGCATTGAATATCGACCTACCGATGATTTGTTAGTGCGAGGAAGTTATGGCACATCATTTAGAGCGCCAGACATTCATCAAGTGAATGCGGGCCCATCTGGGTCTTATAGCGGTATAACGGATGATCATTTAGAGCTTTTATGTCAAGACTATATTTCGGCTGGCAGAACCAACGATGGTGCACTAACAGAGCAATGTGATCCAGATAGTGCTGGACGTTTGCGTGCATCACAAACCATTTTTATCGAACGTACGGGTAATACAAAGCTAAAAGAAGAAACTGGGTTTTCCGCTACGGTAGGGTTTGCATGGGAGGTAGCTGAAGGACTTGATTGGACATTTGATGCTTATCGAATTCGTATTGAAGATCAAGTGGAGTCATGGAATTTAACCGATTTTTTCAAGAATGAAGCTGCGTGTCGTCGAGGAACTGCCAATGTCACTGCAGAGCGTTGTGATGAAATAATAAGTCGTGTTGACCGTTTTCCAGGTACTAATCCAACCAACGGCTATAGTGTTGATAAAATACGGACGACATATGTCAATCAATCATTTAACGAACTAACTGGTATTGAAACGAATGTAATATATAAATATGACGCGGGTAGTTGGGGTGAATTTACAGCCAATATGCGTTACAACCATGTTTTAGAAGTGATCCGCCAAGAATTTCCAGGAGATCCCATAAATAAAGAGTATCGTGATGATTTTGATAACGATGACCTACGTTCAAAAGTAGATAACACTTTTACTTGGCATAAAAATGCATGGCGTGTTTCTCTACAGCAAATTCGCTATGGTTCAACATGGAATGCAGAAGACCCAAATGGACAAGTTGAAAATAGAGCGGTGTTGGGAGGGCGATTAAAACCGTGGCTGATTTATAATGCTGGTGTGACATATGACATCAACGATGCACACTCATTGAGGTTTGGGGTTAATAATTTACGTGATACCAGAGCACGTAATGATGGCTCTTGGGATTCTGGGAGACCGTGGTTTAATCGTGAAGTTTACCCGACCACAATTGCTGTGATGGGACGTTCATTCTCGTTGCAATATACCGGTCGCTTCTAATCTAGCTGTATATGATAGCAAACTTTATATACTTCAGTTTTATATCGGGTTTTATATAAACTTTGTTTTATCATCTTAAGTATATGGCTGTTTGCTGTCCTTGTTAGTGAGGATAGAAAACAGCCTTGATTTATATCAAAAGTTGTTTGTACTCGGCCATTAATAGTATTGATATGAGTCACAATGACATTGTGGATCCGCTGTTAGGTCATTGGCGGTGAGCGTGAGTTGCAATTGATTCTGATGATCGTAAACTGTGGCCGTTTTTAAAATCTCATCAATGCCTATGACTTCGACTGGGTGGTTATTGTACTCAACCCATTCCCCATTTCTTAACTCTTTTAAGTTCATAATAATAACTTAACCTCAGCTCTGAATAAGCGAATTTGCCCAATAAAGCTATTTTTCTCACTCTCGGCGTTGCTTTCATTTGTAATAGCCCGCTATTACTGCATAAAAGCGCCTTGATATTGAACAAAATATCATCATTGGATCGTACTTAAGTTTGTTTACAAAATATTTCCTATTCCAAAACCCTTATCCAAACCTGAGGTTAACTTAAATCTATTCTATGGTGACTAAAGTATAGTGATTGATTTGTTGTGTGGGGATGTTTTTTAATAGTAGAGGTCAAACGAACTTGCACAGGGCTGGAAAAGGCTGATAGCGGTTATCGTATGCGGTATATGTTGAAAAGAGATAACAGCTTTATGGATGCAATTTTATATTGTTGATGCAATCACAACAACCCAATCACAGGTATACACAGGAACACTAGAATAGTCAGTACAGGGGGCTGTGCAGAAGTATAAAACCAAGCATGGTATGAAATATAATTCGCGACAATAGCGCTTAACGACTAAATTAGAAGGTAAAGTGCTAACTAACTGAATAATTAGGCAGGGCAATGACGATAACGAACAGGCAAAAGCAATTGGTGCAGCAGAGTTTTGCGCAGGTTGAACCCATTGCAGAGCAAGCTGCTGATATTTTTTATACCACCCTTTTCCAATATGATCCATCGTTAAAGCCTTTATTTAAAAATAGCTTGAAAAGCCAAGGCCAAAAGTTGATGGCAACCCTTAAGGTTGCGGTAAATGGTTTAGACGATTTAGATGCATTAATACCTATCTTGCATAAACTTGCTGATAGGCATGTCGCCTATGGTGTGCACGCCAAGGACTTTACCCCAGTAGGTAATGCGCTCTTACATACACTTAAAGTTGGGCTAGGTAATAGTTGGACCCCAGAAGTACGTCAAGCGTGGGTTGATGTTTTCAGGATCATTGCCACAGTAATGAAAGCACATGCATTTCGAGAGTAAGCGGGATAGGTTGTGCGCTTATGATTAATTGCGAACCAGATAATGTGTGTTAAGGTACAGATTATCTGGTGCGAGCTTAAATGAAACGAGGTTACAGTTGGCTTACCACGTAGTTTTTACATGCACCTAGATCTTTATATCTGTGTGTATGCCCTAATGTCATCGGTTGTACACTGTGTAGCGGGCCGCCCGTTACTTGCCAATTTTTCCCTGCAAAGCTTACGGTGTCACCCGTGTTATAAATAGCAGGGTATGACTGCCAAGGATCAGTACAAGGTTGGCATTTGGGGAGTTCTTTGGCAATCACATTAAGCAGCTTATACTGCTCATCTCTCGAGTCTTGATGTAACTCCCAAATAAATACCCCAGGATATCCATTTTCAGCAACGAATTGTGTTTTGGTGTGTATTAAGTTTGGGGTTTCCCAAAAGTATGCATCGTTATCTAAGATATATTGCCCGCTGTTATAGTTTATACCGAGCCCTTTGACTAGATTATCAACAATGCCACGAGATGTGTACACTGATACAGGACCATTTTTACCATCAATAAATGTTTTATTGTAAAATGGCAGGCCTAGGCTGGTTTTACTTACATCATATTTAGTTATCATGCTTTGACTGGCGACGTTTGGATTTACGAGGCCACTATGAATATCGTCCCATGATGCATGATGTCTAATCGGAGAGCCCCCCCAGCCTCCTGTATAGTCGTAGGCCATAAAGCGAATGATATCAGCATATTTGTCTAAGTCGGGGTGAAAGTTAATGCCTGACCAACCACCGGCTTGTACGTCGACAGTGACCTCAATATGTTTAGGCAGTGCTGCGCGGAGATCTTTGACTAAATTTAGGAGCCTGTTACTTTCTTCAGGGTTAGGTTGGTTATAACTACTCCAATCTTCCCAGTCAACGTCTATACCGTCGAGATTATGTCGCTTTGCATATTCAACGAGATTAAACACAAGCTGACTTCGAGCAGCTTCATCCATTGAAAGAAAGTCAACCCCAGCGCCGCCGACCGATATCATCACACCGGTATTATTGGCATGTGCATGACTCACAATATCATCGATATATTGATCCGCTTCTTGAGTATCAAGACTGCCATCAGACTGCGGGTAAGCAAATGCGACAATAATGTGAGTGAGTTGGTCGGTCGCCAAATCTTTAATATCCATATTACCACCGGCAGGGTGATCCCATGTTGCGTAAAACCCTTCAACACGAGGGCAAGACTGCTCTACTGATGCCATTACTGAAAGCGGGAGCACGCTGACTAAGCTGGCCATAACTGTTTTTTTAAACATTATATAATCCTTAATTTTACATGTTGTATATCGTTTAGCGACTTTGTTGTAGCACCAATATCAATTTTATGTAAAGTGAATAAAAATAATGTAATTAAAAGCACACTTAATTGTTGTGAAAAATAATAATAAGCAATGATGTGATCTATGGATAAGTGACTTATGTACTTGTATTAAAGAGTCAGAAATAGCCCGGTTTTGGACACAATATATGTTTATTTAGACAAAAATTAACATCACAAGGTAATGTCTTAATAGATGGAGGTGTAACTTTTAATTTGTATAAAACAAGTGCTTATGTGTTTTTTGTGATTTTATTTGTAATTGAGAGAGTAAGGTGAACAGTCGACGTATATGTGATAGCGCGAAGCGTATTTTGGATCTGTTTCATGGATTGAGAGACAGTGGTTGTAATTATATATTCCTACATTGATGCATCGTGTAAATATTATCAATTTCAAATAACGAAACTATTTACTTTTAACTTATTGTTTTAAAACTATTATTTAATTTTTATGTTGGTTTCGTTAACAATCTTTTACAATCCAGCTTCATTTACCTATGTTAATTTTTATGTTTTCTGATACATTTTTTAACGAAAATAATAACAAATGACAGGTTTAACCATGATCAAGCAACAAAAAAACAACAAAATACTTTTCAGCGCAACTTTACTATCGCTTGCTGTTTCAGCGTCGTTACAGGCTGCACCAATGCTAGAAGAAGCAAATAAATCGCCTCTTCCAAAGCGCTATATCGTTAAATATAAATCAGGAACAACTTCAGCTGTAATGGGCAGTGAAGGTGAGATGTCACATCTCACTCAATCTAGAATGTTTAACCTAGGAATTAACAATGCACAATTCAAACCGAGTCTGAATGCCGTTGTAACGCCATTAACCAGCGCACAGCTGCAAACACTACAAGAAGACAGCGATGTTGAATACGTTGAGGAAGATTTACCACGTCGTCTAATGTCTCAAGATATCCCTTATGGCATTAGTTTAGTTCAAGCTGATCAGGTTGATGATATGGTCGCATCAGCAGCCAGCGGTGGTAAAAAGATCTGTGTAATTGACTCTGGCCTAGATTTGCCACATGAAGATATGGGTTCTAACGGTGGAACGATATCAGGCACCAATGACAGAGGCACAGGAAACTGGTTTGAACATGGTGGCCCACATGGTACACACGTGGCTGGCACAATTGCGGCATTGAACAATGGTATTGGCGTTCGAGGTGTGATTGGCACAGATCCTTCAATGCATATTATTAAAGTATTTAATGCAAGTGGTTGGGGATATTCATCAGAGCTTGTTGACGCAGTTAACAAATGTCAATCGGCAGGTGCAGATGTTGTAAACATGAGTTTAGGTGGAGCAGGTTCAAGCACGACTGAACGAAATGGTATGCAAGCCGCTGCAGATGCAGGTATGTTATTAATTGCCGCAGCAGGAAATGACGGGGTGTTATCTAACCCAACGGATCTAGAAAGTTTCCCTGCATCATATGATTCAGTTATGTCAGTTGGTGGTGTAGATAAAAATAAAGATTTATACACCAGCTCACAAAAGAATAGCCAAGTAGAAATTGCAGCACCAGGCGTTGATGTGCAATCGACTTACCCAGAAGGTGATGGCTCTTCAGTATCTTTAACTGTAAATAGTATTTCGTACGATACCAATGCAATGGAAAACCAAGGTGTTGTTACTGCTTCTTTATATGATTTTGCAACTGGCGAAGCGACTGACAATGGTGCCAATGGTAAGGTGTGTTTAATTCAACGTGGTGCTATTTCGTTCCATGATAAAGTTAAGAATTGTGAAGACAGTGGCGGCGTAGGCGCGATTATATATAATAATGCAGCTGGGAGCTTCAGCGGCACTTTAGGTGATTCAAACCAAACAACGATTCCAAGTTTAACCGTGACTGATGTTGCTGGTGCAGCCATGCTAGCGGATGCAGGTACATCGGCGGCTATTAATATCAGCCCAGGTAACTACGGAAAAATGACAGGTACTTCAATGGCTTCTCCTCATGTTGCTGGTGTTGCTGCATTGGTATGGAGTCATCACCCAAGCTGTACCGCTGCACAAATTCGTACTGTGTTAACAGCAACAGCGGAAGACTTAGGTGCACCAGGAAGAGATGTGCAGTTTGGCCATGGTTTAGTTCAAGCAAAAGCAGCCGTTGATCACTTAAATGCAAATGGTTGTTCAGGTACACCAGGTGGTGACTTACCGGCAATTGATGAGACAACAAATAACATTAATGTTTCGCGCCGTAACTGGGTTCGTTATACGTTTGACTTAGCGGATGGCTATTCAAACTTTAACGTTGCAATGTCAGGCGGTACAGGTGATGCTGATTTGTATGTAACGTATGGCAAAGCATCTACTCGTTCGAAGTGGGATTGCCGACCTTATGCTGGTGGTAATGTTGAAAATTGCGCATTTACTAACCCACAAACAGGCACGTGGTATATCGATGTTTATGGTTATAGTACTGCAACAGGTGTCTCTGTGAATATCACAGCAACACCGTAATAAAATCTATTAGCTTAGAATAGGGCCGCATAAGCGGCCTTTTTTATTTCTCTATTACTCACTAATAGAGAGAGACTAATATCAGCCAAGCTTATTCCATCACTAGGTTAATTTAATGAACATACTCAATGATAATGTCAGGCTTGAGCCGCTTAACCAATCTGATTGGACGTTATTTTTAGAAATGAATCAATGTCAAAATGTAATGCACTATGTGTACGATTGTTTACCATTGGATGTACTTAGCGCTAACTTCAGTCGGCGTATAGCAAAAACATCATGCATGAGTGAAAGTTGGCATTTTAGTATTACAGATGCTGAAACAGATGAGAAAGTCGGCAATATTGGTATACAGCTCTTAAATAAAAAGAGGCGTGTTGGCGAAGTTGGGTTTATGCTAAAGCTACAGGCTCAGGGCAAAGGGTACGCGAGCCATGCCCTGAAGTTGTTAGTTGAGTATGCTTTTGAGGCACTCGCGATTCAAGAACTGATTGCAATTTGCGCCACAGATAACGTCAGCTCGTATAAATTGCTTGAAAAAGTAGGATTTACTCGTGTTCGAGTAATGGCAAAGAACACCATGATTAAAGGTGTGTTAGTCGATGACTATGTATATGCAATAACTAACCTCAGTTCTGGATAAGCGAATTTGCCCAATAAAGCTATTTTTCGCACTCTCGGCGTTGCTTTCATTTGTAATAGCCCGCTATTACTGCATAAAAGCGCCTTGATATTGAACAAAATATCATCATTGGATTGTACGTAAGTTTATTTTTAAAACATTTTCTATTCCAAAACCCTTATCCAAATCTGAGGTTAAGTAACCTCAGCTCTGGATAAGCGAATTTGCCCAATAAAGCTATTTTTCTCACTCTCGGCGTTGCTTTCATTTGTAATAGCCCGCTATTACTGCATAAAAGCGCCTTGATATTGAACAAAATATCATCATTGGATTGTACGTAAGTTTATTTTTAAAACATTTTCTATTCCAAAACCCTTATCCAAATCTGAGGTTAACTAAAAAGAGTGCGTAAAAATCAAAGAAGCCACCAAGTCTTCCGCTTTATAAATTTCCAGTACGTCATATTCACCCTCACATAATGCATGACAGTGGCCAATATACCTGTTGATAGATGGCTATTTATCGTATCAAAAATAATGATTTATCGCTGAGTTGTTCATTGCAATGATCTCATACGTTTCCTTCAATTGAGCTTTTATTCTAATTTAACTTGAATTCCTGAAATTTGAGCGTACACTTGTGCGCTCAAATTTAAGCTAACAGGTGTACGCTCAATTGAAACGAACATTACAGGCCGTCTCTAACAAGTTTTCACAATGGTTTTTACATCATCGGAGTTTTGCTGGGTATATTGAACCTGTGATACAGCACTTTAAACCCGCTTGGAGAGCCGACTTATATCGAGCTCATATCGAATGTGTGGAAAAAACGGCAGAACATTTTATTCGTATATCTTTACGGCCTGAGCATAACTGGCCTACCCATTTGGCAGGACAACATATAAATATAACGGTTGAAATGAATGGCCGTTTATTGACGCGTACTTTTACCATTGCGTCATGCCCATATGAGCGTGATAAACAGGGCTGTATCTCGTTATTAGTACGCGTTGACCTTAATGGGCGCTTTACAAGTCAACTCTATGAACAACTGAAAAAAACTGCATGGGTTAATATATCGAAACCACAAGGAATATTCGTTGTTCAATCTCTAAAAAAGCCTTTGCTTATGATTGCGGGAGGCTCAGGAATAACGCCAATCGCAGCAATGCTCGCACAGCATTTGCGTGATATACAGGAGCCAGTTCGCTTGGTGTATTTTGCCAAAGCAGATCAGCATCAACTTGTTGAACAGTTAACTCAACTTGAGACTGAGCACCGTAATTTTAGCTTTGAGTTATGTACGAGAGCGCACAGTAAACCATTATCCTATTATATATCAGTGAGCAAATTAGTGGATGTTTACTGCTGCGGACCGAATGAAATGCTACATGAGGTACAACAGGTGTGTGGTGATTTAGGACTAAAGTATTTTGACGAAGTGTTTGGTTTAAAACAAGCACCGACTGATCACAGTTTGGATATGGGGGCTGAGCATACTTTAAATGTTGATGGCCAAGTCATATCAGTCAATAGCAGCGATGTTCTACTTGAACAATTGGAAGAAAAAAATGTTGCTGTAACCCGAGGTTGTGGCATTGGGATCTGTCACCAGTGCCAATGTGTAAAAAGTAAAGGTGTGGTCAGAGATATTCGCACTGGCGCGCTATCTGATAATGGCCATCAGTTGATCCAATTATGTATCTCACAGCCCGTTTCTGATTTGGAGGTTACGTTATGAGTTCAGTTAATTTTGACTTATTGGCTAAGGAGTTAGATGAAATAAAGCAACTCACGTTAGCCAAAGTAGGTCAGTATGATGCAGATCATATTAGACGGGTAATAAGCATTCAGCGCTATAGTGAGTGGTTAGGTCGCGCTCTGTTGCTATTGGGGTTTTGGCAACCAGTTATATGGTTGCTTGGCGTTGCTTTACTTGCATTGGCTAAAATACTAGACAATATGGAGATTGGTCATAATGTAATGCACGGTCAGTATGACTGGATGAATGACAAAAATATAAACTCCATGGCCTATGAGTGGGATATTGCATGTGATGGACAGAGCTGGCATCGAGTGCATAATTACGAACATCACACTTATACTAATATCATTGGCAAAGACAGAGATTTTGGTTACGGGCTATTAAGGCTGTCTGATGACTTTCAATGGCGTTTAAAGAACACTTGGCAGTTTTTTACCTATATAAATTTGAGTGTATTTTTTCAGTGGGGCGTGTCTTATCACGAACTTGCAGCCGAACGGGTTTTTTTGGGTAAGAAAAAACAGAATCGAGACTATAAAGTATCACACGCTATATTGAAACGGCGCTTTTTTAGCAAAGGAAGTCGGCAATTGGTGAAAGACTATGTATTGTTTCCATTGCTTGCAGGGCCGTTATTTTTATGGGTGCTCGGGGGGAATTTTCTGGCTAATTTACTACGTAACTTATGGACATCAACCATCATCTTTTGTGGTCATTTTACAGAGCAGACCAAAACGTTTAGTCAACAGCAATGCGAAAATGAAAGTCAAGGTCAATGGTACTATCGCCAAGCATTGGGATCGTCCAATATTCAAGGAGGTCGTACTTTTCATATATTAACAGGACATTTAAGTTTTCAAATAGAGCATCACTTATTCCCTGACTTACCTTCGTCCAGATATCAAGAAGTCGCGCCGATGGTGCAGTCTGTCTTTGCACGTCATGGAATTGCATACAATACGGGTACATTTTTTTGCCAATATGGCTCTGTGCTGAAACGGATAATGCGTTATTCATTTCCCTGATTGTACAACTAGATATTGCTACCATTCCCACGGGGGTGTTATTGGTTTACTTTTAACCAGTTTAAACGTACGAAATTAAGCTGGTTAGTACCGCACTGAATTGCCCCTCATATAACAGTACGTGATGTGTGTTTATATTTGTGGGCAGCACGCAGTAACAAGGAAAAACCAGGATATAAGAGGTATACTAGGTATCAATAACCTTTCCATAGTACGTTAAATATTCTATGCATTTTATTACATTGCGCTTTATTTCAATATCGGTGATGTGACTTAATTCAAAGCGCACATATCGCCTCTCTTCTTAATTCGCCACTGCAAGATTCATATAGATACTGTTTGGTTCAGACCTAGCTAAGTGTACCTTAGTAATGTCCGTTCATTTATTGGTCAATAAATATTTATTAATAAAAATAATGGATAATAAAACTAATGTGAAGTACGGTGAATGAAATTCTCATTCTACTGAGTGCAAAATAAAGATAAATAAAACTAATCTGATGTGGTTGTTCTATGTTTATTTAAGTGAATGATATTTAATAAATTTTACGGTGTTTGTTGTTTCTAATTATGTTTTTTGAAAATATTTAGTTAAAAATTGTTAATTAATTTTGTTGATCTTAACTTTGATTTGTAGTTAAAATGGGTTCAATTGATGCGGGGTGAGCCTGTGTTCAATGAAATAAGTTACTTAAAAAGGAAATTAAACATGAATAAAACTAATGCGTTATTATTGGCTTCAACATTGTTCTCTGGGGCAAGTTTTGCATTAGCACAAAATGTAGAAGATACGGATGGATACGAGCGTTTGACTCAATATGCTTCTGGTCCGGTGGCTTCTGCGACAATTATCAGCGAATATGCACATCATTTAACAGTGGAGTTGTTACTAGCGCAAGATACCAGTTATTGCGATGTAGCGAATGTTTATTCGAACACGGGTGGTTGGAATAACAATGGTGAGCATGTTGCCAATACGCGTGTGACTATTGATACAAATAACCCTTCAAAGTTGACGGCGTCAGTGGCCATTCCAGAGCAGTTTTTATCTACAAACAAAAAGTTGCGCGTAAGTTGTTACGATGCACAAGGAACTGACTATAAAGTACAGGTTAATATCCCTGGTGCACCAGATGTGGATTGGCAAATTGATGTAACACCAAAAGGTGAGTTCGTTCACCAACCATATTCATTTGGTTACCACAGTGAGTATCACGTATCTAGCCGTTTAACAGTAAACAACCATAACAACCAAGCTTATTGTTCTGTTGTTGCCAATCGTGGTGTTGAGCTTGGTTTGTTTTCAGGCAAAGAGTCAAAAGGTCCATTCCATTCAGATGTATTCACTGCGAATAAAGATGTCGTAAATGTGCGTCAGCCAGTGTTATATCAGATCTTAGAATGTGAAAACGCGGCAGGAAAAACACTCGCTGTAAAAGTATTTAGCTTGACCGACCCCAATGGTATTTACTTGCTTGAAGACCAGTTAATCGTAAAATAATCGAATTGACTTAGTTTTAGTTATAGCGTTACAAAAATGCAAACACCCTCGGTGTCTGCATTTTTAACGTAAGAGGTTCGCTAATGCTTTATCTAAGTGACTAAATCTAAATGAAAACTGACTATCAAGTAATTTTTTTGGTATAACAGTTTGTCCATAAATCAGTAAATCAGCCATTTCCCCGAATAGTAGGCGTAATACAATCTTAGGCATTGGCAACACCGCAGGTCGCGACAGGGTACTGGCTAATATTTTTGTGAATTCTTGGTTACTGACAGGGTTGGGAGCCGTTGCATTAAAAGTACCAGACAGGTGTTGGTTATTAACTAAATGTAATATGATGTTCACCATGTCATCAATGTGGATCCAAGACATCATTTGTTGGCCATCGGCCATTTTTCCACCCAGACACAGCTTAAAGGCGGGTAACATCTTTGTAAGTGCCCCAGCATCTTGGCTCAATACAATGCCAGTACGCAATACACACACACGCGTGTTTCTTGACTCTGCACGACGAGCGGTTTGCTCCCATTCGTTACATAAGTGATGACTAAATTCTGGGTTGTAATCGTTGAACGTTTCATCAATCGTTATTAGGCTATTTTGTCTGCCATAGAAACCAATCGCACTGCCAGATATGAATGTATGAGGTGGGGTGGTGGCCTGCGTTATTTTAGTGACTAACTGTTGCGTTATATTGATACGACTTTCAGTAATGAGGTGTTTTTGTTTTGTTGACCAACGTTTTTCGGCGATAGGTTCGCCAGCTAGGTTAACCACAACGTCGATTGTGTCAAAGTTTATTGTCTCTAATGTTGAAATGCAGGTTACTTTACGACCAAATAGCGCTTGCGCGTTATCAACGTTACGGGTGAGGGCCGTCACTTTAAACTGCTGTGCTAAAAATCCACATAACTGCCTACCAATTAGCCCTGTTGCGCCTGTAACAAGTATTCTCATTTTTAATTATCTCCACCGAGGAAAGTATGCTGTGTATTTCAGTATACGAGATGATTGTACTATCGATCACCTTTCGCTCTATGCTGCTACAACTTTGGGATGGAATGATTTAGAATTAACAAAAAATTGTTAAGGAAATTCTGTGTCTTCTCTGTCAGGCCTAAACAAAAGTCTTGTTATTTTAGCGTCGTTATTTGTTGTACTTGCTGGTATTAAATTAGCAAGTGATATCGTGATCCCTTTTATTTTAGCTGCTTTTATCGCGATCATTTGTAATCCATTACTGAAGTTTTTTGCGCGTTTTCATATCCCAAAAGGGATCGCTATTGTATTGGTCATTTGCCTTATTACTGCAATTGGGATGAGCTTAGCAGGACTTGTTGGCCAATCTCTTACTGATTTTTCAAAGCAATTACCACAATATCGAGAGGAGTTACAAAATAAGTTTATTTGGACCGTGAATATTGCTGCACAATACAATATTTTGATAGATAAAAACCAACTTATTTCTTTGTTCGACCCGGGTAAAATGATTGATATGGCCACTAATATGTTAACAGGCTTTGGTGGCGTTATGGCGAATGTGTTTTTAATCATATTGACGGTTGTGTTTATGTTGTTTGAGGCACCGATGTTAAGTAAAAAAGTGCACTTGGCGTTGGATGATCCGCAAATGAAAATGCAACAAATCGACCGATTCTTAGACTCAATCAATTCTTACTTGGCGATAAAAACAATGGTGTCGTTGGCCACTGGATTCTGCGCTGGTTTGCTGCTGTGGGTATTAGGTGTAGATTACTTCGTACTGTGGGCGGTTGTGGCATTTCTCCTTAACTATATTCCTAATATTGGCTCAATGATTGCCGCTGTTCCTGCTGTGTTATTAGCATTGATCACATTGGGGCCAATTGTGGCTGGTATTGTCGCCGTTGGTTACATCATAATAAATACGGTAATGGGCAGTATCATAGAACCTAAATTTATGGGCCGTGGCCTTGGGTTGTCGACACTCGTGGTGTTCTTGTCGTTGATTTTTTGGGGCTGGTTATTGGGCACCGTCGGCATGTTATTGTCAGTGCCTTTAACAATGGTGGTTAAGATAGCCCTTGAAGCGACCGAAGAAGGGCAGTGGTTAGCAACCATGCTCGGAAACGCGGAATAACATAACGCGGATAGGAAAATTTAATAAAAAATGTAAAGCCTTGAGGTGTATAACCATGTAGGGCTTTACCTTTC
Organism: Pseudoalteromonas aurantia 208; assembly: GCF_014858725.1. Classification (GTDB taxonomy): domain Bacteria; phylum Pseudomonadota; class Gammaproteobacteria; order Enterobacterales; family Alteromonadaceae; genus Pseudoalteromonas; species Pseudoalteromonas aurantia. Next base: position 1,473,787 of record NZ_AQGV01000012.1, on the reverse strand, counting down.
AAAATAAAATCGGTGTGCCGATAGGTGAGTGATAACCCATTGATGATGAACTGTATTTTCTGATTTTTCCTCACATCAAATCATGTTAACTAAAAGCACTTTAAATAAAAAGCGAACATCTGCACCTGTAAGCACGCCATACCTTGATAACGACAAAACGCAATTTTCTCAACCCTTTACCCAGATGAGTAAAATCGAGAAGCTAACAGTATCTGCTTTGTGCGCAATGCCTTTTCTACTCAACTGTTTATAGCAGCAATGCAGGCTAAAATAGATTTTTCCTAGATACTTCGGTGCTTATATGAGGATCACGTAAGGGCATTAATAATAACTACATAATAGATATTATTGACATTGAATATGTTTATTCTATTATGTAGTTATTATTGTGAGGGCGGTGAAAAATGGCGAATAAAAAATCATATTTAGGCGAATTCGAACATTTGGTTTTGCTGAGTATTTTACATCTTGGCGATGAGGCTTATGGTGTGACGGTGCGACGTTATTTGAAAGACAGTATTGATAGAGAGGTGTCTATTGGCGCTATCTATACAACCGTTGAAAGGTTTGAGAAAAAGGGCTTTATCACATCAAAAAAGGGGGGGGCAACGGCTGAGCGCGGTGGTAAGGCTAAACGGTATTTTACAGTCACAGCACTTGGCGTATCGAGTTTGCAAGATACGCGGATCAGATTAGAAAAGATGTGGTGCAAATTACCTGTGATTGCAGGGCTTGGAGATTGACATGACAAGTGCATCATTAAAAATTGCAAAGTGGCTTCTTGACGTGATTTTACCCAGTAAAGTGAAGGATGAAATAGTAGGAGATTTGGAAGAAGAGTATTCCCATTATCTCGCAGTTGGTGCTGGCAAAGCCAATTATTGGCTTTGGCATCAAGTTTTGTTGACTTGCTCTCAGTATTTATTCATCTCTACTCGTTTACTGATGGCTCTCGCTGTGTGCGTTACTTTATGTGTGTTAGCTCTGTTTTATACGGCGTTGGCATTTTTATCATATGCAAATAGCCCCTTGGTTTATGGCAAGTCATACTGGCTCAGTGGCAGTGCTAACATGTTGTTTTTTGAGGCGGCATTTTGGCATTTCGCCGCTGAAGCGATAGATGGGCGGTTCGGCATTGATTTCTTAATTGATTCTAGAGCCGTGCTTTACACCGTTTTGATGTTTACGTTGCTACAGGTTATAGATAAGAAATACCCATTATCTGTTGCGCAATTTATAGCTGTGAGCATCGCCTTTATATTGCTCCCTCATATTTGTTTATTTTTTTACTTTCAAATGTATAACTTAGTACTACATCAAACTGGGCCTTACATAGCGCTAATGTGGCTATCTACCATGTACCTATTGCCAATTTGTAGCTATAGATTGGTAAGTAAACTCCATGAGCATGCGCGCCAATATGGGGGGGAGGGTCGCTCTTTGGCTTGTCATCGTAAACATTGAGCGTTTTTTATTACTATGAGTAAAAATAGTTGAGGGTAAAAGTTTGAGCACGAGAGATGTATTATGCACACTTTTTTATATTGCAGCGCTACTCATCAAGTTAGAACATGTTGAAGCGGCTGAGTATAAACTGGGTCATTATGTCACACCAGAACAGCAAAAAATTGTTCTGCACTTGAACCCCAATATAGATGAATACCGTGGTACAACGGAAATATTAATACATATTAAGTCGGCCGTTAGTGCGATTAAACTATATAGTAAAAAGCTAAATATACGCCGTGCCACACTCACTTTGAACGCTGAAGAGCCTATAGGTTTGGTCGCCTCTGAACCCAATAAATACGATATTATAGAACTTACAGCAACGCAGAAAATTGAGAGAGGGCATTATCTATTATCCGTTCAATTTTCAGGTAATTACAACCGAGATATGACGGGGTTGTATCAGTTTTATGATCAGGGGCATTATCTGGCGACGCAATTTCAGGCTATGCAGGCAAGAACGGTTTTTCCATCATTTGATGAACCTGAGTTTAAAATTCCTTTTCAAATAACCATTATAGCTCCCAGCGCTTTTGATGTAATTAGTAACACGCCCATCAAGTTCATTGATGAAAAAGACGGCTACAATACACATCACTTTAAAGAAACAAGGCCAATCAATACGGATGTGATTGCTTTTTCGGTAGGTAAATTTAAGTCATTAATCATCAAAGGGTTACCTGTCTCGTCAGTGATTTATACAACCCAAGGTGCAGATAATCATTATGAGCATGTGGCACGAGTCATTCCTAAACTTTTTAATTATATTCAGTGTTATTTTTCAATTAAATTCCCGTATCAAAAATTGGATTTTCTTGTGCTGCCTGCATATGAAGGCGCGGGTATGGAAAACGTGGGGCTCGTTACACTCAACAAAGCATGGATCACATCACCAAGTGAAGTGTCAAAATCAAAGCGATATGCACAGTATAAATTACTGGCACATGAAATAATTCACATGTGGTTTGGTAATTTAGTGACAATGCGGTGGTGGGATGATCTTTGGCTTAATGAGTCTTTTTCGGAGTGGCTAGCGAGAAAAATGGTTACCACTCACTACACCGAATTTGAAAATAATTTAGACTTGCCGCAACTTGAATCTTTTTGGGATGATACGCCAACATCACGACCAATTAAACGGACAATGCGCACAGTCGATGATTACCATTCTATTGGACAAGTGGTATATACAAAAGGCAGTTCGGTTATAGCAATGGTTGAGCAATATGTGGGTGAAAGCGCATTTCGACTCGCTGTTATTTCTTATATAAAGCAGTTTTATGGGAGAAATGTATCTTACTCTGAATTTATCGCGCATATAGAAGCGCATGCAAAACGGCCCGTCGCAGATATTTTTGACTCTTTTTTGAAACAGCCAAGTTACCCTTTTGTGAGTGTGACAAGAAAAAACAATCAACTGATCATTACTCAGCGTCCATTTACTGAATTAGGCAGTGAGCCAGTCAGAGAACTAAACAGCACCAATAAGGCTCCGTATTGGCACATACCGTTGCAGCTTAAGTTTTTTACACACCGTGGTGTGATCATTCAACCTGTTGTGTTGAATGAAACTGAGCTTACCGTGCCTTTACCTAAAGGCACGTTTGCGGTGTTTCCTGATGCATATGGCTTGGGGTATTACCGGTATACGAGCTATTTTGATGACACGGTGAGTGATGCAGGTAATGAAACTTGGATTAATTTACTGTCTGATATCGAAAAGCAGTCACTCATGGCAAATAATCAGGCTTTAGTTCGTGGCGGATATAGAAGTTATGCTGATGCACTGACTCTGCAGTTGCAAATGATAAACAATAAATCGGTTAATCAAGAGTTGGTTGTAGAAGGACTTCGCACTCTAAACAATGATTTTTATGATGTGGTACCCCCTCGTCTTTATGAGCCGCATGCGAGTTACATAATTGAAAAATTGTCGCCCATATTGAATGCGAGGCGTTGGTATCGTGATAATAGTGACGCAAGCGCCAATAGTGAATTGAAATCAATTTCTTTAATCTTCCTCGGGGCAAAATTACGAGATAATGACGCAATCAATTTCGCAAAAACACATTACCAAGCAATATTAACAAAACAATCCCAACTGGATATTGAACTACAAAATGCAGTACTTAATGTCATAGCCAGTACCTCAGGGAAAAAAGAATTTAACCAGTTTATGGCAGTTTATAAAACCTCGAAGAATGAAGCACTGAAAAAGCGCCTAATTCGCTACATGGGGTACTTTTCTTTTGAAGGTGCGGTGCACATGTATTACGCCTTTTTATTTTCTAAAGATGTGCGTAAAGAAGCGTTTAAAGGCTATTACCTCCAATACCCAATCTACAACCCGAAAAACAGAACATCAGCCATCAATTACCTTGAGAAAAACATAAATAAGTTGTTTGAAAAATCATCGCCTGAAGAGCAGCAGTGGCAGCCTTATTCTTTTGCGACTGTATGTTCTATTGAGCTGAAAGACAGAATAAATAAGTTATTTTCTTCATATATAGATAAAATTGATGGACTAAAGAGTAAGCTTGCCAACGTTAATCATATGATAACTCAGTGTGATGTTGCGCAAAAAGCGCAATATGAACGACTGGTTGATTTGTTTTCAGTGAAGGAGAACTAATGACTTTAAGCGCGTTTCAACCGAGAAGTTAATCGGTGCGTGCAGTTTAAAGCGCACGAGTATATTGAAAGGCACCCTTCGAAAACCACTCGCTGTTAAGATTAGAAGGGGAGCTTGAGGTCTTCAATGTGCCTTTGTAACATGCGAATTTTACATTTTTTATAGATGATGGCAGCCTTAGTCGCGTTAGGCATTTGATGTAAATATCGCCAGCGACAGCTGTCTTCAATATATTTGTCTTGCCTGATAAAGCTGCGTTCTACAATAGGTAGTAATTGAGAGTTGCCAGTATCTTGTTCGATTAAATTCATGTCTAGTCTAAGTTTGGTGATCCAGGTTTTTCTGGTGCGCTCTAGGTTGGTAATGTTCCCGTCTAAACAAATAATATAATTTTTTGCGCGTGACGGATGCGTATCAGCCAATGGCTCACAGTCTTTTAAAATATCGATATTCGCATTGGCTGATGCCGCACAAAATAGCAGTGAAAAATAAAAGACGTGTTTAGTTTTTTTCATAATTAAACTCAATCGAAAACCTAGCTCCACCAAGTGGTGAGTTATCTATATGTATATGCCCATGGTATGCGTTCACTAAGTCGGATACAATGGCCATTCCGACACCATGTCCAGCTTCATATGTGTCTAATCTCGCACCACGTTTTAATAGTTCAGACCGTTGATGGTCGGGTATTCCAGGGCCGTCGTCAGATACTTCAATACATATCCCTTTATTATTCAATGCACGTAGGTTTATTTCAACTGTGTGTTGGCAAGCTTTACAAGCGTTATCAATAATATTGCCTAGAATTTCCATTAAGTCTGTTTTATCGCCTAAGAAAGCAAGGTCCGGGCTACATTGACAATGGAAGTCAATATTTTTGTCGTGATATACCTTACGCATTGCATTCAATATAGATTTTAGCACAGGTTCTACAACTGTTTGCTTTTTCCAAGTATCTGATGCGCCTGTCGCAGCCCGTTTTAATTGGTGCTCTATCATTGCATTTATTCTATCGAGCTGCTCTTGTGCGTCTTCATCTGATGCCATCGGGCTAGATTTCAATACTGCTAAGGGGGTTTTTAAAGCGTGGGCTAAGTCACTTAAGGATGATCTATAACGCTCTTTTTGGCGGCGTTGAGAATCAAGTAATAAATTTAGGTCAGCCTTAATGGTTTGCAGTTCAACAGGGTAGAGGCCACTGATTTTGTCTCTTTCACCGGCTTCCACTTCTTTAATTTCTTTATCAAGCCGTTGCAAAGGTCTGGCATTCCAAATAAAGCCCACAGCCATGAGCGCTGCAATAAGTACCCCCATGACCAACATCCAATTGACAAGCGTATTGCGAAAACCCGACATTTGTTCAACGAGTGCATCGTTGCGTTTTAATAAAATAAACCGTGCATGTTGAGATTGTTCTGCGTTACCTAAAATCACAGTTAAGCTTAATTGCCAGTACTTTGCTTGATTGTATTTCACTAACTCAAATTCAGCTGCGCCAGCTTCTCCGTTTACAAATTCAGGTGTGACAGACAGGTTAACCGCTGATTCAGAATACCAAACAAGCGTTTGATCTTGATAAACCATTGCAAAGGTATCTGAATTTAACCGATTTAGCTCAGGTGCCAAAATGGTTCGAGGCATTTCAATGCCATCAGTGACAAATTCGACTTCAGATATTAGGGAGTATAAATGCGCTTCTAAGGTTTTCTCTGTTGCTTCAACTAAAGAGGCATGATAGGCACGGCCAATGGAGAAAAACAAGGCCGGAAGTGCAACTATAAGCACAAAGACAAGAATGAATCCTTGTCTTATTTTTAAAGAGATTTGTGCAGCGTTTACCACTGGTTTTTAAACCTGTAGCCTCTTCCTCGCAATGTTTCGACAGGATTAAGCGTACCATCGGGATCGAGCTTTTTCCGCAATCGTAAAACAAAGACTTCAATGACGTTTGAATCTAAATCAAAATCTTGATCATAAATATGTTCTGTAAGTTCTGATTTTGATATCACTTTTTGGGGGTTAACCATTAAATACTCGAGTACTTTATACTCATAAGCTGTTAACGAGAGTTCTCTTTCGTTAACCCATACCTGCTGAGAACGGGTATGAATTTTTATTGGCCCAATACTGATTTCGGGATTTGCTTGACCTGCACTTCTACGAATTAGGGCATTACAGCGAGCGATGAGTTCTTCTAAATGAAACGGTTTGGTTAAGTAATCATCTGCACCAGCATCAAGCCCTTCAACTTTATCTTGCCAACGATCTCGCGCGGTGAGTATTAGAATAGGAATGTCTATTCCAGCAGCTCTGGCTTGACGAATAATTTCGATACCATTTAATTTCGGGAGCCCCAAATCGATAACCGCCATATCTAACGGATATTCTTTCAGATGAAACAAACCAGACTCACCATCATGGCATAAATCGATACTGTATTTTTCTTTCTCAAGTGCGCTACGCAGGTTTTCGGCCAGTTGAATATCATCTTCAATTACTAAAATTCGCATTTCTAATCCTTTTTGACCTCTCCAGTCACTTTATTAACTTTGAGATCTACAATACGACCGTTGCTTTGCAATATACGTACGATGAAATAGTCACCTTGCTCGGTTATTTTCAAGGTTCTACCAGAAAAGTCTGCTAAGGCAAGTTCGACAGCCTGTTTTTTGGTTATTGTCTGCTTTTCAGCACTTGAGGCGTTACTTGACAGTAACAACAACCCAGAAAGAAACAGACAAACTATCAATCGCATTTTACAAAGCTCCACGATCTTAAAGTTACTAAACAAGAGTATGTAAGATTAGAACACAGGTGATTAACCTTTCCTGAACTTACATCAGATTAAAATACTTTTTTAAATGGTTTTACGATACTACCAGCGTAAACACCCGCGTGAATATAAGGGTCATCATCAGCCCAAGCTTGTGCTTGTGCTAATGAATCGAATTCAGCGATGATCAATGAGCCAGTAAAACCCGCACTGCCAGGATCATTCGAATCAATCGCCGGTAATGGGCCCGCCGCAACAACACGACCTTGTTCTTGTAGCTCGGTAATGCGCGCTATATGCGCGGGTCGGGCAGCTAAGCGCTTTTCTAAAGAGTTTTCTACGTCTGTAGAATGGATCATATATAACATAGCTATGCTAATCAGTAAGATAAATTTTCCATATAGTAGTCTGATTTGCACTAGCTTGTAAACGATGATCAGATTTGTCTGGGCCTTTAACGTTAAAAACTTGAAAATAGGCCGTGAAGGCTGGTAGAGTCGCTCGGATATTTTAAAATAATAATAAGGTTGTCTGCATGAGTGCAAATCGTGAGCATTTTAGCTCCCGACTAGGTTTCATCTTAGCTGCAGCAGGTTCTGCTGTCGGGATTGGTAACTTAGTTGGCTTCCCAGTATCTGCTACTAAAAATGGTGGTGGTGCATTTTTACTCGTTTATGCTTTGTTCGTCGCTTTTATTTGTTTGCCCGTTATGATGGCTGAAATGGCCATGGGCCGAAAAGCACAAAAAGACCCATACGGTGCGTATAAAACGCTCTCTGACAGTGACAAAAAGTGGTCGTTTGCAGGTATGTTAGCGGTTTTAACGCCTTTTATGATCGCTGTATTTTATATGGTTATCACCGTTTGGATTTTTGGATACTTAGCACAGACAGCCATGGGGAACCTAGATGCATTAGCGGATCCGGCGCACTTTGGTGAGTTTATTAATCAATCTAGTGTTTTTTGGTATATGTTGCTGGTTGGTATTATCGTTAATTTAATTTTAGTGGGGGGCGTAAAGCAAGGGATTGAAAAAGCGGCTAAGTTTTTGATGCCTGCGTTGTTTGTGCTATTGATAGGGCTTGTTGCCTATGTGCTAACATTAGATAATGCGATGGCTGGTGTGCGCTATTATGTGATTCCCGACTTTTCTAAAATGAATGCCAGTGTATTAAATGGTGCGTTATCTCAGGCGTTCTTTTCATTGTCTTTGGGGATGGGTATTTTAATGACTTATGCCTCTTATATTTCTAAAAAGGAAGATATTGTTGGTGGTGCAAAGATGGTTGCGCTTACTGATTCTTTGGTCGCATTTATAGCGGGTCTTATGGTGTTACCAGCCATATTTAGCTTCAACCCAGCAACCAACCCTGATGAATTATCTGAATCGTCAGTATCAATGATTTTTGTATACTTACCTAAAATCCTACTTGCCATTCAATCAGATATTGGATACACCGGCGCTTCGATTGTGGCTTTTGTGTTTTTCTTGCTGGTATTTTTTGCGGCAATCACGTCTTTGGTCTCTATTATTGAAGTGCCGACCGCAGCGTTAATGGAAGAGAAGAATGTGAGTCGTAAGGCTGCATTAATCATACTTGCAGGTGCAACGGGTATATTAACGATACTCTCAACGATGTCATTTGGTATGGTTGATTGGTTAACCCAATTTATAAATTATGGTGGCGCAAGTAAGAGCTTATTTGATCTGGTATATGATGTTTTTTACGATACGATCTTGCCTCTCAATGGCTTAATGGTGTGTTTATTTGTGATATATCGTTGGAAGAAAGTACGTTTATCTGAAGAGTTATCTCAAGGCTGTGAAGGATATGAAGGGAGCTTTACTGAGAAATACGTGAACTTTTCACTATCGACGTTCATTCCAGTAGTGTTACTGATCATTTTTGTGAATACCGTGGCAACGAAGTTTTTCGCAGTGAGCTTGTTTGGCTTTTAATTTACGATAGATAAAAGCAAAGCCAGCACATCGTGCTGGCTTTTTTGTTGTTGAATGACTGTAACCGTTATTTTAATAAAAAGGCGCGTATAACCACATATTTAAAAACGTAATTTGAGAGTTTGCATCTTTGAACTGAACACCCGCTTTGGAAAACTTCATGGTGTATTGCACTGCATCACCAACACGCTTGTTATCTAACGCTGTGATAGGCACAAAGTTAACCGTACTTAGGTTGGCATGATGTTGAATGGCAGCAGGGATGTCTTGGGTCATATCTACCCCAAGGAACTCAAAGACATCAATTACAATACGGCCAAATTCTTCATATAGTTTATCGAATATTTTAGGGGTTAGCTGCTCAAATAGTTCGAATAAAAATGGCAGATTAACATCAACGTCTACTTTCGGTTGAAAGCTAGATTTGGCAGGATCAATACTCAGGTTCCGACTATAGATGTTATACTGGCCTTTCAATAGAATGTTTGAGTATTTAATGTTGACGGTAAAACGTACTGGTAATCCTAATTGGTACTTTTTTAATTTGCCCTGAGTGAGCACTTCAAACCCTGAAGCAGTGATAGGAACATTGCCTTGGCTATCTACTCGCCCTTGAATACGAATGGTGGCTTCACCGATAAATTTAGCATCGACACCTTTGACGCGCGCGCCTGTTTGTGCAGACACATTGTTAACGATTTGAGTGCCAATCTCTTTGAAGTTGGTTTCAATAATCGACACCTGTGTGCGTGCTATTGGGTGTACCGCGTTGTACATATCATCTATGGATTGATCACTTGTCGTAAGTCCTCGGATGTAACACTCGCCATTATTAATCACTAAAGGGTGAAAATAGGGGAACATGAAAATAGGATCCCCTGGGTCGAATGCCGTTTCTTGCACTTCAATACATGAAGCTGAATTATTAGTATAAATTAGATCATGCATCGAGGAGCCAGTTGTTGAACTACTAACAAAGGTCGATGATGACTGTTGGGTATCTAGATCATTGGTCGAGCTATTGGCAAATAAGAGGGGGGATGCCAATAACAATGCCATGACTGCGTATTTCATTTTCATTTCCTTATTGATGGATAGATATTATTAATTTAACCTCAGGTTTGGATAAGGGTTTTGGAACAGAAAATGTATTGAAAACACACTTACGTACAATCCAATAATGATATTTTGTTCAATATCAAGGCGCTTTTATGCAGTAATAGCGGGCTATTACAAATGAAAGCAACGCAGAGAGTGAAAAAAATAGCTTTATTGGGCAAATTCGCTTATCCAGAGCTGAGGTTAATTTATTTACAGCTGAGCGTTATCTCCACTTTGTGACGAGAAGGAATGTCTGTTTTTTAGTCTAATTATCTATGTTATCGGCTGACTCACATGGAATAGCCATGCTAGGCAGCCTCTTCCTTGTATAAAAGCCAACCAAACTGCTGCAAAAATGAACCTAAAAGATCAACAGCCCCTAATTTATTGATAGTTCATCGAGTATGGAGTGACGACTTTGTGCCTTTGTTTCATAATGATTACCTATCATTTTAATGACTTTTTTGGGAAACACTCATGTCTCATATAATTCGATGTGCAGTTATGGCTTGTGCTATTGTGCCGGCTGTTACTCATGCAAGTACTGTTTTTGATTCAAAAGATATATTTTCTCTTGAATATGCAAGCGATGTTCAATTGTCACCAAATGGTGACAGTGTCATCTATGTACGTAATTCAAATGATGTGATGCGCGACAGCAAAAGGCGTAACTTATGGCTAGTAGACACTAAATCGGGCGAACAAAGCCCGCTGTTTTCAGGCGAAAGTCAATATAGTCAACCCAGATGGTCAGAAGACGGTAAAAAAATAGCATTTGTTAGCAATATGTCCGGTAGTTCGCAAATTCATGTGCATTATATCGCTGAAAACAAAACGGCATTGTTAACTCAGTTACAGTCTGGTGTGAGCAATCTAACTTGGTCACCAGACGGTAAGTGGCTAGCGTTTAGTCAATTAGTTAACGAAAAGCCTTCGGTCATTGCGGCAATGCCAGCTAAACCAAAAGGGGCTACATGGTCGGAACCTGCGATAGTTATTGATAAAGCATATTATCAAGCCGATGGACGAGGGTTAGTGAAGCCAGGATATCGGCAGATATTCGTGTTGCCAAGTGATGGTGGTACAGCGCGACAATTAACCTCGGGTGAGTATCACCATAGTGGAAAGCTATCTTGGCGACGCGACTCAAAAAGCATTATATTTTCAGCAAATAGAATAAAAGACTGGGAATATAAGCGATTAGAAGGTGATTTGTTTGAGGTTGATTTAAACAATAATTTGCAGCAACTGACGTCTGCATCTGGACGTGAACATACGCCAAGTTTTTCAAACGACGGTAAGAAGCTGGCGTATTTAAGTGCATCTAATGCACTAAACCCATATCGCAATCAAAAGCTTAACATCATGAAGTGGCAAAACAAGACCACAAAAATGATAGCAGGTGAATTCGATCGTTCGATTAGCAATCCGATGTGGATCAGTGACTCTAAGCTGGCGATTTCGTATGATGATTTTGGTAAAAGAAAACTTGCCACGATCACCACAAAAGGGAGAATCACAGATCTGACCGACTCCCTTTCAGGTACTACTTTAGGTCGCCCTTATTTAAGTGGGGAGTTCAGTGGTAACTATTCAGGTAAAATTGCTTTTACTCACGGGAGCAGTGAAAGGCCAGCTGATGTTGCTATCATTAGTAAAAGAGGCAAGCAAAAGCAACTCACCACGTTAAATGAGGATCTATTGGCCCATAAGACGTTAGGTAAAGTCCATGAAATTAACTACAAATCATCATTTGATGGTGAATCAATTCAAGGTTGGTACATTACACCTCCCAATTTCGATCCGACCAAAAAATATCCGCTGTTACTTGAGATCCATGGTGGGCCACACTTAGCATATGGTCCGCATTTTTCAGCTGAACTACAGCGATATGCAGCCGAAGGCTATGTTGTATTCTATGATAATCACAGAGGAAGTAGCTCATATGGTGAGCGATTCGCCATGCTTCTGAAGTATAAATATAGTTCGAAAGAAGATTTCGCGGACCATAACTCGGGTGTTGACGCGATGATTCAAACAGGGTTTATTGACAAAGAGAACGTATTTATTGCTGGTGGATCTGCAGGAGGAATTGCCACGGCTTATGCGATAGGTTTATCTGAGCGCTTTAATGCTGCTGTCGTCGTCAAACCGGTCATTAATTGGCTTAGTAAAGTGTTAACAGCCGATAGTGGCTTATTGCAAATTCCAACGCAATTTCCAGGGATGCCGTGGGATCATGTTGAACACTATTGGCAGCGTTCACCTATGTCACTGGTTGGCAATGTGAGCACGCCGACAATGCTAATGACTGGCGAGGAAGACTTACGTACACCAATGGCTGAAACGGAGCAATACTATCAAGCGTTGAAACTTAGAAAAGTTGATACGGTACTAATAAAAATTCCAGGTGCACCGCATGGAATTGCAGGACGTCCGTCTCGTATGATCAGCAAAATTGAACATACGTTAGCGTGGTTTGAAAAGTATAAAAAATAGCGTGGAAGCCGCAAAAGCGGCTTTTTAAGACTCATGCTGGTTTAAATTCTGGGCAGTGGCTTACTCTGGTGCTGCTAGAGAAAAGAATTCCAGCATTAACTTAAAGTGGCCGCTCCCTAAGTATTCATTAGAAAGTACTTTACCGTGGCCACTGACATAGTCACCTTCAAAAGAGTGGACGAGCTCTCCTTCCATAATCACTTGCTGCTTGTTTTTAGCCCAATAAATGCGGATCCCTTGTTTAGAACCCCTGAAAGTGGCAAAGTAATCATCAAATTCTCGTTCTTTTCCTTTAATTGGGTTTAGCTCGAAATCGACTTGATCTTCAATGTTCTGATCTGTCGAGCTAAAAACAGCCAATTGAAAGGTGTCGTTAATGATAGTGTCGAAGTCCCACCAAGGCTTGTTTAAATTGCTCGTTTCAGGGCTTGCCGCGAGCAAAGGCACTTCAAAATGTATGCTCGGTGTTTTATGCTCTTCCTCAACATATTGCGTAAAAATAGAGTTAATGATACGCATATCGTGAACTGTGAGGTCTACCTGCTTTTCACGTTCAAATTCGCTAATAGATTGTGCAATTAGGTGATCTTCAAGCGACTTATACACCTTGTCTGTGATCTTAACCTTGTTCATACTGATATCGTCTCATTTAATTTATTACTGTGATTGAGAAAGTAAATGTCTAATTCTGCTAGCTGTGAGCTACTAAGTTCTAAGCTGAGTTCAGACGCTTCAACGCGCTGTGCAAGTTTGTTCACAAAGCGCGAAATATGTGTAATGGCTGTGTTCCCTTGAAAGCCATGAAGCTCTCCTAATTGTTTCTGGGTATGGCCTGTTTTTCGATAAGACAGAGAAAAGAAATCGTAAAATAGTGCGCGTTTCTTATTGTCAGGTTCTTGTCCGATGGTTTCTAGTAATAAGTTGATAAAAAGAGTCGCATTTTTATCTATAGCGGCAGCTTGTTCTGGTTTTGGCTGCTTGCTTGGGAGCATCTCATAGATATTAGTTACCTTCTCAGGACCATGGGTATGTTCGTATACATGTATTAATTGAACTGAATTAATTTGGTCACGTGAATGAGTTTGTTCACTCGAAGATTTACGGCGAAATGTCACATTGGCGCTCATGTCAAGAAAAACACTTTCGAAAGACCGGTATGTGTAAGCTTTTAATAAATGATTAAAATCAGTTTGAGCACTCAAGCGTTGGGCTGCGGGACGCTCTTTATCAGAGGTTATTTCGCTTCGAGTTGCCTTGATCACCTTAAGTAAGGTTTCTTGAATGAGTGCCTCAGTATCGATACGATGGTCAGAGATTGACTTTTTTTTAGTTAAGTATTTGATGTATCGGTAAGCTTCTTCTACAGAGTCTTTTTTGCTAAACCACATTCCCACCTCCTTTTCATTGTTTGCACACGTCACGGTTGTATTGCAACACGTTTACATGAAAGTAATTCGATATAATGGTCGAATTTCTTAGCTGATTTATTAAAAGCCAAGTGCGTTTGTTCATTTGAGTATTTTTCAACAAAGTGCTTGCCAGACAAAAAGTATTGGCAAGCTTGCGTATTGTCACCGAGCTCAGTGGCGATATAACCAAGATTAAATAATGTTCTTCGGTAGCTATTCTTATACTTAAAACTGGTGGTGTTTTTTTCGATTAAGGTAAGTAAAGTCTCTTTTGCTTTTTCAAAGTGTGCCAGTGCTTGTAACTTCTCCCCTAAGTCATAAAAGTTGTTTGCTACTTGGGCATGAACGCTTTGTAGTAAATAGGCAAAGTTCAAGTTGTTTTCATCAGTCGCGGCAAGGCGTTGTGCCGATGTGAGAGCAAGTTGATGATATTTTTTGCTTTGCGTATCTAAATTAGTTGCTGAGTAGTAATTTGCAAAAGCGGCATACAGCTCAATAGTATGACCTTGCCAATCAATATTAGAAATATCTAAACGTTGTAATTTATTGGCAATTTCCACTCCCGATAAAAAGTACTTTTGTGATTCAGGCATTTGTTTGTTAGCTAAGTACTCCTTGCCGAGCCTTGTGGCTAATAGCAGCTGTGCTACTTGCACATGTACATTGTCGGGATCTTTTATAGCGTATATTCGAGCCAACTCATCTGCTTTTTTATAGTATCGAGATGCAATCGATTTTGATGCACTTTTTTCAGCTAAGTTGATATACGTTTTTAATAAATTGTATTGTGATATAAGGTGGTTGGGGTCTTTATCAAGAAGTTGGTTTAATAAGGTTTCAGCTTGAACTAACATTTCCTTGGCTATTGTATTTGATGGAGCAGCTTTAGCTAGGTTGCGATAAATGTCCACACGCAAATTGTTGAATGATTGCGTTAAGTGTGTGGGTTGCTTATGTGAGTTTAAAGTGAGCAGCACTTTTTCCAGCTGACTGGTCGCTAAATCAGTGTTACCTGATTCAAGTGATATTGTGGCAACACGGGTGGTGAGTTGCGCATTGAGTAATGCCAATTCATGATGACTCTCAGGTATATCGGTTAACAAACTGATAGCTTCTTCAAAATACACTTTCGCATCTGATGAAAAGCCTTGCTTTAATAATAGTATGCCTAATTCATAGTTGAATTGAGCTATTACTTTTTTATGAGCAAGCTCCGGTGATTGAATTTTTGGAAATGTCGACACTTTACGTTGGATTTGCTCCAAAACCTGCTTAATTTCACTGCGGTGTGTAGAGTCATCTTGACGCAGAATTTTTACCTGTATTAATAAAAGCCTGAGCTTATCAATATCAGCAAGTGGGATACCATCTACGCTGTCTATTAGGTTTGATAAGTGCTCATTTAGCTGTTTTCTTTGAAAAGTGGGCAAGTAATCGGCAAGTATTGGCTCTAACGAATCAATATTGACCAATACGTTATCTTTTAAGTGCGTAAGTGCTTCGGTGGTTTTTATCTGTTCAGCAATTATTTGCTGTTTTTGTATATAAGCAAATGAGCCCGCAATAAGTGTACACAAAAATAGCATGCCTGTTGTCAATAAGCGGCGTTTTTGCTGCTTATTTTGTAATTCTAACGATGATTGATAGTCATGCTGAGATTGCATTATGTAATTACGGACTTCTTGTAAGCAAATTGTATTTGGCTGGCTTAAAAATCTGCTTCCTTCATTAAGCTCATGTTTGCTTAAGGCGTAATGTTTTTGTTCTTCTATATTATCGTGATGCCTTATCCATTGCGTATATTTAGTTTCAACCCCATGAAACCATTGTAAGTATTCTTTACGATCGTTTAGCCAAATATAGAAGCGAGGCCAAATTTGTTGGTCCAGTGATAGGTCTTCAACAACAGTGATCAGGCAGTCGTGTGTTAACTTTACATAAGGAGGTGATTTGTATACTTGGTGCCTAATAATGAGTTGTTTTTCTATAAGCTCATCAACCAAGTTACTGAGTTGTGGATATTGTTGGCCCAGTGCTAAAAAATCAACATGTTTTGCATAGCAATTACCATTAATATTAACCCCAACAAATAATTCAAAAAACTGCTCAGTGAGTGGCTCAAATTGTCCAAATATTTTTTCCGCTTGTCTGTAAATTACACCAGTTAATTTATTTAATTGTTTGTATTGTGTATAAGTTAATACCTTTGGATGATCACTTTTGTTGGCAAGAGTGTGCATTTGTGCGAGTAAGTACTCTACCGCAGGAAGTGCATGAGACAGTTTAAGCGCTTCGGTTTGTATCGTCTGAGCTAAGCCTGTCTCCAGTGATATTCCAAGAGCAATTGCTTGGTTTTCAATGATATCAATCCAATTTTCGGCAGATAAGCTGTGGGGAACGTAGAAATCATGGCCTTGCATACCTGTGTAATGAAGATATTCACTGCGAATACTGACAATTATGGATATGGGAGTAATTTCACCAATGAGCACAAGGCTTTGCAGAAGCTGGCTATTTGGTTGTGCGTCATAAAGTTCTTCAAACTGATCAATAAACCAGATATATTTTGTTTTATGTGCAGTTAAGTGTGCAGATAGCTCATCAAGATATTGTGTTTTTTGCTCTAATAGTCCATCAATGAAGCTTTCGACAGAGACGTCGAGCATTTTCAGTATTATGTCAAAGCCAACTTCCGCCGACGTAATAAAATCTTTTAACAAAGCGGTACTATCTTCGAATTGCTTTGGCAGGGCTATGTGCCACTTTACGCTATCATATTGTTTGACTATCGCAGGCAGCAGACCGGCTTTTACTAAACTCGATTTACCACTACCAGATACACCATGGACTTTTATTAAAGGTGTATCTTCTTGGAAAAGAGCAAGAAGTTCCGAAGTTTGTTGCTCTCTTCCAAAAAAATAATATTCATCATATGGGTCAAAACTGCAAAGCCCTTTAAATGTGAGGGTTCCACCGACTTGAGAACCATCAAAATCAGGGCCTAACAATATTTCTAAGGCTTGATTAATATGCTCTACAGGATGAAGAGCCCCCCCTAAATGCTGCACTTCATCGATGAGAGTTGGTGTAATATCATGAAGGTTTGCTTTAGGATAAAATATTGCAAATGGCATGTCTGGGTGACTTGCCATTGCATGTAATGCACCTTCTATCTTAGTGTTGATATGGCCAATACTGTGTACATTACCACTTGGAGATACCTCACCTGTTGAAAAAACATGCTCTAGTACTGGTGCTTTTTTATTTAACTGTTGACGATAAGCGAGCGCTACTCCTAATGCATATCCAAGCCCTACGCTAGTGCTCTCTGGTTGTAAATTAATAAGCTCACTATCATGACTGACCAGGTTGAGTTCAACGAAGAATTGCTTGTTTTGTCTATCAATCGGATTCAACGACATAAAAGCAGCTTCGGCAGCCATTGCAAAATAATTCATTTGCTCGGTGAACCTATAACCCAGCGAAAGTACAAGGTCATTTGAGAACTTAACTTTCACTTTTTGTTGGTCTTTTGGCGTAATGAACCTAAATGTCGGTTTATAGGTATAGCGTTTGTCTGACAAAAGAATATGCATTGCGTTTAGCTCTTATTATTCGTGTGGCATTACGTGGTGTTTTGCGACGTTGTTACATCATTAATATCAATCTTCTGTTGTGCGTCACTTAAAATTGATTCAATTGTTAGATACTAACGATAATTAATCGGAAAAATAACAGAAAGATAAAATAAATTTATAAAAACAAAATGGAAAGTGAACTGGTTTTTTTGCTTCGTTGTTCAAGAGACACTCGCATCGTTTTAATGACGACTTGCCAGTTGTACTTTTTTTGCGTGTCGAACCCTAATAGAGAGGCACTAAAAATGAATTTTTATTCATAATTACTCATAAGTATCCTCCTCCTTGTTATTTTTTAACCATTTTCTCGTTTGATTAGTTATCCATGCACAAAGCGCTTGAAAATAACGTAGATTATTAATGAATAAATTTCAATAATCAATAAGGTGATAGCTGAGGAATGACAGTATAATTGAGGTCTGGGCGTTGGCCGACATGGATGAAATAGCAATCCTAATACACAACAACACTATTACGGCGTTCATATTAACGGCTTTTTAGAAAGTAGAGATGACTTTTGCGTTAAAAGTGGTCCGAGTAGGTAAACCTTAGTTGCATATGAGAAGGTGGCATAGAGCCTTCTGATGGCTTGAACATGATTTGTTAATTTAAAAAATTGACAAAAACAGGAAGATTCTAAAGAAAAATAAAATACACAAAGATAAAAACTACATGATTTTTAAAGGGGAAAATAATGAAGAGAAAGATCACGAGCTATCTTATTGCAGGCTTATTGACTGGTATTGGCTATGCCAGTGAAATGAATACCCAAAACCTCTACTTAGTACAATATTCTCCAGGTAGTATCGATAATCAACTCATTAAATCATTCAAAATTATCGGCCGCAGTGGCAATAGTAATATCGCACAGGCGGTTTTGAGTGACAGTGAAGTCACTTTGTTGGAAAGTTTCTCAGGAGTTGTGATAGAACGAAACTATGGGCTTTCTTTAAACACCGGTTCTTTAGAGTATTTAGATACCAGTGAAAATGGCATTGACTTGTTGCAGTATAGTGAACTTGAACCCTATTGGTTACGCACAACGGGAATTAATAAATTGCCCAATGTATCAGACAGTGTGCCTGTTTGCGTTATTGACTCAGGCGTGGATGAACAGCACATAGATTTACCGCAAAATATGCGTGGCTATCATAGTCAATATGCGGGCTTTTGGAATTCCGATGCGTTAAGTCATGGTACTCATATGGCGGGTATTATAGCTGCACAGGAAAATGGCTGGGGTGTCAAGGGCGCTTTGAGTGATGGTGCGGTTAACTTACATATCAGTAAGTTAATCAGAACAGCCAATGGAAAGAATTCAACCATTTGGGGCAGTAATTTAATTGAATCAATAGAAATCTGCGCTAATTCTGGTGCTAAAGTAATCAATATGTCGTTAAGTGGTACGAAATATTCATCGATGACAATGAACGTAATCGACAGGCTTACTTATGATAGAGGGATTATTTTTGTCGGTGCAGCGGGGAATCATGGCACAGCTGAAAAAAAGCAATCTGGAATATATAATGATCCACTCCATTACCCTGCTTCATATCATAATGTAATTTCTGTTGGCGCGCTAAACACGAATGGACAAGCTGCGTCATTTTCACCCACTCATAATAAAATTGATTTTGTCATGCCGGGCACGAAAATAGTGTCGACAGCTAATCGCCATTACTCCGTGGTGCAAAAAGTTAAAGCAAAATCTATTGCTGGTTACGAGGTTGAAGTACCATTTTCTCAAATAGATACAGGGACTTTAATACCACAAAGCGTCATACCATTGATGACTTCTTGTTTATTTACGCTCTCAAAAGAAGATATAACAGAGTTGACGAAGTTTAGGCGTTTACCTAATGATACACACAAAGCGCTATTTGCTACCGAACGTCAATGCCAAGAAGATGCGGGGAAAGTGCTCCTCGTAAAATATCCAAATACAAATAGTGGGTACTTGTACGGGTTAGATTATTTAACTGATTTCCCCACTTTATTAGTGCATAAGTGGCCGTTTGATGAGTCTGCTAATGTAGAGTTACAAATTAAGAGCTATCAAAGTAGCTATTTGGTCGGAGCAGGCACATCTCAGGCAACGGCGATTATGACAGGGGGGATTGCCAAGCTATGGTCTCAGAATCAGCAATGGACGCGAGATCAGATCATCAATGCTTTGAAATATGCAAGTTATGACCTAGGAGCTGCTGGAAAAGACGGTATGTATGGTCATGGGCTACCTGATTTTGCAAAAGCTTTAGAGTACTTAAACGCGGGGAGCATCAGCCAGTGCCCGAGTGAGTGGTATTACAATAAAGCGTATAATGGTGGGGAAAATATCACCTATTTAGGTACGATATATCGTGCTAACTATTGGTCAAAGGGGAGCAACCCCACAGCAAGCAGTAATAATTGGCGCGTCACAGGCTTATGTGACGACAGTGTGAGCAATCCTTCTCACGTTAATAGTGATGCTGCACACTTAATGAATCTAACAGGATTAGAAGCCGGTGAAGTGGAGTATGAATGTAAGGGGCTTAGTTTAGGCTGTGGGAGTTAGTTCTTTACGATAACATGATGTAAAGGTCATGGCTTTTTTGTGGGTAGGTGTCAGCTATGTGCGATGCTTGCCTGCATGAACGCGCTTTGAGCAGGGGGGGTTACGGTTTAATTGCTCAAAAATAGAGTGCTTAAAATAGTGGGAATAAGGGACAACCTTTGTTAGCCTCTTAACGTGACCACAACAAATTTTAAAATACTTAAAAGTAAGGTTTGACTTTGTCAGAAAACTCTATAATATGTTCCGCAGCTTAAAAGTAATACCTTTTATACACTCCATTTCGAAGCTTTATTAGTATCTCGTCCTGTAGTTTTTAAATATCATTTATTTTTTGTGCTATTACGTCTGACTTTGATGATAGTCAGCAATTTTTCTTCATATACAGGATATACATTATGTCTAATACAGTTACTGGTACAGTAAAATGGTTCAACGAGTCTAAAGGCTTCGGTTTCATCGCTCAAGAAAATGGCGCAGACGTTTTTGCTCATTTCAGCGCAATCAAAAGCGAAGGTTTCAAAACTTTAGCTGAAGGCCAACGTGTAGAGTTCACTCTTTCACAAGGTCAAAAAGGTCCTCAAGCGGACAACATCATCGCACTTTAATTTTAAAGTGAAATGAAGAAAAAGGCAGCTTTAGCTGCCTTTTTTAATGCCTAAAATTTGGTTCATAGGATGTAAAACCGAACTGAAGTTGCAGAGTCACTTAGATAGTCAGGTAAGATAACCGTGTATGAAAGGATGACACGAACAATAAGCTATTTTAGTTTGATATTTTTTGTTGGTATTCGATGCCGATTAAAGGGTTGATATCATAAGCATTACTACGTTAATTTTTGCGAAGAGTAACGATACCCGGCGCCATAAACTGATTGGATAATTGCGTGCTCAATCCCAAGTGTTTTTATTTTTTTACGAATATTCTTAACATGAGCATCAATACTACGGTCAGAAATATCTCTTAGATCAGGATAAGCAAGATCTAAAATCTGCATACGAGAATATACTCGCTCTGGTTGAGCGTACAGAAGTTGAAACAACTTGAATTCTAATTTAGTGAGCTCTACAGATTTTTTCTTATAAACGATTCTAAGCGTATGTTCGTCAATAATGAGGGACTGAGGGCCTAAAGTTAAGCTTGAATTAATGGCTTGTAGTTTCTGGTTATGGGCTTCTAGTGCTTGCTGCTTTGTTGTAATCTTTAAATGTGTTTCAATTCTTGCTTCTACTTCAAAAGTATTAAAGGGCTTACTGATAAAGTCGATCGCGCCAGCTTGTAGACCTTTAACCTTCTCCATAGGATCGGTGATGGCGCTGATGAATATAATAGGAATGTGCTGAAATCGATGGTCTTTTTTTAGTTGTTGGCATAAGTCAAATCCACTCACCTGTGGCATCACAACATCTAGTAAAATTAAGTCAGGTAAACATGATGTACTACCAAGGTATTTGATTGCTTGCTGTGCGCTCAGTGCAACGCTGACAATATAATTGGGGGAGAGTATGGTGCCTAAGGCATTAATATTTGTTCTTTCATCATCAATGACCAATATCCTTGCTAAATTCTCTTGCATACGTGTTTTTTCTCTAGGTAAGAATTGTTGTAACATTGCACTTGTGAACTATTTTAACGTAAATGATAATTAGAAACACTTGGTATATTCTCAACCATACCGCTGAAATATGGATACTTTATAGATTTTATGATTTTATTTATCGGTCAATTTACTTGCATGTTTGTATGGGGGCTTGTGAGTGCTTTTTGTTGTTTTTCTGCTTATGCAAGTATGGCGAATAAATCACCCAATACGCATCCATTGTTCGTTAACGCACCTTTATATTTAGAAACTGTGGTTGATAAAGATCAATATGCCAATGGCTTGTTGTCAGACTTAACGCAAGACAAACATGGCTTTATGTGGATTGCAAGTCAGCGTGGAATAGTGCGATACGATGGGTATAAATTTAAGCAATTTCGTAAGGATATTGCCAATGAAGCGAGCCTGATTAGTGATATAGCCATTGAGTTATTTATAGATATACATGAGAAAATATGGGTATCGACGATACATGGTTTATCACAACTGGACCCCACGACAGAGCTTTTTACTAATTTTGAGTATGATAACCTTGCCGTACCACTCCCATTTTCCTATGTATCTACGTTTGCTGCTTGGCAACAGCAAGGGTTTTGGCTTGCCACTAATAATGGTTTGGCATTTTTTGATTTTTCAGTGGGTGCTTTCACGAATAACCACAAAGACATACAACTACCTGAGTCTTTAAAGCATGGAGTGATCCGACATATCATTACCTTAAATAACGGTGATCTTATTGTTGCGGGCAGTAAAGATGTTTGGCGCTTATCTAGTAATAACGATAGATTTCATAAGCTTTTAGATCGTAAAGTGAACCATATTTATGAAGCTGAGAATGGTGATCTTTGGCTTGCGACCGACGATGCCACATTGCTCAAGATCCGCGATAATCAGCATATTGAGTCCAGTCGCCTACCTCAAGGCATAATCACATCGATAGTCCAGCCCAACAATAATGAACTGTGGGTAGCTTATAACTTTAACGGCATTGTGACGATAGACTTAACCACTTTAAAGGTCACACGACATTTACAACAAGATGAAAATGCGGTTGGTGGCTTACTCAGTAATACCATTCAAAAGTTGTTTATTGATCAAGATAAACAGCTGTGGATTGTGACTAATGGCAAAGGGTTACAAAAATTCTCAACAAAAAATCAATCATTTGCAACGCTGAGGCAAGTAGAGAATGACTCAACGAGCTTATCAAACCCAGAAATATATAGCGTCGCGGAGATGTCAAATGGCGAACTTTGGCTTGGGCATAGTTCAGGGATTGATATTATTAACCATTTGGGCAAGCGCATACACACATTAGTGCCCCAAAAGAGTCAGGAGATAAACTCAGTTCAATCTTTGTCTGTTTCTGCGATAGCACAAGGACTGAATGGTGATGTTTGGGTTGGGTCAAGTGTAGACGGGCTATACCGTATTGATCTGGCGAGTAGAAAGACGCTAGGTTGGTACTCAACAGAGCTAGGGTTGAGAAATAAAAAAATTCGTCATGTGGTGCCTGTTGAAGGAGGTGGCGTGTGGGTTGGCTCGTTTGAAGGGATCCAATACTTAACGCCTAAGCGCGACGCATTTTTAGATCCGACAATTATAAACGGGGCGCTGCCTGATACATTTGTCCGCGTGACTGACCACCAAGTCCTTGAAAGTGAAGATATTATATTTACACTTAACAATGGTTTTTTATGGGTTGAGCATAATAGTGAAAATAGACAAGCATATCGGTTTGTACGCCAATCTGAGCACACTATTGACATGCCTTCAAATTTAATTACCGCGGTTACCCAATCAGACGCAGGTCAGATATGGTTCTCTGGCTTAGAGGGGGTAAGTTTAGTATCGAAACAGAACAATCAGAGTATTGATTTTACATGGTTTGCTTCGTCAGGCGAGCATTCGGAGAAAAAAGCATTTACTAATCTATTAACGGATAATCAAGAGCGTTTATGGGAGTCAAATCTCATGTTTTCGCCTGATGATAATGTCGTGTTTGAATTAGAATCATCTGATGGGGTAGATATTGGTAACGATTGGATCGGAACATCTTTCAAAATGCGCGATGAAACGCTGCTTTTTGGAGGAACGACTGGTTTGCTCATGGTTTGGCCTGAGTTTTTCCATGTAGACTCAGGCGCATCAAAGTTGCGGGTCACAGATATTGAAATTGAAGGGGAAAAACGCTTGGTTAGTGGTACAGATATACGTTTAACCGAGAGTGAGCGACGGCTTTCCATTGAGGTTGCACTGTTAGATTACAATCAACCGGTAGACACTAAATACCGATATCGGATGTTCAGTGAGAGTGATAAATGGCGCGACTTAAAATCCGGAAATAGGCTTATCAGTTTTACTAATTTACCTATTGGCAAACACACGCTAGAAGTTCAAGCTGCCAATAGATTAAATCAGTGGGGGGGGCATAATATAAAGTTACATATTGAAGTGACCCCAAAATATTATGAAAAAACGTGGTTTTTAATTACCGGCTTTATTTTGACCTGTTTGCTTATTTATCTTGCTTATCGATGGAAACTAAATCAAGTATTAGCGCAAAGCCAAAGTTTATTTACACGCAAGCTTGAAGTGCAGCGACTTCAAAATATTGAACAACAATTAGAAGAAAGAATTAGATCTGAGTCCATCCTTGCAGAATCTAACTTAGCCCTTGAAGAGCAAAAGAAAAAGGCGGAGCGTGCTACGCTTGCCAAAAGTCGGTTTTTGGCGAATATGAGTCATGAGATCCGTACACCCATGAATGCGGTGATTGGTATGGCGTATTTAATGTCCAGAACGGTATTAACGCAACACCAGCAAAGTTATTTGAAGAGTATACAGTCATCAGCAGATGGGCTATTAAGTGTTATTAATGATGTATTAACTTTGTCAAAAATAGAGGCTGACGCAATGGAGCTGCATGCTTCTGTTTTTTCGATAAGGCGCTTGTTACATGAAAGTATCAGTGTTTTACACTATATGGCCTCTTCTAAAGGTTTATTTCTAAGAGCAATACTCAGCGATGATTTCCCTGAATATATTTGTGCAGACAAAGGAAAGCTAAAGCAGATTTTGGTCAACTTGATTGCCAATGCCGTTAAATTCACCCATGTAGGTGGTGTGGAGGTTATTGGCAATTGCGTTGCGCTCCCTAATGGTGAATGCCAGATCAGCATCGTAGTTAAAGACACCGGACAGGGGATTGACGATAAAAATATTTCAGAGATCTGTAATGCTTTTGTACAGGTGGATGATAGTCGAACGAGAGTAACGGAAGGTACAGGGTTAGGTTTACGAATAACCAGCCAATTACTCCGTTTGATGGGCAGCAGCATAGAAATAAAAAGTGCGTTGGGCAAAGGAAGTGAATTCAGTTTTAATGTTGTTGTAAAAGAGAGTACGGAACGCGAAGAAAACAGTCTCCCTCAACCTGAGAGTCACGAAGAAAATCAAAAAGTCACAAATGCACAGGTATTGATTGTCGATGATCATAAAACTAACCGTATGTTATTGAAAGCACTTTTAGATGAGGCAGGGCTAATTGTGGTGGAGTCTGACAATGGGGTAGACGCAATCAATATGTGTAGAATACATCAATTTCATGTGATTTTAATGGATGTGCACATGCCAAATTTAGATGGGTATCAAGTCACGGCGAAAATAAGAGCGCTGCCAAGCTATCATGATACGCCAATAATAGCGGTCACTGCCAGTGCATTTGATGGGGATAGGGAGAAAGCATTTGTTGCTGGGATGACTGCTCATGTATCAAAGCCTGTTGATCCAATTGCGTTGTATCATTTACTGACGAGGTGGTGTGATATTGATGTAACCCAGTTAACAGTAGGGCAGGGCGCCGCCAGTAATAGCGTAGAGGCTACGGGTGAAATTACGCAAAATACTACTATGCTCAAAGCATTTTCCGAAGATTTCCAAGGCATTGTTGATGAATTAGAGAGTATCATCCAGCGTGGTGATATAACGCGTTGGCATGATACTTTACATAGCCTTGCAGGGTGTAGTGCTGCAATTGGTGCGAATGAGTTGTATGAAAGTGTAATACTGTCTGACAGTGACATCGAATTTTTGACCTTAACAGCGGTTCCTAAGGCACTTGAAGCTGGCATTGAACGGACATTATCGCAGGTGAAAGATAGGCTGGATAAGTCACTAGTAACTGATAATACGAGTGGTTTTAATCGCCTAAATTCAACATCAGCTATAATAAGCAGTTTAACTAAAAGAATAGAAAATCAGGAGTTTGATCTCACAGAGGATATTAACCGATTAGAGCGGAACTTAAAGGTGGATAAAGTTGAGCTAATTCAAGAGCTAAGACTTTCTTTGGAGAACTTCGACTTTGACAGTTCACTTGATATATGTAAAAAAATCCAAATTTTTTATGATTAGAATAGTGAATGTGGAGATGTTTTTATTACTTAGCTGAACCTTGATATTACATAATTTTTTATTATGAATATATTTCATTTTTGCATTTTGTTTTTTTGTCGTACGTTGTGTTTTTACCTATTTAAGGAATTCATATGACATTTAAAGGAAATGTATTTTTGTCACTGATATTAGTGGCATTAATGAGCCTTTCATCTACATCATTTGCTAGTACTCACTTTAATAAAAAAATATCAGAATATAATCAATACCAAGAGTTTAATTGGGGGCAGTGTCCAGCCCAGTTTAATACAACAGATAAACAAAATAAGTGCTCTTTTGCTGAAGTACCATTAGATTGGGCTGACCCTACAGGCAAAAAAATTGAAGTACTCGTTGCAAAATACCCGGCAAGAGGTGGAGTGAGTAAAGGCCAGCTATGGATGATAAGTGGAGGGCCTGGTGCCTCTGCTTCTATTGCTTTCCCACATGTAATTGAATATGACATGGCTGACATCGTTGAAGATCATGACGTTTATATAATAGAACATCGAGGAATAGGTTGGTCAACAGAGTTACAGTGTGACTGGCGTGATTATTTTAATCCTCAAGCATGTTTTGACGCCCAGCATGAAATCTGGGGTGATGGTCTATTTGAATTTAATACGACCAATGCTGCACGAGATTTAGAATATGTGATATCAAAGAGTCGGGCATTGAACTGGTTACCGAGTTATATTTACGGGGTATCTTACGGTACTATGCTTGTGCAGCGTTTTACACAAATAGCCCCCAATGGTGCACAAGGGATAATTTTAGATTCAGTGTTACCGACTACGAATTTTGGCGCTGACATGTATGAGGAAAATGCGGACAAGGTTTTTACACAACTCGCCGACTATTGTGACCTTGATGAATATTGCCGTAGCAAGTTTGTTTCACCAGTTAACCAGACAATTCGAGACACACTTTCAAAACATTTTGCTGGTCAACATTGTTCAGACGTGTCGATTGACCGTGAAAAGTTGCAGTTGTGGTCTATGGAGCAAATATCACGAAATGATAAACGGGCACTTTTACCATTTTATAGTCGTTTAGCTCGCTGTAACACAGATGATATCGTTGCGCTAAAGAAGGCTGTAACATTTTATAAGTTGGGGGGAAGCACTTTTATTTTACGTCAAGAAAATAATGTGCCTGATGAGTTTAAGGCAACTTTTTCTGGCCCTTTATATGACCTTATATCAATGAATGAGATAAACTTTGTAAAAAGAAGTGTAGACCAACGACGCTTATTTTGTGCGAATGCTGTTGTATGTTTCACCTTAGCAGATCATGCATTATCGGCCAAATACCAAAGTACATGGTCAGAGCGATATACAGGAGAATATATTTATAAACGCATGAGTCACTATATGCCACTTATAGCCTTCAATGGCACATTAGATCACGCCACACCTATATTTCACGCAAAGACGATTGAGTCATCTTTCACCAATATAAATCAACGGTTTATAGAAGTGCCTTATGCGCCACATGGCGTGGTGTTTAATACGGGGGTTAAAACGGCGGGCGAAGGTATTTGTGGTGTTGATATTATGGAGAGTTTTATGGAGAACCCTTGGACAAAACCGAATACGGATTGTTTAAATGATCTGACGGATCATACATTTAAGCTAGCTATAGAGCATAGCCAAGAAGTGTATGGGGAAGATGATGCATTTGGTTCATTTAAGTAACCTCAGTTCTGGATAAGCGAATTTGCCCAATAAAGCTATTTTTTCACTCTCGGCGTTGCTTTTATTTGTAATAGCCCGCTATTACTGCATAAAAGCGCTTTGATATTGAACAAAATATCATCATTGGATTGTACGTAAGTTTGTTTACAAAACATTTTCTATTCCAAAACCCTTATCCAAACCTGAGGTTAAGTAAGTTACTGACAACGCAGATACATTTATAACATGCGCCAGCAATGGATTGTATTATTTCCTCGATAACCAGAATCGTGATTTTAATAGGGTCTATGGCAGGCGTATGCTAAGCATCTAGGTAATACATATTTTTAGTACCACTAAAAAGATACCCCAGAGTCTAAATAATGCCCAATACCGAGTGTAAATATCCATAATCCCCATAAACTATGCTCAAGGACACATACTAGGAGTGAGCGACTGTGCGCGTATGTATAGGAAAATAGTAAACCCCCGCCAAATGAGAGCGCTATTGCAACCCAGTTATCATATACACAATGGGCTAACGCGAATACGCTGGCACTGAGGATAATGCGCGTGGTTTTATTTGGTAATATTCGTTTGTAACGGTGAAAAAAATAGCTGCGAAAAATAAGTTCTTGTGGTAATACCGACAGCAAAGGGTAAGCAATTAGGAGTATGAGCCACTGTGTGGTTGAATTGAGCGGGAAACTAAACCAATTACCTTGGTTTAATAATCCATACAGCATGGCTGAAAATAATGCACCGGCAAAAAAGCTGGTGAATATGCGTTTTTTCACAGTAGAGAACTGGCCTAAACTGGTTAAACGAAAACGTTTAAAATGTGGATCGGTGAGCAGTAAGAATGTACACACCGTCATAAGGATAATCAGAGCAGGGAACAACCAGTTTGAGAGATGATAGCGAAAAAAGTAAGCTAAAATGGGTAAACCAAAGAAAACAAGGAAGAGTTCACACCAACGATATTGACTTGCATTCAAAGACGCTTCTCACTTAGTTGTATAGTTTAAAAAAACTATAGCAGTAAAAAGCGCCTGCAATTATGACAATTTAACTTTGGTCTTCTGGTAAGTATTTGTATATTTTTGCCATGGTAATGAGTATGGCGACGAACGTGATCCCCATTAAACCAAATACTTTGAAATTGACCCAAAAGTCGAGCGAAAAATTGTACGCTATATATATATTGAGGCCTGCAATAAAAGCCAAAATAGCGACCCACATTAGGTTCAGTTGTTCACATATGTGCTTAGGTAACTCAATATTGAGCGGTGCATCGGTATCGCCTTTTTCATTGGCTGATTTCAGTACGCCAATAAGCGCCTTTTCTACGAGATTCTTTTTGAAAATATATCTAGAGATGATTAAGCTGACTGCCAGTACTGCGTATATGACCGTTGCCTTCCACTTTATGAATTGCTCATCTTGAAATAAAATAGTGAGGCCACCAAGAACCAAAGCGATAGCAAAGAATATCCAATGCCGAGTTGCTATTTTTCCATGCGCAAAATGATGGTAACCAAGTTGAATTGATGAAGTGACAATTAAAACACCCGTCGCCCAATAAATATCGACAAATTTATAGACCGCAAAAAACAAAATTAACGGAAGATACTCTAGCAATGCTGCCATTTATGTTTACCTTTTTGAATTCTCTACCATGGTTTTACCAAGAACTGGGCATAAGTTCAAGATTGACATTTATTACTTAAATCCTTAGCCTCAGCAACCCTTCAGTTAATGTGCTCTATACTGGCGCTTATGAATAAAGAAAAAGAGAATATATAATGAACAAATCGGAACTGATTGCAGCAATGGCACAACACAGC
This sequence comes from Pseudoalteromonas aurantia 208, assembly GCF_014858725.1. Taxonomy (GTDB): domain Bacteria; phylum Pseudomonadota; class Gammaproteobacteria; order Enterobacterales; family Alteromonadaceae; genus Pseudoalteromonas; species Pseudoalteromonas aurantia. The sequence goes on along the minus strand of NZ_AQGV01000012.1, from coordinate 1,444,152 downwards.
GATTTAACAAAAAAATCGTCACAAGTGGTGTTAAATTGTATTTTATCCAGCATTACTAAACGCCTTTCCGAAGGGGATCAGGTTCCATTATCTGGTTTTGGTACATTTGCACTGAGTTATCACCCCGCAAAGAGTGGTCGAAATCCACAAACGGGGGAGGAGATTATGATCGAAGGAGCGAATAAAGTGCAATTTAAGCCAGCCAAGGCATTAAAGTCTGCCTTAGCTGAATATTGATAGAAATGGTTATTTTTGGGTCGCAGCTTTCATTTTGCTAACAAAGGCTTTTAGCTCACTTAGCATAGTTGCTGGATCATCTAAATTGCGTTCGATAATTTTTACAACCGCTGAACCAGATATTGCTCCGGCAGCCCCAGAGTCTAAAGCGGCCTTAACATGTTCAGGGCTGGAAATACCAAACCCCAGTAGCGCTGGGGCAGCGTGGTACTCTTTGAGTTGTGTGACGATTGAATCTGCGGGCATTTGTACCGTTGATTCTGTACCAGTAACACCAGCTCGTGATAGCAGGTATGTATAGCCTCTGCCATAGCTTGCACATGTGCGTAATGTGTCATCGTTTGCATTTGGTGTCGCAATAAATATGGGGTCAATCTGCGTTTGCTGGGCTGCTTGGCGGAACATTTTTGATTCGTGAAGCGGTACATCAGCAACGAGAATAGAGTCTACGCCCGCAGCGTGTGCTTGCTGATAAAAAGCACTAATACCACGCGCAAAAATCAAATTAGAATACAAAAGTAAGCCAATAGGGATAGTTTGGTTATATTCTCTTACTTGTTTAATAATGTCGAAGCACGCCTCGGTGTTAACGTTTGCTTCAAGGGCACGAATATTAGCAGATTGTATTACAGGCCCGTCTGCGATTGGATCTGAAAATGGGATCCCGAGCTCTAAAGCATCTGCGCCTGCGTCAATTAAGCTTTTAATAATATCTAAGCTTAATGCCTTATTTGGATCACCTATGGTGACGAATGGAACAAACGCCCCTTGGTTCTGTGTCGCCAATTGGTCGAATGTTTTAGCATAGCGGCTCATTATAGTGCTCCTCGTTCATTCAGTACTTGGTGTACGTGGGCTAAGTCTTTGTCACCACGACCGCTGAGGTTTACCACGATAACCGTTTCTTCAGTTTGGTTTTCTGCATACTTCAATCCGTAAGCCAGTGCATGGCTAGATTCTAAAGCAGGGATGATCCCTTCATGTTTGGCAAGTGCTTGAAACGCGTCAAGTGCTTCAGTATCTGAAATTCCGACATATTGCGCTCGGCCGGTTTCATGTAAGAAAGCGTGTTGTGGGCCTACAGCCGGATAATCAAGCCCCGCAGAAACGGAATATGACTCTTCAATTTGACCATCGCTGTTTTGCATAATATAGGTATAAGCGCCGTGCAGTATACCTTTAGTCCCTTTACATAATGCAGCGCCATGCTCATCAGTTTCAAGCCCTTTTCCGGCTGGTTCAACCCCAATCAACTTAACACTTGGTTCATCAATAAAGTCACTAAACATACCTATCGCATTAGAGCCGCCGCCAACACAGGCAATGACAGCATCAGGCAAACGACCTTCATTTTCGAGTACTTGTTGTTTGGCCTCTTCACCGATCATTTTTTGAAACTCTCGTACGAGCGTTGGGAATGGGTGAGGGCCGGCAGCTGTACCTAACAGATAGTGTGCCGTTTGATAATTTGCAGACCAGTCACGCATCGCTTCATTTACTGCGTCTTTTAAGGTACCTGACCCAGCTGTGACAGGGATCACTTCAGCACCCATCAATTTCATTCTAAAGACGTTAGGTTGTTGCCTTTCAATATCTTTTGCGCCCATGTATACACGACACTTTAAATCAAGCAATGCGCATGCAAGCGCTGTAGCAACGCCGTGCTGTCCTGCACCTGTTTCAGCAATGACTTCTTTTTTCCCCATACGCTTGGTTAATAACGCTTGACCGAGCACTTGGTTCGTTTTATGCGCTCCACCATGTAATAGATCTTCGCGTTTTAAATATAATTTTACTTTTGGGTTTTTCACTAGGTTTCGCGTTAGGGTTAACGGCGTCGGGCGTCCTGCATATTCATTAAGAAGTTGCTGAAACTCTTGTAAAAAACCGGCATCTTGTTGTGCGTTATTAAACTCTTGCTCTAGCTGTTTAAGTGCTGGAACAAGTAACTCTGGGACATACATGCCACCAAAGTCACCAAAATAGGCTGCATTATTCATTTCCACCTCAGTAATTTCTAATGTTAGTAAAAGCGTCTTTCAGTTTGAACTGACACTTTTTGCCAGGGCTTAATTCCACCCCTGAATTTAAGTCTAAGCCTTGTGCTCCATAGTGTGCCGCGGTTTCAACATTCTCAGGTGTTAACCCACCGGCAAGCATAAAATTGCGCACTGGGTGGCTAGTTAATAGCTGCCAATCAAATGTCACCCCAGTCCCGCCAAAACCGTTGGCTGTTTTCGTGTCATATAGGTGTTTATCAACCCCGTCAAGAGGAGAGGGTAAGTTGCTTTCTATACCTTGCGCTTTCCAAATTTGACAAGTGATAGGTAAGTTATCACGTAAAGAACGAATATATTGCTCGTCTTCCGAACCATGTAGCTGTACAGCACTGAGTTTTAAGGTTAAAGCGTGCTCGGCAACGGTGTTTATATCAGCATCAACAAACACTCCGACATATCGAAGTGGGGCACTGTCAACTAATGCTTTAGCGCAGTCTAAGTCAACAAAACGGGGAGACTTAGAATAGAAAATGAGCCCTCCATACACGGCGCCGGCTTCATAGGCTGATACGACATCTTGGGTGCGTGTTAAGCCACAGACCTTGTTTTCACCTAAGATCAATTTGCGGCAGGCCTCGTCGAGGTTTTGTTCACTCATCAGTGAACTACCTACTAAAAAGCCATCACATAATGGTGCGAGTCTTTTCACGTCTTGGTGGGTATAAATTCCTGATTCTGAAATAACAACTTTATCATCAGGGATCAATGCTCTTAATCGTTCAGTCGTCGCTAAATCGGTACTTAAATCTCGTAAATCACGGTTGTTAATACCAATAATATTGGCTTGTAACTCGAGTGCTCTGATGACTTCGTCTTCGTTACTGACCTCTGTTAGTATCGCCATGTTTAAACTGTGAGCCACTTTAGCCAGTGTCTTATACTGTGCGTCGTCTAATACAGATAACATTAATAAGATGGCATCTCCACCATGTAGCCGTGCTAGGTAAACTTGATACTCATCAATAAAGAAGTCCTTGCAAATAAGCGGTTGGTTTACTTTTTCGCGAACGTAGGCAAGGTAATCGTAACTGCCTTGAAAGTACTTTTCATCGGTTAAAACGCTGATACAACTCGCGTGATTTTTATAGACAGATGTGATTTCGTCTAAATCAAATGTTTCACGTATCAACCCTTTAGATGGTGATGCCTTCTTACACTCGAGAATAAATTGCGTCCCTTTCTTGGCGAGTGCGGCACAGAAATCTCTTTTCGTGGGCTGCACTTTTTCAATAAAATCAGCTAGTGCACACTCCGCTTTGCGCGTGATTAATTCATTGCGTTTGTCAGCGACAATTTTTTCTAATACGTTAGCCATTGCTTACCTCTACAATTTCAGCAAGTTTTGAAGCGGCTGATCCAGATGTGAGTACGTCAAGCACTTGTTGAGTCGCATCTTTAAAGTTATCAGCTTTGTTATTCATGACTAATAGCGCTGCAACATTCACAGCAATTGCGGCGTTATGAGCTGTTGGTGCCTGACCGTTTAATATTGCGAGACTGGCTTTAGCATTATATTCAGGTGAGTCCCCAGCAATATCTGTAAGTGGAAAATGTGCTACCCCAAAGTCTTCTGGAGATAATGTGTATTGTGTAATGAGGCCATTATTCAGTTCTGTAACATCTGTTGTGCCATGCAGGGCAATTTCATCAGTACCACTGCCATGTACTATCATCGCTCGTTGGGTTCCTAAAGTCTTTAATGTTTCAGCCATAGGCTTACACAAAGCAGGGTCATAAACACCCAGTAATTGCGTTTGTGGCGCACCAGGGTTAGCCAGCGGGCCAAGAATATTAAAAATAGTGCGGGTTTTCAATGCGCCTCGTACTGGCATTGCGTGCTTCACCCCTTGATGATACTGAGGCGCGAATAAAAATGTAAAACCGGTACTGTGTAAGCATTTACTGGCTTGTGCCGGCGTCATTTCTAAATTAATACCTAAGGTTTTAAGTAGGTCAGCTGACCCTGATTTACTAGACACACTGCGGTTGCCATGCTTGATCATATTTATGCCACATGCGGCAGCAACAATGGCTGCGGTTGTGCTGACATTAATGGTATTAGACCCATCACCCCCAGTGCCGCAGCTATCAGAGCAATGTAAGCTTTGGTTATCAAATGCGAGTGCGTTACTGCGCATAGATTGTGCTGCACCTGCAATTTCATCTACTGTTTCACCTTTGAATTTTAAAGACACGAGTGCGGCAGTCAATTCGATGTCAGAGATATTGCCTAACATGATTTGATCAAACAGTGCACGCGCTTCTGAAAAGTTCAGAGAGTGTTGGTCGAGTAATTTTTTTAAACTATCCATGTTGGCTCCTAACGAGTGAGATAGTCGATGGTTTGCTTAAGCAATTTGGCACCATCAGGGGTTAAAATAGATTCAGGGTGAAATTGATATCCGATCACTCTATCTTCTGCATGATAAATAGCCATTGGAATATTTTCATACTGGGCAATAACTGTGAGTGTGTCAGGAACTGATGTTGCCATAAGTGAGTGATAACGCGCTACAGGGAATTGTGCGCCCAAATCTGCAAATACAGGGTGATCTTCTACCTGAATAATAGAAGACTTACCATGTACCGTTTCACCGGCGTGACCAATGGTGCCACCGTAGCTTTGCGTTAATGCTTGTTGGCCCAGACAAATGCCAAGCATTGGGAACTTACCTTTACACAATGCTATTAATTCTAATAAACAACCAGCGTGGGCTGGGTTACCAGGACCAGGAGATAGTACCAACATTACCGGCTGTGTTTCTTTATTCATTTCAGAGAATATTCTTTGTGCGCTGATATTATTTCGGTAAATGACCAGCTCGTTGCCTAACAAGGTTAGTTCATCGACCAAGTTGTAACTGAATGAATCGAAGTTGTCGAGGAAATAGACTTTAATATTACGCATGTGCATCTCCTTGATATGTTGATTGCACAGCTTTGATCACTGCTTGAGCTTTTGCGCGTGTTTCATCGGCTTCAGCTTGCGGAACAGAATCATAAACAACTCCTGCACCCGCTTGTACGTAAGCGATATTATTTTTAACAAATGCTGATCGTATCACTATACAACTATCCATAGTGCCGTCTCCAGTTAGGTAACCTACTGCTCCACCATAGCTTCCTCTTCTATGCTGTTCTGTTTGACGTACGAGTTCTGCTGCTTTTACTTTAGGTGCACCAACCAAAGTCCCCATGTTCATACATGCTTGATAGGCGTGTAATGCATCAAGGTCAGGCTTTAGCTGTCCAACGACACGAGAGACTAAGTGCATCACTTGAGAATAACGATCAACTTTTAACAGTTCTTTGGCATGACGAGTCCCCGCGACACTAATTCGAGCGACATCGTTTCGTGCCAAATCAACGAGCATTAGGTGTTCCGCGCGTTCTTTTTTATCATCTCGTAATTCGAGTTCTATGCGACTATCTAAGTCTGGGTTAATCGTACCATCGGCAAATTTACCGCGTTGCCTTGTACCTGCAATTGGGTATACTTCAACTTGGTTGCTATCTACACTGTACTTTAATGCTGACTCAGGTGACGCACCGAATAGAATAAAGTTTTGGTCACGCATATAAAACATATATGGGCTGGGATTTTGAATTTTAAGCTGTTGATATGCAGATAGTGGTTGTTCGCACGGCAATGAGAAAGTACGTGAAGGTACAACTTGAAAAATATCGCCGTCAATAATGTTCTGTTTGAGTTTACTGACTTGATCACAAAAAGTATTGTCGTCAATGTTTACTGCAACTTTAGACTCTCCTGAAATTAATGAAGGAGTATAGGGTATTGCTGCATCACATTGTGCATTTAATGTTTCTAGTTGTTTTCCGATCTCAAAGCAGTTTGCATGTACGTCAGGGCCATTAAAGACATTGCCAATCAGTTCGGTGGTTTTTTCTTGGTGATCAATAACAACCAATGTTTCGGCTAGGTAAAAAACGTAATCAGGGCAGGTGTTTTTATCGTTATCTACATCGGATAACTGTTCAAAATTAGCCACCATATCATAAGCAAAAACGCCGCCTAGAAACACAGAAAACGGCGTATCTGAGTTACTTTTTATTTCATTGATACAGGTTCTTAACGCACTAAATGCATTATCAGCTTTTAATTTACTATATTCGTCTAGCTGAACATCATTGCAGCGATACTCTAAGGTAAGTAATGGACCCTCCAATTGGGCGTTACAGTTCTGAACGTGAGCAGCCAAATGTGCCAATAATTGCTTACCATTATTTGATAACGCAGTGACTTGAACTTGCTTACCCTGGCATTCAATTCGTAATGCCGCATCAACGAGGATCAGGCTTTTTACATTGTCTTTTGAATCAATTTCAGCTGACTCTAAAAGTAGCGAGTTACTTTTATCTAGTGTTGCATATAACGACAGTGGGCTACTTATATAGTCGCGCCGTTGTCGTATACTGGTCACCTCACCAGGTGTTGTTGTTATATGACTAAAAATCAAACCTCATTCCCCTAAAACAAAAAACCCCGCTAGTAATTTACTGAGCGGGGCGATTAAATACTTATAACAATGCCGTCCCGCTATATTAAGCTCCACCACCAAGAATGTGTCATTGCATTGTTATTTAACATATATAATTCCAACTTTTAACAATTATTTAGATATAAAAAAACCCGCGTAAGATGCGGGTTTAAACTTTCGTTAGATACAACGAAACACCCGACTTTACGAGCGCCACCACCAATTTTTTGTTGTTGTTAAGTTAAGCATGTGGTTAATCATCATTATGTATCTTTAATGCACACAGTAAACCCTACTAGGCATAATACTGTCAAGGGCAAAACAGCGATAGTGACAGAAAAATATAAAAAATATACAAAGTTCGTAGCACTAAGCGGTGTTATACTTAGCTTCTAATAAAAAGCTACCAGATATAAAAGAGTTAGTTTGATTAAATATGATTTACACAGCCATACCACTTTTTCTGATGGACGTTTAACGGTTCCACAACTTTTAGAGCGCGCAACGGAAAAAGGCGTAGATGTATTGGCGATTACCGACCATGATACAACTGCAGCAATATTGCCAGCTCAGGCTTATATTGAGCAACATGCACTGCCATTAAAGCTCATCCCAGGTGTTGAAATTTCTACGCGGTGGGAAAGTTTTGAAATTCATATAGTGGGGCTTGCAGTTGATACAAGCTCAATGGACTTGATGACGTTACTGAACGAGCAACAATCTAAACGAGAAGAACGGGCGAAAGAGATTGGTTTTAGACTGGCGAAAAGAGGCTACGAAGGGGTTTATGAGCAAGCAAAACTCCTCGCTGGTGATGCTGAGATAACACGCGCTCATTTTGCGGCAGCATTGGTTGAAAGAGGTGTTGCAAATAACATTCAAGGTGTGTTTAAGAAGTTTTTAGCGCGCAATAAAACTGGGTATGTCCCAAGTACGTGGTGTGATATGGCAACAGCAATTAAGGCGATTAGAGCTGCTGGTGGCATAAGTGTTGTAGCCCACCCTGCTCGTTATCAAATGTCTAATAAATGGTTACGCAAATTGTTGCAGGAGTTTGCAGACGCAGGTGGTCAGGCTATGGAAGTGGCTCAACCACAACAAGCGCCAAGCGAGCGGCAGTTTTTGGGACTATTGAGTCGTGAATATGGGTTGCTTGCAAGCCAAGGTTCAGACTTTCATTATCCAATGCCTTGGCTAGAATTAGGGAAAAACCTATACTTACCAAAAGATTGCCAAGGTGTTTGGCAGTTTTGGGAAGAAAACGAGGAATGTTAGTATGAGCCAATTTTTTCATATTCATCCAGATAACCCCCAAGCTCGCCTAATAAAACAGGCCGTGGAGGTTATTCAGCAAGGTGGGGTTGTTGTATATCCGACTGATTCAGGGTACGCCATAGGCTGTAGTATTGGTAACAAGCAGGCAAAGGAGCGCATTGAGCGCCTTCGTGGCATTGAAAAACACCATAACTTTACTTTGATGTGCCGAGATTTATCTGAGCTTGCGACTTATGCGCGAGTGGATAATCAGATGTTCAGACTTATCAAAAATAATACGCCAGGCCCTTATACTTTTATTTTTAAAGGTACAAAAGAAGTTCCTAAGCGTTTGTTAAATGATAAGAAAAAGACGATAGGTATTAGGGTTACCGATCATCCAATTACTGCAGCTTTGTTAGAAGAGCTGGCTGAACCAATGATGTCGTGTTCATTAATTTTACCCGGCGAGCAGTTCACGGAGTCGGATCCAGATGAAATTCGATTGCGAATTGAAAAGCAAGTTGACTTGATAATTCATGGTGGCTACCTGATTGAACAAGCGACCACGGTGATTGATTTATCGGAAGATGAAATCGATATTTTACGCGTAGGGTGTGGTGATACCGCACCATTTTCTTGATACTCAATAATGACCGTTGTATCAGACACCCCCCAACCGTTTGCTTTTTTAAATGGGCAAGCGGTTATTGAAAAGCCAGAAGATTTATATATTCCGCCCGATGCATTAGAGATTATTCTTGAGACATTCGAAGGTCCGCTGGACTTACTATTATATTTAATCAAGCGGCATAAACTCGATATTTTAGAGTTACCGATTCTAAGTATCACGCAACAATATGTCGCTTATGTTGAGTTGATGACAGAGTTTCGTCTTGAGCTGGCTGGTGAATATTTAGTCATGGCAGCCTTGCTAGCCCAAATTAAATCGAGAATGTTGTTGCCTGTACACGAAGAGCTTGAGGAGGAAGAAGATCCTAGGGCTGAGTTGGTACGCAGGTTACAAGAGTATGAGCAATTTAAAGTTGCCGCAGAAAATTTAGACGAACTTCCCAGAGTTGAACGAGATATTTTTGTTGCGCATGCTCTATTTGATGACAGTGACGCGTCGATTTCAGAGCGCCCTGATATTGACGTAAAGGAATTGTTATTGGCATTAACTGAGGTCATGGCACGTGCACGAACTTTTGATCATCATCAAGTGAGTGCCGAGTCGCTTTCTACAAGAGAGCGAATGAGTGACATTTTACAGTATTTATCAGATCATGACGGTCCGTGTGCTTTTACTAATTTGTTTCGTATAGACGAGGGGCGAAGTGGGGTTGTTGTCACATTTATTGCAATTTTGGAGTTGATTAAGGAACAATTAATAGATTGTTTGCAAGTTTCACCTTCAAGTCAGATTTATTTAAGTTTACAACTACAAGAGTAGTCTTTCCTCTGTCATAATAGGGGATTGTGTTTTGCTTTTGGTGTAAAGAATGCGGCGTGTTAGTGATGAGCAGTTAGTAGAGCTAATAGAAGCTGCCATTTTTGTTTCAGATAAACCATTGTCAAAAAAGCGATTAAAAGAAACAGTATTGAAAGATATTGCAGCCTCAAATATGAGAATTGATGAGGCTATTAACTCTATTTCAGAGCATTATCAAGTTCGCGGTATTCAACTTGTAGCAGTTGGCAGCGGGTATCGCTTTCAAGCGTGTAAAAGGTTGACACCTTGGTTGAGTCATTTGTGGCAAGAAAAAGCACCAAAATACTCACGTGCAACCTTAGAAACATTGGCGTTAATTGCGTATAGACAGCCGATTACACGTGGTGAAATAGAGCAAGTACGAGGCGTTTCAGTGAGCTCAAATATAATGAAGAGCTTGCAGGAACGGGAATGGATTAAAGTTGTGGGCTATAAAGAAGTGCCGGGTAAGCCTGCACTATACGCAACGACCAACCAATTTTTAGATTATTTTTCGTTGTCTGGTTTAAGTATGTTGCCTGATTTACCTGAGCAGCATGACGTTAAAATTGACCAGATATTAAGCGATCCTTCTGTGAGAGAATCATCCGAATGAGTGAGAAGTTACAAAAAGTATTAGCCCGAGCTGGTGTGGGTTCGCGCCGTGAAATGGAAAAGTACATCGACGCAAACCGCGTCAGTGTAGATGGCAAGGTTGCAAAGCTAGGTGACCGAGTTGAAGAGGATGCATTGATCCGTGTCGATGGCCACATTGTTAAAATAGAGCAAGAAGTAGATCGTATTTGTCGTGTGGTTATGTATCATAAGCCGGAAGGCGAGTTGTGTACCCGAAAAGATCCTGAAGGGCGCCGTACTGTATTTGATAGGCTCCCTCGCATAGATGGTGAACGATGGATTGCGATCGGGCGTTTGGATATTAACACGTCAGGGTTATTGTTGTTTACGAACGATGGTGAATTAGCAAATCGGTTAATGCACCCCAAATATGAAGTAGAAAGAGAATACTCTGCACGCGTTTTTGGTGAAGTCACGAATGAAACATTACGTACATTAACGAAAGGCGTAGAGCTAGAAGATGGCCATGCAAAATTCCTTAATATTAAGCCAATGGGTGGCGAAGGAATAAATAAGTGGTTTAATGTTATGTTGACCGAAGGTCGAAATCGCGAAGTACGACGTTTATGGCAATCTCAAGATGTTGAGGTATCGCGTTTGATCCGCATCCGGTACGGAAAACTAGAGCTAAATAAACGATTACCGCAAGGTGGCTGGGAAGAGCTTGAGCTGGCGGATGTAAATTACTTGAGAAAGTCAGTTCGTTTGCCTAACGAAACGCAAACGAAGTTGTCTGTTATGCCTGAAAAACGCAAAGATAAGCGAGCGAAAATCAATCAAATTCGTAAGGCCGTTAAAAAACATAATCAACGGGCTCAAAAGCCAAAACGTCGTCAATCGTAAGTCGAGATGGTTCGAGATGATAAAAAAGCCGCTAATTAAGCGGCTTTTTTCATCATTGACTTGTACATCGAATCAATATTGAACTTATACTACTTTGGTTGAGCATCAATTGATTGACCATTTACAGTGGCTGAATCTTCACTCATTAAGTAGAGGTAAGTAGGCATTAAATCTTCAGCTGTTTTCAATGTGTCTTTGTCTTCTCCGGGAAAAGCAGAAGCACGCATGCTGGTTCGAGTTGCGCCTGGGTTAATGCAATTGATGCGGATATTGGTTTTACCGACTTCAGCAGCCCAAGTTTGCATCATGCCTTCAGTGGCAAATTTAGAAATCGCATAAGGTCCCCAAAATTCACGACCTTGACGTCCAACCCCAGAAGAAGTGAATACAACAGATGCAGAAGCAGATTTTCTCAGTAATGGGAACATGTATTTAGTGATCATAGCTTGCGCAGTGACGTTTACTTTCATAATATTTTCAAAAGTAGATACGCAAAAATGCTCAAGGGGCCCAAGTGAACCTAAAATAGAGGCATTATTGAGTAGTCCATCTAATTGTCCAAATTGCTGCTCAATCGTAGCAGCAAGATCCCGGTAGTTTTGTTTTGTTGCGCCACGCATATCTAAAGGTACAATAGCTGGCTTAGGATAGCCAAGATTGACTATCTCATCGTAAACACATTCGAGTTTTTGTGTTGTTTTGCCCAGTAGGATTACAGTAGCGCCGTGTTTTGCGTAAGTAATAGCAGCTACGCGGCCAATACCGTCGCCTGCGCCAGTAATAAGTATGGTTTTATTTTCTAAGGCATTTGCCGCAGCTTGATAGTTGTGCATCGTGGACCCCAAATTAGAACTTTTGGACATTTTATCATAGCAATCACTCAAGTTATCGAATTTATTGTAAATATAAGTGGCGAAAGGCTACACTTTGCGTTAACTTTAACTGGTCTAATGTCTTATTAAAAGTACGATTACAAAAATTTAACTAATTACAGCAAAATAATAATAAGATTCTGTCGGAGCCTAAAAAATGAAAAAAATGCTACTCTCACTCGCAGTCACTTCAGTCCTAGCTGGCTGTGGTGGTGGTGAAACATTAGAAGATGTCAAAAATGAAACAACCCCAGTACTTCCTTCTGTTTCAATTAAGTTCGATCCCTCAAATGGGGTTATATCTATACCAAATGATTTATTATTGAGTGGCACCAAAGATGGCACACTCAATTTACCCGGTGAGCTGGATGCAGAAGGCAACCCTGCAATCACACGTGCACACTACGCAAACCCATCATTGGCTTTAGGGGCCTTGGATGGTTGGTCTTCACAAATGCCTTATATCATTGATTTAAATATGGCCGCTGGTATGAGTGTGAATGGAGACTCAGTAAAGACCCCTGGCTCAGTCCGTATTTTCGAAGTGATAATGGGGGCCAGTTCAGCCGACAGTGAGTGTGAAACTAAACCCGTAGGGACTGCATGTAAGTCTATTGCTGAGTTAAGTAATGGGCTGACGGGGGATTTTATCGCTCAGCTAACCAGCTCTGGTGATGGAATTGCGATTCAACCGTTAAAACCTTTTAAACCCGGTTCAACTTATATTACGGTATTAACATCTGGTATCGAAATGGCGGATGGTCGGCCAGTGAAAGCGTCATCGACCTATACATTAGCTAGGCAATCAGCACCACTTGTAACACCAGCTCAGCTTGCGTTACAAGGAGCGATTAATAGTTATGAAGCGGCGGTGACCAGCGGGAGCTTTGATGACGCATTGGGTGCACTAAGCAAAGAAGACATTATTTATTCTGCTGCTGCGACTATTCAGTCGGTCGGCCCAGCAATGAGTGCGGTTAAAGGCTTATTAGCAGCGAGCTTAGCGTCGGGCTCGAACCCGAAGTTAGCAGTACCCGAACAGCCCGTAATTACAGTAAGAGATGTGCTGGTTATGGGTGGTCAAGATGCAGCAGCTGTTGCACCATTTCAAGCCATTCAATACATGAAAGGCAGTATTCAGTTGCCTATGTACTCAGGTATGCCACAAGCCACAGGTGTAGAGAGTTTAGCTGATACATATTGGCAAGCCAGATGTGATAATGGTGCAGTGGTTGCCGGTTATAAAGCGGCTATTGGAGGTACGTTGCCTGCGCCTGAAGCTGGCACTAATGATGCGGCTTGTGCAGCATTATCGGGTGGTTTACTAAGGGACTTTGGACTAGACACAGTCCGTCACGTCACAAAGTTTAACAGTATTCCTAAGCAGCAATGGCTAGCTAATGTGCCGGTGCAAATTACTAAACCAATTCCGCAACTACTCGGTATTGAGCAACCAGCAACAGGGTGGCCAGTTGTTATTTTACAACATGGTATTACCACCAATAAAGAGACCATGTTAGGTTTAACTTTAGCATTAAGTGCGCAAGGTTTTGCCACAGTTGCTATTGACCACCCAATGCACGGTGAACGTGGTATTGATGTTGATAACGATGGCGCTGACGATTTTAATGCCACGACAGGGTCAATCCTGTCATACATGAATTTAACATCATTGTTAGTGGCACGTGATAACTTACGTCAATCAACAGCTGACTTACTTGCACTGCGTTTAGGACTTAATTTTGGTGCCCCAGCGATTGGTTTAAACCCAACAGATGTGAGTTTTGTCGGTCACTCGTTGGGTTCTATTGTTGCGCCAAGCTTTATTGCGCATACAAATTCGCCTTTGAATGAACAAGTAGATGGGTTGTTTAAAATTCAAAGTGCGGCACTTGCCAGTGGTGGTAGCGGGATTGCTAGTTTCTTAATTGCATCAGAACAATTTGGTTCATTTGTACAAGGCTCAGTGTTGAGCGCAGCGGGTAACGTTGCCTCTAAAGCATTCTTGGCATTCTTAGCCAGCGATGGCGTAGCTGGTTGTACCGCGGAAAACATAGTTCCATGTGGTTATGCTGCGTATATTAAACACTTAACTGAAACCGGTGACACGGCATCATTAGCCGCGATCAATGGGATTATTCAGCAGTTTGCGGTTGCAGCTCAATCTGCATTAGATAGTGCCGACCCATTAAATTATGCAGGCCTTGTGCAAGCGGTGAACACACCAGTGTATATGAATGTTGTGACGGGCGGTGTTGATGGTAATAAACCGGATACTGTTATTCCACCGACAACGTCGAATCCACTGTCTGGCTCAACACCGTTGGCACGCTTTATGGGATTACAAACCGTTACAGAAGCTGGACCTCAACCAGCAGGAAACTATGTGGTTAATTTCAGCCAAGGTCATCATGGGTCAATTATCACCACTGCATTCAGTGAAGGAGCAGGTGGAACAGCGCAAGGTCATGCGATGGCTACAGTTGAAATGCAAACTCAGCTTGTGTCGTATTTAAAATCGAAAGGGTTATTTTTACAAGTAACTAATCCTGCAGTTATTGCTAATTAATTACAATTAGTTCACTATGAAAAGCCGCTAAATTTAGCGGCTTTTTTTATTGGCAAAGTTTATAGGAGTTCGAGTTGGCATTTTTATTTGAGTATGGCTTATTTTTAGCTAAGGCAGTCACCATTGTTGCTGCAATAGGGGTTATATTAGTTATGATTATTGGTGCAAGCCAAAAGCCAAAAGGGAAAGCTGGAGAAATCGAGCTAAAAGACCTATCAAAACAAATTGATGAAACACGAAACCAATTTATTGAGCAAACATTGGATAAAAAAGCGCTGAAGGCACATAAAAAAGCCATTAAAAAGCAAGATGAGGTTTCGCCGCAAGGAAAGGTCTTTGTGGTCGATTTTAATGGCAGTATGGATGCCCATGAAGTAGAGAGTTTACGTGAAGAAGTCAGTGCAATATTAACAATCGCAGATAAAGAAAAAGATCAGGTGTTAGTGAATTTAGAAAGTGGTGGTGGAGTGGTGCATGGTTATGGCCTTGCAGCATCACAACTGATCCGCGTGAAAGATTATGGCTTACCTCTGACGGTATGTATTGATAAGGTTGCGGCAAGCGGTGGTTATATGATGGCCTGCGTAGCAGATAAAATATTTGCAGCACCTTTTGCGATTGTTGGTTCGATAGGGGTTATTGCCCAAGTTCCTAATTTTAGTAAAATCTTAAAAAAGAATGATGTAGATTTTGAGCAAATAACAGCTGGAGAATATAAACGTACTTTAACTATGTTTGGTGAAAACACCGATAAAGGTCGTGAAAAGTTTAAGGAAGAAATAGAACATACTCATGGGTTATTTAAGGCATTCGTTGCAGAGCATAGATCTACATTAGATATTTCAGCGGTTGCTACCGGAGAGCATTGGTTTGCAACTCATGCTCAATCGTTTAACTTAGTTGACGAGATAAAAACCAGTGATGATGTGCTGCTGTCATTCAATGAAAATTATCAATTATTTAAAGTGGGCTATAAAATTAAAAAGCCGTTGGCTGAAAAAATAGGCCTTAATTTAAGTGTGATGATTGAAAGGCTAGGCATTTCATTATGGTCAAAAAGCAACAAAATGCGACTGTAACACCACTGTTTGGTTAAACTTATACGTGTATGAAGCAATGACAACTTCATACACGTACTGTAACGAAATAATATCTACAGTATATAGCTACTCATGATCTTATATACGTCGTTAATATTATCACCGGCTTTAAATTCTTTTGTGAGTGGCTCTACGTCAGAGCCTACCCAAATCTTGAGTTCTGAGTCCATGTCAAAATGACCGGCGCTTTCTTTGCTAAACTTGGTTATTTTACTGTATGGAATAGAGAGTATTTCCACTTTTGAGCCAGTTACACCTTGTTTATCAATAAGTAATAGACGCTTGTTGGTAAAAACAAACATATCTCGTATTACTTGGTAAGCTTTTTCAATTTCTTCTGACTCAATTAATGTGTCTGCGAGTAGCTCATCAAGTTTGTCGTTATCTACTTCACTGGCATTGCCGAGTAATCCGCTTAATAATCCCATGACTAATCCTTCTGAAAAAGTTGGTTTTCAAGAGTATGCCCATTAACTAATTGGCGATACTGCCAGCTTAATTTGTGACAGTATTTAAGCAAGTGTATATCAAATTGTTCAAAGTTGGCTTGATACTCAATAATATATTCTTTGTTTTGGCTCTGGGAAACGTGTAAAACACCATTAAGTTGCTTCAATTGTTCAATGGCATTACGGGGACTATCAATAAGCGTTAATGTAACGTATTGGCTACTGCCTGTACTGGTATCACGGTCATGCGTGGTAAGTTGTCCCTGATTTAAATATAGAACGTGATCACATAGCTTTTCTAGTTCTGCAAGATCATGAGAGCTTAATATAAAGGTAATATCTTCACTCAATGAGGCAATGACGTGACGTATCTCACGTGCATTTAACGGATCGAGCCCAGCGGTTGCTTCATCTAGCAGGACTATTTTTGGTTCACCTATAAGCGCTTGTGCGATACAAACACGTTTTTTCATGCCATGAGACAGCTCACTAATTTTAGCGTGGTGATTATCTGCTAAACCAACCAGCTCTAGCACTCTGCTGGCTTCGTTAGTGGCATTAGCTAGACTTAAGCCCTGTAGTCGAGCATAAAAGCTGAGCTGTTTTTGTAATGAGAACCGAGGATCTAAGGTGGCATCCTGAGGGAGGGCACTGAGTGTACCAAACAGTGAGGGGTTACCCAGCGGTTTCCCCATAATGCTTACTGACCCTGAACTTGGTCGAAGATACCCACATAATATACTGAATAGGGTTGTTTTACCTGCGCCATTGGGCCCAACCAATGCAACCGTTTGCCCTTGCTTTACCTCAAAACTGACATCATTTAGTGCGTATTTATCACCAAAGTGTTTGGATAGGTTATTAACCTGAATTAAAGAGTTCATAGTGAGCGCCTTCTAAATGTAAATGCACTAAGTGCTAACAAACCAGCGCTCTGTCCTATAGGTAATAGCCAGTTGACCATAGATGTTGAGGTTTGTGGAGCGATATCCAACAATTGCACGCCAGGGAAAGCGTATAATAACCCTGAAATAATAGGCAGGTAGTAACTTAGGTATCCAATGAGTGCATTCGCTAAGGTGAATAACAAAATGGCTAACACAACAGTTAAGCGTGAAGAACTGGATATAAGGTTGAGTAGCGACATGAGCGCGATAAACGGCATAACAACAATAACAAGCTGAAGAATTAACTGTAGGCTAAGTGCGAGCCCCGAACCAAATAGGCTCATATCTCGATAAATCATTACGAGAAATGTGGCCAATACGGTGAGCGAGATAAGGATCGCGATAATGAGTAATTGCCCAAGAAAACGGCCCAATAAGATTTCGTCACGCGTACAGCGTAAGCTGATAAAGCGGAGTGTCCCTCTTAACCTGTCTCCGACAGTTTGGTCTGAACAGACGAAAATGCAAAAGCCGGGAAAGCTATATAATGCAATTAACCAAAATACTGCCAATTCAGCTTGAGGCCAACTCACGAGCTTTTGTAGCCCGATGTTACCAGCAAGTTCTTGTGCAACCTCAGAAAATTCAGGGCTACTGATAAATGGCACAGCTTGTGCGATTAAATAGTTCAGGATCATAAACCAAACCATGGCAAACGCACTGAGTGCAAGTAGGCCACGCTTGGTAGCAAAGAGGCGTGTTAGCTCAAATTGAGCAAGTTGCCACACTCTAAATAGCGACATAATTTCTCCTTTTTTTGAACAGTACCCTGTTGTGTACTGAATTTAAAGCAGAAAACTGTTTCAGAGTGTGGCAATTGTGACAAATTAATTCACAGTACTTAAATTACCACCCGCATTGACGGTCTTTATTTTGTTCATCTAAGTAAGTTTGTAGTGGTGCAAAGTAATCAAGCATCGCGGTTGCATCCATTTGTTTGCTGCCAGTAACACTTTCTAATGCTTCCTGCCAAGGACGGCTACTGCCCATTTCTAACATGGTGTTTAAACGCTTACCTGCTTCTTTTGAGTTGTAAACAGAGCAACGGTGAATTGACTCTTTGTTTCCGGCAATTTCACACAATGAGCGATGAAATTCAAACTGCAAAATATGGGCTAAAAAATAACGAGTGTAAGGTACATTACCTGGTACGTGATATTTGGCACCTGGATCAAAGTGGGTTTCGTTACGTGCGATAGGTGCTTGTACACCTTGGTATTTCTTACGGAGATCCCACCAAGCTTGGTTGTATTGCTCAGGTGAGATTTCTCCTGAAAATACCTGCCAGCGCCATTGATCAACCAATAAACTAAATGGAATAAATGCGACTTTGTCGAGTGCCATTTTCATCAATAAGCCAATGTCTTTTGATTCGTCAGGAACCTGTTCTAATAATCCAATCTCTTTCAAATAGCCAGGCGTAACGGATAAAGCAATGGTATCGCCAATCGCTTCATGAAAACCGTCATTTGCACTTTCTTGATAGTAATAAGGTAGGGTGTTGTAGGCACGTTGATAAAAATTATGACCTAGTTCATGGTGAATAACTGAAAACTCTTCGCCAGTGCGTTGAATACACATTTTGATACGTAAATCATCTTTGTTATCTAAATTCCAAGCTGAAGCGTGGCATTGTACGTCACGATCTTTTGGCTTGGTAAATAACGAGCGAGTCCAAAATGTGTCTGGCAACTTTTCAAAACCCATCGAGGTAAAGAAGGTTTCTGCACCTTGTACCATTTTTAATTCATCATAATTATGCTTGGCAAGTAATTTAGTTACATCGTAGCCGGGATCTGCATTTTCTGGTGCAACAACATCGTAAATATTACCCCATGTTTGCGCCCACATATTGCCTAACAAGTGCGCAGGAATTGGTTGGTTTTGAGGGACTTTGTCTTCGCCGTACTTTTCACCAAGTTTTGCACGAACATGGCAGTGTAATGCATTATATAAAGGCTTAACTTGGCCCCAGATACGATCTAATTCAGTGGCAAAGTCGTCGGCAGGCATATCATATTTGCTGCGCCACATAGCGCCGGTATCAGCGTAACCTAGTTGATTAGCACCTTCATTTGTTAGGGTTATTTGTTGCGCATATAAAGGGCGCATAGGTTGTGAAACTTGTCGCCATCCTTGCCATAAATCGAGTAACTCTTCATAGTTTCGACTTGAAGCCATTTTTGACGTCATGTCACCTAAACTTAAACACTCGTCTGGCGTTTTACAATAGGCGCCTTTTGCATACAGGCCATCTAACTCGGCTTTAAGTGCGGCAAGCTTTCTTGACTTTTCTGGGTCTTGAGGCGCAGGCAGCGTAAGATTTAATTTTAATTTATTCATTTTTCGACGATTATCGTCACTGAGCTTTACGTTATCAAACTGGGCTGCATCACTGGCTAACTTCACTATGATATCGGTTTGCTCTCTGTTCACATCAGCGGCAAGGCTGGCTGTATCTTCAGTGACAAAGTTTGCGTATATCCATTCTGCGCGGCCAGAGCGTTCAGACAAATCAACTAAGGTTTTTTCTGATTGAGCTAGAAATAGCTCAGCATCTTGCTCTGTTACTTGTTTGTTTTTAGGTGCTGTATTGTTACAAGCTGTCAGGGCTAATGTGCTTGCGACAATCAATGCCCCAAAGCTAAGTTTAAATTGTGGTTTCATGAAATTATCACTTGTTGTTGTAAAAGCAGGGAAATGATAACAGTGAAGGTGATGAGCTACAATTACTGTACGATAAATGCAGTGTTAAATTGAGTTTACGCTATATTTTAATTCAATACATAAACTGTGAACAGGAGGTCAAAAATGAGCTTTATTGTATTGGTTATTATCGCTATGTGTGTGATTTTTATGGTGCATTCAATTAGATATAAGTTGGTTACCCTGCCTACCATGAAATACTTTAAATCGGCGTTGCCTACTTTGAGTCAAACCGAGCAAGAAGCGATGGAAGCCGGAGATACTTGGTGGGATACGGAGTTGTTTTCAGGTAAGCCCAACTGGCAACAGTGGCATCAAATAGATGCCCCTAAACTGAGCGATAAAGAGCAAGCTTTCATTAATACAAAACTTGTTCACCTACTCGATATGCTCGATGAAGAACAAATTCAAGCTGATAAAGATTTACCTGAAGCAGTTTGGGCGTATTTAAAAAGAGAGGGGTTCTTTGCATTTATTATCCCTGAAAAATTTGGGGGGTTGGAGTTTAGTGCACAAGCTAACTCGACCATTGTCGCGATGATTGCCAGCAAAAGCCTCTCTACAGCAGTCACTGTTATGGTACCTAATAGCTTGGGTCCAGCGGAGTTGCTTTTACACTACGGTACACAGACACAGCAAGACGATTGGTTACCAAAGCTGGCATCAGGCGACGCGTTGCCTTGTTTTGCATTAACGGCGTTAGATGCAGGCTCAGATGCAGGTAGTATCCAAGATTTTGGCATTATTTGTGAGGGAGAGTATGAAGGAAAAAGCACGCTTGGCTTACGTCTTACATGGTCAAAGCGGTATATTACGTTAGCACCGGTCGCCACAGTATTAGGCTTGGCTTTTAAGGCCTATGATCCTAATAAGCTATTGGGATACACTGAAGATTTAGGGATCACATGTGCGCTGATCCCAACCTGTCACCCAGGAGTCAAAGTGGGTGACAGGCATAATCCCCTTAACCAAGGGTTTATGAATGGAACAACGCAAGGAGAGGATGTATTTATTCCTCTGGATTGGGTCATTGGCTCGCAAGCAGGAGTAGGCAAAGGGTGGCGCATGTTGGTGTCTTGTTTGAGTGCAGGCCGAGGGATCTCTTTACCGGCATTAAGTGCCGGCACGGCGCACTTATGCACGCGAATGACTTCTGCATATACACAAGTTCGGTCTCAATTTGGTGTACCTATAGGGGCTTTTGAAGGCGTTCAAGCAAGCTTAGCTCGAGTGGCAGGGCTGACTTATAGTATTGAAGCGTGTAGGCAAACAACGGCCCAAGCGATTGATATGAAAAAAAGCCCTGCAGTTATCACGGCAATTGCAAAATACCACCTCACTGAGATGTCGCGAGTTGTAATGAATGACGCGTTAGACATTCATGCTGGAAAAGGCATCCAAAAAGGACAAAGCAATTATTTAGCAAATAATTATATGGGCATTCCTATTTCAATTACGGTTGAAGGGGCTAACATTTTGACGCGCAACCTGATGATTTTTGGTCAAGGTGCAACACGTTGCCATCCTTACATTTTTCAAGAGATACAAACGATTCAAAATAAACCCGCAGATGAAGCGGTTAAACCATTTGACAAACTACTCATGGCGCATTTACAGCATGCTGGTGTCAATGCAATAAAGTGTATTGGCTATGGGCTGACCGGTGCTTTATTTTCGGCCTCACCTGTATCGGGGCCCACAAAAAGGTACTATCAGAAATTAAACTGGCTGAGCAGCTGTTTATCGATAAGTGCAGAGCTCGCGATGCTGAGGTTAGGTGGTGAGCTAAAGCGTAAAGAGATGCTTTCAGCGCGATTAGGAGATGTGCTAAGTCATTTATACTTAGCATCATGCGTATTGAAAAAGTATGAACATGATGGCCGCCAGCAAGGGGACCTGCCAAGTGTATGCTACGCAGTGGAACACCATTTGGCGCAGGGATTTACCGCATTAGATGAGTTCATCGATAACTTTGCCAATATGCCAATTGCCTTCGTATTAAAACGGTTAATGTACATTGTGGGTCATGGTTGCAAACAACCCAATGATAAATTGGTGATACAAGTGTGTTCAGCATTGCGCCAAAGCGATGCATCTAGAGAGCGAGTGAGTCATTTATGCCGCATAGGAGATCAAGGTGCTATTCATACTATGGAGCATGCATACAACTTGAGTCGTGCTACTTTTACTTATAGGGCGCTGTTTAATAAATGGGTTAAAGGTCGTATAGATACTGTTAGTTTGTCATTTATCGAGCAAGTAGAGCTGGCAGTGCAAGAACAAATATTAACTCAAGAGCAATCGGCGTCTCTTTTGGAAGCCGAGAAGTGGCGGATTGCTGCGATTTCAGTTGATGTATATTAACATAAAGAGTGGGGTTAAAAAGCACGCTTTTTAACCCCAAATACGCACTAGAATATATAGGTCAACCATATTCGTAAGGCAATATCACTTTGAGCATCAACCAGTCTTACTTGGCCCCATGATAAAATGATATCCATTTTCACTCTGTCACCGCTTTGATAACTATCTAATTGTGTAATAGGCACAATTGAAGAGTTGCTAACCGTTACGTTATGTTGTACTGCTTGTGGTGCTTTGTTTATGACATCGACACCAACGAATTTAAATACGTCGATAACGATGCGACCAAACTCTCTTTGTAGTGTTTCAAATATTTTAGGTGTTAGTCTGTCAAGTAGGTCTAAGAAAGAGGGAATATCAACATCTACCGCTACATCGGGTCGGAAGTTGGATAAATTAGAATCAATATTTAAAGTTCGATTATGTATGTTGTATCGGCCTTTTAAATTGACGCTCGCATAGGTGATCTTAGGGTAAATATGTACATTAGAGAAAAGTATTTTTTTCGTGATTTTGCCTACTGTAACCGCGTCAAAGCCATGAATCTTGACTGGTACATCGCCATTTGAATTAACCACACCGTCTATTGAGATGACAATATCACCTACAATGGTGGTGTCTATTTTTGATATTTTTCCATCAGATTCATAGGCAATATTATTCACGATCTGCGTATTTATTTCTTGAAAGTTTTGTCTAATAAGTGAAAATTGGTCCATCGCGGGTTCATAGATGTCTTGAAGCATACCGTCAATGGCAGCATCGTTTGTCGTCAACCCATTAATGTAGCATTCTCCATTGGTCATCAACATGGCATTTTCGAGCCAGTCGTAATTAAGTATATCGTGTACACTAAACTTCCACTCTTCGGCCTTTTTACACGACGCACTATTATATTGATGCGGGTAAATTTCATAGTTGCTATTTGAGGATACTGTTGCTGTTAGCACGAGGTTGGAAAGCATAAATCCGTGAGCATAGCTTTTGTGCGGTAATGCAAAGACACTCAGCAATAATGCAATGGTAAAGCTTAGTCCTTTAAATAATTTCATATTGAGTCATTTTCCTATTTTTAAGCGGTTATGTTTTTTTGTAAAAAACGTTACTTAAACGTATGTGGCTGTATTTTATTTAGTCAGTAGGGCCATTTTATTCGACTTTATGAGTAATAACTTACAAAAACACCATAGGAATGAATTTCGGGGTGCTTAACAGAATAAGAATATCAGTAGTGAGGTTGAGTCGTTGTGTTTGTTTTTAATCAAAAATCTATAAGTAATGTGTGGAAGGTTGAAGATTGAAGTTAATGTGAAGTCAGTCGTTTAATAAAACGACTGACGATACGAATTAGTTATTGGGAATGTAACAAATAACGGCTTTTTGATCTGGGTTATCTTGAGTATCTTCGATTAAATAACTGGCTTTTAAGCTGTTTTGGCAGGTACACATATCAAAATGGCTTATCATATAAGACTGACCAAACTCATCTTTATCTGTTTTTGTAATACTGCAGGTTGGTTCCCGCCACCTTGGATCAAAACCACTTTGTCCTATTGCGACAATTTTTATTTTTTGGCTCAATAATTGTGTGTTAATTTCATCTGATTGCGCAGATACGGTTAACGTCGTGGCTGCAATCAATGCAGCGATTAGTTTTTTCATAATTCATCCTTAAGGTCTATTTTGGTTTATAGAGTTACAACTTTATAACGAAGGTGATTTTATTCATAAAATATCGTAAATCAAGGGTTATTTATTCTTTTGATCAGAGTTTAAGTGAATTGAGTTTCATCAAATGCAATACTGAAATGTATATTGTATGCCATTTGTATTTATATTGTTAATATATCTAATGCAAATATAGATTCTAATTATGTATTCTCATTTACTTACAATTATCTAAATAATTTTAAGTCGTTTTGTGAAACACGACAAAAGGTAGGCTGTAGAGCGCTTTAAATAAGGTAACAAGAGACTCACCAGGCGCAGCTATGTACCTTTAATGTTAAAAAATGCGAATTTTAATGCTGTGTGGAGTGTGGTTTTTTTAATCACTCCATTCAGTAAAGCTAAATAAAATAACTAAAGGTACATGTTATAAGGGCTAATTACTGTTTTTTTGTTGTTATTTTGTGTACGTGGTTTTTGTTTTTGTTGTAAATATGTTGATTTGTTTGTCTTTTTAAATTGTGATAAAACTCTATGTGATTAATTAAAACAATAACTTACACTACAACAGGGACAAACATAATGAAGACAACATTTAAGTTCAGTGCATTGTCAGCAGCAATCTTGCTTGCACACTCTGGTGCAGCGCTTTCTGCAGAAGAAAATCAAGTGGAACGAATTGAGGTAACTGGTTCGCATATCAAGCGAACAGATATGGAAGGCCCATCACCGGTTCAATCATTGTCTGCGTCGGATCTTGCGGCAACGGGCTCAACCGATTTAATTGGTGCCCTGCAAAAGTTACCCGTATCAGGCGCTGGTACATTTAGTACACAAGGTAACTCAAGTGATGATACCGCCAATGGGGGGTCAAGTGTTGCTTTGCGTGGCTTAGGTGCATCTTCTACGTTAGTTTTAATTAATGGCCGCCGCGTTGCTGTGAGCCCGTTTGCAAAAGACATCGAAACATCATTTGTAGATTTAAACAGTATTCCTATTTCATCGGTTAAACGTATCGATATTCTAAAAGATGGTGCGTCGGCAACGTATGGCTCTGATGCGGTAGCTGGGGTAATTAATATTATCTTACGCGACGATATTGAAGGGTTTGAAGTGTCGGGTAAAGTGTCTGATACAGCCGATGGCGGCGGAGAAGAACACAATTTCACTATTTTGTGGGGCTCATCAAATGACAAGGGCAACCATAACTTCTCGCTAGACTATTTCAAACGCGGCGATATCTTTTATTCAGATAGAGACTACGCGGCTACAGCTGATCAGCGCTTTCGCGGTGGTAACAATGCCCTAAGTTCTTCAGGTATTCCAGGTAGCGTTGAAGTGGTGCGTAGCATGCTGACTGAAGCTCAGTGGAATGCATTGCCTGTGGTACGCGTTGAAGATGATGGCACACAAGTTAGGCAAACGATTTTTGCAGATGTGTGGGGGAATGACAAATGTGACCCTTCGCTGATCATTGGTGATATATGCCGATATGATTATGCACCGCACATGAGTTTAGTGCCATCAACCGAGCGCTATAGCTTTAACTATAATGGTGTGCAAGAAATAATGGATGATGTTGAAGGCTTCGCAGAGTTTTCGGCACAGCATACGTCAACTTTTATTCAAGGGGCTGGCAGCCCAAGTTTTACAGAATTAACAATGAGTGGTACTAACCCAAATCATCCTCTTGCAAACGACCCAAGCCATTTCCTACATGGTGTTGATATTTCAATGCGCCGTCGTACGTTTGATATTGGCAACCGAAAGAAAGATGTGGACTCAGAATATTATCGAGGCGTACTAGGCGCCCGTGGTAACTTTCAAGAGTGGGATTGGGAAGTGGCTTATTCCATGATCCGTTCAAGTGCGGTAGAGCGCGGATTTGACGGTTTCCCGAATAAGGTGAGGGCGCAGCAAGCAATCGATACAGGTTTATGGAACCCGTTTGAACCCAGCACAAATACAGCGGAAGGGTTAGCATTTTTCGAGACCACAACAACACGTTATGGATCATCTACGATGCAATCTTTAGATGGTACTATTTCTGGCGAGTTGTATGAATTAGATGCGGGCTATATCGCAGCGGCATTTGGTTTTGAACATCGCTATGAGAAAATCGAAGATAACCCAGATAGCCAGTATCTACGTGGCGAAATATTTGGTACAGAAGCAACACAAGCCAATGGCGACCGTGACAATACTGCTGTGTTCGCTGAATTTAGTATTCCGGTACTTGAAACCCTCGAACTGCAATTGGCTGTGCGTCATGAAGATTACAGTGACTTTGGTACAACTACCGATCCAAAAGTGGCATTTCGTTGGTCACCGATTGATGAGCTTGTTGTAAGGGGTTCTTGGGGTACCGCATTTAGAGCGCCTTCGCTGGTTCAGTTACACTTAGGCCGTACCGATGAATCCCCCAGTGTGATTGATAAAGAGCGTTGTCGTCAAACAGGTGCTGAAGTGGATTGTGAACCAACAGAGTACACTGCGATTGTGGCGGGTAACAAAAACTTGCAGCCAGAAGAGTCTGAAAACTTCAACTTAGGCGTGGTGTGGGAAGCAACAGATAACTTCAGTATTGGTGTTGATTATTGGAACTATGATCAAGAAAACCTGATCAAGAAAATTGGCGCACAAAAACTGGTTGATTGTTGTGGCAGTGATACAAGCCTTGTAGTACGCGCACCAAATCAGGGCAGTACACTGGGTCGTATTTTACAAATTAACGACACCTTTGTGAACATTGGTGGCCGTGAAACAGATGGCTTTGATGTTAATTTAGAATATAAATTAATGACCGACAATTTAGGTGAGTTTAAATTCAATTATAACTTAACGTATGCGCTTAACTTTGAAGAGCAAACGTTTGAAAGTGACGACGCAGGTAATCGTATTAACGTGATTGATGACCGTAACGGTGAATACCAACACCCTGAACTGCGTTGGACCAGTGGTGTAGATTGGAATCGTGACGATTGGGTGGCCACCTTAAGTGTGAGCCACATTGATTCATATAAAGACTTAGAAGACAGCGATGGCAATAAGTTTGAAATTGACTCATGGACAACCGTTGATACCACCGTCAGCTATGTTGGTTTTGATAAACTGGTACTGACAGTCGGTGCAGCCAACTTATTTAATGAAGAAGCGCCTCAAGCACCATCAGAATCAATGGGAGTAGATAATAAAACCCACAGTGCACTAGGACGACAAGCGTATATTAAATTTAATTATAAATTTTAACTAAACGCATTTAACTAAACGCATTTAACTAAACACATATAGTAATACGCGTTGATTAATGTACATAAAAAGCCCAGCGATAAGCTGGGTTTTTTTATGCAGTAGCTTCTGTAGGTCACATTAAACCTCTAAAGTACTAAATAGCGAAATATTGAGGAACGTTGTTGAGCCGCTGAAGTTTTGAGCGCACACATTCAATATATTCATACGTTAAGATTATATGGCGGTTATGCTGCACAGTGCCCCCGCAGCGTAAAAAGGGGCTAACTCCGCCATTCGTGCAGTTTACTGTATCGCTTTATTTTTTATTTTATTGTTGGAAGTAATTGAATAATTGTACGTTACCTATTTTGACACCTGACGATATTTTGATTAAAATGCGGCCCCTTTAACTTACCACTCTACATTATGCCTATTAAATTAATAGTAAAAGCGGTAATGCATACAAAGCTGCTCATTTTAAGCGCACTTTTTTCAAACACGGCTTTGGCAAATATATCAAACGTAAAAATTGTCGATGACATTGTCTATTTTACGTATTTAAATCAAACCTCAGCAGCATGTGTTGAAGCAGGCAATAGCAATGTTTGGGCGTTTTCTCTAAACGCACAAAATGGCCCTGATTTGTACCGCGCTTTGCTTCATGCTCAGTCTTCTTCTTCAAAAGTAACCGTTGAGTCGACACTGACGTGCAGTGATAAAGCCGGTTATGAAACACCACGCGCTATTTCGGTAAGTTACAACTAACTCAGTAAGTTATAACTAAGCTAGCGTTTTAAAGCACCCTCACACTCATATAAATAATGGACTTCTTATCATGAACTTCACACTTAATACACTTACAGCCAGTGCATTGGCGGCTACCTCGTTAGTTATGTCAGCAACTGCGGTTGCCTCAGATAATAAAATCACCAATATTAAAGTGAATGGTGATACGGTGCATTTTTCAACATCACAGGCTAAGTCGCACACTTTACCAAACTGTGTAACATCCGCGAATAATCAACAGTGGACGCTGTCTTTAAATAGCGCCGCAGGTAAAGCCAGTTATACCTTACTGGTTGCTGCCATGACAGATAACCGCAGTATATCAGTCACCTCAGCCAATGATTGTGCCGATAGCACCGGGTATGAGCGCGCACAAAGCGTTGAAGTGGGTAATGCCAGTCAACAAAGTGGGGCTGGAAGCAGTAAGTTAATGACCTTATACCAAGGTGATGGCGTTACAAAGGTGGGTACTATCTATAGTATAACTGGGATAGGTAATAGTACGTCATTCCAGTTGTTGAGAAACGAAGGGGATAAGTGGTTAGACAGTGTCGCCCCTTATTATAATATGCAGCCGGTATGGGTCTATTATACAAATACCGATTGTACCGGCGACGTCGCGCTTGATGCCGTTGATACAACTAAATTGAGCTATAATGAAAATTTCAACAATGGCCACTTCTTTCATGTTGGAAATGCACCATCACAGCGTTATGTAAAATCATATAAGCAACAAACTGGCAGTCAGTGCCATTCAATGTCTGGGCAATATAAAAGCGTCATAGTAACAAATCTGAATGCTATAGACCGAACATGTGGTGTAGCCCCATGCCAAATTCGAACGCAGTAGCTGTATATTGCCCTTTACTAAATCTAATCATCTAAAAATAAGAAAAATATGGAATTTCTTACATGTCTCAAAAATTAAATACTGCTACAGCTGTGCTGACAACAGCGTTAACTCTGTTGTACAGCGGCAGTGCCGTTGCCTCAGACAATAAAATCACCAATATTAAAGTGGATGGTGATACGGTGTATTTTTCAACATCACATGCTAAGTCGCACACTTTACCTAACTGTGTGGCATCCGCGAATAATCAACAATGGACACTGTCGTTAAAAAGCGCCGCAGGTAAAGCCAGTTATACCTTACTGGTTGCCGCCATGACAGATAACCGCAGTATATCAGTCACCTCAGCCAATGATTGTGCCAACAGTACCGGATATGAGCGTGCCCAAAGCGTTGAGGTTGGAGATACCATAGCAAATACAACCCGTGGTAGCAGTGGGCAGTTGAGTTTGTATAAATGGGATGGCGTAACCAAGGTGGGTACTATTTTTGAAATAGACCGAAGCTCTAATCCACGCCGTTACTGGGTTTTAGCTAATGAGGATGATGCGTCTTTAATAGATATTAAACCTCATGAGAATCTAAGAAGCGGAGAAGCCTTTTTTACTGAGCCAGACTGCCGAGGTGAGGTTTACACACAGGGAGCAAATTCTAGCCCAGGTTATTTCGGTGGGCGGCTATTAGAAATAGTTGGTGAGTATACGTTTATAACAACATCTTCTGTATTGGGAACAAGCGGGGTTTGTAAGAATCGCGCAAATCGCAATGGGTATTTAAAAGCAAAGATAGCAACTAACCCTCATCCAATATGCGGCTTTGGCCCGTGTAAGATTAAATCTAGGTAGAGAGTGATGAGTCATACATTTAAACGAGTTGCTACCGGTATATTTATAGGTCTTATTAGCGTGTTTTTCAGAGACAGCGAGGCTGATCAAACAATATGATAAAAACACCACACCTATATTATTCATTCGCTAAATTGAGCCAGTTAAAATGAATTTAAGACACCTCAGTATATTTTTAGTATGTAGTATTATGTGCTGCTCTATGAGCAGTGCCTATGCGAGTAAATCGTGGTTGCCTATTGCAACGTATAATTTACTTGATGAACGCCCAGAGCAGCCAGCAAAGCCTGCCAATACCCGCCATGAATGGGATAAGTACAGCACCACTTTTGATATTAATGCACAGGGCCAAAGAGTGCTCACTTGGTACCCACAGGCGAATGTAACCCAATACAAAGTCATGTATAAAGTTGCGGGAAATAAATGGCAAGAAGTCATTGTCACAGACAACCAGTTTGTTTTAGCCAATGAAGTCACTGGAGACGTTGAATTTAGAGTGGTGGGGTGTAGCTCAGCGCAGCTTTGCCAAGATTATGCTAATGAAGTGACTGTGAGTTTAAATGGTGCGGGTGACAGCGCTCCTGCATATTTGTCATTACCTCAGGTGATTGACGCTGGGCAGCCATTTCAGATCAGTTGGGCCAATGTGCCTAACGCAGCAATGTATCGAATTCAACGTAGTACTGCTATAAACGGCAATTATGAGACCGTATATACAGGTAATTGGTCTTATGGGGATGCCGCGCAATCTTTTGATCACCCAAGCCTAGCAGATGGCAAATACTGTTTTAAAGTGAATGGGGTTGACGCGCAAGGCAGTATGCTTGCTTCATCAAACGCAATTTGCACCGTGATTGGTACTCGGGTATTGAATGCGCCGTCGGACGTAAATCAAGTGGCTGTTGATTTCGGGGTACACAAAATTTCTTGGCGTGATGTACCTGGAGCGGTTACATATGAAATTGAACGTGAAAGTTATCAAGTCCCTGTTGCAAAAACATTTATTAACATGCGCTCGCGACTTCAAAGTGTATTAACGCGTCATAGTACACAAAGCGAAGATACACACTGGAAAACAGTGGCACGTATACAACAAAGCACCTTTGAACAAGTGCATACAATTGACACCTTTGATTTGCACGGCCAGCAAAATTATCGAATAAAGGCTTGTGACAATAAAAATCAATGTACGTCAGCAAGCTCGATTAGTTATACCGTGCCAGCTGCGCATGTGGTGGGTGCACAACCAACTAATATCCAAGCTGTACAGGCCTCTAGTAGCCAGATTAATTTTAACTGGAATAGCGTAAAAGATGCCAATTATTATGCTTTGACTATGTCACGCCGTGGATCCGCTTGGGAGTCACGTTATGCGAATATTCGCGATAATAACTACACTGTAACGCAACACCTTGAAGGGGAATACAACTTTCGGGTAGAAGCATGTATTAAAGCCAGAGGAAATGACTTTTGTGCTTATCCACGAACAATCGACACAAGTTTTACAAAAGTGATTACGGGGGTCGACAACAGAACCCCGCAATTCTTTGACGTACCAGAAAAAGTAACGCAAAGCAGTCAAATAAGGATCAGCTGGAAAAAGCCTAAAATCGACCTTCCAATTAAAATGTACGAAGTGCAGGGCGAGCTAAAAGGTGCGATTGCAAAGTATGTATTCACTGCAGATGCAAATGATTATTCCGTACTTTATAGACCGGCCAGCGAGCTCGCGCCTGGGCGAGAGTATTGTTATAAAGTTCGAGCCTGGTTTACAGATCATACCCATGGGCCTTATACGCCAACTATGTGTACTGTTGTTGGCTTTAAACGTTACGATGCGGTCACTCATTTCACAATGGTACAAATCGGCACTAAAGACTTTAAGATTAGTTGGCAAGCGCCGTCAATTGAATCGTCAGATATTCCACCTGTAAAATATTTATTAGAGCAACAGACCTATGATCCGGGTAGATATACACCAGACACGGTGCTTTGGCAGCCGGTGTATTACGGTTCTGAAACTCAGCTGCATCAGCAATTTAGTGACTTCCATAAATACTATTATGGTCGAACTTCTCATATGGCTTATCGAGTCTCCGCGTGTGATGCCCAAGGGGTGTGCGGTAATCATAATAGGGTATTTTATCGCAACTTTAATCCGAGTGCCTATTTAGACTCACCGTCTAATGTGCATTTGACGCCAGCATGTTTAAACGTACCTGAGAGAGTGAATACAGGCGAGAAAATCGCAATATCTTGGTGTGAAGCACAAGCATTAGATGTTAAAGAGTACGAGTTGTATGGTGAATTACAAAATCTAATTGGTGTATACCCCGCTTCTAATTTGCCAAAAATAACGCAAACTTTGATGAATGTTGAGCGAGGTCCGCATGCTAAAGGGCGCGAGTATTGTTACAAAGTACTCACTGTTTTCAACGATGGGTCAAAAAGTGATTTCACCCATACCAAGTGCGCTGTGGTTGATAAAGTGGTGTATGAAAAGCCAGCAGAGTTTGATGTTGCCCAACAACCAAACAAGCAAAGTGAATATACCCTAACTTGGTCTCATATCGCGGGAGCGGCTAACTATCAATTAGAGCGTATGGTGGGGGTTGGTGTTTGGCAAACCGCAGCGTGTCAAAATATGACGCAACAGGTTGTCGCGGGGAAAACATACAAATCATGCAGTGTCACGGTAAGTGCAAGTGACTATATCGAAGGTTGGAATAGTGTTGTATACCGAGTTGCTGCATGTGATACCGCAGGTACATGCGGTAACTTTGCAAGAGCGCGCATTTATGATCTATCAGGGTTTCAACTTAGCTCTAATGGAGTAGACCTGTCATGGCCGGCAATTAATGGGGCGGTGAGTTATACCATAGAAAGCGCAAATTGTTCGGCAAATTGTCATGATAATGCGAACTTGAATTGGCAAGCTTGGGCAACATTAGATGGCAATCAATCAAGTTATACCTTGCCAGCCGGAAATGGCCGAACGTACCGGATCAAAATATGTTTCAGTTATGATAAATGTAGTTTGTGGAACTATGTTATTGAGCCAAGTACGTTGGGCTTCTCAGAAACAACGACAGCGGCATTGCCTGATGCAAAGTTAGTTGATATTACCGCGCCAACAGCTGGCAATGTAGGTACTGCCACAGGCAGTGCAAGTGTGAGTGGTGGTGCGGCAAGTTATCGTATTCCTATGCCTTTACCTCCAGGTCGAAATGGTGTGCAGCCAAGCGTTTCACTTAATTACTCATCGCGTTCAGGCAATGGCATTGCTGGGGTTGGTTTTGCACTGTCGGCAGGCTCACAAATTAGCCGATGCGCAGCAACGTATGCCCAAGATAGCTTTACCCAAAATCCACAGTACAATGACAATGACAAACTATGCCTAGACGGCCAACGCTTAATTAATGTCAGTGGTCTATATGGGCAAGATAATACCGTGTACCGCACCGAGCTTGAAAGTTTGGTTCGAGTAACGCAATCTGGTAAATTAAACTCAGGGAGTGTGTCATTTACAGCTGAATATGCCAACGGTACCACGGCGTATTTTGGTCAAAAGGCAGATTCGCGTGTGACTCACTCAGGTCGTACGCAAACAAACACATGGTTAATAAGCCATCAGCATGATGCAACAGCGAACAACTATATGCATTACACTTATACAGACTATGGTGTTGCTGAAAAACTGCTGACAGAAATCGCGTATACCGGTAACAGTGAAAGCGAAAAAGGCCAACAAACAGTTCAGTTTGAATACGAAGGTAAAAATGCGTCCCGTTCAGGGTATATGGCTGGAGGGTATTACGAGTCAACACAGCGGCTAAAGCGAATTGTAACGTATAATAATACCTCAGAAATAAATAGCCTGACATTGACCTATAAAACCAGTGCCGCAACGTCGCGTGAGCTAATAGAATCTGTACAACTATGCGCAAATACAACGTGTTTACCAGCAACGTCGTTCACATGGCAAGACACTGCGATGACGGTTAAGAATGAACATTTAGACATTCAAACATTAACAACCATTACCCAAAACGCACCAGTTGCTGACCGTAATGGAGATGGCGCGCGCGACTGGCCGGGTAAATATATTAATGCAGAAGGCGTCAGTGTTAACAACACGCACCCAACCAATTCGTGTGTTTATGATGGCGGGGCGGTACAAAATTGTCATCAAAAAACCGCAGACCTCAATTTAGACGGTTACTCTGATCAACTTGACTTGGTTCTATCTGGCACAGGCAGAAACTTACAGTATACCCTTAATAATAAAGATGGCAGTGTTAAAGCTGGGACCACGGATATTCAAGTAGAAGCGTTAGCGAATATACTTGCGGTTCAAGATTACAATGGTGATAGCTATCCCGATGTCCTTATTTTGAACAAGTTTGTTTCTACTCATGCAGATCAAGTGCTAATTTATTATCACAGTGGCAATATTACTGCGCCTTATACTGCAGCAAATCAGTCAGTGCTCATGACGTTAGATAAAAATATCCCCGAAATGCCACATACCACGATGTACAATATTGTGCCTATGGGGGATTTAGATGGGAATGGGTTAGCTGACTTTTATGTAACGGATGGCTGGGACCGACGCAGGGACCAAGCTGTAGTCGGACAAGCGCCCATCAATGCCCTTTATTTTACCCATGCCAGTGAGAATACCGTGAGCTTACAGCGTGGAACGGGGTTACCTGATAGTGGTAGCTATGGTAGCGATGGTGGTTCTACGCAGTATACCCGCTTTTACTTCTTTGCCGACGTGAACGGTGACGGGCTACAGGATTGGCTAGGGTGGAAATCTCCCAATAATCGCAGTACGAATAAAACGCGTTTGTATGTAAGATATAATCAGGGCGGGACGTTTTCCGACTTTCATGATACTGAGCTTAATATGCCAATGCGGGAAGTTATATATAAGGAATTCTATGGTTCAGATGATGAGGTTAGGGACGCGGCTTATGAACCAAAATACGCGAACGCCTTACAAATTGGCGACATTGATAATGATGGTAAAGAGGAAATATTATACCCCGCTACGGTTACAGTAAGCCACTGTATTGAAGCAACAATAGACAGTGGTTTCACTAAAGGTGAAGTTTGTGGAGATCAATTTGATAACGCACTTGAGAAAATAGGCGCCGGTAATTTCGCCTATGTTAAGACACTAGATACGCGCTACGACCGCAGTATTTATCAATATAAAGCCATTCGTTTGAGTAATGGGGCATTTAGTGCCCACACTACGGGGTTTTATGGTTCACGTAACCACAGTATGTTGGTTGATGGGCAAGGTGATGGGTTAGTTGATATGATTTTCAACTATGGTTACCGCTGTGATTCATCTGGGTCATTGGGATGTAATTTCAGTACTGCACCACCGAGTGGTTTTGCACAAGGCAAAGTCAATGTAAGCCGTAACTATGGCTCAGGGTCTGGCGAAACGGGCAGTGATTATGCCCCATCTGATATGCTGACCTCGGTCACCAATGGGGTTGGCCATCAAAGTGGTTGGGCATATCGCCCACTTTCATCAGGGCTTGATACCAAAATAGCGGGTGCTAAAAAGCTGTATGAAAAAGGCACGAACTACGTCAAAGGGCACCAGAACTTTGCCTCAAGCATGTATGTGGTTACCACGTTTAGCCAAGATGATGGTATTGGCGGTAAACAATATACAGATTATGCGTACCGAGGGGCGGTGTATAATGCCCAAGGTCGAGGCTTTATGGGCTTTGAGCGCATCATAGAGCAAAACCGCACGTTGGGTGTGGTGTCTCAATCAGACTTTAAACAAGTTTTTCCTATGCATGGCAAGGTATTCCGCCAAGCAAGCTTCCTGCCTGATGATTTTAGCGCGCGCACCGCAGGTCAGTTAGATACACTCACAAATGAAACAAGCGCCATCAGCTTTGCACAATCAACTTGGCAGGTTAATAGCAGTCATACTATTGATGGCGTGAAGCATGTTTATTTGCAGTCAAAACTACAAGTACAGAACGACATTGATGATAAATCAGAAGTTACACGTACAGACTATAGCGCAGTTGATATTGACGCATGTGGTAATGTAACCAACTCAACCAATACCGTCCAAGATAGCTGGGGGACATATAAAACAACCACAAACACAACTTTTTCAGCGTATATAGGCTGTAGTTATAATGGTGTGTGGTGGCCTAATATAGTAGACAGCGTGTCGGTAACGAAGGCCGCAGTTACTAGTAGGCATACAAGTGACCCCGGTGTAGATGCCACCTTAGATAAAGCCAGCACCATAAAAACCACGTTTACAGAGTATGCCACTAACCGTAAACCAACTACAGTCAAGGTAGAAGGATTAGAAGGAACGGCTAAATCAGGTGAAGGTTCGACCACCACCACGGTATTTAATATCTATGGTTTACCGACCAGTGTGAACAAAACGGCAAATGTACGCAATAGTGCCGGTAAGTGGGTGGCACAAACACGCCCAGTGACAATGACATACTCTAAAGATGGTAAAGCAAATGCAACCGATGGGTACTTCCCACTGACCGTCACCAATGCCAAAGGTCATCAAGTGTTTACGCAAGTGAACCCTGCAACAGGCTTACCAACGTTAAAGATGCAACAAGTTGGCGCCAGCGCGTGGGTAACGAGTACCATTCAGTACGACAATCTAAATCGTCCGTATAGCAGCAAAGTCGATGGTGCACCGATCCAGTATACCGCAATACAATCAGTGGTGGGCGATACACACGCCCCAGCCAAAACGGTTATGATGATAAAGCAGCTCAGTGCGGGAACACCAGAGTCGCGAATATATCAAGATAAACTGGGTCGAACGCTGCGTGTTGCCACACAAAGCTTTGATGGTACGTGGGCATATCAAGATACGACATATGATGGCTTAGGGCGTACTACTTTTGAGTCGATGCCGTATAAAGCAAATGGCTCAGCGGTAGGCACCCGTTATTCAGGTTTTGACGTACTGGGCCGCCCGACGACCAAAACGGTGGCACAACAATGTACCAGCACCACTACAGGTACAATGACCGTGACTTACGGTTATTCAGGCTTAGACACCACCATTGATGTGACTGAAAACTGCCTTGGTCTATCGCTTGGTCAAATGTCGCGTACCTACAATAGCTTAAAGCAATTGGTTGCAACCAAAGATGCGCTGGATAATCACACTTACTATGGCTATAACAGCCAAGGGTTACCTGCGGTTATTCAAGATGCGGGTAAAAATCAAATCAAGGCGTATTACAATGCGTTAGGTCATAAAGTGAAGGTGGAAGACCCAAATCAGGGCACAAGTACATTCGCTTACAATGGCTTTGGTGAATTGCAAATAGATGCGCGAAATGGTGTTCAGTCGTTGACTTATTTAGTTGACACATTAGGCCGAGTAACCAAGCGCACCGCAACCGGTGAAAGTGATTTAAGCTATGGCTTTGATGCAGGTAACGGCTATGGTCAAATGACCAGCTCATCAGGCAATGGCGTATCACATAGCTATGGGTTTGACAGCTTTGGCCGCCCAACCACTCACACCGTATCAGGCGATGGCAAAAGCTATACCAATACCACCTTTTACGATGGTAATTATGGTCGAGTAAAAGGAGTACGTTATCCGAATAACCTCACGCTGGAGTACACCTATAACAACCTAGGTTACCAAGAGTCGATAAAAAATGCGGCCAGTGACTATGTATATCAAACAGTGAGCAACCGCGACATATTGGGCAACATTACCCAACATGCTTTGGGGAATGGGTTAGCGCAAACCACCTTATACAGTACCGTCAATGGTCAAATGACCAGTGTGACCACCAAAGACGGCAACGACCAATTGATGTCGCTTCAGTACACCGGTTACGATGGTTTTGGTAACTTAAACGCCATGACAGTGAGCACGGGCAGTATTGGCAATCAACATACGTTTAGTGAAAGCTACGTGTATGATGGCTTACATCGCCTCACAAGTAACTCAGTCAATGGTATAGAGACCATTAGTTATGGCTATGATGCACTGGGTAACTTAACCAAAAAAACAGACTATGCGTCAGAGTATAAGTACGATACGTCGTTAGCTGGGTTCAGTGGTGGCGGCAGCAATGCAGTTAAGCAAGTTAAGAAAAATGGTGCTTGGGTTGGTTTTAGCTACGATGCTCGCGGTAATATGATAAAAGGCGATGGCTTGAGCTCTGCCACGTATAACGCGTTAGATAAACCTGTCAGCATTACCAAGCATGGGGTTACGACCGAGTTTATGTATGGCCCAGACCACATGCGCTATAGGCAAATCAGAGGCAAAGGCACCGCAGGTGAAACACACATGTATTACGCCGGCGCATATGAAGAAGACGTTAAAAATGGCAAAACCACCTGGCGCGCCTATATTGGTGATGTGGCAGTTGTAAGCCAAGGTGAAGGGGAAAGTGCCACCATTCGTTACACCCACCGAGACCGCCTCGGCAGCGCACGACTGTTTACCGATAAAAATGGTAACGTGTTAGCAGAGCGTAACTTCGACCCATTTGGTAAGCCAAAAGAAGCCAGCGGTCAGCAAAAACTGCCAGCCATGTTAGATGATATGGACACGGCGACCACGATGCGCGGCTTTACTGACCACGAGCATTTAGATGAGCAACAGCTTATTCATATGAACGGTC
Source organism: Pseudoalteromonas aurantia 208 (assembly GCF_014858725.1). Taxonomy (GTDB): domain Bacteria; phylum Pseudomonadota; class Gammaproteobacteria; order Enterobacterales; family Alteromonadaceae; genus Pseudoalteromonas; species Pseudoalteromonas aurantia. The sequence continues at coordinate 1,406,084 of NZ_AQGV01000012.1, read as the reverse complement.
GGGTGTACGATTATAACCTCGGGCGGTTTATGAGTGTGGATCCGGTTATTCAAGCACCGGGGAATAGCCAGTCGATAAATCCTTATTCGTATATTATGAATAACCCGCTGGCGGGGACGGATCCGAGTGGGTATTGTTCTACCGGGACGAGTATTAAAGGAAAAAATGCAGTAGGCTGTACTGTTACCATGGGTAATATAGAACCATCTGGTGGAGAAAAAGCGGCTGCATACGCTGACGCATCTTTGGCTGCGGGTTGGGCGCAAAAATCAAATGGCACGCAGCAACAGAATGCGAGTGTTAACACTACGAAGTCAATCAATGACTTGGGCGGACAAGGTGAAAAGGCGAAAGAAGGGGGCAGCAAACAAAAAGGTAATGTGGATTGGTTAGCTGTTCAGAAATGTCAAGCTGGAGTACAAAGCTGTGGAGGGTTTGACATTCATAGCTGGGTTAATTCGGCTGAAGCGACACAGTTAGGGAACTATGGGGATATCAAATCTGTTTATGATGGGCTTTTCGGCCCTGAAGGCCGTTGGTGGGATAAATCGCTTTTAGCGAGCTCAATTACAGCACCTGGGTTTATGGGATCGCCGTTGATCAGGATGTTTAGTGTAAGCCCAAGCACAACTATGTTGAGGCAAAGTTGGAGTCGTTCTGGAAACTTCAATATTGACCCTAATAAATACAATTACTTCTTCGGTAGAGTGACAACAGGAAAACAGTCTAATATTGTCAGGTCTGCTCAAAATCTGAAAGATCTTACAACGCTTGGTATTGAAACAGAAGCGCAGCTTTACAAAGTATTCGCCAAAACGTTTTCTCAAGGGAAGTTTATTAAGCGCCAGCAAACTGAGCACGGGGTCAGTATTATGAAAGAGTTAAAAATTGGAAATAGAGGTGCTATCCAAACAAGCTTTTTTTACAAAGGTGGGAACTTTAGTAGTAAACCGAATGTATCAACGATAATCCCAAAGGTTTATAATTAATGATGTTTAGTATCAGTTATTTAAGTAAGAGTCAATATGATGACTACCCCGCGCAAGAGTTACTTATTCAAAGCGAGATCTCTCGAAGGTTTGCTGTATTAAAACTAAATGGAGTAGATTATAAGTTTTCATGGTCAAGTGATTTAATAACTCCTGAAATCTCTGAGCTTAGTAACTCATATTTATTCATTGGTATTGATCAAAATTGTATACTTATTAATAATGATTCGCACAAGGTGTTTGAACTAGACTACTTTTATTGTGAATATATTCAACTATTTGATAAGCTTGTTGTTTTTTCAGAGATGCAGTTGATAATAATTAGTATGCAGAATGGTGTTCTATTAGATACTGTTAACTTGGACGACACTTATGAAGACTTTCAGGTATGTGAGAATGAAATTACAATCAATTTATCCAATGGAGGTACTTCACAGTACGTCTTGTACTAACTAAATGTAACTAAATGGACAGCCATTCAAATTGTTTATCTGGCGGCATCTAATGAGCCAAATCTAGCCTTGCTAGTTTTGTCGGAATAGATGCCGATTTAGATTGGATCGGGTGCAAATGAATTTTGGAATGGCTGCCTAAATGCAATGGAATTTGCAATTGTAGAATCCATTGAAATTGGCAGTTGATCCAATTTGCGATTGCATAGATCCGATCAAAATTAGCATCCATGGTTATAAATTATCCGTACCGATAAACATACTCAGTGCTTAGTTTTTCGCTTTTGGGTCTTGTTGTATTCAGTTTTTTAATAAGCCATTTTAAGCCTTTGGGGTGATCAGTTAGCTTCCATTGCCCGTGTCGATGGGCAAGAGACATTTCTTTCACAATTTCGCGCCTGTCTCCCATCATTTTCCAAAAGTAAAACTCTCTGCCTTGTTCACATGACCAAACCAGACCAAGATCTTCAGCCAGCAATAAATTTTTGTTCTCAATTTGGAGCATATAAGCGACGTCTTCAAGGTTATCTGGCCAAGGGGACTCCCTAATTCGCTCTTGGGGTTTATTGAGGATTTGGTTGTATAAGTATGCGTAAATCGTTAGTTGTATGTTGTATGGGAAAAAATAAGAGAGGAAGTTAAATATTACATTGTAAAGCTGTGTTTCAATATATTCGAAAGCGCATGCATCTTGATTACATTGTTGAAGAAGTAGACCAATGAGGGCTGCAATTGCATGATCATTACCTATTCGTATTAGTTTGATTAGTGGCATGTTTTCCTGTTTGACACGGCCATCAAGGATCTTTCCATGCCATAAAAACTCAAATACTAAGCTTTTAACAGACTCGTCAAGCTGTAAGTAGAATTCTTGCCATTGGTTTTGAGTGCGCTGCTTTTCTTCAATTGCTAGCCAAAAAGGTGAGCAGTAATGTTGGTAAGCATGAGGGCACTTTTCTTTTATCCGCGATAATGACTTTCCTGTTGGGGAAACCCCGTTTTTGATAAAGCGATCATATTTGTCAGAACGGTATGTTTTTCCTGTTCTTTTGCTCTCTTTAAAATTCTCAGGTTCAAAGTATTTCTCAAAGGCGTAGCCAGACAAAGGCATGTGCATTTCACATGAGATGGCACACATTGTGGATATTGCCTGAAGTTTCTTAGATAGCGCTTTTTTGGGTCGTGCCATGACATGCTGATTCAGCATACATAAGATGCTGAATTTTCTATTACTGCCTTTGTCTCGCTTAAGTATAGCTTGTCACGCTTTAGCCGCGAAATTTTGGAGCAATGAGCACAAATTTTAACTGACACCCATTCAAAATTGATTGTTCTTCATTCATTGCCTATCTTTTAAATTCAGCTTAAAAGATAGGCAGGTTCCTCGATGGCCACAGCACGCAAAAGACAAGTGAGTTTGACTGATACCAAATATTATCATTGTATTTCACGGTGTGTTCGCCGTGCGTATTTGTGTGGTGAAGAGAAATTTAACAAGACACCCACCATAAATTGACTGTTTTTCATTCATTGTCTATCTTTTAGGTTCAGCTTAAAAGGTAGGCAGGTTCCTCATGGCTACAGCACGCAAAAGACAAGTAAGTTTAATTGACACCAAATATTACCATTGTATTTCAAAATTTAACAAGACACCCACCATAAATCCCGAATTCAAGTTCTAAGTGCACCACGTATAAAAACTAGATAGAAATAAGACACTTCTCAGTTTCTGCTAATGTAAATGTGCGACCAAATACATTTTAGGAGCTGAGAAATGTCTTATGAACATCTTAACAGTTTTGAGCGAAAAGCAATCTATTATCGCCATAATAGTGGTGAAAGTTACCGCTCAATCGGCCGTTTACTTAACCGACACCACACTACCATTATGCGAGAAGTAAAGAGGAATAAACCCCCTTACTATACTTACTTCGATGAATCTGCAGAAGACTTGGCAGCCGAACGTAGAAAGAAACCAAGGCACGCAAAAAAGTTTGCTAATAAAACGCTTTATCAGCATGTTGTACATAAACTGCAAGAAGGTTGGTCACCAGATGCCATAGCTGGAAGGCTTAAAAAAAACCATCCAAATGACAAGGGAGAATGTGTCAGTCATGAGACAATTTATCAATGGGTTATTAAAGACTATCAAGTTGGTGGTGGGCTCTATAAAGCATTACCAAAACGTCACAAAAAGAGAAAAAAACAAAGAAAATATGGGGACTTACGAGGTAAGATAAAAAACCGAGTTAGTATCCATGAACGACCTAATGTCGTTGAGAAACGGTCTCGTATTGGCGACTGGGAAGGTGATCTTGTTGAAGGAAAGAAAGGCTCTGGATATATAATTACTCATGTGGATCGAGCAACAAAATATCTAATGGCCCAAAAAATAGAAAATAAAACAGCAGAGCTTTTCAATAAAGCAACGATTTCAATGTTTATAACGTTAGCCACTTCTAAGAGGCTGACACTTACACTTGATAATGGGAAAGAGTTTTCACTTTTTAATAAGCTTGAAAATAGGCTTAATATGGATATTTACTTCGCCGATCCTTACTGTTCATGGCAGCGCGGTACAAATGAAAATACAAATGGGTTGATACGTCGATATTTCCCCAAAAAAACAGATTTTTCGACTATAACTGATAATGAACTACAAGAAGTAGTAAACAAAATTAACAGTCGTCCAAGAAAGATTTTAGATTATCAGACGCCTGAGGAAGTCTTTTCACTTGATAGTTTATAGTGGTGCACTTGCATGTTGAATTCGGGAGATTAATGGAAGTAAGCCCTAATCCAAAACCATCAAGTGCTATGTTGAAGCCAAGTTCGCAGAGGTGTTTTAACGTGTGCGTAATCATCTCATTTTTGTTGAAAAGGGTCGGTTCAGTAATTTCCAGTGTCACATATTGATTATGAATACCTGATTTTTGACAGGTACTTACAAGAAATTCAGTAAACTCACCGTCTCTAAGTTGTAAGGGGGAAATATTGATCGAGAGTACTAACTTCTGGCTAAATTTATGGTGCCATATTGATAATTGTGCTATCGCTGTGTTTATTATCCATTGTCCGAGCTCAACCATAATTCCTGACTCTTCGGCAATCGGTATAAATTCATCAGGAGTGTATATAGTCTCGAATTTTGGCCAGCGTATCAACGCTTCTATACTGGTTAATTCTGATGTGATAGTAGAAAAAACAGGCTGATATACAAGCGTGAAGCTAGAACTATGTAAGAGTGTGCTCATGCTATTTTGAATACTAAAACGCCTATGAAACGTTTGTTGATATTCGCTCTTGAAATAACAAATGTTATTATCTTCGCTTTGTTTTGCTCGATACATTGCAATGTCAGCACATTTCATCAACTCTTGAGCGTTACACGCATCTGTTGGAAATAAAGCAACGCCAATACTGACGCCACAATACACCTCATGGTTTTCTACTTTAAATGGGGATTTAAACACATCACAAATTCGATTTGTGATAACGCTGATAATTGATATGGATTGAATGCCTCCTATAACGATGGCGAACTCATCACCACCAACTCGAGCAAACCCCTCATTACTTCTTAAGCATGACGAGATACGGTTAACGACTTCTTTTAATATTGCGTCTCCTGCGCTGTGGCCTAATGTATCATTAATTATTTTGAAGCAGTCTAAATCGAGACTAAGCAACGCGATACTTTGCTTATTTCGTTTGCTATTTGCGATTAAACCAGAAATCATCTCGTCGAAATGATAACGATTTGATAGCCCTGTTAATGCATCTTTTTCTGCCATTTCTTTTACTTGCAGGTAGCTAGCATGCTTTTTTTGTTCTATTTGAAAGCGTGTTTTAGCTTGCTGGAGTGCTTTATCTAATCTTTCTCGGTTGATGTCTTGCTTTGAAATAAAATCTTGAGCGCCGGCTTCAATACATGCCAGTGAAAGGTGTGATTCTTCAGAGCCACTCGCCATAATAATGGCTGTGTCACCCAAGTTGGGTTTCGAACGGAGTTCGATAAGCAATTCTAGCCCATTAACATCGGGCATACGGTAGTCTAAGATGATGACATCGAAGCTACGGTTTTTAATGGCTTTAATACCTTGCAATACAGAACTTGCTTCCACTATGTGATGATCGTTAGAGGTTGATGCACTCAATGATTTTTTAATAATCTTTCTATCTACACAATCATCATCGATAATTAGAATATCCATCTACATATTTCCTAGAAATAGCGCATTCGCTCTGATCCAAAGCATTGACCTTATTAACTTTAACGTAAAAAATGATAAGGTCAAAAAATGGCCTGAAATAGTCGGTATTTTATAAAGGAGTCAGAAATTAGCGGTTACTTTAGCCAAAAAGCCTTAGCATGACATATATTAATTTTGGTAGATAAATAACGACTTATTCTTGCGTTATTTATCTTTTGATATACCGTAGGTCTGAAGAAATACGCAGGGAATGAAGTAATGTAGCCGTTTTAAAAAGCCATGGCGTAATTTGCTCGCCATGGCCAAGTGCTAAATTGTATGTTTAAATAAACAAAGAAATTCCGGTGAACTCACCTAACTTTGTAGGTGAAATCGAGTTAGAGGAGAAATTACTCAAGCCCTTTTTTTGTGTAAAGAGTGACTTTATCGGTTACTAAGGTAACCTTAATATACTGTGTTTCGTCACCCCATGTACAATTTGTATGCAGTGTTTTTTCTTCACAGTTATCAGCAGTACCTAAAACTTGTTCTAATTCTGTTTTGTCCATTCCAACTTCTATTTTATTGTAGTTTTCAAGCGAAACTTTAGAGCATCCGGCAAGCGAGAGTAATCCCGCAATGATAAGAAATTGTTTCATGTTTTTCCCCGTTATTAGTGTTGGTATTTTCTAATTTGAAATATTATGCCAAGTTTTGGGTGATCCAGATAATGCATATCACCACTATAAACCCGTGTGTACTGAGACATACGTGCAATTTGTGTGTCGCCAGTTTCTATTTCGTAACGTATATCTAAATCGGTTGTTACGTATAGGTAGTGTCGCACATGTATTTTTACTAGGCCTTCAATTTGCCAGTTGTCAGCGTGTTCAGAGGGCATAGCGTGTGGTTTTTTGGGTAATAAGCTCACATAACCTTGCTCAGTGACAGTGTCGGCAATATGGTAGCTAACGGGCACCGGAAAACGCTTGCCTGCAAACACCTTGATAAAAGGTGCGCGTCGTTTACTTTGCTCTGGAAAACGCCAGCCAGTATGCAAGATTGGTTTTAAACCTTTGCGCTTGAGCTTACTTACCGTATTGTCAAATTGTAGCTGCTCTTTAGCCAGTAGATAAATATTATCCATATGCTCTTGGGCCGGTGCGAAAGGCGTTAGTGGCAAAATATCATATTTAGACATGTAATCGGCGCTGTCAGTACAAAGCCATGACGCATTCTTGCTGGTTAACTTTACACTCAGTGGCCGAGGGTCAAAAAAGCTATCGCCGCTTAAGCAGTGTTGCTGTCCTTGCGCATTGTAGCCATCAGTGAGTAAATCTCGCTTGCGGTTACCTTTGATCTCAGCATGCTCTAAACTGAAATCTTCTCGCAAGAGAGGAGATGCTTTTTGTTCAAATGCTATCATTTCGATTTCAAACCATCGTACTGCATGAACATCGAAAGCACTTGTGGCAGCCAACAATATGATCATTGTTTTTACTAAGTGCATTTATGCCAGCGCCTTTTTGTCAAAATCATCCATCATTGCATTGATTAACTTCATTCTTTCTTGCCCATTCTTTTCTTCGATTGCAAAACGTAACTTACTTGCACCTTCCATTTTATAAATAGAGGGATTGCTTTGTATCAAACCTATAATGAACGTTGGGTTAACCTTTGTCGAGGTACTAAATTCAAAGTACCCGCCTTTGATGTTTGCCTCGACCTTACTGATCCCTAAATTACTTGCTTTGAGCTTGAGAGCCTGTATTGCGAATAGGTTTTTAGCGGCATCAGGTAACAAACTGAATCGGTCAATGAGTTCGACTTGCAGTTCATCTAACTCGCCTAAGTCTTTTGCACTTGCAATACGTTTGTACATACTCAAACGAATGTTCACATCTGGAATATAATCATCCGGCAGTAACGCTGGGACTTTTAAATCAACGTCAGACTGTTTTTGCAGTAAATTTTCAAGTGTTGGCTCTTTGCCATCTTTTAATGCTTGTACCGCTTGTTCCAGCATTTCCATATAAAGTGTGAAGCCAACGGATTGAATTTGACCACTTTGGTCGTCACCTAATAACTCACCTGCGCCACGGATCTCTAAGTCATGTGTGGCAAGCGCAAAACCGGCCCCCAAAACTTCAAGAGACTCGATTGCCTGTAAACGTTTAACAGCATCTTTAGTCAATGTTTGGGTATTTCGCGTCAATAAGTACGCATAGGCTTGATGATGACTACGCCCAACACGGCCGCGTAACTGGTGTAATTGCGCAAGTCCAAGCTTGTCGGCACGATCCATGATAATGGTATTTGCCGAAGGAATATCAATACCTGTTTCAATAATGGTGGTACAGACGAGTACGTTATGCTTTTGGTGATAAAAATCTCCCATAAGCTGCTCAAGCTCTCGTTCGCGCATTTGTCCATGTGCAATGGCAATACTTGCTTCAGGTACTAAGGCTGCAATATCCGAAGCTGTTTTGTCGATGGTTTCAACATTGTTGTGCAAGAAGTAGACTTGTCCCCCGCGTTTAATCTCACGCAAAATTGCTTCTCGGATCAACTCATCATTGCGTTCTTTAACAAATGTTTTAACAGCTAAACGTTTCGCTGGTGGGGTGGCAATAATTGATAAGTCGCGCATTCCACTCATTGCCATATTAAGTGTCCGTGGAATAGGCGTGGCTGTGAGTGTTAAAATATCAACATCGGCACGCAACTGCTTAATTTTTTCTTTTTGCCTAACACCAAAACGATGTTCCTCATCAACAACCAATAAGCCTAAGTCATTAAACTTAATACTCTCTTGTATAAGTTTATGCGTTCCAATAACGATATCAATGGTGCCGTCTTTAAGCTTTGTTAATGTAGACTTTTGATCTTTGGTGCTGTTGAAACGAGACAAAACCCCAACCTCTATTGGCAGGTCAGCAAATCGGTCTTTAAAATTCTCAAAATGCTGTTGGGCGAGCAGGGTAGTGGGGACTAAAACAGCCACTTGTTTATTGTCATTGACTGCCGCAAAAGCACCGCGCATGGCGACTTCCGTTTTTCCAAAGCCGACATCACCACACACTAATCTATCCATCGCGAGATTAGACTGCATGTCAGCCAAAACAGCTTCAATGGCATTGCGTTGGTCATCGGTTTCTTCAAAAGGAAAACTGTCACTAAATTCCCGATATGCAGCACCATCAATTTTGAACGAAAAACCAGGTTTACTTTGTCGTTTAGCGTATATATCGAGCAACTCTGCTGCAACATCTCGGACTTTCTCGGCCGCTCGACGTTTGGCTTTTTCCCAGACATCAGAGCCTAATTTATGAAGTGGGGCGCTTGCTTCTTCTCCACCGGAATATCGACTAAGCATATGCAGCGCTGAAACAGGTACATAGAGTTTTGCTTCATTCGCATAAATAATGGTCACAAATTCTGTCGCGACACCGGCTGCATCAATGGTTTGCAAACCGAGATAACGGCCTACACCGTGATCGAGGTGAACGATGGGTTGACCTTCTTTTAATTCTGCTAAATTACGAATAAGGGAATCTTGGCCTTGCTCGTACTTATGCTTACGACGGCGACGTTGTGAGACTTTAACGCCTAACAACTCTTGTTCTGTAATGATGCTTAAGCTGGGCTCTCCAGATAGGTAGACACTTTGCTCTAATGGACTTACAACTAGCCCAACATCACTTTTTGCAGATAAGAATTTTTGAAAATTATCAAACTCTTTAAGTTTTAACCCCGTCGGTTTTAGTAGCGTGAGTAATGATTCACGTCGGCCATCGGTTTCAACGCTGAACACAATACGTGACTTTTGTTTTTTCTGAGCAGTAACAAACTTCAATAACTGTGCGTATGGATCCGTCTGTTTGTGGTCAATACGCACATCTTTAATCGGTTTTGCGCTGAGGTTAGTATGACCTGCTTTTGTACCAAGTTTTGCTTCGCTTAGACGGATCCTAGGATGGCTGTTAAAGTTTTTAAACAGCTCTTCTACAGGTTGATACAACATCGCTGGTTCAAGCAAAGGCCTGAGTGGATCCACTTTGCGGTTTTCATAACGTTTATACACATCAAGCCAAAACTCATCAGCAGCATGTTCAATATCACCTAAATGAACAATAGTGGCGTTCTCTGGTAAATAATCAAAGATAGTTGCTAACTGATCGTAAAAAAGAGGCAAATAATATTCAATGCCTGATGGCCAGTTACCTTTAGTCACTTGCATATAAATAGAGTCTTGCTCGGCACTTGCACCAAATGCATTCCGGTATTCCACTCGAAACCGTTCGATATCTTCATCGTTGGTTGGAAACTCGTGCGCTGGCAGTAAATCAATGTTTTCTACTTTATCGCTAGAGCGTTGGGTCTCTATATCGAAAAGACGTATGCTGTCTATATCGTCATCAAAGAAATCAAACCTAAACGGAGTAGGGCTCCCCATAGGAAAAAGATCCACTATCGAGCCCCTTACCGCGAACTCGCCATGCTCCATTACCTGCTGAACATGCCGATAACCAGTTTCTGTTAACGCATTTTTAAGTTGTTGTGCATCTACCGTATCACCGACCTTAAATTGGAGTGCATTGCCATAAATGAATGCCGGTGGGGCAGTACGTAACATTAAAGTGGCTACAGGCACAATGAGCACGCTTTGCTTCTGCTTTTTCAGGGCGTTAAGTGTGGCTAATCGTTGTGATATTATATCTTGATGTGGTGAAAAGTGATCATAAGGAAGAGTTTCCCAGTCAGGAAAAACCATCACGGGTAAATCGGGTAACAAATAGTCTAACTCAGTTTCAAGGCGCAAGGCTGAGGGAGTATCTGGGGTTACGATAACAACCAACTCTGGGTTGTTTCTTATTCCTTCGCTTAATGCGATAGTTAAACCGCTGCCACTTAGTTGACCCCAGTGTATTTTATCCTTTGAGTTTTTAATCCAAGGTAATTCGCTCCAATGCGCAGACGCCATTGAGTACTCCTAATCTGTTTTTCTAATTGTTTTAGTCACGATAAATCTTGCAAAGGTCTTGATAGTGATCAATTCGTCTATCGCGTAAATACGGCCAAATGCGTCTAACGGATTCACTTTGCGCCTGATCAACTTTAACAACCGATACTTGTTCTTTATCTTCGCTGGCGTGCAGTAACATTTCGCCTTGGGGGCCTGCCACAAAAGAGTTACCCCAAAACGTTATTCCATCACTTTGCCCACTTGGGTCATGTTCATGGCCAACTCGGTTTACACTGATCACAGGAATACCATTGGCAATAGCGTGGGCGCGTTGTGAAATTATCCAAGCGTCACGCTGTCGAATTTGTTCGTCTTTATCATCTCGAGGATCCCAACCAATCGCGGTTGGATAAATTAGTAACTCTGCACCGGCCATGGCCATTAACCTAGCGCCTTCAGGAAACCATTGATCCCAACATATTAGCACACCTAATTTACCGACGGATGTATCAATTGGTGTGAAACCCATATCGCCAGGTGTAAAATAGAACTTTTCATAAAAACCGGGATCATCAGGAATATGCATTTTGCGATATTTACCCGCAATAGAGCCATCACTTTCAATAACAACCGCGGTGTTATGATACAGACCCGTTGCTCTTTTTTCGAATAGAGAAGTGACAATCACTATGTTGAGCTCTTGTGCTAGTTTACCGAAATAAAGCGTGCTCGGACCTGGGATCGTTTCTGCTAGGTCAAATAAGTCTGTATTTTCTGTTTGGCAAAAATATAAGCTGCGATGTAATTCTTGTAATATAACCAGTTTTGCCCCTTGTTTTGCAGCATCTCTGATCCCCTGTTCAGTTATTAATATGTTTTGTGCAAGGTCATCACTGTTGCTGTGTTGTACAATGCCGACGTTTAAGGCGTGAGTACTCATAGTCTATTCCTGTTGTAAAAAGCCACGCGGTAATTGCATTGTAATGCAGTGCAAGCTACCAAATTGATGAATAATGGGTAAACAATCAATGCCTATAACTGCATGCTGGGGATAAGCTGATTGGATTTGAGAGATTGCTAAACTATCATTGTCATCGCCATAAATAGGTACCAAAACGGTATTATTAAGAATGAGGTAATTGGCGTAGGTTGCCGGCAAGCGTTCTTTCTCATCATTATATATCGCTTTTGGCCATGGCAAGGGTACTATATTATATTTACTACCGGCAGGGGTTGTAAATGATGCCAATTGACGCTGCATGTTCGCCAATTCAATATAATGCTCATCATTAATATCATCACATGTTACGTATACTATCGTATTATTTGGCGCAAATCGTACTAACGTATCGATATGGCTATCCGTATCATCACCTGATAAATATCCATGTTCAACCCATAAGAAGGCCTCTGCGCCTAATTCTTGTGACAGTGTATATTCAACTTGCTCTTTGCTAAGTTCAGGGTTTCTATTTGGGTTTAATAAGCAAGCAGAGGTTGTCAGTAAGGTGCCATGTTCATTTATTTCAATACCACCACCTTCTAGTACGAAATTGATGCTATCAAACTGGATGTGTTCACTCATAGCTTGTGTCGCAATCGCAGTATTGAGCTTGTTGTCTAGCTGCGCTTCATACTTGTTCCCCCAGCCATTAAAGGTAAAATCTTTTACCTTTAATTTTCCTTGTTTATTGGCCACAGTAATGGGGCCATGATCACGAGCCCAAGTATCATTGCAGGGAGCGATAACAAAAACAATGTTATCTAAGTCGATTGACGCATTATTCAGTAGCGTCGTGATATGTTGTTTTAGCGCCAGTGTGTGGGCCACGATCAGTATTTTCTGAACTTGGGAAATCTCTTGACATAAAGTGACATAGACCGGTTCTACATCTGATAATATATTAACCCAGTCAGTGTTTTTATGAGGCCACGTCAACATAATTGCATCTTGTGGTGCCCATTCAGGTAAAAGTCTAAAGCTCATGATGTTACACAAATAAATTACTAAGCTACTAGTTTATCATTCCCATGTTTGGTGTCAGCTATTTTGTTCTTTATTCTGTGCTAATTGACGCTTTTTTAGTTGTCGGGTCTGGGCATGTAAACTTGCGCGAACCACTAACTCTTGGTCAGCATCACGAATTTGGGTAAAGCCTAACGTGTGTTGCTGCTTTTCACTAGAGAGCCGTTCTACAGCAATAACCTGTGTGTAGCAGTAAATAGCGCTAGCTTCTTGATTTAAAAACAGTTTTGTTCGTAATTGAGTCCCTATAGATATCTTCTCCGCTAAGGTTACTTTCAATCCACCACCACCATAACTATCACAATATACATTATCTTCGTCAGGTTGCTCTGTTGCCAGTATATGGCTCATTATCAGATCGATTTTTCGAGACTGGGCTTGTAAAAATGATGCAAGCTCCGTTGCCACATCTCCCAAATTCCGTAAAGGTCTTAATGCGTTATTATCTAGTTCATTGATTTCATTGGCGAGTTTAAATAGTGCGGGGATGTTCTTTTCTAATTCTGCCTGTGTTTGTGGCACATCGCTATTTTGGACAACAAATAAGTTAACCTGATTACTGTCTTCTACTTGAAAGTATTCATCAAAAGTATTTTGTAGGCTACTGCTCATATATTAATCTGTTACTGACTTTTTATTTAATCTTAACGGCTTATAAGTAAAAACGCCAACTTTGTAGTTGGCGTTTTATTAACGTGTTTCGGTTATGCGAGCCCTTCTTCGGTGTCAACTTGTTCCTTTTTATGTTGCTGGGCGATTTCTTCAGCAAGTTCCTGTTTGCTTCTTTTCTCAGTTAACTTTCTGTTTGTTAACCAAAAGAAAAATAATGGGACAAAGAAAATAGCTAAGAATGTGGCTGCAATCATGCCACCCATAACACCGGTACCAACACTGTGTCGGGCACCCGCGCCAGCACCGGAGCTCAATACGAGTGGTACCACCCCAAGTATAAATGCCAATGATGTCATAATAATAGGTCTAAAGCGTAGCCTTGCAGCTTCAAGCGCAGCAGCACTGGCACTCCAACCCTGTTGATATTTCATAAGCGCATATTCAACAATCAAAATAGCATTTTTACTGGCCAAGCCAAGTAACGTAACGAGGCCAATTTGAAAGTATACATCATTGGTTAAACCCGCTATCCATACAGAGATCAACGCACCAAATGTACCAAATGGTAATGCAAGTAATACCGATAAGGGCAAAGACCAACGTTCATACAACGCTGCTAATATTAGAAATACCATTATAACAGCAAGACCCAGCGCTAAACCTGTAGTGCCAGAGCTTTGCTTTTCTTGATAGGCCGAACCTGTCCAGTCGTAAGTCATATCAGGTGGGAGTACTGTTTTGGCTATACGTTCCATTTCAGCTATAGCTTGGCCTGAACTGTATCCCGGGGCGGCTTCACCCAGTAGCTTTACTGCAGATAAGTTGTTATATCGTTCTAGGTTCTCAGGTCCTCGGCTGTACTCAATACGTGTAAACGCGGAAATCGGAACCATATCACCTTGATTGTTTTTCACATATATACGACCTACATCTTCAGGAGTCATCCTAAACTCAGCTTCGGCTGAAAGCAGTACTTGCCAAGCGCGACCAAATTTATTGAAGTCGTTTACATAGTACGTTCCTAAGTTAGCTCCCAAAGCGGTGAATGCACTATTGATGTTAACACCCATAGCACGGGCTTGTTCTCGGTCCATATGTACTTTGAGCTGAGGCGCATTAGGTCGCCACAGGGTTTGCAAACTTGCTAACACAGGGCTTTTTTGTGCTTCAGCCATTACCAGTTGCATATTCTGCTTAAGCTTCTCATGGCCGCCAGCACCTTTATTTTGTAGATACACTTCAAACCCACCGGTACTGCCTAGTCCGAATATTGGCGGAGGGTTAAATGCGAGTACTAACGCTTCGTTAATATGCGCTGTTTTCATATAAAGCTCACCAACAAGTGACTTTGTGTCAATTTCTCGTTCGTCCCAGTGTTTTTGAGTGACGAATAGGGTCGCAGCGCTGTTTTTATAACCGCCGCCGATGAAGTCAAATCCAGTAAAGGCGACAACATTTTCGTTGGCAGGGTTAGATTGAACTGCAGCAATAACTTCTTCGACAACTTTAGCTGTACGCTCAAGTGAAGAACCATCAGGCAGGAAAATAGCAGATACATAGTAACCTTGATCTTCATCAGGCACTAGAGAACCGGGTGTACTTTTCCAAAGGGTTGCGGTTGAAGCGATCATTGCGGCAACTAAAATTAACCCAAGTAACCCGCGACGGACCATAAAGCTCACAGCACCAACGTATTTACCAGTAATACGGGTAAACCACGCATTAAACCACAAGAAAAATCGCGCAGTTTGTTTGTGTTCTTGTTTTAAAATAAGCACACATAAAGCGGGGGTCATTGTTAACGCGACCACACCAGATAAGCTAACCGCGATTGAAATTGTAATGGCAAACTGACGGAACAATTCTCCCGTTAAACCGCCCAAAAACGCAATGGGCACGAATACAGAACATAACACAAGTACAATCGCGATTACGGGGCCACTGACTTCTTTCATAGCCTGTATTGCAGCATCACGTGCGGAGGCTTTTTGTTCGTGCATAATACGTTCAACATTTTCAAGTACCACTATCGCATCATCGACAACAATACCAATAGATAACACCATACCGAATAATGTGAGGGTGTTTATTGAGTAACCAAGCATATACATGCCTGCAAATGTACCTAGTAAAGATACTGGCACGGCTAATGTTGGAATCAGTGTTGCTCGCCAGTTTTGCAAGAATAAATAGACCACTAAGAATACCAAAACCATGGCTTCCATTAAGGTGATAATCACTTCGCGAATAGACACTTCTACAAAACGTGTTGTGTCGTATGACGTAACATGAGCTAGCCCAATGGGGAATTGTGTTTTTAACTCTTCAATTGTACTGTTTACCTGAGCTGCAACATCTAATGCGTTAGCGCCAGGTTGTAGAAATATCCCAAGTAACACCGCTTCTTTTCCGTTGATTGTTCCGGCAAAGTCGTAATCTTTAGAGCCTAACTCAACACGGGCAATGTCTTTTAGTCGTAGATTTGATCCATCCGGGTTAGCACGAATGATGATGTCGTCAAACTCTTCTGGTGTTGAAAGTCTGCCTTGTGCCGTCACACTATAGACAAGTTCTTGAGCATGTACTGAGGTTGGGGTTGCGCCTATCTTGCCAGCTGCATATTGTGAGTTTTGCTCTCGGATAGCGGATGCAACTTCTTCAACGGTAACAGCTAGCTGACTCATAATATCGGGTCTTAACCATACGCGCATCGCATAATCTTTGGCGCCAAAAATTTGCACGCTGGTGGTGCCTGGGATCCGTTTAATACGATCAAGAATATTCATGGTGACATAGTTAGAAGTCCATAAACTGGTTCGAGTATTATCAGGTGAATAAAACGCATGAACTTGTAAAAAGCTAGATGAACCTTTCGTTACCTGAACACCTTGGCGTCGGGTTTCTTCTGGTAGTCGAGCCTCAACCTGTTTCACTCTGTTGTTTACGTCTACCGCAGCTTGGTCAACGTCAGTGCCGATTTCAAATGTAACAGCAATTGTGGTTGCTCCTGAGCTTGTGCTAGTCGAACTCATGTACATCATACCTTCAACACCGGTGATGGCATTTTCTATTGGAGCTGCAACCGTTTGCTCTAATACATCAGCAGAAGCGCCTGGGTACACTGCAGTCACTTGCACAACAGGAGGGGCGATTTCAGGGTACTGTGCTACGGGCAAACTCCGCATTGCAGCAAGCCCAGCTAATACAATGACAATAGAGATCACAAAAGCAAAGATTGGTCGGTCTATAAAATAGCGAGAGAACATCGTGTTACTCTCCTTTATCAGCTATAGCAATAGGCATTCCAGGAAAGAAGATACGCGCGAACCCTTCTGTGATGACAGGCTGACCATCGGTTAATCCGCTTCGAATTATCCAATAGTTTTTATCGTCTAAATGTACCCATTCACCCACCTCAACAGGTGCTGGTAGTGCGACCATAGTCCCTTGTTCATTTTTCGTGGCGACATAAACAAACTTACCTGTGCCATTATCAAGTACGGCTCGTTGTGGCAAAAGTACTGCATTGTTTCGAACGGCGCCAATAAGCTCTACACGAACAAATTGCCCTGGTCGTAGTTGACCCGTGGAGTTTTCAACTTTGGCTTGGAGCTCACTTGTTCCGGTATACCGGTTAACGCGAACATCACTAAAGTTTACTTTGCCCATACTCTCGTGAGTGGACCCGTCCTGAAGAATCAATTTTGTATCGAATTCATTATTTTTGGGTAAGCTTAAGTTGCCATTTTCAACATCTTTACGCATTTGAAGTTGTTCGCGCTCAGAAAAGCCAAATCGTACACGCATAGTGTCAGTTTCGGTCAACTCGGTTAACAACAGTTCAGGGCCTGATACATAGCTTCCTTCAGAGACTAACTCACGGCCGATCATGCCTGAAACAGGCGCCTTTACGTGCGCGTAATCCAAGTCTAACTTTGATTCATTCAAAGCAACCTTGGAGGAAGCGAGGTTCGCTACTGCGATATCATAGTTTGATGCTGCATTATCGAAATCTCGTTTTGATACTGAACGCTCATTTTTGAGCTTTTGTAATCGGTCGCGTTCTCGTTTTGCTTGTTTTACGGTTGCAACCGCCACATTGACTTCAGCTTGAGCTTTCTCTACTTCCAATGTAAAGGGCTCTAAGTCTAAGGTAAATAGGGACTGACCCGCGGATACTTTCTGTCCTTCTTCGAAATTACGAGACTCAACGATACCCGACACGCGAGCACGGATCTCAACCTCTTTGTTACCAGCGAGGGTTGCAGGCAATTTAATTATGATTGGTACCGATGTCCTTGATACAGGCTCTACACTTACCTGGGCAGGAGGCATACCGCCTGATGATTGCGCTTCAGGCATATCTTGGCATGCGGTTAATAGTGTAAAAGATGCTATTAACACGGAAATTTTTTTTAAACGACTGTTAAGTGGGGGATACATAAACACTCCAAATCCTATTTTATGTTTATAAGTAAATTTATAGACATAAGTGTTATCACGAGTTGGCAATATAGTGGGTCAGGGCGATTGACAACTCAAATAGACTACCTTGCATAGTTCATTTCATACCCAATACGACATAATGTAAAGAAATTAGGGTGACTTTTATGCAAGTAAACACAAGTGTATACTTTTTGCCATATAAGGTAAACGGTATCGTATACTATTTATTTGTGCTATTTTTTATTAAAATGTGGCCCACCAATCATTTATATTTGTAACTTATGCCGGATTATTCCATCAAACAGCAAGATATTTTAAAAGCGGCAATTGCGCAATTTGCCCAATTTGGTTTATCAGCAACGACAATGGAAGCGATTAGTAGCGAAGCAAAAGTTTCAAAGCGAACCTTATATAAACACTTCCCGACTAAGGACGCGTTGTTTGACACCGTAGTTTCGCAATTAATTGAGCGGATCACACCACTGACTGCGATTCAATTTATTCCGAACTACCAATTTGAATCACAGCTAAAACATTTGGCAATTAGTGCTCTAGCGCTATTGAATGATGAAGATTACCTTACTTTGTCGAGAATCGTCATGATTGAATCTATGCGCTCAAAAGAGCGCGCTGAAAGTTTGAAAGGGCGCTTTTTAAATTGTGAGAAATCAATGTTGCAATGGTTTCAAGATGCGGCAGATACCCAGTGTTTAGGTGAATTTAATCCAGAATTTGCGGCAGGTTTTTTTTGGGGAGGACTTAAGAAGCTGAGCTACTGGGAGCAAACAATTAGTTGGAAAGCGCCACTTAATGAAGCAGCGCTTGATGAATTAGTTGACCAAGCATGCCGGATCTTTTGTTATGGGGTCACTCCAACCCAATAAAGCCCCCAGTTTGATGAGCCCATAATTTGGCGTAAACACCATTTTGTTTTAATAGTACCTCGTGCGACCCTTGTTCAATAATTTCTCCTTGTTCCATCACAATGAGGCGATCCATTTGTGCAATAGTTGATAATCGGTGGGCGATAGCGATAACCGTTTTATTGGTCATTAAGTCATCTAAACTATCTTGAATTGCAGACTCAACCTCTGAATCAAGGGCAGACGTAGCCTCGTCTAAAATAAGGATTGGCGCATTCTTTAGTAACACTCTTGCGATGGCGATACGCTGACGCTGCCCCCCAGATAACTTGATCCCGCGTTCACCAACTTGTGCATTAAAGCCTGTGTTACCGTGGCTATCTTCTAAATCTTTTATAAAGTCAAACGCCTGTGCTTTTTTTGTGGCGGTGAGTAATTCTTCTTCGCTTGCTGTCGGTTTACCATACAAGATATTATCTGCGATGCTGCGGTGCAATAAAGACGTATCTTGCGTAACCATTGCAATAAGCTGGCGTAAACTCTCTTGTTTCACATCTGAAATATTTTGGTCGTCTATCGTTATTGCGCCATTATTTAGGTCATAAAACCTCAGCAGTAAATTGACAAGTGTTGACTTTCCGGCCCCTGAGCGGCCAACTACGCCAATTTTCTCACCGGGTTGAATTGTTAAGTTGAGGTTATTTATAACACTATGTTCTTTGGATTTATCTTTACGTTTATAGGCGAACTGGATATTTTTGAAGGTTATTTTTCCAGTTTGATATTCCAATTGAGGTGCGTCTGGTTTATCTGTGACATCGAGCTCTTGAGAAAGGCTGGATATTCCGTCGGTTACGGTGCCAATGTTTTCAAATAAACCACTTATTTCCCACATTATCCATTGAGCCATCCCATTTAACCGCAATGCTAAACCAATTGTAATCGCAATGGCGCCTGCGGTTATTGCACTATATGACCATAAATAGACTGCGACGGCGGCAACGGTAAATACCAATAGATAGTTAACAGTTTGAACACAGACATTCAAACTAGTTACAAGTCGCATTTGTTTGTATACTGGTTCAATAAATACTTCCATACTTTCTTTTGCATACTGTTCTTCCCGTTGTGTATAAGAAAACAACTTAACAGTAGAAATATTAGTATAGCTGTCGACGATACGACCTGTCATTTCTGAACGCGCGTTGGCTTGCTCAGTTGAAATATTCTTCAATCTAGGAATAAAGTACAACTGAACCGCAATATACAAAAATAACCACAGTACTAAAGGAACCATCAGTCGGGGATCAGAACTCGCTACAAGGGTGAGCATCGCGGTGAAATAAACAAGAATATAAACCAGAACATCAAGTAACTTCATTACAGTTTCCCTCACGGCTAGGGCAGTCTGCATTACTTTCGTTGAAATTCGACCAGCGAATTCATCTTGATAAAAAGCCATGCTTTGCTGTAACAAATATCGGTGAGCTTGCCAGCGAATAGACATAGGGTAGTTACCCAACAAGCTTTGATGGATAATTGCTGAGTGAAAAAAAGTAATGAGAGGTAAGGCAATAACCGTGACTATGGCCATGAAAACGAGCTCTGATTTTTTTTCAATAAAGAGCGTATCTGGTGTGTAATGTGATAGCCAGTCCACTAAGTCCCCCATAAAGCCGAACAAAGCTACTTCGAGTATTGCTAACAAAGCTGCACTCAACGACATAATACCTAGCGGCCACTCCATACCCTTGGTATAAAAACGACAAAATGAAAAAAGTGACTTTGGGGGCTGAGCTACTTTGGATTGAGGAAATGGGTCAGTGAAACGCTCAAAAAGCTTGTACATTGCAATTATCCTTTATGACTAAGGTAGGTATTGTAACTTAGACTGTTTAAATATCCAGTAGGTAGTAATGTTTAATCTGGCTTAGCAATAAAAGAGGAGGAAAGAGTGAAAGTTAAATCGTTGATTCCTTTGCGTAGTTTGAAGCAAGTGGCATGTATAACTTAAAGAGCCAACAGGAAAGCGAAAAAAATGCATGAAAAAACCGGCTAGGTAGCCGGTTTTAAAAATACACAGTATTAGTTACCGTTTTCATCCGCATACTTTTTGCACGCTTCCATGTCTTCACATTCACCATATAAATACAACGAGTGATTAGTCAAACGTATGCCATTTTCGTTAGCAATTTGTATTTGACGAGATTCAATCATCTCATCCTCAAACTCAACAACTTTACCGCATTTTAAACATACTAAGTGGTCATGATGAGTGCTACCAGATAACTCAAAAACAGACTTTCCACCTTCAAAATGGTGACGTGTAACAATGCCAGCATCATCAAATTGGTTTAGTACCCGGTATACTGTTGCTAAACCAATTTCTTCACCTTTATCGAGTAAAATCTTGTACACATCTTCAGCACTGATGTGTTGGTTGTCAGGTGATTGTAATATTTCAAGAATTTTTATTCTTGGTAATGTTACTTTTAAACCTGCTTTTTTTAACTCTAAGTTGTGATCAGTCATTCACTCTGTCTCAATTAATTATAGTTTTGTCTTAAGTCATTCGCACGACGCTGCTTTGACTTAAGAATAACGCGCTAAAGCGTGAAGTGCAAAGTAGTCTTTTATTTAGTCTTCAAGCTCTGAAAGACACATTTCGTCATATACTTGCTTACACCATGCTTTTACACGTTGTTCTGTCAATTCTGGTTGACGATCTTCATCAATCCCTAAGCCAACAAAGTGATTGTCATCAGCCATGGCTTTAGATGCTTCAAATTGGTAACCCTCAGTTGCCCAATGTCCAACAACAATCGCACCACGCTCGGTCACAATGTCGTTGATCATACCCATAGCATCTAAGAAGTACTCAGCGTAATCTTCTTGATCACCACAACCGAAAATCGCGACTAGTTTACCTTCAAAGTCGACTTCTTCAAGTTCTGGAAAGAAGTCATCCCAGTCACATTGTGCTTCACCATAATACCAAGTAGGGATGCCAAACAAAATTAAATCGAATTCAGCAATTTCTTCTTTACTACTTTTTGCAATGTCTTTGACGTCAATGAGCTGTTTACCTAGCTCTTTTTGAATCATTTTAGCAACATGTTCTGTGTTACCGGTGTCACTGCCGAAAAATATACCTACGCTTGCCATTAAATACTTACCTTCTATCTGTTATTCGCTAATTTCTCTTGCAAGATGGTCTCTATCAGAGCACTGCGGCTAATGTTTTGCTCATCAGCCATATCGCTCAATGCTTGGTAAAGCTCTGACGAAACCTTAAATTCAACACGTTTTAAACCTCTGGCGCGATCTCTTTTTATTTGATTGCGCTTATTGACTTTCAACTGAACCTCTCTGGGGAGTGGGTTAGTTTTTGGTCTTCCTGGTCGCTTTTCATTTTCAAACAAATCAATCGTTGTTCTGTCTGTTTCAGATTTGGCCATTTTTATCCAACACCTGCGCCTTGCCAAAAGACTTGAATTAGCCCTTTAGCAATAAAACCAGAGCAGCCTAGAAACAATACTAACCACACAGTATATCGACCAAACTTGGGTACATCACCTTTTTTTAAAACGTCTTGAATTGCCATTCCGATAAAAAAGAAAATACCCGCTAAAGCGAAATACAGTCCTAAGGTTTCAAATTCATTAATATACTGGCTGACCATATGCACCCAACTGAAAACTTAAACGGCGGCTACTATACCATACTCAATAAAGATAAATTAAGAGCGGTACAACAAAAACCGAACAATTATTGAAGAAAATCAATAATTGATTTATTTACAGGCAGTGGTTTTTCTGCATGTAGCCAATGGCCAGTACCATGAATAACTTTAGCAGTTGCGTTGGGAAATATGGCCACAATTGCTTCGCGATGCTCAGCAAGAATGTAATCAGAGTTATTTCCTTTGATAAACAATGCGTCGCATGAATTGCCTGTATAAGCTTTTATGTTAGAAATGATACTCTGATAGTTTGCAGAGATAACAGGTAAATTAAATTTCCAATTAAAATTGCCGTTTGGATTCTTGGCCAAACTTTTCAATAAAAACTGACGAACCCCCGCCATTTCTACGTGCTCGGATAGAATTTCATCTGCTTGTTTTCTACTAACGACGTGTGGGTGTAGTGAAACTTTATTAAGGCCGTTAATAATTTCATTATGGCGGGGTTGATAAGTAACAGGTGCAATATCGAGCACCACAAGTTTTGTGACTTTTTCTTTATATAGGGTCGCGAACTGCATGGCAACCTTGCCACCCATAGAGTGGCCTACAACATGCGCTTTCTCTATGCCAAGGTGGTGCATTAATTCAACGACATCGTTTGCCATGACGTCATAGTTCATCTGGTTATCATGAAATGATTGCCCGTGATTACGCAAGTCAACATTGACCACCGTAAAGTGTTCAGACAAGGCTTTTGCGATTATATTGAGGTTCTCTAGTGAGCCAAACAGGCCATGCATCAAAATTAGGTTAGGACCTGTTCCTGTTTGCTTATAGTTTAGTAACATATTTTCTCCAATGTATCTGTGCTAATTGTGCCAGTCAAAGACATAAATGCAAAGCCGTAGAGTAATCTGTGAAATCAGGATATAATCATTTTGAGATGCATTAATACCAGTAATGACAGGAAAAGCATGAAAAAAATAGAAATAGATGACGAGCTTTATCAATATATTGCCAGTAACACTCAAAGTATTGGTGAGAGTGCCTCGCAAATCTTACGTCGTTTATTAAATTTGACTCCTGATAATAGTATTCAATCGATTACGGAAGATGACGCGGAACCAGTAGCTACTGAAGTGGCGGTCGAAGACACAGTCACTAAAGTGTCAGAATCTTCAGCTAACGTATTTAATATTTTAAATAAAGAAGAGCTTGCTATGCAAAAAGGTGTTGTTGGCAGGTTTTTGTTTATTTTATGTGCCTTACATCGTACACATAAAACAGCGTTTAAAAAAGTACTTGATATCAAAGGCCGAGATCGAATTTACTTTGCGACAAGCAAAGAAGCGTTGCTTGAAAGTGGTAGTAGTATGAACCCAAAAAATATTCTGGACAGTGAATATTGGGTGATGACCAACTCAAACACAACTCGTAAAAAAATGATGCTTCACGAGGTTGCACTTGGCCTAGGTTATAATGAAGCACAAGCTGAAACTATCCGAGACTACCTATAAGGAAATCTTAATGGCAATTCATCCCGGTGCAGGAAAAAAAGCTGCGCAATCAGAGTTAGTTAACATCCCTAAATTGATGTCTGCATATTATTTGAATGAACCCGATCTAGAGCAAAATCCAGAACAGTGTGTGGCTTTTGGTACTTCAGGGCATCGAGGGTGCTCTTACAATGTCAAATTCAATGAATCGCATATTTTAGCGATAACGCAGGCTATTTGTGACTACCGTAAAGCAAATAATATTTTTGGCCCATTATTTTTAGGTAAAGATACCCATGCGCTATCTGAAGCTGCCTTCAATTCAGCTATAGAAGTATTAGTCGCAAACGAAGTGCAAGTTATTACACAAGATAACGATGATTATACGCCTACACCTGTGATTAGCCACGCGATTGTCACCTACAATAAATCCCACCCTAATGAGTTAGCCGATGGGATTGTAGTCACGCCGTCACATAATCCACCCCAAGATGGTGGCTTTAAATATAACCCACCGAATGGGGGGCCCGCCGATACTGATGTCACGAAATGGATTGAAGACAGAGCAAATCAATTACTCATTGAAGATCTCGTTGAAGTAGAGTTATTCCCGTATGCTAAAGCAAAACGTTCTGGCTTTATTAAATACGAAGATTTAATGACACCATATATTGATGACTTAGAGAACATTATAAACTTAAAGGCAATTGCTGCTGCAGGCATAACCATTGGGGTTGACCCACTTGGGGGGTCTGGCATCAACTTTTGGCCAATTATAGCTAAAAAATATGACCTAAATTTAACCGTAGTTAATGATGTTGTCGACCCAGCATTTGGATTCATGCCACTGGATAAAGATGGCAAAATTCGTATGGATTGCTCATCTCCTTTTGCAATGGCTAATTTAATCGCTATTAAAGATGATTTTGACATTGGCATAGGTAACGACCCAGACTATGACCGCCATGGCATTGTAACCAAAGATGGGTTGATGAATCCAAATCACTTTTTAGCTGTTGCCATTGATTATTTATTAACCCACAGAGACTGGCCTAGCGACGTTAAAATCGGTAAGACATTAGTGTCTTCAGGCATGATTGATAAAGTAGTACAAGCCAATAATCATGAAGTATATGAAGTACCTGTTGGGTTTAAGTGGTTTGTTAAGGGGCTCAATAAGCAATGGTTGGCGTTTGGTGGGGAAGAAAGCGCCGGCGCGTCTTTCTTGCGTTTGAATGGTGACGTTTGGAATACTGACAAGGATGGGTTTATCCTTGGTTTATTGGCAGCGGAAATATTGGCTGTGACTGGCAAAACCCCTTCGCAGCGATATAAAGAGTTAGAGGCCAAATTTGGCGCGCCACTATATAAAAGGATAGACGCACCAGCTGACATAGCTCAAAAAGATAAACTGAAAGCCCTGAGTGAAAGCGACGTAACAGCGAACGTATTGGCCGGTGATAAAATCACCCAGATTTTAACTCGCGCACCAGGCAATAATGCCTCAATTGGTGGTTTAAAGGTTGTGACTGAGTTTGGCTGGTTTGCTGCACGCCCCTCAGGTACCGAAGATATATATAAAATCTACCTTGAATCATTTAAAGGTGAAGCACATCTGGCTCAGCTTGAGCAAGAAGCAAAAGAGTTAGTTGATTCTGTTATTAGCTAACTTATTTTTATTTGAAGCCATGCGTGATGCATGGCTTTTTTGTATCCTTAAATAAGCGGACAGACGTCATTGTAGTCGGGTTAATTAAGGGTATTTACTCTCACATTATTATAACAGGTGGCTGTATGTACCTTGAAGCATTAAAGAAAACTGGGGATTTTTTAACCCTAACACGTGAAAATGAATTCGACTTACCGGCTAGCAATTTCACGCTGGATAACGGCACATTAGTGGAAGTACTTGATACAGGCGTTATTCAGTTTACTCCCCAAGGCAACACCTCAAAGGATATTGTTCTATCAAGTGCGGTACATGGTAATGAAACAGCTCCAATCGAAATATGCGATCAGTTAATTCAATCGGTCATAAAGGGCGAACTCACCCTAAAACAGCGAGTATTGTTTATTTATGGTAACCCGAAATCAATTAATATCGCTAACCGATTTGTTGAAGAAAACTTAAATCGACTCTTTAATGGTGAACATGCAAAGGGAGAGATCACAAACCCAGAACGCGTTCGAGCAGCAAAATTAGAAACCTATGTGACTGACTTCTTTACCAGTGTAGAAGAAGGGCGTTACCGCTGCCATTACGATTTGCATACGGCAATTCGTGGTTCTAAAAATGAAAAATTTGCGGTCTATCCATATTTGCATGGCAAACCATGGAAAAAACAACAATTACAGTTTTTACTGTCTTGTGGCGTAAATACGGTATTAACAATGCGTTCTGCAGCAACAACCTTTAGTTATTTCTCGTCATTTCAATTTGGTGCCGATGCCTTTACCGTCGAACTTGGGCAAGTAAAACCATTCGGTGAAAATGACATGGCTAGATTTGCAAAAACCAAAGATACATTGACCGCATTAATTAGCCAAGAGGAAGTGAAATATCGAGATTTTAATGCGCAAGACTTTGAGTTGTTTCAAGTTCATCGAACAATAAACCGAATACATGATGAATTTTCTTTCCCATTCCCTGACAGCGCAGTGAATTTCACGGGTTTTTCTAAAAATGCGTTATTGGCTACAGATGGTGATACACAGTATTTTGCGGAAGTCGAGGGTGAGGCTATAATCTTTCCAAATGCCAAAGTTGCACTAGGTCAACGTGCACTGTTAACTGTTATTCCAATGGAAATAAATGAAAAATTCATTTAATTCGTTGTTATAAAAGGTTTTTTATTTCCGTATCGAAAACTTTCCAACTTATATAATGCAAATTAAGGGTTATTCACCTACTATCAGTTGAATAACCCTTTACGTTAACGTAAAGTGAAGGTTGCTTTAATTTAATCAATTTGCATTTGTCGCACAGATTATTCGTATAAGAAATAACGCGAATGTGTAGATATTCCAAAGCTCAAAAATTGGTGTCTCATAGTTTGCAAATGTGTTTCGACAACAAGAGAAGGTAGGTTATGACTAACCCCAATAACATATCGCTAAATATCAGTCATGCGCTGAAGTTTATTGATAGCCATGCCCTAAATATTCCAACACTGACAATACTTGGTGAAAATGGAGAGATATTAGAAGGCGCAACAGCCCCTGATATCGATCAAGAAACTGCTTTAAACCTATATTCGACCATGCGCTTTATTCGTTTATTAGATGAGCGTATGCAAGCTGCACAGCGCCAAGGGCGAGTGAGTTTTTATATGCAGTGCTTAGGAGAAGAAGCTGCAATTACAGCAAGTGCAGCTGCGCTTAAGCCAGAAGATATGATCATGGCCCAGTATCGTGAACAAGCAGCATTGGCATACCGAGGTTTCACTCTAGAACAGTTTATGAACCAGCTTTTCTCTAACGAAAAAGACTTGGGTAAAGGGCGTCAAATGCCCGTTCATTACGGTTCAAATGAATTACACTACCTAACTATTTCATCGCCTTTAGGTACCCAGATCCCACAAGCAACAGGGTATGCCTATGGACAGAAACTAAAACATATTGATCCTAAAACCGGTGAACTTAGTTCTGAAATTGATAATTTGACCATTTGTTATTTTGGCGAAGGCGCCGCGTCTGAAGGTGACTTTCATGCAGGTTTGAATATGGCCGCAGTGCATGAGGCGCCGGTATTATTCTTTGCAAGAAACAACGGTTATGCAATTTCGACTCCAGCCGACGAGCAGTTTAAAGGCGACGGGATCGCCTCTCGCGGCGTAGGTTACGGCATAAAAACGATTCGAGTGGATGGCGGTGATGCATTAGCAGTGTTTGCAGCAACGCAAGCTGCTAGAAAAATGGCTGTTGAAAATGGTGAACCCATTTTAATTGAGTCTATCGCTTATCGTTTAGGTGCCCATTCAACATCTGATGATCCATCTGGGTATCGTAGTAAAGAAGAAGAAGCCGAATTTAAAGATAGCTGCCCAATTGAACGTTACAAGAAATGGCTATTAAAACAAGGGTGGCTAAATGAGCAAGAAGATGAAGCTGAAAAAGATAAGATCAGAGAAGATATTTTAGCAGCATTAAAAGTAGCAGAAAAAATTCAAAAGCCAGCGCTCGAAGAGTTAGTATCAGATGTATATGATCAACCGATACCGGCTTTGCAAAAACAATACGAAGAACTTAAAGAGCACATAAAACAACATCCAGAAGCATATCCAGTGACCGCAGGGAGAATTAAATAATGGCTAAAATGAACATGTTACACGCCATTAACTCGGCACTCGATATTACAATGGCTGAACATAACCAAGCGTGTATTTTTGGTGAAGATGTAGGTCATTTTGGTGGCGTTTTCAGAGCCACATCAGGTTTACAAGAGAAGTATGGTAAACACCGTGTTTTCAATACACCACTGACGGAACAGGGTATCTTAGGTTTTGCTAATGGTTTGGCCGCTTTTGGTGCGCCGGCATTAGCCGAGATCCAATTTGCTGATTACATCTTCCCTGCATTTGACCAAATCGTCAATGAATCTGCCAAGTTCCGCTACCGCAGTGGCAATGAATTCGATGTAGGTAATTTGACCATTCGTACACCATATGGTGGTGGTATCGCAGGAGGGTTATATCATTCACAATCACCTGAAGCATATTTCGCCCATACTCCAGGATTAAAACTGGTTGTGCCACGTAATCCATACCAAGCAAAGGGTTTGTTACGTGCATGTATTCAAGACGATAACCCCGTTATTTTCTTTGAGCCCAAACGTTTGTATCGTGCGTCGATTGGCGAGGTGCCTGAAGAAGACTATAGTATCGAAATCGGCAAGGCTGAAGTGGTGAAAGAGGGTACAGACGTCACTCTTTTAGCATGGGGAGCCCAAATGGAGATCATCGAGCAAGCAGCTCAAAAGGCAGAAGAAGCAGGGGTTAGTTGTGAGATCATTGACTTGCGTAGCATTCTACCGTGGGATGTTGACACAATAGCTAAGTCTGTTGTGAAAACGGGTAGACTCATTATTAGTCATGAAGCACCAATCACAAATGGTTTTGGTGCGGAAATAGCAGCCACGATTCAAGAAACATGCTTTTTACACTTAGAATCACCTATCGCTAGAGTGTGTGGTCTCGACACGCCATATCCATTAGCGTTAGAAAAAGAATATGTGCCAGATGCGCTTAAAGTATTTGCTGCAATTAAAAAGTCTGTAGAGTTTTAAGGAGTAGTCATGGCTAAAGAATTTATTCTACCTGATATTGGTGAAGGTATTGTGGAGTGCGAAGTTGTCGAATGGCTTGTTGCTGTCGGTGATGAAGTGAAAGAAGATCAGCCAATTTGTGATGTTATGACAGATAAAGCACTTGTTCAAATTCCTGCTGTACATGATGGCGTGATAACAACGTTACATTATGCTAAAGGTGAAATCGCTAAGGTACATGAGCCACTTTTTGCAATGGAAGTTGCTGGCGTGGAGTCAGTCAATGATTCGCCGACAAATAACACGCAAGATAATGTAGATTCAGCAACACATTTTGAAGATTTTATTTTACCTGATATCGGTGAAGGAATTGTCGAATGTGAAATTGTCGAATGGCTTGTTGCACAAGGGGATGAGATTAAAGAAGATCAAGCTGTGTGCGATGTTATGACTGACAAAGCATTGGTCCAAATACCGGCTAAATATGATGGAGTTGTTGAAAAGCTCTATTACCAAAAAGGTGAGATTGCACAGGTACATAGCCCGTTATTTCAAATGCGTTTAGCTGGTGACAGTGGTGGAACTTCAAATCAAAGTGTCACTTCACAGACCCCAACAGAAAACATAAAAACTGCTGCTGAACCAGTAAAAACACAACTCGCTGCAAATGGCAAAGCGATTGCATCTCCGGCGGTAAGAAGGTTAGCAAAAGAAAGAGATCTGGATATTAATCTAGTGCCAGGCTCGGGTAAAAATGGACGGGTTTATAAAGAAGATATAGCTCGCTTTGTATCAGGTAATACTGAGCAAGCACCAGTAAATACATCGGATGACAAAGTCGACACGCAAACTGATATTGTGAATAAATCAGTTGAAATCATAGGAAACAGCACACGCGTTGAACCAATTCGAGGCATGAAAGCGGCTATGGCGAAACAAATGGTCGCATCCGTTTCAACGATCCCGCACTTTACATTTAGTGATGAAATTGATTTAACTGACATAATCGCTCTACGGAAAGATCTAAAAGAGCAATATGCAAAAGACGGTATAAAGCTAACCATGATGCCATTTTTCATTAAGGCATTGTCTTTAGCAATTAAAGCGTTTCCAATTGTTAACTCACAAGTGAATGATGCGTGTACTGAACTAACATATTTTGATGATCATAATATTGGCATGGCGGTTGATTCTAAACTGGGCTTATTAGTCCCGAACATTAAACAGTGCCAAAATAAATCAATTGTTGATGTTGCTCAAGAAGTAACTCGTTTAACCAATGCCGCAAGAGAAGGGCGAGTCTCACCAAATGATTTAAAAGGTGGCACGATTTCAATTTCAAACATTGGTGCAATTGGTGGCACAACCGCAACGCCTATCATTAATAAACCAGAAGTCGCCATTGTTGCACTGGGTAAATTACAACATTTACCACGCTTCGATGAGCAAGGTAATGTCGTATCACGCTCAATAATGCAAGTTAGCTGGTCTGGCGATCACCGTGTAATAGATGGTGGTACAATCGCACGCTTTAATAACTTATGGAAAGCCTACTTAGAAAATCCTGCCAAAATGATGATGGCAATGAGCTAAGATCTACTTTGTCACGTTTTCAATAGTGCCTGACTCTCAAATCCCCACAGTTGTGGGGATTTTTATATCTATGGTTTTTAAATATTGAATTCATAGCTACGATAATAATCTTTATATATTATTAATCACTAATTTTCGTGTTTTATTTTCAATGCTTTCAGAAACTATCCAGTTATAAGCAAAGGCCGCAAGTGTTTTAAATATATTGTAATCGTTCTCAATTGAAATAAAGCTCATTAAACGCTACATTGTCTCAGAATCTATTGGAATACTTATGCTATGGAGTTAGCGATGAAAAAATACAATTCATTAACCTTGTTATTTGTAAGTACTTTTCTAGCTGTGTTTTCTGTTTCTGCAGCACAGACAAAAAATATTAATGGTCTTTGGGAGGATGTAAATAATGAACATTTTAAAAATGGACACATGATTGTATCCCAAGATAAAGACGCTATATATATAACCCATTACGTAGAGTTTAAAGGTCTTCCCCTGGTTGAGTATGGTATCGGAAGTCGTTCAGGAAATACGATAGAATATAAGGTTAAGGTGACTCAAGCTATACCTGGTTGGACTACAGAAGGCACTCATACTTTGGCACTTTCAAATGACGGTACGCAGTTAGTTGGCTATTACAGCTCAGATGGAAAAACAGGCCCACTAAAATTTAAAAAAATTGGGAAGTAATTGCACCCTTAGCGTTGCCAATTAAAGTTCATGGTCATTTTAACATAATGTAAATGACCATATATTTCAACACGAAAGAACTGGTAATGCTCAATCAGAATGCGCAGACTTGCGTTTTCCTATACTTGCAAAAGCTTCAATACCGCTAACTATTTTATTAATTCCTTTTGACCCACCGGCCATTAGCGCACCCATCGTAAATAATTCAAATGCATTGAACAAAATGAGCTGTAGTGTAGGGATCCCCGAAAAAGAAAATACATCTGAAAAAATACGTATTCCAACTAGCCCCATGGTTAAACCTATTAAAAACCCTACAATGCCAGCTTGTTTTGTTGTTTCTGCCCGGTAGCTAGCTAATAATTCTGTCGCTTCAATCCGTTCATCTTTATTGCCATTATCAATTCTATTTACGAGTTTAATTTTTCCAGGTTGTCGGTAAGCTATGACATACAATTCGACAATACGCTCAACGATGAGTGATAAAAACAGTAACCTTAACAATAATAAAATAAACTGTTGCGGCTGGGTAAATCCAATCCAAGTTAAGTTGTGGCCAATAGCAAAAAAGTGAGAGCATATCGACAAAGAAAGTACTGATATGATGCTAATAAAAATATATTTAATGTTCATAATATAACAAAGCAATCCAAATTTTATATGAGTGAAATCAAACGAATCATGAGTTTGACATCAGCCAATTATTTTTAGGCCCTATGATTAAATTTTTTTAAATTAAATTCAATGTTTCATATGTAAAATAAACCTTGGTACTTAGTGATCATGAAATAGAAATGAGTGCGCAGTTGTTGATATGTATAACGTCAAGTAATCTAATAACCCTATTAAAAAGAGTGGGCAAAAGGCCTTAAAATATAGAACCACAGTAAATTTAACATAATATTTGTATCGCAAAAAATTTCTATCATTAATGACCAAACCAATAGCCCAATCACTAGCAGGAGTTTAATTCGTTTATAACGGCAGTGGTGGTGACAAAAAGCTTAATTTAATCACCAGCGAATTACCATATTACCATAAACCCAAACAGAGAAATGTTCAGTGAAAACCAAGGCTATAGAAAGCCAAGTGCCAAAGATGTTGTACGGTGTCGTCAGCGCAGAACCGTTGAAGCAATACTAGAAGAACGGGCCATTGAACGCGCGTACAGCATAGAGGGCTTAATCGATGAGTGAGCTAAATGTCATGAGTGAATAAAAGTCGACTTAAGAGCATTGCCCGCAGGCATTCGCGCATTTGTCGATGTGTTGGGCGTTGAAAAAGCCATAGGCGTACTCACTGAGCAGGGCGGTCAGGTGTTTTATATCCCCAAGCACCCCACGCAAAACTGTGAATTTGTAAAGGTGTTTGGTATGGATATGTGCACTGCATTATCGCGCTATGCAGAGCAGCAATATCAAGTACCCATGTTAAACAAAGTACTCGCTCAAGTACGTAACCAAACAATAGTAAATGAAGTGGCCAAAGGCACGACGATTCAAGAGCTGGTAAAGCGCTTTAAAATTACACGCCAGTGGATAAACAAAATTCTACACGAGTACAACGCGTATGAAGCAAGCGAGGTTTACCGTGAACAGCAAATGGAGTTTAAGTTATGAATTTAGCAATGAAACAACTTGTTGTTATAGGGCTAGTCACACTTGGTTATGTGCTAGGCCATGTTAGTTGCTCACCTAAACATGCCGAAAAAACTGACTGTATAGACACAACTATTGGCAGAAATGGCGGCGAGTCTATCGCCCCAGCTAAACCTTAAATGGATAAAAACAACTTTGCGCTGCTCACCGCTTTACAGTTAAGCGGTGGCAGCGAACCAAAACCGTGGATGCTCAAAGCCGGTATTACCATGTTGAGCAAACATATTAAACAACGTAAACGCCTTGGATTACCGCTTTTAAAGTTAGAAAAAGAGCTTGAAGAGGCTAAGAGAATAAAACCTGATTGATGTTAATTGGGTTTAACTCTCTTGCTATTATTATTCATCTAAACTTATCTGGCTTTATTGCCAAAGTAACGAATAGCGTTGAAGACATAAAAAAAATCGCGCAAATACTATAAATAATACTTAACATATCACTTTCAGTTTCGATGTCCTTCAAAAATAAAGCGCATAAATACGTTGCAACAGAAAATACGTAAACTAAAAAACTATTCCACTTATCACCCGCTTTAATTTGAGCGTGGTAAGTAAGAATCAAAGTTACGAAACCAATGCATATAAAAGCCAATGCTCACTCCTACACATAACGAGACTATAGATTTTTTAATAAATATAAAACAGAGTCTTTTTTTGACCCAAATCTTTGATTTTAGATGCTAAGTTGTTTAATGAGCACCACTCATAATCAACATTATAAGTAATTATAGAGTTTTAACAAAGCTTAGAATACAAGAGGCAATTAAAGAGCTCGTTACACCTAAACTAATAGCTAATAGACTTGAAAGTACTAGAGCTAATACTGGATGCTTTTTCACCCATCCTAGGATTCTGAAATATAGATCTTTTCTGATTCTTTTTATTTCTTTTTTTGAAGAGTCTATATATGATTTTGACACTCTTTCATTACTTAATTTTACTTGGCATTCATTGCAAATAATTGGTTTATGGCACGAAGCAATAAGGTCTGTTTTTATGCCATTCATGTCAAATAAACAACCTCGAGTTTCGTCGTGTGTATACCCAGTTACTTCACCAAAATCTGGAATCTTATCTCCGGCACGACGATACAATAAGGTGTAAGCATAAAGAATACGGTAAATTACGTTTTCTAAAGGGATATTTGAGTGCTCTAGAATTTCTTTGATTTCATTAAAAGTAAATACAACTTGATTATTGCCTAATCTTCGAGAGTACCAATTATTTTCAATTGGCACATTAACAATAGCGATCATGAAGTCCCCATTAAAATTCATAGGTAATTGCTCTTTTACAAGCCGATCAGAAAACTCCCAGTTATAACCGTCAGAATCACAGTTAAGAGTAAAACTATCAAAATCTTCTACTATTTCAAAGGTAGAAGATTTCCACTTTTTGATTTTCGCAGTACTGAAATTTAAAGGCATATGCCCAATAGTTAGTAACTTAATTTTGACTTTGCTCATGAGCTTCCTTGAAAAGCAGATTAGCGGGAGCCTACCTTACAAGGTAGAGATTTATAAAAAACGATTTTACTTTAAATAATTGATAAGCATATTAAATCATGCGACTAGAAAAATAAACTGAATGTATACGAACGGCTGTTTCTCATTCATAACTGCCATTGAAGTTCTGTGTGATGTTCTCATTCCAATCACTATTTCTTGCATATCAGCCATTTTTAATTTAGCCTAATTTAGTGAATTCACTCCCCACTTTGCAAACTAGTTTACATATACCCCTCATATAGTTAGCACGCCAAAATAGCCCCATGAGCAAAGCAAAATCATTGCCTGTGTGGGTGTTGGCTGAATACATAGTTGCTGCAAATACGCGAGAAGAAAAACAAGCGATTGCGGCATTATGTGAGCCACGATATTTACAGTTGCTACGTAATAGTGTGAAAGCGCTGTTAGCCAAAAAGCGTGCTGCTAAACCACCCAAAACTGTGCCTTTTTGCTTTGTGCAAGTTAAAAACAAACTTAAGCACAGGTCTGAATGATGGAAAAACTAGAACAACAATTAAAACAGCACGAAGGGTGTGTGACCACGGTTTATCTTTGCTCCGAGAATAAACAAACCATTGGCTACGGCCGAAATTTAGAAGACAGAGGCATAACAGAAGACGAAGCCCTGTATTTACTGCGCAATGATATAACCGCGTTTACAAAACAAGTAACAAGCAATATCGACATATCAAAGTGTAACCCCGCCCGTAAAGCCGTACTCATAAACATGGCGTTTAACCTCGGTATTGCTGGGCTACTCAATTTCAAAAAAACCATCGCAGCAGTTGAAGCCGGGAAATGGGAAACCGCCGCAATTGAAATGCTCAACAGCCGCTGGGCCTCACAAGTAGGTAGCCGCGCTGACGAACTGGCCGAACAAATGGCAAGCGGGGAGTGGCAGCTATGACCCCAGAGCAAGAGAACCAACTATTTCAATCAATCGGCCAAATTCAAGCGACACAAACCGCGATTTTAAAAGAAGTCACCGACATTAAAACCGACCTAACCAAACGCGTTGACGGCTTAGAAGCCCGTGTTGAAAAGGTTGAAACCCATGTAACCAATAACCGCGTCAAAATAGCAGGCTTTGGTGGTGGTGCGGGTCTAATTGTGGCCATGGCTGTTGAGCTGTTAAAGGCTGGAGGCAGTTAGTATGGCTCACAGTTTTGATACCAAACTTGCAGTACGTCACAGCTATGTAAACGAGCTATTGGCTCTTTCAGTCGCAGCAATAAAACATAGTGTTGCCGATGGTACTGCTCGACGCTGGAAAGCGGAAGCAAAAGCTGATGGCGACGACTGGGATCTAGCCCGCGCAGCTGCTCGCAAAGCCACTGGACCTGCTGGCGAGTTTACTCAGGACTTTATTGAGGAGTACACGATCCAAACCAGCGAAACATTCGCTTTATTGAGAGACCCTGACAACGGGTTATCCCTAACTGAAAGAGTTAAGGTGTTAACTCAGCTTAGTGATACATACAGTAAAGTGATGGGTCTTGGCGGTGGTAACAAAAAAGTCGAAAAACGTACCACTGCAGCAGAAGTTTTGAAAAAACTCGCTCAATTTGTATCGTCTCATCACCCTGACTTTAGCCCTGCACTTGTACAAATCCTTCACGCTTTTGGCCCACGTTTAGACAAAGAGCTAGACGACTAATGGCGGATATGAATTCAAGAGAGTTTTTAAAAGAACTCGACGACATAGCAGCCACACTGCGCCGCGACATCGAAGCCAAAGAGCGTAATATTGACCCAAGCCCCGAGGCAATTTCAGCGCGAAGAAAACGGGTGCTAAACGGCGATTTTGAGTTTTTTGTGTATACGTATTTTCCCCACCATATGTGGTTGGATGACGACCAAAAGGCAAGTGAGTTTCAAGATTACTTTATGAAGTGGTTTCCCAATGCCATTGCGTTGCCCAATGGCTGGAAGAACTGGTTTGTGGCCCCACGAGGCGAGGGTAAAAGTACCTTAGCGGTAAAAATAGCCCCGCTTTATATCGCTGTTTTAGCCTTATTACAAGACGATGAAGTATGCGAAGAACTAGGCATTGAAAAGCCTAATCTATTTATCGACTTTGTGATTTTGTTTGGCGCTGAAACCAAGATGCCCGCAAAAACATTAGAGGTGGTTAAGACCGAGCTGCTTAACAATAACAACTTGTCGTTAGACTTTCCTGAAGTGTGTGCAGCATCCAACACGTGGAAAATTGGCGAGTTTGTAACAGCACAGGGCGTTAGGTTTGAAGGGCGTGGCGCAGACCAAGCAGTAAGGGGTGCATTCCATGGCGCAAGCAGGCCAAAACTGCTTTTATCAGACGATATTCTAACAGACAAAGAAGCCAAATCAGCCACCGAACGAGACACACGTTGGCGCTTTTTAGAGGCGGGCGTGCAATACCTTGGGCCGCCCGATGGCTCTGTGAAATTCTTAGGCGTAAACACCGTACTCAACAATGACGACCCTATATCAAGGGCTGAATCTGCACCTGGTCATATCGTGCATAAGTTTAAAGCCATTGCCCAATTTCCTGAGCGTATGGACTTATGGGAGCAATGCCGTGAGCTGATGCTGCATAAAGACAAAGACTTTGAAAAGCGTGAGGCCAAAAAAGGCAATGCAGTTGCCACCCATGATAAACCCAGCTTTAAGTTTTGGCTGAAACATAAAAAGCAAATGAGCAAAGGATCACAAACCAGCTGGCCCAGTGTGCGAACACTGTACGATTTGATGTGTATGTGGGCCGCAAACAAGCGCGAATTCAACCGAGAAATGCAGGGCATTGCTAAAAGCGATGAAGAGCAAATATTTTTCCAATTTGAATTTTGGGTCAACCGCTTAAACACATGGATCCCCTACGGCGCTTGTGATCCAAGTATGGGTAAAACGGCCAGTGCCGACCCCAGTGCTTTGTTGGTTGGTTTTTACTGCAGAGAACTGCAAAAGCTGCACGTAGAGCATGAGAGCCGCAAAGTTCGTGGAGCCAGTAAGTTACTGAATGATTTGATACGCATGCAGCGTGAGTTTAACTGCTTAGTGTGGGGGTTTGAGAACAACACCGCGTTTGAATACATGCGCCAAGACTATATAAAACGCGGCCTTGATCAGAATGTTGCATTACCTCTTAGAGGCGTGACAGCCACCGTGGCACAAGAAGAACGAATAGAAGCCCTTGAGCCTTTTGTAACCAATACCCCAGCGCAAATTGCACTGCATACTAAATGCCGATTACTTCAAGACGAGTTAGAAAACTGGCCCGATAAACAAAGCATGCACCACTACGATTTGAGCTGCGCGCTTTCTATTTTGTGGATGATTTCAAGCACTGGCGCGGGTGGTTTACCCAAGCCTCGCAGTACCAAAGTAATTCAGAATATTGAGGGCTACCATGTCTAAGCCGCATTTAAGCTACAAGAACTATAGAAAACTACAAAAGCTATTCAACATGAGCGCAACCGACCCCAACACGTTTGCCATGATGACGGAGTTGCCCAACCCTGATCCAGTGCTACGCAAAGCAGGTAAAAGCGCGCTGATTTATGATGAGATAACGCGCGACCCCCATGTAATTGGTGAACTGCGTTCACTACGCTCAGGTATGTTTGCATTCAATGCAGAGCTGGTACCAGGCGGTGATGATGCAGCAAGCCAGAAAAGCTATGAGTTAGCAAAGCAACTGTTTGCACGTAGGCCCCGTGTAAATACTCAGTGGCTAGACCTAGATTGGCACAATTACAGCGCCATTTTGCACGGCTATTCGGTTACGCATTTAGGCAAGTATGAAAAGGCCAATAATCAATGGTTGCCATCGAGCATCGACAGCTGGCCCACCAGTCGTTTTGTGTTTAATTCAGATCACGAACTCCTTGTGAAAACCAAAGAAAACCCGCAAGGCGAACGCACTGATCACGCCCGTTGGACCTGCGTTCGACATATGCCCAGCAGTAAAAACCCTTACGGTATTCCGCTATTAAGCAGTTGCTTTTGGCCATGGACGTTTAAGCATGGCGGTTTTAAGTTTTTTGTACAGTTGTGTGAGCGTTTTGGGGTGCCATTTCCTATAGGCAAACACCCCGTTGGTACACCTGATGGGCAAATAGAAGAGCTCATGAACGGGCTAGTAAAGCTCATTAGTGACGGTGTGGCGGTTATACCTGACGACACATCTATGGAAATATTAGAAAGCAAAATGAGCGGCGAGCCCGTGCAGCTGCAGCTTATTAATTTATGTAACTCAGAAATGAGCAAAGCGCTCACCAGCCAAACCTTAGCAACAGAACAAAAGCAAGGCGGAGCAAGGGCTGCCAGTGAAACCCATGCTAAACGCGCGGGTGAAAACCAACGAGCTGATAGGGCGCTTGTATCTGGGTATAGAAATCAAATTTTAGAAGCCATTCACCAAATAAACTTTGATGGTGGTGAACCCCCTAAATACATTTGGCGTGACAAAAAAGACATCAACTTAGATGCGGTCAGCGTAGTACGTGAAAGCGCAAAGCTGGTGCCAGTCACCGAGGATCACGCTTATAACACGCTGGGTATTCCCAAGCCCCAAGCCGGCCAGAAAATATTAGAAGTACAGGACGATGGCGCAGGTATTGCCAGTGCTGCAAAACAAGATTTTGCGGCCAATGATAATACAGATACCGACGTGTCTACATTCGATGAGTTCGATAAAGCAACCAGCGACCAAATTGAACAGATTTGGCAGTTTGCACAGCAAGCCGAGTCGCTCACCGAGTTACAAAACAGCATTAAAAACACATTCCCTGGCATAACCGATAACGCACTCGCTGAAGTTGCAGCTTCAGCGTTTGAGCTTGAGTTTTTGCAAGGGATGAATGAAGCCAACCAACAGGAAATTCCAAATGACTAACGAACAAAAAAGCATTGTTGTGATCACAAAAAAAGGTAAAGACGAAAGCAAGCGCAAGGCCAGTGCAACACTCGCTGAGTTGGCCCTAAAAGGCTGGGAATATAAAACACAAATTGAAAATGCGCAAAAACAAGTAAAGCAAATTAACAGTGAGATTTTAAAGAAATTAGAGGTTGGTCAAGCATTGGTTATTGAAGGTGTAGGGCGCTGCACACCGACGCAAGCTGAGCGGTATTCAATCTCTGACTTAGAAGAACTGAAAACACTTCTAGGCCCTCGTTTTAAAGACCTGACAACACAATCTGTTTCATATACAGCGAGCGCAAAGCTTAAAGAAATGGCTTGTGATGAGGACTATGCAAAACACGCAGAACTACAAGCCTGTTTTAGTATTTCACAGTCTTTAAGTGCCCGTTGGACGGGTGAAAAAACCAAAAAAGACAGCAAAGCCGCGTAATGATTTAAACCACATGTATACGCGGGCAAGCCCCGCGTTTAGGGGGGAGTTCGATTATGAAAGTCGATGACAGCACATTAATACAAAAAATATGGACGCTACAATTATCGAATTTGGTGACAGGTGCTTTATTTAGATATGTAGGCAATAGGTATGGCGTTGTTGAGGATAATGATTTTTGGCTTAGAGCGGGTTCAATTCATAGGACTCAAAGACACAAGATAACGGATTCTATTGGCAAGCAACAAATCCTCAAACGACTTAGAAAGCTTGTAGAAACAGGGCATTTAAATAGTGATTATCACGAGCATATGTTTTTCATCAACACTAAGCAGGCTAAAGATGCGTTTGAACATGCCCGAGACTTCTGGCTGAAAAATGGGGTACCTACGGGTTATAAAGGTGGTCGTGCATTGTGTGCTTCAATAGAAAATTTTGAGCATCTGAAAGATGAATGTTTAAAGTCTCTAAACAGTAAATTTAGGTCGGTATGTTGGCATGATCTTGAAGTAAATATTCAAAAAGCTAAACAGAGGTAGTTATGGCAATAAGTAATGAAAACAACTCTATGGAGTGCACATAATGGACCCAATAACCATAGCCCTTGGAATAGCAAAACTCACTGGATTAGACGATAAAATTGGTCGTTGGATTGGTGGCGATAACGGCGCTGATGTGGCCACAAAACTGGTTGATATGGCGCAAACACTCACGGGTGTGCAAGATACCGAAACCGTGATTGATAAAATGAGTAAAAGCACTGAACTGCAATATCAATTTCGTACAGCGCTGCTTAACAAAGAACAGCATTTAGAAGAAATCGCTTTTAAGAATGTAAACAGTGCACGCGATATGCAAAAAACGGCACTTGAACAAGATGATAACGAGTCAAAGCGCTTTATCTATAAATTTTCGTGGTTTTGGGCGGTCAGTTCGTCTTTATATATAGCAGCGGTAACGTTTATAGAAATACCAGCCGGATCAGAACGGTTTGCTGATACTGCACTGGGCTTTATTTTAGCGACGGCACTGGGTGGCATGTTTAACTTTTTCTATGGGTCAAGCCAAGGGTCAAAGCATAAAACCAATAGCTTATTAAGCAAATTTAAGTAGGGCACTTATGCCAGTTTCTCCCAAATATGGTCGACTCATAAAGTTTGACGAAGCCATTTCCCACTTTAAGCAGAAGATCCAAATACCCACTGAGTCATACAAAGATTTACGGGGCCATATCCATGCGCGCGCATTTACTGTTGCAGGCGCAACGAATACCGAATTACTTGGTGATTTACACAAGGCTGTGACGCATGCCATAGAAGATGGAGAAACGTTAGCAGCATTTAGAAAACGCTTTGATGACATTGTTGCTAAGCATGGTTGGTCATATAACGGTAAACGAGGCTGGCGAACTAAAACGATTTATCGTAATAACAAAAATACGGCACGAGCAGCTGGCCGTTGGGAACAACAGCAACGGGTAAAAGCGCGTCGGCCATATTTATTATATTTAACGGCGGGTGATCAACGCGTAAGGCCGCAACATGGCAAGTGGAATTACATTTTATTGCCAATTGAACATAATTTCTGGGATACCCATTATCCGCCAAATGGTTGGCTGTGCCGGTGCAAGGTTGTAAACCTGAGTGAGGCCGAGATAAAACGCCAAGGTTTAACGGTGACGCCAGAAAACGCATTAAAAGAACACACTAAATATTTTACCGAGGTAGACGCTAACACAGGTGAAGAATTACAACGTTTGCCAGGCATTGATTTGGGCTGGGACTATAATCCAGGTAAAGCATGGCTTGGTGGTGACATATCAGCGGGCAAAACACTCTATAAGCAAGACAAACACATTAGAGATGTGTTGATCCCAAAGTTCAATGATGCGGTGAATGCTGGCGAGTCACATTTTAAAAAACACATAGCAACAACAGCTGCTAAACAAGCTTTAGGACGAGAGTTAGATGATGGTGCAAAATTGATAGTCGGGCACTTGAATAACAATGCGGTTGATAAAGTTATTGCCAAGTCTGCTTTAGATCACAGTACTTTGGTGGTCATTGATGACGCGATGATAAGTGTGTCGTTGGCGGCAATTGGATTTGAACAAACAGCGAACTTAATGCAGTTAATTCAGCAAGCAAGTTCAGCGACCTATAATCAAAGTGTGTTAAAGC
Source organism: Pseudoalteromonas aurantia 208 (assembly GCF_014858725.1). Lineage (GTDB taxonomy): Bacteria > Pseudomonadota > Gammaproteobacteria > Enterobacterales > Alteromonadaceae > Pseudoalteromonas > Pseudoalteromonas aurantia. The sequence goes on along the minus strand of NZ_AQGV01000012.1, from coordinate 1,364,135 downwards.
TAACAACTGACAGTGCGCTGATCACAATTCAAGTGATGGCTGATTTTAATCGTGTGGTTGCCGTAGAGAAACTTTAAACGGTATTAAAACTGGGTTTAAACGTTATTTAAACTCGCTTTAAACACGTTTTAAAGTGAACGATTGTGATCTAATTCTAAACGTATAATGAGCAGGAATGATCGTGGAATGAGTCAAAATGAGCGGGTTTTGTCTAAAAACAAACGTAATTTGATTTGTGGTGATTTTAAGGCTAGGATATGTGAAGTCCTTAGTTAATAGGGGCTTCAGAGCAATCAAATCTAAAATATCACTTCCTCATTAAATCTAGAAATGAACGACCCCTTACAGTTAGTCTAGGCGAAGTCCTTAGTTAATAGGGGCTCCAGAGCAATCAAATCTAAAATATCACTTCCTCATTAAATCTAGAAATGAACGACCCCTTACATCAATTCTAAAATATTACTTCATCATTAAATCTAGAAATGAACGACCCCTTACATCAATATGCGGGAAATGAGGTAATTTAACATAATATAAATTATAGGTTATCTTTGCTTATTATAATATGCTGGTATTTTGATTTTTATTAAGCGAATGATTTACTTATTAAATGTCCAATACTAGACAGTATCGGACATTGTGGTAGGATACACCATTTATATCATTTATGGCTTCTTACTGTAATCCATCTCTAATGGTGCTGGTCCTTTATATGGTCCGATCAACTGTTCTAGTTGTAACCGGAAACGCTCCACCATGTCACGCTTTAGCATAAATCGATGAAAGTCGGCTGGTGATGTGTTGTAGTGCTGAACCGATTTATAACCGCCTGGAGATTTAACATCCATACGTACTGGAAATTGTAACCATTTACTTTGAAACTCTTTAGATATCATCCAGTTTAGGTATAATTTTGCAGCCGCTTTATTCTTCGCATTTCTCGGAATTGCAGCAACTTGAAACCAAGTTAAAAAATAGTCTTCTTTAGGTAAAATAAGGCGCGTGTCACTGTTTGGCCAAGGTACAAACGCCCAAGATGTTGTAAAGCTGGCACCGTACCAACCATTGCTGATCGCGACATACGGCATAGAAGTTCCACGTACCCAAGTCGGGTTTGTTGCAACCAGCTTTTCTAAATACTCCCACCCATACTGCTCTTTTAGATTCCAAAATTGATATAGCACAGCATCATCAGTATGTGGATAGGTTAAAATGACCTTTCCTTTTAATGCGGGATTTAAATAATCCAAAGCATCACGAGGAGCTTCATCTTCTGCAATAATTTTGTTGTTGAATACATTGGTAAATGCCACACCGAATAAGCCAACCCAATGTCCATGAGGATCTTTATAGTCCGGATATATTTTCTCCCAATTTTTGGGTTTATATGATTCAAGTAATCCCCGCTCGCTGTAATAGTCAAAATCATGTAATGTTTGAAGCTGTATTACATCAGGGATATTTATATCTGCTGAGCTTTCTAGTGCATTATCATAGCGAGATGCATGGTAAAAACTTAAGTCAACACTGTGCGTCAATTTAATCTTTGGAAAACGCTTTTTGAACATATCTAGATAATAATCTGCTTGATCATCCTTATCCCCCCCAGCTCGAAGCATCAGTTGACCGCCCTCCTTAACCGCTTCTGCATATAGCTCATCTAATGATCGTGTTTCTATCGTGCTCGCTAATACATTTGGCATTATGAGTATTAAGGTGATTAAAGTCGCAATTAGTCTTTTCATTGTGTTCTTCCTATGAGCTTAGTAATCTAAATATAATCGGGAGTATTCAACGTAGTTCCATGCATTGAACCCTCTACTGCTGGGGAGTTAAGTGAACACAATTGCGTTATTGATAGCTCAATTCGTAAACCCGGGCGATGGCGGTACTATGAAGGTGAATTAGAAAAACACGTTAATGTTATGGGTCAAGTAGAAGTTAACTACGGTAATATCGCAGCTGATTATTCAGCCGATGCTCTCGGCATTGCATTTTTGCCTGATTTCTTAGTACGACGTTACTTGAATACTGGTAAGTTAATACCGATATTGGAGTCATTTCAAATGCCTTCAGCGCCAGTTTCACTCGTCTATCCAGCTAATCGGATAAAAAATCCTGCATTAAGTGAATTGGTACGGTACTTAATTAATAATGCTCCTTAGTTATTACGATACATTCCAACTTTGGGGAACATTCTACGGCTTCAATCGAGAAATATAATATCGGACATTAAATTGGTTACTACATTACTGATACATGTAATTTAGTGTAATCATAGTAAAAGTTATTGAGCTTGATAAATCCATGGATTAGTATGAACGCAGATGTAAAAAAGAAGTCTCTTTATATGGAATTTGTAAAACCACTTGAACCAATTTTAATTGTTGATGATGTAAAAGAAATTAGAGAGTACCTATGTGAGATTTTATCTAACCTTGGGTTCGAAGAAATTTTAGAATCAAAAGATTTTGATTCTGCAAAACCTCTGTTAGCAAGTAAAGAGCCCGGCGTTGTCTTTTTAGACATCGAACTACCGGATACAGACGGTACTCGAATTTTAGAATTTGTGAACGATAACTACCCTAACACGCATGTAATTATGTGCTCTGGTCACAATAGCCTTGAAAATGTTCAAAATACTTGGGAACTGGGCGCGAAAGGATTTATTGCTAAGCCGTTTAATGCTAAAAAAGTAGACACTGTTTTAAAACGATTAGAATTAATTACATGAATCAATTTGTCACCCCAATATTGGGTGCGTTATCTCACATAATTTATGGTAAAGACGAGCAGATAAAGCATGCTGTGTGTAGCTTACTTTGTAAAGGCCATTTATTAATTGAAGATTTACCTGGAATGGGTAAGACTACATTGTCACATGGGTTAGCTAATGTATTAGGGCTTAGCTATCAACGGGTTCAATTTACCAGTGATTTATTGCCTGCTGATATTACAGGTTCTGCTATTTTTAATACTTCCGAGCATTCATTTACGTTTCATCCTGGACCGATATTTAGCCAAGTGATGCTCGCTGACGAGATTAACCGAGCAAGCCCAAAAACTCAAAGTGCATTATTAGAAGCAATGGAAGAGCGACAAGTAACGGTTGATGGTGAAAGCCATGCATTACCTAGCCCTTTCTTTGTGATTGCTACGCAAAACCCATTGCACCAGTCGGGCACGCATCCCCTGCCTGAATCACAGTTAGATCGATTTTTCATGCGGATCAGTCTCGGGTACCCAAATGAAGACGCCGAGAAAAAACTTATTTTAGGCATTAAAGACAGTATTGATACACAATTGCACCAAGTGATCAGTGAAGAACAGCTTACTCACCTTCAGTTGCAGGTTACTTGTGTGAAATTGGCCGAGCCTGTTGTTGAGTATATTCTGGCTCTCGTGCGCTTTACGCGAGAGAGTGGTTTGTTTGCAGATCCGCTTTCACCCCGTGCGAGTATCGCTTTAGGTGCTGCGACTAAAGCGTGGGCGTTAATGCAAGGGCGAGAATATGCAACCCCTGATGATGTGCAAGCTGTATTTGGGCCGGTTGCAGCACACAGATTGAATCTTTCATGTAATGAACAAGAAAAGGTCATATCAAGTATTATAGAGCAAGTATTGGTTCCTGTTTAATGCCGCCCTTATTTCAAAATTTACTTGATAAGATTTTAAGCAAAAAACACCAGTGCGAAAGTATCGTTTTTAAGCATGACTCTATCTACGTTGTACCTTCTAAAGGGGGCTTTGGCTTTTTAAGTATTGCGCTATTAAATTTTATACTTGGCATTAACTACCAGAATAACCTGATATTGGCAGTGTCTTACATCATGGTTATATTACTCGTTGTTTCCCTAATATATGGCTATTTAAACTTCAAAGGTCTTGGCTTAAGGCTTATTCACGCACAAGCTGATCATGCTGGAGGCAAAACGGATGCGGTGTTTGAATTAATAACGGATAAAAACCGATTTGATATCTCGATTCATCATATCAAGACAGGTGCAATTACTATATGTGATTTTTTATCGCAAACGAGCATAACCAATAGCAATTTAAAACTCCCTCGTGGCGTACATCTTATTGGGAAGTTTAAAGTCTTTAGCCACTACCCGTTTGGCCTTGTTCGAGTATGGAGTTATCTAATTTCTCAGCAGAAGATCTATGTCTATCCTGCGCCTTTAAATGCCAATACTGATATGTCTTCGATTGAAACAAATAATGGAGCAAAGCAAAACCTTCTCGTTGCAGATAGCAATGATGAATTTAAAGAGCTTACTAATTATCAAAAGGGAATGAGTTTACATCAAGTATCTTGGCGTCATTATGCAAAGAATCAAGAAATGCTGGTGAAGAACTATGTCGGGGAACAAAGGGCCAGTGTTGGGTTTGATTTTAATTTGTTAACTGGTACCGTCGAAGAAAGATTGAGTAAATTGTGTTTTTTAGTGTTACAGGCAACTGAAAATCATCAACCGTTCGCAATGAAGTTGCCTAATAGGGTTCTTGATAGTGGGTCTGGGCGCCAACATTGCCAAGTTAGCTTGGAGATCTTAAGTGAATACTAAACTAATGACTGTGACAGTAATCTACTTCTTTATGAGTATGCTATTGATATCAGAATTAGGGATCCCGTTTACTACACTCATTGGGTCATTAGCCATTTGGCACCTTTTTCTATGGAAATACAAAACCACCTCTCCATCAAATACTGCGCTTAATGTGCTTGCCGTTATTGGAATGGTTATATTATTGCTTTCGATTGGAGTAGATAATTCCGTATCGCTGTTTGTCTCTTTAATGGTGTTAGCTTGCCAACTGAAAGTAATACAGGCACAGAGTCAACGGCAATTTCAGCAGATCACAACGCTAAATTTTTTTACAATCCCTTGTTTATTTCTTTTCTCACAAAGCTTATACACGACCTTGATTGTGCTATGCTCACTGGGAATAAACTTGGGGTTAATGATAGCCCTTTCACATAGACAACCACTTTTATACGCAAGCAAAGATGCTTTTAAGAAACTTATTCTGATTTTACCAATCAGTGCACTATTGGTTATCTTCTTACCTAAGTTACCAGCATTTTGGCAATTACCTGGGCCTAGTTTAGCTAAAACAGGGCTATCTGAAGACGTCAACCCTTTTAACATCGCACAGTTGTCTCAATCGGATGAACTTGCCTTTAGGGCAATTATTGATGATGAACAACGTTTCAATTCGCCTTTTTATTGGCGCGCAATTATCCACGACAAATATGATGGCGCATCTTGGTTGAAATCTAACCAACAAAATATTCCACTACGAACCAATGTAAATGTGTCGGGTGCTGGATATCGGGTGATTGCAGAATCAAGCAACCAGCCATGGCTGTTCTCACTTGGCACGAGCGTTAGTTACACGGGTGGCGTATCGCGTAACCAGTTTGGTACGCTTTTTCGCTCAAACTCGATGTCAAACAATTTTGAGTATCAAGCGTTTTCATACCAACAAAATTTAATTGAACTTACTCGCTGGGAGTATAGAAAAAATACTCAATTTCCCAATCAGCTGAATAAACGTGCACAAACGCTGGCTCGACAGTGGGATACGCAATCAAGCACAACAGCTGAATTTATTAAGCTTATGAAACAATATTTCATAAGTAATAACTATCGTTATACGCTAACGCCTGCAGCAATGACGAATGAAAGTACCATAGATGAGTTTTTGTTTGAACAAAAAGCGGGGTTTTGTGGGCATTATGCGTCTTCTGTTGCGATGATGATGCGCAGTGTAGGCATCCCTACTCGTCTTGTTTCTGGCTACTTAGGGGGAGAATATAGTGTAAAAAATAATTACTATAGCGTATACCAATATGATGCGCATGCATGGGTAGAATACTACACACCAGGACAAGGTTGGCAAGCAATAGACCCAACTGCCTGGGTTTCGCCTGAACGGCTCCTAGGATCTTTATCGCAGCACTCATCATTATCAGCGGAGTTTCAAGCAAATTTAGGGATCAGTTTAGTCGCATTTACAGGTATTCCTGGTGTGCAATGGTTAAGGCTTAAATTAGAAGAATACGACTATCAATGGACAAGATGGGTATTGAACTTTGATGAAAGTAAACAGCGTTCATTCTTAGAAAAGGTGTTTGGGAAAAGCGGTAGATCGTTATCTGGTGTGGTGGCTATCATTTTCGTAACGTTCATTCTTATAGCCGTATATTGGTATATGCAGCGCCCGAGTAAAGTAAATAAGCCTACTGCTGTGGTATTGTTTGAAAGGCTAAGTAAAATAAGCAAATATTCAAATCTAAATATGAGCCCCTATCAACTGATTGAAGCGCTAAAACACAGTTACCCTGAGCAGGAAGTTGAATTAGAGCAGTTTTATCAAGACTTTTCTTCTTTTCGCTACCAAGGAAAATCATTCAGTAAGACACAGCGAATATCAGCACTTAAGCTGATAAAATCAATAAAAAGAAAAACAAAGAGAGATTTATGAATGCAGTAATAATAGGTGTTTTGCTTATGCTTACACTGTCTTTAGTGAGAGTTAATGTAATTGTTGCAATGACCGTTAGCGCGATGGTTGCTGGGTTATCGGCAGGATTAGACTTATCTACCACACTCAATGCCTTTAACGACGGCTTATCTGGTGGTGCTGAAATTGCTTTGAGTTATGCTATGCTCGGTGGCTTTGCGGTTGCTATCTCGAAATCAGGGTTAACGCAAATTCTCGCCCAAAAATTATTAACAAAGGTTGAAGGTGCAAAAGATAATCATACAAAAGCCTTAAGTTTTATGATTATGGCCATAATACTTGGTTGTGCTATTGCGTCACAAAACCTGGTTCCAGTTCACATTGCTTTTATTCCAATTCTTATCCCCCCCCTACTCGTTATTTTGAACAAACTAACGTTAGATAGAAGAGCTATCGCGTGTATTTTAACATTTGGACTTGCCACCTCCTACATGGTATTGCCCTACGGATTTGGCGGTATTTATCTTTACTCAATTTTACATAAAAACCTCGCCGATAATGGCTTAGAGATCGTTAGCACACAAGTCCCTTCCGCAATGGTGATACCAGCAGTAGGTATGCTTGTAGGATTATGTGTTGCATTATTATTCAGCTACAGAGCAAAACGAATATATAAGAATGAAAGCATGCCTTCTACTCCTGTATTAACGGCAATAGAGAACCCAAAGAAGGTGGTGATCATTGGTAGTATCGCTGTAATTTGCTCACTAATCGCGCAAAATATCAGTGGTTCAATGATACTCGGGGGTCTTGTTGGCGTCATGATGTTTAGCGTATTTGGCATTGTAAAGTGGGAGCAAAGCTCAGACGTTTTTAGCAAAGGTGTTGCTATGATGGCAATGATTGGGTTTATTATGATTTCTGCTCAAGGGTTTGCATCGGTTATGAAAGCAACGGGAGATGTGGCTAGTTTAGTTGCTACTAGTGCTGACTTTATAGGTGATAATAAGCCACTCGCAGCAGCGATGATACTCGTTGTTGGATTATTAATAACGATGGGGATTGGTAGTTCATTTTCTACAGTGCCTATTATTGCCACTCTTTTTGTGCCTCTGTGCTTAGAAGTGGGTTTTTCAGCTATGGCAACCGCTGCGCTAGTCGGAACGGCTGGTGCTTTAGGTGATGCAGGCTCTCCTGCATCAGATTCAACATTGGGTCCAACTTCAGGGTTAAACGCAGACGGTCAGCATGATCATATATGGGACTCAGTTGTACCAACGTTTATTCACTTTAATATTCCACTGCTTATTTTTGGTTGGATAGCCGCTATGGTTTTATAAAATACGCTGCTAAATGCGTCTCAAAATGCAAAAAAGAAACGAGCTTTTTTACGAGATGTCGTTTCTTTTTACATAATCTATTGATTTAAATATCATTAAAGTTTCACAAACACGTCAACAAAACTTAGCCTAAATATTGCTCTATTACCCTTAGATAAAATAATATTCTTGATAGGATTTAATTATGGCTTTTAATATTTCGGTTGTGGGTTTAGGGTATGTTGGTTTAGCAAATGCGTTACTTTTGTCTCAACATAATAATGTCTGTGCATTAGAGACAAACCCAGATAGAGTAAACTTGATTAACCAAAAAAAGTCTCCAATTCAAGACTCTGAGATAGCGCACTTTTTATCAAAAAATAGTACTGAGATTTTTGCCACCAGTGACCCATTCCTGGCACTAGAGAACGCAGATTATATAGTTATTGCCACGCCCACTGACTATGATCCCCAAACTAATTACTTTAATACATCGAGCGTGGAAGGTGTGATAGCGCAAGCTCAAGAGATTTCACCACAGGCGACCATTATCATTAAATCTACCGTCCCGGTGGGATTTACTGAGCAAATGAAACAGAGATATCAAACTAACAACATTGTATTCTCTCCTGAATTTTTAAGAGAAGGGAAAGCCTTATATGATAATTTATACCCATCGCGGATAATTCTGGGAGCTTTAACTGAACAGGCACAAACTTTTGCCAACTTGCTTAAGCAAGGGGCACACACAGACGACGTTGAAATTCTCTTAACGCATTCAACAGAAGCTGAAGCAATTAAACTGTTTTCGAATACTTACCTTGCCATGCGGGTGGCCTTTTTTAACGAACTTGATACTTATTGCGAAGCAAAATCATTAAACACCAAGGAAATTATTGACGGAGTAAGTTTAGATCCACGTATTGGAGGGCATTACAACAATCCATCTTTCGGCTATGGTGGGTATTGTTTACCAAAAGATACCAAGCAATTACTTGCCAACTTCAATGGTGTGCCAAATGATATGATCTCTGCGGTTGTATCGGCGAATGATACACGTAAAAAATATATAGCAGAGTCAATTATGGCCAAGGCGCCTAAAAAAATTGGGGTTTATCGGCTGATCATGAAAGCAGACTCTGACAACTTTAGGGAATCTGCCATTCTAGATGTGATATCTCATTTGCGCCAAGTCGGTGCTGGCGTAACTGTTTATGAGCCTAAGCTTGAAAAGCCGCTTTCTGATGACTTTTCTCTATGTAATAACTTAAACATATTTAAGTCAGAATGTGATTTAATTATCACTAATCGCGACGTCGATGAGCTAAGTGATATTGCTGATAAATTATATACCCGTGACTTGTTTCACAAAGATTAATATTTTCTGGCAGGTCGATGTGATTATTGGCCTGCCTCGTTTATTATTTGTGATTTAACCCATTCAATAAAAACCAAAATTCTTTCGTGCTTAGGAGAGCGCTTATCGTATACAAAATAACGCTCGACTTTATTAGGGTGTGGCAATGGCAATGCAATACCAAGCGCACCTGACTCAATATGATTTTGACACAAATAATCAACAATCAGTGCAATGCTGTTACTATTTAGGATAGCAGTCAGAGCCATATCAGTGCTGCTAACAGACGTATATATTGTATTTTCGCTAACCTCACTAATACCATGATGCTCTGCCCATTCTAACCAGTCATATGGACTGGAGCTTCCAATTTTAATAAGGGGATGACCTAAAATCTCTGCACACTTTTTATTTTTTAACCCATCTAGTGTACTCGCAGAGCAGACAGGGTGAACTGTTCCATCACCAAAATGGAGGCACTCATATTCTTTGGGAGTTTTCTGCCTCACATTAGTTCCAAACCGTATAGCCAAATCAATATGCTGTGTTATTAAGTCGTCAAACCCAGTGGAAGACTGAATATTGATAGTTATCTCAGGGTGTAATTTTGAAAACAAATGCAATCGTGGCATTAACCAAATTGCAGAGAAAGCTTGAGTCGATGATACAGTTAATGGTCCAGCAAGTGGTTGCTTAGAGAGGGTATATAATGACTCACTCAGCACTGATAGTGCATTGTTTGTTGCTAAAAATAAGACTTTTCCACTTTGCGTCAGCAACATACTTTTTCCTTTTCGAGTAAAAAGTTGCTGCCCCAGTAAACTTTGTAGTTGCCGCATCTGCTGGCTAACAGCCGCTTGTGAAATACATAGCTGATCCGCAGCTAAACTATAGCTGGCGTGATGTGCAGCAGCATTAAAAGTACGTAGTAGGTTTAAATTATTCAGCACTTTATGCAATGGGTTGTCGCCTATAGATCAGCTTTTTAATATAAGGAGAGCTTATATTACTGTCGCAGTATTATCGTTTGTATAAACAATACTGTCAACGCATACTGGCCACATCAAGTAAATATAAACGGAACTATTACTATGTTAGTCAACACTTTTAGAGCATTGCATACAACATCAACGCCTTTACTTCTTGCCAATGTTTGGGACGTGCCCAGTGCAAAAATTTCACAAAAAAATGGCTTTAAAGCAATAGGAACATCTAGCGCAGCCCTTGCTGCTACATTGGGATATGAAGATGGTGAAGAGTTACCCTTTTCAGAGTTACTTTTTATGATAGATAAAATTGCCTCGGCAGTTTCAATCCCTTTGACAGTCGATATTGAAGCCGGTTACAGCGATGTTCCTGAAAAAACCTTTGAACATATAAGATCGCTGGTGAAGCTTGGGGTTGTTGGTATTAATATTGAAGACAGTAAAGTGTTAGACGGCGAACGTGCATTAATAAACGCCGATAAGTTCACCTGTTTTTTGTCTGAGATTAAAGACCATCTTAATAAAACTAATATAGACGTGTTCATTAATGTGAGAATTGATACGTTTTTACTTAATGTTAAGAATACGATAGCTGAAACTAAAAATAGAATTACGCAATACCAAGCTGCGGGGGCTGATGGCATATTCATTCCATGCATAACCAATGACACTGACATAAAAGCGGCCGTGAGTCATACCCATTTACCTGTTAATGTAATGTGTATGCCTGAATTAACCAACTTTACTGACTTGACTGACCTTGGCGTTAGCCGGATCAGTATGGGGAATTTTATACACCAGCAGCAGCTTCAGAACTTTGAGAATATCCTTATAGATATAAAAGCAACAGACTCTTTTAGCACTCTTTTTTAGCTGTTCTCGTTAAAGAGTTAATTGCACTGCTTAACTCCGAAAACTTTATTGGTTTCGTCAGCACCTTATTCATACCGGCATTCAAGCAATTGATTTTGTCGGTTTGCCCGGCATTGGCCGTCAAAGCAAATATTGGCACATCCAGCGACATTTCTTCTCGTATATATTTAGTCGCTGTCAACCCGTCCATGACCGGCATCATCATGTCCATTAAGACAAGATCAAACTGTTTCGCTTTAATAGCATTTAGCGCTTCGGAACCTGTTTCTGTTAGCGTTACACTGTGATTTAACTTTTTCAAAAGGGCTTCTATCAATACTTGGTTCGGTTTATTATCTTCCGCTACTAAAATGTTTAGAGGTTGCTGTATTTGCTCTTGCTTACTTGTAACGGGTGTCACGTTAACGGCTTTAACTGGAAGAGTAACCGTGAATGTTGTGCCTACACCTAATAAGCTGTGGCAATTTATAGTCCCTTGCATCAGCTCAATCAGTTTTTTGGTAATACTCAGCCCTAGCCCTACGCCCTGCTGCTTTCGCTTTACACTGTCACTTACCTGACTAAAGGGCTTAAATAAACGATTTAGATCTTGCTCAGCTATACCAATCCCAGTATCTGATATTTTAATTGTTAACAGATTATGCTCTCTACTTATGTGTAAATTTACACGTCCGTGGCTGGTAAACTTAAATGCATTCCCCAATAAGTTAAATAAAATCTGCCCTAACCGTGTGCTGTCTCCCTCAATAATATCTGGAACTGATTTATCAATGATTTGTTCAAAAACGAGCTTTCCAGGCGCTGTATGTGCCTCAAACTGAGCTGAAATACTCTGAATAAGTTCTTTTAGATTAAACTCACTGTTATCTAAACTCAGAGTGCCTGATTCAATTTTAGAAAAGTCTAATACATCTGATATCAAACCTAGCAATAAATTCGCGCTGCTTTGTGCATATGAAAGCCACTCTTTTTGCTGCTCTGTAAGCGCAGTGTCATTGAGCAGTTCTACCATTCCAAGTATTGCATTCATTGGCGTGCGTATTTCGTGAGACATCACCGCTAAGAACTGAGATTTTGCCGAGTTAGCACTTTCTGCTTTTTCTTTTGCTTGCTTATATGCTATTTCTCTGTCTTTTGCGTAGGTGATATCCTTAGCGATACCCATATAACCGTTGAATTCACCTATGGAGGTAAACTGAGCTTTTCCACTCAAAGATATCCATAGATGGCGTTGACTGTCTAACTCAAACTCGAATTCAAAAAAATCTCCATGTTGGGTTAATATGTGCTGAAATTGAGCCCACTTTCGCAAGTGCTCCATTTCATTATCAGATCGTAACTTTAACGCTGACTTTCCTATAAAAAACTGACTATATAAATCATCATGGGGTGCTAATTCATCCACGCACGTAAATATGTTCTCGGTATCTGTTCGCCAAAACCACTCGGATGCTAGTTCTTTAAATAAATCAGCTCGCTCAGTCATGTTCGCAATAAGTGATAATAAACTACTGGTTCTAGAATGTGACTTTTGTAGTTGATCTGCTTTTAAATACACTTGTTCTAGCAAAGTTATAAAATTAAGATCATTAGTGTAGGTATCAGAGGGTGGATTAAGTAGACCAGTGAATAGAATAATACCTTGGCCACATAATTCAGATAACTTAAAAACTAAACTATTATTTAACCCAGATAACACCGTTTTACTGATTGAAGTTTGATCATACTCACTAACGGCATGAGGTATAAATTGTTCATTTTCTGATATTCCTTGTGCGAATAAATCAACATACTCATACCAACTTTCATCATTGAACAAAATGCTAGAAGTCGCAATGGTACGATAAGCGCCTTTGCTCCTAGATGCTAATACAACACAAGCTTGATATGAAAACAACTCAGCCATAGCCCTGTCAATTTCACTATATAACTGCTCAAAATCATTGCTCGAATTTATTTTTATTAAGGTTCGCTGTAACTTACTTGGGCTTATCAAACTTCCATTTTGCATATTGTAGAACACCATGATTTTAAATTGCTTTGCACTTTGCAAAGATAGTTCTATATCGCATTTATTTCAAATTATATTTAGATACATTTATTTAAATTCAACAGCTTAATCATTATTTAAAGTTGGAATAAAACCTGCTTTTTCATAACTAGTTAAAAAATATCAGTTTGGAGATAACATGAAAATAGTATGTTTAGGCGGCGGTCATGGGTTAGCACAAGTACTTTCAGCAATAAGACCTTTATGTAGTGATTTAACAGCGGTTGTTGCCACTACCGATAACGGAGGAAGTACCGGCCGACTCAGAGAATCTCAAGAATGTGTTGCTTTAGGTGATATTCGTAGGTGCTGCTTACAGTTAACCGATAAACAATCACTTATACATTCAATATTTGAGCATCGTTTTGATGGCGGTGAGTTGGATGGGCATAGTTTAGGTAATCTGACGCTGCTAGGTTTGATGCAGCTTACAGACTCTCCAACAGAAGCGGTTGCTTGGTTTAATGCAATGCTGGGGAATGCTGAAACAATTTTACCTATGTCTGATTCAGCAACCGACTTAGTGGCAACCTATGCAAACGGCGAACAGGTCGTAGGTGAATGTGAAATAGACGCATTGACGGAACTGCCTGATGCGATTGGTCTATCAAAATCAGTTCGTGCAGCTAAGGGCGCAGTTGATGCAATTACCAACGCAGACTTAGTTTTAATTGGGCCTGGTAGTATTATATCGAGTGTAATGCCACCACTATTAGTTAAAGAAATTGGTGATGCGATTGAAAATACCGCTGCATGTAGAATTTTTATTGAAAATATTGCAGAAGAAAATAGCGTTGCTCGGTCTCTTAAAGGAGAAACGATCATCGACTGGATGCAAGAAAAGCTAGGTTATCAATTCTGTGATTTAAGTATTTCTCCACAGGCAATCGAAGAAATAGTTGTGCACTGTGACGAGCTAAATGATACTCAGAGTACGCAGCATAACATAGAGCAGCTAAGCCATGTTTTCTCTCAGTTGCTAAAACTGCCACTTAGCACTAAGGTTAACTCAACATGTACCATTAATTAACTTGTATGCATCAGTAAACGTGACGGTACTTTGCTGATGAGCAGCTGCAATCAAAGCAGTAACTTCATCACAAACACCGACAGTTTTTATCTGATGCTCAATTTTTTCACATAGTTCGGCTAATTGCAGAGCACCATAACTTCGACTACTGCTTTTTAAACTATGTGCTGTAATTTGAAGTAGGTCGCAGTCATTCGATGTAGTCAGCCTTTTTATTAAAACTTGCGACTCACTTAAATAAACACCTAAAAGTTGTGCGGCTAGCTCTTCGCCAACATCAACTTGGAGTTGAGAATAGGTCGTTAAATCTATCATGTATACCCCTGGAGTTAGATATGAAATATGACGTTGTATTATTTGTTGATTCTTCAATATTCGGTGGTATTGAGTCTCACTTAGTAGAGCTTGCAAAATTATTACAGCGCAAAGGCGTTATATGCAAAGTCCTATTTTACCAAAACCACGATAACCAACTATTTTACAATAAGCTAGAATCTAACAATATTCAATTTGAATTTTTAAATGGCTCCATTTCAAGTTTAAAATCGGCATTTGCGAGTTTTTCAAATGACACCGTAGTTCACACCCATGGGTACAAAGCCGGTATATTGGGCAGACTAATGTGTAAGTATCTAAAAGTACGTTGTATCAGCACTTACCACGCAGGGGAAACGGGTCAAGGAATGGTTAGGCTTTATAACATTTTGGATAAATTAACCGCACGACTTTCTATTAATTTCGCTGTATCAAAACGAATTAAATACCAGTTAAAAGAGGCGGAAGTACTCGACAACTTTATTGAAACTACCCCATTGGCAGTCACAAGCTCTACTTATCACAGCGCGAACAAGCTAAAAGTAGGTTTTGTTGGGCGGTTTTCATACGAAAAAGGCCCAGACAGGTTCATTGAAGTTGCAAACCACATGGTCAAACAAAACATGTTCGAGTGGCATATGTTTGGTGATGGAGATATGCAGAAAACACTTGATATACCAGAACATGTTGTTTGTCATGGAGTGGTCCCATCTGAAAAAATTTGGAAAAATATTGATGTGTTATGCGTAACCTCGAGACAAGAAGGATTACCAATGGCTATTTTAGAAGCAATGAATCATGGCGTTATGGTCATTAGCTTAGATGTAGGTGCTGTTTCAAACGTCATTACAAACAACCTAAGTGGCTGGGTCATGCCGACCTATGATGTTGATCTATTAACAAGAAAAATTGAAGAAATAACGAAAATCGCCCCAGAAAATTTGATTATGATGAAACAATATGCACATAGCATTGTGGCTCAAAGATTCTCGGGCCATGCACAGTGGACACTTTTACATGAAGCGTACTCAGGTCAATGCCCATCCCGCATATAATCATTATGCCTGTGCGTCTTCCCAACCCTTGATTTTACGATAAATTGTAGAAGGGCTAACATCTAACAAGGCTGCTGCTTTTGGAATATTGCTTTGGCAAAGGGCTATCGCTTGCTCTATATACCGCTTTTCTATAACCCATAGTGGTTCAATATCTTGCATCGATCCCAACGTCGTTCGCCGTTCTAAATTTGAATCATCAACGTTTCTAGTAGTTGGTACTAACGGAGCCACATTAGGGGCCGATTGCACCAAAGGTAGAGCATTGGTGTTTTGCGAACTCAGTAAAGCAGGCACCATATCCAGATCAATCCATTCATCTGGGTTGAGCACTAAGGTATTACGTACGGTGTTCTCCAATTGGCGAACATTACCAGGCCATGTGTAATCTAAAAAAGCCCGCTTAACAGCGTCAGAAATACCTTTATAGGGATGTGATTCTTCTTTACTAATTTTTAAGAATAACGCCTCAGCAATTTCAATGATATCTCTTCCCCTCTCTCGTAAAGGGGGTAAATTTATCGGGATCACGTGAAGACGATAATAAAGATCTTCTCTAAATCGACCCGCTTGTACCTCTAGTAATGGATCCCTATTTGTGGCACAAACAAAACGAACATCTACCTTAGTTTCTTTTTCACTTCCAACTTGTTGATAACAGCCCGTTTGTATAAAGCGAAGAAGTTTGCTTTGCAAATTTATATCCATTTCACAGAGTTCGTCTAGAAATAAAGTCCCTCCATTCGCTTGACCAGCAGCCCCTTCTCTATTTGCTATTGCACCTGTAAATGCCCCTTTTAAATGCCCGAATATTTCGCTTTCTATTAAGTCTTTAGGGATTGCGGCACAGTTGAGAGCGATAAAGGGTTTACTGGCCCGAGGTGATGCTTGATGTACCGCTTTTGCACATAGCTCTTTACCTGTCCCGCTTTCTCCGGTTATAAATACGGTTGCTTTACTGGTTGCTGCTGAATTAATGATTTGATAAACGGATTGCATGGCGCGAGAACTGCCTATTAAGTCAAAAAAGCGTCCGTTCTCATATGTTGCTTGATATTTTTCGACCGTACTTTTTAGGTCTTTTAACTTCAGAGCATTATTTATTGTGATCCTAAAGCGGTCAGCTTCTATGGGTTTTTCTAAAAAGTCATTGGCGCCAAGCTTTATGGCTTGTATTGCCATTTCTTTAGTCGCATGCCCCGTTAGTACTATAACTTGCGGCTGATCATCACCTTGTAAAGAAGAAAGAATATCCAGCCCATTCATATCTGGTAGCATGACATCTAGTAGAATAAGATCAGGCGTAAATTCAGCAATGGTAGCCAAAGCATCTGCACCTGTGGCTGCAACCCGTGTTGTCATCCCTGTTGGGATTAAATACGACTGGTACATCAAAGCCAGAGACTCTGTATCTTCAACTATTAGAATTTTTGGCGGCATAGGCAACTTCCTTCTTTTTATGCTTATGAATTTATTATAACTAATTAATAACGATTAGCGATGCATCGTCAATCTCTTTTGTCAAACTAACTTGAGAATTGTGCCAAAGTGTAGATGCAAATTCGCTCTGACTCAAAGTTAGATTAGGTAAGATTTGTTTAAGTTGCAGTAACCCGCTTTCATCTGTTTCTCGATTATCAAACAATCCATCGGTATAAACCAAAATATGTAATACATCCTTTAGTGACACAGAGTAAACTTCGTACTGATGTTCAGATGACAATCCTAATAAGGGGTCTACACCCGCTAACTCGCTTAATGTCCCATTTGACTTTATTACTATCGGCGGGGGATGCCCTGCATTCAGCCAATAAAAATGTCCTTCTGAAACATACCCAGCAAGCAGAGTGACCAAGCTATTTTTACATAACTGCTCTTCATATAACGCTTGATTAAGCGTATTGAGCAATTCATTACAATTTGGTTTGCTTGCCAAAAAACCGCGGACAAACCCTTTAATCGCAAAACTTTCTTTTCTCGCTTGAATGCCGTGCCCCATCATATCACCTAAAATAAATCCATTTTGTTGATTTGGGATAGGCATAAAAAAATCACCACCATCACCTACCTCGATTGAGCCAAATAAATGGGCATTAAAGCCCTCATTTAGTCGGTAATTATCGATACTACGTGGTGCTTCTATTTGATACTCAAACGCTTTAACCCTATTGGTCACTCGCTCTAAACTTTGCAGTAATCTAATTTTTTTAACTGGCTTCACTAAATAATCGTCAATACCCAAACGGTTTATACGGGTAATCGTATCATCAGAGTCTGTGCCTGTTAGCATGACTACGGACAGTGTACTCCTATGATCAGAACCATTTAACTTCGTAAGCAATGGTTCTGATGTTTGCTTTTGTAATTGGTAATCTAAAATCAATACCTGTACATCATGCAATGTGATCGCTTGCCAAGCCTCACTCAACTCTTGGCAAACGATTACGTCATAGTCGTCTTTTAGGTATGCATTTATTAATGCCAGTTGAGCAAGATCGTCGTCAACATAAACAGCTTTAGGCTTATTCTTGCCTTGGGTTAGTGGTATAGAAAAGTGGTTTTTACTACGCTTGCTCGTGTATGCCGCTTTTGGAAAATAATGCCTTATAAGCTCAACACCCATTCCTCCCTCAACTAGTATGCCGCTGTTAATATCCCAGTCAGATTCATTACAAGCAAATAAATCGTAAGGCGTTAAATTATCAATCACTTCTAATGTGTAATCTCCTGTTTTGTTTCGTGTTATGAGTAACACAATCGTTTCATCTTCTCCCTTACTATGCCGTAAAAGATTCGTTAAATACTCAGTTATAACGAGCCCAGCAGCATCAAGGTCATCACTTAATACGGCTAACCCACTCAAAACATGTTTAAGAACGTGCCGGATCTCAGTAACAGCGGGTGCGATTAAACTGAAGCGTCTGTGGTATATTGGTTCGTTCATGATTGACTTATAATTAGTGTGGATGAAATAGCCAAGTTTGACGATTTACCTTGTTAATTAAAAATTGTGTTATCCTTGGCCAACGGTTTCGGTGTCGCTCTAATGCGTGAATGAGTTTTTCCCCTAAAGGTGCGAAATGATGTTGCGTCACTACGACTCTTACGTGTTGATGTCCACCTTGTTTAATATTTTTAATACTGGTGCATAGCGATTCTTCATCATTTATGCCCAAACCAACGGTTACAATTGTCATATCACTACACAAGCTCAGCGCATGTAACGGCACGTTTCCCCTATTCATTTTTGTCGCCGGTGACATATCTAAAAGAATATAATTATACTCTTGGGAAAGTCGCTCGACGGCTTCTTTCATAACTTGTTTATTTTTTGCAGACTCCAAATTAGATAGATTTTGCATGGTTAGCAAGTCGACTTGATTATGCTCAATAATATTCAATTGACAGGTAATATCGCTGAAACACCATTCAGGACCCGTAGGTTGCGCAATTTCATCTAACTTTAGGGGGTTTATTGGGTTTAAATCGATAATTAATACACGGTGTCCGTTCGCTTTAAACCGTTGAGCTACACTTGCGCATACAGTTGAAGAGCCTGAGTTGCCTTCAAGTGAAATAAATGTGACACATCGAGCGTTGTTATCAATAATTTCATTACCAATATCTTCAACTTCTTGATATTGATGAGGAATAAGGTTCATAAGCCCACCACTAATGCTATAATAGTTATAAAATCAACAAAGTTATCTTTAAACTGACTCATTAAGTCTTGGCCTTTATCTGGTATGTATAGCGTATCTCCAGCTCTGAGTACCGGTATATTTACTGAGTTTGGATTTTTCACAAAAGCTTCTAAGTCAAAAACCCGTGAACGCTCTTTACAACATGAATGATTCACAACCACTATTTTGTCAATTAATGCAGACCCTGTTGGCCCGCCAGCTTCAGCGAGTATATCTAACAAAGTCATGGTGTCATCAAAATTATAGCGCCCTGGCTTTTGAATGGCCCCCATAATTCTTACCACTTGTTCCTTTGGTTTTCGCAACCAGTCTTTAGTTTTTTCAGGGACAAAAATAGTGTCTCCAGGTAGAACATTAGGAAAGAGAGTTTCATCTCCTGTTTCAAAATATAATGCTAAATCGAGCTTACTCACTCTGGCTTTATCTTCATTTCTATGTGTCACTCTAATGTTTTTTATATCCGCGTTGCCATTTGGTCCATCGGCCGCTGCCAAGATGTCTATGAAGTGCATATTGTGATTAAATGAATATCGCCCTGGAGACCCTACCTGACCCATAATGTATATTGACTTGCTTGACTCTTGACGGATCCATTGTGATTTATTGTCAGCAGGGTCTACTGGTAATTCTTCCACAATCACTGTGTCACCTGCTTGTAGACTGGGTAAGGGCGTTTTCCCATCCGATATCGTGTACTTTTCTAAGTCAAATCGCTTCGTTACCTCTCCATTTCGTACTATTTTAATATCATTAATGTTGGCACCTTTTGTTGGGCCTCCTGCATGACCTAATAGATCTGTAAAGTCCATCTCCTGACTCCACTCATATCTACCAGGAGAGAAAATTGCGCCGATGATTTTAATAGCCCGACTCGGCGGAATTTTTAACCAACTTTTCTCGTTTAGATCTGTTTTTTCAGGTACAAAAATAACGTCTCCAGGGTTAAGCAAAGGGATCTCTGCTGAAACAATCCCTTCACTGTATCCTTGCAAATCAAATAAAATATTTTCTCCAGCTGGTGTTAAAATTCTAATTTGTCGGGTTTCTGCAAACCGTGTTGGGCCGCCTGCATTCGCCAATATATCGAGGAAATTGATATTGTCGGGTGCTTCATACGCCCCCGGTTTCTGGACTTCCCCCATAATATAGACAGTCCGCGCAGTGGTATTTACATCATCCACCATGATAGGAACGTAAATGGTTGAACCTGCTTTTAAATCAGGCATATTGTCTTTATTTGGTTTATCTAAGTATGCTTTTAAGTCAAATACTTGAGGGGTCTTATCTACAATAACTCTGATTTTTGTAACATCAGCATATCGAGTAACGCCTTCGGCTCGCATTATGGCATCTAATACACTCATATCGTCTTTAAATGAAAAGCTACCAGGGTTATGTACCTCCCCCAATAGGGTAATTGCGCTGCCTGCGCTAGCATCCCCGGTTGCACTGAGAGTTTGCGCATCAAAGTCTATTTGCACATTACCAAGTAAAGGGGATACCGGCACGAATACGATATCTCCACTTTGTAAATTAGGGAGTATCTTGACATTGCCCGAGTCTAAGTAAGCCTTATAATCAAATTCAATAATAGACTCACCGCGTCTAATTTGAAGTCTATCAAGCTGCGCTCCTGGTTTTAACCCACCCGCTTTCGCTATTACAGTTTGAATGTTTCCATCAAAAGGGATGCTAATTTGTTCTGGTGCATTAACATAGCCCAACACTGTTATGAAAATATCTTTGGCTCGTAGCTCTATATAAAAATCATCCATTGCCCTATAAACATTACCAAGCGTTATTTTCACCTCATTTTGGAATTGTTGAACCGTTTTACCTGCGGCTTGCACACGACCCACTTCTGGTAATACAATTGCCCCGTCTTTACCGACTTCAAACACGGCTTCAAATTCAGCTTCACCTGGGACGTAAAGAAATAACTTATTACCAATTTGAATTGTATCTGTACCCTTTGAATGAGTATCAGCAGATATTAAAAACGACAATAATAAAACTAAGCAAAGAAACAGCCGCATAACATTACTCCTTAGTTGCTTTAATCACCTTTGTCCATTCAACTAACGATCCTGCTTTGACAGGTTTACCGTTGTTGATTTCCGTCAGTGATAAAATTATTGCTTCGACACGCCGATCAGAATGTCGTTCTGCGTCACTATTACTTATATTGTTATATGGCTGTAAACTGCCTTGTGTTAACGTTGTGATCGTCTGTTGTTGTACACCATACACACCAAGCCAGTGCTTTACGGTTTCAGCCCGTTTAAGTGCGAGTTCATAGTTGTTATCATGATTACCCACTTTGTCTGTGTGTCCAACTAATAATATTGAAATATCAGAGACTTGCTTAATTAAATCCGCTGCTTGGGCTATTCTCCCCATATATTTAGGTGTGATTTGATAGTCATCAAATGCAAACTGGTTATCACTATTCAATAAGTCTGTTATTTGATTTTTAACTTTAACAGGCACCTCTTTCACGACTACTACATCATTTTTAGGGGCACACTTCGTCATCGCTTGTACCATTTCAAAATGCCCCGAAAGTTGATTAAGGCCATGGTAGTGAATGAGTAAATCATGTTCCGCATCGGCCCACATTTGTGCTGACATTAAACGGCGAATGCGATTTTCATAGACTTGTGCTTTTAACAGTTGTGCAGGCATACAATCACGGATCCCTTGAGCTTTTAGCAAATCGAGTTTCATCACAAGGTGCTCAAATTCGTTAGTAACAACATTTATGTCATCAGAAAATACGTGGTCCGTATCGCCCAAATGCTTTTTACCGTCCTCACTTTTATGCTGACTGTAATGTTCTGCCCAACCTCCTTGCCCTTCTTCAGGCCAAGAAGCACATCCGCCTATCATGACTATTACCGATAAAAATAGTGTTATGTGCTTCATAAATTCTCCTTGCTTACAATTCAAGCTGCTCAATGAAAGGAATCGTTTTGTCGACCCTTAGTAAACTCATTAATTTGAAGGGCTGCCCATTTACTTTTAACAAAGCAAGATTTTGTCCTTTCTTTTCAATTCGTTTGTATAAGAAAACCATAGCCCCTATACCTGAAGAATCAATAAATTCCGTTTCTGAAAAGTCTAAAATGATGTTTGTATTGTCACAAACAGCGAGTTTTTCAAACTCATCCCGAAAGCTATCCACAGTAAAGCCTGAAAAGTCGCGAGGTAAAGGTAAAACACGAGGGGTATTTGAGTAAGTTGCTTCAGTCATGATCATCACCAAGTTTATAATAGAAGTTATGATTACTATTACAACTATAGTGCCAACTTTATACTTTAAACAATATGTTGTTTTATAATTAAATAATTGATAATTACTGCAAAATGCAAAGGAATTTAATAAAACCATTGCATTTTGCAAAGCAGATTGTCGTTACTGGCCTTTTCCTAATACAACAACCTGTACGGTTTTAAATAGTATGGTGAATTCCATTTTAATCCAACTCAAAGGTGATGACATACTTAATACATAGGCATAATCCCAGCCAATTTTACTTCTTGCATCTTCCACAGATTCATCATAACCATTCATTACTTGAGCAAGACCTGATATCCCAGGTTTCAACCCATAAGTTCTATGGCAAAAATACGGTATGGATTTCTCTAATTTACCATAAAAAACAGGTCTTTCTGGTCGAGGACCAATTAAAGACATCTCTCCGATCAGCACATTCCAAAGTTGAGGTAATTCATCAATTCTCGTTTTTCGTAGGAATGAGCCGATGGGCGTTATACGGGGGTCGTCCTTACTGGCCCATACTGCGCCGCTTTTCGCTTCAGCATCCACCACCATAGAGCGAAATTTATATACATAAAATAATGACACAAATTCATCGGTGCTTTCACCGACTCTTAGCTGTTTAAATAATACCGGGCCTTTAGACGATAATTTAATAGCCATAGCTGCACCTAACATAATTGGTGACACAAACAGTATACCGACGCTGGCTCCAATAATATCTAGTGCCCTTTTCGCACACTTAACACCATTACATCTCGTTGTAGCGCTCGATACTCGTTTCCAAGGCGAATCAAAATACCCATATTCAAATTTCACAATACCTATTAAAGCTATCCAATAACTATTTAGTACATAAGCTATTTGGTCCAAAATGAGCAATCGCTTTTTAGTGTTAAATAGAAATTTGAACAAACTGGTCAAATGGATAGCTAGCAGCCCACTGCTGACGATCATAGACCATTGTGTTTGATATATTATCACCTCAGCTATCAATGCAAGGTACATCCCTAGAAGGAGAATTGGCATCAAACCTCGTAATACTTTATGGGATAGGAAGTTAATACTTGTCCATCCTAACTTGACGTTCATTAAAGGCATCAACAGTTTAATTTGTTGCCAATTCCCAGCTCCGACCCTCTCTCGGCGAGTATAATCTTGTACTTGGTCGTCACAGTCACATTCGTACATGACCACTTCATCATTGATTATTGCATTGCCTCCGTGAGCCAATGCTCGCATCGACAATATAAAGTCATCGTTGATGGCATTTGGTTCCAGCACAGTCACTAATTCTGAACGCACAGCAAACATCGCTCCAGGTACTCCAATCACAGCACCTACATTAGACTCAAGCCTTTTTAGGGTATTTTGATATTGCCAGTAGGATTGCTGCGAAATTGGCGCTGAATCTTGTAGCGTATACTGACCCGTTGTCACAGCCACGGCATTATCTCTAAAATCCTGCTCTATTTTATTCAGTGCATCAATACTTAACAGTGCACTAACGTCAGTAAACACCAATATATCGTATCTATCTCTAGTCATAGAAATCAACGTATTTAAACCCGCGGTTTTGCCTTTATTCTCAATTTGCAAATGCAAATTGCAATGCACATTGTTAGACTCTAGCTGATATGAAACTGATTTCGCTAATTCATACGTGTTATCAGTACAACCATCAAAATAGATATGAATATCATATTTATGATTAGGGTAAAGTAATGACCCCAAATTATGCAGCTTTTCTTCTATATATTCAGCCTCATTATAGGCACACATCAAAATAGCAATAGTTGGTGTTTCAGTCTGGTTATCGCTAGGTTCAACTTCCCCCATACTATTATTTTTCATACTATTCATTAGTTTAAGTACAGCCATATACCCTATATGATGATATATGGCCATCAGAATTAACACGAAAAACACAATTGCAAATATTGACATATTATTTATTCCTTATGCATTAAGGCCTCGGTATAATTGGTCATACTGCGAACTCATTTGAGAAACATCCGCTATTGCGATTGCATGTGCTCGAATAGATGGACCACGTTCTAACTTTATCGCTTTAATTAGAGCAAATGGCAGGCCACTATGTGCTGTAGGGCTTAATAAAATTCCTTGTTTAGGTGTTAGGACTTCGTGAATTCCTCCCACATCACTGGCAACAATAGGAAGCCCGCAGGCCATAGCTTCTAAAATTGACAGAGGTAATCCTTCTCGTTCAGAAAACAAACAAAAAACATTAATTGCTGAATAAAAAACCTGCATGTTTTGAACGTTACCTAAGAAGTGGACGCGTGATTCCAAACCTAAAGAGATAACATGTGTTCGTAAACCTTGCTTTAAGCTCCCATCCCCCGCTAGTACTAAATGATAATCACCAGGGAGGTCTTTTAAGCTCGATATTAGCGCTTTATGACCTTTACCCGGCTCTAATCTAGCCGCACAGCCTACGAGCTTGATAAACTTAGGTAACCCAAGTTGATATCTTGCATGTTCCATATTGATTGCAGCGAATTGAGTACAATCAATGCCATTTAAAATGGTGTTCTGTGTTGATATAGCAGTTCTAGACGTAAAATCATCGGCAACCACTTGCGCGTCTGCAACCCAATGGATAGCACATATACGATTTAGTAACTTTGTGATCACGCGTTGCTTGAAATTATTTAAGTACCATGCATCATGAATTGTCGATATATGTCTAACCTCCTTACGCTTTAAACAAGCCAAACTTGCATATAGCATAGGTCCAATATGATGACTGTGGATCACTTCAATTTTTTTCTCTTCGATGACCTTTATCAATTTATCTACGACTGATAACTCAAACTTTGGGTTTTTATCTAAAAAAACTAAATGCTCTTCCATTTCTTGTAGTTGCGGCCAACTAGCCAAAGATTCGACTTTATTGCCTTGCAGCGCGACAATCACACTGTTTTGTGCAAAACAACTCTTTTGCATTAATGTCACTGCCATTTTCTCCAGCCCGCCAATTTTTAAGTGTTGTACTAGATGTAATACTCTCATGATTCTTCACCTTCTATCTGTCGACTTACCACCTGACCATTTACAATCTGGTCTTGATCAAGTCTGATAATGGGTAACACCGTCAACACAGGTTGAGCGGCGAGCTTTTCAATCGTCGCCAAGTCTTTCAAATGACTATCGCAAAGTGTTGCCACGAACACACAAGCAAATCCAGTAAAAATACCCAATACAACACCTACAATGGCTGATACAGATAACGCCGTGTTTATGGCTTTAGTAGGGCTATATGCTCGCTCGATCGTCTTCACTTTGTCAGGTCCCTCATACTTCACTAGCTTTCCTGTCACCTTTGCCATTTCATAACGACTTAACATGTCTTTGTATAGGGTTTGTTTTACATCGTAATCACGCTCAAGCTTTCGCAACTGCTTCTCTATATCACTAGTGATAAGCAGCCGTTGACTCAACTTAGAAGTTTGCTCTGTTAACATATCAAACTCTTGTTGATGCTGTTGAACCATGTTTTTTGCGTCTTCAAGCGCTAAGATTTGCGATACTAATACTGTACTTTCTCCATTCGAACCGGTGGATAAAGTATTTGCCATTTGCCATAGCTTATCTAAGTCCGTCACGTCTAAATCGGTTCCATGACTCAACAATGTTTGTTGACGTTGTTTTAAGTTGGCCAACTCCCTTGTCTTTTCTATAACTTTACTGTGTTTATCGGTATATCTTGTTTTCAATAAGCTCAAATCTGACTCCGAGCGAATGATTTTTTCTTCAAGACGTCCCAAAATAGGGTTTGCTTGCCCTAATTTACTCGCAAGTGCTTTAAGTTTTGCTTCAGCGCCTGATAAAATGACAAACTTTTGCTGTTTATCATTTATGAGCTTATCAAGCATTTGGCGGTTGCTATTTAATACGTCAGGCAACGTATCACTGTAGGTGACTTTGAACTTAGCTAACTCGTCTTCTGACTTTTCTAATTCACCTCTTAAAGCATCTAGCTGCTGGTAGAAAAATTGTTCAGAGGTATCTAACGATGCTTTGGTTGGCGCCAATAAACGCTCAATGAATTTTTCCACTACTTTTTCTAAAATAAGCTTCATTTGTGAAGGCTCATGCCATTTTAAATGTATACGGACAAGTTCATCTCCTACTAATGAAAGGGACAATCCTTGTGATAGTTTTTGCTGCACCAAATCAATTTCATGAGAAGTTGGATCGTCAGATAATAAATTAGCTTCTTTTGCTACAGAAGTGAGTACTTTGCGACTTATGACCAAGGTACGAAGAGCCGCCATTCTATTGGATAGCTCAAACGAGAATGATAAATCATCAAGAAAGGGGTTCAGTAACGATGATTCTTCAATTAAAATTGTTGCATGGTTGGTATATTGTTTTTGTGCTGTGGCGGCAAAAAAGAACACAACAAGAGGCACAACCAGTAAAGGCACAGCAAAAAGCTTCGCTCGGCTGTATAAAGCATACAGTGCGAGGTAGATTAGTCTTTTTATTTGTTCTTTTACTAGCATGACTCCCTACCTATTACTTTTGCAAATTGCAAAGCACGATTGTCGTTCCATTCGCATAATGAGAAAAATATCCAATTTTTCGTGCTTCCCTTGTAATATTGCAGAGTCTAGACCACTTTTTGTTACTCACCCTGAAATGCAATTAATTGTTGTTCTACAGAGCGTGCTTTAGCACTCCAGCTATGGTTTTTTGCCAATGACGATTGTGTTTCTTTCCAACTTTTATTTAAAACTTGATTTAACGCAATTGCGGAATCAATACGCTGTATAAAGCCACTATCGGTAGAAGCAACCAATATCGTTTCTAAATATTTGTTAACAGCGGGAAAATTGGTAGATACTACAGGAGTACCTGCAGCTAAGTATTCTTTGAGTTTGAGTGGGTCGCATGCTTGAATTTGCTGGTTATCAACAAATGGTAAAATAGACACATCCCAATGCTGAGAAAACTCAGCAAGTCGTCGGTGTTCAACAGCTTCTATGTGCGTGACATTATTAAATGACAATAATGAGTCGATGTTATGTGTGATAGTACCGACTAAAATCAATTCATAATTGGGTCTTTCCGATACCAATTTGGTCAACAAATCAACGTCTAGCCATTCATTTATAGAGCCATAAAAGCCAATTTTAAACCGTGTAACATGTTTTATTTCGTTCGCTATGGTGGTTGGTTTTGTGAATAACTCGAAATTTACTCCATGGGTAAGCATATAAGTTTTATGCTTTGGCATCTTGTTATATAAATGATCGCTGATCACATATATCAAGTTTGCTTTGGCAATCAACTTTTGCTCAATAGGCGCAATCATCTTATGGTCCACACCGGCTAACGCTGAAAAATCATCGCCGCAATAGTAAACAACTTTATCAATAGGCCGCACATTAATCATTGTGATCGCAGTAGGGACGCTAATCCAGTACAAAATAGGCTCGTTTGAATCAAAATGCTTTTTAGCAAATACAAACTCGTTGAATGATTGTACTAAAATATTGTCATGCCACGGTAGTACGGCCAAGTTATAGACCGACGGCTGGTCATTTCTACTCGCAGCAATCCCGACCTGCGCTCCACCCTTTGATTGCCTGAAAAGTTTTTTTGCCTTATTGAATACACGAGACAAATCTGTAAACCTTAGACTAGGTTTTCGCATCCCAACAGAGTTTATCCAGTGAACGTCATGGTCTTTAGACAATTGCTTAAATAGATGCTGAGTGCTGCTTGGATGAGCGCCCCAATCTTCTCCGAAAACGACAAATTTCATACTGTTACCTCTTGTGGGATCTGCTTCACTATTTTGGCTGGATTGCCAGCTGCAATGGTAAATGCAGGAACATCTTTGGTAACAACACTGCCTGCCCCAATTATGGCCCCCTCACCAATAGTTACGCCAGCAAGCACAGTCACTCCAGTACCAAGCCATGCCCCTTTCTTAATAATAATAGACCCTATTTGTGACTCATTATCAGGGAGCCCTTGAGCCCGCGCTTTAGCATCTATAGGGTGTCCAGGGAAGCCAGCTAGAAAAACACGACCCGCGAGTCTCACATCGTCATGTAGTTCGATAGTGGTACCGATTGAGAATGCATTTTGCCAGCCTACGTCAACGTTATTACCAATTTTCAAAGTAGCTACATGAGAATCACAGTAACGACCACAAAATGTACTAATACCAGACATTCGAACATCGTCACCGATATCAACATTGAGAGGGCCTAGCATCTGCGGCAATCCACAATACAAAGATAAGCGTTTTTTACTACCACCTACCTGACTTTTAAACAAAGGCGTATAATAAAAAACTCTTAAAAGCTCAGAAAACAGTATAATTAGGAAATGATGCAGCTTAAAAAGTAAATTGTGTATACCGGGTATAACAATCATTTGAGGGTTTCGGACTTTTTTTGCTAATTTAAATAGTTGTTTAGCTAATGCACTGTCACTATTTTTAAGCCATGTTTTGAGAGAAATTACCATAATCCTTTTCCTTAGCGTTGTCAGTAGCAAGCTTTTCTAAAGCAATAGTTAAAGATAAAATAATGTATAATGGCCAAGTAAATGCCTGAGTCAAAAATGTACCGGAGACCATAAACCCAATTAGCCCCGCTTTTAAAGCGTAGGCATTAATCGCAACTTTTGGGTCAAAGTTCAGTGAATTTCTAACAATTGTTCTGTTTAAACTTCTATAAATTCCCACAATTACCAATACAAACACCATAAGGCCAACAAATCCGGTTTCACCTAAGACTTGAAACCATGTGCTATGCACCGCATGATTTTTACCATCCCAATGCGGACTATAAAAGAAGTAATTTGAATAAAAATTATTCACACCAACGCCTGTTAAAGGGTTGCTCAAAGCCATATTAATTGCAGCTTGCCACGCATAAATACGGCCCATTGCCGACGCATCGACTCCTCCTTCAGCAGCACCGCCACTTTGTCTGTCTGTAATACCTGCGAAAATGACCATGACTAACATACCAACCGCACCGATTGCCCCTACAATTATGGGGTTTTTAACTTTTTGATAGACAAAAAAACTCAGAACGGCTGCTATACCCAATAACCCTCCACGACTTTGCGTCGCGATCACGCCACTTATCACTAAGACTAAACCCGTACCGGCTAAGATTCTCCGCCATTTATGGCCATTGCTATCAAATAACTCAGCCGCTAAAAACGACACAGGAAACATTAACACCAAAGATAAGTCATTCGGATCTCCCAACTGAGAGCGAATGTCTCTTGAAATTGTGACCCGAGTACCTTCAACCAGCCCAATACCATTGGCCTTATTTTGCAACGCAACCAGCGCAATAGATGTTCCGGATAGCATAATACCAATACGAACTAAGTTGAAATGAGACAATGTTGTCATCCACCAACTAATCGCGAATACCATAATGAAAACTTTGGTCAAAATTCCAGCCCAGTACTCTATTGCGAGCCCTCTGTTAGATGCCGCAAAAACACAGACAGTTAACCAAATAAAGAGAGCAAAAAATAAAATATGGCAGGAGTTCCAGTGAGGTTTCAATTGCTTTGTTATAAATAAGTGCCAAAAAATTCCGAGTAATGATGCAAGCGCCAACAATTTTGGGATCTTAAACGGCATAAGTACTGGAAAAGCTTCATGTAACCTGAAATAACTAAATAAAATGAAGAGAATAACAAAGGCTGTGCTCACTCGTACTGCTGTAAATGCAGCAAAAGGCATGACAATTATGGCAAAAGCAGCGATGGGACCTATCGTTTTATACAGTACAAGTACTAATAATGCCGCCAACCCGCCACTAATTAATAGCTGATTTGCTTTTAACCAGTCAGACATAGGCTCCCCTTTTGGGAAGGTGTTTTATACACTGAGTCACTTCCGCGCTGTATTGCTTTGCAACAATGACAAGTAATACAACGATAATTACGGCCTGATAAGCGTAAATAAAAGTTGGTTGAATATATGATAAGCAAGTTAACGCACCTAGACTTAACCAAACAATAAATAAAGACTGAAACCTATAATCAACATACTCTAGCCTTTGACTCACTAATATAAAGGCAAAACAACGGACCACTTGAACTAAGAGCAAAGAGCTCACAACCCCGTCAACTTTATAAATTGGGATCAACCAAGAAAACATACTTACCACTAATACAGCACTTATCGCATTGATATACGTGACCCAAATCCCATTGCGACATTTATAGCATGCGATATTGAATATATCGCTATGATGGCGCAGCACGACAACTAAAATTAACCCTGTAAGCCACATATCATTGCCATAATAGCTCGCAGGTAACGTGACTTTAAATATAACTGGCACTACAACCATCATTAATGCACAGAGAATTAACCCTAAATTTAGACTTCGTAGCGCCATATATCCATACTCATTTGGTTCATTAGCGAGCACATCAAATCGTTTTGCAAACCACCACATTCTAATTGGTTCAAATGTGAATGACGTCATTAACGCAAATTGAGCAGCGACAAAATAGACTGCTAATGCTCTTTCGCCTTCTAATGCAACGATGAACCAATTTTCAGCACCATTAGATGCGTATAGGCACAGAGATGAAATTAAAATCGATGTTAAAAACAAAAGATGCCGAGATTCGATTTGCCATTTAAACTGCGTCAGTGTCATTTTTATAAGGGGAATTAATAACCATAGTGCAGCAATTAGTACTAAAGAAGCCGATATTGCCCCCGAAAGCATCACTCCCGTTACCCCAAAACCCATAAACAACAACCCAATACTCAATCCAGTCTGAAATACTCCATGAACAACAGCCAAGTAACAATAGTGTTTAGCATTGCCAACTAATCGATAATAACTGTATGGAATAGCTAACACGGACGAAGCAAACAGGTTAACAGCTAGCAATCTTAAATTTGTGAGGTCTACATCACCTGGTAACAAGTTCGTTATACTTTGAGTGAATAGCAGAACCACAATCAAAAAAGCGAAGCAAACCCCTATACTCACAACCAAACAATCGCGGAAAAATGCTATTTTTTGATTATCATCTTGATAATGCTGACGAAATAAAAGCTCTGGTAATCCTAAACTTAAAAGTAGGGAGCACACAGCTGAAATTGTGACTAAAAAATTCAAACTTCCATATTCTTGTTGCGTTAATAAACGGGTAGCAATCGGCAGCATCAAAAAGCCCAAGCCTTTCAGTACCAACATAGCAACACCATAATACGCAACTTGCTTTAGTCCACTCATGCTCATTCCTTACTGCTACTTTTAATAACTAACTTATAATGCCTGTACCCAATGAGAGAGCTTTTCGGCCTGTGCTCTAGCGTTAAAATGTTTAGTAACGAAACGCTTACCGTTTTGACCCATTGTAAATCGTTGGTAAGGGGAAAGTTCGCAAAAATCTGTCACTATTTTAGAAAGGCTCATAATATCCGATGGTTTACACTTGAACCCCACTTTCTGATTGACGATTTCTTTTGCTCCCATCAATTCTGTTGTTAGGACTGCTATACCAGAGCCCATTGCCTCTTTTAAAACGAGCGGTCCAGTATCCCTGTCCCCATTTTTTGCAATACAAAACGGAGCAACTAATGCTGAATAGTTTTTTGTATTTTTAGCTATCCAAGCTGGCGGCTTACGGCCTAAAAAGTTTACATTTTTTTCAATACCCAATGCTTCAGCCATAAATTTCAGGTCATTCATTAAGGGCCCATCACCCACTATGTCCAAAGTCACTTGATGCTGTACCAATACATTTTTCAACGCGGGCATTAAAAACTGTAATCCTTTTTTTTCTACCAACCGACCAATAAATAATAATTTCACATCGCTGTAAGCCGATGAAGGTGATTGATTGAAGCTCTCTAAATTTATACCGCAATGAAGGAGCTTAACGCGACTTTGAGCATACCGACTAAATTGATTCGCCATATCTTGACAAACTGCCACTGAAAAATCACATAGAGAGAGCTTTTGTGGTATATCAGCTTGGTTGACATAAACGTCGTGGCCATGACCAATCGACGATACCGTAATGTTCGCAAGTTTTGCCCCCACTATGCCGTAGGCGAGTGATCCATGCATGAAGTGGCAATGAAGATGTTCAATCTCTGTTAACTTTATTATTTGAGCAATACTATTGCCATAAGCAAGAAGTGATGGCGTTGGAATGGATGCCATTTTCGATGCAGACATATACCCCCGATATAAAGCTGATAAGTTGAGACAACCCATAATCAGTGATTGGTGAGAAGGCTTTGAAATTTCTACCACATCAACGCTTGGGCTTAAAACATCAGATTTTCCCATATTTTCAAATGTTATTACCGTGACTTTATGTCCACTCTTGACTAACGCATTGATCTCAGTAACCACGAATGTTTCAGAAGCGACTGGGAAGCTTGGAACCAAAATACCAATATGTTTCATAATTTACCCTCCAACTAGGTCATGCTTTACATACGCAATTGCCATGCCGTACTTTAATCACTAATAACCTCACTTAATTGGCTATTAATTGCAATCACATTTGCAAAATGCAATGCATTCGTAGAATCTGAGATAAAAATGAACGGTTAAAGAGCAAATAAAGTTGGCGTCTTACTTGCGTATACAGGAATACAATTAATGTGGAGTGCAAATAATGAAACCTGATATTTCTGTGATAATTCCTAACTACAATTGCAAAGCGTATCTGGGTAAAGCGTTAGCAAGCGTAATTAAGCAAACCGATGTTATATTAGAAATCATCGTTGTAGATGATGGCTCAACTGACGGGAGTGTTGAATGGCTTGAAAAAGCATCGCAAACGTACTCTAATTTAATATTGGTAAAACAAATACGGTGCGGTGTTGTTGCTGCTCGAAATAAGGCAATTTCAATTGCACAAGCAGACTATATTGCATTTCTCGACGCTGATGATTACTGGAACGAAGATAAGCTTGCCACACAACTGGCTTATATGAAATCTAACCAAAAATGTACGTTGAGTTTTACAAACTATATGCACGTTGATGAACAGTATAACAAAATCATAGATTGCTTTTCTTACTGGCCCGAATTTTATAATAAAGAACTAAAAGATACGACAAAGTATCAATATCTTAGTAATAGCCAAGATATGTTGCTTTACGCAAATGTGATTGGTACGTCTACCGTTATGGTAAAGCGTGATGCAATTCAATCTGTGATGTGTTTTGATAACGAATTAAAAAGTGCAAGTGACTGGGATTGTTGGCTAAAGTTAGCATCTGTAGGAGAAGTTGCGTACACTTATCAATGCGCCATGGATTACTTAATGCGTTCGAACTCAATTACATCAAATAGAATAAAAAGAATTGATGCTATGAGGTTGATATTAAAACGATTTGTTAGTTCTAATAATGTTGGGTGGATAACCCAAATAAAAGCAGGTGCACGCTTGAATGAGTGTTACGGAGAATATTACAGAGAAATGGGGCAAAAAGTTCCAGCGTTGATATGGGCGTTAAAAGCGTTTTTCCTATACCCCCACAGACGCAATTTAAGACACCTATTACATGATATAAAAAGCTTAACCGCATAAATTAGGAAGCACTATGCATTCGATTTTGATAATAGACGATGAAGAAGCAGTATTGAGAGCACTTGGCCGTTTGTTTAATAGAGAGTATCAAGTAGAGCAACACAGTGATCCTCTGACAGCTGTTGAAAGTATGAAAGTAAATGACTTTGACTTGGTTATATCCGATATTCGCATGCCAAATATGGATGGCTTCGCTGTATTGAAACACTTCAAAAAACATCAGCCTAATGCAGGGAGGATACTTGTAAGTGGATATGCTGATATTGAAGACTGTCAAAACGCGGTACATGATGGACTTGCACATATGATAGTGTCAAAGCCATGGGATAATTTTGAACTTAAATCTGTCGTTAAGTTAGTCCTAGAGAATAGTGAGCTGAAAAAGAAAAATAAAGTATTGCTGACACAGTTAAAAGCTTAATTTATAGGTCAGTACAGAATGGTCACTGCCAGTAAAAGGGAAGACATCAAACTCATTGATATTGATTTCTCGACTTACTGCACAGTGATCAATTGCTAACCCACCTATAATAGCGGGTATACTTTCAACGCTGCGCCAGGTCGTGTGATAACCTTTTGTAGAATAACACCACTTCCCCAACGTGGTGTTTAAGTAACGCGACCAAAAAACAGTATTGAAATCTCCCGCCACTACCCAAAGGCTACCTAGTTCCTTTAACAGTGCTCCTACTTCAGTCAACAACTTGTTACGTTGTTTCCACAGCTTTTCATTGCGGGGGGAAGGCGGATGTAATACGACAATGTCTACAATTCTATCAGTAACCAAAATTTTTAAATGAACGTATCCAACCTTTGGACCATCAACTTGGACAAACTGCCTGTATACAATTGGATATCTAGAAATCACAGCGACCCCCATTGGGAAACCTTCAATTTCTTTGTAACCATATCGAGAAAACAAAGGCTTTATTTTAGCAAATTGTGCTCGGTTTTTATCTGAAAACTCCAACAATATAAATAGGTCTCGGTCATCAGAGTTAAAATCAGTAAAGTGTTCAATTAGATTATTATTTGTATAGCGCAAATTAATTTGCTTTACACTTAATACATCATTTTTAACTTCAGGATCAAAGCCTAAGCTATAAAAATAATGTGAAGTGGTCAACAAACCGGATATGACTAAAGCCACGCTACCTAGATATTTATTTTTTATCTGTAAAAGTACTGCTAATAAAATACAGCTCAGCAGCAACTGCCCTCTTAAGCTGTGTAAAAGGTCACCGATATAAAATGAATCTAAAGCACCATACGCTATTGCACACACTGCAATATAAACACTACACAAAAGAACGATCATAGAACCTCCCATATGGTATATGATTAGCTTTAAATTAACGTTGTGCAAATGTTAAGAGAGATTTAAATTGAGATAAATAGTATGATGTGTTCCTTTCTTCTTGGAAGAAGGACGTGATTTTATTAACACGAGCCCTTCCTACGTCTTTTTAATTAAACCCGTCTAACATTTTTTGACATACTACAGGCGTAGGTCGATGATTGTCGTCTACCGCAACAAATGTAAAGCTGCCCGAAATAGCCAAGTGCTTATCATCTTTATGCATTCGCTCTAAATAGATTTTTACTTCAACCTTTAAACTTGTATTACCAACATGCACTACTTTCGATACTAATTCGGCAAATGTTCCTGCTGGTATAGCTTCTTTAAAGTCAACACGATCAGATGATATCGTCACCAGCGGTTTTCTACAAAATCGAGTTGCAGCAATGAAAGCTGCTTCATCCATCCACGCGAGTGCATCCCCGCCAAACAAGGTGTTATGGTGATTTGTTCTACCCGGAAAAACCGTCTTAGTAATGGATGTTACCGACTCTTCGATACGCTTTACAATAATATTTTCTTTCTCTAAATCTGTCATTTTTTACTACTTTTGTTCGCCAGTGTGTTAGTCATTAATAATTGAGGATCTAGCCGTTCTCCAAACCAATTGAAACGCCAATCCAAATGAGGGCCTGTTACACGTCCAGTAGCACCAATATCTGCAAAATGCTCTCCTACAGATATGTTGTCTCCAACTTTTACATGTATTTTATTTAAATGAATATAGGTTGAGGTAATTCCATGTCCATGGTCAATGATGACCGTTCCACCACTGTAATAGAGATCATTATCAGAAAATACAACAGTTCCATTTAATGGCGCCCAAACAGGCGTGCCAGTCTTATTTGCAATGTCTAACCCATAATGCGGATTACGAGGCTTGCCATTAAAATACCTTTGACTGCCATAAACTCCAGAAATACGACCTTTGGCTGGCCTTAATACCGGATCTAAAAAATACACTAGGTCGGAGCTTTTGGCTCTTGCAGCTCTCACTGACTTTGCCTCAGCTCTAATACGCTCTAATACCGAATCAGGAGGAGATACGTACTTTTTCTCGACACCAGTAATTCTATCTATATTGAAAGTTCGCGATGTAATTAGCAGTTCAGTGGAATGTAGTTTCTCATCGGTTGTTACCCATGACAATGTGTGTGTTGTGGGCGCATTTCGTCCAAAGCCAAAAACAAACTGACCTTCATTCGTAACTTTTATTGCTTGTCCGTTCAACTCAACAGATTGAACTTTTTCTATTTTACCAATCACCATACCACCTTGAGTGAGGTGACCCGTTAATTCTAACGCACTTATCGTACAAGTACTCAGCAATGCACCAGTAAAAAAGAATGCCCGCTTAAGCATATGCAATCGCTCCTTTCCCAACTCCTTCATATGCTTTAACCATTACTTTTTGCATTGGATATGACTTTTTGACTTGGGTAGCTAAATAATCAGCAATACATTCAACAGTTGTATCGCAAGGCAGAATATCACACCTGTCTTTACTAATGGCTAATTCAAAGTACCCCTGTGCGGCTTCATAAGCAAAGCAATAATCACTTGCAAAAGGCGCAACATATTTTACAGCTGCGGAATCAATCTCATCTTCTTGCGTACCTAAGTAAATATCTTCCCATTTAGCCGCCCATTCTTTCTGAAGTCTTGGCATACTGATCCCATCTAAAGAAATCCCGATCAGAGAGCGGTGCCCATGAACGATTCGCTGACAATTACCATCATGCTTCTTTAATCCGTGACTGTAATGATAGTAGAAACTTGTCGCAGGCTCTGGTCTTAACTCAATACCTATATCTTTAACGTTATTAGGCATACTCGGCATAATAACCGACTTTAAAAATTCAATAACAGATTCTTCGTTAATCGTTTTACATGGAAGCAAACACACAGCTTCACTCGGGGCACTCATTGCTAAATGATGTTGCCCACCAAAAGTGCAGTCTAACTCTACTCGCCCATTGATATCATTAACATGCCCTTCGACATCAAGACTTGCTATCGCAAGCTTATGATCTATTGTTTCATCAATAATTTTTTTTATTTGCTTTTTAACTAATGCAAAATCTAAAACCATGGACTCATCATTGAGTTTACCATGAAGGGTTAAATCAACGATCCAGCTTTCGCCTACTGCACCTCGTTGATTACACAAGTAAGAAAAATCGATCACGGTTAGAGCATCTACAAAAAGGATCATAAACTTCCGATAAATTAGTTTAATTCTGGCGATATTATAAAGATTTTTGAGATAAAAATCGCCTATATAAGTGGTTAGAATTCAATTTAAATGCGAATTATTCTTATAGAAAATTGAAATTTAACTGTTCGGAGTTGTCTAGCGTACAAGTGTACGCTAGAGTAGCGTGGATTTTTAAGCAAAGATTGTGAACTATGGAACCAAAAAATAGCTATACAAAAGAAGAATTAGTACTTTGTGGTCAAGGCGAGATGTTTGGCGAAGGTAACTGCCGTTTACCTAGCGACAATATGCTTATGATGGATCGTATTGTAGAGATCAACGATAATGGCGGCGAGCATGGTAAAGGTCTTATCATTGCCGAACTTGATATTAACCCTGATTTGTGGTTTTTCGACTGCCACTTTAAAGGTGATCCAGTAATGCCTGGTTGTTTAGGACTAGATGCTATGTGGCAGTTAGTAGGTTTCTTCCTAGGTTGGTCCGGTGGACCAGGTCTTGGCCGCGCACTGGGTGTGGGTGAGGTAAAGTTCACGGGTCAAATTTTGCCTAACGCAAAGAAAGTGACATATCGATTGGATATGAAACGCGTTATTAAGCGTAAGTTATTTATGGGTATGGCTGATGGCACCGTTGAAGTTGATGGACGCGTGATCTATGAAGCAAAAGATTTGAAAGTCGGTTTATTCCAAGATACCAGCGCTTTTTAAATTTTTGTTTATAAACAACAAAGCCCCATATAAGGGGCTCTGTTGTCTCATGAATTCTATTTATTATGTTTTAAACATATTTCTATTATCTATGGCTTCTCGCCATCCACCAAGCCACTCAGAACGTGACTCGATTTGCTGGTATGGACATAAATCTTTAGACCGCCCCGATAATCCAGCTTTAAAACCTTGAGAATGTGCTCTTTCTAAACGGTCTCTTTTCTGTCTCTTCATAGGTAAAAATCCTCACCTTTCATATCTTCAATGATGTTGCTATCAAATTCGACAACAACATTTAACGAATAGCTAATAACGCCATAAATATCAAACTTATTCCAATTTTTAGTACATCAACTACACCTAGTTTAATGACTTTATAAATGCTAATAATTTTTCATCCGATGTGTACCTTTCACACCTTTATTGTTGAATATTTTAGACTAGTGACTTATCAAACTATATTTGATTACCTCTGAACACTGCGTTCAGCCTTTTCTAACTGAAGTCTTTCCGTAAGCTCAGTATTAAATAAATCATATTCCATCATTCGGTGCAATGTCATTAACCGCAATATTTATTGCTCAAACCCAAAAAGGGATAAAAAACACGAAAACATACAAACAACTAGATAAAAGAGAGAGAAAAACCAAGAGTAAAACATAGTTTACCCAATAAAATTAGTAAAAAAACATTCATCTTTTTGTCATGTATATTTCACTTAAAAAGTATTTCAATAACAGTATTTTATAATTTTGTATTAGAGATTACGATTTCATCTTGTTTAATAAAAGCGTACAGATACTAATATTATCGCTACATCTGAGTACTCGATTTAACAACTGCCAGCGTCATGATATGGTACTAAAGGAGAACAAGAATAGTCATAAAAACTTGATATTTAAGTTGATTTTTTTGATTTGTTTTTAACCGCTGAAAAAGGCACTAATATTCTCTAGTGCCTTACTGCTTTATTTCATGAAACACGTCATCCTTGAGATACACTTCCAAATCGCTCAATAATTAGTCTAGCGTAATTTAGGCATTAGCACCATATAGAGAATTCAATTATCTTACCTCAACGTTAAGGTAACTTTAGACGACCAAAATCTATAGATTTAATGCGCTGACGTTCAGGTTTCTCGAAAGTTTATACCGTATTCAAAGTAAATTTTTTATAGTTAGCACATCTATATGTAAGTAATTATCACCTGAGTAAACGTCTCACACCATTTGTGTGTTTATTCGCTAACCT
Source organism: Pseudoalteromonas aurantia 208 (assembly GCF_014858725.1). Classification (GTDB taxonomy): domain Bacteria; phylum Pseudomonadota; class Gammaproteobacteria; order Enterobacterales; family Alteromonadaceae; genus Pseudoalteromonas; species Pseudoalteromonas aurantia. Next base: position 1,324,566 of record NZ_AQGV01000012.1, on the reverse strand, counting down.
CATGTCGCTATCCACTCGATATTGTAACTTGTACTCAACCCTCATTTCCTATGTACTTATCTAACCCACCTCATTATACTAACTTACAGTTTACTCCACCTGATAGTGCCTGATACGTCTGCTATGGAGTGATGCTCATCAATTACTTGCTTGATTATTTTAAACCTCGATTTTGCTGCATAAATTGGTTTCTCATATTTTCACCTACTTAGTCCGCACTGTCGCCACCATTGCGCAAGTGGCTTAACTTCTTATGCTTTGAACTTTCCATTCACGCTGTTCGCCGTAATACCTTATATACGTTTGTATTACCCAGTTTTATTCACAGCCTAAAATCAACTAATTAAACTCGTATATTTAAGGCCTTTATATGGAATTAAGTATGGAATTATATTTTTATTGGATATTATCGTGAAATTTAGCCACTATTCTTGGTTGGCATCCGGCGCTAATATTTCATTAATTTACTGGACAGGTCCCTTCAAGAGGGCGCTTAGTGACCTTCTATCTTATAATAAAAAAGCCGCGACCAAACGGTACAACGGCTTAACAATCAGAATTTAATACTTACCTATTTATTTTATAGTGCACTTTCTAATTCAGGTAATACGTCAAACAAATCCGCTACCAAGCCGTAATCTGCAACTTGAAATACAGGCGCATCCGGATCTTTGTTGATAGCAACAATCACTTTGGAGTCCTTCATTCCTGCTAAATGCTGAATCGCCCCACTTATCCCAACGGCTATATATAAGTCAGGCGCTACAATTTTACCTGTTTGGCCTACTTGCATATCGTTCGGTACAAACCCTGCATCTACCGCAGCTCTTGAAGCACCTATGGCAGCACCTAATTTATCAGCAATACCATTTAGTAGCGCAAAATTTTCACCATTTTGCATACCACGGCCACCTGAAATAACAACTGGTGCTACATTTAATTCTGGACGTTCTGACTCTGTTTGCTCGACACTCACAAAGCTCGATAAGGTATTATCTAACGCCAAGGATAATATTTCGACTTCACATGCACTTTGTTCAGACTGACTTTCAAAAGCACTTGCTCGAACCGTGATAACCTTTTTAGCCTCGTTCGACTTAACCGTTGCAATAGCATTACCGGCATAAATAGGTCGCTTAAATGTTTCGCTGTCGATAACATCTATGACTTCTGATATTTGTGACACATCCAATAGCGCCGCGACACGTGGCAGCGTGTTCTTACCAGTAGTAGACGCGCTTGCTAAAATATGAGTATAGCCACCAGCAATCTCTACAATCAGATCAGCGGTATTCTCTGCTAATTGATATTCAAATAACGCATTATCAACAACACGTACTTTTGTAACTCCGGCTATGTTGGCTGCTGATTGGACAACATCATCAACATTATAGCCAGCAACTAATACATCAACGCCTTCCGCCACTTTAAGGGCAGCATTAATAACCTTAGCGGTCTCCGCTTTAAGCTGACCATTTTCATGCTCTGCAACGACTAATACACTCATGAGATCACCTTTGCTTCATTTCTAAGTTTAGATACGAGTTCTTCCACACTGTCAACAATCACACCGGCTTGTCGTTTACTTGGCTCTTCAACTTTTAATAATTCGATTCGAGGTGTAAGGTTAACACCTAATGTGTCAGCTTCAATGACCTCTAACGGCTTGCGCTTTGCTTTCATGATATTTGGCAAAGATGCATAGCGCGGTTCATTAAGCCTAAGATCAGTTGTGACGACTGCTGGTAGTAACAATGATAAAGTTTGTAGGCCTCCGTCAACTTCTCTTGTAACAAGCGCCTTGCCACCATCAATGACCATTTTCGACGCAAATGTTCCTTGGCTACGTCGTGTTAACGCTGCCAGCATTTGTCCAGTTTGATTATTATCGGAATCAATTGACTGTTTGCCTAAAATAACCAATTCCGGTTGATGTTCATCAACAAGTTTGGCGAGAAGCTTTGCCACATGAAGAGATTCTAATTTGGCGTCGGTTTGAATATGAATCGCTTTATCTGCGCCAAGTGCCAGTGCTGTACGTAATTGCTCTTGGCATGCTTTATCACCTATTGAAACCGCAATAACCTCGGTCGCAGTCCCCGCTTCTTTTAACCTTATTGCTTCTTCTACCGCAATTTCACAGAATGGATTCATTGCCATTTTTACGTTAGTTAAATCAACATCAGTGTTATCTGGCTTGACTCTTGCCTTTACATTGTAATCAATCACGCGTTTGATTGGCACAAGTACTTTCATAGTTACTCCATCATCTGGTTATTCATACCGCTGACGCCAACGTCAACATATTTATTTTATAGATTCAGACTACTTCCTGTTGACGTAAACGTCAACCTAAAATAACCTTAGTTTAACTTTATACAAACTAAAGTCCTGCTTTAGTTAAAATACCGTCAAAGATAATGAGGTAATTATGGTTGAACGTGAAACCATGGAATTCGATGTAGTAGTTGTTGGCGCAGGTCCTGCGGGACTATCTTGTGCAATTAGGCTTGCACAACAAGCACAAGAAAAAGAACAAGAACTCATGATCTGTGTCGTTGAAAAAGGATCAGAGGTAGGCGCACATATTTTATCTGGTGCTGTATTTGAAACAAAAGCTCTTGATGAATTACTTCCCGACTGGAAAAAAATGGGTGCACCAATCACCACAAAAGTCACTCAAGATGACATTTATCTATTTAAAGATGAGCAAAAAGCCTTATCCATTCCACACATAGCAGTTCCTAAAACATTTAAAAACCATGGGAATTATATTGTTTCTATGGGCAATGTATGTCGATGGTTAGCTGAACAAGCTGAAAACTTAGGCGTAGAAGTATTTCCTGGGTTTAGCGCACATTCGATTATTTGCGAAGATAACCAAATAAAAGGTATTGTCACTGGTGATATGGGCGTTGACAACAACGGACAACCTAAAGACAGTTACATGCCTGGCATGGAATTACGAGCTAAATACACAGTGTTTGCTGAAGGATGTCGTGGTCATTTAGGTAAACAACTTATTAAACAGTTCAAGCTTGACGAAAATACAAGTCCACAACATTATGGACTTGGGTTTAAAGAAATTTGGCAGGTTCCACCTGAACAACATAAGGAAGGTACTGTTGTCCATGGCACTGGCTGGCCACTTACAAGTGATACCCATGGTGGATCATTTATGTACCATGCAGAAAACAATCAAGTTGTTGTTGGGCTCATTGTCGATTTAAACTACTCCAACCCTTACCTAAGTCCATTTGATGAATTTCAACGTATGAAGCACCACCCAGTATTTAAAAACACGCTGCAAGGCGCTGAGCGGGTTTCTTATGGCGCGAGAGCAATCGCCAAGGGTGGTTTTCATTCATTGCCCAAAATGCATTTCCCTGGGGGATTACTCGTTGGGTGTGATGCCGGTACCTTAAATTTCGCGAAAATAAAAGGCAATCACACCGCAATGAAATCAGGTATGATTGCAGCAGATTCAATCATTGAAGCCCTTGCTTCAGAGTCACCGGCTTCTGATCTCAGTACCTTCACTGAAAAATTCAAATCGAGTTGGCTATATGATGAGTTATATCAATCTCGGAATTTTGGCCCTGTGATGCACAAGTTCGGCAAAATTATTGGTGGTGCATATAACACGTTAGATCAAAACTTATTTTCTGGGGCATTGCCCTTTACGTTCAAAGATAATCTCGCTGATCACGATACTTTAGAGTCAGCACGAGATTCAATAAAAATTGACTATCCAAAACCCGACGGCACACTCAGTTTTGATAAGCTTTCCTCTGTGTTTCTATCCAATACGAACCATGAAGAGTCACAACCATGTCACTTACAATTACACGATCCAGTTATCCCGATTAAGGTCAACTTAGCGCAATTTGACGAGCCGGCACAGCGTTATTGTCCTGCTGGGGTATACGAGATAACCGAAAACGATAGCAATGAGCCTCAATTTGTTATTAATGCTCAAAACTGTGTACATTGCAAAACATGCGATATTAAAGACCCGAGTCAAAATATTACATGGGTGACGCCCGAAGGTGCGGGTGGCCCAAATTACCCAAATATGTAAACCCATCCTCAAAATTCCAAACTGCGGGGCCTAACGGCCCTTTTTTATGCTCGTATGAATTGACGCAAAAATTCAAATTTTGCATATACTTAAATAATAATTTAAGTCTCAGGGGCATAAAATGGACAGTAAATCAGAAGTGGTTTTTCGGTTTTTGGCAGAACCTACCGACGTTAATTTCGGCGGGAAAGTACATGGTGGCATTGTAATGAAATGGATCGATCAGGCAGGCTATGCGTGTGCGGCTGGTTGGAGCGGCAGTTATTCAGTGACTGTGTCGGTCGCGGGTGTACGCTTTAAGCGCCCTATTTTAGTAGGCCAAATTGTAGAAGTCTCAGCAAAAATTGCCCATACAGGCAAAACGAGTATGCAAATATTTGTACGAGTAAGGTGTGGTGACCCCCAGAAGCAAGTATTAACCGAAAGTAACCACTGTATTATTAGTTTCATTGCAATGGATCAAGCTGGCTACCCTATTCCCGTCCCTCTGTTTGAACCTTCCACAGAAGACGAAAAAAAGCTAGAGCTTTATGCGATAAAAATGAAAGAAATCGCGATCGAAACAGAGTCTTTGTTACATCGCACGATAGAAGACGAGTAACCTTCTTATCTATACCTTATAACCGTGCCAATCTTGTGCGGTTATTTAGTTGACCTCAGGTTTGGATAAGGGTTTTGGAATAGGAAATGTTTTGTAAACAAACTTACGTGCAACCCGATGATGATATTTTGTTCAATATCAAGGCGCTTTTATGCAGTAATAGCGGGCTATTACAAATGAAAGCAACGCCGAGAGTGAGAAAAATAAGCTTTATTGGGCAAATTCGCTTATCCAGAGCTGAGGTTAGTTACATAGCAACGCATATTGGGTTAACCATCGGTATACTTCTGTGCAATTTCGTAAAATTCGGTTTCTATTTCAAAAAAGGCGTCAATCATGTCAGGATCAAAATGAGACCCTCGACCCTCTGCAATTATCTTCATTGCTTGTTCATGGGTCATCGCATCTTTATACACCCGTTTACTAATCAGTGCGTCATAAACGTCAGCAATGGCCATTAATCTCGCACTCAAAGGGATTGCTTCCCCCTTTAATCCATCAGGGTAACCGCTTCCATCCCACTTTTCATGATGATAATGTGCAATCTCTTTCGCTACTTTCAAAAACGTATCGTCTGCCCCCATTTCCGACTCAGCATTTTCGATGGCCTTAAACCCAAAGTCGGTGTGTTGTTTCATCACCTCAAATTCATCAAAATCTAATTTTCCGGGTTTTAATAATATATTATCAGGGATCCCAACTTTACCAATGTCATGTAACGGCGCAGATTTATAGAAAATATTGATGAGCTTAACGGTTAACTGGTCTTTATATTTATCCTTTTTATGCAGTTTATCAGCAAGTAACTTTACGTATAATTGCGTACGACGAATATGATTACCAGTTTCTTGATCTCGGGTCTCTGCCAAACTCGCCATCGCAGTGATAGTCGCATCTTGAAGCTTTGACATTTCTTCTGTTCTTTTTATTATCTCTTTTTCTAAAAAGGTGTTTTGATCTTTCAAAAAATCTCGAGTCCGCTTATTTTGTAGATGCGTTCGAACCCGTGCTTTTACAATGGGTGGACTGATTGGCTTATTGATATAATCACACGCGCCTAATTCAAACCCTTTTTCCTCATCTTCAACACTGTCTTTGCCCGTTAAAAATATAACGGGCAAATCTTGTAAAGCATCTTGAGACTTTATATGTGTAATTACTTGATAGCCATCCATATTTGGCATAACAACATCTAATAAAACAATATCTATTTTTTGTGAAGTAAGTAGCTGTAACGCTTGTTCTCCACTTTTAGCAACTACAACCCGGTAGTCTTCTTTCAGAAGTTGCGACATTACTGCTAAATTTTCCTTCGCGTCATCCACAACCAGTACAGTGTACTTATCTGACATTACTGAGCCTGCTTTGTTTACATATTATTAGCCAATATCATCATATTAGGTCTATTCTTGTGATCGTGCCAAAAAGTTAGGTTATTTTCTATGATCAGTGTACGTACTTTATTTATATCTATATTTTCAGTGATGTTTAGTATCAGTGTCGCAATTCAATATATTTCATATTACATGCAGAAAAAGGAAACATTAGAGCAACATGATAGCAAACAACTGTTGGCGCTAAGTGAGCTCACACAAGAATTAAAACAAAGCTCTGATCAACTAACTAACTTCGCCCGAACTTACGCTTTAACAGGAAACACACGTTGGTACGAACTATTCCAATATGTCCTCAATGTTCGAGATGGTAAAGCGCCTCCACCAAATGAATTAAGCTTTAGTTATTGGGATGCTTTGGCATCCCCTTATGCCTCTCCTCCGGATATCTCAAGTGGCTTCAATGGCCCATCAATTATAGAACGTTTTGAGATAGTTGGCATTGATGATTATGAACTCAGCCAAATGAAATTAGCCCTAGCAACATCTGATGCACTGGTCAGTATGGAGCGTCACGCATTTTATTTAGTTGCAGGGATGCAACAAGATATATTCGGAAATTGGACCGTTCAAGGTGAGCCCGACTTGCCTGCGGCACAACGTCTACTTTTTAGTGATGAATATTTTATCGAAAAAGCAAAAATTATGACTGCCTTAGACGATGCTCATTGGCATATGGCAAGCAAATTAAAAACTAGAATTATCAATAACGCGAATGATTTAATATGGATGCATCAACTACAAAAGCTAATGAGTATAATTTTGATAGTCAGTATTGCATTATCATTCTACCTGCTTTGGAAAATGTATATCAACCCTGTTTCTAAGATGCAAAAGAAGGTCGTCTCCCATGTTGAAGAAGACGACTATGATTTTAGGCTTGATACTCAAACACAGGGGGAACTCGCAAACTTCTCACGCGCAATGAACACGTTACTTCACAACATTTCTAAACAACTGCAATTTAATACCATAATGAAAGACTTCGGACTTGCGCTAAGAGGAAAAAACTCCGCCAAAGAGTTAGGCGAAGAGCTCATGCAGTTTCTTGGCCGTAGGCTATCCGTTCCTCTGCTTGGACTCTATGTCTTCAATGACTCGAAATTATTTCGTGTTGCTGGGACGGGCTACTGTAAAAAATCCCCTACTTATTATGATAACTATGATTCAATTCATTTTCATGTACTCAGTAGCAAACAAACTTATTCTATGTCGTTGCAAGAGTCTCAATATGCTATCGAGCTCAATGGAGAGAGCTTATACCTGTCTGAACTCTATTACTTCCCTCTGATGGTCAGCAATGAGTGTGTGGGGTTACTTGAATTAGGTAGTCTAAAGCCAGTTTCAGAAAAAGATTTTGAATGGGTTGAATCCGTTATTCAAGATTTGGCCATTAGTTTGCAACTCACTCAGAATATTGAATTACAACGCAGTACAGAGAAAAAAGTGCTAGAGCAACTTGAACTTAATCGACAGATCATCGATGCAATTCCAAACCCCATGTATTATCGCAATCGTGATGGCGAGTATTTGGGTGTAAATTCAATTTTTCATGAATTCATAGGTACGTTTGACGCTGATGTAATTGGCGCGGTTCCCAGTGAGATTTTTAGCAAAAATATTGCGCAACAGTTTGTCGAATCTGAGCAAGCTCTTTTAAATGAACCAGGCAGCCATAACTATGAGTTAACTTTAATTAATATCGAAGGGCAACCTAGAGATGTGGTGATTTACGAGGCTACCTTTTGTAATGCTGATGGTGAAGTAGCGGGAATTGTCGGCTTAATCTTAGACGTTACCGAACGTAAAGAAATGGAACAACAGTTAATTGTTGCGAAAGAACAAGCTGACCAAATGAGTACAGCTAAAGGCGAGTTTCTTGCCAATATGAGCCACGAAATTAGAACTCCAATGAATGCAATTATTGGAATGAGTCATTTGGCACTTAAAACCAACCTTAACACGCAACAACTTGGATATGTCACCAAAATAGATCAAGCCGCGAAAAACCTGTTAGGGATCATTAACGATATTCTCGACTTTTCTAAAATAGAGTCGGGTAAAATGACCGTTGAGTCGGTTAGCTTTCTGCTTGATGAAGTAACAGACAACGTAGTGACAGTTAATGCAGTCAAAGCACAAGATAAAAACCTAGAGCTATTACTTGATGTCGCCCCTGATATACCAATAAGCTTAGTAGGAGACCCCTTGCGACTAGGTCAAGTCTTAATAAATTTATGTGGTAACGCGATTAAATTTACTGAAACAGGCGAAATTGTTATCGCAATTACAGTTGCGGAACAAAGCAACGATAATGTTGTACTGAGGTTTAGCGTTAAAGACAGCGGCATAGGTTTATCCCAAGCACAACAAGAAAAGTTATTTAATGCGTTCTCTCAAGCAGATGGTTCAATTACCCGTAAGTATGGCGGTACTGGTCTCGGTTTAAGTATTTCTAAAAATCTCGTTGAGCTTATGGGCGGGGAAATTGGGGTAATCAGTGAAGTCGACAAAGGCTCGGAGTTTTTCTTTACTGTGCAATGCGGCCTCCAAGAAGCGAAAGTCAGAAATTTTGTTTGTCCTGAAGCTAATCTCAAAGATAAAAAAGCTTTGGTAGTAGATGATAATGACAGCGCGCGGGCTATATTATACAACCTGTTAAAAGCTATGGGCTTGGCGGTCAATAGCGTAAGCAGTGGAAGAGAAGCGGTGAGTGAGTTAGAAGTCGCTAAGTATGACTTAGTCTTTATGGATTGGAATATGCCCGGCATGAACGGAATAGATACCATAAAACATATACGTAATATGCCGATTGCAGAGCAGCCAGTGATCATTCTAGTGACCGCCTATGGAAAAGAAGTTGGCATGAATAAAGAAGTATCCACCCTGCTGGATGGGTTGATTATTAAACCTGTTAACGCTTCCATACTACTAGACACAATAATGGAATGTTACGGCTTACAGCGACCATCAGAGCATCATGTTAGCCCAGTTTCTGAAATAGAAAATATGGGTTTTTCAGGTGAACGTATTTTATTAGTTGAAGATAACATCACAAATCAAGAAGTTGCATACGAAATGCTGCAATCTGTCAATTTACATATAACGATTGCCAATAATGGCCTCGAAGCCCTGAATATGGTGCAAGAGCAACCGTTCGATTTAGTGTTAATGGATATGCAAATGCCTGTTATGGATGGGATCACGGCAACGCAAGAAATTCGTAAAACCAAGCCACTTGATACACTGCCCATAATCGCAATGACAGCAAATGCAATGCAAGAAGACATACATAAATGTACCCAAGCAGGTATGAATGCTCATATTGCAAAGCCGATAAACTTTGATACGATGTTAGCTACTATCCACGCTTGTCTAGAACCCACACAAATACCACAAAATATAGCCCCAACTGGTACTATTGATAACGTTGAAATAGAGACACAAAAGATAGAAGTAGAATCGTTTACATTGGATGGAATTGCCTATGCGGAAGGTATTAAACGTATTGGTGGAAACGAAAAAGCCTATTGGTCAATTTTAACTAAATTTATTAAAAACCAAATAGAAGAAATGATTAATTTAGAGCAAGCACTCATAATTGGTGACACAGAGCACGCATCTCGGATTGCACATTCGTTAAAAGGATCTGCAGCCAATTTATGTGCGACTCGTCTCGCTGATATTGGTGGGCTATTTGAATCAACAATCGACAGTGGTGGTAGCGTAAATATGAATGATATTCACGACATTATTGCCTATTTAAAAGAAATATCTATACGCTTAACTAAACGCCCTAATTATGAGGCAAAAAAACAAGTGTCTGAACAAACTGATAAACTCAATAAACCCCTAATAATCCAACGTTTAAAGTTGCTTACTGACCTGATAGACTCTAACGATGTCGAAGCAATTGAGACCGTTAATGAACTAAACAGCCTTCAGTTTATGTCTAGCGACGACTCTTCTGAGCTAGAAGAGTTAATTAACGACTTTGAGTTCGTCCAAGCTAAAGAGTTAGTTATTAAGATAACAGATAGGTTCAACGCAAATTAATAGGTTTATTTCAAATTTTTACCGTCCGTGTTTATTAATTTAAGAATATGCATACTGTAACGCATTGCGTGCTAACCCGTAAACTGTATGATTAAGCATTGGCGCAATATCGCTAGGCGCTCTGTGCGCACCTTCCATATTACACTGCAGTTTGTTTTTGGTTAATTCGAGAATTTCTTCATAACTTTCAGCTGATGTATCTGTACTTACAAATACGGTATATAGCTCTAACAACTCATTCTTGTATTCTAATAAACTTAGGTAAAATTCATATCTAGCTTGCACAGAGTATTGCTGTAAGCTAGATTCACAACAACTAAATAGTAGCTTTTCGAAACAATCGACCTTATTTTGGCTCGTTCTTATCATTTTGACTTTTCAACGCTTCAGTTAAGCTCTTGCTTTGGGAAAGTAAATTACGTAGCTCATTTGCTCTTCCTCCTAACAACTCGATGTAACTATCTTGTTCAGTCTCGACATGGCTAGGAAACTTTAACGTCGGTTTTTTGTTCTCTGTCATAATCTAATTATCAGCTTTAAATCTACTTGTCTGCATTGGTTATAAGATTATCCGTATATAAAGAATAATGATATTACATGGCATTACGCCCTATTTCACATTGGTTAATTTTTTATTCCCAAGTACAATAGTGACAGAACTATGACTTAGATAAAAACGAACCGAGAACTTGTGGACAATTATCAAATCGTGCCTATTGGCAATATAGAATCACCTTACAAGCAAAAATTTGCCATTCCCCGTCAACCTAGGTTAGTGCCACAGGCAAAAGCAAGACTCATCTTCACCAAAGACTTTAACCGAGAAGAGTTTGTTAGGGGCATTGATGAGTTTAGCCATTTATGGCTGTTGTTTCGGTTTCACGAAACCGCCGACAAAGGTTACTCCGCATTAGTACGTCCTCCTCGCTTAGGCGGAAATGAAAAAAAAGGCGTTTTTGCTACCCGCGCAACATTTCGACCTAATGGTATAGGTATGAGCGCGGTAAAATTAGAAAGTATTGAATATAAAAATGGCCAACTTGCTTTGCAGCTCTCTGGTATAGATTTACTTGATGGCACCCCCATTATTGATATAAAACCCTATTTGCCGTATTCCGATGCAATGACTGACGCAAGTGCTGGTTTTGCTGATACTCGCCCTGAAACCCAAATGACAGTGGCATTCAGTGAACAAGCTGACTCGTACATTTCTCAGCAACAGCAATACCCTGAATTACGTGCTTTTATAACGAATGTGTTAAAGCAAGACCCACGCCCAGCTTACAAAAAACAAAAGCAACAGACCCAGTTTTATGGTATGACTCTATACGATTTTAACATCCGCTGGCAGGTTGATGAAAACCACAACCAGGTCATTGAGATTTCCAAACAATAGCGACATAGAATAATTACTTGTCTGCGCCGCCAGCGCTGTTAAACTACGCGGAATTAACACGAAAAATAAATACATTACGAACGGAACAACCATGCGTACTAGTCAATATATTTTAGCGACTCTAAAAGAGACGCCTTCGGATGCTGAAATTATCAGTCATCAGCTTATGCTTCGAGCGGGTATGATCCGCAAATTGGCTTCAGGCCTTTATACTTGGCTTCCTTCTGGCTTGAAAGTTTTACGCAACGTAGAAAAGATTGTGCGAGAAGAAATGGATAATGCTGGCGCGATTGAGATGCTGATGCCAGTGATCCAACCAGCCGATCTTTGGCAGGAATCTGGGCGTTGGGAGCAGTTTGGTCCAGAGCTTCTACGTATCACAGATAGAAATAATCGTCCTTTCGCACTAGGTCCAACACACGAAGAAGTTATTACAGACTTCGTTAGAAAAGAGATCAATAGTTACAAACAACTTCCGATCACGTTGTATCAAGTACAGACCAAGGTACGTGATGAAGTCCGTCCTCGCTTTGGCGTAATGCGCGCACGCGAATTCACTATGAAAGACGCTTACTCTTTCCATTTGAGCGAAGAGTGTTTAACACAAACCTATCAGCGAATGCATCAGGCCTATTGTAATATTTTTGAACGCTTGGGACTCGATTATCGTCCAGTACTTGCAGATACAGGTTCAATCGGTGGTAGCCTATCACATGAATTTCATGTTTTGGCTGAATCGGGTGAGGATGCTATCGCATTTAGTGATGCAAGTGATTACGCAGCTAACATTGAGAAGGCAGAAGCATTAGCACCAAAAACAGAAAGAGCGGCCCCCTCCAAAGAGCTCAACTCATTTGCTACTCCAGAAGCCAAAACGATCGCTGAATTAAAAGCCAACCACGGTGTAAAACCACACCGTGGCGTTAAAACGTTAATAGTTTATGGTGCAGCAGATGAAAACGAGCGACGTGGGTTGGTTGCATTAATTGTTCGCGGCGATCATGATTTGAATGAATTAAAGGCACAGTCTCACGACCTAGTCCATTCACCTCTTGAAATGGCAAAAGAGCAAGATATTATTTCCGCTATTGGTGCTCGCCCTGGTTCTTTGGGACCTGTCGGTTTAAATATGCCTGTGATCGTTGACCATAGTGCTGCTGTCATGGCTGATTTTGTAGCTGGCGCCAATAAAGATGGTGAACACTACAGTGGCATAAACTGGGGTCGTGATGTAACGGACTATGTAGTTGCTGATATTCGTAACGTTGTTGAAGGCGATCCAAGCCCTTGCGGTAATGGGTCATTACATATCAAACGCGGTGTTGAAGTCGGCCACATTTTTCAGCTCGGCACTAAATATTCAGAATCAATGAATGCTGGTGTGCTTGGTGAAAGTGGTAAAAACCAAATGATGAGCATGGGTTGCTACGGTATCGGTGTATCACGTATTGTCGCTGCAGCAATTGAACAAAATAACGATGACTATGGTATTAAATGGCCATTAGCATTGGCGCCATTTTCGCTTGCGATTGTGCCTATGAATATGCATAAATCTCATCGTATCCCTGAAATTGCTAACAATTTATATTCAGAATTTAAAAAAGCAGGGATCGACATACTCTTTGATGACCGAAAAGAACGACCTGGTGTTATGTTTAATGACATGGAGTTACTTGGCGTACCATATACACTCGTCATTGGTGAACGTAACCTTGATAATAATCAAGTTGAGCTTAAAAACCGACGTACCGGTGAAAAACGGATGTTTAGTATTGACGATGCTGTCACCGAAATTTGTGCGTTGATTAACTCACAGTAAGCTGCTTTAAATAATCGCAGTAAATTATTTGTCGCGAGTGGCTTATTAGTCACTCGCTTTTTTATAATAAGTATTCCAAAAAGTATATACCTGAATAACTGTCATATTCTCTTCTTTATCTCGTCGTCGAATTGTCACTTTCTAACACTATGCTTGATTTTATTACGCTAGAGATAAGAGCGAATGAAAGCAACGTACTATCCAAGTATTTGGATTTCAGATACCCACCTAGGCTACAAAGACTGTAAAGCTAGCTACCTACTTGATTTCTTAAACCGAACAGAATGCGATGTACTTTATCTCGTCGGTGATATCGTCGACCTATGGTCAATGAAACGGCAATTCTATTGGGATACAAGCCATTATAAGGTATTAGAGTGCATTCAAGAAAAAGCGGAGGCTGGCACAAAAGTAATTTATATTCCAGGGAATCATGATGAAACGTTCAGGCAGTATGCCGGTCACACCCTGTTTAATGTAGAAGTCCACAAATCATTTATCCATACCACCTCAGCAGGGAAAAAATTCTTACTGCTGCATGGTGATGACTTTGATTCTGCAACTCGATACAACAAATTAATCAGTATTGCCGGAGATGCTGCTTACGATTTTTTGCTCTTTCTGAACCGTTGGAGTAATCGTGTAAGGCGTTTATATGGAGGCCATTATTGGTCACTCGCCTCTTGGCTTAAAAATCGTGTTCATAAAGCGAGAGAAGCAATTGCGGCATTTGAAGCGGCAGCTATTCACGAAGCAAAAAGACAAGGAGTGGATGGTATTATATGCGGACATATTCACCAACCCGCCTTAAAAGTATGCGATGGAATCGTTTATTGTAATGACGGCGACTGGATAGAAAATTGCACCGCGTTAGTTGAAAATAAAGAGGGTAAAATTGAACTATTACATTGGTCAGATATTCAACATGTTCTTAATGTTGTTGCGTTAGATGAAGGTTTACAAGGTATGCCATCCCAAAATGCTTCTGATGAAGCGGCATAGCAAAATGAGCGCGCTCGTTAAATACGAATGAGCACGCTCATAAAATATTAATATAAGCCGCTATTACCTAAATAGAACGGATTCTTTTTTAAACCACCTTACACAGCTCAGTAAAAGTAAACTGGCCAATGCAGCTGATGCAATAAAGATAAGTGCAATAGCACCTTGATCAACAGTGCCTTTTACAACCTCCTTGATAGCCAATGCAACATTGGTTATTGGAATAAGCGCGGTAACGTTATCAAGTTCCATGTTTGGCAGTAATGAAACAGCAATAGGCACAAACACAGCCATACTCAATGGACCCATATAGTTTTGTGCCTCTTTAAATGTCCGTGCATATATTGATATCGCCAGAACCAATGAAGATAACATCGCAGCTACAGGCAACAACAACGAAAATATAAGTATAAAGTCCCACGCAGTCACGCTATTGAATGCGGTTTTGACCGCCTCTAAACTCACAAAACTTGATGCTACGCTCACCCAAATAGCCAAACTCGCAACTGTAATCAATGTACATGCGATTGAACTTGCCAATACAGTAAAAAACTTTCCTAGGACTAACTCTGAGCGCGTCACGGGAGTTAATAATAATGTTTCTAAAGTCCCTCGTTCTTTTTCTCCAGCCCCCAAATCGATTGCCGGATAACTGGCTCCCATTAATACCAAAGGTAACAACAAATAAGGGATCAATGCGCCCAACTTTTCACCGTAGTTTTCCCGCTTATCGGCCGTATCGACTTTGCTGATCGTAATGGGAGTAAGTAACGCGGGTTGATGCCTAATATCAACACCTAAATCCTTTAAAGCTCGGGTTCTTAACTCATTCGATAATTTACTAGCGACGGAACGCACACGATTAAAAATGAAGTTAATCGCTTTTGCATCGTTAAATACGATTTGCCACTGGCTCTGCTTTCCTGCTTGTATTGCAATTTTTGGGTCATTCGGGATAAATATACCAACATCAATGATTCCCTCTTTAACCGCCTCAGAAAGCTGTTCTACTGAGTCAAACTGCTTTTGTCCTGCATATTTTTTAAAGCTCTTGTGGTAGAATATTTCCTCTGAAAAAACCGTCGAAAATTGCGTGTTAACAATATAATATGTGTGAACCTGTTGTTCGGCTTTTAAACTTGCTTGAGACGTTAAAAATGCCACAAAACCTAAAATAATCGGGAAAATAAGCATTGGTAATGCAATGATAAAAAAAAGCGTTTTCCTATCCCTCAGTAATTCTATAATTTCCTTTTTAAAAACTTCAAACATGCTTATTCCCACTCAATAGATTTAGAAAGGCCTGATTCAACTCTGTACTGCCGCCCTGCTTCATAAAGTCGGTTACAGTACCATCAAAGCAACTTAGCCCTTGGTCAATCACCGCTATTTTGTCACACAACAAGGCAACTTCATCAAGGTGATGTGTTGAAAAAATCACCGGTATCCCTTGTGCTTTTAAAGAACGAATGAATGAAATAACCGTCTGAGTCGTCATAATATCAAGCCCTGTGGTTGGCTCATCTAGAATGACCACTTTGGGGTTATGTACGACAGCTCTGGCAATATTTGTTTTTTGTTTCATTCCTGTCGATAAATGCTCTGCCCGTTTGTCCAAGAATGTGGTCATGTCTAGCATGCTAAATAACTCATCACACTTTGCTTTCAGCGCATGTCCTTTAAGGCCATGTAGCTTGCCAAAATACTCAACATTTTCTTTTGCCGTCAAGCGACCATATAATCCAGTCGAGCCAGATAAAAAGCCAATTGCTTTGCGTCCAAGTAATGGCTGTTTAACAATATTATCGTCTTCAATTAGTATTGACCCGTGATCCGGTTTCAAAGCGGTAGATAACATACGTAATGTCGTTGTTTTTCCCGCTCCGTTTGGACCTAAAAGCCCCAATACTTCACCGTGATTACATGTAAAACTGACATTTTTTACCGAGTGAAAATAACCATCATATTCTCTACTGTCATGACGTTCCTTGTTTTTCTTATGCTCTTTGGTTAGCTTGAACCGCTTCGCTAACTTATCAACTGCAATCATGATTGATCCTTTTCTTAACGCCTTTTTGCTCTGAAATAATCCGTATTATCATAAAACTTTGCATCTTCATTTTCCTCACACCACCCGGGTATACCCAATAACGGTAATGGTGACATTTGGCTGTTGTCTTTTAAAATCCCTTCATATGCAATTCGCGTATAAAGTATGTCATCTAAATACGCGTACTTTTGTTGTAAGGTTAATGTACTAAAACTTGTTCCCACTACAATACACAGTACTTTTCCGGTAAGTCCGATAAAAGGTTGAGTGAGCATTTCATAATTTGCGTGCCCAAATATGAATGGCTGTATAGCTTTCCCCCACTGTGTGCGTTTTGATACAAATACGCTATGCCAGTTGTGGGCTCGTAAATCAGTTTTTATCTGTTCGTCGGTGATGGCCATCACAACACCACACTCATCAAACAAGGTTAAGGCATTACGATGTTTGCTACGTTGTTTTAAACCATACTGCTCAATATCATCGATATGACTTTTATTTAACAATGATTTAGTCTTTGGGAATAAACACCAAATTAATGCACCAAACAAGTCGTGCCAATTCTGCTCTCGAGTTGGAATATGACCCGTTTCGTAAATGATCTGCTCGTAGTACCGCGTTTCTTCTTGAAACTGTGAATCAGGTACAAAACTAACTTTTTGCCCATTGCTATTTTTA
Organism: Pseudoalteromonas aurantia 208; assembly: GCF_014858725.1. GTDB lineage: Bacteria > Pseudomonadota > Gammaproteobacteria > Enterobacterales > Alteromonadaceae > Pseudoalteromonas > Pseudoalteromonas aurantia. The sequence goes on along the minus strand of NZ_AQGV01000012.1, from coordinate 1,307,489 downwards.
AGATGGGCGAGTCCATTTAGCCATAGAAAATCAGGCCAGCCAGACTGGTTGCCTAGACCAAATAATGTATTAAGGTGGGTAAATGCACCGCCTCTCAATAACTGTGGCTCATAATGCTCAGAGGGAGTAAATTTCTTCATAAATAGAACAAGTTCAATATATTTTCATTAGTTTACCTTAAGTCCTGTTGGCGTCCAATCAAACCAGCCCCAACTATCGCAGTTACTCGAAAAAAAACCAAAATTGTGTTTATACTTACGTGTCTTTAATACATAACAAAAGAAGCATTATGAAACTTAAAATGACTCTAAGCGCGCTTACAATAGCCGTGCTCAGCGGTTGTGTTAGTACCTCAAACACCCCTGAAAATGTAAAAACTGCCTATGATAGTATCAACACACAACAACTTGCTGAGCATATTAAAACTCTCGCATCTGATGAATTTGGTGGCCGAGCACCTTCTTCAAAAGGAGAAGAGCTGACTCTTGCATATTTAACCAAGCATTTTAAATCTTTGGGATATGAGCCTGGTAATGGTGATAGCTTCTTGCAAGAAGTAGACTTGGTTTCTATCGAAGCTGATGCCAATATGGCGCTTAAAATCGGTGGTAAAGACTACCTATATAAGAAAGAAATGGTGATGGGCACCAGTCGGATCAGCCCACTAGAGTCGATCAAAGACTCAGAGCTTGTGTTCGTAGGCTATGGGGTTAACGCTCCTGAATACAATTGGAATGATTATGATGGCTTAGATGTGAAAGGCAAAACGGTTGTTATGCTTGTTAATGATCCAGGTTTTGCAACGAAAGATCCGAGTATGTTTACAGGTGAAGCCATGACCTATTACGGTCGTTGGACATACAAGTACGAAGAAGCAAGCCGCCAAGGAGCCGCAGGCGCTATCATTGTCCATGAAACAGCCCCTGCATCATACCCTTGGAGCGTAGTCGAAAACTCATGGAGTGGCGAACAATTTGGTTTCCAAAAAGCCAATAAAAATATGGATCGAGTCGCTGTCGAAGGTTGGGTCACTGTCGATGTTGCAAAAGAGCTATTTGAAAAAGCGGGTTTAAACTTTACTGATGCAAAAGCGAAAGCTGCCAAAGGTGCTTACCACGTCGATATGGGTGACTTAACAGCATCTATTACCGTAAAAAGTAAAATTAAAACGTCTACTTCTTACAACTTTATTGCCACCTTGCCCGGTAGTAAGAAACCAGATGAACACATTATCTACTCTGCTCATTGGGATCATTTAGGCACAGATAAAAATAGAAAAGGTGATCAAATATACAACGGTGCTCATGACAATGCCACTGGTACCGGTGGTATGATAGAAGTTGCTGAGGCATTCGCAAAACTCCCGACAAGGCCTGATCGTTCAATGACATTTTTGGCTGTTACAGCAGAAGAACAAGGTTTATTAGGCTCAAAATTCTACGCCGCAAATCCAGTTATACCTGCAAAGCAAACTGTTGCAAACATTAACATGGATAGCTTAAATTTATTAGGTAAAGTAAAGGATATTAGTGTTGTTGGTATAGGTAAGTCTGACCTTGACGACATGCTAGCCAATGCAGCTAAAGCTCAGGGACGTGTGGTATCTGGTGACCCAAGACCAGCATCAGGCGGCTATTATCGCTCTGACCACTTCGCATTTGCGAATATGGGAGTGCCGGCCATGTATGCAGGCGGTGGTACTGAAGCCATTGATGATGCCACCACTAATTACCGTAAACGTATGAGTCTTGTGCTAAGAGGCTGCTACCACCAACCCTGTGATCGCTACAGAGATGAATGGGACTTGAACGGTGCAGTGCAAGACCTACAACTATTTTATCAAGTCGGTTATGACATATCACAACAAGCTGAATGGCCGCAATGGAAAGCAACATCAGAGTTTAAGAGAAATTAAATGCAAATGATATTGCTTTTCATTTAGAAAAAAACTAAAGTGCAACTGAGTTTATCAACCGGTTGCACTTTATGCTCTCACAGTCTGTAAATTTTCCTTCCCGCTTAGTGCACTTACTAAGTACCCAACTAACTAACAAACGTTTGTTATTGCCATTGCTTCTCGGTTTAGCGTTAGCGTACGAGCCTATTAGAGCAATAACACTTCCAACGCTAGCGGATGCGTTTTTTCAAGTAACCGCATTCGTTGCTGGTACGCTTTTCATATACTATTACCTTGTAGATAAGTTGCCCCAACTAGAATTGAGTTACTTAAAAGCAAAGTCTCCAACTCTTGAGATAGTATTCGCAGCAATTCTTGGCGCATTGCCTGGGTGTGGTGGTGCTATTATTGTTGTCACTCAGTTTACAAAACGTCAAGCGAGTTTCGCATCGGTAGTCGCTGTACTTACCGCAACAATGGGCGACGCTGCGTTTTTATTATTAGCAAAAAAGCCGCTCGAAGGATTATTGATAATTGGGATAGGTGTAGGTGTAGGAATTATCAGTGGCTTAATTGTCAGTGCAATACATAAACAAGAGTTTTGCCAACCCGATGTACAAGAAGCCAATAATCCACATTGTGCTAAGCCAAGTAACGTAGTCATAGCCAGCACAAAAGTCTGGAAGATTGCCCTGTTGCCAAGCCTTGTAATTGCTTTTTTAATTGCCTTTAACGTTGATCTAGGAGCATTTGAAGCATCAATTACACTGGTTGGCGCGGTTATGGCGATTTTTGCTGTGCTTGTGTGGGCGCTATCATCAGAGGGGAAAACTTATAAACAAATTACCGCAGAAGATGAAGAATTTGAGCCTCCTTCCAAGTTTGCCAGAGTACTACAAGATACACACTTTGTAACTGCATGGGTGGTTGCCAGCTTTATGCTTTATGAACTCGCAGTGACACTGTTTGGCCTGGATTTAAAACAATGGTTCAGTGAGTTTGCCGTATTCGCCCCGCTTATTGCCGTTCTCATTGGATTACTACCTGGATGTGGTCCACAAATCGTGGTCACTACGCTCTATATTCAAGGTATCATTCCATTTAGTGCCTTAGCTGGAAATGCAATCTCAAACGATGGTGACGCGCTATTTCCTGCGATTGCAATGGCGCCAAAAGCCGCGATTCTGGCAACCTGCTATTCCGCTATCCCTGCGCTTCTAGTGGGCTATGGCTTATATTGGTTAATGTAAATTCGGTCAGGTCAGTTCAACTTAATAAAGTTAGTAGCGTAACGTACTACTGGCTTTATTCTTCAGGGTATTCACTGTGTACTGATTGCCCTGGTGTGTGATAAATGAACTTACAGCCTTTATTTGCAGAGGGTTTGTGCCATACCCCCTTAGGGACAACAAACGCATCTCCGCTGTGGGCAACATACGTTGATGACACACCCTCCCTTAATACGGTCATTTCAAATTCTCCATCAATGATATAAAAAAACTCATCCGTATCTGGATGCATTTCCCAAACCGGTGACTCGCCAGTAATATCACACGTACTAAACGAAGAAGCGTTAAAAGGCAGCATTGGAATAAATACGCCTTCATTCTTTGACGATAAAACCTCTAACACATTGACAATTTTCATCATAAACGCCCTTAGTTACCGAATTAATAAGTATATAAATACGCTTTGACACGTTGAAAGTCACGTCGTTTTGATTGCTATACTATTCAGGATAGAAGCTTACTCGCCACAGAAATCAAATTAGCCCATTATAATTAGGGTATAAAGATAAAAGGGTTATCCATTGAATAATGTGCTCATTTCTATAATTACACAGAAAGACAGCTAGCGAAGAAACACGCTATAATTATAGGGCATTAAATCGTAGGCAATAGGAAAGTATCAATGAGCCAAATTAAATCTAACTCGATAGCGGGTGCCTGATTTAATTTAAGCAGGCACCCGCAAAATTTATGCAATAATTAGAGTGACAAATTGCTTAAAATATCGTCATCCACTAAATTTGCTAGCGTCACCTTTAACTTAGGTGTACGAGCCATTTCACGCTTAATCGCAAAATTAGCCTCTTCATTACGTGCCCAACTGCGACGCGCTATGCCATTGTTTACGTCAAATAACAGCATAGATTTTAGGCGGCGTTCAGCACTATCAGTGCCATCTAACAACATACCAAAGCCGCCGTTAGTTACTTCTCCCCAGCCAACGCCACCCCCGTTATGAATCGACACCCAAGTTGCACCACGGAAACTATCACCAATCACATTGTGAATGGCCATATCAGCGGTAAATCGGCTACCATCATAAATATTAGATGTTTCACGAAATGGTGAATCTGTGCCACTAACATCATGATGATCACGTCCTAATACAACGGGGCCAATATCACCTCGGCTTATTGCGTCATTAAACGCTTTAGCGATTTCCATTCGCCCTTGTGCATCCGCATAAAGAATACGTGCTTGAGAGCCGACCACGAGCTTATTTTGCTTCGCATCGTTGATCCACGTAATATTATCCTGCATTTGCTGCTGAATTTCTTCAGGAGACTCTGCCATGATTTTATTCAAAACCTGCGCGGCAATTGCATCAGTTTTATCTAAATCTTCAGGCTTCCCTGATGCACATACCCAGCGAAATGGTCCAAATCCATAGTCAAAACACATTGGCCCCAGGATATCCTGTACGTATGATGGATATTTAAAATCAATACCATTGTCAGCCATGACATCGCCACCCGCTCGTGATGACTCAAGTAAAAATGCATTCCCATAGTCAAAAAAGTAGGTGCCTTTTGCAGTATGTTTATTGACTGCATCTGCGTGACGTTTGAGGGTCTGTTGCACTTTAACTTTAAACAGCTCAGGTTCTTCTCTGATTAACCTATTTGACTCTTCATAACTAATATCTACAGGGTAATAACCACCTGACCATGGGTTATGCAATGACGTCTGGTCAGATCCTAAATGAACGAAGATGTTATGTTCATCAAATGCTTCCCATACATCAACCACATTCCCTATATAAGCAATGGAGACGACTTCGTCATTTGCTTGAGCCACTTTTAAACGTGAGATCAGATCATCCATATTATCAATTAGCTCATCAACCCAGCCTTGTTGATGACGCTTGATTGCTGCTTTAGGGTTAACTTCTGCACAAACGGTGATACATTTGGCGATATTACCGGCTTTAGGTTGTGCACCACTCATGCCACCTAATCCTGCGGTAAGAAATATTTTCCCTTGAGAGCTTTCACCTTTGTTGAGTACTTTACGGAACGCATTCATAACCGTAATTGTTGTACCATGTACAATACCCTGAGGCCCAATATACATGAATGAGCCAGCTGTCATTTGACCATATTGTGTTACGCCTAAAGCGTTGAACTTCTCCCAATCATCAGGCTTAGAATAGTTCGGGATCATCATGCCATTTGTAACAACTACGCGTGGCGCATCTTCTGATGATGGAAACAACCCCATTGGGTGACCTGAGTAAATATGCAACGTTTGATCCGAGTGCATTTCACTTAAGTATTTCATCGCTAATAAATATTGAGCCCAGTTTTGAAAAACTGCGCCATTTCCACCATAAGTTATTAATTCTTCTGGGTGCTGCGCAACAGCAGGGTCTAGGTTATTTTCAACCATAAGCATTATCGCTGCTGCTTGTTCACATTGTGCTGGATACTCAGACACAGAACGGGCTCTCAGATCATAATTTGGTTTAAAGCGATACATATAGATACGACCGAAGTCATTTAATTCTTGTGCAAATTCTACCGCCAACTCTTGATGCCATGCTTTGGGGAAGTAACGTAACGCATTTCTTATTGCTAACTGTTTCTCATCCACGCTCAAAATATCTTTGCGTTTTGGTGCGCGATTCGCATCAGCTGGATAAGGTTTAGCAGCCGGTAATTCAGATGGAATACCTTGTTTTATCTGTTCTTGAAAATTCATCACAACTCCCTCTTAATTTACTGTAAACGCTTGTGACTTAACCAATGTTATCATCGCATCAATATCGGGCTTTAATAGCCTATCTTCTTCAAGTTTTGCAACTTTAGCTCTAATCACTTTTAAATTTTGCTCAATTAATTCTGAGCACTTATTTGGTCGTCTGAATTCAATAGCTTGGGCAGCATACATCAACTCAATGGCGAAGATTTTTTCAATGTTACCTAAAATTTGGTTAAGCTTTCTACCGGAAATACTCCCCATAGACACATGGTCTTCTTGACCCATAGAGGTAGGCACACTGTCCGCCGACGGTGGGAAACATAGAGACTTGTTTTCCGTTACAAGTGCTGCAGTTGCATATTGAGGGATCATCATGCCTGAATTCAATCCGCCAGAACTTGTGAGTAACCGAGGTAAGCCGTGCAGCCCTTCTAAAAGCAAATAACAACGTCTATCAGAAATATTGCCTAACTCAGCTGCTGCTATTGATGCATAGTCTAATACCATAGCTAACGGCTGGCCGTGGAACCCTCCCCCAGAGATCGCTTCTTCTGCACTGACAACGATAGGGTTATCTGTCACTGAGTTCATTTCAATTTCAGCCAACTCTTTCAAATGGTAGTACGCATTACGAGATGCACCATGCACCTGAGGGATACAACGCAGCGAATAAGGGTCTTGAACACGCTCACAGCCTTGGTGAGCAGCCATATTTTCCGAATTTTTGAAAAAGCGTCTCATACGAGCAGCAACTTCAACATTACCTACAAATGCACGAATTTCATGTAGCTCAGCTCTAAATGGCGATTCACTGCCTTGCATACCTTCAATACTCATAGCACCCGTGACATCAGCAAGATCGAGCAAATACCCCATTTTTGTTAATGCTGTAATCGCATGCGACAAAATGAATTGAGTACCATTAATGAGCGCTAATCCTTCTTTTGCATGCAGCTCAAGCGGCGCTAAACCGTGCTCACGCAACAGAGGTGCCGCTGGGACAACTTCCCCATTTTGCCAAAACTCTCCTTCACCAATAAGCGGTAAAAACAAGTGCGATAGAGGTGCTAAATCACCAGATGCACCAACTGAACCCTGCTCTGGTACCACAGGAATGAGATCAAGATCGATAAATGCCAGCATTCTTTGTATTACTTCAAGGCGGATCCCAGAAAACCCCTGACTTAAAGCATGAACTTTGGTAATCAACATTAATTTAGATATTGGTTTAGCTATTGGTTCACCAACCCCAACAGCATGGGTGATCAGTAAGTTTTTCTGCAATAAGTGTGTTTCTTCTGGGGAGATCTGTGTATCACATAAAGGACCGAACCCGGTGTTGATACCATAAATTGCTTTATCAGAGTTCGCCATTTTGTCGACGTTTTGTCTGCTTTTATTAACTTTATCTAATGCTTCTTGACATAAGTGTGCTTTAACACTGCCATCTGCGATTGCATTTACAATATCTACATTAAGGCGATCTACACCATACTTAAACGTCATTTCACTCTCCAAAATCAACTTCTTATGTACTTTTATACTGATAATAACGTTATCCTAGCTTGCTCTTGATGTTTCATAAATGCATAATAATCGGTATTCATTCCGGCATTATCAAACTTATTAAGCGAGATAAAGTGCAAGTTCATGACGTTGATTTAAGATTGCTAAGAATATTCGTTGCAATTGTTGAGTGTGGCGGCTTATCAGCTGCCGAATCACGCTTAAATATTGGCCGTTCCACTATCAGTTCGCATTTATCAGACCTAGAAGTTCGCCTTGGGATCAAGCTGTGTAAAAGAGGCAGAAGCGGCTTTGAATTAACCGAACCCGGCAGAGTCACATATCAAGCATCGCTTGAGCTCCTGCAACAGTGTGAGGCTTTTACCACCACCATTGCCAGTTCAAAAAATGAACTATCTGGTAGAGTCACTATTGCGACAATAGACACTATGGTGAGTGATCCACGCTGTGGGGTCGCACGCGCTATTTCAGCGCTGAGAGCGCAAAGTGAACATATCCAATTTGATATCAATGTGTGTGAGGCCAAAGAAGTCGAAACATCTGTCATGAATGGGCGTTCTTTAGTCGGGCTTGGCGTCAGCAGGCATCATATAAGGGGTCTCGATTACCATCCACTGTATAACGAGAATAACTATTTATATTGTGGTGTTGGCCACCCTCTTTTTGCTTGCAACCCATCAGATGTTGAACGGCATCTACAAAGTGCAGAGGTCATTACCAGTAACTATACTCGAGATAAAGAAACAAGAAATGATGGTCTCAACTACCAAAGTACGGCTATTGCCTATCACGACGAAGGTATTGCGCATTTGATCCTATCAGGTGATTTTATAGGCTATTTACCAGAGCATTACGCCAGTTATTGGGTAGACAAAGGGCTATTTAAACCAATTCTACCTAGTCGATACTCATATCAGATCCCTGTTGTGATGATAACGTCAAAAAACAACCTAGCCTCTCCCTTGGCCAACGCCCTCGTTAAAGAAATTATACGTTGCCATAAAACTGGCCAATAATTTGTTATCCTCATTTTTCCGGTATGTGGTAGATACGTATTTTTGATTAAGTATTTACCACCATTCGAATTCGTAAACAGAGTAATCTTAGCTACACTCAATAAAAGTATATGCAACAAGCGGTTTCTTGAATGAAAGAATGTTGTGGTTTTATGATTTCTCTTTTTTTGGCGTTTTATCCACTTTTTACAACCGCTAAGATGTCAGATGAGGCATTTAGTGAACTACGAACACAAATTAGTACTGCCAGTAGAAAGTCTCCACTGGCCGGTATTGTTAAAGTGGATGAACTCATGGTACATCACAGCTTAAGCCTTGTACCAGCTCAACGAATCAGGTTGCTATATTTAAAATCTTGGTACCAAATTAACGCCGATCGTATCAAAGAAGCAATGAATACATTAGCTCAAGCACGGTTACTTGCCAGAGAAATTGAAGAGCCGGGTATTTTGTATAGCTACTACAGTATTTCGGCAAGTGCGTTTTCCAATGTAGAACTTTATGAACTTGCACTGGAAAATAACTTAAAAGCGTATGAAGAAGCCCCTTTATTAAAAAGTACTGAATTTATTCATCAGACAGAAAACAACATTGGCCATATTTATTTAAAACTTGGTTTATTGGACGAAGCACAAAACTATTTTCAACGGTTTTATGAATCAGCATTAGCCTTAAATCAGCTTTCACAACAAAGCACAGGGCTTAATAATCTTGGAGAAGCAGCATTTTTAAAAGGTGAATTGGATAAAGCACTTGACCTTCATACCCAAGCTTTAGTGATCCGTCAGACCCATGGCTACGAATATCATGAATCATGGTCACTTTACAATTTAGGCCGTGTGTATATAAAACGAGAAGATTACCAACAAGGTGAAAAATACCTCACGCAAGCAATTGATAACTGGCGCAAGCAAAACGCCGTATCAAAAACGATTCAGCCCAAGCTTGAGCTCGCTAAAGCATACATACAACAACAAAGAACTGATGAAGCAATCGATATGCTTAAAGAAGTGGTCGACATCGGCTACCAATACCAACAATTTTCAGCGCTACAAGAAGCGTTAATGTTACAAAGTAAATTGACGCGTAAAGAAGGTTTATTGGCTGATGCCCTTATTGCACTTGATAAATATAATCTTGTAGCGAAAAAGTTTACACAGAAGCAAGCCTCAATAGGGTTAGCGTATATGGTATCGCAAACTGAATTACAAACAAAAGAAACTGCGCTTAAACAACTAGAACAACAACACCAGTTAACGTTATCCATGGCACGTGCGCAACAACAACGAGATTTCATATTGCTGATCAGTGCTGTAATAATTATTCTTATTTCAAGTTTTTTTTTATATCGTCTAAATAAACGCAAGCATCAATTACAGACATTGGTAGAGCAACTGGAAGCGACACAAGACAAATTAATTGAGTCAGAAAAAATGCGTGCTATGACCACCTTGGTCTCTGGTATGGCACATCAACTCAATACGCCTCTTGGTTTAGTCATCACTGCAAACTCGACTCTGCAAGCCCAAGTAAACACTCTCACTACCCAATTTTCTGAGCAAACTCTTACACAAAAAAAGCTTGCTGATTTCATTGGCGGCTCTACTGAATTGTTAGCCCTTAGCCAAAATAACACTGAAAAAGCGGCTGATTTAATTCAGCGCTTTAAAATGATGTCTTCAAAATTACAAATTAGCGAACTCAGCACGTTTACCTTGGTGCCTTTCTTAGAAGATAATATCGCAAGTTTGGTAAAAACTCATAAACACGCATTTTCGTCTCATGTTAATGGAGCTGACATAGAAATAACGAACTACAAGTCGGTGCTATTAAAAGTTATCACACAACTTGTCGAGAACTCCGTCAAACACGGCTTTGGCAATACAGTCACACCGCGTATCGATGTGCAAATCGTTCATATAGATGATAACAACGTTATGATCCACTACAAAGACAACGGTTCGGGGATCCCTAAGACAAAGCACAAACAAGTATTTGACCCATTTTATACGACTAGGCTCGGAGAAGGCAGCCTAGGACTGGGCCTCAATATTATTTATAATTCTGTCGTCCACATTATGAAAGGCGACGTAGAATGCACTGATGACAGCGAAGGCGCTCATTTTGTGATTAGTATCCCTGTCAATGTACAGCGCACAAGCTTAGTAGATTCATCCGACTCTGCACAGCTGTAACCTTAACCTCATCAATGTTTGTGATTTATGGTATCAAGTTTGACTTTTCAGCAAGAATATTCCGTTGTTCTCTTTTCATTGCGGCTGCTTCATGTGCCACTAACTGGCTGAGCTTATTCGCTGGCAGTGCAAAACTGTCCGCTGAAGATATCTCAATACTACAATTAGTTAGAACACTTTTAAACACATAGCTAGCCCGGGGCATATGAAAATCGGAGGTAACTAATATGATATGATAAATTCGAGCCTGTTTAAGGATACGCTGCGATAATGTGGCGTCTTCATATGTATATCGACTCAATGCATTTTCCAAAAACGCCTGCTTAGGCACACCTTTTTTAATCATATAGTTGCGCAGGTACTCAGCATGTGCAATGTTTGTTCTATTAAAATGATCGCCAAATCCGCCAGTACACAACAACTTATGGCTTCGCTTTGCATCAAATACAGTCAATGCGTGATCACAGCGCGAAATGGCAATTTCCGAAAGGCTACCATCATCATTATTTGGGCTACCAAGCAAAACAATCGCTGAATTCATTTAGCCTCCTCTGAATAGTTTATAAATGTTCAATCGCTGCCCACATATCATGAACTAATTCACCACAGACAGACAAAACCGAGGCCAGTAATAGCGTCGCCATTATGTAGTTAAAACATCGCCGATGCTTTTGAGTCTGCAATGTTTTCTTTAATAAAGTGCCAAATATAAGCCATACTCCAACACACGGAAACGCAATAACTAAAAAGACTAACGCAATCAACACATTTTGCGATAAATACGCATCTCCTGCATTCGTAAAAGCCACTATTGCCCCGCTGGCGACTACCCACGCTTTTCCATTAACCCATTGAAACAATGCACCGTTCATAAATGTTAAAGGCTTAGCACGTGTTATTGACTGCATATCAGTATTAGATTTTGCAATGAGCCAAGCCAGATACACTAAATACACAACCCCAACACACTTTATAAATAACTGTAACGAAGGAAATAGCACAAACAACTGCCCAAACCCAAATCCAACGAGTAACAACATTGTTGCAAACCCGACGCTTATCCCTATTAATAATGGCATACTCCTACGTACACCAAAATTAACACCAGAGGTAAGGACTAATACATTATTTGGTCCAGGTGTAATCGAAGATGAAATAGCAAATAACACAACTGCTAATAAGTTGTCCATGTGAGGCCTTACAAAGTTCAGATTAACGACAAGAAAGCGTCATATATAGACATTCATTGTATGGAATTGTGCCAGGGTATGTAGCAAACCTAAAACCCGCTTTTTCATACGCACGAATAGCACTTAAATTATGCATTAACACAAACAAAGATACTTCTTCTAAATGGAAAAGTGTACGTCCTTGTTTTATGAGTAACGAGATCAGATGATTGGCGATACCTTCGCCTCTATGTTGTGGCGAAACACTTAAACGTCCTAAATGACACCGACCAAGCCGTTCATAAACTTGACCGAATGCGAAACACTCTTCTTTATTATCAACCAAAACATAAGATGACACTTTATTAAGGTTTAAATTTTTCTTGAATGATTCAAAATTAAATGGAAACGGAAAACTAGGGCCAGCCCACTCTCGAACAGCTTGCTCATCTTCAAACCACAGCATAAGTGTACGTAACTGTTTTTCAGCTGGTATTACTAATTCCATATTTTGATCCAACTTGCATCATATCGTTATAAATCACTTGAGTTTACAAAACATAATGGCCTAAAAAAAAACCGTGATCAATGGGCCTCATTAAGACTATATACTGCGACTCATCAAAAAATCAAACCGTGTCTGCGTGGCGCACAGTAAAATGAGGTGTGTTATACCGTACCAAAAATTTTGTCTCCAGCATCACCAAGTCCTGGCACAATATATCCCTTTTCATTTAAGTGACTATCTAACGATGCGGTATATATTTCAACATCAGGGTGTGCACTGAGCGTTGCATTAATGCCTTCCGGAGCCGCAACCAATATCACCGCTTTTATTTTCTTACACCCGGCTTTTTTAAGCATATCTATCGTCGCAATGAGTGAACCACCCGTTGCTAACATCGGATCAATCACCAAGCTCAAGCGTTCATCAATTTTACCCACCAACTTCTCAAAATACGGTACCGGTTCAAGCGTTTCTTCGTTTCGTTGTAACCCTACAACACTTACTTTTGCCGCTGGTATTAGCTCCATAACGCCATCCATCATGCCTAACCCCGCTCGTAATATAGGCACAACCGTGATTTTTTTTCCATGTAACTTAGCAACTTGAATGTCACTGCCTTCCCACCCTTTTATTGTTTGAGTTTCTAAAGGGAGATCTTTTGTTGCTTCATACGTTAATAAAGTGCCAATTTCAGCAACCAATTCGCGGAAGCTTTTCGTGCTGATCCCTTGCTGTCGAAGCAACGCAAGTTTATGTTGAACTAGAGGGTGATTAATTGTGTGTAAAGCCATCAAATTTTCCATATTTACAGTAATGGCATTATTATAGAGGTAATTAGTAGGCAGTGTACTTTACACGTAAAAAATATTTCCAAAGAAGGTGGTGTAAAATACACAATGGTTTGTGCTAACAGACCATTGTGATTTTTTATTATAGGGATTCGAAAAACTGCTCTGGTGTACTTCTAATTGGCTTAGTGCAAGTTACAGTAGGTGTACCTAAATATAAATACCCTACAATCTCATCTTCTGCTTTCATACCTAAAAGCGCTTTAACTTTTGGGCTTTGTGCAAAATACCCAGTGCGCCATACACCTGATAAATGCTGTGCGAATGCAGCTTGTTGCATAGCAAACACGCTGCACGCGGCACTTTCTATTTGTTCGATACGCGGCACCTTTGGGTGCTCTTGAAATGGGCAAATGGCAATAATTAACATAGGCGCTCTTTGAGGAAGCGCTCTAGCACGATTAATAATGCGCTCTTCCTGCTGCTCTTCAACAGCGGCCTGATAATATATGTCACCCAGTTTATCCCTATCATCACCTTCAACAAGAATAAATCTCCATGGCTTAAGTGAACCATGATCAGGCACTTTTAACGCTGCTTTTTTTATTATCTCTAGTTGTGCTTGTGATGGCCCAGGAAATGATAAATTGCTATCTGATTGGCGCGTGGTTAAGAGTTCAATGGCATCCATGATAACAAACCTTTAATGAGTAATGAGTGTTATTTAGGATACCATCATATGTGTGGCTGGGCTATGACAACTCGATATAAATCATTTATTTATATCCTAACAAATTCCTATTAATTACCCTTATTGACGAGTTTACGTTTCAACCAAAAATCAACACTCACAAATCGCCCTCCACCACTGAATATCAGACTAAGCAACATCGCAAAATAAATCGCAGCAAATTCTATCCCATTGTTAAGTACAGCTATCGACCCTTTTTCATACAAGTAATCTGGGAATCCATGCTCACTAACAATGCCCTTTATTCTATCTAATCGCTCCCCGACCTCTAAGCTATTATCTAAACTTTCTTGAGCGCCTGGTATGTTCAACCACTCAAATACTTGAGCGGCGCTTGTATCAGGGTTCGTAGGAGCAATAGCAAACCAGCCATTGTGCCAATGCACTGTAGTTGCAGCAATAAACATTGTAAACATAAGTGGAATCGCGGCAATTCTTGTAAAAAGGCCGATTAAAATTAGCCAGCCACCTAAGAATTCAGACCAACCTGCTAGAAATGCCAATAAGTCAGGAAACGGTAATCCTAACCCCCACTCACTATTGCCAAACCATGCCACAACATTTGAGTCTGCCAACAAAGTACTTGGAAAACTTATATCCTCATTCGCTAAATTCAATTTATTGAACCCAGCTATAATCATGATTGGGGCTAGTATCAGCCGAAATAATAACGGGGGGAACCCATCTAAAACGTATATTTTGTCTAGAATTTTTTGATAAAGGGCGTGAATTTGTAACAGCATGTGCGGCCTTCTGATAGTTATATTTAAAACTTAGTTATCAGTGTAGACCGCATTTTGAAAAATTTTATTGCACAAGAATAAAGAAAAAAGTATGAGTTTTATCTTTATATCACCCTAGCGACCTGTAGCGCTTCATAAATCGCTCGTTTAGCATCTATTGCGCTTGCCAATTTGGCGCCGCCGATAACATGTTGATTATCGGGTAAAGCTTCTTTGTTAAATAGCTTATCATTTGATACTTGCCCGATACACGCAATGACAGTATCAACCTCTAGCCAAGTTTCTTTGCCATTAATACTTACCAACAGTCCCTTATCTGAAAAAGCAACATATTCACACCCAGCAATTTGCTCAACATCATGGTGCTTTGCTACTTGTCGATGTATCCACCCCGTTGTTTTACCTAAATCACTGCCGAATCGACCGTCACTGCGCTTTAACATATAGAGCTTGCGAGGGTCTTTGGTTTGGTTTGCTTCACATTCTATTCCCCATTGCAGCTTAAAATCATCAATTGACTGCTCGGGTGTTTCTGCTAGAAACGCCACCATATCAAACCCAATACCACCGGCACCCAAAATGGCGATTCGCTCGCCGAGCTCCACCTCACCTCTAATTACCTCATCATACGCATACACCTGTTTCCCGTCTGTACACTGTATTGGAGATAAACGAGGCGTTACACCGGTTGCAAACACAACATCATCATATTTGCTGAGCATTTCTTCGCTATATGCGGTATCAAGCGTCAAATTTACCTTTAGCCGTTGAAGTTCAGACAAGTAAAATGCCAATGTCTTTTTAAAATCTTCTTTACCCGGAATTTGCATAGCAAGATTGAACTGACCACCTGGATGCGTATTCTTATCAATTAAAGTGACCTTATGGCCTTTTTTTGCCAAATAGTAGCTCACCGACAACCCAGCAGGACCTGCACCGACTACTAATACGTCCTTCGGCTTTTCAGCGAGTTCTAGTGGATAATCTAGCTCAAACCCTGCCTGTGGATTTACCAAACATGTCGCACGTTTTCCCTTAAAAACATGATCTAAACACCCTTGATTGCAGCCAATACAAATATTAATTTGTTCACTGTGATTATTGCGGTATTTGTTAAAAAACTCAGGGTCTGCCAATAGTGGCCGAGCCATTGAAATTAAATCGGCTTCGCCATTGTGTAATATATCATTGGCAATATCGGGCGTATTAATGCGGTTAACAGCAATGACAGGAATATTTACTACATCTTTCAAGCGCTTTGATGCTTCTTTAAATGCGCCTGGTGGAACCATGCTCGCTATCGTTGGAACACGTGCTTCGTGCCACCCTATCCCAGTATTGAGAATATCAACCCCCGCCGCCTCGAGCGCCTTTGCTTGAGTTGTTACCTCTTCAGGCGTTGAACCATTCGGAATTAAATCCATCACTGACAGCCTAAAAATGATCATGAACTTATCGGATACATTTTCCCTAACAGCTTTGACTATCTCAAGCGCTAAACGCATCCTATTGTCTAAGTTACCACCGTATTTGTCACTGCGTTTATTGGTATGACTGGCCATAAACTCATTGATCAAATATCCTTCCGATCCCATTACTTCCACCCCATCATAACCGGCTTTCTCCGCAAGTTTTGCCGAATGCGCGAAAGCTTTAATAGTGCTTTGGATCATGTTCAATGACATGCTTTTAGGCTTATATGGATTAATGGGCGCCTTTACTGCACTTGGTGCAACATTAAAAGGATGATATGCGTAACGCCCTGCATGTAAAAGTTGCAGACAAATTTTAGCCCCATGTTGATGAACTGCACGTGTGTAGGCTCGGTGTTTAACAACATCATAGTAGCTATTAAAAGAAGAAGAAATTGGCGTCAACTTTCCTCTAATATTCGGGCTATACCCTCCAGTAATAATCAGTCCAGTGCCACCTTTAGCTCTGGCCTCATAAAATGCACTTAAACGCTTTCGGTTATGCCATCCCTCTTCTAACCCTGTGTGCATTGAACCCATAACTAAGCGATTACGTAATTCTGTGTGTTTTAATTCTATTTTTTTTTCTAACATTACCTGCCCCGGCTAACTGGTCTAACCTGTGCAACATTATCAATTTCCCATGAATTAGCAAGTACCTTAAGAAGTAAATTAATTGTTTATTTCCATTAATGACGTTTTATTGCTAAGTTTCTCACGCTATTGATACATTTTTAGGATATTTAGACGTCTATAAATACTTCGTTACGTTTTTATCGTTACACCTTTATATTTTCTGAGGTAATATCACAATAGCGAACATTTTAGGTACTCCTATATATTGAGGTCTGATTTTGAATTTAATTGGTAAACTTTTTAAAGGGCTATGGCATGGCCTTAACTTTTCTCGCCGCCTTGTCTTGAATTTGTTATTTTTAGGCATAATTGTTGGCGTTGTGATAAGCGCATCAAGTACAAAAGATGAAGTTGTTATTGATGACAGCAGCGTACTTCGACTCAATTTACAAGGTGCGTTAGTTGAAGAGCTTACATATGTTGATCCCTTTGACGCAGCATTAAATGATGCAACCAACTCTAACGATCAGCCTAAAGAAATTTTATTGGATGACGTTTTACGTGTGATCAATGAAGCAAAGCATGATAACCGCATTCAAGTCTTATTACTTGATTTAAAAGGCTTGCGAGGTGGGCACTTAGACAAACTACGCAGCATTGCAAATGCAATAGAAGCCTTTAAAGAGTCGGGTAAACAAGTTTTCGCCCATGGTTCATATTATTCACAAGGCCAGTATTATTTGGCATCAAAAGCAGATTCCATTTCTCTACACCCATATGGTGGTGTTGATATTCGCGGTTTTGCAACATACCCACTGTATTTTAAAGATGCATTGGAAAAATTAAAAGTGACGCAACACATTTTCCGCGTAGGTACATATAAATCGGCTGTTGAACCTTTTATTCGCAACAACATGTCTGAACCCGCAAAAGAAGCGAGTAAACTTTGGTTAAATGAACTTTGGACACAATACAAACAAGACATTGTGGCTTCTCGATCATTTGATGTGTCAAACTTTGATGAAACAACAGAGCAGTATTTAACAAAAATAGAGCGAGTTAATGGTGATTACGCACAGTATGCACTGTCAAATGGCTGGGTCGATACATTAAAAACAGATCAACAATTGCAACAAGAACTGATTGAGTTAGTCGGAAAAAACAAATCAGGCAAAAGCTATAAACAAGTATCATTCAGTAAATACCTAAACTACATCACACCAGCAGTTGATATGGTAAACCCGGTCACCGAAAAAGTGGCAGTTATCGTAGCAAGGGGTAACATTGTTGACGGTAAGCAAAAAGCGGGTCGTATTGGCGGAGAGTCAACCGCTGCATTACTTAAAAAAGCACGTCTTGACGACAAAGTTAAAGCTGTTGTACTTCGTATTGATTCCGGTGGTGGCAGTATGTTCGCCTCTGAAATAATCCGTAATGAGGTACTTGCTATTAAAGAAGCAGGAAAACCGGTTGTCGCCTCGATGGGGTCAGTGGCAGCATCTGGCGGTTATTGGATAGCCACATCCGCAAACGAAATTTGGGCATCACCAAGTACAATTACTGGGTCCATTGGCGTATTTGGTCTAATAATGACCTTTGAGAATGCACTAAATGATTTAGGTGTTTATTCTGATGGTGTAGCAACTACCGAGTTACACGATATTTCACTGTCACGCGGTTTAAACCCACAACTAGCCCAAGTACTCCAGCTTGGGGTAGAAAACGCCTATGACAAATTTATTAGTGTGGTGGCAAACTCTCGAGGCCTTGAAAAATCGGCTGTTGATAAAGTCGCACAAGGGCGTGTTTGGACTGCAACACAGGCGAAAGAGTTTGGTCTTATTGATAACTTAGGTGACAAAAAAGACGCAATTTCTGCCGCAGCCAAGCTCGCAAACTTAGAGTTTTACGACATCATCACTATTGAACAAACATTATCTGAGAAAGAGTTATTACTAAGAGAAATTTTTGGCTCAGCCATGGTTCACGATACACTCAGTGCACTCGCACCACAATCGAGTTTATTAAAATTAATAGAGCAAGGCTTTGGCAATATAAGCACTGATTTAAGTCACCATCTCACGACGTTATCACAAATGAATGACCCTAACGGTATCTATACACAATGTGTGGTATGCCAGATAACATATTGATCATTCGCTGCAATAATTAGCGACACTTGATATACTAAGCCCAGAATCGATTCTGGGCTTTTTAATATGAAAAGAAAAAAAATATACATCGCTTATACCGGTGGTACCATCGGGATGAAGCAATCTAGTCGTGGTTATATACCTGCCGAAGGCTATTTAACTGAAACGGTAAAAAGCAACGCTGAGTTCACGCGTGAAGAAATGCCGCTTTTTGATATTCATGAATATTGCCCGTTAATCGATTCTTCTGATATGTCACCTCATCATTGGCAATTGATTGCAGATGACATTAAAGCCAAATATGATCAATACGATGGATTCGTTGTGCTACACGGTACCGACACCATGGCATATACCGCGTCAGCTTTGTCTTTCATGTTTGAAAATCTAACCAAACCGGTCATTGTGACAGGCTCACAGATCCCTTTATCTCAACTTCGTTCTGATGGACAAGTGAACCTATTAAATGCAATGTACTTGGCGGCCAACTATCCAATTGCAGAAGTCAGCTTGTTCTTTAACAATAAGCTATTCAGAGGCAATCGCGCCACCAAAGCACACGCAGATGGCTTTGACGCATTCTCTTCTCCTAACTTGCCCCCCCTTGCACAATCAGGGATCAACATAAAACTAAAAGAGGGTAAGTTAAGTCCTTATGTAGAGCAAGCACTGCAAGTGACGCCTATCACGCCTCAACCTGTGGGCGTGCTCTATCTTTACCCTGGGATCAATATAAATATTGTCAATAATATCCTTGACGGTGATATACGCGCACTCATTTTACTGAGCTTTGGTGTTGGTAATGCACCACAACAACCACCATTTCTAAATGCTTTAAAAGCAGCGTATGACAGAGGCGTCGTTATTGTAAACTTAACTCAATGTATTCAAGGTCAAGTAAATATGGGCGGTTATGCTACAGGAAATGCCCTTCTCAACTGTGGTGTGATCAGTGGTTATGATATGACACTAGAAGCGTGTATCGCCAAATTGCATTATTTATTCAGCCAACAGTTAGAAATTGAAACTGTCAGGCATTTAATGCAAGACAATTTAAGAGGTGAAATAACTCGGTAACTGTGTGGATATGTTAATAGGCTGATTATCATTAAAGCGTAATGAATAATAAATGTTTAATTCACCGGCAGTGACAAGACGATTTATCAAATGCAAAGACAGTGTTACTGGGGCTTCACTGTCTTTGTTATTAGGGTGCCCAGCTTGATTAAAATGTTCACTTTGCTGAACAACACCATAAACATTAATGTAATTTTAAATGCATTGACACACAACTCATATGACAATGGTTAATACCAGAAAATGTTTCTTTATTTGTATAAATTGAAACGGTTTTTCTGCAATTTAACTGCCAAAAGAACGCTAACAAAGGTGCTGCAATTGGAATGTGACTCATTTAGGTAAGCCCATGTACTGCTATTTCCACACAGTGCAGGCTTACCAATTAAAAACACCATAAACTCTTATTGGGTACAGTGACCATTTTTTGCAAAGTATGATGAAACAACCACTTGGCTAGATGACTTGAAACCTGCATTTGGTAAAGAGAAATGCTTCTGGCTGGTTTGGAGTACAAAGCAATGTAACAGAAAACTCAGGTGATATGGAAAAGAGCCAAGCATTAGCACTTTTTACAAAGTGCGATCCCGCTGGGCCCATCACGGAAGTGACTTTTAATTAATCAATAATAACATAAGCGTTCTGAACAAACTCCTTTGCTTTGGAGCTGATCTTAAGCCAGTTGCTGTCAATCTGCTCACCCAGAGGTTTTACAATTAAAGCAGCCAAAGGTTCACATAAGACTGTTGTAGGCATACCTGAATGGCAAATTGCTAACGCGTCGGGACCTTCCAGCTCGTGCAATGATGTAATTAAAAATTCGAGGTCACTATTTAAGGCCTTGTTGATCAAATAGCTAACTACCAATCAATTTCTCAGTTTTAACTTTGTTGCTGATATTTGGGCATACCTAGCCCATTCATTTTATTTATTGCCTTCACTTTAATCATCGTTTCAGTGTGCTGACTATTGAATCGACGACTTTTTGGCTTATCACCCATTAATTGTTTAAAACGATACATCGCTGTCTCAGCAAGTGAACGTAGATGGTACCCTGAGTTTACTTTCCACTGCGTTAACCCTATTTGGTGCATCATAAATACGGCATTGTTTCTGGGGTGACCTTCTTCCCAATATTGTGCATTATCTCTGGGTGGCCCCAGCATAATCGCGATTTTTGCTGCGACCTCTTCATAGCAGCTGCGTGTGTCATATGCTCCATCACCTTTAACTCTATCTATATTCCTGCGCAGTGGCCTGATTAAATCGGTAAGGGCTTCACCATCTGACACATTTACCATCGATAGCTCAGCACCCATAATATCGTGACTTCTCGCATCAATAGCTAAGTGCAATTTTCGCCAAGTTCGGCGCTTATTCGCACGATGTTTTCTCGCATGCCATTCACCATTTCCGTACACTTTAAGGCCCGTGCTATCGACCACAATATCCATAAAGCCTTTGCCTGTGCTCTTTCTATATTGGGGTAGTGACCACATAGCTGTGAAAACGGCCAACTTTTTATAGTGACAAATATCGGTAAAAAGTTGCCCGGGATATTAAAAGCGACTCACAGATAGAATCGACAGAAAGAGATTTGTTTTGGTGCATCTGTTTGGCCATCTGGACTTTCGGGTTCTTGCTTCCTATTTTTGGCCGGCCTCCATTTCTACCTCTGGCTCTCGCTGCTTTCAGTCCTGCCTTTGTTCGCTCTTGAATAAGCCGCCTTTCAAACTGCGCTAGGGCACTAAAAATATTGAACATCAATTCACCAGATGCGGTCGTTGTATCAATTGCACCGTCCTGAATAGATTTGAACCCTATGTTTCTCTCGATAAGAGACTCGATGAGATTAATCAGGTGAGACATAGAGCGGCCAAGTCTATCTAAGCGCCAAACAACTAAAGTGTCACCTGGCTCTAAAACATCAAGACATTGATCCAACCCGGGGCGAGTGGATTTTGCTCCGGAAGTGTGATCTTTGAATACCAGTGACTGGTCACACACTTCTCTTATTAGCGCATAATTTGTAGATCAAGTTCCTGTTCATTGGTACTGACTCTGGCATAGCCAATTTTTCGTCCCATTTTCTTATATACTAAAAATTTAACGACTTTATGAAACTATGATAGATGAGATGGATTAACAAGACAAATAACCACTGAGTTTTTGGGGGAAGTCGATCTAAAAAAAGAAGTCCCATAAAACGTTCGTTTAATGAGACTTCCAATATTCGCAGATATGCACTTTTTTACATTTCGCCGGTTGGGTATGTTCGTGCAACGGGCTTGCAGGCCCTATGAATACTGTAACTGAAAGGGATTACTTTTTACAAAAAGCGCCTTTTGTAAAAGCTTGGACACGCCCCTGCTTTCATTCACCTATCCAATCTATTTCACGGCCAATTACTACGATTATTGACAGTGCTACTTACAATTGAATAGCAGAGTTATACAAGCAAAAATCAATAACTATTTTGGTCACCTAGATAGGGATCAAAGGTAAATTTTTGGGTACCGTTGTTGACAGTAAACTCAAATCGATAAGCCCATTCGATATCTGATTCGGGATCAGAAAGCACACGGCATTTATATTGATTGGTTGTATTGGAAACCGGTTGTGGAGTCGTGATCAATGAATCGATTCGGGCGTGACCCTCGCTCACAGGACTTAGAAAAAAACCGCACAATTGAATGGTATCTTTGCCGTTTTTACTCACGGCGGTCCAGTGGATGCTTTCATTGGGCGAAAGACTGTCAGAAACCAGTTCACTGGTACCTTGGCCTGTATTGCGGCTTTTATGATTACTTGTCATACAAACAAAATTCGAAACATCCGGTACAGGAGCAGAACCGTCGAAATCGTATGACTGCTGAAGCCGGCTGGTCTCTACCGTGATCACTATCTCAAGAAAAAAAGGATCTGCTGCAGTAGCAATCTCGGCGGAACTAAAAGGGGCTGGGTATAGAATCTGCGCCAAACCATGTTTTAGCTCTTCTAGGGTGATGCAGTCGATCCAAGTTTGATACAGGGCACCGGCCCATACTTGCACAGTAGCGGTAACCCCCCCCTTGTTTATTTCTGAAATGCACCCTTGCCAATCAGTTAACCCTTGCGCATTTAATCCGCAGTGCCCCGTTTGCCGACATTGCACCAATATTTGGGTTAATGTCGACAAATCGACTTGCTCGTGTCCATAACCCTGTATCAAATTGACAATCGACGAGTTTGTTTTGATAGCTGTTTGCAAAATATTTTCCTCTTACTTATTGGGTGAAAGCGATTGTTTTATGTCCATAACCATCCAAAACGTATTGTTCTTGCTGGCTGATTGACCAAGCTTTGCCCGTTTTGGCTTGATAGTACGTCATCAGTCCATCGAGCGCTTGGCTCAAAGACAAACCCGCAGCCTTAAGACCCCTGGCAAACAGGGTGATCTCGGCGCCTGACATTGAGTCGAATCCAAATTTTAACCCGGTAGGATCCATTACTTTGGTAACCAACGTAGGATTAGTTAACTGTCTGGGGTCGGCATCCTTGGTTAAGATAAACTGTTTGATCTCAGCTGGCGTGGGCTCCTTTGTCGACATTTGGCTTGAGGGTTTTCCGATGGACCCAGAGAGTGTCGCCCAAACCTTGATCTTAAAAGTATTTTCCTCACTAATACTTGGGTAGAAAAAGCTCACAGTCTCAGCGTTGATATTATCAGTGGTTTGCACGGGCGTTGCTTCCTTACCAATAAATAGTTGGGCCGAGTAGGTGACGGTTTTGTTGCTTACGGCAACAGGATCCCAAGTCGCACTGATCTGGGATTGTTCATGGTCGACCGCTACCAGTAATCCGGTAGGTGCCGCCAAGTTGTACAAAGTGATGGTTTTTGGCAAATTCCAAACCGTACTTGACGGCTGTCTCTGCTCTGCACCGAGCGACAATTCCAGGCTATCGCCATCGGTCACCGTTGCCAGGGCAAGGGTCCAGCCTTTTTGCTCTAAGGGCAGTGAAGTCATGGGATTTATCTGCTGGGCGGACAACTTGGTTTTGTTATACAACAATTCATACACGTATTCTGATACACCATTAGATGCTTCCCATATAACTTGTACCAAGCCATTGGCGCAATCATAAGTGAAATTCAACAAGACCGGTGCGTGTAAGTTACTGTAGGTGATCTTAGGTGCAGTTACCCAAGCCGTGGCAAACGGAGAACTCTGACCAACAGTTTGATTTTGCTCTACAATGGATCTCACCCATGCCGTATAGCTTGTACCCGACTGTAAATATTGACCGGGAAAGGTGAAATGCGGCTGAGAGGTGTTGATAACTGACGTTGTCGGTAACAATTGTCCTTGGTTTGAGGGTGAGATATTGACTTCAAATTCTGCCAGAGCAGCACTGTGCCAGCTAAACACAATATTACTTTCTACCTGTTTAACTTGTAGATTGGACGGCAGTACTGCCGGTAATGAAATGGTTTGCGATTGCGACACTTTTCTGTAGTGATTGGCAGCCTGTTCGTAGCTGACAGTAACGGCCACACACAGCGAATGACCGAGGACTTGCGATTCGGCGACATTCACCGTGGTTTCGAGGCTCTGCAAAGAAGCCATAATGCCAATCGGCTCGCCGTCGATGAGCAATTGATACTGTAAGGTAACGCTGTCAATACGTCCGGTCACTGAGGTTTTGCTCCAACAGCCATTCAAAGCAAGTTTTCCGTCGCCAAGGTAGTCAATTGACAAGTCAACAGCCAACAAGCCTTCCACGATTGCAATCGCCTTTTGCTTCGTCTTAACCACTTTAGCCAATTGGTCCTTAGCCAATTTCTCTTTGTCGTTAGCGGTGCCCAGCAACGCAGCGAATCGCGCTACAAAACCAATTAGCCCGGTAAAAATGCCAATGGCCACAATGGCGTCGGCAATGGCTTCTTCTGCGGCACTGACGGCAGCGTCAAACGCTATTGCCTGCGCAGCTTCCGTTACGGCTGTCTCGGCATTCTGTAAAGACTCTTTACCGCCTTTCAATTGCTTGTCGCTATCCTCGTTGACTTGTGTTTTGAATGTGTCTGATAGCGATGCTTGAATATCTAGCAACGAGGTTTGAGTGCTGTCATCGATGGAGAGTTGCTGCTCCAGTTTACTTTCTACCTGCTTGAGCCTAGGGGAGTTTAAACGCTTGTTATTGTTATCTTCGGCAAGCGCTTTGATTTTGCTCAGCAATTGTTGTTTAAGGTATCTGGAGATGGTAAGTCCACCGCTTGCTAAGCCGAGGATCGCCCCCAAAATCATAGCGAGAGTAAGAACTGGGTTTTCGTTCGGTTGTGCCGGGTTGTTGTGGGTAGGCACCCGTGTATTGGGATCCGGGTGGTGGGGGATCAGCGGAGGCCCTTTTTTATTCGGTTTGTCGGTTGACGGTGGTTGTTTTTTTTCAGGGTCAATTGGCACTGGTCGATGGTTACGGTGCCCATATGCTACACCCCAGATCCGCTTTTTGTTTCCGGACGTCTCAGTCAGCTCGGCAATAAAGTTTTGTAAGGGAGTCCCGTTGTGGTCAAGTGAGACGAAGTAATTCAATATCTTGAACTGTTCAATGACTTCAGGCACCCGTCCGGTTGGGTAGGGCCAAGTGTCAGTGAAAGACTGCCCCCAAAAATAACTCAATACGTCGGCATTGCCGTTAAACAGGCTCATCAGCTCATTCATAAACAGGCTATTTTCAAAATAGCTTTTGCTCTGCATCGCGTTCAATCCTTTGAGTGCCGCCAGTCTGGCATCGACTGCAGTAGCAGTAAGCTCATATTTACGTTCAAACATTCTCATTGGCTTGCCGGGACCGAGATGCTGTGAAGAGCTACCGTTAGATCCGGTATAGTAATTCATTATATAGCCGCTCAAGTCATAGATGTCTGAAGCACCAATGAAAAGCTCTCCTATCCGCGCCGATGAGGGATCATTTTGATGTTTTGACAATAAATCCATATTAAACAAATGGTAGTTGTTGTCGTTATTCATCAAATAGGTCGGCAGGAGGTAGCTGTTCTGAGCACATTGAAATGTCAGAAGATCAAATGAAAAACCATTTTGGTTCTGGTAGCAATTATTGGTAAGTGCCTCCGTGGCGGCAACATAGGCTTCGATACTGGTACCTTTAGGCTTGCTGGTCGAAACTATGTTTGCTTCCAACGCCTTGAGCTTTTTGACCAAACCGAGGTGACTTTTATAGAATGCGGTATCTTTGCTTTCTGGCCAGGTGTATGGCACTTGTTCACTTGCTTGAGCGATACTGGCTTGGTCTAAAGGGGTGAAATCAATCTGCTGAAACAGCGGGCTGTAAACGACATTGAATCGCTTCAAATATCGGTTGGCTGTGCCTGGCACCACCGAGGCAACACCGACATCCAAATAGTCGTAATCGGCGGTGATCATAGTTTTCCCCGGCTCCAACGATAGCGGAGAAGTCAGTGCCTCACTGGTCACGTTAGAAAAAGCAATGCTCAATACCGTTTGGGTGTTGTTGGTCAAGGTCAATACTCGTTTATCGGAAAACGCGATACTTTGAACTAGAATGACGAGTAACTGTTTAATGTCTTCAACGGCTTTGAAACGATCGCGACTAAAAGACTGATCGGCAATATCTGTGCCGGCAATGCTGAAAGTGTCCGGGTTAAACATGCAGTTTATTGAAGCAAGCGTTATACCTTGGGCCAATTCGGGATCAATCACACTAGTCGATACAGTTGAATAGCCTTTGCCTGTAATGAACGCATATTCAAAGTAGTAGAGTGAAGGCTCTGCACTTTCTCCTGCAAGTCCCAAGGAAAAGAAAGAGCCATGACTGGGTGTTTTATATACCTGAACTGCCCCCCCGAGCGCGCTAAACATCAACTCACAGATAATTTTCTGGATCCCGTCGTTAAACAGGTTTGTATCATAGTCAAAACTGAGCCCCTCTTTGACTGAGACTTTTGAATTATCGACTCTGATAGCTGTTTGAGGGGTCTGCAACACAGTAATAATATCCGACGAAACCATTACCTGGCTGCTGCTCAGCGTTTCTACACCGCCACTTTGATCGGCTGAATAAAGTAAGTAGACCAATTTGCCGCCAGCCTCTGTGGGCGCTGCGACTAAATAACCACTGTGCCCAGATGAAGCGGTCGCATTGGCTACTCGCTCAACGGCCAACCCCTGAAAAATAATATCTCGAAAAAACTGCCGTAATGCCGAAACAGTAGGAAACTGTGCTGTAGAATACTGCCCAGTTTTGGTATTGCCGCCAATGCCTTGTGGCGATGACAATGAGAATTCTCCTGGTTGTGAAACAGTCAACAACTCAGGTTGCATCAACAAATCCAGGCAAGCTTGCGGCTCGATACTCCAACTGGTCGCTTCGATATTATCGAAATGACCGGTTATGCTCAGCGACATGCCGCCTATCGTTACATAGGTCAAGCCTCCTGAAGCAAAATATAGGTAAGCCTCGGTTGCAGAATCTTGATAAATGGGTAATGGAAATTTGATCGGTACTGAGTCCATAGTAGACACTCCCGTAAAAAGCAGGGTTAATCAAAAAAGGAATATGACGATGGCAAACACAATGCCATCGTCTGATTGAAGCAGTGCGCAGTTAAGCAAGTTCGGCAAATTGAACGACGATTTCTTCCAACTCTTCGCTCGTTGTTGCCAATTCAGTCGATATGTTCGTCAATTCTTCGGCCGCAGCAAAAGACGCAATACTGGCCAATGTTGATGTTAGGTTTGCGGTAAGCTGATTGAATTCGGGGATGGCATCAATTACCAAACCAGTCAAAGGTGAAAATACGGTGGCATTCATCAAAAAGTTGGAATTGATATTGGCTGCTGTTTCGGAAAAACTTCTAACCGATTGCAGAATCTCAGGTGTCAGTCTGACACCTGCTGCTTCCAACTGCCCTGGTAATTGCTCAACTTTGGCTATGATAGATCTAAATTGCAGTAATTGGTCACCTAATACTGTTGATGCCAAAGCACGTGCTACCAGAGCTGTCCTTTGGTAGTTAGCACTATCTATCTGGGCATTGTTCAGCTCATTTAAATCGTCAATATCGGTATCGCCCTTGGTCAAAAAGCCGGGACCTTGGCTGATTGCGGGTTGTCGCTGTTCGGCTACCGAAGCCCAGTACTCCGCAAATGTCCCCAGTCCCAATGCGCTGGCGACTACGCCTGCGATCGTCAGCTCCCACGGCTGGGTTGTTAACGTCGGTGGCGGGTTTCCACCACCATAAGGCCGTCCACGCCTTGGGTTTCTGGGTTTGGGCGATCGATAAGTGCGTTTACGTTTCTTAGGTTCCCTTCTCGGTAACGGATGGGGCTTTTTCTCCGGGTTCAGTGAGATTAAGCCTATTACATTGATTGGTTGGTCAGTATCTGCTTCAACTATTTTTCCATAAAATGCCGGCAAATTAAGAGTGCCGCCAAGTAGACCACCTTGTGGATCCTTATAGGGGATTTCCAAATAGCTGTTTATCGAAAACTTGACAAAATCGGCATCGGTCGATAAATCAAAACCTGTTGGGTAAGGCCAATAGTTGTGGAAAGCAGCAGCCCAAAGTTGGTTAAAGAGCTTGGTTTTATCTGCAGTTTCAGTTGGGATAAGCGTACTTCCTAGAGTATTAGTAATGGCATCGAAAAACTCACTTTTTTCAAAGTAGACATTCCCGACTAAGCCTTGCAATTTGTTATATATTGCATCGGATACGTTGGCTTTTAGTAACTTCAAACTTGAATCAGTAAAAACCAAGGCCGTTTGAGTCATATCGAATGCGTACTCATTGGATTGATTCACTGAATAGGAGACCTTTCCCTTAAAACCATCCAGGTCATACTTGTCATTACCGGCCGCTTTGTCGACTTTCAGGTCGCAGATGTAAGCATCTTCGATATTCTCCTTGAGCGACTTATTTGCGCTAAATTTGGCTGAATCCAGTATTTTATAAACATAGTCGCTAGCCAAATGGGTCGGTAGTAGGAAGTTTTGCTGTGCTATTTCAAATGCTTGCCAGTTATAGCTAAGCTTGGACGTGTTGACCAAAAAGTCATTGGTCAAAGCATTTTTGCTCGCGAGCACCAGATCCAGTTGGTACTTTGGTTTTTTGGGGTTGTTCTCCTTCATCGTATTAAAAGCCGTAAGCAACGCCTCGCTTTTGGCAGCCAGTTTCAGATAACCCTTGTAGAATGTCGAATTTTTATGGATAGGCCATGTGTAGTTCACTTGCTTGGCAGCTGCAACCACTGTTTTTATCAAGTTATCATCAATAGTTATTGTTTCGGCATTACGATACAAACCGCCCACAACAGGATAGAGGTATTTGACCGGCACGGCAGCATTGGTTTTACTGACGTCTGAGTCGATAACGGTGATCGTTCCTGCTTCAAACAAATTATAAGGCACTACTCGCTTGCTTTGACTGTTTATGGTTACACTCGGTATTCCAGATTCACTGGTATATGTATGTGCAGTAAGCGTCAACGACAACTTACTGCGGTTGTCGATCACAATGGTTTCACTCGGGGCGTAACGTAGTGCTTGTGAAACTAACGCTATGACGATATCACTAACATTATCGACAGACGGATAAAGGTCTGGTGAATATGGTTGCTTTGTGGTGTCACTCTTGCCTATGGAGAAGCTTTGTTCATTGACACTGACTGTTACGTCGTTTTTTTTGATAGCGCGCAACTGGCTGGCGGGAACCGATGTGGCCTTACCGATGATTGCATAGCCGTTAATTTTGGAAATGGAATAATTGACGAACAGGAGGGAAGAGGCGAATTCCAGTTCAGTCAAAGTTTGCATGACCATACCAAACGCTATGCTGTTGCTTGATTCGCTCAGCAACGTTGATCCGCCCAAGGCGGCCATCATACAATCGCACAGCGCCATTTGGGCGGCAGCTTTAGTGGCTAGGAATGAATCTGAATATTTTACCTTAAACTGGGTTTTATTAGCAGTGCTGATCGTTAAAGTGCCGTCGGCAGTGTCTATATTTGCATTGGGGTCTTTAAGTACCAGACCTATATCGGCAGCAGTAAAAACTTCGCAGCTGTTTAATGTTTCATTGTCACCGTTTGTCGAATACTCTAAGTAGAGCAACTGAGCGGAATTACCCGTATAAATGGGCACCAAATATGCGCTGTTTTGCTGTTGCCCGTCTGCGCAGGCAATTTGGGAGGCGGATAATATATTGAACAGGTGATCACGGATAAAAAGATACAATGATTGAGCGTCGGCAAACAGATCCGTAGAAAACTTACCAGTATATTTGGTTGTGGTTTGGCCTCGGGTGGGGTCATTGATGACGACCTGGATAGAAAATACGTCGTTGTCAACCGTCAGGCAGTCGGGTGTGCAGAGAATATAGCTGTAGTGGTCGATGGGAATATACCAGGGATCTAAAGTCAGACCATCGTACTTACCATCTTTTTCAACAATATTGTTTATCGAAACATAGGCTAGGCTAACGCCTTGCTGATGAAAGTAGGCCACATCATGATCTGTAGAATAAATCGGTGAGGCACTATTTATGCCATGTATATCACTTGTGCCTTGTGTTAAAAGATTCATATTTCTTTACTCTCCAATTGTTGATTGAAGTTATATAATTGTTATGTTTTTACAAAAAGTTTGATTAATAATTACTCTCGTCCACTTTCTAAATAGCTCGGTGAAATGCAATCAAGTCAATTGACTACACACCTATATTTTTGAACACTATACTCATAACAAAATGCGCGTTCTGTAAAAAGTTACTGTCAGTATTTTCAGGGATATAAGCTTAAAAATACTGGCAGCAACACAGATAAGAGAAATGTAGCAGAATGGTTAAAAAAAGATATTACAAGTTATTACACAAACGTTCCTAAGCAGTTAGCGCTTGTTCAATAGGCAAGCGTTGAGTCATATCCAATTCGAAAATCCCATACGGATTTACATGAGCATAGATCAGTGGAGACAAAGCCCTGTAATCTTCCTCCGTTAACACGCCACCCCACTCTGTGGCTGACGTGACTTGTTGGATCATTAAGGTATTGACGTAAACCAAACATATCTGCACCAGGTGCAACGCCAGAACGGACAGTTCCTGATCTTCAAGCTGGTTTGTGGCAACCTCTCCACCTTTACCGTAAAAGATAAACGAGTTGGCAGAGTTCCAGTTCTCAACAACGTTTAAGCCTTCATGGATTTCCCTGCGTAGCGCTTCTTGCTCAAGGTATTGGCAAAGAAATAGGGTTTTTATCACTTTCCCCAATTCAGAGAGTGCTCTATAGGTTGGATGCCGAACGTTGTTTCTGGTGAAAGCGTGTATCGCCAAATTGCATTATTTATTCAGCCAACAGTTAGAAATTGAAACTGTCAGGCATTTAATGCAAGACAATTTAAGAGGTGAAATAACTCGGTAACTGTGTGGTTTAATTATCAGGCGGCCTTTCAGGGTAACGTAATGAAAAATGAATTATTAACTTATACGCAGTGACATTATGATTTATTAAATACAAGACAGTGTTACTGGGACTTCACTGTCTTTGTTATTAGGGTGCCCTGCTTGATTAAAGTTAACTGAGCCTTTACCTAACTGGACGAATGAGCCATCTCCTTGAGTAGCGAATAGATTAAGGTTAACCGCGATGAATGTGCAATGGCCGTAAACTATTTTGACAGCTAACCGACATCGCGAAATTGAATAGGTTTAAAGATTGCCAAAACAAATTAGCTGCGTAAAAGCAGCTAAAAAGAATCAGGATGCTTATTTGGCCTGAGAAGGTTCATATGTGTATGCTCATAGCGTATTCGGCACAGCCAGTATGCTCAAAAATGTGCTCATTATCTACCTCAAAACCTTGAGAAAGATAGAACTTGTAAGTCGCCTCATTGTCTTTGTATACGTTTAAAGTCAATTCCAAACACTGCTCTTTAGCATGTGCCATTAACTGCTTACCGACCTTGACCTTTATGTTCAGGTGAGACAAAAATTGCTGCTAACAGGTTTTCATATAATGAGTAGAAACCAATGACGCCCCCATCAATTTCGAACACATAAGTTTTCGATGCTGGGATGTAGATTTCACGCATGTTTGAAACTTGAGATCCCCAAAATTCTGCTGCGACAAAATCATGAGCTTTAATTGATGCTTGAAGCCAAATATCGAGAACTAACTCACTATCTTCTTGTTTATATTGTCTGATCATCTTCGATTCATCCATCGTGAACTATAAAAATATTAAGTCACATTATGGCGGCCCCAACGACCAAATAATTGAAGATTTACGACCACTTAGAGCTGACTTTGTCGCGAAAAAATAACTATTTAGCGTTTATGCAGCATAATTGACACTATTTCATTGAAAAAAGTCATCGTGGCATTATCGAGTACTTCTTCACTAACATATCTATCTACCAATAAATCACTATTGTAAAGTTGATACCAACGCTTAATAACATCATCATCTGACCAATCGAGCGCAGTTTGCTTATTTACTTTCACAAAAAGGTGATAATGGTTGCTCATAATAGCATAAGCCGCTATTTCTATTGCAAATACACTACTGAGTAACTTCATTCTCTCGACCAACCACTCCCTTCTGTGGTCAAAGTTCTTTCCTGAATACTTATCTTCCCCACACAAAAAAGCACGGCGTACACACCGTGCTATTAAATGGTAATAAGGCGTTGCAGACAAATCAATTAAAGCATTCCGTGCTCTTGTCATTTTAATCGCTCAAACAAACTGGATGTATAAACAGTAGTTAAACCACCCAATTATGCAAGAAATTTGTGCCTGTCCTTTTTTCGTTTTCTTTTTTTTGGACTGAGTCGTTACCTGCTCGGTGTGTCAGTCATTTACCCTATGGGAATTTGCTTTTAGTAGCATAACTTGCCTCAAGTCTATTTTATCGGCTTACCTATCGCGCTTAAGCCATCCCTGCATTACTCAATACTTTTAATCTTGCCATTAGAGCGAATTTTCACTGCTTTATCAATGATATTTTCACCGTCCACGAACTTTTTTAGGCCGAACAATTAAGCAGATTAACACATTGATTTAACTAAGCATTGATTTAATTCAGCAGGCTCTGCTGCTAGCGCGTTCGTGCCAATTTCATTATTTCTTCACTTGAATTAACCATTTTGTCAAATCGTAAGACCCCGATTTTGCATATTTTACAAGACCAATGAAACAGTAATAACGCCGCCTCTACCTTTATAACATTTAACCTCATTCTTTACTGTTTTTTGGTGTAAAACGAGTTTACTCCGAGTTAAAAATGAGGGAGTTTGTGTTACTCCACTCGAATAAGATTGTATGGCATATTGAGAATGCGCATATGCCCCTCAATTTTCTCTACTGGCCACCATACTTTGCTCTACCTTTCTCTACTTTATCTTGTAATGCAGCGGCAATGGTGTGTTCAATGAATCCACGCGCCATCAAAAAGATCAACCCATTACCACCTTTTTTAGCAAAAAGCTGCGATTAAACATTCACATAGTGAAAGAAATTCATTAGACTAACCTCGAATTTTTTATTGAGACCTTTATGCTTCAACCATTTTCAAAAATACTGGTTATTTTTATGATGATGATTGCCTTTTTTGGGCAAGCTGCAGCGTATAGCATTTCTGTAACAATGAATGTATCAACCGCCACTCATTCGGTTATTGATACCGCCAGCATTTCTGCTGATAACTTAACCACAACAACCAGTTCAAGCGATGATTGCTGTGACGTAGAATGTTGTGAAGCTGAATGTATTTGCCCAGCCAATACATGTACAACTACCCTTTATTTGCCTAACGAAGAAGCTGGCGCTGAGTGTGCTGCTTCATCGCCCTCAATCTTTCCTCATAATACTCAACGCCCCACTCCCATAGTGAAATCACTTTTTCGACCGCCAATTGTAACCTCATAAGAGATGAGCACAGCTTATTCTTTTTAAAAGTTAAAAATAATATAAATCAGTGCATTGCACACAATTTTTAGCGTTCTTTGAGGTCAAAAATGCTTCCTAAATATACCAAATTGGCAACAGCTGTGTTGCTAATACCTTCGCTTACTTACGCCAGTGAGCAGCATAATGAACATGGACACCATGAACATGAGCAAAAAAATATAGAGAAAATTCAAGTAACAGCCTCTCGGTTAGGTCGTATTGTTACAGAGTCAGCCACTCGCACCGAAATCATTAATGGTGAAGAAATTCAAGAGAAAGCACTGATGCGGCCAGGAAATATTTCTATGTTAGTGGCCGAAACAGGAGGCGTAAGAGTACAAAATACCTCGCCAGCACTCGGTAGTGCCAACATTCGGCTACAAGGATTATTTGGTAGATACACTCAACTACTGAGCGATGGGCTACCCTTGTACGGCGGTCAAACCGCCTCTATTGGTTTGCTACAAATTCCTCCGACAGACCTCGCTAATGTAGAGATCATTAAAGGCTCTGCGTCTTCCCTGTATGGCGGCTCTGCACTTGGTGGAGTAATCAATCTGATTTCCCGAACGCCCTCTGACAAGCTCGAAGGTGAAGTGCTTCTAAATGCAACCTCTAAAAATGGCCAAGACATTACATCTTATTTTGCATCTCCATTAACTGATTCACTGAGTGCATCGGTCACAGCAGGGTTGCATCACCAGCAAGAACAAGACCTTGACGATGATGGCTGGATAGACCTAGCTGGGTATAAAAGAGCCAGTGTGCGCCCTCGACTATATTGGTATGATGACAGTGGCGCCAATTTATACCTTACGTTTGGAGCAATGACAGAGCAGCGAGAAGGTGGCACATTACCTAATGCAACCGTACCTGATGGAAACTTCTTCTTGCAAACACAAGACACCCTCAGAGTAGATAGTGGTTTTGTGTTTGATAAGCCGCTGGATGATGATCTTAATATGAATATGCGTGGTTCACTTACTCGTCAAGAACACCAGCATGAATTCGGTCAAGCATTAGATGACGACACGCACGAGAGCTATTTAATAGAATCAAGTCTATCAGGGTATCACGATGCAACCGCTTGGGTTATCGGAGTTGCGTATCAAGCTGACAAATTCGATTCTATTGCGTATCCAGAGTTTGACTACCACTACGAAGTCCCTGGGTTATTTTCACAACTTGATTACGATATTAACCCAGATACAGCGATATCATTGAGTGCACGCACCGATTGGCATAATGAATATGGCACCCAAGTAAGCCCCCGTATTTCAGTGCTATACAACCCTGAAAATTGGTTGTTCCGAGGCTCATACGGGCAGGGCTTTTTTGCCCCAACCCCATTTATCGAAGACATTGAAGATGCCGGATTATCTCGACTCGCTTCATTTGAAGACCTAAATGAAGAGCGAGCCTCTACCGCTTCACTCGATATAAGCTATATTCTTGATAATATCGAAACCAGTGTGACCTTATTCGCCTCTGATATCGAAGACGCAACCGAGCTACACACCATAGAGCAAGCTCAAAAAAATGCTCAGAAGCAAGTTCGTATTATTAATGCGATTGGCCAAAGTAAAATTCGTGGAGCTGAACTGTTGCTGCGCTATCGTTGGAGAGATATTAAATTTACCGGCAGCTATTTATACACAGATGCAAGCAAACAAGGGCAAACTGCCTTTGAGCGTACCACCTTAGCACTCACACCGGCTCACTCTGCGGGGTTAGTTGTTATGTGGGAAGAACACGGTAGTCATTTACTTGGGTTTGAAGCTTACTATACAGGAACCCAGCACTTAGAGGGCAACCCTTATCGGGATAAAAGCGACGCATATTGGCATTTAGGCTTGTTAGGCCAAATCACCCTTGGTCACATTAGCTGGTTTATTAATGCCGAAAACTTACTAAACATCAGGCAAACCAAAGAAGACACACTGATATTACCTGAGCAATCACCGAGTGGCCGATGGACAACCGATATTTGGTCAAGAAATGATGGTTTTACTGTCAATGCAGGTGTTCGTATTCAGTTTGGAGGTTAAACCGAATGTGAATGACAAAAGATAGACATAGAATACATTTTTCCTGTGTCTATCTCATTTTAACTCGTATTTAAACCGCCTTATGCCAAACGTAGATTGTAGTGCTCAATCGTAATTTTGCTATTCGCATTATTATGACCTTTAACCTAAATTTGCCAATTCGCTCGGTGACTCCCAGCCATAAATAAACTCTTTCACTTTATTTCCACAAGGAGTGTGCCAGTATCCATAGTCAATATTTTGTCCACCATGATACTTGTAAAACCGAATTGCCTGCTCATTGCATGCGAGTACTTCAAGATACAAACCATCATTTTTATAGTTTACAAAGGCCCATGACGCTGCCGCTATCAGCAATTTAGTACCTAGCCCTTTGCCTTTGCAATTTTTTGCCACGTGTAGATTGTCAATAATCGACCCATATTTAAGGTGCTTGCCACCATACACACAGATAAATCCACAAAACCCTGTATTATCTTCAGCAATAAGTACATATTGATTTGACGACGGTTTCATCAAGCGTTTCGTCCATACCGCGGTTCTTTCAACAAAAACTTGCTGATTTAAGTAATCTGCTGGCAATACATCACCGTAAGTTTCACGCCAACTCTGTGCATGCAATCGAGCAATATTTGATAAATCTTTAAGACTCGCTTCGCGAATGTCCATGTTTACACCTAGATCCTTTGATTATTTCATTACTTGTTTTATAAGCCAAAGCATATAATTTATCCAACACAGTAGACCTGCAACCTATATGACTAAATAAACACAACGAAGCCATCATATTTACTCAGAGCACTCATCACTTTTTTGCTGTTAGGCTATTTATTCATCTTTAAACCGCCTCTCCAGTTTTCTTTTTTTCTTTTTCCTATACGGTTGAATAAATAAAATAATGCCGGTTATGGAAATAATAAGAACAACTAAAGAAACTGGCAGCATGAGCCAGATGTTGGCATTTTTCTCGAAGAAAGTGCCATCATGAATTGATTCGATTAACTCTGAGTTACGTTGTGCTACGTGAAGTACCTTACCGGTCGCGCTATCAACTTGAATCTCTACACTATTGTGACTACGTATTTTCGTTATACCTTTACTCGGCCTAACATCTAGTCTGCGAATATCGTCCCAATCGGTTATATTGGCACTCTCTACTGATTTAGCCACCGTCAGTATTTGCTCAAATGTCATTGTTGGCACCGTAAACTCCCCCTTAGCCGTCGGGGGTTGAATAAAGCTAAACTCTTTTTTGACCAGTAGCAAAATACCGGTGACTAATACCACAAGCAGCGGTAATGAAATAACAATACTCGCCCATTTGTGAATGCTTCTATTGGTTTTATATACACTCATTGCGCTTCTTTAAAACTGCCAGCTGGTTGATAATTTGAAACTTCGTTTAGGTTGAAATGCAGCATCTTCATCTAAACTCGCGTAATATTCTTCATTGGTTATATTATTCACACTTAAACTCACACTGTGATGCGCATTCAATTGATGCTCTAGAGATAAATCCCATACTATAAAGCTATTTCGTACCTGCTCAGAGTTACCCACTTGGTTAACCTCTAAATAGTAGCTATAAGAATTTGTTAAAGACCACCGTTCTAAAGTAAGGCGTGCTCTCCAGCTTAACTTTCTAGGGTGTAAATCAGCTAATACTTGCCCTGAGTCATCTTTGCCAACTTGCTGCTGGTAACTTACTTCATGCTCTATGCTATCACTTTGATACCATCGCAACTCACTCTCAAACCCATAAACCTGTGCTCTACCTAAGTTTCGATAGCTCAGTTGAACATCATTAAGCGTATAACGCTCAATGTAATTGTTTAATCCATAGTGGTATAATGCGGTGTGGACGCTAATATGCTCTAGTGGATACCAAGTCACAAACAGTTGAGTACCAACGCTGGTTTCAGGCCTTAATGTTTGTTCACCAGCAATAACACCTCTAGGCGTTTTACCATAAAAAAACCGCTCCGTCAGTGTTGGATAGCGAAAACCGTTGCCAATATCTAATCCTGCCTTGAACGTATCAGACAAAGGGAACTCGATGCTCAGTGATGCATTAAAGTGATTATCAACAGAACGTTTAGCTTGCTGACTGTGTTGCATCAACCAATCATACCTTAACCCCAGAGCGAATTGCATATCCTCCCAGTGCCACTGTGTTTTACCATACAGAGCAAAGTTATCTTCTTTGCCCGTCATCTCATTGCTGATCAAGCTATAACTTATGCCCTCTTCCTCACTATGAAGATGGTAATCACTGGTAATTTTTACCCCTTTACGTGATAGCCAGTCAATACCCCAATAACTTTCTTGCTCTTTGAGTCTGATCTGATGTAGCCACTGCCCACCAAGTGTGTGGCTTTGATATTGCGTCACCCCATCGTACTGATCAAACCTGTGTGTTTCGCTATCCCAATTTTGATAGTGATGAAAAAGTTTAACTGACCACTTATCATCAGCACTTACTTGAAGCTGTGCCAATGAATGTTGTTCTTGCGGGTAACTACTGACTTGTCGGATTGGATACTTGATATTACTTTTGCCAATATTCTTACCAATGCTTGGCAACCAAGAAGCGGTCACTATATACCCATCGAACTGATGTTTGTACCTTAACAGTCCTGACACACGTTCAAACTCAGTATTTAACACGTCACCATTAACAGCTTCGGCATCATTAGCCTGTTGATAAGCGAGAGCTGAAGTAAAATTATTATCTTGATGATTTACCGTCACACTTATTCCTTGGTCAACACTTTGTCCAGATACCCTTAACACTGTTTTATCCAGCGACTCAGTACTCAGGCTCACTACGCCCCCCAACGCTTGAGACCCATATAAAGCGGAACTAGGCCCTTTAATAACTCGGCCTGTACTGAATAGCTGTGGTGCAACAAAAGAAGCCGAGTTACCTGCACGTCTGTCAGTAATAATAGGAATACCGTCTATTTCAGTTCTTATTCGCCCTCGACTAAAACCACGAATAGAATAGCTCTGAAATTGGCCTCCTTGCCCACTTAGGTTAACACCCACCAGTGTCGACAGTTGATCAGCAATGGTGCGATTTAAGGTATAGGTAGACCTATCATCTATGTATGACATGGCGTGCTCTGATCCGGCGATGACCAAAGGTTGTTTGGGCACTAAAATCTCAATGACTTCAAGCTCACTACCTTGCGCATAGACGAGCAAAGAAGCCGACATCAATATAAAAGAACTTATGGTTTTCATTGTAGAGATACTGCTTTATTAGCTGGTTATTAAATAATGATTTGGCAATTAAATTACACTGTGATCTTGTCTACTCTCAAACCCCGTTAAAAAATAAGCGACACTGTAACAATGACAGTGTCGCTTATTATTGCATGTTACTTAGTGATTAATGGTGCGCCCTTACTCCATGGACCACCCGCGTCAATAACTGACTTCTGAAGCTCAGGTATGGTCGTTTCTTGCAAACGTTTAATACGCGTACTTACATTGTCCAAACGTTTAATTGCATATGAAAACTGCTCTTTATGCTGCTTTGTTGGCCCATAAGAAGACCAATCTGCTGTCATCGCATAGCCTAAACGACTCGAAATATTAGCAGGCTTAGTGCCCATTCTATCTCGCGCATTCAACCCATTAAGTTCAAGATTAATCGCATTAATTTCTGTTTGAGCCTGCGCATAACGTGATTCCAATGAGGCAATATTGTTTGGCGTACGATCTATCGCCGTACGCAACGTCTGCATTGTCTTATTCAATTCACTCAGTACAGCATTCACAGCAGTGATACGCTTTTGCGCTACCGCTATTTCTTTGCCGAACTTAAGTACCTCTTGATTAGCTGTAGGTAACGCACTATCAGTAATCGGTTTTAGCTCAAACTCTACCGCCTCAGCAAGTTGTGAAACAGCCCCATTAACGCGTTTATGCAAAGTCGCCGTATATATTCCAGGAATTGCCATTAAGCCAGCATTAAATGGGCTCCAACCTGATGATTCAACTCCTGTTACTGCTTTGCCTGTTGCATACGTCATATCCCAAGTTACACGATGTAGACCTTTGGTATTTTTACCCATAACTCGATTCACAAATTTACCCGCTGCATCTCGAATTTCAAGGTATACTACCGGCTTAGCTTCTTGATTCTCTTTTTCTATATCTTCCCAAGCTGGATATTTTGGATAATCCTGCTCTTTAACCATGTCTTTTTCGGCCTTTTGACGTGCCTCTTTAATGGTTAATAAACTTTCTTTCAAGAAGTAGGTTAAGGTTGCACCATGCTCTGGATTTTTCGCTGCAAAACGATCATCCCCATCCGTATTCGTATGATTCGTATCTAACTGAAACCACTTAACGGGGCGACTAGGAGCCATGAGAAGTGCATCTTGCTCCATCGACTTTTCTGTTAATGCACGCAGTGGTGCATAATCATCAAGAATATAAATACCACGACCAAATGTACCCGCTACTAAATCGTTTTCACGGCGTTGTATTTTTACATCTCGCGTTGCAATGGTCGGGATCCCACCGTCTAATTCAGTCCATTTCTGACCACCATCAACAGTAAAGAAAATACCAAACTCAGTACCAATGAACATCAGGTTTTTGTTTACATGATCTTGAACTATGCGCCAAACCAAATGTTTTTCAGGTAAAGTACTTGCGAGTGATTGCCAGCTTTTTCCTAAATTAGTTGACTTGATTAAGTAAGGCTTGAAGTCTCCATATTTATGATTATCAAGTGCGACATACACAGTGTTAGAATCAAATAAATCGGCTCGAATGTCATTTACATATGCGGTGTCAGGAATACCATCAATGCTGCTAAGATCTATTTTTTTCCAGCTCTTCCCTGCATTTTTTGTCACTTGAATAAGACCGTCATCAGTGCCTGCCCATAAAACCTTTTCATCAACGGGGCTTTCCGTGAAATTAGCAATAGTATGGTATTCAGACATCGCATAAATATCCCAACCAGCTTCGACTGACCACGTTCTCCCCATCACAGGCATATGCATTCGATTACCATTTTTAGTTAAGTCACCTGATATTGGTTCCCAACTGTCGCCTCGATCATCCGAACGCCATACCCTTTGTGATGCAAAATAAAGACGCTTGGCATCATGACTTGAAACATTAATTGGCGCATCCCAATTGAAACGTTCAGCCGGCTCGCCTGGACGAGGTTGAGGTTTAATGTATACGCCTTCTCTGGTTTTCAAGTCATGTCGCGTCAAGTTACCTTGCTGCCACTGAGAATACATAATGTTAGGGTTGCCTGGCTCTACAGCAGGTTGATGACCATCGCCACCTAAGGTTAAAAACCAATCTTTGTTTTTAATACCTTCTTTACGCGTGGTACGAGAAGGGCCGCCTTGTGTTGAGTTATCTTGCGCACCTGCGTATACCGTATAGAAAGGTTCAGCATCATCAGGCGCTACTTTATAGAATTGAGTCAACGGCAAATTCGCCATAAAGCGCCAGTTTTCCATGCGGTCATGCGACATATAAATACCGCCATCAGAGCCAATTAAGACAAAATCAGGGTCGGTGGGGTGAAAAGCAAAGGCATGATCATCTACGTGTTTGCGCTTTGTATTGATTGGTATCCAAGTTTTGCCTCCATCGTTAGAAACTTTGCTGTAATTACTGGCAATATAAACTCGATCGAAGTGGTGTGGGTCTGCAAAAATTTCTTGATAATAGTGTGGCCCAGTACCACCACCTACTTCATCAGATTCTTTAGTCCAACTTGCCCCTCGGTTTTGTGAGCGGTAAAACCCTCCTGTACGGTTATCTGTCTCAATTGTCGCGTAAAGAACATCAGGATTTATAGGAGAAATTGCCATACCAATTTTACCCATATTGCCCGTTGGTAAACCTGTTTTCAGCTCAGTCCAAGTCTCACCACCGTCGTCGGATGTGTGAATACCTGATCCTTCACCTGTTCCAACATAGGTAGCAACTGTTCTTTGCCGAGACCAGGTTGCTGCATACAATTTTTTCGGGTTTCGCGGGTCAATTAATAACGAAGTGACCCCAGTCCATTCATTTTCTGGTGTTAGTACTTGTTTCCAGGTTTCTCCACCATCTATGGTTTTATATAACCCACGTTCGCCGCCACTACTCCAAAGTGGGCCTTGAGCTGAAACCCAAACTGTTTTTGAATCTGTTGGGTGAATGATAATATCTGAAATGCGTTCAGACTCTTTCAAGCCCATATTTTTCCATGTTTTTCCGCCATCTTCAGATTTATAAACGCCATCACCAAAACTAATATGACGACCGCCATTATTTTCACCTGTACCCACCCAAATAATATTGGAGTTGCTCGGGTCAATCGTCACATCACCTGTTGAATATACTGCTTGTTTGTCAAAAATAGGCGTCCAAGTCGTCCCTGCATTTGTGGTTTTCCAAACACCACCCGAACCAACAGCTGAGTACCAAGTTGATGGGTTATTTTGATCCACCGCAATATCTGCTATTCGCCCTGACATATAAGCAGGCCCGATATTACGCAGTTTCATTGCTTCGAAGGTTTTGCTACTAAAAATTGATTGTTCTTCATCAGACTTTGCTGCCAGCGCGTTAGAGGCAGCCAACGCTAATGACACAGCTAACGCTGTTTTTAGGAGAGTTTTCATTTTCACACCAAAAGTTGTTTTTATTGTTTCCAATAGAAACATTACCCTAACATACGTCTAAACAGTGTAAAAAATCGCTCAAATTACAAAAAACAGAGTTTAATGAGATATTGTAACAATATATGTAATTGATGCATTCCCTCCTGTTTATGTTTCACCACTAGAACGTATCAATAGTAAGCTCAGTACAAAAATAATGTCGCTATCTATCCTGTCCAACGACGGAACAAGAAAGTAAATATACTAACATCATGCGTAATTTACCCCACATATCATATTTTAAGCGAGTGCAATAAAATCGTAATTACTTCGCCAATATGATCTGCTATGGTCTTTCTGGTTTTAAAAAACAACAACAAGGACTTGATATGTACACTAAAACGATTAAAGCACTTTTATGGGGAACATTCATATCCCTCACAACTCATTCTCAAGCTCAAACTAAATCTGAAGAAGCCCCCCTGCTAATTATTGGTGCTTCATTTGCAAACGCTAAAATGCCGTATTACAGTGAGCTTCAGGCACCACTTAATGGTATTGCCATAAACTCTGGTCGCTACCTATCTTTAGGCAACGCCCTTATCAGAGAACGCAGGCTATCGGGTCATGTAATCAACGAAGGCCAAGCAGGTGCAACAACATTTGACAGATTAACTTGTTTTCCTGGACCAGAATGTGTGGGTCCTGGTTGGGAAGGCTATGAAAAACAGTTTAGTAAAGCTTTAAGCCGCGTAACTTCATTTTCAGGAGAGGTTGCTGCTGAATATATTGTGATTATTCGTGGTAATGATTGCAATCATCCCGATGCATTTGGCATTCCTATGGCACAAACGAGCGAATGTACCGTAGAACAAATGGAGTCTTACATCGATACCTTTGTAAGCGTGGCTAACCGCGCGCTGGCTGCCGGGATCACACCTATTTTTTCGAAAGCGCCAACCTATGAAGCAATTGATTGGGAAACAGTACAAAGTCGTTTCAACTGGCCATGGATCATCAGTAAAGATAATTATGAGGTTTTCTCTGATCTAAGGTTAAGCAGGTTACAAGCAGAAGTACCAAACGCTATATTTTTAGATGTTTGGCAAGGTTTTGAACCAATGGCTGACGGTTTACACCCCAATAGAAAAACAATGCAAAGGGCTGCAAAGCGAATTGCAAAAGCGATTAAGAAACATCGTAAAGAAAAAAGGAAATAAACCTTTCTATCCATATTACATTGGACGAGGGTTACCCATTATGCATAAACCATTAAAGTACATCAAAGCGATGCACAGTATTTTGGGCCAACCCTCATAGTATCGCGGTCTATTTGTTTTTCTCAACACCACTCTAAAGGCACAATCTTAGATTCATTTTCTAAATCTTTTATCTCAATAGAATCGCTCTTTTCGGTAAACATTACATGTCTTATCCGTTATGAAGTGTGACTGATACATAGCCAGCCTTGGCTATAAATCCTACACCCTGACCTTTTTCCGTATTATCAGCATTTACTAGATAAGGTTCGTAACTCTAAATACGCGTTGAATCTAACAAATAGAAAAGGAGCAGCTCAAAATAAGCGCGCCATCAACCTCTCTTCATTTACTTAATTCACGCCATATTTCATTATAATTTTTACAATAAATTATCTTATCGTCATATTCATGGATAAAGTCTAAGATACGAACCATATTGTCTTGGTCAAATCCTTGATTCCACCAAAACATTTGCAGAAATGAGGCTAACGATTCTTTTCGATAGTGACCCAAGACAAATTTTCGTTTCAAAAAGCGTTTGAATATACGCCATTGCCTTAAAAGCGTGGGGGGATTTAAAACAACAATGAGATCAGCGTCACCAAATGAGCTTGCTAACCATTTGTAATAAACGCCTTCAACAATCCAATTATCATGGGATAATATATGATTTAGCTTTTCGGTTCTTGCGTGCTCGCTTGAACGAACATAAGCAAATTCATTTTTCTCCCAAAAGACGCTATCCAGATCAAACCCATTCAAGCCTGTTAGCTGTTGAAGTTTCGCAGCACTAAACGTTTTTCCGCTGCCTGGGCCACCAATAATATGAATTTTACGATACTGCAAAACGACTCCCTCTATTTAACATTGATATTCGATCTACCTGTCTGCTATCAGCTGTAACCTACTATTCCGTATTGTATTGACGTTCAACCCGCCGGCTTTTTTAACTTCGAACATAACCAAAAGCTATAAGCGACTCCGT
The DNA here is from genome assembly GCF_014858725.1 of Pseudoalteromonas aurantia 208. Taxonomy (GTDB): domain Bacteria; phylum Pseudomonadota; class Gammaproteobacteria; order Enterobacterales; family Alteromonadaceae; genus Pseudoalteromonas; species Pseudoalteromonas aurantia. The sequence continues at coordinate 1,262,737 of NZ_AQGV01000012.1, read as the reverse complement.
TATTAGAATGCGTCAATTTCCCCTGTACAAGTACAATAATAAGACAAACATAAGGTGACATATGAACATTAAAATCACGCAAACAATACTCATACTTGTAACATACTGGTTATCCTCGGTTGTATACGCAGTTGAATTAAAAGGCTTCACACTCAGCACCAACGCCAATCCAATTTCAGACGTAATTGTCACAATCAGCAGCAATAGAATAAAAAGTGATAAAAACGGAAAATTTAGCCTCTCTTTAGCTCCCCAAACGCGCTTGGTGGGCAAGTTCTGCTTAAAAACAACTAGCATTCACCACAGGAAGGCATTACATCTATAAACCTTCCTGTGATTTTATTGTCGCATGCCCGAACGCTGTAAGCCTACAAGCCGGCTTTAGCCTCTCATATTGGCCTCTATGCACTTTTATCCTGATGATAATTCGGGTAATCACTGTAACCCATCTCTGTACCACCATACATAGTAGTAGGATCCACTTGATTCATTGGCCAATTATTTTTTATCCGTTCAGGTAAGTCTGGGTTAGCGATAAATGGTCGTCCAAATGCAAAAAGGTCGCCATAGCCTTCATGTAATATTCTTAGTGCTTTTTCAACCGTATATTTACCTGCGTAAATGATCTTGCCTGAAAATAGCTGACGAGCGGTCTGATAGAACGCCACCGGTAAATCAGGGGCATTTTCCCAATCAGCTTCGGCAATCGATAAATATGCCAATCCGGCCTCTTCTAATAATCTAATTGCAGCGGTGTAGGTCTTTAACGGATCTGGTTCAACCAACCCTAAATACACCCGCTGCTCAGTGGTACTTTCAAATAGCGGCGCAAAGCGAACCCCTACTCGGCTCGCGCCAACCACCTGACTGACAGCCGCAACGACTTCTTTTAAAAATCTCAAACGATTTTCAAGCGAGCCACCATATTCATCCGTACGTTGATTTGTATGTTCAGAAATAAACTGATTAATCAGATAACCATTGGCACAATGTAACTCAACGCCATCAAAGCCCGCATTCAGTGCATTTTGTGCCGCTGCTGCGTACATGTTCACTAAATCTTTTACTTCGGAGGTTTGCAACGCGCGAGGCTCGCTGGGGTTGGCCAAATCCCCCTCACCTGGCACGGTTTCAACAAAAACCTTAACGGCATCGGCAGCCATGGCCGACGGTGCTACAGGCTTACCATTGTCAGGTTGTAAACTTGTATGAGATACGCGACCTACATGCCACAGTTGTGCAAAAATAATCCCCCCATTTTTGTGTACTGCATCGGTTACTAATTTCCAGCCTTCCACTTGCTCTGGTGAATGAATACCAGGCGTCCAAGCGTAACCTTGCCCTCTTGGTTCTACTTGTGTACCTTCGGTTACCATAAAACCCGCTCCCGCTCGCTGCGCGTAGTACTCAGCCATCAATTTATTTGGAATATTACCCGGCTGAGAGCTTCTTGAACGCGTTAATGGCGGCATTACAATGTGATTTTTCAACTCGTACGGGCCCAAAGTGGTGCGTTCAAAAAGAGCTTGAGTGCCAATATTTTCTTTTAACATGCCTATTCCTACTTATCTACTCAGCCTGCGTAACATCTTACTTAGACCAATTTTTTAATGCTGCCAAAGCGCGATAAAACACGCTGTAACACAGCCAATTTGATTTGAGCCGCTAGCTTAGCTGCGCTAAGATACAAATAGAAACAAGGTTTGTTTGTATAGGTAACAAATATGAGTGGTTTACATAAATTAGAAATAAAGCAATTACGCATTTTAAGTGAGCTACTCGCGCTACAAAATTTGAGTAAAGTGGCACAGAAGATTGGGTTAACCCAACAAGCGATCAGTGAACAGTTAAAGAAGCTAAGGGACATTCTGGACGACCGCCTATTTGTTCGCCAAGGTAATAAAATGGTACCTACCCCTAGGGCACTCGCATTAGAAGCCCCTATAGCAGAGGTGCTGGTTCAGCTCGAGGACATTGTTAAGCCAGAGCATTTTGAGCCTGCAACCTATCAAGGCGTATTTTCTATCAGTGCAACCGACTACGCTACTCAAGCTTTATTACCTGAAGTGTTAAGTATTGTTAGGGCGCAAGCGCCAAGTTTAAAACTCATTGTGCAAGACTTTGCAAGTGACAATGTGGTTGAATTAATGAGTTCGGGACAGTTGGATTTACTGATCAGCTTTCCTGACTTTATCCCTGATAATTTACCTTATGAATTGTTATTCGCAGAGCAACATTTATGTGTGGCAAGCAGGCAGTCGTCGTTGAATCAAAACACCCTGAGCATAGCCGATATCGCGAAACAACCTCAATTAGTAGTTTCACCATCGAGGGCAAATCTAAAAGGTTCGCACGATCAATGGTTTGCTAATATTGGACTAAAAAGAAACATCATCATGTCTGTACCCAACTTTTCATCCGTGCCTGATTTATTATATGCGACGGATTTAATCGCTTTTTTTCCATCAAGATTACTGCCAAACAACAAGGTATCAATATTGGAAGTAGAGGCTCTGCCACCACCCTTTGAAGTTATTGTTGCATGGCATCCTCGCAGTAGCCAAAGTAAAATCCACCAATGGCTTATCGAACAATTACGCTTGGTCAGTAATCAACCTCGCACAATGGCACTAGATTAGTAAAATGATAACTACGCGAGATTTACAAACGTAAGGCATATAGGTGCTTAAGACAACCAACTCGCTGTAATTCCTTTATTCAATCGAGTGCAAGTCTAGGAAGTCCAGTCCTTGGTGAAATTATACTGTTTCAAGATCACTAATCGATATCATACTAGATAATTAGCTGTTGATCCCCGCCGATTTTTTTGGTTAGCTTAATAACTCTGCAACATGAAGAAACTATATAAACACCTGATATTTGGTTTATTCTTCTCAAAGGATTATTTATGAAAAAAGTTTTCAGCTATATTTTCAGAGACAAACGAGCGACAGTAAAAAATGCAGCTATTGGCGTAATATCTGCCGTTATACTCGCTGTTTCACCTTTAATAATAGAATTTATAAAAGGAAAACCTGAGCCGAGAACACAAATAAACCAAAATGGTGGAAGTTCTAACACTAATATAGTATCCCATAATGGAAACGTAAGTTACAACAATCCTAAAACGCTTCAAGAGTATCGTACTTTAGGTGAGATTGAAGGATATAAAAGCGGGTTCGCAGATGGCTTTAATACTGTAGCAGCAGATAACCATATACCTGTTGTTCCAGAAGACATTCTAAATAAAATGTTTCCTCCAATCAGAGGCTTTACTTTCGCCGCCCGAAGAGCCAAAGTCAAAGAGTTATGTACTAACGGTAGCTTAGCAGAAATGGATGCTTGCAGGGCTGAAGTGATGTTTGGAATGGTCAGTAAACATGAAAAAGGCAAAGTTAGTACTGAAAAGTTAGAAAAGAAAAAGTTAAAAGACCAAGAACTTGCTAAAAAAGAGGTGGGTACACTTGTAGTAAACTATAGTTTTGCTTTTCATCCTAAATTAGACGGCACATTGGGCTCTGAGGAGATTTACCTTAGGAGTCATAAGACGCTATTTTTACTGTGTTCAAAAACAACAGGTTGTGAGATCGTAGATTTTGATAAATATTTCCCAAACATGTTAAAATATCTTAACGGCCGTAAATTAGTCAAAGGTGTAAGGCCAATCCATGGAGAAGCATTTACAGAATACCGAATAAGAATGACTTCGTTATATCTTCAATCAAAAATCATCCCTATTTCCGATTTTGAAATTGTAGCAATGCTAAAAAGCCTGAAACTTTAACAATTTCCTAAGGCTTATTTAGCTTAAACCATTTTCCCTCGACAAAACGTACGCACCTCCATTCATCAAAAATAGAAGAAATGGGTGTAACTATGATGGCTATCATCAACATAAAGAAAGCACATCTCGTCATAAAATTATTGTGATTAAATAAAACCAAACACCATGTATGGCAGGTATTGTTACGGCCTTCAATAAACGTCCTAAATTTGGCCACACGGGCTCAGTACACCCCATGAGTTACAAAAGCCACCCAAGTTAGAGAAAAGGCCACCAAACCTTTTCTGCTCTTGAACTATAAACTCATACGTCACTTTACTTTTTACCGTCACCGAGACATACCCTGATTCATCTCCTTCTTCAATCGAATCTTCATCAGGGTCTACAAAACTCGCGTTAGGCAACAGTTCTAAAATTACAGCTCGCTGATCTTGACTTAATGGCCAAGACTCAAAGTCAATATTAAACTCAACGTCATGCACAGCGCTGAAGTCAAAGTTTCTTTCCTCTAACAAACGCAGTACATCTGCGTCGGAATCAGTTGGCCAACTATTTTTCTCTATCATTAATAAAATCTCTTTGTCTGTCAGTGCAATTAACGTATCACATATGATAATCATTTGCATTAATGATCAGTATTCAATTGTTAGAGATTTCGATATCAATGACCCACCTGTATATCGATTTAGCGCATTTTATTAAAACAACAAATTGACGTACCTTAAACATAAAACAAACAATATCAGACAATTAGCTATAACTTTTAGTCTCAACTGGCAAAGCCGCTCACATTTGATGTCAACCTAACCTAACCTGAACGAACACGCAATGGCGTCGCCAACCTCTTTCCATCGACAGTGTTAAGGTTAACCTAGGCATGCCTTGACTATGGAGTCTTGCAATGTCCTGTTTTTACAATTTATACAGTCAACTGGCATCATCCATTCAAAAGTATTATTTTTATTGTAAACACCTTCCTTTTATTCGCTTCGTTTTATTTTACAACAAACAAAAACCACCAACACCAATTTAACATTCGTGACTTTTAAGATAATAAAGTGTATTTTGTCCCAGTTATATTTTTAAAATAATAAAAAGCAAATACTTAACTTTTAGCTGTATTGCCAAAATAATGAAAGGAAGCAAGGAAACGATATGAGTTATATCGCAGACACCAGTGCGCAAGATACAACAATAAAAAAATCCCGTTCACTAAAGAAGTTGATTGTGCCAGTTTTTGGCGTCGTTATCGCAGCAGTCATATTTTATCTATTTATACTTCCGCCAATCATCAATTGGACAAAAGGCACAAGTGCCGTACACAAAGAGAAACTTAATATTGCGACTGTTGAACAAGGCCTATTTATTAGAGACCTTTCAGTACAAGGCAAAGTCACTGCGGCGCGTCGACCTACATTATACAGCCCCGCACAAGGTACCGTAACGTACTTAGTTGAAGCAGGAGACAGCGTCATGTCACAACAAACGGTTGCCATCATCGATAGCCCCGAATTAAAGAGTGAATATAATCAACAACAAGCAAATTTGATTAGACTAAAAAATCAACTTGAACGTGAAAAGATTCAGGTAAAGAAGTCAAATTTAGAACAAGAAAACCAAATTGGTCAGGCACAAGTCGCACTCAATGCAGCTAAAAGAGAAATGCGACGCGCTAACGAAGCCATGAAAAATAAAGTGATCAGTGACATTGATTATCAAAAAGCCAGTGATGATTTACAAAATGCCAAGCGTGAATATGAACACGCAGTAAAAGAAGTTGCATTGGTAAAAGAAAGTCAGAAATTTGAAATTAAAACCCGTGAATTAGAGTTGCAATCTCAACAAGTCAAAGTGACTGAATTGAAACGTCAGGTTGATGGTTTAAAGGTCACATCACCTGTGACGGGTCTAGTAGGAAATTTAAATGCACAACAAAAAAACTCCGTGGCTAAAAACCAATCTCTTTTGAGTATTGTTGACTTATCTGAATACGAGCTCGAAGTGCAAATCCCTGAGAGTTATGCGGATGACCTCGCCTTAGGCATGGAGGCCGAAATTACCCTCAACCAAAGCATGTATCAAGGTGAATTAGTCGCTATATCTCCCGAAATCACTCAGGGCCGTGTTCAAGGTAAAGTACGTTTTAAAGACTCGAATTTAACTGGGCTGAGACAGAACCAACGCTTAACAACGCGGATTATTCTAGAACGCAAACATAATATTCAATACCTCCCTAGAGGTCAGTTCTTAAAAACCTATAACGGGCAATTTGCTTACGTTGTAACCGATAATTCAGCAGTTAAAACCGCCATAAAAATAGGCTCACGTAGTCTAGGCAAAGTAGAAGTGATATCTGGCTTAAAAACAGGTGATACCGTGGTGATATCTGATTCAGATATTTTCAAAGACGCACCAAGCGTACGTATTTTACAATAAAAAGGAATAGTAATGTTAAAAATGAAGAGTTTATCAAAAGCGTTTGTAACGGATGCAATAAAAACGCAAGCACTTCACCCATTTGATCTCACCATAGAACAAGGCGAATTTGTCAGTATTATTGGTCCTTCAGGTTCAGGGAAAACAACCTTTTTGAATATTGCAGGGTTATTAGAAGAACACTCCGACGGTCTATATGAGTTGGATGAGCAAAATGTCGCGCAGTTTACCGATAAAAAAAAATCCGCCTATCGAAATGAAAAAATTGGTTTTGTATTTCAAAGCTTTAATCTCATACCGGAGCTAAACCTCTACGATAACGTTGACATGCCTTTACGCTATAGAAAGTTTAACCGTGATGAGCGGCACAAACGTATTATGCAAGCACTTGAGCAAGTCGGATTAGCGGGACGAAAGAGTCATTACCCAACACAACTCTCTGGTGGTCAACAACAGCGTGTTGCGATTGCTCGCGCTATAGCAGGTACTCCTTCCGTTATTCTCGCAGATGAACCAACGGGTAATTTAGACTCTAAAATGGCTGAAGGCATTATGTCCTTACTGAAAGACATCAATGCAGCTGGCACAAGTATTATCATGGTGACCCATGATAATGAACAGGCAGCTCAGGCTAACCGCATAGTACAAATTAAAGACGGTCACCTATCTGAATACACACACAATAAAAAAGCCATCGCGTAAGGGCATAACATGTATTCTTATTACTTCAAGCTCGCCCTGCTCAGCTTGCGTAAAACGCCATTACTAAGCCTTTTAATGGTGATAATGATCGCGATTGGCATTGGTGCAACCATGACCACCTATACTGTCAGCTACATGATGTCTCAGGATCCTATCCCAAATAAAAGTGCAAACCTATATCAGGTTCAACTAGACAGTTTGGATTACGAGTTTGCTGATGGCGATACATTGCCTATCACTATCTCATATCAAGACGTCCAAGCATTATTAAAATCCGATATACCAAAAAACCACGTTGCACTGAGTGCCATTCAAGAAGAGATCCGCCATATAAATAACAAAGATATAGAGCCTAGAAGCTTGGAAGTTCGCTCAACTACCAGCGACTTCTTCAATATGTTTGAAGTACCCTTTTTGTTTGGCGCAGGGTGGAGCGAACAAGATGGCAAAGATGCTGCCCAAGTTGCCGTGCTATCCAAAGAAACTAACACTTGGCTTTTTAATGGTGAAAACTCGGTTGGCAAAACATTTTATTTCGGTAAAGACACGTATCGTGTCATTGGTGTATTAGACGATTGGAACCCCTTACCCAAGTTTTACGCCCTTCAGAATGAAGCGTTTAAGAAACCAAATGGTATATTCATTCCCTTCAATACCCAAATTCAAAATGAACTGCTGACTTTAAAGTTAATGAACAATTACTGCTGGAAAGAACCGGATGATCAGTCCTTTGCATCTTTACTGGTATCAGAATGTATGTGGGTCGTTTTCTGGGTTGAACTCTCGAATAAGAAAAGCCATGATGAATATCAAACATTTATAGATAATCATGCTAAAGAGCAGCAATCTTTGGGGAGATTCCCACGTCGTATTTTCAATAAACTTTTACCATTGAAGCAATACTTGATAGTTGAAGAAATTATAAGCGATGATAGTAAACTGGCCGTGTGGTTAGCAGCCCTATTTCTGTTGGTCTGTTTGCTTAACTGTATGAGCCTCATGATAGCCAAGTTTGATGCCAAATCAGGTGAAATCGGATTACGTCGTGCTGTCGGAGCAAGCCAACAGGATATTGTCAAACAATTTGCAATTGAGTTATCAGTGATCGGTTTCGTGGGTGGGTTACTGGGATTGTTGCTTGCAAAGCTTGGGCTTATTGCCGCAGCCAACACATACCATTACCTACACTCAGGGCTAATGCAAATGAACACTCAACTAACTCTTGGCACAGTACTATTGGCGGTTATATCGAGTTTAGTGTTTGGCCTTTATCCAATCATCAAAGCAAGTTACATGCAGCCCTCCAGCCAACTTAAAAGCTTATAGGATAAAAAACATGCGTGATTTTTTACCCATAGTAAAAACATTTAAAAAGAAAAAAACCACCCCTATTTTATTGGCATTTCAAATTGCTGTTACATTCATGGTACTTGTCAATGCCATTTATATGATTTCAGAACGAAACGACTTAATAGCAAGCCCTGTCGGCGTCGACATTAAAAATACACTTACGGTTATTACTAATTTATCTGACGAGCATGGTGATTTAATCAATCAACTAGAAGACGATTTACTTGCATTAAAAAATATTCATGGCGTCATCAACGCCGCGCCAATGACAGCGCTTCCGCTTGAAGGCTGGGGTGCTTATATTGAGTTTAAACTCGTGCCTGATGAAGAATATGTTGCCTTTGGCGGATACTTTGGCTCAAACGAGGACGTGATTGATGCGTTAGGGCTTACCTTAGTCGCTGGTGAAAATTTCTCCCCTTCGGATATCCAAACGGCAGAGCGAGATGGTATATATAAACCCGCAAAAATACTGATAACCAGAGCCTTGGCTGAAAAAATATCTCCCGATAACTGGCGAGACATACTCGGTAAAAATATATATTTCTATAAAGAGCCTCACGAGGTGATAGGTATCATTGAGCGATTGCAAAATGCATGGAGTTCCTGGAGTGCCGTTGAATACACCGTAATTTCGTCAGTACGTGAGTCAAACCATAGCCAACGTTATATAGTTCGCGTTGAACCTGATCAAATGGACTACGTTATAAAAGCGATACCAGAAGCTTTACTCACACATGCTTATAAACGCATAGAAACAATTGAGCCTTTAAGCGAGGTAAAAAAACGCAGTTATCAAGAAGACTTAGCAACCAACCAATTACTCACATCGGTCTGTATTGGCCTCACCATCATTACCCTATTTGGGATCTTAGGTCAGGCTAAATTTACAATTAACAGACGAATAAAACACATTGGCACTCGACGTGCGCTTGGCGCCAGTAAATCTCAAGTAGTGCGCTATTTCATGCTAGAAAATGCCATCATTTCAACCATAGGTGTGGTAATTGGCATACTCACCGCCATCATATTAAACAACCAATTTGTGGAACTACTTGCAATCACACCCGTCCCGCTAAACTTTTTACTGTTCGGCGCTATTGCGATTGTGTTGCTTGGGCAAATCGCAGTCGCTTATCCTGTTAGTCAAGCGGCCAAAGTGTCTCCCGCAATCACAACCAGGGGGGCGTAACCTATACCCCATTAACAACCATCACGGTACTAATGGGGTAACTGACTGAGCGGTTGTCTCGAAAAGTAGTCGAGTGTATTACTCCTGGACTATTAACTTAATGGTGCTGCGTTTACGACAGTGAAATTATTATCAAGAAACCTTCCCACTCATCGCGGTCCTTATATTAATAACAAAAAACTTTGTAACCAAACTGCGCTAATCCCCTAGCTAAGGAGTTGCATATGTAATGTCATGTAATGTTCAAATCTGTGCTGGCAATGCATAATTTAACTAAATACGTCTCGTTTTAGAATGAATACTTCAAACTCAACAGCACCTCAAGGAATAAATTATGAAATTACATCCAAAGTATGTTTAATACTGCTCAGTTTAATTCTTCCAAGTTTAGCCTCTGCAACAACAATGAGTACAACCGAAGAAAATACCGATAGACTAGGGTTAGAATATTTACATATTATTCAAGATCAAGGTCAAGATGATGCAACAGTTTGTAAAGCCAGCTGTAAAAATGATCCAAGGTGTAACTCTTGGACTTATGTTGACCCAGGTGTTCAGAATGCAACTTACGGCCTATGCTGGCTTAAAAGTGCAAAAAATATAGGAACCACCTGCTCGTTCTGCACTTCAGGATACAAGCTAACCCCCACCAAAAGCGAAATGAGTCTTTCTGAAACCGACAGAGATAGGTTTGGTCATGAGTTCTTTCAAACCCAGTTTATGAATGGGGAAACAGAAAGTGACTGTGAAGCACTCTGTCAAAAAAACGGTTTATGCGGGTCATGGACTTTTGTTGAGGCTGGTTTACAAGGCCCATACCCAAGATGTTGGCTTAAAAGTGCTGGCAACGAGTCAACCGAAACATGCGACATGTGTACTGCTGGTAAAAAAGTACCCAACTTAATTGCCACGCCACCTGTCGCGAATACACTGCGTATCGGCCACCCTTACAATACAATTAACAACTCAAGTGAGAACGCATGCTTACTTGCATGTCAAAATGACAACAAGTGTATGTCATGGAACCTCAATACTAACAATCAGTGTACATTAAACATTACTGTGAATGAATCACAGATAAGTCAAGGCGACAGTTCTGGCTATAAAGTAGAAAAACGCATTTTAAATACTCGATTAGCCGCAGGCGAAAATCACACGTGTTTCGTACAAAAAGACAATACGATTAAATGTTGGGGCGACAATGACGCAGGTCAATTAGGCAACAACACCACAACGGATTCAACAATACCGGTATCAGTGAATAACCTCAATAATGCCTATCAAGTTGCTGCCAGTAAAAATCACAGCTGTGCTGTATTGCGTGATGGGACTGTGAGTTGCTGGGGGAAAAATGCAAATAAACAACTAGGTAACGGTACTTCAACTGATTCATTGACACCTGTTGCGGTAAATACCGTTAGCAATGCGATTCAAGTTGCTACTGCAGATAAATTCTCTTGTGCATTATTGGGATCAGCAGAGGTCACGATTGATAATATTACAACAACAGAAACCGGCGTGATAAATTGTTGGGGCGCTTTCCCAATCCCTAACAATAGAAACTCTTGGCCAAGTGCGGATCCAAGTAATATGGCGTACGCTGAGTTAGTTAATGTGAAGAAAATAGCTATAGGCAGTGCTCTTAGTAATGGCCACATATGTGCATTGAAACAATCAGGCACCGTAACTTGTTTAGGTAAAACGGCTGCAGCAGGTCCAACAGATCCCATCAATTTTAGAAACAACATCGCGACGGTTTCTGGCCTCACTAACGCCATTGATATTGCGACCTCTGACCTCGTATCTTGCGCGATTGAGGCCGGTCAATCAAGCCAAAGCAATACGGTAAACTGTTGGGGATATATCGATAGTTCAAATGTACTAACTTCACCCATCGTTATGGCTGGGCTTGACGGTGCTGTGAGGTTATCTGTGTCAGGAAATAACCAAAACTCTAATAGAGTATGTGCAACACTTTATGATGGCACAATAAAATGTTCTGCATATGGTAAAGGAGATTATTCTGTCGCTGGCGCATCTAATGACGTTGATGTTGCGAATACATTAAATGGCGCATGTGCCCTTCAGTCATTTAATGATGTACAGTGCTGGGATGAGTTACCCGTTTCAACAGACCCTACTGCCCCCAAAACAACATCACCCGTTAAAGTCATATTTTAACAAGTGATATGAATGAGAGACTATAAGCCACATACCTCAGTATGTGGCTTATTAGATGGCATGCACCGTGATGTAGCTAACAGGCAAAAGCAAACAGAGATAGCTGCTAACGGTGAAGTACAGTCAGTGGACTCACCTTTAGCGCTTGGTAACACCTTTAGTCTCACTTGCGCTAAACGCTAATATGTCGCCAGGCTGGCATTCTAAGTAATGACAAATAGCAGCTAATGTTTCAAAGCGAACCCCTTTGACCTTGCCGCGTTTAAGTAACGATAAGTTAGCTTCGGTGATCCCGATGGCTTTAGCTAACTCTTTAGAGCTCACTTTTCGAATCGCTATCATCACATCTAAATTTACAATAATTTCCATAAGCTAAATAAACTCTTTATTTTCAGCTTCGATTTCTTTGGCTGCTTTAAGTAAATACACAATCACTAGCATCAACAAAATAGTGGTAATCTCATTGAAATCAACCGTCAGCTCAATACTAACACTGTCTTGAAAGTCTCGCGCGTAGTTACCTATCAGTAGCGTATCAATAATACCAAGTATAAAACTTGCCAGTTTTAACCACACTAGCCATAAGTAACAATGCATTGAATCGGGTCCAAAAAATTGCCCTTGTTGATAATGACTCAATAATTTTTGCAACCAATAAACACCAAGAAGAAAGCTAAGCAGTAATGGCAGTTTCGATGCCAGCAGGAAAGATTGACTCGCTGACGGGTTATCCCAAAGCGCAAAGAACAATGCACTAGAATTGAAATAAATTTCATCGTCTACAAAGTAGCCATAGGCAAGGTAAAAAATCACAGTGGTTGCTGCCAGTAATATTAATACTCTTAATAACCCGCTCATTCTCATAAGCTTTTGCATACTTACATTCATTTATTGCTCTTTATTCCTCAAAATACTTAAAGCAATAGTACCACACAATAATAAAACATTACAAAACAACATAAAATTATCGTTTTACAATAATTATTTTTCGTGTAACTATACTCCCAAGTTACTTATCACTCTTTCAGCATGAGTAAAAACAGCGAGAACCTAATTATGATCACCAAATACTTACTACCAAGCTTAATCATCGGCGCTTTATCGTCAGCCGTTACTCCACTGGTTTATGCCAGCAACTTAGAAGGTAACATTACTAAAAATCAGGTAAATACAACGTTGATCCCGATGGCGGACTTTTTTAATAAAAGTTTAATGAGCGATATAAAGTTGTCGCCATCAGGACATTGGATAGCTTTTTTTAAAGAGTTCGATGGCGCACAGAATATTTTTCTTGTCCGTAAAGGGCAACCATTGACACACGCTTACGCAGTGACTCAGTCTAAGGATCCCATAAAGAGTTTTCAGTGGTCAAAAAATGACGACAGCCTATTTTTTATTCAAAATGAAAATGGTAATGAAAAGGATCAAATTCATCATTTAACGTTTGGCAAAAACAAATCTCAACAAGAAGTTCACCTTAAACCACTCACTCAAAACAAAGATGCAACATACGCTTTGTTAGGCCAAGTTAAAGACATGCCTAATCAACTAATCGTGATGTCAAATCAAGATCAAAGTGGTCAGCTAGATATTTTTCATTTAGATGTCATAACCGGTAAGCTAAAAAAAGTACTTGAAAACAAAAAAGGATTTCGTTCACTGTCATTTAACAGTCAAGGCATTCCAATGATTGCTGTTAGCGCCAACAGCGACAATACCAGTACACTTTATGTAAAAAATAAGCATGAATGGCAAGCGGTATTTGACACCGCTTTTGGCGAAAACATGACTTTATTAAAATATGATGAAGCTAACCATAAAGCCTATTTAACGGGTGACATTCAAAAAAGGGACAAGCAGGAACTCTTATCATTTGATTTTAAAACACAGTCATTTACCACGCTTCATCAAGATCCTGAAAATCAATCAGACGTATATAAGGTTGAATTTAATGATGATAACCAGCCCATAGCCGTGTCATATTACGGTGGACACTTACGTACTTATCCATTAAGCCAAACGTTTGCTCAACATTGGACTAAAATCAACAGCTATTTTAACGACACGGTTGAAATTAGTGTTAAGTCAATGAATAAAAAAACGGGGCAATGGCAAGTTACCGTCGGCAGTGATATTAAAACCGACCGTGATTACAGCTACGATGTGAATACGCAAAAACTGCATGCGCTCCTAACGCAAAAGCCGGCAATTGCCCCCGAGCGTTTATCAAAACGCCAATCAATCAATTATCAGTCTCGCGACGGTGTGAACATTCAAGCTTACTTAACGCTACCCAAAAACAAACTTAAAAACCTACCCACGATTATATTGCCACATGGTGGACCTTGGGCTCGAGATTACTGGACATTGAGTTCAGGGTATTTCAACCCGGTAGCGCAGTTATTAGCCAACCGAGGTTATGCGGTATTACAGCCAAATTTTAGGGCTTCAACAGGCTTTGGTAAAAAATTTCTAAACGCTGGAAATAAAAACTGGGGGCTTGGTAATATGCAACATGACTTAACAGATGGCGTTACTTACTTAGTGAACCAAGGTATTACTGACAAAAACAGGGTTGGTATTATGGGGGCTTCTTATGGCGGATACGCGACATTGGCAGGCATTACGTTTACACCTGATATATACAAAGCAGCCGTATCCTACGTAGGGCCTTCAAGCTTAATTACCTTACTTGAATCTTTCCCGTCGCACTATCGCCCTTACTTAGGTCAATTTTTCAGTGCCGTTGGCGACCCTGAAGTGACCGCTGACCGAGTACAGATGAATAGCCGCTCGCCCATTAACTTTGTTGATAACATTAAAACACCATTGCTTATTGTACAAGGTGCCAACGACCCAAGAGTTACCCAGCTTGAATCAGACAATATTGCTCGCGTAATGTATAAAAAAGACCTACCTGTTGAATATATTTTGGCAAAAGACGAAGGCCATGGCTTTCTTAAGCGTGACAATAAACTGGCCTATGTTATGGCAATGGAGCAATTTTTCGCTAAACATTTAGGTGGAAAAACCAGTAAAGAAACATCAACAGAGATTGCAACGCATCTTAAAACATTAAAAGTTGACCTAAGTAAACTGTAATTTTAAAATCAAAAACTACAGACATAAAGCTACCTTTATGTCTGTTAAGTCTCAGTAGTCCGTTAACAATGTGTCGAGGGCCAAGTCATTTTGACTTTATAAAATAGCGAATATAAAACCGGCAATAAAATCATTGTTAATACAGTACCAAATGACAAGCCCGCTATAATCGCGATAGACAACCCTTGCCAAAACAAATCTGGAGCCAACGGAATGACTCCTAGTACAGTTGTAGCAGCCGCTAGAAATACCGGACGTATGCGTGAAATGGCAGCATCGATAATTGCCTTTTGTGTAGACTTTCCTTCGCCTTTCTCAATATTTATTTGATCTATAAGTACAATGGCATTCTTTATCATCATTCCCGATAAACTCATCACACCCAATAAAGCAACAAATCCAAAAGCAGCCCCACTGACTTGAAGCCCGAAAGAAACACCAATCATTACAAAAGGTATTAACAAAATAATAATTATCATGGGTCGTACTTGGTTAAAAAGAGCCACTAAAATAAATAAAATAAGTGCCAATGCAGGAACTACACCGGGTATTAGTGATTTTTGAGAGTCAACAGTACTTTTGAATTCGCCAAACCATTCAAGTCTATACCCTTCAGGTAATTCAATTTTATTAAAATCCTCTAAGACAGTGTTTCTTAATGTCGAAACGGTCACTCCTACAGGCGTTGCTTGAACCGTAATGGCTCTATGACGGTTATAACGCCAGACAACGGGGTTTACCCATTCTGCTTTGATAGCATCGGTCACTTGCCCTAAAGGCACGGAATAGGATTGATTTAACGGTTCAACCTGTAAATTATCGAGGTTATTAATGTTTCTTTCCACTGCATTTTCTCGAACTATGATAGGCAACAATTCATCATCCCTACGATATCCCCCTACTGTATAGCCATCATAAAAACGCTTAGTAGTGGTCGCTATGTCTAAACGTGAAACACCCGTTCTTCGCCCTTTGACTTGATTGTACTCGGGTACAAGGTCGATAACTTGTTGCCGCCAATCTGTTGATACTTCTTTAGCTAAAGGAGAGTCATTAAGAATTTTCATACCTTGCTCCGCTAAATCTCGCAGTACTGCAGGGTCCGCATCTGCTGGACCAATAAATCTCGCTTCAAATTCCCATGTTAGTGCTGGACCCACTGTATATTTTCTAATTCTTGTCATGGCATTTGGTACATTCTGATCCATCCATAACTGAAGATCATTAACGACTGATGCTAAATCATCTAGTTCAGATACATTAATAATAAGCTGGCCGTAAGAAGAGTTTGGCTTTTCAGGGTCTACTGGCAAATAAAACCTTGGTGAGCCTTGACCTATGAATGTAGAGACAGTTTTAATACGAGCATCTTGCAATAAATACTGTTCGATCGGTTTAATTCCTTTCGAAGTTGATTGAATCTTCGTGCCTTCTGGAGCCCAGTAATCAACCATAAACTTTGTCATTGAAGAGCTTGGGAAAAATATTTGCTTAACATTGCCAAAGGTACCAAGTGCTACAGCCAAAAGTACAATCATACTTACTATTGTAAAAACTCGATTTTTCAATGAAAACTCTAGTGTTTTTCGAAACCCAGAAAGCAGCTTTCCTTCTGAGTTACTTGGCTGTGCTTCAGGTTTTAGCATATACATACATTGTAAAGGGGTTATCGTCAAAGACACAAACCAGCTTACTGTGAGTGATATTGCGACCACAATAAATAACGCTCGGCAGTATTCTCCTGCCCCCTCCATTGAGGCGAATATAGGGTAAAAAGCCATAACAGCAATAATCGTGGCCCCTAATAACGCGAATGAAGGACCTTTTGCTGCATCAATTGCTGCTTTTTCTCTTTCAATGCCTTTTTCTATTTTTACCACATACCCTTCTGCCACAACAATAGCGTTATCCACCATCATTCCTAAAGCAATAATAAGAGCGCCTAAAGACATTCTGTGTAGATCTATTCCAAACAAAGCCATAAAAATAAAGGTACCAAGGATGGTTAGCGTAAGCGCAGTACCAATAACTACCCCCATTTTCCAACCCATAGCAAGTGTCAAAACAATTAACACAATGCCCACTGCTTGGACAAAATTAATCAAAAAATTATTTACAGATTCATCAACCACTTCAGGCTGCCAATGAATAGGAATTGCTTCTATACCAATAGGTAACCTCATGTTAATTTCATTCAGTTTAGCAGCTACCCGTTTACCCAACTCTACAACATTGGTCCCTTCTTGAGGCGAGATTGATAGCACAATTGCGGGTTCACCATTTAAACGCATAAGCTCACTTTCTGGCTCAATATAACCTTCGCTAATGGTTCCTATATCACTGACCCTGATGAACTCACTAGCATTGTTTCTTGATTGAGCATGTATTAATAAGTCGCCTATGTCATCGGGAGATTTAAAACTTCCTGATAGCCTGACACTTAAGCGATAGCTATCTAACTCAACATGGCCTGCGTCAATCACTTTATTCTGGTTACTTAGAAGGCTGTTTACTGAGGCACCTGAAAACCCTAAGCTAGCAAGTTTATTCTCTGAAATATCAATATAAATGGCAGGTTTTTGCTCTCCCCAAAGACCAACCCTTGCCACGCCCTCTAATAAACCTATCTCTTTCTGCAAGATTTTTACATACTTGTACATTTCAGAATAATTGTAACCATCTCCTACGACTCCTAACATTAGACCGTATACTGCACCGAAATCATCGATAACCTTCGAGGTACCGGCTCCTTTAGGCAACTCTTCCTGAATATCCCCAACTTTTCTTCGTAACTTATCCCAAACTTGAGGCAATCTATCAGACCAATATTCACCTTTTATTTCCACCGTTATTAGTGAAAGCCCTGAAGTTGAACGAGAATGAAGGGAGTTAACTTCTGGCATCTCTTGTATCGCATTTTCAATGCGGTCTGTGATTTCTTGCTCTACTTCTGTTGAAGTAGCGCCATAATAAGAAGTCATTACTAACGCATTTTTTATAGTAAATTCAGGGTCTTCTAATTGCCCTAAATTAAAGAAGCTAAATAGCCCTGCAAGTGTTAACAAAACCGTACTAAATAATGCAACCACTTTGTTTTTCATCATAAATTCAGCTAGGTTCATATTTTAGTCCCTTGATTGTCAAGTAAACGAACTTTTTGACCTTCTTTTAAGTAATTCACACCCGCGGTTGCTATCCAGTCACCAGCTTTTAACCCATCAATAATTACTATCCCTTGATCTAGAAGCGTGCCTTTTTTAACTGGGTGCTTTTTGACGGTTTGCATTTCAATGTCATATAGCCAAACGAAAGTCGTTTTTGAATCGGAAGAGCTAAATATTGAAGACAGTGGTACCACAACTTGAAAAGTATCTTGTTCCGGCCGTGCAACGTCTCCTGTAGCGTAGCCTGACATCCCTGGCAAAATATCGACTCCATCAGGTGGCGTCATTTGCAGCCTTACTTTATAAGTACGAGTTGATTGAGACGCCTCATTACTGACTTCTTTAATTGTCGCTGGTATTACTAAATCAGGAAAAGAATCGAACCGGACACGTGAGTTTTTTACGTAGGGCAAATTTGATATTAAATTTTCGGGTATGTTTATATCCATTTCAATTTTAGATATATCCACTATTCTAATAACTGAAGAATTACTACTAATATCCTGAAAGTTGTCTGCGTACCTTTGAACAACTACCCCATCAAATGGCGCTTTTAATGTGGCATAGCTTAGTCTATCTTTAGCTGCATTTAATAAAGACGTAGAAGATGCATATGAGGCTTTAGCTTGGTCATATGTTGCTTTTCGAGCATCTATTGTGGATTTACTCACGGCACCTGCGTCTGTTTCTTGGATTCTGATGACCCTTTCATATTCTATTTTCGCGTTACTTAATTGCGCTTTGGTATTAGCTAATCCTGCTTCAGCATTCGCCAACTCCACTTCAAAATCTCTTTTGTCTAGTACAGCTAATACATCGCCTATACGTACCTCTTGCCCTATTTTTACAGGTATATCGTTCAAAGTACCTGATACTCTAAACGATAAATCAACCTCCTGTGTTGCGCGTGCTACCCCTGGAAATTTTTTGTCTGCTATATGTTTTGCAGAGCCTATTTTCATTGCTTTGATTGGACGGATTGACTCGACTTCCTCTTTAGCTGAAGGGTGGCAAGCGGTCAATAGTATAGATAAACTCAATAGTGAAAATGATTTTATGAACTTTGATTTTTTTAGCATTTTTATCTCCTATAAGAAGCTAATTTATGAGGCATGAACTGACCTATCTAATTGCTCTGTAAAGTTGCCAAGGTACCCGTTCACTGGGTGGCGACGACCACCGTTTCAAATAAGTGTGGAGAAGCGGCCGCTGAAGATTGCTCGGTTGCTAACAACTCCATTAATGAAACGCTTTCATCCAGAGGTTTAATTTCAAGCATTGTCTTCTTCTTTATTTTTAGTCAATGTGGAAGTTGGATAACGCTGTTTTGTCTTGCGTGACGCTTATTCTTTACGTTTGTAGAACCACATTCTCGATAAATTGCCATTTTTCAAAACAAAATGGTGATAGAGTGCAGCGAATATATGAAATACGACTAGTGCGGTTAATAGCAACGTTAACACCCCATGTATTCGCCTAGCAGGTAGTTCAGATAAATTTTCAGGAAGTGTTTCGCCAAGCCGCATAATTTCAAACATGTCAATTTGTATTGACATTCCGATCCCCGACAACACAATCAAAAAAACTAATAGATACAATGTCCGATGAGTAAGAGAAGCTAGCTTATGTATTAAGAGACTACTTTCATTCTCTTTTAACGCCCCTATAGAAGTTGATGTCATTCTCACTATGAGCCGAATCACAAATAATGCGCCAATAAAAACTCCAGCCGCAGTATGAACTTTGATCCGATCAACCTTTAATTCTAAATCGTTTGACAGTGATGCAATATCATTTCCCATAAATAGTGCTATTAGTATACTTGGCACCAATATCCAATGAAGCAACACAAGTAAGTTTGAGTAGGGTTTCATGGTTTCTCCTGTTCACTGCTAACACGACGAAGCATATAATTGATAGCACCAATGATTTCTGCGTTAGAACACTTTTTGCAGCCCCCTTTAACCTTGTGCTCTTCAGAGCCTTCGAGCACAATCTGCTTTATTTCATCAATAGAATGTTTTTCTAGATACTCCAACCAAAGTTGTTTGTCTTCGATGCTGGGCGCACCTGATATAAACCCCTTAATCCCACCGTTGTGACATGAACTACAAACCTTGTTAAAGGTGTTATTTTCACCTTGTGCATAACAAAAAGATGAGAACAAAAGAAAAATCAATATACTTATATTTGTTGTTTTATACCGCATGTGAAACATTAGCTCCCTTTCTTTTTACCTGTTAGTTTTTTGCCATCTCTAATATTTAAAAACATGAGAGCTCCATTTACTGCGCCAACAATCAGTTCGATGATTTGAATCGCAACAAAAGTTGTATCAAATGCTCCAGCTGCCGCTTTGTAGTTTAAGAACATCGCCGCTGGCACCAATACAAAAACCCCATTTATTGCAATAAATGGCATGCGCTTTTTCTTTCCATCAACTACTCGCCCTTTTTTTGTTTTTGATAATGCAGCCCCTGTTGCCCCCGTGGTTGCTATACATGGCACTAAAATAAAAAGCCCGGGGAAAACAACCAAAGATTTCACTAAAATTATTAACTCTTTAGACCCAAAAACTTCGGCGCTCACGGTTGAGACAAAAAAAGTCACCACGCATATAAAAGCAGTAACCGCAGCTATTCGATGTAATTTATGTATCATTTTTTCTCCACTACAAAACCAAAACTTGACAACACAATGTCAAGATTAGTATGGTGACAACATGCTGTCAACATGCGTTGTAAATATTAATTTATGAACGAATCACCGGAAGATGCTTTTGCTCAAATAGTTTTAGAGATTTTTAAAGTCAGCGGGATGCTTAATACTGAGGGAGATATCATGGCAGGCGAATTCGGGCTAAGCAGTGCAAGGTGGAAAGTGCTAGGGGCTACCGCGCAAGCAGCGCATACTCTAACAGTTTCTGAAATCGCTCGAATTATTGGCCAGTCGCGCCAAGCAACTCAGCGGCTTGTAGATGTCATGAAAAAGGATCTGTTGCTCACCGTGACTGACAACCCCAAGCATAAGCGATCGAAGCTCGTAATACTCACTAACAAAGGCGAAACAATATATCGGCAACTATGGAATAAACAGCTCCCTTGGGCTGCTGCGGGAGCTGAAGCTTTAACGAAAAGCGAATTATATTCAACTTTGTCAGCAATGAAAAAACTTTCGCAGCATTTCGCTGGTAATTAAAGTCTCACAAGCATTTGTGGGACTTTACATAGTTCTAATTCAATATATGAAAAAATTAACTGTTAGAACTATTCCTAATATAATCAAAAAGGTATTATGGAAATAAATTTAACAAAGAAATTAAGATTGAGTATCGCAATGAATCACACATCAGAAGGGGCCTTGCTAACTAACATAATACTAGATATTTTTAAGCTAAATGGATTATTAGTCCAAGAAGGCGATAAACTTGTAAAAGAACTTGGATTAACCAGCGCTCGATGGAAAGTATTAGGTGCGCTATCTTCTTCAGAAACATCTTTAACTGTTTCCGGTATAGCTAGAAAAATGGGGCAATCAAGGCAGTCAGTTCAAAGATTAGCCAATGATTTAGCAGATGAAGGGCTATTAGTCGGTCTTGATAATCCGAATAATAAAAAAGCAAAGCTATATTCACTTACAAATGATGGAACTGACGCTTTTACACAAGCAATGAAAAAGCAAAGCCTTTGGGTAAATGATATTGCTCGCGGAATGTCGGAGACTGAATTAAACAGCGCTTCCACCTTGTTACGAGAACTCACTTTAAAATTGGAATAAATAACAATAGCTTAAAATGAAGGTTTACAATCTATATCTTAAACATAGCCTAGTAGAGTATCTTTACTCCCCATATGAAATAAAGTGCAACTTTGTGTACTGAGTTTGGCATTTTTTGTTTACCTGATAGACTTAATAGCAAAATGAGATCACATTAATTTGCATAATATGCAGTATTCACCCCACGGTTGCTCCAAAATCAGAATTGAAAACAATGTCTTAATTTTAGAATTGGCAGGTAGTTTCAATAGAGAAGGAGTTAAGCTTGTTCACAATAATGTCCAATCACTTATTAACGAACAATCACCTAGTAAGTGGAGCTTAATTATCTTTTTGGAAAAACATACGCTTCTGACACTGGAAGCAATAGAAGATACGAGGTATTTTTTCCTTTGGAGTCAGAAGCATGGGTGTGAAAAAGTCGCATATGTTGCAATTAGTAGCATACAAATAGACACTACAAACTTAATCTTCAATAACATAAATATAGAAAAGGGTTTCTTTAAAAATATTGAAGACGCGAAAAAGTGGATATAATCTAAATTAACAATGAATTTTGAGCAATGGGTTTTATGAGTGATGCATTTAGGTATGGGCATCATTTCGGAGCATTGAACGTACTAAATGACTTCAATCTATCAGCGTTAGGCATTGAAGTCTGTTCTACGCTACTAAATCACGACTTTTTCACTTAAAAGCTTATTTAAATCAATGTAATTATCATGAAAATATTAGCCGTCGTACTTAAGGTTTTCTATTACATCTAAATTACACAATATCAAGATCGTCGATTTAAGGTAAAAACACAGTCGTGAAACTACGGTATTTCATGCCTACTCCACATCCTTCACCTTATTTTTCCTAACATCATTAGCTGCGCCAAAAAAAGAAGCGAGAACAAAACCTAAGCGGCAATAATATATTCCTGATATTCAAATAAATACAGTACTATAAACCAAGCTATGAAAATCACTCTGTAAAAATTCACAGATTCATTTCGGAGAACAATAATGATCAAACTTTATGAACTGACGGGCAACAACAACCTTATTTTTAGTCCTTACTGTTGGCGAATTCGCTTAGCTTTACTCCATAAAAAAGTGCGTTTTTCTAGTGAAAAGACGGCCTTTATCGACATCAAAACGATACCTAACGGCAATTTCAAAACGGTGCCTGTTCTGCTCGATAACGACACTGCAATCAGTGACTCTTATAAAATCGCCGAATACTTAGATGCCACTTACCCAACTCAGCCTTTACTATTTAACTCGAAAGAGCTTTGCGCTTTTTCAACATTCATCGAAGGATGGGCAAACGCGTTACATTCAGACATTGCTAAAATTGCAATTGCTGATATCTACGATCATTTACAAGAAAAAGATAAACCATATTTTAAAACATCACGTGAAGCATTTTTCGGTGATACGCTAGCGGAAATTCAATCCAAGGACGGAGATACTGCCAAAATAACTTTGCTGGCCAAGCTGACTGTGCTTGATAAATACCTCGATAAATTTGAGTTCCTCGGCGGGACTACCCCCCTGTATTCAGACTTTATTGTATTTGGCACTTTACAATGGCTATTGTCTACAAGTAACACATTTCAAATGTCTGACTTTAGCCCCGCCGTCCAATCATGGTTTCTTTCTTTGAAAAAAATCTACGACATAAATGACTAGCACCAACAATGCTCACATCTATAAAGGCTCGTAGTGCAGTGGCACTGCACTACGCATCCTATTTCTACAAGTGATGTTATCGTAACGATACATCACTCTATGACTGTTTTCCTTATAAAATAAGAGTTAAAGCAAGCGGGCTGATAATAACGCAGCCTATTCCATATCCCCAACAACGCTGTGCGTAAGTATATTGGTGTTTCACACTCACACCGAAAAGAGGTCGCAGCGCATCAAAGCGATAAATTACTGAGAATAGCGCTGTACACACAGCAAACGTACCGCCAATAATAACCAAAGCTTCTAATGCTGCACCGAGTTGCCAAGGCGTTATCCAAAAGGCTAACGCAATGACAACACTCTGATGCAATATATAAAATGGAAATACCGCTTTATTCAAAATAGGTAAAAAACGATGATTGTGATTCAAAAAACGCCCAGCTAATGCCAGCATTAAACTGACCCCTATCAGCCCTTGCGTCACATAAACTAGATTCAGCACTTCTATTTGCCACTGTTCCGCCACTGGGTTTTTCCATATTTGAACATATCCAATCAATATCAGAAGATAGCCAGCAATAAAAATCAGCAACAAAGACTGCCAATGGTGTTTCAAGCATTGAAATAAACTTGATTGCCTGGCGAGCATATATCCATACAGTAAAAATACAAACCCTAGCCCGTAACGAAAATACTCACTTTCACTATAGAATTTCAATAACCATATTGGGCATATCAAACATAAAAATAATACACAGTGTGATTGCTCAAAAACAGACGAAATTAACCGTGACAAACGGAGACTATGTAAAAACGGTAATAGCACTAAAAGTAACAGTGTAAATTGCCATAATGATCTTAAATACCAGAGGTGGTTTACATCTACATGAGGCCATATACCGGCTTGATAGTCTTTAAATATCGGACTAGATAAGTCGATAAATTGTACAACAAAATCACTAAACGTTATTTTCAACCCAACTTCTTGGCTCATTTGAGCATAAAGCTGCACGGGTACGACAAGCCATACTCCAACGAGTAACGGCAAGAGTATCTTCACTGTACGCGTAACAACGAAATGTCTTAACGAGTATTTTGCAACCAAATACCTGAGTGCAACCCCTGAAATAAACCAAATAAGCGCCATTCTCCAGGGTGAAAAAATCAGCATCACATATTCAACGTGCTCCGTTAAATAAGCACTTTTGTAGTGAAACGGCCAATTTAGGCTATACACCATGCCTGAGTGATAAAATATTAAAGAAATAAATGCCAATATACGTAGCCAATCCAAATCGTAGCGTCGAGTAGAAAACGCATGCTCAACATCAAATATCGCCAACCAAGGATGAAACAACTTCTTTACCACACGACTAAACAGTCTTTTCATGACGTACTTTTTATCAATTAAACGGACCTTCAGTATCAACAATCGCTGAATTATATAAACCATAGAGTGCTTATAAAACAATAAGTAGGGATAAACGGTGGCATACAGGGATAAGATAGTTGGTAATGTACCCACTCCTTGATATGCTCAATACCTCCTGTTTTTAAAAGTGAATTTATGCCAAGCCTCAATCACATACAAAACTATCAAGAACGCTATATGTGGCTCCTTCTCTGCGGGTATATTTTTATCAATAATACCATTAACGCTACATCAAATATTATGGAGGCTCAGAGGGAGTCGAGTTTGTCATTTAGTTGGTGGGAACCCTTTGTGTGGGAATACTCAAGCGCAGTAAGTACATTAGCTGTGTTACCTGCAATTGTATGGTTACTAAAAACTTTTCCATTTAACTGGCAGAGAATATATTCATCTGTATTGCGCTACTTTCTGGCATCGGTTCTATTTAGCCTAGCGCATGTATTCATTATGGTTATGCTGCGTAAATTAATTTACTTTGCACAAGATAGATATTATGACTTTGGTGTTTTATGGTTTGAACTAATTTACGAATACCGTAAAGATTTATGGGGGTTCATCTTCCTCATTTTTGTTATTAAAGCCTACAACTACATCATCTCGCAACTCTGTGGAGAAGCAGCACCTATTCTAGAAGGCGAAGAACCTACCACGCCACAATATGATCGCTTACTTGTCAAAAAGCTTGGGAAAGAATTCATTGTTAAAGTAAATGAAGTTGATTGGCTCGAATCATCAGGTAATTATGTTAATTTGCATATAGGGGCACGTATTTACCCTTTGCGAGCAACATTAACACAGCTTAGCGCTCAATTAGCACCGCAAGGGTTTTGCCGTATCCATCGCTCATACGCAGTACGTCTTGATGCCATTGACTCTATTACCTCTCTACCCAGTGGAGACAGTGAAATACAACTGCATACAGGTAAAGGTCTTTCCCTTTCACGTCGCTATAAAGAACAGTTTAAAGCGCAACTAAAGCTTTAATAATCGATGAGCTCGATGTTGTTTATTTGACTTCTATCCACATAACCAGCAAAACAAGGATGTAAAATAAAAAGGACATGCAAACATTTTACGCCTGTCCCATTTCACTCGTTACTCTATTGCGTGTATCAAGAAGATGATGGTAATCCTAAATTCGATGTTCAGAGACGGTGTTATGTGGGAAGCGCCAAAAGTTTAAAATTAGCTATTGACGCCATAGTCTCTTAAGTGGATTTTTCGACACACACTTTATAGAACTCGCTATTTATCTGTAGTTCATTTGTATTAAAAGTCCATGGTATTTCAGTGCCATTAGAAAACTCAGCTACGCCAATAACAGCTTCAGATGATAATAACGTCCTCAAGAAAACCATAACGTCAATCCCATAAAAGTTATTGTTAGATAAAGCTGCATTTAACTGAGCGCCATTAACAAATAGATTTTTCGCCCCTAAACGCTTATGATTTTTTGTTAAAAGATACGGTTCTATTTCTAATATTGGGTTATTAGTTAATAATTCATCCGCATTAGGATGACTTTTCGAGATAAATTTGAATATAACGGCGTAACTAAACAACGCTTTATCATCGGTATAAAATGAATCGACCAGCGTCATAGAGCAATATGAGTTTTGATAACTAAAATCCCATTTACCAGCAAGAGCATGCGATTTAAAGTTAGCAAAAAGACAAATTAATAATATAGCAAACTGTACCATTGCATATCCACATAACGAATGATGAGAACTCCCCACTCGGCGTCAATGTGCCATAGTGAAGTTGATAATAAGCTTCAATTGATGAGAGTCCACATGTCGTTAATTAAAACCATGGGCTTCCTTATCTTTAATCAAGAATACCACATTAGTGTTTAATATTCATGGAATTGATAATATTGGCAATGTAAATAAAAGGGACATGCAAACATTTTATGCCTGTCCCATTTCACTCGAAACTCAGTCACCTTGCTACTCAGAAGTAGTACCTCTGCATTCTTCCCAATTAAGCTTTCTTACGCTCTCAACTTTTTTTTTCAATGCTTCGCTATTATCTAAGATTTGCTGACATTGTTCGGTTCGATGTTTGTCGTTATAAAAAATAATATTGCGGATCTCTTCCGCTATACAATCTGATTCATAACCAGCTTTATTATAATTACTAAACACCATCACGGATTGGTCACGCTCTAGCAGTCTTGAAAAGCTGGTCACCCATGAATAAGGATAATTACCTGAGTACTGTAAAAATTTCTCATATTTTTTCAATTCGTCCGATTTCTTCATTCGATTATCGAAATCTGTGGGGGTATCTGGACAATCAGCCACCATCCCATACTCACTGGGATTGATATAAGTAACAAACCAACCGTAACCAAAGTATTCGCATTCGTTCTTATTTTCGGTTCTTTGATAAGGGGCAAACGCCCTGTCCTTTTGCTCGGCATTTAAAATTTTATCGCCATATAGCCCTTGATCCCACTTATGCATATCTTTGACTGTAGAATACATATCTCCTGCTGAATAAAGCACCAAAGGGTTGCTGTACGGATTTAGAAAAATATTTCCATAAGGTGCAGGCCCTCCTGTTGGAGGTAAACGGCCCGTCGTACATGGCAAGTATGGGTTTTCTTTATAGACATAGCCGTTTGTCATGTTCTCATAGATGCCAATGGCGTTAAATGTTCCGCTGTCATGCATAGATAGCGTATCTAATATTTTCTCTTTTACGATATTCCCAAAGTAGTAACTCGGGTCAATTTCACCTTGTTTACCTGCTGTTATCTGTTCGATAATATTGCCGATTAGGTAGTAGTTACAGTTACTGTAGGTAAATTTAGAACCTGGTGTAAAACTGGGTTTATCTCCTTGCTCTGTGCAGGTGCAAAAACCATTCGCAAACGCTTCAGGGCCATTTAAATCTAAACTTGCATTACCCAAGTAGGGTCGCCAACCCCAGTTTAAAAATACCTCAGGATTATTACTGTAATCGTCAATACCTGACGACATACTCAACAAATTGTGCAGTGACACTTTCTTACATTCGTTATTAGGATACCAAGGTAAATAGTCGCCAATGGTCTTGGTTTTGAGATCTTCGTGAGCGAGCATTTTTAACAAAATGGCTGCCGTAAACGCCTTGGTATTTGAACCAATGCGATATTTAGAGTTAGACGTATTGAATTGCACCTCTTTTTGAATGTTTTGTGGTCCACAGTTAGCCTTATACACCTCGCTTTCACCGGAAGCCACATATATACTGCCGAAAAATAACTGTTTGTTTTTGTCGCAGTACTCATTCACTATAATGTTAAATTTCTCAATTTGTTGTTGCGTAATGGTGTTGTCTTTCGCCACGCTATCTTTAAAACACGCACTCAGAAGCAAACATATACAACACAAACTTATAACGCTTAATGGTTTTTGATAAGGCCAGTTCATTTTTCTTTCCTTAAAGGTGCATAGTTAATTTAAGTCAATGTGATGACCATAAAATATTAAGCGTTGTGCTCAATATTTTCTATTACCCCCTATTACACCATTACTACCCAATATTAAAAGCCAGTTACAGGGCCACCTGTATTTTAAACCTTTTAATTGATTTACGAATTTACTGGAACATTAATAATTGCCGCATCTCATGCTCGTTCCGGCCAACTCTAGTCAACAGAGCTGCCCATATTAGTATGATTTGATTAACCTACGAATGCATAGCGCTACTGATTCATTATAAGAATTGTACAAAAAACGGGCTTGGGTGTAGTTACACTATATATGCAAGAAATTTGTGACTGTCCCATCTTACTATATGTAAACATCAAAATCCTGACTCAAGACTTTATATAGAGCAGACCACTTTAAATCTCGTTTATTGAATGTATATATGAGACATGATAAGAATCGAGAGCTTAAGGACGGTTATCCAACTAATACTGCATTGCTAAAAATTGACTTAGGAAGGAAAGCAAACTTTTAGTTCCCTAGTTAACACGATTGTTATACGTTACCTCAGCTATCTCCGTTACTTGTGTAATCTTGAGGTACTTTAGGCCTATTTTTATCGCCTAAATATATTGATTTAGAAGGCAAGCTAAGTTTTGCTACAAAAAGGCCAACGAAAGGAATTAACCAGCAAACCGCGACTATGAAAATTTTATCTAACAGATTAATTTCAACTTCATTAACAACCCTTTTTGTCATCGAAATTAATATACATATATAAATCATGGTGAGTACAACCAAAAGAAAAAATTCTTTATTCATATTCTCCCTGATATAACAAATTTTTATACGTATTATAACTAGTTTAAAGCCATATCACAAGGGACTAAAATGAGGAAGGCACATAATTATACGCTCAACATTGCAATGTAACGCCACCCTATTATGCAAGAATTTTGTGACTGTCTCATCATACTTCATACTCCTGATACAAATTAGCTGCTTAAAAGCAACTAAAAAGAATCGTTATGCTTACTTGACCCGAGAAGGTTCATATGTGTTATATTTCATTACCACGAACATCAAAGCTACGAACCTGTAACTTAATATCGTAGTTTTTAATTATAAAAGCCTACTAGAGCGTCGATATCCAAGATACCAAAGTATTTAAGAGTTATATTTCATGATTTAAAAAGAAAGTCCAAGTTATGGATTTATCGTTGTCACCTACATCCTCTATCTTTTTTTCGATGGAAGAAATATCCCCAACTGAGAATGCTAAGTTTTTTCTAATTTTTCGCTTGGTGATATGAATAATACTTCGTTATTTTCAACCCTAGCTATCCAGTCCCCATTTGCTTGAATTTCACGATAAGCTTGAGTGAAAAGGTAACCTGCGAATAGAAAAAATAAGGAATAAATTAAAGCTACAAGCATTAATGCTGGGAAATTATGAATTGTCTTTTCAACAATGCCATAGAAACTAAGCCCGTCTTTACTCCCTAGGTAGCTCAGCCATCCAAATGGCAATAACATACAAATAGCGCCTACAATAATTAACCCATAACCAACGCCTTTTGAATCTACACTTTCTTCGTATTGCAATGCTTCACCAGATCCTTTTTGAAATATAACTATTTAGTATTTATGCAGCACATTGTTTGTACTGCACAGTAATGGGACAGGCACATAATTATACGCTCAACATTGCAATGTAACGCCACCCTATTATGCAATAAATTTGTGACTGCTCCATCTTACTCGTCTATTGATTTAGAGTTAGCCATCATTGTATAAAAACGGTCATAAAGAACATTAGTGCCTATTGATAGAGTTAAGGCTCATATGTATTTGCAGTACTACCCGCCAAGTAACGCCTTTGAACATAAACTAAATGCAACGTTACAAATAATGGAGCAATTATAAAAGGCAATAAGTATATATTTGTACCGCCAACTGAATAACTTACAATGGCTGAAGATATTACACCTAATGCAACATAAACTTTTAGCCTTTTAGGTTTAGTATTCTCCTGCTCTGGGTGCAAAGTTAAAACTAATAAACTTATTGCTCCCCAGAACCCACACAAGCCAAATAAAACTAATGTAGTATACAAGAGAACTGTTAGTTCACCAGAAAATAAGCCTACAAAAATTACTGGGCTAAATACAACACATAAAATTAATAACAATAGTGATGGTGCAAACCCAATCATAAATTCGATAATGTACGCAAAACGTTTTAATTTATTCATTTACAGCTAACTCTTTAGTATTTATGTTGCACGTTTTTTTGCTGCATAATCGCTTGTTGGACTGAGCCGCTCCCTGCTTAGTAAGCCAGAGTTAGTGCAATTTATGCTATGGGAATTTGCTATTCGTTAGTGGCGAAAGTGCTATCAAACCTATTTTCTCGGTTTGCCTATCGTTTTTAAGCTATCCCTGTATTACTCAGTGTTTTTAATCCTGCCATTAGAGCTAATTATCACGGCTTTATCAATGGTATTTTCACAGCACATATGCTTTTCTGACCCGAACACTTAAGTGGGTTCACATTTTGATTTGATAAATCAAGCTCTGCTGCTAGCTCGCGCTAATTCTATTGCCTCTTCAGCTAAAATGACGACTCCTATTGGCCAAAAATATTACACAGCATTTCAGCATCATAGGCGCTTTACATTATAAATAACCCAACCTGTATCAAAAACATCAAAAAGCTTTACTGACAATCACTAAGCACGACAGTAACTGCTGACGTCTGTTCACATTGACATAAACATTTCATAATTACCTAAGGTGGATACTGATATATTGAATTTACAAAAAAACTAAGCCACTGTTATATAAATACTTAATGTTGAATAGCACTACATTACGCGACCTTAAAAATTCAGCTCTTCATTTCTCCACAATCTTTCCATATTTGTATTTCACTATTGCGCGTAATTACACAGATCACACGTAGAGTTCGCATGCAGACAGGCGTAAATAGAGTAGCCCCGATTTCAAATTCAGAGGTGCCCGATATCAGTACCAATGCGCCTTTGCCACACCTATCTCAAGAGTTTTGTATCACACCTGATAGTTTAGGCTCATATGAATTTAGGCAGGCCTACGGATTAAAATATGCGTATTTGTCAGGGGCAATGTATCGCGGTATTGCTTCCAAAGAGCTGGTTGTTGCGATGGCAAATGCTGGATTAATGGGTTTTTTAGGCACCGGTGGCTGTAGCTTAGATCAGATTGAAAATGACCTTCTGCACATACAGCACGCCCTAGCAACAGGGCAAGCTTATGGGTTAAATTTAGTGTGCAACCTGAATGACCCAGCGCACGAAATGGCCTTAGTGTCACTGTATTTGAAGTACGCAGTACCATGTATAGAAGCCGCTGCTTTTATATCTATGACACCCGCGTTAGTGCTGTATCGCGTGAGCGGTTTATATCGAGATACAGATAATCAAGTCGCATCACACTATAAAATCATTGCTAAAGTTTCTCGTCCTGAGGTGGCCAATGCATTTTTACAACCTGCTCCACTGCGTATCATTGAACAGCTGCTCAGACGTGGCCAAATAACGCCTGAACAAGCCAAAATGAGCCAGTCTATTTTAATGTGCGACGATATCTGTGTTGAAGCCGACTCCGGTGGGCATACCGACCAAGGCCAGCCCAGTGTTTTGCTCCCTGCAATTCAAAGTCTACGTGATAGCCTCGTATCAGCGCAGCCCTTTGCGCACGCTCCGCGTATTGGCTTGGCTGGCGGTATAGGCACACCAACTTCAGCCGCTGCGGCGTTTATCATGGGCGCTGATTTTATAATGACGGGCTCGATAAACCAATGCACCGTTGAAGCCGCAACGTCTGATGTAGTTAAAGATATGCTGCAAGGCATCAATGTACAAGACACTGACTACGCACCTGCAGGAGATATGTTCGAGTTAGGTTCAAAAGTACAAGTGCTTAAAAAAGGGGTGTTTTTTCCGGCCCGTGCAAATAAACTTTTTCAGTTGTATCAAAAGTACGACTCCATTAATGCACTGCCAACGACGATACAAACCCAACTACAAGAGAAGTTTTTTAAAAAAAGCTTCGACGAGGTGTGGCAAGAAGTTGAACAATATTTAACTCAAACTGACAGAGCCGATGACATCATTAAAGCGCAAACAGATGCCAAATACAAAATGGCGCGAATATTCCGTTGGTACTTCTCTTACAGTATGAAGCTGGCCTTTTCGGGCACCACACAAGACAAAGTGAACTTTCAAGTACATACGGGCCCTGCACTCGGTGCTTTTAATCAATGGGTAAAAGGCTCAAAACTTGAGCGTTGGCAAAATCGCCACGTGGCCGATATTGCCAATAAACTCATGCAAGAAACGGCTGAATTACTCAGTATCAAAACACAGCAACTCGTTGCTTTTAGTAAACCCAGTGCCATATAGGCTCAGCAGTAAAACAAGGCCTTTTTCAATGATGAACACCTATTTATTTCCGGGTCAAGGCTCTCAATATGTTGGTATGGGTAAAACGCTTTTTGCGCAATTCCCAGAGCTCATAAACCTTGCTGATAAGCTATTAGGCTATTCCGTTGAGCAGCTTTGTCTTAACGATACACATAAACAGCTCAATAACACCCAATACACACAACCGGCCCTATTTGTCGTTAATGCCCTCGCCTATCATCAGCAAATAAAACAATCTGGACAGTCAGCTGATTTTTTAGCGGGTCACAGCTTGGGAGAGTTTAATGCCCTTTATGCATCTGGCGCTTTAAGCTTTGAAGACGCCTTAAAGCTGGTTATAAAACGAGGGGAACTCATGAGTAATGCACCACAAGGTGCAATGGCGGCAATTTTAAATATCGATGAAACAACCCTCCAAAGCTGCCTTGAACACCCACAGTTACGCAGCATCGATATTGCAAACTTTAACTCGCGTGAGCAAATTGTGATCTCTGGGTTGGCTAAAAACATTGCGCACAGCCAAGCCATAATTGAACAACAAGGTGGGCGCTTTATTCCACTCAATACCAGTGGCGCCTTTCATTCTCGTTACATGGCAGATGCCCAACAACAATTTGCAAAGGTCATTAATAATACTGTTTTTAAAGCAATACAGACGCCTGTGATTGCCAACGTTACAGGCTTACCTTATCAACCCGATGATATAAAGCACCATTTGATTGCACAAATGACCCAGCCAGTAAAATGGACCCAAAGCATCCAATACTTGTACGCACAAGGTAACATGCAATTTAAAGAGCTTGGACCAAAAAAAGTACTCACAAAGTTAGTACAAAACATCACGCAAGATATAGCGCAAAATAGCGAGCAAGATACAGATAGGCATTCAACACGCCTAGGTACTAATCTACTAACGACGAAACTACATGTCAGCCCGATTAACACGCCTATACCAGCCGAACAGCGTCAAACTGAAACCATGCTTGCAAAGGCAGAGCCGCCCAAGTTAAGCCCACAGCAACACGTTGAGAACTGGAATTTACATCACCCTATTGGCACGCAAGTTCGCAGTATTACGCACGTCACTTCAATGACAAACCCTATTATGACAACACGCTCACAGGCCACGCTTATTTTTGGCCAAAGAGCCGTTGTGTATTTGCACAACTTTAATGGCTACTTTGCCCTTGACGAGCTGCAATGCATTTAAATTTACTCGCGCTTAATAATAGAGCAGCAACTTAAAGATGACACTCATTTTTAAATTGAAACAAACACTTAAAATACTTTGGTAGATACAATGAAATATTATATTGGTTTAGCAACATCATTCCATGATCCTGCACTGGCAATTGTTGATGCCCACGGCAACGTAGTTTTTGCTGAAGATGCAGAGCGATTCTTACAATATAAAAGAGGTTTATATTGTCTGCCCGATAACCCCTATTACATAGAAGAAATACTCAAACAATACTGCGCTGACTGTACTGAGCTGGTGATTGCAAAAACATGGAGTAAAGGTCGAGCGAAAAGCACCAATATCCTTGAAAACATTTTATTGAGCGTATTAGAAACCTTCTCATTTAATATTGATGTAAATACCAGAGACATTAAGGATCAATTTTATTTTGCCAGAGCCTCTCATGCTGCTGCGGGTCGTACTTTGTCTCGGTTTTTTGAAGCGTCTTGTCGAAACTTCATCGTCGGTAATTATCGAAAAAAGCCCGCAACTGACATACGCTACTTCGATCATCACTTAACCCATGCAGCAAATGCCTGCTTTAATAGCCCGTTCAGTGAAGCATCTTGCTTAATTGTTGATGGCATGGGGGAAAAAAGTAGTATTGATTACTTCACCTATAAAAATGGCGTTATTACCCCTGCGCCCATCAAAGTAAAGCGCTCGTTTAAAAGCTTAGGATTGTTTTACACCATTATTTGTGAAAACCTCGGATTTGATCCGCTCAAAGGAGAAGAGTGGAAAGTTATGGGGCTTGCGCCATACGGTAAAAAAGATGACACAGTATATAACTTGCTACGTTCGTCGTTACAAGTTAAAAACGGGAACTTCGCAGTGCCCAAAAACCTGAATGCCATCATGCAAGAAATTAAAAGCATGGCGCGCGCGCCGGGAGAATCGGTTGAGCAGTACAAAGACTTTGCCTATACAGGCCAATTGGTATTCAGTGAAATCTTTATGGATCTCATTAACGCTATATACGAGCACGCCCCATCGAAAAACCTCACCATTGCTGGCGGCTGCGCATTAAACTCATCCTTTATGGGCACCGCGTTAGAACAGTCCAAATTTGATAATATTTATGTGCCCTCAGCACCTGCCGATAATGGCAATGCCATTGGTGCAGCCCTTTTGAGTTATCAACAAGATCACCCCCAGTGGCAGCCTGAAACAACAATCCAATCTCCCTATACTGGCTGTGTTATCAAGCAAAAGTCACTCGATAAACTTGCGCAATATAGTCATTTAAAAGTGACAGACCACGGTGATGATGTCTATAAAAAAACTGCAGAGTTCTTAGCTGAAGGTAAAATTATTGGTTGGGCACAAGGACGCGCTGAATTTGGTCCCCGCTCTTTAGGTAACCGCTCTATCTTAGCCAACCCATGTTTAACTGACATGAAAGATATTATCAATGCTCGCGTTAAATTCAGAGAAGAGTTTAGGCCATTTGCCCCCTCAATTTTGCATGAATATGGCGAAGAATACTTTGAGAATTATCAAGAGTCGCCTTATATGGAACGTACTTTGGTATTTAAAGAAGCTGTGCGAAGTAAAGTGCCTGCTGTGGTTCATGTTGATAACACCGGCCGCTTGCAAAGTGTTAAAAAGCAGTGGAATGAACCTTATTACAACTTAATCGAAAATTTCAGACAAATCACTGGGGTACCCGTAGTCCTGAACACCAGCTTTAACATTATGGGAAAACCCATTGTTCACTCAGTTGAAGACATGCTTGCTGTATTTTTGATGTCGGGCATCGATATTCTTGTGATCAACAACACCATTTACGAAAAATAATGCGCTGTTATCTCCAAACCGCCTGTTATTGCAGTCGGTTTTGGGGCTCGTATCCGCAGCGCATCGCTATTTTAGCTGGTACAACCCAAAAATATAACGCAAAAGATAGTAATTAACCGCTTATTTTATCGCACTGTGACATAGACGTTTTAGAGACAAATAATGAAAGATACCCAAACACCATCGGCACCCGTTAACACCCACACTACTCAAGATATTGCAATTGTGGGCTTGTCTCTTCGCTTTCCCGGTGCGCTCACAAAAGAGCAGTTTTGGCACAACCTAAACAATAAAGTCAGTAGTATTACCGAGATCCCAAAAAAACGCTGGGATTGGAAAAAAGATTATGATCCTGCTCCTAAAAAACATGAACAAAAAATAATAAGTAAATGGGGCGGGTTCATTGACAACATCGACGGCTTTGATGCCAGCTTTTTTGCTATATCGCCAACAGAAGCGCAAAGTATGGACCCACAACAGCGTTTAAGTTTGGAATTGGCTTGGGCCTGCTTTGAAGATGCGGGCTTATCTCCTTCAACCTTTAAAAATACCAAAACAGGTGTTTATTTAGGGTGTAGCAACACCGATTATCAAGAGTTTTCAACGAGTAATATTGACCCTCACTTTTTAACGGGCATGTCGACCGGCGTATTTGCAAATCGTATTTCTCACTACTTTAATTTTCAGGGGCCAAGCGAAACCGTAGATACCGCCTGCTCTTCCTCTTTGGTGGCAATTCACAAAGCGCTCAACGACTTTAAAACCAATGATATCTCGGCCGCTTTGGTAGGCGGTGTTAATTTACTGATCACCAAAAGTCGATATGTATCATTTAGTAAACTCGGCGTGTTATCCCCCAAAGGTCGCTGTAAAACACTGGATGCCGATGCCGATGGTTACGTTCGCGGTGAAGGCCTTGGCATGCTTCTATTGTTGCCGCTCGACAAAGCACGTGAAGCCAATGCCAACATTTACGGCATCATTAAGGGCAGCAGTATTGGCCATTCCGGTAAAACCAACACACTCACATCACCGAGCCCATTTTCTCAGTCTCGGGTGATCCAACAAGCCCATGAGTCAGCGGGGATCAGCTCAGATCAAATATCGTTTGTAGAATTGCATGGGACGGGCACCAAATTAGGGGATCCGCTTGAAATTCAAGGCTTAAAGCGTGCATTTAGAGCCACAAAAGCGAAAAATAGCAAAGAGTCAACGTGCTACTTAAGTACCGTAAAAACCAATATTGGTCATCTTGAGTCGGCTGCGGGTATTGCCGGTGTTATAAAAGTACTATTGAGCTTCGCCTACAATGCCATTTCACCGCTACAAAACTTTACCACGCTTAATCCCAAAATATCCCTCGCTAAGTCACCATTTGAACTGGTCACTGAATCGACACCATGGCCACGCAAATCAGCTTCGCCACGTATTGCAGGTGTCTCATCGTTTGGTTTTGCTGGCGTCAATGCCCATGTCATTTTACAAGAGCCCCCCGCATATACTGCAGTGCCATGTGTCGTTGAACCCGAAAATATTGTTCAATCCGTGTTTGTCTTATCAGCCAAAAACAAGCGTGCATTACATCAGCGGGCTTCTGCGTTATTGGCCTTTATTGAAGAAGCTTTAACTGATGATAAAAGCAATGCGCAATTAACCATACAAGACTTGGCTTATACTTTACAAGTTGGTCGTGATGCCATGGCATATCGTGTCGGATTTGTTGCTTCTTCGTTGTCTGAGGCCGTGCAGCAACTTCATGCTTACATTACAAATACCCCTGATCACTGGTGTGAAAATATAGTAGATAAACACACACTGACTCAGGCTGAACCTTGGCCAAAACCTCACTCAGATGCACGCTCACACCTAGATTTATCGGCATTGTTAACAGCGTGGACTCACGGGTACTTAGTCGACTGGGAAGCCCTGTATACTGGTTTTACTCCATCTAGAGTTAGCTTACCCAGTTACCCTTTTTCGCACAAACAATACTGGATAACGCAAACCGAGTCGGTCGAAAAATTAATCCCGAACAGCACACACACACTTCATCCATTGCTCCACACAACGGTGCCTGCCATGGATGAACTGGTATTTACTGCGACATTTAATGGCCAAGAATTCTTCTTCGCAGACCACAAAGTCAATCATCAAGCAGTATTGCCAGGGGTGTGCAGCTTGGAAATGATAGTCGAGGCCATTCGTCAATCACATAACATGACAGCCGATCACATCGTAGAATTAAAAAATATTAGCTGGCTGCGTCCTATCGTTATTGAAGAGCATAGCCCACAGACGAGCATATTCTTATCATTATGGGAAGACCAGAACACCCTCACATTTGAACTGTGGAGTCATTTAGATGACAACCCGCAGGTCTATGTTAAAGGGCATGCTCTGCTGGCTAATCGACTCTCGCAACCCACGGCCCCCGTCAATTTATTCACGTCGTCAACAAAGACTCATTGGCCGGATCTTGTGTTTAAAGATAGCGCAACCCACCCTGAACTAATTGAACACACAAAAGCAGAAATTTACAACATCTTTGAAAAAGCCGGCATCAACTATGGCACGGCCTTTCAAGGACTGCATAAAATTCAAAAGCAAGGTGACGAGTTACTTGCTCAATTATTACTTGATAAGTGCTACTTTAAAGGCTTTAACGTATCACCAACCATACTCGACAGTGCCTTACAATCACTCATGGCATTTTCTGATAGCGAAGAGTTAGCATTACCCTTTGCCTTAGAGCATATTGCCTTTACTGATATTGCCGCTTTATCGGAGGCGTTTTCAGCAAACAATAAACTCACCTCTAACAGTGAAAACTCAACAAATACACAGGTAATGTTATGGGTTCACGCGACAAAAACATCAAATAATGGCGACTCAGTCAAAAAATTCAACCTCACAATATACACAGAAAATGCGAAAGCATGCGTGCGTTTTACGGGGTTTTCTATGCGTTCAATAACAGCGTCTATTGACATTAAGCTTACAGAAAATGCACTTGAAACAAGCTTGCCGTCATCAGATATCACTAATCCTGCCCCCAACTCTCAGATACTTGCGACGGTTACACCTTGTTGGGTTATTACGGCGTTTGATGACGTTAAAAAAACGCCACTTAGCAATGACCTTTTGCAAGCGACACTGTGGGATTATCAAGGCCCTACTCATTATAAACCGCCCTTTGCTAATAACACTCAAAATGACATACAACACAGTGAAACAGCCGTACATCCAAATCATTTATCGAATCACCTTATTTGGCTTGCGCGTGATGAGTTCGCCGATCCTTTGGCTTTTTTTAAGTACATTAAATCACTGCTCCATTCGGGTTATGGCGAAAAAGCACTGACCATCACCTTAGTGACACTACAAACCCAACGTGTACATTGTGAGCAAGTTAATCCACAAGGCGCAGGGCTGATTGGATTACTGCAAAGTATCGCCCAAGAATACCCGCTTTGGCATATTACGATTGTTGATATGCCTACCAATCTATTTGATTGTTCACCCGTGTCCCAAACCGACATCCTGTGGCAACAAGTAGTCACTCTAGCACCTGCATTTTATGCCTATCGCAGCAGCCAATGGTATGCGTTTGATATTGCATCACACCACTATCAAAGCATGGGTGTAACACAGGAGACAGCTCAGTTCCCGAATACATCAGGTCAATGTGCTTATCGTCAAAATGGGGTATATGTGATTTTAGGCGGTGCCGGTGGGCTTGGATACGCCTTCAGCGAATGGTTAATTCGCACCTATGATGCTCAGCTTATTTGGCTTGGCCGTCGTGAAAAAAACAACGATATTCAACGCGCGCTAACGCAATTAAGTAATCTAGGTAAAACACCGGTATATTACAGCGTTGATGCCGGCGATAAGAGCGCAATGCAAACAGTACTCAATGATATAAACGCCACATTTAAACACATTCACGGCGTAATTCATTCTATTTTGCAGCTCAATGATCAAAGTATCGCGAAAATGAATGAAGCGCAATTTATCAGCAGCTATCACGCCAAACAACAAACGGGTGACGTTGCGCTTGAGCTATTCAAAGACATTGATTTAGACTTCTTTCTGTTTTTTTCATCCCTTCAATCATTCTCTCCTGCGCCAGGGCAAAGTAACTATGCGGCTGGTTGTCACTACCTCGATAGCCTCGCACAGTCTTACGCACAAAAGATGCCCATTAAAGTGATCAATTGGGGGTATTGGGGATCAATTGGCATAGTCAGCGATGCGTTTTATAAAAATAAAATGGCAAAACAAGGGATAGGATCAATTGAGGTTGATGAAGGAATGCAGGCGTTAGCGCAATTTATGCAATCTCCCCTCGCTCAAGTTGGGGTCATTAAGCTCGCGCAAAATACACTGACTCACATGACTAAACACTACAGTTACTCAGCTGATGAGTCTTTATTGGTTAATGACGCTCTGTCTAATACATTCACGTCACGTGTACCTTATGATGTAAGTAACCCCAGCACAGACAATACTCAAATACTTGCCTTGTTGCGTCATGCACTTATAAAAGCCCAGTGGGATACTGAAGATAAACGCACTGCTGCCCTCTGCCAACTGCCTGCACATTTCAGCCTCTGGTGGCAAGAAACACAAACATATTTAGCTGGCGCGGGAGTGCTCGTCAATAGTGAAATTGTTAGTGCTGAACCAGCTAACATCGACATACTAGATGACATATACAATGAGGCGCTTGCATCACAAAACCCGCTCCTTGCTGCTTGTTTGGCGCAATTGCCGGATATTCTATCCGGCACTCAAAAGGCCACTGATGTAGTATTTCCACAGGGTAAATTAACGTTAGTAGAGAGTGTCTATCAAAACAATGCCCAAGCAGACTATGCCAATCGCGTTCTGGTTGAACAAGTACAGCATTACCTCACTCATACTAACGTCAGTACTATAAATGTACTTGAAATTGGCGCTGGCACGGGGGGGACCACCCACGCTGTGTTACCTAGTTTAGATGCATGGTCTGTGGGTGAATACGCCTATACCGACTTATCCCAAGCATTTTTTAATCACGCAAAAGCACGCTTTCAAAATGACTACCCATTCTTACACACGCAATATTTTAATGTCAGTACACCACTGGCAGCGCAAAATATTAAATTGGCGTATTACGATGTGGTGATTGCCACCAATGTTCTGCACGCAACGGCGCATATTAGAACAACACTACAAAATGCCAAGGCCTGTTTAAAGCCTGGCGGGACGTTAATTATTAACGAAGTCGTTGAAAAGTCGCTATTTACCCAACTTACGTTTGGCTTACTTGAAGG
The DNA here is from genome assembly GCF_014858725.1 of Pseudoalteromonas aurantia 208. Lineage (GTDB taxonomy): Bacteria > Pseudomonadota > Gammaproteobacteria > Enterobacterales > Alteromonadaceae > Pseudoalteromonas > Pseudoalteromonas aurantia. The sequence continues at coordinate 1,221,693 of NZ_AQGV01000012.1, read as the reverse complement.
CTGGTGGTTAAGCGAAGATAAAGCACTTCGTATTGATGGGTCACCCCTGCTATCGGTTGAGGGTTGGCAGCAAGTGCTGGCTGAAGAAGGCTTTACACATATCCATGTGTCAACTCACAAAAGCTCTGCACAACACATTATTCGAGCGCTCAGTAATGGGCAAATCGTTCAGCCCGTTGACATAATTCAGGTAAATAATAAACAAACTAACAACTCAGTACCTCCAACCAGATCTGACAACCAAGAAAACACCATGGCTATGACCGATACACATAACACGACTTCGCTTGCTTCGAGCACACTCACTTTTATCACGCAAACTTTGTTTGCTATTGCTAGCAACACCTTGGGGATACCACAAGACGAGTTAGATTCGCAAGAATCGTTTGCTGACTATGGTGTTGATTCCATTTTAGCGATACAAATGCTAGACGATATTAATGCACAATTTGATTTGAGTTTGCCTGCAACCTTGCTGTTCGATTATCCTTCTATTGCGTCATTGAGTCAGTACATCGCCACAGAGCATCACACCCATCTTGCGCACCAATTACCGGACTGTGCACCACAAGCACATGTAAATGAGACTGAGCCACACAACAATATTATTAACGGCAATACGAATTCAGTAGCCAGTATGGGCGAAATAAGCAACAAAAAAACATATAGAAAGCCTTCTTCAATTGATTTAACGCCATCAAACAAAACCGCTTTTAGAGCTGAGAAAACGCATACGCCACCGGCACCAGACCCTGATATGGATAACAAAATTGCCATTATCGGTATGAGCGGTCAATTTGGTACAGCAACAAATTTAGATGAATATTGGTCTCTGATCCAAAACCATCAAACCTCTGTGGTAGAACAACAGCGTTGGAGTCTCAATACCCTCGCAGAACAAGAGCAAGCATGGTGTCGTTATGCCAGTTTACTCGACGATATTTCGTCTTTTGACGCTGGGTTTTTCTCAATTACGCCACAAGAAGCCATGTACATGGACCCTCAACAAAGAGTGTTTTTACAAGAATGCTATAAGGCGTTAGATGATGCCAATATGGCAACTTCGGTAGCGGGTAAAAATATTGGGGTATACCTTGGATGTGCGCAAGGAGATTATGCGAGTTTAGCGACTGATGACGCGCCTGCTCAAATATTTTGGGGGAATGCCGGCTCGGTTATTCCGGCTCGTGTATCATATTTTTTAAACCTAAAAGGTCCAGCCATCGCTGTGGATACAGCTTGCTCGTCGTCTTTAGTGGCCATTCATATGGCATGTCAGGCGCTGGTTAATAACGAAATCTCTAGTGCCATTGTTGGTGGAGTCGCAACATTATGCACCGCCAAGTTCTCGAAACATGCGGGGAAAGCGGGTATGTTAAGCCCTGACGGTACTTGCTATACGTTTGACGACAGGGCGAATGGATTTGTTCCCGGCGAAGGGGTTGGTGTATTGATATTAAAGCGCTTAGTTGATGCCATTGCCGACAAAGATCACATTTATGGCGTTATTTTGGGCTCAGCGACCAATCAAGATGGCACAACCAGTGGCATTACCGCCCCCAGTTCAGTGTCTCAAGAACAACTGCATCGTGATCTCTATAATCGCTTTAATATTCCCCCTGAATCCATTGGTCTTATTGAGGCACATGGGACAGGCACAAAACTCGGCGACCCCATTGAATTTCAAGCTTTAACACGCGCGTTTCGACACGATACCGAAAAAAAGGCGTTTTGTGCGTTAGGCTCTGTTAAAACCAATATAGGTCACTGTTTAACTGCCGCGGGTGTGGCTGGCGTGATCAAAACCCTTCTTGCACTGAAGCACAAGTCCTTGCCACCTTCGGCTAACTTTAACATCGGCAATTCGCATATAAATTGGCAAGATTCACCATTTTTTGTGAACACACAAGTGCGAGATTGGCATGTGGATGTGGGTCAAAAGCGACGAGCTGCGATAAGTTCGTTTGGATTCAGTGGCACCAATGCCCATTTGGTTGTTGAGGAGTTTACACCACAACCAATCACGACTGTGATGAGTGCATCACAACCATTCATTATCAATTTATCGGCTAAAACCCCCTATTCGTTGCGAGAAAAAGCGCAACAATTACATAATTGGATACACGCGAACAGCACACAATGTTGTCAAGCCATTGCATACACACTCCAGATTGCACGTGAAGAAATGGAGTATCGTATGGGGTTTGTGGCATCAAGTACTGAACAAATCAAAACCGAATTACACCTTTTTATTCATAAAGAACAGGGTCTTTGGAAAAAAGGGGAAGTAAAGCAGGGAAAAACGATTCTATCAGCCTTAGACAGCAGTGACTTTAACCGCTGGGTCGAACAGCGAGAGTATACTAAGTTGCTCTCATTATGGGTGGTTGGCGCACCAATCGATTGGCATTTGCTCTATGGAGCTCACCCCCCCAATACAATACGCTTACCGAGTTATCCGTTTGCAAAAGAGCGGCACTGGCTGCCTAATGCTCACTCTCCTCAATTAACCTTGCAAAGAAACGAGCAACATATTGTCTGTGATAAAGCGGACCATATCACACCGCCTAGTAGTGAGATGGTGGCAGCGAGTGCAGCAACAGCCCTTGGCTTAGAGCCTCACACTGATAACAACTATCAAACGAGCAACTTTACTCATACACGACATAGCGGGCAAAAAGAGAATAAAACATCATACTTAACAAGCGCCGCAGCCCACTTGCTGCATTACATCCCACAATGGGTTGCTGCTGACAAAACACAAACCCGCAGTGAAACATACGCGCACCGCCCAACACATAACATTCGTCATATCATCACGGTGGGTGATGCTCAGCTTAAGTCTCATACCCGTAACATGATAGCTGACAATACTACAGTGCTGCATTTGCATGCGCTAAATACCGCTACAATAGACGCATTTCAAGATAACAACCACGCACACATCATTGCACAAAACCTTGTGCAAAGTTATGCCTCACAACTGTTAGATTACTTACACTCATTGAGCCCAATCACGTCTCCTACTTTATTACAACTGGTGATCAATGATAGCGCTCAAGCATCACGGCTCTCTTGCTCTGACTTACTGCTGTCGTTATCTGGGATACTTAAAACAGCGTCACTTGAGTATACTCAGCTGCACACTCAACTGATCATGTTTGAACCAAATGAAAACCCTCAAGATCATTACACCACATTCAGTGAAGAAGCAGTTATAGCTAAGATAAATCATGAAGCAACTCTGCCTCAACTTGCCGTTTCCCATGTTAAAACACGGGGTAACTTGATTGATAATTCAATTGATACCTTGGTTGGCGTAAACGAAACCTCTATCAGCAACATAGTACGTTACCACGGTGATAACCGTTCAATACTCATTTATACTAGTGTTAACTGCGATGATAGTACTGATACAACGAACAATGATGAGCAAACACTTTGGAAAGAGCATGGGGTTTACGTCATTTCAGGAGGAATGGGCAAACTCGGATGTATATTCGCACAAGAAATTTTGCATAATACCGCCAATAGCCAAATCATTCTTATTGGTAGAACGCCACTAAACAATACCATCAATGCCCAGCTCAATATGCTGAATAACGCACAATATAGTCCGGCTAAAAATAGCTATGCGCCACGAGTGCACTACGTCAGCGCCGATATCAGTGATGTAGATAGTGTGTCGCAATTGCTCAGCCAAATAAGCTCAAATCATGGCACCATTACGGGAATTATACACAGTGCAGGGGTCATAAAAGACTGCCTTATACAGAAAAAACGCACAAATAACGCGTCAAACGATCACAATACTGGCTTAAATGAAGTCTTCGCCCCAAAAGTCTCCGGCGCTATTGCGCTAGATGAAGCAAGTAAAACGCTAGACCTTGACTTTTTTGTGTGCTTTTCGTCAATTGCAGGGGTTTTGGGTAATCTAGGTCAAGCCAATTATGCCTGCGCTAATGCCTTTGTAGACCTGTTTATGTCACATCGACGTACGCTAGAAAAACAAGGCAAACGCCGAGGCATCAGTGTGTCGATTAATTGGCCTTTATGGTGTGATGGTGGCATGCAAATTGACGACATAACGCTTTCAATGTTGCGCACACAAGGCGTTTGCCCACTCCCAAGTGAAACGGGCATTCATGCTTTTTATCAAGCGCTCTCTCATGCAAGTAAAGCTGCGCAACATTGTTTTTTATATGGTGAACCTGACAAACTTTCCCAATTATGGCACCAGCCTATATGGCCAAATTCAACAGCGTCATCGAATGGTACACTTAACCGCGCACCACACAACTGTGAGGAGCATGCCAATTCAAAAGCACAAAAAAGCAGTGAAGAAGTCATGCGCTATCTTAAATCGGTCATTTATGATATCACTCAGATCCCACCGAGTGATTTAGACATACATGAAAACTTCCGCGAAATGGGGTTTGACTCAATTATGCTCATGTCTATCGCACAAAGAGTAGAATCAGACGGGTTTTTGAGTATCTCAGCTTTACCACCGGCACTGCTCTTTGAAGTGGATACCATCGACACACTAAATGCCTATCTGGTAACACACCAAGTGTGTTCATCACAACATCAAACAACAACGCCAAAGATCAAGCTCAGTAAAGACGCTTCGCGATTACAGGACACAATGGCATTATCAAAAGCACAACAAGGCCTATGGTTACAACAAAAACAACAACCAAGTTTAACTGCCAATAATGTCCCTTTAGTATTTGAAGTTGCCGATGTGAATGTACAAACGATGCAAAATGCGCTCGATTGGGTATGCCAAAAGCACCCTATTTTGACTGTATCAATGCGCGAAATTGAAGGCTTACCAACACAAGCCTTATTAGACCTGACACCAATTATTAGTACGCATCTAGCACACTGTGACTCTAAAACAGAGTTAATTCAACAGATTGATGATACGATAAATATTCCCTTCGAGCTGAATCAGAAATTACTCATTAGAGCCAGCTGCTGGCATGTTAACAACAATGGGCACTCTCTGGACTTAATGGTCATTGTCTTCCATCACTTAATCATTGATGGCGTGTCAGCCAGTCTGTTTCTTGAATTACTGATGAGTACATATACCGAACTATTGCACTCCAATACACACGCACCGCACATGCTAAACCATCAAGTACTCACTGCACCGGAGCCTGACTTAGGATTTTTCACCTACTTAGAATGGGAAAAGGCCATGCTAAACAGTGAATCAGGTGTCATCATGCAGCGTTTTTGGCAAAATGAACTGCAAGGTACATTGCCAGTAATGACACTAAACCATGTAAAACCCCCTGCACCAATGCCTACCCATAATGTTTCACGGGTGAATGTATCCATTGCCCCCCACACTCACAGTAAGATTGAGGATTACTTAAAGCAAACTGGCGTGAGTGCATCGGTATTTTTCTTAACTGTGTATCAGTTAGTATTGCAGCATTTTAGTCACTCTAAAGAAATGCTGATTGGTATCCCTGTTTTACATCGTCCCACAACAGACATGAGTAAATCGTTAGGGCTATTCGTTAATCAACTGCCTTTGCGCAATACCATTGACACATCTTGCACATTTGTTGAATTAGCACTGAGCAACCAAGATAAATTAAACTCCATCATTCGCCACAGCGGATATCCGTTCTCTGACATTGTCAGTGCCATACGTACACCGAGAAATGTCTCGCACCACCCTATTTTTCAAGTGGGTTATGCCTATCATAACTTTGTTCAAAGCGCATGGATTGATCGCAATAAAGCACTGGTGAATACGGTATGGGACGAGTTTCAACAAAACCCTACGCTTGATTTAAGTTTAGAAGTTACCCCAATGTCAGACCTGTATCGGGTTACGTTTAAGTTTAACCAAGCGATTTACCATCAAGCAACGGTTGAGCAATTCGCGCAGACGTATCAAAACCTTATTGTCGATATTTTAACTGCGGGTTCAAGAGCCCATGATAAAGCCATTGCCGAGTACTCTGTCAATACAGCGCACGCGGCTAACGCACGTGAAATGCGCTCTTCTATCAATAATTACAGCGTACCAAACGTTGACAACACAACGCGCCCTCAATATTCATCATCACCGGTGAGTATCGTCGACCTGTTTGAAAAACAGGCTATTTCAGCACCACACAATACCGCACTCATTTTTGCAGAGCGTAAGATGTCGTATGGCGAGCTTAGCCAAAAATCCACCGCTTTGGCTGTTTATTTACGTAACCAAGATGCGTTTAAGCACAGTCTAACGCAAGATATACGCGTAGCTGTGTGTGCAGCACCGTCGTTAGAGTTGATAGTAACTATTTTAGCCATCTTAAAAACAGGCGCAGCGTATGTGCCGATTGACTCAAACTCACCACCAGAGCGAGCTGAATTTATTTTAAATGATGCAAAGCCAGCGTTATTTCTAATCGATTCTGCTTTGTCGTTTGCCCATGAAAGTACGTTAAAAAATGCACTAAAGCTCAGTATCAGTGAAGCTCAAATTATATCACTCGACACAGCTCTAATAGAAAGCACTGAGTGTTTGAGCAAGCCCAGTGACACACCATTCATGCACGCAGCACCTAATAAAGGGACGTTAGTAGATGCACGTAATGTGGCATACATCATCTACACTTCAGGTTCTACAGGGCAACCTAAAGGCGTGCTTGTTGAGCACCAAAATGTCACGCAGCTTCTACAAAACAGTCAGCAACTGTTTGATTTTTCAGCAAGCGATACTTGGTGTCTATTTCACTCATATGCCTTTGACTTTTCCGTTTGGGAAATATGGGGGGCATTACTCAATGGCGGTAAATTAGTCGTTGCTGATGATTTTACTAAAAAAGATTGTGCAGCCTTTGCAGATTTTGTTGCTGAGCACAAAGTGACGGTTTTAAATCAAACGCCGTCTGCTTTTTACCCCTTAATGGATATTTTTACTGCGAGCCCCGTTCTAACATCGCACTTACACACAATTATATTCGGCGGTGAAGCACTCAACCTATCACGTTTGAAACCTTGGTTTTCGTCATCCGAGCCCATGCCAAAATTGATCAACATGTATGGGATCACTGAAACCACCATACACGTTACAGCTGCCACAATAACACCCGAACTGGTGTCGCAGCACAGTGATAAAAGCATCATTGGTCAACCATTACCAGGTTATCAGATCCATCTATTGGATGAGCAACAAAACACGGTTAAACAGGGCGTGGTTGGTGAAATGTATGTGGCTGGTACCGGTGTTGCGAGAGGCTATATAAATCAACCTGAGTTAACCGCTAAAAAGTTTGTCTCGCTCGCAATAAGCAGCTGCTCGGATGTGTCACATCCAATTCGCTTATATCGTACCGGAGACTTAGCACGTTTAAATCCCCATGGACTACTTGAGTATGTCGGAAGAAGTGACGACCAAGTGCAGATCCGTGGGCATCGAATCGAATTAGGAGAAGTACAATATGCGCTAGTAAGCCTCAGTTATGTGACCGATGCATACGTACTCACACAAAATAAACAATACGGTGATGTGTTAACTGCATACCTTATTACGACAGGACCCATATCTGTCACTACGCTTCGAGGCGACTTACAACGTTGTTTACCTGAGTATATGGTGCCCGCATTTTTTATGTTTGTTGATAAGTTTCCCCTTACGGCGAATGGTAAAGTTGATAAAAATGCATTATGCGATCTCGCTAAAAACGATAAAGCGCCCTATGCAGAGGCACGTATCGCAAACTCTAGCACCGCATCAACCACCGTTAAGGCGCTAGGCAACCAAGTTACCAAAGCCTCTGATATCAATCATCCAGAGCCTCTGTCTCAATTGCTAACAAGCATTACTCAGATTTGGTTAGATGTACTTGACATTGACCACGTTGGCGTTGATGACCCATTTTTTGAGGTTGGGGGTAACTCCTTACTTGCAAATGTGTTATCTGCAAAACTCGCGGCACAATTGAATGTGGAATTTTCAATTACTCATATATTTCAATACAGTACGGTCCGAGCGATGGCCTTACATATACAAGACAACTGTTTCACTCATCCTGTGTTACAAGCAACTAACCTCGTTGGGTCAACTCTTAATTTGCCAAGCCAAAATAACCGTCAGGGAATACATGCCAAAAGCGATAACACGGGTGCAACAGCACATATACCAGCACATGAACAATCGTCTAAGTCATTAACTGGGCCATTAACTGAGTCATTAACTGAGCCACCAGCTAGCTCACCTTCCCCTGCCTATTACGCTTCAAGCATTGCCATGATTGGGGTATCTTGCCATTACCCTGATGCAGATACGCACCAAGCATTTTGGCAAAACCTCATTCAAGGCAAAGATTCCATTAAAAGGCTGAGTGAAGCCAGTGAAGCGTCACCAATCACTTGGTTAGACTCATGGGTTGATGGGCAAGACCTGTTTGACCCCGCGTTCTTCAATATTTCAGAAAAAAATGCCAAAACCATGAGCTATTCTCAGCGTCAGCTGTTACTTCATGCATGGAAAGCAGTCGAAGATGCGGGCTACAATTGCGATAATATTCCAAATACAGGGGTTTATATCAGCGCTTCTGCCACCGATACGCCTGACTTAAATTTGCATGATAAAATCAAAGATGACCAGTTCATTCTAAATGCTCAAGACTATGTTGCCTCAACACTTAACCAACCTGGCACACTACCCTCAACCCTGTCTTATCATTTAGGGTTTACAGGTCCAAGCCTATTCGTGCATTCCAACTGCTCATCATCTATGTCGGCCATTGCTTTGGCATGCACGGCACTCAAAGCAAAAGAAATAGATTATGCCATTGTTGGGGCAGCTTGTTTGTATCCGCAGCGTTATACCGGTTATCAATACGAAAAAGGCTTAAACTTTGCCCCTGATGCTCGCTGCAAAGTATTTGATGAACATGCCGATGGTATGATTGGCGGTAACGGCGTATCAGTCATTGTTCTTAAACGCGCTGATGATGCTGTCAACGATGCTGATAACATTTACAGTATGATCAGGGACATTAAAGTCAATAATGATGGAAAAGATAAGGCTGGCTTTTTTGCACCAGGCATTAAAGGCCAAATGACGGTAATAGAGCAAACACTTCGCAGTGCGAATATTAACCCTGAAAGTATTAGTTATGTTGAGGCCCATGGCACAGGAACGGCTTTAGGTGACCCAATAGAGTTTAACGCCTTACAACAGGTCTATCAGCAATACACGCAAAATAAGCAGTTTTGTGGTTTAGGGGCGGTAAAATCTAATGTCGGCCATACAGATACATTAGCTGGCTTAACAGGATTACTTAAAACGTCACTGTCGTTGCATCATAAACAGCTGCCCGCGTCTTTGCATTTTAATACGCCAAACCCACATATCGATTTAGCTAACTCACCTTTTTATATAATCGACACGCCCCAAGCCTGGCACACTCCCTATTTACCTCGACGCGGCGCGGTAAGTTCATTTGGGATAGGCGGCACCAATGCACATGCCATTTTGGAAGAGTACGTGCCCAACAACACAAATACAACAGATATTGCCCATAGCAGTTTAATACAACAACCCAGTATTGTGGTGATTTCAGCTATCAGTGGACCGGTATTAAAACAGCAAATGGCGGTCCTACTGAGCCATCTCAACTCACCCCTGATAAGCGAGAAAGAGAGAGTAAATCTCGCGTATACATTACAGACTGGCCGTAAAGTCATGGCACATCGTACTGGTTTTGTGGTCTCTTCTTTAACGCAATTAAAAACCCAATTACAAAACCATTTACATCGTACCACCTTGGATAAGCCAATAAATACGGACGCAATGAGTATTACGCAAAATGAGCTAACACATCTTTTCGCGCAACATGCGTATGAGGATATTTTGCAGCTTTGGCTTAAAACTGGATTTAGTGACTGGCAGTTTTTATATCAAGGTGCAAAAGTTTCGAAATTGAGTTTACCCACGGCACCTTTTGCATTAAAAGCCTATGCGTTGCAACATAGTCAACTAAACCATTCACGGCTTAATAACACGGCACTTAACGCGCCAAATGAGATTACTGATCCGAAAAGACCAGCTGATCTGCATGAGCAAGACTTTGATAAATCAAAAAATCGCGTCAGCAACAACACCGATACAACTGCTTTGCAATTGAAAACACCAACATGGGTCGCTAAACCCCCTTCAAATGTGTCAAAAAGTGATCCAATCCCCCCTCAACATCATGTGGTTTTTTGTGAAGTCCCTGAATTTAATATTAGCGGCGCAACCACACAGTCACTTTTTTGTAGTCATTATACGATTGAGCAAAAAGTAGAAGCGTATGCGACCCAGTTGTTAGACATACTCAAAGGGATTGCTAAGTCGAAAACAGCAGCCGTATGTCAATTGGTACTCAATGACCGCAATACCACAAGCGCCAGCTCAAGCCAGTCCAACGTATACTTTTGCCTGCACAGTTTATTGAAAACGGTCAGTTTAGAGTGCCCAACGCTCAAAACACAGCTTATTTTGCTGGATAGTGCTTTATTAAGTGATCATACATATCGTACTGAAACTGATGATGAAACCGCGCAAAGTGCTGTCGTATCGACCAGCACTGTCGTGAAGAATCTGCTCACGCCTTATATAACCAACAACCTTTACAGTGATGATCATGTGATCCGCTACCACATAGAAAATGGACACTGTAATCGCTACATTCTGGATTACCACCCAGTCCAAACCCTGTGCCCAACACCGGCGTCACAACCACCATGGGTAGACAAAGGCGTATACTTAATAACCGGTGGCCTAGGAGGTATTTGTACGCATTTAATTCATGATCTCAATCGTCAAGCAGGTCATAGAACCGTGATCACAACGGGTACGAAGCCAAGCAGTCACCCACATGTACAAAAACAGCTAGCGGCATTAGCGCACCCAAACACCAACCTCAAATACTACCAGGTGGATGTAACGAAAAAAATGGCGGTTATCTTGCTCGTCAGAGAGCTGCTCACTGAATTTAAAAAACTCTCTGGTATTATTCATGCGGCTGGCGTAGTGAAAGACGGTTTATTTATAAACAAAGATCATGACACGTTTGCACACGTCCTAGGCCCTAAAGTTAAAGGGGTAATAGCCCTTGATGAAGCAACTCAAGACCTCCCATTAGATTTTTTTGTGTGTTTTGGCGGTTTAAGCGGCGTTAATGGCGCTTTAACACAAGTTGACTATGCAACTGCAAACGCATTTTTAGACAGCTATATGCATTATCGCCATACACTGGTAAATCAAGGGTTACGCAGCGGAAACAGTTGCAGCATTGATTGGCCATACTGGCAAGATGGTGGTATGAAAATCAACCCTCAATTTGCCCCCCTGCTGACTCAAACTGGGTTTTCACCTATGCCAACGGCTGCGGGGATTACTGCATTTTATCAAGCATTCAGTCATAGCCAAACTGTCGTTGAGTATCAACAAGATCACGCTCGTATGACGGACTCAAGCACCGATAACGAGGCAACTGATACACCCACCGAAATCGCGACCACACCACGCTTTTCCAATAAAACCGAGCTAGCGGTACAATTACGCAAAGATATAAGCTATATCGTAGCTTCTTTACTCGGTGTTGATGCAAGCGACATCGACCCTGATGCTGATCTGGGTGATTTAGGCGCTGATTCAATTGTGTTTATATCGTTTATTAATCAGCTAAATAAATTGTACCAGCTATCCCTGTCACCGAGCTTGCTGTTTATGCACTCAACACTCAATAGCATTTTAATGCACTTGTTAGAGCAACATGAAACCGACCTATTAGCCAGCGTAACCGTGCTAGACGATACTGACGCAACCCAGCAAAACACCGCTGATGAGCCGCATAAGCAAGGGCAAGTGACGCAACGACTGGCGCAAGTTGCAGCCTCCGAGCGTATTGCGATTATTGGGGTCAGTGGTGAATTCCCCGAAGCAAAAGATATAAATACTTTCTGGCAAAACCTATCTAAAAGTAAAGACTGCGTCGGGCCCTACACTTGGCCTGAGGTAACAAACGCAACAGGCAAACAGCTGCCCGATCAAGTCAATTGGCTCGCGCGCGTTAGCCGCACACAACATTTCGATCCCTTGTTTTTCAATATTGCCCCCGCGGAAAGTAAGCGAATACAGTTACAAGAAAGCCTCTTAATGATGCATGTATGGAAATGTATTGAGGATGCCGGCTACGACCCAACGTCTCTGGCTGGTACAAATACCGGTGTATTTATTGGTTGTCAGTCTAATTACTCTGATGGCTTGCTCACGTCATCTGCTTTCGCACCTAACCGCATGAGCTTTTTGCTTGATTTGCATGGTCCTAGCGAAGGGGTCGATACAACGTGTTCCTCGTCGTTAGTGGCAATCCACAAAGCCATTCAATCAATACAACAAGGTGAATGTACTCAAGCTATTGTTGGTGGAGTCAATATCATTGACTCCCCTAACGCATCTATTGCTATGAACGACATCGGTGCTTTGTCCCCAACAGGACGTTGCAAAGCATTTTCTGCAAACGCCGATGGTATTGTGCGCGGTGAAGGCGTTGGAATGATGTTTATTAAAAAACTATCGGCATCAGAGTCAGATAACGATTCGATTTACGGCACAATTTTAGGATCTGCGGTGAACCATGGTGGTAAATCTCATGGCTTTACCGTACCGAATGCCAAAGCGCAAACCAGATTACTCACACAAGCGTGGCAAAACGCCAATATAGACCCTACAACACTTAGCTATATTGAATGCCACGGCACTGGTACATCGCTTGGCGACCCAATAGAAGTGGAAGCCCTTAAACACGCAATGAGTAACAGCGCAGTGCAGCATGCTCAGCCATGCGCGCTTGGCTCTGTAAAAAGCAACATTGGTCACTTAGAAATTGCAGCAGGTATTGCTGGAATAATTAAAGTGCTGTTGCAGTTTAAGCATAAAACGCTTGCACCTTCATTGCATATCGATACGCTTAACCCATACCTTGCACTTGATAATTCGCCATTTTATGTGCAAACCGAACAGGCCACGTGGCACAGTAAAGGTAACCGTCGCGCCGCTGTGAGTTCATTTGGGATCAGTGGCGTAAATGCGCACATTGTATTAGAGGAATACCTAGCTGATGAAGATCCCGTTGAGCTAACTTACCAAACTGAATCTCATCACATGCAACAAGTTGCAAAGCCTGCTTCCCTTAAGAGTAATGGCGAGCAACTTTCTGGCTCAGCTCAGTCAATCGTTTTACTCTCTGCCACCAGCGAAGTTGCGCTGCGTGCAAAAATTCAGACTTTATATGACTTTATAACCACATCAAACCATGATACTTCCAATGCAGATGCAGTTAAGTCAGCTCAAAACAATTTAACTCGTTTAGCGTATACTTTACAGGTTGGTAGAAAACATCACCCCTACCGTGCTGCTTGGATAGTATCGTCTGTAGATGAGTTAAGCACACAACTATTAGACACCCTCTCAAAGATTAAATTTGGTGACTTTAAAGCGTCAAAAGTAAAAAATACTGACAAAGAAAAGATTAATGACCACGACCTAATCACGCTTATTAACTCTGATAATTTGCAAGCCATTGTGCAGTTTTGGCTGACTGCAAAACAGATCAACTGGCGTACACTTTATCGTGAGCTTGCTCGGCCACCAATGAAAATGCATTTACCAACGACCCCTTTTATTCACCCTGAGGAGCTGGCTGTATGTGATGACACCAACATAGCGCCTGTGAGTAACACCACTAACACGCCAGAAACACCTTGGTTAGTGCTAAAAAACCATTGGCAACATACACCATTAACGTGTCCGATTGACTGGCTGCTAAAGCTCATAAACGTGTTCAAAACTCAGCGTGTGTTGTTTATTTCGCAAACAACACTTGAACAAACGTATTTGCATGAGTTGCTAAATAATACAGAACCAACACACGACGTGAACAATGCCAGTATCGCCTCTATGCTATTTGATGATATTGAAAATAGCAGCGCCCTGTTTACACCTGAAACGCTACCTGACGTTGTCTTTTTTATTGGTCAATCTGCCGACTTAAATCACGTCAATAGACAACTGCAACCGTTGTACCAGTTTATTCAAGCAATTGAACCCTTTGATTCACAGCCAATCCAGCTATTTTATGCCTCGTTTATATCTGAGCACTGTGCTGCGAGAGAAGATATCACCGCCTTATTGAGAAGCTATTCGCTGCGTAGCCCTAAGCACCAGTGGACTATGGTGGAATTCATGACAGCATCAGTAACCAAAAACGATTCGCAGAACTGGCAGTCACAGTTGCTAAAAGAGTTCATAGCCCCTGTACTCACACACTCTATTGACGAGCAGTTTAACTATGTGCAATATCAAGGTGACCGCCGTTTGTGTGCGCAACTGGTAAAAGCAGATCTATCATCAAAGCACCTTATGACGAGTAACAGCGATGCAAAAAACCTAATCCCCAACTCGATACAATTTAAGCACAATGGTACCTATCTCATAGTGGGCGCACTGGGTGAACTCGGTAAAAAGCTCAGTCAACATTTGTTAACGCAATACAATGCAAAGCTTATTTTACTTGGTCGCAAGTCTGAAAATGATGCGCAAACTGACTTAGCGGCACTTACAGCACTGCCTGGTAAAATTCACTATTTGTCTTGCAATATTGCTGTTGAGCAGGACATGACGCGCGTCGCAAAAATAATAAAAGAAAACCACTTAACGGACTCTGCGCTGAATGGGTTATTTCATCTTGGTACTGCATTTTCCGAGCAAGAGAACAACTGGAAAGACTTTGAACAGTCGATGGCCGTTAAGGTGTCCGGCTCACAATTATTAGATGCAGCATTTAGTGACGAGCCTCTGGACTTCTTTATGATGTTTTCCTCGATGGCAGTGTTCGGCACTTTGAATCATTTATCATATTCATACGGTAATGGTTTTCAAAATACCTTTGCAACGATGAGAAATACCTTAGTTGCTAATAACAAGCGTCATGGTAAAACGCTGGCAATCAATTGGGGATACTGGCACTCAGACGATGCATTAAAGCGTATTGAAAACGGCTTTGCTGAGAAAAAAGGCTATGCCCTAATCACTATGTGTGATGCTTTTGACTATATGACAACCTTACTTGCATCTGAGCAAAGTACGCTCTGTGTTGTCATGAGCCATGATAAAGATAAAATTTACCAAAATACCTGTCAGCGCCTCAAACGCGTTGCAAATAAAGCCAAAGTGCCAGTCAATTACCAAGACGTCGTCACCGATTCAAGCCAACACAACGTCGCAGATATTGTGGTTAACATTATTGCTAATGTGATCGGCGTAACAGCAGAAGAACTTGAGCTTGATTGTGATCTCTATGAATACGGTTTTGATTCTATTTCGCTCCTGAAAACATTTCAGCAACTTAAAACACAATTACAAATTGATATTCAGGCTGATGCATTCAAAAATATGAACACCATACAGGCATTGATTGATGAGATTGAGCGCATATATCAACGTAATGCACTTAATGTGAATTCAGATAACTCTTTTGTTAACGATGGCACCGCCACTATTCCTGATTTTATATTAGATGCGGGGGTCAGTTTGCCTAACTTAGCCGACTCGCTGCCTATAGCATTCGAAGCTGACATTAAGTCTGTGCTCCTGACTGGCGCCACTGGCTTTCTTGGGAGCCATATACTTAAGCAGTTATTAGACTCAACTGACGCTATCATTTATTGTTTAGTCAGAGCCAATACCGTTAAGCAAGCACAACAGCGTGTTAAACAAGCCGCCCAATCTTATCGTCTCGCTATTGATTTGCATCGTATCGTGCCGGTCTTAGGTGATATGGAGCAACCACAATTAGGACTATCCAAGAAAAATTGGGCCATGCTGTGCAAGCAGGTGCAACATATTGTCCATACCGCCTCATATGTCAATCACATACAACCCTATTTTGCCTTTAAAAAGTCGGTCAGTGGTACCAATGAGCTACTGACCATCGCCAGCACACACACGTTAAAAATGATCCACTTTGTGTCAAGCACAACGGTCAGTACTCAGGTGAACAATTCGCACTTTTCAATCAACCCGATTGAAGACTTTATCAACGTAGACGATGCCGCTTTAATTTGTAGCGGTTATGGGCAATCCAAATGGGTGCAAGAGGAAAACATCAGACAAGCATCACTGACTGGGGTGCCATACACCATTTATCGCTTTTCTGAAATCTCAGGTTCATCCGCAACAGGCATTGGTAACACCGGCGATATTTTTCATCGTATTTTGCGCATGATGCTCAGTGTGCCGGCTCGTGACGATACAGCACCGTACTTAATTGATGTGATCCCGGTAGATAAAGCAGCTCAAAGCATTGTTTTTGGTATGAACGACACACAAAAACGTAACAAGGTGTTCAACGTTGCCAATAAAACGCCTCTCTCCATAGCTGCATTCTATGTCTTTGCAGAGGCTCATGATTTGTCATTCACTAAAGGTGATAAAGCCAACTTTATTGATGCGTGTGTAGAGTATGTGGCTAAAATAAAGAATGAGCATGAGCAAATTATCATGCAAGGCTTATTGTCTTCTCGTCCAGGATATGACGAATACCTGTTTGAGACTTACCTTATGCCGATGGACCCTTATCACAAAGACAACTTCTTAGCGTTCGTCGATACCTATCATGTTGATTTCCCTCAGTGGGATACTTTGTTTAACACCTACTTTAAACAGTGGAAAAAAGATAAGCACTACAAAGTTCTATGGCAATAGACAGTCATCATAGCCATTAATAACCGCCCGTTTATTGAATACATTTATTACTTCATTGAACGGGCTAAATCAGCGTAAGCTCAGCAACCTTGGCGCAATGCAATATAATACAATACGCTATGGTGGAACTTGGCTACCCATTTAATAGGCTCACAGTGCGATTTTCAAATAAGTCATCGGCAACTAAAACGGATATACTGCCGGGCGTTAGCTTAAAAGCAAGGTGTCCCATACTTTCAATATCCAGCTTTTGAAATGCCGCTATGACAAAGCTTGCAGCAAAACCATGTGTGATGACTAATGCATCACCGTCCAGATGCATAATTTCGTCGACAAAATCAGCCACTCGTATGGCAACATCACGCCGAGACTCTGCACCATCACAGATCCGATGCCCTAAACGGTCGCCTATCGCGCTTGTTGGTATGATAATTTTGTCATGCTCTTTTTGGCACATTCCTTCATGGGTTCCAAAAGACATCTCTCTCAATCGTGAGTCTAAATTCAGTGGCAAATTCGAGTCAGCTAAGACTATTTCAGCCGTTTGCACAGCACGCGTTAAATCTGAACAGTGCACAGTCATAGTATCGAGTTCAAAACCCAACCTCGCAATATTTTTCACTAAAGACGCCGCTTTAACCTTGCCCTTGTTCGTTAATTTTGAATCAAACCACCCCCCTACTTTACCCTCGACGGAGTGTGTTGCTTCAGCGTGTGTAATGAGACAGATCTTTTTCACTTGAACTCCGATATATTGAACGCCAGCATCTTACTATTAGATTTTTACCATAGAAATTTGTTTTTTAATGCTTGAGTAGGCAGCATACACGCTTGAGTTTTACCAAAAAGATAGTACCTATTTCTTGCAAAAAAACGATAAAAATAGTCGCGAATTGGTCTAGGAAGTACTTTAAACACACGAACTAAAGGCCAACCACCGCATAAATCTTGAGCTATCTCAATTGCGGCATTTGTGCGGTAATAACACTGACCGTTTTTAATAAATAAGAACGTATCTACCCCGACATTTTCAGCGTTATATTCAGTAATTAATTTTTGCGCTGCTGGACTTTGCATCGGTGCAAAAACAAATTTATTTGCATGATCTCGTTTTATAATAAAATTGATTGAACGGTTACAAAAATTGCAAACGCCATCAAAAATAATGATATGGGGTGTATTCATAATTTTCCATGATTTAAATACTCATTGAAACTATTTAGGTTAAATAGCGCCTAAGCGTTATTGAACATAATTTATATTCCCATGAAAAGCTAACTGCAATATGTATATAAGCACCAGTCTATATCAGCGCAGCTTCTCTGTCATACCCTTTACCCACTAAAACGGGTGAAGAGTAATAGCCCTCTAACCTAATAAGTTATTAATGAAATTTCGGCTTATTCATTGTCATGAGGTAAGTCACTCTTGCGTTGAAATTTAATCAGTAAGCCAGCGTTATCAACCGCTATATAGAGTGTTTTTGTGTAACGGCAACACTTTGAGCGTTCGCTTTAATCTTCTATAATCGAAAATCAGCCAACGACTATTTAAGCCTGTTTTTGATGCGGCTTAACGCGACCGGAGTGACTCCAAGATATTTAGCAATATCATTTTGTGTGAGTTGCTCGGCGAGTATAGGCTCTCTTTCCATGAAATTGAGATAACGACTTTCTACACTGAGCGTCAACAATTCATATTCGCGTTGTTCTTTCTTCATTGAAAGCATCAGCAATCGGTCAATTAATTGATTGGCGATGGCGTGATGTTCTTTTGCCGCTTTTGTTAAGCACTTAAAAGGTATTTCTAGTAATTGAGTGTTTTCAAGTACGAGTAAATTAAAAGTACAAGGTAACCTCGCGTGAGCGGAGCTTAAGCTACTGATCATATTTCCTGGTTTTATGAAAGACTTGATACTCTCTTTGCCATCAATAGATAGGTAATACGCTTTTGCCAACCCACTGATGACAAAGTACAGAGAATCATTTGAGTCCCCTTGGTGAAAGACATGCGCTCCTTTTTCAAAGGAAACAGGTATACCAGTCCTTTTTATAAACTCATCAAAGTTCATCTCTATTTATCCTTATTAGCTGCTGCGAAGTCAGTCTACATGCTCATTAAGGTAACCGCTAATGATACATCTCGTTTTAACCTAGGTTAATGCGCAAACCGTTGGTATGAATTAATTTATCTGTCACGCGTATCCACAGAGCCCGAGAGGAACAATGAAGTTAACGAACAAAACCATCGTGATAACAGGGGGAACATCAGGTATCGGCTATCAAATGGTTAAGCTCCTGCACGTTGAAAATACTGTCTTGGTTATTGCACGGCAAAGCGAACGGCTGGATAAACTACTTGCCGAATTTCCAACTATCGAACTTTACCCCTGCGATCTTTCAAAACCGGCAACCTATGAAAAGGTGGCCGATACGATAACCAAGACACATGGACACATCGATGTCTTAATTAACAACGCCGCCACTCAAAACACGCCGACTTATTTAGCCGATGATTTTAATTACGATGCCATCGTCCCTGAAATTAGCCTTAATTTTACGGCTATTTGTGCCTTAAGTTACTTATTGTTGCCTAGTTTATTAAACAACGGACAAACAGCGTTCATCGCAAATATCAATTCGGGATTAGGACTTATGCCAAAGACTAACTCAGCCGTCTATTGCGCGACCAAAGCCGCTATGGATATGTTCTCTCAAAGCCTGAACTATCAATTGGAAGAAACCAACGTAAAGGTGATACAAGCATTTTTGCCCTTGGTAGATACCCCAATGACAGAAGGTCGAGGTAAAGCAAAGATAACGTCAATCAAAGCCGCCACAGACATTTTAGCTGGCATTGAAAAAGAAATCGTAGTTAATGACCTTGGTAAGGTTAAGTTATTAAGATTATTACTGTTACTTGCACCATTCATTGCTAAAAAAATTCTTAAAGGAGGATAAATATGAACATCAAATCAAGCCAAAAAATGTTAATTATTGGAGTATTTTTAATGTGTGTAACAAACACTTCTGCTGCAAAGACAATGTCTGTTCGAGTCACCAATATCAATACCGAAAAACCTGGAAATATCATTGCAATGCTATTTGCCATGGAAGGCTTTCCTAAACAGCATGACCAAGCACTTATCTTGAAAAAACAGGAGATAAACGCTAAAGAAACTGTGTTTGATTTCACCATAAACATTGAAAAATTCGCAATTAAAATTCTACATGACGAAAATGGTGACGGTAAGACAACGAAAAATTGGACAGGCATTATTCCGGCCGAAGGTCTTGGATTCAGCAATGGCGCAACATTGAGTTGGCAAGGTCCGCCATCATTCAAAAAAGCGCACCTCACACTTGCTCAGTCTGTTGATGAAATAGTGATCCCCATTATCTATCCTTAATTCATATCATGAGAATACGCGATGAAATCTTTATTAAAAGTCATATTAATTCTGGCGCTGTTTTTTGCCAGCACATTTATTCTGCTGAAATTCACGGGGATCATCACGGTTGAAAAAACTCAATTATGGCTAGATGCTGCAAAGTCAGCCAACTCTGCCTATGTCATGCTGATTGTCATAGGACTGCTGTTTGCTGATTTGTTTATTGCCGTGCCAACGTTAACGGTCGTCATACTAGGTGGTTATCTATTAGGGCCCATTTATGGAGCCATTGCGAGCACGGTTGGATTATTTTTAGCTGGCACGTGTGGTTATGGGGTGAGCCGATATTATGGCCATGTGCTTTTTCATTTTTTAGTCAAAGACCCTAATAAACGTGACGAAGTCATAGCACTGTTTAATAGTCATGGCCCGGTTATGTTACTTCTGTCGCGCGCAGCGCCTATATTACCAGAGGTATCTGCGTGTATGTCAGGCATGACTAAAATGCCATTTTTCAAGTTTTTGCTATTATGGTTAGTCAACGTTGTGCCTTACACAATTATAGCGTCGTATGCCGGTTCTATTAGTGACTGGGATAATCCCATGCCTGCAATCTTTACAGTCATCGGTTTAACTCTGTTTCTTTGGTGTGGATGGCTTGTTTTCAGATTTACGAACAAAAGCAAGTTATCAATAGGCTAAAGTTTAAATGGTACATATAACGATGCGCTCGTGATACAGCCAGCGCATCGACTACAATCATTACTTCACCACGAAAGGTCGTCCCCCTCGAATAGACTCAGCTAACATCTTCATACCCACTAAAACACCAACTTAAGACTGGCGATTAATAATGATCTCAAGATACTTTGTATAAAGTAAAGACTTTAGATTTTGACAATATCAATTCGAAATTACGAACTTTGATAATTTTATGCTACAACAGGTGTTGATTGGGCAGATATAACTTGCACTTTTTGCCCCTTTTTTAGCCATACCCTTGAAAATGCAAAACACCCATTCGACTCAGCGCCTTGGTAATTTGCAGTTATGTCAGCATTCACATGGACCAAGCCACAATCTCCATAAGCATGCACTTGCATGCCACTCAAGGCAATTGAAGTAATCGATAATAAACCCGATTGATGTAACGCGATATCTTCTTGTTTTGAAACACGATGTCCGAGATGATTAATAAAAATGAGTTCATCAGCGAGTAAATCATGCAATGTCTCAATATTAGAACAGACCATTGCAGATCTTAACTGTTGCTCTGCATCTATCACTGCCTGAATTAATGTGTGTTCCATACTTACCTAACGGCCTATATTTTATAAATTAAATAGAGCGAAACTACCTAGTTTTATAAGGCTAAGCAACCATTTAATTAATTCGCTATCGTAACGCTCTTGGCTATAATTTAAAATCGCCATACTTTTACATTACCATCACTTCGATACCACTTAGCTCGGAGCCTTTATGCTTAATACCCTAATTTCTATCGCATTACCAATTGCGCTTATTATTATCATGATAGGCGTTGGCCTCAGTTTAACGGCCGACGACTTTAAACGGGTGTTTAAACAACCAAAAAGCTTTCTCCTTGGCGCTTTTTGCCAACTTTTAGTACTGCCTTGCACTGCGCTATGCATTATATTGATAACGGGTATGAAAGGTGAGTTAGCTGCTGGTTTATTTATTCTTTCACTTTGTCCTGGCGGCACCACCTCAAATTTGTTTAGTTATTTAGCTAAAGCCGACGTAGGGCTATCAGTATCATTAACAGCCGTAATTGGTTTTATTACCCCTTTTACCATACCGCTACTCAGTATATGGGCCATCAATACCTACGTAGGCACCAATTCATCATTCTCACTTCCTCTCTTTGAAACTTGGCTCAAATTGATGATAATCACCGTTATTCCTGTTGTATTCGGTATGACACTACGTAAAAAATGGCCAACTACCGCCACGAGCGCTCAGGCATACGTCAGCTGGCTTTCAATGACGATTCTTGCATTAGTCATCATCAGTATTTGTGTTACGTTAGACAATAAAATTGTTGAATATATTCTTTTGGCTGGCCCTGCAGCGATAGCGCTAAACATCAGTACAATGCTAATTGGCTTTTTAGTCGCCCACTATTTTTTACATAACGCAGCGCAATCGCGAACCATTACATTGGAGGTGGGGCTTCAAAATGGCACCCTCGCACTGTTGATCACAACTGGCATGCTTAACAACCCTGTTATGTCTATTGCGCCCAGCATTTATAGTCTAATCATGTTTTTTACTGCCAGTTTATTTACCTTTACTGTGCTCAGGATACAACCGTCACAGGCTATCATTAATAATAATTAAATTAATAACAATTAAATTAATAACAATTATTAAAGACTAATCATATTAATACGTTTAGTATTTATTTGAAGGTAAGCTTTGTGTGGCCTCTTATGCTGATTTAAATAAATAAGAAGCTGATGTGTGCAATCGCCGCTTACCTTTTTAATCTCGCAATTATTCAAAGGAAAATTAATACAAGGAGCATATGAAATGCAACTCAAAACACGACTTAATACTAAGTCATCCATTCTGTGTGTTGTAGCCACACTCATCGCACAACCTGTTCTCGCAACACAAGTATGTGATTTTGTTATCCCCTCTTCGCAATACAGAATTGATGGTTCACAACTTCAAACATCCCCAGGTGATAGGCTATGTCTAGCGAAAGGTGAAAGAGGGCCGCTCAGAGTAACTAATTTACATGGTTCGCCTGAACATAATATTGTCATAACTAACCAAGACGACACTGTAACCACCATTGAGTATGAATATAGTATCGCAATAGA
This sequence comes from Pseudoalteromonas aurantia 208, assembly GCF_014858725.1. Classification (GTDB taxonomy): domain Bacteria; phylum Pseudomonadota; class Gammaproteobacteria; order Enterobacterales; family Alteromonadaceae; genus Pseudoalteromonas; species Pseudoalteromonas aurantia. The sequence goes on along the minus strand of NZ_AQGV01000012.1, from coordinate 1,198,676 downwards.
AAACTCTAGTTACCTGCAAGTGACATCCACAGCACAAGACTCTGCTTCCCCTTACAAACTCAAATTAGGGGGCACATTGAGTGTCGGAAAACTCAGTCATCACATAGAAATTGATCATGTTGAAGTGTACCGAGCACGGTTTGCTGGTTTGCTAATCAAAACTGACCCCAACTGTGACAGCGCAACATGGGCCGAAAACTTTACTATGTCAGGGCTGTCTATACACAACAACTTTATACACGATACAGAATCCGGTGAAGGTATGTACGTTGGCTATACAGGACACAGTAGAACGCTCGAATGTGACGGAAAATCAACCACTGTCTACCCACATAAGGTAACCCATGTTGATATATCCAATAATATACTTGAGAACATCGCCGCTGACGGCATTCAACTAAACTCGGTGCAAAACAATGCACGAATAGCCCATAATAAAATCTATCGAACTGGGTTAAGTCCTTTTTCACCAGCATGGCAAAACACCGGTATTCAAGTTGGAGGAGACGGCGTTGTTGTTGCAGGTAATATGATTTTTAAAAGCGGTGGTAACGGAATGATGCTAGATGGAGACAATTTAACGATTGAGCACAACACCATTGTCAAGGCTGGCGAGAATGGCATATTTGCACGTAACCCTGCCCAACAAGATGCTGCGCAAAGCAATGGTTTACCTCATATCTATCGGTATAACCACATTATCCAAAGCCAAAGCTATGGGATTAAACTGTATGCAACCAATACCGCCACGGCGAATGCTATTTATCAAAATACCATTGAAACTGATGGAAGCTTAGATGCCGCGCAAAGGCCTATGACTTTGTCTTACCTTAACGACTCTGTGCTACGTACTGAAACTGACAACCGATATTTTATTACGCCTTGATAGCTATCACGCCGTAATAGTGCCAATGTTTACATCAGGCACTAGGACAATAGAAACGTGAATAAATCCATCGATAAATACACATTAAAGTAGGCTTTTTACAGCCTACTTTCTTTGGCAACTTGGCCATATCTTTTATGATGATTAATTGCACTCTCATATTTTAACTATCGCCAACCCACCTTCCACATATCCCCTTCTTTTAGCGTACGCCAGTCAACTTCAATTGCACGTTTTGTCATCACAGCCTCAATAATACACAACGTAATACGCCCTTCTTCATCAAACTCCACTTCTGACACAATAAAGTGTTTTTCTTTATGCTGAGGAGAAATAGCGGTCCATTTACTGTTCAATAACTTTCTAGGATTAATTTTATGCACCATGCCCTCTTTTAGCTTTTTTCAACCCATTGTTAACGTTCTACATTAAGACTACGTATCAATCACGCGTAAAGATCGATTAGTACAAAGATTGTGGTAGGATTTGCAGCGCACATTCATTAGAATGGCAACGAAACGTCACAAAAACTCACCAAAGGATAAGGCGTGTCTACACTTTACATTGCTCGATTCATTATTAGTTTCAGCTGGGGTGGCCAAAGTGGTGTTTGGATTGTGCGTGTTTATCTACTTTCGAGTACGTTGGGTGATCTATTTAAATATATTGGCGCTTACAGGCCTATTAATGTTGGTCGCCTTACTCTACCCAGTTGTATTAATTGATGCTTTTAATCCAGTCACAACGAATATTACCCTCATTGCATTGAGCTTAATTTTGCTAAATAGTTTAAATCAAAAAAAAGGCTGATCACTCAGCCTTCAACTGGTGGAACGAAGAATCTGTTACGCGGCATCCTGTTTCGTTGCGACAGGGTTTTCAGGTGTTAACTTTGGTAATGGGTTACGAGACCCAATAGCTTCTTCAATCGATGAAAAACCATCCGCTTTTAGCAACTTCACCAGCCCACGATTAATTTCATTAATACTCTGTGGACCGTCGAAAATGAGCGCCGAGATCATATGCAATAAGCTCGCGCCTGATGTGATTTTTTCATAGGCATCTTTGGCGGTAAAAATACCACCAACACCTATAATAGTAAGCTTTCCCCGTGAGCGACGGTATACATGCCTAATAACATTGGTGGAAATACGCTGTAACGGCAAACCGCTCATCGCCCCTTTATGGTAAGGCAACTCTGCTTCTATAAATTCTTTGTTATGTGAAGGTTTAGCGAGGTTAGTTAAAACAACTCCATCCATTTGGTGCTCAATACACGCGTCTACAATTGTATTTATTTCATCGTTAGAAATATCCGCTGCGAGCTTAACATAAATTGGTCGGCCAGCGACACGATGTGCATTCACAGCAATAAGAAGCGCATCTAAATTTTCTTTAATAACAAAAGGTTCGCCATCTTGAGTATTTGGACAACTAATATTAATCGTGTAATAGTCGCCAATGTCTTTAAATAAAGACAGTGTTTTGGTGTAATCATCGATAGAATCTTGTAAATCAAATTCTGAGGTTAAATTTGATTTAGCCGCATTGATCCCCACTTTTAATTTACCAAAATCCACATCTTTCAAACGCTTTGATATGGTTTCTGCGCCTTGGTTATTTAAACCATACCATACCAAAATTGACTTAGATTTTACCATTCGAAACAGTCTTTTCCCGGGATTCCCTGGGCACACTTCACCAGTAAACGAGCCAAGCTCTGCTAAACCAAAACCTATTGATGGGTATATTTTTGTCAACTCTCCATCTTTATCAAATCCCGCAGATAAACCTAACGGGTTTCGATACTCTATACCATCAACCGTTGATTTAAGACTTTTGTGCCCATAATTGAACAACATAGAAGTAAGTAGTCGTGTCAGAAAATTTGACCCAAGAAATACACCTACGCGTTTAAACATATAGTGCGCCTCTTCAGGGTCCATTAAGAATATCAACGGTCGTGAAATACGATAAAGAACCTTAAAGAAAAAATTCCTCAGCCCGATTATAAAGCTCATTTTAGCCTCCAGTTATTGTGTGAATGATTATTGATGCTAATTTGAATGTTAATTACCTTACACCCTGCAAATCTTAATAGCAATCCTTCTCATTATCATTTATGTTATATTTAAAAAATAATGGAGTCGCTATGAAAACACTGCTAACAACTTGGTTTACGAGTCGAATGGCGAAGTCACGGCCGAGGCCAAATAAAGGTACACGCGCAACAGAGACATGCACGCATTCACAGTGGAAAGACACTGGCAAAGTATATTATGTGCTAGAAACCCTCAAGATAAGTTACGTTTCAAACAATGGCGATATTACTTTTGAAAATTTATCAGAAGAGACAGTCGCCTCATTGATATTAGATATTTATGAACCAGGCAATGCGCAATTGACACCCAAAGTAATCGCCGGTGTACAGTCATGTTTGCATATCAGCGTATGCGGGATTAGTTGGCAAGAAAATGGTTCCCAATTGCGAATTAAAGCGATCCCCAATGCTGCGGTGCTCCGTACTAGAGACAGTATATTTAGCAACAGCCAAGCCCAGTTTCAACATGCTTCATTCGCAGTGGATGAATCAACCCTCGAGATCCCTGAACGCGCTGCTACACCCTCGATATTTACGTATCGCAATATTGATTTAGCGCAGTTTATTTCACAACTAAAGCAAGCAAACGCAGCCCTACCTGATACATTGCCTCGCAAACCACCAATATGCAGAAACAATTTTATGAAGGTATACAGTGACCACGAAGCGTCAATTCTTACACAGTTATCATCAGTATAGAAATACCCAGCTTTCACAAATTGACCGAGCAGATCTATACTTAAGCATTATCAGCCAACTAAGCTTAGCCATGTATCGTATTCGGTTAATTTTGTTGTTGATTGCACCATGGTACTTGGCAGCTTTAGTCCCAAGTATCCGAGTTGTGACCGAAGACTTGCCACCTTATCAAATTGTAAAAGATACAAGGATAGTTGCTGGGAGCTCATTTCAAATAGTCAAACGTGCGCTCTCAATTGCTGGATACCAGCAAAATATCGAAGTGCTACCATGGGCACGCGCCTATAAAATTGCGCAAACGCAACCGAATACTTTAATTTTCTCTATTGCAAAAACACCAGAAAGAGCGCCCCTTTTCCATTGGCTTTACAAACTACAACCTTTGCAATATCAATTCTATTCATCAACAAAACACAGCACTGTGACAATTGGGAATATTGATGATGCCAAGTCTCTCATAGCCGTAAGTGTAAGGGGCAGCTACGAAGCAAACGCGTTAAGAGAAATGGGGTTTAAAGAAAACCAAAATTTACTCATTGTTGGTAATTTCACCGCAGCGTGGCGTAGTCTTGAAATGGGTAGAGCTGATATTATGTGGGCTTCTCATATACCTGCTAACGCGTTGGTAAATAGTCAATATGGTTACTTTCCACATGAGCATGTTATTAAACACCACGAATTATATGTTGCGCTTAGCCTCAACACCCCAGAGCCCGTTGTTACTAAACTCAAAAATGCTTTTATTGAGGCCAGTCATGAATTAAATAATCATCAGTAACGCAAATTATGTTGTTCTGAAAGCTGTCTAATCCACTGGGACTTTGCTAAACCTATATTATGATGTAACGATTTGTAACGGCCATGAGCGATAGCAATAAAACACATCAATTTCAATATGACATAATAACCGACTTGCCAACCAGTATTATAAAGGTATCGGTGAAAGGGTCTGGAACCCCAACAGAAGTCATCAACATGTATGATGAAATTAATCGCGTCGCAAAACTGCACAACAAGCCAAACTTATTACTCAATGTGGTTAATTTAAAGCTAAATTACAGCGGCAGTGATGTTTTAAAGGTGATGAAAGCAATAGAAAATATCTTGCTTCATGTGCGTATCGCAAGAGTCGTGAGCCCAGCCGATTTTAAAAGTGATCTAATAGACTTGTTTGCAGATAACAATGCTTTAGAAATTAAAAGTTTTTATAGTGAAGAACTTGCCATTACTTGGTTGAATGAGCCTTAGTTAACAGATGATTAATCTCACTCACAAACCAACTCTATGAACCTATTAATTGCTGGTACATCAAAATGCGTTGAACTGAGATAACAGCCTACAAAGAGCTGGATAACGTTCACTATTTAATGTTAAAAAACACCGCCACAGTGATGCCCCATACCACCTGCTTTGGCTTCTACTTGTGTTAAACAACGCGCATCCTGTGAGTAATCACATCGCCTTGTAAAGCCTGCACCTGCGATATTTTAGGTAATTTCAAATGATAAAACCGCGTTTTTTGATAGTAACTTTATCTTTGATTCTTTAGGGTTTACCTCATTATATTATCCTTTATGTAATGAATTTACCCAACTAAGTCCATTATATTTATACACAAAAGAATAGTGTATATAATATATTCCAAAGTAAAACTGTCACTATTTTATACCCACCTGAAAGCTATTCCCTTTCGCTTGCCGTCCATTGTTTCATAGATTGTCCATACTGTGCTTTAAATTGCTTATTTAACGCGCTCAAATCTTGATAGCCGACCAACTCTCCAATCGCATCAAATCGATGTTCAGTTGAGCGCAACAATTGCTTTGCTCTTTCAAGTCGCGCCAAGCGGACATAAGCAGATGGTGATAATCCCACATGTTTATTAAATCGTCGGATCAGTGTTCTCTCACTGACACATAACCTATCGGCTAAAACGGGTAATGTAAGATCGTCTGACAAAGATTGCTTAATATAGTGTTGTAGCGCCAATAATTTACGGTCTTGATGTAACTCAAACGCATGGCACGCCATAAACGAAAGCTGAGACTCCCGTGATTTTGGAATGGCAAGCCATGAGGCAACATCATCTGCAAACTGCTCGCCAAGCACCTGTTGTATAAAATACAACATCATAGGGAAATAGCACTGTACAGCTCCTGAAGTAATGAACTTATCGTCATGTATGTAAATCGCTTCTTGACTGACATTTAAATGCGGAAAATATTTGGCATAAAATGTCTTCAGCCACCAGCTACTGGTTAACTTAATATCATTTAACACACCAGATTTTGCCAAATAACTCACTCCGGTACACCCAGCCAAAACAACTTCACTTTGCTCAATAAGCTTTGTAATGTGAAGTTTTAGCGGTGCAATTTGTTGGCATTGTTGCCATAACGCTTGCTGCCCTAAGTACTGACTCCCGACCCAAATCATCGCATCACATGACTGTATACCAGCCAATGGAGTACAACTTTCAAACACCATACCTTGACTCGCGTGCACTGTATCAGTTGTTAAGCTCACCAATTGCCACTCAAATATAGGCCGTCTGGCCAACGTATTGGCCACATGTAATACATCGATAACGCCCATAAGACCACTGGCGAGTACGTTATCTGGAATAATGATCGAGACTTTCAATATGTCACTTTTAACTTAAAAACTGTCATATATGACACCTTAGCCAAACAGTGAATGCTGGTAAAGTAAATTCATCATCAATATTTAGGAGCACACCTATGTGGATCCAATACCCTCTATTCTTCTTACTGATACTCATCGCATTTTTGTGGATATTAACCACTGTATTACGCGTGCGAGCTTATATAACTCAGTCAGTATCACCCGCTGATATCACTTTCATTAACAAACATAACCTCTCGAAATTAACCGTTTTGGCGGGTAATAATTACGACAATCAATTTCAACAACCTGTGCTATTCACTATCTTGCTGATCACCTTGCAGCTGCATCAACTTGATGGACATTTATGGTATGTGATCAGCTGTTTTTTTGTCGTTGCACGTTATTGGCATTGTGCAGAGCACATTATGGGCCGCAATTTACTCTTACGTACCATCGCATTCGCTATGAGCTCTTTAACTTTATTTATTGGCTGGTTTTGTTTTATCTATCGAATGTATACACAATAGGTATATTTCACGCCAAGTGTTTTACCAAATCTAAGTGCTTAATTGTCGTCAAGTGTAAAATGGCCTTTAAGCGCCTCTCAGGCAATGATAAAATTGTGTCACTCAATTCAAACCAGTAACACAGAGCGCACCTTGGACAGTTCAACTTATATTCCCGATGCATTTATTGATGACGTACAAACATATATTCCCTCACATTTGGCGCTCACGGATTTTTTAGATGCGTGTAAAACCCCACTTAGGCGATCTATTCGGGTTAACACACTTAAAATGTCGATTTGTGCATTCAAAGCTTATTGTGTTGAGCATAACTGGCAAATAACCGCGGTACCATGGTGCGAAACCGGTTTTTGGCTCACCCGTCCAAATGAGGAAGAACACAACTTAGCTTTGGGCAATACTGATATTCATTTAAGCGGCTGTATTTACGTACAAGAAGCCAGTTCAATGCTGCCACCTATTGCATTAGAAGCTGCGCTTAGCAACAGTACTTATGTGTTAGATATGGCATCAGCGCCAGGTTCAAAAACCTCGCAATTAAGCGCGCTAATGAATAACCAAGGTGTGTTAGTTGCCAATGAGCTATCGTCTTCTCGACTCAAAGTACTCGCAGCAAATATGAAGCGCATGGGTGTTGCAAATTGTGCGCTGTCGCATTTTGACGCCGCCATATTTGGCGATTATATGTTTGAAAGTTTTGACAGTATTTTACTCGATGCGCCTTGCTCAGGCGAAGGTACAGTAAGAAAAGACGCAGACGCGCTAAAAAATTGGTCTATTGACTCAAATATTGATATTGCAACGGTTCAGAAAAAGTTAATTCGTAGTGCATTCCTTGCACTCAAACCGGGTGGTACATTGGTTTATTCTACCTGTACATTAACCCCTCTAGAAAATCAGCAAGTGTGCGATGCCTTACTCGACGAATTTACGGATGCAATCAAAGTTGATCCGTTATCATCATTGTTTCCCGATGCTGACAAAGCAACAACACCTGAAGGTTATTTACACGTTTGGCCTCAAATTTACGATAGCGAAGGCTTTTTCATTGCCCGCTTCATCAAAACACATTCGGTAGACAATGATCAGCAAAAGTATAAGAAAGGCGCGTTTCCATTTTCCCCCTCTGATCATAAGTTACAAACGAGTTTTATCGACTATATTAACACGCATTTTGGGCTCAATGAGTCGTTGCCTGGTCAGCTTATGAGTAGAGACAAAGAGCTCTGGCTATTCCCTGATGGGTTTCAACCTATAGAGAACAAAATTAAATATGCCCGGCTGGGTATACAGTTAGGTACTACTCATAAAAATGGTGTGAGATTGGAGCATGAATTTGCAACAGCACTTGGAAAGTACGCCACAAAAAACACCTATGCAATGTCTGATAGTGACGCGCGTGATTATTTCAATGGTAAGGATATTCGACTGGCTGACCCTGTAAATGTAACGGGCGAAGTCATCTTAACGCTGTGCGGTGCGCCTGTTGGGTTAGGGAAATGGCAAAAGAGTAAAATCAAGAATAGCTTACCCAGAGACCTTGTTAGTGACAGTCAGTTAATAACTTGGGTATAACATGAATATATCTTTTTATATTTTTTAGATTAAATACTTATATGAACATTAAGCAACTGATTTTAAGTAAATTAATATTTCATTGAGTTGTTTGTAAGTTTTGTGAAATATTAACTACACTTAAGTTACTTTCTACTTCTCCCTACAGAAGAAAGGTGTTTTTTTAGTAACGCTTTGGCTCCATTGGAGCTATCCCCTAAGCCCAGAGCAAGCGAGTGCTCTGGGCATTTTTTCACGTATTTTTTAAAGAAATAATTACGTTTGTTACATTAATTAGCACGCTGACGACAAATTGGTCGCAAGAACCTAAGCATGGCATTTAAGCCAACAGATGTGCTTCGAACATCTGTCGATGATGGGTATGGGCCACCATGGTTCATTGATGGACACACTTCAACACCCGTTGGCATCTGATTTTCAATGATCCGCCCTACTTTGTATTCTAACGCTTCAATCACTGCTGCTGATTTCTTCAGATCTTGACGAGTACCATGAACCGATGCGGTTAATTGCCCATCAAGTAGTTCAACCAAGCGCTGTAGTTGACTTTCTTTATCATATGTCACCATCATAGCCATAGGACCAAACACCTCTTCACGTAAAGAAGCATCATTTGTGAACGTATCGATATCTGTCGCGAACAAGTGGGCATTCGCATGGTGCTGTTCACTCAATTCACCTTGTGCAAGCAAAGTGACGTCATCTCGTGACGTTAATTGTGCAATACTGTGTTTAAAACTCGCCACAATGTTTGGTGACAATAATGTATCTGATGCACTCGCTTGAATATTTTTTATCGCTTGATCAACAAACTCATGACTGGCTGCAGGCACCAACCATAGACCAGGGCTCGTACAAAACTGTCCATTGCCCATTAACAGAGCCTGACTTAGCTGATCTGCTACAGTTGGACCCGCTTCTTGTACTTTTTCCTTTAAAATAAGCTGTGGGTTTATACTGCCTAACTCTCCGTAAAACGGGATCGGCTCTTGTCGCTTTGCGATTGTGTCTAACAGTTTATGTGCAACCGAGAATGATCCTGTAAAACCAATTGCTTTAACTTGCGGTGCACCAACTAACTCATGCGCAATGTCATAACGTTTTGCTTGGATCATTGAAAATACGCCTTTTGGCATAGCACACTTATTAATAGCCTTGTCCATTGCTCTGGCCATTAATTCACTCGTCGCCGGGTGAGCTGTGTGGCTTTTCATTACCACCGGACATCCAGCTGCCAGTGCTGCAGCAGTATCACCGCCTAAAGTAGAAAATGCATACGGGAAGTTTGATGCGCCAAACACGCCAACAACCCCTAGAGGTAAATAATCGAGTGCTGTATTTGGTTTTGGTAAAGGTGAACGATCAGGGATCGCAGTATCAGCACAGCCAAAGTTTGCAATACTATCTTGACTACCTTCTAATGCATGGGCAAAAGCACGTAACTGATTCATTGTACGTCCACGCTCACCTTGCAGTCTTGCAATGGGTAGGTTCGTTTCTTGATGCGTCGTTTCGATTAAAACATCGCCCAATGCTTCAATTTCATCTGCAATAGCATGTAAGAACGTTGCACGTTGCTGATAATTGGTTTTTCGATACGTTTTAAATGCCAACCCAGCTTGCTCAATCGCACTCGCCAACATATCTGAACTTGCTTCGTAAATAGGTGTTTCTAGACTTTTATTCAACTTAGGTGAAAAGCCAAAAAATGCCTCGGCTTGATCTGCTATCACCCAATCGCCCGCAATAAGACTTGCTCCAGTAACTTGCATATTACCTCCAAAAATTTGATTAATTACACTACTTGAAATCCGAAAGCATACGGGTCACTATCATCAACACTAATGTTGCTAGTACCAGTTACTTTTGACCATCCTCGGATGCTTGGCTGTATCGCTACTCGCCCAGCAACTTCTGTAATACCTTCTATACACCCAATAAATTGGCTGCCAATAAAACTTTCATGAATAAACGGCTCATGCGCTAACAGTTTGCCTTTAGCATGTAACTGCGCCATTCTGGCACTGGTTCCTGTTCCGCAAGGGGATCTATCTAACCCTTTTTCACCGTAAAAGACGGCATTGGCAGCATGTGAGTCAGATTGTTTAGGCCGTCCGGTCCACAACACATGCGATGCGCCTTGCACTGTAGGATCTTCTGGGTGAACACATTTGAGTTTTTGATTCACCGCATTTCTCACTTTCGGGCTGAACGTCAATATGTCACTGGCGCTCCATTTATCAATGCCCGGAAAGTTCTGCTGCGGCTCAACGATGATGTAATAATTACCACCATATGAAATATCGACGGTTAATTGACCTAAATCAGGCACATCTATCACAACCTGTTCATACGCCAAAAATGCGGGAACATTGAACAATTTAACCCATTCAACATGCTCACCACTGCGTAAATACTGTGCATTAACCCGTCCTGCCGGCGTATCTATTTTTAACTCGCCTTCTACTTTTGGTTGTAATAGACCAGCCTGCAGCGCAAATGTGATCGTGCCTATTAAGCCGTGCCCACACATAGGCAAACACCCTGAGGTTTCAACAAACAATACGCTTGCATCACCATCTTCTGTGGTCGGTGGATAAATAAATGCACCTGACATCATGTCATGGCCTCTTGGCTCAAACATTAACGCCTGACGGATCCAGTCAAAATCAGCCATGAAGTGCTGACGCTTCTCACTCATTGTGGACCCCAATAAATTTGGGTGTCCACTGGTGATCAACCGCACAGGGTTACCACATGTGTGGCCATCAATACATGAAAATGTCCCTCTGCGCATACTATTTGCCGTCACCGTTAAATTGAGTTATTACTAATGAGTAAACCCCTTGCCAATTTGCCATCTTGGTTTTTCCTCTATCTGGTTTTTATGTTTACCATCTTAAGTATATTGTATACAATAATCAATGTCCAAGTTAAGAAAATATTACCATGGATAATAACAATCTTAACTTTTCATCCAGAAACTATGGGTAACTTACGGATAAATATGAAATTTGTATTTATAAAAATAATAATAATAGACATCAGTTTGACTGCAATTGAGTAGATACAATCTACTGAGATTTACAATATTGATAGTCAATTCAGCTAAAAAAGAGGAAAGTGCATGTCTAATCAACCTAAAATTGCTGTTATTGGCGCAGGTGTCGTCGGTTTATGTACAGCCAAGAATTTACAAGATCAAGGCTTTTCTGTTACTTTATTCGACCAACAAGGTATTGCTGAAAAATGCTCAAAAGGCAATGCGGGACACTTTGCCACAGAGCAAGTTTTTCCACTGGCTCAAGCAAGCTTATTAAAAAAGCTGCCTGGTATGTTGTTCAACCCCAACGGCCCGCTAAGGATTGATTGGCGCTATCTTTATAAAGCCTTTCCATGGTTTTTTAGATTTGTTTGTAACATGAGAAAAGCCAAGCTCACCGAAAATACCAATGCCTTAAAAGCGCTTAATGAACCTGCTTTATCAGCCTATAAAGCGTTATTAGGCGATCAAGATTTTACCGACCTAATTACCTTAAATGGCAGTTTGCTGACGTTTGAAGACACCCCTGAGAGTGATATTGAAAAACTGTACCAACAATATAAGCAACATAATGTTGCGGTGAAATGGCTTAAAGGGAAAAGTGTGTTCTCTATTGAGCCTAACTTAGATAAACGCGTTAAAAACGCACTCTTATTTACGGATGTCGGACATAGCATAAACCCCTATCATTTATGCCAGCATATTTTTTCTTTGTTTCATCGTGCGCACGGCGAATTTCAACAAGTGGGCATTAAAGCGATTCAAACAACAGACCAAAATATAGCACTTACCACCTCCGACAATACCACACATCAGTTTGATAAAGTCATTATATGCACAGGTGCATGGAGTAAATATCTCACCAGCCAATTAGGCTTTAATGTGCCATTAGATACAGAGCGCGGCTACCACGCCATGATCAAAAATCAAAGTACCCTGTCTCGTCCAGTTGCATCTGCAGAACGTCAGTTTATTATAACGCCCATGTCAGAAGGCTTACGACTCGCAGGCACTGTTGAATTTGCTGGGCTTGATGCACCAGAAAACCATCACCGCGCGACAATGTTATTGAAACACGCAAAGGCACTACTGAGTGGCATTGATGAAAAACCCCCATTTGACACTTGGATGGGATGTCGCCCATCATTACCCGATTCATTACCCGTAATCGGCCGCAGCCCAAAGCATCGCAATGTGTACTTTGGGTTCGGTCATCAGCACCTTGGCTTAACTCAAGCGGCAATTACAGCAAAACTATTAACACAACTTTGTAGTGGTGAAGTACCTAGTTTGGATTTGACCCCATATCGAATAGATAGATTTTAGGAGAAATTATGACAACCCATGGTGTAGGCATACAAAGCCAACAACAAGCGCTAGACTCGTTAACTAACATGACGACTGATGTGCAAGCAATTGGTTATGAAGAATATCAACAACGTATTAACCGTGCACAAGCGTACATGCAAGAACATAATATTGCAGCAATATATCTAAACGCTGGCACTAACTTAACTTACTTTACAGGTATGCAATGGTACGCGAGCGAGCGTATGGTCGGAGCAATATTACCAGCCAAAGGCACTGTACAATTTATTGCACCAACCTTTGAAATTGGTACTTTGATTGACTACCAAGTAATTGAAGGCCCTATCCATTGCTGGCAAGAGCATGAGAGCCCTTATCAACTGTTTGCTAAAACACTATTAGAGCTTGATATTACCGTTGCAGCGACGATTGGTATTGATGAAAGTACTGCTTTTTTCATTTTCGATGGCATACGCCAAGCTGCACCACAACATACTTGGATCAATGCTGATACAGTTACCGCACACTGCAGAATGCATAAATCAGCCACAGAGCTTGCTCTGATCCAACGTGCAATGGATATGACTCTAGCAGTACATCAAGCAACCGCCAGTATGTTATATGAAGGGATCACCACCACAGAAGTAGAAACTTTTATCAATACAGCACACAAAAAAGTCGGCGCATCAGGTAACTACTTTTGTATTGTGCTGTTTGGTGAAGCCTCTTCATTTCCGCATGGCGTTAAAGAGCCACAAACGCTTAAACAAGGTGATGTCGTACTCGTTGATACAGGGTGTAAAGTTGAAGGCTATTTGTCGGATATCACCCGAACTTATGTCTTTGGTACCCCCTCACCGAGACAGCGTACTATGTGGGATCATGAGAAAAATGCCCAAATAGCCGCGTTTAACGCTGCACAAATTGGTAAACCGTGTGGGGCTGTGGATGATGCAGCGCGTAACTACCTAACCTCTGTCGGATTAGGCCCAGATTACAATGTCCCTGGCTGCCCACACAGAACGGGCCATGGTATTGGCTTAGACATACATGAATGGCCATACTTAGTTCGTAATAACCCGCAACCTTTACAAGCCGGTATGTGTTTTAGTAACGAGCCTATGTTAGTCATTCCTGATGAGTTTGGCATTCGTCTAGAAGACCATTTTTACATGACCGAGGCAGGCCCTAAATGGTTTACTCAGCCGAGCCACAGCATTGATGATCCATTTGGTTTAAAAGAATAAGTACGTCCATACTCTGAAATCGATGCCCTATTCACTTTAGGGCATTCTTCTATTGAAGTAAGAGTATAGAATATTACTGTAAACTATTTCTTTTGAAGTCATCCAATTCATCGCTTTATATTATTAATATCATTAAGAAACTGACGTATAACCATGACTAAAAGTTGTATACGACAGCGCGTGGTACATAGAAGAATATGTGAAATGTAATTAAAGACAGGTTGAGTAAATGATTTTAACTATTTATAAAACATGGCAACTTATTAGTTGCCATTGATATGCTAATTAGCCTCTAAATGGCGGCACATTAAGACAAATACAATGTTCTTGCGGCGTACCCGGTTTACCATCGTGAACCGCTGGGCAACGAATATTACGCCCACCTGAGATCCGCGCTAAGTGCTTTATAGATATAATTTCAAGGACTCGTGATTTTGATTTAACTTTTTTCATAAAACTTCCTTTTACTAAATTAAGAATTAAAAATACCAATCAAGGTAATAAAAATGACTTAGTACACGCAAAACCGCTTTTCTGTGCCGTATTACCTTAAATCGGAATTAAATTATACACCTTCAATAATTGAATATAATATACAAGCCAGTAAAGTTGCTCGAAAAATTTGACGCTAACCTGAAGTTAAATTAGGAGCATGACATCAACGTCTCTATTTTCACCTTTCTTTTTACGCCAACAATGATACGATATATATATAAATCATATATGGAACATATACTTTGGGTATCGTAAAAATTTCAGATGAATTACATGAAGAGCTACGCTCAACATCACACGTTATGTCTCGCTCTATTAATGCACAAGCCGAATTTTGGATTAAAATAGGCAAGCTTGCCGAGCACAATCCAACAAAAACCTTTGCTGAGCTTATTCAGGCGGAGCTCACTAAACACATAGACGCTGAGACAAAAAATAATGTCTGACGTTTCAATCAAAAATGCCAGTCAAATTGCGTTTATGCGTCAATCAGGTAAGTTACTTGCGCAAGTGTTTATGATGCTCGATGAGTATGTAAAACCGGGCCTGACCACAATGCAAGTTAACGACCGTGTTGAGCAATTCATTGTTGAAGAACTGCAAGCCCGACCGGCGTCAAAAGGGCAATATGGCTATCAATTTGTTCTAAATTGCTCAATTAATGACGTGGTTTGCCATGGCGTTCCAAGTAAAAGCCAAATTATAAGAAGCAGTGATATTATCAATCTTGATATTACGCTTGAGAAAAATGGCTATATTACTGACTCTAGCAAAATGTATGTGATGCCTGATGCAAGCACTGAAGCTAAGCGGTTAGTATCAGCAACCACAACTGCACTATACAATGCGATTAAGTTAGTCAAGCCAGGCGTTAGACTTGGAGACATAGGCCACATGATTCAAAGCTTTGCACAAGCCAAAGGGTATAGTGTAGTGCGCGAATACTGCGGTCATGGTATTGGTGTAGAAATGCACGAAGCCCCTAATGTTTTGCATTATGGTACCCCCAATACAGGCATGAAACTACAAGCTGGCATGACCTTTACAATTGAGCCTATGATTAACCAAGGTAAGGCCAAAATAAAAACAAAAAAGGATGGCTGGACTGTAGTAACCAAAGATAAAAAGCTCTCAGCCCAAGCTGAACACACCATTTTGGTAACCAATTCAGGCTTTGAAGTACTGACCTTACGTCCAGAAGAAGCAGGTATTTTTGATAGTTAACCTCAGGTTTCGATAAGGGTTTTGGAATAGGAAATATTTTGTAAACAAACTTACGTACAATCCAATGATGATATTTTGTTCAATATCAAGGCGCTTTTATGCAGTAATAGCGGGCTATTACAAATGAAAGCAACGCCGAGAGGGAGAAAAATAGCTTTATTGGGCAAATTCGCTTATCCAGAGCTGAGGTTAGTTAATGCGCTCAGTTTATCATTAATGATGTCGTTCAATATGAGCGACATTACGCTTATATTATATCCATTATTCTGACGATAGCTTAAAGGTAATTTACACCATGTCGCTGCACACTACACAGCAATAAATGTGGTTTAATAAAGCAAAATATACGCGCGTAATGCTGACTAAAAACAGTGTCTATATTCATTATCAGAACATGCGTTCAATATACACATTAATGAGCGCGCGATATGCGCATTCAGATGGGGATAAAATGATCAAAAGCGCTGAATAAGCTCAGCGCTAATCATGAACTTTTTAACGACAAGTACCGACTTCAATTAAACGTTTAACCGATGTTCTTTGGCCCACTAGTTTACCCATTCGACCAAAACAAGGTCGATAATAAGTTCCTACCTGACTACCTGCCGAATCGTAGTAACCATATACTTTAAATGTAAAGTAATCACTCGATGCGTAACTGTGTGCGGCATAAGTCAGTACTGCAATACCAGCGGCTACAATTGTTGCTAACATAGATTTTTTCATTTTTATATTCCTTCGTTATAGAGTTACCAAGCATCCCTTGGTGTAATAAACGTAGTAAAAGAATGAAATAAATACAACATTGCCAATAAACGTATAATCAACACGTTAAATATAAAGTGTATAAAAGCACTCAGGTATATCGTAAAATCACGTAAACATTCAGCACTCATTGCTATAGTTCAACACTTCATTGAGCTGAACCATAAAGCTTCGCCGCCCTAAACTTGTTTCAGAATCCACTATCACTAATCCACAAAAACACATAGACCCTGACCTACGTCAGGGAGACAATACGGGGAGTTCTATACTTTGTATTTACACACTCACTAATAGCGCTAGTGCTGAAGCAGTAATTTAACCAACATTTCGTTGCTCTGAACAAAACCTCGTCGCTCTGAACTTGTTTCAGAGTCCACTCGCATTATCCCACAAAACACATAGTGATCTTCCCCTGATCTACGTCAGGGAGACAATACGGGGCTCTGCACCCCGTATTTCCACATTAGTATTCAATAAAACATATAATTCCTGACCTACGTCAGGGTGCTATCTCCCAGTACTTGCACACTAGCTAAAAGCTTTATGCTCAGTGCTTGAGCGACTGCTTAACAGAAACTTCGTTGTTATGAAGCAACACTTCATTGTGCAGAACCACCACCCTTCGTCGCTCTGAACTAAAACTTCGTCGCTCTGAACTAAAACTTCGTCGCTCTGAACTTGTTTCAGAGTCCACTCTCATTATCCCACAAAACACATAGACCCTGACCTACGTCAGGGAGACAATACGGGGCTCTACACCCTGTATTTCCACCTCGTTATTCAATAAAACATATAATTCCTGACCTACGTCAGGGAGGCAATACGGAGCTCTACACCATGTATTTCCACATTACTATTCCACAAACACCAAGGACCCTGACCTGCGTCAGGGAGGTAATACGAAGGCTCTATTAGCCTGTATTTTTACATCATTCCCCCGAAAACATTATGAGCCTTAACCAGCATCTGGGAGGTAATTCGCCTCTGGTTCAAAACGCAAAAGGCCAACTCAATAAGTTAGCCTCTTCCTATATCACCGGTGCAAACCCCGCGCCTAATGACTTGCATTCATCAATGAAAGTAGCTCTGAGCCGTGCCCATTATTATATATCGCACGTACTTCGCTGAGCGTAATAGCACGGCGCCATACTGCAAAATCATCTAAGTCGGCCTTTAAATTATAATGATACCTGCCGGTTCCATCTTGACCAATATTCCAATCAAGCTCTGAATTAATATCACCCACGTTTGAAATATCACCGGCAATAATATTCAACTCACCAGAGGGACTACCTGCGTACAAAGTTGCCACGCCTTGGCGGTCAAACGATGCCACCAATAACCACCAACCATTAAAAGTGTAATCAATAGGGTCTATGTCTTTTCTATCAGAGCGTGATGAGGCGATGTTAATACCAAAATCATCCCCATTCCCCTCATTAGCAAGCAGTAACGTACCTCGGTTTGCACCACTTACCCAGTTTTTGTTCCCTACAATAACAGGATCACCCACTTGGTCACCGCTTACTCTGTACCATGTCATAAGTGTAAAGTCGGTGTCGGTGCCAAAATCTAACTCACTTGGTTTACCTAAAGTTAAGTGCTCTTTTTTGCCATTTATTTTCACATATGTACCAAACTTTCCGTTCGCGCGCAGCTCTGGTGATCCGCCGCCTACCTGAGCATGAGTGTGATTACCCGATGCATCTTCATAGTTGCTATTAAAAGGAAGGTACGTTGTCAGGCCGTGATCAATTCCTTTATCATTTTCCTGTCGAATATTTTGCCCTTGTACTGTGCCATCCATATTTGCTGGCACAGCCAAACCATGGTGAGCCAGTACAGTGGGGGCCGCATCATAATTGCGCGGAATTCCAGACAAATACCCCTGCTTAGCCACCTTTGATGTGACTAAAAAAGGAATTGTGTAGTTATCAGCAGCATGAATACCGTGCGATGAGCCTCGTCCGCCATGATCTGATGTCACCACAATTTGCCAATCTTCATGAGTAAAATTAGGACGGGCTTTAATCGCCGCTAACAACTGCCCAATTTGACTATCAACGTCATTAATTTCATTTACATAACCATCATCAGATGCCGTAAAACAACAGGCATGGCCTGCCCCATCCACATCGTCTAAAAATATAAATAGTGCATCTATGTCGGTACCTTGTGGCCAGTTTGATGCACTATAGGTACCCTTGATAATATTCACTGCATTTTGGGTGTTAACTGCATCATTTGCATCAATTTTAAGATCCGCCGTGTTAGTAATTTGCATATCGGTTCCCCAAGTCACCAGATACGCAGTATTGAGAGAAGAGTTTGACTGCTCTAATAGTGTTAGATAATGCGGATAGGTTGAATAATTGCCACCCGCAACATTACCATTACCAGTTACTCCACTTTTTTTAGCGGTTACGCCGGTCATAATACCAACATGATTCGGGCCACTGTTTGGCGCCGCGTCTGTCATCGTTTGTGCATAATGGGCAAACGCAGCTTTATAACCCGCGGCCCAGGTACCATTGATTAACGTATCAAGGTGAGGCGTATTCGCATTTTCAATACCATCTCCACGTAACCCATCAACTGCAATTAGTAATGAGTGTGTACTGGCCAAAGATGCTGAAGACATACCAAGTGCCGTACAGCACAGTGTTGTGTTTAATAGCTGTTTGAATTGGTAACAAAGCGTTGAATATTTATTTTTCATCGTTTTTCCTGTGAGTTAATTGGTCTATCAAATATTGGACTAGACCAGAAAACGATAAACATTAATTATTACTTTTCGGTGATTTAAATATTGCATGTAGATAACAATTTGATGAAATATTCAACAAGACGATACAAAAAATAAATGCTTGCTTAGTTAATTAGTGACATTAAAGCCATTGATGTAAATCTTAATTAAGTGTGCCAATCATGAGATTATCTGAACGTTGCTCTGTGATTCATAATACGGAATTATAGATTTTAAATATTCAGGCCCGTTAAAGGCCACCGCTTAAGATATTGTTTAGTGATAAAATTTGTGCCTGTCCCATCTTATTTTTACGCCGTTTATAAAAAACCTCGTCGCTCTACAAACACATCATCGCTCTATAAAAACATTGTCGCTCTGAACTTGTTTCATAGTCTAGTAACGACTTAGTCTCAGATGGATATGAAACACCAAAGTCTTTAAACATCAGTTACTCCAGCCAAAAAGAAACCAGCAAATGCTGGCTTCTATGTTTATTTTATAGTGAGAACCAAATCAACGTCTCTGACTCCATCGTTTTACAAGGCGTTGTTGCAGACAAATCAATTAAAGCATTCCTTGCTCTTGTCATCTTAATTGCTCACGAAAACTGGATATACCAACCGTAGTTAAACCACCCAATTATGCAAGAAATTTGTGCCTGTCCCATCTTATTTTCCCTCCCTGAGGGCGAGGCCTTGGTTCAAATATTGGAGCTTGCTGGATCAGGTCAGTTGAGTGCAAAACGCAAGACCTGACCCCTTCTGCATTATTTCTTCGCAATATGCATGTTCAAGCCTCGCGTTCGCTATCATCAATACTTGTTAAAAATGGGGGGATTACCATTCAACTATCCTGAGGATATCCGTAAGGCCATTTACACCACCAATGCGATAGAATCACTCAACAGTGTTATTCGTAAAGCCATCAAGAAACGTAAGCTATTTCCATATGATGATTCAGCGAGGAAAGTTATTTACTTAGCGATTGAGCAAGCATCGAAAAAATGAACAATGCCAATAAGAAATTGGAAAACGGTCTTGAATCGATTTATGATTGAATTCGAAGACCG
Source organism: Pseudoalteromonas aurantia 208 (assembly GCF_014858725.1). Lineage (GTDB taxonomy): Bacteria > Pseudomonadota > Gammaproteobacteria > Enterobacterales > Alteromonadaceae > Pseudoalteromonas > Pseudoalteromonas aurantia. Next base: position 1,178,360 of record NZ_AQGV01000012.1, on the reverse strand, counting down.
TTTGAAAGATGCTATTTAAACCTGGCAGTTACACAAAATCTGTGACAGGCTCTAGTTAAACCACCCAATTATGCAAGAAGTTTATCTGTTCTTTTATTTTTTATCATAATAGTCAACAATAAACAGAACTAATGCCAAAATTAATGAGCAAGGTATTACTACTATGATCATACCGGTAGAAACTCTTTGTAAACTTAATTCAGCTATGTCTCCATTAAGGGCTACTTTTATTAAAATCAAAGTAGTGAGTATTAATACAAACGCTCCTACCAACCGTAAAAATTTCATTGCATTATTTTTAACATTCATTATCAACACTCGAACATGCTTCACTAATAGCCTTCTCACTGCCTTGCGTGGCTGCTTCAACACCTATTTGCTTAGCTGCATCACCCATTCCTATTTTATCAAATAGTTTTCCTGATAACTTTCCAGCAACCTTCCCTACTGCTTTAACATGAGGCGCAACTCCTTCCACTGCATTCTCAAGTCCGTTTTCCATAATTTTTTCATTAGAAGCGCCATCTATAGAGTCGTTCACCATTCCAGCCCCAGTATTAGCCACAGCCCCTCCACCTAGTACCATTGTACCTGACAATGCTTTTTCAGTGGCTGTTGCTACAACTTTACTCCCAGTCATGATCGATGCCTTTGCAATAGACGTAATGCCACCAGTAGCAGCGCCTGCTGCTCCTGCTACCGCAGCCTTTGTAAAGCTAATATCTTTTCCTGAAAAATACTGTGCTCCTAACTCTACCCCTGCACCAATGATAAACCCAACAGCTAAGTGTCCAAGTTCTCCATTAGGGTCTTTGTATTTATATGGGTTATTGTTTGCATAAATATAACGGTTAAACCCATGAATTGTGTTACCGTTCGCCACATGGCCTATAGTATCAACAGGATCATTCGAATAAAACCGACCAATAACTGGATCATAGTATCGTGCCTGCATATAACTTAACCCTAAGTCTGTATCAAACTTATGGCCTGTATACCCTACATCATCTTTTGGTGCTTCAATACTTTCACCAAATGGGCGATGGTGTTGGCGGCTTTCTGCCACCGTTTGCGGTGTTACATCACCATATTTGGCAATCAGCTTTTTACCTAAGTGAATGTAACTCGTTCCTTCACCGATGAAACTGCCCTTTTCACGATATAATAATGTGCCATATTGGCTGTACATTGAGTAGCTCGTGCCTTTACCATCCACTTGTTTAACTCGACGATTGTGACCGTCATATATATAGGTGTTGCCTTTGGCGCTTTTAAGCTGGTTTGCTGCATTAAAGTTCAGGTCAAACTTGCCGTTATGCTTAATGTGACCCCGTGCATCATATTTTATGACTGCATACTTTCCATCGGTGCCCGTCCCCGTTACGGATGTAAGACGGTTAAGTGATGTATCATACTTATACGTTAAGTCGCGGCCTTTACTCTTGTAGGTTTTAATATTGCCGAGCGTATCATAGGTTATTGCGCTATTACCAATACCTGCGACCCCCGTTACTGTTTTTAGCCTATCCACACCATCATACGTCATGTTGGTAATGCTAAATTGCGGGTTTTGCGTATCGGTAATGGAGGTAATATTTAAGTTATTGTCATAGGTATACCCTAAATTGACAATATTGGTCGTCCCTTGTAAATCGACAATGCTTTCTGGCAATAATGAACTTGTGTTCACCGTGGTGGTATGTTTCACGCCATTTCCATAAGTAAAGGTTTTCAACGCACCATGTGCATAGTGAACTGCATCTATGGCAAACGACTGTTGCACAACGTCGCCTGCATCATATACTTGTGCTTCGGTTGGCTCACCAAACCCATTTGGCTTAAACTGCACCTTGGTATTATCAGGGTACGTAATCGCACTTCTATGTCCTAAGCTATTGTAGTCATAGTCTATCGTTAATGTACCATCACTCCCTACTGTTAAAGTTTCATCTTCTAGTAGGTTTTGATTATTGTAGTTATAAGCATGCGTGACTGTGCCCGCTACTAACTTTTTAATATTGCCGTTATTATCTAGTGTGTATTCAACATCAATGTCTGTACCCGGATAGTCAACTTTATACAAATCACCCACATTGTCATAAATAAACGATGTGCTATCCGCTGGTTCAGTTGTTACACACTCAGTATTCGTTACACCTTGCTTTTGCCACTGTAGTTCACCTAGCGCATTGTACTTCATGACGGTGTTACCCACATCTGCACGTTGAATTAAACAAAGCTGCTTATTGGCATCATAAAGTCGTGTTTCAGTAAATGTCTCTTGCTCACCCGATTGAGTGATTGATTTAACCAATCCAAAAATATCTACATCAATGTCTGTGGTGATATTCTCTGGAGACTCAATTTTGGTGGCTATATCATAACGGGGGCGACCAAACGCTTGATAAGTGGTGGTGGTTGCATTACCTTGAGCGTCAGTTACTTTGATTTTATTATCGACAAGATACTCATACACTACATCACCTAACCCTGTGGTAGATATTTTTTCAACGCGGCCCAATACGTCATAATTGCGATATACTCCACTAGTAATGATAGATGCAGAGTCAGTTACATGTGAGGCAAAGGTTTGTTTATTATTATGATCATAAGCGAAATATTGATAGCGCACACTCTTCAATTCTTTAGGATTAGTCAAATCTTCGTTTTCAGTTGATACTAGCCTCAGTAGGTTATCGTATGTTTCAGTTGTCTTAAATATGGCATCACCTTCACAACTTGAATGATCTTCCTTTAACTCACAACGGCTCACAATTCTAATATTTTTGTTACTATCAGTTGTTGCGTGCACCCAAGTGAAAAAAGTATCTAGGCTGCCGTCTTCTTTTATTGAGATTAACCGATCTTGCTTATCAAATTGATAATTAGTTTTAACCCCATTAAAGTCTGTAATACTGGTAATTCGCCCGAATTCATCAACTGTACGACTAAGACTAAGATTCTCTGTACCTTCATATCGATTAGATAATGTTACTTTTTGAGGAATAGAACGATAGTAGTTCGAGAAAACAGTTGAAATCTTAACATTTCCATTCATTACATCTTTGTTATATTCAACTTCCTTCAAATTTCCGTCATCATGGTATTTTGTATAGGTGAGCCGAAGTTGGTCATTTAATTTTATTTCATGAGGCAACGAGCTATAAACATGTTCTGCTGAATAATAAGAGACCTCTTTCTCAGGCTTATACTCTGTTTCCACACCATCATAAACTTCTACTCTACTCTTTTTTATGAAGTTTGATAATAACCAATTACTCGTATCATGATAATAAAAATAACTCGTTTTCAAATCAGCACCAAAATTATTACTTTCTTTAACCTCTTTGGCATTACCATAAATATCATATTCAATATAATCTTTATTATAAACATCATCAGGGAAAGTATGTTTCTCACTCTTTAGGAGTGAGTTATTTAAAAAATTATATCTATTACCATTAAGATGAACACCATACTTCTTACCAAAAATAGTTGACGGAGTATATGTATATTCCTCAGTCTTTATTATATTACCATTTGAATCTTCCTTTTCCAAAGCAACAATATCCCCCTCCGAAAAGCTTGAGTAATCCCGATTTATGTAATAATTGTTAACACTAGAATCTGGGTTGACCTCTTTAACTTTTTTTGTTAAATATCGATTTACATTAATTGGCACTGGAAGCGGAATCAAATACTCTTTCGGTATCACATCTCCTTCGTTATAAGATCCATTATAAGCACCCCTTGTTTCTGAATACTCATATTTCCACGTCATAGTCTTTTGATTATTTTTAATCGTTTTACTATCAAGGCTGTACACCTTGTAACAAGGTTCTATTCGACCTCTATACGAATAGTTATTGGCTTTATCGTTGAACCCTTCAGAGAAAACAAACTTTGCAATGCCTCCATCAGGATGTTCTACCGTCATTGTCCTAGGAGTTGTATGAGTTAAGATGCATGAATCCGTCCCACTACCAGAAGCCAGTATTAAGTCTCCAGGCTCAGCATCTACTACATGTAAGTTATACTTCCACTCCCTTAAATCTGGTTCAACAACTTTACCGACATAACGCTGATGTTCACCCGGTCCATTTGCTTCTTGTGTGTAAACCCAAGATTTTTTACTTTCGCCACCGATATCTGTGGCTACAACCGTCTTCGTAGATAACCGAGTAGCAGTAGATGAGTCCGTTTTGGTTGCGTAAGACACTTCTATCTTTCTGCCATCATTACTCACAATGCTTTCTAAACGGCTATTATTATATTTATACAATAAGTTATTATTAAACCTATCTTCAACTTTCACTACATATAGTGTAGCATCGACCTGATAATAATAGTCATCCTTCGTATAGTAGGTAGAGGATTCTGAGTTACTTTGCTTACCACGATAATATTCAAAATAATAGATGTGCCCATTTGGTAAGATAGCCTTAAAACCTTCTTTATTATCCGATGCTACATAACAGCTAATAATAACATTGCTTTTAGTTACATATTTATAATTTTCCCTACTCTTCCCTATCGTGCCATCATTAAGTAATAGGTTATCAGAAATAATACCTGGAATAATAATCCTAGGTACTGAACTATAAGAGTACACAGCATCAGCATCAATGTTATTAGAACGGTCAGGGATTGGACTGCCACTGCAATACGAACCATTTTTCCAATCGACTGATAGAGCAGACTCTTTAGTACTCCCACTTGCAGTAAAGCTCATTTCAATTCGAGGTAACTCTTCCTCCCATACAGCTACAGATTTTGGCATATATGTATGAAAAATTGTTTTGTAAGACATAGGTAGATTTGAATTACCTTTCAAAACAGCATCTTCCCGTGTAAAGGTGAGTGTTCCTGAATATTTATCGTGCTGCTCCCCAAATACCTCCATACTGTGAGGTTTAATTTTCCCTATAGAGCCCCTATAAGACATTGCATTATTGATATTTTGCAACTGACTTATTCTGGCACTTTCCAGGTTTTCTTCGTCAAATGAAAATAAAGAAGAACTAAATAATATAGTAAAAAAAATAAAATAACGTTTCAAGATAATCCTACAACATAAAGAAATAAAACATAAAAACATAAAAACATAAAAACTAGTTCAAGAAATATTTAAAACCCCCATCAATTATCACCAACATTCACTTCTAATATTCTATAAAAAATAGAAAAAACGACCCAAATTCATTTTCTACCCTTAAGGCTAATAAAAGTGTGCCACCGATGATTATAAAATCTATAAAATTTAATAATCGGCGGCACATTCTGCTCAATCTCACTTTTAATTTAAAAAATCACAAAGTCTATATATTTAGCTATATGAGCTTCAAATATTATCCCTGTGTCTCAGCAACCGGACTCCCTAACAAATCAGTATGGATAAAAATAGTAGCTTTCTTTTGCTCTATTGAGTAAATCCAACTTGAACAACTTCCATCACTAAAACACACCTTGATTCGGTATGCGCCTGCACTGCCAGACGGTAAAGTGTAGCTATGTTGGTTGCCACTTAATGTGGTTAATAACTGCCAACTTAAGTTCGCATAGTCAGCGCAGTTTGTTGTGCATGCTGCATCTTCAATCATATAGCTCGTTGCACCAGCAAAAACAGGCCATGATAATGTTTTACCTGTTGTTGAAAATTCAAAGTCAGTTACATCGTAAATTCGAGCTCGGGCAAAGTTTCCGCAGGTATTTACTTTGTCACAAGCTGCAACTCGGTATACAACGCTGTCCCACCCCGGTGCATAGTCGGCCTTGCTTGCGGTCACATTACATGTTTTGTAAGTAATATAATTAACCACTTTTTCAACCATGTTTTTGCAATCAGCTGTTTGCCAAACACCAACATCAACCATTCTTTCAAGTTGATAGCTATTTGCGCCAGTAAGAATAGACCACGTGAGCGCATATTCATTTTGCTTATCGGGTACTTGCGTAGAATAAAACTCCGCTGGTTTTTCAAACACGACTTTATCTACTATCGTGCACTGCGTTTCTGTAAACTGGCTTTTTTCGCCATTGTTATACACTGCACGTACTTTGTAGCAATACTCGCGGCCCTTATCTAATGGGCCTCTTTCGACCCCCACTAAGGTTTGTCTTATTAGTGGTAAGTTTGATGTTGGGTGAACCTCAATAATACTGCTTAATTCGCCAGCCAACTCATACTCTTTCACCCCCAAAGCTTGGCTTTCACACCATAACACCGGAATTTTCTGACCAGCCTCGACTCTGTCAGGCACATTAAAGCACGATGGTGTTAAATGTTTGCTTAAAGGCTGTGTTAGATAAGTAAGTTTATCTATTCCCCACTCTATAGTTTTTGCAAAATCACCGCATATTCCGGCTTTAGTACAGGCAGATACCCTATAAGTACGTTGAGATAATTTAGTGGCATGATATTTATGAAAATCATTGAGCTGATGAATATAGCTGGTTTGCGAGCCATAATACACGGCTTGCCACGCGATATTGCCATTGCTTTGCATGACCTGTTGCTCAAGTAGGTATAAATCGGGCGTACCTGTAGTGGGTTTACCCCAGCTGAGCGCCACTTGATTTGATGATTCCATTTTATGGGTAAAGTTAGGTACCGCTTCAAAGGCTTTGTTACCTACTGTCACACACTGTTTGGGTGTGAACGCACTGACGCTGCCATCTGTCATTTTAGCTCTGACTTTATAGCAGTACTCGCGACCTGGTTCTAATTCATTTCGCTCAACCGTCACTAGACCTTGTAAGTCTTTTGTCAGGCTCGTCGCAGGGTGCTCACTCACCCTATTTAACAGCTCGCCATACAGCTCATAGCTTGCCACATTCAAGGCTTGGCTCTCACACCACTTAATTTCGGTGGTGTAATTGCCTTTTGCTTTAACATCCATACATGCAGGTGTTAAATGGGCACTCGATGGCGCATCTAAATACGCACTCGGGTTAAAGTTTCGGTAAAAAACTCGCTTATGATCGCCGCATACTCCTTGTGCATCACACGCTGATACGCGATATGCCATATGGGGAATACGCTGGTAATAAAACTTATGGAAGTCACTAAACTGCTGAGTGATCTCGGTTGCCGCACCATAGTGAACAGGCTGCCATAAAACGATTTCCGATGTATATACTTGCTGTTCAAGCAAGTACTTGACCGGCGGATCACCCGCGGTATTTACAGGGGCTTTCCAACTGATTTTAAAGTCTTTGCCGGTGATTTGATCTATTCTAAAATCTTGTACTGCTTCGTAGCGTTTACTCCCCACTACGGCGCATTGCGTTGCAGCATACGGCCCAACCGTATTGTTTGTGAACCGTGCTCTAACCTTGTAACAATATTCACGCCCTGCAGCAAGCTTACTAGCATCTCTGATCAACCTAAAGTAACCATCGCTCTCTAGAGAGTATGGGTCTTTTATTTCTCCGATTAGCTCCCCTTGCACTTCGTACCTTTTAACAGGGTAACTGCTAGCGTATGGTGGTTGCTTCCAACTCACTTCAATTTTGCCTTGCGGCTCGACTTGTTTCAGTACATTAAAAAACGCTGGAGTTCTGCCTTCTCCGCCACTAATCCAAACAGCCACACTTTGCTTGGTACTTACAGGATGCGCACAAAAATCATTGTTTCTGGCTTTAATACACGCTTCAACCCGAAAATTATATTCACCGCTAAGGCTTGGCGTTGTGGTAAATTTATTGTCGACAATATTTGCATGACGTGCCTCCCACGAAGACCCCGTACGTGACATCATTACCGTATAATAATCGGCATCATCCACTTTATCCCATGTAACATTGATCTGATGACCCGATCCCCTTGTCGCATTTAAATTTGATGGCTGACCATTAACCACATGGGCGATTGGCACTTGGTAACTCAGTGGTCGTGCTTGAGTACATTGATTTTTACTGTCACAAGCTTTTACTCGATAGTTTTGCTGGCCATGTAAATCAAAAGTATCAATGGTATGAGTTTGTTCAAAAGTGTTGTTTTGTATTCTTGCCACTTTTTTCCACTGTGTATCGCTACTGGGTGTATCTTGGTTTAGTGTGCTGTTATTCAGCAATACACTTTGTAGTCTCAGCTGTAAATTTGTAAAGGTACGTGCCAAAGGTGGCTGATAGGTTTCTCGCTCAATTTCGTATTCAACCGCCCCTGGTACATCATGCCAAGACAGCTCATATGTGCCGATTTCAAGCACTTGCTGTGTTAACCCTGAAGGCGCAGCCAGTGGCCGATGACCCACATACGTACAAATTGCTTGCGATGACGCAAGCATACTGCCTTGCGCGTCAACCCCATTCACTTTAAAACAATATTTTCCATCTGGTAGGCTTGGGTGATCAAACGATTGAGCCGTATCACCATATGCCCAATTTCCTTCAAATGCCTGTGTGTAGTGACCGCTCATTGCGGTGCTACGCTGAATTCGATACATTGCTGCGTTAGGCACATTGGCCCAACTGATCTGAAATGGCTGCCCAGCGTCAATCACCTGAGGTAATGACAAATATGCAGGCGTATTATCACCTGCGCTACTGAGTTTTACTGTCACTTGATTGGCGTAATCTTGGCACAATTGTGCTGAGCTGCACCCCACCACTCTAAATTCAACGTCACCGGTTATGTCATCGGGTAAAATAAATTGGTTGTCGGTGACAATGACTTCTTGCCATTTATTACCCGCGACTTTATACCTGACTTTGTATTGGGTTACATTCGCTTGGGCATACCAAGTAAGCACTCTTTGGCCCTGTGCATTAATATCAAAAGTGGTGCTGTACTTATCCCATTCATGGCGGGTATTGGCAGGCTTTGCTGGCTGCTCTAGGCGTTCATCGAGTAAATTATACGCTGCAATAGGCAACCACGACTTACTCGCATAGGCACTGCTCATAAAGCAGCACATAATACTAAATACTAAAAATATACTGAGATGTCTTAAATTCATTTTAACTGGCTCAATTTAGCGAATGAATAACATGGGTGTGGTGTTTTTATCATGGGTATTTTTTTAATCCGCTTTAATCTGACACATGCCTTTACCGCATAAAGGGTGAGTATTAACACTTGGTACCATGGGGTAAACGCTACGATTGGTTTTGTACGGTAGGCACTGGCCATTTTCTGACCCTACATACCCTACATACTTAGTAGTTGGAGGGTTCAGAGCTGAAAAGAATTGGCTGTTTTTATAGAATCCGTTGTAATAAAGGAATCTTCCTGATGTCGGATAAAATGAGCCTATTACTTGTGTGCAGTTTTCATCTGAAAAGTACAAATCCAAATGCCTAGTGTCATTATCAGGAACTAAAAAATCAAGTTTATTGTCTCCATTTTGTCTAAGTACTTGATATTCTGATCCGCCTTTATCGAAATTCAGTATGGTCCCTATTTTTGTTACACCATCCCCTTTATACAAACTAAAGTGACCACTGCTCCCATTAGTTGTATTTGCTATGGTGTCACCCACTTCAATACTTTGTGCGCGCTCATATCCGGTACTGTCGGCACAATCATTGGCTGAGGTCACTGAAATACTGCGGTTATCTGTCATGGCGGCAACCAGTAAGGTATAACTGGCTTTACCTGCGGCGCTTGTTAAAGACAGTGTCCATTGTTGATTATTCGTGGATGTTACACAGTTAGGTAAAGTGTGCGACTTAGCGTGTGATGTTGAAAAATACACCGTATCACCATCCACTTTAATATTGGTGATTTTGTTATCTGAGGCAGCTGCACTGCAGCTATGTAACAGAGTTAACGCTGTTGCCAGCACAGCTGTAGCGGTATTTAATTTTTGAGACATGTAAAAACTCCATGTTTTTCTTCTAATTTTAAGGCTTTAACGCACCTTGCAGAGTAAAGGCACTTTAGTGCTTATTTTTTAATGTGTGTTCTTTTTGCAAGCTTAACGATGCTCTTTGCGGTTACTCAGTTTTGATCTGGCATATAGCCACTCCACAATATCGCTGAGGTGTAGCAGGTTCAACTGGAGCCATAGATAACGCCTCCCATTGACCCATGCGATGGCACTGACCATCTGTACTTTTGTAATAGCGCGCTATCATTCGCCCTTTAGGTTCAATCATAAAAAATCGCCCACTGTTATACTCTGAGCTGTAGTAATAATATTGTAACTCTGATTGTTTAACCCTCACCTCGCCCGTACATGATGCATCTTCATAATAAAAGCTATTACTTTTCCTTACATTCGTATAAGGCGCTATTTCGTGAAACACACTATTGCCTTCATCTTGTAAAATTGTAAAAACAGATCCGCCTCTAGAGTTGTCATAGCCATAATCCAAGATTGCCCCCACCTTAGTAACACCGTCACCTTGATACAAGGTCATCATTTTCCCGCTACTTTGCTGACTGGCATTACCCACTTCAATACTTTGTGCGCGCTCATATCCGGTACTGTCGGCACAATCATTGGCTGAGGTAACCGCCACACTGCGGTTATCTGTCATAGCGGCAACCAATAAGGTATAACTGGCTTTACCTGCGGCACTGGTTAAAGACAGCGTCCATTGTTGGCTATTTCCTGATGTCACACAGTTTGGTAAAGTATGCGACTTAGCGTGTGAAGTTGAAAAATGCACCGTATCACCATCCACTTTAATATTGGTGATTTTGTTATCTGAGGCAGCTGCACTGCCGCTATGTAACAGGGTTAACGCTGTTGCCAGCACAGCTGTAGCGGTATTTAATTTTTGAAACATGTAAGAAATTCCATATTTTTCTTTATTTTTAGATGATTAGATTTAATAAAGGGCAATATACGGCTACTGCGTTCGGATCTGGCAAGGGGCAACACCACATACTGGGTGAACGGCATTAGGGTTTACGATTGTTTTGTTTTTATGTTGGCGCGTTGGGAAACATTGATCTCCTGAGAATTGATGGTATGACCGAACCCAGACACTGCCACCATTAACGCTAAAAAAGTTCCCATTATTATAATTCTCGTTTATATAATATTTTGAAGTATCAATATCGTCTACACCAATATCTCCCGTACAATCACTGTTTTCATAATATATGTAGGCTGCGCTGGTATTGGAATGAGGGCCAACACTGTCTAACCACTTATCCCCTTCGTTTCTCAACAACTGAAATACCGTGTTCTGACCTGCCCCAGTTATACTATAAATTGTACCTACCTTAGTTACACCATCACCTTGGTATAAAGTCATTAACTTACTGCTCCCGGCCCCACTTTGTTGACTGGCACTTTCCACTTCAATACTTTGCGCACGCTCATATCCGGTGCTATCGGCACAATCATTGGCTGAGATGATTGATATACTGCGGTTATCCGTCATAGCGGCAACCAGTAAGGTATAACTGGCTTTACCAGCAGCGCTTGTTAAAGACAGTGTCCATTGTTGATCATTCGCGGATGTCACACAATTTGGTAAAGTGTGCGACTTAGCGTGTGAAGTTGAAAAATGCACCGTATCACCATCCACTTTAATATTGGTGATTTTATTATCTGAAGCGCCCGCAGTTGCTGAAATAACTAACGAGGTAGCCGCCAAGACACTGGCTGTAAGTGTATTGAGTGTGAAGTTCATGATGAGAATTCCATTATATAATTAGACGTGTACTTAGGTGCTAGGCCCTAGTTGTAACTTACCGAAATAGTGCGCGGTGTTTCATAACCGGCTTTGTCACTGCAGGCTTGGGTAGATTCAACCCTTACTTTTAAAGTAGACGATTGAGCATGAAGCAAAGCGCGATATAAATCAGGGCCATTTTGAGTGTTTAAAGAAAACGCCCAAACATTACTATTACCTGCTTCAACACATGCTGCTGAGGTTTGATTTAAATACGTAAAATAGACAATGTCATCGACAATTTTTACGTTTGATATATTTGCTAAGGCCGTGCTTGAAAAAAATGTGCTTAAAATGAGCAGCTTTGTAAGTATTGCCGCTTTTATTATCAATTTAATAGGCATAATGTAGAGTGGTAAGTTAAAGGGGGCGCATTCTAATCAAAATATCGTTAGGTGTCAAAATAGGTAAATTCATATAGCTCAGTCATTTCCAACAGCAAAATGAAAGCTGAATTTAAAAGATAGGCAATGAATGAAAGGCAATCAATTTTGGGTGGGTGTCTTCGTAAATTGATCTAGTTTCCCGAATTCAACATGCAAGTGCACCACTATAAACTATCAAGTGAAAAGACTTCCTCAGGCGTCTGATAATCTAAAATCTTTCTTGGACGACTGTTAATTTTGTTTACTACTTCTTGTAGTTCATTATCAGTTATAGTCGAAAAATCTGTTTTTTTGGGGAAATATCGACGTATCAACCCATTTGTATTTTCATTTGTACCGCGCTGCCATGAACAGTAAGGATCGGCGAAGTAAATATCCATATTAAGCCTATTTTCAAGCTTATTAAAAAGTGAAAACTCTTTCCCATTATCAAGTGTAAGTGTCAGCCTCTTAGAAGTGGCTAACGTTATAAACATTGAAATCGTTGCTTTATTGAAAAGCTCTGCTGTTTTATTTTCTATTTTTTGGGCCATTAGATATTTTGTTGCTCGATCCACATGAGTAATTATATATCCAGAGCCTTTCTTTCCTTCAACAAGATCACCTTCCCAGTCGCCAATACGAGACCGTTTCTCAACGACATTAGGTCGTTCATGGATACTAACTCGGTTTTTTATCTTACCTCGTAAGTCCCCATATTTTCTTTGTTTTTTTCTCTTTTTGTGACGTTTTGGTAATGCTTTATAGAGCCCACCACCAACTTGATAGTCTTTAATAACCCATTGATAAATTGTCTCATGACTGACACATTCTCCCTTGTCATTTGGATGGTTTTTTTTAAGCCTTCCAGCTATGGCATCTGGTGACCAACCTTCTTGCAGTTTATGTACAACATGCTGATAAAGCGTTTTATTAGCAAACTTTTTTGCGTGCCTTGGTTTCTTTCTACGTTCGGCTGCCAAGTCTTCTGCAGATTCATCGAAGTAAGTATAGTAAGGGGGTTTATTCCTCTTTACTTCTCGCATAATGGTAGTGTGGTGTCGGTTAAGTAAACGGCCGATTGAGCGGTAACTTTCACCACTATTATGGCGATAATAGATTGCTTTTCGCTCAAAACTGTTAAGATGTTCATAAGACATTTCTCAGCTCCTAAAATGTATTTGGTCGCACATTTACATTAGCAGAAACTGAGAAGTGTCTTATTTCTATCTAGTTTTTATACGTGGTGCACTTAGAACTTGAATTCGGGTCTCCTTACAACTTCCCCAATTAGTATTGTGAAATTAGATAAAAGTATGCTGACTATCAATCCGTATACACATCCCAGTATGCTCAAAGCACTATCACTCATGCTCAATACTTTGGAGTATTCCATTGTCGCAAAAGGCGTAGAAACACAGCAGCAATTAGATCAGTGTGCTGAGTTGAGCTTGGCCGGAGTTCAAGGCTTTTTATTAGCAAAGCCAATGTCCACAGAGCATTTAGAAAAACGCTTGGAATATCTGCTAAATACAGTTTAGTGCTTGCAACCTAAATAACCCTTATTGACATAAATTTGAGAGTGCCGGTTATGATACGTTACACATGGTTAATTACCGCCTTAAGTATTTCTATTTATAGTAATGTACCCAAAGCGAAAGAAGCGCCGCTTGATGTTAAGAGTTACTATGGCCACTATGACACAAAAAATAAGGTTGCTGGAAAACCTTCTCCAAGCTTATCAAAAGCCATTATTGAAAAGTGGAAGTCACCAGTTCAAGCGAACGCACCGTACAACCTAGCAATATTGTTTCCTCATTTGAAAGACCCATTTTGGGTTGCCGTAAATTATGGGGTATTTAAACAAGCTGAAAAGTTTGGAGTTGGCGCAGAGTTATTTTTAGCCGGCGGCTATCGTAACCTTGGCCGTCAAGTCATTCAGCTAGAAAACGTATTGAAACACAAAGACGCTTACGATGGTGTCATTATTGGTGCGGTACAGTTTAAGAAAAGCAAGCTAGAAGACATATACAAAAAGCTAACCGCTGCAGGCATGCCCATAGTCTCCGTGATTAACGATAGCTTTACCCCTACTATTAATGCTAAATCTCTGGTTTCATGGGAAGAGCTAGGCTTTCAAGCCGGTAAGTACCTAATAGAACATGCAAAACAAAAAAGCGTCAAAGTCTTAGTGATGCCTGGACCTAAAGGTACCGGTTGGGCGCCTGACAGTTTAAATGGGTTCAATAAAGCATTGGCGCAAGCAAGTGATCAACACAACGCTAAAGTGCTTCCAGCAATTTGGGGAGATACAGGAGATAAAACCCAACGGCATTTACTTAACTTTATTCTAGAAAAACATAACAAAATTGACTATTTAGTAGCTAACGCAATAGCCGTTAATGCCATGGTGACCAAGGGACCCAATGGTGAACCTGCGCCGATTGAAACGTTCAAGAATAAGCATCCTGAGATAAAAATAATTTCAACCTATATTATTCAAGATGTTTTTGATCATATCACCGCAGGAAGAGTGTTGGCATCGTCAACTGACTTAATGAAACAACAAGGTCAAATTGCAATAGACATGATGATAAAGCTATTAAACGGCGACCAGGTAGGTAGTAAAGAAAGTAACTTCCCATTTCGTGCCGGACCAATCGTCCCTATAATTTCTCAGGACAACATTCAACAGTGGCCATATGAATACTTATTTGGCGAGAGGGAATTTAAAGCAATTCATGTACTGCCAAGCAAACAACCTGTTTTGTTACAGCAGCGGAGTACAAATGAAAGCTAATACAAAATGGAAAGATACGCTGGCAGCTAAATTACTAGTAAAGGTTTTTCAATATTACATTTTTATAACCGTCATTGTGACACTCGCACATATGTCAATGGACTTTTCATTTACAAAAGATATTGTTGAAGATGATTTAAAAGTTTTTCATACATCTTTTGAACCAGGGTTAAGTGTTGCACTTTGGAATCAGGAAGATGACGCATTACAAAGTAGTCTGCTTGCGATATATCATGTTCCCCAAATAGAAGGTGCCAAAATTATTGATGAGAATGGCAACTTTGTGACAGCAATTGGTTATGTCAAAAACGAACTTGGTCAAGTGACTTATTATGATCCGAATACGTTGTCACATAATGAGTCGATAAGTGGTGGTTCACAAAGCTTATTTTCTTATTCAAATAATATCCATCATCAAGAAGATAATATTAAATATTTAATCGGTAATTTGATCCTTTATTCATCCGATAACATTGTTTTTTCTCAGGTACAGTACGGATACATATTTATTGTTATCAATTCAATAATAAAAACTCTCGCACTGTGGTTGATAGTTTTGTGGCAAAGTAAGCCACTGATATATGACCCCCTTAATCAAATATCCAACAGGCTTAAATCAGAACGCCCTGATACCTTATCAGACCTTCACTTTGACATCTCAAAAAAAGAAAATGGTGAGTTATTATTATTAAAAAACGCGCTGAATAAAATTTTCAAAATGTTAGCGCTATCAATTAAGGAAAGAGACACAGCTCTTAATAAAGCGACTCAACGCAACGAAGAACTATCACAATTTTCATATCGAACGTCACATGATTTAAAAGCACCTTTAGTAACTGTTAGGCGGCTGTCACACATCATAATTGAGGATGTTAATAGCGGAGATTATGAAGAAGTTGAATTGAACGCGAACAGAATAGCAACGCATGTATCACGACTGGAAAACTTAGTCACCGATATTCTAGATTTAGCTCGTGCGGATTTAGAAATCAAAGAGCATGAAACGGTCGTTCTTTCTCAGGTACTTACCGATGTAAAAGAAACTCTATCAGGTGTTTACATCGAAGATGATGTTCAAATAATAGACGACATTGACCCAGAGTTAAGGTTGTATGTACCAAGAGCCCGCATTAACCAAATACTTGAGAATTTACTTTCAAATGCTTTGAAGTATAAGGACCCTTTTAAATCAGAGTGTTATGTGAAAGTCTCCGCACAAAACACCGATGACGAGGTCTTGGTGGTCATTGAAGATAATGGTGTTGGGATCCCACTGAAATATCAAACCCAAGTATTTCAAATGTTTCGGCGTTTCCACCCCGAAGTATCATTTGGTAGTGGTCTAGGTATGTATATTGTTAAAAAACATATAGATAATTTATCTGCAAATATTAATTTTACGAGCTCTGAAAAAGGAACTCGTTTCGAACTAACCTTTAAAAATTGAGTGATATATTGTGAAAAAAGTGTCGGTTATGATTATTGATGATGAGTCTACTGATAGGTATATTCTAAAACGTGTGTTGAAAAAATCAGATAAGACAGGCCAAATATTTGAAGCATCTAATGGTCAAGAGGCTTTGTTGTTTTTGGCCGAGCATGAGCGTGGCATTAAAGAATTCCCAGACTCCTTTCCGCCATTAATTGTATTTTTAGATATCAACATGCCAATTATGGGAGGGTTTGAATTTTTGGAGGAGTTTTCAAAATTAAGGAAAAATAAAACGATCTATCAAACATGCTTTTTTGCGATGTTTACCTCCTCAGATATGCAACAAGATATTGAAAGAGCCGAGTCATTTGAGTTTGTAAAAGGCTATATCTCTAAAGCAACTTTCACATTAGAAAAGTATAAAGCGATACTGGCTCAACTAAATTGAACGATACGTCTTTTGTGGTTTACCTCCAATCTGACAATGTCATGTGGAAAAAGGTCAGATTGGATCAAGCCTTTGTTTGTATTGCGATTAGACTAGCACCCATTGCTTGGCCAATGACAAATAAATGTAGAACCTGCTTTACCATCAGACTCTACTGTAATTTTGCCCCCTTGATGCTCTAATATTTTCTTCCCAATAGCCAAGCCCATGCCACTGCCTTCAACTTCATCTCTAGCTCTTAGCGTTTGAAATTGCTCAAATATAATATCTTGATTTTTAATAGGGATCCCACAACCATCATCTTCAATAAAGATACGATACATATTGGCTTGCTTTTCATAATGCACTTTAATGCATCCGCGCTTATTTGGATGGTGTTTAACTGCATTCGAAATAAGAATATTAATAACTTGATTAAATAAGGTGCGTGGTAATGTTACCCGTCCAGAATCAATATCAAATTTAAAACTATGCGCATCAAATTGCTCAACACAATACACAACCGCTTCATTGAAATCAAAATCTGAATACGCTTCACTGTGTTTACCTACACGAGAGTACATCAGTAAGTCCGTTATCATTTGTTGCAGCCGTTCGGCTCGACTATTAATAAGCATTAGGTTAGTTTGACTTTCTTCATCGATATTCAAACCGATATCTTCTAATACCCAGGTAGTTAAATTCGCGATGGCATTGACTGGGCTTCTCAATTCATGAGAAGCCAGATAAATAAAATCCGCTAGCTCCTTTTTGGCCAACTCAAGCTCCGACTGCAAGCGCTTGTTTTCTGTTTCGAGGCTTTTGTCGCTCATGACTTTCAAATTATTTTTGATAGCAGTTGTCCTTCTTTAGTTTATGCCTACTTAAATACATAGTCGAAAACCGAGAAATATGTATTACATGCTTATTATATTGTAGTAACACAGGTAAAACATATACAAGCCAGCCCACAGTTCCCCCTGAAGCAATGATTTATAAGTCTGTTACACCATATCGCCAGACATCAGTGACGATAACCATACTACACCAGGTAATTAATGGCGCACACTTTCAAGTATTATGATGCATCGTCTCTCTAAGGTTGGTTATGCTGGAATTCACCTACCAATATATTGGCAAAGCCTACGAGCAATATTTGGACAAAAAAATACCCAGCCTAGCTGGGTATTTACAAAAATTAACTTTATTTCGTCAATTATAGAATTTCTAGTAACTCAACATCAAATACAAGTGTTGAGAAAGGTGCGATTGATGCACCTGCGCCACGCTCACCGTAAGCAAGCTCATGTGGAATGTATAAACGCCACTTTGAACCAGCAGGCATAAGTTGTAGTGCTTCAGTCCAGCCAGCGATAACGCCGTTTACTGGGAATTCAGCAGGCTCACCACGGTCATATGAGCTATCAAATACTGTACCATTGATTAATGTACCGTGATAATGAACACGTACTTTAGAATCAGCTACCGGCTTTTCACCTTCGCCAGTTGTAACAACTTCATACTGAAGACCTGATTCAGTTACAGTAATTTCAGTGCGCTTTGCATTTTCTTCAAGGAATGAAATACCTTCAGCTGCAAGTACTTTAGATTCTTCTTCACGACGAGCTTGAATTTCAGTATTGATTTTTTCAAATGCAGCTTGGATCTCAGGGATCTCAACACGCATTGCTTCACCAGCATAAGCGTCTTTCATACCTTCAAATACTGAGTGCAAGTTTAAACCTTCAAAAGGGTTTGCTTTAAGTTGCTCACCCATTTGTAAACCAATACCGTAGCTTGCTTTTTCAGCATCTGTATTAAATAAATCTGACATTCTTAATTTCACTTTTTTGTTTCTATTAAAAGACCCGCGCAGTGTAACATAGCCATTATCGAGTTTAAATGCGATTAATCGAGCTTCTCAGCCTGCCATTGCTTGATTTGCAACACAGTATAAGTGGCAAAAGGCAAGCTAACGAGTAACCCGGCGATTAATTCAGCACTATACCCTGACAGTGTTTCAGAAAAGTAATAACCAAACCCAAACACACCACAGAGACTGATAACTATCGCGCTGAATAATGGTGATAGTTTCTCATATTTACTGATCAAGTGACCGACAAGTAAATTAAATAGAAATGTATAGACGAGTGTAGTTACTAAATTCGGGTCTTGCTGGCCATCAATTGCTAATACCAAAGCCATTTCTAAGCCACTTAAATAAAAGAAACTAAATACTATCCACAATGCACAATGTTTAACTAAATCAATAGACATACAAGCTCCAAACGAAAAAAACCGCCGTTAGGCGGTTTTTAGAATGAGGTGGCGGAGAGATAGGGATTTGAACCCTAGAAGGGCTACAAACCCTTGCCGGTTTTCAAGACCGGTGCTTTCGACCACTCAGCCATCTCTCCGTTGTTGGCGCGAATACTAGTGGTTTTTTATGGCAGTGTAAAGAAAAACATAATTTTTTTGAATTATTAATAATACTGTTTCGGTCTGCGAGCAAACCACGCCCCGCACATACACAAACAAAATAAGCCTAAACTCACCAATGTAAAATTGATTGCAACAACAGAAAACTCTTTGACAGGTAACGCTACATTAAGTGCTAATGGCAATAAAGAAAGGCTACCAACAAATAGCAGTACTTTTAATGCTCGATAAAATTCGAATCGACGACTATAATTCATCCATCCAGACAAAGCACTAACAATAACTCCGGATGCAATAAGTGCAAGTTTGACTTCAGACGTATTAGAAAAGATATACGTACTTATTAATGAGCCTATTAAGCCCCAACTAAGCCATACCCACCAGCTTTCTCGTTCTTTTAAAAATAAATTACCCATGATCTGACTTCTATTATTGTTTTTCAGACAGCTATAGACTACCAAATAAATCGGGCATAAAACAACCATTGATATAATATTCATAATTAGCACTAAGTCTTGACGGATATAGGCGCATTTAAACCAAAAAAGCCTTAGTTTACACTAAGGCCTTTTTAAAAAATGCAATAATAAATTATGCAGATTTTTTACGTTGAGAAGCTTTTTGAGCCTGTTTTTGTTCTTTTCTCTGACGAAGTACTTCTTGTGCTTCGTGGCCGATATGCCCTTCTCCGCGCTCCTGTGCTAATTGAATTTGCTTTTGGCGCTCAGCAAATCGTGCTCGTTGCTCGTCGGTTAAGCTATCATGACAATGATGACAAGACACGCCTTCCATGTAGTACTCTTGCTTCATTTCTTCTTCAGTAATAGGCATACGACATGCATGACATTGCTCATATGAGCCTTTTTGTAAATCATGATCCACTGCAACCCGGTTATCAAATACAAAACATTCGCCTTCCCATAAAGTTTCTTCTTTAGGGACTTCTTCTAAATACTTCAGTATGCCACCTTCCAAATGATAGACTTCATCAAAGCCCTGCTCCTTCATATAAGCCGTTGATTTTTCGCACCGGATCCCGCCAGTACAAAACATAGCCACTTTTTTATGTTTTTCAGGGTTGAGGTTATTTTCTGCCCACTCTGGAAATTCTCGGAAAGTTTTCGTTTTTGGGTCGATAGCGTGTTTAAAGGTCCCAATTTCAATTTCATAATCATTACGAGTATCAACCACTACGACCTCAGGATCCGAAATAAGCGCATTCCAGTCTTGTGGTTTAACATAACTACCAACGACTTCTAATGGATCAATCCCCTCAACACCCATAGTAACGATTTCTTTCTTAAGTTTTACTTTGGTGCGATAAAAAGGGCAAGTTTCATCAAAAGACTCTTTAGAAACAATATTATCTAAACCAGGTTGTGCTTCTAACCATGCTAGTAACGCATCAATTCCTTCGCGCTCTCCAGCCACGGTACCATTTATTCCTTCAAGTGCTAATAACAATGTGCCACGCACATCGTGTTGCTCCATGACATCATGTAATGGTTGACGTATTTGTTCAAAATTAGGTAACGAAACAAATTTATAAAGTGCACATACTACAAACGGTTTAGACATTGATATTCCTATAATCAGCTTTTTTTGTCTATTCTTGGGGTTTTTTGACCCCATAGATCATTTAACCGGAACGTAAATCCGGCGCTAGAGCGCGTATTGTACGGATTTTTGTTTTAATTGCAAAAACCTTGCTAACAAAGCGCTTTTTACTATTAGTGAACGGCTTAGCTTTGCTATAATGGCCTGTCATAAAAAAATTGTTTTGGAGAAAAACGCTTTGCACTTTACCGAACTGGGCATAGACACCCGATTAGAAACACAACTTGCACACCAAGGGATCACTTCACCAACTGAGATCCAAAGTCAGGCAGTACCAACTGCGATTGCTGGCCATGATGTGTTTGCTCAGTCTAAGACCGGATCGGGGAAAACGCTCGCGTTCTTGCTTCCTGCAATTCACCGCGTTATGAAACAACGAGCCCTCAGTAAACGAGACCCTCGAGTGCTCATTATTGCCCCAACTCGGGAGCTTGCAACCCAAGTATTTTCGCAATGTCGATTGTTAATTGCAGGAACCAGTATATCGGTTGTAAAAGTACTCGGTGGTGAAAACTTTAATGACCAAGTTAAAGCATTACGTAAAGATCCCCAAATAGTCATAGGTTCTCCGGGCCGAATTGCCGACCACTTAGAACAGCGCTCATTACAATTATCTGGTCTAGAGCTTCTTATATTTGATGAAGCCGATCGCATGCTTGATTTAGGGTTTGCTCCACAATTAAACCTTATTAATGAACAAGCTAACCACCGACTGCGCCAGACACTCTTATTCAGCGCGACACTCGATCATGCACAGGTAGAAGTCACTTCTCGCAATCTGTTACGTGCACCTAAAAAGATAATTTTAAGTGATGCGCATCAACAGCATGGTGATATCAAACAAACATTATTCTTTGCTGATCACCTTGATCATAAAGATGCATTATTAAAACACTTCGTGACCCAAGATAACGTAGGGCAATGTATCATTTTTACCGCAACGCGAAATGACACCGTGCGTATAAGTGAACTGCTGAATACACTGAAGATTAAAGCGGTTGCCCTTGCTGGTGACTTACCGCAAAATAAACGTCTCGATATTATGGATACATTTAGTCGAGGTTTATTTAAAGTTTTAGTAACGACCGATGTGGCATCTCGAGGTCTTGATTTGTTAAGTGTCACTCATGTAATTAACTTTGATTTACCCAAACAAGCCGAAGAATATGTCCACCGTATTGGCCGTACTGGCCGCGCTGGTTTCAAAGGCATCGCTATCTCATTAGTTGGTCCAAAAGATTGGAACAGCTTTGTTGCCATCAAAAATTACCTCAATGATACATTATCATTTGAAAGTGTTGATGGGCTAGAAGCTAAATTTAAAGGCTTTAGACCACCAAAACCTAAAACTACAAAATCAGAAAAAGTAAAACCCGCCCAACCTAAGGCGGCCAAAAAACCGCTGAGAAGAAAGCCAACAAAACCTAAAAAGGCCATCCCTGCCCCATTTGATATTGACGGGCATGCTCCATTACGTCGTAAACCAAAGCCAACAGAGGAATAACCATGCTGGGTAGCATTCAAAATTTAATGATCAATGAATTATGTGCCGAAGGCGCATACCTAGACGGTCGCGAGTTAGGCGAGGTTTTTTTACCTAAAGCTGAAGTTGAGTATCATCTAGAGCTGGGTGATAGCATACAAGTCTTCATCTTCCAAGATTCTCAAGGCCATATGACCGGAACCACGCAGACACCCATTGCACAAGTGGGTGAATTTGCACTGTTGCGCGTAAAAGAGATTAACAGCTTTGGGGCATTTCTTGATTTGGGTATCAGTAAAGATATCCTCGCGCCTTTCAATGAACAAAAACCAAAAATGCGCGATGGTCATAGTTACTTAGTTAAGTTATATCTTGATAATGCGAGTCAACGATTATGTGCTTCCAGTAACATCAATAAATTTGTTAATAAAATAGAGCCCGAATATACACCACTAGAAGAAGTCAATTTAATTGTCGCCTCAAAAACTGATATTGGTTATAAGGTGATTATTAATGAGCAGCATTTAGGTGTTATATTTTTCAATACTATATTCAAGCGTATGTTTATCGGCCAAAAGCTTAAAGGCTTCGTCAAAACAGTACGCGAAGATGGTAAAATTGATGTCGTACTTGAAAAGCCAGGTATGGCAAAGGTGACCGGTTTAAGTGAGCAGATTTTAGCAGAACTCACTGCCAAAGGTGGCTTTATACCCCTTGGTGATAAGTCAGATCCAGAACTCATAAGAAAAACTTTCTCGACCAGTAAGGCAAACTTTAAAAAAGCAATTGGTGGTTTGTTTAAGCAAGGTAAAATTGATATCGAAGCTAAATCAATTACCCTACGAAAATAATTTGCAACCATACCTAAAGGCCCACTATTCAGCGGGCCTAGTAAACGCGTTTGAATGCATTTGCTCTTCCCTCTAAATCATGACACTTTTTTACAAATATACTACGTATTTATAGCTATACTAACACCCTGATAAAAAAGGATATGTATGAAAAGTACGATTGGATGTATCATTATCTGTATCACGCAAACTGGGTGTATTTTTGTGCCTAAGAATGTCACCTATTATGATGAAAAATGCCAAGTTTATGCAAAGAAGAGTACGCTTGAATCGTCAAATAAAATGATCACGCTAAGTGCATGTGGAAATGAAGTAACGTGTGGCGCAGCACTTGCGAGCGCAGGGTTAGTCAGTGCAGCTAGCTTGGTGGTATCAGGATCCATTTCTGTGATTGCCAACACGGTTTACTGGATTGAAAAAGAAAAAGGTTGTATCACTGACACGCAAAAGAAAGTATATCCTAAACAGCAGCTCGTACCAAAATCAACTGATACATTACATGACATTTCTGTTAAGGAAGAAGTAGTCACAAGTGAGCGCACCTAAAACGCTTGAACTACTCATGCTATTCCAATAGTAGAGAACATTATAAATCCAGAGCTTATGCAAACCGCCTAACTATCAAAAACCGTACGATGAAAATGCAACTAAGCTGTGTTCACTTAATGACTGTAGCTAACCTCTAGTTTGGATAAGGGTTTTGGAATAGAAAATGTTTTGTAAACAAACTTACTTACAATCCAATGATGATATTTTGTTCAATATCAAGGCGCTTTTATGCAGTAATAGCGGGCTATTACTGCATAAAAGCAACGCCGAGAGTGAGAAAATAGCTTTATTGGGCAAATTCGCTTATCCAGAGCTGAGGTTAGCTAATACATCCGAATAATTTCCCCATCATAAATCCCTAAACGATATTCCCTAATGACGGTGGTATGTACAATAGTGAAAAGTCAAAATTTGTAACGCATTTTTGCCACAAAGTACATACTTTAAACAATAAGCTGGGCAAAGTATCATAAGCAACTTGTATGCTTTAGGTACCTTATTTGTAAGCCATTAATGAATTAATAATTACAGTTATATCTTATAATAAAATGTAATTTTGCTTACTTATGCGATAAGATTACCATCCAGCCCCTTTTAAATTATTACCACTTTTCATAAATCTATGAATAGTTATTCCCATTTACTAATTCAAGGAAAGACCATGCCTAGACTTACCTTTTTGGCCACATCAATTGCTGTTACCCTTTCAGTTTTGAGCACGAGTGCTGAGTCAACTGAGCAACAAATAAAATTAACCACGGAAGTAATAGAAGTTACAGGCACTCGTAGAAGCTTACGAAGCATTTCAGAAAGCACTGTACCTGTTGATATTATAGGTATTGATGACATGGAAAGTTCAGGTCAACTTGAGTTGAGTCAAGTATTAACTACTTTGATCCCAAGTTTTAATTTTCCGAATTCACAATTGGCCGATGGCACTGATCATGCCAGACCGGCTGTATTACGAGGGTTGGCACCCGACCATACTCTGGTACTTATTAATGGTAAACGTCGCCATGCCGGAGCGCTACTTAACTTAAATGGCACCGTAGGGCGTGGCTCATCCGCTGTAGATTTAAATACAATACCAACAGCTGCCATTAAACGCATTGAAGTGTTACGAGATGGCGCCGCCGCCCAATACGGTTCAGATGCAATTGCTGGCGTTATCAACATCATACTGAAAGATGCTAACCATGGTGGCAGCATGTCGTTAACCTATGGGCAGCATGATACCCAAATGGCAGGCTCTGCGCAGCTAACACAAATCTATGCTGACGAAGCAGGTGATCTGGCCTTCAAAAAAGGCAGCGATAGAAAACGAGTTGATGGTGAGACAGCCACTTTCAGTGCCAATATTGGCTTTAGACCGTTCGAACATGGATTTATTAATCTCGCAGCTGAACTAAGGGACAAAAATGCCACTAACCGCTCTGGTATTGACCAACGTGAACAATATGCGCGTGACGGAAACGATAATCTTGACACAAGAGAGTTCTCAGCACAGCGTTATAATCACCGCTTTGGTAAGCCAGAAACCCAAGATCTCGCACTATTTTACAATGCAGGTTTAACGCTTGATGGTGATGCTCAGCTATATTCTTTTGGCAGTTACTCAGCCCGCGAAGGAAACTCAGGGGGGTTCTTTAGACGTGCAAAAGACAGTAGAAATGTTTCTGAAGTATACCCTGATGGATTTTTACCTCAAATAGAGTCTGATGTAAAAGACCTTTCTTTTGCTATTGGTATTTCTGGAACTCACGGAAACTGGGATTATGATTTAAGTACAAATTACGGTCGGAATGACTTTTCATTCGCGGTGGTCAATAGTATTAATACTTCTATGGGCCTTGCGAGCCCAACAGAATTCGATAATGGCGCGCTTATTTATGGACAATGGCTAGTTAATGCTCAAGCAAAAACAGATTTTGATTTAGGCTTGTACGACAGTGTATTTTTTACCGTCGGTGGTGAGTATAGAGATGAAAACTACAAGATCAACGCTGGCGAACTTGCGTCATACCTTACCGTGCTTGATTCACAAGGCCTACCTGTTGCCGCAGGAGGCGCACAAGTACTTGCTGGTTTCTCACCGGCCAGCGCGGTGAACGAATCAAGAGATAACATTGCATTGTTTGCTGAATTTGATACATATATCAATGAAAGCGTAAACGTCATATTCGCAACCCGTTTTGAAGATTATAGCGATTTCGGTTCAACATTAACGGGAAAACTAGCATCGCGTTATGTCGTAAACGAACAACTATCGTTGCGCGGTGCCATTAGTTCTGGATTCAGAGCGCCTTCATTGGCACAAACGTCCTATAAATCTGTAGCCACTGTTTTTGAAAATGGCGTGCCCAATGAAGTTGGCTTATTCCCCGTTAATACAGCTGCCGCCCAAGCGCTTGGCGCTAAGCCGCTAGAAGCTGAAAAGTCCACCAATATGACCGGTGGGTTTATTTATGAACGCGACCAATTTAGCTTTACGCTCGATGCTTACCAAATAGATATCAACGACCGAATTGTACTATCTGAAAACTTAAGTGGACCCGCGGTAGAGCAAATATTAACAGAGGCAGGTGAAAATAATGTTCAGCGGGTACGCTACTTCACCAATGCCATTGACTCTCGCACTAAGGGGGTCGATATAGTAGCGACTTACAATTTTGATGTTAAAAACCTAGGCCAATTAAGGCTCAGTGCCGCGATAAACTTTAATGATACTGACGTTACAAATGTCAAAGCAAACCCTGCAGAACTTTCAGCATTAGGTGAAAGTTATCAGTACTTTGCGCGTCGCGAAATTGCCCGTTTTGAAGAAGGTACCCCTAAAGACAAATGGAACCTTGTTGCAAAGTGGCACTATCAGCAATTTACGACAACGCTAAAAGCAACACGTTATGGAGAAGTGGTTGATTCATCGAGCAACATTGATAACGACGAGGTGCTTGCAGCAAAATGGATCGCAGACTTAGATGTCGCTTACCGCATTAACGAGCAATGGCGCATTGCCATGGGGGCAAACAACCTATTTGACCAATATCCTCAGGATACCGTTAGTAATATTGGATTTAGTAACTTTAATCAAATATTCCCCTACTCTGGCTTTTCAGCTTACAACACCGATGGGCGTTTTGTTTACGCGAAAGCATCTGTCACCTTTTAATACGCCGCCATTAAAAGAGCCAAACAACAGTTTGGCTTTATATTTCTTTTAGTTTGAGAAAGACTCTAGTGCAACGCAGCTGTAAATGGAATACTCTTACAGATCTCAGCTTCGGCAATTAACACCTCTTCTAAGCGCGTATCAATGAGTGCTTTATCGAAGTATTCATACGCCAATTCAACAAATAGATTCTTATGCTTTTCTTCTGATTTAGCAATGGCCACATAAAACTCTTTTTCTTTGCCTTCAGGCAAAGCTTCTGCGACCAAAGAGAACCGTTCGTGTCCTCTCGCTTCTATAACAGCAGCAACCAATAGGCGGTCAATTAAAAATTCGTCTTTACCGTTTCTAAAAATGGCTCTAATTTTTTTTATATAGGGGTCTTTTTGATCATTACCTAAAATTATTTCTCGCTCATTCAGCAACTTTAACACTTGTTTAAAATGGATCATTTCTTCAATTGCGAGATCAGCCATCGCCTTCACTAATTTTATTCTGTCTGGATAATGGCTCAACATAGACATGGCCATACCTGATGCTTTCTTTTCTGCTGCGGCGTGATCTTGTAAAAAGGTGCCAAAGTCTTCAAGTACTTTATGTGTCCATTCAAATGGTGTGTGATATTTTAATTCAAACATACTTACTTCTCTTTTATCCTACCTTTCTACTCATTCATAAATATCTAGTAAAAAGCACTAACTAAAAATTGCGTGCATTCTATCGCACATACCAGCGATGACAAAGGCTAAACTGGCGATAATAACACCGTATCTTTATCGACTTTGCCTTCTCGAGTAGAAGACACTTTGAGTGGGTGTTTTATCATATTCCAAGCCGTCACTTTGCCCTTTTTATTCAAAAACGGCATTGTCGCTTGCGTTTCTACCTGTAAAAATTCAGCAAGCTTACTCATTGCATCATCCGTCGCTAAATTTAATTCAATATAATCGAGGTTGTGTTCATTGAAAAAATTAATCGCTATTGCTTTATGCTCATTGTAACACTGTGTTAGAAATTGATTATCGCTTGTATTATTAGGCGTGAGGCCATAAAACGTCGTTAAATAGCACCGCTTAATGGTGTCATTAAATCCACCTTGCTCACTAAATAAATTGTTCGACATACGTGTTAGTAACTGCGATATAGAAGGAAGCCACTGATCAAGCGCTCTATCCAAGTATATGTATTTGGCATCTGGATAGCGATTAGCTAACATTCGATAATCATTAAAGATTGGGGTGTCTGCTAAGACTTCAGCATTTTGAAACGTTTGTCTCGTATAAGCGGTATGTGCCGTCTTAAACCCCAGCTCTAAACATGCTACACATACGCTCGTCGTACCTGTTCTAGGCAGGCCCACTATAAACACTTTTTTCATCAAACGATATACACTATTAAACTCGTTGCACTGAGCCCTAATAATACCAAAAACGTTAACGCCATGCCCACGACTCGAAGTTTTAAATTCTCTCGCTTAATCGCTTGCCAATGAATAACCCTAGCTACAAGAAACACAACGCCAGCAGTATGCACTATCCAAGAGCTAATACCTTGAAACTCTAATATAAATAATAATATAAGGGTAAGCGGAGTATACTCACTAAAATTTGCGTGGGCCCTAATGGCATTCGTTAAAGACTGATTTCCACCATCCCCAAGCCCTACTTTTTGTTTTTTGCGAATCGCTATAATTTCAAAGCTTAATTTAATATAAAATAATATAAGCAAAGCCGCATACAGGCTGATCGTCATAGGTCACCTTGTCATGAATTAGTGTAAAGTGGCCAATATAGCGAAAATAAACGTAGAGCACCGCTTTTATTTAGTTATCAATTGTGTACACCGCATAGACTTTGGCATTTAGTGTTAATGCTCCAGTGTTATAAGCTTGTTCAACATTTCCTGATGATGCATGCATCAGCTTCATTGACTCAGCACGTGCGTATGGCGTACGAGGTGTTTCCATGGGCGAGAATGATACAGAATACAAGCCATCTAATTTAACTTCAAAATCACTCGCAAGCTCTTTTGCTGCCAATTTAGCATCCTTAATTGCCGCCTTGTTTAAGTCTTTCATTAACGTACTTCTATTACTGACTTCAAACTGGGTGTTATTAAACTCGTTAATGCCTGCATCAACCAATTTTTGTAGTAATACAGGATAGTCCTCAAGCTTTTTCAACGTCAATGTGAGTGCACGGCTGACTCGAAAACCCTCGAACTCTTCTTGATTAGTTGTGCGATTATAACGAGTTTGCCTATAAACATTAAGCTGTTCAGCATGAATATCGTCCACTCGAATATGGTGAGACTTGGCGATAGCAATTGCATTGGCCATTATATCATCCACGGTTGTCTTTGCCTCTGGAAGCGATTTGCTTTTTTGCGTAATTGCAACTCGAATAACCGCCTGATCAGGTTGCACCTGCATATGCGCATTGCCTTGGACATAAAGGTGAGGAGTTAGTGGCAAAGAGCCTGCATAACTGTGTGCACAAAACAGTGCTGCAACAACGGTCGAAATTAGTTTCATATTTGTATCCTTATATATTACTGCTAAACATTGAAACATAATGGCCTTAATCATGGCTGAATATTATAGGCATCTCTTAACCCTTGCTCTATAAACACCATCTCCTGTTTAAAAAACAGACCTTTATGTGCGTCAATAATCATTTGCTGCAAAGCGCTATTTTCAAGTGCTAGCTCGAACAAACTAACTGCCTTTCTGCCTTGTTCTGAGTTAGCACAAGCAATATAGCCAAATATAGTGAGGTCCGCACTCTCTATTTGATGATAAGTCACGCCATCACGTTGTGCTTGTTGTTTATGATGCTCTATGAAAACTGACGTATATTCAATAATACCATCCAGCTTTCCTTGAATGAGCATTTCACGCAGCCGATAAGCACTATTAGCCCCCTCTCCTACAATCAAATTATTACGGTAGGTTGCTATAAAATCGTCTACTTCCTTTCCATAAGAACGCCCTTTAGTCACACCCACACGTAACCCTTTAGAAACGACAATATCTTTCAAAGAAAGCTTTTTTGGTAAATTAGGATGACCACGGAGGATCAACCTATTGGCTGGAAATGCCATCAACGGATATTCAACAAACAAAGCGATTGCTTCACGCTCAGCTGTTTTTACTTTGTTATATAAGCAAATATTCGGATAGGTCTCAAGCTCACGCCACTCTCTAAGGCGGCTTGCTGGAATAAACTCTAATGACACTCTACCCTGAAGTTCGCGTTGCACGTTCAACAATAGCATCGTAGCTAAGTCTCTTGGTTCTTCACCTAAGCTTGGATTGTAATCTGATGCAATTTGAATTTTCAACGGCCGAGTATCCGCCATTGATGTAAATAAAACCAACGCTAGCAAACAGATTTTGAGCATTTATGCCTCCAGTTAGGTGAATAAAATGCATATCTCCTTAGCACTTGAACTATAAGTATAGAGTATTTTTGATACAAAAAAGCCAGCATGTGCTGGCTTAAATAAAGTGAATTAGATACTACAACGTTTATAATTCCTATATTTCGGTAGCCAGTAATTTCGATTAATAGCAGCCCAAATCGCATCATCATCCATTTCAAGCGCAACACCTTCTTCCATTGCGGCTTTAGCAACTGCGAACGCAATGCGTTTACTCAGCGCTTCAATCTCAACTAATGCAGGAAGTAAACTGCCTTTACCAGTATTGGCAAGCGGTGACGACTCAGCCAATGTTTTACTTGAAACCATTAACATTGCGTCTGTAATGCGTGTCGCTTTAGCTGCAATAACACCGAGCCCAATACCTGGAAAAATATAACTATTATTACATTGTGGAATTGGGAATGTATTACCCTCAAATTCAACAGGATCAAACGGGCTCCCTGTGGCAACAATTGCTTGTCCTTTAGTCCACTCAATAACATCTTTAGGGTGTGCTTCTACTTGACGAGATGGATTGCTTAGAGGGAAAATGATTGGCCGTTCACAGCCACTGTGCATTGCACGGATCACTTGCTCAGTAAATAATCCAGGCTGACCTGATACACCAATTAAAATATCAGGTTTTGCACAGTGCATAACATCAAGTAATGAAGCAAAATCACCACTGTAACTCCAATCTGCAAGTGCGTCTTTTGATTGCATTAATGCAGCTTGGAAATCACGTAAGTCACTCATACCTTCAGACAGTAATCCAAAACGATCTACCATATAGATTTGGCTGCGCGCTTGCTCGCTTGAAGCGCCTTCGGCTACCATTTGGCTAATAATTTGTTCGGCAATACCGCAACCTGCAGAGCCAGCACCTACAAACACCACTTTTTGTTCTGAGAGCTTTGCACCTTTAACACGGCAGGCCGCTAACAATGAACCAACAGTAACTGACGCAGTGCCTTGAATATCATCGTTAAAGCTGCATATTTCATTTCGGTAACGTTTAAGTAGCGGCATTGCATTAGGCTGCGCAAAGTCTTCAAACTGGAGTAACACACTAGGCCAACGACGCTTTACAGCATCAATGAACAAACCTAAAAACTCATCATACTCGTCTTGCCCAATACGCTTATGACGTGCTCCCATGTACATAGGGTCACTTAGTAACTTCTCGTTATTAGTACCAACATCTAACATAACAGGTAAGGTGTACGCTGGGCTTATGCCTCCACATGCGGTATATAATGACAATTTACCAATTGGGATCCCCATACCACCAATACCTTGATCTCCTAAACCAAGAATGCGCTCTCCATCCGTCACAACGATGACCTTGACTTTGCCTTTAGTCGCATTTCTTAAAATATCGTCTATTTGATAACGATCTTCATAAGAAATGAACAGACCTCTAGAGCTGCGATAGATATCAGAAAACTTTTCACACGCATCACCCACCGTTGGTGTGTAGATGATCGGCATCATTTCTTCTAAATGGTCACGTACCAACCGATAATAAAGTGTTTCATTGTTGTCTTGAATAGCACGCAAGTATATATGCTTATTTAAATTATCATTGAAGCTAGAATATTGTTGATAACAACGTTCAACCTGTTCTTCGATTGTTTCAAAGCGCGGTGGGACCAATCCCGTTAAATTAAAATTCTCTCGCTCACTTTGGCTAAATGCACTGCCCTTATTAAGTAGCGGCGTTTCAAGAAGATTAGGGCCAGAGAAAGGAATATATAGATAATTTGGATCTGTTTTTTTAGTCATATTTGCAGGCTTGACACATTTTAAAAGGCTAAGAATTTATTATTGCTGAAAGTGACCAAATATCAATGAAATTCGTTCACATCAGACCAATACAATCGACTCTGTAAACACATTGTTAAGCGTAGTACAGAGCCAACTATTATAGCGTAA
Organism: Pseudoalteromonas aurantia 208; assembly: GCF_014858725.1. Lineage (GTDB taxonomy): Bacteria > Pseudomonadota > Gammaproteobacteria > Enterobacterales > Alteromonadaceae > Pseudoalteromonas > Pseudoalteromonas aurantia. Next base: position 1,146,236 of record NZ_AQGV01000012.1, on the reverse strand, counting down.
TTCTTTCTGCAAACCTATGACTATTAGTTACTTTCACCAAGAGCAATACCTTCTCGACGCGGATCAGCGCCACCTAAAAGCACTCCATCTTGGACTTGGATCACATGCAGCCCGGAATTTAAGTCTCGTATTTGTACTTTATGCCCTCGTTGTTCAAATGTTTCTTTTTGCTCAACAAGATTTGTCCCCTTCTCAAGCGTTGTATAACGATTTCGATTCGTGATTTTTGGCAAATTGATAGCTTGTTGTGGGCTTAAACCCCAGTCGAGTATTCCAATAATCGTTTGAGCCACATAATTAATAATACGGCTGCCACCGGGGGAACCTACGACCAATTTCAAACTCCCATCCATGTTAAACACCATAACCGGCGACATCGAACTTCTTGGTCGTTTATTCGCCTCAACCCTATTTGCCATCCACTTGCCCCCTTTCTTAGGGCTGAGTGAAAAATCGGTTAGCTGGTTGTTTAACAAATAACCATTAACCATGACCGTAGATCCAAATCCCATTTCAATCGAGCTGGTCATAGATACTGCATTCCCTTCCTCATCTACGATAGAAACGTGGGTTGTTGACGGCAACTCATAACCATCATCTTTTGCGTACACTAACACGTCACTTTTAGGAAGACCGACAGGTACATGATGGTCATCTTTATCAGTAATGAGTTGAGACCGCTTCTTTAAATAGCGTGAATCGAGTAATGCTTTGGTGGGTACATCAATAAAATCAGGATCGGCAACATAGTGATTTCGATCCGCAAAAGCTAACCGAGATGCTTGAGTAAATAGATGCAATGCGTACGCATCATTCGCTTTATATTGACTCAGCTTCTTCTCTTCTAACAACTTCAGTATTTGCAGCACAGCGATCCCTCCGCTACTGGGTGGCGCCATAGAGCATACTTTGTATTGATGGTAAGGAATGCAAATCGCATCTCGTGTTTTACTCGTATACTTAGCTAAATCACTGAGCTGCAATGTCCCCGGCGCAATTGCCGAAGTTTGCACAGCATCCACCATCTGTTTGGCATACGGTCCATTATAAAATGCATCAATGCCGTTGTTAGCCACTTGTTGGTACAATAGTGCTAGCTCTGGATTATTTTTTAGTGTGCCAGTGGCTAATGCTTGACCATTTGGATAAAAATATTCCTTGGCCGGCGATAGTTTTGACAAGCCAGGGTTAAAGTTCTTTTCGAGCAACATATTAAGCCTAGGGGAAACAACAAACCCTGATAAAGCAAGCTCAATTGCAGGCTCAAATAGCACTGACCAGCCAAGTTTACCATGGTCGTTATGCGCACTTTGGAAGGCGTGAAGTAAACCAGGTACACCCACAGAGCGTCCGCCGACAACGGCATCAATCCAACGGACAGGCTTTCCGGTTTTATCTAAAAACAGTGTATGGTCAGCGCCTGACGGGGCTGTTTCCCTACCATCATACGTGATTAGTTTCTTGGTTTTGTTATCAAAATACATTAAGAATGTCCCACCGCCAATACCCGATGACTGTGGCTCAACTAACGTCAAGACCAGCTGAGTGGCAATAGCAGCATCAACTGCATTACCGCCTAAGGCTAGCATTTTTTGACCTGCTTTAGTGGCGTAAGGGTTTGCCGCTGCAACCATAAATCTATTTGCGGTAACTTGTTGTTTGTTTTGTAGCCCCGTCGCCCCTTCTGGCTCTCGGGTTTCTCTTTGCTGTTTTCCTCCCGAAATACACGAAGAAACCAACAAAGTAGAGGTGATGGCGACGAGTAATGGCACAGACTTAATCATTTTATTCACTTTTGTATTGTTCTAAGCATTGGCATCATAAAAGTAAATAGGCACAATATGCAAAAAATAAAGATGCTTATAACCAAATTATTATGCTCGACTTACCTTTTGATAAAAAATATATTTTACCACCTCTTTGCCTAATATTGCTAAGTACACTGTTAATGCTGTTCAATAACAATGCATTATTAGAGTTTAACCGCAGCCTCATCGAACAACATCAGTGGTGGCGGCTATTCAGTAGTCAGTTTGTTCATGCCAATTGGACTCACTTAGGGTTAAATGTACTTGGTATTGTATTTATATGGATCCTTCATGCAGAGCACCGTAGCCCGGTTTGTTTCGCGTTACATACGCTATTTTTAGCAATTTGGACCGGTACAGGCATATGGCTTTTTTGTCCTGATATCAATATTTACACCGGATTAAGTGGCTTGCTTCACGGCGTAATAGTTTGGGGGGCTATCAAAGATATCAGCGTGGGAATGCGCTCGGGCGCTTTACTGTTCATTGGCATTTGGATAAAACTAGGTTGGGAGCAATGGCAAGGTCCTAGCGCTGATGTTGGCGCGTTAATCGAATCACGTGTTGCGATTGAAGCACATTTAATTGGTGCTCTCGGTGGTTTGTTGTTAAGTGCGACGTTACTCTACCCCCCAAAAAAAGGCAACTAGACTAGAAACTTTCCAGGATAAAATAAAAAACGCCAACTCAAAATGTTGGCGTTTTATACATGCAGCGTACCTTATAAAATCATAAATTTTCTTTAAATAGCTTGTATATACGGCGATATTCATCTAGCCAACTAGAAGGTTGTACAAAACCATGGGGCTCTACGGGGTAAATAGCCGTTTCAAAGTCTTGCTTTTCAAGTTCAATTAATCGCTGTACGAGTCTTACTACATCCTGAAAGAATACATTGTCATCAATCATTGGCGCATTGATCAACAAGTCATTCTTCAAGCCTTCAGCATGATAAATCGGTGAACTTCTGCGATATGCAATTGGATCAACATCAGGGTGATTCAAAATATTCGAGGTATAGGGTGTATTGTAGTATGCCCAATCAGTTACAGGACGCAGTGCTGCACCCGCCTGGAATAAATCTGGTTGCGTAAACAAAGCCATAAATGTCATAAACCCGCCATATGAACCGCCATACGTGCCGACTGCATTGGTATCAACATTCGCATGTTCTGCCATCCATTTAACGCCATCAGCTAAATCTTCAATTTCTGGTTTACCCATTTGACGGTAAATAGCGGTGCGCCAATCTCGACCATACCCTTTTGATGCGCGATAATCCATATCCATAACTACGTAGCCTTCACTTGCTAACAGTGAGTGGAACATGAATTCACGGAAGTACCCAGACCACCCCATGTGAGAGTTTTGTAAATAACCCGCTCCATGATTAAAGATAACGGCTTTACGTTTTTTGCCGACTTCACCTTCAACATAATCAGCCGGATAGTACACTTTGGCATACACTGGCTGTTCGGTGTGACTTGAAGGCACTGCCACTATTTTTGGCGCAATCAATTTCTTATTCAAAAATGCATCTGATACAGTATTCGTCAAACGCGTTACCTGCGCGTTCGTTTTAGCATCGGCCACATATAGCTCATTCGGCATCATTATTTTTGAATGATTTAGAAGTAGCTTTGATTCATCCGGACTCAAACTATAATCAGTCATACCATTTAAGTCTGTGAGCGTTTCTTTCACGCCTGTATTTGGATCTACTCGATAAATTTCATATAAACCAGGGTGCTCAATATTCGCTTTGAAGTAAATTGCGCTATCGTCTTTACTCAATGTTAAATGCGAAACGACATAATTACCTGACGTTAACTGTTTAGACTTCCCCGATAAGGGCTTTATGTATATGTGGCTATAGCCTGACTCTTCAGATAAATAATAAAGTGTGTCTGAATTATTCAACCAGCCAAAATCATTGTATGTATAGTTTACCCATGCGTCATCATGCAGACGATGCTGTGGCACAAACTTATCTGCATCAAAATCTACAGTTGCAATCCAGCGGTCTTTGTTATCCCATGCTTCAAGCATAACAGCAACCTCAGTTCCAGATTGATTCCATTGAATGGCACTTTGATCCCAGCCCCAATCGCTTATCAAGTTAATAGCACGAGGTGCTTTAACTGCTTTGTATGTCTCTCCTAACGCTTTCGCATTCTCAGCTTTGACAGCGGCCAATACGTCCTCATCAAAACCAGGTAACGAATTATAGCTCAGGGTAACTTGATTATTTCGGGCCAAATCAAGTAGTAGTACGTCGGAACTTGTTGCTTGTGCTTGCGCTACACGGCGACGCGCTTTAACAGGGTCGATATCTCCATTTTGGCTGACATAGTTAGGCATAATGTCAGTAGCCGCTCGCCAATCTGCGTTATTTGCTGTAACTACAATCAATTTATCACCTGCTGGTGATAAACTCGCTGATACTAAATACTTGTCTTTCCCCAAGTAAAAATGACTATTCGCGATCGTCGTATTCTGTTGTTTAAGTTGCTCTAGGCGCTGTTCTTTGTCTTTGCTATTTTTATGCTGTAAAGCAACATACTGAATCAGATTATGCTGCTCTTGTGCTATATAGCCTTTAGGCTCCAACGTACCTTTAGGCGCATCATCTAAGTGCAACTTTACTAGCTCTTTTGATTGGCCGGTATTGACATTAACTGTATAAAAAGTATTTTCAACTCGATATGCAATATCACCCGTTAGTAAAAACTTCAGCTGAGATGCACTTTCTGATGAGAAGGTAAGCTGTTTTATTTCACCAGAACTAATGGCTTTTACAAATATATTACCCTTAAAAGTATACGCTTGATGTTTTGCATTATCAGAATATATTGCGTTATCCGCACCAAGAGAGTGCAACTCTGCCAAAGTTACAGGAACCGGCGCGCTATTGTTAGCTACGATAAACGTATCTTTTAAATCAGTTCCTTCTTGCTTTTGTTTAAACACAACAGTGTTACTATCAGCTGCCCAAAACGCACTTTGTGGACTTCTCCCTAACCAATCTGGGTGAGCCATCGCTTGTTCTAATGTTATTTTTTTACCACCAAAGTCGACGGGGGTGGTGACAACGGTTGCAGGTGTTATTTGTGGCTGAACCTTGTTAGAAGAGTGACTTGTTGTTTGGCAACCAGTTAAAAGTAAACTTGATGCTATAGCGGCTGAGATAATAGATTGTTTAATCATTGCGCTTCTGTTGTTATGAAAATTGTCTCATTTAAGCAAATATGTCTTCATATTTCGACTTATTTAAGACTAACAACCAAGTTTCAAGATAAAAAAAGGCCAGTAAAGGTTACTGGCCAAATACTCTCTGCGCTCACATAATCGTTGATGGACAACGAGTATGAAGTGAGGCCTATCCACGCCTCATAAAATAAGACCGCCGAAACCACAAAAGAGTTCCAAATTAAATAAAACTTTTTACGAAATGTAACCATCTTTTATTAGTAATAAAAGCACACTGCTTACTATGATCCATAAAATCATGGCCATAGCGAATGGCCGCCAGCCAGTTTCTATGAGTACCTTTCTCGAAACGCCAGCACCAATCAAGAATAAAGTCGCAACCAAGATGTGTTTTGCCCCCGAGTAGACACTCTGCCAGACAACTTCGAACTGCTCAAACCACGTATTGCATAATGCCGCAATTAGAAACCCAAATATAAATAGTGGAATGTTGGCCTTTTCTTCACTTTTCCAAAATACGCCAGCCAATGCTGTATAGGGAATTATCCACATCGCCCGCGTTAACTTTATCGTTGTTGCAATACCCACCGCCAATGGGCTAAATGTTGCCGCTGCAGCAACCACACTACTGGTGTCATGAATAGCCAGTGCAGCCCAAACAGCAAATTGCTGTTCTGAGAGTACAAAGTAATGGCCAATAAGGGGGAATATTATAAGGCCTACCGCGTTTAACAAAAACACCACTGCAAGCGCAACAGCAATCTCATGTTCTTTGGCTTTAATAACTGGCGCCATAGCTGCAATGGCACTACCGCCACATATTGCGGTACCAAAAGAGATTAAAATACCGGTGTTTTTATTTAGTCTAAATAGTTGAGTCAGTATTTCTCCTAAACCAATGATTGCGGTAATGCTAACAATGGTTAACACGATTGAACTGCGACCGACTTCTAGTACATCATATATATTGACATTAAAACCGAGTCCAATCACTGCGACTTTCAGCATCCATTTACTGACTTTGCTACTCCAAGCCTCCATGGGGTTTCCCCAGCACCACGTATACAGCATCCCCATGGCAAGGGCCAATGCGGGTCCAACGAAGGATGTAAAACTCGCAATAAATAACAACAAGAAACTACATTGACTAAAAGTCATCATATGCCACGTTTTTAAATCCAAAAAAAGCCGGATATTAAATCCGGCTATTGGTTAATTTAGAATAAGTTGGTGCCCAGTCGCGAGTACACCGGGGTAGTACTCCTCTGGCAGAAATTCTGCAAGTTCACCTAGCTTTTCTCCCAACTCATGCAGCGAGTTAGCTGACACATTAATGTGCCCCATTTTTCGACCAGGCTTCGCAGTTTTACCGTACCAATGGCTCGTCACGCCATCGACGGTTAGTACTGTACTCGGAATGCTTTGCTGACCCAACACATTGATCATCGCTGTCGGCCTAATCAAGGTGGTCGAACCCAACGGCAATCCAGAAATTGCACGCATATGGTTCTCAAATTGACTTGTATGACAGCCCTGTTGTGTCCAATGCCCTGAATTATGAACACGTGGCGCAATTTCGTTAACCAGCAGCTCCCCTTGTACATCAAAAAACTCGATGGCTAAAACACCCACATAATTAAGCGAATTGGCCAATGCATTAAAAGCATCTTCAGCTTGTTGCTGAATATCATTTTTCTCTTTACCTGCAATCGACAAGGTCAACACACCATCCGTATGTTGATTTTCAGTCAATGGATAGATTTTACACTGTCCGTTACGATCACGAACACCAATAATCGATACTTCACGATCAAATGGGATCATTTTCTCAGCAATAATAGAATGTGGACTCAGTGTTGTACCTGTCGATAAAAACTCAGCCATTTCTAACCAGATTGACTCAATATCCTCGACTGATTTAACACGCCACTGCCCTTTACCGTCATAACCGGCTTGACACGTTTTGACAACCATAGGCAAAGCCAATTGTTCTACGGCATCTAAAAAGTGCTGTTTTTCGGTGATCAATTTATAAGGCGCACATTTCACTGCCGCTTTATCAAGTAACGCTTTCTCTTTCGCTCGATCACCGCCAGTCGCTATGGCTTGCGCACCTGGATAAAACTTCCCGCTGAGTGAACATTGTTCAAGCACATCATGAGGGATATGCTCAAACTCAGCCGTGATTGCGCAACTTGATGCAATCGCCTGTGATAACGATTGCTCACTAAGCTGACCGGTAACCGGATTAACGACCTTTTTAGTGCTAACGTCATACGCTAACACATGTAAATCTAAATGCGTCGCAGATAAACTCATCATCCGCGCTAACTGCCCTGACCCTAAAACTAATATATTCATATTATTCAGCTGGATTCGGGTTAGCTAGAATTGTTTCCGTTTGCGCTTTACGGAACGCTTCAACTTTTTCGAAAATCTCCGGTTGCTGACAACCCAAAATTTGTGCAGCAAGCAATCCAGCATTAGCAGCACCCGCATCACCTATCGCAAGGGTACCAACAGCAACACCTTTTGGCATTTGACAAATAGAAAGTAATGAGTCAACTCCGTTTAATGTTTTAGATTTAACGGGAACGCCTAATACGGGTAAACTCGTAAAAGCAGCAGCCATACCTGGAAGGTGTGCAGCACCACCTGCGCCTGCGATAATGACTTTAATACCACGCTCAGCAGCAGTGGATGCATAGTCAGCCAATAATTGAGGAGTCCGGTGCGCTGAAACAACTTTAGTTTCATACGCAATGCCAAATTTGTCTAACATATCTGCTGTATGCTGCATGGTAGGCCAATCTGATTTTGAACCCATAATAATGCCAACCGTCATAGTAAATCCTCGGTAATAGTAAGTTAAACGATACAATATAAATCACAGTTTTGAATGTATGTTGGGGTAATCAAAACTATGTTAATTTTTGCGCGGTATTATACCTAAGTGCGATGCTAATACCATTTTTATTGCCGCTTTGTGATATACAGCCTTTGATATTAAAAACGACAATAAAGCGCGTAACAAAAAACCGCACTCTACAGCGCGGTTGATTAAGTTATGCCAGTTCTTGTGATGCAAGGTACTCTTCGTAACTACCTCTAAAGTCAATTACTTTCCCGTCTTTAATCTCCCAAATTCGGGTCGCAAGTGATGATACGAACTGTCGATCGTGAGATACAAAAAATAACGTGCCTTCGTACTGCTCTAACGCTAAGTTTAATGCTTCAATTGACTCCATGTCCATGTGGTTTGTTGGTTCATCCATCAATAACATGTTGTGTTTGAACATCATTAACTTACCAAAAAGCATACGACCTTGTTCACCACCTGAGAGCACTTTCACCGACTTCTTAATGTCATTTTGAGAGAACAGCATACGGCCTAAATAACTGCGAATAACTTGCTCGTCGTCCCCTTCTTGCTGCCATTGCTCCATCCACTCAAAAACGGTCATATCTTTGTCAAATTCATCAGCATGATCTTGCGCATAATAACCAATATTGGCATTTTCAGACCATTTAAAGTCACCCTCTTTTAGGTCAAGTCTACCAGCAAAAGAATGCAATAGTGTTGATTTACCAACCCCATTCTCACCAATGATCGCGATGCGTTCACCTACTTCAACTAACCCTTCAAGGCCAGAAAATAATAACTCATCATAGCCTTGGCCAACGTTATTAAGTTCAAGTGCGTTTCTGAAAAGCTGTTTTGACTGTTCAAAACGGATGAATGGTGACTGACGAGATGATGCTTTAACATCATCTAGCTGAATTTTATCTATTTGTTTAGCTCGAGAAGTCGCCTGTTTAGCTTTCGATGCATTGGCAGAAAAGCGTGATACAAACTGTTGTAGCTCCGCAATTTGCGCCTTTTTCTTGGCATTTTCACTGAGCAGCTTTTCACGTGCTTGTGTTGCCGCGAACATATATTCGTCATAATTGCCCGGGTAAACACGTAACTCACCATAATCTATGTCAGCCATATGTGTACACACTGAATTTAAGAAATGCCGATCGTGGGAAATAATAAGCATAGTACAATCACGTTGATTCAAAACGTCTTCCAACCACTTGATAGTATAGATGTCTAAGTTGTTGGTTGGTTCGTCTAGCAGCATGATATCTGGATCAGCAAACAACACCTGCGCTAACAGCACTCGCAGTTTAAAACCAGGCGCAACTTCAGACATTAAGCCATAGTGCTGCTCAGTTGGAATCCCCACACCTAACAGCAATTCACCTGCTTTAGCTTCGGCGGAGTAACCATCCATTTCTGCAAATTCCGTTTCAAGATCTGCGACCTTCATCCCGTCTTCTTCACTCATCTCTGGTAATGAGTAAATACGATCTCGCTCTGCTTTTATGCTCCAGAGTTCTTTGTGACCCATAATAACCGTGTCAACAACGGAGTACTCTTCGTAAGCAAATTGGTCCTGATTTAATTTAGCTAGACGGGTGTTAGGTGACACACTTACGTTACCAGCGCTGGCTTCAAGTTCGCCACCAAGGATCTTCATTAACGTAGATTTACCACAACCGTTTGCACCGATAAGGCCATAGCGATTGCCATCTCCAAATTTTACAGAGATATTTTCGAATAATGGTTTTGCACCAAACTGCATGGTGACGTTAGCTGCGCTTAAAATAACAGGCTCCTCAGGATTATCTGAATTTACATTTTATCAGTGCTTGATTTTAAACTAAACGCGCGCGTAAAACCACGAAAGTTCATAGTGAAGTACTTGCTTTATGCTTTCTAAATGTATTTTTTATTGGGGTTCAACCATTCTCCAGCGTTCCACAGCAATTAAATACCGATATTAAAAAAGAGTAGCAACATACCTGCTGGGCATAGCACCTCCTTCTAATAGCGAGCGTAATCGCCATGGATGAAAGTAAATAACTGAAAATAGTCCATGTCCAAATATCTGAGACACAGCACGTTACTTTAAATTGAGCGCACTCATAAAAATAATTGAGCGCGCTCATAAAATAAGCATTTTATGTGTTTGTATAAAAATAGTGCTAAGATATTTGCTTCTTCGGATAGGGACTATTATGAATAAAAGAGAAAAAACATACTCTGCAATTTTAAACGCAAGCTGGGACCTATTTAACGAGTATGGGTACCACGACACCACAACTCGGCAAATATCACAATATGCTGGTGTAGCAACTGGCACGGTGTTTAGCCATTTCCCGTCAAAAGCCGACATACTGAAAGTCGCAATGTATCGCAAAATAGATTCGGTAATACAGGAGGCGGCAGAAACAGATACGCACCATACACCCAGATTAAAGCTTCGCCATTATGCCAAATATTTGTATGCCTTTTATTTAGAAAATAAAGAGTTTAGTAAAGAGCTAGTGGTTTGCATTTTATGGCAACAAGCGTATTTTCTAGATCAATTGAACGCATTTAAATTAATGCTATATTCCGAACAGCAATATGATGCGACACAGGCAAACGTCATGATGGATTGCTATTTCATGACTTTATTACAAGGGTTATGTGACGACAATACCACTGCACAGGAGATGGTCCGTACTCTCAGCAATAAATTACATTTGATCCAAAAGTAATGTATCTGCTCCCTGCTCGTACATAGCATTCGGATCTGCAGCTTCTAAGAGCATGATATATTCATTTACGTTCGATTGCGTAAACATCAAGCGTGTTAATAGTTTTATGCAGTTCTTATTTAAACTCTCAACTTTTGCTCTTACCAGCAAAGGAAGCGCATTCTGTGCGATGTTTTCAACTAAATAGTTAAATAGGCACTCGAGTGCTTCACGCATAATACCTTTTCCCCATTCGGATGGCGAAAGCTCGAAACCTAAAAAGCAATGCTTTTTAATAATATCATGGTCATAGATGCCTAATGTGCCTATAAATTCATTTGATATTTTATTAATAATAACAAAGCGCGTACCTGTTCCCTGATAAGCTTGCTCAAGATCCCATTGGATCAATGATTTTGCTTCATCACGGCTCACTGTTTGCCCATAATCATTATACTGAGCGATCAATGGCTCATTAAGTAGCCGCAACAGGGCATCTATATCTCGATGCGAGATAGGCCTTAAAAATAAACGGGTGGTTTGTAATACCATCGGAGCTACATAGATTGGAAAATTCTATAATTAGTATAAACTATCTGCGCAAAATCAGTCCATCTAGGAAATATAATGTCTGAAGAGTTTAAAGTGATTCAACCCACCACGAAAGTCTACTGCCCTGAACGCGGCGAAGGTTGGACACTAACCGGAATAACAGGTATTGATGAACAAACTTCTGTTATGTTTAATGGAGTCCGCTATACCATTAGTGCAAAAAAAATTGTCGAAGAGCTATTACCTAACTATATAAAAATGAACAACAAAGCGTAACCCCCACAAAAAAACCAACCCTTTAGTACCAAATAAATGTTGATAAAATGTTTTTAAGTGTAGATAATGACCTCAGATTGCAAAGTCAATAACGGAAGCACTCGCCTCAAAGGATTAAGAAATCACACCTGCGATATGGACCGGGTGTGACATTACTTTGTGTTGTATTAGTTGTTCAGGATGAACTACCTTGGATACTACACCATGACAAAAACTTCATTAACCATGCCTGCACTATCACTCATAGCTATTAGTATTTGCGCTCCGAGCTATGCAAACGAATGCCTAGGGGAACTCTATGGGATCAATGCCGGTCGCGGAGATTTAGGTCTGCTCTTCAGCCTCAATGAGGAAGTGCAATCAGCGCAAGCTAAATCAATTGCTAAGTTCAGCTCTAGTGCACTCGCCTATGATAACAGTAATAACCGAATGTATTATGTCGCCTCCCCGCGCCCAACAGAGTATGAGGTTGACGTGAGTGCCTTGGCGATTAGCGCCGATGAACTTGCACACCTACCAATTAAAGGTAAAAGGTACAAATCAACAAAGTTAGCTTATTATGACTTTGCAAGCCAAAGCCATACTATTGTTGGTACAACAAAATCAGTAATAGGCATGGTTTATGATAATCAGAATGATACTTTACTCGCCAGCAGCTACAGTAAGCTGTATCAAATAGACAAGCAAACTGGTGAAGCAACCGAACTTGCTAGTTTAGGTAACCTATCAGGTAAGTATCGTGGTGACTTGGTAATTAAAGGCAGTCAACTGCTGCTCGTGACGTCAAGCTCAACCTACGAAATCAACCGCAGTACCTATGCACTAACTTTACTTTCTAATCACGGCTTAACTTCAGTTACAGGCGCAACCCTAAATCAAGCAGGCGATGTGGTGATCAGTCGGACACTCATTAACGACCATGGGCACGCTAATAAGTCGCAAATATATATGTTGGAGCCTAATACGGGGTCAACTTGCTTACTTGCCACTGTGCCCGTTAGATTAAATGATTTAGCAACTAATACTAATCAACCTGTCGCATGCTACACAAACGTGCAATGCGGCACTGCACCCAAACCCACTTTTTCACTTCAACCCGTCACAGACTCGGTTGTCGAAGGTGGAACACTGACATACAATGCAACAATAAGTACAACATTTACTGAAGATATTACGGTTGCATTGTCGGTGACGGATGGTACAACATCACCAAGTGATTACACATTATCAACGGCATCCGTGACAATTCCGTCTGGTCAAACAAGTGCCGCAGTCTCTATTCTAACAATTGATAACACTGTACATAGCGCAGATAAAACGCTAACCGTTAATGCTGTTGCACAATCAGGCATTTCTGGACAAAGCAGTGCCGGTGGCACAATTGTTAATGATGACGCTCCATGCACGCCTGCAAATTACACGCGTATTAATTATCAATTCGTTTCTGAAGATTCATTATTTAATAATGACTGGGGTATAAAAGTGAATGGTAGTTATGTCAAACTGCTTGATGAGTATGGTGCAAATGGCAGTTATGATGTGTTGCAATCGAGCTCAATCTCATACGTTATGGCTATCAATGGTAACAGTGGCCAATTAACGACTAATATGAGGCAAAGTGGTAACATCCAGTATTGGGAAGATCAAAACGATAGTGATTACAATGACTTTGTAGTTAGAGTATCAACTCAAACTGTACAAAAAGGATGTAATTAACCTCAGGTTTGGGTAAAGGTTTTGGAATAGAAAATGTTTTGAAAACAAACTTACGTACAACCCAATGATGATATTTTGTTCAATATCAAGGCGCTTTTATGCAGTAATAGCGGGCTATTACAAATGAAAGCAACGCCGAGAGTGAGAAAAATAGCTTTATTGGGCAAATTCGCTTATCCAGAGCTGAGATTAATTAAGCTTCAGTACTATCTCCAACCTGTAGCACGCAAAGCCAAAGTGAACCTTTCACTTTGGCTTTTTATGTATTTAAAGATCAATACCAAATAAGTTGGTCAATGCAGCATGGATCTGCAAGGTAGGGGTTTCTTCTGTGTAAGGCGCAACAGCGAGTAAAGGGGCGCTTATTCGCTGTCGAAGAGACGCTAAGTTTTCGTCAAACTCAGCCATATCTCTATCAATCTGATTGGCAATCCAACCTACACACTTTACGCCTTGAGATTGCAAAACCTGCATCGTCAAAAGTGTATGGTTAAGGCAGCCAAGTTTCATACCTACGACCAGTATGACAGGTAATTGCTCAGCAATTACCCAGTCGTAAAGGTATTGTGTATCATTGATTGGTAACGCCCACCCGCCCGCACCTTCCACGAGTCTAAATTCGGCACCCAGGTCATCTAACGCGAGATAGTGCTTGTGCAAAACTTGAACAGAAACTTCAAAACCAGCCCGTTTTGCAGCAATATGTGGTGCAATTGGAGGGGCAAAACAAATAGGATTTATTTGCTCATATTTACCGTGTACCGACGCACATTCCATTAAGCTGAGTGCATCTTCGTTGACTAATTGGCCAAAAGCTTCCTCAGCCCCTGCAGCTATGGGTTTAAAGCCCAAAGCTTTCCGCTTGTGCTTGGCTAAAAACTTCAGTAACAAAGAGGTTACGTAGGTTTTGCCAACCTCAGTATCTGTACCTGTAATAAAAAATGCGCTCATCGTTTGAATAACTCCAATAGTGCGACTTGGTAGGTCACAGGCGCACAGCTATCTGTAATTGGATACCCATCAAGTACTTTTCTGTACGCTTTTCGCCCCATCAAGCCTTTCTTTTCTCGGCTACCTTGTAACTTATTTGCTCCAATATGTTTGATTGATTGTATTGCTGCTTTCGCATCAGGATACTCGTCTACCAACGCAATTTGCTTAGCACTGCCAATGTCGAAGCCAGCCTCTGCTGCATACCCAATCAGTGCCGATAAAGTCAAAAAGTGATTAACATGTGTTTCACAATCATTTGCCTGCCATGCTACCGCTATCTCATTTAGCGAACCAGTTAATACAGATGATAGGACAACCTGCCCTCCTGACTTACATACTCTCGCCAATTCTGTAAACAACTGAGCTGGGGACTGACTCCATTGAATTGCAAAATTTGAAAACACCGCGTCAAAAGTTTCAGATTGAAATGGCAAGGCATCCATATCAGCGCACACACGTCCTGTCGTATTTGGTCCCTGCATTAACATGGCATGACTCAAATCCATATGTACTACATCGGCGGCCCGGGCTGCTAATATATCATGGTGTAGTAGTGGCCCCGCCCCCAAGTCTAGTATATACCGATTACTTAAACGCAACTTAGTGAATAATAATGCCGCTGCTTTAGTTTGTACTTTTGCATATTTACCATAATTATCAGCCGCTTTGGAGAAGCATTCAGCCGTATGTTGTTTAATAGCATCTGACATTACACTGCTTTTTGGTGAGTGGCGGTTCATAATACCTCCCCCAAAACTTGTACTAAATAGTGTATATCATCACTTTTATGGGCTGCTGTTAAGGTAACTCTGAGCCGTGCCGTATTGTGAGGTACCGTCGGTGGCCTAATGGCCGTCAACCAAATATTATGTTCTTTAAGCTTTCTCTGAGCCTTTAAAGCATTCTCGGCGGACCCTAACACAATAGGTTGTATCGGTGTGTTCGATGTCAATAAAGGGATATTTACGTTTGCACATAACTGTTGAAATAGCGCAATATTTTGTTGTAACTGAGTACGTGCGTCATCTGCATTAATCACTTTATCTAACTGTTGTAACGCACTATGTGCCATGACTGGCGACATTGCGGTAGAGTATATGTAATCCCTATTTACCTGTACTAGATAGTCAATAACATCGTGGCTAGCCAATACTGCAGCGCCTTGGCAAGCCATTGCTTTACCAAATGTGATCACTAATATGTCCGGTTTGTTCTGTGTTTGTGCACTACCTAGTCCCTGCTTCCCGGTAATACCAAAAGCGTGCGCATCATCAATCATTAACCAAGCATTATGCTGCTGCTTTAATGCATGTAACTGCGCTAATGGCGCGCTATCACCATCCATTGAAAACACCCCTTCACTCACGATCAACTTATTTAATGCGTTACTTTTTTCTAAACGTGCTCGCAAGTGATTCATATCATTGTGATTAAATCGAATGTGCCTTGCATCACTGTGCAATGCGCCATCAATTAAACTGGCATGATTGAGCTTGTCTTGAAAAATAGCACTGTCTTTTGCAACTGATTGTTCATTAAAAAGCGCTTTTAATACACTGCTATTCGCGCTAAACCCACTGCTAAATAACATTGCATCATCGTAACCCAACAATTGACATAAAGCATGCTCTAGCTTTTTATGAACATCTAAATATCCCGTTACCAATGAAGAACTTCGGCTCCCCGATAATACGTCGTTAGCCAAAACCGGGCCACCTAAGCCTAAATAATCATTGCTGGCAAAATTCAAGTAACGTTTTGAGTCAACGTTAATATACCTTGCATCACTGCTTTGTATACATATACGACGGCGTAGCAACGACTTAGTACGTCGTTGCTCGATACTGTGCTCAATAAAATCAAACGCCATTAATTTGCTTCGTAAAATAGCTCTGAGGTTGCTTTATCAGCGATGGCTGAAGATAGAGATGCCTCATAAGCTTCATCAGAATAATCATGACGTTCTTCAGGCTTCATTCCTAACTTTTTCAGTAAGTTCATATCTGCATCCGCTTCAGGATTTTCAGTAGTCAGCAGTTTGTCACCATAAAATATTGAATTGGCACCAGCGAAGAAACACATTGACTGCATTTGCTCATTCATTGCCGTGCGACCTGCAGAGAGTCGTACGTAACTAAATGGCATCATAATGCGCGCTACTGCAATTGTGCGAATAAATTCGAAATGATCTAAATCATCCACATCTTCCAGTGGCGTCCCTTTAACTTTAACCAGCATGTTAATTGGTACACTTTCTGGTTGTTGGTCTAAATTCGCTAATTGAATTAGTAAACCGAAACGGTCAGACGCTTGCTCACCCATACCAACGATACCACCTGAGCATACTTTCATGCCTGCATCGCGCACATGGTCAATGGTGTCAAGTCTGTCTTGATAAGTGCGGGTTGTTATTATTTGCTGGTAATATTCTGGTGAAGTATCTAAATTATGGTTGTAGTAATCTAGCCCAGCGTTTTTAAGCGAGTGAGCCTTATCATTGTCTAGCATGCCTAATGTCATGCAGGTTTCTAAACCCAACTCTTTAACTTCTTTAACCATTTTCTCTATATATGGCATATCACGGTCTTTAGGATCTGACCACGCAGCCCCCATACAAAAACGCGTTGCACCTTTATTCTTAGCTAAACGCGCTTGCTCCACCACTTTCTCAACTTCCATCAAACGTTCACGTTCAAGGTCTGTTTTATAATGACCTGACTGAGGGCAGTATTTACAATCTTCAGGGCATGCCCCTGTTTTTATAGATAGCAGGGTTGAGATTTGCACTTCATTGGGATTAAAATTTTCGCGATGAATACTTGCAGCCTTAAATAGTAAATCATTAAATGGCATTTCAAATAGTGCTTTTACTTCTTTATGAGTCCAATCGTGGCGAACTGTGATCATATTGTTTCTCTTTATTCTTGTAGCAAGTGTCTAAATTATGTGCACTTAACTTGACGGTGATTGGCTTAGTCTACTGAGTGACGTAGTATTGTCAACGACAAAGCAAGTAGCAGGGTTTACAAGTGAGTAAAAATAACGCAGTTGATTTAGATTTTGACAAAGAGCATATTTGGCATCCTTATACATCCATGATTGACCCACTCCCCGTTTACCCAGTGAGTCATACGGATGCCGCACATATATATTTAGAAACTGGAGAACAACTCATCGATGGCATGGCATCTTGGTGGAGTGCGATTCACGGCTATAATCACCCAAAACTTGTGAAAGCCATCACTGAACAAGCGCAGTCTATGAGCCATGTTATGTTCGGTAGTATTACGCATGCGCCAGCGATCAATTTATGCAAAAAATTAATCAACATAACGCCAGAACCATTACAAAAAGTATTTTTGGCCGATAGTGGCTCGGTCAGTGTTGAAGTGGCTATTAAAATGGCGCTACAATTTTGGATGAGTCAAGGGGCGCAACATAAAACGAAACTAATGACGGCAAGAAAGGGTTACCATGGAGATACCTTTGCGGCAATGAGCGTATGTGATCCCGTTAATTCAATGCACAGTATGTACCAAGGGTTTTTACCAGAACATATTTTTGTGCCAGCACCAGCATCATCATTTGGCGGTAATATTAATCATGATGAATTAGTAGAATTAGAAAATAGCTTTAAGCTACATCATCATGAAGTCGCGGCGTTCATTATCGAGCCTATAGTTCAAAATGCAGGCGGCATGAATTTCTACCACCCCGCTTATTTAAAAGAGCTACGCATACTCTGTGATAAATATAATGTGTTATTGATCCTCGATGAAATAGCAACAGGTTTTGGCCGTACAGGGAAATTGTTTGCTTGTGAACATGCGAACATAAGTCCAGACATACTGTGCATAGGCAAAGCCTTAACCGGTGGAACCATGACACTATCTGCAACACTTACCACAAACCATGTCGCCACCGAAATAAGTAAAGGCAATGCCGGTGTACTTATGCATGGGCCCACATTTATGGGCAACCCATTAGCCTGTGCTGTGGCGTCAGCAAGCATTGATTTATTATTTGAAAATAACTGGGAAGCGCAAGTAACGAGGTTATTTGGTGCAATGCAACATCTTCGTTTGTGTGAAAAGCTCGACGCAGTAGAAAATGTGAGAATACTCGGGGCTATAGGTGTGGTGGAAGTAAAGCACACTGTCAATGTTGCCAAAATTCAGCGATACTTTATAGACCAAGGACTATGGATCAGACCTTTTGGCAAGTTAATTTATATTATGCCTCCTTACATTACGTCAAACCAACAAATTCACGCCCTATGTAATGGTATTTATACTGCTTTAGAGCAACAACAGTATTAAAAGACTATGCTCTAAAGGAATAGGGCTAACGGTTTTATTGACTTAACCCAGTCTATCAAATTATTGCAAATTCTAGTATTTACACTGAAATTTGTTCCTAAAGATGATAGGCTATGTCCTTTTTGAATCTAGCAAGCTTAAAAGGGCAAATATGCATCAAACCGTCAAATTGCAGCCAGTCGAAGCGTATAAAGCGCCTCGATTTACCGTTTATCAACATCGTCAAATCGACAAGATTGAACAGCTAGACAAGCTACCAGAGCACCTTCGTTTTGAAATGAAAGTTGTGGCTAACGTCTTCCCATTTCGGGTAAACAATTTTGTTATCGAGGAATTAATAGATTGGGACAAGGTGCCCAACGATCCAGTATTTCAGCTTACCTTCCCTCAACGTGGTATGCTTGATGATGAATCTTATGATGAAATGGCTGCTTTGTTGCAAGGCGATCATACACCTGAAGATGTGTTTAATCTTGCCACAGAACTTCGCCAAAAGTTCAACGCACACCCTGCGGGGCAAATGGAAAAAAACGTACCTGAATACGAAGGCGAACGGGTTGACGGTATTCAGCATAAATACAAAGAAACCGTCTTATTCTTCCCTTCTCAAGGTCAATATTGTCACTCTTATTGTACTTTTTGTTTCCGCTGGGCCCAATTCGTAGGCAAAGCAACTCGATTCAACAATAATGATGAAGAACTGTTACATAATTATCTTGCAGAACACACCGAAGTCACTGATTTACTCATGACCGGTGGTGATCCGATGGTAATGCGTACCGTTAAATTGCGTAAATATTTAGAAGCATTAAAAGAACCCCGCTTTGATCATATTCGCACTATTCGTATTGGGACTAAATCTTTAACGTTCTGGCCATTCCGTTACGTTACTGATCCAGATGCACAAGAGTTACTCGCGCTTCTTAAGGAGCTGGTTGATGCAGGCAAACATGTATCCATCATGGCGCATATCAACCATAAGCAAGAATTACGTACCGAAGTAACTAAAGAAGCCATCCGTTTGATCCGTCAAACTGGTGCACAAATAAGAACCCAAGCTCCTCTTCTGAACAACATCAATACCGACCCTAAAATGTGGTCTGAAATGTGGAAAGAACAAACTCAAATGGGCATGATCCCTTATTATATGTTCATTGAACGTGATACCGGTGCCAAGCGTTACTTTGAGTTGCCTCTTTATAAAAACTGGGAAATATTCCGTGAGGCTTATAAAGAAGTATCTGGCGTAAGTAGAACTGTGAGAGGCCCATCAATGAGCGCTGGGCCCGGTAAAGTAGAAGTTTCAGGTGTCAGTGAAATAAACGGTGAGAAAGTATTTGTTTTACGCTTTATTCAAGCGAGAAACCCTGATTGGGTACAACGGCCTTTCTTTGCAAAATACGACGAGAAAGCCACTTGGCTTGATGGCTTAGTCCCCGCGTTTGGAGAAGAAAAATTCTTCTGGCAAGATGAATACGACGCAATGTAAATATTTATATATACATTAAACAGATGCATTATAAAGCCGATTAAATAGCAGTTTCAATTTTATCGGCTTTTTAAATGAACATACACTTTTGCTCACGTGCCATCAGGCTTAATGACAAACCCTTTCTCAATACCACTTTTGAACCCTACAGACTCATAAACACGGTGCGCCGCAGTTAATTTTTCACCCGATAATAGCATCACTTTACAACAACCTAGCTGCCATGCCAACGCAACAGCATATTCTAGTACCTGGCGACTAAACCCTCGTCTACGAAACCCACTTCCAGTGACTACATGTTCTATGATTGCAAATGGTTTTCCACCATTAGCAATGCTTCTATTTAAACCTAACGCACACGTTGCGGCTATCTTCCCCCCAGCTTCTGCAACAATTATATGGGAATGCTCATCATCTATTAATTCCGCCCATTTCTTTTTCATAACTTCCGGTTCAAGTACTGGATCATGTGGCCTAAGCTCATCATACAACCCCAATACACCAATTAAATCATTTATATTTGCTAATCTGATCATAACCGCCACTGATTTATCGTTCTATCACTATGAAACGGCTTATTATTGGGCACCACCTCACAGCACATTTGTCCCTAACTTTTGACCATAAATAAAATTTACTAGTGCGTCAACCATCTACCCCGCCGTTACTTATTTTTGGCCGCATGATTTGCTTCATTAAACACTGTTTAAATAAAGGAAAGAATATCCACCCAAATGAATTAAGCCAAGACTAAATTTGGCTCAGAGTACCTATTTAACTGCTGATTATTTTACCTTTCTCAATAAATATTAAAAATAAATAAACTTTATTGTAATAAAAACAACTTTAAATTTTTTCATACTGTGAATGTATTTATTTACCTACAAACAATTAGTTAGGTAAATGGTATGGGTTTATGTAACTTAGTTTGTTACATTTTTATTGCGAAAAATGTCAACATGTGAAAATAAAGTATTTTTGATCTGAATCAAACTATGTTTAAATTGCTTTTCAAGGACTCAAAAACTTATTCTTTTAATAACAATAAGTTTGCTACATGGAGGTGTATTTTAAGAACAACAATCATTGTGGTAATCAATATGAATAAAAAACTACTTTTATCTGCAGTACTCGCACTATCATCAACATCTTTACTTGCGTCTAACCAAACATTTCAAGCCAGCATAAATGGTTGGAGTGAACCCACATTTGCAGAAACAAATGCGCTACATTTCGGTAAGATTCGTCTTGCTGCAGGATCAGCCTGTACCATGGATAACGCAGGGGCGGTAACCGGCGACTGTGATGCATCTGATGCAAATATTCAACTTGGTGGTATTACAGTGTCGGGTTTAGCACCAAACTCGGCAATGAATATTACCGTTTCAGGTAGTTCAAGCGCCAATTTAACTTTTGCACCAGCAACGACCGCAACTGACGGCACATCAACGGAAACCACTGCGGATGGCGTTGCAAGTGCATTCACAACGGACGGTTCTGCGTCTGATATTACTATCAATGTATACGGTCAAATGACAGTTGATACAGCACTAACGGCTGGTGGTGACTATGACGTAGACTATACTGTAGATGTGTCATTCCAATAAATTTATGACCTTTATTCAATGGGTTAGATAATTTTTTTATTCGAACTTGTGGAATGTCACTCCGCAAGTTCATTTCTTTTTTTAGTCTGTAAGCTGTATTATGACCTGCAAAAAACACATCGCTCTTCTGCTCGTTTTATCATTAGTATTCTCCAGTAAGGTATTCGCCAATTTAGCACTATCGGAATACCGTTTATATTTTGATAATCGTACAAAAAATAATTCTCTTATGATCAGGAATACATCTGGTAAAACGTTAGATTTTAGATTAGTACTTACCCATAAAGATATGACGGAAGACGGCGCACTCATTGATGTACCACTGTCTGAAGTTACAGGACGCTCCGCCAAAGGCATGCTCAGATTTTCTCCAAGAAGAGGCCAAATTGCAGCTAAAGAAGTACAAGCTATTCGAATGACGGTTCGTAAAAAAGCCGACTTAGCGCATGGTGAATACAGAGCAGTTTTAAGGATCATCGCCTCGGAATCTCAAGACCCGAATGCCTCAGGGATCAGTATCAAGCCCAAAGTTGCCTATAGTGTCCCCGTCATAGTAAGGCATGGTCAATTAGAGGTTAGTTCTCAACTTATCAATCCACAACTTGTTACACAAAATGGCCGCTCGAATGTGCTGGTATGGCAAACTCTTCAAGGCAATCGCTCTTTATACGGTGATTTCAAAATACTGGATAGTGACAAACAAATTGTAGGTGAAATCAGAAACGTGGGCGTATATACGCCACTGAATAGACGGAAAGTGTTCATCCCACTACAAACGTCAGTTCAAGGGCCTGTCACGATTCAATATATTGAGAATAATAAGTATGGCGGTTCTATTGAGTTAGAAGTACCGATGCAACTTTAGGCGCTACTTCAACTTGATCAACACATTATTATATAGACTACAGCTTATCGTGATTGTGGGCTGTATTCTCTTTAGTTTGCCATTACACGCACAACCGTTACAGCCTTTGTATCAGTGGACTGTTGACGATGACGCTTTTGTCATCGTCAATGTTAAATTGAATGGCAGCTCGGTCATATCCGATATGGAGGCGTACTACACAAAAGATAATCGACTGTTAATGCCAATACACTCGGTGAGCACAACATTAGGTATTACATTAACCATAAAAAACAATATCCTCATAGGCCAACTAGAACATAGTGACAACCCCTTTTCAGCGGTATTACACAACAATGCGGGCGCTCAAAACGCATGGCTTTGGGCAAAAGACGACTTTGATCATTATATTGACCTCGAGATATTAAATAGCGTATTAAAAACTCAATCTAAATTTAACTACTCACTCATGCAGCTTTCTTTTACAAGTTCGCTTTTAAAAGCTAAAAATAATAACGCGACAAGTACACCTGTTAGCTATCGTAATAAGGCCATCCAATTTGACCACAGTATTCCTGATTTATACCAAACAATTTCCTACCCTATTACTGAATACGCATTAAATACCAGTTATAGCTCGCGTACAAAACGCTCAAAAGGGTTAGTGAGACTTAACAGTTACTTTGACTTACTTGAACATCAAGCCGAGTTGCGCTTTAACCAAAATAAGAATCAAACCAGTACTTTTTTCAAAGTTAAAAAACACATTGATTTATTTAATAGTGATGAGCGACTTATCAACACCCACTATCAAGTGGGTGATATTCAATCTAGCAGAGATCCACTGGTCATGTCTGCGACTCAAGGTCGTGGCGTTACCTTCTCAAATACAAACCCAAATACATCACAAAGCTTCTCGACCATAACCATCGAGGAACCCACCCTCCCTGGTTGGATAGCCGAACTCTACCGCAATGGGCAATACATTGCGTCATCAGTTTCCCAGAATGAGAATGTAGTCCGCTTCGAAGACATTGAAACCTTCTATGGTAACAACGTATTTGAGATAAGATTATTCGGCCCACAAGGCGAACAACTCACTAAGAAACAAAAAGTAACCGTGGGAGAAAATGCACTTGCTCCAGGTAAATTCAGCTATAAACTTGAAGCGATAGATGCCCAAAAAAGTTTATTCGGTAATAAACAATCTAATACAACGCCTTTTGAACACGCTTTAAATGCTAACCTTTCATATGGTTTAACCGACAAACTCACGTTCGACTCAAGTATAAGTGCCTTAAACGCCGAACACCCTAATCGCTATATAAGTGCGGGCATAAATGGAATTTCTGATAGTGGCAGCTATAAAGTCATTGCAGCCAAACAACTCTCAGCTGGGCACGCATTATTTACCGGTTATCGAGGTATCATAACTGGTCTAACGGACCATGACATTAACATCAATGCACAGGCGAGTTTAATCGACAACTTTACCAGCGCTATTTTCTCAAAACAAAAACACTTACTTAAAAGGCGCATGTCTGTGTCTCTTAATGGAAAGTCATCATGGATAAGTGACCTGAATTGGGACTTTCGTTGGCTCAATGAACATCGAAATAACAAGTCCGAACGTAATATTACCTCTTTTGGCGTCAATAAGAATTACCTCGGTGGCACCTGGTCGAGTCAATTTCAGTATGATGACTCTCAAGATATGCTGACAAACCGTGCTTACTGGTCTCTTGATCTCAAAGGCTGGCGATGGACAAATTCAGTTGATTGGCTGCCAGTAAATGACCGCAAATTGAAAAGTTTCAGAAGCAATTTACGGTGGCCACAAACCCAAGATAGCTTCAACCAAACTCAAATCTCATACAACCCAAATGCCAATGCTAAATTATTGCTAGGGCATCAATACACTTATCGACATCATGATTTTAATGTTAACTTTTCAGGTCAATACGACAGTGAAGATGATTGGCAAATATCGATTGGTTTAAGCGGTACATTCAGTTTTGACCACGTTGAAAACACATTTGAGTTTGACTCCCCTAGGACACTTAGTAGCGGGCAACTTGAAGTATTATCATTCGTAGATTGGAATAATAACCAAGTCTTTGATAGCGACGATCAACCTGTTTCTGATGCTATTTTAACGGGTAATTATCGCTGGAAAGACCTAAAAACCAATGATAATGGTCGAATACTGCTACCCAGCAGCAGTGGAGGACAAATTTTGGAAGTCGACGTTCGTTCACTCTCCAATCCATACTATCAGTCATCATATGGTAAAATAAAAACCCTCTCGCACCGTGGCGGCATTAGTCGAGTGAATATACCCATCTCTGTTTTCAATGAGGTTGAAGGCACACTTTATTTTGCAAATTCAAATGCAAGTAAGCCAGCTGCTGGGGTGTCTGTTATGCTATTAGATGTAAATGGTGATATTCAATATGAGACAATCTCAGAGTATGACGGATACTACTTTTTCTCCAATGTTTCTGCCGGTAAGTACACGGTTAAAATAGAGTCTAACCAGCTTAACATTGCTAATTTAATAGTAAAAAACCTACCTAATGAAATAATAACACCAAAAACCGGTGACACACTGATCCTAAAAGATATCATTTTATTGGAACAGCATGAGCAGCTGGAACACTCTCATATACTGACAAATCAAGATATTTCTGAGAATAGCTACTTTGTACAGCTCGGTGTTTTCAAAAAGTTCTCTTCTGCGCTAATTGTTGCCAAAAACGTACCAAACAATCTCAATAAGTTACACATTTATCATAATCAGTTAAATATGAATTACTATTTAATATCAGGATCATACGCCTCTAAAGCGCTTGCGCAACAGGCTATCAATTCAGTATACGCAGTGCCATCCTTATTCGGCAGTTTCATGGTTGATGCAAGACGCTATGACGCTAAAACCTGGCATAACCTTGGCACTATTAATCAAGATAGCAACCACCGCTATTTTTTCTGTGAATATGCACGCTACCGGTCAGCAAAACAACTCAATCGTGCTTTAATAAACTCAATAGATACCCTCTTTATTCTTAAATTAAATCGCAACGCTAAAGCCAATTTTCAAGTGCTTTCCGGTCCACATGATAGCAATAAGGGTAAACAATGTGATCCACATACAAGTCAATTAATCAAGTCACCGCTGAAGGTTAAAAAGCTCAGTTGGCATAGTGTTATTTCAGGTTTACGAGATGCTCGTGAAAAGGTTACTGCTGAGGATTAAACACCACGTTATGTGTTTTATTGAAGCTATCTAATTGAGAACAATGCACTTCGCATTTCGCCCCAAATGATTCTAAAACCCAATTGCTTTCTATTACCTTTATATAACACGCAGATCTAATTTCATCTTGTTTTTTCGCTGAAATCACCCGACACATGCTAAAGCTGCCTAATACAGTAATCTGAGCATCAAAATATGACGTTTGTGCAATGACACCTGCTTTAAAACCTTGATTGGTAGCATGAACCCGTTTTTGCAAATTTAATGAGATGAAAAGAAAGCTTATGAGCAGTGCGGTCAATAATTTGTGTTGCATCGTTAAAACTCAGGATTTATATGCTTATAAGTGTAGTGCAGCATCAACCATTCAACGAATCTGTAGCGCGTATATTTAGCAGCACTAAACGCTTAAAACCTTCAAAACACAAATACATTACTTGCATCGCTAATACTTTTCTACATCGTGAGGCCGTTTCCGAACGGCAAAAAGGAACTTCCTACTATCTGATTAAATTGATATTATCGCAGATAATATGTTCCACCTCTGATCTCAGCTTGGTTTAGCACGTCAATGAAGAATATAAATATCCAATATTTTAAACACCCTTACGCAGAGTTTATTCTTGGTTCCTTTGACAACACCTTATGTTTGTGTGACTTCAGGTATAGAGCGATGAGGCGCACGATCGATACGCGGATCAAGCATGCCCTCAATGCGGATTTCATAGAAAAAAGTGACGATATTACAACCGCAGCTGAGCAGCAACTTACGCAGTATTTTATGGCCGAACGCCGCCATTTTGATATTCCTTTACGCATGGTTGGTAATGATTTTCAGCAGTCTGTGTGGCAAACACTTACCAGTATTCCTTATGGCGGCACTGCAACATATGACGATTTGGCTAAGCACTTACCAGCAAAGTACACGACCCAAAATATACACCATGCTAACGGGGCAAATGCATTGGCTATCATCGTACCTTGTCATCGGATCCTAGACATTTCAGGGTCCCTCGTAGGCTACGGTGGGGGCTTATCATTAAAGAAACGTTTGCTTGATTTGGAGCATAATCTCTTCAATCCACTGTAGCCTAAAGAATATCAATCCACCCGTTACAGTTGTGCGCAGTTTTTGCTAGGTTTGATTTCTACATATTTAAACTCAGCAAGTCCATTCTCAATTCGATAATCTGAGTGTGACAATTGTAAAACAAGTAACGCGTCTTTCTCTGTTGGCGCGCAAAAAAACCGGCATAATTCGCTATTAATACACATACCTTGTTGCCTATAAATAGCAATATTCTTGCATAATCCCAAGCAGATTCATTGCTATAATTTGGGATATCAATTAACTGCGTTTTAAAAATCGTCGCGAATGTTGTCGCTCGCTTAAAAACTAATCCTCATGGGTGATTAAGCTTAGCTTTAGTAACATATTCGCAAATGGCAAGTATTTGTTATGCGTAAAGCGAATCCCTTCGTCATACTTATTTTTATGGGATTTAGACAGAGTGGGCAAATACAGAGCCTGCGCGCGCCCAATCAACCTGTTTGCGCACTATGTTAAACTGTTCATGTACAAATTTAATAATGCTTCGCTATCAACATTAGTACAAATTGTTTGCTTTGGATGATTGCTCCACTCGTCAATTGGAAATAGCCTATCGCTTTGTTTAAATAAAGTATGCCCTGTTGCCACACCCTCAGTAACGACTCTTATGTTGCCTCGCTCAGTTGTAAATATTTCAGGTGCAATCGCATAAACTATTGCCGATGAGTCATGTACATAAAATCCATCCAACCCTAAGTCCGCATGATAAAAGTGCGCGTAAAACGCTGATATTTCGGAAATGAATGCGCCATACTTCGGTGATTTACATTTAAGTTTATTGATATATGCGTTAGTCATAATTGATTGCTGAGTGACATCTAAACCGACCATGGTCACAGGCCAATCAGCAGATACAACGATATCTGCCGCATGCGGGTCGCCATAAACATTTGCTTCGGCAAACGGAGTCAAATTACCTGAATGTCCATTGAAGCCAAAAGCGCCCCCCATGATAATCACTTCTTTGACCAACGAAGCAATTTCCGGTGACTTGTTTAATGCGAGTGCTAAATTAGTTAAACGACCTATCGCAACAAGTGTAATCTCGTGAGGATGCGCTTTAACACTATTTATAATGTAGTCATGGGCCGTTTGACTTACCGCTTGGTTTTGTTGTTCAGTCGGAATAACAATATTACCCAACCCATTATCCCCATGCACAACCGTCGCTGGAGGGCTGGCAGGCAGTACCAATGGAGTATTAGCACCTTGTGCTACGATTGCTTTTAAACTGAACTTATCCTTTAAATAAAGTGCATTACGTGTGCTATTTTCAATCGATGCATTACCAAACGTTGTTGTTATTCCAATTAAATCAATTGCATCACTTGCGTCAGCAAGCAAAATGGCCATAGCATCATCGATGCCCGGATCCGTATCTATTATTATTTTTTTCATAATATCCCCTTAACTATAAATGCTTGTTAATTATGGCAATAAAGTTGATAAGTACACACTGTATAATACTCAACAATTACAATTAAAACGTTCCAAGCGGTGCTTTAATAACGTTTATTCTAACTAAAATCCCAGAACTACCCTTATACTGATACCAAATGTAGACTTTGCTTAATCGCATCCTCTAATACGTTTTTTTCACTCCCAGGTCCAATTGTGAGTAGTTTTGCACCAGTCGTGGGTGACCCTTTATATGGCCTTATGTAAACTTCTCCATCAGGACTGCGCTCAAAGTATGTAAAATGTGATTCATTTGCAATTTGAGTGCATCCTTTCACACGTAAAATAGTACTGGGCAACAGCGTACATATTTCTTTAATGCAGCTATATACAGGCAAATTAGGTAAATCAGTTGAGCAAGAAGCCCAATGCGCTTTGTGATGTGCGAGCTTTTTAATATCGTTATCAATAGGCGTAACTTCAGGTAATTGTGAAAGATCCAGTGTTTCGATGGGTAAAATCGTGGCACTTGGGTTAATGGCTTTAATTTCAGCGGTAACTTGAGCAACTCTACTTAAGGGTGATTGCTCTAAATGCGCCAAAGCGATTATTGAAGATACTTGAATTTGGTTCGCTTCCAGCTCATTATGTTCGCCTCGCATCTGCCAGTTTTTTACATCAATAACAGACAATTGAATAGGCGGTAAAAATCTGCCGTCTATCCCCACACCTAAAAACCCCATTAATGAACAGGCATCGGTGGTGCCATTTGACTCTATTAACGTGATACCTTTTGGCCGACTAGGGATCCGATTAACCGTATCTCGTAACTGAGATATACCACTGCAACAAATACAGCTTCCACTTAATGACTTTAACGACTTAGGGTCAATATCATCACTGAGTTGATCAATATCTAAATTAGCGTTTTCGTAGTCGTTTAATATGACAAATGGCTGCCAGTTTTGCACTAACGCACTCTTAATGAGGTTTTTTAAAAGGGTTGTTTTCCCTGCGCCTAAGAAACCGACGATGACAACGATTGCTTCCACAGCGAATCTCCAAAATTAAAGCGTGCCTCAGCCACAAATGACCTCGGCACTGCCGGTGAATTAAAACTTGGCGATTAACCAATTTTTATGGTGTGAAAAATACAAGGTACGCACCTTTCCTTTGCCTTCAATATTGACCATATTCACTTGGGTTGGCCATAAATTTCTCAGCGTACCGTTAAATAACTTAATCCCTTGTATGTTTTCGGGTAAATTAGCTTCTTGATATACCCAAAAAAACTTACCGTCGACCTCATACCCTACATTGTTTAATATCAGTGCTTGCTCAGATAAGTCTCGCGCAAAAAACTGCTGTGAAACATACTTTGCAAACTGTTGTTGAGTCTGTTTAGAATCCAAAATATCTGCTTTTTTATTAAATAATTTCTGCACAGCATGCTCAGTGTCATGCAAATAAAACCGATGCATGACTTCCAGCTTATTAGATT
This sequence comes from Pseudoalteromonas aurantia 208, assembly GCF_014858725.1. Lineage (GTDB taxonomy): Bacteria > Pseudomonadota > Gammaproteobacteria > Enterobacterales > Alteromonadaceae > Pseudoalteromonas > Pseudoalteromonas aurantia. The sequence goes on along the minus strand of NZ_AQGV01000012.1, from coordinate 1,116,585 downwards.
GTTTATTAAATAAAACGGTCGTTTCAGCTGATTTCTTTTGATGGCTAAATGCTGTGTCAAAAACAAAAATAGCCAACAACACAAATAACAGGTTCAGCGCTTTCATTTTTTATCAACCTTGCTATTTTTCTGTTTAAACTCATCAATGCTCTTCAATGGCGTTTTAATATCTTGCATAATGTCTCTGCGTACTTTCTGCTTACTCTTTTTCGCTTTGTATGCCTCAACACGAGATGGGATAATACGACGCGGATAATAGTTGTTCTCTACATCTACATCAGCAGTTTCCCAACCTGGATCGACCGCGACATTAAGTAACTCTTTATCTTTATCAGTTACAATCAATTTGCGAACATTGGCAGGAGTCCTACGCCAAATTTCAGCAGGAATATAACGATTCTCGCTGGTCCCGTCCGTGTAATTTAGCTCAAGCAATATCGGCATCACTAACCCACCAATATTTGAAAACTCCAAAACATAGTAGTTTTTATCTTCTGCAACGGCGCGATCAAGTGTTTGACGCTCCCAAGGCTTTAGTTCACTTAAAAACTCATGGTATTTATTACGTTCTTCGTTTGTGACTGTAAAACGATCATGCTCATCGTAAAAATCTCGAATGCTGGGGTTTCTATCCAACCACAGTGTTTTCCCTTGCGCTTTATTTCGTTCAACAAACAGTGACGATGGTTTACTCTGCTCGGTTTCTCGTAATCGCTTATAATCAATATCAGGGTTATGTGTATCAAGGCGCATTTTGTAGATTCTATCTATCGATATATCCACGTGATCGGTTGAATAAAACCAACCGCGCCAAAACCAATCTAAATCAACACCTGATGCTTCTTCCATCGTCCTGAAGAAGTCAGATGGGGTTGGGCGCTTAAACTTCCATCGCTGTGAGTACTCTTTAAAGGCAAAATCGAATAATTCTCTTCCTAAAATAACTTCACGCAATATGTTCAGCGCAGCCGCCGGTTTTGTATACGCATTCGGCCCTAGCCTTAATACACTGTCTGATTGCGTCATGATTGGCACTTGGTTTTCTGATTTCATATAACCGACAATATCTCGAGGCTCAACACCCCAAGGGATCATTGGATCCCACTCTCTACCCGCAACACCATCTAAAAAGCTATTAAGCCCTTCATCCATCCAAGTCCATTGGCGCTCGTCTGAGTTCACCACCATTGGAAAGTAAATGTGACCAATTTCATGGATGACTACGCCAATTAAAAAGCGCTTTTCTGCTTGTGAATAAGTACGAGTACCATCTTTTTGCAATTCGGTGCGAGGACCATTAAACGTGATCATTGGATATTCCATACCCCCGACAGGACCATTTACTGACTGTGCTGTTGGATACGGGTAATCAAAAGAAAAGCGAGAGTAAACGTCCATAGTGTGAATGACGGACTCAGTTGAATACTTTTTCCAAAGATCACCACCTTCTTTAGGATAAAACGACATTGCCATAACGTGTGGCATCGTTTCGCCCTTTTGCTCATACCCTTTAGCGTCCCACATAAATTTACGAGACGATGCCCATGCAAAGTCTCGTACATTCTCAGCTTTAAACTTCCATGTTTTTCGCTTATTGGTCGCGGCTTTTTCGTTCTCTAAGGCTTCTTCTTCAGTGACAATGAACACGGGATGTTTTGCTGTTTTTGCAGCTTTTAAACGATTTCTTTGGGTTCTTGTCAACACCTTTTTAGCATTGCTCAACACCCCAGTTGCACTAACAATATGGTCGGCTGGTACATCAATTTCAACCTCATAATCGCCAAATTCTAAAGTGAATTCTCCACGACCTAAAAACTCTTTGTTTGTCCATGCTTCATAATCTGTATAGGCATGTAAGCGAGGAAACCACTGAGCGAGCAAAAATATATCGTTACCTCCTTCGCGTGCGTCATCTGGAAAATGCTCATACCCAGAACGTGCCGAAAGCGCATCTTCTTCAACAATATTAAATGCAAAAGCAATAGAAAACTCCACCTTCTCACCCGACGGTAGTGGCTTAGGTAAATCTATGCGCATTTGTGTACCAACCACAGTGTGATTCAGGCTGTTACCGCGCTTATCATTTACTGCTCTTATTTCATAACCTAAAGCGTTGTCTGACATGAATTGTTGACGACGTAATTCTTCCAAGCTTAATTTAGCACGTTTATCTTTATCTCCGGCTTTCGTTAATGGCCCTCGCCTGCCAATACCACCAAAGTTATTAGCTTGGTTAGCGATAGAATCATCTTTAAATATATTTTGATCCAGTTGGACCCATAAATATTTAAGCTGGTAAGGTGAATTGTTGTGATAGGTAATTTTTTCTGTACCTGTTAAGCGTCGCTTCACTTCATCAAGAGATACTTTGATCTTGTAGTCTACTTTCTGCTGCCAGTAGCGCTCTCCCGGTTCACCTGCCGCATTACGATAGACATTAGGTGTAGGGAGCACCTCTTCAAGCTGACGAAATTTGTCTTCAAAATCGCCTTTTGTTTGTTTTATTGCGGAAGCATTTGCATTACCGAATATAACAAAAGGCAGAAGCATTGTGAGTATTGACGATGTTATGATCTTCATATTTCAACTTCTTATTATTGGTTATTTACCTAAAATTTTCATCAGATATCGTTATTTCTAATCCGAACGCACACCGAAACCTAAACCTCGTAATTTTAAGTGCAAGTACTGGTAACAAAAATAACGTGGTAATTGATATTTCAAAGCGTGAAAATGCGAACATTATCGATACGAAAAATCAACACGCTGCGGCGATGCGATAAATAGTGCCATCGCCTCTTCCCTGCTCAAATGAATATTCAATACTGAATACCTGTGATTGAACGTGGTTAAACTAGCAGGACACTTCAATGCCTCGTTACCCTAATTACCACCACGCCATTGTAATGTTATAATATAACACAATCTAAAATAACGCGATGAACTGCGTAAATTTACGATTAGTGGAATAAAAAATCCTTCCAAAAATTATTCGAGAATATATTTCTTTTTGCTAATAATTGACAAGCCACAAAAAAACAATAAATTAACAATTAGCTTACGCACGCAGCATAAGTTTATAAATATGAATACACATAAGGATATAAATATGAATACACATAAGGATATAAATATGAAAACAATTAAGTACCTTCACGGTACAAAAATACTTTCAGCAATCAGTTTGGTCTTTAGCTCATTTGGTTTTACAAGTGAAAGTATCGCGCTCTGCAACACCTGCTCTGATCAACAAATGCAAAGCAAAGCCATTCAGTATGCCCCCAATGGTGGGAAAGTGCATGTCATTGATTACACGGGTAATAGAATTAAGGCATTCCAGACAGAGCGTGAAGAAGGCCTATTGATGTATTGGCCAATTCCAGTGAAGCAAGCAATTAAAACATCGGTTAATCAAGCCAAACAAGTGTCAAATACAATCAAAGATTTAGCCAATGGCCAAGTAACCATTGATCACCTTCGTCCATTTTTAGGGTCGTATACAAATATAGCTAGCGCGCACTCAGTTGCCAAGTCAGTGTATGAAAAGCAAGCAATTCAGCAAGCGTTGAGCGATTACTTTACGGGTAATGTCGCTGGGGCGCTTACCTCTGCGACAGTCACCTTGGGTAATTCAATAATAAATCAAGTATTGGCGGTACAAATGGCCGTTGATGTGGCTTTTCCGAGTGATGGCACAACTTATACCTTTAAATTCAAAGGGGTGATCAAAAACCTCAATGGTAAAGTCTCAATCGCGTTCGAACCCGTTGCTTTTTCTGGCCGAGATAAGGGAATTATGTTATCTGAAGGGAATTATTCTGGGTACCAAGCACGGGGATCCTCAGAAGCGTTGCAACGTATAATCAATCATATGGTTCAATCAGGGGTGAAAGTCTATATTGAAGGGCGTATTTATAATGGTGGTACCGTGATAATTAATGACATCATATGCAGTGATGAACCGCCTAAAGGGTGTAAAGCGTCTAAGTAAGCTATTTTTTTATGTAACCTCAGCTCTGGATAGGCGAATTTGCCCAATAAAGCTATTTTTCTCACTCTCAGCGTTGCTTTCATTTGTAATAGCCCGCTATTACTGCATAAAAGCGCATTGATATTGAACAAAATATTTCCTATTCCAAAACCCTTGTCCAAACCTGAGGTTATGTACTTAAGCTGCTAAATTGAAAATACTCACACTTGATCTGCATGTTCACTCGTATGCAAAGCACCTAAAGCAAAGCCGACTCTACAAGGTCGGCTTAATGAACACACTATATGAAATCGCAACACTACCACTCAAACATATATGCCATTTTACTAATGGTTTTTAACGCCACGCCATGGGTATTTCGCTTTGCATACAGGTGTTGCAGTGATTTATCTTTCACTTCTCCAACAATGACCTCTTTTACTTGATAGCCCATTGCCGTCGCTGCAGTGCTATAAGCCACGAACTCCCATTTACGAATGTTGGTGTTATCGAGAATAATCAGTGGGATCCCTTCTGCCAACGCATTAATAAAGCGCGCCAAGTTTAAATTATGAAACTGGGGCAATTTGAACTTTTGAAAGTGGTATTCACCTTCTTCATTATAAAAGTAGTCATCGGTTGAACAGATAAAAAACTGGCTCTCGTCACCCCCAACCATCTCATCTGATAGAGACTCAGCGTAGTGACTTTTACCGCTTCCCGGCAACCCTCTCAGGATAAAAACTTGTTTCATCGACAATTGTTATTACCTATGCTCTTAAGCAAATAAAGTGAGTCTTAATACGGTTATAATGCCATAAATCTTTAGAAGAATCATGAACTATAGCTGACTCATAAAGCAATTATCCTAAAGCGAACAAATTACACTCGAAAAAAATGTAAAACTGTCGTTAATTTCAATAAATTTGGGACTAGATGTAAAAGAGTTGCCTCAGGCGGTTTTTTTATTGCCGTATCAAAGGTAAGATACGGTTCTTGTGCCTACGAATGACCGTAGGTACACTCGATTAATTTAGGTAACTTATATCATTGGAGTGAAGATGAGCCACATAGCGATAACGGAGCTACTAAAAGGCACCGTTGCGGTAGACAGCCAAGTAACAATTAAAGGTTGGATCCGTACACGCCGCGATTCAAAAGCAGGTATTTCTTTCTTAGCCGTTCATGACGGTTCTTGTTTTGACCCTATTCAAGCTGTCGTACCTAATTCGCTCAATAATTATGACGAAGTTACGAGTTTAACCGCGGGTTGCTCTGTGAAAGTAACGGGTGTGCTTGTACAATCTGAAGGTACTGGTCAATCGTACGAAATTCAAGCAAACTCAGTTGAAGTACTTGGTTGGGTAGAAAACCCAGATACATACCCAATGTCTGCAAAGCGTCACAGTATTGAATACTTGCGCGAACATGCTCATTTACGACCTCGTACTAACGTAATAGGCGCGGTTACACGTGTTCGTAACTGTTTATCACAAGCATTACATCGCTTCTTTCACGAACAAGGTTACATGTGGATCAGCACACCAATCATCACAGCAAGTGACTGTGAAGGTGCGGGTGAGATGTTCCGTGTTTCAACACTGGATATGAATAACTTGCCTCGTACTGATAAAGGCGATGTAGATTACAGTGAAGATTTCTTCGGTAAAGAAGCATTCTTAACGGTTTCTGGTCAGCTAAATGGCGAAACATACGCCAGTGCAATGTCGAAAATTTACACCTTTGGTCCAACTTTTAGAGCTGAGAATTCAAATACATCTCGTCACCTAGCTGAATTTTGGATGGTTGAACCAGAAGTAGCATTTGCTGACTTAGATGACGTAGCAAACCTTGCTGAAAGCATGCTGAAATATGTATTCAATGCTGTATTAACAGAACGCCGTGATGATATGGAGTTTTTCGCTCAACGAATCGAAAAAACCGCAATCTCGCGCCTTGAAGAGTTTGTAGAAAAAGACTTTGCACAAGTTGATTATACCGACGCAATTACCATTTTAGAGCAATGTGGTAAAAAGTTTGAATTCCCAGTTAAATGGGGCGTTGATTTACAATCTGAGCATGAGCGTTATTTGGCTGAGGAACACTTTAAGTCACCAGTTGTCATTAAAAACTACCCACGTGACATTAAAGCATTCTACATGCGTCAAAACGAAGATGGTAAAACAGTCGCAGCCATGGATGTAGTCGCCCCAGGTATTGGTGAAATTATTGGTGGTTCTCAACGTGAAGAACGGTTAGATGTTCTTGATGCACGTTTAGAAGAAATGGGACTAAATAAAGAAGATTACAGCTGGTATCGCGATCTTCGTAAGTATGGCTCAGTGCCACATTCAGGTTTTGGACTTGGCTTTGAGCGTTTAGTTGCATATGTTACCGGTATGGGTAATGTCCGTGATGTTATCGCTTTCCCACGTACCAAAGGCAGCGCAACGTACTAAGGTCATGCTCAATAGCCAGTGACACGTACAAAATAAAAAACCCTGCTCGGCAGGGTTTTTTATTTTAGCTATCTTTTAGTATCTCAACCAACCACTATGGACAAAGCCAGCCTGTTGGGCATCGACACTCACTCAGTGGTCCAAATGTATTGGGATAAAGACGGCCGCCCGCTACTTGTGGCGTATTTTCTGATGCTAAGTCTAACTTCTTATCAAGCAATTTTAGTTTAGATTTTTTTAATTTTAATTTTAATTTCATAACAATATCCTTTTATTTATTATTGCACTACCATCCTATAGTGTCGTAGGTTAAATAACAACCTAGACAGTTCCTACTAGGTGGACTCGAGTGCGTTATGAAATAAACACATTCGTATTTACAAAAAGTGATGGATTTTCGAGTTCTTTTAACGTTAGTTCACTAGGCAAAATATCTCGGCTTATATATTTCTCGAACATGGGATCTGGATCACATAACAGTATATCTAAGGCAAACCGATTTTTGCCATAAAGACCCCGATGGATCATGTTAGCGGAAAAAACCAGTATATCTCCGGCCTTTAAAGAAATTTTAACTGCACCTTCTATGTCTTCATCGTTTGTATGACCATTGTTTTGCAACCTAATATCTAGCTCGTCATTACGGTCCCAACGTTTATGGGTTTCCGGTACTAGCTCTACGCTGGGGTCATCTGTCAAAGCCACTCTATAATGCACAACATTAGGGCCTGTTAGCGCCAATTTTTGCTCTTCAATTGTTAGATGATATTGTGAGTCTCTATGCCAATAATTTGCTTGATTGGGATTCAAAGGATCGAAAAATAGCTGAGTATTCATAAATGCCGCATCAGGTCCAAGTGTATCATCAATGATATGACGCAATTTATGAGACCCAATCACATTAAAAAGTAGTGCACGCTTGCCCTCAGGTAAATGCGCTTGATGAGTTAAATAAGCGGAATTTATCGCTCCATTTTTATATGCTTCGTCGTTTTTTTTCTTCCATAATTTATGGTAGTACTGCGTAGCTTCCTTAATTGGCGCTAACTCCTTGGCAGTCAGCGCATTTCTAATCACAGCAAAACCACTTTTTTCAAACTCTAACGTCACGTCCACACCTTTCTAATAATATGTTGCACCCGATTTGCACTGAACATTACTCCCTTCGAATAAATTTCAATCATTAATTTATAATGATTAAATCTTTATCAAATATATCAATGCTTACTACCCAATTCTCGTAACCTAATCATCTCTTTTGCCACTAGTGCCGCTGACGGTAAGAACATAGTACTGACAATTCTTTGGTCAACAATAACCTCATGCTTATCAACCAATAGTTCTTTATTTTGTGCTTTTGCGCCATTTTTGTTTAACTGGCTTTCTACCAAAAATGGTAACAAAGTGCCCTGCTTCGCCCATGACTTTGATTTTTCTGTTGAGTCAGGAAAACCGGCTACTTTCTTTCCTTGCACTAAGTATGCGCCACTCGGTAAAATCACATTGGCAAATGCTCCAGCGCCATGGCCACTTGATCCAATAATTCCTCCAGCTTGATACACAGCAGCAATGATGGTTTGCATACTTTTATTGTTAGCAATATCAAATAAGGGACCATAACCTCCTCCAATAAATACGCCCCAATATTGACTTAAGTCTAGCTGTTTAGGTTTTAAAGTTCGCTGTGTTTTATCAGCAAACCCTTCATATTTAATTGTATAGCTGCTGATCCCAACGGGGTTCATCATAAATTCAGCCTTTCCGCCATTGGGTGAAACAAAGTCAACAGAATACCCATGACTCATGAAAACATGGTGTGGAGGCGCGACCTCCCATAAATTATTCCGTGCATCATGTTTTTCTGGATCCCCCATATCTAAAGTATTCGATACCATGACCAGCACTTTCTTTTGCTCTACTGCAACCACCTCTCCCACATAACACGCCAATATCCACGCAATTAAGAGCCCACTTATCGTTTTCATAATTTCCCTACCTAATTGTTAAATGCCTCCTCTTAGACGCTGTGATTTAAAGAAAGGTTTAAACCCACTACAGGAGATTAGCAAAGTCTTCGTATCTAAAACTAGGCTACGCGTTTAACTAACCTCAGGTTTGGATAAGGGTTTTGGAATAGAAGATGTTTTATAAACAAACTTACGTACAATCCAATGATGATATTTTGTTCAATATCAAGGCGCTTTTATGCAGTAATAGCGGGCTATTACAAATGAAAGCAACGCCGAGAGTGAGAAAAATAGCTTTATTGGGCAAATTCGCTTATCCAGAGCTGAGGTTAATTAATAAGACGACTTAGTCGCGTATGTAACAATCTCTGCTATACCTAGTTAAGAAAACTAACTAACCTCAGGTTTGGATAAGGGTTTTGGAATAGGAAATATTTTGTAAACAAACTTACGTACAATCCAATGATGATATTTTATTCAATATCAAGGCGCTTTTATGCAGTAGTAGCGGGCTATTACAAATGAAAGCAACGCCGAGAGTGAGAAAAATAGCTTTATTGGGCAAATTCGCTTATCCAGAGCTGAGGTTAACTATAACCAGTAAGTGGGTGAACTATGGATTTATTACGAATAATAATTGCGATATTGCTGCCGCCTTTAGGGGTGTTTTTACAGGTCGGTTTGGGAGGGGCTTTTTGGTTGAATATTTTACTCACCCTATTTGGTTATGTACCCGGCATTATTCATGCGGTTTGGGTGATAGCGAAAAAATAAACACGCCTTTCATAAGATAATTCAATATTTATATTAATAACCAAACGACCATGTAATACTTACATGGTCGTCTTACAGTGACGCCTATCAAACGATTATGCAGCGTTATTTTCGTTCACTCTGGTTAATAACCGCGACAAGTAACGCTGGTAAAAAGGTCAAGCTTAATACTGTTGAAACCAATATACCACTGAGCACAATCACCCCTACACCTCTATAAAGTTCAGTACCTTCACCTGGAATAAGTACCAAAGGTGCTAACCCAAATATCGTTGTTGCTGTTGACATCAAGATAGGTCTTAAACGCTTAGCCACTGCTTGTTCAACAGCTTCACGGACAGGCATAGCCTTATCTATAATGAAGCGTCGAGTTTGATCTACAATAAGAATCGGATTGTTTACCACCGTACCCAATAAAATGAGAAAACCTAGCATAGTGATCATATCAAACGGTTGGTGAAAAGCAGCGATACCGAGCCCTGTCAGCATACTATTGATCCCATTAACAGTAACCAGCCCTAGCAAACCACCTGCCATACCAAGCGGTACCGTTGCTAAAATAAACAGAGGATAACGCCAATGTGTAAATATAGCCACAAGCAGCAAATAACTTAAAACCAATGCAATCACAAAATTGCCTGACAACGCGGATTTAGTTGCCTCAAGTTGGTCAGCTGCACCACTAATATTGAGCTTAATACCTTGTGCAATTTTACCTTGCTGCCACAAATTTGGCAGTAACTGTTGGCGTACAATTTCTTCTGCAGTTTCTAACGCAACGTCTCGTGGCGGAATAATGTAAACCGTGACTGTACGATTTCCATCAACACGGCGTACAGAGTTACTATTTTTACTCTCCATCAAATCTGCCAATGCATTTAACGGTAAAACCTGCCCATGGGGGGTAACAATTGGTGTATTAGCCAATTCAGTTAAGTCTTGTCGGTTTCCTGCACCACTAAACAAGAACATGTCGACTTTGTCATCATTCAAAATGAACTCATCAACATATGCTCCATCACTCATCGCTGCCACAGTATAACCAAAATCACTGTTACTGATCCCAAGCTCTGCTAATCTATGCCATCGCGGCTTTATTTCAATTAAGGGCTGCTCCAGCGCCAAAGAGCCAGGGTCTGAGTCAATTTGTGGATTATCAAATAGTCGCTCTGCCTCGCCATATACCGCTTCCGCCGCACTATATAATTCGGTGATATCGCTACCGGCTATATCAACAGCAACGGCACGCGTACCACCATCATTACTTGAAATAATTGACCCACGAGCAGAGAATGCACGCATACCATCATAGCTTTTAAACTTGGCTGTAATTGCTGACATCATCGCATTGATATTTTTTGAATCTACCGGTGCACTTAAAAACCAAATGCGGCCAACAGACACTGACATAGAGTAATACTCAAGTGGTGGCATTGTGGTTTTACCCGTATCATAAGCCACACTATTCGCTTCAACATGCGCATCAAAAAAGGTTCTTAACTCACCGCCAATTTTTTCCATTTCCGATAGGTTGTAGTTAGGCGGCGCAATCATCATTGAAAAAGCTTTCGGTTCTTCTCCTTCTGGCAAGTACTCCGCGGCAGGCATCAAAGTATAAGCCAATCCTAAAATCCCAATAATGAATGCTACGCTAATAACACGTGCTTGTCGCTGCGAACGCATAAACTGTTTAGATATTGATAACCACCATGTTCCAAGTTCAAACTGTTGTTTTTCATCTAAATCTTGTTTTTTGCCAAAATGTGCAAGCGCCACTGGTACAACAAATAATGCAACGAGCATCGATGCAATGATGGCCCCTGAAATAGCAATGGCAATATCAGAATACAATTGCCCAGCTTCTTGCTCAACAAATAGTATTGGCGTAAAAACCAACACAGTTGTGGCTGTTGAGGCTAATACCGCAGGCCAAACTTCGGTCACACCTTTCACTGCTGCTAAACGCTTACTAAGTCCTTCTCGCTTTGCTTGCACAATAGACTCAAGTACCACAATAGTATTATCAACGGTCATACCGATTGCAAATGCAACACCAGCTAGAGAGATTACATTAATAGTACGACCGAAACTCATTAACGCAAAAAAAGCAGCAACCGTACATAACGGTATCCCCATTACGCCTACTAATGTCGCGCGCCCTGAGCGTAAAAAGAAATACATCACAAGCGTGGCCAATAATGCGCCTAATGCCAAGTTAGTCCAGACGTTTTGCAATGAACTTTTCACGTACTTTACGTCATCACTGAGCAACTTCAGTTCCAAGCCGTTCTGCGTTAATAGTTGCGCATTAAGCTCAGCTATAACCGGCAACATTTGCTCTTTTATCGCTAGTACATTAGAACCACTTTCTCGCCTAACCGATAAACTTAACGTGCGTTCACCATCTGAATAAGACATACCGCGCGTCTCAAAGTGGTCAAGCGACACACTGGCCACATCTTTGAGTAACACATTAGCAGAACCGATTCGTTTAATAATGAGGTTCTCTAGTTCACTAAGTTTATCAAAACGCCCAACAACACGAAGTAAGTAGCGGCTCTGCCCACTTTCAATATCTCCGCCCGAAGCATCTCTATTTCGTGTTCTAATAGCATTTCTTACCTCAGTTAAGCTGATCCCACGCTGCGCTAACCGTGATGCATCAACTTTAATTTGGATCTGACGTTGTGCGCCCCCTCCAACTCGAACCTCAGACACGCCCGCTACACTTTCCATACGGGGGCGAATAAAATCTTCAGCAAAATCTCGTAATAAATCCATGTCGAGTTGTAACGGATTACCTGGTTGAGGTTTAAGCAAAAAATACATGAAAGCATTATTAGAGAATGAGCTGGAAAACAGCCTTGGTTGGTCAACGTTTTCAGGATAAGCGGGTACTTGGCTTAATGCATTATTAACGCGAATTAGCGCGTCATTCACTCCAACACCAAATGGAAACTCTAACTCTACCGTTGCCTCACCCATTTCTGCATACGATATCATCCGCTTTAAGTTAGGCAGACTTCTTAAATAACGTTCTTGCTCAATCAAGATTTCTTTTTCTACGTCTTGCGGTGTCGCACCCGGCCATCCTGTCTGCACCGTGATCGTCCGTACTTCTAAGTCAGGGATCATCTGTACTGGAATATTTAGCGCAGAAATCAATCCTAATATTGTCGTGATCAGTACGACAACCGTGACTAGCGTTCCGCGTTTTACGGCAGCTTCAATCATAGCGCACTGCCTACTGTAGATTTAATGGTTAACGATGAACCATTCTTAAGTAATTCAACACCTGAAACTACAATATGTTCAGTACCATTTAATCCAGTCACAGCCACTTTATCAGCGTGTGATTCGATAATATCAACTAAATATCTCGTTGCTATTCCACTTTCAATTGCAAATATACTACTTCCGCCATCTGGATGCTGTTTAATCGCACTTTTAGGTAACCACACGGTATCTTTTTGAGACGCCATATGTATTTTCGCTGTTGCAGACATACCTGTGATGAAGTCACCTGTCGCCATATTGTTGTTTGGTAAATCTACATGTACAACAAACGTCCTGCTTATAGGGTCTGCAACTCCGACTATACGGCTCACAGTAATCTCTATTGCTCTGCTATCTAGTGTATCGGCATTTACCGTCGCACTAAGGTGAGGCTGTTGTATCATTTGAGTATAGTATTCCTGCGGTACATCCAATACCAAACGTAAGTTAGACTGGCCTACTAACGTCAGGACGCTATTTTGTGGTGTGATCCACTCTCCAATATCCACCTCTCTTTTTGCGATAATCCCTGAAAAAGGGGCATATAGTGTATGACGTTGTATTAATTCTTGTTGTAATGATACGGCAGCTTGTTGCTTAATCACTTCAGCTTGTGCGTTAGCCAAATTCGCTTTTCGTTCACCAATAAGTGTTTTTGCAACGCTTTGCCGGTTAGATAAAGCGACAACTTCGTTAAGGAGACGTTCAGCTTCTATTTTGGCAATATTAGCCGCTTGTAAACTCGCTTTCGCCTGATCTAATTCAAGCTTAGCTAACGTGGCGTTCAATTGCAGTAACTTATCCCCTTTGGCTACCTCAGTACCCACATCAACAAACAGCGTCGAAACCGACCCCGCTTCCATGGTTGCAATATTTGCATGTTGCGCTGACTCTATCGAGCCCGTCAATTGGATCGTCTCAGGGGAGCGGTCAAGTGTGGGCAGAAAAACATCAACCTCTGTTGAATTGGCATAGCTATCACTAGCAACACACATAATGGTAGTAGCCAGCAAACATAATACGGCACGAGCAGCGACTTGCATAAAAACCTCTAATGATAATTATTTCTATTTAATTCTAAACACTTCGAAATTTACCGCACCCTATTTGCGATAAATTACTAATAACGCCAGATGTGATGAAAATTACGCTTTTTTAGATTTAATAAACACAAAGGCAGGCTGGCTGGAGAGCTTTCTATATGTTGCTGAGCACAGCACTTCAGCTTCTCGTGCCACCTGCCCTTCCGTCAGTTGTGTGACCACTAAACCCGATTGAGTTATCGCAGTGAATAATTGTGTCAATGAGCGTCGGAAAAACTGTACTTGTACGGGTTTCCCTATCGTTCCCCATACATCCGTCACCCTTTCTGTTGCAAAATAGTTGTTGGCTTGGCTCAATTCAGCCTCTGAACACGGGTGATGCGTTGAAAAAACAATATGTCCTGATGGCTTTAGTACGCGATACACTTCGTTAAAAAAAGGCACCAAGTCTGCTAAGTAATGCACCATTAGCGGACATATAATTAAATCTTTACTATTTGATGCTTCCCGTGGGAGCCCATGCGTTAGGTCTTGCTGATAGACATTTAACTGTGCACCTAAACGGTTTCGCACAAGTGCAACCATCGCATCAGAAATATCTACACAGGTCACTGATTTTGCATTTCGAGATATTAAATAGTCAGCATAAATACCTGAACCACAACCAAGATCTAATACATCTAAGTCTTTCACTCTATCTATTAGCGCTTGCAAAGAGGGCCGTTCATAATGCGCATTATATATATTACTTTGCACTACTTGGTCATATTCTGTTGCAAATTCGGTATACAGTTTCGATGTCATATTGCCTCTTAAATTCGCGTTCATAGCTACCTAAAGCCTGCGAAATCTCATACTTTTAAAATAATTACGTATTGTAAGTTTCTAGAAAGCTTCGTGCTTTACATTACCTACATCAACTCATTCTGTCGTTAAATGAACACAATAGCACGGAATAACATTTTACCTACTTGCAAAGGATATAGTATGACTTTAACAAAAATCGGTTACATGACTTGTCTACTCGCTTGCTCTACATATGTGCACGCCAACACTCCCTCATCCGAATTAACATGGAGTTTAGGCATTGCCACAATCTCTCAAGACCAAGGCTATGTAGATGTAGGAAACGAAACCAATTTGATCCCGATAGTTGGACTACAATACGGTAATTTCTCTTTGCTCGGTCCGCGTGCCAGCTATCAATTTTTTGCCAATCAAACCCTAGAAATCTCTGCCGTTGCCAACCTGCGCTTTGATGGTTATGAACAAGCCGACAGCGATATATTCAAGGGCATGGAAGACCGCGATATGAGTTTTGATGCGGGGGTTGAAGCGGAAATAGACACACAATTTGGTGAGTTCGGCGTTGAATTTACGCACGATATATCCAGCACCCATAAGGGATATCAATTAAGCGCAAGTTATGGCGTGCCTTTTATGCTGAATAATGGGCGAATAATGCCTTATATTGGTGCAAATTATCAAAGCGATGATCTAGTAGATTACTACTTTGGAGTAATGCAAAACGAAACGATCAGTACTCGCCAATTTTATCAACCTGGGGCTACAACAAGCTTTGAGATAGGCGTAAATAGCACCTGGATGTTCAATAAAAAGCACATGATAAAAGCGGATATTAGTTATTTATCTTATGGCAGCGATATCAAAGACTCGCCGTTAATTGATAAATCAGGTTCTGCACAGATTTTGGTTGGCTACGCGTATGTATTTTAATGAGAGTGTATTTAAATACCTATACTTGGTCACTGCATGTGCCACTTTAATCGGGTGTAACAAGCAACCTTTAGAAACCGAGACGTTAGGTGATAGCGTAGATAAGCCAGCTACAATAGTAAGTAACAGTGTTTACGCCACGCGAGTCAACAAAGTACCTGAACAGATTTTCTATGGCCGCGTTCAAGGCTACACCAGTTATGATGTGGCCTTGTTTGTCGATGGTAGAATCGATCACGTTGTCGTACGAGAAGGTCAACTGGTAAATAAAGGAGATGTACTAGCAACGCTGTACTCTCCAACCCTATCTCAGCGTGTTGCAGCAAGAGAATCTGATTATCAAAGTGCAAAAGCAGTGTTGCTTCAAGCTGAGGCGCAAAAAATACGCAGTACAGAACTGGTTCGCAAAAAGTTACAGTCTGATGCAATGCTAGAAGATGCCATTCGTGCACTGCAAGTGGCAAAACAGCAAGTTAACAATACACTTGCACAACTTAATGAAGCGCAGAATCAGCAACAAGAAACCCAATTAGTTGCCCGCCACTCAGGCGTAATTGCAAAACTGTATTTACGCGGAGGTGACTATGTACATTCAGGTAGCAATATATTGCGATTTGAGTCAACCGAGCGACAAAAAGTGACATTTTCAGTCCCTGAACGTATCGCGATTAAACTTGAGAGCCAACAGCAAGTAGCAATAACATTACCCAATATTAATGCGACTTTTAATGGTCAAATCTCAGAGCGCAGTTTGCCAAGTATTGGCGAACTTGCGTTATTCGATATAACCGTGTCTATACCAAATAGTACACCCAATAATGTCGGCCTTACAGCGCAACTACATTTACCCATTACCAATCAAACCTTATATAAAGTGGTACCATCAGCACTGCGTTATGATGCCCTCGACCAAGCTTACTTACTCACCGCAGATGGCACGACCCAATACCCTGTCTCGGTAGTCGCAATAGAAGAAAATGGTTTGCTTGTCACAAGCACCTCCTCACTTGAACAACCCCTCAGCCTTGTCTCTGAAACAAACAGTCAATTAAATTTGGCCACACTAGTTAAAAGGTAACTTTATGTCTATGTCCCAAACCAAGTGGTATCTACAAGCGCGGTTAGTTCTTGGTATCGTCGCTATTTTAACGATGACAGGTCTTGTTGCATGGCATAGTGCCAATGAGCAAGAAGACCCAAGCTTCCCCTATAGAAATGGTATGATATTACTGGTTAAACCAGGCATGGACATCACACAGCTGACAGATGAAGGAGTCAGACCTATTGAGCGAGTGCTCAGCGAAATAGACGAAGTACAAACCTTCAGCGCGCGAATAAAGCAAGGTTACGCAAATATTGACCTTGAACTGAAGGAGCACATTTACGATACCGATCCAATTTGGCAGCGGATAAAAGATCGCATTCGTCAACTTGAGCCTCAATTAAACCCTATTAATATTTCAGTACATGATCGTATTCAAGACACACAAGGCATTGTGTTATCTGTAAGCACAGGGAACGGCATACTCCATGACCATCGTTTCGCTTTAAAAATTGAGGACGAGCTACTCTCGCTTTCAGATGTTCGTACAGCAACCTTGATAGGTGCGCCTAAAGAGCAATTACAAATAGCATACTCAGCACAAAGCATGAGAGAAACAGGAATAACGCCAACAAAAATAGCAAAGCATGTAGCCCAGCTCAATACCGAAGCGACCCCACCAATTTTACAAAACGGGTCATTTACAACGGGTTTGAACTCATTAACCCGGATCTCTACGTTAGATACAATCAAGAGTACGCAGATATTTTCACCAAATGGCAGTGCTATGGTACTGGCAAACATTGCCGATGTAGCCTACCGAATAGACCCAATTAGTAATGAACAATTTTGGATTGATGGCAAACGTACTGTGGGTATTGCACTTACATTACCCCCAGATACTATCCAAGTCACCGCTGTTGGTGCACGTATTAAGCAGAAAGTCGCACAATTGAATCACCAATATGCTCCTTTCAAAGTGCATGTTCATTTATTCCAACCTGATTGGACTCAAAAGCGTCGTAGTTCACTCTTAACCTCATTGTTAGTCAGTTGCTTGGGTGTGACAGTGGTATTAATGTGCCTCATGTCATTTCGTAGCGCATTAATTGTTAGTGTCTCTATTCCAGCAATTGCGCTCTCTGCACTTGGTATATTTGGCATGTTTGGGGGGGTTATTCATCAAATGACAATTGCAGGTTTGGTTCTCTCGTTGGGGTTAATGGTTGACAATAGCATCGTCACGGCTGAACGTATTGTTCATCACTTAGAGCAAGGCGCGTCTCGAGTGGCAGCACCTTTAATGGCCATTCGAGAGTTGTATAAGCCATTAGCAACTGCGACGCTTACCACCATTGCAGCATTCATTCCTATGTTACTGTCAAAAGGCAATGTTGCTGATTTCATCGCCACAATCCCAGTTCTGGTGATTATGTGTATTGTTTTAAGCTATCTAATTTCATTATCACTGGTCCCCGTTATGAGCATGTTTTTTGCCCGTAATTCCAAGCCTTACCGCACGACTAATCACCCACTTAGTACAGTTGCAAAGGGTATCGCGTTGTGGTCTTTAAAATACCCAAAAAGCACATTAACAATGACTGTTGTATTCATTGTACTCATAATGAATTTGCCAAGCAGTCATGGTGAGTTTTTTCCGAAAACAAGTAGGAACCAAGCATATATTGATATTCAACTTCCTTTTGGTACCTCCGTCGACGAAACCACAAGAATAGCTAAACACATTGCTCACAAATTGAAAAGCAATGATAAAATTACCCATACCTATCTATTTTCAGGTAATTCAGGGCCCCGTTTTTACTACAATTTGGCACAACAGCCCAATGAAAGTCATATCGCACGTGTCGTCTTTGAAACAACACCTGACACGCTAGTTTCATCAATTGTAGAACACCTTAACAAGCAATTTGTCGTCCAGTACTCTGATTTTATTGTTATCGCTCGTGAACTTGGCCAAGGGCCTCCTATTTCTAGCCCCATTGAATTGAGAGTACTTGGTGGCAGTGAGTACGCGAACTTAGCCGCATCGGAAGCTATATATTCTCTCCTGTCACAGCATCTGGATACTCAAAACACCCGACGTAACTACGGATTAGGCAAACCTCAGCTTGCACTATCAGTTAACAAACAACAGTTACAACTGAGTCGCCTTACTGAACACGACCTAAATAGTTATTTGGCTTGGCAAAGCTCGGGGTTAACTGCAACCACATTGAACTACACAACAAACCCAGTTGATTTAGTCATAACCGTTCCAAGGCCGGTTAACAACTCAACCGAATTGCTAAACACGCAAGTTATGATGCAAGATAATCGCTTTATTCCCCTTTCATTGCTTGCAGAACAAACAGTTACCGCAGCACCACCTGTAATTACTCGCTACAATGGCTTTTATGCTCGCACCCTATTCGCTGATATGCACCATAATGCAGACGAAGAAGACATTATTGATGCTTTGCAAGGTCAAATAGACGATTTGGCGAAACAGTACGGCGTTACCATAAAGTATGGTGGTGAAGCACAAGAGTCAAGTCAGGCAAATAACGCGCTATTGGTCGCAATGCCCGCAGGCATCGTATTACTCTTTGTAGCGCTAATTTTGCAGTTTAATTCATACAGGTTAAGTTTATTGGTCATGCTGAGCATCCCAATGGGGATCATCGGTGCACCCGCAATGCTGTCATTAGTGAATATCCCGTTTGGTTTTATGTCGATTTTAGGCGTACTTGCATTAACCGGGATCGTGGTTAACACCGGTATTATACTAATTGAAAGTGCCATTAATGGACTAAAAGCAGGCTTAAGTAAAGAATTGGCAATAACCACCGCGGTGCAGCAACGCTTCAGACCTATTTTGTTGACCACAACAACCACCATTATTGGTATGCTACCGTTAACGTCATCGCAAAGCCCACTTTGGCCGCCATTGGCATGGGCGGTTATTGGCGGATTAATAACCTCCACAGCTTTAATGATGTTTGTGATGCCTCTGGCACTTAATTTATTACTAGAAAACACCGTCAGTGAAGTAGAAACACTGAAATGATTGAGATAAAGGAAATAACCATGCGTGTTTTAATAACAGAAGACAATCAACAGCTTGCTGAATTTATACAAAAAGCAATAATGCAAGATGGCCATGCCGCTGATATCGCGTTAGACGCCGCGACCATGATGACTCAACTCACTATGTGGCAATATGATGGGGTTGTTTTAGATCTAGGATTACCCGATAAAGATGGATTAGATGTGATCAAACATTTGAGAGCGAATAATAACCCGATCCCTATATTGATCCTCACAGCAAGGGGTGGCATAGATGATAGAATTAAAGGGCTCGACTTAGGTGCTGATGACTACCTCAATAAGCCGTTTTCTGTTGATGAGCTAAAAGCGCGACTTAGAGCACTAATGCGTCGTCCGGTCGATTATTCAGGTAACGACCTAACAAGAGGAAATGTTACCGTTGAAACTAAATCTCGACGCGTCACGGTGAATACAAAAAATATTACCATGGGGAAAACCGAAGTCGCCATCTTAGAGTACTTATTAAAACACGCGACACTCACTGTCAGTAAAGAGTCTTTATTTGATGCCATATATGCTATGGGGTTCGAAGTAACCGATAACGCGATTCAGGTTGCAGTCCATCGCATTCGCAAGAAACTGGAAGGTTCAGATGCAACAACACAGATTACCACCATTCGAGGCATAGGATACATTTTGTCATGATTTTCAACAAAAGCTCTCTTTCATGGCGTTTGCTAAAACACTTTTTGCTGATCGGTGGCGGTGTGTTCTCGCTTATTGCCATCATGCTGTATTTAATGTCAATTAACTTTGCCAATCTCGCGGTAGAAAAAAGTATGTTTGGTATGGCGGAAGATATTCAGTCCAGTTTAGTTTTTGACGAGAACAATCAACTTGTCTATCACCCCGACCAAGTGGCAGAAGTCTGGGGATACGATGCATTATATAATAACCTCGGGTTTCGTATAACGGATATACACTCTGGTCAGGTAATATTGCGTTCGTATACAAATCCTAAAGTAGCAACTATTCTAGACGCCATGCCCGACATATTGCCAGAAGGATACTCGAAAAGTATCAATGAAAATGGCTCACGTACAGACATGTATAGAATTGTTTTTCAGCTTAAAGAGCATCTTTTAGCTGTTGATTTGGCGCGTAAAGACCTTGTTGGTGAGCTTGCCAATGAAGCTGTAAAACCCGTCTTAAGTTTTGTCTCAGCACTCACTATGGGCGCCGCATTTTTGGTATTTGTTAGTGTCACCCTCGTTTCTATTCGTTCGCTGATACGGCCTGTTAACAATGTCACCTCTCAACTTTTACAAATCAAGCCAAATCAACTTGATAGACGTTTATCAACAGAAGATGTACCAACGGAAATATTGCCTCTAGTGTCGGGGCTCAATGATGCAATGGAGCGCGTAGAGCAAGGATTTGAAGAGCAGAAACGCTTTGTCGCCAACGCAGCGCACGAATTACGGACACCGTTAGCCATACTATCGACACGTGTAGAGCTGACTCAGATACCGCCTGACGTTGAACCTGCATTAATGGCAGATATTAAATATATGTCTCGGGTAATTGAACAACTACTTGATTTATCTCGTGCTCAAAATCAAGCCGGATTTGCCCACAGCTTGGTTGACCTTAAGGAAATTGGAAAAGATGTATGCATGTTGCTAGGTCCACTATCGGTTACGCATAAAAAAGAACTGTCATTGGACGCAGACAACATGCCTTGTGAGATTATCGGTGACAAGGGTGCATTAATCATTCTGACAAAAAACCTATTGGAAAATGCACTAAAGTACGCGGATAAAAACGCCAGCGTACAACTTATTATTGAACAAAAACGGATCAGTGTGAAAGATTCAGGCCCAGGTATAAGTGATGATGACCGAGTGAAGTTATTTGAGCGATTTTGGAGGAAGGAGCAATCAGCATTAACGGGAAGCGGTCTAGGACTCTCTATTGTCAGTGAAATTGCACATGCCCATAACGCTGAAATTGAAGTGATATGTAAAAATGACTTAGGTGGCGCAACATTCAGGGTCACTTTTACGTAAACCAATAAGGTGAAATTGACATTGCCCGAAAACACGATGATTTTGGGCTTTTAACTACCGATAATAGAGAATATTGCGTCAATTCATCAGTGTATCAATACAGTTTAGTTTTTTTAACCAATAAATAACCGGTAATTGATACAATTAAACACCCTAATCCTAGAACAAGATACACGTACTTTTCATCCTGTATGCCTAATGAAACCAGAGCGATACCTATGATTAAATTTACACCCTTTCCAAACACATTTTTCGCCCTATTTACATGAGATATTATCTAAAATTTGCTTGAAACATATCAGGGCTCATCACCAAATAACGGTTAAATTAACCTTATACATCTCCGGACCTAAAATTAACACAAACTAAGGTGTAGCTAAAGTTTTTCTCGCCGAAATAACCCAATGTTTGTAAATAAAAGTAAACCTATTGCTATTTTAATAGATTCTTACACACCATTTCTTGGTTCTAAACACGTGATAAAACAGCGGGCTTTGAATAAAGCCAAGTAATTTTTATTATTTATAAAAAATGCCATGACACTAAAATGTCGTTATTGCCAGGTTTATTTTAGAAAGGTAATAATACGGGGAGAGACACCATTTCCTGCACTTCTAAACTATAACGTATAAGTTATGTAGAAGCACTACAAGCATCATTTACTATACATCACTCATATTAATTCTCCGTGCGCTTTAATTCATGGGGCATTCCAATGTTTTAACTTTTGAAAATGCATAAATTTCATATAAATAATAAAGCAGGCAGACCATTACAATTCATAAAACTAACGTTAATTAAGGTGATCATCTCACAGTCTTGGCTAGTGTGCTTTACGTTATAAAATCATACAAGTTAATATAGGTATACCTATATTAACTTAATTTTTCCTAACCACCGCATAAAAGTTTGGCTATCTTCTGTACATGCATTCGAGTCATCATTTGGGCATTTCTTATTACGGTAATATGGGTACTAGAAGCTGCAGGTTTGCCAAAAACATTACCATCAGCATTGGTAACAATAACTTCTGAGTCAATGCTATTTTTACCACCAAGAACCCAAAAAATAATTCTATTGAAACCCCCTCTCAATCAACAATCAACAATCAATAATCAATAATCAATAATCAATAATCAATAATCAATAATCAATAATCAATAATGTTAGCATGAATATTATTACCGAGATTTTCACTTTATTAAAAACTCTTTCACTCTTCATTTTTATCTACGGTATAATTTAACCATTTTAGAAAACTCATTCTAATTTCACTATCAACCTCAACACCAGAATAATTATCAAGTCTTTGACTGCTTAAATTAACTTCCTGAAATACCGCTGTTGAGCTAGAGCCCCTACTCATCAATATAGTTGAAAAATAACAGTGAAAACTTCGTTAACTTTATTTGACAAATTGCAAGTTAATTACATAGTGTTTTTTATTATAATAAAAAGGTGGTAAAAATAAAATCACTCATTTAAATATACTATTGGCACAACTTAATGTGTTGATGTTGCTTGGAGAAATCCTGAATAACACTAATATCACTACTAATGCGTATATCAATCATAATAGTCACAACTATTTTAGTCTTCAGGCCCTTCTAACGTAAAAACAAGGTGATTGCGCATCTGTTTTAGCACGACTCCTTTTTTCATCATTGCTGCGCTCAATGACTTTTGCCATTTTAATAAATTTGGCTTCGCTGCAGTTAACGCTTGTTCATTTTCAAATTGAAACCGTAGAAGCAATGAACTTGGAAATAAGTGATATTCCATACTAAACCAACATTGCACCATGCCGGGGATCTCAGTACGAGCCTGCTCTTCTAATTTGTCCGCGATGTCTAACACAACCTTTTGTTGCTTTCTTTGTACTGCAGAGAGCTTTTTCATTAATACATCCAATATATAAATATAACTTTTGAAATGACGTCAATCATATCAAACCAAACACTGCTCAGACAGTTATTGGTGCTACTTAGCTTATTAACTTTTGAGTCTTGATGAAATAAAAGCCGAACTTTTGCTTATAAGGCCTACAATATCACCTGAGTAAGTGTGTAAGGTAATATATTTTTGAGCTAAATTACTCATTCTTTTTCTATACAAAGCAATTCCTTTCACAACTAATCTTAGCTTTTTTCTGATCTGCGCCTTCAGTAATGAATTTTGTAATATTTACCTAACAGATATTTTTCGTTGCACAGTACAATATGCAATCGTCCATAGAGCTAATACCGCACCCGTAATATGCATACTTTTTATTTATCTGTTCAGCCGCTTTTTCACCATTATGCACCGTGTCGTTGAGCTCATCCTGGAAACTACTCGATGTAAAAACTCAATAAATGACGAATTTCGCTCTCAATTAAGTCAAAACTACTGAAAACCCTTCTAAAATTAGCGCTTGCCAATCTGAATGTGCCTTTGGCAAAAACAACCACAGTTTAAATAAGCAAGGTACACACCATGAATCGCCAACCGTTCAAGCTAATATCATTGTTATACAAAAATATACCCAACACATAAATATTCGGCTCGGCCAGATTAAAATAAAGCCCCAAAAGGGGCTTTATTTTACTATTTTTAGAAGTGGTAAGTCACACCGAGCGATAGCTCATTAATGTCGTTTTCAGACAAAGGATAACGTGTATATTGCGCATCTAAGTTAACAGAGTCTGACAGGTGATATGCTACACCAACACCATAGTAAAGATCTGTTTGTTGATCTTCATATCGGGTGTGAAAACGTCCATCTCTGGTGCTATCCAGATGATACTTCCAATCAAACGCCCCTAAGAAAAGCTTGCCTTCAAATGAGTTGACATTAAACACATCGTAACCCAATTGCATCGCAAAACCTTCCGGTAAAATGGGCGCTACTCGATTCACTTGCGACTGTGCATCATCTGGCGCAATAACATTACCATTGAAAGTTACCCTACCTTGCCCTAAATCGATATACCGAATACCAATTGTGAATTGTGGAAGTAATTCATAATAAATACCCGCTGACCAACTATTGCTGCTGTCATCAATATTTGAGGCAGCTAATGACGAATCATAGGCAAAATTAGCACTTGATTTACCAGCCGTACCTTGAACAGACCAAGTATTAGCCATAGCCGGAACACTCATTAAACATGTCGCCGATACGAAAGCGAAACTCGGTAGCCCTAGTTTCCTTCTGCGGATCACAAGTGCCGAAATCATTAACACAATTATTCCTCCTAAACTTCCTGATGATTTGTTTTCTATAGAAACTGCTTTTAATGCAGTCACTGTGACTTTTACGACCCCTTGAGACACCGCGCCTTTCGAGTCTTTCAATTGATATGTAATGGTGTCTATGCCTTCAAAGCCCAATTTAGGCGTATAAGTAAGGGTATTATCAATATTAACAACCGCAGTACCTGTTTCTGCGCTTGCCGATATAACAGATAACACATCACCATCAGCATCCGAATCATTTGCTAATACGTCAATAACAACATTACCAGAGCCAACCACGTTAGCTGTATCAGATTGGGCTACTGGTGCTGAATTTGAAGTCAAATTCACTGTAGCAGTGCTGTTAGACGTACCACCCTTACCATCTTTGATACTGTACTGAATCGTAGCCTTTCCTAGAAACTTCACCGGTGGTTGATAGACTAGCTTTTCATTCACAATCGCTACTTGACCAAAGTCTACCGTTGCACCCGTTATTGACAATACGTCACCATCGGCATCACTGTCATTAGCAAGTACATCAATAATGACCTCTTGCCCTGCTGAAATCGTCACCTCATCACTATTGGCAACCGGTAACTGATTCGAGCTAACAGGCACTGCAATCCCACCTGGATCAATAACACTGCGGTTGGCAATGCCATCATCATCATTCGGGCCACCATCAACAATTTGTAACTGCACACACCATGCACCTGCTACCAAGCCACTTTGCCACTCACTGCTTCCTGGTGGTGGGCAGTAACCCGGCTCTCCTTGTGTTGACAATATGTTGTTGTCGCCTGATTCATCAAAGTTTACCCACTGATCATTACGGAGTTTACGATATACCCCATTTTCTGGCACTGGATTCCTTTGTGGTATCACTAAACTATACGTATCACCCGCTTGAGGTAGACCATTAGCAATAAAGCCAAACACACCACCAATATTATTTGCATCTTGGTCTTCAGGTAATTCAGTTACCAATAACTGAACACCGCCCGTGGTGTTTTGAGGGACTGTTGCGCCTTTGCGTAAACACACCCCAGGATCGCCTTCTATTAAGAATTGCTGTGACTCTGCGGCCTGCTCTTGCATTACATTACAATCACTAATGGCATCTTGAAAATCTGGAATACCATCTCCATCTGAATCACTATGCCCCTCTTGATCATCTGGTATGAGATCACCATCCGTATCGTTACTCCCTAACGCTTGTAATTCTGGCACTATTTCAAGGTAGATATCTTGTTGCGTGGATAAACTTGGTACCGCATTATCGGCCGCAATAACTGATAACTTATATACCCCTGATGCAATTCCTTGCGGTGAAAACTCGAACTGTTCAGCTTGATTGCTTTGGTTAACCAACACCGTATCACCAGACCACGTTGTCGTGACTACATCTGATAAGTTTGCATCAAATATACTGGCTGTAACCGTTACTAAATCCTGATTCGATGTTAATGTAAGTCGTTTCTCACCTGCTTGCGCAACAGTCGTTGAAATAGTTGGTGCAACGTTTTGCTCTACAATGGTCACCGTTGACGTTGATTTAGCACCAACATTCAGCGCGTCGCTCAAACTTACGATAATGGTCTCGTTGCTTTCGGCAATGTTGTCAGCAAATACAGTGAATGATATTTGCCCTTGAACACCCGATTCAATGACAAACTCACCCG
This sequence comes from Pseudoalteromonas aurantia 208, assembly GCF_014858725.1. GTDB lineage: Bacteria > Pseudomonadota > Gammaproteobacteria > Enterobacterales > Alteromonadaceae > Pseudoalteromonas > Pseudoalteromonas aurantia. The sequence goes on along the minus strand of NZ_AQGV01000012.1, from coordinate 1,090,299 downwards.
CGGTTAAATCATGGTCATTGCCATCAGCCGTACCTGATACAGTATAAGGTACCGTTAATGGGTATTGCACAGCAGGACCGTTCAAATAAACATCAATGGTGTGTGTTTGCTCTTCTGCCACCTGACTGTCTTTTTGTAACGATATAAGCGGACGAACTGACACGGTTTGTGTCGCTACAGCTTGCTGACCCTGCTGATCGGTTGTTTGCCAGTAAGCAATATGATTACCCGGCACAAATATAGGTTGCTGTCCAACCAAGGATACTGGTAATGAATTACCCTGGTTGTCTGTGGCTATGGCGGTCCCTAGATCCACTTTAGTGAATAGCCCTGTGGCATCAACACTTATATCACCAGGTGCGGTTATCGTTGGAATAGCCGTTGACTGACTTGCGCTAAACGTGACCGTTGCACTTGCGCCGCTGCGCGCTCCCTGTGAGTCTTCAATTAAATATTTAACAATCACGGTCCCTTGCGTATTGTCTGAACCAACGTATTCAATTTGGTTGTTAACAATCGTTGCGGTTCCAAGTGATGCACTCGCACCAATAATGGTTAATACTTGGTTCTCAATATCTGTATCGTTTTCTAATACATTTAACGAATACGTATTGCTTGAATTTGTATTAAATGCAAATACGTCATTTTGTGCAATGGGCGCGTCATTCACCGCGCTCACCGTCACAAACACCGTCGAAATATTCGACGTTAATTCACCATCAGAAGCACTGTAAGTGAAACTATCGACCCCAAAGAAGTTCGCAAAGGGTTGATAAGTAAACACATCACCCTGAACGGATAAAGTACCATTTTGCGGTTGAGTATTGATGTTTATTGTAAGCTGATCGTTATCTATGTCTTCCACGACAGCGCTAAAACTGGTATTTGCATCTTCCGTTACCGTCGCCTGAATGTTACTTGATGTAGGTGCCGCGTTCACTGCCTCTACAACTAAGTCAAAACGCTCAAGAGAGGCACTTAACTGCCCATCAGAAACTGAAATTTGAATGCCTGAGTACACACCAACATTGTCTCTGCTAGGTGTACCAGTTAAACTCCCTGTTGCTTCATCAAAACTTGCCCAATTGGGCAAGCCCGTTATTGTAAACGTTAACGATGCAGAGTCTTCATCACTCGCTTGAGGCGTAAATGTGTAGCTCTCATCTTGTAAAACACTCAGTGCTGGGATCCCTGTAATAACAGGTGCATCATTAACGTTGTTTACTGTTAGCGTAAATTCAGGTAATGCATCACTTAACTGCCCATCACTCACACTGATAACAATACCCGCGTAACTGCCAACATCACTATTTGTTGGCGTACCACTGAGTGTGCCTGTTGTCGAATCGAAGGTTGCCCATAATGGTTGATTCGTAATAGAGAAGCTCAAGTTGTCTTGGTCGTCATCTCTTGCAGTCGGTGTAAACGTGAATAACACATCTTCGTTTGTATTTAAGGTCGGTGCGCCAGATATAACCGGTGCATCATTAACGCTAGAAACCATCATAGTAACCGTTGCAGCATTAGATGTAAGACCTTCTTGGTCATCGACCGTATATGTAAATGTGTCTTCACCGAAGAAATTTGCATTCGCGACATACGTGATTGCACCCGATGAGCCTATTGATACTTGACCATTTATGGGTTGAGTAACAATGGCAACAGAACTTGCGTTAAGTGTACTATCAACATCGGTATCATTACCTAATACGTTAACCTCAAACTGCCCGTCTTCTAACAACTGCGCGGTATTATCTACTGCCACTGGAGCATCATTAACAGCATTAATACTCACTGTCACCGTTGCTGCTGTTGAGGCAAGATTATCACTATCTGTCAAAGTGTAAGTAAACGTTTGTTGCCCATTTAGATCTGCTTTAGGTGCAATATTCAGTGTGCCATCGGTGTTCACTGTCACCGTTGCAAGTGAATAATTTCCAACACCTTGTCCTTGGTCCTCAAGGGTTATATTGGCGCCGTTAAACGCTTGATCTTCTACATCTGAGTCATTACTTAATATTGCAAGTGTAGTCGACGTGTCCTCAGCGGTTGTCACTGTGTCATTACCAGCGACCGGCCTATCATTTATTGATCCGATATTAACCGTTACTGTGGCGGTATTTGATGCCAACCCAGCTGAATCGGCAACAGTATAAGTATACGTATCAGTGCCATTTTCATTAGCATTCGGTGTATACACCATAGTGCCATTAGTTTGGTCTAAGCTAACTGTACCTCTGGTTGGCTGCGACACGATGCTAATCGCACCTGAGGGGTTGGTATCTTCGACATCTGAAGCATTGGATCTTACAGTTAAGGCATTAGTTGCAATGTCTTCATTCACTGTTTCATTAAAGTTTGCGGCAACAGGTGCATCATTAACCGCGTTTATGGTCATAGATACAGTGGCTTTAGCAGACACAAGCCCTGTGCTATCTTTAACATTATACGTAAATGAGTCAGCCCCATTTTCGTTACTATTCGGTGTATACGTTACAACCCCATTTGCGATTGTCACCGCACCTTTAGTTGGACTGTCTACAATTGCAGCTGACGCCACAACCATATTATTTTCTGCATCGGTATCATTGGCAACAACACTGAAGGTGATTGGAGTATCTTCATTGGTTGAAGAAGCATCTGCCACTGCCTCTGGTGCATCTTCAACAGCGGTCATAGTTAAAGTCACTGTCTGAGTGGCTGATTCCGCATTCGAGGCATCTCTTACTTTATAGGTAAAACTGTCACTGTGGTTTTCGCTGCCATTATGCTGATAACTAAAGCTGCCATCACTATTAAATGTAAGCGACCCATATTGCGGATCTGTTACCTTCACGGCCGATAGCGTATCGCCACTATCGGTGTCATCGTCAGTCGCATTGCTTAATACCCCATTAGCAACTCCCTTCGTTAGCAGTGCACCTTCATTTAAGCTAAACGCGAAACCTTGCCCTACTGGTGCATCATTGGTATTAACTACTTCAATGTTAAACGTGAGTGGGTCGCTATCTTCCGTACCATCTGATACTTTTATTGACACGTTATTCGTAGTGCCTACATGTTCATCAGTCGGCGTGCCCGTTAACGCGCCTGTATTGGTATCAAACGCTGCCCAAGTGGGCTTATTTGTAATAGCATAAGTATGTGTATCACCGCTATCTGAATCAGTTAACGTCGGTGTAAAGCTATAAGCTGCATCTTCATTTACTGAGGTAATTGCTGTACCAGATAAAACCGGTTTTACATTATAACGTTTTGTTGTGGTCGCAGTAACGCTGCTAGCTGCATTGCCTGCAACGTCGCTCACGGTCGCTGAAAGTGTCAGTGTTCCTTCATTCAAGTTTGACACATTAACGTTTGTAACTTGCGCTGTAGACCCAGTAATTGTTGTTGCTGAGCTGCTAGAAACCGTACTTGCACCATCAGAGATTTGATACACAAATGATCCCGAACTTTCTAACCCACTTAATGTAAAGCTTAACGCAGCTTCATTACTCGCATTTATCAAGCTCTGATCTATCGCTGCGGTTTGGCCTGTGGGTGCGATGTTATCGAGTGTAATTGTGTGTGTTGAAGAGTTTGACGTATTGCCTGCACTATCTAACTGTGTCGCTGTAACCGTCAAACTACCATTATTTAATGCGCTAATATCTAACTCATTGCCTGACAGCGTCCAGTTACCGCTTGAATCAGCCGTGGTCGTTTTACTGACTCCCCCAATATCAATAGTCACTGTAACACCCGACTCTGCACCAGTACCCTGAACCAATACATCACTATCTTCACTGGCATTCACAATGCCATCACCTTCAATTGGCGTGGTGATTGTTAACGTACTCGGTGCTTGGTTATCAAGCGTTATGGAAGTGGTTGCTGCAGTAGAAGTGTTACCCGCCGCATCCGCTTGGCTGGCCGATACCGTTAAGCTGCCGTTATTAAGCGCACTGATATCTAATTCATTGCCTGACAGCGTCCAATTTCCGCTTGAATCTGCCGTGGTGGTTTTACTCACCCCGCCAATATTAACCGTCACCGTTGCACCCGACTCCGCACCACTGCCTTGCACCAATACATCGTTATCTTCGGCGGCATTCACAATGCCATCACCTTCAATCGGCGTAGTGATAGTGACTGCACTGGGCGCTTGGTTATCAAGTGTTATTGACGTGGTTGCTGCTGTAGAAGTGTTACCCGCCGCATCTGCTTGGCTGGCCGATACCGTTAAGCTGCCGTTATTGAGCGCACTGATATCTAACTCATTACCTGACAGTGTCCAATTTCCGCTTGAATCTGCCGTGGTGGTTTTACTCACCCCGCCAATATTAACCGTCACCGTTACACCCGACTCCGCACCGCTGCCTTGCACCAATACATCGTTATCTTCGGCGGCATTCACAATGCCATCACCTTCAATCGGCGTAGTGATAGTGACTGCACTGGGCGCTTGGTTATCAAGCGTTATTGACGTGGTTGCTGCTGTAGAAGTGTTACCCGCCGCATCCGCTTGGCTGGCCGATACCGTTAAGCTGCCGTTATTTAATGCGCTAATATCTAACTCATTGCCTGACAGCGTCCAATTACCGCTTGAATCTGCCGTGGTTGTTTTACTCACCCCGCCAATATTAACCGTCACCGTTGCACCCGACTCCGCACCACTGCCTTGCACCAATACATCGTTATCTTCGGCGGCATTCACAATACCATCACCTTCAATAGGTGTGGTTATACTGGGTGTGCTTGCACTAGTATCAATGTTAATAGCAAGTGCGCTCGATGCACTGCTATTATTACCGGCCAGATCTGTCGCGACGACCGTAATTAAATGTGTGTTTGCAGACAATGCAGATGATGGCGTAAAGCTCCAACTTCCACCAGCAGGCACCACCACCGACCCTAACACACCATCCTTATCTGAAGTGAGTGTTATCGTGTCTCCAGCTGTCGCCGTTCCATCAATGGTCGGCGTAGTATCTGATGTAATATTATCCGTATTTGAGCTACCTGTATCACTTGCACTGTTTAAGTCTGGGATGCTTGGTACACTTGGAGCTGTTGTGTCTAGTGTAACACTCAAACCCGATGAAGTTGACGATGTATTATTACTAGCATCCGTTGCTGTTGCTGTAATCGTGTGTGATGTGTTAGATGTTAGCGTGCTTGTTGTTATCTCCCATGTACCACCGGTTGCGGTGCCTGAGCCAATAACAGTCGTGCCTGACACACTGCTAAATAGCTTAACCGTTGACCCTGCCTCTGCAGAACCTGACAATGTTAAAGTTGTATCATTGGTATAATTATCAGTGCTTGAAGCGCCCGTATCTGACGCTGCATTTAAATCTAATGAAGTGGGTGCATTTGGCGCTACATCATCACTGACTGTAATGGTAAATGACTCTTGAAAAGAAGACGTACCATCATGAGATTGTACACACACAATATAACTGCCAGCGCTGATTGCTGCTTGTGTTTCTAATATGCTGCCATTTATCTGGAAACTGCTGTTGCCACTATTGGCTGCACACGTCCCGCTTGTTGACGTACCAGCATTAACTAAAGTGTATGTATGACTACTATCATCCACATCCGTGGTACTTAATGTACCAACATCAGCCCCCGCACTTGTGCTTGATTGGGTCATACTTGATGAAGACAGTGCAATATCGGTTGGCGTATCATCCACTGCAGAAATCGTGACAGTCGCTTGGTTTGTCCCTGTACTATCAGATGTACCATCATTAAAGGTGTAATCTAATGTCACACTACTTGACGGGTCTTCAGACGTATTAGCATAAGTAAGTGATGAAATAACCGAATCAACAATACTTGATGTTGCACTGCTATTAAATGTGAGTTTAATCGTACCGGCAGAATTGGTCGTTACGGTGCCGACTGACACACTATTATAAGTAAAGCTATTACCTTGGGTCAGTGCTCCTAATAAGCCAGTGTTAGCAAATACATCAGTGCTATTTGCACCACCATTTCTTGTTATTGTTAAACTGGCATTATTATAATCACCGGTATTGCCGTTGAGCGCATCTAGTTCTGTGTCAGCAACGGTTACATCACTGTCTATTGTGATTGCACTGCCGTTTTCTGTGTATGTTGTCCCTCCATTTAATGAAGAAAAAACAGGTACATCATTATTAGCAACAAAGGTGATCAAAGTATTCGCGCCACTGTCTGCCACAGTAAATGATAAACTTGATGCCGGTGCGTTGGTCAGCGACAGTGTCAACTCTGATATATTAAAATCCGTTGCATCGGTATCAACTTCTAATGTACTTGAGCCATTAAAGCGTACATTGTTAGTCGATAACCCAGTGACACCTGTTATCGTGATCATGTCCCCAATTGCTAAGTCTACGATGGTATCGCCCGACAGGTCAGACGCACTGCCTATGAAGTTGTCATTGCCACCGTTACCCGTCATTGCATCTGTGCCGCCTCCAGGGCGAATCGTATCGGCGCCAGAACCACCCGTGTACGTGTCTGCCCCATTTAAGTCAGTCGCTGATATAGTTAACACATCGCCACTAAAAGCACTTGCATTTAAGGTAATAGCGCCCGTTACAGCACTGCCAGTTGCATTGGTTATATCAACCGTCCCCCCATCTGAAGCAAAGTTATCTGTTAAAGTCAGTGTAAAGTTACTATTAGTCCCTATAGCAACGCCTTCAACAGATGATACAGATGTACCACTGAAATTAAACGTGCCACCATCCATGACCTTTAGTATTTCGCTCCCAGCCCCACCAACAATTGACGTACTAAAATTACCAATATTGGCAGCGTCGATAGCAACCGTTGCACCGCTACTTAAGCTCAGGGTCCCTATATTAAAGTAGCTGCCACCAGACACATCTGCGCCATTAGAGGCTGATACAATATCCACCTGCGAGCTATCGCCTGTTAATGTGCCCGTGTAAGCACTTGAGCCTATATCAAACGTTATTACATCTGTTGATGAGTTAGCTGTCACATTCGTTGTACCATTACTAATAGTAACTGTTCGCGTATTAGTACTATCATCACCTATGGTATAGGACTCAACGGACGAGAATGTGGTTAAGTTACCATCCCCACTGATAATAATTGTCTCAGAGCCTGCCGCAGTCACTGTTCCACTAAACGCGTTGTGCTGACTGGCAGTCATAGTCACTGAGGCGCCCGACGCTAAGGTGAGGTTATTCACATTAGAAATAGACCCTGCTGATATATTCGCACCACTGCTTAAGCTGAGCGTATCTGCAACGGTATTGTCACCCGTAATAGTGCCTGTAAACGCAAGCGTGCCTAAATCAAACGTAATGGCATCAGTCGCTGAGGTTGCAGTAACAGAATGCCCTGCACTGGTTACAGTCACCGACCGATCGTTTGTACTGTCATCATTTAAGGTATAATTCTCAATGGCCGATACGGTACTCACATTACCATCACCAGAAACAGATACCGTTTCTGTACCGCTGCCAGATATCGTTCCAGTAAAACTAGACAATTGGGCTGCATTAATTGTTACAGTACCACCAGCAGCAACCGATAGATTCTCAAAGCCACTGACGGTCGCACCCGATATATTTCCGCCGTTTGTAACAGCCAATGTATCTGTGCCACTTCCACCCGCTAAAGTCCCTGTCGCACTCAGTGCATTCACATTAACCGTGTCATCGTTACCACTACCCGTTAGGTTTTGTGACGCGCTGCCTAAAGTAAATGTATTCGCTGCACTCAACACATACGTTTCAATCGCACTGTTCCCCGTTAAGCCATCTGTCGCTGAGCTTATGGTGATTGAATCAGTGCCGGTTGCAGTTACTGTTGAAAAGTTATCGTGTTGCGCTTCCGTCATTGTGACCGATGCGCCACCGCTCAATGTTAAAGATTCGAATGCACTGACTGTTGCATTGCTGATACTAGCCCCTGTGCTCATTTGCAGCACATCTGTATCAGCACTACCAGCAAGCGTACCCGTAACGTTTAACCCAGCAATATTAACGGTATCTGCGCTACTACTACCTGTAATATTTTGCGCCGCACCAGATAAGGTAATATTAAAACCGGCATTGAGAATATATGTTTCGATATCCGCATCAGCAGTCACCGTGCTATCCCCATCGGCACTTGCCAAAGTAAACGTATTTGTTCCGGTACCATTTATGGTTGTAAACCCATCGTGTTGCGACTCACTGAGCGTTAATGAGCCATTATTAAAAGTCGAAAGAGTTTCAAAGGTGGTTAAACTGGTAAATTGCGTCAGATCACTGCCGTCTATTACAATAATTTCATCTGTACCACCGCCACCTTGCGCGGTTGACCCTGCAATATGACTGGCGGATGCTATGGTCAGTGTTTCATTGTCAGCACTAAATGATATAGCTGGGCTTAAGTTGGCACCCGATGTAGTATTAAATGATGCTGCGGAAGTACTGGCCGCTGTCACATTGGCCACACTTAGTACTGCACTTCGTGACGTACTGTTATCAGTACCATCGTTAACAACAACAGTGACTGTTCTAGATGTAGTATTAGGCGTCGAACTCGTATTATTATAAGTCACCGCTTGTAAAAATGTTGCTACTTCAGCGGTCGTCGCAGTTGCGCCCGTAATTGAAAGTGTGTCTTGTAGTGAAATATCAGCGGCACCACTTACCCCTGTCAATGCATTTTGCGCACTTGCTGATACATTGAGCCCTTCCGATGCACCATCTTGATCATTCGTTAAACTCACTGTAATCGTTGTGATTGTATCTGTATCAGTAACCGTCGGGCTCGTCATGAAACCAACTGCACCTGACCCTTCAGAAAACGAGGCTGTAGTATCGTTACCTGATGTGCCACTATTTAAATCAACCACAGGTGCCGCATTAATCGTAGTGAAATTAAAGGTCGTATCATCACTGATACCTGCAAAGCTATTGCCTGCTGAGTCATCAACTGCGGTTGAGTCCACACGTAATGAATAGTTATTGCTGCCCGTTAAGTTACTCGTCGGATTAATATAAATCTTGTCGTTTACAATGCCAATGCGGCCCGCACTTGGGTTGGTCGTTGCGCCATCACTTTCAGTCGCAACGTTAAACACCTCAAAATCACTTGACCCTGTGACATCTCGAATCGTTATATTACCCGTGCTTAACGCCACATTCTCACTGAAATCAATGACGATGTTATCAGACACTGAGACATTGGTAGAATTATCTGCAGGCGTTGAGTTTGCGCTGTTAAATGTCGGCGCCGTAGCATCGGTACCCGTACCACTTAGGGATACATTATATGAGCCTTCATCAGCATCATTACTCGTTACTCGCAAGTTGCCTGACACAGCTCCTACTGTAGTCGTTTGTAGCTGAACAACAATCGTACACTGCATGCCAGATGTTAACGTTTGCCCATTACTAATACATGTACTTGCATTAGTAATAGAAAAGTCGCTACTACCACTGGTTATAGAAACAGCTGATGTAGTTAAGCTGCCCGTCCCTTCATTTTTAACGGTAAATGTTTTTGTAGTAGATGCTGCGCCATTCGCTGCGACATTGCCAAAGTCTTCGCTGGTTGTTGTAGCCCCACTTTCTTCAACATCTATTTCTGGAGATGAGCCACATGCACCAACAGTACCACCTCTCAGTGTACAGCTAGACGAACTTAGATTAGTACATGCACCACCTGGCAACACACAGTTTCCACTAGCAAACACCTTCCTTATTAGTAGATCACTTTTTACCAGAGTGTTGTCGCCAGAAACAATACTCACTTTCTGCTCGTGAGTTTCAACTAACCCCTGCTTCTTTAAAAAATTTAGTGTATTAGTGCTGTCTGAGTTGACTAAGGCTGGCTGAGTTTCAAGTGCTCGGCTAAATACTGAGAATGGGTTGACTGGCCCTGTAGCCATTTTTGCAACGCTTGCTTCTCGTACCGGTTTTTTTAAGGTTTGCTCTGACTCTAACTGGTCATTCACCGTTTTTGCGTATGCCCCATTCGCTATTATCGCAGGGATGGCTGCCCCTAAAAGAGTTTTATTCAAACTTAAACGTTCCATGGTATTTACCCTCGACAAAATTCAAAAATATGGCTAGACAAGGCGTCTGCGCTTTGAAGTAGTTCTGGCTTTTTACTGTTCGGCACAACTGCAATGTCGTAAATCTGTTTAACATCACCTGAAAACGTCAAATTGCCAATCACCTCACCTGTATTTACATCCACTAACCACACTCCACACTCACTCTGTCCATCTAGTAACCTCGGATGTGCTTTAAAACGAATATGTTCTTCTGATTTGCGTAAGGTGCTCGTACCGACAAGCATTAAGTCACCAAAGAACGTCATCCCTCGAGTGAAACCTTGAAGTTCACACAAAACTCGACTAACTCCAAGTTTTGGATCGTATACATGTATATCTCCATCCCCAGATGCACAATAGTATACTTTGCCTGCATGGCACCGCGGGGAGTGTGGCATTGAAATACCAGACTTTACGACTTTATTTGCAACAATATCTATCAGAACCCCATTACTTCCTAACTCATCTCTCCAGCCTTCTGGCGTATCCGATTCACCAAACGCTGTTGCATAGCGAGGCTCACCCTCGAGCATTGCCATGCCATTTAAATGGCATCGGTTATCAGGTTTTAGCTCTGAAATAAATGATGGTGTCCATGCGGCAACAAAACTATGATTAGGGCTTAATTTACAGAGGCACGAAAACATTGAATTAACTACCCACAAGCCATCATTTCCCCAACCAATATCATGAATATTAATCATACCAGTTGACAGCGTGGCTCTTTCCATAAACAGACTATCGGCAGCCTTTACGCTTTGAATTTGCTCATCCCACTGTTCTCGAAATTCGGTTATATCTTTAAGTTCACTATCTTGTAGCTTTTTTGGCAACTCTTCATAACTGTCTAAATCGCCATTAATTACATCAGCATAACCACTGTCTGCTCTTTGAAAATCGATAACTTGATTTAGTGTTCCAAGGGTAATCCTATTTGAATCGGCATAAAGCCCCATAGGCCTTGGAAATGCTTTTAGTTTTGTTTCTAATTTACCATTATTTGAGCGTACCAAAATAACACGCTGTGACTGGTAGCTTGTTACAATCAACGATATTCCCAACTCAGATAGTATTTTAGGAAAATTATCGCTATAGGTACTGCTAAAATCCAAAATATTCAACTCAGAGTCCATTAGTCTTACTGCCTTTAAATCTACTCAAAACCACATACTCCTTTTTATTTTTTTTCAACTGTATGCGCAGGATATATATTGTCAATCATGCTTAAACTCGATAACGGATGTTCAATTCCACATGCTTTTAACTGCGCCAAAATACCTGTGAATATAGCGGCAGATGACGAGGTTCCGCCAAAATGAGCGTACCCATTTAATGAGGTTGATTCAATTGAAGAAGGGGCATAATAGTCAACACACTTTCCGTAATTAGAAAACTTTGCGCGCTCACCATTGTTTATTGATCCAACTGTCACAGTTGCTTCTAATTCTGACAGTTGATTAATCTCACATGCCTTTTTACCGCTATTACCCGCGGCTGCAACAATTATGGGGTTATTTGGCAACGCAGAAAAATCTTCAATAACTTGGGCTACAATATCTGACAAAAACGGTAAAACCCAACTGCAATTAACCACATCTGCTTTCATTAACTTTGCAACTTGAAACGCCAATATAAGTGAAGAAGTCCACGTAGATACTTGTCTAATGGCGATAATCTCACTTGTAGGTGCAAACCCTTCAATCCCTTTATTATCGCGCTTAGCCGCAATAACCCCAGCGACAAGTGTCCCATGCTCATCAATCGGCCCCGCGGCCTTTGCGGTCATCACTTTCTGCTCTGCATCATATTCAAGTAATACCTTTAGCTGGTCGAATTCTGGGTGTGTAAAATCAAACCCATCATCAATAATTGCAACCCGAACCCTACTTACGGGGTTTTCACACAGTGAAAGCTTTTGTAATTCGGTTACGCTATTATCGATTTGCAGCTGTTTTTTGCTTGAAAATAGAAGTTTTCTGACAGGTGCAATATCAGGCTCTATCGCAAGGATCCCTTGATGCTTTCTCAACGTGCTATAAACATTAAAATACTGCTCTGTAGTTGGTGTTATCCAATAAACCGATTCGTTGCCTATATTTGCAATAACTTGAACTTTATTTATGTGATCGTGTATCGCTGAAACTTCTCCAACTGATAATAACGACTGTATTATAATTTTTTTGTTAAAAGCATACTTTGTCCCTGTATCATCTATCAAAAACCCGTCATCATGCTTGGTAAGAACAATATCATTTTTAGAGTATTTAAATTGCACCTTACTCAAATTCACCTGACCATATATTTCTTTGACATATAAGCACCCACCCAAAACTAAGCAGCCATAGAACATACGCCAGCTTAGAAGTAAATTATTGCCCATACAACATCTTAAAAAGATATACATCTAACTTCCTTTACGAACATCGCCTCTTTGTCCGTAATACTAAAAAGCACAGGCTTTAACATGAAAACCTGTGCTTTTTACATCAATTTCTTGGTGGATAAATCCCGTCTAATGCAATACAAAAATTGAGCGCTAACGCCGGTTGCATATTTTCATGCGGTAAACTCGAGCCAGACGTTGCTAAACTGCCACTACTCATAACACTCGCATCACTATCAAGTGGTGCAGTATATCTAAGCGCTCCACCCGAGGAAGCTACGTCAATCGCAAGTTGGTTGTTACTCGGCTGATCTGTATTTCCGGCTTGAAACACGCCAGAAATAATATGGTCATGTGCGGGGAGCTCCAATGGAATCAGTGCAACTTGACTAATTCCTCCAAAATGAGAAAAAAACCTAGGAGTCAACCCAGGAGCTTGCCCAGCCTGCAGTGGCGCCCGGCCTTGTAAATCAGGGATCCCAAATGTAGTGCGTCCATTACCACCAAAATTAGCGCCTATTAAACTAAATATCGCTGTAAATTGCGATATGCTCATAATTTGCCCAGCGCATTTAGTCCAAGACTCTGGGCTATATGTTTGGCCAAAAATTCGAATCTCGGCCATAAATGGTTCTGCCATAATAAGTCTCCTTTAATTTCTTGATGGGAAAGTGCCTGCTAAGCTAATAATAAAATGTATTGCTAAGTAAGGCATCATATTGGTATGCGCTTGACCAGCTCCCTCCGTTTCGACAGCTGCCTCGTTTAGCTCCTGCTTAGTTCCCGTAACAGTTCCAGATATATAGGTTGATTCTGTAGTTGGGCTCATTGCTAATACATTACCAATTGCATTGGAAGTATTCGCTCGGTTATTACTCGCTTGCAAACGATGTGTATGAGGAGGAATTTGTTCTGGCTGAAGCACAACTGATTCCACGCCAACTCTTGCCCCTAATGGGTAATTGCGCAGTCCTGGCCCTTGCCCATAATGGACGGGTACACGACCTCTCAAATCAGGTAACTGAAAAGATGACCGTCCATCCCCCCCATATTGCGCACCAATAAGTGCAAACAAGGCTTGATTTTGATTTACTGTAAGAATAGAGCCACTACAAAATGCCCATTGTCGGGGTGAATACGTGGTAGCTATCATTTTGATTTCACCAATAAAAGATTCTGCCATACCTTTCTCCTTATTAATTTCTTGGTGGAAATATACCATCAAGTGCAATACAAAAATTAAGCGCTAATAAAGGCTGTAAATTAGTATGTGATGCACCACTCCCGCTACTACTAACGACATCCTGAGAAAGCTCAGTTAAGTTTGAAGGTGAGTTATATACAAAGGGTTCTGCCGATGTACCTTTTTTATCTTTTGATTCAGAAAAAATACGATCAGTGAACGCTGGGCTGTCGGCAGCACTAGTGGCAGTGGCTTGCACATCATGGGTATGGGCTGCCATTTCAGCTAAACTTATCGTTACATCCTCTACCCCAACACTCATTCCAGCAATAAAAGAGCGGCCTTCTGTGCGCAAGGTCCCTTCTCCTATAGGTGTTCTACCGCGTAGCTCCGGTAATTTAAAATTAGTTCGACCATCGCCTCCAAATTGAGTCCCTAACAAAGCAAAAAGTGCCCCGTTTTGTGTGATCGAAATGATCCCACCATTACAAAACGCCCAATCTTTTGGGGCAAAACTAAACGCAAATGGCCTTATTTCTGACATATACGGATCTGCCATAGAAATCTCCTTACTTACTTAATTAAACGGATAAATTAGTCTGTTAAACTCAGAATACGGCAAACTACTTTTGTGTCGTAATGTATATCTCATACTCTGTTTCACTATTTGGAGATAAAAATAATTCAGCTTCACCAAACGCCTCATGTGTTAATCTATATGTGCCTTGCTCTAAAGGTTCATCTGCTTTGCCTTTGAGCATGACGCGAAATGCATCCCATTGCTCCCCATTGAGTTTCGTTCTATCAACTGTTGATACCTCTAACTCTACTTCTCCATCTTGACCAGCTACTTTGACAACAGCCCCTTGTGCACTTTCAACATTTTCAAACGTAAATTTATCCATATTAAACCCCTATGCTTACTTTTACTTAGTTACACACCGCTCATTAACTTCACTGGGTGCGGGTACCACACCATAAATTCATATGGTGGGCTAATAGATTCAACTTGAAACCCTAAACGACAATATAACTGCTTTGCTGCCACATTATTTTGTTCAACACAGAGCGTTAAAGGTGCACCCGACTGTAATGCCGCACTTTGAAACGATTGAATGATTGCAGAACCAAAGCCATGTCCACGGGCGCTGGGTAAAAAGCCTATGTCTACTATGCGAATTTCGTTCGGGCCAAAATCGATGGTTGCTTTACCTATCGCTTCATGGTGCTTTTCAATAATAAAGTACATTGCATTGGGAAACTTATCTCCATATCCTTCGGTTTGAGCCCGGAATTGCATTTCCACAATCGACTCTACGAAATCTTTTTCTCCATCAATTAGCTGTAAATCCTGGCGCATCGTATGGTGCAGCTTTTCTAAAAAAGGTTTATCTGCTGTATTAGATGGCCTTATATTGAGCCCTTTTGGAATATTAAATTTCATTACCTCATTATCTCCTTAACTTACTTTTTTACAGCAATATGTTTTGTTTTTAGAGTTCATAATTAAGTCAAATAGCCACTCATTAACATTGCAATCTATGACAAGGTTAATCCTTGACGTATCTCCGGTGTTTTTCACTGAATGTTCCGCATCGGCATTTATATACCAAACACTATTTACAACCATCGGCACAGTTGCGCCGTCTACTTGAAACTGAACTTCTGGAGAAATCTCTAAAGGAATATGAATACGCGCTTGTGATGAAGCCTCAAGACTGAGCCCTTGATCTCTATGGGGTTTAATATATGAATTAGCATGTAAACGCATCAGACGTACAGACAAAACGTCACATTCGAACCGATCAATAAGGGCCCTAATAGAGGGCAAACGTTTCAAATACTGACTTTCTACCCAGGGGCTTTCACAATTGTGTGAAAATGCTTGTAAAATGATATGGCTATCTAGGTGCTCTTTGGGAATTATTAAAGGCAATACATCCCAATCTCCGTCATAGCAAGAGGTATTTACGTGGCTTACCCAGTCATGGCTTTTTGCAGCTTCAATATCAGATGATAGCTCCAAGCCTTCTAACAATAGGTCTAACGTTGCAAACGCCAAGATAGGCTCAGACATCCAACTTCCTTATAATTATTTGGGAGATAATGTATGCCTCTACATAATCTGTCCATAATCATACAATACGATTAATTGCTTTAATATAAATAATTACACAGTTTGGCGTAATTCCAAATTACAGTACATTACACTGGCAAAAACTGCCTAAATATGTGCTTAACTCTTTCTCACTATTACAAAAAGCGTATTGCTATCTTTTAGTAGCTGCATCAAAATATAGCCTACTTCTAGCCATTATCAACTATTGATAGTCCATTTCAATCGCATGTATTTCTTGCTCCGACACAGCTTTAAGTAAGCCACTTAGTATCACTGCCTTTTCATGATTTTGATCTGAATAACCTATAAACTGTCTTTGTGAGTGAACCAACTCAGGTAGAATTGAGACAGGTAAATTAAATTGAGAGATGATCTTTTCAGCCCAGCGTCTGTCTACTAACACCGCACCTACACGATTAGATGACAAAATGTCAAACAGTGCCTTGGCGTCTTCATCTGAACCTTCATAGTAAGAACGTTTAATAATAACCGCGTTGATATCCGCCAAGGTCTTTAGTGCTGCTTTTGGGTAGGGGTATTCTTGTGCTATTACTACGCTGAATAAAGGTAACGACTTGATTTTTTCTAACGTTAAAAACTGATTATTAACGTTTACCGCCAATGCCATTTCCCATACAGATACGCCATGCTCTACGAGATTTAAAGAATCTGAATGGTCTAGATGTAACGTAAAGTCATATTTACCACTTAAAACATCATCAATACAACGCTTGTAAGGAAGTTCAGTAAACGAAGCCGACATATTTTCATTGTTTAACACATACTTTAGTAAATCGACTTGAATACCTTTCGCATCTCCAGCTTCTTCAACGAAACTGAATGGCCACCATCGCGAAAAACAAAAGCTATACGTGTCTGACTGGGCAATTACATTACAATGAAATAGCCAAATAAAAATTACCACCCATTTCATGCCTAACAACCTATGAACTGCGCTAATACTTAATTAAGCGTAATCGGTTTTAGACTAGGTGCAAATAAACACACTGTATTTTATTTCAATTACCCCAACCTTCAAGGCTAGCGTATGATCGGCAGGGTATTACTTAGCAGCACACATAACACAACACCCAGTGACATAATAAACCATAGCTTTGCAAATTTTGTTTGTTGACATGCATTGTAATAACACTGGGTGGGGTTATCCGGGTCAATCAAAATAAACGTAGGTTCGTTGGCACTAAATGAGTCACATAACTGGGTTCTATAAGCAGTTTGACAACTATATTGTTTATCTAAAAAAGTAAATTCAACTAATAAACTTTGCTCAGACAACATTTCCATCGGACCCGTTTTATGCTGCTTCACTTTTATTAAATTATTGACTTGTACTTGTCGCCACACGCGTTTTTTTAAGCGCTTTCTTTTACCTTGCCAGTATAATAACGACGCCATAACCAGCATTACTGCGCCTAAAACCAATAGCCAGCTCATAAAACCAACCTATACACTAAATGCGCCGTTAGCAAATCACTTAACGCCATCCCGACTGATTTAAACACAGTAATATCATCACCTGAACGTACAAAACTGACATCATGTAGCTCACTTAGTTCAGCAACAACAAACGCGCTATCGATCAGTCCTTCCGAGATCGGAATGAGTACTTCCCCCGCTTCATTAAGCACGTTTACGCGGCTATCTACAAACAATTTAGAGCGGGTAACCGTTATCGAGTCACACTCTCTGTATTGTTTATGATGATTACCTATCAAATCAACATGGGCTCCAGGCTTTAACCAAGCGCCATTAAAAAGTGGTTCATGAGATCCAGTTGCACAACTGACTATATCTGCACTGTTTATTGTCGCTTCGTTTGCATTTCCAGATATAAATTTAATACCTTTAAACTTAGTCGAAAGTGTTGAAATTAATGATGCTACTTTTGCTTTATCACGAGCAACCAAGGTCACTTTTTCTATCGGTCGTACGGACAAGTGCGCTTCTATCATATAAAGTGCCAAATTACCGGAGCCAAAAAATACCAAATGACGGCTGTCAGGGCGAGACAAGTAAGAAGATGCTAAAGCAGACACACTTGCGGTGCGCCAAAACGTCACGCTTGTACCGTCAATCAAGGCTAATGGTTCACCGTGTTGTCTGTCGAAAAGCATAATTTTCGAGTATAAGCTTTTAAACCCTTTTTCTGCATTACTTGGAAAATAAGTGAATGACTTAACCCCAATGACTTCATTGTTCCATGCCGGTAACACCGCAAAAGCATCATGATTGTTCGCATCTTCTGTAAGAGGAAACACCTGTCTTGGTGGCGTACCAGCAGGCTTTGCAAATCCTATTTTTAGCGCTTCAATCACAGCCTTAAAATTTAAACTGCTGTGTACTTGTTGCTCTGAGATGATATGCATATCTCTGTTACTCCACTATAAATTGTTTCGGTGCATGAGTTAAACACTCAAATCCCTCGTGCGTTACCAAAATGTCGTCTTCAATCCTGACACCTCCAAACTCTGGAATGTATATCCCAGGCTCTATCGTAATTACATTTCCAGCCTGTAATACAAAATCTGTTTTCGGTGTGATAAATGGTGTTTCATGCAAATGCAACCCTAAACCATGTCCGAGCCCCTTACCTGCATATTCCTCATAGCCTGCGCCAAATAAAACGTGTTCTGACGCTGCGTTCAATGCAATACAATTTATGCCTGATTTAACCAGTTCAAGACTGCTATTTTGCGCCGCAATAACCGTATCATAGATATGCTGTTGCTTAGCTGTTGCTAATTGATAAACATAGGTGCGGGTCATATCTGAGCGATATCCATTAACCACAGCGCCAAAGTCAATGAGGATCATGTCACCCTCTTTAAGCTGTGTGTTGCCAGGCTTACCATGAGGCAATGCACTACGAGACCCAAATAATAGTATTGTATCAAAGCTAACACCATCAGAGCCCAGCTTCTGCATCTTGTAGTCAAGCTCAGTGGCAAGTTCTTTCTCTGTTACGCCTAAACGCACATGTCCTAACATGTCAGCAAGTGCAAGATCAGCTATTGCAGCCGCTTTTTTAATGCTTGTGACTTCCCATTCACATTTTACCGTTCTAAGTTGCTCTATCAGACCTGTTATCGGCCTAAGTACTCTATCTAGTGTGGTTGCGATTTCTTGCCATAAATTCACTGTAATATACGCAGCATCAAATCCTGTATCGCCGCTGGGTAAATAACGTTGAATACACGCCCCCAATGTTTCACTGCTGCGATCTCGGCACACAATTTCGCAATGTTGGCACTCTTGCTGAGCTCGCTCAAAGTAACGGTAATCTGTGATTAAAATGTATTTTTTTGGGCTAGCAATCAGATATGCTGCGTTACCGGTAAACCCTGTTAAATAGTTAATATTTTCAGGGCCAAACACCAGCATGCTATTGAGCTTACTGTCGTTCAAAGTCTGATTAAATTTGGATTGTCGAGAAGTGTACCTTGAGATCATTGCGCTATTAGAGTCGTTTTCCATGCGACACAACATAGCGCAATATTAAATTGCATACAATATTAAATATTCAATAAGTTCACATATTTGTTATTTTGTTTGCTCTGTTTTTAGTAATAATTGCTTAATGTCATCTTTGGCAGCACTAATATGCAGCTTCAAGTACTGGCATGCTTTTTCTGCATCTTTGGTTTTGCACAATTCAAGTAAAGTACGGTGCTCTTCCGGTGCGGTTTTAATACCACCCGCCAATAATATATGCATGCGCACGTAACGCTCTGAATTTTTGCTATACATAGCAACTAACTCCGCCGTTTGCGGACGATTCGCTCTGCTATACAACTTTACATGAAACTCGGCATTAAGCTTACCTGTTGCTAATTGTGTATCACCAGCTTCTGTGGCTTCTTCTAAGTCGTATAATATAGCTTCAGCTTCAAGTAAATCTCGAGGCGTTAAATTAGCGATTGAATGACGTAATAGCTCAGCCTCCAGCAATGCCCGTAAATCAAAGATTTCATCAATTTGATCTGCGCTCAGCATTGTCGCCGTTGCACCTTTATGCGCTTCAAAATTAACTAACCCTTCTGCTTCAAGTTGTAACAAGGCTTCTCTAACAGGAATGCGACTCACGTTTAACTCGTCCGCTAACGCAGCTTGACGTAATGGGTCGCCGGCTTTAATTTCTCCTGAAAGAATTTTCTCTCTTATTGCTTCTGCGACAAGTTGTGTACGTGTTTTATGCTCAATTCCCATGAGTGCCCCTATATTTTGCATTTAGCATACATTATACATATATCAGCTATTGCTGCTACATTTGACGGATAAACATCACAAATGCTGTATGATTTAATTATTATTAAGCTACAACGCGCTGGCTTAATTTATCTTCTGCCAAACCTCTCGTTCAACCAGTTTACCATTTTTATGAAGTGTATGGTGCCACAAGTCTTGCTCTATTTGATACGTAAATGCCATCGACTTACCTATCAAATTGTTTACATTGCCATATTCAACGTGCTCGGTGAAATGGGTATTATCCAATTGGTACGATCCACCTCCTGCATACAAAAATTTTCCGTTATTTTGTGTTATGTAACTAAAGTGACTTTTTGAAATTATCTTTACGGAACTTAACTCAGGCGCGCGTGCTGTAACCAGCCCTTTATCAGTTGCGTACTCTCCTTTAACAAACTGCCACGTGCCTATTAATGGATTTGCTATCACAACATTGATATTTAAAACAACCATTGCCAGCCCTAGCTTTAACCTTATCATAAATTAACCTATTGATTTTATTAAAAAACAACCAAGATATTAGAGCATATTCCATCAATTTTATCACTTGAGATACTTTCATATACTAAGCAAGCTCTCAATATAATGTAATTTTTATATAAAACACAGGTCTATTATTAATTAGTCGTAGTTCAATTAACAATAGCGAAAAATAATGTATATGAACCTCAACAAACTTCTCATGCTGGTGCTTTCTATCACTTTTATTTCACGTGAGGCACTCAGTATAGAATTGAAGTATCAAAACTTTGATGCGCTGTCTACTCAACAACAGTCTGTTGTTAAATCTTGGATAGAATATGGCGTACTGGCTAGCGAAAATACATTGGGACCATTATCCCAAGATTATGTCCCCGTTAAATTAAAACCACGATACTTTGCATTTGAGCCAGTTCCTTGGGCAACAGTAAATAGAGGTAACCCTGACGGTATTGAGCTACACTTCAACCGCTACGCAGCAGAATCTACCTTAAAAAAAGATTGGACGCTCTATCACGAAATTGCCCATTTGTATCATCCACTATTAAACTACGAAGACTTTTGGATAAGTGAAGGGTTAGCCACTTACTTGCAAAATATTACCATGTTAGAAAATGGCATTATTTCTTACCATGATTTTAAGAATCGCTTATGGTCTGGCCTCTCAAGAGGGAAACAACAAACTAAAAGTAAGCAAGGCAAATTATCCAGCGTATCAAGTAACATGTGGTCACTACGCGCACAGCAAAGAGTCTACTGGAGTGGTGTAGCATTTTTTATTGAAGCTGAAATTGCGCTAAAATCCAAAACACCATCTGCGCCCTCAGTTGCTCAACTGATCAAGCAATATCAACTATACCGCAAAGACCCCACCCAAGATACTAACCACTTTATTAGTAAGCTTGATCAGTTAAGTCACAGTGCTGTTTTTACAAACTTATATCGTAAATACATACACAGAAAAGACTTTCCAATCATTACCCGAACTCAAATTGATCAGTTGAGGCATTAATAAATGATAAAATATCATGACTAAAAGCAGCCAATGACTGCCCCGAATCGGCACTTCTTTCGTATATGGTAATATTTATATAAAGAGTAGAGCGATGAATTATAAAGAACCAGACATTTCACGAATAATTGAAATGGCGTGGGAAGATCGTACTCCTTACGAAGCAATTGATAATCTATATGGGTTATCTGAGCCTCAATTAACTAAGTTTATGCAAAACCACCTGTCTCGTCGCAGTTTTGTTACATGGAGAAAAAGACATCGAGGTCGCAAAAATAAGCACTTTCACCTGCGCCTTACAACAGTAACTCGTAGCCACTGTAAAACTCAATACAAATTAAAATAGTCTCCCAAAAAAGCCCAGTGCAATGGCGCTTCATATTATTGGCTGGCTTTTTTACAGATGGATTGCCTCTGAACAACACCAAAGCATTCATTTTGAGTTCAGAATGCAATTTAAAAAAGATTGTTTCGGTCTATTACACTATAATTGCAACACTTTTGCTAAGATTACAATTAGTTGCGCTTCATTCAATCTTATATGGGTATCAAATTGGACTATTTATCAACTTTAAAAGTAAAAACACGATTGGGAATAGGATTTGGCTTTATATTAAGCTTGCTGATTCTACTCACTATAATGGGTATCATTAAAGTTAACTTTATTGATCACACGTTGGCAGAGATTACCGATGTTAACTCTGTTAAACAACGTTATGCCATAAATTACCGAGGCAGTGTACACGACCGAGCTATTGCAATCAGAGATATCGCGATGGCACGTTCACCTCAAGAGATAACACGCTTTCAAAACGAAATTAAAGAACTCGCCGAATTCTATTTAGAATCTGAAGAAAAGATGTCAAAAATGCAAAGAGACGGCATACACTTTTCCAGAGATGAACTGCGCATCCTCAATAACATTGATAAGATCCAATCACAAACCTTACCTCTGATTGAAAGTATCATTAATGATAAACGCCGTGGAGAGGTCATGACGACAACCATTTTAGACTCGGCCCGTCCCGCGTTTATTGAGTGGTTAAATGCAATAAATGAATTTATCGATTTCCAAGAAGTTAAAAACCAGCAGTTGACCCCTGAAGCTCGCTCCGTTGCAGGTGGCTTCCAAGAGCTCATGTTGTCCCTTTGTGCACTTGCCATCGCAATATCCATTTTCGTTGGGCTTATGATAGAGCGTAGCTTTAGATCTTCCTTGGGAGGAGAACCGTTTGAGGCAGAACAAGCCATAAAAGCTATGGCCAATGGTTCCTTAACACATACTAATACGGATCACCCTACAGGCAGTATTCTCCACTCTTTATCCGAAATGAGTAAAACACTCACAACCACAGTGCGCAACATCGTCACTGCATCACAAAATGTGTCAGTGCAAGTCAATGATGTCGCTCAAGGTTCAGCTTCTGTGTTAGACGCGGCCCGCCAACAAGCATCCTTAACTTCCGATACGGCATCTAAGCTCTCTGACATGCGCCACAGTATTGATCAAGTCTCTCAAATAGCGCATTTAACGGAAAACAACTCGTCAATGACAACTGACAATGCCAAGCAAGGTCGAGAGCTCGTATTCGATGCAGCCCAAGAAATGGAAAAAATTGCCACGACAGTTGATGAAGCAGTAAACCAAGTAAAAAAATTGGAAGAAAGAACCAAAGAGATTGGCGGTATTGTTAATGTGATCAGTGGCATTTCTGAACAAACCAACTTACTAGCGCTCAATGCTGCTATTGAAGCGGCCCGCGCCGGAGAAACCGGCCGAGGATTTGCCGTTGTCGCCGACGAAGTTAGGCAGCTAGCACAGAGAACAGGTGAGGCAACCTCACAAATTGAAACAATGATCTCTGAAGTGCAAACCGAGACAGCGGCCAGCGTATCAGCAATGGAAACAACCCAACCCCAAGTGGAAAGTGGTAAAGAACGTACAACTAAAGCAAGCGAGCTTCTCGCTAATATTGAAGAGCAGGCTGCAGATTCACTTAACAGAATAAAAGAAGTCGCCAAGGCCACCTCGGATCAAGTTAATGTAGTCAGTGATATAGCCACTGCGATGGAACAAATATCCGCGATGTCATCAGACGCTATTCATTCAATGCAAAATAATGAAAAAGCCGTAGATTCGCTGAATAACCTATCTAGTCAGCTTAAAGGGGAAGTGGACTACTTCAAAATTTAACATTCGACGCCTGAAATCTAAATAAGCATTCAGGCGTCTTTTTTCCACTATAATTGGGTCTAAACAACATAATTGGATAGACTATGGGATTGAATTGGATACCTTGGGTTATTTCAATGACGCTTTCTCCTGCACCATTATTTAATGCGCTAAATGAAATTAAATCGCTTAACCGAACCGCACCAAATAAAGCGCTGCAATACTATGAAGAAATCATAGACCGCATTCCAGTCATCCCCTCAAAAGGTTCAATGGAGCTGCATTTGGCTGGACTAGAAGCCGCGATTCGAGCTAATAATAGCCAACTCATCTCACATTCACTGGGTATCATTACTCAGACCCGCTGGCTTGATACGGCTACAGATAGCCATTTTCGCATATTCGTACCAATGGCCATCCATCATCGCAGAATAGGTGATTATGACTATGCAAAATATTTGAACTTATGTGCACTTAATTGGGCTGCAACAGCCCGTGACTATACCAAAGTAGTTGGTAATTTGACCGTTGT
Organism: Pseudoalteromonas aurantia 208; assembly: GCF_014858725.1. Classification (GTDB taxonomy): domain Bacteria; phylum Pseudomonadota; class Gammaproteobacteria; order Enterobacterales; family Alteromonadaceae; genus Pseudoalteromonas; species Pseudoalteromonas aurantia. The sequence goes on along the minus strand of NZ_AQGV01000012.1, from coordinate 1,066,088 downwards.
ATATCGTTATACCGGACAACATGAAGAAGCGGTCACATTACTCCAAAAATCACTACTTCGCGCCAGCACTCAAACTGTAAAAGCAGGAGTTTATAACAACCTCGGTAACTTTTATCTACTTGAGAAAGACTATGAACAAGCCGAGTCTATGTATAAAAAAGCGCTAAAAATTCATAATTTAGAGAATGATACCTTGCTGTCGTCAAGTGTTGGTTTAAACCTTTTGTACATCATGACCCAACAACAAGATTGGCAAAGCTTTGCGCGTTACAAAGACGCTATACAACAAACCGTTACACACAGTGGAAAAGCTGACTTTATTGAGTATCTAAATTGGCTATTACTCGTATTTCGCACGCGCGGTGATGGCACATTATTAGCAACTGATGAGGTTGACAGATTAAATACACATATGTCCATGTTAGTCACGACTGAAATTGCACCGTCAATTGCCGAGTTTGTATTATTGTTTGACCATAAAGAATTAAGCGCGTCGTGGGACCAAGTCTACCCTTTACCTATCAACAAAATAGTTAGCACTGGCAAACGTGCTCCTATTGAACTCTCATGCTCACCTCAGGCCCAGTGAATTACTGCTATAACGGTTTCAATAATCATAAATAGTACTTATAATTACATTAATTTATTTAAAAACTCAGTGAGCAAAGATGAACAACAAAGATCTATACCGGAGCAATCCATTAACCGGTGTTAAACTTGACCAAGTGATTAACGAACTTGTCGAGCAGTATGGTTGGGAGCTTCTTCATGCATATTTACAGCTTAACTGTTTTAAAAATAACCCGAGTACCGAATCAACCGTAAAGTTTTTAAAAAAAACAGTATGGGCACAAGAAAAAGTGGAAAATTTTTACCTGTACCGCTTAAAAAACCTACCTAAGCCTGATGATGTACAATACGAACTGCCCCCACGCGACCGTATTATTCCTGAAGGTCATGTACCAGGCACACCGTGCGAGTTAAGCTTTTCGGATGCAAAACGTATCCAAGAAAAAAAAGCGGCTAAAGATAGAGCCCGTACAAGAAAGCAACGTTCATCTGCACAAAACCCCTGGGGTAACTAATCATGTATCGCTGGGCAGCTGCCCAGCTTATTTTTGTATTAATGTTACGCTTTATAAAAGCAGCAATATTTAGCAATAACCTCACCTTTCACCCTTGCTCATAGCGTTTCACTAAATCATCAATTTTAGGCTTTAAACTTTTGATAATATGATTAATTTCTTCAACTTGCTCTAAGGTGAAACGCTCTTTCCTAAGTAGAAAGTGCACATCATTGTCATGTACTGGATATGGCCAAACTTTCAACTTATCTAGTGCCAGTTTACTTGCTATGTATTGACCTGTAATCTTATCTTCAATAATGTAATCAACTCGTCCTATCGCTAAAAGCTCTGCTCTGCGTTTAATGCTCGCAATCGCAATAAACTGCTCTTGATATTTATCTTGATTAGCCAAATCTTTGACTTCTTCTCCATAATACGAGCCTAAGCTCACACCAATACGAATGTTTTGAGTTAGAATTTGTTCTAAAGAAGTGATATTAACCGGTGAATTAATTGAAAATAGTCGCATTTTTTCTGTGCGATAAGGCGCGGAATAGAGCCCGAGTTTGGCCCTTTCTTTCGTATAACTGGTCATCAGAACAACATCCACGGAGCCGCGCTCAAGTTCATTAAAACTGCGAGCTGAAGAGGGCAGTTTTACAAAAAATGTGCACTGCCCCCATTGCTTGAAAACCATTTTTGCGATATTCACATCTAAACCATCAGCTCCAGATGCAGTCAACATGGTGAGCGGAGGCCACTCTACCACAAAACCCACTTTAACTGGGTCAATACATTCCTTCGCTGTATTTACAAATGAAACACACAAAAGCAAAGTTGCAATACTAAATTTAAATATATATGTAATGATTGGCATAGCTTTAGATACGAGGAAAAGCGACGCCGCTTTTCCTCACAGTACCTTAAAACTGCTTAATTACTTTAACTTGATCTGTCACAGCACCTGAAGAAACAAATCCGATTGTATCAGGGTTAGCGGCAATCATTTTCAGCACTTCGGCATCATTCGACACCTCTTTTGGCGGCGTTCCTTTACCAGTAAAAATTAATTTAGACCAATACGCTTTAAGTTGCGCTGAAGATTTATTCAACACTTTGTCGTTAAACTCATCGGTTACCGCACTCCCCGCTCCTTGCGAAATTGGGATAACTTTATTGCCATTAGAAAAAGACTTCTCTTTACCTGTAAAAATACGCTTAATTGTCGAAGCCTCAAAATTACTTCCGTTACTTGGATGAACAATAACAGACACATCAGCATATGCATTGATTGCACCGGTTAATAGCAGTAAACATGTTAACTTTTTCATGATCTATCCTCCTAAAAAACCACATCGATACCAAGTGTCAGCGCTTTACTGTCACCTGCAACGGCCAGTGATACTGAGTCATCGTTAACTTTATCATATTGAACTTTAAATGCCGCTGATGGGTGGAAATCCCACCGCACACCGACAGCTTGCGTATCGTGTTTTTCTGCATCTTGACCTTCACCTTCAAAGTTAGAAACCATCACATATGGGGTGAAATCATTGATCCGATACCCAGCACTAATCATGTAGGTATCTAAATTGCCGCCTAGATCTAATCGGTTAAATTCGGATAAGATAAAGAAATTACCAAAGTCAGCATTAGCAGCTAGCCCATAAAACTTGCCATCTCTTGAGTCTTTGCCATCCCACATGCTCGCTTCACCGTTACGGAATCGTTTGTTGGTATATTGCATATGGGTAAATCGTAGCTCTAACCAATCGTAACTTAACTGTACCACCCCCCCCAAAATATCTTCCCAGATTTCTCGCGTTGGTGTTTGAAAAAAGAAATCGGACAGAAGTTTGTTTTCGCCATCATCTTCACGCCCTGTATAAACGTTTGCAGATATCCCCCAATCTCCAATTGAGCCGTTATAAAGTACGTTTATTCCTTCATAGTTGAATATTTGCCAAGTATAATTATCAGCAGGCGCGCGCATCCAAACGTAAGCATAGCCTACATCGTAAAAATCTGAATAATAGAACAAGGGTAAGCGCTTTTTACCTGCCTGAATTGTCCAATTATCGTTAATATCGTAAGACACATATGCCCATTCAAACTCCGCGTCATAGTCATTGGCACCACGTGCAACAATTTGCCCTGTTACACTTAAACCATCTCCTAAATCACCGCTAACTTGTAAGCCTATCAGTGATTCTGGCGAAAATGAGAAATCCTCTTTATATGCACTAACAATTGGATAGTCAGCAAGAAATGTGGGTTCTAAACCGAATTGAGGAACCCCTGTTCCACTTAAAACTTTACCACCATTAATACTTGCAAACCCAGATATATTTACCTCTGCGTGAAGCGCTGTTGAAGTCAACGCTGCGAGCAAGAGAGTTGATTTTAATTTCATAGATAGCTCCGCTAATCTAGTGTTATTGGCAGAGCTAAGTATAGTTAAACATCCGAAAAAGAAAGTTTTATTGATAAAAATTGGATTGGGACTAAGCTTTACTCAGATGATGGATACATCCGATATAGGCACTCAGCCTTATGGACCGACTCATCTGGTCGTATATCACAACTAATATGTTGTAATATTGTTAGCTAATAAGGTGTTATATGTCTTCACTATTGCATTTAAAAAATCTTAGTATCTCCAAAAAGATACACGCAATAACGATCGTGGCTGTGACGGCATTTGTCGTACTGGTTATGATTAACTACAACTCTATGCAAGCAAATCAGCACTCATTGGATGAGCTTGAAAACCAAACCTATAAGCTCCTCATACTCACATCAAAAAATGTGACAACGATGCAGGCGTTAGATGAAACCTACACGCAATCAGTTACCTTTGGTGATGCCGAATTGATTGATAAAGCAGAGGGAATGAGCGAGACGTTGCTTGATAATTTAGAAGAAATACCAGCACTTAATCGTAATTTTCCAACAACGAGTACCATCAATGATATTAAAAAGTATGAGGTTATCGCAAAAAACATAGCGAATAGCATGATCGATGGAACAGCAGACTTTGCCACACTTCCTCAAAAAGCAAAACAAAAAAGTGATTTGTTTGACGAAGTGATGGCTCAGCTCAGCAGTGACCAAAAAAGAGCTGATGAGCGATTTTTCGAGCTGATCAATAATACCAAAGTTAATGCTGATAGCGCACTGACGAAAATGTTTATCGTCACGATTATTTCTTTAATTATTGTTATTATGCTGGCTGTCATGATTGCAAAGGGGATCAGTTCTGCTGCGAAAGAGGCAGCCGGGAATTTGAACTTACTCGCTGAAGGGAAAGGTTCTTTGAGCTCTCAATTAACTGTGCACTCTGCCGATGAAATTGGTCAAGTCTCTCGCAACTTCAACGCTTTTGTAAACTTGTTACGCGCAACTGTCGTTGACGTGATAGCCGTTGTTGAACCACTTACACAAAACTCAACAAGGCTCGTTGAAGGTATGCAATCTGCAGAACACGCCACCCAACAACAATCGAGTGACGCTGAAGTTGTGCGTCAATCTATGGAGGAAATGAAACAAAGCGTTGGGGATATTTCACAGTCTGCAGCAAATGCATTCCAAGCTGCTGAGCTCGCGGAAAATGCAGTTGATGAAAGTATGAAACAAATCAATGTATCTGTGGCTCAGTCTCAGGATTTAAGCGAGGAAATTAATAAGGCAGCAAATACAATCAACAAGCTTGCTGACGACACCCAAAATGTTACTCAAATCTTAAACGTGATCACCTCAATTGCAGAACAAACCAATCTACTTGCTTTGAACGCAGCTATTGAGGCTGCCAGAGCCGGTGAGCAAGGCCGAGGCTTTGCGGTGGTAGCTGATGAAGTTCGAGAGCTTGCATCTCGTACAGCTAAATCAACCAACGAAATACGCGAACTGATCAGTATTTTGACCGTCGCAGCGTCAGATTCAGTTACAGCAATGAATAGCGCAAGAGATATGGCAACAAACAATGCTCAGGCTGCCGAAGCAACAGGGACATCAATACAGTTAATTTCTGAACAAATTTTAGCCATCAACGGTATGAACTCTCAAATTGCAACGGCCACTGAAGAACAAACATCTGTTGCCGCAATGGTGGTCGATAACGTATCGAGTATGCATAGCTCTTTTGAAGAAACAATGAACTCCCTTTCTCAAGTTGGTGATGTAGCTCAAAATCTACATAAGCTATCTGACAACCTGCTCGACTCTACATCTAAGTTCAAAGTTTAGCCTATTTTTATTAATTAAAACCCCAGTACTTTTATCTGGGGTTTTAATTAATCTCAGGTTTGGATAAGGGTTTTGGAATAGGAAATATTTTGAAAACAAACTTAGGTACAACCCAATGATGATATTTTGTTCAATATCAAGGCGCTTTTATGCAGTAATAGCGGGCTATTACAAATGAAAGCAACGCCGAGAGTGAGAAAAATAGTTTTTTATTGGGCAAATTCGCTTATCTAGAGCTGAGGTTGATTACCTAAGTGTCAGGCTGCATCAATCACATTAAACATAGACACTCTATTTGCACGATAAACATCGTATAATCACAAGGAAAAAGTTGGTTATAGATAATGCGTATTGATATTACTGTTATCCACACCCACAAAAATGACATTTTTGATGTGTATTTTAATCGACTAGTCTCTTACTCTGCGAACGATTTAACCATGCTGCTGTCATCCGTAGAAATGAACAAAGATAATAATAGTGAAGAGTTTTAAAGGAAGTTAATCTAAAAGTGATATGAAAGAAGTTGAATTGAAACGGGCCTAAACGAATGGCTTAAGCCCGTCAAATGCGCTGCTTTTATTACTTGATTAGGTCTAAACCACCCATATAACCACGTAACGCTTCAGGCACAATAATACTGCCGTCGGCTTGTTGATAATTTTCTAAAATTGCAACAAGTGTACGGCCAACAGCTAAACCAGAACCATTTAAGGTATGTAGCAACTCTGGCTTTTTTTCACCCTGTCGACGGAATCTAGCCTGCATGCGACGAGATTGGAAGTCCCACATATTTGAGCACGAAGAAATTTCTCTGTAGGTGTTTTGTGCTGGCAACCAAACCTCAAGATCATAAGTTTTACACGCGCCAAAGCCCATATCACCGGTACACAATACAACCTTGCGATAAGGAAGCTCCAGTATTTGCAAAATTTGTTCTGCATGACCGGTTAGCTCTTCCAAAGCGGCCATTGAATCTTCAGGCTTAACTAACTGAACAAGTTCTACTTTATCGAATTGGTGCTGACGGATTAAGCCTCGTGTATCACGGCCATAACTGCCGGCCTCACTTCTGAAACACGGAGTGTGGGCTGTCATTTTTACTGGCAGCTCCTTTTCGTCAAAAATTTCGTCTCGCGCACAGTTGGTCAGCGGCACTTCCGCTGTTGGGATCAAACTAAAGCCATCCTGTTCAACACCATCATCACTAACCAATCCTTTCGTGTGAAATAAATCTTCAGCAAATTTTGGTAGTTGACCTGTACCTAGTAAACTATCTTTATTAACTAAATAAGGCACATACATCTCTGTATAGCCGTTTTTATCTGCGTGAGTGTCTAGCATTAACTGTACTAACGCACGATGCATACGGGCAATACCACCACGCATTACCGTGAAACGAGAGCCGGTAAGTTTCACACCAGCTTCAAAATCTAAGCCCTTACCTAAAGCTTCACCGAGGTCAACATGATCTTTCGGCTCAAAGTCATATTGCTTAGGTTCACCCCACTTCAATATTTCAACATTTTCATCTTCATCTTTACCTTCAGGTACATCTTCAGCTGGTAAGTTTGGCAACGTCATTGCTATATTGTTTAACTCAGCCAAGATCTTATCTTGCTCTGCTTTTGCAGCGCTCAGCTGGTCTCCAAGGTTTGCAACAGCATCAAGTAACGGCTGAACATCTTCACCTTTGGCTTTCGCTTGGCCAATTGCTTTGGAGCTACTATTTCGTTCACTTTGTAATTCTTGAGTTTTTGTTTGCAGTGCTTTGCGCTGTTCTTCTAACGCATTTATTGTTACTACATCCAGATCATAGCCACGCTTTGCTAAGCGTGCAGCTGCTTCTGTAATGTCTTGACGTAAATATTTTGAATCTAACATTTGCTATTTCTAACCTTTTTGCATGACCAAGCAAAGGCCTAACCAAGCCATAAAAATACACACAACCACGTTGAGTGTGACATTAAGAGCCATTTTCATAATGTGCCCTTGTTGTAATAACAACACAGAGTCCATCGAAAATGTTGAAAACGTTGTCAATGCGCCTAAAAAGCCAATCCCGAGTAAGGATTTAGCTGGGCTTACAGTAATTATTTGTTTTTCGATAAGACCATATAATATACCCATCAACAGTGAACCAAGAATATTAACGGTCAACGTGCCAAAAGGGAATCCCCTTCCTAGCAGTTTTAAGGCCATATCACTAATGAAAAACCGTAAACACGCACCAAGCGCGCCGCCAAGTGCTATTGTAAGGTACATTTTAATCATCTTGATATCTTTTTCTATTACTTTGCAAATTTTGTTGCTGTAAATATTCCAATTTCGATTTTATTTGTTTTTCTAGCCCTCTATCAGTCGGCTCATAATAAGTTCTATCTTTAATCTCTGCAGGAAAATAGTTTTCCCCGGCTGCAAATGCCCCAGTTTCATCGTGCGCGTACCGGTATTCTTCACCAAACCCTAACTCTTTCATAAGCGCCGTCGGAGCATTACGTAAATGAGCGGGAACTTGAAAGTCTGCATCCGTCGTTGCATCCCCTTTCGCTTGTTTGAATGCAACATAAACAGCATTGCTTTTGGGGGCACTGGCTAAATACAAAGTCGCTTGTGCAATAGCGCGTTCGCCTTCACTTGGGCCTACTCGTTGATAAATATCCCAAGCATTTAACGCCACTTGCATTGCTCTTGGGTCCGCATTACCTATATCTTCTGTTGCAATTGCAAGTAAGCGACGAGCGACATAGAGCGCATCGCCACCTCCCGCTAATATACGGCACAGCCAATACAAAGCGGCATCTGGACTACTTCCTCTGACAGACTTATGAAAAGCAGATATTAAGTCATAATAAATATCGCCACCTTTGTCATACTTTGCCAAATGGGTTGGTAAGATGTGGGTCAACACTGCGGAATCAATAAAAACGTTATTGTCGTTACGCTGCGCTAAATCAACCGCTTGTTCAAGTAAATTAAGTGCTTTACGGGCATCGCCCCCGCTGGCTTTTGCAAGCGCATTTACGGCCAACGAGTCAATATGAATTTCCAATTGACTCAACTGACTGTCCTCTACTATCGCGCGTGATAGTACGCTTTCAAGTTCTGAATCTGTTAATGTTTTTAGCGTATAAACACGGGCTCTAGATAGAATTGCATTGTTAAGCGCAAAACTGGGGTTTTCTGTCGTTGCTCCAATAAAAATAAAGGTGCCATTTTCTATGTGAGGTAAAAAAGCATCTTGCTGTGATTTATTAAAACGGTGTACTTCATCAACAAACAACAAAGTACGTTTTCCTTGCATTAACCGCTCCTTGGCTAGATTCACGGCATCGCGTATATCCTTAACACCTGCCGCCACAGCCGAAAGTTGCGTCAACTCAGCATCCGCATGATGGGCAATAATTTCCGCTAGTGTGGTTTTACCAACACCCGGAGGACCCCAAACAATTAGACTATGACAACGGCCTGAAAGTATGGCTTGATACAAAGGTAGCGCTGGATCTAAAATATGATTTTGCCCTATATATTCATTGAGGTTTGTAGGCCTCATACGCGCAGCCAATGGCCTTACATCTGGTGCAAAGTCAAAACCAAGATTTGTCACAATCCACTACTCACTGCTTGTTTGATCATCGATTACCACCCCTTCAGGGATCTCAAAGCTGAACAGTTTGTCCGTTAGCACTTCATTTATTTGACTGTTTTTAAAAGCAAACTCTGATATTTGACCTGACACATCCGTGACGCTGACTGACTGCAAGGTATCTGACGCGGTAAACGCAATATCCAATATTTCAACTTGCGATTCAACACCCGTCTTCGGTGTTATTCTAAATCCTTTTTTAGTTTTACTAATTTGATACTTTTGCCATTGTTTTTCATCACGTGTCGTTAATAAAATAAAGGGTGTGGTATCAATAAGCCCATTGGTGCTCATTATCGTTACTTGCTCAGCAAACGCATCATAGTAAAATGTTTTTTTTCCATCAGAAACAAACAATGTTTCATCTGGCGAGGCTTGTTGCCAGCGTATTTTTAATGGATGAGCTAATGCAATATTACCTGCCCCAGACTGCAGTACTTCACCTTGTTCGTCTTTTACTTGTTGTGAAAATTGTGCTTTAAAGCTATTCATCGACGCCAATTTGGTTTTTAAGTCACCAGCTGCGTCGGCCCAAGACTGTGAACTTAACATCAAACCAACAACAAGTACTGTTGGTTTGATTAAAAAAGAGTTTAAAACTTTAGATTGAAAGGTCATTAATTTACTCCACCTTTTGGCACCAAAACTTCTCTGGCACCGTTATGACCTGGTGAACTAACCACACCAGATGTTTCCATTTGTTCCACTAATCGCGCCGCTCTGTTGTAGCCTACACGCAATTTACGCTGCACGCTCGACACCGATACTTTACCGGTTTCAATAACAAACCCAACCGCTTCGTCATAAAGTGGATCAGATTCATCATCGGCATTTTCTGGTGCCTCTCCAGGTAATAAAATATCTTCTGTCGCATCTCCGCACAATATTTCTTCAATATAATTGGGCTTGCCACGTGCTTTCCAATCACTCACCACCGCATGTACTTCATGGTCGTCAACAAATGCGCCATGAACTCGAATAGGTACACTGGTACCAGGTGGCAAATACAACATATCACCCATACCTAATAAGTTCTCTGCGCCTTGTTGGTCAAGTATGGTTCGCGAATCAATTTTACTCGAAACCTGAAACGCCATTCGTGTCGGTATATTTGCCTTTATCAAACCCGTTATGACATCAACTGAAGGTCTTTGCGTTGCCAACACTAAGTGTATGCCAGCTGCTCGGGCTTTTTGCGCAATACGTGCTATAAGTTCCTCCACTTTTTTGCCAACAATCATCATCATATCGGCAAACTCATCAATAACGACCACGATACTCGGCAATTTATCCAGCTCTTGTGCTTCAGACGCCATACCATCAGTGTCTTTAAACAGCGGATCTAAAATCGGATGGCCTGCGTTTTTAGCGTCTTTGACTTTCTGGTTATATCCCTTTAAATTTCGAACGCCCAACGCAGACATCAACTTATATCTGCGCTCCATTTCCCCTACACACCAACGCAATGCGTTAGACGCTTCTTTCATATCTGTCACAACTTCACATAACAAATGGGGGATCCCTTCGTATACTGATAGCTCCAACATTTTTGGGTCAATCATGATCATTCGTACATCTTCAGGCGGTGATTTATACAGTAAGCTTAATATCATGACATTAACGCCCACTGACTTACCCGAGCCTGTTGTACCCGCAACAAGTAAATGTGGCATTTTGCCAAGATCTGCCACTACAGCGTCACCTGCAATATCTTTACCCAAAACCATGGTTAGAGGTGACTCATTATCAGTGAATTTTGGCGCACCGATAACTTCAGATAGGCGCACGATTTCACGATGCTTATTGGGGAGCTCTAAACCGACATAAGTTTTACCAGGGATCACTTCAACAACTCGTACGCTCACAGCTGACAATGAACGAGCTAAATCTTTTGCAAGACCAGTGATCTTCGCCACTTTAATACCCGGTGCAAGATCTAGTTCAAAGCGTGTTACAACCGGACCTGGATAAACCCCCACAACGGCTGCCTGAATATTAAAATCAAGTAACTTTACTTCTACCAACCTAGAAACAGCCTCTAGTTCTTCTTTAGAAATAGGGTTCTCTTTTTTGTCTGGCCTATCTAATAATTCTAACGAAGGCAGCGGTGCCATTGGCGGCCGCTCTTCTAGCAATGCTTCAAACTGTTCTTTAGCCGTTGGGGGTGGCACATACTGAGAAGCTACATTTTGCGCTTCAGTATGGTTTACCGTTTGTTTTATTGGTCGAGCAGGAGATATCACGGTTGTTTCTCTTGGTACTTCCCGTGATACAACGGGGGCTGCTGATTCATCAAGGGCATTTAATGCAGCCGCCGTATCAAACCCCTCATCATCAATTGCTGAAAAGTTAATCTCTTGCTCTAATATATTATCAAGTTCATCAAATACCGAGGCGCCTTCAATTACTTCAGGCTCTATATGAACAGCCGGTGTCGATTCTTCATTATTCTTTGTATTATTGTTGCCAAATAATTTATCTTTCAATTTTCGAGTTTTGGGATGAGTTGACTCGTTTTCAGCATTTTTTTCGAGCTCTTTATCAGCACCTGCTTGCTCATCTGACTCTGTACTAACTGACTCAGTTATTCCTATATCAACATCATTTTCATTTTTTGGCGGTATTCGCTCTGCTTTTGACTTTTGTGTAGCTAAATCGACTACACCCTCTACTTGCTCATCAGACACAGCGTTAACTTCATTGACTCTATGTGCAGAAGCGCTTTGTGAGAGCTTTTTTGACAACCATTTAAAGAACCAAACGACCTTTTCACCCAAATAATCAACAAATTCGACCCACGAAACCCCAGTTAGTAAGGTTAATCCGGCAAAAAAGAAACACAATAGTAAAATGGAGGTCCCAGTAAAATTGAATGCAGGCATCATCGCATCGGCAATAACGTCGCCAATAAAGCCGCCTGATGGAAACTGAAAAATATCGTCGAAGTTAATACTACTTATGGCACTCGCTGACGCCACAAATAAAGTCATGCCAATAACACGCAAACCCAACGTGGTATAATCTAATTGTAGTATTTTATGTGGCTTTTTAAATAACAAATATCCAAACGTTTGGATAACCGCGGGAACTAAAAAGGCAAGCCACCCAAAACTCAGCAATAATATATCCGCAATCCACGCACCCGCAGTTCCAGTTATGTTTTTAACTTTTATAAACTCACCGGTTTGAGACCATGACGGATCGACGGGATCATAACTGATCAACGCGCATAAAATGAAAATGGCAGCAGCGGTGCTTATAATTAAGCCAGTTTCAAGGAGGCGTTGTATACCATTTAAACGCATACGAGCGTATTCCTCTATTTTATTCTTTTAATCATCATTTTAAGACACACCTTAGCAAGAATTTCCTTATGGTGCACAAGGTTTTATAATTTCCCCTTCCTCTCCTTTTACTTCTTCCATGACTACATATGTTCGGCTTTCACTCACATTGGGTAATTTTAGCAAAATATCACCTAAAACACCTCGATACTCAGACATATCTGTTACCCGTGTTTTTAACAAAAAATCAAAATTACCTGACACTAAATGGCACTCAATGATTTCATCATGCTGTCTAACCGCTTGATTAAACTTATCAAAAACATCTGGGGAATTCTTACTAATGGTGATTTCTACGTATACCAATAAGCCCTGCCCTACTTTAGCAGGATCCACTACTGCTTTGTATCCGCGAATAAACCCTTCTCGCTCTAACTTTTTTACACGCTCTAAGCACGGAGTTGCGCTTAAACCAATGCGTCTAGCAAGTTCGACGTTAGAAACCCTACCGTCTTTTTGTAATTCAACTAAAATACTTCTATCGATTCGGTCTAATTGTTGATGCATTTCACTAGTTACTTAAACTACACATTCCATAATTAAAGAGTATATCACTACAAAACCACTTTAAAAAGGTGAGACACACTAGCTGGGCATGAATATAATAGTCGAAAATTTTATCCCGTTCTATTTTAAGGCGATTTATTATGATTATCGGTGTACCTAAAGAAATAAAAAACCACGAGTACCGCGTAGGTATGGTTCCAGCAAGTGTTCGTGAACTAATTAACCATGGCCACCAAGTTTTTGTTGAAACTAATGCAGGTAATGGTATTGGTTTTACTAACGAAGACTACATTCAAGCAGGTGCAGAAATTTTAGATACTGCTGCTGATGTGTTTGCTAAAGCAGATATGATCGTAAAAGTAAAAGAACCTCAAGCTGTTGAACGCGCTATGTTACGTGAAGGACAAATTTTGTTCACATACCTTCACCTTGCACCAGATCTTCCACAAACTGAAGACCTTGTTAAAAGTAAGTCTATTTGTATTGCATACGAAACGGTTACGGATCCGCGCGGCGGCTTACCGCTTCTAGCACCAATGTCAGAAGTTGCTGGTCGTATGTCAATTCAAGCTGGTGCACAGGCACTTGAAAAATCAAATGCCGGTCGCGGTATGCTACTAGGTGGTGTACCTGGTGTTGAGCCTGCTAAAGTGGTTGTTATCGGCGGTGGTATGGTTGGTAACAATGCAGCTCAAATGGCTGTTGGTATGGGTGCAGATGTTGTTATCCTTGATCGTAACACTGACGTACTTCGTCGTATTGATGCACAGTTTGGTAACCGCGTTAAAGCGATTTACTCTACTGCAGATGCATTAGAGAAGCACGTTTTAGAAGCTGACCTCGTGATCGGTGGTGTGCTAATCCCAGGTGCAGCAGCGCCTAAGCTAGTTACAGCAGATCATATTAAACGCATGAAGCCTGGCGCTGCTATCGTAGACGTTGCTATCGACCAAGGTGGTTGCATCGAAACGTCTAAAGCAACAACACACGCTGACCCAACATATATTGTAGATGAAGTTGTTCACTACTGTGTTGCTAACATGCCGGGTGCTGTACCTCGCACGTCAACATTTGCCTTGAATAATGCAACTCTACCTTACATTATTAAACTGGCGAATAAAGGCTACAAAGCAGCACTTCTTGAAGATCAACATTTCATGAATGGCCTAAACGTACTTAACGGTAAAATTACATGTAAAGAAGTTGCTGAAGGCTTCAACATGGAGTTCGTTGAACCTCGTGCTGCACTAGAAAACGCATAATTATTATCGCATTTCAAAAACCTGCTTTCTACTAAGCAGGTTTTTGTATTTGGTACAGTCATCATCATATCAATTAACTCCTCTAGATTCTCACAGAGTACGAACCTACGTTCATACCTACCTTCGAAAACCCGTAAACGCATTAAAAAATAAAACACAACGGTTATGCAGACTATAATTCGTAGTAAACTCACAGATATAATTGTTTATAGCGTGTTTGTACCTGAAAAAACTATATTTCTTTGTTTCTTATAAAAGAAACTCTGTTACAGTAATCACAGCGAATTGTTGCAAGTTTTTGTTAATGTTTTACATTTAAATGATGTCGAGTGTTGGAGAAGTGCCGTGAAGTTCAAACACAAAATAATAGTGGTATCATCTATAGTGTTATTTCTAGCACTAAGTGTATTGTCAATAAAACAATACTTTTCAATCAAAAGTAATCTTGAAACTCAGGTGGACCAAAGCGTTGCTGAGATTATTCAGGGTATTAGTAATACCGTTACGGCGCAAATGGATGGCAGCGCAGACTTAGCCTCTTTAGCAACCAGTTTAGTCGCTGATCTTGACTCTTTGCAAAGTGCAGCACCTTTGTTGTCGCAACCAAAGCTCATCGAGCAATTTATTCTCATTGGATATGGTGAAGAAAATACGGGGAAGTATGTAGCCAGTGACCCATCGTGGAACCCAGGACCAACGTGGGACCCAAGAAAGCGTCCATGGTATACCGATGCAAAAAGTGCCAATGAACTCATTGTGACAGCACCCTATGCTGATTCTGTAAGTAAAGAAATTGTCGTTTCTATCGGTACTCCAGTCAAAAAGAATGGTCGTTTTCATGGCGCGATATTTTTCGATGTGAGTCTGTCTAAACTTGGCAATATGATTAACTCGTTTAATCTTTTTGATGCTGGATTTGCATTTATGGTTAGTAAAGACGGCACCATCATTTCTCATCCAGACACTAAATTAAATGGTGAAAAAGCGTCCAGTTTTCTAGGCAATCTTCCCTTTGACACAACATCTACCCAATCGCTTAATTTGAACAATAAAGAGCATATTATCGTGTTTCGAGAGGTCGCCGGATACGACTGGTTAGTTGGTGTTGCACTTGAAAAAGAAAAAGTATTTTCAGCAATAGATAAACTCACCCAAGACTCTACCGTATTTACGGTTTTATTTGTCATCATTAGCATCATTGTCCTGTCAATCGTTATCAATATACTACTTAAGCCACTTGCTGATATAAATGAAGCAATGGCGAACATTGCGCAAGGAAATGCAGACTTAACTGTACGACTAAATACAGAAAGTGAACCAGAGTTCGCTTCTTTGGCGACAAACTTTAACCTGTTCACGGCTCGGCTTCAGCAGCTAATCGCTGATATTCAAGTGCTTGGACATGAGATTCTTGCTGACGCTAAACAAACCTCGTCTGGGGCTAACCATGCTAGTACTGCTATATCAAGGCAATTAGAATCGTTAAGTGCACTTGCAATCGCCACTGAAAGCATGTCAACCACAGAACAGCGTGTAGCCAATACTGCGCAAGATGCCGCAGAAGCGATTCAAAACACTGACGGCGTCGCACTTGAAGGACAAAAGATTGTATCCGAAACAACCGATACTATTGCACATTTATCGGAGCAAATTACGACTGCGGTGACTGTTGTCAATGAACTAGAAGTTTCTTCCAGTGGCATTGAGCAAATATTATCGGTGATAAATGGTATTGCCGAACAAACCAACTTACTCGCCCTCAATGCGGCGATCGAAGCCGCTCGTGCTGGTGAGTCAGGCCGTGGTTTTGCCGTAGTCGCTGATGAAGTGAGAACATTGGCCCAACGAACACAAGAAGCAACCACTGAAATAAAAACCATGATTGATCAACTACAATCGGGGGCTGTAAACGCAGTACAAGTCATGAAGAAAAGCCAAGCCGTGGTTGAAAAAACCGTTGGTAAAGCAGATGAAACCAAGTCATCTTTACAAGCAATACGCAGCGCAATAGAGCATATTGTTGAGCTCAACTTACAGATTGCTAGTATGTTAAATGAGCAGCGTCAGGTGGTTGATGAAGTGAATCATAATGCGTTAGAGATCAGAAATATCTCTGATATGGTATTCAATGAAGCAAACACGGTTGATCAAACCATGCAAAGTCAAGTAGACAAAATAGCCCATCAAGAAAGTATGCTAGAGCAATTTAAGGTGTAATCACGCTTTCCTTCTTATATGGATGCAAACCTGTTCTGAAGGCTTGCATCTTCCCTTCCCCCTATCATCCGGACTTTTCGTCACGTTCAACAAGTTCTTGAATAATAAATCATGTTCTTTAAATTGCATATAAGTACCTAGCCTCAGCTCTGGATAAGCGAATTTGCCCAATAAAGCTTATTCTTCTCACTCTCGGCGTTGCTTTCACTTGTAATAGCCCGCTATTACTGCATAAAAGCGCCTTGATATTGAACAAAATATCATCATTGGACTGTACGCAAGTTTGTTTACAAAAACATTTTCTATTCTAAAACCCTTATCCAAACCTGAGGTTAACTATTATTCCAATAATACAATTGCGAATACTTATCATTATTCGTATAATCCGCATGAAAAATACTCTCAATCACATATCCTAGGTTGTAAAAATGCAAAAACTGAAACTAAAGTATCCAAAGCTCCTTGCTGCCTCTCTTGTTGCGCTATCTAGCAACGTCATGGCGGAAGATGTTAAACACGATGATATAGAAAAAATTACCGTGAGTGCCAAAGGACTTATCTCATATGTCAGCGCATCGGCAAGTAAATCAGATACACCCATTATCGAAAGCCCTGTATCTGTTTCAGTGTTAACATCGGAACGTATCCAAGACTTAGGTGCTGAAAATTTGCAGGAAGCAATCGGCTATGTAGCGGGTGTATTTAACGGGCCATATGGTGTCGACACCCGAGGAGATTGGGCTAACATCCGCGGTGTTGCGCCTGTTCAATACCTCGATGGCTTACAACTCATGTTTGGCTATTACAACAATGCCCGTCCAAATACATACAATATGGAACGCATCGAAATTCTCAAGGGCCCTTCTTCAATGCTTTATGGGCAAGGCTCAACGGGTGGTATCATAAATATGGTGACCAAACGGCCTCATTCACAAACATCAGGTGAAATCGTTGCGCAAGTTGGTAATTTTGGCCGCACGCAAATTGCTGCTGATTTCAACACCACATTAACCGCGGATAAATCTGTCGAAGCACGCTTTGTTGGCCTGTACCGTGATAGTGATACGCAAACAGACTTTGTAAATAACGACGCAAGCTTCTTCGCACCAAGTATTGCATGGCATATTAGTGAAGATACCAGTGTGACCTTGCTTAGCAATTTTCAAAAAAATAAGTCTGGGTCAAGTACGCAGTTCTTCCCTCATGAAGGAACCATCTTACCCGCAGAACATGGTCAAATAGAGAGTCGTCGTTTTGTCAGTGAGCCTGGTTGGGATCAATACGATACAGAACAAAATGCTATCACATTAATTGTTGATCATATGTTGAGTGAAGATTTCTCTGTTAGCTGGACAGCACGTCACCTAGAAAGTGAAGCCATTTATCGCACTATGTATGCGTGGCCACCAAAGCTGCAAGACGACAAGCGTTCTATTGTTCGCAATTTCAGTTTACAAGATGCTTCGTCAGAAACGGTGACATCTGACTTGCAACTACATGGACTGATTTATACTGGCGATTTCGAACATAACCTAGTAATGGGCGTTGACTATCAAAGTGCAGACACAGATACGGACCGCCTCTACCTCACACCAGATTCAATTAAAGCGGCAATCGGCTTAGACGTAAACACTTCATTAGATTTATATAGCCCAGTATATGGTCAAACAGGGTTTTTACCAGGGTCTGAATTGATCCCCAACACCCCAGAGAAAAATGACCGTCAAGTAGGTCTGTACATACAAGATACAATTAAGTTTGATAATTGGGTCCTTAACGCTGCGTTACGCCGTGATAATGTACAAAGTCAAAGTGATGCACCAAACTCGGTGAAAACAAAACAAAGTGCAACAACAGGTAGATTAGGTATTTTATACAGCTTTGATAATGGAGTTGCACCCTATGCTAGTTACTCAGAGTCTTTTTTACCCATTTATGGCTCGCGCCCACAAGGTGGAGACTTCAAACCTCAAGAAGGTGAGCAAGTAGAAGTGGGGGTAAAATTCCAACCTCAAGGTACTGAACACTTGATCACTGCGTCATACTTTGACATTACTGACAAAAATAAAAAACGCGTGGTTTCTCCTGAACTCACCGTACAAGACGGCAGTGTTGATATCGAAGGGTTTGAGCTTGAAGCACAACTAGAGTTTGATCAGGTTGATGTGTATTCTGCCTACGCTTACACAAAATCAGAGCAAAACACCTCTGATAAAACCCTTTCAGAGCTTGTGCAATTATATGCATCGGGCGAAACAAGCTACTTGAGTCAAGCATTAACAGATACGGCAGCGTTATCTGCAACACCAAAACATATGTTAAATACTTGGGTTACCTATCGTCCAGAACAGTTCATCAACGGGTTTAAAGTGGGTGCTGGATTTAGATATGTAGGTGAAACATATGATGGTAGTCGAGCAATTGAGTTCATGGGTCAATCTATTAATAGTCCAAAGACCACCGATAGCTACACCTTATTTGATTTTATGGTTGGATATGAATTCGACAATATTGATGTCAATCTTAATATTAAGAACTTAAGCGATAAAACGGTTATCACCAGTTGTTTATACCGCGGAGACTGTTTCTATGGCCAGCGTCGCACTGTAACAGCAAACATTAAATACAAGTTTTAAGGACGTGTAAAATATCAAGGGTATGGACCTCGCTTACGAAAGCACCATGCCCTTAGTACACTAAAGTGAAGTATTCGCTCAAACTGAGTCTATGTTAAACTGTCACATGCATTGAAGAGAATTACATCATATCTAACAGTCTCATGTATGTCATTGTGTAACTCCCCCAAAAAAAGTAACGTTAGCTCAACGGCTAAAAAGCCAAACATATTTAAGGTATCAAAAACCATTTCTTCGGTTATATTCATATTTTAAACCCTCATTTCTAGAATTATGGAAGTTAAAATTCTGAATACTGGACGTGTCAACACACTTCCAGCCTTGTTTCAGCAGGGTTAATAAAGCAAAAGAAGAAGGAAGAGTTTTATATTGTTCGGTTGAATATGACAAGCTACTCTCAGAGATCTCATTCTTACAAGATGAGTGTTACATTGAAGATACTAAATGATTAAAGAAACTCGAATGAGGTGGGGATTATATGGTCAATTGGCATCACAGTGCTAAGTTGCTCCAACTATCATCACCTTGCATTTGATCCATTAGCTTCAGCCATGCGATGTAGTTATAAAGATAGTCAGTTCCAACGCCATTAAATTTTCTAAGCCACTGTTTCCAGCATATCATCCAATTTTTGAGCGTTTGAATGTGGTAGATGCCATATATAAGTCGCTTATTATCAATCTCAAAAGGCAGGTTCTTGGTGATTGTTTGATACGACAAATTGCCGTCTGTACACAAGACACTCTAAGGCGTTTAGACAGTTACTAATAACCTCTGTAAAACGCAATGAGTGACAGCACCGTTGCGATCTAATGTAAGAAGAACGGGTACTTTAGGTATATCATTACTATTAACTCCGCGCTTACGTGGTCCCGTTTCCAACAGGCGCTTACCTTTAAATGATTCATTAAGAAAGGTCGCATTTATGCTGCACGATTGCTTGTTGGATTATACTTTCACCAACTCGAGGTAGTCACATTGAAAGTCGATCACCTTCAATGTGCTACTCAAAAATAACTTAAAAGGTCGCTTTATCCTTGTTATCATCAGCTAATTCTGCATCCATATTTTTATAATATTCGTAAGCCTCGTCACCGGGTTTTAATAGAGTCAAAGCTGACTTTATCAATGAGTGGGCTTCTTCTCGTTTATTCATTGACTGATACACATCGGCTAAACCGCCATAAGCATACGTGTGGTTAGGGTATGTTTTAAGGTTATACTTAAAAAGCGCGACAGCCGTTTCTAACTCTCTTCTTTGAAAAAACTCGTATGCAATGCGGTTAACAACCATCTCTGGAGGAGCGATAATTTTACCTCTTTGATGAGAAACTTTAGCGTAATACTCAATGATAGATTGTACCCCATTGGTTACTTTGATCGTTGGCATTTCAATTGGAAAAAACAAATTATGATAGGCGTTAAACTGCCCCGCTGCCGAAGTTAAGCCATGAGGTACATCTGGAAAAGCTTGATTAACAAAACGCATGCCCTCAGGCTGATTGCTCTTCATAAATGACAGTAAATCTTCGTAAACTTCTCTCATCTCACCCGATTCATTTCCCATATTCATATACAAATAGGACTTGTAGGTTTTATTGTTTGTCAAAAACTTTTTAACCCTCTTCGCAGTTGTGCGGTCTGCCCACCAAACCGCAGGGCTGTATGCAAAATGTGCATCAAATAAAAACGGTTGTGACTGCATAGCATGTAAAACAAACAAACCGCCAATAGAGCCACCTGATATCATTTTAAAATCATGAGTTCGATAATTGTCATCGATGTACGAAATAAGTTCTTTTTCAATAAAGTTTAAAAACCCATCAGCTCCACCGCCTTGGCCTACAGGCCCTCTCGGGTCTTGATTGACTGTTGGTGTTAAGTCCCAGGTCCTATTTTTACTTTCTATGGCAACAACAATGGCTTCTGGTGCGCCTTGAATTTTTTGCATCCTATCAAGTACACCTTTTACTAAAGACAGGTTCAAATCTCCATCTAGTAGGTAATGTACCGAATACTTTCTATTGCTGCCATCCTCATAACTTTTTGGCAGATGAACTACGAATGATCTATCTTGCTTTAAAATATTAGACTTCAGAGTATGGTGAATTTCTGACTGAGGGTTTGCAAAGGCCAATGACGTAACTAGTAGTAAAGAAAATACGGATAAAGTCGATTTAATTGATATCAAAACAGTTCCTTTTTATTGTTATAAATTCATGGTGATGGATGATAATATAAATGTAATAAACCATTATAGCTTTTTCAGAATAAAAGTTCACTGACATACAGGTATTGCTTCAACTGCTAACTTTAAAAAGACTTATTCGTCTGAGTTAATAACTGCCTAACGCAAGCTACCCCCCCCCAACTTTAGGGTTTAATAAATTACCCCCCTAAAAAGCTGAATATTATTACTTAAACAGCAAAAGAGAAGTATTTGTTAACCTTATCATTGGCAAACGCTTCTAATTTATAAAATATTGGACTTTTAAGGCCTTAACGATAAGAGATTAACCGTTTAATACTTAAGTTAAGTCAAACTTAAATATAACTAGACTTTTATTAAAGCACTAATGCAACAAACATCTTTCCACATTCCATTTAACAAGTGTCACTAATTTACCCGCCACGGTGGGTTTAAACGATTTTCTCCAGCCCAATATAACTTTATTTTATTCCCTGATGGATCATATAGCACGGCTTCACGCCACAGGTAACTTTGATCAACTGGCTGCTGTTCAAAAGTGATGCCCTTGTTCACAAGTTCCTGATACCACTCATCTAACCTATCTGACTCAAAATAAATAACAACGCCGGTATTATGAGCTGATGTCTCTAATGACAAAGAAAATGTTGCACCACCATCAGGGCATTCAAATCTCGCATAATGTCCTGTATCAACAATTTGATTAAAGCCGAGTAGACTATAAAAATCAGTTGCCTCATTCATATTCTTAACAGGCAAAGTTACTTGATTCAAATTCATATAATACTGTCCTTAATTCACTTATAAAACTCATTTTATGTTAAATAGTTACACTATTACACAAAGCGGAGACGGCCCTACCAGAGATGTGTACCTTATCATGATTAACGCTACAATGAAGGACCCCTCCGCGTTCAGAAGCTTGATAGGCAATCAATGCGTTTTTATTGAGTCGGCGAGCCCAAAATGGCGCAAGACCGGTATGAATTGAACCTGTTACAGGGTCTTCATCGCCTCCATTTGCAGGCCAAAAATAACGCGAAACAAAATCATATTTTTGTGATAAAGCAGTCACAACCACATCTCTTGGAGCCAGCTTAATCAGTTCACTCGTCATATATTCCAACGTCTGTACATCGTGCTCTGAATTATAAATTGCAAAGTACGCTTGGGCATTGCAGTAAACCTCTGCCGGTTCAATCGAAAGCCCCTTTAATAAAGGACCCGGTGGAGTAACAACTAATTCAGGCTCTTGATTTGGGAAATTCATAAGAATTGTGCCATCGGCGTGCTTTTCAACGGTCATATCACCAACCGCTTTTGCAGTGAATACTACTTTTTTTAACTTTATGTCTTCTTCAAATAAGTAATGGGCCGACGCAAGTGTAGCGTGCCCACAAAAATCAATTTCAGTTAATGGTGAAAACCAACGTATCTCATATTTATTTTTAGTACGCAGAATAAATGCAGTCTCAGATACATTGTTTTTCGTTGCAATTTCCTGCATTAGTTGTTCGGCTAATGGTAGCTTGACTTCAATAACAGCCGCAGAATTCCCTTTGCAATCATACCCTGTAAATGCATCGATAAATCGTACTAATAATTCCATTACTGAGCCTTTCTGTCTTTATTGGACTATAAATAAATAAGTTACCATAAACCGACATAAATATAACGCCAACAAATTATAATAATTCAAATCTCTTTTTATAAACTCTTTTATATGCAATAAAGTAAACGCTAGGTCATTGTAAATGAGGGACAGCAAACATGAGATTAAATCTAAAAAAGAAAAACATGAAAAATCTATCGATGGATAAGAGCATAGACAAAGCGCAAACTCCCGAAGTTGCTGGTGCCTATAGAGGCCGTCAATCCAATAAATGCCACCAAAGCTGGGAATGCAAATCTGATTACGATGGTTGTACAACAGTGACTTGCTTCTAACTAAGGTTGATGGTGATCCACTTGAAGACATAACAGCACTGCGTAAAACATCACTGGTCATTAAAGGTGAACAAGTATTCAAGCCGGAACAAATTTATAACGCGATTGGTGTTAAACCGTTTGTCCTAGCAAGCAACATCACACATTAAGCAAAACTGAAATAGAACCGCTTAGGTCCTATAACTAAGCGAATTAATCATTAGGATTGGGGGTTATTTTTCACCTAACCATAATGATTAACCAACTGTATAACTTAAACTTATGGCCTGCATATTTAAAACTTTAGTCTAACGAGTCCCTTCATCAGCGCACGCGTTTTCCCGATTTTTATTAACATTGATTTTCCCGTATTCGCCATCGGTGTTCAACGCTAAATTCACGCCATCACGCACTATATCAAGACTTCACGTCAATGAGTCATTCGCATAGTCTATAATTCAACGCTAACAAGCATGGTCTTTAACTTGATTGATAAATAATCAAACTGAGCTGTAACTGATAAGCAAATCCGTCGCTATTACAGTACAGCTCAATTAAATGATTACTCGGCGAGGCAAATCAGGTAAAATAAGCCGGTTTTATATATGAGCATTGTATAGCAAAAGAGGTTTCTATGAGTTTGTACACAGAATACATGGATGAAATCCAAAACCGTAAGCAAGAACTTGGGTTGAATCCAAAGCCAATCGATAGCGAAGCGTTACTATCAGAGATTATTGGCCAAATAAAAGATACGGGTCATGCGCACCGCGCAGACTCATTAAATTTCTTTATCTACAACACACTACCAGGAACCACCAGCGCAGCCGGTGTAAAAGCAAAATTCCTAAAAGAAATCATTCTTGGTGAGTCTGTTGTTGAAGAAATTACGTCTACTTTCGCTTTTGAATTACTATCTCACATGAAAGGTGGTCCTTCTATTGAAGTACTGCTTGATCTAGCGCTAAGTGATAACACTGACGTATCTGCTCCAGCAGCCGATGTGTTAAAAACGCAAGTATTCCTTTACGAAGCAGATACTGAACGTCTAGAGGTTGCATTCAAAGCGGGCAATGCAATTGCAAAAGATATTCTAGAAAGTTACGCACAAGCTGAGTTTTTCACTAAGCTACCTGAAATTGAAGAAAAAGTTGACGTTGTTACTTATATTGCTGGTGAAGGCGATATCTCAACTGACTTACTTTCTCCAGGTAACCAAGCTCACTCTCGTGCAGATCGTGAATTACACGGTAAATGCATGATCACACCTGAAGCACAACAAGAAATTGTAGAGCTACAGAAAAAGCACCCTAACGCAAAAGTTATGCTTATTGCTGAAAAAGGTACGATGGGTGTGGGTTCGTCACGTATGTCTGGCGTTAATAACGTGGCTCTTTGGGCTGGTAAACAAGCAAGCCCATATGTCCCATTTATTAACATTGCACCAGTGGTTGCAGGTACCAATGGTATTTCACCTATTTTCTTAACGACGGTTGGCGTAACTGGCGGTATTGGTCTTGACCTTCAAAACTGGGTTAAGAAAACAGATGAAAATGGTAACAATGTTACCGACGCAAATGGCGACCCAGTACTTGAAGAAGCTTACTCAGTTGCAACGGGTACTGTATTAACAATCGACACCAAAGAGAAAAAGCTTTACAACGGTGACAAAGAGCTTGTTGATGTGTCTTCTGCGTTCACACCTCAAAAAGTTGAGTTCATGAAAGCAGGTGGTTCTTATGCGGTTGTATTCGGTAAGAAACTACAAACTTTTGCAGCTGAAACATTAGGTGTTGAAGCGCCTGCTGTATATGCTGCGTCAAAAGAGATTTCTCATGAGAACCAAGGCCTAACTGCAGTTGAAAAAATCTTTAACAACAACTCAGTTGGTGTAGCATCAAAAACTGCACTACACGCAGGGTCTGATGTGCGCGTTAAAGTAAACATTGTAGGCTCGCAAGATACAACTGGCCCAATGACATCACAAGAACTTGAAGCTATGGCTGCATCTGTAATATCACCAATTGTTGATGGTGCATATCAGTCAGGTTGTCACACGGCTTCAGTTTGGGATAGTAAAGCACAAGCTAACATTCCAAAACTAATGGCGTTCATGAACAAGTTCGGTTTAATCACAGCACGTGACCCGAAAGGTGTTTACCATTCAATGACTGACGTTATTCACAAAGTACTGAATGACATTACCATTGATGACCGCGCAATTATTATCGGTGGTGACTCGCATACTCGTATGTCTAAAGGTGTCGCATTTGGTGCTGACTCTGGTACTGTTGCTTTAGCATTGGCTACAGGTGAAGCGGCAATGCCTATTCCTGAGTCGGTAAAAGTGACTTTTAAAGGCCGCATGAAAGGCCACATGGACTTCCGTGATGTAGTACATTCAACTCAAGCGCAAATGCTTAAGCAATTTAGCGGTGAGAACGTTTTCCAAGGCCGTGTTATTGAAGTACACATTGGTACGCTAATGGCCGACCAAGCGTTTACTTTTACTGACTGGACTGCAGAGATGAAAGCGAAAGCGTCAATCTGTATTTCAAATGATGAAACGTTGATCAAATCTATCGAGCTTGCGAAGAGCCGTATCCAGATCATGATCAACAAAGGTATGGAAAACGACGCTAAAACACTTCAGGGTCTTATCGATTTAGCTGACAAGCGAATTGAAGAGATC
The DNA here is from genome assembly GCF_014858725.1 of Pseudoalteromonas aurantia 208. Taxonomy (GTDB): domain Bacteria; phylum Pseudomonadota; class Gammaproteobacteria; order Enterobacterales; family Alteromonadaceae; genus Pseudoalteromonas; species Pseudoalteromonas aurantia. Next base: position 1,040,337 of record NZ_AQGV01000012.1, on the reverse strand, counting down.
AACTCTGGTACTAACCCAGCCCTAGCACCTGATGACGCAGCGAAATATTATGCCGAAGTTGTTGTTGATTTAGACCAAATCAACGAACCAATGATTGCTGACCCTGACGTAAATAACGAAGATGTATCTAAGCGTTACACGCACGATGTGATCCGCCCAGTATCATTCTACAACGACAAGCCAGTTGATTTAGGATTTGTTGGGTCTTGTATGGTACACAAAGGCGATATGAAGATCATCGCGCAAATGCTTAGAAACCTTGAGGCTAAAAATGGTGCAATTACATTCAACGCGCCATTGGTTGTAGCGCCACCAACATATAACATTGTTGATGAGCTTAAAGCAGAAGGCGACTGGGATATTCTTGCTAAATACGCTGGTTTTGAGTTCGACGACGAGAAGCCTAAAACAGCAGCTCGTACTAAGTACGAAAACATCATGTATTTAGAACGCCCTGGTTGTAACCTTTGTATGGGTAACCAAGAAAAAGCAGAGCCTGGTGATACAGTTATAGCTACCTCTACACGTCTTTTCCAAGGCCGTGTTGTTGCTGATACGTCAGAGAAAAAAGGTGAGTCATTACTGGGTTCTACACCACTTGTTGTCCTTTCAACTGTATTGGGTCGTTTCCCAACAATTGAAGAGTACACAGCTGCAGTTGATGGTATCGACCTAACCGCATTTACGCCGTTAGAAGAAGAGCTAACAACAAAATTCAGTGCTGAAAAAGCAGTGCCTGTAAAGGTTGTTGACGCTAACTAATAGCTGCTGAATTAAAAGCGTACCAGATTACGTTTTTATAAGGTGTTTAAAAGGCTTATGTTGTTACTGATATTTATATCATAACTTATTAAGCCTTTTTTATTTACGCTGAGTAATGCAGAGCCAGCTGCTTATCACTATCTTTATTCGGCTCCATTAAAATATCACATACATAACTCCATCGGCTGATAGATAAGCCCTGATGACTCTTGTATTTCACCAACGCAGTTAAATCCATACTTTTTATAAGCGCCCACAGACGTTAATGACGCACTGACTGTTAAAATATCAGCGCTTACATGGTTGAGTATCGCGTGTAACAAAGTACGACCCACCCCATTATTTTGAAATTCAGGGTCAACAAAAAGCATTGCTACATGACATCCAGCCTTTAGTTCAATCATACCAACTAGGGTACCATTGCACTCCACGGCCAAAAGTACGTTGTCTTGCTGCATCCTCTGTAAAAACGCGCTGTGTTCTACAATACTTTTAAAAGTATGAATGCCTTCTGCATGCAAGCTACTTGCAATTGATTTTTTAAATGCTCGGATACAAATCGCTCTCACCCGTTCAAGATCATGCTCTTGGACTTTCCTAACCTGCATCACTCTCCCCTTCACTATACCCCATGTCATTTCTGACTCTAAACTGTACATAACCATCGGGTGAAAATAAACTAATCAGTGACATCCCCTCACCAATAAACTCGCCCTATCGCGGTCTAAACTTACACCCAGATATAAGCACTGTGTATACTTTGCCAAATATGGATTATGTTATATGCGTACTACACCTAAGCAAAAATAGAACAAAGTTTCATACGTTTAATTTAGGTAACCTCAGGTTTAGATAAGGGTTTTGGAATAGAAGATGTTTTGTAAACAAACTTACGTACAATCCAATGATGATCTTTTATTCAATATCAAGGCGCTCTTATGCAGTAATAGCGGGCTATTAAAAATGAAAGCAACGCTGAGAGTGAGGAAAATAGCTTTATTGGGCAAATTCGCTTATCCAGAGCTGCGGTTAAGTATACTAAAACCTACCGCAATCATATTAAAGATGCTTTCTTTGTAATGCGCGTTGATCTCCATAAAACGCATGGAAATAACTTGTCGTATAAAAAATAAAATTACATACATCATTAAGTATGCACACTGCAAAGTCATTATTTGATGTAGAAAGTAATTATCCAAACATTCCCAGGTACAATAATTGGAATGTTTTATTTCATATTTAGCCAAAACCAGCCTCATATGCATGATTTATACGTTAATCAACCAAAAATTGATGTATTTTTAGCTCCAGCAGTGAAAATAATTAATTCCGACAAATTATTTTTTCACTAATTTTTTTGTCATATGAAAGATACCCTTTGTCACAGTGTGTTTAGCCATACGACTTTGCGACGCAGAAAAATGCCCAATTAAAAAATAATATATAATATTTTCAATAATTTAATTAGTGCATACTAACCAATTTAGCCACTTCATTCCTACGCCACGCAAACAACGTGCATTGATCTCATGTCGTGAAAAACAATAAAGGTATAAACATAGAAGAAAGTGTTATAGGCAAATCCATTGAAAAATATACTGTATACAATATATTCATATTGGTTATTTATACACCAAGATAATTACAGAAAAATTACATTAACTTCACAGTAAAAATACAACATAAATAAGTTACAACATGATAAAGGAGAACACGATGAAAATCGTTTCATCACATTGGACCAAGTTGATGCTTGGTTCAGCAATACTGCTTTCACAACAAGCATTGGGTGCAACTCTGCCTGATGTATGTGCGACGCAGGGACCTTCAACCTCGATAACAGACGGCACACCAATTTGTGTCAATGACAATGGAATAGCCTATTTAAGCTTGAGCGGTGCAAATGAGTATAACAGTGTTGCTATTAGTACAGGACATGGTACTGGAGACCTAAGTTTATATGTAGATCAAGGCCGCTGGCCTAGCACAGGTTCTAATAGTAATGCTTATAAGTCAATCACTTCAGGAACTAATGGTGAGTGCGTGGTCATTAGTAATCCTAGTCAGTACTGGTTGATGATCGCAGTCACTGGCACCCGCAATAAATCATCTCTTGCTGTTGATTTTGGTGCGACGTCTTGTCGAGATATAGATGGTGGTGGAGACAACCCAGGAGATGGGAATACTGGAAGTATCGTTGCGCCTAACAATCTAACGGGTACAACGACCGAATCGAGTGCTACCGTCTCTTGGAGTGACAATTCTAACAACGAAGATAACTTTATTATTCAACGTTCATCAGCTGGTGTATCTTGGCATACCGTAGCAACTGTTAACGCGAATGAAACCAGCTTTACTGATACAGGTTTAGTACAAGACAAAGTCTATTACTATGTAATGTATGCAAAAAATACGACAAATACATCTGGTTGGAGTGCGATATTAACGACTAAAACCAAAAAGTCAGGGTCAACTACCCCACCAGGTGATGGTGGCGATTTAGCCAATATCTGTGCAACCAGTGATCCTACGACTGAAACAGCACTCACGGATGGTGTACCAGTATGTGTACCCGCTGCTTCACAAGGCACTGGTTTTGCTATTTCAACGTTTAACCAAGATGTAACGAGTATCGCAATTAGTTCATCTTACGGCCAAGGTAACTTAACATTGGCTGGCAGAACAGATGGCAAGTGGCCAAAATCTGGCGACGACAGTATCCGTTCGTCTAAAGTCGGCAATACTGAATGTGTGGTATTAACTAACCCTCGTAACGGTTGGAACAATATTCGTTTAGAAGGTTTATTTAAAGGCGCAAGTGTTGTTGCAGACTTTAACAAAACCAGCTGCCGAGTAACTCCTGGCGCGGATGACCCTGGCAATGATGGATATGATCACAATGGTGTGCATGTATTGGTTTATCCATTTAGATTCCCAGATCAAGATTTAGAATTTACCACGGATCAAATCAATGCTGAAATGCAGAAGACCAAAGATTACTTCACCGAGCAATCGTATGGGAAATTCAACTTTACTTGGGAAATTAAGCCAAAAATTACCATGCCACAGAGTCACAATTACTATAACAATGATAAAACGTTATGGAATCCAGGCTATAAAGAGCAACTCGTCAATGCTGGAGTAGATCCAAACTTTCCGGGCGAAGCTACGATTATAATGGTGACTGCACCGCCTGTAGGCACAGACGCAACTTATTTCATTAACTCTCAAGCAGGTCCACCGCTTATGGAGATTTACACTTATGCTGCAGGCACAATTGCACATGAAACTGGGCACGCTTTAGGGTTACATCACTCAATGTCAATTGAAGGTGGTAATAGCATGCTTAATGGCAATTCAAATGATGTTGTCACCAACTATGGTAATGTATTTGGCTTAATGGGCATGGGGGCTCACTCGTTAGAAGAAATGAACCTAATGTATAAAGGTTACTTTAATAACTGGATTTCTGACACCGACGTGCCCACTATAACAACATCTGGTAAATACCGTATTTACACATATAATCATGGCACATCATCAGGCCACAACGCACCTGGTGCTATTGGTCTTAAAATACCATCAGGCGATAAAACGTTTTGGGTTGAATATTTAACACGCCAAAAGAGTGAAGCAAATACATCTCCGGATCAACAATTACGTACACCACTTTTACAAAACGGTATTGTGATCAACCTGCAGAATTATATGGATAACAATGCAGCACCTTGGTACAACCATAACTCATTATTATTAGACTCTACACCAAACTCTCGTAGTTCAAATTGGGCGTTAGAAGACTTTAATGATGCGCCTTTGCAGAAAAACCATACATTCACTGACCCTTGGGGTAAATTTAGCATTTACCCTGTAGAAACAGGTGGCACGCTAGGTACGGCAAATGCTTGGATTGATGTACAAGTGACGTTTTTCTAATCGTTGTTAGAAAGTCATATTGAAAAGTAATATTAAAAAATAAAGCACCGCTAGATTTAATGCGGTGCTTTTTTATCTGGCCTTTATAAAATAGTGAACAACCATACTTTTATACATCAACTACCTATGTTATTCGCCTGCCAAGGTTACTCAGTTATACCGCGTCTTTTTTTACGCTTTTAAAGCGTAGCAATAAGGGCTTGAAGCAATAGTGAGACAGTACTGACACGGTTGAAAATAAAACCACACCAATAAACGGGATCACAGGCCCTGTGAAAAATGCCGCGCCCATAACATAGCCCAGAATACACTCAACTTTATGTAACGGTATAAACAGTGCTGTGATCATCAGGCCCATCAGCATATAAACAGCAATATTTTGTAAACCAAAACTGAACGCGAGCGACGCCAACAAGCTCACCAACAACATTCCCATAAAGCCAATCAGTATATTACGATAGAAGTCGCTTAAGCTCAGCGCTTCATGCGCGCGCGTTAATAGCCTTCTCTTAATACGTATAAAAGTGATGAACACCAAAGACGGTAATATAATTAACCCCCACCAATTGGATATACCCGGCAAGTCTGAGCGCATCAGAATGTGATGTGTGACAATTCCTCCATTAAAATATTCCCATGACAAGTGACAGATTTGAAAAATCACGACGATGATGAGTAAGCTATTTCTAATTCGTTCTAATTGCCTATCTTTCATACCAACTAATTCCTATTACCAAGTTAATGTAGTTATCATTAATAGGTATTCAGCAATAAACAAACCAACTAAAAAACAATAAATTTCAACAACTTAAAAATTTAAAAAATCAACACTTAATCAATTAACTCAAATAGTCGTGTTTATCACTAAACAATCACGAATTTTCCTATGTACAGTAACAGCCATTATATGAGTGGGAAGATAATAAATTTATCCATTCTCACTTGCTGTGGTTGCTGCCCCATTATGGTCAGTTGCCGGTGCAATAACTGTAGATCTTTTGTGGTCAATACCAACGAAGCTTCATTTGGATGATACACAGACCCTGAAGGGTAATCTTTTTTCGCACATGCTGACATTTCGATGTGCGCGCCTAAAATAGCTGAAACAGGATTCATCTCAGTAAATGCTACCAGCCTTGCTATACTGCTTTTAAATGTTAACCAATCGCGAATGTATAGCCTACCTGGATAAAAGGTATCGCCAGTCAAGAGCCACTGTGTTTGGTCATCGTATAAACTGATAGCCTCTCGTTGATGCCCTGGTGTTGGAATAACCGAAATATTTCTCCCACCTAACTTAAACACACTAACCGAATTGGGCCAGTCGCTTAGCTGCAACGTTTTTTGTAATACGGTTAGCTGATGAGGAGGCACAACGGATACGCCTTCCACCCCATAAAACTGTGAGTCAGCTGCTATATGGTCGCTATGACTATGCGAGTGCAATACATGTAACGCATAATCTTTTGGTTGACGCTTTATGCGTATTAAATGTTGTTGAATAATCATTTGCACTGTGCGCGCAAGGGGGAATAGTTTGGCACTTGTTGTGGCCCCAGTATCAAGTAATAGTGCTTTTCGATCACCTAATAATAAATAACCTCAGCTCTGGATAAGCGAATTTGCCCAATAAAGCTATTTTTCTCACTCTCGGCGTTGCTTTCATTTGTAATAGCCCGCTATTACTGCATAAAAGCGCCTTGATATTGAGCAAAATATCATCATTGGATTGTACGTAAGTTTGTTTTCAAAACATTTTCTATTTCAAAACCCTTATCCAAACCTGAGGTTAAATAGATAAAAGGCGCTTCATAATGCACGCATTTACTCTGCCGAATGATGTAGGTAGTCAGATTAAACTCAAGCACTTCCATACTAGGACGCGTATCCAGTTCACACTCTTTACTCCCCGAAAACCACTGCTTTTGAGAAAGGTTTGGAGTTGCTTTCCCATATGCAACAGTGCAACTGATTAAATAAAGTACACATGCTACTAAAAAACTAATCACGCCATTCATAAGGTAAAATCCTGTGTTTCCAAATAGCGTATATTTTTAATACCGCACTGTTCCAACGCGTTTGAGATAACAACGTGGCTCAATACCTTGGGTTTATTGCATTGATACATTGTTTGTTTATGCTCTTTATCATTTTGCATAATAGCAATGGCATCGAACGACGGCGGCTGCTGTATTTTATGGACGACAAGATCGGTATGGTTGTTTAATTTAACGTTATAAAAAACCTGATTTTGTGATTGATAATTACGCGTTATCGGTTCAACTAAAATGGCTTTATGAAAATCAATGTTTGTTTTGTCAAAGTGTATTCCGCCCCTCTCAAAATGACCTGTATAAAAGTCAGCGCCAATAGTGAACACCTCTTTGGTGACCAACCTATTCAAATCGAACTTACTCGGTAATAGCGTAACCATGCCTTGGCGTAATTCAGCTAATACCTGCTGCTCGTTTGGTACAATGATCTGGTAAATTATCTGGTAATCGTGCGGCGTCGAATAAAGAGGTAAATGGCTGGCGTATATATTTTCTTGGTCATCAGTAAACAGTACCATACCGTGAGTGCCATAGCGCTGATGCGTTTGATGTGACTGATGTGATTGGGACTCTGCGAATACTTGAGGTGATACGCCGATGAGTAGCACGCACATAAGTAGCCCACAGCGCGTACAATAGTTAAATAGTAGAAAAAGCAACATAGCCATCTCTTGATGAAAAATTTTAGCTACTTTACACTGTCATTCATTGAAGTTTCATCGATTAAATATCATTAATCATTTACCTTTTGGAATCAATATGAACGTTGAAGACCTGCGAAAACTGGTGCATTTAGCACAAACTCAAAACCTTCATACATCTGCCGCGGCGCTTAATATTACCACTGGCGCTCTGTCGAAAACACTTAAGAAAATTGAAACTCAACTTAATAGTAAAATTTTTGACCGGGTCGGTCGGAACATTCAGGTCAACACCAACGGTAAGAAATTTACGCTGTATGCTAATGAACTTATCAATCAATATGATCAAATGCTCAGTGAATTCATAAGTACACAAGCCAAACATTCACTCAATATTGCAGGCCCATCCGTGTTACTTGATCACGTGCTTGATAAACTCCTCCCTCACATCAGCACTGCGCAATTTGAAGTAAACTTACAAGCTGTTTTTGAAGGCGATGCCCTTAATAAACTTAAAAGCGGCGCCGCTCATCTAGCCATCGTAACCGATGACGCTTTGCCTGATTGGCAATCAGCAGGATTTCATGCCCTCCCTCTAGGGGTTACCACATTTGAACTGGTTGCCGCCACCGACCACCCCATTCATCAAATTAAAACGCCAACACTTGCAGATATAAATAATACATTTTTTGCTTGCCCGAGCAGCTCGTCATTTTGCGGCATTGTGCGTGGTGTTGGCTCTGATGGGTGGCCAGATCATATCCACCCCCGCCATATTGCTTTTCGCTGTGATAACTTCGCTTCACTGCTTAGTGTAATTAAAAAGCACCCTGCGTTGGCTTATCTGCCTGATATTGCTATTGATGAGCAGCTTAGCGTTATCAAACTTAGTGATTTTGCTGCGCGAAATCAGGAGCGTATTAACCTCGTTTATAAACCGAGCTTCTCGACTGGTTGGTTGAACCAGCTAATTGACCGTATTAGCGCGAGCCAGACTCAAACGCCCAGCTTAAAATGAATAAAAACGATACCTTAAAAGAAGTAACAATAACGCACAGCCTAAGCAAATACACACGGTAATCTAAAATCCATGATGCCTGCGAATATGCTTGATTAACCCTTTATCATTGAATTCTAACGACACAATATTAGTAGATTCGTAGTCAATGACTTTACTGGAATGACTCGGTTTTACTTTACCTACTTCAATCATTTTAATAAATACGACATTTGAGCCGACCATCTTTTCCACAATGCGTATAGAGCTAAAGATAACTTTATCGGTCATCTTCGCAATCAGGCTATTTCGAAGTTCAGTTTTGCTGTTGATAACCACATTGTACTTAATATGTTCATCAATAAATGTGTCTGCCAGCAACGACAAATAATGATCGATATCTTCAATATCTGTATCTGGTTGCTGTCTGGCATTTTTGGCTGCTACAAAGGCATTAGCAAGTTCCGTTAACTGTGCTTCACTGAATACCTTCGCCAAAGATGGCAGTGAATATAATAACAATGTGATTATTAGTAGTAATTTATACACGTCGGTCTTCCTTTTATTGTAAATCCAGTGCGTTTTAAGTGGCTTTACTGGTAGGCTCATCTGGCCCTATATAAAGCTAAAAGCACCATTATTTCACCCGGAGTTACGACTCTGATTTTGCTAAAACAACTCCCATACTAATAAATAACGTGCCAAATAATTTGTTGAGAAACGACATTACTCGCTGATTTGATAAATACGGTTTTACGCATAACCCCAACAATGAATAACCCAGCATTACAACACTATCGATCACAATAACCGTTACACCCAAAATCATATACTGTTCGGAAAATGAGTGATTAACATTTACAAACTGCGGCAAAAATGCCGCAAGAAACACAATGGACTTCGGGTTGAAAAGGTTCACGATAAAACCTTGTTTGATAAGCTGACCATACACAGTTGACACTTGGGCAAGTTCGGTGTTCATCGCGCCTTTTTCTCGCCATTTTTTAATGCCAAGAAAAATTAAATATGCAGCACCAATATATTTAAACACCTCAAAAAAGGTCACTGAAGATGCAAGCAAAGCCCCTAAACCAAAAGAAACAACCATAATGTGTAATGCTAGCGCCAATTGCAGTCCTACTAGCCCTTTGATAGCGGCAATTATGCCCCCTGTCATTGAGTTATTAATAGACGTAATTGTCCCAGCGCCAGGGGCCAAACTAAACACAACACACGCAGCAACAAATGTGAGCCAAATACCGATATCCATAACTTTCCTCAAAACATTTTATATTTCTGCGACCAAAGAAGGCACCACTATCTCACAGTGATTTATTCCAAAATAGTACTTATCGCTTTCTAAACAGAAAAACCGACTGGTCGCTCCACTTTAAACTTTTGTTGATATAGGCTCAATTCAAGCTAACTTATTGTATAAATTAAGAACTCGATAAATCAGAATCGCTTACTATCTTGCCTAACAGCTCTCCTACCCTTTCTTTTTGATAGTCCTCCATAGATACATAAAGCGCACTCCCAGAAAGTAATAAAATTGAAACTGAATATACAAAAACTTTCTTTAACCTTGTATTCATATTAATAATCCTTGCACCAATGCTAATAAAAATTTTATGAGTCGGTAGAACGGCCCTGCTTTGTAAATGAACCAACCATAACTTAGTTCCTATTTTGATTCAATCGTGTAGTAACAGGCTTTGATGATGATTATCGCGCTAAACTGTGTCGAAAGATCTGTATAATGAGCTTTGCTGCTTTTTTCTTCGCAATATGCATGTTCAAGCCTCGCGTTCGCTATCATCAATACTTGTTAAAAATGGGAGGATCACCGGTTCATATTTTACGAAAATCAGTTAAGTCAGCTTCTGACTTTATTGATTTAGCGGCTTGTTTAGCAAATGCTTCTAATTCTTTCTTATTCATAGTCTGCCTATCCTAAACCCTATATGAGTATTAATAATAGGCAGTTACACAGATTATCTGAATTTCTCTTTAGTTACAGGGTCAAAATGTTGTGGTTCAATAATTCCGGACACTATTTTAGGTGGTATCATTACCACTCAATCAGAGGTGTCCTATGGCAAAAAAACGCAGAACATTTAGTAAAGAATTCAAACTTGAAGCCGCTTGTTTGGTTTTAGACCAAGGCTATTCACTTCAAGAAGCATGTCGTTCATTGGATGTTGGAGAAACGGCTTTAAGGCGCTGGGTTCAACAACTTGAACTTGAGCGAAATGGTGAAACACCTAATGCCAAAGCTTTGACTCCAGAGCAACAAAAGATTCAAGAACTTGAAGCCAGAATCAATCGTTTAGAACGAGAGAAATCAATACTAAAAAAGGCTACAGCTCTCTTAATGTCAGAAGAAATGAACAATATTCGTTAATAGACCAATTAAGTGAGCAAGAATCGGTAGAGGTGGTCTGCAGTGTCTTTGATGTTGCTCGTTCAAGTTTTTATGACTACAAAAACCGCCGTAACACAATTGACGCTAATGAGGTTGAACTCAGAGCGCAGTTAAATGCTTGCTTTAAGCTTAGTCGTGGCTCTGCTGGAAGTCGCACGCTCTTAGCAATGTTTGCAGATTTAGATATTGATGTTGGTTTATTCAAAGTCAGACGACTGATGCGTGATATGCAACTGGTATCAAAGCAACCGGGGCCACACGCATATAAAGTGGGGGAGAATGAACGGCCTGATATACCAAACCAGTTAAATCGAGAGTTCGATGTGCATAGCCCAAATCAAGTATGGTGTGGAGATATTACGTATATTTGGACTGGTCAGAAGTGGTCATATTTAGCAGTAGTAATTGATTTATATGCAAGGCGGGCTATTGGCTGGGCCATGTCAGAAAAGCCAGATACAGCCCTAACTATCAAAGCATTAGATAGAGCATATGAACAAAGAGGCAAACCTAGAGGGGTTATGTTCCATTCGGATCAAGGCAGTCAGTATAGTTCAACAAAATTCAGGCAAAGGTTATGGCGTTATCAAATAACACAAAGCATGAGCCGCAGAGGTAATTGTTGGGATAATTCCCCGATGGAGCGCGTATTGACGCTCCTATGTCAAGGTCAACTTAGTTTTGATAAAACGGTTCTTCGGCAGTTTAAAACACAATTGGTTTCTGAAAATACCACAGCCAACACGTGAACATATGAGAAATAATGTAATGGCGTATATGCCCTATTACAACTTAGAACGACTTCATACAGCTAATGGTGACCTGCCGCATGTAGAGTATGAGCAAAATTCCTTAAGACACGTGTCCTAAATTAGTTGTACAAAACAGTTGTTTATCAACAACAGTAACGATACAGCGAAAGTAAACGGCTATTTCTATTACGTTTTACGCATAGGCCATCTCTGTGAGATAATATAAGTGGTTCATTGGGTTTGTTTAACAAACTACGTAATTTTGTATCACTAATCATAAGCTACAGGATATACACACTATGATGTTTTCGATATACACACAACATGATAATGAATAGAAACATAAAAAGCACACCACACACACCAAATGAGATTAAACAGCTGATATTAAAGGTAAATAGATACTAATGGAAAACCAGAAAAACAACGAGAATACACCAAGTATCTATTGGCACGACTATGAGACTTTTGGTGCGACACCACAAAAAGACAGGCCGAGCCAATTTGCAGGAATTCGCACCGACTACGATCTCAACATCATCGGTGAACCACTCATTGAATATTGCAAACCTGCGCCTGATTATTTGCCTCACCCTGAAGCTTGTTTGATAACGGGGATCACTCCGCAACATGCGCAAAAACATGGCTTAATTGAAGCCGAGTTTATGGCAAAAATCCATGCACAATTTAGCCAACCTGGTACCTGTGTGGCGGGCTACAATAGTATTCGTTTTGATGATGAAGTCACGCGTTATAGCCTGTATCGAAATTTTTATGACCCGTACGAACGCGAGTGGCAAAATGGAAACAGCCGCTGGGATATTATTGATTTAGTACGTGCCTGTTATGCACTGCGCCCTGAAGGCATTGAATGGCCACTAAAAGAAGATGGTACGCCGAGCTTCAAACTTGAGCACCTAACCGTTGCCAATGGTATTGAACATGGCGCTGCACACGATGCATTAAGTGATGTAACTGCCACCATCGACTTAGCGAAACTGATCAAAACTAAACAGCCAAAGTTGTTTAACTTTTTCTTCAGTCTTAAAAATAAGAAAGCGCTACTCGACATCATCGATGTATTTAACATGCAGCCACTTGTGCATACCTCCTCTCGTATTCCTGCAACACAAGGATGTACCACGTGGGTTGCCCCGATGAGTTTCCACCCGAGTAATAAAAATGCCATCGTCTGCTTTAATTTAACTGAAAACCCGCAAGTATTGCTTGATTTATCGGTTGAAGAATTACGAGAACGATTGTATACCAAACGCAGCGATATGGCTGAAGGTGATTTACCTGTTGGACTAAAGTTAGTTCACGTAAACAAGTGCCCTATTCTCGCACCAGCAAAAACACTGCTACCTGAAAATGCGGCTCGCTTAGGGATTGACCGTGAACAATGTCTTGAGCACCTAAAAATATTAAAAGCTCACCCTGAACTGCGAGATAAAGTGGCTGAGGTTTTTAATAACCCAGCCGACTTTAGCGCAACAACCAACCCTGATTATCAATTATATAATGGTTTTATTAGCAAGGCTGACAAAGCCAAATTTGCGGTTGTACGTGATTCACGCCCTGATACGCTGAGTGAGCTTAATATTGAATTTGAAGATCCTAAGTTTACCACCATGTTATTTAGATATCGCGCCAGAAACTGGCCTGAGTCATTAACCCCTAACGAGCTTGATGCTTGGCGTAAGTATTGCCAAAACAAGCTCATGCATGGTGAAGACCACCCTTCTATTTCGGCTGAAGATTTTATGTTAACCCTTGAAAATTTGGTTCACGAAAATGAAGGCAATGAAAAAAACTTAAACATACTTAAAGCCCTTTATCACTATGCGCAGAGCCTATAAATTTACGGTGTAAACTTGTACTCATGTGAAAGCTGACACCTCAACAGCTTTCACGCTTTGCCTAAATAAGCTTTTTACTTATAATATTAATAAACTAAATAAGGACATCATGCGCCATTTTCCCTCAGCTCCAATCTCAATAATAAAACATATCATGTTACTGTTGCTCATCTGCGTAAGTTGCCAAAGCCTTGCCGCTTTTTCTGACGGACCTTATGTCACACTCAATAATAAAACCATGCAAGTTGAATGGGTTTGTAACAATCAAATGAGTTTACAAACACGTAAATTAACAAAAGAGTTAAAGTTCAACCAATGTGGAATGACATTAAACACGCAGCTACAAACCCCCTCTTCAAAACAGCCTGCGATTTTTAGTAACATCAAAAAGTATGCGGCACTCAGCGATGTACACGGGCAATTTTCAGTGTTGAAAACCCTACTTGTCAATCACAACATCATTGATAGTAAAAACCAGTGGGCATTTGGCGCAGGCCACTTAATTATTACCGGTGATATATTTGACCGAGGACCGGATGTGACAGATATCCTTTGGTTTTTATACGATTTAGAAACTCAAGCGAAAAAGGCAAATGGACAACTGCATTTGTTATTGGGTAACCATGAAGTGATGGTGTTAAACAATGATGATAGGTACTTACATGAGAAGTATGTAAAAACTGAGCAGCAATTAGGCCGAGACATCGACTTACTGTATGCAAGTAACACGGTGTTAGGACAATGGCTCCGCAGCAAAAATGTTATCTTAAAACTAAATAACGCATTATTCATGCATGGTGGTTTGCCTGCTAGTTTTGCACATGACAAGGTTTCTATCGCTAAAATTAACGCTGTATTTTCTCAATACCTGGTTAATAAAGATCGCCCTCAATTTGCCAAACGGTTATTTGGTCGAAATGGGCCAATTTGGTACAGAGGGTATTTCAGCAACATAACTGACAATGAACTGTCTACATTACTTGACTATTATCAAGTAGAGCACATTGTTGTTGGCCACACCTCACAATCAAAAGTTAAAGCAATTGCCGACAATAAAGTCATTGCCATCGATAGCAGCATAAAACATGGCAAACAAGGTGAACTGTTATTATTCAAAAATAACGCGCTCTTTCGCGGAAAATATAATGGCGATGTTGAGCTTTTGGTTGAGTAACCCCTCTGAATTTAAGCGCATGAGTTTATAGCGCTTTATTTCTATCTGTCATAGTAACTTAACTACATGACTTAGCTAAAAAGTTACATTAAAAGCAGCCTATGGCTGCTTTTAATACTTAACGATATAGATAAATCGTTAAGCTATTGACGCATTGATCTCTGCTAATGTTTTAACTGGATCATCTGCCTGTGTTATTGGACGACCAATAACCAAATAATCACTGCCTGCGGCAATGGCCTTTTGCGGGGTCATAATACGTTTTTGATCCCCAGCATCGCTGCCTAAAGGCCTAATACCTGGTGTGATCAGTTTAAACTCACCGCCCAGTGACATCTTAAGCGTTTTTGCTTCTTGCGCCGAGCACACAACCCCATCTAACCCTGCTTCTTGAGCAAGTTTAGCTAAGTAAACAACCTGATCTTGTGGTGTTTTTTCAATGCCTAAACGCAGTAACTGCGCTTGGTCCATACTTGTTAAAACCGTCACAGCAATCAGCAGTGGAGCTTTTTCACCATACTTTTCAAGCGCTAGCTTGGCTTTTTGCATCATTTCAAGTCCACCACTGGCATGAACGTTAACCATCCATACACCTAATTCAGCAGCTGCTGCAACGGCTTTTGCAACAGTATTGGGAATATCATGAAATTTCAGATCTAGAAATACGTCAAACCCTAAATCAACGAGTTGTTTAACAAATTGGGGGCCAAAGTAGGTGAACATTTCTTTTCCGACCTTAAGCCGACACTCACTAGGGGAAAGCTGTTTAACAAAATTTAATGCCGCTTGCTCGTTATCGTAATCTAGTGCGATAAGCACTTTTTTTGAATCTATTTGGGACATAATATTCCTAAGTGTGACCTAAATTTCAGAAATAGCATTATTATTAAAAAGTGTGTTTATGCTAGTGTAAACACATATTAGTAACCGTCTAATCCTTTGCTCGGTGCAATTGATTCCCAATGTTTGCACGACGGACAAATCCAATAAAGCGTATGACTTGTAAAACCACAGTGCCGACATTGATACTCTGGCTTAGTCGCAATATACGATTGTACCAATTTATCTATTTCTGCCAGAACTGTTTGAATTCGTGTATTACTATTACCAAGTAACTGCAACAAAAAGCTAAACCCTCGAATAGATGGTTCACGTTTTAAACTATCGGTTAAAAACTCAATAGCTTGCTGCTGCTGCCCATCTGTTAATAAAGCTTGGCAATGTTTAATCCGTATCAACACACCGCCTTTTGGCAGTAACTCAATAATCAATTCATTAAATTGATTCATTAAATTCAGCTCAGCATAACTCTGCTCAAGCTGCGCGATATAAATAGGGGCTGTGTGAGTAAAACTGCATATCAGCTTTCGCCAATAATATATGGCTTTAACGTAATCTTGCTGTTCAAATGCATCTTTGCCTAGCTCATATAATGGCCGAATTGTTTTATGCGCTAAAGCCGTTGTTTTTTCCATGAGTTTGGGGGTTTTGTCCGCTAACGCAGCTTCACAATAAAAGTTTGCGACTGCAGCACAATGTTGTGGCTTAGTAAATAGTTCACTATATGCCTCATACATACTAACGCCCTTATGCCACTCTCGCATTTGGGAATACAAATTGATAATTGGTTCTAGAGCATCTTTATTTGAGTTTTTAACCAGAACAATAAGGTGTTCTTCAGCGCTATCTAGAAGCCCGGCCAAAATATAATCTTTCGCTAATTCTAATCGACAAGAGTCAATGTCAACATGACTCAAATTTGGTTGATTCAGCAGTAACTCATGTATTTTAATTGCGCGATCAAGTTCCCCTCTTTTTCTGAAAAGAGTGGCAAGCGTAAGGTAATGTTCTACGGAATCAGCGGAAACTTCGAGGAGTTGTATCAAATGTTCTAAGCCTTGATCTTCCTCTCTATCAAGAAGGAATTTAAGGCCTTTACTATATTGTGATGTAATTTGACGGTTTTGTTCATGGGCTTGATTTTTAGCACTATTCTTTCCCATAACGTAACCATATGCGGCTGCGACTGGGAGCAGTAAGAACAACAGCTCAATCATGGTCAGCGTTCAGTGTCAGGTGACAATTGGCGGTTACTTTTTTTTAGCCGATAATTTTGCCATTTCAACTGGGAAAAAACCTTTACGCTCACCATACATCCAATAAGCACACCAATGAAAAAACAAACACTCATTAAAGTCGCTAAAGGTAATTGGCTAGTCGCAATTAAATAATTAACGTTAACCACTTCGGGGTTTTGTGTACCTATTACAAACGCTAATAATATGAGTGCTAAAACGAATCCTTTTTGTACTACCTTAACCAAGTGCTACTCCATCAATGTATCGCTATTTTAGTCAATTATACTGGCATTTACGCGATCACGTAACTCTTTACCAGGTTTAAAATGTGGTACGTATTTGCCGTCTAGCTCAACTGTATCACCTGTTTTAGGGTTACGGCCTGTGCGTGGAGAACGGAAGTGTAACGAGAAACTACCAAAACCACGAATTTCAATACGATCGGAGCATGATAATGAACCGGCCATTTGTTCAAGAATTTCTTTCACAGCATTTTCCACATCTTTCACAGGAACATGTGCGTGTTGCTCGGCAAGTTGTTCTATCAATTCTGACTTTGTCATAGTGTTTCCTTTAATATAAAAAGGAAGGGCTAAAGCGCCCTTCCTGATAAGACTTAATTATTAGTCTTTTTGAGCGTTTTTGAAAGCTGCTGCCATTGCGTTTTCGAACGCAGGCTCTTCTTTCTTCAACTTCTCAAGAACTTCTTTCTCTTCAGCTTCGAACATAGCTTTAACTGAAAGGCTGATAGTACGGTTCTTACGATCAACACCAACAAATTTAGCTTCAATCTCGTCACCAGCAGAAACAACAGTCGTTGCATCTTCGATACGCTCTTGAGCGATGTCAGCTACACGGATGTAACCTTCAACACCTTCGATAAGCTCAACAGTTGCGCCTTTAGCGTCAACTTCAGTCACTTTACCTTTAACAATAGCACCTTTTTTGTTTACGTCTAGGTAGTTATTGAATGGGTCAGCTTCGATTTGCTTAACGCCAAGAGAGATACGTTCGCGCTCTGGGTCAACTTGCAATACGATTGCAGTGATTTCGTCGCCTTTCTTGTACTCACGTACTGCTTCTTCGCCTGGAGTGTTCCAAGAGATGTCAGAAAGGTGAACAAGACCGTCAATACCACCGTCAAGACCGATGAAGATACCAAAGTCAGTGATTGACTTGATCTTACCAGTAACTTGATCGCCTTTGTTTTGAAGACGAGCAAATTCTTGCCAAGGGTTAGCAATACATTGCTTAAGACCTAGAGAGATACGACGACGTTCTTCGTCGATTTCAAGAACCATTACTTCAACGCTGTCGCCAAGGCTAACAACTTTTGAAGGGTGGATGTTCTTATTAGTCCAATCCATTTCAGATACGTGTACTAGACCTTCAACACCTTCTTCGATTTCAACGAAACAACCGTAGTCAGTAAGGTTAGTTACACGACCAGAAAGCTTAGCACCTTCTGGGTAACGGCCAGCGATAGCTGCCCATGGATCTTCGCCAAGCTGCTTAAGACCTAGAGAAACACGAGTCTTCTCTTTGTCGAACTTAAGTACTTTAACTGCGATTTCGTCGCCAACATTAACGATTTCTGAAGGGTGCTTAACACGCTTCCACGCCATATCAGTGATGTGTAGTAGACCATCTACACCACCAAGGTCAACGAACGCACCGTAGTCAGTAAGGTTCTTAACGATACCTTTAACTTCTTGACCTTCTACAAGGTTTGCAAGAAGCTCTTCACGCTCTTGTGAGTTCTCTGATTCGATAACTGCACGACGTGAAACAACTACGTTGTTGCGCTTTTGATCAAGCTTGATTACTTTAAACTCAAGCTCTTTACCTTCAAGGTGTGCTGTGTCACGTACAGGACGAACATCAACAAGTGAACCAGGTAGGAACGCACGAATCGTGTCAACTTCAACAGTGAAACCGCCTTTAACTTTACCGTTGATCATACCGATAACTGTTTCTTGCTCTTCACATGCTTTCTCAAGACGGATCCAAGCTTCGTGACGCTTCGCTTTCTCACGAGAAAGGATAGTCTCACCGAAACCGTCTTCGATTGCGTCTAGCGCTACATCTACTTCGTCGCCAACAGCAACTTCAAGTTCACCAGCAGCATTTTTGAATTGCTCCGCAGGGATAGCACTTTCTGATTTTAAACCAGCATCAACAAGAACAATGTTGTTCTCGATTGAAATAACAGTACCTTTAACAATAGAGCCTTGCTCTGCTTCAAAACCCTTTAGGCTTTCTTCAAATAACTGCGCAAAATTTTCTGACATACTAAATACGTCTCATAAAGTATATTCCAATTAGCAACCATGCTGCATGGGGTAGTTAAATAAACACCAGCTTCCTGCCAATGCATTAATAAATTAGGTTAAACGCGACTTTTCTAGTTTACCGGCAATTACCGACTCCTCTAGAACTTTCATTACAACTGCAAACACTTGTTCTGCATTAAGCTCACTGGTATCAATTGTAATCGCGTCTGATGCTGGAACCAAAGGCGCAACTTTACGATTCATATCGCGTTCATCGCGAGCCTTTATGTCCTCTAGCAGACCACTTAGTGTAACATCTAGTCCCCGCCCATTCAACTCTAAGAATCGGCGGTGAGCACGTTCTTCTGCACTGGCAGTTAAATATAGTTTAATTTGAGCATCTGGAAAAATAACCGTTCCCATATCTCGACCATCTGCAATCAACCCTGCTTCAGTTCTAAATGCGCGTTGCCTGCGTAACAATGCCTCTCGTACTCGAGGAAGCGCTGCTACTTTCGAAGCCGCAGCCCCTACATCTTCATTACGAATCGTAGTGGTAACATCTTCTCCTTCCAAAATGACCCTGCCATTTTTAGAAACAGGGTCAATCAAAAATTGTACATCTAAATTGGCAGCTAATGGTACTAGTGCTTCTTCGTTGTCTAGCGCTATTTGATGGTGTAACGCCGCCAAAGAAAGAACTCGATAAATTGCTCCACTATCTAGTACTTCCCAATTTAGTTTTTCAGCTAACAAGCGACAAACTGTTCCTTTGCCTGATCCACTTGGGCCGTCTACGGTGATAACTGGCATAGATGCCTGCATTTAAACCTCCTGAAATGCCCACCTGAAATTTACCGCGTGCATTATACGCAAGTTTAATGAATATATCCTTACTTACCTGTAACTTTTTGTTAAATAGGTACTAAATCAATAAATAATAGAGCCATAATATGCCGGCTCTATTATTTATACAGGTTGAATTAATATGTTGAAATTGACTCTAACACATTAAAAAATGTCGGAAATGTTTTTGCCGTACAGCCAGGGTCGTTAATAATGATTTCATGACCACCAACAGCAACCATCGCAAAACACATAGCAATTCTATGATCATTGTATGTGTCTATATCAGTCAACTTTATCGTTGTTGGAGGGTTTATTTCAATGAAATCATGCCCCTCAGTCACCTGTGCACCCACCTTACGTAATTCCGTTGCCATCGCCGCTAAGCGATCTGTTTCTTTTACTCGCCAATTATATATGTTACGAATAGCCGTTGGCCCTTTGGCAAACAATGCGACGGTCGCTAAGGTCATTGCCGCATCAGGAATTGCGTTAGCATCAATATCAACGCCTGTTAACTTCCCTTTGCGCACGATAAGCTTTTCATCAAACCATTCAACGTTTGCGCCAACCTGCTCCATAACGTTCGCAAAACCGATATCTCCTTGTACGCTTTGTTTACCAACACCATTGATCTCTATTTCACCGCCAGATATCGCTGCAGCAGCAATAAAATAGGACGCTGAAGAAGCATCTCCTTCAACCATAATGCGATCGGGTGATTTATATTGCTGCAAGCCCTTAACTGTAAATGATTGGTAGTTATCATTAACAACCTCGACACCAAATTGAGCCATTACACCAATTGTTATATCAATATAAGGTTTAGATACTAACTCACCTTTAATACGAATGTGGGTATCGCCAGTAAATAATGGTGCAGCCATTAATAATGCTGTCAAAAACTGGCTTGAAATACTGCCATCGATGTCGACTTGTCCACCCGTTATTTTTTTACCTTCAATTAATAATGGTGGGTAATCAGTACTTTTCAAATATTGAATATTTGCACCTAAGGTTGTCATCGCGTCAACCAAATGACCAATTGGTCGCTCTTCCATTCGAGGCTCACCAATAAGTTCAAATCGCCCAGGTGTTGCCGCTAACACTGCTGTTAATGGGCGATACGCTGTTCCCGCATTACCGAGAAATAATACTTCCTCAGGCGTTTTTAATTGCCCAGCACAGCCATGTACAGTCGCTACTGTTTTGTCTGCGTTTAAAGTGACCGAGACCCCCATTTGCGCCAATGCACCTAGCATATGGCGAATATCATCACTATCTAGTAAGTTATGTACCTCAGTTGTCCCTTCGGCAAGCGCAGCCAATAACAATATACGGTTTGATAGGCTTTTAGAACCAGGCAAAGTGATTGAGCCAGATACTTTAGATATCGGTTTTAATGTTAACTGTTCCATTAATTATGCTCCTTTGCAAACTTCTCCATAAAAGCAATCAACGCTTTGATCCCATCCACTGGCATTGCGTTATAAATACTTGCCCTCATACCGCCAACAAGCCTATGCCCTTCAAGTGCCACTAACCCTACTTTCTCGGCTTCTGACAAGAACAAGGCATTTAAGCTATCATCTCTTAACCAAAATGGTACATTCATTAACGAGCGACAGTGTTTAGCTACCTTGTTACTATAAAATTCTGACGTATCAATATAATCGTATAATAACGCGGCTTTTTCTTGATTATGTGCCTGCATTTTTGGCACTCCACCATTGGCCTCTAAATACTTAAATACTTCAGCAGCTAAGTACCATGCAAACGTCGGCGGGGTGTTATACATACTGCCTTGCTTGGCTTCAATTGCATAATCCAATATTGCTGGGCGAGGCAGCCCATCTCTTTCTAAAAGCGTTTTGCGCACAATAACGATACATAAGCCTGATGGACCGATATTCTTTTGCGCACCGGCATAAATCAAATCAAAGTCATCAACATTAATTTCACGAGACAAAATCATCGATGACATGTCAGCGACTATTGGCGCATTGTTATGCTTCGGGACGTCAAATATTTCAATTCCATCGATTGTTTCATTCGGACAGTAATGAACAAAAGAGGCCTGTTCTGGTAAGTTCCATTGGGTGACAGGTTGTATATCAAACTGTCCATTATTATCGGTGCGAATATTTAACGATTCAACTTGCGTGAACTTTGCACCTTCTTTTGTTGCACCGTTAGACCAAATACCATTTTCAATATACACACCAGGCGCGTCACCTTGGTGCAAATTCAGAGGGACCGCGGCAAATTGCCCCCGACCACCGCCGTGCATAAACAATACTTCAAAGTCATCTGAAATATTCATTAAGCGTCGTAAAGAAGCTTCACACTCTTCAACCATGGCTAGAAATGGTTTTGCACGGTGACTGACTTCCATCACCGATACACCTAAGCCTTGCCAATTTAAAAATTCTGCTTGTGCTTTTTTCATTACTTCAGGGGGCAACATTGCTGGCCCTGCACAAAAGTTATATACCGTCATTTTTCCTCATTCCTAAACAACAATAATTACAGATAAAAAAAGCGGCCACAGCCGCTTTTTAGTTTGCTTTATTCACTCGGTGAATCATCGTTCACTTGCGTGTTTTCGATCGTTTCGGTGTTCTCTGTATTCACATCGTCAGCCTCACCTTCGGGTAAGTCATCAACTTCAATTTCTTCAATGCGCTGTAGACCAACTACTTGCTCATCTTCAATTGTTCGGATCAAAATAACCCCTTGCGTATTTCGACCAACAGTAGACACCTCACTGACACGAGTACGAACCAACGTGCCTCGATTAGAGATTAACATTATTTCATTGTTGTCTTCTACTTGTACTGCACCAACAACACTGCCATTTCTATCACTGACTTTAATCGATACAACACCTTGTGTTGCACGACTCTTCGCTGGATACTCATCCAATGGTGTACGTTTACCGTAACCATTTTCAGTAACTGTTAATACAGCGCCATGATTTTTAGGTACTATCAGTGATACAACTTTAACACCATCCGGCATTTTTATACCACGAACACCAGTCGCTGTGCGACCCATTGGGCGCAATGCCAGCATTTCTTCACCGGTTTCTGGGTCGACTTTCACTTCACCAGTTTCAGAATCACGTAATTTTTCGTTAAATCGAACAACTTTACCATGATCAGTAAATAACATGATGTCATTACTACCATCAGTGATATCTGCTCCGATTAGGTTATCGCCTTCATTTAAGTTAATTGCAATGATGCCACTTGCGCGTTGTCGACTATAAGCTGTTAATGGTGTTTTCTTAACCGTACCATTTGCTGTCGCCATCAATACGTATTTATCTTCCTCATACTCGCGTACTGGGAGAATGGTGGTAATACGCTCGTCAGCTTCTAATGGCAATAGGTTAACAATTGGTTTGCCGCGTGCTGTACGTGATGCCAGTGGCAGTTGATACACTTTAAGCCAGTACATACGACCTGATGTCGAGAAACATAGAATTGTATCGTGCGTATTGGCAACCAATAAACGCTCTATGAAATCTTCATCTTTCATCTTAGTCGCGGCTTTACCTTTACCACCACGACGCTGGGCCTCATAATCTGACAACGGCTGATATTTCACATAACCTTCATGAGACAGCGTAACCACAACATCTTCTTCATTGATAAGATCTTCTAGACTAATATCGTGTGCTGCTGCACTGATCTCTGTACGACGCTCATCCCCGTAGGTTTCTTTAATTTGAACTAACTCATCACGAATAACTTCCATTAAACGCTCAGGAGAAGACAAAATAAATAGTAGTTCAGCAATGACATCTAACAGTTCTTGATATTCAGCTAGGATTTTTTCGTGTTCTAAGCCTGTCAGTTTATGTAAACGTAAATCTAAGATGGCTTGAGCCTGTTGCTCTGACAAATAATATTGGCCATCTCGAATACCCAACTCAGCAGCCAACCAATCTGGGCGTGCAACATTATCTTCGCCTGCTTTTTCAAGCATTGATTTAACTGAACCTAACTCCCACGGACGTGCGATTAGAGCTTGCTTCGCTTCAGAAGGGCTTGGAGATTTTCTGATCAATTCAATGATCGGGTCAATATTAGCCAACGCAATAGCAAGACCTTCAAGCGTATGTGCTCTATCTCTCGCCTTACGTAAATCAAATACGGTACGACGCGTAACAACTTCTCGTCTGTGAACGATAAACGCATCTAGCATTTCTTTTAGGTTAAAACACTTAGGTTGGTTATTATCCAACGCAACCATGTTCATACCAAATACTGTTTGTAACTGAGTTTGCGAATATAGGTTATTTAAAATAACTTCACCTACTTCGCCTCGTTTCACTTCAATTACAATACGCATCCCGTCTTTATCAGACTCGTCACGCAATGCGCTGATCCCTTCGACTTTTTTGTCTTTGACCAGCTCAGCTATTTTTTCGATTAATCGTGCTTTGTTAACCTGATAAGGTAACTCATGCACAATAATTGTTTCTTTGCCTGTTTTCTCATCAACTTCGACTTCCGCACGAGCTCGCACATAAATTTTACCGCGACCCGTCTTGTAGGCTTGTTCAATTCCTTTTTTACCGTTGATAATTGCAGCGGTCGGAAAGTCAGGCCCTGGGATATAATCGATCAGTTCTTCAATGGTCAAATCAGGGTTTTGGATGAGCGCCAAACAGCCGTTAATAACTTCAGTCAAGTTATGTGGCGGAATATTGGTCGCCATCCCAACAGCAATACCAGAAGACCCATTCACTAATAAGCTAGGGACCTTAGTTGGTAGTACATCTGGAATTTGCTCTGTTCCGTCGTAGTTAGGAACATAATCAACGGTTTCTTTTTCTAAATCAGCCAGCAACTCATGAGATATTTTTGCCATACGTACTTCGGTATAACGCATCGCAGCAGCTGAATCGCCGTCGACTGAACCGAAGTTACCTTGGCCGTCAACCAACATATAACGCAGAGAAAATGGTTGCGCCATACGTACGATAGTGTCGTACACTGCGCTGTCACCATGAGGGTGATATTTACCGATCACATCACCGACTACACGAGCCGATTTTTTGTAAGGCTTATTCCAGTCATTTTTTAACTCATTCATCGCGAACAATACACGACGGTGAACGGGCTTTAACCCATCCCGTACGTCAGGTAATGCACGCCCTACAATTACACTCATTGCGTAATCTAGGTATGAATTTTTGAGTTCATCTTCAATATTGACTGGCAGGATTTCATTGGCGAGATCAGTCATTCGATTCCACTTTCCTTCAGTGTCTATCTCTTTTATGTCAAACTAGTCAGACTTATGACAAAGAGATTGAGTTATTATTAATTTCTGAATAGCTATGCTAACACACTTTTTTATAATTTACAGGCGCAAGATTTTAGTGATTTTAATCTGACCCTGCTTATAATGCGCTCAGATTAACGAGGAAGTTTTTTATGACCGAACATCAAAATGTAGATCCACAAGAAATAGCAAAGTTTGAAGACATTGCTCAGCAATGGTGGGATACAGAAGGCGAATTCAAACCATTACATGACATAAACCCATTACGACTAGACTTTATCAATCACCAAAGCCAAGGTTTATTTGAGAAAACTGTACTCGATGTAGGCTGTGGCGGCGGCATACTCACTGAAAGTATGGCCAAACTTGGTGCAAATGCCACAGGCATTGATATGGGGCAAGAGCCATTAAACGTAGCAAAGTTGCATAGCTTAGAAGCAGGGGTTAAAGTTAATTATCAAAAAATACCTGCTGAAACATTCGCACAGCAAAACCCCGAGCAGTTCGATGTCGTTACCTGTATGGAAATGTTAGAACATGTCCCAGATCCTGCTTCTATCATTAAAGCTGTTGCAGCACTGGCTAAACCCGGCGCGCATGTTTTTTTCTCAACCCTCAATAAAACCACCAAAGCGTACCTATTAGCCATTGTTGGAGCAGAGAAAGTATTGAAAATGGTGCCTGAAGGCACCCATGATCATGATAAATTCATTCGCCCTTCCACACTGATTAATTGGGCTGAACAGTGTGACTTAAAAGTAAGAGCCAGTGCCGGAATTAACTATAACCCACTCTCAAAAACATTTACGTTAACTGACGATGTAAGTGTTAATTACATCCTCCACTTTGAGAAATTAGCATGATAGACGCTGTCATTTTTGATTTAGATGGAACATTACTCAATACTTGTGACGATTTGGGTGCTGCACTCAATCATACTTTAAAGTTGCATGGCTTACCTGAAGTCAGTAAAGCAGCATATAGTCCAGCTATTTCTAACGGCGTTAAAGCGCTACTAGAAGTTGGGTTCGGTGACAAACTAACGGACTACGATGTTGAACAGCTGCGCCAACATGTTTTAGATTATTACGCAAATAATATAGCGATACATAGTCATTGCTTTGAAGGTATTAGTACTTTGCTACAGTCACTCAACGATGCAAATATACAAATCGCAATTATGACAAACAAGCCAACTTTCCTAACGCTGCCGCTACTGAAAAAAATAGATGAACTCAAAAACATCCGGGTTGTTGTGTGTGGAGACACGCTCTCAGAAGCAAAGCCATCCCCCAAACCATTATTGCATGCAGCGCATCAATTAAACGTTGATCCAGAAAGATGTTACTACGTTGGGGACGCAGAAAGAGACATACAAGCAGCTAAGGCAGCTAAAATGCGTCCTGTTGCTGCACTGTGGGGATACGTTCCTAGTGAGACAATTGCACGGTCGTGGGCCGCGGATCTGAATCTTACTAACCCTGTGGGACTACTTCAGCACATTTAGTATTATAAAATCAGACAAAGCACCATATGTAGTGTTTTGTCTATATTTTGATACCTAGCTGCATATAAAAAAATCAGTCAGTTTTTTTTTCAATTTACAAAAAAATAGTCTTCATTGAGTTGATTTTTTTATGGCGGCTTAGTGTATAAAACCTCAAAGGTTAATGAACACTAACACAATGCAATTATCCCTAAGTTATCCACAATTGAGAGCAAGTTGTTCTATTGCAAAATTGCCATAACCCCACTATCTTGTGATCCGCAGGGGCACTCCCACCATATATAGTGGTTAAAAGCTAAGCAATTGTTGTCTCAGCGATCAATATAAAAATACACATTCCGAAGGAATACAGGCACAACTATGAACCAACAGCTATCTGTCAGTAAAAGAACCGGCCGAAAAGAGCCGCTCGATTTAGATAAAATCCACCGCGTTATCACGTGGGCTGCGGAAGGTCTAAATAATGTTTCTGTGTCACAAGTTGAACTTAAGTCACATATTCAGTTTTATGATGGCATTCGCACTGAAGACATCCATGAAACAATCATAAAAGCCGCTGCCGATTTAATTGATAAAGACTCTCCTGACTATCAATACCTTGCTGCCAGACTAGCCATATTCCACCTTCGGAAAAAAGCGTATGGTCAATTTGAGCCACCTCGTTTATATGATCACATTACTAAATTGGTCGAAGACAAGCGCTATGATCAACATTTATTGGTTGATTATACAGAAGCAGAATTACACGAGCTTGATGCTTACTTAGATCATTCTCGAGATCTTAATTTTAGCTATGCCGCGGTTAAGCAGCTCGAAGGTAAATATTTAGTACAAAACCGAGTAACCGGCGAAATCTATGAAAGCGCTCAGTTCTTATATATCTTAGTTGCCGCAAGCTTATTCTCTGATTACCCAAAAGAAACCCGTATTGATTATATCAAACGCTTTTACGATGCAATTTCATTGTTCAAGATATCATTACCAACCCCCATTATGGCGGGAGTACGTACACCAACACGTCAGTTTAGTTCGTGCGTACTCATTGAGTGTGGTGATAGCTTAGATTCTATCAATGCGACTTCATCTGCGATTGTTAAGTACGTGAGCCAACGTGCAGGCATTGGTATAAATGCAGGTAGAATTCGTGCTTTAGGTAGCCCTATTCGCAACGGTGAGGCATACCATACTGGATGCATTCCATTTTATAAGCATTTCCAAACTGCTGTTAAAAGCTGCTCACAAGGTGGTGTACGCGGTGGTGCTGCAACATTGTTCTACCCACTTTGGCATTTAGAAGTAGAAAATTTACTCGTTCTAAAAAATAACCGTGGTGTTGAAGAAAACCGAGTTCGCCATTTAGACTATGGCGTGCAGTTTAACAAAACTATGTATGCCCGCTTGATTAAAGATGATTACATCACGCTATTTAGTCCTTCAGACGTACCGGGCTTATACGACGCATTTTTTGAAGATCAAGACAAATTCGAATCATTATATGTGCAGTACGAACAAGATGAATCTATTCGTAAGAAACGTATAAAGGCCATCGAATTATTCTCTATGTTTGCACAAGAGCGCGCAAGCACTGGCAGAATTTATCTGCAAAATGTTGATCATTGTAATACGCATAGCCCGTTCGATTCGAAAGTTGCTCCTATTCGCCAGTCTAATTTATGCCTAGAAATAGCATTACCGACAAAACCACTAAACAATGTAAATGATGCGGAAGGCGAAATTGCATTGTGTACACTGTCGGCATTTAACTTAGGTGCACTCGAATCATTAGATGAGCTTGATGAGCTTGCTGATTTGGCTGTACGTGCACTCGACAACTTACTGGATTTCCAAGATTACCCTGTGCCGGCTGCGCATACAGCGACAATGGGTAGAAGAACACTCGGTATAGGTGTTATCAACTACGCTTACTACCTTGCTAAAAACGGTGTAAAATATTCAGATGGCAGTGCTAATGGCCTGACACATCAAACATTTGAAGCAATTCAATATTATTTAATGAAAGCATCAAATACTTTGGCGAAAGAACGCGGCGCATGTCCATTATTTAATGAAACCACGTACTCTCAAGGCATTATGCCTATAGACACCTATAAGCGTGATCTAGACAAAGTATGTGATGAAACATTAAAGCTTGATTGGGATGCGCTCCGTGCCAGCATTAAAGAACATGGTATGCGTAACTCAACACTATCAGCCTTAATGCCATCTGAAACATCGTCGCAAATATCAAATGCGACCAATGGTATTGAACCACCTCGGGGTCATATCAGTGTCAAAGCGAGTAAAGATGGCATTTTAAAGCAGGTCGTTCCAGAGTATGAACGTTTGAAAGACAACTATGAGTTGCTTTGGGACATTCCGTCTAACGATGGCTACCTCGCACTCGTTGGTATCATGCAAAAATTTGTTGACCAAACTATTTCAGCTAACACAAACTACGACCCGAATAAATTTGAAGGTGGTAAAGTTCCAATGAAACTACTGCTGAAAGATTTGCTTACTGCATACAAATTAGGGGTAAAAACGCTTTATTATCATAATACCCGTGATGGCGCTTCTGATGCTCATGATGAAATGAAACCAGAAGTTGAAGATGATGGCTGTGAAGGCGGCGCGTGTAAAATTTAAGCTTTAGCGGGCCTTTTCGGCCCGCCCTCTTTAGTATCGAGTATTAACTATGTCCTATTCTACGTTTAGCAGAAAACACAACGATCAACTACAGGAGCCAATGTTTTTTGGCCAAACTGTAAACGTTTCTCGTTATGACCAACAAAAGTACCCTATTTTTGAAAAGCTGATTGAAAAACAACTGTCTTTTTTCTGGCGACCAGAAGAAGTCGATGTGAGTAAAGACAAAATAGATTTTCAGGCACTGCCTGAACACGAGAAACATATATTTTTAAGTAACTTGAAATACCAAACACTATTAGATAGTGTCCAAGGTCGTTCTCCTAACGTTGCACTATTGCCGATTGTATCTATCCCTGAATTAGAAACTTGGATTGAGACATGGGCGTTCAGCGAAACAATTCATAGTCGCTCATACACGCACATTATTCGTAATGTAACCCAGTCACCTGAACTTATTTTTGATGACATTGTCAGCAACGACAAAATTAATGAGCGTGCTGATGCCGTCACGCGTTATTATGATGCTTTGATTGAGCAAGTCTCTCTATTTAACTTGTATGGTGAGGGTAAACATGAGATCAATGGTAAAACTGTTGTAATTAGTTTATTCGAGTTGAAAAAACTACTTTACCTTTGCGTCATGTCGGTAAATATCTTAGAAGCTATTCGTTTTTACGTCAGCTTTGCGTGTTCGTTTGCTTTTGCAGAGCGTGAGTTAATGGAAGGCAATGCAAAAATCATTAAGTTGATTGCGCGTGATGAAGCACTCCATTTATCTGGTACACAACATATGCTCAACATTATGCAAGAAGGCAAGGACGACCCTGAAATGGCAATCGTCGCTGCACAATGTAAAGACGAAGCAATCGCGATGTTTGTAGAAGCTGCTGAACAAGAAAAAGAATGGGCTGAATACTTATTTAAAGATGGCTCAATGATTGGCCTAAATAAAGATATTTTATGCCAGTATGTCGAGTACATCACTAATACACGTATGACTGCCGTCGGCTTACCAACACAATTTGAAAAAAAATCTAACCCAATCCCTTGGATCAATGCGTGGTTAATTTCAGATAATGTCCAAGTTGCACCACAAGAAGCTGAAATTAGCTCCTATCTTGTTGGACAAATAGACTCAAAGGTTGATGCCTCTGACTTCGGTGATTTTGACTTGTAATGGTTGAAAAGCCCTACCCTGTGATATCGATAACAGATCACGATGAGCCACTTGAATTTGTGGCTCATTCCCCAACTCTATTACATGCATTAGAAGCTGCAAATATAGATGTACCTTATCAATGTCGTGAAGGTTTTTGTGGGGCGTGCAGAGCACAGCTCAATGAGGGGAAAATCACCTACAATCAAGAGCCTCTCGCTTTTGTACGGGAAGGTGAGGTATTACTATGCTGCTCTCGCCCCCTCTCTAACATTAAAATTACGCTGCTATAGAAACAAGTTTCCTCTAGCGGGTTTTAGAGCAGTTGCGCAACACTGGTTTCATAGTATTCATGCTTATCACTAATACTCAGTTGATTTTGTTCAATCACCACATCCCAATGCAAGCTGCGACTTAATGCATCACTCAATGCATCTACAAACTGTGCCTCAAGAGAAAAAACACTTAAATTACCTATCAAATGTAATCTTTGCGACATTTCGTCAAACCACGTATCATTTTCTTTTATTAAAATCACCAATTTACCAAACAATTTAGCGAGTCGTATGATCTCATCGAACTCCAAAGTATTTGCATACAAAGCCACGGTAATATAGCCCGTATCATCTTCCAGCCATACATCCGGTTTTTGTTTGTCTGAATTGGCGTTTAAAATTGCTTTTTGGTCATATGATATCGCGCACAATCCCACTATTTTAAGTACAAAATGCTCTAGAGATTCAGACTTTTGTAACGCAGTCGTAAAAACTTCTTGGTGATTGGTATGATGAAATAAATCAGCCACATTAACGCGCGCTTTAAAAACAAAAGGTTTGATCATGTTAATCTCCCTACTCTGTCACGCTCTAACTATAGACTTTGTGTCGATTTTAGCAAAAATATTTGAGGTTATAGTATAACATCATTGAACTGCCAATTATGTGGTGTTATATTGTCACGAATTAATTCAACCTCAACATTAGTGTCTAATAAATTATGATGAAGCAGTCTCTTATCAGCAGTGCAATTGTTACTGCACTTTTCTCAAGCAACGTATTTGCCGCAGATGTAAAAGGTAAAATACTCGACAATAACAGTCAGCCAGTAAGTGGAGCAAAAGTACACTTACATGGTAAGAGCCAGTCAGTAACTACTGATAAAAACGGCCAATTTACAATTAATGTCGATGCCGACTCTCAACTTCATATCACCAAAAACAATTATTTAGATGAACGCTTACCTGTAACCGTCGATAACGCTTATGTAACCGTCGTGCTCAAGCCTAGTGCTGTTGAAAGTATGGTTGTTTATGCATCTGCGTTACACAAAAATAATGTTGAAATGGCTTCTCCAGTGACAGTATTAGCTGGTGACGAATTGAAAAACGCAGCCAAGCCAACACTGGGGGAAACGCTTAAAGGCCAACCAGGTATCAATTCAAGCTACTTTGGTCCTGTTTCTTCGAGCCCTATTATTCGTGGCTTAGACGGCCCTCGTGTCAAAATTACTCAAAACGGATTAGACAGCAGTGATGCATCTCGCGTTGGCCCCGACCACGCAAATACAAACGACAGTCTATCCGCACAACAAATTGAAGTGCTTCGTGGGCCTGCGACATTGTTATATGGCTCAGGCGCGATTGGTGGCGTAGTAAATGTTGTCGATAATCGTATTCCAACTGATATTATAGAGTCATTGTCTGGCGCCGCTGAGTATAGCCACGATACGGTATCGAATACCAATACCTATGCTGCAGTGCTTGAAACTGGATCTGACGGTTTTAATTTCCATTTTGACGGTGTAAGCCGCAAAGGGGGTGATTACGACACGCCTGAGTTTAATTTACCGCATGAAGAACATGACGAGCATGGCGAAGATGATCATGACGCGCATGATGATCACGGGCACGAAGGTGAGCATGATGATCACAATGAGTCACCTGAAACGGCTAAAAAGGTAGATAATACTTTTATAGATTCTCAGCAAGTTAATTTTGGTACTAGTTACGTAAATGAACATTTAACACTGGGTTTAAGCTTCGGTAGAATTGATACAGATTACGGTATTCCTGCCCATAGTCATGAAGGCCATGATCACGACGAACATGACCATGATGAACATGAAGGCGAACATGACGAGCATGAAGGTGAAGATAATCATGCAGATGAAAGCGCTGAACAAGGTGTATTTGCTCGCGTAAAACAAGATCGTTGGCAAGCCCTCTTTAACTACTCACTTCATAACGAATGGATTGAGTCAATTAATGTAAGAGCAGGTTATACAGACTATGAGCATAGTGAGATTGAGCATGGCAGTATTGGCACAACATTTAAAAATAAAACCACAGAGTTACGCACTGGCATAGAACATCGTATCGGTGAATGGCACGGTATTGTTGGATATCACTACGCAGATAGTGACTATCAAGCGAATGGTGCTGAAGCATTTACTCCAGCAACAGAAACAAAATCTCATGCGCTGTTTTTGCTTGAAGAACGCACGTTTGGTGACTTTACACTAGAGCTTGGTGCGCGTATTGAAGATTTCCAGCTATCTAGCTTAGTGACAACTGAAGCGCATCACGATGACCATGACGATCACGGTGATGATGACGATCACGGTGATGATGACCACGATGACCACGATCATGACGATCATGACGATCACAAAGAGTATGAATCAGTGGCGTACCAATTAGATATGACGAATATCAGCGCTTCGATTGGTGGTGTATACAATTTTACGGAAGGACATAACGTCGCATTTAATGTTTCTCGTTCTGAGCGGGCTCCTCTTACGGCCGAACTATTGTCAAATGGTACCCATATTGCTACTCGTACTTACGAGCTAGGCCTTGGCTATGTAATTGAAGATGGTGAAGTTCACTTCGAACCGCAAGAAATTGAGCAAGAAACTGCCACTAATATTGATTTCAGCGTACGTCGTTTTATTGGTGATTTTGGCTATACCATTAACGTTTTCTATAATGATGTTGATAATTATTACTATCAACAAAATACAGGGTTAATGTTTACCTCTGAACATGGTATTGAAAACGCAGATCATTTCCATGAAGGCGCATTACCAGTATTTAAGTTTGCCAGTGATGATGCTGAACTTTATGGTGTTGAGCTAGATGCACATTATCGGATAAATGATAAAAACCGTGTAAAAGTTTTCGCAGACACGCTAACAGCTAAATTAGACAATGACCAATATCTACCTCGGATCCCAAGTAATAAGCTTGGGGTGAAATACGAATATGAGCATGCAGGTTGGAAAGCAAATATGACAATAACACGTTATAATAGCCAATCAGATATTGCTGCTTATGAGAGTAAAACTAATGGTTATACATTGGTAGATACAAGCTTTCAGTATGATTTCTCGGCACAGGGTATCGACTTTGTTGGCTACGCTAATATTGACAACTTGACCAATGAACTTGGCTTTGTACATAGCTCCTTCATAAAAGAACAAGCCCCTTTACCGGGTAGAAACTTAAAATTAGGCTTACGCGCCTACTTTTAATTCGCGCTTCGAAAAATGGAACCAAACATAATTTTGGTTCCATTTCTTATTTTTATTTTCGCTTCCCCCTCCTTACACTTTCAACGTTAAATTAATGTAATGCTCTGTAATGGATAAAATTAACATTTAGACCTATGCTCTGCCCACTTCAATTAGTAAGGACAGATGCAATGAGCAAGTTACGTATTGCTACACTCTCTAGCATAATAGGCCTCGTCACGGCCGTTGGCTGCAGTACACAACAATCCGCACCACCCGTTAACCCACCAAAAATAACACCAGCAGAAGGTGGTGAAATAAAACGGGTGTGGTTAGATCAAGGGTGGAGCGAGCAAATAAGAAACGATTTTTGGTTTACTAATCAAGGCGCACAAATCATTCCCTACACATGGTTTGTATGGCTTGAACAAGCCGAAAGTGAGCAACTGTTTCGCCACACGGATCATATGGAGATGTTACGTTACTTGCCGATGCAAGCATCACAGTCAAACCCTGGTGGTCTTCCCATAGGCTTTGCATTGCATAACAATCAGACAACAGGTGAAAGCTGGGTTGGTATGACGTGCGCAGCTTGTCATACTAACCAATTAGATTATAAAGGGACAAAAATACTCATCGAAGGTGCGCCGACACTCGGTAATTTTGTACTTTTTTTCAAAAAACTGATTGAAGCTATGGATAAAACCCTAGCTGACACAGCCAAATTTGAGCGTTTTGCAGCAAATGTACTCGGCCCAAATAGAACGGACAATGATGTAGCACAATTAAAAACTCGCCTCCAAGACATTGCATTGGCTTCTGCAAAACGCCAAACTGTTAATGCACTACCTACAGACTACCCTGAAGATTTTACAAGTTATGCACGGCTTGATGCTTTTGGCAATATACAAAATGCCGGAACGGCTTTTGCTCTACATGACCTTACAAATAAAAATACGCCGACAGGCCCGGTATCATATCCGTTCTTGTGGGGAACCCATCAATCCGATGTTGTACAATGGAATGCTTCTGCACCTAACACCCCTATTGTAGGACCTCTGGTGAGAAATATTGGCGAGGTCGTCGGTGTATTTGGTAGCCTAGATATTAAGGAGGCGCCCATATGGCAACGTTTATGGGGTAAAAAGGTTCGCTATTCTTCAACCGTTGATATTATGGGTCTAGGCTACCTTGAATCATGGGTTAAAACACTCAAGTCACCACAATGGCCTGTCCAGTACTTCCCTGCGATAGACAACAATAAAGCCGCCGCTGGCGCACTGTTATATAAAGCGGAATGTGCGAGCTGTCATCAAATTGTTCCGCGTGAAGATGAGTTGAAACGCTACATTGCAAACCAAACCCTGATAAGTGAATTAGGCACTGATCCTGTAACGGCTTACAACGCATCATGCCATATGGCGAAGACACTTATTCTAGAAGGAACTAAAGAGCGTATTTTAATTGGTGATAAGTTCGGGCCAACAGGTAATGCGATTGATATTCCTGTAAATGGTGTTGTAGGTCTGGTGCTTAAAGATATTCCACTTGCATTAAAAGCAGGTAATATTGCTGAACGAACACAAGCCAATGGCAAAAAGCTCAGTGGGCTTGCTGAATTTGAGGCACTGGTATCTGAGCATCTAAAAGCCCGTAATAACAAAGCAAAATCTGCCGCGACTGACTGTATAGATGGCACCTTAGACAATGGTGTATATAAAGGACGACCTTTAAATGGTATTTGGGCAACCGCGCCATACTTACATAACGGTTCTGTCGCAAATTTATGGGAGCTTTTACAAACTCCCAAAGCTCGATCTAACACTTTTTGGGTCGGTAGTAGAGAGTTTGATCCTGTCAACGTAGGTTATGAAACGCATCAAGGGTTGAATTTGTTTAAAGTCACTGATAGCAATGGCAAAATTAGAGCTGGTAACTCTAACTTAGGCCATAGCTATGGCACCCACCTAAACGATACGCAAAAATGGCAACTCGTTGAATTCATGAAAACACTTTAATATCAACGGGGCATAGGCCATCAGCTTATGCCCTACTTCGCCTTTTTACCTTCACTAAATACCTACGCATGCCTGTCATATATATGTCATTTATTTACAACAAGTATTTGAGTTTATGAGAATTTTTACTATATTTTGGTAATGATGCAAAATAGAACCTTGCAAGGAAGATACGTATGAATAGTGTAAAAGCCAAATTAATGCTGTGTGTCATCAGTGGTATGTCAATAATACTCATTGGCGCGTTAGTGACTTTATTTTTAGTAAAAAATGTCGCAGCAGAATTAGATTCATTAATAAACAATGAATTATCTACCCGCCAACAAGTCGGTCTGATATCTAGCCAGTTTAAAACACAAGTTCAAGAATGGAAAAATGTCTTGATCAGAGGCAGTGAACCAGAGCAATACGAAAAATATTGGTTACGGTTCGAAAAGAATGAACAACTGATACAAGATAATATTAAAGTGCTGCTAGATACCCATACACTCCCTGATTCTATTATTCACCAATTAGCTAGTTTTCAAAAAGAACACAAAAAGCTGGGGGTACTATATCGAGTAGGATTAAATGAATATAGTGCATCCTTATTTAACACCCAAATAGGCGATAAAGCAGTAAAAGGTATAGACCGTTTGTCGGCTAAGCTCCTTGGTGATATCAACGTGGCGATCACCCATTTAGTTTCTGATCGTTCTGTTGCCCTCACTGCAAAAAAAGAGCAAGTGCTATTTCAAAGTATGGTCATGATGTTTATTTTGTCTTCAGTAATACTCCTACTTATGACGTTATTCATTCAAAGGTTGATCACGCATCCTATTCGCCAAGCTTCCAGCATAGCTGAACAAATTGCTAGCGGGAATTTGGCAAACGATATTCATGGTCACGACAATGATGAAATTGGTTTACTGTTAAATAATCTAAATACTATGCAGCAAAATTTACTGGCTATGACCGATGACCTAAAACTGCAAATGGTGCAACAACAAACCCAAGCTCAAGAAAATGGAAGAATTAAACAAGCACTTGATAATGCCGCAGCGCCTGTGATGTTAAGTGATGGCAACGGTAAAATCATTTATTCCAATCACCAGTGTGAACGTCTATTTCTTCGCTATAAAGATCAAATAAAAGCCACTCAACCCAATGTCACATCATTAAATGAAGCCAATGTAGAACACTTTTTTGATCAACAAAGCTGCTATGACACACTCCGTGATGCTCACACGCACCAAGTTGAATGCGAAGTGAATTACCAATCTGTGATATTTAATGTTGTCGCGGGCCCAGTTTTCGATGAAGAAAAACACCTATTGGGCATTGTTTACGAACTCTCCGATCTGACTGAGCAGCGCTACGCAGAAGAACAAGTAGGAAAAATCATTCAATCAGCATCTCAAGGACAGCTTGCCACACGCTTGGATAGCACAGAATTTACCGGCTTTATGCATACACTCGCAAAAAGCATAAACTCACTACTTGATGCCATTGCGCTTCCTATCAAACAAACCAAAGATACCCTTAACTTAATTGCAATTGGCCAAGTGCCTGATGCTATTCACGGAGATTACAGCGGTGAGTTTCTAGAAATAAATCATAGCCTCAAAACAGCAACTGGTGCAATCAACGCGCTCATCGCGGATACCAATATGTTAATGGAAGCGGCCAGTCAAGGTGAACTCTCAAAACGTGCTGATATTGACCTGCATCAAGGTGATTTCCAAAGCATCGTAAAAGGGTTTAACACCACATTAGATGTGATTGTAGAGCCTGTACGCTTAACCGCTGATTATTTAGATCTCATCGCCAAAGGACAATTACCTACAGATATTAGTAATAGCTACCAAGGCGACTTTCTACAAATTAAGAATAGCTTAACAACATCAATTGATGCGATTAAAAGTATGGTGAAAGACACCACTGAGCTGGCGCAAGCTGCCAGCAAAGGGCAACTTGAACAGCGAGTCGATGCTTCTAAACATCAAGGGGAATTTTCCGTTATCGTTGGTGGGATAAATTCAACAATTGATGCGATCTCTAAGCCTTTGCATGAATGCAAATCGGTCATGCATGCACTATCTGAAGGTAACTTAACGCAACTTGTGGAAGGTGAATATCAAGGTGATTTTAATACTTTAAAGCACTCTGTTAATACATCTGTATCAAACCTTGCAAAGATGGTCAGTCAAATACGCACCACAGCCAATACAATTAATGGCTCGGCAAATGGAATAAAGCTGGGTATGAATGATTTAAGTGCACGCACAGAATCACAAGCGGCATCCATTGAACAAACCACCGCGTCGATGAGTGATATCACCCACACGGTTTCCATCAACTCCAAAGATGCGCACTCAGCAGCATCTTTGGCGACTGAAGCTGATAAACAAGCCCAACAAGGTGGTGAACTCGTTCATTCAACCGTCAACGCAATGAAAGAAATTAGTAATAGCTCCAATGAAATATCGAGTATTATAGAGGTCATTAACGAGATTGCTTTTCAAACCAACTTACTTGCACTCAACGCGGCGGTAGAAGCTGCTCGAGCAGGCGAATCTGGAAGAGGATTTGCTGTTGTTGCTGCTGAAGTGCGTGAACTTGCCCAGCGCAGTGCAAATGCGTCTAAAGAAATATCAACTTTACTCAATGACAGCGCGATGAAGGTTGACCATGGAGTGCAGCTAGTCACTGAGTCAGGTCAAACGCTCGGCCACATTGTGAGTAGTATTAAACAACTATCCCAACTAATGGAAAATATAGCACTTGCCAGCACTGAACAATCTAATGGTGTTGGACAAGTCAATGTTGCTATAAAACAGATGGATGGCATTATACAGAAGAACACAATGCTCGTTGAAACGGCCAATTCATCAAGCAATAGTTTATCGCACCAAGCCAACGAGCTTAATCGTTTTATGTCTGGGTTTGAAGTATGAGCTTGCTGAGTCTATTACATCATCATGCTGATAAACTAAAATGGAGGCTAAAGTCACCTAACGGATCCCTCTGCTCCTTGACTTATTGATTGGCAATATAAGTTAACGGGCTTTAATACTGGGGGAGATAAAGATGAAGGTGCTCCCCTTTCTTCAACCACCAAGAATCTAACCTTTGAATACAAAAAACTTTTTGTATTCATTTTAACCACAAAGAAATATAAATAGTTTACAATTGTTGGTTTTAAAATCAACAAGGAATTTTTGTGTATTTAAATATTAAAAACGGTCTTGTGCACTCTATCATTGTGTTCATTACCCTAACCCTATTAATTGCATG
The DNA here is from genome assembly GCF_014858725.1 of Pseudoalteromonas aurantia 208. GTDB lineage: Bacteria > Pseudomonadota > Gammaproteobacteria > Enterobacterales > Alteromonadaceae > Pseudoalteromonas > Pseudoalteromonas aurantia. The sequence goes on along the minus strand of NZ_AQGV01000012.1, from coordinate 1,001,126 downwards.
TGGCAGCGATTCTTCCAGCTATACTGAGCAACCAAAATTAAAAGCAACTGAGCCTGAACTGCTTTATGGTAAAACTGGAGACGAAAAACTCCATGAAGAACTCGAAGCAATACGTACGCAATACAACATGCCTGCTTTGGCTGCTTTTATCGTCAGTAGTGATGCACTTTTAGAAATGGATGTGAGTGGATATCGTATCAGTGGTCAACCAACACTCGTCACGACTGAAGATCGTTGGTCAATTGGGTCATTCACTAAATCAATCACGGCAACAGTTGCATCCCGGCTTGTTGAACAAGGGTTGATCTCACTAGAAAGTGATGTATTAGAAATCTTCCCTGAATTATCTGGAAAAATTAAACCCGAATATGAACACCTTACACTTCGAGATTTATTATCAATGACGTCTGGGTTAAAGCGAGATTTAGACAGTATGTTTACTGGTCAATGGCATATGGATCAAAGATCAATGACAGAACAAAGGTATTCATGGACCATTGAGCTACTTAATACAGAACCTGAAACCACAAAAGGTACATTCTTATATAGTAATGCCGGATATGTACTCGCAGGTCACATGTTAGAACGTGTTACGGGTCAATCTTGGGAAGCGCTTGTTGCTCAGGAAATTGTCATTCCTTTAGAGATGAACCTTATTGATTTTGGTACTGCTAGCTTTATGGATCCTGACAATCAACCAAGTGGTCATCAGATACGTGACGGACAGTGGCATGCAATCACCGCAGCTGATAGAGTTAGCCTTCCAAAAGTCATAGGTCCTGCTGGCACAATAAATACCAACCTTCACGATTTATCACTGTACTTACAAGCCCACTTATCTGGTGCAATGGGCAAAGGTAATATTGTAAGTACTGACAGTTACGCACACATGCATTCACCTGTCAGTGAAAGCTATGGACTAGGGTGGATATTAAAAGAAAACAATCAGTTTCACCATAACGGATTTACTGGATCATTTTACCTCGATAACCTCATCATTCCAGAAGAGAATATTGCATTACTGGCGGTTACAAACGGAAGTACAACACAAGCAAGAGAAGCTGTAGAGCAAGCCATTGCGGTTATGCTAGAACGCTATAACGCTCAGTAGTTCAATCAGGAATGGCGGTTAACCCGTCATTCCTTCCAATTTAGAGCACACCTATTGCTTTTTCTTGGCCTGATGCAATGCATCTAATCGCGCCAGTAGGCTCGATGTATCAAAACGACCGCCACCGAATGCTTGTACATCGGCATAATATTGATCAACCGTCGCCGTCAATGGTAAAGAAGCGCCATTATTACGTGCCTCATCTAGTGCAATCCCTAAATCTTTACGCATCCAATCTACTGCAAAACCAAAATCATACTCTCCTGCAATCATTGTTTTATAACGATTTTCCATTTGCCAAGAGCCCGCAGCTCCTTTAGAAATCGTTTTAATAACCTGTTCAGTGTTTAACCCAGCTTGTTTTGCAAAGTGCAGACCTTCAGCGAGACCTTGCACAACACCTGCAATACATATTTGATTAACCATTTTGCAAGTTTGCCCACTGCCGACATCACCCAATAACTGACTAAAACGACTAAATGCAGCCATCACTGGTTGAACTACCTCGAAACTTATTTGGTCGCCACCAGCCATCACCGTAAGCACCCCATTTTCCGCACCAGCTTGCCCACCAGATACTGGCGCATCAATGAACGAGATATTTTGTTTTGCTGCCACCGCTGCAACCTCACATGCAACCGTTGCCGAGGTCGTCGTATGATCGACTAAAATAGCCCCAGGGTGCATACCGGCGAGTACCCCATCTGCACCATAGACGACAGACCGTAAATCATCATCATTACCGACACACATAAACACGATGTCTGCACCGCTAGCCGCTAGTTTCGGTGTTTGAGCATAGCTACCTGCATGTTGCTCTGTCCATTGCTGTGCTTTTGCTGTCGTTCTGTTATACACCGTGACTTCGTATCCTGCGCTGACCAAATGTCCAGCCATTGGATATCCCATTACCCCCAATCCGATAAACGCCACTTTCATTGACATAATTCTGTCCTATTTCGCTGCTATGGTATTAACAATGGAGTTTTTATACCCCAAGTAATTGGCGTATAGCAAATTTAAATCACTAATAAGGTAGTTAAAACACTACTTACAACATGCCCGTGAAGGAGTATGAGTCAAATGGAAACAATTTATCGTTATAGTGTACAGCTACTCAACGGTGAAACAATCGCATTGAAGCAATTGCAGGGTAAACCTGTACTCATTATCAATATTGCCAGTAAATGTAGCTTCGCAGCACAGCTTAGTGCGCTCGAAAAAATGTATAAAAAATATCATTCGTTTGGGCTTGAAATTCTAGCGTTTCCCTGTAATCAATTTGGCCGTAATGAGCCACTTGAAGATGCAATGTTAAAAGAGTTTTATAACAGTCATTTTGATCTTAGCTTTATGATTTGTAACAAAGTACAAGTCAATGGCCCTGATGCACACCCATTGTTTAACTACTTAAAATCACACACTCGTGGAATCTCACAAAACCGAGCAATTAAGTGGAACTTTACTAAGTTTTTAGTAAACTCAGAAGGTGAGCTAGTATCAAGATACGCACCTCGCACCAAACCAGATACACTAAGACCGGTTATAGAGAGCCATTTATACAATGAAGATAGCCCTATTCAGTTCGCAAAGTTATGAACAACCATTTTTTGATAAAGCACTTAGTACTCATCCAGAATTAAATATTAAGTGTTTTAATGAGTCATTATCCGAACACACAGCATCATTGTGTAAAGGGTTTGACGCCGTGTGCATATTTGTCAATGATACCGCTGATCAGCAGGTACTCAATATATTAGCCTCACTGGGTATTCGCTTTATTGCTCTAAGATGTGCCGGCTTTAACAATGTTGATATGACCACTGCTAATAAATTAAACATCAAAGTTGTTCGCGTGCCTGCATACAGCCCAGAAGCCGTTGCTGAGCATTGTATTGCCCTGATGCTAACATTAAGTAGAAAAACACATAAAGCTTACAACAGGGTAAGAGAGGATAATTTCGACCTCAATGGGTTGCTTGGTTTCAATTTACACAATAAAACGGTAGGTATTATCGGAGCAGGGAAAATTGGCCAAGCGTTGATTGCTATATTAAATGGCTTTGGTGCAAATGTTTTAGTGTATGATCCGAATATAGGGGAAGGCAGTTATACAAAAGTAACATTCGACATGCTATTGACACAAAGTGATATTATTAGTTTGCACTGCCCGTTAAATGATGCGACCTATCATTTGCTTGATGAGCAAGCGTTTGGAAAAATGAAACCCGGCGTGATGTTAATCAATACCAGTCGCGGTGCACTCATTGACAGCAAAGCATGCATTTACGCGTTAAAAAACCAAACTGTTGGATATTTAGGCCTTGATGTGTACGAGCAAGAATCTGAGTTGTTTTTTAAAGATCGTAGCCAAGAAATCATTCAAGACGATATATTTAGTAGACTTATCAGCTTTCCAAATGTACTCGTTACAGGTCATCAAGGTTTCTTCACCCAAGAAGCGTTGACACAAATAGCCAACGTTACCATTGAAAATCTCTCTGAGTGCACGTCAGATCTACCGTTAACGAATCAAGTCATATAGCACATAAAAAAGAGGCTCCCACTAAAAGCCTCTTTACGCTCTCATAACACCATACTCATTCAAGAACGTGGTCCGATACAGGCAAGGCTCTACCGACTCTTCTTCCTAATTTAGCACGTACAGCCAACGCGGTAGAGTGCAACATCTTTGGACTGACAGCTTGCCAGCCATTCAATGTTTTTACTTCAATATCAAACCCTGGGATCTCAGTAAAAACCATTAACTGACCTGACTCACTTTTGCCAGCTGCAACACTTGGCAGGCGGTAAAACACCCCTTGGGAAGCCAGTTTAGGAATTTCTTTAAAACCCACTAAAGCAATAAATCTTTGCCAATCTTTTTCTCTTGCTTGCAGAGCACCTTTCGTCATAAAAGTCGTATTTTTATCGAAAGAGCGACTTTCTTTGTATCGTAACGCCCAGTCTGGTTTGTGCCAAGCTCGTTCTGCTAACGCCAATAAGCGTGGATACAGCATATATTCTGCTTGTTCATCTGTACGGATCATTTCAGACCAGAGGTGTCCTTGTATTCCTTTTGCACTTACGCCTTTTTCTAATCTACTCGAAGTATCATCTGCGATATATGAACGTGCATAATTATTATGCCAAAGCTCTGCATGTGCCGGTAAGTTATCAGGCATAAACTCAAAAACTTTACGTGTATTCACCGCCCGCGTAGCCCAGTGGTTACCTCGTTCCATTGGATGTGACTCATAAGGAAAATCGAAATATGTCACATCAGGATTTGACACAATGACATTCCAATTTCTATTTATATGGCGGTGTGCAACTTGATGGCCTCCATGAGCCAGTGTTCCCCATACATTACTCTGCACAACATGAGGCATATTTTTTACCCGCACATCATCTAAACCATCGCTCCACCCCGCAACTTCAACCCCTTTATCGGTCACTATTTTACTAATACGCTCAATAAAGTAACCATTTAAAGATGGTTCTGAATACTTAAGTACGCTACATGCAGGAGAATTCAGCCATGCACCAGCGGTTTCATCTGCACCAATATGGTAGATTTTTAAAGGCACTTCAGCGGCTTCGTGCAATGTTTGCACTTCGGTGAGTACCTTATCTATAAATTGATAAGTTTGCTCTAAGCATACATTCAAAGTATTGTCGCTATAGTGCTGAATCGAGCGATAGCGACTCAAGTCTTGTGGTTCAACCAAACGGTATTTGAGTGCATCTCTTTCAAGGTTTTGTGCCATCAAACGCTCAAAGCGTGCTTCCATTGATACGATTGCCGCTCGTGAGTGACCTGGCATGTCTAACGAAGGGATAACCTCAACATGGTGTCGTTTCGCATGCTGTAAAATATCAATATAGTCCTGACGACTATAAAAGCCATTGATACTTGCATCAGGTGCATTACCAGCCCCCAGTTGAGGTAATAAACAACGTTGCTCTGATAGGTCAAAGCACCGAGTCGAACCCACCTCCGTCAACTCAGGTAGCCCTGCAATTTCTAGTCGCCAGCCCTCATCATCTGCTAGATGTAAGTGTAACCGGTTAAGCTTATAGCTGGCCATATGCGTTATCGTCTCTAAAATAAACTGCTTTGACCTAAAATTTCTTGCGCTGTCAATGTGCAAACCTCTAAACATATAATGCGGTGCATCAGTTATATCAACCTGAGGCAGTGTGTGCGTTTCTATATTCAATAAGCCGATTAAACTTTGTAATGCATAAAACGCCCCTTGCTCCGTTGCAGCCTCTATATTTACAGCCTGCGCTGATATCTTCAAGGTATAAGCTTGCTCCGCCAACGTTGCTGTGGTCGTGCGTTTGATGTTTACATTAAACCCCTGCTCTTGCTCATGAATACCCAATGTTGACAACCTAAATAAAGCCTGTGAAATGCCTTCACGCTTAATATTAACCAGTGATAATTTAATACCATTTTGAATGCTGACCACCGGCTCTGAGCTAAGTATCAGTGTCTTTGGTTTTGGAATAATGTCAATTGGCGCTTCAGTCAGTACAGGCCGCAACGCATTTTCAAATAGATATTTAGTCCCCATCCACGGTGTTTTATCACGCTCGTGAATTCGTAATTGAGACATTGTATTGAAAGGCGCCAAATATGGCTGAACCTCCAAACCTGTTTCAGGGTCAACGGTAGGGATTGTACTCGCGATGACTTTAGCACTTAATAGCCCCTCACTATCTGCTAGGATATAATTTGGCATAAACTCAGAGCGCGTTATTTGTGAATCTTGAGTATAAAAGCGGATCCGATGTGCATCTCCACCAGCAAAACCACTAAACATTTTTGACGGTGATAAGCGATGTAGATCCCCATTTATATGCGTGATCTCAAACTCGCTATTAGAGCTATGAACAATAGGCATTAATTGACTAAAATAGATAGCCCAGTTATGACTATTAAGGTCATAGGGTAATGTCAATGACAGTTCCGATAAATAACATTGTTGCACCTTCGCCGGACAAGCAGAATTCGCATCAAGTAATGTGTAAATGACTTTTAAATCTTTTGCCATTGAATCTAATTGCGGTTGATTCATGGCAAATACATTCACGCTGATAGCACACGCCAATAACCCTAACACATATTTATACATCCGATAGCTCCTTGCTATAAATAAGCTGATTGGTGAATCCTGCATAAGCACCTAGTAGCGGGGCATACTGCAATCGACTCGGCTGGACCTGCACATGCTCAGCCAATGCGCTATGACTACGTTGTTTTAATGTGCTAAACATGCTTTGGCTGAACAAAGGAAAAGAGTGTGCCACTGAGCCACCTAACACAATTTTATCCGGGTCAAATGCTAATAAGACATGTGCCAATGCATTACCCAAGTGTTCGCCTAATTGAACGAACATATTTAGTGCCTTTAAATCTCCAAGATTGGCCTTCTCTGCTTCTTTTGCGCCATCAGTCGCGAACCTCTTAAAAAACTGTCCACTGGTATAATCTTCGATTATGCCATCTAAATAAGGAAAACTACCAAATTCACCAGCAAAACCATTTCTCCCCGTATATAACGCACCATTGAGTACGATTCCAGAACCCAACCCTGTTCCGAGTGTCACGCCAACTAAGTTATCAGTCGGTAAATGAGGGCCGTAGTAATATTCACCTAAGGTGAAGCAATTTGCATCATTTTGCACATAGGTTTCTACGCAAAAGCGATGCATTAAATTGTGCTTTAACGAAACATCATGCCAGTTTGGGATATTCACTGTATCGATAATATGCCCATCGCTGATGCGTACTGCACTGGGAACGCCGATCGCAATTCCCGTACTCTGACGGGTCATATTTGACTCAACGAGATACTCGATAAAATCATTGACTTCTTGTTTAGTACCACGACGTGGCACATCATGGCGATATACTTGGCCAAGACCTGACTTTGATACCTGAGCAACATGGGCTTTTGTGCCTCCTAAATCTATACATATAATATGACTCATAATAATTGCTGCCCCTGCGTTTTTTTCTTATACAATTTGGCGGTATGGTTTTTAACTAACGGTCTAGCCCATACTCCAACACTAAATATATAAGCCAGCGGTATCAGCAATAACAGCATTGCACTTCGTTGTGAGTTAAGCACTTCGCTCGCGACCCCCAGTATGGGTGATACCATTGCTCCACCTACGATACCTGTACATAAAATGCCAGTAACCGCACCATGGCCAACCCGTACTGAGTTTAATCCCAACGACACGAGTACCGACCACATAATTGACAAGAAAAACCCCATCGTAGCAAAACCAAATATTGCCCCCTCTTGATCACTAAAAAGAGCTGCCACTAAAGAGATTCCGGCTCCAGCACTAAATCCCATGAGCAGTTTTTGAGCGTCGATGAACCGTAACAACAGTAATCCAATAAAACATCCCAAGGTAAGTAACATCCAGAACTGACTCACCGCAAACGCGCCTTGGGTCTGAACGTCTACCTGATGATACGAGTGCAAAAATAACGAAATGGAATTGGCAATGCCTTGCTCTAAGGTGACATAAGCGACAATTGCAAAGAAAAACCGCAAAACTGTCGGCTTTTTCAGTAATGCAAGGCTCTGTTTTACTGTGAGTAGTTCATTTTCACATCGTGTTACTTTAACCAGTGGCGTAACTGCAACATAAAGTGTCATACCAAAACACAGTACCGAGAATAGCCAATACATACTCAGCCACTCCATTCCATTCGGTACTAATCCTTTAAATATTAAGCCTAACCCTGAGCCCTTTTGAATACGCTCAACAAAAAAGCTGTAAACTAATGGAGACAAGGTGGCAGCTACACCAAATATAAGCTGTGCAAGGACAGAGTACATAGCAAAATACTGACTCCCCCCGCTAACGCGCAACAGCGGGTTAATCGCGACTTGTAATAAGGCCATTGCACAGCCAATCGCAAACAGCGCCACCATTGCAATAGTAAAACGAGGGAAAAGTGCAAAAATCAAAGAGCCAGTACCAGCCAATACAAAAGCAATCAGCATCGTTTTTTTCTCGCCTACAGTTTGCACCAATAGACCGGCCGGAATAGACATCACCCCGTAGGCTGCAAAAAAAGCAAATGGAAAAAAGCCCGCTAATGCAATGCCAATACCAAAATCAGCTATCAACTCTGGAAAAATAGGGCCTAAAATATTGGTCATAAACGACACCATAAAAAATGTCATAAGTACCAGCAAGACAACGGCATATTTAGGATTCATTGTAATAACCTTAATATTGAATAAGGCAATGGCACTAGCGCGTGGTCTGCGGGCAAACAAACCATATGACTCAAGGAGTAGGACATTGCCTTAAATTATGAATGCGTTACTTTGTAGGGACTGAACGCATAAAACCAGTGACTTTAGGCGCTCAGACATCAATAACATGACTCTACAAATCAAGTGGGTGGGTTACCCTCAATTTGCCAATCAATAGAAACCTTACCAGCGCCCTCTAACACCAAAGGTTAAGCGTCGTTCATAAATATTTTGAGAGATACGATTGTCTTTCCATTGCGCGTAGTTGGTCTCATACTCTTCAGTCAGATTACTCCCAGACATGAATACTGTGAAATTATCTTGAACGTCATAACTTGCAGATATATCAATATAAGTCGTCGGTTCGGTCCAAATCGCAGTATCGCTCATACCGTACGGCACTGATATCTCAGCCAACCGTTTAGCACGGTAATTCGCAGCCAATCTAAATTGGAACCCTGATTTTTCATACCATAAAACCGCATTAGCAGACTCTTTTGAGTTATCTTCTAATGGTAAAGCATCCCCATTTAAATCTATCCGACCACTCTCACTGTCGCTATAGGTGTAATTAAACGCCGCACCTAGGCCACTCCAGACACCAGGTAAAAAGTCAAATGCCTGTTGATACGAGAATTCAGCCCCACTCATGGTGCCTCCCTGCCCGTTGATTAAACCATTTACAGACACTTCACGACGAACAACACCGTCAGCATCGGCCATAGGCTGGGTCCATATACTAGACTCAATAAAAGAATCTAGTTTTATGTTAAAAATACCAAGACTCACCATCGCACTTGGAGAAAAGTACCACTCGATTGCCATATCGGTGTTTTGAGCTCGCCATGGGTTTAAATCAGGGTTTCCTTGCATTGTGGCATTCGTTGCAATAAGTAAATCAGGTGAAATGCCTTCTCGTGCAGCTAAGTCTTCACCGGCACGTGTACGACTGATCCTCAACCCTCCAGCAATCTGTTCAAGATCCAGCTTTGTCATGGTCTTACCCCATGCCGCACGATAGACAACATCTTCACTTAGATTGACACTTAAGTTTAATGACGGTAAAAAGTCAGAGAATGATTTATCCGTGATGATATCTCCAGCATCCTCGGCAACAGATCCTGGACAACTAGTACAGATAGAATCGCCAATGATATTCTGAACAATCTCTAAGTCTGTTTTGATGTATTGAAATCCGATATTTGCGCGATAATTTTCACCAGAGAAGTCACTGCGCCAATAGACTGATTGGGTTTGCTCTGTTACCTTGTACGAACTGCCCGGTACAGTGCCACGCATATTGCCCGGATAAAACTTATTTTGAAATGCAAATGGGTCATCTAACTGTTTAGGATCGATAAAATAAATGCTATCGATACTGATTGGTCCAAAATCTGATACTGGTTGTACCCAGCCCTCTGGCAAACTTGAAAACGTAATCAAGTTATCATAGCCCATCGTCAAATCTCCCGCAGATGCACTTGGCGTCCCCCCACTACCATCAGTATCAAATGCGGCCAGCCCTTGATCTTTCCACATGACATTAACGCTCCCATCGCCAACAGGGTTGTTTAATGGGGCAAGCAAAACATATTGGTCCCGTGAAATATCACGCTCGCCAAAACGAACCCCAAATGTCATTTTATTTAAATGTGCATGGTCAAATTCATATTCACCATCAAGACGCACAATATCGAGTGATGCATCCTCATCATAGTTATTTTCAGAGTAAGTTGAAGTGACCGAGTAACGTGATAGGTTTGAGCCAAATGTTTCACCTTGCAATGTAGCTGGTGGTAACAACATGGCATGCTCTCCCTTAAAATTGAATCGCATCGCAATGGTGTCTGGGCCATATCCGTTTGGGTTTACAGCGATTGGACCATTCCCTTCGTTGCGTCTGAGACCATGGGCTAAGCCATTTGTTAAATACCCCTGCGCAACATTCTCTGTATGACTGCGAGATGCATCCGCTGTAATAAACCGCGCTTTACCTGAAAAAGCCCCAGTTCCTTTATAAACAAGTTCAACGTTATAGTTAGTCGATTGCCTTTCATTGGTATGACTTTCTGAATGCGCAACCACTCTTGGCGCATTTAAGGTAATATCTTGTGCAGTATATAAACGATGGCCTGATGCGAGTATATCACCGCGATCTATGGGATCATGTTGGTCTTGCCACTGCCAATGCCCGCCCCACGCGTTATCTGCCATTAACCCGCGTTGACGGTCAGCGTCATCCATTTTTGTATAAAATACATCCGCACTCAACTCTAAATTTTCTGAAACATCGGCCTGAAAACTGATGTTAGCGCCCGTTCTTTCTCGCTCAGTAAATCGATTGACCATACCATAACTGACGTAGGTATATTCGGCATCATTGGTATCACCATCCCCATTCATATCAGCTTGTGGACAGTACCAACAATTCCCCGATTCTTGAGGCGCACCGACCCAACCATGATTGGTTGCCCCAAGACGATAATTTGCCAGTGTCACTTCATCTTTAGATACGGTGGCAAGTACGGCAAAACTATCAGCATTATACCCGGCAAAAATCATTGCTTTTGGATCTGTTTCCTTTGAGTACGACCCCCGTGCGGCTTCAATTGATGCAGCCCCAGTGAACCCTTCAGCTAAATCAAATGGCTTGCGTGTTTGCAAATCAACAGTACCGGATATCCCCCCAGCTAACGTATCGGCTGTAGGTGACTTCATAACATTCATGGCCCCCACTAAACTCGAAGGAATATCAGTGAAATCTGGTTGTACTTTCGTGAGCGAACCCGCACTTAAAAACTGCTCTCCATTGAGTAGCGTGGTAACCTGTGGCATCCCTCGCACATTAATTGTCGCCCCTTCTCCAGCATTTCGACGAATTTGTATGCCCGGTACTCGTTGTAATGAATCTGCGATGGTAACATCTGGCAACTTACCAATGTCTTGCGCTGTAATTGAATCTACAACCCCGTCAGCAAAACGTTTTGTATTTAAGCTTTTTTCTGTCGAAGCGCGTATACCGCGTACTTCTATTACTTCAACGGACTCTTGCGCTTGTAATTCGCTCGCTGCAGATACATTACTCGACAACAGCCCAGCCAAAATAGCATAAGTAAGGTGTGAGAGTTTGAATGATGCCTTGTTGTTCATGTCATTCCTCTGATAATTTTTATATAGTTAGGAGTGTTAATGTTTACTACCAAATAATTGGTACTGACTTATTTCAGCAGCTATTCGCGCAAACAGTGGGCAATTTCAAACCTTTTTACATACTAACCTATCGTTTTGACATCGCTGTCACTCAATAAATTAATATATAATTAATAACTGATAACATTATAAACTCACCATTTCCTTCTTCTATGAGTGATATGGTGCAATTGTTGATTGATTAGTATCACTATAAATAATCAACCCATTCAACATAGATAACGACGTGCTGACGCTTTAATAAAGGAGCTATTAATGAGAGCAATGTGTGAAAAGGTTATTCCCTCCGTCAACTGTTCATGGCGGTATTGTTTATATAAACTAAATGAAATTCCCTTTAATTGGCACTATCACCCAGAATATGAAATTTGCTTAACCCTAAACAGTCAAGGCGTTTGTCATGTGGGGGATCATATTGCACCCTATGGTGATTTTGACTTAGTGCTGTTAGGGCCCGATTTACCACATACTTGGCAATCACTTCCCAATCCAGATGGCTCGCAGCAATTAGTACATGTTGCACAAATTCCCGTTAAGTGGCTCGAAGGGTTAATACAAAACAACACAGACTTATATTCATTGAGTACATTATTACAAAAAGCAAGGTGCGGTGTTCGCTTTAGTACCGCTACAGCTAAGTCTATTTTTCCGCAGTTCAAAGCGATGGAAGCAGCAGACCCATTGACACGCTTTACGCTACTGATGAGCTTGCTTAATGCATTATGCTTAAGTGAGGCTCAAACATTATCGAGCCAAGAATTCTCATTTGTTAACAGCTTAGACCCTGCACAAGACAAATTTGAAAAGGTGATGAGTTACATTTACGACAACTACTGTGAGCAGCTTAGTGCTGAGTCTCTCGCACAGTATGCACATATGAGTACCAATCACTTCCATAGGTTTTTTAAAAAGCGCACAGAGCGCACCATTACTGAATTCATTAATCAGCTACGAATCGCCAAAGCATGTAAATTATTAATAAGTAGCTCGGCGCCTATTTCAGTGATCAGTGACCAGTGTGGTTTTAATAATATTTCCAATTTTAATCGCCGCTTTCTCAGTATTAAAGCCTGTACACCCAGCGCATTTAGAGCTCGATTGAAACAAGCGTCATTAATTTAACTATTCCCTTTAAATCAACTAAATAAGTATGGTAAGTTATTGATGTTGTAGCCTCATTACCCAAGGTTATAAAGGACTACTTAATGATCAATACTCAAAGGCATATTGATAGTAGCCCTTTATTACTTTATGAGGAATTACTATGTCTATAAAACGCCCGACGATTGTGATTGTTGGTGGCGGTGCGGGTGGCTTAGCACTGGCTACGCAACTGGGCCATAAATTAGGAAAAAAACAATACGCTGATATTATTCTCATTGATAAAAACCGGAATCATATTTGGAAGCCATTATTGCATGAAGTCGCAACGGGCTCACTTGACGCTGATTTAGATGGCGTCGTTTACTCTGCCCACGCTGCAAAGCATCATTTTCGCTTTATTTTAGGCGAATTCATTGCCCTAGACGCTCATCAACACACCCTAACATTAAAACCACTGTTAGGTGATAACCAACAACAAATCCTCCCAGAACGGCATGTACAATACGATAAGCTGGTCTTAGCTGTTGGCAGTGTCAGCAATGACTTTAATACCCCTGGTGTAAAAGAACATTGTTTCTTTTTAGACTCCCATGCTCAAGCGGAAAATTTCCAGCACGCACTATTAGATAATTTTACCCGAATTCACCAAAGTAACCATACGAGCCAACCCTTAAACATTGCCATAGTTGGCGGCGGCGCGACAGGGGTTGAGTTATCAGCCGAGCTATATCATGTTACACAGCTATTAAAAATGTACGGCATGAACAATATGACTGCAAATCAGTTGCAAATAAGCTTAATTGAAGCAGGTCCACGTATATTGCCTGCTCTTTCCGAGCGAATAGCAAGCGCGGCTAAACGTGAACTGCTTAAATTGGGTGTCACCGTACTCGAAAATACCCAAGTAGCATCTGCATCTAAAAGCGCCTTTACCACTGTGCAACAAACCACGATACCAGCAGATATAAAAGTATGGGCCGCAGGTGTAAAAGCACCTGATTTCATTAAAGATTTAAACATTTTTGAACTGACTCGAAATAATCAGATCCAAGTGAACTCATACTTACAAAGTACCGTTGATAATCAAATTTATGTCATTGGTGATTGCTGTGCCTTCACCCAAGCTGACGGCTCTATCGTTCCCCCAAGGGCGCAATCGGCTCATCAAATGGCGCAATGTGTCCAACATAATTTAATCGCAACAGTGTTTGATAGACCCCTCAAGCAATTTATCTATCAAGATCATGGGTCTTTGGTAAATCTATCTCAATTCACCGCGGTGGGTAATTTAATGGGGAATTTAACTAAAAACAGCTTCTTCATTGAAGGGAAAGTTGCACGCTTAATGTATGTCTCGTTGTATAGAATGCATCAACGCGCAATTCATGGCTCACTCCGTACGTTTATTCTTTGGCTGAGTGAAAAAATGCTCAAAATTGTCCGACCAAAAATGAAGTTACATTAAACGAAATGGGTTGGGTTTACCCCCAACCCATTGTCGACCGTAGCATAATACGCTCTACTTAAGTGCAACGTTTACAAATACCGCCGTCATCAAAATAGGGCAAACAAAACGAACATATTGGGCAAACCAATAGTGTGGGCCTTTACATTCGAGATGTAACTGGTTACCACGTTTCCACATCCACCCTACTGTAATAAAGTAAAATAAGCCCATTAATGGTAGCTGATACTGCGTAAACAAGCTGATTACGAGCCCAAACATCCAGTCAAAGTTCAAGATAATAAGGCATGAAGCAACTAAAATAGTCGCTGTGACCCACCATGTTGCAACATGTCGTTTTAAGCCGTGGTTTTCTACTAAGAATGATACTGGTATTTCAGTTGATGAGATGGTTGATGTCAGTGACGCTATCGACATTAAAACAAAAAATGTTAAACCTACAACTAAACCCACCTCTCCCATACTGGCAAATAATTCAGGAAGAACCGCAAAAATTAAGCGCCCTTCACCTATTAGCTTACCATCTTGGAACACTTCAACCCCGTTATGTTGGGCAACAAATATCGCAGGAATGATCAGTAAACCAGCTAAAAATGCAACGCCTGTATCTAACAGCGCAACACTTGCAGTGAGCTTTGGTAAGTTCGCGTTTGGCTTCAGGTAAGATCCATAAATCATCATACAGCCAACACCCAAAGACAATGAAAAAAATGCTTGACCCATTGCCGCAATAATTAAGTCGGGGTCTGTGATATGTGAAAAATCAGGAACCAAATAAGCTTGAAACCCTTGCGCGGCACCGTCTAACGTGCCGATATAAACAATGAGTGCAACTAAAAGCAGCAATAACATTGGCATTAAACGCCGAGACCAGGTTTCTATGCCTGACTTCACTCCTTTCAATATGATACTTGCTGTTAGGATCAACATCACAGGTGTAAATATAAAGTTACGAAGTGTGGATTCTCCCACCAAAAAAGCACTCAATTGGTCAAAGCCCAAAAAGCGAGCAATCGGTTCTATAGAGTATGCCAACATCCATCCAGCAACGATAGAATAAAAACTCAGCATTACAATGGCACCAAATAATCCAATATAGCCTGCCGTGGCCCCAATATTCGGCCCCTTTTCTTGCCACGCTTGTTTTAATGCTTTAACAGGGTTAGCCTGCGCTTGATGCCCTAAATATAGCTCGGTATACAATGCAGGCAGCGCTAAAAGAAATATCACAATGAAATAAACAAGCAAAAATGCGCCACCACCGTGGTTCGCTGCTTGTGTGGGGAATCCCCAAATGTTGCCAAGTCCTACCGCAGCACCAGCCGCCGCAAGAACAAAGCCAAGTCGACTTTGAAAGCCATCACGCAATTGAGCCATAACGAGTCTATATGATTATTGTTTTGGACCGCTGATTATACTTAACTGTTTGAAAAATGCGACAGCGAGTCGAAAATTTAGAATAGGCGCAACAAATATGATTAATGTCTAAAAACTTGAGCCAGCTTCCATTAAAAACTGTAGCTCTTCATCATTAGATACGCGGCTTAATATTTGATTCCTATGTGGATAGCGGCCAAATCGATCAATAATTCGCTTATGGGATAACTCGAACTCATAATTAGGCAAAGCTCTGAAAAGCTGTTCAGCCTGTTGGTGAATAATTTTACTTTCACTGTGCATAAATGGCATATACAAAAAGCTTAGCTCAGTATCATTTAAGCGTTTATCGAAGCCTTTATCAATGGCATTTTGCGCGAGACACAACGCCAATGGATCCGCAGAAAAAGCCTCTGGTGTATCTCGAAACATATTCCTAGAAAACTGGTCGAGCACGATTATTTCACACAAAGTGCCCACAGGATCAGCTCGCCAATGTGCGAGTTCTCCTTGTACAGCCATTCTATAATGAACCATAAATTGGGATTTTATTTTGATGTCAAAATGCGCGGACTTTTGCCACCAATCAGACTCTGAACAAGTGACAAACCAAAAATTATAGATATCTTGATACTGCATGACGGCCTCCCAGTTTATGTAATAGTCACTTTACTCGGGATTCAACCGCCATGCAATCTAAAACTTAATTACTAGTTATTGTTACTAAAAAGATACTAGCCGCTACGCAGCCTCCAGTAACTTCGCGTGAATGGCTTGAACCACATTATCCGAGTCTGTTTGTTCAACCAAAAAGCACAAATTGTGCTTACTTGCGCCATGGCAAATCAGTCGAATATTGAAATCACTGAGCACTTGCATTAAGTTGACTTCATGCTGACGTAACTGGATCTGAGAACCAATAAGAGCCACCAGTGTTAAGTTGTTCTCAACAGTAACATGACAAAATTGGCTTAGCTCTTCTAAACAATCTTGATCAAGTTCAGGTCGTGACGCGTTCAATGCGTTATCCAGCGTGATCGCGACACTTATTTCTGATGTTGTTACCAAGTCCACTGAGATATTATAAGCACTCAATATCGTGAAGATACGCGCCAAAAAACCACTAGCAAGTAACATCTCAGGACTCTTTAGTGTGAGCAATATTTGATTTTTCCGCTGTGTAACAGCTCTGATCCCTGCTTGTGATGATGTGTCTTTTTCAATCCAAGTGCCGCCTGCTTGTGGGTCGCGGCTCGATCCGACAAACACTGAAATATTACTGCGGCTAGCTGGTAATATTGTTGCTGGATGTAATACCTTCGCACCAAAAGTAGCCATCTCTGCTGCTTCATCAAAACTCAATTTGGCTATGGGTGTGGCTTTTACACACAGTCTCGGATCTGTACTAAAAATACCAACAACATCAGTCCAGATATGAACACTTTTTGCTTCTATAGCTTCCGCTAATAAAGCCGCACTGTAGTCAGAGCCACCACGTCCCAGCGTCGTTGTTTGATTATATGGATCACTGCCGATAAAACCTTGAGTCACAATCACCTTCTCATCTAACAATGGTATTAAGTGCTTGTGAGCCGCCACCTGTGTCGCTGCAATATCCGGTGTGGCTTTACCAAATTGGTTATCAGTCTTTAACACTTTACGTACATCAAATCGCTCGGCGTTTACGCCTATATCTCTGAGTACTTGGGTAAATAAAAATGATGATAAACGCTCACCAAAACTCAACATCTCATCACACTGTTGTGCACTTAACGCGGGTAAAGACGCCAACGACTTTAGCTCATCAAGGGTTAAATTAAATGACTGTGCTAAATCCGCATCCAGTGTTAAATGGGCTAAAATCGAGTCTTGAATTTTAATGATGTTATCGACTAACGCCATACGTGCACTTTCGTCAGCTTTTTGTTGCGTTAGCGTTACTAGATGATTTGTCACTCCCGCACTGGCACTCACAGCAACAACACGTACATTATTGTCATCGTGAATAATTTGCGCACAACGGTGCATGGCATCAAAATCGGCTACACTGGTGCCACCAAACTTTGCGACCGTGTACTGTGAACTCATAATATCTCCTTTTGACTGCATTGGGGGCAATCATAATAAATAAGGAGAACTTGGCAATTAAGGTGCTTTGCAAATAAAGAAGGAACCATTGCCAGAAGCTCTCCACCAAAACGGTGACAGTTCCAAGGATTCAACCTCGTAAACCGAAAGTTCACAGTGACGTGCTATGAGCTTCCTCGGCGAGTACTTCCCTCTTTAGTGGTCTTTGGCGTTCGTCACCTTTCACTAAATACCTAAGTATCGCACCTCTTCTGTTTATTTTGCCTCGTCATTACTGAACACAGGCAAAATAAAAGCCCGCATATTACGCGGGCTAAAAACAAAGTAACGTTTAGACGTCTAGGTGTCAAGTGCTAAATTGTACCTTTTGTAGTGAACTACATAAATTGCCCTGCGACATACGCCCCAGCATAGCCAATGGTATATGCAATCAACAAATATAAAAACATACGCAAGTAGCTCATAAACGTCAGTGCTTTCACTTTGCTCATCGCGATAATTCCCGCCGCAGATCCTATCACTAACATTGAACCACCTACCCCTGTCGCATAGGTAAACATCAACCATTGCTGTGGCGTCATCACAATATCGGCCTTTAATAAAGCGGCCGTTAACGGTACGTTATCAACTGCCGCTGAGAGTAACCCCATTAAATAATTGGCATATTCTGGTGCAATGTAAACATACAGGTCTGTAAACATGGCCAGGACACCCACTTCTTTGAGCGCGCCAACAAGTAATAGTACACCAACAAAGAATAATAGAGTGTCATACTCAATCTCTCGAATATAATCAATAATTTTCTTGTTCACATCTTTCTTGCGCATTAAGAATTGAGCAACCAAAAACATCAACGACAATCCAAATAAGAATGTAAGTAAAGGCGGCACTTGATACTGCACACTCAAAAATAACGTCGCAAAAATTGTCGAAGTAAATATCACCGCAATCGTTATATCCGTTTTCTCTATCCGTCTTTGTATCTGCTTTTCAAAGCGTAGTTGCTCATTCATACCTATAGACAACATAGCTGCCAGCGCTACCACACTCACCAGCGCAGGACCGACAAGTAACAATAAATTAGGAATAGTAACTTTGTCCGCTAAGAAGATCATTAATGTTGTTACATCTCCTGTAATGAGTGACACACCACCAGAGTTAACACTAAAAATAATTAATGTTGCATACTTAATTAACTTCTTTGGATCTAGCTTCAACGACATAACTACTGCCAAAGAAATCAAGGTTGCGGTAATATTGTCTGAAATCGAGGAAAATACAAAAGCGGCAATGCCTACCAAGAACATAAGCTTACGCTCACTGATCTGAGATGGCATAACACGATGCACAATATTTTGTATAAACCCCTTAGAGTTTAGATAAGCTACAAACGTCATTGCAGCCATCAAAAACAACCACAATGTGGCGATTTCAAGAATGTTATGATCTAGCGCATGTTGTACATTTTCTGGGCTTTGACCATGAATAGGTGAGATAAAAGCGATAATCCAACATAAAGTACCAAAAAAAAGGGTGGTTTTGGCCTTGTTTACATGGATGATATCCTCTATAACGATAAGCACAAACGCAATCGCTATTAGGGTAAGGATAATGGGCGTAACCATAATGCGTAAACAACCTGTAATTAAAAGTTAAAAATTTAGAAAGGTAACGTAATTCGGCGCGGAGTCTAGCACTTACATATAGGATACGCTACGACTAAGCCCAATTAATTTCCTATAAACGTCACATAAAAGATACACTCTGGAAAGTTATGATCCCAGCTAAGAAAGTTTTAAATACGCTAAATGAACATTGGAGCGTATTGGAGCTACTTTTTAAACGCTTTAAAATGACCGATTTTAGCGTCAAAGATGTTCAAAACATCATAAAACACAAAAATCCTCAATGGACCAGTGAACGAATATTCAGAGAAACTAATCGCTTACTCAATCAAGAAATCATCATTCCACTGGCTAAATCTTCGCAGTTGGAAATAAATCGGGCTGTCGCAGATTTCGCAAGTTTTCTGTTACAAGAAGAGCACCTAGGTTTGGCACAAGAGATCACCGTTCTGGTCAAAGACCTTGAACGACTCGGTAACCGCCTAGAACAAGCTGCTGATGAAGGTGATCAAAGTGAACTACGGCGTTTTAGCCGAATCATGGATGAGCGCGTCAGAAAGATCATTAAATTATTTTTACATAATGAAAATGCCATTTTCAACATTGTCGAACAAGCAAAATCTGATAGCAGCTCAATATCACTACAAAAACGGTATCGCGCAGTTATTGAGGCATTTGACGAATATATAGAACCGATGTTAGAAATGGTTGATATACGCGGTGAGTTTCATGCCTGTTTTAACGTCATTGAAAATCAGTTGAGCCAACAAATTGATGATATTGAATTATATGGCCGTGGTGCCCAAGACAAACGTATGCTTGAACAACTGCGCACACGAATCTTGGATATGCACTTGGTCGGCAGGGAAAGCTTAAGAAAAAGTGCAGATATGTTAATGCCATTGCGTGAAGAATTACGCAGAAACTCTTTAATTACGCGTCAAGCATCCAAAGTACTCGCAATGATCCGTAAGAATGGGGTTGATCCAATGTTAAGCCCTGTTCAACCAGAGTTCGTATCAGACATTCAGCGCTTTTCACTTGGCCAGCAACGACACATGGTTGCTTATATGGCTGGCTTGGCCGAATTTGAACATGATGAATATCAACTTCCAGATCAAAGTGATGTCCCTGCATATCAAAGCCCGCATATTCCAGACTATGCAGATGTTAAGAAAAGCTTTTCAAATACAGGTAAAACTAAAATTGCATTACTCGGGTTTCTCACTGGGCACTACCCTGACTTAGACGCTGATGAGTTATTATTTTTATATCAAAAGCTAATCAGTGATGAAGCACTGGAGCTGGCGCAAGATGAACAGCGAGTCACAGTGAACATAGCAGAGCATGACTTCTCTCTCTACCCATTTAATGCCAGTACAAAAATAGAACACACTAATGACAACAATTAATTTAACAGAACTAACAGAATTACAAGCCATTAACAAGAAATTGGCCAGTGGCTATCATATCAGTGAGCAAGACACGACGTTATGGCAACAACTCGACCAGAACATTGGCGCCTATCAAGCACTATTTAATGCCTTAGGCCATGATCTACAACACGATGCTCGTGGGTTCTACTATCTCGCAAGTGATGAAAGTACCCCTAACATGGGAAAAATTTCTCGTGCCATTGCACTCACACTCTTTATTCTTATCGAACACTTTGCCAATCAGGGAAAAGATCCTTTGCGTGCAATTTTTGACGAGCCGGCAGATCTCGAGCTGATGCAAACTTTAGTGCAGTTAAATAAACACTTATTTGATCAACTTGAGATTTTCTCAGGCTCCGACCTCCGTAAAGATGTATATCTCAGGATGATTAGACTTGGACTAGCGAAAGAAACTGAGCGAGGTTTTATCCATTTAGCGCCCGTATATCGTTATATTGATGCACTAATGGAAGTAAACGACACAAATTTTGATGGACTAGAGGAAGAAGTATGAGTGAACTATACGGCCTAAGTAAATTAGCGCTATTAAATACCGCGGGCTATGCGAAGTGCGTGATCCCACTCAATAAAAGTGCTTCTATCTGCGCACCAAATAACACCGGTAAAAGTTCGGTTATTAATGCCTTACAATTTCCTCTTATCAATGATTTACGATTGACCGAGTGGGATGGCCATGATTTAGAAGAAACGCGAAAGTTTTACTTTTCGTCTGACCAATCCTATATTTTGCTCGAAGCAAACCTCCCCCATGGAGATGTAGTAATTGGCGTTGCTGGCCTTGGCAAAATAGCTGGGTTTGCACACCAATTTTTTTGCTACCCAGGTAAACTAAACCTAGATGACTTTACTGAAGGTAAAAGCATCATAAAATACACTAAATTATTCAAACACCTACAAAGCAAGGGCATGAGTCCCGTAGAACTAAAAGCCGCAGAACTCAATGCACTTTTAACCGGCGGCGCCACACAATTTGATGGCGACATCAATTTAAAAATGATCCCACTTAACAACGTCCAAGATGCTGGTATTTATAAAGAAATATTTAGACGTATACTTAATCTACATAAGCTAGGTGCACAAGATGTAAAACGTTTTATGTTGCGTGTATTTGAGCGACATATGTCAAACTCTCGAGTTGATTTTTACGAAGTATGGCGTCGTGCATTCGATAAAGTTAATCGCTCCCGTCGAGAACTTACCGCTTTAGAATCAATGCAAGAGCCCATCGGTGCATTAGAGGAAATGCTTAACACTGATGCAACACTCAAAGGAAAGCTAGCAGCCTACGCACCTAAAATAGATATTGCCTTAGGCGAGTATGAAGAATACCAACAATCGCAACATACTGAGCTTTCAGAGCAACTGACTAACATTGAACAAGAGAAACACGATTTTGAACAAAAACAGCAGTTATATTTACAACAGTCTAGAGACATTGAGCGTCGTCAAACACAAATTGAACAATGGTTTATTAACTACCACGGCCTAAAAACTGAGTTTGAGCTCACCAATCACGCCACTCTAAAAACCAATCTACAGCTATTGAAAAAAGAATATGAACAGCTGTCTTTTTCTATCAATAGCGCGCATGGACAAAGCTTACATACGCTCGACTTTAGGATCAATGAAACACAAAAACAAATTAAGAGCTTAAAGTTACAACTCAAGAACTTAGAATTTAACTTGTTTACACGTATGCGTGAAGACCTATCACTCAAAGAGGTTGAAGAAATATCTCGTATACTTAACCCTGATTTATTGTCATTTGCTACGACCAACCAAGGTGAAGTTAGTATCACCGATGAAGATGCTTTTGGTGAGTTCTTAAGTCAACTATCCGCCTCAGTAAAAGGAGGTGAATTGACGGTCCCCGGTGCCAGTATTAAACTTAAAAAACTGACTCCAGTACAAATGCAAAGTGGTGAAAATAAGGAGCAATTAGCTGCACAGTTAACCGCTCTTCAGCAATCATTGAAAGAGTTTCAACAACAACGAGACGTTGCGGCAAACGTTGCCCAAAAACAACAAGAGCGTGATGCATTGTATGATGAACTCATGGCATTGGAAGGATCACTCAAACGATTCGAGCAATATCAAACAATGCTACAATCAGTAGAAGCACAAGAGTTATTAAAAGAGCAATTGCACGTTGAGCGAGAGCAAGTTGACGAATATTTACAAGATGTTCAACGCAATGCTGGCTCCATCTCTGACAGACGCTCCATCATTAAAAGTAAACAAGATTTATTAACTCGCCAAGCTGACCGATTACGCCAAGTAAAGTCCGAACGACTAGATCATACATTGAATTTGTACAGTGGCTCGCTTGCTCCCTATCCTATAGAAATCACCATCGAGTTTGATAACCTATCTGAAGTCATTCATCAATTTAATAAAGATTGTAATGAGTTAAGAAACTTAGCGGTTAACGTTAAAAATACTTACTTGCATATTTACAATGCAGGGATCACCAAATTTGATAATGAAACGGATGAGGCAAATAAATACACCAAGCTTATTAGTGCATACCATAATATCGACAACGAAAGAGACGCAGTAGACCGTCAAGCGCGCGTCGCATTGACTGAGGTTGCGGCAACAATTAAGGGCTTGCGTGAAGACTTAGATCGTCTCCGCCGAGAGATGAATAGCTTTAACCGTGGGATCAGCCAACATCGTATTTCAAATCTTAAGTCATTTAAGATCAATATTATACCTAGAAAAATGCTCGTGGAGAGTATTGATACCATCATCGCCACCTCTGACAATTATGAAAAGGGAGATAACCTAGATTTACTTTCAGAACAGCCCTCAGACGAAAAGGCCGTCAATGAGGCCAAAGATCACTTGATTAAATTGGCCAGTGAGAAAGCGGGTTTAACACTCACTGATCTATTCGATATTCGTTTTGAAATAGTCAATCGCGCCGGTGAAACTGAACATTTCGATAAAATTGATTCAGCTGGCTCTAATGGCACCCGTATTACAATTAAGTTGTTATGTGGTATGTTGTTTATACGTTATTTGTTGTCTGACCAAGAACAAGCTCTGTACCGTATACCTATTTATATTGATGAGGCCGCCGATATTGATCCACAAAACCAAAAAGCGATTATCGAAACTGCGTTAAGCTTTGGATTTGTGCCAATATTTGCATCTGTAAAGCCGCAAATAAGTTGCGACTATATCGTGCCGATCCGAAGTGTTAAAAACGGTAGCCAGAACTGGGTGTCTGAAAAAGATTGGATTGAAGTGGAACATTCTACGAATCAAGCTGTCTGAGTGGACAATATGCTGTATTGGCTGAAGTAATTCAGCCCTTTAGGAGATAAAACATGTTAAGAAATATTATTTTAGCTGCCTCGGTCATATTGATCAGCGCGTGCAGTAATACACCTGATTGGGATTACGATAAGTCCGTTAAGTTTACCAATTACAAGACATTTTCTTGGTCTGCAGATGCTGATTTAAAAAATAATGGCGGAAATGCGTATCAAATAAATGATCTCATGGAAAAGCGTGTTCGCAACGCCATTATTGAAGCAATGTTAAAGCATAATATTAAACTAGTCGAAAGTGAAAACGCAGACGTTCTGGTAAACTATCACGCATCTGTTGATAGTAAAATAGAAGCAGATTCATTTAATACAAGTTATTCCGCTCGTTGGAATTACTGGGGCTTCGGTTACCAAACACAAACCCATGCTCGAGAATATGATGTAGGGACACTGGTAATAGATGTCATAGATAAAGCATCTAATCAATTAGTATGGCGTGGTGCAAAAGAAGGCCGCCTTCGTAATAAACAAACTCCAGAACAACGTACCACATCTGTGAATAAAACGGTGTTTGCAATTCTTGAAAACTTTCCTCCTGTAGAAGTCCACTGATAATAAATTGGCGATGATACATGTATCAAGTTGCCCAGTAACACTTATGTTTAGGCTTATAGCCTAAACATAAGTGTATTGTTTACATGTTTCAACACACATCACAATAATTACTTATTCACCAGTCACCACACCAATACAGCCGAACATTTTTAGAATTGACTGACCCACACATTGCATATAAAACACCCATCAATTTGATAATATAGTGTTGTAAAAATGATATAAATGCTCTAGTTTATTAACTGCTCATTAATTGAGCAACCAATAAGTTAATAAAAGGAAGTTAATCATGAAAAAAACAGTTCTCGCACTAATTGGTGCAACATTATTTAGCGGTGCAGCATTAGCAAGTTCAGTTTCTTGTTATGTAGATACAAGAGCATATGATGAGTACAGGCAAGGCACCTGTTTTGGTGGTGAGTCACTCACTCACACACGTCAAGGTGCTGCTGTATTTAAAGTCAATACGTCAAAACCAGTCCAAAGTGTCGAATGGGATATTAGCAGATATAATGCTAACTGCTCTGGTACAACGTGTATTGTCAGAGTTGGCTTAGGTGAGCATGAAGTGAATGCGTGTGTTGATAAAATTTATTATAAAGATTTCACATGGGCTGACGTAAATTGGTGTGCCACTGCCCATGCAAATTACTGGGGCCAAGGCGGTCCTCTTGCAAATGAACTACTAGGCCAATAAAGAATAGAGCGCTATGTTTAAACATAGCGCAATTTAACACGTCATAATTTCCATGTTTGTTAATATTGATAACGCTTCCGTTGAAGATTTACCGCATGCCCACTCAACCGCTTTAAAATCGTGACACACATTAGGACGCTCAGGCTGACCAAATAATTTGCATAAATTATCATCTGACAAGTTTTTACAGCGCTCACCCGCCGCTTTTCCATTTGGGTGCAATGGAAAACTTGAACTTATACTCGGCGCTATACAACACGCACCACAATGTAAACGACATTCCATAACACAGCCCTAAAAATAAAGCACGCAGTATATCAAAAGTCGCTCAGCTTTACGCGATTTTTATAGCACTAGCTACAACAAGCAGTTAACCTCACAATCTCGGCATACATTGCTTCACAATACGTGTTGATTCAGTTACTTTCCTTGGTAACAATTCGCATGTACAAAACTAAAATTACCCAGCTATATCTTTATTTAACCTCAGCTCTGGATAGGCGAATTTGCCCAATAAAGCTATTTTTCTCACTCTCGGCGTTGCTTTCATTTGTAATAGCCCGCTATTACTGCATAAAAGCGCCTTGATATTGAACAAAATATCATCATTGGATTGTATGTAAGTTTGTTTACAAAACATTTTCTATTCCAAAACCCTTATCCAAACCTGAGGTTATTTAAAAAATGCAAATGCCTTTTGCATTGCAACATCATTGCCTGATGCATCTATATCCGCAGATTTTAGCAATACCTGAGGTATAAAATCTTCTCGATATTCACCATTAGTGTGATATAAACGCTCGAACCCAACTTCAATCCAACTGTCACTGTAAGGGAGTTTGACTTGTTTAATTCCGCCAAGTAAGTCTGCCATCGGAGCACCTATCACTGCTTGTGCACCAAGCGCATCTAAGCCAATCACCATTCCCTCCCCCATACTTCCGGTCCAACGTCCGGCGAGTACAACAAATGGCTGAACTATATACGGATTTTCAGGTAAAACTTGGGCAAATTGCATAACTGACTCACTGTAGAGCTGGCCTTTACTTTGCGTTTTATACGTCTGATAAGTGGCCACTTTATTAGTAAAGTGGCCAAGAATTGGTTCTGCAACTCCCGTATTACCACCGCTAGGTGTATTGCGTAAATCGATGATCAGACCTTTGGTATTAACAAGTTTTCTTAACCCTTTTTTGAAAAAATCGCTTGTCTGTGTATCACCCAATGCATTATTAAAGCGTATATACCCCACCTGTCCATACACTTCAATCGTGACGGGCTCTGCCTTTTTAAGTGCGTTTATATTAGAATAACTCGCTGCTAAGTTAAACTCTTTATCTCCATTCTCACTGTGAATGAGTAACCTTCTGGGCTGGTGGCGCCTTCCACCTAACGCAATATTAGCCGCATAGTTACGCTGCTTTTTCGTTAACTCATTCAATGTCATGCCAGTTACTTGACTCATAGCCAGTTCAATCGATTGCCCATCAATGGCGCTAATCTCCATACCAGGCTTTAACCCTTTGATATGTGCATCAGACCCCGCTTTAATGTCATAAACCACCAGTTTTCTATCATCAAACTGGACAAAAATGTCAGAACCTGTCGGGTAAACGCTGAAATCATCACGGTCATAGGGCCCCAAATTCAAATGCGGATCTGTAAATGCTCGTAAATATGCTTGTGCGTTATCTCTAAATTCCTTCGTTGTTTTACTATCATGTAACCTTGATTGATGAGTATTGAATAGCTTTACTGCTGACTGCTCTCTATCGTGCAAGTATGCGTAGTTGTCGGTGAGTATTGTTTGAAGTTCATTTATGGCTTTTTCAGCATCAAATGCAGCACATTTAAAGCCCATAAGCATCACAGAACTTGCTAGCATAAGCACGAGATTTCTTTTCATCTTTATTCCTTCAAAACAAGCTTTATTATGTTTCACCTTAATCAAAATAAGGTACAAGCTAGTCGAGTCTATAGCAGTACCCCGGTTATCACAATCCCCTGCAATCGACGTATCCCCTTCGAAGTTCGGCTTTCTGCCCACAAACGAATCGAGGGTTATCACCATTGACGCATTAGATCCCTTTAAAGGGCGAATACCCTTTCTCTTATCACTCAAATAACAAGCAAATGCACAACCAACATAACCGACTATTTAAGCAACTAAGTTATGTGTTAAATTAGCGCTCTTTAATTTGCTATTAAATACACACTTAACGCTATGAAAATCACAGCTCTATTGCCGCAAGAAATTGATGCCTGTTATCACCAGTTTTTATCTCGGTCACATGCTGAGCAATGGGTATTCACGGTCATGGCCGTGATTTATAAACCCATTTCTTTAGGGAATTTAAATAAAGTCCTTAAACAATTAGATAAACAAGCATTTGATTCCAAGCACTACGCCTATGAGCGTATTACATCAAACACGATTAAAGCATGGCAACAATTGGGATTTATTCGCATACATAATGATGAGCTAAAACTCACCCATTTACTCACTCATCAGCTTACGCGTAAAGCAATCACTTGTGACGTGTTTTTTACCATTTTAAAGGCCGGGGAAACGGTTGTTCCTGTTATACAATTGTATGATTGGGAGCAAACGCTTGATGATGAACAACGATTAATTCGAGATTTTTACTTCTTAAATGATCACAACAAAATGGTCCAACATCTAAAAATACATAAAAATCCACAGCAAATCGACTATCAGCGTAATCAAATATTAATAGAGCTGAATTTTGTCCCATTTCAGTTAACACATTTTATGACCTTACCAGACACGCTTCAATATCAATCGTTTGCATGCTGGTTTTATGTACTTCGTCAGCGAGGCGCTTCAAATGCCTATGCATTAACATTGCTAGAGCAGGTACACGACATTAATAATAGTCAACGAGCCCTCAGTCTCCTATTAGCTGAGCAGTATTTATTACAAGGTGAAATAAACAAAGTACGCCTATTAATGGAACCGAGCGACAATAGTTGCTACAGCTTGCAAATCAAGGCAACCCTTGCATTGTTGGTAGGTGACGTAGACAGTGCGCTTAATTTGTTCAATAAAGCACTTACGGCTAAAAATAAATATGGAAAAAAGAAATTTCAACATTTAGATGGACTGTATAGCCTGTTCTATCAGTTAACTTTATTAATTGCGGCAAACAAACTAGATCCGACTTACTTTTCACTTGCAGAAAAACACGTACATGCCCAAAGCCACGACAAAAATAGTCAGGATCACAGCCATTACGTAGGTCAATTTATGCTCCCTCTTATTGAGAGCTTATCAACAGCAACACCGTATACATCTTTGCTACCTGACTTCACGTTTCTATATAGCCATCATGTATTTTATGCTCATCTAATACATTATTTTGATGCTCTGGCCGTAAAGTGGTGTCAACCATTATCGAATGAACAGCAGCTCAGCTCGCAAGCCCTTCACCATGCATATCTTTTTTTTGAAGCAACTGATTACCACTTATTTTCCCTACTAATTGAACAATTGGCGCCACACTTTAATGTTAATGATAGCGGTGACGTACAGCCCCCAAACACTCATAACCTTTTTGATTTAACACAGGCTATTTCACATAAAGTAAGCTGGGATCTCGCACTTGAAAAACTCATTGCACTCGCTCCTCAAGGTAAGTCAGCGGACATCCACCTTCCGGAAACAGCCTCAAGGTTAATATGGGAGCTAACCATAGCACCGTTTTGCATTTCACTGTCTGCACGCGCGCAAAAAAAAACGACATCGGGATGGAGTAAAGGTCGTCCTGTATCATTGCAACGTCTATACGAACAGTCCCACGAGTTTACTTTTATGTCTGAGCAAGATATTAATATTTGTTCACATATTGATAGAGCAAAGCAATGGCAAGATAAAACCCATTATACTTTGGAAGGCACAAGGGCACTCACCGCCGCATGCGGTGCACCGAACTTATTTTTAGTCGATGATGTATTTACACCCATTGAATTGAACAAGGCGCAGCCCGAGTTACTTATCACGCAACAAAATGATCATTTAGTACTGAGTATCGCTGAGATTCCCGCAACTTTGAATGGCATACCATTGAATTACTCGTTAACTGAATATGCCCCAGAGCAATATCGACTTACAGTCTTTGCACCAGAACACTTAAAAGTCGCGCAGATCATTGGTGAAGAAGGGTTAACAATTCCTATATCAGCTAAAGAAAAGGTGCTAGAAAGCGTCAGTGCGATTGCGCCTTTACTCAATATTCAATCAAGTATTGCTGAACTAGATACAGGGCTTGAAATCCACCCTGCTGATGCTCGATTAGTCATCAATATTCAACCATTTCATGATGGACTTGAGTTTACCTGTTTTGTGATGCCATTTGGTGAGCAAGGGCCAACGTTCAAACCCGGAATTGGCAATGCCAAAATAACCACAGAACTTAATGGCAAACGCGTTGCGACTCGTCGCAACCTTATCCAAGAAGAGCAGTACCTTGATATATTAGATACTCATTGCTCTGCATTTCTATCGATGCAAGACAATCGTCTCCAACTTAACGATTTACAAACTGCTTTGGAGACACTTCAGCAGCTAGACCATACCACGGCGTTAGATCCCAGCCCTATTCCTTTGACCCTTCGTTGGCCGAAAGGTAAAACAATGACTTTGACAAAACCACTGCACAGTCATCATTTGCAATTGGCTCTGAGCAAAAAACATCAATGGTTTGATTTATCGGGCCATTTGGTCGTTGACGATTCTCATGTAATTGAGCTTAAGAGGTTACTCTCGTTAACCTCTCAAGCTCATGGCCGCTTTATAGAACTGGATAACCATCAAATACTCGCCCTATCTGATGAATTAAAGCAACGCTTAGACCAACTTAATACCGCAACAGATAATGGACAATTTCATCCACTTGCCAGCTTACATGTATCACAGGCAACAACAGGAATGAGAATGAAAACATTACATGCTTGGGATGAACAGCATGTTAAAATGACGCAAGCTAACCTCCTTGAATGCAAAGTTCCCACAACGCTACGTGCCACACTCCGTGATTATCAAATTGCAGGATTTGATTGGGCATCAAGACTTGCCCATTGGGGGGCTGGGGCGTGTTTAGCTGATGATATGGGGCTTGGCAAAACACTACAAGCACTTGCGCTGCTCGTCTCTCGAGCACACTTAGGCCCCAGCTTAGTGATAGCCCCTACATCAGTCTGTTTCAACTGGCAACAAGAGGCAACTAAATTTGCCCCTACATTAAATATAAAACTGTTGTCTGATATTAAAACTTCAGCCAAACGAGCTGACGTCTTAAAACAGCTTAACAGTCTTGATTGTTTAATTATAAGCTACGGGTTACTGCAACGAGAGAGCGCATTACTGCAAACGTGCACATGGTCAACGATTGTCGCTGACGAGGCTCAGGCATTAAAAAACCCTTTAGCACAGCGTTCGATTGCAGCATGCGCATTAAAAGGCGATTTTAAGCTTATAACCACTGGTACACCTATTGAAAATAATTTAATCGAATTGTGGAGCTTGTTTCGTTTTGTTAACCCCGGCCTGCTTGGTAACTTAAAACGCTTCAGTGCACGTTTCTCAACGCCTATTGACAATGTTAAAGATGACCCAATTGCCGCTAAAAAAGCCCGCTCTCAATTAAAAAGCCTGATCCAACCATTTATACTGCGTCGCATGAAGGATCAGGTACTCACCGAACTACCAGCCAGAACGGATGTTAATGTTAAAGTGCAACTTAGTGAAGAAGAAATGGCGCTTTATGAAGCTCTACGGCTAACTGCGATAGAAAACCTCACCGCGACATCTCAACAAGACCAAGCAGGCGCACAAAGAATCAAAATGCTCGCAGAATTAACTAAACTTCGCCAAGCATGCTGTCATCCATCGCTGGTACTTTCAGACAATGCGCTCCCCAGTGCAAAGCTTATCGCTCTTGATAAACTATTAAACGAACTCCAAGAAAATAATCACAAAGCCCTCATTTTTAGCCAATTTGTAGGACATTTACAACTAATCAAACAGCACTTAGATAGCAAAGGCGTGGACTATCAATACCTAGATGGCAGTACACCGCAAAAAGACAGACAACATCGCGTCAATGCCTTTCAACAAGGTGAAGGTCAAGTATTTCTAATTAGCCTCAAAGCGGGAGGTTCAGGGTTAAACCTCACTGCTGCCGACTACGTTATTCATATGGACCCATGGTGGAATCCTGCTGTAGAAGAACAAGCCAGTGACCGTGCACATCGCATGGGCCAACTGCGCCCGGTGACCGTTTATCGACTGATTGCGATAAACACCATAGAAGAAAAAATTGTAGCACTGCATCAACATAAACGAGATCTCGCGCAAGCATTACTCTCTGGTAGTGACTCTGTAAGTAAACTATCGGTAACTGATATCATGGCAATGCTCAAAAAAACACTGTGACCATTGCAGTTGTTTTTGTCACGCAAACATTATGACCTTATAATCGAGATACTGTAAATAAAACACCGATTATAATACAACACAGGATTAAATACCCGACTCACAAAGTGTTAAATGTAAGTTAAAAATAATATTAAACTCATTATTTAACGACCAAGTCAGTCATGTGAAATAAAAACACCAAGACATTACATGTTAACTAAGGTTTAGCAAAGTATTTTAATTTTTGGGTTCTGCTTTTAGTTCTTTTTGATTATCAAGCAGTAACAGAATTTAAAATACCTAGAATTTTTAAACAAAGTATAAGTATCCACCCAAAAACTCAAAGTTAACAAACAGAAATAAATAATTAACAATGTGATAGTAAACTAGATATTAACCGCATCACAGTAGGTCGCTACGTTACTCTCGGGGTGTATCGACAATTGCTAGGTTGGGAATCTCGCAAACTGTAAAGGCTTATGTAAGATTTATTGGTGGGAGACTACTTTCCAAAATTGAGGAGCACTTCAAGTGTATAAAGCAAGTTCTAGGGCTCACAATGAAACCCCAGAACCACGTAACACTTATTCGATACCATTTAATGTAATTGGGCGCTGTGCATTTCTTGTTGCTTCTTTTGAACGGATCTCTGCTTCCTTACGCTGCTCTCGCGTAGAACATACCTTTTTAGGAATACTTGACCCTAATACTCTGATTTGCTCACATTTATATCCATTGGTATTTCTTGCTTGTTTATCAGCTTCATCATCAGTTGCATTACAACCAGCTAAAACAACACAAGACACCACTACACTAAGTATATTTTTCATATTTCCCTCTTCCATTTTGTCTTTTTAATTATTCTTCTATATTTTAAAGCACAGTAAACGCTTTGCTAAAAACATTAGAGCATTAAAACTAGCGCTAAATAAAAAACAAATCAACAACAATTACGACCTGAGTCTGAAGGAATATGCACTGTGCATATAAAAATTAACATTAGGCTTTTATTCTTTATATTAACTAATCTAAAAAAACAAAGCCGAAAGCATTAGAATCATACACTTATATAATTTACCCATTGAACCACGGTACAACGTTAACTTTCACCTGTAACGGAGGGTCTACAATTAATTACAAAATAATACAATTATAACGACATCGAAAACCTCTATTAGCTGTGTCAATGCGGTCGTTACGCTACACGTCAGCAGTCTCACTGTAAACAATGTTCCTTTCACTCACTGAACACAAAAACATTTAGATACACACTAAATAATCCTATTTTACTGAAAAGCCATCGATAAAACCGCACAACCTTATTCCGAAAAAATTATTGTATGCAATATACAGTAGATATCTTTACAGAAACATTCTTTCCTAAAACAAAAATAAACTGATGAAATAAAAACCAGCCAGAGTGGAAAAACAAACCAACAAAAA
The DNA here is from genome assembly GCF_014858725.1 of Pseudoalteromonas aurantia 208. Classification (GTDB taxonomy): domain Bacteria; phylum Pseudomonadota; class Gammaproteobacteria; order Enterobacterales; family Alteromonadaceae; genus Pseudoalteromonas; species Pseudoalteromonas aurantia. Next base: position 967,922 of record NZ_AQGV01000012.1, on the reverse strand, counting down.
ACGAAAAAACAGATAAAAAATAAAAAAAAGCGGAATTAAATGAGAAATAAATCCAAAAAAACCTCAATTAAACGTAATGACACTTTTCCAAAACCCTTCAACAATTCCTTTTTATACAAAATTACCCAATAAAAGGACTTGTAATTATCCACGCTTGATATATTGTATACAATATATCAGCAACCAAATGTTGATAGTTATTCTTTCTAAAAGCAAAACAGTAACTCTTATTTGCATGCATAGAAAGCGTATGAAAAATATAACAATAATTAGTGATACTAAGGGGTATACACAATGAATAATCAATGGGTAGCTAATACAAAGCTAAATAAAAGTTTACTTGCGCTTGCTGTTTCAGCTGCAAGTCTTGGGGCTACTGCACAGGCAAATGATTCAGTTGACGTCGATACACCAGAACGAATTATGGTAACAGGCTCTCGTATAAAACGAATCAACTTCGAAGCGCCTTCTCCTACCGTTGTCATCTCAGCAGAAGACATCAAACTAACTGGTGCTCAGAATGTAAATGATATTCTTACAGGCATGCCACAATTTTCCGATGGTTTTGATTCCGCTTCAGGGAACTATTCGTTTGGTAATTCAGGTCTAAATATATTAGATCTTCGCAATATGGGTGAAGAGCGCACTCTAGTATTGGTAAATGGTAAACGTCCCCCTTCTGTATCTACTGATAACCAAGGTCTTTTCGCTGATGTTGGTACTATCCCGGCCTCTCTAATTGAACGTGTAGAAGTTATGACGGGTGGTGCATCAGCAATTTATGGTTCAGATGCAATTGCAGGTGTTGTTAACTTTATTCTGCGAAAAGACTTTGAAGGTACTAAAGCAAACGCACACCTTTCTGGTACGCAAGAAGGCGGTCATAGCACACGCAGCTTATCATTTACTCATGGTTTTAACTTCGATGATGACAATGGTAATTTTACCGTTGCCGTCGATTACTTATCAGAATCCGCCTTAACACAAAACGATCGTGAAAAAGCGTATAACTATCAACGTTCAGTAACAAACCCAAATAAAGCTGATGGGCAGCCAAGTAAAATTTGGGTTAAAAATGTCTCACCAATCCCGTGGGGTGTACCTGAAACTATCTTTTCAGTATACAACGATGATGATGGTGGCTATGATTGGTACGATTTTGATGAATCGACCCAAGATGTGGCACTTCGTGCTCGATACAAAGACATGTATGACGGCTGGCTAGTCGATGCCGGTAATGGATACGAGGGCACTCGATGGGGTAATATTGAAGACCCATTTGAGCGTATTAACCTATTCTCTTCTGTAAATTATCAGTTTGATGATTTTGATATGTCATTTGATGTAACACTTGCTAGAACAGAGTCTAATAATGTCATCGACCCACCATTCAAACGCGCATGGATGCAAGTGTCTGATGTTAAAGAACTATTTGACACTCCCGCCTCCATTACAGACAACTTTCAAGATACCGATTGGATTGGCTTTCACCACACATTTCATGAAGTTGGAGGTCGTAAGCACAAAAACGTTCGCGAATTTTTCAGTTCATCTTTGACGTTCTCTGGCGTATATAATGACGAATGGTTTTGGGATGTGAATTTTTCATCCGGTAAATCGATGAATGATTTAGAAAACAAAACTCAGTTGAGAGTTGACCGCCTAGATAGTCAATTACAAGTTATCGGTCCATGTGTTGAAGCTGGGAATTGCCCGAGTTTCTCACCTTTTGGACGTCAGTCTCAAGCATTGACAGATTATGTAATCGACGCATTTGTTGCTACAACTGACTCAGTAAACCACGCCTTTACAGCAAACTTATCTGGCGACTTATACGAGCTACCAGCAGGTGTAATGCAAATGAGTAGCGGCTTAGAAGTTCGATACGAGGGTATTCACTTTGACCCTTCAGAGCTATGGGCGTCGGGTAACTTAACGTCTAAAAAGCTACCATTAGATGTAAGCCGTAATATTAAAGAAGCGTATGTTGAACTATTAGTACCTGTCATTAGTGACATGCCATTCGCCGAACTGCTTGAAATAGAAGCTGCGTATCGTGTTGCCGATTATTCTACCAATGAAAATCGTTTTGAAAGTACTAAGTTCGCTGTGAACTGGTCGATTAATGAAGAAGTCAGATTACGCTCTATTTTCTCACAGGCCGTTCGTGCACCACAGCTATATGAGCTATACGCGGGTGAAAGTGTCGGTTACTCAACAATTAACGACCCTTGTGATGAATCAAATATAGATGGCGGCCCTGCTGATGGACGTCGTAAAGCAAACTGTGCACTATACGGTATTCCTGCAGGTTGGAACTCAAATATTAAAACAACTCGCGGAGAAGTCAGAAACTCAGGTAACGCTGACCTGCAACAAGAAAAAGCCAATACACTGACGGTTGGTTTTGTATATACACCAACTTCAATACTTGAAGGTTTGACACTCTCGGTTGACTTTTTTGACATTAAGCTAAAAGATAAAATATCTGAGTTTGACGGTGAAGACGTTATGGAAAACTGCGTAGATTTAGCAGCAAACTCCATTGATAATATGTTCTGTAACCTAGTAACTCGAAAAGACAATGGCGATGTAGATTATGTTCGCCCACTGAGCTTAAACTTCGACCAAGGCCGCGTGAGAGGAACTGATTTCGAGTTATATTATAGCTGGGATGCATTGTCATTTGATTTCAAAGCAACCAGATTATATGAAGACTCAACTACGACTCAAGATTTAGCAGAAGGTACGGCTGAAACGAATAACGAAGCCGGTCAATTAGGCCGACCTAAATGGGCATCTAATCTCGTTACGAAATATACACTGGATGATTTAACCCTAAGTTGGACATTCAAATTTAAAACGTCAGGTCGATTTGATGATGATGCCAGTGAAAACTATCGTGATAGTGATACTCCGTCACACTCTCGTATTCACAATATCCGCGCAGATTATCAACTAACTGACATGGCATCTGTTTATGTAGGTATCAACAATATTACAGATAACAATGGCGGCGACCATTGGACTACTTCACGTGGAGCCTATAATGGTTGGGCTATACTAGGTCGCTCTGGCTATATCGGCGTAAATCTAGACTTCTAATAGAATTTAAAAAACTCCCTGTTATATAAAACAAACCATAAGTTGCTCTAGAATAATAGAGCAACTTATTTTGCATTAATCCCCCATACAACTCAGTACATATTTTCCTATATTAAACAATGAAATGGGTTTATTCATGCATCTAAAACACAAGCAAAGCAATCAATACTTGCAAAAACAACACACAAGAAAGTTGACTCATTGCTCCGGCGTTCACGTCATAAAAATCACTTTTGGGCCATTAACCGCTTCGTTTGGCAGGTGCACGTTCATTGTGACAATAGATATATCAAAGTGACGGTATAATCATGACTTAAAATCAGTTCCATTATATTGCAAAAAAGTAAATACCCTTCGTTATTAACGGCTGGAAATAGTCGACATGCAACCGTTCACATTGTACCGAGCTATTGAAAATAGCGATATTGAAATTCAGGCGCCTTAGAAATATTTATCCTGTGCGCATAGCCAATATAGTTGGTATATCAACATTTTTATTATATCGGCATAAGCCTTCATCTTTTGAGTCTATCGCCAGAATAGACATTCTGTCAGCAAGTTCATTGCCTTCAATACCTACATGTCCATTCACATGATATATCGCGATCTTCGATAAAAGTGTCTGATAAAGTGCATACGCAGGTTGAATAATATCTAAGTTTTTTATTTCTCCAGAAGCCTTCGTCCAACCCTTTTTCTCCCAATTACTTGCCCACTTGGTAATACAATCAATTGAATATTTTGAATCACAATAAATAACCACAGATTTTCCTGTTGATAACTTATCTTGTGCTATCAACAAAGCCTGATTTAACCCGCGTAATTCAGCAGTATTATTCGTTCCGATTGACTGATAAAGCCCGTACCATAGTTCACTAAGTACATCATTTTCATAAACAGCTAGCCCTGTTCCCGCTTCCCCAGGATTTGGTTCACAACCCCCGTCGGTATAAATTTTTATATCATAGGCCATTTGATCAATGTGCGCTTGTGACAAAGCACTAGGCTTCTTTTTTGTAATTTTGGATGAAATATCATTAATCTCACGCTGTGGGAATGATCTGCCTCCAAAGGCTAACTCAGCTTCTTCTAGGCTTGAAAAAGACTTGTACTTAGCACCTGAAAAGCCATCCACTTGGGCTTTGCATTGCGCCCAATTAGTATAAATTCCAGGCTCTCGCCCTTGCCAAACGACATAAAATTTTTTAGCCAAGGTCACTCCTTATATTAATCAATATATATACCGCCAATTTGCGCTTATCTCGCGATCATTTGATGGTATGTATGAAGAGTCATCATAACCCTAGAAACTGGGTACGATGGTTAACTGCATTAATTTCTCATACCAATTTACGACCACTGTGGGTATCTGTGTATAGTGCTGATAAAGGTAGTAATAGCCAGCCCCTACCAGACCCAACTGCGACAACGCAATAAAGGGGTAACGAATATCAATAATCTTCATTGCACTGCCAAATGAAGACTTAATGCGATTGTTAGCTAAATCGACGCTGTAACATTCATCTAAAAGCAAGTGTACTAAAGAACCAAAAAAAACAAAGAGTGCTACCAATAGCGAAAAACTCAACGTGGTCCCCAACTGAAGTGCACAAACACATCCAAGTAGCGTAAACATAAGTACAGCTAAAATTGAATGTAAACTTCCCCGATGCACCGTTATACTTTCAAATATTGGTTTGACTAAAAACCAAACTAGGCCGTAAATACCGCCTGCACAAAGCCAAACCGACAGTAATGATGATAATGGGTAAGTCGCAACAAAACCACCAGCAAGCACACAGCCTAAAATAGAAAATAGCCATCCAATCGATGTTGAATCATCCGCATCAAGATCGGGCAACAGTCCAGACAAAGCGCCTATCAATATAAGCAGAAAACTCTCTGACATCGTCACAATGTGTGATGCCAATAAAGTTGTTCCTAGCATGGCGCTTGATACTGTACTTGCTGTTATATGAGTAGAGAAATTTGCCAAGTGGGTTCCTTACTAAATTTAGCGACACGATAGAAAGCAATCGTATAGGCTACTGTTATAGAGTGATTTTAACACTTTAACTGTACATTAAGCACCAATTCCTGCTGCAGTTAAAATAATTAACCCTACATGCAAATTTAGCCGTGGTTTCCAGTGAAATCATTTACCATATTTACAAAGCCGCAAGTTTGTAATGCAATCAGTCTTGCACAACCAAAAAGCATTCATTGAATAGGTATCACCCTCAAAGAAGCCATACGCCTGATACTGATACTGATACTGATACTGTAAATGTAAAAATGTTTCTGTTATCGCAATGCTTTGTTACAACTTACCTTAGACTTTAAACACCTAGAAACATCTATTGTCGTATCATAATAGGTAAAGATATCAGCCGTCATTGATATTGCGTGTTTTAATAGTAGGAAGGACTATAACGTGGCTAGTAAAAAACAAATTATATTACCGATTGCGGTACTCATTACAGGAATTGGCGTTGCAGCAGCATTTTCTGCAATGAAACAACCACCAGAAGAAAAAGCCGAAAAAATCATTCACCCACTTGTTGAAATTGAATCAGTCTCAGTTGCCCCCATGCAACTTACTGTTGACTCATACGGTATTGTAAAACCGAAATATAGTACTGAACTCGTTGCCCAAGTCAGTGGTCAAATAATTCAAATCTCAGAGAAATTTGTGCGAGGAGGTTTTGTTAAAGCTGGTGAAGTATTAGCGCGCATTGATCCCAATGATTATGAAGCGGCGCTCATTGAAGCACAAGCTAATTTAGCCCAAGCGCATTCAGCCCTTGAAATTGAACAAGCTCAGGCGCATGTGGCAAAAACGGAATGGCAACGGATAAAAAACAATGCCAGTGAAACCATTCCATCTGAATTATATCTCAGAAAGCCGCAATTGGCTGACAAACTAGCGCAGTACAGAGCTGCACAAGCCAGCGAAAAGCGTGCAAATCGCAACTTAGAACGGACCTATATAAAGGCACCCTATGACGCCATTGTGGACAGTCGACAAATCAGTTTAGGGAGTGTCGTTAGTCCGGGAAATCAGTTTGGTGTACTCAATGCAACATCAGTTGCTGAGGTAAGACTACCGGTTGCTGATAAAGAGCTACAATATTTAGTCAACAATGGCTTAGATTCAAAGGTATCACTCGCCGCGAAATTTGCGGGCAAAGACGTTATTTGGAAAGGTAGGATTGTCCGTAATGAAGGCGTCATAGACGAGCGAAGCCGAATGACTTATTTGGTTGCGCAAGTAGATGTCCCTTACAGCTCTGGCGACAAACAGCTTCGCTTTGGCACCTATATTAATGCAAAAATTGAGGGGCAGCTTATCCAGTCCGCGGTATCTGTTCCTCGCCACTTGGTCAAAAATGGTCAAATTGCGACACTTAACGATGATTTAACACTCAGCTTCAAATCGCTTCAAATTATTAGAGAAAGTAATGGAATGGTTATTGCGAATGCAGGTCTCTCTAATGGCAATAAAATCATCACGTCTGCACTAGAGTACCCTGCTAACGGCATGCAATTACGTATTGAAGATACTGCTAATCAAGCGCCAACAACACAATTGGCTCTTAAGGAGGAGTAACTTATGTCATTACCATCCGAAAAAGGCATTATCGCATGGTTTGCACGTAACCCTGTTGCAGCAAACCTATTAATGATTTTTATTCTGGTTGGCGGGATCCTCACTGCTTTCTCAATTAGAAAGCAAATGTTCCCTCAATTCGAAAATAACTGGTTAAGTGTGCAAGCTGTTTATCCTGGTGCTGCACCTCAAGAAGTCGAAGAAGGCATCACGATAAAAGTTGAAGAGTCAATGGAAGGACTCGAAGGTATCAAACGGCTGATCACCTATTCCAACCGTGGTATGTCACAAACATGGATCGAAGTCGAAGAAAAGTACAACCCTCAAGAAGTACTTGATGAAGTAAAAATGCAAGTTGACTCCATATCTAGCTTTCCTGTTGGTATGGAGCGCCCTGTTGTTCGTTACGACAAGTTTGAACAGGAAGTCATGTGGCTTGCTTTAAATGGCAGTTTAAGTCGGGCCGAGCTCAAAGAGTTAGGTAACACATTACACGACGAGATGCTTGCCCTGCCAGGTGTTAACCTTGTTGAATTCAATGGTGGTCTCAACTACGAAATTGGCATTGAAGTTAGTCCTGATAAGCTACGCGAATATGGACTAAGCTTTAGAGATATTTCAAACGCTGTTTCAGCTTTCTCCGCTAACATGTCTGCTGGTCAAATTCGCTCTGACAACGGCTACATATCAATGCGGGTTGAGAATCAAGCATACCGAGGCTCGGAGTTTGAAAATTTACCATTGATCACGTTAGCCGATGGTGCGCAAATTAAACTGGGTGATGTGGCAACCGTCAATGACGGCTTTGAAGAAGGGTTACAGTATTCAAAGTACAACGGTAAAAGCTCTCTCATTTACCAAGTAAGTGCTTCAAAAGATCAAGATATCAGTAAAGTTGCCAATGTTATAAAAAGCTACCTAGCTGAACGTAATACCACCTTACCCGCAGATGCTGAACTAGAACCTTTCATTGATTTAACTTACTATCTTGATGGCCGCTTAAATATGATGGTTGAAAACATGATCTGGGGTGGTTTGCTGGTCATGCTGATGCTGGCACTATTTTTACGCGTTAGACTTGCGTTCTGGGTTATGATGGGGCTACCTGTTTCGTTTCTAGGTGCTTTTTTATTTATGCCAATGGGCGCGCTAGATGTCACAATAAATTTAGCTTCATTATTTGCATTTATACTGGTACTCGGGATTGTGGTAGATGATGCCATTGTTGTCGGTGAATCCGTTCACTCCGAAATTGAGGAACATGGCCATAGTTTAGATAACGTTGTTCGAGGCGTGAAGCGTGTTGCGATCCCAGCGACATTTGGTGTACTAACCACTGTTGCGGCATTTTTACCACAAACGCTAGCGACCGGCCCTGCTGCTGCTTTTTCTAAAGCCATTGGTGGCGTAATTATACTTTGCTTAATTTTCTCTTTAATTGAATCAAAGCTTATTTTGCCTGCACACTTAGCCGCGATGAAAGATAAGCCTAGCAACCCTAAAAACCCCTTTCATCGACTTCGAGCACTTTTAGATGGCGCCCTTAAGAACTTTATTGAAAACCTATACCGCCCTTTTATCGAGCGTTGCATTCACTATCGCTACACAGTAATTGTCGGCTTTTTAACAATTCTTATCGTGAGCGCTGGCATGTTTGCAGGAGGCTTCATTAAGTTTGTTGCGAACCCAAAGATTCCTCATGACTTCCCCGAAATTTCAATTGAAATGAATTTATCCTCATCTGAAAGTGCCACACTTGAAACAGCACAAAAAATAGAAGCGCTTTTATTTGATGTTGATAAGCAAATTGAAGAAAAATATGGACAAGGTATGATCCGTGACTTATCTGTAAGTCTCAGAGGCCGTACCAATGCAAATATCATGGCTATTCTCGTTGAACCGGATAAGCGTCCAATTGACACATTTGAGCTAAGTGCCATGTGGCGCGAACAAATGCCCCCACTGCCTGGTGTGAAGAACCTGAATATTCGCGACAGCATAATGAATGGCGGCCGAGATGATGGTGACATTAGCTTTAGGCTTGAGGGAAAAGATAAAGAACAATTGAAAGAAGTTGCCGAAAAGCTCACCGAAAAACTCAATACGATTACAGGTGTCGGAGATGTCAATGATTCGATGCAAAGTGCAACCGATGAAGTACAACTAGAGCTGAAGCCTTTGGCTTATAGCATGGGCTTAACACTTGCAGACGTAGCCTCCCAAGTAAACTTTAGTTACTACGGATTAGAAGCTCAGCGTATTTTACGTGACGGTGAAGAAATCAAAGTGATGATCCGTTATCCGAAAGAGTCTCGCAATTCAATCAGTGACATTCAAGATGTGCGTATCGTTACACCAGCAGGCGCAGAAGTACTCCTTGCTGAAGTCGCAAATGTAAAACTCGTCGACGGTGTGAATCGTATTCGTCGAGAAAACGCAAAACGTACTATTAACGTGTGGGCTTCTGTAGATACAAATCAAGCCCAGCCATTTGAAATTGCAACAGAAGTACGTGATGAGTATCTGCCATCATTGCTGCTTAATTACCCCGGTGTACAAAGTAATGTAGCAGGTAGAATTCAAGAAGAAATGGACAGTGTTGCAGAGCAAATTCGTGATTTTGCACTTTCAATGATGATCATTTTTGCATTACTTGCGATTCCTTTACGCTCCTATTCTCAACCAATCCTGATCATGTCGGTTATCCCATTTGGCGTTGTAGGGGCTGTATTTGGTCATATGGTTATGGGTATGACCATGAGTAGCTTGTCGTTCTTTGGAATTATAGCTGTCGCAGGGGTTGTGGTAAATGACTCTCTGGTCATGGTCGATTTTGTGAATAAAGCTCGAGATGCAGGCGCAACGATTAAGCAAGCGGTTGTAGAAGCTGGCTGCAAACGTTTCAGGGCAATTCTCTTAACTTCATTAACGACATTTATTGGACTTGTGCCTATTATTACCGAAACCAGTTTACAAGCGCAAATCGTTATTCCAATGGCTGTCTCTTTAGCGTTTGGTGTATTGTTTGCGACTGTAATCACCCTAATACTTATTCCATGTCAATATGTTGTTCTTGAAGATATTAAGGCACTCAAGAACAAATGGTTTAGTAAAAAGGATACGCTACAGAAAACATCTGCAACTTAATAAACACTAAGTAATCCCAACCCCAAAGCTCGGATTCCACCGAGCTTTTTTATTTTTAATAATAATGAGTATGTGTAAACAGGTAATTTGCTGTTGTTAATGAAAATAATCTCTTTAACTAATACAAAATACCGATCTAACAGAATTTATCTACTCATACACCGTATCGCTCTTTACATATCCATATTTTAAAGACAAACTGACATATAAATAGATTTAGTTAGACACCACCATGAAGTATTTAACGATAATTTTAACTTGTGCCTTGGTTTTCTTATCAGGTTGTGGAAAAGATAATAAAGGAACGGGTGAATCAAGCTCTCCGGGCTACACCGCCACCGCTTTTTTTGATGCTTTGTACAATCATAATAATTTAGAAAGAGCAGCCAAGAATGCAACACCACGTCTTGCTCGTGTCATGCGCTCATATGGAACTGCAAAACAGTTCACGCGAAATCTCGTTAATATGCAGTTTGATCAAGTTACCATAGAATTGGACATGACAAATCAGAGTTTGCGAGAACAATACGGTGAGACAGCTAATATAAATATGGTCTTTACAGGTACGCTCAGAGGTGAACAAGTAGATGATATGCGAAGCGTGAAACTGCTACGTAAAAAAGGAAAATGGTACGTAGATAAAATAAACCCAGATCCGTTTGCCCGTTAACCCGCTCACTTTGCTGGTTGTGCGTTGTTACAATGGACGCTTTTGGCTCGGGTCAGTTGCAGTTGCTTCGCCCGAGAGCTTGCTATAAAAAACGGCTCTCCTTCCCTTATCTAATGAATGCTATAACTGACAAAATAGTGTTGGCAGCAGTAACGCAAAATGTATGCTCAATAGCATCTATTGTTACACGAGCACAGTCATACATTAGTAAGAGCAATATATCGACTATCGGCAATTTGAGTTTTATTAGGTCAAGAGTTAACTTTGTGAGTGACAGTTTTAACCGGTAAAATTACCTACTATTCAAAAAACGCATATTGTATTATCACGCTTTTATCTGACATTAACTTACAGATTGGAGATATAAAAAACCGGTCTAAAAAACCGGTTTTTCATTTTAAACTAAGTAAGTTTCTTAGCGAACTTTCTCTGCTATGTCCACTAAGTCTGTCAAGTGGCAAATTTCACCATCGTGAGTTTTAATGCCATGTTCACCAAAGTAATCTCGTTGCGATTGTACTAAGTGACCATTACTGGGTGTGCTTAATGTCGCAATGTAGGTTTGTGTCGATGATAATACAGGAAACGCCAAGCCGCTTGATACTGCTAAGCCTGTCACTTTACGTAACGCCGCCACCTCTAAATCTAAGCCATCAATGAACTCAACACCTTGCGCCACATCATCTAGGTAATCAGCGCGAATAATACAACCAGCGCGCCAAGTCTGTAATGTCTTTGCTAAATCAACTTTCCATTGATGAGCACGAGATGCGCCTTTTATCAATGCTAAACCTTGGCGATAACAGAGTAGGCTTGCTAAATAAAATGCTTGCTTAAGCTCCTCAAGATCAACGTCAATATTAATCGTACCTTTTGCTGCATAAGTCATTTCTTTTGCTGCATGAGTATCGATTGTATTAGTCAAATGGCGCGCTTGAACAGCTGCAACCAATGATGGAACTGCAATCCCCAGCTCTAGTGCATTTTGTGCAGTCCAAAGACCGGTACCTTTCGCACCCACCTTGTTATCGATCAAATCAACTAATGCTTCGTTTCGATCTGTTTCTAACTGTAAAATATGACTGGAAATTGACAATAAATAACTATTAAGTGTCCCTTCAGACCAAGACTCAAATACTTCAGCCACTTCCTTAGGTGAACGGCCTGTGCCATGGCGCAACAATTGATACATTTCTGCAATTAACTGCATCAACGCATACTCAATGCCATTATGTACCATTTTAACAAAATGGCCGCTTGCAGATTGTCCAACACGTGCGAAACAAGATTCGCCGTTATAACTTGCAGCAACCTTTTCAAACCAAGGTTCTACGCGCTCCCAGCCACCTTCCGAGCCACTCGCCATCATAGCAGGGCCATGACGTGCACCTTCAGCACCACCTGATATCCCCATCGTCGCAAACTCAAATTTATTTTGATACTTCAACTTACGGGTAATACCATCTTTATAATTACTGTTACCACAATCGACAATAATATCTTCTTTTGCCACACCCGCTTCAATCAAATCACCACACACTCGATCAACTAATTCACCAGCTGGGACCAGTAGTAAAATTGAACGAGGTGTTTCTAGTCGTCTGACCATATCACCGAGATCTGAAACTATGTGTAAGCGCTCAGCCATGCCCATAGATTGGGCGCAACTAATTAACTCAGCACCTGCGTCTGGGTTTCTATCATAGGCAACTAGCGTTAACCCCTTCTCAATTAGATTCAATGCTAGGTTTTTACCCATCACGCCTAAACCAACTAATGCAACTTGCATTTAGTTTCCTCCTCGGTAACTACAAAATTGTGAGTAATTTATTACTTCGCGCCGCATTATACCCTAGCTTTAGTAAGAAGCCAGCGCATGACCACGCATTAATAGCAAAGTCAGGTTAAATGTCCTTCCTAATCTGCTTTTTTTTCATTATATGATTGTTGTAGTCGCTTCTTTGTACAAATACCATCACTAGTTTTTAAATGAGTAATTTCGAATCCTGTGATTTTTCTTATCTCGACTAACAAAACAACAGATGTAAACTCATATTGTCCGAATATCAGAGATTGACCAATACTGACACCGGTGTCATAATGATGTAATACAGATCATATAATTTAATTGAAGTGTAAAAAAGAGTTTATAGAGCAAATCTTTATACACACGATCTTTATCATGTGATGAATACATTGTTTTGTTCAGTAGCAAGGCAAATCATGTATTATCGATAGGTACGAATTTAAACAACCCTATAAATAGTAGGTCGACAGGAGATCCTGATGCTTAGACGCACAAAAATTGTAGCAACCCTTGGACCGGCAACAGACCGTGATAACAACCTAGAAAAAATTATCCGAGCGGGTGCTAACGTTGTTAGATTAAACTTCTCCCACGGTGTAGCACAAGATCATAAAGATAGAGCTGAAGCCGTTCGTAAAATTGCCAAAGAACTTGGAAATCATGTTGCTATTTTAGCTGATCTACAAGGCCCTAAAATCCGAGTTTCAACATTTAAAGAAGGTAAAGTAACACTTGCGGTTGGTGCTAAATTTACACTTGATGCGCAGATGGAGTTAGGTCAAGGTACTGTGGATGCAGTTGGTATTGATTACAAAGAACTTCCTCAAGATGTCAAACCTGGTGATCTATTGTTACTTAATGATGGCCTCATTCAACTTACCGTTGACTCAATTGATGGCGTTCTAGTGCATACTACCGTTACAGTTGGTGGCGTGCTATCAAATAACAAAGGTATCAACCGTTTAGGTGGTGGATTGACAGCACCGGCTTTTACTGACAAAGATAAGGAAGATTTGATAACAGCAGCAGAAATTGGGGTTGACTATATAGCGGTCTCATTCCCACGCAGTGGCGATGATATGCGCTATGTTCGCTCGTTGGCTGAAAAAGCAGGTTCAAATGCACAACTTCTGGCAAAAATAGAGCGTGCAGAAGCTGTTGCTACACAAGCTGATATTGATGATATTGTACTTGCATCTGATGCAGTGATGGTTGCCCGTGGAGATTTAGGCGTTGAAATTGGTGACGCTGCATTAGTTGGCAAACAAAAACTCATCATTAGCCGTGCTCGCTCGTTAAATCGTACGGTTGTCACTGCGACGCAAATGATGGAATCAATGATCGATAACCCTATGCCAACGCGTGCTGAGGTGATGGACGTAGCAAATGCTGTACTTGACGGCACTGACGCGGTGATGCTATCAGCGGAAACAGCTGCTGGTGATTATCCTGAAGAAACCGTCGCAACTATGGCTCGAGTTTGCTTAGGAGCAGAATCACAACCCGAAATTCATGTATCAAAACATCGTTTAGATAGTATGTTTTCTGACACGTCAGAAACACTCGCACTGTCAGCTATGTACGCCGCAAACCATTTGGATAGCGTTAAAGCTATCGTGGCGCTTACTGAGTCTGGCAAAACGGCGAAACTCATGTCTCGTATTAGTTCTGGTTTACCTATATATTCATTATCTCGCCACGCAACTACACTCGGGCAAACGGCGCTCTATCGCGGTGTTTATCCTGTCTACTTTGATTCGACCACCTGTTCAGACCAATCAATGGTTCGCGACGCACTCGCTACATTGCTTGAAGCTGGCTCACTTGAAAAAGGCGATACAGTAATACTAACGCATGGTGATGCAATGGAAACTGTCGGTGCAACCAACACAATGAAAATTGTCACCGTATAAATAGTTTTCTAAGGTAGCTTCCAATGAGGCTACCTTATCTTAACTAGCCAACGCTGCTTTTACTTTATCTCTATAACTACGACTTACTTTCAGCTCTTGCCCATTATCTAAAACCAGTAAATATTCACCACTACTTTGTGTAACTAACTTACTAATTTGTTTGGTATTTACAATTGCAGAACGGTGAACTCGGACAAACAATGCAGGATCTAGCTCTTGCTCCAGTTCTTTCATGGTTTTACGCAATATGTGGGTTTGACCATCGCTACAATGCAAACACATGTAATCTCCTGCTGCATCTACCCATTGGATACTCGCTGTTGATACCCGAACAATTTCACCTTGCTCTTTTACAGCAATCGACTCTGGATATTTTTTATCAACTAAGGTATCCCCTGTTGCTAATTTTTTTAGGATCTCTTCACAATTATTACCTGTTATTCCCGCCACAAAGCTCGCTAGCTTTTTCTTGTGTACGTTGTCTTGTTGTGTCTTCAAATAACTTTGCACTTTTTCCACCGCCTGTCTTAGTCTGTTGTCATCAACGGGTTTTAAAATGTAATCCAAAGCATGGATCTCAAATGCTTGCACAGCATATTGATCGAATGCAGTAACAAATACAATTGCAGGTAGAGGCTTAACACTTTCACTTAAAGTTCGAGCAACCTCAAATCCATTCATTCCTGGCATTTGGATATCTAGAAAAACTAAATCTATATCATTCTCTTGGCATTGAGCGATTGCTTGTTCACCACCATTACATAACTCAACTATCTCTAATTCTGGAAACGACTTCAAGCGAACAGCAAGCCCTTTGCGCGCCAGCGGTTCATCATCAACAATCAACGTTCTTATTTTGCTCATTACTTCTTAGCCTTTTCAAAAGGAACTCGAATGTTTACTTTCAAGCCATTCGGTTCGTTATGCGATAACACAAATGAGTAGTTATTCTCATAAAGTGTTTTTAGCCTATCAATCGTATTGGCAATCCCAACACCTTGTGCGTTTTGTAATTGTCCGTTTTTTAATTCTGCACCAGGGCCATTGTCTCCCACTTCTAACAATAGTTCATTTGCAAAAACCTGAGCTTTTATCTCTAACTTACCACCTTCCACGAGGTGTGCTATCGCATATTTTATCGAGTTTTCTATGATTGGTTGTAGTATTAAACTTGGTACTAATGCTTGTTTAGCCTCAGAACTTACATCAACATCAATACTGAGTCGTTCGTCAAACCGCACTTTCTCTATTTCTAAGTAAAGCATCAGCGCATGGAGTTCCTGCTCTAGCGGTACCTTTTTTATAGGGTCAGTGTTTAAGGTATACCGTAAGAAATCTGATAATCTTGCTACCATCTGGTTTGCATCTTTATTTTCTTCTACCAAAATCAACGTAGAGATAGCATTGAGCGTATTAAACAAAAAATGTGGATTCAATTGATAGCGTAACATTTTTAACTGGGCCTCATGGGCCATTGTGTTCGCTTTTAATGCTTTTTGTCGTTCACTTTGTAATAATTGATAATATTTAACGCCAAAGTATAGGCCACTCCAACATAGTACAATGTAAACCGAGTCGAGCCCTTGCTGAAAGTAGTAAAACCACTCAGTGGGACGGTAGCCATGACGATAAATTTCCCACAAATTAAACTTTTGGATGACAGCCCATAGAGTCCCCGTAAAATAGGACGCACTAAATACCACTAAAATAAGAATAAGTGGAGGAGCGTTCCAAATTCTGCGGTAAAGATACCTTATAGGCACAGTTAAAAGACACCCTGCATAAGCATTGAGTACGATCACGAAGACATAAATATCTCTCATCTCAAATACTTTGGACCCTATATAGTTAACTAGCGCGTAACCTAACCAGCCAGCAATTTGAAGAACCCAAAAAAAACGTTGTCGATTATCGACTAATGCTTGCCATTTCAACAGTGTATTTAACTCCTATCATAATAATTTGATTATATATCAGTGATAACCTTTTAATCACTACCGATAGTCTCAGAATTTTTACGGCTCGACGCAAATAAAAAAGGCACTATAAAAGTGCCTTTTTAGAAAATGCTAATAATTACGCTAGTTTATCAGACGCTACCTTATATTTAGGGTCTTCAATTACGTTTACTTCTACTAAGTCATTTGCTTTGTTTAACAAGTCTTTACAATCTTGACTCAAATGTCTCAAATGCAGCTTTTTCCCTGCTTTAGTATATTTTTCGGCTAAATTATCAATTGCCTCTATAGCGCTGTGATCAGAAACACGACTGTGTTTAAACTCTACAATAACATCTGCGGGGTCATTCAGCACATCAAACAGCTCACTAAAGTTCTTAACAGAGCCAAAAAATAATGGGCCATGCAATTCATATACTTTAGAACCTTGCTCATCAATATAATTGCTTGTGTATATGTGCTTCGCATGCTCCCAAGCAAACACTAATGCAGATACAATAACACCGACACACACTGCAATTGCCAAGTCAGTTACAACTGTCACACCAGAGACAAGTACAATCACAAATGCATCTGTTTTTGGTATACGTTTCATTAATCTAAAACTAGACCATTCAAAAGTACCGAGTACAACCATAAACATAACACCTACTAGCGCAGCTAATGGGATCATTTCAATTAGACTTGCTGCAAATAAAATAAACCCAAGCAATAACAATGCAGCTGTAATACCCGACAATCGACTACGACCTCCCGAGTTAATGTTAATCATAGATTGGCCTATCATTGCACAGCCTCCCATTGCACCAAATACGCCACATGTCATATTAGCAGCCCCCTGGCCAATACATTCACGGTTACTATTACCTCGCGTGTCAGTAATTTCATCAATAAGAGTCAATGTAAGTAATGATTCAATTAAACCAATCGCAGCTAAAATAAGTGCATATGGGAAAATAATTTTAAATGTTTCAAAATTAAAAGGCACCATTGGGATATGGAACTCAGGGAAACCACCTGCAATAGTTGCATTCATATCTCCCGACATATCTTTGAGGTAATCAAGCACTGTTCTAGCTTCAAGGTCTAACCCAATAACTAATCCAGTAACGACGAGAATTGCCGCAAGAGAAGAAGGAATAGCAGTCGTTAATTTAGGTAAGAACTGAATAATAGCCATAGTTAAAGCGACTAATCCAGCCATTATTAGTAATGGGGATCCTTGCATCCATTGTAATTGACCTTCAGCATCCATGACTTTAAATTGACCTAATTGTGCCAAAAAGATGACGATTGCTAAACCATTTACAAACCCAAGCATCACGGGGTGCGGTACCATCCTGATAAATTTACCTAGTTTAAATACCCCAGCAAGGACTTGTAAAACCCCCATCAATAGCACTGTGGCAAATAAATATTCAACCCCGTGCTCTACCACTAAACTTACCATTACAACCGCTAGTGCACCTGTAGCACCTGAAATCATACCTGGACGACCGCCAAATATTGACGTAATCAAACCGACAATAAACGCAGCATATAAGCCTACTAATGGGTCAACTTGCGCTACAAATGCGAAAGCAACAGCTTCTGGGACTAATGCAAGCGCAACAGTCAAACCAGACAGTATGTCATTTTTAGCAGAGCTTGGCGCCTTGCCGATTAAATTAAACATTCATATCCTCTTGATTTACAACGAACAGAAAAGCGCTGGATTTTATCAAAATCCAGCGCTTTTAACAAATGGTGAAGTATGACTATAGTACATAGTCAGTACATTGATATTACAATATCATGTACATATTGTCAGGCTTATAGTGGAAGTGCCGTTGTACGCTTTACGCACGTCATGGTGACGTTAGAATGGACTTCTTGCACATACTCTAAATTGAGTAGATTATCTCTAACAAACTGCTCATATCCTTCTATTCCTCTCGAAATGATGCGGAGCATAAAGTCCATTGTACCTGCCATTGTATAGCATTCAGTTACTTCATCATAACTCATAATTAGTCGTTCAAACTCTGATAAATTATTTCTACCATGATTAGATAAACGCACATGTGCATACACTAGCATATCAAAACCAAGTTGCTTCTCGTCGAGTAGCGCGACCTTCCCTTTTATATACCCATCTTGCTCTAGTTTAGCGATTCGACGCCAACACGGCGATTGAGACAACCCGACTTTGTCGGCAACTTCAGCAGTAGATAAACTTGCATCTTGCTGTAACAATGCCAATATTTGGCGGTCAACTTGATTTAAAGACATACATTTTTCTTAAATTTAAGTAAATTAGATAAATTATACATACAGAATGAATACTTGTCTGCATTTCCTTAGCCAAAACGGCCACTCATAAATGGGTTATTCTGCTTCTCGTACCCTATCGTTGTGTTTTCGCCATGCCCTGACATCACGACCGTTTCATCTGGAAGAGAAAACAATTCTTTCCGAATAGACTCTTTGAGTTGCTCCGTATTTCCCTTTGGAAAATCGGTTCTGCCTATAGCCCCTTTAAATAGTACATCTCCAACAATTACTGTCTTTGACGATTTCTCATAAAAAACAACATGCCCCGGCGTATGACCTGGGCAAAAGCGTACCTCAAGCTCGAGTTTACCCACCTTAACTACATCACCTGCCGTTAGCCAGCGATCTGGTAAAAATGCCTGCTTAGGTTTGAAACCAAACATTTGAGCCTGCATTGGAATGGCCTCAAACCAAAATGTTTCATCTTGATGTGGGCCGATAATATCTACTTTGAGCACTGCTTTCAAAAGATCTGCAGCACCAACATGGTCCAAATGACCATGAGTCAACAGTATAACCTCTACATCTAGCTTATTCTGCGCAATAACAGATTGCAGTTTATCAACATCTCCACCCGGATCTATAACCGCGCTTTTTCCTGTGCTTTGGCATGTTATGAACCGAGTATTTTGCATAAACGAGGTAACTGGGACAGTTAAAACGTGCACCTTCTTACTCTCCTAGTTCAATTAATACTGGATATTTTAAGTACGCCTGATCGTAAAATGGCGTTTTTTCATATAACCACGATAGCCTTTTTTTAGCATCATTGGCGAATAATTCATCTTCTCGGATTTTTTTATCAAACTCAAGTGCCATCGCTGGATTACTTTTTAACATAGAACGAGCGTAAGGTTCCAGTGCATAATTTTCAACATACTCAGTACGTTGAAATATGGTATTAAACTCCCCCCACTGAAAGAATGAATCAGGAGCTTCAGGGTGTAATAAATGCGTCACTAACTCAGATTTAGCCTGATCTGTAGATACGCGGTACCATCCTGTTAAAGGCATTTTCTCAACTTCGTTCAAATCGAATTCAGCCGTTACTCTAAAACGCCCCTCAAAAGGCAATTTATCGAACTCATATTGAGTAATTTTCGCTTGTTTAAGTCCCTCTTTACTTTCAGCCGTGGTGACAATTTCCACGGAGATACCATGAATCCTTAGTTTCTCTACAATATTCGGGTATGCAGGGGGAATATAAAATGCAGCAGGCACTTTTACCTTCTTCTCCACTATTTTCTGCCAATATATTGGTAGCGCATCATAAAATTTAGGTTGACCTAAATATTTCACTTCCACTTGACCAGATAGTGCACTATCAAATTGCTTATATGCAATACCTCTAAACGGTATGTGATTAGGCTGTTCAGCGTAACTACGTCGTACAACTATTTCTTTCGGCCTCGTTGCATGCTCTATGTCAATGGCTTTTTCTAATGCACTTTGACTCTTTGCCAACGCATCCACGACACCATCAAAAAACACATATGTTCCCAAAACCCTTTGTTTATAAGGTTTTAATGAATGATTTTCAACAAGAATAGTTGGTACACTAGCCAAATCACCCCAGCCATTTGAAAAGCGAGGTGTTGCTACCCAACCTGCTAACCCTTGTTTAAAATCTCGCTTGTCCATAACAAACACCAAAGGGCCTGCAATATGGCCTGCTTGAGTTAGCGCGGCGTCTATTTGTGGTTTAAAGTGCGTATCCAATACTTTTGCAACAAGAGGGGATTCACTTGCAAATTGTGGGTTATACCCATACGTCACATCATATTGATAGTCAGCACCATCCGTCACATGAACGTCAATATATAGATCCGGGTCAAACGCTTTAATCACTTGTAATACAGCGCGCACTTCTGGTGTATCTAATTTCGTGTAATCACGATTAAGATTTAAATTATTGCCATTAGTTCGAAAGCCCATATCAATTGGACCTCGCTGATTTATGCGATTAAATGGGCTTCGTCGCTCATGTCCATCCACATTTAAGATGGGAACAAATAAAATATTAACTTTTTCTAATATATCTAAGCGTTTACCAGTAGCAATATCGCGTAACAGCATAAATCCAGCATCTTTCCCGTCAATTTCACCAGCGTGAATGCCTGCTTGAATAAGTAACGTGGGTTTAGCGCTAGTGCTGATTTCTGTCGCACTAAACTTACCGTGCTCTGATGCGACCAGCATTTTAATGTCTCGACCGGCCTGACTTTGACCAATACTAATTGCCTTAAACTGCGTTGGGTTGGCAGCAACTAAACGGTCCACAAATGCTATCGTCAACTGGTAGTCTGGAGACGTTACCCCACCACTAAGTTCAAAATCAGTTGTTAGCGGCCCTTTTTGTTGAATTAGCTGCAGGCTTTGTCCTTGCCAAGCCTCTAAAGGTGGTAAATGTGCATCCAAATTCATTGCTGCGGATAACATAATAATACTGGCAATCATGATGCGCTCTCTAAATAGTTGCCTCAATAGCGCAATTATATCAATATTTTAATTAACAGCTTACAATGTGCGGTGATTCAACAAAAATATGCAGCTAATAACATGCTGCTCACATTTTTTAGGCATTTTTAGCTAAGATAAAGACGGTTTAATATGAAATCAATTTTAATTACCGGCTGTTCATCCGGTATTGGATACTACTGTGCCAAGAGATTACATGATGAAGGGTTTAATGTTATTGCGGCTTGTAAAAAGCAAGTAGACGTTGATGCACTCACAGCCCTAGGACTCACCGCCATTTTATTGGACCTTTGCGATGAAAACAGTGTTCAATTAGGTTTTAAACGCGCACTTGAGCTATGTAACAATGAACTAGACGCGCTATTTAATAATGGCGCCTATGGGCAACCCGGCGCTATAGAAGACTTACCAACCGACGCACTAAGGGCGCAATTTGAAGTGAACTTTTTCTCATGGCACACACTAACAAATTTAGCCATCAAACATATGCGAATCCGTGGACAAGGGAGAATAATTTATAACTCTTCAGTATTAGGTTTAGTCGCACTGCCCTACAGAGGCGCTTACAATGCCAGTAAATTTGCACTTGAAGGACTGGCGGACACGTTAAGAATGGAGTTAGCACAAACAAATATTCAAGTGAGTTTAATTGAGCCTGGACCAATAACGTCTAAATTTAGAGAAAATGCTTTACATGCCTTTATGACAAATATTGACATTGATAACAGTGCACACGCTACTAGTTATCAAAAACAGCTCGACCGTTTAAAATCAAACTCAGCGCCACAATCATTTACGCTTGGTCCCGATGCTGTTTACAACAAGTTAATACACGCGTTTACAGCCAAAAAAGCCAAACCTCGCTATTATGTCACTTTCCCAACGTACTTCATGGGCTACTTAAAACGGCTACTTAGTACAAATATGCTAGATAAAGTGTTACTTAAAAATAAATAAGAAGTCATTTACAACTACTTTTTCCCATCGAATTTAATGCGATAAACAAACAGAGTGAATGGATCAAAAAAAGGAGCTCAAGGCTCCTTTTTCACATAATAAGTACGAAACTTATTAAGCAGCAAGACTTTCTTTTGCTTTTGCAACTAGTGCTGCGAAAGCTACTTGATCGTATACTGCGATATCAGCTAGGATCTTACGATCGATTTCAATCGATGACTTTTTAAGGCCATTGATGAAACGGCTGTAAGATAGGCCGTTTTGACGTGAAGCTGCGTTGATACGTGCAATCCATAGTTGACGGAATGTACGTTTCTTAGCTCTACGGTCACGGTATGCATATTGACCAGCTTTAGTGATTGCTTGGAACGCTACGCGGTAAACACGTGAACGTGCTCCATAGTAACCTTTAGCTTGTTTTAATACTTTCTTGTGACGTGCACGTGCGACAACGCCGCGTTTAACTCTTGCCATTTCTGATATCCTCTATTAAGCGAATGGTAACATACGGTTGATAAGACCAAGGTCATTTTTATGAACCATAGACTTAGCACGTAGGTGTAGCTTACGCTTAGATGATTTCTTAGTCAGAATGTGACGAAGATGCGACTGCTTGCGCTTAAAACCGCCTGAAGCAGTTTTCTTGAAACGCTTCGCAGCGCCTCTATGTGATTTTAGCTTATAAGCCATTGCAATAACTCCAATAGTATTGCTTAAACAAATATAAGTAGGCGGATGTTGCCATCACTTGGAAGGCCTAACTTACAACCATATTCCGGTGAAGGGTCGCCCCTTTCTTTAAGACCGGTCAATACAGGTGGCCAAAGGCACTTTAAACCTGTATTAAATTCGCGCGCATTTTACCGCACCTATTACTTTTTAGCAATAGGGGCCATCATCATTATCATTTGACGACCTTCAACACGATTTGGGAAAGACTCAACAATTGCTAAATCTTCTAAATCGCCTTTAACACGGTTCAATAAGTCGATGCCGATTTCTTGGTGTGCCATTTCACGGCCACGGAAGCGAATAGTGATTTTAGCTTTATCGCCCGCTTCTAAGAATTTTCTTAGGTTGCGTAACTTAACTTGATAATCACCTTCATCAGTACCTGGACGGAACTTGATCTCTTTAATTTGGATCTGCTTCTGCTTTTTTTTCTGTTCTTTTTGTAATTTTGCTTTTTCAAAAATGAACTTACCGTAATCCATCACTTTACAGACAGGGGGTTCAGCATTTGGACTTATTTCAACTAAATCCACACCTAATTCATCAGCAATCGCCTGAGCTTCTCTTAACGACATGATCTTCGGTTCCTGGCCTTCTACACCAGATAATCGAACTTCTTTCGCTGTTATTTCTTCATTGATACGATTTTTTTGAGCTGTAGTTTGCCCTTTTTTTCCGCCTCTAATGGTACGTTCCTCCAAGAATATCAAAATATATTGTGTGTAGTTAATATGTTACTACTACACACAGGTTTTATTTACTTACGGTCTTTAATTTCTGCACTAATATGGGCAACAAAATCATCAACCGAGAACTTGCCAAGATCTTCACCTTTGCGCGTTCTCACAGCTACTTCTTGTTGTTCTACTTCTTTATCTCCAACAACAAGCAGATATGGTATACGTTTTAAAGTATGCTCCCGAATTTTAAAGCCTATTTTCTCATTTCTCAAGTCAGCACAGGCTCTAATTCCAAGTTTATTTAATTTTTGTACAATTTCGTGCACATAATCAGCTTGTTTATCGGTAATATTCATAATTACCACTTGCTTTGGTGCTAACCAAGTTGGGAATAGACCAGCATACTCTTCGGTTAAAATGCCAATGAAACGCTCAATAGACCCCAAAATTGCACGGTGGATCATAACTGGCGTTTTACGTTCGTTGTTTTCAGCAACATACGTTGCGCCTAATCGACCTGGTAATGCAAAATCTAGCTGCACTGTACCACACTGCCACGCTCGCTCTAAACAATCATATAAGGTAAATTCAATTTTTGGACCATAGAAAGCACCTTCACCTGGTAAATATTCAAATTCAATATTATTGACTTTCAATGCTTCAGCCAGAGCTTGTTCTGCTTTGTCCCAAATATCATCCTCACCAATACGCTTTTCAGGTCGCGTTGATAACTTAACAACTATTTTTTCAAAGCCAAATGTTTCGTATGTATCGTAAACCATCTTAATACATTGTGACACTTCATCCATCACTTGGTCTTCTGTACAGAATACATGCGCATCATCTTGTGTGAAACCGCGTACACGCATTAAACCATGCAATGCACCAGAGGGCTCATTTCTATGACAACAACCGAACTCGGCCATACGTAACGGTAAATCGCGGTATGACTTAAGGCCTTGGTTAAATATCTGTACATGACCTGGGCAGTTCATCGGCTTAATAGCATATTCACGTTTTTCTGACTCAGTTGTGAACATCGCATCGGAATATTTATCCCAATGACCTGATTTTTCCCATAAACCACGGTCCATCATCATTGGACCTTTGACTTCTTCGTAGCTATATTCGCGTAGCTTTTCACGAACAAACTCTTCTAGCTCACGGTAGATGCTCCAACCATCATTATGCCAAAACACCATGCCTGGCGCTTCTTCTTGCCAATGCCACAGATCAAGTGCTTTGCCAATTTTACGATGATCACGCTTTTCAGCTTCTTCTAGGCGTTTTAAGTATGCTTTAAGTTGCTTTTTATCTGCCCAAGCTGTGCCGTAAATACGTTGCAGCATTTTATTTTCAGAGTTACCACGCCAATATGCACCCGCTACTTTCATTATTTTAAAGTGTTGACAGAACTTCATATTTGGAACGTGAGGGCCACGACACATGTCAACATATTCATCATGGTGATATAGGCCGGGCTTATCATCTTTATCGATGTTTTCGTCTAAGATCTCAATCTTATAATTTTCACCACGCGCTTCAAACGCATCACGCGCTTCTTGCCAAGAAACCGTTTTCTTAATAACATCGTAATTCGTTTTTGCAAGCGCTAACATGCGCTTTTCTATTGCATCCAAGTCTTCTTGCGTTAATGAATGATCCAGATCAACGTCATAGTAAAAACCATTGTCAATCGTGGGACCGATGGCCATTTTCACATCTGGGAATAATTGCTTAATTGCATGACCAATTAAGTGAGCGCATGAGTGACGAATAATTTCTAATCCATCATCATCCTTGGCTGTTATTATTTCTAAGCTTGCGTCTTCAGAAATAATGTCACACGCGTCAACACGCGTGCCATTCACTCTGCCAGCAATAGTGGCTTTAGCAAGGCCTGGGCCGATATCTTGAGCTACATCTAAAGTAGAAACTGGATTTTCAAAAGTACGCTGACTGCCGTCAGGAAGCGTAATAATTGGCATGATATGTCCTATTTACAGTGGTGACACCTACGATGCATCACATGTATAAAAAATTAATAATAATTAAATGTGCCTAACAACGCTTTTACGAATAAGCATTGGGTTACACAAGTTATTTACCTGGATTGTGTTTGAGGTCTTTCAAACCAGCAAGTATTTTGACTGCGCCCGTGACGAAATTCAAGAGAAAGACTAAAATTGATTCATTAAATGCAAATTTTCTGCTCAATTTGAGTATAAGTAGTAAAAATATTAAGGTATTCCATGGCACATTCTCAGCAATATTGCTTCGCGTCACTAAATTTGCTTAATTTCACAGCACCTCCATTCTCATTTTATCAACTTCATGAAACTTATAACGATACACAATGGCAATCCAAGACTCAATTCATCACAGGGCTTATCGAACATATCAACCCGACTTTAATTGTATTTCAAGAAGTTTTTAGTGTTGAGGTACTTGAGGCTCTTTGTAAAGATCTGGGACTTATTCATTTCGCGGTTGTGGACATGCCTCAGCCAGACAGCATGTATCCAACGGTTTTATTTAACCCAGTCGTCGCTATTGCGTCTAAACTCCCATTTACCAGTGTTGAAGCACTTGAACCATGTCCAGAGTTACTCGAATACCTTAACAACCAACAACAGTTTAGATTTAATCGTACACCCATTAAATGCCGAATTGAGCTTGACGGCATAGGTCCTATTATGTGCTATGCCGTACATTTCAAGTCCCAGCGAGTTTTATCAATGGCGCACATGCTTGGCGAATCCGAACAGGGAGATCCGTTACTGACTCTTTTACATGAAACGGTTGGTACTATGCAATCACAAATCTCCCGTTCGTTAGAGGCATCTATTATTTATTATGACGCTCTAAAAACACAACGCGAACAAAACTGCGCAACCTTGGTAATGGGAGACTTTAATGACCATCTGCATAGTCCAGCTTTATCTTTTATGACCCAAACTTTCCCCCCACAAATACACAATAGCTCCCCATTTGAAAGTGTAGGTCTAGTTGACAGCTATTTGTTTGCCGATAATAACCACTCTTTTGACCAAAAGCCCCCGACGCACTTTTATCGCGGAAAAGGCAATGTGTTAGACTATATATTGGCCTCCAAAGTGTTTAACCCCAACCAAATTAATCCAACAGTTAAAACTTTAACTTACCATAATTATGATGGCCATTTAGATGCAAAAAGAGATGAAGAAGACATTCGCTATTCAGATCATAGTGCAATTGCAATAAAGGTAACGCTATAATCTTTTGATTTAGTAAAGTGATTGCTATAATCGCCCAAAATTTTATATAAACTGGAAAGACTAATGAGAACATGTGGCGTTGAAATAGCAGGTAGCGAAGTTCTACTATGCTTGCTAACCAAAGAAAACGACGTATTCGATATTCGTGATATTCGCCAAACTCGCTTTACGCTAGGCAATGTAGGCTTAGATACTCAAGATATGCAAAAATTTCAATTTGATTTCGCCAAACTTATGCAAGACTATCAAGTTGATTCTGTGGCAATTCGCCAACGTATGCCAAAGGGTAAGTTTGCTGGCAGCGCCACAGGCTTTAAAATGGAAGCAGCAATACAGCTAATTGCAGATTTAGATGTACGTTTGCTGTCGACAACGGAAGTGAAAGAGCAATTGAAGCGCAACCCAGTACCGATTGACTTCGCCGATACGGGACTAAAAAAGTTTCAAGAAAATGCGTTTATCAATGCCTATGTATATATTCAAAAGAAAACGTATCGTCCAGAAGAATAACACTTACATTGAGCAGTTCTCTGATTGTTGCACAACAACTGCAAATCCATAAAAACCGATATTATGCCAGGTTTTTATGGGTCTGTAGGATGCTCGTGTTGTAGAACGTCATTGACGTAATGATCAACTGAAAATGCATAACATACTTTAACTAGAAACAAGCCAGCAATACACTGAAACCATAACGGTGATGATAGCGATGCAATCACCCCTGCCCCTAATAAAACAAACACAATTGCAATGAGCGCCTGTGACTTGTGGCCATATAATGTATTTAATATTGCTGCTGTTACGATAGTGTAGCCCCATATAATCGCGCTTTCATTGAGTGCAATATTGTAGGCCCATGCGATCACAATGATATGGACATGAATGGCAATAAACACCCAACGAGACTGGCTACGAGCTTTATAATAATCGTTAGTTCCCTTAGTAAAATTGGCCGCACAACCAGCTATCACGTCAATGACCAATAAATCACCAATGGCCAACTGCCACCAAGCGATATCTGGTAACGAATGTTGTCGAACAAAAAGTACATACACAACATAACACCCAAATAAGGTCATTAACCCTATTGAACTCAAAGCTACCCCAGATTGATGGGTGCCTAATACTTCTCGAAATTGACTGGGAATTTTCACCACTTTCTACCTTCAAATTACCAAAATCATTTTCTAGGGGCTGTCAATCAACACTGCTCTGCGCATGAGTCGCATACAAACTGTCAGACACCGAGCGTAAGTTCACATTTTCAATAAAGTCATCACTCAAACTCAAAATTCCATTTAGGTTGCTTACCAACTTATCATAATGTAAATCACCCGGCTTAAGTGCAGTTTGCAAAAGGTGTAGTGCCATATCAGCCAACAGTAATCGTTGTTTCTCACGCCAATTTGCATCATTTGAAGCAGCGCTATGTTGTAAAATAGCCTGCTCTACTTGGTCATGAATACTCCAACTCAATGTGAGTATTTCTTGTCGTTGTTGCTTGTCCATAGCAGTCTCAATCGTACTTATCTAACATTATTTTGTTACTGTGTAATAAAAATAAAGTAAATTCAATGTAATTTTATTCATAAGATATACATAGAAAATATGTAATCGTTATGCAGACTGACAACGGCTATATTCATACCAAAAAAAAGGCACTTCATAAAAGAAGTGCCTAACTACTAGCAACAAAACCTGGAGAAGTGAATGTGCTAGTTTTTATATTCAAACGACATGCCAAATTAACAAAATTCTAGATAATTGAATTATATATATTAATCATTTTAAGAAATAACTAGTCGCAATTTGCATCGCAAATTTTCACGCATATTGTTTCGGGTTTTTAGGGTAATACTTGACCGGTTGCTCCAAGCACAAATCGAACTCTCTGGTATTTTTATAGGGCAGCTTCATAAACCCTGCTACACCTACATCATCAATACTCATCGCGTATTGTATTATCCGCGCAAGAAGGAGCTCAAATTTTTGTTCCTGGCTGGCGTCTAACAAGCGATAGTAATGATGGATTTTCAATCTATTAGGCAATGACTCAAATATAATACACCCGGTATGGTGAATTTGGTTAAGCTCAAATACACATTGAATGATGCTTTTCGGCAATTGTAGCTGTTCGTCTGGATCTTTACCGTCTTCAAAATAACTGTGAGGACGAGTTACCTCATTACTTGCAACGTCAACCATTGAATAGTGCAGCTGAGGCAAGGTATCAAATATAAACGCCCCCGTATCATCCCGCTCTAGTTGGATGGTTTGACGTGCATCAAATAAGCAACACTTAAACAACCCCTTTTGCGTTATCCCTTGCGCTAACATGACAGTCGCATTTATCGCATCCGTCAAAGCGTTATTTAATGTCTCATCATGCAAAATTAAACTCGATTCAACATACAAAGAGTCTGCCTTCCAATGAAAGCTCAACCCCCCCACTAAAGGGTATTTTGCTAAACGGCTTATTGATGCCAAAAATGCTTTTTCGGTGTCACCTGTATCAAATAAAAACTCCTTATAATACCGGTCTAACTGGGCATCATTGATATCATGTAATTGATGGTTATGGTCAGCTCTGCGTAAAAACTCTTTTCTTGAACTATAAACAACAGTATCCGGATGATCATCCGTATTGGTGATCCAAAATGGAATATTTGACTTTGGTTTTTCAACATTTAATATGGGTAAATAAGACTTTGCTATCTTAGGCATATGCTGCATAAAATAGTCGCCTGCTTTGTCTCGCTCTTGTTTATCTTTACTCAGCATGGCATCAATAACCGCCGCAAACTCTTGGGGCAACCCCAAGCTCTTTGCAGGAATAACTTGTTCACCAAATCGACATGACTGAGCGCTGGCTAATGCATAAATGGTTGATGCCACGCCTTGTTCATCAAAGCGTGGAGACGATTGAGCACCTTGCATCTGCTCATCGCCAATGAAGTACACATCACCCATACGCGCATTGGTACCCGCCACATCAGACGACATTAGGTCCATAATATTACTCGCAACAGGTTCCCCATTTGTATCCACTTGCGCATAGACAGAGCTCCCCCAATCGACTAAAGAAAAGCTTTTCGAAACCTCATCCCATACGATATTAGAAGGCTTAATATCACCATGAACAATGGGTTGTGGTAAAATCCCATTGCGATGATTTCTTAAATCCAACAACACATTGCGCAACAACAATGCCAGCTCTACCAATTCTTTAGGCTCAAAACAGCCGCGTTTCAGTGATACCTTTTCTAAGTCTTCACCTTTAGCGCGTGCCATCATCAAAATCCCTTGCTTTTTAACACGCTCAAAAGCCAAAAATTTTGGAACCATAGTGTTATCAATTTGCGACAGCATATACGCTTCATCTTCTAACCTATCACGCACACTTTGTGCCAACGTAATACGAGAAAATTTAAACACCCATTGTTGACTGTCAGTACTCACTCCCCCAAACACAAAACCAAATGCGCCTGAGCCGATTAATTCTACCGACTCATAACCTAATACGGTTAATTGCTTTTTACAGATATTGAGCCATTGGCGATGCTTTTTGGCATCATGGTGAGACAACAGATAAATCGATTGCTGTTCATTAATATAAAAATTATTTATCGACTTAATGTTTGCTTTAGATAAGTTTGATATTTTCATCAGCTACAAATTCAGGCATAAAAAAGGCCGAAAAGTTCGGCCTTTATAAACAATATATTATTAAGCGTTTTCTATTTTTGCCCAAGAATCTCTTAAGCCAACCGTTTGGTTAAACACTAACGCGTCAGATTTATTATCTCTACAGTAATACCCCATACGCTCAAACTGAAATCCTTGTTCAGCCATTGCATTAGCAAGTGACGGTTCAAGCTTTGCGTGAGTAATAACTTTGAGTGAATCTGGATTCAATACTTGCGAAAAATCTTCTGCCGCTGCTGGGTTAGGTACGTTGAACAAACGATCGTACTGACGTACCTCAGCATCGATACATTCAGACGCAGAAACCCAATGAATCACGCCTTTCACCTTTCGACCATCAGTTGGATTCTTACCTAGCGTCTCAGGATCATAAGAGCAAAAAATCGTCGTAATGTTACCATCAGCATCTTCTTCAATACGCTCTGCTTTAATAACATAAGCATTTCTTAAACGAACTTCTTTATCAAGCACTAATCGCTTGAACTTTTTATTCGCTTCAATTCTGAAGTCTTCACGTTCAATGAACAATTCTCGGGTAAATGGTACTTCACGTGTACCCTTTTCTTCGATTGATGGATGGTTTGGTGCAACTAATTGCTCTACTTTGTCAGCATCATAATTTTCAATAACCACCTTTATAGGGTCTAACACAGCCATTGCTCGTGGTGCATTTTCGTTTAAATCATCACGAATACAAGCCTCTAACATACCCATTTCAATCATATTATCTTGTTTGGTAACGCCAATACGCTTACAAAACTCAACCACTGACCCCGGTGTGTAACCTCGTCGACGTAAACCAGCAATGGTTGGCATACGTGGATCATCCCATCCTTCAACATGATTATTAACGACTAAGTCATTAAGCTTTCGCTTGGACATAATAGTGTACTCTAGGTTCAGTCGCGAGAACTCTATTTGCTGTGGATGGCACTCAAGACTGATATTATCTAGTACCCAGTCATATAAACGGCGGTTATCTTGAAACTCTAGGGTACATAAAGAATGGGTGATCCCTTCAAGTGCATCAGAAATACAGTGCGTAAAATCATACATTGGGTAAATGCACCATTTATCAGCCGTTTGATGATGATGAACGAAACGAATACGATAAATTATCGGATCACGTAAAACCATAAACGAGCTAGCCATGTCAATTTTAGCTCGAAGTACACACTCCCCTTCTTTAAACTCACCATTGCGCATTTTTTCAAACAATGCCAAATTGTCTTCAACAGCCGAATCTCTGTGTGGGCTATTTTTGCCAGCTTCAGTCAAGGTGCCACGATACTCGCGGGCTTGCTCTGGTGATAAAAAGCAAACATACGCTAGTCCCTTTTCAATCAGCTCAACAGCGTACGCATGTAATTGGTCAAAGTAATTAGATGAATAACATATTTCATCATCCCACTTAAACCCCAACCAAGACACATCTTCTTGAATTGACTTTACGTAATTAATGTCTTCTTTTTCTGGGTTTGTGTCATCAAAACGTAAATTACACAGACCTTTATAGTCTTGTGCAATACCAAAGTTCAAGCAGATCGATTTAGCATGACCAATATGTAAAAAGCCATTAGGTTCTGGTGGAAAACGCGTGTGCGTCTGTTGGTGCTTACCACTAGATAAATCAGAATCTATAATATTTCGAATAAAGTTTGATGGGCGATTCTCTGTTTCCGCCATGGGTATGCATTCCTCAAAAATTTAGCGCTCTATATCAGCGCATTATTACAAAAAGCTTCGACAACTTACAGCAAATCCTTTCCTTAGTTTAAAGAATATTGGTCCAAAAGTACTCGTGATCAATGAACTTAGCCAAATTCATGACAATTTTTGTTCTAGCGCAATAAAAAAGTCATAAAACGTCTATATAGTGCGCAGCATAGAACGAAGTAACTTAAGGATATTCAACATGGCTTCAATGAACTTAAACCGCGTTTACATTCCCGCTAATGCGCGTAATAACCAATATATATTGGCTGAATTTAAACCCGAAAATAAATTTTACGATTGCTTTGATAACCTAAAAAGTTGCTACGAACGTATAGCCCGACAACTGTTTGCATTATGTGACGAATACGAGTTACATAATGTACATCTAATTGCCAATGATAAGCTGCCCATTGTGCGGTTTCACGAAGAATCACATTGCTTGCAAACAGAAAAGCAAATTCTATTTTTCTACAACCCACAATACCATGAAGCCCATAAAACTTACTACCATGATGACACCGCAGCAAAGAAGATACGGCTATTATTTCTAGCCACTGGGGATGATATTAGAGCTAACGCGGCGCATTTTCATAACAAAGTAACCAAAACGCTCGATGCATTACATAACGCCTTAACATTCAAGAATGTGACATTTAAGGTTCGAGACCACCAACACTTAACCTATGACGTTTTTGCTAAATCCAAAGGTAATAAAGAAAGTTATGGATATAAGCTACGCAGTTTATATCCCCGATATCAAGCAAGAAATTGTACATTACCAGCCGACCACTCGGAAATGACATATGCCACATTTAGCATACCTGTGACCCGCTCCCTTAAAACTGAATATCAACACTTATTACTCAGTGACGACTGTTCACAATTTTACAAAACCATCGAAGATCTATTTTTGTCTGCATGTACCAATAAACATCTTACACACTCTGCTTTTGTTGCGAATGGACGATTGCCAATAATAAGAAACAGTAGAACGGATAAGTCAGACGGAAATTGTGAATTACAAAAATTAAGCTTCAATATTGACAACAGTGATGTACAAATCAAATCTATTTGGCAATCGGATGGTTTAGTCGACACAATGCATTTTGTGGTTGTGGCAAAAGCCTCTGATAAAAAAGATGTTGGCTATGGTAAATTCATGAATCAAGTTGAATCTATGGTCAAAACATTCACATCCTCTTTAGCGATATCTCCGCAGAAGCAAGATATTAACATTCGTTTTTTCCAGCATATTAGTTATCAATATTAGCATTAATGTATAGTTAGGAAGAGATCTTATCTCTTCCTAACTTCTTAGAGCGATACATTAGCTCATCAACCGCCTTGATAAGTGTATCTTTGGAGTAATCTGAGCTATTTACAACACCCGCACTAAACGTGACCGCTTCACTATCATGAGATAAGTTTTCTCTCAATACTGCCTGAAGCATCTCTAACCTTTGTGTTAGCTGTGATACATCCATAAATTGACACACCACAACAAACTCTTCGCCCCCATAACGACAAACTACATCAGCGTCGTCTCGAAAATGAGACCTTAAGTGCTGACCAAATCGTACGAGTATTTCATCGCCAATGTCATGACCGGATACATCATTAATTCGTTTAAAATAATCAAGATCTAGCATGGCTAAACTAAATGACTGCTTTTGGTGGGACAACTTATCAATATGCTCTTGAAAGTATCGCCTATTGAACAATTCAGTTAACGGGTCCCTATACGCAAAGTTACGATTAACTAAGCTCGCTTTACGCTGTAAATAAGCAAAAAGACCGATGCTAATGCAGCTCAAAACAGCAATAAAAATATACGCTCTACTCAATTGCTCTTCTTTTTCTAATTCAGCAAGGTTCGCCGCTTGTGCTTTAAGTTTCTCATTTGTCAGCGCTAACTTAAATTTATGCTGTTCCGCCTCAAAAAAACTTTGCGCTTCTTGCTCTAACACTTCTTTCGTTGCTAATTCATTTTCTTCTAGCAATCTAATATAGCGATTCAATACCGCAATACTGCCGATATAGTCTTGCTGCAAATCCAATACATGCGCTTTTAATTTAAGTGTTCTACGCATGTACCTATTATTCAAAGGACTCTGATAATTGTCCAATATAGAGAGCGATTCTTTTAAATGGATTTGTGCTTGTGCATAACGGCTCATCGAAGACAGTGCTTTGGCTAAGTTATTATGCAAAACGATGAGATGTGCCGGATTAACAATAGCTTTGTATTCTAATTCTTTTGCCTGCAAAAAATAGTCTACGGCTTCATCATACTCCTTTAACAATAAAGAGACTTTACCTAGGCCCGCGTTTGCCCAAAAATGATAGCGTGGCAATGCTAAGCGTTTGGCACTCACGAGCATGTCTGAATAACAAGATCTAGCTTTTTCAACAAGCTTAGAGCGTAATAAAGCCATGCATAAATTGTATTTTATTGGTAGTCCATCCAATATGTTTTGTGTTTGTACGGCGAGAACATTGGCTTGATTTGCAAACTCGATGGCTTTCCGGTGATATTTAAGTGTTGAATAATAAGCTGTGAGGCTATCTAATACAGCGAGTTTACTCACATCTCCAATATCATTTCTCATGATATAAGCATGGGCAGCTTGTACAGATTTAAGCGCTTCACTATATTCTTCTCGCCAAATAGAGATCACAGCTTCCATAGCTTGAACCCTAACTAACATAGCGGAGTCTTTAACATGCGTAAATGCCCGTTTAGATTGTTTAACTAAACGCTTCGCATCATCTAAGTGACCCTGCTCAATAGCAAAAAAGCTTCGATATAAATACCAGTACCCAGCCCCCCATGAGAATTGTTGCGTCTTAAGTGTTGAAGAAAAGCGCGAAAACTCCTTTTTAGAACGTTCTATATGACCAGCAAAAAAAAATGCTCTTGCGCTCAAAGCACTTAAGAAAAATTCAGTGTCGGCAGAATTTGACGTGTTAATCCAGCGATTTGTTAGTTCAATATGTAGTTCTGGTGATTTGAGTACTTGTTGTTCCAATTCCAAAAAGTCATTTACGCTCGCCTGTACTGGTTGAAAACACGACAACCAAACAAACATCGCGACCATTGCTAAAAATACTTTCACCACTACATCAACTCATCAATTTGTATTAGTATAATGTAATGTTTTGTAAAGCAAATGGCAACAAAAAAGGCCCCTTATGGGACCTTTTTTAAGCAAGAGTTGGTGATTACCAACCCGCTTTTTCTTTTAGTGCAACACCGATGTCTGCAAGAGAACGTACAGTTTTAACACCAGCTGCTTCTAGTGCAGCAAACTTCTCGTCAGCAGTACCTTTACCGCCAGCGATAATTGCACCAGCGTGACCCATGCGCTTACCTTCTGGAGCAGTAACACCAGCAATGTAAGAAACAACAGGTTTAGTCACGTTAGCCTTGATGTACTCTGCAGCTTCTTCTTCTGCAGTACCACCAATCTCACCAATCATGACGATCGCTTCTGTTTGGTCATCTTTTTCGAACATTTCTAATACGTCGATAAAGTTAGTACCCGGGATTGGATCACCACCGATACCAACACAAGTAGATTGACCGAAACCAGCATCAGTAGTTTGCTTAACCGCTTCATACGTCAAAGTACCAGAACGAGAAACAATACCAACTTTTCCTGGCTTATGAATGTGACCAGGCATGATACCAATCTTAGTTTCACCCGGAGTGATAACACCTGGGCAGTTAGGACCGATCATACGAACACCTGATTGATCTAGCTTAACTTTAACGTCAACCATATCAAGTGTTGGAATACCTTCCGTAATACATACGATAAGCTCAATACCTGCATCGATTGCTTCTAAAATAGCATCTTTACAAAATGGAGCTGGTACGTAGATAACTGATGCAGTAGCACCCGTTTCTAATACTGCATCACGTACAGTGTTGAATACAGGTAAACCAAGGTGCGTTTGACCGCCTTTACCCGGAGATACACCACCAACCATTTGCGTGCCGTACTGAATAGCTTGCTCTGAGTGGAAAGTACCTTGGCCACCAGTGAAACCCTGACAGATTACTTTAGTATCTTTATTAATTAATACAGACATTATTTGCCCTCCGCAGCAGCAACAACTTTCTCAGCAGCATCAGTTAGAGATTCTGCTGCGATAATGTCAAGGTCAGAGTTAGCTAGAACTTCACGACCTAGTTCAGCGTTAGTACCTTCTAAACGTACTACTACTGGTACTTCAACGCCAACTTCTTTCACTGCGCCGATGATGCCTTCTGCAATCATGTCACAACGAACGATTCCGCCGAAGATATTTACCAATACAGCTTTAACATTGTCATCAGAAAGGATGATCTTAAATGCTTCAGCTACACGCTCTTTAGTTGCACCACCACCAACATCTAGGAAGTTAGCTGGTTTACCGCCGTGTAGGTTTACGATGTCCATAGTACCCATCGCTAGGCCTGCACCGTTAACCATACAACCAACGTTGCCATCTAGCGCTACGTAGTTTAATTCAAAGCTTGCTGCATGTGCTTCACGTGCATCTTCTTGCGAAGGATCGTGGAACTCACGGATCTTAGGTTGACGGTATAATGCATTACCATCAATGCCAATTTTACCGTCAAGACAGTGAAGGTTGCCTTCGTCTGTCACAACTAGAGGGTTAATCTCTAAAAGCGCAAAGTCATGATCATTAAACATTTTTGCTAGACCCATGAAGATCTTAACAAATTGTTTCATTTGAACTGGATTTAGGCCTAATTTAAAGCCTAATTCGCGACCTTGGTAAGCTTGAGGGCCTACTAATGGATCGATTTCAGCTTTATGAATAAGCTCAGGTGTTTCTTCGGCAACAGTTTCTATTTCAACGCCACCTTCAGTAGATGCCATGAAAACAACTTTACGAGTTGCACGGTCTACAACAGCGCCAAGGTATAATTCGTTTGCGATGTCTGTGCAGCTTTCTACTAAGATCTTAGCAACTGGCTGACCTTTTTCGTCCGTTTGATAAGTAACTAAGTTCTTACCTAACCAGTTTTCAGCAAATGCACGGATTTCGTCTTTGCTATCTGCTAGTTTAACACCGCCCGCTTTACCACGGCCACCGGCGTGTACTTGACATTTAACTACCCACTTGTCGCCGCCAATCTTAGCAGCTGCTTCTACAGCTTCCTGAGGAGTATCGCATGCGAAACCCTCAGATACTGGTAAACCATAGTCGGCAAACAGTTGTTTTGCCTGATACTCATGCAAATTCATGATGCTTTATCCAATTTCTTGTACTAAAAAAG
Source organism: Pseudoalteromonas aurantia 208 (assembly GCF_014858725.1). Taxonomy (GTDB): domain Bacteria; phylum Pseudomonadota; class Gammaproteobacteria; order Enterobacterales; family Alteromonadaceae; genus Pseudoalteromonas; species Pseudoalteromonas aurantia. Next base: position 930,581 of record NZ_AQGV01000012.1, on the reverse strand, counting down.
CTGAATATTTATGCAAATAATCAGCTATCCCAAAATGCGCCCCTAGTATAGATCCCAAGGGTACTTATGAAAACCCTAGTTAGACCAAAGGCGCAAAAAAAAAGCTGTATGGACTAACATACAGCTTAATATCTAATCAGACTGCTTATACATCCAACAACAAACGTGTTGGATCTTCCAGAAGTTCTTTAATCGCAACTAAGAATCCTACCGATTCTTTACCATCAATTAGACGATGGTCATAAGACAGCGCTAAATACATCATTGGTAATATTTCAACTTTACCATTCACAGCCATTGGGCGTTCTTGAATTTTGTGCATGCCTAAAATGGCTGCTTGCGGTAAGTTAAGAATCGGTGTAGACAACAATGAACCAAATACACCGCCGTTAGTAATTGTGAAATTACCACCCGTCATATCTGCCATTGATAGCTTACCATCACGGCCTTTGATTGCTAAATCTCGAATGCCATTTTCAATACCCGCCATACTCAACTGATCTGAGTCACGCAATACTGGTGTTACAAGACCACGAGGTGTAGAAACTGCAATCGAGATATCGAAGAAGTTGTGATAAACAATATCATCACCGTCAATTGATGCATTTACTGCAGGGTAACGCTTAAGCGCTTCAGTAACTGCTTTAACATAAAAAGACATAAAACCAAGACGTGTGTCATGTGTTTTTTCAAACAAGTCTTTATACTGCTTACGAAGGTCCATGATAGGCTTCATGTTAACTTCATTAAACGTTGTTAACATTGCCGTAGAGTTTTTAGCTTCAAGTAAACGCGTCGCAATTGTTTTGCGCAAACGCGTCATTGGTACGCGTTTTTGTGTACGCTCGCCTAAATCAGCAACAGGCGCTGGCGTTGACGCAGCTTTAGTTGGAGCTGGTTTCGCCGCCGGTGCTGACAAGAATGCATCAACATCTTCTTTAGTAATACGCCCGTTCTTACCAGAGCCTTTAATAGCAGAAGCATCTAGGCCTTTCTCTGCGATTAAACGACGTACTGAAGGCGTTAATACATCAGAGCTATCGTCATTTGCTGAGCTTGCTTCAGTCGCTGCCGTTGGAGTGGCTGGCGCTGCAGAACCACTGCTAATTTTACCGATAACTTGCTCACCTAGTACGGTATCACCTTCAGCGTGAATGTGTTCACCCATTACACCGTCTTCCGGTGCAACAACTTCTAATACCACTTTATCGGTTTCAATATCTACCAAGTTTTGATCACGGCTTACCGCTTCACCTGGTTGAACGTGCCAAGTTGCAATTGTAGCATCTGCTACTGATTCTGGAAGTACTGGTACTTTGATGTCCACTTCGTTACCTTCTGATGCTGTAGTGGCTACTGCCGCTGCTGGTTGTTCATTTGATTGCTGAGCTGGTGCGCTTGCTGATGCACCGGCTGCACCTAAAAGTGCAATAACTTGTTCACCTAGAACAGTCGCTCCGTCTGCTTGTGAAATCTCAACGACAACACCATCTTCTGGAGCTACAACTTCTAGTACTACTTTATCTGTTTCAATATCAACAAGGTTCTGATCTCGCGTTACAGTATCACCAACGCTTACATGCCAAGTTGCAACTGTCGCATCTGCAACAGATTCAGGAAGAACAGGAACCTTAATTTCGGTTGTCATCTCTTATCCCTTATTTTTAATTGTTAAGGCGTCAGCAACTAACGCGTTTTGTTCTTTTGTATGAGTCGACATATAGCCACATGCTGGTGCCGCAGACGCTTTACGCCCCGCGTATGAAAGATTAGCACCTGAAGGGATAGCTTCCCAGAAATGATGTTGAGAGCAATACCACGCTCCCTGATTTTGTGGTTCTTCTTGACACCAAACGAAATCTTTAACGTGCTGGTACCGTGCCATAACTTCATCCATCTCCTGATGAGGGAATGGATATAATTGTTCAACACGTACTATCGCTACATTGTTGAGCTCTAATTTACGTCGTTCTTGCAACAATTCGTAATAGACTTTACCACTACAAAATACAACGCGTTCCACAGTTGCCGGATCGATATCATCAATCTCATCAATCATATTGTGGAATACACCATCTGCCAATTCATCTAAAGATGACACAGCCAATGGATGACGCAATAATGATTTTGGTGTCATTACTATCAATGGACGACGTAACGGTCGTACAGACTGACGACGTAGCATCGCATATACCTGAGCTGGCGTTGAAGGTACACATACTTGCATATTGTGATCAGCACACAATTGTAAATAACGCTCTAAACGTGCAGAGCTATGCTCTGGACCTTGCCCTTCGTAGCCATGTGGTAATAACATTGTTAAACCACACAAGCGGCCCCATTTTTGTTCACCTGAGCTTAGGAATTGGTCAAATACAACTTGTGCACCATTTGCAAAATCACCAAATTGCGCTTCCCACAATACCAACGAGGTTGGTTCTGCCGTCGTATAACCGTATTCAAATGCTAATACGGCTTCTTCAGATAAAACGGAGTCATAAACTTCAAAGTTACCTTGATCAGCATGGATATTTTGCAGTGGTAAATATGTATTACCTTCAGCTTGATCATGAACAACTGCATGACGATGGAAGAACGTTCCTCGACCAGAATCTTGCCCAGTCATACGGATATTAACACCGTCATCAACAAGCGTTGCATAAGCAAGCGTCTCTGCCATACCCCAATCTAATGGCTTTTCACCAGATGCCATTAATTTACGATCTTCGTAAATCTTTTTAACTCGAGATTGTGCTTTATGGCCTTCTGGATATGAAGAGATTTTTGCACTCAACTCTTTTAGCTTTTTAACCGGAACCGTTGGGTCGTAAGCTACATCCCAGTCGTGACCTACAAATTTTGACCAATCAGAAGAATGCTTCGTATCAGGACGAATCTCTTCAACAACACACTCACCATTATCCAAGCCATTTCGATAGTCATTGGCAAGTCGCTTAGCATCGTCTGCGCTTAATACACCTTCGCTTGCTAACTTGTCCGCGTATAACTGACGTGGTACTGGGTGTTTTTTGATCTTTTTATACATCACAGGCTGCGTTGCGCTAGGCTCGTCAGCTTCGTTATGACCATGACGACGGTAACATACTAAATCGATAACAACATCACGGTGGAACTTATTACGGAAGTCAAGTGCTAACTGTGTAACAAACGTAACGGCTTCAGGGTCATCAGAATTAACATGGAAGATAGGTGCCTGAACCATTTTAGCAATGTCAGTACAATAATCTGTAGAACGTACATCTTCTTGTTTACTCGTTGTAAAGCCGACTTGGTTGTTTACGACAATACGAATTGTACCGCCCACACCAAACGCACGAGTTTGAGATAAATTAAATGTTTCTTGAACAACACCTTGACCCGCAATAGCTGAATCGCCATGAATCGTTATTGGTAATGCTTTAGAACCATTTTTACACCCTAAACGCTCTAGGCGCGCTCGAACAGAGCCCATAACTACTGGGTTAACAATCTCTAAGTGAGATGGGTTAAACGCCAACGCCATATGAACGTCACCACCTTCTGTGGCGAAATCAGATGAAAAGCCCATATGGTATTTAACATCACCCGAGCCCGCTGATTCACCATATTTTCCAGCGAATTCGTCGAATAATTCTTGTGGGTTTTTACCGAGTACGTTTACTAAAACGTTTAAACGGCCACGGTGCGCCATCCCAATAACCGCTTCTTCTTGACCACTTTCACCAGCGCGATGAATCAGTTCCTTAAGCATTGGTACTAAAGCGTCACCGCCTTCAAGAGAAAAGCGCTTTGCTCCAGGGAACTTAGCACCAAGATATTTCTCTAGGCCATCAGCAGCGGTTAAGCCTTTTAATATGCGTAGTTTTGTTTCTTTGCTAAATTTAGGCTGTGAGAAGGTAGATTCAACACGTTGTTGTAACCAACGCTTTTCTTCTGTAGAAGTGATATGCATATATTCTGCACCAACAGACCCACAGTACGTGGTCTTCAAGGCCGAATATAAGTCTTTCAACTTCATTGTCTCTTTACCGGAAGCAAAAGAGCCAATGTTATATTCTTTTTCTAGGTCCGACTCCGTTAAATCGTGATATTCGAGTTCCAAATCTCGAACTCTTTCACGCTTCCATAACCCTAACGGGTCAAGGTTGGCATTTTGATGCCCTCGAAACCTAAATGCGTTTATGAGTTGTAGCACGCGAACTTGCTTGGCATCTGATGTGCCACTTGCTGCAACAACTACTTCTCTGTGTTTGTTTTTAGCAAGATCTTTAAACTGAGCTCTTACCTCGGAATGTTTAACATCAACATCCACACCATCAACTTTAGGAAGTTGATCAAACACTTCTCGCCATTCTTCTGGCACTGAAGTCGCATCGTCAAGATACGCTTCATAAAGCTCTTCTACATAAGCTACGTTTCCGCCGTACAAATGCGAAGATTCTAGCCATGCCTTCATCACACCTTCGTGCATTTATTAGCCCTTTTTTCTAGCGCAGAAATTTAATTATTAACAAGATGGCATACTAGGCATGCCATCTTACTGTTTAAATATGTATTAAACCGAACGATTTAACAACATAGATTTTATATGACCAATGGCTTTAGTTGGATTCAAGCCCTTAGGACAAACGCTAACACAGTTCATAATACTGTGACAGCGGAATACGCTGAACGCATCATCAAGATCAGCCAATCGTTCTTCTGTTGCCGTATCACGTGTATCTGCTAAGAAACGGTAAGCATGAAGAAGACCTGCTGGACCTATGAACTTGTCTGGGTTCCACCAGAACGAAGGACATGAAGTCGAACAACACGCACATAAAATACACTCATATAAACCATCTAGCTTGTCACGATCTTCTACAGATTGAAGACGTTCCTCACCACCCGTTGGCTTATCATTGATAAGAAACGGCTTAACTTTTTCATACTGAGTGTAAAACTGGCTCATATCAATAACTAAATCACGTATCACTGGTAAACCAGGTAACGGACGCAGAATGATTTTGCCTTTTCCATTTTTCTGTAGTGCTGATATAGGCGTAATACATGCAAGGCCATTTTTACCATTCATGTTCACACCATCAGAACCACATACACCTTCACGACAAGAGCGACGGAAAGAAAGTGAAGGATCCTGCTCTTTTAAAAGTAAAAGCGCGTCCAACACCATCATGTCACGACCTTCTTCTACTTCCAGCTTATATTCCTGCATATGTGGCGCATTGTCCACATCAGGATTATAACGATAAACAGATAACTCTAAAATTGCCATCGTTGTGCTCCTAGTAAGTACGTGCTTTAGGCGGGAATGCTTCACGAGTCTTAGGCGCGTAATTTACTTCACGCTTACTCATAACTTCCGTTTCTGGGTTAAATACAGTATGACACAACCAATTTTCATCATCACGATCCGGATAATCAAAACGAGAGTGTGCACCACGGCTTTCAGTACGGAAATTAGCGGCTACCGCTGTTGAATATGCAGTTTCCATCAGGTTATCTAATTCAAGACACTCAATTCTTTGCGTATTATATTCTGTAGATTTATCGTCTAAGCGAGCATGCTGTAAACGTTCACGGATCTCTTTCAGCTGTTGTAACCCTTCAGCCATCGAGTCACCTTCGCGGAATACAGAGAAATTTAACTGCATACATTGCTGTAGGTCTTTCTTGATCTGTACCGGATCTTCACCTTGACCTTTGCTCGAATTTTCCCAGCGGTTATAACGCGCAAATGCTGCATCAATGTTATCGCTTGACGCTTGTTTAGTCACTTCAGCATTTGCTAAGTACTCACCTAAGAAGTTACCCGCAGCACGACCGAATACAACGAGGTCAAGCAATGAGTTACCACCTAGACGGTTAGCACCGTGTACAGATACACAAGCTATTTCACCAACCGCAAATAAACCTTCAACGAGTTTATTGTTCCCCTCAGCATCAACGCTCAATACCTGACCGTTGACGTTTGTCGGTACACCACCCATCATATAATGACAAGTTGGAATAACTGGAATTGGCTCTTTAGCTGGATCAACGTGTGCAAACGTTTTAGATAAGTCACAAACACCTGGTAAACGTTTATACAGCGTTTCTTCGCCTAAATGATCAAGTTTCAGCTTAATGTGCGGGCCTAGAGGACCGTCACAGCCACGACCTTCACGAATTTCTGTCATCATTGAACGCGCAACAACATCACGAGAGGCAAGGTCTTTCGCGTTTGGTGCATAACGTTCCATGAAACGTTCGCCATCTTTATTTAAAAGATAACCACCTTCACCACGACAACCTTCTGTAACAAGCGTTCCAGCACCCGCGATACCCGTTGGGTGGAATTGCCACATTTCCATATCTTGCATCGGAATACCGGCTCGAGTTGCCATACCAACACCATCACCGGTGTTAATGTGTGCGTTAGTCGTTGATGCAAAAATACGTCCTGCACCACCGGTTGCAAGTACGACGGCCTTTGATTTGAAGAAAGTGATTTCACCCGTTTCAATCTCAATTGCAGTACAACCTACAACATCACCGTTATCGTTTTTAACAATATCTAACGCATACCACTCAGAGAAAACATTGGTTTTATTTTTTACGTTTTGCTGATAAAGCAAGTGTAATAGTGCATGACCAGTACGGTCAGCAGCAGCCGCTGTACGTGCTGCTTGCTCACCACCAAAATTTTTCGATTGACCACCGAAAGGGCGCTGATATACACGGCCATTTTCAAAACGAGAAAACGGTAACCCCATATTCTCTAATTCAGTAATCGCTTCAGGACCTGTTTGACACATATATTCAATCGCGTCTTGGTCACCGATAAAGTCTGACCCTTTGACCGTATCGTACATGTGCCATTCCCAGTTATCTTCATGCGAGTTTCCTAGCGCAACTGTGATACCACCTTGTGCTGAAACTGTATGAGAGCGTGTTGGGAAAACTTTCGAAATCAATGCACACGTTTTGCCTGATTCAGAAATTGCAAGCGCTGCACGCATACCAGCACCACCGGCACCAATTACAACAGCGTCAAATTCACGGACATGATATTTCACTTAAACACCCCACAAAACAAACAGGCCTATTGCTACATAAGCAAGTGCCATCAGGTTTAACACGAAGCCAAGTACCGAACGTAATGTCGAACACTTTACATAGTCTGTTAATACTTGCCATAAGCCAATAGTTGTATGAACCATAATGCATACAAGCGTGACCAATGTCGCAGCTTTAACAGCTAGGTTAGAAAACAAACCCTGCCATGCTTCAAATGTTAACTCAGGAGTTAGAAGTAAGTAGCCAACGATAAATACAGCATAAGCTGCAATTATTAACGCGGTTGTACGCAGTGAAACGTAATCTTGTACGCCATCACGCTTGAGAGTTGCTTGATTTAAGACCATATCCACACTCCTGCCAATATTGCTACAATCACAGAAAGTGCAATCGCGATATTAGCGCTGCTGTTACCTGACTCTAATTCTTCCCAATGACCCATGTCTTGGATCAAATGACGGATACCAACGATTAGGTGATATGCCAACACAGAAAGCGTGCCCCACGCGATGAATTTTGCAACGAAGCCGTTAAACAGCCCCTTTACTAATTCAAAACCTTCAGGAGAAGAAAGAGACTCAGACCATGCCCAAATGACGAAGGTTAAAGCGAAAAATAATGCAACACCCGTTACACGGTGCAGAATTGATGCTTTAGCCGTTGCCGGCATCGATATAGTCGTAAGATCTAGATTTACAGGTCTTTGCTTTTTCACAGTTACTTGCCCATCTTGCCCACAAAGGAGCTCATCTACTTTGTTTTTATAAAATCCACTTGCACGACATGCACAAATGGCACACTCTAGGTATACCTGCTTTTTCAACGAACCGATCTTAATTCATTCTGTTTGTTGTAAAAAAAGGTTTACCCACAGACGATACGGTGTAAAACCTATCACAGTATATAAGGCCGTGCGCGCTTTTACAATTCTTGTTTAGATTGAGACGCTTGCGAATTAGCCAATGGTATAATATTTAATCTCTACAGAATATTTATTATACATCTTTGCATAATTACAAGAAAAATTGACTTTATACCCTAGTTTTACGTTAAAATGATCTGAATTTGCTTAACATTAGTATCACAACATAACAATCAGAATTGTTATTCCATAGGAGATAAATAGATGGCAGATAAAAAAGCCACTGTCCATATTGATGGTCACGACCCAATCGAGCTACCAATTTATTCGGGTACCGCTGGTCAAGATGTAATTGATGTTCGTACTTTAGGTGCTCACGGCCACTTCACTTATGACCCAGGTTTTATGTCTACCGGTTCTTGTGAATCATCTATCACCTACATCGACGGTGGAAAAGGTGTACTGCTACACCGCGGTTACCCAATTGAGCAGTTAGCTGAGCATTCAAATTACATTGAATTATGTTATTTATTGCTAAACGGTGAGTTACCGACAGCTGAGCAACATGCTGAATTTTCAGATGAAATCACACGTAACACCATGATGCACGAGAAAATCGCTGCATTCTTCCAAGGTTTTCGCGTTGACTCTCACCCAATGGCTATGCTTTGTGGTGTTGTTGGTGCATTATCATCGTTCTATCATGATGATTTAGATATCTCAGATGCAGACCAACGTCAGCGCAGTGCTATCAAATTAGTTGCTAAGTTGCCTACCATTGCGGCAATGGCGTACAAATATAACGTTGGTCAACCATTCGTTTACCCACGCAACGATTTAAGCTATGCAGAAAACTTTTTGCATATGATGTTCTCTGTCCCAGCTGAGGATTACACGGTTAACCCTGTTGTAGCTAAAGCTATGGATCGTATTTTTATGCTGCACGCTGATCACGAACAAAATGCTTCAACGTCTACAGTACGTTTAGCGGGTTCATCAGGTGCTAATCCTTACGCATGTATTGCTGCTGGTATCGCCTCACTGTGGGGACCTGCTCATGGTGGTGCAAACGAAGCTTGTCTTAACATGCTTGAAGAGATTGGTTCGCTCGACCGTATCGACGAGTATGTAGCAAAAGCAAAAGATAAGAGCGATCCATTCCGTTTAATGGGCTTTGGTCACCGCGTATACAAAAACTTCGACCCGCGTGCTACAGTAATGCGTCAGACATGTCATGAAGTTTTGAAAGAGTTAAACATTCAAGATCCACTACTCGACGTTGCTATGCGTTTAGAGCAAATCGCGCTTGAAGACCCATACTTCATCGAGAAAAAGCTATATCCGAATGTAGATTTTTACTCAGGTATCATCTTGAAAGCAATTGGTATTCCAACGAGTATGTTCACTGTTATCTTCGCAATGTCACGTACTGTTGGTTGGATCTCGCATTGGGATGAAATGCTATCTCAAGCAGGACACAAAATTGGTCGTCCGCGTCAGCTTTATACTGGCTACGCACAACGCGACTATGCAGACTCTTCAAAACGATAACGTAAAGTCTTAAAAAAAGGCCGCTATTAGCGGCCTTTTTTATTGCATCTTACACAGATCAAATTACAATCCCTTCGTTATATTTGCCGGAATAATATTGAAATGAACATAATTGCTGAGTTGCGCCATGACTTTCCTGTACTCTCTCAATCTATTGAAGGTCAGCCTTTAATCTACCTTGACTCTGGTGCGACCAGCCAAAAGCCTCAGTGTGTGATCGATGAGATAAACGATTTTTATAGTAAAAACAACTCAAACGTACATAGAGGTTTACACTCACTCAGTGAAAATGCAACATCGAAATACGAATATGTGCGGACACAACTGGCTAAATTTTTATCCGTTAATTCCAAAGAAGTGGTTTGGACCAGTGGTGCAACTGAAAGCCTTAACATTATTGCTTCTGGTGTAACATGTGATCTAAATTCACAGGATATTATTCTAATTAGTGCATTAGAGCACCATGCTAATATTGTTCCATGGCAACAAGCAGCGCAAGAAAGCGGTGCAAAAATAGCTATCATGCCCATAAATAAACAAGGGATTTTGGATATACCAGCTGCAATCGCTATGATTGAAGACTTAAAACCCAAAGTTATGGCATGCACACATGCATCTAATACGCTTGGTAATATTAATCCCATCGCCAAGCTAATTGATGCAGCGAAGAAAGTTAATGCCATAACCGTAATTGACGGCGCACAAGCTTTTCTTCATTTAAGGCCTAATCTGTCACAGTTAGATTGCGATTTCTATGTTGGCTCTGCCCACAAAGCATTAGGTCCTACAGGGCTTGGATTCTTATATGGGAAATTTGACAAGCTCAACGCACTAAGCGTTTTCAAAACAGGCGGCGAAATGATTGACAAGGTAACATACGAATCGTCAAGTTACCGAGAGGCCCCAGCTAAATTTGAACCAGGGACACCAAACATATCAGGTGTATTAGGGTTTGGAGCAGCCATCAATTATTTAAATAAGCTTGACCCTATCGTACTTCATCAATATGAACAAACCTTATATTCGTACTGTCTTAATCAATTACAAGCAATCGATGGCATCATTATTTATGGCGACACGCAAAATAATATAGGTACAATTAGCTTTAATTATCGCGACGAGCACCATTATGACATTGCAATGTTACTCAATAGCTATGGCATTGCTTTGCGAAGCGGCCACCATTGTACGCAACCACTTATTGCTGAACTAGGTATTCAGGGTACATTAAGAGTAAGCCTCGCCTTTTATAATTCACACAATGACATAGATACATTTATTACTGCTCTAAAAAGCAGTATTAAATTAATTGCAGGATAAGATTTGAACTATCAAGAAATACAAAACCAATTAAAAAAGACCCAAAGTTGGCAACAATGTTATCGAGAAATAATGCTATTTGGCAAACAACTGCCCGTTATACCCGACTGCTTAAAGAGTGATGATGCCCTTATACAAGGCTGTGAGAGCAAAGTCTGGTTGCATATTGATTTAGATGAAAGCCGGGGAACAATTCTATTAATTGGTGACTCTGACACCCGTATCGTCAAAGGGCTATTCGCGATTATTTCAAGTATGTATAACGACATAACCCTTACCGAAGCTAAAAATATTGATGCTTACGCTGAGTTTGAGTCTCTCGGACTAATAAAGCACCTGAGCCCGTCACGCGGTAATGGCATTCAAGCCATTATTAAGGCCATACAAGAAAAGCTTTCTCAGTGGTAAATCAGCGAGAAAGTTTCATACTCATTGGTTTTCAGCTTTGAGTTTTTTTTGTAAATACTTTTTAATTGCTCGTGAAGCCGCGAAAAAACCAAAGGTGCCTGTCACCATGGTGACAGAACCAAACCCAGTTGCGCAGTCCATGTTTTTTGCTCCCTCAGCTTGCTGCTTAGCTAGGCAAACTTCACCACTGGCTGTTGGATAAACAAGTTGCTCAGTTGAATAAACACAATCAACAGCAAATTTACGCTTTGGATTTGAGGAAAAATTATAGTTCTTACGCAATAAATAACGTACTTTCGCAAGTAAAGGGTCTTGTGTTGTTTTCGCAACATCGCCAAATAAAATTTGACTGGGATCTGTCTGTCCACCAGCACCACCGGTGGCAATGATTGGGATTTTTCGACGTTTGCAATGCGCAATTAGCGCGGCCTTTTCTTTGACCGCATCAATACAGTCAATGACATAGTCATAATTAATGATATATTCTGCAATGTTATCGACGGTGATAAAGTCATCGATCAAATTCACTGTACAATACGGGTTTATATCTAATAAACGCGCTTTCATTGCTTCAATTTTTTGCTCACCTACACTACTTGATAACGCATGAATTTGACGGTTGATATTTGTAACACAAATATCATCTAAGTCGATCAATGTTATATGGCCTACACCCGTTCGTACTAACGCTTCCGCCACCCAGCTGCCAACGCCACCAATACCAACTACACAAAAATTTGCTTGCTGCAACCACGTATGCTGCTGTGTACCATAAAGGCGTGAAATACCGCCAAATCTCAATTCAGTTTGCTGCTCAGTCATGTTACCACTCTAACTGCCAAGGGTTTCGCCAATTAGCAAAATCCTCATGATTAATTAATTTTATAAATTCATCACCATCTTTTGGTGTTGCATAATAGCATTGCTGCTGTCCATCCCAAGAAAACCTTAGTGCATAAGCATGCAAATATACCCGTGCTGCTGGCACTCCCCCGTACAATTCATCTCCCACTATTGCCGCGGATAAACTTTTCATAGCAACTCTTAATTGATGTGTTTTACCTGTAAAAGGCTTCAAAATTACACCACGTAATCCAGCAGCAATACTTTTTGAATAAAAGCGGGTAACGGCAGGGCTTTCTTGTGATTTGAGTAGCTTGTGTGCCCCCCGTCGGGATTTGACCATATCACCTTTGATCCACCCTTGCTTTTTATTGGGCTTTTTCGAAATTAACGCCAAATAAATTTTCTCTACCTCTCTTCCTACAAACTTCTGAGTAAAGAGGTTGGCTGCTTTACTTGACTTCGCTAAGATTAATAGTCCCGAAGTGACTTTGTCTAAACGATGAACCGAGAATAATTTATAGCCAACTTGTTTCTCTAATTGAACAACAAACCCAGCCCCGTCTTCGCTATGAAAACTCACTCCTGCAGGTTTTAATGCGATAATATAATCAACTTCGTCTGCGATCACTTCAAATTCACGCATTTAACAACTCAACTACTCGCGCTAAATCCTCTGGTGTATCGACCCCCGCATGGACGGGCATTATCGCCTTAGCTATCTTAATTTGCTTACCATGATACAAAACTCTCAGTTGTTCAAGTGATTCTTGCACTTCTAATGGCGATACTGGTAACTCTAAGTATTCTTGAATAAACCCTGCGCGGTAGGCGTAAATGCCAACATGGCGTTGAAAATTATGTAAAGGAATTGAGTTTTTATCTAGCGTTAACATGCTATTTCGTTGAAATGGAATTGAAGCGCGAGAAAAGTATAGAGCGTTGTTATGTGCATCTTGTACTACTTTAACCGCATTAGGGTTTAGCACTTCTTCAACATTCTCTATATCCACACTAAGGGTCGCCATAGGGGCACTTGAATTAGCCAACAACTGAGCAACTTGATCTATATTTTCAGGTTCTAGCAATGGCTCATCACCTTGTACATTAACCACAATTGTTTCAGCACCTAAATTTAGCTTTTCTACCACTTCCGCGAGCCGTTCAGTGCCTGATTGATGGTCAATTCTGGTCATGAGAACATTTTTTGTAAAGCCCATCGCGACATCAAAGACAGCTTGATGATCAGTCGCAATATAAACAGCATTCGCTCCTGAGCGAGACGCTTGCTCAAAAACATGTTGAATCATCGGTTTTCCGCAGATATCCGCAAGCGGTTTACCCGGTAAACGACTCGACGCATAGCGTGCTGGAATAACAACTACGAATGCCACTGTTCAACCTCTTCTAAACTCAACTCTCGCGCCTCGTTTTCCAGTAGTACAGGAATATCATCTCTAATTGGATACGCCAATTTTGCCGCTGTACTAATAAGCTCACTTTGTTCTTTATCGTACTGCAGCTTACCTTTACACACAGGGCAAGCTAAGATTTCTAATAATTTTTTATCAAAGGCCATGATAGATCTCTTTTTTCTTTAAAATATTCAATAACCGCTCAATCAACATCTTGCTTGGTTGAGCGTCAACTCGTAAGTAGTACCAATTTTCTAACGCAAAGCTCTTACATTTTACCGCATCTTTTTCCGTCATAAAAACGGCTGTGTGACCAAATCTATCAAAATCACCGTTTTGATAAGCATGATGATCTCGAAAGTGTGCGGTCTCTATAATATCGATCCCTAACTCACTCAATGATTTCTCAAACCGAGCAGGGTTTCCTATTGCACTTACGGCGATGCCCATATCTGGATATGATTCACATTTTTCGCCACTTCCAACACGATATATACCGGTGCTTTCGAGTTGATAATTGCAAGGTGCGCCAATACCATTTGTAACAACTAGATCCACACTGCGAAGTCGACTCGGCAACTCCCTTAATGGTCCAGCCGGCAGGAGACACCCATTTCCAAACCCACGAGTACTATCTACAATACAAAACTCAACAGCACGATTCATTTTATAATGTTGTAAACCGTCATCTGAAATAATCAAATCGACATTGTATTCACGCTTGATATACTCACAACTAGCCTGACGGTCTGGGCCGATAACAACTGGACATTGCAAACGTGAATGAAGTAAAAAAGGTTCATCTCCGGCCTCTAATACCGAGCTACTGGTCGTCACTTCATAAGGGTAATGGGGTGCATTTGATCCATATCCTCGACTGATCACTGCGACTTTTAACCCAATATTTTGTAGGTAGTTAACTAGCCATAATGCAAATGGCGTTTTACCATTACCGCCTATACTAATATTACCTATAACCAATATGGGGACATGTGCATTAAAACGTTTAATAAACCCCAATGAAAAAAGTATCCGTCTTACTATCGCAGCACACCAAAATATAGCACTGAGCGGCAGTAGTAAGTAAGTTATGAAGGATTTTGGTCTATACCAGCTATTTTCTATACTTTTCAATGTCTAATCACCATACTGCATTTTACATAAAGCAGCATAAGCCCCATGCTGTTCTAACAAGGTTGTATGTGTTCCTTGCTCAACTATTCTACCCTGCTCTAATACATATATTCGGTCTGATTTTTCTATTGTCGATAACCTATGTGCAATCACTATCGAAGTCTTGTCTTTCATCAAATTATCTAGCGCTTGCTGTATCAACCTTTCTGACTCCGTATCCAATGCGGAGGTTGCCTCGTCTAAAATCAGTATCGGCGCATCTTTTACAATCGCTCTTGCAATGGCCAAACGTTGCCGTTGTCCACCTGACAACATTACCCCATTTTCACCCACCATAGTATGTAAGCCATCAGGTAATCCCTCTATGAACTCCCAAGCATGTGCTTGTTTTGTAACTGCAATTAAAGCGTCATCTGATAACGGCGTTTCCAGCCCATACATAATATTATTCGCTATAGTATCGTTAAACAAAACCACTTGCTGTGAAACAACCGCAAATTGCCGTCTCAAGTCCTGCAAAGAGTATTCCTGAATATTGACGCCATCGAGCTCGATGCTACCATGTTGAATATCATAAAATCTTGGCAGTAAATTTGATAATGTCGACTTACCAGATCCAGAGCGGCCAACCAGCGCGATGCTCTCGCCTGCATTAACCTTTAAATCAAGTGATTGAATTACTGGGTTTTCTTTAGTCGGATAGCAAAATGTAACCGATTTAACACTTATTAACCCTTTCGCTGTCACTAACGGCGTGGTGCCTTGGTCCCCTTCTTTCTCTGTATCTAATATTGCAAATATACTTTGCGCAGCCGAAATACCTCTTTGCAGATCACTATTTACATTTGCTAACTGCTTTAATGGTCGCAACATCATCATCATTGATGTCAATAGCGCTACAAACGCACCTGAAGTAATCGTATTTATCATAGAAGGCATGGCTATAATTGCCAATATTAACGCCATCGCACTGGCGGCTAAAATTTGAATCACGGATACACTTAATGCCCGAGTCGCATCCATTTTGACCCGTTGCTGCCTATTCTTATTATTGACTGTTGCAAACTTGTCGATTTCTCTTTGTTGACCACCAAAGTTATGAATTACTTTATGCCCCGCAAGCATTTGTTCAGAACCACGGGTCACTTCCCCCATCGCATCTTGAATATTTTTCGAAATCTTACGAAACCGTTTTGATACCACTGAAACGATCAGCGCGACAATAGGAATAATAATTAAAAATACCGAGGACAACTGCCAACTCGCACCAAACATAACAAATAATAAAAAAACAACAAACGCACCTTCACGCACTATGACTTGTAATGCTCGGGTAATGGCTTGCTGCACTTGTTCTGTATCAAAAGTAATTTTAGAGATCATTTCACCATTCGAATGTTTGTCATGAAATGAGACGGGTAAAAATAACATGTGCTCAAACAGCTCTTGCCGTAATGCCCTAACAACTTGGGATCCAACATATGTCAGACAATATGATGCCATATAATTGAAGACACCACGCCCTATCACTAATACAATAACCACAATAGGGGCCCACGACAAAACATCGACGTTTCTGTCGTTTAACCCATCATCAATAAACGGTTGCATTAAGCGCACAAACAGCGCATCCATCGCTGCGTAACCTAACATACCAATGACGGCACATATCGCAACGCCCCGGTAATCTAATGTATAAGCTAGTAAACGTTTGTATATCTGCTTCGCGCTCATTTGCATGTACTTTCTCTTCCACTAACCCATTCTAAAAAAACAGTGTATTGTACTTGCCATACCTATAAAACAAAATGGGCTACTTTAAATTAATCAAACGAAAACCAAATAACTCCCCCCTTTATTGGGGTAAAAACCAATATTTCATTACTTCTCTCGCCTTTTCAGTGATTAGTCCATCAGGTGTTACTTTTATCCTAATATGACCATCTAGTGCCGTATCTAATTGTAACGTGCCCAATCGGGTGAATCGCTCTCGAACATCGGTATGAGGAAGTCCCCATTGTGATGCATAATTACGCGAATATATCGCGATGTCGGCATTTACAGCTTGTAAAAAAGCCATTGTTGACGATGTTTTACTGCCATGATGTGGGACCAATAATATATCATTCTTTAATTGTTCAGCTGAGAGTACATTTACCAACTGCCGTTCTGCATGAGCTTCTATATCCCCCGTTAATAAAGCTGAGTAATTGCCTCCACTGACTTTCACAACACAAGAATTGTTGTTTTTAGAGGCTCGCCCAGCTCGAGGCCACAGTGTTTCAATAGTGACTTCACCCATCTTGACTGTTCGCAAATTACAATCACTATTTGGTATGCCATTATGAAACGATTTAAAGGACTGTATTCCATCAAATGCAAGCAATTCCTTAACTCCACCAACATGGTCTTTATCTTGATGACTTAAAATTGTGTGTGTTAATACGATATGATTATCCTCTATGTAGGGTTGTACAACATGCTCAAATAGGGAATATCGGTTAAAATATTTAGCTCCAAGGTCATACAATATAGCTTCTCGGTTACTCGATATAAGCACTGCGGTTCCGTGCCCTACATCCAAAACATCCAATTGCCATAATACCTCCTCACTCGACAGCCTATGCACCGCATAAATCGCGGCTGGAAGCCAAACCAGTTTTCTAAAAGGCGCTAACACTATAAATAGTAGAGAGAGATATATAAACATGGTTATTGATAAAGATGAAGAACCCGTATGCAACCAGCCGTGATCAGCACTGATCATTGAGGCTCCTTGCAATAGGAAATGAAAGCAACCGTCTAGACTCGTGAGTACAAAACTAGCTCCCCATGATGCATAGCCTATTACAAAACTCAATGTGAGCGCCAATATCATAAATGGGAAAACAATCATGCTTAACACCGGAATAGCCAGTAAATTTATCAATAATCCAGCTAAGCTAACTCCTTTAAAGAAATAAATACTGAGTGGCGCCAAGCAAACGAAAAGACAAATTTGTATCTTTATCAATAAAATAATCTTAAAAAGGAAGTTTATTTTGTAACTATGCTGTGTGTGCTCAGAGCTCATTACAAAAAATATCACTGCAACAGCTATAAATGAAAAATATAGCCCCGGATTAAGTAATAAGAAAGGATCAAGAAGTAAAATAAGGCTCAGTGCGGTGACCAATATTCTCACGCTACTTACCTTTTTACATGCAATGTACGCGGTAATCGCAAGTAATAACATGCTATATGCTCTTAGCGCTGATACACTAAAACCGCTTAGATAAACATATATAAATGCGATTATTCCCGAGAGACACATATAAAATGTCGTTAAATTGTACTTTTGAAAGCGAGGGTTGGTATGCAATAGCAAATAAGCTGATACAACCGCTTTAACAAACCAATATGAAATCCCAAATATAATACCGATATGTAACCCAGAAATAGCCATAATATGGCTTAATCCAAGCCTACGCATCATGATACGGGTATCATGACTTATCTGGCTTGTATCTCCCGTCATTAAAGTATGATAGAGCCAGCCTAACTTTAAACCTCCAAACACTTGCCATGAAAATTGTCTATATGGTTCATAATATGCGTCATTTTGCTGGGCCGCGATGGTAGCCTCTAGAACACGCCCTTTATATGCAATTTGATTTCTAAATGCATAAAGCTCACTATCAAAACCGGAAAAGTTTTTTCGCCCTCTAAATGGACGAATTTTGGCCATACCCGTAATGATACTACCAGCCTTTATCTTTAATCCATTCTGAGAAATAGCCAAGTTCGCTTTGGGGTTCATCCAAGGTAAATAGGTATGTTCACCAACATCACTGAGGCTCACCTGAAAATAATCTGCTGGCTCTTCTCCAAATACCTTTACAACTTGACCTCTGAAATAAATTTCATCGTCAAATTGTGGGTTTTCTATACTAAATGAATAAAACAAATGATATTGAGTGATAACGACAAAAATAGCGAAAATAAAACCTAACAATACAGGTCGAAACGGCTTAAAATAGGGGAACAAAATAGTGAGGAAGAAAAGACTGCTATAGAACTGCCAAGTTTTGAATAAAAACACGGTAATGATACAGCCGAATAGAAATCCCCAACATATAAAAATTGAAGTAAACGGTTGCATGCTATGGCTAAAAAAACGATTCAACGCTTTTTACCCGATCACAATAAAATAAAACAGCAAAAGTCTTTAAAAATTTTTGGCCGATGGTTGCATGATGCCAACCTGTGGCACCTAAACCGCCGTTCTGCGCGTGGCGCTTTTTCAGTTGGTTTGTTCTTTGCTTTCATCCCAGTTCCTTTTCAGATGATATTAGCTGCCGCATTTGCGATTCCGTTTCGCGTAAACTTACCTTTATCAGTGGCTTTGGTGTGGTTAACAAACCCACTAACTATGCCACCTATTTTTTACTGTTCTTATTTAGTTGGTGTGCTTGCTTTAGGCCAAGAAACACAACCTTTTCATTTCGAAGCCAGTTGGGAGTGGCTCGTTCAAAGTATTACCACAATCGGTCCTGCGTTTATGATTGGCTCACTAATTTGTGCATCGTTCGCCGCTATTATTGGGTACTTTGGGGTTGATTACTTATGGCGACGTTCGGTAAATAAAGCATGGCATGCGCGCAATAAATAATACTTCCTCTATATTATAGATAATAAAAAAGCCCTTAAGGGCTTTTTTATTATCACGTCAAAATGCAACAACTTAGGTGCTTAAGCAATCTTTAATTTTCGACGTCTTAACCAAACCAATGGTAACGTAAGAAGTGCAAACACAGAAAAGCTGCCTGATTGACGTTCATACGTTTCAACCTCTGGCGCAGCACACTGCTCTACTTCACCATTCGTTGGTGTTAACAGTACAGGTAAAGAAGCTGATTCATACTCAATCTCACCTTTGCTGTTTTTCTCTACTACACCAAGTCTGTCTCTACGCTCTACCGTTTTTACCGCAATAGCGTAAATCTTATTCGATTCAGTGATTTTTACAGCTTCTGCAATTGTATAAGGGAATGCCTGACCACTGGCATCTTTACAAGGTAATAAAGAATTAATATTAACGATGTTTTCATCTCCTAGCTTATAGATGAAACCTTCTCTACGTTTGTTGTTACCGTTCTTCTCAATTTCACCTTGCCCGACAACATATCCCGCATCATTAATATCATTAATGACCATTTCAGAACCATTAAAGTAGGTGGGAATATCTGCGAATTTGTCAGCATTAATATCGTAATAAAACCCCACGGCTTTTTGTATAGTGCTCCGGCTTACTTCTGCTCGGTGGCCCACAACAACATTATTGTTATTAATATCGACGGCTTTACCTGTTTTGTACCATGCATCACGCTCTCCAATTTCACTAAATTGACCATCTTTAAAGTACCCAGGTACAACACGTGCATTAATATCATTGTCAAATCGAGTTATTGAATACCCAGCCGCAATATCTGAGTTATTTATGGCCATTGCAGCACTATAAATAGTATTATCTTCATTGTCTTTTCTGACAGCTCCGACACCTAATTCTTTTGCACTTACCACAGCAAAATTATCATCTAAGGTCCATTGATATGCGCGTAGGTCATAAAACGTTGGTAGTCCATCTAAGTTAGCCACTCGGCGCTCTTCCAACCACACACATGCTTGTAATGGTCTATCTTCACCTTTACAACGATCATCATAACCTTCTTGGCGCTGTGTCGTAATACCAACACTGGCATAACCAACTACAACATAGCCACCTGTTTCTAAACGCTCAATGTCAGTTGCAATACTGGCGCCACCATGTTCGGTAAATGCGGGTTCAAGAGTAAACTTTTCACCCGCTGTATTAATTACAATACCCCGATAATTCCAATCTCTTACAAAGAAGGTCTTTGCTTCATTTTCGTCTTTAGGTGTAAATTCTGTTTTTGAAAAAGGTGCTGAACCCCAGCCAACCATCACCCCATCATCACTGATTGCTGCCAAGTTATTTCCCACGGAGCGGGTCAATGAATTGAGCTCTGAGCTCTGTACATCAAATAAGACTTTTTCATCCGCAAATGTGGGACTAACTGTCAAAGCAATGCGATCTGTCAACTTTTGATATTCAGCTGAATTACTTTGACGACTCAAAAAACCTAACATGAAGTTGTTAGCATCTGCATTTGTCGACGCCGCACCGTTTTTTACATCTTCAAGCGTAAATGTAATCGTTTCATCAATCAGTTCATATCTACTTTTTTCTTGATCATATGCTGCTTTTATCGCTGTACCATCTTTATCAAAGTCGATATAGCTAACATCTATCGGCAAATTAAAAAGACGAGTCGCAGCCCCAATGATCTGACCATTTTCATTCGCATCCGAGACAATTGAATGAACTGCACCTTCGTGTCTTGGTAACTCTGTAAGTTGATATGTGGCGGCCAAAGCCTGGCCACTCAAGCCAGCAAAAATACTCGCTGCAATTAAAGTATGCTTCATTTTATTCCTTACTACTGATTCTGTAACGCTTCTAATTCTTCCCAACGCTCAAATGAGGTTTCAAGCTTCGACTCAAGGTCCGCCAAATGGTTCAACGCTGCTTGAGTAGTCTCTGCATCTTGTTTAAAGAAGTCTGCCGCATTCACGATTTCTTGTTGAGCCTCTAATGCAAGCTCTAGTGCCTCTACTTTACTTGGCAGTTCTTCTAATTCAAGTTTTAATTTGTAACTTAACTTAGTACTTTTGTTATTGGCCTGAGTAACTTGTTTCGGAGTTTGTTTATCCGATTTCTGTGTTTTTTGCTTGTCTACCTTTTCAAGTGCTTTAGCTTGAGCCACTCTATGAGCAACATACTGTTCATAGTCAGTATATCCACCCACAATCTCCGTGACCAAGCCTTCTCCTTCAAAAGCCCAAACGCTATTACATGTATTATCAATAAATTCTCTATCGTGACTTACGATCAAGATAGTTCCTTGATATTGATTAATTATTTCTTCTAATAGTTCAAGGGTTTCAATATCTAAGTCATTGGTTGGCTCATCCAACACCAAGATGTTTGAAGGTTTTAAGAAAAGTTTTGCTAGAAGTAACCTATTTTTCTCACCTCCTGACAAAGCTTTAACAGGGGTTCTCGCTCTGGCTGGTGGAAACAAAAAGTCCTGTAAATAACCTAATACGTGGCGACTGCGACCACCCATCATAACTTCTTGCTTTCCTTCTGCCACATTATCTTGAACTGTGGCATTTTCATCTAACTTTTCTCGGTATTGGTCAAAATACGCAACTTCTAAGTTAACTCCTTGTTTGATCTTACCCACATCTGCATCCAGATTACCAAAAAGCAGTTTGAGAAGTGTGGTTTTGCCTACTCCATTTGGACCAACAAGCCCAACTCTATCGCCCCTCATTACTAGGGTAGAGAAATCTTTTGTGATCACTTTGTCTTTAAACGCATGGTTAACATGTTGCGCTTCAAATACTAATTTACCTGAGCGATCGGCGGTTTCAATATTAAAGTCTGTTTTACCAACCTGCTCTACACGTTGCTTTCGTTCATTGCGTAAAGACTTCAGCGCTCTCACTCGGCCTTCATTACGCGTTCTTCGTGCTTTAATACCTTGCCTGATCCACGCTTCTTCTTCTGCTAATTTCTTATCAAAAAGTGCATTTTGCGTTTCTTCAACTTTTAAGTCATGTGCTTTTTGTTCAAGATACGTCGCATAATCTCCTGGGTATGAGATCAACTGTCCACGATCTAAATCTAAAATTCGCGTAGCAACGGCGCGAATGAATGCTCTATCATGTGAAATAAAGACTATACCGCCTTTAAACTCCTTTAAGAACTGCTCTAACCAAATAACGCTGTTCATATCTAAATGGTTCGTTGGCTCATCTAAAAGCAGTAAATCAGGTTCACTTACTAGTGCTTTTGCTAACGCGACTTTACGCAGCCAACCTCCTGATAACTTCTCCAAGCGCATATCTGCCGTTAATTCTAACTGGCTTAATACTGTTTGAATTCGACTTTCAAATCGCCATGCATCGGCGGCTTCTATTTGAGTCGATAATCGTTCAAGTTTATTTAACTGTGCCTGTGATTGGTCAGTTTGTAGCGCCTCATTAACATGATTAAATTCAATTAATAAATTGGCTATATCAGGTAACCCACTTGCGACGTAATCAAATACAGCACCTTCAACCCCCTTAGGAGGGTCTTGTTCTAGTCTCGATATTTTAAGCTCGCCAACGCGATTAATCTCTCCGTCATCAAGTAATACTTCACCATCAAGTACCTTTAGCAGTGTCGATTTGCCAGCCCCATTACGGCCGACAATACATACTCTTTCGCCTGCCTCGATAATTGCATCTGCGTTATCAAGCAAAGGGTGAGTTCCAAACGCAAGCTGCGCTTTAGCTATTCTAATTAGATCCATATTATTCTACGAGTTGTTGAATTTGTGTTAGTCCAAATGGCCACGTTAATTGTTGGTGGTCACTTTTACGCTCTAATACTGGAATGGTCGTTTGAAAGCGCTGCATTAGCTCTTCGCTACCAGTGATATCAACGTGCTTAATATCGCTGGCGTGAATCGCGTGCAACGCAAGTTCGTAAGCCTGTTCGCAAAGGTGGCACCCATCCGTATGATATAAAACATATTTAGCCATGTGTTATTAACCAACTATTATGTATTTGCTTATTTCTCTTAAAATCAGGAGAGAGTGTTTTGTCAGAAATATTTTCAGCTTTAAGTCCTAATCCAATAAGCGCAACTTCATCTATTTTAAAGCCACGCTTATTATTTGAGAAAAACAAGGTACCATTAGGGCTCAAAATCCTCTTTATCCAAGTCAATAATTGAATATGATCACGTTGTACATCAAATGCTTCTTTCATACGTTTTGAGTTAGAAAACGTTGGCGGATCTAAGAAGATAAGATCATATTGACCTTGAGCATGCTCTAGCCATTTTAAACAATCAGCTTGTTCAAACCTGAAGCGAGTATTTTTCAACTCATTAAGCGCAAAGTTTTCTTCTGCCCATTTTAAATACGTTTTTGACATATCAACAGTTGTGACCGCTTTAGCACCACCCAAAGCAGCATGAACCGACACAGAGCCGGTATATGCAAATAAGTTAAGCACACGTTTACTATTAGCGTTTTCTTGAATATAACGACGTGCTAAGCGATGATCTAAAAATAATCCAGTATCAAGGTAATCAAACAAGTTTACTTTAAATTTTGCACCAAACTCCTCAATGGTTTCAAAGCGATTTTGCTTATCCATTGAAGTATATTGAGATTCACCTTTTTGTCTTTTTCTTACTTTTACTGCAATATTTTCAGGATCGATTTCTAGCTGCTGCGCAGTCAATGTAATAACATCTTGCAAACGCTTCTGTGCGACATCATCTTCGATTTCTTTTGGTGCCGCATATTCAAAAATAACAGCACAGTCGTTGTATATGTCTACCGCTACATTATATTCAGGAATATCAGCATCATATACTCGGTAAGCATTGATCTGCTCTTTCTTGACCCAAGATTTTAATGCGTGTTTATTCTTTTTCAAACGATTTGCAAACGCACTCGAGCCTTCATAATTCAAGCTTGTTGCACGTTCGTTTTGATTCACTTGACGTTCGTTTAATTCATATAAATTAAACTCAGCATCTAATGGACCATTCTTAAATTTATAACGTTTTTCTCGCGACAATTTCAATAGTTTAAACAAACTATCGTCTGTTCCTAATAAAGCCAGCTTCCAGTTAGGAAAGTACTTTTTAAATGCCACACCCATATTACGATGTAAACTCACCAGCTCTGCCATAGACCCAATACGTTCACCATAAGGTAAATTACTAATAACAACTCCAGGACGTTTTGCAATACTTTTAAGCTGGTTTGCGTCACCTTGCTTAAATTTTATCGTGCTTCCTACCCCAGCCCTATCAGCATTTTGCTCCGCAACCTCAACTAACTTTCGATCTATATCAGAGCCAATAAGCCATAAATTGTTATCTTGTTGCTGTTCTTTGAGCTCAGCTTTTACCATATCAAATTTTGCTTTTCGAAAGCTTGGTAAACGCTTAAACGCAAATTCCCGCTCTGTATTTGTTGGTGCGTTATTTGCCATGCCAGCCGCTTCAATAAGCAAAGTACCTGAACCGCAACAAGGATCAAACAATGGCTGAGTAATATCGTCTAACCAACCGCTACGCTTTACAAGTGCTGCTGCTAAATGCTCTCGGATAGGTGCTTTACCCTGTTTAGTTCTGTAACCTCGATCTGATAATCTAGGTCCTGAGTAATCAATATACAACGCACATTTATCGCGGTTCAACTTTGCTATTATGCGAATGTTTGGTTCTGATTTATCAACATTAGGACGCTGCTCATACAAGTCATTAAAATAATCTACGACGCCATCTTTTATCACTAAGCCTGAAAACTGAGTATTTTTCAACTCAGTATTTGTTCCGTTGAATTCAATTGCAAACGTTTGAGTTGGGCCAAACCAATCTTGCCACGCTTGGAAGCGTGCGAATTTATAGAGCGCATCTTTATTGGTAATTTCTTCACTTTCATCAATTAAAAGCATGATACGCGTCGCAAAACGCGTCATCATACATATGCGTTGTGCTGTGCTGTTATCCGTTTCAAATCGGACCGAACCGACACTTTGTTTACCCAGTGTCACGCCTGCTTGTTCTAGTTCTTCAGCTAATAAGTGTTCTATGCCGATAGATGTAAGTGCGATAAATTGCAATGTGCTAACCCTATGTATTCAATTGAAGGCGAGTATACCATAGGTTCGGCTGAGGAGGTGTAGCGGGATTAAGCTGATTTGATAATTTTATCGGCAATAACCAGAGGATGAATACGATCATTGAGTACTTTGATTGCTTGAAACTGTTCAAGTGTTAAATGGTCATCAAGCTTAAAACTGTCAGTTAAATTAATGCAGAGTGACGACTCGGCACAATATTCAACAATAAAAAACTCACCGACTTGATTTTTTGAATGCAAACTAATGATGGCTTCTGTACAAGGCTCACCACCTACATATGTTTGAAAGAACCAACTTTTAGCCTGTACTGGTAATAAATAAAATTTTGCAGCGGTTGCATTCAGTGCAATTTGGCAACATTGCGCTTCACTCCACACAGCAAATTTGCATAGGTAGGCAAACACGTTTTGGTAATAGCCAGCTTCATTTAGGCTAAAGTTTGGGCTGTAAGTAATATCTTGAGTTAGCTGTCGCTGTCTGAATGGGGTACATAAACTAAGATCTTCACCAAGGTCTACGAGCAAGCGATTTCGTTGGCTACATAACTGCCATTGCCATTCTTTAGATGCCTGCACAATACTACTCCCATCAACTATTTATAATTATTTAATAGTAGATGGGAGTATAACTAAAAAACCTAAACTGTAAAATTTTTTATAATAACAATTTATTTAGGATCATTTTGTTATATAACGGATCCTTATAACCCGTCAACGATCCTTTTTACCAGCCCTGGGCCTTCGTATATAAAGCCCGTATATACTTGAACCAAGTCTGCACCAGCAGAAAGTTTCTCTTTTGCAGATTCTGCTGAATCAATGCCACCAACGCCAATTATTGGTAATTTACCATCAGTAATACGTCTCAACTCATCAACAACAAACGTCGACTTTTCTCGAACTGGACGACCTGATAACCCACCAGCTTCTTCGGCATACTGCATACCTTGAACAGCTGTGCGTTCCAGTGTCGTATTGGTCGCAATCACACCATCGATGCGATTTTTTGTAAGTGATTCAGCGATTTGAGCAACTTGGACCGCGTCAATATCAGGCGCTATTTTAACAAGCATAGGCACTGATTTATTATGCTTTGCAATAAGATCCATTTGCTCGCATTTTAAACTTTCTAACAAATCATCCAAAGCATCACCATACTGAAGATCACGTAACCCAGGTGTATTCGGTGAAGAAATATTCACTGTAATATAAGACGCATATTCAAACACTTTACGCATACTATGAATATAATCGTCTTTGCCTTGTTCATTCGGAGTATCTTTATTTTTACCAATATTGATCCCCAAGATCCCAGAATAGCGAGATGCTTTAACATTACTTACTAAGTTATCTACACCTTTATTGTTGAACCCCATACGGTTGATAACCGCATGTGCATCAGGAAGACGAAAAATACGTGGTTTGTCATTTCCTGCTTGCGGTCTAGGTGTCACAGTACCGACTTCAATAAAACCAAAACCCATTTGTGCAAATGCATCTATACATTCCGCATTTTTGTCTAATCCTGCTGCAAGTCCAACAGGGTTTTTAAAATCAAGTCCTAAGAAGTTCACAGGCTTGTCTGCCACTGTTTGAGACCACGCTGCACTCAGTGGTGTATTTGCAAAACGACGTAAATTATTTAATGCAAAGTCGTGGGCCCATTCTGCATCGCGGCTAAACATATAACGTCGTGCAATATCGTAAAACATGAAAACTCCTAAAAGATCCTAAGTAACACACATCTACTGAATAAACAGCAGATAAAAAAATACCCCAGCAAGGCCGGGGTATTTTAACGAATTATAATTTATTTGGAAGTATCACAGTTATGACTTAATAACATCAATTCTCGTAATGCAACCGAGAACTTCGCAAAATCATGACTTTGCGAAGTCTTAAACTCTAATAACATCTGTTGCCAGCGGTGTAACAACGATGATTGACTATCCATCCACTGCTCCACTAAAGCATTTACATCATGATCATCACCTTCGAAGCTATTTAATACAACTTCTGATAACGAACGCTGCTGCCAATCGAGTTCTTCACGATACGAAGCACGAGCAAGTGCTTGCCAATGGTTCGCAACTGGCTGAGCCGTAATTTGGTCTAAGAACCAATGAAGACCCATGCTTGAACCAAGCTTGAAGTAGGTATTTGATACCACCTCAATCTTACGTTTAGAGTTATCCGCTACTTCAGCTAAATCCATAACCGAGAATAGACTAGATAATGACACAATACGTAATGCAATATCTGCCGGTACGCCTTGCGCTTCGAGCTCAGCAGCCTTAGCTGAAATAGTATCTTTCTCTTCTTCAATCATGTAGCTGTTTAAGTTGACACTCACATCTTTAAACGTCGGAGTGAAGAACTCTATTGTTTGCTCAATGGTCATTGCTTTATTACGATGACGTAAGAACCAACGTGTTGCTCTGCGAACCGTTCTACGTAATTGATACAGCATCTCAGTTTGAACCGCAGCTGGGATCTTATTATCCAGCGCCGCAATTGACGACCAAGTTGTACTCATTTCAAAGATAGCACTAGCAATTGAGTAACATAACGCGATTTCGCTATCTGTTGCGCCAGTTTCTTCATTCATACGTACCATAAAGTTCAGGCCCATATCATTGACGATATTATTGGCCAACTTTGTTGCAATAATTTCTTTGCGTAGTGGATGGTTATCCATTGCAGCATTAAATTTATCACGAAGTGGTGCCGGGAACGAAGTTACTAGCAACTGACGGTAATATGGATTTTCCGATACTTCATCAACGACTAATGACTCTTTAAGTACCATTTTTGAATAAGAAACCAACACAGACAATTCTGGACGCGTCAGGTCTTTACCAGCTGCTGCACGCTCAGCTAACTCTTCATCCGTCGGTAAGAATTCAATGTTACGGTCAAGCTTACCATCTTTTTCTAACGCATGAATAAAGCGTACTTTTTCTTTCAGCGTTGCCGGGCCTTTAGACTTAGTAATAGACAACGTATGAGTTTGGCGATAACAATCTGCAAGCACCAACTCAGACACTTCATCGGTCATTGAATAAAGTAATTCATCACGTTGTTTCTGGGTTAAATCACCTTCAGCAACCAAGCCATTCAGTAAAATTTTAATGTTTACTTCGTTATCTGAACACGCAACACCACCTACGTTATCAATAAAGTCCGTATTAATACGGCCGCCTTTTGCTGCAAACTCAATACGCCCAAGTTGCGTCGCACCTAAGTTACCACCCTCACCAAATACTTTAGTACCAAGTTCAGAGCCATTAATGCGAAGTGCGTCATTGGCACGGTCACCTACGTCAGCGCTTGTTTCGCTGGTGTGCTTAATGTAAGTACCAATACCACCATTCCAAAGTAGATCTGATGGCATCATTAGCAATGCTTTGATCAGTTCATTTGGTGTCATACTGGCTTTTTTCGTGCCCACCATTTTCTTCATTTCTGGTGTTAACGTAATTGACTTTGCCGCACGAGAGAAAATACCACCACCAGCAGAAATTAACGATTTATCATAATCTTCCCAAGAAGATCGTGGTAGTGCAAACAATCGCTCACGTTCTATATATGAAGATGCGGCATCCGGTGTTGGGTCAATAAAGATATGCATATGGTTAAATGCGGCTTGTAAACGAATGTGCTTTGAAGCAAGCATACCATTACCGAATACATCACCCGCCATATCACCAATTGCTACCGCTGTGAAATCGGTTGTTTGACAATCTATCCCCATTTCACGGAAGTGGCGTTTTACTGACTCCCATGCACCTTTGGCTGTGATCCCCATTTTCTTGTGGTCATAACCAATTGAGCCACCAGAGGCAAAGGCATCTCCTAGCCAGAAGTTATAATCATCGGCAATTCCATTAGCAATATCAGAGAATGTCGCTGTGCCTTTATCAGCTGCAACCACCAAATATGGGTCATCTTCATCATGACGTACAACATCAGCCGGTGGCACAATATCACCATGAATAATGTTATCGGTAATATCTAATAAACCACGGATAAAGATTTTGTAACAAGCTTGCCCTTCTTTGAAGAATGCTTCACGTTCACTTGGTAGTTGCTTACAAACAAAACCACCTTTCGAACCAACTGGAACAATCACTGTATTTTTAACTTGTTGCGCTTTTACCAAACCAAGTACTTCGGTACGGAAGTCTTCACGGCGGTCAGACCAACGTAAGCCACCACGCGCAACTTTTCCACCGCGTAAGTGAACACCTTCAATACGTGGTGAGTATACAAAAATCTCAAACGCAGGAAGTGGCAAAGGCATATCAGGAATACCACTTGACTTGATCTTGAATGATACATACGACTTATTTACACCATTCGCTTCTTTTTGGAAGAAGTTAGTACGTAACGTGGCATTGATCATGTCGACGTACAAACGAATGATTCTGTCATCATCTAAGTTAGCAACGTTTTCCAGTTCTTCATAAATACCCGCAATCAGTTTATCGAGGGTTTTTTCTGCTGCTGGTTTTACAGGTGTGAACTTTTTAGTAAAGAGTTCTACAATTTTTGCCGCAATATTTGGGTAATTATCAAATGTGCTTTCAATATATGTTTGTGAGAATGTAACACCAATCTGACGCATATACTTTGCGTAGGCTCTTAAAATTGACGCTTCACGACCTGTTAAACCACCTAATAAAACTAAACGGTTAAAGCCATCATTTTCAAGGGTATTGTTCCACACATTTGTAAGCGCAGCTCTAAAGCGCGCTGATACTTTATCAAACTCAGCAATACCTTTGCTGTCTAACAACATTGAAAAATCCATGATCCAATTGACGCGACCATCGTTCGTCTTCACTGCATATGGTGTTTCACCAATAACACGTAAGCCAAAGTTTTCCAGCATTGGCATTACATCAGAAAGATGAATAGGCTCGTCTTTATGGAACAAACTTAAACGGACTATTTGTGAGTTAGCTTCTTCTTGCGGACGATAGAACAGCATTTCTAGCTTATGTTCTTCGTCTAACTGCTCTAGTTTTTCGATATCTACAACAGCTGCACTTGGTAAAACCTGATCTTTATAGGCATGTGGAAAAGCACTTGCATATTTACGATTCAGTTCATTACCCCGAGACTCACCGGCACTTTCTAATAGTGCACCTTGTAGTTTGTCTTCCCAGGTACGAGCGGCTTCAACTAAGTTATTTTCGATGTCTTTCACGTTATATTCAATGTTGTTGTCAGCTACGCGCACGGTGTAATGCGTTCGTGCAAGCGTAGATTCGGAGAAATAAGTTGTGAACTCAACTTTTTCAGAAGACTGAAACGCATTTGCTAACAATTGCTGAGTTTCACGACGAAGCGCAGTGTTATACCGCTCACGAGGAACGTATACCATGCAAGACAAGAAGCGACCGTAAATGTCCTTACGAACAAACAAACGACACATGTCACGCTCTTGAATTTGTAACACACCCATCGCGACTTCTAGCAATTCTGCTTCGCGAGCCTGCACAAGCTCATCACGAGGGTACGTTTCCAAAATATTTAAAACTGCTTTATACGCATGCGTGCCTTGGGCAAAGTCACACATTTGCATAATGCGATTTATCTTAGATTTTAAAACAGGAACATCTGCGGCACTATTATTATAGAAACTTGACGAGAACAAGCCAATGAAACGATCTTCACCAACCACATTGCCTTTGTCGTCAAATCGCTTGATGCCGACATAATCAACATAGGCTGGGCGGTGAACACGTGATAATGAATTCGTTTTTGTTAGAATCAATAAATTTTTACTACGCGCTTCTTTACGCGCAACTTCTGGCAATTCAGATAGAAGACGACTGCCTTCTGAAGAAGAGTTCTTCATCAATCCCAGACTTGTTCCTGCAACTGGTTTTAATTCATGGTCCCCTTGCACTGGGCATAAATCATATTGGCGATAACCCATAAAAGTAAAATTATCACTAACTAACCAATCTAGAAACTCAACCGTTTCATTAATTTCAGCCTTGCTGCAATCAGAATCTCGAGTTGGCAGCTCTTTGCTAACTGAAACTAGTCTATCTCTAATTGCCAACCAATCTGCAACAGCAACAGATACATCTTTCAATACAGATTCTAACTCTGTCTTAAAAGATTCAATAATTGCTTCATCAGTTTGATGATCTATTTCTATAAAGAAAACGGTTTTAGTTGACGTAAGTTCTTGTTCTGTTTTTAAATTCGTAAGGTCGCTGATTTGACCATTTTCACTGCGTTTAATTTTTAATGGGCAATGCAGTAAAAGGTGAGATGCAATGTTTTCGCGACTCAATGCCATTCGCACTGAGTCAACTAAAAATGGCATATCTTTGGCGATGATCTCGACTATCGTGTGAGACGACTGCCATCCATCTTTTGCGACTTCTGGATTAAAAACACGAATGACAGCATCATCCGAAGTATTTTGTTCTAGAGAGTTCCAAAGACTAAGCGCCGCACCGTATAGGTCACTGTCGTTACGATTGGCCAAATCCTCTTTAGACATATTGCTGTACAAGGCTTTGGCGAATGTTTCAACGAGTGACACGTTTTCGGCATGAACTTTCTTATGAATCAACTTGCAGACGTTATCGAGAATAACTGATGCTGAACCTTCATTTTGTGTCATTATGTGTTCCTTAATCTATACCACCTTTGAACGGTAGATTATTTGTACAGCCATTTATTAGCGTGGAGTCAAATGAATTTTAACCTTTCTGGCGCTAATAAACAGCTTTTTCGATGAAAACATTTTAAGCTTTTCAGCTATTTGCTCATCTATTCACAAAATATAGATATAAATGGCCAATCATGGCCATTCTAAAGCACATTTATTCACAGTTTTTTTTCTGGTCGGTCCACAGTAGCGTGCCTATAGCAGGTAACAACAGTACTGCACCCAGCATATTCACTAAAAACATAAACGTTAAGAGTATGCCCATATCAACTTGAAACTTCAGCGCAGAGAATATCCAGGTACTTACACCAATTGCCAAGGTTATTCCGGTAAACAGTACAGCACTTCCGCGCTCTGCTAATGCATTACGATACGCCGCCGATAAAGGGACTCCTTGCTTCAGTTGCCCCATCATCGAAGACAAAATATAAATGCCGTAATCCACACCAATACCGACACCTAACGCAATAACGGGTAATGTGGAAACGGTTAATCCAATCTCCAATTTCACCATTAATGCTTGAGCTAATGTCGACACAATATACAGAGGTAATACAACTGCAATCGTTGCTTTAACACTTCTGAAGCTGATTAAGCACAAGATAATTACCGCACCATAAACGTAAATCATCATTGGTAATTGTGCTGACGATACCGATTCATTGGTCGCTGCCATAACGCCAATTGGCCCTGATGCCAATTTAAATGCAACTTTATCTGTACCCTCATCATCTGCAAATTGTTTTATATTTGAAATGACATGATCTATTGTTTCTGCTTTATGATCCTTCATAAATATAATGACAGGCATAACAGAGCAATCACCATTGAGTAAGCCTGTACTGGTTTCAACTCGTGATGTGGCTTGTACCAAAGATGCACTATTTCTTGGTAGTGTTTGCCATTTTAAATTGCCTTCGTTATAGCCAGCATTAACTGCTTGGGCAACCGACGATAGCGACACCACCGACTGTACACCTGTTAAATTTTCTACTCGCCATTGAAAACGACTGATCCGCTCCATTGTGTCGTGTTCTGTACATGCAGCGGGGTATGCTTCAACGATAACCTTCAAAATATCAGATGAAATCGCATAACGATCTGAAATCAAGAATGTATCTAGGTTATACCTTGCATCTTGGTGTAACGCTGGTGCGCCAGCATGCAAGTCGCCTATTCGCATACTTTGTGATTGCCAATAACCAAACGCAAATAAAATAGCGGACACCAACAATATAATCCGTGCCCACTTCTTATCTGTTGCTTTTACCAACCCTTCTCTGACTTTTGTGAATACTGTATTTGAGGAACTATTTCCATCATCTAAGCGTCTAATTTTACTTGAGCTAAAATACGATGCCAAAATAGGCAACAAGACCAAGTTCGTAAATATAATAACGGCAACACCTAAACTGGCCGTAATTGCTAGTTCACGAATAATACCGATATCGATCGCCAATAATGTCAGAAAACCCACGGTATCAGATAATAATGCAATACCACCAGGGATTAATAGCGCTTTAAAACTGGCTTGAGCCGCGACTTTACTTGAGACTCCCTCAGCGACTTTCTTCCCAATCGCATTGATCATTTGCACCCCATGGCTTACACCAATCGCAAAAACCAAAAACGGTACCAAAATTGACATCGGATCGAGACCAAAACCCAAGCTTGATAGTAGTCCTAGTTGCCATACAACAGCAATAAAGGAACAAGCTATTGGCAATAGTGTCAACTTAAAACTTTTGCAAAATAGCCAAACCATGATGAAAGTAAATCCGATTGCCAATGCAAAAAAGAACACCACGCCTTTTGCACCATCTGCTATATCACCAGCCATCTTTGCAAAACCAATAATATGGATAGTAACAGTATCGGTACTTAATGGTGTTCTGATTTCTTTCTCTAATTTGTCTGCAAAAGCAAGCGTATCTAACTTTTCTTGGGTTTGCGGATCTATTTCCATTAACTGTGCAGAGACCATTGCACAACTATAATCACTGGCGATCATGCGCCCCACAACATTCGCTTTTTCTATATTCTGTTTGACAGTAGCCAAACCTTGCGTTGTTGGCGCAAAATTGGCGGGAATAATTGGTCCGCCAGCAAATCCATCTTCAACAACTTCAACAAATCGTGCACTTGGAGAAAAAATTGAATTCACTAACGGCCGATTCACACCAGGAATAAAGTAAAGCTGATCATGCACCGCTTTTAATTGAGCAAAAAAATCAGCATTAAAAATATCACCGCTTTCATCACAGACTGATAGTAGTATGCTATTTGCTCCTCCAAATTGCTTTTCATGCTTTAAATACAGTTGCATGTACTCATGTTGCAGAGGAATATTCTTATTAAAAGAGGCATCTAACTGTATCTGTGTTGCTTTATAACCAAGTGCAACCGTCAATAGGCTAAATAGTACAACGACCATCATCCTATGACGAAATACCATATATTCAAGTTTACTCAATATAGCTTGCATTACTTATTAACCTCCCAAGCTATCAAACCTTTCTCTGTCGCCATAATCAACTTACCCTTAAATGAAACGGCCGCTAATACCGAATATCCAGTCTCAAGTTGTGATTGCGTCAATGTATTATTATATTTAAAAATGAAACCACTATTAGCCAACATATATGCTTGCTCTTGATGGGTTACAATCGAGTTAATTGTTGCTGTCGTTGAGATATTTAACCTTCTAAACTTCAGTTGGTTCATGTCTGCTATAAATGCGTTCCCTCTCAGCCCAGCTACAATTAGCTGATCAGAGCCATACGCCGCCACAGTAAAAAACGATCCTGGGTAAAATTCATCAAGTCTCGTCCATGACTCCCCCGAATTTTCGCTTAACGCAACAAGCCCCATTTCTCCAACTAAAATATGTCTGTTTCCTTTTATCAACAGTCGATTAAAATGTGGGAGAATGAATTGAGTTTCCTCTTCATAGGCGACAATGTCTTCTTCTTTTAATTCAGCCAAATATGCTTTGTCGTCTGGGTGCACAAAATCGTCGATAAATTTATTCTGCCAAGTTTTTCCACCATCAACTGTTACGTAGTACATACCATATGCGCCAATTGCATATCCATGTTCGGTATCAGTAAATTCAATGTCTAAACAAGGCTTTCCTACTTCAGGCAAATACTGCTGTAACTGCCAGTTTTTACCATCATCTTTACTAAACAGAATAGTACCGTCATGACCACATGCCCATGAAGCACTTGGGCTCAAAGAAGTAATAGCCGTCAATAGTACCTGTGCCGGAACTTGTGCTTGTGACCAAGTAACACCATCCGTACTGGTTACAATCGTGCCGTGTTTCCCCACCGCGATTAAAGAGCTGCCATTATATGTAATGTCTGTGAACAGTGTTCTTTCTGGTGTTGCCACTTGTAATGCAGCGTTTGGCATCGCGAAACTATTTGCAGAAATTACAAACAGCATAAATATACTAGCAATGGTTTTTTTAATCATGCTGACTACTCAAAATGCTATATGAATGGCGAGAGTTCGCCTAGATATGAATTGCCAATAGCCCGATGGCTATTGGCAAATGGGATAAGCGTAATATTAACGCTTGCCTTCTCGACGCAATGCGCTTTGTGTAAATTCATTGTCTTGGAAAGATTTACTAAAGTCGTACATGCTTTCTTCATTATCTAACCCGATAGCAAGATAACGACGTGAGTTCAAATCATGGTAAACATCAAGTGTACTCCAATGAGTGGGTACGTCGTAATAATTTAAACCATGCGCCATTGCTACCCTGTACATTTGGTCTCTATTGTCATACAGGTCAGCGATATGAATTTGCCAACTATCTTCATCAATATAGAAAACACGCTTTTTATAAATATGGCGAGTACCTTCTTTTAAATTAGCTTCTACAACCCATACACGGTGTTTTTCATATCTAACATGCTCAGGGTTAACATGCCCGGCCATCAAAATATCATCATACTTAAGTTTATCGCTATGCAATTTGTAACTATTGTATGGGATATATAACTCTTGTTTACCTTTGAGCGTCCAATTGTAACGATTTGGTGAACCATTGAACATATCAAAGTCATCCGTCGTTCTTAAACTATCAGATGCTGTACCTGGTGCATCATAAGCCACATTTGGTGCTCTACGAACGCGTCGCTGGCCAGTATTATATGTCCATGCTTGGCGTGGCGTTAAAATCTGATCCATGGTTTCATGTACCAGTAGAGCGGTACCTGCTAAACGTGCAGGTTCTGTGACTTTTTGTTTAAACTTAAACAACACATTTGACTCTTTAAGCTCTTCTGGTGTCACATCTGGATCCGAATACTTCACCAATAGCTTTTCATCAAAACCAATTATATTGTAAGACCCAGACTCAGTTGGCATCGCCTGACCGCCAAAACGTGCTATCGATAGCCCTCGATAACGAAGTAAGTGGTTCCAAATTGCTTCTAAACCATCTTTTGGCACTGGGAAAGGAATACCAATTGCTGTATTTTTAATACCATTCCCACCTTCAATCAGCTCCGCTGTAGATGCATATTTTTTTGTCGCGTCATAAACAAACTGAGGGTATGCCGCCGTTCGGCGTGTCTGATAGATATTCATCTTAAACGTTTCTGGATACGTTTCAAACAATGAGATTTGGCCTGGGCTTAATAACGATTTGTACTTATCAAGATTACTTTTATCTATTGTTAAAATGATTTTATCATCAGCAAATGGGTCTGGGTGATGCATTCCCGATTTAAAACTCGCTGGTGGTTTAGTTATTCCACCAGTCCACGCAGGAATAGAGCCATCTGCATTACCCGCAGTCTCTGCGCCAATTGGTGTCAAATCTGCACCTAAACGTGCAACGTCTTCTGCCGACATTTTTGCTATTGCACTCGGTGCAGATAGCATCGCTATTATTGTCGCGGCAACAAATGTAGGTTTTCTAAACATACTGAAAGCCCTTAAATTGAATACTTAATATTAAAAGATACAAAATCACGGTCTGCAAATGTATTGGTAGCACCGCCACCCCAGAACGTGTTGTAACCAAAATCAAATGACCAAGCATTTTGATAGCTAAAGTTCATAGTTACACCCAATGACTTACGATCTTCCACAAACAAAAACATTGGATCAGGAGTGATACCATTCACATCATGAGAGAAAACAAATCGTGGCGAGAAATTAACGCCGGCGAATAAGTTGTTATATTCACCTTTCGCAATAAGTCGATAACCCCATGCAGATGCTGTTGGAAATGGGTTGACCTCAGGACCGTTAGACACGGCTTGGTGTATTAAATCATAACTGCGACCCGATAAACCTTCCACAGTACCGCTTCGGCCTGTACCTGCAACGTTAAGTCGCAGCTCATCATAGCTAGGCATGTCTTTAATTGTAACCCCACCGACTTCGCCCACAACCGCCCAACTATCAGCTCCTAAGCTCGGACCGAATAAATGTGTCGCAGTAAACTGCAATTGCATCGTGTCTTTTAATACAAAGCCTTGTGCAATTTCACCTGGATTCACATAGCTAACAGCATCACCTTGACTCAATTGAGAAAAACCAGCGAAATCATCTCGTCGACCCGCGTAAGCAAGCTGCTCGACCATGCCTGCGTATAACAATTCAACATCATCTATTTGCAGCGGTTCATCTTGACGATAGGTAAACTCACCTGCAAACGCTGTTTCACCTATGGCGGTATTAAAACTTAACCCATATAGTTTAATATCTTCTGGGTACGCTATTTGCCCCTGAGTAAATGCATTCAAGTTAGTAATATTATCTTCAGTGATTGTATTTTGCGAAATATACTGAAGATCAGCACCAACCGCAGCATTGGTAAAGTTCGAAGCTTTACCTGATATCAATGGACGCCGGCTATGATAATTGATGTAGTAAAGCGCAAATTCAGTGTCATTCAGCTCGGGGGAATAAATACCTAAACGCAAACCGAATTGACCGGAGTCTTTAGGTTCTACTTTGCCAGCATCCCCTTTTCCCTTTAAAGCAACCTTTGTCGGGTATTGCAAATACATACTCGCCAGTAAAGTTTGGGCTGAGGCACTAGTTAAAACACTCGTGTCAGTTGTATCTAAACCCTGAGCCGCTAATGCGCCAAGCCAGTTTGCTTGCAAGCCGTTAAGAGAATCGGTTAGATGCATTAAATCTATGTCAGGATTTGATGTGAAACCAAGCTGGACATTTTGACTATAACCATTCTCAGAAGCAAAATCATTGGTTGAAAAATAGCTACCCGAGGCAGGTAAGCGCGTTTCATGCCATTGATACTGATAAAAACCTTCTAAAGTGATATTTTCAGTGATCCCTAATGATGCCCAAAGCATGCCAACAGGAATGAATGCTTCTTTAAGCTCCGAACCTGGTGCTTTCAGCCGATCAATATCAACCGGGTTAACATTTATTCCGTGAGAAATAAGAGTACTTTCCCCCCAGTTCACAACTTGCTGGCCCAGACGAACAGACAATGGGTTATTGCCACCATTTAAGTCAAAGTCAGCCCACACAAATGCATCAAGAAGGCGTACATCAGAACAAACTTGCTTTTTCGTCTCATCATCAGCACACGGATCGACTTTATTACCTGACACGGGATTTCGATAAGCAAAGTCGCCATCTTCCATTGCAAAATCATAGAAATACATAAAGCGAGAAAAGAAACCAAAGTTATCTTTACTTATGCCAAAGTCATGGGTCCCTTTCACCAACTGAGAAAATGTGTCTCCAGAATCAAAGTTTAAATTCCCAGCATCGCCATTATTTGAGTACGCACCAGCATTAGCCCATACATCTGCAGACGTGTAAACAGTATTGCCAGTCAAGGCATTGTAGCCATCCCAATTAAAACGAGGGTGGTTACTTTTACCTATGTACTGAAAATCACGATCTTCTACTCGTATACTTTGACCATAGGAAAATGTTGAGTCGAATGTGATTTCAAAATCACCAACTTGGAAGTTTGCAGCAAGTAAAGGTGCACTACTTAGCGTTAACGCCGCAGCACTAAGACCGAGCATTATTTTGTTTTTAACAAAGAGCGATCTTTTTATCATTATTTCTCCCCCTTAAAGCGGGTTTTTATAATCGAGTTATTGTTTTTTGTTGTCGTAACGATAGAAGCGATCAATTCAAATTACAAATAGAACGCGTCCAATCGGTGCTTTTTTAACGTTTTAGGCTCTATATTACTCATGGTAAGACGTCCTACCAGATAATATATAACACGTAATTTAAGTTTATAACAAACTCATTTAACAAAAATACAATAATAGTTATAAGAAAAAGTCTCATTAAGCGATTTTCTCGAGTGAAATAAACGCACTCTGTGCATCTAAACATAACCGAAAACGGCCCCTAATCCCTATCGATGAGACAAACTTTCTTACATGAATGGCAGGAAAGCGGATCCGCTTTCCTTGGTCTTCTACGACTTGAACAAACTTTATACTTCCATCATAAAAGTCTAAACATTGCTCATAGTCCAAATACATCGTGAAAAAGTATTCTTGCATACAAATTAGCTCAGCGCTTTTTCGACTTTTTCATATAAATCATCACTTAAATTCGTTAAGTCAGCTAATCTTTGTAATTGTGCTTTCATCAGTTCTTGGCGTGTTTTATCAAACTTTTTCCATGACATAAACGGAGTCACCATCCTAGATGCATTTTGCGGATTTAGGCCATTAAGCTCAATCAGCAGATCACCTAGCAGCTTATAACCTGCTCCATCCTCTCGATGGAACTGAGCTGGATTACTTCTAGCAAAGCTCCCTACTAATGCCCTCACCCTATTTGGATTTGATTTATCGAAGCACGGATGGTTATAAAGTCCATAAAGATTATCAATCGTAGAATTTGAATCAATTGTTGCCTGTAAAGAAAACCACTTATCCATGACGAGTAAGTCATGGCGCCAAGCTGCATCAAAATTTTCCATCAACGCACCCGTGCAGGAAAGATCTGCAGCAGTAGCTGCTTTCAGCGCCCCTAACTTTAAAGTCATATTTTCGCTCAGGCTTTGAGTTTCCACCCAACCTTCAATATCCTCATCAGCTACATACGCTAAATAATATAAACAGGTATTTTTCAGTGCCCGAGCAGATACACCATCATGAGATAATTCTCCCTGCTCTTTAGCGCTTACATAAGCTGTCTTGAGCGCGTCAGTAAGACTAACAGCAATATCATGCTTAAAGTCCTTAATCACTTTTACAAGCGCATTGACAGGCACTTGCGTAAATCCTGCTGATAATGCATCAAAGTTAGGTAATGACATCAGTTCCGCAATAAGCGCAATATCACCATTACGTTCTGTCAATAATTGCTTCAACACAGCCATTAACTTAGGATTTAATGTATGTGTGATATGTCCATCAAACTTGTTTACTTCTGCAAAGACTTCTTGTGAAAAGGCCTGCTGCATCGCCTCCCAACGCGCATAATCACTACTGGCATACTGAATAATATGGATCAACTGCTCCAACTTATAATTGTATTGGATAATACATGGGGCTGAAAAGTCTTCAAGTAATACAGGTACAGGCTCCTGCTCAAAACCTTCAAAAACAAATTGGTGGTGTTCATTCGTGACATTTAATATTTTCGAAACTTCCCGGGAGTCGCATATTAATGGAAGTATTTCTCCATCAGGTCCTAACAACTCAAGTGCAAACGGGATATGTAACGGCTCGACCACTGGGTCATTGGTTGCTCTATGTTGAGTCAATTCAATTATGAACGTTTGCTTTGTCGGATCAAAGGATGTGACCACCTCAATTGTTGGTGTGCCAACTTGCTCATACCATCTTTTAAATTGAGTTAACTCAACACCACTGGCATCTTGCATCGCATTCACAAAGTCATCACATGTCACAGCTTGACCATCATGTCGGTCAACATATAATTTCATGCCTTTTTGGAACCCCTGCTCTCCAAGCAAGCTATGCATCATCCTAATGACTTCTGCACCTTTATTATAAACGGTAACAGTATAAAAGTTATTCATCTCAATAACTTTTTGAGGTCGAATTGAATGTGCCATTGGCCCTGCATCTTCGGTAAACTGGTGCGCCCTCATCGCCATCACTGCATCTATTCTATTAAGCCCCCTAGAACCGAGATCACTACTAAATTCCTGATCTCTAAATACAGTCAAACCTTCTTTTAATGACAACTGAAACCAGTCTCTACAGGTCACTCTATTGCCAGTCCAGTTATGAAAATACTCATGACCAACTATCGACTCAATCGTGTGATAATCCCTATCGGTTGCCGTTTGTTGATTCGCTAATACACATGCACTATTAAAAACATTGAGGCCTTTATTTTCCATGGCGCCCATATTGAAAAAATCAACGGCAACAATCATGTATATATCTAAGTCGTACTCTAGATTAAAACGACTTTCATCCCATGCCATTGCCCGTTTTAACGACTCCACCGCATGTGGAGCTTTGTCGAGGTTACCCTTGTCAACAAATAAGGCTAGCTCAACCGCCCGGCCAGACTGAGTGATGAATTCATCCTTTAAAACATCAAAGTCACCAGCGACTAATGCGAATAAGTAACTCGGTTTTTTAAATGGATCTTGCCACTTTGCATAATGGCGCCCGTCTTCAGTTACCCCGTCTTCAATTTTATTGCCATTTGATAGCAAGTATGGGATAGACTTGTCAGCAACAATCTTCACATCGTAGGTAGTCAAGACATCTGGTCTATCCAAAAAATATGTGATTTTACGAAAGCCTTCAGCTTCACACTGAGTACAATAAGCACCAGCTGACTGATACAAACCTTCCAAAGAAGTATTGGTACTTGGAGATATCTCTGTGCTTATCTCCAAATCAAAAGAGCTTGGCAACTCTGTCAATAATAAATGGCTTTGTGACTGTTCATACTGCGTATGTGCTTTGCCATTTACCTTTAAAGTTAACAATTTTAAATCAATGCCATCCAGTCGTAAATCGGTAGTGTCGCTTATCGCATCATAGTGAGCGATAGAAATTACTTTGGTATTGGTTGGTTGTAAATCAAACGATAAATCCAAGTGCGAGACGGTGTGTGAGGGAGGTTGGTAATCTTTTAGGTACTTCGCTTGAGGTTTTTCTTGCATATTTATATCCTTGCATAAGTGCCCGAATTGAGTTCGGACACTTAGTCTACGTTTATTCTGAACTTTGTGGTTTAATTCTAAGTATTTTCACACCTAAGTAGGCATAAACCACAGCCAATAATGGATTGATTAAATTAAAGAACGCATATATAGCATAGTCAAATGGGTTAATAAGTAATACGCTTTGCATGTAAGCACCACATGTATTCCACGGAATCAATGGACTCGTTATCGTACCACCATCTTCTAGCGTTCGAGATAAATTAACACTACGCAAACCTCGTTTTTTATATTCATCTTTGAACATTCTGCCAGGCACAACGATTGCGATATATTGATCGGCTGCAACAATATTTGTTCCTACGCAGGTCGCAATAGTCGACGCGATCAACGAGCCAGTACTTTTAGCGATTTTTAAAATACTGCGAACAAATATTTCAAGTAGACCTGTTTTTTCCATAATCGCACCAAACATCAATGCAGTCATGATAAGCCAAGTTGTTGTCAGCATACTCGCCATGCCTCCGCCACTTAACAAATCATCCATTTTAGTGTCACCAGTCGTAATACTAAAACCTTGATAGAAAGTTGCCCAAACTAATTTAATATAGCCAACTAATTCACCTTGTGAACCATCTAGCTGGCTTTGAATTAGATCCCCTTGGAACAAAATGGCCCAAACAGCCCCCACGACTGCACCAATAGAAATAGCGGGAAATGCTGGCATCTTTTTAAACGCCAAGACCAATAGTACCAGTAACGGTACAAGCATCATCAAATTAATATTAAAATTGCCTTTTAAAATACCAACAATTTCATCGATTCGACCAACGTCACTACTAGCATCGGCATTAAAGCCCATAAAAATAAATATAATTAGCGCTATGACAAAGCTCGGTACTGTTGTCCAAAGCATATGATGAATATGTTCAAATAGATCGGCTCCAGCCACGGCAGGTGCTAAGTTTGTTGTTTCTGATAATGGGCTCAGTTTGTCACCAAAGTAAGCACCTGAGATAACGGCTCCGGCTGTAACAACTTGATCTAGTCCAAGACCTGTCGCCACTCCTAACAAAGCCACACCGATTGTTGCCGCTGTGGTCCAAGAGCTTCCAATACTCATCGCAACTATGCCGCAAATTAAGCAGCTTGCTGCATAAAACCAACTTGGATTAATAACCTGTAAACCATAATAAATTAAAGTTGGTACGGTACCTGACAATAACCAAGTGCCGATCAAAGCACCAACCATCAGTAAAATTAGGATCGCCCCAAGAGAAATGGTGATCCCTTTTATCATTGCTTCTTCTAAGGTTTTCCATGTATACCCATTTTTCAATCCCACCAAAGCTGCCGTAAAAGTAGCAAAAAGCAATGCAATTTGATTCGGGCCAGAAGACGAGTTATCACCGTATAAATAAACCGCGCCACCTAAAAGACTGACAAGGACAACTATTGGGATCAACGCATCCAATAGTGAGGGTAGTTTTTGTTGTTTCAAATTGAGTACTCCTCTGCATAACGACGCTATGCTTATTCTTATTTTTACTAAGGCCTATTTCAGGCTTATTATTACTGTGTGAATCCACAGCCTATTAATTGCAGGTATAGTAGCAAATTCATAGATAAAATCGTAACAAAAAAGGCGCCTAAGCGCCTTTGTGTCTATATAGGGTTCATTTATAGGTCATTTTTTGCCAACCGACCAAATGAAATTAAATCTTGTGTAATTAACGCTGCCTCTTCTAAATACGGGTCGAGCTCGCCAATCACATCTGGCACATCATCTAAGTCTGTAACTGCTTCTAAACCTAAGCGCTTCAAACGAGTATTAGTACGGGCAAGCGCGCGCTGTTCCGAATCATCACGCTCCTTTAATCGCTCAGACTCCACCAGTGATATTTTCTTGTCATCTTTTTGCGCTTTGTATCGTGCAATATCATCAAATACATAGTTAAATTCAGGTTCTCCTTGGATACGAGAATTATGTTTTGCATCAACATACTTAATGACCGGCGTTAAGTTATCTAAACTACTATAAGTTGCACGCTTAATACTGTCCCATGGTAACGCGTTGTCTTCTTGGCTCTCCCCCCACTCTTGTGGCTCTATTGCTGAAGGCAACATAATGTCTGGTACTACCCCTTTATGTTGCGTACTGCCCCCATTTATGCGATAGAACTTAGCAATGGTATATGTAATGCTACCAAGTGGATTGCTGAATAAATCGTAATTTTTTCCAAGTCCACGATGCTGCTGTACAGTACCTTTACCGAAAGTCTGCTCGCCAATAACAACACCACGACCATAATCTTGTATTGCGGCAGCAAATATTTCAGAAGCCGAAGCGCTATACCTATCAACAAGTACCGTCATAGGTCCATCATAAAATGTAATGCCATCACGATCTTTTTGCGCTTCAACACGATTATAAAGTGTATGAATTTGCACCACTGGACCTTGATCAATAAATAGTCCCGTTAATTGAGTCGCTTCATATAAAGAACCTCCGCCATTTTGACG
The DNA here is from genome assembly GCF_014858725.1 of Pseudoalteromonas aurantia 208. Classification (GTDB taxonomy): domain Bacteria; phylum Pseudomonadota; class Gammaproteobacteria; order Enterobacterales; family Alteromonadaceae; genus Pseudoalteromonas; species Pseudoalteromonas aurantia. The sequence goes on along the minus strand of NZ_AQGV01000012.1, from coordinate 885,855 downwards.
TAGGTCAATTACAATCCCATCGACCTTCTGTTCCTTTAACTTCGCAAGTTCGACCTTAACATCTTTTGATAAGTTATTGTAAAAACTTGGTATTTCAATAACACCAATTTTGCTAGAGAGTTCAGAGTATTTCGCCTCAAACACTTCTGACTTAACGGCTCTATCTTCTAGCCGAATTTTATCGCGCGTTATCTCAACAACTTTAGGAGTGCCATGTGCATCAGACCCTTTTAAATATTGAAGTCTTACTTTGGTTCCTTTCGGACCTTTTATGAGATCAACAACGTCATCAAGACGCCAGCCAATCACATCAACAAATTCTTTGCCATCTTGCGCTACACCAACAATTTTATCATCTGCTTTAATACGCTCTGATTTATCAGCCGGACCTCCGGGCACTAATGAACGTATGACAGTGTAATCTTCGTCATACCCTAAAACAGCCCCGATGCCTTCGAGCTCAAGCTCCATATCCATTTTAAATTGTTCAGCACGTCTCGGAGACAAATATGATGTATGCGCTTCAACGCTTCTGGCGAATGCGTTCATCATTACTTGAAAAGCATCTTCACTATTAGTTTGGACTAACCGCTTTAACGTGTTCTTATATCTTTTAGTGAGAACTTCTTGAATTCCGTCCCAATCTTTACCTGTGAGCTTTAAGCGCAACGCATCCGATTTGACTCTTTGACGCCAATATTCATTTAGCTCTTGTTCTGTTTTAGCAAAAGGCAAGTCTTCACGGTCATAATGAAAAGCGTCAGGTTTATCAAACTTAATTTCAGTTTCTAACAAGCTAATAGCATATTGAAAACGCTCAAACCGACGTTTCATACTCATATTAAACATGCCAAAAGCAAACTCAAGCTTGCCCGCTTTCAAAGCATCATCAAATTGTAAGCGGTGTTTTTTATAAGCATCAATGTCGCTTTGCAAAAATACCGACTTAGTAAAATCTAATGACTCTACATAACGATCAAATATTTCTTGTGACAAAGCGTCATCGAGCTTAAAACGTTTATAGTGCTGGCGAGTAAATAAGTTGGTCACTCGTTTGCTTGCCGTTGTATGTTGGATTTCCGGTTTTAACGTCGGTATGTCTTTTTCTGTCACCGAATCCGGTGATGCAATCGAAACGCTTGATAACAGCGCTGCTACAACGGGAATGAGTGTCAACTTTTTACTCATACACAACTCCTTAAACTATGTACAGACTATCTACTTTGGTTTTAACTTGCATACCAGTCACTAATTCTACGTGAACGTCATCTTTGTTCACTTCAGTAATTGTAGCATTAACCAAAGCTTGCCCTAATTTAACTTTAACTTTGTTATTAACCTTGACCTCATTAGCTGGTAATGGTTCAACTTTACCTGGGTTTCTTTTAGCTTGCTGAGGAGCTGGCTTTTTGTTAACCCGAGTATTTTTGTCTCCATTACGTGCATGAGCAGGACCTTTTTTCTTGTAAGGCTTCGCATCACCGTCCTGACGTGGACGCTGCGTTTTCTTACGTTTAGCCATTTTCGCGCGACTCTCTTCAAGGGCTTTTTGCGCGTGCTCAATGTGCTCTTGTTCAACTTTTTCAGCATCGTTGCCATCAAGATCAATACGGAATACGTTTTTAGTAACCGCTTCTAAATAGCGCCAGTTCGACGTGTATTTACGTAACGCTTGACGTACTTGCGTCTTACTGACTTTCTCTGAGCCTTCAATTCGCTCGGCAATATCTTTAAAGATACCGACCTTAAGCGGCTTGATGCCATCTTTTTGTTTAAAACACTGAGGAAACTCTGAATATAGAAAATCCAGTACCTCATTAATATCTTTTAGCTTGTTTGTGGCTTCCATTTTTGAACCTATTTGTTATACCTTTTCATCTAACGATGAATGGATATAGTGTATTACCCAGTCAGTTAACTCTTCAAACTCAACTTCAATCAAAGCTAAATCTCCACGAAGATGTTCCCAAATACCGTTGATTATATTGTCGATGGTCTCACAGTCGAGATCATCTGGTAAAAGTTGCCAAGCAAAATGAATTAACTCATTTAAAGTCTCGGTAACTTGCTCTTCTTCCCCTTCCCAATCGCCCACATCAGCAATTGCAAAAAGGTAATCTTGTACATTGACTAAATCTTTCATTGTAACGTTGCCTCAAAACAACGTACGAGCGCTTCAAGGCCAGCCTTATCTAATTCGTCAAACCTTGCCAAGCTTGGGCTGTCTATATCTAACACAGCGAACAGCGCACCATCTTTCATTATTGGAATAACAATTTCAGAATTAGATGCAGCATCACATGCTATATGTCCAGCAAATGCATGAACATCATCTACCAATTGAGTTGAGTTCGTTTGTGCTGCTGTACCACACACGCCTTTGCCAAGCGGAATACGAATACAGGCAGGGTTACCTTGAAAAGGTCCAAGCACCAACTCTTGAGGTGTGTCGATAAGATAAAATCCCGCCCAATTTATGTCTTCCAAAGAAGTAAATAAAAGGGCACTGATATTCGCCATATTTGCAATAATATTTTGTTCATCGCAAATTAAAGAATTAGCTTGGTTTACAAGTGTCTGATAAAAATCTTGCTTGTGCATCTACTCAATATCACAGTTACGTCATACAAAAGCTTAAGGTACTCTTTCGAGCTATTAAATGAAACCTTTTCTGACGAAAAAGTATTAAATATCTGTAAATATTAACTTACTTGATTAATTTACAAGCAGGGATTTACGCAAAGCGTCTTAAGCCATAAAGAAACAACCCTGAAGCTAAGGCTGCCATGCACGTATTAACAATAAATCCCATTCCAGATGTAGCCGCAAGAACATAACTAAAAAATGCACCTCCTATCATACCCAAGGCTAACACTGCTGAATATTGCACTTTACTATACTTATGCATAAGCAAATATCCAGGCACAACAAACACCGCCATGGCTAAACCAGCGATATGCGCGTTAGAAAATGCACTTATCAATATACCAAAAAATATCTGGATACCTGGCTGATTAAGCGTAAAGGTGTAATAGCCCCCTAGCACAACTCCGATTAACAATGGTGACAAAAGGGACATAGCAATACTTTTAGCTAGCAGCTGCTTCATAATAAATACTCTGATTTTTAAACAATCATCATTAAAGTATTCGCTGTAAAACACCAGTCAACTTTAGTCGCATTTACTTACCCTAATAAATTTTTGGCAAAAAAAAGCCGCTATATAAGCGGCTTTTACATTCATTTAAGAATAATGGCGGAGAGATAGGGATTTGAACCCTAGAAGGGCTACAAACCCTTGCCGGTTTTCAAGACCGGTGCTTTCGACCACTCAGCCATCTCTCCGGATAATGCGCTAACTGTTTAAAGTTAGAAATAAATGGCGGAGAGATAGGGATTTGAACCCTAGAAGGGCTACAAACCCTTGCCGGTTTTCAAGACCGGTGCTTTCGACCACTCAGCCATCTCTCCGAATAATGCGCTAACTGTTTAAAGTTAGAAATAAATGGCGGAGAGATAGGGATTTGAACCCTAGAAGGGCTACAAACCCTTGCCGGTTTTCAAGACCGGTGCTTTCGACCACTCAGCCATCTCTCCGAAATTTCTTACTGCTAAGACTTGTAATATCCCTCACAAGCCTTATATAAAATTAGTGGCGGAGAGATAGGGATTTGAACCCTAGAAGGGCTACAAACCCTTGCCGGTTTTCAAGACCGGTGCTTTCGACCACTCAGCCATCTCTCCGCAGCGGGGCGAATATTAGTGAATCCCTTGGAGAATGTGAAGCTTTTTTTTAAAAAAACCGCTCAACTGATTAAAAAACAGTACATTTGTATAAACATACGGCAACAGCCACAAATAATTGGAACTTTTTGATTTTTACAGACTCTATTTGATCGACAAAGTTTGCCCAACCATATAACTCTTGGTAATCTTAATACAGTTTAATTATCGGAACATTGTTTCACTTAAGGAGTTTAACATGGCGTTTAATCACTCATATGGCACAGCTCAACCAGCTATGTCGACAATCGAAACTAATAAGGTACTTAAAAACACGTACTTTCTATTAGCTATGACGCTTGCTTTTAGCGCAGTCACTGCAGCTATTTCAATGACGATGGCTCTACCTCGTTTTACAGGTATAGTTTGTTCATTGATTGGCTTTGGTCTTATATTTCTGATCCAGAAAAAAGCGAACTCATCTTCTGCGATAAGTTTAGTATTCTTATTTACAGGTATTATGGGTTTCGGTTTAGGACCATTACTTAATCATTATGCTGCAATGCCTAACGGTACACTGTTAATAATGCAGGCTCTCGGCTCCACAGCTCTCATCTTTTTTGGCTTATCTGCTTACGCTTTAACAACCAAGAAAGACTTCTCATTCATGGGTGGATTTTTAACCGTCGGCTTAATTGTCGTTATTATTTCTAGCATTGTTAATATTTTCATCGGTAGCAGCATCGCATTCATGGCTATCAATGCCGCGGTGGTATTATTGATGTCTGGTTTAATCCTTTATGATACAAGCCGTATCGTAAATGGTGGTGAGACTAATTATGTTATGGCAACTGTTAGTCTATACTTAAATATCTATAACTTATTCACGTCATTACTTGCACTTTTAGGTGCAAATGATGACTAACCAGTTTGTTCTGGTAAACTAAGCCCCATATTGGGGCTTTTTTTATGGGCTAGCTTTGAGTAAATTTGTACTTTCTTTGCATTCAAGCGTATCTGATCACGCAACTCTGAATAACTTATCCCGCTTTGCACATGCAGCACTAGACGACGGCCATCATATTCCGTGCATCTTTTTGTATCAAGATGGTGTCTATCATGCGTCGCAGCATGTTGAGCTAGCCAGTGATGAATTAGATATTTCGGCTATTTGGCAAGCATTAACAGATAGAGGTATTACACTCATGCTTTGTGTAACCGCAGCGGAAAAGCGCGGTATTGATACTACAAATACAGGTATATTTAAAGTTGCAGGTCTTGCAGAGTTTGCCATGCTCAGCGCAACATCAGACAAATGGATACAATTCAAATGAAGAATATTATGATTATTAGTGATCACAGTCCATTTGATGGTATGCATATACGTGATGCGTTAGATATGACCTTGATTTTTGCCGCAATAGACCAAAATGTGAGTTGGTTATTCCAAGGCTCGGCCGTCATGGCCTTAAAACCTAAACAGTCGCCGCAACAACTTGGTATTAAAGATTTCTTTAAATCAATTAAAACGCTTGAAATATATGATGTAGAAAATATATATGTATGTGAAACCGCACTAAAGCAATTTAAGCTAGATCCCGACCAATTAAGTATTGATGTGACCGTAATCAGTCAAGAACAGCAGCGCCAACTCTTGGACCAACAAGATCAGGTGGTAACACTATAATGATAAATACCGTTCACATTTTCTCTAGACCGTTGAGTCGCTACAATACACATTCTATTTCTATGCTGCTCAGTGACACCGATAGGATCCTATTAATTGCTGATGCATGTTATGATCAAACAAGTTTTAAGAACTTAACCGATAATGGTTATATATTGTCTCAATGCCTTTCAACAAGAGGTGTTGAATTGCAAGCACCCTTCTCAGCTATTAGCGATATTGAATGGGTTCAACTCATCGATGGCGCAAAGAAAACGATTACTTGGTAACTATGCTAGAAATTAATCATCGAACTATTGATACTGATAAACAGGGCTATTTGATTGACCATACTCAATGGTCACCTGAATTAGCGCCTATCATTGCAGAAAAAGAAAATATTGAATTAAGTGACGCACACTGGGAAGTCATTCACTTTGTGCGTGGTTTTTATGAAGAGTATAGTACGAGTCCAGCGATTAGAATGCTGGTCAAAGCTATGGCTAAAGCACTCGGTGAAGACAAGGGGAATAGTATGTATTTATATAAGCTATTTCCAAAAGGTCCTGCTAAGCAAGCAACTAAAATTGCTGGATTACCTAAACCTGCCCGTTGCATATAAACTCAAACTCTACACCATTTCCACTTGTTTATTGTGTGAATTAATTCGTAAAAAAGGCGCTAAATAGCGCCTTTTTATTCACAAGCAAGCCCATCTTTAGACCTGTCATACTTAAAACTTACTTAGTGTAAGCTCTCGGTAATTTAGACTCAGTTGTATAGCGGTCTCTTAATTTGTCATGGCGAGACTCTGTCGTGACTTCTGTACCATTGATCCACATCTTTTGTACATGAGTACTGATCTCAAATGGATCCGCACTCCAAAGTACTAAATCGGCTCTTTCACCTTTTGCTATTTTACCGCCTTCAATACCAAAACTTTCTGCAACATTGGCTGTCAGCGCTTTAATTGCCCCTTCATGGCTCATGCCATTAGACACCGCAATACCAGCATCAAAGCGCAATTGGTACACATTATGACTACCGTCACCACCGATTGACAATATAACCTTCACCCCAGCTTTTTCAAGCGCTCCAGCCGTTTCTAAGCTCGCATGAAGCGAATCAAAGCTAGTGGGAAGGTTCGAAACGGCACTAATGATCACCGGTACTTTTGCTTTCGCCAATTGAGATTTCACTAGCTGCGCATCGTCTGCGCCCCATATGATCAAATTAATACCAAATTGTTCTTTGATTTTAATAATTTCAAGAATATCTGAAGCGCGAGTTAAATGCGTTACCAATGGCATTTGGCCATTCAGAACTTGCGTTAATACTGTCTCTTCTACCGAAGGCTTCTTATCTTTATCTTTCTTGTCATCTTTTTTAGCCAAAGCTTGCTGACGCTCTTCAAGCTTATCAACTAGTTGCTTATATGATAGAGCGCGTGAGCCTTTACTTTTGGCCCCCAAATGCACCACGAGCGCAGTATGCTTGTCTGTTACACTGTCAAATTCACCACTTAAATCAGCAACAAAGCCTAGCCCTGCAAAAATGCTGTCCCCGCCGTATGGCACAGCGACGTTTTGCGTAACTCCCCCTTTACGTGCATAAGGGATTAATGATGAGCGAGGATTAAATGCGCTGCTGGTATCGAAGTCAACTCCCGCTTTGTCATCTCCTGCATCACGAGAGCCCGCAACTGCACCAACTTCAACTAACCCCAACTGATTCATAGACCCGATAAAACCTGGTGTTAGGATTCGATCATTCGCATCAATTGTGATATCAGCATTAACATTACTAGGATTAATTGCGGTAATTTTACCACCTTCAATCACCACAGTAGCATCTTTTAAAATACCCTGCTCTGTTGATGTATGCACTGTGGCATTGGTAATTGCAGTAACCTGTGCAAATGCTGAAGAGCTAGCAAGTAAGGCACCGGTAATTAACGATAATTTAAATTTTGTCATGGTGTGCACTCCTATCTCTGACCAAGCATGAAATCACTAACCGCCTGATATTTATCATCATTCCGATCATAAACCTTTGCGCCGTCAACATAAACAGTCTCTGCTTTTGCATATACACTAAACGGGTTTTTATCCCAAATAACCACATCTGCTTGCTTACCTTGGCTCAATGACCCAGTTTCTTTTTCAACACCAAGCGATTTGGCCGCATTGTAAGTGATCCACTTAATTGCATCCTGCTCTTTCAAGTCAAAGCCTTTACGATTAGCTGTGTGCATAACCTTCGAAGCCTCATGATTTAGACGTTGAATCGTAGTATCTGAATCAGAGTGCACAACGGCACAAGAGTTTTTCACCGCATCTACGATCGCAACATTTTCTTGTACCATATCATAAGCTTCCATTTTGAAGCCCCACCAATCTGGCCAAAGTGCAGCACAATTGCCGTTATCAGCTAATAAATCAGCAACTTTATAAGCTTCTATACCATGATGGAACGTACCAGCATGATAATTAAACTCTTTACCTAAGTCGATCATCATGGCCATTTCTTCAGCTTTATAGCAATGGTTATGTATCATAATTTCGCCGTCTAAAACGCCGCGCAATGTATCATATTTAATGTCACGCTTCGGCGCATCAGGGTTTAACCCTGCTGCATGGGCTGCATCATACTGCTCCCACGCTAATTTGTATTCTGTTGCTTCAATCCAAGCTTGACGATACCCAGCCATGTTACCCATACGTGTTTGCGGCGCTATCTTATTTGAGCCATATACACGTTTTGGATTTTCACCACACGCCATTTTTAAGCCGTAGGGTGCGTCTGGAAATTTCATTCCTTGCATTGTGTGTGCAGGAACATTTTTCAGTGTAACACCTCGCCCACCGAATAAATTCGCTGAACCAGGTAAAATTTGTAATGTGGTGATTCCACCTTCTCTCGCTCGATTAAAGCCCGGATCTTGAGGCCAAACCGAATGCTCAACCCATACCTCTGCAGTATTTGGGCTAGTCATCTCATTGCCATCTTGGTGAGATTCAACAGATGGACTAGGATATGCGCCTAAATGAGAATGAACGTCAATGATGCCAGGCGTAACCCACTTACCTTGCGCATCAACAGTATTATCAGCGCTAACATTTAGGTCTTTGCCTACTTGGCTAATTTTACCATCAACAATGTAAACATCAGCTGCATCTAATCTTTCACCTGTACCGGTTAGTACCGTCGCATTCGTGATCAAAGTCGAACTGCTGTCAGAGACAGCATAAGTACTTGGATATGGGTTTTTGTTTATTTTAACGTGGTCTTTTTGCGGGCCTTGGTCTTGACAGCCCGCCAGCGCAGCACCAAGTGCTAACACTAATACGGAGGGAGCAAATTTTTGCATTGTTGTCATCTCTTCTGTTTTTTTTCACTGTAACTAATTCATCGTGAAAAGGCGATTTAAATACCTTGAAACGCAATAATTCACGATGAGTTTTATCGATTTTAATTACGCTTTGGTGCTATATAGTCTTCATATAACTTAGCAAGTGCACCCTCTAGGTCAAGTTCAGCATGTCGTTTTAGCAACTGTTCGCTCGCTCTTGCAACAAAATCTGAGTTTTGTTTATGCTCTTTCGCAAACTGTTTAATTAGATCGGACGTCTGTGCTGTTTTAGCTGGTTTCTTATGCCTATGCATATATTTACTAATGGCTTTATTAAAATCACCTGCACATTCGCCCACCAACAAATCATAAAATTGGCTTTTTTGTAACGTGTAATTCGCATAGCAAAACGCTAATGCACTTTTAAAATCATCAAAATATTGTTCACCAACACAAAACTCCACTTTAGCTGTTGGTACTTTCACTTCAGCACCCGATATTTCCAATATATAACTTGGGAAATCTAGCCGTATTTGCGTTTCTTTGCCCAAACGCATACCGGCCTCAATACTAGTATGAAACTCAGGACTCATCTGCGCGAGTTCATCGTGTTCCCACACATTATAAACGCGTACTGCCTGAGCATACTTTTTCGCTAAGCTACTTTTAAGTGCTTTGATTCGTTCATTCAGTGTGAGCAACCTTTGACCCAGTAGTAAGCCATGGCATTCATAACAACTGGGCACAGTAATAAAGTCAGCGGTTTCTGAAAACTCAATGACGAGCTCGCAGTGCTGCAATGGAGGGCAATAGTCAATGTGCGTCGCCTCACAGCCGCAATAATAACAACACTGGTTAAACTCAACCGATTTTGCTAACCCATTTTGGTAATATTTTGATAAAGCTTCGAAGTTTTTTGACATAAATTTACATAATTAGTTTTAAATTTTAAAGAACTGCTAGCGTAAAGAAAAATTGCTGATAACAAAGTGTAAACATGTTTTTTTTTGAAAAAAAAATGAAAAAATTTGTCAATGAATGAACAGTTTTTCTACTTAAAAACAACCACTTACAAGCCACCATTCACACTAACACACTTAGTTACACTCTGACGAAATTGCTTTACAGCATTCATTTTTAAACCCGCAATACTTAGTGGTGTCTACAGACCAAAATCAAATGGAGCACACCCATGAATGTAATAACAGTACTAAGCAGCGCAGCAATCTTATTGGCATCGTCTTCATCTCTAGCAAATGAATTTATTGCCGCTGACAATACACCTGCAACACAATTGTGTATGGCTGTTGCATCAAATCATAAATTAACGTTACGCAAAGAAATTCGAGAGCACAACATTAGCCGCCCGGTCCTCACTAACCGTTTAGCTTGTAACAACATGTCTATTGATACTTTTGCGACACTTTACAACCTAGAAAACTCAGCTAATTTTCTAAATATTGACATGACAACCAGTACACATATCAGAGATTTATCAGCATCAATTAACAACACACAAACAACACTTGTTATATCTGGTTCGAAATAGATGGATTACAAACATAAATTAGTGCGTTTAACGGATGTTTCACGCATTAATTTTTCTGCTTTTTATTAACTAAGAGATATTAATGATTGCCGCAACTAAACCAAATAGCCCACCAAAAACACCACCCCATACGACCAACCACCCTAAGTGCGTTTTAATCATATTTTGAATAATGTCTTTTACCATTGTGGGTGTCAGCTCATCTAAACGCTCATCGACTGCTTGTTCAATAGTATCGTGTACTGATGTCGTATTTCCGCCCAGTAATTCAGTGACAAGTAACGATTTAAATTGCGGTTCTTCCGTTATTTCTACCAATGTTTCTTTCATTTTTTCAACAAATGTACTGCGCATTGGCTGTAGCGCTTCACTTCCCCCAAACATCGTGAGCATTGGACCAAACTGAGACGACTCAATTACAGTTATTAAGGTGTCAAAAGCAGGGTCCAAATCGACCTTCTTAATAACTGGCTCAAGATCAATATTATCCTGTTGATTCTGCAAAACATTGGATACTTTCTCTTTATCAAAAAACTCTTCGAGGATCAAACGTCTAATTGACTGTTTAAATTCTTTAAACTTCAACGTTATAACGCCAGATCCATAAAGCAAAGGCACTTTTTCAAATAGCATATGAATAGCAAGTAAGTTGGTAACAGCCCCTGAAAGCGCAAAAATACCGATAGTAAACACGATTGAGTGGCCAGTAAGGTATCCGAGAGCAACACATATTGCCGTAACGATATTTGTTATTAAGCTTTTATTCATTTGTGCACCTTATATTTATTACCGCGGCATTCTATACATTTGTCAAAAAAAAATATACGCCTCATCTTATTTTTAGTTTTTTGCAGTTATTGACCCATTATCGTGTAAGTTGATTCCCTAATTGGTGGTAGTTATGAAAAAAGTGCTCTATTCATTTGAGTTCTTTTCGTTTTCAACCATAGTTTGAGTTAACCAGTTGTCGTTTTCAGGTAATATCTCAAATGTGGAATATGGTTAATCAACAAATCTCTGACGCACTTCATACATCATTTGAATTTACGCATAAGGCACTACTTACGTCTCCCAGCGCCGAAAAGCTGTACAGAATTTCAAATGACAAACATACCTTTTTAGTGAAAGTTGATCGACTGACAGCTTTAGAGCGATTTGAATCAGAAGCCAGCGCACTCGAACTTATGACTCGGGATAGTGATTTTCTTATCTGTGATCCCATTACCATAGGTACCAGCTTAGATTTTAGCTTTATCGTATTAGAGTGGTTAGATACCAGTGATAGCATGGATAACTGGCACGAATGCGGTGCGTTACTTGCAAAAATGCATCAGCGTCATGAACAAAAAATGTTTGGCTTAGAACAAGATAATTACATTCAACAAGTACTTCAACCTAATCAATGGCATAAAAAATGGGAAACTTTCTTTGCAGAAGATCGAATTGGTTGGCAACTGCAACTCCTGGCTGAAAAAGGTATCATGCTTGTTAATATTGATGAATTTGTTGCGACCATCAAAACCTTATTGCCTCATCACATCACGCCATCTCTCATTCATGGCCAGCTGTCACACAACAACATTGCATTTAGTCATGGTAAACCCTGCTTATTTAATCCAGCGTGCTACTATGGAGACAGCGAGGTAGATTTAGCTATGGCAGAGCTGTGCTCCGCCCTGCCTGATGAGTTCTATCAAGGCTACTACGCATTTCAAAACAAACTTTCTGACGATAACCGCCGCAAAGAAATTTATCAATTATACCCTATCTTACTCAAAGCCAACCTGTTTGCCGGTAGCTACCTGCATCAAGCTAAACAGCACATCCACGACATATTAAAATAACAGCAATAAAGCTGTCATATTGGCATTAGCTGCTATATTTAAATTAGCGCAATAATTAGGTTAATAAGACCTAATGGAGAGCCAAATGAAAACTGTTTATGACCAACGTATTAGTTGCCCACATTGCGGCCATCATATCTTTGTTAGCCTTGATACCAGTGAAGGTGATCAAGATTTTTATGAAGACTGTGCAGCTTGTTGCAACCCGATCCATTTAAATATGCATATTGATCGAGCTTTTAATAAACTTGAATTACATGTTGATAGTGATGATGAACAAATATTCTAATATGAGGCAGAAGGAATACTGCGGCTCTACTGCGCAATTTGTGTGCTTTTACGTAAATAATTTTCTACTGTATTAACAATCGTATAAGTTTGTTGGTCGACTTCTATATTCAAGAAGTCACCTTCAACTGCACGCCCCAAATTAGTAATGCTCAATGTCTCCGGAATTAAATGCAGCCAAAAGCCAGTGGCATTCACTTCACCTACCGTCAAGCTCGCACCATTAATGGTTATAAAGCCCTTATATAATACAAATTTAAGCCACTCGTTTGGGAGACTCAATTGCACTCGATAATTATCATGATCTTTCACAATGGCTTTTATCTTTGCCATACAATGGATATGACCAGATACAATATGACCACCGAGCTCAGTACCAAAGGTCAATGAACGCTCAAAATTTACTTTTAAGCCTCGCTGTAAAAACCCTAAATTCGTCAGTTTCAGTGACTCATCTATTACGTCAAAATAGACCTGCCCTACCACATCTTGAGGGCTAACCTCATAACGTACAACCGTTAAGCAACAGCCATTAATCGCGATACTCGCTCCAATATCTAAGTGATTAAGGTAATTACTGGAGACTGATAATACCAGCCTCAAAACCCCCCCTGATTTATTACACGAAATAACCGTAGCTTGAGTTTGTACAATACCTGTAAACATAGAATACCTTAGCGAGACGTTTAAGAAAGTAATGATACCTTATTGTGGCAATTGGCTAAAGGCATCTTAAGGGCATGTTTATATTTCAAGATTACATGGCAGCATGCCGAAGTCGAGTTTAAACGAAACGGTCGTATATAAAATGATTACCACACCAAAAACAACGTATAACAAGCCACAAAGCCTAACCGGCGGACTTTAAGTTCTTCTTAAACAGCAATTACCCGTTTTTCCACTCCGTTCTATTTAGTCGGCAGACACCATAAAATTAAACAAATCTACACCCTGAACATCTAAAAATTCTAAGTCATTTCATCTAATTGTCTGGCTTTTTCATGCTTTCTAACGCTAATATTGTATTTTTGTGAATGCAGTATCATTATGAAGTTCAGTTATTGGGAAGCTAAACGCTTACTCCAGCTCGCCACCCCTGTTTTTTTAGCTCAGATAATGCTGGTATTAATGTCGGTTGTTGACACAATAATGGCAGGTCAAGTGAGCACTAATGATTTAGCTGCACTGTCAATCGCGACAGGTATTTGGAATCCATTAGTATTTTCTTTACAAGGTATTCTACTGGCTTTAACAAGTATTGTTGCACACTGCTTTGGTGCCAAAGATCAAAAAGGCATTAAACACTACTTCCAACAAAGCATATACTTGTGCTTAATTCTTTCCACATTTGGCTTTATATTGGCCAACTTTACGCCATTGGTATTCGACAATTTAGGTACAACCACGGAGATCACCACATTAGCACAAAGTTACATCGACTTTGTAAAATGGGGCATTTTGGGGTTTTTACTATTTTCTGTTTATAGGAATGTCACAGAAGGAGTTGGCCTGACGAAACCTGCTTTTTACATTAGCATTGTTGGCTTATGCATAAATGTCGTGGCTAACTATGTCTTCATTTATGGCAAGTTAGGAATGCCAGCACTTGGAAGTGCTGGATGTGGTCTCGCCACAGCCTTAGTATTTTGGGTGATGGCCTTGGCTCAATTCATATATAGTTTCAACAGTAAAAAGCTCAAAGGAAAATGGCTACTCCATCGATTTGACCCCCCTAAAATTAAAACTCTGAGTTACATAACCAAGCTTGGTTTACCTATTTGTTTAGCTACTTTTTTTGAGGTGACGTTATTTGCATGCATCCCCCTGTTTATTGCTGATTTAGGTGCTACTGCGGTGTCTGGCCATCAAATTGCTGCAAGTGTCAGTGTTATATTATTTATGATGCCATTGAGCCTATCAATGGCCATAGCTATTCGAATTGGTAATCTATCAGGCCAACAAGCCCATACTCAGCTTAAATCAGCCATCAACACCAGCTTATTACTGGCGGTAATGATTGCGTTCTTTGTTGCCTTTATTACTTTCATAGCCAGAGATGCCATTGTCATTCTGTACACAAAAGACGAGAATGTTGCATTACTTGCTTCCAGCATCATTATTTTAGCTTGCATCTATCAGTTACCTGATGCTTTGCAAGTTGCAGCAAATGGTGTATTACGAGGTTTAAAGCATACCCAGCCCATTGCCGCGATCACATTTTTATCATATTGGGTTATCGGTTTTACACTCGGTTACGTATTAACTAAAACAGACCTTTTAGTTACCGCGATGGGCCCCAGAGGATTCTGGATAGGTATCATTGTTGGTTTAAGTATTGCCGCAGTTTTACTCTTATTGAGTGTAAGGAGTCGACTTGTTAAAATTAGCACTGATTAGCTTAAGCATATTTACTCTCACTGGCTGCTCACCCCAGCCCAGTGAGATTTATCATGAGTATCAAAACAGACTTAGCACTGCACTCAATAGCACAACGCCAGACATACCGGACTCTCGGTCATTACATCATCCAAACGTAACTAGACCCACATCAACACTAAGCATTTCTATTATTGAACTGGCCAATATTAACCATTGTCGGCTCAGCCAAACTATTGCAAAAAGAAACAATCAATTAGGTAAAGTACAACTGCCAAGTGAAGCGCTTAAATACAGTATTCAGTTTGTACAACAAGCCAATGAATGTATAAATAGCGGGCAAACAAACAACCCATTAATTAAGGATAAGCTACTTGAAGCCCGAAGAGAAAAACAACAGCAACTTAACCTATTTTTCGAGCACATGCTTTTTTCAGAACGAGAGCTCAAGCAGTTTACCCATTTAGCTGCAACTGAGGTATCCTTCGATAGACACTCAGAATTACAAAACCAAACACTGGAAGCGCTCGCGCAACTTGTGCAACTCAAACAGCTGCTTAGTCAAAAAGATAAAATAGAAAACCTAGAGGCAACTGAAATTACGACAGTACTTAAAAAACTTCATAAAAATGCATTTGTTCAGCGCGTTATTACTTCAGCGCGGCAACAAGTTTTATTGAACCAGGCTACCTCTGCCTGGTTACACACAGTAGATATAGAGAACACAGTTTGCCCGTCCGGAAAAAACAAACAAAAAGCGCACATCCTAAATAATATTTTTTCAAAATATTATTTAGGTCAATTACAGGGCTATCAAGCCCAACTGACAAGTATGCTTCAAAAAGTATCGCCTTTTTTGGCCGCGCTATGGCAGAATCACCCTGAGTTAGTGCAATGGGTTGATGAAAATGACCCACAGTCTTTACTTACACAGTTAAAATCGAGTGCAATATCACACGTCAAATGGTGGCAAACTTTCTACAAAACGTGCAAAATTCGTCCTCAATGAATAAAAAAAGTGCAAACAAACAAAAATATGGAAAACTCGCTTGATCAAAACGCTGAGTCGCTATATATTAGCCGCCGTTGCAACGTAATATTCATTACATAACAACACTATAGTACGACCGTAGCTCAGTTGGTTAGAGCACCACCTTGACATGGTGGGGGTCGGTGGTTCGAATCCACTCGGTCGTACCAACTCTTTCTAAAGAGAATATGTATAATACAACCGTAGCTCAGTTGGTTAGAGCACTACCTTGACATGGTAGGGGTCGGTGGTTCGAATCCACTCGGTTGTACCACTCTCTTATGTAAAACACTCTTAATTTGATTCAATAATCATAGAAACTGCTTGGCAACTATCACTATCAAAACAAGTTGAAAAAGACAGATATTACCTCATTAAAATTAGGTGTAACTGCCTTATTTATTTCTGATAATTATTCTGTAATTCCACGTTAACGTATCTGATACTGGCGCTTCTCCATGGTTCCCAAGCCATGCAATCTTATTGTGAAGGCTTTTCAATTCCGATAATCACCGGATGATAATACAACCTATGTAAGCCTGCAGTTTCCTATATTTGATAGCCAAGGTTTGTGCTGTGGGCATATCCTATCCATTGCTTTGACGCCTCTGAAAGAGCGACGTAACACAGCTGTATTATTTATAAAATATTAATAACACAAAGACCCTTTAGTATTATTTTTGTTCAATTAACTTAAATAAAAAAAGGAATGATCATGTTAAAAAACACACTCGCAATGAGTCTTGCTACAGCCCTACTTTCAACCGGCGCTTTAGCTGCACCAAAAGATCGCGCACCCGAGATCTGTTGGTACGAAAACCAGCAAGTACAAGTACATACGGTTGAATGTGAGTACGAAGTTGCTTTTGAGTATTATGGTTTACCGTACTTTCACTTTAATAGTAACCCAAGCCGTAATTGCCCGACTAAGTACTGGCGTAAAGTGTCTTTAGAGAAAGACTTAAGAATAAAAAGAACATTTACGCAAGAAGGAAGCATGCCTAGCTGCGGAACGCGGTGGATGTCACATACATGGGAAAGCTATTACCCAGTAAACGGTGAACAGTGCGAGTATTGGTGGCGTGAAGGTAAGAATGTAACAGGCGATGTTGATACCCATACAGTAAAAACTGAAACTCGTCGTGTTCGTGTATGTGAGCCAGCGTACTAAGCAAGAAATAAATAACGTATTCGCGCAACGATTTCAATCGTTATAAAAAGTTGATCCGCTGACATTTTGCGGATCTTTTTTGTCAATCACAATCACTTCAATACTCCCTCCTTAAACATACATTCAAAGTCTATCACCTATTGGTCAACCACGGTAATCGCAGCGCTGGAGCATTAGAGAGAGTATACCTTTGAAATGCTGCTCTTCCATGCTTTCACATTCTCTTCACACCTTACTCCCTAACATTGTGTGCTCGACGTATTCTAGGGGTATAAATGTGATAACCAATTATCAAAGACTGGTCATAATAACTTTACTATTTATTTCACTCAATGGCTGCAGTGTGATCAACATTTTAAAGTTACGCCGCGCAAATGATGATGTAGTGCCAACCTGGCACGCACAATTGAGCCAGATTGATATCAAAACTGATTATATTGGCGAAAAAACGTATGTTTACGGCAGTATCAATGGCGTTGATAATTTCAAGTTTATGGTAGACACAGGCGCTTCATTTACAGTGCTGTTTGATACGCCAAAAGTTCGCAGTTTGAACTTACCAAGAGGCTACGATTTAGAATTAAGCGGCTGGGGTGACCAAGAAGATAGCAAAAGTTATCAAACGACTATGCGATCTTTAAGGTTTGCCGATATCGAAGTTCAGGGTTTTCAAGGAGCATTTATCAAACCAAGCAAGACTCAGTATTTTCAACGTGAGGATGAGCTAATTTTTGATGGCGTTATTGGGCATGATTTAATGCGTCATTTTGCTTGGACATTTAACAAAGAAGCGAAGCAAGTCACCGTATCAAACAGCCCTGTAGTTGCAGCTAAAAACGCATATTCTATCCCGTTCGATATTTTCATGAGTAAGCTATACGTGGAAGGTAAAATTGATTTTGGTCAGGGTCATATCGCTAAAAATGACGTCATTATTGATACCGGAAGCCGACATTACTTCAAACTTAGTGCACAATACCCTATCAATAATGATTTAACACTTCCCAACGCCCAAGTAACTGGAGCAGATATCGGTCTCAGCGGAAAAGCCGAGCATCAACGCGTTACACTCCCTAGCGTGAGTTTTGGTACGTTGACTTTGCCAAACGTCAAAACAAATTTAATTGAACATGTGGATGAAGAAGACTATTGGGTCATTGGTAATGGCATATTTAATCAGTTCATTACAACCGTTGACTACTTCACTGAAACGTTATTTTTAACTCCTTTAGATAGTCGCCCTATCACGTCACGTTATAACCTAATGGGGTTAGAAGTACGAAAGTTACTCTCGGGTGAATTTTTGGTACGCTACGTTATGCCTAATTTACCTGGGCAATATGCGGGGATAAAAGTAGGTGATGTTATTACCCACTTAAATAAAGTGGCTACAAAACAGATTTCAAAAGATCAATGGCTGACTTATAGTGCAACCCCAGCAGCATATATGGTGTGTATAAAACATAAGCAATGTGTCAATCTTACAAGTCGTCACATTACTGGGTATTCGATACCGTAAATTGAATTAATAAATGACCGCAGGAATATCTAGACAAGTCATCACTGATGTAATGTATGACTTGTCCAGATAAGTTGCGGTTAGCTATTCCTATCCCCACCCCCAGCTCAGTACTGCAGTAAAAACAATAGCGCATGCCATTTGACGCAGCGCCATTTTTATCGCGAAATGCCAACGCATTTCTCGAACAATCGTCAGCAAAGATACAATGCACGGCAACATCACGCCAGCAAGGTAGACCGCAGACAATAGCTGAACATCTGACATCCCAAACACTTTTAAGCTTTGTGATGCACTATCAATTAAACCAATGGCCAAACCATCTTTTCGGACTGCCCCTAAAATCACAGCAATTGCCGCACCTTCAGGTAAATTAACCAACGCCATCAGTGGCGCAATAACCTCTGTTAGAAATCCGAAAAAACCCAACCAAGATAAAAACCCTGCGGCTAAACAAATACCAATAAATAGCGGAAAAGCGGTAGTAAAGAACTCTTTTATAACACCAAGCATTTCAGATATCGCAAACTGCAAATTAGGCGGTTGTAAAAACCCTCGATTTAATAAGTTTGCAGATACGGCTGATCTGCGCAGACGTTTCGATGTCGTCAGTAATAAATATAGGCAAGTGGTTGTTGCAAGTACTGCCAAATAAGGTAAAGCTAAATACGGTTTACCTGCTGCTGAAAATACCGCAATTGTTGCTGGAAGTTGATAAGAACATGCCGATCCAAAAGAGATTGCTGAGACACATGTTCCCCGAGTACAACATGAACAATGACGAGTTTGAATAATTGCAGGCACATTGCACCCAAATCCCATAATCACTCGTACAAGATCTCGTCCACTTAGCCCGAGCTTCTGCATAAATGGATCTAAACTAAACGAGAGTCTATCAACCAACCCAGTTGTTTTATACAAAGCAATAATGGCAGAAAAAACTAATACCGTTGGTAGTGCATATAATAAAAGAAAAGGCAGCATCGACACAACGCCATAGTCCCCGAGCAACATATGGTTAAGTATATCGGGTAATGTACCAGTACGTATTTTTAACCAATTAGCGCCACTTTCAATGAAGGGGTAAAGCCAATCGGCAAATGCGTTTGCATTCACCACAGACACCCAAGTAGGAAGAACAAGTAGCATGAAACACAGTAACGGCCCTATTAACGGTAATTCAAAAAATGCCCTTCCTGGTATGACTGACCAATTTGCCGTTAAATGAGGTGGTTGCTTCGGAAACTTAGCAGCCCCTTTTAGTGCCGCTGCAAGTTCGAGTAATTGATGAGGTGAAACACGACGATTATCTACTGTGATCCACTGAAGCTGCGTAACCGCTTTTAACCGTGCTATTTCTTGGCATACATCGGGGCGGTGCCTCACTTTATCCCAATAAGTAACAACAATGATACCAACCCGACCCTGTATTAATGGCCATAGGTCGGTTAGGTCACTCAGTAAATCAGTTGATTTTACCATCAAAATAACTTGCTTGCTGGTATGTAACTTTTGTAATACTTGAGAGGTTACCACACTGTCCATACGGGTTTGAATGCCCGGCGTATCTATTATCGTTTGCGCGTTCCAATCATAATTTTGGCAGAATAAAGAGCTTCCTTGTAAATTACTGCTGGTCGACTTTTTACCGACTAAGCTCTCAATAAATGCGGTTTTTCCAACACTCTCTTTACCTATCAATAACCAATTACTGTCTAGTTTTTTTTCCGGATAATAGGTTTCAACATCAATCCGTTGGGTCTTCAACAGAAACACTCCTGTTCGACACAACAATTTAGATCATTTAATATCATCCCCGCTTTTTTGTAGTGTCGAAATATACTCATATCTAAAGCCAGTTCTTCACCAATAACACTGCATGGTGCAAAAAATCGGCCTCTGAATTTATAGATAAAACATAACAGCGTGGGATCGTGATACAAACGTGAACCCGCTAAAAACAAATTTCTCACTTTACTTGATTCATCAAATTTATTGACTAATGGATACCCGTTTACCTGATAGTCAAAAAGCTCTGCAACAGGCCCCAAATTAATATCAAATCCAGTGCAATTGATAGGTGGGAAACGGGAGGTTAGCACTTTACCGCAGGTGGAAGTAACCACATACTGGTCAGCTTTTTTTTGTACCGAGGCAACCTTAAACTCCTCATCTAGCTCAACCTGACCCAATAAGCTTAAATTAGCTAAACGCTCTGCCGTATAAGGTGACAAAACCATACTTGGGTCGTATGAATCTGAATTATTACCTATAAAATCCAATACCGTTACTTTATTCCCCTCATTTGCTAAGTTGTATGCTGCATCAACCCCACTCTCATATCCACCAATGACGATGTATGCTCCCTGCTCCTTCTCATTCCATCGTTGTATCTCACTATTATGTATACATAATGACGCACCACTAAATGCGTTTACGTTCGGTGTATGAAACTCACCACCAGCCCAAACAATGAAATTACAACGGATGCTGAGTGAGTCAGTTTCCAGTAAAAACCCCTCTTCATCGGTTAAATTTACAACGGACTTCAAACGTGTTTGTGTATTAACTTTAATGTCGTAGTGCTGAGTAACCAAATTTAAATATTGCGCGTACTCTTCCCCATTTAGGTGCTCTTTACCGGTACTAAAGGCGGGTGATGTGTCAGGTGTAATGGCGTTCAAATCAGTTTGATGGTATCCATTAGAAGGAAAAGAAGGCGTAATGAAGCGCATACTTTCAGGCCACTTTAAGAAAGTTTCCCCTATTTCCCCCTGCTCTAAAACAATTAACTCCCCCTCCTCTATGCCCATTTGCTTAAGTAACGCCGCGCAGCCTAAGCCTGCAGGTCCAGCACCAACAATGACAACTTCAGTTTTTATCATAGTGATCTTCTCCTAAAAACAACAAACGTTATAACATAACAATATATACTGATAAGAATGAGAATTCATCTCTTTTAAGATACAAGGTCAAATAAGCGTATAAAATGTATCGAGGCAACGAGCCGTTATAAATTTAAACCTTACCGTGCTAAAACACCGCAATGTTCAGATATAGGTCATTATCCAAACCGCCGATACCTCAACCTCAAATTCATATAAAAGCTTCTATGGCAGTGAAGCAACTCTCACTAATTAACCTCAAGTTTGGATAAGGGTTTTGGAATAGAAAATGTTTTGAAAACAAACTTACGTACAATCCAACCAATGATGATATTTTATTCAATATTTAGGCGCTTTTATGCAGTAATAGCCGGCTATTACAAATGAAAGCAACGCCGAGAGTGAGAAAAATAGCTTTAATTGGGCAAATTCGCTTATCCAGAGCTGAGGTTTATTACAATAACGTAGTTGAACAAAACACACTAAAATATAGGAAAAACCACTAAATAACTATCACCCTGAGTACCCCAACATTAATCAACCTATTCGTGCCTAAAGTGCTGAATAACTCAGTCCTTACACCTCATTACGGTCAAAATAGTTGTAAAAAATGCAGTATATGTACTTATGAGTCAAAGTAACCTTAATGCTTTATAGATGATGCCGAATACATCCATTTTGAATGAATACTATCGTGCCCTCCCTCTCGATGTACTGCCATTCCTAATGCTCTAAAACATCAACTAAGAGCTCATACCAGATAGAAATAACAAAATAATATACAACGATAAAATGTTAAGTTTGTAAATTACTTAAATAACACGTTATAGGTAATCTCTTTGACTTATTCTGTTGTTGTATTTAGTACATTTTCAACTCCCCCGTTACACGGTTAAAAATTGAAAAATATAAGCTTATTTTTCAAAAGCCTAATAAGAAAAAATTATATTTAAAATATATTCAAATAATTACTAAGAACAAGAAAGAACATGTTTTTTCAATCAGTGATAAGTTCATCGCAATTCATATTTAGCGCGAAAAGCAAACAACACGCTTATTGTGTTAAAAGCGCTTGAGCGCAAACATTTTTAAACTCACTTATTTAATAAAAAGAGAAAAAACATGACTCAATTACACTTCTCATTGGCAAGCTTGGCCCTCGCAAGCTTACTGGGTGGATGTTCCGGCAGCTCTGAAAACACGGTTACCTCTGCTAGCCCTGAAAATAAAGGGATCAGTAAACAACTGCCACAAACCGATAGCTCGCTCGCATCAAAGTCAACTATTTCTCTCAAATACAATCCACTCGCTTTAAACTCAACGCCCTCGAGTTTAATGCTTACTAAAGACCAAAATGGTTCCTTTGCAATCAAGGTCATGGCTGGGTTTAAGGTTGAGCAAGTATCAGGGTGTAATGCAAAATTAAGCGCTCAAAAAAACGCAATTACACTTAATGGTACAAACCAAGATTGTACCATTACCATTTTAGACAAAAAAATAGTCAATAAAGTCGCAATTACTAGCACAGTAACTGGGTTAGGCGAACTTATTGGTTTACCTGAATCAATCGCAACAGGCAGCGCCTTTACATTCAATTCTCAAGCTCGCTCAGGTCATCATATCGGAAGCCTCTCTGGGTGTGGCGTAACAAGAACAAACAAAAATGCTTGGATAGTAAAAAACGCCATAGCTCCGTGCCATATTACTGCGAAATTTGAGTCTCAATTTCAAGCACCCGACGCATTACTAGAAGTCATTAAGCTACCTATTGTTGTACACGCATTAGACAGTGCAACCACCGTTATTACTGATTCTCAAATTCGCGCCCAACTTGTTCAGCTGAATAGAAATTTTAGAGCACAAAGCGCGAGTCAGGCAATTTCAACATTTGGCGCAAAGAAGCTATCACACGGCATGAAAGACAGTGGCATTCAATTCTACTTAGCATCTAAAACGCCCTCAGGTGAAGTAACTTCAGGTATCAACCGTGTCGCTCACTCGACGACAATTGAGCCGTTCAGTAGCAACAAACCAGTGTGGGATACATCCCGTTACGTTAATGTCTGGGTAGGTGACCTTGATACTGAAACTGGTTTTAAACTAAGTAAAACTATCAAAACGCAAGCTGGCTCTGATAAAAAAACGGGCATTATCATCGACAGCAGTGTATTCAATACCCAAAAAGCAAAACCTGAAAAACACAGCCCCACGATAGAGCAAAAAACACCGTTACACGCTGCGCCCAAAACAGTATTAACCCATGAAGTAGGTCACTTCCTAGGATTGCATGGTTTTGTTGTTGATAGTCCAATTGCGCCGCCTTGTGATATGCCGACCAGTTTCCGTGACACCTGTGCAAATGAACAATTGTACTTTAATTTTATGCGCGAGAGTGCTTCAGATGAGCACAGAAAAACATTCACGCAAAGCCAAATACAACGCATGAGAGATACGCTCACTCAAGGCAACCTCAAGTCTTTATACGATAACTCATTAGCGCTTTAACCCACATCGCGTTTTCACTTATCACTGAACATTAGGTATTGAAATGAAAATTAAGAATGACGATCACTTGTTCTACGGAGCCTTACTTTTGGTTCTTATGTGCATATATGTCATGTATGACGCTCACTCAGCATTTAGTTGTTCGGTTGGCTCGTGCTTTTAAGCGTAAGCGTCATCGCCAAGCGTGGCTTTCAAAGTTAAAGCCAAACCACACAGTGAAGTATTGACTTCACTGTGCATGCGCTTTGTAAAACACGATTATTACTGTTTGCTGCAAAGAGAAACATTCAGAAAACACATTTTATTTATTAAACACTTAAAGAAAAGCCATATGTTCATTCTAGTATGCAATGAACAACGTTTAAGCGGCTTTTGTTTCCAAATAGAGGTTAGAATGAAACATAAAAAACCATGTCAGTTTGTACTGTCTACACAAAGCTTACTTTTGCTTAGCTTAAGTGCTGTCAGCCAATATACACAAGCTGATGAGCTTATTTTATCACCGAGCTTGTCCTTACAAACTGGTGATACTATTGTACTTAAACCAAAAAATGCACAGTCAACCGACTTTGTATGTCTTGGACGTGAGAGCAACGGGTTGGTCACGATTGCAGTACCAGATCACAGTGGGCTTCCCTCAAACTTGCGAGGTTTTTACAACCCTTGGTGTAAATTCAACGTAGAAATAGTGGATGCACAACGTGGTACCCTCAATCTGAAGGTACATCAAAATACCACATCTCAATATGCTGGCCGTTATTTGAAACGGTATTACCAAGATAAACAGTACGTCTCAATTACGCCAGGTTGGACACCCGATGCTTTTTCAACATTTACAGTCACTTCTAAAGGCAGTGACTTAATTGAGATGCAGGCTGAAAATGGGCATTACGTTACCGCTTCAGGCCGTGCTATTAGTGTGGCGAACACAGATGAACGCCAATTTCATTTATATACTTCAGCCGTCGATGTTATCGATGGTGCCCCTGTTGAAGATGAGACTATAGCTCCTGACATCTCCCAGTCGCACGCTCGAACTTACATGGCCAGTACGCTCGAGGGATACCCAAAGTACAGCAACAAAGATGGGTATGGAGAATATCAGCTCATTAATGAGCAAAATAAAGAAACGCTCAGTATTTTGTCTTTTAAACGCCAGCTGATACCTAACCAAACAGGGGCAACACTTGCCTTTGAATATAACAGCTGTAATGCCGATGGTAAGCCGAGCATGACCTCTATGCAAATGTCATCATTTGGCATACGTCTTGGTGCAACTACGCCGAAAAGCCTCGAAATTAAGCCTCAATCAACCATTGGCCCTGTTCACAGTGACAGTGCAAATGGTATTGAGATTTTCTTCAGAGATACCTTCGGCCGTATGATAGGTGTATGGGGGCATAATCCAAGCGTCGATATCCGTAACTATGTTGATACTGATCTGCAATACACCAATTGCCAATTTCAAGAAGTCACTCTGCACATTAATACCAACAACGCACTTTCACTCAACATAGGCAAGCACAGTATTTTAGACAAAGTGCAACTCACTGATGAACAAGTTGCGAATATATACTCGCACCCTGTCACCTTTTTCGCGGGCAGCCAAGCTGGTCTGCCACAACAAAGCAATAGCTATACGATTCGCAATGTTCGTTATGAGGGCATTGACGCTGTTTTTACCTCAAATTCTGACCACAATAGTCCATCGCACACTCGTAATAACAAGCAAAACCCCAGTGAATTTGCATTATTAACCACCTCAGACGATGCGCCGACAACCAGCAGCCTTTTTTTACCGCCTTTAGAACACGCCGAATTTGGCTTTGAATTTGATTATCGTATCTGTCCTGCACACAATACAGTCCAAACTGAAGTCGGTTTAGCATTGAGCCTTAACCAAATAGACATCATTGCAGCCTATGAACAAACCGATATAAACGCCCTTACTCCTGAATCATATGGCCTGCTAGATGCCAATAAAGCACAGGGCGTTGCGCTACATGTTGGGGTAAATACCAGCGCTAAACTAATTGATACCAATGATTATAGTGTCATGAACTCAGGCGCAAATCAGACCCTTATTGGTGATTGTACTTGGCATTCAGCGCTCATAGGGACCAAAAGAGTCACTGACGATGTATCTGATACCTTTGCATTTGGTTTGTATTTATCTGCAAACGACGCTGATAGCGCATACGGTAAAGCAAACCCTGATTATGCTCTATCTGTCATGCATAATTTAAGTGCTGATACGGTGTATGAATTTTTATCTCAACCCATCGGCTTGCATGCTGGTAGTAAACACTTTTCTGGTAGTGTCGATATTCGCAACCTAAACTATACACAAAACTTGCGTATAGATGAGCCTCACGAGAATCTTACCACAACGCAAACAATATTAAACGTTGCTGAAGTCTCGTTCAAAGAAGACACCGATGCAGACAAAGTCGCTAATTGGTTTGAAGACTCACGCTTTAACATCAACACGGAGCCAACTCTGCAAGGCACCAACATTGATAGTTTTAAAGGCAATTTACAAGCGACTGCAAAGGGGCTATTTACGCATTTCAATCAATATCTCACGCCAGATCAAAAAGCGATGTACGTTTACTACCCGCAGTTTGTAAAGATGTTTCAAGGATTACAATATAATACCAAGCAAGCCACACGACAGCTTGGCGGTCACCCTAAAAGCCGAGGAAACTTATGGGTCAATGCGGTCGGCACTTATTTAAAAAAGCTAAAAGCACATCGGCTTGATAATGACAGTATGGCGAACCTCTCCAAGCAAGAAAGCCTTGGACAAACTATTTACTTAAAAACAATTACGCCCTATATAAACATGTCTGTTGATATGCACACAGGTGGTATAACGCTTGCTAATGTACTCACTCGTGACATCATTGATAACTACTTTAGCGGTCCCTTCTTGGCTTATTCTGGGTTTGGTAAAGTATCCGATAGCGCTAAACATATTTTGCAATTCACACGCTTTAACGACATCGCGGCGCGCCAGTATGGGGCTGGCAATTTTCCAATACCAACAGTTAAAAATCCAGATAACGATTGGCAAAATGAACAAAACTGGCGACTTTTCCACCGTGCTGAAGTACCTGCAATGTGGGCTTTCTCTGCTGTTGGATTAGATGTTTATAGCTACAGTAGTAGAGCGAGTGGTACCACATATCTCGAGTTTCTAGAAGCCAAAGACGCCGCACTAGAGCAAACTGTGGCGTTTTACAAACTCAACGGTCATAACGGCGATAAGTTATATGCAGCAGCTCAGCGTGCTATTGCTCAGTATCAACAAGCGTATTTACCTGGTGCAATGAATGCTTATGATCCACTTGTTAGAGCAGCGCACTATGTGCGAAACGCGTACAAAAAAGAGCTACTTGATCATGTTGATGGGCAACTTGCTTCCGCATGTGCAGCCAGCCAATTTGATTATGAGCTCGTCAAGAATTGTTTCTATCCGCAACTACAAGCTGATTTAAATAAGGTAGCGCGCATTCGTCAACAAGCAATTAGCGACTTTATTACTCAAAAAGGCAGCAAAGGCTATTTTGGTCAATTTGCCGATTGGTTAATGGTTCTACTGCCCGTTGTTGAAGAAATTCGCGCCATGGATTTAGTCAGTACACTCAGTGCTGCGCTTGAAGAAGAAGGTATGTCAATGAGCTCTTTTGCTGAGGAAGGCATTGCCACTTTGGAAGAAGAAAGTGCAAGTTTAGAAAGCTCACTTATCGGTAGTGAAGCCACACAAGAGATCAATTTTGCCGCCTTTTGCCCTATTTAAACCGGAGAACAATCATGATTAAAGCAATGCTTACGGTATCCATGTTGATAATTTGCTCAGCGAGTACCTATGCCCAAAACACACAAACTCATATCATTGATGGTAAATCATTTACGTATGCGTCAGATTTAAGTGAAGAAGCAAAAACAGCGCTGTTTGAGCGCTTTGCAAATACCACGGCAAATGTTGAGAAAAGCACCGCAAATACGGCTTATATTAATGATGTATTCGCTTATGAAGACTCAGGTGCAGCACTAACAACACTTGCAGAGTATGAAAACTCATTCCCAGAAGCGAGTAGACTTTTTGGTCGCCTCATTGCTCAATCTAAATCAGCAATTGCCAGATATACACAAGACTTTAAAGCCATTAACAACTATGCCCGTACGGGGGTCCCTACAGGCCCCAATGGTGTAGCGGCGGACCTTGCTGACACTCAAATGTTTATGAATAACTTAGATACAGGGCTACAACATTTACCTAAGTATACGGGTACAAGCTATCGCTATACGCAAGACTTGGGGATTGGCAATAAACTCGTCAGTGGCGAAATCAAGATCGGTGATGTAGTGGCAGACAAAGCCTATCAATCCACCTCTAGCAATCTAAACTTTATGAATGCACCTCAAGCTGAGCAATTTTATGGTAATGCAGATGATCTTGTTTTTTACGAAATAGAAGGCCAAAACGGTCGGTTTTTACCAACCAACTTCACCTCTGGTGGCGTTGCTAAAAATCAATTTGAAGTACTGTTTCCAAGAAACACGGCATTTAAAATTGACGGCTATTCACAATTTAGAAAAACCATGACCTCCGGCGGTATCGCTAAAGAGCGTAATGTCACATATGTAAAAGTCTCTGAAATAGAGTCTAACCCTGAAATTATGGAAGGTGCACTGGCAAGCCACAGTGGTGAATTAATAAATGCGCCGAGCTGTGTAGAATAAGCAAGTAAAGTCGCAGCTGGATAACTTACCCAGCTGCGCATTAAAACCTGACTTCAGTTACATCCAGATTATGTTAGTCAATGAAAGCATGCTTAGTCTTCCATACCGAAATCTCACCATTGATAATTTGGATTGATTAGCAACACACATTGAAAAGCCAAATTTTACATTTCGAGTATATTTGGATTATTTTTGTAATCGCAGCGATTCTATAACTTTGGCATCGACCCAGTAAATATCTGCTTTCTCACCGCGAGATCCATACGAACGGTGAAAGAAAAAATATTTGCCATCAGGTGTCACACTACCATACGAATCTTGATGTTTTGAATTTATCTTATCTCCTAAGTTTATCGCAGCGCCCCAGGTACCATCTGATTGTTTGAAAGAAACATATAAATCATTATCACCATAGCCTTCTTCTCTTTCACTGTCCCAAATAATATACGACTCATCTGAAGCAATGAATGGATGTGCTGTCCATTTACCGGTATTTATTTCTTTACTCACAGATTGAGGTAACGTTCGTTTGCCATCGACCAGCCGAGAATAGCGGATATTCCCTATTTCAGTTGCCTCATCGAAATAAAACGTGCCTTTAGATGACGCCGTCAGACGCATGATAGGCATATCATCAAAAGGAGCCCCTAAGCTTTTCACTTCAGACCAACCAGACCCAACTCGCTCTCTGTACGTTTTCCCCAAATGTAAAACTTGACCATCTGTAGAAATAAATGGTTGTCCAGCTCGGGGCGGTAAAACAGACTCCACCCACTGATCATCTTTATACTGAATGAAAACCAATGTATTCTTTTTATACTCTCCTCCTCTTCTTCTAAAGTAAAACTCTTTTAAATCAGGAGAAAATGCAGCAGCGGCTGCTCTGAAGCCCTTTTTTATCAGGTTCGGAGCAAAAATTTTAGGCGTTAAACCTGGTGGCTTTTGCCCAAGATAGATGTTTTCTCTAACAGGGGCATTATTCTTACTGTAACTATGACTACTCACCACAATGGCAGAAACCAATAACACCAATGAAATATAACTATGTTTCATAATGTACCTTTAATTTGTAACCAGTAAATTCTCTAATTTCTAAATAACGGCCGTATTAAGCTTCAGCGTTTTATACTCGCCGCAATAATTGACTGATAGCTTTAAACAGTCACTATAACGGGATCATTATTTTTAATTTTGATGTTGCCGAGATTGCTATATAAACTACGGTTTAGGCCTTAAACGCTCAATCACTTGGGCATCTACCCAGTAACTTTTTCCAACCCAATTGGTACTGCCGTCTTTTCGAGTTTGCCACTCTCCTCTAGAGAAAAATAAATACTTTCCATCATGAGTCACGCGTGGTGAGCTTTCTTGTAGCTTAGTATTGATTTGAGGGCCCATATTCATTGCTGGTAACCAAGACCCGTCTTCGTTTTTAAAGCTGATGTAGATGTCTGCTTGGCCATAGCCATCCTTTCTCACTACATCCCACATCAGATAAGATTCGTCCGGTGCGATATAAGGGTGTGCAATCCATTCTCCCGTATTTATCTCTGCGCCCAATTTTACGGGGGAGTTATATTTCCCATCGATTAGGCGTGAATAACCCAGATAGCCATGTCCTTTGCCTTCTTTTTTGAAAAAAGCAAAATAGTAGGTCCCGTTAGAAGACAGTGAGATGCCATGAGCTTGATTTTTTAAGAACACACCTTGCTTTTTAGCAGCCGACCACCCCGTGTCTGTCCGTTCTCTGTATTCCCTCCCACCATATAAGAGAGTGCCATCAGCAGAGAATTGTGGCCATCTGATATCGGTTTCAACTTCAGGCCCCCAGCGATTGTTTATATATTGGGTAACAAAAAAGGTGCGCTTTTTATATTTCCCATTTTTGCGAGTGAAATAAAACTCAGTCATATCAGGTGTAAACGTCCCGCCTTCGAATCGCCCTTGTGGTGATACTATTTTAGGGTCAAAGAGTTTTGGGACCAAACCCGGTGCCGATTCACCAAAATAGCGCTCTTTTAAGTCCAGTGGTGTGTCTTTACCATAGCTAAGGCTACTCACTGCCATAATTGAAGGTAATAAAATAGCGAATATGCCTATACGTTTCATAATACTTCCCCTAACTTGAAACCAGTGTATTTTAGCGACCATCTGGAAATGGCTTTTATTAATATCATGCTCAATATGATTGCATCGATGCTCAAATTACGCTGGTCAATATCAAAACACTTGACGTCCTAATGACTTTTACGTGATTTCACTTAGTCAACACCAAACAAAACTTTTCGCCACCAAGAAATTACACATAAGCCCTTGTTATAAATACTTTAATTTTAATGTTCTGAGTGCCAATTCAACTATACTGAGCAACATAGTTTAAATTTCGCAGGTTCCATACACTTTGAAAACACACCATTGAACCATCTCGATCCCAGATAAAGTAACGGTATTAAGCCTAAAGACCACTCAGCTGTAAGCTAAAACAACCTCACTTTTATACCGAAAATATGTATCGTAGTTCATTTCAAGTAACGTTATTATTTATCGATTAAAGGGCTTAGTTTGACTGAACATGACAGTCTAAATATCACGATAGATATATAAAACTTAACTTCAGGTAAAAAATATTTGACATCAACAAGTCAAGTAATCTACGCTATACCTATGTTAAATATTTTTGACTTCAGGTATAAAATACATGACTAGATCAGCCGCTTTAAAAGAATTTTTGCAAAGTATCAGTTTTAGAGAGGTTACATTGAGTATTGACTTATTAGTCAGTACTTACATTGGCTATTTCTATCTAAAAAACGTGTTTTCAGCTAGCTCAGAACAACTTGCATCACCGGTTTGGCTATCTGAGCTGTTACTGCAAGTAATTATTTACAGTATTGTACTCATGGTGATCAGTTATATCGTGCTGGCTTTCATCAGCGATGATGAGCTTGAACAACCACTTGATGTGCGCGAAAAACAAATAAGCTTAGTTGGATATAAATACACCACGTATATATTACAAACAGGGATATGCATTGCAATCTTTCAATATCAAGCGCATGCGCAAGGGTTTGGACCATCTATAGAATACAACATACCTTTTTTGCCATTACATATCATGGTTTGCGCCTTTTTATTGGCGGAAATAACCAACTACGCGACACAACTCTACAAAGGACGAACCGGAGCTATTTATGGCTAGTGGCGTTATTACCAATTCAATTCGAACTCTGCGCTTTTTAAATAATGAAATGACGCAAAAGCAACTGGCTCAGGAGATTGGCGTAACACGTCAAACCGTCATGGCGATTGAGGCCAATAAATACTCTCCATCGCTTGAAGTAGCATTTAAAATTGCGACGGTATTTAAGTTACCACTAGAAGAGATATTTCAATATCAACACTCTAGTGACTAATGTTTTTGTAAGCTCTGAAACGGTTGTATGTGAAAATAATCATCTAGGCAGCTCAGCTGCTGTTATGAACACATGACTTCTCTCTCAATTGATTACCTCAATAGAGCATAAAATGTAGGAGATGAGATATTCGTTATTCATAATGCCATCAGTCGCTAGTTTTATTGATAATACATACTGAGTAGCTTTACCCACACAACTACCACTCATTCTCGTAGTTCAATTATTTGTTATTAGCGCTATTCGTTTGATGTTTGATGCTTACCACTTCCAAATAGCAAAAACATCATAACATATACAATGTACTATTAAGTGGCAGTCATGCATTGCTCAAAAATCTGCCTATTCATTCTCTGTACTCACCATATTTATCACGCACATAGTTTGTGATATATAAACAGTAATTAACACATTCATTGATATTATAAATTGATAGTTTTTTATTTATAATGCTAAGCCATTAGAAGTAGGGAAAACCGAAATAAAGTAAAAATCAAATACATTATTTTAAACTAACAATGGAATAAGTGTATTTATGGTTACTGTTGTTCACAACAATTCAAACCAAAATAAATTAATTTCATGATGCATTTTTCAGCAATCATGTTAAATTACTTCAGCCGCGATGATAGTGGCTTTTAATTAGAATTGTTTAAGGATAAAAATGAAAGCTAAAAATATACTTACTTTAATAACTTGCTCTTTTTTATTTAGTTCAGCTTTTTTAAATAAAGCAGCAGCCTCTCAAAAGATAACTTATTATTCGAAAGAGTGTAATTATACAAACTCAGGAATAACACAAAAGAATGGAACTCTTTATTCTTTTTCGGCAGGTGAAACTCGATATACATCTTGGTTCAGCGCTCCAGAACAGGCAGTTTGCCCTGAGCCAAGATCCGTTATGGGCGAGTTTAAGAGCTTGATCTGGCCAGCGCCTGTTATATACGACCTAGTATATGTGCCACTTAGCTCAGTTAAAGTACTTACTCGGGTTGTAACTGAATAGTTCTTTTAGCGCTATATAGCTGTTGCTTTTACAAACGGCTATATATTGTAAAGTTTACAATGCTACATCCATATTTCATCAAAAACTCAAATAAAAAACCTGCACTGCACATCTAAAATAACATGACGTAATAAACATTGCATAAATATAAAGATTCTTATCATTACTTTAAAAACAGTACGATTCATTCTCTCTTTCATAGTATTACGATGCAAACAAAGAATTAGCGCTTTTGAACTTTCTCCATGACAATAGTTAAAAGCAAACTAAATGTTTGTTACCTCCTAATTATCCACTATATGTATGACTTAACATTGCTCAGTAGTTTAATGAAATAAACTGATAAATAGGCACCTATTTTTAAGTTTTCAGCCGCTGCTGTATTCATTATTTTTTTAATGAGGTAAAGTCATCAATCAGTTCTTCTAACTCTTTTATTAAATGACGATGTTGCTTCTCAGACAAACTCTGATAAACCTCAGCTAAAAACTGATTACGTTGATGTCTATTGTGGGCAATGCGCTCAGCTAACTCCGCACTTCTAAACTGTTCAGGCTCTTTGAGTAACTTTACCAAACCAGTTTCAAATTGTTTATCTGTACTAGGCTTTGCCAATAGGGCCTTGAGTTGAGCTTGATAATTGGTTCGGTATTCAGCTCTCAAGTCAGCAGTCGTCTGCTGTTTGTCGTACAATGCGACTATCAAGTCTTCTTGCCTGTCATTGAGGTTACCTAACCAACGTTCTAAATTATTTTCTTGGTCATTCAGCCACCGTTTTTTACGTTTTTGTACCGAGCGCTTTTGACGCTTTTTTATCGACTCTAATTCTGATTCAGCCAACTCAGAAAAAAGCGTGTTCACTTGCTCTTGAGTTAACATGGGTGCCATTGCAGCCAAATCAGGCGCTACTGTATCTCTGACTCGATACCAATGCGCGCGCAATCTGTTTTGGTGAAACTCTATGCGCTGCACAGACATGTTATCGGCTTCAACATCTGCTTTTATTTCATTAAAGTGAGCAATATATTTATCAAGTTCCTCGGCTTTGTGCCAACTTAACCAAAGTTGTAAACGTTCGTCAAAACGCGCTTCTTGATCATCCGTCAATGAAATATAGTCATCTAAATACCAATAGGTGAGCCAACTTGCATTTCGGTATGCGAATTTAGTAGAACACCCCGCAACTGTTAATAGCGCAAGTAATATAATTATTTTTCTCATTGTTAAGCCACTCAAAGCATTTTATGACTTCAGTTTATACGCCTACTTAGCAAAAACAGATTAAAAAAGTGTTTAAAAGTATTACAAAATATTTATGAATAAAGCATTGTGACTACAATAGTTTCATTGTAGCGCTTCAGTAGTATGCTCAGAACAAGAAAACCAATCAATGAATCTACAAGCACAAAGTACAGCTTTAATTCAAAAGGCATCCCTTTGGTCGTCAATTTTAGTTGGCTAAAAACGGCTCAATTTCTACTTGACCCTCTCATAAAGCAAGCTAAAGTTAATTTTGTGCACACTGATGTGCCACTTAATCTTCAATTTATAAGGAAATACCATGAAGAAATTATTTTCAACTGTCGTTGCCGTCTCGTTTGCTGTAAGCAG
The DNA here is from genome assembly GCF_014858725.1 of Pseudoalteromonas aurantia 208. Lineage (GTDB taxonomy): Bacteria > Pseudomonadota > Gammaproteobacteria > Enterobacterales > Alteromonadaceae > Pseudoalteromonas > Pseudoalteromonas aurantia. Next base: position 851,168 of record NZ_AQGV01000012.1, on the reverse strand, counting down.
CACCCTTCTTAGTTCGTTTAGTTTTGCCAGTGATATGATTGCTGTCTGTAATGCATGTTCTGAACAACAAATGCAAAACCGTGCAATTCAATATGCTCCCAATGGTGGTAAAGTACACGTTATTGATATACATAATAATAAAGTGAGCGCTTATCAAACTGAGCGTGAAGAAGGCTTGGTCATGTATTGGGCTATTCCTGTAAAAGAGTCTATTAGAGCGGGTGTAACACATGTTCGAAACGCCAAAAATACAATTGAAGACTTAGCTCAAGGTAGCGTAAACATCGAGCATTTACGACCATTCTTAGGGGCATATTCAGATATTAATACGGCTCATACGGTTGCTAAGTATGCACCACAAAAGGCAGCGATTAAAACAGCACTGAGTGACTACTTTACAGGTAATATAGCCGGTGCCATTACGTCTGCATCAGTCAGTTTAGGCACCGCTATAGTAAATCAAGCGCTTACAGTTAACCTCGCGGTTAATGTACACTTTCCTAGCGATGGCACGACTTATGCCTTTATGTTTAAAGGTATAATAAAAAACTTAAATGGTGACGTGTCTGTCATGTTTGAACCCATTATTGATTCAGGGCGAGATAAAGGGATCCGCTTACACGAATCACATAACTATACCGGCTACAGAGCCAGAGGTGCAAGCGATGCATTGCAACGTATTCTCAACCACATGCTCGCATCAGGAGTTGCCGTAACCCTAAATGGTAACCCGCTTCCAACGGGCACAGTCACCATCACCGATGTTGTATGTAGCAATGAACCTGGTAAAGGTTGTAATGCGACAGAATAAACTCGGTGTGAACTTCACTCGATAACGTAAGTGGTCAGCTAAGCTGGCTACTTACTCATAGTGCGCATTTTATGGCAAGTAACTTTCAGCTGATAATAAAATGTAATTAAAGAGTTCTGTTTTACCTGTTATGCTTAAAAGTGCTATGCCCTATGGGGCTTCTTGCCTTTAATACCGCAATTATTTGCGCGCTTTGGTCTGAGTTAAACATGTAATACCCTATTAAAAATTCAATCCCTTGGTTATTTTTTACAGTAATATTTTTCGGTATTCCACCAATGCTAAACCCCGTATAGTCACGCCATAACAACGACTTGCTTTCTCCAAATTTTGTTAGGAAAATACCGCTTTTATTGAGTTCGATAGAATACGCGTCTATTTTTGATTCTCCGGTATTAAATATCAGTAACCACATAGACACAAGTAAGGCCGCCGCAAGTAAAAAACACAAATATTGAATAGCAAACGTTTCCTCCCCATTTGCTATTGAAAGAATAAACGGAACGAGTGTAGGGAGTGCTAGCTTCATAACATAAGTATAAATTCTAAACTTAATTCCTTGTGTATTGGATTGTACAAATTTCAATATAGCTCCTTAAGTATTAACAACATACTTTTACCTATTTTCCAATATTATAATACACCACGGTGCTCAGCATGACGTATTAGTAAATAACCTTCTTAAGTAAAATCAATATAAACAATGATCACTATCGTCGATAAACGCTCATTAAATAGTATTATGAAGGCAGTGGCCTGAACCCTACTTTATAACCTGAAACAGTTCATCAATTGAGGGTAATAGGCCTTAATTGATTAGCTTACCTCGGTGTATCACAGCAAAAATATCTTGACTATTTTTTATATCTTCAATAGGGGAGCTATTTAAAATAACCAGACTTGCCTCCCCATTTTTATTTAAGCCTGTTGGCCTATTTAAAAACTCACGCGCGTAGCTTGTTGCACTCGCTAGGGCAAGCCAAGGCGATTGACCCGCGCTAACAAACTTCTCAAGTTCACGGTGCATTGTAAATCCTTGCAAAGTACCATAATTACCAGAGTCTGACCCTGCTAACAACTTTACATCTGCTGCAATTAAGTTTGCTAAGGATTGGTAATACATATTAGTTCTTCGCTTAATTTTATGTTTACTTTTCATCGTCATATTGCTTGCAGACACTGCATAAGCGCCTAAAATCCGTGAAGCAGCGACTTTTTTAGCCAACGGTGACTCTAGCACATTAGAAAACAAAAACTCATAATAATCTGTATCAACTGAGGTGGTAGGAATAACTGCAATACCATTTTCGGCTAAGGTTTTTGCAAGATCTATAGGCAAAACCGTATCATCAGGTAAATGAGTGATTGCATCTGCCTTTGCTTTAATTGCGTTTTCAATATCTGCAAGAGTATGAATATGCACAATCGTTTTAATACCGTACTTTTTAGCTTCTTTAATTGTGTATTCAAGCTTATGCGCCGTTAGTGATGGTAATTTTCCCTCTAAAGTACTCACAAGCTTTATCACGTCAGCTTGCTTTTTCGCAAGCTCAGCAATGTGCCGAGTAGCTTCTTGTTCATTAGAAATAGTGCGTGTTTTGCCGAACTGAGAACAATGTCCACCAGGGGCTGTTAAACACGATAAACTCGCATAAATATCTGCTCCCGTAATTAATTTTGCGTGTTGGAGCCTCCTGTGCTCAAACAACCTTTGCTCGTTACCAAATAAGTCCACAAAACCAGTTACACCAGCATGTAAAACTACTTGAGCGGTCGTACTTGGACCCATCGTTTCTGTTTTGGTGTTTGGCGCTCTATTGCCAAATGCGTGGGTGTGCATATCAATTAAACCTGGGATCACATATTTCCCAGCTATATCAATTTGTTTCCCCATAAAGTTATTTGGAATACGCTCTAGTCGACTAATAATCCGATCACCATCAAGCAAGAGGTGTTGTTTAATTACTGATTGAGTGCTTGGCTCTAATAACGTACCGTTAGTAAGTAGTATCGGCTCAGCGTGTGCAAACGGTCCAAGCACGCAGCTGAAAATCATGAAAATAGTGGTTCTTTTTATCATTGCAATCATATCTTTAATATTAAAAATAAGTTAGTCGCAGAAATAACTTAAATGGTTTAAATCAAAGTTATTGATTTGGCCTGAAACATAAGCAAAGTGATCTGACCGGTTCTTTTGAGGCAAAAAAATAAAAGAGCAAACTTAAAAAAACCATAAATAAATCAGGTTAAATATCTAAATCAGCACTAAATTTAAGATCGATAGGGGCTAATGCTATAAACACTCTGCCGCAGTATTCGAGGAATTATGAAACGCAAGCATAGTTATCTTAAAAAGTGACGCACGTAGGACTTAAACCTGCGCTGGTATCAAAGCTTTTTGCCTACCCTGTTTATCTACCCTTTTTATCTAGTTTCTGGCGATAGAACCCGAAGCCAACTACTCAGCCTCTTTTATAACTTGGCTAAACTCCATCACAAACTTAGCCCCTTGCTCTGTAGGTTGCGCAGACACTTCACCTCCCATCAACACGGCAATTGAGTTATAAACAATATTCAGACCAATCCCCAAGTTACCATCTTGAATACTGGAGGTATAAAACGGCGTGAATATTTGACTTAACTGATCATTTTCTATGCCTACCCCGTTATCTTCGTACGTTATTGTTACCCAACCCTCTTTTACGTCGATGGTTATGTTAATTTGGTTGTCACTTCTTTGCGAAAACCCGTGATGAACTGAATTATCAACGAGTTGATCCAAGGCATTTAATAATAATTCTGGGTACCCCTCGATGTGCACGGTGTCACCCTCAATATTTGTCGTTACTCCACACTTATATTTACCTAATAGTCCAGCAAGCTTATCATTAATAAACGCACGTAAATCAATCGATGTTGATTCCATCCCTGTTAATGTTGTTGCAATTAATTTAAATTTCTCAACTAAACCTGCTGCCTTGCTACTGTTGTTTCTTACCAAGATCAACGCGTCTGCAGATTGTTCAATAAAGTCAGAAAGCATCTTTTGCGTTAACTTTTTCTCGTTTATTGCACATTTAATGTATTGCAGTCGTTCGGTCACTATAGACGTTGAAGTCACCACAATACCAAGGGGGGTATTCAGTTGATGTGCCATCCCAGACACTATGATTGTCAATGCAGAGAGCTTTTCCGCTTCAATTAATTGCTGCTGGGTTTCTTTAAGTTTTTTGAGTGTTTTCGCCTGTAACTGATTTTTCCCACGAATTCTATGAAGAAAGAAAACCAATAACCCAGCAATTACCACTGCGGCCACAACAAAAAGTATAAACTGACGCTTTATGGCTTTATTGCTCAACTCTCGAATGACATTTTCTTTAGTTAAATTAGCTATATCGAGTTCTTTACTGGTTACATCGACTTCAGCAAGGTAGTAAGCAACACTCACTTTAGACTGCCATTCAGAAAGCGTTACTTTCACATCAGCATATTGTTTGGTTGCCTTTAACGCCAAATCAAACTGCTGCAACTGTGTATAAATTGACGCTTGCAGTAAATAGGCTTCAGCTAACGATTTATGACGCTTAAATTTAATCGCCATACTAATTGATTGCTTAACATCTTTCAGTGCTTGTTCATATCGTTCTAGATCCAACAGAAGACGTGCTTTTCCTATTATGGGCGCGATACTGTAAGACAAGCTATCTGACTCTTTGGCGATATTTATTGCGGTGTTCAAATGGGTAAGCGCATTATTTACTTGCCCGCGTTGTCGATATATTTTACCTAGGTAATAATGTGACTCTGACGAAAAGTAATTAAAGTTGATGGCTTTTTGTGTTTCAAGCGCGCCCTGAAAGTGCCTGTAGGCTAGCTCAGTATTTCCTCTTACAAAAGCAAGTTTACCTAAATTGGTTAACGCAAGACTACTCATCGGGTCGTCTTTTCGCTCAAGTGCATCTTGATAAAACAAATCAAAATAATGCTCAGCTTGCTGCAAATGTCCCATCGCTAGATAAACAGTACCAATATTGTTCTCTGCTAATCTAATATCAACGTCTCGTTCATTCTCAATTGAAATACGATAGCCATCAAGATAATGCTCAAGGGCAAGCTCATACATTTCTATTCGGTTGAAAATAGTGGCAGTTAATCCGTAATAAAAAAACAATAAGGACTCTTCTAATTCTGCATCCAAAACTTTGCACTGTGCAAGTTCTCTCAATGCCTCTTCAAGGCGGTCAACCAAAACTAATGCCCATGTTTTAGCGTATTTCAATCTGATACGCTGCCTCAGAGTTAGCTTATTTCCTTCTTCCTTTTTTATTCTTTCGATTTCCGCTATCGCTTTAAGTGGGGAGTCGCCATTAAGATAGTGGATATGTTGACTAATCTGGCTAAATTCCGGTTCAGAAAACGGCGTAGAGGCAACACAAGTAGTACAAAAAAATACAATAAAGAAGCACCATATCTTATACAAAGCCAACACCATAGAATAAGCCTCACCCTTTGTAAGCATAGCAAAAGCTCACATAAAGTTTTTGCTAGCTAACTCGGTGTGATTTCCCCCAAAATAAAGGCGCGGCTCATTCCTCCCACCGACACTATGTTTCGGTCACTCAACATTGAAACTCGTTGACAGAGTTTAGTTTAGTACGTGGGCGAAGTATTCACCGTAGTAAAACACCCCACTACAACTCATCATCGACACGGCCTGTATGGCGGCATACAAACTTTGCCACCTCCGTCGTCCTGAGCTAATGCCAATCTTCGTCTCCCTGAACTGGTTTCAATCTCTGCCGCTCTGAACTGGTTTCAACCTCTGCCGCCCTGAGTTTGTTTCAACCTCCGTCGCCCTGAACTGGTTTCAATCTCAGTCGCCCTGAACTGGTTTCAATCTCAGTCGCACTGAGCTGGTTTCAATCTCAGTCGCCCTGAACTGGTTTCAATCTCAGTCGCCCTGAACTGGTTTCAATCTCAATCGCCCTGAACTGGTTTCAATCTCAGTCGCACTGAGCTGGTTTCAATCTCAGTCGCTATGATCTAGTGTCAACCTCCGTCGCTATGATCTAGTGTCAACCTCCGTCGCCCTGAACTGGTTTCAGGGTCCATGATTTGACCCAATAAACAATACAAAGGCGCACACATAAGATCCCTGTATTTTATATCTGCCCTTTTTATTTACTTATAAAAGTGAGTGCAAGCAAAGCGTTTGACGTCATTTTGATTAATTTGTTCATTCACGTTTTGTGACCAGCACGCCTTGAAGCTGTGTGCATAAATTTGACAATAGGCGACCATACCAATGCCTAAAGCAAGATGCCGTTAACGGCACCAAGCTGACTTTACTTGTTGTATTTTATCGTTGAACCAAACTAAACCAGTTACCTGAGTTGTCTATGCCCATAGCTTCCACGCCATAAAGCTGCTCTGTCGGTGGCTGCATAAACTCCACTCCTTTAGCCACAAGCTCTTCGTACGTCTTTTGGCAATTTTCAGTTTCGAAAACACCCGCCCCAAATGCCCCCTCTTCGATCAAACTTCGTATCTTTTCGGCAGAATCTTTAGTGAACATTGGTCCCTCTTTTGGCTCTGCCAATACCAACTGAAGCTGTGAATTAGATTTCGGATATACCGTTAGCCATCGGAAATCGCCCTCTACTTTCATGTCATCACCGACTTCGAACCCGAGCTTATTTTTATAAAAATCAAGTGCTTCATCCTGATTCAGTACATATATTGTGGTGTGTGCTATGGATGTGATCATCTCAATACTCCTTGTTTTAATGTCTCTTTATTCTATAGAAATAATCACAATGATATTTCTCCAATATTGCTCAATTAGTCGATTTCCCTAAAAAATTATACGCATAACATGCCGGTATAGCCTGTGATGGAAAGCGATACGATTCTGCAGACAAAGCCCAAAGCTTACGACGATACACCGTGGGCGCCATACCCACTTGTTTTAAAAATAATGAAGAAAAACTACCAAGGCTTGTATAACCCACTTTCTCGCAAATTTCTGAGACACTAAAGTTTTCAGTAATAAGCATCTTCTTAGCTTGCTCAACTCTAAGACGAATCAAGAATTCGTTAGGCGTTTCTCCATAAGTGTTCTTGAAAACACGCAAAAAATGGTAAGGGGACATATATGAATATGTTGCCATACCAGATAAGCTAAGCGGAGCGTCATAGTTATCAGCAATATAATCTCTGCCAGCATTCAGTCTTTCAAATTTATAGTTTGTAGCCATAAAATATACTCATTAATCTACATAAAATATAACAACTTTTTTGCTGGGTACTCTCTTCATTCTCTAGCGTTAAAATTAAGCAAGCACTCCGTTTCATACTGTCAAATTAATATAAAGTAAAAATAAATACAAATACTCATTTTACGGGAACAGGATAATCCCCCAATAGAACATGTGCTGTTGTCGATTTGCAAAAGTCATTATCCAACGACCGTTTACTTCAACATGCATTTAGATGTAATTATAGAGGAATTCCGATAAGAAGTTCACCACTCATAGTTACGGGAGACAAACTTTTAAGGCAGAAAGTGTTATTGCTTGATAACGAGGAGATCATATAGCTTATTCAGTGGCGGATAATAATTTTCTAAAATGTATAGCGAAGCGAAAGCCCTGTAAACTAATAGCTGTACCGCTTTAAATCCTTGTTATGTATTTATGACACCATAATTAAAGGTGACTTTTTATAAAATTTGAATTCTATTAAATTACCTGCAGGATCATTGATAATAAATTTACCTGATTCGCTATTATCATCATTGGTTTTTTCGTTAGGTGGAAGAACAAATGGTAAAGTATCAACTTCAACCTTTTGAATAATAGACAACCATTCTGCTTTTTCTAAAATGACACCAAAATGGTCTATAGATTGAGCTTTCATAGTTTCTGTTTCTTGATGAAGAGTTAATTGGTGGCCGAAAAAGATAATATCTATCCATTTTCCTGTATCCCTGCCTTTTTTACAGCCGAGAAAGTTGACATAAAACTCTTCTGATAAACGTAACTCAGGAACAACAAATGATAAATGAAATGGATTGCTCAATTTGACTCCTCAACGTGAAAAATACTTAGCGCCGCCTTAAGCGGTGAATAATAGTTGGCTAAAATGTGAAGCGAAGCGGAACCGAGCAAACTGTAAAAAGTTCCGCTTTAATTGCTTGATATATTTCTATTTCACCACTTTTGGCGGTAAATAAATAGTAAATTCATTAATCGGTTCAATTAGTACACTATGAGGGGTTTGTTGTTCCTCTTGAGTGACTAAACCTAAGCGAGATAGTAAACCAAAACTAGCAAACTTAAGGTTTGCAGAAGATACTTCTAATTGCTTGTGCCACACCCTATACGTACCTAATTTACCATCTCGACGATGATAAAAACCAGCTAAAGGGTGCGTTAGGTATACTAGACCCGTTTCTGTATCAGGGAAGCCTGACAATTCAATTTTGGAGTCTTTGGTTTGTGTTAATTCAACATTAGCTGGAGCCCAAGTGGCTTCTGTCGTCATTTTGTATTTACGGTATCTTTGTTGTGGTTCATCATATTCACATTCAAATTTAACTTCACCACTATACCAAGGTAAGTTCCAACAAAGTCTTGGTACTGCAAGTGTCCATGAATCTAAAGTTGTACCAAGAAACCAAACGCATCGCTCATTTGTTTCTTGATCGATAATATAAATTCGATAGTTTGTTTGTCCCATTGTGAACTTAGGAAATGGCATAACCGCAGATGTAAAATCTACATCGATAAAAGGAACTACGGAAATTAAAGCTTTTTCTTCACCATTAATTTTTAAAGTATCTAGTTTAAAACGCTCAGGAAAAAGCCCATCAAACCTTGAAGGATCAACTGCATAGGTGATAATCGCAAAATGTTGTAATTTACAGAGAACATCAATCCATTTAGGAGAAGGTCTTGGGTGAAGAAAATCGTTTAATTTTAATGAATCCAACGCCGAGCCATCCTTGAAATATAACGAGCCTGTAGAATTACTCGTTTTAACTTATTTTTTTATTGATGCCTCAACCATAGCCGAGTTCCTATTTTGATTCAATCGTTTAGTGGCTTTCCACTTCGATTTTCAAGATGCTCAGTACGCGTGCACGAATACAATATGCAAAGTTGCTTACACCTGACTTGAGCCTGAAACTAACTGGATCACAATAATGAAACCAGCCGCCTTGAATAGTGCCATGATGAGGTTAACCGATGAATGTCTCGGCTCTGGCATCCTGCTTCGCTCTACTGCCTAAATCCATTTAAGCATAGTGTTCCTGCGAATCCATAAGGAAGTGGACAAAAGTAGGCAGCAATAAGAGAGCCTCACTATGTGTTTGCCGCAAGCAACTTGCTTAACAGCCACATCGACCGATGAAATAAACGAATTTGATTATTGATTTAGAGTTGGCCGTCACTGTATAAAAACGGCCAAAAAGAACACTAGTGCCTATTGACAGAGTTAAGGCTCATATGTGTTATACGTATTTATTTCCGAACGACGAGGTCTCCGGATGAAAACCATATTTGCCTGTTATTAAATAATTTTAGAGTTGGCCGTCATTGTATAAAAACGGCTAAAAAGAACATTAGTGCCTATTGACAGAGTTAAGGCTCATATGTGTTAAGTGTTTCATGCTACAGCGACAACAATTGGAAGTGTGCCATCTGCAACATAATCAGTACCACAAGCTTCATCCCAGTGGTAATGACAGCCAGCTTCAGTATCTTCTTCAAAATCAAAGAATGAAGAAAATACCTCTAGATTCTTAAGACTTCCTGAAACTACGATCCCCATTCCTTTCTCATACACAGCAATGGCTGGGCCTTCTCCAGCCCTTACAATCATTGATTTTTCAAGAAACTTATAAGGTTCAGAACTCGCGTCAGTATCAAAAGTAAATTCGATTTCTTCTTTTTCTTTGATACGTTCAATTTTCAAGCGCATGTCTTTTAGTTCAGCAACATCACCAGAAACTGATACTTCATCTTCAGACCGATATAGTTTCATTTATATATTCCTGACACTTAACTATTTAGTATTTATGCAGCACGTTGTTTGTGCTGCATAATCGCTTGTTGGACTGAGCCGCTACCTGCTCGGTGTGTCAGAGTTGGTGTTATTTATGCTATGGGAATTTGCTTTTAGTGGCGTAACTTGTCTCGAGCCTATTTTATTGGCTTGTCTTTCGTGATTAAGCCATCCCTGCATTACTCAGTACGTTTTATCCTGCCATTAGAGCTAATTTTCGCTGATTTATCAATGATATTTTCACCGCGCACGCACTTTTCTAGCCTGAACACTTAAGCAGGTTAACCCGTTGATTTAATTCAGCAAGCTCTGCTGCTAGCTCGTTCGTGCTAATTTCATGACCTCTTCACTTGAATTAACTATTTCGTTAAATCGTAAGACCCCGATTTTGCATACTTCACAAGGCTAATCAGGGGATGATGCTGCTTTAGACTTTTTCTTTTTATCAATAAGTGACATCTATTCAAAAGTTAATGCTGGTCATCGTGTCACAATCAATTTACGTTGGGTGTCTTCTAAAATGTTACAGGCTAAAATTAGCGACGAAGGAGCGCAAGCCTGCTGTTTTGCGTCCGTGGTTTAGGCACTTGTTAGGTATACTTTAACCTTCTAAGCTCATTGGCGTTTGGAAGTGGCTTTTCTGGCCTGTTTAAGCAATATCTGCAATTTGAGTCACCACACTTTTTCTCTAACCACTTATTACAGTACGCACAAATATATGCGTCATAATCGTCGTAATAAATAACTTCCGAATTACAGTAAGCACATTTTGTAATGTCAGCATCCATTATTTGCCCATTTATTTGATAGCACCCTGCAATTGTTACAGTGCCATCTTTCGGGTTTTCGACTATGTACTCTGAATCTTCCATGTATACCCAACAGCGTTTTAGCGTGAATGCCGATAAACACTCTGCCCTTATTTCATGCAGAGGAAATCAGAACCGCTAATTAATTTAATATATATTAATAACTTAACACTTTTCCTTCACCACAACAATCACCTTTCCACACCGGATGAACCCGATAATTGACTTAACCGAGAATGAATTTGACTCGTTATGTAAAATCCAAAAAGTAAAAAACACTATAAATTCATGACTATAAAGATTTCACTTTGAGTTAACCGAGCGTAAATCTCACTTTACATAGCGAGAAGGAAAGCTGTACTTGCTGAATAACCCACCCCTTTCAGACCTCAAAAAATCACAGAGTAATTGCTTACCCTGTGATCGCCGTTTTGAGCCCAGAGCTGGATACATATATAAAAGTTCAGCTCTGCTTACTCATGTGATTTATTTACTCACGCTATTTATTAACCGTTAACTGATAACTCCCTGCGCCTGAATACGAATACACCAATATGCGGTAATAACCGCTAGCTGCATTGTAATTAATTGATTCCTGCGAAGACGGTGTTTCAGATATCGCGACTTGCTGCCAGCTGCCATTGGTCCACTTTTCAAGTTTTAAATCAAAGTCGGCATTGCTTGGGCCGGCAAGTTGTAAGCCAATGGTGCCACCCGCGTATTGAAACCAGCGACCATCTGGGTGAACGTGCTGTTCTTTGTTCGCCAGCGTGCCAGTATACACATCACCCGTTGGGGGCGGTGTGCCGGTGACAAGCTCAAATGACATTGTGGCTGCAGCGTCTGAAATATTCTTAATCGACAAGCCTGAATCTTGGCCATTCCACCACAGTGCATTGGTGCCTTTATTGGTTAATGCATTGGGTAAAGTACTTGAAAACTCTCCTGCGGCTTTAAATAAGTCGCTATTGTCACCGCGGTTAATGTTGTTTTCTGGATCTCGATTCGCGTCGGCGTGTTCCATTTGAATATACGGTCGCCACTCATTCGAGTTACTACCTGCATTGTCTACGTGCCAAATTGCAAGCCCCGAGTCTAACTGCTCTGAATTTTGTCCTGCACGATGAACCGCTTCAATGTAAAACGCTTCGTTTCGGTTGGCTGGGTTAGTCCACTTATATGACGTGTTACTTGCCGACGTATGCGTTAACACCCCTTTAGGTGCATTGCTATTTATGGCGGGGTTTAGCTCTGTGACTGCATCCCACCCAGCAAGATTTCGAAAGTGTGCCACTGGAGGCGTAGGTTTAAACTTATTGGTCGTGCCAATTGCACCATAGCCCATCACGCCAAAGCTTGCGACAGAGCCTTCTGAGCTGCCATCATAGTCATATAAGTCTGGCCAATTGGTGATCAAGTGCCCTGATTCATGTACAAAGGTACCAATGGCTAAGCTATCACGCATATCGGTGATCTGGTATCGGTCGGTACATACGCCGTCAGCACAAAATTGGGGGCTCAACCGAGCCATGTGTGGCCATAGCCCTTTTGACCAACTGCTATCAGAATTACCCGCATAAAAAATGTTTAGGCCTTTTATTTGCTTACTGCTGTTGGTTGATAACGTCGAAAAGTCAAAGCCTTGCTGTACTTCAAGCCAATCTAAGGCTTCTTTTATCAGCTCCTGTGAGCGCACCGTAGAGCTATAACGGCTGTCGGCATAGTACGATTTGTTCTTTTTCGCGGTGTAGTACTGAGTTACCGTATTGGTATAATCTAACTTCCCCCCTGAGACCGACCTAAAGTACCCGCGTACCGACTGCGCATTACCAAATTCGGTGTAATTTATATCATTTAGAAAAGACTCAATTTGGCTTTTATTGATGGTGCCGCGCTGATCAGGAAAATCAATAATAATGGTAAGGCCTTTTACATTACCCGCGGCCTCTTCAAGTGTAGTGACTTGATGTACATCGTGCGTTACATGAGGTTGGGTTTGATTGTTAACTACAATATGGCTGTGTAATTGCTCGGTACTTAACAACATGGCTTGTTGCGCTTGTGCTACTTTTGCGCTGACAGCGGCGGGTGTTAATGTTTTCACATTTTGCACATGTTGTTGTAACATGCCTTTTTGTGAAGCCCGATGGTCAGCTGCATCTTGCTGCGAGTTATTCGCGGTGTCCGCCTTGGCTAACACCCCAGTCGAAATAAGCTCAGCCCCATCACTTGATACCTCAGCATAAGCTAAGCCATTTAATTGATTATCAAATACAACCAATCGTCCGTCGCTCGTACGCTGATAAGCAAAGTAATCGTTCCCGTCTAGGGAGATGGAGAGTACCTCTCCATTTGGCTGCGTATAATGATACTGTGCATTGTCATAGGGGATTGCCGCATTGGCAATCGTGCTCACTAAGGCTAATTTAGCCAAAAGTAATGTGTTAAACCGATACATGTTTGTTCCTTAAATAAGCTCAAGAAACATACAATTAACATTTAATGTATAAATAAGCAACAAGTTACTATTTGCGTCAATGGGTTCATTTATTCAGTAAATTGATCAGCTCAGCGCGCAGGGCCATTGATTGTGCGGGGTTCATGGCTGCCAGCCGGCCTTTAGCATCATTTGGAATATGGGTATGCTTATCTTCACTATTAAAAATATAGTGATCAAATATGCTTTGCCAAGCCGCTTTTTCGTGTGCAGGTAACTGGGCTAATGATAATAACGCATGGGTTAATACGTCACTGGGCATACCTAAATGGCGCGGCGCATCTCGCCACCAATAGTTGATCAACGCATTGACATGACTCTTACCTTCAACATGATGCCACCATAGGCTAGGGATATAGAGCATATCACCGGGATACACATCGCATACAAAGGCGTGAGTTTGCGCCTCTTTATATCGCGGAAAACGCATTAAATCGGGGTCGGTTATATCGACTAAACTCACCACCTGCCCTGCAGGCGTTACATCTATGGGGCCTGGGTATAAGTTTTTAATTTGCTCAGGAGCAAACAGGGTAAACTGGCGCTTGCCGGCCACCACACAGGCTAAGTTATCTGGTACGTCATAATGGGCTGCAATTTTAGTTTTGCCCCCTAGCCACAAACTGGTTAATGCGCTGTCGTGTTTATGGCTGTCTGCATGTGCAAAATTAAATGGGGTCTGTGCAGTTAAGCCGGGCAAGCAATACTCTAACGTGGTAGAGCCCATATACACGGTATCTGTCGCTTGAGTTGTTTCTTGAACCGAGGTCTGATTTTTTAAATAACGAATAATCTCAGCCAATGTGGTTTTACTTTGTGTGAAGTTCTTGTTGGTTAAGCTGTCATCGTAAAAAAATCGGCCGTTATACTTTGCCGCCAGCCAGCAGGCAAATACTGGCACGTTTGCATCAAATTGAGCTATGTAATCAAAAAATGCCTCATCAGAGTGCATTGCCGCTTGAACAATAGGCCAGCTGTGCCCAGCCCCTTTAAATAAAATAGGTTGGCTTTGCTGTTGTGTTACCTCAGTAATTAACGACGAAATTTGCGTTTGGTCAGGCAGATCAAAAGTAAGTACGCGGTTCATTTAATGCCCTTAAGCTTCACTTTGCGATGGGCTTTGGCGCTCGCTTTGTTGCTGGTTTTGGTTCAACTTTACATTGACCAAGTTTTTTAACTGCCCAAGAGACGCCATCACCATATAAATATGCTGTAAATAACCTACTTGGTGCAGCGCTTCAAGGGCACTTGCGTCTAACTGACGTAAGTTATCTTCATTGATGGTGTACAAGCCAGTTAAGGTATCTGATCCTACTTTAAGGGTGGCACTTTCCAACAATTCATATTTAAGTAAGCTTTGCATAAAGGCTTCGTCGTCAGCATGTCCATGATGAATGGCCTGTAAAACACTGTTTATTTGTGTCAAATATTCACTATTGCCGCCATGCTCTAAAAATAGCGGCTCACCACGTTCATGGTTTACTCTGGGATGTGCCACATCAATGTGCACTGCCGCGACTTGCTCGGGCACACCGTTGTTTATGTGCTCTGTAAACCCAATTAAAAACGGCGCACGTAATATCGACAGTGGCATGTACTCGGCCATCCAATTATCGCTTTCTAAATATAAATTTTCTCTCTCAACAAACCCCAATAAAACCACCGAGTGAAACAGCCCTGTTTGTGCGTTCTTTTTGAAAAAAATCACATACTCATTTTGCAATTGCACAAACTCGCTGGGGAATACTCCCGTAATACTCACATCATCGCCAAGTTGGCTACTACGATGGGTCATTACTTTAATTTTATGATGGTCTTTATTATTAACTAGCTCAACTTTGCTCATTGTCACCTCTGTTTATATTTTTGGTATGCCATGGGTCTTAATATTCAAAAGCAATGCTCGGTTTGTGGGTAAGGTCTGTTTACCCTGCTCAGCAAAGCGATTTACGCTGAGCTGAATGTCTTTAAAAAGTGTCTTTGACTGCGCCGATAAAACCGATTGTGTTATGGCTGTTTCAAACCCCATGCCATATAAAATATATTGGTAACTTGCCACCGAAAATATATCGTTTTTGTGGGGTAAGTCTTGATGCTTAGGCACTTGATAACGCCACAATGCCAATAGTTCACTCAAGTTTTTCGGTATGCCTTGTGAGCGCATAGTTTGCCAATATTCACTGTCAGCCCGATTGCTCAGCACATAATGCAATTTTAAAAATGCCACCGCACTTTGCCAATGATGGCTAAACTCTCGGTTAAAACGTGCTGCGACCGTTTCCATATGCACGTGGTTTTGCGGTAAGTTTTCAGCAATATACGCCGCACTTAACTCAATCATAACCAACGCAGATGCCTCTAAAGGCTCTAAAAACCCGGCAGACATACCCACTGCAACACAGTTTTTATACCAAAGCGTTTGCCTATACCCGGGGTTAAACTTAATTGTGCGAATAGCCTCAGCATCAGGTTTGCTTAACCCTTGTTTTTTAATATAGTTTAACAACGCAGCCTTGGCGATGTGCTCACCGGTAAACTCACTGGCAAACGTATAGCCAATACCACGGCGTGTGGGCAAAGCAATGTCCCATATCCACCCCTCAGTTTGTGCGGTAGAAAGTGTGCAAGAATTTATATCGCACTCACTGCTCTTGTGAGGCACTTGCACCGCGATCGCTGAGTCATTTTTTAACACCTGCTGTTGACTCAGCCAGGGTACTTTATAGTGTTTATCAATTAGTAGTGCCGCGCCGCCACTACAATCAATAAATAGCTCTCCCACCACGTTACCGTATGTTTTCGTGATCACAGCCTCTATGTTATCGGTGCATTGTCCACTAACCCCTATCACCTCATCCACAATATGCGCGACGTGTAATTGCTCAGTGCAATGCTTTTTTAAAAGTTTTGCAAATTTATCTGCATCTAAGTGGTAGCCATAATTACCTTGGCCTGCAAATTCTTTGTCGCTACCGAGTTTGGGCGCTAATTTGGCGTCACACCATATTGCTTGTGGGCACAACATCTGGGCAAAACTAAGATCTGAACTTCTAGGAACATGTGCTGAATGACCTTGCGCATACCCTGCGGGTAATGAAAACGGGTGGTAATAATTGTCAGGCACCTGACTCGACCCCCAATTGATAAACTGAGAGCCTTGCTTAAATGATGCGTCACAACTGCGCATAAAGTCTGTTTCACTTATGCCTATTTTTTGCAGTGTATCTCGCATCGTAGGCCATGTGCCTTCACCTACACCAATGGTTTTAATATTCGCGGATTCGATGAGCGTAACGTGCACCTGCTCACCATGATGGGCGGCAATAACGCCCGCGGTTAACCACCCTGCACTTCCTCCACCAATGATGACAATGCGTGTCACTGTACTATTTGATGTACTGTTTTCTGATGCACTACTTTCTGATGTACTGTTCTTTGATGTGTTAGCCGTCGTATTGTGACCCATATTCTCAACCATACTTTCAACCGCGCTATTAACCGACTTTTCAACCTTAACTTAACCAAGCTGGTTGTCGCTGTGTTGCGTGCTTTATCGTATAAACGGCTGCATCACAGATACAGCCGTTTATTTTTAAACACACTATTCAAATCAATTATTTAAAAAGTATAGCGGGCCCCAATATTATAGCGAGCACCATATTGCGCCCCATTTAAAAACTGCTCTGGGTAGCGCACATATACACGTTGCGTTTGTTCAGTAATATTTAACCCTTCAAAAAACACCACTAGTTGATCGGTCACTTGATAGTTCACATTTAAATCCACCTGCGAGTATGCTTCAGTAAATACTGGTGATGAATGCTGATCAAAACCCGATAAAAACTCATCACGCCAGTTATACGAAAGCCTGACCGATAAGCCGTCTTTATCGTATATTGCCGAAAAGTTAGCTGAATCACTCATACCCACTAACGCAAATTGTGGGTCAACCACATCTCGGTCGACTTCAACATCGCCGCTGACTTTCGTGGCATTGGCTTGTAAACCAAACCCAGATTCACCAAACATATGCTGAACGGCAAACTCCCACCCATACAAGCGCGAGGCACGTAAGTTTACATCTCGAGATACCGCAAAACTTGCTAACGGATCATCAGTATTACCCGCTATTCGCGTTCCTGCATCACGGCCCATATTTTGGTTAATCCGGTCATGAATAGCCTGATCTGATGGCTGAATACCCTCTGCAATCAGCTCTTGTCGTGCTTGCTCGGCGCGAGGGCCAATAAACGCATCGGTTAGCCCTGCAACGGTTTCGTTGGTGGTCACATTCACTAAAAAGTTATCTACTTTTTTATTAAAATACCCGATCGAGACGTAACTACCTTCTTCATAATAATACTCAGCCGATAGGTCATAGTTATCCGCTACATATGGTTTTAACTGTGGGTTGCCGACTTCTACTTTGCGTTGCCCCACTTTTGGGTTGCCAATGAAGTTTTTGGTAGAGCCTAGCGCCTCAATTGATGGGCGTGTCAACGAACGCGAGTAAGATGCACGTAAAATCACATCATCAACAATTTCATAGTCAATATCGACACTGGGTAGTAACTCTTCGGTTTCACCTTCACCTTGCGAAAAGCTCTGATCGGTGGCGTACACATACTCCCACTCATTACCATTCACCCACTCCATCGACACCGCAGGGCGCTCCAAACCCGCAGAGGTGACCTCAGTTTTTTCATAGCGCAAGCCAACAAGTACATTTAACGGCATGTCATCCACATCAAACGTCATGCTCACTTGGGTATACAGCGCAGTTGTTACTTCTTCAACCCGGCTGTCGTTATCTATGGGGCCTGATTGAAACTTGCCATTTACATCAGTTGGCCAGCCTGAATTGTAGATGTCTGGTGCAATGGTATCTTCAATGGTTTCAAACAAATGCAACACCGAATCAAAATCCGCCGTGACATAGTAATCTATGGCTTTATTATTGCCGTTAGAGAAGCCATCAAGGAGTGAGTTTATCCCCACTCGTTCAAACATATCATCAGGGAAATGTACCGCAGACCAGTTCCACCAGCCGGCTGGTAAGTTTTGCGAAAAAGCTTTGGTTTGCCTAAATTCCATTTTTGTATGTGCGCCACCAAAACTCACTTTATTCACAAAGCCATCATTTTGATTTACCCACTCACCTTTTAACTGAAACTGCTGCATATCATTTTCACTGGTGTCGTTCGTGACAGCACCAAACAATGAACCAATATCAGCACCTGTAAGCTCAGCTTGAGGCTGGCCCTGCCCATCAATTAAATCAAGCCCCCATAATGGGATCCCGCTACCATCGACGGTATTAGATTTAACATTAATGTTTGCGGTATTTGGGCCAAACTCTGGCCCAGAGTCTGCACAAAAACCACAAAACGTATTACCTATAATTAAAAACGCATCAGAGCCCAACCCTGCTCCGCCGTTGGTGGCCGATGAGTCATGCACATCTAATTGCAGCTCTAGGGCGTCACTTGCTTGCCAAGTTAGGTTGAAACCCAAAGACTTGTTTTCATTTTCATACTGAGCACGGCTTAGATTTGTTGCATAATCGCCGCCAATTTCAGCTACATCGGTATAAGTGCCATTTTCGTTAATGGTGGCGCTTTTTACATTACCACCATTGTTAAACCACACGCCAAACCCATTTCGATTTGACTCAAACTCGAGTTTTGAATAGGTGTAGTCAACCGTTGCTTCAATGTCATCGTTGATGGCATATTGTAAAACCAGCTGACCATTAACACGGGTACGTTCGTTGTCGTTAATCGAGTAGCCTGAATTTTGCGGATACCAAGTCGCACCATCCGCACGCTGATTATTGTCGGTTAATGCCAAATTAGGAGATGCGGCAAGGTTTACATTGGGGATCCAATTATCAATTGCTGCTTTTTGTTCACGATTATTACGGTCTTGATATGAACCCGACAACAAAACGCCTAGCCTGTCTTCCATAAAAGTATTACTAAAAATACCCGAAATTTCTGGGGTAATGTCATCGCCTGTTTCGTTCGAGGTTTCGAGTACCCCTTTTAACCCCAACGACGCTTTTAAGCCCGACGAGGTAAGCGGCTTAGCCGTGATCATATTCACTGTTGCGCCAATGCCCCCACTGGGTAAATCGGCTTTCGTGGTTTTATAGACTTCAACCGCGCTGACACCTTCTGTCGCAATATTTGCAAAATCAAACGAACGACCCCCAACAGTTGGCATTTGGCGACCGTTTAAAGTAACGAGGTTAAATTCAGGGCCCATACCCCTTACCGTTATTTTACTTCCTTCGTTATTACTTCTATCAATAGATACCCCCGTAATACGTTGCAAAGATTCTGCAAGGTTTGCATCTGGGAACTTACCAATATCTTCAGCAGTGATGGCATCTACCACACCCGTTGCACTGCGCTTTACATCCATTGACTTGATTAAACTGCCTTTTATTCCTGTGACTTCAATCACTTCTATTTTTTCTTCTTCGGCAGCATTAGCCAACGATACTAAATTACCGCCAAGGATGAGCGATAAACTCGTTGCTAACACCGATTTATTGAATTGCTTGGTTTTCATAGAATGTCCCCAGACCACACCATATGTTTAGTGCTTATGTGTAAAAGTAGCTCAAAAACTACTTTTGCAAATAAAGCACTGAGTTATACGCCCAATTACGTTATTGTGTTTTATTAAATGTAAGCGCTTACATTTAAAGTTAGAATATTATATTTCTTCCGTCAACTATTTATTAACTAAACCACAACTAAATTATTAATTTTGTGTCATTGCTCACTGTTAACCAACGTATTCAAAGCACTTTAAACATCAGTTTAATTACTTAATTTCAAAGAATTAACTGAGTAATTGACTTGAATTTCTAACTTCAAGTTTTGGCACAAAAACGTCTCGAAGTACCAAACCAGATTTATCATATGTTTTTGCTAAAATGTAGTTCGCAGCCATTTTTCCCATTTGAAAAATAGGATAATCCACCGTTGTTAACGTGGGGTACAAATAGCGGGCATATATAATATTATCAAACCCTACAATGGATAATTGATCAGGAATAGTTAGATTAAGCTCACGCGCACGGCTCATCACGCCCGATGCCATTTCATCATTGGCACAAATAATGGCACTGAACGCTTTGCCTGTGCCCAACAAGGCATCTAACCCAGCACTGCCTGACTGTTGCTGATAATCACCTTCAAACACCAGTTCGCTATCAAATGCAATATCGGCGTCTTGTAATGCCAATTTGTGCCCGTTTAGTCTGGCTTGTGCATCCTGCTTCCAACTTGGGCCGCTGATATAGGCCACCTGAGCGTGCTGCAAATCTAGTACATGCTGCGTAGCAAGATAACCGCCCTGCTGATTATCTAAACAAATACAATGGGTTGAGATTTGCTCTATGTAGCGATTGATTAATACAAAAGACACGCCCTTTGCCGCTAAGTCGATTAAATACCCGTCAGAGACCGCTTCAACATGCAATATTAAAGCGTCGCACTTACGGCCAATTAAAAACTCAATACTGGCTTGCTCTGTGTCGGCATTTGAGTGACCCGATGCGATAATGGCATGTTTACCTTCACTACGCAGTGTTTGCTCTATGGCGCTCATCATATCGCCAAAAAACGGACCATGTAGCTCCGACACCAGTACGCCCACACTATTGGAACAATTCGACGCCAAAGATTGAGCGATGGCATTGGGTTGATAACCCAACTCTGCCATTGCACTGAGTACTTTTTCTTTGGTTTTATCGCTCACGCGTGCGTTGTTATTCATCACCCGAGAAACCGTTGCCAACGACACCCCTGCAAGTTCAGATACCTGATAAATTGTCGCCATTAAACACCCTCGTTCTGCTTCGCTCTCAGCTTAGTGAATTGCTAAACTACGCTTTTTATTATGCTGTTTTACACAACTGACTTTGCACCTGTGCCATTTCACCCGCGTTTAATTTATAGCGCGTCATGATCATCGCAACCACCAACGAGCCAATCGCCGGTAAGAGGGTGAAGCTCAGTACTATACCTTGCTGGGTATCTGATGACTGCACCATATCTGCTTGATATCCATAATAACTTAATTGCCACCCTGCAATCGCGCCTCCCAATGCAATACCCAGTTTAATAAAAAACACCACCGATGAATAGACCATACCGGTGATCCTTCGTGACGTTTTAAGCTGCCCATAGTCAATAGTATCAGCCATCATTGCCCACAAAATTGGCGTTGCCATTTGCAAAGAGAAGCTCCACATTGCAAACATCACAAACGCCCACTGCCACTGCTCTTTGGGTACCCAATAAGCCAGTGCACATAACAGTGCGCTGATCAATTGCAGTGCGACATAGGCTTTTACTTTACACAGTCTATTAGCCAGCCAACTGGAACACGCACACCCTAAAATACTCATTATCATGCCAAGGGTAACAAAATGCGTGACCAAATCGGGCAACTCTAAATAATACTTCACAAAATAAACGGCCAATGACGCCTTTAGAACCTGGCCTGTTAACAAACACAGGCCCGCGAATGATAACAACTGCCACTGATCGTTTTTAGCCAGTAATTTAAAATCCGAAAAAACAGAGGCCTTAGCCACTCTTTTTTGATGAGGTAACACCCGTTCGGTCGTACCTAAAAAGCACAGTAAAAACAAAACTAACCCCAACACACTCATCACAGCCATTGTGTATTGATACCCTTTTTGTTGATCACCTTCCCCGAGTAACTCCACCAAAGGCATGGTGCCAGCCGCAATGATCAGTCCGCCTATCATGCCACAGACAAATCGATACGATTGCAAAGATACGCGCTCTTTCGGGTCAACCGTTAATACCCCCCCCAAAGCGGAGTAAGGGATATTAATTGCGGTATAAACCAGCATGAGTAATGCGTAAGTTACGAATGCATAAGCGACTTTTAATTCATAAGGCCAATCTGGTGTGGTAAATGCCAGTACACAGATCACAGAAAAAGGTAGCGCTAACCACAATAGATAGGGCCGATACTGGCCATATTTAGTATGTGTTCTATCGGCTAGCGCACCCATCAGCGGATCAGTAACAGCATCAAATATCCTCACCACTAAGAATAAAGTGCCGACCAATGCGGCATCAATTCCCATTACATCGGTGTAAAATATTAATAAGAACATCATCACTGTTTGGAAAATAAGATTACTTGCTGTATCACCTAACCCGTACGCTATCTTTTCTTTTTTTGTTAGTATCATGCGTCACCTCGCGAATGCATTATTATCTGTTGAGCAGCATATTCCTGTATTGTTTTGCGCTTTCTTTTAAAGTGCGTTGTTGTGTTTGGTAATCGACATAAACGATACCAAAGCGTTTCTCATAACCTTCGGCCCATTCAAAATTATCCATTAGGCTCCATGCAAAGTACCCCCTAACATCTACACCTTGCTTCATCGCGGTGTCTACCGCCGCAAGGTGCGTGTTAAAGTAAGCAACTCTGTCTAAATCAATTATTTGCCCCTGCATCGGCTCGTCATTCATGGCGGCCCCATTCTCTGTGATATAAACAGGGGGTAAAGTGTAGTGGTGATTTAAATCAATCAACAATTTACTTAAACCCTGAGGGTAAATTTCCCATCCCATTTGAGTTACACTGAACGTTGCAGGAGCCACTAATTCAAAGCCTTCTTGTTCGCAACTACGATATACCGAACGACTGTAGTAGTTCACGCCCAAAAAATCTAAATTAGCAGCAATAATATCCATATCACCGACTTTGATATCTGGCTGATGATCAGAGCTTAGCGAGTCAATAATATCTGGGTATTTACCCTCAAGCAGAGGTTTAATATACCAATGATTAAAATGCTGATCGGCGAGCCTTGCTGCGTCTATATCGGCTTGATTGGTGCTCGCAGCAAAACAAGGACTAAAATTGAGCACAATACCATTTTGACTTTCAGGGCTGTTTTTTTGCAATACTTGCATGGCGAGACCATGGGCTAGCAATAAGTGATGTGCTGCTTTTTTACCGTATTGCTTTCCTGATATACCCGGCGCGTGAATACCTATCTCATACCCTAAATACGCGCTGCACCAAGGTTCATTTAATGTTGCGTATGAATATACTTTACCTTTAAACGCTTTGCTTACCACATCAACATACTGCTCAAACGCATAGGCCGTCTCTCTGTTTAACCACCCTCCATTGTTTTCTAGCGCTTGTGGCAAGTCCCAGTGATATAAGGTAACAAAGGCTTTTATGTCGCGTTTTTCAAGCTCAGTTAATAAATCAAGATAAAACTGCATCCCTTTGGTATTAACTGACCCATCATGATTTAGCACCCTGCCCCACGATACCGAAAACCGATAGGCACCAACTCGTAAGCTATCAATTAACGATACATCATCACGCCAATGGGTCAGATGATCGCAGGCAACGTCCCCATTCGATCCATCCACAATGGCACCAGATTTATGACAGAATGTGTCCCAAATGGTGGATTGTCTTGTACTTGATTGACCTTCAATTTGAAAAGCAGACGTTGCCACACCAAAAATAAACTGCCAGTCGTTCATCATAGAATTGTCTGGAATAGTTAACTGCGTCATTGTGCCGTCCTATCTGTTTTGAGCTGTCTATTTAGCGCAATTTTTTACGTTTACATCACACAATGTAGCAGGTGTTTTTTTAAAACTAGGTTGCTTTAGTTAATTGGTGTGCTATAAATGAAAGCGCTTACATTTATACTAAAGTTAATCGTTAAGCATCATTTGGTCAAGAAATTTAAAACGAGAATAACAAATCAACAGCACGAAACAGGTTGTATAGGAGTCATTATGGCAGGCATACCGATCAGCACACACTCAGAGCATCATGCGCAAAGTGGCAGTCAAAACACCCGCTTTGCGTTAGGGTCATTAACCACACTTTTTTTCATGTGGGGGTTTATTACCTGCCTCAATGACATTTTGATCCCCTATTTAAAAGCCATGTTCTCCTTAAGTTATACTCAAGCGATGCTGATACAATTTTGCTTTTTTAGCGCGTATTTCATTGTCTCTTTGCCTGCTGGCAAGCTGATCAGCAAACTCGGTTTTCAAAGAGGTATTGTGCTAGGCCTTATCATTGCCAGTATAGGCTGTACTTTGTTCTACCCCGCAGCCGCATTAAAACAATATAGCCTGTTTTTAGGGGCGTTATTTGTATTAGCCTCAGGGATCACCATTTTACAAGTATCAGCCAACCCTTTTGTCAGTATTTTAGGTGACAGCAAAACAGCCTCGTCACGATTAACCATGACACAAGCATTTAATTCACTTGGGACAACCGTCGCGCCTTTGTTCGGCAGCACCATGATTTTATCCGCAGGGATCGCTGCAAGCGATGGCAAAGCAGACCAAAGCTCTGTGCAAACGGCCTATTTAATACTTGCGGGCACGTTATTTATTCTTGCGGTGATATTTTCGTTACTTAAATTGCCCACATTAAATGCAGCGCAGCCAAACACAAACACTGTGGACCCTGCGCACACTCACCGATTTGAAGCACTCCAATATAAGCACTTATCGCTCGGTGCCATTGCGCTCTTTTTGTACGTTGGTGCAGAAGTCAGTATTGGCAGTTTTCTGATCAACTATATTGGATTAGATAATATTGCAGCACTTGAGGAAGCAGAAGCCGCCCACCTGATAGCCTATTTTTGGGGTGGTGCTATGGTAGGTCGGTTCATTGGCGCAGCAGTCATGCAAAAAGTCAACGCAGCACACGTGCTGGTATTCAATGCATTGGCAGGTTCAGCGTTACTGTTATTTGCCATGCTCGGTAATGGTAAAAGTGCAATGTGGGCTATGCTGCTGATTGGTCTGTGTAACTCTATTATGTTTCCTACTATTTTTAGCCTCGCAATCAACTCTTTAAAGCAACTCACCAGTCAAGGCTCTGGCATTCTGTGCTTAGCCATTGTAGGTGGCGCTATTTTACCTTTATTACAGGGTGTTTTAGCCGATGCGATTGGATTACAGCACTCTTTCATATTGCCACTATTGTGCTTTTTATACATAGCCTACTACGGTTTAAAGGGTACGACGGCACAGAAATTCTCTCGATTTACTAAGTAATTGGAATGAAAATGACAACACCACTTCACTATATCAGTGTGCTTTTCATGTCGCTGTCAACACTGAGTTGTACACAACATGAATCTCAAACAACCACAAAACCCAGTGTGTGGCCAACTTTGCACTATAAACTTGCTACAAACTCTGACGTTGAACAGCAGGTTGAATCTATACTCGCCCAGATGACGTTAGAGCAAAAAGTCGCACAGATGATCCAACCAGAAATTCGCGATATCACCGTTGAAGATATGCGCCGGTATGGGTTTGGTTCATACCTCAACGGGGGTGGTGCTTTTCCCAATAACAACAAACACGCCAGTGCAGCTGATTGGGTTAATCTGGCTGAGCAAATGTACCAAGCTTCTATAGACGATAGCTTAGATGGCAGTAAAATCCCGACTATGTGGGGAACCGACGCCGTTCACGGCCATAATAATGTAATTGGCGCCACTTTATTTCCTCATAATATCGGCCTCGGCGCTGCGAATAATCCCGATTTAATTGAAAAAATTGCCCAAATTACCGCAAAAGAAGTGATGGCAACCGGAATTGACTGGGTCTTTGCCCCCACGGTTGCCGTAGTGCGTGACGACCGTTGGGGCAGAACCTATGAAGGGTATTCTGAAGATCCGGTTATTGTGGGCCAATATGCATCAGCCATTGTCACGGGCTTACAAGGCAAACCAAATAGCAATTTTTTAGGTGATGAACAGGTTATTAGTACTGTAAAGCACTTTTTGGGTGACGGCGGCACTGTTGGCGGTGACGACCAAGGTAATAATATCGACAGCGAACAAACCTTATTTGATATTCATGCCCAAGGCTATGTTCATGGCCTAAGTGCTGGCGCGCAAACCGTCATGGCGTCATTCAATAGCTGGCATGGTGATAAAATTCACGGCAATAAATATTTGCTCACCGATGTATTAAAGCAACAAATGGGCTTTGATGGCTTTGTGGTTGGTGACTGGAACGGCCACGGGCAAGTTAAAGGGTGCAGCAATGAAAGTTGTAGCCAAAGTATCAATGCAGGCCTAGATATGTTTATGGTGCCGACCAAAGCATGGAAGCCCCTGCTCCAAAACACCCTTGCGCAAGTACAGCAGGGGGAAATTGCATTATCACGTATTGACGATGCTGTATCGCGAATTTTAAGAGTAAAAATACGTGCCGGTTTATTCACAAAACCAAGTCCTGCTAAACGTATGTTAGCGGGTAAACAGCAGCTAATCGGCCATGCTGAACACCGAGAAGTCGCCAAGCAAGCTGTACGCGAAAGCTTAGTACTGCTTAAAAATAACCAACGGGTACTCCCACTTGCTCCACACAGCCACGTACTCCTAGCCGGTGATGGTGCTGACAACATCGCAAAACAATCTGGCGGCTGGTCAATCACATGGCAAGGTACGGGCAATACCAATGATGACTTTCCTGGTGGAAGTTCCATTTATGATGGCGTGCTGAAGCACGTGAATGCAGCGGGTGGAAAAGTAACATTAAGCCCTAACGGGCAATTTAGCACTCGCCCAGATGTGGTGATCATGGTGTTTGGTGAAAACCCTTACGCAGAAGGCAACGGCGACTTAAATAGCCTTGAATATCAAAAGGCCAATAAACGAGATCTCGCTTTGTTGAAAAAGTTTAAACTACAAGGGTTACCCGTTGTGTCTGTATTTTTGTCAGGTCGACCGTTGTGGGTAAACCCTGAACTGAATCATTCAGATGCATTTGTTGCCGCGTGGCTACCGGGCACTGAGGGGGATGCCGTTGCCGATGTGCTATTTAAGAATCATGCAGACAAAATCAATTATGATTTTTCAGGTAAACTCTCTTTCTCTTGGCCTGCAAACGCAACCGACCATCTACTGAATGTGCATGACAAAGATTACATCCCATTGTTTGCTTATGGGTATGGCTTAACATATCGCGATAATATAGAAGTACCTCAGCTAAATACTGCGATAGCAAACACGTCATTAGACCCCAAAGTCCATGTTATTTTACAAGGGACAGTCAAAAACCCATGGTCGCTTAATATTGTCAGCCAAGCGCAGCAAAAACAAATGCGCAGCAATGCCGTTGAACTTGGCGATATTAAAGTAAGAACCATTGACAAAAATATTCAAGAAGATGCGCGTCAAATTACTTTTTCGCATACTCAACCCGCTAAGGTTGCCATTAGTCATGTTTTTCCTGAAGATTTGCGAGACTTTACCGCGCCAAATAGTGCATTAATGTTTGACATTAAAGTATCAAATAAAGCGGGATTTAGCGCCAAACTCGGCGTTAACTGCGACGTAAACTGTAGCCGAGGTATTCCCCTTGCAAACGTCGTAAATACTGAACTAATCGAACAATGGCAAAGTACGGCAATAAGTACCAAATGCTTTAGTCATGTTACCGCGTTTGCCAGCGTGTTTAGCCCATTTACGATTGCCGCAGAGGTCGACACGACCATTAGTCTCGCCAATATTCGTTTAGTACACACGCGACCAAAAGCGCACCCAATGCATCATTGCCCGTAATACAACTGCCCGACAAATACGGGAGTAATTAATAACGTGTTGCTAGCCTTTGGCTCGCAACACTTCACCTTAAACATTGTGCATATAACAGTGCATACAATCATTTAATTCATATTCAAGGAATGAGTTAAAACCATATGTAAGCGGTTACACCATTTAGACTGAAAAGAGATTGAACTATGAATACAATAAATCGAACTCAGCGGTTATGCGCCTATTCTCTACTCGTTTCAACCATGATTTTTGCATCTGGTTGCTCCGACTCAAGTGGAGAGTCGTCTAGAGAGCAGCTTAGCTTTAACACGGCGCCTACGTTCTCAAGTACAGCCAATACCAGTGCGTCGGCACAGCAACCTTATAGTTATACCCCGACAGGCGAAGACATTGATGGCGACTCGCTCAGCTATCAAGCACACACTCTCCCGAGCTGGCTTTCGTTTGAAAATAATATGCTCGCTGGCACGCCCAGCACTACACATATTGGTGATCACGACGTCGTGCTCGTCGTATCTGATGGTAAGCTCAGTACCACACAGAGCTTTACAGTGACGGTTGCATTAGCAAGCAATGCAAAAGCATGGACCATGACATGGTCTGACGAATTTAACGGCACCTCCTTAGACTCACAGCACTGGCAAGTTGAAACAGGTGATGGCTCGCAATACGGATTAATTGGGTGGGGCAACAACGAGCTACAGTGGTATCAAGAAGAAAATATCACCGTTGCAGATGGTAAACTTATTATTACCGCACAAGAACAACAAGCTAATAATTACAATTACACCTCTGGGCGCATGAAGTCTGAAGCAAAAGTCGACGTAACGTATGGCCGGATTGAAGCCAGCGTAAAAGCACCATATGGTCAAGGCTTATGGTCAGCATTTTGGATGTTGCCAACAAACAGTCAGTATGGCGGTTGGGCGTCGGGAGGCGAAATCGACATTATGGAGCTGTTTAGTCTCACCACAGATCAAAAAGTGTTGGGAACAATTCACTATGCCATGGCGTGGCCGCTTAATCGCAGTGCTGGCGGACAACATAGCCTCAATGTGACAGACGCATTTCATTTATATGCCGTAGAATGGGAACAAGATGAAATTCGCTGGTACGTAGATGACGTGCACTATGCGACCGTTTCCTCAGATACTTGGTGGAGTTATTACTACGAAAATTCTGAACTAGGGTACGTATCAAAACCAGCTGCGCCTTTTGATCAAGACTTTCATTTATTACTCAATCTAGCCGTTGGCGGTAATTTACCAGGCTCACCCGATGCACAAACACAATTTCCTGCAGTCATGGAAGTGGATTATGTCAGAGTGTATCAATGTGACTCTACTTCACAAACTGGTGTGGGTTGTGTCACTAACGTCAATGCAGCCGCTACAATTGCAGCGCCAAGTAGCGTACATATAGCCAGTTACCCTTTATTTATAGATAAAGCGCAAGACATGACGTGGCACATAAATGATGAGACGGTTTCTCGCGGCTTAACCGCGGCAATCGCATGGGACAACGACGGTGCAATTAGTTTAAGCGAAGTTGATATTGGTGGCGAGCACAATACGGTGCTTGAGATCAGCACTAGCAATATGGGCAATATGGCGATCAGCGCCACAGACAAAGAGGCATTTGCCTTATTTGGTATGGGTAGCTCTGCTGAGCCTTGGAAACTGCATGCTGGCGAGCTGAAATTTGATCTGTTTATCAATAGCGCAAATACCACTGCCGACAGTAATATCCTGATTAAAATGGACAGTGGTTGGCCTGCACTAGGAGAAAAGGTGATCCCTGTTAATACACTGAAAATGGATCAGTGGAACAGAGTCTCGGTGCCTATAAATGACTTATTAGCAACGCCCGGTCAACAGCCTCTTGACATGAACGCCGTTGTGAATTTATTTGTTATTGAATTCAGCGGTGCCGCACATGTGCAGCTAGATAACATCGCACTAGAGTGTGGTCACAAAGACAGCGGCGGGTGCGGCATCAATCCACCCAAAGTTGAGATTGAGGGAGAACAAATCACGGTATTCGATGATGCGGTTAACGCCAATATTTGGACAAATGGAATTGGTGCATGGGACACCATTACTGGCGCAGATTACTTTGATGGTCAAAGCGATAACCATGTAACTTGGTCCACCGTTGACAGTGATGATGTTGATCGCGGCAAAGTACTCGAAATTGGGTTTTCTGGTAACGGTGCCGATGGCCTACTGTATTTTCAATCTGCACAGCCCATTGATGTGAGTGACTACCAAAACGGGGCATTAATTTTTGATATCAAGGTGCTTGATTATGCGCAAACAACCAGTGGCATAAGCTACAAAATAGACTGTATATTTCCATGTACAACAGGTGATCAAGTCCTCGGTGTTATAGCCGATAACCAGTGGCAAACCATCACTGTGCCAGTCACTGATTTAGCTAATTTTGGTTTAAACCCTAAATCGGTTAATACGGGGCTGGTGATCTATCCTACTTGGGGTGATCAGCAAGGTGTGACATTACAAATTGACAACGTTCGCTGGGAAAAATCAACTTCAACAGACACGCCCCCCCCCTCCTCAAGTAATGGTCTGATGATCTACGATGGTACGATTGCACCAACCTGGGAGTTGTGGGATTGTTGTGGCGGTGCCACTGTAGAGCAAGTTCAGTCTGACGATAGTAATTACGCAACCGTTGCCCAATATACTTTCAACAGTACGCCCACCGTGGCAGGCATTATGAGTAGTGCTAGTTTCGACGCAAGTACACTGAGCAATGGCACCCTTGAGTTTGACCTAAAAGTGTTATCACAGCCAACCGACACTAGCGGAGATTGGCTCATCAAAGTGGAAGGCATTACTAATCAGGTATTTGCCGAGCTAAAACTGTCACAAAGCCAAGAAGGGATCGCGCCGCAACAGGACCAATGGCAGCATTACACATTCTCGTTATCTGAACTCGAAGCCGCTGGGCTTAATTTATCCGCAGTGAAAATAATCATGATATTCCCAACCTGGGGCACCGGAGATGGGGCCGTATACCAATTGGACAATGTACGCATCGTCTCACCATAACATGCACTGACGGCGCATAAATATGCGCCGTCAAATTAATGCTATCAATTAGTTACGAAAAAACCTAACTCATAACGGCAATATGATACGCATCATATATTTCAAAATTGAATAGAATATAACTAAAAACACCAATTAAATAATCTAGATAGAATAATCATCTACTTAACCCTACTTTGACACAATCTTATATTAATTTTTCATGACTGAATATTTGACTTAAATTTAAATACCATTGATATTTAGATCGTTCCAAAAGCAAACAATAAATAATCTACTTTATATTTTTATCGGTTACTAGCGTAGCCAAATATATCAAAAAATAAAAAGTGGAACGATACAACAAGTAAAGGGTATTATGATGATAAAACTTCACCAAGGTTATAAAAAGAAATACTTATTCTTAGCTATGTTAACTTGCACGAGCACAGGCTCATTCGCAACCACAGCTGCTAATGAAGACATTACACAACCCAATGCTGCAGCTATTACAGCATCGGCCCAAAATGGTACATATGAGTCGGCATATCATGCTTTTGATAACGATCAATATAGTAAATGGCTTACTTTTGACCCTCAGGGTTGGCTCAAATATACATTTTCAAAGGGTATGGTCATACAAGGTTACAGTATTACGTCAGCCAATGATGTACCAAGTAGAGACCCAAAAAGCTGGGTATTACAAGGCTCGAATGATGGGGTTAATTGGACATCTTTGAATACCCAAAATGGTCAGAGTTTTAGTAGCCGCCATCAAACAAAAGAGTATAACTTCTTTAATAGTCAGCCATTTAACCAAATACGCTTAAATATTCAAAATAATAATGGTGCAGCTATTTTGCAATTAGCCGAGGTTCAGTTATTTGGCTACGCAAGTGGTGACAATGGTACAAACCCTCTGCCGGTCAATGAGCAACACAGGCTAACAACCGGACAATGGCAGCATTTTGGTCCGTATAATGTGGCCAATGAAGTCATCGCAACCACCTCAGGTACTGGCGATGCTGACTTATATTTAAATGTCGGTGCAGTCGCGACAACGAGTCAGCATATCTGCCAAAGTACTTCTCCTACAGCAAATGAACAATGCAGCGCCACCAGCAACGACTTATATGTTTCAGTGTATGGGTATTCAAATACGCAATTTAATATCACCATTGCAGAAAATGTGCCGACCGATCCGGGTAACGGACAATGGAAAAAGCCAGTGGTCGATTTTGTCGACCTAAACCCTGAAACGCAAGGATCGCAATTGCTTAAACGCATCATTCAAGACCCTGCGGCACATATGGCACAACGTTGCATCGACGTTGCAAAAGTTTTATATAAAGACGCGATAGAATCTAACCGCTTTAAAAAGCTCCGCTTTGAATTGCGTGCTAAAGATCATTGGGGCAAAGAATTCGTTGCGTATAAAATGGGGGAAGATGGATCAGGTGAGATGACCATTGTAGTGAGTACCACACATTTAGAAAAACTCTATCGTGAAGGCGGCAACTCAGATGCGGCTATTGCTGATGAAATTGATGGCATTTTATTTCATGAGGTGACCCATGGCTATAACAACTCCCCTTTAACACATGATTCTTATGGTGATGGTCAAGCCTATTGGGCATTTACTGAAGGCTTAGCGGATGGTGTCCGCATTGGTGCTGGATTTCATAAAACCCGCCAACCTAATGTGAATGACCCCAAAAAATGGCTTGGTGGCTACACCACTACTGGCTTCTTTTTCCATTACGTGCAAAGCCGCCTCGATAATCAATTTATCTACAAATTTAACAAAGCCGCGAAAGACATGGGTAACTATACATGGTCATTTGACGCAGCATTCAGACAGACACTAGGTCGCGGAGTTGAAGATGTATGGAATGAATACGTTACATTCATAAATAACGGCGGACAACTAGAGTATTAGTCAGTGTAAATAACGGCGCAATAAAGCGAGTGTATTACGCTCGCTTTACGCAACGCCCTTACATTCATTGACTGCCGCTCTCATTTGAAATCAATAAAAATCAATCAAGTACAAATACACTCAAAGCCGTAAAGAAAAAACCACATTACCGACACACCTGAAACAGCTGCTGATTGAAATCTTCCAAAGCCGGTTGTGCAGCGCTAATCACATGTTTCGCATTTTTAATCGTGAGTTGTGTGCTCGTTGTGTTCACAACCGCTGAAAAAATGGGAAGTGTTCCCCAGCGCTCACATAACGCGGGGCTTTTTTTACAACCCTGCACCAGTGCGCGCTCTGCTTTGTTTATATCGTCATTAAGCATAAAGTAACTGCCAAGGATCAAATCTGATAATGCAATTTCATCATTAGGCAGTGCCAGCGCCAAAGGTTCATACTTGAGCAAATATTGTATGCGCTCATCTTGGTTATCAAAGGCTAATTGTGATTCAATCACGGCATTGGCTAACTTTATCACTGCATCTTGACTGAAGCTTGATGTCGCCTTAGTCATCAAGGATTGCGCTTGTTCTGCGTGATGTTTTTGTCCTATTGAGAGTTCAATGACCGCACTTAAAAATAGTGGTTCAAATAAACCGTTGTTTCCCAGCACACTAGAAGCATACCCTTGATACCAATTCGAATAAGTCGCTAATGTGTCAGCTGTCGCATAGTTTGCAAATGTCAGCCACGGAATACGCCAATCTCTCGCATTCACTTCATTTAACTGTGTCATCCAGCGCTCACTCCAGCGTACATCCCCTAAGGCGGAGTTCAGCATTGCTGCTGAACCGGTGAGATCATCATTGCAAGTGAGTTGATCTTGAAAACGAGTGAGTAGTGACATAGCGAGTTCAAATTTGCCATGCATGACATACCAATTGAAAAAGATGTAATCGATATTGTTTGATAAATAACTTTTACTTTCTAACCACCCACTATACTGCCTCATTTGTGTATTTTGTTTGCTATACAATAGTTCTTGAAAATAAAAATAAGCATTATCTTCAAAACTTTGCTCGTGTTTAAAGACTTTTTCAAAATGGTGTAATGCGCGTTTATCTTCCCCTAACTCAAGATGAAATAGGCCTTGAATATACGTGAGAAAATGATCTTGCTCTAACTTTTCAACAAGCTGAAATGCAATATTTATTGCGCCTTGCTCAGCCAAATATAGCGCCGCGGATATGATCGAATAATTGCTTTGATGATACCGTGCAAGTAGGTAATTTACGCCGGATAACAGGCGTTCATTATCAAAGTGATCTATTTGATAAAATGCCAGCAAGGTGTCGATAAACGCAAGCTTTGCTCTTTTTTGTTGCTCGTTTAAGCTATTCACTTCAATTTCATCAAACAGTTTTTGTTTCGCCATTTCTAGCTGCTCACTGTTAGACAAAGATGCCAATGCTTTTAACTGTGTATTAGCCCTAACAAGTTCTGCAATGCCTGAATTACCCTGCTTCAACATCGGTGTCGTAACACGGCTTACTAAATTTGAAACAACTGCCTGATCAAGCTTCTCTAATGGTTTCATTTCAATATGAACTAAACGGGATGGTAACCCCATAAAAACCAGCCCCAACATCGCGTTTTTATCAGATATATACTCCAACACAATTTTTGTATCGCTACCGAGGCCGTTGATAGTCTCCAGCATATTACTATGTTCAGCGCGCTGAACTTGTGTGATGTGCAACGTTTTAGATAGATTGTCTACAAACTGACTAAACACCTCATTATTTTGTCCAGAAAACGGGTTAATAACCACTAAGTGTGCCGGTGTGTTCACCTTGAGTGCAATTTGGCTTTGGGTCTGATTAAAGTATAACCATGTATAACGTGTCAGCACCATCACCGCCAAAAGCGTTACTAAAATCCCACCTATCAACACAAATCGATTTTTTTCTCGCTCAGTTCTCGGTGCGACCGAGCGTGATACTTGTTTGCTGTCATGTTGGGTTACCGGTGCAATAAGTTGATAGCCAAATCGAGGAACTGTTTTAATGTAGTCTTGTTCGTTTCCATCTTCAAGTGCCAGCCGAAGGTTACGAATGGTTTGATAAACCAAGTTATCAGTGGTAAATTCCGTTTGCCAAACCTGTTCCTTAATAGTCGCAATAGAGACCACTTTATCTTCATGTGAAATAAATAACTGTAAAAGCTTAAATGCTGTTGGACTTAACTCAACGTGTTTATCATTATTTCGAATACAGAATGTCCGTTCGTCTAACACCCATTGTCCAACCTTGAATTGCAAACTTTGCATCCTCTATTCCATTTTCTATATTCTTGCCACTAAAGCCTGTAGCCAATTATAGCTGTGTCTTCTGGCCTGCAACATAAACCTTTTAAATTTGAGCTAAGGTTTATAACACAACTTTTTTTGACTATACACCTCTGCACGACAGTCTGAGTACTACTCAGACCAGCATATAAAATAGCAAGCTAAAGGAAACCGTAAATGCCGTAGTGAAGGTTACAAAAACCTCGCTAATTTCTCGTAAAAAAAACCAACTTAAAAAGTCAACCCCTTTATTTACACAACCGTAATAATCTCGTTCATAAAAATTATAAATATATACTTCAATAAATTAAAAAACGTAAACCAATATTAAAAGGCGTAAAAATAACTACTAAGAACTATTCAGAGTAAACAAAGCCAATACAATGATAGTGTGCCCTCTTCTCAATAGCGGATTGCTTACAGTCAGGTGTTTACTATCAGGTAATACCATCAAGCAACGCCACATGTTAGGAGTTTATACGAAATGATCAGTTCTCGCGTTTTATCTATTGCTTTACTCAGTTTAGTCAATATAGGCTGCTCTGGTGATAATGACACAACGCCAACCCAAGACAGTGGTTCAATCGCCGCGCTCGTGCAAAATAGTGAAAATACACAAACCAATAAATTCAACATTAATATTGAATTCGACAATGACGCTATATCCGCTGCCCCAAAATCACTCAGCTTGAGTATAGGAGAGGTAGGTGACTTTACACTGAATGCGCAATCTGGATATCGAGTCACCGATATCAAGGGCTGTGATGCCTCGTTTGACAAAAATACACAAAAAATCCAAGTGATTGGTGGTACTAAAGTTTGTACAATTTACGTCACGAGCAAAACAAATAGCATCTTGCTACCGATCACAAGCTCAGTAGAAGGGTATGGAAGGTTTATATCATTACCAAAGAGAGCCGAGCAAGGTAGCGACTTTAATATTGTAACCGAACCCCATACTGACCAAGTCCTCGACAGTATTCAAGGGTGCGGTGTCAAAAAAACATCTGGTGTATGGTCTGTAAAAAATGCCCAATCTCCCTGTCATATTACTGCTAAATTTAAATCTCAGTTCGACACTCCCAAAGCATTTTCCCACACCATTAGATTACCTATCGTGGTTCATGTTCTAGAAAATGAGAATTTCACTATCGATGATATTCAAATTGAAACCCAAATTGAATTGCTTAACTTACATTTCAGATCATCAGATTTGCTCGAAACTCTAAATATGTTAAGTGGTACAGCGAGGGTCGCTGTTGAGCATATACCTTATATTGCAGATGTGGGCATTCAGTTTTACTTAGCGACACAGCAACCCAGTGGCGAAACATTTACGGGAATAAATCGTATAGCCGATCAGGGACATATAAGCACCGCAAGCATGCTAGGCTCGCTGTACCACCCGCATAAATACATCAATATTTGGGTTGGAGAAAAACCGCCTGAGCAGTCTCAGTACAGTATCACGTACCCCGCTGGAACATCAGTCGCCCCTGGGATCAGTCTTGATTATCGTGCTGTTGCAGACTATTCAAGTCGTACTTATGATCCTAAGCTAAATAAAACACTGCCCCATCAACTTGGACATTTTCTAGGCTTAGTTGGCCACATAGCCGATGGCCCCAAAGGGAGTCACCATACACTACCGTGCGACGGCGTGATAAAACAAAGTCCAAGCTGCATTAACCAAGATCTACTCTTCAACTATATGCGTCACAACACTATAGCTGATGAGGACAAAAGGATGTTTTCATTGAGCCAAGCGCAAGTAATGCGCAACTGGGTAACATCAGGCCCACTAAAACCACTCTATGACAATAATATTGACCAACAGTGATCCCATTTAGCCCTTGTTTTGCGAGGGCTCAATATGTTACATGAGGTGTAAAAACAAATACATTGCTATCCAATATAACTGTAAATAGTATTGATGTTTCTATATTCAATACAGTCAGTCTATTGTAAATTTTTATATATCTTATACTGTTCAGGTTCATCAACATTGTCATAAATAAGGGAGCAATGCACTCCCTAGGTTGAGCTTATATCACAGACAACTCTACAACAATATTACCACGTGTTGCGTTTGAATAAGGGCACACTTGGTGGGCTTGCTCTACCAAAGCCTCAGCATCACTTTTATCCATATTCGGAATAGATACTGCAAGCTTAGCTGCGATACCAAAGCCACCTTCAATAGGGCCAATACTAACTTGTGCGTCAATACTCGTGTCAGCGGGTAAACTTACTTTACTTTGCCCAGCCACAAACTTAAGGGCACCAATAAAACAGGCTGCATAGCCTGCTGCAAATAACTGCTCAGGGTTTGTGCCTGCACCATCATCACCACCTAACCCTTTTGGAGTAGACAGTTTTACCTCTAAACGACCATCATCAGAGTGCGCACTTCCTTCACGTCCACCCGTAGCAGTAGCATTTGCTGTATAAGCAACAGTTTGTAATGTATTCATATTCATTCTCCGGTTATTAAACTATGTTTTTTACGTAGCAATTTAGCTTGCATGCAAACTAATATACCAATAAATTTCCTGATTGCAAATATTTTGTGTGCAAAGTAAAATAATAACCAAGGAGAGTACTATGAGCTACGAGCAATTAAAGTTAAAAAATCAGTTATGCCATCGTTTATATATGGCGTCGAATAGTGTCACAAGGCGCTATCGTCCTCATTTAGACGCGTTAGATCTAACCTACCCGCAGTATGTGGTTATGATGGCATTATGGGAACAAGACAATGTAACCATTGCACAATTAAGAGAATTAACCGCC
Source organism: Pseudoalteromonas aurantia 208 (assembly GCF_014858725.1). GTDB lineage: Bacteria > Pseudomonadota > Gammaproteobacteria > Enterobacterales > Alteromonadaceae > Pseudoalteromonas > Pseudoalteromonas aurantia. Next base: position 813,242 of record NZ_AQGV01000012.1, on the reverse strand, counting down.
ATTGATGGTGGCGCTTTAACGCTGATTTTAAAAAAGATGACGACTAAGTCTCTCATTCGCATTGTGTCAAATGAATATGATAAACGAAAAAAGCATGTAAAGCTGCTTGCCGGTGGTCTTGACCTTAAAGTGCAAGCTCAACATATTCCAGAGCAAATAAAGTGTAATTTTTCAAATGTAAACGAAGAAGAAGTCAATGATCTTATTGCACTATTAGATAAAGTGCTTGTAAATTTAGACTAACAGGGCACTGCTTAACTGCATTCGAGAGAAGTAAATTTTCATGCAAAATGCATTTGGTAGTGCGCTACTATTAGCTAAGCCACTACCAAAATATTATTTATAAAAACTGCGCTGAATAGGCAAGTAATAAGCGTTCAATTCACGCGATAACTTGCTCTGTCGTGAACGTCGCCAATAAAAAAGCAACCTTTTTAATACTTTTTAGGTTTATTTTTTAGCCACGCAACAGCCGTCATTCCCGTTAGTATTACGCTAAGCACGTTAATCCCCACACTCACTTCATCTACATTGAATGCAACAGATATCATCACGCCAAAACTCAAACCTAGGCTCAAATCACCATAGTTGATGTTAACCAACTGCACAGCAAAATAAAGTATCGCTAATGCGAGCATCTTCTGATCACCCTCTCGGATATGCTTTACTAGAAAAAAGCCAATCCCACCCCCAATCAAATTCTCAATGAACTCCCCTACGTTCATTGCCAATAATATTGGCATTAATATCGCTAAGCCCACAACGAGCAAGGCATAAGCAAACACGCATTGGGAAACAAGAATATTAAAACGGGTTTGTTGCTGAATTTCCATACTGAAAACGCTGTATTACATTAATTTGCTTAGCATTATCTACTATTTTATAAGTAACTATCAATTGTACTAAAGGAGGGTTTATCTCAATCAAAAAACTAAAAAAGGATACTATCGCACTCGAATGCATAGGGCTACTAACTAAGTGCTATTAATAGCCCTGTAATTTACCAAACCTAAGGCAACATAGGTAACGCAAACATCATATAACTGGTGTTTGAATCCTTCACTTTCAAATACCCGCGTTTAAACTCCATTTCTAGGCGAATGCTGTCTCCTGCGCGACGATTATCCAATTCACGTATTGGTACAATACTTTGAGAGATAAATTTAACATTGTGCTTTATAACTTCTTTTACCTCTATGCTCATATCAACCCCAACAAATTCGAATACATCAATGACCATACGACTAAACTCAGTGTATAGCTGGTTGAAAATTTCAGGCGTTAGATCATTGATCAAATCAATGATCCAAGGTAAATCTACCTCTGTTTTCACATCCGGTCTGAAATTAGATAATTGCGGGTTTAGTACCATTTGTTGCGTATGAACATTATACTTACCGGTAATTCTCACATCTGCATACTTTATCTCTACATGAAGATATATACGTAGTCCCAATTGCGTTTTTCGCAGTTTACTTTTTGCAATAACATCAAAGCCTTCTATCGATACAGGGACATTTCCTTGGGCATCAACTTGACCATTAATTTTCAATGTCATCGAATCTTCAATATACGCACTATGACTTCGAATACTCATGTCAGATTGCGCTGCAATATTGTTTACAATATCGGTGGAGACTTCTTTAAAATTATGTTCAACCGTTGCAAATTGCCTGCGGATAATGTCGCTCACTTCGTCATACATCACTTTAGGCGCATCGGTTGACGTTGTGCGACCGGCAGCCCAACAATTTCCTCCTGTGTAAATGACCGGTACTGCAACGGGGGTTAAATGTTCGGTGCCCGGATGTCTGTGAAATATCATCGACCGAATTGTTCGACAAGAAGCTGAATTGGCGCGATACCAATCAAAATCTCCAGTGATCGCTTGAGGTGAGTTGTTTATTGCTAAATCATTGTTTTTATAGTTACTTTCATTAGATTCTAAAGCAAACACGTTAATGCTCAATGCGAGTAGCCATACAGCGGTAAATTTCATACTAAATCCTTTCATTTATGTAAGCGGCTAATATAGTAAAAATGACCGTTTTTTGAAGTTACATTTGTCATAAGTTCACTATTTGTACAACCACAACATACTGCGTATAGACATCCAAGCTAAATAAATTCACCCCTATTCACTATAATTACGCCTCAATTGATCACAAAATGTGGTTATTTACAGTTTAAGTAAAGCTTTACTCGACAGCCTGTCTCTCATATCTGTATAATTCGCGACCTTGTTTAGATAGACCAACCCTGACGCTTATTGCAAACGACACAACAGATCGTTTGACTGTGGGCTCACCTTGCTTAGGAATTCATCTTGATCTCAACCGCGAATATCACCATGCAGTTTGGTGCAGAACCTTTGTTCGAAAATATTTCTGCTAAATTTGGTAACGGAAATCGTTATGGCCTAATTGGCGCTAACGGCTGCGGAAAATCAACCTTCATGAAAATTTTAAGTGGTGCGCTCACCCCTACTTCTGGCAATGTGTCTATCACACCGGGCCTTAAAGTTGGTAACTTAAGTCAAGACCAGTTTGCTTTCGAAGCATACTCGGTTGTTGATGCTGTCATTATGGGTGACACAGAACTGTGGAAAATAAAACAAGAGCGTGATCGCATATACTCATTACCAGAAATGAGTGAAGAAGATGGAATGAAAGTTGCTGAACTTGAAAGCTTATTTGCGGAAATGGATGGTTATAGCGCAGAAAGCCGTGCAGGTGATATTTTGCTTAAAGCGGGTATTGAAGAAGAGTTCCATTTTGGTTTGATGTCTCAAGTTGCGCCAGGCTGGAAACTGCGCGTGTTATTGGCACAAGCATTATTTGCCAATCCAGATATATTGTTACTGGATGAACCAACTAACAACCTTGATATTCATACTATTGGTTGGTTAGAAAACGAATTAAATCAGCGTAAGTGCACCATGATCATTATCTCGCACGATAGGCACTTTTTAAATGCCGTCTGTACGCATATGGCCGACATAGACTACGGTGAGCTACGTATCTATCCTGGTAACTATGAAAAGTTTGTTGAAGCATCTTCACTTATCAGGGAGCAGCTTTTAGCTGGCAATGCCAAAAAACAATCAGAAATTGATGAGTTACAAGACTTTGTCAACCGTTTTGGTGCAAACGCCTCCAAAGCTAAGCAAGCAAGCTCTCGCGCGAAGCGAATGGACAAAATTAGCTTAGACGAAGTAAAAAGTTCAAGCCGTATTGCACCGAGCTTACGCTTCGATGAAGGTAAAAAAATGCATCGCCAAGCGCTTATTCTAGAAAACTTTGGCCATGGGTTTGAAGACGAAGTGCTGTTTGAAAAAGGAGAGCTCATTTTAGAGTCAAACGCAAAGCTTGCCATTATCGGTGAAAACGGAGTAGGTAAAACCACCTTCATACGTTGCTTAATGAACGAGCTTCAAGCCAATGAAGGTGTCGTGAAGTGGTCTGAAAACGCATCAATTGGTTACTGCCCACAAGATAGCTCTAAAGACTTTGATAATGATTTATCACTTTTTGATTGGATGTCGCAATGGCGTACAGCCAAGCATAACGATTTAATGGTACGCGGCATGTTAGGTCGGTTGCTCTTTACCGCTGATGACTCTAACAAAAAAGCCAAAAACTGCTCTGGTGGCGAGAAGAACCGATTGTTGTTTGGTAAACTCATGATGCAAGACGTGAACGTTTTAATTATGGATGAGCCCACTAACCACATGGATATGGAAGCCATTGAAGCGTTAAATAACGCCTTAAAAGAATACCAAGGTACATTGATTTTTGTTAGTCATGACCGTCAATTCGTATCGTCATTGGCAACTCGAATTATCGATATAAAAGATAAGAAAGTTGAAAACTTCCACGGTACATTCGACGAATACCTTGCCAGCCAAGCCGAACAAGAAGCGTTGTTAGGCGTAAGATAATACCGTGACACACGCAAAGGTTGATACAAATAAGTTATCAACCTTTGCTATACACTCTTTACAGCATCATAGTTCGAACTATTAAACCTCCCGTTTTCAAGCAATATTAAAATACCTTCGAAAAATAAACTAATCCGTTATATCTTTTATATGTACTATGTCTGTTGAGTTAATTCTATTTGTAATTTCTGTCAACCTCGACCAGCTTTGCAGCGTCATTGGCAAAACAATTGCGGCTTCAACAAACTCAAACGAATAACTCACAATAGAAAATATGACACCTGCACTCATCGCGCCATGCAATGTTGCGTACCATAAGTTAAACACAACCATACTTAACAAGACCATAAACACACTGCCATACAGTATCGCTTCTCGGTCTGAAAGCTTAATTTCTAGTTCTTTTAAATAATTGAAATGACGAACAAGTTTATATACCGAGCCAGTATTTAAAATAGTAACTTGCCGCTCTGATTGCTTATTATACGCACCATTAAGTATATAGAAATTGCCATGAAACAAAGTATAAATAAGCAACATCATAACGCCACTACACAAAGCAGCTATGGCCAACATAGGATTAAGAAAATACAACACAACCAGAGAAACGATAAATTGAATCACCGCATTTAATATCTCTGGTACGCTTTCCTCTAAGAAGTCAACGAACTCGCGTACCATGTCTAATCGCGCATTCAGCACTGAGGTACTGAGTGAGGCGTTATTTTTAACAAACTCTGCTTGTACTTTGACTCTTATTTCCCCATACGCGCGAGTATCATAAAACCGTCTAATAACACTCATCACGATTAAACTAATCAAAATTGCTACTAAAACAAACATCTCTGTTGTCTCTTTTGCCAATAAGCCGTCAATAGCAAACCCTATAAACATGGGCACCAAAGCAGTCAACGTAATCTCTACAATGGTCAAAATAGCATTGATAGTCACCTTGGTTTTGTTTGCTGTAATGATCCGATATAAAGAGATTGGGGCTACGGATGTCATAACATTAACCCCTTACCTTAGCATAAAGTAGATACATCATATGCCGGCCATCATCGTGTGTTTTCAAGGCGCTTTTACAATTATGCCGATGCATCATTCACTCTAACTGGTTTTTTAATTACAGCCTTTGCGTCTTCGGCAATTGCAATGAGCACAGGAATTAAGATCAAAGTGATCGCGGTGCCAAATATTTCACCATAGGCTAATGATATAGCAGCAGGTATCAAATATTGTGCTTGCTCTGACGTTTCCGACATCAGTGGTATCAACCCAGCAACCGTGGTCACTGTGGTCAAAAAAATCGCTTGGAAACGGCCGACACCTGAACTGATAAGCGCTGCAGATATGTCTAAGCCATTGGCGCGTTCATGATTAAAACGCGTCATCATGACCAAAGAGTCATTCACGATAATGCCAGTGAGTGCCAACATGCCAAAAAATGACAATAAGCTAAGCGGTACATCCATAATAAGATGGCCCGCTGCGGCACCAATAAAACCAAACGGCACAACGGCCATAATAATAAAAGGCTGAAAGTAAGATTTTAAAGGGATCGCGAGCAACACGTAGATCAGTACAGAAATGACAATTAATGCGCGACTCAAGCTGCCACTCAGTGCCTGTGCTTCTTGCAACTCACCGCCAACAACCACATTGATTGTTGGAAACATACCCTTGAGCTTTGGCACAATCACCTCTGTGATTTGCTGACCAACTTCCGTATTGGAAACAATTCCCTCATCTACTTGAGCTTGCACATTATTAACACGCTTACCATTTCGTCTTTCAATGTAGTCGCTGGCATAGCTCGAAGATATTTCAGCTATAGAGAGCAATGAATACCACTCCCCATTTTGGCTCCTTACTCTGGTCTGCATCAAATCTTCTAATGTGCGACTGCTTTCTTTATTGTTACTGACATAAACTTTAACTTCTTCGCCGCTTCGTTGCATTCTCTGGGCTTCAATCCCCGTAAATCGCCCGCCAATTTCAAAAGCCAAATCTTGTGCAGAAAACCCCAAATGCGTCGCTTCTGGCTTCAGAAGCAAACGTACTTCAGGCTGACCTCCTTTAATACTATCTCTTAGATTGTAAACCCCTTGAATTGCGTTAAGCTCCTGCATTAATTCATTGCTAGCCTCTTTGAGAATGGCTTCATTTTTACCAAATAAGTACAATTCCAAACCACCGCTTGTCCCTTCGTCAGACGCTGAGAATTTCAAGTTAATTGTTCCTTCTAGCTCTCCAACCCGTTCACGCCATAGGTTAACGATGTCAGAAGTATTGAGGTTTTTACGAGACTCTGATGGCAACAGCTCAGCATATATTTCCCCTTGAAATGCACCCGCAACTACTTTTAGCATATGGTTAATTGGTGCTGCTTCTGTTACCCCTTTTTGAATATAAAAGTCATTGATCTCATTTCCTATTTTCTCAATTTTTTCCATGTTCCCTATGGTCATTGAATAAGGTGCCCTTGGGTCCATCTCCATAGTAACTCGAATAATTTGCCCAGGTACATCAGGGAAAAAAATCGATTTTATTTTACCATTTTCAATGAGCCCCATACCGAGAAGCGCAACAGAGACGAATGTAATTAACATCGCATAACGTTGACGAATTGCCCAATTAAGCGCTGGTGCATAAATGCTGTCCCTAAATCGAGATAAGGTTGTTTGCGCAAAATGCTGACACTGACTCCATAAGCGAGCCACGACAAAAGTAGACGGTTTCTTATCAATATCGACATAAGCTAGATGCGCCGGCAGGATAAATTTACTCTCAAAAAGTGAAAATAACAGCGCTAAAATCACCACACCAGAAAATGCAGAGAGTACTGTACCAAACCCCTCTTGAATTAACATCATAGGTAAAAAAGCAGCGATTGTTGTTAATACACCAAAAACGGTTGCTGTAGCGACTTTCTTAACACCTTGTTCAGTACCTACAATGGGATCTTTGTGCCGCCTTCTTTCAGTGAACACACTTTCCCCTACTACAACAGCATCATCGACAAGAATACCCAGCGCGATAATTAGTCCAAATGTTGTGATGTCATTCAGCGAATAATCAATCCAACTCGTCCCCATTACGGCAAGTGCCCCAGCAATACAAATAGGAATCCCCATACCTACCCACAAGGCTAACTTAGTGTGTAAAAAGAGCGCTAATAAAAATACAACCAACAGCAAACCTTGAATAGCACTGGTTCTTAATAGACTTAATCTGTCAGAAATATAGCTGCTAGAATCACCAAACATTGAAACACTCATTTCAGGTGGAAGCTGAGACTCAAAATCTGCAATAACACGTTTTGCCACATCAGCAATGTGTAATACATTTTCCTTGCGACCAATTAACACCTCCATACCAATTGCCGGTTTACCGTCAAAGCGGACAATAACATCATCATCTTGATACTGATCTTCGACCATCGCAATGTCTCGTAAAAGTATCCGCGTACCGTCTCCATTTTCTATCACTGGGATGTTTTCAAAATCCGCTTTGTAATAGGCTTGACTGTCAGCGCGAAGTGAAATATTTGCGCCCTTGGTTTTTAACATACCCGCGGTGGAAAGAAGCGATGATTTCTTAATGGCTGCTGCCACATCGCTAATCGTTAACCCATACCTTTCTAACTCATCTGGGTTAGTACCAATGCGCATTTCTGGCTGTTTTTCCCCTAACAGTCTGAGTTTAGAAATTTCGGGTTGTTCAAGTAAATTTTCTTTTAGTGTCTTGGCTAATTGTTGCAATGTTTTTTGATCTATTTCCCCATCCAACATCACGTACAGCGCAGGGAAATCAAAATCATTAAGGGAGATCTTTGGCCGCTCTGCATCACTTGGTAACGTCGCCACGCCGTCAATGCGCAACCTAATATCATCAAGCAACCTTTGTAAGTCATGACCTGCATTTTTTTCGACTCTCACTTGTGAGCCGTTATTGTAAGAAAAAGACTTAATCGTTTTTATTCCATTGAGGCCTTCAAGTGCATCTTCAACCTTTTGAGTTATTTGTTCATCAACCTGCTCGGTGTACGCACCGTAATAAGTTGTGTCAATAATAATGGTATCGGCTGGAAGTTTAGGGAAGCCTTCTATGCGCATGCCATTGACTGTCATATAACCCATGACAAGAATAAGTAGCATAATCAAATTTGCTGCGACAGGGTTTCGAATGAACCAACTTGTTAGCATACTCATCTTAATGTAGCTCCTTCAAACGAAGGATTCACTTTTTTACCTGCGATAAATGACGCGAGAGGGTTTATTACAATATTAAAATCGCCAGCGACGCGACTAATTGGCGCTGTAATAATTAAATTATCTCCCTGATAGAAGAGTATATTACTTGGGAAGTAGCGTAACCGGTTATCTTCATCTATGTACCAAACTGTACTTTCACGCGTGTATGCACTGGCCGGGATCAATAATGAGTTATCTACTGCTCTACCAGGTATTTCTACATTGACAAAATCGCCTGACAGTACATTATTTCGCTCATCATTATCGATTTCTAAAAACAGTTTATGCTGACGAGTCTTCGGGTCTAGAAACCCCCCACCTCGCTTAATCTTGGCGTGCGCTACCCTATCGCCTTGTTTACTTTTAATTTGAGCAGTTCGCTTTTCCCACTGAGTTGCAAGGTTTTGCCATTGAATATTGTTTAACGAAACCGTGATATCAAGATTTGTTTGATCAAGTATACTAAGCAGTGGTTCACCCACATTCACTGTTTGTCCAATACTAACAAAACGGTGCGTTACAATACCTGAAAATGGTGCGACAACTGTGGTGTAAATTTTTTTCATTTCAGCCGCTTTTATATTGGCTTTAGCGGCCGATACCGCTTTCTTAGCAATATCTAGCTGCAGCGGTATCGCTGACGATTCAGACTGAATACCTGACTTTTTTCTATCTTTTAAGGCTCTTTTAGCCCGATCTTGTTCTGTAAATAAGGTAAGATTTGCTGCTGCTAGTGCTTGTTTCGCTGACGCTAAATGAGCCTTGTAATCACTATCTTCAATTCTTATGAGGACATCTCCCTTCGCGTTATATTCACCGGCCAGTGCACTATCCTTTACCTCAATAACCTCACCATCAACATGTGCTTTGAGGGTGACTGCCCAGCGAGGTTTTATTTCGGCAAATACTCTAATAACACCTTCATGGGTACCAACACGCTTATTAATAACACTCACCTCACGCACAGTGTTAATATTATCTTTTTCAACAATATCAATCGTGTCTTCCATATACTCAAGTGCTGTTAACACAATCACCATAAAAATAATTGAACCAATGAACCAAAACTTACGAGACATAACATTCCCCAAAACGACTTCTACGCAAAATTCAACGGATCAACAGACAAGTTGAATACCACCAATTTGCACGGTTTCTAAAGCGATGATGAATAAACCGCTGCATACTGTAATTTTTACAAAACAAGTATTAAGAAAACATTAAGGCGGTGCTTAAGGAGGTATCATTATTACGTTGATAAAGAGATGTTTTGCTGTATACGTGCACCAATTAGCGCATTAAAACAACGTTTTAGAGCAGGTTATTACATATTAAAGCCCTGTAAAAAATGACCATTACAATGGTATATTACGCGTCATTAAAGTACTTCATTTACCTTAATGCCATGTTAATAACGACACTGTCACAATGCTGGTCTACAGCGCAAGTCTGCGCTACTTAAAAATATATTACTCATCATGCTATGCAATTTTGACCAAATGATTAATGTGCTATCAGCTATGATGTATAAATAACGCAATAGAGAGTATTAAATTGAAAGTATTAATCGTCGAAGATGATAAAGACCTGTCGCTCGCTATATCCGATTACCTGGAAATGCATGGCGCTGAATGTGACTTTGCATATGATGGAAAAATGGGTGTAGAGCTTAGTATTAACAACCCATTTGACTGCATTATTCTTGATCTCATGCTGCCAAAAATACATGGTTTTGATGTATGTAAAACTCTAAGAGAACAAGGGTGTTTGACCCCTATACTCATGCTTACAGCGTGCGATACAGACGAAGAACAACTAATGGGGTTTGCAGCCGGGTTAGATGATTATGTGACTAAACCTTGTCATATGTCATTACTATGGGCGCGGCTTCAAGCGCTTCACCGCCGTAATAATCCAATATTAGCCAGTTTTATCGTCGGTGATTTGTCCATTTTCCCCAAAGAACACAGAGCAATGAGAGCTGATACTGAACTCAAGCTCACACCTACTGGCTGGAAAATCTTGGAGTTTCTCGCTAGAAATAGCCCTCAAGTGGTTACAAAAACACAGTTGGAGGAGCATATTTGGCCACATGAAGATGTTGAAACTGGTACGCTCAACGTACACCTTCATCAGCTGAGGAAAGTAGTTGATAAACCATTTCCTGCCACGCTTATTCACACACATGTGGGTGTTGGGTTATCACTTAGAGAAGCAACTACTTGATGACAGAGCATATTACAAAACAAGCAGCCCAGAGTATCGCTGAACGCACTAAACGACAACTCATATCTATTGCCATAGTACTGTTTATAACATGTCTTGCTTTTGTCATTATATTCGTTATTTATGTCGTAGACGCAACAACAGATAGCTACTTGCGTTTAGAAGCAAACAGCGTGATAAATCAGATTAATGTGAATAAAAATATTAAATTGCCGCAGCGTAAAGAGTTTAGTGCTTACCGTTCCTGGCAACAAATCCCCATTGATATAAGGCAACTATTTGATAAAAATAAACTTAAGCTTATGTCTCCTGTGACAATCGAACGTACTTCTGAATTAGGCCAAAGAGACTATGTTTATATCTTATATAGTAAAGTCAAAGACTACGGGGGCATCTACTTTACAGGCGTTGAAGACGCGAAAAATGCTGACCAGTTTCTAACCCCGCTATTTACCAACGCTTTCATTCATGCCTTAGTTTTAATTGCTGTATTATTCTCTGCCCTGTATTTTGTTATATCTTGGATTTTAAGGCGCGCGTTGGAGCCATTAACAGCCCTTGTAGCTTGGTCTAAAAAAATTCAAGATAACCCCAAAGAAGACATCTACTTAGACTTTTCAATTAGTGAACTAAATCAAATTGCAGACCAGTTAATGACTAACATCAAACAAATGAATGCGCTTAACGAACGTGAACGTTTGTTTCTAAAACATGCCAGTCATGAGCTAAGAACTCCCTTAGCCACGATACAAGCATCGTTAGATACCATCAATTTGAGAATAAAAGTTTCCGACGCAAACCACCCATCATTAACGAGAGCGCTCAGAGCCAGCAATAATATGATCAATTTGTCTGATACCTTGCTTTGGCTGGCACGTGAGTCCAATAAAAAAATACCAAAAAAGCAAATTTCAATTCGTCAATGCTGTAAAGAAATCATTCAATTTCAAAGCTATTTACTCAAAGGTAAACCCGTCACTACTGAATTATCCCAAACTGATCACACCGTCGATATAGAAGACGAACTGTTGCGTATTATACTTTCCAATGTAATTCGAAATGCTTTTCAACATAGTTTTGCTGGCACCGTTTCTATTAACCTGTATGAAGATCATATCATCATTAGCAATCTGGTAAATACTAACGAAGAATCAGATACACAGTGTTTCGGACTGGGGTTACAGTTAGTAGAAAAAATAGCCTTAAAAATAAATTGGCATTTTAATTTTGCCATTAAAAACAACATCGCTACCGTCATAATAAATTGGCAAACTCGCCAATAACAATACCACTAATTATTTATCCCGTTAGGAGTCATATATGAAGAAAGTGATTGCAGATAAATTCAACGCTTATCCTGACGATATTTGTTTGAAGCTCACTTATCTACGTCGTTTAATTGTCAACACGGCCACTGAGCTCAGTGCAGGTGTTCTGGAGGAAACGCTAAAATGGGGCGAACCTAGCTTTAAGGTTAAATCAGGAACCGCTATTCGCCTTGATTGGAAAAACACATATCCAGATAGCTATTTTCTGTTCTTTAATTGTAATACCAAGCTCGTCGATACATTTCGGCAACTATACCCTAATGAACTACAGTACCAAGGCAATCGAGCAATTGTGTTAAATCGTTCACAAGCCATTCCTGAACAGGCTATTACACACTGTATAAAACTGGCGTTAACCTACCACAAGATAAAGCATCTTCCCTTGCTCGGCACATAATAATTAGCCCTTAATCCAAGCCACAACTCTGTATTTGCACGCTAATCTGGATATGAATCCATTATATGTGTCACTTTATCAATGTTCTCGATGAATAAGTCAACTAACTTTGGATCAAAATGCTCACCTTTTTCTTCGTTCAACAACGCGACAACCTCCTCTAATGGCCATGCCTCCTTGTAACATCGAGAATGCGATAACGCATCAAATACATCAACCAGCGCAACGATACGACCAAATATATGAATATCTTCGCCAGCAAGACCATTAGGATACCCTTTCCCGTTATACTTTTCATGATGTTGACCTGCAACAATCGCGGCCGCTTTCAGCACTGGTCGTTTAGAGCGTGCGAAAATATCATGGCCAATCGAAACATGGCTTTTCATTATTTCCCATTCAGATGCATCAAGCTTACCTGGCTTTAATAACACCGAATCAGGAATCGCCACTTTTCCTACATCGTGCATTGGCGATGCCATAAATAGTTGATTGGCTTCATCTTCAGCTAGCCCCGCCCATTCAGCCAATGCTTTTGATAAGTGGGATACACGCCTAACATGATTTGCAGCTTCTTTTGATCGACTTTCAACAACTTCACCCAACGTGTCGATGATCTCTGACTGCGTATCAAAGATTTCTTTATCAAGGGCCAAGTTTTCAAATGCAACGGATATATTATGAGAAAACAATTCTAGTAATTGCCTGTCTAACGCGTCAATCTGGCCTACTCGCTCTAGGTAAATTAAGTTAATACCTGTATTCGTCGTTGGAAAATACCCAACAAATGCACCGGCATTCAGTATACTTTTCTGCTCAGCGCAAGCTCGGTTAAATAACGCAATAATGTTTTCTGGCAGATCGGGAGTAACGCCCACTGTGGGTTGTAACACTCCTGTCGCGGCGATTATTTCAAAGTTATCGTTAACCTTTTTTACAGCACAATTACTGGTTTCTCCACATAACGCATTTTTATCTACATGAAGTAAAGATGCCAGTTGCACCAACAGCCCATTAGCGAACTTATCTAGAGAGCGGATCCTAAACAAACTTGCAGTAGAATCAATGACCTTTTCAAGCCCCACTCTGTGGTTTTCTAACATAGCACGGGCATTCTCAATCGACAAAATATCACGATACCCCCGCAGGCCGGTATACATCACAGTAAACAATTTATCACTGCTTAGATTTGTTTTTTCTTTGTAATCGTTAATATCATAATTAACGATTATTTCTCTTTCTGGAGCTTGTCCGGGTTGGCCTGTTCTTAAAATAATACGTACAAAAGTATTTTTTAATTCTTCTCTTATATACTGTGCAACCAACAAACCCGCGTCGTCAGACTCCATCACTACATCTAAAAATACCAATGCAATATCTGAGTGTGCCGCCAAAATTTCTTTTGCTTGAGATCCACTATAGGCACTTAAGAATTCAATTTTTTTATCGTCAAATTCAAACCGACCTAGTGTTATTTTCGTGACTGTATGAATATCGGGCTCATCATCCACAATGAGTACTTTCCATGATTCTTTCGGCTTGCTATCCGATTTAGACTTTTTTTTAAACATATTGCTGCCTATCTACTTATCAGATAATGTTCGTGGCGTAGAAATTAAGAATGTACTGCCCCCGTCAAGTTCACTTTTAACTGAAATAGAGCCATGTAATTTTTGCGTCACTATATTATAAATAATATTCATACCTAACCCTGATCCCCCATTTGAACGATTAGTCGTGAAGAAGGGATCAAATATTCTCTCAATTGTGTCAACACTCATCCCTTTGCCATTGTCTTTAAACTCGAAAAGCAGTTGCTGTGCCTCTAATTGAAAAGTCAATGTCACCGTACCTTGTTGGCCCTTGTCATACGCATGAATTAAGGTATTCTGAATCAAATTTGTGAAGATTTGTGCCCACGCACCTGGGTAACTTGTCATCATCAGTACTTGTTGTTCACACTGCACATTAAAATGCACAGCGCTTTGTTTTAATTGGCTGTGCATGCTCGTCATGGTTTCTTTTAAATAATCTAAAATATCAAACTGACGAATTTCTTCTGATGATTGGTCCACTGCCACTTGTTTAAAGCTTTTCACCAAGTTTGCCGCTCTGGCCAAACTGACATGAATTGTTTTCGCCAACTCTGCTGAATCTTTTGTAAAACGCACAAAGTCATCTTCTTCTAATTCTCCTGCTTTAAACTGCTTATTAATATCTTCAACCATGTGTTCAAAATGAGAAATGCCAGTCAAACTTAACCCCACAGGGGTATTTATTTCATGCGCCACCCCTGCAACTAATCCACCCAATGACGCCAGCTTTTCAGATTCAATTAACTTTCCTTGTGCAAGTTTCAGATCTTCGAGAGACTGCGCCAATGCAACTTCTCGTTGTTGACGTATCGCAACTTCTTCTTTAAGCGCTTCGCGTTCAACATCAAGTTGAGTTACCGTCCGATTTAATTTTTCGGTGCGTTCAATCACTCTTTCTTCAAGCTCTTGATTAACTGTGTCTAACTTTTTGATTGTCTCTACTGTTTTATCCATCATGCTATTGAGTGCATTTTGAACAACCCCGAGTTCATCATTGTTATTTTTTGCAATGCTAATACGTTTAAATACAGCATGGTCAGGGTCAATCGAATTTGCATGCTGTGCTAACATGCCAAGTGGCACCGTCAGTAATTTTCTAAACACGATGGTGACTAGTACCACCAACGCCATCGTTTTAATAACAGCATTTATCGCAAGCGTATAAACACCAGACTTAATGCTGTTAATAATGACACTTCGATCTGAATATAACCGCACCTGACCTAAGTCAGTGCCCTCATCATTCATTGTTTTGATCAACGTAAATTCATGCCAAAATAACCCCTCTTTTTCAGCTGTGCGCTCAAGCGTGTTACCACTAGAGAACAGAACTTTTTTGTCGGCGCCCATCACTTCAACACCTGTAATGTCTGGCAACCCTTTTATACTTTCCGCAGTAATGTTTAATTGCTCAAGATCATAGTTCCACAAATCGGTCGCCAATATGTCATGAAATGTTTGCTCTGATGCTTCAAGCACATTTTGTACTTCATTTTTGGCATCTTGGTATTCCACAGCAATATGTATACCTGTCACGAGCAAGGTTAAGAGGAAATAAATAGACAATACAGAGCTTAGTAACCTCATCGAAATAGAGTTTTTAATCGACTTAGTATCAAGTGCTAACAATTCAACCATTACAAACAACCCATACAACATGTCTATAAAACTTAGTCGCTATTTACAAAAGTGGGTAGCCATTTTGTTTTATATCACCGTATAAGTGGTTCACTTGCCTAACAGAAGCGGCACTCTATACTTAAAAAAACCGCTACTATAGTGAGCTTAAATACAATGCATCATGTTTTAATACTGATTTTTGGTTTGATTTTTATACTGCCTAGCTATGGTCAAACATTAAAGGTAAGAGGCGCTCAATCAGAATTTGATAGTACACATGACTACTATATTGGGTTAATAAAGCTTGCGTATGAAAAGATCGACAAGCCAGTCGATATCACATTCGCACCTTATATGGTGCAACAACGAGCTCTGAATGAGCTCAAAGCTGGTCGACTTATTGATATTTATTGGGCTGGCACTGACTCTGAACGAGAAAGTGCCCTTGGTTTTGTCCCCATTCCTTTAGTTAAGGGGTTGCTCGGTTATAGAGTTTTTACTGCGCATAAACGTGCCATTGAAAAACTCAAAAAAATATCAACGTTAGAACAACTCAAGCAGCATCGGCTATGTCAAGGCTCCCATTGGCCCGATACCGATATTATGATTGCTGCGGGGCTAAATGTTATGCCAAATACCATCTATGAGAACATGTTTAAACAAGCGTATTCTGGACGGTGTTTTGCTTTTCCAAGAGGAATTAATGAAGCACATTCCGAAGTAATATCTAGAAATCAGACTATGCCTGACCTCATCGTATATGATAAATTAATTCTCAAATATCCATTTCCAATGTACTTTTTTACTCGTAAAAACAACCATGAACTCATAACGAACCTCGCAAATGGACTCAACAAAGCGATTGAGGATGGCAGCTTTGATAAATATATGAAAACCCATAGCTCTACTAAACACTTATTTCCACTTTCAAAATGGCAGTCGAGTTCAGTTATTCATATTGATAACCCTTTTCTGGATCCCAACAGAAATATTACTGATCCAAAATACTGGGTGAGTTTAGGCATTAAAAATTAAAGTAATTTATAATTCATGATTTGAATCTGTGCCTTTATCAGTAAAGTTTTCTATGTTCATTGAAACTTACGTAGAATACAACCTCCCTCATTTATGTGATATTGGGTAAAATGGACTCTTTCCAGTACTACAATAGATCTGACAATCCATACAAAAAAGCACGACTTACACATCGTGCTATTAAATAACAATAAAGCGTTGCAAACAAATTAAAGCATTCGTTATTCGTGCCACCACAGATTCAAATTCACAGTACACTAAATCAAGACTTTGTGGCTATGAAATTATTTCAAAGTCTATTTTAAATTTTTCTCTTTACCCTATCACGGGCATTCCGCTAGGGTTACGACTATACTAGGGTTTTAATTTTGCAAAGTACATGCAGCCCCAGTACAACTCACTCCTGCATCATATTTAAGTGAACTCAGCTGCGTGTTTAACACAACATCTAGATTCGTTAAATTATTTCTAAGTAAATTAACACTTTCTAACTGCAAACTTTTACTTAAATCAATACTCGTTAGTGAATTACGCTCTAACTCCAACTGCTTCAACATAGATACATTGGTTAAATCTATATCGGAGAGCTGATTAAAATTGAGATTAAGCTCAAGCAATTCGGTATTTTTTGATAGATCCAGCGTCAAAAAATCATTACTGTATAGCCTTAGTGAAGTTAACGCGACATTATTACTTACATCGATATTTGTCAGTTGATTACTACCTAAACTCAACTCCGCTAATTGAATATTCTCAGTGAGGTCAATACTGGAAATTTCATTATTGTATGCTTTTAAACTTGCTAGTTTAATATTTTTCGATATATCTAAGGTGGCCAAGTTATTTCGATAAATATTAAAATCAACAAGTGCAACATTGTTAGTGGTATCGACAACAGTTAATGCATTATCAGCCAACTGAAGTTGTTCAAGTGCTATATTTTTACTCACATCAATGTTGGATAGGCTATTCTCATACACGCTTAGTATTTTCAGTTCTACGTTAGTGCCTACATCAATTTGAGATAACTCGTTTCTATAAACTTCTAAAGCCTGTAATTTTACATTTTTAGACACATCTAAAAAGCCAAGCTTATTGTTACTTAAATCAATAACACTTAAGCTGGGGTTGTTTGTCAGATCAATGCTTGAGAAGTTGTTATTGCTTAAATTTAATTCCTGTAACAGAGGCAGGAGTACAGTATCAATAGCTGATAATTGATTCCCATACAAACTTACTTTAGATAGTTTTAAATTATTAGACAGGTCAACATCTATAAAATTATTGTTGTAAGCGCTAAATTCAACTAATTCCAAATTTTTAGATATATCTATAGTGTTCAAGACATTCCCTCCAACATTGAGTGTTGAAAGTACAGTATTTTCATTCACATTAATATCCGCAAGCTTATTTCCATATAGCTTCAAGCTTGATAATGACATGTTTTTAGAAACATCTATCACCTCTAACTTATTATCACCAACACTGAGTTCTTTTAATAAAGTATTACGCGAGACATCTATTCCTGAAATTTCATTACTATATAAACTTAAAACCAGCAATTTTGAATTTGCAGATACATCAATCTCTGACAGTTGATTTTCATACGCTCTCAACTGCAACAGATTGGTGTGACTCGTAACATCTATACTCGTAATTTTGTTTGCTCCAACACTCAAAAATTTCAACTCTTTATTATTTTCAATATCAATTTCTGTCAATTTATTCTCGAACAAGCTCACTGTTACCAACTTTGGATTGAAAGATAAATTAATTTCAGTAAGTTGATTTTGTGCGGCATGAAGTTCGGTAAGCGCTATATTATTTGCAACATCGAGTTGTGATAAATTATTGTTATCAACACTCAATTTCAATAAGTTCAAGTTATTGTCGACATTTAGCTCCAATAGTTTGTTTTGATCAACCGATAAACTTATTAGGTCATGATTTAATGACACATCTAATACTGTTATTTGATTATTATCTAGGTCTAGCGTTTTTAAAAACGTATTTTTTGTGACATCTACACTTGTCAGCGCATTTCCATCTAATAATAAAGATGTTAATAACAAGTTCGATGTAACATCAATACTTTCCAGTTGACTATCATTTAAACTAAGTGATGTAAGTGCTGCATTATTGAGCACATTAAGCGAGGTTAATTTATTATTAGTTAAATTAAAAAAGACTAATTCAGCATTATTTTCAACATTAATGCCTGTTAAATTGTTATTCTCTAAACTAAGTGATGTCAACTTCCCATTATTACTCACATCTATACTACTCAGTAAGTTATTGTCTGCACTCAATGTCTCTAAAATAAAATTACGGCTTATGTCTAGGGTAGTTACCTGATTACTGTCCAGTTCCAGAATTTGTAGTGCTATATTATTAGTCACATCAATCTTACTAAGTTGATTTCCATTCAACCCCAATCGAACCAACAAAACATTTTTAGAAATATCAATATCGGTCAGTAAATTGCGATCAAGGTCCAACCTTGTTAGAAATAAATTTTGACTAACATCAATCGTAATTAGTTGGTTATTATCTAAACTTAATATACTAAGTGCGAGGTTGTCAGCGATGTTTATCGCTGTTAATTTATTATCATCTAGGTGCAACGTATCAAGTAACTGATTACTAGTAACATTAATACTATTAAGCTGATTACTATCAAGGTCCAGCCGAGTCAAAGCGGTATTTCGAGTAACATCAATCGTGCTCAATTGATTATTATTCAGCCCTAACGTTTCCAGTAAAGTGTTGTTCGATACATCAATACTGCTAAGCTGATTTGAATCTAAACCCAATGTAGTTAGTTGCGTATTTGCACTCACGTCGATGTTAGTCAACTGGTTACTATCAAGGTCCAGCCGAGTCAAAGCGGTATTTCGAGTAACATCAATCGTGCTCAATTGATTGTTATTCAGTCCCAACATTTCCAGTAAAGTGTTGTTCGATACATCAATACTGCTGAGCTGATTTGAATCTAAACCCAATGTAGTTAGTTGCGTATTTGCACTCACGTCGATGTTAGTCAACTGGTTACTATCAAGGTCCAGCCGAGTCAAAGCGGTATTTCGAGTAACATCAATCGTGCTCAATTGATTGTTATTCAGTCCCAACATTTCCAGTAAAGTGTTGTTCGATACATCAATACTGCTGAGCTGATTTGAATCTAAACCCAATGTAGTTAGTTGCGTATTTGCACTCACGTCGATGTTAGTCAACTGGTTACTATCAAGGTCCAGCCGAGTCAAAGCGGTATTTCGAGTAACATCAATCGTGCTCAATTGATTGTTATTCAGTCCCAACGTTTCCAGTAAAGTGTTGTTCGATACATCAATGCTGCTAAGCTGATTTGAATCTAAACCCAATGACGCCAGTTGTGTATTTGCACTCACGTTCATGTTTGTGAGTTGATTGTTGTCTAAATCTAACCGAGTCAAGGCTGTATTACGAGTAACATCAATGGCACTTAACTGGTTATTATTCAGTCCTAACGTTTCCAGTAAAGTGTTGTTCGATACATCAATGCTGCTAAGCTGATTTGAATCTAAACCCAATGAAGTTAGTTGCGTATTTGCACTCACGTCGATGTTAGTCAACTGGTTACTATCAAGGTCCAGCCGAGTCAAAGCGGTATTTCGAGTAACATCAATCGTGCTCAATTGATTGTTATTCAGCCCTAACGTTTCCAGTAAAGTGTTGTTCGATACACCAATGCTGCTAAGCTGATTTGAATCTAAACCCAATGAAGTTAGTTGCGTATTTGCACTCACGTTCATGTTTGTGAGTTGATTGTTGTCTAAATCTAATCGAGTCAAGGCTGTATTACGAGTAACATCAATGGCACTTAACTGGTTATTATTCAGCCCTAACGTTTCCAGTAAAGTGTTGTTCGATACATCAATGCTGCTAAGCTGATTTGAATCTAAACTCAATGACGCCAGTTGCGTATTTGCACTCACGTCGATGTTAGTCAACTGGTTACTATCAAGGTCCAGCCGAGTCAAAGCGGTATTTCGAGTAACATCAATCGTGCTCAATTGATTGTTATTCAGTCCCAACATTTCCAGTAAAGTGTTGTTCGATACATCAATGCTGCTAAGCTGATTTGAATCTAAACCCAATGTAGTCAGTTGCGTATTTGCACTCACGTTGATCTGAGTTAGTTGGTTATTATCAAGGTTTAACAATGTTAAAGCTGTATTACGAGTTGTATCAATCGAGTTCAATAGGTTAGTGTTTAAATCAAGCACCACTAACGCTGTATTTTTTGAAACATCTATGTGTAATAACTGATTTTTATATAGCCGTAATTCCTTTAGTCGAGCGTTGCTCGAGATATCAATTTCATCAAGTTTGTTTCCCCCAAGACTCACATCTTTTAATAACTTATTATTGGATAGGTTTATTGTAGATAACTGATTATCATATGCTTTAAAGTTCGTTAAGGATTTATTATTATTTAAGTTAATACTCTCTAGCGCATTTTCATAAACTCTCAGCTCAATTAGCTGGCTGTTGTGCGTCAAATCAATGTTCGTTAGCTTATTATTACCTAAGCTTAAATCCGTCAGTTTACTATTTTTAGACACATCGATTGTATTCAATTGATTATTAGAAAGCTGTAACTTTGTTAGATCAAGGTTCTTAGTGACTGATAAACTTGATAAGCTATTGTTTCTTAGGTCTAGCTCTTTCAAATCGGATAGTGCTGAAACATCGAGTTCGGTCAGTAAGTTACCATTTAAACTTAACGAAACTAACCCTGTATTTTTAGAAAGGTCGATTGTAGTTAGCTGGCTATTGTCTAACTTAATGCGCGTCAATTTAATTAACTGCGAAATGCCCACCATTGAGTCTATCGCATAGCCATCACAACTTAACGATGTAACTTCATGAATAAAATTATTACCGCTATCTGACATACATTTTAGTAACTGTGGGTCAGCAATAACACTTGATACACTTACTTTCGGTTTAAATACGACAGAAACAGTACAATTAGTCTGAATTAATCCCGTTGTATAGGTTGTTCCTGACAAATTACCGCTGCACCCAGTGACGCTATCTAAAAAGTATCCCTCACCGGCGAGCATATTAACCACAGCCGATTTGCCAAATTCAACATCTATACTTTCTCGGCTGCTGGTTCCTTGTCCGTCAATATCAATAGACACACGATAGGTCTGCGCAAATGGTTTATCATTTCCTTTATCTGAGCCTCCCCCACATCCACACAAAAATACCAGTAGGAAAAATGTACTCAAGCTCAGTTTCATTATTTTCATTAGTCAGTCTTCTATAAATATGCACAAATGCTGATTCACAGAAACAGTAAATAGACTTATTTACCGTCCTTATCTCACCCAACAATCTAAATAACTTTGTATGTGGGAAATGATTAATACAAAGCCATTACTTAGTATGAACTACATAAGTAAGTTTAACGGCTAAAGGCAATGATGAATAGTTATTATAGTACTATCATACTAGATTTATAGTGATAGGAGACAGGTAAAGACTCAAGCAGTCTCACCTGACTAATAGAGGTTTAGTTATTCATCACACGGCGTAAATGCTCGCAACATACTTTTCCATTGCAATGTTAGGGTCAGCAATTGGTGTAAAACCGAACTGTTGATATAAACCATGTGCATCTTTAGTTGCTAACGTAAAGCGCCTCAGAGTCTGTAAATCTGGATGAGTCATAACGGCATCGATGAGTTTTTTCCCCAACCCCTGACCTCGGTATTGCTCTAATACAAACACATCAAGTAAATTCGCAAAAGTTGCATGGTCGGTAACAACACGCCCAAATGCCAATAATTGCTTACCATCAACAAGTGCAAAGCATAAAGAATGTTGTAACGCCCTCTTGAGCAAAGACTTATCGATTCCTTTGCTCCAATAACTGCGTTGAGCCAAATACCGATATACTTCATCAAATTGTGTAGCAGACAAGGTATGTATAAGTTGCATAATTCGCCCTTCCTTAAATGAAAATTAATGGTAAGCACGTGACCAACAATAATGCCATCACGATATTAAAACGGCTGCGCCGCTTTGGTTCGTGTAGATAGCGATTAATATATTTGCCAGCAAATACCCAAAAAACAGCACAACATATTCCAACCAAATTAAAAACAACCAATCCTAAAATCGCAGAGTCCCAAAATAGCTCTCCAGGAATGGTCAATGCACTACAAAGCGACAGTAACATACTCATAGACTTAGGATTAATTAACTGAAAAACAGCCGCTTGATTGACACTCATGGGTTGCAATAGCACTTGACTGTTTACTTGCGCCCCAGATTGAATAATTTTACTGGCTAAATACAAAATGTATCCGCATGCGATAGCTTGTAATGCAACATGCAAAATAGGCAACATACTGAACAAGCTCCCGAGTCCACACAGCATTACAATGTGCATTACCGTCATGCCAACACGGATCCCAAAAATATGCGGCATTGTGCGCTTTACACCAAACTTTGCCCCTGACAAAGTCAGTAAAATATTATTAGGCCCTGGGGTGAAAGCTGCTGTGAAGCAAAACAAAACCAGTGCAGGAGTTAACGCGATTAACTCTTCATTGAACACTCTACCTCCCCTCAATTGTATTGATACAATATTTATTTTCAACTAAGACTATTTATTGTCATAATGATAAAAAGACATCAATAAATTTATTGTTATGAATACAATTTGGCAACCAGAATTATCACAGTTCACATCTTTATCAACACATCAGCCCAAATACCGCGCATTGGCGGAATTGGTTGAGCAAGCAATTGATGATCAACAGTTGGTTTTTGGTTGTAAACTGCCACCACAAAGGCAATTGGCTGATCGCCTTTGTATAACGCATGGCACAGTAACCCGCGCTTATGCCTTGCTAGAGCAACGAGGACTCGTTAATGCCAGGCTTGGAGCTGGCACATTTATCGCGGTTAGAGAGCAAATTTTAGATACTGCACTTGAAACAGACTTTGCTTCAAGTATGCAGCCTATGTTGGGGCAACAGCAAGTTCTTGGTGCTGCAATGCAATCATTGGCAGAAGAGTCTGCTATGCTGCAAGAAGTTATGGTTTACAAACTTAACGGACTTGCACGTCATCAACAATTTTTTAAACAGTGGCTCAAAGACAAAGGGATGCATTGTGAACAGCAAGAAATTATATTTTGCCAAGGCGCACAACAGGCGATTTACGCAACATTAGCTACGCTATGTCAACCTGGCGAATTGGTGTTGCATGAAGCTATGACATATCCAGGGTTTTATAACGCCTGCCAATCACTCAACTTGAAAACACAAGGCATTGGGCTTGGCAACGACGGAATAAACCTAGATGAGCTAGAAAAGCTATGTCAAAGTAGCGATATTAAAGCCATATACATCACACCAAATTGCCAAAATCCCACTAATTTACAATACAGTGAAGAAAACCTAACGCAACTATTAGCACTTAGCCGACGTTACAATTTTTTTATTCTGGAGGACGACGTAAACTACTGTCTACCACAAAATTGGCGCCTTCCTTTGTGGCAAAAAGCACCTGATAGAGTATTCTATTTAGCCAGCTTATCTAAATATTTTGCTGGCGGTTTACGTGTCGGTTATTTGTTAGCACCGATATTATGGCAAAAGTCTGTATTACAGCAACTCCATGCCCAGTGCTGGGCAGTTTCTATGATGAATTTTGAATTGCTAATGCGCGTAATGAAAAACCCTGATTTTGCCCACAATCAAGAAAAGCTAGCAAAAGAGTTAACCTACCGTATCGATACACTTAAAATGATAATGACTAAACATCAACTGCCAGCATCCTTTGCTGGGCTTAATGTATATTTACCTTTGCCATTACATCTTAATATGCACTCTTTAACAAGTCAGCTAAAAGCAAATAAAGTCTTGGTGCGCGCCATAGACGTGTTTGTTAATCCCCATAGTGAACAAACTACACAACCAGTCAATGGTATTCGACTCACCCTTGGCGGACCAAACAGCCGAGCTGAGTTTGATTTAGGGATCACCCGAATTGATGAGGTACTCTCACAACTTCCTCATACCCATGATGTCGTGATTTAAGTGGTTTAAGTGGTTTAAGTGGTTTAAGTGGTTTAAGTGGTTTAAGTGGTTTAAGTGGTTTAAGTGGTTTAAGTGGTTTAAGTGGTTTAAGTGGTTTAAGTGGTTTAAGTGGTTTAAGTGGTTTAAGTGGTTTAAGTGGTTTAAGTGGTTTAAGTGGTTTAAGTGGTTTAAGTGGTTTAAGTGGTTTAAGTGGTTTAAGTGGTTTAAGTGGTTTAAGTGGTTTAAGTGGTTTAAGTGGTTTAAGTGGTTTAAGTGGTTTAAGTGGTTTAAGTGGTTTAAGTGGTTTAAGTGGTTTAAGTGGTTTAAGTGGTTTAAGTGGTTTAAGTGGTTTAAGTGGTTTAAGTGGTTTAAGTGGTTTAAGTGGTTTAAGTGGTTTAAGTGGTTTAAGTGGTTTAAGTGGTTTAAGTGGTTTAAGTGGTTTAAGTGGTTTAAGTGGTTTAAGTGGTTTAAGTGGTTTAAGTGGTTTAAGTGGTTTAAGTGGTTTAAGTGGTTTAAGTGGTTTAAGTGGTTTAAGTGGTTTAAGTGGTTTAAGTGGTTTAAGTGGTTTAACATCAAAATATACATTACAGTGAGTATATCTTTCATTCAATTAAGCTAATAAAAAAATATACTCAAGAATTAAGCCCGAACACACAGTCCATAAAACATTAAGTCTTAATTAAAAATAGTTAGTCTGCTATAAAGTCATAATTTGCTATTAAATATAGGTATTAACCTTAGGCTTATCGGTTAATAATAAAGCCGCTTTTTCTTTATACAACTCAAATGTATCATCTAATATAAATTTTCCGACCGTATTGCGTATTTCTTTCATATACGAAGCTGAAATACTGTAATCGTCTCGTTCTGGTGCTGCTTTTGCTTGCGCAGTGGCAAGTTCTGCCTGATTAGAAAAATACGCAGCAACATCAATTTTCTCATTGGGGTCAACACGACCACCGCCAAAAGAAAGTACCTCTAACGTCCCCTCTAAATCAAGGAGCGCTTCTCTCTCTTCAGATATGATCGGCGTGCCAAATCTACCAATCCTCGTAGGTTCATCATTGCCGTGCTCTTTTGCGTACTCTCTATGCATTGCGTTTACATCTTGAACAAGACTGTATAATTCATTGAGACTCATATTAGAGAAATCAAGATCTTCTTTATTAAAAATCTGCTCATAAGCACTGCCTTTGACTAAAGTTAAATCAAAATCGCCCTGTGTCTCATTTGTATCGGTATCAACCGTACTGCTTTCATTGCCCACATCTGGGGCTGCCTGATTTTTTACTTGTTCACCCGTTACAGGCTCCAAAAAAGAAGCTTTATTGCCAATCTGGGTATGAAGTGAATTAATATTAATTTTCATAAAGATCCTTTTAAACTAGGTTACTTCACTTTATCGGCTTTACCTTACAAAACTTAAAAATTACATTCAATTAACTTTTATATGAGACGATTTGTGAAACTATTCTCACAAACCGCCTCCGGTAGGGTTAATTAGCCCCCAGATCTTACTTCATATGTCATACCGCCATATGTTTTAGAGCCTGCCGTTGTTCTATTCTCTACTTGCCAATAGTACTTACCAGCTTGGAATATTGACTTAGAAACAGCCACACTATAACCACCAGCGACTTTTTTACCATCACTATCAACCAGTGTTACTTTAAAGTCATGCCCATCATAATTTCTCATAATACCGAAACTATACCTACGACAATTACCCCCATCATGCGTAAAGCTTGCAATCGTTCGGTTATCACCCATTCTGACACTTGTGTATCGAGTATACACTGTCGGGCGACAGCGTTCATAAGCTTCTGCTGATTGGCCGCCTTTATCTGCATTTTCAAATTCTACTATAGAATTAAACGCAGCCTCTTGATCATGTGCAACTGGTGTATTTTCTAATGGTGTATTTAAAACTATATCAGGAGCACTCATTACATTAAATGAACAACTTGATGCAGCCAGTATTGCTGCTGGGAGTAGATATGTGAACTTCATAACTTATATTCCTTATGAGCTATTATTATTACGCCATAAAAACTATGACTTTATTAAAGTACTTTATTTTTTCATGTAAAACCACACTAAGTTCAATATTTTTTAAAATATAAAACTAAGCTATAACAACAATACATACGGTTATTAAAAGTACAGAAGGGGGAATTCACAATTTAAATTTAAAGATCAATAAACATATATTAATAACTAATAAAATTACTGGATAGTGTTCATTGTAAATGGTAGCCACAACTTTACTATATTAAAACCTGCAAAAAAACGGGTAACTATTTTATGGCATGTCTGCTTATTGCACTCATAAACATATTTATGATTGGCTTTCACATACTAGTCGATGCACTTACCAGATTGACCAGCACCAAGAGATAAAGGTAGCTTGGGATCTGCAATATGATAGTAAATTGATAAAATTTGCCACTTATCAGTTGCACGATACAACTGAATACTATTTACACCCACAAAATCAGCGGCTACTTGCGCTTTATTCGAGCGTGTTTCAACTATGCTGTAAACATGAGCGAATCTATCATACTCTTGTACTGTTCTTGCTATTTCACATTCATAAAATCCAGTACTAGAAGGCTTATTCACCGCTTCGATAAACTCTGTGCCCAACATCGCCGAAAATACAGGTTGTTGCCCTTTAACTTGTGAGCCATAAACCGTCGATTTTGGATGTAATAACGTCTTTAACTTCGCAATATTAGGTTTTTCATCTGGTGCATGTGACAACGCTTGCCACAATTGGCTCAAAGTTGTTTCAGGCGTGCTATTAGCCATACAAGGTGACGTCCCAAACAACCAAAATAATATTATTATGAGTGAACCGTTTTTCAATTTATTATGTCCTTTCCTATCACAAATTCATCTTTTTGGAGTATTGCTCAATACCGCTCATCAACTTTCTTTCATCAAATAACAAGTAAACTACTCTGGTCGTTAACACTGAAAATAGCCTTATAAAACGTGAGTCACACAATAATGTTTTGTAACCCTTTACAATATATCAACGCTCTTGTGGCTTTATCCTTTTAACAACTTGAGAGAACCGCTTTAGCTCTTCAATACTGTACTTAGTATGCACGCGCTTAGTTGAAGCTGGCTGGTCTACAATGCTTAAACCTACACGTCTCGCAACTTTTGGCCTCACAGGCCTTAAAGTAAACCCTCCGCCACAATTTGGACAGACATTTTCAAGTATTTCATCAACACATTTAACACAAAATGTGCACTCATAAGTGCAGATCATTGCCTCTGTAGAATCTGGCAATAAGTCCTTATCGCAGCACTCACAATTAGGACGTATCTCAAGCATACTTGCAAACCTCTCATCTTAAAGTATTAGCGTCTCTAAGCGCTTATTCGCGCTCAACATACCACCAACTGAAAAGTAAATTATATACTCAGTTAAATTTAATATACTCAAAGGCATAGTTACCTTCCTTTCATCGCAACCAAGCTTTATCAAAAGGTTTACATTCTCAACGGAAAATAAGTACGATTTACCACACTTAAATGACGCACTGAACTGGGTTTACTTACACCGAGCAATATTCATTTATGGTTTGTGGTTTGTGGTTTGTGGTTTGTGGTTTGTGGGCCATTCCTGACTAATAATCGTCAATGTTCTTTTAATAAACATTCTATATGCTCTTTCAGGAATAAACGGTGATCGGTTTTCTACATTAAACATATTTAGAAGTTCAACGGTATGATCATCATGCATGATTTCACTTATGCCCATTCCTTTTAATGATAGCTTACGAATGTGAGCAACCCAATTATGAGTGTGCTTTCTAAACTCGCGTAATGACTCCTTATTCGCAGGTTTACCATGGCCTGGAACAATACGTGTATCTTCATTACCCAATGCCAAAATATGGTCTATCGCTTTATCGAACCCTTTTAATCCCCCAGCATAAAATGTGGGGTGCCAACTACTGTCAAACACATCGCCGACAAACAAACTATTGCTTTTTTTGTGATAAAAAACCTCATCTTGACTCGTATGAGAATTGACTGTAATACCCTCAATCTCATTGATTTTGAAATCAGAACCAACGAGCTTTGCCCCTTGTTTAATGAAAAAGGCATTACCACCAGAATGATCTTCGTGTGAATGTGTGTTCAAAATATAGCTAGGTGCTTGGCCATCTATTTTAACTATAAGCTTCATTAGCTCAGCTAATCGTCCTTTTCCGGGCATAGGATCAATTAAAACGACACCATCTTTTGTAGTAACTAGCCCGATATTGGTGTTGTACTTTACATCCGTCAATATATGGAGTGTTTGCGATAGTCTCGAAACATTAAAACCTTTGATCACCTCAGCTTTAGTAGGTGGTATAAATATCAGCAGCCCAAAAAGCACAAAATATCTCATTGATAACCCTTTTAACCAATTAAAGAACGATGCTGTTTCTACAAAAAGTTTCATTATAGTCACTATTAAGTTCGTCATTAATATTTCGCGATGTCATACTACATAGCCAAGAACATATACGGCTAAAAACAACACCAACATGATACTTCCGTATACATTAGCCACTTTATTAATAATGAAATTATTTTTTCCTACCTTTTCGACTTTAACCTGCTCTTTGAATAAGCCAACAGCAAACAAAGCAACTGAAAGAAATAAAGTGAATGAGAATAGTGCCGTAAAAACCACTTCAAATTGATTACCTAAAGCAAATATTGCGCCTAAAAACCCAAAAAAGTAATAAATAGGCATTAAGAAAATGCCTAGATACTTAATATAACAATATCGTTCCATCATATCAAAACCTGAAAGTAAAGTGTTCACGTTTAACCAAGCATTACCATTTATAACTCGACCAAAACGTCTATAAAAAACTCGTTAGTATCATAATTACATAAAACCACATTCTAATCACCTTAAAAAAGCTATCAAATCATTACTTTTATAATTTTTCTTCCCTCTCATATAGCTAGGTGACCAAATACCTGGTTTGATAATAATATCGTATTACTCCTGTTTATATTAAACCTGACAGGTAATGCATTGATTGCCTTCGTTTATACTTACACTCAGTCAATAGCTCGATAAATTGGCACATTTATAGAGCTGTTGTTGTGCCATTTGATCTGCAGCGGCTCTTTTGCATCACTTATATTTTCGTCACTCACATCCTTACCCGTGCCATAATTTATCTGTGCAAATGGATTTTTATTAATATTCAGTGTCACCAGTAAACGGCTCCCTTTACTTAACTTACGGCTCACCATCCTGGTTTTATCAAATGGAATTGACGTTACTTTGTAAGGCGTAAGCAAGCTTCTTTTACTCATGTCTTTTGCATAACTCGCTCGGCCTAAAAAATAAGACAAGTGAAATAACGCCCCGTTTGGCATCACCTCATACAACACCACCCCGATATCCATATCTTTTTTAT
The DNA here is from genome assembly GCF_014858725.1 of Pseudoalteromonas aurantia 208. Lineage (GTDB taxonomy): Bacteria > Pseudomonadota > Gammaproteobacteria > Enterobacterales > Alteromonadaceae > Pseudoalteromonas > Pseudoalteromonas aurantia. The sequence goes on along the minus strand of NZ_AQGV01000012.1, from coordinate 783,317 downwards.
TTATAGTGGCTTTTATCTCCCCAGAGAATGTACCCGAAACTTCAATTTCAGTGTCAAATGGCGCACTTATAAATGAATAGCCATTGGATAAATCGGGCTTTTTACCAACGATTGGGTAAGGGTAATAATCATTATTGGAGGTTTTCCTATCTGAAAAATCTACTTCTTGATACAAAAAACCTGATTCTGAGGGGTAAGCCGGAGTTAATTGATTTTTATCGCCACTTTTGAGGTTACTCAAATAGAGCGTCAGTACTTCATTACTTTGTTTTTCAATCGATGGAGCATGCTTCCACTTATTGTCTCCCATTACTTGATAATTTATTTTATCTTTTAGCAGGCTCGGCTTTTGCGCCCCATAAAATATATGATCCATCCATTGATAAGTAATTTCTGACGTATCAAAGTGCGCTACTGGGTCAATCGTATAACTTCTTAACGTCGATGACTTTTTCACCGCTTGTGCACCAAAATGGTCATACGGGCCTATTAGTAAATAATGTTCCGCATTAGAGTTATACTTGTAGTGCTCTTTCAGATAATGCAAAGCCGACTGTTGGCCATCATCATAATACCCAGTAATCGTTAACACGGGAATATTAAGCTTAGCGAATTCATCCTTATATGGGACCATATCCTGCCAATACTTATCGTAACTTGGATGCAATAACCAGCGTTGTAACCATTTATTTTCTAGACCATCCACAGTATCCACTTCACGATAAGACTTACCGCTTTGATACCACTTTTCGTTCAATTCATTCCAACGTTTATGGTCTGAGTAAATCTCATTATCGAGCGTTTTATTATTCGTCGTATAAAAAGGCCATGCATAATTCACAAATAGAAAAATATTATTCTCCATCGGTAAGCCATCACCGGGGTTATTAGCCACATAGGGTACAATTGTTTTTAATGCTGGCGGCAAATGCTTTAGTGCGGCCCATTGTGTGAAACCATCGTAGCTACCGCCAAACATACCAACTCGACCGTCACTCCACGTTTGTTTACTGAGCCAATTAATAACATTGCTGGCATCTTCTCCATCATGTTCATACGGGATGGGTCTATCAGGGCTATGACCTTTCCCGCGTGTGTAAGCGACGGCTCCCGCATAACCCCGCGCTGCAGACTCTCTTATTTTGGCAAATTCCTTTTCTGCATTATGATAGATAGTAAAATTCAGTAAGGTCGGTAGTGTTTTCTTATTGTTTTTTGGTCGAACGATCATTGCCGCTACGTGTGCGCCGTCGGGCATTGTTATCAGTACATTCTTGTCGATAATATAACGTTTATCATCATCCTCAGCGATTAATGACCCGACAAATGGCGCCCAAAGTTGATGGGCTTGATAATGTTGGAAATGTCGTAGCAACTCAATCGCTGCTACCCGTGATATTTTTGTTTTATGTTTATGCTTTTCAAGTACTAAATCAAAGGCTCGATGGGTCTCTTTTACGTCACGTTTAAACCACTGTATTGCTTTACTCGCACGCTTATTATCGAAACTCGCAAAGACAGTACGAAAAACCTGTGCAAACACGCGCTTCAAGCTCGGTTCATTCGACCACAACCCATTTTGGACCTGAGCCACGACATAAAACGGTACCAGTGATGCGATTAATTCGCCATTTTTATCTACTTTGATTTTTTTTAGATGCTCAAGTGTAAGCAATGCTTTCCCATGTAAACCTGCCGCACTTTGCACCCTAAATAGCGTGTCATTGTTTAAATTACATGCCGACTGCTCACATAGCTTTAATACTTGCTTAGCCAGTTGTTGCATCGAAGCGGCAAGTGCCGTGTCGTCTTTCGTCACACTCTCTGGCAGGACTAATTCAGTTGCAACCACACTCGTATGCGTTGCTACACAAATAAATAGCAAAAATAAGAGGTTTTTCATGTCATTTTCCCTAATGTATTTCCGTTAATCATGCGGCTAAATAAAGATAATACAAAGCGGCATTGATATTTTTAATATAACTATTAAATTGAATTTTTAGTTTTTCTTTTCACGTTTAAATGAGGTTTGATCATGTAGGATTTTTAACTACTACCACGATTTCCTTTAAGCTTTAAATTAACAGCTATCGTGGCCCACTATCATTTATAGTAGGTAGGTATAATATCGAGTATAAAGGTAAACTTTTACACAAATTGCTAATAGTTAAGACGCTTGCATACTACTTATATGAAACGCCTTTGTCATTTTTAAAATCTCACAGCTTTTATTTTAGAGTTGCGATTTAACAAACTTTAAGGTCATGCGATCAGACTCACCAATGGTGATATATTTCTTTTGGTCTTTTTCCTTCAACGCTAGGCTCGGAGGTAATGTCCAAACACCTTTCTCATAGTTCTTCGTATCTTTCGGGTTTGCATTTATTTCAGAGCTGGCGACTAATTTAAACCCGAACGACTCAACCACATTCACAAGATCTGTTTGCTTCCAACGGCCACGCTTTGATGCAGATACCCGATCTCCTTTATAATTCTCATTTTCCCTATGCTGCACAATGGCCAGCGTCCCCCCTTCTTTTAATAGTTGCCTTGCCTGCTTTAAACCATTGTCTAATCGCCCTTGATTTTGCCAGTTATGCATTGTGCGCGTAATGAAAACAACATCTAACAACCCTTGCTCTACTGCTGAGCCTTTGGTTACAGGAAGAAAAGCCCCAATTGCATTGGTGCCATATAAATCAGGATTGTTTCTAATTTCATCTGGATAAGCTGCCAATTTTTCAGCCCATTTAGGCCACTTACCGTAGTATTCCGGGTTGTGCTGCAAACCAACATAACGGCCTTTGTCTTTTAGTAAAGGAGCCAGAATATGGGTATACCAGTTTCCACCGGGGGCAACTTCACCTACTGCTGAAGTGTCTTTAATACCCATAAATCGCAGTACCTGCTCAGGGTTGCGGTATTGGTCTCGTTCAATCTCTTTTGTTGTTCTGTGTGGGTTTTCATGCACTGCGCGCCATATCGCATCCTTACCTTCAGGGCCAGCAAGCGCACTGCTGGTATATAAACTGGATAATACGAACATCGTTCCAGCAAGTAGTTTTGCTATATACATTAACCTTTTCCTTATAGTTGATTTTATATGGTTATATTTAACAACACTCAAAAATAACGACACTTATTATCTGTTCCTTTATTAACTACAGCCTTATAATTATTAAAACAACAATAACATATTAACCTGAGCCATTATTATTGTTTGATATTGGCAGGATTTATGAGATTTCAATTTTATGCGCTTCATACTCCGTTGAACTAAAGAGACTTTTAAAAGTAAAGGCATGGGGCGTATCGCCATTTTTACGAAGGTACATTAATTTATCTACAGCCTCCTCAACCGTTGGTATATGACCAGTCGGTATCCACCACAATACATAACTTTGTTCTGGAAGTTGATGAAACCATTCTTTTTTACGGCTTAAAAAGCTTTTGTGATGCGTTTTAAACATAAAGTGCTTAAGTGCATCTGTTGATGCCCAAACCGACATGTTTAGTATAATTTTAGGGTCTGAGAAAGCCTTGATCTGTGTCGCATCGCCAGTTTCATCTTGCAAGCGCCAGATAAACCCCTCACTTAAATCGGCAAGATGATTGACCGGTTCCAAATTATCTACAAAGTCTGTCATATTTTCAGACTCTAAAGCATATTTCGCTTTGGCTATATTCAATTGAGCAAGATGCATAATTTCCTTCTTCAATCTCCAGTGCCGAAAAGTATGGCCATGTTAAACTGATTGTAATGTAACCCGAAATAGGCACAGTTTGCAAAAAATGCCGTACTACCCAATTACTTTATATCATTTAACATCCTTTTCTGCCGCCCGTCGGGATAAAACTTGTTGTTCTGCGTAAAGCTTGCGTAAGTACACTATTCAGCTACTTCATTATCAGAACTTCCCGCTCCCTACTTCCTTGCCTGATCAAAGTTGCTTCCAGCTCCCCCATGCTAAATGACTATCATCTCCATACAAAAAAGCACAGTGTACACACCGTGCTATCAAAGGGCTGTAAAACGTTGCAAACAAATCACTTAAAGCATTCCTAGCAACACTCCGTTGTTAATTAACATACAATATTAATCAGGCAGATTATCCGTGATAATATTGACACCTGCGCCGTTTAAAATGCCTGAGCAATTTGGACAAGCGACAAAATCAGCGCCAATTTTAACTGGGTCTTTAGAGACTCGAACCGTTGCAATTGTAATCTTATTTAACTCTTGCGCAGTCAGGGTAACACCTTCATCTTCAGCCAAGTTTACTATCCTATTAAACGCTTGTACTTCGGCATGCATTCCTGGCAAGCCACTCACTTCGTTTAACAAGAGGTCGCCACCACCAGCCTCATTGGCCTGTAAATACTCCGTAATATATTTTCTTGTTGTGTCGTTCAATGTGTTCCCTACTTTTGCATATTCCGCTTCTACTTTTTTCATATATTTTTGAATGTTATCTATGCGGTAATTTGCTTCTCCTGGCGCATCAGAACTCACTGTCGTGATCCAACTTTCGTTCTTCACCTGAGCATATTTAACATTAATATTAATGTTTCCATCAGTTTGTAACAGCTCATCGTTAACGGTCATTTTAGCTCTAGCATATGCGGCCGCATTCTGTGTTCTTTTGCCAGTAAGTTGCACAGCATCGCTCCCTCCTCGCCTTATCGACCAATATTGGCCTTCCAGAGACACCGCTTTTTTAAATTTTTCATCTTCATTAAGTTCAGTATTACCGGTAATACCTTGCTCTGCTATTTCTTCACCCGCATTAGGCAGTGCACATGCACCTTCCCCACCTGCTGCAAAGGCAGCAGAAGACATTAAGTAAAAGAAAGCAACTAAAAATAATCTTACATACATAATAAAAACCTCAATAATCAAATGGCTAAATAGAGCAAATTTGGCTAAAACGCGTTTCAGATAACTCTTCACCCAACTCCGTTGCTGCAGACCCTTCTTCTGTCACTTCAGCTGCTTCTTCACTTCCAACTGTATCTAACTCGATTTCGCTTGCATCCGTTGTTCCAAGCTCCTCAAGCAATCCATCAAACTCTTCACCAAATAGTGAGCCTGTAAATACATAGTCCAACAATGGTCCACTGATCAAAGGCAATAATATTTCATCCCATCCGCCTGAGATATGCGTTTTTTCTACGCGCATAAAGCGTGCGATTTGGCGTTTTTTTATCTCTGCGATATCACTTTCTTCTTGATGTAGTTGAACTAAGCCGCAATCAGCCAATGTATCTTCCGTCAATATGGCTTTTTTGCTTGCATCATCTAACTCGCAAAAAGACTGCAACACTTCATTTGGAGAGCTATACGAACGTTGCGCATACTCATAAGCTGCGTGATAAATTATTGATTCTCTTCTTAACGGTCTATCGTTAGCGGGGATCCACTTTTGACCATACTGATTCAGTATTAAAGAAGAGGCTTTATACAATTTGTGATAATTTTGACCGTTTTTCGCATAAAAGCTATGCGCAGCATCTCGCCCTTGCAACTTTTCTATTGTTTGCAATGCCGCCGCCATAGTGCCAAAGATCACCAACGGTGCATCATAAGCGGGCAGCATTGAATAAGGTGAGGCGGTATAGTTGGCGTGTTCAGGCATCGTTGCAAAAGCCTCAAACGCGAAGGTGCTCAAATGTGGCTTGTAGATCCCATCAGACAAAAGATAATGACGAGATTCAATTTCTTTAAACCAATCGGTACCTTGCACATACTGATTTAGATATACATTATGTACCAAAGAAAAACTTTGTGCGGCTGGGCGCATAGCAGCTAATGCATTCGTGTCTAAGGTGCTAGACAGGTATGAGCGAAACTGCTGTTTCTCTTCGCTTGATAACCCTACAGTCGCCAAGTAACCTAGGTATTCAATGGCATCTAAGTCCATTTTTCGTTGTAAGAACTTATCTGACAACAGATAATTTTGAGCTTGTTTATAGACGGCTGAAGCAGCTGAAACCATGCGCTTATGGCTAAAATTTTGCACTTTGTCTGCGGTGACACGTGTTGGTAACTTAGCCACTATAAAGCGCGGTGTAAGTGCATTAGTTTGTAAATCACTAAAATCAGCGGCATAAGAAATACAGCTATCAGTCTGCTTCACATATGAAATGTTACCCGTTGTTTTACAGCGTGTATCTGCTAAATAAGTTAAGTGATCTTTGTCTATGTAAGTAGGTAATACCATAGAACTTAAATCCGTCACGGAACCTGGTTCTCTATTGCCAGTCGCTGACACGGCGAGATTTTTAAGCTGTTCCCACTCGGCAGGTGTCATAAAGCGTTTATCATATATTTGAAACTGGTCCCCCTTCTTGTTCTCAACGGTAATTACCGACTTCATCGGATAAACATAGTCAGCGCCAATTATTTTGCTTTGATACTTAATTTTATCAAGCATAACGCGAACATCTTGATGACTCAGCGTTAAAAATACCGAGCTTGTATCGTCAAAGTAGCTCTGCGTTTGCGCCATATCAGGTACTTCATTGATCCTAAACGTCAAGTTTTCAGGATAGTCTTGTTCTTTTAAAGGCGCGTGAAACGATTCAAAACCAGCAACGGTTGCTTTTTGTGCGAGTTGTAAGCTCTGTGGATCTTTGCCATCAATACTTGGTACATTCCCAATACCACTGAGGTGCCCTAAGGTTGATATAGTGAGTGCAGTATGAGCATCGCTATTTAGCCACAATGAGTGATTACGGTTGCTTTGCAATAAAGATGCGCCATTATCGGCAATGAGCTGTATACCTGTGTTTTCTTTCGTGTCATTGAAAAAATCAATTTTGAATACCGATTGTTCACCGCTAGGCGCTGTTGTTGGTGAAACAGTTAACTTACCCGCAACGCGAGTGAGGTACTTATCAGACAAGCTACCAATATTATGTCGTAATCTCAGTCGCACCTTGTCATATTGAGGATCAACAACTTCTATCTCAAATTGTGCTAGCTCGTCAGTCTGAGCATTCTGATGTCCAAAGTATAGATACTTTGTGCCACTAGGATAAATAGTCGCCACCTCTTTTGGGTCTGAAGCTTTGCTGAACACAATCGTGTCTTTATCAGTATAAGCATAACCACCTACCCTGATGTGCTTTTCTCCCCCGAGCTTTTTGGCTGCTTCACTATAAACGACCTGACCTGCGCCACCACAATTATCATCACCGGCCAACAAAATAGCATAAGGCACACCTTTAAAGTGCTCAAGCGCTACCCAATAATTGCAATTTATATTTGGTTTCTCTGTTACTACAGTAGTCAGTCCATTGATTGTAATAGAAAAATATTGGCCATAATTGGTATATGGCAAGTATCTTCCATCGATCCAATTTCCTATACTACTTTTTAAACTGCTTTGGGTTATGCCAAAACGTTCTATCACCGCATCATCTATTTTGATACTGGCACTGTATGCCGCTGTGGAAAAAGCCGATGCCACTGCAATTACGCAGCATCGTTTACTAAATAAACTATTGATCATATTAGCAATTCCTGTTGTAGGCTCACATAATATTTTTCTGTGTGCAAACCTAGTAAATAAAACACTCTTGTTCTGCTTTGATTTATACTGCTGCGACCTGTGTGTCGTGGCCGCGTAAGCGCATATATCAAGCTGACAAAAATGGAGATGATTAAGCAAAAAATGATCGTAAGCCGACCGTTCTGTGCAAAAACACCGACAAGCTAACACCGCAATAACCAAAGTCGTTGTGAATTATCCTTAGTAAATCTTAAACCATCTTAAAAAATAATAAGCTTTAAAATCAAAGGCCTGAAACTTAGATTTGACAGGAACAGTAGAGCTTCCATGAGATAAGTGTTAAATGATAGAAAAGTTGAACAGTAAACATGAAGAAAAGTTAGACCTAAACACACCAAGGCACTTTATAAAAAGGTTATTCCTGCCGCTTACCCTATTTCTTACTCGTACAAAGGTCCTTTACGACAAAAACCTATACGTACCTTTCCTGCTCAGTAAATTAATATCAGTAAGTTATCAATGTAAATAACCTCAGCTCTGGATAAGCGAATTTGCCCAATAAAGCTATTTTTCTCACTCTCGGCGTTGCTTTCATTTGTAATAGCCCGCTATTACTGCATAAAAGCGCCTTGATATTGAACAAAATATCATCATTGGATTGTACGTAAGTTTGTTTTCAAAGCATTTTCTATTCCAAAACCCTTATCCAAACCTGAGGTTAAATAAACTTAAATAGTCGTATTCGAGCAAACTGCGGGTAGAGTCGAGGGTTATTAATACGTTTTGAAAAATAATACGGCAAGCATATCGAATACCTGCCTGCTTTTGATTTTGAATGGTGTTTGAGATATAACGAGGAGGTCGAAACATATTGAACATAATAATGAGTACAGAACTTTGCGCCTATTCTTTCTTTACATTAAGACTGTACATCCAATTACCTGCAAGCTTTACCACCAGTTTAATAATACAAAAGCAGCCATAAACATAATCCCAGCAAGCACTCCAACTAAGCATAATGCTGTTGGTAAAGCAAAATTATTGCTTAGAGGTACTTCATAAATGGGATCTTTACGAATACGATCTATATGCCCAGCTTGTGATAACAAAGAAGAAACTATGCCTAAGAAAAAACCAGTAACCGACAAAAACGCAAATATTTTCCACGTAGGATCAGTAAACATTTTAATCGATAAATTAGAGGTGAGAACCAACCCCGCAAAAGATAACAAACCAAGATGTCTTAAATAGTCAACCATAGATTTAAGATATTCTAAATCCCTCTTTGTATCATCATCCATAACTGCCTCCTAATAACTGTAAAGCTCAACTCTGTAACTTCTTTACGCCTTAGTCTCCGCTTTCAGAGTTAGCCTAATTTTAAATCGGAACCATCATAAATTTTCCAATTAACAAAAAGCTGAGACTCATATAAATAAACATAACATGCTTTTATTAGCTTCATAGCCAATGAAGATTCGATTAATTCATTTATATTAAGCACTTAATAGCGCACTTGTATTACTTCCCAATACTATTTGATTACACGTATATACCGGCATAAAAACAATCACCACTCAGCACCTACCCGAAGTATTATGAAGCGAGTGAATTGACTCCTACTTTTCCTTTATCAATATGCAGATTGTGTCGCATGGTTCATTAATTCACAATTCGACAGCACGATAAGCCATATTTACTAAAAATCGACGTCAACTCCATCTCCTTTACCGGCCAATGATCCTCTAAATAAGCGACCAAGTGCTCGTAAAAACCATATTATTAACTCGACGGGGAGCTCTACAATAAATTCAAGCGCGTCAATTATAGTGCTTTCTGAGTCGCGCTTACCTCGCTGCTTACTTGGCCAAACAGCATATGCAAATAGATAAAATAGAAAGCCAGCCGGCATGTATGTCCAGTCAAAATGGACAAAAAGCATGCCCATAATTAAGAATGTGCCAGCAATAAATCCTAAAGTCGCAATGACGACTCTTAAAAATTCCATAATCATTTAACCTCTTTAGCCCGCTAGTATGTTTACAAGATTGCCCGTTTTTTCTATTTTTTATTAATGACTCACCCCTAGTGGAGTTCCGATTTCGGTTAAATCGTTTGGTGACTTTTTATTCTAGCCTGCATTATGTTATTTAAGCGTCATTTGACGGGTATTTAGAGCTAGTGCAAATGGCGTTTTACTTAAAAAGCAGCGACTATTGCTATATCGTGTTTTGCAGCATTTCTATGTCTGTACAAAACTTTGCAGCTACTATTATCCGTTCACATTCGTTTGGCCGCTAAAGGCCTGTTTAAAACAGCGGACCCGAATTCAACATGCAAGTGCACCATTATAAACTATCAAGTGAAAAGACTTCCTCAGGCGTCTGATAATCTAAAATCTTTCTTGGGCGACTGTTAATTTTGTGTACTACTTCTTGTAGTTCATTATCAGTTATAGTCGAAAAATCTGTTTTTTTGGGGAAATATCGACGTATCAACCCATTTGTATTTTCATTTGTCCCGCGCTGCCATGAGCAATAAGGATCAGCGAAGTAAATATCCATATTAAGCCTATTCTCGAGCTTACTAAAAAGTGAAAACTCTTTCCCATTATCAAGTGTGAGCGTCAGCCTCTTTGAAGTATCTAACGTTATAAACATTGAAATCGTTACTTTATTGAAAAGCTCTGCTGTTTTATTTTCTATTTTTTGCGCCATTAGATATTTTGTTGCTCTATCCACGTGAGTAATTATATATCCTGAACCTTTCTTTCCTTCAACAAGATCACCTTCCCAGTCGCCAATACGAGACCGTTTCTCAACAAGAGCAGGTCGCTCGTGGATACTAACTCGGTTTTTTATCTTTCCTCTTAAGTCTCCATATTTTCTTTGTTTTTTTCTCTTCTTATGACGTTTTGGTAATGCTTTATAGAGTTCTCCACCAACTTGATAGTCTTTAATAGCCCATTGGTAAATTGTCTCATGACTGACACATTCTCCCTTGTCATTTGGGTGGTTTTTTTTAAGCCGTCCTGCAATAGCGTCTGGTGACCAACCTGCTTGCAATTTATGTACAACATGCTGATAAAGCGTTTTATTAGCAAACTTTTTTGCGTGCCTTGGTTTCTTTCTACGTTCGGCTGCTAAGTCTTCTGCAGATTCATCGAAGTAAGTATAGTAAGGAGGTTTATTCCTCTTTACTTCTCGCATAATGGTAGCAATAAAACAGGACAGGCACATAATTATTCGCTCAACATTGCAATGTAACGCCACCCAATGATACAAGAAATTTGTGACTGCCCCACCTTACTGCCTAATCAAAGTTTCTACTTGAACACAATTAAGCGATATTACCAGCGACCCCTTTTAATTGCTTTCTTCGTACCATGATTGTCGTATCGGCTTATTAGGTTCTTATTGGCTCCAAACAAATAATCAATGGGATCCTCATCGTTGAACTTGCCCCTAGAGAATAATGTCTACCTTATCAATTCTGATTTTAATTGATAAACACCTAAACTTAGGCATTTTGATTACTATTTATTAAAAATAACCATGTTCAATTTACAAAGCAACCACTAAAAAACATAAACCATTGAATTTTATAAATATAAATGATGGCACACCTCTTGCCATTATTTGTCCACAGTAGGTATTTCTATAACTCCGCTGCCTTAGTAAGGGGTATTCCACCTCTTTTCTGAAAAATAATTATAAATGATATAACAGGGATAACAATGAAAAATATTTTCTATGATGATAATAAGAAAGTGAGAAATGGGTGGTGGATAATACTCTTTATTGGCTTAATTGCTTTAACCAGACCAATTTACAAGCCAGTCAAACAGGTATTAAGCCAAATCGGATTTACAGAACACATGTTAGAGCCCGTGTCTTTAATTCTATTATTCTTTGTGACTTATATATGTTTAAGAATACGACGTCAATCTCTATCCGATGTAGGGATAAGAATAAATCTATATTGGTTCAAACAATTTTTTATCGGCACCTTTGCGGGCATAGGAATGATATTAATCACAGTGCTGTTGATTTACGCTATTGATGGAGTAACTTTCGAGTTAAACCAAGAAAGAGATATTAATATCGTTATCTACGGATTATATTTATTCTTACTAGGCGCATTCTTTGAGGAGCTCTTGCACCGTGGGTTTATCTTTCAACGATTAATAGAGGGTATAGGCCCGATAGGCGCACAACTGTTAATCGCGTCCCTGTTTGCATTTGGCCATGCGGGCAACCCAGGTATGGAAGGTACTACGGAGATATTTGCGACTCTCAATTTATTTTTACTGTCACTCATTTTTGGATTTGCATATATAAAGACGCATAGCCTTGCATTACCTATCGGCCTACATTTAGGCTGGAATTGGGCGCAAGGTAACATTCTAGGATTTGGCGTAAGTGGTCACAATACAGCTGGGTGGTTAAAACCAACATTTCATGGCGTAGATGAGTGGATCACAGGTGGTAACTTCGGCCCCGAAGCGAGTATATTTTCCATCGCAGTTTGTATCCTCTCGTTAATAGGGCTTTATCACTGGAAAAGTAAAATAAAACTGGCTAACAATATTGAACCTCCTAAAGAAGAAAGCACGTCAATTGTTCAAAAATAGATAAACCAACAATGTTTTATTGATACTTAACAAAGCGGACCCACCACGTATACTCAATATACAAAAAGACAGTACCAAAAAAGAACAGGCATAAAACTACCACATTTTATGCCTGTTCCCCTCTCATACAAACACTTGATAACTTTAAATCATGAAAGCAGTCTGCTTCATCTGAAAAATGCATACGTAGGAAATACCGAGGCTTTTCTGCCTCACTTACCAACACACAGTAGGAATGCAAAATTTGTGTTTGTCCTCTTTTTCTAATGTCTCAGCTCTGGCGCCCTGCTTCGCTCTACTACCTAAATCCTTTTAGGCATAGTGCCCCTGCGAACCCATAAAGAAATAGAAAAAAGTAGGCAGCGATGAGACCGCAATAAAAGAGCCTCACTATGTGTTTGCCGTAAGCAACTTGCTTAACAGCCACATAGACAGACGAAGTAAACGAATTTGTTTATTGATTTATAGGTGGCCGTCACTGTATAAAAACGGCCAAAAAGACCATTAGTGCCTATTGAAAGAGTTAAGGCTCATATGTGTTAGTGTGTTCCTGCTCACTTTTTTTAATATTTTCTTTATGCTTTAACATATTAAGCTCATGCAGTTTATTAAAAATAAGCCTGTAATTTACATAACTACCAGCAAATATTGCTGCAAATAAAACAGGAATAGTAGTAAGAACTCCTTTCAAATCACCAACCGTGTCACGAGATTTTGATAGAGAAAGAAAGACCTCTGAAGCACCACGCAAACCATTGCCTGAATTTGGTTCTGTAGATGCTTCATCAATCAAGGACAACATTGTTCTAGATAAAATTTCACAAATTGATTGAAAAAAATCGGGCATTAAAACATAGATAGAGAACAACACGATAAAAAATATTGAGGTGTTAATAGTACCAAGCATAGCACCCGCTTTAGCTTCGTATGACTTTACGTCTTTCTCAATTGATTCAATCATATATATTTAATACTCGATGAAGACACTAGACATAATGACTCCCACACGGTGTTAGCCTCCGCTTTCGTGGGTTAGCTTAAAAATAAGCCAGAGCCATAATTAGTTTGTCAAATAACTAAAACAGCAGAGGCTAACATTACTAAACATAGCATACTTTTCATTGCCTTAGGTACCCATAAAGAATCTGTTGAAGTCGCCTATATCGAAGACCATCGTGGCACAAAACCCATCCACTTCGGACGTATTTCTTCTGCTAAGAAATAAAACAGAATAAAACAGGACAGGCACATAATTATTCGCTCTAAGAAATAAAACAGGGCAGGCACATAATTATTCGCTCAACATTACAATGTAACGCCACCCAATGATACAAGAAATTTTTGACTGTCCTATTTTACTCTCTATTGACAGAGTTAAGGCTCATATGTGTTAGTTGCTTATTGCACCATTAATGATGAAAATTGCCAATAGAGCCACAAATGAAATTATTGTATAAAAGCCACTTTTATATGCTTTATCGCACATTTCAACCAGCTTAACGTCAGAGTGACCAATATACTTTCTCTCAAGTATATATTTCTGAGCATTCCACTCTACGTCTTCTGTACCAAGCATGACGCTACCTAAATCTAAACTATACTTTTTACAAAATTCATTATCGTTGCTTTTAAGATATGAACGGATTCGTTTTAAATTAGAATAATACTCAACATTGAAAAAAACTGCGCAACCTAAGGTTATTAACACTATTAGAATCATACAACATACTCCTTAAGCAACTAACGCCAGCCAAGCGTTTTACGTCATTTTTGATGCGTTTGTTATGTGTTTACCACAAACTAAACATTACCATAATAAGAGCTACAACCACAAAACCAACAATAAACACACGAGTTAAAAGAGTGCTTGTACTCGAAAGATTAGACTTATATTTTTTCCTGAGATATACAGCTTCAATATCCGATACATCTTTACAGTGTGGGCATACATCCTCTCTGAAATTGTATTGCAACCCACAGCGTGTGCACATTCTCGAGTTAATATGTTGATTATTGACGCTCACCATTATTATCTATTGGAACCTTTAGTTTTAACTATATAAATACACTCAATCAGACAAATAACTATTTAGTATTTATGCAGCACGTTGTTTGTGCTGCATAATCGCTTGTTGGACTGAGCCGCTACCTGCTCGATGTGTCAGAGTTGGTGTTATTTATGCTTTTAGTGACGTAAGGTGTCTTACGCCTATTTTATCGGCTTGTCTTTCGCGCTTAAGCTATCCCTACATTACTCAGTACGTTTTATCATGCAATTAGAGCTAATTTTCGCCGATTTATCAAAGATATTCTCACCACACACGCACTTTTCAAGCCTGAACACTTAAGCAGGTTAACACGTTGATTTAATTCAGCAAGCTCTGCAGCTAACTCGTTCGTGCTAATTTCATAGTCTCTTCACTTGAATTAGCCATTTCGTTAAATCGTAAGACCCCGATTTTGCATACTTCAAAGAAATTTGTGCCTGTCCCATATTATTGCCTGCAATGATGAAACCAGTCGCCTTGAATAGTGCCATGATGAGGTTAACCGATGAATGTCTAGTGCCCCTGCCGACCCATAAGGAAATGGAAAAAAGTAGGCAGTAGTAAAATAGGACAGGCACATAATTGTACATTCACCAATACAAGCCACGTGCAATCTGGAAGCGTACCAGTAACTTCATTCACAACACGGAAAGCAAAACAGTAAGCTAATGTGCTTGCCTAGTCCGTTTTGATAGTGTTTATGCTCTATAGATAAAATACTGTATTACCCAGCCCCCTTGTACCATTTAACGTCATTCTTTGCCGCCTGTTGTCTTAAAGCGTGTTTACTCCCTGCAAAGTTTGCATATTGTCGTCTAAAGCTTTGTACCTGCTCTAACCATACCGTTTCTTCTATATTGAGAGTCACTAATACTCTTGGTATCGAGTGGCTTATATAGCCTTTCTTTTTGGGATGCACATGGCGGCCACTCCAATCTACCAGTTCGAAATAATCTAATAAGCTAAATGGAATACTCCCTGCTATGTGCTCTCCACCAAATGGTTTTAATTCCGTAGGTTGGCTTATATGGGCTGGGTCATCTTTTTGAGGAATACTTTGGGAGAGATTTAATTGTGTTTTTTTATTGTCTTTTATTTGTGTTTTAAAGTGCAGCAACCGTTCTTGAATTGACGTAAAGTCGCTCTCTTCAAGCGTATTTCCCATATTCGCTCTGATTGGATTTAAATCTACATACGCCATGCAACTTAGTAGCGCACTTTCATCAAGTAATGCCTGTGACTTATAGCGGCCTTCCCAATATTTACCTGTGCAGTTATCTTCCTTATTCGCTTCTTTGGCTATGAATTCGTTCAGGTTCTTCATATACCAGCTAATGTCATACAACCTCGAACGCCACTTTGACACTATTTCATTGAAGAAAGTCATCGCTGCATCATCTAGTACTTCTCCACTGATATATCTGTCTACCAATGAATCACCGTTGTAAAGTTGATACCAACGCTTAATAACGTCATCATCTGACCAATCAAGTGCGGTTTGCTTATTTACTTTCACTACAAGGTGATAATGGTTGCTCATAATCGCATAAGCCGCTATTTCTATTGCGAATACACTGCTGAGTAACTTCATTCTCTCGACCAACCATTCTCTTCTGTGGTCAAAGTTCTTTCCTGAATACTTATCTTCCCCACACAAAAAAGCACGGCGTACACACCGTGCTATTAAATGGTAATAAGGCGTTGCAGACAAATCAATTAAAGCATTCCTTGCTCTTGTCATCTGAATTTCTCTCTTAATCACTCAAACGAACTGGATGTATAAACAGTAGTTAAACCACCCAATTATGCAAGAAATTTGTGACTGTCCCATCTTACCGTTACCACCGAAAATACCGAAAATGTGGAGCGAATAGAAACGTAACCCATTGTTTTTGTTCCGTTTAATTGCCTTGTTAGAAGCCCGTTAAGACTTCCACTGATCTGTGAACTTTTCAAAATCTAGGTTGACCCATTCACTTTTCCAAAGTTTCAAGTAAGGAATATCAGAAGACGAAGGCGGCAACTCTGTCTTATCAATCTTAACAAGGGAAGGTAAAATTGCAGCATCCCCCATAAGTAAGGCTTCACCTGTTTGAAGTGAAGATAAGTTAGAGGTTAAATTCCCAAAAGTATCGGGTAAAATTCTTCGAACATAATTCTGGTCATCAGGGTTAGTTAAACGCATTGCAACGAAGTTACTACATTGAGAAAAAATGGTTTCTGATATTTCGGATGGCCTTTGACTTGCTAATAGAAGGGTTACTCCATACTTACGCCCCTCTTTTGCAATTCTTTCTATTGAGTTTTTTGAAGCTTTGAATCTTGCTAAATCACTTTTAGGTACATACTTATGTGCCTCTTCAAGAACAAGCAAGATTGGAATATCATGTTGTTTCTTTTCTTTGCTACTAGCATACCTTTTATAGTTATAACCAAAGTCAAATAGTATTCTAGAAATCAGAGACACTGTAATGCTTAGTACCTCAAATGGAATTCCGCTTAAGTCGATAATTGTTACGTTGGATTCCTGTTCTTTTTTATAGCCAAGAAATTGCCTTATTGTCTCTTCGAATGAAATATTTTTAGACGCTGTTCCAAAGAGAAACTTTAGACGATCTTGCTTATACTTTGAGGTGAATCTCGATACAAATTTATCTAGGGTACCATCAGCATAATCACCTTTCGTTACATTAGAGTTTTTAGTTGGCCTAAATTCGTATAATTTTGAAAAGTACATATCAAGCTTGTCTTCGTTGGACAAGAAAATACCAGACTTTGCTGTTGTTGAACTATTCTCAGCATCTCCTTCCTCACCCGCAATCATATAGCGATCTACAGCCTTTGAATTCTTTGTTTCACTTTTAAGGTTAATAAGGCAATTTAAAACTTCTTCGATATCAAACTTAAGTGGACTATCGTAAAATATTTTCTCAACATCTGGATTGTGTTTCTTTTTATTTTGAGTGATAACACTCCTCAATACTGAAGATTGGTTGTAATTATTGTTATCACCAGCATCAAGAAATAGCTCTTCTAACTCTTCACTATTTAGAAGCCAATAAGGTAAAACTATATCATCGACACTCAATTTATTAGATGATGGGAATGCTGATGGGTATTCATCATGTATATCAAATATTATTACATGGGAGTTATTTAACCCCTCATATTGATTACTTTTTTGTGAAACTGCTTTTTGAAGAATCGTGGCAATTGTATGTGACTTTCCTGAACCAGTAGAACCGACAATTCCAATGTGTTTGTTAAAAAATTTATCTCCATCAACGGGAACACGAACACCACCGTTATGTGACAGTTGAGAAAAATCAAATTTTTCTTTATCCACTAAACCATAAGCATATATTTTTTCAATTTCACTTATTTTTGCAGGTTCAACTTTTTTAGGAGGAATTGCAATAGAATCTCCACCACGAGAGAAAATTTCATTTTTTATTACTCCTAGAGGACTTGCTTCTATAATATATTTTCTATCTCCAGTATCTTTTACTTCAATAGAAAAACTATCAATGACAGCTATTAATACAACATCATCACAATCTGCAATTCTGAGGTATGAGCCAACTTTGAGGTGCTCTTCTGCCAAGCGAAATGAATCTAGATCATCAATGGATACTTTTACTTTATCTGGATAAACCGAAATTACTTCGGCACTTATTGATTCGGTCATTTAGTTAAATCCTTTACGTAGCTAATATCTTCAACTTTAATCTTTATGTGTTTATTCTGATCGTTAGAAAAATATACCCCGTCCTTATAGAACTGGTATATCTCAACTGTAGAATCTGATTCTTTAATCAATGCTTCTAAATCTTCAATCGAGTCAACGAACTTGAATTTCACTTTGTTTTCAAGAGAGGGATCTGAATTAAAATGCTTTGAAGATAACTTTGAACCTTTAAACGGGTACGCATCTTTAAAAACAATCCCCGAAGAGTAAATTTGATTTTTAAGTTCAATCTGTTTTTCTGGTTCTAAACCATTAAGGTAAATTGATGGGCAAAAACATGGTTTTTGCCTTTTTGAAATTTTAGCCCACTTATTTGCTAGAAGAAGGATAGCTTCTTTAAGATCTGCTAGATTTTCATGAGAACTGCAATCGATTAAAAAGAATCGGCTAAATGCTTCCATATTAAGGCCACTTGATAAATATTCTTTTTTTACTGACTTTATATATGTAGAACGCCCCTTTCTTTTAATAAACCATGCGTCAAAAACTTCATCTTTGACAGCTATGAGTTTTAGGAATTCTCTTTTTGACAAATACCTCTTATCTCTGTTTTGTTCCATCGATAATTTTTGTATAACTTTCAGTGCAGAATTATAATGATAAAACTCCGCTTCAGATTCTGAAACATTTAATGTTTTAGCTATTTTGTCGATTATTAACTTATACTGATTTTCGATAGATGGCGCGTGAATATCTATCGTTAATATATCTAAAAATTCTCCTAGATCATTATCCGTTAGATTAAGCTCTTCATAAATACAATAAGTGACCTTTTGTTTTTTACCACCATCATCTTTTTCAGTTTTACTATAAGTTAAGAAATTACTCTTGAGGCTTGCACATGACAACGACTGTAGTTTTTCATGCCCTGACTCATAATGACCATATAAATGATACTTAACATCGCTATTACGGTTTTCTGCAAAATGACGAAGCATGAGTGTTATTGGTTTTTTTATAACAGAATGATTATATTCAGTTTTTGCGTAATACTTACATTGAATAGCGCTAGTTTCATCTGCAGTAACAACATCAATGTCTTCAATTCCTTCAATACAAACTAATGTATTAGATTCTTCCTGTTGTAAAAGCTCAAGAATAGTTTTATCGAATTGATAAAAATACCCAGTGATTGTATCAATTGCTTCTCTAGTAGACATGAATGCTAATCCTTGCAAAGGGCTTCTAACGCCGCATTAAGCGGAACAAAAATAGTGGGTTAAAATGTGTAGCGAAGCGAAACGTAACCCACTGTTTTTGTTCCGTTTAAATGCCTTGTTAGAATTCTGTATTGAAGTTTAGTAGATCAATAACAAGTAGCTTTAAAATTAAACTGCACTTATCAATTTTCAACTCTTCATTCGAATGCTCTTTTACCAAATGAAAACTTGGGTGCACACGCTCTGCATGGATTAGTTTATTACGAGCAAAGTATAAATACTTTAAACACATGAATGCGACGATCTCTATGTCATTATTTACGTTCAGTGATTTTTTTTGTTGGATATGAGCAAGAACTGCGGGTAGATGCCCCTTATTATCTAAAAATTGTTTACGAATTGGCAGTGAGTCTTCAATTTTCTTAATTAACCTAGCATCAGAAATCCGCTCAATAAAACCAAGTAGATACCCACTATGAGACTCTTGCTTATAGTCATTTAGGATCATATTTCGCCAATTGACTATTGAAAATATACAGTCGTGTGTCATGGGATTTACATAAGCTATTGAAAGCGGATATTTCGAAGTATTTGCGATCATATGCGTTCTTAAACTTCTCAAAGACTGAGAATCTTGTGTACTCTCCGCCTTTAGCTTGTAGATAGAATTAAAACACTTCCATAACGCCTCAAACCTATGAAATGGTTCTGACGATGAGCAAGAGCTTATAAGGTGGGTCACTGCATACAAAAGAGCATGACCAGCTTCTGATTCTTTCCAAAGTGTCTCTAATTCACTGCGATTAATCTGTTTTAAATGTTCCAAGCCATTATCAAAATTTATGATCTGGCGAACCCCAAGTTTATTTATACTTTCTTCTTCTTGTAGTTTACCGCTTAGGTGTCTCGAAACCTTAATGCTTGTAATCTTATTAGGCTCTCCAACAGCAGCATAGTAATAAGCTAACGACTTTGATATCTGACGGTTCATAGCAGTATTCGCGTTATGAAGAATATCAGAAATGGAAGTTTTCTTACTTCGATTAGCAGTAATTACAATCGACTTTTCTTTAACGACAATCTTGTCTTGCAAACTAGAGTTGTTTGAATATGGATACTCAACATCAAAACTGCCGATAGAGTGATTTGTCGAAGATGAAAATCTAATTAATATTGTGTATTTATAATTTCTGCTCATATTTACTCTTGAATTCTAACAGCTTTTTAGAAGGACACTGGCCTTATTTTCTACCGATGAAATCAGGCAAGTGTCCCGTTTAATTTCGTCAAAATAATATAAAATGAAAACAAATACAAACGCGTATTTTACGGGCTCACATTAGTCAGGAATAGACACCCAATAAAACATGCGTTATTAATATCTTGCTAAACTGTATTACTCAACCACTATTTATTTAAACGCCAATCAAAATATATAACCATGGCAAACTCACCCTTTCTCCATGCCCTATCGAATAGCACGGTAAACTTACCGCATCTGGATTTAGCTATGACATCGTTTTTTATAACTAGGGGAAAACGCATATTATCTCTGTTATTTCTATACAGTCGTGCCTCGCTCCCAATACATTCTATCTTTGGGTGTCACGCTCTTTGCATATCTTTGTCTTTGCACTCATTCTCTCTCATATCACCCCCTTTAAACACCATACACTTTTCGCGCGCTGGCGATTTGCTGTTGCTCAGTAAGATCTGGCTGTAAGTAATAACTTGGGGCTACAATTGGTTTAACAGTGGTAATCTCAATATGAATGATGCCTTTGACTGGATATTGCTCTCCTGTGATTGGGTATATGTGTGTAAATAATTCATCAAAACCAGGAGTGCTTTTGCGATGGTAAGTGGCAGTTCCAGTTAATTTAAAACCCTTTTGTTTTAATACATGTACAAAGCTAACACACACATTGGCGTTACCTTGTATATTTTTAACACTGTTTGGAGAGGCAATATCCGCAATCAATATTGCTGTATTACCATGAGCTAAAAAAACTTCTTTGGGGGAGTTATTTGGCACGCCATCTATATCAACCGTTGCTAACCAGCACAACACACTTTCATTGATAGACGCTTTTACTGCTTCTGTTAGCACGGCTCTACTCCTTGGTAAAAAAATCGTTGTACCTATTCGTTTGTTATATGCAACCTCAACACCTACGTTAAGTCAATATACCCTATCTACGCAGACATGCTAATCATGTCCCTAAACACTCATTAAGCACTTATTAAACACAAGAGAATGTTTTAGCACCACCGCTACTAAAGTGAGAACCTCAGCAGCGGCTTATTTACTTTCGACTAACCCTGCCATTTATTACTTTTTATTCAACACCTCTCCTGCTTGGGTCGTCGATAAATGCCCATTGCTAAGGGGTTCACCCGCTTGTAAGTCCAGCTCTTTGTCATCGGTATTTACATATTCTCTTTCGGGCCGTTTAGGTGAGCTTTTGCTATGCGTTTTCTCTTTGCTTTGCCCGTGGGCTGCCTGAGGGCTAATAATCGGCCCTTGCGAACTTTCAGTATTTAAAATGAGAGGTAACCCATCTTTGCCACTGCCAATCACAACCACTTTGGCATTATTTGATTTAGCCAGCTCAACCGTGGCTTCTATGCCCCGCCATCTGAGGTAAGTTTCAGAAATTCCACCACTAACCATTTCTTGGAAATCTTTAATACCTTTGGCTTCTTTCTTTTTGCGCATGGCTTCTTTATCTGCCACTTCTAGGCGCATTTCATACTCTTCATTTAAATACAGCTGGTTCACTTTAGAAATAATCGCGTTATGTACTTTCTCTGGTATATCAACACGTCTGATCAATACATCGTCTAAGTTAATTAACGCATGGCCCCTCATTAAGCTTTCAGAGTCTTCCTCTTGTTCTAAAATGGTTTGCTCTTGCAACTTTAACTCTTTTAATACTTCATTTAGTAGTGCATTTTGCACTTCTGTACGTTGATGCCCATACACTTCTTCTGCGGTATAGCCTGAGACAATCATACGCACTGCAGAGTTCACCTCAGGTAACACTGTTTCGTTTAAATAATCAGGGCCAACCAATTTATGTAAATAAGGAATATGCTCAACCACTGGCCGATATCGCACGGTAATATCTAGGGTGATCCGCAAGCCTTGTGCTGTAATCGCAAATACCGTCTCATGGGCCGTTTGGAAGCGGCTAGAGTAAATGGTCAGCGTATCCCATGGCATCACCAACACCGTTCCTTCATCAAACGGTTGGTGCATATACGTACCACCACCTAACCGCTTCCACAATACGCCCACTTCACCCGAGTCTATTTTAATAAACATTACGGGGATCAACACCACAGCTAAAAACATAAAAATGAGGAGTGTGATCCCTGCCCGAAAACGCCACGATAGTATTTGCTTGCGCACATTAGGTTTATATCGTTTAAGAATACGCATACCAATGTTGGTAACCAGTAGCGCAACACATAACCCCGCCAGTACGACCAATGTGGTATCAGGTGTAAATACAATATTCATGATAATACCCCGTCAGTTTCAACTTCCTGGTGTGCCATTATTTGTCCTTCTACCATTTTTAAATGCACATCTGCCAGATGGAAATATGCATCATCATGGGTGATCGCTATCACAGTATTCCCTCTTGCTTTAAGCCTTGGTAGTACTTGCTCATAGAATTTACGTCTGAATATAGGGTCTTGATCCGCCGCCCATTCATCAAAAATATACACTGGTCTATTTTCTAATATGGTACTTAACAACGCGAGACGCTTTCTTTGTCCTGACGATAAATCAATGGTACTGAACTCCCCATCTACCACGGCGACCTTGGTATTCATTTCTAAAAATGTCAACCATTCGTCTATTTCTTGCTGTGAGGTATTATGAATCCCATACAGCTGTTTAAATAAGTGAAAATCGGCAAATACGGCGGTAAATAAGCTGCGATATGCCGTTAATGATCGCTCGTTTAATGGCTGCCCATCCAGTATAAGTTGCCCTGCTTGCAGTTCATATAAACCGGTCAGCATTCTAATAAAGGTGGTTTTTCCGCTGCCATTACCACCGGTAATAAACGTAATTTGTCCGCGTTTTAATTCAAAATCTACTGGGCCAACAAAGAAAGGCCTGTCGCCCGGTGTACGATTATGTTGGTAATACGCACCCGCAAGACGTATCTCGTTAAAGGAAGATATTTGTGCTTGCTCGTCATTTTCACGGCTATACTGCGCTTGTTCCCGTTTAAGTTCTTTTTCTAATGCTAATACATTTTGCCCAGCTTCCGTGGCGGCGGTAAAAATGGGAATACCTCCCACAATACTAGTAATAGGTCCAATTAAAAATAGCGATGCCGTAGTTACTTTTATCACCACATCGGTATATACATTCGAAAATACCGGCACCACAAACACCATTGCCCCAGTGGCTGCAAAAAAGGTAATTTGCGATAATACAAAATCTGTTGCGAATAGCGTTTGCGTGGTGGTTTTTGAGCGTTTTGCCCGCGCTGAGTCCATGGCAAATTCATGCTCTAACTCTTGCGCTCTTGGCACACTCAACTTAACCTCTTTAAACCCCTCAAGTAAATCGGACAAACGCTGGATCAGCTTATTTTCACTTTCAAATGACAGTTGCATATTCTTTTGAATTTCATCCGCGCGCAAGCGGTGAATACTGCCGCCTAATAATATCAGTGCGGTGAGTACCACAAATGCAGTGACAGAATGATAAGCAATATATAAAGAGGTGAAAAATACCAGACTAATTGATTGCCCAATAATCACAAACAACTGCGCTGATTGAGAAATGGTTTGTAACTCTTTACTTAAGGTATTAAAAATCTTTTCTTTACCAATCTTTTCCAAGGTTGATAATTCGGTATGACGCACGCATTCAAATAGTTCTACTCGCAAACCATCAATGGCTTTCTCAACCATTCTAGCCGCTTTGGTCATTAATCGTTGTTGGGTAAATCCGTATATCGCAATCGTTAAAGAGAACAATACTAAATAATACAAAATATTGTTTTCTTTATGAATATCAGAAATATTCTCTGCCACATTGTTTATTAATGCCAATACCAATGCATTGGCTAACCCTGAAATACAACCAAGTATTGCAAAGGTCCTTCTTTTAACTTTAATGTTTCGACTAATTAAATCGTATAATACCATTTTTATTGTCTTTTAATTGTTATTAATGGCTCGCAAATAACGCGCTATTGGCAATAGAGTAAAGCCAAAGTACCACATACTCCGCATTCCATTTTATATTTTCCGCAAGAAACTAGCAGCATCACCTTTGGCCATATTAAGTATATAGTTTGCTAGAACTTATATTCCATATATCACGTGTTTATACTTCTTCGTTTTGCTCTGTGCCTTTTTTCTGTGCTAACAGTAACATCAATAAACTCACAAATGGGGTTAATAATAACGAAATTAGAAAAAATCCAACCGGTCCTGCAAAGGTATTCCTTCCCCAATATCCAGACAAAACACATAGTACTAAATACAATGTAACAATCATTTCAAATTCCTGTCATGTTGATAAATAAACCAACAGAAACCTGCTGGTTTATTTAGGATTTAGCTCATTCTACTTAAACTGCAGCTTTGCTAGGTTGAGCATCTACATCATCTTTGTTTTTTCGATACTTTGCTGCAATCTCAGAGATATCACCTTTAATACTGTTAAGATTAAGGTCAATCAATGTACCGCCTGTTTCAAAGTGTCGAATAAACGTCGTGCCCACTGCGTGTGACGATGCAGCCGATACAACAGGCATAAATGCCAGTGAACTTAAAGTACCAATAACCGGTATTGCTTTAAGGAAACTGCTTAGCCCTGCACCACCTAATGACTGTGGAAACGAACCACCAATCACTGCACTAATCGTACCGCGAAGTTTATTGTCACTATAAGATTGACCATAAACTTCAGCAATTTCGCCGATCATTTTGATTTGAATGCCTGTTAACGCAACCAAATCGACCGCAGGGATCGGGATTAGCCCGCTACCAAACGACCATTTACTATATTTATCAACGATTAACTGCGCTACGGCAGCTCGGTTTTCTACCTCAACGAGATTCGCATCTTGTTCTGGCGCCGCTGTACTCGCCTTTTCTTCCTTCGCTGTTTTTGCCGCTGTCATATTATTTCCTCTATGAATTAGATTAAAACAGTTGTTGAACCCACCAAGTTACCGGTTTGAGATCACACTCTAATCAGTAACCTGCCCTTTTCACTTTTCTCTTTATTGATAAACAAAAAAGTAAACTTGTATGAATTTCCAAAATCCAGATTGGACATCAACCATTCCTTGTACAGGCTTGGTTCCAACGTATTTCAGTCACCCAATTTCTATTTAATATGTATAAACCATTCTCTGCTGGCTATGCGTCATTTAATACGGTTTGGCACGCTTCAGTACGATGTTTATCACTGTAGAAAATAATATTTCTGATCTCGCCCGCAATACAATCTGATTCAGTCCCTGTTTTCACATAGTTACTAAATACCATCACAGACTGATCTCGTTCAATTAAACGATTAAAGCTGGTCACCCATGAATAGGGGTAACTACCTGAGTACTGTATAAATTTCTCATATTTTCTGAGATTTGCTTCAGTCGGATCTGCTGGACAATCAGCGACTTTCCCATACTGGTTCGGGTCGATGTAAGTGACGAACCAACCATAACCGTAGTACTCACACTCTTTGGTGCTCCCCGTATTTGAATACGGAGCAAACGCCGCCAACTTTTGTGCTTCATTTAATATATTATCGGTGTAAAGCGCCTGATCCCATTTGTGCATGTCTTCCACTGTCGAGTACATATCTCCTGCAGAGTACAGTACCAATGGGTTACTATACGGATTCACTAAAATATTTTCATAAGGTGCAGGGCCACCCGTCAAAGGAGGACGACCATTTGCAAGGGGTAGATATTGATTTTGATTTGAGATATAGCCCGTAGTCATATTTTGGTAAATGCCAATAGCACTGAACGCACCACTTTCAGTCATATTAACTGGATCTAAAATTTGCTCTTTGACAATATTTCTAAACCAAAACTGTCGGCTAATATCACCTTGGCTACCTGCTGCAAGTTGTTCGATAATATTACCCACTAAATAATAGTTACAGTTGCTGTATTCGTATTTTGAGCCAGGTGTAAATGACGGTTTGTTGTCTTGCTCAGTACACGTACAGAAACGGTTACTAAAGTCTTCCGGGCCGTTTAGATTAAGAGTCTGATCATATAAATAAGGACGCCAACCATAATTGTCATAAACTTGCTCGTTATTGCTATAGTTATCAATCCCAGAAGACATGATCAGTAAGTCATGCAAAGATACATCTGCACATTGATTTTTCGGGAACCATGGCAAATAATCACCGACTTTTTCTTCTCGTAAATCTTTGCCTTCTAACATTCTTAATAGCACAGTCGATGCAAACGCTTTGGTATTCGAGCCAATACGATATTTCGACTCCTTGGTGTTAGCTACGTCATATTGAATATTCTGAGGCCCACAATTGGCTTCATATACAGTGCTCTCTTCTGATGTAATATAAATAGTGCCAAAAAACACCATTTTATCGCAGTAATCTCTTACCGTTGTTTCAATCATTTCTAATTGGCTGGCAGTAATTTCAGTATTTTTTGCCACGCTCTTTTTTTGCAAACAAGATGCTAAAATTAAGCTTAAAAAGCACAAAATTAATATCTTCGTTTTTGAATACATAAGCCATTTCATTGTTCATATCCTCAAAAATTGCTAAGTGTCTTTGCCAGCAAAATTGCCACTAACAAAGCCCTACACTGTTTTTTCTGCACTCTTTCTATTTATGCATATATCAAAAAACAGTGACTCGTCTTGGTGTCATTTTCTCTGGTTAAGCCATACCAACTAGTACTTTTCGTGTACCTTGATACGCCTCTCGTCCATGGGTGTACAACATATTATCCAACAGTAAAATATCGTTTCGCTGCCACTGATATGAGAACGTCAATTGACGGTACACATCATTGATTTGTGCAATATCTTTTGGGTCAATGTCACTGCCATCGCCATAAAAGGCATTGCGTGGTAAGCGGTCTATGCCAATGCTATTACGCATTGCAGCTGACTCAGGGCCATCTATACTTGAATGGTGAAATAAATGCGCTTGGTTAAACCACACCTTTTCACCTGTTACAGGATGCACAGCCGCTGCAGGTCTGTGCTGACGCGTTTGCAAATGATCATCGCTTTTCCATTCAAATTCGATGTGGTTTTTTCGACAATACTCTTGCACTTCTACTTTGCTATTAGTTTGAAACACTTCCTGCCATGGCAAATCAATGTCGCCATAATTACGTACGTACATCACACCGAGTTGCTCAAACTTTTCTCTAATGTGAGACGGGATGTGTTTATAGACTTCGCGGCTGTCGGCTAACGGGGTGTTACCACCACTGCGCGCAGGTATGACACAAAAGAACCCCATTCGCATAGGCCAGCTATTTGAATACGCATTTTCATTGTGCTGCAGAATAACCTGATCAGCATGATATTCCGTCGTCGTATAAATATTGTTTCTCAACGCCGTACGTGGCGAGGAACGATAGATATACTGGCTCAAAGGTTCACCAAAGATAGTCTCTAATATGGTGCTAAATTGATTGGTACTGACGATGTTCAAGCCTCGTAACAAAGCAAAGCCGTCATTGTTTACCCATTGATTAATTTCACTCACATGTGATTTTACCCACGCCAAACCACTGAGCTTTTCTGCAGATAGATCATGGACCCGTCGATCTGTATTAACGGAGTCTAAATCCATGTCTATTGAGAGTAACTGATCCATTTAATTCCCTTCCTTTTTCGAGGTCGATTTTTAAGATACAACTTATAGTTTACATTTACTGATTGAGCACATATTTACTCTGTATTTGTTCAATCAATACCGTATTGTTAGGCTGTTGCAATATCGATAAGTGATCCCCCGCAGCTTCGTATGCTGTCAGGTTATGGCTCACCGCATACCATCCCATATCTTTCGGAACAGCCTTATTTTCAAATTCATTCGTATCTGTCGCTTTTATGACGCTGATAAGCGTCTCCGTCAGCAGTGTGTCTATAGATACATGTGCCCTTAACTGCGCTTTAAATACCCCTTGAAAACGGGCTAACTGCAATGGCGTAAAGTGATAACCCGCATTGGCCAAACGCTTTGACAACCATTGCGTTCTTGGGCATTCATCTAACGATAAATAGTCTGTTTTATCTGCATTGGAAAAGCCCAGCTGGAAAAATTCATCTATATTTTGAAATACAAATTCAATGGCTTGATGCTCACTTACAGGCTCAATAGGTCGCGTTGGCAAAGGCGTATCTAAAATGAGCAATGACGTAGGCTGCTGAGATACTTCCTGCAGCTGTTTGGCCATTTCATAAATAATAAAACTACCAAATGAATGCCCCACAAAATGAACGTCTGCGTGAATATCTGCATCTGCTAGTGCACTCAAATAATGTGCCGCTGTGTGTGCAAGCGACCCAACAACATCGGGTTGCTCAGCAATTTCATCTGGCTGTAAGCCATAAATGGGAATGCGGTCATCTAGTTGCTGTACTAATGAAGAAAAGGCCATTAATAAGCCACCAGCACCAGCCACAAGTACCACTGGTGTGTAACCTTGCTCACCTTTTTGTAAACACAACACCGTACTGAGTTGTTTCGGTTTATGACTAAGCTGAAGTTGTTCAATCTCTCTCGCCAGAGCCACAATCGTGCTGTGTCGAAACAACATGTCAACGGGCACATCAACTTGTAATTGGTAGCTTAACTCCCCCACCAAACGCATTGCTAATAGCGAATGACCACCCAATGTAAAGAAGTCGTCCTCAATGCTCACTTGTGCTTGACTCAGTAATGCTCTAAATCGTTCAACGAGTAAGGCTTGGATCGGATTAGTAGGCGCGACGCATATTGCGGTGTTAGCCGTATTAAGTTGCCCACTCATCACAACTAACTGGTGACGGTCTATTTTGCCATTATTGTTATGAGGCAGCGCTGCAACGCATTGAAACAATTGCGGCACCATATATTCAGGAAGTTGCTCAGCCAATTGCTGACGAAGATACGCGACAGAAATGTGGTCATCACACGTTTCAATAAACGCCACCAGCTGCTCGCCTGCATTTTGACCTTGTCGTACCACCACCGCCGCAGCGGTGACTGATTCTATACGTTGCAAGTGACGCTCAATTTCACCCAGCTCGATACGATAACCTCGCACTTTCACCTGACTATCTAAGCGGCCTAAAAAGTAAATATCCTGGTTATTCTGACACCGAACCTTATCCCCAGTTTTATACAATCGAATCCCCGTATTCGGCTCTTCGATAAAGACACTCGCGGTTTTTTGAACATCATTTAAATAGCCTCGAGCTAATGCACACCCGCTAATGTATAACTCTCCTGCAACATAACTGGGGACTGGCCTCAGATACTTATCTAAAATATGAACATTCAACCCCGAAATAGGCTGGCCAATTGGTATGTGTGTACCGCTAAAGTGTGTAACCTCACACAGTGTGGCAGAAATTGTTGTTTCAGTCGGGCCATATGCATTAATCAACTTGATTTGCGTACCATATTGCTTCTGCCACTGCGTTAACGCACTCAGCTGCATTTGCTCTCCACCGATTGTAATGAGCCTCAGTTGACTATTGAGCGAAACATTCGATGCCGCCAATTGATGCCAATATGCTGTAGGAAGGCTCATTAAGGTCAATTTACTTTGTTGTGCCAAACTGGCCAATGCTGAAGTGTTTAATAGCTGGGTCTGCTCTGCCAGCACCAATGTGGCCCCACTGAGCAAGGTACAAAACACCTCTTCAGCAAATACATCAAAGCTACAACTGGCAAACTGTAAGTAGTTATCTGAGGAGGTTATGCCATAGCTGTGCTGTAAAAATGTCACGTAATTAAGCACACTTTGCTGCTCAACCATCACCCCTTTTGGTACACCCGTTGTACCTGAGGTATATATCACATAGCAAATATCTTGAGGGGCAAACTCCTCCAATGAATACGCAAGTGCTTGACTACTTACTAATGACCCAATGGCATCCAATGCAATAACCGAAGTTTCAGCGATGCTAGTAAGCTCACTCGCATCAATAGCACTTTGGGTCAGCATCATATCTACACTGGCATCTAAGAGCATAAACGTCTTACGTTGCGCAGGTAAATTTGGCGCAATCGGCAAATACGCAGCCCCCATTTTGAGTATCGCAAGGATGGCGACAATTAAATCAGCACCGGCTGGTAGGCACACCGCAATGATCGGTTGTGCATTACGATCACCAGTGCTATCAAACAGTTCAGTAGATAGATAATTTGCGAGTTGATTAGCCGCCTTATCCAGTGCCTGATAAGTCACTGTATATCCTGAGTGAGTTGCATTTTTAACTCGCTCAGCCAGTGAACAACGACTCTTGGAACAATCTTCCAGTGCAATCAAATCTCCAAAACGTGTTGCAACCTCTGAGAAACATTGCTGAATCGTCATATGTGTTACTGGTAGGTCTTGTACTGGCCGACTTTCTTTTTCTATATCTTGCTCACTAGGTAATGTCTTTATTGCACTGTCAAAAGAAAACGTCGGGATTGATAATGCACTAGCGGATGAACTAGGCGCGACGCTGTGCTCTATTCCGTCTAAAGGTATTGATTTTAGAGCTTGCTCTGGTGATTGCACAAATTCATTTAACAAATGTGACAACATTGCTAAACAGTGTTCAGCGGTACCTTGGTTGAATAATCCAACTTGATAACACAAGGTTAAAGACAACTGTTCACCCTGCCCTATAACCAAAGTCATTGGGTAATGTGTTTCGTCTTTATGAGCACTACGGATGACGTTGAAAGGGGCTTGTTCACTGTCTGTCAGTGGATCATCCGGAAAGTTCTCAAATACATAAAGTGCGTCAAACATCACCGCGGCATTATCAATCGCACTCCACCCTTGTACTTGAGTCAAAGGTGAATGAGCGTAATCTGACAGCGCTAAAGCACTGTGTTTAACGGCAGCTAAATAATGTAATATTGTTTGGTCACCTTGCGTATTGAGCAATACAGGTTGCGTATTAATATACAAGCCAATTCGTTGCTCTATATTTGCCAAGTCACTGGGTCGTCCTGACACAGTTTGACCAAACAATGCATAGTCTTTATTGCAACACATACTGATCCAGTATGCCCAAGCACCTTGCAGTAAATGATTCAGAGTCAAGCCATGTTGGCGTGAGAATACTTGCATGGTACTGCACAACTGCACAGATAAAGTGATGCTATGCTCAACGACCGAGCTATTTTTTTCAACCGCGCGTTCAGACGCTAATTCAACCGGGTTTTGTATCAACGCAATATTATTTGCCAATAAGGTCGTTTCATCGGCCTCATACAAATAAGTGTGCCAGAACTGCTGCTCGTCCAATGATGACTTCTGCTCTAAATAGTCAATATAATCTCTATAATTGTCATGCACTTTAGGCGAGATAAAACCCGCTACACGCGCAGTGTATTGCGCCAGTAACTGAGAAAACAATATGGGTAGAGACCAACCATCCATAATCAGATGGTGGTAAGTCCAAATAAATCCTGTGCGCTTGTTCTCAAACAATACAACTTTTAAACGCAGGCATGGCGCTGCACATAAATCGATTCCTTGTTGATACTCATCTGCGGCACTTTGCTCTATATATGCCTCATCATTGCATGATTGTAACGAAGGTATTTCAACGTGTAACGGCAATTCACAGTCACTGATAACAACTTGCACAGGCCCTATTGGACTACTTACAAAAGCGGTACGCAAAATACTGTGTGCCGCAACGACCTGCTCCCATGCATATACAAACGCTTCAACGTCAAACTCCCCTTCAAGGAGCATGGTTGATTGTTCAAGATAAGCATGATTTTGCTGGGCACTGTCACTGTATTGACTGTGAAACCACATACCTTGTTGTAACGCACTCATTGGGTAAATATCAGCAATGTGTTGCGACGGAAATTTGGCAATAATGTCTTGTAAATGTAAATTAGACACATCAGCTAGCAAGCTAAAATCACTCGGCGTATATCTATGTCTAATTAGGTCGTTACCACATGTACCTAAACTTGCAGAGTGTAATTGTTGGTTTATCTCGTTACAATAGCTGGCCACGTCAATAAGGCTCTGCTGATAATATGCAACTAAGTTAGCGACAGTTTGCTCGGTTATACGTGTTTTGTCATATTCAAAAGTGAACGATAATTGCTCGTTAACCACCGCTGCTGTGATCTGTAACCCGTAATAAGCATGGTTTTGCTGCGCATGCAGTACCCCCGCTGATTCAGTCGCATCACCAATCACACCCGCAGTGTCAAATACCGCATCCAACTGACCTAAATAATTAAAAAACACCTGGTTTTTAGTCTTTATTTCTAACGATTCGCGCACTGCTTCATCAGGGTGTGCATACCGCAATGCCCCAAACTGACTGGCCCTTCCTGCAGTAAATGCAAGTTGCTCTTTAACATTACAGATCACATCAGCCAAGTTATTGGTGTTGCTAAATAACCGCAGTGGATACATCGCAGTTAACCACCCCACAGTGCGCGTACTATCAAGGCTATTATTTAATAACTCTCGTCCATGGCCTTCTAGTAACACTACCCAATCTTTCGTTTGATAATGTCGCATTGCACACCAGTGCAAAGCAGCTAATAACAAAGATTGTACCCCAGTGTTGTATGGTTGATTTGCCGTTGTCAGCAAGGAGCGAGTCACAGTCTCGGGAATACTGACTTTACAACTGTCAAGTTCAGAGTCGGTCGCTGGTTTTTGTGTGTTAAAGTTTAACAGCTGCGCTGAATTGGCGGCTTCAGTCAATGCTTGCCAATACGCCAAATCTTCTGTTTTATGACCTTGTTCTTCAAAAAATAGACTGATCGCGTGTAAATTTGCTGTACGCGGCGGTAACTGCAGTGGCCTCTCATGCTGCACAGCAATCAAGGCGTGATTAATGTCTTCCAGCAAAACCCGCCACGACACCCCATCAATCAATAAGTGATGCGCTATAATTTGTAAACGATTACGCGATTCACTATCCGGTGTTATAACGTGGCACACTTTAAATAAAGGCTGGCCATCAAAACTGAATGTGCTTTGGTTGTTATCCCGCGTATATGCAAACGCCTGTTGCCAATTATCACCATGTTTGTGCGCATCAAATTGACTGCATACCGACACAATATCAATCTCCCCAATCACCGACAATTGATAAGCGCCCTGCTGATGATTGACCACTAGCCTTAATCCATCATGGTGTGCCATTACAGACGCTAGCGCAGCGCGTATTTGCTGAACTTCAAACACTTTATCAATGCTTATCAATAACGCTTGGTTCCAATGGTGGCTGTGCGTAAACTGTTGTTCAAAAAACCAACGTTGAATAGGGAGTAATGGTAATTCCCCAACAAATGGCGGGGCTTCTTTGACGAACACTTCTAACGTATTTGAGTGTGCTAAATGCGCTGCCAACAATGCCACAGTGTTGAAGTTAAATATATCTGCGACTGACACTGTGATTTGCAGTGCTCTCGCTCTGCTGGCAATTTGTATGCTAATGATTGAATCACCGCCTGCGGCAAAAAAGTCGTCGCTTGTTTGCAACTGTGCGTTATTCAAAACTTGTCGATATATCTCGAGTAAACGCGCCGACAATGAGTTATTGCCGTGCTGGTGTGTATTCGCATTAGCGTGTTGCTCTAATACCGTCTTAGCAGGACCTTCATGATCTGTTTCGTGTATCGTCGCGTCGTGTGCATTTAGTTGAGAGATGAGTGCTTTATGGTCCACTTTGCCATGTGGTGTTAATGGCAACTCTGACAATATCAAAACCTTATTTGGCACCATATATTCTGGCAATTGAGCACGTAATGAAGCCAAAGCCTGTTGCTCAAAAGCCTGTGTATTTTGAGTATGAGAAACGCCTTGCGCCGTTATAACAAACGCAACTAGTTGTTTAGGTCCTTCATGCACCTGCACCGCAAGTACTACACTTTCGGCTATATCAGGCAATGAGCGCAACTGATGTTCAATTTCAGCCAGCTCAATTCTATAGCCTCGGATCTTAACTTGAGCATCATTTCTACCTATATAGGCAATACGACCATTATTGCGCTGTCGTACCAAGTCGCCTGTCCGGTATGCTCTTACTAGTTCTCCTTCACTATTAAAGACATTAACAAATTTTTCTTGTGTGAGTTTAGGCCTATTTAAATACCCGCGCGCTAGGCCATCTCCCGTGATATACAACTCGCCAATCATGCCTTGTAAAACACGGTGCTGACGTTCATTAAGTATAAGCAGTTCAAAGTTGTCTATCGGCAAGCCTATATCTGGTATGGTTGCACTGTTCATTGTCGATTGCTGTACTTCACCCGACGTCGCCACCACAGAGGCCTCTGTCGGACCGTAGTTATTAATGAGCTTGAACGGATAAGGCGCTGTACTCAACGCGCTCAATTTGTCTCCGCCAACCAGTAAATACCGTAAGTGAGCCGGTTTAAAGCGACTGTCTGATAACATAACTTCTGCAATAGGCGTTGCCAAAAAGCTATGACTTACATCATAGTCATTAAGTAACTTAGATAACCCTTGTGGATCATTAAGCGCATTGCGTGCCACCGCGATAGAACATGCTCCCACGCTCAGGTATGGCCATATTTCCCAAGTCGCCGCATCGAAGGCTATATTCGCGGTTTGGGTAGCAATACTGTTGCTGCCCACATCAAATGTGCGGTTGTGCCAACGACAGAGATTCGCTAAACCGCTATGAGGGATCATGACCCCTTTAGGCTGACCTGTCGTACCTGAGGTGTATATGATATAGGCTAATTGGTCTGGCAATATCGTTGGCAACTTAATTCGTGCGAGGCTTGCTGCATTTGATTTTGTGACATTGCTCATATGAGCTAACACTTCATCAATACATATCACTTGATTGGCTGTCGTGTCGTTTTGACCTAGCCTTGCTTTAAACTGTTTAGTCGTTATGATCCGCTTCGCCCTGCAATCATTGATAATATAAATGATGCGAGAATCTGGATAATTAGGATCTACGGGAACATAGCATCCACCCGCTTTTAAAACCGCTAATAACGAAATGACAAACTCTGCCCCATTTAACATGCTAACAATAACAGGCTCTTCACTCTGTAACCCATTATTAATTAAATCTTTTGCTAACAATTCAGACTGTTCATGTAAATGTCGGTAACTCAGTGATTGAGCTGACTCGGCCTCTATAATTGCCGTATTTTCGGCTGTGCAGCTTGCGCTGGCAATATCGACAATACGTTCAACAATGCTACGCTCGTATGCGTCAACATCACGTTTTCCGCGTAAAGCATGGAGGCCATTCACAGTGCCACTCGATTCTGCATTTAACGTGCGAGTACAGTGCAATTGAATGTCATCTATCAACTGAGTACTGTTATTTAATAATTGTTCTACGAGTTCAGTAAACGCCCCTGCCATTGTGACAATCGTTTGTGACTCAAATAAGGCGTTGTTATAACCCCAATTTAAACGCATTCCCGAGCTAAGCTGCGTACACGCCAGCTCAATGTCGAATTTTATCTGAGGTGCTTGTTCTTGTGTCGCCGCAACTCTCATTCCTTGTAACTTCAGCACCGTATTCACCTCTGGGTTCAGTGAAAAGGTAAGCTGAAATACACTATGATGGTTTAGCCCTCTGGCAAGTTTTAAGCCATCAATGATTTGTTCAAATGGCATTACTTGATGTTCGTGTACATCGAGCATAACTTGCTGCTGGTACTGTACTAAATCAGAGAAAGTCATACCAGCCAACAGTTGTGTACGAATTGGCAGTGTATTAATAAAAAACCCAATCAATGGATCTAATTGTGAATGTGAACGGCCCGAAAATGGCGACCCGATAACAACGTCATCGCTGCCACTATATTTAGCAACCAATAAGGAATACACGGTGTGTAACCACACAAAAGGTGTAACATCAAGCGCTGCACAGCTGTGCATCAATCGTGAAACTTGTGATGGACTCAACATTTCAATATGACTATCGCCTTGCAACTGAGCCTTGGTCGTTCGCGATTTGTCTAACGGTATGTGGTGTAATGGCGGCGC
The DNA here is from genome assembly GCF_014858725.1 of Pseudoalteromonas aurantia 208. Lineage (GTDB taxonomy): Bacteria > Pseudomonadota > Gammaproteobacteria > Enterobacterales > Alteromonadaceae > Pseudoalteromonas > Pseudoalteromonas aurantia. The sequence goes on along the minus strand of NZ_AQGV01000012.1, from coordinate 746,989 downwards.
ATCTTGTAAATGCGTTAACCAAAACTGTTTTGCGGCGCTCAATTGCAGATTCTGTAACTGTAACCGCTGCCAATGTGCGTAATCGGCATACTGAATGGCTAACGGTTTTTGTAACTTAGCCGGTAACGGTGAACCAGTTGTAAACGCAGCATAAAATTGCTCTATTTCCTCAATCAAAATGGCCAAAGAATGTGCATCACCCGCAATATGATGTAGGTTCACCAATAACTTATATTGATCGTCCTGACGTTTAAATAACCGCAGACGCAATGGTAAATCTGTATTTAAATTAAATGCTTGTTGTTGATCATCTCGTATGACCTTCAGCCAACGACGTTGCTGCTGTTCATTGTTAAGCGCACAACCATCAATAACCTGCAATGGCAATTCAAACTGTTCATGTATGACCTGTATTGGTAAACCATCAGGTGTTTCTTTAAAAGTGGTTCTCAGTACTTCATGGCGCTGTATAATTGCCTGCCATGCTTGCTTGAAGTGTGTGACATTGAACTCCCCAAATAGCACAAATGTTGCAGGCATATGATATTGCAAACTACCTTGGCGTATTTTATCAATACTCCACAGACGCTGCTGTGCAAATGACAAACTTAATGGCTTATCACGTGATATTAACGGTATTGAAAGGCACGAAGCGTCAATAACATATTCACTTTTTGCACGCTTTACTAATACTGCTGCGAGATCTTTCACCACAGGAAACTGAAACAAATCTCGCAGAGCAATAGATAGTTTTGCTTGTATGGTCAAATGCGCAACAAGTTGCGTCGCGAGCAAAGAATGTCCACCCAAAGCGAAAAAATGACCATTTCGACCTACTTTTTCGACTGCTAATATCGATTCGAAAGCACTGGCAATCGCCTCTTCTGTACTCGACTCTGGGCTCTCATATTGTTCTGCCGAAGTCTCAAACTTATCCTGTGCGATGAGTGCTTTTTTATCTATTTTTCCATTGGATGTTAGTGGCAATGTCGCCATCGCAATGACATTACTTGGCAGCATAAAATCAGGAAGTGTTGCCCGCAGAAACTGCTGCACTTGCTCGGTAAGCGCATTAAACTCAGCATCATCATTCAACACGACAAATGCAGAGATCCTTGGGTTATCTACCTGCTCTTTGTTCAGTAGCACCACGACACTTGCAAGCCATGGGTGCATTCGAAGTTGGTTTTCTATTTCGCCCAACTCAATGCGGTAGCCTCGCACTTTAACTTGGTCATCCGCTCTATCAATGTATGTCAATTCACCCGTTGGTAAATATCGTACTAAATCACCAGTTCTATATAACCTTTGACTGGCCTGTGATGAAAATGGATCAGCAATGAAGCGCGAGTCATTTAGCTCCGGTCTTTGCCAATAGCCACGACAAACACCTGCGCCTCCCACATATAACTCACCGACCGCGCCCATGGGTAATAACTGTTGCTGTTTATCGAGCACATAACATGAGGTTGTTGCAATCGGTCTACCGATGTTACTCACCCCATTTGTTACATCATCTTGCGTCAAACGCTTAAATGTTACGTGCACCGTTGTCTCGGTGATGCCATACATATTAATCAATTGACAGTCAGTAAAACGCGTAGCCCATGGGACCAATTTCACCGGTTGTAACGCTTCACCACCAAAAATAACATATCGTAAGTGACTACCTTCACGGCGACTATTTGCCTCGTCTATGAAGGGGGTTTGCAAAGCATAAAACGCGCTGGGGGTTTGGTTTAGTACCGTGACTTTTTCATCAAACAGTAATTGTGCAAATGCAGGGCTATTTTTGCTTGTCTGCGATTCGACAACAACCAATTGGCCACCAAACAAGAGTGCGCCATACATTTCCCATACTGAAAAATCAAAGCAGAATGAGTGAAAGAGTGTCCATACGTCATGCTCATTAAAATCAAACTGATTCGGTTCAACACATAATAAGCGTACAACGTGGCGGTGCTCTATCTGTACACCTTTGGGTCTCCCTGTCGTGCCAGATGTATAAATCATGTAAGCCAAATCACTGGATTCAATCGCTAATTCAAGATTATGACGTTGGTCAATATCAGCGTACAGTGCTGCATCGTCAATATTAATAGCGACTAAATTGCGTTCATCCTGATTAAACAGCTCTAAACTTGCCGCATCACAGAGTACCCATTTGCTGCCAACATCATCAAGAATGTAATTGATCCTTTGCACCGGATAGTCGGGGTCAATCGGCACATAGGCAGCACCAACTTTAAGCACTGCCAGCAGAGTCACCACCAACTCAGCACGTCGAGTAATACTCACGGGTAACATGTCTTGCGCACGCACCCCTTTTGCACGTAATACCCACGCGAGTTGATTCGCTTGGTCATTTAGTTGCTGATATGTCAGTTCATTTTCACCATGCTTGATTGCTATTTTGTGGGAAAATTGCGCCGCTTTTTGTTCAAAAATATGCACTAAGCTTGCTGCTTTATCCCACTGCGCCAGTACACCACTTTGCTGCACGGCTAAGTCAATTTGCTGTTGCTGGTTAAGTAGTTCCAAACATTTAAAATTGCGCTGTGGACCCTCAACAATGTGCTCTAATAATACTTCAAAGCACGTTGCCCAATGCATTATTGTGTCTATTTCATACAGTGCTTTATCAAACTTCCAGGTGAGTAACAAGCCTTGTGTATTAACCGTTGCATTGAGTTCGATATCACATTTAACTGCTACCTGGTGTGCGCGCTCAGCACTGCGATATTCCTGAATATCAAGCTCTGGTAATTGAAAATCGGCTCTGTTATCCATCTCCAAAGTAAACAAAATCTGAACCAATGGATGGTGACTTAAATCTCGTGGACAGTTAAGCCCTTCAACGACCTTATCAAATGGCGTATCACGATACTCAAAAGCTTGCAATATATGGTCTTTTTGTTGTTGCAGCCAATCGTTAAATGACTGTTCTTTGGATAAATCAGCTCGAATAACTAAGGTGTTTACAAATAAGCCAATTAAGTTTTGTAACTGTGGGTGTTCCCGCCCTCTAACCGGGGTGCCCACGACAACTTGTTCACTCTGATTAATGCGTCCAATAAACAACATGAAACTGCTTAACAGCCACATAAAAGGGGTCACCGATTGCTGCGCTGCATGTGCCTGAATCTTAGATAACAACGGCATGGTTAGCTGTTGCCGATACACTAAACCTTGCTGCTGCTGTATTGCCGGTCTAGGCTTATCTGTCGGTAAAGATTGAATGGGGTCTAGCCCCGCTAAAGTTGTTTGCCAATACGTTAAATGCGTAGCTAGTCGCTGCTCAGATAGCATAGATTTTTGCCAATGAGCATAATCAACATACTGAATGGGAAGCGTTGATAGCGCAGAACTAGATGAGGGATATAGTAAATTACAATATGTACGTTGCAAGTCTTGAACGAGTATTTGTAATGATGCACCATCTGACACAATATGGTGCATATTAAAGGCTAAATAATGCTGAGAACCATCTGAGATTAAAAGGACACGCAGTAATATATCCTTCTCTAAATCAAATTTCTGTGATTGATGATCAGTAATAGAGTCAATGATTTTTTGATGGCGCTGTGCAACAGGAAACTCCGCCGCATTTATCCATTCAAACGGCGTATCAAATGACGTAGAAACCAGATGGTGCGGCTGGCCATTGTGCTCTACTTTTGAGCTGAAGCGGGTCCGTAATATTTCGTGCCGCTCTACTATCTGCTTGATAGACTCACGTAGTAATGGCACCTCTATTTTTCCCTGCAATTCAAACTCGGCGGGCATATAATATTGACGACTACCTTGTAGCTGTTCAATAAACCATAACCCTTGTTGTGCAAAAGTAAGAGGTAATCGCTGCGAACGTGATACGACAGGGATCAGCGCATTATCTGACGAGGCTTCTAACGATTTTCGTTGCTGAAAATACGCAATGATCTGCGCTTTATTGGCTATCACCCGTAACTTCAATGCTTCTGGAAAACCATTCGTTTGCTTAAATGCCAAGCTCCCTTGCTTTTCGTACAGAGTAACCCCCACGCTTAAAGCTTCAGCAATAAGGTCTTCAATTACTAATAACTGTCCATTCATTACAAAAACATCTCTTCTGAAGTGTCGCTTTCATTATCATTTGGCGCTGTGTTAGTCATCATTTTCTGAATGCTGTACCACTTAGAAAGTGCTTCTATGGTTGGCCGTTCAAACAAAACGCGTACGGGAATGTCTACATCTAAGGTCTCTTTCACCATTGCCATACACTGGGTGGCTAATAATGAATGCCCTCCCAATGCAAAAAAGTTATCTGTTATTCCCATAGAATCAGCACCTAATATCTTGGAAAAAATATCAATTAGCGCGCGCTCAAAATCATTATTTGCGGCAATATTCTTACTTTCTACAGTAATTGAAGCACTTAGATTCAACAGCTGCTTAGAATCAACTTTACCATTGTGGGTTAACGGTATGTGCTCTACGACCATCCATTTATGGGGGATCATATAGGTAGGTAAAAGCGCAGCTAAATGCTCTTTTAAAGCCCCTATGACATTGTTGGATACGGGCTGAATGCGTTGCTGCTCTGAAAATTGATATTGCAACCCATACTGCTGTGAAATAATGAAGGCTTCAAGTTGTTCTGTCTCAGGGTTTAGCAGTACCTGCGCCTCATCGATATCACCATGACGTCTTAATTGGTGAGCTATTTCGTTTAATTCAATACGATAGCCTCGCAGTTTAACTTGCTCATCTACTCTGCCGTAAAATAATAAGTATTCAGGGTGCATTTGTTCATTTATATGCCAACGAACCTTATCCCCAGTGCGGTAAAAGCGCCGTTCGGTACCCTCAGGCCCCAATGGCAACATGTTAAAGCACTGATTTGTTAGGCTTGGTTGGTTTAAATAGCCTAAAGCAAGATTGTCTCCTGCAATGTATAGTTCACCAATTGCGCCCACTGGGGCCAACTGTTGCTCTGTATCGAGCACCACGAGTCGACTGTTTGCAATGGCGTTTCCAATGGGCACTTGCGTCAACTGCTGTTGATCAAGCTCGGCTATACTTGCCGCATTACAACGATAAACACTGGTTCCGACGGTTGCTTCTGTTGGCCCATACTCGTTCACCCATTGAATGTTAGGGAAATACTCACTGAGTGATTGCAGTAAAGGTAATGGTAATTTTTCACCACCAATAATCACTTGATGGGCTGTGGGGATGATTTTTTGAGGCAATAAAGCCAATATCCCTTGCAGATGTGCGGGCGTGACTTTAAAAAATCCAGAGTGTTCGCTTTGCAAACGTTGCGACAGTTGGGTCAGCATTTGTGTATCATCAACGAGTATATCTAAACACATTCCCGTCAATAATGGCCCCCAAATTGACGTCACCGTCGCATCGAAAGCCAATGGCGTACTCACCACACTAATAGATTGATCGCCATCTAAGTAGGTATCCAACACATGATCAAGATACATCGATAAATTGCGATGCGTTATCTGCACCCCTTTCGGCATGCCCGTCGTACCCGATGTATAAATAATATAGGCCAGATCATCAATATCATAAGCGACAGGTGCAAGTTCACTCATCTCTTGCTGCCAATTATATTCATTTAACAATAAGCGACATGAGGCACTCGATTGCGTTAGCGTATTAAAATCGATATCTAACTGCGACGTAGTTATTAATAGTTCAGAGCCCGAATCGTCTAATATATACTGACGTCTTGATATTGGCTGCTTGGGATCTATGGGCACATAGGCCCCACCTATTTTGGCTACTGCGAGTATAGCGATAATCATCATACTCGATGCCGGTAAACAAATTGCAATCTTGCTGGCTTTACCGATCCCTTTACTTTGCAAGTACCCTGCGAGCTGATCGGTTTTTTTAACCAGGTCAGCGTAACTCATTACACGCCCATCAATATCTATCAATGCTCTAGACTGGTTCAAATGACCTTCATTCGAGCCCGTTTTGCTATGCCAATGTTTATTCAACCTAGACATGACATGGCGAGTATGGGGTTCTGGGCTTAATCGCAGGTTATTTTCTACTGCTTCTTGGCCACTTAGTTCTTCAGCCAGTAACCGCTGTCTTGTATCCGCGCTCATTACGGATAATGATCCAATTTGCTGAGATGGTGCTGTGAGTAAAGCAGCAATCATCACCTCAAAGCTGAGAGTTAGTTGTTCAATCCGCTGTTTTTTAAATAGTGATGTGTTGTAATTCCATTGAATATGAATACCATCACCTTGCTCAATCGCATTTACCTCTAAATCAAACTTCATTCGTACCGCGTGCGTTGAATGTTGTTCAATATGTAAATGCGGTAATGTAAAATCAGTGACTTCATTATTTTGTAGCGCAAACAAAATTTGAAACAAAGGTTGATGTGCCAAATTACGCTCTGGTTGTAACACTTCGACTAACTGCTCAAAAGGCACATGTTGATGTTTGAATGCATCAACAATAACCTGCTTTTGCTGAGCTAAAAGTTCAGTAAAGCATTGCTTGGACTGGGTCTGGCTTCGAATGACAAGCGTATTCACGAAGAAACCAATTAAATCACTCACTTGAGCCTGATCACGCCCCGCAACTGGCGAGCCAATTAGTACATCTTGAGATTGGCTGTATTTCATAACTAATACTGAAAATACCGTATGAAGCCACATATATAATGTTACACCGTGATCTGCACACTGCTGATGTATGGCTTTCGTTGTCGCGGCATTTAAATGGTGAATAACGCTCGCCCCGACAAGCTGTTGTTCTTGAGGGCGCGTAAAGTCCAAAGGCAACTCATGCACATGTGGTGCACCTTGTAATTGTGAGCGCCAATAATCAAGCGATGTGTTCAATGCATTTTCGCTACACACTAAGCGCTGCCAGTATGCGTAGTCAGCATACTGCACTGAGAGTGGTTCAGCCAAAGTTTGTGGTAATTGATACTCTTGCTCAGCAGTATGCGTGCGATAATAGGCAACAAACTCTCGTATTAAAATCGCCATAGACCAACCGTCACTGGCAATATGATGCATGTTAAAGTGCACAAGGCTGGTTTGTTCAGTCATTTTTGCCACTACCACACGCAGCATCACATCATGTGCTAAATCAAATGGTGCTGTACTTGCCTCGAATGCAATATGTGCCCACTGTTCGTCTTGTTCTTGCTGACTGAGCTCGGTTAAATCAAGACATTTTAGTGGTACTGAGAATGTTGAGTTAATCTTTTGCTCTGGTGCATCACTGCCATTTTGATTCACAATTATGGTGCGTAGCACTTCATGGCGCGTAATTAAGTCGTGTAATGCACTCGACACCGCTTTTAGATTCAACTTACCATTAAATATAAAGCTCGCAGGCATATGGTATTGCGTACTACTTTGCTGCACTTGGTCAATCAACCACAGTCTTTGCTGTGCATAAGACAAGGGCAATGCCTGCTGTCTCGACACTTTTACAATCTCTTGAGCGTGTGTAATCTTTTGACAACTCTGCAACGCGTCCGTTAACGCTGCAACAGAAGGTGTTTTAAACAATTGAGGTAAAGTGATATCAAAATGTTTTTGCTCGCGAATTTGTCCAATCAGCCGAATAGCCAAGAGCGAGTGACCGCCTATATCAAAAAAGCTATCTTCTATACCAATATGCTCCAACAGCAACGTTTCACGGAATAGGTTTAATAAATAACTTTGTAGGGGTGTTAAGTCTTTATCATTAACAACCGCTTTAGGCTCTAAATCACGTTGCTCAATACCTACTGTTAACGCAGTTTTGTCTACTTTGCCATTTTTTGTAACGGGTATGCCATCGTGCTCAAAAAATAACGACGGGACCATATAATGAGGTAACGTGTTTGCTAACTGTGACTTGAGAAGGCGAGAAACCATAGTATGACCTTGGCACATCACAATATGGGCGTGCAGCACCGCTTGTTCTACATCGACAGTGACCGCGCAATCCGATACTTCATTTAATTCACGTAATGTGTGCTCAATGGCGCAGACGTCTATTCTAAAGCCGCGCAACTTAACTTGTTCATCAATCCGTCCACTGTATCGCAAATAACTGGTTTCTGTTTTTTTATCCGATTGCCAAAATGCAATGTCCCCGGTTCGATAAAAGCGCTGTGTTCTTTTTTTGCCATTGCTTTGCATAAATGTCAGTGTGACAAAACGTTCATCATTAAGCCCAGCTAAATTCACATACCCTTGGCTAACAACAGGCCCACCAATCAACAATTCTCCCGGCATGTTCAATGGAGTCAATTGATTAAATCTATCAACCACTCGCACTATGACATTACTATTTGGTATACCAATAGGCACATCTTTATGCCCCTCATTTACATACTGAGTATACGGCGGCACCTGAATACCATTGCTGAGCGTTGTTTGTGTATCATCAATGGTATACGTTGTTGAACCAACTGTGGTTTCTGTTGGACCATACTCATTGACCCAACGACAATATGGCAGTTTTTTGCGCAAAGCTGCCAATAAGTCAACTTCCAGCGCTTCACCACCAACCACCAATGTGTGGTTCATTAAAGTGTTACTTTTATCTTTCGATAGGCCAACAATGGCCCTCAAATGCGCGGGGGTTAGTTTGAATAACTTAGCATTCATACTAGAGAATATAACGTCGGTTAACTTAACTAACTGTTCTCCACCTTCAGGTATTATTTCAACGGTTCCACCATGCATTAAAGGCGGAAATAACGCGGTTACCGTAGCGTCAAAAGCCAATGGAGTACTCACAACCGACGACCAGATCACCCCATCTTTCGGTTTATAACAAGTCACAGCATGCTGTAAATATGCACTTAGATTATCATGACTGATCATGACCCCTTTTGGCTTACCAGTAGAGCCTGACGTATAAATGATATAGCATATATCTTCGCCTTTATGACAAGGCTCACCAGCGCGTTCATCACCCTTTGGTGCTGCCGTATCATAGCCACAGAAATTTGAGTCTAAATCAAAAATATCATCTAACAATAAGAAGTCACTGCCACTGTCAACCAATGTATCGGTATCATCACTGTATGCCAAAATCATCATGAGCTCTGCGTCATCAACGATGTAGTTTAATGTTTGGCTGGGCGTGTTACTGTGAAGGGGAACATAAGTATGGCCTGCTCTCAAAATTGCGAGTATCGCCACAACCATTGCAGGGCCCGATGGTAATAAGATGGCGATGCGGCTTTGTGGTTCAAAGGTCATTTCGAGTAAACAATGTGCTAATTGATTGGCACACTGCTCTATCTTCTCATAAGAATAGGCTCGTCCATCATATAACAGCGCATCATAGTGCGGATACTGTCGTGCCATACTTGAAAAATGCGCTGAAAAAGTCGGTTGTTGTGCCACAGTTAAATCGAGCGATTCGGTGTCATATATAAACTGTGATTGTGCTTGGTCAGTCCATAGTTGTAACTTTGAAAGTGGGGTGTGAATGTCGTCAAGACATTGCTGTAACACATAGCAGTACTGCTCAAAAAACGCCTTAATGCTACACTCATTCCATAGTGCAGTATCGTAAAGCCACTCAATATCGATAGCGTCACCACTGTCAATTACCGATACTTCAAGATCTAATTTCGCACTACGTACGCCACTCTCAACCTGTTCAATTATCAACCCATCAAGTTGTAAAGTTTCATTCACGTCATTATTTGCTCTGAATACCACTTGCATTAATGGATGTATTGATAAACTTCGCTCAATATTCAAGGCATCAACAAGTGCTTCAAATGGTAATTGTTGATGTACCAATGCATCGCTCAATGTCACTTTAGTCATTCGCAGCATATGCGCTAGGTCAGTGTCAGATGACATCTGGCTTCTTAGCACTAAAGTATTAATGAAATTACCAATAATAGGCTCAAATTCGGCGAGTTCACGCCCCGCGACAGGGGTGCCAATTGCAATATCATACTGCTCAGAAATACGGCTAAACCATAATGTAAACACGCTTTTTAATGTTAAAAAGAGTGTTTGTGATGATGCTTTATTAAAGCGTCGCAATTGCTTAGTCAAACCCTTTGGTATTGCACCTTTAAATAGCCCACCTCCGCTAATCACATTATTTGAACGTGCACGATCAGTTGGTAGCGTATGCACTGTTGGTAAACCGTCGAGCTGAGAACGCCAATATTCACAGCTATCTTGCCATTGCTGCGAAGCTTTTTGTGTGCGCTGCCAGTACACATAATCGATATAATGATACGGCAGTGCCGTTTGGGCACAGTGCTCATTACCCACAACCAAATTGTTATAACTTTCTGACAGCTCTTTACACAAAATGGAAATCGACCAACCATCTGACACAATATGATGCATTGTGACAATAAGTTGATAACATTGAGTATCGAACTTAAGTAACGTTGCACGTAACAGTAGATCATCCGTCAAATCAAATGATGTGCTGTAATCATCCGCAATGAACGTCTGAGCCACTTGTTGCTGTGATGGGTTATCAGAATCACATAAATCAATTTCAGCCAAGGTAAACGCTAATTGTGAATTTAAGCTCTGCGTTGCTTCTGCTGTCGCGCTGCTTTGATAATTAAAATGAAGTATTTTATGACGCGCAATAACTCGCTGAAATGCCTGTTGTAACGCCACTATATTCACGTTACCTTTTAAGGTATAAACACCTTGTAAATTGTACTGTTCACTGTGACCTTGCATTTGATCAACGAACCACAGCCTTTGTTGTGAGAACGACAATGGATGAACGCCTATTAAATCATGATGCTCAAGCGCAACTATCCCTTGTAAACCACTTTTTTCTGACGTTTGACATAAATATGCTGCCAACTCAGCAACGCTTGAGTATGCAAATAACGCTTTAAGCGAGATATTCACATCTAACTGCTGACGTATCAAGTTCAATAATCGCATCGCTAACAGGGAGTGCCCACCAATAGCGAAAAAGTCATCCGTAACACTGACTTTTTCATGTCCTGTCAATTGAGAAAACAGCGCCACTAAAGTGTGCTCAATATCTGTTTGAGCAGCAACAAACGCACGTTTACTAGCTTGAATTGGCTTATTTTGTAATTGCTTGCGATCTATTTTCCCATTTGCCAAATACGGTAATTGTGTTTCAATTTCCCATATTCGGGGGACCATTGGTTCTGGTAATAGCAACTTTAAAGCATTTACAATGTCTTGCTTCATTTTCGCGATATCTAAATCAACGCTCTCATTTGATAAGGTGCAATACCCTACTAGCGTGTCAAGTTTACCCAATTTTCGACACACCACTACAGCGCTGCTTATTATCGGCAGCGCGGTCGCTTTTGCTTCAATATCTAACAGGTCAACTCGATAACCACTGATTTTTGGTTGATTATCTATGCGGCCTAAATACTCTATATCGCCTTGTGGCGTGAGTTTCACTTTATCGCCAGAGCGATAAAACAACTGTGCTACCCCATTACTTTCATGCTCAACAAAGTTGTCTGCGGTTTGTTCAGGTGCATTGATATAGCCCGTTGATAAACTCCTGCCTCCAATGTATAACTCCCCCGGCATACCTGGTGGTGTAGGCTGTTTTAGCTCATCCAAAATTAACGCCGTAGCATGAGAAAGCGGCTGACCAATTGGATACAAAGTACTCGTACATTGCTCGTTAGACGTAATCTGGTATGTCGTCACACCGATGCATGTTTCTGATGGCCCATAATGATTTATTATGGAAGACGTTGGGTACACGCTCTGCAGTGTATTCACAAGTTGAGGCGTTAATGGTTCCCCACCTAACACCCAATATGAAATAGCGGGTATATGCTTGATATTCTGCGACATGACAGGCAGTAATTCGCTGGCAATACTCGGCGTTATTTTTAATAAATTAACGTCTAGTTGATATAATGCGTCCACAATTAAGCTTGGATCAGCACCAATATCATGACAGGCAAGCGCTACGGTGCCCATACCTGCTAACACTGGATATATTCCTGTAAGGCATAAGTCAGTCGCCAATCCTGTGATCACACCGGCACGTATATTTTCATCAAATTGAATCCGCTCGCTGACCCCATTAACATAATGGGAGAGTGCCCCATGAGATATTTCAACGCCTTTGGGCTTACCTGTCGTGCCAGATGTAAATACCACATATGCTGAGTCACAATGTTGTACTTTTGGAAGGGCGAATTCTTTTTCTATATAAGGACTTATTAAGCCCTCAAATGGATGGATGCTGATTTCATGCTCATTTAATAGCTGCATGTCGGCCTCTACTAAGCTCTGCTTATCAACCGTGATCAGATATTGGCTTTTTGCCTGACTTAGCATCTCCATGATACGACGTACCGGTGTACCGCGCTCAATCGGCAAATATGCTCTGCCCGCACGCATAATGCCAAACATTGCCAGTACTGAATAAGCAGAACGCGATACAAGTAACCCGATTGGGGCTAATTGTGACGTACTGTGCTGTTCTAACAAGGCGGTCATATGTTGAGCAAAATTAAAACTGAGGCTGTTTAACTGTGCATAACTAATCCGGCTTAGTTCTTCTGTATGAACACTCGATTCAACTAACGCCGTTTTGTTTGGGTTACGGTCACTATGAGCCATTACCTTATGTAATAATAAGTCCACATCGTCTTGTACTACGCTATTACTTGTTGTAAATGTATTCTCAGAACGTAAAATTGAAGGCAGGGCTACCTTCCCGATTGCTTGCTCTGGTGCAGAACTCAATGCTGTTGTCAGCGCAATAAAATCATCACTCATTCGCGCTATTAACTGCGCGTCAAATAATGCAGTGCAGTAATCAATACTGCCAACTAACCCAGTATCTGACTCTGTGATATTCAGTGTGAAATCAAACTTCGCCGTATTGTTATCCAAAGGCGTCAGATCCGCTGATAACTCCGACGTTTGATGTGATTCAATGGTAATACCGTTATAGTTGAACAATATTTGAAACAAGGCTGAGTGTGCCGATGATTTTGCTAAACCAAGCGCTTCAATAATACTCTCAAGTGCAACATTTTGATTTTCTAACCCCTGCGCCACCGTGGCCTTTGTCGTACTTATCAAAGTATGAAATGATTGTTCTGCACTGAGCTTTTGACGCAGTGCTAACGTATTAACAAAACACCCAACCATTGCTTCAAATTCTGGCTGGTCTCGATTTAATACTGGTACACCCACAGTCACATCATTTTTCTGACTATACCGATGTAATAACACATAAAATACACTCAGTAACCCAACAAACTGTGTGACGCTATGTTGCTGACAGTAGTGCGTAAACGGCGCTATCGTTGCTTTGGATATGTCAAAATGATGAGTCGCACCGTGATATGTTTTTTGACTTTTTCTCGGATAGCTGGTTGGTAATTCAAACAACTCAATGTCTTTTAACGAGGTTTGCCAATATTCAAGCTGATTAAGGTATACCGGTGTTTGCTTAAACTGCTTTTCCCAATGAACGTAGTCTAAATACTGTAATTGTGGCTGCTGCAACGAGCCAAGATCACCCGGGCATTCCGCCAATATATCAACCAGTTGCTGTACTAATATTTGAACCGACCAGCCATCTGCAACAACATGATGCATCGCAATATACAGCCACTGCCCTCGATTCTGCTGCGTTATCAAGGTCGCTCGAAATAACAGTTCATTTTCTAAATCAAAACAATGCTGCAGTTCATCATCAAGCAGCGCGATAATATCCGCTTTATTTTCATTAACACCGACTTCGATTGTGTCTAAATGAAGTAGTGCCTTTTCATTAATTCGTTGTACGGCATTACCATCGACTGTAACAAAGTTACTTTTTAAAACTTGGTGACGTGTTAGTAAAGTGTTTAGCGCTTGCTCTACATCTGCCGTTAACACTGATGTTGAAAAATGCAGTAACCCGCACATGTTGTACGTCGCTGATAACGGCTCATATTGGTCAATAAACCAAATCCGATACTGAGCGCTTGATAACGGCCCTTGTTTTTGATGATGCTGTTGCATGTAAGCGATCAACGCTTGCTTACATGCTTTGATTCGCGCAAGCTGTTCTGCCGGCACAGTGGTAAGTTGCGTCCGCAGCTTTAAGCGGTCTTCTTGCAAGTAAACAAATATACCTTGTTCATCTAATTCAGCCAAAAAAGCAGCAATTTCTGAATTTTCCATCGTTATAGGTCCATCTCTGTCATGGATTCATCATCCAAAGCGGCACTAATATCGCGTCCACTCACAATATCACTCACCATTTTTATATCTGGTGAGCTGTCTGAACATGTCGCCATTGCATTCATCAAATCATCTATTCGCACTGCCAGAAGTGCGATGCTTGAATGGTCAAAAACATCGCCAACAGTGATACGGATCCCGAATTGGGCATTGATTTTCGACACCAACTGCATCGCTAAAACAGAATTGCCACCGCACTCAAAAAAGCTTTCTTGAGTGCCTAAAGTACTTGTATTAAGTAACGTCAAAAAGCAGCTGTGAAGCGCTTCTTCAGTGGCGGTATTCGGCTCTACAGGTATTATGTTTCGCTGTTTTATACTCTCCGGTATAGGTAGAGCATTCGAGTCCAGTTTTCCGTTCGGCGTTAATGGCCACGCCAGCAACCAACACACAGATTCAGGTACCATATAGCTTGGTAAACGCAAGGTTAGTGCTTGGCGTATCTCGCTGTATGCCCATCGTGTTTGCAAGATGCCATCATCAATACAATACGCACATAAACTGGCTTGTTGTTTGGCATTTTGTTTTATGAATACACGTACATTCTTAATTTCCAGAACTTGCCGTAAATGATGTTCGATATCACCTAATTCAATTCTATGACCGTGCAGTTTTACTTGCTGATCAAGACGTCCTTGGAGCTCAATTTCACCATTTGGTAAACGTCTTGCTCTGTCCCCCGTCCGATATAAACGCTGAATAAATTGGTCATTAAAACGATGCTCTATAAATCGTTGAGCAGTTAATTGAGGCTGCTTAAAATAGCCATTTGCCAAACCTACACCACCAATACACAGCTCCCCCCATACACCCGTAGGTAGTGGCAACAATGCACCTTGCACATTGTCTGACATGATATACAAGCTGGTATTTGTAATACCGTGTCCGATAGATATGTGCTCGGCATCTGTGATGTGACTCAGTGAAGACCAAATTGTGGTTTCAGTCGGTCCATACATATTCCATAATTCAACGTCATTTTTCAAAAATGCCTTTGCCAACGACTTGCTAAGTGGCTCGCCGCCACACAGCACTTTTAATCCTTTGACACAGTGAGGCTGGTGATCTAACAACAACTGCCAAAGTGTTGGTGTCGCCTGCATTATAGATACAGGGTTTATATTTAGGAGCTCAACAATGGCCGCAGGGTCACTGCATGTTTGCTCACTTGCCAGCAGCACATGAGCACCTACAAGCATTGGCGTAAAAAGCTCCAGCATTGCAATATCAAATGCAATGGTTGTTACTGATAACAACGTATCTGAACGCGATATTCCAGGCGCTTGTACCATTGCAGATAAAAAGTTAATTAGCGCTAAATGATTTATTTCAACGCCTTTTGGCTGACCTGTAGATCCTGAGGTATAAATGACATAGGCAGGCTGTGTTGGCAATAACTCGATATTTAAGTTCGGCGCCTCGCTTGGATTTAAAGTGCTCGATAGTGAGTCAATATCTAACACTGTCATACTATGGCGACTATTTAATACACTGTCGTCGCATAGGCTATCACAGAGTAATATGCACGCTTGTGCATCATTTAAAATGTAATTTATCCGCGCCTGTGGAAACGCCAAATCTAATGGTAAATATGCCGCACCTGTTTTCAAAACAGCCAATATACTCACCACCAACTCAACACGCCGAGGCAAAGCAATGGCGACTAAACTACCGACGCCAATATCGAGCGCTCGCAAGTGGTGTGCAAGTACGTTTACTCGCCTATTTAATTGCTCATACGTTAAAGTTTGTTCTTCACAGCTCAATGCTGGATGCGTCGGGTACTGAGCAACGATTTGCTCAAACTGCTCAATATAGTTAGTTAATGCCGGCTGTGAGCTGTTCGAGTCAACGCGTAGTTGCTGTGCTTTATTGAACTGCTCTTCAAGTAACGTTTTTTGAGCTGATTCAGTTACAAACGAACAAGCTGGTGAGTGCAACGTATCTTGAGAGTTTCCTTTCTCAATGAACGCAACAAAACTTTGTATGAAGCCATCAAATAGTTGGGTATCAAATTTGTGTTTATTAAACTCTATGTCTAACGACCATGACTCACCAACTTGGGTAACATTACAATTCAGTTCAAACTGACTATAGGTGGTTACCGAGGGCCCAGTATCAATACTCAGCTCAGCAAAAGCCGGTAATGACGGTACTTTATCCATATTGAACAAGGTAGAGGGTAAATGAATGTCTTCTTTCGTTAACGCAGAATATGGATAATGCTGATGTTCAAAGGCAGTCAGTAGTACAGACTGCACGTGCTTGGTCAGCTCACCTAAATGACTGCACGCCATAACATCAATATTAATTGGCAGAATATTAGTACAATACCCCACCAACTGGCTATCTAAGATATCAGGCTCAAAAATATCCTCCGAACTTCCAACGATATCTCTGCGAGACAATAACTGTCGATCTGAACATGGGATCCCTGCCGTGACAATCGATTGTTGCGTCAATTTACTTAACCATAAAAGGTACATTGACAACAAAGTAGCAAATTGCCCACAGCCATTGCGTTTAGCAAGCTGCGATACATTCAGCATGGCCTCCTCTGTGAGATGTATACTCCGTGTTTCCACCTCAAAATGCATCTCCTCCTTTGCATCGATGTTTTCAGCTAACGCAAACTTCGTTGGCAAGGCGAGCTCACAGCTGGTCGCCAAATGCGTTAACCAAAACGTCCTATCCTCTTCAAATTTTATTGTCTGTTGGTATTGCTTGAGCGCTTGAATATAGGCAAAAAAGTCTAGTTTTGAATTTGCGGGCTCTATCACTTCCTGATTGTAATAAGCTGCAATCGCCTTCAAAGTAATCTGTAGTGACACTCCGTCATATAGTATGTGATGTGCAACAAGGCTAAAATAACTGCAGCCTCGCTGATCTTCTACCAAATTAAAACGGCATAATACATCATTATCCAAGTCAAACGGGGCGTAACGCAAGGCGCTTAAATTTGCCGTCAGCTGAGCGTCTGTATCAATTGTCACAACCGGCATTAATATTTGATTAAAAGCACCTTTCCTATGACATAACGTATCGCTATCCACACCATAACTTAGCATTGGGTATTGCTTTATCACTTCCCTAATTGAACGCTCTAAACGTCGTTTATTCACTGCACCAGTTAACTTCACCGTCGCTTGTAACTGATAGGCTTTTGCACCTTGCTCAGACCGTAAAGCCAACGCCAGCAATTGCTGCTGAGCATCACTTAAGGGCACAGCGTCATTTTCACTGGCACCACTTATCTGTGATTCTAATGCTAAAGAATCGCCAAAATATCCGGCTTTTTTTATACTGAGTGCGCTGTCTTGTACGACTTGGATAATTGCCTCAACATCAGCATCCGTATGCGCTGCTGATAAGAAGCAATTTCGCCCCTCCCAAATAAACACGCCACGATTGAGCATTTCATAAAAAAACACATCCAAGTTTTGTGTAAATTTAAATCTAAATAGTGATGTAAAGGCTTCAAGGCTAATTGGGATCTGCTCTGCTGTAAAAAACCGATTTAACGTCTCTTTCAAGTACGTGGTTTTTTCATTCACAGCATCGAACAAAGCGGGTCCTTGACGTTTTATTTCGCTCAACACAGCTTTTGCACTCGCCATGGCTAATGGGTGTTTGCAGAAAGTCCCAGCAAAGAACGTTGTGTCTGCTTGGGGGTAAGAAGTATCGCCATATTGCCACACACCACCATCAATACCATCTAAGTACGCGTGGCTACCCGCAACCACACCGATAGGCAGCCCGCCACCAACAATTTTTCCATAAGTTGCCATATCGGCTTGTATATCTAGCAACCCCTGAACTCCACCTGGATGTGCTCGAAACCCAGTGATCATCTCGTCAAAAATCAGCGCAATGCCCAGTTCTTTCGTCAACTCGCGTAATTCTTTTAAAAATGCCCATGGCTGTAATTCAGGATGACGGCTTTGTACAGGCTCAACTAATACGGCTGCAATAGAAGAAGCATGTTTACGAATAGTCTCTAACGCCTTAGGATCTGCATATTCTAAAACCAAATTATCACTAATTGATCCATGACGAACACCCGAACACATTGGTTCAACGTCACTTTCACTCAATGCATGTGCTAATGTGCCATCATAATGTCCATGGTAAGCACCTGAAAACTGAACAACTTTTTCACGTTTAGTCGTATTACGCGCTAAACGAACCGCAGTCATGACCGCTTCAGTACCAGAGTTACAGAAAGTGACACGCTCTAAACCGGTCAAATCATTAATCAATGATGCCACTTCACACGCAAGCGGGCTGGCTAACCCAAGCTGCAAACCCGCCTCAACTTGCTGTAACAACGCTTGTGTTACAAAGTCTGGTTTATGGCCGAATAAATTAACCCCAAAATCCATAGCAATATCAATGTACTCGTTACCATCAATGTCCCATATTCGCGATTTTTCACAGCGCTGAGAAAAAATTGGGTAAAGTAACTCTTTACTTGAAAGTCTAAATCCAGCCGAAGCTCTACTGTCTGCTAAATATGGTCTGTTCTCACTAATTAGTGCTTTAGATTTTGCCGTTTTTTTACAATATTCCTCACTTAATACCGCAAAATGTTGCTGCATACGTTCAGATTTTAATTGAGAAGTAAGCTGTTTTTTTTGAAAAGATGGCAAGACTGAATTAACGCTACTTTGATACTTGTGTGCTTGGGGCTGAGGTACTGAATGTGTAACATTACCTTCCTCAACGCTGTACTTATACCCAGCGTTTACGCCTGCTGAAGCATCTTCAGAATCACCTTGTCCTAACGGTAATGAGTGACTACGCTCTGTCGTCGTTGTTAGCAACTGTAATTGCTGCGCAGTGATCGCCTTGAGACTATCTCGACTATGCTCGTTGTTAACTTGAGTAGCAGCGTGTAATTGCGCTTGACAAATTTCTTTTACAAGCTCGCCATTTATATGGCCCACAGCACACGAAGCTATCTTGTTATTTCCGTGCGTAATGTCTCCGGCACTTACTAATTGGTCTGTTGCGTGTTCTTCAACATTAGCTGCTATTGGCTGAGTACGGTAATCACTATGTTGTACAATGTAAGCCAATAAACTATCAACTGTGCTTAACTCTTCATAAAACTGACGCACACTAAACTCAAGGCCAAACTCCCTTTCATATAAGCGAACAGCCTGCATGATCATCAATGAATCTACGCCCATTTCGAGCAAAGGTAGATCTGTCTGGATTGCTTCAGCCGGCATAGATAATAAGTTTGCCAATGTAGACAATACAAACTCTCGAATTATGACTTGTCGGTCTTCACTATGCTTGCCTTGAACAATTGCGCCTTTAACATAAGCGTTAACTTCATCTGCATGGCGGTGCCCGTTCGATGCTTTATTTTTACTCTCTTGGGTACTTAAAGGCACAATCCAATGAGCATGCTCATCAAATGGATAAGCAGGTAAACTCTGTCTTGGAACCGATTTTTGAGGGTAAACGCAAGACCAATCAAGCTCCAATCCTAATTCAAATAAGCGACCAATACTTGCTGGAAAGCGCGATACATCTTCCCCTATGTTATGGAGTACATGCAAACATTCACAATGATGATCTTTAAGGTTTTCTTGAACAAGGGCACTCAATACAGGTTTGGGCCCCACTTCGAGCGTACAAAGTGGTGCAACTTTATTTAATTGATGCAGACACAAATCAAACCGTACAGGTTTAATAATTTGTTGCACCCAATAATCAGGGGTTGTCAGTGCGTCAGTTTCAAACTCACCTGTAACCGAAGACAAATAGGGATACTTAGGTAAAGAGAAAGTAATGCTATTGGCTACTTTTGCAAACTCACTAAGTATAGGTGCCATTAATGGAGAGTGAAAAGCACGTGCAGTGTTTACCTCCCTATATTTAATTTTCTTCTGTTCTAACTGCCTACATACAAAATCAATCGCGGTATTTTGCCCAGATAACACCACCCCTGACTCTGCATGAAATGCGCAAATGCAAACCTGAGTTGAACAGTCAGCATGGCACTTCGCAACTATTTCTTGTGCCACAATATCAGTACAGCGTATTGATATCATTCGGCCTTCATTAGGCAGCTCTGCCATTAACGATGCTCGGGCGGCAATCAGTTTAACTGCATCTTCGATAGAGAAAACCTCTGCAATACATGCAGCAGCATATTCTCCAACACTATGACTGACCAAATATTTCGGTGTAATACCTAAGCTTAACAATAACTTTGAGAAAGCGTATTCCACGGCAAATAAACAAATTTGTGTCCACTGTGCTTCGTTGAACAACTCAGCTTGTGGATTGCCGTATAACACGTCCAGCAAACTTTCTGCTCGCTGATTCTCTAGCAAATCATTACATTCGTCTATCGCTGCCTTAAATACTGCCTGTGTTGAATACAAAGACTTTGCCATATTTGCATACTGAGCACCCTGCCCCGTGAACAATAAAGCCAACTCACTGATATTATGAGACCCGCCGTCATGATGCGCACTATAGGTTTTGTTAGCCATGTTCAGGTTTTCAAGTAATTGTGTTCGACTTAAACCGTGTACCACCCGCTTATACTCTCTCATATGAGGCTGCCTTGCATTGTTATAAACCAATGCATCAAACTCATTAGCGTCTAGTTTAGCTAACACCTCGTAGTAACGATTAAGAGACTGATTCAGTGCTAAAGGCGTTTTTGCTGAAACAGCGAGTAAATAAAACCCTGTTTGCGCCAGTAAATTAACATCAAGGAGATTTTGCTTAGGTGCCGCTTCACAAATTACATGCGCATTGGTTCCCCCAAAACCAAATGAACTTACCCCTGCATAATGTGCTAAATCCTCTTTTGGCCAATGAGTATCAGAAGTATTCGCGACTAAAGGCATTTTTGCCCAAGGAACATGCGTATTAAGTGTATTAATGTGGGGCTGAGCTGGAATTTTTCCATGCTGCATACACAATAGAGTTTTAATAACACCTGCAATCCCGGCGCCTGATTCTAAGTGGCCTATATTGGCTTTAACCGCGCCGACAGTAATGGGAGACGCCATTTGACCCTGAGGTCTATATACTTTGCTTAGCGCTGATAACTCGATAGGATCACCCAATTTAGTACCAGTTCCATGTGCTTCAACATACTGTACATCTTCAGCACAAACAGCTGCGTTGTGTAAAGCTGCTTTAATAACAGTCTGTTGTGATAAGCCATTAGGCGCTGTAATACCATTACTGCGTCCATCTTGATTTACAGCACTGCCTTTTAATATGCCTTGTATTGGATCTTGCGCCCGATAAGCCCCTTCCAATGGCTTCAAAAACAAACAACCAACACCTTCACTGCGAACATATCCATCAGCAGCGTCTGAAAATGTTTTACAACGACCATCATCAGCAAGCATTTGTGCGGCTTCACAGGCTTTAGTCACTTCATCACTGAGAATTAAATTCACACCACACACAATCGCTTGAGAGATCTCTCCTCTTTTGATGCTCTGAATTGCTTGATGAAGCGCTACTAAAGATGAAGAGCATGCTGTATCAATCGAAATGCTAGGCCCCGTAAAATTATAAAAGTACGATAGCCGATTTGCAGCAATACTCAGTGCTGTCCCAGTACCAAGATAAGCATTTTGTTTATCAAACTGCTGTGACATGGCAAAGTAGTCGTTCTGTGAAATTCCCACATACACGCCTGTATTGCTTCCTGATAAAGCTGATGGGGAATAGCCACCAGCCTGGATGGCGTGATAACTGACTTGCAGTAGTAAACGATGTTGAGGATCAATATATTTTGCTTCCGTTGGAGAGATTCCAAACAAAGCGGCATCAAACTGCGCAATATCTTCTAAATACCCACCAAACCGACCCGCTTCCAAATTAGGACACAATTGTTGACGCTTTTCGGAAGGTAAAGAAATGGCGTCTCGTTTATCACAAATGAGCTGCCAAAATTCCTCAATATTATTTGCCTGCGGATAGCGACAAGCCATACCGATAACTGCAACATCTCTCTTATCTAAAGCCTGCTCTGTACTTTTACCAATCGGAGTGTTGATGTTTTTTACCGTATCATCCATGTCACTCTGATTTATAACGTTTTCAATACCTTGATTCTGTAATACCACGCTTTGTACTTGCTCAAACTGCCACAAATAGTCACTAAGCTGAGCAATAGTCGGGTATTCATATAACACTGTTGCTTCCAGCTCAATGCCATGCATTTCCATTAACTCACCAGAGATCCGTACCGCCCTCATAGAATCAACCCCCAGCGAGTGAAAAGGTGCATTCACGTCTAAAACGGGGACATTACTTTCGAGCTCTTGACCAACGACCTGCTGCAACAGCTTTTCTATCAATAATTTGCCTGATGCGTTTTGTGAAGAACCTGCCGTTAATGGCGCGTGAGTTTCAGCTAATTCATTCCCATGAAGGGTTCGATATAAAGGTGAAAATAAGGCTTCTACGTAGTGCCGTTTATTTTCTTGGCGCTGAATTTTACCACTAGATGTTTTTAAAATACGACCAGGTTTGATTAACACAACTTCATATGGTGTTACACCATGATGTTGTGTTACCGCGGCCATAATGTCAGCGGTTACGCTCTCAGGGTTGAGCTTACGCACCGCAGTACGTTTTACTTGCTGGACTATGATCAAACGCTCTTGCGTTGCTGATTGGTTTGCTTGTTGGTCCGGCGATGAAACAATTGAAAATGCAGCCCCTCCGTTGGCATCTAATGCCTCATGTGCATTGCTGACCGTAAGCTCTATATCTTGAGGATAATAATTTTTCCCCCGAAAAATAAGCACATCTTTTGATCTACCTGTGACAAATAATTCGTCTTGAAAGATAAACCCTAAATCTCCCGTGCGTAAATACGGGCCATCATTGTCATCTGCAATATGTGCTTGAAATATCTCTTTTGTTAGCGCTTCTTTACCCCAATATCCTTGTGCAACACTTGCACCTTTAACCCAAATTTCCCCTGTGTCACCATCATCACACCGCTCTTTACTCTCTGGATTTACAATTGCGACGGTATGATTATGCCACGCAATACCACATGAAACAGCGTAATAAGGTTGCTCTTGAGAGGTACTATCAAAGTCAAAAAAGATACCTGATTGAGAGGGCATAGATTCTTGCGTGCTCAACAACCGAGCTTGTCCATCTTTTAACGCTTGACTGGCCAAACGCAATACCGTTGGCGCGACAGACAATTTACCTCCAGTAGCAAATAACGTCGTTTCAGCCATGCCATAACAAGGTGCAATACTGTCTCTATGTAATCCACACTCTGCAAACTTTTGCGCAAAACGCTCTAAAGTACTTGCTCTTACAGGCTCTGCACCATTTAATGCAGAGCGCCAATGTGATAGATCTAAAGATTTTAAATCTGCATCTTTGACAGTATCAACGCATAAATCATATGCAAAGTTTGGGGCGCTTGAGGTCACCGCTTTGGTGTCACTCAACAACTTTAACCATCGGTAAGGCTTTTGCAAAAAATAAGTTGGGTTCATTAAGGATGCAGGTGCACCAATATATATCGGATGCAAAATACCAAAAATAAGACCCATATCATGGAAATGTGGCAACCAACTGACTATTGGGGTTGAATTATCATGCCCAAATGCAATTTTCATCATTTCTTGGTTATCGATGATATTGCCGTGGCTAACCATCACCCCTTTAGGATTGCCCGTTGACCCCGAGGTATACTGCAAAAATGCTAAATCATCCAATAAAATATCACTAAAACACCATTGCTGCGTTTGTACCTTAGTGGTGCTTTCTGAATCAGTTGTAAATACGGCTAGTTTGGCTAATTGTGCTTCAGAATCAAATAGAGGGCGTGCAATTTCATAAATTTTCTCACTGGTTAAGGCACCTTTTGCACCCGCATCAGTCACGATACTTCTTAAGCGATCAACATTTTGATTTTTTTTAGGTGGATAAACAGGAACCGCGATAATACCTGCATATAAGCAAGCAAAGAAAGCTTCAACAAATTCAAAGCCTGAGTTAAACAATAAGAGTGCTCGGTCGCCTTTGGAAAAATGTTGCTGAAGATGTATTGCAACTTGCTTTGCTCTCTCGTCTAGTTCAGAGTAGCTCATTACTCTACATGGCTTACCATCTTCATAAAAATATTGATATGCAATGTCGCTACCACGCGTATTAGCCAATGCGACTAACCTAGTCACTAAATCTGTATTCATTCCATGCCCATCATTGGTTCTGCGGATCAGTCAGATGTCACATCCTCAGCACGGCAATTTACACAGTAAAGTGCATTAAATCGCGTTACTCAAGGTGTTTCAGCCTATTACCACTTAAAATTGAAAAAATAGAATCAATTAAATATCATCAATAAACATTTATTAAAAACCGTGCATTCTGTGTTTTTAAAATGGCAGGGTTTAGTGAAACATTTATTGCAAATCAAAGGTAAAACTAACCGCTTAAACCACCAGCTCTGCTAATTTAACTGCACCTTTCCTACTACATCTTATTGCCTAAAGACATAAGCTAACTCTAAAGGCAGACTTTTCATAAAACGTCTTTCGAAATTAGTTTATGCACTCATTTAAATAAACTAGTACTCAAAGAATATGACAAATCTCGCAAAAATAACCTTATAAGTATGCCAATACAAAACTACTAGAGGTGTCCAACATCATGGACATTTACAAAAATGCTACCACAAACACCTAAAAAATAAAGATAAACAACAAAAAAATTAACAAGCCATAGATATAAGTCAGATTATCACAACAAAAAAACATACTTGTATTTCATGCTGCTCAACATCGTGAATCTATGAATCAGTATCTTAATAGATAGTACTGAATATAATTGCATGGGTAAATTACAGTCAATTACATTAACAACATGTAAACTTTAATCTTAGGTAATTCTTGAAAAAACAGAGTACTTTTTGAAACTAAAATCTTGATTGTGAAAAGTGGTAGCCGACAGGTGAGAATAAAAACATAATTATTTATATCAATTACTTATTTTTTATTTTGCCGAATAGTGAAATAGAATACCCTGGCCATTGATTAAGGGTTTTGTTTAGATATCGATATTATTTACATTGAACATGAAATTTATCACATTTTGTGACTCATACTTGTATGCTAATGCAACTGACTATATAAGAAAAAACAACGATAGTAGTGGCTATTAAGAAAGTGAGCAGGTTTGACGATTATGCCAAAATAGCTGACATGCTGAACTTTAAAACAGGTAAATTGAACTCGTCAATAAATAAGCCTATACCTCCAGGTTTTTAACTAATTCAATTCACAGCATAACATTAATTTAACGTAGAATAAGGCGAGTTGGGTGCGTACTTGCAGCGAAAAGGCAATGAGGCCAGAGATTCAACTAATGCGTGATAGGGTAAATTTATAGCATTTGTATTTTTCAAATTTCATGAAGTTAGTACATAAGAAGTGGCTAGTAATTACAAACCACTGCTTTGTTAAGTTGCATTCAACTTACCACTTATATAAGCGGCACTTTTGTTTCGATTTGAAACCGTAATTAGCAACAGTGTATGGTCCGATTTCAGCATCACGAATTGTCTTAAAAGTAAAACTATCCATTGACACATCCATTGTTCCATTGCTATCGAGTGCGTATGTTGTTTGAATTTTACTACTGCCAATTTCAAACATACTTATAAACTCATTACCTGTTAGGAATTGATCAATCACAATCCCGTTATTTTCATCCACAGCATAATGGCCTCTATCAGCATTGATTGTTAATAGATTATAGTTACGTACACTTGCTGATTGCCCTGAGCCATAACTGAGCGTCCACGAAACCTTACCAGTATCTTGTGCCGCAATTTCTAAAGACATTGCAAAGTTATAATAAGACCCGTGTCGAGGAGAAATAAGCTCACACTCCCCCTTGTAAGTGCCTGCCCAGCCATCGGGAATAGTATCCGCCGCGTAAGCCACTGAAGATAAAACTGCACCAGCAAATAGTATTGATAGAGTTTTCATTGATAATCCTTATTTTAATGTTGGCCTCAACCAGGTACCTAATATAGCAACAAAATCATATTTTACAAGTATTCCCACTTAATATTCCAACACATCGTCATCTATAGCGCTTTTATTAAAAAGTAGACATAGAAAACGGCACTTAAAGTGCCGTACTAATTCATATGATTAATTGCTAATATCGGTTCAACCTTAGAAAACTATTTCCAACATCGTCACATCACCAAAAAATAGCTGCACATCGTCGACTTTATTCGTTACCTTCACACTCGTACCTCTATAGCTCGTTAGATATCAGAACTAAGCGTAAAAGACCTATTTTGATATCCAAGGTTTCACTGACACAATCGAAGCTGGCGTATCTACTAATGCAGTTTCAATTCCATCCCACGTCGCATCCACTGCAAAATGACATAATGTACGTTCACACTTAATATCTATATTATCTAAAGTCACGGGTTGAGAGAATTCAACTATCACCCCTTTTTGTTCCGGTAGTAAAAAGCGCATTAACTTACTAACAAAAAAACCTGACAGATCAGAAAGTAACGTATCAAATTCATTGTGTAATTGATATAAACTCGCTTTAGTCAATTGCATTGTATCAAAATGCTCTGCTTCAATTTGAAATTTCAATTGGCATTGATGCTGAGGGTCACGGGGTTCTATAACCAGCACCGCTTTATCTTTGTCTAGCTTTTTATCAAATGGTAACAGTAATTGAGCTTGCTCTGTATACGCCAAAGGTGCTTCGCTATTTTCTGTTATAATTTTCCCACTACCAATTGTACAAGGTGCCAACGTTGTACTGTCTACAACATAGAAGTTTATACGAGCGAACTCGAACTCACCTTTTTCAATTACTTTCAATCTGTCGTAAAAACCATCATATGACACCACAAACTCTGTGGCCTGTGACATAAACGACATGCTTAATAACACTGCCGTGCAAAACCAATTACTCTTCATCAAAATAAGCCTTATTGTGTCTGATCATATCATTCAGTTCATTTACATATGCTTCTCCACGTTCTGAATATGAAATCAAACCAGCCGTTAATGCAGTTGCTTCAACTGGTTGTTTATTACTTCTTAATTCGGAACGTTTTACTCTTAGTCCTTGGTAAGCCTCATGTGTATTAATGTTTCTAAAATACGACTTAACGGCAGCTCGAACGGATTGAAATGCAGCAACCTCATGCTCCGCTTCATTATCTCTACGTCGCGGCACCATGCCACATCCTTTTTTGTAACACCATTGACCAAAAAAGTTTAATCCAATACGTGCAAACCGAGAAGTCCCCCATGCAGATTCATTTGCCGCTTGCATTAACGCCAACTCTTTGGGGATCACATCAACATGAGATAGCGCGACTTTTAAACTCTCTTCGGTATAACGCTCACCCTCCAAACGGTAATAATCATATATTTTATTCAACTTGTCGGTTTGTGCACCCGTTAATACTTCATCAAACTGTAACATCATAAGTGCAATTTCAATACTTGCACGCTGCTGCTGTATAGCTTTATTTTCCGCGATAATGTGTGGCTTTATAAAATCAAAAAATTGTTGCTTCTTTTGTCCAACCTCTTTTATCTGCGAAAATTTTGGGAGCCTCACAGTGTGTAACGGTTTTTCGGCAACAATTGGCGGTGTCTCAATCACCACCGGGGTGGTTTCACTTGGTTTTATGATTGGAGCTGGTTTATACAAAAATGGGTAAGCTAACCCCCATAATGACACTATAAAAATGACTACTCTAACTACATTGACTTGCATGTCTTTCCTCATCATTGAGCGTACCAGCCTATATCCATAATTTGGCTGTAAGTTACTGATATAACTTGCTACTATCAGCATATGTGTACGCTATTACTTCGTTCTTTCATTTTAAACTAACGGCGTATTATACTTAAAGTAGCAATTAAACGCGAGTTTATGCGTATTCACCGCATAATCGATATGTACAACGTGCGTTACTATGCCCATTAATCATGGAGTACTTATGCAGTCTGCTTGGCAACATAGACTATCGGAACAACAGAAAAACCGGCCAAACGATAATCGTTCTGCGTGGCAAGTAGACCGTTCACGTATTATTCATGCCGCTGCATTTAGGCGACTACAAGCAAAAACTCAGATAATGAGTATCGGTGTGAACGACTTCTATAGAACTCGACTTACTCACTCATTAGAGGTTGCACAAATAGGCAGTGGTGTACTACGCCATTTACGTATTCAAAACCCTGATTTTGAACATTTCCCTTCGACCAGTTTAATCGAAACACTATGCCTAGCACATGATATTGGCCATCCGCCATTTGGCCACGGTGGCGAAACCGCGCTTAATTACTTAATGCGAGAATACGGTGGGTTTGAGGGTAACGCACAAACCTTAAGGATTGTGTCTAAACTTGAACCCTACAGTAATGGATTTGGAATGAACCTTACTCGGCGTACATTATTAGGGTTTATTAAATATCCCGCCATTATTGATACTTTGTGGTTCAACATACCAAAACACGACACTAATCGACGTTTCATTAAAGCCAAAGATTGGCTCCCAGCTAAAGGCGTATATCGATGTGATTTAGACGTTTTTAATTGGGTTCTCGATCCTTTTTCAGAGACAGACCGTAGGCTACTGCAAACCAACAGACCTTTTGACAGCCACAAACGCAAAACACAATTTAAGTCTTTAGATTGCGCGATAATGGAGCTGGCAGATGACATTGCTTACGCTGTCCATGACTTGGAAGATGCCATCGCCACGAGTACACTCAGCTTAACTGATTGGCAAAACTACGCATTACCACAACTCAAAGCAGTGCCATCTAAATGGCTCAGTAACAACTTAAATACGCTAACCGAAAGGTTATTCTCTTTTGACGAGTCATTACGAAAAGACGCCATTGGGGAGCTCGTAAACTTATTTATTATTAATAGCCATTTAGTCATACAACATAATGACTTTGAATCGCCATTACTCAAATACAGCGTTGAAATAAATGCTGAATACGCAGCAATTCTTCAAGTATTAAAAACGTTTGTTTTTGAGCGCTTAATTCGAGAGCCTAAAATGCAACAAATCGAATTTAGTGGTCAAAATTTACTGATTGACGTATTTGAAGCTTTGGCTAGTGATCCTCTACGCTTACTCCCATATACAACACAAGAATTATACATGCAGGCAACTTCAAAAGCAGAGAAAATGCGAGTACTCGCTGACTATTTAGCTGGCATGACTGATGAGTACGCTAGAAGGACGCATAAGCGGCTATTTAGCAGTGAGTAAAATAACAACGCCAGACTCATTGTCTGGCGCTTTTATCAAAACAATTCACGATAATAATCGTATTTAAATTGCCGTATTTTCAAACTTTCTAACGAACTCTCTCACTGGTACATCATTACAACGTAAGCTACGTGCCTTATGACCATATTTTGAAATACTTGATAAACCATTTTTAGCTGCTTTTATGCATAACTCTGTTGCTGATGTTGACGTTTTTGCATAAAGAGCCACTTTTTTTGCGTCTGAATGAGTGTCATTGTTCACCTTCTTTGCCACATCACGAATATCTTCACCATTGCACAATACACTCGCCGAAAAACGAGAGATATGAATACCGTGTTGTGATGCTGCAGCGCGTGCAGCACTTAGCCCTTCCTCGGCAGCAATAACACACACTTTTGACGCAACAGAAGCATCGCCCTGAGTATATTGTACTTTCTCAGCCTGAACTGACAAAGTAGTAGAAACCGCAACAACCAAAGAGATAAATTTAAACATAATATACCCAACAAAGATGAATTTGCGCGCATTATATAGCCAAACCATCCTTTGTAAATGATTCATTAAGTCTTAAAAGCTAATTTAATAGACCATTCACATCTTTGTGATTTTTTCTCTCGCCCACTGTAACATTTACATACATTTATACATAAACCGATCAAAAATTAACCTTTGGTTTTTATATCTAGATCATGTCAGTTATGAAATTAAATGATAAACTATCCTTCACCTGACCATAGCGAAATAATCGATCAATATATGAAAGTCATTTCTTTTAACATCAACGGCCTAAGGGCTCGTCTACATCAATTACAAGCCATCATCGATAAACACCAACCTGATGTCATCGGATTGCAGGAAATCAAAGTACATGACGAAGCATTCCCGATTGAAGATGTTGAAGCCATGGGTTACAACGTATACTTCCACGGACAAAAAGCACACTATGGTGTAGCTTTAATGTCGAAAAAACCAGCTAAAAGTATTCAAAAAGGATTTGCAACTGACTCAGAAGATGCACAAAAGAGAATGATCAGTGGGACATTCGAAAATGCAGCGGGTGAAGAAGTCGTAATAATGAATGGCTACTTTCCGCAAGGGGATAATATTAGTCATGAGACAAAGTTCCCGTATAAACGTCAGTTTTATGCTGATTTAATGACTCATTTGCAAGAATATTGCGACCCAAAAGAGCATTTAATTATCATGGGAGACATCAATATTTCTCCCACTGATTTAGACATTGGCATTGGTGAACCGAACAAAAAACGTTGGTTAAAAACAGGTAAGTGCTCCTTCCAACCTGAAGAGCGTCAATGGTTAAGTACCTTAATGGATTGGGGGTTAAAAGACACTTTTAGAACCCTAACACCGGACGCCAGTGATCTATATTCCTGGTTTGACTATCGTTCAAAAGGGTTTGTCGATAATAGAGGCTTAAGAATAGACGTCATTTTAGCAACTGAATCATTAATGCCGCACTGCACTATCAGTGCGATTGATTATGAGTTGAGGGGCATTGAAAAACCATCAGATCACGCCCCTATTTGGGCTGATTTCGACTGCTAATACATGCTCGAATATCTCATCGTTACGGCATTATTTCTGCTGAGCATAAATAAAGTAGAGTGTATTGCCCTGTTCAAAAACCCCGCTCGTCAAACCGGGGTTTTTGCATGTGCGGTGATATTTGCCGCATTATGGCAAATCAAAGCAGGTATTTTGCCTTATCTTGACATTCACATTTTGGGCGTTACTGCCGTCACCCTCGTTATGGGCTGGAGATTAGCCTGCTTGAGTGCATTAGTGGGGGCTTGTTTATTACTGTACTTTACATCTTTATCAGTCAATGATTTTGCGCACTTCCTGCTTTTCACAGCATTACTCCCAATTTATTTAAGCTATGCACTATTTGTATTGTGTTACAATTTCTTGCCTAGACATTTTTTTGTCTACATTTTTGTATGTGCGTTCATATGCGCAGGATTGATAGCTGCAACTAAGATTTTAGTGACTAGCAGCTATTTTTGGTCCCAAGATATATACCCTTGGCAAACACTGTATGACAATTATTTGTTCTTTTCAGTGCTAATGTGGTTTCCCGAAGCCATGCTAAATGGTATGACCATTACTTTATTAATTACTTATCGCCCTGAATGGGTGAAAACCTTTTATGATCAGGAATATTTAGATAAATGACTTTGATGTATCACTGCCCACTGTGCAGTAAACCGCTTAAAACAAACGACCAAAGTTTACAATGTGACAGCCATCACCAATTCGACTTTGCTAAAGAAGGTTATGTCAATTTATTACCTGTGCAAAATAAAAAATCCAAGCAACCCGGTGATAACTTAGAAATGGTGCAAGCAAGACGTGCATTTTTCGCGACCGATCATTATGATTTTTTACGTCAAGAAATTGCGCAAAGGGTCATTGCAGCAAACCCAAATACCGTGATCGACTTGGGTTGTGGTGAAGGGTTTTATACCCAAGCTTTTACTCAGCACCTATCTGCAACAGCACAGGTTTATGGTGTTGATATTTCTAAGTCAGCTATAAAATACGCGGCCAAACGCTACAAGAATGTTAATTTCAGTGTTGCATCGATTAAACAAGCACCATTTAAGGCCCAGTCTGCAGATGTTTTGGTCAGTATCTTTGCCCCGGTCTTTTCGGATGAATTACACCGATTGTGTGATAGTAACGGCAAGGTTATTATCGTTAGCCCAGGTCCAAAGCATTTATTTGAATTAAAAAATTGTATTTATGAAGAAGTCAATTTGCACGAAGCCATTGAATGCCCAGCAGGCTTTGAGTATCGCTCACAAACTCTATTAGAAGTTCAGCAAGATATTCCGACAGAAACGATAGCGCATTTAATTATGATGACACCTTTTGCATGGAAGTTTAAACCATCTCATTACGAAGCACTTCATAAAAAGTCATCTCACAGGGTTACCTTATCATTCTATATTAGTGAATTTTCTCCGGCTGTTGTTTAACTAAATAGTGTGCGAGTCAATATTTTCTCGCACACCGTATTAATTTTACTAAAACTGTTCTTTCGTAAATGCTTTGTCCATTTTATTAAACATATCTGTCAATAGTTTTGCTAATTCTCTATATTTCGGCTTACTGGAAGCAAGCGGAGTGTCATACCCGTTTGCCACCATTTTATGATAAAGCTCGTTATACCAAGAAGCCAGTGAGGGATTTAATGATGTTTCAGCTCGTTTACCAAGCCACAACAACCCTTGGACAGGTAAAGATAAGAAAAACAATGCAATCGTAATTGCTTGTGGTAGATATTCCATACCTAACTGGCTGGTTTGAAAAAACACCGTAAAAATAGCCAGCATCGGCATCACTGTTAACCCTAGTTCAGTGGCTTTTATTACTCTAAACTCAGCAAACATTGGCGCGAGTTCTTTTCGCATAGGCCATTCTTTGGCATATTGGCGTCCAAGCTGCACTTGTGAAATAAGACTTTTTTGCATCATAACTCCTAGGTGCTAACTTTTAAGTAAATAATCAGGTAAAATTATAGTCTTAATAAGTCAATTATACCTTTGTCTAACGTGTAGCTGTAGTGCAACCTCACTATTAGCTTAATACGCGTTTACTGTTCTTGTCAAAAACGGAAAGTCATTATGTCATCTTCGCATGTCCTGGTTCTAAACTGTGGTAGTTCTAGCCTTAAGTTTGCCATTATCGATATCAACTCTGGCGCTGAGGCGTTATCCGGTTTAGCCGAACGCCTTGCTGAACAAGCTCCACTGATTAAGTATAAACACAATGGCAGCAAACAATGCATTGACTTAAACGCAGGTGATGCACACCAAGTTGCTATCAAGCAACTTGTCAAGCTAGTCAAGCAACTCGATTTAGCGCAGAACCTTATCGCTGTTGGTCACCGAGTTGTACACGGTGGCGAACACTTTACGAAATCAGTACTCATCAATGATAACGTGATTGATGCGATCAAACAAACAAGTGTACTCGCCCCCCTACATAACCCAGCAAACTTGCTCGGTATTACCGCAGCACAACATGCTTTTGAAAACCTACCGCAAATCGCGGTATTCGATACCGCTTTCCATCAAACCATGGACAAACACGCATTCTTGTATGCGATACCTTATGCTTTATACACCGAACATGGTATTCGCCGTTATGGGTTTCATGGAACCAGTCATTACTATGTATCGACCCAGGCACATAAAATATTAGGTCTATCTCATGATCAATCTCGCGTTATTAGCGCGCACTTAGGGAATGGTTGTTCAGTAGCAGCCATTAAAAATGGGAAATCTGTAGACACCAGTATGGGCCTTACACCTTTAGAGGGTTTAGTCATGGGTACACGTAGCGGTGACATTGACCCAGGGTTATTTTCATTTTTAGTTAATCAGCTAAATTACACGGCCAGCGCCGTCGATGAACTACTGAACAAGAAAAGCGGCTTATTAGGCATCAGTGAGTTATCAAATGATTGTCGTGCAATTGAAGAAGCCGCAGCGCAGGGACACCCACAAGCAACCCTAGCTCTGGACATTTTTTGTTATCGACTTGCAAAACAAATTGCCGCATTCGTCGTCCCTTTAGGTGGACTTGACGCACTCATTTTTACTGGCGGTATCGGTGAAAATTCAGATGTGATCCGAAGTAAAGTCGTTAATATGCTCGCATTCTTAGGGTTAAATATTGATACAGACAAAAATCTTGCTGC
Organism: Pseudoalteromonas aurantia 208; assembly: GCF_014858725.1. Lineage (GTDB taxonomy): Bacteria > Pseudomonadota > Gammaproteobacteria > Enterobacterales > Alteromonadaceae > Pseudoalteromonas > Pseudoalteromonas aurantia. The sequence goes on along the minus strand of NZ_AQGV01000012.1, from coordinate 712,728 downwards.
CCGTTTTGGTAATCAAGGCGTTATCACCTCTCAAATTCAACCATGCGCCATTGTGATCCCCACTAATGAAGAGTGGGTTATTGCAACCGATGCTGCAACAATCGCTCAGGAGCAATAATATGGGTCGTCGTATTATGCTCATCCCTATCTCAACTGGTGTTGGTCTAACGTCTATCTCTGTTGGTCTAGTACGTGCACTTGAGCAAAAAACTGTTAAAGTCAATTTTTTTAAACCAATTGCACAGCCACGTAAAGACGATGAAGGCCCAGAGAAATCAACGGTCATAGTTCAACAAGGATCAACCATACAACCACCAACTCCATTCGCGCTAAGCTATGCTGAACAAATGATAGGTGATGGTAAAGGGGATGATTTACTTGAAGAAATAGTTGAGCGCTTTGAAAGTGCCATTTCTGATGATGAAGTTGCAATTATCGAAGGCATGGTGCCAACTCGCCTACAGCCCTATGCGGGCCGGGTAAACCGTGAGATTGCACAAACGCTGGGGGCTGACATCGTATTTGTGCTCACACCTGGCAATGACAATAACAGCCAACTAGAAGATAGGCTCGAGATTGCGGCGGGTAATTATGGAGGTGTCGACCACAGTCGTGTTTTGGGCTGTATTTTTAATAAAGTAAATGCGCCCCTAGATGAAGAAGGCCGTGCACGTGCCGACCTTGTCGATCAACATAAGCCAGAAGAGTTAGAAAACGAAATAAATAGACTGGCCTCTCTGCCCATCTTTAGAAAACATCCATTTAAGCTGCTCGCAGCCATTCCGTGGGATTTTGATTTGGTTGCACCACGCGTTATTGATTTAAGCAACTATTTAAATGCTGAAATAATGAATGCAGGAGATATGGCGCACAGACGCCTTCGCCGTGTGACATTTTGTGCCCGAACAGTATCAAACATTCTCAATCACTTTACCCCTGGCGCGCTGTTAGTAACGCCAGGTGATCGCTCTGACATTCTGGTTGCAGCTTGTCTATCTGCAATGAATGGTACCAAGTTAGGTGCAATTTTACTGACTGGTGGATTCAAACCTGAACCTCGCATTATGAGTTTATGTGAACAAGCAATGGAAACAGGATTGCCGATTCTTGCAACAGATGCTGATACATGGCGCACTTCATTACTACTGCATAACTTTAATATGGAAGTACCAAGTGATGATGAGCAGCGTATTGATAAGGTTAAACAACATAATGCTAACCACATAGATTCAGAGTGGCTAGATAGCCTAGCGCAAGGGGTAGCGAAAACACGAAAACTATCCCCTCCTGCTTTTCGTTATTTATTAACAGATCTTGCTCGTAAAGCAGATAAAACCATTGTCCTACCTGAAGGTAACGAACCAAGGACTATTAAGGCAGCCGCAATTTGTGGTGAACGTGGTATAGCGAAAACTGTTTTATTGGGGGATAGAGAAGAAATTGAGCGTATTGCCCTGCAACAAGGCGTTGAACTAAACGAAAATGTTACAATCTGTGAACCTCATAATGAGATAAGTAATTACATTGTGCCTATGGTGGAGTTACGTAAAAATAAAGGGCTAACAGAGGTTGTTGCTGAGGAGCAGCTACAAGATAATGTAGTACTCGGTACCATGATGCTTGCACAGTCTCAAGTTGATGGGCTTGTCTCAGGCGCCGTTAATACAACAGCAAACACCATACGTCCGTCATTACAGCTCATTAAAACAGCACCTGGCTCATCTTTAGTGAGTTCTGTCTTTTTCATGTTGTTGCCAGATCAAGTACTCGTCTATGGTGATTGCGCTATTAACCCAGATCCAACCGCTGAGCAATTAGCAGATATCGCGATTCAGTCTGCAGATTCTGCCGCTGCATTTGGCATTGAACCACGTGTTGCTATGATAAGTTATAGCACGGGTACTTCTGGGCATGGTGCTGACGTTGATAAAGTGCGCGAAGCCACCGAACTCGCTCAGCAAAAACGTCCAGATTTAGATATTGATGGACCGCTACAATATGACGCAGCAATTATGGAGAATGTTGCGAAGAAAAAAGCCCCGAATAGCAAGGTTGCGGGAAAAGCCACTGTATTTGTATTCCCTGATTTAAATACCGGTAACACTACCTATAAAGCGGTACAAAGAAGTGCTGATTTAATCAGTATTGGCCCTATGCTACAAGGGATGCGCAAACCGGTTAATGATTTAAGTCGTGGTGCGTTAGTGGATGATATTGTTTATACAATTGCACTCACAGCCATTCAAGCACAGCAAATCATAGACGCTAGCTCACAAAGCTGAGTTGCTTTAGCCAAGTGTTAAAAAGGTTTTAATTTTTATCGCTTGGCTATACTATTAACTTAATTAGTTTTTATAGAGCTTACGGGATGTCAAAGCAAACCTTACAGTTGCTCAACCAAGACTTTACCATTCATAGCTTAGACTGTGATGATACAATCCCCACAACGGTTTTAAATGCAAGTATTTTTTTTATTGCCAAAACCGATGAGGAGTTATCAATTGTCTGTCCTAGTGATATAAAACTGCATAGTTTTTCGGCAGAAAAGCACTGGCGAGCATTAGAAGTTGTTGGCCCTTTAGGCTTTTCTCTCACGGGGATCATGGCTGATATTTCCGGGGTACTTGCTAATGCAAATATTTCTATTTTTGCGATGTCCACCTATGATACTGATTTCATTTTAGTTAAAGAGCAGCAAATTGATATTGCTATTCATGCCTTAAAAAAAGACGGTTATATGGTGCTTTAAATGCAATTTTCCCCTGTCATCGCTTACACTCCTATCAACGCAATACCAAACCCGTTCATGCACCTTGCAAGCCCATTCAGTGGCAAGGTTTTACCTCTGAGCTCACACCCAGAACCTTTATTTTCTCAAGGGATGCTTGGTAGAGGTGTTTGCGTGCAATTGAGTAGCTGTAAAGTAGTGTCACCTGTACACGGAACCATTGAACAAATTAATCGTCATGGAACAGAATATATTATTACTGCACAAAATGGCCTAAAAGTACTCGTCAACATACTGATCCCCGCTGAATATTCGAGTGCCCAATATCAAACGGCTAATGCATTTGGTAAAACCGATATACAACAAGGAGAAATTTTGGCCTATTTTGATATTCCCAGCTCGGTGGCCCCTACAATGGGCTCTTTGGTGCTCATCAATGCAGAAAAACTCGGACCATGCTATCATCCATTGAAACAAGTGAGTGCGGGACAAGATCCTCTCATCACACTCACTAAAACTTGAACAAATTTCAAATGAGGCCAATTTATGACCATCATGTACGGTATCCCTAACTGCGACACAATAAAAAAAGCTAAAAAATACCTTAATGATAACAATGTTGAATTCACCTTTCACGATTACCGTAAAGATGGCGTATCACCCGAGTTAATTGATCAATTCTTCGCTCAGCTCGGATGGGAAAATGTGCTAAATAAGCGCGGTACAACTTATCGATCATTGACTGATGAGCAAAAACAAGCATTAAATGAATCCTCTGCTAAGCAGCATTTACTCGACTCACCTGCAATGATAAAGCGCCCTATTATCGTACATAATGAAGCAATTCATTTAGGTTTCAAAGCACCGCAATATAATGAGATTTTTAGTTAATGAGTGATACACGCCTGAGTTCCGTGGTACAGCTCGCGCAAACGCTAATACAGCGTGAGTCGATTACCCCCGAAGATGCCAACTGCCAATCATTAATGAACAAACGTCTGAGCAATATTGGCTTTAACATTGAAGAACACTTCTTTGTAGACACATTGAATACTTGGGCAAGAAAAGGCCAAACATCCCCCCATTTTTGCTTCGCAGGACATACCGACGTAGTCCCTGTAGGTGACGAAAAAGCATGGCACTACCCCCCGTTTTCCGGTGTAGTGAAAGATGAGATGCTCCACGGTCGTGGTGCCGCAGACATGAAAGGCTCCCTTGCTGCCATGATAATCGCGACAGAGCAATTTATAAAAAAATACCCAGATCACAAAGGCTCTATTTCATTTTTAGTTACCTCTGATGAAGAAGGTCCGTTTATTAACGGTACAACCAAAGTTGTGGACTTACTTGAGGCCAGAGGTGAAAAAATTGATATGTGCCTAGTGGGAGAGCCTTCTTCTCGTAATGAACTCGGTGATGTCGTCAAAAATGGCCGACGGGGATCCTTAACTGCTCACCTAACAATTAAAGGAAAACAAGGCCATGTTGCATACCCTCATTTAGCAATAAACCCGATCCATAAAGTCGCTCCTTTTATTAGTCGGTTAACTGAGGAAGTGTGGGATGCTGGAAATGATTATTTCCCTGCCACCAGCTTGCAAATATCCAATATCAAAGGGGGAACCGGAGCTGGTAATGTTATCCCCGCTGATGCATATGTTCAATTTAACTTTCGTTTTAGCACGGAGGTCTCTGCAGACGAACTCAAAGCTCGAGTTCATCATTTATTAAGTCAATACGAGCTAGACTATGACATTGAATGGATACTAAATGGATTACCATTCTTAACCGAACCAGGGCCTTTATTAGACGTGACCTTAGCTGCAATCAAAGACGTAACGGGTGTTGAGAGTACTCCCGAAACGTCAGGTGGCACATCTGATGGTCGATTTATTGCCCAAACAGGCTGTAAAGTCATAGAGCTAGGGCCTATTAACGCAACAATCCATCAAGTAAATGAATGTGTAAGTACAACCGATCTTGATAATTTAGCCCTGATTTATGAACGAATTTTAGAAAAGCTGCTGACCTAATGATGGATGAACACTTAGCGAGTATCGCCTGTGGACTCACACAAACTCACTTGTGTGAGTATCAAGGGCAATTATTGCACCGAGATATTATTGATGATTTAGTATGCTTGACCCAGCATGCAAAAGACGCTGGGTTTACACTTTCAATTGCATCGGGCTATCGAAATTTTGAGCGACAGATGCTTATTTGGAATAGTAAGTTTCTAGGTAAACGCGCAGTTTTAAATAAACAAAATGCCCCAGTGAACCTAACTGGGTTTGACGATTTAGAAAAGTGCCATGCGATCATGCTGTTTTCTGCATTACCAGGGGGGAGTCGGCACCACTTTGGTACAGACCTAGACATATATGCGATAAACAGCCTTCCAGACAACCAAAAATTACAACTTGAACCTTGGGAGTATGCAAAAGGAGGTCCTTTTTATGACTTCAACTGTTGGCTAGACAGTAATTTAGCGAAATTTGGGTTTTACCGGCCATATGCACGCTTTAACGGTGGTGTTGCTGCTGAACCTTGGCATATTAGCCATATAAAAACCTCCTCATACATTTCTCAGGCGCAAAATGTAGATAATCTTCAAAGTGCGATACAGCTATTTGACGTTGCAGGAAAACAAACTATTCTAGCAAACATTTCACAATTACATTCCCAATATATAAACAATACGTGCTCACCCTAGACGACTTTTTTGTTTCAAGTAAAAGCCAATAGATAATAAAATTAATACCGCACATATACTTTGGATGACATTGACTGACTCGCCTAAAAATAGCACACCAGAGATTAACGTGATCACAGGTACACTTAACTGCATAGTAGCCGCTTTATCTACCTGCAACCAAAACAGGCTTTGATACCATAAAACATAGCCAACACCTGATGTTAGCGCACCACAGATTATAGCGATAACAACACCGTGCCATGAAAATTGAATCGCAGAGATAAACGGAAATATAGCAGGCACAAACACCATGGCTCTAAGAAAGCATCCAGCAGTACTTTGAATAGGGCTCTGCCCTTCTAATTTTAATTTGGTACCATGCAGACTATATGCCCCCCAACCAATGCCACTTAACCCCATCGCCAACACTGCATACCAATTAGGATGTGACACGGAAGGGTTGAGTAAATATGCTAAACTCAATAATGCGACGCTTAATGCCCCCCACTGTAGTAGTGATAATTTTTGCCCCTGAATAATGCCCCCTATTACCATAGTGAATGTTACCACCACAAATAATATCAAGGCACCAAAGCCCGCATCTAGCGCTGTATAAGCAAAACTAAAACCAATTAAATAGACTAGCAACGCAATTGCCCCATACCAACTTCCGCACTGTGATAATGCTCTATTTTTTTGCTTGGAAAGCAACAAAAATAATACCAGCACAAAAGCACCACTACATAAACGAATCACCGTAAACGTCACTTCATCTAACAAGTCTTCATTAAAAACATAGCGGGCAATTAAAGAGTTAAGTGCAAAACATACGAGGGCCAGTACCAAAATAAAATACTTCATAAAAACAAACTTTTTGCTCAATCCTATTGGTTGTAGTCCATATTATCAGTAAACAAACACTTACCGACGTTTTAGCATAATAAAAAAGCGGGACTTAGCCCGCTTTCATTCCCAACGTAATTTACACTTGCTGGTATCCATCAAAGAAATGCTTAATTCTCTGCATTGCTGGTTCTAATTCATCTTTATGAGGTAAAAAAACCAGTCTAAAGTGATCTGGCTGTGGCCAATTAAATGCACGCCCAGGGACCAACATAATTTTCTCTTGGCTTAATAAGTCAAGCATCATCTGCTCGTCATTCACAACATTAAATTTAGCCATGTCTATCTTTGGAAAAGCGTATAATGCTCCTTTAGGCTTAACACAGGTGATCCCATCAATGGCATTAAGGCCTTCAGTTACGATATTACGTTGCTCGTAAAGCCTTCCACCTGGTAGAATCAAATTATCAATTGACTGAATGCCACCCAATGCTTGTTGAATAGCAAATTGCGCGGGCACATTTGCGCATAAACGCATAGAAGCCAACATATTAAACCCGGTGATCAAATCAGTCATAGCACTTATTCTACCGCTTAAAACCATCCACCCCATCCGCAAACCGGCGGCTCGGTACGATTTTGCTAAGCCGTTAAATGTGATAACAGGTAAATCATCACACATAGCTCCAATAGATGTATGCTCTAAACCATCGTAAACAATTTTTTCATAAATTTCATCACTCAATAACAGCAACTTATGCTCACGTGCAATATCAATAAGACCTTGTAACAGTGTTCTATCATACACTGCACCAGTGGGGTTATTTGGGTTTATCAATACCAACGCTTTTGTTTTCGTTGTAATTTTGGCTCGAATATCTGCCAAATCAGGAAACCAGTCTTGTTCTTCATCACACAAATAATGGACTGGCGTTCCGCCTGCCAGCTTTACTGACGCTGTCCATAAGGGGTAATCTGGAGCCGGTATTAAAACTTCATCACCGCTATCAAGCAATGCCTGAGTGGTCATTTGAATTAACTCACTCACCCCATTACCAATATATATATTGTCTACATCAATATTCGGTAAGTTTTTTTGCTGGTAATGCTGATAAATTGCTACCCGAGCTGAATATAACCCTTTTGAATCACAATAACCTTGCGCTAAATGTAGGTTTCGGATGATATCTCGATGCATGTCTTCTGGCATATCAAAACCAAATACGGCTGGGTTACCAATATTCAATTTTAAGACCTTTTGACCTTCGTCTTCCATTTTTTTCGCTTGATCAAGCACAGGACCACGAATGTCGTAGTACACCCCATTTAATTTATTACTTTTTGTTAGTTTAGACATTTTCATCTCCCTCTCGACCCTAGAATAGCTTACAAAGCATCCTAAAAACTAGAGGGGGAAAACGATTTTTAAGAGGTTTTTCTTAAGATATAATTAAAGAGACGCTTTAGATGACAACCACTGTAACAGCTGAGCTTTTGACCCTGCCACTTGACCGGATAAGCATGCAACGTTCTCTTGAACTGACTCATTATCTTCATTTATCAAGCCTTGCTCTATCGCACGCGCAGCATTACTCAAGCTCATTGCTCCAAACTGTGCCGCGTTTGACTTTAAGCTATGTGCGTGACGGATTGCATCTTGATTATTTGCATTCAGCGCCATTCTTAATTCATTTTCGAGTCTTTCAAATTCATCACAACAAAAAATAAGCGTATCTTCAAATTGATCGCCTAAAAGTGATTGCATACCTTCTAAAGCATCTTCATTAATGGTTACATTCATAACAATCCCTTCGCTTTGTTTCATACTTGTAATGCTAGTCAATTCAGACACTATTAGCAAAACAATTCACGATATATGGTACTATTTGTCTAGGTTTTAAATCCACGAGTAACCCATGAAACGCTCACAATGCTCAAACTGTACATACCCGACTACCACTTGTGTTTGCAAATACCTTCAAGACCCAATTAAAAATAGAACCAGAATCATTATTTTGCAACATCCCGATGAAGCCGACCTTGCTAAAAACACGGTTCGCTTATTAAATTTACAATTGGACAATATTGAGATTTTTGTGGGGGAGTCCAATCAAGACTTTGCACAATTACAAACGCAGTTAAATTTGTCATCGTGTGCATTATTATACCCAGGAAAAGAATCCATAGCCGTTGAGGATATTCCCCAATCAGGTATTGAAATTGATACCCTATTAGTTATTGATGGAACATGGAAGAAAACCAATAAAATACTCGCGCTTAACTCATGGCTGCATGCACTCAAGTTTGTCAGTTTCAAGCAGTTACCAAAAAATCAATATTCAATAAGAAAAGCAGAACAATCATACAGCTTATCAACATTGGAAGCAGTTGGCCTTTTTCTTACTTGCCATGAACATGTTAACTCCCAACCATTGCTTAATTTGTTACAGGGTATGATTGAACAGCAAACAAAATATATGCCCCCACACGTAAAAGCACGCTATTCATGATGAGAGTTTCCCGAGTTATGCAAAAGTTTAATCGTCAAGGTCCTGACTATCGCTTTGATGATCAAGTTGATTTTGACGAAGTGCGTGATACTTTTGGGTTGTGCACAATCTCTATTGGCCAATGGGTAACCAAACCTGAACGATTAGCAAGTGCAAATTTAGTCTATGATGCATTTGCAGATTTGGCACAAATCCTTAACATTCCTCCTTATGTTATTGGGTTGCGGGGAACACTCAACTTTTCATTTGGTACAGGTGGTCAACTCGGTGTTCAAGCTCACTATGATAGCGGCTCACGTACATTAGCGTTGGCAAAAAATGCAGGGGCTGGCGCGATCGCACATGAATGGTGGCACGCATTTGACCACTATATCTGCAAGCGCCTCTTTAATAACAGCTCTGCACATGGATTTGCATCAAGCTACTGGTTACATAGCGCAAACATGACGCCTCACCCTTTGAACAATCTATTAAATGACTTTTATAAAGCATGTATGCTAGATCAAAGTGGTGTAAACCCCAGTATATTTTTCGTCCGAGCAGTCGAATTAGATAAGCAATACCAACAACTTTATTTCAGCAAACCACAAGAGCTTACAGCAAGAGCGTTTGAGGCATGTATCGCTTTTAACTCAAAAATACACAACGAATTTTTAGTCAGCGGTGTCAAAAACAGTGAGCTTGCAAGTCTTGGTGGCTTTCCGTGCCCTACTCTTCGAGCTAAATTGTCGCACTCTATATTCCGCTACTTTAACGCGCTAGGTGCTGCTTTACATCAGTAACTCGATTCGCTTTAGTTAGCCAGACCAAGTAATCACTCATCGCTAACGGCTTTGAAATAAAATACCCTTGACCAAAGTCACACCCATAACCCTGCAGCCGAGTATAGCTAGCTAAGCTTTCTATGCCTTCTGCTACCACTTTTGACCCCAAACTATGTGCCATATCACACGTTGCTTTACATATGGTTTGATTACTTCGAGAAGTTTCAATATTCATAACAAACTGCTTATCTATTTTCAATTCATCAAATCCTAATTGACTTAGATAAGCCAAAGATGAATACCCGGTACCAAAGTCATCTATCGCCACCTTGATCCCTATCCTGCGGTAATCATCAACCACCTCTTTTAAGTTTGCTTCTTTGCCTATTGTGACTGATTCCGTGATCTCTAATATAATTTGCCGTGGATTAAGATTTAACTCATTAATCAACGTGATCAATTGCACCGTGAGTTCTCTTTTTGATAAATCCTTCCCTGATATATTCAGCGATAAAACATGGCTAGGGAATTGCTCTACTATTTGCTTTTGGTATCGTAAGCCTTGTTCAATAACCCATTCAGTTACTGAATATATCATCCCTGACGATTCCGCTATCGGAATAAACTCATCTGGAGGTACTTGACCTAAATCTGGATGGCTCCACCTGAGTAACCCTTCACATCCGTGTACCTTACCAGTCGTTAAATTAATTTGAGGCTGCATATATAACGCAAACTCCCCCTTATCCAGCGCCGTTTTCAAAGCCGATGTAACCTTCAGCCTTCGCTCAGAAACAACCGAGTTTGCGACATCAAACAACTGCCAACGCTCACTACTTGCACATTTTGTTGCCAATGCTAGCCTAGCGCGTTGTACTAATTTCTCAGCGCTTTTTGCATGCACCGGAGAATGTGCTACGCCAATTTCTATTTTATCAACGAGCTGGTGCCCTTTCAGCTCAATACCTTCTTCAAATACTGACGATAACAAACACACATATTGTTCAACTTGAGACAACGACAGTTTTCCGACTAGAATCACTGCAAAAACCGACTCATCGAGTCGATAAATGTCCGTATGTTTATCGTTGCGCTTGGTACTGATCGTTGAGTTACCATATGTGTCTAGCTGCAAATTTAATTGCTCAAAGAGGTTTTTTAAATGCCTATCGGCATAGTCCATGCCATAATTTAGGCGAATACTATTAAGCACCAACGGCTTAAACAAAAGCAATGTGTGGTGTTTGTGGCCTGCTGCAAGCTTGCTCAACTCGCGACTTAATGCAAGCCTGTTGGGTAACCCCGTATCTTTGTCATGAATCGTATAAAATACAAATGCGTCTCTTTGTCTTTTATCACGCAAGTAGATAAGGAACCCCAGTAGAGTGACATGGAAGATAACAGCTAATTTACTGGCGCTCACTAGTGCGCTATTAATAAATATCCCCATTTGCATACTGACCCAGGTAAACGCTAAAATAAACATCGGGAGCCATGCAAGTATGACGACCCATATTTCTCGCGCATGCTCCTTTTTTAGATAACTACACATACCGACCCCAAGCCCCAATGTCGTTAAAACACTCAACGCTTGAACCTGCACTGCAATCGAAGACCCCATTCCAATCGATAACACAGCCATAAATACCAACAAGCCAGTCAGTATTAAAGTCGGCAATTTTAATTGTTTTACATGCTTATCTATTTTAAAAAAGCTATAGTGGAACAACAAACACGCAGCTAAACCTAACACCACAAGCGCACTACAATGATGCGTGACCCACCTTGCGATGCTTTGTGGTAAGTAGTAATAAATACTGCCATTGTTTGCACTGCATTGCAGCGCCAGTAACAATAAATAGCCACCTAAATATGATAAGTACTTTCTAGCGCTAAATATTGCAATCAGTACGATAAACAACGCAACAAAGTAGAGCAAACCTAGCTCTAGACCATACCAAAATAACCGTGCTTGTGCTTGCTCAGAAAAGTCTCTCACGGAGAGTCTTTGATGCTCTATCTTAGTGTTGAAGGGCGCTCTAATTCGAATATAAATCTGTTGCGGTGTGTTAGAAGTCGTATACTTAATATGAGGGTAAATACTTTGTAAACGGGGGAGTACCGCGTTATCTATAGGTAGGTTGACTGCTTGAACAACTCGAGCTCCCTCAACAACATACAGGTCAAGCAGGGTTTCAACAGGTTTATAAATAGTGAGGATTTCTTCTCTAATGACATTGCTGTCCTCGGCTGGAATATCCACTTTCAGCCACGTCGAGATTGCTTTTTCTGCAATCGCTTGATTGATATTTACAGCAGAAAACAGTCCTTCCCCATAAATGATCTCATTAATTGTGACTTCATTGCTGGTATCATTAAACACCTGAGCAGCCTGTAAATAGTTGCTAAACAAGTGTGTTATCAATATCAGAGCTATTGCATGTAATGCCTTTTTACATACCCACATACCATCTCCTTGATGCCGAGGCATGCAACAGCCTCGTTCAATCAATATTTAAGTATGTAAACTTTACTCAGTATTGCCAGTTATGAATTAAAATATTCATATATTTTACACTGTCTGCTGAGATGCCTAAAAGCTAGGCTTTATTGTCATCACTAATGCGGCTTGCTACAGCGCTATTTTGCCCTTTGTATTTCGCATCTTTTCTCGCATTATATGGCGTTGCGGCTTCACTGCTCATCGTTTCAAAACTCAGTGCACCAATTTTCATATTAGGCCTTAATGCTAAAGGTAGCTTACCTGAGTTATAAAATTCTAATACAATGTTCCCTGACCATCCAGGATCAATTCTATGAGCTGTAACATGAACCATTAAACCCAATCGTGCCAATGAAGATCGCCCGTCCAACCAGCCAACAAGGTCCGCTGGCAATGTAACCGACTCAAACGTAATAGCCAATGCCAATTGACCGGGATGCAAAAAAAACGCTTCATTTTCTTCAAGTACAATTTCGTCGCTCATGATCGACTCCATTGCAGCATTAAGCTGGTCTTTTGGTCCGCTCAAATCAACATATGGTGCAGCGTGATCTTGAAAAACTCTAAACTTATTCCCCAATCGTAAATCCAGCGTAATACCTGAAATCATTTCGTCTTCAGGAGGCGGGTCAATAATAATGCGCTGTTGTTCTATCGCTTGTTTTATATGCGTATCTGATAATCTCATTGATTAGTCATCCGTTATTACAATATCGACCGTTGAAGTCGCTTGCGTTTGATAATGCAGTATGCTGCTAACAAGTTGAGCGCACGCAGTATAATTGCTTGCTTGATTTGCTGGCAGCGTTGAAATATTTCCACCTAGCTCTGACGTTTCACGAATTGCAACATTCAGTGGCACTTCAGCCAGTAAAGGAACACCATGACGACTCGCTAATTCTGCGCCACCATGCTCACCAAAAATATGATTTTTTTGTCCACAATGAGTACATAAGAAATGGCTCATATTTTCAATCAGACCTAAAATAGGTAAATTAACTTGATTGAACATAGCGATACCTTTTTGCGCATCTGCCAAAGCTAAATCTTGTGGTGTAGTAACAATCAGGGCACCGCTTGCTGGCACTTTCTGTGTCATTGTTAATTGTATATCGCCAGTGCCTGGCGGCATATCAACAATTAAATAGTCTAAATTACCCCAATCGGTTTCATTCAGTAACTGATTTAATGCTTGTGATGCCATTGGCCCTCGCCAAACCGTGGCGTTTTCAGCCGGTACTAAAAAACCGATCGATTGAATTTTTATTGCATCTTTTACGATAGGGTTGAGGGTTTTATTATCTTTTGAAGACGGCTTCTCATTTTTCACACCAAAAATAGACGGAATAGAAGGCCCATATATATCCGCATCTAATACACCAACATTCGCCCCCTCTAAAACGAGCGCTTGAGCTAAAAATGCCGCGGTTGTTGACTTACCAACCCCGCCTTTCCCTGACGCCACCAAGACGATGTGTTTTATTTTTTTATATTTAAACTGCTCAGGTAAGTGTACATTAATTGTAACCGTGACGCGCTTATCTAAGTGTTCGCTTAAATAAGTAGCTAATGCAGTGTTCGCACTTTGCACTGCAAATGGGACCGACAACGTAATATCTAAGACGTCTGGTTTGTCAGCATAACGCTCCACCCATTCATGCTCAATACCAAGCGGAAATACGCCACTTTTATAGCCTTCAAGTAAAGTAAATAACCGCGATTCATCGGAATTATCTTTCTTAAATAGTTTATTGATGCCAAACATAAAAATAAAACGTACTCGAGTGATGAAAAAGGCTTCGGAATTATGTAACATTCAACCCATTAAAACCAGTCTATTAATGCTTTACATGGCTACCAACTGGCAATTGTAAACTAAAACTTAGAGGGTTGGCTGTTTCTTAAACAGAACCGCTCAAAATTCACGGAACCGTTATGACTAAGAGAAAAATTCTCATCACCAGTGCTTTACCTTATGCCAATGGCCCAACACACTTAGGTCACATGCTTGAGTATATACAAACGGATATTTGGTCACGCTTTCAAAAACTACGTGGTCACGAAGCGTATTATGTATGTGCTGATGACGCACACGGTACTCCTATTATGCTCAATGCCCAAAAGCAAGGGATCTCGCCAGAGGAAATGGTGAAAAATGTCAGCATAGAACGCCAACGAGATTTCGCTGACTTTAATATTGAATTTGATAACTATCACAGTACGCATAGCGATGAAAATAAAGAACTGAGCGAACTGATTTATAACCGCTTAAATGACAAAGGGCATATTAAAAAACGGACAATTTCACAGCTGTTTGATCCTGAGAAAAACATCTTTCTACCTGATCGTTTTGTGACTGGTACATGCCCTACATGTGACGCAACAGAGCAAAATGGTGACAGTTGCGATGCATGTGGTGCGACATATAGCCCAACAGAATTAAAAGAGCCGCGCTCTGCAATGTCTGGCGCTGTCCCTATCTTAAAAGACTCAGAGCACTTTTTCTTCGATTTGCCTGCATTCGAAGGCATGCTAAAAGAATGGTTACATTCTGGTTCAATTCAAACTGAAATGGCTAATAAGCTTGACGAATGGTTTGCTGATGGTCTTCAGCAATGGGATATCAGTCGAGATGCGCCTTACTTTGGTTTCGAGATCCCAGGTGCTCCTGGAAAATACTTTTACGTTTGGTTAGATGCACCAATTGGCTACATGGCGAGCTTTAAAAATCTATGCGATAAAAAAGGCATCAATTTTAATGATTTCTGGTCTGAGAATTCAAATGCCGAGCTTTATCACTTTATTGGCAAGGATATCATCTATTTCCACAGCTTATTTTGGCCTGCTATGTTAGATGCTGCAAAATTCCGGAAACCAACGAATGTATTCGCGCACGGTTTTGTTACAGTCAACGGTGCCAAAATGTCTAAGTCTAAAGGCACATTTATCAAAGCTCGTACCTACCTTGAGCATTTAGACCCTGAATTCTTGCGTTATTACTTTGCAGCAAAACTCAATGGGGGGATCACTGATTTAGACCTAAATTTAGAGGATTTTGCACAACGTGTTAACTCAGACCTAGTTGGTAAAGTTGTTAACATAGCCTCTCGTTGTGCTGGGTTTATAACTAAAAAGTTTGATGGAAAAATCTCTGACACAATACTTGAGCCAGAACTCATTACAGAATTCCAAACAGCCGCTAGCGTTATTGCAGAGCATTATGAACAACGTGAGTACAGTAGAGCCATTCGTGAAATAATGGCACTTGCAGACAAAGCAAATCAATTTATAGATGCACAAGCACCATGGGTACTGATCAAGAACGAAGAAACTCATGAGCAAGCACACCAAGTGTGTTCTTTGGGTTTAAATTTATTCAAGATCCTAATGACGTATTTGAAGCCAGTATTACCTGCTATGGCTAGTAATGTGGAACAGTTCCTAAATACAGAATTGACATGGGACAGTGCACAAGAAATATTATCTGATCACCCGATCAATAAATTTAAAGCACTAATGCAACGTGTTGATATGGATAAAGTCAATACAATGCTAGATGAGTCAAAGGAAAGTTTGGTTGCGACAACCCAAGCAACAATTGATCCAAGTAGCCCACTTGCGAAAGAACCAATTGCCGAAGAGATTGAATTCAATGACTTTGCCAAGGTTGACCTGCGAGTTGCCAAAATAGCTAAAGCTGAGCATGTTGAAGGCGCTGACAAACTACTCAAACTCACCCTTGATTTAGGGGGAGAAACAAGACAAGTCTTTGCCGGGATCAAGTCGGCGTACGCACCTGAAGATATTGAAGGTAAACTAACAGTGATGGTTGCTAACCTGAAGCCTCGTAAAATGCGCTTTGGGATGTCAGAAGGTATGGTCTTAGCTGCAGGACCAGGTGGTAAAGAAATTTACATATTAAGCCCAGACGACGGTTCAGAACCTGGCATGCGTGTAATGTAAAAATAGCCAAATTGAGAAATGGCCAATTATGAGGCCATTTCTTTTACACTGTCGATTGGTATTTTTAGCTTCACAGCAATACCTTTTCCTTCTTCTGAGAAACACTTAATTTCCCCTTTTAATAGCTGCGTCACTAAATTATAAACAATGTGCATCCCCAGCCCACAGCCTCCCTGGCTACGCTTAGAAGTCACAAAGGGGTCAAAAATGGTTTTTAACATCTCCTCATTCATTCCTACACCATCATCCGTATAATTGACATACCAACTACTCTCATCAACCGCAACCGTCACTAACACCTCTCCATTACCACGTTTTTCAAAGCCATGCAGTACTGAATTATTGAGTAAGTTAGTTAATATTTGATAAATCGCCCCCGGATAGGTTGTTAATATCACAGTGTCACTGCCTGATACATGGATAGTGATCTCCTTGCCTTTTATCAATGGTTCTAAAGAATGAAATACATCTTCGACATATTCTTTAAGGTTGATTTGACGAGACGTTTCACTAGACTGGTCAACTGCCACTTGCTTAAAGTTACCTATTAAGTTTTGCGCCCTATCTAAGTTCCTCAGAATGAGCTGATATCCTTGCGTTTGCTCTGCAATCGCTTTAACTAAATCATTTTGTTTCAAAGTTTTATCTGCTAATTTCTTTTCAACTACTTGCAAACACTCTTGATTATATGTCATCGCGGTTAGTGCGACGCCCAAAGGCGTGTTAATCTCATGCGCTACTCCGGCCACAAGCCCACCGAGTGATGCCATTTTTTCACTTTCGATAAGCTCTTGTTGAGTTTGTTTCAGTGTTAACATTGCCTGCTCGAGCATTTGATTCTGTTTATAAAGTTCATTTGTACGCATTTCTACTTTAATTTCAAGTTGCTCATTAAGCAGTTGTAACGCATTTTGGTGTGTTTTGAGTTCGGTAATATCTTTCAATGCCCCAGCAATTCGAATGGCTTTACCACTTTCGTCTCTATCAACTACTTTTCCCCGATCTAAAACCCATGCCCATTGACCACTTAAGTCTTTTACTCGTATTGCGATTTCATAGCTTTCAACGTTTCCACGAATACAAGCTTCGACTTTATCTTCTAATAAAATATTATCTTTTGGGTGAACAAACTGTATAAAATCGTCCAGCTGCATGTGATTCTCAGCTTTCCCATAATCCACTCGAGGTGAAACACAGTGTCTATATATCGTCTGTTGATCTAAATGCCAATCCCACAACTCATCACCACTTGCCCATAGCGACAACTCTAGCCGTTGCCGTAATTCACTCATTTTCTGATTATCGGCCACGACCTGCCTATACCGCTTCTGCCTTATCCTTACTATCAAGATAATTAACGCAAGTAAGGTCAATACATATAATGTCTTCGCATATATATCCCACCACCATGGCGCATCTATTTTAAGCTCAAAACGATGTATAGGTGACTGCACATTAAAACGATTAATTGTATATGACTCAATAATATAGCTCCCTGGATCTAAGCGTAATAAATTGACTTGGCGAACCCCTTTTGCCAGCTTAAGCCATTTATCACTCAACCCAATCACTCGGTAATAGAATTGCTGTTGCTCCGAGCCATAATCTAAACTGGAGTATTGTAACGAGACAATATCTTGATCATATTTCAATAACAATGATTCAGCCAATTCTGGTGCTGTTTTTAAAAGCCCTTCATCACTTGGTGTTAAGCTCTTACCTAACAGCTCAATATGACTAATCAGCAACGGGCTAGCTGAGTTATCTAAACGAAGCTTTTGTGGATAAAATTGATTAAAGCCCATCGCACCACCAATAAAAACACGTCCATCAGGTGCCAACCACGCAGCGTTATAATTAAATTCATTGCCTTGAACGCCATCTACCGGAGAGAAGTTATAAATTTCAAAGTTATTGGTGTTGATCTGACTTAACCCCCCACTACTGCCTACCCATAAATGATTTAGATTATCGAATACAAGACCCCAAATTGCGTTATTTGCTAAACCACTTTGCTGAGTAAAAACACGCTCAACAGTAAACTCTTTTGTCACCAATGATAGGCCTGACTCACTGGCAACCCACACCCGACCATACTGGTCTTGTTCAAGCATAAATACTAGATCTGATACTAATCCTTCTGCTGTTGTCAGATTCTCCAGTTTCCCATCAATATCTCGATACAGTCCATTGCCAATTGATCCGAACCACAGCTCTCCATTAACCACTGACATTGATGATACATGACTAGGCGCGTTCTGCTCATTTGTATATAGTGACTTTAGAGTCTCGGATGTCGCATCAAAATACATTGCCCCCATAGTTCTAGAACTAACTAGAACTCTATTTTTAAACAAAAACACATCATTAAAACTCAGTTCTGGTCCATTGCCTATATCGGGTTTTAAGTGAAGTAATTTCTTTGTTTTCAAATTAAACGACACCACACCGTTACCCCGAGTAGTGGCCCAAAGGTGATCGTCATCAAAAAGTATCCGCGTGACAAAGCTTCCGTCAAGTACCTTTAATAATGGATATAGGTCATGTGCGCCATTAAACCCCTTACCATCAAATATATGAACACCATTAGATGTTGCTAACCAAATTCGATCATTACGGTCTATGGCAAAATTACGAATATCAGCTGACTTGATTGGCGCACTGGGGTAATTGTACTCACTGACATGGCCAAATGATTCACTTAACTGGCTAAAAAAGTGCAGACCACGCGTTTCAGTACCAATCCACAGATCTTGGTTTTTGTCCCTCATAACGGTGAGAATATTATTGTCCTGAAGACCCTCATGTTGTCGGTCACGTTTATACCAGTGATTTAACAACTTACCTTGTAAATCAAGTAGGTATACACCGTTGTCACTGGCAACTAATAATTCGTTGCCAGTGATGGCTAAACTATGAAGTGTGATGTTCTGCACCGCATCAAAATTACGCGACCATAAAACCCGTTGATACAAAGTATCATAACTTATCAGACGGTCTGACTTACTGATCAACATAGCACGTTGACCTTGGTAAATCATATGCTTAAACTCACCGGAGAGCAGTTGTACTGAAGTTTGTGCCTGTTTATGATAAACCATAAACCCTTCATTGCTCAGGTAGAAATAATTGTCACCCCGTTGCACTACATTTCTTATGTAACTACCTTCTATTTTTAAAGCTTGGGGTACCAACGTCGCTTTATCAACTTCATAAGAAGTATTATCCTCGGTAGAAACAACAACATGCTCACCTTTACAATCAATCCAATTTACTCGGTCAGATCCAATAACCGGAAACTCGCTGGCCAATAAAGACGTAAACCGTCCTTCAACAGTATGATAAACACTTAGACCTGTACTCGTTCCCACCCACACTTTATCATTACTAACACATAATTCAGTAATAAAACCACCAGCCAAGCTTTTTACGTTTTGCTGCTGTGATGCAAATGTTTTAAATTCATGCCCATCAAAACGATTGAGTCCAGCTTGAGTTCCGATCCATATATAACCAAACTGGTCTTGTGCCAGTGCCATAACAGTCACTTGGCTTAACCCTGCTCGGTAATCATAATGTCGCATGACCTGAGCGGTATCAGTAAACTGTGGGACTGCCCACAATAATTTACAGAATAGGAATAATAGACAACCAAGACAGTGAACGGTTTTCATATACAGCCATATGCAAGACTCGATTTATAAAATATAGCAAACTGTATAAAAACTAGGAGGTTTTTATTCTAAGTCTAAGCAGAATTTACTTTTCGAACCATCGCCATGTAATAGCTCATACTGTGCTAATTTTCCTTGCTCTAACGTAACAAGGCTTATCGCACTATGAGATACTAAATAGGGTTGCTTTTGATCACCCTTTTGAAGCGGGTGCTTGTTTACTTCCATTTGCCACCGCTTGGTGAAAAAGTTAAGAGGACTCCAAGGGCCATAAAAAATTGAATCTAATTTGTCTAAACAAGCAATGAGCTTTTTTGGAAATTCATTTTTAATGCCTGATGCAGTTAATTGCCAAATACGGTTATCATGGCGACCAAATCGGCTTTGCACTGAAAAACAAAAGGAGTAATGTACATCTCCTGATAATATAATTGTTTCTCTTGGAGTGTCTGGCCGTTTAAAAATATCCAAGAGCTTCCTTGCTGATCCCTCATGGGCCATCCAATTTTCAACATCTACAACAAGAGGTTGACCGCAAAAATTAAAAAGTGCTTGGATCGCTTCAATCGACTTAACACCAAATACTGGCGGGGGTGATACCAGTATCACGGCATCATGATCAACGAGCATGTCTTGCAACTCCATCAACATTTCCCAGTCCATTAAGCCACTGGGTTCTCCGAAATTTTGCTCATTTCGCCAGCGGTGTGTTCGCGTATCCAACACCACGACTTTCGGGTATGTATTTAAACAAAAGTGCCATCGACCAAATCGCTGTAATGATTTATCTAACGTGTCAAAATGCCAAGTTTCACCTCCAAAGCTGGCTTCAAAAGGTACTATAAGCGCTTCAGAATCACTCATCGCGTCATTACCTAGACCTTGGAACAACCAATAACTCAACAATCCGTTGTTAATGATCCTACGGCTCGCATAATTGCTCGCTATTGCTTGTTCCCATTGTGCAGTTAAATTCCAATCATCAGTGACATCGTGATCATCAAACATCATGAGTGTTGACGTATTGGCAAACAACCGTTGCGCCTTTGGTAATTGGGTAATAAAGGTTTGTAATGCGATCCACTCGTTAGAAAACTTGCTCACCTTGGCTGGATTGTTGCCGTCGTACGTAATTAAACTTCGATCAATCAAAGTCCATGCAATAGGACTAAAAGCGAGCAAATAGTAAGCGATAAACTCTTCAAAATGAATAAGGTGATTACATGCATGTGCACTGGTAAAGTGTGGTTCATCTTTTTTAAAGTGATACCCCAAAGACCATTTACTGCACTTTTTCCATGGGGTTTTTGGCAAAAAGTTATGTCGGCAGAATAGTTGTTCTTGTCGCAACTTAGGTAATTGCAACCCATTGTCCGCTTCTTTATACAAGCCAAGTTTATCTATTAACTGACCTATAGCAAGTAGCATTGCTCCCGCTACATCATCTGCATAGATCTGATCGCCAGACATTAACAATAAGCTTGGGCCAACTTGTCTGCGCTGTCGATATTGCTGTACTTGATCATCGGCACTGGCTAAGCTATCTGCACTAGGGTGATGGGGGTTACGACATGAGCCATGTAGAATTTGAGTCAGGTTATGCGGAATAACAATTTGTGGTGATGACAACCCAGCATAGCAAAGCGCATCAAGTTGCTGCATAACACCATCAAAGTACAGCATATAATCTAAGGCTACATCGACTGAAAACTCATTTTGGTACGGCCTGATAATCACAGTATGTAAAAAGCAAGACTGACCTAAATTAAGCGTTTTTTGTTCACTCTGTACAGTATAATCAGCCACAGTGAACTCTACCCGTACCGCAACACTAGTAACCAATTGAACACATACTTGATGACGCTCGGCGCGACGAATAATCGGGCCAAGTAACATCAAGGGTAAATTGCTAGTACAATCAGACATTCACTTTTGACGCTAAGTTAAATAAGCGATAAAAGTTTTCTGTGGTCGCATCAGCCAATGATTTAAACGGCAAGCCTTTTAAATCCGCAATATAATAGCCAACATCTTGTACATAAGCTGGTTGATTAGCTTTTCCTCGATAAGGAACAGGTGCTAAATAGGGGGAGTCTGTTTCTATCAATAACCTATCTAGAGGCAGTTGCTTAACGACTTCTTTTAGCTCAATTGCATTTTTGAACGTGACAATTCCTGAAATCGAGATGTAAAATCCCATATCAATGGCCTTTTTAGCCATATCCCAATCTTCTGTAAAACAGTGTAATACGCCACCACATCGCTCAGCATTATGTGACTTCATAAGAGAAATGGTATCTTCTCTTGCATCTCGAGTATGAATAATAAGTGGTTTGTTTAACTCATTGGCTACTTCAATATGCCCGACAAAACTGTCTTGCTGCACTTTATGTGTGTCTTTTGCGTAATAATAGTCCAGCCCAGTTTCACCCACAGCCACTACACGCTCATGGGATGCTAATGTTCGCAGCAATGCTTTATCCAATTGATCTTTTTGGTCTAAAGGGTGAACGCCACAGGATGCGGAAATATCTTTATAAGGAAGAATAGTTGCAAGCATGTTTGGGAATTGCTCTAAGGTCACGCTCACACACAAAAAGTGCTCTACTTGTCTTGCTCTTGCTGCTTGTAAAATTTCAGGTAAGTCCTGACCTAGCCTGTCAAAGTCAAGTCTATCTAAATGGCAATGGGAATCTACAATCATAACTACTCTTACATGGTGTAGGTGGGTTTATCGGCATTAAGCATCGTACCCAATAGCTTAATTATTTTATCGTTAACACGATCTTTGTCTTCAGTAAAACCGATGCCAACACCGGGTGGATTTGAATTTTGCGCACCTTGAGGTGTGATCCATACGATCTTGCCCAAAACTAAGTCATGCTCTAATGCATCAGGTAATGTTACTCTCATATTGACAGCCTGACCCAATTCATAGCGTGTATTTGTTTTAATAAACAAACCACCGTGCTTTAAAGCTGGCATATAACAACGATACAGTTCATCTAAATCTTCAAAATCTACTAATAACTCTTGCACAATGTTACATCCTATTTTATTGCGTTTTGTAACGTATATATTAGCTTAGCTAACCCTAACGATTGATTTAAGCCTAGGATCTGTTGTGTATCTAACATAAAGCGATGCAGAGCTTTTTGCGCATCATTATAAGCGCTAAAACCCAAACCTTGTTGTAAGCGGTATTTAAGCTGTTGATTGATAAACACGTAAAAAACAGAGTTCAATTGAGTGTGCTCTGTCAAAATCCCTTGTACTTCAGCAAAATTATGACTTTCTTTTAAGTGACTTGCAAATGAGTAGAGTGCTTGAATTTTATCTAGCATACCATCTTCGTGCCACTGTACTAGTTTTAAAGGTTGCAAATAGAACTGCTCTACCCATACAAATTCATGCAATGGAATATGCTGCTCTGATAACCAGTTTTGTGCACACGACACCTCACTCACAGCCACAGATTGCTGACCACAGCGGCTGAGAACCGTTGCTGGTAATTGACTTTTATCATTGCACGTTAACAAGATATATCGATTTAAGTTCGGCTCTTCTAATGTTTTTAACAATGCATTAGCCGCAGAATGCGTCATTTTTTCAGCATCTTTGATAAGGACAACTTTATTGCCACCTTGTAGCGCTGAGTGGTGTATAAAATCACTTAAGGCCCGAATAGCATCTACACCAATACTATTTGATTCCGCACTTATTAGCAGCTTATCTGGATGAGTCTCTGCTGCCAGTAGCCCACAAGCCTTACAGGCATTACAAGGTCTAAAACCCTCTGGTCGCTCACATAATAATGTACTCGCAAGCACTTTAACTAAATCAAATTTGCCAACACCAGGTAAACCAATAAATAATTGTGCATGATGAAAACGCTTTTGCTGGAAGCTATCTCGTAATTGCTGCCATAAAGCATGTTGCCAAGTATACATACTATGCTTTCACACCAAGATAAAATGTGTCTAACGCAGCAATAATATCTTTATGTACACGCTCTATTGGTTGTTCAGCATTAATAATGACGCAGTGTTCATCAGCGTTTGCAAGCGTTAAATACCGCGCACGCGTCCGCTCGAAAAAACTCATCGCTTCAAGTTCAATTCTATCAAGCTCTCCACGGCCTTTAGCCCGAGCTAACCCGATTTCGGGTCTAATATCTAAATATAGCGTCAAGTCAGGCTTTAATCCTTGTAAAACGATACCAGAAAGTGCAGTTAACGCCTCTTGCGGTAAACCTCTGCCTCCCCCTTGATATGCTTGTGATGACATATCATGGCGATCACCCACGACCCACTGACCTTTGTTAAGCGCCGGTGTGATAACATTATGCAAAAGCTGCATACGGGCTGCATACATCATCATAAGTTCTGTTTCTGCTGCAATGCTTTCTTCATGCTGCTGTTTGACAAGATCACGTAGAGCTTCTGCTAATGGCGTTCCTCCTGGTTCTCGAGTCTGAATAAAGTCAATGGCTTTATCCGCTAAAAACTGCTGGCATGCCTGCATTGCCGTTGACTTACCCGCGCCTTCAAGGCCCTCTATTACGATAAACTTAGCTGTCATTACGTCTCTTTAAAATATACTTTTGCACAGCGCGATTATGCGCTGCTAAATCTTTTGAAAATTGATGCTGTCCATTACCCTTGGCAACAAAATAAAAATAATCCGATGCCTCGGGGTGCAAAGCTGCCCGAATAGCATCTTGCGATGGCATTGCAATTGGCGTTGGGGGTAACCCATCTATTCTATAAGTATTATATGGTGTCAATTGCCGTAAATCTTGCCGTTTAATATCCCCATCAAATTGCTCTCCCAAGCCGTAAATCACCGTAGGATCGGTCTGCAACCGCATTTTAGCGTGTAATCTATTTATGAAAACCGACGAAATAAGGCCCCGCTCTGGCGCATAACCTGTTTCTTTTTCAATAATTGAAGCCAATATTAATGCCTGATATGGTGTGTTTATTGGCAAATTATTTGCGCGATTATTCCATTCTATATTTAATACTTCATCCATTTTGCTTTTGGCTCTTTGGATGATTGACACCGCACTTGTGCCAGCAGTATAAGCATAAGTTTCTGGGAGTAAATACCCTTCAGCAGATCCTTCAAGTGCCAGTAACTCTGTAAGCTTTTCTAATTTAACATCATACTCAATAAAACGACTGGCTTTAAGTTTAGCTAGAACACCACGTAGCTGCTCGCCTTCAATGATTGTAAAAAAAAACTGCTGTTGCTGCCCTTCATTAATTTTATTAATTGCAGAAAGCACCGTTAAACCACGTAAATCGTAAACACCGGCCTTCAATATAACTTTTTCGGGGAATAGTTTGGCATAGAGCTTATAAGGTAGACAGGATTCTAGCAACTGTTTGTCTTCCCATGTTCGACATAGCTGATTAAACCCTATCCCTTGCTTAACATGATACAAACTTTGCACATTGTTTAGTGGCAATACCTTAAACTTCGATATTTTATATGTCAAAAATATCCCTATAAAGGCGATTAAAGTCATTAGTAACAGCAAAGTTTTTTTCACTTCTATACCTTGTTATTGAGTTTTCTAATGGCTTGGCATGCCATGTCTAAATCATAAACTTTATTCTCTAATTGAGAAACATGAATACATTCCATTAAACTATTACATACCACAACCACATCCATCTCAAGTAGTTGGTCTAATTTTATTTGTATAGGCTTAATTAGATTCTGTTGAGCTAAGTGTTTTAGATATACCCCTTCAATACCACATTTATCTAGTTGCGGTGTGTAAAACACACCATTTTTGCAAGCTATAATGTTTCCAACAGATGTTTCTATAACGTGGTTGTCTATATCCATCACAAGCACATCATCAACACTAAACTGCATTGCGTCCTGCTTAATCAAAACTTGCTCTAACCGATTTAACGTTTTTAGACCCGCCAATAATGGCTGATGCCCCAATTGGATATTGCTAATGCCCAAGCGTAAGCCACTTTGAGAAAGCTGCTTGTAATGCCCTGGAAATTCACTCACTGATACATATATCGTTGGAAGCACGGCTATTGGTGGGGTATAACCTCGTCCGCCCACACCACGAGTAACGATTATTTTCAAAACTGCGTGTTGATGCTCTGCCGCTACATTTTCGCAATGTGTTGTTAAATATTGCCAGTTAAGCGCCGTAAACCCCAATCTCTCTTGGCATTGCTGTAATCGCTGTAGATGCAATGACCAAAGTGACAGTTGTCCTGCTGTGATCTGCACCGTCGTAAAAAAACCGTCTCCATACTGCAGTCCGCGGTCTTTGCAAGAGATCGTATCTGTCGTTACTATATTCATCTAACACCTACAAAAAAAGCCTGGCATTGCCAGGCTTTTATTTTTCCTTACTGACTAGATATTATACCCTTTTAAACAGTAAAGAACCATTTGTGCCACCAAAACCAAAGGAGTTACATAGCGCATACTCTAATTTAGCATCTCGTGCCGTATGGGCTATGTAGTCAAGATCACACCCTTCATCAGGATTATCTAGGTTAATCGTTGGTGATACTTTTTGTTCTTGTAATGACAAAGCGGTAATAATTGACTCAACAGAACCGGCCGCACCAAGCAAGTGCCCCATCATTGATTTAGATGAACCAACCATTACTTTATCTGCAGCTGCACCAAACACAGACTTAACAGCTTGAGTTTCTGCTTTATCACCTGCATTTGTTGATGTACCGTGAGCATTAATATACCCAATTTGATCGGCATTAACTCCTGCATCATTTAGTGCATTAACCATAGCTAATGCTGCACCTGAACCATCTTCTGGCGGTGAAGTCATGTGAAATGCGTCACCACTCATGCCAAACCCGACAAGTTCGGAATAAATTTTTGCACCTCGCGCTTTAGCATGCTCATATTCTTCAAGCACCATAACACCCGCACCATCCGACAACACAAAACCATCACGATCTTTATCCCATGGACGAGATGCTGCTTGTGGATCGTCGTTGCGAGTTGATAATGCTCTGGCGGCGCTAAAACCACCCATTCCTATCGGTGTTGAGGCTTTCTCTGCACCACCAGCAACCATGGCATCTGCATCGCCATATGCGATCATACGCGCGGCGTGTCCAATATTATGAAGCCCTGTTGTGCACGCTGTTACAATAGAAATATTTGGGCCTCTAAGGCCGTGCATAATTGATAGATGACCAGAAATCATATTAATAATGGTCGACGGCACATAAAATGGTGATAATTTACGTGGACCACTGTTTAATAGCTTAATATGATTCTCTTCTATCAATGTCAGTCCACCGATACCAGAACCAACGGCAACCCCTATACGCGGTGCATTTTCGTCTGTTATCTCTAGACCTGAATCTTTAAAAGCTTGAACTCCCGCAGCGATACCATATTGGATAAATAAATCCATTTTCTTAGCATCTTTCTTTGGCATAAACTGTGTTACATCAAAGTCGTTAACCAACCCTGCAAACTTAGTTCCAAAACTTGAAGTATCAAAATGAGTAATGTTTTCGATGCCACTTCGGCCATCTAATAAGCCCTGCCAGGTTGATGATACATCATTACCTAGCGGCGTAAGCATACCTAAGCCAGTTACTACAACTCGACGTTTAGCCACGGAGTCCTCCAAAAAAGGGATTATTATATTTTACGAGGGGATATAAAGACTAAGGGCAGCGAATGCTGCCCCAGTGATTAGTTACTTACTCTGCGTGAGCTGTAACGTAATCGATCGCTGCTTGAACAGTAGTAATTTTCTCTGCTTCTTCATCAGGGATCTCTGTATCGAACTCTTCTTCTAAAGCCATTACTAGCTCAACAGTGTCTAAAGAGTCTGCACCTAAGTCATCTACGAAAGACGCTTCGTTTTTAACTTCTTCTTCTTTAACACCTAGTTGCTCTATGATGATTTTCGTTACGCGTTCTTGGATGTCGCTCATTCTTCTTTCCTTTATTTAAACGCATTTGCGTTATTTTCAGATTGCGGCGTAGTGTACGGCGCATAATACTGTGATTCAAGGATTTGCTCAGAATTTTTTATCTGGTCAAACCTGTTACTAAATGTTTTGTTCTTTTATCGCTCATTTTAAAAGCAATTTCAAGTCTGTTTGTAACACGATCACAAAAATTTAAATTTATTCTTGCACTCTTCAGTGCCTTAAACCATGTACATTGCGCCATTGACATGAAGTGTCTCACCAGACACATACGCGGCAGCATCTGACGCCAAATAACACACTGCAGCTGCAATTTCTTGTGGTTGACCTAAACGCCCTGCTGGCACATTTGATAATGTCGCAGCTTTTTGCTCATCCGTTAACTCATCAGTCATATCAGTTTGAATAAAACCAGGTGCAACCACATTGACAGTAATACCTCGAGAAGCAACTTCTCGTGCTAGCGATTTGCTAAAACCAATAACACCAGCTTTCGCCGCCGCATAATTTGCTTGGCCTGCATTGCCCATCGTACCAACAACTGACCCAATATTAATGATTCGACCTGACTTTTTCTTCATCATTGGGCGTAATACAGCTTTAGACAAACGATAGACCGAACTCAGGTTAGTATCAATGATATCATTCCACTCATTGTCTTTCATTCGCATTAATAAATTGTCACGCGTAATGCCTGCATTATTTACTAGCACATCAACATCACCTAAGTCAGCTTTAATTGCAGCAAGCGTTACCGAAATAGACTCTGCGTCAGTCACATTCAATGCGTACCCTTTACCTTTATCTCCAAGATAAGCACTGATTTTCTCTGCTCCAGCTTCACTTGTCGCTGTTCCAGCTACAAGTGCACCTTGTGCAACAAGCTCAGAAGCAACCGCTTTACCAATCCCACGACTAGCACCTGTTACTAGTACAACTTTCCCTTCCAGTGAAAACAAATTACTCATATTAATTCTCTAATTATTTTGCAGATTCAATAGTAGCAACAGTATTTACTGCGCTACATGCTACTGATTTATCTATACGTTTCGCTAATCCAGTCAATACTTTGCCAGGACCAAACTCATATGCTTGGGTGATACCCAAAGCTGCAAGTTTTTGAAATGTCTCAGTCCATCGAACCGGACTATATAATTGACGAACCAACGCACCTTTAATTTCTTGTTCTGAGCGTGCAATTACAACATCAACGTTGTTGATAACGTCAACTTTAGCGTCAGAGAAAGCCAACTGCTGTAAATCTGCATCGAGTTTATCTGCCGCAGGCTGCATTAGCGCACAATGAGAAGGGACACTTACTGAAAGAGGCATCACCCGTCTTGCTCCCGCTTCGTTACACACCGCTGATGCTCTTTCGACAGCCTCTTTATGACCCGCAATCACAACTTGACCTGGCGAATTATAATTTACTGGGGAAACAACTTGGCCTTGTGCACTCTCTTTACAAGCATCCGCTATTATTTGGTCATCTAGACCAATAACAGCCGCCATAGAGCCAACACCGGCAGGCACCGCTTCTTGCATGTACAATCCACGCTTTTCTACCAGTTTTACAGCCTCACCTAAAGAAATCACTTCAGCACATACTAATGCTGAGTATTCACCTAAACTATGCCCAGCCATTACAACTTCGCTTTCTAAGTTGCTCGCACGCCATTCGCGATAAATTGCAACACTCGCTGTAAGTAATGCTGGCTGAGTACGGTGCGTTTGATTTAAGTCGTCTTCAGGACCATTTAAAACAAGATCAGCCAAGTCGTATTCTAATGCTTCTGACGCTTCTGAAAATGTTTCTTTGACAATCTCTGATGTGGCAAGTAACTCTGCTAGCATACCGACCGCTTGAGATCCTTGTCCTGGGAACAAAAGTGCAATTTTCTGTGACATATGGTGCTCTTAATAATAATAGTTGTGCCATATCGCTCATCACAACTACTTCATTAGTTTTCGAGCGAAGATGACGAATGTTCTGATTTTGCTGCTATTTGTGCAAAAGTGGCTTGGATTTTATCCGGAATACAACGCTCGACTTCGCGCGAAGCTTCTTCAATTGCAGCAAGAAATGCTTTATTCGAAGCATTTCCGTGGCTTTTTACAACAATCCCCCGCAATCCTACCAGACTTGCGCCATTATACTGGTCGGGGTTCACGCGTTTATACAGTTTTTTTATGACTGGTTTAAGTACAAATGCTAGCAACCGATAAAATACATGCTTTTTCAATGATTTTGTAAACTTATACATAATAAGTTTCGCTATTCCTTCACATGTTTTTAAAGCCACATTACCCACAAATCCCTCGCACACAATAACATCGGCCTTACCAGAAAACATATCACTACCTTCACAATAGCCTTGATAATTGATCTGTGGTGTTTCTTTCATTAACTCGGCGGCTCTTTTTATTGTGTCATGGCCTTTTATTTCTTCTGAACCTATATTAAGTAAGCAAACTTTAGGGCTTGGAATATTTTGAGCTTGACCTGCAACAATTGATCCCATTACCCCAAATTGAAATAAAGTATGCGCGTCACAATGTACATTCGCTCCCAAATCTAACAAATACACTGGTTGTTTTTTTTCTGTAGGCACTGCTGAAATTAATGCTGGTCGCTTGATACCTGGTAGCATTTTTAAGACATAATGAGCCATAAAAAATAGTGCCCCAGTATTACCTGCACTGACACACGCCTGTGCTTCTCCGGCTTTAACAAGTTCAAGAGCAACTCTCATTGACGACGACTTTTTATTTCGCAGCGCTGATGCAGGCTCACAGCTGTTCGTTACAACTTCAGAACAATGCTTAATAATTAAGCGGGGATGGTTTATCGAGTCGAGACTGGTTAAGCGCTCTCTTATAACACTTTCATTACCGCATAAGAGTAACGTTAAATTGGCATGTTTGTTTACTGCAGAAACAGCAGCGGGGATAGATGAACGGGGGCCGTAATCGCCCCCCATCATATCTAACGCTATGGTTAGATGAGTCAGCATAAAGTAATCTCTTAGTTAGAAATTACTTTAACGCCTTTGTAGTAACCATCTGCAGTCACATGGTGACGACGATGAGTCTCGCCTGAAACCTGATCTACAGTTAAAGCTGGTCCACTGATCGCATCGTGTGAACGACGCATACCACGTCTTGCGCGAGACTTTTTGCTTTTTTGTACTGCCATGAGCCTTCTCCTAAGAATCTTTCTTAAGTTGTTTTAAAATGTCAAATGGATTTGGTTTACTTTCTTCTGCATCTACTTCTCCAAAGCTGGCTGGCTTTTCAGAATAAGAGCAGTTAACTTCGTTATGTGTAGGAACTATTGGAATAGCCAAAATCAATTCATCTTCGATTAATGCTCGAAGATTAACTTCTCCATCTTCATCCAGTTCTACTATATCGTAGTTATCAGGAAGTTCGTCCGACTCTGTATCCGCCTTTACAGGTGAATAAGCAAAATCTTGGACCAAATCCAACCCTAGTTCATCATTACAACGCTGACAAACAACAGTTAGATGTGCTTGGATTGAACCATACACAACTGTTAACCCTTGTTCATCATTTTTGCAATGAATCTGTACCGCTATTTCACCGCTTTGATCACGCACAACTTGCTCTAAACGAGAAAGTTCTTCAAGCTGAACAACACCATCATAACTAAGTTGGCGCTGAGCTGCTCTGCTTGGATCAAGAGTGACGGGAATTTTCACCTTTTGCATAGGGGCTGCATCATATAGATTGTTAGTATGTTAGTCAAAATAAATCTCAAACTTTCCTTTGTTTTTCGCCTGATTGCGTCCTATTCTAGCGACATAATTATAACGACGTCAGAGTATTTATGAAAATCCCTCTAATTCTAGCCTCAAGTTCTGAATTTAGGCAGTCTATTTTAAAAAAAATAAATCTCCCTTTTTCTTCTTTCAATCCTGAAATTGATGAAACCGCACTCAATTGTGAAACACCCGAGCAATTGGTTTTGCGGTTAGCAGAACAAAAAGCACACACGGCTAAAAAGTTCTATTCCCAAGGCCTTGTCATAGGATCCGACCAAGTAGCCGTGCATCAAAATCAGGTTTTAGGAAAACCACATACAAAACCAAATGCCATTGCGCAATTGCGCCAATTTAGTGGCCAGAAAGTGACCTTTCTAACTAGCCTTTGTTTATACAATATTGAACAAAACAAAAGTACTTCCCTGGTTGAACCGTTCCATGTTTATTTTCGCATTTTGAATGATAAACAGATCAATGCCTACTGTGATATCGAACAACCTTATCAATGTGCGGGTAGCTTCAAAAGTGAGGGTCTAGGGATCTGCTTATTTGATAAATTGGAAGGAGACGACCCCAATAGCTTAATAGGTCTTCCGCTAATACGGTTGACACAACTATTATTAGCTCAAGGAGTCGATGTATTAACTGCAAATAATCTGTCGTAGTTGTACGTAGCTATCACATATCGTTAACGCTTTTGATGCTGACAATGATAATTTGTCAGCGGCCCCCCAACTCATGGCAACAGCATCCATATTCGCATTGCTTGCCATCGTCATATCTAATAAAGAGTCACCCACCATCAACGCCGAACTTGCATCTATTCCTACTTCATTGAGGATCTGCTTAAGCATATCAGGTGCGGGTTTCGAATGAGCTTCATCCGCAGTTCGACTCGTAATGAAATAATCACACAGTTGCGACTCATCCAAAACTCTATTCAGTCCTTGCCGACTTTTCCCTGTCGCGACAGCTAACAGCAAACCCTGATCACGCAGGTCGCTCAATAATTTTGCAGTTCCCTCAAACATCACAGGTTGTATACTATCACTTGCTTTATAATTCGCTTGATACCCTGTGACCAGCTCGGTCCAATAATCTTCTTGTTCAGGAAACAAGGCCGCTATCGCAACATCCAATGACAACCCAATAACCGCTGCGGCTTCACTGGTAGTAGGTTCAGGTAAACCCACCTGCAATGCGGACAATTTAAGACAATGGACAATTTTTGGTATAGAGTCCATCAGAGTGCCATCCCAATCAAAAATTATCAGTTTATACTTCATCAACTTAGCTCCGTAGAACCTTCAAACAATTTTTTAACGTTTTATCTAATGGCGCTTCTACTCGTAAGGTTGTCTCAGTTTTAGGATGGAAAAAGCGAATATCATGCGCATGCAAAAATAAACGATTTAAACCGAGTTTACGCATTTTACCGTCAAATACCTGATCACCATATTTGTCATCACACGCAATAGGGTGACCTTTACATTGTGTATGAACACGTATTTGATGCGTACGACCAGTCACAGGAGACGCCTGTACCAAAGTGCAATCATCAAATCGTTGTAACACTTTAAAACGAGTGTGTGATGCTTTCCCTTCTTCAAGGTCAACTCGAACAACTCGCTCACCTGACTGTAAGGTGTTCTTTCTTAGCGGCTCCGTCACATTTTTCAATTTTGATGCCCATTCACCCGTCACTAACGCCCAGTAATTCTTTTCCATGGTTTTTTCACGCAGCTGCTCATGCAAACTTTTTAGTACCGAGCGTCGTTTAGATATTAACAAACAGCCAGACGTATCTCGGTCTAAACGATGTACCAGCTCCAAGCTCTTTTCATCCGGTCGAAGCGCACGTAAAGCCTCAATTAAGCCATAACTCAAGCCACTGCCTCCATGCACTGCCATACCTGATGGTTTATTTATGACAATCAAATATTTATCTTCATATATAATCGCATCTTCAAGACCCGCTACTTTATCTAGGTTTTTTGGAACGAACTCTTCCCTCTCTGCAACTTTTACAGGAGGAATACGCACTAAATCATCTAGTTGTAACCTATATACGGGCTTAATACGCTTCTTATTTACACGCACCTCGCCTTTTCGCAAAATCTTATAGATAGCACTTTTTGGTACCCCTTTTAAATGCGTCAACAAGAAGTTATCTATCCGCTGACCATCTTGATCTTCGGTAATAGTTACGAAGCTAACTTTTAGAGCCGGTTTTTCTGACATTGCCTAATCACTGATTTGAGTAATAATTTAGTTGCTATCACGAGTATATTAGTGGGATAATTGGTCCGCAATTTTTGCGGATTCGCTTTTTATCGCAAAAATCAACCGTGATGCACATCTTGGGTGCCAGATCATACAGATTGAAGCTTGGATCTCCAACGCTTTTTAGCCCCAATTAAAACACGTGCGTTTAGCCCACTGCGTTGCGCGTAATAGAATGTAGTGTGAAGCTAAGCATGGTTAAGCTTAAAAAAGCAAAAAATAGAAGATATATGTCTGATTGTTTAACACCGAGCCCTTTAGCCCGTGCAAACACCAAACGCAAATAGCGATGCTCACAGGTGCCAGTAACAATGGCGAAGTTAGCCAAATATAAGGCACTGTGAAGCCGGTGATACTGATTGTTCCCATTTCCCCAGTCGGGAGACTGTATTAAATACCTAGGAACACTAAATGTCGGCGAGTGATATCAATCAGGCTTAACTAAAAATTGAAATGTAGAGTAACAATATGAAACGTATGCTAATCAATGCTACGCAGCAAGAAGAAATGCGCGTCGCACTGGTTGACGGCCAACGCCTTTACGATCTAGATATCGAAAGCCCTGGTCACGAACAGAAAAAAGCCAATATATACAAGGGTAAAATTACCCGTATCGAACCATCTCTTGAAGCAGCCTTTGTAGATTATGGCGCCGAGCGTCACGGTTTCCTTCCTTTAAAAGAAATAGCAAAAACGTACTTCCCTTCCGGATACACTTTCAATGGTCGTCCGAACATTAGAGATGTGATTAAAGAAGGCCAAGAGGTTATTGTTCAAGTTGATAAAGAAGAACGAGGCCAAAAAGGTGCTGCACTTACTACATTTATCAGTGTTGCTGGTAGTTATTTGGTACTCATGCCGAATAATCCTCGTGCAGGTGGAATTTCTCGCCGTATCGAAGGTGACGAGCGTATTGAGTTAAAAGAAGCACTAAGCCGACTTGATTTACCTAAAGGTATGGGATTAATCGTTCGTACTGCTGGTGTTGGTAAATCTTTTGAAGAGTTAGAATATGACTTGAAAGCGCTACTTGTGCATTGGCAAGCAATTCAAGAAGCCGCGGATAGTGATAAAGCCCCTTTTTTAATACACCAAGAAAGTAACGTTATTTTCCGTGCGATTCGAGATTATTTACGCCGCGACATCGGTGAAATATTAATTGATAAAGCCCGAGTATTTGAAGAAGCAAAGGCGCATATTGAACGCTTTCGCCCTGACTTTATGAGCCGTGTGAAGTTATATCAAAATGATGTACCTTTGTTCACTCACTATCAAATTGAAAGCCAGATTGAATCAGCCTTTCAGCGCGAAGTGCGCTTACCATCAGGTGGCTCAATTGTAATTGACCCAACTGAAGCGCTAACTTCTATTGATATTAACTCTTCAAAAGCAACTAAAGGTGGCGATATTGAAGAGACAGCACTCAATACTAATTTAGAAGCCGCTGATGAAATTGCTCGCCAATTACGATTACGCGATTTAGGCGGTTTAATCGTTATCGACTTTATCGATATGACACCGCCTCGCCACCAGCGCGAAGTGGAAAATCGTCTAAAAGATGCAGTTCGACCTGATCGTGCTCGAGTACAGATTGGTAAAATATCTCGTTTCGGTTTACTTGAAATGTCTCGACAACGTTTACGCCCAAGCTTAGGTGAAGCAAGTCAGCATTCATGTCCACGCTGTAATGGTCAAGGCACGATTCGTTCAAATGAATCAATCGCGCTTTCTATTCTTCGTTTAATTGAAGAAGAGGCGATCAAAGAAAATACGGCACAAGTTAATGCGCAAGTTCCTGTTCGTGTTGGGGCTTATTTACTAAATGAAAAACGTAAATCAGTTCACCGTATTGAAAAGCGCCATAACTGTGACGTGGTGATTATACCTAACCAGCATCTAGAAACTCCTCATTACGAAGTCGTTCGGTTACGCAAAGATGAAACTTCTGAAGCCGCTAGCTATGAACAAATGAGTGTACCTGAGCCTGAGACCATTGAAGTCGCACGAACCGTAACAACGGTTAAAGAAGAACCGGTTCTAAAAGGTGTCGTTATGCCTTCAGCACCTGCACCTCAACCTGTCTCTGAAGCAGTCACAACGCCTACCAACTCAAATGAACCATCAGAACCGAGTTTACTTTCTCGTATTGGTAGTTGGTTAAAAGGTTTGTTTGAAACTGAAGAAGTTAAGCCTGAACCTACTCCAGAGCCAAAACCTTCGGAAAGAAAGCCGCGTCGAAATAACGACAATCGTCGTCGTAATCAACGTAGACGTAACTCAGGTAAAAAACGAGATGAGCACGTTGAAAGTAATGAAACTGAACAAACTCAGTCTCAACCTGTCAACAATGATAGCAGCGATAAAAACGAAGGCCGTAATAAAAGGCGTCGTCAAAATAACCGTAAACGTACTGACCACCAGAAACCAAGTAACGAAGGTGATACTGCAACAACTGACGCTACAGAAGCTAAAGAAGTTAAAGCTAAGCCGCCACGTCGCCAACGAAGAAATCTGCGTAAGAAAGTACGTGTCACCGAAGAAAAAGTTGAAAGTGTTGAATTAGACGCGACTCAGCAAGCACCAGAGCAATCAACTGTAGCTGTAGCTGAAAAACCAATTAAGCGAGTGAAGAAAAAAGACAATGCTGAAGCAACGTCTCCTTCTAATGACGACAATACACCGCAGCAAGATATTGTTGAAAAAGCATCACCTCAAGACCAAGCAGTGATTGCAGTTGATGACAATGAGAAAGATGCACCAAGAACCCGCTCTAGGCGCTCTCCTCGCCATTTACGTGCAGCTGGTCAACGCCGCCGTAAACCTGAAGTGGAAAATAACGAAGAACCTGCGTTTGTTCCTGTTGCAGATCAAGCTGCTGCTGAATATGAAGCACAGTTGAAAGCCAGTGACGACGTTGAACAACCCACAGATACTGTTTCAACGCCGATTGTTGAAACCCCAGTCACTGAAACACCGGTTGTTGAAGCACCTGTTACTGAAGCACCTGTTACTGAAACACCGGTTGTTGAAGCACCTGTTACTGAAGCACCTGTTACTGAAACACCTGTTACTGAAACACCTGTTACTGAAACCCCAGTCACTGAAACACCGGTTGTTGAAGCACCTGTTACTGAAGCACCTGTTACTGAAGCACAAGTTGTTGAAGCACCTGTTACTGAAACACCTGTTACTGAAACACCGGTTGTTGAAGCACCCGTTGTTGAAGCACCTGTTACTGAAGCACCTGTTACTGAAACACCTGTTACTGAAACACCGGTTGTTGAAGCACCTGTTACTGAAACACCAGTTGTTGAAGCACCCGTTGTTGAAGCACCGGTTACTGAAACACCAGTTGTTGAAGCACCCGTTGTTGAAGCACCTGTTACTGAAGCACCCGTTGTTGAAGCACCTGTTACTGAAGCACCAGTTGTTGAAGCACCTGTTACTGAAGCACCAGTTGTTGAAGCACCTGTTACTGAAGCACCAGTTGTTGAAGCACCCGTTATTGAAGCGACCGTTGTGAACACACCAGTGCTTGATAATTCTCATGGTACGTCTCGTATCCGCTTTAATCAAAATGCGAGTGCACCGATGAAAAAGGCCAGTAGTGTAGAAGACCCTAGTGTTGTAATAACCCCTTCTGCAATGCCACATGAAGCCCGAGAATTAGTAGAAAACTCAGGCCTTTCTGCGGGCTCTAAAGCCCCAGCAGGACGAGCTAGTGCTGCTATGGCATCACCTGCTCAAGTTGGCTAAAAGATAAAAACTCAATTAAAAGGCCGCTTTTTTGCGGCCTTTTTTACCCTAATACAAATACACTCCTACCTATGTTGATAACGGTAAAGGCCTTAATCAAACCAATAGTTCTGACCTCCTCCAACCTATTAAGCTATCAATAACTTTTTACGGAACATCAATACAAACCCTTCAAGTCCATACGCGAAC
The DNA here is from genome assembly GCF_014858725.1 of Pseudoalteromonas aurantia 208. Taxonomy (GTDB): domain Bacteria; phylum Pseudomonadota; class Gammaproteobacteria; order Enterobacterales; family Alteromonadaceae; genus Pseudoalteromonas; species Pseudoalteromonas aurantia. The sequence continues at coordinate 675,074 of NZ_AQGV01000012.1, read as the reverse complement.
ACACCCAAATAATAGTTTGTTAATCTATACAGTTTTATGCTTAACTCAGCAAAGAAAGCTTGTGACAAGAAGATTGATTGCGATAAGACGGCACCGCGATGAAAAGCGACAGTAATACTTTAAGTCTAGTAAAGGTAGCATGGTAAAGGCAGTGTTAATTTCAGCATGGTTTGTAGATGTCACAGAACTTATTTGCCTAGTGTGGGATCAGCCACTTATCGCTGCGGCCGATTTAAACTCTGTTCTTTTATCATTTACTAAGTGATACATATTCTATTGAATATAAAGTGCCTCTCTTGATAACACTTTTTCTAGATAATGCTTTGTTTCATCATAGGGTAAACGACTTTGGAGTGCTTCTAAAACTAACTCAGGAGACATCGAGTTAATTACACGACTCGCCTTCTTTATATTTCGTGAATCATCACTATTAAATACCCTAGCAACATTGCCTGCTCCAGTGTTGTAAGCAGCTATAGTACAGTACTTACGACTTATGGGGTCTTCTATATGTCTTAAATATCGATCATTTAATATATGTAAATATGCAGTACCCGCTTCAATATTATTGTTAGTAACATATAAGTAAGGTTCTGACATAGGCTCATCTATATCATACAAAAACCGATTTACGTCAACGCCTGCACTGGTTGGTACAACTTGCATCAATCCATAGGCTGGAATATGAGACTTAGCCAGTGGGTTAAAGTGACTTTCGGTATGCATCACCGCGAGTACTAAACTACCGTCAATTTCAAACCGCTTACTGTGAGCGGTTATTTGATTGAGGTAACTGCTCGCTCGCTGCTTAGCGAGTGTATTTTTTGGCAACTTTATCACAAACTCTGTAACAGAGCTGTCACTGCGCCCAGATGGTAACTCTTTGATACTTTCTTTTAGGCTTTTGAGTCTATTGTTTTGCAATGTCAGTAGGTCAGCTTTTTTCTTCTCAAGTACTTGTTGTGCATTATAGTTTTGGGGGTTAGTCAACGCATTAGGAGACAATACATCGTTTTCCCCCGCTAATAGCGCGTCAAACTGCTTTTCAAGCAATTGCTGCTGTTGTTGTGTTTGATTTTGTATCTGCTGCTTTGCATCAAGCAGTGCTTTTGCCCGTACTTTATTATCAATAATATAAGATTCACTTTTCTCAATTGCAGCTTGCTGCTCTTTGACTGATTGTGTTTTAAAAAATTCAGTTAATAATGCACTATTTGATTGTAGAAATCGTTTAAATACAGCCTGTGCATTTTCCTGAGAAACATCAGTATCAGCATGATGCTTAATACTAACCACTAATTGATCTTGCTCGAAATCGACAATTAATCTGGTATTTTCAGCTTGAGAATAATGTACATACCGACTTGTTGTCGAAGTCTGAGCATCACCCCATTGTTTAATCAACTTATCTCTAAAAGCATCAAACTCTGCAAAGTGCTCTTCAACATATTTGTGGTATTCATTAAGGTGCTGTGTCTTAAATTGCTCAAACTCATCCTTGTCTTGCACTGAATGTTGACTTGTTTGCCAACCATTCATAGCCTCATCTAACTCGGCGTATAATTGCGCTTGACTTGCTTGAAGTTGGGTCGGTAGAAGATGAGTGGCAACAACAAATGCGATAAATTTTTTCATTATGCTGTTCTCCAAAATAGATAAAATACAGTATTCGCGTAATAACGTGTTATTACGCGAATACTGAGCCGTGATTAGTTTGTCAGCTTAGCAATTTCCTTTTCTAAATCTTGCTCTGCTTTAAATGCTTTAAACTCTTGATATAGAAACTGCTCATCTTTGGCATTTATCTTTGGCTTAGTTTCTTTTATGAGGTCTTTAAAAAGCGTTTTTGTCAGCTCAGGAGATAACGTAGTCAATGCACAGAAATAATCTTTACCACCAATCTCCACAACATCAGCTTTAACAATACGAGATCCACTGAGTGTTTGTTTAGTTAATTGCTTAGAAACCGAACTAAATGTAGTACCGACTGTTGTCTCTTCATTCGCATCAGTTCTGTTTGCAAAAGTTTTGTCTAAGCCTTCTATACGCGTTTCTATCTGCTGAGAAAGCGCGAGACGTGCATTCGCAACAGCCATTTTTTGGTCTATTGAAATATTACCCGAATATTTAATGCAATCAGCCGCCGCGATCCCATTTTCTACAACAGGGTTCAATACCCACTCTGGTATATTTACACTCGAGCTTGATGCAGCGTCATTTTTAGTTGAACTACACGCAGATAGCATCCCAGCAATAATCAAAGTTGTTAACATTGGTTTCAATTTCATAGTGGTTCCTTTTAGCATTGAGCGGTTTAGAGTTAATCTAGCAAAAATACATCGCATTAACAGTAATAAAGTGTAAAAACGATTTTTAACAATTTATTGCTTTAAATATCATTTCTTTTTATCTAACTTAGGGAAGTTACTGTAATATATTCTCAATTATAATTGAGTGCAAAGGACGCATTTTTGAATTTAAACGTCATAAACACCCTAAAAAAATTACTACTAATGAGTACTTTAACATGTTTAAGTGCTTGCAACGTCACGCACTTTCAAAAAAACAATGCAATTGCATTGGCTCAAAAAGGTGAACTTGTCTCAGCAAGGACAACTATAAAACGTAACTATAGTAGTCAAGGCAAGAATAGACTTTTATATCACCTTGAACTTGCCACTTATTTCCAATTAGAAAAAAAATATGCGCAAAGTAACGAACACTTAAGTGAAGCAAAAGACCTACTTGACTCTTTTTACACGAAGAGTATTTCTGAGCAAGCATTGTCGCAATTTAGTGGTCCTACTTATACTACTTTTCATGGTCAAAAATATTACCGTCCATTGCTACATATGATGAAAGCCATGAACTACAATGCACTTGGCACGCTTCAACCTACTCGCAGGCAAGAGATGCTAGACGCGTCACTGATTGAAATGCGACAATTAAACGTTTACTTAGAAGGATTAACGGAAGAAACAGGTGGTTATCATGCGCCAAGTAGTGATGAATTAACCAATCAAGTTTATGCCATTTTTCAACCTCTTTTTTCACCGAGCGATTTACTCACTAATATTGAATATAAAGATGATGCCTTTGCACATTATTTAAGTGGTCTACTTAATGAACAAAGTGGTGAGTTGGATAGCGCTAGATTGCAATATCAACGTGCGGCACTGGCGTATGAAAAAGGGTTTGCAAAACAATACCAATTGCCAAATCAAACCACCGAGCAGGTTTATAAAAATTTAGTAAGAGTAATGAAACAGGCTGGAGGTTATGAAGAAGAACTCAGTCATATCCAATCGAAAGTCCAATCTCATAACGATTATGATGGCAGCCAATTGACCATTTTACAGAATCTTGGTGTGGCGCCAAAGCGTAAACAATTTAACCTCATTCTAAGGGCCGATCACAAATCCAAAGCGTTGGTAATCACACCTATTCCGATGGGGTCACATCGAGAACAACAAATTCAGATGAAATGGTTTCAAATGCTTTTCGCTGACACCAGTTTATTCGACATGATGCAAAACTATGCAATGGGTGACATATCTGACGTCGCACTCGGACTATTAACAAAGCGTATTCCTCTCGGTGGATTATGGGACGATGCTAAGAAAGTAGGTCTGATTGATGCTTTAGAATATGGAGGAAGAATTTCAGTTACCTACTTATCCCCTTCAGAAACGAGAGTCCAAGGCTCAGAAGTTTGGGTTAATGGCAAAAAGCAATCGGAGCTAAAAACTTTTTATTCAATTGAATTATTAACACTGCAGAGTGCACTAGAAAATGCTAATACTGAAATCCAATTAGCTTTGACTCGCGAAGTTGTAAAAGCAATAACAGCACAACAATTACTAAATAAAACAGGTTTACAAGAAAACAATGTATTCAGTGGTATCGCCAAGTTAGCAACGTCAGCCGTTAATGCTGTCACGGCTTCTGCGGATACACGGCAATGGCAGTCTTTACCCGCAGAAATAAGAGTGTCTCAAATACCGTTGCCAGTGGGGCAACACCAAGTCACCATCAAAACAGTGCTGAATTCTGGACGTGTAATAGAACAAACGGACAATGTTGATGTAAAAGGATCTATGTCCCTGTGGCAAACCAGAACTTTTATTAATTCGCAAAAGCAACCGACATCATCTGCACAATCAATTTTTACTTTGGAATAAATGGTATGAAAACAACACCTAAATTAATCACAATGACCCCTCTTTATATTGCTCTATCTCTTGCTTTGGTAGGGTGTAAAAGCACAGAGGTACGTCGCGTAGACTCGAATCAAGAAGTTGCTCTATCTGATAAATGGAATGGCAAAGACTCTCAACTTGTATCAGAAGCAATGGTCAACGACATGCTGAGCTTTCCGTGGGTTAACGATCATCTAGCTAAGGAAGGTACAAGGCCTGCAGTAATTATTCAATCAGTTCGCAATAAATCTCATCAGCATATTGCTGTTGATACTTTTTTAAACGATTTAAAACGCGCAATTTTGCGCTCTGGACAAGCGGATTTTGTTGCCAGCGCAGATTTACGCGGTGAGATTAGAAATGAGCGAAAAGATCAGGAACTTAACTCAAGCTTAGCAACACAAAATGAAATGGGCCAAGAGCAAGGCGCTGACTACGCCCTATCAGGCACTATTAACTCTTTTTTAGATGAACAAGGAGGCAGCCGCGTGACTTTCTATCAAGTAGATTTACGTTTAATTGACATGACAACAAACCGGGAGGTATGGAATGGCCAGAAGAAAATTCAAAAAGTTCAGGAGCGCTCACGCTTTGGTTTCTAAAACCAGCGTGGCATTTTGTGTCTCTGTTGCATTACTAAGCGGATGTAAAACCACTCAGAACAGCTCTGAAAATATAACCAAACCCACTTGGCTGACGACCACACCTACATCAGCATATTTGGTATACGGTGTTGGCAGTGCCAAAAGCATAGGCGACACGCGCCAAGCCCAACTTGCTGCGCAAGAAGCTGCTCGTTTGGAGCTTGCAAAACAGTTGAATGTATCAATATCAGGAACTACCACCGTACAACAAACTGCCAATGAAAAGTCAATGCAATTTCATGTTGATGAATTGATAAGCTCTAACGTCCCGACGATTCAGCTGCAAGGAGTGAAGATAGAACAAGAATATCAGTTAAATGATGTTAACTATGCACTTGCTTCATTTAATCGTACTGAAGCCATAATGCAAACTGAACTCAGTATCAATGCGCTCGATACTCAGATAAGTGAATTTAATATACAAGGCACTAGTAAATCAGAGCTGCTAAAAAAAGCGGTTAAAATAAAAACGTTTGCGGCTAAGCGCGGTAAACTGAACGCATATTTACATATGCTCCAAAGCCCTTTCGTCAATATACCGGCCAAAGTAAATAAGCAATTAGAAACAAGCGAGCTCATACTAAACAACCTTAGTTTCAATGTTGTCTCTGATAATATGCAGCACGCAAAAGTAGATGACCTTCTCTCGAGTGCCCTTACTCGTAATGGCATAAAAGTTACACAATCTAATGCTGATTTCGATCTAAGTTTTAGAGTTGAGTGGCAAGAGAAATACCAGTCAGGTACTTATTATTCTGTTGCAGAAAGTTATATGGTCGTTATTGAAAATGGGGAAGAAAAAGCACACTTTAATAGCCGTGTTAAAGCAGCCTCTTCTTTCAAAGACACAGCCAAGAGCAATGCAATGACTAAGCTCGCCGAGAAATTATCAACACAGCTTGCTAAATTTATTATTTCTGGTCATTCGTAGTCGGCATAACACGTATAGAGGCCACGCTAGTGGCCTTTATTCAAACAACCCTTGATTCATTCACTTTCATCGTAATGGCGTTCAAGCTGATCTTTCAAATTAGGTGGGATCCCTTTTATTGTTAAGGTATCGGTTGCAGCATTATAAGTCACTCGCTCGCCCAAATGTTTGCGTTCAAATCCTATACTTACACCACCTCCAAGACCAGAAAACTTAACCATACTTGTTACGGTTTTCTTATCTACTGGGAATGATTCTTCTAAGGCATAATCTTGATCTTTATAAAAATCATCAAATTGTGTATCGCCTGATTTCGACAATGTATCTGATAACGTTTCAATATTGGCATCTTCTCCTGATGCGATACAATCATTACAATAATCAAATACTTCTTTTCGCAACGTGTCTTTTTCTTGCTTATCAAACTGCTGTTCACTCAAATAGTCTTCTACCGCTTCTAGCATGACTTGAGATTGTTGCTTCGGATCTATTCCCTCTTCACAGCCCAAAAAGTCCAAAAAGAAGTCAGCTACTTTACGACCCGCTCGACCTTTAATAAACGAAATATATCGCGCGTCATCTGGTTGAGTGTCCCATGCTGATAAATCAATTTTTGCGGCCAGTTGCATACGGGAAATATCTAAATGTCGAGATGATGACAAATCGAGTTCCGATGTTATCGAATAATGGTCCTTAATATTAATTAGGGCGATTAATATATAATCGGTTGCAACGTATTGATAATGGCAAAAAACTAAATAACCTGTCTCATTAAAAGCATATTTATTCAACTCTTCTTTTAATACCTCAGTCGCCTGCTCCGTCATGTGCCAAAATCCAAGTTCATCATTTCGATAACTTTGCATAGCAGCCGACACCTGACTGTTTTTATCTCCACTAAACGCGCAATACCCTTTACCCGGCTTTCCGTTGTAAGCGTGATGTAACTGTTCGATAAACACATTTACACGGTCATTAACTTGCATTTCATCATTGCGCAAATGGATTTGTGTATCTTCATCTTTCTTGTCTACATAATGTACAACAAGTTTATTCACCTCAATGCTCATCTTTGTTTTTCACGCCTCTAGTGTTAAAATAAATAAATTATAACACTTTAATATTGAACTTACTGATGCCTATCCAATCAAAATACTCCAACGAGCAAGTTGAAGAAATTGTTGACCAGCTATTAAACGTACTTACTCAGCAACATTCTACTGTTGACTTGAGCCTTATGTGTTTAGGAAATTCTATCACGCATATTCTAAAAGAACATGTGCCTGAAGGAAAAAGACAAGCTGTTGCCAATAACTTTGCAAAAGCATTACAGCAATCGGTAAAATAACTGAATGAATTTATCCCCTCAAAATCCTTTTTCATCAAAAGCAAGCCAGTTACTCAGTTGGGGACATTGGTTCACTTTTGCTAATATTGGATTAGTCCTGCTGATCAGCAGTAGTTACCTTTTCGCTGATAAAAGTCCAACGACTTTACTTGGTTGGTTCTACATGTTGATCACTTGGGTTAGCCATACCAGCTTTATAACGTTCAGTGCATTTGTGCTCACGATTTTTCCTTTGAGTATGGTCTTTCCATACCCTCGACATATTAGAGGTATGGCGGCAATTTTAGCGACTCTGGGGATAGCTTTATTGAGTCTTGATGCGTTTGTTTATTATAAACTCGGATATCACCTCAATTTTTCATCATTGTCTGATATTGTCAGTGTTCTATGGAAAACAATCATTGGTCATCCAATTATTGCAACTATGGCTGCGGGCGGATTTATACTGATTATTTTTGCTTTGGAACTGGTTGCGGGAAATCATGCTTGGCACAATCTTGCAAAATTAAAGCAATATCGATTTCCTCGTTATGCAACTGGTGCACTGGTATCTTGCTTTGCAATGAGTCATACAATTCATATATGGGCTGATGCAAATACGTATTTTGACATTACTAAGCAAGACAATGTTTTACCACTATCTTATCCAACTACAGCTAAAAAATTACTTGCCAGGCATGACTTACTCGATATTGAAAAATATCAGCAAGCAACTGATATACAATTTGATCATAATGACAGCCAATATCAACTCCCCCGTGCGCTGCCTAATTGCCAGCCTAGAAAAGCATCGGTCAACATTGTTTATTTTCAGACACACGCTGAACTGCTTAGTTTCACGAATGATCACGATGAATTGGTTGCGGTTTCACAGTTAATTCAGCCGACAAATCACGATGATGCGCGGTTTAATTTGACTTTCGGGCTACCTGCATATTATAGGAACCCGCAAACTCAACACGCTCATCCAAGTTGGGATCCATCAAAACGTTTGATTTTTCCTAAGCACCTAGGCGATACGGCAGCTGAAGAGGGAGGAAATGCTTCACTTATCATCATTAATGGTTCTGAAAGCACCGTAAAATTTGACCCCAAACATCTTTACTTTGCTTTTGCATTAGCAGCAAAAAACAGTGATGTTATCAGCGCAAGTTCCTATTTCACAAACGTAACAAAACTACAACAGATTGATGGGTTTAAACAATTACAAGACATCACGTATACTCTGCTCGCTTCTCATTTAGAATGCTCAGAGCTTGCCAAAGCCACCATGATTGGTAGGGACTTAATTAATAGTCGTACCAGTGTTGGCGTTAACTTTACCCAAGGTGTGCTTGTCGCGTTTAAAAAGGATCGGATCACCCTAATCAAGCATGATGGCAGTTACGAGCATATTTCCGGCACCGATGGATTTGCCATTGAACAAAAGTTAAATGTGCCATTTTTAATTCAAAGTATAAAAACGCTTAAACAGTTTTCTAACCCTCCCCCAACCTGATAACTTGCCATTAACCTGTAAACAGCTATCTTTTTAATATGAAGATAGCTGAAGGATGCACTATGTTTAGGATGATTTTTGTATTATTACTCTTTCTGAGTACTGCTATTCAGGCAAAGACGGTAGTTAACTATTATAAATGCGTAACAAAAAGAGGAACTACATACAGCCAATTTCCTTGTGGTAGTAATGGCACTCAACACACCCTAACCCATTCGAACCCCAACAAGTCGACACCGTCTGAACAGCATTTCAAAACCCTAAATCAGCTTGAGAAAAAACAAGTTGTACGTAATTTGAAAAAGTCATTACGTGCTAAACGTTACCAAGTGGCCATATTAAATAGAGATCTTGATAGAGCTACCCGTGATCAACAAGAGCGTATGCGACATATTATGGATGATAAAAAGCGCAAAGAAACGGTGAAAGACATTAAAAAGAAATTAAAATCTCTCAATAAAAAACACCGAAAGGAAGTAAAAGTTGTTTCGAAACAAATAGCAACACTTGAGAAAAAACTAAAACGGTATGAGTAATATGCTAAGCACTTGACTCCGTCCATATAAATCATGCTACTCTAACATCAGGTCTGACCACTTAATTAATGAGCTGTATGAAACCCTTTTTAATAGCGCAGATGATATTAGCCGGCTTTACAAAGCACTACCGGCTATTTCAGTCAATCACTTCTGACGCCCCGAGTGCTTTTGCAAGCCAAGACTGGGATAAAATACAATCAATAAGCACCACTCGGATCAGTCATTATGATGAGCGTGTAGACGAAACAATACAGCACCTAAAAAATGCTCTACCCTGTGCTAATTTATACGAAGCATTATGGTATGACATAAAACAGCAATATCTAAGCTTGCTAACGTTTCACCCACAAGCAGAATTAGCAGAAACCTTTTACAACTCTGTTTTTTGTCGGCTGTTTCATCGTCGTTATTTTAATAACACATTTATTTTCGTTGAAACCACGCTACAGCATGCCCCTGCGCTTCCTATCGAGGCTGAATATCGAAGTTACTTTCCAGTAGTTGATGGATTACGACCCACAATAAAAAGTATCATCGATCACATAGATTTTCAGTGTAGCTTCAGAGATTTAGACCTAGATATTCGCAACTTAATGAAAGCATTTATTAAACAAGCACCTGACACACACCATCAGGGTCACATGATGCGTTTTGATATGCTTTCAAAGCCATTTTACCGTAACAAAGCAGCCTATATCGTAGGCCGTGTTGTGTCCACCAGTGGTGTGCAACCTTTTATAATCGCTGTATTACATCATAGCCAAGGTGGTTTATATATTGACGCACTACTGACCAGCTCATCACAAATGCGCGTTATTTTTGGCTTTGCTCGCGCTTATTTCCTCGTTGAAACACATGCTCCATCAGCGCTAATGCGATTTCTAAATCAGCTCATGCCAAGCAAAACCCCCGCCGAACTGTACAATGCCATCGGCTTTCATAAGCAAGGAAAAACGGAGTTTTACCGAGAATTTTTACATTATTTAGCACAAAGTGAAGATAAGTTCGTCATCGCCCCCGGTACTTTGGGCATGGTAATGATGGTGTTTACGCTCCCGAACTTCCCGTATGTATTTAAAGTCATAAAAGATACCTTCTCAGAGAGTAAGCCTTTTGGCAGAGATACCGTACTCAAGCGCTATCAATTAGTTAAAAATCACGACCGTGTTGGCCGTATGGCCGATACCCATGAATACTCCAATGTGGTGATCCCTAAGGAACGCATTTCAGCAACACTTTTAACGCAACTTATGGCAACCATCTCAACCAGTATGCAAGTCGAAGACGACTATGTCGTGATAAAACACTTATATATTGAACGACGTATGACGCCTCTTAATTTGTACCTCAATAACGCCAGTGAGCAACAAGTTCATCACGCAATGATTGATTATGGACAAGCCCTTAAAGAAATGCTCCACGCAAACATTTTCCCTGGAGATATGTTATTGAAAAATTTCGGGGTAACAAAACACATGCGAATTGTTTTTTATGATTATGATGAGGTTCAGTATTTAACCGACATGAATTTTCGAGCTATGCCAAAAACTTCACTAGATGATTTATATTCGGGTATGGATGAGCAATCTATCGCCCCTCAAGACGTATTCCCAGAACAACTATATACATTTGTGCTAACAAACCCTAAACTCAAAGCTATCTTTAAAGATGCTCATCCAGAGTTATTAACCGTTTCCTACTGGTTACAAGCACAGCGAGATGTCATTAATAAAGTAAATAAACAAATCTACCCATATCCTCAACAACAACGATTCGCTCATTTAGAACAAACAAAAATAAAGGAACGTCGTGAACATAAGTAAAATAGATCTTAACTTACTAGTATATTTAGACACGTTACTACGAGAGTGTAATGTTACACGGGCTGCCAACCAACTCAGCATTACGCAACCTGCAATGAGTAATGGGCTAAAGCGCCTTCGAACATTGTTTAACGACCCTATTTTAGTTCGTACTAGTGAAGGTATGGTGCCAACTGAAAGAGCATTAGAGTTACAACCCGTGGTACGCGGAATCCTGATGACTTTAGAAGAAACACTCGCGCCAAACCGAGAATTTGAAGCTGGGCAAAGCAAACGCGTTTTTCGCATCATGGCCAGTGATTATGCGGCAAGTACTTTGGCACCAAAATTACTGAATAAGCTCCATGAAGAAGCCCCAGAAACCACTTTAGATATTTTAACGCCTAGCGATGTCACTTTTCACGATGTTGAAAACGGTAAAGTCGATATGGCAATCAATCGCTTTGAAAACTTACCTCAATCATTCCATCATAAACGGATCTGGAAGGATAGTTTTTGTTGTTTAGTTAAATCAGATAACCCGATCATCGAACAGTTTAGTCTCGACGCTTATTTAAAAGCACGCCATATATGGGTGAGTAAAACGGGATTTGGGGTTGGTGTAGGGATGGACCCAGAGGATGTTCAAAAGCTTGGCTGGGTAGATGAAGCCCTTGCCCATTTTGGTAAGCATCGAAATATTGCTACGTTCACACGAAATTACCATGTCGCGATTCATTTGGCTAAAGAGCAAAACCTAGTAGCAACTTTGCCATCTAAAGCAGCCAATATTTATAGAGATGATCCTGGGTTAGCCATATTAGAAGCGCCCTTTCCAATTCCACCATTTGAACTAGATATGATCTGGAGCCCGTTACTGCACCGAGATGCCAGTCATGTATGGTTAAGGCAAAAAATTGCCGAAGTGGCTAACGCGCTTAAATAATCTATCGCCTCTTGTAAATTGCTCATACTTTGCGCATATGAGCCCTGCTCCTAAATTAAAAATTGACTATAAATACCACTCATTATTGGATACAATATCCGAAAAAGGATATTTATGCGCGTTATACTCTGTCTCTTTTTCTATTTACTGGCTGTTTATCCCAAAAATGCCATCGCATTTGAAAATGTCATAAATCGTCAGGGAGAGCCCAATTATATGCACCCCACGGATGACTATGGCCATAGTCCATACAATCCGCTATTTGATGCCGGAGCTTGGCATGGTCACTTATTGCCTATTAACGATAATGAGCTTGGCGGCTTCACTGGCCACGCCTTAATTACAGAAGAGTACCTACACTATATCGCCAAGCGCTTTGATAAACTAAGTATTTTTAAAAATGGCGTCCGAGTTCCTTTGCAGGGCAAAGTATCTACTCACCCAGGTGTTTTGGTGCAAACCTTATCAAACAAAAGCGAAAATGTAGAGGTCACTTTAACACTCAGATTTGTTGGCCCTCGCACCTCAATGGTCAAAACCGAGATCAAGACACTTACTCCTTTAACGTTGCACTTTGAAGGGCAGCTGTTGGCCGCATACGATCAAGAAAATACCATAAGTGCCCGATTTCCAACATATCAGCCAAAGTTCGAATCGGATGATAATACGATTACCATCCGATTTGGAAAAGTAAGAGCTAAATGGGACCTGCTTACCTCAGGTACATCCGCTTATGTCACACAAAAAACCATTGCGACCACCACCCGTATATCTCCTGTTGGCTTTAACAGCACAGCCAATATAGCAAGCGACACAACATTTTATACTACCTATAGCCACGTCTTAAATACTGATGAAGAACAGCAAATTCAGCAATTTAACCAACAGCTTTTTGCTGACCCAGAATCCTATTTAATAAAAAGCAAACTACGCTGGCAAAGCTATCTCAAAGTAGCTGATAATTTCCCCGTCGACAAACAGCGCCTCATGACTAAAAGTATTGAAACCTTAATTGGTAATTGGCGTTCAGCCGCGGGGGCTCTCTCATTTGATACTGTGACTCCATCCGTTACAGCTCGTTGGTTTTCAGGCAACCTGACATGGCCTTGGGACTCATGGAAGCAAGCTTATGCAATGAGTCAATTCGCACCTGATATTGCTAAATCGAATATCAACGCGGTATTTGAATATCAAATCACAGAGAATGATCCAATCAGAAGCAATGATGTAGGCTTTATCCCCGATCTCATTGCATACAATAAAAGTGCTGAACGTGGCGGTGATGGAGGCAACTGGAACGAGAGGAATACCAAACCAAGCTTAGCTTCATGGGCCGTGTATAAGACCTATCAACATACCAAGGATAAACAGTGGCTTACTAGCCTTTACCCAAAGTTAAAAGCCTATAGATCATGGTGGTTAAACAATCGTGATCATAATAAAAATGGTATTCCTGAATATGGTGCCACACTCGATGCGGCGCATACACATAAAGTTCATGGTTTTAAATTCAAATTTAATGAGCGTACCTTTTACGGATTAGATTTATACAACTCATTACTTAAAGCCAATATCAGGCTCACGTCACCCGCGCAAACCGCCGCATCGTGGGAATCAGGTAGAGATCATGCCGCCAATTTTGGCTACATCAACTCGGTACAATTAAATAAATATATAAAACAAGGCGGAAGCATATCTGACTGGCAGGTAAAATTTGCCGAAAATTACAATACGCAAGGGCTGCTTACTGGGTACTCTTTACTACAAGAGTCAGTTGACCAAGCTAGCTATATGGTCTCTGACGCACGTTATTTAGCAAAAATTGCCCGAATATTAAATCAACCTAACGAGGCAGTCACATTTGAGAAAAGTGCCGCAATAATAAGCCGATACGTTAATCGATGCATGTTTGACACTCAGTCTGGATTTTACTATGACATTTCAATTGAAGCCAAACCATTAGCCAATGGCTGTGCAGGCTATGCGCTCACCAAGCGAGGAAAAGGCCCTGAAGGTTGGTCGCCACTATTTAATCAAATAGCCACCGACGATATGGCGAAACAAGTTAGAGCTGTAATGCTCAATCCACAAGAGTTTAATACCTATATTCCATTAGGCACCGCGGCACTGACTAACCCCGCTTTTGGTCCGAACATTTACTGGCGAGGAAGAGTTTGGTTAGATCAACTCTATTTTGGGGTGAAAGGACTCACTCATTATGGCTACAAGGAAGATGCAAGAGCATTAATAAATCGGTTTATTGAGCACGCTGATGGTTTACAGCAAGATGGCCCCATTAGAGAAAACTACCACCCTTTAAACGGCAAACAACAAGGTGCCCCCAATTTCTCATGGAGTGCGGCACACCTATACATGTTACTCAGCGAATTTTAACACGAGCATAGTATCTATGAATATTTAGATACTATGCTCGTGTTTATATTGGCATAAAACCAAAGAGCTAACAGAACCTATTCAAATTTAATTTACTCCATAATCACGCGCCTTAAATTTCAAGCTCAATGATCCATGTTAAAAAGAGTCGAAGGGGATATTACATCCGACTCTTTACTCTATTGGTTGCCTGAGCGTTTGCAGGATCATCCGGCCAAAAATGCTTAGGGTATCTGCCCTTCATCTCTTTTTGTACGTCTTTATAACTCGATTGCCAAAAGTGTCTTAAATCTTGGGTTAACTGCAGAGGCCTGCGTGCTGGTGACAATAACTCCATCAGCAAAGGTAATTGGCCATTACACAACTTTGGCGTCTCAACTAAACCATATACTTCCTGCATACGCACAGATAACTTTGCCGGCCCGTCAATTTGATAATCAATGGTAATATTGGAGCCACTTGGTACAGTGATTTTTTTTGGCAGTAGCGCATCTAGCCGTTGCTGTTGTTGCCAATCTAACTGACTCAAAACCGCTTCTTTTAGGGCAAGTTTTTTCAGCTGTGGTAATTGCTTAATATCACTCAAATAGGGTGCAAGCCACGTAGCAATATTATTAAGCAAACTCTGTTCATCAAGCTCTACGAATTCCAATGGACTATATCGTTGCGCTAATGTCATACGGGTTAATAGCGGTAACACTGTGTCATAATCTTTAAATAACTTTAATCCATACTTTTCGATAAGCATGAGCCAAGCTTGAGTACGCGCAGCCACATCAATTTTTTGACTACTTGGGGTTGCTTCAATAACCAAGTTGCCAATGAGCGTACGGTCTTCATGTAAAAACCGTTCTTTCTTTTCATCAAACTCACACACGCTCTGTTTTGTGAATAAATATGGTAATGCCTGTAAGAGTTGTTCAATAGATACATCTGTGGCATTAAATATTCTTTGCCCTTTATGACCGCCTAACGATGCAATAGCAATATAATCACTGCCTAACCAATGACTTTCATGGCTATTAACGCCAGCGCCATTAGCCAATACAAAACCTTGTCCTCGCCTTTTTGCTAACCTATCAGGGAATGCTAATGCAATGGTAATATCCAAGTGCTCAGTCGCCAACACGTGCGGTTTAGTTAATCTCAATCGTTTTAACCACGGCATCAACTGCTGACTAAAAAGCTTAGTCGGCCTTTCAAACTGTGCTTGTAAGGCAACCCTAAGTTCAGGGCTACTCGTTATTCGGCTTTCTATCAAGGCCACAAGGTAGCATGCTAACGTACTAATTCCCGAATATTCAGTTTCTAATTGCTGTGCTTTTACTAGCATATGGGCTAACCGCGGCTCTGTACCAAATTGATAAACTTTGTGGCCTAGCGTGGTGAGTTTCTCATTGTTGTCGAGAATTTCCAGCATTTTTAATAACTGAGTAGCCTGCTGAATTTGTATCTCACTAGGATGGTCAAGTAGTGGTAAAGCACGAATGTCACTGCCCCAGACTTTAGCCTCTAATAGTAAACTACTTATGTCTGAGCTTAAAATTTCGGGCGTGTCGTGTCCCTCTCTACGTTCAAATTGGTCACGGCTTCCCAAACGATACACAACCCCAGCTTCTATTCGCCCTGCCCGTCCAGCTCGTTGCACCGCAGATGATCTTGATATGGAGGCCGTTACCAGTTCTGTCACACCGCTTTTTAAATTAAACTGTGCAACTTTACGCTTTCCACTGTCAATAACAACTCTGATACCTTCAATGGTTAAAGATGTTTCCGCCACATTCGTTGTTAAAACCACTTTTCGATAACCCGTTTTGGCTGGGGCGATCGCAGCCTGCTGAAGGCGTTTATCTTGATTACCATATAACGGAGCCACCTCAGTATCGGACAATTCGTAACCTGCTAAAGATTGAGCCACGTGCGTAATTTCTTTTTGCCCCGGTAAAAAAACCAACACACTCCCGTCTTGCTCATGCAACGCTTGACGAATAAGGGGGGCAATCGCATCTAACCATCGCGTCTCATTTGCCAGCGAGGTATAAATCGTATCAACAGGAAAACTGCGACCTTCGCACACAACAAGAGGACATTCTAAAAATGCTTGATACCTGTGTGTGTCTAGCGTCGCTGACATTACCAATAGTTTTAAATCCTCACGAAATGCGGCTTGCGTTTCCAAAGCTAAGGCCAGTGCAGTATCTGCCGCCATTGAACGCTCATGAAACTCGTCAAAAATGACAAGGTCAACCCCTGTCAATTCCGGGTCGTTTTGCAGCCGTCTTGTCAGTACACCCTCAGTGACTATTTCTAATCTCGTCTCAGCAGAAACCTTCACTTCATTTCTGATTCGTAAACCTATACTGGCCCCAATTGATTCTTGCTGTTGACTGGCTAAAAAACTAGCGATATTTCTCGCTGCTAGCCTTCTTGGTTCCAGCATAATAATATGTTTGAAGTGCCCATCTCTGACCATTTTTAATGGCAGCCAAGTTGACTTACCAGCCCCTGGTGGCGCTTGTAGCAGCACACAGCTATGTAATTTTAATGTATCAATAAGGGAGTTATAAACCGATTCGATGGGTAACACAACATACTCTGAAAAAACATTTTAGCGCTATATTAACACGTTAAGATAAGTAATTAGCACTCTTTAGAAGGCCCAATTGAATGGCCTCGTTATCACCTTAGGTAGAAATCAAACAGGCACTTGCAACCCTTCATAACTACTTGATATAACAATACTCCCCAGCCTGACTTGTTCTTTGTAGTTTTTCAATAAATAGTCAAAATCAATCGGCTCTGAGGCGGAGACAGAGTCTAGCCCTATCCATGTGTTTCTATTTACTTCTTTGGCCAAGTATAAGCCACTGTCGGCCAACTCTAATACCTGCTCCCATGATGCTTGCTTAAATTCACCTGTCATTAACGGGTAAGGTGCAAATCCAATTGAACAAGTACATTGTACAGTTTCACCATTAACAATAAACGGAAAGCGCTCGACCTGTTGTCGTATTCGCTCAACCACCTCTTGTGCATCGCGGGTCGACATATCCGGCATAACCAGTAAAAACTCCTCTCCGCCCCACCTTACTAATAAGTCACTACTTCGGGTGCATTGTTTCAATATATCAGCAAAGCTTTGCAGCACTAAATCACCCGCTGCATGACCATAAGTGTCATTAATCCTTTTGAAATGATCTATGTCTATCATACAAAATATAATGTCATGCTTAGGCTTTAGTGCATTTATCTGACTATCAATGGTGCTGAAAAAATAATGTCTATTATTTAGTCCCGTTAAACTATCGGTAAAGCTCAATGCTTGCAGACGTTCATTACGCTCTTTCAATTCTGCTGTGCGTTGTGCTACTTGCGTTTCTAAACGAGTTGTATAACGAATATTTTGCCAGCGCCAATAAACAAACACGATGGCAGCAGCACACAACACCCCAATCAATAACCAACGCTGCTGAGTCAACTTAGAGTTTTCTAATACCTGTCTGTGCTGAACAATTTGTTGCGCTTTTAATGTGTTATCTTTTTCCAGTAGGCTCACTTGCTGTTGTTGATGTGCCAACGCATATTGTGCTTCAAGCTGAAGTACTTTGTTGTTCCGTTTTTGTTGGTCAAGTGCACGTTCGGTCAGTGAATAACGTTTTAAATATAGGTGAGCTTGTTGATAATTTCCCACTTGCGCAAAAGCACTGGCCAATAGCCGCTGCAAACTTGACTGTTCTTCTAAGTATCGTGTATGAAACGTTTGATCAAGCCCAGTCATAGCCAGTGTGATAGCTTCTGTAAACATACCTGCCTGTAAGGTACTTGCTGCCAAAGCAAGTTGGTAATTCAGCTTTGCTTTTGTATCTGCCACCAGCATATATTTGGCAGAAAATTCACTCAGTAGCGTTTGACTCAATAAATAATCACCAAGTTTTAACGCCACTTGCGCTTCGGTCAATAATAACTCTGCTGATAAACGCTTATCTTCTAGAGGAAGTTTTCGTCCTAAATCTAATTCGTGTTGTGCTTGACGAAAACTTCCACGCTCAAGATGCGTTCTTGCTTGCCACAATTTAATGTGCACCAACAACTCATCCCCAGATTGTAAACTGTTCCCAATTTGTACCACTCGGTTAATATACCGTGCTGCATGGTCAAATCGTTCTAAGTCTAACTCTAAGTCGATAACCGCAAGCAGTGTTTTGACCATAATACGAGGGTTATTTAATTGCTCAGCCATATCCAGTGCTTCGTAATGCATTGATAAACTATGTTTATAATCACCAAAGTGCTGACGAATACTGGCTTCAATCAATATCGTATGAATAACTATTTCACGCTGAGCGTAATGCGCTGCTTGACTTCTGATCACCCTTAATTGCGGTAAGGAGCTTAACTCATAACCACTTTTCATCTGAAATTTTAGTTGCTCAAAAGCCGCACTGATTGTTTGTTTTTGTTGGGTAACCGTATCTGCACTATGTGCTTCATAAGCAATGAGCAACATACAATAGCACCAACAGCCTTTAAGCCAGCTCATTGTATGCCTCGCATTAACATCGCTTCATTTACCATATGCCAAGGCGCTACTTTTTCATTAATAAAGCCTGACTCAGTCAGTGCTTTCCTTAAAATACCGCGCTCTTTTAAAATTGCCAACCCTTTATTCAAGGCTGCAAATACTCGTTTCCCATCTGGGTGGCGTTTACTGACAACAAAATGGCGTGAATCTGGAAGAAATAGTTTCAATTCATTAATTGGCACATATTCCCGCCCTTCAAAATTTAACACCAATGACTGACTGACACTGAAATTAACCAGCATAGCATCAACAATTTCTGTTTCTACCATTTCCAGCATGGTCTCCCAAGGGCCTATAAAGCTAACAATATTAACGTCTGTATTATTTAACGCGCGCCAGTCAACTTTCCACCGAGGATTGGCCACCACTGTTAACTGATTTAATCGTTCTGCTGGCATGTTATGCAATGCAATATTGCGCTTTGCAACATAAAAACCCGCTTCGTACTCGCCATACTCAACTAGAGGTTCACTCACAAACAAGGAACCTTTGTAATCGAGTAGATCTTCATGCCACGTCGAGCGTGCAAGTACTAAGCTCTCACCGGCGATAAGGTCCGAAAACTCTATGATATTAACTGACGGTTTTGGGTTAAAGATCACCTTTCGTTGTTCACCTCCAAGGTGAAGCGCTTGCTGCAACAGAACCATTTCAATGATCTCAATATGAGACCCTTTTGTTGATGGATGAAAGTCTTCAACGTCTAATACAGAACGACCGTCTAAAAACTCTTCATATCGTAAACTAAAGTTTTCACTACTAATAATATCAACCACCAAAGGTGCTTGGGCCTGAACATAAAAAGACGAGAATAGGAAAAATAGGCACCACTTCATTTACACTTCCAATAAACAAAAACAAGAAAAAATATTCTAGACACTTAATTATACAAGAATAAATCTTTTTTGGTTAACCTAATAGAAACATTATTTAAAAAGGGGGGTAATGGATATAATTTATTATTGAATATCAGCTGGGTAGGAGGAAAAATATCAAACTAAAAACAGATAGAATACAGACTGCACATCACGCATTGTCATGCGCAGTCAAAAAACTTTATTCGGGTTCGTATCCCAAGTTAGGCGATAACCAACGTTCAGCTTCGGTGAGCGACATATTGGTGCGCTGAGCATAGTCTTCCACCTGATCTTTTTGGATACTGGCAACAGCATAATACTTACATTCAGGATGAGCGAAATACCAACCGGATACTGCTGCTCCTGGCCACATTGCATAAGAGCTGGTTAATTGCATACCAATACGTTGCTCCGTATCTAACAACTGCCAAATCTTCTTTTTCTCAGTGTGCTCAGGGCACGCAGGATAGCCCGGTGCTGGACGTATACCTTGATAATTTTCACGAATTAGTTCCTCATTCGTTAAATTCTCATCAGGTGCATATCCCCAGAACTCTTTACGCACTTGCTCGTGCAAATACTCAGCAAACGCTTCAGCCAAACGATCAGCCACCGCTTTTACCATAATCTTATTGTAATCATCTTGTTTGGCATCAAATGCATCTGCCAAATCATCTTCTTCAAGCCCACCTGTAACCGCAAATCCACCGTAATAATCGGCAATACCTTTAGGTGCTATATAATCAGCTAAGCAGTAATTTGGAAAGTCGGTTTTTTCTGTTTGCTGACGCAAGTGACACGACTTAGTAAGTACTTCAGAACGCGTTTCATCGGTATAAATTTCAATGTCGTCGCCCACTCGATTTGCTGGAAATAAGCCAATGACACCCAAAGGGTGTAACGCACCACTTTGCTCATACTCATCGAGCATGGCATTGGCATCTTTAAACAAGCTCTTCGCCTCTTCCCCGACAATTTCATCATCAAGTATACGTGGGTATTTGCCCGCTAATGACCAAGTCATGAAATACGGTGTCCAGTCGATATACTTACGTAGTGTTTTGATACTGACGTTACGAAACTCCGTCACACCTAACTTTTTCGGTACCGGTGGCGTATAGTTTTTCCAGTCAATTTGAATCGCGTTATCACGTGCCCGCTGCAATGTAACAGGTTTAGAACGCGGCTTTTTACGCGCTTGCTGTTCGCGTACTTTGACGTACTCAGAGGATGTTTTAGCCAAAAACTCGCTCTTTTGGGTGTTACTCAATAGACTTGACACCACCCCCACCGCACGACTGGCATTGTTAACATACACAACTCCTTTGTCATATTGTGGCTCAATCTTAACCGCGGTATGTGCTTTGGACGTTGTCGCACCGCCTATCAATAACGGTAGCTCAAAATTACGACGTTTCATTTCTTTGGCAACATGGACCATTTCATCAAGCGAAGGCGTGATCAATCCCGAGAGGCCAATCACATCTGCCTTTTCATCAATGGCTGTTTGCAAGATTTTTTCCGCTGGCACCATCACACCTAAATCGACGACTTCGTAGTTGTTGCACTGTAGAACAACACCCACAATATTCTTACCAATATCATGTACATCGCCTTTTACGGTCGCCATGACAATTTTACCATTGGTCGCGCCTTCTTCTTTTTCTGCATCAATGAAAGGGTCTAGGTAAGCTACCGCACGTTTCATTACCCGTGCAGATTTAACCACTTGAGGTAAAAACATTTTACCTGCGCCGAATAAATCCCCCACCACATTCATGCCATCCATTAATGGCCCTTCAATAACTTGTATGGGTTTATCCATACTGGCACGACATTCCTCAGTGTCTTCATCAATGTAGTTAGTAATACCTTTTACCAAAGCATGTTCGAGACGCTTTTCAACTGGCCAAGTACGCCATTCTAGATCTTCCACCTTTTCAGCTTGTGCCATACCTGAATATTTAGGCGCAAGCTCCACCAGCCGCTCACCAGCGCCTGGATCGGTATTGAGTACCACATCTTCAACGGCTTTTCTGAGCTCTTGTGGAATATCATCATAAACAGCAAGTTGCCCTGCATTTACAATCCCCATATCCATACCAGCTTTGATAGCATGGTATAAAAACACCGAATGAATTGCTTCACGAACGGGGTTATTACCACGAAACGAAAATGAGACGTTCGATACCCCACCTGACACTTTACAATGCGGTAAACCTTGTTTTATACGACGTGTGCCCTCTATAAATTCAACCGCATAATTGTCATGCTCTTCAATACCGGTTGCCACAGCAAAAATATTCGGGTCAAAAATAATGTCTTCAGGTGGAAAACCTAATTGGTCGACTAAAATTCGGTATGATCGCTTGCATATGTCGAACTTTCGTTCTTGTGTTTCCGCTTGCCCTGTTTCATCAAACGCCATCACCACCGTTGCAGCACCAAAGCGTTTAATGATCTTCGCTTGGCGAATAAATGGCGCTTCCCCTTCTTTCAAAGAGATCGAGTTAACAATAGCCTTACCTTGAATACACTTTAAACCTGCTTCGATTACGTCCCATTTTGACGAATCAACCATAATTGGTACTCGAGATATATCAGGTTCAGAAGCAATTAAATTTAAAAACTTCACCATCGCCGCTTTTGAGTCCAACATGGCTTCGTCCATGTTAATATCAATGACTTGGGCACCACTTTCAACCTGTTCACGGGCAACGCTCAAAGCGGTTTCATAATCTTCTTCTAATATAAGACGTTTAAAACGCGCAGAACCAGTGACATTTGTACGCTCACCAACGTTAGTAAATACTGCTGTAGCTTGACTCATTGACGACTTCCTAATTCAGATTACAGGCTTCAAGACCAGCCAAACGCATACGCACGTCTAACTCTGGTAATGGCCGCGGAGCTACATGCTCGAGACCATCAGCAAAGGCTTTGATATGCGCAGGTGTGGTGCCACAACATCCGCCAACAATATTAATGTAACCTTCCTTTCCCCAATCAATAATTTCTTTCGCCATCTCATCTGCTTCTAAATCATACTCACCAAATTCATTGGGCAAACCGGCATTCGGGTGAACCGATGTAAATGTCTCACACACTCGCGATAACTCGACAACATACTGACGTAATAGATCGGGTCCTAACGCGCAATTTAAGCCAATTGAAATGGGCTTAATATGGCGAATAGAGTTGTAAAATGCTTCCGTTGTTTGGCCAGATAAAGTACGCCCTGATGCATCTGTGATAGTGCCTGATATCATAACAGGTAAGGTTACGTCCGCTTGTTCAAACGCTTCTTCTACCGCGTATGATGCCGCTTTTGCATTGAGCGTATCAAAAATAGTTTCTATTAATATGAGATCTGCCCCACCTTCAATAAGGGCGAGCGTTGACTCGACATACGCTGCAACTAATTTGTCAAAGGTGATATTACGATAACCCGGATCGTTAACGTCTGGTGAAATTGAACATGTTTTTGAAGTCGGCCCTAGTACACCTGCAACATAACGCGGTTTATTGGGGTTTTGTGCTGTAAACTCATCACACACCGCTCTTGCCAATTTAGCCGACTCTATATTAATTTCACGACTAAGACTTGCCATCTCGTAATCATCCATCGAAATAGTCGTGGCATTAAATGTATTGGTTTCAATAATATCTGCACCAGCAGCTAAAAACTGGCTGTGTATATCTCTGATCACATTTGGCTTAGTCAGGCTTAATAAATCGTTATTACCTTTGATCAACACATGCCAATCTTTAAAGCGCTCACCACGATAGTCTTGTTCCTCAAATTTGAATTCTTGGATCATGGTCCCCATTGCACCATCAAGGATCAAAATACGATTTTTCATCGCCTCGGCTAAAGCGATACTTTTATTCTGCGGTAAATTATTCGGCATAGTTGTTAGTCCTTACATCTTGGCTAACGAGATTAATATCATACGGTGTGGTTTGGTAAACATAGTAGTTTAACCAATTTGAGAATAACAAAAAGGCATGGCTTTGCCACGTTTTTGAAGGTGTTTTATCTGCATTGTTATCTGGAAAATATCCTTCAGGCATTGCGGCATCAGGGCCTTTTTCGAGGTCACGCCTATATTCTTTTTGCAGTGTATCTGCATCATACTCAGGATGACCCGTTAAGTACACTTGACTTCCAGATTGGTTTTTAACCAAATACGCACCAACCCTTTCTGAACCAGCCAACGTAATGAGATCCTCAGTTTGGCGTATTTTCTCTTCATCTATGTGGCCATACCGTGAGTGTGGTACGACAAACTCATCGTCAAAACCTCGGGTCAACGCACCATGTTCAAAATAACAACGATGTTTAAACACCCCACAGAGTTTATTCTTTTTCAGCACTCGCTTTAAACCATGATGATGAAATAACCCTGCATGAGCTGCCCAACACGAGAACAACGTCGATGTCACATGACCTTCAGCCCAATCAAAAAATACTTGTAGTTCATTCCAATACGTTACGTCTTCATATTCAAGATGCGCGAGGGGTGCACCAGTCACAATTAAAGCATCATAATTTTGATTCTTCACATCTGAAAAATAACGATAAAACATATCTAGGTGTTGCTCTGAGTTTTCAGAGCTTCGGTGCGTATCTAAACGCAATAGGTCAACATTGACTTGTAAAGGAGAGTTGGCCAATAAACGAATAAACTGTACTTCGGTTTCTACCTTGTTAGGCATCAAGTTTAGAATTGCCAACCGCATAGGTCTAATTTCTTGCGACTTCGCACGACTTTTTGGCATTACAAACACGTTTTCTTGACGCAATTGCACAATAGCAGGTAATTCGTCTTTGACGGTGATCGGCACACGCTTCTCCTGAGTTTAAGATACCTTGTTATTATGACCACAACCACAGAAATTTCAACCTCTAGATGTACAGACGTCTAAACATTTATACTTTATTTGATTGTTTCTTTGCCTGAAGTTGTAATAATCAAAAAAATGACAAACAATTCAGTAAATATAAGGACAACAGATGTTGGGTGTGGGATTAGGAGAAATTGCAGCTATCAGTGCTGCAATGGTATGGGCAAGTTCAACAGTCATCTACAAGCGTTTTAGTCACTCTTTATCACCGCTAGAATTAAACATAAGTAAAGGCGTAATGGCCTGCACCATGATGTGTATTAGCCTAGTGCTACTGCAAGATAGTGCCATACCCAGTGAAATAAATGCATGGATATGGTTAGTTGCCAGTGGCGTAATTGGAATTGCAGTGGGAGATAGTGCGTATTTTGCAGCCCTGAGAAATATAGGTCCAGCAAGAACATTAGTGATTGAATCTATGGCACCCGCCATCACTGGCATACTCAACATTTTAATACTAGGCACCTATTTAAATGCCATGGCATGGACCGGTATTATTGTTACCACAATAGGCGTCATCTTAGCGATTAAACCACGTATAAAATTGCCTCCTCTTGATAAGAAAAAATACAAAATTGGGGTGTGCTTTGCGCTACTGGCAGCCGCGTGTCAAGCAGCCGGAATGGTCATGTCTAAGGCAGGAATGGCAGATGAGGCAACGAGCAGTTTATGGGCAGCTATGATCCGTTTATTTTCAGGCACCATGACAGTTGCTATGCTGGTTGTATTTTTGAAGGATCACAGCATTAATCAAGCTGTGAAGCTGAGCGGGATCAGTAATAAGAAATGGCTGATCGTTGCGGTATTCTTTGGCACTTTTATCGGCCTATGGTTACAACTTGGTGCGGTCAAATATACCGACCCAGCTATCGCGCAAACTCTGCTAGCCACCGCACCGTTAATGGTCATGACATTGGCTTTGATAAAAAAAGAAGTGATCACTCGAAATATGATTATAGGCGGGGTATTCGCGTTCTTTGGTGTGGCTGTATTATTAAGCGCATAATTATTAAGTACGCAGTTATTAAGTACATAATTACTAGGTACATAATTTTGCGCTGAACATATTAACTCTCACAGCACGAGATACAAAAATGTAGGAAGGAGGCCAGAGCCCGCTTTTGCAAGCGAGGATAGCCCATATGGAGAAAGGAGTGTCTAGGTAGGGTTATAGAAGAAGGTTATTTGCTTTACAAAAAATGTCATAAAGCATCATAATTTAGATACAAAAAATGCTTAACATTGCGTTCAGCCTTTTTGCTGTTGAGTAATTTATGAGGGCTTGTTGGCCTAAAAAGAGTGATTTTTAGCAACCTACCCGGTTGTTTTTTGCATAAAAAAACAGTTAAAAATTAATAGTTAGTGAACATGCAAACTAATACTTGCCCAAAGCCGTGCTAACTAACCTCAGCTCTGGATAAGCGAATTTGCCCAATGAAGCTATTTTTCTCACTCTCGGCGTTGCTTTCATTTGTCATAGCCCGCTATTACTGTATAAAAGCGCCTTGATATTGAACAAAATATCATCCTTGGATTGGACGTAAGTTTGTTTTCAAAACATTTTCTATTCCAAAACCCTTATCCAAACCTGAGGTTAACTAAATATATTCAGTTAGCACGGGATTTATTCTGTAGAGTCCAGCAGAGCTGATTAGCGACGAACTTGCTCGCACAATAAATAAGATGCGAACCCTTCACTATTGATGATGTGATCGACCTCACTGACATACCATTTACCATCTGCCAATGTGTCAGTGTTGAGTATATTCACCACCGCACCTGCGCCAATGGCAGGAGCCCCTATCACCTTGGCTCTAATTGACTTAGCTGCGCGATTAAGTCTTCCATGTTTAGCCATCGCTGCTTGTGTTGCATATGCTTTATTGGCGTATACATAGGGCAATACGATTGCAGGCTGACCGCTCCCAGCTGTTACTGGTTTGCGCATCGCCTCATTCATATCATAAAAATAGGCTTTAACTTCCCCAACAGCACGATAGGCATCTTCCGTAAAATGCCAAGATAGTATCTGGCTTACGTCAATATCCACTTCTTTTAACGGCTTTCCTGATAACGATTTTCCCGTCCCTCTGCCCATAAATATCAATTTATCTTGGGCAATTTTCAAAATAGCATCGTACTGCTCAGCCAATTTACTTAATAGCTGTAAATCACTTTCACTTTGTTCAATATGCGGTAACTCTATGGTACTAAACTGCGCACCAACCTTTGGGTCTAAGCCATGTTCCGAGGCAATATCGGAGACGAGATCCCCAAGCTTTTGTGGCGTATTAGGATCAGCAGGCCACGATTTTTGCTTTGGTGCTTTCAACCCTGTCTGCCAGAGCACTTTATTGCCAAACAACTCAAGTGAACGAATCGGCCCTGATACGCTATATTCCCCCACTTCAAATGATCCTAAAGGAATAAGTTTGGCCGCTTTATCGGCCGCACCATTTTTATATCCCATGGCAATTTCAACAATATCGGTCGGCTTAGGGTTTTGTATTGGTGCTGTTCCGAGGTTATCAAATCGTACGTAGCATGCATCACTTTGCAACCCCGTTTTCAAACTTACACGCACCTCGACCATTCGGTCTCGTAGCCGCTCTGCCACCTCATTGCCATTTGCTTTAATTGAAAACTGAGGTTGTAAATTCATCTTTTTCTCCTCAATCCCATATATTAATGACGTTATCTGAAATCGGTTTTGTGATCACTTCAGGCAAGAAGATGGCGATATTTTCACAGTAAATCGCGCCTTTTTCCGCAAGCCCGTGGTTCGCCTCTAAAACGAGCTCAACCATTCCGCTGCTGCGTCCATAATGGCGCCAACAGATATTATCTAAGCAATCTCCATCTCGGGTGATATACGTTACCCCGTTCTCATTCATTGGCACACCTCATTATTTAGTGTTTGCATCATGACGCTTTAATTCCATCGAGAACTTAATTTCTCTTGGAATACCATCATTCAAAAACAACGTTCGATCTTCACTGATTGACATAATGATCCAATTGCCCAAAACACGACCAACACTGGGATCTGACTTACCACTTGCTTGCACATAGGTAAGTTTGAGTGGTAGCTGAGTCATTGCCTCTGCTCGCATACTATCAATTTGGGTAAGACCATCTTTCACCAGCTGAGGATATATTGTCCCCGTCAAGCTAAGCGTTTGATCTCCTATCCCCACAAACTGCATTGCGGGGCTGCTATTTTCTGTTTGCGATTCCTGTGTTTTCCAGCGGTAATCCGTATTAAACTTTAAGTTGTCAAAAGCAGCGCCTCCAACAGAAAATTTAAACTTACCTAACTGCATCATATGTGATGCATTACCTACTTTTTCCATTAAGCTACCTCATCAATATAACGAGTACGCAAATCACGTTGCGCTTGCAATTGTTGTTGTTCAAGTACCTGTTTTATCTGTTCTGCAATTTCAACTGCAGACATGCCAGGCGTAGTATTGACGGTAATGTTGGCATTGACCGTAACACTGCCGCCACTGACTGGCGTTTTACCTGATTGTACCGTTGATGTGTGCGTGCTGGTTGGTGCCAACGATTTGATGTTTAAAGTATTGCCTTTAGTCGCTGTGCCATCGATTAATTTAGGTGAATCGACTTCACTCACCTTATCTTTTCCAAATAATGTATCAACCAACAAGCCAGAGAGGCCACCACCTAATGCCCCCACAACCGCATTGGTTGCATACCCAGCAACTGGTGCGAGCATGCGTATAGCACCATTTTTCGATTTACCCATTTTGTTCGAGACCCATTCACTGGCTCCCCAACCTGCTGCTGTACCACCCATAGTGATTGCTTTTTGCTTTAATGATAGTGAATCATCATTTGCAGCTTTTAATATCGTGTGCCCATTGAGTATACGTCCGGCGTTAGTGCCTACAGCCGATAACTTATTCATCGGACCATTATTAATACCCGCGTTTTTTTCCATCTCTGCAGCCATGCCGGCAAACATATTCGCTTCATTAATGACATTATTTTTTACGTAATCTAACGAAGTACTTATGTAGCTACCTGACTGTGTCGTAGCACCTGAAGCAGTGTTTACACCCTCCTTTGAATGCTCCTCACTTTTTGATGGTGTATCAGCAAATAAACTCCCGATTAAACCACCAAGCGCATTTGATGCCGCACCAATACCTGTAGCACCCAGTATTTTTGTGACTGGACTTGCCATTATCTTGCTAAATACACCGCCTTTTTTACTTACTGTGGGCATCGTATTGTGCGCTTTAGATGAGTCACCTTGTGCTATTACTGAGCTGCTTGTCGTTTCAGTATTGGCTAATTCACTGGCACGAGTATCGGCTTTACTGCTTTTTCGCTCTTGTGCTTTACTGTCAGAGTCATCTAGCGTATTGCCAAACCACCCACCTAACATGCCGCCTAACGATTCACCACCGAACGCGCCTAATGCACCACCCACGATGCCACCAATGGCCGTGCCAAATACAGGAATAACCGACCCAATTGCAGCCCCGGCAGCAGCGCCCGCAAGTGCGCCACCTGCACCTCCAGCGGCTTGTCCAACTTGCTGTGACTTTTCTTTTTTCGTTAAGCTATCATCTGATAAAGTTGACGCGACATCCATCGCCCCCATTACCGCCGTTACAGGCGCTGCTAATTTGCCAAATAGCTTACCAAATGGGCTTCTTGTGATACCTTTAATTAACCCTTTGCCTTTAAAGCCTCTTTTTACCGACTTACTGAAAATAGGATCATTCGCTGCAATTGGTTTACCCAATTTGGTAGCACTTGCCTTGGTACGGCTTTTACTTACTTTTCTATTTTGCTCAGTCTCTGATAATCCGCCCTCAATAATCGATAACTTCGGCTTTGCTCTAGACTTCGCTTTTAGCTGTGTCTTAGCGTCTGTAGTTGAGTCTTTAGCCCAAGGCTTTTTATTGCTCTTTGGCACTTGTTTTTCGTCTGCAACATTATCATTTTGGTAAGTTGAGCGACCTTTATTCCCTCTGTTTTTGCGAGAGCGTCTATTGCCTCTTTTATTGCCTTTATTCTTACGCTTTTTAGGTTTTTTCTCTTCTTCTTCAGGTGCTGCAAAGTCAGACTCTGCTTCACCATTTGAAAACATATCCGTGATACCACCTAAGCCAAACCCATCCAATAAATCGGGTAAAGCGCCCGTTAATGACGATAAGTCACCTTTGACGATCCCTTTAAAATCCAGCTTTGCTAATGTCGCCGCATGATCTTGCATAAATGAAGCTGCACCATCAAACCCAAACGCATTGAGTAAATCAGGCCCTGCATTTAATAAAGAATCAAGGTCTCCACCCATAATCCCTTTTACATCTAACTGCTTTAAAGCAGGCAATGCCGCTTCCATAACACCGGCAGCACCATCTAAACCCAAGGTCTTTAATACCCCAGGTCCGGCATCCAGTAACGTCGAAATATCACCACTGGCAATACCCTTCATATCAAGCTGTTTCAGTGCTGGGAGCGCGTCGCTAAACTTATCCGCTGCCTCGCCTAAGCCAAATGCTCTAAGTGCCTGAGGACCAGCGTCCATCAATGAGGTCAAATCCCCATTCATTATCCCTGTTGGGTCTAGCTGTTTAAGTGCAGGCAAAGCCGCTTGAATTGCATCTGCTGCGCCGCCCAAATTAGCTGAACGCAGCATATCTGGCGCGGTATCAAGTAGACTCGTCAAGTCACCTTGTGCCACGCCCACTAAATCTAATTGCTCCAGCGCAGGGATTTTTTGTGTAATAGAATTATGTATACCCTCTAAATCAAGCGTCTTAATTAACTCAGGGGCGACATCTTTAAGCGAGTTTAAGTCGCCAGTCATTAACCCTTTCATGTCTAACTGCTGCAGGGCCGGCATCGCAGTTTGTATCGCATCTGCAGCGCCACCTAAATTCGCAGTACGTAAAATGTCTGGCGCTGTATTTAATAAACTGCTTAAGTCACCCTCTACTGCCCCCGCTAAGTCGAGCTGGGCAAGTGCTGGAATATTCTGTGCTATTGATTGATTCAAGGCATCAATATCAACGGCTTTAATGAGCGCTGGTGCCGCATCTTTTAGCGAGCTTAAATCGCCTTGCATAACGGCACCGATATCAATGCTGTTTAATGCAGGTAACATGTTCTCGATTGTTTGTGCCGCTTGCGGCATGTTTAACGCATCAAGTGCAGCGGGAGCTGCATCTGCCAAAGAGCTTAAATCGCCCTGCAAAACTGCGCCAGCGTCTAACTTATCTAGTACTGGAAGTGCCTTACCAACTACATTGGCAGCTTGGCCAAATCCCATATGCTCTAGCACTTGTGGTGCTGTCGCCGTTAAGCTCGACAAGTCACCATCCATCATGCCTGAAATATCTAACTGATTAAAAGTCGCCAGCCCCGTTTTGAGTGAGTCGCTCATTTGCGGCATATTCAACGCATCTAAAATATGTGGCGCTGTCGAGGTCAATAAATCCAGCTGTTGAGAAAGTGCTTTCTCGCTATCACTGGCTGCAAACTTCGCACTGTGCTGCGACAATACATCAGTTAGCCCCGTAACATCTATTGAGTTACTTATCTCTGGAATTGCTTGCGTTAAACTTGATAAGTCTTGCTTTATAACTTGCTGAAACTGCCCAAAATCAAGCCCCTCAATATGCTGACTCAATCCAAAAATAACCTCTGATAAGTTGCCACCTTTACCTACTTGTACCGCAAGCTCATTTGCCGCAATATTATTAGCCGTATCAGCCTCGCCTTGCGCTGACTTTTTCTGCGTCTTTATCAATTCAACAGCGCCATTATCACCAGAGTTACTGACAGCCACCCTACTCAAATTTGCCAATTGCTTTTTGAGCACGTTACCATTGTCAAGCATGAGCTGGTTCACATTAAACTTCGCCAATTGAGCCAATACAGGTTCAATGGAGTCGGGCTGCACAATTGCACCTGACGCTTTGATGCTCTTTACCGCCTCAGCGATAAACTGCGCTGCTTTTGCGTGATCTTGCTGAATTTTTGGTAACTTATTTTTAACTTTATTGGCGTTATTTGCCTTTTTTTTGCTGGCTGCGGGAGATTTTCTCGCACCGCGTTTTTGATCAGATGATCCGTGACGTTTCATAGCTATACCTGGGAGATGCAAAGAAGTGAGCTGAGTACTTGCCTGCCAGTACACCCGCCTGCATCAATAGCAAGACTTGTACATAACTGAAATAACAAGCGTGAAATAGTGGGCCGATGGCCAGTAGAGTTGAAAAAGATATGCCAAATAACAATAAGTGAGTACCACTTCGTGAATCGTGTTAAATGTGATTTGGCTTATCTATTTAAATATCATCGTTGGATTGTACGTAAGTTTGTTTACAAAATATTTCCTATTCCAAAACCCTTATCCAAACCTGAGGTTAAATAAGATCATAAAACATGCAGTCTACAGATAAAAAAGGCAGGTCAATGACCTGCCTCCGTTTCTTTTTTAT
The DNA here is from genome assembly GCF_014858725.1 of Pseudoalteromonas aurantia 208. Lineage (GTDB taxonomy): Bacteria > Pseudomonadota > Gammaproteobacteria > Enterobacterales > Alteromonadaceae > Pseudoalteromonas > Pseudoalteromonas aurantia. The sequence goes on along the minus strand of NZ_AQGV01000012.1, from coordinate 642,942 downwards.
ATTCAACGGCTGCTTCGAACCAGTCGCATAGCTCTGGTTCTGTTAAGCCGTTTAATTCTTGTAAGCCCCACCCGGTGTATTTTGCGAGGGCTATCACCATGGACTTTAAGCGCTTGGGCGGGATACGAGAAAAGCCTGTAGCTTTTCTCTTAGTTTGACAAAGTCGCTCCAGTCTAATTCTTCAATGACGTCTGGAGATACTTCACACAAATGTGAGAAGTAACGAATTTCGCTTTCTGATTCGCTTAAATCCGTTTTGTCTACCATTAATCTATCACGTACCTTTGGTCGTCTCATCTTTAGCTCTGCATACTCATGCGCATCGACCGTGACTGGGAAAGTCAGTTTAATGATATCTGTCATAACTTATTAAGCTCCAATTGCTGTGCGAAGTAACGCCATTTGGTCAACACCGTTAACGATACGAACATCATTGGCTAAATCGATGTCATAAATCACATCTGCGCCAATTTCTAACTTGTATTTTTGTACTGCGTATTGCATGGTTAATTTGGCTTCTTCGCCATCTTTCCAGTTACCCATATCCATTTCTTTGAAGAAACCAGACAACGTTACTTTTACCGGCACTGGTGCTTGACCTTGTGCTTGAATTGCACCACGAGCAACAAGTGGTTTAGTGTCGCCACCCCAACCCCCCATAAGTTTCAATACATCTGAACTGTATTCAAGCAGCGTAATTGTGCCTTCCATTTTTTCAAGTTGACCTACATCTAATTCAATAGGCGCTTGAAAACCAGACGTTATTTCACGAGTTTTAACCGTTACTTTAGGTAACGTAATCTCATCAGCGATACCAAGGTAGCCCTTACCATCAACAAATAATTTGAATTTTTTTAGGATCTTAGGAGATGTTGCCATTATACGATTTCCTCTAGGTAGTTGTTAGTAAGGATGCTTTTAAAGGTAATGTGTTCAGCCGGTGTTGGTGGCGTGAAATCAAAGCTAAAATATACTTTACCCGCTTGGATATTAATTGGCGTGTTAAGCTCTTCATCAGCCCAGATTTCGCCACCTAAAATAGCACCTTGTGCTTTAAGGCTATCGAGGTAACCCTGTACACTTTGTACAACATCATCGATGTATGTTTTAGTAATGTTACGGTCAACCGCCCACATGTGAGCACGAAGCAATGAATCGTTAATCATATCGGCTGTACGTACCACCGATAAGAATGCCCATTTAGGGTCATCAGAGCATGTGCGGTTACCCCACAACTTGAAGCCATTTTGACGGATAATCGTTGCCACTTCATTTTCATTCAATAAGTTAGCACGAGCATTTGAGTCACCTAATTGGAAATCGATTGGGCGTGCTGTAGCAACAATACCATTCATATTGGTGTTACTTGGGCTCCACCAAAAACCACGGTCGTTGTCTGATTTTGCAATCATACCGGCAACACGCGCACTGGCTGGTTCAACGACTGATTGACCATCACGGAAAACACGCACCGCAGGGTCAACCACAAATACACGACGAGAACCGAAGTCTTTACGATATGCTTTTGCATCGTCATCATTGGTATTTGGACCATCAGCGATGATCACAGCACGTAAACGGTTCGCAATCGCCACCATGTCTGTTACAACTGGGTTTTTCTCAGAACCATTTTTCTGATGTGTATAGCCAGGTGCCACTAAAATACGCGGTGCAACGCCCACCACTGATTCAGCGCCTAAGAATGCTTGCATCCCTTCATACGAACCATCAGCAGCCACACCGCCTACAATTCGTTGAGTTACCGTTGCTTCATCACCGTCCGCAACACGCACAACAATAATGACTGCGCCCGCTTGGTCAAAAATACCATCCACAGCAGGAACCAAAGTCCCTTTTCTGTCATATTCTACGTCTGTGACCGCTTTTTTAACTTTATCAGTCAGTACTTTTAACTCATCCGCGGTAGGCGCGGTGTCATTATTTTCAGCTTTGAATTTAGTGACTTCAACAGCCAGAGCCGCATCACGCAAAGTTTGTAAGCGCGCTGCAAAATCGGTATTACTAGGATTAACTAATTTAGCCGCTTCTGCACGTTTACCAGCAATAAGTACCGGTGTATTTAAAGGAAAAGCGTCTTCATCTGCAAAAGGCGCCGTACCTATCAAGCCAATTACTGAGCTTTTTACTGTTTTAATTGGACGAGTGCCTGATTGCGCCTCGATTACCTCTACACCATGTAGAAATTTTGACATATGAATCTCCTTTAAGGGTATGTCAGTTAGAAACAAAAAAACCACGCTTGGCGTGGTTTTTGAGAATGTTAAAAATATAAGGCCATTTTGATTGGCCGTACTAGGGGTTGTTGTTCTTTGCTGTTCTATTTTTGTTCTCTTTGAGCATGCTTTTATCACAGCGCTTAATATGTGGCCTAGTAATCTAAGCGAATATTAAGCAACAAAGACAAAGGAGTGCTCAAAAGAACCGGTAGGCAGCGCTTGATTGGCTTTTCTACTATGTTATCGGCTGACTCACATGGAATAACCATGCTACACAGCCTCTCACTTGTATAAAATTCAATCAAACCGCTGTAAAAATGAACCTAAAAGATCAACAGCCCCTAAATAAACTAAATTAGATTTGTATACCTTCGATGAGCACTGGTTCACCACTAATTAAATACAAACCACTGATATCAATCGATAGCTTCCCATCACCTGTTGGTTGCACTGCGACTGACTCCAGTTCAAAGCGAGGTTCCCACTTTTCTAGTGCATTAGAGACAACCAAGGTGATATCTCCCACCATACTGGTCGAATACGGACTATCCAGTAAGTCAAATAAGCCACAGCCATAATCTCTGCGCATCACCCTGCTACCGATAGGTGTGGTCACAATGTCGTGAATACTTTGCTTTAAATGCTCAACCCCCGCGAGGGGCTTTCCTGTTTTTGCGTTCATGCCAAGCATAACGTTGCCTTATATACCTGAAATTAATGATGATTAAGCGTTATCCGCCAACTGTAAAGCCGCCTTCGCCTTGCGCCAACTGCCCGCCACAGTCGGTGGGGTCACCAATACGAGCAACCGCTTTACCTTCAATGGTAAAGCTGCCTGCGCCCGCTGATATCGCCTTGCCTTCATGTTTTACACTTGGGTCTGTTGACAATACATGCGTACTAATGGGGTCGCCTTCTCTAAGCGCCGGCTTACCCGCCACGGTAAAGCTTCCCTGTGTTGCACTGGCTTTACCCGGTAAAAACAGCGCGTGAACATTGGTCATCGCACCATCTAATGAGATTGCTGGCATACTTACTCCTGTGCACTAATATTCGCGCCATTGAGCTTTAATGTGTTAGCCGCTTTAATCCCGATCCCGGCACTGGCGTCCACCTTCACATCTCCCCCAGTTGCACTAATGTCGACTGTTTTACCAGATAACTTAAGCGCTTCTGTGGCTGAAACCGTGATGTTTTGTGTTGCGTTAACCGTTGCATTGGCGGAGGTAATTACGGTGATATCTTTTTCTGTGGTTATATTAAGTGTTCCGGCAGATACAACATCAACCGTTGCCTCTTCACCTTTTATATCAATATAGTAGCGATGCTTTTCGCGGTCATACTCAACCATGGAGCCATCTTGATATACCGTGCGCTGCACGTGTTGACGGCTCTCTTTTGCTACATCGCTGGCCACTTTGTCTACGTTATGGTCTTGTTGATATAAACTCCCTAACACCACCCCTTGCGCTAAGTCACCACACGGGGCCAATACCACCACTTGCTCACCGACTTCTGGGGCTTGCCAAGTTAAATCGTTAAACGCTTGCGCTGTAAGCCAAGGTAACCAAGAGGTTAACCAATCACCAATGGTGACTCTAACTAGCGCTTTTTCGTAATCCACCTCATTCACAGTGCCTAACGAAATTAACTTAGCGAGCCGATGCTGCATGTCGGCTTGGGCTAAATTGGTTTGTAATGGGTTGGCTATCATTATTAAGCACTCCCGTTCCCAGATGGTGACTCAACCGCTGCAGGCGTTTTAGCAATAAGCCAATGTTCGCCCCCTTCAGGGCCTAAATACACTTCACTCACCGGTGGTAAGTCACAGACTTCCACAATTTCAACCTGATAATAAAATTGCCATGTTAATGTGGCTTTGCCAATTGTGCTATTCGCCTGTTTGGTAAATCCAAATTCAATATGATAAGGCACAAAAAACTGCCATGGAGTGGCCATATCATCCGCCTGCATCAGCATTTCACATTGCTCAATCACCCCATCTAAACGCGTGAGTAGTGCATCACTATTGGTATGTTCTACCTCTAAGTCCAGTTGCAAGGTTAATACGCGCCGATCAAGCGGGTTCGGGCTCAAATTCTTATTGGAAGTTGGCCCATACGTCACACCTGACTCAGCGCCTTTTGATTGCAACTCACTGGCTTGGCGTTCACTCAATACTTGAATACATAACTGCGCAACTTGCGTTAAATCTGGATAAGGCATGTTCGGCTTTAATAGCCCTACCTGAGCGGTAGCGCCCAATCCAGACGTTAGGCACTCAAGTACCTTTCGTACTAGGGTACTGCGTTGATTCATAATGATTCTCTGATAAAAAGCTCAGCCAGAAATGGCCGAAAGGTTTTAAGGCGGATGATATGACCGAAGTGGTTACATTACCGGCTTTACTGGCCAAACAACATCATCAGGATTTGTATATGTTTGAGGGATATCACGTAATGCTTGACGGTAGCTTTTAAACTCCTCAGTTAAAACCTCACCTGTTTCTTGGCTTTTAGTAACATACCAATCTGTCGCTTTTAAATTGGCATCTCGTATAGCCTTAACTGTTGACCATTTACCAAACTCTAAGATATCTTCAATAGGCATTTGCGATTCTAATGAACTTAAATCTTTTTCCATGATTATTGCTCCCATGTCGGTTTTTCTTGCGTTATATAATTTACAGCAGGCTGACCTGAGTGCGACGTATATTTTGTGTCAACTGAAATAGCACGAGTTGAGCCACAATGTGGGCGTGTATCAACTTTTAATGACACTCTTGCAAAGCCTTGGTTGTAGCCTTGTCCAATCGAGCGATATGAAACAGGTAAAACCGTCCCTTCCATAGCATTCGTTAGCGGAATTTCTTTTTCTAAGTTATTTGGCTCTGAAATAAATACGCTTAAGCTACTGTCGTTCGCTATTTTCTTAACTTCTAGCTGACACGCAACGGAGTCTTGATAAGAAGTCCCTGTAAATATTAAGTGATCTGTATATCCCTCTGATGCAAACATACCTCGGTGGCACATCATAAATTCAATTTTGAAGTAATCTCCATAATCGCCATAAGTCAGGTGGTTCGTTCCTGACTTAAACTCCAACATATTAATGTAATATGGAGGTTGAGGGGTTGAACAACGCGGATAAGCAGAATCAGGCCCATCAGTTTCGCGAGTGTACCCTCCAGCGCTAAGTATTCGCTCAAATGAAAAGTGTTTTTCATTGCCTACTTTCGTTACATCAATGCCATTTATTGTTTCTACAATTGAATTTTTCCAATTATTAAACTCTGTTTCTGCACTTGCGATTTTTTGATCAACCTCTGCTGATTTCGCAGCAACAGTAGCATCAATATTGCCAATTTTATCTTGTACGGTTTGAGTTAAATTGTCGGCGGCGACCACCACATCCGTGAGCCGCTGGCTCATCGGTTTTTCTTGATTTGACATAGTATTTCCTTAACTTTGTTGATTAAGCTTGTTCGAGGGCAACCAAACGAAGCTCTTGTTCAATTTGACGCGCCATGGTGTTGAGTTGAACCAAGGTCATATCAGCTAGTTCTCTATCTACAATCAGGTTAAGATTATCAACGCCGACTTTTACCTCAACACTCTGCGAAGGTAACTGAGCCAACGATAAGGTTAACCACTGGAGTACTTTTACATCTGGTGTACGATAACCAAGCGTCGTATCTGGTTTCGAGTACACACCCAGTAAAATAAGCTCAGGCTCACCTTCACCGCTATAGTTTGGTGACTCAATGAATACCCCTATTTCACGAATCGCATATTCAATCGGCGCATCAAACTTACCTGCTATTTTTAAGCTGCTGCCTTCGCCATCGGAATAATCGGTGTCGGCAATGGCGACCCGTTCTTTTTCGCCCTTAAGCGCTGTTTGAGTTTTATCTGGTGTGTAGGCACTGTCACCAAATGCCATGTGGCTGATTTTGCCTTTAAAACCGCGCTGTGTGGCGGTCATTAACGCATCTAAACCAGCTTGAGTAAATTGCAAGGTTAATGCAGACATTTACGTCGCTCCTTGTAGAGTAAAATAAGTAAGTTGAAGTTGAGATAATGCAGCTGACACCACTGAAGTGGCTGTACATGACTCTGGCCATACACCTTTCCAGCTCGCTTGCGCCTCCATTGCGGCAATATTTACTTGACCATAGCCGTATAGGTTTAAATCTGCGGCCATTACATTTGGCACCACCCCCGTCATATCAAGACTATGCTCTAACGCGCCAATCCCTTTTTGACCCGTAAGTACAGCGCCAAGCGTTGCCTCAGTGTCATTCGGCGTCACGCCGTTAAAGTCACCTTGTTGTTGCAAAGACCCAATACCGGGTTGAGCGTTAAGCGACGCGGCTAAATCAACATACCCCGCATCCGGCCGTACCCCGTTGAATACGCCTTCCTTGGAGAATAATCCCGTCCCTGCACTGGCATGTATTCCCATACCAAATTGTTCTTTTAACGAAATGCCCAACTGCACTTCGACATGAATTGAAGCGCGTTTAACGGTATCAATAATGCGCTTTACTTGCGCAAGCATTGCTTTGGTCAATAACCCTTCCTCGTTACTGTCGAGGTTTTGGTTCACCATCGCGTTAACCAAGATGGTGCCGGGCTGCGCATCTATTTGATGCCACCACTCATGAATATCGGTTTCAATATTTAAACTGTCTAATGCTTTTTTTAAGGCAAACGGCGTCGCTTTAAATTGATGGACGACAAACGCATCATCAATCACTTTCCGTTTAGTGTGTTCAGACCACGCATCATTCCAATCATCTACCGACAACGCCCAAGCAAGCCAAGGTAATAGCTCTGCAGGGCAATCCTGTGGGTGCCAAATGTGCTTTAATAACTGTGATTTATCAGGGTAAGTCAATAACTCAGCAAGTGAGCGCATCAACATTGAGGCATTATGTGGCAACAGATCAGGTAATGCTTTGAAGTCACTCATTCATCACCTCGGCGCACCGATGCATTAATCACCATACCTGTGCAGTGTGCGACTGAGTCGGCAGATATTGGTACATCTGTACTTGGGCTTAATACTTGGCCATTTTCAACACCTGGCTGATTAATAGCGCTAAAGAGCCCCATTTGGCTAATGTCTCGCCCTAATAAAGTTTGCTGTGCAATATATTCATCAAGCGCCGCTTTAACCGTCGCCTCAACACTTGATGCCGAAGGCCCGGGAGCAATTACTAAGTTAACCTCAATATGATACGGCACAACATTTGGGGTAAAAATCGACACTTTATCGCCCAATGGCCTCACTTTTGACGCCTCTTCACTTGGCCCACTGCCATCGGGCAATAAACCAAAATGATTGCGTAACTTTTCAACTAATTCTGTAGAGGGTAAACCGTGCCCTTCATGGCTCAATACGGTGAGTTCCACAGCGCAAGGTTGCGGACTATGTACATACACATCTTTTACCCGAGGGTCAGCTGATAAAGCATGAAACTGATATGCTTGCTTACTTCCTGCGGTGTTTAATCCTTCAAATACCATTTGAATACGACGCCTAAAACGCGTATCGCTTTCTTTTTCATGAATATTTGAGTTCGCAGCTTGGCGAGATAAGTTATATCGCGCCGCAATAGCATCTAAATCATTGCCTGTCGCCGAAGCTAACATATTACCTTTTATGGCATCATTCACTTTGCCATCAAATAACAAAGCTTGATACGCCATCATTTCTAGCATGATGGCCAATGGCTCTGATTCTAAGGTCAGCGCATCTGAAAATTCAGGGTGTTTTACTAAGAGCTTTTCTTTTAGCGCTTTAAGTTTTTGTTCATAGTCCAACACCGTGATGCTATCGGGCAATGGTACTTTTGACATATCGAGTAGATTAAACATATTCATCTGCAGCACCTTCAATTAGCACCAATAAAAAAGCCTACACACTGTGTAGGCTTAATTGGTGGAGTTGGAATCTATGTAAAACGAGTTATTATTGATTAATAACAACACTGTATATCTTTTCTTTGATTAACCAGCTTAGGTATATATTACCGATTTTTACGGTTTGAAACAGGTCAATGCTGACCGTTTAAAAACATTCAGAATGATTCGCTTAAACAAATCATTTTGAATGTGTTTATTTGTATGTCGTTATCTTCACTAGACCCTGAAGCAAGTTCAGGGAGACGAAGAAGATATGTACTTCAAGGTGATAGATAATTTGCTCGATGACAGTTGCACTACTGTCACTACTCTTCACCCCACTCCATCGTATTCCTGACGCAGGTCAGGATCCATTTACCATATAAGCAAAACGCTTAAATTCACATCATAGAACAAAAAGCCGATTTAACCATACTCGAAAGTACACTAAACCGGCTTTAATCTGGACAAGTGAGATGTTTAGAAAACCTAAAATCAGCGCACTATGCTAAAGCAAACTCTTTTGAGCTTGTTGTCTAGCATAGGTGTATCTTACTGATTTTTAGCGTTGAAAACAGGTCAATGCTGACCCTCTCAAAACATTCAGAATGATTCGCTTAAACAAACCATTTTGAATGTGTTTATCTGTATGTCGTTATCTTCACTAGACCCTGAAGCAAGTTCAGGGAGACGAAGAAGGTATGCATTTCAAGGTGATAGCCACCATTTATAATGGTGACAGTTGCTTTGCATAGTGATAACCATCGTTTACAAGGTGGCTGTTGTTTTCATAACGATAAATATTTGCACGATAACAGTTGCTTTACTGCCACTGCGCTTCACCCAACTCCATCGTCTTCCTGACGCAGGTCAGGATCCAGATTACGTTATCGTTGATGTTGAACTCCACAATAACGCTCAAACCCACTAAACCCTGAATCAAGTTCAGGGCGACGAAGAAGGTATGCATTTCAAGGTGGTAGCCATCATTTATAAGGGGACCGTTGTTTGCATGGTGATAACCATCATTTATAAGGGGACCGTTGTTTGCATGGTGATAACCATCGTTTACAAGGTGGCTGTTGTTTTCATAACGATAAATATTTGCACGATAACAGTTGCTTTACTGCCACTGCGCTTCACCCAACTCCATCGTCTTCCTGACGCAGGTCAGGATCCATTTACCGTTTTACCGCAGCGCTTAAATTCACAGCACAGAACAAAAAGCCAATTTAGCCATACTCAAAAGTGCACTAAACCGGCTTTAGTCTGGACAGGTGAGATGTGTAAGCAAACCTAAAATCAGCGCACTATGCTAAAGCAAACTCTTTTGAGCTTGTTGTCTAGCATAGGTGTATCTTACTGATTTTTAGCGTTGAAAACAGGTCAATGCTGGCCCTCTCAAAACATTCAGAATGATTCGCTTAAACAAACCATTTTGAATGTGTTTATCTGTATGTCGTTATCTTCACTAAACCCTGAATCAAGTTCAGGGCGACGAAGAAGGTATGCATTTCAAGGTGGTAGCCACCATTTATAAGGTGGCTATTGTTTACATGGTGATAACCATCGTTTACAAGGTGGCTGTTGTTTGCATAACGATAAATATTTGCACGATAACAGTTGCTTTACTGCCACTGCGCTTTTCCTCACTCCATCGTCTTCCTGACGCAGGTCAGGATCCATTTGCCGTTTTACCGTATAAGCGCAGCGCCTAAATTCACAGCACAGAACAAAAAGCCGATTTAGCCATACTCGAGAGTACACTAAACCGGCTTTAATCTGGACAAGTGAGATGTGTAAGCAAACCTAAAATCAGCTCACTATGCTAAAGCAAACTCTTTTGAGCTTGTTGTCTAGCATAGGTGTATCTTACTGATTTTTAACATTTAAAACAGGTCAATACTGACCGTTATGTTAGATATTCATCGGGGATGAAGTTGAATAAGTTCAATGCATCGATGTTTGTTATATCAATAACATCTTGCTCAGCTAAGTTACTTGCTTCTCTCAGTTTTTCTCTAGCTAATAATTCAAGTTTTAAATGCTCTGTAGCCTCCATAATTACAGTATCATCAGCTCCTAACTTAGCCAATTCTAATCGCTCTTGGGCTCTTTCAATTCGCCAAAATGTGCTTGTTAAACGCTTAGCTACCGAGGCTTTAATTCTTTCAACTGCCTCGCCTTTATGCACTTGTAGTTGATCTATCTCTTTCGGCTCGTAACTCGCTGTATATTCGGCGGCAGATTCCGCAGTCCAATTAGTTCCCGTATCAGGGTTCACTTGCCAGAAATTTCCTTCAATACACATACCTTGAATTTCATTATAATAACAACTCATATTTTACTCCTAAAACGCTCTGCAAGTTCGGCCTAAACCATACTGATTATGTAAATAGTGCTCGTTCAAAATACCCACATTTGAATACGGGTTAATACAATTTATGGCAACGGCCATTATTCCCCCTTGATAGCCAACGTGATCTGGTTTTGATTTATATTGATACATGCCTAACAACTCGCCTGCCATACTTTGCAAAGCAATCGTTACTTCACCTTCACTATTTTGAGTGCCATTTGCATTGCTTGTTTTATAGGGTTCTGAATTACTGGTAAAAAATAAATTGAGTGGTTCTAATTTCTTTTCTTCAGTAAAACGGTAATGCGCACTGTATTTATTATGACCCATTTTAGTTACTCCATTGAGAATACCAAAATAGCCATGATAATTTTGTGCATATGAACTCATCGCACCTTCTGCATGGTTATACCTACTTATTCCATATGGATGTAATAACGTGTTAAATATAAAATTAACGCAAGTGAAATCACCAGAATTTACATAGTTTTGCAATGCCGTGGCATCAGGGATCGAGATTGCGGTAATGTTATTGCCGTCACGGTACTTTTCAATCAATAACGACGTCCCCTCATCAACGACTACCAAGCAGTGCTTTTTGTTGTCGTACAAAACACCTGTCGTCTGATACCCGTGATTCGTTGTCGTGGTTATGCCCCATTGATCCACCGCATTAACGTCCTTTTTGGGTTTAGTAATCGAATTAAACCCAGCTGTTTTACAAAAAATACCGCCGTAATCATTTACTGACGAACTGACTGAGTCTTGCGAGCTGAATACCACTTCATATTTAACATCATTCGGTTGTTCTTTTAATGCCAAAGGTAAAAATGCTGATGAACCATACTGAAATATTTTACTCGTCGGGTTTTGTTCAAAGGCATTATTATAAACAAAGCTCGTAAAATGTGCTGTTTTATGACTGGCATCATCACTCAAGGTCAAAAACTCAATTCGACTTTGCTCGTGAGTATTATTTGCCGTGTAGCTTGGTCGCACAAGGTGCGTTTCACCTGAACTATCATAAATCGCAAATGCCGCTGTTGTGCGTCCATTAGTACTGCTGGTGCTTGGCGTTTCTAATTTGGTCAAACCAAACAAGGGTTTTACATAACTTGCCGAGGCATGCTGTTGTACCTTGGTGATATTTTCAATCGCAGGTGTAATATTATCTAATTGGCTTAGTTGCACACTGCGCGAGACCAATGTATTGGTTGCATTATTCACCGACTGCGTTGCGTTTACCATCGTTGATGTATTGTTACTCGTCGCTTGTTTTAACTCCTGCGTCGCAACATCTAAATGCTCCTCTGCAACCGCTACGAGGGCTTTTTCTAATCTGTCATTATCTGCTAATTTGGTTATCGCATTACTGACTAACGCTTGGTCTTCTGCCGATAGTGGTGTGCTGCCTTGCATATCAGCTACCAGTTTATCGACCATGGCCTGTACGGCATTTTGTATTGTTGCCATAATATCCTCTTAAAGTGGAAAAATTGATTCGCCCAGTATTTGGTTGAGCTTGTGTTTACGTGCTTGCTTGATGTGTTTGTCTGACAAAGCATCATGTTTATCGGATAAGCTATCTTGCTGCGCCTGCATACGAGTACCTTGCTCCTCCAACGCTTTTCGCAGTGTCTCTCGTGCATCTTCTGCTTGATTGTCAGCTTGTTGTAACATGTAAACATTGCTGTCAATGGCTTTTAATGCTTCAACCAGCCTTAACACATCTTGGTCTAGCTGATTGGTTGGGTGTGGTAATGGATATGTTTGATGTAGGGTTTTATTGTCAACAGTCATTGACCCTCCTAGGTTGAAAATGCCCTCAAATTACGCACTCTGGGCCGGCTTGACGCGGTGCCATTGAGTACTAATTTCACTCGTGTGCTATCTTGGTTAATTTGCGGTAGTTGATAGTCTCTTTGCTGCCAACTTTGTGCGAGTTCTTGTGCGCCACTCAGAGTTAACTCTTGCCATTGCTGGCCTTGTTCAACCATCACTTGTACAGACGCCGTCGCGGGTGAATTAACTTCAAAGCTCACCGTAAATTTCCCCCCATTGCGACATGTAATAATACGAGATATATAATCCGCCGATGGACTAACAACCCCTTGTGCACATTGGCTATCAGCAAACACGATTGGGCTCACTGTACTGCTACCACTTAAATGCGCAGTGACATTCACTGGGCCTGTAAAGGGTGCTGGCAACTGCGATGGCTGCCACTCTTGCAATCTGCGTGTACTGAATGATGCATCCTGTGCGCTTATTTCAAACTCAACATCTGTATCTGCATTAGGCCGTTGAACCACACCTAATGCCATCACATCCGTCATGCCTTGTGCAGTCACATTTCCTAAGTCAATGCTATGCGTGGTGTGTGTGAATTTGGCAGCTTTTAACCTGAAGGTAAGATCTCGCTCTTGATGCGGGGTCCAGGTACTGGCATTACTTGATGATAGCAATACACCCACTTGATAAGGCTGACTGGTAACCCAACCCGTGTGTTGGTCAAACTGACCTAGCTCCGATATGGCCACTTCATGTTCAGCCCCATCCGTTAACACCACAATCGCATACTCTTGACCTGCCAATAAATACACTGGCATAAAGTGAAACAGAGTCGACGCATCACCTAAGTTTATATCTACACTATCGAGGCTCGTTTGCGCGAGCACATTTTGGGTTGGTATCCCTTGTACTACCTCTCTAATTTGTACCTGTACAGCTTCTTTGCCTTTTACTTTAAACCACAACTCAACCGCCGCGATAAAGCGGCTTTGTTCCAAAGTAAATGTTTGTGCTAATGGATCATAGCGCTGAGTTACGATGGTATTCACTTGGCGCATGGTATCAACACGAATCGTGCCACTACCGGTATAAACGGCACTGCCATTTGACTTACCCGCACCTGCAAATTGCACTCGCTTTCTACCCGCAGGGATGTTACTCGGAATCGTAAACTGCCCTACGACTTCACCCGCTTCATTTGCTTTTATCATGATGTTTCCTCCGCCGTTACAACCACCCCATCGAATGTCACTGACGCTAGTACTTCATTAGGTCCAAACCCACTGATTGTGAATTGAACCGTTCTTGGTCGTAGGAATTCTAATTGCTGGACTTGTGTACCAACACGCTCTGTTGTGACACGCGTCGTTATACGCCGAACTCGCCCCCCACCGCGTGTAAAACGACGCGTAACTGGGCTTGACCATACCTGCTGTGTTTGCGTCCAATGATCAACACTCGGTGTTAATGTCACACGTGCCGGTACCGGTTCAAAAGCCTGATAAGGATTCACTTTCATAGTGCCCGTTTGACTCGTTTGCACTAATACATCTTCTAATTCATACGGCAAAAGCTGTGCAGCATTGGCATTATCCAGTGCGTTAACTGTCACATCAATTGGTAGCAATAATTCCCCATCAATGATGGCTGCAGTTTGTGCAATATGCTCATCTCGTAAATCATCATCTAAAAATGGATCTACAAATACCCCGTATTTACTCGCCGAATCTTGTGCGTTGGTGTCGTTGCGTAGCCGTTCGATTGCAATTAGCTGATACAAATCGCTGATCTGTGATTGCATAAAATGCATATCAGCCATGTTGACCACTTGAATTGCGGCAAGCTCTATACGCGGAGTCGTGCTTCCCCAACTTTGATGCACAAATGCCAAGGGTAAATGCTGCTCTGGAACTTGAGGTTTTACCGGATTTTGTATCGCAGATGCACCTTCAATACGCTTAACCTCTCCTAGTGCTGTGAGCACGATCAAGTCAATACGCGGTTTTAAATAGACATAATCAACACGTAATTGGGCATTTTCAACAAGCTGGCCCCCATCTGGCAGTTGCTGATTGATGGTATAATGCGTTTCGTTATATTGCAGCGCACTCCCCACAAGAATATCAACATTGTACTCATACTCTGCCACATACACGTCGTTCGGCGCAGGCGCATTGCCTGAATGTTTCCAAGCAATATGATTCCCCGTCAATACACAATCATTGCCAATATCATATTCAATGGTGGCATCGCCTTTTTGCTGGGTCACAGAAATAATTCGCGTAACACTAAAATCAGCGATTAAATCCAGGCCCCCTACTTCTGTGCTTCGTCGCATTTGCACCGCTTTTCTCGCTGTAGTGCCTACTTTATCCACTTGCTTTATGGGGAAAAAATCAAATGCGACTGTCTGTTTACCTGTGTTGTCTGGCGTGAAACTCGTCGGCTCATTTTTTATTGTCTGCTCATCCGGTGTAACCGAAAATGCTGCTGGCAACGCGGTATTAAGCGCCACTTCAAAGCCATCAATATGCGCCTTACCTTCTTGCACACTATAATGCTGAGTCGTACCTTGTGCTTGTTGCTGTGTGTTTAAATAGTTCAAGGCCATGCCGGAAATAACATAGCTACCACCATTTGACTCCCTGTCATAGCGCGCTAATGCCCGCGTCACTGAATCAAATTTTGCTGGTGAATGATTAAGTAAAACCACCCCATTGTTTATTTGATGGACAGGGTAAAACTCACTCTTTTCACCCATTTTTGAGTCCTGCGGCGTATCACTTAATCCCCACTGGCCCATCACTTGTAATCGCGCTGCACCGGGTTCATTGTAGTTTTGAGCACGCATGGGAGAGTCTTCCCCTGCAGGGTCTAATAGGGCTGGGTCTAGCAGTTCCGTCACCACTGAGCTCGTCAACCATACACCCACCACCACAGTGCCGGTCAATGATATTGCAAACGCTGTTGCGCTGATGTGATGTACCGCCCCATTTAAATACACATCAGCCTCACTCATTTTAGCGATTTTATCTTGTGTATCTACCACCACAGTCCCACCCGATACAATACTGCCATTTTTCATCATGACATCACCCAGCCCCTTTACCTGCTGGTTAACTTGTAACTGTAAGTCGTTCAACTCGCGGCTTTGTAAGCCTTTCCCCGCTCTAAATAGCAATTGCTGATATTGCTTAGATGCATCAAATCCTTGGTAATATTCATCCTTTAAAACATCTTTAATAAACTCTGTCATAGTCGTCACCTAGAAGCTGAGGACAAATTCAAAGGTTTCACGCACCCCTTGATCTCGATACATCGCAGGCCGATGCTCAACCAACATCAACACACCTGGGTCAACAATGTCGCTCGGTGCATGATAAAACTTACCTGCGGGCTCGCCGCTACTTGGCTGAGTCCCCACCATCAAGCCCAATTCACGTATGGTTTTATCAAGGGCATCGGTAAAGTCGTAATTGAACTCACAATATATATGTGGCGTTGCTTGCGAACTGGCAGTAAAGCCGCCTTCTGGCACTTGAATTTCACCATTAACGTCAGGCTCACAATATAACACCCTGCGCGCTTTGCGATATCCTAAAACTTGGGTTAACTGTGTGCTTGTACTTTGCTCTGTAACAGGGGTGGAGTCCCATTGTGGTTCTCCCGCCCCCCATGCTAAATAGATACTTTGCGCTTTAACGGCTTTAGCCAGTTCAATTCGGCCCACTCGCGTTAATATGGCCACTATGACCTCCTATTATGTTCATCAATTTGTTTTAGGATCTACTCACATCACATGTGTTGCATGAAAACCTAAAACCCAAAAAGCCGCGTCACGGGGGATGCGGCTTTACGTAAAAGTACGTATGTTGTTTAAATTAACTCGTGTTACCTGAAGTAACCGTATTATTTGACGTAACCCTGTTGCCAAAGGTAACTCGCTACGCTTCATTTATGTGCAAAAAAAGTACGCTTTTAAGATGCTGGCACCCATAATGCTGACTGCTGCTCACCTGCGAGTTTACAGGCATCAAACAACTGCTTTTTACTCACTTGCACCACATCATTATTGGCTAATACCCATCTGGTTGTATGTGCGTCTTCCATCAGCAATAACGCGCGTGCCATACGCTGTTGGCTCATCTCATCGGCATCAAACTCCATGCCTTCTACAATAACTGTTTGCTGTGCCACTTTAAGCGCTCGACTTGCTTTAAAGCGTGCCCGCTGTACTTGTGCAATATATTCTGCACTGTGTGCCTGCGTTGCAGGATAAATACGCAACACATGTGCTTCATCGTCATATTCTTTGCGCTGTACTTGCGTTTGTGTTGTGAGTTCTAAATCCACCTCAACATACTCAGTACGGTAACAGCTTCGGCGCAGCGTCATGTCTATTCTTGGTTGCTGTGGCAACTCAGGCACTTCGACCAAAGCGGCTTCTACGCCATTATTTTCAGCCGAGCTTTCAGCTGTACTCTCAGCCATACTCTCAGCCGCTGTTATCGTCGCATTATGTGCAAGTGCGTCATCGCGCTTAGCTTGTGCTATAACAACTTCTAGCTCCCATTGCTGGTATGCGGCAACATGCTTGGCTTGCTCATAGGCAATGGCTTGCTTTAATGCGTTATCAATTTGTGATTGCGGGTGGCGCAGCGCCATTTTCGTCAATACATTCTCGTACGTAACCTGCGCTAGTGGTACTTCTTCATTCTCTGATTCATCCCTACTATTGGCACTATCTAGTGGTGATACATACTGAGCCGTTGCCTCTGCCGCTTCTACTACCACTGCTTGTTCAGATGTCGACGCTGCAATGTCGGCTTTATTCGCTGAGCTTTGATCATTAAGTTCCATGGTTTTCCTTATGCCACTGACATACATTTATGTACGCCAGTAACTCTATTTCAATGTTGAAAGTTAGTTATGAGCAATGCCAATAGGCATTTGGGTGTGGTGGCAAAATACTTCGACCGTATTACCATTGAGGTCAGTTTTTACATCTTCCCCGTTGACGATTGAAATGGTTTGGTCGTCGCCCCAATTTTCAATTTGAACTGGGGTTAAAAACGTCGGATCACCATTAACATTAATCGCACCAATTGTCCCGTCGTCTTTTTTGTACCAAGCGGGGCTATTTAATACCGACGACATTGAACGATTGCAATACCATAAACCTCCATCCATTAAGGTTCCCGTTCCAAGTTTAAATAAGTAATGCTTATTCGGTTCTAAATTGGTATCTAACATTGCGTTAGATATCACTGTGTATTCAGGGGCATCGTACTTCAACTCAGCACCATGAAGCTGCAAATATAATAAACCATCCTTTTCAGTGATAGTAGACATCGCTTTAACTGCCGGAGACTGACCTCCCTGAGAGGCTAAGGGCAATGCCGCATGTCTTGGTGCATATTTTCCATATGTGCTTAATGCATTGTCTATTATTCTATATGCTCCAAGGTGCGGGACAAAACCTTGAGCAGGGTCCACTGTAGCTTTACCTGCGTTACCTGTAAGAGAGCCCTGTAGATTATTACCTTCCCCCACACTAGAATGAGTCGTGTAAAAAACATCACCTACATCACCAATTACCACAGAATTATTACTTGCTTGAGTGAAGTCTGAAGACGCTTCATAGTGAACTAATATAACACTGTGTGGATTATCAATTGTGGTATCCAAAACCAGTGTATTTAGTTGCTTGCTAAACGACTGAGATCGTTGCAACCAAGTTTCGCCATTATCAACAGTATAGAATACTTGAGAGAGTGGACTCGACGCGTTAGTACACTTTCTATTTAAAGGAACAGAGCCAACCCCCTCACGAGGTAGCTCAGGGATCCACTGCCCAATAACGCCTTTGGGGAACGTAGCCGCGACCCGTGAAGGGTCTCCAATAATATCCACCCAAGGGAGTGAATCGAATTCTGTATTTGAAGCAAAGTAATTATGCCCTACAATGTGCCAATTTCCACTTCTGAAGTCTGAATCATTCAAGTCATCCGCACTCTGACTGTTTAACCAAGCATAATTTACATCATGCTCTGTAAAATTAGCCCAATAAGCTCTTAATTTACTCGGTTCTTGCGGCGACGAACCAAAAATTGCACGAAACACTCTTCCGTCATCTAATATAATGTACCCTTGGCATTCTAGGTGAGCTGACTGATTATATTTCCCCCAATATTTATCCCAAACACCAACAGCATTTATGTAACAAGCTGAAGTCTCTCCTTCTCCCTTAGATACTTCCTGCGGTCTATTTGTAAAAGGCACCTTACCCTTTCCGCGCAAAGTGCCTGCAACCGCTTTGCGCATCGTCTCTTCCCGCAACTGGTTCACATCAAGCTTGTTGGCATTGAGGCGTAAGTCTTCTACCTGTCCTGCGTAGATTGCATCGTGATATTTATATTGATCTGGGCGGCCTGTATTGTTTGAGTCTATTTTACCAGAATCATTAGTAAAACCACCTTGGGCTGGGATAGTATCTCCGTTGATAAACGCATGCATTGTAGATTTTATGTATGATGCTACCGAAGATGCGTACCACTGAAAGTTATACCCATTAGTGCCATCGGCCCGATTCCATCTAGCACAACCCATCGGATTATAAGTCGGATGATAAGCACCTTGGTTCATACGTTGCACAAGGGCTATAGGAACTGCGTAACACTTACCGTCGTGTGCAACGTTAGTATCGCTTTGTAGTGATGTTGAGGCTGCGATAAGTGAGCCAATATCTGGGTTTAGGTTGTAAGATTGTGATGCACCACCGCCAACAAATAGTCCTGTAGCACCTTGAGTGTATTTGTCAAAGTCCTTAGAAATAGATGAATGTTGGCCTTGTGGTTTGACTCGCAATGATTGGGCGTACTGCATACGCCATCCTGTAGAATCTACTTGTTTACTTCCTGTATGCACCCAATCATTCCCAAGCCCTTCAACAACCCGTATTCTATAGCGTACTTGAATGTAGGCCTTGACCTCTGGATCATAATAGATATTGTGCGCTGGGTTCGCCAATAGCTTAACGCGACTCGCTTCTGATAAACTTGACCATTTAGCACCATGGCCTGTGGTATTGCCATCCCACTCGCCAAATGCACTGTAACCCTGTGCCACCAAGTTATTCTGCAATGCAATACCTTCGTAAGCGGTTGCACCGTATTGCACGTTACCCAACGGATAAACCACATCTTTGTCAGCTATTTTTTCATGCCATGACTCAAGAAATACGAGATCTTTACGAGAAGTAATGACTGATTCTGTTGTTGGTAGCACTTGAAACGTATGAACCTTAAGAGCCTGATCAACGACAGGATCTGGGACTCTAAAATAAACCCCTCCTGACGTGATAGTACAATTAAACGTTAAGTCTACAGTCTTACCGGCTTCTAGGATAATACTCTTCATTAGAGGAGCATCTCCCGCTGGAGAGTTACTATCTCTCAGTTCAAGCGCTTTTGTGATAGATGATTCCACCCGCACAACAATTTTAGCAGAACCTGCGGGCTTTCCTGTCGATAACGAAAAACCACTTGGTTTGGTACTTTCAAATTTAAAAGTACTATTCGTTACATCATATTTGCCATCGGCCACAGCGCTCAGGTTATTTTTTCTTTCATTAAATGCCTCAGCAGCACTTGTATGCTCAGTCACAACGCCAGTAGCAGAGTCATAAGCCTTAGTGCCATCTGGGGCTGCCGGAAACTTAATTCGATTCATTAAATCTAAATTGTTTGAATTAATTAGGCTTAACTTATGCGTCACGCCATCAATCACACTTTCTGGATAATCAGTATTTGATATTCCTTGTGGGTTTGTGCCTTGCGAGCCCATTAGTAACTCATTAGCATGCGCCACAGACAGCGCTGATTGATACAAGCCATTATTGATCCATTTTGGGCTCCAACTACCTTCAGGTTGATAGCACTTCCCCCACTCTACAAAGCCACTGCCTGCATACTGCTTTTTGCGTAGTTCACGCAAGGCATTAAACTGGGCTTTGGTCATCACGTGGGGGTTGGGGTTTATTTTTTCAGCGTCGGCGATAATACTTGCCAGCGTGTCAACCTCATGGCTGTTGCCCGCTATATCTTTAAAGGCGACTTTGCCGGTTTTGGTGCGCCAGTCGTCCATCACGCTGTGATTTTGTGATACCACATTAATGGTGTCGATGCCGCTTTTCACATCATCAATCAGCTTGTTGGCTGAGTCGGCATGTTTTGCTGCTTCTAAAGCAACATCTGTGAGTGTTTGTTCTAAAGTCATAAAAAGTTCCTCGTTCAAAACCTGTTATGTACAAACCATTTAAAGGGTTCTTCACAACAGGCCCCCACTTAGTCTGAATAGCCTAAAGGCTACCTATTATGCTAAGGGGTTTGTCTCTCGCAAATGGCATTGTGCGCTGTTTATTATGCGACTTACTTGCTGCGCGGTTCATTGCTGCGCGGCACATAAATCGATGCCATTACCGTGTTATTGTGTCGGTAGTCAATACTAGGTATTAGGTGCTAAGAATCAGTTGCTAAATATTAGATGTTTGATTTTAGATGTTCGGTATTAAATGTTAATGCTGATTTACCGACATGATGCAAATGACACCGTGCTTAATTCGCTACTTAGCGATAAGCTCCATTATTCGCCCTATGATAAGCCCTATAAACCCGCTTTGCGCAAGCGCTCTTCTAGTAGCATATTGCTATGTGCTTGCTGTATGAGGTTTTTACCTTGCAATAACTGTGCGTGAGTCAAACTGGCGAGTTCTTTTGCCATAAAAATATTGGCGTTATTCACACCCATTTCAAAACTGATGTTATTTGATGGCAGCGTCGACACATCGAGGGTAAACATTTCTACCCAAGCTGCATTCGCTGCTTTATGATTGAGTTGCTGATTAGCAATACTGTACACGGCTGCTAAGGTCCCTTCTGACCAAATGCCGATTTCTTTTACATCATACGTTTTCTCGCCGTCAAATAAGGCGCTAAACCGTAGGTGGTTGTTATCGAGCTTTTCTGCGCCTCCAATAGGCACGATTTGTTGTTGTTGACGTAATTGCGTTTGGGTATCACTGGGCGTATACGCTTCGCTGCCCGCCGACACATGCGTGATTGTTAAACTCAATCCTTGCTGTGACGCCGACATCAGTTTAGCGAGCCCTTGTTTAGTCCAAACTACCGCCGAATACGTTGTCGATGTAGTCATGGCTTTCTCCATAAAAAAGGGGATGAAATGTATTTTATCGTGCCAAACACTCTCGGTTCTACCAAACTCACGATAGCGCACTTAGCGCCTGTTGCAGCTTAGTTGATATAAAATACACAATAAAATGATAGTAAGTAACCTCAGCTCTGGATAAGCGAATTTGCCCAATAAAGCTATTTTCCTCACTATCGGTGTTGCTTTTATGCAGTAATAGCCCGCTATTACTGCATAAAAGCGCCTTGATATTGAACAAAATATCATCATTGGAATGTACGTAAGTTTGTTTTCAAAACATTTTCTATTCCAAAACCCTTATCCAAACCTGAGGTTAAATAGCGATGTTGCAAGATCACAATGAACGCACGTTTTTGTATTCACTTAAATACACCTCAGTGCTGAAACTGTGCTCACAATATCGCTACTATACCCCCTTCTTAAAAAGAATAACGGACAACTTTGCCCTCACCATTTTACATCTCACATGTGAGAGGTGGCAGTAATACACGTTAACTCTCAAACACTTGGAAAAACAGGCCCACTGTGCCGCCCAATAAATAACCTCGTATAAGCTAACAATAAATGACCTGCAATCACTCAAAGCGTAATACCGCTGGCTTTGCTTTTCATGTAAGTGAGCCATGCCAGTGGTATTATTTAATACAACTGCCTGACTCCAATCAAGCTAACTTGCTTAGTTGCTGGCAATACCCAATGGTATTTGAGTATGGTGACAAAACACCTTCACCGTATTGCCGTTCAGGTCGATTTTAACATTTTCACCATTAACGATAGGAATGACTTGGTCGTCGCCCCAATGGCTATCAAATGAGCGAATTAAAGTGAACTTAGTGCCGGTATTAGTCATAACTTCACCTAAATCATTTAAGGTATAACCATTGTAAGAGCTGGGGTTCCAAGTGGTTCCTGCGTGATCAACTAATGCTACCATCGGCCTGTTTACTAGTGCATTATCAAATCCCTGAAACAAGTAAACATGACCTTTTGTAATAGCTCCTGTAGGAGAACCAGCATTAATTACAGTCATATCAGCGATTGTGCGAGGTTTAAATTTCAATTCAGCACCATGTAACTGTAGATACAGCAGCCCATCTTTTTCAGTGACGGTTGAAAGTGCTTTAACTGCGGGTGAATTATCGTTTGGCGTGTCTAAACTTAATGGTGCATGTAGCGGTTCATCTCCAATAACAGAAGTCCACCCTAAATCACCATCAGGAGCGTATTTAGAATACTTAGTTACAGATACAAATTCTTGTAAATAAGCACCACCACTGCGCTTACCAATTTTACCAACTAGGGATGGATGTAGCCTATTTCCGTACTGTACTTGATGTGCTTGGCTAGCATATACATCGCCAACATTGCCAACTATGGCATAGTTGCTTGAAGGTTCAGTGAAATTTGAGGGGGATTCGTAGGTGACTAAAGTAACGGCATCCTCACTGTTAAAGTGATAAATTGTATTTTTTGGATCATTAGAACCAAGATCCCAAGAAAAATCTACCCAAGTGGATCCATTGTCTGTTGTTCTAGTCCTGCGGTGCCTTAAAACTTGCTTACGATTAAGTTGCCATTGCTTTGTCCCAACGGTTAAATCAGGAACCCACTGCCCGATAACCCCATCAGGGAATGTAGCTGCGATTCTTTCAGGGTCTCCGATAATATCTACCCAAGGGAGTGAATCGAATTCAGGCTGAGGAAATCCAACATAGCTTCTCTCCTCATTTGTAAAATCCTTACCTATAAACATTACCAGCCAACCCGTACTGCCTGCTGGGAAATCAGGGAAATCACTATGTCCATTATCGTAAGCATAGTTTTCTGACCCTGTAGTCTCTGATAAAACTACAGTACTACAACCGCTAATAGTACCAGAAGTGTTGTCAATGAAGTATCCTGACAAGGTGGTAGATGTTGTAGTTAACCCACTACTCCAAGCTGTATTTCCTGCGGTATAAGGGATTAACCCCTTTAGGCTGCCAATAGTCTCAAACCTTAGCAATCCCGAACCAGAGCTAAATGAGGAGCTTGATGTTACAGGGAATACAATAGTAAATGGAACACTTCCCTTACCTCGCATTTCACCTGCAACAGCTTTACGAATGGCATCTTCACGTAACTGCTTCACATCAAGCTTGTTGGCATTGAGACGTAAATCTTCAACCTGCCCTGCGTAGATAGCATCGTAATATTTGTATTGGTCTGAACGACCTTCAAACCCGTAAGGATGCCCTATATGACCACTATTACTTAGAAATACACGAGGATCAAACATTGCTGACGTGCTTATTACATGATCTTTATTTGTACCAAAAACATTATACCATAAAGCCGAAGTTCTCTGATCTCCATAATCGTTAGTAATCGGTTTCGTACCCATCGGGTTATAACTAGGATGATAGGCACCTTGGTTCATACGTTGCACTAACGCTATTGGTAAAACATAAGGTGAAGTACCTGCTACAGAGTAAGGTGCTGAATGATATGTTGCTGTAGCATACAACCCGGCATCACCTACGACATGATTATTTCTATATTCAGCAGTAGTATAGAAACCAACTAAACCGCCTGAATCAGTTGGGTAATCTTTATCTAAATCTTGAACTATGTTTTCCCTCATCCCTTTCGGTTTAACACTGAAAACATTATTTCTAAAAGATAACTCATCCGTTAAACCTGTTTTCGAGCTATTTCTCGCAAATCGTACAGGATAATCCCAATCTTCTCCCAGCCCTTCTATTACCCTAATACGGTAACGCACTTGGATCAGCTCACCGACTTTTGAGTCGAAGTATATATTATTATCAGGGTTGTCTATAAAGTGTTTACGCTCACTTTCACTTATCGTTGACCACCTAGCGCCTCTTCCTTCAGTCTTACTATCCCAGTCACCAAAAGCGCTGTAAGATTTAGGTATACCAAACGTAATGTCTATAGGCCATACAGGAACACCTCCTGCTTCTGAAATCACCCCTTCAAATTGAACATTCCCGAGAGGAAATACAATATCTTTATCGGCAATTTTTTCATGCCACGTTTCTAATAACACCAAATCTTTACGTGAAGTAATAACCGACTCTGTTATTGGTCTTATCGATACTGAGTGCACATTTATAGATGCTGTACTTGAAGTTACAGCACTTGGTCTGATCCTGAAGTATGGCGTCGTTTCAGTATCAACGTCGTTTAATTCAAATACATTCACTCCACTCGTTAGTGGGATCCCTGCTGAGCCTCCACCGCCTGTCATTCTATAATAAAAATCCGGGTTATCTGTCACATTACTCAATACTATCTCAACTCTAACAGATGCAGGAGTATCAAACGTTTGCTGTATATAACCCGCACCTGATGTTGTGTTGGTGACTGTATTAACACCATTGTTTACAGATTGAGTGGCAGAGTTACCATTAGCCCAGCGACTAATATCTCCCCTAAAGTCACCGTTCTCTACTAGTCCTTCAAAAGCCTGTGCAGCGCTTGCATGCTCAGTTACAACACCCGTGGCTGAATTATAGGTTTTGGTGCCGTCCGGCGCTGGTGGAAAAGGTATATTATTGGATATGGAATCAGGTTCGTTTACACCCTCTATAACATGTTGAACGCCACCCACAACCGCTAATGGAAACGCAGCTTTTGATACGCCTAACCCGTCACTGTCTCGACGCCCAAGCTTTATTGTATTCGGTGTAGTCTGAGCGTCATACATACCTTGGTTAATGGCAACCTCTAACCCTCCATCTCTGTGCCTCCCCCACTCTACAAAACCACTGCCTGCATATTGCTGTTTACGCAGCTCTCGCAACGCGTCAAATTGGGCTTTGCTCATCACATGAGGGTTGGGGTTGATTTTTTCACTGTCTAAAATCAGTTTGGATAGCGTATTTACCTGTTTATTTTGGCCTTGTAGGTTTTTAAACGTCACGGTGCCGTGTTTTGTTTGCCAGTCATTCATGGCTTGGTAATTACTATCAACAAGATCATGGGTGTTTTGAATATCGCCTTTTACGGCATCTATTGTGGCTAAACTGCTTGTTACACTGTTGGCTAATTTCACACTTTCGTCTGTCAGCTCTGCGACATCAACTTGTAACTGGGTTAATCCGTTTTCGATTGTCATGGGAAGGTCCTTTGAAGGTCATGCTTATCCGCAAGGGAGTGTTATACCAACCTGATCAAAATAGTGATTATGCTAGCGGGCCAACTAACCCATTAACGCCACTACTTTATGCAATTGGTATCAAAATGGAAAGCGTGTTTTGTGCTGGTCACAAAACACGAATTGATTGATGGTGCTCAGGTTTCGGTATGCTCTTCAACCCAAACTTATCTGCATTTCAGTGCATTAAATACTAAAAATAAAAGTACTGGAGATAACAGTACTATAAATAAAAGAACGATAGATATGAGTACTTTAGGTATGAGTACTAGGAATTTGGTACTTTTGACGTCATATTCAGCGTCCCAAAGTTCATGCGGCCCGTATTAGCACCGGCAAAGTAAAGGGGTTGTACGGTGCGTATTTGGCTATGCGCAATCACCGCTTTACATAATTGGCCTTGGCTGCCATTTACTGTGCCATGTAAATCGCCCACCCAACCGCCTTGCCATGTGCCACCCCAGCCACGTTGAGCCAGTATTTTTTGCTGGCTGGTGGTGCGGTGACGAAGCAGCTGATTTGGTAAACGCGATGGGACATTACCGCTTAGGTAATAACGCCATGGCTGTACAATATCGAGCTGTTCACTGGTTTTAATGCGGGTGCGATGATGGCCAAAATGTAGCTGCTGTACCGAGCTGCCTATCTGTTGGCTACTGCGATTACCAAAACTGGCTTTGCAGAGCATTTTACCATGCTCAAAAACAGGCACACCTGAATAGTCTGATAGAATATGACCAAAGAGGGCTCGCTCACCTGATAAGGTTTGATTACGAATATCATAACCATGGTATAGCCGGGTGAGCTTGGCACTGACTGGCGCTGATAATTGTGCCAATTTAGTCACATTGCTGGTACGCCCTTTAGGCAACTCACCTAAATCAAGCTGATAGGTGTAATGATGTCGCCCTAGTGCGGTATTTTCAATGTGCACAGCCGGTAAGTTAAGCCAGCTGAGCGCCAATTCTAAACTTTTCGGTGTGCCCCGAATGCGTTGCCACGCAAGGCCATCTTTTAAGGTTTGCCGTAAATTTCTACTATATGGCAAAATCGCTTCAAGGCCATATTCCCACACCAACCACATCAGCAACGCATCATTTGGCTGAGCTTTTAAATTGGTTAATTGTGAAATAGCATCATTATAAGGCGCATGCTGCTGACTTAATAACGCTTGTTGTTGTAATTGGCTGTGATTCGGGGGTAGCAATGCTTGCGGTTGTAGCTCACTCTCATTAGCTGGCGGCGATGTTTGCTTCACATGCGTAACATTCGTAACTTGCATAGGCCCCTCACTGACAGAGTTTTAATGTGACAGTACCCATCACAGCACACTGGGTTTTATCAATACTTTGTAATTTTTCAGGTTGGCGCAACACCACATCTCGCACGCCTTTTTTGTGCAGTTGTGCGCTTAACCAGCTGGGGGTTAAATCCCACCCCAAACGCGCTTCTTCTTCCCACGCACTGGCAAGTGACGCTTTCAGTTCATTAAATACCCGTTCAGAGGTGTTTTCTTGCAAATAAACATCCGCCACCACATCAATGTATATCAGCTCAGCTTTATTCACGTCTACGGTATCCGTGAGCATTTTTACATCACTGGCGGTCACCGCACTCGCTGCTTTGGCAACCACTTCATCAACATCGTGCTCTTTTTTAACCAACACCGTAATTGTGACTAAGCCATCTTTTAGGCTCTGAACCGACACATCAAGAATGGCCGTTGGTGCAGCGTTGAGTGCATGTTTACGGTAGTGCACGTCACTGCCTGCGGTACTTGATGCTATGGTGTTATCGCGTATACGCAATCGATAGTCATCATCTGGCTCCTCGTTAAGACGCAATACACCATAAAACGCCCCTAAATGTTGTAAATCCGCATGGCTTGCTTTGGCCAATAAGTTCGACGCAGCAGCGTCGTTTATGCGCTGGCGTAGCAGCGCCTCACGGTAACTTTCTACCTGTAACCACACATTAATTGGATCACTTTCAAGTTCAAGGGCATCAGAGTATGCCGGTGCATATTCAATAAAACGTTGCTTACGCTCGGTTAAAATGTCTTGATAAGAAAGTGGTTCAATGATGTTTGGTTCAGGCAGGGTTT
This sequence comes from Pseudoalteromonas aurantia 208, assembly GCF_014858725.1. GTDB lineage: Bacteria > Pseudomonadota > Gammaproteobacteria > Enterobacterales > Alteromonadaceae > Pseudoalteromonas > Pseudoalteromonas aurantia. The sequence continues at coordinate 615,152 of NZ_AQGV01000012.1, read as the reverse complement.
GTAAATCAATATGTGTGGTCATGCCACCCCCTTGTAAAACACTAGGGGCTGTTGATCTTTGCTGTTCTATTTTTGTTCTCTTTGAGCATGCTTTTATCGCGGCGCTGAATATGTGGCCTAGTAATCTAAGCGAATATAAAACAACAAAGAGAAAGCGGTGCTCAAAAGAACTGGTAGGCAGCGCTTGGTTGGCTTTTCTACTGTGTTATCGGCTGACTCACATGGAAGAACCATGCTACGCAGCCTCTGCTTTGTATAAAATCCAATCAAACTACTGCAAAAATGAACCTGAAAGATCTACAGCCCCTAATATAAGCGTATTTAAACGCCAATGATAAAAATCAAATAAGCCGTGTTATCTACTCATTACTACGCTGATATGTACGCATCAAACTCTAACGTATCAAATGCCAATCTAAACGGGGCTTCTATACGCTCAAGCCCTGCGTTTAAACGCTTTGCGGTGATGATGTAATTGCCTGATTGCTCAAACTTGCCTTGCATTGTCACAATGCCGTCTTTGATGTTCGCCACAAAGCGTATGTCATCAACAGGTTGCGTGGCATTTATCACCCGCTCAACCATCACCATTAAGCCACCATCTGGCAAGCCAGTGGCGTTCGCGGTTATGGTGAACGGCTCGTCTTTGGGTAGCCACCAAATGTTGCCGATAAGTTTGGCGTTGGGGCTGGTGATTGTGGTTTTGGTTAAAACAATCGACGGATATTCAAACTCTACTCGCTTCAACGCCGACCCTACAACAACGCCATGTTTTAAAATATCATTCATTTGATTCATCATAATGCTTGCTCTAAAAAGTAGTAGTCATACCTCACGATCCCGTTTGACCCGGCGTCTGACTTCACTTCTATTTTTAGCGACTTTTCGGCTATTAATGGACTGAGTGTTTGATAACCACCATCTTCTGATATCACTATTTTTTGCGTACCCGCTCTATGCTCGGAGCTAACGCCATCTATTGTCAATCTCACCCATTGATGCGACGAATTTCCTGATTCTCCATGGTTTACCAAAAAAAACAATTTTACAGGGGTGTTTATTTCTGCAATCGTAACATATGATGTCGCTCCTACACTACGGTGTTCGAATTCAGCTGATTGAGAAAATCCCGCTGGAATCCACCTTCTATCATTTACTAGCTCACTAACACTTGTACTCACTATTGCATCTCCCAATTTTTTGCTGAATTTAATATAAATGTCAGCGTGCAATGCCTATCAAATAACACGCTGGTATCGGTGAGCATGGTGGTGCCGCGCATCATGGCGATATGCTCTGTACTTCCACTTTGTGAACCGTGGGTTTTAATTGTGGGTTTTGCCGCCATAGCTTTTGATGCAACGACCGTGGTGCCCTCTGCTAAATTACTCACATCTGGCAATGTAAACGTGGCGGTGGTGGTTAAATGGTTTTTGCTGTGCGCAGACAGTGTGCCGCTTGATATAACGCTGCGGCGCTCTGATTGCTCAGCAATATTGCCCGCATGCGCCACATCGTGACCATTTATTTGTATGCCCGTTTCGCCGCTAGCGCTTAAATTACGGCCAAATAATTTAACCGTGTGCGTATGCTCAATGGTGTAATCCGTGGTGTCGTAGCTGCCAATGCTCACACCATCGTTGGTGTACGATAAAATATCGCAATGTAAATACAGGGGATTACCGCTGAGTAACTTGACTTGTATTAAGTATTTTTCGTTGCCGTTGCTGAGCACTTTCAACTGAATTGCGGTGTATCCGCCGCACAGTGAGTCAATGACGATATCTTGATGATGATTCACTAATATAGATGCATTGACGTTAACAACAGTACTGCCTGATGTGCCTTTTAATTGCAAAGCAATGCTTGAAGAAAGTCCGTACCCCTCAATTTTTGCGATTGTTGTAAAGTTGTCTTTAACTACTGTGGGTGTTCGGCCGTAGTGACGCTGAAATGCGCCTACATCGCTGGCTGTGGGCTTATGCCCCTCATGATATACGCGTTTGTCATAGCTTGATCCTGCGTAAATTTCCCCTTCTACATGCAAGTTTTTATTAAACCAATGACTAGTTCTATCTGTTGAGTAATGACAATGTCCAGAGTTTTGTGGGCCAATATCAACATAGCCGTGATTGGTTTTTATCTTGAGTGAATTACCACCTCCTTTTTCTATTCGTGTATTTTCATCACCAATCCACAATTGACTGCGAAACTGCACCCATGTGTTTTGGTACTGCATTTTCATAGCCCAGTTATCGGCTATGTTGTCTGGGCCTAAATTACCCATACCAATATAGCTGTACCCTGTGCCTGTGTAGCTTAGGTGTAACGATGCCGAACTTGTCCGCCCGCTTTCACCCAATGAAATGCCCGCCGCTTGTTCATTAGTATCACTGCCAAAGCCTGCGCTATCGAGCGTTAACCATGGGTTGTTTTTGGTAATGGTAATGTCAGCGCCATAGTCAAAGCCTTGGCCGTTGGTGTATTTGAGTGCCACTTTATTATTGAACGCATCATAAATACCTGTGTAGCCGTTTTCAGTGTTCGGCGTCCATATGTAGCTGTCTGAGCCCGACATTTTCAAGTCGCCTTTGACTTCCAAGTCTCCCTCAATTGACCACGTACCATAGCCTCTGACTACGGGCCAGTCGGATGCATGATTAATGGCAAGTTCGGTTTCATGGCCCACTAATGCGCGTTTATCTCGAATTGTTAAATCTTGACCCGTTGCCGCTATATGCGAGCTGTCAAAAACGCCTAACTTATCGCTGATCTCTGCGGGCGTGGGTTTTTGCGTTGAGTCGTACACATAGGCAATTGGTATAGAAGCTTCTTTTGTACCACTTGGCTTCGCACTATCTGTAATCGAAAGCAGCGTATTGTGCCTACGCCCAGCGAATTGTGTTGAGATACATCGCACATCAAAGCCTTGCCAATAGGCTTGTCTTGGGAACCAAAAACACAAACGCCCATCGACATTGATAGCAATCAACCCCGACAGCTTAAACCCAGTCGCGACTGCAGTGGTATTTACTATGGTCTGATTGTATATGTACCCCTGCGCTTTTAAATCAATGGGCAGACCACCTACATACCCGTTCCCCGTAATCTCTAACATCCAGCTGTCACCTTCGTTAACGCTGTAATCTATTGAGGTGGTTATGAGCGTCCCTAGGGTAAAGTCTCTTGCAGAATGCAATGGTAAATAGGTTAACGCATCCACATTGTGTACTTTATCAAGACCCACATCGCGGGCGGTCGGTTTATAACCTTCGTGGTATACGCGCTGGTTATAATTGGGCCCAGCGTACATTTCGCCGCGCACAAGTAATGATTTGTTAAAAAAGTAATTTGGCCTATCAGTGTAAAAGTGAAAATGATGTAGGCTTTGCGGTCCAATATCTGCAAATCCATGATTGGTTTTTATCTTGAGTGAATTACCGTCCCCTTTCTCTAATTGAGTATTACCATCTTGTATTGCTAAATTACCAGAAAACAACCAGTTTCCATGAGCTTCAGCCTCGCCCCAATCTTTACCATAGTTTATGACCAGCTTGTCATCAAAGCCAACCAGCGCACGTTTGCCTCGAATGGTTAAATCATGCGGACCGCTGGTATCAATTACAGAGCTTTCAAAACGCGCCATTTTGTCGCTGATATCTGCGGGCGTTGGCTTATTATTGTTCGTATATAACTCAGCCCACGACCCCCAGCTCCCACTATTTTGCGTTCTCACATACCAACGATTCGTGCGCCAATCACTCGCCATCTGCGTTGACCAATCAGCACTATACGATAACGTTTGTAGTGCATGATCCGCGCCTGATGGCTTATTTTCTGCTCCACTGGTTAGATGTTTGAAAGTAACACCTTGTAAATCAACTTCATTCGCATTAAGTGTGGTTTCTGTTTGTAAATAGTTAGCTGGCACAGCGCTTACGTCCACTGCCATCAACCCCGTTCGCGCTTCGCTAATTACCTGTGCTTTGGTTTTTCCTTCAAGTTTAGCGGAGTCAAATGCTTTGGCTGATTTGCCTAGATATTTGTCTTTTAAGCTGATGGTACCTTCAATAAAGCTAGGGGATGTAACTGAGCCGCGAAATTCCCAGTCGTTGCTGTGAACATAGTTTCTTGCTGTCCAGTGCAACCCACTACCATCGCTTCTAAAAAAACTAATATGATCAGCACCTGCCCCCGTTGTTACGGGGTTATTGTCACCATTGTATTCAATACCACCACCATGACGCAGTGATTGCCCCACATAAACACGGCCTGTTGTCTGCTCATTTTCCACCCCATCCAGCGAACACACATTGAGTGTTGCCATACCCGTACTATCCGCATTAATATTCACCGTGGTACTGGTACCATTATCAAAGGTCCAATTTTTTCCGACGTGCGATAAAACACTGAGTTCACTCTGATCAACTTGGTCACTCACCCACTCTTTAGTGGCATAAATCACAGACGGATCGATTTTTTCGCTCACCACTTGGGCATTAACAACATCAATCACTGCTTTTATGCCGAGCTCTGCGGCGGCGTTATCTGCTGCTGCCGGTTTATACGTTTCAGGGTAATTAATGATGGCGAATGCCTCACCATCATCGGTATAAAAAGCCGCTTCACGAACATAAAAACCGCCTTCTGTGGCAGGTACAACGCCAACCACTTCTATAAGCGCATTATTGTTGGTTAATTGCTTTAAAGAACTAGTATGACTGCGGTACTTGAGATTAGACAGGTCGTTAGAGGTATGGCTTATCTGGCCGTCCCCAACCGCAAATTCACTGATTTTTACAGTGTGCTTATTGGCAATGGCCGCCAGTACTTTCTCACGGCCAGCGCGCGTGAGTATGGTCCAATATTGAGAATTTGACATAAGGTGTATTCTTTAATGAGTATAAGGATAAATGGTGGTCATTGAGGAGCTACAATGAATGCTGTTAAGTTCAACCACGGGTTTAGCTTGCAAGTTCATATGCAAGTTATAGTCAACCGATTTACGCTTAGCGCGGTCAATGAGCTTGCGGGTTTCTTTAATAAGCGGTAAGTCTATGCCACGGTGCGACACATACACATCAACCCGAAAAGTACCTGGTTCGGACATGGGGTGGTGCTCAAACCACTCACTTATTTGTGCCCCCATATCAAAGTGCGCCAGTGCGTTAGTGATGGCATAGCGCGTCCCTAAATACTGATGCTGCAGATAGCTATCGGCAACCACCTGACGTTTAATAGCTTCAGGCCAGCTTTCATCCCACTCTTTTACACCTTGGCTCCATGCTAGCCAAGGTAGGTGTTCTAGTGGGCAGGTGTCGGGTAACCACAGACTTGACACCGTATTCGCTCCTTTGGCAAGGGCTTTAAACTCTGTATCGATGAGCTTTTGTAATTGGGCTTGTAGCACACTACCATGGAGAAGCGATTTAAATTCCCCCTCTTGAGTATGGGCGCATGTTAAGGAGGTTAACTCACCATTGTCTATATGGTTTATTTCAGTGCTCATATAAGCACCTCAAATTCAAGCCCCGTTAGCGCGTTGTCGCACAACGCTACTTCATCATTGTGCACCAAAATATTATCAATAGGGCTCAGCAGTTCAACCTCCTCAACGCCTGCTTGGTGCAGCACAGCAAACAGTGCAGAACGTTTAATATGTTTACCTAACCCGGCGCGTTCACTTAAATATCCAGCCACCTTATTGCGCACTTGTTGCTCAACTTGTGCGTGGCCTGGGCCCAGTTCTAGTTTAATTTTTGCCTGTAAGTTAAATGTGCGCATTTTGGCACTTAATAATTGTACTCGGTCACCAATTGGTCGAATCTTTTGAGCACTGAGCACATCCGACACTGAGTTTTGATCTCCCGCTTTTAAGCCAAACGTGGTTTCTAACTTGTTCATTAAATCGTTTGAAGGCAACCCTTTTGGGGTCTCATTACTTAAAATAGTGATCACAATATGTGACGGACTGGGACTGGTTACGAACACGTCTTTGACTCGTGCATCTGCGCTGAGCGTATGGTACTCATAACTTTCTTGGGTACCGGCCGTATTGAGACTGTGAAAGGCTTTTAAAATACGCTGACGTAATCGCTCATCGCTCTCCCCTGCCAAGCGAGTCACGCTATAACGCGTGGCAATATGATCTAAATCAGAACCCATTCCACTGGCTAACAAAGTCGATTTAGCGGCATCATTGACCCGTGCACGTAATAAGGAACTTTGATAGGCATACGCATTTAATAATTGCGTTAATGGATCTGACTCTAACGCTAACGTACTGGCCAGTTCAGGGTTATTGGTGATCAGCATGTTTTTCAACGTACTGAGTAATTGCTCCGCATCAAGCTGTTCAAGCACAGCGGGCGCAGGTAACTTAGATAAATCCAGAAGTTGAGATGTTGACATAAACTTTTCTTAATAAGGGTTTGAAAATAAATAACCTGAGGTTAAATAAAAAAGTGCTGATAAATGCCATTAAAAGTAATGACCCTACAAGCAAAAAATGACCATATGAATGCACTGAATGTGAAGAGTTAATAATTGACAGGTATTTCAAATATAAGGGAATAATAGCAAGAATATGGGAATGGAAACGGTCAATATTGACCTAACATCAATAATAGTAACGGCAACCTTAAATAATATTAAATGTTCACAATAAATAACCATAAAAATGGTTCGATATGCGCACGTACTTAAAAACAAAAAAGATTAAAGCGATCTTAGCCACCTATAAAGCGTTTACTCAATATAAGTGACTAGAGTGATTGTAATTAACCTCAGCTCTGGATAAGCGAATTTGCCCAATAAGGCTATTTTTCTCACTCTCGGCGTTGCTTTCATTTGTAATAGCCCGCTATTACTGCATAAAAGCGCCTTGATATTGAACAAAATATCATCATTGGGTTGTACGTAAGTGTGTTTTCAAAACACTTTCTATTCCAAAACCCTTATCAAAGCCTGAGGTTAATTAACCTGAGGTTAACTAATCTTGAGTATTACAGATCATTCATCCAAAACCGAGTTTGTTCAAGGCCAGCGGCTTTACATGCAGCAACCAGTTGCGCTTTATTCACACTGGTTTGGCTATTGTCAGCCAATACCCAAGAAACGCTTTCAGTGTCATCCATGACAACTGCAGCACGAGCCATCCGAGTTTGCGCTGTTTCATCGCCATCAAATACCAGCCCTTCAACCTCGACTGTAATGGCCGCAACATCAATGGCGCGCTGCGCTTTAAAGCGTTCCCGTTTGACTTGTTCAATGTGTTCAGCACTGTGCGCCTCGGTTGCTGGGTGGTGATAGGTAATCAATGCATCATCATCAAACACTACTTTGGCGGGCTCTGCTTCGGTGGCCAGTGCTAAATCCACGGCCACATGTTCGCTTTTATAACATGCTCGGCGCAGTGCTAAATCAATCACCGGCTCATTTGGCAGCTCAGGCACGACCAGTGGTTCATCCGGGTTAGTTGCATTATGTGCCACAGCCGTATCAATCAATGCTTGTGTTTGCGCCACCTCCACCAGCCACTGTGCGTGTACAGCGTCATAATTGGCTTGCTCTTGCGCAATAGCTTGTTGCAATAGCGCATCAATTTGCGCTCGCGGATGACGCAATGCCATTTTAGTTTGCACATCTTGATACGTTATTTCATGGACTGTCACTTCATGGGACGTTTCTGCTATTGCAACTTCTGAAGTATGATCTGTCGCCGTATTCTCTGGTGTGCCAGCTACCAGCGCTTCAAGTTCAGTGCTTGATTGAGCACTTGACTGAGCTCTTGATTGATTGCCTGCTTGTTCATTTATTTTTTCTTGAGTCATAGTCTTTCCTTAGTCGTTATGGACAATGCCTAGTGGGATTTGGCTGTGGTGGCAGAAAACTTTAACGACATTGCCATTGAGGTCAGTTTTTACATCTTCACCGTTAACGATGGGGATAGTTTGGTCGTCGCCCCAACTGCCGCCATCTGCGGTATTTAATTTACGCAATACAACTTGGTTTGTCGGCCCATGGACTATGTCTCCGTTCTCCATTTGAATAAATTTTTTATCGGTATAGAACGCAAATGTCATCGTTACTCCACACACGTAATAGCCTTTAGCACCATAATTTGTTAGGCAATAAAAGTTCCCTTCAGTGTAGGTAGTGTTTGAACTTGGATTTACATCATTAAACGTTGGTGTATGGTGTTTTAACTCAGCGCCGTGTAGCTGTAGGTAATACAAACCATTTTTTTCGGTAATGGTTGAGAGTGCTTTCACAGCAGGTGAGTTGTTTGCTGGCTTTGCCACATCCATTAATTGATGTTTAGGCTCATATACCAGCTTATCATTCATCACTTGGCTAGATGCTACAGAGTACGATTTAAAAGTTGGGTCTGATACACCTGACTTACCAATTTTATTGGTTAAGCTTGGATGCAATCTATTCCCTTGATTTGTACTCGCACTCAGAGAAACAAATACATCACCGGCACTGTTATCCGCAATGTTCAAGTTATTTGCCAACGCCGTAAAACTGGCTTGGCTCTCGTAGCTCAATAAAGCAACAACTTCTGGGTTCCAACTGCCTGAACTGGTATTTAGCAAAGCATTATGTCCAACATTTGCATTTGTCCATGTAGCACCTAAATCTCTGCTATAACTTGCATTTAGAGCTGTATTGGTCATTTTTCTATTTAATGGGTAACCGGATGAATTATCTGGTAGCTTTGGTAACCACTGACCAATTACACCATTTGGAAAAGTGGTCGCAATACGTTCTGGGTGACCAATAATATCTACCCAAGGGAGTGAATCGAATTCAGAGCCCATTTTTTTTAATTCAGCAAAATAACAAATGTCGCTATGGGTCAGCCCAACTTTACTCAATGGGTTAGTATGCTTCTCTCCTCCTAAATTACTAAATTGATCGGTTAATTTCAAATGTGCATTTGAATTAGAGACAGTGCCATAAAGTGTTATACCCGTTGCTGGTTGCCATACCATAACAGGTGTAGAAGCACGAAAACCATTGCTAAAGAAATCAATTGTATTACCATCTTGAGGTGAATCATAAAATGATGCATTCCATTCATTACTAGCTCGATAGTAACCTGACTTTAACTCCTTGAAATGCGTAAATAGAGTTGGCTCTTTTCCGCGTAAAGTTCCTGCAACGGCTTTGCGCATGGTGTCTTCACGTAATTTATTTACATCAAGCTTGTTAGCGTTTAAACGTAAGTCTTCTACTTGGCCCGCGTAGATGGCGTCATGAAACTTATATTGTTCTAAGCGGCCACTATATCCATCACCGCCCCTAATCGCACCTACTTTACGGTTTTTGTCTCCTACACCTCCATCTCGATAATCGATAAAACAAGCGCTTTTTGATGAAACGCTTGCTGCATTACTTGCGTACCAATGCACCCAACCATTTTCAGCGGTATTAATGAGTTTTCCCGTTCCCATAGGGTTATAAGTTGGGTGGAAGGCCCCCTGGTTCATGCGTTGGACGAGGGCGATTGGCAATGCCAGAGGTTTAGTGCCTCCAAAGCTTGTGCGTCCTAACGTTTGTGCTTCCCCCTCCGCTATCCCATTATCAGCCTTCGTTAATGCTGTTTGTGCATGGTCTTTCATTAAAAACACTGTACTGGAAATTGATAAATCAGAGCCCTGTACAAAGGTGATTCTGCGTCTATTCGCAATCGCCCACTCCGTTGTTATTTCATGAACTGATGGACGTAATTCATTCCAGTCATCACTCATCCCCTCAACAACGCGCATACGATAACGCACCTGAACGTATATTTTAGCTTTAGCATCATAGTAAATATTATGTCCAGGCTCACTTAAAAATAGCGCTTTTTGTGCGTCGGTTAATGACGACCATTTTGCACCATACCCCTTGGTGTTTTCGTCCCACTCACCAAACGCCGAATAGCTTTGTGCGACCAAATTATTGGATAGTGCTATACCTTCGTAACTAGTTGCACCGTATTGCACGTTGCCCAGCGGGTAAACAATATCTTTATCCGTTATTTTTTCATGCCATGACTCTAAAAACACCAGGTCTTTGCGTGAGGTAATGACTTTATTGGTGGCCGTTTCAGAGGCGAATGCCACCTCGGCGTTGGTGTGTTGAGTGACTGTGCCTGTGGCGGAGTCGTAGGTTTTGGTGCCATCTGGTGCCTCAGGGAAAGTACAATGGATTCCGTATACATCAACTCTCGAGTCGCTCAGCCTCAACGTTACTCCATCGACCAAGACGCTAGCAAATTCAGTCGAAGATTGACCAGAAGAGCCAAGCTTTGAACCAATTGTCAGCTTACTATATCTAGATGACTCCCCGTTATAACTCGCACAAAACATTCCTTCATTTATATTGGCATTAATTTCATAAACAGATGAATGTTTACCCCACTCAACAAACCCGCTCCCCGCATATTTTTGCTTTCGATCAGCGCGTAATGCATCAAACTGTACTTTGGTCATAGCTGGCAGCCAAGGGACTACCGCGTCGTCCATGCGCGCTTTAATTTCAGCATTCACTGCGTTGGCATCGGCCTTTACTTCGCTGATCGCGCTGGCTGTGGCTGCTGCCATGGTATTTTTTGCCGCTGCTACTTCATTGTTAATTGCACTCGTATGAGTGCGCACTGTATTCGTTAGCTCGTTATTTACTCGGGCTAACTCTGCATTTGTGTCATTGAGTTTTTGAATTTGTGACTCGATGGTGCTCATTATAAAAGTCCTTTTTCGGCTAATTGTTGATAAAGATTGACGATATTGGTGTTAGTTTGCGTTTGTGCAGTCAGCATTTCAGTTTGTACTTGGGTCATTTGCATAAACACGTCGTCGTAATACATTTTTAAGTCGCCATTGTGGGTGACGGTAATGGCGTCGTGTGGCGCGGCACTGAGTAATAAGTCAAACCCCTGCACAACCGTTGCCATGGGGGTGAGGTAAAAAAGCACATTTTCAGGATGTGACCAAAGGGCAAATAAGGTTCCGTCTGATAAAAAAAAGCCGACCTCTCGTACTGCATAGTCGGTGTCGCTGGTGAATTTACCCGACACGCGAAACTGACCATTTTTGTAGTCGGTAGCGTCACCCGTCTCTACTCGGTCTTTTTCATTTTTCAGGGCTGTGTCATTTTTGTTTGGCGTATACCCCCTATCGCCAATCGCGATATGGCTGAGGTGTACACTCAACCCCTTTTCCTTCGCATTAACCGCTTTATTTAAGCCAGCTTGCGTAATTATAGGTTGATAAGTATTCATAGAATTTCCATGTATGAAGTTTGAAATGTGGTGGTGTGTGTGGTGTTAGCAACATAAGTTTGGCAAAGCGCAAACTCTCCATCAGCATGTTGCTGCAACTGCGCCATGCCTATTGCATAATTGCTGGCTGCACTTTGTACTGTGATATGACTTAAATCGAACTGGTCATCGGCATTTTGCTGTAACTGCCCGGTGCCTATTTCATAGTTACTGGCTACACCTTGTACTGTGATATGACTTAAATCGAATTGGTCATCGGCGTTTTGCGCTAACCGCCCGGTGCCAATTTCATAAGTGCTGATCACGCTTTGTAACGTGACATAACTGGTATCAAACTCGCCATCAACACGTTGCGCGAGGTGATTGGTTTTTACCGTGGTGCTTTGCCCTGCGGCCGCCAAATACACGTTATTTTGCTGAATATTGCCAATCTGAAAGTCAATTTGCGTTCTGCAAGGCTTGTTGGCAGCAATTGCCTGCCACAGCTGTGCTTGCAACTTAGGAGTGATAAAGCTTGCGCCCTGTTCATCTAAGTTGTTTTTAGCCAAAGCCAATACGCGGGCGCTGTGTGGTGGGCCACCGATTTGCCACCACTCTTGTAGTTCTAAGTCTGCATCGAGTGCATTGAGGGATTGCTTTAGCGCCCCGACCGTTCCTTTAATACGGTGATTTGGTACGCTGGCTGCAATCACTTGACGCTGAATATGCTCAGGCCACGCACTGTCCCATGCGTCAACACTTAAACCATGGGCAAGCCAAGATAAAAAGTGTGCTGGGCAATTATTTGGGTCCCAAAGATGCTTTAACTGAACAGGTATGTCTTCAAGGCGTGCGCTGGCTTCAAGCAATGACGACTCAAGCAATGAGCTATTAGCAAGCGTTAACTTGGTTGGACGTTCATCGCTATTAGACATTGCGCTGCGCCTCTACAGAAACCGTTAGTTGCGTGCAATATGCCGCTTGATTTTGTGCAACCACAATATCGGCTGTGGGGCTAATTAATTCTACTCGCTGCACCCCCGCGCTATGCAACACAGCATATAACCCAGAGAGTGAAATATCATGGCCAAGCTTATGATGAGTATTGAGCCACGTTTGACATGCCGCCTGTGACTCGGCGCATATTTCATCGGCATTTAAACCCGGGTATAAATGCAGTTTTGCTTTCACTTCAAAGTCGAAAATGTGGGGTTCCAGCAAATTCACTCTATCTGTGAGTGGGCGAATATCATCTTGATTTAAGTGTTGCTCAACCGCCTGTAAAACAGCATTTGATGGCGTGCCATTCCCTTCATCAGATAATAATGTAATAGCAACATCACCGGGCATGGGGGTGGTTAAGTCGGCACTATAGGTGTTTTTAAGCAGCATAGTTCCACTGGGTAATTGCTCAGCCATGGCTGAGGGTGGCGCTTGCATCACAAACTCTGGCGCTTCAATAAATACATCTTTTATATGTGAAGACGCCTTGTAACTATGAAACGCATACGCCCCAACGGGTCCTGCGGTGCTAAACCCTTCTAAAGCCAGTTTAATGCGAGTACGAAAACGTTCATCGCTTTCAAATGCGCTTGAATCATCACTCGCGACACTATTGACGTTATTTACCTGATCAACCCCTGCTCTTACCGCTCTTTTTACACCAAATCGTTGCCCTAAATAGTCCAGCTCAGTGCGGGTGGCTTTTGCCAATAAAACCGCTTCGGCCCCTTCATTGATGCGTGCTCTTACTAATAACTCTCGATAAGCAAAACACTCAATGAGTTTTATTACTGGATCGCTGGCAAAATTCAGCTGCGCATCTGGAAAACGGGTTTTGTAATCTGCAAGTATCGCACTGCTTATGGCGTCAAAGCTAAGAGACTCTACAAGGCTTGGCGTGGGAAGTTGGTTGAGTTCGATGGCGCTAAAATTCGTTAAACTCATAATTTGTTAAACTCATAATTTGTAAAACTAAGAATTCGTTAAACTAAACACTCGCTATATCGTATTGTTAATGGCCAAACACCTTGCCCGTAACACCTACTTGTGGTGGTCTTACGGGCAACGTGATACGCAGCCATTATCACCAATATGGTATTGCTGAGGTTTACTTACTAAGCACTTGGTTAACCGCAGTGGCGCGCGCTGATATTTCATCCATTACGCTTTGCTGACCTTTGCTTTGATACGGGAACGTTAATGACCCAGCAGCCACGTCTGCCTCAATGTGGCCAATTGCTGATTGTAATGACGTGGCTGATGCTCGCACTTCTGCCAATGTGGTGGCTTTGTTAAGCTTATTAATAAAGCCGCTGAGTTCGTTAAGGAGTAAGTGCGTGGTGTCTGAGGTTGTACCAAGCAATGAGTCAGTATCAGCCACTTGTGTGGTGATGTCTGCCCGTTTAGCTGCTTTTGATAGAGCTATTTCTTCAAGTTCAGTCAGTTCAACAACATAGGTTGCGCTTTCCCCGAACTGTTCATGCACTAGTTGCATGGTTGCGTCAGGCGGTGTACCGAAGTCATAAAATTGATCTACTATCTGATTATTTACTTTTAATTTAGCCATTATATTCTCTCCTTAATTATACGCAGGTTGGTCAGCATCACCTAAATATGCAAACTGCCCCCATTCCTTATTGGTTAAATCGACATCTCCAGTTACCACTGCTGGCAATGCAACTTGAATAATGCCTGTTTCTGTTTCAGGTTTTCCCATGCCATTTACATATGGGTGACAATGGGTGTAACTGTTACGCCCAGAATGACTTAGCAGTTGACCACATAATTTTGCTGGTTGATTGGCCTCAAGACCTTGACACCAGTAACCATTAGGTACCACTCCTTTAATATGTTTAACTATGGCAGCAGCCGTAGATACAGTGGTTCGTCTACTATACTGATACATTAAATATGCTGCTTGCCCTTGATTTTCACCTCGGCGATTTGGGTAGTACTCAAACTCCCATATCTTAAAGCTCCCAGCGAAATGCTGTCGATCTGAGTTAATCGCTTGAAGAAACTCACGAGCAAGAGCGGATCGTTGTTCTGGCAAAGAGCCTGTAACAACAGTCTCAACAACTTTAGCACTTTTAACAAATCCCCCGCTCCAATTAAGCGGGAATGTACTATCACTGTTTGGTAGTAAAGCTTGGTTTTTAGTTAAACGAAAATGAGACTGCTTGCCTCGGGTTGAATCAATATAGTTATTCACTTGATTAATATAGCCATCAACGGTGCTTTTAGCTGACAGCACTTTGTTATCTATGTCTTGAATTTTGTTATCCACAATGGTGGTGAGGTCATTTGAAGCCTCAATGAGTTTGGCAATATCTTGTTCTAACGCCATGTGTATTTTCTCCATACATTTAAAAAAACGCATACAAAAAAGCCCGCAAAAGCGGGCTATGTATACAATAAAAAGTTGATTGTGTTTGATCAATTTCAGTTCGCTTATAAAACGAGGTGGTTTTATAAGTCAGTTATTTTGGAAATTGTGTTTTAACCGCTTCTCGTTGTGCTAACCAAGCCGTTTTTGCTGTACTCGCTTGTGCCGATGTATCACCAAATTCAGCGACGGCAGCCATATAATCAAAGAACAAATAGTCGCTTTGTGCGCTATAGCTTTTTCTTCGTAGCGTTTGTACTTCATCAGTATTAAAAATCACTTCAAAATCATCGGCGGCAACGCCGGCTTCTTCGGCAATGTGCGCGCCATGGGCTAAGTCTTTAATACCGCCCGCAAAATTAGTTTGTGTAGAGATTTGTTTTAATAGCGCCATGGTTATGCTCCTTCAACAACGGTTGGGCCAACGTGAGAATATGGGTGGCCAACGCTATCAGCCCAGATCATGTTATCGCCATGGTCGCCCATCCCTATATATGGCAATGCAATCGCCACTTTCATTTTACCAAGGCCTGAAAATATAGGTTGATGGCATCCACCCCAACCAGCTCTCGTTGCGTGCTTATACTGCCAGCCTTTGTTCAGATCAGAGTTGTCGACTCTAATTGATGCAGAGCGATTTGAAGAAGGATAAAACTTCATATTACCGCTTACTTCAAGTACATTTACCCAACAGCTAGCTTGGGTTAAAAATTCGCCTCGAGTCCATCCAGTAAAAGTGGGGCAACCTTGGTTAATAACGAATAAGAGACCATTATTTGCATCGGTTTCTCTGCCTTTCGTGATTTCTACATCAAATACCACCACTTTGAAATCAGTACCATAATATGTATTTGATTCTGAGCGATAGTCTCCTAAAGCCCGCGTCTTAAAATCATCATTTGGCGAAAGCCCATGCTGTGCCAACATGCTTGTGTTGAGTTTAGTTACCGTACTTACCCCTTCTGTGCCTTGATAATAAAAGCAACTCCATGGGGCGGCATGTGATTGTAATACGTCAACTGCCGTACCTTCTGGTTGACCTGCGTTGATGTATGCAAAATGTTTGGTGTCTGACAACATGTTTGGCCCAAGCGGCAGTGCTTTTTGAAAGCTGGCAATTTTTGCGTCTACAGCTTGCTCTTTGGCAGTGAGTTTGGTGTCAATCTCTTGCTTTTTTTGGTTTAAATGCGCGGTGATATCTTGGACTTTACCGTCAACGGTGTCTGTGAGTTGGTTGGCTGATTTTATGAGATCAGCAATGTCTTGTTCTAATGCCATATTATTTTCTCCATAATAATGAGCCAACCTGTATTCACTTATTGTTAAGTAAACAATGTATGTAATACGACTACGTATGGCTCGAGTAAATGAGCATAAAAAAACCCACCAAAAGGTGGGTCTAGTTAGTGCTCGTTAAAAAGTTTAAACTTTAAGGTTTTGGATAATGCGCCTTTATTGATTTACGAGCCGTAAGCCATGTTGCTTTAGCCGCTTCTGCTTGGGCACTTTGTTCGCCAAACTCCGCTTGAGCGGCAAGGTAATCAAACGCTAAGCCGTCTGATTTCGCCTGATAAGCAAAGCTGCGTGCATGTTGGCACTGAGCCTCTAATTGCGCTTGCTTTGCCTGTGCAATAAGCCCTGCAACATCCGCTTGCGCAACACCTAAATCAAGCAAGGTTTTTTCTTCAGCAGGGACATTGACCATATCGTTTCCTGCTACCGTGAGTTTCTCTAAAATCATTATTAATCCTTCATTTTCTTACTTTGTGCTTTCTGCATTAACACCGACTGTAACGTCAGATACTTATTGAGCAGCTGTAGGCGTATAAGGGTGATTCACATAAGGAATGGTATTGGCAATGGGTGCTTGCAACTCACTAAAAGGTAATGGCTCAGCAAACCAGCGCACAGACCAAGCGTCAAGTTCTACTTCTCGCAGCACTCGACGTAAATTATCGCTACCGTCATGATAACTAACATCCCCAGCCCAGTTTTTCGTGATCCGATACGTCAAGCCGCCACCACGTAAATACAAACCAGAACCCGACCGATACCAGGCACCAAAGCCCCCATCAGTGCTTCCACTATATATTGGCTTATCTGGATTTACTTTCTCAGCATTACAGTACATTGCATAACTTACATGACTTGCTACATTCGAATAACGCTCACTAAAGCGCTTTATGTTCATGTAATTAGCATCACCACTCCAACTCGTTGCATTACCTTCAAGCTCTAAAAGTAACGCAGCTTGATGTGGCTGATTAGCATGTAGTGGCCTTTCTGTTACACCACCATTCCATGCATAGTTACGATGAATAGTTAACTTTCCAGTGCCAAAACTATTATCTGGAAAGGCCCACCAAACCGGATATAAATAATCTTTAGAGCCGCCAATCGTAATAGTTTGCTCATAGCGTGTTTCGGGCATTGCATCTTGAATAAATTGCTCAACTTGCGCTTCTTTGGCTGCTACGCGGCTGTCAAGTTGTGCCATTTTTGCATCGATGGTTTTTGCTTTATTGTCAATTACTGACGTGAGTTGATTAGTTGATTCAACCAAGTTTGCGATATCTTGTTCTAATGCCATTGTTTGCTCCTATTATTTCAAAACGCCTGCGTCCATCAGCTCAAATTTTTGTTTGATATGACGGTACATGTTGCCAATTTGTGCTGCGCCTAACTTGGCCAGCTCCGGTGCAATTAAAATATTTAAATTAACACCTTGATCAATCACAGTAATTGAATCTGCTGGCACGCCCGTTAGTACAAGGTCAAACGCTAGCAGCAAGTCAACTTCTGATGATTTATAAGCAATAGGTTTCTCAGGATCTGAATAAACAGCAAACAAAGTGCCGTCTTCTAAATAAAAACCAACTTCGTTGACCCAAAAGTTATGATTGGTGTCATCAATCACACTCATGTGAATTTGTGCATTGCCCTTATCTTCGCCACTGGCCACAGAAATGCGATGTACCTCTGCACCTAATGCCGAGCGACTTTGATGAGGCGTATAATTACCAGTACCGAGCCCTATTTTGTTAATTTTGGCTTGAAAGCCATTCTTTTCAGAATTAAAAACTGCCTCTAAACCCGCAGTTGTGATTGTTGGCCGTAAGATTGTGCTCACTGCACATACTCCTTAGGTTGATTTGATATCAATCAGCCTTGTATAAGCGACGCCAGCTTTAGCCTGTAGTGCATTTGCTATCATCTCTTATCAAAGACAGCCTGATATAAGAAACAATAGAGTGTTATGTAGGGTTACTTAGTGTTTGATTACCTGTATTGTTGCCAATTTTCTGCATTACTTCATGTAACGTCACTTAACTAAGTAAACGCACTCCCTCTCTATTGAGATGAATGAAGGTAAAAGCGACCTACGCTGAAGCGTCGGTTACTAAAATGAAATGCAGCGGCTAAAGAAGACTGTAAGTAATAGCAGCCTGCTGGTAATTTTTGGTCGCTACTCATATAAAATCGGCCAACACTGTGGCGTTGATTATGCAAGTGCAGCCCTGCGCCCAATGCGGCGGATAATTCACCCGACACAGCTTGGGTTTTGCCATAATGACGTTTAAGCCCATAGCGGTGTTTATTCACGACCGTGAGGCCCGCAGTCATTTCTGTGGGGGCGGCTTTCACCGGTACCGTGTCATAGTTTATACGTCCAACTTGTAACCCACTCGATGTCGTTGCAACAGTCACACCTAAGTCAAGTTTTGCTCCAACCAAAAAGTTAAAATGTGCTCTTTGTGGTTTGGTATGATTTGTAACCCGATAAATGGAATCGTAAAGCGCCTGACTTAATACTACTTGCTGACTGGTATAAGGTGTTTCATTGGCCCAAGCGATAAAAGTAAATGTATTAGGTTTGCCACTGTGATGGGGTGCTAAAAAGACATCATCCACGTCCTCAAACCATTCAAAGAAATCCACTTTCAGACCTAATGAAGCAAGTGCCCTTTTTACCGAGCCAACGGTGCCTTTATGCTTATGTATGGTGACAGACTCTTGGATTAATGCCCTTTTGGTTTCTGTTGACCATTGTTCGTCCCATTCATCAACAGATAAGCTCCATGCCAACCAAGGTAGTAACGTTTCAGGACACGTTTTAGGATCCCAATGCTTTGCCACATATTCCGGTATAGGCTTACTCGGTAAAAAGCTCGATGCTCGTTCAATTGACTGCTCAAGCGCACTGCCATTCATTGGTAGCAGAGATTGGAAGTTAACGGCCTCACCTGTGTCATTGTCATTTTTCATAGCGTCACCTTATACAAATGTAAGAGTTGGTAAGCTAGCAATAGCCGCCTGATTGACTTCACAACTGATGTCGTCTTGTGGAGACAATAGCTTCACCTTTCTTACACCGGCTTGATGCAATGCATCAATAAGTCCTGAATGAGGCACTTCTTGGCCTAATTTATAATGTTGTAAAGTAAACTCAGCTATTGCCGTGTCAATTTTTGCACTCACCGCACTTCTATCTGCACCATCATGAAAATGAATTTGTGCGCTGATCTCATACTTTTTAGGTGTAACCATATGCACTTTAACCAGATCCGTAAGTGGTCTAATATCTTCATCGTTCAAATGCTCACTGACCACATGCAAGACAGAGTCAGGGTTGGCATCTTTTTCTGGCAATACATACACATCCACAATGCCTGGAGCACTGGAGGTAACATACACATCTTGCACATGATGCGATGCAGCTAACGCTTGATACTCATACGCCCCCATCGTGCCCGCCATACTGTGGCTTTCAAGTGACAATGGGATCCGTGCCCGATACCGTTCGTCGCTTTCTGCATCGCCCCGTTTCACACCAAATAGCACACCCAAATGATTTAAGTCTTCACCTTTGGCATACGCGACCATAACAGAGCGTGCCGCGTCATTTATTCGCTGTCTCAACAGCAGCTCGCGACTTGCAGCGATATCTAACAACTTAATCGCAGGGTCTGACGCAAGTACCGCGTAATTTGGAAAAGATGCTGTTAACGCATTTTCCATTTGTTGATAAATGTCGTCGTATTTTAGGGGTTCAATCACGTCTGGGACTGCCAAACGTGATAATTCAATTGCATTATTCAAATGTGCTGCTCCTCATAACACATGGCTGTGCACCATAGTGTATAATTGGCTGAAGGGGGGCGTCACGGGATCCCGAAACGGCGTTTAGTTAACTCTGGCTTTACTGCTTAATAAAGTATCAAGCTTTTTATCTATTGAATCTAAGCGTTTTTCAATACGCTTTTGATCTTCATTTCTGATTTGTTTTAAATGTGACAGCTCTTGGGTATTCGTCGTGATCCGCTTATCTAAATCACTCAAATATAAAATCCCTGAAACCAATAATGTCACCGTTGTAATTATATGGGCTAAATTGAGCTCCTTTTTCATTTGCCACTGCTCCGGTTGACTCACTTAGCAACTCCGTTAATTTTTTCAATTGTTCTCAGCCCTGCCAGCCCTAACATACCTAATGTTAGCTCAAGCATGACTTCCAAAGGTAATTCTGGTGCCCCTATTTCAGGCCAAAGCCATTGTAATACTGGATTGATAACAAATGAGAATAAAAAACCAAACCCACACACCCAAAGTAAAAATGGTCTAGCTCCTGCAACAAATACACTTCGATGCGCTGCACTTAGTTCATTAATTTTTGCCTGTACTTGTGCAGACTGTTCAACCAAGCGTGCTTTCAAAATATGTTGCTTCAGTACCTCCTCTTCACTCGTAAACAATTCATCTAAAATTGTCCCTACGGTTTCAATTGGGTCCTTGATTACAGGGCTAAATAGGGTTGATAAGATTCCCATTACTGCCATTCTCCACTTAGCATTTGTTTCGCGAGCTCATTGGCACGATCAGGTACTTGATTTGCCCATCGGCTATGCAACATTTCAAGCGCTGCTTGTTCATAATTACCTTGCTCTAAGTTGGCAATCATCTTCTTAAAGCCCATTAACCCTGTAACGCCTAGGTTAAACGCCATATTAACCAATACAGCTTGGCGAGCTTCATTACAACGACTGACATCTATACGGCGCTTTACACCTGCTTTTGCTTCACGTATATCTTTTGCTAGCAATTGCTCTGCTTCTTCCTCATCAATCCCGTTGTCCTCCAAATTACGGCCATACCCAATTGTTAACTTTCCCCCTGTACAGTAATAAGGATATTGTTTATACCCCTCATGTTTTTTGATTTGCTCTACGGTGATCATCAATGACATATTCGTCCCCCTCTTTTTTACTCAATTTGACAACTCAAGCATGAGACTTCGTTCAGCTTTAACTAACCAAAACTCTGCGGAACGCTTCGAATCAAAGCCAAGTAATTTAGACGTTTCAGTCATTGTCCCAGGCATCATGTAACGCGCTCTAATCGCCTTGATACATTCAGGTCGCAATTGTGAGATTAATGACGTAATCAACTCAATCTCATCTGGTACACTCATTGCTTCACTTGCAGAAAACCCGCCTGTGGGCTGACCGGTTCTATCAGAAATAGACTGAGACTTAAAACCACGCCCCATCTCCCTTTTAACCCAAAAGTTAGCCCACTTTTTAAGTGCAGCTCGAACTTGCTTAATCGTTATGTTCGTTGTCATCATTGATTTTTCCAATTACTTCTAAAATGTTTAACAGATATACATCTTCTACTAGACTAATCACATCATTCCACTTTGGGTCAAACTCACGATTTTCCCAACGCCTTAATGTTCGTTCTTCAATACCATAAGTTGCAGCAGACTCTGCCTGTGTATAGCCTCTCAACCGTCGTGCATAGCGTAATATCACTCCTCCCTTGGGCGTGCGCTTCACTGATAAACGTTCTCTATTCATGGCTGATTGATTCATTACTATCCTTTTAATTTCACATCTAGCAAGCCTGTAACTAAGGTCACTTACTTCAATCTGAAGTCACTTGCTTATATTTTTATAGTCATGCTGAAAGGAATGCTGCACTTCTATTACGTAACCATATTCCATTTGGCTAAAGCAGAAATAACGACGAATGTGCAACGTAATCGTAACTAAAGTATGTTATTTACAACGTGGGTAATGAAATGCTACAAAATATGAGTAATTTCTATATGGGCTCGAACTGAGTCGTAACTTCAAATACACACCAAACAACCAGTACTGTTTACAAAACCTGACAACATGTTTTTTCAAGATACGTTAATATTACCGATATTCCGGTTCTAAAACAGGTCATTTATGACCTAATATTAATTACTTAAGTAAAAACAACAGGATAATATACACTTTATTAACTCCGTTGATTTAATGAACAATATATACACTTTTGTTAAATAATGTATTCTTATTAAGACTCTAATATAAAAGTATAAGTTCCTCCTAAATCATTGCTCCAACGGCCTCCTTTCTCTAAAATAAGAGCACCAATACAAAGTTTGGATTCTCATGGCTCAATATATTTATACAATGTCACGGGTGAGCAAAGTAGTGCCGCCTAAACGTACAATTTTAAAAGACATTTCGTTATGCTTCTTCCCTGGCGCAAAAATCGGAGTACTTGGTTTAAATGGTGCAGGTAAATCAACACTGTTGCGTATTATGGCTGGGCTAGACACCAGTTTTGAGGGTGAAGCACGCCCACAACCCGGTACAAAAATAGGTTACTTACCACAAGAACCTCAACTCGATGAGAGTAAAACAGTGCGTGAAACGGTTGAAGAAGCCGTGAGCGAAGTAAAAGGTGCACTGTCACGTCTTGATGAAGTGTATGCTGAATATGCAATGGATGGTGCTGACTTCGATGCACTTGCTAAAGAGCAAGGTCAGTTAGAAGCGATTATTCAGGCCCATGACGGTCATAATATTGATAATGTGCTAGAACGCGCGGCTGATGCACTGCGTTTACCTGAGTGGGATGCAAAAATAGAACATCTATCAGGGGGGGAGCGTCGTCGAGTCGCGATTTGTCGCCTACTGCTAGAAAAACCTGACATGCTGTTACTCGATGAGCCAACTAACCACCTTGATGCAGAATCTGTTGCTTGGTTAGAACGCTTCTTACATGATTATGAAGGAACCGTTGTGGCTATCACGCACGACCGTTATTTCTTAGATAATGTTGCGGGTTGGATTTTAGAGTTAGACCGAGGCCATGGTATTCCATGGGAAGGTAACTACTCGTCTTGGTTAGAACAAAAAGATGCACGTTTAAAGCAAGAAGAAAAGTCGGAACAAGCACGCCAAAAATCGATTGAAAAAGAGCTTGAATGGGTTCGTTCAAACCCGAAAGGTCGTCAAGCTAAATCAAAAGCTCGTATGGCCCAATTTACTGAAATGCAGCAATCCGATTATCAAAAACGTAATGAAACGAATGAGCTGTTCATCCCTCCTGGGCCACGCCTTGGTGACAAAGTCATCGAAGTTAATAACCTAACAAAGAGCTTCGGCGATCGCGTGCTCATTGATGATTTAAGCTTTAGTGTACCCAAAGGTGCTATTGTCGGGATCATTGGTGCCAATGGTGCAGGTAAATCAACCCTATTCAGAATGCTAAGCGGCCAAGAACAACCATCAGCTGGTAACATTGATCTTGGCGACACCGTTGAACTGGCAACCGTTGAGCAGTTCCGAGATGATATGGATGGCAACAATACTGTTTTCCAAGAAATCTCTGACGGGCAAGACATACTCAAAATTGGTAACTTTGAGTTCCCAAGCCGAGCTTATGTAGGTCGTTTTAACTTTAAAGGCAATGACCAACAAAAGTTTGTAAAAGAACTCTCTGGTGGTGAGCGTAACCGTTTACATTTAGCTAAACTATTAAAAGCAGGTGCAAACGTCATCTTATTGGATGAACCTACCAATGACCTAGACGTAGAAACCCTGCGGGCCTTAGAAAATGCAATATTAGAGTTCCCAGGCTGCGTCATGTGTATTTCGCACGACCGTTGGTTCCTTGACCGCATTGCAACACATATTTTAGATTACCGTGATGAAGGTCAAGTAAACTTCTTTGATGGTAACTATACTGAATATGAAGAATGGTTGAAAAAAACCTATGGTGCAGCAGCTGCTGAACCAAAACGTATTAAATATAAAAAGATTGGCTAAGTCGGTCAGATAAAAGCCCCTAGAATTGGGGCTTTTAAATTGGAATTGGCTCACTTTAGCAACTATGATTATTAAAACTGTATAAGAGAGTAACAAATGGAAGAGCGTAGACGATTTACTCGGGTATTATTTTCAAATACCGCCACGTTAATGACAGCAAGCGGCGACTATACCTGTAAAGTGCTAGATCTCTCTTTGAATGGTGCGCTCATTACCCTTCCTATTGGGTATGTTTCTTTAAAGAATGAACCTGCAAGCCTTAAATTCAATCTACCAGAAAGCGATATTGCCATTTCAATGGAAGTCGAAATTGGTCATATTGAAGAAGCACATTTAGGCCTGCATTGTTGTCAAATAGACATTGAGAGTGTCACGCATCTAAAACGACTTATTGAATTAAATGTTGGAGACGACGATATTTTACATAGAGAGCTTGAGCAGTTAGCTTGGGAAAAGTAACGAACTTTATTGCTTAACGACGCTGAATATTAGCTTTGATACCCATAAATTAAAGCTAATTTGCTAGATCATAAAAAACATAAAGTACTTGGTTTTAGCTATTACCCCTAATTCGAATTGACCACCTACTTCTTCCTAAAGCCAAATGTAGTCTTTGACGTATATTCATGTTGTTAGCCTTGAGAGTTGACACAATGTAACTCCCGCTAAACTGGTTTCAATGTCCATAAATGCGCCTCTTTCTTGCTCACTTTTATGGCTCCCGACTTACATCAGGAAGACAATGAGGTGGAACTCGTCTCCCTGAACTTGTATATGGACTCCACCTCGCTATGCTTGGTAACTTTTGCTGTAATTATAAAGCCGTTATCAACGAGGTGAGCGTAATAAAAACCCCACCTCTAAATAGAAACCTCCGTCTCCCTGAACTGGTTTCAGGGTCCATAGTTTTTCACTGCTCTTTAATGGCTTCCTAAAACGCCCTTCCAAACCCCTTTTCCCAAACAGCAAAAAACCCGCTGCATCTCTGCAACGGGTTTCTCTAATTTAATGCCTGGCAATGTTCTACTTTCACATGGCAACTGCCACACTATCATCGACGCTGTTTCGTTTCACTTCTGAGTTCGGCATGGGGTCAGGTGGGTCCAAAACGCTATTGTCACCAAGCAAATCTGGTGTGTTAACTCGAAATCTTCAAGCCAACTAAAATCTGGAATACTGATAAATTATGTAAAACGCTACTTTAGTAACACTAACTTCTGTCGCTTAAACCATTTTGGCGTTGTATGGTTAAGCCTCACGGGTAATTAGTACTGGTTAGCTTAACATGTCACCATGCTTCCACACCCAGCCTATCAACGTTGTAGTCTCCAACGGCCCTTCAGAGAGCTTATAGCTCTAGTGAGAACTCATCTCGAGGCCTGCTTCGCGCTTAGATGCTTTCAGCGCTTATCAGTTCCGAACGTAGCTACCGGGCAATGCCATTGGCATGACAACCCGAACACCAGCGGTTCGTTCACTCCGGTCCTCTCGTACTAGGAGCAACCCCTCTCAATTCTCAAACGCCCACGGCAGATAGGGACCGAACTGTCTCACGACGTTCTAAACCCAGCTCGCGTACCACTTTAAATGGCGAACAGCCATACCCTTGGGACCGACTTCAGCCCCAGGATGTGATGAGCCGACATCGAGGTGCCAAACACCGCCGTCGATATGAACTCTTGGGCGGTATCAGCCTGTTATCCCCGGAGTACCTTTTATCCGTTGAGCGATGGCCCTTCCATTCAGAACCACCGGATCACTATGACCTACTTTCGTACCTGCTCGACGTGTCTGTCTCGCAGTTAAGCTGGCTTCTACCATTACACTAACCGTACGATGTCCGACCGTACTTAGCCAACCTTCGTGCTCCTCCGTTACTCTTTGGGAGGAGACCGCCCCAGTCAAACTACCCACCAGGCACTGTCCGCAATCCCGATTAGGGACCTACGTTAGAACATCAAAACTACAAGGGTGGTATTTCAAGGTTGACTCCACACAATCTAGCGACTGTGCTTCTAAGTCTCCCACCTATCCTACACATGTAGGTTCAATGTTCAGTGCCAAGCTGTAGTAAAGGTTCACGGGGTCTTTCCGTCTAGCCGCGGGTACACAGCATCTTCACTGCGATTTCAATTTCACTGAGTCTCGGGTGGAGACAGCGTGGCCATGGTTACACCATTCGTGCAGGTCGGAACTTACCCGACAAGGAATTTCGCTACCTTAGGACCGTTATAGTTACGGCCGCCGTTTACCGGGGCTTCGATCAAGAGCTTCGACCTAAGTCTAACCCCATCAATTAACCTTCCGGCACCGGGCAGGTGTCACACCGTATACGTCATCTTACGATTTTGCACAGTGCTGTGTTTTTAATAAACAGTCCCAGCCACCTGGTCACTGCGGCTCTCAATCGCTTAAGGAGTAAATCCCATCACAATCAAGAGCGTACCTTCTCCCGAAGTTACGGTACAATTTTGCCTAGTTCCTTCACCCGAGTTCTCTCAAGCGCCTTAGTATTCTCTACCTGACCACCTGTGTCGGTTTGGGGTACGATTCGAAATAATCTGAAGCTTAGAGGCTTTTCCTGGAAGTAGGGCATCAGCAACTTCACTACCGTGGTAGCTCGTCTCGTGTCTCAGCCTAACAACGACCCGGATTTACCTAAGTCATTAGCCTACTCACTTTCACATGGACAACCAACGCCATGCTTGCTTAGCCTGCTCCGTCCCCCCATCGCAATTATTCCAAGTACAGAAATATTAATCTGTTTCCCATCGACTACGCTCTTCAGCCTCGCCTTAGGGGTCGACTTACCCTACCCTGATTAACATGGGATAGGAACCCTTGGTCTTCCGGCGTGCGGGTTTTTCACCCGCATTATCGTTACTCATGTCAGCATTCGCACTTCTGATACGTCCAGCATACCTCCCGGTACACCTTCAACCGCTTACAGAACGCTCCCCTACCACTTGTCCTAAGACAAATCCGCAGCTTCGGTGATATGTTTAGCCCCGTTACATCTTCCGCGCAGGCCGACTCGACTAGTGAGCTATTACGCTTTCTTTAAAGGGTGGCTGCTTCTAAGCCAACCTCCTAGCTGTTTTAGCCTTCCCACATCGTTTCCCACTTAACATATACTTTGGGACCTTAGCTGGCGGTCTGGGTTGTTTCCCTCTTCACGATGGACGTTAGCACCCACCGTGTGTCTCCCGGATAGTACTTTACGGTATTCGGAGTTTGCAAAGGGTTGGTAAGTCGGGATGACCCCCTAGCCTTAACAGTGCTCTACCCCCGTAAGTATTCGTCCGAGGCTCTACCTAAATAGATTTCGGGGAGAACCAGCTATCTCCCGGTTTGATTAGCCTTTCACTCCTAGCCACAGGTCATCCCCTAACTTTTCAACGTTAGTGGGTTCGGTCCTCCAGTTGATGTTACTCAACCTTCAACCTGCCCATGGCTAGATCACCGGGTTTCGGGTCTATACCCTGCAACTAAGCGCCCAGTTAAGACTCGCTTTCGCTACGGCTACCCTAATCGGTTAACCTCGCTACAGAATATAAGTCGCTGACCCATTATACAAAAGGTACGCAGTCACCTAACAAGTAGGCTCCTACTGCTTGTACGTATACGGTTTCAGGTTCTATTTCACTCCCCTCACAGGGGTTCTTTTCGCCTTTCCCTCACGGTACTGGTTCACTATCGGTCAGTTGGGAGTATTTAGCCTTAGATGATGGTCCACCTATATTCAGTCAAAGTTTCACGTGCTCCGACCTACTCGATTTCACTGCTTATAAATTTTTGTGTACGGGACTATCACCCTGTATCGTGGCACTTTCCAGAGCCTTCCACTAATTACAAAACAGCTTAAGGGCTGTTCCGATTTCGCTCGCCGCTACTTTCGGAATCTCGGTTGATTTCTTTTCCTACGGGTACTTAGATGTTTCAGTTCTCCGCGTTCGCCTCATATGGCTATGTATTCACCATATGATACCTGCAAGCAGGTGGGTTTCCCCATTCGGAAATCCTAGTCTCAAGCGCCTCTTACTGGCTCAACTAGGCTTATCGCAAGTTAGTACGTCCTTCATCGCCTCCAACTGCCAAGGCATCCACCGTATACGCTTAGTCACTTAACCATACAACCCAAAATAGTTTTAAGTTGTACTGTCAAAGACAGTTTAAACTTCGCCAGAAGTTAATATTGAATACTAAAGTAGATGCTAATTAATCATTGATTAATTGGCATTGTTTTACTTTTGAAAACTCTTTATAGATATAAATATCTATAAGAATTTATTTATCAGCTTTTCCAAATTTTTAAAGAGCAATATTAATTAAACAACCTAAGTCATTTAACTAACAATCATCTGTGTGGACACTACGAACAAATAAGTTCTAAATCGTATAAGGAGGTGATCCAGCCCCAGGTTCCCCTAGGGCTACCTTGTTACGACTTCACCCCAGTCATGAATCACTCCGTGGTAAGCGCCCTCCCTAAGGTTAAGCTACCTACTTCTGGAGCAACCCACTCCCATGGTGTGACGGGCGGTGTGTACAAGGCCCGGGAACGTATTCACCGCGGCATTCTGATCCGCGATTACTAGCGATTCCGACTTCATGGAGTCGAGTTGCAGACTCCAATCCGGACTACGACGCACTTTAAGTGATTCGCTAACTCTCGCGAGCTTGCAGCACTCTGTATGCGCCATTGTAGCACGTGTGTAGCCCTACACGTAAGGGCCATGATGACTTGACGTCGTCCCCACCTTCCTCCGGTTTATCACCGGCAGTCTCCTTAGAGTTCCCACCATTATGTGCTGGCAACTAAGGATAGGGGTTGCGCTCGTTGCGGGACTTAACCCAACATCTCACAACACGAGCTGACGACAGCCATGCAGCACCTGTATCAGAGTTCCCGAAGGCACCAAACCATCTCTGGTAAGTTCTCTGTATGTCAAGTGTAGGTAAGGTTCTTCGCGTTGCATCGAATTAAACCACATGCTCCACCGCTTGTGCGGGCCCCCGTCAATTCATTTGAGTTTTAACCTTGCGGCCGTACTCCCCAGGCGGTCTACTTAATGCGTTAGCTTTGAAAAAGTTGTCCGAAGACCCCAGCTTCTAGTAGACATCGTTTACGGCGTGGACTACCGGGGTATCTAATCCCGTTTGCTCCCCACGCTTTCGTACATGAGCGTCAGTGTTGACCCAGGTGGCTGCCTTCGCCATCGGTATTCCTTCAGATCTCTACGCATTTCACCGCTACACCTGAAATTCTACCACCCTCTATCACACTCTAGTCTGCCAGTTCGAAATGCAGTTCCCAGGTTGAGCCCGGGGCTTTCACATCTCGCTTAACAAACCGCCTGCGTACGCTTTACGCCCAGTAATTCCGATTAACGCTCGCACCCTCCGTATTACCGCGGCTGCTGGCACGGAGTTAGCCGGTGCTTCTTCTGTCAGTAACGTCACAGCTAATAGCTATTAACTACTAACCTTTCCTCCTGACTGAAAGTGCTTTACAACCCGAAGGCCTTCTTCACACACGCGGCATGGCTGCATCAGGCTTGCGCCCATTGTGCAATATTCCCCACTGCTGCCTCCCGTAGGAGTCTGGACCGTGTCTCAGTTCCAGTGTGGCTGATCATCCTCTCAAACCAGCTAGGGATCGTTGCCTTGGTGAGCCATTACCTCACCAACTAGCTAATCCCACTTGGGCTAATCTCTTGGCGTGAGGCCCGAAGGTCCCCCACTTTGGTCCGTAGACGTTATGCGGTATTAGCAGTCGTTTCCAACTGTTGTCCCCCACCAAAAGGCATATTCCCAAGCATTACTCACCCGTCCGCCGCTCATCAGCAGATAGCAAGCTATCTCTGTTACCGCTCGACTTGCATGTGTTAGGCCTGCCGCCAGCGTTCAATCTGAGCCATGATCAAACTCTTCAATTAAAAGTTTTGTTGAAACCCTTTACTAGAAAGTGTTTCGTGCTCATTGAATTCTGATTTTGTTCTTGTTGCCAAGAACGAATTGACTGTGCTGCAATAAATAAATTTATTGCTGTTGGTCACTCAGTTTCTCCGAAGAGAAAATCAATTGAGACTCTAAATTTTTTGCTCACTTCAATCTAAGAAAGAAGTTTCGCTGTTAGAACTCAATCTGTACGAGTGCCCACACAGATGATTGCTTCATATTTTTAAAGAACAGTTCCTGTTTAAAACAGGGCGATGATTAAGCGCTTTGCTTTATCCCGCTAGGGCTGCGCATATTACGCTTTCCTATATTTTTGTCAACACTTAATTTTAAACATTTTCTTAAGTGAAAAGCTAAGTTAAGTTTTACTTGACGCTGACTCGTTTCAATTTGCTTTTCAGCGTGTTGCTCCGTGTCAGTGGGGTCGCATTATAGGGAGATCCTTTTTTTGATCAAGCGTTTTTTAATGAAAATATTCATTATTTTTCAACTTTAGAAACATACAGACATACGCACCACAAGCGCACAAGTTACCCACAAAAAGCTGTGCATAACTTGAGGTTTGACCTCGCTTGATACGACTTTAATTAAAGAATGTGCTAGATTATGCCCCCTGATTTATTCGTTCATATAAAAGTAGGCTTTGTTTTATGGCTGATGTATTAAACTTTGTTAGTGGGTTGCTTTGGGGTCATGTGCTTATATACCTATTAATAGCAGCAGGTTTGTTCTTTACCTTTCGTTTAGGGTTTATCCAATTTCGTCAATTTCCTTATATGGTCAAAGTCATGGCAAATAGCCGTACGGGAGCTGGTGAAGGTATTTCATCTTTCCAAGCGTTTTGTACCTCATTAGCTGCTCGCGTTGGAACAGGCAATATGGCAGGTGTAGCCGTTGCACTTTATTTAGGCGGCGCCGGTGCTATTTTCTGGATGTGGCTAATAGCATTAATAGGTATGGCAACCAGTTTTGCAGAAAGTACCCTTGCCCAACTATATAAAACAAAAGACAGCGACGGTAACTTCAGAGGTGGCCCAGCTTATTATATGGAGTATGGTTTAGGTAAACGGTGGATGGGCGTTGTTTTTTCTTTATGCTTAATCTTAGCTTTTGGTTTAGTCTTTAATGCTGTACAAGCAAACTCAATAGCCGCCGCATTTGAAGTCGCATTTGACATCCCTAAGTACATAGTTGGTATATTATTGGTAATAGGCTCTGCCTTTATCATTTTCGGTGGCTTAAAAACTATCTCGCGTTTTGCTGAACTTGTTGTACCACTTATGGCTTTGGCATACTTACTCGTAGCCCTTTACGTTTGCTTCATTAATTATGATTTATTACCCGCAGTATTTAAACAGATCATATATAGTGCATTAGGGATCGAACAAGCCGGCGCCGGTGCTATTGGTTATGCAGTAATGCAAGCGATGATCCAAGGGATCAAACGAGGCCTATTCTCAAATGAAGCCGGTATGGGTAGTGCAGCAAATGCAGCGGCAACTGCATCACCAAACCCAAACCACCCAGCCTCTCAAGGTTATGTGCAAATGCTAGGTGTATTTGTTGATACAATCATCATCTGTTCCGCTACTGCAGCCCTTATTCTACTGTCAAACCAATTGGTACCCGACTCAGGCGTTACTGGTATTGCATTAACGCAAGCTGCTTTAGTTCAACACGTTGGTGAATGGGGTGCCATCTTCATCGCTATCGCTATTTTGTTTTTTGCTTTTACTTCTATCGTTGCCAACTATTCTTATGCCGAAACCAACTTGATGTTTTTAAATACCAAGTATAAACATAGCATGTTGATTTTCAGAGCCTGCGTTTTAGCCATGGTGATGTTCGGTGCTGTAGGTGAGCTCGGTTTAATCTGGACTATGGCAGACATTTCGATGGGGATGATGGCAATTGTAAACGTCGTTGCTTTGTTTATGCTCTCTGGATTTGTAATTTGGCTATATAAAGACTATTGCAGTCAGTTAAAAGCTGGAATAACCCCCGTTTTTAACCCTGACAACCATCCTGAAATGGAGAAAACACTGCCTAAAGGTATTTGGAAAAAGTAAAGCTTGTCGAGTAATTGTCTGCTAAACAGGCAATTACTTCTATAAAGGTCAATTAATGTTCAAACAAACCAGTTACTTATTGCCTTTTAAATTTTTATAAGTATAGTTAAACGCAAGTCGGTATGTGGCGCAGCTTGGTAGCGCACTGTCATGGGGTGTCAGGGGTCGCAGGTTCAAATCCTGCCATACCGACCAATCTTTCTTTATCCCAATCAATTAGTCACATCAACTACTTTTCCTATTTTTCGCACTTAGCGTCCGCATTATCCAAGCTCATATCGCACATTTATCGCACCATATTTATTTTAAATTATTTTCTATTTCTTGGGTTAAATTGGGGGGATTACCGCAGCACTAGTACGATTTACGGGGAAAAGTTAACGATCATATTCAAGTTCAATATCCAGAACGACCATTGTTAGGTTTTACTGAGAATGAACAGCAGATAATTGAAGAGACGATATTTAAGTACCTTATCAATAGCGGTTAAAAAACGTTCACCAATACACCTAGTTAGCATTTGTAATGCTCATGCTAGATGTAGTATTTTTAGTTGGTTATTCTAAATGATACTTTTTGTTGAGTTAAAATAAAGGAACTCTGTAATCATGAAACCATTCGAGCTTATCTTATCCCTCTGTGCACTAACAACATCAATATCTGCAGCTATAGCGGCTTGGAAAAGTGCAATAGCTGCTAAAGAAACAGCCAAAACTACTAAAGATACAGCTCTTTTATCTGCATTTTCAGCAATATTAGAAGTTAGCTCAAGAGATGAATTTAGGAGCGATATGAAAAAGCTTTTTTCTTATAAAGAATCCAATAAATTCAACTTCGTTTCAAAATTCTATGAAAATAAAAATAAAAATAAAAATAAAAATAAAAATGAGTTTATAGAGCTAGATTTAGACAAATCCAGAAGAAGAATTAAACAATATTTCATGAGAATTCATAAGTACCATGCTATTGGTATATTATCAGACGAAAACTTAAAAATACTAATTAACGAGTATCATGCCTCAGCATTTATAGACATTATTAAATGTTTTGACTTAGGACTGAAAACTCCAATACCGATAGATGAACTCTTAGCGTACAACTTAGTTGAAAGTCTATATTTAAAAAGAAAACAAAGTGAACAGCACCATCCAATTAAACATCAGAATAGCAATATTCATAATTAAATTATGAAGTTTGAAAGCTCATTGCATTAACAAATACATTTAAGTTAATGACTCATAGCTTCACCGCAGCCGGCTCCCTTTAGCGCTTCTTGATTGTATGTAGTTGTAGTTGTAGTTGTAGTTGTAGTTGTAGTTGTAGTTGTAGTTGTAGTATCTTGATTAGAGTATGACTTACGATAATTTTTTAAGCTATATTGATGCGCATACATATTGGTTACCTCCTAACCTTTCAAAATATCACTAATCTGCTGCCAGCTGACCAATTCAGGAAATTAGAGCAATGCAAATTCTAGAAGCTCTACCAACAATTCACGGAATATTTCTCGGTATCGGGACAGCTTTCTTCTCTGCTTTCGCACTGTTCGCTTATCAAAAATATGAAGAAAGTAAAAATAAACTAGTGAATGTTCTTTCAGAGGCTGAAAGTTATCACGAAGGCTTTACGATGTTTAAAGATGAAAATTTTATCTCTGAAGGCGGATCTTTAGACTGGGGTGGGTCTGGGAAAAAAGTACTTCGTAAAGCAAAATCTTTTTATCAAGACTTAGATTATAAAGAGTATAAAATTCCAAGACAAGCACAAAGCGATACTGATATCTATAATACTACTCATTCTTTGTGTTCTTTTCTTAGTCAACTTATCAGCTCTTACCTTTTTAGCGATATAAATAATCTGGCCGAGTTCAAGAAATCAGATACTTGTAGATTAAAAGAAATAAGTACCCGTATTAATCTTTTGAATTTGTACTGGCAAAGCCATAGTCAATCACTTATTGCATTAGCTGAACGCTGCACTAAAGTTAAAAGCATGCAGACACAGTTGAATCTCAAAGAAGAGTTCGAACAACAGATATCCAGCTCGCAAATTGAATACACCAATGAAGAAAAAAATGATATCTGGCATACTAGCTTTCAGCCGAGATTAAAAGATACAGAAGATTACGGTCAAATATTAACAAAATATTTTGATATAATTAGCGTATATAATCACCGTGTAATACCTCAACTTACTAAAAGCTTAGCTATACATCAACAAGTTATCGTTAGTTTCAACTTGAAAGAAAATACAGTTCTTGCGCTAAAAGCAACCGCATTTATATTTGTGCTTGGTATTTTAACACCGATTTTTTTATTGGGGCTAAAAACAGATATTCAGCTAGTGTGGAGCCCATTTCTTCCATACTTTCTCGCAGTATTAACTTGTATTCCTTATGTATTTGTGTGGATAAAGTTATTCCGTAAAGTTAAAAATATGAATTATAGATAGCATTGCTGACTAACAAGCTGTTAAGCAGGAGCAAAACGGATAAAAGAAAATAAAGCACCAGATGGGAGCGACTATTCAACCCGCAAACCACAACCCAGTTGGCGCACAACAAAACTTGGTATGAAATAGAAACGTGTAAGCTGTGAAATACACGCAGCCCTAGTAAGTACTTATTTACAATGAATATATAGATCAGTAAGCGAATTTTTTTGGTGAGTATATTTAATGAAATAGCTTGAATAATAAATTTTAAGCTGATATCAATACTATCACAGTTGAATATTTCAGCTGTATGAAATAAATAAGACTAATGAAATTTTTCAAGGAAATGATATGAAACTTAATTTAAAAAAAGCACCACTAAAAAACTTATCAACAAAAAATAGTCTACCAAACGACGCTACACCGCAGATTGCTGGTGGTGCAAGTCGTCGTGCATGTCGACCTCCCGTATCTGAAACGGGCGGGCCATTTTGGGCATGTGAGTGCTAATAATTAAAACTAACGTACAGCATATTTAGTTATGCTGTACTATTTTGAATCTGTTTAGCGCCTCTAGGGGCATGTCTTACTTGAGTCAGTTAATCGACAATCATTCATTGGTAAAATAACGTACTCTTCACCACCAATCATAAACTGAATGAGTTTGCCATAGTTAGAACTCGGTTTGGCAACTGAAAACAATACTGAAAAAATAAAGATCGACATAGCAAAGAGCGCTGAGCCTAATGCCCCCTTTAATACCACCGAAAACCAGCCATCAGTACTTTCCTTGATTGTATCTTGGATCAATTGGCTTTCTTTTTTTACTGTTTTAGAAACAACATCATCCTTCAACTCATTATATAAGTCAGCGATACGCTGCTCTGCGTAGTGCTCTGCAAATGATAAAAAGGTTGCCTCCGCATCATTTACCAACTTTTTTAGTTTGGCGTCATGATAATTGAGTAGGAAATTTGCCACCATTTCAGGGGGCACACTGGTATCATTATGGACTTGTCGGTAATGCTCTTTCCACTGGTATTTTTCTAATTTGTAGTCTGCATAAGCCAGCATTCCAATAAGTCGATATTTCGAATCTTCATTGGTACTAATCACTAACTTTTCAAATATCGGATTGTATTGTGGGTGGGAGGTGGTATTAGCCTGTGAGACCATGTACTAAAAGCTCCTGCTCTATTTGCTTCTTGCGACCATTCCTTACTTTCAAAGCAGCTTCAAACGCATCATCAGCGCCATTAATACGAACTTTTTTCATAACACCATTTACACGAACAAACCGACTCGTAATGATATTATTATTAATTATACTATTCATAGCCCCCCCCAAATAAAACCTAGCAACATAGTAACAAATCAATACCTCGATACTCAAGGTAAAGTCACACTTTGTTTAAATCTAGCACAAGAAGCGAATTACGCGCTCTTTCTCATAAATTCCCAACTTATATTGGAATTCTTACGCATGTATTGATATTTTATCTAGTATTCGCAGGTGTTACCCAACATATATTATGAACAACTTATTATCTCAGTTACCCATCAACACAACCAAAGAGCACTTTGAAGAGCTCATTGCGACAAAACAGACCCGCATCGAACGTATTGTATCTTTTGGGCAAACGTCGCCCAATAGTGGCTGGTACAATCAAACTGAACATGAATGGGTCATGGTGCTAGAAGGTTCTGGCACAATTGAATTCGAGTGTGGACAGTCTGTCACCTTAAACAAGGGCGACTACCTAAATATTCCAGCACATACAAAACACAAAGTAAGCCATACAGCACTAAACCAAGCAACAGTTTGGCTTGCTGTTTTCTACGCTTGACATGTAAACAATCACAACTCTAACTTAATTCGTACCCATAGTTTAAACTTGCTCTTCAAGTAGAGACATTGCCGCCAATTCATTGCTATCTATTTTTCCATCTGCAGCAATGACTTTATGGGCAAGCTTAACAGCAAGCTCACGCATTGGTTTGTCAACGATGTGCTTCATTCTATGTTGAATAAATGCCTCGATATCATCATTTTTAACCGCTAAAATACACTTTCCGGTCATATCTACAATATAGTTATCAAGTTTTACAGATGAGTTCCAACTTAATGTTTCTGCCCATTTTCTAACCACTGCGAGTTCGGTGTCGGAAATAACACCGTCAACTCCCACAAAGAGTAACGCCAAATCCAATAAAGACTCTTTCTGCAATTGCTCTACACAAATACCACTGTCAAAATGACTTAATAGCTGCTCAAATTTCATTTGATTTCCTTTCTATAAGGTCGTTGATACCTCTTTACCTTATTTGAAAGTGAGAAGCTTGTCACGTTTGATTATTTCATGTTTGAAAAATAGCAACGTCAATTAATTTTTATACGGCACATGAATTCAGCTTCATCAAATAAAACTCATATAATACAACTACATACTGTAACAAAGTCATAATATGAGTTTCTTATAACAAATTATCACTCTTAATTATTTATCGTTTTAGTTTAAATTCATGTTAAATACTTGTTCTTTTAATGGAATTCATTAACAGAAGAAATGTTGATTCATTAAATGCAACATATCTTAGCTAAGATTAATGTCTATAATTTTAAAATAAAACCAAGCCCTTTGTTTTATACTGAAAAATATCGCTAAATTCCCCCTCAATTAAAGTCTCACTATTTTTTACTAACTTCATATTTCATCCATTTTGTTTCAATATCTTGCACAACCTCAACAAAAAGGCCCATTAAAATAGGAATAAGTGTTCAATGAAAGAACTCAAATTACAAGTGAATTTCGCATTCTATTGCATCGTAGGTATTCTTGCTTTTTCAATATATATCATATCGTTAAACTTATTAGGTGGTACATTAAGCCTTTTATTCAAAGGACAAATGGCACTTTCTATTATCGTAATAATGATCACTACTATCAATTTCACTTTAGCAATAACAGGCCAAAGGCACGTTCTTTTTTGCAATAATGGTTTGTCCTATGTAAACATCTTTGGCGCTCAACGATATATTCCATCTGAAACAATTACACATGTTAAAGTAAAAACCAGATTGGGGATTAAAGTAACCAAAGTATCTACAGATAATAAGTCTATTTACTTATTAGGGTTTAAACCTGCGAAAAATCAAAAAATCAAATTAAAACAACTTGGTTATTTAGCCTAGATTATTTGCCTAAGCACGATAAAGCCAATAGGATCAGTCACAATAATAACTTTAAAGAGACATCACATGTCACAACCTTATTCTATTGGCACAGTCGGCACTCCTTGGGGCACTTCAGAAAAGCAGTCGTGGTTACAAGCGCAATCCATGAAACGCAGTTACGATGCAGATGTTGTTACCAAAATATTAGAATTAAGCGCTAGATTTAACGTGTCACAATACGGTTCGTTATCCTACGAACACCGAGTATTTGACCTATTTGCTATTCAATCACCAAATTGGACTACAGATAAAAAAACCATTTTAATCACCGGTGGTGTCCATGGCTATGAAACCAGTGGTGTGCACGGTGCGCTAGAGTTTCTGGAACAGTATGGTAATCATTATAGTGAAACATTTAACCTCATTGTCCTCCCCTGTCTAAGCCCTTGGGGTTACGAAACAATTAATCGTTGGAACCCGGACGCGATAGACCCTAATAGATCATTTTTTAATGGCAGCCCTGCACAAGAATCAAAGCTGGCAGCTGACTATCTAGCACAATTTCAAAACAATATTATTTGCCATATCGACTTGCACGAAACAACAGATACAGATAACTCCGAATTTCGCCCTGCTTTAGCTGCTCGAGATGGTATAACAAATCACAATTGGAATATTCCTGATGGATTTTATTTAGTTGGTCACACTCAAAAACCAGAACCCAATTTTCAAAAATCCATCATTGATGAAGTTGCTAAAGTAACGCATATTGCACCTGCGGATGAAAATAAACAGCTAATTGGTGTGCCTATTGAGCAAGAAGGTGTTATCAACTACGACGGTACCAAACTTGGATTGTGTATGGGTGTCACAGATGCCCCCTATGTGACAACCACCGAAGCATACCCAGATAGCCTTAAAGCAACACCCCAATCGTGTATTGATGGACAAGTAGCTGCAATAAAAGGTGCACTGAATTACTTAGTTAATCTACGTTAATCTACTTGCTGATTTAGGTTGGGTTTCCAGCCTGAATCTAAGCAATCATTTCTTGATGAGCATAGATTATCGAGAATATATCTTTAAATGAATGCGCTTTTTGTAAAATATTAATCGGAATATGCAGCGATCTCGCAATGTCACTGGCGGAAATCATCCCTCGTAACCCTCCTTCCTCATCCACTAACAGCACATGTTGATGACCTAACTCTTTTAATGTTTCTATTACATCACCAATTTTTGCAGTTTGCACCATTGAGTACGACATTGCTTGTAAATCTGATTTTTGCGTCATCAAATCCTCAACGGTTAAATCACTTCTAGCTTGGTTTCGTTGTTGGGCAACACTGAGCACTTTTCTTCCTGTCAAATCTTTGGAATTGATTACTCCTAAAAATGTATCATCATGATCTACAACTAATTTCGAGCGAACATGGCCATTTACCATCATATACAGAGCATGATCAATATCCACATCTTTAAGTACGACCTGAGGTACTCTGCGCGTGAAGTCAGTGATCACTTTAACCGCACAGCTTGACAACTCTAAACGCTGAGAATCAAACTGATCACAAAATAGATATTTTCCGTCAAGCTTTACGGTCTGTAATTTCTTATACTCACCCATAAAAACCTCTTTTATTTTCACATTAAACAACGCTCTTAAAAATATGGTTCACCAGTAGCAATAGTGCAAGGAGAGCAATATTTAAACGGTGTAATCTTGTGTAATAGCAAAGTAATAATAAACATTCTAAAATCATGATCGTTCGATCGAATTTATGCCCAAATTCGATTGGTAAAAAAACAATGCATTTCAGTACTATGATTTTTTACCGCGAACATGCTCATTAACCACTGTTAACTCAGAGATTAATTAGCAGCTTCCCTCAATGATGGGACCCACTTTTAATGTGGGTCTTTTTTAAAATCACCTAGGGGACTCTACTAATATGTTTTTAAATGAAAAATATTGTAGAATATCAAATTAACTTATAGTCCGAATAAACGTGGTGTAGACGAACATTTAAGGAATATGAATGGCTTACCTCATAGATGAACACAAATTAGAAAAGATATACCTGAAGAGCTACCACACAATTGGGCGCTACAAGTTTAATGTTGATACGTTAATTGACCAACCAGGTGTTTCTCGACATCATGCAATAATTGAGTTAGCGCAAGGGAAATGGCTCATTCGAGATGTAAGTACCAATGGTATATGGATTAATGACAAAAAAGTAGATAAAAACCTACCTTATCAGCTCTGTGAAAATGACAAAATTGACTTTGCAGCACAAGGACAAAACTCATATGTTGTGGCCAATCTCAGCGATGATTGTCAATACTTAGTGTCACAAACCAATAGCAAACAAGTCATTGAGGTAAAAGACCAAGCGTTACTGCCTAATTCGGACGACCCTACGCATATTATCTATTTTGACAATGTATTAAATTATTGGTTTTTAGAAGACCTAAATACCAATGATCGCCAAGCATTAATTGATGGTGGCTTAGTAAGCGCCTTTAATGATCAATGGCTCTTTTATTCAGCTAGTACGGCTGCTATGACTAAGCATCTTGATAATCAACCCACTGTCAAACCTTGTGGATTAACCTTCAACGTCAGTCAAGACGAGGAAAGTACACAACTTTCTGTAGAACTAAGTGGTGAGAGTGTTGATTTGGGCACTCGTACCCATCACTATTTACTGCTATTACTTGCTAGAACACGGATACAAGACAAACGTGCCGGTAACGACTTGGATGAGCAAGGTTGGCTATACCGTGAAGAATTAGTCAAAGCACTTGGTGTGCAAATGAATCATATGAATATCATGGTACATAGAGCAAGAAAGCAGCTCTGTGATGCCGGTGGTGAGGTAAATCCTGAGCTTGCGTATTTAATTGAAA
This sequence comes from Pseudoalteromonas aurantia 208, assembly GCF_014858725.1. GTDB lineage: Bacteria > Pseudomonadota > Gammaproteobacteria > Enterobacterales > Alteromonadaceae > Pseudoalteromonas > Pseudoalteromonas aurantia. Next base: position 574,855 of record NZ_AQGV01000012.1, on the reverse strand, counting down.
CAAGTAATGGCCGAGTTCGCTTAAATAGCCAAGATATTACGATCATCAAAGGCCGTAAATTAGAAACTCGCATCACCATTTAAAATTCAATATGCACTAAATAGTGTGTAAGCTTATGAGCCTCCTCGGTAAGGGCCTGAAATTGATATTATTTCTTTTTCAAGCTCTTTAAATAAGCCTAATTTAAAGAGCATTTCCACAACAACAAATAAAGGTCCTATTACTAACCCCATTAAATCATCTACAAAAGCAGGCTTTTTACCTTCAAAGTAATGACCAACAAATTGAATCCCCCAGCCAACAATAAAAAATAGAAAACCTAAAGTATAAAACAAAAATAGACCGTCACTTAATAGATAAAAGTAATACTCTGCGACAATATACCCACAGGATAATAAAGCAGACATGAGAATGCCGAGTACGATATTTAGTTTTAAATAAAAAAGACTCACGATGATAGAGATACACAAAGCAGGTGTTAACACTATGCTTTGCAAGGATAAAATGGGGACATATAATAGCCAAATAACCGCCAATACAATTAAAGGCACCCCCACAAAGTGAGTCGCTATATTTCTCACATCACGATGGTAGTGTGCATATTGGCTTAGATGTTCTAAAAGAGTTTTCATTGTTATTGTGCTTTTGAGTTAATACTTTAATTCGTTAAACCATACATCGTTTAATTTGTCAATTGTAACTTTAACGCAAATTACTTGAATTACGCTCAACTCACTGTAAATTAATAAAAGTTTCGTATTTAAAATGACAAGAATAACAATAGGAATATTTATATGTGGTCATTATTAACGGTCATTTTCTTAGCCCTGTTAACGGGTTTCATTAACACAACACACGCGAGTGAGCTTAAATCAATAGAAAAGATTAATAATGATGTCATCACATGGCGTCGTCATCTACATCAATACCCAGAACTGAGTAATCGTGAGTATAAAACCGCCAAGTACATTGAAGACCATCTAAGAAACTTGGGCTTAGAAGTCAAAACCAATATTGCACACACCGGTGTTACTGCGATCCTACACGGTAAAAATAAAGGGCCACTTATTGCGCTACGAGCAGATATGGATGCCTTACCCATTACCGAGCTTGTGATGCTCCCTTTTGCATCAAAACAAACGACACAATACCGTGGGCAAACAGTGGGGGTTATGCATGCATGTGGTCATGATGCACATGTCGCTATTTTAATGGGTGTAGCCAGCCGGTTAGCTGCGCAAAAAGATCACCTGTCTGGTTCTGTTATGTTTATATTCCAACCCGCAGAGGAAGGTGTTCCTGGCGACGAAGAAGGTGGTGCAGAGCTCATGCTCAAAGAAGGCATTTTCGCTGAAAATAAACCGGATGCTATATTTGGCCTTCATGTCACGAATAGACTAAATACCGGCACAATAGGCTACCGAAGTGGCCCTCTCATGGCCAGTGAAGACTCATTCACAATTAAAGTACAAGGAATACAAACACACGGCTCTCGCCCATGGAATGGGGTTGATCCTATTGTAACCTCTGCGCAAATAATCATGGCGACTCAAACGATTGCGTCAAGACAAATCAATGTTACCAAAGCGCCTTCTGTTATTTCATTTGGCGCCATTAATGGAGGGATCCGCTCTAATATTATTCCTGATCATGTTGAGCTGGTCGGCACCATTCGCAGCTTTGATCAGGGCATGCGTAAAGACATTAAAAAGCGATTGACGAATACTGCTCGATTAGTCGCTGAATCTGCGGGTGCTGTCGCTCATACACATATCGACCATGGCTACCCTGTAACAATTAACGACCCAAAACTCACAGCACAGATGTTACCGACATTACAAAAAGCCGTCGGTGACAAAAATGTCATCGAAATGGATTTAATTACTGGTGCTGAAGATTTTTCTTACTATGCATTAGAAACCGCTGGGTTATTCTTTTTCTTGGGAGTAACCCCTGAAGAACAAGACCCCACGCTCTCTGCAAGTAACCACTCTCCGCACTTTTATATTGACGAAAAAGCACTTTCCATAGGCGTTGAATCTTTAACTAATTTAGCAACTGACTATTTAAAAAATAATTCACGCTATTGATGCCGATACAATAAATACAGAAAAATACCGCCACGCACAACTAGAGCATGGCGGTAATTATAAAACCACTGGGCAGTGGATCCGGGGGCAAGGGGTCCAAATAAACACTCATTGCATAATCTAATTCGTCACAGTGACTTACCGTTAAATGTAGAACACACATCAAAAAAAACAAGTTTGCATCATTAATTTAACGAGTTAGCAACCTCTCACGTAAGCCCGAACACCGAGAAACAGACTTAACCATTGCCATATGCAGCACCTTTGGCTGAGCAATCAACTCAAACTTATGCTTTGCACGCGTTATTCCAGTATAAACAAGCTGCCGATTTATACCTCTAGAGGCCCGTTGCTTTGGTGGTAATATCATGGCTGTATGGCTAAATTCAGACCCTTGAGATTTATGTATCGTCATCACAAATACACTACTATGATTCGGTAACCTCGCAGGATAAAATGAACGATGCTCGCCTTGTTCGTCAATAAAAACCGCTTTCAATTGCCCTTCCTCATCGGGTAGTAAAATTCCAATATCTCCGTTAAACAATTTTAGCTGGTAATCATTTTTCGTGATCATTATCGGTAAACCAGCATAATAACGGCCGCTAGGATTAATAAGACCTTGAGAGGATAGCTGTTGCTCTATACGCTTATTTAATGTTTTAACACCATATGGCCCTTCCTTTACAGCTGCTAGTAATTGATACTGACCAAACGCATGGTGAATATCTACAGGGTTGGCACCTTGATGCATGAGTTCTAAGTACGTTCGATATTGCATTGCTGCACGTATGATTAATGCCGTATATTCGTGCGTGTTTAAATCAAACAGTGCTAAATCTTGATAACCTTGCTCTATAGTATGCGACAATTGCGCCCGACTATTATTGTTCACCGAAAACGCGAGCTGACCAATGCCGCTATGACTATCGAATCGATGGCTTGTTTGTAAGAATGCAATACTATCGGCCAAGCAAAATTCACTCTCTCGTGGATGTAAATACGTTTGCCCCTCAAAGCACAACTCATTTAACTGAGCTGTCAATGATTCACTATAAGGTGGCTGCTCCCCTAGTGTAAGCCCTTGGCACAAATCACTTAGCACGCTTCCCGTATCCACTGACGTTAGCTGGTCCTTATCGCCCAGTAAAATGAGTCGTGCATGTGCAGGGATTGCTCGAACCAATTTAGCCAGCAAAGACAAATCAACCATCGATGCTTCATCCACAATCAAAACATCTAAGTGCAATTGATTATCTGCGTTAAACCGGTAGCGATTACTATTTGGAATAACACCCAATAACCGATGAATTGTTTGCGCATGCTCTGGGATCAAGTTACTCACCTCAGGCATCAAGTTCAGTTTTGCTTTAGCGCCTAGTATTGACTCACTTAAACGCGCGGCAGCTTTTCCAGTTGGCGCAACCAGCTTAATTGTTAAGGGTGCTTGGTGGTATAGTGACTGTAAAATCGCTAGTAACTTAGTAACTGTGGTTGTTTTACCTGTACCAGGTCCCCCTGTTAATACACAAAAACCTTGTGTAGCAGCCATCGCGCAGGCTACTTTTTGCCAATCAACTTCACCTGTTGATAAGCTTGTCACCCCAAAATAGTCAGTTAATAGTGCTGTTAATCGGCTAGAGTCTACTGAAATTTTCTGAGCTTGCATTTGCTTAAAGCGCTCAGCTAAAGTCACTTCATAATTTGCCAATCGGCTCAAATACAATCGTTGTGCGAACAATTGTAATGGTTTGTCTTCTCCAACAGCATGGTGATTTACTAAACCTTGCCATATTTTCTTTGCTGTGGAACACGCCCATGGGGTCATTGGTATTGTTTCATCCATGAGCTCCATCACGAGAGAAAAAGGGTTATTCCAATCAATATCTGTAAATGCCAAACAACTGTGCTGATTTTGCTCTGCCTGCAGTAACAATAAAATCAAATAAAAAATATCATTTATCTCGTTTTTATTCAGTAGCTTTGCGAGTGCAATATCACTATGGCGAATTCGCCCCTGTGCAATTAAATAGTTCAGATAGAGGCCATGGTCCATAACACATTCAGGCTCGCCACCTGCGGCAAATAAGTCTAACTGGCTCATCACAAAGTTCCTTCAGAAAATAATGCATCTAATGACATTAATTGCGGTATCGTTAACTTATTAAAGAATACGCCCGACGCATCTGGTAAAGCCCTTAAAAATAAATAATACACACCACCTAAATGCACATTAGGGTCATAATCTGGAAGACGCTGTTGTAACAGCCGATGTAATGCAACAGAATAAATAAGATACTGTAAGTGGTATTGATGTGCGTCCATTGCAGAGCGTAAGTTGTCTTTTTGATAATCTAAAGCACTATCTCCCAAGTAATTCGATTTATAGTCCAATATAAAATACTGCCCATTATGGATAAATATTAAATCAATAAACCCTTTGAGTAAGCCTTTAACCTGTTCAAACTGTAAATGACTACTTTGCCCTGTTATTTCTAACAGTAACTTATTAAGCATTGGAGCATTCAGTGGGGCCAGAGGTAAATAAAACTCCATTTCCACCAAACAATCCGCAGGAGTCAAAGCAGCTAAGTTAAGATTCGTTTCTTCATTTAATGTGCATTCTAAACATGCAGAGATCCATTGCTCCGTTGTTTTTTGCCACTGTTCATCGATTCTATACTTCAATAAGCTTTGTTCCACTGCGTCTGATAAGGGGATTTGAGCAGAATTCGAAGGCGACTCTGGCTGTGTAAAATCAATCAACTCAAAAATCTCATGCAAACAACTACCGGGTTTGGCACCTTTGGGAAAGCTATAGGCAGACGCTGCAATCATTGAGTGTTGCTCAGGTAAATCAAGCTGATGATTCTCATCTAACGCGCCTAATGGCCGCTCATCATTATGTGCTTGATAGCTTAGTTGACTAAAACTGGTCGCTCGCCATTGCCTGTCTATTTTGGTTTTTACGTTTTTAACATGTAGCGTGTTGTGCTGTTCAACCTGAACGCCTATTTTTTCAATATCCTCTGTATCATCAATAAAATCACATGCCGTATCTGGATGTGCTGTACAAAACTGCACTAATTGCTCGTGCCACTGCTGAGCATTTACAAATGACTGTGTACCAAACAATACAAAACCGAGCCCAGTGTGATTGATGCCTGGCTTTTTGGTCCGCCCGGCTGCAATATTAAACAGGCCAATATCACAATGATGTATTGCACGTGTAACAGCAACATAAAGTAAACGTATATCTTCAGCAAGACGTTCTTTTTCGGCCTGCGCGCGTTGCTCATCGTCAGGTAATACACTGTATACGAGCTTTTGATTGTCATGATAAACCACATCGCTAGCCTCTCTGTATGTGGTTGCAAAAGGCATATACACGATGGGGTATTCCAACCCTTTCGACGCATGCATAGTGACAATTTTCACTAAGTCAGCATCACTTTCTAGTCTAACTTGTGCGGCGTCTTGTTGTGCGTCGCTACATTGTGCTGAAAACCAACGTAATACACGCAATGTGCCATCCAATTCAATTTGCTTTTGCTGCAACAATTCCGATAGATGACGATAATCTGTTAGCCATCGCTCAACCAAATAATCATTACTTTTCCACAACCTAGGCAGTTGATTATCCATAAGCAGCTGCTCTAACATTGCCATTGCACCCTGCTTATGCCAAATACGCTGTAACTGGGCAAACTGATCTAAATAACATTGCCATGCAGTTTCTTGCTCACGGAGTTCATAAATCTCCTGATGATGTAAGGAAAACAGTGGGCTTGCTAATACCCCTCGTAACGCAGCTTCATCGTAGCTACCATGTAACACGGTTAAAAACTGTAAGAGCGCTAAAGCAATGGGTTGTTTAAAAATACTGTCTCTCGCTAAATACACACTGGCGATAGCATGGTGTTGCAAGGCCGATTTGATAATACTCGCTTCAGCTCTATCTCGTACCAGTATACAAATATCACTTGCTTTAACCGCGACATCACCAATATTAGCCTCCCCTTGTGCTGCTTGGGTTAGTAGCAACGTGATTTTTTTAGCAAATATAGAACTTAGCGACTTTAAAGCAACCGCTTTACTGGTCGTCGCGCTGTCGTCTTTTAAGACACTAAACGTTAGCGCATTGTGTGCTTTACCCAACACCATTAAACGATTTGACTCACTCTTTCCCTTTGCGGCAACTTTCACAAATGGAATGGATTGATTAAAAATAAAACTATGCTCATGGGCGGAAAAAATACCATTAATCGCGGTAACCACGCCTTGTGCAGATCGGTAGTTCGTAGAGAGGGTATATTTTGCTTGATCACTGACTCGTTCTTTTGCCGCCATATAAGTGAATATATCTGCGCCCCTGAAACCATAAATCGCTTGTTTAGGATCTCCTATCATGGTCAACGTGGTGTTATCTTGATCTTGGTAAATACGATTGAAAATACCATATTGCGTGGGGTCAGTATCTTGAAACTCATCAATCATAGATACCGGATATAAGGTTGCAATTTTAGTGCGTAATATGTCTCCTTGCTCTGCCAACAACGCATCGTGTAAATTACTCAATAAGTCATCTGGCGTAATTAAACCATGCTTTAGTTTATGCGCACGAAGTAACTCTTTCACCGTTTTACTAGCATGTTGTAATATTGCCAAAGGTAACCCTTGGCTTAATTGCGTATGTAACCGAGCCATACGACTAAACTCAGTCAACATTGAATGATTGATTAACTGACCATTTTTTTTGTAATACTGCGAGTCTTGTAATGTCTCTTCGGCCCACAAATTAAATGAATGCTTCGCTGTACCGAATTCAAAATACCACGGCTCATTATCACAATAATCTCGTAATGCATTGATATTTGCAGCCCGCCCAGGGGCTTTATTTTTTGCTAAATCAGAACCAGTTAATACACTGAAAAAATCACTCGTCAATAACTTTTTCTTAAAAGAAACTGCCCGTGATTGATAGTCCTTACGACAATTAAGTACCGCTTGTAAATCAAATTCAGGCGTAACACTTGCGCTTCCCTTGTTCAGTATTTTCATTACTTTAGAGACCAAAGCATGGGGGCTTGAAAAGTGCTCTAACACCGCAGATGTGGTGTCTTTATCTAATGGATAAACAAACCCTCGCCAATAGTCCTTTACCGCCTCAATAATCAATTCAGATTCGTCTAAAATGAATTCAAGATTAAATGCGACTTTAGACTCAAAAGCATGTTGCTTCAACATTCGTTGGCAAAAACCATGAATGGTGAATATAGCCGCTTCATCCATAGATTTAGCCGCGGCATCTAACAATGCAAAAGCAGCATGCTGATCACTCACTTGTGCAAGTATTGCTGTTATCAACTCATCTTCACAGGGAGCACCTAACAATGCATCACGGGCGGTAATAATACGATTACGCACACGCTCTTTAATTTCTTGCGTTGCTGCTTCGGTGAAAGTCACAACCAAAATTTGATCAACACTTAACGCCATTTGCGTATGATCTGTTTGTAGCCCGAGCAAGCAGCGTAAATATAACCCCGTTATGGTATACGTTTTTCCGGTGCCAGCGCTCGCTTCAATTAAACTCTGTCCAAATAATGGCATCGTTTGAGGATTAAGTATCTTCATACTTTTTCTCCTGTGCAAGTTCAATAATTGCGCTCAGCAATTGTTGACTCAATTGGCTAAACTCTACTTCTACATCAAATAAATTTGAAAAGTTCAGCGCTACATAAGGGTTCTCACATTCTCCAAAACCAACATACTGCCCACCAGCAAATTTATTAGCCGCTTTATGTATGTCTTTCGAACTCACAAATTCATATCCAGAATTAGGAAAGAATGGCACGGGTTCAGTTAAAGCATGCTGATAAAAATCAAACCACTGTTGTACATAGTTATAAGCGACTTCTTCCTTTATTGGAGAAAAAACAACTTGCTCATCTAACCCGTAAATATATGTGCTCACCGCTTCACCTTGACACTGCGCAATACAGTGCATTAAAAAGCCTCGGATCTTATCTTTCGCTTTGATACTCGCGCTGCGATAAAACACCTGCTTGTTGCCATACAAAGCATCCAACCAGCCTAATAAAATACAATTTGATATCGTGAGTTTTACCTCTACAGGCGCTCTGTGGTCTTTTAATAAAGGTTTAATTTGACTAACCATGGGCGCAATTCGTCGATTCAACTGCTCTAATTGAATTGCCCCTACATGCGCCTGTGGTAGATTACCGCGCTGTAATAATTGCTTATCATTAATTGTTTGCTCTGCCAATGACAAAGCTAACAACTCATCCAGATAATAATACCGGTCTAAGGTGTCAAGTAAAAAGGGCTCTTCATCCTTATCTTGCATCATAAGCTGGGGTAATCGAAGACCCAAACTTTGCTGATAAAATGCTTCTTGCGGGTTCATAACAGTGCGTAAAAATTGAAGCAATTCAACTTCACCTTGCACAGCAATATTGAGCGGTTCTGGCACCTGTTTAGACAAAGGTTCTTGATTGACCAACCAGACAGGGTTATAGCTTTGCAATGGGTTATCATTGCAATAATAACTTGGATGAAAAGGTTGCAGCGGCGATTTATATAATAAATGTTGTGACGGCTTTGTCGTATTATCTTCATAGCAAAAGCTCCGATCTAAATACTCAAACAGCTCACTGACTAATACCGATGGCATTTGTGGCTCATTATTAAAACATGACCGGCCAACATAGCTTAAATATAACGACTCTCTCGCACTTAATAAGGCTTCTAAAAACAAATAACGATCGTCTAACTTACGTGAACGATCTCCTTTTTGACGATGTGAATAAGGTACAAGATCAAATCCAATAGGCTGTACTGAGCGAGGGTAATCTGCGTCAGTAAGGCCCAATAAACACACGACTTTGAAAGGTACTGCGCGCATTGGCATTAGGGTACAAAAATTAACTGGCCCCACTAAAAATCGTTGACCAACTCCCTTTTCTTGTACACCCTGCTTGACCAAGTAACTGATCACTTGGGCCGAAACAGTGTCTTGCATATCAAGATTATCATCATGTTTACCCAAATCATCAATCACCTTCTCAAGTGTGAGTAAATCCCAACTTTGTTCAGCTTCCTGATGATAAAATTCCGTGACCATATCTCGCAACACTTGCGCTTTACTGTTCAATCGGGTGCGTTGTGACAAGAGTTCTTTATACTTCGATAAACTTTCAACAAAATGAATTAATTTACTGAGTGTATTAACCGCCATGCCTTCAACTTGATCAGCTGGAAAAATATGATTAAATTCAGCCTGTTCATCTGCACTAGTTATTCCGAGTAATAAACGATGCAGCCCATGTTGCCAAGTATTTAACACCATTGCAGGCAATTCATGCTCTTGCTTGTGATCCGCATCGAGCCCCCACTTAACACCCACTTGATCTAACCAATACTTAAGTTGGTCAAATTCACTATTTTCAAGACCAAACTGTTCTGCTATCGGAGTAACGGCCAATAAATCGATGATATCTGACACGCCAAAACGGCTAAATGGTAAATTAACCAGCGTAATGAACGAGCTCAAAATAGGCTTTTCTTGCTCAATAGCTAAATCAGCCAAAGCGTAAGGAATAAATCGCTCACCACCAGCCCCGCCAAATACCGCTTCAATGTAAGGACTATAGGTACCGACATCCGGCATCATAACTATAATATCTTTGGGTGATAATGCGGGATCTTGTTCAAACAACCTGAGCAGGTGATCATGCAAACATTCGACCTCTCTCAGCGGAGTATGGCAATTTTGTAATAAAATAGAGCGATCATCAATTGCAATGGGCAACTTACCTTCGTCATTAATAAACCACGCTTTATCATCAGTCAACGACTCTCCTTTAAAAGCCAGTTGGTACACTTCACCTTGGACTTTACCCAGTAATGTTTCATCAAAGTCATCCACAAAACCATCAAGCCACTGCGCATCTAATTGTATAAGTTGTTCAAAATAATCTCGTCCTAACTTTCCCCATGAAGATAATAGTGGGTTACCGATAAAGTAATACTCACCTTGCTGTGCGTCTACTTCTGGCTTTTTAGCATATTTCGCCTCAATTTTCGCTTGTGTTTTCTCATCGACCAAATCTCCCCAATAGTGCTCACTGGGGTTAAAGAAAAATAACAAAATCGTTGTTTTAGTTGCTAGCGCCTGAAAAATTTCTAACTGACTGGTTGCCATTGCAGATAAGCCAAAAATACTGATCCTTTCAGGTAAATCTTCTGGTTTAGCACTAGCTAGTGCAGCCACAAGCTGAGTATGCATATTCGCGCGATGGTAGTCACTTTGTTGTAAGCTTTTGGTATGACTCACTAAACGACGCCATAAATCTGGCTGCCATAATGCAATATTGACGTCTACATCTATCAATGTATCCACGCCTGAATCCCAAGTGCTAAGCCATTGCGGCCGATACATTAAATATTGGTCATAAACATCGGCGATTTTTTCACACAAGGAAAATAATTTTAGGCCATGTTCATCATCTTCTAAATATTGTGATAACTCTTGATAACGCGTATCAGACAGGCATGCCGGTAAAATAGTGACGAGTTTCCACGTCATATTTAATTTGTTATAGGGTGACTCGCTTGGCACATTCGGTAAAAATTGTTGATACAGTTGCCAAATAAAACTCGAAGGTAATGGAAAGTCGATCTGCGCAGCCACCCCCAACGCCTGACTCATGCCAATTTTAAGCCATTGAGACATACCTGGTGACTGCACTAACACAATCTCTTTTTTAAACGGAGAACTCAGAGGTGCTGTTTTAAGTACCGTATGGAATTGCGTTTGCAGCGCTTCCATACGGTTTGATTGAATTACATGCAACATTGTGTGCCAAACCTAAATCATAAGCTGCATTAACGATGCAATATCAAGCAGCTATATTTGTTTATTCATTTGGCACAGTTTATGTTATTTATAAGCGCTTAGATAGCTCTAGAACAAGTCTATATCACTGCCTTCTTGATGTGTTTCAATAAGCTTATTTGCGATCAGTTCTTCATAAAAGCATAACTTATCGCGTCCATTTTCTTTCGCGTAATACAGTGCTTTATCCGCATTTTCTAGCACGGTTATTGGAAAATCATAGGGGCTAATACGCGACATACCAACACTTATTGTCAACTTTTTTACAAATGGAAAGTGCGTGCTGCGCACCACTTCCATAAACTCACTAAGCTTTTTATTGATAGACTCATAATCTGTCGGCTCAAACACCATCACAAACTCTTCACCACCAAATCGAAACAACAAATCACTAGAACGAAAAAACTGGCGCATTTTTTGTGCTAACAGTAACAACACTTCATCCCCGCATACATGGCCGTAGTTATCATTTACCTTTTTAAAGTGATCAATATCTACCATTGCAAGCCAAGAAGTCGCCCCTTGATGTTGATTTCGCAAGTCACTTTGCCAGACCGTCTTATGCTGTTTAATGACTTGCTTTTCCATTAATTGCTTGAGCTTTTTCTCAAACGTTTGCCTATTCAATAAGCCGGTTAATTTATCCCTTTCATTTTCATGTAAAATGGTCAAATAATTTTCAAATATGCGGCAAAATGCATTCAAAAGTACTTGATCTGAACTTTTTAAACCATTGCTAATAATGGCAATCGCACCAATGGGTTTTTCCAATAACGTAATGGGTAACCAACGACGTTCAACGCCGTCTGTCGATTGTACCGTAATGATACACGCAGACTGCAAACACGACACCAGCTCGGGTTCAGGGGAACGTACCACTTCTCGTTCGTCCCATTCATACTCTCTATCTGTCAATACTCTAAGTGATAGGCTTCTTTCAATTGCTAATTCACCTTGTATCTGAAGATCTTTGTACACAGCAACTTCTTGGCAACCGATAAACTCTTGAATCGTCGAAATGAGGCTATATTCCAAAGAGTCGACGTCTCTTGTTTTGGTGATTTTAATCACCGAATTAAGTAATTCTTCTTGCATATACTGCCTGCTAAAATACGATTAGCACTGGTAAACAGTACCGTTTGTGTAAGTTATAAACAACCCGCCAACCACATGCAATACTTTTTTATGGTAAACCACAAATGAAGCTCTGCTTTCATTGCCTTACATTTCATACCATTTTGAAATCATTAAAGTAATTTAATACATGCTCTTTCGGGATTGCTTTTTCATAATACCACCCTTGAACAACCTCTATCTTGAGTCCTTTGACAAAGTTCAGCTGTGGCTGTGACTCAACGCCCTCAGCAACTAGTTGCTTATTCATTTGATGGAGTAGTTGTACCACTGCACTATAAAACTCTCGCCCTTGCTCTGTGGCTACCTTATCTAAAAAAGCTTTATCCAACTTCACTTGCTCTATCGGCAAATCAGCGAGCATAGATAAACTGGAATACCCAGTACCAAAATCATCAATGACGGTTGCTATTTCATGCTGCTTCAAGCGGTTGATATTGGTAATGACACTTGACTTGTCGTTAAAGTAACTCGATTCAACCACTTCAATTTTTAACTGCTTAGGAAAGTCTTTAAAACGATCACAAATATACAAAACCGATTTATCATCACTGATAAGTGTTGGGTTCACATTAATGCTGATCACCGGCCAATATTCTTGTGATGCAAAATGCTCTAGATCAGCGGCAGCTTGCTCAATCACCCATGAGTCTATAATCGACGTTTGCCCATGTTTTACCAATACATCAATAAAATAGGGCCCAACAATCGTGCCGTCTGATTTTCTTAATCTAAGGAGTGCCTCGTAACCGACAATTCCCCCCGTTACTTGGCTAATTTGCGGTTGGTAGTACAACAATAACTGCCCTTGCGCCAGTTCCTCTAACACTTTGTTCAATGCTTTTGAAGAACGCTCTTTTGCTCTTTGCGTCTGTATAAATTGAGACTCACTAGCAGAGCGTAGTTGCTCCGAAATATTTAACTGCTCACTTAACTGATTAAGGGCTTTTTGATAATGTATTTGTTCACTGTGCCATTTTAAGAAGGGGTAATAAATACATGCATTTACGATAAGTAACATCAGTTGTAATATTACTCCAGATATACCCCCACTTACCTGATACCCACTAATTAAGGTAGGCGTCATCCAACTTATTTCTAGGTTATTGGTATTCACCCAACCCCACTCCAACACATTAAATGCAATAAAAAAATTAATGGCTGGAGCAAGTATAAATGGGATAAGTAACACTGGGTTGAGAAATATCGGTAATGCAAAAAGGATGATCTCGCAAAAATTGAATGCTGTAAAAGGGATTGATAACTGTGCAACATTGCGCTCATGAGTGCCTTTTTTCAGCCAGAAAGACGCAACAATTAAGCCGGCAAAACAACCTGTACCACCAATCAATACAAAGGTGTCATAAAATGTTTTTGCCGATAAATTAGCCACCACATTTTCTGCTAAAAATGGCTCCTCAAAAAGCATACTAAACGTATTGTCGCCATGAACGCCAAAAAACCAAAACGTATGAGAGGCCATCATTCTTTGGAATGTGAGCTCAGCGACCGAGGCCTGAGATATATCGGGTGCCAACCATAGACTAATTAAATATCCCAAATCTCCTAACAACGGGGTCCAGACATAAAAACTAAAAAACACCAAAGTAAAAGGGAGAATCACTAAAAATTTTTCGCGTAAAAACCGACTCAACGCACTAAATTGTCGCCTTGGTTGCGGCAAGGTGCGCATTAAATAGATAAACAGTAAACTACTTATACTGGGTAGAATAATGGCATATGCTGTCGATGTACTGCTCAAGGTAAATTCACCTTTGTTCAGCTGTAAAAACTCACCATGAACAGCAAAACATAATACCGCTAATAATGCGCCTACAATACCGCTTTGAGCATAATTTTTGGTCAAGAAAAAGCCAATAGAAATACTGACAACAACAGGAAAAAACAACAAAATAATTTGCGCACTATGACTAACTACATGTGCAATTTGGCTATCTTTTGATACTAGATTGAATGTCAGTGCACTATTTAATGCCAATATCGCTAACGCACTACTCACAAAATAGGGAATTAGTGCAATAAATGCTTCACGTAGCGATAATAAATATCGTCCATGAAGTAGTTTTGTCATTTTCTTTTGCAGTGAATGAAGTGGCAACTGGACACACTCTTACGCTATTTTACTTAAGTATATGTCCAGATTGATTAACGTGCCCACATATTACGTAAGAGCACAGTGTTGTTAAACGAGTTCTTGTAGCATGCCTTCTTCATAAGCCACAAGTGTTTCATTGTTTTTTACACGGTGTACATAATCTGGGTTTGCAATCATAGGACGTCCAATTGCAACCAAATCAAAGCGATCATCAGCCATTGCTTTGGCCCCTGTTTCAGCTGTATATCCGCCTACTCCTACCAATGTGCCGGTATAAATACTCCGCACATAATCCGATGCATGACCGCCCAAGTAATCAAACGTCATCGAATCGTCAAAAATACCAATATGAACAAAAGCCAAATCACGCGAGTTAAGTTCTCTGAGTAAATAATCAAACACCGCGCGGTCATCATTATGGCTTTGCATTAAAAAATATGCCCCTGGTGATAACCTTAGCGCAACTCGGTCCGCACCTATTTTGTCAGCCACCGCATCGACTACTTCAAGTGCGAATCGCGCCATATTTTCTGGTGTACCACCATATTTATCATCCCGTTGATTTGCAGCATAGTGTAGAAATTGGTCAATTAAATATCCATTCGCGCCATGAATTTCCACACCATCAAACCCAGCTGCCATTGCATTACTTGCAGCTTGCGCATAATCTGTCACCAATTGCGCTATTTCTTCAGTTGACGCAGCTCTTGGGGTTTGAAAAGTAAGCTCTCGCATACGTGGCACCGAGCCTTCAATACCAATACTTGAAGCGCTCAACACATCCCCCTCACCAAAAAAGTATGGATGAGCAACACGACCAACATGCCAAAGCTGTGCGAAAATTTTACCTCC
Source organism: Pseudoalteromonas aurantia 208 (assembly GCF_014858725.1). Lineage (GTDB taxonomy): Bacteria > Pseudomonadota > Gammaproteobacteria > Enterobacterales > Alteromonadaceae > Pseudoalteromonas > Pseudoalteromonas aurantia. The sequence goes on along the minus strand of NZ_AQGV01000012.1, from coordinate 559,743 downwards.
TGCATTATGTACTGACGTTGTTATTTTTTTCCAGCCTGCGATTTGTTCATCAGTAAACAAACCTGGGGTATTGGGATACCCTTGACCATCGGGACGAATAATAGTCGCTTCTGAAATAATAAGTCCAGTATCGGCGCGACGCGCATAGTAGGCAGCCATTTCCTCTGTCGGTACCAATTTATCATCTGCCATACAACGCGTTAGCGGGGCCATCAAAATACGATTGCTTAACGTAATTGAGTTATTCAGTTTATAAGGGGTAAATAATGCATCTGTCATTGTGTTTCTCCAAACGTCTTGAATTTTTGAATGGTTGTTCAATATGGGATTTAATATAATCACTCTTGAATGATCATTCAAGAGTGATTTTTGAATAAGTAATCAAATTAAGTTATGATAAACGCTATTATTAAGTAATATTTAGATGATATGAGAAGCGCAGAGTTCGATAAAGAATACGTATTACGTCAAGCTATGACGACATTTATGCAATATGGCTATAACAAAACCAGTATGCAAATGTTAACCAAAGCCACGGGTTTACACCCAGGTTCTATTTACTGCGCATTTAAAAATAAAAAAGGCTTGTTGCTCGGTGCAATACAGCAATATCAACACGATAGAAATCGTCAATTTGAAACGCTTTTTTCGCAACATAGCAACACCCGTGATGCGCTACATGCTTTACTTGAAGTCATTGTAGAAGAATGCTTAAACGGAGAATCTGGACAAGTGTGTTTGTTAACCAAAACATTAACTGAACTCGTAGGCCAAGACCATGAAGTATCAACTGTTTTAGCAAAAAACCTTAATTCATTCGAAAATAGTTTAGCGTCAATTATCAATACCGGCATCCAAAATAAAGAAGTTACAGCACACCCTGATGCGCAAGAACGTGCTCAATTTTTAGCAATGGGTATTTACGGTATACGTACTTACGCAGCAACAAGAAGAGACAAAGTGATTTTAGAGCAACTCAGTGAGCAACTGTTACGTACCGTACTCACGTAACCCATAATACGGGTGAACAACAAAGTAAACTGCATAGAAAAACGTAAATTTGGTCTGCTACTCAAAGACTGTCTCATAGTGCCCAAAAATGGCTTCAGTCAAAAACCTAAATGTAACTTAATCAATAAAATTTGCGGTCGTAAAAGCAACCGCACTGTGAGTGTTTAATCTTTATTTATATATTATCGGCCGTGGATTTACGTGTTTATGAGCGTAACGTATATACCTATAATCATCAGTCCCCATAATAAAGAACCGAGTATCAGCCACACATAATTTAACGCAGTGAGTTTACTGTTTGATGCCCCATTAACATCTTCACCGGCATAATTCGCCAACGACTGCGCTTGGTACAAAACCCAGCATGATATCGGATACATCAGCAGCCCTAAACATAGTGTGATCGGATTACCATAACCATGATCAGACAATTGACTACTAATATTACTGCCAATTACAACCACCACGTATATCGTTGCTAAATGGTTAATACTTTTAGGTGCACTTCCCGTTTTATGCTCATACTTCATTTCAAAAAGAGCGAATAAAGCGTGGGTAAAAAATATAGAAAAAATTCCTCGCGCAATAGGCCACATATCATCATTGGTACTTTTTTTATACTCATTCCAATGCTTAAAAAACCAATACACACCGTACATTCCCATTGTCGCTATGAATAAAATTAAGAACTTTCTCTGTGAAACGACATAAAATTTGATTTCATCTGATTCATTTTCAGATACCGACGATGCGTTGTTCAATTCCATTACTACTCCTCATAACCTAATCGACCATAGACGCTGACTGTGTCTTCAGAGGATATTTCAACATTTAAATTGCAATATCACCCATTATGCCATAAATGCACAACACCAGCTGACTGTTAAACTTAATTAACCCTACACCTAACGATACGACAGATGAAACCACGCCAATAAATTGATGATTTCGTCTTTAAACTCATTCTGTTTGAATTTCATTCGATTTAGTCGCTACCCCCTATTGTAAACAATTGGTTACATATAGAGCTCTGTTCTTGCTGCTTATTTCGCTTTGTATCCTTCCAAATAAACAGGTCTGACCATGAGTAAATTATCAGCCACCTATTGCACCCAAGGTATATCTCAGATTATTTCTAGATTACTCAATAATGAGAATCTAAGGATATAACATGAAAATTACACTTTCTGCACTGGCAGTATTTACCTCACTTTTGAGCGCTGGTATTAGCGCCTCAGAATTGGATATCACGCCAAATATCGTTGGTGGTAGTGAAACACCGGCATACTCTAGACCCTACCAAGTTGCGCTGTTGATGAATGGTCGTCAAGGCTGTGGCGGCACTCTGTTAAGCCGAGATTGGGTACTCACCGCTGCGCATTGTTTAGACAGTGCTTCAACCAGTAACCTGACTGTGAAAGTGGGCGCGCACTCCCTGTCACAAAATGATGGTCAAGTGTTGCGGGTATCTCAGATCATTAATCATGAACAATGGCGTGGTGCCAATGGGATTCGTTCAGGTTACGACATTGCCGTTTTACGATTAGCTTCGCCGGCTGATGCCAAATATACGCCAGCTAAGCTTCCAACCGCCGACATAGAGCAACAATACGCAAATATCGGTAACTCTGTAACCGTATCTGGATGGGGGTTAACCTCAAACAGAGGCCGTCCAAGTGATCGACTACTTGAAGTTGCATTACCAGTGATCAGCAATGCCAGTTGTTCAAGCCAACTCAACTATAATATCCCAAGTTCGGTCATATGTGGCGGTGGCCAAGGTGGGAAGTCCGCTTGTAACGGCGACAGTGGCGGGCCCTATGCCGTGCGTGTTGGTAACGATTTTTACAGTATTGGTACCGTAAGCTGGGGCATTGGCTGTAGTGGCGCAACTGCATTTACAAGAACCACCAGCTATTTAAATTGGATACAAGACAAAACAGGCCTGATAGACCCCGTTGACGCACTACCGGTTGCTGACTTTGATGTTCAAGTCAGTCAACTCACTGCACAGTTTAATGATCGTTCTAGCGACGATAACGGAATCATCGCACACGCGTGGTCATTTGGCGATCAACAAGGGGGGACTTCAAATGCCGCCAGTCCTAGCTACCAGTTTTCTCAAGCAGGTAATTACACTGTCAGCCTAACTGTGACTGATACTGCCCAGCAAACACATACAACCTCTAAATTAGTAGAGATAGGTGTCACGACAACCCCGTGTAATGGTGTTCAAGCATGGGATGCAGCACAATCTTACGCACTGGGTGATAAAGTCAGTTATAAAGGCTTTGAATATGAAGCAACATGGTGGTCACAAGGAGCAGCACCAGATCTATATAGCCAAGTATGGAAAAAGGGTAAAGCCTGCTCTGTTACCACAGATCCGCTGCCGAGCGCTGACTTTTCCGTTACAACATCTAAATTGAACGCCACATTTACCAATTTAAGTCGTGACAATGGTCAAATTGTTGCTAGCAATTGGTCATTTGGAGATGGTAACAGCAGTACCGAATTTTCTCCAACCCACAGCTACCGAGCCCCTGGAAGCTATCAAGTGACACTTAATGTCACTGATGACCAAGGACAAGTGAGTCAACATGTTGAGACGGTCACGGTAACGAATGGCGATACTTCTGGTTGTAATGGTATTCAACCATGGTCGCCTTCAACGGTATATACCGCTGGCGATAAAGTGACGCTGAATAACACGGTATATCAGGCAAATTGGTGGGTACAAGGTGAAAACCCTGAGGAATCAGGTCCGTGGGGCGCATGGACTGACGTTGGAAAATGCCTATAAAATTTTTATAAGTTCTCAACCTGACTTTTAAAAAGCCTAAGTCCCATGTAATCTGAACAGTATGATAAATCGAACTGCTTAATATCATGGGACTTAATCAATTAACTTCTTCAGAACTTATGCGTCTTGGAGAGCGAATAAAAAGTGTTTTAAAACTCGTGCTCACTGAGTTATCACCGCATGTACATAGCATCAATAGCATGACGCAATTTCTAAGCTATCATCGCTCAAACAGTCAACGTATTTTTAATGCGCAAAAGTCTACCGACGGGCATCAGGTACTTTGTGCATTGCCGGGGGTTAAAGCATTTGAAGAGTTTATTGATAAATCCAAACCGTACATCAGCACCGTAACGTATGAGAAGCTAAGTAAAGCACATTTACTCTATGCGCAAGCCATAGCATGCCATGCGACAAGCCATGCGGATCTCAAACGACAACTGGATGCCATGCACACCAAACATGCGCCATCAAAAAGTGATAACCGCGCGCAAGTATACTACGCAGCAAAGTCTTTACTTGGTTTTAGCGTCGAACATGTATGTTGCAGTTATATTCTGAGCGTTAACCAAACTAACCCCAACTTTCTACAAGAAGTTGCTATGATCAGTAAGTTAGGGATATCAAGAACACAGGAAGCAGCCCCTTTTGTGCAATTTTATAGTCACCCTCATCCAAGTGACTTTAACAAGCCAGCCCTCATAACACATGCCTCTCGGATCATACCCAACGAATTTAGCATGGGGATTGTTGAACGTTACTCATCGTCTGGTTTATATGATGCTTATAGTAGTTACTCCGTTAGTAACTCAGGCATGGTCTTTGACGATATTCCAAACAATGATACGACCGATGCAACGTTTATTTTTAATAACCCAGATGAGCTCGTCAACCCTCTCACACACAGCAGTCAATGCACATCAACCAGTATTTCAATTAAAAATCCAGCAAAAAAGCTCACATTATTGGTCTTTGTCGACAAAAAAATTAACGCCACGAGCAATGTTAAAGTGGGCTGCTATCATGGCAATCAAAAAGTCGATGAGGGTAAACTCAATGCGGCTGATATGTGGACTGAGCGACTACCTGACTTTCCACAGCTTCAAGTCGTCTCGTTGGAGTCCCCACAAAATTATATAACCGAACATCCTGAGCTAGCAGAGAAAATTGGCTTTTTATTGAACTATAGTGAACTAGATGATACACATTTTGCTTGCTACGCGATGGAGGTTGAGTTTCCCATTTGGTCGTCAACTTATCGTATTTATTTTGAGCACAGTGAGTAACAATCACGACCTTAAAACACGAACTACCTTTTGGGTGTGCTAATTGCCTATTCATTTAATGTCATTTGGTATAAAACAGGCCGTTAATATATTAAAACATGGGCCAAGTAGCCTTTGTTGAGTAACATAAATGGAGAAAGGCGTTCATCATCCACACTTTCTCCTGTTACCATTTATTGTCACTTATAGTGCCGTAGTCGTAAGGTATTATTTGCTTCGGTGTTTAAAGCTAAATGTACGTTCTTTTACTAACTCTCCGGAGCCCGAATGTGGCGTAGTATAAAAACCGACCTTGAGTTCATCAGCCAGATTGTTAAGCTCAATATGTGCAAAACCCCACACAAAACTTTTCGACCACACCAAATCATATTCTGCATAACGCCGCTCTTGTTGCTCAGCGAACGGAGTATGTTTACCGCGCATTTTTGAAGCCGCACCACTAATAATCAATGGTAATTTGGGCAGGTTATTACCAGGTAATACTCGACTACAATCATCCGTGAGTAGCTCTAGGTCATGCTCATGCCCTGCAATATATGCATCTGCATATTGACACAATTCAGGGAGAATCAAGCGCCTTAACACATGCCCTTCATCATATTTACTTCCACCAATTGACCATAAAATATGGTGACCATACACTACTTTCCATTTTGCACTAGAGTGTTTTAAACCATTGGCTAACCATGCAAGCTGTCTATGATCCTCTCCATTAATTGGTGTTTCATGTTTTTCAATATCTTCTATACTCGCTTGCTTGTTTGCAAGCGCACTCGCCAAGCCTTGTTCAGACCCGTCTTCGCGCAATGGTACTTCATAGTAATGCTGTCCAGCTAATAACATATTGGTGTCGAGCACAAAAAACTCTACATCGTTTCCAGGCGCCCCTTGCTTATAGCTGTAATACCCTTTTTCATGCATATAAAAGTTTGCTTGTGCATCCATCCATTTAGTCTGTAATGCCACCCCTTTCCTTGATGTTTTCCAATCATGGTTACCTAATGCCGAATACACAATCAACTCCGGTTGCTGTTCAAACAAAGGTTTAAGTGGTGCTAAAATTAAATCATCCATGCGCTTTTGGTCGTCTTTACCATCATTGGCATCAGCGCCATCTGGGTAAATATTATCACCTAATTGAATCGCAAAATCACACGAGACAGACGTACACAATTCAGCCATTGCTTTACCTACCGCAATCGCGCCACTTTGCTCCGTGGCAATGTCAGAGTTTGGATATACATAGATAGGTGCATGATTAAACTCAGTTAATGGCCTATGTTCCTCTAACCAATCAGCCTTCTCCGCAGCAATAAATTCAGTTCTGGTTTTGGGATTTAAAATGTGCTTTGTTTTTGGATAATCAACGTGATATCCCCCATCGCCCAATGCTAAAAATGCAATGTTGTTGACGCTAGGTTGAGCTGTGGCATTGTATATTACGCTGCTTCCACCCGCTAAAACGGTCATAGCGGCAATAATATATCTTAAAGAAAATTTGTTCATATTGTAGCCGCAGGCTCACACCTGCGGTCCTTTCGTGTTTAATTCGGATCAAAGTGAAGTGAGCGTAAAGCCAAATTCAAAAGAGCGTCCATAACTTTCATATTGATAGTTATATTGCGCAGTACCATGATAGGCATAATAAGGCTCATCGGTTAGGTTGACGGCATTGAAGTACAGTTGGGTTTGATCTGTGACGTAATACTTAGCGCTGAAATCCAATTGCAGATGATCATCTTGCAAAACGCGTGCATTTCCTTCTTCAAACATGAAACTTTTGCTTTTATAACTCGCACTTAACCGGGTACTTAAGGTAGTACTCTCATATCCTAACATTATGTTAGCAACGGTATCTGACTGGTTGGGTAAAGCGTCATCAGCGTCAATAAAGGTCCCATTAGCTGAGAACATCACTCCATTTTCAAAGTGTTTTGTATACGCAAGTTCAATCCCACGTAAGCTCGCAGCGCCTCCGTTCACCGCTTGTGTCACTTTCTTATAGCCTTGCCATTGCCCATTGTCTTGGACTTGTTCAACGCTAATAAAGTTATCAATGTCTTTATAAAACAGTCCTGCTGATATCACACCAACCTTACCAGGGTAATACTCTATAGACACATCTAAGTTGTGGGATTCATAAGGGTTCAATTGAGGATTACCCACCTCGGCCTGACGTTCAATCACAATGCCGGTATCTTCTTGTGTTGTTTCCGTTTCTACGATTTGAAATGCAGATGAATCAGAAAAACTCGGGCGGGCGATGGTGTTGGTGTACGCAAAACGCGTTAACACCTGTTCACTAACGTCATATCTTGCGGTCAAGTTTGGCATCACATGATGATAGTCTTTTTGTGCATGCCAAGCCGTTATATCAACACGTTCACTATCAGCAACCTCATCTTTGATTAACTCGACTTTATTACCCGAAGTACTAAAATCAGTGCCCTCATAGCGCAGTCCACTGATCAGCTGCCAGCGCCCCATATCTAGGGTCATCATCACATATGCGCCAACAACCTCCTCGGTAATTTGGTAACTTTTACCTTTGCTGTCTATGTCAGTGTCTTGTTGATTAATCTCAAACTGCTGATGATTTTGCATCACAAATTGTGCAATGCTGCCTCTAGACAGCCCTGGACCGAAATCACCACTGTGGTACTCAGGCGCCACAGTCGCAAATTGCAGAGCTGTTGCATCATCGAAGCCCCCATCAAAGACTGTCGTTTGTGTGTCGTTAAATTTATCTCGTTCTGAATACTTAGCGCCAAATTTCAATTCACTGTTAAAACCAGCAATGGTGAATTCTCGACTTAAATCGATTTTGAAACTAGTCGATTCATCCTCTGTATTATTGTTCTCTCTCACGACTTCATCTAATGCAAACAAATTCAAATCATGTGCAGCCTCAGTGCGGCTTAAGGTAGGGGTATCACCCAAACTACCATATCCTAATGTTAAATCCTCACCAGCAAAATCTGCATCAATACGATTAGGCTCCTCCTCACTCGACTTAGAATATCCTAAGCTATATTCAACAAACCAATCACTAAACTGATGCTCAGCGCCCAGTACAACAGACATAATTGTCTGTGATTCATATCGGTCTTTTGTATCACGGTCCATTTCAGCGCCACTATATACCGCGGCTGTTGATGTACTCGAACCCGCAACCAATGTACCTTTTGCAAATTTATACTCGTTTCTCAGGCGAAATTCATCATCCGAAAATTCACTAAACAACGATCGAAAGTAATATTTGCTTAACTGTGAAGAGTGTAAATCTAGGTTCAACGCTGCACCTAGTCGTTCTCGTTTGATCACATAATAACGCTGCTCTATTTCCTCAGCACCAAACAAGCTCACTGATTGACCTGCTGTATCCTCAACATCGAGCATTTGCCAACCACCATCCGTTTCCATATTGTGCGAACCGAATTGACGTTCCGACCACGACAAAGCCGTTGCCACTCCTAAATCAAACTGCTTAGAAAGCGTAAATACATCGGTAAAACTACCCGATACTTTTGGACTGGTTTTATCTACTTGTTTATTATGAGTTGCTTGAGCTGTGAAGCTATAGCTTTGCCCTTGTCTATCAAATGCACTAAGGCTTTTCACTTCGATACTCCCGCCAATTGCACTGGCATCCATATCTGGCGTAACGGTCTTACTCACTTCTAAGCTTTGTACTAATTCACTGGGGATCACATCCATAGCGACACTGCGTACGCCAGACTCTGGTGAAGGTACGTTAGCCCCATTTATGGTGACGTTATTTAGGCTAGGGTCGATGCCTCGGATCCCGACAAAACGACCTTCACCTTGATCACGCTGAATAAACATTCCCGGTAACCTTTGTAATGCTTCTGCAGCATTTTGATCGGGTAATTGACCTATTGCATCACTACTTACGATCGACTTAATCCCAAGTGCATTTTTTTGTCTATTTAGTGCGCCAGCTTGACCTGCTCTGTGCCCGACAACAAGTACGTCTTCTAATAAAGCATCACCTGTGCCTAATTGAATATGTGTGTTAAGCGTTTCACCTTGATGGATCCGAATTGTGCGTTCGACAGGTGGCGCACCTAAATAATTTACAACTAAGGTATATTCTCCTTCAGGTAAATTCGCCAGTCTAAATGAGCCATCTCTGGCAGAGCTGACACTGCGAGAAAGCTCTTTAATGGTGACTTTTGCTCCTTCAAAATAAACGGCTTGATCATGGTCGCTAATACGACCTTGCAGAGTATTGGCGTAACTCTGTGCGGTAAATAAAACACCGGCGGTTGCTAACGCCAGTTTTGTATAGGTAAAATTCGACGGTTTTTGTAATTTCATGTGATTTTCTCTTGCACAGGAGGTTAGTTGTCCCGCTATAAGCGGCAATGCTGCAAAGGTAAAAAAAACACATGAAAGAAATATGTCAGCACATTATATCGGTTTCAAAAAAATGCCTTATAACGCACTTTTTTAGCCAATTTCTGTCATTTTGAGCCAATTTCACCCCCTATAACATGCTTTTTTTTGCAAAAAAGGGGCTTAATCCACATTTAAAGGCAACTTTTGTCATAAATTCATCCACTTTGGTGAGCTAAAGTGACCCTGTTAGATAAATAGTGAAATTTATAATATGGCCTACATATTCAGATTAATAATTTAGTTAAAACAAAGGTCCCCATGCCTCAACCCTTTATAAAACTCCATGTTACCTTACTTAGCACACTGCTATTGATGTTAATGCTCACGCTATTAACTGTGAGTCAATTAGGGACTCTCAAACACCTTGATGAGATTGAATGGATTGACAGCATTGGAGAAGGGGGCATTGCCGTTATGACCTTGATCTGGCTACTGGCAACACTCGTTACCCGTCCTAAAGGCGCAGTCACAAATCTGCTTTTTTTTGGCCTAAGTGCCATGCATATCTCCATGTTATTAGATTTTTTAGATGAATTCTTTATCTTTTCAGAACGTTATAACTGGTTAAGTAGCTTAGAAGCTTTTCCTGCGGTTATTGGCATGATCCTGATGAGTTTTGCGATGTATTATTGGTTTCATGAACAACAAGTGCTCAACCACCTATTACAGAAAAAAGAGCGTTTTTACCGAACGCATGGCCTCAATGATTACATTACTGGGTTATATAAAGCAGATTATATGAAGCAACATATTGAACAAGAGCTTGCACTACTAAACAGCCACTCTCACGGCTTTTGCTTAGCGTTATTTGATATAAAAGACTTCACACGCTTTAATCAACAATACGGCGTTATTCAAGCCAATAATTTGCTCTTCGACATAGGGCAAATCATGACATTAAATCTGCGTAGTACCGACTTAGCGTGTCGCTTCGCTTCCGATTGCTTTATTGTACTGTTTCCCAATACATCCTATCAAGAAGCAGTACACGTTGTTGAGCAAGTCACAAAAATGGTGTCGTACCATACGCCATACAACAACAAAAAAGTGATAACTGGGTTTAGTGAAATACGCTGGCATTGCGTTGAAGCAGCACATACAGATAGCCTCGACGGGTTACTTGCACAGCTTAACAATGGATTAGCGCAATGTAAGGCATCAATAGCATGAAGCATTACTTTGATACCGACACGGTATGCTTAACAAGCCATACTTTGGCGTTACCTATTGTTGAAATCGCCATACAACGTGGCGTGAATAGTAACAGGTTACTAAAAGGCACTAAGCTATTTCATGAAGATTTGCAAAACCCGCAAAAAAAAATCAGCTTTACGCAACTCAATACACTCGTAAGTAATGCGGTTCGTTTATTGCCCGATGACGGACTGAGCTTTTTGCTTGGTCAGCATTGGTTATTCAATCAAACGAGTCACAGTGGACAAGCACTTTTAAACAGCAAGCACTTGACGCAAATGAGCCGTGTGCTGCAAATTAAGCAGTTTGAGTTATGCCCATTTGTATTCTTTGTCCCCTATCGAAGCCAAACTCACACCCACTATATCCTTAACTTTGCAATTGCCACCCCCCCTCCTTTAGTTGCTGCATTTTACTTCGAGATGATCACAGCGCAAATTAGCGCTTTATGTAAATGGCGGTTCGGTTTTGTTAATAAGATAACGATCAAACTGCCTTTCAGCAAACCTAAACATATTGAGCAATATTATGCCCACTTAGCGATTCAATATCAGTTTGACTACCCTTGTTTCAGTCTTTGTATTCCAAATGAATTACTTCACGTTAAACAAGTATCAACTCCCCCAATCATGTGTCACTATCATTTACAGCAAGCACACAACACACCACACGCTGTCGGCTTTATCCAGTATGTATGTGATCTTTTATTGCAAGAACCAAAAAGTGTTTGTGATGATATTGCACAACAATTAGACATAAGTCCCGCAACGTTAAAGCGAAAATTCAAGCAGCATAATACTTCAATGCAAACGCTCAAAGACACATTACAAAAGCAGCTTGCGGTAATAAGTATTGGTGAAAAAGGCTACTCTAATGAACAAGCTGCTGAGCAATTAAACTTTACCGACTTAACCAACTTTCGTCGCACTTTTAAGCGCTGGACAGGTATGACTCCCTCACAACTTCGCGAAATCATGATGCTAAAAACATAACACGCACACCGTCATTTATTGGCCATGTTAGTCCTATATTTTACAAAAAACTCAGACGAAAGCGTTCAGCGGTAAAGCTATTCAAAACCATACTCTTCAACATCAAGATGATACTGCAATATCTCACAAGCATAAGTGAGCTGTATCACATCTTTCCCATTCTCAAAGGATAATGTCCAGTCTCAACCTAAAATACTTTTCAGTCATCAATTTAAATGTTAAATTGATATAATATCACATAACAAAACTTCGTATTCTGATGAAAAGTAATTTGCAAATACAAAAGTACTCCTCACACTACATTATCGATAGCAACGCCAGCGTGTTACCGCATATTTATAATTCAGAAACCTCATTGGTATGTTATTGTCAGCCCGCAAGTTGGGCTCTTTCACGCGCCGCACAGAGTTTTGTTACGCGTCATCCTGACGATAGGTTCACCTATCAAGGGGAAATCAGCCCAAAGCTTATACAACAACTCAGCAGCAAATTTACGCCATCCCCCCATGGTAATTTGATCTTGGGCCACATCGAGCTCATGCTGGAAATGTTCAACACCTTATTGCAACCTGAAGAGATTGGCCTTCGAGTCATCGCTTGTCAGCATGCACACAGCCCTGCATTTCATGAAAACAGAATGATCGCACGTATGACATCGAGCCTTGGCGGCTCTGGAGAGCAATGGATTGAACGACAAGACGCACGGTACTTTCCACTACAGAAAAATCAAACTACCGCACAGATCAAGCCACCGCAAGCACATACTATCAACAGTTTATGTGATGGCGATATTGCAATCTACAAAGGGACCAGTTGGCTTGAACATGAACACAACGCACTTATTAGTGCGTCTCCGACGTTTAATGACAAAGATGCTAAGCTGTGTGTATACATCGATTTTATAAGTTAGGCGTCAGTGACGATGGCCGTTATACACGCTACACCATATTAATCCCAGCCAATACTCCCCCATCAACAGGCAGTGCGACGCCTGTCATATAACTTGCTTGCTCTGAAGAGAGCCATAATACGGCTGCAATTACTTCTTCACTGCAAGCTATTCGGCCAATTGGTTGTAACTGTGCCAGTCGCTCAAGCATATCATCAGCCATAGTCGCTAACATCGGTGTATTGACACTTGCAGGACAGATGCAATTAACCCGGACACCATACTCAGCACTTTCCAATGCCGCCATTTTAGTTAGTCCAACCACGCCATGTTTCGCAACACAATAAGCGGCATCGGCACCTTTTGCAGCTGTAAGCCCTAACACCGAGGCATTATTGACAATGGAGCCAGAACCTTGCTGATACATGAGTTTTAGTTGCTCCCGTACGCACAACCAAGTACCTTTCAAATTAATATTCTGTACTTGATCCCATTGTTCACTGGTACACTCAATAACAGAACGCATTACGCCATACCCCGCATTGTTAAAGGCAACATCAACTCGATGCCAATGCGCATCTATTTGCGCAAATACATCAACAATAAACGCCTCATCGGAAATGTCGCCAGCAAAAGAGAGTACCTCACACTCCAATGACTCAACCAGCAGAATTAAGGCATATTCATTGATATCAAGTAACGCCAACTTAGCCCCCTGTTGAGCATAAGCTAGGGCGGCAGCTTTTCCCATTCCTGACGCTGCACCACTGATAAATACTACTTTATCGTGAAATGGGGCTGGTGGGTGATTTGACATACGTTATCGCCATAGTAAAGGTATTAAAAGTGTTTCTATTTCAACACCTAACAAGGTTGATTTATAGGGCGATTCGGTGATCATAAGTATTAATTCGATAATCATAAGCATTGATAAGCTATTAATTATATGGTGAAAATAAGAATATCCATGATTGGGCTAGTACTGTACGTTCCCCCTTATATAACGATTCGCTTTACTCTAACGCATTCTGTAACTTCCCCCTGTCAGCATGCTTTATAGCACGCTCATAAATTGTTTCAGATCATTGTGTTCCTTCAGTAAATTAACCAACGGCAAGAACAGGGGCTCCGGCAGTATATCCATATCAAACCATTGCCATCGCAAGCACTTTGTTGGCTCCATAATATGTGCTTCACCTTGCTCACTTTCACCCAACATAAATAAGGTGACATAATGCTTGTTTTCCAACTTAAAGATATCATTGGTAAAACCGAGTTTTTTTACCGCTCCCAATACTAAACCAGTCTCTTCATACACTTCACGAGCTGCGCACTGCTCAGGGGTTTCGGTAAAATCTAAATGCCCTCCAGGCGTTGCCCAAGTTTGGGCGCCATGCGCACCAATTCGCTTTCCGAGCAATATTTTTCCTTCACGCACAATGATCACGCCAACACCTACCCGAACTTCGTCTTTATTACGCATATTTACCCTAAGCCGTCATTTTCTGCCAATATTAGCAAGCTTTTGTTTCACATTGCTATTATTCTGCTGACCTGCTGACAAAATGTTGATTTTGGTTGTTTTTTATCAACGAGTAGCGCTAAAATCACGCGTATCATTATGATGGGGGTTTCGCTTGCTGGTTTGGCCATCAAAACATCGCACAATCAAATTTCCAGCGCAACTTAACCACCACCGACATCCACACCCCATATCTATACGTTCAATGTGAACGCATATTGGTTATTTAGCTTACCGTACAATTCGAGTGACTCTATTCGTTCAAACCCCAATTTAACGAGTAAATTATTGGAGCTGATATTGGTTGGTGAAGTTACTGCCAATACCTTTTCTAACCCATGCTTCATTAACTCATATGTCAATACCGTTTTAGCCGCTTCATACGCATAACCCTTACCCCAAAATCTCGGTAATAATGCATAACCCAAATCGGCATGAGGCAACTCTTCTCGTTTAAGTAACCCACACATACCGATTGGTGTACCGCACTCTTTTAAAGTGACTAAGGTGAGTCCAAAGCCAAACATCTCATAACTTGCCATCGGCCCAGAGCGAAGATACTGATGTGCATCCGCAATCGTGCGCACATTTTTATCCGTAATATTTTTAATAAATGAGTCTTCATTCAATAGCTCAATGATAAAGTCAGCATCATTGAATGAGAAATGCTTCATTAGTAACCGCTCACTTTCTATTTTAAACACCTTATTTCCTTTCCTTAAAATCAAGTATAACGAACCCATATACTATAAATAAAAAATACAAAACCCCTCTCATCTGGATCCTTTTTCCTGAGTGGGTTATTCATATTCGGTGAATACGCCCTTTTAGGCGTCGCTATTTACCCTATACGGAATTTACCACAACGTCATCCTCCACTTTTTTAATACCTCCCCCACTTGTCTTCAATCATTTTTCAATTCATATAAACGTTTTGAGCGATGACGTTAAAGCTATTCCATACATAAGCATTAGTAAATTGTGGTTTGAGTGATTAACGTAAGGCATGAGTCGGAGCAATTATCATTCAAGCAAAACAAAAATAGCATATGACAAAAATATTTTAAATTAACCTACTCCTTACTTTTCGCGAATAATCGCATCACACCACTGAGAGTTTCTTACTTAAGACTCGATGAAACAAAAAAACTAATCAATTGAATTTAAAAGAAAATTTTAAATTAGAATAATTATAGACAAAAAAGATATATAAATTAGGCAAGATTATTTTGCATACAGTATACAATTTACGGTATAAAAATTAAGACAATATGACAAGATTGTAAAAATACGAATAAAAATAATGGATGACAGTACGTAAGCTTGGCAAAAATGCTTGTCATGCGAAGGAATAACAAACTTTACGTTCATATAACCACAACATGTTGATAATAATGAATAAAACTATGAAAAAATCGGTTCTAGCAAGTGCGGTACTACTTTCTCTCAGTAGTAACATTACTTTGGCCAACGCCCAATGTGGGGACCCTACTCTGCCTCGTCAAGGTGAAGTAAGCGCCAACCAAACACACTGTATTACGAATTATGGTCACTATTTCTATGTAGAAGTCCCCTATGAGAACAGCCAACTAGTTATCAGCACTTCAGGTGGTACGTACAACGGAATTGATGCAGCAATAAGTCTATATGAGGGTAACCACTGGAGTGGCACTGTCACACAGCGCAGTGACACAGCAGACACAAACACAGAGCAAGTATCAGAAACATCACGAGCAGGAAGACGTTACTTTAAAATCGACGGTAATATTGCGCAAACCACATTAAGAGTCGACATTACAGGAGGAGATATTCCACCTCCACTTGGCGACTACATTATTTACAACACCAATGTCTCCGTTAACTTACCTAACCCGGCTATCAGTTCAAAATCTCAATACGGAAGCATAATTCCCACTATTTTAGCGGCAAAATATGCCGATTTTGAAGCGCTCGCCGGCGCTGCAAATGATCCACTCACTGATGTACTCGAAGCAATTCATTATCTTGCTGATGCCGATGACATTGCCGACCCAGATTTAAACCAACTATTGTATTTCCTTGGGTCATATAAATTTTATGCGCAAGCAATTACCACAACAGAAGCAAGTAATCTAAATACCGCGATGCAAGCCGTTGCAAAAATGACCGCGTTTTTATCACCGACGGGCAGTGTTATCCAAGAAGGCTATGCAAAAGCCATCAATAATTTTCAACGTGGCAATGGCGCAAACCACTTTAAAGACCAGCTTCCCCACATACTGGCCGCAATCCAATATCATTCATTGCAAACAGACCCATTCAAGGCAAACAATGCCAGTGATGCCATGATGGAAATGCTTGGTGCGGTTGCTAACGCCGCAATGTATGGTGACCCGGCTGCGCAAAATGCAATTAATGAACGGATTTTAGATGTGATGTCTGTTATTCGCTCATTTGCAGTATTAGGTGAAACGGCCATTGATTTACGTTGGAGTAAAGAGTCTGACCGTAAATGGATTGTGCCACACAGTTATATCGCACTGGGGAAAATTGCCACCATTGCCACTGACGAAGCAAAAGCACGCTTTGACAGTATTGTGCTTGAAACCCATGAAAAGCTCATCGCATGGTTGAGCACTGAAACCATTGAAACTATGACCACTAAAAAGTACCTAGATTCGGCTAAACGACTATGTGAAAGTACCGATCCACTCTTTGGTCATTGTATCGTACCACCAAAAGAGTCTGATATTTTAACCGTGACTCATAAATGCTCTGACACGGTTACTATTCGTGCACAAAGCACGATCAGCCAGTCAATTCTAAATAAGTCTTGTGCTGAAATGGCAACGCAAGAAACTGAGTTTCATGCATTTTTTAATACCCAAGGCAGCCCGGTTGCTAACGATAAAAACACCACGCTTGAAGTTGTCGTATTCTCAAGCCCAGATGAATATAAAAAATATGCGCCTGAGTTTTTTGATAATGTCGATACAGATAATGGCGGAATATATTTAGAAGGCACACCAGAAAAAGAAGGAAACCAAGCGCGATTCCTTGCAATGCAATGCCCTGATGCTTGGGTCGGTAAGTCTTGTCAATACGAAGACCAAATTTACAACCTACGTCACGAATACGTGCATTATCTAGATGGCAGATATGTCAAAGTCGGTGGCTTTAATTATTACAACTACAACGTGTCTTGGTCTGAAGGCATGGCTGAATATTTAGCAAATGGCACTGATTTCGCTCGTACATTAGAGTCAGTCAAAGGCAAAGTGATCCCGCCGCTTTATAACTTGCTATTCATGGCTTATGGCTATGATGACTTATACCAGTGGAGTTACTTCGCTATGCGTTACTTAGATGAGCAACATAATAGCGATATGCACTTGCTCAAAGATGCATTAAGAAATGGCAGCAAAGAAGGCTATGTAAGCTCTTTAAAAGCGGTTGCGCAGCGCAGCCAAGCAGACTTTGAAGCGTTTGTTATGGCCAACTCTGAAGCCATTGCTGCAAAAGCTGAAGTCATACCTGATGCTGGAAAGATCGGTAGTTGTGATCTCACACAGCAATACGTGCGGCCAGTTGACGCAAATAACACTGACTACACAATCACCAACAACACTGATACTCCGGTGTCTATTTTCTGGATTGATAATAAAAAAGGCACTGCCAACTTTGCGAAAAATTACAAGACATTAGGTCAAGGCGACACTTATAACGCAACAAATTGGCGAGAATTCGACAGAATCATGTTGTCAGATAATAACCTCAATTGTCTCGGCGTTGCATCTTTGAAATCAGCGGGTAACACTTTCACTATAAACGCAGATTTAGTAAAAGATGTTGTGCCAGAAACATTGCCGGCCCAGCATGCTTTGGGGAGCTGTGAATTAGTTAAACCGCATATTATTGGTGACGAAGCACATCAATTTAGCATTACAAATACCACAGATTACCCTGTTCGATTATTCCGTATAGACAATCTGACTGGCAAGCCTAAATATGAAAGTGCGGCCGATGGCTTTGATTATGGCTATGGCACATTACAAAAAGGACAAAGCTATACTTCTGATATTTGGTATGCCAATCGCAGATTCATGATCACCGATGCACGCTTAAATTGTTTGAGCGTGGGTGTTCTTGATAACCCAACTGGCAACTTTACCATTGATGAAGCGATGGTTGCCAACGCAAAAAGCCCGGAAGTGCTACCAGCAGCGAATCAGTTAGGTTCTTGTGACTTAATGGAAAAACATCTAACAGGTCCATTTGAAGCTGATTTCAAATTCACCAATACCACTGACACAACTGTGCGTATCTATCGTGTAGACAACGGAACAGGTGCATTGAGTGACAGCTTTGAGTTTAAAACATTAGCACAAGGTGAAACATACTCGAGTGCCGACTCTTGGAAATGGTTTGGTAATCGACGCGCAGCTATCACCACACAGTCTGGACAGTGTTTAGCCGTTGCCGTCATGAGTGAAGAAAACACCCTCAATAACTACATGATCACCAATGACATTCTCGATAACGGTAACGGTAACGGCAATAATAACGATACCGATGGCGATGGCGTAATCGACTCAGAAGATGCTTTCCCAAATGATCCAACTGAAACAAAAGACACCGATGGTGACGGTTTTGGAGACAACAAAGACGCATTTCCAAGTGATAGCTCAGAGTGGCTCGACAGCGATGGGGATGGCATGGGTGACAATAGTGACCCGTTCCCGAATGATCCTAATAATGGGGCTATTCAAGATTGTGGCGCTGCCACAATTAATTATGGACAATTAACACTTGGCAAAAATGAATGTGTCGCTGGGGGCCGTAACTCATTCTATGTGTGGGTCGCAGCAGATAACACCACACTAACACTGCAAAGCCAAGGTGGTGAAGGTGATGTCGGTATTTACTTCAACGCCGATACTTGGGCTAGTAAGGCCAATGCACAAAATAAATCAGGTGAAGCTGGCACAGCACAAAGTCTTGTTGTCACGGCAAATCGTGGCTGGCGCTACATCACCTTGAATACGAACTCTACCTTTAAGGGGGTAACCTTTAGCGTTAAGGCAGAGTGATCTACCCTTAATTACATGTAAGTAACCAATAGGCGCCACCCTACTTGTGGCGCCTATTTTTTTCTCCCCACCAACAATGGCATAAAATCCTCACTAGTAAAGAATCAAAAATTAACAAAAAACAAACAAAAAAACGACATGCTGTTTATTTTTTGTTCTTCGCTGCTATTATTCCTAGAGACAACAACATAAAGGAATAAAGTAATGAAAAGAAGACTTTTAATAAGTGCGCTCTCTTCAGCCATCTTTGTGGCTAATACGGCAAGTGCTGCGCAAGTTTCTGCCCAAATAAATTTCCTAAGCTCTCTACTGACAACTGAAGGTGATATTCATGTGGAACTGGTACTAACCAACCATGACAACTCCCCAGTTAAAGTGCTTAAATGGTACACCGCAGCTGATGGCGTACAAGGTAATATATTTAACATTACCCGCGATGGTGAGCCCGTTGAATATACAGGCGCATTGTACAAGCGCACAGCACCGAGTGAAAATGATTACCAAATGCTCAAACCAGGCCAAAGTATTAACTACTCAATCGAACTCTCTTCACTCTATAATTTTGCACTCCCAGGTGAATATCGTGTTCAATATCAGGCAAATTCTTTGCATCTATTTAAAGCGCCACAAAATGAGCATATGCAGTCATTAAAGAACAATGCGGTACCTTTTGCATATTCAGCTTTGCGCTCTACTGCAATTTCAACTTGGGTTACAGGTGATCCGATAGCAGAAACAATCGCTGCAAACTCCACTGTGACATACAATACACAAACGCTAGCGACATCTTATACATCGTGTAGTAATACTCAAAAAAACACCATTAATAGTGCATGGAGCAGTGCTAAAAACATGTCAGCTAGTGCGACTGGTTATTTAAGTAGCCGCAGTACGACACAATTAAAAACGGCACCGAGATACAAAACATGGTTTGGTGATCCATCAATACGCGTGGGTGCTTTTTGGTCACCCAAGGCCCATGAGCGTGTTGAAGAGAATTTTTCAGATATCACAGATGCCATAAAAAATAAGCCGCTTTCATTTGACTGCGGTTGCACCAGCTCAGGGACATTTGCATATGTATACCCAAACCAGCCTTATAAAGTGTATTTTTGTGGTGCATTTTGGAATGCGTCCCGTACTGGCACAGATTCACAAGCAGGGACTATAATTCATGAAGTCAGCCACTTTAATGCGGTTGCAGGAACCGATGACCATGCTTATGGGCACTATGGCGCTAAAAACTTAGCGATTTCAAACGTTAGGAAAGCGATTGAAAACGCCGATAGTTATGAATACTTTGCTGAGAATACTCCGCAGCAAAATTAAATTTAAAGGAGGAGCGTGGCAACACGCTCTTGATTAATATGATGGTGTATCGCTCATTTATCGTTGGATTGGTGTTACTCGCAAGTGGGTGTGATCAGAACATGAAAAATCTCATTGGTTTAGGTTCTAATAGTTCACTCACTTGCACAATTAAGTCAACAAAGTCAGGGGACAATCAATATTTAGTGACCTTTATATTTACAAATACCACAAACGAACCAGTTCGGTTTCTAAAGTGGCACACGCCTTTTGAAGGCTGGTGGAGTCAATTTTTACATGTTGAGCAAAGTGGTGTCGAGCTACTCTATCAAGGTCCGATGGCAAAACGCGCAAAACCAACGGAGCACGACTATATAGAACTCGCAGCACACGAACATCGTAGCATTACATTAAACCTGCTTAATGCTTACGATGTTGCGTTAAGTAGTCCAACGACCATTACACTGTCCTCTGAGCTTTCCCACCCCGATTCACCAAATATAGATTGCTCCATGATTTTGGTAAGACAGTGACTTATTCCGAATTGCCGGCTAAATGTTGTAAAAAAGTTAAGCTTTGACGTTCTTTTGCTAAAGGTTCATAAGGTGTTTGTTGCAGGCTATCATAGGCAAATTCTGTAATATCAAACTCTTTTATATCACTCGCACCAAAGATACTCGGTTGGGCTGGGCTAGGTGACATTAACTCAACCACAAACCCGCTCAGTGTCATAGTCTCTATATCTGGATTAAGTACAGACCAATGTGCTGATAGGTCAATACTTTGTTGCCCTTTGCGCAACAGCCCTCTCGTGACCAAATGTGCGATAGGTTCACCTGCGGCATATAAGTTTGCTCTTACTCTGTATAAGCCTGCTTTCTCAACTTGTAGCTTTGCAGGGATACTCATTTTATCATCATCTGGCCGTGCATCACCAAAGCCAATTAACCTCGCACTAGGCGGCATGTACTGTATTTGCGCCACAATTGGGACCTGTTTACGCTTAATTTTAGCATGCGCAACAATTTGTAAATTCCTAGAGTAGCTTTTATCGCCCGAAAATACGATTTTGTCATTGAGTTGCTCACCATAAATCGTACGTTGTGAAAATATCTTTTTTGTCTCTACATCCATCAAACTCACCGCAATATTTTCAATATTATCACCCCCTATCTCTAATTCGATATGGTCAGGGTACACAAATCGATATTTTTCTAAGCGCATTGTCAGTTTATTTCCACTCTCATCAAGGGGGATTGAGAGTGGATAAAACGCATTTGGTTTTAGTCTATCTTCATCAAATCTCGTTAGTGGCTGAGAGTATTGCGGATAGCGTAATGCCGCTTCGTACTGGACAGCCACTTGCTTTGCGGCAAGTTTGATGCTGCCGTCAAAATGCGGTGTTAATTGTGCCTGAGGTTGCTCTACTTTATTGACAATTTGCACTATCGATTCAGCTGAGCTTTTACTAATTTGACCATTGTTTGTAGAGGCTGTATTACTTTTTGCTTGGCTATCATCAGTAAAAAACCAAAATAGTGATAAAACACATACAGTAATTCCAACGCCTAATTTATAATGTTTCATATTCTGGCACTCTTTATGCGCTTTGCTATGCCATATGCTTCAACAAAGCGCGTGGTTTATCGGCTTTAAGGGATTGCGTCATAGATTAATTCGGATGCACTTAGCCTATTGGAGTCCGCTACAAATCGATACTGCTTCTTCCAAAACCAATGACCCGTTGTTTCATCATATGTTTGAAAAGACACCTGCTTGCCTCCAACATTGGCAGCGTAATTCGCCACAGTCACCTTCCCCTTATGGCCTGCATTTCGAATTGAGTTATGACTATAATTGTCTGACATTAACATTGGATAATGATTCGGCATAAACCCTGAAACTCCATTACCTTGATGACCCACCTGACCATCTGATGCAATATGACGGCTACAGCTACCAAAAGAATCTACACGACTTGCGCCACATGAAGAGTGAGATGCAACGACACCATCATCGCTGCCTTTTAAGAACAACTTCGTGGCACCAAAGAAATCATCTCCATCAGCCACAAATCTAAGCCTGGGTGCTCTATCATCAGGTACAGGCGATATTTTACGCGCATTGTTCACTTTCAAATCATGAAGTACACCAACCGCTTCTGTTACGTCACTGCCTAACCACCATGTTAATGCTTGATCAATAACAAAGCTCCAAGAAGCTGCACCAGTTAATGCACTCACGGCAATGTCAGCAAGCTCACTACCACCACCGGCTCCTGCAATGTCAAATGTTGCTACAATATTGAGAGGCTGTAACCCTGCATTTCTTAACCAATTTGCTTGATTGTCGATAATATAGCGTGCCACCAGATCCCCTGTAGAGTGTGTAACAAGTACACAACCAGAGTCACATAAGTTCGCCTCAGAGAACTGTTTTAATTTTGGCCAAATCCAGTCTGTCGCTATTTTTCCTTCAATTCTTTCATATGACGGCCAGTCAATGCGCTCGTCTGACACTTGCCCCCAATACGACGACCAATAAGATGCCCCATCTGCCTCAACATTAGTCGCAGAAGCACTGATCAGTTGTTGTGGTTGCAATCCATGGATTAGGATTGTTTTATATTCTTTACTCATCACAGAGCAGCTCGTACTCAATGCAATGATAATGCCGCATAAACTGCTTAATGTGATACTGCTTTTATTTTTTTTCATATCAATTCTCAGCTTGTTGTTGTCATTTAAATCTAATATTACCAACACATCAGATGTCAGACCTCAGATCACTAAGGCGAAATTCAGTATTGTGAATAAACGATCAAAATTCAACCAAAAATTAACATTCTAAACAAAAATTATTGAGTTTTGTGGAAAGTAAAGAAGGCACATTAAATTGTTAACATTAAATTCAAAGGGTTAAGAATTTAACCTGTTTGGTGCTTTATTGTGGAAAAGCATAGAAAAACATGTGATCTTTCAATAAATCACTCAATAACTTCAAAGCAAGTGAGAAGTAGAATCACAAACACTCAGCATCTTTGCAATTCAGTGATCATTTCAATTGTCATCGTTTTTTCTATTGTAGATAAATCTTCGTTTAAACTTACCTGCCATATCTCAGTGTTCGTCGTCACAGTCCGTTATTTAACCTCATTTTTCGTTTGTTTAAATGCAAAGAGCCTATTGAGTCTCATATGATCAAGCAAATATAAACTCGACACAATTAACTAGGAGCTGCCAGAGAAAGTAGATATTGTTGCAAGCATGGCGCTATTCTCATAAAAAAAGCGCCTATCAGGCGCTTTTTTATTAAAACTTATACAAACCCATTATCTAGTCTGCTTTTAGTACAGATGCCAGCCTTTCAACATTTAACGTCTCCACTGCGCCGTTCACATAAGCCGTCAAATATTGTTCAAACGACTCTAAATTACCTTGTAATTTATCATCGAGTAACGCCACCTGCTCTCTCATTCTTTGTGACTTTTGCTCTGTTGGAGAGTCAATATTACTCAATATTTCTAGGCGCAGTAGTAACTGCTCCGCACTTAAAATATGTTTATGCGTTGAAGACCACTGACTTGGGATTTCTGTGCCTTGTTCCAGTGCCGATAACAAAGAAACAAACTTCTCTTTATCTCTTTGAATTTGCTTTTGCGATAAAATCGAATCAACTTTTTTAGCTAAGCTTGCTTTCATTTTACGTACACTTGGTAAGGCATCAAAGGTTTCAACCTGCTCTTTAACAGCTTGAAGCTCACCAACTGACATGGAATCGACAAGTGTATCCGAAATTTGCGCTAACTCAGCTTTCTGTGTTTTCTCTACTTCAACTTGCTGTTGTTTTTGGGCATTAAACTGCTCACTGCGCAAAGAAAATACCGTATCGTTATGCTGCCTAAATGTTTGCCACAAAGTATGCTCTTGTTTTGCACCGGCAAATCCAAGAGTTTGCCATTGCTTTTGTAATGACTTTAGCTCATCGCAAGCTGTAGCTAACTCATCGCTTGACACTAACTCTTGCGCTCGAGTTACTAATTTTTGCTTTGCAGCTGCATTGGCTTGATGAAATGACTTCAACATGCCATTCACACAATTATGCGCATCTCGATATTGCTCATTAAGTGCTTTATACGCTGCACCATCAACGCTACCAGCACTTCGCCAAGCCTTTGCTAATCGATTAAACTGACTCTCAAAATGACGCCAATCAAAATCTGATGTCTGCGTTGGTGCATTGGTTAGCACGCTCATTTGCTCGATTATTTGCGTTCGTTCAGTTTTTGCGGCTTTACGCTGTAATTCTTGTTCTGCAAAATGTGCACGACACGGTGCAAATAACAATTCAATTTTTTCATCGAATACCGCAGCCTGAGCCTTCTCTTCGTCGGTATCAATCCGACCTAACTCATTCCACCGTGTACGCAGCAACTTAACTTCCGCTGCGCGTTTCTTTGCATCAACATCTGTTTCTTTTAACTTTTCATCAAGCGCAAGTAATAATTCAGCTCGTTTTGGCGTGGCTGCATATTTCTGCCAATCTCTGGCATCTGCCAAAGCAGTTGAAAGAGCGGTATGCACCTTTTCAATACTTTGTTGATTGCGTTCTGTCAATTCGGCATAACTTTCTAAAAAGCCATTAAAAACACCAAAAGCAACGTTGAAACGACCTTGATCTAATAAACGTTGTACGTCTTTTCCTTTACGACGAGCCTGTTTTAAGTGCACTTCTTGCCTATTTACTAATGGCTCCATTGCGGCTTTAAACTCTGTGCTTATCGTCCGTAATTTCTCTGAAGCAACTTGACGAAGCGAATGTGGCAAAGGCTGGAGTGCTTTTTTACAGACATCATACGCAGCTTTTTGTGCAACCAGTTTCGTATCTAACTCCGCTAAGTTGTCTGTTGCTGTAATAGCTGCTAATGCTGTTAATGCATCCTGCATTTCTGAGTTAGCAATCACTAATTCAGGTAAACGAGCCAGTTCTTTTTGTAGCGATTCAATGCGGTTAAACTGTGCAATGAACGCCACATCTGATTGATATTCAGATGTAGCTACGCTGGCTGTTAACTCAAGCACCTTAGCAGATAATTGTACTGATTGCTCTGTATCTAACGCCTGTAATGCATTCGTCAATGTAATATCAAAGGCATCAATATCCGCAGTCAATTCAGCCAATGCCATAGCTTTGTGCTGCTTTGCCAATAAAGCTGTTTGTTCATCATCATACTGAGTTTTTAACGCACTGATATGATGGTTTAGCTTTTCACTAATACGCTTAAACTTATCATCAACTATGCTAATATCTTCTTCACTTAGCCATTTCAATTCAATACTTTGCCATTCACTAAATAAAGCTTTACTCGTCTCATCTACTAATTGATAACTGGTTTTATCACGCAGTGCATTCAATTTAGCTAATACCATTTTCGTCTGCTGTTCGACTTGCTTTGGCATAACTTTCGCTAAGCGCTGCTGTTCTAAATAATCTTGTAAATGTATAAGGGCAGCGCCTTGTGCTACTTTCAAAATTGACTTTTCAAGTTGATATTGTTCAATCAACGGCAGCAGGACCACTTGTAATTCTTCAGAGCCTTCTCTAAAGGCTTTTTCAATTAATTTTGCATTCGCTAAACGCTTCAATAATTTGAATCGTACTTGCAATTCTTTTTCAGCAAATGCCAATTTTTCTAAAAACTTAGCCGGCGCGTAGCGGTCTATGTATTCACTACGAATGTCGTTTGACAATGCGCTATTGCTGTTTAGTACCGCACTGGATATCTGTTGCTCTGCAAGATCTTTTAAATTTTGGTCTTGCTTATATGCCTGCCACCACAAAACTAAGTCGTTAACTTTATGAAGTGCCTTTTTACGGATCTCTGCTGAGCTATCTTCTAATGCAATTGTTTGTAATAAATTGGCATCTTTACCTGTATCCAACTTATCGATTGCGGCTAAACGTATTTCCGTTTTAGGGTGTTTCCATTTGGGCGTAAAAAGGTGTTTAAAGATCATGTTCACTGAACCTAGCTATTTCGTTTTGGGCTTTGAATTCTTGCTGTAACTCGCGTTTAGATTTTTGAACCATTTCACCCTCTGAGTTTATGGTGAATTGTTCGTTGCTCTTCGCAACTTTTGCTTGATACAGCATAACCAGCTGCACCGTTTGCTCTTTCTGTTCTTGCGTTAAAATTGTGCCATCAGGCCACTTTCCTGTTGCTGCGCCATATTGTAAGCGCTCAAATAATTCTGGGGTCAAATTGTTAACTAAGCTATCAATATTCATATTACTTTTTCTTTTTCAAATAAACCAAGATCACACGATTAACGAGATACCAAAAGCACCCAATGCCAATCGCCGCTTTTGTCAGTGCCATTTGAACTGTGCCAGTTGCGGGCTGCTGCCAATACAAATATAAAAATCCACCTAAGAATAAAATCAACGCCAAAAAAGAATGGTTAATAAACATTTGTTGTTTCTGAATCCGTTTAGTTGATGCTATTCGAGCCAACTGTTCTTCAGTTACATCACCTAATTGTGTTTGACAATGAGAGCAAACCATACTTTTACTCGAAATTGATTTATTACAACTAGGACATTGCACAATTGCCATAAATAACTACTCCTAATGCTACAAAAAAATGGCGCCCCTAAGGCGCCATTTTACTTGTTTTCTTAATGAATGTCTTTGTTCAATTACATTCATTCACCATGAGTTTATTTTTCTTGCGGATTTTCTTTTTTGAACTTAGTCCAATAGTCGTCAATTGACTCTTTCATCTCTTTGCGGAGTAAGAAAATACCAAACAAGTTAGGTAAGGTCATAACCACAATGGCAACTGCCGCTAACTTCCAAACAAGTGTCGTATCTGCAAATGATGCCCAGAAAAAGCCTGCGACGTAAAAGACCCGATATGGCATAACTGATTTACTACCGAGTAAGTAAATCATCGCTCGGTCACCGTAATAAGACCAAGCTATTGCGGTTGAAAATGCAAACAATAATAGGCCAATAGATACGATGTACTTACCATTTTCACCAAAAAAACCTCGCGTAAATGCTTTTGTTGTAAGCTCCGCAGAATGCACTAATGATTTACCCATGATACTGATACTATTGTCAACTGGTACACCATTTTCTACTTTCACCACACCGGTATAAACGTGACGCGGTGTAATACCAAAACGAATATCTTCACCAATAGAGCGAGAATGGATAATCGTAAAATCATTATTAACTGCGCGACCTTGAACAACGTTAATGCCGCCATTATACAACTCGACGCCATGCCCAGTGTGGCCATTTAAATATTTATACAACGCGTCTCGTTGCACAGGCTCATTTTCATCAAACTTACCTTGTACAATGGTCATTGATGAACGTTCAAAGTGCGTATCAAATTTTTCTGTCCATACGCCAGACGATAAAATAACTAATCCTGTCAAAGTACAGATCACGATGGTATCAATAAATGGCTCTAGTATAGATACCATGCCTTCCGATACCGGCTCGTCGCCTTTTGCCGATGCATGAGCGATTGGCGCTGAACCTTGCCCCGCTTCATTAGAAAATAACCCTCGGTTAACACCTCGGTTAAATGCGTAAGCGAATGAAGCACCTAAGAAACCGCCTGCCGCAGCTGAGCCTGAAAAAGCATCAACAAATACAGATGCGAATGACGGACCGATATTTTCGATGTTATATAAAATCACACCTAAAGCACCAATAATATAAACCGCAGCCATCAGTGGTACTACGCGTGATGTGATTGCCGCAATACGTTTAATGCCACCAAGAATAACTAAAGCTAACAATACAGATAGAACACCACCAGTATGCCAAGGTTCAAAACCGAACGTCGCTTCCATACCCTGAGCAATATTATTAATTTGCGGTAAACTACCTGTACCAAAAGAGCTAATAACAGTGGCGATAGCAAACAATACCGCCAACCATTTCATATTCAAACGACGGTCCATGTAGTACATTGGGCCACCAGCCATCGTACCATCATCCGTCTTCACTCGGTATTTATGAGATAAGGTCACTTCCACAAATTTTGTTGTCATGCCAAAAAAAGCGGTCATCCACATCCAAAACAATGCTGCAGGCCCACCGATTGAAATCGCAAGTGCTACCCCACCAATGTTACCCGTACCAACAGTACCAGAAAGTGCCGTTGCTAACGCTTGAAAGTGCGTGGTATCTCCTTCTTGGTCTTTTTTATCGAACTTACCTGTAACGACCTTGCAGGCGTGTTTAAAGTAACGTATTTGGGGAAATTTCAGGTAAATGGTAAAAAATAAACCAACACCTAGTAAAACGTATGGGAACCAGAAAGCTCCTCCTAATAAACCATCTAGATTATCTAGCAGTTGTCCAAATGCATCCACGACTCATCCTCATTGTTGTTATACATAAAAGGCAATTCATTGCTGAATTGCCTTTTGAAATTTTATTATTATCTTAATTTATCAACTACATTCACAATAGCTGCTAACGTATCTTGGCCAAATTGATAAGACCTTCTATCTGACCATCCATAATATGGGTCAGGTAGGTCGGCATTGTCTTTAAATGGCATTTCAATGGTATATGCCAAGGCTTTAAATGCTTCACCAACAGCACATGAAGCAACGGTCAAGTTAGCCTCACCCGGTGCATCTTTGTCATAGCCAAACTCATCTTGAAACTCCGGAGTAATTGCCAATAATGCTGATTTAAATGACTCTTCTAAGTCTTTTAAACGTGCATCATAACTTGGAATACCTTCTCCGCCAGCCACAAAGTTATATGGCAAAGCTTCATCGCCATGAATATCAAGATACAAATCTAGCCCTGACTCATGCATTTTATTCAACACATGAAATACTTCAGGTGATTTATCTAACGATGGAGTGGCCCATTCACGATTCAAATTCACGCCTTTCGCATTGGTACGTAAGTGGCCGCGAACACTGCCATCAGGGTTCATATTTGGTACAATATAAAACACAGCTTTAGATAATAGCGCAGCTGCATGCGGATCTTCATCATCTAGTAATTTATGTAGTAGACCTTC
Organism: Pseudoalteromonas aurantia 208; assembly: GCF_014858725.1. Taxonomy (GTDB): domain Bacteria; phylum Pseudomonadota; class Gammaproteobacteria; order Enterobacterales; family Alteromonadaceae; genus Pseudoalteromonas; species Pseudoalteromonas aurantia. Next base: position 530,182 of record NZ_AQGV01000012.1, on the reverse strand, counting down.
GACAAACCATTCAGCCATGGTCTCACCAGGGTGTTGACGTGCAGTGATCCAAATCACTTTCTTATCGTCGCTCGGCTCTCCCACTTTTAGCAAGCTGATATCTCGCCCATCAAGTGTTTCGCCTAGCGTCTCAATTTCACAAATATCGTGGCTTTGTGCCCAATAAACTAAATCTAAATGGCGCTCATAACTATAAGGCGCAAAATACGCAAAGAACGTATGTGAAAACTCAGGTTCAAAATCGATAATTAATGAACCATTTTCATAGGTACTTGGTACACGAAACCAAGTTTGACGGTCATAGGATGCAACCGCTTGGTAACCTTCCCATCCTTCAGGATAAGCAGATTTTTCTAAGCCGTTAATATGTAGTTTATGAGATAAAAATGGTGTGCTTTCTAAACGAAAATGAAACCATTGGAAAAAATCAGACTCATGGTCCTTATTAATTTCAAGCTGAATATCTAGCGGATCTTGTTGTGAGATCACCTTGATATTACCACTGTCAAAGTTACTAGTGATGTTCATTCTTTACCCTAAATTGAGTCTTTTTTGCAATATGTAAGATCTAAACGTCGTGTTTAACCTTACTTTGATAAATACACATCTAAAATGTTAGTTTTGTGTAACACACAACAGCAAGGGTATCATACCCATACACGTTCAAAAACTAAAAAAGCCAGCAAATGCTGGCTTTTTCGAACAAACTACAAATTAACGCGGTAAGCTTGGAAATGCAACTTCAGCCATGTCACGCATTACACGTACAACCTGACAGCTATAACCAAATTCATTGTCATACCACACATAAAGTACAGCACGATCACCATCAACAATTGTCGCTTGTGAATCAACCACACCTGCATAGCGGCTACCAACTAAGTCGGTAGATACAATTTCAGTAGACGAAGTGTAATCTATTTGATCACGTAGGTCTGAATACAATGACGTATCACGTAGGTAACCATTTAACTCATCACGATCTGTTTCTGAATTTAGATTCAAATTAATGATTGCCATCGATACATTTGGAGTAGGAACTCGGATTGCATTACCCGTTAGTTTACCTGCAAGTTCAGGTAACGCTTTAGCAACGGCTTTAGCAGCACCTGTTTCAGTAATAACCATGTTTAATGCAGCACTGCGACCACGGCGCTCTGCCTTGTGGTAATTATCAATCAAGTTTTGGTCATTTGTGTAAGAATGCACAGTTTCAACGTGACCATTTTTAATACCAAACTTATCATTGATAGCTTTTAGCACCGGTGTAATTGCATTGGTTGTACAGCTTGCTGCTGAAACAATTTTATCTTCACTTGCAATATCTTGGTTGTTTACGCCATATACTACGTTTTTAATTTCACCTTTGGCAGGTGCAGTTAACAACACTTTTGCTGCGCCTGTCGATTTAAGGTGCAACCCTAAACCATCTTCATCTTTCCAAATACCGGTATTATCTACAATTAGAGCATTTTCAATACCATATTTAGTGTAATCCACCTCATCTGGTGAATTTGCGTAGATGATTTGAATGTAATTACCATTTGCTTTAATGGCTTTCTTTTCATGATCGACTGTAATAGATCCGTTGAACGGACCGTGGATTGAATCACGGCGTAATAAACTTGCACGTTTTTCTAAGTCACCGTCTCGGCCACCACGAACAACAATTGCACGAAGGCGTAAATCAGCGTGAGAGCCGCCACGTTCAATCAATAAGCGCGCCAATAAACGACCAATGCGACCAAAACCATATAAAACCACATCTCTTGGTTTCTGGCCATCGCCTTTATTTAATAATTCAGACAGTTCAGCATTAAGATACTCTTCGATTGAACGGCCTTCGCCTGCATTCTTGTAAATATATGCATAAGCTAATTTACCAAGATCAATGCGAGCTGGTGCGAGGTCCATTTTGCTAATCGCTTCTAAGAACGGGAAGCTTTCACGTAAACGCAATTTACTTTCTTCAAAGCGTGCCACTGTTTTATGTGCTTTAATTACATCAATAACACTGGTATTTACAAGAGGACGACCATAGATGGCGATTTCAATACCTGAATTACGGTATAAACGGCCAATAATTGGCTGCATGTTTTCTGCGTAATCTTGGCGTTCTTGCCAACTATTTTGATATTCTTGCTCGTGAGATAAGGTCATTTTTTTCTGCCTAATAAACAATTTTTTGAACGGATAGCCCTTCTGGGCAACGGTATTCTAATTTAAACTGCTATGATTCTCCACTGTTACCGATTAAATCATTGCGTTAAAATGGTAAATATAAGAAGAAAGAGAGAAACGAAAATGGTATTAAGACAATCCCTTGTCTTATCAACACTGCTACTTGTGGCTTGTGATCAGCCACTTACATTGAGTCGTGTTTGTAAAGAAACACCTGGCTTTTGTACCGATTTAAATAAAGATAGCCATTGTAAAGACCAGCGTGCTGAAGTAACAATTGCCCGATATATAGAATACAAAGACCCTACAGATGATAACGCGTATCAATTATTAAAGTTATTTGAAAAGTATGATGAGTGTGTTTCTTTGGCTGCTAAGATTGAACATATTAAATTAAAAGAAAAGACAACGTCACGTGTTGAAGGACACCTTACGAGCCTAAAAGAAATGAATCGAATTTACCAAGATTCTCTTGATACGACACACCCTGGATTACTTTACTACCACTGGTCTCGCAACAATAATCAAACAGCGATGAATAAACTACTCAAAATGGAAGACTCACCAAAAGTCACCTCGGATCCAGAAATTCAATTATTCTTAGCCTCGTATTATGCAAAGTTTGATGACGAAAAAACCATTAACTTGCTTTATAGAGTACTTGAGCTCAATAAAGAAGGTGAAAAACCGAATATTGAAGTGTATACCTCCCTTACTAGCCTATTCTTCAAACAAAGAAAGTTTAAGCATGCGTATATATTTTCTAAAGTTGCTTTGATGTCAGGGTTTGAAGACATCGATATATTACCGGTTACACATCAAATCACCAGTAGAGGTCAGTCTCTTGCGCCACTTGATGACTTAGCAGCTGAAACATTTAATAATATCCAAGATGGTACATTTGTTTCACCAAGGGAGTTTTAATCACTCACAGCTTAAATACAAAAAAAGAGCGCTCCCAAACGGGCCGCTCTTTAGCTTTAACTTTAAGTCGGAAAGTTAAATTTTTACACTTTACTTTTTAACTCATTGGTCACTGTCGCTAACCCAACTTGCGATATTCTTCCTGTGATTTCTTTTTGTTTTGCACTCAATAAAGAAATGCCTTCTGCAACCATGTCATACACTTTCCAAGAGCCATCTTTACTTTGCCTAAACTTGAAATGCATATCAATATCTGGACCAGCTTGTTCTTTAATCAATACTTTCACAGTTGCAAAGTCACTCTCTTTACTCAGTGGCAACTCTTCAAATATGACTTCTTGCCCTTTGTATTGCAACAAAGCCGATGCATAAGTGCTAACCAAATAATTATCAACGGCAGAAATAAATTCAACCGCCTCTGCGCGCTTAAGCCCTTTAATATGTTTACCTAATAGTTTGAACGAAACAAATTTAACATCAATGTGAGGCATCAACCGACTACGAACAATGTTTTTCATGGTGCTGCTGTCTGCATTTCCATCCGCATTCACATGCTTTATATCTGCAAACATTTTGTCGCCAACTTGATTTATCAACTGAAATGGCGATTCAGCGGCAAAGCTAAATGTAGAAAAAAGAAATAAAGTGGCAACTAGTAATTTGTTCATAAGTAACATCCTCAATGTTCAATAGTGCTATGTTACGTAAAAACATCATGCTATAGAAGATACAATAAAGCACATATTTGATGCCCTTGTGGCACCAATTAAATTTAAAGGTCGTAACATATTCCGATAACACGTATTTTATCTAATTATTGACAAAATAAATGTGAGAATTTGTAAGGAATATTGAAGAAATGTGTCAAGAATAAAAATAAAAAATTAGATTAAATTCAGTTAGATACTGAATATTGCATCCATCAAAATAACAGAAGACGTAATTGCACGCTTTAGACCCGCAGATGTAAGCACACAACTGTACTTTATGTGCTTATATTTCAAGATGATACTACCTATGCGACTTTAACAACTTGATAAAAGTGGCTAGTACCTGTCATACGTGCAGACAACGCAGAATGAATATTCTCAGCATCAAATGCAATAATTTCTTTTTCAGATAAACACAGTTGCTCTTGCTGTAAATAATCAGTCAAAACATTACCCAAAAATGACATCCGTTGCTGAGCACAAATACTTTTTGCCAACCACGCACCAGGCAGAGAAACTATGCCAATATTTGGGGCTTTCATAAAGAGCAATGACTCATCAAGCTTAGCCAGCCCTGACACACAACTTATGCGGCCACAAAATTGCAACAGTTCAAGCAATTTATTGGTATTTTGACCTGATAAGTCAATGATCCCTTGAACATTATCAACACCAAAGTACTGCTGGATCTTCTCTGCAATATCATTTTCTTTATCATCAATGACCAGTTCTGCTCCGAGTTTTTTCAAGGCCGTTTTACACTGTTTAGGCGACGTTGTGACAACTGTTAACCCTTGCTGTTTGGCCATTTGTATCGCCAACTGTCCAACACATGTATTTCCAGCTTCAATAAACACCGTATCGCCCTCATTTAATTGCAGCTTGTAGAGGGCAATAAGGGCGGTCATACCCGGAGTTGGTAAACTAGCTGCAACTGCTGGGTTAATGTCCGGCGGTAATACAGTCAATGCAAAATTAGGCACTTTTACATATTCACTTAGTACCCCTTCACTGGCTATATCGTTATGCCACATGACCCTAGTGCCAACTTCTGGATGCACACCTTTGGGCCCAGCAACAACAGTACCAACCGCATCTAACCCAAACACTCGAGGGTACTGCCAACAAGGTGTGCCTTGTTGAGCAAACTTGGCATCCAAACCATTTAAACCGACATACTCGATTTTCACCAGTACTTCTTGGTCGCAACACACAGGCATAGGTATCTGTGCGTTCTCCAATTTAAAGTCCGGACCAACCTCGGTCAATAAAATTGCTTTCATTTTGTTTGGAAAATCAACCATAACTCTCTCAGCTTTAATACATTACGTAATGACTTATGGCGTCCGTGCCGACTCACTATCATGAGCCAATATTGTGTCAATTATTAGAACATTCTATTAAGGTTGTCTCAACCTAAACTTTACAAGAGGCTGCCGCTTGCTGCTCTTGCTCGACCGCTTTGGGGCTTCTACGATTTACAAGCATATAGAATACGGGCGTGAATAATAGTCCAAATACCGTCACACCTATCATACCAAAGAATACCGCAATCCCCATTGCATGGCGCATTTCAGCACCGGCGCCGGATGCCATCACTAATGGGATAACCCCAGCGGTAAACGAAATCGAAGTCATCAAAATTGGCCTTAATCGTAAACGGCATGCTTCGATAATGGCCTCAAAATAACTCTGTCCTGCATCATTCTGCTCTTTTGCAAACTCCACCATAAGAATGGCATTTTTACACGCTAACGCGACCAGTACGATTAATGCAATTTGAGTGAAAATATTATTGTCTCCACCAATCCACCACACTCCAAGCAATGCAGAGAAAATAGTCATAGGGACAATTAGTATAATTGCCAACGGTAAGCGTAAACTTTCATATTGTGCCGCAAGAACCATAAACACTAACAGTACAACCAGTGGAAATATGTACATCATAGTATTACCCGCTAATATTTGCTGATAAGTCACGTCTGTCCACTCAAAAGCCATACCTGTTGGTAAATGTTTTGCAAGTATTGCTTCCATTGCTTGCTGTGCTTGATCTGAACTAAAACCGGGTGCGGGGCTACCATTTAACTCAGCACTTGGATAGCCATTATAATGCATCACTCGATCCGGTCCTGTCGTCGGCGTCACCGTTAGCACAGACCCCAATGGCACCATATCGCCTCTGGCATTTCGTACTTTTAAGTCCAATATTTGTTTCGGGTCTAAACGATGTTCCGCTTGTGCTTGTGCCGTTACCTGATATGTCCTGCCAAACAAATTAAAGTCATTAACATAGAGCGAGCCCATATAAACTTGCAAGGCTTGAAACACTTCCGATAAAGGGATCCCTTGAATTAAGGCCTGTTCGCGGTCTATGTCAATATCCATTTGTGGCACTTGTATTCTAAAACTTGAAAATAAGCCCGTTAACGCAGGGTCTTTTCGTGCTTCATTGGTCACTGTATTCAATGCCGCGAATAATGCCTCAAAACCTTTGTTGTCACGATCTTCTATTTGTAGCTTAAATCCACCCGTAGTACCTAGCCCTTGAATGGGTGGCGGTGGGAATACAGCCACGAACGCCGCATCAATTGCCGTAAAGCGTTTATTTAGTTCCATGGCAATTGCCATCGCCGACTGGCTTGGATCTGTTCGATCTTCAAATGGTTCCAATGGCGTAAATACAATGCCTGCATTTGGGCTATTCGTAAAACCATTCACAGATAGGCCAGGGAAAGAAACGGTATTTGCAACACCTGGCACTTGCAGTGCGATTTGTTCCATTTGCTTCACAACGTCTTCGGTACGATCTAAGCTCGCCGCATCCGGTAATTGTGCAATGGCCACCAAATACTGTTTGTCTTGTGCCGGAATAAAGCCGCCAGGCACCATATCAAAGAGCTTTACCGTTGAACCCAGTAGTGCAATATAAACCACTGCAATAACAGCCGACATCCTAATCAACTTTTTGACAAGTTTTTCATACCCTGCACTGCTTTTATCAAAAAACCGGTTAAATGGATTAAATAGCCACTTAGCGAACAATGTGTTCAATACTCTGGTCAAAAAGTCTGGTTTACTGCCATGAGGCTTTAATAACATCGCAGACAAAGCGGGTGATAATGTCAAAGAGTTAATTGCAGAAATAATCGTCGAAATAGTAATGGTTAGTGCAAATTGCTTATAAAATTGCCCCGACAAACCGGTAATAAACGCAGTAGGAATAAACACAGCACATAAGACGAGCGCAATCGCAATAATAGGGCCTGTTACTTCATTCATAGCGACTTTCGTAGCTTCAACCGGGCTCAGCCCTTTCGCAATATTACGTTCAACATTTTCCACAACCACTATCGCATCATCCACCACAATACCAATGGCGAGTACGAGCCCAAACAGTGATAAGGTGTTTATAGACACTCCTAGCCATTGCATAACCGCAAATGTGCCAACCAAAGATACGGGTACAGCTATAAGCGGAATAATAGATGCACGCCATGTTTGCAAAAATAAAATCACAACTAAAACAACCAATACAATCGCTTCCAGCAATGTCGCAATTACCGCATCAATTGAGCCTCTTACAAATACAGTTGGATCATAGACGATGTCATATTCAACACCCTCAGGAAAAGAGTGACTCAGCCTTTTCATTGTCTCTCGAACCTGATCTGATAACTCGATTGCATTCGAACCCGGTCTTTGAAATATAGGCATTGCTAATGCTGGCTGTCCGTTCAACATTGCCCGAAGTGCATATGAATTCTGACCTAGTTCAATTCGTGCCACATCGCCTAGACGTGTCAATGCGCCATTACTGCCAACTTTGATAACAACTTTATTAAATTCTTCAATACTACTTAAGCGACCTTTGACATTAAGTAATACCTGAAATTGAGCTTCATTCGCTGTCGGCTGAGCACCTAAACTACCCGCAGCAACCTGTTGGTTTTGCGCTCGAAGCGCACTTACGACATCCATCGCAGTAAGTTGGTTCGCGGCCAATGCATCTGGATCCAACCAAACACGCATCGCGTACTTACCACCACCAAATAATTGTACGTCCCCCACACCTGGAAGACGGGCGATTTGGTCTTTTACGTATAAATCGGCATAGTTTGATAAATAAGCAGTATCATGGGTCTTTTCTGGTGAAAACAAATGGACCACCATAGTAAGATCTGGTGATGCCTTTTCAGCAACGACACCTAAGCGTTGAACTTCCTGAGGCAAACGTGGCAATGCGCTATTTACTCTGTTCTGAACTTGTACTTGCGCTCTATCCAGATCAGTACCTAATGCAAACGTCACGGTCAATGTCATACGTCCATCACTGGTCGCCTGTGAAAACATATACAGCATATTTTCAGTACCATTGATCTCTTGCTCTAAAGGTGTGGCGACGGTTTCAGCAATGACTTTAGGGTTCGCACCTGGGTAATTTGCAGTTACTACAACCGTCGGTGGCACCACCTCTGGGTACTCACTCACCGGCAATTGAAACAAGCTAATTGCACCCGCTATGAGGATCACCAGTGACAGCATGGCTGCAAAAATAGGTCGCTTTATAAAAAAGTGAGAAAACGACATACTACTCTCCTCGCTGCATTGTTAACGCTGGCAACACGCGCTGGGTATTACCTAATACGAGTAATTGATCTTTTGTGCTAATTTCTACTATCTTTGGAGAGATTGGCATGCCCGGCCCAACTCGCGCAGGCCCATTGACTGCAATTTTATCACCCACTTGTAAGCCCGAAATAATGGCACGCAATGTTCCGTATCTTTCACCTAGCGTCACTAAGCGATATTGCAAAACATCGTTTTCATCGGTTACCAGTACAAATCGGTTTTTCAGATCAGTACCAATTGACTTTTCGGGCACCAATACTTGTTCTTTAATATCACTTGTTGCGAGACGAATACGTGCAAATGCTCCCGGTTTTAAATGTGACTCAGCATCAAAAATGGCGCGTACTCTTAATGTACCTGTTTGCTCGTTGATCCGATTATCAACAAAATCAATCACACCTTGGTGAGCAAAACTTTGCTGGGCCGTTAGCTGCATTAATACGGGCGTTTGTTTATCACCTTTTAAGGTTGCGAAAGCATTTTGCCAAGTCCGCTCATTGATATCAAAATACGCATATAAGTGAGAATCAGATACAATGTGAGTCAATTCACTTTGCCCCGCCTGTACTGTATTTCCTGTTGTGATCTCTGCGCGAGAAACCACCCCATCTATCGGCGCTATAACCTGTGTAAATGTTAAGTCTAGCTGTGCAGCATCTAACTTTGCTTGTGTCGCAAACACATCCGCTTGACGTTGCGCTAAAACAGAACGACGACTTTCAAGTTCTTCTTGTGCGATTGAGTTGCTCTTAGACAGCCGCTCCGCACGTTTAGACTCATTTTTTGCCTGTTGTAATACCGCATTTGCACTGGCTAACTGCGCAGTCAGTTCTGCAACTTTTGTTTTGAAAGGTCTTTGGTCTAAAGTGAATAGCGTGTCTCCCGCGCTGACCTTCTGCCCTTCTCGAAAATTAACCGAGTCAACAACCCCAGAAACCCGAGGTCGCAAGCTTACCGATTCAACCGCCTCTAGTCGGCTGGTATACGTAAACCAAGATTGCACGGGGTAACTTTGTACTTGTGCAATATCAATCGGCTGCTTAAACATTTGTGTTGCAGGTGCTTTAGTTTCTGCATGCGTTTCCGTACAACCTGATAGATATGCCAAACCGGCAAGAATTGATAGTACAAGTAGTGGTTTTTTCATCTTTAGACCTCCAAATCATAATACGGCACAGTGTAACGGTCATATAAAAGACAAAAAAGCATCGATTTTTAAACTCTTTAGTGCCAAAATAACACCAATAGTCATTACAAAGAGAAGATAATGGATATCGGCACACGATTACTCATGTTTTTAGACGTCGTAGAACGAGGTTCATTTGCCAAGGCGGCGCAGATACGAAATATAGATCGCTCCGTGATATCAAAACAAATTGGTCGATTAGAAGATGAGCTGAGCGTCCGCTTGCTCAATAGAACCACGCGTTCTTTTTCGTTAACCGCAGCCGGCGCTGAAATGGTAAAAAAAGCACAAGAATTGAGAAAGCTTCTGAGTGAAACCCAGTTACTTGCCGAAAATTATCATACAGAGCCTAAAGGTTTACTGCGCATAACCAGCTCAACTATCGTTGGTCGACGGTATGTGCAGCCCGTGATCAATGAATTTCAAAAACGCTTCCCACAAGTTGAAGTTGAGTTGCGCTTAGAAGACCGACTCGTTGATATTGTTGGAGAAGGTTTTGACCTTGCATTTCGAGTCGGTGAGCCCAAAGATTCTTCGCTCATCGCCAGAAAAATAGCGCGAAACCGACTCGTCATGCTCGCAACCCCCCAATTTCTCGCAACATATGGTACTCCTAAGCACATCGATGAACTTACCGAGTTACCTGCGGCAACATATGCAAGTGAAGGCCTACGCTTTACTGGTGTTAGTTACTTTGACGTAGATGACAATGCGAAGGAAATGCCAATTAAGAGCGTGTTTCGTTCAAATGATGGAGATCTCATTCTGTTAAAAGTGCTTTCTGACACCGCATTTTGCGTGGTTCCTGCATTTTTAGTTGATCAAGAAGTTAAACGCGGTGAGCTCGTGCCCTTTTTAACCGATGTTAAACTCATGGATTACAGTGCGATGTACGCGGTCTATCCACATCGGGATCTGCCTGTTAGGACTCGGCTTTTTTTCGATGCTATCAGAGAATATATTGGTAAAGATACGCCAATTTGGGAAAACAATATACCGAATTACTCTGCAATGTATGGTTTTGAATCACCAAAGGCAAGGCCACTATTTTGATAAAAGTGACATCAACCAATGCCACCAAGAGAGATTATTTGGCTGTTTCTTAATTGGATGGTATTTATGCAACTTAGCTCGACGCTCTGCCGCAATGTTTGCCACTATCGTAAAGCGTGCTCGCTGCGATGTGTTCATCTCAGTAATATCGGTATTGCTCTTTGACTGTGTTCGACGACTTGGTTTTACAGAACTGCACATTGGACTAAACCCAGATTTAATAACGCTTACTCAATAGACCGAGCCACATCATAAAACTGTTCATTTTAGGGGCTGTTGATCTTTCAGGTTCACTTTTGCAGCAGTTTGATTGGATTTTATACAAGGCAGAGGCTGCGTAGCATGGTTCTTCCATGTGAGTCTGCCAATAACATAGTAGAAAAGCCAATCAAGCGCTGCCTACCGGTTCTTTTGAGCACCCCTTTCTCTTTGTTGCTTAATATTCGCTTAGATTACTAGGCCACATATTAAGCGCCGCGATAAAAGCATGCTCAAAGAGAACAAAAATAGAACAGCAAAGATCAACAACCCCTAATACTTACGTAGCGCAGATTTCACCATACCTGATGACTCAATCCATTTGATACACGCAGCTAAGGGCAACGCTTCGCTAATTTTAAACCCCTGAAAGTAATCACACTCTAACGTAATTAAATAATCAATCACGCTATCACTATCGACCCCTTCAGCCACCACACTGCAGCCCAAACGCTTCGCTAAGAATACTGCCGTTTCCACAATCACTTTGTCTTTTTCATTGTTAATGCAATCATCAATAAATGCACGGTCAATTTTTATTTGCGCGATTGACAACTCTTTCAACAGCGAGAAGGAGGAAAACCCAGTACCAAAATCATCAATACTCACTGAAAAACCCATTTCAATCAGAATTTCGACTAGCTCATTAGCCTGATCCAAATCAGTCATCATCATGCTTTCAGTTAGCTCAAACATAATATGCTGTGCACTTTTTTGAGAATGATTAACCTGAGCTGCGAGTAAATTCACCAGATCTTTGCCTATGAAATCTTGACTCGATAAGTTGACATGTACAATTAGATTAGGCTCCGCTTGCAGCAATTGTGGTAAATCTTGAAAAACATGGCTGATCACAAATAAACTGACTTGTCGGATCATGTTATTATTTTCAGCAATAGCAATAAAACTTTCTGGCATTATCACAGAGCCATCTTGTTGCGGCCACCTTAGTAACGCTTCTACTCCATGAATTTCACCTGATTTTGCTGAAACAATTGGCTGATAGTAAACCGTCAACTCCCCCCCATTTAACGCTGTTTTTAAACGGCTAATTAAATGAAACTCATCATCAGAGTCTTTGTGAAAGTGCGCATCAAAAATGACTAAACTTTGTTTTGTGCGTTTTGCGCTATACATGGCGATATCAGCTTGCTTAAGTAAGGTAACAGCATCTTTGGGCTGCTGCCTGTCATAGGCACTTGTGCCTGCACTATAGTGAATATCCACACTGAGCTCGTCTACAATTAATGGTGCATGCAGTTCGCTCAATAAGGCGTTATTTTGCGCATAAATATTTGTTTCTTGACGCCCTTGAATCACAATTACAAACTCATCTCCTCCCATTCTATAAATAGAATTATGTGGCAATAGTGCACGAGTAAAACGTTCAGCCAGCCCTATCAGGACTTTATCACCGAACGCATGGCCAATTGCATCATTCATTTGTTTGAAGTTATTTAAATCTATGAGCATCAATGCAAAATCCATATCTGCACTTTGCAGATCGGCTATTTTTACCATGCACCTTTGTCGATTCTCTAGACGCGTTAGATAGTCATGATGAGCGTTAAAACGTTCTTTTTCTATTATGTGAGCCAGCTCTTGTAAACTCTCTTGCGACATACCATTAATAATAATGACAAAGACAGCCCCGAAGAACAAAATAAATGAAATGCCAACATCAAGCATATTCGCTTGGCTTTGCTGCAACAGATAAGCAGAAAAAATGATATAACCAAGAATAAAAAATAAGATCAGACCTAATAATACTCGCCATCCTATCCGAGATGAAATCTGACAAATTTTTACTGCTGACTTTAATGAAAAACACAGGCCTAACGCACCAAATAATACTAGAAATAATGCAAGTAAATTCACCTAAGCATACCTATGCAACAAATATGCTTTGAGTATAGTTTATTATTGCTAACCTGCTGGAACATAGGTTATCGAGGCTTCAATGTAAGACGCCCCGATTCAGTTCTGTGCAGCCCTGCTAGCTATTTCGCAAAATATGATATAGCTGATCTTTAAGTTGCAAGCGCTGTTTTTTTAACGATTCGAGATAGGCATCTGAGGTATTTTCAACCCCATCTTCAATACGAATAACCGCATGGTCAATTTCATGATAATCATCAAATAAACGTGAAAAGTGACGATCATTCATTTTCAAATGGTGAATTTTATCTTTGAACTCTGGCAACTCTTTAGCCAGACTATGACGCTCTATATTCATATTGATTTCCTATTCTTACGTTGAGTTCATACCAGTTATTATCCACTGGCTACTGAATTAATATTACGTAAAGAGCAGGATCAGTCTTTGATCTAAGACATAAGAAAGGCCCGAAATTACCTTCGAGCCGATAAGAAAGCAATTTTGAAAAAGCGTTACGGCTTTGCCGTTGATTCTCTCGTGATCAGCTTTGCTTCAAGTGTTGTTTGCAATACGCCAACGTCTGCGCCACCTATTTGGTTGATTAAGAGCTCAACCGCCTGACGCGTCATTTCTTCCACGGGTTGAGCAATGGTTGTTAAACCCGGCCAAATATGGCGTGCAATAGGGGCATTATCAAAACCTGCGATAGAAATATCCTCTGGCACTTTAAGATGGCGCTGTGTAGCCAACTTAAGTACCGCAGCCGCCATATAATCGTTGGAGGCAAACACCGCACTCGGGCGAGGTGTTATATCTAATATAGCCTTTGCACTATCAGCACCAGAGTGATAACTAAAATTACCTTCTGCCACCAATGCATTGTTGAATGCAATGTTATGGGTTGAAAGCGCGCGTTGATAACCTGAAAAGCGCTGTTCGGTCGCACTATGATCTGGGTGTCCTTTTATAAAGGCAATATTAGAATGACCTAATTCTATTAAGTGTTCTGTAATTTCAAACGCACCTTGTTCATCATTACTGCGTACCGATATTGACTCATCGTCTTCAATTGCAGACGCGACACGTGCATAATTCACATTCTTACGTTTTAGAAATTCAATCAATTCAACTGAGTCTGAAAAAGGCGGGGTTAATACTAAACCATCAAGTCGTGATGTAGTCAGTAGATTTTCAATATTTGCGATGAGCGCACCCCCGCGTAGCTCACAAGGGTGTATCAACAAATTATAATTATGTTTGTGGCACGCTTCCAATGCACCACTTTGCACCCGGGTAATATAACTCTTACTCGGGTTATCGTATAAGCAACCAATAATAAAGCTACGATTACGGGCCAATCCCCTTGCGATAGGGTTCGGTGTATAATCCAGCTCCTTAAATACCTTAAGGACTTTTTCTCGCGTTGCAGGGCTTACATTTGGTTCATTATTTAGCACACGAGAAACCGTTTTCTTTGATACTCCTGCGTACGTAGCAACACTATTAATGGTAACTTTTTTCATTCAGTCCAAACCCTAACCTTGGCTACGCTCATGAATGCATGCTGCTGCACCTATGAGTGGTATATTGTCTTGTACAACCAATGTCACCGGTATTTGCCCGGCATACTGCGACATTAACCCTTTTTCAGTAAATCGTTCTACAAACCGACTTGATAATAAGCGATCTGACATTCTAGGTAAAATCCCTCCCCCTATGAACACGCCCCCCAATGCACCAAACGTCAAAGCTAAGTCACCTGCCACACTGCCTATCCAATCACAAAAGTGATTCAAGGTTGCATCGCACACTTCGCACTCTGACGCTTTGTCACTGACTTGCGCTGCGGTTAAGTTTAAAGGTGTTATGCCTTTAACCTTTGCCATTGTTCGATATAGACGCGCTAAGCCGCGGCCAGAAAAGACATCCTCAATGGAGATATGCTGCAACTCTGAGCGCATTTCATTGACCAATGCTCTATCTAAATCCGTCACCGGTGCCAGCGAAATATGCCCAGCTTCACAGCTCATAACAGCACACCCATTAATATCTCTCACCAAACAGGCAGCACCAAAGCCGGTCCCCGGACCCATAACGGCTATATTCGCAGTTTGTTCAGCTTGACCCGACTTTATGGTGATATTTTTATTTGGATCTAAATAGGGGGCTGCATAAGCAAATGCCGCAAAATCATTAATAACAGACAGTTCGTCAAAGCGCATGGTATCTTTGAGCTCTTGGCTATTAAAATGCCAACCTAAATTGGTCAAATAGACTTGATTTGCTTTGATAGGGCCTGCAACAGCTAAACATGCTCGTTTGGGGGTTTCAATGCTTAATTGCGCTAAATAGCAATCTAACGCAGCCTCAAACGATTGAAACTGTGCACTTGGAAAAGTGGCCTGATGAGAAATCGTAAATTGGTAAGTATCGCAGTTGTACTGTGTGATAACGGCAAAACGCGCGTTTGTTCCCCCAATATCAGCAACGATGATAGGGTCAAACTTATTCACCTGAATGTGTGTTGTCTGGCTCATGCTGTTTTCTCTTTTGTCATTGCGCTTATCACGCTTTGTTATTATGCATAGAGCTATCACTCCCCTGCACTTTATTCCATTCGTCAATCAGTTAATTTTGCACGTTAACTGACGTAAAAAAATGCTGCCCACATAAAATGGACAGCGAATACGTTTTGACAACAAAATGATAAAACGCCCTCATTATGACACCGGTGTCACATTTCATCAATAAAAATTTAGTAGAATAACGAAATTGGTTGAAATATTTATGTAAACCCTGACAATGTTCAGGTTACATTGATTTGAGAGCCATATGAAAAATAAAGGTAAAGCCACATCATTCGATATTGCCCATTATGCAGGGGTATCACAATCAACGGTTTCGCGCGCTCTCAGAAATAGTCCGTTAGTGAATGAAGAAACCCGGCAACGAGTGCACGACATTGCCAATCAACTCAATTATAAAGTAGATAAGAATGCCAGTAACTTACGGACACAACAAAGTAGTACATTGGCGCTGCTACTCTTTGAAGACCCGACGACTGATGAATCTCAAATTAATCCTTTTTTTCTTAGTATGCTGGGCAGTATCACCCGAGCATGTGCCAAAGAGGGCTATGACCTCCTCGTCTCTTTTCAATCAAGTAGCTCTGACTGGCGCGCCGACTATGAAGATAGCCATCGCGCTGATGGGATCATTCTACTGGGATACGGTGATTATTTAGATTATCAATCTAGACTACAGCAACTCCTTGATCAAGATACTAAATTCGTCTGTTGGGGTGCAACCGTTGATAATCACCCAGACCTTACCGTCAGCTGTGACAACTATGGTGGCGGGCAACTTGCCGCGCAACATCTCTATGCGTTAAATCGGACCGATTGTGCGTTTATTGGTGATGCGTCCAATCACAGCCCTGAATTTTTCTCTCGTTACAAAGGATTTAAAGATCAATTTGATACGTATGGGGTCACCCTGAACGACCGAAAAATCGCTAACGCCATTTCTACTGAAGAGTCTGGGTATCATGCAACCAATTCTTTAATTGCCAATAATATTTCCTTCGACTCATTATTCGCAGCCAGTGATTTGATTGCTATCGGGGCAATACGCGCACTACTAGAAGCCGGTATTAGTGTGCCCGAAGATGTGCATGTTGTCGGCTTTGATGATATTCCTGCTGCCAGTTATGTCTCGCCTTCACTTACCACTGTACAACAAAACACCACACTCGCTGGTCAGATGCTAGTCTGTAATTTACTCTCGTTGATAAAAGGTGAAGCGGTCGAATCAACATTACTCCCACCATCACTGGTAGTTAGAGCATCGTCTCACACAAAGCGCTAACATTTGACCATTAGCGCTTTGAATCTGCTTTGAAATTGAATTTATTTTGTTTAAAAACGAGTAGGTTAATCTTCGCTCGCATAAAAGCTGCTGGCTTTATTGGTATTCCCTTTCCCATCATATTTTACGGACAGTGGATAAGGAAAAACAGGCCGAGTACGGACAACCTTACCACTTTTATCTTCCTTTTTTGTGAGTAAACTGTCAGGCGCTACTCCCCCAACAACCCAGTTTTCTAATGCCATTAACGCATCATAAGTACTGGGGCCCGGCCCTTCAATTCCGCAATGTACAACCCCTGGTAATAAGAATAACCGCGCAAAATCTCTGACGCTCAGTTGATTCTGTGACATAAACTCATCGACTGTTTCGTACCAATCAATGGTCGCGTAAGCAGGTACTGCGGCATCAGACCAACCATGTAAGATCAGCATTTTCCCGCCGGTTTGTTTAAACGCTCGCAAATCGGGGTCATCCGCGTTCATAAATTGACTCACCTCAGCTAAGTTTTGCCGTTCATCTTCATACGAGAAATCTCGCCAGTCATAGTCAATATCAAGCGCTTTCGGGTAAGCGATGTATTTTAAATATTCAGTCGCAGCGTAGTAGTAAAATGGTTTCAATTGCGGTATTTGAGGCGCAGCCCACCCTAGCCACTCAGGCTCAGAACCATAAGGTAGCCCTCCAAAAACTTCTTCACCCTGACTATTTAAAGAAGGTGCATATAAGGCATTAACGGCTGCGACTTTATCTTCCAATAAACAGTTCTTTACCTTACCAGCCTCACACTGCAATGTAGCAGGTTTAAACGAGCAAATACGCGGATCACCAATAACACCATCTATAATGCCATCATCACCATCACATTCACTCATCACCGCCTTTGAGATCATCGCCACATCATCAAGGTTTAAAATGGGTTGGTCATTGTGATCTAAAATGGCTTTGGCGTTATCCATACAATTCACTAAGTTTACGTCGGTATAGTTAATTGTTGGCCCTCGGGCAATCACACCATCAAAGTCGTTTGGATAACGTTTAGCCGCCATCACCCCCGCATGGCCACCTTTTGAGCACCCTGTAATAAACGAATATTGCGGCTTGCTATGGTAATACTTTTCCATAATCTCTTTAGCAACCACGGCCACAACATGATTGGCGCGATACGCAAAGTCAATTTTTAACTGTTCATTGTTCCTTGCCCATTTGCCATCAAACCCATAAGCAGTATGACCACCATCATGACTCATCGTCGCATACTTTCTGATGATACCAGCCATACTCGGATAAGGGCTTACCTCGCCACAAAACCCCATACATGCGTTGAGCAAATATTTTTGGTTCCACAGCGCCCTCGCAGGAAGTCTCAACTGAAAACGAATTGTGGGCGTTACATAGCCCTCAACTAAACAATGGTTGGGTAGGTCTTTTGCAGCTCTGTCGACTGGCGCACCCATTAAGCGGCTATATTTATACGCCCAATTCGCGGCTTCATCACTCATCGTATAGCTTTGTACAAACCGCGACTTAATCACATTTGCCGCCGCTTCACCGCCTTCTAATTTGGAAAAATCAGCAAATTGTAAAGCAGCACATGCGCGCACTTCCACTTGGCTAACTTCAGCTGTAGCCTGTGAAATTTGGGAGTAACTTAGTGCAGCTAAAACAGCCAAAGACATAAAGCTTTGCGCACCTTTATGTAACGTATTCATCATATCCCTTTATCTCCTTTAAATATGGGAAAAGTCATAACTGATAAGTCAGTTATAGTGCTATGACGATAATAAAAAAGTTTGATTTAATGTTTTTTAGTAAGAAATAAGAACTGGTCATATTGAGAGGACTAAATAGTTGGCCCCCATGCATAGCTGTTTTTGTTAGCATTAAATACTGTTTCTACATCAATTTAGGTGTACCGCTTACTTTTCCCAAACCTATGAATTTACAACATCACTCATTTTTAAGTCTGATCACTTAACGACTACATTAGCGACTACTTGTTAATTTCAATTTGTTTATTGTGGCTCCATAAATCCGAATATTTAGAGGTGTCCAATGGCAAGAAAGCGTCGAACATTTAGTAAAGAATTCAAACTTGAAGGTGCTGGGTACAACAGCTTGAGATTGAACGAAACAGTGAAATACCTAAATCCAAAGCAGTGACCCCAGAGCAACAAAAGATTCATGAGCTTGAAGCCTGAATCAATCGCTTAGAGCGAGAAAAATCGATACTAAAAAAGCGACTGTAGCCTTTTTTAGTATGCCCTTTCTAACTCAATACGTTGCATTTGCTTTTTAAGCTCACGAATTTGTATTTGTTCTGGTGTCATTGTTGCTGCTGTCGAGAATTGATCTCTACGTTCTTATTTAAGCTGATTAACCCGTTTGCTCACCGTTAATTTACCACCGTCCATTTCTTTGGCCGCTTCTTCTTGTATATAACTTTGGTCTACCACCAGCTGAGTTGTTTCTAATTTAATTGCCGCAGAATAGGTTACGCGTTTTAACTGCGTCATTTTTTACCCAAATTTATGTGCTAAACCACATAACATTTCTTGCTCAATCGGTGCCCAAATCAACAATGCCACTACAATTGCTCTAATAATTTATTATGAGCACAAATGCGTAGGCGTATCCACCTTTAAAATTTACAACATATTAATTAAAGTGAGCGCGCTTGCTTCCCCCTGATTTTAAAATACTTGCTTACAAAACTACTGTTTACTTTTAATACAACTGAACTGTACCATTAATTGAAAAATAACAATGAAAACAGGATATTTGAATGAAAAACACCATGCTTTATTTTTTCAAGCTGAGTTTTACCACCTTAATATTTCTTTGTTCGCACTCTTTTGTTTATGCAAATGAATCAATTCGCGACTTCGTAAATGGCAATATCAATATTATCGATGGTCGCTTTGATCGATACAATTATTACCAAGGCACACACCCTGATGGAAAAAAAATCGATCCTTTTGACAAAAATATCACTTGGCAAAGCACCAGAAAATTCACGGGGTCATGGTATGGGATAGCTTGGGATGACGCTAACTTTACCAACTTAAAATTTGCAGGTCCTTCAACTACGGGAGGCGTCAAATCAGCCCCTATGGCTGTAGAAAAAGGGAGTAAAACTTACTTTGTCATTAATGGTTCTTCCGAACTGTATCCAGAACATCAGCAACCACATAGCCGCATGGTCGCTTATTCTAGCCTAGCGGTCATGGTTGCGTCATACGATAACAACACAGGTAAAGTCTCAGCCCCCGTGACCGTCCATGTAAAAGGTACGGGTGATGGACATGATAATGCGGTGATTAATATAGACGACCAAGGTCACTTATATGTGTTTGTTTCAGGGCGAGGCCGCGTACGAGGTGGCTTAATATATAGAAGTAACCGTGCAATTAACGACCCTTCTGGTCTACCATTAGAAGGTGGCTTTAAAATCGTTTATTCCGATAAATTTCAACAAAAAGACTTTTGCGAAACAGGCCATACAAAAACTTGTCAACATCGTGAAAACAACTATCTTGGATTCACCTACCCTCAAGTATGGTGGATTGAATCTAAGAAAAAGTTTTTAATGGTTCATACTCGTTATGTTGGTGTATATAATTCGCAAAACAATAATAACTGGTTACCGGGCGACCCTAACTATATCCGTGCTACATACACGTCTTGGATCACACCGCAAGGCAATGACGTCGTTAAGTTTACAACTCCCAGAGAGTTAATTGCTTTAACAAAAAAGAGTTACCCTAATTCTACGCCACAAAGCCATTACTTTGCTAGAGGCCACTACAATGTTAGTAAAGAGCACAATGGCTCAGTCGCTATTGCATTTAATGTGCACCTACGAGACAGTAACCCAAAGCGATACTCTCCTTCAGATAACAGAACAAATTTATATTTTATGTACACCAATGATGGTGACACGTGGTACAACCACAATAACGAACTGATACTCTCAGCAAACGATTCAATTAATGAAACAGCTGAACTTAAACGCTTTGAAGTGAAAGAGTATCAAAGCATAGAAAATAACCATTCAACCGAGTCATGGTGTAGTGAACAAACGAATAGTTACTCCACCGTATGCCGCCGAGTTTACCTGAAAGATCTTGATTTTAGAGTCGATAATCAAGGGAAGTTGGATCGCGCTGAGCTGCTTGTTGCAGGCAATAGCAGTACTACACATGGCCCTCACCCGAGTAAATTCATTGCTGATCAAGATGTATACACCAGTCGCTTTTCTTTATCTGACTCACAATGGCTTGAAGAAAGAGTAACAAACCGATTTGCTA
Source organism: Pseudoalteromonas aurantia 208 (assembly GCF_014858725.1). Classification (GTDB taxonomy): domain Bacteria; phylum Pseudomonadota; class Gammaproteobacteria; order Enterobacterales; family Alteromonadaceae; genus Pseudoalteromonas; species Pseudoalteromonas aurantia. The sequence goes on along the minus strand of NZ_AQGV01000012.1, from coordinate 509,182 downwards.
ACGAGAGTAATGGCGCAATGTTATCTGGTTGGCCCAAGATAGATCATAACTATTCGTCTGGCGCCATTAAAATCGCTGGTAACAGTGTTAAAATTGCAGTGCCAATTGCCTCATACAAAGATGGCTTTGCCGGCGGAGAACGCATTGCTTTATTGAATAATCCTAATGGTGAATTAGGTAACTGGCAATCACCTATTTATACCGATAACTATCAAGATCCAGGTTACAGTGACAACAATGTCAGAGCAGTTCATCACGCTGACGGAACAAGCGGCATCGGCTTACTATGGAGCCGAGGTTTAGCTACGGGGCCGAACCCAGATGGCAGTGCGTCGCAAATATATATTGGTGACTGGTCGGCTAACAAAGCGATGTTACCACAAACAGATATTGCCCTTAGTGGGAAACAACTTATATTAGCAACACAAGACATGAACCCTAACAATGATCAAGGATGTCATTCACAATCTGGCACAGAACAGGTTGGCAACAAATGCGTTAAAACACAACGTGCTTATTTTAAGTGTGCCGATGGTTCGAATCAAACTTATGGCCTAGCCTGTCCGCAAGCTAGCACCAGTAATACATATAGTGCCCATAATGGCCTATATTATTGCCGCAAACCTGCAGTTATGAGCAATACAAATGGTCAATGGCGTTGTGACGTTGAATTACCAAAAGATTCAATTACTGAACGTAATTTGCAAGAATATGCTTATACTTGTAATACGACCAATGATGGTAAAGTACATTGCCAGCGAGGACTAGAGTACTCAGAAAAGTACTACTGTGGCGATGGATTTTCAATCGTAAACTATAATCAATGTGGTAAAACATATACACCTAGATTTACCAAAGCGTGTGCAAACCAAAATGCCACCATAGTGGGTGAGTATTGTTTAATACCGTAAACGATTAAAAATAATGTATGGCGGTATAAACACATACCGCCATCACAATCTCTACTTCAGCTGCTCACTGACCAGCGGATAGTGATCCCACACTTGTTTATCTGCTAACGAGCGCACCAGTTTGATGTATTCAGCATGTGTCCACGCTAATGGCGTAGCAGAGTTAGTGCCTTCACCAAATTTGTAACCGTGCGGATTAACCCCTACGTTGTCCCAAACTTGTTCTGGCAGCATCATGCCTTCATTGGCAAATAGCTCCATGCCTTTGACATAAGTGTGCTTTATTTTATCGGCTGTTTTCGTATTAAACGTATTATTTTGCACTGCTAGCGCAATATCATAGTGACCACGCTCACCAGTGAAAAATGGCCAAACTCGACCGCGTTGACCAGCGGTGTTTTTGCCACTTTCCGCGTAATTTGTACCGCTAATTTTGTCTTCGCCGTAACCATCATTACCATAGCGACGATAACCTGGATACGTGCCCGACTCGCCTTCAAAGGTAAAACTGTATTTTACTCTGAGTTCATCAATCATGGTCTCGTCATCATATTCAGGCAGTGTTGCTACAATACTGGGGGCATCAGCTGAGCGTACACCATAGCGTACTAATTCTAAAAATCCGCCATCAATAATGGCTTTTTTATTCATGCCAGCTCGGCCATTATTACTGTTTATCTTGCTGTTGCTGCTTGGGTTTGAATCTTGTCCAATGCGGAAGAAGTACTGTCCATCCGATGCTTGGCTATTGCCCTGTTCTGCAAGCACACCTTCATGGGTAAACATTAAAGACTCAACTTGCATATCGTACTTACGCGCCGTCTCTAAATATCGCTGGGCAGCCACCATATCACCACTGCGTTTTGCGATGTCAGAGGCAGTGACTAAGCCTGATATAATCGCTGCTGTGGTAGAAGGTGAATAGCCACTTTGCTCTTCCCAACGTTCTTGCTGTGTTGCAGGCGGCGTAATTTGCGTATCATTCCATAAGATTTTAGCTTTACCTCCTTCCACCAAAAACTCGGCGGCTGGTTTCAGCATTTTCTTATACCAATATTGTAACTCTTCATCACTGAGTACATTCGCTTGGTGCAGTTTCCACGCCAGCATAATCGGCATTGCTGTTTGATCTAACTGTACCCCTACCCACTCTAGCACGCCATCCACATGGGTTTTTTGTAAAAACCACCCGATGTCGCCTTGATTGCCCGGTGTTTGAGCACTCACTTGCACTTTCTCTAAGTATTCAAATGCCGTTTTAGCCGTATCTGCATCGCCCATAGCCATAAATGCCATGGCCACTTGGTAAAAGTCTCTTACCCATACAGCTTTGTAACCAGTGTGGCCTTTAATGGCTGGTACGGTGTCGCCCCAAGGGTTCGAGAGCGATGCAATCAGTGCACCTGCATGGGTTTTATCTTCTTGTGCTTTTAACACCAAAGCACTGGTATACAAGAGCTTACCTTTATCTGCGCTATAATTCGACAAACGCGTTATGGGTGATAGTGAGGCGATATAATCTTCCCAGCCAATGGCGTTACCCTTACCATTGTATGTATCTAATACCGCTTGATAGCCTTTAGATAGCGTCTGTTTTGCCTGTATTGCACTGGCCGTTTGTGAATCAGCAAAGCTCAGTACCAAATCAAAGGTCGCTGTGTTTTCTACCGCCCCTAAATCTGCCAGCATACTGATATTACCACTGAGAGCGCCTGTCGATGTGTACGTTTGTGCCATTTTTTGCTGTTGTTGCAGTGCACTTAAATTATCACTTTGCCCAGTAAAGCCCACTGATGCTGCACGAAATCCATTTTTAGCTTGTAGTGTTAAATAGTGTTCGCCTTCAAACGCCACCAGCCCGTGCTCAGTGACTTTTGCGCTGTCTCCCACGCCATTATTATTGATGTATGGGTTAGCTGACACATAGGCATGTAACTTAGATAAATGCGTTCTTACAATGCCTCTGACAAACAAGCTTTGTCCTTCAGAGTCTGTAAATACATGCTTTTCTAATGTAAAGCGGCCTTGCTTATCGGTACTGGTAATTTTGTAGGCCAATGACAACGGCCGCCCTTGTGCATCTTTATATAAATAATCTACCGACACATCCAGTGCATCAACATGACTTTCTTGCACCGTAAACGCCGTACCTGAGCTGTCAATTCCGGTGACAATAAACTGCATATCTTTAAGCTGCGCTTGATGAATTAACCCAAACATGGTTTCAGTGATCATCCCCTGTGCAATAGAAAACCACACTTTTGATACCTCTGTGGTCGCCGCACTATCACTATATTGGCCGTCTAAATACGCTTCATAGGATGTACCAATGCCGGTTTTGCCTGCGTATGCCCAATAAGGGGTATCACCTGGGGCACCTGGGGCTACATTTTGCGTCGTCAGTTGGTTGTCTGCATGTTGGCAACCCACTAATCCACCGGCCAACATGGCACTGGTAACGATCGCAATCGCACGCTTGCTAAATTGTTTCATGATATTCCTCTAAGCTATTGTTGTTTTTATACGCAGTACTGATACGGCAGCCAGTAAGAATGACACACCGCCAATGAGCAAGGCATAAATAGGCTGATTTTCAAAAAGTTGTCGAAGGATAAGCCCCAAAATACTGGCAGCAAGTAATTGCGGGATGACAATGAAAAAGTTAAATATCCCCATAAATACGCCCATTTTATGGCTCGGCAGCGAATTACTTAACATGGCATAAGGCAATGACAAAATAGAGGCCCATGCAAAACCAATCCCAACCATAGGCAACCACAATAAGGTCGGGTCCGTAATGAATAGAAAACTGATTAAGGCAATCGCGCCCAACACCAAGTTCAGTGCATGCGTACCTTTTAAGCCAATGCGTTTAACCATCATCGGAATACATATCGCCGCCAATGCCGCAAAACCATTGTAGGCAGCAAATAACACCCCGACCCAATCAGCTCCATTATTGTATGCTTGGCTGGTGGTATCTGTTGTGCCGTAATGAAAACTGGTTACCGCAGACGTGGTGTAAATCCACATTGCAAATAACGAAAACCAACTAAAAAACTGCACTACTGCCAGTTGACGCATGGTGTTTGGCATTGTAAACACATCATAAATAACCTGATAAAACCCACCTGCGATCCGGTTTTTGTTTTGTAATACACCCGCAATCAGTTGCACTAATGCAAAACTCAGTAATAGCCCAGCTAATAAGTACAGCTCTTTCTCTAATTCAAACGTCGCCACCGATGACAGTAAAACACCACCCATAACCCCAAAAATTAAAGCACCTTTAGCAAAGTTAATGACTTTTAGCGACGAATTCTGAGTTGATTGCTGTTTGGCTGGCGTATCAAACCTTGCTAACTCAGTAGGGCTATATTCTCTGGTTTTCAGGATGGTCCACATAACGGCAATAAATAAAATGACGCCACCAAAATAAAATGCGTATTTGACTGACTCTGGTATTTGTCCTGCTGGTGCCGTATTGCTTACACCAAACCAATTCGTCATCATCCACGGCAGCGCAGAAGCTACCACCGCGCCCACACCAATGAAAAAGCTTTGCATCGAATAACCCGAAGCACGTTGCTTCTCATTTAAATTATCACCTACCAGAGCGCGAAAGGGTTCCATAGTGACATTAATTGATGCATCCATGATCCAAAGCACGCCAGCTGCAATCCACAATGTTGGTGAGTTGGGCATTACCAATAAAGACAAGGTAGTAAGTATTGCCCCATATAAAAAGAAAGGTCTACGCCGACCCAGTTTGCCCCACGTTTTATCACTCCAATAACCTATTATGGGTTGTACGATCAATCCCGTGAGTGGCGCTGCAACCCATAAAATAGGGATTTCATCAACCGATGCGCCCAATGTTTGAAAAATACGACTCACATTGCCGTTTTGCAGTGCGAAACCAAATTGGATCCCTAAAAATCCAAAACACATATTCCAAATCTGCCAAAAACTTAAATCGGGTTTTTGTTGTTGCATGGCTAATCCTCTTTTTGGTAAACCACGCTTTCACGCGGTGCTAACGTCACTGTAATATGCCCTGTCGCATCAACTTGACTATTTGCATGTGCTTTTAATAAATCTGTCACGGGTAAACCTTCTCGGCTTTGCCAACTTACTGGCAACTTAACTGTCACCGTATGATTTTGCTTGGCATCAAAATTACTGACCACCAGCAATTGCTGTTGTGCGTGCTCTCGGGTAAACGCCATAACGCGTTGACGAGCTATATCACTGGCTGTTTGTAGTGCCACTTGCCCAAGCTGTCCGTGAGCAACCGCGGGCGCTTTATTTAACGGCATCAAGATCTCATAGAATTGACGTAACGCACGTTGCTCATCAGACAACATCCCCCCATCAAACGCGCCATTGTTCATCCAAGCTTGATGTGCTGGTACGCCAACATAATCAAAAATGCTGGTTCTACTTGGCTGACCAAATCCCGCATTTTCTGAGCCATCTTCACCAACAGTTTGACCAAAATACAGCATACTGGGCGACTGGCTTATTAAATGCGATACCACCATAGCGGGTTTTCCCATGTGCGCATCGCCCACAAATTCAGGACTTGCTATGCGTTGCTCATCATGGTTTTCTAAAAAATGCAGCATATGGGGTGCTATATCTTGCACACTGCGATGTGCTGATATCACTTGTTTCGCACTGCCTGTTTGTTGCATCAGCGCCTTTAAGCTGTCATAAAAACCCACTTTGTCATACAGGTAATCCATTTTACCTTGGTGAATATAAGGTCGGTATAAAGTTGGGTTATACACCTCGGCTAACAAAAAGGCATTCGGGTTTTTGGTTTTAATGGAGGAGTTTAAAAAGCTCCAAAATTCAACAGGCACCATTTCAGCCATATCATAACGGAAACCATCAACACCTTGCTCTAACCAAAAGTACACGATCTCCCTAAACTTATACCAACTACTCGGTAAGCGATGTTGCTGCCAAAACGCATAGTGCTCAGCAGTACTTTTGTGCGCAAAGTCATCTGGTAGGGTCGGAAAATCATAGCTACCATCAGGTTTTACGCCATAATTAACTTTAACGGTTTCATACCAATCATTGATATCAGGTTGTGCAGCGCGTGCGCCGTTACCTGTCCACTTCGCAGGGTACTCATTAAACTGACCATCAGCTAATATATGCGCTTGTCCCCCAAGCGGCTGATACTCTGAACTGAGAGGCACTGAGAATGCCTCATTTGTGACGTAATAAAAATTATTATCCCGCGCATATGTCACACTGGTATCGTCATTTTCGCCAAAGTTAGTCACGCCTTCAGGCATAGAGATTGAGTGGTAATTACGTGCCACATGGTTTGGCACAATATCGATAACCACTTTCATCCCCGCCTGATGTGTACGCGTAATTAACTGTGAGAACTCCTGTAGTCGATGCTGCGGATCTTGTGCTAAATCAGGGTTCACATTGTAATAATCTTTAATGGCATAAGGTGAACCGGCACGACCTTTTACCACATCAGGGTCGTCACTTGTTATGCCATTTACACTTTCTGGTAATACAACTGCGTGATGCAATACTCCGGTATACCACATATGCGTGACGCCCAGCGTTTTAATTGCTTGTAACGCTTTTGGGGTAAAGTCATTGAATTTACCTACGCCATTCTCAGCGGCCGAGCCCCAAGGAATGTTTGCAGTATTGGTATTACCAAATAAGCGTGTGAATACCTGATAGACAACAGGTTTCTCTGGCATATGTGAATCAACGGGTATAGCTTGCTGAGGCAACAGTGTTGGCTTAACGTGCGCCTGCTGCTGCGAGCAAGCAGCCAATGTTAAACAGCCCAACATCGAGCTGAATACCACGGTTAAATGTGTCGGCAAACTTAAAAATTTATTTCTTATCATAATTATTTCATTATTATTAAGCATCTATTGCAGTCTACATTGCCATGTACGCTAGATTGAACCACTTGCATACGTATTCAGCACATCTATTCATTTATCAGTATGCTTAATGTGTATTAACTGTGCTGAATGCGCCGGTATGCTCCTCATTTCATTCAACCTGATTGGCCTTTGTGTTAATAACTCGTGCCCAGTGTGACTGCCTTTTGTCACTTCTTGAAAACGCACAGGGTCAACCGTGACAGCACGACCTTGTTTGTTTAACAACACCAAAATTGTGTCTGTCGCGTTTCTTCGTGCATAGCTATAAATACCGTCAAATGGACTAAAGTGAATTAATTTCCCCTCAGTTAATACCGTATTGCTATTACGTATTTGAAGTAACTGACGAACATAGTTTTGCATCGTTTTTTGACGCTCATTGAGCCCTCTCTGTGTTTTCGCATCTTGAATCTGCCCAGCAAATCCACCAGGAAAATCAATACGAATATCCCCGTGATCATTTGAGCCTGTGTTATCTAACAACACCTCAGTACCATAATAGATTTGTGGGATGCCACGCGTTGTAAGTAACAAGGTTATTGCCAGCTTAGTTTTCGCTAAATCTTGCCCAAGCTCAGTGTAAACACGGCTCATATCGTGATTGTCGGCGAAAATCAGTAAATTATTCGGATTTGCATATAAAAAATCATTCGCGAGTGATTGATACACTCTCACCCACCCCGTATTCCAAGATTCCGGTTCATTCAGTGCTTTTATCAATGCCTCTTGTAATGAAAAATCCATCACGCTCGGTAACGCCGAACGATAACCATCTCTATTTACTTTGCCCGCTTGCCAATAAGATGCAATGGCTGGGTCCGCTGACCACTCTTCACCAACAATGTTAAACTCAGGATACTCATTCATTATTCTGCGTGTCCATTGTGCTAAAAACGCTTTATCTGAATAAGAATAAGTATCGACCCGAATACCACTTAAGTTAGCTGTTTCAATCCACCAGATTGCATGTTGGATCAAGTAGTTCGCTAAGAGTGGTTGGCGCTGATTTAAATCTGGCATGGTTGGAACAAACCAGCCATCCGTAAATTGCTTTTTATCATACTCACTGGCATTTGGGTCTTGAACCGTCTGCCTTGCGTGACTTGTTGAGCTAAACTTTCCGCCAAAGTTCAACCAATCATTGGTCGGAGGGTCACCCACCCACCAATGCTCTGAGCCGGAATGATTTAATACCATGTCCATGATCAACCCTAAGCCTTTTTCTCGAGCTTGAACACTCAGCTCAATATAGTCGTCGGTACTGCCCATTCGTTCATCTATACGATAAAAATCCGTGATTGCATAACCATGGTAAGAGTAGCTTGGCATGTCATTTTCACGTACCGGCGTTAACCACAACTGGCTAAACCCCATCCCCTGTAAATAATCTAAATGGTCGATAATGCCCTGTAAATCTCCACCATGGCGACCACCACGGCTTTGAGGATCTGCGGCTTCTCGCATTCCCAGTAGTGTGTCATTTTTTATGTCGCCATTTGCAAAACGATCTGGGTTAATTAAGTAAATAACATCTTTACTGCTAAACCCTTTACGCTGTGCACTGTTGTCAGCTCGCGGGTATAAAGGATACGTAACTTCATACGACTTACCCTTTAATTGATAAGTAAAGTGCAGCTCACCAGAACGTGCTTGCGGACTGACTTCAACATTTAAAAATGCATAGTTGTTACTGTCCCCACGACTAACCCCTACCAGCGACACACCCTGGTATGGAATCAGTTGCCAGTTGGCCTGCTTTATATTAGGTTCACGTACTAATATTTGTAACGATTGATGTGCCATCCCTATCCACCAATTTTGTGGCTCAAATACCAAAGCCTGGACATTACGGCTTGTAAAACTCAATGCCAACAAAACACTGACAATAACTAACAAATGTTGCTTCATGAGATCCTCAATTTATTCTTTTTGTAATGATGCTAAAAACACATCATGTGTTGGCAGCGATGCAACCGTTGCATCAATTAACGTTTTTAAATTAACAAGCAACTCATTTCGTTGCTGAGCACTCAAGCTATCTATCAGTGGGTGTTGTTGCTCGGGTATCAGACCTTGCCCTATCATCACTTGTTGCCAAGCCATTACTGCAAATAGCGCATCAGCTTGGTGAGGTAATACGCCCGACTCTTTAAATAGCGCAATTCTGTGCTTTAAGCGTTCAGGAATCGCCATTCCTGAACACAAACGCCAAAAGTCACTATCAGCTCGGTCGTTAAGCTTGTAATGCAAGATAATAAAATCACGAATTTGCTCAAGCTCTTGCCCTGTTTCACGATTAAACTGCTCAACGCTGCTCTGATTTATGCTGCCTTGGGGGAAAAGCTTCAATAAACGCACGGCTGCGGTTTGAATTAAATGAATGCTGGTCGACTCTAGTGGCTCTAAAAAGCCACTTGAAAGGCCTATGGCAACCACATTTTTATGCCATGGTGTCAATCGCTTACCTGTACGAAAGCGGATCACTTTCGGGCTTCCTAATACCTCTCCTGATACGTTTTCTAACAACGTTGCTTTTGCGCATTCATCACTCATATGTTTACTTGAATAAACAATGCCATTGCCCACTCGGTGCTGTAATGGTATCCGCCACTGCCAACCAGCACGGTGCACAGTAGAACGCGTAAAAGGTTCAATATTTTCACTTTCATGCGCACTTTGTACCGCCATCGCTCTATCGCATGGCAACCAGTGAGACCAATCTTCAAATCCACAGTTGAGTGTTTTCTCAATCAGCAAAGCATGCATGCCGGTACAATCAACAAATACGTCTCCTGATACTTGCTGACCATCAGTTAATGTTAACTGCTCTACAAACCCAGTTTCTGCTGCGATACCTACTGAATCCACCGTACCTTCAATTCGAGTCACCCCCATACTTTGCGCATGCTGGCTTAAAAACTGTGCATATAAATGCGCATCGAAATGATAGGCATACGACAGGCCCTTTAGTCGTGTATTCGGTATGTTTTGTAATTTGGCAAATTTATGCTGTTTCGCTGCTTGGTAATTCAGGGAAAAATCCCAAAAATCATGTTTGTTTCCCAGCGCTTTAGCGGCTAGCCAATGATGATAGAAATCGCAAAATGGAAAATCCTTGCCGATATTGCCAAACGCATGCATATAACTGGGTTTAGTTTTGCTCCAGCCTTCAAACTGGATCCCTAGTTTAATAGTCGCTTTCGTGGCTTGTATAAATGTATTTTCATCAATACCCAGCGCCCCATTAAATGGCAAAATAGGCGGGATGGTTGCTTCGCCTACGCCGACGGATGCAATATTGTCAGATTCTACCAAGATAATATTAAGTTGCTTACCCATCACTTTTGCAAATAAACTCGCTGTAAGCCAACCTGCTGTACCACCGCCCACAATCGTCAGTGTTTGTCGTGTTTGACTCTCCATTAACTTATGCTCCAAAACGATTTGTCTATCATACCTTATGCTCAGCCCAACTAAACGCTGACTAAAAAGCCCTTGCTGCATACACAACAAGGGCTTTCACTCTATTTGCAATTTAATGCTTGATTAAAACTTGTAGCTAAAGCCCACTAAATAAGTACGGCCATAGTCTTGGTAGTCACGTACTTGTAATGCATTGTCACCAGAGAGCGCTGTAAATGGTTCTTCAGTAATATTCTGTACTTGTATACTAACCGACAACCCAGCCAACTCGTCGAATCCGCCTTCAGCAAAATCGTAGCCCAACTGCGCATCCCAAATCGTTTCACCTAAAATATCAACTTGAACAGTATCAAAGCCTAGTCCATATACGTCGCCTTTAAAATCACTGCGTTTACGCATACTTGTTCTTGCTTGGAAACCGTGGTTTTCATAGTAAAGTGTGAAGCTTTGTATGCGGTCCGATAGACCCGGCAGATCATATTCATTCCCATTTTGGTCATCAATATCAGACCTAACACTCGTATGACTTGCCATCAAACCAAAACCCTCAAGGCTGTCATGGAAAAGGTTAAATGGTAACGTTAAGGCCAGTTCATAGCCCCATAAATCTCCGCCACCACCATTGACCTTACCTGAACCACTGCCCGTTGAGTTTGGCGGTAACTCTCCTGAGATAGGATCTACTACCCCTGTCATGTCTATTTCGTATGTTCCGTCAAATATCCACTGCTTTAAATCTTTTTGGAATACGGCAACAGAGAAATAACCTTCAGCACTAAAGTAGTTCTCATAAGTTAAATCCAAACCCACCGATTCTTTCGGCTCAAGTGTGGGATTACCACCACTGACTTCCCAATAGTTTCCATTTTCATCGGGTCTTTGGTTATATTTGGCATTGACCGACGCGTTCATTTCATCCAAACGCGGTCGAGAAATCGTTTTTGCCACACCAAAGCGAATCGTTTGAGTTTCATCAAGTGCCAATGACAAATTTAAGCTTGGTAATAAATGAGAATAATCATGCTCAACCATGGTTGGTGACGTCACCACCTTACCATCGACACTGTTAAAGGCATTACCTTTCCCCGTTTGTTTTGTCTTGACATAGCGCAAGCCAGCGTTTCCTGTTAGAGGCAACCCTGCAACTTCGGCATCTATATTGGCTTGAATATAAGCAGCAGTTACTTCTTCCTCCACAGACCAAGACTTCGTTGCATGGCTCGGATTGGTTAAGCTTTCTGCGAGTAAATCAAATTTGCCATCAGCAACCATACGACGTGAGTCATACGCAATCATATTACCCATACCAATAAAGTCTAAGTTGGCAGTACCTAATCGATACTCCTCTGGTACAGACATCATGCCAGGGTTATTGGGGTAAGAAAATTCTCCTGAAGTCATAAAATAGCCTTCAGATACTTTTGTTTTCTCTCGCTCTCGACGTGAAATACCAAACTCTACACTATTAATATAATCATTTTCCAGCGCTTGCTTAGCGGCAAATTTCAACGCATTCAATTCATCATCAACCGTTGGCGCATTAATAAAACCATCTTGCAGTTGATTTTCGTATTCAGTGCCTACAACACCATACTTTTCGTTCAGAGCTGAACTCCAACCCCATGACAACGGGCCACCTATTTGAATTAAGTTATAATCACCATAATCTAACTGGTGTGAAAATTGCGCCCCAGTATTGCTGCCCGAAAATGTATAACCTAGGTTGTCTGCAACGCCTCTATCATCTCCTCGTCCAGTACCTGAGTAGCTTTCCAAGCTCCAAACTTTACGTTCAACACTCGAGTGGCTTGCATCAAACTCAAATGACAGTGTTTCACTAACGTCGTATTTTGCATTAAAGCCAAATGAAGTCAGTTCCGCGTCTCGATCTTCATAATCGTTACGAACAACCACTCGCTGACCTTGTGTCACGGCACTATTAACAAAGCCTGAATTGGTATCAATAGTAGCACTTGACGCAGGAATTGAGCCTTGTCCCCATGCAAATGGGATCTCAATACCTCTGAGAATTTTTTCATCTTTGTAGTCAACATAAAGCGCATCAAATACCATCGACAATTTATCGCTCGGTGCCGCTTCAAGTACAAACATGGCAGAATCACGTTCAAGGGTCGATGAACGAACAAAAGGCTTTGCTCCGCCTAAAATAGAATAATTTTTACCGTCCGTACCTTCAAATTCAGGGTAACCCCATGCATTCCAACGTTTTTCCTGATTTGGCGAAGTCATCGTAGATAATGCAACGGCCACCCCAATCGTATCGTCTGCAAATTTGTCTATGTAGGATACCGTCCCTCTAAATCCATCATCGTTACCGTCTGGGTTTAGCTTTTCAAAACTGGTTTGCTCATACTGACCATTAACCTGTATAACTCGTTCATCAACGCTTAACGGCTTAACCGTTTGCATATCTATAACGCCTGCTATTCCTTCAGCCTCTAAGCGTGCACTGGGCGTTTTGTATACGGTTACGCCACTCATGATCTCTGATGGATACAAATCAAATTCAACACCACGGTTATCTGAAATTGACACTTGCTCACGGCCATTAAACGTGGTAGCACTTTCATTCTCACCAAAACCGCGAATGCTTACTTTACTCGCACGGCCATCAAGACGCTGTGCTGTTAACCCTGGTAATCGTGCTATTGACTCTGCAATAGAAGAATCTGGTAATTTCCCTATGTCTTCAGCTGAAATGGATTCAACAACTTCTGAAGAGAAGCGTTTGGTATTGATAGATTCAATTACACTTGCTCTAAAGCCTTTAACTTCGATAACTTCGACTTTTTTATCTGAATCGATTTTCTTTTCTTGCGCTGCATAAGCAGTATGAGAAACAACCCCCGCTCCAATAAGAGCCAGCGTTAACATACTTGGTTTGAACATAGACATAGTGTTTTATCCCAATTACCCAATTTTTATTGCCAGAGTATATGTCGTGATAGATGTTTGGTTATTGTCAAACAGACTTATCTCTAACTTCTTTTGTTGTCAGGATGAATAGTAGCGCTCTCTTAATTTCATAAACAACTTTATGCATACGTATTCAAAGGGAGTGCCCCCGTAACATGTTTACATTTCTATCACATAAAACACAGCTAAGCCAATGTATTATATAGACATAATACATATTGCACGCCTTACTATATTATCACAGCTATTTTCCTCATTTTTACAAAAAACTTAACGTTAAACCACACAAAACGTCATACTTTTCACCTAAAAGCAAACACGATCAACTGATATTAAATGATTTTGTTAATTGGTATTACCAAAATATAATTCTATTTCGCTGCTATATCAGTACTTATAAAACAAGGCGATAATCTAGGCAACCAATTGGTAAACTTCCCTAACAAATTGGCACTGGTCACAGTATGCGCCTTTTTCGTCCTGAGAGAATTCGTTATTTTTGCTGCATACGTATGCAACCTTTTTACAGCTTTTCTCGCATCACGTATGCTTTCAGCCAATATTGCACAACACTCACATTGCTTTTAATGAGTAAAACCTGAGTAAGTCGTATCGAGCACAAATTTGGAGAAAGTGCATGGCTCAAAATGAATGGTGGAAAGGCGCGGTTATTTATCAGATTTACCCTCGTAGTTTCCAAGATACAAATAATGATGGCATTGGTGATTTACAAGGGATCATTAATAAACTCGATTATGTCAAATCCTTAGGCGTTGATGCCATCTGGATATCCCCTTTTTTTAAGTCTCCTATGAAAGACTTTGGATACGACATTAGCGACTATCGCGATATTGATCCGATGTTCGGTAGCCTAGATGATTTTGATACTTTAATCGCTCAGGCACATCAACGCGACATCAAAATCATTATTGACCAAGTACTCAGCCATACCTCAAATGAACATGAGTGGTTTATACAAAGTCGTGAAAATAGTCTCAACGCCAAAGCAGATTGGTATGTATGGGCCGATGCAAAAGCAGATGGCAGTGCCCCTAATAATTGGTTATCTATTTTTGGCGGTTCGGCATGGCAATGGGAACCAAGACGTTGTCAGTATTACTTGCACAACTTTTTAACCGAACAACCCGACTTAAACTTCCATAACCCAGACGTTAGACAAGCAGTGTTAGACAATGTTGAGTTTTGGCTAAAAAAAGGGGTTGATGGGTTTCGACTTGATGCCATTAACTTTTGTTATCATGATGCCCAGCTCAGAGATAACCCTGCCAAACCAAAAGAATTGCGCCAAGGCCGGGGCTTTAGTGAAGACAACCCTTATGCATTTCAATATCATCACTTCAACAATACACAACCTGAAAACTTGGCATTCATGCAAGAGATCCGTCAACTACTTGACCGCTACCCCGGTGCTGTTAGTTTAGGAGAGATCTCCTCTGAAGATTCACTCAAAACCATGGCTGAGTACACCTCAGATGGTAATAAATTGCATATGGGCTATAGCTTTGAGCTACTTACAAATGATTATAGTGCCGCATATATTCGTGAGACGGTGTCTAAGCTTGAACAAGAAATGACCCAAGGTTGGCCCTGCTGGGCATTTAGCAATCATGATGTAGAACGTGTTGCTAGTCGCTGGCATCACAGTGATAACACAGACCCTCAACAAGCAGCTATGCTGTCAGCGCTGTTGGCATCTCTGCGAGGCAGTGTCTGTGTTTATCAAGGAGAGGAGTTAGGACTTGGCGAAGCTGATGTGGCTTTTTCCGATTTACAGGACCCCTATGGCATTACTTTTTGGCCTAACTTCAAAGGCCGTGACGGATGTCGCACACCGATGCCCTGGCAAGATACAACTGAGTTTGCCGGATTTAGTTCACAAGCACCTTGGTTGCCTATCGCAGCAGAACATCGCAAATACTCAGTTGAGCAACAATTAGCGCAGCCTAATTCAACATTACACATGTTTAGTCATTTTATGGCATGGCGAAAAACAATGCCGACGCTATTGCTTGGTAGTATTGAGTTTATACACACCCCAGAGCCAATCGTGGCGTTTTATCGTCATTATCAAGGGGAGTGCACTTTATGTGTATTTAACTTAGGTGATAAAGCGCAGTCTCTTAACTTAACGGTCAATGCATCTGACACCCATAGTGATTTGCCCCACAACACAGGACAGTATGCAAATAGTGAAGTTTCATTGCCTCGTTTTGGCTGCTTTTTCGCTAATATATAGCCTACATTTCTAAAGCCTCCAAATACAAGGTGACTTGAAGCACCTTGTATTTAACACGTGAATACCAAAAGCACTAAATCAGCCGATATTCGTGCTAAATTGCTGAGTCATACCTTGATGTGTAAGAGGCTCCAACCTAAGCATGTATATGTACAAACTCGTCAATACTGTCGATGAAAACTATACATAGATATAACCATGGCATTAAGACATTACCCTGCTTAGAGCCGACGACAGTATCAAGCGCTTCAAAATTACAAGCCTTATCCCCAACCACAAACCCGATACATATCAATATAGAACCTTCTCTAATTGATATTCCATACAAAAGTTAGGTTGTCCAAATTAAATCGTCTAATCACTTTACAGACAACCCTGCTATTACACTCTGAGCGCAAAGCTTTTCGGGCTCCTGTACGTGTCTTAAAGTATTGTTACTCATATACAGCCCCTGTTGCCATCAGTAGCTAAGATAAATAAACTATATCATTAAAAAATGAAGGTACTTCCTGCAATTGCACAGCTCCAAACCCACAGACAAACTGTTTATCACTCGGAACCTATAAGTTTTTTTCTCATTGATAATATATCTTTTAAGTCAGACTTTACTGCATAAATAGTTTGCCAACCATTATTTGTGTTAAAATCACTGCCGTTGCTACCATTTAAGCAACCGATTGGTTTTTTAAATGGCTTCTCCCAATCAACTATCACTTTTTCTCTCTTTGACAAACCAGTTACGCCCATATTCATTAAACTCGAAGTCTTGGCTAAAGCTTGCTTAATCTCGATACTACCTAATCGTTCAGAAAGTGTGCCAGAGTTAGATAGCAGTTCAGCTGCTGCTTCAAAATCAAACTTAGTCGATGCGCTCCATTCGCTTTCCGCCATATAAGTGATGTATTGGGCTTGCAGATTATAAGTAGTCACTTCAAACCGGTTGCTGAAACCAGAGCTTCGATTAAGTCCCCCCCAAGTATTACCTATGTCACTACCTACATACAACTGAGATATTTTTAACCCACTGACGACAGCAAAACCGCTTTGCAATTTACTCTGTGACTGTGACGTACCAAAAAGTTTCCCCAAACCAATAGAGCCTGATTGTTCAGAACCTGTGCTCCAAGTAAACACCATAACTCCACTTTTCTTAATTAATTCTAGTGCCTCTTTATACTGCTTATTAAACTCATTACGGAGCGAGGCGTACTCTTCTTTCTTTTTCACTACTGATGATGCTGTTTCTACAGCAAGGTTTATTCTTGCTTGGGCCAAATCAAATGCAAGGTTTTTAACTGATAAAATCTTTTCTTTGATATCATATATGCATTCCTCAGCACATGAATCATCTTCACCACCAATCGTCGTTTCAATTGCATAACTATTAGCTTCTAAAGTAATACCTATCGATGAAGATGGTTTTCTCTGAGATTTGTAAAAATGAACGCCCCCGATATCTGAAAATGGCAGCATGCCAGGGATTGAGATAACGCGATATTGAGGAATTTTTGTAAAACCTTCTTTACTTGTTTCTGTGGTTAAATCTTCAAAGGAGGCAATTAATCCAGTGGTTGAACTGCATCCACCAGCAACCGAAATCACCAGGGAACATGTTAATAATTTTGTTAGCACTTTATCCATAATTGATTCCTTGCAATAAATCCAAAGCGTATCAATCATAATGACCAATACTTTACACCTACCTCAAGTTAAATTTTTAAAAATAAACACCTCTAGAAAAGTACACTCACTTAGCCCGCTTTACTCTGCGTTTGCCATGCTAATGTTTGCTTTAACATTATCTCTCTAAGGCGCGCTATGTTCTGTGCCTTAGCATAAAGCCACCCCTGATGAATCGTAACGCCATGAGCAAGGAGATATTGGGCTTGTGTATTGGTTTCCACCCCTTCGGCAATCAATTTTTTGTTTAGATTACCAGCCATGTCAATCATGGCGTTTAGTACTGGTGACTGCAAGTTATCTAACCCTATTGAAGCCACAAAGCTCTGATCTATTTTAAGTAAATCAATTGAAAAGCTCTGTAGATAGTGTAAACCACTGTAGCCGGTGCCAAAGTCGTCAATCGCAATTTCAACGCCCCACCCTTTTATCATCTCAAGTATTTTCTTTACTCGTTCCTGTGAAAGAACGTCTCTTTCAGTCAGCTCTATGGTTAAAGTACTAATATCGCGACAGGCTTGTCGCAGCACCTCTAAATACCTCGAGTCCGTCAGTAAACGTCCATTTACATTAAAAGATACTTTAAACTCAGGTTGCGCGGCTAAAATAGGTCTCAACTCAATGATCGCCTGCTTAATTTGCGCGATGGAAATGTCTACAATCGCACCACTTCGCTCTGCTTCAGGAATAAATAACGCAGGACTTAGCTCTCCTTCAACGGGATGTTGCCAGCGGATCAAAACTTCAACACCAATAATTCGGTCGCTCATAGCGTCGATTAAAGGCTGGTAAACATTAAACAACTCCTTTTTTAGCAAAGCTCGCTTAAGCTGCTGCTTTAATCCCAGTTGTCGTTTATCATAGTAATTCAGCAAAACGCAGACACACAACCACATTGCTACATAGAGTAAAACAAACATGCTCAATAACTGTGGATTTAAATCGTCAAACTGCACGGTATTACTACTCACAATGAGTGCTAACTCAGGTAGTGCAGACAATGGCGTTGTCATGAAATACTTTTCTGCACCATCATCAAACTTTTCTGACCCCGTATACATATGATTTAGCGGAAATAGTTTTTTATTTAAAGGTAAGCTATACAACCCATGCAGAATAATGGGTACACCGGTTTTAGCATCAACTAAAGCGACAAAATCAAACTGTGAATACTGTGCTAAATTGAGCGATCCTCTTAGCCAGGTCGAGGGCATCAGTACATTGACTTCGTATCCATCTGTTCGTGTTCTTGCCAACACAAACGCTGACATTTCTAAGTAATCACTAATTATGGGGCCATGATACCTCAGGCCTAGCGCTTTAACAGGCTCAGTCGTTTGAATCGCTGGTGCGACAACGCCAAATGAGTTACATGCTAATAGACCAGCTGAATTTACAATACCAATTTCACTGACAGCTGGGTTTTTAAATACGTGTTGTCGTAGTATTTTTAGCGTGTCAGGTGTGCAAGTCGTATCAATTTTTTCTGCTTCAAGTAAAAATTCGTCTACCGCTTGAATCTGTGAGTTCAGCTCAAACTGTACTTTATGCACGATATCCTGAAGATGTTGTTTCGAAGA
The DNA here is from genome assembly GCF_014858725.1 of Pseudoalteromonas aurantia 208. GTDB lineage: Bacteria > Pseudomonadota > Gammaproteobacteria > Enterobacterales > Alteromonadaceae > Pseudoalteromonas > Pseudoalteromonas aurantia. The sequence goes on along the minus strand of NZ_AQGV01000012.1, from coordinate 490,455 downwards.
GTGCTGTTTTTGAATATAAAGCAACGATGCAATAACCCCAAAAACACAACTACACATTAGCCAAGCATAAACAACATTCGTCATTAACTTATTAAATGAGCGGCCCCCCGTTTTTGGCATATCTGTCACATCTCCACTGAAGTATCTCAAAAACGCCATCAGTGTAAGTTACAAACAAGTCATTTTTATGACTGGTAAATTATCAAATCAATGGCTTTACAACTTTTATTACACTCTTCAAGGTATTATTGAACACCGCTAAGCTTCAAAAAGTAGATCATAGGTCCCAACATAAATTCAACAAACAACACACATATAACGAACAGCTATTTAAGCGACTTTCTTTACCATAAATGTCCATCAGCCAGCATAGAAATAACTAGTATTCTTTATATATTTAGGGTAAAAACCCCATTAATAACGAGATGATAATAATGCTAATTTGTATTTAATGGTTTTTGGTAGGTTGTATGAGTAAAACGCTATGTGAATGGAAAAAAAAAGAAATCGAGAGCAAGCTCACTCAATTAACCGATATTGTTTCGCCTAGTCATTATTTGTGTAAAAAATGTGCTCGTACCGCAAATGACAAAAAATACCTTTGCAAAGGCATTAAACTGAAATAATCATTCGCATTTTCACTTCAAATTGTACCTCTGCCATCAATTAGAGCCGTAATATAGCAAAGGAGTTTTAATGAGAGTGATTACGTTTTTTGCTTAATGCATAAATCCCCTTCTCGTAACTTAAATTGTTATTTTTCTTCGAATTTCACGCTGTTCTGCTTGTATTTGAATACGTATTAAAGAACAATGCATGCATAATTTTTTTGAGGAGTTTCCCATATGCTAGCCCCAGAAATGGTAGAAAAGTTAAACGAACAGATTAACCTAGAATTTTATTCTTCAAACCTTTATTTACAGATGAGTGCATGGTGTGAAGATCGTGGTTTTGAAGGTGCGGCTGAGTTTTTAAGAAAACATGCGGTTGAAGAAATGGAGCACATGAATCGCCTTTTCACCTATGTAAGTGAAACGGGTGCATTGCCTATTTTAGGTGCCATTGAAGCCCCTCCTCACCATTTCGAATCTCTAGGGGATATTTTCCGTAACACCTATGAACATGAGTGTTTGATCACAAAACGTATCAATGCGTTAACACACGTCGCTTTTACAACTCATGATTACTCAACATTTAACTTTTTGCAGTGGTATGTTGCAGAGCAGCATGAAGAAGAAAAGCTATTTAAAGGTATTCTTGATAAACTTGAGCTGGTTGGTGAGGATGGTAAATCATTGTTCTGGATCGACAAAGATCTTGCTGAACTGGCGAAGACAGGCAGTACGTCGATTATGGAAAGTGGCGCCCAGTAATACCAAACTAATTAAGGTAGCAAGTCATCGCTACCTTAAAAAAGCAATAGCAGCCCTTTAAGGATCTCAGTATTATTGAGTTTATATCTAAGTAGCTTCGATATACCCACTCAATATGTGGCTTTTTTATATGTTCGTCGTAATATCAAGCGACAAAATATCTGATACCCACGCTTTTTTACTCAGCAATATATAGTTGTTACTAAAACTTGTTATTTGCCCACAATAATCATGACAAAAAGCTCGAAATTTGTCGCTGAGTTCGATTTCTCCACGCTCAAATGAATAAAAGCTAATTTCAGGTTTCATGTTGTAGTCATAGCGATAATAAAAACCCGCTGGCGTTGGGTATATTTGTGTTATCGCACTCGGTGCTGTTAACAGGGTATGATCAGACCCGAATACAGTGATGCGACCTCCCTCAGCACTCAAGATGCGATCTTGATTATCTAAAAATACGTTACTTGGTAACACCGACCCGATCACCACCGTATTTTGCTGTGTGTCTAAATCTACCTTGACGATCCTATCGGAGTGGGTTTTCTTATCTATAAATAATAAAGCATTTGACAGTCTCAACCATGCTTTAGGCAAGCCTATCACATCTGGAATAAATTCAATTGTGAATGTGCTTTCTTTTAAATGCACCATAAATGGCATGTTGTTTACGGCACTAGCAAGGCGCTTACTGTCATGGTCCCATACCGGTGAAGCTAACGACAATGCCTTGTCACTATTTTCAAATACTAACCGTTCTCTACCGCTCGCAATATCCTGGACGAATAATTGGGGAGCACCACTTTTCATTGAAACATACGCCACATATTGCTCACTCGGTGAAAAAGCAGCCCCTTTATCGACAGTATTCGAATCAATCATTTTTTTTGGTGTCACTAATACGTCGAGCTGACTTGTTAAAATATCTTGATCTGATTGGCCTTCAATAAAATACAGTTTATTTTTAACTCCCTGAGGATAAATCAAAAAATTATAGCTTTTAAAATTAAGATCACTGACCTTACCCGCGAGAGTCAATAATTTTACCTGGCTCCCGTTACTCAACAGCAACACGTCTTGATCAGCCAACCAAGTCATAAAATGCCAATTGTGATCAATTTTAGTAAGCTCTGATATCTGATGCGTTTTTATCTTGTATAACTGTACTTCTGATATAGATTGTTCGTCAAAACCAATCAGTGCTAGCCGCTGATGATCAGGAGATAGTGCCAGTTTGTAAGGCTTAAAGTCGTCACGCGGTGCTAATAATTCAATAATCTTTCCTGATATCAAATTGTGCTGATATAAACTTACGTTACGGCTATGTTCGGAAGCATTAAAATTGGCTAAATAATATAAGTTTTGCTTATTATCAATATGAAACAAGCTATTCCAACGAATATCTCTGCGAGCAAACAAAACTTCATTACTGACTGGCTTCGTTTGACTATTAAGTAACACACGGCCAAATGTAACCCCTTGTGGTGAATTATAAGAATAAACCACGGCGTGGTTGTTAGTATCCCAAGCAAGGTAAGTATACTCGTGCATTTCTTCACTCAATTGCCAGCTTTGCTTCGTAATCAGGTCTTTCATTAACAATCGCCGCTGTGAGCTGCTTTGGCCATTTTGGATATAAGCCATAAATCGACCCTCAGCGCCTACCTGCATGTAACGCTCACTTTCGTCGCTTGCTGTAACTGGGGACAAATTTGACAACTGAATTGTTGGTTTTGACATTACACTGCCATACAACCACACACATAAACACACACAACAAAGCCCAGCAGCAGTTAAAATTGCCACGTTGGCACCTGCTTGTTTATTCTTTACCTGTTTTTGTACTGGTTGTTCTTTCTTAACATCAGCCACTAGGCTATAACCGCGCTTAGGATGTGTTTTAATTACACTTTTATCATTATCAGACAGCGCTTGCCTTAATAAGGCTATGTTGCGTCTCACTGAATTAGGGCTATAAACCGAACGAGGCCAAACTCGTTCAAACAGGTATTCAGCCGAAAAGACATAGTGTGGCCTTTCAGCCAATATCAGTAGCAATGCCATGACTTTTGGCTCTAATATATATGAATGCCCGTTAATCATCACTTCGCCTGTGTTTGGATCTATCAAACACTCATTGATATACAAACGTTCATACGGTTTTATTGCTTGTAAGCCCATCACCATCTCTTTGTTATTTATAGTTATTTATCTCTTAACGCTTTCTTAATACAAACTTATTAACTCATTCATCGCCTTTGTATTTTGATTTGAGGTAACAAATACCTAACAGGCTAATTAGCCATATTAAATCAACAAATATTAAAAGGAATACAAAGTAATGAGATATTTTTTACCATGGTTATTTTTTACCACATGTTTTCACTTCTCTGTGACAGCGCAGGAAGAATTAGACCACATGAAACTTGCCAGCACATTCTTAACTATTTTAAATAGTCAAGATATGAAGCAACTCGACGCATTTGTGGTTAACAACTTTTCGCCCGATGCATTATCACGCTGGGACGGAGCTGGCAAAGACCGATTCACAGGGTATTCGATAAACCAAGCGATGTTTCATGGCCATTTGGACGTCATTTCATTCAAACTTAACAACAGCGACAACCAAATTCGTTATGTTGGACAGCTATACTCCATGAATACCGATATGCAATATGAAATGGTTATCAATTTTAACCGTGCTCAAGCTCGTGCAATCACTGGATGGTACATCCGAGAAAACCCACAAACAGCGCTAAACTCAACGCCTTTAAATGAAGCTCAAGTCGTCTCGCAATTAACAAAATATAGTAAAAAACTGGCAAACAATGGGATTTTCTCGGGTACCATACTACTTGCAAAAGGTGAGCATGTGCTATTTACCGCCGCACATGGTCTTGCTTCTCATCGCTATGATGTGAAAAACCACCTAGATACCAAGTTTCAAATTGGCTCAATGAACAAAATGTTCACCAGCATTGCTATTTTACAATTAGTAGAGCAAAACCGTTTATCTCTTGATGACCCACTCACAAAATTTGTAAACAAAGACCTGCTGGGAAAAGGTGATTTTAAAAAAATAAAAGTTCGTCACTTACTCACACATACATCAGGCATTTCAGGTATGACTGGTTTTGAAGAAATACAAACAAAAGTACGTACTCTCCAACATATTCAGCCTTTATTAAAATCTATAGATACGACTTTCGAGCCTGCTAGCCAGTGGCAATATAGTAATACTGGTATGGTACTGCTGGGTTATGTCATCGAAGCGGTTTCAGGCCAACGCTACTTCGACTACATTAACGACAATATTTATCACAAAGCCAATATGCTGAACAGCGGTAGTTTTGATCTAGACGTCCCCATTAAAAACACGGCACGTAATTACTGGTTCTCTGTTGAGACTGGCGCAATTACTGAGAACTTAATGTTCCAATCTGTTAAGGGTGATCCTGCAGGTGGGGGGTATTCGACTGTGAGAGATTTGCATAAATTCGCATTGGCATTACAACAAAATAAGCTATTAAGTAAAGATCTTACTCTCGCCGCAGTAGCCGCAAAGCCAGCTCTAAATGCACCTAACTGGGGCTATGGGTTTTCGGTAAGTAATAACGAAGGTAACACCATTGTCGGTCATAACGGTGCACATCTGGGTATGACCGCCCAGCTCAATATATACCAAGACAAGGGGTATATTTTGGTTGTATTGGGAAATTATCTAGCATCCGCGAGACCTGTGGTTGCAAAAGCAAATAAACTGATAGAGCGACTTTAACGTATTAGTTTTGAGAGAGTGAGCTGCTAATTGGCTCACTCTTTTGATATTGCCAAATGCTCAAATTATAAATAACAACTAAGGTACACACTTAATTTTTTCATCTTTTGAGTCGTAAATTAGGTTCCATTCTTATGATGCTCTCCCCAAATTTTTTTATTCTGAAATGCGTAGAGGGCAGCTACAATATAAAAAGTGGTAATTACCCCAAAATTGAACAAGTCAAATTCACTACTCTCATACCACCCTAGGAGCTCATCAATACTTGCAATAATAAATAGCACCTGCCAAAAAAAGCGCGTAAAGCAACGAATTCCTAATGAATAAAAAAGACATCCTGTTAAGAGCGTTGTAGTAATAAAGCTTCGTATAAACTGTATTGCATCCGGTAATTCAGTAAAAAAAGAAAGATTCACATAAATATATAAATGTAAAATAAACCATGGTGTCCATAAAAGCCTGAATGACTTCCATTTAGTCAATTGCATTGAAGTTCCTGTAGAATATTAATATAGCGTGGTCTTGTTTATCAATTCCCTTTGTTATCAAAAATAGTAAAAAATACATGACGGCTACACTTGGTTTATAAATTAAATAAGTAAATTTAAGTTTTAAACTTAGCCTAGTCTTATCGACTTGCGCTTAGGTATCAGGAATACCTGTCACTGAGTCTGGAGAATAATTCTGACCGAAATTTATAGTAATAACTATTGGTGGCTGACCTGTCTACATATTCGTTTAAATGACTATAAACCTTTAAAGTAAAGAAATAATTGTGCTGTACCTTGCCAATTTAATCGCTCTCTTCTTACGTTCACTCTAATTTAAAATGCAAAAGACCTTGAATATGAAACATACTCAAGGTCTTCAAGTTCTACAATCGCTCCGTGCGATCTGTTAGCTTTCTTTGCTGGTTCCGACTTCGACTCGCGTCTTCAGTTTTTGCCCAGGGCGGAAAGTAACAACGCGACGCGCAGAGATAGGAATGTCTTCACCCGTTTTCGGGTTTCTGCCAGGTCTCTCTTTTTTGTCACGAAGATCAAAGTTACCAAATCCAGAGAGCTTAACCTGCTCTCCTTTTTCGAGCGCTGAGCGGATTTCTTCAAAAAACGCTTCAACTAAGTCTTTGGCATCCTTTTTATTTATCCCCAATTTCTCAAATAGGTGTTCAGCTATGTCGGCTTTAGTAAGCGCCATATCTAGTCCCTCAACGTTGCATTAAATTGTTTGGCCAACTCGGCCACCACGTTGTCTACAACTTGATTGATATCTTTCTCTTCGAGCGTTCTATCAACCGCTTGTAATGTAAGAGCAATCGCCAAACTCTTAAAATCTGGCTCAATACCTTTGCCCTTATACACATCGAATAAGTTTAGGTCAACTAATTGATTTCCGCCAACTTTCTCGATGCTTTTTAAAATATCGCCTATTTTTACGTCATCTGCAACTAAAATAGCAATATCTCTGCGATTTGATGGAAATTTAGACACAATAACAGCTTCAGGCAGCTTTCTTGTCTCCAAAGCGGATACTTCCACTTCAAATACATACGCAGTGCTATTTAAACCAAGCGACTTTTGTAATTGTGGATGAACAGCACCAATAAAGCCAACTTTTACTCCATCAACATGAATTGCAGCTGATTGTCCTGGATGTAGCCCTTCGCTTGGCTCCGCTTTAAAGCTAAAGCGCGCAGTATCATTAGTCAGTGCGAGCAATGCTTCAACATCACCTTTCACATCGAAGAAGTCAGCTGGACGAGATTCAACTGACCAGTGCTCGTTATGCGTGTTACCAAAAACAACCCCACCAAGCACTGGCACTTGTGCCACACCATTTTCTGCCGTTTCATCTTTAATGAACTTCAAACCATGTTCAAACAAACGAATACGTGATTGCTGGCGGTTTTGGTTATAAACAACCGCATTTATAAGCCCTGGCATCAAGCTTACACGCATCGCTGACATTTCAACCGAAATCGGGTGAGGCAACACTAATGCATCTGCGCTTGGGTGCAGTAACTGTTGTACTTTAGGGTCAACAAAACTATATGTAATAGCTTCTTGGAAACCACGAGCTACTAATTCATTACGAAAACGTGCGACAGGTAAATTAGCTTCAACGTGTGTCGTCATTTTCAATGCAGCAGAGGGGGCCACATTTGGAATGTTGTTATAGCCAAATACGCGAGCGACTTCTTCAATTAAATCTTCTTCAATACGAATATCAAAACGGTAGCTAGGGACAACTGCTTGCCATGTATCGTCGCTCACTGTCACGTCAAGGCCTAGACGCGTTAGAATATCTGTGACTTTAGCGTCTTCAATATGGTAACCAATCACGCGGTCTAGACGCGCGCGGCGCAACGTCACTGATTTAACCGCCGGTAAATCAACTTCTGATACAGCTTCAACCACAGGGCCTGCTTGCCCTCCAACAATCTCTAGTAGCAGTGCCGTAGCGCGCTCCATTGCATCATGTTGTAATGTATAATCAACGCCACGCTCATAGCGGTGAGATGCATCGGTGTGCAAGCCATATTTACGCGCTTGTCCGGCAATCGCCAGCGGTGCAAAGAAAGCACTTTCAAGTAAGATATCTTGAGTTCCCTCCGTAACGCCCGACGCTTCACCACCGAAAATACCCGCCATGGCTAGTGCTTTATTGTCATCTGCAATAAGTAGCGTTGAGGGGTGTAACTTAGCAGTATTACCATCTAATAAAATAAGCTCTTCATTTTCATTGGCGTTACGTACTTTAATACCACCCTCAATTGCGCTCAAATCAAACGCATGCATTGGGTGGCCGAGTTCTAATAACACATAGTTTGTAACATCAACTACCGGATCAATTGAACGTACACCTGAACGACGCAAATTCTCTACCATCCACAGTGGCGTTGTCGCATCAAGGTCAATACCTTTAATGACGCGACCTAAATAACGCGGGCACGATGCACTGTTCACCAATTCAATATCAATTTTGTCATCGATTGTTGGTTGAACAGGTGTGATCTCTACTTCTGTCACATCTAAAGAGTTTAAAACGCCAACTTCACGTGCAAGGCCTTTGATGCCTAAACAGTCACTGCGGTTTGCTGTCAAGTCAACATCAATCGTCACATCATCTAATTCAAAGTATTCACGAATACATTGACCAATTGGAGCATCGCTGGGCAGCTCTAAAATACCGTCAGAACTTTCAGCCATGCCAAGCTCTTCAAACGCACACAACATACCATGTGAAGGTTGGCCACGTAGCTTGGCTTTCTTAATTTTAAAATCACCTGGCAATACAGCGCCTACTTGTGCAACAGCTACTTTAATACCTGTACGGCAGTTTGCGGCACCACACACGATATCAAGAAGTTCGTCTTTGCCAACATTGATCTTGGTTACGCGCAACTTATCTGCATCTGGGTGTTGACCACACTCAACCACTTCACCAATGACAACACCAGAGAAATCGCCAGCAACAGACTCTAAACCATCAACCTCTAAACCAGCCATAGAAAGCTGTTCAGATAGAGCCTCAGTTTCAATGGCTGGATTAACCCACTCACGTAACCACTTTTCACTAAATTTCATATTTACTTCGCTCTTATCTGAATTGGTTTAGGAATTTTAAATCGTTTTCGAAGAATGCACGCAGGTCATTAACACCATAACGTAGCATTGTTAGGCGCTCTACACCCATACCAAATGCAAATCCAGTGTATTTCTCAGGATCGATACCAACAGAGCGTAATACGTTAGGGTGTACCATGCCGCAGCCAAGCACTTCTAACCACTTACCATTTTTACCCATAACGTCTACTTCAGCCGAAGGCTCAGTAAATGGGAAATAAGAGGGACGGAAACGAATTTCCATATCTTCTTCAAAGAAATTACGTAAGAAATCGTGCAAAATACCTTTTAACTCAGTAAAACTCACATCAGTGTCAACCATAAGACCTTCAACTTGATGGAACATTGGTGTGTGAGTTTGATCGTAATCATTTCGGTATACGCGGCCAGGCGAAATAATACGCAGTGGTGGTTGTTCAGCTTCCATCGTACGTATTTGTACGCCGCTGGTTTGCGTGCGCAATACCAATTTCGGATTAAAATAGAATGTGTCGTGATCAGCACGTGCAGGGTGGTGCTCAGGAATATTTAACGCATCAAAGTTATGAAAATCATCTTCAATTTCAGGCCCTGACTTTACTTCAAAGCCGAGTTCACCAAAGAATGACTGAATTCGTTCGATTGTGCGAGTCACCGGATGCACACCGCCCACAGGCATAACACGCCCAGGTAAAGTCACATCGATGGTTTCAGCGGCTAGCTTTTTTTCTAGCGCTTGTTGAGTTAGTAACTCTCGCTTTTCGTTGATCGCGTTTTGTACTTGAGTCTTCGCTTGGTTGATCACTGCACCAGCTTCTTTACGCTCTTCAGGCGCCAAAGTACCTAGTGTTTTTAATAGTCCTGTGATCTCACCTTTTTTACCAAGGTAGTTTACTCGGACGTCCTCAAGGTGCGCGATTTCACTTGCGCCATTCACGGCTTCAAGCGCTTGCGCCAAAATATTCTCTAAGTTCATTCTATACCTGATCTTTATTGAGGTAACTTGCTGTGTGTTGACTAACTATGATAACTGAAAGCATAGGTCAGATTCTAGCCCTAACAGGGCTCTGTTTGTCTTTCAGTCAGATTATTTTGAAATTTTATCAAAAAGTGGGGCTTTTCAAACAAATTCAAGCGCATTTATAATTATTGATAATCACAGTGGCTAAATAACACTCACAGTCGTAAAGTGGTTTTTATAAACGGAATAGTTAACTTTCGTTGTGCAGCCATAGAAGCGTGATCTAATTTATCCAACACGTCGAGTAATGCTCGCATATCTCTGCTTAAGCGTGTCAATAAAAAACGAGCACACTCATCAGTCAACTCTAGTCCCCGCATATTCGCACGTTTCACTAATGCTTCAGCTTTATCATCATCACTCATTGAACGTATTTGAAAGGTGGTTCCCCACGCTAAGCGAGACTCTAAATCAGGGAGTGAGATATTCAACATACTCGGCGGTAAATCCGCAGTCACAACTAGGCTTTTTCCTGGCTCATTAAACCGATTGTAAAAGTTAAAAAGTGCTTTTTCCCAACTTTCAATTCCGGCAACTAGATGCACATCATCAATACACACCACATCTAAATTTTCTAGTGAATCTAAAACCGCAGGGCCAAAATCAATGACTTCTCTTAAACTGAGCAGAATAGTTGACAGTCCGAGTTCTTGAGCATGAATACAGGTTGCATAGAGCAAGTGCGATTTCCCCGAATCAGCAAGACCGCACAAATAAGTAAAATGAAAACTGTTTTTAAGCGTCGCGAGCGTTGTTTTTAAGTGAGTCACTTCAAGTGAGGCTTCTCCGCCAAAATACGAGGCGAAGGTTTCATCATCTGGTAAGGTAACAGGCAACGCCATTTGCAATGGTTCAGTTCCCATTATGGTCCAACCCAGCTGTATTTTAAATTCTCGGCATCAGCCACTTGATAAAACGCTCGTGGATCTATATACACCGAAAATGCCTGCTCTAATTTTATTGCTTTGATTAAATCTTCGAGGCTTGAAGTATGTTCAACTTCAAACTTAACTTTATCTTTCGAGCGGTAAATAATGTCAACATCCGCCACTGTACTGATACTCTTCAATTGACGCTTTGCTCTTTCAATATGCGTGAAGCTCTCGAGTTTATCGATTGTAAAAATGGTGCTAGTTGTCGCATAAGACACCGCTGGGTCAATCACGTAATTGGCAACTAATACAGAAGACAAATCATTGATCATTTGTATGAGCACTTGTTGTTTATCACCCACCAGTTGATTTGACTCAAACAGCTCGGCATCAGTATATCGCCACTCTAACTGCCAGCGACTACTATGAGGCTGCTTGAACATACGTGCAGTGATCACCCGCTCAGCATTATATCGGATAGAAGCTTGCTCAACGGGATCTGAAAAATTCCCCCAAACTTCAGCTATGCCAACACTGGCTCTATCCTGTAAATCTAATAACGGAACCACAACTGGCACTCCCCACTCAGCCGCAGTATCATAAATTAAACGTCCAAGCTGTGGGTAACGCTCTTGGGTCACAAAATCACGCTGTAAATCGTCTTCAATTGCTAACCAAATTGCTATCATAGGGCGTCGATTCCCCCAAAACGGCAACTGTGCTGTGCGTACCAGATCTTCAACCTTATTTGCTTCAAATTTAATGCGAATTTTCAGCTCATCATCATCGTCATCTAGATTTAAATACTCATATTTCAACATGTAATCAGAGATTGAACGTTTTGCACGTGTGATTGACGGATGATCTACAGTTTCATAGCGACCCGTCAATTTTTTAATCACGTTCATTAAGGCCTGTTGGCTCGCCTTAACACGGGTCGCACGGGTTTTATCAGACACAGCCAAAGTACTTTGATAAAGGTCAGTGACCTCAATGGCCAATATAGGGGCCGAAATAAATAAGCATACAAATAATAAAGCTCTGATTAACATAGCACTAACGACAAAGTCCTCTACATACTGCGATCCTAAAGCAAACGGTGAAAAAGTACAAAGACCTATTCATACTCTTGGAAATGAATTTGATTCTTGCCTTTCTTTTTAGCCACATATAATGCTTCATCAGCAGCGTGTAACAACTCTTCAGCGTTAAATGCACGCGCATGATTGCCAGCAATGCCGATACTGCAACCACATATCACGCTAGTGCTACTTTCCAATGTTACTGGGACTTGAATACTCTTTAATAATCGTTCACATACTTGAAAGAGTACCTGCTTTTCTAGTGGTTCTGTTATTACCACGACAAATTCATCACCACCTAGGCGAGAGACAATATCGTAACCGCGCAGCTCTTCTAGTAAACGCTTTGCCACCGCTAACAGCACAAGATCACCACTTTTATGACCATATTGATCATTAATTGGTTTAAAATCATCTAAATCTAAATAAAGTACGTACACCTCTACTGATAAACGTGAAGATTTTGCGGCCAATCGATTCAGTTCGCTAAACAAGTATTTCCGATTTGCTAACCCAGTCAAACTATCATGTAACGAATCGTATTCCAGTTGTTGCTGTAGCTCTTCGCGCTTCGTTACCTCCTTTTTAAGCTCTTCCAAGCTATTTTGTAATTCTTTGGTTCGTTCCTCAACTCTATGTTCTAACTCACCTTGATAATTCTGCAACGTATGATTAGCTTCTAATAAAGCTTGTTGATTATTAAACGCATCAAGCGCTGAAGAGATCACATGACTAATTGTGTAAAGTAGTTCAACAATAACACCTGAATATTCATTCTCTCGTCGATATGATTGAATAATGAACGCGCCTAAGAACGCATCTCGGTTCTGCAGAGGAAAACAAAGCCATTGCATTGGTAATGAACCTAGCACTTCAAGCGTGCCTTGGCTAATTAGCTGTTCAATATCATTGTAGCTAAAATTACATACTTCTTTTTTAGTTAACGCATAAGCAGTCAATGATTTTGCAATTTCGGCAACATCTAAGTTCTCAAGATCTTCCGCGCGTATGTCATCTTTGACATCATGAAAATATGGGAAGCTTAACAAGCCATCTTGTTTAAACAGCACTACATAGAAATTATCTGCATAGGTAATCTTCTGCAAAATACAATGAATATCAAGCAGGAACCGCTGAATCGAATCACTGGTATTCAAACATGCCACGATATCAGCCATGCTATCAATTACATTTTCACTATCTAATATTTGTTTTGCCATCATTTCCCTGTTTGATACATATATGGTGTAACTATTGTTAATATTAGCCAAAATAAATTACAGATCCATAACCAATTTAGTTGATATTTCTCTAACCAATAGAATTATAACCAATAAATATTTCACACAAGGTAAATACAATGTAAATATTAATAATTAAATTTCAAATAGAGTGACTAGACCTTGCCGCGGCCCTTTTTTATTTTTTTACACACCGTAATAGCAATAGCAATTTTTACAAGTTTATTCAGTGGGTTAAGGATAGCTACCATCAGCCACTCTGAATTGTTAGTGCTTGCGCCAATTCTACCTAGTGGCCATGTTCATTTTTGGCATATGTTAAGTGCTTGTATAATCACTTTGACCGCTATTTCTTATGTTTTTTATAAAAACAACGACATTACGCCAAACAAGTACACGTACTACCATACTTGGGTTAACCGATTTGGTTATTTTTCTGTACTTGGCTGTGTCATCACGGGTTGGAGTGTCTATTTCAATATAACCCAATTTCAAACACAGACACTTCACCTGATATCCTCATTCTTAATTGGTTGTTATTTATTACTTCATAGCTGGATATACTTCTTACAACTTGGTAAAAAGCTCATAAAAAGAGTGTTCTTCATCCCTCTAAAGCAACTACCTTGGTTTCTTTCTATTGGGCTGATTTTAGCCTCTATTGGTACATATCACATGGCACAAAATACATACATCAGTCTGAATGTAGTCCCAATTGGTGCCAATGTTTTGATGGAAATTGATGGGCTTGCCGATGAACCTATATGGCAAGAAGCACAAAGTATCAATGTCCATACCATTGGTGGCGCAAACTTTGTCGATGGGCAAACAACCGTGACCATTAAAGCCCTCAGCAATAAACACGAAACGTTCTTCTTATTTACGTGGGCAGATCCAACACATAGCCTTTCACATTTACCAATTGAAAAAGTCAGCACGGGTTGGAAAGTTGTCGAAAATGGCTTCTATGAATTTGATGAACAAAGTCATTATGAAGACAAATTTGCCGTGATGCTGTCTAAAACCTGTAATAGCGGCGCAGATGGTACTGCCCATTTAGGAAAAACCCCCTTTCATGACAAACCCAGTAATTGGCACGGTAAGGGTTATCATGCCAGTGTCGATAACAAAGTACGTGACTTATGGCATTGGAAAGCAGTACGCACAAATGACATGATTTTGGCTGATGACAATTTTATTGGCCCCCTCACTAAAGTGCTATCTGGACAAAGACGCTACAGTGCTGGGTATTTGCCTGATGGCAAAGAAAGTGGTGCTTATGTAATGAACTGGCTTTGGTACAGCCCCAATGGGGTCATACCCAAAAGGCTGCCAAAAGACGCCCTATACGAAGGCGATATTATACCATGGTTTGGGTCTAAGCCATACAAGAAGGATGATGATCACTACCCTATAGGTACTCGCCTCCCCTCCGTTCTCTACCGCTCAAACCGCTTTGAAGGAGATAGAGCTGATGTCCGCGCTCGTGGTCAATGGAAGAATGGCCAGTGGACACTGGAACTCGTGCGAAAAAATATGACCCCCTCAGTCCATGATGTTGCCCTCGAACATGGTACCTGTATGTGGGTCTCAGCGTTTGATCATAGTCAAATTGCACACACGCGTCATAACTTAGCCATTTCATTGAAGTATATATTATGAAAAACCGACTCTTAATATCCTTTTTACTGCTAAGCGTGATTGTTGGCTACTGTTTAATTGCATTACCTACCCAAAAAAGCCATATGCACCCGCGCTATATAAAAATATCAGCCGAAGGCAAACCATTAAAGCCATGGCAAGGTCCTTGGGCATGCGTGTATGACAAAGAAAAACAATTACTATGGGAGATAAAAACCGACAACGAATCTATTCACGATGGATACTGGACCTATTCCTGGTATCAAAACCAGAAAGGCGTGGCGAATTTCGGCGATTGCTACTTTGAGTCAAATCGCTGTGATACTGCTGATTTACTTCGCCATACCAATGAAAACGGATTATGTGGTGTACAAACCTGGCGATTACCCAGTAGTGAAGAATTAGCAAGCCTAGTAGAGCCTCCAAGCCGTCCTGGTAATACACATATTGCACACGATTTCTTTTTGCATATCCAGCATGGTGATTATTGGAGTTCAGAGCAAACTAACAAGCTATCTAAACATTTTAATCAATTTAAAGAAGGCGCTAAATCAGTCAACTTTCACACTGGGACGAGCATGACTTTACCGTATCGTAATGCTGCATTTGTCATGCTCGTAAGCTCAGTTACAGATTTACCTACCTCGCAGGTAAGCGGTCGCGACACGTTAATTACAACCCCAAAGGAAATAAATAAATGAACAGATCTATTTTGGCCCTAATGATAGGACTAACACTTGCCAGCAGTTCGGTGCATGCAGGTAGCCAATATCATCGTCTCGTATGGGATGCCAACCCCAGCCAGCAAGCAACCATTGGTTTCTCACCCACAAGTGGGAGTAACCATTATGTAAAATATGGGGTCTCAACCAATGAACAAACTTGGCAGAATAAGTCAGTTTTAGCATCGCATACATTTGCAAGTAGTTTACAAAGTCAGTTTGTCACCCTCACGGGGTTACCTGAAAATAGTAACGTTTATTATCGTGTATGCGACAGTGAAGGGTGTGCTGAACGTTTATGGTTTAAAACGGCCCCAACTACCAGTAGTGGCTTTACTGTTGTTGCCGGTGGCGACACCAGAACAGGTTGGACGAACCGACGCAAAGGAAATGAACTCATTGCCAAAATAAGGCCTTTGTTTATTATGCATGGAGGTGATTACACCAATGCAAACTCGTCATCTGAGATGAAAGAATACTTAAAAGATTGGCAGCTGACTTTTTCAACCGACCAAATTGACGGCATTAGTTACAAGCGTATCTACCCTTTTGTCGCAACACACGGAAACCATGAAGACGACAATTATAAAACACTTTGTCAGGTATTTGGCATTGACTTTAACCAAGATGGTAGTTGCACGAGCTCAGATACCTATGGCGCATTTAATGTTAGTCAATTACTGCGCGTATACACCCTGAACAGCCAGTACAAAAACAGTGGTTGGTCAAGCTATGCAACGGCCATGAATAATTGGCTAACACAAGATTTAACCGCACGAGGAAGTAGCGCGAAATGGCGAGTCGCTCAATATCATAAGCCAATGTATCCGCATTATTCTGGTAAATCTGACAACACCATATTGCACACTTGGTGGGCGCAAAATTTTTATGATAAAAAAATGAACTTGGTTGTCGAGTCTGATACACATATCAACAAAATTACCCAAGCACTAAAACCTTCTGGCAATAACTTTGTTAAAACCACTACGGGCGGCACTATTTATGTTGGTGAGGGTAGCTGGGGAGCCCCTGCACGTTCTGCCAACGACCCTAAGTCTTGGACTATTGACCTTGCTAGTATTCAACAATTCAAAGTCATGAGTGTGACCAGTAGCAACTTAACCGTGAGAACGGCACAGTTTGACAGTACAGCCAGTACGTTGAGCAAAGCACAGCGTGATGCCGATCCTCTCGCACTCCCTGCAAACATCAATTGGTGGTATGCAAGCGGGTTAGGAGAAGATTTAGTGCTAAAGCAAAGCGCTTCCGGTTTAAGTATCATCGATAATATGACAGATCCTGTAGATCCTCCAACAGCAGAGACACCACTAACGAATAATACCCCTTTAAATGGTCTAAACGGTAACAAAGGCGGACAAGCATACTATGTATTAGATGTTCCAACTGGGGTAAAAACACTTTCGTTCAAAACATCAGGGGGGACAGGTGATGCTGATATGTATGTTAAGTTTGCCAACAAACCCACCTCTACAAGCTATGATTGTCGACCATACAAATCGGGCAACAATGAAACATGCGAAATTTCAAGCATTCAAGCAGGTAAGTATTATGTTATGTTGTCAGGCTATGCACCTTATGCAAATGTGACATTGGTTGCTAACTATGACTCAAGTACCACTCCGCCAGATAATGGTGGTTCACAGCAATGGCCTAACCTTGGCGCTGATAAAGGTCAGTGGATATATAAAACCCTTACTCTACCTACTGGTGTAACTACACTTACGGTAGATTCCGCAGCGGGCAGTGGAGATGCCGATCTCTATGTTCGTTTTGGCAGTAAACCCACAACGTCAAGTTATGACTGCAGACCCTACAAAGAGGGTAATACTGAAAGCTGTGTATTATCTAACCCACAAGCCGGCGAATGGCACATAGCACTTCGTGCTTACAGCACGTTTAGTGGTGTGAATGTGGCTGCAAACTACTAAACGCCTCAACTGCCCCTTGTTATCACGCAATTTACACATACAATAGCTACGATAAGATGATAAGGGGCAATTTTATGGAATTTTTACACACTATGGTTCGCGTGCAAGATTTAAACGCATCAATGCATTTTTACTGCGATTTACTGGGCCTAATTGAGGTTAAACGTTACGACAGCGAAAAAGGTCGATTTTCATTAATATACCTTGCCGCGCCAGGGCAATTAGAAGAAGCAAAAACAACATTCACTCCCACTATAGAGTTAACCTATAACTGGGATCCTGAGCAATACACAAGTGGCAGAAACTTTGGTCATCTGGCTTTTTCTGTTGATGATATTTATAACACGTGTACGAAGTTAATGAACGCGGGAGTCTTAATTAATCGCCCTCCTCGCTGCGGACATATGGCGTTTGTTCAATCTCCAGATGGTATTTCAATTGAGTTGCTACAAAAAGGCGAAGCTTTGCCCGCTCAAGAACCATGGCAATCGATGCAAAATACGGGCAGCTGGTAACGTCAAAAAAATAGTAATAAATCATCAGTCAAATACGACGACATATAAACGCTGACTAACAAAGAGAAAGTTTCAATATGTCGTTATTTTACATAGGCAAACTTTAATGCAGTTAAGCGTCATTGACTCCTAGGATCGTCACCGCATTAATAACGGTGGTATAATAACTAACCTCAGCTCTGGATAAGCGAATTTGCCCAATAAAGCTATTTTTCTCACTCTCGGCGTTGCTTTCATTTGTAATAGCCCGCTATTACTGCATAAAAGCGCCTTGATATTGAAAAAAATACCATCATTGGATTGTACGTAAGTTTGTTTTCAAAACATTGTCTATTCCAAAACCCTTATCCAAACCTGAGGTTAACTAGTTTGAATTTCCAGTGTATTTTTACCGGTACATTAAACGGTAAAAGTCACTTTTGAACACCCATACTGGTTAAACTAAGGTGCCATGTAGCATATTAACGCCACTGAACCAACCTTGTTCAATCCCTAACTGCAACACACCAATCACAAACATCGAGCATGTTTGCTCATCATCAAATTCTCCAACAATAGATTGGCACACCATACTAAACGGCATACCATCTGCGATGCTTTTTAGACATAACCATTGCTTTTTATCTAGAGGATGAAATCCAGTTCGATGATCTGTCCCTCGGGCTATCAGCCAATGATGCGGCTCATGAATATCAGCCAATGGCGGCGTCTTTTTTTCTTTTAATGCTCGCCAACTTTCTACACTTGCGTAGGCACATTTAAAAAAATAGACACTAGGGTGCAACTGTAGCACCATATTTGGCCATTGATTAATGTCAATGGCCTGTAATTGCGGCCACCGTAACAATGATGCGTCACCACTATCAAACGAGCTCAATAAAATACGTTCAAACTCAGCGATCTCCGCTAAAATCCCATGTTCTGAAAATGGCGGAGTAATGCGTAAAAATTCTGGTAACCGTTCCCCAAACTGTCTTAGCGAGCGTGATTGTGAAGGGTAATAGTTGATGTACCCATCCATCATTGCTTCAAACAGCTCATCACCTAAATAAAACCCTAATGTTTCATGGTCTTGCTCTAAAACACCACGAAGTCTGATCCGATAAGCACTTTGATAAATCTCCAAGCGCTGGCAAACCTCTAACGGTGCCTGATCAACGATATTATTTGCTAAGCTATTATTTTCATTATGAAGCAACGCAATAAAAGCATGCTGCAGAGTCGCTAAATCACTCATATTACCCCCAATGTGTTCGGGTTAACGCTTTTGCATGTTCTAATTCAGCTAGCAATTCCGCTAATGGTGGAAAGTTATCATCACGCTCTATCATAGTACTCACGGCTGAAACTTGTTGACTAAACTCAGAAAATAAAGACCATACAGCGTCACAGACAGGCTCATCATGTGTATCAATAATATGGCTATCAAAATCTTGATGTCCAGCTAAATGTATTTGCGCGATACTTTCTTTTGGTATGGCATTGAGGTAATCCATCGCCGAAAAGCTATGATTTCTCGCACTTACATATACGTTATTAATATCTAATAAAAACTGACAGCCTGTTTGTTTATGCAATTGTGCCAAAAATTCCCACTCTGTCATATGGGATTGTTTGTAAGTTAGATAACTCGACACATTTTCAAATATCATCGGCCTTTCTAAATAATCTTGCACTTGTGATATACGCTGAGTTAAATGATTTAATGCTTCTTCCGTGTAAGGCATCGGCAATAAATCGTGACTATTGAAATCACCTAATGCGCTAAAACACAAGTGATCCGATACCCAAGCTGGGTTAACCCGTGCGATAGTTCGCTTTAACTGTTTCAAATAGTCAGTATTAATGTCATCGGTGCTGCCTATCGACATCGACACACCATGCATAACAATGGGGTATTGCTCTTTTATTTGTGATAAGTAGTACCAAGGTTTGCCACCTGATACAAAATAGTTTTCTGAAATGATTTCAAACCAGTCGATCGCTGGCCGCTCTGAGATTATTTGTTCGAAGTAACATGTACGTAACCCCATCCCAAAGCCTAAATACGGTACTGACATAGACTTCCTACATAAAAAGGCCATCCATAGCCTAAGTGGACTAATTGCTAGGGGCTATTGATCTTTCAGGTTCATTTTTGCAGCAGTTTGATTGGATTTTATACAAGGCAGAGGCTGCGTAGCATGGTAATTCCATGTAAGTCAGCCGATAACATAGTAGAAAAGCCAATCAAGCGCTGCCTACCGGCTCTTTTGAGCGCCCCTTTCTCTTTGTTGCTTAATATTCGCTTAGATTACTAGGCCACATATTAAGCGCCGCGATAAAAGCACGCTCAAAGAGAACAAAAATAGAACAGCAAAGTTCAACAGCCCCTAGTTATTAACTCTTTACTTTACCACCGATGTCACCACAAGATTTCGCTGGCATTGATACAAAACCCGTACCTTTACAAGATGCATGCCCAGCACAAGCATTGCTCGCGGTTTTACAGTCATTATGACCACCACAAATATTTACATCATGACAATGTACCAATGCGGCTTTGGCTATTTCACCGACCCACGCATCTTTCGTTTTACCGCCTACATCACCACATGCTTTTTTCGGCATTGCAACAAACCCTGTACCTTTACATGACGCTTGCCCTGCACAGGCATTACTTGCTGTTTTGCAGTCATTATGACCACCACACACGTTTACATCATAACAATGAACAAGATCGGTCGAACTTGCACTCGCAGCAGCATTGGCTGCGGTTGAGCTTGCTGATGAATTTGCAGTATTTGTACTATTACAACCAACCAACCCGGCAACCATCATTGCCATTGCTGCGCCTGTAAGTGCTTTCATGTGAATTTCCTCTTAATGTTATAAGCCTGATAGTTGACCTAATAAAGCAAAGATCTATTTCAGTGTAGGTGAGGTTTTTATTTTTGCCGTGTTATAAATTTAAAAAAAGGTGGCACTGCCACCTTTTTTTACAAGCACTTAGTTAGAATAATCGACCTAACAGCCCCCTTCATCATAAGTTACTTTTATTGTTGTGCCGGCACTAGTTCCTGATACCTTTAAATAACCCCAATACTGCGACTGACCGTTGAGATTAATACATTCTATATTGCCTACATTATTAGAACTTGCATCAACATTTACATCATTGGGCCATCCAGAATTACTATATTCCAGCGCAATATCACCTGTACCATGTGCTGTTTCTATTTTAACTTGAGTGTGACCACTTACATCTTCCATACTAAACCACATCGGCGCCTGATTGCCTAAACACACAGCCTTTCCTGAAATAAGACGGCCACTGGTTACCGCCCCTTGTGTTTGACATGTATCTGGTAATGCCACTGCTGCTTGCTCGAAATCTGCCAATAAGCGCACATCTGCGTAACTATTATAGCCACGAACCATCACGTGATAGATCCCTGCCTCGGGCGTTGCAATATCACATTGCTCAGTACTGCCGCCTTTATAAGGGCGACAATCATATTCAGCCAATGTTGGCTTGCTGCCAAAGCGAACATAAAGATCCGCATCTCCCGTACCTTCTCCAGTAGACACTTGCAAATTAGTCGCACCAACAGGCACGTCAATAGTGTAATAGCTCAACTCATCTTGTGCTCCAGAAATGGTTAATGGTATCCCTTTACGTAAAACTGGCTCCGAGGTGTCACCACCTGTAATAACCGCACTTGATGTTACAGTGCTACTCGCCCCATTATTATCGGTAACGGTCAAACTCACCACATAATCTCCTGCATTCGCATAACGATGAATTGGGTTGGCAGTATTGCTTTGTGTGCCATCACCAAACTGCCATAAATACGTTACTATATCACCATCCGGATCGCTGCTACCTTGACTCGAGAACTGTATATCTGCATTGATCAGACCTTGATATGGGCCATTAATAACTCCGATAGGTGCATCATTAACTGTGCCACTAGCTAATTCTTGTGTCCAAGCAGTAAATTCACTTGCATATTGGCTTGACCAGCTTGAAAGCAATGTTTTGTACCCTTGCCAATCACCAACTCGGGTACGGGCTAACATAGCGTTTAGTTCATCATTATGACGTTCAAACATAAATCGTACTGCTAAATAACCCCACCGATATATCCTATCTTGGTCAAATCCGGCATACGTGGTCGCAAACACTTGCTCCAGTGAATAAGTCGACCCATCTTTTATCGTATCAATTGCCGCTTGGTTATCATTTAAGTTGGCAATGTACTCTGCCACGCCCTCACTCCACCATACAATTGCTTCTGTTGGTGCATTAAAATCACCATATAAGTCAAATCGACCATCTAAATAATGAACATATTCATGCTCTAAATTCCAAACATAGTGATCTGGCTTTGCATACGTCGCTTCATATGCAATAAAGTTTGCCTGATTGCCAACTTTACTGGGATCTCCTTCTAAATACATGCCGCCATTATTAGTATCTATTTTAAAGATAGCTTTGGCATATTTTCTATAATCATCGCTGCTGTTAAAAATATTAACTTGCAAAAAAGTATTATTGTCATCTGCTACTGGTGTTTGATTTGTTTCTAAACGTGTGTGAAAACGCACTTCTTCTGTTGCCATTGTGCTACACGCAGACACATGTTGGGCAGGCGTCATATCTTGCGACCGGATCCTAACTGTATCACTACACTGATACGTTTGTGATAGCGCCTGTGCAGTGAGTTGAGTTTCAAATCCACAAATATTGTATTTACTACAATCCGCATAATACGTTGCCACATCAGCGGCATTTAACCAAATAGCATCGCCATAGCCAAAGCTTTTATACGTTGAAAAAAGTTGAATTAAGGCCGTATCAACATGAGTTTGAATTGGGGTATTCTTATACGCTTTTAGCCTTGCGAGCTCCCCAGCAGCATTAACCATTAAGTATTCAGCGTCAGCACCGACTAACCAAGCTTTTTTTGTGAACTCACTTAATAGTTGCACAAGCTGAGTATCTGATTTCACAAGCGCTTTAAAGTTATCGTTCCACTGCCCCCGATATAAAACCGTAAAAATACCATTGATTGCGCGATGCATATTCCGCACATTGGCATAACTTTGATCAAAACGTGTTAACCACTGCTTGATTACAGGTAAATACACATCTTGTTGTTCAGAGCTATCCATAGTAGTGATAACTTCTTTTAATACTTGACCATGCGCGTCATTACTATCATAGAAGTGGCTATTATTAACAAATGCATCTATCGCACCTTTTACGGCCGGCTTTAACCAAGCTGCAAACTGCACGTTATCGTTATAAAACTCTACATAAAATCCTGCGCGAATAAATAGGAATAATGATTCTAACTCACTGCTACCTTGCCCGTTATAACTGGTTGCCATCAATTTTGCTTGATTGGCAGCGGCGAACATTTTATCTGACGTAAACACTTGTTGCTGTATAGAGGCATTCGCATTAAAAAGCTCATTAATACATGTGCTGCCTTGATTTCTTATTTCGATGAGTAGCTGTGTTGAGTTCGCGGATGCCAATGCGTTAAGATCACACGCCATCGCGACTTGAACTGTAGTGCTTAATCTTTTGACCTGGTTAAAGTCAGAAAGCTGCACTGATACTGCACTCGGTGCTCTCTCGTTTTCTAGGGGCACATGGTGGCCATGATGCGTTGTATTAACAAACTCAGAAGTGTGAGGTTTGAATGAACGGTGTGACTCTTCGTTATGTGCTAATGCACTGATACTTATACCAAGTGTTGGTAGAGCCAACATAAGCGCTGATAATTTCATACTATACCTTTTTAAATGTTGTGTGTTTAAACCTCAATATTGAGGCTTATATTTTTTACATTTAAATTACAAAGTATACAATATATTTTATATAACTTTAACGCATAAAAACCTTCCTATTTCCTACTATAGGTTCATTAATATAAAAATAAGGCTAAGCACCAATGAATTAACTTATTTTCGCTTATTAACAAAAAGTAACAATAAGCATCACATTTAAATAACCAGAAAATATCAGGGGGTTCGCTTGATTTAACACGCAGAATAAATACATTTTATTTGTCGTTTTGAAAAAGAATAACCTCACAGGTAACTGCTAATTTATCGCACTATTTACAACCTTTATCTCTCGCAAATCTTTGTTTTTACAGTGTAATGGATCCGCAGATAACACGACATAGTTAGCATGCTGACCTTCCGCGAGACACCCCGCTTGATTACTAATCTTCAAATGGACTGCTGCTGAAATAGAAATGCTTTTTAACGATTGTAACCGTGTAAAACATTGTTCGGCTCCCAAGACTCGCTCTTTTGTCATATAGCAATGAGGTGCGTACTCCATCTCCCGTGATATTGCTTGCTGAGCACTGCGTAAAGGCGACAACGGTAACAAGGGGAATCCTGATTGTAAGCAAACATTCATCCCTTGCTTAATTAAAGTCTGACAAGGCTGTAAAGTACTTTGTCCGTGGTAGCTCTGTACCCACTCAAAACCTAAATAGCCCACTTCGCCTATATTCAACGCAATTGAGTTCCCTATAACGGCCTTATAACTATCAATATCTGGTAAATCCGAACAAGTATTCGATTGCTCATTCATCCATTTAGATGTTGCATTGACCACATGAATTTCGGTCTGTTTTTGTAAATAAGTATCCAGTAAATCTAATGCCACAGGATGACTATCTACTACGCCTAAATGTGTAACACCTTGGCCTTTAGCATGACTAAGCAATTGATCTGTAAAATTAAACAAATGTGTACAGTATTGTTTTAACTGATGTTCTGGAAGAACCTCCAACAGCCATAAAAGTTGTTCATCTACCAGCCCCCCCTGCCCTTCAACCATACGATAGAAATCTAGTTTCGTTATTGTATAGTGTTGGCGCACTAGGTACTTGTGTACCTTTTCTAACACGGCGTAATTAACAAAAGCAAACGGCTTAGCCGCGTCAAAAATGACGAGCGGCTTATGAGTGTTCACTTTTGTTAGCATTCTAAAAATATCTCGATAGGTTTTTACTTCGTCGTTAAGTAATAATTGACTATAAAGCCCATACCCCAATAACCAGTCATCCTTTGAGATACCTTTTTCCAAATACATAACTGACCGCACGATATATGACAGGTCATACTGTGACATAAACTGTGATTTTTGGCAGCCGAAGCCAAATGGTCCAAAGTGGAACCATTGCTGTAAAATTGATGACGTAATTAAATGACAATGTGGCTCTATAAACCCGGGCATCACAACTTCTTCTTCGCGTAAGCAATAAAAAGTCGCAATAAATCCCGATTGATATACCCTATGCTTCACTTCTTCCAGTGAGCCTAGTGCCCATATTTTTCCATTATAAATCGCCATAGCTTCATAAAAATGTGCTTGGTTATCAAAGCTGCTATAGATTCTGCCACTATGAATAATATGAACGCACGCGCTGCTATCAAATGACTTATCATCTTCAATTACCCTTTGATTACCCACTAATTGACGTATTTGTTGTGCATATTCAGCGAGTTTATCTAATAACCCATCAAAGAATACATGGTCTAATGAAAAGGTCTGCTGCTTAAAATTTATGTCATTCATAGCATGGTCTCCAACCTAACTATACTCAGTTTAGTTAAGCCATGGAGCAAAGCTATTACACAGTATTACAGCACAGTGAAACAAATAAGTATGGTGGGCACGTGAGGTAAGCTGGTTCCATTTCGTTGGGCTTTCATGAAGTAATTATAATGGATATTGAGTTGTTACAATAATTGACTCAATACCCACACCTATTTAGTAAAGCAATTATTTAATTGGTAATTTTACATCTGCAAACAATGCATCAACATCATCTTGATTGCGTAATAAACTGGCTCTTTCAACAACATCTTTTGTCAAATGTGGTGCAAAACGCTCTATAAAATCATACATATAACCACGCAGGAAACTGCCTTTCCTAAAGCCTATTTTTGTAGTGCTCGCTTCAAATAAATGACTTGCATCAATACAGACTAAATCTTGATCGGCTTCCACATCAATCGCCATCGATGCAACAACCCCAACGCCCAGCCCTAAACGAACATAGGTTTTTATTACATCGGCATCTGTCGCGGTAAATACAATATGTGGTTCTAAACCATGCGCATTAAACGCCTTATCTAACTCAGAACGACCAGTAAAACCAAATACGTAGGTAATTAAAGGATATTGTGCAACATCCTGTACCGTTAAATTAGTCGCTTTTTGCGCCAAAGGGTGATCTTTCGCAACAACAATACTGCGATTCCAGTGATAGCATGGAAGCATAACCAAATCTGAGTATAAGTGTAGCGCCTCTGTTGCAATTGCAAAATCAGCATCTCCTCGCGCTGCAGCATCTGATATTTGCTGTGGCGTGCCTTGGTGCATATGTAACGAAACTGCCGGATACTTTTTCATAAACCCTTGAATCACATTGGGTAATGCGTACCTAGCTTGAGTGTGTGTTGTTGCAATATTAAGTTTACCTTGATCAGGCAAAGTGTGTTCATTTGCTACCGCTTTTATCCCTTCTACTTTTGATAAAATCTCACGTGCAATATTTATGACCTCAGTACCAGCACTGGTTACGTGCGTCAAATGTTTACCACTACGGCCAAAAATCTGCACGCCAAGTTCATCTTCTAGCATTCTTACCTGCTTAGAAATACCCGGTTGAGATGTATAAAGGCTCTCGGCCGTTGCAGAGACATTTAAATTGTGATTTAGCACTTCTACAATGTATTTAAGTTGTTGTAATTTCATAGCTTGATTTGTTCTTATTAATTATAAATCGGCACTGACATTCCGTGACATTGATCAGAGTAATATCATCAGTATCGTTTAGGCTAGCATATTTAAGTTGAACGAGATAGCAATTGCCCATTTTGTTTGTTTATCAGCCAAAACTGAATCATGGTCTATAATGAAAAATAATGAATTAGAAAAGTTTTTTCACACTTATGAATGTAATACTGTTCAGAATGCAATTAATTGATGTAATATAAAAAATCATCTTCTTGAGTCGTGGTCAAAGAGAATTCGTTATGTTTGTTTCTATAATTATTATGTTGATTGTTGCACTGATAGTCATTGCCGTGTGGGTGAGTGCGATTCAACAGCACAAGGAGAAACAAGAAGCTGAACGTCGTAAAGAATTAACTAAGCAAAAAAAAGTTATTGAAGAATCAGAAGACGTTTTAGTGAACAGCTCCAATATCCCTATGTCTGAAATGCTAACGCGAGTTTTGCAACGCAGAATTCATGATGCATTAGCAACCATGGTAGAGCTTTCTCCTACCTCCAGAGAATTAAAAAACCGTTTGCACGAAGCCAAAGAGCGAGTCAATACGCCTGTTGAGTCTGAAGGCAAGAGTGATGCATTATCTTTACCTGATAATGACAAGCAGCTTATCGCTTTAGTTCAAGGCATTAAAAAACTCAGAAACGTGCTTCGTTCTGAACACTCTAAGGGCAAAGTTGATACACAACAATTTGTTGCAGAAGACCGCCGTCTTGAAAAACTGCAATTAAAAATAAACGTTGAGAGCCAAATAAAGCGTGGTGTTTCAGCGCGTACCGCAAATATGGTCGGGTCCGCGAGGCAATATTTTGAAAAAGCCTATGCGACTATTTGTGCAGTAACATACAGCGATGACTATGTAACAGAAAAGAAGAATTTACTTGAATCGTACTTAAATGAAATAAGTACTGAGTTAAAAGCTTCAAATGCCTCTGCAGTTAAGAAAAAGAATGAGCAAGAGCAAGATGATTTAGATGTTTTGTTCGCGCCCAAGAAAAAGTGGTAAGCCACTTTTTCTTGGCTTGTACTTTCTAACTAAATGCAAATTTCATTACAAATAATGCACTGAGTATCCATACACTTACCGACACTTCATGGCTTTTTTTGCACAACACTTTAACCACTGTGTAAGCAATAAAGCCAAGTGCAATGCCATGGGCAATAGAAAAAGTAAGGGGTGTCATTAATAACACCACACTGACGGGGATCGCGTCACTCATGTCATCCCAATTCACAAACTTTAAATTTTGTAACATTAATACCGCAACATATAAAATAGCCCCAGCTGTCGCATATGCAGGCACCATTTGCGCCAAGGGCGCAAAAAATATCATCAACAAGAAACATACCCCAACCACCACCGCAGTCAGGCCTGTTTTTCCACCCACAGAAACCCCTGATACGGATTCTATATATGATGTCGTTGTTGAAGTGCCTAACATCGACCCTGCGATGGTTGCCGTACTATCTGCTGACAAAGCACGACCTAAACGAGGCATCTTGCCATGCTCATCGGCTAATCCGGCTTTCTGTGTGACTGCGACTAAAGTACCTGAAGTATCAAACAAATCGACGAACAAAAATGCAAATACAACACTCAACATCGACAATTCTAATGCTGACGTAATATCTAATTGCAGCATTGTGGGCATTACACTCGGAGGCGCAGACACAATACCGTGATACTCAACTAAACCAAGTCCCCACGCACAGGCGGTTACGAGAAAGATACTTAGTAACACACCACTTTTAATGTCTCGAAACATTAATGCTGCAATAATAAAGAAACTTAAAATTGCCAATAAAGGTCCAGCCGACGTAATATCACCAAGTTGTACTAGGGTTGCAGGGCTTGCCACAATAATACCGGCATTTTTTAATGCAATAAGTGCCAAAAATGCCCCAATACCAGTCGCAATAGCTTGCTTTAGAACCAACGGAATTGCTTGGATCACCCACTCTCTCACTTTAAACAGACTAAGTAATAGAAATAAGCAGCCAGACAAAAATACGGCACCGAGGGCGGATTGCCATGCGTGCCCCATACC
This sequence comes from Pseudoalteromonas aurantia 208, assembly GCF_014858725.1. Taxonomy (GTDB): domain Bacteria; phylum Pseudomonadota; class Gammaproteobacteria; order Enterobacterales; family Alteromonadaceae; genus Pseudoalteromonas; species Pseudoalteromonas aurantia. The sequence continues at coordinate 461,798 of NZ_AQGV01000012.1, read as the reverse complement.
CAACACCACGCCATAAGTAAAAAATGCGTTCAACCCCATCCCAGGGGCTAGCGCTAAAGGATAGTTTGCCCAAAACCCCATTATGAAACATCCAATCGCCGCAGCAATGCAAGTTGCCACAAACGCGGCCCCCATATCAACCCCTGCTTCAGAGAGCATTGCTGGGTTTACAAATACAATATAAACCATAGTAACAAATGTAGTTAACCCGGCGATCACTTCGGTTTTGACCGTCGTCCCTTGATGGGAAAGTGCAAATAAACGTTCCAGCATAATGTAAGGTATATAAATTAGAAACAAGTGCTTGGATTTTAACATAAAGCACTGACTTAATCGGACAAAAACGTTAGAATTCAGCTACACTAAATAGTGCATAAATAAACACGGTTGTAATATGGAAAAATCTCAGTTAGACAATGCAGCAAGTCATGATCTTGAACAGCAATTATTGAACGTACTTGAATTTGTCACAGCACCAATAAATAGTGAAGCTCGTCTACCTGAAGCAACTGACACAGCACAAGCTTATAAAAAAGGCTTATACTACCTCAAAGAACAATCATACCCGTTAGCTGCTAAATGGATACGTCTTGCCGCGATGTCTGGTGACAACAAAGCACAATTTTATCTTGGTCTACTATTTATTAAAGGACAAGGTGTTCCACAAAGTGCATTCCACGGTATGGCATGGTTGGTATTAGCCCAAAGTCAAGGGGTTACCGCCGCTCAAGAAATGATTGAACAAGTAAAACCCCACCTAACAACCAAACGAATTAAAGATGCACAATGCTATGCCGCAACATTATATGAGCAAATCCACCAGCTACAGTTTTTAAGCCCTGAACCGCAAAAGTAAATCGTCTCCTGTTTGGTAGTATAAAACGCTGATAGTTACCACATTAAAGAGTACGTATTGATCGTACTCTGATTATTCTGTTAATGCTTTTACAAATAGCATTACCTTTGCGCTTCTGTGGCCACATTCTTATGCTCAACTTATATCCTAAAAGACACGACTCGCGTATATGTACACCATAAAAAGTATTTATTTAAAAGGTGAGTACTTTATGAACTTCCGCACATTTTTTAAACAAAAAAATTGAAATTCTTCTTGCCTTAAAACACTGTATAAACTACTGTATATAAATACTGTATATAACACCAGTGAGTAAATATGTTAAACACCAATGCCTATCCACTCGTTTTGCGTAGTAAAGTGCACCAACAGACACACTTAAAAATGGTTCACACTCGTGATGATATCAGTGCGAATTTAGAGTTATTGAATATTATTCATTTGTGTAACCAAAAGCATGGTTGGACATTGTTAATAGCGCCTGAGCATATTCCTAATAAATCTATGCTTGAGCGATGCTCAATAGATTCAAGTAAATTGCTGGTTATTAAACAAAAACATATTTCAAATTTACAGTATGTACTAAACGAAGCACTCAATAATGGTAACTTTGCAGCTGTGATCACATGGACCAATGTAACCACCGCAGATCAGTTACAAAACATGAACTTAAATTTGTCTGGTACAGAATTATTTTGTTTTTCGAAAATACCAAGTCAAGATACGTGTACAATAGACGCTATGATTTCTTAAGTAACCTCTAATATGTGCTATTGCTCCGATCTACAACCTTACGATAAATGTTGTAAACCCTTCATTGAGGGCAGTAATAGCCCTTCATCAGCAGAGCAGCTAATGCGCTCTAGGTACTCAGCATATTGCATAAAGAATGCAAATTATATTCTTAATACGTATGCATCTTCTCAACAGAAGATGCATAACACGACTGACATACTGCAATTCGCTAATGAAGTCAGCTTTATTAAGCTTGACGTTATTAAGACTTCAGACAATGATTTATATAGCTACGTAGAGTTTAAAGCACATTATTTAGTTGAAGATAAACATTGTCAGCTCCATGAAAACTCGAGGTTTGTTCAAGAATGTGGGCTTTGGAAGTACTTAGACGGTGAGTTATTTGACCCGCCAGAAATTAAAATAGGCCGAAATGATCTATGCCCCTGCGGAAGTAGTAAAAAATTTAAGAAGTGCCACGGGTAGTCTAGTCGTACTAAAAATAATAGCATTATGCGCTTTGCATTAGCGCATTTTGCATTTCTTGACTATTAAGTTGATCGTACATTGCCGCTGCATCCATTTTTGGTTTATCGATCGCCGCACCACCATGTATTTCTGACTCAAGTCTATGCCTAACAGCTAACTCACAATTATCAACAACCATTAACGGGATATGTTTGTAATCATCACGAATAGCCAGTGGTTCAGGGTCAAGGCAATTAGCTAAGCGCAAACTTGTCATACTGCTTTGAGACAAAGATTCGGCGTTATTTTTTCCTATGAGCATATCAAACTGTGCTGGCGCTAAGCTTTGTTTTGGGCCAACTTGAAACTCTTTTTTGAGCGCATCTTCGCTTAAGTCTGATTCTACTGTTTCATCTTCTGGTAGGTGAAACTGACTAAAATCAAGTGCATCTTGAGACAGCATGGCTAATAACATCGAAAAGTCAGCACGGCGTTGTTCATTAACGCTAACAGAGAGTGCCCCGTCAAGTTGATCTTCTCTGGTTAAAATACTGCCTATTTGCATAGAGTTTCACCGATTGTGCCTAAATATAATTATTTATCGGCATTTTTTACATTTTCTTTAGTGGTTTTCTTTACTTAATTAAAAACTTTGATATTATCAGCGCCGTTGTTTAGGAGGGGTTCCCGAGCGGCCAAAGGGATCAGACTGTAAATCTGACGGCACTGCCTTCGCTGGTTCGAATCCAGCCCCCTCCACCATAACAACGAAACAAATACAATTTGGAGGGGTTCCCGAGCGGCCAAAGGGATCAGACTGTAAATCTGACGGCACTGCCTTCGCTGGTTCGAATCCAGCCCCCTCCACCATAACAACGAAACAAATACAATTTGGAGGGGTTCCCGAGCGGCCAAAGGGATCAGACTGTAAATCTGACGGCACTGCCTTCGCTGGTTCGAATCCAGCCCCCTCCACCAAATTGTTTTTGATAGCTCCATAAGATGGAGGGGTTCCCGAGCGGCCAAAGGGATCAGACTGTAAATCTGACGGCACTGCCTTCGCTGGTTCGAATCCAGCCCCCTCCACCATCTTACTTATTTTCTCAAGACTCCGTTATTTTTCTTCTCTTATTGTGCCTTGGAAATAAATAAACTTCTGCCACTTACCCGAAACCATTTTACATTCTCTTGATAATCACTACAGTAGCGTGAAACAATTTGCCAAAATGCATGATTATGTGCCAATACATGACAATGCGCTAATTCATGAATAATGACATACTCTATAGCGGCTTTATGAGCACCTACTAACAATGTATTAAATGTCAGTGCCTTATTACTGGAACAACTTCCCCAACGGCTCTTGTACTCTCTAAACTTCACCGATGCTATACAGACTCCCATATTTTTAGCCAACGTTGGTAACACGGACATGACATACCGCTCTAGCTCACTTTGTAAAAGTGACAACAACGCCTTTCTGCACTCTGCCGTATTGCTTGGCTGCCTGACACACACATTCACAGTCTGTTTATTATGAATAACTTCACTTTCACCCGTGGAATGAAAATGGCACTCGTAAACCTCTCCAAAAATACGAACTTTAGAAGACACCCAAGGCACTTGTAATTGAGGTAGAGTCTGTAGTTTTTTCTGCTGTGCCAATACCCAGCTCTGTTTGCTTAGTAGCCAACTATGCAATTGATGCGTAGAAACCCCCATTGGCGTATGTACGACCACACCTGCCTCTGTGACTTTTATAGCAATACTGCGCCGGCGGTTGCTTGGTTTTAATTGGTATTCAAACATAACGATAAAATTATTTACTTTTCTCCATTCTACCTTGCAAATTAACTGCTAACCTATAAGTAAATGATGAAAAAGATCAGTTAGCTATGAATTCAAAACCGTGTTGCCAATATCAATCACCTGATGGACAAATATGTCAGGAAATTGATATGGGTTCAGGGTTCTGTTTTTGGCATGATGCAAAATTCGACAAAAGTGGACTAGAGCTCACTCAAAAGCTTGAACGGTACGCAAAACGCGGTGGTCTACTACAAGGATTGGAACTAAAGCGTGCAAATCTCGAAGGGCTTAATTTAGTAAAGTTTGGTGATCACAATGGATATGACCTTTCTTATGGTAATTTCTACCGAGCTAATTTACGCGGTGCGCATTTATTTAACAATACGATTGAGCATGCTTCTTTAATGAAATCAGATTTACGTGAAGCCAATCTACATTGCTGTAAACTGGAAAATACAAATTTGTTAGGTGTTAAATTAGATAATACCCGTATTGATAACCTACAACTAGGTGACAAACTTATGCAGGAAGTACGGGCACATCAAGCAATCAAAGAAAAAGCGCCTGATGACGCCATTGATTTGTTCCAACAATCCGAGGAAATTTATCGGTTGCTAAGAAAAGCTGCAGAGCAACAAGGATTATTTGAAATGGCGGGTAAGTATACGTATAACGAACTGCGTATGCGGCATCAACAATACCCTAAAAACTCCAAGAAACGCTGGATATCTAGCGCCATAAATTTACTCTGTGGATATGGTGAAAAGCCTGAAAATGTAATTCGTTTTAGCTTAATTATGATCGCCGTTTGCGCCGTTTTATACTTTATTACAGGCATTAGCTACCAAGACCAGATCATACAATTGAGCAGTAGCAATACATTCGTAGAAAACCTCAGTGCATTACTCAATAGCTTCTACTTCAGTGTTGTCACATTTACAACGCTCGGTTACGGAGATATTACCCCGGTTGGTATATCTCGACTTATTGCCAGTATTGAGGCTTTTACTGGCAGTTTCTCTCTGGCCCTGTTCGTGGTAGTTTTCGTTAAACGTATGACCCGATAACATATATGTTTAACTGATTTCCTCTTTTAATTTCATCAAAAAGTCCTCCATGAAAGCGGTGCGTTTGGCTGCTTCACTCTTTGCTGCATCGGTGTGCATTTGCGCCGCGATATGCAATAGCTTAATAAAGAAATGATCTAATGTGTACTTCTTATCATCAGCCTCTCGATATTCACACATTGGATCTTCTGGATGATATAAATGTCGTGCAATCGCTCCCCCGACCTTCATACAGCGACTCACACCAATTGCGCCTAATGCATCCATCCGGTCTGCATCTTGAACAATTTTTGCTTCTAATGTCATTGGAGTTACGTTCGCACTAAAGCTATGTGCCACAATCGCATGATGTATCGCAGCTAATTTAGTATCATCATATCCTAGTGATTGCAGAAAAATGACCGCTTTATCGGCTGCCATGTGTGATGCTTTTGCTCTATCAGGGTGATTTTTTGCCACAGCTACGCAATCGTGTAACCACGCTGCAGGAAGCACAATACTCAGATCTGCATTTTCTACTTCGGTAAGTTGCTTTGCGACTTTAACCACGCGTTCAATATGCGTTATATCGTGCGCAGTATCAGCAAAAGTACCCCCTAGCATAAATTCGCGACATGCCGCTTCTATATTTTGCATAAAAATCTCTTAAAAAATGAATGAAACTGACCTAAAACCCATTAATCACGGTGTTTTCATTGTATGTTGACACGGGCTTAACTAAAATGGCAAGTACTCAATTTAGTTAGGAATTTGTATGTCTAGTGTGGTCTATTTGCAACCCGGTAGAGAAAAGTCACTTAAACGTAAACACCCTTGGATATTTTCCAAGGCAATAAAAAAAATAAAAGGCAAGCCTGCGCTGGGTGACACTGTAACGGTATATAGTCATGACGGAAAGTTCCTTGCTACAGCAGCATATAGCCCTGAGTCACAGATCAGAGCCCGCGTGTGGACTTTTGATGAACATGAACAAATTGACACCCAGTTTTTCATTAAGAAGCTTGAGCGTGCACTTAATGCTCGTCAACATGTGATTAATGAAGGAGGCTTAACGGGATTTAGACTTAGTGCTGCAGAATCTGATGGTCTTCCCGGTATTACTATTGATAAGTTTGACGACTATTTAGTCTGTCAGCTACTCAGTGCCGGTGCTGAACGCCACAAAGGCGACTTACTCATGGCGCTTCGTCATGTCTTTCCTGAGTGCAAGATATATGAACGCTCTGATGTGGAGGTTCGTACCAAAGAAGGCTTAGATAAAACTACAGGCGCACTGTGGGGTGATGCGCCAACTCAACCAATACTCATTGAAGAAAATGGCTTAAAATTAGAAGTCGATATCATTAACGGCCACAAAACTGGCTTTTATCTTGATCAGCGAGACAGTCGAGCTGCATTAGAACGTTTTTCAAAAGGTAAAAGCGTCTTAAATTGCTTTTGTTACACAGGAACTTTTGGTTTATACGCACTAAGAGGCGGTTGTGAAAATGTGATAAATGTTGACGTATCACAAGCCGCTCTCGATATCGCCAAACGTAATGTTGAGCACAATGAACTCGACATATCGCGAGCCGAATTTGTCAAACAAGATGTCTTTAAACTGTTACGCCAATACCGTGATGAGGGCCGACAGTTTGATACCATTGTGATGGATCCACCAAAGTTTGCAGAAAGTAAAGCACAACTCAACGGAGCATGTCGCGGCTATAAAGATATCAACATGATAGCAATGCAAATATTAAAGCCAGGTGGCACATTACTGACTTTCTCTTGCTCAGGCTTAATGGAACAAAACTTGTTTCAAAAGGTGGTTGCAGATGCTGCACTTGACGCAGGGAAAGACTTGCTGATTGTTGAACGATTAAACCAAGCAGCAGATCACCCTATTTCAGGTAATTACCCAGAAGGGTTTTACCTCAAAGGTTTAGTTTGTAAAGTGTATTAACGTATCCATGCAATATCTAAAAAGGGGCTATTGCCCCCTTTAATTTTAGCCTAATACATTTAATTAAACTGGGTGATCTCAAGCCCAAGTAAATAACCAGGTTCTTGTTCTTGTGTACATCGTACCACTTTAGCATGCGCGTTCAAAGGAGGCGTAGAGCTGCTATTTGAATCTATGTATACTTCCACCAACGTATCCATTTCTATCGGTTCTTCGATTTCAATAGATAACCCCGTTGCACTCAAGTCGTTACATATTCCCTCTAAAGTCAGCCCAGATTCTAACAATTTAATTTGTGCTTTCGCGTTGACCATCATTCGCATAAAACGACGTTTGTCTTCGTGCAACATACCCAACTCCTAGACCATTAATTTTAGTTTTTCTAATAAGGATTGCATTGAAAAGGGTTTAACCACATATGCGTCACACCCTGCTTCAAAGCCAGCCTGTTGTTCTTGCTCAGTTTCAAGCCCTGATAGCATAACAACTGGTATATCTTTGGTTTCCGGTGTATTTTTTAACAGTCGGCATGTATCATAACCATCCAGTCCAGGCATACACACATCAAGTAAAATCGCATCTGGCCGTTGCGCTATCGCATTAGACAAACAGCTTTTACCTGAATCTGCATAACTCAATGTAAACACCTCAGACAATGCCATACTCAGCATTTCATAGTTAAAATATTCATCATCCACAACCAATACATGAGGCGTGGTATTCCTTGTTTGCTCTGCGGACATGGTTAGTGTCACTTCCTTTTCAAGATCCAAAAATTGATTCCTCTTATTAAAATAATGGGCTTGACCCAAAAAGCAAGCTTCAAGTTAAATTATTCACACTCTTTGAGTGCATTCATAATCCTTTTGGCTGAAATTGGATAAGGTGTTCCTAATGTTTGAGCAAACAATGACACCCTTAGTTCCTCTTGCATCCAAAAAATATGTATTAATTCCTCGGGAATCGGTAGCCCTTTAGGTATCCTTGACTGCGCCTTATTATATACTTGCGCTACTTTTTCTAACTCCAATACACACAATCTATCGCGATTTGGATCTACAGGTAGCTTTTCCAATCGTTTTTCTATTGCTTTCATATAACGTAACAAATCATCGAGTTTCTCACTGCCATGACTGCTTACAAAGCCTTTAAATACTAATCTTTGCAATTGCGACTTAACGTCTCCATGAGCCGTTATCATCGTTAAATCAATAGACCCTTTCATGCGCTTATTAATTGCATGCGCAACACTTAATACTTGCTCAACTTGAGTCGCAATATGAACAACACAATCACCTAGTTCACCACGAATTGCCTCTTTTGCATGCTCAAACGCCTGCTCATTACGAATATCTCCATACTTAAGCAACAGTTTATCTACCCCAGCCGCGATGCAATCATCAATCAGGTCTTGTACTTTACCGAATGGATTAAAATACAAACCAAGTTTGGCTTTGTTTGGGAGCTTCTGTTGCAAATATTTTATTGGTGATGGTACATTTAACAAGACTAAACGACGTAAACCTTGTTGGTGTGCTGACAGTGCTTTTATTTGACTATCAAACAACTCAATTGCTGCACTGTTTTTTTTATCCACAAGCGCTGGAAACGCTTTTATCTCATAACTACCCTGCTTTTTTGTATATTCACTGGGTAAATCTCCAAATTGCCACTCTATGATCTGTTGCTGCTCTATGCCTTTTTCAGCGACTTGAGACAGTGTATCTGCAACTTTTCCCTGCAACTGTGTTTTGATTGCATGCAAGTCAAACCCATGAGCAAGCACAACATCTTTATCACCAAGTACCTGAAATTGCATTTTAAGATGTGCATCTAGAAGGGTTAAATCCCACGCATCAGCGTCCACCTTGACACCTGTCATACGTAACAGCCTAGTACTCAATGCATCGATCAAATTACCTTGTAAAGGTTCAACCGTAGCCAAAACCGCGTCTGCATAATTAGGTGCAGGTACAAAGTTACGCCTAATCGCCTTTGGTAAACTTTTAATTAAACCACAGATCAGCTCATGCCTAAGAGCGGGAATATGCCAATCAAAACCACTCTCTGAGACTTGATTAAGCAGTGCCAATGGAATATTAACGGTGACACCATCCACGGCTTTCCCAGGCTCGAAGTGGTAACTCAACGGCAAAATAATATTACCTTGCTGCCAAGTGTCAGGATAGTCAAACTCCGTAACCTGCTCTGCACCGTGGCGCATCAACTGTGCTTTATTCATATGTAAATAGCGTTTATCTTGGTGCTTTTTATCTTTCCACCAATGTGAAAACGCTGCACGAGTATTTACTTCTTGAGGGATTTTTTGGTCATAAAACTCAAATAACTGTTGCTCATCAACTAAAATATCGCGACGTCGTGCCTTTTGCTCTAAGACCTGAATATCATCAATCAAATCTTGGTTGTATTGCAAGAACCCTTCATTCTGACCCAGCTGTTGACCTATTAAAGCTTCTTTTAAGAATAATTCACGGCATAACTTAGGGTCAATTTGACTATACACACTGCGCTTCCTGCCAACAATGATCAGCCCATAAAGTGTTTGTTGTTCATACGCGATCACACACCCAGGTTTCTTTTCCCAATGTGGCTCACTATAACTGCGCTTAACCAAGTGCTGAGCCATCGAAGGCACCCAAGCAATATCTATTTTTGCATTAACGCGTGCGTAAAGCTTACTGGTTTCAACCAATTCAGCCGACATCAACCATTTCGGGCTTTTCTTAAATAAAGTTGAACCTGGAAACACGTGAAACTGGCTATTCCTAGCCCCTTTATAATGCTGCTTTTCATCTTTACAACCAATATGGCTGAGCATCCCACTCAAAAGTGCCTGATGGACATTATCCAATTCAGCTTCGTTGTCTGTTAACTTCAAACCCATTTCTTCAACAACTGAGGTTAACTGATAAACAATATCTTGCCATTCACGAATACGCATATATGCCAAAAAGTCTTTCTGGCATAATTTTCGAAATTGGCCTCTGGAAAGCTCTGCTTGCTGTTGCTCTAAATAATACCAAAGGTTTAAAAATGCAATGAAATCCGAATCTGGGTGCTCAAAGCGTGCATGTTTCTCATCTGCCGCTCCTCGACGTTCTGAAGGACGTTCCCGAGGGTCTTGAATCGATAAAGCAGCAACAATAACAATGACTTCTCGTAATGCCCCTAACTTATCCGCACTCAATACCATTTTAGCTAAACGCGGATCAATAGGTAATCGGCTCAATAACCGTCCAGATTGTGTCAACTTGGTCGCTTGATGACGTTTGCTTGGGTAAACTGCTTCAAGTTCTTCCAGTAACGATACACCATCATTGATATTACGATTATCTGGTACCTGAACAAAAGGAAACTCACTGATATCACCGAGTCCGAGTCCGAGCATTTGTAAAATAACCGAGGCCAAATTAGTTCTTAATATTTCTGGATCCGTAAATTCAGGACGAGATAAAAAATCATCCTCAGAATACAGACGAATACATACTCCTGAAGCAACTCGTCCACAGCGACCTTTACGCTGATTCGCACTGGCTTGTGATACAGCCTCAATTGGTAAACGCTGTACCTTGGTTCTATAGCTATAACGACTGATCCGTGCTGTCCCTGGGTCAATAACATAGCGAATACCCGGCACTGTTAAAGACGTTTCAGCCACGTTCGTCGATAGTACTATACGTCGTTGGCTATGAGCGGCAAAAATTCGGTTCTGCTCTGCGTTAGATAATCGTGCATATAAAGGGAGTACTTCTACCCCTCGTAAATTACGCTTTGCCAATGCATCAGCGGTATCACGAATTTCACGTTCACCATTCATAAAGATTAGAATATCACCAGGACCTTCATCACACAGCTCATCTACCGCATCAAAAATACCCTGTAATTGATCATTTTGTGCTTCGATATCATTATTTGCAGTTTCAGCCGCTGGTCTATAGCGTACTTCTACTGGATAAGTTCTTCCTGATACTTCAATGATTGGGGCATCATTAAAGTGCTTAGAGAAGCGCTGAGGGTCTATAGTTGCAGAGGTAATTATAACTTTTAAATCTGGCCGTTTAAGCAACAAGTTCTTCAAGTAACCTAATATAAAGTCAATATTTAGACTACGTTCATGGGCCTCATCAATAATAATTGTATCATATTGATTTAAAAAACGATCTTGTTGTATTTCTGCCAATAAAATACCGTCAGTCATCAATTTAACATAGGTGTTATCTGATACTTGATCGCTAAAACGAATTTTAAAGCCAACTTCATTGCCCAATTCACAGCCGACTTCTTCGGCAATACGATTTGCAACAGTGCGTGCTGCAAGGCGTCTAGGCTGTGTATGTCCAATGTAGCCATCAATACCGCGTCCAAGCTCCAAACATATCTTTGGTAGCTGAGTGGTTTTTCCTGAACCTGTTTCACCCGCAACAATAACAACTTGATGTGCAGCTATCGCGGCCTTAATTTCATCTTTTTTCTGACTTACCGGAAGCTGCTCTGGATAAGTCACCTCTGGTAATTGCTCTATACGAGCTAGTTTCAATGCTTGGCTACGTGCAATCGCTTGGGCAATAGATTGAACTGCTTTAGTTTGCTTCATTTCATCTGTAATTTTTTTTGTGCCGTGAAGGCGTTTTTTTAAAATGAATTGATCTTTCTTTAGGCAAGATTTTAGTTCAGAAAACAGCGGTCCAACACTCACTTCGCGATACCTTTATATAATACAAATCGCGAAGTAGTGTATCAAAAACATCTAACTGAGCCCATAATTATGCCCAGTTATTATATAAAATGATGGTTACACGTATCGATTCCCCGACTCATATGTATCATGTAAGTGCTTATCAAGCGCCAAAAGTACATTCGCTCGACTAATTACTCCCTTTAACCGCCCATCCTCATCACAGACTGGATAAAGCTTAGGGGCATTTACTGTCATACGATCTGCCATCTGTACGATACTGTCAGTTGGGGCTACGCAGATAGGATCACTATTCATAACATCACTAACAACGCTATGGGACTCATTTTGGTAAGTCGCCTCTAGCATTTTCTTAAGACAGTCTTGTTCAGACAAGAACCCTAGGACGTGTTTGTTACTATCAATAACAGGGCCACCTGACTGGCCACTTTGTAATAATTTCTCAACTGCCGCTTCTATGCGCATATCGGCAGAAAAAGTGACAGGGCGATGATTTAAATAGTCTGCTACTTGAATTGATTGCATGGTATCGGCTCCATTAAAAAACGCCAGCATTCATAACTATAGCTGGCGTCAAGCAATTTGCCTGTAATTTTTAGTCGTGTTTAAAAATACCGACCTTTGTTGGCTGGGTATTCGTTTTACTAGCTCGATACATTCCTCTGGTATTAAATGGCATACTTATGTTGCCTTGGGTATCAACAATTATCACCCCACCGGTCCCCCCCACTGGCAGCAACACGTCATGAATGACAGTTTTACCGGCTTCAGCTATAGTTTTTCCTTGATATTGTACTCGCGCGCAAATATCAGCAGCCACATTATAACGAATAAAGTACTCTCCATGACCTGTTGCAGATACTGCACAAGACGCATTATCTGCAAATGTCCCAGCACCAATAACTGGCGAGTCGCCAATTCGGCCATAGCGCTTGTTGGTCATACCACCGGTGGATGTAGCTGCTGCAATATTACCACTTTTATCCAATGCCACAGCTCCTACTGTCCCTACTTTATATTCAACGTCTAACGATTGGTGTGCAGCTTGATACTCTTTATTCTGTTGTTTTGCTTTTTCCATTTTATCTTTAGCACGCTCTAGCGCTTTATATCTATGCGGTGTATCAAAAACCTTATTATCCACTAACTGAACGCCCTGCTGTTGAGCAAACACTTCAGCCCCTTGGCCACTAAGCATGACATGCACAGATTCTTCCATTACTAACCGAGCAAGATGAATTGGGTTTTCGATATGCTTAACACCAGCAACCGCGCCAGCTTCTCGTGTTTTACCAAACATAATTGAAGCATCAAGCTCATGCTCTTCATCATGAGTATATACAGCACCTTTACCTGCATTAAAATACGGTGAATTTTCAAGAATAGTCACTGCCTGGGTAATGGCATCCAAACTGCTTCCCCCCTTATCCAGTACAGCGTATCCAGCTTCCACTGCCTCTTGCAGCTTCGCTCTATATGCTTGTTCTTTTTCGGGTGTAAATTTGCTCTTTTCTATGGTACCAGCGCCGCCATGTATCGCGATTGCAATAGGCATCTCAGCTGCACTAGCGAATTTCCCAATAAACATAAGCGATGCAAATAAAGCACAAAAACTGAGTGGCTTCTTATTCATATTATAAAACTCATTGCTAAAATATCGACCATGCGTCTTATCGGATCTTAATGCAAGCTATACACGACCAATTTTCTTAAGGCATAAAAAAAGCACCTTACGGTGCTTTTTAAATTCAATCGAATTTTTAATCAGCTTGTTGCTGTGCTTTTAAACGCGCTAAACGTGCAACCTGGTGTGTTGACGTTAAAAAAGCGAAAATTGGGGCTAAATAACCACGCTTGCGTAGCTCAAGGTGCTCTTCATCACTTAGTTCATTAAGCTTACGCTCATCAACTAAATAGATACCATTAATATCTTTCTTCTCACCTTTAATGTCTACTGTCAGCGTTTGCTGTACAAGAAGCTCTTTATCAGCAAGGTACTGTGTAAACGCTTCTGTAACACGTGAAAACTCAATGAAGTTAACCAATGCTTCTTTACGTGCTTTTAAATAATCCGTTTCCTCGCCGTCTTTAAACAACGCGTTACCTTGCTCTTCACCAACCAGTGAACTCGCTTCATCAATCACAATACCGTATTGATCTTCTTCTGGGTGCTTAACAAGCCCAAATGGGTAACGAGTTGCAGCTAACGGAGCGAAACCAGATGTCCACTTGCCATTTTCAACAAACAAATTTTCGCCCGGCTCCAAGCCAAACATAGCCACTGGCTGAAATTGACCTGATTCTGTATTTTTAACAAAGGCCATTGGAAATTCAGTGGCTACACGCGCAAACTCATGCGCAACAACTGGCATTAAGTGCTGAGATTTTAAGAAATCAACATTGATGCCATTTTGTACTTTCGTGTTGGCATGTTTTTCGTTGTGTAAAGGCTGCACTTGTTGCTCTGCCATAATATTACTCCATTCAATTTTCATATTTATTACTTTTTGTTGGCATAAGGCTAAAGGTTTTAAAAAGAAAAGGAAAGCCCTAACTTAGGGAATATCGTTAATTATTTATTATTAGCGATAACAACGAAAAGAGCATGAATCAACTTACCTTTCTATACTCGTCACAAACCCGATTAAAAACATAAAACTAGGTTTCACTTAAAGCAATTTAGTTATAAGTTTCTTACTGCTCCACTCGAAAAAATATCGTATACTGGGCGACATAAATTCAACCATTCATTCCGCTTATTTAAAGTGATAACAGAGTTGTTTTGCATGGTATTTATACAAACTTGAACGATACCAACCTGCTAATAAACCGAACGATTAAAAGGAGCATATTTTGCAATATCAAAACAACTCAACGAATCATGCTTTGGTCAAAACAATAGATGCCTCAACTGACAGCAAAAAGTGGTTAAAAACAGCCTCAAATTATCGCCCAGATTGGGTGTTACCAACCAACAGTTACCCAGGGTTATGGGCTAAAGTGCACAATGACTATTTCGCCTTTATCAAAAACGTTATTGACGCGCTTTCAACACCGTTTAACTATTCAGCAAATAATGTAAAACGCGTCAGTTGCAATTATGCATTGGTTACACAAGAGCCGAGTAGTTTACAACCATTTCAAACAATTCCACATTTCGATTTACCAAAGGATAATCAAATCGCTCTCGTTCATTATCTGTGTGACGCACAATTTGGTGGTACAGGGTTTTATAGTCATAAATCAACGGGGATCAATAGAGTCTCAAGACACAATCATGATGACTATATTCACTCCATTAAAAAAGAAATAGACACGCACACTGCACAATCCCCACAATATATCACACACACTCATCCTTTATTCGTGCGCGAGCATTATGAAGCGGCACAATTTGGAAAGATAGTTGCTTACCCTGGTAACTTACTCCATTCTGCATGTATCCCACAGCAGCTTCCTAAAGCGAACGATTTACGCTCTGGGCGATTAACCATTACAACATTTGCCACCTTAGGAGAAGATATCTAACCCTTCGCCATACCATGGCGACAAATATGCTCTAATAAAGTGCGGTGTGGCTGCAAATGCTTTTTGCAAAACAGTACGCCCTGATCTATTTCATATTTTAATTTGTTTAGCTTATCTACATCCGTATATTTACTTGCTTCATGAGATAAGTTCGTTGGAAAGTTCATTCCATAAAGTACATATAAAAAGTTGTCTAACCTAAATGAATCAATTGTATATCTGAAGTCGAATTGTGATGGTATTTTATACTTCCACACCTCTAGCTTTTCTTTTAATTCATCTGATAATGACGCACTATTTCTATTATCTTTCCAAAACTCTGAGTCGTCTCGCTTCGAGAGGTAATAATGCAATTTAATAAAGTCACAGGTTGATTCCCACATTTGGCAAATGTCTTGATTGAATCGCTTAGCACTCAGTGCCATATTCTCAGTATGAGCTGGTAACATATTCGCGAACACCCTTGCAGTCACATCAAACATCAGTAACCCAGTGGCTTCTAATGGCTCGACAAACCCTTGAGACAACCCCATCGCGACACAATTATTGACCCATGCACGCTTTTGATAGCCAACTTTCATCTTTATTTTACGTACATCAGAATACGTCAGCGGCCGCTTTAGATAATCTGACAACGTCTGTAATGCATCATCATCAGATTGATGCTTACTTGAAAAAACATACCCTACCCCTCTGCGGCTTTGTAAACCAATATCCCAAATCCAGCCATTTTCTTGTGCTGTAGATATTGTGAATGGAGGAATTGTTTGTTCTGGGTGATCATAAGGTACTTGAATCGCAAAGGCGGTGTCTGTCAATAAAACCTCTTTTTTACTTAAAAACTCACCTCCCAATGCCTGTTCAATCAATAACGCCTTAAACCCGGTACAATCAACAAATATATCAGCAGTCAATGTTGAAGGAAGATCCGTAGTGAGATGAGAAATAAAGTTCTGCTTATTTGTGTGAACATCCACCACATTTGCTTTAACATTCTTCACTCCCAGGTTTTCTATCGCATGCTGTGACAACAGTTGTGTGAACTTTCCCGCGTCTAAATGGTAGGCATAATTAAAAATCCCTGTGTACTCTTTATCATTAGGTCTCTTAGGACCAACTCCAAGCGCACATGCATGAGACTGCACCGATACAAGATCTGCAAAATGCGTTTGGCCCAACGTCTTATCTAACAACCAATAAGGTGTAACATCAACAGGTGTAAGCTTAGGAAAGTCAAAAATATGATGATAAAATGACGACTGACCTTTATTAGGCGCAACCTCCCAATCAACAAACTTAATACTTTGCTTAAAAGAAACATCGCATTTTTGCACAAACTCTGCTTCACTAATTCCAAAATAGCGCAGTGTATCTTTCATTACTGGCACTGTGCCTTCACCTACACCAATGGTCGGTATATCTGGTGAGTCTACCAGGGTAATTGAAATTGTACTGTCTTTAAAAGGCTCTAGCTTTTTTGCTAAGTGACAAGCCGCTAACCAACCGGCCGTCCCGCCCCCAACAATTACAATGCGCTTAATGTTTTGTTTATCTGCCATCGTTATCACTACCTACTTCAAATAATACACTACCGTTTATAATATTAGCGCTCTAATACGCTAGCTGCATCAAGTAACCCTGACCAAGAACTCACCATATCATATTCAAATCAATCCCTGATACTGAAAGAAAATACCATTATTTTTCATCAGCTATAAAAAAACCCTGACCAAAGATCAGGGTTTTTATTATTAAGTTACGACCTAGAAACGGAAGTCAACAGCTACAGAGTAACGGGTATCTGCAGAATATGACCATGCTGCATAGCCATCACGTAAAGATGCTTTTGAACCAGCTGGAGATTGTGCATCACCAAACTGTACGCTATCTTCACCCGTTAAATTTGTACCAGCAAAGCGAACAGTGATCATTTCTGATACAGTATAACTCGCTGTTAGGTCAAGTGAGCCATAGTCATCATGACGACGGTTCCCGTAGAAACCTGTTTCACGGATCATGTACTCTGAACGCCAGTTATAAGCTAGACGAAGTGATACGTCATCATTTTCATAATAACCAACAGCGTTGATCGTCGTCTTAGAGCTATCTGAAAACTCACCAATCGCATCAACAAAGTTTGATTCTTCTACAGAGCCATCAGCATACGTTAGGTTAAACATAGTACCAAACCCACCACCTAACTCATGTTGTGATTGGAATTCAACACCAAAGATATCGCCACCAGTACCGTCAACACGCGTATTAACCTGCCAGTTGTCTTCACCTGTTACAGGGTCAACAATACCCACATTTTGATTCAATAATGTATCAGTTGTGGTGAAGTTACTAACGTCTTTATAGAATAAAGTCACGGCAATCATGTCTGCATCACCGTAATAATATTCAATACCTAAATCAGACTGTGTCGCTTTATATGGCTTAAGGTTAGGGTTACCCTTAGTTAACTCTTCATTACCACGTTGCGTATCACCGTAACCAGAGATAGCAGTAGCCGCAAACATATCATCATAGTTTGGACGAGAAATTACTTGTGCAATTGAGAAACGTGCAATCGTATCTTCATTCACGTCGTAAGCTAAGTTGAAGCTTGGTAAAAACTCGCTGTAATCACCTTCGTCTTTAATGATGTTGGTGCCAAGACCATTATTCTGAGCAATTCCGTTTGGATCTTCACTGCCTGGGGTTGGTGCATAATAGCTTGAAGATGCATCGGTAGAAACATAACGTACACCAAAGTTACCACGGTAGTTTTCACCACTGTAGTTTGCCATTACATAAATTGCTAAGTTTTCTTCATCGACTGTGGAGAAACCTGAGCGGTCTTCATACCACTGATCAAATGACGCAGTTGCATTTTGACGCATCGCATTGATATCTGGCGTAGGAATGCCAATATCTTGCGTACCTGCAGAGTCTGACCCTGTCCAATATTGAGTCGGGTCTATAATGTTGTGATCTTTATGCGTTGGACGGTAAGATTTTTTCTCTACTGAGTGGTCAGTCCAGCGAATACCTGCTTTCACACTTGATACATATTCGTGATCTAACTCAAACGTAGCATCAACTTGGAAATAGGTTTCTTCATCTTTGTTAGGAGCACGTTGTGATGCCCAAGACTGTAAGCCTCGACCATCCCAGTCATCTGCATACTCAGAAATATTCCAGCCACCTTTTGGTAGGTTAACCGTTGAAGCTTTGCCTGAGTTATCTAACACTAACCCATTAACATCAGCACCAGTACCAATAAAAGTTGCATGGTTAATAGTAAGGTCTGTACCACCTTCAGCTGTTGTATTACCAATGCGAGTTTCTACTTTAAAGCCATCGCCTTCAAAGTTGTACGCTAAATCAATAACTTCTGATTCCATTGAAGCAAAGCGAGCAAACGTTTGAAGGAATGTTCTACCTGCAGAGTCATCACGTGTATTTGAACGAACTGTACATACACCACTTGCTAGTGTTTGTTGACAGTTTTCAGTATCAGAGAATAAGAACAAGCTGTTATTGTGGTTGTTCGCATCGAGCTCTAACGTCATATAATGTAATACAAGCTCTGATGTGTCATCAATTGCATATTGTGCAGTCAAATCAACAGCCGTTCTTTCGCGTGCTTGTTCGAAGTAGTTTACAGACTCAGCACCTGACCAACCGTATGACGCTTCATTACCGCGACGTGCATAGGTTGTATCTTCAAATGCAACAGCTGCTAAAATACCAAAATTCTCGTCCGCATTTTTCCAGCTATAAAGCCCTGACACACCGGGATCTGTTTCGTCTGACTCAGATGAGTACTCAGCTTCTACTGATAAAAATGCAGTGCCTGAGTCTAAATCTAACGGTTTACGCGTCTCTACATTGACCGTACCACCCACACCGCCTTCAACAATGTCAGCTTGTGAAGATTTGTATACTTCGATACCTGAAATCATTTGAGGTGGTAAAAGAGAGTAGTTAAAACTTCTGTCAATCGCTTGCTGATCGTACCAACCCGTTGATGCAACTGCTTGGCCATTCAAAGTTGTTAATGTTAACTGGTTCGAAGCACCACGAATAGACACTTGTTGGCCTTGACCAAACTGTCTGTTTACTGCCACACCTGGGATGCGCCCTAGCGCTTCGCCAACATCACTGTCAGGGAACTTACCGATATCTTCAGCAGATACAGCGTCAACGACACCGTTCGCAAAACGTTTAGTATTAACAGACTCTTTTAAAGAACGTCGAATACCACGAACTTCAATTACTTCAACGTCTTCTTGAACTTTATTTTCATCAGCAGCATAAGCTATGCCTGATACGCCTGCACTAAGTACAAGACCGACATTAACTGCTAGTAAGCTTTTTTTAAAATTATTAGCTAACACAGGATTCCCCTTGAATCATATTGTTGGTTTTTTAAATCACTTCTGCCCAGTGATGATGACAACGCTGTCATCTAATAACAAACATACACCGTAAATTACAAATTCGCTACATCTTTTTTGTCATATTAGACAAAAAACAGTCACAAATAGCGATAAGCCTTTGATTTTTATAGAAACTGTAATTTTCGTATGGTTTTTTGTTACAAAATATCGATGGGAATATAGCATAAAAAACCAATATGCAGTAATAAATTACTCAAATTGGGGACCTTTATAACTAAGGGTTATATGAAGGAGCTAATTTATTGTGATTTTTACTGTCAATTGAGATGAGAATACTTTGGCAGAAGTGTTCAAGGGTGATAACCATTCTCAATGACAACGCTGTCATTATAGATTCTCATCCTCTTTCTGTCTAGTCCTTTACTGTAAAATACTCATAACTTTTTCAGCCTATCTCCTTTAATTACGGTACATACCAGCCAATTCATATTCAGTGTTCATTCATCAATAGCGTCAAAATATAATAATAAACGATTCAAAGTAACAACCATAATGATATCTTCGCTAACAAGGCAACTATAAGTAATATTCGGATAATTTGCTTTTTTGGATTAACGGGAGACCAAACGAAAAGTAAGGTGTTGATTTAATGATTAAAGGTATGTAAGTACAACTATATGGGATTGTATTGCTTCTCGTCCTTACCGCGTTTAAATTGGCGCGAAGTACATAACAAACGAAATGTGAGCACACAACGTGTGTACTCACATAAAATCGTTACTACGGACACCAAAAAACACTGAGGTTTATATCAGGATGATTTAATACCGCACGCAAAGGGATCTCAAGTTCGGAACCCTCCACTTTTGCCTGTTCATACATCGCTCGCTTTTCGTCACCACTAATTAACAGTACAACTTCTCGCGATCGCGCAATACCGAATAAGGTCAAACTCATCCGCTCGGTAATACTGCCTGTCACCTCACTTTCAATCGCGTCGATTGCACAAACAATCTCTGTCGTTTGCAGAGCATGCGGCAAACCTTGTGAATTCGGGAACAATGATGCCGTGTGACCATCTGGGCCCATACCTAAAATAGTAACATCTGGAACCTTTAATGCCTGATAAGCTTGCTCGCACTCTACTTGCCCGATACTCGCAGAGTGAGCAGAGTTTTTCATAGTAATAAACGCCGCTCCTGAAGCTTTATTTTGTAGTAAAGTCTCATGAATGAAGGCTTCATTTGACTTGTCATGATTGGCATCAACCCAACGCTCGTCTACCATTGCAATTGAGATTTTTTGCCACTCTAATGGTAAGTTAGATAAATGCTTATAAGCAGGTGCTGGGGAAGACCCTCCTGAAACCATAACCAACGCATTGCCATCACGTTGAATACCACCATCAATACCATGTTCTAACAAAGCGGCTAATGCTTCTGTCATTTGTGCCTTAGAGTCAAATAAACGTTCGTTAATTATTGCCATTATATTTTCTCTCCAGCGTTAAACCACACATGACCATTCTCCTGTAATAACTCATCAGCACCTTCAGGGCCCCATGAACCTGCGCGATAAAGTGCCGGGGCACCTTTTTCTTGCCAGCGAGCTACAATTGGGTCAATCCATTGCCACGCTTGCCTTACTTCATGACGATGAATAAATAGAGCAGGGTTATTTGCTGCCGCATCCAACATTAGACGTTTATATGCATCTGAATGGAAACCATTTTTGTATTGTTCGCTCAGCTCAATGTTTAATGTAACTGGCTCTAATTGCATATCCAAATTATCTAACCGCTTAGACATCAGAGTCAGTTGAATGCTTTCTTCAGGTTGTAGGCGGATCACAAGGCGATTTGGTTGAATCGGACCGACAGAGTCATCGTACACATTGTGGGAAACGGGCTTATATTCAACAACAATTTCCGCACAACGTTTATGCATTCGCTTGCCCGTTCTTAAATAAAACGGCACACCTGACCAACGCCAGTTATCAATATGAGCACGAATAGCCACAAAAGTTTCGGTAATACTAGACCCTTCACCGAGTTCCTCTAAATACCCAGGAACTAACTTCCCTTGTAAATCACCGGGGACGTATTGGCCACGGATGATGTTATCATCAACGTCTGTGCCAACAAGAGGACGCAACGCTTCTAATACCTTAAGCTTTTCGGTACGAATACTATTTGCATTTAACTTATGCGGCGACTCCATCGCAACAAGGCACAACAACTGCAAAAGATGATTTTGCACCATATCTCGTAAAGCGCCGGCTTTATCATAAAACCCAGCTCGAGCTTCTAACCCAACGGTTTCAGAAATGCTAATTTGAATATTATCTATAGACTTCGCATCCCAGAGGTTTTCAAATAATGCATTTGAAAAACGCAACGCCATTAAGTTCTGTACCGTCTCTTTTCCCAGATAATGGTCAATACGGAAAATTTGTTCTTCCGTAAAAAACTCCGCAATTTTACCATTGATCTCTTCCGCAGACTTGCCACAGTAACCAATTGGTTTTTCCACAACAACACGAGACGTTTCAGTTATAAGAGACTTCAGTGATAAGATCTCACAGCATTTACCATAAACAGCGGGTGGTAACGATAAGTAAAAAACGCGAGATTTATCGGCTGCATCTTGATCTAAAGTAGTTTTTAGCTTATCCCAGTTGTCATCAATGTCAGTAACATTAACCACAACGGGTACTAAAAATTCAGAGAACGCAAACCAATCTTTCTCATTAAATTCATCAGCCCCCAAAAACGATTGAAGTGCTTGATGTGCCGTTTCGATGTATTCTTGTTGTTTACTTTCTTCTCGAACAGTCGGCAGAATACGAGAGCCTTCGGGCAGGTTCCCTTCTTGATATGCACGATACATCGCTGGTAATAATTTACGTAAGGCTAAATCACCCCCACCACCAAAAATTACGATATCAAAAGGATTAAGCATAATTTACTCTCTACAGGTTAGGCGCGTCGAAACAAACCATGTTAAAAGGCGCGCAATATTTCATTATAATATTTGACAGTTAAGCTACCGCCCAGTCTACCAAAACAGCCGTTTTATACAGCATTGAATTCGATTGCAAAGTACTCTAACAGGAATAAGCTGGAGGTGGATATTTTGCGATAAATGAGCCTTAGGGGCCCTGTAATTCCTCTCACAAAAATACAGGCCCTAAGAACTCCAGCGCTACCCGTTCAAAGGTAATCTTTTCACATTGCGTGATTCAGTTGTCTCATATATTGAGACCAATTTGTTACAATAGTTAGCGACGTTGCTTATAGTAAGCGATAAGACCATTTGTTGAGCTATCGTGTTCATGATGCACATTATCTTGGGTCAATTCAGCTTCAATGGCTGACGCTAACCCTTTTCCTAGCTCGACACCCCATTGATCAAATGAACAAATTTCTAGCAGGATACCTTGGCAGAATATTTTATGTTCATATAACGCAATCAATCGCCCAACCGCCTTTGCATCAACCGTATCAAGTATCATAGAGGTTGTCGGCCTATTTCCTTGATGAATTTTATGTGCAATTAGTTGCTCTACTTTTTCTTGAGCGATGCCCTTCTCAGCCAAATCTTTGCGAACTTGTTGCTCATCTACACCTGCCATCATTGCTTCAGTTTGAGCAAAAAAGTTTGATAACAAAATATCATGATGCTTATCAACCACTTTTTGTGGTTTTACTGAAGCGATAAAATCTGCCGGTACAATATTATTGCCTTGGTGCAGATATTGATAAAATGCGTGTTGGCCATTGATCCCTGTCATTCCCCAAATTAATGGTACTGTTGTATATTCAACCGTTCGTCCATCAAATGCAACTGACTTGCCATTGCTCTCCATCTCACCCTGTTGTAAATAAGCCGGTAACATATGCAGTGCCTGATCATAAGGTAATATTGCTTGTGCCTTATACCCCAAAAAGCTGGTATTCCAAACACTCAAAAGTGCCATGATTATGGGTATATTTTGTGATGTCGGTGCATTTTTAAAATGCTCGTCTATCTCATAGGCACCAGCTAATATATCAGAAAACACCTCAAAGCCGAGATATAACGATATCGGTAAGCCAATGGCACTCCACAGAGAAAACCGACCACCGACCCAGTCCCACATAGTAAATACATTCTCATCAGCAATACCGAATGCACGGGTTTTTTGTAAGTTCGTACTGACAGCAACAAAGTGCTTTTCAATTGCAGCTTCGCTTTTTGCGCTATTTAAAAACCATTTAACCGCAGAATTTGCATTAGTCATTGTTTCTGATGTTGTGAACGTTTTTGAAGAAATCACAAACAAGCTTGTTTCCGGGTCAACTTTATTTAGTACATCCGCTAACTGTACACCATCTACATTCGAGACGTAGTGCACATTTAGCTTATCGTCTGTATGCGCTTTAAGCGCCTCAGTTGCCATTTGTGGACCTAGGTTAGAACCTCCCACACCAATAGCGACAATGTCTTTTACTGCTTTACTGGTATATCCAGTCCACTCACCCGAGCGCACTTTCTCAGTAAAATGCTTAATTTTATCCAATTCTGTTTGAACCGCAGGCATAACATCTTCACCGTCAACCATGACCGATGAACCAGAACGATTACGCAATGCCGTGTGAAGAACTGCTCTATCTTCAGTAAAGTTTATTTTCTCACCACAGAACATTTTTTTACGCCAAGCATCTAGATTTACTTCTTCAACTAAAGAAATTAAATGAGAAAAAGCATCTTCATCTATCAGTTGCTTGGAATAGTCAAAAAGTAACCCTGGGATTTGGCACGAAAATTTATCAAACCGCTGATCGTCCTGAGCAAACAGGCTTTTTAGTTTTTGTTGTTTTAAATTTGCTGCAGACTGCTCTAGCGCTTGCCAACTACTAAGGTTGCTTCGGCAACTCATACTATTCCCCTAAACACGAATAACTTATTGAAAAATGAAGTAATACAATATTTCAACGAGTAAAATAACACTTGTTCAGTTAACCTTAAGTTAAAATGACAACGCTGTCAATCATCTACTTTTTGATTTTACTACGGAGATAATAACTCAATTTTGATGTTTTGACACCGGTATCATTAATTTATTTATGATCTTTATGCTGCTATTTTATGTTTGGATTAGATAGACTAAGCTACAAATATTATCATTTAATGAATTTTGAGCTCGTTGCGCTCTCTCAAATAAAAGAACAACAAAATGAAAGTCACCATAAATGATGTCGCTAAGTTAGCCGGTGTTTCAATGAAAACCGTCTCTCGTGTGATCAATAAAGAACCGTCAGTTCGAAAGAAAACGTATGATATTGTAATGAATGCGGTTAAAGAGTTGAACTATCAGCCCAATATTGCAGCTAGAAACCTCGCAGGTACTTCATCATTTGCGGTTGGTTTAGTTTATGACAACCCCAATGCTTACTATGTAATTGATATGCAAAATGGGGTTTTGTCACGCTGTAAAGAAGAGGGATATGAACTGGTTATTCATCCTTGCAGCTACTCTGACGATAATATGCAAGAAGAATTCGTGACCATGATTAAACGTTCACGATTAGCTGGTTTAGTACTCACACCACCACTATCTGAGCAACAAGCGATCATTGATATGTTAGACGAAATTGGTATTCAATATGTCCGGCTTTTATCAGGTCGAGCACAAGAAACTGAGAATAGTAGCAATTGTATTTTTGTGGATGATTTCGCCGCATCTCATGAAATAACAGAGCACCTTATTTCATTAGGCCATAAAAAAATAGGCTTTGTATTAGGAGACAAAGAACATAAATCGACCTCAGAGCGCTTGGCTGGTTATCGTCAAGCACTACAAGATCACAATGTTGCGTATAATGAGCAACTAATTTATGAAGGAAGTTACTCGTTCGAATCGGGTGTACTTGGCGCACAAAGTTTACTCAAAGATAACAACCAAAATAATATTACGGCGATTCTTGGTGGGAATGACGAGGTTGCTGCAGGTGCATTGTTTGCCGCTCGATTAATGAATATAGACATACCTGCTCAACTTTCAATCACAGGGTTCGAAGATTCTCCCTTCTCTCGCCAAACATGGCCTAAATTAACCACTGCACATCAAGCTAATAATGTTATTTCAGAGCATGCAGCAAGGTTACTTTTCACAAAAACACGAGGTTCAAGGTCACAAGATAGAGATATCATAACGACTTTTACACCATCACTTGTTATTCGTCAAAGTACTGGTGCCGCAGCAGATAATAGTTAACTTTTGCTACAATGCTTACTAATAAGGCAACTTATATTAGCTGCCTTTATTTAATACTTTTCACAAAAACACGTTAGCTTAAGAAGCTTAATAGGAATATCAGAGCGGCTTTCATCCCTGTACTTGTTATTCTTCAAAGCATTGGGGGAAAAGCGCATAATAGCTAATTTTTGCTACGACATTCACAAAATAATAACTTATATTAGCTTTCTTTCAGTAAAGGCTTTTCCGGTTCTTGCCATTGAGTTGACCAAGCATTGAACAGTGCTTTAACTAAAGAAGCGAGAGGAATTGCAAAAAACACCCCCCAAAAACCCCATATCCCACCAAAAAATAGCACAGCAACAATAATGTATACTGGGTTGAGGTCAACCGCTTCTGAAAACAAAAGTGGTACTAATACATTGCCGTCTAACGCTTGAATCACCCCATAGACAATGAGCACAGTCCAAAACTGCGTATCAACACCAAATTGAAATAAAGCAACCGCCGCAACTGGAATTGTGACAAGTGCCGCACCAATAAATGGAATTAATACTGATAAACCAACAAGCGCACCAAGCAATGCTGCATAACGTAAATCTAAAATATAAAAAGCAATAAATGTAGTACTACCAATAATGATGATCTCGAATACTTTCCCACGGATATAGTTCATGATTTGGTGATCCATTTCATGCCAAACCTGAATGATCAAACGTCTATCTTTCGGGACCAAGCGAGCAATACCATCTGTTAACGTGACTTTATCTTTTAGCATGAAAAATACTAATAATGGTACAAGGACTAAATAAATTAGCCAGGCTACGACGTCCTTTAAAGATGTCAATGATGCAGAGACAACGACTTGCCCTAGTTCAATAACTTTAGACTCAAATGTCGTTACAAACGACTGCACTTGTTGAGTTGTTATCAAGTTGGGGTAATCATCTGGCAAATGAAGTAAAAAATACTTGCCCTTTTCAATCATGTGCGGGCTTTCTTGCAATAGGTTGCTCAGTTGCTGCCACAGCACAGGAACAATACCCAGCAACAAGGCAAGTACCACTCCAACAAACAATAACATGATTAGAGTTGTCGCCAGTACCCTATTATGAACTACCGCTTGAACATGCGCAGTCGGCCAATCTAGCAAATACGCGATCACTAAGGCTACGAGTACAGGTACAACAAACGGACCAAAGAAGTAAAGTAGCATTGCTAATGTAATAAGCATCAGTAACAGTGTCACTGAATGTGGATCTGAAAATTTGTTTTGATACCACTGTTTTACTATTTCAAACATGTTTAATACTCACCTCAATGAAAGGTTGGGAGGTAACCTGACTATAATAATGATAGTTATGTAGTGTTAAATATCGCACAATATCACTAATATCTTGTTCGCCTAAATGATGAAACCGGATTGTACCTTCAGCTTTGTCAGCCTGTAACAAGTGCCATTTAAATTGCACAAAAAACTGTGGACACTTAAACTCTGATAGGTCAATGTCTAGCATATACGTGGACTCTCAGCAATTTTCTATGAAGCCTGTATCAAATAACAGACAATTAGTGTAACACTGTGATGTACAAACTAAAAAGGTTAGTTCTATAGCTTGGTACACCGCAATGGTTTATCCTTATAGATATAAGTAGAATTTGTAAGGTTTTTTTATGCCTAAACCCAGCGGTAAAGCCCAACTACCCGATAACCCAACGTTAAAAGAAATTAATTGGTATAAAAAACAAATTAATTGGGGCGAACTTCCCCCATTTTACCATCTTGTTGCATCATCAGTTAGCGAGAGTGAAGGGATTCTACAGCATGGCTTTGATAATGCTGTAAAGCGATTATTAAACAAACGCAATTGGAACCTCACACTATTAGATGGCTATGAAGATGATAATGGGATGATTCATACTCATGAAAAGCCTCGGATCGCATTACACCAAGCATTTACTGACAGAGGGTTTGAACTCTGGGCATACCCTTATGCGAAAGATATGAAAGTCGATAATTACATTAAAGACAATCGATTTATGGAGTTTCAAGTTTGGGATCCTCATACAATGAAAAACCTCATTCGCATAAATCAGCTTCATAAGTTTATCGGGTTTTACTTTGAACGAGGTGATATTGCAGATAAAGCGATGATTCTACACGCTCATAAAGTAGTACATAAGATAATTACTTTTTTAAAAAAAGAATTGAACGTCAAATCTGTTGACGGTGTCTCAATAAAAGATTTTTACCAGCTCTGCGAAAAAGACAGCCGAGCATGTAGTGATGAAATAGATCTCGCAAAACTGATGCTTGGTGACGATATAAAGAAGGACTAGTATGACATTTAACACACTTCTAAGGTATATAATAGGTGCTGGGTTGTTGATATCGAGTTGCCAAGCATCTGCACAAAGCCCATTTAAGCTGCCTGATTTAGGCACTTCAGCACTGCAAGCGTTGCCTATCGAAAAAGAACAAGCGCTTGGTAATGTAATGATGATGCAAATTCGTTCAGGTTCTCCATTATTGCAAGACCCTGTATTAGACGAATACTTAACATCACTTGGAAATCGTTTAGTTGCGAATGCCAATGACGTGCGATTCCCTTTTACTTTCTTCTGGATCAATAACCCAGCAATTAACGCCTTTGCATTTTACGGGGGGCACGTCGGTGTTCATTCTGGTCTGATTGCGCAATCAGATAATGAAAGTCAATTTGCATCCGTTTTAGGCCATGAAATTGCCCATGTAACACAACGCCATCTTGCACGAAGAATACAAAAAGCACAGGACAATAGTGCTTTAACAATTGCAGGTATGATTGCGGGGGTTTTAGCCACTGTCGTTGCGCCAGATGCAGGTATGGCTATTATCGCGGCAAATTCGACTCAAGCAGCACTTAGTCAACTGACGCATAGCCGAAAAGCCGAGCAAGAAGCAGATAGATTTGGTATGCAAACTCTTCATGCGGCTGGCTTTGATGCAACTCAATCGGCTGAGTTTTTAAGTAAACTTGCCGCGCAAACTCGTTTTAAAAACAAGCCTCCAGTGTTTTTGTTAACCCACCCATTACCAGATTCACGTATATCCGATGTGAGGCTAAGAGCACAGCAATACAGTCCAATTAGGCTTATGGAAAGCACTAAGTTTCAGTTAGCAAAAAGCCGTGTACTTGCCAGAAATCAGTATAAAAGCGAGGACGCCCAAGCCTTTTTTGAACGTGAACTCAAGCACTCCTCAAAGCTGGATAACCGAGCACTTCAGTATGGGCTAGCACTATCACTACTCGATCAGGACAAGTATCTTTTAGCTGAAAATATTATCTTAAAGCTACTCAGTAATGAACCAGATAACTTGTTCTACTTAGATGCTTATACAGATATATTAATAGGGCAAGAAAAAGCAGTTGAAGCCGTCAAATTACTCCAAGAAAAACATGAGTTCAGACCAAATAATCAAGTGATAACGCTTAACTTCGCGAATGCCGCTATTGAGGCAAAACAATACAATAAAGCCGCTCAATTGTTAAAGATATTCCTATTAGATAAGCCGGAACATACTCTGGCAATCGACTTATTAAGTAAAGTTTACAAAGAACAAGGCAATAAATCAGCATATCACGAAACTAAAGCAAGTTTGCTGGCCCAGTACGGCGCGTATATTCAAGCAGCCGATGAAATACAACGTGCATTGAACAATGTTAAAAAGCAAGAAACAGTTAAAGCAAGTCGCCTCAAAGCTCTTTTAAGTCAATATAGGCAAATGCAAAAAGAGCTAGCAAAGCTTTAAGAATCCACATAGATACAGTAAAATATACAAAACTTAGTCGGAGTTATTATGTCTGTCACCATCTACCATAACCCTCGTTGTTCAAAGTCTCGTGAGACATTGGCCCTTTTAGAAACGCAAGGCGTAACACCTACAATTGTCGAATATTTAAAAACACCTATCAACTTAGAACAATTAGAGACACTACTTACACAACTCAGTTATCGTTCTGCACATCAGCTTGTGCGTAACAAAGAAGCGCTTTACAAAGAACTTGCATTAACGCCTGAAACGCCTGAAAGTACACTTAAAAATGCGATGATTGACAACCCAAAGCTGATAGAGCGCCCTATCGTTGTAAGTAATAATCAAGCCGCAATCGGTAGACCTCCTGAGTCTGTATTGGCAATACTATAAATGGTAAATATTGTTGTCTTGTATCATTCAAGTCACGGGTCAGTTGCAAACATGGCCCATGAGATTAGTGACACGCTTGAATATTTAGGCGCATCTGTGAAACTGAGAACTTTTGAGAAGAAGTTATCACACGATACTGTCGTAACGAAACAAGACCTTATAGAGTGTGATGCGCTCGCCTTTGGTACCCCCACCCGGTTTGGGATGATGGCCGCTCAAGCGAAACTCTTTTGGGAAACCACCAGTGACATTTGGTTAAAAGGACAACTGATAGATAAACCCGCTTGTGTATTCTCATCATCAAGTAGCATGCATGGTGGCAATGAAGCTACGCTTTTGAACTTATCATTACCTTTGCTTCATCATGGGATGATGTTATTAGGCGTACCCTATGACGTTCCTGAACTCATTGATACCACAACAGGAGGCACACCATATGGTGCAACACATGTTGCTGGGGCAGATAACACAACAAAGTTATCAAATACGGAAATTAAAATATGCCAATCAGTCGGCAAACGATTATTTACTATAGCAAGTAAACTTAAATGAAGAAAATTGCAAAAAACCAAGTAACCCTCAATTATCAACGCTTAGCCTTAACTGGGTATATCGGCTTACTTTTATTAATGCCTATTTGGATGTTTGTACTTGTACCTAAAGAGAATTACAGTACAGGATTTATTTTTACCATCTATATACTCCCACTATTACTGCCTTTAAAAGGCATAATTCAAGATAAGCCTTACACATATGCTTGGGCAAATTTTATTGTTATGATCTACTTTATGCATAGTTTGACGATGATATGGATTGCACCAGAACAACGAATTATTGCATTACTTGAGCTATTACTGGCAACCGCAATGTTTGTTGGCTGCACATATTATGCAAGGCATAGAGGACAAGAGTTAGGCTTAAAGATCAGGAAGCTAAAAGAAGACTTAGCGGACGAGAAACAAGCCCACCAAGCACCTAAAGAGTAGTTAGAAACACTTATATTGTGTAGTACAAGTACCCTCGGTGTCTAATGTAGTTAGACACCGAGCAATGTAATAAGCACCAACAATGAAAACATACCCTGTAAACTAATGCTCAACCAACTTAATGCACTGAGCCCTTTAAGTGACCAAGGATGTATCCGAGAAGGATAAAGAGGTCCCCCCCTAATTCCCCTAGCTAAAACGAACACGCTTACCCCTAACAGAGCCGAGCCCCATACAAATTCTTGTTTTGCACTTAAGTTGTCATGGAAAAAAAAGAATAACTGTAATGGTAATAGTAAAATAGCCAAAGCATATAAGGCATGAACTTGCTTAATTTTATTATACTGTGCTTGCTCTGACAGCTCGATAACACCAAACTCTTCAAGCACTTTTCTCGCCGCTAATGCGCCATTTTTCATTGCTAATCGATACGCTGTAAGCTCTGACACATCTCTTTGATGTGGGTCACACCCTGCATTTAATATCACTTTAACCATGCTTGGTAAATTTGAGCGAACAGCATAATGCAAACACGTTTGCCCCATATCATCTATACATTTAATATCCTGATATGGTAACAATTGCTCCACCACATTCACAAAACCTTTTTCAATCGCCCACATAAATGCAGAGCACCCTAATTCATCTTTTGCGTGTCCTTGAGCACCTTGGCTAATAAATGCGATCAATACCGATTGTTTTGCTTGATCTTGCATCACGTGTGCTAACAACGCCTGCTCTAATAAGCTTGTTAACTCCTCATCGTCACATAGCTCTTTAAGTAAAGAGTAATACTCATCTCCCTTTAATAAGTTCTGTGTAGCGCGCTTTGTGGTTTCAGAGATATCGATAATACAATTAGGTAAAGCGTGAATAATGGCTTCTCGTAAATCTTCGTGCACCCATGCGTTACACACATCTACAGCTTCCATTTTTAAACCTTGCGTCACTCCCCATTTGATGACTTGAAAATAGCGGCGATGTAATAACAGTTCAAAAAAACTGGGGTTGGCCACACTATCAATCTGCAGCTGCAAGTCGCTATACTCTAACAACCTTTCTAATAAAGTCGCCGTAAGCGACTGCCTAGTCATACCAGTAGAATCAAGGTGCTCGAATAATTGTTGAGAATATGCTTGCTGTTGCTCATCGTATTCGTCTATATGTTGAAAATAACATGATTCAAACGGTTCTAATGGCTTTAACCACAGCAGGTAAAATATAGGCGGTAATATGGTTGCTTCAACGCCCTGTTCATCGATTGACGTTTCGCAAGTTGGCCACGATTCCAAAGCGTCTAAAATAAAGGCCCCATTTTGCTCTGCTAGCCCTCTTAACAACAATGGATATTGTGCTGGCCAGATTAATACATGTTCCATTGATTGACTACTCACTCCATCCTAAAAAATAATACACCTTAGCCTAAAATAATAAGCCTGACCGAGATGTGAATAGTATCAAGTTAATATATAAATTGCTTCGTAAAAGCTACAATTTTCAGTACATTTTAAAAATATACTCAAGGTTACTGTGCTTAATTCCATTTTACTATTTTGAGCAGTACAATAAAGGTTGTTGACTATCTGGAGAGCACTATGGAACAGTTAGAAACTTGGCAAGTCACCTTAATTATTATCGGGGTACTGGGGATAATTTGGAGTAATATTGCTTTACTCAAATATGCAACTAAATTTGAAGTAAAACAGAAATTAGAAAAACAGACACATAAAGAGACAACAAAAAAAAGCGCTGATTAAGCGCTTTTTTCATATTTCAAAACGCTAACCCACCAGCCAATGTGCCATCACTGCAATAACGGGTAACGTCACGAGTGTCCTCAAAATAAAAATAGCAAATAGCTCAAAAATGTTCACTGGAATTTTACTACCCAACAACAATGCTCCCACCTCTGACATGTAGATAAGCTGTGTAACACTCATCGCTGCAACAATGAAGCGAGTCACATCACTTTCAATATTACTGGCGGCAAGAATTGATGGAATAAACATATCTGCAAAGCCTACGACTATTGTTTGCGCAGCCTGCGCTGCTTCAGGAACTTGTAGCAACTCTAAATAAGGTACAAACGGAGTACCTAATATCTGGAATATCGTCGTATGTTCAGCAATAATTAATGCCATTGTTCCCACCGCCATTACGACTGGTAAAACTGCAAACACCATATCCAAAGCATTACTCAGCCCTTCTTGAATCGTCCCTTTGACGCCAGGTGCTTTCTTTGCTTTGGTTAAAGCGACATCTAATGCATGTGACAATAAAGTCCTCCCTTCTGGTACAGCTTCAGCATCCGTATCAACAGCACTGCCATCAATATATACATCTTGCTTGAAGCGAAGTGGGGGTAACCGAGGTACAATGATTGCCGCAACGAAGCCTGCTAAGCATACCGTTAGGTAAAATGGAGCAAATAGATGTTCTAATTTAACTTGTCCAATTACCACTAAACAAAACGTAATAGACACCGCTGAGAAGGTCGTGCCAATAATTGCGGCTTCTCTTTGCGTATAGTATTTGTCTTCATATTGTCGTGCTGTCATCAAAATACCGACACTGCCATCACCAAGCCAAGATGCAACACAATTCACCGCGCTTCTTCCTGGAACCCCAAATAACGGACGCATCACACGTGTTAATAAAGTACCTACTAACTCCAATAAGCCAAAATTGAGCAATAAAGGTAAGAGTAAACCAGCGAGTACAAACACGGAGAATAAAACAGGGAGTAAGTCATTTAGCACCAGAGAACCGGTATGTTCGGAGTGAATGATGCTTGGCCCTACTTGAAAGAATGTCATGATGATAAAGATCATACCAAGTAAACGCGTAATTAGCCAAATCCAACTGACATCAAATAGATGTTTTAAGATTGGTAACTTTTCCACCCACACAGGTTTAACCAGCTTCACCAATAAACTCATCACTCCGGTAACTGTGATAATGGCTAAAATAACCTCACTAATAAATGGTGCTACAAATGTTTGCAAAGCCTTGGCCATTACAGCTATGGGTATGGTCATTACCTCACCAATTGCAACGGGTGTCATAAATAAGAAAACACCTATTAATGAAGGAACAATAAAAGCGAATAAAGTGCGTAAATCTATCGACTTTGCGCGGCTAGAGTGTGTTGTCATTATAATTTGCCTACAAAAACAAAGAAAAGAGCCTAAGCTCTTTTCTTTTTCAAAAATAAGGTGATTAAATTGTTAACCCTTTATCACGCAATACAGAAAGTAGTGTTTCCTGTAGCAACGTCATTGTACTAGCATCTAGTACTTCGTCGTTACTATCTCGCCATGTCAGCGATGTACTATTTTCTTTAGTTGCTGCCACAGTTATCACATAATCCCCGCTCTCAATTGGCAGCTCAAGTACATCATCTCCCCAAATTGAATCCCATACGCTATCTTCTGGTTTCTCATAGCGTACTGAGACTGCACCGGTATCTCTATCAATACGGATCACAGTAAAATTCACGCGCTCTAAAAAGTTAGCAAACCGATCTATTATTTTTTCATGATTTTGCTCGGTGATAAATGCCGCATTACCGTCATCATCAAATCCGATTCTCAGTGACAAAATACCTTGCTGCTTCCTCAATTCAACTTCTAACAAACGATATAAGTAATCAAACTCAGCAACCACCTCGTTTAGGGCTCTCACTTCTAATTGTTGCTGTAACAGGTCTGTCAAAGGTCGAGTGTCACTGCGGTAATCTATCAATTCGGCTTTTAACGAAGCTGTTCGCTGATGCTCTTTACGTTCAATCACAAATTTAATACGTTGCTCTGAAACAGCCTTTGAATCTTCCCAAAACCAACCTTCTGTTGGCTTTATCAACGAATACCAATCTAATTCAACAACACCATCATTGCGTTGGTCTGAGATAATACGACTTTGGTGACTTGCTACGACGTTATCGACTGAACGCCAAATAAATTGATTTAAATCTTCAATTCCATCATTTTTATCAAAATAAACGCGTGCAACAGTTTCATTTTCCTCTACCCAACTTCCCGCAGCGAGCGTCAATACTTGCTGAGGAGGACGGAAACTCTTAGCCTCGGGGTCATTTTTGAACTGAGCTACGTCCATTTTATACGTATCATCTTGAAACGGCTGCTCTAATTGCGCCGGAACTTTAACGGCCTCGCTAACACGATAATTTCGCTTATTGTGCGCGTCGTTTATAAATACACTACACCCAGATAAACCAAGAACCACGCCAACTGTCAACGCTTTTGGGATCCAATACTGCACTGATTATTCTCCTTAGCAAACCCTTTATTTTTTAATTCAATACTATGAGTGGGGAATGCTGATTTGGTTCACTGTAAAATATAAAACTATGTCTTAATTAAACAGATAAAACATAAATAAAAGCGCTTCACTAGTTGCAAACGCAAAAACGACACTATGGTACTTTCCAAAGCTACTAAACACAAGAAAGCCGTTCATTTATTGCATATTTAACCTACTTATTACAAAATCAACCATGCCTTGATGGCGTATCTATGTTACTATTTTTGGTTAAATATCAATTATTCGTCGTATTACTGCAGCATTTGAAGCTTCGTGAGTAATCCTGACCCAATTTTAGGCACCTTGAATGACTGCTTTTGAAAACCAACAATTGGTACTAACAGCCATCGGTGAAGATCGCTCCGGTATTGTCAGTGAACTGACGCAATTAGTCAGTGATTGTCATTGTAATATTACTGACAGCCGTATCGCCATTTTAGGCAATGAATTTACCTTCATAATGTTACTAAGTGGTGACATGTCGGCCATAAGTCGTGTTGAGCACACCTTGCCTGTCAAAGGCATGGAGCTAGGCTTACTTACCATGATGAAACGCACAAGTACGCATTACCACTCAGATTTCAGCGCCGGATATACACTTGAATATAACGGTATAGATACTCCGGGTACCCTAAGTAAAGTTACACGTTTCTTTGCTGAGCAAAGTATTAATATATGCTCTTTAAAATCAGATACCTACCAAAAAAGCACCGATACACATATGCGCTGCGAACTAGAAATAAATATACCTACCAATGTTGACGTAGATACTTTTAAGATCAAATTTGAAGATCTTTCCAGTAGTTTAGACGTAGATTATATACTAAGACGCATTCGCTAAGGATTACTTGAATGAATACACTCAAAGCGGGTGATAACGCCCCACTTTTTACCTTACATAATCAAAACGGTGAAGCCATAGAGCTTGCATCGCTATTAAACAGCACGCAAGTTCTGGTGTACTTTTACCCAAAAGCGCTCACGCCGGGTTGTACCGTACAAGCTGAGCAACTGAGGGATCACAAACAACAGTTAGCACAGTTAAATACAGTTGCTGTGGGCATAAGTCCAGATCCGGTCAAAAAGTTGAAAAACTTCGAAACTAAAAAAGAACTGAATTTTGATTTGCTCTCTGACGAAGATCACGCAATTGCTGATGCATTTGGTGTATGGGGACTCAAAAAATTTATGGGGAAAGAATATGATGGTATTCATAGACTAAGCTTTTTAGTCGGTCAAGATGGTACGATTAAGCATGTATTTAATAAGTTCAAAACAAAAGAACATCATCAAGTAGTTATTGATTACATTAGCGAAAATAGCTAATCTTTAAGGCACAACCAAATACGTTGTGCCTGTCCCTTTCCATGATTCCTTAGCATTCACACACCAAATATCAAAAGGCTTTAGTTTATGCCAATGTATTTATGAACTTGTATCGATAAACGCCAATTCTTCTTCATACATGTGTCTATCGCTAACTTAGTCGCTTTAGCCTTTTGGCTAATTGGCTGTAAATAAACCAATTTCGGTGTAACACCCGTTTCTAAAAATAAAGCTTCTAGTTCTTCAACATGCTTTTGCATTGCAACTGGGTGTTTAATCTCATCGGCACGTTGCATCGCGTCAGCCAGAATTTTATAACCCCCCCGCATATTAATTTTGGGAGACACAGTGACCCAGGTGCTCTGAGGTACTTTAATGTCAAACGTACCACTGGTTTCAATTTGCGTTGAAAACCCAGCATCATGTAATTGCTCACATAATGGCACTAAGTCATACATGCAAGGTTCGCCACCGGTGATCACAACGTGTTTAGCTAAGTAACCTCTTTCTTTAAACAAACTAACAACTTGCTCTGCTGACGCTTCGGCCCAAAGCTCTGAATCTGCTTTTTTCTCAACCGTTTTATCAAGTGATACCAAATATGTCGTGTTTACATCCCATGTTTGCTTAGTATCACACCATGAACAGCCTACTGGACAGCCCTGTAACCTCAAAAAGATAGATGGGACGCCCGTATAACTCGCTTCACCTTGAATAGTTTCAAAAACTTCGTTGATTTTGTACAAAACAGCTCCGATACAACTTTCTAAACTCAAAAAAATGCCGATGAAAATTGTTATTTTTTCGCCGGCCGTGTAGTATATCGCGCCCTGAAGTAAACCTCTATCAAAATCGAGGCAAAAGAGTTATGCGCGAAAAAGTTGTTGTGATTTATTCTGGCGGTATGGATTCATACACAGTTTTAAATAAAGCTGTCCGTTCAGGACATGAAGTGTATGCATTATCGTTTAATTATGGCCAACGCCACGTTAAAGAACTAGAAGTTGCGGCTGAGGTATGTGAGCAACTTAACATCGCTCATAAAATTGTTGACATTTCAGCTATCAACCAACTTATTGGCGGTTCATCGCTGACTGATGATATTGAGGTACCTGAGGGCCACTATGAAGAAGAGAGTATGAAAAGTACCATTGTACCGAATCGAAATATGATCTTACTTTCTCTGGCTGTTGGTTACGCCGTATCAATCAAAGCCAGTAAAGTTTTCTACGGTGCACACTCGGGAGACCATGCAATTTACCCTGATTGTCGACCTGAGTTTGTAAAAAAAATGGACGATGTGTGCCGCATTGCCAATTATGATGCAGTCGAGATTGTTAGTCCGTATTTAAACAATACTAAAATAGATATACTAACTGACGGCTTAAAAATGGGCCTAGATTATAGCCATACATGGACATGCTATAATGGCCGCAAGCATGCCTGC
Source organism: Pseudoalteromonas aurantia 208 (assembly GCF_014858725.1). GTDB lineage: Bacteria > Pseudomonadota > Gammaproteobacteria > Enterobacterales > Alteromonadaceae > Pseudoalteromonas > Pseudoalteromonas aurantia. The sequence goes on along the minus strand of NZ_AQGV01000012.1, from coordinate 423,774 downwards.
GGAAAGTGTGGAGCGTGCCAAGAGCGCTTAGAAGCTTTTTCACTCAACAATGCTCAAGACCCCATTTCATACGAAGTGTAAATAAGTTGAGATAAGGGAGGCTTTGCGCCTTCCTAGCAATTTATTGTTATTAGTTATAATCGGTTAATATCTTTCGCGACCTGATAACCATCATCAGTCACTAACTTTTCAAGCACCTCTACTCGCTCTCGTAAAGTCGAAATTTCAGACTTTAGTTCATCAACATCTTTGCCACCTTTACTACTTTGCTTTTTTAGCTCCAGTTTAGTCATATATATTTCTCTAAATGCGCCAAAACCTACAGATACAAGCACAATTAAAAATATCATTGTTGTTCCACTCATACTTCACTCCTTCTGTGTTTTTATCAACAATAACAAAACAATCCTAAATACCAAAGTGACAAACGTCAGAAACCTCAAGTTCAGCTCGTTATAGTGCAAATACTAAGTGCACTTCCTCTGACCACTAATGAATTTAATCAGCTCTGACAGGGGTAATGGTCGACAAATATAATACCCTTGTGCTTGATCACAGCCCATTGCATCTAATCTTGCTAAATGATCAGCTTGCTCTACTCCCTCCGCAATTAATCCCAGTCCTAAGTTTTTCCCTACATCAATAATACTCTGTACAATGGCTTCCGCTTTAGGCTCTGTAAGTAACGCCGCCACAAATTGTCTATCTATTTTTAAGTAATGAATATCTAAAGCTTGTAAATATGCCAATGAAGAGTAACCGGTACCAAAGTCATCAATTGCCACCTTAATACCTAAATTTTTTAAATGCATCAGCGTATCTTTTACATTAGCTAGATTGCTAATCAATGCACTTTCTGTCAGCTCTAATTCTAGTAAACTAGGCTCAAATTTATACCTCTTGAGCAGTCCAGCCAGCTTTTCAAAGAAATTATCAACGCTAATATCTTTGCCTGAAATATTGATTGCGATAGATAGGTTTTTTAAATGCGCTAATCCGTGCCACTGGCTCAGCGTTTCGCACGCCATCTCTAAAACACAGTCGGTTATTTTCCCAATCAACCCTTTGTCTTCCGCAATTGGAATGAACTCATCTGGAAATATCATGTGACCATTTACATTCCATCGTATAAGCGCCTCAAGTGATATAACTTCTCTCGAGGAGATATCTATTTTCGGCTGAAAATAAAGCTCAAATTGCTTTAATAAAATCGCTTGACGTAACCGTTCTTCGATGTAAATTGCCTTCTGAACGCGTTCCTCTAACGCAGCGTCAAATAATTTATACTGATTCTTACCCTGCTTTTTTGCTTGATACATTGCAATATCGGCTTTTCCAAGTATCTCAGATACTTGGTCGCCATGAGCAGGGTAAGTTGCAACACCAACACTCAGTGATAACTGGTAACAATTACCTTCGATTTTAATAGGGTCATGAAAAGCGCTGAGAATATGCGCCAGACGCAAGTGGATCTCTTGTAAGTCTTGCGTGGTTAATACCACTAAAAATTCATCCCCTCCGAGTCGCGCGAGCAAATCTGGTTTAACGACTCTTCTTTCTAACCGCTTAGCGCTAATTTTAAGTGCATCATCACCGGCCAAATGGCCCAAACTATCATTAATTTTCTTAAAATCATCTAAGTCTATTAATACAAGTGCAAATGGTTGAGTGTTTTCTTTTTTTATCATCCGGTTGACGGTTTCTATAATATTAAACCTATTAGCAAGGCCTGTAAGCGAATCACGATTTGCTTGTTGTGATAACAAGACTTTTTGTGCCCTAAGGTCGCTAATATCTCGGCAGCACCATACTCGTCCGATATACTCCCCCTGAATCAATTCAGGGACACTATAATATTCATAGAATTGACCATGAATTGTTTCGAAATTACCAGTAAGTTGTGCTTTTTTAGATACAAACATCGCTTGAATTTGCTCAATAAAAATATCGGGAGAAGTCAGCAAGGATAGAATTGTGTGAAGTACTTGCGTTGCATCGAGCGCCAATGCTGTATGTTCGTCACAGCCGATAAATTTACATCCATTTTGATTTATATGTGTGATCTCACCACTAATGTTAAACTCTACAACAACCTCTGGACTTGCATCCAGTATGGCTTTTTGCCTTGTCAGTGCCAATTCTAAACTACGTTGATACTTATCAATATCAACCAACCTAGTCCGTAGCTCTAAATTGTTTTCAGTTAACTCTTTACTGGTTAAATTCAAGCTATGTTCGAGCATCCAGCGATCTTCATCTGCATGTTCAAATGCTTCTGACAATAAGCCAATAAGTCGCGCGTATTGCGGTGAATCTATGCCAGAAAAGCCACTTTTTTTAAGTAATCTAGCCAATAAATGATGCATATTATTCAGAAATTAATGTGACAGTCATTGTTTGATTATGCAATAAGCACCGCCCACCCGCCTGAATTGGCGCAATTTCACCATAAGAGTAAAATCCCATTGTTTGAAACCCATCAGTTAATTGGCTAAACACCACCTCTAACTCCTCTTCCACCCGCGGTCCCAACACTAACTTTCTCCCAACACAACTGATCAACAATGCTACACCGGTTGTATTGTGAGGTGTTTCTAAAGCCGAGGTCACGGCCCTATTAGCACCGTCAATAAGCCTATCAAAATTTGCTTTCATCAGCTGGGCCTGGCCACCTTGCGGCATATCTCCAGCAAATACCATGCTATTGTCTTCATAATCAATACCCAATATAGTTCTTATGACTGGTTGATTACTGGACGAGCTTCTAACTTGTAAAGGAAACCTTAAAGCTGATGCCGGTAAATCATTCGCATAAGGGCCCAAATAGTTACGATATAACGTAATTACAGGCTCATTATCGAGCTGATACAAACGATTTCCTTCTGCCCGTGTTATTTCTCGACTTGGGCCAAAAGAATCCCACCCGCCAACACTGGCATAGCTTACATTCAGCGAGTCAGAATAAAAGCCGCATAAAATGATAGACCCTTCTGCCAACGGTGTCATATGCCACAAGGCTGTGTTTGAAAAGCGCTCTCCATCGCCAGCTAACCCTCCTGTAATTACCACATTATTACCAAACGCGGCTCCTAAGCACTCAGCCACTTCACTGCCATTAAGAACATGTCCGTCGCTCAATACCATCAACCACTTAAGGTTCGGCTCCTTTAACATCTCAACGGCTTTTTGGCACAAGTTAGGCAATGAACTATCGCTTATTGAACGATTAAATACTCGAATACAGGTTTTTGAAAATGTAAAGGTGGTTATAACAATCGCATCATCATATAACTGCGCTGCAGCGATATCCCCCGCACTGCTACAGCCCACAATCTCCGCGTTAGGATAGTATTTGGCTAAAGAACTCAATATCGTTGTCTTTCTGTCATAAATACTAAAAAAGACTGTAACAAGCTGCACATTTTCATCAACAATTGGCACAGATTCCCATTGCTGATTTTGGTAAATAAACTGTCTTGTTTCCATTTCTAGATTTCATAATATATAGGGAATGTTATAAATTTAGCAGTGGTTCACCAAATACGACAATATTTGCCCACCTAAATTACTAATTAATAACTAACTATCTAGCTCTTGCACAAACTCACTGTGGCTTCCTGGCGGTATGATCAGGTATATCTGTTGCTTAGCACGAGTTAATGCCACATAGAATAAACGTCGTTCTTCTGCGTAAGGAAACGGCTCTTTATCCGGAAGTAATGCATCTAAAAATGCCACCGCTGTATCCTGTGCGGGGAACCCATTGGCACCACCGGCTAATCCAAGTATCACGGCATAATCAGCTTCCATACCTTTCGCAGCATGAAATGTCATCACCCGCAGGTGTAGGTGTTGATAACGATGATTCATCTCATCTATTTGCTGTTTACTTGGTAGCACCTTATGGTAGCGTGCCAACAATAGTACACTCACTGAACATTCTGCCTGCTTATTTAGACTTTCTAAAGTGAGCGATAATGACTGCTCCTCTGTAGGTTCTTCAACATATACAAGTGGCGTACAGTGTTGAACATTATGTGCTGTGATACGTTTCATAATTTGTGCTGGATTAGCACACACAAATCGACTCGTTACGTCTAAAAGCCCTTGAGGATATCTGAAGGTTTTATCTAGCTGAGTAACAGTGCCATCACCAAAGTGATGCGTAAAGTCCGTGGTAAGCCCAATATCAGCGCCACTGAATCTATATATTGATTGCCAATCATCACCGACTGCAAATAAGTAATGCCGCTCAGATTGTTCAATTAAGGACTTGAGCAGCTTCGCCCGAATCGGAGAAATATCCTGAAACTCATCGACAAGTAAATGTGTCCAAGGAGACATAAACTTTTTACTTTGTACATAATCAATAGATTGAATGATCATATCTTCAAAATCAATGGCTCCCTCATTACTTAGATATAGAGTATACTCTGCTAAAATAGGTCTAACACAAGCCAATGATTCGTTGAACTGACTCTCTAGTTTTGCAAGACTAGTCGTAGCATGTCTACATTTAAGTAAACCAAGTGATGTACTAAAGTCACAAATGAGTCGCTTACCCTTCGAGCTATCTAAATAATCATGAATATCAACAACATCAGCACGTTGAACTTGTTTAACATACCTTATTAAATGGAGCCTATATTGCTCCTCTTGACACAAGAGTAAAATGGTTTCCCTAACAAACGCCCGTTTACTTATCTCATTTTGAGCAAGCTCTGACACTTTAGGCATCACCCCTTCTACACTTTCAATAATATGTAAACCTAGTTTATGGAAAGTCATACAGTCAGGGAAGGTAGGATAATGACTTGCTCTGTTTAACATTTCTTGTGCAGCTTGCTTACCATAAGCCAATAATAATACTTGTTTTGCATATGCTTGTCGGGTGTAAAACAAATACTGAGCTTTAGCCACCATCACACTGGTTTTTCCGGTGCCAGCTCCGGCCAGTAATAATTGCCGCTCATCTTGAATTACGCAGGCACGTCGCTGAGCAGCGGTCAAAGGCTGGTTTTCAACTGTGTCAAAAAACGCCTCATGCTCAGATAGTTTATAATTGACATATGCTTCTTTAAATTCACTCAGATCTTGCTTAGACCAAGAGTCCAATTCAGTTAAAGTCATAATCGCATCTGTTAAATTGTGGTCAAACGTTAGCTGAGCCGCCCAAGGTAACCATTGCTCACTAAACGGCGCAATGGCTGATTTAACCATATCGTATAGACCGTGTGACAAGTATCTGACTTTTAGTAGTGTTTCTAGTTTTCTGATCCGGTCACATAATTCACCTCGGTGCGCAACAGCCCAAGCTTTTTGTAGAAAACACTTAAGTTCATCTGGTTTTTCTATTTTTAAAGGAATTTTTGTTGTTGTTTGACCATGTCGGATCACCAAATAATGAACAAACCGTTTATATTCAATCATGGGAGGGGTGTTCAAACGAGCCCATTGGTATGATTCAGACTGACCTGCTTGGCTATCTAACACTATCCCTGTATCGCTAATGGTGGTACAGATGTAAGGCGTGAAATACTTAAATATTAATGGCGTTATAAATATCACGATCGGTAACAACTAGAGGAATATTGTTATAGCATAATTGAAGTATATGAAATCATAAAGAAAAAACTGTGTTTCACCAGTAAAGTAAACGGTTATTATAAACTACTGAAAACAAAAAACCCGATAAATATATCGGGTTTTTGAATGAGTTGTTAAAAAACTCTAATTTGGTGCGGATGGGGGGACTTGAACCCCCACGCCCGAAAGCACTACCCCCTCAAGGTAGCGTGTCTACCAATTCCACCACATCCGCATATTTTCCGGCTCTAATGTTTAACTGAGGAGTTAAACAACCGAGTAACTATAGGCTACCACTCTTTATTAATTTGGTACGTCCGAAGTATTATTACCTTCGGTAGATGTCGGTACATCTGACGCAGCTGGAGCTACAATAGCTTCTACAGGTGCTTCAAGATTTTCCCACTCATCCGTTTTTTTAATTTGACCCGCGGTCAAATTACCTAAAACAATACTCAGTACAAAAAACACAGTTGCAAGAACTGTTGTTGTTTTTGTCATAAAGTTACCCGCACCAGATGATCCAAAAACAGTTGCTGACGCGCCTGCTCCAAATGATGATCCCATGTCGGCACCTTTACCTTGCTGCACTAACACCATACCAATAAGTGCTAATGCCACAATTAAATAAATTACCAATAATATTTCGTACATGCTATACGTTCCCTAATGCACTATTGCAAATGCTCACAAATGCATCTGCTTTAAGACTTGCGCCGCCAATAAGGCCACCGTCTATATCTGGTTGTATAAATAAGCTTTTACTGTTTTTATCGTTAACACTGCCACCGTAAAGAATTTGCAGTGTATCTCCAACATGCTCACTTTGCTTGCTTAGCATATCACGAATAAACTTGTGTACAGCCTGTGCTTGTTCTGGTGTCGCCGTTTTACCGGTTCCAATTGCCCAAACGGGTTCGTATGCTAGCACAGAATTTAAGAGCGCTGCTATACCTAATTTGGAAATTACTGCATTAATTTGCTCTGCAACAACCATCTCAGTTTCTTGAGCATCTCTTTGCTGCTCTGTTTCACCAACACACAGAATAGGAATTAGTCCATTCTCTTGTGCTTTAGCAAACTTATCAGCAACTGACTCATTGCTTTCGCCGAAAATAATGCGTCTTTCAGAATGACCGACCAACGTATGCGTAGCCCCAAGTTGTTTAGCTAGTTCTGCACTCAATTCGCCAGTAAAAGCGCCTGAGTTGAACTCAGAAACCGTTTGAGTTCCAACACTTATTCCGAACTCAACCACTTTCAATAATAAAGGTGCTGGTGGAAATATAATTATGTCAACTTGTTCGTTTTTGCACTCGTTTATTGCTGAACCGATTTCAGACACAAGCTCTACTGAGCCGTTCATTTTCCAGTTACCAGCAACTATTGGCTTACGCTGCGCCATTCGATACTCCGCATTCTAAAGCGGGTGAGATACTAACTCGACTCACCCTAAGTTACAAGATATAAAATAAAATAATTGGTTAATTGCTCACAGTTTCAACAACTTCAGCAATTTTTTGAGCAAAATCGATTACTTGCTTCTCTTGCTCGGCTTCAACCATGACTCTTATGACAGGTTCTGTTCCTGACTTTCGTAATAAAACACGACCTTTACCTGCTAGTTCATTTTCGACACTTTCAACCACAGCCAATACTTTTGGGTCTAAGGTAGGGTCCGTCGCCACAGAATACCTAACATTAATCATTTTCATAGGGTATTTAACAAACCCTTGCCCTAAATCTTGTAATGTTTTATTTTGTGAAACCATCGCGGCCAAGACTTGCAGACTTGAGGCAATACCGTCACCTGTACTGATTAAGTCGAGGTTCAATACATGCCCAGAGCTTTCTCCGCCAATTTTCCAACCGTTTTTAGCCAGTAATTCCATCACATAGCGGTCACCAACCTTACTACGAGCAAAGTCAATACCTTTAGCCTTAAGCGCGTTCTCTAATCCCATATTAGACATAACAGTACCAACAACGCCCCCACCTAAGGTGCCCTGTTCAAAAGCTTGGCATGCGATAATATACACAATATCATCGCCGTCAAACACTCGACCATTATGGTCAACCATCATCACTCTATCGCCATCACCATCATAGGCAATACCGACATCAGCACCATGTTCAAGTACCTGACGCTTTAAACTATCAACATGTGTCGCACCACAATTGAGGTTAATATTAACACCATCAGGTTCGCATGCGTGACAGATTACCGATGCACCTAATTCTCGCATGACAGCTGGTGCAATATGATAAGTCGCCCCATTGGCGCAGTCGAGTACTATTTTAATCCCTTCCAAAGACAAGTCATTTGGGAATTGACCTTTACAAAATTCAATATAACGTCCATCAGCATTATCTAGTCGGTGTGCTTTTCCTAGTTGCTCCGATGGCACACAAGTCATTTTATCATCCAGCATTGCTTCAATTTCAAGCTCAACTGAATCCGCAAGTTTGAGTCCATTGCCACTAAAAAATTTAATCCCATTGTCATGATATGGATTATGCGACGCACTGATCACAATACCCGCTTCTGCACGAAAAGTTTGTGTTAAGTAAGCCACTGCAGGTGTAGGCATCGGCCCTAATAAAACCACATCTATTCCAGCTGCGATAAGCCCTGCTTCCAACGAAGTTTCTAATAAATAGCCCGAGATCCGCGTATCTTTACCTATAATGACTTTTTTCGTTCCAGATTTAGATAATACTTTTCCTGCTGCCCAGCCCAATTTCAATGCAAATTCAGGCGTAATTGGATATTCACCGACTAAACCTCTTACACCATCAGTACCAAAATATTTTCTTGTTGTCATAAAGTTACTCCATTTCTAGCTGCATGCCATACATTTAAAACATCAGCGGTTTCCTGAACATCGTGAACCCTGATAATGTTCGCGCCTTGCTGTGCACAGAGTAAAGCACCAGCCAAACTCGCAGCAACACGCGCGTCAGTTTCTCGATTTAATAATTGACCAAACATAGATTTGCGTGATAAACCCGCCAGTAAGGGTAGTTTAAGCTGAGTAAATTGTTCAAACTCACCGAGCAAACTAAAATTATGTGCCAAGCTTTTACCAAAACCAAACCCTGGATCAAGGATCAACCGCTCCTTAGCTATTCCGACTTGCTCACAAGCCGCAATACGTTGCTCAAAAAACGCTTTTACTTCTCCAAATAAGTCAACGTAAGATGGATTTGCTTGCATGGTTCTTGGTTTACCCTGCATATGCATTAAACAAATGGGGACATCTGAATATTTTGCGGCGACCTGTAATGCATTTGGTTCCTGTAATGCACGTACATCATTGATAATATCTGCGCCAGATTCAATTGCGGCCTCCATTACCTGCGCTTTACTCGTATCAATTGAAATCACACAATCAGAAACATCTCTAATCGCAGCAATCACAGGGATAACCCTTTTTAATTCCGCTTCACAGGTAACATCTGGTGCACCGGGCCGCGTAGATTCACCACCAATATCTAAAATAGTTGCACCTTGCTTTAGTAATACTTTGGCTTGTTCTACGGCATGTCCAGTAGTGAGGTAAGCACCGCCATCAGAAAATGAATCGGGTGTTACGTTAATTATCCCCATCACTTGAGGCACTGTCAGATGTAAGGCTCGATCCCGAGGTAAAGTTAACGTAGTCATGATGTACCCTAGCTTAATAACAACCCCACCAGTAAAGTAGTTAAGTATAATAATCACTTTACTCGAAATTCAGGCTTCTATATTTATTTAATATTAAAAAGCCCCGAATATACGGGGCTTTTTCATTGCTGGGTATTTTAACCGTTATTCCGGACTATCATCAAGCTCTGTACTTGACTCAGAATCAGAAGTTGGCTTTTTTTCTGTATCATTCGCATCACCATCAGATTTAGACGGTTTTGCTTTCGGTTTAATGTCATGTGCATCACGTGGAGGTCTCACCTCTATGCGAGCCATTAAGTCATCAATCTGAAGCGCATCAATTGTTTCATACTTCATAAGTGCGTCTTTCATGCTATGAAGCACATCCATATTATCTTTAAGAATCTGTTCCGCTCTATCATAGTTACGCGTCACAAAACCTTTAATCTCAGAGTCAATCAATTTGGCCGTCTCATCCGACATGCCAGACATACGTTGTGAGCCACCACCCATGTACATTTCATTTTGATCTTCCATGTACATTTGTGGACCAAGTTTGTTACTTAACCCCCACTGAGTGACCATTTTCTTCGCAATATCTGTTGCACGTTCAATATCATTACTTGCTCCAGTTGTTACTTTATCATCACCGTAGATAAGAGCTTCTGCGATACGACCACCATAGAGGCTAGATAGCATCGACTCTAAATGCTCTTTAGAATGACTCACTCTATCTTGTTCTGGTAAGTACATCGTGACACCTAATGCACGACCTCGGGGAATTATGGATACTTTATATACTGGGTCATGCTCAGGCACTAATCGACCAACAATTGCATGTCCAGCTTCATGGTAAGCAGTCATCTCTTTCTCATGCTCGCTCATTACCATGGACTTACGTTCAGCACCCATCATTATTTTATCTTTTGCAGCATCAAACTCCGCCATACTTACCTTGCGCTTGTTTCCACGCGCTGCAAATAAAGCGGCTTCATTAACTAAATTAGCTAAGTCTGCACCAGAAAAACCTGGGGTACCACGTGCGATTACCGAAGACTCAACATTATCATCTAACGGCACTTTACGCATATGAACATTCAAAATTTGCTCACGACCACGGATATCAGGTAATCCAACAACAACTTGTCTATCAAATCGGCCAGGTCTTAGCAACGCGGGGTCAAGTACATCTGGTCGGTTAGTCGCAGCAATAACAATTATGCCTTCATTGCCTTCAAAACCATCCATTTCCACCAGCATTTGGTTAAGTGTTTGTTCACGCTCATCGTGACCTCCACCCATACCAGCGCCACGTTTTCGGCCAACAGCATCAATCTCATCAATAAAGATAATACAAGGTGCTGCTTTTTTAGCTTGCTCGAACATATCTCTTACGCGAGACGCACCCACACCAACAAACATCTCAACAAAATCAGAGCCCGATATTGTAAAGAAAGGCACTTTAGCTTCTCCAGCAACAGCCTTTGCTAACAATGTTTTACCCGTTCCAGGAGGGCCAACCATCAGTACGCCTTTAGGAATACTGCCGCCTAATTTTTGGAACTTTGATGGATCTCGTAAAAAATCGACCAATTCAGTAACATCTTCTTTAGCTTCATCACATCCGGCAACATCTGCGAACGTCGTTTTCACTTGATCTTCGCTCATTAAGCGCGCTTTACTTTTACCAAAAGACATTGCGCCCTTACCGCCACCACCTTGCATTTGACGCATAAAGAAAATCCATACGCCGATCAGTAATAACATCGGGAACCAAGAAATAAAGATGTTAGCCAAAAAAGATTGCTCTTCTGGCTTTACGCCTTTAACGTTCACATCATTTTTAAGTAAGTCATTAATGAGATCTGAATCTTGCATAGGTATAATCGTTTGAAAACGTTCGCCATTTCCCTTTATACCAGTAATAGTACCTGTATAACGGTCAACGTTAACATCTCGAATTGCACCGCTGCGCACTTCTTTCACAAATTGTGTATAACTCGTTTGACGATCAATTTGATCGCCGCCATTGAAGCCCTGAAACACGGTCATTAGCACCACTGCTATAACCAACCAGAGTATTAAATTCTTTGCCATATCGCTCAAGGGGTTAACCTCTTGTATTCAAAATTGTTTAAATTCAACTTAATGCTGTCCAACTGTACTACAGTTTGTAGCCTGTCGCCACTATATATACTTCTCTAGAACGGGGTCTAGACGCTTTTGGTTTACGTATCTTTACCACATTGAAGCATTTTCGTACTTCTTGAACAAACTGATCAAAACTCTCACCTTGAAACACTTTCACTGCAAATGCCCCATTTTTCCTTAAAACTTGATGACACATATCAAGTGCAAGTTCTACCAAATACATGCTACCTGCCTGATCCGTCGACATGTTACCACTCATATTAGGTGCCATGTCAGAGAATACCACATCAACATTTTTCCCGCCTATACGATTTAGTAAAGCGTCCAAAACAGCCTCTTCACGAAAATCACCTTGTAAAAAATCAACACCGGGTAATGAATCCATAGGCAAAATATCACATGCGATGACTTGCCCTTTGGACCCAACTTGCTCGGCTAGATATTGTGACCAACTCCCGGGAGCAGCTCCAAGGTCGACAACACTCATGCCAGGCTTTATTAATTTATCCCTTTGTTGCACTTCTTCTAACTTAAAGACGGCACGAGAACGAAAGCCTCGTTTTTGTGCCTCTTGAACATAAGGGTCATCAACATGCTCTTTTAACCAGCGCTGAGAACTCGCTGAGTGTTTTTTATTTGTCATTATTCGCTGCAACTCATTAGTAATATTGTCTAGATGGCGGTAGAATACCAATAATTCAAGCCTACATTTAGTAAATTGTACCAATATGACTTTATCAAATAAACAAAAGCAGTACTTAAAAGGACTAGCACACCCGTTAAAACCCGTTGTTTTACTTGGCGCAAACGGTTTAACTGAAGGTGTTGTCATGGAAATTGACCACTCACTAAGCATTCATGAACTAATCAAAGTAAAAGTACCAACTAACGATCGTGAAACGAAACAACTGATTTTCGACGCTATCGTAAGAGAAACTAAAGCTTATAAAGTGCAAACTATTGGTCACGTCATTATTTTGTATCGCCAAAGTGAAGAAAAAAAGATTCAGTTACCTCGCACATAATTCAGTAAACGCCACGGCTCATTCCTGTGGCGTAGTCTGCGCCACTTCAATGGCCTGCCTAATAAAACCGGTTGTAAGTTCGTTAATAACACCACTTTCAGCGTTTAACAGTAAACTAAATCCGATCTCATACTCAGGAATGACCACAACATCCGTTCTATAGCCTTGTACCCAACCACTGTGGTAGTAAAGAGTAACGCCTTCAAATTCATAAATACGCCACCCTAACCCGTAATATGCTTGCGTAATATAATCTCGCCAAATTCTTCGCCTTAACTCCCTCTTTGTACGTGTATACGGGCGACTTTGGATCACCAATGCATCTAAAGATAGAACATCAGGGTAATAACCAAGCTGTAACTTAAGCCACTGAATCATATCAGCAGCACTGGCATTGATACCCGCAGCAGGTGTCACTTTGTAATAGTTTGTTTTTAACTTTGCGGTATGCCAACGCTTGCGGCCTAAAACATGAGGCAATGCGTAATTCTGGTCTTTAGTCATATTATCTAAACCAACCCCACCATCATTCATATTTAACGGTGCAAATATAAACTCTTCAAGCCATTGCTCGTAAGTGATCCCCGTCGCTCTATAAATGACGTCAGATATCACACTAAACATAACGTTCTGATATCCATAACATTGCCCCGGATTGCAAATTTTATCCACAGAGACTAAACGCTCGACAATTTTCTCATATCGCATTCTAGATTCAATTAAATTATCGTACGCATTGGGCACCAATCCACTTGAGTGGCTGAGCAAATGATACAGCTTGAGATGTTTATACTCAGACAACGCAAACAAAGGTAAATACTCACTTACTTTGTCATCTAGAGAAATTCGATTTTCACTGACCAATTTAGCACTTAAAGAACCAGCAAAGGTTTTTGACACTGAAGCCAATCTAAAGCGTGTGTGAATATTCACTTTCTGCCCGTTTTTTACTCTAGTACGTCCATACCCTTGTGCTTTACCACCAAATTTGCCGTGAACAATACTTAATGCAGCCCCAGGAATTGATTTTTCTTTGAGTTTACGCTCGACTTGCTTAGAATAGCTGTTCAAAAATTGGTTCCACTGTTTTTTTGCCACATCCGTTGCAAAGGAAGGCGCAGTGAATAGCCAAAGTATGGCAAGAACTAGAAACTTCATATTGACCCATTCTTTTTTTAGTGATGGGAGTGTACACGAAGTTCTACCTTGTTTGTAAGGCTGTATAACTATATTAACGCGATTGAGGTATTTGGATGCGGTTATTTTTCTGTTTTATTATTTTGTCTTTTACATTTGGCTGCGCGTCAACAAAAAAGCTGGCACCAAAGCTCAATATCCCAGCAAAACCATTACTGACAAAAGAGGTTTACCAACTAAGTTACACAACGGAGTTAGACTCCGCGCGTATTAAGTCAGTACAACTACCTGCCCATCCAATAGAAAAAAACAACACAGTTCGTATCGTCTCAGATAAGGTTGGCATGACTGATACTTTAAAAGCTCACCTCATAGCTGCACTCAATAAGAAAAATTTAAAAATAGTAACCACGAGTAAAGCTGATTACATACTAACAATTCACCAATTAGATTTAGAGTTTGGGTCAGAAAAAACTTACACACTTAACCAACCTCGCAAACCACACGCTTTTTTTACACAACTAGCCCAGCAAGTGCCCAGTTACCAATGTACAAACATCATCGCGTCAGTCAGCATGCGATTAACCCATCAGGCGTCGTCTGACGTTGTATGGTTCGCCAAATCATCCATTGATAGCGCAAGCTTCCAAGCGATACCACTGCAGCTTAATTATACTAAAACAGAAAAAATCACCAATGAACACGCCGTTATTGCATTCATTGTAAAACACAATACCGAAACCGCTCGTAAAGCCCGTTTTAACCAAAATATCACGCCTCCTGCTTATGATGTTAAAACGGTAATTAGCCAACCGACTAAAATTGCTGGCGCTTGCACTGAAACAGAAGTCAGTGCCCTTAGTAGTGCCATGCAAACATCATTGACCAACTTACTTATCGATAAAATAAACATTCAGTAATACATACAATTTCTTACAGTTAATACTCCTGAAAACATCCTATAATGGTGACCAACATTAGTTTGGTGACCATTATGCAGCTGTTTTTCAAAACTTTAATTAGTTTACTTATGTTTAGCGCCTGTACCGTGTCTGCGTCAAGTCGATTATATTCGGATAATACTCTGCTTCCCTCTGATGGATTTGCGTGGGATTGGACTTTTGGTGCAAGCGCCTACATTGAGGACCCGTACTTAATTGGTATGCCCAGTAACAATAAGGGCTTTGAACTCGAACTTACACTTTCCCTATCCTATGACAATCTGTTTGTTGATATAGATAACAGCCAGCTAAGTGGTGGGTTTATCATTGGCTATACGCTACCGAGCATTAACACATGGCAATTAGATATTATCGGTACGCAAATTCAAAAAGGATTTAATGAAACAGGGTTAGAGCTTTATAAACTCGATGTGCTGCCCGAATTAGCTGGTATTAATGCACGAGCATATGACTATAATGCAGGGTTACGTTTAAGCAAACGATTTTCCGACTCATTATTTTCAATCGAACTACTCAATGACATTTCCAATGCCCATAATGGCTGGATACTGTCTTCATTTTTCAGTCATATTACACCTTGGAGAAACTGGGAGTTTCGAGCAGCTGTTGGTCTAAATGCATATTCTCCAGAATTCACCGACTATTATTTTGGCATTACGCCTAATGAAGTGACCCCCTTTAGGCCGAGTTATAGTGCGAATACTTCTTTTAGTCTTGTCACCGAACTTCATGCTGAATATCCACTCAATGAACATTGGATTTTCCTTGCAGGGTGGATGTCAACTCTGTATTCCGAAGATATCTATAACAGCCCTATAATCAGACAATATTACCACCACAAAGCCAAGGTTGGCGTAAGATATGTATTTTAATAGCTTGTCTGTCTTGTTCTTGGTGCAACTCACACCAGAGGCCGCAATCCCAATACCGCCGACTCTTTTGGTACAACCTGAGCGCTGTATAGCGCTTAGAAAAGGCCGAAACTGCTATGCCCAACTAACTTTTAGTTGGGACTTGCCCATTGCAGCGAATTACTGTTTAAAAAGTAGCAATAGCGAAAGTGTGCTTTATTGTTGGCAGGCTGCAAAAAGTGGGCATGTCGAGCACGAATTTAATCAACAGAAAACACACGAATATCAATTAATAAATAGTGACACCGGCGCCATACTTGGGCAAACTCAAGTACATGTGCAATGGGTTTATAAGAACCGTCAGAAAAAAAGACGTTGGAGATTATTTTAATGGACAATTACGGCACAATTTTATTAGTAGAAGATGATGCATCCCTTGCACAATGGGTTGCCGACTACTTAAATAACCAAGGTTATACGACACATGTTTGTGAGCGAGGAGACAAAGTTGTTGCAATGGTTAAGTCTCTAACACCTGATATTGTGCTACTCGATGTCATGCTTCCTGGTCAAGATGGTATTAGCGTTTGTAGAGAATTACGACAATTCTACCACCAACCTATCATTATGCTAACAGCACGAGATGAAGAAATGGATGAAGTTATTGGCCTGGAAGTTGGCGCCAGTGACTACGTTATAAAACCAGTAAGACCGCGTGCCCTGCTCGCTCGTATCAAAGCCATGTTACGCGCAGCACAAGAAACTAAGGTAATAGAAAATAATGATTCCAACGTTATCAACGTCGGTAATTTAAGTATAGATACTCAAGCCCGTAAAGTTTCATTGCAAGGTACTGAAGTCAACATTTCAAGTGCCGAGTATTTGTTATTACATTTCCTTGCTTCAAATGCGGGTGAGGTGGTATCTAGAGACTCAGTCTTTAAAGCGACCAAAGGTCGAGAATACGACGGTCTCGACCGCAGTGTCGATGTTTTAATTTCAGCACTTCGCAAGAAGTTCAATGACGATCCACAGCAACCTGAAAAAATAAAAACCATTTGGGGAAAAGGCTATTTGATGGTGCCCAGTGCATGGTAATTTAATTCGGTGAAGAAACTCTACTTATATTTATTAACAAGCGCACTTGTATCCATTGTTGTATTGGGTTGGCTTATCGATACGCTCAATCAACAAACAGCGCCAACTGAAGATAGTTTTGGTTGGCAAAGCACTTTAACGGGTGGCTTTGCATTGCAAATAGCCAGGCAACCGGAGCATCAACGCGCCTCGTTTGCCAAACGCCTAAGTGCTGATTTTGACGTAACTCTAACGTATAAACAAGGTGACACGCTCGCCTTACCTCATGAACTAAAACAACAAATGGCCCTGAAAAAAGAGCTTGTTCTTGAGGATGAATTGGGTTTCTATTTATTGAAAACCCATGATAATTTACTCCCTGATTACCTTGAATTAAGACTACAAAAACCAGAACCCGAGCAAAGTAACGATGTGCTACTTACCTTACTTTTTTATGCTGGGGTATGTGGATTTATGTGGTTTATTTTGTCGCCCCTAGCTAAAAGGCTATCCGTACTCACAGAAGCCGCTAAGCAATTTGCCAGTGGTGACTTAAGTGCTCGCATCAAAGTAAACCACTTCACATATATTAAAGATGTAGAACTTACCTTTAACCGAATGGCGAACCAAATTGACAAACTGCTTGCTGAAAATAAGCTCATGGCATCAAGTTTATCCCACGATATACGTACGCCTGTGGCATGTTTGCGTTTTGGATTAGACGCCGCCATAGAGGAACCGGATTTAAATCAAGTTCGTTCTATTTTAGTACGTATGGAAAACGATCTAGATCAAATGGAAGACATGCTGGCAAGCTATTTGTCGTTTGCAACACTTGAGCAAAAAGCACATTTGCTGACTTTTGAATCGACACAGGCACAAACCTACATAGCTGCACTCATAGACCAAATACAACCAAAGCTTACTAAAGCTGACCTCATCGGAAGCTACGATGTTGACCCGCAAGTATACTTATATGCCGACTTACATTGGCTCGCGCGTGCCATTACCAACCTACTCAGTAATGCGTGTGAGTTTGCATCGCGTAATATTTTGGTCAGAGTACAACAACATGAGCAATTAATATTAATCGACGTAGAAGATGACGGGCCTGGTATAGCCCCAAATAATTGGCACAAAGTATTTAGTCCATTTTTCCAAGAACAAAACCACCGTAACCGTGATGAGAAAGGATACGGATTAGGCCTTGCAATCGTTGCGAAAGTGGTTGACTGGCATCACGGTAAAGCATCAGTATCGCAATCTGAGACACTTGGTGGCGCAAAGTTCACATTAAGTATCAACTGTAAACCAAATAAAGCAGTGTAAATATACTTCAACACCCACATCTCAGTAACAGCTCAAATCAATGATAGATAAACATTTTTATGTATTTTGGAACACAGATTTTCGCAGCTTAAACATTACAGTATGCGCTGCTATCTACTTTTGTTCTAGATCATGGTAGTTTCAATGTAATTAGCACTTTTTATTTACTATTAATTACAGTAAATTGTGGGCGCCGTTATAAAAATAGAGAAGTATAAATAATATGAGCAGTGTACGCGGAGAGTTTAGCTCTCGCTTTGGTTTCATTATGGCCGCAGCAGGTTCAGCTGTCGGTCTTGGCAATATTTGGGGCTTTCCAACACAAACAGCGAGCAACGGTGGTGCCGCATTCGTGCTCGTCTACTTAATTCTGGCTTTTTGTCTCGCATATCCAGCCTTAATGGCTGAACTCGTTATTGGCCGACACGGCCAAGCTAATGCGGTATCTTCATTGCAAAAATTATCGGATAGGCCCATTCATAAACGCTTCGCGTTTTTCGTCGGGTTCGGCGGTATTATTTGTGCAGGTCTAATTCTCAGCTTCTACGCAATCGTTGCTGGATGGATGTTCAGCGCAACACTTGAACCCTTGACTAAGCTTACCGGTACAACCAATGTGACCAGCTGGTTAAACACACAGTCGTTAAACCGAGATCTCATTTTTACGTCACTCTTTATCATTTTGACAATTTCTATTATCAGTAAAGGAGTCGAAAACGGTATTGAAAAGTGGTCAAAAAGGCTAATGCCTGCACTGCTTAGTATTCTATTTCTGCTTATCGTTTACGTACTAATGCAAGATGGCGCGAGTGATGGTCTTAAAGCCTATTTGATCCCTGATTTCTCATCCATTTTAAACCCTGATTTATTAGTGAGCGCATTAGGCCAGGCCTTCTTTTCTCTATCTCTTGGCACCAGTGTCATGATCATTTACGGCTCTTACATTAGTAAAAAAGAAAATTTAGTATCTTTAGGCGCCTATGTAACACTCATCGATGTTCTCATTGCTTTTGTCGCGGGGTTACTTATTATTCCAGCAATGTATGTAGCTCAGGCGCAAGGGGTTGAAATATTCGCTGCCGATGGTTCCCTACTCTCTGAAGATACCTTGGTATTTCAAGTTTTACCTGCGTTATTTAGCAGTATGGGACAAATGGGGCTATTTGTTGGGTTTGCATTCTTTGCATTGATGAGTATTGCAGCGTTGACTTCCTCTATTTCAATGCTTGAAGCTCCAGTGTCTTACGCCGTAGAAAAGTTTGCACTAAAACGCATTCAAGCAACATGGATTATTGGTGTACTGATCACCATTGTCAGCTTTACCATCATTTTTAACTTCAATACCTTATTTGGCTTAGTGGTCAGTGCTACGACACAGTTTGGTCAACCACTACTAGGCATGTTTTGTTGTGTATTCGTAGGCTGGCTCTGGAACCGCAGTGCGTTACTTAAAGAAATTGAATCTGGTAGCCCTGACATTGCAGCTAGTTGGTTTTGGAAAGTTTGGCCTTGGTACATTAAGTTCATTTGCCCACTGGCCATTGCCTTAGTGTTCATTCATTCCTTATAGATTTGACAAACATCATAATTAAGGTGCTGAGCACAGCACCTTAATTATGAAAGACATAAAGCATATTTCATTTATGTTTGAGCACCATATCTTGGTGCGCAATACCATCTTCTAAATATGACTTACCTATCGCATGAAAGCCTAAGCCTTGATAAAAACTCAGCAATTGAGTTTGCGCAGATAAAAAAATGTCTCTTGCTTCTTTATATGTACTTGCTAACTCGATAGTTCGATTCATTAATTGGCTTGCAAGTCCCACCCCTCTATGCTTTTCATGAACTAAAACACGCCCTATTGCACAAGTACGTATGCCCTTACGGTAGGTACGGGCATACGCGGTTATCACGCCATCCTGCTGAGCATAAATATGATACGTATCTAAATGGTGGTCAATGTCATCTAATTCAGGATAAGGGCATGCTTGTTCAACAACAAACACATCCACCCTTGCTTTCATTATCTGAAACAGCGTTATCGTATCAAGTTCACTAAATCGTTTAATATGCCACTGCATCGTTCATTCCCTAAGAAAAAAGCCCAGCATATTAGCTGGGCTCAAATTTATTTTATTAGCCCATATTATGCAAACAATCGCTCTAACTGATCGCAAATTGTGCTGAGATTAACTTGATCATGTTCGATAGTTAAATCCACATAACCATCTGAGCGAAACGCTCTATCTAATTCAATCAAAACATGTGTTTTATGTGCTTCTGGCACAAAAGAAAGCTCAATTTCTTGTATCCCAAATATAGATTGGTTGTTCGGTCTATACTCTAACTCTTGATAACAACCAGAAAGAGACTGAAAATCGGACGCTTTCAAGTAACCTTGTTCAACATCGGCTTTAATTAAAGAAAAACCCAGCTTCTCCATTGCTGCCATGCAAGTTTTAACGGCTTCGTTAGGGTAAATATGTAAAGTGTCTTTATCCGATGGGTCCAATGCTAAATCAATGTCAAGCCCAGTTTCTAACCATACAAAACTATAGTTATAGCCAGCGTTGATTTCTGTGATTGGGGTTTCAGAGTGCAAACGTGCTTCAAATGGGATCACAACTTGCTCTTCTGGGCCTATAGTAAACCGTTCACCGATATGCCACTTTTCAATAACATGATTAGTAAAATACTCTCCATCATCACTTTCATGTTTTATCCGCGTCATTAAAGCTAATTCTAGCCCTGAGACTTCTTGTACAACATCACCGCCATTCACAATAATTTGAGCTTGGAATTTTTGTCCAGGATTCAAATGCTCAGTTTCTAAAACAGTATCGACTTTCGCGGCACCGATACCCACTGATGCAAGGATTTTTTTAAACATTAAGTCTCCTGTTCGAGATTGCTCCTTTATTGGCATCTTAACCATAAATATTCACTCTTGTCAGCGAAAATTTACCTCATTAGACAGAATATCTTATTCTTAACCCAGTTAACCGCAATTACGTTCTCCCTAGTTTTAAAAAAATTAATTTATAAATCAGTGAGTTTTGATACACTTTAATTACTCATTATCGACTGTTGGTTACCAAATGGAATTACTGTTTTTCGCCATAGCGTTTGTTTGTGGTTTTGCTGTATATCAGTTGAAATTGCCGCCACTTATTGGCTTTTTAATGGCTGGTTTCGTGCTCAATTTACTTGGCTACCATACTACAGCGTTATTAACCTCCCTTGCTGATTTAGGCGTAACATTATTATTATTTTCGATAGGCCTGAAACTTAAGCTCTCAAACTTAATCAAACCACAAGTATGGGCCCCAGCAACATTACATATCGTCGTTTGTACTGCATTTTTCACTAGCCTTTTACTTTTATTAGCCTATGCATCACTGCCGCTCTTTACAGAATTATCGTTGACAAGTGCTATGCTGGTCGGCTTCGCATTCAGCTTTTCAAGTACTGTTTTTGCTGTCAAAGTATTAGAAGAGCGTGGAGAAATGGCGACACTTCACGGCAAGATTTCTATCGGTATTCTCGTTATGCAAGATATTTTTGCTGTGGCCTTTTTGGCTATAAGTACCGGTAAAGTACCCAATATGTGGGCTTTGGTATTACTTGTCAGTCTATTCGTATTCAAACCTATTATGTTTTGGGTCTTAAATCGCTCTAAGCATGGTGAATTACTGCCCCTGTTTGGCTTTTTCTTTGCCCTCATCATTGGATATCATGCATTTGAATTTGCTGGTCTTAAGGGTGACCTAGGAGCGCTTATTATCGGCATGATGTTTGCTCCACATAAGAAAGCAGGTGAACTATCCAAATCATTACTTAATTTAAAAGATATCATGCTTGTTGGGTTCTTTTTAAACATCGGATTAAATGCGAACATATCAGCCTATGCGCTGTTCATAGCCTTGCTACTTGTCATTGTTTTACCTTTAAAGGTTGGGTTGTACTACGCTTTTACTAATCTCTTTAGATTACGCGCAAGAACGTCCCTACTCAGTGCATTTACACTCTCTAATTACAGCGAATTTGGCTTAATTGTTTGTGCTGTCGCGGCGTCTAGCGGTGCAATTACCTCTGATTGGTTAGCCGTTGTCGCTATTGCGGTCTCACTCACATTTGTTCTCGCATCGCCGCTAAACAAAAGAGCAAATGAAATATATGTCAAACTCGAGCCTTTATTACTCAAGTTCGAAAGCGCCACACGCTTAGAAGAAGAGCTTCCGGTGAATTTAACCAATACACAAATCGTCATTTTTGGCATGGGCAGAATCGGAACGGGTGCATATGAAACCATCGAAACCTCCAACTCAGGTGTTATCGCTGGGATAGACATAAAACCTGAAGTCGTTGAACGACATGTTAAGCGTGGCCGAAGAGTATTGCTCGCCGATGCAACAGACCCTGACTTTTGGCAACGAGTTAATCATTCTAATGTCGAAATGGTGATGCTTGCTATGCCTAAACATATGCAAAATATATATGCACTAGAGCAGCTCAATGCATCTGGCTTCAGCGGACAAGTAACTGCAATAGCAAACTACCCAGATCAGCAAAAAGAACTCGAAGATATGGGCGTAGATTACACCTATAACTTCTATTTAGAAGCCGGTAGTGGTTTCGCAGAACACGTAAAGCAAAAATTGTTTTCTTAAATTCATTTAGTTTTCTCAGTACTATAAAAGGTACTGAGAACTATTTTTATTTTCGCATCAATATCTTACTTCTAGACGTCTAGATTATCGATACAAATTCTCCCCGATTATCCCCCCCTGCGATTTACAAAACTTTACATCTAAGTTAGTAATCTCAGCATAAAACAGAGTACACTGGCTTTATTCGAAAATACGTAAGTATCTATTTTTAACACAAAAATTATTTAATTCTTGGAGTATCTATGAATATCTCCCGCAGTGTTAAAGTATTCCTAAGAGGGTAAAAAAATGCTTAAAACCAAACCAGTAAATCAATTCTCTGCTGTTGTTGATGATATCAAAGCCGGCCCTTTTTCTGATTTGCAAAACCGTTTAGATGCGCTTCAAGACAACGGAATGACAGCGTTGACAATACGCAGTATTTTATTTCATAAAATGTTAGATCTACACTCAGTTCCCGCTGAACATTTCTTAAGGGAGCAAGCAACCCCACAGCGCCTTGACGATCCTGCCTTAATTGAGAAATTGAATGCGCTTGGGTTTTATCGGAAGCAGCGTTGCGTCATGCACTAGACAGAATTATGGGAGCCTACATACTCCCGTATAGGCTGGCAATGCCCGTCGCCAGCCTATTTTTTATTATCTAAAAAATGAAAACCATTAAAGGTTTTCTAAAAAGTCCTCATCAAAGTCAGTTGGTTCTTCATTAACAGGTGGGTTTCCATCATGAAGCTCGTATAATTGACGTTGAAAGTATATGTCTTTCATAAATACATATGGGTCTAAAGACTCCTTTAGTAAACTCTCTTGCGCCATAAGCGACGCTCTCGCCTCCACTGCGCGTAACGCAAAAATTAGGAGTGTTTGCGGTGTAGTTAATGCAATTTCAGGTAAAACGACTTTATCGACCACATCGCCAACGACATTTCGTACCGTTGAAGGCCCCATTGCAGGTAACATCACGTACGCACCATCACCAACTCCCCAAACCCCTAACGTTTGACCAAAGTCCTCATCTTTATGCTCTAATCCAAAGTTACTGGCAACATCAAATATACCTAGCACGCCAACTGTTGAATTAATTAAAAACCTCGCAACATTAACCCCCATATCACCGGGCTTACCTTGTAAACCCGCATTGACTGCATCGATAGGCGCTGCAATATTAGTCGTAAAATTAACAAGGCCCGCTCTTACGGGTGTGGGTGTTACTGCTAAATACCCTTGCGCTGCTGGGCGAAGAATATATGTGTCTAGTACATCCATGTTAAAGTCATAAATTGGACGGTTTATAGACTGCAATGGATCTCGTTCGTCTTTCTTCTCTTCAGGAACGCTCGTACAGCCTGAAAGAATCGTTAGTGCGATCAGTGCACTATAAATAGGTTTAAACATTTAGCTTCCTGTACTCGTAATTACACGACTAATCTCTACGGTATGTTTTTGATTGCCTTCTGTAAGCCTTATGACTGGGGATTCTCCCTCAAGTTCATCAGGGCTTATCATAACGGAACCATCTACGGACACACGTGCCGTAATGATCACATTTTCAAAACTCGAAAGTTTTAATTCTGGCATCATTGCCATACTATCATCTAGAGTGACAGTTAAAGGCAAGTTAAAATCTGTAAGTTTTTCTACCGCAAGCGGCATTTTTGGCCCATCAGCAGCCTTTACAAACACAAATAAAGTTGCATTATTTGGCAATGAAGAACGTAACTCTTCCGCCAACGTGACTGTCACCGAAAGTATAGGAGTCCCCAACATTGGCTGCGGTTCAATCTCAATCAGTCGCGCTGTGATCTCTTCAATACGTTGAGAAATCATGCTATACCGTGGGTCTGACTCGTTTATTGTAGAGAGCAACACTTCAAATGCACTTTTCGCTTCATGCCAGTCCTGACGTTCATAAGCTATCAATGCGAGTAATGAAATTGCATCAATATTTTTCGGATCCGACTGTAGCACTTGAGATAACATTTGAGCAGCACGGTTCATTCCTGTCTCGGAGCCTTCCACTAGCAATACTTGGCTATAATTGACCAAAATATTATTATTTTTTGGGTTCATGCTCAGTGCTTTTTCAAACGCTTGTTTTGCCATTTCATAGTCGTTAAGTGATATTGCAACACGGCCAAGTAGCATCCACGCAACAGCATCATCACCACTATTGGCTAACTTGGTACGAAGCCCTAATGCAAAAGCTTGCAATTCATTCTGAGTAAGAGGTTCACCTTGTTGCATGACGGCTCTCTCTCCGTACTCAGGCAGTTTTTCAATCGCATGATACCAGTTCTCTATTTGCGTCTGACTTCCTGTAAAGCTATAAAAAACACTGCTAACAGCTAATGTAAATGCCACCCCAGTCAGGGCGAAAATTCGATTATTACCTCGGCTATTGAGTTGCTTCTCTGGAGACAACTCATGATAGAGCCTTTGTTTCAATTCAAGCACAGATTCATCATGAATAACTTGCTCTATTCGTTGACTAGTTAAGTCTTGTTTTAATTCATCAAGACGTTGATGGTAAATCACTATTCGCTCAGCGTTCGCATCATGGTCTAACGTTAGTACATTCTCTTTTCGTAAAAAAGGCACTGCAACAAATAACAGCGCTAACACAGTGAGTAGCGCAAACATACCCCACATTTGCATCATTTCATTCATTATTGCTGCTCCTTACGCTGATACTGAGCAATCAATTTAGTCAACTTAGCTTCATCATTTGCATCCCACACTTGCTTCCTCGACGCCTTTTTTTGCCGAAATACGATAAAACCAAAACCAACTACCACTATAAAAATGGGCAATACCCACAAAATAATTGTCGCAGGCGTGACCGGTGGCTGATAATGTACAAAGTAACCATAACGATCGATCATATAATCAATCACTTCTTCCTTTGTTTTCCCTTCATGGACCAAAGTGACGACTTTATCTCGCAAATCTTTCGCTACAATTGCATCAGAATCAGCAATATTCTGGTTCTGACATTTCGGACAACGAAGTTCATGAGTCAATTCCTTAAAGGTTGCCGCACGCTCTTGTGATGAAAATTCATACTTATCCTCTACCGTATGTCCTGCGAAGCTCATTAGCATCGTCAATATCATCAATACATATTTCATTGTGACAGCTCCTGAATAGCTGGTGCAAACTTCGCTCTCCACACTCGAGGATTGATATCACCTGTATGATGTAGCAATATTTTCCCTTCTTTATTAACTAAAAATGTCTCTGGTGCGCCAGATACACCTAAATCTAGTGCCAATGTTCGTTCTAAATCTAAAATATTAAATTGATACGGATCTCCCGCTCTGTCTAACATTGACTTCACTTCTACTCTAAGCGCATTCATATCAAACTGGTCGCCAAAATCTGGGTCATAAGCTTGTTCATAATATAAACCAATAATACGAACACCTTGACTTCGAAGCTGCGCTAAGTAGCCTAACTCAGCAATACATGTTGGACACCAAGTGCCCCACACATTCAGTAAATACACTTCACCGAGTAAGTCTGTATTTTGCCACTGTTTTTCATCGACCATTAAATCAGGCAACGTAAAGCTCGGCATTACCTGCCCTATACGGCCTGTTTGCAACTCTCGAGGATTACCAAATAACCCTTGGTACAAAAACACACATAGAAACATGAATATCAAAAATGGTATGATTGCTATCAATTTCTTATTCATATTTTAGCCTCTGCCGTCTCAGTGTATTTAGGTCGTCTACGATAACGCTTATCTGCCACAACCAAGAAACCAGCTATAGAGATCAATAATCCGCCTAACCACATCCAACGTACATATGGCTTGTGATAAATCCGCAATGACCAGTTGCCATTACTTAATTGCTCACCCAGAGCTAGGTATAAATCGCGGAAAAAGCCATCATCGATTGCCGCCTCAGTCATAAATTGCATACCGACATCATACAAACGCTTTTCTGCATACAATTCAGTCACTATATTCCCTTCTTTTAGCACATTGACGACGCCTGCATGGCCACTGTAATTAGGGCCTCGAATTTCCTTCACGCCTTCAAACCGGTATGTGTATTCATTAAGGACAGCGGTATCACCAGCCTTCATACTCACTGAGCGCTCCACTGAATACGCAGATGTTAGTGCTACACCTGCAACCACAAACGCGATCCCTACATGACCTAAGATCATTGCCCAATAGCTCATGCTTTGTCGCTTAAAACCATTCAGGATATGTTTTTCTACCGTCACTTTCTCAAAAATATCTAACAGAGCACCCAATACAATCCAAACCCCTAGTGCCGTTGCCACAAAGGTAAGTATTGAGACGGTATCGTAACTACTATATAACCAAGAAGCTGTTAACAGTAATGCTGCCGCGACTAAACCTAGCGCTTTCTTCGCCAGTGGTGTCAATTTATTCTGCTTCCATCTTAATAAAGGTGCAATTCCAAGTAATAGTGCAAAAGGCACAATTAGCACTGAAAACATTTGATTGAAAAATGGCACACCAATAGAAATAGAACCAAGCCCCAGTTCTTTATGGATCATGGGCAACAATGTCCCCAACAACACAATTAGCGTCGCAACCACCAAAAATATATTATTGGCCCATAGTGAGACTTCCCTAGATAATAGTTTGTACCGCCCTTCACTTTTTACTTCAGACACTCGCATAGCATATAAAGCTAAGCTGCCGCCGACAACCACGAGTAAAAAAGTCAAAATAAACAGTCCTCTATCTGGATCTGTTGCAAACGCATGAACGGATACAATAATGCCAGAACGAACTATAAAGGTGCCAAGTAAACATAAACTAAACGCTGTAATGGCCAACAACACAGTCCAAGACTTGAAGATCCCGCGCTTTTCTGTGCTCGCTAAAGAGTGCAGTAATGCTGTTGCGACTAACCATGGCATCAGCGATGCGTTTTCTACCGGATCCCAAAACCACCAGCCCCCCCAGCCAAGCTCTGAGTAAGCCCACCAGCTACCGATAGTGATGCCTAACGTCAAAAATCCCCATGCAACCATCGTCCAAGGTCGTGACCATTTAGCCCAAGTGTTATCCAACTTACCTGTTAATAGTGCCGCTATCGCAAACGCAAAAGACACAGATAAACCAACATATCCCATATAGAGTAAAGGTGGATGAATAATCATTCCAGGGTCTTGTAGTAATGGGTTTAAGTCACGTCCCTCTACCGGAAAGTAGGGCAGTAAGCGCTCAAACGGACTCGACATCCAGAGGGTATACAGCATAAAACCTACACCAAGAAAGCCCAGTACCCCCAAGACCCTCGCTCTAAGCACCCAAGGAAGTGACTTAGACATCAGTGCCACAAGCGCCGTCCAACTTGACTGCATCACTAACCACAGTAAGATTGCGCCTTCATGGCCTCCCCATGTCGAAGTGACTTTATAGTACCAAGGCAAGCTTGTACTTGAATGGTGTGCAACGTACGCAACTGTGAAATCATCTATCAATGTTACATAAATCAAAATAGCAAACGACACTAACACAAACAAACACTGACCAACAGCCAATGATGGTGCAGCTCGCATCAGCCTTAAATTTCCAGTATAAGCCCCCCACATCGGAAATATGCACAACAACAGACTCAATGCCATCGCTAGCACAAGCGAAAAATAGCCAATCTCTGGGATCATATTAATTCTCGCTATTTAAATTGTAGGTAGGTTTAACGTGCTTAATTCCTTTAACCGCCTCCGCCACCTCTGGGGGCATATATTCCTCGTCATGCTTTGCCAGTACTTCAAATGCTTCAATAACATCTGGCTCAATTAACGTACCTTGCGCAACTATTCCCTGACCTTCTCTAAATAAGTCGGGCAAAATACCACGGTATTTAATGGTCACAAGAGGACCTTTATCAGCGAGTTTAAACGTCACATCCAAACTTGTTTCATCTCGTACTACGGAGCCTGGAACAACCATACCGCCAATTCGTAATTTTTGACCAACAAATGGTTTTTCTTTGTTTTCGCCTTTACCATCAATTAACTCACTTGGCGTATAAAATAAGTTTATATTTTCTTGCAGCGCATATAAGGTTAAGCCTATCGCGGAGCCGACACCAAACACAATCGCCAGTACTGCAAGCATGCGCTTTTTACGTCTAGGATTCATACTGCTTGCTCCTGCTGAGCTTTTTTAATTCGAGCTTCTCTTTCAATCTGCAACCTAACTTGCTGCTTAAGCCGCTTCCCATCAAATAAAGAACTTATCAAAACCGATGATAATACCAATGCACAACTACCAAACGACAACCAGACATAAAAACCATATCCACCCATCGAAATAAAATCACTAAATGACTCAAACTGCATACTTAACCTCGACTTACTAAATCTCGCACCCACGGGCGATGCTTTTCACATTGTAAGATCTCATTTTTCAAACGAATTAGCGTAATTACGCCAACAAAGCCTGCAAATGCCGCAATATTTATTAATAGCGGCCACAACATTGAGGCATCAATAGCAGATGTATCAAACTTAGTAATTGTTGCACCTTGATGTAACGTATTCCACCATTCAACTGAAAAGTGGATTATAGGTAAATTAATAACACCAACAATTGCTAAAATACAAGCCGCCCGTCCAGCTGATTTTTTATCCTCAAAGGCGTGATATAGAGACAGCACCCCAAAATATAAAAACAATAATATTAATTCAGATGTAAGCCGTGCATCCCATACCCACCAAGCTCCCCACATTGGCTTGCCCCAAGCGGCCCCTGTAATTAATGCAATTGCCGTCATTGCCGCCCCTACTGGAGCTATGGCAATAACCGCCAATTCGGCATTTCTTATTTGCCAAACCAGCGCTATGATGGCCGCAATGGCCATTGATGAATATGCTCCCATGGATAAAATAGCAGAAGGCACATGAATGAAGATAATACGATAACTGTCTTTTTGCTGATAATCGGCTGGAGCATAAGCGAGCCCCCAAACCCAACCAACAACTAAACACACGACGGTAATAACTGTAAAATAAGGCAGTAGCGTATTACATAATTGATATGCACGCTCTGCTTTTGCATAGGGATGTAACCATTTCCACATGTTAACTTACACTCACTTTTAAAGCTGACGATATTGCTAAAGGGGCCATAACAGCTGCTACTGCTAACATAGCCCCGAGGATCGCGAGTTGTCCACCATAAGCCAATGACATGCTACTTGTATCAATGGCGGACGTCGCAAAAATTAGTACTGGTATATACAAAGGTAACACCAAAAGGCTCATTAATATCCCGCCTTTTTGTAACCCAACAGTCAATGCCGCGCCGATAGCACCAATAAAACTCAAAAGTGGTGTCCCGATCAGTAATGTTAATAACATCGCGCTAAGTAATTGACTGTCTAAATTCATGAGTAATGCAAAAACAGGTGCCATCAATACCATTGGTAACCCAGTCGTTGTCCAATGGGCCAGTACTTTTGCTAACACTGATAATGGTAACGGGTATGCTGAAGCAATTAATTGTTCTAAGGAACCATCATTAAAATCATCTCGAAAGACTTTATCTAGCCCAAGCATGGTAGAAAGTAAAGCTGCGACCCAAATTATGCCTGGAGCCATTCTTGCTAACAGCGCAGGTTCCGGACCTATCGCCAGCGGGAATAATGTAATAACAATTAAAAAGAACAGCAATGGATTAACAATTTCTGCACGTTGACGGAATGCTAACGTAAGGTCTTTTTTATAGACTGCATAAAATAACTGCCAATATGAATGAGATATTTTCATTAATGACGATACTCCAAAACAAGCGTTTTTAAATCGTCAAAATGTGTGGTTAAATCCTGGTGGGTTGTCAATAATATCGACCCACCTAGGCTTAATTGCTGAGCGAATTGTTGTTGCAGTAATATCACGCCTTTTTTATCCAAGGCAGTGAAAGGCTCATCTAGTATCCATAGTTTAGCGTTATTCATCCATAGCCTCGCAAGCGCGACTCGTCGTTGCTGTCCTGCCGATAGTGTCCGTACAGGCACGTCCTCAAGGCCAACCAGACCAAGTTTGGCTAACACCTCATAAATATTGGTTGGACGTTCATAGCCATGTACATCAAGCCAATGACAGACATTTTCATAGGCTGTCAATTGCCCATTCACGCCCGTTTTATGACCTATGAATAACAATTGAGTAGCGAACTCATCATAATGGTCAGTAATTGATTGGCCGTTAAAAATTACATTACCTTCATCCGCATTTGCAAACCCTGCAACAATGCGCAATAAAGATGTTTTACCCGCACCATTTGGGCCCTCAACTTGCATGATTTTACCTGACTCTAAAGCAAAGCTTAAAGATTCGAACAAACAACGCTCTTGTTTCACACAAGTGACCGACTTTATCTCTAGCAAATTGGTGATTCTCGCTACTCAAAATTGGGCGTTAGTCTACCATAATGGTATGGTAATACGAATAATCCAACACCAACGATTACTGAAAATTTGATTTAAAATAATGAATAAACAACCAATTCACATTCAAACTTCGAGTACATCTGACACTCGCACAGTTTTAAGCGATGCTAGTACAAATAGCGTTCAGCATTCTCCACCAAAAACGTTTATGGCTAAGAATGTGGTGATTAAGTCTGATAGCCTGCAAATGGATGTAGAATTAAACGGCCGGTGGCAACCAATGCGACTGGCTATTAAAAATGGGAGCGCGGCGCCTTCACGAATTGAACTAGCACATGTTACTGTCGCAAACAATGGGCAAACATTAACACTTAACACGCCAGAACAAAGCATTCAGGTTAAAGCAGCAAATGAACTGATGGCGCTCGTTAACCTGCTCAAAGGACTTCACCCTTCAACGAGCCTTCAACAAAACGTCAGCGTCACCCACACCCCAAACCCACAGCTTCAATTCAAAAAACTTGGTATTAACTTAGCAATTAATCCAGCTTTATCAGAAGTACTCAAAAACGAGTCTAAGCTTGTAGCTAATATTCAAGCTGCACCACAAAAAGTTACTTTTACTTTACTCAATCAGTTTAAAGACCCGTTATTAACTGGCGCTATTAGCAAACAAAAGTTCACAGAGCTGTTGGCATCAAATAAAGTCACGCCTTTTATACTGGTGGATAAGCAGGATATTCAGGTGAAATTTTCGCAATCTCAGCAATCATTCACACTGACTAATACCAAAGTGGAAACAAGTAATATTACGAGCACCGCTAAATGGCAACAAGCATCGATTACAAAGCATAGTCAAGGTATCAACATCGCAGCAATCCCTCAAAAACACGCTGTGACATTAGCGCAACCTATTAAAAGTCAATTCTCTGACATTCAACCTTTAGCAAACAGCAGCTCAATATCCCCCCCCCACAAACCAATGCCTGATAATACGCTTCGCTACAATAAACCGCTTGTAAATATCACCTTCCAAGACATCAAAGATGCGGTTAAAAGCGCACTAAACAACTTGATTGCTAAGCCGTTTGAATCCCTTAACCAAAAGAATCAAACTACAACGACAATGAACACCGAGTCTACTATTGCAAAAAATAGTCAGCATCACCAAAAGCTACCAACGACACTCGATACAACCTTAGTATTACGTTCAGCAAGCCGAACTGAACAAGCCCCTATTGTGCATTTACTTTCAAGGTTAAGCACGGTAATACAATCGCTATCAATGCAAAATCCTTTGATGGCTACCGAAAAGCTATCAAGCCTAGTTTTGTCTACAAACAATGCATATGACTCACGCACTGATTGGAGTGCACTCAAGCACAGCATAGTAAAACCCACGGCCGCACCGCTATTAAACTTTCCAAATGAGTTGCCGCCTTCACGTATGCACTATGAACAGCTTTCCTACACGCCTAAGTTGCCTATCGAACGCGCATTACTTAAAACAATACTTGGTCTAGAAAAACAGCCATCACCTGCATATAAAGACTTACCAACAACCCAAATCCTCACCCAAAAAATAGACGCAATTAGTCATTTTAAAAGTAGCGACTCTGTTGATCTAACTAGGCTAGTACACAATGCTTTCAACCGAATGATCGATGAAAAGAATATATCTGCACCTAAAATACTTCATGAGTTACAACCGCATTTTACGCAATTTTCAAGAACCCCTATCAGGGAAACACACGGCCAAAGTAGTAATAACTATACTCAGGCATTAGACAAACTACTGGTAACACTCCTTGCCGCCCCCAAAGCCACACAAGGGTTTAGTGAAGATATACAGCTTGAAAGACTGCATTCTTTGCTTAAAACACTCTCCCCGGAATTTAAAGGGGTGCAATCAAAACAGTTATTACAAAATTTGCCGCAACTAAACTCTCAATTATTAGATGATTTAATAAAAATAAATAACGCACACCAAACAAATCTGGTACCCAGTCCAAATGCCACAAAATTTGATTCTGACGCCCAGTTACTATTGAGTTTATTTATGCCGATGAAACTCCCTCCAGAATGTAAACAAACCGAGCTACAAATTGGCCAATATAAGAAAAAGGCCAAAGAGAATATGCCAGAAAAAACGGTTTGGTTCATTCGCTTAAATTTTGACTACGCACAACAAGGTAAAATCAGTGCACATGCGGAACTTATGGATAAGGCATTAGAATGTGAGTTGCTAGGTACCACGGCACAAGTTTGTAACTTAGCTGCGCCCCATATAGATGGTCTACGAAGAAAACTTTCAGCACACGGGTTACAAGTAAGTGAGATAGTTTTAAATGAAAACGCAGAGCAAGTAGATGCTTTTTTTGACAGTCATGCTATTGTCAATATACAAGTATAGGGGAATTTAAAATGGGACAAAAAACAGCGATAGGCTTACTTTATGAAGCCGGCCAATCTCCACATGTCGCGTGTAAAGGCTTTGGTGAACTGGCTGACGAAATAATTACGCTCGCAAAGGATAAAGGAATAATGCTTCATCAAGATGCGAGTCTTGCCAGTACATTAAGCCAGCTCGATTTAAATCAAGAGATCCCTAAAGAGCTCTATTATGTTATCGCAGAGCTTATCGCATTTTCTTATGTACTAAGAGGGCAGTTCCCACCTGGGTGGAAAGGCTTTAATAGCAAGCTAGATATTAAAGCCTAATTATCATGATTTATTATGCAACGACATAAGAAGCTCAGCTTCGGCACGTGGCAATTCACATTCACGCATAACTTCTTCGATATCAGCGCCTAGCTCAACCATTTTTACGGCCCGAGAGTAAATTCTTGCATCTGGATCATCATACTTTTGTGCCGCCTGTTGCTGCGCCAAATCTTTAGCATAATTCTCACAGGCAATCAGACGTTGGCCTATGCTTAGCAAACCAGAACGAACTTCCGCAATTTCACTGCGCAAAATTGCGGTTTGATTTTCAGTATCTTGTATATGAGCGTGTAACTTATTATGTTTGATATGGCTCTGCTGTGCCTTTTTCAATAATACAAAAACAAACCCCAAGCACACCAATGAAAGTACACCTGAGGCCATTGCAACAAACAGTAAAACCAAATTATTATTTACTACATCCACTATTTATATATGACTCAGTTCATCCCACTCATCATCATTGAGCAGCTTATTAAGGTCAACTAAGATCAGCAACTCACCTTCTCTGTTCGATACACCTTGAATGAACTTAGCACTCTCTTCAGTACCTATATTGGGCGCACTGTCAATTTCAGAGCTTCGCAAGTATACAACCTCTGCAACACTGTCTACCAAAATCCCAATTACTTGTTTTTCGGCTTCAATAATTACAATACGAGAGTTATCTGTTACCTCTGCACTCATTAATCCAAAGCGAGCGCGAGTATCAATAACCGTAACAACATTACCACGAAGATTAATAATACCTAATACATAGCTTGGTGCACCAGGCACTGGTGCTATCTCTGTGTAACGCAATACCTCTTGCACTTGCATTACATTAATACCATACGTTTCGTCTTCGAGTTTATAAGTTACC
Source organism: Pseudoalteromonas aurantia 208 (assembly GCF_014858725.1). Classification (GTDB taxonomy): domain Bacteria; phylum Pseudomonadota; class Gammaproteobacteria; order Enterobacterales; family Alteromonadaceae; genus Pseudoalteromonas; species Pseudoalteromonas aurantia. The sequence continues at coordinate 389,358 of NZ_AQGV01000012.1, read as the reverse complement.
CATTGAAGAACTTCATCGTTACTATCAGCATTCTTGTCTGCAGAAAGTAGTCTATCTTGGCTCATGGTTTTACTCCATAAAGATCTTAGTTACTGCTCTCGACTATCGAGGCCTTGCTCAAGCAAGCGGTTTAAATTATCGACATCAATTAAGGCACACATTTTCTTTTTTATAACACCTGCCAACCAAGGTCGTTTGCTGTCACTCGTGCGCCACTTTACATCATCTGGTTGTAACGTAATATTATTAACTAGGCTCTCAGCCAATAAGCCCCATGGGCTATCGCCCAGAGTTATCAAATACTGATAATCTAAACGCTCCTCAAGTTCAGGTGTAAACTTTTCCGGCATAACCCACCGAGCGGTGTCTACAACATTTAGCTTTTCTTCGCGGTTTAACATCACCCCTTTAAACCATTTAGGTTTTCCGAAAAGTTGATTTATTTCACCTAATTGGTGAATTCCACCTAAAGATTTCAACGGTACAGCGAGTGTTAATCCAGCAACTTCAAAAAATAGTGCCTGAAACTCATCTTCTCCATAAGCATCTCGAGCACTCACGGCGTGATTTACTGTGTCAGCTGCTTCTTTGATAATAGTATTATTTTCTGGTATCTCAAGATTTTTTGCTTGTAGCTCAACGATTTCTTGAGGTTCAACCTTTACTTCAACTGACCTTAACTCTTCAACTTCTGCCGTTGTCTGTGTTGCAACTTTCGTTGAGGTCGGTTCAATTTCAGTAACAACTTCATCTACACTTTGTACTTGCTCTAATAATTTAGCTACAGGCGCAAGCTCTTCTTCTTGAAGAGGTTCTTCCGTTAGTAAAGCCCCTAAATATTGCTTCATGACTTTTTCATTAGCAAATAAATGCTTACTCATTTATACCTCTATTTTGCCTGATGCAGATACTCTAGCAACGCTTGATATGCAAACACACCTCTGGATTTAGGACAGTACTCCACTGGTACTTGCTGCGCCAAACTAGCATCGCGAAACTTAGTATCTACGGGGATAACCCCTGGCCATACATATTCTTTGTAATTGGCTAATAGTGATTTATAAGCTTCTAATGATGCTTTAGTCCTTTTATCATACATTGTAGGCACAATAGTATATTGATAATCTTTGGATTGCGAACTTTGCATCAATTCCATGGTACGCATCATACGATCTAAGCCTTTTAATGCTAAAAACTCTGTTTGTACTGGGATAAGTATACGCTCACTTGCGGCAAGGGCATTAACCATTAAAACCCCCAATACAGGGGGGCAATCTAAAATAGCATAATCATAATGCTCGCTAACTTTTGCCAGCGTTTTTTTTAACACCAAGCCCATCCCCGTACGATTGCCCATACTTCTATCTAATGTCGCGATTGCCATTGTTGCGGGCAAAATATCCAGACTATCAATTGTAGAAGGGCACAACGCTTGCAAAATTTCCTCGCTTTGCATCGCTGAGCCTCGCGCAAAAATATCATAAACGCTCACCTCTAACTCTTCTGAGTCGATCCCAAAATAATAAGTCAGTGACGCGTGCGGATCTGTGTCTATTAATAATACACGCTTTCCTTGCAATGCGAGTATACCGCCTAAACTCACTGCGGTAGTGGTTTTCCCTACCCCACCTTTTTGATTTGCGACTGTCCAGATCTTCACAATATATGTCTATTCCTAAACGCGATGCCTATTCACAGCAAATTAATTATCCATTACGTACGCTGTTTCTCGCACATTATTAGCACCCTACCTCTTTTGCAACTCTCATCGCAACATCTTGGAGTGCTAAACTCTCAGTTGATAAACCAGCATTAGTAACAGCTTGAGGCATACCGTAAACAACACACGTTTTTTCATCTTGTGCCCAAATAGTAGAACCCGCTTGTTTTAACATTCTTGCCCCATCCCGACCATCGGCCCCCATACCTGTTAAAACCACGGCCAATACATCCCCTTGGTATGCCTTAGCAGCACTAGCAAAAGTAATGTCTACACTCGGTTTATAAGTAATCCTAGGACTCTCATCTTCAAACACTTTCAATGTTTTAGAACCGCCTCTGGCTTCCACCATCATCTGCTGTCCACCAGGCGCCAAATAAGCGACACCAGGAACGAGTCTATCGCCATTTTTAGCTTCTTGTACTTTTATCTTGCAAAGGCTATCAAGGCGCCCAGCAAAAGCTGGAGTAAACGCTGCAGGCATATGTTGAATGAGCAAAATTGGATGTGGGAAATTAGCCGGGAGTTGAGTTAAAATAGTTTGTAAAGCAACAGGTCCTCCTGTTGAAGTACCAATAGCAACTAGCTGGTAGCGTTTTCCAGATGCTTTTACACTTGTCGAAGTCGTCGTTGGCGAAGAGCTTCGACTAAAGCTCCTATCTGGTTGTGCAATTACTGGTTTCGCTGATGTCGTAGGCTTCGAATTTAATCGACTACTAACCTCAGTCGCAGGCGCTCTTGTTGTTGGTGCCACACGATGAACCCGCCTACGGCCAATCTCTTTAACTTTTGACTGTAAAGATTTAATCGCCTCTTCACTATTGCGTGCTATGTCTTCAAACTTTTTCGGTAAAAAATCTAAAGCACCTGCATCCAAAGCGTCTAGCGTCGCACTAGCACCTTCTCTTGTTAAAGATGAAAACATCAATATTGGTGTCGGGTTCGCTTTCATAATCGCTTTAACTGCGGTTATCCCATCCATTACTGGCATTTCTACATCCATTGTGATGACGTCAGGTCGAAGCTTTGCAGCTTTTTCTACTGCTTCTTGTCCATTAACAGCAAAATCAATAACCTTGATATCACTGTCTTTTTCTAATATTTCACTGACACGACGACGGAAAAAGCTCGAATCGTCTACTACTAATACTTTAACTGCCATTGGCACGCTCATTCTTCTATGCGGATCTGAAAAGTGGTGCACTAGCACCACTTCAATCAATTTAACTGTAATCTACAAACTGGGTTACTGACCAGCGTAATGTTTCAGCATATTTGGTACATCTAAGATCAACGCTATACCACCATCAGAGGTTATTGTAGCGCCAGCCATACCTGGAGTACCTTGCAGCAATTGGTCGAGAGGCTTAATTACCACCTCTTCTTGACCAATCAAAGAGTCAACAACAAATCCAACTTGCTGCGTACCTATTTGCACTATAACAACGTGACCTTCCGCTTTTCTGGTCGTTGTATCTGCGCCTTTTACTAACCAATGCTCCAAATAAAATAGTGGAATAGCTTTTTGCCTCACGATAATAGTTAGTTGTCCATCCACAATATTTGTTTTTGTTAAGTCTAAATGGAAAATCTCACTAACACCAGCAAGAGGTAATGCAAAAGTTTGCTCACCTACAACAACCATTAAGGTTGGGAGTATCGCTAGCGTCAGTGGTACTTTGATTTCTAAAATAGTGCCAACACGAAGCTCCGACTGAATATTCACGGAACCATTGAGCTGAGTAATTTTAGTTTTTACAACATCCATTCCAACGCCACGGCCAGAGATATCAGATATTTCTTCTTTCGTTGAAAACCCTGGTGCAAAAATTAAATTATACGCTTCGGTATCAGATAAACGGCTAGCCTGATCAGAATCAATAACCCCTTTCCCAATCGCTATTTTCTTAAGTTTTTCAGGATCCATACCTGCACCATCATCTCTGATGGTTAACAATATATGATCCCCTTCTTGGGAGGCAGATAACGTAACCGTACCCGTTCTTGGCTTGTTTGCTGCTTCACGAACATCTGGCATTTCAATACCATGATCGACTGAGTTTCGCACTAAGTGAACGAGTGGGTCAGCTAACGCTTCAACCAAGTTTTTATCTAAGTCAGTCTCTTCACCTTCCAAAATCAAATTAATATCTTTTTTCAGGCTTCTCGCTAAATCCCTAACAACGCGAGGAAAACGGCCAAACACTTTTTTAATTGGCTGCATCCGAGTTTTCATTACCGCGCCTTGTAAATCAGCAGTAACAACATCTAAGTTAGAAATAGCTTTACCCATAGTTTCACTATTTGTATTGTTAGCTAAACTCACTAACCTATTTCTCACCAAAACTAATTCACCAACCATATTCATGATTTGATCTAAACGTTTTGTATCCACTCGTACCGTTGTTTCTGCTTGCGCAGCAGCTGGTTTTTTAGCAGCTGGCGCTTTTGCTGGCGCAGCCTTTGTTTCGGGTTTAACAACTGGTTTTGGTGCTGGTTTTGGCTTTGGTGCTGGTTTTGGTGCAGCCGCTTTAGGAGGCTCAGGTATTTGTACAGATTCACTCGGTTTAGCTGGTGCTTCTGACTCCGTTGAACGTGGAGCCCCGCCCTTTCCATGAAGTTCATCTAATAATGCTTCAAAATCATCATCATTGATTTCATCATCAGAGTTATCACCTCCGACAGGCGCACTTGGCGTTGACGAATTTCCTGTAGTTGATGATTCCGCTTCTATATTACCAAAGCTACCAACACCATGTAATTCATCTAATAGACTATCAAACTCATCATCACTTATATCACCATCACTGCTGCTTGTAGCTGGCGCTGGAGTAGGAGCTGGTCCTTGCCCTGCCCCGTGAAGTTCATCCAGTAAATTTTCGAATTCATCTTCTGATATCTCATCAATACCACCATCTCCCTCTACAGCAGGCGCTAAATCCGCCTCAAATAAAACATCATCGACGGGTGGTGTACTAACTGGTTCGGGCTCGGCGGCAACTATCGGCGCTTCATCTTCCGATTCTGGCCGGCTTAATTGATGTAACGTCTCTAATAATTGAGGGTCTGCAGGCTCTGGTTTTTCACGATTTTGGATATGCCCAAACATCTCATTAATGGTATCTAATGACTGTAAAATCACATCCATCAATTCGGAGCTAACGCCTCTTTGCCCTTGTCTTAAAACATCAAACACATTTTCAGCACCATGACATGCATCAACGAGTTCGGTCATACTTAAGAAGCCGGCTCCGCCTTTGACAGTATGGAAACCTCGGAATATGGCGTTCAATAACTCCTTATCTTCAGGATTGTTCTCCAGTTCTACCAATTGTTCTGATAATAGCTCTAGAATTTCTCCTGCTTCAACAAGAAAGTCTTGTAAGATATCTTCATCGACTTCAAAGCTCATGTACCTACTCTCCTATTAGAAGCCTAAACTAGACAATAAATCATCTACTTCATCTTGCCCAGAAACCACATCATCGCGAGTATCCGCGTCCAATATGGGGCCTTCTGGACCTGATATAGCATCTATGTCTACTTCAGTTGCTTGAACTACCTCTTGCTCAGCGATTGCATCACTTTCTTGGGCTGGTAGTTCATCAGTCGTACCAAAAACGGTAAGCATATGGATAAGGTTATCTTCAACTTCCCTGACAAGTTCAATAACACGGCGAATAACTTGACCGGTTAAATCTTGATAATCTTGTGCCATTAGCACGTTAGTCATCAGGCCCTGTAGCTCGTCAGTACGAGTTTGAGAGCCCTGCATAAAACGATCTAGGTCATGACAAAGCGTTTTAAATTCACCGAGTTGGATATCTCGGCTCATTAAACGATCCCACGTAGGCTTTATCTCTGAGATCTCGTCACCTAACTGTTGCGCTAAAGGTAAGCTAGCCTCTATTGCATCCATTGTTTTGTTAGCTGCATTCTCAGTCATTTCCATGACATAATTTAAACGTTGTTTAGCGTCAGGAATGGCTTCAGTCGTCAAATCAGCAAGACGAGTATCGAGTTCGAAGCTTTTTAGAGACTCATGCAATTGACGGGTCAATTTACCCACCTCCGCAAACAACTCGGACTGTTCTTTATTCGCAGCATCCAATATAAGTTGGTCTGCTTTATCTTGCTCACCTTGTTCCAAATAAACAACAAGTTGTTTAGCTTGCTCAAGGGTGATTTGAGGCACAGAAGGCGTTGACATAAGCCTCTCCTTCTTATTGTTAACCTAAACGTTCAAACACTTTTTCTAACTTAGTTTTTAGCGTTCCTGCAGTAAACGGTTTAACTATATATCCATTTACGCCAGCTTGCGCAGCAGCTACTATCTGCTCTTTTTTCGCTTCTGCTGTTACCATCAGAACAGGTATGTGCTTTAAACTATCGTCAGCCCTAATTGCACGCAATAAATCTATTCCTTGCATACCTGGCATATTCCAGTCTGTCACAACAAAATCAAACTCTTGATTTTGAAGCATAGGAAGCGCCGTACTTCCATCATCAGCTTCTTGTACATTTGTAAAGCCTAAGTCTCTAAGTAAGTTTTTGATTATTCTCCTCATTGTAGAAAAATCATCAACCACGAGAATTTTCATGTTTTTATCCAAAACATCCTCCAGTGAGGTTTCAACCTATTATTTTTACTCTAATTGACCCAGTCATTGATTTTAGCTTTGAGCTTTATCATTGCCTGCCCATGGATTTGGCTAACACGAGATTCACTAACATCAAGTATCTGGCCTATTTCTTTTAAATTCATTTCGTCGTTATAGTAAAGAGAGAGTACTAAACTATCCCTTTCTGGTAGCGATTGTATCGCTGTTAGCAACGATTCATTAAAACGTTCATTTTTAACGTTATTAAAAGGTTTGTCTAGCGATAAATCATGGTTTGCAGGAGTAATCACGTCTTCATCAACGCCTAAATCCTCGATACCGATAATTTTACTCGCATTTACATCATGTAGAATATGATGGTACTCATCTAACGTAATATCAAGTTTTTCAGCAATTTCAGTATCTTTTGGTTCTCTTCCCAACGCAGATTCAAGGAAAGATATCGCCTCAGCCACCGTTCTGCTGTTTTTATGAACAGAACGTGGTGCCCAATCACCCCGGCGGATTTCATCCAACATCGCGCCCCGGATCCGAATACCCGCGAATGTTTCAAAACTTGCCCCTTTACTGGCATCAAAGTTTTTTGACGCCTCAATGAGACCAATCATACCCGATTGAATTAAATCATCTAATTGAATATTTGCAGGTAACCTTGCCAATAAATGGCATGCAACCTTTTTTACAAGTGATGCATGACGTTCAACCACCATGCTCAAATGTTCTGTTGTTTGATACCCCATCGCTTTACTCACCGATGATGCCATAGTTACCCATTGACAAGTTGTTCAATAAAAAACTCTAAATGCCCTGATGGCTGATGTGGTATAGGCCATTTAGCGGCCTTGCTTGCCAACCCACGAAATGCAACCGCGGCTGGAGACTTAGGAAATAGCTCAACAATTGTTTTTTGACGCCGCGAAGACTTTCGCATATTTTCGTCATACGGAACTGTTGCAACAAGCTCAAGTGCCACATCTAAGAATCTATCCGTCACTTTAGACAGTTTAGCAAATAACTCTTGGCCTTCTCTTAAACTACGCACCATATTCGCAACTATTTTAAATTTGTAAACACCATGCTCTCTGCTTAAAACTTTAATCAATGCATAAGCATCGGTAATGGACGTTGGCTCATCACACACAACGACCATTACGTCCTGTGCTGCTCTAGAGAAGCTTAGCACCATATCCGAAATACCGGCGGCAGTATCTACAATTAAAATGTCAAATTCAGTATTTAACTCACTAAATGCCCGGATCAACCCTGCATGTTCTGCCGGTGTAAGCTCAACCATATTCTGTGAGCCTGATGTCGCAGGCACTATTTTTATGCCTGCGGGACCTTCAACTAAAATCTCATCTAGCTCACATTCTCCCGATAAAACATGAGATAAATTCCTTTCAACACGCAGGCCCAACATGACATCACAATTTGCCAAACCTAAATCGGCGTCTAAAACTAATACTCTGTTACCTTGTTGGCCTAGCGCTATAGCTGTGTTCAAAGACACATTGGTTTTACCCACACCACCTTTACCACCAGTAACGGCTATGACTTTAACACCATGGTTATTATTTTGATTCATCCTACGCAGGCCACTTGCTTGATCTAAAACTGTGTTAATCATACATTCCTACTGTCTGAGACGCCACTGCTTCGCGCCTCGAATGTTGTGCTTTTATTCTCTTTAAATACAATTGCTCAGCTTTTTTGACTAACTTTTGAGCATTTGCCACTCGAATGTCTTCTGGCACTCGTTGACCATTAGTAAGATACCCTATTGGCAAGCGATTTTGAATCGCAATACTGATAATCTCACCTAAACTTAGACATTCATCAAGTTTTGTGAAAATACAGCCACTTAAATTTACTTTTTGAAAGTGACGGACCGACTCTTGTAAAACATGCATCTGTGAAGTCGCACTTAATACTAAATAACTTCTAATATCAACTCTTGCGCTACGCATTAAAGTATTTAATTGTTCTGTTAATCGCAAATCTCTTTGACTCATACCTGCTGTGTCTATTAATACTAGACGCTTATTACGTAAATGATACAAAACTTCTGCTAATTCATTAGCATCTTTTACTTGCTTCACTGGACAACCTATAATTCGGCCATATGTCGCTAACTGCTCATAAGCACCTATTCTATACGTATCTGTCGTAATTAACGCTACTTTGTCAGCACCATATTTTTGTGCACCTAATGCAGCAAGTTTTGCCACAGTTGTTGTTTTACCCACACCAGTTGGGCCAACTAACGCATAAACACCACCTTGACGTAAAATATCATTATTGGTTGTATGCATTTGGTTTACGACCATATTAAGTAATGCATTCCATGCTTCTTTGCGCGAAACATCATCTGGAATAAAACACGCCATTTGTTCCGCAACCTCTGAATCAATCCCCATGCCTTGCAAGCGATCAATTAGACATGCTCTTGTAGGATCTCTGCGTGCCATATCTTGTTGCATCAACCCGGAAACTTGGTGCTCTAACAACTGACGAATTGCATTCATTTCTTCGCGCATCGACGTCATTTCGTCTGGCTGGACTTCATCTGACTGTTTAGCTATATCATCACCAAACCCAGACTCTAATTCATCCTCAAACTGCCAATCAGCGTTGCTCCCAGTGTGACGAGCTGAAATATCTATAGGTTTTGATTTCGTTGGTCTAACATGACTTTGTTGAGTCGGTGTGCTTTGACGTTGTCTCGCTGAACCATATTGAGCACCGGCTTCTGCATGCTTATTGAATACTTGGTCCGTATCTATACCAGATTGTGAAAACATCGATGCCAATTCAGGAGAACGGGGACGAGGTGCTTGACGCTCTAACAAAGCTTGTAAGCTATCTGCAACTTGGGCTTGTGGCTCAGGCCGTGCTTTTTGAGGCTCTGGACGTACAAATCTAGGCGGTTGTGATTGCGGCTGTGGTTTTGGTTGCGTAACCGTCTCTGTTATATTTTCTGAAACCTGAGGTTGTTTCACTAATTCTCGGTCATTATCTACCGCTGCAACGATCTCAACACCATCTGCCAACTTTTTATTTGACATGATTACAGCATCTACGCCAAGTTCTTCTTTGACTTCCTTTAATGCTGTTCGCATATCTTTAGCAAAAAAACGTTTAATTTTCATGTTACAACCCCTTGAGTCCTATTATTGTCCAACTGAGCTCACAATCTTGATTTGCCTTTCATCTGGTACTTCTTGATATGACATCACCCGAAGTCCAGGTATTGTATATTTAACAAATCTTGAGAGCACACTTCTCAACATACCTGAGGTTAATAAAATAGACGGGTCACCTAACATTTCTTGCGTTTGATGCGCTTCTCGTAACGATTCTTGAAGCCGCTCCGCAAGACCTGGTTCGATACCTGCCCCTTCATCACCTGCGTTCTGAAGTGACTGATGCAACATCTGTTCCAACTCAGGCGCCAATGTTATGACAGGGATTTCTTCCGCAGCTCCTACTGCATCTTGGATAATCAATCGTCGTAACGAGATTCGCACAGCAGCGGTGAGTACATCTGGGTCTTGACTACGAGGACCATACTCTACAAGTGTTTGAATTATTGACCGCATATCTCTAATTGCGACCCCTTCATTGAGTAGGTTTTGCAATACTTTAACGATAGTAGTGAGAGGTAATACATCTGGCACCAAACCTTCAACAAGTCTCGGATGACTTTTCGCCAAAATATCTAGTAGGTTCTGAACTTCCTCATGACCTAATAGTAGTGATGCATTATTAGTCAACAGTTGACTTATATGTGTTGCAACGACAGTCGCTGCATCAACGACTGTATAACCAAGGGAATGCGCTTCATCTTTTTGTTCAGGTTTAATCCATACAGCCTCTAAACCAAACGCTGGATCGGTTGTAGCAACACCATTTATTGGACCAAATACTTGGCCTGGGTTAATTGCAAGCTCGTCACCATGCTTTAATTCTCCATCCCCGGACCCCACTCCCATTAAAGTAATATTGTATGCATTGGGGTCTAACTCTAAGTTATCTCTAATATGTACTGGTGGAACCAAAAACCCCAGTTCTTGGGAAAGCTTTTTACGAACACCTTTAATTCTACTTAATAATTCACCACCTTGTGCTTGATCTACCAACGGTATTAGTCGGTAACCAACTTCAAGCCCAATAACATCCACAGGCTGAACGTCGTCCCAGCCAAGCTCTTTTTGATCTTGTTTTCGAGCTGCGATGTCACCACCTTTAGCTTCTTCCGCTTGCTTAACTTCCTCTGCTTTTGTTTTTTGGGACTGAGTGTAATACGCCAAATATCCGAGTAATGCACCTAAACTCAAAAATGCAACATGAGGCATCCCTGGTACAAGTCCCATAACAATTAAAATTGCGGCAGCTATTGATAATGACTTTTCATTACCAAGTTGGGACTTAAATTGGTCTCCCATATTGTGAGATTCATTTTGTCTAGTAACAACAATTGCAGTGCCGATAGACAGAAGCAACGACGGTAATTGCGCAACAAGTCCATCTCCGATGGTAAGTAGAGTATAAACCTCCATCGCTTTACCAAACGCTAGGTCATGTTGGATCATACCAACAAACAAACCACCAATAATATTAATAACGAGAATCACAATACCTGCTATTGCATCGCCCTTTACAAACTTGCTTGCTCCATCCATTGAACCATAAAAATCAGCTTCTCGTGTTACTTCATCTCGTCTCGCTCGCGCCTCATCTGCACTAATAAAGCCAGCATTTAAATCCGCGTCAATCGCCATTTGTTTTCCTGGCATCGCATCTAATGTAAATCGTGCTGATACTTCAGAAATGCGCCCCGCACCTTTAGTGATTACAACAAAATTAATAATTATTAGAATTAAAAAGACCACTAAACCAACTGCGTAATTTCCGCCGATTACCACTGAGCCAAATGCTTCAATTACTTTACCAGCCGCATCACCACCATTGTGCCCTTCCAGTAAAACAACTCGTGTACTTGCAACATTTAATGCCAATCGCATAATTGTTGCAATAAGTAACACTGCTGGAAACATACCAAATTCTAATGGTTTCATGGTGTAAACGGTCACCAATAATACGACGAGTGCTAGTGCGATATTAAAAGAAAATAAAATATCTAGTAGAAAAGGAGGTAGCGGTAAGATAACCATGCCTAGCGCAGCCAGAACCATTAGAGGGGTGCCTACACCCTTTGCATATTCTTTTTTATCTCTATTGATTTGCTGTAAAACCGCTTTAAAATCCATAACTTACTAACTACAAAATATTGACACTGATTAGTAGAAAGCAAGTTATGCGCCATAAAGTTACTAACTCTAAATTTATAAGGTAATGATGAAAAATGTAGGGCATAAATAAATGTTACGCTTGTCTAAAAAAGCCGTGAAGTTTAGTGCTTCAACTCATTGGGAATAGGTAGATCACCATTAAGCTCTGTCGGTCGCTTGCCACGGCCCTTTTGAAAACGCTTTAACTGAAATACAAAAGCGAGTACTTGTGCTACGGCTGTAAACAATTGATCTGGTATTTGCTGACCAACTTCAGTGGTGTGGTATAAAGAACGTGTTAAGGCTGGTGATTCAACAATAGGCACTTCATTACCTATTGCGACCTTTCTAATTTGCATCGCCAACTCGTCAACCCCCTTGGCCAATACAATGGGTGCGCCTGCTTTTTCGGTATCATATTTTAACGCAACAGAATAATGGGTTGGATTGGTCACAATCACATCAGCATCTGGTACATCTTGCATCATTCTCCGTTGAGACATTTCCCTTTGAGTTCGGCGAATACGCGCTTTAATTTGCGGATCACCTTCAGAGTTCTTATATTCATCTTTGACCTCTTGTAAAGTCATTTTAAGCTGCTTGTGATGATTATAACTTTGGTATGGCGCATCAATGGCTGAAATAATAATTAACGTACAACTCAGGGCTAAGAACATCCATGCTAATATCTCTAATGCGTGAATGATGCTACTTGGGATTTGCTCAACACTTAAATGCAAAATTTCATAAAAAAAAGTATTAATCAGATAAATCGCAAATCCAGCAACCAACACGAACTTTAACAATGCCTTTATCAGCTCAACGCCAGCCTGTGGCCCAAGGATTCTCTTTATTCCTTTTGCCGGTGACATCTTACTGGCTTTAGGCGCCGCTGCCTGCCAACTAAAGTTAAAGCCGCCTAGTAAAGTATTACCAACAATAGCGGCTATTACAATGATAAAAACAAACATAGACATTGGGAAAATAAGCTCGGAAAACATCTCCCCCCATATAGAAAACATCTTGGTTGTATCATATGTTTCGTTACGATTTAAGCTTAATGCTCGACCCATGATATTATACAACCCCTTACCTATACCGGGTCCATACAATAATAATGATATCGCTGAAAAAATGAGTACGAACGTGGTCCCAAGTTCTTTAGAACGAGCTATTTGCCCTTTCTTACGAGACTCATCTATTTTTTTCCCCGTGGGTTCTTCTGTTTTTTCTTGTCCTGAATCTTCTGCCATATTACACCGTACAACCGATCAAATTGCACATTAGTTCAACTGTTTTAAGCCATTGAAACTCGTACTGTACAATAAAGTTTCCTAACGTAGCCCAAATAATAGTAAGGCCTGCAACAAGCGTAAATGCAAAACCAACTGCAAATATATTCATTTGTGGTGCGGCTCGGGTCATAATGCCAAATGAAATATTAATAACCAGCATCGCCGTCAATGGCGCTAAAGATAATGCCAATGCTGTGGTAAACATCCAGCCACCCCAATTAATTATTTGCCAATAATTATCAACAATCCACCACTGCTCATTAATAGGAAATGTTTCAAAACTAAACACCACCATTTGAATCATCATCAAATGACCATTAAAGACAAAAAAAAGTAAAGTAGCCAATATCAAGTAAAATTGACCAACCGCAGGAACACTCAAGCCATTTGCAGGGTCAACCACTGAAGCAAAACCAAGGCCTGTTTGCATGGCTAAAATCTGCCCAGCAATAATAAATGTATTGAGTAAAAGGAGGGATGCAAAACCAATCGCAATACCAATAATCATTTGTTGGATCACAACAAAGATCATCGAAAATGAAAATAGGTCGGTAAATTGGGATGCTGGTAACGCTGGGACAACAGCAAAAGTAACAGTGACAGACAGTCCTAACTTTATTCTTGTTGGCACACTTTGCGCCCCCAACCCTGCCATAACCATGATCATCGAGCTAATACGAACTAAAGGCAGCAGGAAGTCACTTAACCACTGCATAACAATTGTTATAGGGAAATCCACTGCTAGCCCGCAACTTCAGGAATTAATAAAACCAAACCTTTGAAATAGTCCATCAACTCTTGTGTTAACCAATGACCACCAGCAATTAAAGCTAAAATAGTGACTATTAAACGCGGCAAGAAACTCAACGTCTGTTCATTAATTGATGTAGCAGCCTGGAAAACAGCAACTACGATTCCGATAGATAAGCCAGGAAGTACAATTGCTGCAACTAACTTTATTACTAAAAACAATGCATTACTTAATATGTCAACAAATACTTCTGGTTCCATACTACGTCCCCAGTCCAAAGCTCCGAGCTAGCGTGCCCATAACCAAGCCCCAGCCATCAACAAGTACAAAAAGCATGATCTTAAACGGTAAAGACACTATCATAGGTGAAAGCATCATCATACCCATTGCCATCAAGACACTGGCAACCACTAAGTCCACAATGAGAAATGGGATAAAAAACATAAAACCTATAATAAATGCCGTTTGTAATTCACTCGTTACGAAAGCAGGAATAATCACAACAAATGGTGTGTCTTCTGGCGCATTCAAGTTATCGTAACCAGCTATTTTTGCGAAGGTTTCTAAATCCTTTAAACGGGTTTGCGATAACATAAATGCTTTTATCGGTTCCTTTGCTTCAGTGAGCGCTTGCACAGACGTCAATTGTTCATTCAAATACGGTTGTACTGCTTTATCATTTATCTGACCAAAGATAGGTGCCATAATAAAAAATGTTAGGAACAATGACATACCTAACAATATTTGATTTGATGGTGATTGCTGAAGGCCTATAGCCTGACGCAGTATAGCAAGCACTATAATAATTCTTGTAAAGGAGGTCATCATAATAACTGCTGCAGGAATAAAACCCAACGCAGTCATGATTGCCAGTACTTGCAATGTCACAGAGTACTCTTGTGAGCCATCTGGATTAGTAGTCACACTTAATGCACCGATCCCTTCAGCACTCACATAAGGTGTAAACAATAGTAAAAGTACTATCACTAATAATCTAATCATTTGGTGTATTCTTATTCTCGGGCGTAAAAAATCGGCTTAGTTCTTTTGCAAACACGGGGCTACTTTGCTCGTCGAGTGGTTTGTCTAATTGATATAGATAATTAATATTTTGCGGTGTAACCCCAAGTAAAAGCTGTTTATCATCAATTTCTATAACCAGTAAGCGCTCTCTAGTCCCCAAAGGGAGGCTTCTAATCACTTTGAAATCAGTGTTATTACCAATATTGGGATTTAACTTTTTCAGAAAAAACCCTAACCCAATGATCAACAACAACACCATCAAAAGAGACAAACCAACTGACACTAGCTCTGAACTGAAGCCCGAGGGCTGTACAGCAGTATAAGCTACACTTGGGTATAAACTAATTGCAAATAAAAAATGTTTCATCGTAATTTTTTTATGCGTTCAACTTGGCTGATAACATCCGTTAGACGAATACCAAACTTGTCATTTACTACAACAACCTCTCCATGTGCAATAAGAGTACCATTAACAAGTACATCTAGAGGCTCACCAGCGACTCTGTCGAGCTCTACAACTGAGCCTTGGTTTAATTGTAATAAATTACGGATATTAATTTTAGACCTCCCCACTTCCATAGAAATAGTCACTGGTATGTCTAAAATGGTATCTAGTTTTCGGGCTTCATCGGCTGACAAGTTACCTGATGCATCTGTTAACTCATCAAGCTCTGCTAACTCAGGCTCTCCACCTTGATCCGCATCATCAGCCTCTGCTAATGCCGCAGCCCACTCATCCATTGTATCTTGGTCATCACTCATACTATTAAAACCTTTATTAAATCAATTATCACCAATCTAAATCTACGCCATCAGATAAGTGCAAATCTTCTTCTAATTCAGCCAGCTCAGCATCAGAGTCAAGTTTCTTTCCACCTTTAGTAAAGACATGCAACTCTGATTTCACAGATTCTGGACGTTTAATTTTCTCGCTGATCTGCAGCGCTATATTGTCTCTTGAACGACCCATTTTTGCTCGATATGTTGGTAGCTCTTCAATAAATACCGTTATATGCTCTGGCATTTCAACCGGGATCACATCCCCCGTTTTCAACCCCATAATTTGTTCAAGGGATAAATCAACCTCAAGAAGTTGTGTTGATAACTCAACCTCAACGTCCATAATCTCATCTCTGAGCGCTTTACTCCATCGTAAGTCGGTATCTTCAGTGTCTGATTGCACACCCGCATCAAGGAGTTCACGAATCGGCTCTAACATAGAGTAAGGTAGGGATATATGGAAGTCGCCACCACCACCATCGAGCTCAATGTGAAAAGAGCTAATAACAACCACTTCCGTAGGGCTCACAATATTTGCCATTGCTGGGTTTACTTCTGAGTCTAAATACTCAAACGAAACATCCATTACAGGTGCCCACGCTTCTTTATAATCTTCAAAAATAATCTTTAGCAGCATCTGAACGATACGTCGTTCGGTTGGGGTAAATTCTCGACCTTCAATTTTAGCGTGATAGCGACCATCACCACCAAAAAAGTTATCCACTAAAATAAAAACAAGTCTAGCTTCCATGGTGATAAGACCTGTACCCTTCAAAGGTCGAAAACGCACCATATTCAAGCTGGTTGGTACAAATAAGGTATGTATATATTCACCAAATTTGAGCATTTGCACACCGTTTATCGATACTTCTGCTGTACGGCGCATCATATTAAACAAGCTAATTCGCATATGGCGAGCAAAACGTTCGTTCACAATCTCAAGGGTTGGCATACGCCCACGAACAATACGATCTTGCGATGAGAAATCGTACTGTAGCGCATGAGAGGACTCACCTTCTTCACCTTCAACAACTTCTTCTTCTTCAACTTCATCGACACCGTGCAATAGCGCATCAATTTCGTCTTGAGATAATAAATCACTCACCGTAGGACTCCATTACTGCATCACAAAGCCAGTAAATAATACACGCTCAACAACTTTACTACCCTCGACACCTTCCATTGCAGCCTGTACTTTATCTAAAGCAGTTAAGCGTAACGTTTCTTTTCCAGCACTAGTACTCAATTCATCTGCCGTCGTAGTTGAAAATACACTTAGCAGGGTCCCTTCTATCAAGGGTATATGCTTTTTAGCAATTTCTTCATTCCCATCACCACGAACCAATAACTGCACTTTTATCTGCACTATACGATCTCGGCTTGCGCCCGGTACATTAAAAACAAAAGGTCTCGGCATCGCAACATATAGTGCACTGCCGGTTTCAGCCGCTGAACTAGGCTCAGGCGCTTCAACAATTGCTGTTTCTTCCTCGAGTGTTTCCGCTGGTTCATCCGAGCCAGACATTAAGAAAAATCCAACTACGCCACCTAAGATAACCACAACTGCGGCTATAATAATAATCAGCTTTTTTTTACCGCCACCAGCTTCTTCTATCTCTAAATCTGTTTCTTCTGCCATACCAATCCTTAAAAGTGATATAAAGTCACAAGGTTTCTTTATATATCATAGCAGTTGTTAGGCATAGTAATCTATTCCTGACCCTTCATCTGCTTTACTATTCATCAATTGAGCGGTATTTTGCGCCTCGTCATGGTTATTGGCAAGTCTAGAATTCCCTTCTTGTTGATTATTCTCGCTTTGTTCATCCCGTTGACCTTGATCCTCTTGCTGAATATTACTCTCCCCCAATTCAATGCCTTGTTCAGCCAACATCTCTTTTAGCTTTGGCATTGACTGCTCAAGAGCTTCTTTAGCCTGCTGATTTTGAACGACAAAATTTACTTGAGCTTGTTCAGCATCACTTCTAATACGAATTTGCATACTGCCTAACTCTGGTGGATCTAATCGAACTTCAGCTTCTTTATTATTCAAGTTCAACATCATCGATACCTTCTCTTGAAGCACTTTTGCAGCATCATTTCGAGCAACATTTATCGCTTGCTGTATCTCTGGATCCATCACCACTCGGCCTGATAAGAGTGATGTTTGATTTTGATTTGACACTTGTTGCCCCTGTATAGAATCTAATACTTGCACCGGGCTGTTATAATCAACAAAATCTGTATTGTTCACGCTATGTGGTGCTACAGGTTGCACAATAGCTTTAAATAGCTGTTCAACTTGAATATTGGATACTGGTTTTCTAGGTGCATTTATTTCTGCTGTATCTATATTATCAGCGGCTGCTTGATCTTTAATTACTGCCTCTTTCACTGCATCTTCTTGCAAGACTTTCAATTCACTACTTCGGTATCCACCGCTTTCAGATTGAGGAACCCGAGAAGTGATGCTCTCAAGTACTGAGCTTAATTTAGGCTGATTCTCATACCTTACAGCATTAAGTGGGTTATCCGAATCCACCACATCACCTTCACTTATTTGTATTTCTATCTGCGGTGCTTTTATATTGCGCTCATTGTTCATAAATTGAAGTGCACGCTGTGCATTTTCTTTCGCCTCAGGCGACAAAGTGTTGCTATTTATGGCCTGCTGTAAAGCAAGCTGAAGTGACTTTTTCTCATTACTATTAAGTTGCTCAATATGTGTTTTGAGCTGCAAATCTTTTTCTAGAAGCGGTGTTTTATCTTTCTGTTGAGTCACCGTAGGCTGCTCATTCACCTCCTCTTTCTTTATGAATCTACTATCTATTGCGTTGTACTTTGTATTGCGACTCGATTGTCTATCCATAGGTACTTCAGCACTCTCTTGATTCAGGTCTTCCTCTGTCGGTTTGTTCTCTTCTGTTTGTGAAGCTTTATTAATCAATGTCGGGTCTTTTCTGGCTATGTCATTATTTGCCTGAGATGACAACAAAACAGGTGTACTTTTATCCAGTTTATTATCTTTATAGCCCGACTCTATATCCTTAAGCGCTTTATCCACATCAGACGCTTTTGTGATCTGTGTATCACCACTTGTCACTGTGTCATTTTTTGTACCTTTAGATATTAATTCCGCTTTATTAGTAAACAAAAGCTGATCATCTGATTCTTTCTCATTCTTTAAATTTCCCCCAATCTGTTGTTCTGGCTTGGCATTTTTTGAAGCATTCATTTGCTCCATTGCCTGTGCAACTTGAGACAGTTTTGAATACTCTGGGGTGGTCGGTTGTGTGTAACTTTTTACTGATGTACTTTGCTGTTGTGCAGCATTAATTTGCGCTAGGAAATCACCGTCACTATTGTTGGCTGTAGACTTAACAACCTCTTTTGCATCTGGCTCTACAATAATATCAGAATTGGCTTTAGTAGAAGAGCTGGCTTCATCAGCAGAGGAATTGACTTCGGCTTTATTGTCACTCGTATTAATATCACCTGTTTTACCAACCGTTGTAGGAATTTCATACTCTTTGCTTCTCGTCAGCAACTCTTCTTTTGGCTCTTTACCATTTCTTAACTTAGGTTTATTCTCTGGAATCTCTTTTGAGTCATAAGACGAGGCATACTCTTCATATCTACTCAATTCGTTTGCAAATTCTTCATTAGCTACCGCTGCATCTTTTCGCTCTTCGTATTTGACTTTCTCTGAATACTCAGAGTTGAGTATAGCTAAATCTTGTTTCACATTGAGCATATAATCACCTTTTACATAACGGCAAAACCACGCCGTTCACATTAATAACTTATAAGAACAAGCAAATAACAAGCCAATCTAGCTTGCTTTACGTCGCACAAACTGATTTGTTGCAAACTCATCTAACATAGCCTGCTCAGCTTTATTTAATCGCTTCTGCTTTTCCAAAGCTCTTTTATTAATAAGCATTTCAATTGCTTTTGCTTTTACTTGTTGAGCTAGCCAAATTTTTTTCCGCTGCTCAACAACTTGTTGTGCCGTCATAACTGTCGAGGCTTGCTGTTTTATGGCATCTTCAATTTTTTTAATAAATGATTGATATTGATTAAAGCCACTGGTTTGCAATCCCGCTAACGCTTTCAAATGAAGCTGCTGAGTATATTCAAGACGAAAATCATTCAAACCTTTGAGCTTTTGCTGATTAATGCTCAGGTGCTGTTGAGCTTGACTATAATTAACTCTTAGTTTTTCTTCTTTTTCACTTTCAAGCTTATACAGGAGTGCCAATTTATCTGTCGCCATTAGCCTTGCCCCAATAATTGTGCAAGCCCTTGCAAACATTCATCATAATTGAGCACATCTTTCATGCCTTGTTGTAAGAATGTATTCACTGTCGGCATCATGGTGATCGCTTGATCTAACATTGGATCACTGCCTTTTTGGTAAGCACCAAGTGTTATCATGTCTTTGTTTTGTTGATACATAGAGTAAACTTGTTTCAACACTCGTGCTTGTTGCATATGACTCTCAGACACCACTTGTGGCATAACTCGACTGATCGACTTTTCAATATCAATTGCAGGATAATGACCACTATCGGCAAGCTCTCGTGATAAAACAATATGACCATCTAGAATCGCACGCGCGGCATCTGCGATAGGATCTTGCATGTCATCACCTTCACTTAAAACCGTAAAAAATGCCGTGATTGACCCTTGCCCTTCACCGCCATTACCAGCTCTTTCTACTAAAGCTGGCAACTTAGCAAATACTGAAGGCGGATAACCTTTAGTGGCTGGAGGTTCTCCAACCGCTAATGCGATTTCACGTTGCGCCATCGCATACCGGGTTACTGAGTCAAGTAATAACAAAACACTTAACCCCTGATCTCGAAAATATTCCGCGATTGTGATTGCACTCTCACAACCTTTCAATCTCATCAACGGGGATGCATCCGCTGGTGCTGCAACTACAACGGAACGCTTTCGTCCCTCAGCACCTAATATTTCGTCAATAAACTCTTTTACTTCTCGACCACGTTCGCCGACTAAACCAACCACGATAACATCGGCTTCACTGCCACGCGTCATCATGCCCAAAAGTACCGACTTACCCACTCCACTTCCTGCAAATAGGCCCATTCTTTGTCCTTGACCCACAGTGATAATTGAGTTGATAGCCCTAACACCGACATCCATTGGCTCCTTGATTGGTCGCCTTGCTAATGGATTGATCGGTTCTTGAGCAAATTTTAACGTTTCTTGTGTATCAACCGAGCCTAAACCATCCAATGGACGACCAAGCCCATCAACCACTCTACCTAGCAACCCCATCCCAACTGGCAACCCTGTTTCATTCAATTGCGGAATAACGCGTGCGCCAGGTAATACCCCTGAAATATGGTCATTTGGCATCAAGTACAACGTATCATCGTTAAAACCAATTACTTCGGCATCGACAAAACCACGAATTGTTTCAATTTTACATTGACTTCCCACGGGTGCGATTAATCCTTTAGCTTCCAGTGTTAGCCCTACAACACGTGTTAGACTGCCTGCTACTGGCACGGAGAATTGCGGTATGTGATCTTGATAGCGAGCGATCCGCTCTGCGAGAGTATTGGTTTGGCTCATCCGGTTACGTGATTCTGAATGTTAGATATCACTATCATGCAAGAATTTATCCAAAATTTCTCGCATGCGTGTTTTTAATGTCATATCAATCGATGACTGCACCGTTTTAACCTCACACCCTCCTCTAGCCAAAGTCGGTTCGGGTGTTAATTGCCATTGTTGTTTAGATAACTCTTCCTCTCCGTAGGCTTGCTTAACCAGCTCAAGATCTTCAGGGTGTAAATGCACCTTCACATTTTGCTGCACGATAGGCAACGCATCCATCGCTTTTTTCAACGCCAATAAAACTACATCAGGGTTTAATTTTACTTCTTGAAAAATAACCGCTTCCGCCAATAAATTGGCAAGAAAAACCAGTTGCTTTTCACACGCTTCGTCAACCAGTCTCAGGGGAGAATTTAAATCGCTCACTAACTGAGATAACACCTGTAGTTTCTCATCTATCAATGGTTGTGCATCATCCAGTCCTTGTTGCTTACCAATTTCAACCCCCTCTTTATAACCAGCGTCTTTTCCTTCTGTCACTCCTTTATCAAAGCCATCAATATAACCTTGTTCATGACCTTGCTTTATCCCTTCTTCATAAGCGTCTTGACGAATTTGCTCAAGCTCTTCCATTGTTAATGTCGGAAATTCAGGCTCATGTGCTTGCGGCTCTGCATTCACTTTCTCTTCCGGTTTTTGGAACACCTCTTCCAAAGGTTGACCAAAAGCTGTTGAACGACCGGCATATTTCCTAGGGTCATCAGCAACATCAGGGATCGGCCAGTTTTTTAGCAACTCATCTAATGCCTCCCCCTCAACAGGCCGCCCTTTATAAAACTTTGGATCACTCATGATTTACAAGAACTCCTCACCGCCACCACCGCCTAGCATAATTTCACCGGAATCAGCTAATCTTCTGGCCGTTGAGAGTACTTCTTTTTGAGCGGCTTCCACTTCACTTATTCGCACAGGAGGCATTGCCTCTAAGTCATCAGCCATCATCTCGGCAGCCCGCTTCGACATGTTGGCCAAAATCTTATCTTTGAGTGCATCATCAGTGCCTTTGATAGCTTTCATCAACACATCTTGTTGAACTTCACGAAGAATCGCTTGAATACCTCTGTCCTCCACATCCAATAGATTCTCAAATACAAACATTAAGTCTTGGATCTGCTGTGACATCTCTTCATCATGCTCACGTATAGAGTCCATTAATTGTCCTTCAACATTGGTATCTAGATAATTCATAATATCCGCGGCCGCTTTCAAGCCACCCATTTTAGCTGCTTGTGCGCCCGCTTGACCGGCAAACTGTTTCTCCATAATTTCATTTAGTTCTTGTAAAGCGGCCGGCTGAACTTCTTCTAAGTTAGCAATACGCATAGTCAAATCTAAACGAACCTTCTCCGGGAATTGAGACAAAATCTCCGCCGATTGCTCTGGTTCTAAGTATGACAAAACAATGGTTTGGATCTGAGGGTGCTCATTTCGAATTATATTCGCAACTTGCTTTGAATCCATCCACTTGAGTGAATCCAAACCTTTAGCACCCGAACCCATGACAATTTGGTCAATCAAACTCGCCGCTTTATCTTCACCCAATGCAGCTGTTAATGCTTTACGAATAAAATCTTCTGATTGGAAGCCAATAGTACTGAAACTCTGTATTTGTTCAATAAACAGATTATGTACAGCACTAATCTTAGATTGAGATAAATCATCTAATGCAGCCATCGACATACCGACTTTTTGTACTTGCTTTGGCTCAAGGTGCTTCAGTATCTGAGCTGCATCTTCTTCAGTAAGGCTCAATAATAAGATTGCAGCTTTATCAACACCATCAAGTTTTTCAACATCAAAGGTTGCCGGTAATTGTTTTTGTTCTTCATCAGTCATCTTCTGTTAACCACGCTTTCACTACTTGTGAGGAGAGTTCTGGCTCATTAGCTACTAAAGCTCGTACTGCTTTAAGTAAGTCTTCATCGCCATGTAAGTCTGGTAATTGTAATGTACCATCCGACGAGAAACCAACAGCAGCTGAATCAAAGTCGTTATTTAACATATCTAACGTGCTATCGCCTAAGTCAACACCTGAAGTTAATGAATCTTCATCAAACTCTTCTAATGTATCATCTGGGTAAATCAGGCGCTTCAACATCGGTCTTACAACCGCTAGAATTAGCACAATAATAACCAATGCTCCCATCACAAGACGCATTGTTTTCATAAACCACTCTTGTTCCCACAAAGGTAATTCAGCAGTTTCTAAAATGTCTTCTCGCACAAACGGCACTGTCACAACTTCAAGCGCATCACCACGCTGCATATCAAACCCGACACCACCTTGTAGTAACCGTCTTATATTATTTATTTCTTCTTGGCTTCTCGGCGCCATAGTTACGGTGCCCTCGGCATCTGCTTTAGCCAAATAATCAACCGCAACTGAAACACTGATCCTGCGTATAACACCACTTTGTTGGCGCTTATGGCTAATCGTGGTATCTAGTTCATAATTACGTGTTGCTTCTTTATGTGTTCTACTTGGGTTTGCATTATTACGCCCATTGCCTTGTCCAGCAACTTCAGGAATATTTGAATTAACAGGAGGCTGATTCGTCAACGCACCAGGGATCCCTACAGCAAGCCCTCCTATATTATTTTCTTCGAAGGTTGTTTCACTTCTCACGGCCGGTAAATCAGGGTTAAAGCGCTTTTGTGTTTCTTCAATGGCGCTAAAGTCCATTGTTAAGTCAACTTGCGCTGTAAATTTCCCTAGCCCAACTACTGGGATTAAAATACTGTCAATTTTTTCTAAGTACTCTTGCTCTCTTTTACGCTCTAAATCATACTCTTTACGAGAACGAGCAGCCAATGAATCTTGTGACCCGGAATTAAGTAGTCGGCCGTTTTGATTTGTCACAGTTACACGCGCCGGTTCAAGTCCTTGAACAGCTGAAGCGACAATATCAACAATAGCATCCACTTCTTCTCCACCCAGAGAACGGCCCCGTTTAAGCGTGATTACAACTGTTGCAGAAGGTTTTTTCTCCCTTCTTGCGAATACATTTTCTTTTGGGATAGCCAGTAAAACTTTTGCTCTGGTAATATCTTGAAGTTCTTCAATTGTGCGCGCAAGTTGCTGCTCGCGACCATGCTTTAAACGTTCTCTTTCTAATCGTTGGCTCACACCAAAACCCATATCTTGCATTAAAATATCGGTTCCAGAGCTTGGCGACTGAGTAAAGCCATCTCGTGCCATTTTGAGTTTAATATTCTGGTAGTCATTTTCAGCGACCATAATGGTGTTGCCATCTAACTCATATTCGACCTTTTGCGCATCTAAAAAGTCTAATGTTTGTACTAGCTCATCTGTTGGATACTGCCCTAAAGGGCGCATGTCTGGTTGGCGAGCCCAAATGATGATAAAAATTGCGATCGCTAAACAAATCGCCAATGCTATTACCAAAGTAACTTGGCGCAACATATCAACGCCACTTAACCCACTCAAATAGCCTGATTTCTGTTCTTGTTGGTCTTCAGATCCGCCATCGCCTACAGCGCCATCGGATAAAGCCAGTTCAGTTGATTGATTCGTTGCCACAGTTACTCTCCACTACCCAAAAATTATACTGGCATGCTCATGATTTCTTTGTACGACTCAACAAGCTTATTGCGAACTTGAACCGTTGCTTCAAAAGCAACAGAAGATTTTTGAGAGGCAATCATCACTTGAGAAAGAGAGACACTACGATCTCCCATCTCCATGGCCGTTACTTTAGATTTTGCATCTTTTTGTAAGCCACTTACAGTATTAATTGCATCAGATAGCAAATCACCAAATTGTGCAGAAGATGTAGCGGCACTTTGTACTGGCATAGTTGCATCAGGTTTATTGCGTGTCGCCTCGATAGCGAGTGACTGCATTTCTTGATATAAAGTATTAGGTTGAATATTCATGTGCTGATCCTGTAAATTTGTTACATACAGAATAAAGCATTAATCATGCCAACTAAATTAACATTGAAAATCAATTGTTTAAGTGTTTTTTTGATAGTGCCATATTATTGACAGGAGAAAAGCCAGGCAGCGCTGGCTTTCATTTACTAATAAAACTTTTAAATTAATCACGCCGGAAGAGCAATACCTAGATCTCGCATTTTAGCCAGCTTATAACGTAGCGTCCTCGGGCTCATACCCAGCACTTCAGCCACATCTTTACGCTTACCTTGATAACGTGACAACGTCTCCAAAATCATCTGATGTTCCTTATCTTGTAGTTCACTTTTATAATCAGTACTTTCGCTTTGGACGTCTACGTTATTAGAACGCTCTAACTGGTAGTTCAACTCCACACTCACCGTATTATCTATAAGTGTAGGTTCTGGTAAATCCATAGTTTCAGTGTTTTCAATAAAAATGTCTTGTGCGAATATCGTATTGCCCTGTAATAAAATGAGAGCTCGTTGTACAACATTATCTAGCTCTCGTACATTACCAGGCCAATTGTGAGTTAGCAGTTTTTTCTTAGCACCATCATCAATCACAGGAGTTAATTTCCCTGACTTACTGCAATGTCTCGCGACCAAGTGCTCCGCCAATACAATTATGTCACCAGTGCGTTGATGCAGCGGCTTCCACATAAGCGGAAATACATTAAGGCGGTAATAAAGATCTTCTCTAAATGTGCCTTTCGCTACTGCTTCTTTTAAATCTCGGTTACTCGTAGCTAATACGCGCACATTTAACTCAATGGTTTTTCTTCCACCTAATCTTTCAACTTCTCTTTCCTGTAAAACTCGCAGTAACTTTGCTTGTAGGCCCAATTCCATTTCCGTTATTTCATCTAACAAGATAGTGCCGCATTGAGCTTGTTCAAACTTACCTGGGCATGCTTGAATTGCACCTGTGAACGCCCCTTTTTCGTACCCAAACAAGGTTGCTTCTAGCATATTTTCAGGTATGGCTGCGCAATTAATAGCAACAAATGGTGAATCTACTCGGTCAGACTTATCATGAATATAACGCGCGAGTACTTCTTTACCCGAACCGCTTGGTCCTAAAACCATAACACTTGCATCTGACTTTGCAACTTTAGCTGCTAACTCCAAAAGCTGTAAACTTTGCGCATCTGCTACAATCGGACCATCTGTTTCTTTCGTTTTCTCTGGCATATAACGACTAACCATATTAAGCAAGACTTCTGGTGCAAAAGGCTTTGCCATATAATCAATCGCGCCTAAACGCATTGCTTCCACCGCGTCATCAATCGTCGCATAAGCAGTCATCATTAGTACAGGCAAATCAGGATAATTTAATTTGATGGTACGCAGTAAATCAATACCACTCATTGTCCCCATTTGAACATCACTCACAACCAACGAGAAACGTTGCTGTTTTAACAAAATTACGGCTTCTTCAGCACTTGCAGCTTCTACACATTCAAGTCCAGCCAATTGTAATGTGTCTAACAATGCTTCACGCAAGCCTGCATCGTCTTCAACGACTAATATAGAATGACTCATACAGCCTCCAATTGTTCCATATCAAATGAAATAGGTAACAACAAACTAAATTGTGCTCCCCCTTCCTCAATATTACTCACTTCGACCTTACCTTTATGAGAGTTTGCAACAGAGTTAACCACAGCTAAACCAAGCCCAGTACCTTGGCTCTTAGTAGTAAAAAATGGTTCAAATAGTTTACTTTTCAATGACTCATCAACGCCGGGACCATTGTCTGTTACAGAAATTCTAACTCTATCGGATCCGGGTTCTCGTTTAGCACTCACCACAACATGCGCATTACTTCCAATGATTTGAATACTGTTATGAATTAAATTTTGAATCGCACCGGCCAAAGCTGTCTTATTACCAACTATTGCAATATCTGGCTCTGGTAGCACCACATCTAATATACTTTCGTGCATCAATACCATCGCATCTGATCCAGCCTTAACTTCACTCAACAATTGCTGCATAGACACTGATTCAACAACTTGCTCCTCACCACTTTTAGCAAATAACAGCATATCATTTACTTGAGATTCTAAATCTTTAAGCCGTGACATAAGCTTCTCATGAAAACGTATTCGTGCAGTGCCTAACATTTTATTACTGCCCAAATTTGCGGCATAAAGCATAGCTGCTGATAAAGGTGTGCGTACTTGATGCGCTAAAGATGCCACCATCTTGCCTAAAGCGCTCAAACGTTGCATATGCGCCATTCTTGCTTGCAATTGTCGAGTTTCAGTGAGGTCGGTCATTAAGATAAGCTGCCCAGGTTCTGGGGTAAGCGCTGAGATATCTAGCTTAATCAAACGACCATCTTTAAGAGATACCTCATGCCCATCATCTTGTTTCGGGCAAAAAGAGCGTTGAATAATGTTAAACCACTTCTCTCCCTCTAGTGGCTCACCTAACATATCTATGGCGATTTGGTTGGCTTTAGCTATCATTCCTTGCCCATCTAGCACGATCACACCAGCAGGCATTGTGTCAACTAAATGACTTAGCCAACTCGCCTGTTGGCGTAGGTCACTCAACTCACCAACATAGGCCTCTTGTAACAAGCAAGGATTAAATTGCGACGGTGGAGTAAAGCTTGGATTTAAAATATGTGCTAAAGCCATAATAAAATTCTCAAATAAAAATTCTTAACATAGATGAAGCACACTTTATGCCAACTTTATTTTCATTTGTTTTCAATATATTACGTAAAAAAAGCACCAGCATTTTTTTGACGGTCACCATAAGCTTGGAAATACAAGTCATGCAGATGAAGTTCAGTATTAGGAAAAGGCCGTCGCTTTACAGATTCAAAGCATACCTATTCCTCTATATGTGGTATTTTATAATCAAAATGATAAAAACCAACGGACCGCAGTCAAAGCACTCTATCAATACCATGCCACTTAGATAAGTGATATGAAAAATGATGCGCGGAACCAACCTGTTAGTAGCATTATCTTGCTATTTCGGAGAGAGGATATGTGTACACGCTGTCTATGGGTAGACCAATCTAAGCCGGATTATATTGAATATCATGACTTGGAGTGGGGCGTACCCGTTATGGATGACCAAACATTGTTTGAATTCATTACACTAGAGTCCGCACAAGCGGGGCTTAGCTGGTATACCATTTTAAAAAAACGTCAAGGTTATAAAAATGCATTTCATCAATTTCGAGTTGAAGATGTTGCACTAATGACGGAAGCTGATGTGGAGCGTTTATTATGTAACACCAATATTATTAGAAATAGGCTAAAAATACGCGCTACCATCAATAATGCGCAAGCATTTATTAAAGTTCAGCAAGAGTTTGGCAGCTTTGCACGTTATCAATGGCAATTTGTGAACTTCAAAGTTATTGTTAATGATATTGCAAGCAAAGAAGGTTACCTTGCAACGAGCGATATCAGCATTATATTTGCTAAAGATCTAAAAATGCGTGGATTTAAATTCCTAGGTCCGACTACAATATATGCGCATATGCAGGCTTGTGGAATGGTCAATGACCATGATAATGCTTGCTTTAGAAAGCAAGAAATTATTAACACTTACCAAAATTTAGATATAAAACAACGCTTAGCCTAATCAGCGCCTAACCTTAATTTACTCTTTATTAAGATTATACTTTTTCATTTTTTCAACCAGTGTCGTGCGGCGTACGCCTAACACCTCAGCCGCCCGAGCAACAATATAGTCATACCGCTCCAGCGCTTGAGAAATTAAACTCACTTCTAATTCTGCCAAATACTCTTTTAATTCTATACCTTCTGCTGGTAAAGAGCCTAACGTTTGTTCACTTACTTGAAACTCCGGTTCTGGATCTTCGTCATAATCACTAAACCCACCACTAAATAGTTCATTAAATGCGTCTTTTTCGCGCAGTTCTTCTGGGTACTCAGGCTCAAACGCATCAACTTCGATATGTCGATATTTATTTGGTAAATCCGTGACATCTACCACCTTTTCAGGAAACATAATGACCATACGCTCAACCAAATTTGCCAACTCACGTATATTACCAGGCCATGTATGTGCTTTTAAACTTTCAATAGCCCGTTCAGTAAATTTAGCACCAGTACCACTTTGTTCATTGACACGGCGCATTAGTTCCTTCAACAATAATGGAATATCATCCGCTCGTTCATGTAGTGAAGGGTTTTCAATCGGGAAAACATTAAGGCGATAATATAAATCTTCTCTAAATTGTCCACTTTCAATCATATCTTCTAAGTTACGGTGAGTCGCGGCAATTACTCTAACATCTGCTTGAATCGCTTTCGTCCCCCCAACTCTTTCATAGTTGCGCTCTTGTAAAACACGTAGTAACTTCACTTGCATTTGTAATGGCATATCGCCTATTTCATCCAAAAATAGGGTTCCACCTTGCGCTAATTCAAACCTCCCTTTTCTTGCAGAAATGGCACCCGTAAATGCCCCTTTTTCATGACCAAATAATTCACTTTCAAGTAACTCGCCCGGTATAGCACCACAATTAACCGGTACAAAGGGTCCGTTATTTCTTTTTGACAATAGATGTACATTACGTGCAACAACTTCCTTACCCGTACCTGATTCACCTAAAATGAGAACGTTCGCATCAGTTTTTGCTACCTGAGAAATTAAAAAGCGGACTTGTTTGACGGCATCTGTCTCTCCTACTAAGCCGTCAAATGACTTGCCATTGGTTTTGTTCGATTGACCGGGAAGCATCCTGAGATACTGCTGACTGTCATGCAATAACTGCATAGTAATATCATGACCAAATGGTTCGGTAATTAGGCCTATGACATTGGCTAAGCTTAATAAAGGTTTAAGCGTTTCTCCAACAAGCAGAAACGGGGTCGCTGGGTATGATTTAATTACACTTTCATGTTGCAACTCAGTCAAAGCTCCTAGTACGACGATCGCATCTGACCCTAACTTTTTCTCTTGAGATAAGAATTCGTCGTCAATAACTCGAGATGATTGTCCAACAAAGTTCAACGACGCACACAAGCTACTAGCTCGGTTATTATTATTATCGAGGATCAAAACCATCTAAACGAGTCCAACTTTCAAGGTGATAGTGTAAAGTTAAGATTGTAAGGCACTTACGGAGGGATGCAATACCTAAGTGGCAAATTTTTGACATCATTGCCAAAAAACTGCCACCTATATAGACGCTAAATCAATACTTATTGATTAAATTATTTCTGCTTACAACAGCCCGAGTACTGGCGACGCTGATTGATTTGCCTGACCACGCAGAGCAATTGATGCTTGCGACAAAATGTCGTTTGCAGTTTGTTCCGAAATGGCTTGAGCATAATCGGTATCTTGAATTCGGCTTTGACTAGCTGCGATATTTTCTTTTTGTGTTCCCAAACCACGAATTGTACTATTGACGGTATTCTCAAAAGCCCCCAATTGCGTACGCTGCGTGTTTACATCTTTAGAAGCTGTATCTGCGATATCTATCGCTGCTTGTGCGCCCGCCTGTGTCGAAATATCAACACTTGCAATTGCACTTGCAAAACTGCCATCTGTTGGTGTTATATTTTGTGTCGAGTTCGCATCTGGACCCACTTGAAAACTTGTTTGCTCACCGTTAAACAACGATTTACCTCCAAATGTTGTGTTTTCAAACGTTTCAGATATTTGTGTTTGAAGTTGCGATACTTCGTCTTGTAGAGCTTGTCTATCTGAGTCAGTTAACGCTCCATTTCCAGATTGGATTGATAACTCCCTAATGCGAGATACCGCATCATTAACGCCCGACAAGGCGGAATCAGCGGTTTGAGAATATGAAATGCCATCATAAGCATTACGAACCGACTGATTATATCCGTCTTGCTGAGAGTTTAAGCGGTTAATTATTTGCAGTGCAGCAGCATCATCAGCTGCAGAGTTTACTTTTTTCCCAGTCGCAAGCTGTTGACTTAATTTGTTACCAACCTGCTCTGTACGGTTGAACGCATTAAAGCTTGGTGCTTGAAGTTTCATAACCCCTCCCCATCAAGTGTTATTTCATCCATAATATTAGTACAAATACTAACCTTACTTGCGAAAAAAGTCACCTTGTACCATCTTTATTTTATTGGTTCTGGCATAATTACTGCAAATTGATTAGAAATATTATAAAGTACTGACAATTAAATTGTTTCTAGTGTACAGCTACAGCAACTGCACAACTAATTATGTGTATCTGTAAAGTATTTGATGCACTTGAACTAGGTGACTATATGTTTGATAACAAAACTATCTTAATAACTGGCGGCACAGGATCTTTTGGTAAAAAATACGTCAAAACTCTACTTTCACGCTATAAACCAAAAAAAATCATCGTATTTTCACGTGATGAACTCAAGCAATTTGAAATGCAACAAGATTACAATGCCAGTTGTATGCGCTATTTTATCGGTGATGTAAGAGACAAAGATAGATTAAAACGCGCTATGCGTGGAGTTGATTATGTCATTCACGCTGCTGCGCTTAAACAAGTGCCAGCAGCCGAGTACAATCCAATGGAATGCATCAAAACCAATATTAATGGCGCTGAGAATGTAATCGACGCAGCATTAGATAACGACGTATCAAAAGTGATCGCACTTTCCACGGACAAAGCTGCAAACCCAATCAACTTATACGGTGCAACTAAGCTCGCCTCTGACAAGCTTTTTATTGCGGCAAACAATATTGCAGGTGGTCATAAAACAATTTTCTCAGTCGTACGATATGGGAATGTCGTATGTTCAAGAGGCTCTGTCGTTCCCATATTTCAAAAATTTATTGATGAAAAGCAGGGTCATATTCCAATTACGCATTCAGACATGACTCGATTCTGGATCAGCCTTCAACAAGGGGTAGACTTCGTACTGAAAAACTTTGAAAGAATGTTTGGAGGTGAAATTTTCGTGCCTAAGATACCATCAATTAAAATCACCGACTTAGCAACCGCCATGGCACCTAATTTACCTCAGAAAATCATTGGAATTCGACCTGGTGAAAAATTACACGAGGTAATGTGCCCTACAGATCTGAGTTTTGAAACCTACGAATATGATGATCACTTTGTGATTGCTCCAGGGATTAATTTTAGCAGTCGAAGTAATGACTTTACATTTAACGCGCTTGGAGAAAAAGCAACTCCTGTTGACATTGGGTTTGAGTATAACTCTTTAAAAAATGCTCATTATTTAACAATTGAAGAAATCAACAAGTTCAACTTACTGGCCCTGAAATGATCCCATATAGTAAGCAATCTATAAATCAAACTGATATCGATGCCGTAGTGAACGTGCTAAAATCAGACTGGTTAACACAGGGTCCCAAAGTGCCTGAATTTGAAGATAAAGTTGCTGCATATTGTGGTGCCAAAAATGCCGTAGCTGTTAATAGTGCAACTTCGGCTCTTCACCTCGCTTGTTTAGCGTTAAATATTGGTCCAGGTGATATAGTTTGGACTTCGCCAATTTCGTTTGTTGCTTCAGCGAATTGCGCGCTATATTGCGGGGCCCAAATTGATTTTGTTGATATAGAGCTAGGAACAGGCAATATGTCTGTTGATCGGCTCTCGGAAAAGCTCGCTCATGCAAAAACAAAAGGAACACTTCCTAAGCTGGTTATTCCTGTTCATTTGGCTGGGCAAAGCTGTGATATGAAAGAGATCCATAAGCTCTCTCAACAATATAATTTCAAAATTATTGAAGATGCTTCTCATGCAATTGGCGGTCTATACAAGGGTAACAAAATCGGGAGTTGTCAATTTTCCGACATCACTGTTTTTAGCTTTCATCCTGTCAAGATAATCACATCGGCAGAAGGTGGGCTTGCATTATCTAATAATAAACAGCTTATAAGGGCCATGCAAAGGCTCCGTTCTCATGGCATCACCAATGTCTCTGATGAAATGACCGAATCTAGTCATGGTTCGTGGTATTATCAGCAAGTAGAACTTGGTTTTAATTATAGAATGACTGAATTACAGGCCGCATTAGGACTAAGTCAGTTTAATCAACTCGATAAATTCGTAGCACGACGAAATTTACTTGCTAAACAATATGATGAACTGCTTAAACCTATGGCTGTAGAGCCTCTTCTACAAACATCGGATTGCTATTCTGCTTTTCATCTATACATTATTAAACTAGCTATTTCCACTCCAAAAAAACACTCTAACGTATTTGAAAAACTTAGAGAGTGTGGTATTTTTTGCCAGTTGCACTATATACCTATTCATCTACAACCATATTATAAAAAAATAGGATTTAGTAGTGGGGACTTCCCTGTTGCTGAAAGTTACTATTCATGCGCAATTACACTTCCTTTACATCCTAATCTAACGGCTAAAGAACAACGCTACATAGTAGCCTCATTGGGTAAATTATTGTGAGACTAGCTTTAGGAGGTGTACAATTTGGCACCAATTATGGGGTCAGTAATCGTCATGGGCAACCGAGCCAACGGAAAGTTGCCGAAATATTAACACTTGCTCAAGACAGTAACATTGAGGTCATTGATACCGCCATTGCTTATGGAAATAGCGAGCAAGTCTTAGGCGAGTTGGTGGATATCACAAAAAAATTTGAAATTATTACAAAACTACCTCCACTCAAAAAGAAAAAGTTTTCACCTGCCGATTGTGCCTATTACTCAGAACTCCTCGATTTAAGTTATCAAAAATTACAAACGAAAAAACTTTCAGGACTTCTCTTTCACTCCGCAGACGATATCCTAAAAGAAGGAAATGAGGAACTACTACAAAAGATCCACAATCTAAAAAAAACAAAAAGACTCGTCAAGTCTGGTGTGTCTCTTTACAGCCAAGGGAGCTATAGTAAGCTATTAAATAACCCCTTGGTTGAGCTTGTTCAAATCCCCTACAATTGCTTCGATACCTTTTTCTCTAGTTCTGGATATTTACAAAAGTTTAAAGAAAGAAATATTGAAGTTCACGCTCGTTCGAGCTTTTTACAGGGTCTTTTGTTGATGGATTTACAAGACATTCCTAAATATTTTTTACCATGGTTAGACAAGCTTGCTTTATTTTCACAGGTTGCCTCAGAGTTATCATTGAGTAATTTAGAATTAGCCTTAAGTTACGTTGTTAAAGAGCCAAACATCGATAAGTTAGTTATCGGTGTCAATGACGTTAAAGAGCTTGAGCAAGTCACTCAAGCATACAACAAGGCACTCGACGTTGAACACAATAGGTTGCCGAACTTAAGTAGCTTAGACCCAAAGCTGATTAACCCAGCACATTGGCAGCTAGATTAATCCTCTTGAATTCAAGGTATATAATTCGCGATAATGTAACGGTTGCCTATGCCCGCTTTCTATTAGCTGTTTTGTCTGGTCTGCGCCCAAATTCATAAGCGCATCAAGTACACCTAGGTGAGAAACAAATGGCGGATAACATTGCTGGTATTTTGGGTGCTCGAACTGCTGATAAAGTACTTCAACTCCTGACTTTGCTAACTGCCCACCTGGTGAGTATCTTTCAATATAAGCACTCGCCCCCCTTGGTGATAAATATTTATCCGATCTAAAAAAGTCACAAAAATTGGCCAACCGCTCATCTTTTACGCCTCCAATTTCTGGTAATTTTGAACTTCTCCTCACTGACGTATGTATTTCTAAGCTTTTCAGAAAAACCTGAATTAGACCAATGTTAAAATCAGCAAGGTTATTACACTCATGTAGAAAGTGCTGTTGGATAACGCCAAAAATTGAATCGAAGAACGGGGCTTTTCTGTAATTCATTTCAATCGCTTTAAGGTGTTTCTTACGCCAAGGGTGTTTTTCCTTAAATTCAGTGTCACAAATAACACTACCCATGCGGCCATTTGGCATGGATACAACTTGGCTCAACATGATTTCACCTTGGTTGCCTTTGATCTTATTTCTAACATGCCAATCACTCTTTTCAAGTTTCACATCATCTAAAAATAAAAATTGATCCGCTGAATTTATCAAATCAAAATATCCAAGCCAAGGAATATATGTGGGTTGCATAACTGCTAATATCATGGCAATTCCCCTTCTTTATTAACTACTATTGTAAACTCATAAGGGAAACCATTTTCTTTGGTTATATAATCATGTTTTAATAACACGTATGGTGAGATATGAGTTTTTATATGTGAAAAAACCTGTAATGGATCTACGTAAAAAAGCGCATCATCTTGATACTCTACATAAGATGATAGAGCATTAAATATTACTCCTTTATTGGCCACATGAAATGCTTTTTCAATAGTTTGATATAAAAATTGTTCATTACAGTTTAGCTGATTATTAAATATCCCACTCATCACAAGATAATCATAGCCCTTTGGATATTCATCATTTATTAAATCAAGTTTCTGAAAATCACAAGTCATATCTTGTTTAAACTTGGTTAGGTTATTGAAAATAAATTCGGGTACAAAGTCGCATCCCAAATACTCACCAGTTAAGCCCTGCTGACGTAGAAAGACTAAGAAATCCGCTAGACCACAGCCTAAATCCACAATACTACTTTGTGGTTTTATATACTTTTGAAAGATCTTAAACCTAATATTTTGGGCACTTCGTGAAACATGCTGTACTGAGGCCGGAGAATCCCCGTGCTGCTCAAAGAGCATCTGATAATATTCTTTAAGTTGTTCAGGTGTCATCGTGAAACTCGTTTACTATCGATATCATTTTTAGTAACTGTGACTCAGAAACAGTAGGCTTTACAAACAAATTAATAATACTCTCCCCAATATAATCTGCATTGGGTACTGTACTGTGCGTAAGCAATTTTCCTAAACTTTGGAAGTGACACGTAAATACTTGCCCCCGCGTTTTAGCATATGCAATAAACCGTGCTCGTAAACAGGGTTCAATAAATAGTGGGTATCTCCAATAATTTACTTGATACGGCATGCGTAATTTTGAAAATAATGGATTACTTACGTTTGCATCAACCAACTTTACATTTTCTATACGCTGTTCAGTTAACAATGGTAATGCCATAAGTGCGTCAGTAATGCTTGTTAGCATATGCTCACTATCTGGCATTTGAAAGAACTTATTCTCTTTCAATAAACGTTCAGCTTTATCTCGCATTCGTTTATCGTTTAACAACAATGCTCCACCCATGCCAAAATCAATCGGTTTATCATACCCAAAGCTAATAACGCTTATATCAGCAAGCCTACCTATTGGCCTCCCTTCAAACCTTCCCCCATACCCCAAGCACGCATCTTCAATAACAACGATCCCTGCTTGTGCCGCAAACGAAAGAATATTGCTTATATCTCCAACTCTCCCATATGCATGTACGGCAAGAATTGCTCGCGTTTGATTAGTAGAAACCGACTTTATATGAGAAACATCGCTATTTAATGTCGCTGTATCAACATCAGCCAGCACAACCTGATAACCAGCCATCTGTAAAGCATACATAACAATTGGGCAACAGCTTGCTGGCACAATCACCTCAGAGCCAATTGTTAAATCATAAACTTGCATTGCTAGGATAATCGCAGTGCTCCCTGAGCGAGTCAATACACAGTTTGGTGTTTCAAAATAATTGTGCAGCGCTAATTTAAGGTTATTTTCAGGTCTTTTCGATACCATGACAAAGTAAACTCAGAAGGTTGTTGAATTAATTCAGCAGAGGCAACTCGAGGGTGTTTTACCAAATCGCTCGCTAATCTCTTCAAGTCGACAAACAACCATTGAGAGTAGCGGTGAATAATAGGTAAAGACGCCTCGATATTAAGATCACTGTTAGATTTAATTTGCGCTTCAAACTGGCTATCAAGTAGATCCCCAATGAGGATAATACCTTTTGGTTCAGTTAACGCTATTAAGCGATTAATAACAAACCCAACATATTGAATATCCGGAAAGTAGTGGAAGATACTATAACTCAAAACTCTTTGAAAAGGTCCGCTAAATGAAATGTCACATGCTTCGCCTTGATTAAAGTGCGCAGCAGGAAGCCGCTTTCTAGCCTCTTCCACCATATTTGAGGCAAAATCTACACCATATACTCTATTTTCGTTAATATTTAATCTCGATAATAAATACGCATTACCACAGCCAACATCTAACAGCCTTTCATCTCCTGACAGTTCTAGATTCTCATTCACGTTGTCAACTAATAGTGCCCAAATACGTTCTTCTGCTACTCTAGCTACTTGCTTTTGCGTATTTTCATCCTGTGACTGAAGATGCCAAGCCTCTCGTTTTTGATCAATTTCGGACATTTATTACTCTCATAATCATGTTAACTAAGTGGGTGAGTGACTCACTGCAATACACGGTTTGCATACATTGTAACTGCGCTATCCGAATTTTCTCATCTAAAAAAGACGCCAAAGATTGCTTTAAAGTTACAGGGGTTACTTCTTCAGACAATCCCAAATCAAAGCACACATTATGCTGTTGTAATAACAACGTATCATGCCTTTGCTCAACTGTTTGTGATATTGCTGCATTGGCTCTCATACAAAACCCCGCTTCATATTTAATTGACCCGCCTCCGCTTATCACAACATCATGTTCTTGATAGAAATCAGCCATATTTTCTACAAATGAGAAGTACTTTAGAGTATTGTTATTACAACTAACCAGCGGTTTCTCTGCAGATAATATTGTCAAATTGACATCGCACACTAAGCTATCTAGCGTTTCTATTAATACATCCATAACCTTGAATCTATCTTTGGCACCTAATGCAATCAAGATACTTGTTACCGGCAATGCTTGTATACTCAGATTATTATGCCTGATAGCCCTTAGTTCTGATGAAAAAGGAAAATACTTTACTCCTAATATATGCTTATCCGTTGGAGTAACAAATTGCTCAGCAGCAACTCTAACATTGATGATTCCATCTAAAAAAGAAAAGCGATACTCATCAAAATCATCAATCACCAGTACACTCATACACAAGTGCTTAATTGCAAGTAAACTGGCTTCTGTTTGATGGTAACTATCAACTAACACTATTGCCGACATATCTGCAGACATTTTTGCGTCATGGGGAATATTTGCTGCTGACAAACGTTCAATGGAAAATCGATCATAGTTACCACAAAAACTGATCTCAAAAGGGTACTTTTTTAATTCGGTTGCGATAGTTAAGCAACGAGAAAAGTGACCAAAACCAACTAGCTCATTGCCATCACAATAAAATAAAAAACGTCTATTCACTTACATTGCCAAATTGATTGTGAATTGATTGATAGGTTTCTTTTAATATATCATTAAGCAACCACAGCTTTCCGCTAAACCTGCCTGAAACCGAAATATTATTAATAGAGTGAGTCAGTTGCTTAAATTGGTGTGCCACATGATGGTTAAACTCAATCGTTGGTATCGGAAATGTATGATGTACTATTTGTCTATATGAGGACGTAATATTTGCATCTGCTGTGACTAAATCCATACTTTTAAGGTCTGCAAAAATTCGTTGAGAATCGAGAGCTTTAGCTTGTTCTGCATCACTTAAAACTTCGGCTGTAATAGAATATTCTCTTGATTTATTTAAGTTAGGGTAAAGTGTAATTCGGAAAATATCAGAACTGGAATCCCAGTTCCACAAATAATGTGAATGCGTGTTATTCAAGGGGCGGTCGATCGTATAATGAAATATATTTGCGGTGCGTAAGCTCGGCCGAAAACCACTGGTTCCTTGTTCTTTATTAGCTAATAACTTCAATGCAAATGCCGGAGGAGCGCTCCAATATAGCCAGTCACACTTGATCACTTCCCCGTTATTTAAAGAAACTTCTGAGACTTTTGAGTTACTCACATTTAACCCAGTAACACCTGAACCATTAATAACTTTAACGCCACACGCTGTTACTTTGTCAATTAAAGAATCAATCCAGGCTTGACAACCTTTTTTAGACTTAGGATATAGATACGTAGGTTCAATGATGCCTTGACTTTTCATCCATGTTTGATAAGCCGCGTGAGTATGAAAACCCAAGCGCTCATCATACTCTGCTATTTCCTTGAGCTTTGCTGTCTTTGCTTCATCAAGCGCGAGCAATCGAGTTGCGCCAAAGTAATTAATACTATTTTTCGCTGAAAGTTTTTTATAATCATCTTGGGGTCCATACAGCTTATCAATTACCGGTTTAACTAGCTCCATAAAAAAAGTTTCACCGATAGAGTTTTTGCAATAGTCTTCAATATTGCTATCCTCAGGTTTCTCAGTGTTAATGAGTAATTGGCCCATCCCCTTCTCATAACTTGTTCGACTCAGCTTTCGCGCATCAATAGTTTGAGTTTCAAAATCCCACTTTCCTTTAAAGTAATTGCCGGTCTTCAAATGAGAAATACCATTCCACTCTATGTGTCTCAGAGACTCAGGGCCAAACAGAAATTCATCCACCATTTCAATCCCTGTCGGATTAGGAACATGTGTTCCCTGGTCATAATAATTACCCTGCTCATCCTGTACGGAGCGCAATAACCCACCACAATGCTCAGACTGTTCTATGAGTACAACTTGATGTCCATACTGACGTAAAAAATACGCAGCCAGGAGCCCACATACTCCACCACCAACAACGACACTGTGATACATAAGACTATTCCTCTATTTTTCCCACGACGGCTTCACGGCGAACACGGTCACCAAATTCAACTGCCTGCTCAAGTGTTTGACCTATATATTTTGATAAATATTTCGGGTGAGCACCGAAACCTGGTCTTACAGAACGAATATCATTCTCTGTCAACACATGGCCCGCAGGCATAGAATTGCAAAAGTATAATGACCGTTTTGCTAAGATATTTTTCTTTGCTGATTCAGTAATTTGATAATTTATTTTTCCCATCGACTGCTCAACGTCTCTCACATTCTGAACCATGTTTGAAAATGCTTCAGAATCTAGTGAAAAGAAGGCATCAACAGACTCATCCTGATTATCATTTATGAAATGCTTTTCAATTATTTTCCCGCCTAACGCAACTGCCGTCATCGGCGCTACAACTCCTTCTGTGTGGTCGGAAATACCAGCAACACAATTAAATGACTTAGCTAAGTCAGGTATCGTTCTTAAATTACATTCCGTTAATGGTGTCGGATATGCTGTCGTACACTTTAATATGGCAATCTCTGAGCAACCGTGCTTCTGAAGTGTGTTTACGGCTAATTCAATATCATCATAATTTGCAATTCCCGTTGATAGAATTACAGGTTTTCCTGTCTTAGCAATATATTCCAACAAGCCAACATCGGTAATCTCAGGCGATGCGACTTTATAGATAGGAACGTTTAATGATTCAAGTAAATCAACAGCAGTCCTATCAAATGGGCTCGAAAATATATCTAAACCTAAACTTTTGGCCTCTTTAAACAATTGCGCGTGCCATTCCCACGGGGTATAAGCTTTTTTATAAAGAGAATACAGAGACCTGTGAGCTTCCCACGCATTACCTGAAGGGAGCAAGAAGTCAGGCTTATCACAATCAAGAGTAATGGTATCCGCCGTA
The DNA here is from genome assembly GCF_014858725.1 of Pseudoalteromonas aurantia 208. Lineage (GTDB taxonomy): Bacteria > Pseudomonadota > Gammaproteobacteria > Enterobacterales > Alteromonadaceae > Pseudoalteromonas > Pseudoalteromonas aurantia. The sequence continues at coordinate 348,812 of NZ_AQGV01000012.1, read as the reverse complement.
TATGTTTGCAGTTTTATAGCGTCTGCACCGGCTTTATGCGCAGCATGAATTAATGCAATTGCTTTTTCTATATCTCCGCCATGATTTGCTGACATTTCAGCGATAATATAACAAGGTGAATCGCCACCGATTATACGGTTATTAATTTTTATTGTGGCTGGTTTAATCATTTGAAACGTGCTCTTTTTTTAAAGAAATTGCTAATCCTTCATTCCTTTGAATATGAGTATTAATACCATATACTTCTGGGTGCGTATTAAAGTAAGACTTTATTTCCTCATAGCTTACTCCGGTACTCTTTTTTCCAAAAAACTCTGCTACTTTAGTTACAACGCGCCAATCCTCTGGTGTATCGAGTGTAAAGCGTAACGTGCTATCATCTGTACTGTTTTGTAATTCAAACATTGCACAATATGAAGGGTGATTGAATAAATATAGCGTAACGTGCTCACGTTCAGATGCCAATGAGGCTAATTGCCCAATCTGAGTTAAAACGCCCGCATTTATAACTTCACAATCTACCCCTTCAGCAAAGTTTTCGCTTAAGTATCCATACTCTGCATTTACCTCATTACTCCGCCGAATTAAACTATCTACTATCTCTGGGCAGATAAAAGGGGAGTCTGCAGTTATTCTAACTACTTTATCAGCTTCAATAACTTTATTTGCGGCAATAAACCTTCCTAATACATCTTCTTCAGATCCCCTGAAATACCTTATGCTTGCTTTGTCGAGTACTTCACACAATCTGTCATTTTCATAATTGGAAGATGTAAGTACAACAATATCATCCAGCAGTTTTGAGTGTTTAAGCCTCATAACTAAATGCTCTACCACTGTTTTTCCATTAAGGTATTTTAGAATTTTGCCTGGAAGTCTCGATGACGACATTCTAGCTTGGACAAACGCAACCGTCTTACTCATCTTAGTTTAACCTTTGAAAACCGCTATGACATACAGGGCCGTCTAGCTGTTCTAGAATTGTCCTTTCTTCAAGAGCGCGCTTTAGCTGTTTAATTACATCCTCGAAGGCAGCTAAAAACACATTACAGTGCTCAGTAGTATGTGCTACCGAAACATAAATAACATTTGCTGCTAATATTCCCCTCTTTAGCATCTCTTGTGTATAAAGTGTTTTCAAAGCTAGCGCATCATCTGTAGGGAAAATAAGTATAGGAACACTATCAACACCGATAAATTTGATGTCAAACCCAACTTGCTCACAGATTTTTCTCATTTCATATTTCAGTTTCGAACCCGTTTTGTTTAACACCTTGCAGACGTCCGATTGCTGAAAAATTTGTATTGTTTTTAAAGCTGCAACAAAACCAACCCTTTCTGTCCAGTATGAACTACTTATAAAGGATTTTTGCGCGGCATCCATAATCCGCCTTTTACCTATAACAGCACCTATTGGGTGACCATTTCCGATCGCTTTCCCCAAAATACATATATCAGGCTCAATCCCAAATAATAAATGAGCTCCTCCAGCATTAAGCCTAAAGCCCGATGAAATTTCGTCGAAAATAAGTACAATATTGTGCTGTTTGCAAAGCTGACTCACCTGTTGAATAAAATTAATATCAGGCATTCCATGTCGAAAGACTTCCATCATTACAACCCCTAAATCGGCACCGTGTTTAGAGATGATATGCTTAAAGCCATCAATATCTCCTTCTCTAAAAGGAAGTGCGGTGTCATGTAATTGAGTAGGCACACCGCTTGGCGCTAAACCTGGTAAGAGCTGATCTTTCAGTTGATCCCCAGTAGCCAAATTTGTGGCCAAATACCAATCATGCCAACCATGATACCCACAAAATGCAACTTTATTTTTACTTGTAAATGATCTTGCAATTCGAATTGCAAGAGCGCATGACTCCCCCCCTGTCCTAGTAAATCGAACACAATCAGACCAAGGGTGTATCTCAGTGAGTTTTTCTGCTAACTCTACCTCTTCGTAACAATTCAAACTGCTCATCGATCCAGCTTGAATAGCTTCTACAACAGCTGTTGTAACTTCTGGATGCGCATACCCTAAAGAACAAGTTCCTATACCCATAATAGAAAAATCTAGATAATGGGTATTATCTAAATCCCAAACCTCACAGCCTTTTGCACGTTTGTAATAAGCCGGCCATTGTTCTGGTAAAAACATCTCAGCACGTTTCGAAAGTAATTGATTCCCTCCAGGTATAAGATCTTTTGCTTTTTCCCATAACTGAGCGCCTGAATTGTTTTTTGCTGACATACTTTCCCTCTGGGCAAAATTTAACGTCGTTAATAAATATATCGACACATAGATTAAAATATTGAGAAATAAGCAAGAAGAGTACCATAGGGCTTTATTTCTAAAAACTTATCGCTCACAATAAATTGATAAAAAACCACTTTATTAAACTATGAGTCATCAACATACTATTTTGCTTTTTGCTGTAGATCCAGGTGGTGCAAATTCCATTGGCATCTTGGCACACGAACTTTCTAAAACGGCCAACATTGTTTGCTTTGCAAAGGAAGCTGCGTGTTCTCATTTAAAACATAACTTCCCTCAAATCAATGTGACCTTGTTAACAAACAAGCACGACCAATACTCTAAAACAACCTATCTGCAATTGTTAGCGACAATTAAGCCCAATGTCGTGTTCACCGACACAACCGGTCGTGACTATTCAAACAGGAGCCTTTGGCGCGCATGTAAAGATTTTGGAATTCCCAGCATCGCTATTTTAGATCAGTGGATGAACTACGCATTAAGGTTTTTAAAGCAACACGAAACGTATCAAGGATGCATAGCTTACACTACTGACGACTTTATACTTCCTACAGCTATCGTTACCATGGATTGTTCTGCAAAATTACAAATGATAAAGGAGGGGCTACCAGAAAACATTATCCACCCATTAGGTTCACCATATTATGAAAGCTTTAAGAGCAAGCCGGTAAAAAACAAAACCCAAAAGAAAAAAGCAATAACAATATTATTTGCCTCAGAGCCGATTACAGCTGTATATGGCCATAAATTAGGTAAGAAAATCCATGGCTATACGGAACAAACAATTATTAAAACATTATGCCAATCAATTGCAAAGCAAGCAAAGCAGCAACACTTTTCAGTGATCATTCGACCACACCCTAGAGAATCGCAGCAAAGATATAATAGGCTCATTAAAAGCTATCATTTTGCTAGTTTGTGCTCAAAAAGATCTGTCCAAGAATCAATTCAAAGCGCAGATATAGTTCTCGGAATGTCGTCAACTATGTTACTGGAAGCAAGCCTTCAAAATAAGCCAATCCTCAGTATTCAAATTGGTAATCATAAAGAAAGCCCTTTTTACCTAGAACAAATAGGGTTGCTTAGGTCTGTTCGATATACTTTTCAATTGCACAACGTAATCAACAACTTAGAAGCAATGCGATTTAATCGGTACAGAGTAAAAATGATGACACAAAATAATTCCGTTGAATCCATTCATAAGCTGATGATTAGTCTTTGTCAGCTCGGTAAGTCAGACTAATGTATGGCTGAATTGTTGCGCCAAAACTCATTTTAAACCATCCTCTGTCAGGGCTATTAACACCTTCTAAGTCTAAGCTTACTATGCCTTTTTTTGCAAGAAAAGGAAAGGCTTGCCACAATACCGCAGTCCCTGTATGCGCATTTCTAAGCGCATAGTCATTTGCTCCAAACAAATAGTACGCTTTATCAGCCATCATCAAAAACACTGCCATACTACCCACTTCATCATTCGTTGTAGAAGCGGATATCATAAGTATACGATTATCATTATACAAACTGACCAATAGCTTTGACATTTGTATCAACAAATCATTTTCCAATTCAATATTTTGCCGTTCAAATGTATTTTTATATAACAAAATAAATCTTTCAAAATCATTACTATCAAATACTTTCACCCCTTTGCGGTAGCCATATCTTATTTCCTGACGCCTCGAAACTGACGCGTCCTGATATAACGTAAAGTCCTCTAACGGCTTTTTGTCTAAAAACTCTCTAATATCCACAAAACTAGTATATCGAATGGATTCCTGATACATAGGCTGATTATCATGATAATGCACCCATTGAAAAGCCCTTACATCCGTCAGCATTGGTGCAAGGGTAAGATCTATGTGACTATATTCTTCAGCGAGAAATTCAGCGATACATTGTAGCGCCTTAAACTGCTCGGAATTTTTTTGGGCTCGATTTAGTTTCTCAAATTCCCGAAAAAATATCCCATCATGTACAACTAGGTCATGCCCTACCACATTGTGTTCAGTATCATCTAATACAATCAAACAACCAGCAACAATCTCATCACCTTTCTTACATAAGAACGCTCTAAAGTTTCCATGTAATGCATTAACAAAGCTTGATAAAGCAAATGGAGTAGCGCTACTTGAGGACTCTACCAATATATCCCAATCCCCATCAATTTGTGTAGCTACTACTTTGTAATTATTCAATTTCGACATTATTTTCTTCTACTTTCACCAATAGCCCTTCCTTCAACAGTCGATTTAGGGTTGGTAATAACTCTAGGGCATTCACCTTAATTTTTTCAGCAATAGCAATTAGATCATGTTTGCCATCACAGTAAGTAATAAAGTTCGTTAATGTTCTAACATCGGTATAATCCAGCGACATACTGCTCAACGTGGGGTACAATCCCCTTTTACCCAACTGAGGTTCACATAAAACAGTTACACTATAATATGCATTTGCTTCAATAAGTTGAATTGCCTTATATACTGACTCTAACCCACCGCTTAAACCACTCGCCGTAACAAGATTTAAATCATCTAAAGAGGTATGGTATTCTGGATAGTCGCCATAACGAGTTCGCATGATAGAACCAATTGGTAAGTCTACCCCAGGGGCGCAATACTGCCTCTCGTCACTCCCTCGAGATAAATAATCATACAAACAGTAATTAGGAGCGAAATAATCAAACATATGCATTGCGGCCCTGTCGGAAAGGGTGTTTTCCATCCGCGATTGTAAATATGAGTGATTCCGTTCATCACCGATACAGGTCAGCACATACCCCGCAATAATTCTACGTTTAATTTCTTTCAAACGCTGTGATAAAAATGCAATTGCGCCAATTGTTTCCGGTACAAAAACAAATCTATAGCTATACTTTCTGCCTTTCCACTGCTGCAACTGTTGAATTAATGCCATAGTAACAACTGGCCCTGAAAGTTCATTATTAGCCATCGATGGATGACAAATATAAGTCGAGATAAGTACCTCTTCGTCACTTTCACCAGGGAGATAATATTCGCCATAGTTTAATTCACCATCAAAGTGTTCCGAATCTATCACTACTTTATAATTGCCTGATTTTAAACTATCACGTTGCTTTTGCGTTAAACAAAACCCCCAACGTGGCGCATAGTAAGAAGTAACATAAGGAATTGCATCTGGCTGTTCTGGTAAAGAATAAAGGTGCTGTTGTAACTCTTTAAGAGGCATTATCTCATTAACTGCAGTTGAATAATTTAACACATGTAAATTATGATCTTTGTAATCAATAATTTTGCTACCGTCAGGTGCTAAAATATAGGCTTCGCTAATCTTCCACTCTTGTGGAACCTGCCAGTCAAACACCATAGAACCCGATGGTACTGAATGGACTTCTAACTCAGGAACAAACTTCTGAATGTAAGATAATGTTTCTCTTACTCCATCACCCGTCAAACTTCGGCAAATCGGAAAGAGTTCTTTTGCCCATTGGTGCATTTCCAATCCCAATGCAGTAAAAGGTACTGTTTTTTTATTCACTTATCATACTCCAAGACATGAGTATTCCATCTTTACTATTGATACTCGATAATGGTCGGCTTTCAGGTTTAAATCCTAGCTTTTTATAAGCAGAAATTGCATTCTTGTTATGTTTACTGACCCCTAGGACCATTAAATTAGTGCCGTATTTTCTTATCGTATACTCTGAAAATGCTTTGATAACTTCACCTGCGACGCCAACACCATGAAATGCTGGCTCGCCAATCAAAATTCCCATTTCAACTATTTTTCTATCATGATCTAAAAACTCAAACTTTATATTTCCAATATGTAAATTCGACTTTTTAACAAAAATCCCTAACAGTAGCGTATTAGTATCTGAGAGCGATTTATGAATATACTCTTCTAGACTAGTTAAATCAGTCTGAATATTGGTTAAGTAATGACTGGCATCACCTCTTAGCCATGACAAATACTGCGGTGTAGCATGTTGTTTCTGTAACTCTTTCAGGAAAAAGCGTGGTGTATCTATCATCAACTTACTTTTGAAGAACTAAGCTCCAAGCTGCTCCTTGTTGCTCAATACCATCTACGTGAGTGATCGAGTGTTCTAAATGAACAAGACCGAACTTCTGAGTCAACTTTACAATAAGTTCTCTATCAAAAAAGTGAACATTGCCGACCCCCGAAAATGGGCCTGAATCATAACCTGAGCGCGTATAGCTATCTTTCTCTTGCGGTATACCCAATTCAAAATAACCATGCTCAGTGCTAAACCAATCGGTGATAATTAAGTGACCGCCTTCTTCTAATTGTTTATATGCCAAATCTAAATACGCTTCTATAGAAGCTGTATCATTATGTACAGATGCACCTCTATCAACAATTAAGTTAAATTTACTCTCAAATGGCAATAGTTTTGTGAAATCAGCTACTTTAATATTATCAGCAAACTCAGAAAACCTATTTTTCAAAAGTGAAACAATATGTTCACTACCATCTAAAGCTGAAACTTTATCAGTATAAGTTTGAAAGAAAGGAAGATTTGCACCCGCCCCACACCCTACTTCTAATACTCTGAACTCTCTATCACACGAAGCCAATGGGGTGTGCCGCAAACATAAACTAACAAGCTGACTCCACGGCCAAATCGACATATGACGATTGTTTCTGTATAGCTCATCCCACTCTTTTGAAAAACCCATAACCACTCCGTTAAAAAAATATTTCTTCAATTTGTTTGTCTATCGACTTAATCACATCAGTTTGTAACCACGCAGTTGAACTATGCCGACCAGCAAAAATAACATTTTTGAGAGACAGCCTTAACAACTCACCCACCTCTTTAACTGTATTATCTAACTGCTTAGTTGGAACCGGGAAAGTATTAGGAATTGTCTGTCTTGCTTGATCGATGACAATATGGCTATTGTCTATTAACCCTAACTCTTTTAACTCCTCGAGCGCACGCTCATAACACAATAATTCACTTTGTTCCTCATTGGATAATATTTCAAGAGTTAACCGGCTGCCTTTCTCAGCCCTACCAGCAATATTGTCATACAATGTAATTCTGAATGATTTGAACGACTCATCCCAATTCCACACATAGTGATTTTGAGAATTTAAAATAGGTCGGTTAAACGAAAAATGGAAAAGATTGGCGGTTCTAAGTACAGGCCGATACGTTGACGTAAACGCTATATTTGCAAGCCTTAAAGCCAAAAATGGTGGCGCAGTCCAAATAACATATTCGCAATCGAGGCTTTCCCCGCCTTTTAACTCCACTTTCGTCACATTAGCTTGCTGAACATTTAAATGAGTTATTTGGGAGGACGTCTTAACCTTAACTCCTTTATTGACGGCGCTATTAAGTAGACTATCAGTCCAAAACTGTATTCCTAATTCACTTTTTGGATATAAATATGACTCTGTGATATTCATTTTTTCAGCAAAGTATTTACTAGACGAGAATGCCAACTTTTCATCATATTTAGGAATGCTTTTTAATACTTCAGATGTTTCATCATCAAACGCAACGACACGGTTTAAACCAAAATAACCCACTTTTGGTTTCAAATGAGTAAAGTCAACCTCATCACCATATAACTTTTTGACAGATGGAGTAAACAGTTTGTCAGACAAGTAACTCCCAACATGAGAGCGAATAAATGTACGATAATCTTCTGTTGTCATATCACTGACTGACGTTAACAGCTCACCAACACATTTCTGATAACACTCCGTAGGTAGTGATCTAATATCAACAACTTGTGTCTTTAAATTCCATTGCCCGGAAAAGTAGTTTCCTGAATTTAGATATGAAAATTCATGCCAGTGCTTAGCTAGTTTACCCTCGCCGAAAAGAATCTTATCAATATGTGCGATCCCTGTTTTTGAAGCTAAATGCGTACCTTGATCATACAGCACTCCCTGTTCCGAACGGTAAGCATTTAGCAGGCCTCCACACCGGTCACTTGACTCAATCAATGTAATGTCAAACTGGTCATATGCAGCCAATTTATTAGCTGCAAACAAACCTGAAATCCCTCCCCCAACAATCACTACTTTCTGTTTATGCATGACACATATTCCTATGAATTAAACTTCAAATACATGATCGCTGGCTTTATTCCAATTCTTCCTATACAAACTTGGCGCGTCCTCTAAAAAGTCACACCACACACCTTTCAATTCTTGGTAAAAAGGCATAATCGATTCATCATCTCCATAGTTAAATAACATATTGATTATTATTGAGTTTAAATATAAAGCTTCACCTTCTAGTACCATAAAATGATGGCTAAATTGAGTTTCCTTAAGTGACATTAATAATCGAATTTGTTTCATTACTTGCTCGAAAGCTTCACTTCTGACCGATACCGGCTCAGATAAGATCTCGATCATTGTTGAGCATAACTTTTCAAAGCCTTCAAAATCTAAATACTCTTCTAAATCAAAGTCCTTGTCTGGTGTGTAAAATAACTCTGATTTGATATAATCAATTACATTTTCTCTTCGTCGGGTGTTGCTGGACAGTATAATATCATCAGAGCGCAAAGGCGTTGTACCCTCTACAAATGAACCGTCGCTACAATTAAAGCAACTTACGCCCTGCGCACGCGCGGTTCGCAGTACCCGCTCCATTTGAACTTTTCCTGAGTAAAGAAAATGATCAGCAATAACTTCTTTACCAAAGTTGCCTGGAACCCTCAATTGTGAGCCTATTTGCAATGGCTGATATACAGTGTCACCTTCAGAGTTATAATACATACTTGATTTAGAGTGATGATGCGCTGGATCAACATAGCCATTGTCTACACCGAACATATAAATATTCTTAAAACCTAAAGAAACGACATAACTCAACGCCATATTGCCGACTAAAGGGTTACAAAATGGAATTGTCGCGCTAGGCTCTCTTTGACTAAATATTTCAGCTACTTGATGTAAACTGGTACCCGCTTCTCGACCTTTTAGTGCCGCGCCAGCCCACGAAAATAAACTTGCAACATCTTGATGCATCACATTTACTGTCAATAGAGACATTTGTTTTCTGGCATCTTCTGGCAGAAATGCCTTTAAGAAATCGTAGGTTGCTCTAGATCGTTCTAATGCAGCATGAAAATCAGGAACAATCCCATTTTTTATTAAAGCCGTACTCGCTGAGTTACATGATACAACGATGACGTCGTCTCTAAACTTTTTAATAAATTCAATATCATTATCAAGAGATGGTCCATTAGCGACAATAAAAACAGGAAAGTCTTTAAATTGATTCTCTACATCGTAACGAGCACGAAACATGGGTAGTTGACGTTTTACATTTTCACAACTATGCGCCAAACTCATAAATGCATCGTCAATAAACCCCCACCCCATAAAGAATTCATGGAAATTGTCTTTTAGCTTCAATATTAAGTTATTAATTGAAAGTGATGGATAATGCTGAAAGAACCATGAATTTGAAATGGTAAATGGGCCTTGCTCTTGTGCTCTACTGTATAATTCTTTATAAACGCCTTCCTCGTCTACACCTACGCTGAGATATAATGAGAGGCCTTTATCATCAATTTTTTTTAAATAACTAGCCCAATCAAAAGTAAACAAACTCGCAAAAAAGTAATCCTCTTCAGGTTCAAATAGATTTATATATTCACTCGGCACAGCATCTAAAACAGCATTTAAATGATACCCTAAACCAACACCAAAAATCACGGAGCTCGGCACTTTACCCCTTAACTCTGTATTCACTTCAAGACTGTTGCGCGCTTTATTGTATACCTTTCCTGCTGACTTAATTAAATCCACGTGAATGAAGTCGTATTGGTTATCTAGCTTTTCCAGGTAGTGATAACTTATTTTTGAAAATACAGGACTTTTTATCGCGTTTTCTACCTGATCTTTTACCTGAGATATGGGATCTGCAGAATAAATGGGGCAGTTTGTACCATAATCGACTAAGTTAGGGGTGCCGTTATCATTCAGAAAAAGGTTAAAACTTTCTTTCGGCGAAAAATTAATATATTTATCATAAATTTCGGGGAGGTATTTTTTAAACGCAACCAAATTTATTTCATATTGATTATTTGCTTCTTCAATAAACTTCTCTTCTAAAACATTCTTTTCAACTGAAGCTTGCAAAGTTTTTTCTATTTGTTGTAGTTGACTTTCTGCGTCTTTAAACTCGACCATATCCTACTCATATCACTGATTAATTAGATTGACTTATAAAATTTAATGGCCTTTTGACTCGCACTCGTATTTCGAAGAGACTCACTAATTTTTCGCTTTTTCAACTCAATTTGGCCTACTGTTGCTTCTAATAAGTCATAAAACTCAACAAGGTCACCGGTCTCTTCTTCAGTTAAGTCTGAAACGCCTTTGATAGTACGTACTTCATCAAAAAGTTCATCGGCCTTTTTAATTGCACTATCAATTTCGTCTGATTCTAAAAGTTCATTTATACTCTTTACTTTCAACAAAAAGCACTGGTAATTATCCGGCATGAGTATCGCTGGCGTTTAGCGTAGCTTGCCTAACATCAAATGGGATCGCGTCCCAAGCTGATTTAATTTCTTTTAGTAACCCTGAGACTTCATCTACAATTTCTACATCATTTTTGATACTGGCATCTAAAAGTCGTTCGATCATATAGGAGTATAATGCGTAGAGATTTTCTGTTACTTCTCCACCCGCATCAAAGTCTAAACAGCCTCTTAAGCCATCAATGATCGCCGATGCCTTGGACAAATGTTCAGACTTTGCCTCTAAATTCTTTTTTTCAATGGCAACCTTGGCAAATACCATCTTTTCAATTGCGCCAGACATCAACATTTGAATAATCTCAAATCTATCAGCACCTGCAACCCTAGTTTTCAAGGCTTCTTTTTGATAATTCTTTACTTTTGCGTTGTACATAACCGCCTCTATCTATTTAGTCTTAGTAAAACCAGGTAAATTTGCAAGCTGAGCACCCAAATATTGCTGAGTCTGTTTCATATTAGCCAATAAAACATCTAGTCCAGCGTACTGCTTTCTTAACCCGGCCTCAAATGACTCCATCCTATACTGGTGATTTGCAACATCATCTTTTAAGTCATCAAGTTGCCCATTTAATGATGTTTCACGTTGCTTTATTAAACCACTAGAATCAATATAGTTGCCAAGTAACTTTTCCAAATCTTTGGCAACGCCATTATCCCCTGCAAAAGCCTTGCCAATATCATCAAAATTTTGGTCCATTGCGTCATTGATACTACGAACTAAAGAAGATTTCTCTAAATACCCTTCTTTATTTACAGTCAAACCAATGTCAAAAATTGATCCAAATGGCCCCGCATCGGTCAAAGGTTTTCCAATCGTGTTTACGAGTTGATCTTTTAGCCCCCTCATTGAGGAGTCACCATTTAATGGTTTACCAATACGAGTTTGAAACCCTATGTTACCAATCAAATTATTGTAGTTTGCTATAAATTCATCTACCAGTGTAGACACTGACTCTTTATCATAATCGATATTAAGTTGTGCAGTGTCAGCCGTTCCTGTTCCATCAACATCACTAGCTTTCAACACGTTAATAGTCATATCTTGTACAGCATCTTTAAAGGTGTTGCTTGTACTCTTAACCGCTAATCCATCAACTGTTATAATGGCGTCTTTGGCTTTATCGTCACTGCCAATAACCATTCCACCTGTGGGGTTACTGGCCGCATCATGTGTTTCTACGGCGTCAAGTTCTGCCGTATCACTAGTTATAACTAAGTCATTTCCGTCACCAGAAACGCTTGAAGTCAGAACCAACTTAGAGCCTACTAATGGATCACCCGTGTTAACAATGTTTGCCGTTACACCAAAGTTATCTGTCGCTGCATTAATAGAATCTCTTAATTGAGCAAGCGTAGCTCCAGCACTTAACGTTAAATCGAAGGTTTTATCTGCACCGGCTTTAAAGGTTAGTGTACCGCCAGAAGCTGTTACGACATCATCAACGGATGAAAAGGCATTATCTGCACTAACGGCCCTACTCCCTTGCGCCAGTTGATTAACCGCAATATCAAACTTCCCAACAGATATATCCTTGGTAGGAGTTACGCTGAATAAATCACCCGAAGTTGGCTGCTTAATAGTCGCTGTGCGCTTCCCAAAATTCTCAGGATCAGCAAGCTTTTCGATGGTGTCATTTAATTTGGAGATTGCAGCTTTCACCTCACCGATCGCAGATAGCTCCACTTTGAGTGACTCTTGCTTTCGCGTAAAAGCATCTATTTTTGGCGTGCTTTCGGCTTGCACAGAAGCTCGTATTATACTCTCTAAATCTAAACCTGAGCCAATACCTGCTGACGTAATAAGCGGCATGTGCCACCTCCAAATTTACTGCTAAATTAAACTGTTTTATTGAACAACAACCCTTTACTTGCTAACTTATCGGCAAATTCATCCAATGCCTTAGCTACTTCTCTAAAGTTTTCAGAGGGAATTTCTCTAATAACTTCGTCGTTGTCTTTATCAATAACTCTAATAAACGGGGGCTCTCCCCCCTCATCGAACTCAAACGAAAGATTAGTAGAGCTAACAGGGATAATCTCATTTATTTTATCTAGATTATCCTTCAATTGCGTACTAGAGGTGTCGTCAAGTTTTTCACTTTGCAATTTTTTGCTATCATCTACTTCTGATGACTCTTCTTTTTTCGCATTATCTACTGCTACCTTACTTACTAAAACAGTTGTATCATAAGTCAAATTATTGACAGGTATATTTGAAGTATCAATATCTTTCATAATGAACCTCCTGAGTACTTCCTATAACTATAGCATACGCCAAATCCGGACTTTGCGCATCCGGATTGGGCGTATAAATCGGCCTTAACCCAGTAATGACAATGCGATTTGAGGACGTTGGTTCGCTTGGCTAAGTATAGAACTACTCGCCTGTTGCAATATTTGTTTTTTAGTCAAATTTGCTGTTTCAGCGGCAAAGTCGGTATCTCGAATACGAGATTGTGCCGCTGATAAGTTCTCAGATACATTTGATTGATTTCGAATTGTTGACTGGAATCGGTTTTGAACCGCACCTAACTCTGCTCTTTTCTTATCAACTACTGCGATTAGTGCATCCATTCCTGCCATTACACGTTGTGCATTCGATTGACTTGATACGCTAATGCCATTTTCTTGGAACACGCCGGTGTAAGTAAATGAACTACCTACAACCGCACTACTACCAACTGAACTTAAATCGCTCAACGAAGCCAACGCTGTACCTGCCGTACCTGTGACAGAGCTAGCTACACTCGCTATTCCTGACAGTGTAAAACCACCACTTGCACTTAAAGAGTTTGCACCATTTGCTGTCGAACCTACCGTTTGCATACTAAACCCAATGGTTTGAACTGCATCAGCACCTACTTGGAAACTTGCTTCATACGTACCATCAAGTAAGTTTTGACCACCAAAAGTTGTATCTTCTGCTACTCGATTCACTTCAGATGAAAGTGAACGAATTTCTTCTTGTACCGCTAAACGGTCTTCATCTGTATTTGAACCATTAGATGCTTGCTGAGCAAGTGTACGAATACGCTGAAACATCGACGTTACTTCGTCCATTGCACCCTCTGCAGTTTGAGCAAGTGATATCCCATCATTCGCATTTCGTACCCCTTGCTGCAAGCCATTAATTTGACTTGTTAGCCTGTTCGAAATTTGCAAACCTGCAGCATCATCTTTCGAACTATTGATACGAAAACCTGACGATAATCTTTGAAAAGAACTATCCAAAGAACTCGCCGAATTACTCAACTGTCTCTGTGCGTTCAATGAACTCACATTAGTATTTACATAAATAGCCATATTAGCCTCCGCTTTATCGTTTTTCCAAGGATACGGGATACCCCTACCCTGTAACCTTGGCGCTTAGAGTCCTAGATTTATAGTTCTCTAAGTTCGTATCGACATCTGTAGCGAAAGCTTTAACTTTTATTTGTAATTATTTTCCTGGTTACCCTTGTAGCAGGCTCAATGCAGCTTGAGGCCTTTGATTTGCTTGACCTAAAATTGTTTGACTGGCTTGCTGTAAAATCTGATTCTTTGTCAATTTAGCCGTTTCAAGAGCAAAATCTGCATCTTTTATTCTTGATTTTGCAGATGATAAGTTTTCCGATATATTCGCTTGATTTCGTATTGTTGATTGGAATCTATTTTGAACTGCACCCAGCTCAGCACGTTTTTTATCAACAACGGCTATCAATGCATCCATACCCGCAAATACACGTTGCGCGTTTGATTGCGTTGATACGCTAATTGAACCCGCTTGAAATACCCCTGCGTAAGTAAACGAGCTACCCACGATTGTACTACTGCCGATAGAGCTTAGAGTTGCAAGAGAAGCGATAGAAGTACCAGCAGTTCCTGAAACAGAACTTGCGACACTTGCAATACCAGATAATGTAAAACCACCATTATCAGCTAATGCAGTATCTCCTCCAACTTGCTGCATACTAAAACCAATGGTCTGTACTGCATCGGCACCCACCTGAAAACTTGCTGCATATGAACCATCTAGAAGATTTTGTCCACCAAAAGTCGTATCACTTGCGACTCGGTTTGCTTCGGAAGCGAGCTGACGGATTTCTTCTTGAATTGCCAATCTATCTTCATCCGTGTTTGAACCGTTTGCTGCTTGCTGAGACAATGTTCTGATACGTTGAAACATCTGTGTTGTTTCTTCCATCGCACCTTCAGCAGTCTGTGCCAATGAGATACCGTCATTTGCATTTCGGTTACCTTGCCCTAACCCCAAAATCTGAGATTGTAGACGGTCCGAAATTTGGAGGCCGGCAGCATCATCCGCCGCACTATTGATTCTTAAGCCAGACGATAGACGTTTAAAAGACGTATCTAACTCATTACCTGAGTTTGTTAATTGACGCTGCGCGTTCAAAGCACTTACGTTAGTATTTACAAATAAAGCCATAACTCATTCTCTCTATTTCTAGTCAAGACCCATTTGAATGGGTCTAAAATCTATCAATACAAAAGTGGCAATTTTTATCGTCAAAGCTATTTGCCGAAGGGGCAAAAAACTGCCATTTGCATTACTTTTTCACTCTCTGTGATAGATAAAGCAAATACTAGGCCAATAGTTGAATATAAGAACATTCAATGTTCATGCGCTTTATTAATAAAGGCCGATCATCAGGAATTTATTCTGAAGAGCAAAAAGGATATGGAAGTAGAGCTATATAGAATATGCTCAGCGTCAATATCGAGCATAAAACTGCGTAGTGTATGTCAAAAGCCAGAGTTGATTCGGATTTAAGCAATAGAATAGCGCTAAAACTGAACAAAAGGCACTAAATAGATAGGTGAGTCATTGAAATACCGTCACTGTCGATTTCTTGCCGTTATGAGTTATTCAAAGCGCAGATCAAAACATTAGATTATTCTCCACACTTTAAATTCAGCTTGAACATCTAGCCTAAAGCAGAAAAACGTTAATATGCACCGAGTGTTAAGACTTTTTTAAATAAAAAAAGGGCCATTAGGCCCTTTTTTAGATTTGTTTGAGAGTGTATGTCAATAAATTAGCATAAACATTGGCATAGCTTATGCTTATAAATACTTGTTCATTGAAAATGATGAACGCTATTGGATTTGAAGCTCCTCCGCTTTGTTATCCAGTTCGGTGTCCGTACTAATACCCCATCAGGTACGGACACCTACCCTTTATACTTCCCAATTATTATCCTAATAAGCTCAGCGCTGCTTGAGGACGTTGATTCGCTTGACTCAAAATGGTCTGGCTCGCCTGTTGTAAAATCTGCATTTTAGTTAAGCTAGCTGTTTCTTGAGCAAAGTCAGTATCTTTAATTCGTGATTTCGCTGCTGATAAATTCTCAGATACATTTGATTGATTTCGAATTGTTGACTGGAATCGGTTTTGAACCGCACCTAACTCTGCTCTTTTCTTATCAACTACTGCGATTAGTGCATCCATTCCTGCCATTACACGTTGTGCATTCGATTGACTTGATACGCTAATGCCATTTTCTTGGAACACGCCGGTGTAAGTAAATGAACTACCTACAACCGCACTACTACCAACTGAACTTAAATCGCTCAACGAAGCCAACGATGTACCTGCCGTACCTGTAACCGAGCTAGCTACACTCGCTATTCCTGACAGTGTAAAACCACCACTTGCACTTAAAGAGTTTGCACCATTTGCTGTCGAACCTACCGTTTGCATACTAAACCCAATGGTTTGAACTGCATCAGCACCTACTTGGAAACTTGCTTCATACGTACCATCTAATAAGTTTTGACCACCAAACGTAGTATCTTGAGCGACTCGATTCACCTCTGCTGAAAGAGAACGAATCTCTTCTTGAATCGCCAATCTATCTTCGTCTGTATTTGACCCATTCGCTGCTTGTTGCGCTAGAGTACGAACTCGTTGGAACATCGATGTTACTTCGTCCATCGCACCTTCAGCTGTTTGAGCTAATGAGATACCGTCATTTGCGTTTCGGTTACCCTGATTTAAGCCGTTAATTTGTGATGTTAAACGGTCTGAAATTTGTAGACCTGCTGCATCATCAGCTGCACTGTTGATACGAAAGCCTGATGATAAACGCTTAAATGATACGTCAAGCGCGTTACCTGAGTTATTTAACTGTCTTTGTGCGTTCAATGAACTTACGTTAGTATTTACATAAAGTGCCATGATATTTCTCCCAATGTAAACTTTGTGTTTACTCTCAAACTTATAACTTTAAGCCTTTGATGTTTTTTATCTCTCCAGCTTGGTTACTTAAGTTATCGGATGGGTCTCAAAATCCTTTAGTCTTTTTTTAAATAAAAATGTAAGCCAATAATTTATATAAATAAAAACAAATGTGGCTTAAGGTTCCAAAAATAGACTCCGATGTGAATTAAATTACACCTTACATATTTAACTTCATATTAATCAGTGGGTTATAATTACAATTATAAAAAGGGGTAGCTTAAGCTAGAAAATTTCCCAGCCTAAGCGTGAAGAGGTGTTATCGAATATATTCTAGTAACGATAGATTAGTTAAACGGCCAAATGTTGCCTGTGATGCTTGTAGTGCAGTTTCATGTTTCGTTAACTCAGTGATTGCCTCTGCCATATCAAGTTCTACAAGCGTTGCTTTTGCTGCTTTGTTATTTATATCAAGGTCAGCGTTGGCATCGACAATCCTCTGCGCAGTGTTCAATCGTCCACCTAAGCCGGACTGAGTTTGAGATACTAGATTTTTAGCATTAGTTAAACCTACGAGCGAATCTGCTAATACTTGCTCATAATCATTTTGGCTAAGCGAGGAATCGTTAAGTGCTGCCTCTAACTTATTTAACGTGTTAAGTACATTTTCCTTTTTTGGTTGCTCTAAGTTAAATGTGATACTTGCTGCACCATTAGGTTTAACTTCCATGCCATCAATATTGGCAGTTCCATCAGCATACGTACCCGACTTAAGTGCAACCCCACCCTGCAATACATCATAGGTTGTTGGTGATGTAAAATTAACCGTAATGGTATTCGCATTCGCTGGTGCAGTAGGGCTGGCGTTATATTGTGCTTTATGGAAAGAATCAAATTGCCCCTGCTCTTTCACATATACACTCGCCGTACCCGGTGCAATGGTAGTCCGATCAATATCTAAACGTTTAGGTACATTTTCAAATGTATCAAAACCATTGTCACTTGATTTAATCTCTACACCTTCAGCAACCTTTATTTTATGCTGCCCTTGGTCACCGTTGTACTCATATTGACTCGTTGTGCTATTAAAGGAGTAGGTTTGAGTATTATCTTGATACCCAGAAAATATATATCGTCCATCTTCCGTTTTCGCGTTCATCAAATCGAGGACAGTTTCCTTAATTGAAGAGATCTCTTCAGATATCCCAGCTCGGTCTTCACTAGATAAGGCGCCACTGCCCGCTTGTATAGTGAGTACATGTGCTCGGGTTACCGACTCTTTAATATTATCTAAAACACTTTCCTGCGTTTTAAGTCGGCTATTCAACATCGTTAAGCTTTTGGTATATTGCTCATTGGTTTGAATTCTGTCTGTGTAAAGTAACGCACGAGCTGTTGCAGATGGATCATCCGAGGCTGTTAAAACCCTCTTCTGTGTATTAACCTGTTGCTGCGCTTTATTTACCTCTTGTTGGTTGTTCAAGATAGAGTTTAAATTTGTTTTGTGCATTAAGTTATTTGATAAACGCATAATTACCTCGTTGCACTTAATAATGTATCGAAAATAGTTCTGGCAGTAGAAATGATCTGTGCTGACGCTGAATAAGATTGCTGGAAACGCAATAAATTTGCGGCCTCTTCATCTAAATTAACGCCAGACATTGACTCGAACCAAGCTTCAGATTGCGCTGCTAGTGCTTCAAACGCCGCACCATTTGTTTTCGCTTGATTAGCGACTACCCCCACATCAGTGACCAACCCAGCATAGGCTTCGTTGAATGTTTGCAAATTATCAGCTGTTGTTGTCGTTATGACATTTTCACGTACTAGTTCACCCGATTGTAGTTTACTGAGCGCTAGCCCGTTGCGATTGTCATCAAAGCCGCCTGTGTTAAACTCCACTTGGAAAGAGTCACCAGGTGATACGTTGCCTTCAATATTAAAGTCAAATCCGTAAGTATTAAAGGGCGCGCCAGCCGTCGATAAAATATTTTCCGCCGGCGGAGGCGCTAAAAATGTAACAGTACCACTGCCATCAGTAACCGTGTACTGATTGGCCACCGCTGTTTTTTGCAACGTAATTGTCCCATTTGTCAAACTCGGTGGTGGCCCAGCCGTGAAATTACTACCAGTACCCGTATTTGAAACCGTCCCAACCGTAATGTTTCCATCTCCCGTATTACCCGCATCTGTTTTTGTTCTAATTGGCGCGGCTAAAGCCAGCTTTTCCGGTCTATCTGTGGCTAATTCAATATTCGCAGCAGCATGGGCATTGAGCTTTATTAGAAAACTGTCATTTGTGTTAGTCACCCCCGCTGAGAAAGATATTTCCAGTCCAAATGTATCTGGCGGGGTTGCTGGACCTGTAAATACGATATTTCCTGGAGGTGTAATGTTTCCTGTTGACGCAGTACCTATTGTATTGCCTTTACTATCAACTGGAACCACTGTAACAGCTGTGCCTGCCCCCTTTATTACTTTAAAGTCGGTTGCTGGAATTTCTTTTCCTTTCCCAGCTTCTAATGTTGCTGTTACAGTTACTGTTGATGCTGCATTATTTGCTTTGTACGGAAACGCCGTAGTCGTTGGAATTTTAAATAGCTCACCGCCTAAATTGCCATCTAAATCCATGCCTTTTTTGTTTTGCTCATTAAATGCGTCAGCCAATGCAATCCCTATTTGACCTAACTGGTTTTGCGCTGGCTGTAATATTTCATCTCTAAATGCCAGCAAACCACCAATTTTTCCCTTTAATGTACTCGAATTGACCTCAAGCGCTACAGCTTGGCCATCTTTAACGTCCAATTTTAAATCTCGTACATTCGGGTCAGGATCCCCTGCGAGTGAAAACGCATTAAATGTACCATTTTCCATCACTAACGCTTGGCCGGAACCTAAAAACACGAGCTTTTCACCATTAGGGCCATCTAATGTTTCAATATCCACCAGCTCCGCTAAATCACTGATTGCTTGGTCCCGCTCATTTAATACTGAACTCGACGCTTTCGTACCTGTTGGGGTATTTAACGATGCAACTTGTGCATTTAAATCGCTGACCTTCTGTATTAGGTTGTTCGCTTCATTTGCAAACAAGTCCAGCTGTTGATTAACAATATTACCTTGATCAAATACAATGCCAGACAACCTATCCATTTGCTCAGTCAAGTTCTCAGCATCGGTTAAAAATAAACCGCGGGTTACTCTTGAAGATGGTTGATTCATTGCTTCTTGTAAATTATTAAACAGAGAATTAATACTCTTATTTAAGCTATTTGAGTCTTCGGCAAACAATGTATCGACACGAGAGGCCTCTGTGACAAATTGTTCATAATACGTTTTATTAGAAATATCACGATTCAATTGTTTCTGCGCAAACTCATTAATTAAACGAACCGTTTCACCACGACCGACTTGATTGCCAACCATGGTCGAATGCTCAGTACGCTCACGGATATACCCTTTGGTATTCAGGTTGGAAATATTCTTACTCGTAGTCTGTAACAGCTCGGTGCTGGCTCTAATTCCACTGGTTCCAATATTCATTAGATTGAACGACATCTTAATTCACTCCCTTTCGAACCAACGATGTAAGCATTTCTTTTAAGTCGCTACGTTGTAGTACATTCTTTATTTTGGCTGCATATTGTGGGTCAGTGGCGTAACCTGCATCTTGTAAGGCTGATAAATATTGCTCGGGTTGCGCTACTTTTTTTAATGCGTCTTGATAACGAGGGTTTCCTTGTAAGAAATCCACGTAATCATTCATGCTGTCTTTTATTGTGTCGTAGGCACGAAAACTCGCTTGTTTTTTCACTGGCAAACCATCTTCAAACTCTAAAGTCAGTTTTTTGGCACTTTGACCTTGCCACGCTTTGTCTGACTTTATATTAAATAAATTGTTACTACTCGAACCATCTGCTTTAGCAATGATATGTTTCCCCCAACCAGTCTCTAATGCGGCTTGAGCAACCATTACAGCTGGATTAAGCCCTATTTTCTTAGCTGCTGTTTTTGCGTGTTCCCACATAGTTGATACGAAAGACTCAGGATCGTTAAATGATGCACTTTCGCTTGTAGTAGATGAGGTCGCGTTAACATGCGAAGGTTGCTTATCGAGTAACTCCCCTGCAGCACGTCTGTCACTCTCAAAATCAGCACCTGTACGTAATACTGACGCCGGCGTATAACCCTGTGCATTGGGTGATAACTGCTGAACAATTAAGTCTGCCAGCCCCAAACTGCCTTTATTGGACAAATCCATTGATAATTGCTGATCATGCATTTCTTCAAAAAATTTAACGCCGCTAGAGTTAAAAGGGCTATTTTTATCTTCCATCGCCTCATTCGCTTTGCGCATACTTTTCATCAACATTTGGGTGAAAATTGATTCAAATTGTTGTGCCGCTTTTTTTAGCGCTTCATCAGAGGCGTTTGGATCGCCACCGCTTTTCAGTGCATCTTTTCTCAAGCTATTTAAATCGCTCAAATCAAAGAAATTCTGCTTTTCTAACGGATTTGTATTCATCGGCTTAATGACACTTAACTATTCATAATGTTTAACAAGCAAGATTTAAGCCAATAAAAAGCCCTAACGAATTAGGGCTAATATATTAATTAATAGTGACTTTTTAAATGACAACTAATTGACCATTTATTGCACCAGCTTCCTTTAGTGCTTCTAAAATAGCCATTAAATCGCCAGGAGCTGCGCCTACTTCATTAATAGCTCGCACTAAATCATCTAGACTAATGCCTGGGTCAAACACAAAAGCACGAGAATCGTCCGTATCTACGTCAATAATACTTTGCCTAGTAACAACGGTTTCCCCTTCTGCCAAGGGCTGAGGCTGATTGACATTTTGTTGTTCAGCAATTGTCACTGTCAAACCACCATGTGTAATTGCTGCTGGCTGTAATTTGACATTTTTACCTATCACTATGGTACCTGTGCGAGAGTTTACGATAATTTTTGCACTTGTATCTGCTGGTTTAAACTCCAGATTTTCTAGAGTCGATAAGTAAGAAACTCGCTGTGACGGGTCTCTTGGTGCGATTACACGTACAGATGCCGCATCCATCGGTTTAGCACTATTAGGACCCACCAAGTTATTGATTGTATCAGCCAGACGCTTAGCAGTTGTAAAGTCAGGGCTATTCAAATTAAAAGTGATAAAATCACCTTGTGTAAATGGGCTTTTAACTTCACGTTCAACAGTTCCTCCATTTGGCACTCGACCAACGGTGGGCGTATTAATGACCACCCTGCTACCGTCTAAGCCTTCGGCACCAAGACCACCAACAATCATACTTCCCTGAGCAATAGCATATACATTACCATCCACCCCTTTTAAAAAGGTTTGTAATAACGTACCTCCCCGTAAACTGCCCGCACTGCCAATTGAAGACACAGTTACATCAATCGTTTGACCGGGCTTAGTAAAAGGGGGCAAATCAGCATGAACCGCAACAGCCGCGACGTTCTTTATTTTTGGTTTCAAAGAAGACGGCAAAGTAATGCCGAAACCACTTAACATTGCTTTAAAGCTTTGTTCTGTAAAACGACTTGATTCACCCGTACCAGGCAAACCCACAACCAAGCCATAGCCGACTAATTGGTTAGAGCGAACGCCTTGCACCATACTTATATCCTTGACCCGTTCAGCCTTCGCTATTGGTACTAGCGTTATCAGTAATACAGATAAGAATAGATGACATAGTTTCATAATATTTGTGCCCTAAAATGGTAGCAACGTACTCATAAAGAATTGAGTTAACCAGCCTGAACTTTGTGCTTCTTGGCCTTGCCCCTTGCCTGAATACTGAATACGGGCATTCGCAATGCGATTTGACTCAACCGTATTGTCCGCAGCAACATCTGCTGCTCGAACGAGACCTTCGAGACGGATAAACTCCTCCCCTGTATTTAAAGTCAGCCACTTTTCTCCTCGGATCACCAAATTACCATTGGGTAACACCCGCATCACATTGACAGAAATGTTACCAAACAAACTGTTTGATTGATTTGCTTTACTGTCACCTTTAAAAGATGACTCGGACCCTAAACCAAATTGAATATTATCTCCGCCAATATTTACCGGCGTACCATTAAAGCCTAATACAGGATCTAGTTTTAAATCCGTTTCTTTATCGGTTTCACTGTTCGCTGCTTTAGATGCTTGCGTTGACTCTCTTAGTACAACAGTAATGATATCGCCTGTGCGTAGCGCTTTCTTATCTGCATATAAATCATTCGAACGATTTGGATTAAATAATGACCCAGTCGCAACGACTTGCTCTAAATCTTGTTCTGGATACATAGGTGCATAATAAGGGTCATCACGTACAACCTCACTATTTTGTGTCGACACACAACCAGAAAGCAAAATCAATGCCGCCACAATTATACATAAAGCACGCATACAACCTCCTAAAATTTATAACTGTTGATTAATATAACTCAGCATCTCATCCACTGAAGAAATCACTTTTGAGTTCATTTCATAGACTCGCTGGGTTTCAATTAAGTTGACCAACTCTTCAGTCACATTGACATTAGATGTCTCCAGTGCTCCTTGCACAATAGAACCCAACCCATCTGCACCTGGGTTCCCTTGCACTGGTGCTCCACTCACAGCTGTTTCCGTATATAAATTCTGACCCATTGGCTCTAAACCAGATGGGTTAATAAAGTCACTAATAACTAATTGCCCAATAACCGTATTTTGTGCTTGCCCTGCGACTCTCACTGATACTTCGCCGTCTTGTGAAATCGTGATCGACTTAGCATCATCCGGCACATTCATTTCGGGTTGCACAGGGAAACCTGCACCTGAAGTAACCACTCTACCATTCTCATCGGTCGTAAATTGGCCATTACGGCTATACCCAATGGTGCCATCTGGCATTTGAATTTCAAAAAAACCAGGACCTTGGATCATCCAATCTAAGGAGTTTTCAGTACTAAGCATATTACCTTGGGAGAAATTCTTTTGGTTTGCAACAACCTTGGCCCCTGCACCGAGCATTAGTCCTGAGGGTAACTCTGTATCTTGTGACGAACGACCACCCGGCTGATTAATATTTTGATAAAGTAGATCTTCAAAAATTGCTCTGCTCTTCTTGTAACCTACAGTACTAGCATTCGCGAGGTTATTCGAAATTACCGATATATCAGTTTGCTGGGCATCTAGGCCGGTTTTACTGATCCATAACGCTGGATTCATAACATATACCTCACTTCGTTAGACTATACGCAGCAGTGATACATGACGTTCGTCAATTTCTTCTGCTGTTTTCATTAGTTTCATTTGCATTTCAAACTGCCGCTGATGATTAATCATATCGACCATCTCATGCACAGGGTTTACATTAGACATTTCTAAGGCACCGCTCATTACTTTTGCTGTGGGTGATACATCACAAAAACCACATAAACCATCATCTAGCGATCCTTCTTTTGGCCTGAATAAACCATCATTTCCTTTTTCTAATTTGGTGTTATCTGCTTCAATGATCTTTAAACGATCTACCACTTCCAAAAAGTTTGCAGGTGCCCCTTGAGGGCGCACTTGAATCGACCCATCATCGCTGAATGTCACCTTCTCTACCGGAATAGGCAAAATAATAGGGCCACCTTCACCAACAACTTGACGCCCATGACTAGTTACCAGCGCTCCATCAGCAGTAATATTCAGCGTCCCAACTTTGGTATAAGCTTCTTTGCCACTTTTATCCATGACACTTATCCAAGACTTATCAGACACCGCGATATCTAGATCTCGCCCGGTTTCAACAATCGCGCCGCTGGTCATATTCGTACCAGGCCGCTCTTGCATAGCAAACACCCGAGTCGGTAACCCTTCACCAAATGCCTGCATGGAACGTGCTTGAGCAAAATCTGACTTAAACCCGGTCGTATTTGCATTGGCTAAATTATTTGCTTTAATAGCCACACCACGCAGGTTTTGTTTCGCACCAGACATAGCGATATAGAGCATTTTATCCATTGCATTGACCTAAAAATTCATCATACAAAGAATGAAGCAATTATAATGCCAACTAAAGTTTGACGGTCATATTTATAAATGAACGAATCGCTCACATACGGGAATAAATAAAAGGGAAATGAAAAGGCCACATATGTGGCCTTTGAAGTTAATTGATTATCGAATTTGTAGGATATTTTGTTGTAATGTAGAATTCACTTCTAACGCACGGGAGTTCGCTTGGAAGTTTCTCTGCGCACTTATCAAATCAACAAGCTCATTCGTTAAGTTTACATTTGATTGCTCCAACGCCGAAGAATTAATTGATCCAAGTGTTCCGGAATTTGGCTCTCCCGCAATTGGCTCCCCCGAAGTTAGGCTCTTTTTCCAAGAAGTGCCTCCCACTTGCTGAAGTCCTTGAGAGTTAGAAAAGCGAACCATAGCCACTTGGCCTAAAAATGTTGAATCACCGTTACTATATGAGGCTACAATTTTTCCATCTGCACCAATATCAACTCCGGCTAAACGACCCACTGTTGCACCATCTTGCTCTAGTGCTTTCACTTCAAAGCGGCTCGCATATTGAGTTGGTAATTTATTAGTGGTATTCGCTTCATCACGCCAATTCATGTTCAGTGGAGCTGGAAACGTAGCACCATTAGTTAACAACGTTGAAAGGCCTGTACCTGCACCACTTGGTAAAGGCAGTGCACCAAAGGTCCCACCAGCAACGACCGGTACGGCTGCACCAGCAACCCCTGCCGCAGAGTATGGGATCGTCGAACTCGGTAAACCTGTTGCATCGAATGTAAACCCTGCAATAGGGTGTGGACCACCAGCCCCCGCTGTACCATCAGACGTAAAAGGTTTATTATCTATGGTACCAAATACCTCCCAATTATTTGCTGTGGCTGTTTTTCTGAAATAAAGCTGTACCGTGTGAGGTTCACCTAACGAGTCATACACCGTTGTAGATGTTGAACTATTGAACGATGCACTGACTGATGGGTCAAAAGCAATTGTTGGTTGCGCCGCTCTTGAATCAAGATTAAACGAAGAATAGACGTTTGTCGTCGCTCTCGGGGCCCCTGATGCATCTGGTATTTGCATTGCCGATGCAGTACTTAAGCTCACCGAGGTCGTTGCACCAGTACTTGGATCTACAGGGAAACCTTGTAAGAAGTTACCTTGCGCATCTGAGATAAAGTTATCCTTATTTAACTTAAATGCGCCAGCACGAGTATAGCTATAATCCTGCGAGCCTAATTCAGAGCTCGTAGCAAAATAACCTTCGCCTGTGATTGCTAAATCTAGCGAATTGGCTGTAAATTGCAATGAACCTTGGTGAAATTGCTGAGCAACCATGGTCGTTTGTGCGCCATCACCATTTTTAGTTTTTCCTGAACTAAATACTGATGATGCATAAACATCAGCAAATTCAGCCCGAGATTCTTTAAAACCCGTGGTATTTACGTTTGCGATGTTATTTGCGGTGGTGTCCAGATCTTTTTGAGCAGCCGCTAAACCTGTTAATGCAATATTAAAACTCATACTCTTACCTCTTGTACTTAAGGCCTATTCTATAAACTTTGAATTAAGCGATTTCAGCGACGTCAGTAAGTCTTACCGCGCCCGCTTTTGTGTTGATGATTATTCCGTTAGCGCCATTGACATTGACACTATCGATATTTTTAAAGGTTGCTGTCGGCAAGCTGGTAAATTCACCGTTAATATTTGCTTCTGCCTTTATCTCATAATCCCCTTCGGGCATAGGTTCACCATCTCCATTCTTGCCATCCCACTCGAACCGAATTGCACCTGCTTTTTGTTCCCCCATATCAATAGAACGTACTAACTGGTTTGATTCATCATAAATATTTACGACCAACTTTTCCGTTGGCTTCGCTGAAACGATAGAGCCTCGCGCTGACCCGCTAGCACTTAACTCCAAAGTATCCGATTCAAGTAGCGCTTTCTTACCAACCAAAGTTGATGCTTGTAACGCAGAGTTGGATGTCATTGAGGCAGACAAAGACTCAAATTTTGTATTCAAATTTGAAATACCTTCCGCCATTGTAAAGCTCGTCATTTGTGCGATCATTTGGTCATTATCAGCAGGTTTACTCGGATCTTGATAAGATAACTGCTGGGTAAGCAAGGCAAAGAAATCCTCTTGCTTTAACGTATCATCTTTTTCTACTGGCTTTTGTTTATCTGGCCACCGTAACGAATCAATATGACTGGACGTTTGACTTACTTCGCTATTCATTGGCTAGTGCCCCCGTTAACGCTGACCAAGTAACAGAGTTTTACTCAGCATTTGTTTTGCTGCATCTGCCACCTGAACATTTGTTTGATACGAACGTGAAGCGGAAATCATATTTGTCATCTCCTCAACTACATTCACATTTGGTTTATAGATATACCCATCTTTGTCGGCACTTGGATGATTGGGACTATATTCAACCTGAAGTGGTTTATCACTTTCAACGATCCCCAATACCTTAACTCCCACTGATGCGCCTGCTGAGTTTGCATTTTGTAATTCATTTGCTTTAGTAAGTTCAGCTGCAAATACAGGGTGCCTTGCTCGATACACCTCATTTTGACTTGAACTAATGCTATTTGCGTTAGAAATATTACTCGCAGTGGTATTCAGGCGTATGTTTTGCGCACTCATTCCTGAACCCGCTATGTCAAATACATTATATAAACTCATAATTAAGCTCCTTGACCGCCTAGGGCTTTTTTCAACCCTTTAAATTTACCTGTGAGAAATTGCAAACTTGCTTGATACTCTAATGCATTCTGTACATACAAGTTTCGTTCCACTTGTATATCAACTGAATTACCATCGCCCGTATCTGTTTGATTTGGATTACGAAATAGCTCTACACCACTGTTTAATTTAGTACCACCGGAGAGATGTTTGTCATTGGTGCGCAGCATTGTATTGCCACTTTGCTGGTTAGATTTTGCCGCTTTAAATGCTCGTGCAAAATCAATATCTTTTGCTTTGTAACCAGGGGTATCCGCATTAGCAATGTTACTTGCTAATATTTCTGCTCGCTGAGAACGGATAGCTATTGTCTGGGGGTGAACACCTAAGGCTTTATCAAAACTAATCGCCATAACGTAACTCCAAAAATTTGACTATATGGAGTTAAAGCAATTCTTAGGCCAAAATAAAAAAGGCGGTAAAAACCGCCTTAAACTATTGTTTTTTCTGGTATATAATTCCAGGGTTACAACGGATCATATCAAACTCATCACTCAAGCCCGCCATTGATTCCGATGCACCAAGAAACAAATACCCTTTGGGATTTAGAGCTTGGGCAAATTGAGATATGATTTTTGCTTTCACTTCTGGGGAAAAGTAAATCAGCACATTACGGCAAAATATAACATCAAACTTACCCATCAAAGCATACGAGTCAAGTAAGTTTAGGTGTCTAAAATTGACCATTTTCTTTACAGGCTCTACCACCTGTGCCATGCCGTTACCACTGTCTTTAAAAAACTTTTGCCGCCGTTCGGTTGATAACCCTCGAGCAAGAGCCAGTGCATCATATTCAGCATGTTTGCACATATCAAGCATGGTGTTTGAAATATCAGTACCTACAACCTGTACACCCATTTTCAAAGCGCCAGGGCTTTTAGATTGATATTCACTTGCTGACATACCTATTGAATACGGCTCTTGTCCTGACGAGCTCGCTGCTGACCATATTTTCACCGACCGCCGTAATTCACTAAATTCTGGGAAAATCTTAGTTTTAAGAAGTTCGAATGGGTAAGAATCTCTAAACCACAACGTCTCGTTTGTTGTCATTGCATCAACAACGGCGGCACGCAATTGCCGCTCATGTGGGCTCAATGTTTTTGCAACCAACTCCGACAATGACTGAACACTAAAACGCACCATGAGTGGTGCTAAGCGACTCTTTACCAAATACAGCTTGTTATCGCCAAGCACAATACCACATTGCTGCTCTAAAAAGGTTCTAAATTGATCGTACTCGTTTTGCTGAAGATGCTTATTTTCCAAAGTATTACCGCCATTCATTAATCACAGTGAACCCATTTTTTAACCGCAGTCGCCAATTCATCCGGGTTAAACTTCGCGATAAAATCATCAGCACCCACTTTCTCTATCATGGCCTGATTAAATACACCGCTCAAAGAAGTATGTAAGATAACATGTAAAGGGGCCAATTTGGGGTCTGCTTTTATTTCAGCGGTTAACGTATATCCATCCATTTCAGGCATTTCCACATCTGAAATCAATAAACCGACCCTTTCTGTTATATCATTTTGACAATCATCTTTAGCAATTTCTCGCAGCCGAATTAATGCTTCTTTGCCATTCTTAGCTAATTCAGTTTGAACGCCCAATGGTTCAAGTGCACGCTTAACCTGATTCCTAGCTACCGCAGAGTCATCAGCAATAAATACGATGCGCTCGCCAAGATCTTTCTGCATCTCACCATCTGATACAATATCTTGGCTCACTTCGGTATTCACCGGACAAATTTCATTGAGTATTTTCTCAACATCAAGTATCTCTACGAGCTCATTTTCTATTTCAGTTACCGCTGTCAAATATGAATATCTACCAGCTCCTGAAGGTGGCGGCATTATTTTTTCCCAATTCATATTTACAATACGTTCAACTGCACCAACTAAGAAACCTTGAACAGAGCGATTGTACTCAGCAATAATTATAAAACAATTCGCTATGTCTTCGATCGGCGGACCACCAACCGCTAGCGACATATCTATCACAGAGATAGTCTGTCCGCGAATATGTGCTACACCTCTTACGTAAGAGTTAGACTTAGGCATATTAGTAAGTGGAGGACACTGCAGTACCTCCCGTACTTTAAATACGTTTATGCCAAAACGTTGACGCCCCTTCAACCTGAACAGCAATAATTCTAGGCGGTTTTGCCCTACCAACTGTGTTCGTTGGTTGACCGAGTCTAAAATACCAGCCATTTCAATCTCCTACATATAAAACTGCTTGCCGGAACGATATTTGCTTACACTACTAAGGATAAGATTTACCTTGAAGAGGTGTCACAATTAACGCAAAATCTTTATACCTTGTTTCCCCTGATAAGCATAGTCGAAACATCATGAGTTTGTTAAAAAAAACCAAAACCTGCGGGTTTTTTTGCGCGATGGTCTATATTCTAGTCAGTTACCAAGTATCTGCGAACGACTATAGCACTAAAGAACTAGAAGAATTAGCACAAAATTTTGTTGCGTCACAAACAATAACTAAAGCCGATGTAAAAACCAAGTTTTCAACACTGCCATTAGATACTCGGATCCCGTCAAAATTCTGTGTACAAGATTTGCAATTAAGTACCGCAGCTAAACCTCCTTTTAATCGTCAAGTAACTGTTCAGATCCGTTGTACCCGAGCGCCAACATGGACCCAATATGTTCACGTGCGGATCAATGAAATGTACCCTATTATTGTCAGTACCCAACTTATATCTAAAGGAGAGTTACTCACAAAAGGACATTTAAAAATTGAGTACAAACCAAAACAATTCGTTCGAGCTGCGTATATTGAAGATTTATCTCTACTCATTGGAAGTAAAAGTAAACGAACTTTGCGAGAAGGTATGCCCATCGGTACGCACCAAGTATGTATGGTTTGTAAGGGCGATATGGTTACTATTTTCGCGAAAACGCGTACTTTGACAATAAAAACTTCAGGTGTAGCACTACAAGATGGTAATCTTGGTGAGCAGATTCGCGTTAAAAATCAGAAGTCTGGAAAAACAGTTTCTGCTAGAGTAAAAGATGTTGAATCTGTAGAGGTTAATATCTAAAAAATTTGCTAAAGTTAAAGGTATATTAGTCGATAACCTAAACATGGTGTTTAGTAACCTTGGGTCAATAAATTATGGTTAATAATATTAAAGGTCAGGCACAGCCAAATAGTGTGCTCAATAATGTTAAGCAACAAAAAGCTGAATTGCAAAAAAATGAGGCTCAAAATGCCGCATCGAATATTAAAACGCCGCAAAAAGCAGCAACTGATTCTGTAAGTTTAACACCACAGGCACAACAGTTGAAAAGCATGCAAGATAAAGCGCAAGACGCTCCTGCATTCGATAGTAAGAAAGTGGAAGAACTTAAGAAAGCCATCAGTGAGGGCAAATATCAAATTGATGCACAAAAGCTGGCAAAAAATATAGCGGCATTTGAGTTCGATATGTATGGCTGATCACCTTAAACTATGTACGCATAAACTCGAAGTTCAAATCTCAAACCTAACCACTTTGACCCAGTTGTTAGACTCAGAGCTTGATATTTTGGCATCCAAAACGGGTGATGGCCTCAAAGATGCTGCACGTGAAAAACTAACACTCCTCACTGCAATCCAGAAACTTGATAAAGAGCTATCTACCTTTCCTTCAGAGATTTACCTAGAAGATCCAATAACAGAGTTAACCGGAAAAATTCAAACACTATTGATAGAGTGTAAAAATAAGAATGATGTGAATGCAAAAGCTGCGCATCATGCGCAACTAAGTGTACGACAACTAAAAGAAATTTTGATTGGTACTCCAGGCTCAATCACCTATGGCCAAGATGGCAGTGTTATTGCTGGAAATAGTGAATTAGTGAAAGATATTAAGGCATAGTTAATTTAATTACGCCTTTGTCTATTTTTCGAGTCAAGTTCAATACCATTAACACTTTATTAGTAGTAAGTAACTCTTTTCACTTTCCTTGGTTTAACTTGTGTAATATATAAATCATGCACACGCTTCATGTCTAGCTCAAGTTCCGTTGCATAGGTATCCCCAACGGCGTAAGACTTGACCACCCGGGCTCCTCTAATCACACCTTTGACTTGGCTCTTTAGTCCATCGTTTTGTGCAATTGCTCCTTTAACTGTCATTTCTGAAGACAAATTCTGTCCATATACCTGCTCTGTAAGCTCTCGGTAAGCTTCCAATTTGGACACCTTAAGCGCCATCAGCATTTTTTGTGCATCATTCATACCTGGCTGTGCGCTGAGTGGCGCATAACCGATTGCTTTAATGACTGGATAACTATCTGGCTCGACATAACTATATTCAATATGCTTATCGAACATCGAACTACACCCTGCTAACCAAAATAGTATCACTATCAAAATAATCGATTTTGAGTTCACTATCGAATAAGAAGGTATTTTCATTATTAATTGCCTCTAGAACTTAGTTACTAATTCTTAATGCACATTTCTTGCCAATAAATATGGCATATCTATTGCTGTATTAATTTATAAGCGTTCTAGTGGAGATCAATCATGAATCAGTTAACCATTTTTTTGAGTATATTATTGTATAGTATAGCGGCAAAAGCTGAGTGGTACGAAGTAACAGGCTATGCAAATATATTAGATAGCAACGTTGCCGATGCTCGAAAAAGCGCAGTTCAAGATGCGATTACACAAGCATTAATTTTTTCCGGCGCAACAGTATCCAGCGTACAAACAGTTGCTGATGGCTTGCTAAGCCAAGATCAATTGAAAGTCAAAGCACATGCAGAAATACAACAAGCCACTTTGATCAGTGAAGAACAAAATAATAACGATTACATGGTGACTTTACATTTAGATATATATGCAACCCAAGAGCATTGCACCCATCAACAATTTAATAAGCAAGTTACCGTCACCCAGAGCCAACTTATACAACCACATCAAGCTCGTCTTGGTCAAATATTTGACATCGCAAAAGCAAGCTCCCAAAGGCTGTACAACACAATGATGGAACGTGCTACAGCAATTAAAGCTGTGCCATATATCAACAGCGCTATAAATGTTCGCCCTTTTTTCTCTCAAAGGTTTGACTACGACCCTGCACTTATCGAAACCTTAAGTAACAATAGCAACAGCCAATATGTATTATTTAGTCAAATCACCGATATTGCACAAGGTAAAAAGCTAAACAATGACTATGCGTTTTGGGAAGATGACCAATATGTACGTAGCTTTAAGGTAGATTTTGCGCTTTATGACGCGATGACCCGAGACAGACTATGGCAAAAACACTACGCTGTTCAAGGGATCTGGCCATTCGAAAAAACAACTCTTATCGATGTATATAGTGATGAATTCTGGCAATCAAATTACGGTGACCAAATACAAAGCATTTTTAATAAGGTTTCCCAAGACTTGAATAGCGCGATTGGCTGTATGCCGACTAAAGGGAAAATACTACATATTGATGGTGAACGTTTAGCTATCAATTTAGGTCGAGTTCATGGCATTAAGCCAGGGCAAACTCTTGCTATTATGCAAAAAAACAATTTCACAACCCAACAAGGGATGATACTCAATAACCACAGACAAACAATAGATCAATTGAAGGTGCTTCAGGTTAACGATCAAACAGCAATTACGACTAACGTAAATATGAGACCACTAAGTAATATTCAGCTGAACGACATTGTCAAAGTGATTATCAAAGAAGATGACACCTTTTCCCTCAACTAGTCTAAACTCTGAGTGTTAAATGCTTATCAAAAAAACAGATTGCATTAATCCATTCAATCTATTTTACTGAGAAGTAAGGTGTTGCCATACTGACAGCATCAAATTTAAGGAGCGTACTATGTTAGAGAATATCGAAGGCAAAAAAATACCACAGGTCACTTTTTCAACTCGTAACAATGAACAATGGCAAAAGATCACGAGCGAAGAAATTTTTAAAAATAAAACCGTGGTCGTTTTTTCGCTTCCAGGAGCTTTCACTCCTACGTGCTCATCTACACATTTGCCACGTTACAATGAACTTGCCAGTACCTTCGCTAAAAATGGCGTTGATGAAATAGTATGTCTATCTGTAAATGATACATTTGTTATGAATGCATGGGCACAACACCAAGAAGCGGATAAAATTCGCTTACTTCCCGATGGAAACGGTGAGTTTACGGATGGAATGGGTATGCTTGTTGACAAGAATGACTTAGGCTTTGGTAAGCGAAGCTGGCGCTATTCCATGCTTGTCAAAGATGGTGTAATTGAAAAAATGTTTATTGAACCAGATGTACCTGGCGACCCATTCGAGGTCTCTGATGCTGACACTATGTTGGATTACATAAATCCGAGTCAGATTAAGCCCCAAGCTATTAGTCTATTTACTAAGCCTGGCTGTCCTTTTTGCGAAAAAGCGAAACGTTTGCTCAAAGAACATGATTTCAATTTTGAAGAGATCACTCTTGGCCAAGGTATAACCTCTACCAGTCTCAAAGCAATGAGTGGCAGAGATACCGTTCCTCAAGTGTTCATTGCTGGCGAACACATTGGTGGGTCTGATGATTTAGAATTATATTTAAAGAAATAACATACTGGCGTCCCCGGCAAGAATCGAACTTGCATCTAAAACTTAGGAGGTTCTTGTTTTATCCATTAAACTACGGGGACTCCTAAAACATCTTAAGTATAACAATTTCCAATTAAAATTGAATAGCTTACCGTAAAATTTTGATAGAACATTATGGGCTGTTGATCTTTGCTGTTCTATTTTTGTTCTCTTTGAGCGTGCTTTTATCGCGGCGCTTAATATGTGGCCTAGTAATCTAAGCGAATATTAAACAACAAAGAGAAAGGGGCGCTCAAAAGAACCGGTAGGCAGCGCTTGATTGGCTTTTCTACTATGTTATCGGCTGACCCACATGAAATAACCATGCTACGCAGCTTCTGATTTGTATAACGCCCAATCAAACTGCTACAAAAATGAACCTAAAAGATCAACAGCTCCTAGTATATCCCTTGATTTCATTCCAGTTTTTATGAAGAACACATGTTATTCTGCTGTAAAATATCCAGCAGCATCTCCGCGTCTGAAAAGCCAACTAAGTGGGTAACAACCTGCCATTTTGAGTCAATCACAATAACGCGGGGAACAGATAAATTAGGCAATGCAGCAACCAGCCCCTGAGGGGCTACGATCGCAGGAAGTGTGTTAGACATACGTCGCAAAGTTTGTTTGTAGTCTACCTTATTCCCATTAATTCCTACCATAACAGGGTTAAGCTCTCGACAAATCACTACAAGTTCGGTTAACACACGATGCTGTTTTTTACACCAAGTACATTCTGGTGTGAAAAAACTCAGAGTTAATATTGGTCCATGCAAGCTGTACAAAGAGCTATCACTTCCATCATCCAACCGCCTAGTAAGCTGCTCAACATACCCATATCCAGCCCCGCTTATCATCAATATCAAAACACATAGAACGCTTCTGACTAATTTAGAAATCCCAATCAAATCCAGCATATACCATTCTTCCTCGCATAGGAGCGTAAATATATGTCACGTCATATCCACCTTCGCCATCAAATAATAACGGGGAACTCCCTGTACGGGCTTGGCTATAATTCAGTACATTATTGGCACCAATATATAAGGTAAGATCACGCGTCCAATTAAATTGATATTTGAAATCAACGGTCGAAAATGCTGGTACATCCGTTGGTTTTAGCTTTTTATTTTTAGCATCGTTATATCCAAAGTAATTATAATCTTTAAGGTTGCGACTGGTTACATAAACTAACGTCAGGTCTAAGGTATGATGGATATACTGCCAATTAAAAGAAACGGTTCCCCGTTTTTCTATGGGGGCAATTGCAAAAGATGCCCTAAAGGGATCATTGTATTTATATGCTTCTGCTGATAGAGCAATATTGAACATTTTATTTAGTTGATACGAAAGCGCAAAGTCTATCGCTAACACACTAGCCGTTTGAGTTAATTGGCTCAAAACCGGTGTACCGGCATCATTACTCTCTAAACTAGCTAACCCTTCTACTTGTGTATATGCAATAGATGCCGTGTTTATCCATGTTTCGTTCTCAAAATTAAGCGAATAACTGATACTTTTGGACCGTTCAAGTTGAGACACATCAATTAGGTAACCTTTTTGCGCATCTAGAATTCCATGATCACTTTCAAAAAATGACAAAGGCGCACGGTAACCTTGTCCAATAGATAAGCGTGACGTCAACTCCTCCGAATGAAAAACCCTACTATCGACTCTTGGAGAGAGTAATGTTTTATCTATCTCGATCCCCATTTTCATCGGGTCAACAAAATCAGCTTTGACATGATCTAATCGCATGGCTGTCGATACTTCTAACCACGTATTTACCGTCCATGAATCTTGTAAATAGATACCTTGCACCAAATAATCAAAACTATCCGATACATAGTTATTCAGTGTTGCAAGTGCACGAGAGTGAGAGCGCATTTGCTCATTCCGATAATCTACGCCAAATGTCATTAAGTGGTCTGAATTAAAATCCCAATTTAGTCTTAGATCGACATAATCCATGTTATCTTTCGCATCATAATCAACCCCCTCATAAAATGATACTTGTTTATGATTAACACGGGCTACACTCAATGTCCCATTAAAAGACGATCCAAATTCTCTTAATACTGACCCTAGTATTTCATTTCTTTGTGTTTTTACCCACTCAGCCGTCTCCCACGGATGCCCTATGTAGCGGTCATTTACATGTCCTTGAGCAAATAATGCAGGAGCTTCACCTAATGATACACTCGCTAGCACATCTTTTACAGTACCTGTATCACCTCCTAAAATAGGACCTCCAAATACCTCTGACTTAGTATGATTAAAGCGAATTCGAATATCAGTATCCCGATCAAAGTCATATGATAGTAATGTCGTAAATGATTCATTTTCTAACTGCGGACTTTCGCTCACGCCATTATTATCTCCATCATACTGCTTACGTTCATCTAATTGAACAATCATACTGGTACTGATATCATGCCCTTTTGGCACCACAGACCCCATGAAGGCAAACTTTCGATACCCGAAATTCCCAAAAGAAGCATCAAGCTCACCGCCACTTTCAGTCGGTGTTTGAGTGACTAAGTTTATAGTTCCACCAATCGCCTCTGGTGCAATGAGAGAAGCACCAGCCCCCCTTGCAACTTCGATTTTTCCAATACCTGACATTGCAACTGCATCTAGCCCATAAAACCCAGACAACATTGTGTGAAGTGGAATACCATCAACTAAAACATTCGTATGTTCACCTTTAAGACCATTTATCATCACCCGCTTTGCACCGCACATTGAACATTCATTAGAAACTCTAATCCCTATAGAGTTGGAAATGGCCTCGCTTAAATTTGCGGCCTGAGTTGCTTTAATTTGCTGTTCTGAAATGAGTTCTGTTTTGACTATGCTGTCTTTTAATAGCCCTTTTTCATAAAGGCGCTTGCGCACCCCAACAACTTCAATACGTTCAGGGTTATTTGAAACAGACAGTAATTTTGGAGCTTGAGCCTTTCCGGTATTAGCTAAGGCACCAGCAGATAGGCATAAAAAAAAACCATAAATAAAAATTAAAATAAAGTGTAGCAACAGTAAATCCAAATTCAAATGAAAACAATTGTCATTTAAATTTCAATTTCTGTAAACCTTTTACAGAAAAAGTATAACCTTCATATCCTCAAGCGGTTTAAGACTCTATTGATGAGCCGTGAATTACGTAAGTTGGTACTAACTTAGTGCTGCTGGCAATAACACGCTTCGACTCAATATCAATCACACGAGCATTCACCTCTACCCCATTCACTCTGTACAGCAAGGTGCCTGATAATACATGACTTGCAATTCTATCTCCTGTTAGTTGTTTTATATCACGCGAAAAAACAAAATCACCATACCCCGTAACAGCGACTTGGTTGGTGGTTTTAAAATCAACAACACCGTACCCAAACTTTTGCAATTGATGAATAAAAGTTTCTGAAAGCTGGTTACCTAACTGAGTACTGACCTGCAAAGAACGATCTAAATTTACAAAAGACGCAACTGCAATATTAATCGCTTGCTCTGACACCATCGTATCGACCAAGTCTAACGCCATTTGCTCTACATAACTTTCTAGTTTCACATGGTGACTTTGTGGATAATATACGCTCGTTGAGTTCAGTACTTCAGCTTCTC
This sequence comes from Pseudoalteromonas aurantia 208, assembly GCF_014858725.1. Classification (GTDB taxonomy): domain Bacteria; phylum Pseudomonadota; class Gammaproteobacteria; order Enterobacterales; family Alteromonadaceae; genus Pseudoalteromonas; species Pseudoalteromonas aurantia. Next base: position 310,854 of record NZ_AQGV01000012.1, on the reverse strand, counting down.
CTGCCTCTAATTCATCGTACATTTTATCATTCATAGTACTCGGTTCTTTATGGCTAACGGGCTGTTTAGTTGCATACCAATCTGTCATCGTACATCCAGAAAGCACCAACAGAATACAGCTAATAGCCAAGCCTCTAATACTTATTAATAACATAATTACCTCACCGATCCGCTTTCTTCATCATAATCCCATCAGTTCGATAACTGCTGCCTAATGCATCCACAACCGTTTGCGGAATAAACCCTTGAGCAGAGCCTACTACCGCTTTACTCATTAATCCAATAATTCGTGCATTAACAAGCACTCCCCCTTGATGATTTACCAAAGTACCCGCCAACACATATTGAAAGTTTTGATCCTCATTTAATTCCAAATAATCACGGCTGAATACAAAATCTCCTTGAGGTGTCACTCGCATATAGTCTGTCGTTTTGAAATCAATCACAGAAACGCCAAAATGATGTAGCTCATGCATAAAGCTTTCCGATAGTTGATTGCCTAATAATGATGAATCATCATATTCATCATCTAGAAAAACAAAGCTCGATACTGCCAATGGGGTCTTTTGATTAACATACTGCAAATTTTCAGCCATATCTTGCATCATACCTCGGACATAGTGGTTTATATTTTTCCGACTAATTGAGGTCATTTGAGAAGCAGTATTAGGCACCGCCTTTTTGGATTGAAATAAGTGCGCACTCGCCATTGGAGCTGCCACAGTTCGAGAATCATTTGCGATTGTATCTTCAGCCTGGCTACTCGTCATTTTTGCATTAAACATCGAGCAACCAGCTGTGCATAGAAAAATTGACGCGACAAATAGAAATTTCATGATGATTCCTCGTTAGTATTCAGTTCGGTAAATTAAACCATTTCGTTGTTGGACCTTTTCATCCGTCCACATCGTATTTATCGGTATCTCAGCTGTAGCTGCTGAAACAATACGTCCATCTTGCATATTTATCAGCCTAGCATTAACTATGTAAGCATGCTGTTGTTGTGTCAGTGTTCCAGTGACGATAAAGTCAATATTTTGGCGCAGTCGTAATGACTCTGCATTTCGGCTCAACATACTTTCTGCGTTACTCAAAAGAGTCATTTGTGTGTCAAGTCGGTGCTCTATCGTATGATAACCAAGTTGAGTAAATTGGGTGAGTAGGCTTTCTTGAATCTGCTGACTAAGGCCTACGACTTGCTGATTCGCGAGTCCAGTACTTAACGCGTCAGCTTTAAAAAAGCTTGTAATAGCGATACGTGCGTTATTCTTACGCATACCTGTTATATTACTCAATTGCACAGTCAAACTACTGACATACTCATGCACCGTATAAGGTGCCATGCTTTTTGCAGGCGCAATATATGCCACATGCTTAGGTGCAGGTTCTTCAACGAGTTGACACCCTCCCAATAGCGCTATCAGTATTACGAGTAAATATTGCATTGTGCGTATCCTAATATCATTTGTTTATCAAATGCAAAAAGCATACCTAAATTTGGTTACACGTACTCATGACGTATCTTAGGCCCCTCCTTACAATATTGCTGTTACGCTGCTCATTCAACACTGCTTGCTCGTTCTACAAAAAAGCAATGAACATTTCTATCACTTACCTACCTTCTTGCATGTAATGCAGTTTTTGTGATTTCACAGCCCCAAATTGAGTCCCTATTAACTGAAATAACCGTTACAAACGCGGCATGATTTTAGTTTCTAAAAACTGACTCACTTATCGAAGTTTAGCAACAGTGATACAAACCCATAATAAAAAATAACCTCAGCTGACCCATGTGCGTACTTACCCGATATACTTTAACGTATGTATGCATGGCAAAGCCTTGCCGCAACAAGTTACTTCATAGAAAGGAATTGTTACCAATCTTACAGTTACTGTATTAGGTAATTCGTACTTGTATATTTATGAGAGGGAATAGAGCGACCATACACCAGTTTTGGTTGAGCATAATGGTCGCCTAATTAGAAATGTAGATTAATTCAAAAAATCGATTATAAAAGTGACTTAATGTGCTTTTTTAAGTCACTAGCAAACTCGCTTCTACGTAAAGCATACTCTATATTAGCTTGTAAATACCCTAATTTACTACCACAATCATGGCTTCGCCCTTTTATTGCGTACGCTTGCACAGCATCCTCATCCATAAGCATAGCAATTGCGTCTGTTAACTGTATTTCATCACCTGCACCCAGTGGGGTTTTTGCTAACAGAGGCCAAATGTTTTTACTCAGTACATATCGGCCCACCACAGCCAAATTTGAAGGAGCATCTTCAATGCTTGGCTTTTCTACTAATAGATTTAAGTCACAACTAGCGCCCGCATCAAGTACAACATCGCCAATATCTGCGATACCAAACTTATCAACATTCTCATGCGCGACAGGCTCTACCATTATCTGGCTTTTCCCTGTTTCTTTAAATCGACTCAGCATTTCTGCTAAGTTATCCTTCGTTAAATCACTCGACGCATCGTCTATAAGCACATCTGGTAACATCACCACAAAAGGGGAGTCTCCGATAATTGGGGCTGCACAGTTAATGGCGTGCCCTAGCCCTTTAGCCTCACCTTGTCTTACGTGAATAATTGTTACATCTTTCGGGCAGATTAACTGTATTTCGGCGAGCAACTGTCGCTTAACTCGCTTCTCCAATGTTGCTTCAAGTTCAAAACTCGTATCAAAGTGATTCTCAATCGAGTTTTTACTAGAGTGAGTAACAAGTACAATCTCTTTAATGCCAGCGGACACCGCTTCACTAACAACATATTGAATAAGCGGCCTATCAACAATCGGGAGCATTTCTTTTGGGATTGCTTTCGTTGCTGGCAACATGCGAGTACCAAGCCCCGCAACAGGAATAACGGCTTTCATTTTCTCTCCTAAATAGCCACAGGTGCTTTAATATGGGGGTGAGCCTGGTAGTTCTCCAGTTCAAAATCTTCATATTTAAAAGCAAAAATATCTTTTACTTCTGTGTTAATTTTCATTGTGGGTTTTTCATACGGAACTCTAGATAATTGTTCGTTCACTTGCTCGATATGATTAGAGTATAAATGTGCATCACCGAACGTATGAATAAAGTCTCCAGGCTGTAAATCGCATACTTGAGCAATCATCATCGTTAATAGTGCATAACTTGCAATGTTAAATGGTACACCTAAGAAAATATCGGCACTTCGCTGATAAAGCTGACAAGAAAGCTTCCCATCTAATACATAAAACTGAAATAAAGTATGGCATGGAGGAAGTGCTTGCTTTCCCATTTGCGCATTTTCTTTTGGCGAATAATTTGTATCCGGCAATAATGCAGGGTTCCAAGCGCTCACTATAAGTCTGCGTGAGTCTGGGTTGTTTTGAATTTGCTCAATAATATCTTGAATTTGATCTACAACTTCACCATTGGGACCACTCCATGAGCGCCACTGCTTACCGTACACAGGCCCTAACTCACCATCATTTGTTGCCCAGCCATCCCAAATACTCACGCCATTCTCTTTTAAATAGGCAATGTTAGTTTCGCCCTTTAAAAACCATAGCAATTCGTGAATAATTGAGCGCATATGACATTTTTTAGTCGTAACTAAGGGAAAACCTTCCTGTAAATTAAAGCGCATTTGGTATCCAAAAACACTAACGGTCCCTGTACCAGTTCGGTCTTCTTTTTTTGTGCCCTGTTCTTTTACATGGCGCATTAACTCTAAATATTGCTTCATAACTTAACTTAATTTAACTATTTGATTGCGACTGTTCTAAAGACTGTCTCTTATACGCCCAAGCCATGAGTACTGCACCGGCAATAACCATTGGCAATGATAAAATCTGCCCTTGTGATATTACACCACCATACAAGCCAATATGTGCATCTGGTTCTCTGAAGTATTCAATACAAAACCTAAATATACCGTAGCCTAACAAAAATAAACCAGCAACACTGCCCGCAGGTCTTGGTCGCTTTGCAAACCAAATCAGCATAATAAATAAAACTAACCCTTCAAATAATGCTTCATATAACTGTGAAGGGTGCCTTGGCAAAGGTCCACCAGTAGGAAATACAAAAGCCCAAGGAACATCTGTAGTTCGCCCCCAGAGCTCGCCATTGATAAAATTACCAATTCGCCCGGCTAGTAACCCGACTGGGACCAATGGCACAACAAAATCTCCCACACGGAGAATCGATTTATTAGTACGAATAGCGAAAATAACAATCGCCGCAATAACGCCTAAAGCCCCACCATGAAAAGACATACCACCTTGATCAATTCTTAATAGGTATAGCGGATTTTCTAAAAAATGGGAGAATTGATAAAATAATACATAGCCAATCCGGCCTCCAAGTATAACCCCCAACATACCATAAAACAGCATGTCACTCACTTGCTCTTTCGTCCATCCAGAGTTTGGCTTCTCTGCTTGTCGATTCGCTAGCCACATAGCAAATGTAAAACCAATTAAGTACATTACGCCATACCAACGTACGCTCAATGGTCCAATTGAAAAAAATGGTCCAATTGAAAAAATAATTGGGTCTATTTCAGGAAACTGTAAAGCCATAGCCGTCCTTTAGTTCATTATCATACTGACAGCAATACAAAGTAATAGAGCTGCAAATATCTTTTTAATCATTGAAGTGGGTAAATACTGCGTCGCTTTAGCACCAATAGGGGCGGTAAACCAAGACGTCAGAACAATACCAAAAAGTGCTGGCAAATATACAAAACCAGCAAAACCTTGTGCCCATGTGTGATGAATGCTACCCGAAGTGACATACCCCACAGAGCCAAAAAGCGCGATGACAATACCACTTGTAGAAGCACAACCAATCGCTTTTTTCATATCAACAGTAAAATAAGTCAAAAGTGGAACTAGCAGCGCCCCACCTCCAATACCAATCATTGCTGATAGCCCCCCCATCATAGCGGTTAAACCACTTAAAACAAGATGATTGGGCAAAGCCCGTTTTTTTTGCTGAACTTTTGTACTGCTATACAGCATTTTTAATGCTATCAACACCACACTGACGGAGAAAATAACTCGTATCGCTGCTTCTGGCAATAAACCTGCAATAAAACCACTCACTAAAGCACCGAATGCAACCCCCCCCATAATCCATGGCGTAATATCCCATGGCACATTTTTTTTCTTATGATGAGCAAGCGCTGATGAAGTAGACGTAAATAAAATTGAAGCCAATGACGTTGCAATTGCCACTACTAAGATGTGAGGTGAATCCACCACTTCAAAGTACAGTAAAATACTGCTTAAAGCAGGTACAATGATAAGCCCTCCACCAATCCCTAATAACCCAGCCAAGAAACCAACACCACAGCCAAGCAAGGCACAACAAACTATCAATAGAAGGGTTTCTGTCATGAATTGTTTCTCTTCTGCTTTTTCGCGGCTATGGTAGCCTATTCTAACTATTGACGCACTAAGGAAAGTGCTATTTTGAATGGTATAACAACTCACTAAAATCATGTTCAATCATAAAACTACGTAAGAGCCTATGCACTTGCTTAACAGAAGATTGCGCCAAACACTCATTCAAAAGCATTTCCATATCTTCAACCCGTAACCTGCGTAACACCCACTTCACCTTATTGAGTGCCGAAATATTCATACTCAAGCGGCGGTAGCCCATTGCAACCAATAAAATGGCCCCTTCAGGTTCGCCGCCCAGTTCCCCACATAAACTAAATGATAATTCAACCTCTTGACATGTTATTGCGATATGGTTCAACACTCTCAATACACTTGGGTGATAAGGGTCAAATAACTCTGCAACTCGAGAGTTATTACGATCAACCGCCAATAAGTATTGCGTCAAATCATTGCTTCCAACGGAGCAAAAATCTACTTTATCGGCCCAATCACTTAATAAGTAAACGCTCGAAGGTACTTCCAACATAACGCCTATTTCAGGTTTATCCATTAACAAAAACGGATCAGCCCAATCATCTTGCAATTCAAAATATGCTTGCTCAATCAATTGTAAAGCTTCATCAACTTCTTCTGTACGGCTTACCATCGGCAGCATGATCCGTAAATTGCCAAGACCAACATTCGCTTTGATCATAGCCTTAATTTGATCGAGAAATATTTCAGGATGGTCTAGCGATACCCTGATCCCTCGCCAACCGAGAAACGGGTTTTCTTCTTTAATATCAAAATAATCTAGAACTTTATCACCACCGATATCCAATGTTCTCATCACAACAGGGCCTGGATGATATCGACTAAGTACTTCTCTATACCACTTTTCCTGTTCACTTTGAGTGGGAAACTGACCTTTTTGCATAAACCATGATTCAGTTCGATACAAGCCCACACCATCACAATAGTTGGCACTTACTTGCTCTGTAGATAAATTGAGTCCAGCATTTAACAATAGACTTATTTTCTCACCATCTAACGTTTCGGGTTCTAATGCGTGCTCCGCCTCGAACTTATCATGCAGTGCACTATCATGATGTCTCAACTGTTCATATTCATGACGCAGGCTATTCGATGGGGAAATATATAACCGCCCAGCATAGGCATCTAAAATTAGATCTTTAGCTTCAAATTGTAATAATGGAATATCTTCGACGCCCCAAATGGCAGGTACACCCATCGCACGAGTTAAAATAGAAGCATGCGAGTTGGCTGCGCCTTGAACACTGACTACACCCTTGAGCCTCTCTTTTGGGATATCGGCCAACATCATAGGTACTAACGTATGAGTAACCAATATGGTATTTTCAGGATAAACTTTTACAGTCTGCTCAGTCGCCATCAAGTGATGTAAGACCCGAAGCCCAATATCTTTCACGTCAATCGCACGCTCTTTGATATAAGGGTCTTGCATCGCATTAAATTGTGATACTAGCGAATCTATTACATGCTTTAATGCACTTTTTGCGCACCAACCATCAACTAACTGCTGCTCGACTTGCAAACCTAAACTTTGAGCATCAAGCAACTGCTGATATACCTCAAATACAGCTAATGCTTCTTTTGGAATACTATCACTCAAAGTATTAGCCAATACTTTAAACTCTTGCCTTGTTGCTGTAACAGCTTGTAGAAAAAGCGCTCGCTGCTGCTCTACATTATTTACTTTTTGTGATTCAACACTCGTAAAATCTAGCTTGGGCAGTAAAACAAATGCTTCGCCAATTGCTATTCCAGGCATACTTGGTACGCCTTTTAATACGGATGTTTGATGAGAGAAGGCGTCCTGAGCAAGTGATGATTGAATTTCAGCATGCGCCAATTGAGAAGCCAACTGTGCAGATAAGGTGATTAAAAATGATTCTTCATCATGACTAAATACCCTCGCAATCTTTTGCTGCACCACAATAACACCCAATACTTTACGTTGGTGTACAACTGGTACAGATAAAAATGCGTTATAGCCCTCTTCGCAGACTTCAGGGGAGTGCTTAAAGCGTGGATGGGATTGTGCATGTGCAATATTGATCGGCTCTTCACGCTGTGCGACTAGCCCAACAAGCCCTTCCGTAAAACCAATAACAAAATGACCGATGGCATCAGGGTTTAACCCGTCGCTTGCCATCAGTACAAAATTATCTTGACTATAATCAGCAAAATAAATCGAGCAACACTCGGTATTCATAGCATCTTTAACTAAAGACACAAACTGACTTAATGCATCATTTAAAGTTGGCTGTTGTGCAACCGATTCTACAATACTTCGTAATGTCGCTAACACATGGCCTCACTCTTTATTTTCTATTACGCCACGGCTGGTCACGGTGGCTATGCTCTCTCTTATGAAAAGGCATTGCAAATGGCGCAAACTCCTTCATCACCCTTCTATATACATCTCGTTTAAATGATACAACTTGCCTGACAGGATACCAATAACTAACCCATCGCCAATCATCGAACTCAGGGTGGTGAGTATGAAGTAAGTCGACATCCTCATCTTTACATCGTAATTTTAGCAAAAACCATTTTTGTTTCTGACCTATACAAACTGGGCTTGAGTCCCTACGGATCAAACGCTTTGGCAGTTTATACCGTAACCAATGCTTGGAACTTGCTACAATCTCAACATCTTCCGGTTTCAAACCAACTTCTTCGTTGAGTTCCCGATACATTGTTTGTTCAGGGGTTTCACCTTCATCAACACCACCTTGGGGGAATTGCCAGGAGTGCTGCCCATATCTACGTGCCCAAAACACCTGTCCTTGATTGTTACAGATAACAATTCCGACATTGGCACGAAAACCTTCGGCATCAATCACCTTAGTGCCTCTTTTATAAGTCGATTTTTAATGATTGTTCCACAACTTATGCCGCACAGCAAACATTATTCACGCTTTCACTCATGTTATCCACAGCTTGCCAAATTAAAAGAAGGGAAAAGGCTAATATACAAACAAATCCACAATTTATATATAATTACCCCACCTTTTCCACAGTTTCTGTGGATAATTATGTTCATATAGTTGTATTTATCCAAAATCTAATGCTGCGTGCAATATTAGCACTTGTCACAAAGCCTCTCTTTTCATTTAGTATCAATAACTTAATAAAAAACACTGTATAAACATGCGGTTTTTATTTAAACAAAAAACATCTAGTACAAAAAACAACCGCACATTTTGTGTGATCAGAACAATTTAAAGTGAAGTTGAAAGTAGATTGGAAGGGTTTGAACCTTTATACTGCACACCGGACTCAGCCTTTATGCTTTAATACAACAAGGAAAAGCATAACTTTCCAACTCTAGTTAAAAGTTATCAAGGCTGCAAACTACTAGGATTTATCTACTCAATAATTATTTTAACTCAGCAGCTTTTGCGTATTTATCAACGATTATATTGGCAATTTCATTTAACTTACCCTGCGTGTTGTCAGCCGCTATATTTGTGACGAGAAATATACCCACCCCCTGTTCAGGATATAGGGCTAACCAACTAGAAGTCCCTATTGACCCTCCACTGTGATAAAGCATTGGCGCACTTGAATCATATTTATATGTGTTCCAAAAAAATGCATGCCCATCTGTGTTTGCACTTCCTGCAAGTAGCGTTTGCGATAGGGTGACATCTGCAGAGCTGGAGGTAAGTAAATAATGCATATAGCGTGTTATTGAGTCAGTAGTTGATGTTAAGCCTCCTTCTGAAAAAGAATATGGGCTAAGCAATGGTGCGCTGTCACCTTCCCCATCTACCCCTTTGGTGATCTTATTGATTTCGTCGCTGGTAATGCGAAATTTTGTATCTTCCTCACCCGATTTTTCAGTAATAAACTCTGTAACAAGCATCGAAAATGGCTTGTTATATACATTTTCAAGAATATAACCAATGAGCTCCGTACCAACATTTGAATATTGATATTCACTCCCTGGTCGTGAAGTCAGTTGGTATTGGCTCAGATCTTCAAACAGTTGCGATTTAGAGTAATTTAATATCAGCTCAAAAGCTCTGCCATTTTTGAGATCTTCTCGAGTAAAGGCAAAGTCTTGAGGAAGCGTGCTTCTATGCGTTGCTAAATGACGCAAAGTGATTGGCTGATTTAAGTATTGTAGATTTTGATAACGGTCAGCTCCTAAGTACGCTCTAATATCGTCATCTAATTTTACCTTTTTATCCGTTACTGCTTTAGCGAGGAGTAATCCTGTGTATGTTTTAGTGATCGATGCAATTTCATATATAGTTTCATGGTCGGGTTTCGTTCCATTTGGAAATTGGCCAAAATGGTTTTGGTAATTGTGCTGCCCACTAACTATGGCAATAGAAACCACCTGGGCATTTTCGTCGATTAAAAACTGCGTAAGCGCTTTCTCAACAAATGACTCAAAACCTAATTTACTATCGTTAGTGCAAGCAGCTAAAAAAATAAATGAAAGTGGTGTGAGTCTTTTTATTAGATGTATAAACACATTTTTCCTTTATGAATTTAGTACTTTATTTATATTGATGAAATCATTTAATTGTAACAACCTATTTTATCAAGAAGTAAGTTATATTTGCATAAAAACACACCTCGAAATGAGCTGTATAACAGGCTCTTAACGTCACTTTTTACTCTAACAATAAGCCCTTAACCTTGTCTGAATTCTTTACATTCAATGGCGTTAACCACTCATGTAATTGAAATATTTAGGTTACAATGTTGGCATAATTACTTTGATCACTAACTAGAGAGTATCGTGCAAAGATCATCCCCACCAGCAACAATAAATGAGCTCATGCAACGTGTAAACGACATAGCAGGGATTACTTTGGGAGAGCTTGCGGCTCAATATCAATTTAAGACACCAGAACATTTGCTCAAAGAAAAAGGCTGGCCAGGACAATTATTAGAATATGTACTAGGCGCAAGTGCTGGCTCAAAACCGGTTCCCGATTTCGAGCTACTGGGGATTGAATTAAAATCTTTGCCTATTGGATACAATGGTAAGCCTCTTGAAACCACCTACGTAACAACGGTTCCATTAACTGGACTTACAGGCGCAACATTTCATGATAGCAACGTTAAAAAAAAGTTAGCCCATGTTCTTTGGTTGCCCGTTTTAGCCGAAAGAGCGTTACAGCCGATTGACAGAATAATTGGCTCTGGCTTTTTATGGCAACCCAACACAGATCAAATTAACCAATTACAAAGAGATTGGGAAGAGCAAATTGAGTTGATCGCACTCGGGAAAATAGAACAAATATCTGGTCACCTAGGTGAAGTCATGCAGATCAGGCCTAAGGCAGCAAACAGTAAAGCCTTAACTGACGTCATTGGACCGCATGGGAAACTCACCAAAACTTTACCGAGAGGGTTTTATTTAAAAACAAAATTTACTCAACAAATATTAACAGAACACTTTCAAGGGTAATTACATTTCCTTTTAAGCTGTACTTACTGGTATTTGGCTACAAAAAAGCCGCCAATATGGCGGCTTTTTTAAGGCGTATTATTTACTGACCTTTTATCTCACTTCGACCTTTATATGTTGCTTTATCACCTAGTGCTTCTTCAATACGAAGTAGCTGATTATATTTAGCAACACGATCTGAACGGCATAGTGAACCCGTTTTAATTTGACCAGCAGCAGTACCAACAGCAAGGTCTGCAATAGTTGCATCTTCAGTTTCACCTGAACGGTGAGAGATCACAGCAGTAAAGCCTGCATCTTGCGCCATTTTTATAGCGTCAAGTGTTTCTGATAATGTGCCAATTTGGTTGAACTTGATCAAAATCGAGTTACCAATTTTCTCTTCAATACCGCGTGTTAGAATTTTCGTATTCGTTACGAATAAATCATCACCTACCAATTGTACTTTGTCACCAATTTTATCAGTTAAGATTTTCCAACCCGTCCAATCACTTTCGTCTAAGCCATCTTCGATAGAAATAATCGGGTAACGTGCCGCTAAATCAGCTAAGAAACCTGCAAAACCTTCTGAGTCGAATACTTTACCTTCACCTTTTAGGTCATACTTACCATCAACGTAAAATTCTGATGCAGCACAATCTAATGCCAGTGTTACATCTTTATTCATTTCATAACCAGCTGCATTAACGGCTTCAGTGATCACTTCTAACGCTTCTTCATTTGACTTCAAGTTTGGCGCAAAACCACCTTCATCACCTACAGCCGTATTTAAGCCACGAGCACTCAAAACTTTTTTAAGGCTATGGAATATCTCAGCACCAATACGCAATGCTTCACGGAAACTAGACGCACCAACAGGCTGCACCATGAACTCTTGAATATCCACATTATTATCAGCGTGCTCACCGCCATTAATGATATTCATCATTGGTACCGGCATTGAATACTGACCAGATGTGCCATTGATATCGGCAATATGTTCATATAATGCAACCCCTTTTTCTTGGGCTGCAGCTTTCGCTGTTGCCAAAGACACGGCTAGGATTGCATTTGCACCAAATTTTTCTTTGTTCTCTGTGCCATCTAAGTCAATCATAATTTGATCAACATCGCGTTGTGCTAAGGCATCTTTACCTTCTAACGCTTGTGCTAAGTCAGTATTGATGAAATTAACGGCCGTTAATACACCCTTACCTAAATAGCGTGACTTATCACCATCTCGTAACTCAAGTGCTTCTCTGGTGCCAGTCGATGCGCCAGATGGTGCACATGCGCGCCCCCATGCACCTGTATCTAGGTGAACATCAGCTTCAACTGTTGGGTTACCGCGTGAGTCCATAACTTCACGGCCAATCACTTTTACGATTTTTGACATCTTGATTCCTCTTATTCCCAAAATGGTGAGTTTATTGTTAAGTGCTTACTATCCTGTTATTACCAAATAAGCATTGCATTAAATACTGGTAGTGATTCACTGCGATACATACTTTTTCACACAATAAAAAAGCCGTGCGATTGCACGGCTTTTCTTAATTATGACTCTGCTTTTTGGAAGCTATGTGCAGCTGCTACAAAGCCTTCAAATAATGGATGTCCATCTCGCGGCGTTGAAGTAAACTCTGGGTGGAACTGTGCGGCTACAAACCAAGGGTGATCTTTATTTTCAATGATCTCCACTAGCTTCTTGTCTTCTGACAAACCAGTAAACTGCAACCCTGCTTGCTCAAGGCGCTCAACATAGTTGTTATTTACTTCATAACGATGACGATGACGCTCAAAGATCTCGTTGCTACCATAAGCTTCGAATACTTTTGAGTTGTCTTTTACATGGCACTTCTGAGAACCAAGACGCATTGTGCCACCCAAATCCGAAGCTTCATCACGGATTTCAACTTTGCCTTCTGCATCTAGCCATTCCGTGATTAATCCCACAACTGGATGCGGTGATTCTGCGTCAAACTCTGTGGAGTTTGCACCTTCAAGACCGGCAACATTTCGTGCATATTCAATCAGCGCAACTTGCATACCCAAACAAATACCTAAGTATGGTACTTTATTTTCACGCGCATATTTGGCTGCAAGTATCTTACCTTCAACACCTCGGCTACCAAAACCGCCCGGTACCAAAATAGCATCAAGATGAGCTAATAACTCAACTCCTTTGCTTTCAACATTTTGTGAATCAACATACTCTATATTCACCGTCACTCGGTTTTTCAAGCCCGCATGTTTTAATGCTTCATTCACGGATTTGTATGCGTCAGGTAATTCAATGTACTTACCAACCATACCAATCGTGACTTCGCCTGTCGGATTTGATTCTTGGTACAACACTTGTTCCCACTCAACAAGATCCGCTTCAGGCACATCTAGGTGGAAACGACGACACACTAAGTTGTCTAAATCTTGAGATTTAAGCAATGCAGGGATCTTATAAATGCTATCAACATCTTGCAAAGAAATAACCGCTTTCTCTTCAACGTTCGTAAACAAGGCAATCTTCGCTCGTTCATTTGCTGGCAGCTTACAATTTGAACGACAAACCAGAATATCAGGTTGAATACCGATTGAACGTAATTCTTTTACTGAATGCTGAGTTGGCTTAGTTTTTACTTCACCCGCCGCACCAAGGAATGGCACCAGGGTTAGGTGCATGAATAATACACTTTCACGGCCAAGCTCTGTACCTAACTGACGAATTGCTTCTAAAAACGGTTGCGACTCAATGTCACCAACCGTACCACCAATCTCAACAATGGCGATATCATGACCTTCCGCGCCTTCTAATACTCGGCGTTTGATGTCATTGGTAATATGTGGGATCACTTGAATTGTAGCGCCTAAGTAACCACCTTTACGCTCTTTGCGTAATACATCTTCAAATACACGGCCTTGTGTGAAGTTGTTGCGGCTGGTCATTTTGGTGCGAATAAAGCGCTCGTAATGACCTAAATCTAGGTCTGTTTCAGCACCATCTTCAGTTACGAATACCTCACCATGTTGAATCGGGCTCATTGTGCCTGGGTCAACATTAATATAGGGATCCAGCTTAAGAATAGTTACATTCAAGCCACGTGCTTCTAAAATAGCGGCTAATGAAGCAGCTGCAATACCTTTACCCAAGGAGGAAACAACTCCGCCCGTTACGAAGATAAATTTTGTACTCATGCGAACCCTAGAATATCAGGAAAAATGGAATTTAAATAAGAATCAAGACGGGGCGATAGTGTAGCAAAGTTGCTCGTATCAATCCAGTTAAAATATAAATTGAATCTTAATTAATTATAAAGTCATTGATCCCTATGTTGCTTTTTAACATATTCCCACGCGTCATCCATTTCCTGCAAACTTGCTTTTTGCAGGTTTACACCTCGCTTGCGCAAAACAGTATCTACATCGGCAAATCGCGCGACAAACTTATCGCTGGCTTGACGGAGTATTTGCTCTGGGTCGTGCTTCGCGTGTCTTGCTACATTAACGGTCGCAAATAACAAGTCTCCAATTTCTTCCGCACTATGCGTCGAATGCGGATCATACTCTAACGCTTCACTGACCTCTTCAACTTCTTCAACTACTTTTTCAAGTGCTCCATGATAGTCTGGCCAATCAAAGCCCAATGCTGAAGCTCTCTTTTGTATTTTTTGGGCTCGGGACAATGCAGGCAACATACGAGGTATATCATCCCAGAGTACTTTCGACTTATGAGTATGTTGTGCTCGTTCTTGTAACTTAATGTCTTGCCATTGTTGTTCTAGCTCTGATTCAGACAAAGTGACTTGTTGCTTAAACACATGAGGATGGCGTCGCTCTAACTTTTCATTTAACGTATCCACCACATCATCAAAATCAAATAAATTTTGTTCCTGTGCTAATTGTGCATAAAAAACTACCTGAAACAACAAGTCTCCTAACTCGCCTTTTAATGCAGGCATATCATTTGTTTCTATTGCCCCTGCAACTTCATAAGCTTCCTCAATCGTATGCGGCACAATTGAGTGAAATGTTTGTGCTTTATCCCACTCACAACCAGTTTTAGGGTCACGTAAAGTGGCCATAATTTTTAATAGTGTCGCTACATTTTCGGACATTTTTTCTTTACTCAATGTTGACGCTTAGCGTCAAACACGCCTTCTATTTGATGGAGTTTAGTTAACAGTCTATTCATTGCTGATAAATCAGATACTTCAATTTTCATCTCAAATATCGCCACATCACGTGCATCATCTGTTTGCACGTTCATATTGAGGACATTCACTTTTTCGTTGGCCAGTACTGAGCTGATATCTCGAATTAAGCCCTGTCTATCATTTGCTTCAATTCGAACCGTTATCGTATAAGCCGCTTGTATTTCTGATGACCAACTTACAGCAATCTCACGTTCAGGTTTTTGCTTACAAATATGCATAAACGAATCACAGTCACTGCGATGTACAGCAATACCTCGACCTTGTGTAATATATCCAACAATGTCGTCTCCAGGCACTGGTTGACAACATTTGGCCACATGACTCATCAAGCTACCGACACCATCCACTACGATGCCATTTTTATCTCCTCGATGTTTACGTGGAGACGAAATTTTTACAGTCGCTTCTTCTTCTGGCTTATCAATAATATAATTAAGAAATTGATTTATGCGTACATCGCCAGCCCCAATAGCAACCATCAAATCGTCAAGCTCTTTGAAATTAAACCGTGAAATTGCGGGCTCTAAGTGCTTATACGTCAAACCCAGCTTATGCAATTGCACGTCTAATATCTCTTTTCCTGCTATCAAGTTCTTATCGCGGTCTTGTTGCTTAAACCAGTGATGTATTTTACTGCGAGCTCGAGAAGAATGAATATAACCAAGAGAGGGGTTTAACCAATCTCGACTGGGCGAAGGATTTTTTTGCGTTAATATCTCTATTTGATCGCCAGTTACGAGTTTATGTGTGAAAGGGACTATTTTACCAAAAATCTTTGCGCCAATGCATCGGTGTCCAACATTAGAGTGAATGTAATACGCGAAATCCAGTGGCGTAGCTCCTAAAGGTAAATCAAAAATATCCCCTTTTGGTGTAAAAACGTAAACCCGGTCTTCAACAACTTGATTCTTCAGTTCGTCAGCTAAGTCACTGCCATCAACTACTTCTTCTTGCCACTGAAGTAACTTCCTTAACCAACTAATTTTCTGCTCATAGCCCGAGCCTCTGCCTGGCAACGCACCTTCTTTGTACATCCAGTGTGCAGCAACACCTAGCTCGGCATCTTGATGCATCTCTTCTGTGCGAATTTGGATTTCAATGGTTTTACCTTCTGGTCCAAAAACCACCGTATGAATTGATTGGTAGCCATTTTGTTTTGGCGTTGCAACATAATCATCAAACTCTTTCGGTAAATGGCGCCAGTTCGTATGTACAATTCCTAACGCTGCGTAACAATCTTGAAGCTCATCAACCACAACGCGCATTGCACGAATATCAAAAAGCTGATCAAATTCGTAGCTTTTCTGAGACATTTTCTTATAAATACTAAAAATATGCTTCGGACGACCATAAACTTGCGCTTTTACCCCCGCTTCAGCTAACTTAGTTGTTACTGAATGCACCATATTTTCCATATACGCTTCGCGATCTAAGCGCTTATCTGCAAGTTGTTTTGCAATCGATTTGTATGTTTTTGGATGTAAATAGCGAAAAGAAAGGTCTTCCAGTTCCCACTTTAACTGTCCAATTCCCAAGCGATTTGCTAAAGGTGCAAAAATATTAGCTGTCGCTTTGGCTGCAATTACTCGCTCTTCCTCATCTGAATTCTTAACAGCCCGCAAATGACAAATTTGTTCTGCGAGCTTAATGACAACAGCACGCACATCTTCGACCATGGCTAACAACATCCGTCGCACATTATCAATTTGCACATTCCCTTTACCTTGGTGCGCCAATGTACTGATAGTAGCCATTTGCTCTACACCACTTAGCAACAAAGTTACGTTGTCACCAAATTCTGCTTGCACGTTTTCAAGGTCAATTTGTTTATTTAAAAAGTATGGGGTTAAATAGGCGGTTGCTAATGACTCCGAATCAAAATTCAACTCAGCCAAAATCTCCACCATTTCAATGGCGTTATGTAACCTTGTAGCATCCAGTTCAGCCGGACATAAATCATGTGCTCGCTGCAAATAAGCCAGCTTGTCTGCAGATAAACTGAGTTGCGATAGTCGAGTTGAAAAGTCATCCGACTGCTGCTGTTGATGTGATTGACGGGTGGCAACCATCTGTACTATCTCCTTTGGAATAACGCCATTGTTTCGATATGCCCTGTATGTGGGAACATATTCATCAACCCTACTTTCACAAGTGAAAGCCCACTATCTAGCAATAATTTGCTATCTCTGGCTAATGTTACTGGATCACATGATACATAAAGTACTTTATTGAATTGCGTTAATGGCATTTGCTGCAATATGCCAAATGCTCCCGTACGTGAAGGGTCTAACACCAATACCTTTGCACTTTGGTCAAACCATGGCGCTTGCGCCATATCCTGTGTTAAGTCAAAACAATGGAACTCTGCATTTTCTATATGATTAGTTTGCGCATTTTGTTTAGCCATTGCAACAGATGAGGCTGAGCCTTCAACACCAATGACACTGTTTGCTCGTTTTGCGAGCAATAAAGAGAAATTACCAATACCACAAAATAAATCTAATACCCTATCGCTATAAGATACCTCTAACCACATCAATGCTTGCATCAACATTGCCGCATTTACTTCAGCATTAACCTGTACAAAATTATCCAATGTAAAATTAAAACGCACATCATCTGCAATATAATACGGCAGTTCGTTAAGCTCTGACACTTTATCACCATTATCCCATACTATTTTCCAACCCAAAACGTGACTTTTCTCCTCCAGATAATCTTTATCGCGGGCCGTAATACTTTTTGTATGCCTTAGCAGTACGAATTGACCATTATCAGCATCGCATAATTGAACATGACTAACAGAGCAATACCCATCTCGGCTATTTAATAACGCTCTCAAGTCTTCAAAGATATTATCAAAATGGCCGGTTAGAACCTGACAATTTTTTACCTCAACGATTTTTTTACTCTTAAAACCACGAAAGCCTAATTTCAGAAGCTTATTCCCTTTATCATAGAAACACGCTATACGCGCACTGCGTCTGTAATACTTAGGTTTGCTTTCAATAGCGGGTTGCCAACATTCTACATCATATTGTGAAAATTTTTGAAAAAGCTTATCAACCGCCTGTTGTTTATGAAAAAGCTGTGAAGAAAGTGCCAAGTGTTGTGTCTGACATCCTCCACATATGTCATTGTCGCGGCAGAACGGCATGACACGTTCATTGCTCGGCTCAATTACTTGAAGTGTTTTAGCTTCAATTAATTTAGACTTATCCTGCAATACTTGCGCTTTTACCCGTTCATTTACCAAGGCTCCCTCAACAAAACACACTTTGCCTTTATGATTAGCAACACCACGACCTTGGTGGTCTAGCGAATGTATTTTTACTTCAATAGCTTGCTTATCTACTGTCCGCTTTTTTGGACGAAAAATCTGTGCCATAACATTGCCCCTTAAACATTGCTTATCAGCGCTGAAATCGATAACCTAAAGTCAAAATAATTACTGTGACTAACTGCCTCAGATGACCAAATTTAGCCTGCGTGATAGCATTCTTATTCTGACTTTAATTCCGACGGTACTGATCGGCTTAATCTTAGGAGGCTATTTTACCGTAAATCGCTATGTTGAGCTTGAACAAATTCTCAATCAACAAGGTAGCAGTATTTCAGAACCTCTCGCGATTGCGACAGAACACAGTATTGTTTCTCAAGATCGCATTAACTTACATCGCGTTTTAAGCACGGCGCATAACAAACATGCGCCTTTAGTTAAAAGTATCTCCGTATTCGATCAGGACAATCAATTGTTGCTGACGAGCAATTTTCATGAAAAATTTAATAAATTGTATTATTTAGGGGACGCAAGTCAGCTACATCAAACGGAAATGGTAAAACTCGCTGATACCTTCGTCTTTTACACACCTATAAAACACTATGCCAAGCACACTAATGATTGGAGCGAAGCTCACCCTGACACGCTTGCTATTTTGGCAGTAGAAATAAGTCAAGACCAAGCATTAATCTCTCAGCAACATGCCCTTATTTTAAGCAGTAGCATTATACTCATTGCTATCTTGCTCAGTGCATTACTGTCATTACGGGTCAGCCGAATGTTCACTATGCCACTTTCAAGGTTACTGTTAGCAACGGATAAACTTGTTGAAGGTAAACGTGATATCGGTATACAAGGTCACATGCAAGGTGAATTTGAACTTCTTCGACAAGGCTTGAACACAATAAATAATAAAATGACAGGTCAACGTGACGAAATGCAAAAACACATTGATCAGGCCACCAGTGATTATCGTGAAACATTAGAACAATATGAAACACAAAATATCCAGTTAAACATTGCCAAGAAAGAGGCTCAAGATGCCAACCGCGTAAAATCCGACTTTTTAGCAAAAATGAGTCATGAGTTGCGCACGCCTCTCAACGGTGTCATCGGTTTTACCCGACAGTTATATAAAACTCCCCTTAATAAACACCAAAAAGACTACTTAGATACCATTGAATTATCTGCAAATAGTTTACTGACTATTATCAGTGATATCTTAGACTTCTCAAAACTCGAAGCGGGCGCTATGGATTTGGAAAACATTCAATTTCAGCTACGTGACGCTGTCAACGAAGTGATGACCCTACTTGCGCCAAGTGCACATGATAAACAACTAGAGTTATCTATTTCAATAAATAGACAAGTACCCGATAACTTGGTAGGTGATCCAACTAGATTAAAACAAATCCTAATTAATTTGATCAGTAATGCCATCAAGTTTACCGAGCAAGGTTCCGTGAAGGTCGATATTAGTCATCGGTTACTTAACGAAACACATGCATCTCTTTTAGTGTCGGTCAGTGATACCGGCGTCGGCATTGCGATGGATAAACAAGATGCCTTATTTACTCCATTCGGGCAAGCTGACTCTAGTATCACTCGAAAGTTTGGCGGAACGGGCTTAGGGCTTATCATAACCAAACACATCGTTGAAGCGATGAAAGGTAGGATCACGCTCAACTCAGCATCTGGCAGCGGCACATGCTTTACATTCAACTCCGTTTTTGAATTACCCAACCGCCTCTATAACGACGATTTACCGTGCGGTTCACTCCATAATAAGCGGGTGCTGTACTTTGAACCACAAGAACATACCCATTATTCTGTTGTAGCACAACTTCATGAATGGGAGATGCAAGTTACAGCCTGTCAAACTGAAGATGAATTTTTAGCGGCTCTGACACAGGATTTTAATTTTGATGTTTGTCTCATTGGCAACATGGCAAGCGTTGAGCATATGCAAACCGTAAAGGGCTATATTAGTAAAGCCCGAGAATCTGCCGATTACCTATACCTCATGCTCAATACTATATCGCATAATATGCGTGAATCCCTTATTGGCAGTGGTGCCGATGCTTGCTTGAGTAAACCACTCAATCACAGAAAACTCTGCGAAGTTCTCGCAGCCCCCTATCGCCTTGATCACCCTAGTATTGGGATTGAAGAAAACCGAGAGCAAATACTGCCCTTGAAAGCGCTTATCGCGGATGATAATGATGCCAACTTAAAGCTGCTTTCTACCTTACTCTCTGAGCAAATTGAAGCCATCGATACGGCGCACAATGGCTCCCAAGCCGTTAGCCTATGTAAAATGCATAAATACGATTTAGTTTTTATGGATATACAAATGCCGATAATGGACGGTATCACCGCGTGTAAAACGATTAAGGAAGCATCACTCAATGAAGAAACCCCCATTATTGCAGTAACTGCCCATGCCCTCTCAGGTGAAAAAAATCAACTATTAAAAGACGGATTCAGTGGCTATCTGACCAAACCTATTGATGAAGATATGCTTAAACAAACCATTTGTGACTATGGCCAAACGACACCATCGTCAGTACCCAGAAATAAGTCTCAACTCACCGTAAGTCGCCCGCCTTTTATCAGTGAATTGCTGGATTGGCCGTTAGCATTACAACATGCGGGAGGAAAACCAGATTTGGCAATTGAAATGTTAAATATGCTACTAAACAGTATTACTGAAACAAAAACAAATATTCACCAAGCACAAGAGCAAAACGATAGTGAACAGCTATTAAGTGTGATTCATAAATTCCACGGAGCATGCTGTTATACAGGTGTGCCTAAACTTAAAAAATTAGCAGAAGCTTTAGAAACAGGTTTAAAAAAGCAAGTAGCAGTTAGTGACATTGAGCCTGAGCTTTTTGAACTTCTAGATGAATTGGATAACTTAGAACGCGACTCACAAATTGCCACCAATACTTCCGACATGTAACGCGCACTAATTTTACGCTATTGAAGTCTATAGTGCTGATAAGAAACTTATCAGCACTAAGTGTCTTCGCCTCTTCAAAGCAGTCTTCCATAACAACAACGAACAAAAATTAATAACTCAGCTACAATTATTAGTGCTTTCTAACTATAAACACAAAGAGAAACCTATATGATGGACTTTTCCCAAATAGATGTCGAACACCTTCTAAACACCGTTATTGAAATGGCAATTTTATATGCCCCAAAAATCGTGTTAGCAATATTAACACTCATTATTGGCCTCTGGGTCATCTCGCTGATTGGCAAGGGCGTTGACTTCTTGCTACAAAAGAAAGAATTTAACGTGTCTTTACGTAAATGGTTATGCAGTATGGCTACAGTACTCTTAAAAGCCTGCTTGTTCATTTCTGTTATCTCTATGATCGGCGTACAAACGACCTCTTTCATTGCTATTTTAGGTGCTGCGGGGTTAGCAGTAGGCTTAGCCTTACAAGGTAGTCTGTCTAATTTTGCAGGAGGTGTGCTCATTCTAATTTTTAAGCCTTTTCAAGTCGGTGACTATATCGTGGCTCAAGGGGAAGAAGGCGTTGTTGAGGCTATCGATGTATTTTGTACATTTTTAACCACATTAGATAACCGTCGTGTAATTTTGCCTAACGGACCTTTAGCAAGTGAGAAAATTAAAAACATCACCCATGAGTCAATTAGACGTGTTGACCTCAGTGTTGGCATAAGTTACTCAGCATCGGTTGATGATGCTGAGAAAGCTCTCACAAATATGGCGTTAGAAAATAATTCAGTACTCAAAACCCCTGAGCCTTTTGTCGGTGTCACAGGGTATGGAGACAGTTCTATTGATTTAACCCTAAGAGTATGGTGTAAAACAGAGGACTATTGGGATGTATATTTTGATATTAATCGAGCGATAAAACCAGCATTAGATCGAGCTGACATTGCTATTCCATTTCCACAAAGAGATGTGCATATTATTGATAAGTCATCTTAGAAAGCAACCATTGTTTGTAGCCGTTGGTGCTCACTAGCGGCTTGACAAGCTATAATTGAAACCGACTTAAACCCAAAAAACGCTCGTCTTTTTAACTCAATTACTTCGAATACTCTCCACTGATGTGTCATACAAGGTTGGTTTTTCACCTCACTCATCAATATTATTTGACCCTTTTAATATGAAATCCGTATCCTAATAAACAAGAAACTTACTGAGTAATATATATGAAGAAGGTAATTTGAGCGCACATAACACTGCAAAGACTACTTGCATAGGGTTAGCTAAGCCTATCTCGGGAGCGACTGTTAGCAGTGATCTAAGTCCCACGATAAATAAATGTAGCCTGATCGTTAGAACTCGACCAAACTACATGTGATATACTTACATAATGCGAGATAATAATCGCGGCTTTGCAGATTTCCGGTTTCGTCGCATCGTCGCACGCAGTTGCGAGCGAGTACCTTCAAGCCAGCTTTCTCTATCTACTTTTGCTTCGTCGCCTCGACGCGCTTCTTCCGTTGCCCTAAAGCTGCAAAATTCTCTGTAAGCTCTGAGATCCAGCGATAAATCTTGTAACACTAATTCAATCATTATTGCGTCATCAATATAACCCAAACCTGGAATGTGATCTGGCACTACGTCTTCAGGTTCACTGAAATATGCCAAAGATAGAATAATGGCTTTCTTCTCTTCTTCTGGTACTTGCCATTCAACGTCTTGCACTGCATCAATCAACAACGCAAGTGATGTCATTCGAGTTCGAACAAACTCTGGTAACTCAGCTTGCTCCATTTCTAATATGAGTTTTCGGGCTTTACTAATTATTTCTTCTTCATTGGTATGATTGCTCTTAGCAATAACATTTTGCATCATTGTTTTAAAATGCGCTAAGTCTGCATCTGATAGTTCGAAATTAATTTCTATTGGCATAATATTCCCCAGAGTCCTTTATCTTCTATAATATTTAACAACATATGTCGTTACTTAAACTATGCCATTAAACAATACAATATGAAATCATAGCAAAGCATTATCTCCTACTAGTAGTCATAAAAAAGGGCATCAAATCGATGCCCTTTTTAAAATAGTTGACCCTAGCCCAGTTAATTTTGCTCTGATACCTGAATTTGTGGACGTGTCACATCCGCTTTAGCTTCAAGTGCGTTAACAAACGCTAAGTAATTTTTGTTAATCTGAGTATTTGTGATGCTTTGCTTCTGTTGTTCATCAATTTCCACTGAAAGCTCAACCTCGTTAACCTTTTTCAATTGTACTAAAGCCGCATCTCCATTATTCAAGGCAACAACAGCCATTTCAAACTTTTCATCCGCCGGATGAGGAAGTTTAAATACCTCTGTCACAATGGCGGGTGCAACCGAGTAAGTTTGACGTGCTAAGGCAGCTTCTGAGTTCAATTCAACGCCTTCTTCCGTAGCAATATCAGATAATAGCTTACCGCCTTGCAATGCACTGAATAAAGTTTTAGCTCGCTCATTGATCAGCTCTGATGCTTTTTCGTTAACAAGCGTTGTTTCGATTTCCGCTTTAACCCCATCAAACGGTTTTGTTGCAGCAGCGGCATAATCTAACACTCGAACAACAATAATATGCTCTGCACCAATTTCCAAGACTTCCGAGTTCACTCGATCTTCTAGTAGCTCTGGAGTAAATAGCGTACGTGTTACTGCTGGCGTATTTAATGGTGCTGGTAGTACTGAGCGATTAATCAACGCCGTTGATTTAAGCTCAACACCCGCAGCCAACGCAGCATCTTCAAGTGAGTCAGACATTTCAAACGCCAACTCAGCAATTTCAGTTTGCTTTTGATAAAATGCATCAACTTTTGCATTCTTTTCTAACTCAGCTCGTAAGTCTGCCTTAACGTCATCGAACGGTTGAATTTCTTCACGCTCAATATCCGTCAATTGAATAATATGATAACCAAATTCTGATGTTACAACTTCTGAGATATCACCAACATTTTCTAGTGCAAATGCTGCAGTTTCAAACTCAGGATCCATCATATCACGTTCGATCCAATCCAAATCACCGCCTAACTCTGCGCTGACAATGTCATCTGACTGCGTACTTGCTAATTCAGAAAACTCTGTGCCTGAGCGTAACTGTGACAACAAGTCTTGTGCTTTAGTATTGGCCGTCGCATCATCTTCACTATTATCGATTAATATATGTGAAACACGACGTTTTTCAGGCTCTAAGTATTGTGTTTTACTTTCTTCATAATACGCAAGCACATCTGCATCAGTAATGGCCGTTTCAGGCTCAACATTATCGGCCTTAAGCTCTAAATATTGTACTGAAACTTGTTCTGCTGATTGATATTTATCTTGATTTAACTCGTAGTAATTCGATACTGCATCTTCATCAATTGATACTTGGTCTTTAACTTTGTCTTTACTTAAGACAATATAATCAAGTGCGCGCGTTTGTTGCTGCAGAGCAACCGTGCTTTTTAGCTCATTTGATAAAACAAACTCAGTACCTGCAACTGCCGAAACCAATTGAGAGCGAGTCATTTCTTCACGTAAATATTCACGAAAAGTATCTGGTTGGAAGTTCATTTGACGTATTACTTGTAAATAGCGCTCATTACTAAACTCACCACCCAATTGGAAGTAAGGCATTTCAACAATGGCTTGCTTCACTTGTTCATCACTCACTCGTAGGCCAAGCTCAATGGCGAGTTGATTTTGTAATTCTTGTTGAACCAGTCTATCAACTACCCCTTTACGAATTTGTGCCATATAAGTCGGATCTGACGAAATTTGTGCAAAGTATTCTCCAAACTGCTGCTCTAATCGAGCCCGTTCATTTTGGTATGCCCTTGCAAAATCTGTTTGACTAATTTTTATTCCATTGACTTCTGCAACAGGTTGCTCTGTGGTTTGACCTAGGTAACCACCGATCCCTGCTAGAGCAAAAGACAAGATTACTGCACCAAGAATAATTTTGGCTACTGGGCCTTGAGAGCCCTCTCTGATCTTTTCAAGCATTTGTTCTTTCTCTTATCTAAGCCAAAGCACATACGCGCTTTAGAAGTTTCTTGCTAATGTAAAAAAAGCGTATCTTATCAGATACGCTTTTTTTCTTGAAGCAACACACGGCTTTGAAATGCAAATAGTGTGAAACAGTGTAAAACCGCGCTAAAAATCCAAGTGGATTAGTTTACTGCATCTTTTAACGCTTTACCCGCTTTGAAAGAAGGGATATTAGCCGCTGCAATTTGAATCGTCTCACCAGTTTGCGGATTACGACCAGAGCGTGCTGCGCGTTCACGCACGGAAAAAGTACCAAAACCAACCAGTGCTACAGAATCACCATCTTTTAACGCACCAGTTACAGATTCAATGAACGAATCTAGCGCACGACCTGCGGCCGCTTTAGAAATATCAGCATCAGCTGCGATTTGATCGATTAATTGAGATTTATTCACAATATCATCCTCTTACATTGTTATTATCAAAAGCGAGAGCTTGTTTTGATAACTACCACTTTTATTATTCATACTAGAGACATCACAGCGACTCTCTAATGCGTAATCTTGCTCAAGCCTAGGCTACATAAGGGCTAGGCTTGAACCAGTGCCTAAGTTAACATACCTTTTAGATTTGAAAACCCTTTTGCAGCACTTTTTTCGATTTTTTCTTATTTTTTTGAGTTTTCAACAGAAAAACTCTCAACAGGGTTAGCTAACGCAAGTGACAATACATCATCAATCCAAGTTACTGGGTGGATTTCTAAGCCTTCTCTCACATTCTCTGGAATTTCTTTTAAGTCACGCTCATTAATCTTTGGAATAATAACCGTCTTAATTCCCCCTCGATGTGCTGCAAGTAACTTCTCTTTCAAGCCTCCGATCGGCAGTACTTCTCCACGCAAGGTAATTTCACCGGTCATGGCCACATCTGAACGCACAGGGTTACCCGTCAAGCTAGAGACCAAAGAAGTTACCATTGCAATACCTGCACTTGGCCCATCTTTTGGTGTGGCGCCTTCAGGTACGTGCACATGTACATCGCGTTTTTCATGAAAATCTGCATTTATCCGTAACTTGTCAGCTCTATTACGTACAACCGTCATCGCTGCCTGAATAGACTCTTGCATCACATCACCCAAAGAGCCAGTAAATGTCAATTTACCTTTACCTGGAACTGCCGCACATTCTATTGTAAGTAAATCACCACCTACCTCAGTCCATGCTAAACCTGTTACCTGACCGATACGATCACCATCTTCAGCTTTGCCATAATCAAAACGTTGTACGCCTAGAAATGACTCTAAGTTATCTTGGTTGATGATTACTTTTTGCGTGTCTTTATTAAGTAAAATCTCTTTCACGGCTTTGCGGCACAGTTTAGAGATTTCACGCTCCAGATTACGTACACCTGCTTCACGAGTGTAATAGCGGATAATTCCAATAATAGCACTATCTTCTATTTCAACTTCGTTCGCTTTTAAACCGTTACGCTTAACTTGCTTTGGAATTAAATGCTGAATAGAGATATTCAGTTTTTCATCTTCTGTATACCCCGATAGCCTTATTACTTCCATTCGGTCTAATAATGGCCCTGGAATGTTAAAACTGTTTGACGTAGCGACAAACATAACATCAGATAAATCGTAATCGACTTCTAAGTAGTGATCAGCAAAATTACTATTTTGTTCAGGGTCTAAAACTTCTAACAATGCAGATGCCGGATCTCCACGCATATCTGATGACATTTTATCAATCTCATCAAGTAAAAACAGCGGATTCTTAACCCCTACTTTGCTCATGCTTTGAATCAGCTTACCTGGCATAGAACCAATATATGTTCTTCTATGGCCTCGAATTTCAGCTTCATCTCTAACACCACCCAGAGCCATTCTCACATACTTACGTCCCGTAGAACGCGCAATAGACTGCCCTAAACTGGTTTTACCGACGCCTGGAGGACCAACCAAACACAATATTGGACCTTTAAGTTTATTAATTCTCTGCTGAACGGCAAGATACTCAATAATACGTTCTTTGACTTTTTCTAAGCCATAATGGTCAGCATCCAGTATTTTCTGCGCACCCGCTAAATCTTTTTTCACTTTGGAACGCTTTTTCCACGGCACATTGATCATCGTATCAATATATGAGCGTACTACCGTTGCTTCAGCCGACATTGGCGACATCATTTTCAACTTATTAAGTTCAGATGTGGCTTTTTCTTCTGCTTCAGCTGGCATTTGCGCTTCACTGATACGTTTTTTCAGTGCTTCAAATTCATCAGGTACATCATCCAGTTCGCCCAGCTCTTTTTGAATGGCTTTCATTTGCTCGTTCAAATAGTACTCGCGTTGTGACTTTTCCATTTGCTTTTTGACACGAGAGCGAATTTTCTTTTCAACTTGCAATAAATCTATTTCGCCTTCCATCAAAGCCATTAAATACTCTAATCGCCCAGTGACACTGTCCAACTCCAATACTTTTTGTTTTTCAGGCACCTTAATTGGCATGTGCGCAGCCATTGTATCCGCTAAGCGAGCAGCTTCGTCAATACCTGATACAGATGTCAGTACTTCGGGTGGTATTTTTTTATTGAGTTTTACATACCCTTCAAATTGACTCACTGCGCTGCGAATAAAGATATCTTGTTCTTGTTCATCTATATCTTGAGACTCAACAAACTGTGCTTCAGCCAGAAAATATTCATCAGAAATTATAAACTTATCAATCTTCGCGCGCTGTGTACCTTCAACAAGTACTTTTACGGTACCATCCGGTAACTTAAGTAGTTGCAGTACGGTGGCAATCGTACCTACATCATAAATTTCGTCTGTACTTGGATCATCAACAGACGCATCTTTTTGCGCGACTAAAAATATTTGTTTATCATTTTCCATTGCCGCTTCTAAGCATTTTATCGACTTTTCTCGGCCAACAAACAATGGGATCACCATATGTGGATATACAACGACATCTCGTAGCGCCAACACAGGGATTTCGACTCGATCCGTTCTCTCAAGCGTCATTTGATTCTCTTCGCAATTCGTTATTTTAATAATATAGATAGCTATATGGGGATAGTTACCATAAAGTTCAATATGTTGATAAAAAAAGGAGCCTATGGCTCCTTTTTATTCAACTGTGGTATTACTCTGAGACAGCTTTGTCTTGACCACTATTTTCGTAAATCAAAATTGGATCCGATTCACCCTTTATCACTGTTTCATCAACAACAACTTTGCTCACATTATCAACTGAAGGCAATTCATACATTGTATTTAGCAATACACCTTCAACAATAGATCGTAACCCACGTGCTCCAGTCTTACGTTCCATCGCTTTATGTGCAATAGCTTTTAACGCATCTTCTCGGAACTCTAACTCAACATCTTCCATTTGGAACAGCGTAGCAAACTGCTTAGTCAATGCATTTTTAGGTTCATTTAATATTTGAATTAAAGCATCTTCATCAAGTTCTGTCAGAGTGGCAACAACAGGTAGACGACCTATAAATTCAGGGATCAGGCCATACTTGACTAAATCTTCCGGCTCAACATCTTTAAATGTCTCACTCAGGGAGCGTGAAGAGTCTGCTGACTTAACTTCAGCACCAAAACCAATACCTGCATTTTTATGGCTGCGTTGTTCAATCACTTTATCCAAGCCAGCAAAAGCACCACCACAAATAAATAGAATTTTAGAAGTATCAACTTGCAAAAATTCTTGCTGAGGGTGCTTTCGACCACCTTGCGGCGGAACAGAAGCGACAGTCCCTTCTATTAGTTTAAGCAATGCTTGCTGAACACCTTCGCCAGAAACATCTCTGGTAATAGATGGGTTATCTGATTTTCTCGATATTTTATCAATTTCATCAATATAGACAATGCCGCGCTGCGCTTTTTCTACATCATAATCACACTTCTGTAAAAGCTTTTGAATGATGTTTTCAACATCTTCACCAACATAGCCCGCTTCGGTCAATGTTGTTGCATCAGCCATTGTGAATGGCACGTCAAGCAATCGAGCAAGTGTTTCAGCTAGTAACGTCTTACCACTTCCCGTTGGACCTATTAAAAGAATATTACTTTTACTCAGCTCAACATCTGATTTATTGTTAAGCCCCTGATTCTTTAATCTCTTGTAATGGTTATATACAGCAACAGACAATACTTTTTTAGCATGCTCTTGCCCAATAACATAATCATCCAAATGATTTCGGATCTCTTTGGGAACTGGTAATTTGTCTGCTGCGTCATGTTTAGGCGCAATATCTTTTATTTCTTCGCGAATAATGTCGTTACACAGATCAACGCATTCGTCACAAATATAAACAGAAGGCCCCGCAATTAACTTACGAACTTCATGTTGGCTCTTACCGCAAAATGAGCAATATAAGAGTTTGTTACTTTTGTCGCCGTCTGTTGGAGTGTCGGACATTCAGCTACCTCATTTTCTCTTCGTTATCCTATTAGATAACCATCTACAATGACTTCACTATACCAAATATTTTCCAACTTGGCATAGTTAGGCGTGCGATAACATCGCACTCCCTACTTCTTTATTTAATTTCTCGGCGAGTATGGACTGCATCTATAAGCCCATAATCTAACGCTTCATGCGCACTCATAAAGTTATCACGATCTGTATCACCCGCTAATACTTCATAAGGTTGGCCTGTATGCTCCGCCATTAATCTGTTTAATTTTTCTTTAATCGACAGAATTTCTTTAGCATGAATTTCAAAATCAGAAGCTTGACCTTGAAAGCCACCTAATGGTTGGTGGATCATAACGCGAGAATTAGGCAGGCAGTAACGTTTACCTTTGGCACCACCAGACAGTAAAAATGCCCCCATACTCGCAGCTTGACCCACACAAACAGTGCTTACGTCAGGCTTGATAAAATTCATCGTGTCATAAATTGACATACCTGCGGTCACTGAACCGCCAGGTGAATTAATATACAGGAAAATATCTTTGTCTGGACTTTCTGATTCCAAGAATAATAGCTGGGCCACAATCAAATTAGCCATTTGATCTTCGACTTGTCCTGTCAGGAAAATAATCCGTTCTTTTAACAATCGCGAAAAAATATCAAAAGAGCGCTCACCTTTAGCTGTTTGCTCAACAACCATTGGTACTAATGCACTGAAAGGATCGATCATACCGTCGTTCATATTTTTCATTCCTTATGCGCAGCGATAATTTGGATAGTGCTGCGAATTAGTTAATCTTGGTAGCCTAAAACGAAAAAGGCTCGGACATACTGCAATCTTGCAGAACGTCACGAGCCATTAAATCGTTAGCTTAGCGTTAAGTCAATGACTTATTACGCACCTTGCTGAGGATTCATGATGTCATCAAACGCTTTTTCAACGTCAGTAACAGAAGCAGCAGCTAAAATAGACTCAACTGCTTGCTCTTCCATTGCTACGTTACGCATTTGCTGCATCATTTGATCGTTACCTTTATAATAGGCAACAACTTCTGTTGGATCTTCATATGCAGAAGCAACCGTTGCAATTAACTCTTCAACTTTTGCATCATCTACTTGGATCTCATTTGCTTTAATAACTTCACCTAGTAGTAGGCCAGTTTTAACGCGTGTTACAGCTTGCTCGTGGAACAATTCTGCAGGTAACTCAGGCATATTTTGTGCGTTACCACCAAAACGTTGTGCCGCTTGCTGACGCAATGCATCAATTTCTTGATCAACAAGTGCTTTAGGAACGTCTGTTTCGTTATGCTCAAGTAACCCTTTGATCGCTTGATCTTTCACATTTGCTTTTACAGCTTGAGAAAGTTCACGAGACATGTTTTTCTTAACTTCTTCTTTAAGTGCATCAACACCCCCTTCAGCAACACCAAACTTCACTGAAAATTCATCATTAAGCTCAGGAAGCTCTTGAACTTCAACTTTCTTAATAGTGATAGTGAACTGTGCAGGCTTACCTTTCAGGTTTTCTGCATGGTACTCTTCAGGGAACGTTACATCAGCGATAACTTCTTCACCGGCTTTTTTACCAATGATGTTGTCTTCGAAACCAGGGATCATACGACCTTGTCCTAGTTCTAGTGGGAAATCATCTGCTTTTCCACCTTCAAATACTTCACCATCTACAGTGCCAACAAAATCAACCGTTACACGGTCATTCTCACCCGCAGCAGCATCACTTTCAGCCCAATCTGCGTGTTGCTTACGAAGCGTTTCTAGCATATTAGCTAAATCTGCATCAGTAACATCAACAACTGGCTTTTCTACAGTAATTTTATCTAAGTCTTTAATTGCTACTTCTGGGTATACTTCAAAAGTTGCATCAAACTCTAAATCTTTACCTGCTTCTAACGCTTTAGGTGCAAATGTTGGTGCACCTGCAGGATTGATTTTTTCAGCTACGATAGCATCGATATAATTACGTTGCATGATATCACCAGCTACTTCTTGACGCACAGCGGCACCAAAACGTTTAGTGATCACTGACACTGGCACTTTACCAGGACGGAAACCGTCGATACGCTGAGTTTTTGACAGTTGTTGTAAGCGTTTTTTAACTTCAGTCTCAACGTTCTCTGCAGGAACGGTGATAGTCAGACGGCGCTCAAGGCCTTGAGTCGTCTCAACAGAAACTTGCATGATTTACCTCAATCTTCAATTTTGGGCGACAACGCGCCTTCCTTACAAACAAGTAATGCACCATGTCAAATTTGAGCTCTTTACGAAACTTCACTAAAGAACTAATTACATGGGCTATTCTTGCTGCCTGCCCTTACTGGGCGCTATGTTTAATAATAGACGCGGCATTATAACCTATAAAACTTGATAGTCGAGTAATGAAAAGAAATTAATAGGGAATAAAGATTCAAGTGGTTAAAATATGATTAATTATGGAATTTATAGTAGGGGAGATGGTCGGCGATGCAGGATTTGAACCTGCGACCCCTTGGACCCAAACCAAGTGCGCTACCAAACTGCGCTAATCGCCGAAAAAATATATTACAGATAATCTAGAAAAGTGGTCGGCGATGCAGGATTTGAACCTGCGACCCCTTGGACCCAAACCAAGTGCGCTACCAAACTGCGCTAATCGCCGACTTAATATTTTCAATGTAGATGGGGCGACTGATGGGGCTCGAACCCACGACAACCGGAATCACAATCCAGGGCTCTACCAACTGAGCTACAGCCGCCACTACATAGAGTCTTACAAATTTTAAAATGGCGCACCCGGAAGGATTCGAACCTTCGACCAACGCCTTAGAAGGGCGTTGCTCTATCCAGCTGAGCTACGGGCGCATCGTCAGAACTTCGTTCTTCCTTACTTTAACTTCATAAAAATGAAAGTAAAGTGGTCGGCGATGCAGGATTTGAACCTGCGACCCCTTGGACCCAAACCAAGTGCGCTACCAAACTGCGCTAATCGCCGTTACCATTTTTGTTGTTTCGGAGTCTCCTCGTTGACAACGGGGTGCATAATAGTGATTTGACCGTGGTAGGTCAAACACTTTTTAAAAAAAACATTCCAACTGCTTACTTTTACCCCAAAAAGTATATTTTTTAGATCAGTTTGCTGAAATTTATACAGTTTTCGTGCTATTAGCTTTAACTACGGCATATTTAACTCGCTTTGTTTTGATTGTTCCTTGGCCCAGTCATGGTTTTTGTGAGAAAATAGCGCCAATGCTTCACTAATATGTAGTGGCAATTATAGAGCAACCCCTTTACGCTCTTTATCGTTCAAGTTTTTAACTCCTAATAAAGGTCAACCATGACGGCAAACATCATTGATGGTAAGGCTATAGCCAAACAAGTTCGTAGCACCGTAGCGAAACGTGTAGAACAGAGAATAGAGCAAGGCCTTCGGGCACCTGGACTTGCTGTTGTTCTAGTAGGACAAGATCCAGCGAGTCAAGTGTATGTTGGCTCTAAACGTAAAGCCTGTGACGAAGTCGGCTTTGTGTCTAAATCTTTCGATCTCCCTGGCGATACCAGCGAAGCACAACTATTAGAGCTTGTCGATTCATTGAACAATGACCCTGAAGTAGATGGGATATTAGTTCAACTTCCTTTACCAGAAAATCTAGATGCCGAAAAAGTACTAGAACGTATTCACCCCCATAAAGATGTTGATGGATTCCATCCATATAATATAGGCCGATTAGCACAGCGTATGCCAGCTCTGCGCCCTTGCACACCAAAAGGTATTATTACATTACTTGAATCTACAGGTGTTCATTATAGGGGAATGCATGCCGTTGTAGTTGGCGCATCAAACATTGTAGGCCGACCAATGTCATTGGAGTTGTTATTGGCAGGTTGCACTACCACCGTTTGTCATAAGTTTACGCAAGATTTAGAAGCTCACGTGCGTCGTGCAGACTTACTTGTCGTTGCTGTAGGTAAACCTGAATTTATTCCTGGGGATTGGATTAAAGAAGGGGCAATGGTTATTGATGTAGGTATCAACCGATTAGAATCGGGTAAACTCGTTGGCGATGTGCAGTATGACATTGCAGAACAACAAGCTAGCTTTATTACACCAGTTCCAGGTGGCGTTGGACCCATGACGGTTGCAAGTTTGATTGAGAATACACTTGAAGCATGTGAAAAGTACCATAGCTAGCACTGCTTAATATGCCTCGTACATATTTGATAAAGCCGCAATAAAACAGCGGCTTTTTTTATTATAAAAGGCGTATCCAGAGGTTACTCTATTTGCATAATTATTAACGTAGTTAAAGTACTATTAAACCACGTAGCAAGAACGGTATTTTAATAGAGTTAATATAATTAGCGCGCAGAGTCATTATCTTTTTTCTTTGAGTGCTGCTGTTTTGACTCTAAACCACCTTCTTCCTTAGCCCCTTTTTGATATTCCTGTGCAATCTCTTTTTCAATCAATTCTCTTTGTTGTTGGTACTCTTTCTGTGAAATACTACCGCTGGCAAGCAACTTATCAAGTTCATCAAGTTTTGAACGCAGCTCATCAATCTTTTCTTTACTCACGCCCATACGCCCTAATAATAGCGCCTCTTTCATCTGTCCTAAAAATGATTCATCTTTTGTGTATACAGATACATTTTTATTTTGAAATGACTTCGTGGTTTCTGAAGGCGTATAAGATGCCATCTCTTTGGCAAACTCTTGCCGCTCCTGTTCATGCATTTTTTCGCGCTGTGGGGCTGGTTTAACTTGGAAGCTTGATTCTGTGGTACTTCTGAATAATAACATGCTGATCTCCTTATTTACCTATAAAGAAACCAGCAAGTAACACGCCACAATCACACTGACGCTATAAGTTCTCAGTCTATTTGGCCTTTAATTGGACCATGGACCAAATTAACACTCGGATTTTGTCCTCGCTGACGTAATAGGTGATCCATTAAAGTAATGGCCATCATTGCTTCAGCAATGGGTATAGCCCGAATGCCAACGCAAGGATCGTGTCTACCTTTAGTAATGATTTCGACAGCTTCGTTAGATGTATTAATACTTTGACCTGGTATCGTAATACTAGACGTAGGCTTTAAAGCAATTGACGCGACAATATCTTGCCCAGTGGAAATACCGGCAAGCACACCTCCAGCATGATTACTTGCAAAACCATCAGGGGTTAGTTCATCACGGTGCTCAGAGCCTTTTTGGGTAATGCAATCAAAACCATCACCAATCTCAACACCTTTAACAGCATTAATACTCATCAATGAGTGCGCCAACTCAGCATCTAATCGGTCAAAAACAGGCTCGCCTAACCCAACAGGCACATTTTTAGCAACCACAGTTACTTTCGCACCTATCGAGTCCCCTT
The DNA here is from genome assembly GCF_014858725.1 of Pseudoalteromonas aurantia 208. GTDB lineage: Bacteria > Pseudomonadota > Gammaproteobacteria > Enterobacterales > Alteromonadaceae > Pseudoalteromonas > Pseudoalteromonas aurantia. The sequence continues at coordinate 275,757 of NZ_AQGV01000012.1, read as the reverse complement.
GTTTTTTAAGGTCACGCATATATTCATCTAATGCGTCTAGTTTACTTGGGTCAGGAAAGAAAAATGGGTTTTGTTCCACTTGTGACCAATCAAACTGCTCAGCACTGATAGGCCCTAATTGAGATAAACACGCATTAATTTCGATGCCATGAACCTGCTTTAAATACTTTTTAGCAATGCCGCCAGCAGCTACCCTAATCGCAGTTTCCCTTGCGGAGGAACGACCACCTCCTCTATAATCACGATGACCATACTTATGCCAATATGTGTAATCACCATGACCAGGTCGAAATGTTTCAGCAATTTTGCCATAATCTTTCGAACGCTGATCAGTATTTTCAATTAACAAACCAATACTGGTCCCGGTTGTTTTTCCTTCGAAAACGCCAGACAAAATCTTTATTTCATCCCCTTCCCGACGTTGTGTTGTGTAGCGGCTTTGCCCTGGTTTACGCCTATCTAAATCAAGTTGCATGTCCGCTTCACAAAGCTCTAGCCCCGCGGGAACACCATCCACGACACCACCCAAAGCAAGGCCATGGCTTTCGCCAAACGTACTCACTTTGAATAATTGTCCTATACTATTACCTGCCATTACCCTTCCTCATTCCAATGACAACGACGAGTGCTTGTAACTCAATACGCACACTAGTTATTAAAGTACTCGACTAACTGCTGTTTCGAGATCATAAATACTCCAAGGCCACCGCGCTCAAATTCGAGCCATGTAAATGGCGCTTCAGGGTATAAAGCATCCATATGTACCATAGAATTACCCACCTCGACAAATAATAAGCCATCATCTGTTAAGTGTTCTGCGGCTTCCAATAATATGGTGCGAGTTACATCTAAGCCATCGTCACCAGAAGACAGGCCCAGCTCTGGTTCATGATGAAACTCATCTGGTAAATCTTCCATATCTTCTGCATCGACATAGGGCGGATTAGCCACAATTAAGTCATACTTTTGATTTGGTACGCCGCTAAATACATCAGACTGAATACCATAAACTCTGTCATGGAGCATATGTTCACAAATATTAATATCTGCAACCTCTAGTGCATCATAAGATATATCGACTGCATCCACTTGCGCATTCTCAAACTTATTCGCCAATGCTATGGCGATACATGCTGACCCAGTGCACATATCCAAAATCCGTGTCACTGGCTGCGACTCGGGTAACCAAGGTGCAAAACGCGCGTCAATCAATTCTGCAAATGGTGAGCGTGGAATAAGTACCCGCTCATCAACATAAAAGGGTAAGCCCGCAAACCAAGCTTGGTTTGTCAAATATGGAACAGGAGTGCGATCATCTATACGCGCAAATATATAGCTCATTAAACGTACTTTTTCAGTTCGCGTTAATTTAGCTTGCATTAGCTCTGTTGGCGCATCTAAAGGAAGGTTTAAGATTGGTAATACTAGGCTAACAGCCTCATCCCAAGCATTGTCAGTACCATGGCCAAAGAATAAGCCATGGCTTACAAATTGGCTCGTCGTCCAGCGTAACCAATCTTGAATTGTCAACAATTCATTATATGCTTCTTCAGCGATCTTTTCAGTGATCTGCAACTCACTCATAACCATATCTCAATATAACTGTATTTTATACGCGCTATTGTAACGGTTTTTCAGCTAGGTTTTTACGCTTTTTTTATTTAGAATGCGCTAAAAGATGATGTTAGATATAAATCCCATGACTGATGAAGATGATTTTAGTTTGTTCCGAAACTCAATTGCCGGTGCGCGAGAGTTTAAACAAGATACGGTGCGCTTTAAAAAAACCGTGAAGCCGCAAACTGGTGAGTTGCTTAGCGAGCAAACTAAACAACACCAATCTGAATTTTACTTTTCAGATGAATATATTCCAGATATAGATACTCATGGTACGGTTAACTACGTTCGACCTGGTGCAGATAAGTATTTAGCTAAGCAATTGCGCCGAGGTGACTTTGCGCCTGAACTGATGCTTGACTTGCACGGTTTAAATAAAGATCGTGCCAAAGATGAGCTAGCTGCGTTAATTCATGCTTGCAAAAAACAACATTATTACTGTGCTTGCATCGTCCACGGTATTGGTGAACGAGTATTAAAACATAAAGTCCCGCAATACCTTGTGCAACACCCTGATGTACTTGCAATACATCAAGCGCCTTTAGAATATGGTGGTAAAGGTGCCGTGCTTATTCTGGTCGACTTACCGCAATCTGATGAGTTTCGGCGTTAGAAATAAAGAATTATCTGTAAAATGACTGTAAATTTTCTAGCTGGGGTATTACTAATACGTTATATTGTATTCTTATTGATGTAGTACTTACTTAGAATGAAGTAAGCGATATATAGGGTCACAATGAACGAATTACTCAGTGCTGATTTAGCCATTTTACTTATAGAACCTTCTGCCACACAAAGAAAAATCATTGCAAAAGAACTGCAAGAAGAAGGTATCTCAAATATTGATTTCGCCGACTCACTGGCTAGTGCCAAAGAAATGCTGACAACGAGTATTCCTGACCTTGTCATATCTAGTATGTACTTTAGTGATGGTACAGCACAAGAATTACAAGCGTATATCAATACAGAGCTCAGCGAACACGGTATACCATTTATGTTAGTTTCAAGTGAGACGCGTAAAGCTGAACTTGAGGTATTCAAGCAATCAGGTGTCATTGCCATTTTACCCAAACCATTTAACAAAGTGCACTTAGGCCGCGCTATTAACGCTACGTTAGACATTTTAGCGCCACAAGAACTTGAGCTTGACTTATACGATGTACATGATTTGCGTATTTTAATTGTTGATGACTCAAGACTTGCGCGTAATCATATTCGCAGAGTCTTAACTAATCTTGGTGCACAGCGATTCTGGGAAGCCGAAGATGGCGCACATGCATTAGAAGTGCTGCAGTCAAACATGTTTGACTTAATTGTCACTGATTACAATATGCCGTCTGTAAATGGCCAAGAGTTAACTGAAACTATCCGAAACAGTGATGAACACGCGCATATCCCTGTTTTAATGGTGACCTCCGAGGCTAATGATACGCACTTAGCGAACATTGCACAGTCTGGTGTCAACGCCCTGTGCGACAAACCATTTGAACCTGACACAGTGAAAAAACTGATTTATCAGCTACTTGATCAAGATTAACCAATATATCGTTAATTTAACCATTTGGCTGGTTTTTTTCATCAACCAGTCAATCTAACTCTTTATTGAAAAAACAAAAAACACTTAATAATCAATAGAATAAAAATAAAAATCAGTATGGCACAACCTTTGTAATAGTTACTACGTCTAACTAATTAATGATACATACAAAGGAACAAGGCTATGAATACTTTCACTAAACTAACTGCTGCTGCACTACTTCTTAGTACGAGTATATCTGCTCAAGCTAACTCAATTACACTCGATTTATACAGCGAAGTTTCGGAGCAAATCACCAGTATTATTTCAACTCAAATAGAAGAAGCGAAATCTGCTACTTTACGCTCTGTGACAGACGCATTAAACTCTGAATTAAAAAAGCAAAACAACAACTTAAATACAGCACCAATTAACAAGGAAGAAGACAATGACTAATCAAGTACTTTTTGTCAGCTTACTTGCATTACCAGTTGTGAGCTTATTTTTAGGATATTTAGGGTTTGAATTATTAAAACTTATAAACCAGCGATTGTCTGCGGTAATATAAAAATGAGTCAATGCATATAAGGTACGGGTATGTTATATAAAAAAACCCGCCAAGCGGCGGGTTATCAAACTAGAGCAAATTATAGCGCGCTTTCGTTTTCAGATAGGAACTTAGCAACACCTTCTGGACTCGCATCCATACCAGCTTTACCTTCAGTCCAACCAGCTGGACATACTTCACCGTGCTCACTATGGAATGCTAATGCATCAACCATACGCAGCATTTCATCAATGTTACGACCTAGTGGAAGGTCATTAACGACTTGGTGACGCACGCTACCTGTTTCATCGATAAGGAATGAACCACGAAATGCTACACCCGCTTCTGGGTGCTCAACATCATACGCTTGACAAATTTCATGTTTAACATCTGCAACTAGTGCATATTTAACTGGACCAATACCACCTTCGTTTACTGGTGTATTACGCCATGCATTGTGTGAAAACTGTGAATCAATAGAAACACCAATTACTTCAACACCACGTTTTTGGAACTCTTCAAAACGCTTATCAAATGCAATTAGCTCTGAAGGGCATACGAAAGTGAAATCTAGTGGGTAAAAGAAAATAACCGCTTTTTTACCTTTAATAGTCTCATGCAAATTATAGCTATCTACAATCTCACCGTTACCTAATACTGCTGCTGCTGTAAAGTCTGGTGCCTGACGGCCTACTAATACACCCATTGTATTCTCCAAATAGTTAGGTTTATATTCAATCTCATCGTACAACTTAGCACGACATCATTAATACTTAATGACTTCTATATTGAGGCTACAAAAAATAATACAACCCCAATAAAAAATTTGCATAAGTGTATGCGTCTGAGGAAGAAATTGATAATCGATTTTAACGATGAGAGTAATCTGTTTTTTGGATGGTATAGTTAGGCGAAAACGTTTGGTAATGGAGTACAAAAAAGCCTCGCTATGCGAGGCTTTTCTAATTGACTTTTAGTCCATAATATTCGCTGGCATTTCGCCTCGCAGTTGCGACCATATTTCACCACTTTGGTGACCATACTTACGCATCAATGATATCGCACCGTCATGATCTTTATGCTGTGCCAAAACAGTTAAATCTTTATAAAACTGCCTTGCTAATTCACGTGTACGTGGATCTGAAAAGTAATGCCCACCAATTTTTGAGTATAAGCCTTTAAACCCATTAAGAACTAACACGTAAATTCGATTATTTCCTGCAGCAGCCAACTGATGATGGACACGATAATCATATTCAGCAAATGCATCTGCTGTATCTTCTAATTCATCACTTTTTGATAAAATCTCAACAACTTGCTCTGGATTCACTTTTATTGCAGCTCGAGTGTAGATCGCGCTAATATTTGTACGAGCTGATAACAGTTGATCAGTTAGTTCAGGCATTTTATCTTCATCAAGTCGCGCTAACGTCTCAAGAATATTCAAACCTGAAGTTTCCCAGAAATTATTTACTCGAGTAGGCTTACCATGCTGAATAGTTAACCAACCGTCTCGAGCCAAACGCTGGAGTACCTCACGCAACGTGGTTCTGGTAACACCAATTAATTCTGATAATTCACGCTCAGCAGGCAAGATAGAACCCGGTGGAAATTCACCGTTCCAAATTGATTCGACAATATATTCCTCAGCAAATCCTGCTGGGCTTTTGGCTTTGAAAATTCTCATCTAACACCACTTCGTTAAATATGCGACTGCATCATTTCATTAAGCCACTGATTGTACCAGATGATTGACAACTAACAAGCAAAGATCTCTATACCAGCCTATTGATATGCGTTTTATCTAACAATAGTTGCAGTACACTCCTGTGATGGCACATAATACGCAAAAATAATAGGAATGATTATGAATTGGATATCTTCACTGTCTCACTCTCGACCCGCATGGGTACTGCTGGCTGTCAGTGCATTTGTATTTGAAGCCGTCGCGTTATTTTTTCAATATCAGATGGAACTAGCCCCCTGTATTATGTGTATCTACCAGCGTACAGCAATGCTTGGATTATTATTTGCTGGGTTGGTTGGCGCAATAAATCCAAGTAATACAATTTTTAAGATTGTCGGGTTTTCAGGTTGGGGCCTGGCCAGTATTTGGGGCTGGCTAATTGCAAGAGAACACACCAATATGCAAACAACCACTGACCCATTCGCATTTACATGTGACATTGTGCCAAACTTTCCAGAGTTTTTACCATTACATGAATGGCTTCCTTCATTTTTTGCTGCAACCGGTGATTGCGGCAATATTGATTGGCAATTTATGAATATGAGCATGCCTAATTGGATGGAAGTAATTTTTGCGTTTTATAGTGTTTGCTTTATCACGGCCTTTGCTGCATATTTATTTTGTTCAAAAAGGCAATCATAATGTTCGTTTGGAAACTCAGTCAAATAGTAAGTTTAGCAACTTTCAAAACTCGAGAAAGACAACAAATATTAGCATTAGCTATCGATGCGCTACCCCCAATGCAAAAAGTGCTACTTCGCATCGCCAAACTCTGTGTGCTAGTGCCTTTCTTTGTTAGTTTCGCATATATTGAGGGCTGGAAATTGATCCCTCTTTTGCTCATTGCAGGCCTATTATACCCACTCCTAACCTCACCTATTGAAATATGCTTTGCCAAACCTCACCTCATGCACGCTATTCGTAATTTCCAAGAAAATAAGACAACACAAGCCTAACTGGCTTGTGTTGCTACCCTCTGCTAAAAACTCACCTTCCCTTCAAGTTTCAACAATATGCCTTGGCCAATCCCTTTAACTTCCCCCAATGATGCTAAATCAAGGAAATTACCATGCTGACTGCGATAGTTAATGATTGCTTGCGCTTTTTTTTCACCAATCCCTGGTAATACTGCGAGCTCCTGCCAATGTGCAAAATTAATATTAACTAATTCAAACTTATTGTGACTTGTTGACCGTGTCTCTTCTAATGGCAGTGGCTGCTCATTTTCAACGGCGTGATTGAAAGTACTGAATAATATTGATGTGACTAACAAGATATTTCTTATATGCATATTTCCCTCCTGGAAATGGTCATACTATATTACTGAGAACAATGTTCTCACATGTAAACATCCTAAAATCTATTAGGCACTTTAAATAAAGTTCTCAGACTAATCTTTGTCAAATATAAATCGTACTAAAAATAACTAACCACCTGTTTATAAACTATTTTTATAATTGAGTACTTTAATTTTTCAACATATTATTCGATTAAGAACTATGATAATCTTCTTGCAAGTTACAATTCAAACGATTACTGTATAAAAAAACAGTATTACGCAGGAGTGATCATGGCTGTTGTTATTAAGTATGTTGTAGAAAGAAACGGAGTCGAGCGCATGACCTTTACCAGTAAAAAAGAGGCTGATGCATACGATAAAATGCTAGATGTTGCTGAATCCCTTGAGCAGATGTTAGCGAAAGTAGACGTCCCTCTCAGTGAGCAACAAGTTGAGTCGTTAGCGCTAGAAATCGCGAAGCGAAAAGATGAATTTCTATCTGTGCTAAAAGGTGTGAAGCCTGAGACACCAAAAAAAGCCAAGAAGCCAGAGACAGATGCGGATGATGAAAAAGTAGCAAATATTAATCAAGCATAAAAAAAACCGCTCATAGAGCGGTTTTTTTATACTTGATATCAAAATCACTTTAGCACATCAGCAATCGCGTTCGAGAAATAATCTATATTTGTCTGGCTTACACCTGCAACATTAACTCGACTCGAGCCCACAATGTAAATCGCATATTCTTTTTGCAAACGATCAATTTGCTCTTTATTAATACCCAAAAATGAAAACATACCATTTTGTTGATCTATGAATGAGAAATCTTGCGCAACGCCTTTCTCGGCTAAGCTACTTTTTATTAAAGTTCGTAAACCATTAATACGACTACGCATTTCATCTAGCTCATCATGCCAAAGTTGTGTCAGTTCAGAGCTACTCAAAATTGTATTAACAATATCTGCACCGTGTGCTGGTGGCATTGAATAAATACTTCGAACCACACTCAATAGTACCGAGTTTGATACATCTGCGGTTGTACTATCATTTGAAATAAGTGAACATGCGCCAATACGCTCTCGATACAAACCAAAGTTCTTTGAACATGAAGAACAAATCAACATTTCTTCAACTGTATCAGCCAACAAACGTAAGCCTTTTGCGTCTTCATCTAAGCTGCTACCAAAGCCTTGATAAGCAATATCAACTAAAGGTGTAAAACCAACATCTTTTGCAAGTTCTGCAACGACTTTCCACTGTGCTTCATTTAAATCCATGCCACTTGGGTTATGACAACATGCATGTAATAAAACGACATCACCTTTAGGAACTTGCTTCAGTGTCTTGATCATCTCATCAAACAGTAAACCCTTATTTTCATAATCATAATAAGGGTATTCTTTCACCGTTAACCCAGCAGCTTCAAACAAGCTGATGTGATTGGCCCATGTTGGTGTCGTTACCCATACGGTTGCATTGGTATTACAACGTTTAATAAACTCCGCTGCTACGCGCAGTGCTCCCGTTCCGCCTGGAGTTTGTGCTGTGCGTACTCTATTAGCAAGCAATGCGCGGTGTTCACCAAGCAAGAGTGATTCCATTTTTTGGCAAAAATCTAAATTTCCAGCAAGTCCAATATATGATTTTGTTGTTTCGTTTTCTAATCGAAATGCTTCTGCTTTTTTTACCGCTTTTAATACAGGAGTATTACCTTGCTCGTCTTTATATACACCTACACCCAAGTCAATTTTATTTGGGTTTGTATCTTGCTTGTATGCAGCCATAAGACCAAGGATCGGATCTGTCGGTAATGGTTTCAATGTTGAGAACATGGGTTATCTCTTTTATTAGTGTAATATCAGCATATAGCTAATTGGCGTAATAGCTTATATGCACTGAATAAACGGGGATTAAAACTGTGTTTATAGTAACATAAATTAGCTATAACACGAGTCTTCACATCACGGTAAATATTGAGGAATTCTAATGCAAACAGCGATTAGTAAAGCTAAAGTTTCTGCTGTAAAAAAATCATTCCGAAATGCTTCAGCATCAATGATCCCAATGCATTGCATTTTCTCATTATAAAGTGGTAAACAACTTTCAGATTGTACTTTTGGATCGCATGTATAATATTCTCCACCATTTGCAATATAGTCCTGAACGTTATTAATCACCCGACCATGGCCAGACATAGCAACTTGGACATTATTACTCGTTTGAGAAAATAACGTATTTATTGGAAATAAAGGTCTACTTGGCGCACCAATATATGCCAATTTTAGGAGTTGAAGTCCCTCTCCTGTCTTCGTATTTTGATAAACCCCGAACCAATCTACATGTGTTCTTTGCTTGATAAATTGAACAATTGTCTGTAATTGGCTTAAACTCAGACTATTTTTCTCTGAGTATTCTATGTATTGACTAAGTTCAAAAGGTTCATCTTGTAAATGTCCAAACAGACTACATGCTCCCCCTTCTCCTAATTCGGGGATCCTGAATGACCAAATTGCGCCGTGTGTATTATCCGACTCAGCAAGATAGTTATCCAGTTCTACTAATGCTTGCTCCACTTGCAGTACATCCACATTTAAATTTGCGCGATCAAGGTATTCAGAAATCATTTAGCCATCCATACATCTAAAGGTATAAATGGAGATTATCATGAAACGACACATTTGCAAATAATTGCTGTACCAAGTTACGTAATTAGCGTACTAAAGATATTGGGGACGTTTAAAAGTAACTCACTCAGCGAATATTAAAAAGAGGTCAAATTAAGGGGAAAATAGTTATTCCTCTAAGCAGGTATGATTTATTGCAATGAATACACCATTTCAACCTCATTTCCAGCGTGGTTATACCTTACGCTTTGTGCTATTTCATTCAATAAGCTCAGCCCTCGGCCATGCTCTCTATGTAACTCTGTATCATTACTTTCTTGATTGCGAAAACCATTACCAGAATCACATATAGAAAAGAATAAGCTGAGGGAGTCAGGACAATAACGGGCTGAAATTATAATTAATGCATCCGTAAGACAAACTAGTGCTTGCTCACGTAATTGATAAAACTCGAAAAAACCTTCATCTTGATTTTTAATCTCAGAATCTAAACCCAATACGCCATGATCTAATGAATTGTTATAAGCTTCAGAAAGTAATAAAAAAATGTTTGACCTATGCTCATTAATTCCTTCAAGCTGACTTAAAACATCAACCAACTCTAGAATAGGATCACTGTCCTTCATTTGACCCGCATTTAAACTCATCGAAATACTAAAAGGCAACTTAGAGTAAGTCGTTGACTCAGTACGAAGTGCTTCACTTGCAATACAGTTAATGATCGCAATACTCAAATCATCTTGTTGTTCTCCGTGTTCAGAAAATGTATGTACTTTCTCGATAATATCCGCAGTTGTTACCATAGGTATGCTTAATAGCGCACTTTTTAGTAACTCTTCTCCAAACATATCGCCTTGCTTACTTTCTGTTTCAATGATCCCATCTGTAGCCATAACCAGTCGCTGATCTGGCTTAACTTCTAAGTGAATTAAGTGTCTCTCAAACTCCTCTTCATCCAAAATACCCAACGCCATATGTTGCGCTTCTAGAGTTCGAATTACTACCCCTTCTTGATCAATCAAATATAAGTCAGGTAACCCCCCAATCCAAGCTGAAATACTCTTACCTGATTCACTCAGTTCAACAATTGCTGCGGCACAAAACATATGGCCAGGTAACAGTGTATACAAGACATTATTCAGCTCAAATGCAATATCATTTACAGCCATGCCTTTATTCACCATGGTGTAAAAAACACGAGAGGCGGGTAATGCACCAACAGCGGCCGCAAGTCCATGCCCAGTAAAATCACCTAATAAGCAATAAAACCCACCCATTGGGCTGCGTGCCATCAAAAACATATCCCCGTTAAACATTGAAGCCGGTGAGAGGTGATAATCACAATGATGGGGAAATTTTACTTGTTGAGACAACGCATTACTAAAGATGTGTTCTACAATCTCATGCTCACGTTCGGTTTGATTATAATGATACTCAAGCTGTTTCTTTTGCAAGTGGGCTTCTTGGCTCAATTTACGAGTTCTAGCATGTGCCTTAATTTTTGCCGACAGTATAATTCGGTCAAATGGTTTATGAATAAAGTCATCGCCACCCACAGCCAAACATTTTTCAAAGCTCGCATGGTCTTCAAGCGCAGTAATAAAAATCACTGGTAAATAAACATCACCAGCCAATTGTTTTATTTTTGGAGCCGCTTCAAAGCCATCCATAACCGGCATCATTACATCCAACAGCACGATATCTATGTCCGTACTTTGTAATACTTCTAGTGCCTGACATCCATCATTCGCTACTTCTACATGATAGCTTTGTTGCTCAAGCATCGCTTTAAGCAAAGTACAATTAAGCGGCTGGTCATCAACAACGAGAATTCGCACAGACTTAAGCCTTACATTATGAATTAATCAATATCAAACTTCTTATCAAACCGAGATATTTGTAATATTTTTTTAAGCTGGGGTCTACAATTACTTATGTGAATACTGCCTATGGAATCCCCCAATGTTTTTTTCATATTAAGTAACATACCTAACGCAGAACTATCCATATAATCGGTTTCACGCAGGTCTATAACTACTTTTTCTGTTTGTTCGCCCACTTCAGCATAGGCCTGTCGAAATGACTGAACTAAATTAAAATCGAACTTTCCCCTGATCTGGATGGTCAATGTTTTTCCATCCGATGAAGCATTCTTGCTCAAACTCATCTTAAGCTCCTAATATGGTTTGAATTTGTTATCCGTGCACTGATTTAAATATAACGCTTATACATTTTTTCGCCAAAAATAAACGTCATCAAATGTAATTTATTTTTTTTATTTGCGTTTCTCTTACTCCTAAGCATAAAAATAAGCTTGGTATCAGCAAATAATATATCTAAAATGCAAAGATAGGCATAACATACAATAGGATTTAGGTAAAAAATGTCAGAAAATCGCTTAGTATATTCAACCGACATTGGTCGAATTAAAGTAGATGAGCCTCAAGTTGATTCACCAGCAAAAATATTTAAAGATGGTGCTATACGAATTGAACGGCAGACCAAAGGCCGTAAAGGTAAAGGCGTCATGCTGGTTGTTGGTGTTGACCCTCAAGTCCATGATTTAAAGAAATTGGCTAAGACCTTAAAAAGCAAAATGGGACAAGGTGGTGCGCTAAAAGAAAACATCATTGAAGTCCAAGGCGATGACAGGAACAAACTCAAACTTATTCTTGAGTCTCTTAAGTTTAAAGTAAAAATAGCCGGTGGTTAAATACCGGCTTTATCTTGTAGTTGAGATCTAAATATCTCTATTTCATGTTCTGGTAAAGGAGGACTGTAATAATATCCCTGAACAATAAAACAATTATTACGTTTTAAAAACGCAACTTGCTCTTTAGTCTCTACCCCTTCAGCGACAACCTGCAACTTAAGTTTTTGCGCCATCGCAATAATAGCCGCCGTAATTTCCATGTCATTAGAGTCATCCGGAATATCTTTAACAAACGATCTATCCACCTTTAAGCTATCGACAGGGAATCGTTTCAAATAACTCAGAGAAGAGTAGCCTGTTCCAAAATCATCAATTGACAACCCAATACCCAGATCTTTCATCTGATGTAACTGTGCAATTGCCGCTTCTACATCTCCCATTAACATACTTTCGGTTAATTCCACATGTAATAGGCTTGGTGGCATTTGTGTTCGTTCTAAAACATCGGATATTTCTGCTATTAAGTGCGCATCTTTAAATTGCCTTGCAGAGAGGTTGATTGACATATTTCCCGAGCGCCCTTGACGCTGCAATCGCATTGAGAACATACAGGCTTCTTCCAATACCCATGCACCCAACTCCACAATAAGCCCTGTAGCTTCAGCAATTGGAATAAATTTCGTCGGAGGGATCATGCCTTTATCAGGATGTTTCCAACGGATCAACGCTTCATAACCAACAATTTTCAGTGTCTTGCAATCAACCTGAGGCTGATAATAAAGTGAAAACTGTTTTGATTTAATAGCTTGCCTAAGTTCATTTTCAATATAGAGTCGTTCATTCGCAGCAGCGTCCAATTCCTGAGAATAGAAGTGGAAGGTATTTCGTCCTTTGGCTTTTGCTTCATACATCGCTAAATCAGCATGCTTAAGCAATTGCTCCTCTTCTTGACTGTCAAAAGGCGCCATTGTTATGCCAATACTGGCACTAACAATCACTTCATTATTACCGAGTTTAATTGGCTGATTTAAAGTACGCTGAATAATATGTGCCACTTCCATTGCATTTTCACGTTTCTCGATACCACTTAGTAGCACAGCAAATTCATCGCCACCAAGTCGTGCAATAGTATCTTCTGATCTTAACCGCAGTTTTAACCGTTCAGCAACTTCAACCAATAACCGATCACCGGCATCATGACCTAACGTATCGTTAATTCGCTTAAACTCATCAAGGTCAAAATAAAACAAAGCAAATGCATAGTGACCGCGCTCAGCCAGTGCCATTGATTTTCGGAGCTGCATTCTAAAGAAGGTTCTATTAGCAAGCCCTGTTAATGTATCAAAGTATGCGAGCTCTTCCATTTTTCTCTGACTTTCTTTTACAAAAGAAATATCTTGCGCAGATGCCACATAACTAGAGATTTGCCCTCCATCTTCTCTGATTGGAGAAATACTTAGACTCACCCAAATAGGCTTAGGTCCTGCCCCTTCAAGCATGGTATCACCACGCCAGTAATTACGACTGCGCAGGTCAATATCGATATCATCAACCAATATTGCCATATCTTTTGAGATTATATTCAGTAATGACTTTCCTAAAAAGTGACCTTCTTCAAAGCCTGTCATTTCCAACATTTTGGGATTTACATATTCCACTTGAAAATGTTCATTCGTAATAACCACAGCAGTACCAGAAAATGAAACGGCCTTTGACAATCTATTTGCGGCTTTTTCTGCTATTTCTTTTTCCGTAATACGTTGATTCAGGCCGCTAACTAATTTTTTTATCTCCGTACTCATGTCGTTAAAAGACGCATTTAACTGACCAATCTCATCTTTACTACTGGGCATTGACGGCATATCCCACTGGCCTCGACCAAAGCCCACAACCGCATTAACTAACACATTGATGCGACCCAATACTAATTGATATAGCACTTGATGCAGCAACAGTGCGACAAATAGCGCATACAGCAAGAATAAGCCAAAAAACTTAACTTTCAATTCTTCCAGCGCCGATAACGCAGAATCCCTTTTTTTATATACACCTATATACCAATCCAATTGCTTTAATTGTTTAATATTAATAATATGATCTTCATTCTCATGAATAAATTCATCTTGAAACTCAGGCAGCTTAACCAACAAGGCTGACTCAATCACATTGCTTAAAGCTGGAATCGACAATGCTTCTTCATTAGTCAATTTAGCTCCTTGGTTTTGTTTGCCGAAGTTTGGCGCCGCAATAATCTTGCCTTGTTGGTCAAATATTATAAATCCTTGCCTCGTATCTGGGGCTGGTAAATGCGACAACAGAGTATCTAACTCAAGATCTGTTCCCGTAAAACCTAAATAGCGATCATTGTGATAAAGAGGGACCAGAATACTGATAACCCATTTATTCCAAACATCGTCAAAATGAACCCGAGACCAAATCGCTTCCCTAGTAGGGTTTAACTCTTCTCTCAACAGAGGCAATGTATGCGTGCTAAATAACGCTTGTTTTGGTTTGCTATTTAATAAAATATTGGGAGGCGCTATACGGACAAAATTTCGCTGTGTTACTAAATAAAAATTGAAAAAATCTTGTAATAATGGTGGTGCAATGATGTTCCACAATGATTCTGACTGAGAAAACAAGGACTTGTCTTTTGTGCTTAACTCACTTGACGATAAATACGCCGCAGATAACCCATTTTTTGCAGTGCTTCTAAATGCTCCATCAAGATCAACGACATTCAACTTTGCCGGTGTTAATGTTAAATTTTCCCCGGTGAATAGCTGCTTGGCCACAACTGCATTTGCTTGTTCCGCCAAACTGGTTTTTAATTCAAGATACTGGCTAAATTGAGTAACCGCCTGACCACTAACTCGCTTTAACTCTGCGTATTCTTCATAAATTAGCTGTCTCTCTTCTGATTTCAGCATGAGTGCCGCTGCGAAGATCCCCGCAACCAAACACACCGCCGAAATCAACATCGACAGTTTAACACTTAAGGAGTTGGCTCCAAACCTCGAAGGGGGTCTACGATTGACCACGGTTAAACCCTTATCATAATTGTAATTTTTCTATAAAGATTCGAATTAATATAACAGATCCTTGTTGCTTAAGTCACGCGCGTATCACCCCCCCACTGAAACAATTATGTGTCATAAATCTAATTACACAAAATAATAACTTGTCGAACTAATTTAAAGTGTGGTAATAATGTATGTAATTTAAGTTATTCGATTGTTCGAAAAAACTATGAAAATCATAATTACGCACATTACATATTTCTTTTTTAGCTTCTTTAGGTGAAGAGGCTGAACTGTTTGTGAGTAAATCAAATAGCTAAGCCTCCCAACTGGGAGGTTTTTTTTTGCCATTGGGAATGAGGACCTATGACTGAAAATACATTAAATGCACTTCGTCACGACATCAATGAAATAGATGCGGACTTAATGGTGCTGCTAGCAAAACGCCGTCGTATTAGCCACAGTGTATTAGAATACAAAATTGCGAACAGCAAACCTATTCGAGATGAGGAACGAGAGCAAGCACTGTTAGAAAAACTAATTAGCTATGGTAAATCACTGGGATTAGACGCCTTTTATGTCAACAGTGTTTTTCAAACCATCCTTGAAGACTCTGTTTTAAACCAGCAGGCTTTATTGCAAAAAAGCCTAAACCCACAAGTGCTTGGCGATACACACCGAGTCGCATATTTAGGCGGCCAAGGGTCTTATAGTCAATTAGCCTGTCACAAATACTTTAGCCGTCGGCCCGGTAAAATTGTAGAAATGGGTTGCTCTACATTCGATAAAATAACGGAGCAAGTTGAACAAGGTAAAGCTGACTATGGCTTACTTCCAATTGAAAATACCAGTTCAGGGAGTATAAATGAAGTTTTCGATTTACTTCAACATGCGCAAGTCTCCATTGTTGGGGAAGTTACGCAAACCGTTGAACACTGCTTGTTAAGTAACCCTGGAACAGAGTTAAAAGATATTACTAAAATCTTTGCACATCACCAGCCATTTGCACAATGCAGCCGCTTCCTGCAAGGTTTAGGTGAGCTACAACAAGAAACTTGTGACTCAACTTCCAGTGCAATACAATGCGCGTTAGAAACACCAAACAGTGCGGCAATTGCCTCAGCTCAAGCCGGTAAAAATGTTGGCCTCGAAGTTGTAAAAACGGCCTTAGCCAATCAGGCTGAAAACCACAGTCGTTTCATTGTTGTAGCTCGTCAATCGCTGCAAGTTTCAACACAGCTCCCAACAAAAATCAGCTTAATAATGGCGACAAAACAGCAAGTTGGTTCATTGGCTGACGCATTAATGATTTTTAAACTTCATAATATTAATATGGTCAAACTAGAATCAAGGCCGGTTCCTGGTAATCCGTGGGAAGAAGTCTTTTATGTGGACTTACTTGCAAATACTGCAGAGCCTAAAGTGCAAAAAGCACTAGAACAACTCAAAGAGTGTACTCAATTTATTCGTATTTTAGGGTGCTATCAAAGTGAATCTTTACAAGCTGTAGACGTACTTTAATTTTATCAGTTAAAAATAGCGGACAATCCGCTATTTTTAACTCGATTTGTCAATCTAGTACTTTTGAATCGTTGGCTTTATTTAATAGGCCACGACTTTGCGATAAAAACTGAGTTACACAACTGGAAAAGTACTGTTTGGCATCAGCAAATGCATCTATCAGCGCCGCTTTATCGCCTTTTTTCAACATATCCAACGTGCCAGAAAAAGTATCTTGGTAACTCGCTAGTAGCCCTTCTACATCGTTGTATTGGGCGAGCATAATATCTGAGTAAAGCTCAGGAGATTGAGCGAATAACCGTCCAACCATCATTAGTTCAAGTTGATATATTGGGGAAGAACAGCTTCTTAGCTCTTCCAAAGTATGACACTGTTTTGCTAAAAACCGACCATAAACAAACGTTGTTAAGTGACGCATAACTTGGATTATTTGCATCGCTTGATCATGTTTCTTTGCATCAATATTGACCAACTGACAACCCCAAACACCCAATTGCTTTAAAAACCCAGCATAGGCCTCTGGCGATCGACCATCACATACGACAACGGTCTGCTTTACCCAGTGAGAAATATCTGGGCCAAACATTGGATGCAGCCCAACAACGGGACCGTTATGTTTGTTCATCAAACACTTCAAAGGGCCTTGTTTAATAGACGTTATATCAGCTAATACGCAATCATCAGCTAGTGGAGGTAATCCTGCAACGACTTCTTCAAGCGCGTTAATTGGAACACTAATTAATACCAGTTTAGCCCCTTCAAGCACTTCTGATATGTTGTCTTGTTGAGGTCTATCGAGAATGCGGACCTCATAGCCAGAACGGCGAAACTGTTTCGCAAATAGTTGTCCCATAGCGCCTTCACCACCGACAATAACAATAGGTGATAGGTCTGGAGCAGCACATGCTAACTTACTTTGTTGATTCTCATACGCTTCGCGCATCATTCGCCTGAGTATATCTTCGATTAAGTCTGGATTAACACCACTTTCTTGTGCTTGCTGTCGCCTTGCAGAGATCAATTCTGCTTCTCGTTCAGGTGCATGTAAAGGTGCACCTGTCTGTTGTTTAACAATGCCGACCTGCTCTGTCAATGCGCGACGCTTCGCTAATAATGCCACTAATTCAGTATCACAGGCATCAATGCCTTCTCTCAATGTATGTAAATCAATTCCATTAGCCATAGATGTAAACTTAAAATTACAGTGTAAAATATATAATACAGACAGTCTATCAGGAACAAAGTCATGAGAAAAGACATAAAATAAGCAGTCATAAAAATATAACGCACAAAACAAAACAGGCCACTCAAAGAGTGGCCTGTTTTTTCAGCGTGATAAACGCGCGTATTAATTAAGTTTTTCTTTAATACGTGCTGATTTACCTGAACGCTCACGTAGGTAGTAAAGCTTAGCACGACGAACTGCACCGCGACGCTTAACTGTAACGCTATCGATAAGAGGGCTGTGCGTTTGGAATACACGCTCAACACCTTCACCGTTTGAGATCTTACGAACAGTGAAAGCTGAATGTAGACCGCGATTACGCTTAGCGATTACAACACCTTCAAAAGCCTGTAGACGCTCTTTGTTACCTTCTTTTACACGTACCTGTACAACTACTGTATCACCAGCACCGAATACTGGTACGTCTTTTTTAAGCTGCTCTTCTTCAAGCGCTTTAATAATATTTTGGTTTACTTTTGCCATTATATTTCTCACATTCCTAGGTGTAACTGTCTTCTAGCCACAAGCTTCTTGGTACTCATGCTGAAATTCAGCGAGTAGTGCCGCTTGCTCCTCAGTCAGAGCTAGGTTACGCAACAAGTCTGGACGTCGTAGCCAAGTTCTTCCTAATGACTGCTTTAAGCGCCATTTCGCAATTGCCTGGTGGTTTCCACTGAGTAATACAGCAGGCACCTGTTTGTCGTCCAATGTTTCTGGCCGAGTATAATGAGGGCAATCTAACAAGCCATCCGAAAAGGAGTCTTGCTCAGCTGACTGGTTGTGCCCTAATACACCAGGCACTAATCGCGCGACTGCGTCAATAAGTGTCATGGCGGGTAGTTCACCACCGCTGAGAATAAAATCACCAATAGACCATTCTTCATCTACAAGAGATTCAATGATCCGTTCATCTATACCTTCATACCGACCAGCTACTAAAATCAATTTTTCAGATGCCGCTAACTGAGCAGCACCTTGTTGATCTAGTTTTCGCCCTTGAGGGGACATATAAATTACTTTAGCGCCTTCTCCAGCCGCAGATTTTGCAGCTAAAATAGCCTGTTGCAATGGCTGAACCATCATCAACATACCAGGGCCGCCACCATAAGGTCTATCATCTACGGTTCTATGCTTATCAATTGCATAATCTCGTGGATTCCAACAGTTAAAATCGATTAAACCATTTTTAACTGCACGTCCTGTAACGCCTTGTTGGGTTATCGCATCAAACATTTCTGGAAAAAGTGAAATCACTCCTACCCATAGTGGATTTTGCTGACTCATTTAAAAGCCTGGATCCCAATCAACAGTAATTTTTTTCTCTTCATGTTTGACTTCTTTAATAACTGAATCAGTTAGAAAAGGAATTAAACGCTCCGATTGACCAAATGCATCTTTTTTGTTTGCTTTCACAACCAAAACGTCATTTGAGCCTGTCTCCATCAAGTCATCAACAGTGCCTAAATCATAACCTTTATCAGTTACAACTGACATGCCAATGAGATCTCGCCAATAAAACTCCCCAGAAGGAAGTTCCGGCAATTGCGCTGAATCGACTGAAATTTCAGCATTGGTATACGCCATTGCTTCGTCTCGGTCGTTTACTTGCGCAAACTTGGCGATAAAGCCCTTGTTGTGACGACGCCAGTCGCTCACTTCAAGGGTTTGCCATTTACCTTGTTGCCCTATTAACCATGGGCTGAAATCGAAGATCCCTTGGGGATCATCAGTAAATGAATGTACCTTAAGCCAGCCCTTAATTCCGTAAGGAGCACCAAGCTTACCTACTACAATAATCGTGGTGTTTTCTTGACTCATGGTTACACTTACGCCTATTAAGCCGCTTTACGAGCGTCTTTAACTAACTTAGCTACGCGATCTGTTAGAGATGCGCCCTGACCAACCCAGTGTTCAACACGGGCTAAGTCTAAACGAACTTTCTCTTCTTGACCTTGAGCAATAGGGTTAAAGAAACCTACTTTCTCGATGAAACGACCGTCACGCGAGAAACGGCTATCCGCAACCACAATTTGATAGAAAGGACGCTTTTTAGCGCCACCACGTTGCAAACGAATAGTTACCATACCGTCCTCTGAATAGATTGACTGTTTTCATTAATAAGATTTACTTCCCACAATAGGAAGCTGGGGAATTGTACGAGTTTTTAGCCACAATGCAAGTAAGAAGTGCGGATAAATGACACTTAGGTAGATTAAATGCTGATCTGGAGGGTGAAAAACAACCATAACATGGTGCTGCTTTTGTAATCAATAAAAAAAGAGGCTGTTGCCTCTTTTTTATTTTCATCAAAGAAATAGCGATATTTTGCTCTAGAACTTAGGACCACCACCGCCCATCATTCCAGGCGGCATCATCCCTTTCATGTTGCGCATCATTTTCATCATGCCACCTTTACCCTTCATTTTTTTCATCATTTTTTGCATTTGGGTAAACTGCTTAAGCAATTTATTGATGTCTTGCACTTGCGTGCCTGAACCTGCAGCTATACGTTTTTTGCGCGAACCTTTAATAATATCTGGACGAGCTCGCTCCTTAGGCGTCATAGAGCTAATAATTGCCTCCATTTGTAAGAACGTTTTGTCCCCTACTTGCCCTTTAACAGCATCTGGTAAATTATTCATACCAGGCAGTTTCTCTAACATCGACATCATGCCGCCCATGTTTTTCATTTGCTTTAGTTGTTCAGCAAAATCTTCCAGTGTAAAGCCATCACCTTTAAATACTTTCTCAGCCACTTTTGCAGCTTTATCTTTATCGACTTTCATCTCGACTTCTTCGATAAGTGATAAAACATCACCCATCCCCAAAATACGAGATGCAATACGGTCAGGGTGGAACGGCTCTAGTGCATCCGTTTTCTCCCCTACACCCATAAACTTAATAGGTTTACCCGTAATATGACGGATAGATAATGCAGCACCACCTCGGGCATCACCGTCGGTTTTTGTCAGAATAACACCTGTAAGCGGTAATGCCTCACCAAAAGCTTTCGCAGTATTTGCCGCATCTTGACCTGTCATCGCATCAACAACAAATAAAGTTTCTACTGGTGTAATTGCATTATGAAGGTCTTTAATTTCATCCATCATGTCGGTATCAACATGCAAACGACCTGCTGTATCAACTAACACAACATCTATAAACTTCTTCTTCGCATGGCTTATCGCATTGTTTGCAATATCTACTGGCTTTTGCGAAATATCACTGGGGAAAAACTCAACATCCACTTCAGTTGCCAGTGTCTCTAGCTGTTTTATCGCGGCAGGGCGATATACATCCGCAC
Organism: Pseudoalteromonas aurantia 208; assembly: GCF_014858725.1. Lineage (GTDB taxonomy): Bacteria > Pseudomonadota > Gammaproteobacteria > Enterobacterales > Alteromonadaceae > Pseudoalteromonas > Pseudoalteromonas aurantia. The sequence goes on along the minus strand of NZ_AQGV01000012.1, from coordinate 254,704 downwards.
TCACCACTAATACTGATTTCTTTTTACGTTCTTTTAAGAATTTAGCAAGTTTAGCAACACTGGTTGTTTTACCCGCACCTTGCAAACCAGCCATCATTACCACAGCTGGAGGCTGAGCCGCTAAATTAAGCTCTTCATTTGCTTCACCCATCGCGCTTTCAAGCTCTTCACGCACAATTTTGATAAAGACTTGGCCTGGGCTTAAGCTTTTTGTGACCTCAACGCCCACCGCTCGTTCTTTTACTTGTTTAACAAACTCTCTAACAACGGGCAGAGCAACATCGGCTTCAAGCAATGCCATACGCACTTCTCGTAGCGTATCTTTTATATTTTCTTCAGTAAGGCGGCCTCTGCCACTGATATTTTTTAACGTTTTACCTAAGCGTTCTTGGAGGTTTTCAAACATGTATAGGTTCCAATATATCGTAATTGCTGTGCATTATACTGATATGCTCTTAACTAATACAGTATTCAAGTGCAGACAAAGATTCTTTTTAGAAACTCTATGCAAGCGGCTAGGCTTAAAATACAATAGCCTATCAAAGGAAATTAATTATTAGGCCTTAATCATATGTTGATTGTTAGCTTGTCTCTTATTGCCAGCGTTTTTTATGTGCTTGCCACCGGGCATGTACTATCTCGCCTCTTTCATAAAGAAGGGCCTAGCCATAAATTGACAATCATACTCAGTACGCTCGCGATACTGACACATATGCTTGTTTTAGTGAATTCTGTGTTTACCATTGAAGGGCAAGATTTAAGCACCGTCAACGTCGCATTACTGACATGCTGGGTCATTGTTGTTAGTGTTACCACTGTGTCGCTTAAGTTCCCGGCAACCTTGTTACTGCCTGTTGTCTATGGGTTTGCTGCGCTTCTATTAACAGCCAGTTTGTTTATACCTCATCATATTGTTATGCAATCAATTAATGTCGATATTGGACTTGTCACACATATCTCTTTATCGTTATTAGCGTATTGTGTGCTTATTATTGCTACTTTATACGCCATTCAGTTCTTCTTTATTGATAAACGTTTAAAACAAAAAGACTTAGCTATCATGCATAGCCACCTGCCGCCTCTTATGCAGGTTGAACGTCAATTATATCAATTACTTACAGTTGGCACTGCGCTACTTACTTTGGCTTTATTGTCTGGTTTTATATTTCTTGAAGGGATGTTTGCAAAGGAATTTATACATAAAACCGTATTGTCACTGCTCTCATGGGCGATATTTACAGCCGTTACATTTGGTCACCACTATTTGGGTTGGCGCGGGAAACCCATCGTGTTCACTATTATCAGCGCTTCAGGACTGGTTACTCTTGCCTATTTCGGCAGCAGATTCATTCAAGAAGTGATACTTGGTAAGTTTTAACTTGACTAACAATCCAAGCTAACGCTTAATACGCTTTCGTAAGAAAAAAAGGACTCCTCTGTTGGACGACATATCTACAAGCACCCTATTTATAATATTGGGTTTGCTTATTTTGATCTCGGGCTACTTTTCAAGCTCTGAAACAGGGATCATGTCAATTAACCGTATTCGGTTACGCCATCTCGAAAAACAAAATCACAAAGCAGCGAAACGTGTTAGTAAGTTACTACGTCGACCTGATAGGCTCATCGGCCTGATCCTTATCGGTAATAACCTCGTTAATATTGCGGCTGCGCAAGTTGCCACAATCATCGGCATTCGCCTGTATGGTGATATGGGTATTGCCATTGCTACATTTGTATTAACACTCGTGGTACTCATTTTTGCTGAAGTAACCCCAAAAACATTGGCCGCACTTTACCCAGAAAAGGTCGCTTTTCCCAGTTCAATAATTCTTAAGGGTTTACTTAAAGTTCTTTTCCCTTTTGTTATCGCGGTAAATTGGATAACCAATGGGATGTTGCGTATTTTTGGCATCTCAAATCAGCAAATAGAAGAGCATAGCCTCAGTAAAGAAGAGCTTAAAACTGTGGTGAATGAGTCAAGTGCGCTACTGCCTTCAAATCACCAAAATATGCTCACATCCATTCTTGATTTAGAGCAAGTTACCGTTGAAGATATAATGATCCCGCGTAATGAAATTAACGCAATAGACATAAATGACGATTGGAAAGACATCTCTAAGCAACTCACCAATGCACAACACACCCGTGTATTGCTTTATCGTGACCAAATCGACGATGCTGTTGGCTTTATTCACTCCAGAGATGCGCTGAGGCTACTTACTAAAGAGCAATTCGATAAGCCTTCATTGTTGCGTGCCGTTAGAGAAATTTACTATATTCCTGAGAACACCTCATTAAATACGCAGTTACTGAAATTTCAACAAAGCAAAGAGCGAATTGGCTTAGTTGTTGATGAGTATGGTGATATTCAAGGGTTGGTCACACTCGAGGATATTCTTGAAGAAGTTGTAGGTGACTTTACAACCACGCAGACACGCGCGACAAGTGACGAAGTAGACGTACAAAGCGACGGTTCAGTACTGGTTGATGGTGCCGCTAATATTCGCGATATCAATAAAGAAATGACTTGGGAGCTGCCAACTGAAGGGCCAAAAACACTCAGCGGCTTAATTGTAGAGTATTTAGAAGATATTCCTCAAACACAGCTCGGAATGCGTATTGCAGGCTATCCAATTGAAATTATTGAAATTAAAGAAAACATGATTAAGCAAGTCAAAGTATTTCCACAACAACGAACAGCAACAAAATAAGCATACTAGAAATAAAGCACCAAACCATCAATTTGGTGCTTTAACATTACGTTTTTATAAGCTGTTTTTAAAAAAATAAACGTTCAAACCAGTTTTTATCTAAATCTGCTTCACAGCGTTTCAGTTGTGCGCCATAGCGACTCGCACGGTGTTTTACTTTATTCGCCACGGCCATCAACCATTTTTTCTTACGATAAGTACCGCGCTTGTAGCCGCCCCAACCATCGTGATAATTTAAATATTGTGCGTAAGCATCCCACTTAGAAATACCATTTACCTTATGGGTTTTATAAACAAACCATGCCATAAAATCAATGGCATCTTCGAAATCATCTCGGTCTGCACCTGAATTACCTGACTCACGAATATAATCTGCCCAGGTCATTGTTTTAGCTTGCGAGTAACCATATGCAGAGCTCGCCCTGCCTGTTGGAATGATCCATAGAAAGTACTCCATTGGCGGAGCCGCATCATGTTTAAATGAGCTTTCCTGATACATCATTGCCATCAACACATGCTTTGGGGCACCCCACTTTTCTTGTGCGTCTCTGGCATCATAATACCAATCTTCTTTTTCCTGAAAAATTTTACATAAATCATCAGGTTGCTTTGGTGGTGCCGTTGCGCACCCACCCAATATAAACAGCAAAGGTATAAATAATCGTTTTTTTGTCATCTTTTTTTAAACCTATTGAACTTTTGCAATTCTGGTGAGTCATAACTTATGAATGCAGTTATTTAGCATTGTTTCATCCCTGAATTTCAATTTACGCAGCTTCTTAGCTGCGTTTTTTTTGCCCCTACGTTTTTCTCCACCTTACTTCCATTATTAAACTCAGCATCATTTATCTACATAAAATACACTACATCAAACACAATCAATACCCTTTTCTCTAGTCAATAGTTCTGAGTCTATAAATTGATTGTACCTGAAAAAGCAGGCAAAATACGCTTGAAAAATACATCGTATTACATTAGTAGAATAAAGATGAAAAAAGCATAATCTTATTTTCATTAGGTATCACCTCGCGTAATGCACTCGCCGTTGGCACCAGCACCATATCAATTACTGACGCGCCTTTTAGTGCTATCAAACAAACCGCATTTATTAACTTGCCAGAAAATTGGATTTGGCAAGCACCGCCGGAGCGCATTGCTATATCTGGTAACGCTGCATACCGAGTAACTGTGTCAGACATGAGAGACGATTATAAATCCGCTTTAGCAGAATGCACCCTTTATAATTTCAACGGAAATAGCCGCTATGACAAAGTCAATCATGCTTTTAACGTTCAGCGAGTTAAATTCAAAGTTAAATTTGGAAAGGTATTCGCCAAGCTTGATTACTCATGCGGTGGTGGTTTATCTCATGGTAAGATTACGGTAGAAAAAATACATTAAAACCGATCCTCCTGATACCGCATATGCTCCTATGAAGTACTCAACATTGTATTAATTAGGGCCAATCAATGTAATATTGTAATAGCAACACTCATGGCAGTCAGCTCATTCATTAGTTTGTCAAGACGGTTGACTATGTCATCCTCAGAGCCAGTCATCGCCTTGTTTATGTTCGTTTAAATAGTAGTGTAAGAACAAACTGACCAACCTGTGCTAAAAATGCTTATTAGATGATAAAACACGAATACCCAAAAGCAGGACAGCAACAATTCTTCATGATATTATCCGCACACGCCAACGGTAAAAAATCAGAGTATTTGGTGCGCTCACATACTCACGCTGGGGTGAAGATGTAGATGCACTGTAAATACTGCAATAGTCATAACACACTCATATACGATATAATCCCATATTCACATCAATATTCACATCAATATTCAACACTCAATACCACTTTAGGACTAATTTATCATGCTACTACGAATTATGCGCCTATCGCTTTTACGCTTATCTGGGTCAAGTTACGCGGGCTGGAAGAAAAACTGGGGCACCATTACTCAAGTCATGTCACATGGTGGCATTCAATTGATTTACACTACAATCACGGATAAAACCTGTGGTCAAACCGGTAACTTTTGGCGACCCAAATGTGAAAGACATGTACGCCATGGCACTTGCCGTTTTTATGCCGAATAAAGGGTTACTCGTCCATAACGAAACTTACCAAGAGTGTAAATTTGGCCATCTCTCTAAAGCAACACATTTGAGAATAAGATAACTTATTTCAAAAACACACTGCAAAATTATGAACATTAACTTCAGGAACCATCAAACATGAAAATACACCTAACACTTATCACCCTAATGCTACTTTGTAATACTGCTTTCGCCAATGACTACTTTCGAAGTCGTACCATTATAGGTGCAGGCATCTATAGTAGTGGTGGAAAAAGTATTCTATTTGTTGATATTGATGGTGACAAAACAGCAATGAGTAGCTGTGCTACTACCAAACGTTTCTCGGTGAGTAGTACTGATCCCAGCTATAAGGAGCTCGTGAGTATTGCCTTAACAGCGTACGCATCGGCCCAAAGCTCCGTTGACTTAGTTGTATCTTCCACATGTAACCATTGGGGTAATGCTCAAGATTTAAGGGGCATTAAAATGGGTAAAATGCCTTGGTAGATTAACCCTATAGAATAAAGTATGAATGCCATGCTCCCACATAACATGGCATTCATCATATTACTGTTCATCTATCATTGTGTATCTCACCTTCAGTATTCAGCCGAATATATTCACTTTATTTAAGCGTCACACAATGATTGTGACTCGACCCCTAAGAGGAGTTGAGACCAAAAAATATCGCTCGATTTCAACTTATCCAGCTCTACCGCCATGGTTTGAATACACCAGTTTTTCTCTTTAGCAGATACAAGCACTTGAGCATACGCCAAATCATTATTTTTGCGCTCAGCAAACATATCAATCTTATCGATGGTGTAAATAGATTGGCTCACAAAATACGTATTTAAGGCCAATGTGAGTTTTTCTGTCCAATCTTGCTGATGTATGTTTATCTGTTTACTAATCTCTTTCGCAATGCCCGCATCAATCGCTATGCCCACGGCCATGCCTACTGGGCCCATCGCGCCAATAAGCATAGGCCCACTTTGTGTGCCCTTACCCGTATAGCTGGTGCTCGGTAAAGTTGTAGATAACTTGTGGTTTTGTGTCATATTACAGCCACTCAACACTACACACAGTACAATCAGTATATTTTTCATTTTTTATAAACCCCTAAAGGAACGTAGCGAGCGCACTTTATCATAATATCACGGTAGCAAAAGCTGACTTAATGCGGAATATAAACATCGTAAAAGTCACATGCACTATAGCGCCTGTTGCCATTCATCAGCGCCCTCACATTCACCACTTTATTCACAGCAAAAGCCATTAAAAAGTACTATAGGAAAAACCTACGAAAATCTACGGGCAATCTACGAATTACACCCATTCAAAAATTAAGCCAGCTTCCGAAGAATATCACAAGGATATCGCCGATTTCATAAATTGAAACTTGAAATGTAAGCTGTATATTTCAAATCATGCAAAATAGTATCAATCAGCCCTCATAGTGCATGACTCATCTATTACCTTAATGCTGTAGTCTTTGATTAGAGCATGTTAGAGGGTTATCTTAATAGAGCAAACGTTAAGCCAACAACCTTTCACACTGTTTGTAGTTAGCCCGCCGTTTAATTTCTAAACTCGCACAATAATTATCAAGCTTTTGTGGTCGCCCTACTGCGCCATGAAATACTTTGGTAAATTGCGTGGTGAGTTTTTGCCAGTTTTCAGGGGCTATGTTAAGCCTGTCTAAAATAGGGGAGTTAATGGGGTTGAGAGCGCCTCGTTTGTCTGCTCGCATACATCGACCTGTTAATTCTACCAGTTCTAAGTACGACTTTAATTCAAACGGCATACCTTTGGGCATGTGTTTTCTAGGGCTGCCTGCAAAACGCGCCAATTGTTTGGGTTGTTTGCCTTCTTTGGCATGTTCACACCGCGTTTTAACACTGGTGTAGTCTGACGTTTCTGGCGTGTCAGCCATTTTCGCTCTTATCGGGTTTAAATCAACATAGGCCATACAGGCCGCCAGTGCAGCTTCATCCAGTAAGGCTTGAGATTTAAAGCACCCGTCCCACAAATTAATAAGGAATTAATTTGAATGCCTTTAGGCAGCCCGTAGGGTGAGCGCCATGGGTGGCTGCGAATAAAACCGGCCTGTGCACTTGTCTTCTTTATTCGCTTTTCGGGCAATGCTTTCATTCAGTACCCGCATAAACCAGCTGATACTCGATAAACGTGTTCGAAACTCTGTCAGTTCTTCATTTAAAAAGGATTGTTGGGCGCTACTGAGCTTTTCACCACTCATATATTTATGTGTTAATAAAGTCCCCTTAAACAGCTTATGCCACCTGATAACAGTGGCTTTATCACTTAACCTTTTCACTTTTACATCATCCACATACAGCACAATATGCGTATGATTACTCATTACTGCATAAGCACACACATCAATACAAAACACTTTGGAAAGCGCAAGTAGTTTATCTTCTATCCACCCTCTTCTATGTTCATACGATTGGCCTGTTACCTTATCTTCACCACACAAATAGGCACGACGCACACACCGTGAAATACAATGGTAGTATTTGGTATCCGTTAAACTCACTTATCTTTTGCGTGCTGTGGCCATCGAGGAGTTGCCTATCTTTTAATCTGAACCTAAAAGATAGGCAATGAATGAAAAACAATCAATTTACGTTGGGTGTCTTGTTAAATTTCGTGTACCTGCCCCACATTATTTTTCCAACTCAATAAAGTCCATTCCTCTATCATCATATAAGTTTGCATATTTACTTAGATCTTTCGATACAATAAATAACTCAGCCATAACATAAGGCTCTAAATCGATATGGCGAGCAAGAAAAGCCCTAATAATCTTCTGAAACTCACAGTTTGTTACATCAATAAGAAAAAGAAAACTGAAAAGTTCATTATCGATATCTTCGTATGATGCAGTTTCAATTACATGATACTCAACAACACCAAGATTCAACATAACACTCTCTAGTGTATAACTCATTTCTTCAGCTAGTTCTTCAAATTTTAAGAGCACCATGTACTCTGAATTATGAAACTCTTTTTCAATCAGATTATTAACTTGGCTTGAAACCTTCTCCATCAAATTTTGCTTATCTATGAGAGTGTGGGGGGATACTTTTTCTCCCGTTAATTCTACTCGCTTTCCACACTTGAACCTATTGTATGGACCTACTTCGAACAAAACACCAAAGTCATACTTTTCCCGAATTCTTTTGAAATACTCCACTCTATTCACTTACCTTTTCAAATTTACCTTTTTTATTAAAGATTCCAGTTTCTCTTTTTCCTGATGAATTGAACCGTTTCCACGCATTATCAGCCCTATGCCCAGCTTTGTCAGGCGAAAAGTATGACTTGGACTTTTTGTCATAATATACAGGATTCCTACCAACTTGCTTTTCTACAGCCTTAGGAACATTCCCTGTTACGTCTTTGAACCCAAACCCTTCAGCACTTTTCTTTGCTTGTTTGTTTGTCAAAACTGACTTAGTACCTAAATTACAATTATGAACTAAAACATTCTTCTTGGTAACATAATAAGTATGAAAGTCAGCTACAGTAAAGTTATAAGTTAAGTCTAAGCGTTTCTCATCAATAACACTTGCAACCCGCATAAAACCATGACCATCAGTTTCAATCTTATCACCGACTTCTAACTCAATCGTTTGCTTCCAACCTTTGTCAATCACAAAGAATGGGTGATCATCCGTCGCTTGAATCTTCTGTTCGAATCCATCTTCACCAATCAATTTAACTTCGTAAATACCACGGTCAGGTTCAACAAATATTTTTGTTACTGGTTTCCAGTCTTGCTCACCGGTATCGGTATTCTTTGCCCACAGTTTTTCATCTAACTTAACATTCTCAATGTTCTTATAGCCATCTTCGGTTAAGACTTGAGTTCCGGCAACAAAACAACATGTTCTTCGTGCTGCTTGTGCGAGATCAGTACCTTTATCGGCAGCCCTTACACCTAACCCAAGGCCCGTAGCACCGGGAATAAATAACCCAGCAACGTTGGCACCTAAAGACGCCGAATTAGTCGCATTAACACCATTAACAGCCATGTCGTACAAGTCATACCCGATGAACCCTATATCAAATACGGCATCAAAAAATTCACCATTCGGATCGGTATACTTGTATGGGTTATTATTAACATACAAGTAGCGGTTAAACGACATAACAGGGTTTTCTGAAGTATATCCAACCGGATCATTCGAATAAAAACGCCCGATAACTGGATCATAGTATCGTGCCTGCATATAGCTTAGGCCTAAATCTGTGTCAAACTTATGGCCTGTATAACCCACATCATCTTTTGGTGTTTCTATCGTTTCACCAAATGCTCGGTAATGCTGGCGGCTTTGTGCAACCGTTTGTGGTGTTACATCACCATATTTAGCAATGAGCTTTTGGCCTAAATAAATATAGTTTGTACCAGCGCCCGATAACGCCCCCTTTTCTCGATAAAGTAATGTGCCATCTTGGCTATACATACTATAACTCACGCCATTGGCATCTTGCTGTTTTACTCGTCGATTAAAGCCGTCATATACGTACGTGTTTGTTCCTGAGCTGGCTAATTGATTTGCTCTATTATATACAAATGACCTTTCACCATTATGTTTGACATTACCCCGTGTATCGTATTGGAAGTTACTGTATTTATTACCATAACCCGAGACAGACTTAAGGCGGTTATTTTCATAGGTGTAGGTTAAATCGCGCCCCGTTGAGACGGTATACTGTTCAATGTTACCAAGGCCATCGTATTTAATGGTCGTGCTGCCTGCCTTTGCACCTCCAACATTTGTGCCTGCGTTTATGGAAGTTAGGCGATCTAAACCATCATATGTCATGTTGGTTAGGTTATAACTGCCACTACTCAATGCATCGGTTATATTACTCACATTGGCGTTACTATCAAACGTATAGGTAAGATCTACAATCGATGTGGTGCCATCTAGGTCTTGAATTTGTTTTGGCAAATTACTTAATGTATGAAGCTCTGTGGTGTGTTTTACACCATTACCGTAAGTAAATGCTTTTATATGACCGTTTGCATGATAGGATGCGGTGCGGGCAAAGCTGTGTTTTACTACTAGCGAAGGTGTTGAAGTACTTTCAACTAACTCATAAGTTTGTGCTTCTGTTGCTTCACCAAAACTATTTGGTTGATATACAACCTCTGTACCGTCAGGATACACAGTGGCATTAAGGTGCATAAAATCATCGTATTTATACCTTAATTCGGCTGAATAACCGTCGATATTAAGCGTCTCAGATTTAAGTAAGTTTTGATTGTTATAAGTGTATGTATGGATAACACCACCGGCAGTTAAAGATGTAATATTACCTACGTTGTCTTTTACATAGGTTACATTGCCACTTGTGTCAGGGTATGTAATTGACTTAACCTCTCCGAGGTTATCTAGCCCATATCCTATTGCGATGCTGGTAGGTTTTGCAATGCACGCAGGCTTTTCTGCATTGTAGCTTACCCCTTGCGCTGTCCAGTTTGTTTCACCCAGTGCATTCTTAGAAAACGCTGTGGCACCCACATCTTCACGAACGGTCAAACACAATTGATTGTAAGTATCATAATACAATGACTGCGTGCTCGACACGGCCTTGTTATCTTTATTTAAACCGCTTTGTACTATTGAGCGCATTGTACCAAAAACATCTATGTCAATCGTGGTTGTGATATTCTCTGGAGATGCTATTTCCACCACACTTTTATATTCAGGCATACCAAAAGCCTGATAGGTCTTGGTGGTTGAATAACTTTTAGCGTCTGTCACTGTTACTTTGTTATTAGCCAGATAGTCATAGGCCACTTCACCTAAACCACTGGTAGCAACTTTATACACTCGACCTAATCCGTCGTAAGTAGTACCAATACCATTTAAGTTACCACTTGATCCTGACCAAAATGTCTCTAATGTTTGCTGATTATTTTTGTCATAAGTAAAGCTTTTATATCGCGTGTCAACACCATCTGTTTTTTCAACGGTTTTTAGTCTCATTAATCCGTCATAGGTTTCAGTAACGGTATAACCTGCTATTTTTTCACAGTTATCTAAGTTACAATATTGTATTGTGCGAGTTGGGCTACCAGTCGTTGTGTAGTCCCATGTATAGCGCTTATCGAACCAATCATTACCTGTTGTGCTATCTTTTGTGTAGTTTACGCCTTTAATATTGCCCGAAGTATGGTAACTATATTTCGTGACGACGCCATTTAAATCTGTTTCCTGTGTGATCCAGCCATTGTCGTTTACTATTCGAGACATGCTTATATTGCCTGTACCATCTCTTGCTGGTACCGTCACTGTGCGGGCTATACCATGTTTATACCTTGAATATTCAGTAAACCGATTTCCCTCACCTTGCGTCCTCGCTACATTGTACTCTTCTCTTTCTAAGTTGCCCTTGCTATCGTACTTGATAAACCGTTTGACCCAACGGCCAAATTGCTTTTGCTCATAGGGTAAGCCTAATTCAGCATAGGCACCTTCAGCACTTGTTGCATCATGATACACCGTTTCTGATACTGTTTTATAACTTGTATCAACATCCTCATCTGCCACTTTGACAGTCGTTGGTAAACCTAATAACCATTTAGATCCGGTTTGATTAAGATATGCCCGTTTAGTAAATTTCGACTTACTGTTAAAGGTTTCTTGTATTTTAGTCGGCCTACCATAGTTATCATGAGTTAGGTACTTTGTGGTGTAATCATTGGCATCTTGGCGAACAACTCGTTTCGTCAATTTAACCTTTGAAGTGAGCGACTTTGGTAAATCTTCAGGAAAGTCCAAAAAGGTAAATGTGCCAATATCTGCAATTAATGCATAGGTATATGTTATCGATTTTGTCTCAGACACCGTGTCGCTAGTATCATAGCTTGTGGTGCTTTCTTTGAGTAATCGGCCATGTTGAAATGATTTATCATCCGAAAATATTTTAACGGTGGTATCTAGGTTTCTTGTTGTTGTAACCTTTATGGCATCTTTTGAATCATGTTGCGTGTCTTCATAATTAAACGTCCATGTATCAATGTCTGCCGCACCATCATTGATTGTTTTGGTATGTAGCTTGATATTCTCTTGATACGGATCATTTCTGAGTTTACTAAAAGCTTTATAAGCATAATCAATGGTGCCCCCACCAGGTAGAGTCACTTTGGTCAATAACCTAGGGCCATAATAATCTGGTTCATAGAGCGCTTCATCACGATACGATTTTTTGTCTTCTGAATAGCCATATAGCCATTTTTCATCACCTTTACTGAAAGAAGTTAAATAGTGACGGTTATCTTTATCATTTTTAGTATAGCCATAAAACAAGGTGCTTCCATCTTCTATACTAATGGTTTTTATGCGTTCGTTTAATGCCGCAGGTGTAACAATAATCTCTTCACAGTTGCCATCAGGTAAACAAGAGCCAGGTAAAGCAACCAAGGAAGTATCGTAATCAATGGTAATATTTACATCGAAATCACGCTTAATCGAAACCAGTCTTTGTTCAATCCAGGGCAACTCAAAATGAGATTTAACGAACCCATCAGGATTTTTCGGCATAAAAAGCCCCCCATGAGTTTCGTATTCATAAGTGACTTCAGAACCGTGAACATTCGAGACTTTTGAGGCAAATAACGTATTATTGCCCGTATGATTAAATTGGTAAGCCATCCCAGTTAGACTATACATAGATTGCACTATATCAATTGTATACGTGATACCTTGGGGTGATTTAACAATAAAACCATTGCCATCAGAAGTACATGTGGCAACCCAATCACTTGTCGTCACCCATTTTACCGAAGGGTAACGTGCGGAATCCGTGTTTTTAAACAATTGCTGTTCAGGGTGCCCTGGTATTTTTAACTTCATACCTGACCAATATTTTTTGGCTATTTTAATCCCACCACTGTTTAGATAAGAGGCTCTGCCATCCCCTGGGTAAGGGTCATTACAAATACCTGTGCGGGTGGTCGGTGTTTTTTCTATGTATTTGTCGTATTCAGTTTCATCATATCTAGGCCAAATCGAATACCACCCTCTGGTAATACCCAGCGGGACTGTTGGTATGATTATCCTTGGGACTTCGAGTCGCCAATTACTCATACTGCCAATTTGACCATTGAATCCCCATACATGTTCACTGGTATTTAAACTCCGAGAAATGACAATATCCATTCCATTGCTGCCAGGTATGACTGCGTCTGTCACTTCATAGCTAAGCCTACCACTTAGAAAGTTAATATTTTCACCTTCTGATTGGTAACCTTTTACCTTCGAATAATTTTCTGTCGCTCCTTTATATTCAGATGCTGTAAGAGCATGTACCGGATTAAACCCAGTAAATGCAACAAGCCATATATAAAATATACATAACAGCGCTATATTGCGTTTCATAAACCCCATAGAGCTTTCACTTCCTTTAATATAAATATTTAATAAATTGTTCTTAAGTAAATTTGACAACATACTTAATTACTCCTGAGTCTCTGCCACAGGGCTGCCCAATAAGTCCGTATGTATAAAAATCACGCCCTGCTTTTTAATTTTGGACGTATACAAAGTAGGGCCACTCCAGCTGGTACAGTCATTGGCACTAAAACATGCCTGAACTCTAAAGATATCCCCCTGTTTAGCCATATACTCATGGCTTAGCACACCTTGGTTTGTCGTCACGAGTGTTTCCCAAACTAACCCGCTTGTGTCTGTGCAAGGTTGTGCACAGGTTGCAATTTGTACCACATAAGAGGTTGCGCCTATGACTTGAGGCCACTCTAATAGGTTAGGTTTTACGGTTAACAGAAACTCGACATTTGACACTTCAACAATAACTTCTGACGCGTCAAGTTCACTACATAACGCCGAAGACCTTGTATTCTTCGTGATTGGAATGAATATATCATTCATGACGATCGGAACAATTCCTTTAAGGTCTTCAACCACGCCACATGCTTGGGCATAAAAATGGTAAGTGCCTGCTGTATCAAATGAATAGGTATATTCACCAGCTTTGTTTTGTGTTTGGCTCGCTAATTTAACCCGCTCGGTACTACCTGGGGTTTTAACAAACAATGTGGTGTCAAATGACGTTTTTGGTGGCGTGGAAAATGCCCATTTAACGCGCTCTTTTGCATTCAAAAAAGTACGTGTAGGGGCATCAACCACGGGAACAGGTATATCCGACTGTATGACTTTTAATGCAACATACCCTTGCGCGCTGCAGTGCTGCGCGTCATTACATGACTGCACGCGGATTTTATAATCACCTGACTTGGTTAATCTAAACTCATAGCTATGGGTTGTTTGCTTACCGATTTGGCGAATTGGTTCTTCTGGCAAACAATGATTAACAGGGTCGCCTTCAAGCGCACATACCACTTTATACGTTGCGCTTTCATAAATTGTGCCTGCAGGACGAGTCCATGTTAACGTTACCTTCTCTGAAGTACGTACCTGTGACTTGCTTAACTTAGGTAATACAGATTCTGGTGTTGTATAAACATCAATCCCACGCTTCATGCTCGGTGCACTACAAATTGGGTTTGCCACACCAACGCATGATGCAAGCTGGAGGGTATATTTACCCAGTTTATCAGCTTTGATTGTGTAGGTGCTTTGCGTCACCGGCACTTGCGCAATTTTAACTGGTGCCGTATCCCTCTTATAATAATATAGAGCAAAGCTCTCTGCCCCAGCTATCGCCTGTGGAATAGCAACCTTTATTTCACTATTAAGCGGGTAATAAAAATCCCATCCGACATTATATCCTGGGTCTCCGTGTACTGCAGGCAGCAAGTTCGCCTGTAAAGTATTCGAAGTACTGCAGTAAGCCGTAGTTTTATTACATGCCTTTACACTGATTGAATACGTACCATGCTTATTAAACGTTAACGACTCGGTAAAGTCAGCGGGCATATCGCCTCTGTAGTTAATGCGTTTACCACAAAAATCAACCCCAGCTCCATTCACACAATGCACTTTAAAATACGACTTTTCCCAAATCATATCTGAAGGTGCTCGCCACTTTAATGTGGTTGCTTGACCCAAACCAGGTGTGTTATTTGACAGTTCAACCGTGACCGCAGTCGGTTTATGGTTAAATAAAACCACTTTTTGTGACGCACTGTCTGCACTACATTGACGGCTACCTGACGGCGCAGTAACACAGGCACGCATACTTAGTTGATGATTACCTATCGTGCCAATTCGTATCGCCCCAATACCAGATCCGGGAAGGTATTTTACTATACTGCCATTAACTGACGCAGCAAAGCTATCTGCCCCATCTATTCCTGACGATAATATTAATGGGATATCGCTATTTATTGGATAGTAAAAATCATGGCCTAAATTGAATTTTGGGTGCCCATGCACTTGAGGTAACACATGTACAGTACCTGTTCCACCTGTACTACAATGACTATCAGATTCATTACACGATAATACTTGTATGTCATACCCTGCAACATGACTGGCTGTAAACGTATGGGAAAATGAGGTTTGCTTCGAGCTGCCCTGATAGGGAATAGTTTGATTACACACATCCCCATGGGCACGTGTTCTACAGTGCACTTTAAAATAAGCACCAGACCAAATTGTGCCTGCAGGTAAACCCCATGAAATAGTCACACTGTCGTTTTTGTTGGCAATCGATTTATCTATCGAAGGTGCAACTGAATGTGGCGCACTAAAAATAACCACTCGTCTTGGCACACTTTCACTGCAGCCTGAGCGATTACATGCAGCAATTCGAATATAGTTAGCCCCAACCCCCACAGCAGGAACAGTTGTCCAACCAGTCCCTACATTTATTGATTTGGCTCTGCCGGATGTGGTGGTGTCGTTATAAATCGTATATGACGTCGCACCACTAATAGAGGGTACATGTACTCGAATACTGCCACCTTGTGGGTGATATAAATCCCAGGCGACATCTGGTTCACTCGGGGCACTTGGCGGCGGTGGCGGAATATCAACAACCACTTGCTTTGTTGGACCAAAATCAGAACACACATTATCTTCATTACACACATTAATGCGATAGGTATAGGTACCATTTGATAATGACTGATGCATACTCATACTTGCACCAGATTGCACAACCCCAAAACCACCACCATTAGCGGCGCGTTCAACTATGTAGTTATTAATACCATGTCCCCATGGTTTCGACCAGGTTAACTGAAACTGGCCTGTTGATGAAGAACTGGGTCCATTGGCGACCGTTTGGTTTGGTTTCCAATGAGGACGAATAATATTGACCTCATTATTACTCCAACCACTACAGCCAACACTATTACAAGCACGTACCTTTGCCACATAAGTACCTGGCTCTGTGAAGGTTTCAGAGTAACTCGTGCCACTGTATGTTACCGTGTTAACTGAAGCATTACCCGTTCTATCAGGTTTCCAGCTTTTTTCAACTTGATATGAGCTAACATCTCCACCGGGGTTATTCCACCAATAACTATACGTGCCCCGATACTCATGATAAGCAGGCCCTACTATAGTGGGTGCTGATGGAGCCGTTCGCTCAGACATACGCACACCAACACTATTTGAAGTTGCACAAGCCCCTTTACCATCACAGGCTTCAACATAAAATGTATGGGTTCCCGGGAAGTTTTGGATCCACCGACTAAATGATGTACCCGTATAATTTCTTCTAAACGCTAATGCGCCGTGTCCGGGCTTAACCACCCATAAATGAAAGTACGCTGTACTTGCTGGTTTTGACCAAGAAAGCTGAATTGTATCCCCTGCATAAATAGAGGTGTTTGACACATTCAATGAAGGTGATTGTATTGCAAATGCAATGTGTGAAAAGAGCAAAAACCCACTCAATGTTAACACTCTAAACATTAACACTTTCCTTAAATGAAGCTAGATTTACGGCCCATCTATTATCAAATAAATACAAGCACTTGCGTGCTCTGGCGATACATTGCGGTAACATACGTGACTCTCTTTATACAAAAACTGTATTTGAAACGTGATTTTTTAGGGGACGGGATTTTACTTTATAGGGACAACGAAGTAAATGCGCAAAGTTAATACGACAAAAATAACCTGTAATTGTTAATATAAAAAATATTGGGGGAATTAATCTATTGCACAGAAAATTTTTATACAACAAAAACAAATATTAAGACTATCAAACACACACAAAGGTTACGTATGTTAAATAATGAATTTATTTATTTTAATTTGGAACTTTTTTGAAATGGCTAAGTCTTACCTTATGAATGCAGTAGTTTAGCATTGTTTCATCCCTGATTTATATTTGCGTAGCCCTTTGAGCTACGCTTTTTTTTGCCTACGCTTTGGAAAAATAATCATCTAAAAAAGCACTAAAAGACAACTGGTCATCGTTACTGACTGCTTGCTCTTTTTCTTTAGATTTAGCTGCCTCATTGAGCAGCATTTGTTCGTTATAAACACTATACGGCTGCTGCTTTGACGCTGCTTTATATGTGTGTGCAAGCGACAGCGCCATCACACCAGCATCTTGTTGTTCACTTTTCAATAGCCCAATTAATCTACCTGAATACGTAAGCGAACTATCTGTCACCCAAGCGCTCAACTTTGCAATTGTATTAGAGTAATCTAACGTGTCACACGCGCTGTCCATGTACTTTGCAACCGCCGCAAGATCCGTAAATATTTGCGTCGCCCATTTAGTAATGTTCACTGTGTGCGATGCTTGTTTCAACACCAAATCTGGATTTCTACCTTGATTCACCACATTTTGTAAATTGACCTGCGTTAGTTGCTGTTCATCCCAATCCATTTCTGGTGATGCTTTCAATAAGCAATACGTCAAAAATACATCTAAAAATCGGATCTGCTCAATATCAATACCGGTATCAGCAAAAGGGTTAACATCAAGCGCTCTGATCTCAATGTACTCAATGCCGCCTTTCGCTAATGCTTGAGAAGGTGTTTCACCACTTTCGCTGTTGCGCTTTGGCCTAACAGGTGAGTAAAATTCATTCTCTATTTGCAGAATATTTTTATTTAACTGTTTTGGGTTATCACTTTTGTAATCAGTTAACTCACCGTATAAGTCTGAGTGACAATGAATTGCTGAACGTAAACCCGCAATATACTCATCTAAATTGTTATACGTCACTTTCAATGACGATTGGGCACTATTCGTATAACCAAGATCGCCAAGGCGCAATGCCGTGCCATGTTCAAGATATAACGTACCTTTACCAATTTTTTCAAATGGTAAAGCACTGTCATTACCTTGTAAGAAAGAGCTACACAAAGAAGGTGATGCACCAAATAAATAGCTCACAAGCCACATTTCTCGCTTAAAGTTGCGGATCAAACCAAGGTACTGTTCCGAGATAAATGCTTGTTTGGGCTGCTTGTCATCATGGAGCTCTTGTAAGCTTTGCCATAATGAGTCTGGAAACGACATATTAAAATGCACGCCAGCAATGGCTTGCATCATACTACCGTAGCGATTTTTTAACCCTTCGCGATACAATGTTTTCATACGGCCAATATTAGAGTTGCCGAATTGCGCCAAGGCTATGTCATTTTCATCGTTAATAAAACACGGCATACTCATCGGCCACAACAGCTCATCGCCCATATGCTCTAAAGTGAACTTTTGCAAGTCGCGAAGTTGTGCCAACGTCTCTTCTGCATTTTCGCCAGCAGGTGTAATAAACTCGAGTAATGATTCAGAGAAATCTGTCGTAATACTATTATGCGTTAGCGGGTGACCCGCTCCCTCTGGGTGCGAAGTTTGAGCTATTTTGCCACTTGCTTTAATTCTTAGCGCCTCGCGCTCAATGCCTCGTTTTATGCCTTTAATTGCATGCTTATGCTTAGGCTGAGATAAAGTGTCTAATCGTGTTTTAAGTTCTGTAGTAATCAAAAAGGTATCCTCAAGCCAATACGGGCAATGTCATCTCAATGGGGTCAATTGTGTAAATACTCAAGCGGTAATTATAATTTTTCCGCAATAGTTACCTTGCTCCATATAACTATGGGCCCCAGATATATCGTCTAAACAAAATGTTTTATCTTCATGCACTCGAATCTCTCCAGTTTGATATGCACTATATAGCGCTTTTAAGTCCGCTCTATTAGCGCTAACAACAATACCACTTGCGTTAATACCAAGACTCTCTGCTTTAGTGCACATCACATCTTTTGACAAAGTAGGTACCGTTACAACTGAATTGCCCTTCTTTATATGCTCTAGTAATTGCAAACCACATTCGCCGCCGACTAAATCGAGCAAGGAACAGTTATGCTGCGCACTGTCATAAAACGTGTCGTAACTCATAACACTGACATCAAGCGCCTGTAATAACTGATGAGAAGCACGAGCACTCAGCGCCACAACATCAAAGTCTAGCATTTTCGCAATTTGAATCGCTAAATGGCCTACCCCACCCGTTGACGCATTAATAAACAATGGCTTGTCTTTATGATGCATAAGTTTCTGTAATGCCTGCCACGCTGTCAAACCTGCCAAACATAGACCGGCAATCCGTGGGTTTTCTTGCGCACCAACAACAATTAACTCACTTTGATTAGCATGAACATGAGTCGAATAACACCCAGGCGAATGAGCAAACCCTGCCATAGCAATAATGTGCTGGCCAACCTGAACGTCAGAGACATTTTTACCAACATTCTCAACCACACCAAATACATCATACCCTAAAGCCATGAACGCCTCAGGTGCTTTATTTTTAGCCACAAAGCCTAACCCCATCCGCGTTTTTACGTCAATTGGATTAACACTGCTGCTGATCACCTTAATTCGAACATCTTCCGCACCAAGATGTGATAGAGTCTGTGAAATATTGGTTAAAGCATCTGCGTTACCAAATTGGTATACGCCATAGGTTTGGGTTGTCTCATTCATTGTTATTCCTAACTTTTACCTATTGTTATAACTGGCTATAATCTAACATAATTTCTGTGTATTCCCTATGGAGAAAAACATGCGTCGAGGGCAATCAATCACGAATGAAGAGGTCACATTTGACGACTCTCAGCAACTCGTATCAACAACAGATTTAAGAGGCGTAACAACGTACGCAAATGAAGCTTTTTGCGCTATCTCTGGGTTTTCTGAGGATGAACTCGTAGGGAAAAATCACAACATAGTGCGCCACCCTGATATGCCCAAAGCAGCATTTAAAGAACTGTGGGAAAAACTCAAAGAGGGGCATTCATGGCGGGGAGTCGTAAAAAATCGTTGTAAAGATGGTCGCTATTATTGGGTCGATGCTTTTGTCACTCCGATTTTTGAACGAGGCCAATTGGTCGGCTACCAATCTGTGCGCGTCAAACCTTCTGAACAATTAAAGCAACGGGCACAACGCTTATACACGGCCATCAATGCGGGTAAACAGGTATGGCATTGGCGTGAAAACATCGGAGTGCGACAAACTATCAGTATATTTGCGATTTTATCGAGCCTTATTTTGCTTACCTTACAAGCGGGGTGGCTTAGCGCAATCATTACCAGTGTATTACTCTTATCATTGCTCTTTATAAACTACGATGAGCTTATAGTTACACCCGCCCAATTGGCCAAACAACGTGCTGAATTTGATTCCGTCTCTCGGTATATTTACGATGGGCATGCCCCTTTTAGCATTGCAAAATACAACCAAGGTATGCTGCAGGCCAAGTTACGCACTGTGCTCGGTCGAATGCAAGATTCCACCATTACCTTTAAGGGTATTGCCACCAGCTTAGATGAAAAATCCAGTCATACCGAGCAAGGAATAAAAGCACAAAGCCAACGGTTGAGCTCTATGGCCACCGCGATGTCTCAAATGAGTGTAACAATTGGCGAAATATCTCATAGCACCAGTGAAACTGCCACAAAGGTCGATACAACTCAAGCACATTGCAATGATATCAAAGCGACCATGACTGATAATGCCAGTATGGTGAGCTCTTTGGCCAACCAAGTTGATGAAGCAGCGCAAACAGCAACTACACTCGCAAATGAAGCTGATAAAATTGGCCAAGTCATGACCGAAATCGAAGGAATTGCTGAACAAACAAATTTACTCGCATTAAATGCAGCCATTGAAGCCGCACGCGCAGGCGAACATGGCCGAGGATTTGCTGTTGTCGCAGATGAAGTACGCGCACTTTCATCACGTACACAAAATGCCACCAGCCATATTTATAACTCGATTAAAGAAATCCAAGATACATTACACAACTGGTCAAAAGTCATGCAATCGACCAAAGACCGAGCTGACAACTGTGTACAAGCGAGCCAAGCAAGCCAAGAAGCGCTGGAAACTATTTATAATCAAATAACTGACATTGCCAACTCTGCGCTCGAGATTTCCGCGGCGGCTGAGCAACAACAAGCTGTGAGTACTGACATTAATACCAATATTAATACCATCAGCAATCATGGTGAAGAGAATTTACAGTTAAGCTATAAAGTCGCTGAAGATGCCGCAAAACTGGTCAATAGCGCAGAGAAGGTCAATGGTATGCTCCTAACATTTAAGGTATAAAGACATAACAACTTTCTAGATCACAAGCGGCGTAATAACATTATATTATTACGCCGTTCAACACGTTAGAGAAAACCTAGAGTTACTTATTTTAGAAAAACAATTTCTTCATTTTGAACATCAACCACAATACTATCGCCACTGACAAACTCACCAGATAACAACCTTTGTGCTAATGGATTTTCAATATACTGTTGAATAGCCCGTTTTAAAGGGCGAGCGCCAAATACGGGATCGAAGCCACTTTGGGCAATTTTTTCCAAAGCATCTTTGGTCAAGTCAAACTGGAAACCTTTTTCATGTAACCTTGCAGTCAGTTTAGTGAGCTGTATCGATGCTATTTTCTTTATGTGCTCTGTGATCAATGGATGAAACACCACGGTTTCGTCGATTCTATTAATAAATTCAGGTCTAAATTGCGTTGCGAGTTCATTCATGACCCGTTTTTTTAGACCCACATAATCATTGTTACTTGCTTGCTCTTGAACAATATCTGAGCCCAAATTTGAGGTCATGATGATCACAGTATTCTTAAAATCCACCGTACGACCTTGGCCGTCAGTCAATCGACCATCGTCTAATACTTGCAGCAATATATTAAATACGTCTGGATGTGCTTTTTCAACTTCATCGAGCAATACAACTGAATATGGACGACGTCTTACCGCCTCAGTTAAATATCCGCCTTCTTCATAGCCTACGTACCCAGGAGGCGCTCCGACGAGTCGTGCCACCGAGTGCTTCTCCATAAATTCTGACATATCTATTCGGACCATGGCATCTTCAGTATCGAACATAAAGTGTGCCAATGCTTTGGTCAGCTCCGTTTTACCAACGCCTGTTGGTCCTAAAAATAAAAATGAACCAATAGGTCGATTAGGATCGGCCAATCCAGCCCTAGAGCGACGAATCGCATTGGAGACCGCATGAACAGCTTCATCTTGACCAATTACTTTGTCGTGTAACTCATCTTCCATTGCGAGTAGTTTTTCTCGTTCACCTTGTAGCATTTTTGCCACGGGGATCCCTGTCCAACGCGATAATATTTCTGCGATTTCATCTTCACCAACTTGATTTTTAAGCAAGTTCATTTCTTGCATTTCCGCTTGTGATGCTAAATCAAGTTTGCGTTCTAATTCGGGAATTCGGCCGTATTGCAATTCTGACATGCGCTGCAAGTCACTTGCACGTCTGGCAACTTCTAAATCTAAGCGGCTTTGTTCCAACTCAGCTTTTATAACTTGTGTACCCTGCAATGACGCTTTTTCAGCATTCCAAACTTCATCTAACTCTCGATACTCCCCTTCCAGTTCAGATATTAACGTTTGCATCTGTGAACGACGCTTTTGGCTCGCTTCATCTTTTTCTTTAGCCAATGCATTATCTTCGAGTTTAAGCTGAATGATCCGACGCTCTAACTTATCCAACTGTTCAGGCTTTGAGTCAATTTGTAGGCGTATAGAGCTCCCAGCCTCAT
The DNA here is from genome assembly GCF_014858725.1 of Pseudoalteromonas aurantia 208. GTDB lineage: Bacteria > Pseudomonadota > Gammaproteobacteria > Enterobacterales > Alteromonadaceae > Pseudoalteromonas > Pseudoalteromonas aurantia. Next base: position 231,888 of record NZ_AQGV01000012.1, on the reverse strand, counting down.
CAATCAAATCAATTGCTTTATCTGGCAATTGGCGATCAGAAATATAACGATGTGACAAGTTGGCCGCTGCAACAATTGCTGGGTCGGTGATATCAACAGAATGATGTAACTCGTACCGCTCTTTTAACCCTCGCAATATTGCGATGGTGTCTTCCACATTTGGCTCACTGACAAATACTTTCTGAAAACGGCGCTCCAATGCGGCATCTTTTTCAATATATTGGCGATATTCATCAAGAGTGGTTGCTCCCACACAGTGTAGTTCTCCGCGCGCCAAAGCGGGTTTAAGCATATTGCCTGCATCCATTGCCCCGTCTGTTTTTCCAGCGCCAACCATCGTATGTATTTCATCAATAAATAAAATAACTTGGCCTTCTTCCTTTGATAGCTCGTTGAGAACAGATTTCAAACGCTCTTCAAACTCACCTCGGTACTTTGCCCCTGCTACCAATGCACCTAGATCAAGCGAAAGAACACGTTTATTCTTCAATCCTTCAGGGACCTCGCCATTGATAATTCGTTGTGCCAGCCCTTCAACTATGGCTGTTTTACCGACCCCAGGCTCACCAATTAAAACAGGGTTATTTTTAGTTCTACGTTGTAAAACCTGAATCGTACGCCGAATCTCATCATCTCTGCCGATAACGGGATCTAACTTCCCTTGTTCGGCACGCTCGGTTAAATCAACAGTGTACTTTTCCAGCGCTTGACGTGTTTCTTCTGCATTTGGGTTATCAACCTTTTGACCGCCTCGAATAGCTTTTATTGCCGCCTCGATTTTAGGTTGAGTAATATTCAGTGCCTTGAAGATTTCGCCTAAGTCAGCTTTGTCTTCGCACGCTGAAAAAACAAATAGTTCGCTTGATATATATTTATCTTTACGCTTTTGTGCGTACTTATCACATAAGTTGATCAAACCAATTAAATTATGTGATAACTGAACGTCTCCACCAATGCCTTCAACTTTAAATACTTTCTCAATGGCTTGAGATAATTTGGTATTCAACTCATCAGCACTAATCCCAGCTTGCGCTAGCAGTGCACGTACACTTGAACCTGTTTGCTGCAACAAGGCATACATCAAATGCACAGGTTCAATAAATTGATGGTCTCGGCCCAAAGCCAATGATTGGGCATCAGAAAGTGCTGCTTGAAATTTACTGGTAAATCGGTCCAAACGCATAAGGTATATACCTATTTATAACTATAACTTGTTATTAAATGGGTATGATTTGTGAAATGTTCAAGTCAAAAAGCTGAAAACTCTTCGGATTAATTACGCCAGATCACACTGGCCATACGACCTGTTTGACCATCACGTCGATAAGAGAAAAAATGTTGAGAGTCAGTGACTGTACATAGTTTATCAGTATACACCTTAGTCACGCCTAATTCGGCTAACTGACGAGTCGCAATCGCGAATATATCGGCCAAATATTTACCCGTATTTTGTTCAACAAAGTCGCTACAATGTGCGCTATCTAAATCACAAAATTGCGTAACAACTTCAGGGCCAACCTCAAACGCTGTAGGGCCGATAGCTGGGCCTAACCAAGCAAAAATATCACTCGGGTTACAATGAAACTTCGCTAACGTATTCGCCAATATACCAGCAGCCAAAGGTCGCCACCCGCCATGCACGGCAGCAACTTCTCCACCGCATTTGCTTGCTAATAATATAGGTAAGCAATCAGCGGTCATAATAGCAAGCGGCTGCAAACGAGCGTTAGTATACAAAGCATCGGCTTGCGGCCATGGCGTAACTGGCTTTTTTTCATTTGCGACAAATACACTGTTACCGTGTATTTGTTCAAGCCAAATGGCTTTAGCAGGTAGATAAGCACTAAGCGCTTGATGATTTTTTATAACAGCATCATGGTCATCACCCACATGATACCCTAGGTTAAAACCTAGGAATGGCCCAGTCGATGCACCACCACATCGTGTGGTTGATAATGCACCAACTTTATCTTGAATAGGCCAATTAGGAAGGATCACAGCAAAAACTACAATGCCAAATCGGGATTTTCTTTTGTATCTGCGCGTAACGCTTCAGTGACTATTTGCATGTCATCAGGAATAGGCGCTTCCCATGTCATAATTTCACCTGTAATTGGGTGAGCAATACTCAATTTGATCGCATGCAGTGCTTGGCGTTTGAAGTCTCTTAGTTGAGCAAATAACTCAGGTGTGGCATTACGTGGTGGGCGTGGTCGGCCACCGTAAAGTTGATCGCCAATGAGAGGATGATTTAAATGCGCCATGTGAACACGAATTTGGTGGGTACGACCCGTTTCTAGTCGTAAACGTAAACGCGTGTGCGCTCTAAACTTCTCAGCAACACGGTAATGCGTGATTGCCGGTTTACCCATTTCATGAATAGCCATATGTGTACGCTTAGTTGCATGACGACCTATCGGCTTTTCAACCATGCCACCCGCGGTCATTGTGCCATTACATAAAGCTTCATACTCACGGGTAAAGTTTTCACGCGCCTGTAAGTTCTTTACCAAATGAGTTTGTGCTTGAATTGTTTTTGCTACCACCATCAAGCCTGTCGTATCTTTATCTAGACGATGCACAATACCTGCACGAGGCACATTAATAATATCAGGGTGATGATGCAGTAGTGCGTTTAATACAGTCCCATCAGGGTTGCCCGCACCAGGATGCACAACTAAGCCCATCGATTTATTGATCACTAAAATATCATCATCTTCATAAACAATATTTAACGGGATATCTTGTGCCTCATATTCACGAGGTGCTTCAATAAGCGTTTCAATAGCCACCACTTCACCACCTAGTAACTTTTCTCTAGGCGTATTAAATACTTCACCATCAACGGTGATTTTATCATCCAAAATCCAAGTTTTTATTCTTGAACGTGAAAAATCGGGGAACAATTGCGCCAAAATTTGGTCTAGACGTTTACCACCTAGCTCAGTAGGGACTTCAGCTTGAAGAGAAATTTGCTCTGACATCTGTAACTTTACCTAAATTACCAGTGCAAGCTTTGCTCGACTGGGTTAGAATCGCATAATTGCATAGTTTACTCGGTTTTGCCCACTTGGCCTAGCCGAAGACAACAAAGGTAGTAAAATAAAATGATAATGAACTTAGGGAAGCGCGCCTTTGCTATCGTAGTAAGCGCCTCATTTTTAGGATTAGCGGCATGTTCGTCCGCACCAGAACAAGAAGATATCGAACGCGTACCAAATAAATCAGCGCAAGCATTATATGATGACGCAAAACAAACATTAGACTCCGGACTTTATGCTAGAGCCATTGAACTATTAAGTGCTATCAACTCTCGCTACCCATTTGGCCCTTATTCACGCCAAGTACAGATGGATTTAGTGTTTGCACATTATCAAACAGGCAATACAGAACAGGCGCTTGCCACTATCGACCGTTTTATTCGCTTAAACCCAAACCATAAAAACTTAGACTACATGTATTACATGCGTGGCTTGGTAAATATTAAAGCGGATAAAAATGCGTTCCAAGAATACTTTGGTGTTGACCGAGCTGACCGCGATGCAAGTCGCACTAGAGTTGCTTTTCAAGACTTATCTACACTGGTAAAAAGCTATCCGAGTAGCCCTTATATACCAGAAGCTAAGAAGCGTCTCGGTTGGTTGTTAAATAGAATGGCTCGATACGAAATAAAAGTGGCTGAATATTACTTTGAACGTGAAGCGTTCCTTGCGGCTGCTAACCGTGGAAAATATGTTGTTGAGCATTACTCTCAAAGTAGCTACCTCAATGAAGCCCTTATGATCATGGAAAAAAGTTATGACAAACTGGGATTACGTGATTTAAGTGAGCATGCTAAGCAAACTAGAGCCCTAAACAAGCGTTAACTTCTTTTTGAATAACAAAAAGCCGCAATATTAATGCGGCTTTTTAGTTTAGAACCAACCCCATTTAAATCGCTTCTTCGTCTTCTTCACCAGTACGAATACGTACTACGCGCTCAACATCAGTCACAAATATTTTTCCATCACCTATTTTACCTGTTTGCGCCGTCTTGAGAATAACATCAATAGCCCTATCGACGTCTTCATCTGCTAATACAATGTCGAGCTTAACTTTAGGCAGAAAATCAACCATGTATTCAGCACCACGGTACAGCTCTGTATGTCCTTTTTGACGGCCAAACCCCTTTACTTCACAGACAGTCATACCGGTAATACTAATATCTGATAATGCTTCTCTTACATCATCTAATTTAAATGGCTTTATTATTGCTTCTATTTTCTTCATGATTCTTTAGTTTTCCATTGGCAGTGTGTCGATTTTAGTCAATCCTAAAACCGTTAGCAAACAAAGAGATTGGATCTGAACAAAAAACAACGTCATAATGAGTAAAACTAAAGTATGAACCGCTGTCTTTAGGCTTGGAGTATACAATGAGAAATATACGTGGCTTCACCTTGATCGAATTATTGATCGCAATCGCTATCTTAGGAATACTTGCCGCTATTGCATTATCAGGTAGCAATAACCTCGCACAAAATAATCGTTCAGAAGCATTTCTGCTCGATTTAAAAAGAACGATTTCATTTGCCAGGGCAAAGGCAACAACCAGTGATGAAATTGTCATTGCTTGCCCTGTCAACCCTTCTAGGCTGGCTGCTCGTAGCAATATGTCATGTGAGAATAACTGGTCGAATAACAATGTTATTGTGTTTATTGACGCAGATAATAACGGTGCCTTTAACAACAATGATACTTTACTAAGAGCAATCGACATGTTGCCTGATGGTGATAAATTGACATTCAGTGGTTCAAGCAGTATTCGTTTTGATAGCAGTGGCAGAGTAACCTCTACCGTTGGCAGTTTTATATATTGCCCCGCGGGTGGAGACGGAAAAAGCAAAGCACTCAAATTGGCTTTGTCTGGTAATGCTTTTTACACCGGTGATGTTGACCAAAACTGCTCTTAATACAATAAGAAATAAATTGTAGCCTAAGGTGTGTAGTGTGGGCATGAACTACATTGACGTCTTCTCGCTTTTTACTAAAATTATATCAATTACATTAAAAGAACGATCAAATTTTACGGCAAATAAATACCTTAGTAACCGGAAAACATCGATATGTAATTAATCAGCATGAATAATTTTTTACACCACCAATACACCATTTAATTTACTGAAATGGGTTTTAGGAATATTGGTGTGTCACAAAAGACGATATGGAGATCCATGGATGGATACCTTAAAGAGACAAAATAGTTATGCGTTTACCATGATAGAGATGCTTATAACAGTGGCTATTATGAGTATTTTATCCCTACTTTCTTTGGCCAGTTACTCAGAGATATTATCTAACCACCTACCCGAACAGCACTTGCGTCTAGTGAAAAAAACACTCACATTCGCACGAAGTCAGGCCATGGTCTTAGATAAAAATATCACGATATGCCCTCTCATCAATAACAAATGCCAACCGAAACAGTGGCATAAACCGCTTACCGTTTTCATCGATAATCAAGATTTACGTATATTTGGTCAAAATGACAAACGACTTATTATTATTGATGCTATTAAGCATCCCCATAACTTCACATACCCACGCCGCGCTATTGTTTTTAAACCTAATGGCAGTATAAAAGGCTTCACAAATGGCACATTTGTATACTGCATCGAAAGAAAGTCAGGTAAGCAAGTCGGACTTGAGCTGACTTTGAGCTTGGCTGGCCGCTCTAGATTAAGAGCAACCGATAAATGCAAATGACTAATTTATCGTTCCCAACACTCATCTGCGGAGCCCGAGCCGGTATTTCCTTTCAGCCCTAGCTCATTTATTGTCAATGTTGTACATACTGAATCAGAACTGACAGGGCCCCCCTCTGCGGTTGCAGTAATAATGAACGTACTATTATTGACTGTCGCCGCAATAGAGAAGTAACCATTTTCACTAACAGCAGGTACACCAATGTCTTCTAAGTCTGTTGTATACTGCCGATTATCAACAAAGAATTGTTCTTGTTTATTCGCTGCATCCAATAAAATTACCATGGCATCGGCACGTGCAGCTCTTTTTGCATAGCGTTCATAGTTCGGAATGGCAATTGCTACCAAAATCCCGATAATCGCAACCACAATCAATACTTCTATCAAGGTAAAACCTTGTTGCCATTTTGCGCTATTTCTCATCATGTTCTTCCCTTTTATAAATATATAATTGCTGTGTTTGCAAACCAAAATTCAATGGTGCGGCTGTTAACACGACCTTGCCATCGATGGTGATCGGCGCGCCATCCCCCTTCACTTCAGGTGTAATAAACGGCACTCCCGATGCTGGTCCAAAGTCTTCACTATCATCACCCGAGGCAATGGCTGGCCCTATCATTCTCACTACGGCTCTGCAATAGTTTGAATCTGAGCTTGAAACCCCTGTTGGTTTTTCACAGGTGAAGTAAGGCTGAGGAGCTTCAGGTACAGCAGTTTGCGTATCAAAGCTCACATTATTATAAACTTTGGTACCATAATGTAAGTGAAACGCATAAAGTTTGCCGGCTCCTGCCTCTACTTTACACTTGGTTGCTGTGGTTGGAGGTGTAAACGATGTAAAATAAGCCACGCCTCCGGCAACCGAAGCTTCAGATAAAGACTTTTCAGATGAGCCCAAGCGGTATTTCCAGCCATGGAAGGTACCTAACTTCCCTTCTAAGTCGGTAAATCGTTCATAATTATTCAGCCGCTTCGAGAAAGGATCATTTGTGACATTTAATAAATCCTTTACTTTAATCGCCTCCGGAATATCATCTCCCTCAAAAGATTTCGTTACTGAATTTTCATCTCTTATCATAAATAAGAAATCAACGGTGCCTGTCGATGATGGGCGAGTTCGATTACCCGAACCAACTAAAATGGCTTCATAAGGTGTATCTTTTCGTGTTTTAAGGTCACCATTGCTGGTTTCTGTAACTGACACCTTACTAAAATAGGTTCTCGCGACTACTGGGGCATGATAAAAACGCCTGTCAGTTGATACCGAGTTACCTGCGAGCAGAGCCAATCTAAAGTGCGTCCACGGCTTATCTGAGTCCGTTGGGTCAGCACCTGGCATATCTACTCGCCATACACCACCGCCGGTATCTGCCATGTATAAACGATCATCAAAACCATCATAGTTTGAGTCTAATGCGGCAACCCCACCCACGATGCTATGGCGACCTTTAAAACCCTTGTCACGTGTTAACGCCCAAATTAGATCCCCTGTTTCAGCCTTAACAATAAAAAGCCCTTCCCCTATTGAATCATTACTTTTAGAAGTATTGTCTTTATTGGTATCGTATCCTGCGGTAAATATCACAACAGGATCATCACCTTGATTTTCTATATGTGTGACTAGAGGCTTGGCCCAAGTCTGACCGAGCTTTGCAAAGTCACCGGTTCCACCCGTGATTGGCCCGCCCCACATCATATTTGGCGAATCTGGGTTGGTAATATCTAAAGCGTAATATTGATTACCACCACGACGAAGGCCAAAAAACAACCAAACTTTGTCTCCGGATGACACGAGGTTATCACCATCTCTATCATCATGATAAAGTGTAGATTCTCCATCTACCCCATATAACTTGGTGTCTTCTTGATTATTTTTTTGCGCTTTAAGCACTGGTAGCAAACTTTCCGGAATAAAAGCCCAGCTTTCGGTCATCGTATTGCCTTCATCTTTAAACATGTGCAAAAAGCCGGCGTTGGTGCCAATCAAAAGTCGAACATTTGGATTAGCCTCGGTTCCATAATTGATAGACACCACTTTTGAGTGTAATGGGTCACCAAAAATCGTCTCTCGACGCTCATTATCATTGCCGTCATTATCTTCATCATCAACATCAATACCTGTCGCCCACTGCATGATGCTAGACAACTCCGTTGAAGATGCATTCATTTTGTCTGCAAATGTATCAATATCATTGCCATACTGGCGAAGCGCTTCCGCATATGTAAAGTCATGTAATGCTGCATCACCAAAATCAGAGTAAATTTTACGGGTATTTTGTCGACTCAATTGATAATTTACACCGCCTTTATCAACCGCATTGCCATCTTTTGAACCAGGCTCAGACCAGAATGTTGTCGCATTTTGATCTATTTTCCCATCACTATCGATTGCTGCTTTTCCCGCCATATCAACTAACAATTTATTATCCTGCACTTTGAGTTTTTTTAAATTGCCTTTCCACCGTGTATGAGTCTCAGGTAAAAACATCGTGTAATACAAAGAGTCGCTGCTTTTGGTTTGATTACCTGTATTTGCAGCAACAGGCAATGCAAAGCTGTCTGCTTCTTGACGAATACTATTTGTAACTGATTCGAATGCCGCTGATAGTTGAGAAGAGGTATTTGCTTGTAAATATTGCCCTCCCCCTAGCTCAGCCGTTTCTTCAAGAATACTCTCACCGCTAGGGCTCATACCCGTACCGAAACCAATGGTATATACTCGCCCTTTATGATTATTAGTTTCATCACCATCGTAAATATCAAAGTCATCACCGTTACCATGAATTGACCGAGCTAAGGCTGGCATATAATTATTACTAATCGGCGCCGCAACTCCAAAGTTAGCACGATACAAGTTTTTAATACTTTCATTTCTACCCGTATCTCCTGAGGGGTCACCATCTGTCATCACAATAATATTAACGGAGTTATCACACCGTTCAGGATCCCCTGCATTTCGATGAAATGGTGAGATATAGCTATCCCCATTTTCAATACTAGTGTCTCGTCCCCCAACATTCACAGAGTAGTCTCGTTTATCACCCGTTAGATATAAATACGCTTCCCACAATGTCTCACTTAAAGGCGTAGAGCCATTAGCAACTAAATTACCGATTTGTGACTTAATCGTTGATTGACTGGAACCTATACCAGCTAAAACATACCCACCGCTTCCCCCATTAAAGCGCATTAGGCCAAATTCAATATCCGAATTATCGTTGACTAAATCAGTAATCGCGCTTTTGGCCACACCTAGGCGACTATCCGAGCATAAATTATATCGACCGCGATAATAGTTGTAACCACAACTGCGACCTGTTTGGCTTGAAAACGCCATGCTGCCTGAGGTATCAAAAATAATCATCACCCGAGGCTTTTCATCTACCTCTATATTATGTTTTACGTAAAGCTCTATATCTTCGGCTATTGATTGAAATGTTGCCACGCAGCCAAGCAATAAAATTAGCATCATATTTTTCATATTATTTCCCCGCGCTCGCACTGATCATCTGCTGGCCAACACCCACCACAACTGTAAGCCGATGCTTTGCTCGTGTACCATATTCTACTGTCGTGCTGATCTCAGTTAAGTTACAAACAATGCCTTTGGTATATTTAAATGACCGAGGGCAGTCCAATTCTTTTGGGCCGTTATTTAAGCCTCGCATGACATTATCCGTGCCATGCATCCCATCAAATGTATTATTCTCGGCTAATTCAAGTTGATTAACTGACATCAAGAAACGACTCTGACTATTGCGATTCCCCTCTTCTAGAATAACCCTCTGTACCTCTCCAACCAGTAAGTTCTCAGCTTGTTCTCGCTCTTGTGCTGCATTGGTAATTTTTAAATCAATGCTGCTACTGCTCATTAAGGTCACAGCCACTGCCGTCACTGCAACAATCATGATCATCGCGGTTACCAATACAATGCCATTTTGGTTCTTTATATTCGCCATGCCATAGTCCCATTAAGCCTGATAGTGGTAGAAAAAACGGTACGTCGATAATAATCAGAAAACGTATGTGTTCTGCGGTCAGCATCAAAGCCTAACGTATAAGTCCGACTATTTAGCTGTAAACCTGGATCGGGCTCCAACGCTCGTACCAAGAGGTAAATTTGTACAGTTAAAATACCGTCATCATTTTCCCAGTTTGATGCTGTCATATCAGGCGTACTTCGATAAGTATCAACCCGAAAATCGCCGTTGGTATCTAGCCCAAAAACCAGTCGAAAATCTTCAATGCCTTCCATGACTGTTTCTTGATACATTCCCGTTCGAGTTAATCGTAAGCGTTGTAAAGTGGGGATGTCTCGCTCGATATTATTAATCGTTATTGTCTCAGTTGATAGATAGTAAACATGATGGCTGTATGGCCAAACTGTTGAATTTACAGTCGGTAAATTAATGGTATTGGCACCGGAAACAAACTCAGCTCGCTCTTGGTCTGAGATAAAATAGAATCTATTCTTATCAACCCCCTGAGCTACCCCTCCATTAAAAACAACAGGATTTCCTTCTAACAATTTTAGTTGAATAACATCAGTATTTTTTACACTACTAGCAATACAATCTAATACATTAGACCCATCTGACACCTCTGCGTAAACAGGCCTAAAATTCGTCGGCGTTTCATCCGGAAAGCTGCCATTATTTAACCCCCCAAAGCAATCGTTGCTTGGGTTTGACACACTTTCGACATTTTCTTCGGTAAACCCTTCATCGTAAAAAGTCCCCCAAAAGCCAACTTGCTCAATATCTCGTTGTAAAATAGACAAAGCTAACCGACCCGTTTCTTGCATTTCACCAATCGCCATCGTATCCCGAGTCGTCACCTTCATACTAATATAGGTGGCAATAACCCCTCCTAAAATCAATACCCCAATGAACATAGATATCATTAACTCAAGCAGAGAAAACCCATTCTTTTTCATTAAATCCCCCTCGCAAAAACAAAGCTATTCAGCACAACCAGTCGACGTTGATCATCATTTGTGCCGCAGTTTATCGCTTTAGTTTCATCCGTTGCCTTTATTTTTTGTCTGCCGCGCCATGACACAATCACTTCAACATCAAAACCTCGACCTTGGGTCCCTGCCGATGACTGAGGATTAATACACACCGTCGTGTCATCCAAGGTACCGGTATTCTCTCTCGCCCTAATCGCTAATTTCCATTGCTCTAAATCTAGCGCAGCAATTGCTGCACTCGAACACTGCGCACCAAAACAACGTCGTTGCGCATTTAATGGGGTCTGGCTTGTGAATGTTAACTTATAATTACTCGACAATTGCACTGAATCATTGACTCTGATCCTCTGCATAATATCATTTGCTAACGCGACGGCTGCCGCTCGCTGCATAGAATCGAAACTCGCTTGTTTGGCTTTTGCTTGCAGCGCTACCGCGCCCAATAACCCAAAACTCAGTACCATAAATGCAATCAGTACTTCCAATAGCGTAAAACCATTTTGACGGCTGTAAGAGGGGGCCATTAAAAAACCTCAGGTGAAAATCTTTGCTATATTAAGAATAAAATATTCTAAACGTAACTCAATAACCAATTCTCTGAACGGTCAAAATCTCAGATGAACGGATTGCCTATGAAGCAGGCGACTATAAAACGAGGGAGGAAGTGTATTTAATCTTGGCTGATACTAAAAACCGCAAAGGAACATGACAGGTTAACAACCGTTAGATGAGGCCTTTAAGGTCTTTTGCTGCGCGTCGGCTTACAGGTAAAAGCTCAGAAAATCCTTTTAATTTTAGTAACAACCCAGATGATGATGATCTCAGGGATTCAATTGCATTGCGCCGTACTAATGTATTTCGATGTATCTGAATAAACGCTTGAGGATAAGTCGCTAGTAAGCTTTTAAGACTTTCATCAATAACTGCCTCCCCTCCTTCAAACCAAATATGGGTGTACTTATCTTCCGCTTTGGCAACCATTATCTGAGCAACATCCACCGAACGGGTTTGTCCTGCCAGTTGATATTGGATTTTCGGAGAATAAAATCGAGACATAACAGCTTCTAACTGTTCAAACTGTACAGGCTTTACCAGAAAGCCTGATGCAAACACGTGAAACGCATCTAATGCAAATTCAGGATGAGCCGTTACAAAAACAATCTTAATATTGTGATTCGAATGACTTAAGCGCTGAGCCACCTCTAAACCACTCAACCCTGGCATATCAATATCAAGCAATAGTACATCCGGGTTTTCTTGATTCACAAGCTCTAACACTTGCGCTCCATGCTCCGCCATACCGCAGCAATCAAAGCCAGAAAGATTACCCATTAGCCTTTTGGCTCTTTGTCGCGCTAGTGGTTCATCATCTGCAATTAAATACTTCACAGCTTCACCTGTAGAGGAAGAGTTAGAGAGGCAAAATAACGCTTATTTGCTTGTTTTATTTCGAGCTTTGCCTCTGGACCGTAATGCAAAACAAGGCGTTCTTTTATATTGCGTTGTGCCATACCTTGCCCTTTATGTTTAGAAACATCAGTACCTATCGTATTACTGATGGTAACTTTTACAGCATGGTCGAATGCTTCAACTGAAATGCTTATTTCACCGCCGGCGATAAGTCCTTCAACACCATAATTTATTGCATTTTCAACTAAGGGTTGAACTGTTAAAACTGGCACCAAAATATCGGGTATAGTAGATGGAAGAGACCAATCTACTGACATTTTATTACCAAAACGCCACCGCTCAAGTTCAATATACTTCTTTGATAATGCAAGTTCTTCAGTAAGCGGAACTAGTTTATTAGGATGCATAGCCCATTGCGATAAATTTGCGAGCGTTAATACTGCTTGCTCAGCGAAGTCTGAGTCTTGTTGTGTAAGTTCTGCAATCGTATTTAAACTATTGTAAAAGAAATGCGGTCTGATCCTAGCATGTAAAGCATCAAGTTCTAATCTAGATAAAGTAGCATACGTGGTAATTTTATCGCGAAAAATAGCCATGAAATGCAAAAATAAAAAAGTAACAAATAGACAAATTGCACTATTCTTGGCGATAAAAGGCCAATCAAGAAACTCTGCGGATGTCACCTCAAATACGGCAACACCTAAGCTTAATAGGAAAGTGATTACTTGGAATACGATGACAATAACGCTGTATTCGAAAATACCTGAATATCTATTTAAGTAATGCTGTAGCAACGAAAGTACAGTAAAGCCAATGGCACTTACGCAGTGAACAAATAAACTTATTATGCCCAGCCGAACCCAAATAGATTCATAACTCATAGGAGAAAAGGCCAGTAATAATGCCAGAGTCTGCGAGGCGACTAGCATAGCCAGTACACCCCGTTCAGTGACTATAGCAGGGAGCAATCCATTGGTTAAATCAGGTGACTTAAACATGGCTGCATGCTTAGTTAACGCAATTCAATCGGCACAGCAAATACAACATTTTCTTCTTCACCTGGGTTCTCAATGACAGTTTCCCCCCCAAGTTCTTTCAAACGTGTAATAACCTGCTGAACTAAGACCTCTGGTGCTGATGCCCCCGCAGTGACACCCACACTGTTAATGTTATCAAACCAGCTTTCACTCATACTGCTCGCATCATCAATCAAGTATGAAATCGTACCCATTTTATCCGCAAGTTCACGTAAGCGATTTGAGTTTGAGCTGTTTTTTGCACCAACAACCAGTAACACATCAACTTTATCAGCTAAATCTCGCACTGCATCTTGGCGATTTTGAGTTGCGTAACAAATATCATCTTTACGCGGGCCATGTATATCAGGAAATTTACACCTCAGTGCATCAATCACATCCGCAGTGTCATCCACTGACAAAGTAGTCTGACTACAATAAAATACATTGCTCGGATCTTTTATCTCTAATGCGTTCACATCTTCTGGTGTCTCTACAAGGTAAATACCACCATCATCATTGGCATACTGCCCCATAGTGCCCTCGACTTCTGGGTGACCGTGGTGGCCTATCAAGATACACTCTGTGCCCTTACGACTCGCTCGTGTTACTTCCATATGAACTTTAGTCACTAACGGGCACGTTGCGTCAAATACCTTAAGCTCACGTCGTTTTGCTTCTTGACGCACTTGCTGAGACACACCATGTGCACTAAAAATAACAATGCTATCGTCTGGTACCTGATGTAACTCTTCCACAAATACAGCACCACGCGCTTTCAGGCCATTCACAACATATTTATTGTGAACAACCTCATGGCGGACATATATCGGGCTTTCAAAAATATCTAGTGCACGCTCCACGATGCTTATTGCACGGTCTACACCTGCACAAAAACCTCTTGGGTTGGCTAGTAAGATATCCATTAGTTGCTTACCTCAAGAATATCAACTTCAAACGTCACCTTTTGACCTGCCAGCGGGTGATTAAAGTCAACAGTGACTGACTCGCCAGCCACTTCACGTACAAGCCCAGGCAAATCGGTACCATCTGGTTGAGTAAATGCAATGATACTGCCAACCTCTGCGGGTGTATCAGCTCCGAATTTACTACGGTCAACATAATAAATATTATCTGGGTTTGGTTGACCAAACGCATCGTCAGGCTCTAAGTCAAATGACTTACTGTCACCAACAACCAAACCCAATAAACATTTTTCAAAGTTTTCAGTCAAGCTGCCATCGCCCATAAATAACTTTGCAGGCTTATTATGCACTTTAGTCGAATCAGCAGCAGAGCCATCCTCAAGCTTTATCGAAAAATGAAAAAGCACCTCAGACTGAGACCCTATCACTTGTTCACTCATGCTTTTTTCTCCTGAGAAGAATCACCTTTAAAGGCATCAAATAATAATAGACCAGCACCACCTACAATTGCCATATCAGCAATATTGAACGCCGGATAATGCCAGTTTTGGTAGTAAAAATGTAAAAAGTCAATCACGTAACCATGGACAAGCCTATCGACCAAATTTCCTATCGCACCAGCCAAAACTAATGAGTAAGCACCACACAAAACCCAGTTATTTGCCGGTAATTTGCGTAGCCAAAACAGCAATAACGCACTAATTGCCACTGCAATAAAACTTAAAAACCAACGTTGCCACCCACCCGCTTCACTTAAAAAACTAAACGCAGCACCGTAGTTGTGCATGTAGGTAAAATTAAAAAATGGCAGCAACTCGATTGACTCATAAAGTTTCATACTATCCATTACTGCAGCTTTGGTAACATAGTCTACTGCAAAGAGCAGTAGACTTAGCCATAACCAAACTAAACCACTTTTTTGAGTTGAGTCGGTCACATTATACTCCTATGCAAACTGACGCTGTTCGCCGTCACCTTCAACGTTAGTAATACAACGACCACACATATCAGTATGTGTCTCGTGACTACCCACATCATCGCAATAGTGCCAACAACGCTCACACTTTTGAGCGTCGGTTGCAGCAACAGTGATAAACAAACCATCGATTTCAGAGGCAATCGCATCTTCCGGTTTGTTACTCGCAGGTGCAATAGTCACTTTCGACGTAAGTAATACAAAACGTAGCTCATCACCTAGCTTTTGCAGCCCACTCGCTAAATCGCCATCAGTGTAAAGTGTCACTTCGGCCTGCAACGTCGCGCCAATGACTTCTTCTTTACGTGCACTCTCTAACACACGGTTCACTTCATCACGCACAGCAAGTACACCTTGCCAATATTCATTGCTCAACTGTCCTTCAGAGGCATCGTTAAGGCCTTCATACCATACATCGGTAAATACAAACTGGCTGCGCTTACCTGGTAATGCCTGCCAAATTTCTTGTGCCGTAAAGCTCATGATTGGCGCCATCCAACGCGTCATTGCTTCGGCAATATGATAAAGCGCTGACTGACATGAACGACGTGCATGGCTATCACTCTTTGCTGTGTACTGACGGTCTTTAATGACATCTAAGTAGAATGAGCCAAGCTCACCGGTACAGAAATTCATTAGCTTCTGAGTCACTACCAACATTTGATAGTTATCATAGGCTTTCAAAATTTCGGTTTGCAATTGCGCTGCTCTTGATACAATCCAACGGTCTAGCTCAACCATATCATCAATTGCCACTAAATCTGTCTCAGGGTTGAACCCGCTTAAATTCGACAATAAATAGCGACTCGTGTTACGAATACGGCGATAACGATCAGCTGAGCGTTTAAATATTTCATCTGATACCGTCATTTCTGCGGTGTAATCCGTTGATGCCACCCATAAGCGTAAAATATCTGCGCCAAGCTTGTTCATAATGTTCTGTGGAGAAATAACATTACCTAAAGACTTTGACATCTTACGGCCGTTTTCATCAACAGTGAAACCATGAGTCAGGACTTGTTTATATGGTGCATGACCATTAATAGCAACCGAAGTCATCATTGACGACATGAACCAGCCTCTGTGCTGATCTGAACCTTCAAGATATAGATCTGCTGGGCCTGTAAGCTCTTCTCGTGCATCCACTACACATGCATGTGATACACCAGAATCAAACCACACATCTAAAGTGTCTTGCACTTTCATATATTGCTCAGCGTCGTCACCTAACAGCGTTGCCGGATCTAAGTCATACCACGCTTGAATACCTTTGCCTTCAACTAAAACAGCAACTTGCTCAATAAACTCTTCAGTATTTGGATGTAGTGCGCCAGTGTCTTTATCTACAAATAGTGCAATTGGCACTCCCCACGTACGTTGACGAGAGATACACCAGTCAGGACGCCCTTCAACCATGTTTGCAATACGGTTTTCGCCCCATTCAGGTAGCCATTGTGTCTTGGCTATTTCATTTAAAGAGTCTTGGCGTAAGTTAGCCTGATCCATACTCACAAACCACTGCGGTGTTGCTCGGAAAATAATTGGCGTTTTATGGCGCCAGCAATGTGGATAGCTATGCTGCAACGCATGGTGATGCATTAATGCGCCTTTTTCACTCAGCACTTCAATCACACTCGCATTAGCCTTAAACACGTGTTGACCGCCAAATAATGGCGTATCAGGGAAATAAACACCGTTTGCGCCAACTGGGTTTGCAACTTCTAACCCATACGCTAAACCAGCGCTGAAATCCTCTTGACCATGGCCAGGTGCTGTATGCACAACCCCAGTACCCGAGTCGGTAGTTACATGCTCAGCAACAATTACTGGCACATCGAAGTCATAAAATGGGTGTGCAACACGCAAGTTCTCAAGGGCTTGACCTTTAACATACCCCAATACATGGAAATGATTAAAACCAAAACGATCCATTGCATCTTTGACTAGCTCAGATCCTAAGATTAGACGTTGAACTTTACCTTCATCTTCCACTTGAACAAGTGCATATTCCAATGCCTCATGTACAGCAACCGCACGGTTTGCCGGTAATGTCCATGGCGTTGTAGTCCAGATCACGGTGCCTACACTGCCTTCACCTTCATGACCTTCGGCTACATCAAACGCAGCTACTACCGCAGCTTGGTCTACAAAATCAAACTTTACGTCAATCGCCGGAGATTGTTTATCTTGATATTCAACTTCTGCTTCAGCCAATGCCGAACCACAGTCAGTACACCAATGCACAGGCTTTGAACCTTTATGCAAATGCCCACTTTTGATGATACGACCTAACACACGAATTGCGTTTGCTTCAAAGTCAAAGTTCATCGTCAAATAAGGTTTGTCCCAGTCACCAAACACACCTAAGCGTTTAAAATCAGCTTTTTGACCTTCGACTTGCTTTTGCGCATAAGCACGGCATTTCTCACGAAACTCGGCAGCGGTCACTTTTTTACCAGGCTTGCCCACTTTTTTCTCTACCTGTAGCTCGATTGGCAGACCATGACAGTCCCACCCAGGTACATACGGCGCATCAAAATCAGATAGTGTTTTCGACTTAATAATAATATCTTTAAGGATCTTATTTACCGAGTGACCTAAGTGAATATCACCATTCGCATACGGAGGGCCATCATGCAAAATAAATGGCTTCTTACCTTTTTTCGCGCTGCGGATCTGACCGTATAAGTCTTGTTCGTACCAAGTTTTCAACATTTTTGGTTCGCGTTGCGCTAAGTTACCACGCATTGGAAACTCAGTTTCCGGTAAATTCAGAGTGTGTTTGTAGTCGCTCATTTATCCTAGTTTCCGTATCGGCTACTTAAAATTAAAACATTGCTTAGCGTCAGCAACATCTGTTGCTATTTGCGCTGTTAACTGCGGCAATGTATCGAATTTTTGTTCATTGCGGAGCTTTTTAACCAGCTCCACTTGCATAAAATGTCCGTAAACATCTTGATTAAAATCAAACAGGTGTACCTCTAACAAGGCCTTGGTGCCATTTAGCGTTGGTTTTGTACCAACGTTAGCCACACCTTTGTACTGCTTGCCGTTTAAATTGACCCGAACAGCAAAAACCCCTTGCACGGGGATCACTTGTCGCTTTAACGCTATATTCGCAGTGCGAAAACCAAGTTCTCTGCCTTTTTTCCAGCCATGGATAACTCGGCCTGCAATGGTATATGTGTGGCCTAACATTTGATGTGCAGTATCTAAGTCGCCTTTTGCTAGCGCAGCTCTAATCAGAGTACTACTTACCCGACAATCATCGCGGCGTAAACTGGCCGTGCTTTTTACATGCATCGAGACGGACTCACCAATCTCTTTAAGCATATTAAAGTCACCTCGACGTGCATGACCAAATTTAAAGTCATCACCTACCGTTAAAGCCTTCACTCCAAGCTTTTCAACTAATATGTGCTGAACAAAATATTCTGCACTTTGCTGAGCAAATTGTTGAGTGAAACTCACACAAATCACGCGATCAATATCGAGCTTTGCTAACAAAGCCAACTTATCTCTTAATCGAGTTAGCCTTGCCGGCGCTTTATCTTTGGCAAAAAACTCTTGCGGCTGACGCTCAAATAACATAACTGTACTTGGCAAATTGTAGCGCTTAGCGTCTTGTACAAGGCCTTTTAAAACCTCGACATGCCCCAAGTGCACACCATCAAAGTTACCTATCGTTAACACACAACCAAAGTGATGGGGTCGAATGTTATGGATGCCTCTGATCAGCTGCATTACGTCATAGCCTTAATTGCGTGAATCTTCAAAGTGCCCGATTATACCCAAGTTGCCTAAAAATGCGAACTTCTGCATGATTAAGCACGCACATCTTTTATCGTTCTTAGCCTGACACCAAATACAAACATCAGAAGGAAATAAACAAACATCGCCAACACCAGCAATCCAACCAGTAGCATGACTTGTTCAAGCAGTAACCATGTATGCCATAAGTATTTACTACTTACATACCATACACACCCGGCCATTATACTCGCTGATACGATACATTTGGCCGCAAACCAGAGTGTAAAGTTCGACATCACAAATACCCCCTGTAGTTTCAACTTTCGATATAAAAGGTAAGCATTACAACTGGCTGAAAGTGATGTTGCCAATGCCAGCCCCAAATAGCCAATAAAAGGAGCCAGAGCAATGTTAAATAGCATATTTAATACCAGTGTGATGATACCTATTTTCACTGGTGTTTTGGTGTCTTGGCGTGCATAAAATCCGGGCGCTAGTACTTTGATCAACATAAAACTCACAAGCCCTACCGAGTAAGCCACAACGCCAAGGCTCACAGCCTTAACATGATCTATCTCTGTCTCGGAAAATGCACCATGATCAAACAGAACAGTGATAATTAGGGGGCTTATCACCATTAACCCAGTCATTGCTGGGAAACCTAAGAACAGCACAAAACGCACTCCCCAGTCTAAGGTAACTTGAAAATCATCCACCGCGTCATTAGCATGCAACTTTGATAACGCTGGTAAAATCACCGTGGCGATCCCAATGCCAAACAAGCCTAATGGAAACTCAATTAAACGATCTGAGTAATACAGCCATGCAATAGACCCTGTAACCAAAAGCGACGCTATTACCGTATCTAATAGCAAGTTAATTTGGCTAATAGAGACACCAAACATTGCTGGCAGCATCAGTTTTCGTACTTTTGTTACTTCAGGTGAATGCCATGCAAAGGTCGGCTTTTGCAACATTCCTAATCGAAACAGAAATGGGATTTGAAAGAGTAGCTGAGCCAAACCACCTACAAATACCCCAATTGCTAACGCATAGGCACCATTTTCAAACATGTCATGTAATAAAATAGCACAGCCAATAATTGCAATATTAAGAAGTACAGGTGTAAATGCCGCTACAGCAAAGCGATTGTATACATTAAGAATCGCACCACTTAACGCAACTAAACTAACAAAAAATAAGTAGGGGAAAGTGAACTTTAACAATGTACTGGCAAGTTCAAACTTTTCAGCGTTTTCTCCACCATGCCACCAATCGATAAACCAACCCGTCCCAAACAACGCTGCAATTATTGGAGAGCCAATGACCCCAACTAACGTAACACACAGTAAAATTGTGCCTAATGTTCCCGCTGCTTGGCCAACAAATACCCTTACTTTATCATCACCATGCTGCTCTTTAATTTCAGATAGCACTGGGACAAACGCTTGTGCAAACGCTCCTTCCGCAAATAGCCGACGCAAAAAGTTAGGGATTCTGTTAGCAAATAAGAATACATCAGCAGCTAATCCCGCTCCAAGTAAATTAGCAACTACTGCATCTCGAATTAAGCCCATAACCCTTGAAATCATCGTCATGGCGCTTACTATCATGCCTGATTTAAACAACCCCTTCGCCACATTTAACTCCAAAAATAAAAAACACGTAAATTATGCCACAGTCTTTTGCTTATGTTGATATCATCAACTTGAGCTTTGCCTGAATTAGAAAAATTTCTATATCTAACACTAGGTGTAAGAATCAAGATTTGATACACTACGGGCATTAATCACTGGATGCGAGAAACTCACACCGTATTTTTGTGGTTCATGTGCCTGTTAAAGTTGATCGCCAAACGCTAAAAGCCAAGGTTTTCGTCACTACAGGTTACAATTACGAAGAGACAAAGGTCGTGGTGGTCAATATATGTTGACTTTTGCCAATAAAACAGGCATATTCCTCGGCCATTAAATTAAGCTTATTTTAAGATTGTTAGGAGCACACCTTGGCTAACATCAAGTCTGCAAAAAAACGCGCTATCACTAGCGAAAAACGTCGTCAACACAACGCAAGCCGTCGTTCAATGATGCGTACTTACTTCAAAAAAGTACTAGTTGCTATTGAAGCTGGTAATAAAGAAGCTGCAACTGAAGCTTTCGCTGCCGCTACACCAATTCTAGACCGTTACGCAGCTAAAGGTCTAATTCACAAAAATAAAGCAGCTCGTCATAAGAGCCGTTTAAATGCAAAAATCAAAGCTCTATAATCTTTGATTTTATTGTGAATTAAAAAACCGACGAAAGTCGGTTTTTTTGTACCCGGTATTTAAGTTAACTCAAGTTCTGGATAAAACTTCTTCAACATTGCCGCAATTTTCTTTGGTGAGAAAGGTTTAACCACAAACCCCTTTGCCCCTCGCTCAATCGCATCTTTAACATTATCTACGGTTGAATGCGCAGATACCATAACGACATTAATATCAGCATTAATTTGATTTAGCTGGGCAATAATTTCCTTTCCATCACCATCAGGCAATTCAATATCCAAAAATACAATATCAAAGTGCTGTTCTTCACAGGCCTTGATACACTGGGTTGCGGTGGACGCCTCCCTAACGTGGTCAATACCTAAATGCATGAGTGTTTGGTGCAAAAAACTACGAACTGTTCCTACATCATCGACTATTAAAATTGAGATTTGCTGTTCCATTATCCTTTCCCGTAGGCTGCCAAACTAAAATAAGCTATTATAAACATAATAGATCTATTATAGAGTCCTGCAACCAAAAGGCCATACACAGGTATGTCAAAGCAAGCAAAAAAACAATCTTTACTCGGGCAAACGCAGCGTAAACAGTCAACCCGTAAACCTGCAAAGAAAAACAAAGCACCAACGCCTTCAGCACAAACGTCTATCGCTTCAGACGTCCCCTCTTCCGACGTTAAGAGTAAGAAAAAAATATGGGTTAGTTTATCGCTTGTGGCGTTACTCATTATTCTTTTTCCTAAACCTCAACTGATAACTTACGAAAAGTTAGGGTTAGTCGCACAAAGTATCTACTGGTCAGGTTTGCCTGGGTATGATCCTGTCCTTTTAGACTCAAAGCTTCACCCCCGCTCAGCATTACATCAAAACATTCTTTACTTATGCGTTGATAAAAATAACCCATCTACTTGTCAAAGATACCAAGTCATAGAACAAAAAGGGGTTATTCCCGCACTTCTCAAACTTATTTTAGATTAAAAAAACTAATCTGAAATATATAAAAATAATCGCTTGATGCATGATTAAAGGATCACCATAATGGCGCTCCTTTAATCAACTATGGAAAACCAAACAGACCATGCCCAACGAGTTCAACTGGCTCTTAAACACCATCTTGCTATTACTAGGCTTTGGCGCCTTTTTTATCAATCATTTAACTTTATTACGTGTTGCCGCAGTAGCAGCGTGTAGCCTGTTGTTTCTTTCGTTTAGTCTGGACTTGGTAAATACCAGTGTTGTTTCTAATTTAAGCCTCATATTAATTAATACATTTTATCTATTTAAAGTGTATACCTTCGGACAACTAAATCTAAGTCAGTAGTCAAGTCTTCTGAACTACGTTAGAATCCTAGCCATACTCACCTACTCAAGGGTTTTGTATGGCTATGACAGATGAAGAGCTATTTTTAGCATCAATGGGAGATGTAACACCTTTAGCTCATGACAATCAGGCTGAGTTAAGCAAAATAAAAGCCCAGCCGACAATTTCTCAATTAGAGAAACGTAAAGCTGCTGAGCAAGAATTAACATTTGATGTTAACTTCCTCTCTACAGAGTATGTGGATTTACTTGACCCATACGATTTAATGACATTCAAACGACAAGGTGTACAAGAAGGCGTATTTAAAAAGCTGCGCTTAGGGAAATACCAGATCGATGCCACAATTGACTTACATGGCAAACGCTTCAATGAAGCAAGAAAGACGCTTTTTGAATTTATCCTCGATTGCCATAACAATAATATTAGAGTGTTATTGTTGCGCCATGGTATTGGGCTAAAAAGCAAACCAACCCCAGCAATCTTAAAGAGCTACATTAATAAGTGGTTACAAGAAGTGCCGCAAGTATTGTGCTTTCATTCTGCACTGCGTTGTCATGGTGGAAGCGGTTCAACATACGTATTACTGAAAAAAAATGACGAACAAAAAACACAAACCAAAGAAATCTATGCAAAGCGTTAAGTCATTACCACTTAACGCTCAATGCCTATTTATTCCGTCATGTAGCTTGAGTAAATAAAGCAGAAACACCTAGCAGCACAACCGATAATACAACTAATGATAATTTCACCCCACTATGATTACTCTTCATCACCTACACCTTATTATTATTATATTTGATCACAACACCACATTACTGAATGTAATCAATTCTCTCAAGCTGTTTTTTTATACAGCAAATTAATTTTATTGTAACGGCATCAATAGCCTAAATGCTTGTCTACCGTATTCATTAATGCATTTTTATTGATACAAGCAGTAATATTGTAAACTATCTGCTCACACACAGAACTCATACTCGTCACTGCAGCGCAATGAGGCGTCAATGTAATTAATGGATGTTGCCAAAAAGCATGTCCACTTTCGAGCGGCTCATGATTAAACACGTCAAGTGTTGCTCCAGCTAGTTTTTGGTTATCTAATGCCCAGAGTAAGTCTTCTTCAATAAGATGCTCTCCCCGCGCAACATTTATCAATATGCAATGGTTTGGTAGTTGCTCAAACACTTTTCGATTTAAAATACCCGTCGTTTCACCGGTCAATGGTAATAAGCACACCAAATAATCGAGTTCAAATAAAAATGTCTGAAGTTCATCGATACCTGCAAAACAATTGATACCACTAATATTTTTTTTCGTTCTAGACCATGCGCTCACTGAGAAATCATTCGCTTTAAGTTTCCTAGCTGCAACTTGCCCCAACTCCCCTAACCCTAAAATACCAATATGATTATGCTTGAAAGCACGCTTAGGTTTCCAAACCGTTTGATATTGCTTATGTGCATACTCACGTATTCGTAACTTGTGCGCCATTACATGACCCAGAATATACTCAGCCATATCATCAGCCAGATCTGTATCAACAATACGTGTTACCTCTACGTGCTCTGGAATTCGCTGCAATGCGATGCCATCTACGCCTGCACCATAAGACTGCACCACTTGTAAATTTGGCAGTCGATCCCAGATTGATTCTGGGGCATTCCAAGCTATTACAAACTGTACCTTGTCTAAATTTGCACAATTGGGCCATTCATGTATTTCGACACCTGGTAAAGAAATTCGTAGATTTTGCATTAATTTCGTATTGTCTCGACCTTCAACACACACAAGTACTGACATGTCACCCTCTCTCTATTAACAAAATTTTATTGTAATCAAACCCCCCTTTTATTCATAGTGTGTCAGATATGACAACTGTCATATAACTGCCAGAACATTGCAACAAGGTTGTAACAAGATGTTTTTACTCTGTGCTTACAGTGTACACAACGAGAGTTCACAATGATCAGTGTCGATAAAGTCATCGAAGCAAATTTACCACAACTTGAAAACTCCCCAAAAGTGAAAGGCTTAGTAAAAAAAGGGTTAGGCTATTTACTCCACGAACAAGAATTCATTGCTTTTGCTGATGCATACCCGCACTTGCAGGGAATTGAGTTTGTAGAACAAGTTCTAGATGAACTCGATTTTGACGCCCGATATAAGCCAAAACAGATAGAACATATTCCAAGTGAAGGTAGCATTGTCATTGTCGCAAACCACCCTATTGGCTCCTTAGATGCATTAGCGCTGATCCGTGTTATAGCCAAAGTGCGACCAGACCTAAAAGTCGTTGCCAATCGAATGCTTATGTCGGTTACACCTATGCATTCGTTACTGTTACCCGTCGATAACTTATCTGGAACCAGCCGTCGTACTGAACTTGCCAATATTCAGCAACACCTAAATCAAGAGGGTGCATTACTGATATTCCCAGCAGGTGAAGTATCTAGATTAAGTGCCACCGGTATAAAAGATTGCAAATGGAATTCAGGCTTTTTGCGCATAGCTAAAAAAGCGAACTGCCCAATCTTGCCAATTTTTATAAAAGCCAAGAATAGTCCGCTGTTTTACGGCACTTCCCTTATTTACAAACCTCTAGCAAGTTTGCTTTTAGTAAAAGAAATGTTTAAGCAACGCCAAAAATCATTAGAGTTTGAAATTGGCGCGAGTATCCCGCCTGAATCTTACTTAATTGAGAATTTAAAAGATAAAGAAATTGTCAGTCTCATTCGAAAACAGCTTTATCGACTCAATAGCAAAAAATCAGTACCGCTAAAGACGCAGACCCCGATCGCGGTCCCTGAGTGTAAAAAAGAGTTAAAAAAAGCCATAGAAACCTGTGAGTTGTTGGGTCAAACCCAAGATGGAATGCAAATCTACTTATACAATTACCAAGGAAGCTCCGTTATTTTTAGAGAACTCGGTCGACTTCGAGAGATTGCATTTCGTGCAGTGGGTGAAGGCAGTGGGAAAAGACGCGATATAGACCGATATGATATGCATTATCAGCATTTAGTCCTGTGGGATACCGAGCAACTAGAGTTAGTTGGTGCCTATCGCCTTGCCAGTGCTAAACACATAATCGAAGAGCACGGTCAGCAAGGTTTATATACCGACAGCCTGTTTAGTTATACTGAAAAAATGCAACCATACTTTGAACGAGGCTTAGAGTTAGGCCGAAGTTTTGTGCAACCAAAGTATTGGGGTAGGAAAAGCCTTGATTACCTTTGGTATGGCATCGGTGCTTTTGTAAAACGCTACCCAGAGCATCGTTACCTTTTTGGTGCTGTCAGTTTATCAAACTCTTTACCTGATGAAGCAAAAGCTATGTTGGTTTACCATTATCAACATTACTTTTCGCGCCTAGCAAATCATGCCCAACCGAACAATGAATACACCTTATCAAATGCACAAATGACGCATTATAAAAGTTTATTTCATGGTTCAGACATCAAAGAAGATTTTGCAGAGCTCAAACATATTCTCGCCAATATGGGGGCTCAAGTTCCCACGCTATTCAAGCAATATACTGAAATTTGTGACTATGAAGGAGCTAACTTTTTAAGTTTTAGTATTGACCCTGATTTTAATAACTGCATAGACGGATTAGTCTTAGTCGACTTAGAAAAACTTAAACCCCAAAAAGCAAAACGTTATTTAGGGGAGTAATGACAGTACTATGGGGTGAGCAGAAGTTATGTATTTCACTTCTGCTCAATCACATAGTCACTGCGCCCATATTGAGTACCTGCCCCAACTTCGCAATGTTCTGTTACATTTTTCGGTTTTTTGAATGAATAAATAAGTAGTGTTAAGTGGTCTCTGTATATTAAGCTTCCCCCAACTCAACTACTCACATAACTATGCTCAAATATATAATACAATTAGGTTTATTAGTTTTTACGTTCACCGCAGTATCGACATATCAAGAACTTGGTATGTTAAAAGAAAATGGAAAAACGAGCGCGCCTTTCTTCTCTTTACCCAAGCTCGATGATCCGCAACAACGGATTGACTTAACATCTATTAAAGGAGAACAAACTGTTGTGTATTTTTTCGCACCTTGGTGCAGCATCTGTAAATACAGTATGCCAAACCTAGATAAGCTCTATAAAAATAACGAGCTCAATGCCATTGCAATAGCACTTGATTATCCAGATATACAGAGTGTTCACCAATTCTCTGAAGCGTTAAGTTTATCAATGCCTATATTATTGGGCGATAGTACTACCGCACAAAACTTCAAAGTAAAGGCTTACCCAACGTACTATGTAATTGATGAAAACCTCAAAGTGGTAGAGCGCTCTGTCGGTTACTCTAGTGAACTCGGTATTAAAATCAGACTGTAAGAAACTGTAGCAACACTCTACAGTTTCTTACCCAAACCTAAAACACTTATACACTCCATTTGGTTACACTGCTGCTGATATTCATTGTTGATTCACTTTTTGCACAGGGACCAAAATAATGTTCAAAGTAACGAATGCTAAGCTCTCACTTGCGCTTTCCCCCATCGTCATATGTATGGCACTCCCAAGTTACGCGGCCGAAGCCGACCAAACTTCTATGGAGCATATTGAAGTATTTTATAAACGCAGTAGTGTTACCAGTGAAATAACCGAAAACACCGAAAAACTAGTCACTATGCCTGGTGCAATGGGTGACCCGTTACGTGCGGTATTCTCTTTACCTGGAGTCGTTGCTGCTGGAGGCTCTATGAGTGAACCTGCGGTACGTGGTTCATCCCCAAGTGATAATATATTTGAAGTCGATTTTATGCCTGCCGGATATATTTTTCACGATTTTGGCAGTTCCATTTTCAACCGCCACATAATTCAAGATTTCCAACTCTACTCTGCTGGGTATGGTACAGGTTATAGTAATGCCACCGGTGCCGTGTTCGATGTGACTTTACGTAATCCAAAGTACCAACCCATTACAACAACTCTTGACTTCACCATGTTTAATGCTGGTATTTTTGTCGAAGGCCAAGCAACTGACAATACCGCCTTTTACTTCTCTGCTCGAAAAAGTACATTACCCTTATTTTTTTCCAAGGGCGAGGAGCTTGAAGATGATGATGGAAAACCTTCAGGGGTAACCATTAATGAGGCACCGGATGACCATGACTATCAGGGAAAATGGCTATGGGATATCAATAACAATAATACACTTACTTTCAATTTCACAGGCGCTGAAGATTCTGCCGCGGCAGGCTTTAATGAGCGAGCTCAATTAGCACAAAAGACCCCCGAATTCCAAGGTGATGCCGTATATATCCGAGACTTCAATAGTCAAAACTTACTCTGGGATCATTACAACAAACGTTTTCATTTAAGAGTTGCAGTTGGCGCCTTAGATCACTCAGGCCGACTGGAGTATGGTAAACGTGCTAGCTTAAGTAACGGTTTTTTTGAGCAAGAGTCAGAAAAACAATTTACTTACAAAGCCCAATTAAACTACCGCATTAACAAACAACATCGGCTAATTACTGATATGGCTTATTTTGATAATGAAACAACATACAGTTATGACTCTTTTCAATACCTCTGCACAGAACTTGACCCTGATTGTGACATAAAAAAAGGTGAACGTATTACTGGCAAGCAGAAGTTTGGGGTCGACTCCGGTTTTATCGGATTGACACACGTCTGGCAAATAGGAGACAAATGGCAAACTGAATTAGGTGGTCAATGGCAACACAATAAGTACACCGATGAAAGTTTTGTATCTCCTCGGCTGGCGATAAATTATTACGTAAGTGATCAAAGCACCATATCTGCCAAATTGGGCCGATATAACCGAATGCAAGATATTGATCATATCGCCCCAGATGTTGGTAATCCTAATCTTAAATCTCAAACCGCTAACCATGCAACTTTAGGGTTTAGTCAACAACTAGACAACGAATGGTCATGGTCTTTAGAAGGGTATTATAAAACAATGACCAACTTACCGTTGGCCATTGACGTACACGCGCAAGATGCACACCTTCTTTATAGTAACCAAGTTGAAGGTCAAGCATATGGGTTAGACTTACTAATTAACAAGAACAAAACAGACAATTGGTATGGTTGGATTTCTCTTAGCTATGCAAAAAGCGAGCGGACCGATACACGCCACCATATTACCAAAGACTATTACGCAGATACACCAGTGGTATTTAATGCTGTGTTACAGTATGAAATCAATGAATTATGGCTAGGTGGATTCAACTTTACAGCACGCAGTGGCCAAGCTTATACGCCGATTGTCGGTGTCCGTGAAAACCCTGACTTTGATAACCGCTTTCTACCAGTCTACGGTGATGCATTCTCCGAGCGGCATGACCTATATCATCGCCTAGATATTCGTTTTGAGCGTAAAACAGAAGTATTCGGCCTAGATGGTAAATTAATACTTGAATTGATGAATGCGTATGGGCAAAAAAATGTCAGCAGTATCGACCTAGATTATGACCGAGTTAAGTCGGTAAACGACCTTTATATTGAAGAAGAGGAAGACGACTTTGAAATACGTCCTTCGATTGGCTTTAGCGTCACATTTTAATTTAGGCATCTAGCATGACTATCGTGTCAGGGTTTTAATCTCAAAACCCTGACACATTTACTATTACGGCAAATTCATAAAATCGATTGCGCCTATCGATAAAACTGCCTTTCACATTTATGAAAAAACCTTACACTGTATCCAAGTCAACAAGAATTTACATAAGAGAGTATGAAGCTATGTTTACAGTGATTTTTGGCCGTGATGGCTGCCCATTTTGTGTCCGAGCTAAAGAAGTAGCAGAGCGCTTAAAAAATGAACGTGACGACTTTACCTATCGCTACGTCGATATTATTAAAGAAAACGTCAGCAAAGCGGATTTAGAAAAGTCAGCAGGGAAACCTTGCCCTACCGTACCTCAAATTTTCATTGGTCAAACCCATATTGGTGGATTTACCGATTTTGAAGCCTATGCTAAAGCAGAATTAGGCCTGTATAATTAAAAGTTGCGAACTTCCCACACATCAAGCGAAATTAGGGAGTTCGTAAACCGGATGTTAAATACCTCAAACAGGGTTGATTAAAAAACATACAACATCAAGCACATATAAATTAGTTCTAATTTATACAAGCATTTGCTAGTCTTTTCCTATACAATGCGCGCCTCTTTAAAATCGTTGAGGCGCATTAATGTCAGAACCAGTTACGTTTAAATCTTTAGATCTTTCTCCTGCAATTTTAAAAGCAGTCGAAGAGCAAGGATATAAGACACCATCTGAGATCCAAGCTCAATGTATACCGTTATTGCTAGAAAGAAAGGACGTACTGGGACTAGCGCAGACGGGTACAGGTAAAACTGCAGCATTTGCATTACCACTATTAAATAATATTGACCCGGCTACGAAGCAGCCACAAATATTGGTGTTAACACCAACACGCGAACTTGCCATTCAGGTGGCAGAGGCGTTTGAACAATATGCTAAATTTACCAAAGGTGTTGAAGTACTCGCACTTTATGGTGGCCAAAGCTATGGTATTCAACTAAGTGCTTTACGCCGTGGTGCACAAATTATTGTTGCTACGCCAGGCCGCTTAATTGACCATATTAACCGTAAAACAATCAACTTATCTGATCTTAAAGCGTTAGTATTAGATGAAGCTGATGAAATGTTGCGTATGGGCTTTATCGATGATGTAGAAAACATCATGGAAAAGACACCTGAAAATAAACAAACTTGTTTGTTCTCAGCAACAATGCCTAAGCAAATACAATCTATCTGTTCTAAATACTTAGATAATGCTGAGCAAGTTCATATCTCAGCTCGCAACTCAACAGTATCATCTGTAGAGCAGGTTTTTTGGCGTGCAAGCGTACACAAAAACAAAGCGATTGTTCGCTTTTTAGAAGCTGAACAGTATGAAGGTGCAATTGTTTTCGTTCGTACTCGTAACGATACAGTTCAACTTGCTGAGCTACTTGAGCAACAAGGTTTTTCTGCTGCACCTCTTAATGGTGACATGAACCAACAAGCGCGTGAGCGTACTGTTGAGCGCCTTAAGAGTGGCTTACTAGACATCGTTATCGCAACAGACGTTGCTGCTCGTGGTCTGGATGTAGATCGCTTAAGCTTAGTTATCAACTACGATATTCCACAAGACAGTGAAGCTTATGTTCACCGTATTGGCCGTACTGGTCGTGCTGGTCGTACAGGTAAAGCCATCTTATTTGTGAAACATAATGAGCGTTACTTACTACGTAACATCATGAAACACACCAAATCAGAAATTGCAGAAGTTGAATTGCCAAGTGCACAAGTCGTTGAAGAAAAGCGCATCGCTGCACTTCAAACTAAGCTAACGAATGCGCTTGAACATAAAGATATTAACTTCTTCAATGAAGTTGCCGCAGGACTTGCAGAAAAGCTTGAACTTTCTCAAGAAGACCTTGCTGGTGCAATGCTTTGCTTGGCACAACAACAAACACCTCTGAAAGTTGAAGATATTAAAATTCAACAGCGTGAGCGTCGTGACCGTGATGACCGTCGTGACAACCGTCGTGGCGAACGTAATGACCGTCAAGGTCGTGAACGCAATGGTCAAGGCCGTGAACGTAATGGTCAAGGTCGTGAGCGCTCAGAACGTGGTCCTCGTAATAGCAGTCAAGGCCCTATGGATACGTACCGTATCGAAGTAGGTCGTGATCATGGTGTTCAGGTTAAGAACATTGTTGGTGCCATTGCGAACGAAGCAGATATCTCTAGCAAGTTTATTGGTGATATCCGTTTATTTAACGAGCACAGCACCGTGCAGTTACCTCAAAACATGCCAAATGATGTATTGAACCACTTCAATAACGTTGTTATTTGTAAACGTCCTATGAAGTTGACTAAGAGCACACACAGTGCTGACCAAGGTGGTTCTGAGCGTCGTAATGACCGTGGTGGTGACCGTAAGCGCCCAAGTGCTGATAAACGCGCCCCTCGCCGTGACAGTGAAAATAAAGAACGTCGTTCTGTTAGCTTTAGCTAATAATATTCACTTCGATAAAAAGTCGCTTTCATAGCGGCTTTTTTGTTTCTTCTCCCCATGCCCATGATAACTTTCTAATATATCTCACTACCTTCGAAAATCTTACCAGCCTAGCACTCAGCGTACTTTATGCTACAGTTAGGGCTGTTATTTTTTGGGCTAAAGAATTATGCTTGCGATATACCGAGCTTATCATTTCATTTTAAAGTGTATTGTCATATTTATCGGCATACCTAACCCATTGCTGCATCGTAATAGAGACGGTCTCACTGCCGCGATAAGCGCGCTCAAACTTAAAAAAAGTAGTAATGTATTACTTGTAACGGATCAAACATTACACCAACTTGACATAACCAAAACGATTATCACAGCCCTCAATAATCAACATCTTAATGTAACTATATATAACCAAGTTTTACCAAACCCCACGATTGAGAATGTTGAAACAGGTTTTACGCTATATCGACATAACAGATGCCAAGCAATCATTAGTGTTGGTGGGGGATCCGTGATTGATTGTGCCAAGTTAATAGGTGCTAAAGTGGCAAGGCCAACAACGCATGTTAAAAAATTCAAAGGATTATTTAAAGTGTTGAAGCGCCTACCGCCCAATATTGCAATTCCAACAACGGCCGGTACCGGCTCAGAAACAACCGTTGCGGCGGTCGTTAATGACCCACTCACTCGTACCAAGTATGCAGCCACCGATTTTGCACTTGTTCCCCATCATGCGGTTATGCTGCCAGAACTGACGATTAGTTTGCCTCCTCACATAACGGCTACAACAGCTATGGACGCATTAACACACGCAATTGAAGCATTGTTAAGCATAAACTGTATGTCGTTCAGCGAGCAACGTGCATTGGCAGCCTGTGCACTCATATTTGAAAACTTACCAAAAGCATATACCAGCCCTAACAATATTGATGCTCGAGCATCTCTTCTTGAAGCTTCATTTTATGCGGGCCAAGCATTTACTAGAACGTCTGTTGGCTATGTTCATGCTATTTCCCATCAACTGAGCGCATGCTATAACACACCACATGGTTTGGCTAATGCTGTATTACTCGTTCCTGTACTTGAGTGGTATGGCCCTCGCGTACAACGACAATTGGCCCAAATAGCGAGGTACTGTCAACTAACATCAATTGACTACCCGATTGAACGTCAAGCAGAAGACACGCTAACAAAAATAAAACAATTATTGGCGTATTGTCAGATCCAAAGTTGTTTTACCGAAATAAATATACTCGACATTGAAAAACTCACAAGAAGTGCACTTGCAGAAGCTCACCCCGATTACCCCGTACCATTTTTCATGGAAGCTGATGAATGTGAGGGTATTATAAAGCAAGTCACTGCGACAACTTAAAGCGCTCAATTAACTTAATGATAGAACTAGCAAATTGACTTAATGATTCACTATTTTTAGCCATATGCTGCATCTCATCTGCGTTTTCTTTTGCCGTACCCTGCGCTTCACTCATCACAACTTCTATCTTCTGGCAATCCGTTGCTTGATTTAACGCCGCATCCGTTACGCGAGTGCTCATATCCACGACTTCTGTTAATGCTAACTCAATCTCAACGCTTGCAGCCGATAAAGCCTCACTTTGCTCTACACTGACCCCAACTTCTTTGCGCCCTTGTATAATCACTTGCAATGCTGTTTCTGTATCTTGCTGCAAAGTATCAATCATCTGGTTGATCTCTGTCGTTGATGATTGCGTTCGAGATGCTAACGTGCGAACCTCATCTGCAACGACTGCAAACCCACGGCCTTGCTCGCCAGCACGAGCTGCTTCAATTGCCGCATTTAATGCCAATAAATTAGTCTGCTCTGCAATCGATACTATGGTATCTAAAATACTCCCTATATTTTGGCTATGCTCAGATAAGCGTTCCATCACAGTTACAGCGTCACGCATTTTTTCACTTAAAGCAGTCATATGCTGCTTGTTATTGTTCGCTATGAGACTTACTCGCGTGCCTTGTTCATTTGCCGTTCGAATACCCGTTAAGCTTGAATTTGATTCATCGCTGACCAATTGCGCACTGTTTGAAATAGAGCTGCTTAACTCAGCAGCATTGTCCATCCGCTGCATTTGTGTCATCGCATTACCGGCAATCAAATTACTCCTAACTTGAGAAGATTCAGACAAAACTTCAAGTTCATGAACTTCTGACTTAATAGCCTCCAGTAAACCTTTTAAGTTATTTTTAACGGTGTTTATATTATCTATTAGTGCTCCAAATTCATCATCTTGCCGTTTTTTAACTTCTCTAGAGAAGTCTCCATCGGCTAAATACCCAAGCATTTTATTCACAGCAGCCAAAGGCCCTAGCATCGCCTTTGTCGTGTATATGGCAATAAACACAGCCAAACTTACAAATACCCCAGCTAACAACAAGGTCACCCTTTGCGCTTGCTCTATCTTTTCCTGCGCTATGTTCTCATAAAAAGTAAACTGGGATTTTGCCGCCATTTGTAATTGCTTTAACGATTGTTGTGCCAACCCCATAGACTTTTCAGCATCAGCGTAAACATTTAACACATTATCTTGCGACGATAACTTTGATTGAAGCGTTTGATAGATACTTTGAGGGCCATCAAGTAACACGGTAAAATGCTGTTGAGCTTGAATAAATTCACTAAACTGTGTTTGCGTATTTAACCCGGTTGCTTGTCGCTGCAAAAATCGAAAATTATCTTCCATATTACCCAATAGAAAACGCATATCATCCTGATGCTGAGCAAGGTTGACAAGTGATAGTGCCAAAATACCTTGGGCATTATTGCTCAGTGTAAATAACATATCATCAATCCGAATACCGGTGCCTACAACCTCATCTCGCAACTTAACGTTATCAGTTTCAATCAACTCTAAATCAAGCATAGCGCTACTGGCTTGCTCATAACTTTGTTGCAATTGAGAAAACTGGCTATGATACTCGGTGAGCTGTGCTATTACAGTTAACTTTGCCTTAAATAAAGCATTTCCGTGTTGTTCTAGTAATGATATTTGTTCAATTGCAGCTTGAATAGGTTGACTAAACTCTGTCCGGCCCTGTGTGAGAGTTTGCAATTCATGCTTTTTTGCTTGATATGTATCCATATACGTTACAAATGTTTTTTTAGAACGATTTAACGCCGCTACGTCGTTTTGTGAAAAAGCTTGTGTAATAAGTTTACTGAGCATTACTTGCTGCAACCGCAATTCATCCGCGATATGTAAGATTGGAACCGCCACCGATTTAACCTCGATATTCGCAGCCGATATTTGCCTTAAAGCCACGTATGCAAGCGCACTCGCCACTACCAGTAATAGCCCAAGGCCTGAAAAGCCCGAAATAATCTTCTGTTTTATCGATAACTGTTTAAACATGGTTTAATTGTGCTTTAAGCAACACCCTTTGTAAAAATTTAAGCCCCACTAGGGACTAATATCCCACAAATGATTTA
The DNA here is from genome assembly GCF_014858725.1 of Pseudoalteromonas aurantia 208. Lineage (GTDB taxonomy): Bacteria > Pseudomonadota > Gammaproteobacteria > Enterobacterales > Alteromonadaceae > Pseudoalteromonas > Pseudoalteromonas aurantia. The sequence goes on along the minus strand of NZ_AQGV01000012.1, from coordinate 197,021 downwards.
ACATTAGAATAATTACTTTATTTATCACGCCACCGTACGTCTCATAAATATCAATAATAGTTTTCCCACATACACAAAAAGTGGCACACACTCAGCATTCATACAACTTTTTGTGATAATTTAACCCTCTATTTTTTCTAATTAGGAAACCAGATGCGTGAACAAGTATTAAAGGAAGCAAAATCACTATTACGTGTCAGTACAATGGGTGTGCTTTCAACACATTCTCATACCATGAAGGGCTATCCGTTTGGCTCAACAGTACAATTCATAAACAGCGACGCTAATCAGGCTTATCTGTTTATTAGCGATATTGCCCAACATGCAAAAAACCTTTCGCATAACAGTGCATTGTCGTTAACTGTTTTTGATCAAAAAAGCCAAGATGATCCGGAGAATTCTAGGTTAACTCTCATTGGTGACGCAACCAAATTACCTAGATGTGAAAGCGTAATACTCATACAGCAATTTATCGAAAAATACCCGTCGGCCAGTCAATATATGGACTTAGCTGATTTCCATATCTGGCAAGTTGACGTTATTCGCGTTCGATTTATATCTGGGTTTGGTAAGATATTTTGGCTTGAACATAATGAGTGGCAGGCTTACTGCGCTTAGCAAAACCAAGGTATGTACAAATATTATAGGAGTCGTTTTGCTTTATATTTTTTCAGGTTTACCAGGTACAGGAAAGTCGACCTTATCACAGTTTTTAGCTCAATATCTTAATGCAACCTACTTTCGAATTGATTCAATCGAGCAAACGATGCGCAACACCAAGATTGAAAACCTCTATGATCATGGTTATCACATTGCTTTTCAATTAGCTAAAGATAATTTAAACATCGGTCAAACCGTGATAGCTGATTCAACTAACCCTATTTACGCTTCCAGAGTCGCCTGGTGGCAAGTAGCTCAAACATGTCATGTTCCTCATCGTGATATTGAAGTTATTTGCTCCGATTTAAAACAGCATCGTCAACGCGTCGAATCTAGACAAAGTGACATCCCTCACCTTAAACTTCCGACTTGGGACAATGTATGTCAACGAGAGTATGAAGTATGGCACAGTCAACGCATCATCATTGATACTGCGAATAAGACGCCTGAACAGTCTAAGAAAGATTTATTACTTGCCTTACAACTCACATAGACAATCAGTCGGCAAGAATCCCTTTCTTCACATAGATGAAACTCAGCAACATTTTAATTTAAAAAATAAATTACTGTGTATTCGTATTATTTTGATAAACAAAAAATCATGTAACAACTAACTCTCAAGCGAGTACCAGATTGATCGGTAAAACTCAGTATCAACATGTTTAAAGGAAGGGCTGGTTAGATACTAAAGGTTACAAAAAACTAAGGCGCAACCAGTGTGCGCCCTAATCTGACCACATCCATGCTAGGTATCCGATACCTTGCGTGAAGCCATCCTATTCATCATCCCCTGAACGGGTATACATCCTGAAAACCCGATCATCATCCTTGTCTTCATCCTAAAACACTTCCTGTGCTCCCTTTGCCATCTTGGCTGTCCTCTTCCCGCTAATCCATCGGGTGTTCCTTGCGCTCCTTGCGCACTCCTACCTATCCTTATTGCGCATATCCCATACACACCGCCACCTTGGCATCCTCTACACCTAATCCTTCTAGCGCTCCATTAACACATCCTGTGTTAGTCCTTCCTTTTTATAGCTCCGCTATAATCTCACATCCTATGAGTTCCTAAACCTTCAATCCTTGTTCCCTTTGCTCCTTGCAAATCAAAATATCCTTATTCTTACAATCCTTTAAGTAGCTGCTGCCACTTCGCCTTCCTGACATGACTAAGTTTACGCTTACATCACCAAACTAAAAGGTCAAAAAAGTAATATTTTTACATACTTTTTTTTGAAATAATTAACAACTCTATTTAAAACAATAATGTAGAATGATAATCATTGTTAATAACCCTGTTACAAAACACTTTTACCTACATCCATGTGAGAAAAATCCTACAAGCCATCTTCCATTATGTCCGTCGTTTTTGCTTTAAACATAAGCTCACCACTTACCTTGTTAAACTCTAACGTTTTTATTTGTTGATACCCATGACCTAAAAAGAATGCTTTTTGTTCTACATTGGTCACAAAAACTGCCATACCTGAAGATGCTTCATTGCTCAGTACCAAATCATCTAAGCCTGAGAGCAAATAATGCCCTAACCCTTGACCTTGTATATGCGGGTCAACAGCAATAAATGCTAAAAAGTAATAATGACCATACTCGTCAAGTGAAGCTCGAATAGTGTCTTCTTTTTCAATCAGCTGCTGAGTTTGTAAGTACCCTGCACTCATCATTAACTTTAGTCTCCAATGCCAATAACGAGATGCTTGAAGATCACTTTTCGCTTCGAAAATACACGCAACTGCAACCAAGCGGTCAGCCTCAAATAAACCAATCATTGGTTGACGTCCTTGACCAAAGCTGGCCAACTCTTCTCTGATCAATGCCCTTAATTTAGCTTCATAATCCAGCTCTTTCTTCGACTCTAGCATCGTTCTTAATATAGAGTCATCATGGTAAGCTTGGTATAATAGACTTGCGGCAACGCGCGTATCTTCTGGTGTTAGGTATTTTACCGCTAATTGGTCTTGTTGTAGAACTTGCATATCATACCTTCTTTATTTTTATCTGGTTGAGGTAACTGAAAGGTAACGCTATACCCAATATAGTTTCAGAGTATTTTTTAGGCAAATATTGACGCGATTCATGATACATTGCTAGGGACCACCTCTTAATTTGTTTAGGTTAGCAGACGAAATCAACACAAACGGTCTGCAACCTTAAGTACACCGCCTTAAACAATTAAATGAGTAATAACAGCTGAGTTGACGCTTTGTACAATTGTGCTGAGAATAGATAAATTGTGGTATCATTCCCTTTTATTCGGGAGACAATCATGCATAGTGCTGTACTTCATGCGATTACATCTTTACTCAATGAAGGTAAAACCCCCACAGTAGCGCTGACAAAAGCAAGGTTATCTGAGCCTGTCGCTATGCCACTCATCATTGCTGGAATTACAGCATATAAAAATAACCCTAAATGCATTAATGAAGTAACTCACACAAAGCAAAATGACACAGTTCAGTCAAATGATAATCAACTTGACCGTATTGAAAAAAAGCTTGATTTACTCCTGTCCCTTTTAGAAAAGAACTAATTATGTTTGTTGCTGATTTAACATTTGATTGTTACCAAGACACCACTTTAGATAATGCAGAACAAGCGATTAACCGCTTAGTAAATGCCCTGCGCTTTAATGGACAAATTATTGGGGACGAATTCCCTACAGTCCTAAAAGATGGTTATTTCATTACGCGTGTTATGTGTCCATTAGAAGATTCACTGCACCCTTTGCACCACAGCCCTTTTGTCAAATATGCCATTGAGCAGTTGCAGCAAGCGGGGTTACTTGCTCCAAAAGTCAAAATTATTGGCCAAGATATTCACGCTAATGGCGCTGATATATGCCAATCTCCTTCTAGTTATATTCTCTATACCACTTATGTTCATACATGTAGCCCATTATACTGTGGTGACGATTTTCTCCCTGTTCCGCTGTATAAGATCCCAGCGATTGCCAATGGCGATTATAAAGCACTGATTAAATGGCAAGAAGATTGGCAGGCATGTGATCAAATTCAAATTAATGGCGCGACGCGCTGTGAATTTCCCGCTTTAACTGAAATATCGAGTCCAGACAGTGATTTATTCCGTCGAGGCATGGACTTGTCAAAACGAATTCGTCATTTAACGCAAAAGAACGTCTATTACTATTTATATCGTGTCGGCGGTGAAAGCCTCGAAACCGAACAAAACCGAAAATGCCCCTCTTGCGATAACGAATGGGCACTGCCTGAACCTTGGTTTGGCATTTTTGATTTCAGATGTGAACAGTGCCAACTCGTATCTAATATCTCTTGGGATTTCCAGTAAAATTAATAGGATAAGCCTTGCAGAAGCTCTTCTAGCGAGGCTGCTAGCACATGATGGGGCTCTTTGCCGACATACTCAAGGCATACTTCTCCCGTATTCAATTTTACTGTAATTAGCAAATCATCTTGTTCTGTTAAGCCAATAAATATAGTATCGGTTTGCTTGAGCTTTCGCTTCATCAACACATGACCGGTAATATTTTGTTGCAGCCTTTGAAAGTCATCATGATTCCACGCCTGCAGCAATTCAATTTGATGACCTTCAAATTGCGCTACCACATTACCCGCATAAAATTGGCTGTAAAATATATTTAATTGCTCTGGGAACTGGCACTCTAATGCTAGCGCTAAGGCATTTAAATTATGTTCCTCTGCCACAGGCTTTGCCTGCCACTGGATTTGCCCATCAGCCATTGGTTCACCCACTTCACACTCACTAGGCCATGTTTTATCATAATACATACAGGGTAACGTCTCATGTTTGCTTTGATATGCCTGCGCGTAATCTTTATGTACTTGCGTTAAAATCTGCTTTATCACCTTACTGCCAACTATTATTCGATAGGTTATAATGAGCCTCATTGTAACCACAAATGGTGAAACATGACAGATTACGCCAATGCCCCAGAACTAAAAGCCTCTGTATTAGGCAAAACAACAAATTATGCACAGCAATATGACCCAAGTTTGCTCCACCCAATTGCACGCAAGTTAAATAGAGATCAAATCTCAGTTGACGAAGCCGCTCTACCATTTTTCGGTGAAGATACTTGGACTGGATATGAACTCTCATGGCTCAATGAAAAAGGGAAGCCACAAGTTGCGGTCGCAACGTTTACATTTCCCTGCCAAAGCAGTCACATTGTTGAATCTAAATCTTTTAAGCTATATTTAAATAGCTTTAATCAATCTAAATTTGTAGATCATAAAACGGTATCTGAAACATTAGAAAAAGACTTATCAATCGTCACAAACTCTGACGTACAGGTTATGCTATATACCGCCGATGAGCACGCTTGCATACCTTTTACACCAATGCCCGGACTGTGTATTGACAGTTTAGACATCGAGGTCACACATTATAGCCCTCTTTCTGGTTTACTTAAACGCGCATCAAATGACATCATTTCAGAAACATTGCATAGTCATTTATTAAAATCGAACTGCTTAATTACCTCGCAACCTGACTGGGCCTCCATTATTATTGAATACACTGGCGTAGCTTTATGTCATGAATCATTATTACGCTATCTGATCTCTTTTAGGAGCCACAACGAGTTTCACGAGCAATGTGTAGAGCGCATTTATTGTGAACTCCAGCGTACATTTAACTTTGAAAAGCTTGCTGTTTATGCGCGTTATACTCGTCGCGGTGGCTTAGATATCAACCCCTTTCGCTCCAGTGAACAAAACGAAACGCCGTATAATATTAGAACTAACCGCCAGTAATTTTTTCAATTGGTACACTGATAGAGCACACATCGGCATAATTTGGCCGCTCAATAAACCATGTTTCAGGGCGGCTTTTTCTAGCTTCAATCAATGCGTTAAATTCAATATGCTCAGTATTAAACACTCTGAATTTTGAGGTGTCTTCACTGTGAATATCGCTTAATACTCTCGCTTTAGTAATTAAATTAAATGCCTGCCCCACTGCGGGATTTCGCATTAATCGATAAACATGCTCCATGCCATCAAGCACCCGACCGAATACCGAAATATTACGATCTAAATAACGTGTCGGAGCCAAAGTTATATAAAACTCTGTACCGCCACTATCCACATCATTATCACGAGCCATAGCAAAAACGCCTGTGCAGTGCGTTTGCCAAGTGTGTTTTCCGTCAGCGGATTGAGCTACTGCAAAGCCATTTAAAAAGCCAGTAACTGGTGCATAACCATCTATCATTCTTAGTGAAGTAATGGGTAATCTAGCCTGGCTTGTTAAATAAAACTCCGCAGGCAATGACTTTTCGGCAAACTTCAATCTCTTTGTGCCTTTTTGATCTCCTCCTTGTGCGACAAACCCTTCCACAAAGCGGTAGATGTTCAAGCCATCATAAAACTGCTCTCGAACCAGCTTTTTCATATTCAGTACATGCATAGGTGCAAGCTGGGTATTGAGTTCAATATACACAGCACCTGTTGCCAGTTCAAACTTGATGATATTCTCACTCTCTACAGTACGCCATGCGTCAGAAGGTGCATTCTCGACAATCTCATGAGGCGCACGCTGTACAATAGTCGATGCGTTACTCATAGTCGCAATCATACTCATAGCGAGAGTAATGAACGCAATACAGTCCTTTTTTATAGACAACATATCACTTAACTTCCTTTATTATTTTTATACCAATAGATGGGGTTACTTAAAGGCGCACTTGGTGGGAGCAATGGATTAATAAGATCGATCTGTTTGCGAGAAGAAAAATTAACATCTTGAAGCTGCTCGGCAAAATAACGATTGAACAAAGTATCAAATTGCCCATCAGCTTGTGCTGCTTCCAAACCCATCTTCAGTTTTTGATGTAATTCAGTGTCTGTTTTAGCAACAAAAAAGTATACGGCTGATGGATAATAATAAATATGATAGGGGTCAATCTGAATTCCTGATTCTGTGTCTAAATACACACCGTTCAATACATCCATTGGCAAAACATCAAATCGTCCAGAGCGCAGCATTTCATACGCATTTCCCTCTCTTGGATATGAGACTACTTTTAAATTATTTTTCCTAAAAATATCCAAATCAGGCCAATCATCCCGCAACCCAAAATGGAGTCCATAAAAATCGCCAATGGTGTTTAGTTTTTTCATCCGTGCTACATCTGACTTTCGGATCAAACCTAATCGGTAACCCAACACCCCTTTCACTAAGGGTATTCGAATCGCTCGAGCGAGTTTTTCCCTCTTTGAAGAGGTCACAGACCAAAATACATCAATACCATTGTCTTTACCAAGTAACCTTATTGCCCGTTTTTGGGTGGGAATATCATTCACAAACTCTAATTGCACATCCTCCTCATCATAAGATAATGCCAGTTTCAATAATGCTTGGATATATGGATCAGCCCCTACTGTAATTCGCACTGTGGTCTTCGCATGCGCAAGACCAATAGATAAAAATAATGCCATTACTACTAATACAAACCGCATTACTCACCTCTATCAAATTTATACAGCAAGTCTATACTATCGTATAAACCACTCGTTGCCTCAATATACATTTTAGAAAACACACGATAACGCACCGCTATTTCACTTAAAGAGTCAAAAACACCAACGCGATAACTCACTTGCACATTGGGAGCGATATACCCAGAGACTTCAACCTGAGTATCATCCCCACTGCCTTTTGCTGTTAGGCTAACATCTTCAAATCCGAGCTTCTTACCTGTTTTTGCCACAATACCTTCACTTCGATCTATACTTTTCGACAATAAAAACTGCGTCAACATGGCATTATTACTGCTCTCACCAGACCCTAACGGCTCTCCATTTAATAAGTACTCTAACGCTTTTGCTTGGTCCATCGATGGCTCAGAAAAAATTGTTAATGTGGGGTTGTTAATATTCCCTGTGAGCTCTACACCCGCTTTCACCCTATCTGCCGTCACTTCAGGATTACGAATAGCGCTAATATTTAAATAAGGTTTATCCAGCGCACCATTAAATCCGATTTGTCCTGTTTCAATGAGTAGGTCCTGTCCAAATGCCCGGTATTTGCCTTCTTGCAATTCCATTTCCCCAGTTGCTAACAAGGGGCTAGCAGGTTCTTTTGTCAGCATAATCTCACCGGAAATATAGCTATCAAGGCCAAGTGCGACAACTCGAAAATCATCAAGTACTTTCACTGTAACATCTAAATCGTAATCGAATGGAACCAAATTTCCTTGTTCACGTTGATCCCCCACAATATATTGGTCTTCGGATGTTTTGATCACACCTTTTGGTAGTTGTGCAACCTCAACTCGACCATAAGGTAAAACGAGCTCACCTTTCACATGTGCTTTGCGATTCGCAAAATTAACATTCAGCAATGGGGATAAGCTCACCTCAACACCCGGTTGAGGTGAAATTAAAAATTCTTTACCTGTTGCACTAATATCTGCGGCAAATGCTTCGTACCATTCTAGATTTCCTGAAATATCTAAGTGACCACCATGCACTGCATTTAGTTGCCCTGCTAAATTAGCTTGGTGCTCTGCTAAAGAAATGACTAAACTAGATTGATGCAATGCGACGGGACTCATTGGACTGGCCATTTCAAATTCCGATAACCGTATTTCTCCTCCCATTTTTGGGTTATCTAAACTACCTAACAACGTGACATTTCCCGTCATAGCCCCTGAGAGTGAAACCGGTTGCATCATTACTTGACTCACTAATGGCGTGAATGGTGTAAGCTGTAATTCTTTAATTTTTAATTTTGCGCGAGTCGAACTTCGGTCCGTCGTCGCCATCGTAATATCGCCAAGTAGTTGGCCAAACAATGAAGAATCAATCTGCCAATCTAGCGCGACCTGGTGCTTGTCACTATGCAAAGATGCATGCAGCGATTCAATAGGAAGCTGAGTATGATACTCTCCGCTAGGTGTTATTAGCTGCATATTTTTAACTGCTAACTTGCCATCTGCTCGGTGTAATTCATCAGCTTGCCAGTTCACCTCAAGCATGCCGTTTGCCTGTCCAGTTAAAGCCCATTCACCGACCAGTGGATTAAGATCTGCTAATTGAAATTGCGAAAATGACAAAGCCGCTCGCCCACTTCTATTACCATGATCTTCTTGTTTAGCCTGCATGCATACTTTGCTTTGCTTAATAACCCAACAGTGTGGCATGACGAAGCTCGCTTCTGTCGATAAAACAATACCCGTCGGCTCCGCCAACATGATAGGGAGCCCTTGATAGTTTAACTCAGCGGTAGCAAGTTCAGCTTCCCAACGCGCATTTTTCAATGAGCCATTGAGCTCGATATCGGTCTGAATAGACCCTTGAGAGTGCACTGTTAGCGTATGCTTTTGCCTATTTCCATCAACAGTTAGCGCAATATTATCAAATTTTTCTTGCTCGGTAACAAGCTCTGCCACACTCACCTTTATCGCACCTTGCCATTGTTGCGCTAAGTTGATTTCACCGAATATATTGGCATTCTTCAATTCAAATTGCTGATGACTTATCCGCGTAGCATCACTGTTCAAAAAAATATGTGGGCTTTTATGTGTACCTAGTACTCGTAATGTGCCGTGCATTACAGCGTCTACTGGCAAGAGCTTATCGCGTGTATGGTCAAGATTAAACAGCCCATCTAATTCAACCTGTTCTGCCAATATCCCTTGTGAATTGAATACACTTTTTCCATAACGCAAAGAAAGTTCATCAATAGAACCATAACCATGCTCATTAACTTTTAACTTAATATCCGCTTTAAGCGCTTTTTCCTGAACGATACCTGTGAGAGATAGCTGCTGTACAAACAGCTCCCAAGCGTTATTTTTTTGCATAATTTGGGTTTTAAACTCACCGCTCAACTGTGTATTTATATCATCAATAAACACCCCTAACGGCAACGCCTTAAGGCTCCCCCGGATATCAATCATCAGTTCATTGTGCCATTGAACTTTTGCGCTCACATTAGCTTGCGCCTGCTCTATCTGCAATTGAGCTTCTGAGATATCGATATGACCCATAGACCCTGTTAGCTGGACCTTACTTTCAATGCTCCCCAGTTGAGATGCACTGGCTTTGCCATTTAAGTCGATAACATATTGCTGTGCATTCCCAGTGCCTGCTAAATAAATACGGCCAGCAGACACATCCCCAACTAATTCTAACGGTGTTATGAAATCGCTTTGTTGCTCAATCACCCCATTAATTTTAAATGGCCAATTTAATGTCGTCATGTCAACTTGGCTATTTACTTTACTGGCGACTCCTCCTTGAGTTGTCACCCCTATATTCAAGTCGTTCAAACTCCCGTTAGTTTGAAGAGACAACAACCCATGTGGGGATGTTAACGTGGTAAAGCTACTAATGTTCCACTGTTCTTCTGTATCCAAGTTGATATTTGAGCGTAAAACGAACTGCTGATAAGCCAAGGTCATATCACGTAACAGTACTTCTGTGCCGTGCAATTTGGCCGATAACGCAATATCAGAAAGGGCATGTTGCTGACTGCTTTTCTCTATCACCACATTATCGATGTTGAGTTGTGTGATCTTAACCGCCATTGGTATAAATAGTTCAAATACTTCAAACACAGGCAAAGCCGTCATTTTCGGCTCATCTCTTGGCGCTGGCTGCTCAGGTAATATTGCCGAAACATTATTCAAATGCAAAACATGTACTTTCAGGGTATTATTAATCCAATCCGCGACAAGATGGGTATCTGTTAACAGCACCTTTGCTTCTGGCGTTGTGACCGATAATTTTTTAATTGAAAGCAATTCTAATACGATATCAACAGGTGCTGAAATTTGCTCCCTCGCTTCAATTTTTATGGACTCCCGCGTCGATTTATTTTCAGTGCCACTCAGTTTCTGGTTATGTAACGTCATATCCAGTTGTTGTGCTACAACAGACACACAGACCGTTGCGCAACTAAACCATGACAATTCTATGTTTACATTCTTGCCTTCAAAATCAAACTGCTGTGTTTGATAATCTATATTAATATCACCACCAGAGAATATGCGTCTATTGACAACACTCACTTCAAGCCCCGGCACTAATTTGCTTACACTCGCCAATAACAAGTGGTTACCTGGTACAGTAAAGAAAATACTGACGACAATTACGATGAGTACTGCGCACGTATACGAAAAACGGTATTTTTTAAATTTATTCAACATTAAATTTCTGGACCTATTACTATACTCAAGCGGGTACTTTTACTATCTTTACTCAATCCCCAAGCATGGTCTAATCTGATCGGCCCTACGGGTGTTAGATACCGCAGACCAAAACCGGCACCAACAGACCATTTTTTTAAAGGGCCATTTGCGACAGCACCAGCATCTACAAATATTGCCGTGCGCCAATTAGGCAAAAACTGATAATTGTATTCTGCTGTCGTGGTTACCCTATACTTACCACCAATCAGGGTACCGTCATCTTCTCTTGGGCCGATACTTTGATATGCAAAGCCACGCACACTCTGGTCTCCACCTGCAAAATATCGCATATTAAACGGAACTGCTTTGATGTCATCAACCAAAATTCCACCCAAATCAATGCGACCATAAAATAGATGCTTTGTATCATAATTTCGTAGCCACGCATTGTTCCAATTTAGCTTAAGTAATGAAGTAGATGAAATGACTGAACCGCTGGCAACCTCAATAGAAAACAATTGCTCATTACCCCAGTATGGTAACGCTCCGCCCTGAGACTGTTTCTTAGCGTAACTCACCCCTGGAATAAGCATTTCAGTTTCGAGCAGCTCGGTATTTTGTTGTTTACTCGTTTCATGCTCTCGCTTGATAAAAGCAGTGCGCACCCACCCATGTTCAGTTAACCATTGACGCTGAAGCTGAATATTCCAAATAGTCGTTTCTACTTTATCGTTAATTTCATCTTGACGCTGATAACCACCTAAAACCCGCCAAATGTCATCATTTGGGTTGCCCACTGGAATAGTATAACTAGCTGTAATATCTTGTAATTGCTGAGATAATGATAAGTTACTCTCTACGAAATGACCATCTTCACTGATCCAAGGCTTAGACCACTTAAACCTTGCTCTCGCGCCTAAGTCAGTACTATAACCTCCACCTACTTCAAAGCTATTTCCCGGTTTTTCGTGCACATCAATACGTATCGGTACTAATCCATTGTGACGATTTTTTAATAAAGGATAAACTTTGACCGACGAAAAGTACGGTGTTGCATTCAGTGATAAGTTGAAATCTGACAACAAGTGAGTACGATATTCTGAATTGCGCTTAAAAGGTGATAAATTACGAATATATTGTTCCGCTTTAGGTGCACCGCTCACCTTAATATCACCAAAGCGATATCGAATCCCTGTATTGATATGTAAAATCACATTCGCTTGCCTACGCGCTTTATCTATTTGCAATCGGCTTTGAGCCCATTTAAAATCAAAATAGCCACGTTGTAACAATGTGCTTTCTAGCTGCGCTTTGGTTTGCTGGTATTCATCGTGCCTTACAGCTGCGCCATTTTTCAAAGGAACCGTTGAGACTAGCTTTTGAATAACAGGGTCTCGCTCAGCATCGTCCCCAATTATGCTTATCTCTATATCATGCCAGTACAATCGTTTTTTAGGGTTTATCGTCACCAACAAGGTTTGCTTTTCATCAGTCAATTGTAACTTAATTTCACTAAAGTAGTAACCTAACGCCTGTAACGCTGTTTCAACTTCTTTTCGCGCAAGCGTATAATCTGCAACACCAAATGGTCGCGCTAGAAAAGGCTGTAAAAAACCCGTAATATTTTCTTCTACAGCTTGGTCAACTCCTTTAATATTCAGAGTCTGCAGTTGTGTGCCACTTTGCGCATTAGCCGCATTCCCCAACAAAGCATTAATCATCAAAAAACAAACAAGTAACTGCTTTAACACTTAATGTAGTTCCATCGTTATGGCCAAAAAGCAATACTATCATACGATAGATCAACCCCCTATGAACAATATCGCATTGTCTCTGTGAAAATTTACAGATCCCTCTTTTTATTTTATAACGGATCACCGACAATATAGATAATTAGTTAAAGTGGATAAAAACATGCAATTTCCGGACGATGATAATGGCCAGCTGCTCAGTGAAATAGCTGAAGCCGGTATAGATTTAACACAATTTCATAACGTCGATTTTTTCATCTTATTTGAGCAAAAACTTCAAGCTGATAAATTTGCTCAAGTTATTGCCAATGATGAACTCAGCCCCACAACGCAATTACAACAATGTCCAGATACTGGTATTTGGGAAGTTGTGACATCAGTAAAAATGGTGCCAGTTCATGAGTTATTAGGTCAAACAGAGCAATATATCGAAAGTATCGCCAATGCCCACGAAGGTTATGGTGATGGCTGGGGTATTATGGCACCAGAATAAACATAGCTGGATGCAAGGATGCAGCCAACATAACATTTGATGCGCTATGATTTATCGGCTTTTCTATAGCTCCCTTCATAATCAAAGATTTTTTCACTGACTTGCCAGCCATATTTTTTATGCTGTTTTGCAATAACAAAGTCTGGGGCTAATAACTCTTTACCTGCAGCCACAACCTCTTCTGCATAGCTCCAATTAACCTGAGAATAACATCCTTTAACACGTCGACTATAATATCGATGAAATACATAACGACTTTTTTTATTAGAAAAATCATAAACTTCATCACAACAAGCACCATCCTCGTCATAATAACTGACTTTTATCAATTGCTCTTTAAGTTGAATAACAGATAAACCAGAACAACGCAGCACCATCGCGTTTTTTAAATTGAGTGCAGCGCGTAATTTATCATCAGGATCAGCCATTACAGCATCACACTGGTGACATTGACGCGCAGCTATATCATTCTCCGCGCCACAGCTATCACACTCCTTAAACCTAAAGCGGAAATCACATTGTTGCTGTGACTGTCCATCATCCAATAGCCCCTGGCAACGACGTCCATAATGCTCGATCAGCTTGCCACCGTCATCCACTTTCCCCCAAAAAACATTCGCAAAGCCACAACCAGGGCACAGAACTTGGACAGGCTCACTGTCTGGGTTTGGTCTCTTTGAGCCGACTTCTGGGTGATAAAGGTTAAAATCATTTCCTGCATAATCCAACACAATACAATCTTGCTTATTATCTGCAAGCCTAAGCCCTCGTCCTATTATCTGCTGGTATAAACTAACGGACTCCGTTGGCCTTAAAATAGCAATTAAGTCAACATGTGGCGCATCAAAACCCGTAGTTAATACAGAAACATTGATTAGATATTTAATTTTCTTGTTTTTAAATTCTTTTATTATCTCATCACGGGTTGTGTTCTTTGTATCACCAATAATTAACTTCGTATTATTTTCTGGTAAATAACCTGTAATTTCTTTCGCATGCATAACCGTTGCAGCGAATATCATCACCCCTTGGCGATTTTGACTACTTTCAATTATATGGCTAATTATACTTTTTGTGGCACGCGTTTGAGCTGATAGTAATTTATTCATATCTGATTCAGCATAACCACCAAGTGCATTTGTATTTAAAGCTGAAAAATCATAGTTTGCTGATGCTGGATCAATTTCATTTGGAGGCGTTAAATACCCATTTTGAATCATGTAGCGTAACGGTAGCTCATATATACATCGTTTAAAAGGTGAGTTCTTTGTTCCACGAATAAATCCGTGATAATGCTGATAATATATCCAGCCCATTCCTAAACGATATGGTGTTGCTGTTAACCCCAGCACTTTTAAATCCGTATTAAAGCGTTTAATTTGCTGGATCACCTGTTGATATTGACTGTCATCACTTTCACTTACGCGATGACATTCATCAATAATTATCAATGAATAAAAATCTTGTAATAAGTCTAAGTTTTTTGCAATCGACTGAATACTCGCAAATGTAACTTGCTTTTCAAGTGACTTCTTTTTTAGTCCAGCAGAGAATATACTCGCTTGCAGATCAAAGCTCATATATTTCTCAGCATTTTGTTGTACCAGCTCTTTAACATGGGCTAAAACGAGAATTTTATGTTTTGCTAATCGTGCAAGTTCCGCAATCACTAAACTCTTACCCGCCCCCGTAGGCAAAACAATTACTGCAGCATCATTACATTTCTTAAAGTGGGATATAGTATTATTAACGGCGTCTTGTTGGTAAGGCCTAAGCGTGTAAATGGTACCTCCTAGCAGCTTAGATGCTACAAAAATAAACGCTCGCTTATGCTAAGCGAGCGTAGAAGATAATATAACTAAGCTAAATTAGATCGTATAGTCGTCTAAGTTAACGTCAGCAAAAGCTTTTGGTGTTTTCCCACGGCCTGTCCATTCAAAAACTTGACCATCTTTTTCTATACGATATTTAGCTTTTACTTTTGCGCGCTTGTCCGATTGAACGCCACCGACTAAATCTTCAAGGGTTAACCCTTTTTCCTTGATAAGTGCTAATACTTCGTCTTTTACTTGCTGTTGTTCACGCTGGCTATCTATTGCTTCGTTGATTAATTCAGCAGCTTTCTCTAGCTCGTTAAAACTCGCAGACTTAATAAAAGATTTAATTTCACGCATTGGCAGTTCTCTTGTATTGATAATGATATAAATTTACCTACAAACGGTAATATATTAATCAGAAATAAAATTAGCTGATCTCTTTATTATTTTTACATATAAAAATAATAAAGCAAATAATTATAAGCGATTTGATATAATAATAAGAGTAGTTAGGAAAGAATAAAATGATAAAGGAGTAACAAGGCTGTTACTCCAATTTAAAGCAGGCTTATACAGCAACTACATTTTCAGCTTCTGGACCTTTTTTACCTTGCTTAACATCAAAAGATACAGCTTGGCCATCAGTCAGAGTACGGAAACCGTCACCAGAAATAGCGCTGAAGTGTACAAACACGTCAGGACCATTCTCTTGTTCAATAAAACCAAAACCTTTAGATTCATTGAAAAACTTTACTTTACCTGTTTTAGAAGTAGACATACCTATTATTCCTGTAGATCAAATCAAAATTAACACTTGCCAATATGGCTTCCTCCCTGAGTTTGCTTATCAACACATCGGAATAATAAATACAGCAGATCATACTAATGTTACCAAGTGTAAGTACCTAACCGGTAACTACAAGTACATTATTCTTTACCGCAACTTTTACATCCATTGAATTGCAAAAACTCAAAGCATAGCTAGCCTAACATATAAACTGGCTTTCTGTACAAACCAAGTCCCATTTATTCTAAAATAAAACGACTTAGGATAAAAAAAAAGCGCACTTTTTGGGTACACCGCTATTAAAAACTAATGACTATTCAGTAATTAACCAATCAATCATATCACCTGCTTTGATAGGAACCACATCAGCTCCGCCTAACGGGTAACTTTCTGGTACTTTCCAAGGCGATCTTGTTAAAGTAATAGTGTCGGTGTTTCTCGGTAAGTCATAAAAATCCGGGCCAAAATGACTTGCGAAGCCTTCCAATTTATCAAGTGCGTCAACAGCTTCAAACGCTTCAGCATAAAGCTCTAAAGCAGCATGAGCCGTATAAGCACCAGCACATCCACATGCCGCTTCTTTTTTATCTTTCGCATGCGGTGCTGAGTCTGTACCTAAAAAGAATTTTTGACTACCACTTGTTGCGGCTTCAATTAACGCTTGTTGATGTGTGTTACGCTTTAATATTGGTAAACAATAATAATGCGGCCTGATCCCACCAGCAAGCATATGATTGCGATTATATAATAAATGGTGCGCCGTTATTGTGGCTGCGACATTATCCGAAGCTCCTTTAACAAACTCTACAGCATCTTGAGTTGTAATATGCTCTAACACCACTTTTAAGTTTGGAAACGTATCGACGATTTTAGACAATTTAGTTTCAATAAAGATCTTTTCACGGTCAAAAATATCAATTGATGAGTCTGTTACTTCACCATGTACTAATAAAAGCATACCAACTTCTTCCATTGCTTCCAGCACTGGGTAGATATTCTCAATGTCTGTAACGCCTGAATCCGAATTAGTCGTTGCACCTGCAGGGTATAATTTAGCCGCCACAATATGGCCACTTGCTTTTGCTTTTTTTATCTCTTGTGGTGTTGTTTTATCTGTAAGGTATAGCACCATTAAAGGCTGAAAATCACCTTGAGGTTCAGCAGCTAAAATGCGATCTCGATAAGAGAGTGCGGTTTCTGTGCATGTTGCTGGAGGCACCAAATTTGGCATTATAATAGCGCGTCCCATATAGCGACTAATATCTCGTACCGTATCTTTTAACTGTACGCCATCGCGTAAATGTACATGCCAATCATCTGGGCGAGTAATAGTGAGGGTAGTTACTGTGCTAGTCATTGCTCTTTTCCACTGCTGAATTTGCCCGATCATAGGCAGTTAAGGGCCGTTAGTAAAGTATTTCACATCCGCTTTATATTTAAAGAAGGCTGACTGTTTGCGTAGTTTTACAGGCTAAATAACTTTTTCACTTAAAAACATGTTGTTTCACTCTTAAGTACGATAAATTATGCGCACTCTCAAATATGAGTTATGAGCATGCTTTCACACAAAAAACTAGAATCAAAAACCGAACAGCTCAGCATCATAAATCAATTCTCATCGTCATTACTGCAGATCACACAGTTAGATGAGCTATTTGATTATGTCACTTCTCAAGTAGTTAGCCGACTGGGGTTTGTCGACTGCGTTATTTATCTATCAGACGAACATAGTGAATATTTAGAAGAAGTTGCCAGTATGGGACTGTCGCATCAAAATACTAACTATCAAATAACCCAAACACGTATACCAATAGCACAAGGGATCACGGGTTACGTTGCAAGAACAAGAAAAGCATTTGTTTCTGCTGATGTATCTAATGAGCCCAAATATATCGCAGACTCAAGGCCTGCTTTATCTGAGCTATGTGTGCCATTGATTTATGAAGAGCAACTGCTTGGCGTGATCGACTGCGAGCATCCTGAACAAAACTATTTCACTGACGGACATTTACAAATCCTATCTACTGTCGCTCACTTACTCAGTGCAAAAATAAATCAAGTTAGAACACTTAATCATTTAACACAAACTGTCGAGCAGCTAAATCAGGCACAGCTACTAGAAAAGTCGCTACTTAAAATAGCGAATATTGCGTATCAATCTGAAGACTTAGATGCATTTTATGATGATTTGTATTTAATAATTAATAGCCAGTTACCGGCCGAGAACTTTTTTATTGGTTTATACGACAAACAAATTGATGTATTGGAAATTAGCTATTTAATTGAAAGTGAAGTTAAATGCAATGCGTCACAGAAAGTATCAAAAGCTCAATTAAAGGATACAGCCTCCTATTTCATTATAAATAGCGCCCGCCCATTATTATGTAACCATCAAGAGTTTGAACAGCATATTGCTTCTGGGGACTTTAAAATGGTGGGACGCTCTCCACGTTCATGGTTAGGCGTGCCATTTACGGTTAATACCCAGTATCAAGGTGTCATAGTGATACAAAGCTACCGAAACAATAAAGCCTTTAATCGCCACCACTTATCGATCTTAACCTATATAAGCCGTCAAGTTAGTATGGCTATTGATAGGCAATTATCTCGACAAGCTTTAGAGCATAGAGCCCTGCATGATGAACTCACAGGGCTAGCAAACCGCTATCTCCTGCTAGAAAGGATCAAGCATGCCATTTTATCTCATGAAAGAGCTTCTGAGCCAAATTTGCATTGCCTACTGTATTTAGACCTAGATCGATTTAAAAGTATTAATGATGCATTAGGTCACGACGTTGGCGATCATTTTTTAATTGCTATCGTTAACGCTATCCAATCAAGCATTAGGCGTACAGACACGTTTGCACGTTTAGGGGGGGATGAGTTCGCCATCTTTATGGAGAATGTACAAGATAAGCAACAAGTTGAGACTGCATTAGAGCGAATAAACAGCGCCATTGCAAAACCGTTGCACATTGATGGTCACATTTTACAGGCATCTGGCAGTATTGGAGTTGCATTTACCAATGAAGCAACCGACAGCGCCATTGGGTTACTACAACAAGCTGATGCCGCCATGTATGAAGCTAAATCTTCTGGTAGAGGTCGCGTTCGTTATTTTAATAATGCAATGCGTAAAAAGCTAAAACGTCAAGCTGATATCGAAAATGACCTGCAGCATGGGATTAAAAATGATGAATTTGAACTCTATTTTCAGCCTATATTTACGCTCAACCAGCCTCATATCGTTAGTTTTGAAGCACTGGTTCGTTGGCACCACCCAAAAGCCGGATTAGTTTCCCCTGACGACTTTATTCCCATAGCGGAACATACAGGTCAAATCATCGACTTAGACTTGCACTTGCTGCACGTTGCTGCTGCACAATTACAACAATGGCGACGTGCCGGAAACCCTACGATTAGAATCACCGTTAACGTCTCATCTCGCCACTTTGCGAGTTTAGATTTTGTCGATTTTATGCGTTCATTGTACATTAAGTATCAACTACCTAACGGTACTCTATGTCTTGAGATCACAGAGTCGGGTCTGATCGAAAACCTGACACTTGCGACACGAATAATTCACGGGTTAGCGCCTTTAGGCGTTAAGTTATATCTTGATGACTTTGGCACTGGTTATTCTGCATTAGGTTACTTACACCAATTACCTATCCATACGTTAAAAATTGACAAAAGCTTCATAGATAAACTGACGAACAAAGAAAACCCTCTGGTTGATGCTATTTTGTCTCTCGCTGAATCGCTTAAGTTAAATGTTGTCGCGGAGGGAATAGAAAACCCAAAACAATGGGCGTTATTAAAACGAAAAGGCTGTCAATTAGGACAGGGGTATCTAGTTTCAAAACCTTTACCAGCACAAAAAGCAATGGCACTATTGATAAAACATACGGAAGTAGCGCTGTCTATATAAAAAATATATACGTTATCCTATGAGAGCGGCGCATCGCTTTATTAGTCAAAAAGCCTCTGTAACTATAGAGGCTAGCTCTTCATTAATCATGTTATTAACCAAACTCGGCTCTCCATGCTATCTATCACGCCTCCTACTCCCACCGTATTTTTAAACCGATACCATACAATTCACCGCTTTTTATCTATTAATGATAAAAACCAGCATGTGGTGATTGAATTGATTGCAACTCATGCCCCACCAAATACAACATGAACAAAATTAATTTGAATTTTTTGCAAAAAAGTTAAAATAAAAATGACAACGCTGTCAAAATTGGTGCTATAGTGATTTTGTTATAAATTAATCACTGCACGCTGGTTTTATAGACGGCCAACCTCTATTATGGCGATGTTAACCATGCTGCTTGGTCATAATTTGAGTTTCACTCACTATATAAATGAGATTTATTGAAGATGATAGACATAAAACACCTAAAAACCATATCTACTCTGAAAGAAACAGGCTCATTAGTTAACACTGCGCGTGAATTATTTTTAACGCAATCTGCTTTGTCACATCAAATTAAAGATCTCGAAAACAAGCTTGATTGCCAATTATTCGAACGGAAAACACAACCCGTGCGATTTACGCCTCAGGGCATGCTGCTTTTAGAATTAGCTGGCGAAATTCTGCCAAGAGTCGAGGCCACCAAATGTCGGCTAAAAGAAAGCTTGAACCAACCTATTTCTCAGCTACGACTTAGTGTTGAATGTCATGCTTGTTTTCATTGGCTATTACCTACTATTAAAGAGTTCAACAATTTTTGGCCTGATATTAAAGTCGATTACGAACGAGGCTTTAGTTACGATGCCATTCCAGACCTTATGGATGACGAATTGGACCTAGTACTGACATCTGACATTCGCGAGCCAGATAAACTAGAGTATGCACACCTGTTTGACTTCAAGTTGAAATTAATAGTTGCACCGGATCATGAGCTGGCGAAAAAAGCCTATGTTACTGCGCTTGACTTAAAAGATGAAACTATCATCTCATACCCCATTCCAAAAGAACGCCAAGATATTTTCAAGCACTTTATACAAAATGCACGGTTTGATGGAACTTTAAAAACAGTCGATCAAGGCTTATTAATATTCCAACTGGTTAGTGCCGGGATGGGCGTAGCCGCATTACCTGATTGGTTAGTAACACCTTATGAAAGTCAGGGGTTAATTAAATCAATTCCATTAGGTGCGTTGGGCTTAAATAGGCCGATGTTCTTAGCGATGAAGAAAAACATGAAAGATAACCCTGTTTATCGCCATTTTTTAAACACCTGCAAGCTAAACAATGGTCGCTAGCCTGTTCATCTCCACGCGACTCTAATACACTATAACCCAACGTTCAAGGTTGGGTTTTTCATATGTTCGAATTAAAAAAAATTATTGGCAGCTTGCTAATGCCTCTCCCATTTACACTCCTACTCATTGCTTTTTGCTTGTTATTTATAAATAGAACTCACATCAAATCATATTTAACCTGTTGGGTTCTGATATTGTCTCTGTGGTCTATCAGCACTCCTCACATTGCAGCCTTAATTATTACCCCCCAAGAAGCAACACTAAAACCATTTAATTTATCTCAATATGCGCATCTAGATAAAATTGTGGTTTTGGGTTGTGGTGCTAACCCAAACTCTCAATTACCAAGTAATGCACAACTTGGCGGATGCGCACTCGCAAGGTTAGTTGAAGGACTCAGACTCGCAAAGCACTACCCCCGGGCAGAATTAATTGTTTCTGGGGTACATTCAAACACCACATTAATGTCAAAGACTGCTGTTTCTTTGGGGGTGAAAGCGAGCCGTATTAAGCAGAGCCCAAAAGCTTTAGATACCAAAGATGAGGCCAGACTCTTAGCGCCCCATTTAGTTGATAGGCAAGTCGCATTAGTGACTTCGGCAAGCCATATGGCCAGAGCCATTGATTTATTCCAAGCACAAGGTGTTTCAGCTATAACAGCCCCAACACAATTCTACTCATTTTCTCATCAAACCTCATCGAGGCAATTTATCGCACAAGCTAGCGTATTACATGCAGTCACCACACATTGTCATGAATGGTTAGGTAAGCTTTGGATTTCACTCACTAGAGCGCTCGACCCTGAAGCTCTATAGCCCCTTTTTGTTGATATAGCCCCATCAAACGGGGTTATCTATATCAACAAACGTCACATCCAAGCCATACTGCCTACCTAAATACTCACCAAGCGCTTTAATACCATAACGCTCTGTCGCATGATGGCCCGCAGCAAAGAAATCTATATTTTGTTCTCTAGCACTGTGTATCGTTTGCTCTGATGCTTCACCGGTTAAATACGCGTCTATTCCTTGTTCAGCAGCCAAATCAATATAACCTTGACCACCACCTGTACACCAAGCTATGGTTTCTATTTTCTTTGCTCTAGGCGCACAAACTAGCGGCTCCCGCTTTAACAGCTTTGCTATTTTTTGCGCAAACTCATCAGCCATTATAGGCGTTTGTAACCGTCCTCTAACAGCAACACTGTTCGGTCCACTCTCTAAGCCACCTTCCACCTCCATATCCAACAAGTTTGCAAGTTGCGCATTATTGCCAAGTTCAGGATGAATATCGAGCGGTAAATGATAACCAAATAAATTAATGTCATGCGCTAACAAACTGGCAATACGACGTTTTTTCATACCTGTAATTGTTTGCTGTTCTCCTTTCCAAAAATAGCCATGATGAACCAAAATCGTATCCGCACCGAGTGAAATTGCCTCATCAATCAGCGCTTGACTGGCGGTTACCCCTGTCACTACCTTATTAACTACGTTTGAGCCTTCTACTTGTAATCCATTCGGTGCAAAATCTTTAATTGCACTCGGTTTAAGTAACTCAGTTAAAATTTGTGTGAATTCTGAACGCTTCATGACGTACCCACTACTTTGTAGAAAATAATCGCAAATTTTGGCGTCAAATCGAGCTAATTGGAAGCAAAAATCGTAAAAAATTGAAAAATTGCCCAAATATGGGTATAACTACTCTTTAAATCTTAATCCCGCATATCCGCGTATAAAACGACTAGGATCTACGATGAGTAAACTAGATAAAACTGAAGTATTAAGCGCTTTTGAAGTGGCTTATGAAGCTGCCCATGGTAAAAAGCCAGAAATAGAAACCAAGCCAGGCTGGTATAGCATTGATGGTGGCAAAAATATGCGCCTTGCTGACGTTGCAGCACTCACTGAAGAACTATCTTCAGGTTCAGCGACCCCTAGCAAAGCTGCGCCTGCTAAAAAAGCAAAAACAAAGAAAGCTGTTGCTCCAGCGACAACTAAGAAAGCCCCTTTCATCGTGATAAAAGAGAATGAAGAAGGTTACACCGCTGAAGAGCTTTGGATTGTAGAACTTGCTCGTAAAGACCATGATTGTCGTTTACCGCGCGGCGTTGTTTAACTTTTAAACAACCCTCTATTATCTCAAAAAGACCGCTTAATAGCGGTTTTTTGTTGCCCCTTTCCTGCTCTTTATTGGACTTACAACTACAAGCATCACAGTCAATATGAGTAACTCTCCATATGACTGATGATCCATTAAACGCATGAACACTGCCATTTAGCCAAATCATTGCCATTCGCTTAATTATATTTATTGTAATCAACTAATCGTCTTAAATGATTCACCACTTTTACAAGCTAAAGCTCCCTCCGACTGCATCGATTCTTTCATAGAACACCCAAAGCACCTATAAATAAATTTTCGGTATTATGGGGCACTTTTCGAGTGAAAATACACTCTATACATAGCGTGGTGAGTATCATAAATTACGACTTCAAATTTTAATAAATAAGTTTAACAATCATATATTACATGTGGGGCTTTCAAAAAACCGAATCAGAGGGTGACGATTTGATTCTTTAAACAACAAAGCTCCACCCTAAATTGCGAGGGTGAAGCTTTAACAATCAAAATGATTACTTACCTCCTTTGGCTCTGTAGAAGGCGATATCTGTCATAATTCATAGTTTCAGCTATTTTAAGCCAACAGATATTAATTGAAGCTTTGGAGTAACCATTGATGATTTTTCTTTCAACAACACGCGCCCAAATATCCGAAGTGGGATCCGACCTTTGCTATCTTGTAACCTTACGTCGTACCCAAACTCACTAGATACCACTTCGATTTCATAATTTTGCCAATTTTTTGTCGTGTTTTCCGTTTTAATTTTTTCTATCATCTTAGCTTCTGCCTGCGCTAACAGGCTTTGCTTATACTTACTTGAAATCTCCCAACTAGTATTTTCAGGAATATTTATATCGAATGCCAACCCAGCATGCGACACTGCCATATCGTTCGCATTTAACTTTACAGCAGGCATAACATCAGGTGTTACTATCCATGCATCGCCCACTTTTTTACTAAATGCAATCCGCTTTGCAACCAACCTATCATTGGCACCAAATGCTTCAGAGTAACGCTCATCTTTAATTTGGTATACTTGCCAACCTATTCCTTTTTTAGATGTGAGCTGCTTATCTATGAGAGATTTTGCAAGGCTTACCGCTCTCTCCTGAGGCATCGAGAAAATTTTTGCTTGGGCTGGCACAATACTAGATGTCAACAAACCCGTTACATCAAACTTATTTTCTAAAGATATGTAGGGATAGAGTGTATAGTACTGATTTGAATTCTTAATCGGTGCAGCACGCTTAGAAAATTCTTGAACAATATATGACCAATGTGAGCCGGTGCTTTTTATTAATGAAAGTTCTGTACTATAGAGCTTTTCACGTGCATCTGGACCAAAACATATCATGCCACCCAATGCACTTTTATCTCCGGCATCAATTGCATCAAACCACGCATCTTTGTTTTGAACTCCGACACGATTCCACTTATTCCAGAATGAACTACCGTAATGCCCCCAATCATTTTGGTAACCATTAACGCCATAAATACAATTCACCCCCTTAGCTCTGCTAGCCCATGTTTTATCTGGTGTTTGTAACACAGATGAGGATACTGGACTCGACTGTTCAACCGCAGAAGTAAACTTATTATTTAGTATGTTCGCTTTCTTCTTATTTGAAGAGCATTCACCTTTAATTACACTACAGCACCCACTTATAAATAAATGCCTTAAATTAACAGTACCTGGTGACATTTGACTAGAAAAAATATGACAAGAACCATTTTCTTCAACACTAAGTGGTGCCAGCCAATTATTATTATAAGTACCTGAATGATTGGACATAAAGGCATAATACGCCGACTCAAGCCCATCATAACCACTCGGAGAGTTTGCACTTGAGTAATGCGAGCGACTTGTCCAATCACTTTTTTTAACCTGTGTGTTTAAATCCAATGAATTTTTAATTGCCCAACTAGGGCTTGCCGTAATAAACCCTGACGCATCAGAAAGGGTGTGTTTTAGGCTACTATCCGTACAAAATCGAGAGAGTCCATATGAGTTTATATACACGCCACTGTGCGCCTGATTGTGCTTTTCTTTTTTATCCACTAAATCTTTTGTCAAAGTTACAATATTATGCCACTCGACATCTGCATTTACATCAATCTGCGGTAGCTCATGAGCTGTTACCAACACACTATGACCAGAAAATAATAACCCTATTCCAAAGAGCTTAATATGCTTACTCATTTTCATTCCTTTAGTTTTTTCATTGGTGTAATACCACAGACTTTTTTAAACTAAAGCCTATCACTCCATAATTGTTAATTTATTGTATTTTAAGTGTTTAACTTAACATTTATCTCTTACAAAGAGTAAAAAATACATCAGAGTAAATTAATAGCGTCCACACTGAAATAATTTAATATAAGTTCATAATAAATAAACATCTTTTTAAAACCTCACTTATGATACATGAAATGAAAAATATCATAATAAAATTTCACAGCAACTTTCAGTGCATTGATTTTAAATGGAAATTATTTGTTTCGAATAAAATGTAAGCGATTAACATAGAGATGTACTGCAAATAATGTTGAAAATTTGGCATTATTAATTTAAAAAATGAGCATAAAAGAACAGACCTTGAAGATCCAAGTACTTAGTCGCTTATCGGCCAACAACTGACTCCTATCCAAACAAAAATTTAACTCGCAATATACACTCAAAGCCATTTCGTAATACAAGGTAATTTAACTATAAACCTTAGACCAACGTCGGTATTCAACCCTATTGCAACTAGCTCAAAAAACAGCCACGCTAACAGCGGAACAACATATACATGTAAAGGAAATATACAATGATACAAAGAACTTTGTTGGCATTTTGCCTAGGCGCGGTATTTAACAGTCACGCAGCTCAATGTCCACGAGTAGAAGGCTACTATGCTACTTGGCAATACCCACTCGGTGGTGCGTTGGCAATAGAAGAGCTCAATAGCGATGCCTTAACGCATATTATATTAGCTTTTGCTTTCCCAACTGAAGGCGGCGGGCTGGATACCAGCTTAGTAGACTCCCACATTAATGATGCTTTGCATTTTGGTCGCAGTAACAATGTTGGTGTTATCTTATCTATTGGCGGCGCGGGCGTAAACTTTTTAAACCTGACTAAATCGGATCTAGATACACTGGCGGAAAATATCACACACTATGCAATACGGCATCAGTTAGACGGCATAGATATCGATTGGGAACATTTCTCTACCTATGAACAGCCAAACCCAATTGAGAGTGGTAATCATCTCTATCTGTTAAAACGGTTGCATGAACTATTACCCAGCGAAATCGACTTAGGCACCGATGTGGAGGCGGGGTTTTGGAGTGGACCAAATTATCACGCTGATTTAGATATTTATGCTGACTACATTCGCTTTATGGCATACAACTTTACGGGACAATGGCCAGGGTCGTTTATTGATCACCACAGTGCGTGGCTATATACGAAAATGGGTTTGGAGTCGAATATTCCAGGCATCAATAGCATGGCGCAAAAATACTCGAGAGAGAAAACTCTACTCGGTCTCCCCTTTTACCACAAAGGTTTTGTGAATGGACAAAGTGATCAAGTAAACATCGTTACTACAGATCATATTGTCGAAAACTTAGTCAAAAATTTAGGTCTTGATTTTAATTCAGGTCATGCTATTGACGATAATATTCATTGGTACTGGGAAACCCCAAAACTCATTCAAAAGAAATCGCAATATGTAAAAGACAATAACTACCCTGGTGTATTTATTTGGGAGTTACATCAAGACAGCAGAGATTCAGAGCATCAACTATTAAATGCCATAGCTCAAGTACTGCCAAAATGTGATGCGTGCAACTCATCATGGCAAGGATACCCGACCATTTACACTCAGGGAGATACGTTTAGCTTCAAAGGAAACAATTACCGCGTTGAGTCTGGTCCTATTTATGACATCACGCCGGAAACACAGGGCCATCAACATCGATTTAGCGAAATAGGTGATTGTAAAACGAATTCTACATTTAACAAGCAAACTCTATAACAACGATATATGGGAGAGCCAAAAGCTTTCCCACTGCTGCCCTTGAACTAAAAAGCACCTACGCCGTATGGCTAATTTTGATAATAGTCAGATTTTATAGACGTCTTATACCCGTCACTTCGTATTAGAGTTACTCACTGTTCAAGGATCATTTTTAACTGGTCAAGCCCTGCTTGCAAATCATCACCTATCTGCTTTTCAAAATCGATAAACAAAAACGTCAAATTCATTGGGTAATTCATATGCCCTTGAAACCCCCACTTAACCTCAGTGGTTTCACCAATACGTTTAGTAAGCATGTACGCGGGCTCTGTTGCTTCAAATGGCGCTAAAAACCGGAGTTCATAGTCAATCCGTTGCATCGGTGTTATACCAACAATTTCTTGTTCCCCAGTCCCTACGTCTGGGTGTTCACTGTGCCATGCAGATACAAACCCCACTTGCGCATCAATGCCCCGATAGTCCTTTTTCATATTCGGGTCAATATTAGCCCAACGACTGTATTTATCTTGATTCTTTAAGTATTTAATATAATTAAACACCACTTCAACCGGTTGCTCTATAACAACACTTCGCTCCACATGATATGAATTCGCAATAAATAGCGCTAATATGAGTGGCGCTGCTAGTAAGAAAAATAATATGGTAAAAACAGGTTTAAGCATCATTGCCTCCAAATTTTTTATCTATCAGAAAGTTATGAACACACTTGAATAAACTAGCTTAAAACACTGTAAAGGCAATTACATTTAGGTTCATCATATTATTGCCCCTCAAATCGGTTCGCGTGCTAATGTTTCAGTTACTAAAAGTAATACTTAAATTTAACTTCAAAATAGTCATCATCTCGTAAGTCATAACTTAAGTCCTGTTCAATGGGATTAGCAAATACTCTTGCCTCTTCCGCAACACTCCATGCATCAGTACAGCGAGTATCTACTTCTGATTGAGCGTAATTAGCACCAACTAGAAAACTGACTTAGTCGCATTTTTCCATCCATTTATCACTCCTTATAACCATTAACAGTGGTTAAGGCGAGCTGTTAGCTGGCCATAGCTATGAATATCACTCCCATCTATTTTAAGACTATGTAATAATAAGTCTCAAAGTAATAAAAACAGATAAATTCTATGGAGTTACAGTTTTCTCAATACCAATACTCATGTGATAAACGCGTACTGTATAGAAATGGTGAGCTAATTGTCTTAAAACGAAACCAAACGTTATTACTTGAATACTTCTTACTAAACCCAAGCGATATTCACAGTAAAGATGACATAATGAATGCTGTTTGGCGAAATAAAGTCGTCTCTGAACAAGTTGTCTTTCAGACTATAAGTCAATTGCGAGCAATTTTTGGAGAGGCTGCTATCAAAACCTATTCAAAGAAAGGCTATAAGTGGCAATATGCAGTATCCAATCCTATCGATAATAGCCTGAATCACTCATCTGTTGAATACACAAAAAATAAAAAGTCACCATATTATTTATATACGGCAATAAGCTGCAGTTTTATTTTTCTTATCTTGTTGCTCGCCTCTCAATGGCAAACCCCAGCCGCACAAACGCCACTATATATCGCTACGAATGCTCAAGGTACTGATGGACAAAGCAAGTTGCTGCTGACTAATACCAGTGTTTTTGCAGATAACGCGCACTTTTCAATTAAAACTATCAGCCTTAGCGATATAAATCAGCAGCATTTTTTATCGCCGCAGCAAGCCTGGGAAAACGCACAGCTACCACTCAATAACTGGCTCCTATGGGGTGATACGTACCCTTCTGAAAAAGGCGTGTTTTTACATTATGGTCTATCCAATGATACACGTCATTGGCAAGGTTATGCATTTGGAGAAACAACTGAAAAAGCGCGTTTGGCATTAGATGAGCAACTTAAGCAACTACATGATTTATCGTTTTTTTCTTCACATAAACCACTTAGCTTAGCTGAGCTAGAAACAATGCATAGTCACGCACCAAATAATGCGCAGATAACACTATTACTGGCAAAGCATTTAGTTTACGCTAAGCAGCCTGATGTCGCCATGGTGCACCTAGATAGGTTGCTTACTGACAGAGGGTATGGACAAAAAGCCTATCGAGCACAAGCTCAGTGGCTAATTGGCATGATCTACAAAATGCGCAAGCAACATCAACAAAGTACTCATCGATTAACATTATTGAGAAAAGAGCTAGAACATACTTCGCTTTGGCCTTTACAATATGACTACTTCAATACCAGTGCATGGCTTCATTATGAACAGGGCAATACAGAGCAAATGTTTAATGTGTTAGAGGAAGCTATATCTTTAGCCCAACATCAACAGGCGCCCTTGGCACAATTTGAACTTCACATGCTATATTCAATTTTAGCAAAAAAAGTAAACAATACTGCCCAGCAGTATGCTCAGCTAAATAAAGCCCAAGCTTTATTGATAGCCCATAATTTAAGCGACTCTAATAAGGCTATTATATATTTTCATTTTGCATTATTCACACAAGATAATGCACTTGCTTTGCCCTACTTAAAGCGTATTTTAACCATTCCCAAAACCGCGAATAACTACTGGGTACTTGATAATGCCTTAGAAATGCTGGTGTCATATTATATTGAAGTACGGGATTTTAAATCTGCTCATGCATTATTCAATGATACAGTAAAACAGCCGGCTCAACTGCAATTGAAAGCCCAAGTGTTATTAGCTCAAGACTTATTTGATGACGCTCGCCTGCTGTTTCAAGAAGCATTTAATACAGCCCGCTTGACCCATAATAGGCTCGTATCACTCAATTCTGCTCTTGCGTTATATCAATTAACACACTCAACCCCTGAACTCAAAAGCGAGTATTTGGCATTTTTACAAACCAATGCTTCACCATTATGGCTGAAACAACATGGTGTTACCTCAGCAATTGCGTTAGAACATTAATTCTTGTCAAGATTTAGTATCAACTCAAATCAGTCAATTAACGCACCATTACTCCCCACGACCCGTTTTATCTGGGGAAGGCCATTGGCCTTTGCTGGACACCATACACTTAGTCGGTACTTTGTATCCTGTTGCTTGCACAAAACGCTGAAATTCAGCTACGGTTACTTCATACGTGCCCATGTAAAATTGGCGACCTGCTTCTTGGTGAAGCATTGAAATTAAACCGGTTCAATAGGGGAGGTTTTGCTCTGCTATTTCATTATTAGTAAGTGAGCACAAACTAATAGCATGACTGAAATACATATTCCCATAATTGCATCTCTTTTAAACTTATAACTGCTCTATCTATGTACGCCACGACATATCTTACGTACAAAACTATTCTCTAATGAAATAGAAAAAATATAATGTATAGTCACCAACAACACTGACCTAATTATCACCTTTAATAATAGAAATCTGTTATTTAAAGCTTTATTTTAAAAGCTTAACGCTCAAACACACTCAGAAAATCAACCTACTAAAGCCCCCCACTAACCAAGTATCTTGCCCCCATGCGACAATTCAGTGCAAACCCTATATAAATTTCCTATAAATGGTGCAAACGAGTCCGATATCATAAAACAAAAATACGTAACTAATTGAAATATAATATATTTAAAAGTTGGTATGGTTTTTTCTTATAAAGTTCAGACATTTACAATATAGGCGAACGTTATGTACAATTTTTGTCAAACTTTACATCTGCTATGGCACTTAGAGATCAGCATTTGGCAAATTCATGATAATCATACCCCAGTCAAAAAGTGGAGTGCTCACAATGTATCAAAAACAAAATGAAAACGACGCAATGTACAACGCGTTGCATGAGGTGTTAAATAAACACTTGCCTATTTGCAGTGCTGCAGATAAGTACAACCTGCCTAGAGTGGCTATTTACCGTGCAATTCGCGCTCAACAGACCAATACAACATCGCGTATAAACCATTTGCATAACGCAAAAGTTAAGTTAGAAAAGCACATAGAGCATATTCAATCGCAGCTTTCGACTCTAAAAGACACGCATACATCATGAACTCTCATATAAAACGACTCACATCGCTTGCACAATACAACATAGCATTAACTCATTTACTTGCTCAGTGTATTAAAAGCGGTGCATCTTTAGGGTTTAATACCTGTAATAATACACAGCCACTCAGTGCTTATTGGGAAGCCGTCGACATGCAGCTCACAAGTCGTATGTTTCTTGGATATTTTTGCGATAATACGCTGGTTGGTTGCGTTCATTATACTCGGTGTCTAAAACCGAATGGGGTGCATCGAGCTGAAGTGGAAAAACTACTTGTTCACCCTCAATATCAGCGTCAGGGGATTGCCTCTGCTCTAATGCAATCGTTAGAATGTGAGGCTACAAAGCAAGGTATTGAATTGCTCATCCTAGATACACAAACTGGCGATAACTCAGAAAAGTTTTATCAAACGAGCAATTACATAAAATGCGGAGAGATCCCTCACTTTGTGCGAGACAGTAATGGTCTCTTTTTCAGTACCAGTTATTACTTTAAAAAATTACTTTCCACCAGCTAAGTCAATGAAACTACCCGTAGCATAGCTGGCTTCATCACTTAATAACCACGCAATAGCATTGGCAACTTCTAATGCCGTACCGCCACGGCGTAATGGCAGCTGAGGTGCTAACCGTGAAACACGAGCCTCTTCTCCCCCATCACGATGTATATCAGTATAAATACATCCCGGCCTGACACAGTTAACACGCACGCCATATTGTGCAAGTTCCAAAGACAACCCTGTTGTAAAAGTATCTATGGCGCCTTTTGACGCGGCATAATCAACATACTCATTAGCGCCACCCAATCTGGATGCTGCCGATGATACATTGACTATTGCACATTTTGACATATCTTCATGCTCTTTAAAGTGCTTAATTACTTCTCTAGCACAAATAAAATAAGGTGTAACATTGGACTGAAAAATGTGATTAATTCGCTCAGCAGTCATACTTTCAACTCGCTGCTGCTGCGCTAACACACCAACATTATTTACTAAATGTGTAATTGGGCCAAACTTCAATAGCACCGATGAAAATAACGCTTCAACTTGCTGTTCATCACTTATATCAGCTTGAAACTCAGCGGCTTGACCACCCATCGCGTGAATGGACTTTACCAGCTCTTTTGCCGAGTTATGGTTTTCTTTGTAGTTAATTGCAACAACATAGTCACGTTCTGCGAGTAACTTCGCTGCAGCTGCGCCTATACCACGACTTCCACCCGTAATTAATACAACTTTTTTATACATCACCATCGTGCTTTCTATGCTTTATCAATCATATGTTAGTTAAAGTGCATATTGTGTGCTCCACATTTATATAAACATCAAGCGTCTTAGCACCCATAAAATCATTTAAAAATAACGGCTAAGAAAAAACCTAGCCGTTATTTAGCGTTAAACCAAAATCAACACATATTACTTCTGACCAAAGTTACTCGGTGCAGCTGGCACTGTTAAAGGCTTTTTCGGATTAGCTTCTAACTCGTCCAGTAACTCTTTCACTGCACGCTCGACAGAAGGGTCTTTACCCGCTTGAATTAATTCAGGTCGGTCTATTACTTCAATGTCTGGGCTTACGCCTTCACCTTCAATGATCCAATTACCTTCATTATCTAAAATACGGAAAGTCGCTGCAATAACTGAACCTCCATCAACCAGTCCCGGGTTGCCTGAAATACCAATTAAACCTCCCCATGTGCGAGTACCTATGAGTTTGCCAAGTCCTGCTTGTCGGAAATAATACGGTAAGGCATCACCGCCCGAACTAGAGTAACCATTGATCAACATCGCCTTAGGCCCATCATGAGCAAATTGAGGTGTTTTAGTTGGCTCAACACCACGACGCTTCCAATAATTTAAAGGCTTTCTCGCTAGCCACGTGATCATATGCTCGGGAATAAACCCTCCTCCATTATATCGATCATCAATGATCATGGCTTCTTTGTCTGTTTGAGGTAAGAAATTTTTAAACAATGCACGATTGCCAGCATAATGGGTGTTTGGCAAATGCACGTAGCCAACCCGTCCATCAGAGAGCTTATCAACATATTCTGCTCGTGAACGTGTCCATTCGAGGTATCTTAGTCCCAATTCACTCGCGACCGGTTTAACCGTAACTTTCCAACTTCCTTCAAAGCTTGCCGATTGACTTAAAACCAATTCAACTTGCTTCCCTTGGGTATTCTCTAATAATTCGTAGAAGTTCAAAACAGTATTAACTGCACGGCCATTTACGCTCAGGATATAATCACCAATATTGGCTTTTACCCCAGTCTCATCGAGTGGTGAGCGGAAGTCTTCATGCCAATTTTCACCTTTAAAAATCTGTTCAATTCTTACGAACCCAGATTGGTGTGCACTGATCTGCGCACCTAATAAGCCATGTTTTAAGCGCGTTGCCTCTGGCATATCCCCTGAGTTCACGTAGATGTGACCGGCGTTGATCTCACCCGCAATTTCACTCAATACATAATCTAGGTCAGTACGGTGAGCGATTGCCTCTGCCATAGGCTGATAACGCTTTAAAATAGCATCCCAATCTTGTCCATGATGATTTTCATCATAGAACCAGTCTCGTAATGTGCGCCACCCTTCTCTATACATTTGCGCCCATTCAGTTTTAGGATCTATCTTTAATATCATGCCATCTAAGTTAAGTTGGCTAGACTTAAGCTCTTGCTTCGCTGCTGGCTTTATTACACTATAATTTTTTCCCGCTTTAACGATTACGTGCTCCATATTAGCCGAGACTTTATAGCTGCTAACACCTTTGGCAACTGTCGCCACTTCCTCTCCCAGTTTGCTAGGAATAAGTTTAAGTTGACCACCCGTCAGCGTCAGAACTCCGCCTTTTATGCCTGTCAGGCTACGATAATTCCCAGCTGGTGCACTTAATGCAACGGCGCGTGCCATAAAACCGTTTTTATCTAATTTTATATCCGTTGCTTCTTTTTCTTTTGTGTCA
Source organism: Pseudoalteromonas aurantia 208 (assembly GCF_014858725.1). Lineage (GTDB taxonomy): Bacteria > Pseudomonadota > Gammaproteobacteria > Enterobacterales > Alteromonadaceae > Pseudoalteromonas > Pseudoalteromonas aurantia. Next base: position 162,960 of record NZ_AQGV01000012.1, on the reverse strand, counting down.
CTTTCCTCTGATGTCGCATTTAATATGCTCGCTTCATCACTGTGTGGCGCATTCAATGCTACAACAGTGTCATTCACGGCAACCGAGTACACACGTGTTGCTTTATTAAACATGTAGTCAAATTCATAACTACTGAACGTTAAGTTAAAATCACGCTCAGAAGTAAAATAAAGGTATTGCCCATCAGGTGAGAATGTTGCGTTGGTCTCACTCATCATCTCATCAGTTAATCTGTTAACCGATTTACCATTAACATTGTAATGCCAAAGCGAAGCGTAGCGATTTTCGTTATTTTTGACAAAGACTATATCTTCACTATTTGGTGACCAAATGTAGTGCGTTAACCCATCTTCGTTATACTTTGCTGTATCAATTTTATGTTGCGTACCCGTTTCTATGTCCAACCACCACAGGGTATGATTTTTATCTGCAAACAATAACTTAGTATTATCTGGTGACCATAATGGGTCAAAGCGCCAAATAGTCCCGTTATCAGTAAGTTGCTTCACTTCACTGTTATTGGCTCTATCACGTAAGTAAATTTCGTATTCACCGCTTTCATCACTCATATAAGCAATATAACGACCATTTGGTGACCAAGTTGCTGAGATTTCGCGACCTGTTGGGGTGTGACTTAAATTGCGTGTTGGTCCTTGTTTCACAGGTACGCTAAACAACTCACCACGGGCACTAAATAGCACTCTTTTACCATCATGTGAGACATCCATTGAATCAATAAAGTCACTGACGTTTTTACTATAAGGTAATGTATATTCTCGGCTCCCCTCAACATTCAGTGATAACTTCTCTGAGCGCTTTGTCGCTTCATCAAAACGGTATAAATACCCCCCATTTTCATAAACAATGGCATCTGGTCCCGCTGATGGCCAAAGCACATCAAAGTCTTGATGCTCGGTCATTTTAATCGGCTTTTTACCCGCACGGTATTTATACAAGTTGAGCGTGTAATCCCGATCAGACACAAAATAGATGCTGTCATTTACCCAAGTTGGTTGCTGATCGGTTGCACGGTTGGTCGTCAACTGCTCTGACTTATTGTTTTCTAAATCATAAACCCATACATCTTGTGCTCGTCCGCCACGAGAACGCTTCCAAGTCCGAAACTCTCTATCTATGGGTGTGTAAACATACTTTTTCCCGTCAGGCGATAACATACCGCCTCCCGTTTCCGGGATATTCAACGGTTGCTCTAGTCCGCCAGCGACAGGTACCATAAATGGTTTGCCAACACGCTTACCATATGGTGTTCGATTAGCTCGAAAAACGATATGCTGGCCGTCAGGTGTCCAATCTAATACTCGGTAATCAAACCCACCGCGAGGAGGCATTTTTCCTACATCGTTATAATAGGTAAGCTGTTTTAGATCAGACCCATCGCTATTAATAACGTAAATCTGACGACTGCCATTATATTGAGCGGAAAAAGCTATTTTAGACCCATCAGGTGAAAATTTTGGGAAAGTCTCAAAGCCAATATGATCGGTTAATCGTGTGCTTTTACCACTTTTAATATGGGAAATATAAATATCACCGCCATACACAAATGTTACATGATCTTTGTGAATATCAGGAAAACGTAAAAGTCGAGAGTCTTCAGTTTGGTAGGCCGACACTAACGGAGAAATTGCAGGGGCAATAGCAACCGTAATAGCTGTAAATAGAGTACGTAATTTCAAAGAATACAATCCTTCCATTATTATTTTGTAATATAATAACAATATAAGGTTGAATTGCAGCCATCTCTGATATTTTACTGTAACAATATGTAAAATATAAATATGTACTAATTCACGCGGCACTATTTATGAAAAGAGGCACCAACATGATCGCCTCTTCTGCTTAGACGAATGTTCATTCACATGAATTAACAGCTATATTCAGATAAAATATACACTTCTGAGACCGAATCATTAAAATATTGGCTTTTTACATTTTGGTAGTGTTCATCTTTAAAAAAGCACGTTTTATCACTTTCATTTGAAAAACGGAGTGTAAAAACACGATTAATTTTATTACTCGGCCCCATCAGCGTTTCCTCAACAATGAAGTCTGTACTAAAAGAGCCTCCATATTCTCGCAATATTGGTGTCATAGCTGCACGATAACCTTTATACATAGATGCGTGAGTAACATGTAACCCGACCAAAATTTCAAACATTTATCATCCTTTAAATTATCTCATAATTACATGAATATCTTACATCGCCACCGCTATAAAGCCTACAATAATAGCCACCGAGTCTAGTGTGTAACTTGGCGCTTTAAAGTTCAACCCCATGCTGTATTTCATTCACGACTAATTTCAATTCATATATAAAAAAGCCCAATTAAATTGGGCTTTTTTATATCTTAGTCTGGTTACACCGTGATCAGAGGTTAAGACTCTATTTTCAGTAGTTCGACTTCAAATATAAGTAAAGATCCGGGCTCTATTTTACCCGCAGCTTGATCTCCATACCCTAAGTTTGGAGGAATAAAAAAACGAAACTTATCTCCCTCTTTCATTAATTGAACGCCTTCTGTCCACCCAGAAATCACTTGATTTAAACCAAAACTAATTGGACTATTGCGCTCAACTGAGCTATCAAATACGCTGCCATTAAGCAAAGTGCCGTGATAATGCACTTTCACCTTACTTGTCGCTAACGGATGATGCGCTCCATTGCCTTGAGTAAGTACTTCATATTGTAATCCCGAAGATGTTTCGAACACGCCTTCTTTATTTACATTCTCAGATAAGAATTCTTGTGCTGTTATTCTATTTATACCTGCACTTTCTTTTTGATGTTGTTTATTCTTATAAACAAGCCCACCGATAACAATAATTATAACCAATAAAACGATTTGCGTTGTCGACATTATTGCGACTCCTTATCACTGTCTTCTTCTTTGTCTTCACCATTTACCACATCGGCGATATGCTGCAGCCTTGCTAATGCTAAGCCATTAATACTTAATGGGGGGTATTCTCCATTTTCTGATTGACCCGCTTCCACTCCGGTCAGTAAATTCAAGGCTTCGTCCACTGATTCAACAGCATAAATATGAAAACGCCCCGCTGAACTTGCCGCAATAATTTCATCATCGAGTACTAAGTTAACCAAGTTAGAACGCGGAATAATCACTCCTTGCTCACCTGTTAAGCCCCGCATTTTACAAAGTTTAAAGAAACCTTCAATTTTTTCGTTTACACCACCAATGGCCTGTACTTCACCATGCTGGTTAATTGATCCTGTCAAAGCCATAGATTGATTGATCGGCAGTTGTGTTATTGCTGATATTAAGCCGCATAGTTCGGCTAAAGAGGCACTATCACCATCGATGTAACCATAACTTTGTTCTATGGCAATATTCGCACTGAGTGTTAAGCTAAACTCTTGGGCGTACTTATTCCCCAAATACCCCGTTAGTAACATCACACCTTTAGAATGAATCGCTTTACCTAGTTCGGCCTCTCGCTCAACATCTATCACACCATCAGCACCGGCATAAACCGTCGCCGTGATCCGCGCAGGCGTTCCGAAAGCGGTATCACCGATATGTAATACGGTTAAACCATTCACTTTTCCAACCGCATTACCTTGAGTTGCAATTAATGTATGACCTTCTTTAATGTCGCTTAACATATTTTCGCTCAATTGACCGGTGCGATACTGTTTTCCAGCAATCGCTTCATCTATATGCTCTGCGGTAATTTCAGTTTCTCCATCTTGCTTCGTATAAAAACTCGCTTCTGCAACCAACTCCAATACATCAGCAAATCGGGCTGACAGCTTCGTTTGATGCTCAGCTTGGCGATAACTAAACTTAAGTAATCGAGATAAGGCTTGTGCCGTTAAACTACACGACAAAGTAGCATCACAGTATTCCTGTACTTTGCTGATAAATTGATACTGCATTTTATCTGAACTCGGCAAGTAATAATCAAAGTCTGCCAACACTCTAAATAGCTCAGCAAACTCTTCATCATATTCACCAATGGTGTAATACAAATCTCGAGAACCCAGCAAAATAATCTTGACGTCAAGCGGGATAAGCTGCGGCCGTAAGGTAAAACTACTGCCAACTGAGTTGTCTTGGTAAGGTAAATCATTTTTAATTTGGTGCGTTTTTAACGACAACTTTAAGCCATCCCACACTTGAGGATTTGCCAAAACTTTTTCTGCATCCATAATCAGGTAACCACCGTTAGCACGATGCAAAGCTCCAGCCTGAATTGAACGATAACTGGTAATTAAATTCCCTTGTGAGGCAGCATATTCTACTTTACCAAAAATGTTACCAAACGTTGGGTTAGGCTCATATACAACAGGCGCGGCATCACCGTCTTTATACTCAATTAAAATATTTGGTGCAAAAAAATCACTCAGCATGCCTTTTGAATCAAAGTCATCCTTGCCTTCTTCGCTCGATACATCATCGTCTAACCACTCTAAAACTGCATCGACTATCTCTATTCGTAAATCTTTCAAATAACGCACCACGCCAATGTGGTTCGCGTATTTATGCTCTAAGGTTTTTATCAAAGGTTTTGTAGCAATTTCAACCGTCGATTTTTTTAAATTTCGCAACTTCTCAGAAGATTCTCGCTTCCAACGAGGTAACTCAATCAGCGCCTCAATCAAGGCATCCTCTAGCCCCTCTATGGCTTCAAAAAAATGGCCCTGCATTTTTTCATCTAACGCAGCAAATTCGGCATCGTCTAACTGCTTGCCATTTACAACCGGCGCAAAACCAACTTGATTATTTTCTTCTAGCAGCGCCACACTCTTATCTGCTGCTAACTGTTCAACTGCATTGAGTGCGGCATCGTATTTATTATCAAAGTGGCGATCGATTGATTTCTTTTTTCGCTGATACCCTGGATTATCAAATGCTGCAGGGAAAGTGTCCGAAACCTCATCTAAAAACTCATCTATATCATCAGCGAGTTCTTTGCTTTGGCCTGCCTGCATAAACATCGCTATAGGCTCTCGGTGATCATCGTAATTATTAACGTACAACCACTCTTTTGGCGTAGGCCGCGTTTTACTATGCGCTTCTAATTTATCTTTGACCATGGTAAAGCGTCCTAAAGCAGCTTCGCCCATGACAAAAACATTGTAGCCAGGAAGATCCATGCCCAGTGCAAAATCAAGTGCCGTTTGCGCTCTTTTTTGCCCTATAAAGGCAAGTGATTCAGGATACGGGTTTTGAATACACGTTTGCACATGACTTATTGAAACTGCCGGTGCAAGCGCATCGTGAGAAAGTGGGATTAGTTTTTTGGTCATTCTTAACTTCTTATCATCAGCGTCAGTATAAAAACTACTGAGGTAGTGCAGCTAAACCGTACGACCTAGTCTGCTCATTATGGGGACAATGCTTTTCTTGTAAACTCAGTGTGTTCGCACTCAGAACAAGGTGAAATCTCACTGGGGTAAAGCACATCCAATTTATGATCGCAATTCTTACATACTAATTGCCCCATTGCTATCCATTCACCCTGCTTATAAACACCATCATGTTCAAAGTCTTGCAAAAGTGCTTGCCATTCTAATTGCGTGCGATCCTCTAATTGAGACAACTCATACCAAATAGACGCTTTTAACTCTTGCCATGCCAGATCATGATAGTGACGATGGTGTGCACTAAAATGTTCAAGGTCACGACGTAAATAATAATGATATTGCTGAATTTTCTCTTTGCTCGACTGTTGTAACGCTTGCTGTTGTTCAACAAACTTTTCTATTAACTCATCCAGCTCGTGATGCTTAATATCTTTTAACCACTCACTAAATTGCGTTAGCCACTGTTTATAACCAGACATTTTAAACTCCAGCACAACTTTCTTAATATAACTATAGCTTATTCACGCACTAACGCGGCGTTGAACCAAACTATTGAAGCAACAAAATGCCCCCGAGATACTGTGAATCGCCCTTTATTTGGGGTATGCTAGCGAACAATTTTTTATTAATTTGCAAGAAGTCTGGAAACGTAGATGCAAGAGCAATATAACCCACAAGACATTGAGTCAAAAGTTCAGCAACACTGGGAAGAAAACAAGACATTTAAAGTTGTCGAAGACCAAAGCAAAGAGAAATATTACTGTCTCTCGATGTTCCCATACCCAAGTGGTCGACTGCACATGGGTCATGTTCGTAACTACACTATTGGGGATGTTGTATCTCGCTTCCAACGTTTGCAAGGCAAAAATGTCATGCAGCCGATGGGTTGGGATGCGTTTGGCTTACCAGCAGAGAATGCAGCCATTAAGAACAACACTGCCCCAGCAAAGTGGACCTATGAAAATATCGATTACATGCGTGATCAACTAAAGCAACTTGGCTTTGGCTACGATTGGGATCGCGAAATTGCGACGTGTCACCCTGAATACTATAAGTGGGAACAATGGTTCTTCACCAAGCTGTATGAAAAAGGCCTAGTATACAAAAAGATGTCAACCGTAAACTGGGATCCTGTTGACCAAACTGTACTTGCAAATGAGCAAGTGATCGATGGCAAAGGCTGGCGTTCTGGTGCTGCAGTTGAGCAAAAAGAGATCCCACAGTGGTTCATTAAAATAACTGACTATGCCCAAGAATTATTAGATGACTTAGACAAGCTAGATGACTGGCCTGAGCAAGTTAAGACCATGCAGCGCAATTGGATTGGCCGTTCTGAAGGTTTAGAAATCGATTTCAAACGCGCAGATAACAGCGAAACGTTTACGGTCTACACAACTCGCCCTGACACATTTATGGGTGTGACATACGTAGGCGTAGCAGCAGGCCACCCTATTGCGCAAGAAGCGGCTAAAAGGAATGAAGCAATTGCTGCATTTGTAGAAGAATGCAAAAACACCAAAGTTGCAGAAGCTGATATGGCAACAATGGACAAAAAAGGCATTGATACTGGTTTTACTGCGGTTCACCCGTTAACAGGTAAAGAAGTACCAATTTGGGTGGCAAACTTCGTATTAATGGATTACGGTTCAGGCGCGGTCATGGCCGTACCAGGGCACGACCAACGTGATTTTGAGTTTGCTACTGCATACGGGCTTGAGATCAAACAAGTTATTACCCCTAAACACAACTCTGAGCTAACAGCTGACATCAGTAAAGAAGCATTTACGGAAAAAGGAGTGTTGATCAACTCAGGTGAATTTGACGGGTTAGCGTTTAAAGCTGCATTTGATGCTATTGCTGATAAACTAGAGGCTCAAGGTGCCGGTAAGCGTAAGGTTAATTTTCGTTTACGTGATTGGGGCGTAAGTCGTCAACGCTATTGGGGCTCTCCAATTCCCATGTTAAGCGACGAGCAAGGCCAAGAGCTGGCAGCAAGCGAAGATATGCTACCAGTACGCTTACCAGAAGATGTCGTTATGAATGGCGTGACCTCTCCACTTAAAGCTGACCCTGAGTGGGCTAAAACGACCGTCAACGGTGTACCTGTATTCCATGAAACTGATACATTCGATACCTTTATGGAATCATCATGGTACTACGCACGTTACTGTAGCCCTCGTTATGACGAAGGTATGCTAGAGCCTGGTGCGGCAAATTATTGGTTGCCAGTCAATCAATACATCGGTGGTATAGAGCATGCCATTTTACACCTTTTGTATTCTCGCTTTTTCCATAAATTACTACGTGACTTTGGGCTCGTTAACTCAGATGAGCCGTTTGAACGTTTATTGTGTCAAGGCATGGTATTAGCAGAGACTTTTTATCGTAAAGATGAAAAAGGCGGTGATATTTGGATTTCACCAACTGATGTTGAAACAGAAACCGACGACAAAGGGCGTGTTACAAAAGCATGGCACAAAGATGATGGCCAGCCAGTATTTTCTTCAGGCATGAGTAAAATGTCAAAGTCGAAGAACAATGGTATTGACCCACAGACCGTTATCAAACAATACGGCGCTGATACCGTTCGCTTATTTATGATGTTTACCGCACCACCAGAGCAAACATTAGAATGGTCAGACTCAGGTGTTGAAGGTGCACATCGTTTCCTAAAACGTGTGTGGAAATATGCCGTTGACGTTAATGCTGCGGGTAAAGCTGAATTAGACACAAGTGCATTAAGCAGCAATCAAAAAGTATTGCGTCGTGAAGTACACAAAGCCATCGCTAAGGTGACGGATGATTTATCACGTCGTCAAACCTTCAATACGGCCATAGCAGCAATCATGGAGCTGTCTAACAAACTGGCTAAAGCACCACTTAAAGACGCGCAAGATATTGCTATTGCAAACGAAGCGCTACACGCGATCGTTATTATGCTTGCTCCAATCGCGCCACATATGTGTCATGAACTATGGGCTGAGCTTGGGTTTGAATCTGATATTTTAGATGCTGCTTGGCCCGATGTTGATGAGTCTGCGTTAGTTGAAGATGAGAAGCTGATTATCGTGCAAGTCAATGGTAAGCTGCGCGCTAAACTAACGGTTGCAGCCGATGCAACACAAGAACAAGTTGAAGCCATCGCATTTGCAGAAGAGAACGTAACCAAGTTCACTGATGACAAAACCATTCGCAAAGTCATTTATGTACCTGGTAAGTTACTCAACGTGGTAGCAAACTAAGATGCGCCTTGCTCATTTTGTAAAACACGGATTAGCGCTTGCGCTGATCTGTGTTTTGTTATCAAGCTGTGGCTTTCATTTAAAGAAAGCGTCATATTTGCCCCAAGATCTGCGAACAATTATACTCACTGCTGATGATAAGCGCTCTGAGGTATTTGAATTATTAAAAGCGGACTTGAAACGCGCTGACGTGTCAATTATTGATTCAAAACATGCCGCTAACAATGTCTCATTGCATTTATACAAAGATACCTTAGAAAGACAAACATTGAGCTTGTTTAAAAACGGCCAAGTTGCGCAATATGAGCTTGCATATGGGGTTGCCTATCGTATAACTCGTCCTGGGCAAGAGCCTGTTGAGCAGGGTTTTGAATTGTATCGAAATTATCAAGACGATCCTGACAATGCGTTAGCAAAAGCCAAAGAGTTAGATATCATTTTGCGTGAACTTCGCCAACTTGCAAGCAAGCGCATTATCAGGGAGTTATCACAACTATAATGCGCAGTTACGCAAATCAGCTTCCGAGTCAACTAAGTAAATCACTTCACCCGTTTTATATGGTGTTTGGTGAAGAACCTTTCCAAGAAGCGCAATGTGTCTTCGCAATTAAACAAGCAGCTAAACGGCAAGGTTTTGACGAAATCATTAAGTTCAATTACCTCCCTGGCTTTGATTGGCAAGAGCTTCTCGCGCAATACAATAGTATGTCGCTGTTTAGTGCTCGCACACTAATAGAATTCGATTTAAACCAGTTAAAGCCTGGCACACCTGGTAGCCAAGCATTCAAAAAACTGACCGAACATCTTAACCCAGACGTAATTGTTATTATTAAAGGCAGTAAAGCAGGTCAAGATATACAACGTAGCGCTTGGTTCAAAGCACTAGATAAACAGGGTTTGTTTGTTCCGTGTTACACGCTTGCTGGCAATCATTTACACCGTTGGCTAGATGAACAATGTAGCGCTCTACAACTCAACCTTAACCCTGATGCAAAACGCAGTCTGTTAGAAGCAACTGAAGGTAATTTGCTGGCAACCCATCAGGAACTCGAAAAGTTGTCATTATTATATAAACACCAACCTATTGACCATACTCAAGTTTTAAACGGTTTATTAAATCAGTCTAAATACGATATTTTTGATTTAAACTCGGCACTACTACAAGGTGACGCTCATACCGCTATCAAAGTATTACTAAAACTCGCTGATGATAATGTTGAAGCAACCAGTGTTTTATGGACTTTTAATAAAGAGGCGCAAACGTTATTAGAGATAAAATCAGCAATGCAACAAGGCGAAAACCTCAATCAGTTGTTTAAACGACATAACATATGGAAAAACCAGCAAGCACTTACACAACATGCACTCGATAGGTTGACCATTAATCAACTTAAGAACATTATCAATTGTTTGGCTGAGTTTGATGCTGCCTATAAACGCTCTGCTATGGTTGCGCCATACCAAGCACTTGCTCATATCGCATTATCGTTTTGCATGTCGATTGATATGCCTCTGCCCTATCAACTTGACGCTCATTAATCATGATTGCATTATTTGGTGGTACATTTGATCCTGTTCATCTTGGCCACATCAATATGGCCGAGAATTGTATTACACAATTGGGATTGGAACAGTTACGCTTTCTACCCTGTGCAATACCTGTCCACAAAGCTGCACCAGGTGTAACCGAACAACATCGTCTCGCAATGCTAGATATTGCGACTCGTGAAAATTCATATTTCTACATTGATACTCGAGAGTTGCGTCGACAAGGCCCTTCTTATTCTCTTTTAAGTTTACAAGAATGCCGAGCTGAATATCCAGACCAACCATTAATTTTTTTAATGGGCATGGATTCATTTAATAGTTTACCAGCTTGGTTTGAGTGGCAAGCGATCACGTCTATTTGCCATATCGTGGTATACCAGCGACCGGGGGAAGTTCGCAGTACTTGCCCTCCCCTCATCGAGTATTTAAGTAGAAGTGAAGTCACTGATATCTCTCAACTGCACGCCCAAATAAGCGGTCTTTGCTACTTCTTAACTGGAAATGTAAAAGATGTTTCTTCAAGTCAAATTCGTAACTTTATAAAATATCAACAACATACGGAACATTTACTGCAAGCTGAAGTCATAGAGTATATTCGCAAACATCACTTGTATGCTGATTAAGGTCTTTGGCTGTGCTAAAATCGCCGACTATTTTATAACTTAAGAGTAACCCAGTTGAATTCAGAACAACTTTTAGACTTTGCACTAGACAAAGTTGATGATATGAAAGCCCGTGATGTCGTTAAATTAGACGTAAGAGAAGTGTCCACTGTCACTGACTATTTAATCGTTTGTTCAGGCAACTCAAAACGCCATGTACAGTCAATTGCCGACAATGTTGCTAAGGCAGCACGCCATGCAGGTGAAGAACCGTTAGGTCAAGAAGGACAGGATGTCGGTGAGTGGGTATTAGTTGACTTAGGTGAGGTGGTTGTTCACGTGATGCAAGATCAAACTCGAAGCCTATATGATTTAGAGAAACTCTGGGGCTAACTTTGAAAATACAATTGGTTGCCGTTGGCACAAAAATGCCATCATGGGTCGAAATAGGGTTTAAAGAATATCAACGTCGCTTTCCAAAAGACATGGCGCTAGAACTACTAGAGATCCCTGCTGGAAAACGCGGAAAAAATGCAGATATCAAAAGGATTTTACAGATTGAAGGAGAAAAAACTCTCGCTGCAATTCCCAAAGGCAACCGAATTGTTACCCTTGAGGTGACAGGTAAAGCATGGGACACCCATGATTTGGCAAAAAACATGCAAAAGTGGCAATTGGACGGCCGAGACATTAGCTTGTTAATTGGCGGGCCTGAGGGGCTTGCGCCAGAGTGTATAGCAGCCTCAGAGCAAAAGTGGTCATTATCAAATCTGACCTTACCACACCCACTGGTTCGCATTATTGTTGCTGAAAGCTTATACCGTGGGTGGAGTTTAAATACCAATCACCCATATCATAGGGAATGACCGTTTCTTATGTTAAAAAAACGGTCAACTATTCGCGATCATTCAGCTGAAGCAAACCTGTTTGCTCGCCGTGCTTTTGTTGGCTTTATTTTTGTTGTATTACTCATTGGTATGTTAATCATGAATATTTACCATTTACAGGTAAAAGACTATGAGACATATCAAACTCGCTCTAATGATAATCGAATTAAGCTTATACCTGTAGCACCAAATAGAGGGTTAATCTACGATAGGAATGGTGTTCTACTCGCTGAAAATCGCCCAGTGTACAATTTGGAGGTTGTGCCTGAAGATGTTCATGACCTTGAAAAAAGCTTAACCGAATTAGCACAGCTTCTGGAAATAACTGACACACAACAATCCGACTTTTTAAAAGATATCCGCAAACAACGCCGTTTTAAAAGCCAGATACTCAAAGCTCGACTGAATGAGCAAGAAGTCGCCGTTTTCTCTGTTAATCAACATAAATTTCCAGGATTTAGTATTGAAGCAAGACTCGCTCGACACTACCCTTTTGGAGATACATTAACGCATGCCTTAGGCTATGTCGCCAAACTTAATAAAGACGAACTAAGTGAGCTAAAATCCGCTAATCAAGCAACGAACTACCGTGCGACACATGATATCGGCAAACGTGGGATTGAAAAATTTTATGAACAACAGCTACACGGGACTGTTGGTTCTCAGCGTGTGGAAGTCAATAATCGTGGTCGTGTTATTCGCACCTTAAATATGGAAGCACCAACCCCTGGTAAAGACTTAGTTTTAACACTTGATATCGGATTACAACAAATTGCCCAACATGCATTGAAAGATGCACGAGGAGCCGTCGTTGTTATGGATCCGAAAGATGGTGGGATCCTCGCGCTTTATTCTAACCCAAGTTATGACCCAAACTTATTTGTGCATGGAATAAGTGGTGCTAATTATAAAAAGCTGCTCAATCAAGATCGACCTTTGATAAATCGAACGACCCAAGGAAGTTACGCGCCAGCATCTACCGTAAAGCCACACCTTGCGATATTAGGTTTGGAAGAAGGGATTGTCACGGAGCAAACACAAGTCTGGGATCCTGGCTTTTTTCAAATACCAAATGTCGACCACAAGTGGCGTGATTGGAAGCGTTGGGGTCACGGCCATGTAGATGTTTATCGTGCTATTGAAGAGTCATGTGATACATATTATTACCGCATTGCATACCGAGCTGGGATCACCAAAATCAGTAACTTCATGTCGCAATTTGGATTTGGAGATTTATCTGGAATAGATATTCACGAAGAAACGACGGCGATAATGCCTACTGTAGAGTGGAAAAAAGAGCGATTCAAAGAAAACTGGTGGCCAGGTGACACGATTTCGGTTGGGATTGGCCAGGGCTATTGGACCGCAACACCAATACAGATAGCTAATGCTCTCACTATTTTAGTTAATCGTGGTGCACATCACCAACCTCACTTGGTTCAAGTGACAAAGCAGGATAATGTTATAAATCAGCTATTTACAGAAGAGAAGGCGCCAGTACAATTACAAAATCCAGATAATTGGCGAATCGCATTGAAAGCCATGCATAACACCGTAGCTAAAACCACAGGCACAGCGCACAAAGCTTTCAAAGGGGTAAGCTACGATCCTGCAGGAAAAACGGGTACTGCGCAAGTTGTCAGTATTGCACAAGGCGAAAAGTATGATGCCTCTAAACTCAATGAACGTCATCGTGACAACGCTATTTATACGGGCTTTGCTCCTTATAATGACCCACGTATTGTCGTCGCTGTTGTCGTCGAAAACCAAGGAGCTGGTAGTTCTGTTGCAGCCCCCGTCGCACGCCAATTAATGGATTATTACTTTTCAGCCTACCCCTTGGAAAATACTGTTAATGATACCTCTAAACTATAAACGCACATTTTGGCAAAAAGTCCACATCGACCTCCCTCTGTTATTTGCGTTGATAATAATGATGTTAGGCAGTTTAACAGTTGTATATAGCGCTAGCGGTCAAGACATTAATATGATGACACGTCATGCAACGCGTATGGCGAGCGCAGTCATCGCATTGCTGTTTATGGCTCAACTCTCTCCTAATACGCTAAAGCGTATTGTGATCCCAATGTATATTGTTGGTTTAGGTATGCTCGTTGCCGTTTTATTTGTTGGTGTCAGTAGCAAAGGTGCACAACGCTGGTTAGATGTGGGGATCACTCGCTTTCAACCCGCTGAAATTATGAAAATTGCAGTGCCGATGATGGTGGCTTGGTACATTGGGCAACACCGCCTACCACCTTCGATATTGAATCTATTTATTGGTTTTACCATTGTGATGGTACCGACCATTTTGATTAAAGAGCAACCAGATTTAGGGACTTCTATATTGATTGCTAGCTCAGGTATATTTGTGCTCTTTTTATCTGGGTTAAGCTGGCGACTGATTGGCTTTGCCGCGCTTCTAATGGGCCCTGCGGGTTTTGCATTTTGGAGCTACGGAATGCATGCATATCAAAAGCAGCGAGTACTTACATTATTTAACCCTGAAAGCGATCCTCTCGGCGCAGGATATCACATCATCCAGTCAAAAATCGCCATTGGGTCGGGCGGAATTGAAGGTAAAGGCTGGTTACATGGAACACAGTCGCAGTTAGAGTTTTTGCCCGAGCGCCATACTGACTTTATTTTTTCAGTACTCAGCGAGGAATTTGGCCTGTTAGGGGTCATATTGTTACTTAGTGTGTACTTATTTATTATTGGTCGTGGTTTATACATCGCGGTAAATGCCCAAGATGCATTCAGTAAGTTACTCGCTGGCGCACTAACTATGACATTTTTTGTGTATATTTTTGTGAATATAGGCATGGTATCTGGCTTATTGCCTGTGGTTGGTGTTCCTCTTCCATTAATTAGTTATGGTGGGACATCCATGGTCACCTTAATGGCTGGGTTTGGTATAATCATGGCAATCGCCACAGATAAAAGAATGTTACTCAAATCATGAATCGTGTTTTTACTAATATTTTACGCCTAAGTCTATTAGTCCTGCTCAGTGCGTGTAGTACTCGCTACCATATTACACAAGATAAGGCGCCTTTAAGGGTGCCAACAGAATTCGAGATGCACGATGCCCAGGTGACTAATGAACCTAAGAGTGTCAGTACGGGTCGACCTTATACCATTCAAGGTAAACGTTACACACCGATGTCTGACGAAAAAGGTTATACCGAAATAGGGGTTGCATCTTGGTATGGTCGAAAGTTTCATGGCTATCACACCTCAAACGGCGAAATTTTTAATATGTTTGATATGAGTGCAGCACATAAGACTTTACCTTTACCAAGCTTCGTAAAAGTCACAAACACCGATAATGGCCGAACAGCGATTGTGAGAGTCAATGATAGAGGGCCTTTTCATGATGATAGGCTAATTGACCTATCTTACGCAGCTGCTTATAAATTAGGGTATCACCTAAATGGTACAGCCAAAGTTAAGGTAGAAGCCATTACCATTGACAGAAGTGCGCCTAGATTAACTTACATTCAAGTCGCCGCTGGCAGCAACTTAGATCACTTAAAAAGTCTGTCTGCGACATTACAAAGTAGATTTCAATTACAAACCCCGATTCATTCTGAAAAAGGGCTGTACAAACTGCGGTTAGGACCTATTCTTGATGACAAAACAGCACAAGCCGTGCTTGATAAGCTACGAAAAGGCAAATATAAACATGCCTTCTTGCTTTATAGTGAACATCAACTTTAGAATATACCGTTAACGCTGATTAAATTTAAATAAAACTGCGAGCATAATGACTTTATTAAAACCAAAACTTATTACCAAATTGTGTGGCCTTGTGTGCTCTGTATCCTTATTTGCAGCAAACGCACAAATTATTCCATCAGTTCCCCAAATTAATGCCAAAGGGTATTTTTTGGTTGATTTTACTACCGGTAAAATTATTGCCTCAGGTGAAGCTGATACTAAACTAGCGCCCGCAAGCTTAACGAAAATGATGACTAGCTATGTTATCGGAACCGAAATTGTATCTGGTAATATTGCACCGACAGATATGGTAACCATCAGCGAAAAAGCGTGGGCTAAAAACTTTCCAGAATCGTCTAAAATGTTTATTGAAGTCGGAAAGCAAGTCAGCGTTGACGACCTTAATAGAGGGATCATTATTCAATCCGGTAATGATGCGTGCGTAGCAATGGCTGAGCACATCGCTGGCAGTGAAGATGCGTTTGCAGATCTCATGAATGCACATTCTGAAAAACTGGGTATGACCAATACCCATTTTATTAATAGCCATGGTTTAGATACTGATCAGCATTATACAACGCCGCGAGATATGGCAACATTAGGGGTAGCGCTTATCCGTGATGTGCCTGAAGAGTATGCTCTATATAAAGAAAAGTCTTTCACTTTTAATGGAATTAAACAGTATAACCGTAATTCTCTACTGTGGGATGCGAGCTTAAATGTAGATGGTATAAAAACGGGCCATACTTCGGAAGCTGGGTATAGCCTTGTGACCTCTGCAACCAAAGATGACATGCGCTTGGTGTCTGTGGTAATGGGCACCACAAGCGAACGTGCACGTATGGTGGAAAGCAGAAAGTTACTCAACTACGGATTCAGATTTTTTGAAACAATCACACCGTATAAAGCAGGTGATAGCTTTGCAGAACAGCGAATCTGGATGGGAAATAAAGAAACTGTATCTTTAGGCATTCTTGAAGATACACCAATTACTATCCCTCGAGGGCAGCGTAAAAACTTAAAAGCCAATTTTGAACTTGATAACACGCTAGAAGCGCCATTAACAAAAGGCTCTAAAGTGGGCACTTTATATTTACAGCTTGAAGGCGAAGAAATTGCTAAATATCCACTAGTTACGCTAGAAGAAATTGAAGAAGGTAGCTTCTTCAGTAAGGTCTACGACTACTTACGTTTACAGATCATGCAATAGTTTAAAATGTATTCATACAACGCTCCTCTTTGGGGCGTTTTTTTTTACCTCAAAAATGATAGAATGCCGCCATTACTGAGCATGATGCGCCAAGAGCAAGCAATTCGCTCACCTAAACATAAAGTAGTGAGGATACCGTCGTGGTAAAACCTGTAAAAGATACTAAGTTTGATGAATTTTTAGAATTCCCATGTCCGTTTACTTTCAAAATCATGGGTCTTGCAAACGTAAACCTAACTGACCAAGTGATAGCCAAATTACAAGCGATTGTACCAGGGGACTACTCACCCAAGGTCAAGCCGAGCAGTAAAGGGACCTATGAGTCGATCACCGTCGTCGCTACCGTAGGTTCCAAGGAACATATTGAGCAGATTTATACTGATGTAGGCGGTTTAGATGATGTCCGCTACGTGCTGTAAATAGTAGAGAGCAACATGAAGCATAATTCAGTGATTGTTCGCCAACTTGGCCGTCGCAGTTACGAGCCAATCTGGCATAAAATGCAGTCTTTTACTGATACCAGAGACGACAATACCGCAGATGAAATATGGCTGGTAGAACACGAGCCGGTATTCACTCAAGGTCAAGCAGGCAAGAAAGAACACTTACTTTGCACCGGTGATATTCCTGTAATAAAAGTCGACAGGGGTGGCCAAGTCACTTATCACGGACCTGGTCAACAAATGATGTATGTGCTATTAAACTTACGCCGCTTAAATATTGGTGTTCGTGAGCTGGTAACTTGGTTAGAAGAAAGCATCGTCGACTATTTAGCAGAGATAAACATTAAAGCCTATGCAAAAGCAGATGCACCTGGTGTTTACGTTAATAATAGTAAAATAGCTTCCTTGGGGTTAAGAGTCCGTCGTGGCTGTTCGTTTCATGGATTAGCACTGAACGTTAATATGGACATGGGTCCATTCTTACGTATTAATCCATGTGGCTATGCCGGTATGGATATGATTCAAACGAGTGATTTAAATGGTCCATCAAATATGAGTGATGTATCAGATGGACTAGTAAAGCACATGTTACAACGCTTAAAAGCTGAACATGTTGAGCAAATTGAAGGGTTTGAAAACGAATGAGTAAACCAGTAAAAATGGAGCCAGGGGTAAAGCTTCGTGACGCCGAAAAAATGGCACTTATCCCAGTAAAAGTATTGCCTACTGAACGAGAGGAAATGCTCCGTAAACCTGAATGGTTAAAAATCCGCTTACCAAAATCAAGTGAGCGTATTGATGGCATCAAACAAGCAATGCGTAAACACGGTTTACACTCTGTGTGTGAAGAAGCATCATGTCCTAATCTATCCGAATGTTTCAATCACGGTACCGCCACATTTATGATCCTTGGTGCGATTTGTACTCGCCGCTGCCCATTTTGTGATGTTGCTCATGGCCGCCCGCTTAAACCAGATGCAGCCGAACCAGAGAAGCTCGCGCTCACGATAAAAGACATGAAGTTGAGTTATGTCGTGATCACCTCAGTCGACCGTGATGATTTGCGCGACGGGGGGGCTCAGCACTTTGCCGACTGTATTAAAGAAATTAGAAAGCACAGCCCCAATATCACTATTGAAATTCTAGTGCCTGATTTCAGAGGTCGTATGGAAAAAGCGTTAGAGATCCTTTCCCAAACACCGCCAGACGTTTTCAACCATAACCTAGAAACTGCCCCTAGGTTATATAAGTTAGCCCGCCCAGGCGCTGATTATAAATGGTCGCTCGAATTGCTACGCCGCTTTAAAGAAGCACACCCTGAGGTTAAGACTAAATCAGGCCTGATGGTTGGGTTAGGTGAAGAAATTTCAGAGATTGAAGAAGTATTACGCGATCTAAGAGAGCATAACGTAGACATGCTTACCGTTGGTCAGTACTTACAACCTTCAAAACACCATTTACCTGTTAAACGCTACGTGCCACCTGCTGAGTTTGACGCACTAAAAGAGTATGCCGACGAAATTGGATTCGTCCACGCAGCATCTGGGCCTTTTGTACGCTCTAGCTACCACGCAGACCAACAAGCTGCGGGTAAAGAAGTGAAGTAATCCGTATATAAACAGTACAAAAGCGTGGCACTGACCACGTTTTTGTACTTGCTGCCTTCTGTAGAGATGTATTAACATCTATACAGTGACAATAAAACTGGCAACGCATTGATTTAAATTGAATAAAACCACCTCATCCATACCAATGTACAACATAAGTTACAATCTTTAACATTGATTTGTCATAAAGCTATTTCATTTTGTTTGTTTGCGTTATATCTTCCTGTGTCTCTCACAAACAAAAGGGCAATGTGTGCTTAAAAATAAAACTATCGGGAGTATGCTGATCGTCGCAGGTACAACCATTGGCGCCGGAATGCTCGCACTCCCTATCGCATCTGCGGGTCTGGGGTTTAGTACCGCAATTATCCTACTGGTGCTTTCTTGGCTACTTATGACGTATACCGCATTATTGATGCTAGAACTTCATCAATATGCAAACGTAGACTCAACCTTAAATACCTTAGCAAAGTCTATCTTAGGAAAAAAAGGCCAGTATATTGCTAACTTCTCCATGGTATTCTTATTTTATGCATTGTGTGCAGCTTATATTGCCGGTGGTGGAGCGCAATTACAAAGTAAGCTCAGTGATCTGCTTAATATCAACGTTGCCCCACAAGCTGGCTCAATTTTGCTTGCAATTGTTATAGCTGCCATTGTCACGGCTGGTACTAGCACCGTAGATAAGTTAAACAGAGTACTATTTAGCATTAAAATAATAGTGCTTACGAGCCTCTTCTTTGTCCTAACGCCATACGTGCAAGGAACTCACTTATTAGATATGCCTATAAAGCAAGGCTTAATAATTAGTGCAATACCCGTTATTTTTACTTCTTTCGGTTTTCATGGTTCAATTCCTTCCATCGTAAAGTATGTAGGCCTAGATATTAAATCACTACGCCGAGTCATGATGTTTGGTGCCTCGCTGCCGCTCGTTATTTATATTGGCTGGCAAATTCTAAGCCAAGGCGTAATGAGTCAAGAAAGCTTGCTCAGCAGTAACGGATTACAAGGGTTTGTTCAAAGCATCGCGAATATTGCCCATAATCCAAATGTATCAACTTTTGTTACCCTTTTTGCCGATTTAGCCTTAGCGACTTCGTTCTTGGGTGTAAGTCTTGGCCTATTTGACTTTTTCGCTGATGCTTTCAAACAAGGTGATAATAAAAAAGGAAGGATCACCACGGCATTAATCACTTTCTTACCTCCTTTAGGGTTTGCTCTCTTTTACCCTCAGGGATTTATAATGGCTTTAGGCTATGCCGCTATTGCGCTTGTTGTTTTAGCTATATTTTTACCGGTTTCTATGGTTTGGGTACAAAGAAAAGAGGTTATTCACAATCCCGGCTATAAAGTCCGCGGGGGGAAACTAGGACTTGCCGTAGCCGCACTTTGTGGTTTGATAATCATTACTTCACAGGTTTTACAAATATTTACTGTGATCCCTGCATTAGGCTAGGAATGTGATGTGATGGAATGACTAAGACATCGGTGATTTCATCACTTCAGTAGTCGAAAACTTCTTTTTCAAGAACACGACTAAAGGAGCAAAACATAACAAAACAACTGTAATATTGACTAAAGGTAAGATAGTTTTATATAAATAAGGAGAATAAGTTAAATCTAGTAAATGCCTATCGACTAAACGAAACAGCTGTAAAAGAGGCGCAGGCAAAATCACCAACTGAGCAATAATACTCTGCCAAATATAGACTTTATCCTTTAATGCCCAATAAGCTAAAATCGCCATAAAAACAATATCATTTAAAGCCCAAACAATATAACGAAGCACATACTTGTCACCATCGGCTTCTTTAATAATGTCGAAAGAAAAATATCCTACGATATAAAAGACAGCACACAAAGATGCATAGCGTAAAGCAAGCTTATCTTTGAGAACAAAAAACAAAGCAACCGCTATAAAAGTGACGACGGTTGCATGATCCCTTATCAGGTACAGAAAAGCATTTATTTCTTCTGAAAATAAGCCAACTAACACAAAAGAGCTACTTATTTAGGTTTACTTTCATTTTCATCTGCACCATCACCATTACCACCTGGCAAGTATGCATATTTACTTTTAATTGACATAATATTTCTCCATGTTTAGTTACAAACCGTAAAATATCCCAATTTGATATGACAATCAAGCTTTGCTTAATTATCTCTAACTTCAATAGGTTCCGACTCTTTAGCCTTCCCTTGTAAGATTGATATTTCGACTCTTCTATTGCGTCTTCTGTCTATATCATTTTCGTTGGGTACCATCGGCCTTGTGTCTGCGTGACCTACAACTACCAAGCGGTTTTTATCAAAACCTCTCGCTTTCACCATTTCAGTTGCAACCGCAACCGCTCTGGTTGCTGATAAATCCCAATTATTACTGTAAAGCTCGTTGGTCACTTGAAAATCATCGGTATGTCCAGATACCGTTATTTCACCAGGTACATCCTTCAGTAATTCCGCAATATCTTGTATTACTGGTTTAAATTTTGGTTGTAAAAATGCACTGCCTGATGGAAAGGAACCATTCTCTTGAATACGAATGATGATTTGCTGTCCCAAAGATTCGAGTTCAATTGCACCGTCCATGATTTGTTTTTCCAATTGCTGGGCTATTTTTTTAACTAACTCATCGACTTGTTCTTGATCTGCTGAAGACACGGCCTGCTGCATAGATTGTTCTTGTGAGGTACTTTGTGACTCGCCGCCTCGCTTGTTACCTCTTTGCTCCTGTCGCCCGCCAGCTGAACTTTCATCACCAGCCTGAAACTCTAACATTTGCTGCGTCATTTCCACGGTTTGCTGCTGAATTGTCTCGATTGGCGTAGGCTCAGGCTTACCTGGAGTAAACTCCATTGCAATTACGCTTGTCCCCTTGGGGATATCCTTAACCTCTATTTTATTCTGCACACCAAATGCAAACTTCATTGAACCCGCAATTTGTTTAAATTTAAGTACATCCATTTCGGAAAAAGCAAGTAACAGCACAAAGAAGCACATAAGTAGTGACATCAGATCTGCAAAGGTGCCCATCCAAGCCGGTAAACCGGGAGGGGGACATTTACACTCTTGCTCGTCAGACATGCTTACTCCTCTTTATCAGTGCCGCGTTTTGATTCAGCCAAATAATTTTTCAAAATCCCTTCTATTACTTTAGGGTTTTGGCCATCTTGAATTCCGAGAATCGCGTCCAATATTAGTCGTTGGTTTTGCTCCTCTTCATCCTTTCGCAATTCCAACTTTACCTGAATCGGGATAGCCACAACGTTCGCTAAAAAAGCACCATAAAGGGTCGTTAACAAAGCAACCGCCATTGCAGGACCGATGGCTTTGGGGTCATCCATGTTAGATAACATCGCAACTAAGCCAATCAATGTACCAATCATCCCCATTGCAGGAGCAATATCAGCCAAAGATTTAAATAATGATGCACCTTGCTCATGGCGAGAAGAAGTTAAGGAAATATCTTTTTGTAGTGTCGCTCTTACAACATCTGCGTCGTGGCCATCAACTAACATGTCAACTCCTTTACGCATAAATGCATTCGGTATTTCAGCTTCTTCTAGGGCTAAAAAACCACCTTTTCGCGCTGAATCTGCAAGTTCTACAGCTTTTTCTATTAGCTCTTCTGGCGTTTCAATTTTAAACATGAACGCCTTTCCCATCACCTTGCCAATACCGAAAAATTGCGGCATTGTGAAGTTAGACAAAACGATAAAAAGTGAGCCACCAAATACAATAACGGCTGAGGCGGAGTCAGCAAACATAGCGACTTCACCGTCACTACTCATAAACATAGACATGGCAATCAAGCCAATCGCGCCCAATATACCTATTACTGTTGCTAAATCCACATCCCCTCCAGAGAGTCTTATCTACTATTTTTCTAATTCTGACTGCTATGTACTGTAGCCTAATAAAGTGCTTATGCGACGCATCCTCTTACAAAGAGAAAGTACCAGCCTTGTTGTTTATCGGCAAGCTACTGAATATCTTAACCCAATTATATTAAAAACCCGGAAAATTGCGAACAAAGGCGTATGAGTATCTACCTCACAGTTTAGCGTAAAAAAATACGCTTATCTTTGACCTAGTACGCTATTGCCCCTAAAATTGAGCTCTTTTATCCAATAAGCCCAATAAAGAGACGTGACCATGGCTGTAAAGAAACCAGAAAACCTCAGCTTTGAAGAAGCGATACACGAGCTAGAAAGCATTGTGAGTGCAATGGAACAAGGTGAGCTGACTTTGGAGCAGTCATTGAAACAATTTGAAAGAGGTATTTTACTGGCTAATGCATCAAATCAGAAGTTACACACAGCAGAACAAAAAGTAGCTATTCTTATGGGTAGTGACACGCAAAGCGATACAATACCATTCACAGGCAGTACGGATTAAGTTGTGAATTTAAAAATAGAAATAAGCAATGCTCAACAGCGAGTTAGTCAGTTTATCAGTAATTACTTTAAGCAAGATTTAATCACCGATGAAACCGTCAAGGCCGCAACATTTTACAGTATCAATAATGGTGGTAAGCGTTTAAGGCCATTTTTAGTGTATGCAACAGGTAATATACTCGGCGCTCGTATTGAAGATCTTGATGTTATTGCAGCTGCTATTGAATGTATTCATAGTTACTCCCTTGTTCACGATGACCTTCCTGCAATGGATGACGATGACTTACGACGTGGAAAACCCACATGCCATATACAGTTTAATGAGGCACAGGCTATTTTAGCCGGCGATGCGCTGCAAAGCCTCGCATTTGAGTTAATTGCAGAGCACCGCTTTGCTATACCTGAATCTCGTCAATTACGCATGATCCAAGTCTTATCAAAAGCTGCTGGCTTACAAGGAATGGTCGGCGGTCAAGCATTAGACATTGCCGCAACTGATAAAGTTGTTAGCCTTGACGAGTTAGAAAAAATTCACCGCTTAAAAACTGGGGCTTTGTTGACCTGTGCAATTGAATTAGGTGCACTTTGTTCTCCAAATATGAATGAGACTGACTTTACAACATTACAGCAGTATGGACAGAATATCGGGCTCGCATTTCAAGTTCAAGATGACATCTTAGATATTGAAGGTGACACCTATACGCTCGGTAAACCACAAGGTTCTGATATAGGCAATAATAAGTCGACTTATCCTGCAATACTCGGTATGCCTGGAGCAAAACAAAAAGCGCAAGCTCTAACAACAACAGCAATCGAAAAGCTCAATAGTATTAATGCAGATACAGAGTTGCTCGCACAATTAGCAAAATACATAGTTGAACGCGATCATTAACGTCAATTCATGACGTATTAATGACGAAGTTGCATAAATAGATAAAATTAACCACTGGCTTTGTATATAATTACGCAAGGTTTGAGTAGGACATATATAAATACAATGATATTTGATAGTAGCAAGTACCCTTTATTGGCTTTAGCAGAAGAGCCTGAGCAACTGCGCCAGTTACCGCAACATAAATTACCCTCTTTTAGTAATGAGTTGAGGGATTATCTGCTTAACTCAGTTTCGCAAAGTAGTGGCCATTTTGCATCTGGCTTAGGGACCGTGGAACTCACTGTCGCACTTCATTATGTCTATAATACACCTGAAGACCGACTGATCTGGGATGTTGGTCATCAAGCCTACCCTCATAAAATTTTAACGGGCCGACGCGATCAAATTCATACTATTAGACAGAAAGAAGGCCTGCACCCTTTTCCTTACCGGGAAGAAAGCCAATACGATACGTTCAGTGTTGGTCATTCTAGTACGTCTATTTCAGCAGCATTGGGAATGTCAATTGCAGCTAAAAAAGAAGGCAAAGGTCGTAAAACTGTGGCTGTAATTGGTGATGGTGCAATTACCGCAGGCATGGCATTTGAAGCAATGAATCATGCTGGAGATATAAAATCAGACATGTTGATCATATTAAATGACAACGAAATGTCTATTTCTGAAAATGTCGGCGCATTAACCAATCACTTTGCGAAAATACTCTCTGGCAGTTTTTATACGAATATCCGTGAGGGCAGTAAAAAATTATTGTCTGGCGTCCCCCCAGTTAAAGAGCTGGCAAGCAAAGTAGAAGAACACCTAAAAGGGATGGTGATCCCAGGCACGTTCTTTGAGGAATTAGGCCTCAATTACATAGGGCCAATCGATGGTCATGATGTCAATATGCTTGTCGATACGTTGCGTAATATGCGCAACCTAAAAGGACCTCAGATACTGCATATTAAAACACAAAAAGGAAAAGGTTATGAACCTGCTGAGGCCGATCCAATTGGCTATCATGCCGTACCAAAATTTGATCCTTCCATCCATAGCTTGCCTAAATCTAAACCAGCCGCGGCTACATTCTCGAAAGTATTCGGTCAATGGTTATGTGATATGGCTGAACAAGATCCGAGGTTGATGGCAATCACCCCAGCGATGCGAGAAGGCTCTGGCATGGTGCAGTTTTCAAAACAATATCCGCAGCAATACTTTGATGTTGCGATTGCTGAACAGCATGCAGTTACACTCGCAGCGGGTTTTGCATGTGAAGGCTTAAAGCCTGTTGTCGCAATTTATTCTAGCTTTTTACAGCGAGCTTACGATCAGTTAATTCATGATGTCGCATTACAAAACCTGCCCGTGCTATTTGCTATTGACAGGGCTGGTATTGTGGGAGCTGATGGCGAAACACACCAAGGTGCCTACGATCTAAGCTTTATGCGCTGTATTCCAAATATGATTATTATGGCACCCAGTGATACCAACGAATGTCGGAAAATGCTCTATACAGGGTTTCAATGTGACCAACCTGTTGCAGTGCGTTACCCTAGAGGCAGTGCTGGCACTGCGGAAATTCAAATGCAAATGCAGGCACTGGAAATAGGTAAAGCAAAACGCATTCGAGATGGTAATAAAGTAGCTATTCTTAACTTTGGTACATTACTTGAAAATACACAGCTGGCTGCTGATGAACACGATGCTACTTTGATTGATATGCGCTTCATTAAACCACTTGATACGCAACTACTAACTGAGCTATCACAATCTCACAATCACTTTATCACGATTGAAGACAACGCAATATGCGGTGGTGCTGGTAGCGCAGTCAGTGAGTTCTTTTCCAGTATTGGGGTAGTAACAAAAGTTAACCATCTAGGTATTCCTGATGAATTTATCAAACATGGGACACAGGATGAAATTCACGATGAGATGGGCTTATCAGCGCAAGGGATACTGCATACCATCAATGCACTTGTTAAGTAAAAAAAGGAGCATATAGCTCTTTTTTTTTATCGAACAGAGAACTAATTTGATGACTAAAAAGACCCCCTCATTCAACTCATTCTCTGATTTTTATGTGTTTTATTTACGTGAACATCGTCAACCTGCATGCCGAGGGATGCATTATATTGGTTGTACATGCGTTATCGGACTCATCATTACATCATGCTTAATGCAATCTGTAAGCACTCTTATTTTCATACCCATTACAGGTTACGGGTTTGCATGGTTTGGTCATGTTGTATTTGAGAAAAACACACCTGCTACATTTAAATACCCGATCTATTCCTTCATCGCTGACTGGGTAATGTATTATCAATGGTTATTCAGAAAACAGCGCAATTAGCAGTTCTGTTCATCGCATCCATACTTTTACTTCAGCCAAACCATTTTCCTGTAATGTTTGCAATTGTGATTCAATATTACTACTTTGCTCAAACTCGAATGCATCTAGTTGTTCATCGAAAATAATCGTTGCAGCGCCATCTCCGCCTCGGTGTTTTACTTGATGTAACGCAATATCAGCAAGGTTTACGGATGCCTCCCAACCAATCACCTGACCACCAAGCAATGGTAATGGGTAGAAAGACCAACCCATAGACACCGTCATTTTCATCGATTTACCATTCGGCAGGTTGAACTCAAAATCTGCCACAGCCTTACACAGGTCCCCTACGTAATCTTCCACTTCATCACGTTTAAAATCTCGTAGTAACAACAAAAACTCATCGCCACTCCAACGCGCGACATAATCAGAGCCTTGTGTGCGCATATTTAGCAATGTAGCTAACTGCTGAAGGCAACTATCTCCACCAATTGGACCATGTGTATCGTTAATCTTACTAAAGCTATCGATATTCAAAATCATTAATACCAATCGTTTGTTTTGTTGCTGTAACGATTGTGCATTTCTCTGATAATGCTCCACGTCTTTTGGTAATTGATCGAACAAAAAGCGGCGGCTACGCAGCCCTGTTAATTCATCGGTATGGCTCACTAGCTTTAACTGGGTATTAACTTGGTTTAGCTTTTCATTGGCTTTTCTTAATTCTGTAGTACGATCAGCCACCAAGTTTTCTAATGCCATTTGCTTACGTCTTTCCTGTGCTCTAAATACCCAAAAAATAAGGTAAAACAAGAAAATAAAACCACATGTGATCACGAGACGAAAATAAATCGTTTCATCAAAACGTCTCGGTAATGAAATCGCGACATGTTTTGCTCTCGCTTTAGACCAGTCCTCCCCTCGCCGCTTAACCTCGAGTTCGAAGATATACTCCCCAGGTGGTAAATTGGTATAAATGGCTTCTTGACCTTCTGGAGCATCACGCCACTCACCTTTTTCTTTACTCGATAAACGGTATCTGAACTCAATACTTTTAGGTGCATAAAAATCAATCGCGGTGTATTGAACCGTAATATCGCGTTCTCCGTTACCTAACAAAATAGGTGCCATCAGTTCAGAACTCGAAATCCGCCTTTCTTGTGTATAAAGCGCTTCTATTTTGGGTTTTAATTCATCAGCCCCAAATAACTTAACGTCTTTTGGTATCTCTACAATACCCTGAGAGCTCGGATACCAAATTGCACTCTGCGTTTCCATAACTGCATCATGACCAAAGCCAGAGCAACATTGACTCGCTTTACCATCTAACTGACGGTCAAATTGGCTAATGACTTGCTCTACTCTCAAATTATCGATATTCTTCTTAAATTGCGGTGCGGGCATTCTATACACGCCCTTTTTTGTACTCACCCAAATTTGCTCAAACTGTTTATCATAGTAAAGAGAGTTAATTGAACCATAAGGCAATCCGTTTGACGCATCTAGTTGGTGCCATAGGCCCTCATCTGTCTTATAAAACAACCCATGGCTTCGTGAGCCTATGAGCGTAGAGATACCGTCAAGATGTAAAATACTCGTAACATAAGCAACATCAAGAGAGGTATGTCCCCCCAGCTTTTCAATACCTCGTTCATTGTATTGGTAAGCACCTTTATTTGTGCCAATGAAGCCAAAGTTCGGTAAATCTAAAACGAATGTAATATATTGACTACCTAAGAAGGAGTTGTATGCGAATGGTGTTAAGCCTGCGTAATCTAATCGATATAGTCCACGACCAGTACCGAGCCACAACCCCCCTTTATTTGATGTACTAATTGAGAAAACGGGATTATCTCTTAACTCAATGAATGGCAGAGTATATATCTTACCTTGCTCGTAAAGTAATACCCCCTTTTCAGTACCTAAATATAAGCGACTTCCTTGAAACTCCAAATCAAAAACTTGGCGCCGTTGCAACTGCTGCATAGACAAAACTTGCCGATATGTATCTCCATCACTCAAAACACCTATGCCCAATCGACTAGAAACCCAAACAGACTCATCTTCAGCTTGAGTTATTGCGGTCACACCTTGGTTGCTTAAAGGTCCAACTTGGTGCCTCTCTACTTTGCCTGAATGCGCAAACCACAAGCCTTCATTTAAACTACCCAACCAAATATTATCTTCACGATCTTTAAAAATATCTGAAAACCATATATTTTGATCTGATTGAGTCGGTTTAACTGATTGCCAATTACCATTGGATTCCCTATACATCAATTCATTTGATGTAGACACCCAAAACCCGCCATCTTCATCACCTTGAAACTTGTATACGGCCGTATTACCAATTTCATCGTACCGTCTTATCACTTCATCTATATCAAGGAAGTAAGCGCCCAATTCGGATGCGAGGTAAAGTCGACCATCTATCCACGATAAATCATGGATAATGGTTTGTGCCAACTGTCGAGGTAAAGACAACTTACTTGCAAGCTCTAAGCGAAACTCCGTGTTACTCCCCGACCTTGACTCTTTAATCTTCAATAAATGGTGCTCATTGACCAACCAAATACCATCAGATGAAAGTGCCATGCGTGTTACTGAACCAACAATTTGATTGATCTTTCTAGGCGTCAGACTTAACGCTTCGCGCTTCACATTCTTTTCAGACAACTTCTCAGCAGAGACGTAATACAAACCATTTGATGCAATCCAAATACCGCCATCGTGATCTTGCAGTAAATCACGAACCGGTCCTTGAATATTAAAGCTTTGTGCTTCTAATGTTTGAGGGTTTAAGCGATGTAAGCCACGGCGAGTGCCTATCCATAACATGCCGTACTTATCAATAATTAGCTTGTGAATGGCATTCGATTGTAAAAAAGCACTGTTCTGAGTAGTTAAATTAGTGAACTTATGTCCATCAAAGCGACTTAAGCCAAACTGCGTACCTAGCCAAATATACCCATTATTATCTTGCACAATACTGGCGATAGATTGTGACGGTAAACCGTTTTGTAAATTCCATTGTTTTACAACGTAATCATTGATTGCTGCAGAAGCGGTGTTTGCAAATAAAACCACTCCCAAAATAAAAAACAAACAAGTCGCTACTAACGTTCTTTTCTTAGTCACAAATATCAGCCTAAATTAGCCTGCTAAAACACCCGTTTTGAGCAAAGCCTGTAAACAAATCAATGAAAAAACACCTGCTAAAATATCATCAGCCATTATGCCCCAGCCGCCTTTTAAACGCTTATCTAATAATTTAATCGGCCCAGGTTTTACAATATCAAAGAAACGGAACAACAGAAACCCAGCAAGTAAAGTTTGCCAACTTAATGCCGCACCTAACATTGTAATATAGAACCCTGCGACTTCGTC
The DNA here is from genome assembly GCF_014858725.1 of Pseudoalteromonas aurantia 208. GTDB lineage: Bacteria > Pseudomonadota > Gammaproteobacteria > Enterobacterales > Alteromonadaceae > Pseudoalteromonas > Pseudoalteromonas aurantia. Next base: position 133,357 of record NZ_AQGV01000012.1, on the reverse strand, counting down.
CCATACAATAGCTGGGTGATCATGTACTTGTACGTCTTTTGCCGTTTGCCCACAAGCCCACAAGCCAAAAACACTAATCACAATCGCAAACACACACTGCAACCACAATGGGTAACTGTAAGTAATAAAGATAAAGGGTAAAGCCGCAAATGTACCTACAGTACCAGGTGCGACAGGAGATAACCCTAAGCCAAACCCTAAACCAAAAAATTGGTGGGGTCGTTTTAAATTAAACTGCTTAGCCAAACCTTCTCCTAGCTAAAGTGCTCAAAACCAGTCTTTGGAAAAGGCCAAGGGTGGTTTTCATATAATAATTCGATATTGCCATCTCCTGCTTGGATTTGGCCAATACAGACAGGCTCAACACCGTACTGACGTAGCTTTGCTTCCATAGCAAGCTTACTTCCTTCAGAAACAGTAAACAGCAACTCATAATCATCACCATACGCCAGCGCTAATTGTAAAGATTGCTCTACTGATACGCTGTTTCGTAACGCGTCTGACATCGGAACCATATCTGCATTTATTTGAGCTGCAACACCTGATTGGCGCAATATATGCGACAAATCGGCAAGTAACCCATCCGAAATATCTATCGCAGACGAAGCTATGCCTCGTAAAGCTTGTCCTGCTGCAACACGTGGCGATGGAAAGTGAAAGCGCTGTAATGCACAGGCAAACGCCTCATCGTCTAATTGCCAGCCATTTTTGCGGCTTTCAATGGCCAACCCTGCATCACCCAAAGAACCGGTGACATAAACCCAATCACCAACCTTTGCACCTGAACGAGTCAAAGCTTTTCCTTTCGGTACAATGCCCTTAGCACAAATAGTGATGGTCAGTGGCCCTTGGGTCGTGTCTCCGCCGATAATCTGAACATTAAAATATTCAGCTATCTCATGCATGCCTTCGGTAAACTCATCTAACCAATTGGGGTCAATATTAGGCAATGTTAAGCCTAACGACACCCAAGTTGGCTCTGCCCCCATTGCAGCTAAATCACTTAGGTTAACAGCCAAAACTCGATGACCTAATGCCCGAGGTGGTATATCTGAAAAAAAGTGAACGTCCTCAACAAGCGTGTCTGTTGTTATTGCTAACTGACAATGCTCTGGAACGTTAACAAGTGCACAATCATCTCCAATCCCTAAATCTACATCTCGTCGTGCAACGCCTCGACCAGTGAAATAGCGATTGATTAATTCAAATTCCTTCATACACAAAAAAGCCGGCCAACGCCGGCTCTCCTTTTTGTTGCCCTTACTTGCGGATATCTTTAACCGCTTTATCTAGCACTCCATTGACAAACTTATGACTGTCTTCTGCACCAAATATTTTAGCTAACTCAATACCTTCATTGATAGCAACTTTGTAAGGAACGTCTTCGCGGAATTTAAGTTCATATGCACTCACACGAAGTACAGCTCTTTCTACCATATCTAAATCATCAAATGGACGAGATAAGTGAGGAGTAACAATTTCATCAAGCTGTTTTTGATTAACTGCAACGCCACGCGCTAAATCTTTAAAATACTCAACATCCACTTTCGTAACATCATTTTCAATCAACATTTGTTGCTCGATGTCACCAATTGGGTTGCCACTTAATTGCCATGAGTACACGGCTTGTAGTGCTAATACGCGCGCTTTACGTCTTGCTGCTGGTTTCACTGAGGATCCTCTTAAATTTTATCGAGTACGTTAACCATTTCTAGCGCACCAAGTGCAGCTTCGCCACCTTTGTTGCCCATCTTAGTTCCCGCACGTTCAATAGCTTGCTCGATACTTTCAGTGGTCAAAACACCAAATGCAACTGGAATATCATAATCTAATGAAACACTTGCTAATCCTTTATTGGATTCATTTGCAACCAAATCAAAGTGTGGCGTACCACCACGAATAATCACACCCAGTGCAATTATTGCGTCAAACTCTTTCTTCATTGCAATACGTTTCGCAGCAAGAGGCAATTCTACAGCACCCGGAACATATACCACAGTAATATCATCATCACTGACACCGCCAGTGCGTTTTAACTCATCAACAGCACCGTCAAGTAAACTGCTTCCGATGAAGTCATTGAAACGTGATATGACAATGGCAAATTTCTTGCCTGGCGCGTACTTGTTACCTTCAATAATATTCATTAGATGATCCTAATCTTGTGTAATACCACACCTACCCTCTTACATAGAAGTAGCTTGGTATGAGCAATTGCCAAATTGGTGCGCATAATAGCACAACTTTAGCTTTCCCCAAACAACCTTTAATCACGCAAACATATGCGCCTCAGTCGCTATTTTGGTTCAACGTATTCTACCACTTCTAAATGAAAGCCAGAGAGTGCATGATACTTTTTAGGCATACTCATTAAACGCATTTTTTGAATACCTAAATCGGCCAAGATCTGCGACCCAACACCAACAGTACGAGATGTACCTTGAAACTTGCGATGATTAACACTTTCGCCAGCATCTTCTGCGGAAAATGCTTTTACCATCGCTTCAATGTCAGTTGGATCTTCTTGTTTTCCTAGAATCACAAGCACGCCATTATTTTCACTAATGTGCTTCATTGCACTGTGCAAACTCCAGCTACGATCTGCACCTCGGTCGGAAAGCAACACATCATTAAATGTGCTTTGTAAATGTACTCGTACCAATGTAGGTTCAGTTGTACTAATTTCACCGCGCTTCATCACGTAATGCAGCTGACTATCAATTGTATCTTTATAAGTTACTAAGTTAAATTCACCAAACTCAGTTGGTAATTTACATTCAGCAACCTTCTCTATCGTCGTTTCATTCAAGTTTCTATATTCGATGAGGTCAGCAATAGTGCCAATTTTTATCCCGTGCTCCTTTGCAAAAACCTCAAGCTGTGGACGACGTGCCATCGTGCCGTCGGCATTCAATATTTCAACGATAACAGATGAAGGCTCCAAACCAGCCAAGCGCGCTAAGTCACACCCCGCCTCGGTATGACCTGCCCGAGTCAAGACACCACCAGCTTGTGCCATAATTGGAAAAATGTGGCCTGGTTGTACAATATCTTGCGGTACGGCACCTTTGGCTACCGCAGCTTGCACAGTCCGCGCTCGGTCAGCAGCAGATATGCCTGTTGTTACGCCCTTCGCAGCTTCTATAGACATGGTAAAGTTAGTTGAAAACTGTGCACCATTATTGCGAACCATCAATGGTAAGTCTAATTGTTGACAACGCTCTTGAGTCATTGTTAGACAAATAAGCCCACGACCATGAGTGGCCATAAAGTTAATTGTATCAGCCGAAATGTGTTCAGCTGCCACAATTAAATCCCCTTCGTTTTCGCGGTCTTCATCATCCATTAAAATAACCATTTTACCGGCTTTTATATCATCAATGATCTCTTGCGCACTATTTAAATTCATAATTTACCTGTCTATTTTGATTTGCTATCGGGTTACTTTATAAAGCCCGCTTTGGCTAACAAATTCGTTGTGAGAGTTGATTCTTTCGCTGGCATTTGCGCCCCTTGTATCAAACGCTCTAAATAACGAGAAATTTGATCGACTTCTAAATTAACCTTTGAGCCAACTTGAAAGTCTACAATGGTGGTTTCTTGTGCCGTATGGGGTACGATTGTCAGTTTAAATTTGTTTTCTTTTATCTCATTGACTGTCAAGCTTATACCATCAATTGCAACTGAGCCTTTATAAGGAATATATTTCATTAGGTCATCTGGTACTGCTAACCAATACTCTGTCGCTCGTGCATTTGACGTTACACTTTCAATCGTGGCTACACCATCAACATGACCTGACACTAAATGTCCTCCAAGTCGCGATATCGGTTGCAAGGCCTTCTCTAAATTTACTTTTTGACCCACTTTATACTGTGCAAACAATGTCAGATGTAAAGTCTCATTTGATAGGTCAGCTTTAAAACCATCACTATACTTTTCAATAACAGTCAGGCACACACCATTGGTTGCGATGCTGTCTCCAAGCTTCACATCATTCATCTGTAACGTGTCACTTTTGACTCGAACAGTTAAGTCACCGTGGTTGGCTGACAACTCAGTGAGCGTGCCGGTTGCTTCAATTATACCTGTAAACATAATGCCTCTATCAGCTTGGTCTTAATATTAAACGAACGTCTTCATCTATGCGTTCAACACTCGTAAAATTAAGTGTCGCTATATCATTCATGCATGCTATTGTTTGTGTGTTAAACAACCCACGTCCATCATGGCCAATTATTTTAGGGGCGAGATAAATAACAAATTCATCTATTAGTGTTTGTTGATGAAAAACACCTGCCAAAGTTGCCCCAGCTTCAAGCCATACTCGATTAATACCGCGTTGAGCAAGCAAAGCCAATGCCGCATGACAATTAATTTTTAATTTGCTATCAGGGACAACCACTTGTTCTACAAAGTGCGGCCAGTCATGAGAATTATCAAGACTGGTTCTTAAAATAATAACGGGGGAATCAATTTTAAACAAAGGTAAGTTTGGTGAGAGTCTATTTTGTGAATCAAATATGACTCTGGTAGGCTGACGTAATTGCTTACCTTCAGGAAGAGAAATATCACACTCACTTTCACGGACATTCATTTTTGCATCGTCAACTAAAACGGTGTCGGCCCCCGTAAGGACAGCACAACTTCGGGCTCTAAATATTTGTACATCTCTTCGCGCAGCTGAAGAAGTTATCCACTTACTTTGACCATTACTCAACGCGGTTTTTCCATCCACTGACGCAGCCAGCTTACAACTTACAAATGGGAGTCCAAATTCCATTCGCTTAAGAAAGCCATCATTTAAGGCCCGAGCCTGTTCCTCTAATAACCCAAACGCTGTTTCAACTCCCGCCTGTTTTAGCATGGCTAAACCACGGCCGGCAACCTGTGGATTTGGATCCACCATAGCTGCAATCACTTTGTTCACACCTGCATCAATCAAACCTTTTGCGCACGGTGGTGTTTTCCCAAAGTGGCTACAAGGTTCTAATGTAACGTAAACCGTAGCACCTCTCGCGTGAGTGCCAGCTTCTTGAAGAGCATGAACTTCAGCATGGCTTTCTCCAGCCTTTTGGTGAAAGCCTTCACCAATAATACGACCATTTTTTACAATGACACATCCCACATTTGGGTTTGGTGTGGTGGTATATTGACCTTGCTGTGCTAACTCAATTGCACGCGTCATATATGACTTATCTTGTTCACTAAACACCGCTAATCCCCTAACCGTGCTATTTCTTCACCAAATTCTCGTACATCCTCAAAAGAGCGATATACCGACGCAAAGCGCACATAAGCTACTTTATCTAGCTTTTTTAAGGCTTGCATTATGCATTCACCAATCATATGACTTGGGATCTCACGTTCACCTGTGGCTCGAATAGTAGATTTAATCTCATGAATCACTTCATCTACTTGCTCGGTACTGACCGGTCTTTTTTCCAGAGCTCGGTGCAACCCATTAATGAGCTTATCTTCATTAAACGGCTCCCTTGAACCATCTTGCTTTATCACTCTTGGCATCACAAGTTCGGCACCTTCGAAGGTGGTAAAACGCTCATGACATTCAATACATTCGCGACGACGACGCACTTGATGACCAGAGCTCACAAGGCGCGAGTCAATTACTTTTGTGTCTTTGGCGGTACAAAATGGGCAATGCATAGTTGTTCACTTATAACTGGATACAAAAAAGGCCGCTAAATAGCGGCCTTAATGATATCAAAAATCTCTAATTGTGTGCGCTAAATTATGCGTAAACGGGTAATTTAGCACAGATAGCTTTCACTTTTTCTTTTACATCCGCTTGTACTGACTCATCATTAATATTGTCTAGTACATCACAAATCCAACCAGCCAATTCACGAGACTCAGTCTCTTTAAAACCGCGACGCGTAATCGCAGGAGAGCCTATACGCAAACCCGATGTCACAAATGGTGAACGAGGATCATTTGGTACTGAATTCTTATTAACCGTAATATTGGCACGACCTAATGCAGCATCTGCATCTTTACCCGTGATATCTTTATCAATAAGATCTAGTAAAAACAAATGGTTTTCAGTTTTTCCAGAAACAACCTTATAGCCACGTTCTTGTAAAACCGACACCATCGTTTGAGCATTTTTAACAACTTGTGTTTGATATGCTTTAAATTCAGGTTGAAGTGCTTCTTTAAACGCAACTGCTTTAGCCGCAATAACATGACATAGAGGGCCACCTTGGCCGCCAGGGAATACTGCACTGTTCAGTTTTTTATAAATCGCTTCATCATCACATGCCGAAATGATCAAACCACCGCGCGGACCAGCAAGTGTTTTATGTGTTGTCGTGGTGACAACATGTGCGTGAGGCACAGGGCTTGGATATACACCAGCAGCAATTAAACCTGCAACGTGCGCCATATCAACAAATAAATATGCACCGACTTTATCTGCAATTTCTCGGAATTTAGCCCAGTCAACAATGCCAGAATAAGCAGAGAACCCACCGATGATCATTTTAGGTTTATGCTCAAGCGCTAACGCTTCTACTTGCTCATAATCAATCTCACCCGTTGCTTCATTAAGTCCGTATTGCACTGCATTATACAATTTACCAGAAAAGCTCACATGAGAACCATGAGTCAAATGGCCACCATGGGCTAAGCTCATACCAAGTACAGTATCACCAGCGTCTAACAGCGCTAAAAATACCGCTGCATTTGCTTGAGAACCGGCATGCGGCTGAACATTGGCGTAAGTTGAGCCAAACAGTGCATTAGCACGATCAATCGCTAGCTGCTCAACAACATCGACATGCTCACAACCACCGTAGTAACGCTTACCTGGGTAACCTTCTGCGTATTTATTTGTTAACTGCGAACCCTGCGCTTCAAGAACGCGTGGGCTACAGTAGTTTTCAGACGCGATAAGTTCAATGTGTTCTTCTTGACGAGTTGTTTCAAGCTCAATCGCGTTAAATAATTCTGGATCAAAGTCTGCAATGTTCATGTTACGTTCTAACATGGGGTCTCCTAGGGGCACGTAAAGGTATAAAAGCCGTATTGTACGCTCTAATGCGTGTATTGCCTATGCTGTAGGCGTGAGCATATTTAAACAGGGATTGAATTTATTTCACAGTGTTTATGCAATGATATTTTTTTATTTAAACATTTATAATTTTAATAAATAAAAACCAGTGAATTAAAGTTATTAATATAAGAGCCGAGCAAATCGACTCTTAAATACCTATCATCACGATATATCGATTTTAATCTCTATAACAGTTTTTCAAACATCGCTGCTTTTAATTGTTGATAATCTGCACCCAACGGTTGCGCCAAACAGCTTTTATCTAACGCGTCTTGCAAAACGCGAGGCATCGCAATTTCTTGACCTAACACATTTTCAACTGACTCTTTAAATTTAGCAGGGTGCGCCGTTGCTAAAAATATACCGATGCTATTTTCACCTTTATCATGACGTAGCCCTTCGAACGCAATAGCTGTATGTGGCTCAGCGATATACCCTGTATGGGCAATTTCTCGCATCACTTTCTCTGTCACTTGCTCAGACACGCTACGTGAATAAAAATCATGTTTACTAAACTGCTCAGAGCCCAACATGCTTTGCACTCTTGGCCAATTATTAGGTTTACTCACATCCATTGCGTTTGATAATGATTCCATTGTTGCTTTTGGTGCCCAATCACCAGAGTGAACAAATCGTGGAACAGTGTCATTTTGATTTGTTGTTGCTGATAGCTTAGCAATAGGCAAACCAATGACAGAACCTATCATCGCAGCACACACATTGCCAAAATTACCACTTGGCACCGATACATGCACATTGTCACGCTCTGATTTCGGTAATTGCGCTAAGGCTTCAAAATAATAGCAAACTTGCGCCACTAAACGGCTTATATTAATTGAATTTGCAGAGTTAAGTCCTAATTTACTTTTTAGCTCTTCATCTAAAAAGGCTTGTTTTACTAGCGCCTGACAATCATCAAAACTACCATCAACCGCATAACAATGTATATTTTCACCTAAAGTGGTGAATAGTTTTTGCTGAGCCAGTGATATTTTGCCTTCAGGATACAAAATTACCACATCAACATTGGCTTTTTTATAAAATGCGTGAGCAACAGCCGCCCCCGTATCGCCGCTAGTTGCGGTTAAAATAGTGACGCGTTCACCTTGATTGAATAACCCCACACATTCAGCCATAAAACGCCCACCAAAGTCTTTAAACGCAAGCGTTGGTCCATGAAAGAGTTCCAAGCAATAGTTTTTATCATCTACTTTCTCTAACTTCACCGGAAAGTTAAAAGCCCGCTGAACCATGTCTGCTAATGTATCTTTAGGCAATTCATTGCCAATTAAATGTGCAAGTATTTCTGTACTTCGTTCTACAAATGGCAAATCAAGTAATGCATCTACATCGCTGAGTTTTCGTAAATCAGTGGGGAAAAATACACCTTGATTTCGTCCTAACCCCGTTTTTACCGCCTCCGTAAAGGATACCTGTTGTTGTTTATCTTTTAAATTTACGAGGTTCATTTTAAACTCCTAAAGAAATGGCACGAGTACCACGATTATCTAGCTTGCAAATATGGCTGAAGCCATGCGCATTAATATAATTTTTTTCCAACCACTGCTGACAATGTTCAGCTGCGGCCAACGACTTACAAATAGTGAACAACGTCGGGCCTGCTCCTGAAATACTCACGATTTCAGCACCCAATTTAGGTAGTGCCGATTTTGCTTCACTAAAACCAGCTATTAATGACTGCCTGTAAGGTTCAGCCAATTTATCTTCCATAAGTTCTAATGCTTCATCAAAACGTCCTACTTGCATTAGTAAGCAGTAACTCGCTAACCGCTGTGCAAATTCAACCGCGTCATGATTGCTCAGACTAACTGGTAGTACGCCTCTCGCTTTAGCAGTATTTAAAGCAAAACCTGGGAAAGCAGCAACATAGTGCCAATCTTCACTGACAGGAACACTGATTGCCTTGTTGGGGACCAAATGGGAAGTTAGCTGCAACCCACCTAGGTAACACGGGGTGATATTGTCGTAGTGGCGAGCACCACTAACCTTCCCCTCAAAGTCAGCCATTAACTCAATCAGTGCTTCCTGAGATAACTTCGTTTGTGCAAACTCATTTAACGCAGTAAATGTTGCCACAACCGAGCAAGCACTAGAGCCAAGCCCCGATCCTATCGGCAAACGCTTTTCAAGAGTTAACGACACGCTTGGCATATCTGAAGCCACATGTTCTCGAAAATGCACCAAACATTGATACGCTAAGTTTTCTTGCGCGCTCTTTGGCAACTTTTCGGCATATGGGCCAACACAAAAAAATGCATCGTTGTCCGCATGTTCAAGATGAACAACATCGCCAAGTAAAGTACCATCAATGGGCGCTAATGCAGCCCCTAAGGAATCAAAACCAACACAAAAATTACCAATGGATGCCGGTGCATAAATAGATATCATTATGCGTAACTCCTAACGTGACAACGTTTTTAATATATCAGCAAAAACACCCGCTGACGTGACTTCAGCACCTGCTCCATAACCACGAATAACAAATGGGCGAGGTTGATAATACTGACTCAATATGGCTAATGCATTTTCACCATCTCGAATATCATATAAAGCATGAGACTTATCGACGGCTTCAATACCAACTCTGCAATGGCCATTTTCAATACTTCCAACATAGCGCAACACTTGACCTTGCTCTGCTGCGGCTTTCACTTTTAAAGCAAAACTACCATCAAGCTCTGGAAGTTTTGTCATAAATTCGTTAACGGATGCTCCCTCAGCAAATGACTCACTGACGACCGGTTCCACTTCGATGTCAGATAACTCCAACGCAAGCCCTGACTCTCTGGCAATAATAAGTAGTTTACGAGCCACATCAGTGCCCGATAAATCATCACGAGGATCGGGTTCTGTAAAACCGTTTGCTTTTGCTTTCGCTGTAGCCTCGGATAAACTCAAGCCATCTTCTAATGCGCCAAACATATAAGATAGTGACCCTGATAATATGCCATTAAAGGATAAGAGTTCGTCTCCCGCACTAAATAAAAGCTGAAGATTATCTAATACAGGTAAGCCAGCTCCAACATTTGTTTCGTACAAAAACTTACGGTGCTTTTGTTGCGCTGCATTCACTAATGCTTGATAGTAATCATAAGTTCCTGTATTTGCTTTTTTATTGGCTGCAACAACGTGAAAGCCGGCGTTAAGAAAATTACAATATTGGTCAGCCAACTGCTGCGATGAAGTACAATCGACAATAACAGGGTTTATTAAGTGGTTTGATTTCACAAACGCTTCTAACCTTTCTAAAGTAAGCCCATCTGTTTGCTGCTCTAACTCTCCGTGCCAAGTATCAAAAGGGACGCCTTGCGCATTTAGATACAGTTTTTGAGAATTGGCCACACCATAAAGGTTCAACTTTATATCTCGATTTTGAAGCCAAGATTGTTGCTTTTCAAGTTGTTTGATCAGCTCCAGCCCTACGAGGCCAACCCCCAATAAAAACACATCAATTGAAGGAATATGTGTAAAGAAGTTTTCATGGCATACTTTCACCGCATCATTACATAAACTGCCATCGACAACAGCAGAAATTGCACTTTCGGTAGAGTCCTGAGCGATTGCTACAATGTTAACTTGCGCTTGAGCTAATGATGCAAAGAACTTCGCAGCTAAGCCACGATGTGCTTTCATATTATCACCAACCAGAGTCACTATCGCCAATTCTCTTTGTACTTGAACAGGTTCAATCAAACCCGCTTGAGACTCTAATTCAAATGCTTGTTCAAGTGCGGTCAACGCCAGATTTAAATCAGCTTCGTGTACACAAAAACTGATACTGAATTCACAAGAAGATTGAGTGATTAAAACAATAGACACGTTATCATTCGCTAACGCGTTGAATACTCTTGATGCCATACCAACTTTACCTTTCATGCCAGGACCTGACACCGTCAGCATCGCGAGCGATTCTAGGCTTGATAAAGCTTTCACCTGTTCATTACCACGACGCTCATTACTTATCACCGAGCCTGGCACATCTGGGTTATGGGTATTTTTTATTTCACACGGCACACCCGCTTTCGCACAAGGCAAGATAGTTTTCGGATGAAGTACTTTGGCGCCAAAATAAGATAATTCCATTGCTTCTTTATAAGAGAGCCAATCAACTTTAGTTGCTTTACGTATAAAACGAGGATCCGCATTATAAACACCATCAACATCAGTCCATATTTGGCAGACTTGTGCTTGCAAACAAGCGGCTGCAACAGCTGCTGAGTAATCAGAACCATTGCGACCAAGTGTCGTAAGTTCGCCCTCTTGATTGCGACCAGTAAACCCTGGCATGATATAATACTTGTTGGGGTTTTCACGCATAGATAAAGTAAATTGCGCCTTACTCAGCTTTAAATCAACTTCCGCATCTAAATACCCACCAACAGTCGCTATACAGTCTGTCGCATCTAAATAACTGGCTTGAGCGCTGCCCAACATAGCTTGCATTAAGGCACAGCTCACTCGCTCGCCAAAGCTTATGATGTAAGCGCGCACTTGTGCTGGACAATGATTGAGAAGTTTTACCCCAGCTAATTTATTAGCCAAAGCTGAAAAGTCAGGCCAATGCGCTATTTCACCGTATAGCTTGGTCACCTGCAGATGTAGCGCATTTACTCTGCTTTGTAATGCTTGCCACTGCACATCATACGATACACCTTGCTCTGCCAATGCTGCTAATTCAACTAATTGATCTGTCATCCCACCAGGTGCTGATAAAACAATAAGTGCTTCATCGCCTGACTGGGTTAACACTAAATTCTGTACTTGCCTTAAACAATCAAAGTCGGCTAAAGAAGAGCCGCCAAATTTTAATACTCGCATCATGGTAATTTCCTCATTCCAAAAACGAAAAAAGGCCTGTGTTCTTAGTGAACACAGGCCTTTTAAATACGCACCGACCTATGCCACTATCCAGATTGGATGGTGGTTGTAATAATAATGGTCGAAGTGTTAAATTTTAATTTCATGAGTTAAGAGTGCCTGAAATGTAGGCGAAGTGTCAAGGCTAAAGTACAACAATCTTTATGCAATTTACTCACGTTAATGACAAACCTTTTCAAAAACATTGCTCATTATAGGAGAAAATGCATTATTTCTTCTTGCTAACGAATACCATACTGTCCAAGGAGCGTTAATAGTTGTTCTGCCGTAACCGGTTTTTCAATAAAATCTATTGCGCCTAAACCAATAACACGACTTTTCATCTCTGGCTGAATATCTGCTGAAATAACCACCACATAGGTTTCTATTTTGCGCTGTTTTATTGCCTCAAGCACACCCACACCGTCCAGTTCCGGCATAGTCAAATCAAGACAGAGTAAATCAATTTGCTGCTCCTCTAACATTGTCACAGCTTGCGCACCATTTTCAGCTTGCACAATCTTAGCCTCAAGTGCGCTAGACAAACAACGAACAACCTGTTTTCTTGCAACCCTTGAGTCATCACAAACTAATATAGAATAACTCATATCAAATATTTATCTTCCAATAACCCGTACGATGGCAATGATCAACTTATACCACATTTAATGATAATTCAGTAAGCCCCTAAACTATATATTCATTTAATATGCACATTGTGTGCAATAATGTCAGATATTTATTTATTTTTAAGGCTTTATTAGCTAAGTTTAAGTACATATCCTGCTGTTGACCTAATTGAGGAGCCAAGGTTCATTCATGTTACAAAAAAGCCTATCGAAAAAGCTACTCACGAATGTGCTATCGGTTTACTTTCTGTTGACCTTTGTTGTTACCTGTGGCCAAGTCGTTGCTGAATACGTCAATACGAAGGACTATATTCGTAATGAATTAACGATGCTACAAAAAACATTCAGTAGAAGTTTAACACGTGCCATATGGGAACTTAATACCAAACAAACAGTTACTACTGCTGAAGGGTTACTTGCAATTCCGATGATTGAAGGGATCATTGTCCGCGATGACAGTGGAGAGATTATTTCTCAATTGGGCCGTTCGCTCGACATTCACGAGTTGTATAGTCAGCAGCTAGTACAAGAAGAAGCCATTATAGAAGATACCCCATCAGGGTTATTTGGGTACACATTTCCATTAATTTTTGAGTTTTCCGGCCGCGCAACACAAGTGGGTGATGTCACCCTGTTTTCTAGTCGAGAAGTCGTCTTTAGCCGAATCATGATCTCAATTTACTTCTTGATCGGTAATGCAATGATCAAGACGACATTCCTTATTATTTTATTTTTGATCGCATTTAGGCGTTTACTTACTGAGCCTTTAACAGATCTTACAGATCAAGTTGAGGACTTCGAATTAGACAATATTGATGCACAACGCATAGACATTGGCACAACTGAACGCAATGAACTTAAAGTCATGGAAGAAGCGTTCAATAAATTAATTGATAAAGTCGCTGAGTACCGAAAAAAGCTGGATCAAACACAAAAAGAGTTACTAATAAGTAATGAAAAACTTGATCAGCATAACTTGCAATTAGAACAAGAGGTGGCAAGAAAAACATCAAACCTTAGTCAAGCAATGATGGACTTACAACAACAAAAATATGAGCTAGAAAAGCAAAAGTTAACGCTTACAGAAGAAATAGATCTACGTCGCCAAACAGAACAAGAGCTGTTAACTAAGCAAAAAGAACTTGAACGTTATCTCGACGAGCTAAATATGGCACAAGAGCGCTTGGTTGGATCTGAGAAAATGGCAGCCCTAGGTGGCCTTGTAGCTGGGATAACCCATGATATAAATACCCCTGTGGGTATAGGTGTGACCGCTACATCATTTTTACAGGAACGATTACATCAGCTGGAGGCCGCTTATGAGGCCAAAACCTTATCTCCAAAAGCACTTGAGGAGTTTATTAATGAGGCCAAGCAAAGCACCAGCTTGTTAACAACCAACTTAGACAGAGCTTCTGAATTGGTCGCAAGCTTTAAGCAAATTGCGGTTGACCAAGCCAGTGAGGCCGTTCGTACTATTAACTTTAAAGAATACTTGGCAGAAGTGGTTCGTTCTTTACACCCTAAAATAAAAAAAACCAAGCATGATATTCATATTTCTTGCCCCGAAGATTTAACCTTGAACTTGCCTGCTGGCGCGATTAGTCAAATATTTACTAACCTTATTATGAACTCATTGATCCATGGCTTTGAAGGTATTGATAAAGGCAGCATAGATATTGAAATTACTGATGACAACGATGATGTACGTATTTTGTATAGAGACAATGGACGCGGTGTCAGTGCTGTGCAACTGGAGAAATTGTTTGACCCATTTTTCACAACTAAAAGAGATCAAGGCGGCAGTGGCTTAGGTACTCACATCACCTTAAATTTGGTAAAACAAACACTTAATGGCGATATAGAAGTGACCAGTGAAGAAGGTAAAGGTCTAGTATACCAAATCAGTTTCCCTAAAAACATGCAAGCACCACTGGCGATGTTTAGTTAGTCTGATTACTTGAATACAGCAACCTCTTACCTTTGTTGTATTCAAGTCGCTTTAACACTTCCTTGTCTGAAAATTATTGTTATCATAGCGACCACTATTTAGCACGGATACCGTTTTTATGTGGTTTAGTAACCTGATCTGTTATCGATTCAAGCAAGATATCTCATACAACCAAGAAGATTTTGAACAAGCATTAGAGCAAGATGTATTCCGCCCTTGTGGTAGCCAAGACATGAGTACATTTGGCTGGTCAAAAGCATTCGGTAAACATGGTAATAGCCTGTCACACTTTTCAAAAAACAGCATTTTAGTTTGCGCAAAACGCGAAGAGAAAGTGCTGCCTGCTGCTGTTATTAATGACATGGTTGCAGAAAAAGTTGAGCTTATCGAGCGCGAAGAGAACCGCCCGGTTAAGAAAAAAGAAAAAGACGAGTTAAAAGAAAATATTCTCGCGACTTTATTGCCACAAGCATTTAAGAAATCAAGTTTACAATTCGCTTTTATTGATCAAGAGAACGGCTGGGTTATCGTCAACAGCGCCAGCTTCAACAAGGCGGAAGAGTTATTGGCATTACTACGCAAATCACTTGGTACATTGCCCGTTGTTCCTGCTTTTGCTAACTATGATTTAGATGTGTTTTTGACCAATTGGTTAACTAAGTTTGAAACACCAGATGGGTTTGCAATTGGTACCGATGCTGAATTAGAAGAACCGGATGACAATGGCGCGCAAGTAAAATTAAAGCAACATGATTTATCTACTGATGAAATCAAGCACCATTTAGAAAGTGGTAAACGTGTCACTAAGCTCGCCTTAGATTGGCGTGAGCGTGTTAAGTTTATGCTTCAAAATGACGGCTCGATTAAACGCTTAAGTTACGCTGACGCACTGAAAGAACAAAATGCTGATATTCCAAAAGAAGATATGCTCGTAAAGCTCGATGCCGATTTTATTCTGGTAAGTGAAGAAATCAAAGAGCTGATAGATGAGTTAACGCAAAGCTTAGGCGAAGCTGAAGACTTATAAACATTACTTAACCTCAGGTTTGGATAAGGGTTTTGGAATAGGAAGTTTTTTTTAAAGAAAATTACGTACAATCCAATGATGATATTTTGTTCAATATCAAGGCGCTTTTATGCAGTAATCGCGGGCTATTACTGCATAAAAGCAACGCCGAGAGTGAGAAAAATAGCTTTATTGGGCAAGCTCGCTTATCCAGAGCTGAGGTTAGTTAGTAGTAAGGTGAGCTTCACCTTACTACTTTTTAAGCGCTCGATGTTAAGCAAACATACTTTTTACATCTTCTAACGTCGATAAGTATTCATCACTCGTAAACATGTCTAATGTACGCGTTACGCCCTTGGCTTCATAGGCGCTAAGCGCCGCAGCTTTATCAGACACTTGTAAGATACCTTCTATAATCGCACCCACACGAATAAAGTCGACATAACAAACATGATCAGGTTTGTAGTTTGGATTGGACCAACTTTCAGCAACCTCAACAAAGTCATCGGTAAACCCCCACTCCCTCATGATTGCTCCGCCAATTTTACCCGCGAGCTTTTGTATTGCATGAGCTAGAAAGCTCGGGTTCGCGAACACTTCTGGATGACGCTCCGCTTCTGTTAAAATAGGCAAAACGCCAATGTTAAACACCAGTGATGCTAACGTAATGGTATCTTTATTTAGAGAAGTATGTTTATTTACGCGAAGATAAAAATCCATAGTCGTAATAGCTTGGCACGCCACTTTGAGCGTTTTTTGCCATGCCTTATCCATATACGTTCTGATCAACTTATTGTTCGATACAAACAATTGTTCCATCGCCATTGCTGTGGCGATATTTTTGATTTGTCGCAACCCGATTCGTGTAACAGCTTGGTTAAGTGTATTCACCTTAATTGAGCGTCCCATAAACGCACTATTGGCAACTTTAATCATGCGAGCTGACAAAGCGGGATCTTGAGAAATAACCTCTGCCATCTGTGCTAAGTTTACTTCAGGATCATCTGCTGCTTGTCTTACTTTTACAGCAATTTCAGGTAAGGTGGGCAATACAAGTGTATCGTTATTTATCCTATCAATAAGAATGGTCAGTAAGGCATTTTCTGTCGACATAAGCTATATCCCTTGGGTAGAAATTTTCTGGTGTGCATAATAAAGCACGCTTATTTTTATACCCTTTAGTATTGACTAAGTTAACCATAAAGTTAAGAAAAGTATAAAAAATATTCTCACTAATTCGAGCATGACTAATATTTACTGCCACTACAACGTACAAAGGCAGAAATCCATAAAACATTCGGGTATGGTAGATAACCAAACAGATAACAACAAAAGAGTTACCCATGAAGCTTTCAAAAATTAGCCATGCACTGCTTATTGCCAGTGTGTTAACACTCAGTGCATGCTCAGAACCAGAAACAATAAATAACACGCAAACAAGCACCCAAGAAAATAATGACTACAACCTAGTAAACACCCAACAATCGCGTCTTGATATTTATACAAACGTAACGTTAACCAGTGATTTATCGCATTTGACTGATAATCAGAAGAAAATGCTCAGCAAATTAATCGATGCATCTAAATTGATGGATGACCTATTCTGGAAGCAAAGCTTTGGAATGGATAAAACACAATTCTTAAGTAACATAGCGGATGA
This sequence comes from Pseudoalteromonas aurantia 208, assembly GCF_014858725.1. Classification (GTDB taxonomy): domain Bacteria; phylum Pseudomonadota; class Gammaproteobacteria; order Enterobacterales; family Alteromonadaceae; genus Pseudoalteromonas; species Pseudoalteromonas aurantia. The sequence continues at coordinate 116,158 of NZ_AQGV01000012.1, read as the reverse complement.
AAAAGTACGTCAATTTGCCGAAATAAATTATGGGCCATGGGATAGACTCAATGGTGATAAAGTATTTTTATCTGGCTTTGACCCCAAAACACCTGGCGCTGAATTTTACCCTCATAACATTACCAAAGAGGAATTAAACAGTTCATCGGTTAAAGATAAACAAGGCCTTTATTCAATTATCACACGTGATGACCAAGGCAACCTATCTAGTACTTCATATTCAGAAGTATTTCAAACAGAGTTAACAAAAGCCGCATCTTTATTACGAGAAGCCAGTAAGTTAGCCGTTGACAAAGAATTTGCCAATTACCTCAACCTACGTGCAGATGCATTATTAAATAATAGCTACCAACGCTCTGATCTCGCATGGATGGATATGAAAAATAACCCCATTGATATTGTTATCGGCCCTATTGAAACCTATGAAGACCAGCTTTTCGGATATCGTGCAGGATTTGAGTCTTATGTACTTGTAAAAGACTTAGCATGGAGTGAACGTCTCGCTAAATTTGCCGCATTTTTACCAGAACTACAAGCTGGCTTGCCTGTCGATGAAAAGTACAAACAAGAAGTACCTGGTTCTGATGCTGATCTAAACGCATATGATGTCATTTATTATGCCGGTCACTCCAACGCCGGCAGTAAAACAATTGCAATTAATTTACCTAATGATGAGCAAGTTCAATTAGAAAAAGGCACACGCCGTTTGCAATTAAAAAATGCGATGCGCGCGAAGTTTGATAAAATCATGCTTCCTATTTCTGAACAGTTAATTGTGCCTGAGCAACGTAAACATATTACATTCGACGCCTTTTTTGCCAATATCATGTTTCATGAAGTCGCACATGGACTGGGAATTAAAAATACCATTACTAATAAAGGTACCGTTCGTCAATCATTACAAGAGCATGCAAGTGCACTAGAAGAAGGCAAAGCAGATATTCTTGGCTTATACATGGTCGAGCAGTTACTTAAAAAAGGTGAGATAACAGACGGGACATTGGAAGACTACTACACCACGTTTATGGCTGGGATTTTCCGCTCTGTACGTTTCGGCGCATCAAGTGCCCATGGCAAAGCCAATATGATCCGCTTTAACTTCTTCAAAGAGCAAGGGGCATTCTCTAAAAATGCACAAGGTCTTTACAAAGTAAACATGGAGGAAATGGCAACTGCGATGCAAAACTTATCACAGTTAATTCTTACTCTACAAGGTGATGGTGACTACGAAAAAGTAAGCCAACTTATTGCAACACATGGAAGTATTAAAGCAGAGTTGAAAGCAGATTTAGCAAAATTGTCTGCAGCCAACATTCCAGTAGATGTCACATTTACGCAAGGTAAAAAAGTGCTCGGTTTGTAATTCGGTACTTTAAATTTAACACCATAATGGGCGCTACAACGCTAGCGCCTTTTTTAGTGATATAAGTTGCTCATTTGAATAAGGCACTGCTGGATGTAAGCCCCAAACTGGATTCGGCCATGCAATATCATTTGTAAACCGTGCAATGTGATGCACATGTAATTGCGGCACCATATTACCTAATGCAGCAATATTTAGCTTATCAGGATTAAATACTTCTCGTAATAACTCACTAAGCTTCGCTGATTCGGACCAAAAAAGGCTTTGTTGAGATTGACTTAAATCAATGATCTCTTTTAAATTATCAACTCTTGGTACTAAAATAAACCACGGGTACTGGCTATCGTTCAGCAATAATACTTTGCATAACTGCCAATCAACTAACTCGATACAATCACGCTTCAATTCTGGGGCGAGCTCAAATGTCATAATTACCTCCACTTACACTTATTATTATGTGAACTCTATCCCAATTTGTTGCCATTGCCTATGCTTGCCTATAACATCCAACCAACAAATCACTTTGATAAGGCCCTCTTGTGCGAGTTACTCTTTCGTCTTTAGCGTTATGTCTGCCGCTTATATTGTGCAGTGCAACCATTGCAGCAAAACCCCTCTCCCTTGAACGTATTTTTGATGACCCAAACTTAGCAGGCAAAGCCCCTGTTAAACTCAAATTTTCTCCTGATGGCAAACGTGTCACGTATTTACAAGGTAAAACAAACGACTATAACCGTTACGACCTTTGGGAGTACAACCTAAAAGACAAATCTAACCGATTGTTAGTTGACTCAGCCGCGCTGTTTTCAGGGCCTGAAACTTTATCTGACGAAGAAAAAGCCCGTCGTGAACGACAACGGGTTTTTGGTCGCGGTATTCTCGAATACACATGGTCAAACGATGGAAAAGCCTTATTGTTTCCTTTAAATGGCGACCTATATCATTATCAAATAGACTCTGGAAAAAGTAACAAACTAACAAATACACCTGCTTTTGAAACCGATGCTCGCTTCTCTCCAAAAGGCAACTATGTCTCATTTATTCGTGAGCAAAATTTATACGCTCTTGAACTTGCCAGTGGTAAAGAAATTGCGCTCAGCACGGATGGCGGCGGCGTCATCAAAAATGGCATGGCTGAATTTGTTGCGCAAGAAGAAATGAGTCGTATGACCGGGTACTGGTGGTCAGGTGATGAGAAAAAAATCGCCTTTACTCGTATCGATGAAAGCCCTGTAGAAGAAGCAATTCGTAACGAAATTTATGCTGATGAAGTTAAACTATTCAATCAGCGTTACCCATTCACAGGTACAAGTAATGTCAAAATAGCCCTAGGTGTAGTTAAGCTGAATAACCAACAGGTTGACTGGATTGACTTAGGTAAAAATGAAGATATTTACATTGCCCGCGCTAAATGGCTTAAAGATGATAAAACACTGTCATATCAATGGCAAAATCGCTCTCAACAAGCATTAGAGCTGCGCTTTTATAATACCAAAACAAAACAGCAAACGGTTGCGCTAACAGAGCAAAGTGATACTTGGGTTAACTTACACTTTGACTTACGCTTCCTAGCCGACAAAAAACACTTTGTGTGGGCCTCTGAACGTGATGGATATAAACATTTATACCTCTATCGAACCAATGGCCAACTCATTCGCCAAATCACCAAAGGGGAGTGGATTGTCGATAGTATAAAAGGTATTGATGAGACTAAAGGGATCATCTATTTTGCTGGTCGTGCAGATACACCTCTAGAACAACATTTATATAGCGCCCCTATATTCACATCAGGCAATACCAAACGCATCACACAAACGGGCAGCTATCATAAAGTCGTTGTCGCCAAAGATGCTAAAACATTTATTGATAATAGCTCCTCAGTTAACAAACCCAACTCTGTCGCGCTACGCAAAGCAAATGGAGAGTTCATTACTTGGCTAGAGCAAAACAAGTTAGACGGTACTCACCCACTTACACCTTATTTGAGTAAGTTGGCGGAACCTGAGTATGGCACCATTAAAGCCGAAGACGGACAAACATTGCATTACCGTATTTTCAAACCTACAAATATGGAAAAAGGTAAAAAGTACCCTGTTATGGTCAATGTATACGGTGGACCACACGCACAGCGGGTTACCAACAGTTGGCGTAGTAAAAACCTTTACTTTCAATACATGGCACAACAAGGGTATGTGATTTTCCAATTAGATAACCGTGGTTCATATAACCGTGGGACAGCCTTTGAAGCGCCAATATATAAAAAGTTAGGTGTTGTCGAAGTAGCTGACCAAATCAAAGGTGTTGAGTTCTTGCGCTCGCTTGATTACGTTGACCCGACAAGAGTTGGTATTTACGGTCACAGTTACGGTGGGTATATGGCACTTATGGCTATGTTTAAAGCTGGTGATTATTTCCAAGCAGGTGTTTCAGGTGCCCCAGTGACTGATTGGGCTTTATACGACACCCATTACACTGAGCGCTACCTAGGGCACCCGCAAAGTAACGCAACAGGCTATGCACAAAGTGCTGTCTTCCCTTTTGCTGATAATTTAAATGGTCCATTGATGATTTATCATGGTATGGCTGATGACAACGTGTTATTTACTCATGCAACTAAACTCTTTAAACAGCTTCAAGACAATGCGAAACCATTCGAGATGATGACATACCCAGGTTCAAAGCACAGCTTACGCGGAAAGAAAGTGCAAACCCATTTACATCAAACGATCACAAACTTTTTTAACCGTCACTTCAACATGTAAATTTAGCCAAAAAGCCCATATTTGTGGGCTTTTTCTTAGACCAAAATCTAATTGTATTCCTTGTTAAACAAAAACAAATAACCCTTTGCTTTTAAAGATAAAAACATCTTAAAAATGTACTGACAGACTCTCTTTATTTCTTTATCTTAAAACCTCGCCCGTTATCTTTATGCACAGGACTGTGTATTTTTAGCAAGGAGATTGATATGCAGATTTTAAGACGATTTACGATTTTTCAACGCCTTATGATGTTACTCATGGTAGTCATATTAGGACTAATTATTCTAAGTCTGACAAATTTAACTCAGCAGTACGCCACTCTAAAAAAACAACAATATGAAAAAACCAAAAACTTGGTCGAAACTGCACACAGCTTACTCTCTGTATATCACCAACGACAAGTAACAGGCCTCTTAACAGAAGCTGCCGCTAAACATGCTGCGTTAACCGCAATCAAAGGGCTTACATATGACAGTGATAACTACTTTTGGGTCAATGATTTCACCCCAACGATGATTATGCACCCACTGAAACCACAGCTCAATGGAAAAAATTTAACGAATAGCAAAGACCCTGACGGGACCCCTTTATTTGTAGAGATGGTGGACAAGGTTGTCAATCACGGGGAAGGGTTTGTGCCTTACAAATGGCCTAAACCTGGCGCAAAAACACCGGTAGATAAAATATCATTTGTTAAAGGATTTCTCCCATGGCAATGGATAGTCGGTTCTGGGGTCTATTTAGATACCATAGATGACGCATTTTCAGAGCTTCGCTGGCGTATGATCATAGATGTTATTATCATCGTTATTGTTTTAGCCATCCTTTGCACCATTATTAGTAACAGCATTTTAAATCCAATTCGCCTGGCAACAAACATGATGAAAGATATCTCTCAAGGCCAAGGAGACTTAACCCAACAGCTGAACGAGCAAGGCAACGACGAAATTTCTCGGCTTTCACGGTACTTCAATTTATATACTGAAAAAATGCGCCAATCCATTTCTCAAGTCGCTGAGAGTGCTGCACATTTGGGCCTCTTTGCTAACCAAGTAAATGAAGCAGGCGCCATAAACTTAACCCACATAGAACTACAAAATGACAATAGTCAGCAGGTTGCTACTGCCGTTGAACAAATGAGTACACAAATAACGGCAGTCAATGAAAATGCTCGCGCTGCTGAAGTCGCAGCCGCTGATGCACTGCTAAATAGTGAGCAGGGTAAGCTAGTTGTTGCAAATACCATTACTGCCATTCAAACTCTGTCAACCCATATCCAAAGCGTAAGTAAAGTATCTGCAATTTTAGCAACCGAGAGTAATAACATTGGTTCTGTACTGGATGTCATTCGTGGTATTTCAGAGCAAACAAATTTACTTGCTCTTAATGCGGCAATTGAAGCAGCCAGAGCCGGAGAACAAGGCCGAGGGTTTGCGGTCGTAGCCGATGAAGTGCGCACCCTAGCAAGTCGCACTGGGCAAAGCACAGACGAAATCCAAAAAATGATTGAAAAGTTGCAAAAAAATGCCCAAGAAACGGTGAAGGCCGTGCAGTTATGCCAAGAAATATCAACCAGTACAGTAAAACAAGCTAGCGGCACTGACCAATCCCTAGATGAAATAGGAAGGTTAATCAAAGTGATAAGTAAAATGAATAGCCATATTGCAAGAGCAACTCAAGAACAAAGCAGTGTTGCGCAAGAGGTCAGTTTACGTATTACCGATTTATCTAAAGCTACCCACCAGTCTCTAGACACAACTCATTCCCTAACGGATGCCAGCCTTGATCTAAAACAATCCAGTCATCATTTGGATGACATCGTGCAGCGATTTAAGATTTAACCTATCCCAAGGTACATTACAACTAGGCAACAAATAATTACATTCGCTGCCTAGTGTAATTTGGAGTAATTGAACAAACCACTGACGAAGTACAGACGTCAGATTAACTGTTCACCACTCAACAGCTATAGGCAATAGCGTGCAAATAGGCTAGATACCGTTGCAGCAGTTGGTTTTCCATGCTGCCAATCTCCCCCTTCAACACCACTTCCTGCAATGTCCATATGAACATATGGAATAGGCTGCTGTGCATCACAGCCGTGTTTATCTAGCCCACCTACTAACGCTAAAAATGCCATTGGAAATTGATGACCCCTCGCAGTGATAGCGGATGGCGCATTATTACTTGAAATAACGTCATCAGCCAAAGTGCGTGGTTTTATAAAGTCATAATCTTCACGACGACTACGCGATAGCTCTGCACCATCAGCCCACAAATCTCCCATATCAGCTAATTGACGAGATATTTTTGCTGTACGTGCCGGGCCGTTTTCAACATAAGCACTATATGGACCCACTGCGCGTGCTGCATGCCCCGTCAGTGTCGCGACTGTAAATAGTTCAGGGTTAACTTGAGATTTAGCCAAATCCTTCATTTCACTCAGTAAGTCGCCCATGGCTAAACGTCCTTCAGCATCGGTATTACCTATCCGAACATTAAGACCTTCACGGCATGTTACAATTTCATCTGGTACAAAACAATCTGAGCCAATTGAGTTACGTACAACGGCTAAGTAAGCAATAACTTTGACGCCTTTAGGTTGATATTCAGCAACGGCTTTCATAAAACCTGCTACAGATGCTGCCCCGCCTTTGTCTCGGCTCATACCAGCCATAAAACCACCCACTTTCAAATCAGCACCACCAGTATCGTATACCAAGCCTTTACCAACAAACATTAGAGTACGGGTTACTTCATCTGTAGGCGTATACTCCAACTTAACAACACGAGGGTGATGACGTTCAACAGCATAAGACGCACGCGCTACCATACCCAGCATGGGGTAGTCATTTTCAATTTTATCAATATCTGATATCACTTCAACGGCCACAGAGGTGTTCACAAATAATGCTTCACAGTAATCAGCAAAACGTGGCGGTGCCATTCTTTCTGGCTCTGTGCCACATAAATCTCTGGCAGCATATTGACCTGCAGCAATCGCATTTAATTGCTTCGTCTGCATTTCAGTCGCCCCGACCATATGTATTACAGTAATAGGCTCAATACTCTCACCACGATATTCACGTGCTTCAAGCGGTTGCCACAATGCTTGACAAGTGCCTAAAAAAGCCACTTCTAATGCGTTTTTGTAGCGCTCATCAGCAGGTAATCCTACAACCATCAATGCTGGGTTTGTTATACCGGCTGCTTTTGCTTCTGTAATCGCCGATTTAGCTGCGTCAAATACGCGGCGTACATCATCATAATCGCGGTGCAATGGTCCAGTAGGCGACACAATCAAACGTTTGCCAGGTAAGTCATTGGCAAGCACTAACGTTGCTTTATTGGCGATACGTTGATCGACCGCCAAATAAGGGGCCAAAGTGGCGTTCAATTGAGTATGACCAAGATCATGCACATTGGCTGTAATTACAATCACTGCATCTGCATCTTGAGTTAAAAAATCATGACAGGGTAACGCGAGAGGGAAAGACATAAAAAGGGCCCTTAAAGAGTAACTTAAGGGCCCAATTATCAGCTATTGAGTGGGGGTTTACCAGTTTGTGCGATAAACCTCAAATTGCGTTTGTATCACTGAGTTTGCTTATGCGTAGCGTTATCTTTCCTAAGCCGAGTTATTACTGACCAAGCTTCTAACATCACTAACACGCTCACAACGAGTACGACAATATCTAAACTCACCAATAACCAATTTCCTTGCTCATAATATTCAACAAGCTTAATTAACCCAGCAAAAAAAGCCATCACCAGCACAAAGCTCATTGGGATCAAAGTAAATTTTGCAGGACGACCCAGCTTAATTAAATATACAGAAATCACCAATAACGTTAAGCTGGCTAATATTTGATTGGTTGAGCCGAATAATGGCCAAATGATCATTCCACCGCTACCTGACGCCCCACCAGCACCAAAAGCGAGTAACAAACAACATGCGACGGCGATAAACGTCGCGATTACACCATTTTTGAGCAATTTCAGTTGATAAATATCCCCCCACTCTTGGATAATGTAACGCTGTAATCTCACCCCTGAATCCATCGTCGTTCCAGCAAACAAAACCACCATCACAGCGAGTAAAGTCGCTGCTATTTCAGCTGAAATCCCCCATCCATTACTGATTAAATTCGACCCCCCAGTAATAAATGCAGACACACTCCCAGCGCCCAAATGACTATATATCTCATGCCACTCTTCAGGTGATACAGCAAGCATCACGCCACTCACAGCAACCAATGTGATCAAAGCCAAACACCCTTCACCTACGGCGCCCAAATACCCGACAAACCGACCATCGGACTCTTTGTTTAATTGCTTTGAACTGGTGCCAGAAGAAACAATGCCGTGAAAGCCAGATACAGCACCACAGGCAATCGTGACAAATAACAAAGGAATGATACTTGGCGTATCAACAACGGTTTGCGTATTAAACGCCGGCGCCGTGATATCTGGCATTACCACAAACACCGCTCCGTACAAGAGCACTAAGCCAACCAAGAGTTGCATACCATTAATAAAATCTCTCGGTTGCAATAGCATCCATACAGGTAGTAAGGACGCCACTGCGGCATAAATAAATAAGATCACAATCCAGTTCGCTTTGTCTGTCAGTCCGAGCAACTCACTTGGCAACGAAATTGGCGCACCTGACCCTATGTAAATTGTTGCATATAAAACAGCCACACCGACTATACATAATGGGACTAAGGGGATTTTTCGCTTCAACAATTGGCCAATCACTAAAGCTACAATAATGGCAGACCAAGCAGGTAATACCGCAGTTGGGTTCGCGACAAATGAATTCGCGATCACCACACCAAATACCGCATTTACCATCAGTAGCACTAAGAATACGACGATCATAAATAATGCGCGCGTGCGTTTACCAATAACCGTTTCTGAGAGTGCGCCCATTGACTTGCCTTTATGGCGCGTACTTGCCCATAAAGCGCCCATATCATGCACGCCAGCAAAGAAAATTGTGCCTAAAACAACCCATAAGACCGCGGGTACCCACCCCCAATACACCGCTATGGCAGGCCCTACGATAGGTGCAGCCCCTGCTACAGACGTAAAGTGATGCCCCCATAAAACAACTTTGTTGGTTGGCACATAATCAACACCATCGTTCAACTCATGGGCTGGAGTGATAAAGCCATCATCCATTTTAAATATTTTTTCAGCAATGAACTTCGAATACACAAACCATCCAAATATCATTCCGGCAATACCAAACAGTACAATCATAATCGATTGCATAGCGGGCTCCTGTTAATTATTATTTTTTGTTAACTTTACGTTATCATAAATACAGCTCACAGCACTTATCTTTTAGTCTAAATCAAATAAACCGAGTTGAGGTTGGCTGTGCTTTGAATCTAATAACCCAATCTGAATACCGATAAGCCGGACGGGTTTGTGTCGATAACGCGCCAGTAACTCATTCAATAAGTTGCACAACACATTGGCATCTAACACATCGAATTGACACTCTTTGCTGACTTGTTGAAAATCGAAAAACTTAACTTTCACCCCCAACTTAGCAATACCCCGCTCTTGAATATGCTTAACAGCCCGACGATTGAGCTCTGGTAGTAAATCATTGACTAAACGCGCTTTTAGTACTTCGAATTCACTCGTATCTTCACTAAATGTGGTTTCTACCCCTACTGATTTTCTTACCCTATGAGTCTCAACTCCACGCTCATCAATCCCCTGACATCGACGCCATAACACACCACCAAATTTACCAAAACGCTGAGTTAAAAAATGCTCTTCACACGCTTTGATATCTTTCCCGTACGCCAACCCCATCGCTTGTAGCTTTTGTTGCGTCACCTTACCAACACCAGGTATTTTTTTAAGCGCAAGCGTATCAATGAAATCGCCCACCTCTGATGGGGTGATCACAAACTGTCCATTGGGTTTATTTTCATCACTGGCTATTTTGGCTAAAAACTTAATTGGGGCAACACCAGCAGAAGCCGTTAATCCGGTTGCATCAAAAATATCTGCACGAATTTTTTCAGCAATTAACGTCGCACTGCCAGCGCAGTGCCGACTGTCAGTCACATCTAAATATGCTTCATCTAACGACAGCGGTTCTATCAAATCTGTATATTTTGAAAACACCGCTCTAATTTGCACCGAAGCCTCTTTATAAACAGGCATTCGCCCCGGCACAATGACTAAGTTTGGACAGAGTTTCTTTGCCTGATAGTTAGACATAGCAGAACGAACACCAAACTCTCTTGCTAAGTAATTTGCCGTTGACAAGACACCTCGATGACTATTTCCACCAATCGCCATAGGCACATTTGCCAGCTCAGGGTTGTCTCGCATTTCCACCGCAGCATAAAAGCAATCCATATCAATGTGTATAAATTTACGCATCACAAACTAAACTGTATTTATATACAGTTATTATGACCCTAAATTTCCTATTTATGCAACTTTTCCTATTCTCTTATTTACACTACAATGTTAACTCTTCTGACTTATCACAGTCACTTCAATAACAACAAGGAGTTAGCATGCAATTTAGTCGTTTAGGTCGCAGCCAACTTAATGTCTCTCGCATCTGTTTAGGCAGCATGACTTGGGGTTTACAAAATAATCAACATGACGCCGATGAACAAATTAACTATGCATTAAGCAGAGGCGTAAATTTTATTGATACTGCTGAGATGTATGCTGTCCCCCCATCACCGCAAACTTATGGTAAAACAGAAGCGATTATTGGTAACTGGTTAACTCGCCACAAAGAGAAGCGTGACCAACTCATCATCGCCACTAAAATCGCAGGCCCTGGGCTCAGCTGGGTTAGAAATGGCGCACCTATCTCTGGCCAGTCTATTATCGAAGCCGTTGATGATTCATTAGCGCGTTTGAATACAGACTACATTGATGTTTACCAACTACATTGGCCCAACCGCAGTACACCCCACTTCGCCAAACACCAACCTGGTGAAATCAACTTTTCAAACGTGAATTCTGAGCAAGAAACTGCCGATATGCTGGATATTTTACAAGGGCTTGCACACTGTATTGAAGCCGGAAAAATTAGGCACTGGGGTCTATCAGATGACACAACATGGGGCATAAATACATACCTTAGACTTGCACGTGAACACAGCTTACCTGCGCCAGTATCTATTCAGAATGAATTTAGCTTATTACATGCTAAAGACTGGCCGTATCTCATTGAAAACTGTGTTCACGAAGATATCGCCTATTTACCATGGTCACCTTTAGCAGCCGGCATGCTGACAGGGAAATACATCGACGGTGCTCGCCCTGCTGGTAGTCGATGGACTTTGATGCAGCGGCAAGGGCTATTTAGAGATACTAAATATAGTAATCAAGCGACGAAACTTTATGTCGATATCGCGAAAAGCCATGGGTTAACGCCGGCTCAATTGGCGCTGGCATGGTGTAACCAAGTCGATGGTGTCACATCGACCATTATCGGTGCAACCAACATGTCACAACTCAAGGAAAACTTAAACGCGTTCGAGCAATCACTGACGAGTGAAGTACTCGAAGAGATAACACAAGTATTTAAACAATACCCAGCACCGTTTTAAACCGCTACACGTCCCGACCAAGGAAAAAACACAACATTGTTTTTTCCTTGGTTTTGTATCTGGCATCATTTTACGTATAATTACGGGCTTTGTGATCATCGGCCCGTCTCTTTTTATGCGTAGTTTAAACTCAACCCCCGTAAAGCCTCTGCTGGGGACCCAATTTACCCGCCAAACAACGCGGGCTATCGTGCTCGATGGTGATAAAATATTACTCTTGTATACGGCTAGGTATGACGACTACACCCTGCCTGGTGGTGGCGTTGACTCTGGTGAATCTATCCAAGATGCGCTACTTAGGGAATTACAAGAAGAAACGGGAGTGAGGCAAATAACCCAGATTGAAGTTTTTGGCAGATATGAAGAGTATCGACCTTGGTACAAAAACGACTTTGATGTGATTCACATTGTTTCAGATTGCTACATATGTGATATTTGCGGTCACTTTGATACACCGAAAATGGAAGACTATGAAACCGCTAACGGTATGTCTCCAATGTGGGTTGATATAAATACGGCAATCGAGCACAACAAAAAAACCCTCGCAAACAGTCAAAAGCAAGGCCTATCACTTATTAGGGAAATCTCTCTACTTGAGCAAATCAAAGATCACTATATGACAAGCAACCATAGCGAATAGTGGTTAACGCCTTAACATAGAAATTCAGCATCGATACTTTATCGACCATAACAAAGGCTGTTTATTCAAGGTTCACAACTATGACTGGTGTAGGTTATGAGTAAAGCCCTTTGTCTAAAAGGAACTTTCTAGATACCTATTTGTCATAACGTCACTATTGATATTGGGGTTTCTACGTGCAACTTACTATAAAAACAGTGCTTTACTCTGCTGTATTACACATTGCCGTTTTATACTTATTCAATTCACAAAACCACATTACGATTCCCCATTCGATAACCCCTGCGCTAAAAACTTATTTAGTTATAGAGACTAACAATAAACTTTATCAAGAAGAAAAAAATATTGATGCTTATCAACATCTTAACACGGAAGCATCAGCACCAATCAAAACAAGTCTCACACCAGATCCGAATAAAACACGTCCCATACCGACATCACTCAAGCCAATATCAGACTCTCAGCCTCATGCCCCAAAAACCACAAAGATACCAACAACAAAATTTGATATTAATCCACGTAAGTTTCTACAACACGTTAAAGCTCAAGGTCTGGCGCATACGACCTCTCTTTCTTCGAGTCCACACAACCGAAAAAATAAACGCATCATCACACACACCCTAAATACACTAAATAAGCAACCAAAAGTCATCGCAAAGAACCACACATTCACTGAATACCAGCATAATAATACGTGCTATAAAGTATTTAATGGTGACGTTAACAATCGCGTTGCAGATTCAGGGTTAACCACGCAATGGCAAAGTTTACCTTATACCTGTAATAACACCAAGGTAACTCAAGCATACGACAAAGTAATGAATAAATGGCTTAAAAAAAGCCATAACACTTGCATTAAAAACAAGTAAACAACTAATAAATAAGAACTTTAAATTAAAAGTAGAATTACCTCTATCCCTTCACGATTAAATTCCCTACAATCAAAAATCAATATTGAGGAGGTAGGTGTATGCGCAGTACTCTTTATATGTTCATTTCCTTGCTTTTTCTCGGGGTAAAGCACGGCTATGCACAACCACTCGTATTTGTTGCTGAAGATTTACCTCCTTACCACTTTTCCGATAAAAATGGTAATGCTGCTGGCGCGCTCGTTGATATCACTAAAGCCGTCTTACATGAAGCGCAATTACAAGGGCAGTTTGAAATTATGCCGATGGCACGGGCTTACCATGAGTTACAAAATAACCCCTTAGCATTAATGATGTCCTTACTTAAAACCTCCTCTCGCGCATCACAATTTACTTGGCTTGGACAACTTTATTTCGCTGATGCTTATCTGGTTAGTTTAAAAGGCTCCCCTCATCATGTTTCTACGCTTAATGATGCACAACAATTTAGGGTCGGCACAATTCGAGGGTATTCTAGTGCGCGATATTTACAAAGTGCAGGCTTTGTAGAAGATAAAAATCTTCTTCTTGCCAGTCACTATCAACAATTATGGCATGTGTTATTTAAGCGCAGAGTTGATTTTGTGATGACAAATACCCTTACACTTGAAAAAGAGTTAAAAAATTCTGGGTATAGTGCCCTCAAGGTCGAAAAAAAGTTACATATTACCCACTTTCCTTCCGCTTTACATTTGGTAGCCAATAAGCAAATACCCAATAATATCTGCCAACGCCTCGCCATAGCACTGCAAAGCATAAAAAAGAAAGGGCTTTATCAACAAATACTGGCTAGGTGGAAACTCAAGGCCCCCCCCAAAAAAATGACTAATCCGCCAAGTAATACTCAACACTTGTTACAACCCGTACCAATTTAATATGTGGTGTATTACTGTCTCTATCACGAATACTAAACTGCCCCTGTCGAGCCGATTTAATTTTTCCTAGTTGAGAGTCTGAGTCTTTCGCAAACTTCAACGCAACTTCTCTCGCTTTTTGTGTCGCCAATTGCACCATCTCAGGTTTAATATCATTGAGCTGGGTAAACATATACTCTACCCTATTTTGATAATCATCCTGGGTAATAGCAATGCCCTGCTTTGCGAGCTGACTTAGCTGAGAAAATGCTGCTTTTACCTTATCTGGCGTATGACTAAATACGGTCATGCCTGCTTTCGCGACATAGCGAAAACCACGTTCACTCTGGTTATATTCTTGTGCATATTTATCAACAATAGAAGGAGCAGACACGCTAATCTCTTCATCATCAAAACCTTGTAGCACTAGAAATGCGCGAATCGCCGAGTTTTTCTCATCAACACGCGCCATTAATTCATCTAGATTATTGTCTGCATCTTTGTAAAATACAGGCCAAATAACAGTATCCGCTGACACTTCCTGCTCGGCTAACCCCTTAACCTGAACCGTTCTTTCCATTGCTTTAATATCAGCAATGGTATTGATGATCAGCCACGTACTCACAATAGCTCCCAAAGCCAGAACTATCGAAGCGCCTATGTGCTTTGTCATATCTACAGGCATGTCACTTTTCCTCTAAAATAAGTTGTCAGATCAAAGTCTAACCTTAATAGGCTAGATCGTCGCTAAAAAAATGATAGAGTGATACCTAACCGATGAGCCTAAGCTGAACTTGAATTATAATAAGGAATTCTTTTATGAGCATGAAACGCATAAGCCTGTTTTTTTCCCCTCGTTCAGTTGCAGTGATTGGTGCCTCAAACAATCCAGGCCGCGCTGGTTATATCGTCATGAGAAATTTATTACAAGGGGGCTTCAAAGGACCTATTATGCCTGTCAGTCCCAAGCATAACGCGGTCCATGGAGTACTCGCTTACCCAAGTATTGAACACTTACCACATGTACCTAGCCTTGCTGTTATTTGCACGAATAAAGCCACGTTAAATACAGTGATCAGAGAGCTTGGCCGCCTTGGCTGTCAACACGCGATCATCATAGCAGCCGGCCTAAATACGCAGCAAAAAATATCTTTAAAGCACACAGCTAAATCAGCGAATGTAACATTACTTGGGTCTAACTGTCTTGGTTTACTAATCCCTCATTTGGGGTTAAACGCAAGTTTTTCTCATACTGTTGCTCAGTCAGGTAGACTCGCGTTTGTTTCACAATCAGCCGCAGTGTGTTCAACGATTTTAGATTGGGCCAGAAACAAGCGTATTGGATTCTCTTACTTTGTCTCTGTTGGGGATTGCATTGACATTGACTTTGACGAGCTGCTCGACTTTTTAGGCCGAGACCCTAAAACCAAAGCAATTCTCTTATACATCGATAATATCGAAGATGTCAGACGGTTTATATCTGCTGCGCGTGCTGCTGCATTTAGTAAACCCGTCATAGTCATTAAAACAGGACGGACTCAAGCTGGTGCAGAAGCCGCTTTCATTCATACTGGGGGCAGCACTTCGGACGACGCAGTCTATGACGCTATGTTTCAGCGCGCGGGTATGCTGAGGGTGAATGACTTGCGAGAACTCTTTGCAGCGACACAAACATTAGCACTTCATCCCAAGCTCTTACAAATCGAACAATTAACCATACTCACCAATGGCGGAGGCCCCGCAATTATGGCCGTTGATACGCTGTTACAACATTCAGGGAAGCTAACTCAGCTGTCTCAACAAACCCGAGATGCACTCAATAAAGTGATCCCACAATCGGACATGACATCAAACCCTGTCGATATTTTCGGAGATTCATCACCACAGCGTTATCAAAAAGCGTTAGATATTTTGCTCAAAGCACCTGAAGTAAAAAACCTACTCATAATACACACGCCTTCAGCTTTAGCGCCTAGTGAAGATTACGCAGAAATAATTGCCACGACACTCGATAAAATACATAAAATGGCTCGACCATATGTCATAACAAACTTTATGGGTGAAGAGGCGGCATACGAAGCACGATATGTATGCGCAGAACACGCTATTCCAACCTATCGGACTCCCGAAGGCGCCGTAGGTGCATTTATGCACTTAGTCAATTATCGTCGTAACCAAAAGCACTTAACACAAACTCCTGAGTCCACCAGCGATGATGATCAAATCGACAGTCAAGCTGCCAAACTACAGGTTGAACATTTCATATCTCAAGGTTTTTCACACCTATCAACCCATTTAGCAAGTCAAATTCTCAGTCATTACGGGGTGCACTGCATTGAAACTCTCATAGCACTCACACCCAGTGAAGCAAAAGAGCAAGCTCAAAAGTTAGGCTTTCCAATTGCACTTAAATTAATCAGTGCCTCGATCCCTTCAAAATCTGAAGTCGGTGGCGTAGTGTTAAACTTAAATGATGCGCATGAGGTAGAGCAAACCGCTTTTGCAATGCTGCTACGCATCAAAGAAACATATCCACATGCCGAAATCGAGGGGTTCTCCTTACAAAGGATGGCACCCAGAGCTGGTGTTCAAGAGTTGAGAATTGCCGTTAAAACAGAGCAAAACTTTGGCCCCGTTATTTTGTTAGGAGAAGCGGGTACTGGGCTCGAGTTTTCTCAAGCTGCCGTTGCACTTCCCCCATTAAACATGAATTTAGCCAAATACCTAATCGCTGCGGCTCACGATAAAGGGGTATTAAAAGAGCGCACATTACCCGATAAAGTTGATAAATATCGCTTATGTGCGCTATTAACCCGAGTCTCACAGCTGGTTGTTGATCAACCTGACATTCACAGTATTGAACTCAATCCCATTTTGGCCAGTTCTGGCCAATTTCTTGTCTTAGATGCTGATATCACACTACGGCCATATCAGCCTAAACTTGGTAAAAAAAGGCTGGCAATTCGCCCTTATCCAAAGGAGTTAGTCACCCAAATCACACTTACTAACAATACCCACGCAATCCTCAGACCGATAAAGCCTGAAGATGAACGCACACACCAAGAATTTGATCAATCCCTCACGAAAGAGGATAGGTATAAACGGTTTTTTGGGGAGTTACCGCAGTTTAACCATGAACAACTCGCGAAGATGACACAAATTGACTATGATCGCGAAATGGCCTTTATAGTTTCTCAGCCTTATAAAAGCACATATAGAACACTGGGCGTTTCGAGAGTATTGATGGATCCAGATAACCACAATGCTGAATTTTCAGTTATCGTTAGGTCTGATTGTCAAGGACTTGGGCTTGGCAGAGTTCTTATGCAAGCGGTGATCAAACATTGCCAATCCATCGGTGTTGAAATGGTTGTAGGTATTACATTACCAGAAAACATCGGTATGATTGAGCTCTCAAAAAAATTAGGCTTTACTGTCACTCGTGATTTTTCTGAGGGTACAGTAGACATGCGATTAGAAATCAGCAAACTATGATGACAACATACAGAGAAAAAGTGGCTGCGCTGCTTGCAGGTCGCCGCCCCTATCAAAAAATGGGGAGATATTTAGATTTTTTTTTAATAGCGCTTATCATGATCAATGTGGTCGCCATTGTTTTAGAGTCGGTACCAGAGCTCACTGCACAGTATTATCACTATTTTTTACTACTTGAAGTCATATCTGTGGGTATTTTTAGCATTGAGTATTTACTGAGGTTATGGTCTTGTGTCGATAATATTGATGCTAAACAACTTAGCGCCTCAAACTTAAAGAAGCGGCTAGCATACATTTTCTCTCCGCTCGCATTGATTGACTTAATGGCTATTTTACCCACTATTTTAATGATGTTCATTAGCTTTGACTTACGCTTTTTAAGGGTGATTCGGCTCTTCCGTATTTTTAAGCTCACTCGCTACTCAAGAGCAATGCAATTATTACTTGCCGCATTTAAAGAGGAAGGTAGTAGCTTACTCGCCGCATTTTTTATCATGTCTGTGGTATTAATAATGGCATCGTGCGGCATTTATTTATTAGAGCATGACGTACAACCTGATAAATTTGGTTCAATCCCTGATTCTATGTGGTGGGCAATGGCAACCCTCACTACCGTTGGCTATGGAGATGTCGTACCAATAACGCCTATTGGTCGCTTTTTTGGTGGTGTAATTACATTATTAAGTATGGGAATGGTCGCCATCCCCACAGGCTTATTAGCGTCAAGTTTTGCTGAACAACTCAGAAAGCGCAGAGATGCATTTAATGAAGCGGTTTTACACAGCCTACATGATGGCGTCTTAGATGAACAAGAGCGACAACATTTAGAAAGCTTAAGAGTGGAGCTTGGGCTCAGCCCAAGTGAAGCCAGCCAAGCAATAAAGCTCATGAGTAGTCAACGCGCTTACGCGACATACTGTCGCCACTGTGGCAACAAACTCTAAAAGCGATGTTGCCAAGTCAAAGTAAGTAAATCTGCGATTTTCTCTCCCAGTATTGGCTCACTAAAATGTGAGCCTTGAAAATAATCACAACCAAGTAAGCGTAAAAACTTCATCTGGGTTTTATTTTCTATACCATCAGCAATGCATTGAATACCTAAGCTATGTGCCAATGACAAAATAGAATGAATGATCACTTCGTGTTCATTATCTACACCTATGTCTTGAATAAAGCCCTTATCAATTTTAAGTACATCAACCGGTAACTTTTTCAAATACGTTAATGAGGCATAACTTGTACCAAAATCATCCATAAACAATCGACACCCTAATACCTTCAACTGGTACATTCGCTCCAACGCGTGAGGAATATCAGTCATCATCACAGGCTCTGAAATCTCAAAAACCACATGCTTCCCATCAACTTGCGTTCTTTTTAACGTATCCCCTATTTTGCTTATTAATTCTGGGTATTGAAAATCTAAAGGTGATAGGTTCACTGAAATATATAATTGCGGAGCGAACAAATGCCACTGTTTCAATTCAATTAATGCACGCTCTAAGGTTTGTAACATCAACTCACTAATTAACCCTGATTGCTCTGCTGCATCGGTCAATTCATCTCGCCGGTAGAGGGCATCTGTAGGCCAGTGTAACATCACCTCAAACCCATCAATGACTTTACTCGTACCATTGATAATAGGTTGGTACAAGTTGCAGAACTCATTCCGTTGATTCGCCAGCTCAAGCATTTTGCTTATTTCAATGCCTTTTTGCACCTGCAGGTTTAGCTCAGTTTGATAAAATTGATAGTGACTACCATAATGTTTCATTGCGTGGTTTAACGCTATTTTTGCTCGGTCACTTAATGTAAACGCATTTAGGGCATCTTCAGGATACATAGCCACGCCAATACTTAACTGTATATTACAACTATGTTCTAGTACTTTAACTGGAGGTTCAAAACGGTTCATCAGACAGTTGATATAGCGGGTAATTTGCGATATATCCTCTATTTGTTCCATTAATACGTAAAACTCTTGGCTCACTCCAATAGCCAAACTATCGTGATCTCGAAAACAGCACTTTAAGGTATTTGCCAATTGCTTAATGAGTACATCATAAAAATCGCTATCGTAGCTATCCTGATAATGTTGTAAACGCTTAAACTTAACCGCCAGTACAGCCACTGGTTGCGTACTATACATTTGCTCTATTGCATGCTCTGTTCTGTCAATAAATAACGCTTTATTCGGTAACCCCGTCAAGGTATCATAATTTGCAAGTTGATATAGCTCTTGCTCCGTTCGTTTTTGTGAAGAAATATCAGTTAAAACAACTACATAGTTATGCAACTCTCCATTCACACCTTCTACCGCACTTATCTTGATCAAAACATGGCAAATTTGACTATTTGCTAAAATCAGTTGATCTTCAGCACTTATGTGCTCACCCATTTTTAAATCGGTCATGCGTCGTAAATAACGCATTCTCGTCTGACGACTTAACCCCAAGTGTAAATTCGTACTCGACTTTGGCTCTGCTTCAATATTAAATGCTTGTTGTAATGCTGTGTTGCACGCTTGAATGCGTAAATTTTTATCTAGTATAAACACCCAATCTCGCGTTTTCTCAAACGCCGCACCAAATAGCCTAGCGCGCTCTTCAAACATACGTTCACGTGTCAAGTTGGTATAGGTACCCGTAACTCGTTCTGGGGTGCCTTCTTGCCACGCCATTACTTTGCCAAAATCTTTATACCAGCGCCAATGTCCCTTCGCATGCTTTAAACGATAAGTACAGTCAAATACACCTTTATTTGTGGAAACAAATTCAAGCCACTCTAATCTAAAAATAGCTCTATCGTTGGGATGGATAAGTTGTAAATAATCATCCAAACAAATATTATTCTGTGCGTATTCCAATTCAGAAAATAGCCTCGGTTGGTAAATTAGTTGGCTGTGCAGGTGCCAATCCCAAACGCCAGAGCCGCTACTTTCTAGCGCAAGTTTTAAACGTGCCTCACTGTTTTGAGTTTCTTTATGGGCAGCAATAATCATTTGTTCAATTCGGCTTTTTCGATAAAGCCAAAGGCCAAAAATAAACAAAACAAGCATCAAGTATATGGCTAAAGCAATAGGAGAACGCCACATCGGATACCTCACACGAATATTCAATTTCGCGGGTTGAGTATAATCACCTGTTAAAGGGTCTTTGGCCCACACTTTCAGCTGGTAATTACCCGGATTAAGTTTAGGGAACGTCACTCGATTATTACCTCGAGTTAAGATTTTCTGACTCCCTGATATTTGATATTCATACACAATACTTTGTTGATAATTGAAGACCATGGCTGAAAAAGCCACCTCCAAACCAATATCATCATGGTTTAACACTATATCCCCAAACGTTTTCAAGCCATATGAATGCAACTTTCGTGACATGAGCTCTACTGAGGTAATATTTATGCGTGATAATAAAGGTTGCTTAGGGCGGTTTTCTCTTGGACTAAAAATAGTAAAGCCCTTCAATGAGCCATATACAACTCGACCATCTGATAACTTGATTGATGATCCGCCATTGAACTCATTAGTAAAAAGGCCATCCTTCGTCGTAAACTGCTGCAAATGCAAATTATCTGGGTCTAACCGCCAAATCCCTTTGTGAGAAGACATCCAAATCATATCCGCTCTGTCTTGGTGCATACCGTACATAGGAGTACCAAGATTAAGCTTTTTTAGATCAATTGTATGGATCACTTCAAACCCATCAAGCGATAAACCCACCAGACCAAAATTAGAAAAAGCCAACCAAAGCACGTTATTTTTATCGACGGTGTAAGTGAGTAATGACACTGGTAAGTTTTCGTTAGCATCTGGCACTGCGTATATTTCTGTTAACTCAGATGTCACTGGATTCAAGCGATATAATACCCCACCGGAGTAATAAAGCGGATATGACGGTTCATCTGGTAAAGGGGCTAGAAACGCATAGGATAAAAATGGATTGCGCGCTGCAATGTCACCTTCAAGTTGTTTAAGTTCTTTATTATCAATATCATAATAATAAAAACCTTCACTGGGATGAATAAAGTACAACCTCCCGTTAGGCATTAGTAACATGCCATATAAATAGTCTTCAATCACTTTTTGGTGAGCTGCGTTTTGCACTTGAGGACGACTGACTTCATACGTATTCGGATCGAATACAAATAAACCTCGGCTCGATTCTAGCCAAATTTTATCTTTATATAAATAAGACCTTGATATGGAAAATTCAGGCATCACAGCCTCCCCCATATACCCTTTTAAATAAGTTTTGGTTTCATTTGTGCTTAAATCATAACTGGTTAATCCGTCATTGGTGCTCGCCCATATTACTCCTTTGTATTCTAACAAAGACCACACCGTTGAATGAGAAAATCCAGTACCTTTTACTGAACCATTGTTTACATTATGAAAATGTGTTTTTCGCTTGGGAATGTAAAAAGCACCATCTCGCTTAGTTGCAACCCACAATGCTCCGTACTTGTCTTCAAGAAAATCAATGATACTATTATCGGTCAACGTATAACGGCTTTTTGAGATCCGCTCATCTCTTGTCAATACACCATCTATGGTATTAAAGTGCATCAAACCTTTATCAGTGCCTAGCAATAATGAATTTGGTTTAACCACAATTTTCCAAATATTTAACTCTTTGATTAAATGCTGATTTTCCCATTGATAATTTTCATCTGTAAGATCACCCAATTGACTAATATCAACTTGATATAGGCCATTTACAGCGCCAATTAATAAAGTATTCTCCCCTTGCAGCGCAAATGATTTAGTATGTAATTGTAAATTGTGCTCTGGTGTATCAACATGGGTTATTCTTTTCAGTATTTTTGAGTCTAAATGATAAACGAACGCGCCTTCTGAGGTTGCAATAAACAAATATTCATTCTTGCGTAACAGCTTTCTAACGTGCCCAGATTGCTTATCTATTGGCAAATGAACCTCAATAGACACCTTACCGGTAGAAATGTCGAGCAATGCAACGTTATCTCCGCGCCCTAACCATAATTGCGTGTCACTTTTGGACAACATTTGATTCACCGACTGCTCAAGCATCTCTTCTTGCGACTGTGCGACTTCCAAATATTTTTGATATTTATCATGCTCGGGATCATAGCTGTAAAGGCCTAATCTACGAGAGGCTATCCAAATCCTATTTAATGGATCTTGATAAATACGATCAATCATCACCTCCTCAAGCTCTCCTTGAGGCCCTTTAACGCGTAAGACTTGATAACCGTCATAACGGTTTAGACCACCTTCGGTAGATAGCCATAAATATCCCTTATTATCAATAACCAAGGTATTAACATAACTTTGAGATAAGCCTTCTGAAGGAGATAATCGCGTAACTTCAGATGCCAATATATTGGAAGGGAAAAAGCTCGAGGATATTAATGTAATTAGGATAAATATCAAATATCTCATAGGTGTTAACGATTGATTATTTATAAATACACATCGCCACAATATCACGTTTTTGTCTAATATAATTAGAGAAACTTACGGATAAGTGATGTGGTAAGTTAGGACTATATTCAAACCCCAACTGGCGATAAAAGCCATCTAGCTTTCTATATGCAAATGTATACAAGACTTCATTTTGAGATTGTAATACGCTTGTGAGCAAGCTCTTTGCAAAGCCCTGAGAACGATATTCAGGGTGAACAAATACCGTTGATAAGAGTAATGCATCGTCTTTACTTTGTATTCGACAGCCAGCAATTATCTCCGTTGATTTAACAACCCAGCACTGATCTTGCTTAGTCGCACGTCCTCGTACAGAGAATTGTTGGTAAAACTTATTTATCAGCGGAACAGACATTGGCGTGAGTTGTTTAACAACATACATTTTCTAACCTGCAAGCATAATACTAAGATAATACTCAAACCGCTGCTTTAAAACTGCCTGTTCAGATACGGGACGACTGTTAATTGTATCATATACCGCCTCTCGAGAACGTTTTCCTCGTTTAATTTGGTATGCCCAAAATGACGATTCATAGTCTAATTGAATTTGATACTTTTCATGTCGAGGTAATTTGCACAGATTAAAACTCATAGGTACATTATTGTGATTGTAAACGTTTGCCTAGTGTAACATAAATTATTAATTTGCTAGACTGACTTGAGCACCTTACTGAGAACTTAATAATTAATAAAACAAACATAGGATCTCCCATAATCATGCCTGTTATATATACGCTATGTTTTTTACTCTTTAGCTCGTTTGCATACAGTAATAATACATTGATATTTAATCGTCCTGCCGACACACCACAATCTAGGTATGTTATTGAGCTAACACGGCTTGTGTATAAAAATATCGGTTATGATATAAAAATTATCGACTTTAACTATCAAAGTGCATTGGTCGCCGCAAATGCAGGTGTCTTAGATGGGCAACTTGGTCGGGTCGATGGCGCGTCACAGCAGTATCCATCACTCATAAAGGTGGACTTCCCGTTACTTTCTTTTAACCTTCAATTCTTGAGTCATTGTCAAACATGCTCAATACTAGACGCCCAATCGATTGTAATACAAGCATCACATTTGGCGCCAAAAGCGTATTTAGGCAAGCAAAATTACTTAGGTGAATTGATTCAAGTAAAAAGTAACTCTACGCAGCTCAATTTACTAACCCAAAAAAAAGTCAGCGCGGCATTAGTAATCGGGTTTCACATTAAAGAATACAAAGAAAAACTCCAGAAGCTCGGGATATTTAGCACAACGCTAGATAAAATTAACTTGTACCACTATTTACATGAAAAGCACGCTCATCTAGTACCACGTATTATGACTTCATTAATTGACTTAGATAAAAAAGGTACAGTATCCATGTTAAAAAATAAATATGGTATTTAAAAGTCCAACTGCTGCTGGTCGTCGGCTCCACTTTTTGGAGGAGTATTTGCAGTCTGCTTTGCCAAATAACGTTTATAACGCTGCTGACATAAAGTAATAACATGCTTTTTTTGTTGCTCTGTCAATTGCCCCCATGCAAAACGCTCCTCCCTGCTGCGGTAACACCCTTTGCAATAACCTCGAATGTTTACTTCACATATGCCTTTACAGGGATTGGGGATCTCAAATATTTCAATTTGTTCCACATTGGCTCACAGTTCATCTAGTCAATTCAGTGCACACATAGCTACATTACTTATTTGAAAGTATAACGATACGTATGTAAAAGGTTTATAGTCTCTGATCAGTATAAACCTATTTTGAAGAACAAATCATCTTCGTGAATTATCGCAAGCCAATAAAAACAAAAAACGCCACTAAATAGTGGCGTTTTTATACTTCAACTCGTTTACCTATAATGCTTTACGTCTGAGCGGCTCTGCATACATAGCTAATACCTGTTGTTTAAGCTCTTCAGGCACTGACTCTAAACGTCCCATGAAATCTTGCTGCTCCTTAGGCGATACCTGTTGCTTATCTCCTGCCGCAATATAATTACTTGGATGTAAGTAATACTGCCCAATAATTTGTTTATCAATGGTTTCCGCTAACATCTCTGGCGAATCACACTCATCGTCTATTGGCTGACCAAAAGAAATATGTACATGGCCTTTATCAGAACGGATCCCTTCTAAAATACTTTTTATGTCTTCACCATCCGCTTTAACATAGCTACCATGAAGCTGTTTATGTACGAGTTCTTTAGCTTTAGCAACGGCACATGGCTCATATTGATATGAAATCGAAACTGGCACTATCTTGAGCTGCTTAACGTACTCATCAAACGAAAGCTTCTGTTTTCGACCATATAATTGTAGCATTTTCAGCAAAGCCGGATCGGTTTGATCGACCCCATCTTTTGCCCGCCCCTCTTTTTGGGCAATCCAAATTGATTGACCTGAGCTCAATGAATCAAAAATATAGCTTGATAAATGTGTTAGAGCTCTTAACATCTCTTTTGGCGCTTTTGCTGAACGCTTAACTATAAAGCTCTTATTGAGTCGCATTAGCTCAGTAATATAAGGCACTTGCAATAAGTTATCACCTATCGCTATACGTACGGTATTCATATTATGACTATGCAAGCCCCAGTTCATTAAAGCGGGGTCCAACACGATGTCTCTGTGGTTTGAAATAAACAAATAGGCCGATTCTTTATCAAGTGTCTCCAAGCCTGAGTAGGTCACTTTACTCGTCGTTTTTTTTACTAGCATATCAAGGTAACGTGCGACTTCGTCTTGCACCTGCTTAACAGAATTAAAACGACCCCATTTTCGACGTAACTTATAACGTACAAATGGACGGCATAACATAGACCATTTACTCAGCCACTCTGGCAAAGTGTATTTTACAATCACATCAATGAAGCTATTGTCAGCTACTAATCGACCTAAGGCCGACGCAACTTCTTCATCATTGTACGGTCTTATATCTGCGTATTTATCCACTAAACTGCTCTTTTTGTTAAAAATTAAACGAAATAACGGGACTATTTTATCGCGCTATTGACTGTTAAGCTAAGATTAACAAGTCTGACCACCCTGCTACTAACATTAAGCGATTGATGCTTTAAGCTTTTTGCTAATATCAAGCAGCACTAATCGTAACATCAATAAACACAATAATACGCCACTGAGAGTTGATATCCAAGTCGGTAATATATCGTGCTGCATTGCCACCGCCGTCTTCACATTAAAGTCATACGCCATAACTAAGTAATCTGTTAAATAACCGAATAGGATCGCAACCCCTATCACACCGATTAAATAAGCAATCACCGCTCGTCGACCTAGCTCTTTGCCAACGACCCCTAATGTCGCAATATTCGTCGCAGGTCCAGCTAACATAAAGACCAACACAGCTCCTGGAGAAACGCCCGCCATCAACAAACCCGCAGCAATAGGCGTTGAGGCGGTAGCACAAATATACATAGGGATACTTACAAGAATCACAGCCACCATTGCCATCATGCCGCCGCCCCATTGGCTTAAAAATGATGTAGGTACAAAGGTCTGCACAAGTGCAGCAAAAAACAACCCTATTATCAGCCACAACATTGTATCTGATAACAGTTTATTACAACTAAATTTAATTGCCTGCCACACTTTACCTAAAAATTGCATTTTTTCTGGTTTTGATGAAGCACAACAGGTACTTTTCTTTTCGGTCTGTGCCTGCTTAGGCGCACAACAACTATCATGCACATGTTGTTGTGTGTCATGACAGTGTGATGAGTTAGACGGCTCATGCAAAGGAGGTGCAATATCTGACTTATCTCTTCCAACTAGTACGCCTGCAACAACCGCACTGCACACAGCTGCAACAGGCCTAACAATAGCCATAAATGGCCCCAATAGAACGTACGAAATAGATACTGAATCAACCCCAGTTTCCGGCGTTGATACCAAAAATGCGGTCGTTGCACTTTTTGATGCACCAGCGCGTCTAAGACCTATCGCTGCGGGTATTACACCACATGAACAAAGCGGCATGGGGGCACCAATGAGGGCTGCCTTCACAGTTGTCCAAAACCCTTCTTTTCCTAAATGACGCTGTAGAAAACCTGTCGGAATAAACACATTTAATATTCCAGCAAGCAATAAACCAAGCATCAGCCAGGGCGCTGATACCAGAAATAATGTCCAAAAGTTATTTATAAGTAACATCTATATCCTCCAATGCTGTCAATATAGAACAATAGTCCGCACTCTCTTTACCGCCACAGCAACGATTTGCCAGTATTGTGAGCGACTGCTCAAAGCATTGTAAGTCTGAAATTTTTTGTCGTACCAAGTCACGTTTTTGTAGTGTAATCGCTTTTACTTCTTCACAACGGCGCTGCTGTTTTTCAATTTTTATTTGCAGCAGCTCCTGAATTTCTCGCAAACTAAATCCGACTTCTTTAGCGCGTAGGATAAAGTGCATTTGCTTTAGGTGGGTCTCATCGTACAAACGATACCCAGCGTCGTTTCGAGAAGAAGGCGTTAACAAACCATGCGTTTCGTAATAACGTAACGTGTCTGTCGTTACGCCTAATGCGTTAGATAATTGACCTATTCTCATATCTTTCTCCTTACTGTGGTACAGTATAAACCTTAGAGTAAACCCCAAGGTCAAGCATAGCAAAGGTCGTTTATGAAAATTGTGCTATTAGATGCGAAAACACTCGCAAATAACTCTCTGTTACCGCTAACGGTGCTCGGTGAATTAGTGACTTACCAGAACACGCTACACGAACAAATAATTACCCGCTGCATTGACGCAGATGTGATAGTCAGTAATAAGGTTGTCATCAACAGTAAGGTACTCGCCTCACTGCCTAAATTAAAGTTAATTTGCGTTGCCGCCACTGGCACTAACAACATAGATTTACGTGCAGCCAAAAAGCAAGGCATCGCGGTGTGTAATGTTGCTGGGTATTCAACTTCGGCGGTTGTCCAACACACATTTACACTGCTGGGCAATTTAATGGGTAATATGCATCGATATATTGCTGATTGTAAAAATGGACAATGGCAAAGCAGTGATATATTTTGTCGTTTAGACTATCCAATAAAAGAAATCGCAGCCAAGAACTTCGCTATTATTGGCTATGGTACACTGGGCAAAGCCGTTGCAAACGTGGCTCAGGCTTTTGGTGCACACGTGATCATAGCTGAACGACCCAATGCGCGTTCAATCCGAGCGGGCAGAGTGGCATTCAAAGACGCCATTAAATCTGCTGATATCATTTCGATTCACTGTCCTCTCAATGATGAAACGAAAGATCTATTTAACGCATCCGTGTTGGCACAACTAAAACCTTCCGCCGTACTTATTAATACAGCTCGCGGTGGCATAGTAAATGAACTCGCATTAGTCAGTGCCTTAAATGAACAGCAACTTGCTGGTGCTGCGCTAGATGTACTATCCATTGAGCCCGCCCAAAAGAATAACCCGCTATTTGAATATTCAGGTCATAACCTACTACTAACGCCGCATAATGCGTGGGCTGCTGAAGAGTCTATTGATAGATTGATCCATTCTCTTGCTAACAATATCAAGTGCTTTTTAAATGGTGAACATATCAACCGTGTAGTATAAAACACTAATAAATCATCAAATTAACCATTTTTTGATTTCTATATAAATTCCTTTTAATAAAGAAAACTATAAACCTTTGATTTTTAATGTGAAAATAATTGGCAAATTATTTGCAATTAAAAAAACACTATCTATCCAGGAACAAATAAAAATGAAGAAATTACTTATAGCCGCACTACTAACAACACCTTTCTTAAGTGGCTGTATTGTCGCAGTCTCAGATGGCGAAGCTGAACACAGCTGGGCTTCTGACTATAGCGGTTCTGGTTGGCAAAAACATCAGAAGTCTAATAGAGATAAAATTACCGGGTTAAAGAATGGCGTTGCATATCAAACGGTTCTGCAAGAGTTCGATACGCCTGAATTTTCTGATTTAGTTAATAAAGGTGATAACGTGTATCAAGTCTTGTATTTCGCCACAAACAGCAAACATTCAGACGGTAAAATTACCAAAGATGAATGCACGCCATTGGTATTTAAAAATGGCAAGCTGGTTGGGTACGGCGCAAGTGCGGTGTCTGAATATCTTTAACTGGGCGTCAAATAAAGCCTTGAATACGATTAATCAATAGGTGAGGATTTACCTATTGATTAATACTATACGTTCTTGATGTTGATGCGCCTGTTGTAAGGCGCTATCCGCTAACTTAAATACTTGCTGTTCATTGTCATTAAAGTTTGTGGTGATATGTACAATGCCGATACTTATACTTAAGTGAGCACAAATGGGCGACGTACTATGGGTTATTAACAGGCTATCAACTGCATCATGCATCTGAGATGCAACTTTTTCGGCGCTGTCACTGGTACTTTCTGTAAGTATGGCCGCAAATCGAACGCCATCATAGCGCGCCACAAACCCTAGGTGCTCAATAGTCACATGCTCAAGTGCGCGTGCTACTTTAACCAAACACTCATCACCTGCAGAATAACCATAAAATTCATTAAACTCTTTGAAATAATCAATATCAATTAACAATAAGCTCAGCGTTTTTTCATATTCCGCACACATCTGGCAGTTTCTAGCCAGTGTTTCATCCAATAAACGTCTATTCGGAATCTCTGTCAAACCATCAATCGATGCTAACTTTTCAAGTAAATCATTCTTCTGCTTAATCGCTAGGTGGTTTTTCACCCTTGCTTTAACGATAAGTGGGCTGAATGGTTTAGTAATATAATCCATTGCCCCCATTTGTAAGCCTTTTGCTTCATCATTATAGCTATTACTTGCAGAAATAATAATGACTGGAATTGCGTAAGTATGTTGCTGTGTTTTTAGCTTTTCTAATAAATCATAACCAGACATCCCTGGCATCCGAATATCTGAAATAATGAGATCTACCTCATGACTAGATAGAAACGCCAGCGCCTGCTCTGCACTTTCACATTGTGATATTTGATAATCTTCAGATAGCGTGTTGTCTAGAACCACGCGATTAAGTGGATCATCATCAACAATCAAAATACGAGCAATCTTTGGCATTTAATCCCCTAGACTTCCTATCGTTAAAAATAACTCAACTTGCTGTAATCTCATTTTTAGATCTGTAACAAGCACCTCATCTGGTGTTTTATTCGAGGTTTTTATATGTAATTCTAGTACCTTAGCTGCCTCGGCTAATCGGCAAAACCCCAACCCTGCAGCTGCGCCTTTGATACTATGAGCTAATAATGAAACCTCTTTATGACTTTCACAATTATCTAACTGATGTAAATACTCTGTACTTAGCTTAGCAAACTTTTCTAACATTGTGATTAAAAACGGTTCTTTACCCATCACTTGCTCAAGCGCAAATGCGCGATCAAAAAACCGAATTTCTGCGGTGACATACAGAGCTAATGTCTCACTTAATAACCCTTTTTCAACGGGTTTAATTAAGTAATCATTCATGCCAACACTCAGCGCTTTATTGACTTCACCAACATTATCATTGGCGGTTAATGCAATAATTGCTACAGGTTGCTCTGGCAACGCTTTGCGCAATAGCTCTGTTGCTTGGTAGCCATCTAATTCTGGCATTTGTACATCCATTAGAATCACATCTGGCTGTAATTTGGATACTATTTCAACAATATTTTGCGCGCCATTCAATCGTACGATATTTACACACACCTGTTGTAACAAATTGCTTGTGATATCTAAATTTAGTTCATTATCATCAACAATTAAACATAAGCTACCCGTTACATTGACATCTTGACATCTTGATTGTGGCTGTTGCTTCAACTGCTGTTCAATATCTTTTGATATTCTCTGAGCATAGCCAACATGAGGAAACTGCTTAATCTTATTGCTGATCACTTTAAGATTCTCTATCGGTGTGCTTTCTGGTACATAGACACTAACAAGCTTATCGAGCCAACCCTGCCCACAGTGCACACCTAGCATATCAAGTTGCAGCGCGCTCTCGCAAACTAGATATGAAGCTGGTTGATCATTTAGATGTTGTAACACCCTTATTTTATCCTGCTCTATACATACATTGAGATCAGAACAAACGAACCTCATACTATTACCCGTAAACCAAAGAACGTCGGTCTTTCTAGAAAGTAATGGCACCACTTCCAATGGTAATGAGAAGTAAAATTCACTGCCTTGTCCATATTGACTGTTCAGCTGAATTTCTCCACCTAGTAATGCAACTTCTTGCTTTACTATGGCAAGGCCAAGCCCGATCCCGTCATGTTTACGAGACAAGGATTCATCAACTTGAGTAAACGCATCGAACAGCCGCTCTTGATCCACCTCTTTTATCCCTTGTCCTGTATCTATAACACTGAATTTAGTACGTTGCTCGCCGCTATTTTGCTGCTCTTGAATAATGGCCAATACAACTTTCCCTCTTTGGGTATACTTTATGGCATTGCTCAATAAGTTAATTAAGATTTGTTTTATTTTTTGCATATCACCTTTGAACGTGGGCGGCACCGAGTGTTTCAGCTCAATAGTGAGTTGTAAGCCCTTTTGAGCACATAACGGCGCCATCAATTTATAGCAATCATCAATGAGTGTTACTATCTCAAATTCATGAACTCTTACGCTCTCTTGGTGCCTTTCCACTTTAGCAAATGCTAAAATACTGTTCAGCATATCGAGTAATTGCTGAGCCGCGTAACTCACTTGACCCATTTGTACACTTTGGGTTTCATTTAAGCCTTGCTCTTTGACTATATCAACCAGTCCAAGTACGACGTTAATTGGCGTGCGAATTTCATGACTGATATTCGCAATAAAGCGACTTTTTGCTAAAGTAGCTCGCTCCGCATCGAGTTTAGCCCTTGTTAACTGAGTAATGTTTTGTAGATGAATAACAAAGTATTTTGGCTGTCGCTGCTTATCCCACACCAAAGAAATACTTAATTGTAGCCACATGTAAGGCCCTGACTGAGGCATCGTAAGTTCAGCCGCCTTTTTATTTTGCTCTAGTAATACCGCAAATGTTTCAGCTAACGCCTTGTAGCTTTGCTCATCAAATAATCTGGATAACAAGGATCCCACTTTCGGTTGATGCTCTGTTAAATACCGTTTTGCTGCTTTATTTAAACTCAACACTTTTCCATCAATCGAGGCTAAGATCACACCATTTGGTGCATACTCCATTGCCGCTTTAAAGTTCTCTTCTGAGGTCTGCAATGATTTAAGCACTTGCTGTTGTTCGGTGACGTCCCGAGCTACTCCAAAGCTACCTATTAATCTATGTTGTTCATTGTAAAATGGCGCCACGGTAAACATGTAGCTCTTATCTTGCAAAAGCAATGTTTCTGTCAACGAGTGCCGTTGCTCCCGCATACATTGCTCTAGCATGGTCAATTCTGCAAATCTATCTGTGACCTCGTGCAGCTCTTTGCCAACCAGTTCACTTTTATTAACTTTAAGAAATGCTTCAAAAGCTGCATTACACCCAATAAATGACCCATCGATATTTTTAAAGTAAATTAAATCTGGAATGTTATCTAACATGGTATTCAGTAAAGCTGCTTGACGCTCTTTTATATCAAGCGAGCGCGCAAGCTGTTTCTTCTGCGTTTGCACTTGCTCATCTAAAACATCATTATGCTGCTTTAATTGCTCGAGTAATTCTTGCTTTTGCGTCACTACCCGTTTAATTTTTGCAAACCAAGGCTGCCAGTCCTCAGGAATTATATAATCGAACGTTGTTTTTGGTGCGTGCTCTTGCAGCGTAAGGTACCGTACAAAATGACTTACCGGACGAATAAATATCCGATTACTCAGCCACGTAACTGCTAGGAATGTAGCTCCTATAAAGCTGGCCAAAAAAAGTAACTCTAGTGCTATCTCATATAGAATTGGCGTTCTAAAATCTTGCTCTGTTTGCTTAAACGCTAAATCAATTGGTCTTGTTGATTTTTCACTATAAAGGTGAATTCCACCTAACCACGGTGCAACCCGCTCGCGCTGTTGCTGGAATTCAGTTAAAAACTCATGGTGGGTCAGTAAGTTTTGCTGGTGTTTATTTAATAGTGTAGCAACCGTTTTAGGTAAGCCGACTTGATTCAACCACGCCAGCACTTTTTGCGTATTGTAAACCAACAAAACATGCTCATTTGACGTACTTGAACGACGCTGTCCTATCGCAAAATAGGTTCTACCGTTAATTTCTACTACACCAGTACTACTATACATTTTCTCAGAAAAGTCAGGTGACAACTTCCCCTCAAGTAATGCCGTCAATAAATGACTTTCGTTGTGATAACGGCGCTTTACAAATGCAAAGCCATTATCTTTGACGTAAGCGAGTGCATCTACCGGTAAGATTAACGCTAACGTTGTATTAAAAGCTGGCCCTAGTGCCATAACCTGTTGCCATTGTCGATAAGCTTGAGGGTTATTTAAAAAGCGTCCCTGGCCTATCACCTCACCTGCACCATGCGGCAATTTTCGATAATAGTAATCTGCCCGTTGATCAATTGTCGCCATGATAAATGGATCAAAATGATAACTGAGCGGTTGCTCAAGGCTAATAAAGACACTTTGAAATACAGTTTCAGCCGCAGACATAGCTTGATCTAACTGCCCATTTAAACGCTGAAAATGCACAACCTTGTCATTATAACTTCGCTCAAGTTTAATATGGTACAAGTGCAGGCATAAAATTGCGGCCACAAGCATCGCGATACTTAAGGTAACAGCAATCGCTTGATAATATTTTTTTAAAGGTAAGAACGCTTGATCAAAGTCCATAAAGGATAGCTAAATGATTCCCTATGCCCAACACAATAACGAGCAAGGTAATGATAAGCAAGGCTCAACAGTGAAACACCTTGCTTTTGGTAAAATAAAAGGCCACCACCTTTCCGTGGCCTAAGACTGCAAGAACTATAGATTTTCCTCAGCGAAAGACGCCAATCTACTACGTACAACCCCATTTAAATTAATTGTTGCGCTGCCTTCAAAGTGTTTAAAACGCTCAACAATGTAGGTCAAGCCAGATGTGAGAGGTGTTAAATAATTACTGTCTATTTGGGCTAAGTTACCCGTGCATATTAATTTGGTCCCTTCTCCACAACGCGTAATAATCGTTTTTAACTGCGATGCGGTTAAGTTCTGGCTTTCATCTAAAATCACTACGGCGTTTTGAATACTGCGACCACGCATAAAATTGACCGATTTAAACTGAATATTGGCTTTCTCCATTATATAATTACGACTTGAAATAGGACTTTCATCATTTTTATGAAGCACTTCAAGTGTGTCCGTGATCGCAGCAAGCCATGGGGCCATTTTCTCTTCTTCGGTACCTGGTAAAAACCCGATACTCTCTGCGATTTCAGGCGTATTTCTCGTAACGATAACCTTATCATACACCCCTTTTTCAATGATCATTTCCAGCGCACTGGCAAGTGCTAACAGAGTTTTCCCACACCCGGCTGGGCCTGTTAATATGACCAATTCAATGTTTGGATCAAGCAATGCATCCATTGCCATACCTTGATACACATTTTTTGGTTGCACGCCCCAAGCACTTTGATGCATTAACCGCTCTACCCCCAAGTCCTTAAAGGTAATGTTCGTCTCATCGTAATGGGTGATCCGTGCCGCAAAGTGCTCACTGTCATCGACTAAATATTCATTACAAAAAACATCTGGTAACAAACTTTTAGGCACATGGTGCAACGTATATCGGCCTTGCTGCTCTGATGTGCAAGCTCCTACACTTTGCCAAAAGTCGCCCGTGAATTTTTTATACCCTAAACTCAATAACTTAATGTCATCAATCAATTGATCCGTTCGGTAATCTTCTACAAACTGCAGCCCAGCACCTTTGGCCTTGAGACGCATATTAATATCTTTGGTGACTAAAACCACCTTAGTGTGTGCATGTTGTTTTTGTAATCTGACGGCGCAATTTATAATAATGTGGTCATTCTCATTACCTGGCAGGCCTGAAATGCTATCTGGGAATAAATGATCATTAACAATAATCAATTTTCCACGCGACAAAGGCCCAGACTCATTACTCGATTGTACGCTTGGTAAACGTACACCATCTAACATTTCCTCTGGGGATGCATCTTTGAGTACACCATCTAAACTACGAATTGCAATTCTAGCGTCACGACTCACGTCGCGCTTTCTGTCTTTGATATGATCTAGCTCTTCAAGTACTGTCATTGGTATGACAACATCATGTTCTTGAAAAGATAGATAAGCGAGGGGTTCATGAAGCAGCACGTTGGTGTCAAGTACGTACATTTTTTTGTCGAGTTCTTGATCTTTTCCCATAGCGTCATCCTATCGTTTGCAAATATTCATGCTATACCCAATACTCTTGATGAAATATCAAACGTACTGACTATAACCCAAGTTTAGTCTATTTGTCATAAAAGTCCGTTTTATGACAAACCGAAAGTGAATTTATGTTCTTATTACAAATAGATCTCAATAATTTATAAGAACTGTAAAAAGAATAGAGATAGGCACATTCGCAATGAATAAACAAGATTGAACAAGCTTAAATGAACGGGTAACATAGCCGCCTTTTTTCGGGTTAAACGAGACGAACATGAATTTTTCCTTAGGTCAGCGCTGGATAAGTGACACTGAGTCAGATTTAGGCTTAGGTACCATCGTGGCATTAGAAGGCCGCCAAGTGACAATATTATTCCCCGCCAGTGGAGAAAACCGCGTTTACTCAATGCAAGAAGCACCTGTAACGCGTGTGGTATTCAATCCAGGTGATATTATTCGCAGTGCCGATGAGTGGGAGCTACAAGTCGAAACAATTGAACCTGTTGGTGAATTGTTGTGTTACCACGGTATTCGTCTTGATACCGAAGAAAAAACGACTTTAAAAGAAACGTTTCTTGATCACTTTATTAAATTTAATAAACCACAAGACCGTTTATTTGCAGGCCAGGTCGACCGATTTGACCGCTACACGTTACGATACCAAACGTGGCAACATCAGTTTGCACGCCAACAGTCACATTTAAAAGGCGTTGTAGGCCAACGAGCCAGCTTGATCCCACACCAACTTTACATTGCAGATGAAGTGGGCAAACGCTTTGCTCCCCGCGTATTACTCTCTGACGAAGTTGGTTTAGGTAAAACCATCGAAGCTGGTATGATTTTACATCAGCAACTCCTGACCGGGCGTGCAAATCGCGTCTTGATTGTTGTGCCTGAAAATTTACAACACCAATGGTTAGTAGAAATGCTTCGTCGCTTTAATTTACGCTTCTCAATTTTTGATGAAGAGCGATGCGATGAAGCCTTTGCTGATTCTCCAAACGTATTCGAAACTGAGCAGCTCGTACTGGTGAGCTTGGAGTTCATTGCAAAAAAACGTCGCTGGTTTGAACAAGCAACCTTAGCCGATTGGGATTTACTCGTCATTGATGAAGCACATCATTTAACAATCGAGAATAATAAGCCCAGTACTGAATATGCTCGTATGGCTGAACTTGCCCAAGATATTCCAGGCCTCATCCTACTCACGGCAACGCCTGACCAATTAGGTCACCGAAGCCACTTTGCTCGATTACAGTTGTTAGACCCTGATAGATTCTACGATTACGACGCATTCGTTGCGGAAGAAAGCCAATACAAAGAAGTGGCTGAGGCGGCCAATCAACTGTTACAAGATGGGGCGCTAGACGACCAAGCAGAAGCAACCCTTGTTAACTTGCTACAAGAAACCGATATCAGTACCCTATTGATCAACGCACAATCTGGTGATGAGCAAGCTAAACAAGAAGTTCTATCAATGTTGTTAGATCGCCACGGCACAGGGCGAATTTTATTCCGTAACAGTCGCAGCGGTATTGATGGATATCCGGGTCGAAAGTTACACAGTTACCCTGTTGAAATTCCGAAGCAATACAAAACAGCGATGTCGGTCCTTGGGAATATGGGTGGTATCCAAAGTGCTGAAAAATCCGCATTAAGGGCTTTGTTCCCAGAAAAGATTTTTCAGGAGTTCGAAGGTGAAGGGAGTGGCTGGACCGCCTTTGACCCGCGCGTCGACTGGTTAATTGACACTCTAAAGTCACTTAAACATGAAAAAGTTTTGTTGATCTGTGCTGAAGCACAAACTGCAATCAGTCTTGAACAAACCCTACGTGAACGAGAAGCCATTAAAGCTGCGGTGTTCCATGAGGGCATGTCTATTGTTGAACGTGACCGTGCTGCGGCGTTTTTCGCTGATGAATACGACTCAGCGCAAATATTGTTGTGTTCTGAAATAGGCTCTGAGGGTCGTAACTTCCAGTTTTCACATCATTTGGTGTTGTTTGATTTACCCCTCAACCCTGACTTACTCGAACAACGTATTGGACGATTAGATCGTATTGGCCAAAAATACGATGTGAATATCCACGTACCTTACTTTGAAAATACAGCACAAGAAGTCTTACTCCGCTGGTATAACGAAGGGTTAGATGCGTTTGAAACTACCAGTACGACAGGGCAAATGCTCTATAAAGAGTTTAGCGAAGACTTGCTTGAATTTATTGGTGGGCATAACTGTGATGAAGAGGAGCTTGATCCACTTCTTGAACAAGCCGCCAAACAAAACCAAGTATTACGTGCTCAAATGGAGCAAGGTCGTGACCGACTGCTTGAACTTCACTCCAGCGGTCAGGGGCGCGCTGACTCTTTGGTTGCTGAAATTGAAAAACTGGATAATGGCGTGATCTTACCAGGGTACATGATCAACGTATTCGACACCTTTGGTGTAAACCAAGAAGATAAAGGTGAAAACACCATCATCCTTAAGCCGACTGAACATATGCTCAACCCCTCTTTCCCATGTTTAAAAGAGGATGGTATTACCGTCACATTTGATCGAAATACTTCTTTGTCGCAAGAGGATGCGCACTTTATCAGCTGGGATCACCCAATGGTACAGGGTGCCATGGATATGATCTGTGATGATGACTTTGGTTGTGCATCTGTCGCCTTGCTGAAAAATAAGAAATTACCAGCTGGGACTTTTTTCGTTGAGCTTATCTATATTGCCGAAGCATCAGCGCCTAAAGTGCTGCAGGTTGGTCGCTTTTTACCGCCAACACCAGTGCGTGTATTACTCGATAAAGCAGGTAACAACCTGGCTGAAAATGTTGCGTTCGATGCTTTTAATAGTCAATTATCTGCTGTTGGTCGTCAAACAGCAAGTAAACTGGCTAATGCATTGCAAAGTGCCATTCACCCACTCATTACGCAAGCGACTGAATTAGCAAATGTTCAGTTAGATACCCTGAGGAGAGATGCAATAACAAAAATGCACGCGACTATGAGTGAAGAGCAATCTCGTTTAGCGGCATTAAAAGCGATTAACCCTAATATCCGCGATGAAGAAGTTCAAGTCTTTGAAAAGCAAAGAACCGAACTTGGCGTTTACATTGAAAAAGCACAATTAAAACTTGACGCTATACGCTTAATCGTTGTGTCTCATTAAAACGCATTCATAATGTAAAACCACTATTAATAAAAAGTCACGTCATTAATGACGTGACTTTTTGCACTTTGTTAATTACTGCGCTGTCATGATTTAAAATTTCATAATGTTGTCCCAACGCTCCCATAACTTGAAAACAGCCGTACACTCAAACACGGTCATATCATCTAACGACGAAACATGCTTAACCTGCAATAACCCGTATTCAAACATAAAACTTGATGCTTCAAGATAAGTATGGGCTACTTCCATGGAGATAATCGGTGTAGACAATAATATCGCTTTCAATTCGTGCCAGCCGGCAGGCATTGTTTTAGATTGCAGTATGGCATCAAAGTCATCATTAAAGGCCTGTAAAGCATGATGAATGTATCGCTGCTTATCCGCTAACCATTCAAATTTTACTTCCCATCGTGAAATCAGGTTTCCAAGATCACTAAAACCATCTTCTGTTGTACTGTGGCACCCATTTAGATAGTAAAATTTTGGACTCAGCCAGTAACTTTTTTCTGCCCGCAAATCGCTCAGCCTTGCTTCCAAAAATACGTTTTCCAATAATGTACAGCCACCTGCGGGATTTCGGATCATGCATAATTGTTCATAAGATATGAGCGTACGTTCTATACCCTGTGATTTATTGACATAGTCAAACCAATCATCTAGCCAATTAGGATCAATACTACAGTCATGCTCTCGTTCAGTAACGGGCCATGAACTCGCATTTTCAACGGCAAATTTATCACCTTGGTGCAAAAGCCATTCTAAATGACGAATTATTCCATGCTCCCACCCTGAATGAGATTTCCCCTTTCGCTTCGCCCACTCTATTGCTCGATAATTTTGCTGTACTTGAGACCATTGGTTTTTAATATCAAGCTGTTGTGAAGGCACACCAATCGCATGCAGTGCTAACGCTTTATGAAAATCATGATGATATTCAGCAACGTCTAACTCTGATTGAAAGTAGCGTAAGAAAAATAGTTGATGATTGATGTGAATTGAATACTTATTTAACTGTAATAACGCACTTTGTAAGCGTGGTGAGGCTTTTAGCTTTTCGTGTTTGATACTTTCTAAAACACTACTTCTGTCTAAGTTGAGACCAAATTTCGGTACTAAAACATCATAAGTTTCCATATTTTTTATTTGTGCCATAACACTGTTTGGCACTGCCTCCTCATCCATTTGTAAGCATAACGCTAAATCTTTTACCAGCTACTAAAATGTCGGTAGCCTCTTCCATTAAGTTGTATATTTTTCAATAACCCATCAACAAGGTACGGTATGTTGTTAATGGGCTGAATATTAACTTTTACATAAAACAGCGTGATCAGCGAGTAAAAGATGGTAAAAGTTAAAGTAAAAAAGGAAAATAACCTAGCTACTCTGGTAAATTTGCTAAAAAAATAGGTAACATTGCTATATTAAAAAAAATTACACGTAAAAGTACATGAATGATCGCGCCAAACAACTAGCCCCAGCAAATGTAATAGATCAAATATATCGAGGTGTCTGGATATCTGATTTATTTATTTGTTTTGAAACGCGTAAAGTGTACCGTGATAAATATGATCTAAATCTTTCTGAACTATCTTATAAGCTACTGATTTGTTTAATTAATAATTCACCAAACCCTATTCCAACAAATCGACTACTTACACTTGTTTGGGGTGATGTTGTCACTGGCGATGAAAACGTCAAACAACGAATAAGTATTTTGAGAAAGCAATTAGAGCACCCACAGCAGTATGATTATATAAAAAATAGGCGAGGTCAGGGCTACTTTATAGACTTACCTCTAAAGTACAAAAAAAAGCCAATTTATCAAAGGTTTAATTTAGTAAAAACACAAAAAAGCTCATTTTTACTATTGCTACTAATGATGTTCATGCTCGCCCTATACTGGAAAGGTAGTAGCAACACGGCAATACCCACGTCATATATTTCAAAAATTACGGATAGTAGTATTCATCTGGCTACCCCCACTGATAACTTAGCGTTTTGTTTAGATGGATACGATGATTATGTGGAATTACCTGACCAAGATATTTTAGACGTCTCCCAAGGAGATTTCTCTATCTCGACATGGGTCAAAACGCGTTCACTTGGTCAGCACCTGATAATAGATAAACGTTTTGAGAATCAAATTGATAATGTTCATGGCTACGCATTTTATATTGATGATGGATACCTAGCGCTACAATTGGCTGACGGTGGAGGCACATGGTATTGTCAAA
The DNA here is from genome assembly GCF_014858725.1 of Pseudoalteromonas aurantia 208. Taxonomy (GTDB): domain Bacteria; phylum Pseudomonadota; class Gammaproteobacteria; order Enterobacterales; family Alteromonadaceae; genus Pseudoalteromonas; species Pseudoalteromonas aurantia. The sequence continues at coordinate 75,325 of NZ_AQGV01000012.1, read as the reverse complement.
AACCCAATTCATCCTGTACCTTTTACGACTCAAGTGCGTTCGTTGCGACTAATGAATGGCAACATATTGCGGTTTCAATCGACAGAGATGCTGCTCAAGGGATCCGCTTTTACCGCAACGGCAGTTATATTGATAGTCACAACCCTACCGACCGTCAGGGCTCACTAGCCAATGATATGCCGTTGCGTATTGGTAGCCGTTCATCATACTTATCAGGATTATTCCAAGGTGCTATTGGAGAGGTTTCACTACACCACAAAGTGCTGACCTCTGAAGACATACGGGCGGATTATTTAAAAGGCAACCCTCGTCATTGCTACAACATTGCGCATAAGGGTGGCAAGCTCTAACCTTGTTGGTGATTAAAAGAACCCCCTTATTCAACTTTAATCAACTTTAATCAACTTTAATCAACTATCGATGCATTAAACACTATGTAATCCCCTAAAAGGTCGCTAAAATGGCGCGCTTAATTTTATCTGGGGTAATAAACTGTGCTTTTGAACTATGCGCCACCACTGGAGCCATATTTAGAAATTCTATATCAAGATGATCACATGCTCGTCATTAATAAGCCAAGCGGTTTATTAACAGTACCTGGTAAAGATCCTAAACATGCCGACTGTGCTATTACTCGCGTAAACACCGTTTTTCCGACGGCACGAATTGTTCATCGTTTAGATATGGCGACATCTGGCGTATTGTGTTTAGCAATGAGTAAAGAAGCCCACCGCTTTCTCAGTATTCAATTTCAAGATAGGCTCACAAACAAGCATTATATTGCACGCGTGCATGGTGCAATGAAACACGCCACCGGCTCTGTTGATTTGCCCTTGATATGTGATTGGCCGAATAGGCCAAAACAAATGGTATGTCATGACAAAGGCAAACCATCTCTAACCCATTATGAAGTCCTCAAAAATGAGCATAACGTAACCCGTGTCAAACTAATCCCTATTACGGGTCGTTCTCATCAATTGCGGGTACACATGTTGTCACTTGGCAATGTGATACTTGGTGATCGACTTTATGCAAAAGGTGACGCGCTGGCCGCTGCTGAGCGGTTGCAATTACATGCTGAAATGCTACAGATTTGCCACCCTCTTACCGAACAGTTAATGACATTTGAAGCTCCTGCACCTTTCTAGTAAAAGCCCTAAGTAACCTCAGGTTTGGATAAGGGTTTTGAAATAGAAGATGTTTTATAAACAAACTTACGTACAATCCAATGATGATATTTTGTTCAATATCAAGGCGCTTTCATTTGTAATAGCGGGCTATTAGAAATGAAAGCAACGCCGAGAGTGAGAAAAATAGCTTTATTGGGCAAATTCGCTTATCCAGAGCTGAGGTTAAGTACTCTAATAAGTATACTGAGTATTTAAAGAGTACTTTAGCGTTTTATTATTTACTTGTAGATTGATTAAATAAATCCAGAGCACTGGCTGTCATTGCCCGCACACCCGTTGTAATGGTCAATGGGTAATCTGGTGCAAATTGACTTGAGTGCAATGAAGGTAAGGTGTCGCCATTTTTAACGCTTGTTGCGTAAGATCGAGGCTCAACACCACCTAGCCAAAAGATAGTGATTGGTAAGTTCTCATCGGTACGGCCATACATCCCAAAATCTTCACCCGCCATAACTGGTTCAGCTTTTACTACATTCTCCTCACCCAGCTCCGCTTTTATACTAGCCGTCATCACATTGGCTAATTCTGGATTGTTGTAAGTCGATGGAATAGTTTCGTCTTTATGCACATATACCTCGGGGGCTAATGCCTTTGGTAACCCTGCACTTAACGCTATCCCCTGTGTTAATCGTTTTATTGCAGCAATTTGTTGTGTTCTCACTTTTGGATTATACGAGCGTAGCGTCAACTGTAATGTGACTTCGTTTGAGATGATATTGTGCTTTGAACCGCCATGTATGGAGCCAACCGTGATCACAGAAGGTTCCAACGGGGAAATTTCTCTACTGGCTATGGTTTGTAAAGCAAGTACAATCCTTGACGCAATGACCACTGGGTCTATGGTCGTATGAGGATATGCCCCATGCCCGCCTTTACCTTTGACTGTGATATCGACCGAATCGACATTGGCCAGCGCGTAACCTGGGGCTATTGCGACTTTACCGGCTGGGAGTGATGCGCTGACATGTAAACCAAGCACATGATCTGGCTGTGCAAAGCGACTAAACAACCCCTCTTTGAGCATTGCCTTGGCCCCTCCCCCCACTTCCTCTGCGGGTTGAGCAACCATCATTAAAGTACCTTGCCACTGCGCCTTATGCATCACCAACTGTTGTGCTGTACCTATAAAGCTGGTCATGTGGATATCATGACCACACCCGTGCATTACGCCCACTTCATTATTATTAGCATCAAGTGTTTTTACCTTTGAGGCGTAAGGTTTGCCTGTTTGCTCTATAATCGGTAAACCATCAGTATCTGAACGGATCATAATAGTAGGACCAATGCCATTCTCTAGCATACCAACAACACCAAATCCGCCGACGCCCTCGGTCACGGTGAAACCCAAAGCGGTTAACTCTTTTGCTAAACGTTGTCCTGTTTTCTGCTCTTTATATGAGAGTTCAGGGTGTTGATGTAAGTGCAAATATAACGATTCTAAGTCAGGCAATTGCTTTAACACTGATTTAGATAAATCAATATCATGTGCGTTAACTTGACTTGCAAGTATTAAAAGTAAGCTTGAAGTGAATAATTTCATTATCGTAATTATAGTTGTTGTAAGAACCATCAAGGTAGCAACTTCATTGATGAGCAGCAATGACTATTCAAATCCAACGGCCGTATTTTTAATTGGCACAGCATATTTTATTTTTGTATTTATGCTAGAATGGCACGCTTGCTGGCACACGGAAGCGCTTAAACGTATTCAACTAACTTGTGCTGCTATTTATGAAAGTTTTATTCTTTTTCCTATGTATTGTCATCAGCTTATTACCTCTGAGCACGCAAGCATCTATCCCTAACTGGTTCAGTCAATACGAACAAACTCTCAGCCAATCACCACAAGACACTCTTGAAACACTCGTGCAACAACACCGTACAATGCAACCAGGGTTAGAGCGAATATACTTAACAACGGTTGCTGCAAAACTCGCCGAGCAATTGTCAAAGCCACTATTAATTCACCTTGAGCCACACTCCCCGCTTACTGAGGTAGAGCAACGCTTGTTACACGCAATACAAGCATCAATGCAGAATAAGCACCAACTCAGTGAAAGTAAGTTCAAGGAAGTGCAAAGCCTCATCAATGAAAAAACGCATCAAGAATTAGCGTCACTAGTATTGCAACACATAGTTTGGGATCACATTAAAAAAGGCAACTATCATAGTATTACGCGACATCTTGACAAAATGAATGCCTTAGCTGAAGCGATAGATAAACCGATAATAGATCCAAAGTATCGTTGGAACTTATCTGCGATTGTTGCGAATCACCATGGGTATCACAATAAAGCGTTAACCTTGTACAAAAAAATCTTAGGCACTCGCCCTAACCCTTCAAGGCAAGCGGTCACCTTTAATAATATAGGGTTAACTTTAATGGATATGGGGCAATATGATAATGCAATCACGCACTTTAAAAATGCATTAGAGTTACGCACATTAGCGAATAACCAACAAAAAATAGCACTCACCCAATTAAATCTTGGTATTGCGTATCGGAAAAACTTAGCTTTTGAGCAAGCTTCATCTCTACTACTCAGCGCTCAACGCACATTTACGAACCTAAACAACAGTTATGGTGTAGCCAATAGTAATATCCAATTAGCAAAATTACACTTAGCGTACGAAGAACCAAGCCAAGCATTAACCTTGCTAATCGACACATTGAATATACTTGATGCAGAACAGCACGCTACATTGCTATTTGATACCCACTTAACACTCGCCAAAACACATCTACAATTGCAACAGTATGACTGGGCATTAAAAGCCGCGACATGGTCACTACAGTTAATTAAAAAAGAGAATGACATTACACATCAATTGAGTGCCCTTGGGGTGATCATACAAATTCATGCCAAACTGAACCAGTTCGAGCAAGCTTACTTATTTCAAGAGAAATACATTGCTTTGGAACAAACACATGCTAAAAGCCAAAATCAGCAAGCATTAATTGCCGTTCAAACAGAACTAAAAATGTCAAAAGCTGAATTGAAAACGATTCGCCTTGAACAAAAGAACCTACAACAAACACATAAAATACAGCAGTTGCAATACAATCAATATCGGCTCTGGCTGACGATAGCTTGTATTACTTTAATTGTCATATTTGTCTGGCGTTCACGTAATAAACAGCGCTACTTAGCAGAACACGATACCTTAACTGGCGCGCTCAACCGTGCAGCCATGTATAAAGCACTGTCTAAATATGATGCACCTATCGAGTCAGAATACGCTCACGCACTAATACTACTCGATTTAGACCACTTCAAAAGAATTAATGACACATATGGACACCCAGCAGGTGACCAAACTTTAATTCAGTGTTGTCACACTATAAAAAGGGCCATCACACAACCTCACTTTATTTCTAGGATAGGTGGAGAGGAGTTCGTTATCTTTATTCCACACATTAAAAAAATGAACATTTTGAATATCGTTGAAAGTGCAAGGCGGACGCTAAGTAGTCAACCTGTCACATTAGCTGATCATACTTCCATTACAGTCACTGCAAGTTTCGCTTACTATGCAACTAATGGACTTGAGCATACCAAATTTACTTCAATTTATAGCGCACTCGATATCGGGCTATATCAAGCAAAAAAACAAGGCAGGAACTGCGCGGTTGAAGTCATTGATATCAACGTGTCGTAATGGGTTCTCCATAATTAACATGAAAATGTAAATGCTTTGAATCTTGGTAGTTACCTAAATTCGTTAATACTCGACATGCACCGTGCTGCGCCTCAACTTGCTGAGCGACTTGCGTTACCACAGCCATAATTTTGTGAACAATCGATACGTCGTGCTCACCTAAATCGGTTAAAGATGGCACATGAGCTTTGGGTATAACCACGATATGTACCGGCCAAAATGCCCGAGTATGGTGGAACGCCAGCACATCACTCGTTTCCATGACAATATCAACGGATACTTTATTACTCAGTACTTGTTCACAATAAAAATCGTCCATACCATTTTCTCCTTCATAATACACTTTTGAATAAGATATATATTCGCCTGCGGCTACTCGCGCTACGCTAAATCCTTCCCAATCCAAACCACCTTGCCAATGATCTCTAGCTGATCGAGTTCATGCGCTTGCACATGTTGCTCAACATATTCTTTGTTATCACTAATAAGGCGTACAGAGCCATCAATATATTGCTGCAAACGTTTCGCATAAAGCTCTTCACCCAAGCGCACCACATAAATAAGCCCTTCACTAAGTTTCTTGTCTGATAGATCAACCAAAATTGTGTTGTTGTTATGTATGGTCGGCTCCATAGAGTCACCTTTTGCAAACACAACGGCTAATTGACTCTTATCTAGGTTTTTATAATCAATCCACTTCTTACGAAAAGCTAAGTGTCGCTCAACTAACGCTGCATCGTTAAATGCACCATATCCAGTACTGACTGAAATATGATAACCCGGAACCAGTACAAACTTTTCTTGGAACTCATCAACATTCACGACACTTTGACTTAATAATGGAGAAGCCAAACTATCTTGACTTTGCTCGCCCTCACCTTTTACTAACCATAGGAAGTCTGTGTTTGATTCTCGCGCAATACGTTCGGTAATACTTAACTTAGGGTCTTCCCCCTTTAATATTCTACGCAGAGTACCTTCCGAAACACCTATTTTTGACGCAAACGTGCGTATACTATCAGGTTTGATGGCTTGCTCGACACGCGTGGCAAATGACGCATGCAAATGCTCATCACCACAGCTATTTTCATTATAATTTTCAGTCATGTAAGTTAGGCCTTCTAAAAAATAAAATACCAAAAAATGAATTTATATGCCTATAAGAAAGAAATAAGGCTCAAAAAATTAAAAATAACATTTGTAATGCGTAATTTTTAAAACTATAATTTAAAAAAATACGCAGCAAATTGATATTTACATAAAGATAGTAACGACTAGGTGCGTATTTAATGCTGCATTATACACCTATTTATAGCAACTTTCATACTATAAATACATTAATGCGTAATAAATGAAGGAGAATATAAATTATGCAAAAAAGTGCACCAGCAAGAATTAATCGTACACCTCGCGGATCAGATATCCTTAAGTTTGCTCGTAAAAGTAGAGGCTATACCCAAGCCGAATCTGCCGCAAACTACGGCATTGAAGAACGCACTTTACGCCGTTGGGAAAATAATGAGTTCAACCCTCGTTGGAATGATGTCATTGGGTTAGTTGAAGATGTCTATTTACTTGATATTACCAACATTATCATTGGTATGAAAAAACCCAATTAATAAGGTTTGGTATTATGCTACAGTGCAAAGAAAAGAAGGTTGCAATATGCAGCACCCACTCAGACAACATCAGATCCCGAAAGAAGTCCCTCGCACTAATAACCGTTTTGGGCAGTTAATTGGTTCGCTCATATTAAAAGCTTTTGGCTGGCAAGTGACTGGGGAGTTTCCACAGTCAGCAAAATTTATTGCTGCGGTTGCGCCTCATACTTCTAATTGGGATTTTGTCATAGCCATTGCAGTTAAATTTAAATTCGGACTCCAAGTGAAATTCCTTGGAAAACACAGTATTTTTATTGGACCAATTGGCTATATTCTAAAAAGAATGGGTGGGATCCCTGTTGATAGAAGCGCGACCAATGGTATCGTTAATCAAGTTACCCGCATTTTTCATGAACAAGATGCATTAATCTTAGGCTTAGCCCCTGAAGGGACTCGTAAATATACCCAACAATGGAAAACGGGGTTTATTTACATGGCACATTCAGCCAACGTCCCCATTGTGCCTATGCTCATTGACTATCGTTCAAAAGCATTTGTGGTGCTCCCTGCTGTGACGGTAACAGATGATGTGCCGGCTGAATTAATACGAATAAAACAACAATACCCCAAAAGCGCGGCGAAATATCCAGCCCAAGTATCCGATTAATCTGGGCATTTAACGTGTACCCTTTGGCTTGGTATTTTGACTTACTCTATACTGTTAAAAAGTAGACAACCCAATAAGAAAAAATACCATGAAATCAACATACGCCATACTTGCATGTGCCCTCGCCTATGCATCATCAGCTTACGCTCAAACCACCTTATTAACCGCGAAAGCTTACCTCGATGTACACACTGGGCAACTCATTAATAACCCCACATTACTTATTAAAGACGACAAAATTGTACGCATCACAACAAACGGACAGCTGCGCCCACCAAAAGGTGCGCAGACCATCAACCTACCAAATAAAATTTTGGTACCGGGCTTGATGGATATGCATGTTCATCTTACTTCAGATGCTGCCGATAACTTTTTAGCTTCTCGAAATTACTCCATTCCACGCCAAACAGTTAAAGCCGTCAAAAATGCGAAAACCACATTACTAGCCGGGTTTACAACGGTACGTAATTTGGGCGCGTCAGGATATAGCGTCATTGCAACGCGTGATGGGATCAACGCGAAAGAGATCCCTGGCCCACGTATTTTTAGCGCCGGGCATTCTATTTCAATTACAGGGGGGCACTGTGATGATAATTTTAGTGCCCCTGAAAAAAAATCTCTCTCCGCAGGCGTTGCCGATGGCCCTTGGGCTGTGCGTGCGAAAGTACGAGAAAATATTAAATATGGCGCTAATACAATAAAAATTTGTGCAACAGGTGGAGTATTTTCAAAAGGCACTAAGGTTGGCGTACAACAGTTTAGCGAACAAGAACTTAAAGCTGCGGCTGACGAAGCACATTTGAGAGGTCTAGTGATCGCAGCACATGCTCATGGCACCAGTGGTATCAAAGCCGCTATCCGTGCAGGCATAGACAGTATAGAACATTGTAGCTTTATGGATAAAGAAGCCATTCAGTTAGCACTTAAACATGGCACTTATTTATCCTGTGACATTTACAACACCGAATATACACTGGCATTTGGTGAAGCCAATGGTGTTCCACAAGAGAATATTAATAAAGAGAAACTTGTCTCAAAAGCACAACGCGAGAGTTTTACGAAAGCTGTCAACGCAGGTGTAAAAATGGTGTTTGGCTCAGATGCTGCAATTTACCCTCATGGCGACAATGCCCAACAATTTTCACGCATGGTTAAATTTGGCATGACCCCATTGCAAGCAATTCAGTCGTCAACAATTCATAGTGCTGCTTTGCTTAAGCTCAATAATGTAGGGCAAATCAAAACCGGTTTTATTGCTGATATTATCGCTGTAGATGATAACCCACTTCGCGATATCAGCACGCTTGAAAACGTCCGCTTTGTAATGAAAGAAGGCACCGTTTTTAAAAACTAAATAACCTCAGGTTTGGATAAAGGTTTTGGAATAGAAAATATTTTGCAAACAAACTTACGTACAACGCAATGATGCTATTTTGTTCAATATCAAGGCGCTTTTATGCAGTAAATAGCGGGCTATTACAAATGAAAGCAACGCCGAGAGTGAGAAAAATAGCTTTATTGGGCAAATTCGCTTACCCGGAGCTGAGGTTAAATACATATTGTGATCAAAAAAGCCTTTATGGGTCTACCATAAAGGCTTTGATTAACAATAAAGTCGATACTAAAAAATCATCGCTTATTTACATAGACCTAAATCTGTCCACACTTTCCAATTATTACCCACATTAGAGTTTTGCTCTGGGTTCTTATTGCTGTGCCACCAGTTGTTGCTATATTTTTTACCATTATATGAAACCAGTGTGCCAGCCTTAGTGTATGTTTTATTAGCTGACCAAGCCGTAATACCATTACACCCTTCACTCACATTTCCCTCTGTTACGGTCACCGCTTTATTAAAGTTGGCTGTCGCACCCTCATTATCTGTCACTGTCAGTTTAACCGAGTAAGTACCAGCTTGGGGGAAAGTATAAGTGGCTTGCTTGCCTACCACATTTTGACCATTAATAATCCAATCAAAACGTGATATTGTGCCATCAGTATCTCGGCTGCCACTTGCATCAAATGAACAACTTAAACCTGTACATTGGCTATTAAACTGCGCAATTGGCACTTGGTTTTGAACTGTTCCCGCACAGCCATTTTGCGTTAAATAATCTGCTGCGGCCTTCGCTTGCACTAAACCATAACCAAATAAATGATCTCGTCCTGCATCACCTAAATCAATGGCCGTGGCATTCAGTGCGTTTCTAATTTCAACGTTAGTACATTGACTATGATTACTCCAAACAAGCGCTGCGACACCCGCGACATGTGGGCTTGCCATTGAAGTACCTGATTTAACATCGTAATCTGAAATACTCTCTAGCTGAGCCGTAACTTGTTTTGAGAGGTGGGTTTTTAAACTGTTGCCTGTTACTTGCGTCAACGCTAGCACGGGGATTGTCACACCGTGATTAGCATCGCCTAATGTTCCACCAAAAGATCCTGCGGCGTTATTGTATACCAGTGCTGCAACACCACCACCAGCTTCACAATTTTGCGCTTTTTTCGCGAATGTAGCTCCACCCCGTTCAATCAAGCAAATTTTTGCAGGCGCTGTACAGGTCGTAAGCGCTTGGCCACAATCAGCCAATTCAGCGCTCAGTTTCCCCTCAACTGAATGCGTCATACCCGCCGCTTCGAACGCGCCAGCGCCTTGAACTGTGACACCCGCAACGATACCAGTACCCCTTGGTACTGTAGATAAAACATCCGTACCTGGACCTGAAATTTCTACTTGTGCATTAAATTGTGATGAATCGTTTTTATTGCGGTCTTTATCGATATTGGCCACCGATACAACGCTATCATAACTTGCTGGATAACTTAAGGTCGCATCACCACCGTTACCTGCTGCTGCAATAATCAACACACCTTGATCATAGGCCGCATTTAGACGTTCTTCCAAGTATTGGCTTTTTGATGCGCCACCTAGACTCATATTAATGACATTCGCACCGTGTTCTACACAGTTATCTACTGCGCGACCAATTCGAGAGTTAAGGCCCTGTTTGCCTTCATCATCAAATACTCGAACCGCGTGAATACCCACTTTGTCACTTGGTAACACACCAATAACACCCACACTATTATTAATAGCAGCGATAGATCCAGCAACATGGGTGCCATGTCCAGATCCATCTTTGTACCATAAGCCAACCGCAGCATCCGCAAAGCCAGTTGCATTTTGCGGTAAATCAGGGTGGCCTAAGTCATAACCTGAGTCGATAACACATACTTTCACCTGATCAGCATTTGCGTCAGATACCAAATTTGCTTGTACTTGGCCAATACCATATGGGCTTATTTGAGTTGAGGAGAAAGGTGTGTATTCAAAGTCTTCTTCAATATAAACAAATTGATCTGAGGCTGTCATCAATGCAACTTGCTCTTCACTCAATACCATAGTAACAACTTGCTCTGAAACGGTTGAGACTAACGTTTCAACAACATTATTACTAATAGCATCATTAATACGGTGTTGTGACTGACTTGATATATTCTGATTATGCGTTTGTAACCCGGTATTCATTTTGACGATATAGGTCTGTTCTGCATACGCTAGACTTGACACACTGCTGGCTGCTATTAGTGATAATGCCACTGCGCTGATTTTAAACTTGTTACTCATTATGAACTTCCTTCGTGCAAATTATTATTGTTATGGCGCATCCGCTGTGCAGGAGGTGGTCCTTTTTCTTGCCCTTTCTATATTTTTATCTAAATAAGGAACATCTATTTCAGGTACAACCTATCGTAAGGAAACTTGCTTTGCAATAAAAATTTAACCTTAAAGAATAATTATTTAAACATTGAATACGATTGCGCATCATATTTACCCATTTTAATTACTAGGAATGCCAGTATTTTGTATTTTTCTCGTTGTCAAAAAAACCATCAAATGTGTAAGGCGTCCAATATGTTGACGACATTATAAAATGTTACAGAAAATCAAGGTTGTCTCAGTTGCACTCTCGCCATAAAGTTTCTATAAAGGGCATTACAACAACCCGCAAATATACGAGCAGGCTGTATTACGCCTAAACTCCCTCCCTAATTTTAGGAAAGCACACGTGCAAACTGATCCACTTACAGACAACAGCAAAAAATCAAGCAATAAAAAGCTCTCTATTTTGCTAGAATTAAAACGTTTTGTTCGCCCTTATTTCGCGCGCGTAGCCTTAGCAGCAGCGGCACTTATTCTCACTGCTGGGTTGACACTATCAATTGGCCAAGGCGTGAGAATGTTAATCGATCAAGGTTTTGCGGAGCAGTCGCTAGAACAACTGGAACGCGCCGTACAATTTATCTTAATCATCACCGTATTAATTTCAGCAGGCACCTATCTACGCTTTTATTTAGTTTCTTGGATCGGTGAGAGAGTCAGTGCTGACATTCGCTTGGCGGTGTTTAATCATGTTATTTCGTTACATCCCAGCTATTTTGAAACCACCAAAAGCGGCGACATTATGTCGCGTTTAACCACAGATACAACTCTACTACAAAGTATTATTGGCTCGTCGTTATCAATGGCTATTCGCAGTGCTTTAATGCTGATTGGCGCGTTATTTATGCTATTCGCCACAAATATTAAATTAACCCTTGTGGTATTGTGCGCAGTCCCTTTCATTCTCATCCCTATTTTGTTTTATGGGAGAAAAGTACGAACGCTATCTAGGCAAAGTCAAGACTCAATGTCTGATGTTGGCAGCTATGCAGGTGAAGCCATTGAACATATCAAGACAGTACAAAGCTACACTCAAGAACCGCAAGAAAAACAATCATTTAAAGATGAAGTTGAACAAGCTTTTACCATTGGTCGCCGTCGTATTCAGCAACGAGCAACGCTCATTGCCGGCGTCATTGTTATCGTCTTTGGCGCGATCACCTGTATGCTGTGGGTCGGCGGTAGTGATGTGATTGCAGGTCATATGACTGGTGGCGATCTTGGTGCTTTTGTTTTCTATGCCATTTTAGTTGCATCATCTTTAGCCACCATTTCTGAAGTGATTGGTGAATTACAGCGCGCCGCAGGCGCGACCGAGCGTTTGATAGAGATCTTACAAGCAAAAAGCCTAATTCAGGCACCAACAAATCACCATGTCATTGCAGCGTCTTTACCTGCGCAACTCACCCTGAAAGAGGTCAGCTTCCATTACCCATCTCGTCCCAATCAGGCCGCTGCCGATAAATTGAATTTAATCATTGAACAAGGCAAGGTATTAGCACTCGTAGGGCCCTCTGGAGCTGGTAAAAGTACATTATTTGAGCTCATTCAGCGCTTCTATGACCCACAATCAGGGGAGATCTTGCTAGGAGGTGTCGATATTCGAAGCCTTACACCACAAGACTTACGACAGCAAATGGCCATAGTGCCACAACAACCCGCACTCTTTAGCAGCGATGTTATGCATAATATTCGTTATGGCAACCCTCTCGCCAGTGATGAGCAAGTAATCGAAGCAGCAAAAAAAGCCCACGCACATGATTTTATTATGGAATTACCTGATGGATATCGTAGCTTTTTAGGCGAACGTGGCGTGCGATTATCGGGCGGTCAAAAACAACGTATTGCGATTGCCAGAGCAATTCTAAAAGACCCACATATCCTACTGCTAGATGAAGCAACCAGTGCTCTCGACAGTGAAAGTGAATATCATGTACAGCAAGCATTAGATACGCTAATGCATAATCGCACAACAGTTATCATCGCCCATCGCCTTTCAACTATCCAGCATGCCGATAAAATAGCCGTATTAGGGGCCGGAAAGCTTGTAGAGATAGGCAGTCATCATGAGTTAATGCAAAGCTGTGAACTTTATCAGCGACTAGTTCAATTGCAATTCAAATCTGTTTAAGCTCTTGGTCCTTGGAGAATGACTGAATCTTCATTCATTCTCCGTATTTGAACACGATAAAGAATTTGCCTATCAATTTAGTTTAAAAACATCAAAAAATAACAAAATTGCAACATTGAGTATTTATTCTAAACTTTATTTCCCAGTAAAATAAAGGAAGAATAATGAAAAGAATATGCCTTCTAAGTACATTGATCCTTAGCTCAATGTCAGCACATGCTCTCCCTAAATGCCCACAGCCTGAGATCATGGAGCACATTATTGCCCCGCCAAGCTTTGATCGTGCCCCTTATCAAAACACATTAAATCGTTTTATCACCTGGCTACCAAACTATCATATGATCCATGATGAAATTGCTGCATATGGCCAACCTATTACGGTGACTGCTAAGTTCGATTACGGCAGCATTGCTCATAAAGACTTAGAGTTTGAAACAGTTAACTTTTATTTGCGAGGTGAGCATGATTCGGCTTGGCAATTTATAACTCAAGCAACAACAAACCGAGATGGAAAAGCCAGTATCACTATACCACCCCTTACTGCAGGTCAGTATCGCATATATGCTGCGGTCCCCGCCGATGGCACTGGCACACAAGGCTTTATTACCGTTGTTGAACCAAATACCCCTGCGATATTATTTGACATAGATGGGACATTAACTGAGTCTGACGCAGAACAAATCGGCGACTATACAGGCATTAAGTACGCGGACCCAAAAGAAGCAGCTTATGCCCTAGTCCGTCGATACATAGACCTTGGCTATCAACCTGTTTATTTAACTGCACGCGTATATTGGTATGCCAAAGGCACACGCAGTTGGCTATCTTGGATGAATTTGCCCCAAGGGTATCTGCGTACCTCGTTAACCAACGAAACCAGCCTGTTTCGTACCGCTGAATATAAAACACAACAAATCAATCAGCTAAAGGCTAAAGGGCTCAACATTGTTAGGGCCTATGGCAATGCTAAAACGGATGCGCAAGCCTTTATAAATTCGGGATTAAATCCGTTGCAAAGCTTCACTATCGGCGAGGATGCAGGTCATTATGGTACCACTGCAATTAACGGCAACAGCTATCAAATTCATATCAATGAACAAGTAGATAACTTCCCTGCTGCACAATGTGAATAATTACGCCCAAGTCTAACCGACACGTTAGACTTTTTATTCCAAAAACAAAACTTACAAATAATTAACATTTATATCAATCATAAGTTTGCCGAATAGTGTATTTTTCCTGATTTGGATTACGTTTATAGGCAGTTAAAGCTACGTGTATAAAAAATGACATCCTTTTGTTACTTGAGCGTCATACTCAAGGTGAACAATGGCGGTATCACTTTAAACCTTTCTGATTTTGCTTAAGGCGGATTAGAAAACGTAGTGAAGGTTTGCAGTTAATTTGCTACAACAGATACGGAGTATCACTATGGAAAACCAACAAACAGCCATCGTCACAGGCGCATTTGGCGGCATTGGAACCGCTATTGCTAAACAGCTCGCTAACGCCAATTATTTTGTCATCGCAGTCGCAAGTGAACGTCGCTCGCAGGCTGACTATGATGCTTGGTTAAATCAAACTCAGATTAATCCTAATCAGGTCAAAGCACTTTTTTTAGATGTGACCAATGTACAAGCATGTGAAACACAACTTACAGAAGTCATTGTTGAACGTGGCCGTATTGATGTATTGGTTAACAACGCAGGGATCACCCGCGACACCTCATTTAAAAAAATGTCACATACACAGTGGAGTGAAGTAATTAACACGAACCTCAATGCACTCTTTAATATGACGCACCCATTATTTGCACACATGTGTGCCAATAAATATGGCCGAATAATCAACATCTCCAGTGTTAATGGGCAAAAAGGCCAATTTGGTCAAGCAAATTACGCCGCGGCAAAAGCCGGCATGATCGGATTTAGCAAGTCATTAGCCTATGAAGGCGCCAGAGCTGGCGTGACCGTAAACGTGGTCGCACCGGGTTATACCGAAACGCCTATGGTTGCAGCAATGCGTCAAGACGTATTAGATAACATTAAAGCACAAGTCCCAATGCAGCGTCTGGCTTCTCCCGATGAAGTCGCTCATGCTGTTGTATATTTAGCATCAGAAAAAGCAGCTTATATTACCGGTGAAACGCTTGCGCTTAACGGCGGTTTATACATGAACTAATTCTCGGTGAAGCCAAAAATGGCCTCACGCAGATAACACATGCAGTATCAATTAATGAACGTTAAAAGGACCAGCAATCATGTACACAGATCTACTTAAAACATTTTCAGAGCAAAACGAAAAGTTCCTTTCACCTGTACTTAAGTTCAACCAACTGGTTGCACAAAACATTGAACAACTTGCAAATATTCAAGTTAATGCAGTACAAAACTTTTCGAACACGTCAGTGGCACAAGTTAAAGCAGCGGCCGATGTAAAAGATGCAAAATCTTTGGTTGATTTTAATGCAAGCCAAGTTACCGTATTGAATAACATCAGTCAGCAAATGATTGAAGATGGCCAAAAATTATCGCAACTAGGTCAAGAGTTCAAAGATAACCTAGAAACGTTGACTAAAGAAAACCTTCAAGCGGCTCAAACGCCAGCTTAAGCATTCATCGAGTAATTACACAACACAGTGATACCGTGGAATTATTCGACAACTTGAGGTGCGTATAACACTGTTGTTGAGTTATAACATCTAACTCAAAAGCGCACCTACTCCTTGTTGTTATTGATATTAACCAATGCCATTAGGATGACCGTAATGGATACCCAAGATAAAGATCTAAACCAAACCCTGAATGCGTGGTGGCAATACAATCAAGACATGTATACTGCATTCAATAGTTCATTGTTTAATGATAATCCTGTGCAAAAAGCACTCTCAGAGCAAAGTAACCGTGATTTCGGCGCATGGTTAGACGCCATAATAAAAAAACCTGAAGCCATGCAACAAAACCAGCTAGATTGGTGGCAAAACCAGCTACAGATCATTCAGCAAACGTTCGCATCTACAGAAATGGCTGACACCAAAGACTCCGTTACCGAAGAGCGTGGAGATCGACGCTTTAAAGCCGATGAATGGCAAGAAAACCCTTGGTTTAATTATATTAAACAAAGCTATTTACTATTCGGACAATCGCTACTGAGCTCTATTCGCGAAACTCCTGGACTTGACGATAAATTAAAAGAGCGGTTAGAGTTTTTTGCGCGTCAAACGGTCAACTCATTGTCGCCTTCCAACTTCATTTCGACGAATCCCGAGCTACTAAAACTCACCCTTGATTCTAACGGTCAAAACCTCATTGATGGCTTCGAGTTATTCAAAAAAGATTTAGAAAAAGGTGGGGACATGCTGCGGATCAGCATGACGGATGAAAGCGCTTTTGAGCTGGGTACAGACTTGGCGACAACGCCTGGGCGTGTTGTTTTCCAAAATCATTTATTTGAGCTCATTCAATACAACGCCAGCAGCGACGACGTATACCAAGTCCCACTCTTGTTCGTACCGCCCTTTGTTAACAAATACTATATTCTCGACCTACAAAGTAATAACTCAATGGTCAAATGGGCCGTTGATCAAGGTCACACCGTCTTCATGATGTCGTGGAAAAATCCAGATGTTAGTATGAAAGATATTGGCTTCGAAGATTATGTTGTAGATGGGGTCATCGCTGCGGTCGATGCGGTTGAAAAACACACAGGCGAAAGTGATATAAATGCTATTGGCTATTGTATTGGCGGTACTTTGTTAGCCACAGCCATGGCCTACTTCGTATCAAAACGCATGAAACAAAGAATAAAAAGTGCCACCTTGCTGACCACGTTATTAGACTTTTCTCAACCAGGTGAACTCGGGGTTTTTGTCAACGAACCTACCGTTACAGCATTAGAAGCATACAACATACAAAATGGTATTATGCACGGACACATGCTGGGTGCTTCTTTCAGTATGCTCAGAGAAAATAGTTTGTATTGGAATTATTACGTTAATAATTACCTCAAGGGCAAAGCCCCCATGAGTATGGACTTACTGTATTGGAATAGCGATAGCACCAACCTCACCGCTAAAAGCCACAACTTTATGCTCCGAGAGTTATATTTAGAAAATAAGCTTATTGGTGAAAAGCAAGTCAGTATTCGTGGTACTAAAATCGACTTAAGCAAAATTAAACAACCACTTTATGTGCTATCGACCAGAGACGACCATATTGCACTGTGGCAAGGTACCTTTAAAGGCGCACAACAAACCAGCAAAAATATCACCTTTGTTCTGGGTGAATCCGGTCATATTGCTGGAGTAATTAACCCACCACAAGCAAATAAGTATGGTTATTGGTTTGGTCCCGACGTATCGGGCGAGCCTCAACAGTGGTTTGATAAAGCAAAGCACAACAAAGGCTCTTGGTGGACTCATTGGCAAAAATGGGTAACCAGCCACAACAGTGAGAAAGTCCCCGCAAGAATAACACATACCCAAGATACCCCTGGAATTTATGATGCCCCAGGTGAATATGTAAAAGTAAAATTGTAAATAACCTCAGGTTTGGATAAGGGTTTTGGAATAGGAAATATTTTGTAAACAAACTTACGTACAATCCAATGATGATATTTTGTTCAATATCAAGGCGCTTTTATGCAGTAATAGCAGGCTATTACAAATGAAAGCAACGCCGAGAGTGAGAAAAACAGCTTTATTGGGCAAATTCGCTTATCCAGAGCTGAGGTTAAATAGACAATAAGCTGCTACACAGTATTGTAGCAGCTCATTGCTATGCTACTTTTTCACCTTTGTCGTGATAGTTACAAAACTAAGAAAAACAATCCCATACTAACAAGCACGGTTAATAAAGTATTACGCGTCACCACTATCAATAAGCAAGCAATTATCGCCCCAACAAAATAACGATTTTGAAAACCAATGTGTAATTGTTCACCCTCAATAAAAATTAACGGTGCAACAATCGCACTTAATACCGCAGGTGCTGAATATGTGAGTAACCTTTGTAAATGAGGGCCAAGTACCATAGGTAATTTAGGCTCCAAAAAAACATAGCGACTCATAAAGATAATCACAGCCATACCCAACAATACAAACCAACTCATAATGCCTCCTTGGTATCACCGCCGTATAAACATTCAGTCATATATCCAGCAAGCATGCCTAATACGGCTGATAATAATAAACCGACTTGCCATTGCCAAAGCGCAAAAAGCATTGCGGTATACGTTGCCACAGACACACATACCAACACGGCTGGCGTTTTAATACTGGGCACTATTAACGCAATAAAAGTAGCGACAATTGCAAAGTCTAAGCCTAAAGTGTGCAGCTGTGGCATTGACGAGCCAAGTACAATACCGAGCGCCGTTGCGAGATTCCATGACAGGTAAAAAAACCCTCCTGCTCCTAAAGCAAACCAAGGATCCGCTTTTAACGCTTTAAACTTATCTGACATAACAATGGCAAACAATTCATCGGTCAATAAAAAACCAAGTGTAATACGCCAACGCATCGGCAACACGTGCCATGTTGGGCGTAATGACAAGCTATATAATACATGTCGAGAGGTGATCAAAATCGTCGTAAGTAAAACCCCAACAGCACCAATGCCTGATGCTATTAAACCTAATGCCGCAAGTTGTGCAGCTCCGGCAAAAACAAAAGCCGACATAGCCTGCGCTGTATACCAAGTTAAACCCACTTCAATAGCGTATGAGCCTGCGAGTATACCCCAGGGCACTACCGCCAGTGCCAACGGGAAAACAGCCAATGCGCCACGAAAAAGGGCATTATAATGGCCTGTGCTTGATGATATTCGAATTGTAGACCCTACTCTATGCATCATTATTTACCTGAAAAAAATCATGTAAATATCCTAAAGCAGTTGCTAACAAATAACTTGTACGTTATTGCTCGCAACCGCCTTGGCATAATGGCCTGGTGTCACGCCCATCATCCGCTTAAAATGCCGATGAAAATGGCTTTGATCATGAAAACCACATGTTAGTGCAACATCCAGTTGATTGCGGCCCTGCCGTAAGAGTCTTTTTGCCATTCTAAGCCGCGCTTGAATTTGATACTTGTGTGGCGGCAAACCAAACTGTTTTTGAAACGCTCTTAACAAATGGCACGCACTCACTCCTGCTAACCCCGACAGTTCTCGTAAAGATACATCTGAGTCAGGATGCTCATCTAAGAACTGCTTTACCAGTCCCAATGACACGTTTGCACGGCTCAGCGGTAACCCCTTATCGAGTGATTTACTGTGCCTAACTACCAACTTAATGAGTGACGAATAAATCAAAGATTCTCTCACCAAACGATTATCCGATTCACCTAGCGTGGTAAACATGGCTCTCAATAAATTTGCTAAATAAGGGTCATAAACGACCGCATCTGGAAAGTAAGGTGCCCCACGGGCAGTACCTAACTCTTCACTGATGGCTTCAAAAACATGCGGTGTTGGATACATTGCTTGATACGCCCAACCAGACTCAGTGGCGGAGCAACCATTGTGCACTTCATCAGCATTCACTAAAATAATACTGTGTTGAGGTGCAATATGATTGCCGCCCGTGCGATAAAACTGTTGCGCTCCTGATTCAATCACCCCAATTGTATACCCTTCATGGCTGTGACGAGAAAAGTTCTGTTTTTGGTATTGTGCATTAAGCAATTCAATACCACCTAATTCAGAAGCATATGCAAAATCAGCAATTTCAGTGCGCTTTTTCATTGTGATTTCTCATTATGATACCTAACTGCCCCATTGACGCGTTAAAATTTCGCCTCGATTAACATATGTGATCGACGAACCTATGGCACATACCACAGTGCCGTTATTAACTTTAACCTCAGATCTGATAAGCGAATTTGCCCAATAAAGCTATTTTTCTCACTCTCGGCGTTGCTTTCATTTGTAATAGCCCGCTATTTACTGCATAAAAGCGCCTTGATATTGAACAAAATATCATCATTGGATTGTACGTGAGTTTGTTTGCAAAACATTTTCTATTCCAAAACCCTTATCCAAACTTGAGGTTACTTTAGCGTAAATTAAGTACTCGGCTTTGTACAAAAACGGCATATTCCAGTAATTTAATATCGCATTAATGACTTATATTGCCTATTAATGCATGTAATGCGGCTTTATGCCCTTGATATGCACTTCGACCTAGTACCGTCAAAGATACCCAAGTCCGTTTATACCCAGTTTCAGCTCGTTGTTTAGAGATACGAATATAATCAGACTCCTCTAATACTTTCAGCTGTTTGGATAATACCGAATCACTGACCTCCAATTGTGCTTTTAGTGGTTGAAACTCCATTTCATTTACATTGGCAAGTAATGCACAAATTTGTAAACGCTTCGGCGCGTGGATAACCGTGTCAAACTCAATCCGACTCATTGCAACCTCGTGTTACACTGACTTCATTTAATGGGTAACAATATTGAGCTACCGCCATTAACATCATATTTGCAGCACTCCCCACATAAGCAGACCACATCACCCCTTCTAGAAAATAAGCTCTAGAGAGTGTGATGATGACGCCGAACGTCACCCCCAACCCAATAAAGTAAACGCCACCTAATGTAGACCTTGGTAACATTAATAATTTGATGCCTCTACGCTTCAAGTAATTTATGCCGAAATAACCTGCAGCCAAAAATACCGCAAAAAACATCATCGCCGCTAATACCCATTCGTTATCATGGGCCATATTGGCATAAGCAAATGTAAACAAACCATAACTTATCGAACATAGCAAAATAAGCCATATTGGAAATCGTACTAAGGTTTCTAAACGCTGCTCTGTTGCTTCAATTAAGGCCAATGCTTCTTTCGCTTTACTGACACCTGTATTTTCCAATTCCATTTTCATACTCACTTTAGTTGCTCAACTTTCTTTCCACACTGGAAACTAAATTAACCCTAGCATATACTTTCCAATATGGAAAGTACATTTAAACCCAGATAAATTACTCAAATTTGCGTAGTTGATAACATTTATTTTCATAAAAACGTAATAAATTTGTAAAATACAGATAAATAAATTAACTTACCTGCTGTTTTTATGTGACAACAATAAAAGTACTTACAGCGTCTGACGCTGAATATTTCAAAGGAATAGTATGAAAATCAAAAACCTCAGTGCATGTCTGATCTTGCTCTGCACCTCAACCGCAAGTGCATTTACGCAATTAGGTGGTGGCGGCATTATGCCAATGGGACACGAATGGTTAACCCGTACAGCTGCATTAGAAGTCTTAGATGCGGAACACATTATTAATGTAGACCCAAATGATCCTCGTCAACATTGGCAGCAAGGCCTCGCTAAAAATATAGATATCAGCAACGCGTTAGAAGAAATCAGCCGAATTCAAGCCTCTGCTAATCACAATACCAGTTACCAACCAAAATATGATGATGTTTACTCAGCAATAGTGGGCGAACGATGGGTCGATATTGCAGGCTTTAATGTCACCAACGCAAGTACCGATCCCACAGGCCCAAATTGTTTCAATGCTGTTTCACAAGAGCCGGCTGATTTACAACAAGACCATTTCATGCGTCGTTATGATGATATTGGTGGCCAAGGCGGGGTTAATGCCGCATACAGGGCACAAGCACGTTTTATCAATCATTTTGTTAATGCGGCGATGGCCAATGATAAGCGTATGAAAGTGTGGGATGGGGGCGGTACCTCAGCCAATACGGAAGTTGATCATAATTACTTTTTATTTGGTCGCGCAGTGCATTTATTTCAAGATTCATTTAGTCCGGAACATACCGTTCGTTTAGCGGATGATAATTACGAAAAAGTATGGCAAGTAAAAGCGTACTTGTGCTCACAAGGTGCTGAACAACATACCCATAATACTTCTGATGTTTTAAATTTCAGTAGTGGTGATGTTATTTGGAAAGAGCAAACGCTGGGGCAATCTGGCTGGGACTCTTATAAAGCCAGTAACATGAAGCACGTTGCTTTAGTTGCACTAGAGGCCAGTAAAGACTTATGGGCTGCGTTCATTCGAACGATGGCGGTCGATATGTCACAACGCGAAAGTCATGCAAAACTCGAAGCACAACAGTTGGCTAATAACTGGCTATCGTTTGATGAGCAAGCCATGTTGTCGTGGTATCAAAATCAACAACACCGAGATCATACCTATGTTTTAGCGCCCAATGATAGTGGTAAAGGCAAAACCCTCGCGGCATGCATGGCCGAACTCAATGTGGGAACTACTGACCAAAGTGCACGGGTAGCACAACTTGATGAAGAGCGTCGTCAGTGTTTATTTAATATTGAAGCGCAGCCAGGTTACAGTGATTTAAATGACCCTTATATGAGTATGCCGTATCACTGGCGCTGGAAATCGTTGACTTGGAAAACCCCGCCAAGCAACTGGCAGGCACCCAACATATCCGCTGATATAGGAAAAATCGTAACCATTCGTTCGGCCAGTGCGGGACGCGCAATGGCAAGTCAAAACTTAACCAATAATGCGCCTCTAACAGGTCACGCTACATCCGAGGTTACTTGGGTAAAAGTCCCAGCAAACGACAACGCTTATTACTTTCGAAGCCAACAAGCGCCTAGCTTATTTCTCAGTTATAGCAGCGCTTCTTCGGGATATGCCAAGTTATGGGATTCACCAAATCAAGCAGCGTACGAGCTCATCTATCAAGGAGGGGTTTGGAACATCAAAAATACCTATTGGCAACAATATATTTGGTATAACTCAGATGAAAGTAGACCACAATTAACACGCGCAGGTGCGCCACATAAAGCACATTCTAAATGGATAATTACTGAGCGTTAATACCTTGCTTGAGCGCTTTATTTTCCCGCCCTGCATTTAACATAGAATACTCCCAACCAGACCTAAAGGCTCATGACGAGCCTTTATTTCATGTTTACCGAACATAAGGGATCATTAACTGTCCTTCACGGCCATTGCCATATTCAATATCTATATAGTAACTATGCCTATTAGGCTTTTTATATTGTGGGTCTTGTGTATCTATGGCTAAAACCACACGATGTCCCGCTGGTACGTCATACGCAGTTGTCGCCATTTCAAATTCGAGTTTCGTCACCCCTCCAGCCGCTGCTTTTGGCAATGTGTACACACCATGGGTGATTAGCTTTGCAACGCCAAACACATTCATATCGTACAAATAGGCGACTACTTGCGCCTGAGTTGTATGTGGTTGCACATAGATGCTTAACGCTGGGTTCCCCCTGATCTTCATTGTTTTAGCTGCCTTTGGCGATTGATAGTAAATGCTGCGAATATCTGATGCAGCATAGATATTACTGTAAATTGGGACTTCTAATTGCTCCAATAGTTGCGAGAGCACAGGAATACTGGTGGTAAATAGCGTGCCCGCCCATGCATTTAAAGTATTATCTTTACTGTTTTCTGCACCATATGGCGTAACCTCCAAGTCACCATTATCAAACCAAGTACGGGGATGTAAAAAATACTGCTGAGTCTCAATTTCTGAACTTGATAGAGAAGTAAATTGATCGGTATTATCGCTAAACTTCACTTTCATATTGATGGGTTTATCACTGGGTAACTGACTTGGTAATTGCTTTAAATGTATGTCAAACCAATGATATACATTTTCCCACACTCGGTTTTCTCCTATGCCCAATAGATCGGGTAAAATCTCCGCTGTACCATGCGTGCCTGGCAGCAAGTCAATATATTTTGGTGTCGTTAATTGCTCAAATAGGGTCATTAAACTATTTGGCTGAAACAAATTATCGCCATAGCTTTTCGCTAAATAGATGGCTGTGCCATTGGCGTTTAACTTATCAATATATTCAGAGGGCGAGCGCACTAATGCCCAATCAATGACCTCCGGTAAGGTACTTTCATCGTGAGACTTTATTGCCTCCCAGTAACGTGGCACATTGGCATCAAGATTGCCAGTTAACTGACCAGACAGGGTTAATATTTCTCCCCAAGCCAGCCTCGGTGACTGATTGCCATACAATGAATCAACCAGACTGCCCCAACTACTCAACGCAGCCACTGCTTTGACCCGACTGTCGTGCGCTGCACCGATTAAACTAATGCCTGAACCATACGAAATACCACCAGTGCCAATCGCATTTTCATTGACGGGATAGTTATCAATGAGGAAATCAATTGCCCTGCTGTAATCTGCAATATCGTTGGGTCCTGCGGTATCCACCACGCCTTCAGAGCCACCAAAGCCACGCGTTGCGTAGCTCAGTACAATATATCCACGTTCAGCCAAATAGGCGGCTTGCTTAATATACTGATATTCATTGAGCGCCCAACTATTAATAAATATCACCGCAGGGGCTTTTTCATCTAATTGGGTCGGTACAAATATATTGGCTTTTAGGTTTAACCCATCTGCCGTTGCGATCTCAATAGAATCGTCAATGGTGAAATGTTCTGAGCGAGGCAGGAGTATCTCTTGTGGCTTACTTAACCAATCAAGTATAGGTAAGTGTGAAGCCGCAATGGCGTTGTTACACACCAATAATACGCTAAGCTGCGTAATCAATAATATCGTAAATATGTGAGTCGTTATTTTCATTATCTGTCCTTAACTGTTGTCAATGAATTGCAACTAGTGCAAAAACACCACTAGTTACAATTAATTTACTTTAGTAGGACATGCTGAAGTTGCAAACTTTCTGATAATCGTTGTACTTGTCACACTGCGCTCAAACATTCAATTCAGTCAGCGTTTTTACAAACTATGCCACCAGCGGCTCTCTTGTGGCTCACAACACCCCACGGTGGTCACCTCTCCCACAATCGGTGTATTTAGCACAACTGACTGTTTGTCCGCGGCACTCAGTGCTCGCTCTAATGGTTCATACCAAGCATGAAATGCCAAGTCGAAGGTGCTATTGTGAATAGGGATCATTACCTTTCCTTGCAAATCAATATGCGCTTGTACTGATTGTTCTGGGGTCATGTGTACGTCCGCCCAATCCTCATCATAAGCACCTGCTTCAATTAAAGTATAATCAAATGGACCATATTTATCACCGATGGTTTTAAACCCTGGAAAATACCCAGAGTCGCCGCTAAAATAGAGACTTTCATTATCCGTTTTTATAACCCACGACCCCCATAGCGTGGTGTTTGCATCACTCAGGCCGCGTCCTGAAAAATGCTGCGTTGGCGTAAATGCGACTAAGGTGTCTTTTGTCTCTAGCTCTTGCCACCAATCAAACGCCACTATCTTCTGCTTATCAATTCCCCATGCAGCTAAGTCACCTTCGACCCCTAGCGGCACCAAAAACTGAGCGGTTTTATGTGCCAACGCACGAACCGCCGCCTTATCTAAGTGATCATAATGATTATGCGAAATAATAACTTTATCTATATTCGGTAATGCGGCTATGGATATCGGCGCTGGTTGAAAGCGCTTTGGCCCCAAAAAACTAAAGGGTGACGCTCGCTCTGAAAATACCGGATCTAATAACCAGTATTTACCTTTCACCTTCAGTAAAATCGAAGAATGACCAAGTTTGATAATATGTACTTTATCGTTACTGAGCGCTGCCAACGAACCCGTTGTAATCGCTGCCATAGGGAGGCGACTTGTCGGTTCCGTATCGACTCTGTTTTCAGTGATGTAGCGTTTTACGATCCCAAGGGTTTTACCGATTGATTGTGGTGCAATAGTCACTAAGTTATTGAACTGTTTACCATCGTACTGAGCCGATTTGCGCTCTACCTCGACATTCGCGACCAAATTACTATTCACACTATACCCTCCTATCACCGCACATATTATTATGCTCAGTCCAATCCACAACATTCTCATATCACCACACCAAAAGTAAACTATACGGTGTAGTTTTTCACTAAAATAAATAAAAGTAAACTAATTAGTGCACTTTTTTAGTGGCTTGATAAAATATCTAACAATAGAGTTAAGGTATGTAACCTCAGCTCTGGATAAGCGAGTTTGCCCAATAAAGCTATTTTTCTCACTCTCGGCGTTGTTTTCATTTGTAATAGCCCGCTATTACTGCATAAAAGCGCCTTGATATTGAACAAAATATCATCCTTGGATTGTACGTAAGTTTGTTTACAAAACATCTTCTATTCCAAAACCTTTATCCAAACCTGAGGTTAAGTACATGAAACTATCAGACAAAAAACGATTGCAAATATTAGATGCGGCACAAGGTTTGTTTTATCAATACGGACTAGACCAAACCAGTATGGATACGGTGTCGAGTCATGCTGGGGTATCTAAGCGCACCGTCTATAATCATTTTTCCTCAAAAGAGGTACTGTTTCATGCGATTTTAGACCGCATGCTCGAAAAGGTCGCCAATGTCAGTATCATTGAGTTTGATAGTACATGCCCGATACAAGCCCAATTAACCGATATTGCCACGCAAGAAGTGGCCTTACTTACTTCAAGCGAATTTTTAAAAATCGGTAAAATTGCCTTTATGCAAATGCTGCAACAGCCTGAACTGGCCAAATCACTCTCAGCTAATTCTATCGGCTGCATGACATATTTTAGTGAGTTTTTAATGCAAGCCTCTGCCGCTGGAGCACTCAAAATCACAGATGCTGACTACGCAGCAAAGCAGTTTGTGTATCAATTAAAATCATTCACTTTTTATCCACTACTTTACGGCTTTGAAGAGGTCAGTGACATAGCAATGAACCGAGCAATTGAAGAAACGGTGATGATGTTTATTGCACGGTATCAAACTTAAAGGTAATAAGTAAGCGCTAACTTTAGCCTCTAACAACTCGCTTTTTAATGAATTTTATTACCCGTTAACAGCGTAATATAAGTAAAATAATAAGCTAGGCTCGATTTTATTTTTTGACAATAGCGTCAAAAAAGGCATTGATTGGCCTGCCAGCAAAGTCAGTGGCAAGCCAAAATAAAAGCGTAATTCAGACCTCGGCTTTAAGCCTGAATTACTACTCAACATTAAATTAAAGTGTATAGCGTCGTTGCATACCAACGAGCAATAATCCAAGTAAATAAAACCAGCTTACCGTGCCGCCGCTACTGTCATTACTGTTACCCGTCGCATCCGTTGCAATTGGCTGAGTGGAAATAGTCACATTGACTTTTTTACTTGCCGTCACCCCTACTGCATCAGATACCATCACAACAAAGCTATCTGTACCTGCGGTGCTGGTGTTAGGTGCATATGTTACAACGCCCTGGCTATCAACATCGGCACTACCTAGCGTAGCTTGATCGGTAATTTCAAAGGTTAACTTATCACCATCGACATCTGTCACATCAAGTGCAACACGCTTAGTTTGGCCTAATCCAACTAACAGAGTGACAGGTTGGTCATTAAATAAAGGTGCATCATTGATGGGCTTTATATTGATTGTTAAGTTAAATTCACTCGCGCCACCGTGAGCATCCGTTACCAATAGCTTTGCGGTATCGGTACCATTGGCGTTACCTGCACCTACATAGCTTAGCGTGGTATTGTCTTGAATTGTAACAGTACCCTTTGTTGGCTCATCAAGAATACTAAACGTGACACTATCGTTTTCATTATCTGATGGCGAAAGGGCAGTCATCGTTTGACCATCTTCATCTAAATTCAGCGTCAAATCACCTTGCTTTGGCGCGAAGTTTATTTGAGAACGTTGTAAACGCCCTGCGCTATTCATAGGTACCGTAAACAAATTATTCTCAAAACCGGCGCCAATACCATTGGTACTGATATCAAAATTCTCATCAACCAGCGCTGGCTTTTCAGGTACAGAAATATCGAGTAAAGAACCGACGAAGCCGACAACTATCAAGTAATTGCCATCAATGTGTAATGTGGCAGCATATGTAGTGCTACCCACTTCAACACTAGGTAATTCAACGGGCTCAGCTGGGTTACTTATATTATAAGGCGTGATTAAAAAGCGCCCATTCTCAAGAGCTACTGGAACATAAAGATAATTACCTTTAACAGCAACATTGCCATATATTGTATTATTACGCTTAATGCGGGTGAGCTCAGTTACGTTTGATAAATCTGACGTATCATACACAGCAACTTCACTAGGGTACCCCGTAGATACAAATAGCACATGCTCAGACGCGACCATTCCCACTTCAGTGTAAGAGCCTAATGGACTTGTTATGGTCGACACTATATTTTTTGACTCAT
The DNA here is from genome assembly GCF_014858725.1 of Pseudoalteromonas aurantia 208. Classification (GTDB taxonomy): domain Bacteria; phylum Pseudomonadota; class Gammaproteobacteria; order Enterobacterales; family Alteromonadaceae; genus Pseudoalteromonas; species Pseudoalteromonas aurantia. The sequence goes on along the minus strand of NZ_AQGV01000012.1, from coordinate 47,171 downwards.
CAATGAAGCTTAACTGACCATACGTTGCAGCTGCATAGCCATTTTTAAGTTTGATAATCTGGCCATAGCGGCCTTGGCTACCCAAGCTGCCATGACGTGTGCCGACATTGATATTGTTTTTTAAATTTTCAACCAAATGAGACTCTAAGTGAGCACCATCATTAATAACCATTTCACCCCGCTCCCATACAACGCCTTTTAGGCTATATCCACCATGGTACGTTGCATTGTACGTTGCATTGAGCGACGCAGAATCGGTATCGCCCACGTCCCAAAAATACATACGTTCAAAAGCGGCGACCGCAAGTTCATTGCCCTGCATAGCAATGTCTCTTACAACACCCGATTGAGAGAAACTGTGTAAATTGGTTAACGTTGTGTTATCTTCAATTTTTAAAGAAGAAATGCCTTCCAAGCCCTGTGTAATAAATAATGTATCATCAACAATGAGCATATCACGGTTGAATCCATAATCTGATAGCGTTGATGTGAACCTATGCGAAATCGTTTTGTCATGACCTATTTGAAAAATATCCACGTCTCCAAAAGTGTCTAAACCAAAAATTAAGTTACCTTTTACTTCAAGGGCGCTGTACGAAGCACTTTCATGTTCAAAGATAACTTGTAACGCATTGCCTTTCAGTTGTGCAACCTGAAAGCCCCACATATGATCAGACAATAGCCACAAATCTCCAGACATTTTAGAAAGGCGATAGTCCGACTTTGCGTTTTTAAGTGTCAGCTCGACGGCCGCTTGCGGTGAGCCATCATCTGCCAACGGCAGCTTATATAGCCCTGCTGGGGTGTCATCTTCATTACTTGAAAGGTATAAGGCCTGATTGTCGTAAGAAACGCTGAAGCGATCAGATCCATATGGTTTATTGGATCTAATACCAAAATTGACTGCGCTGTTGTGTTTTATTGCGCCATTATCTTCAATGTTAAAGTGGATTACTGACAATTCATCTATCGGATTCACTGGCTCCACTGAAACCCAGTCATCACTCACAACATACAAATTACCGCGGTTACCGGAAACAAGCTGAGCATGACGATTAAAAATAAAATCACTTAACTCATTAACAATAAAAAGCTTTCCATTTTTCAATGTTGCAGAGACGAGATGACTACCGACACTATTTTCAGCAAGTATCACCCAATACCCATTGACATAACTTAAGCCGAGAATACCCTGATAAGAGAAGCCTTCTTTTGGGCTAATTAATGGCATTTGGCTGATAAGGTCAAACCCTTTGTCGCTATACCGCAACACATCAATAGTGCCACTTTTTACGTCGCTGCCGCCTTCGCGTGCAAGCCCAGATACGAGCAACACACCATCGTGGTAAGCCATTTTATGGTAAGGATCTGAACCAAAGGTCTCTTTTAGTATTAATGAAGCCGCTTTTTCTTGTGCATTACCCGCGAACGCGATTAAAAAGAGTGTGGTTATTAAGAACGTATTTCTCATTATTAAAGAAATACTTTTGTATATACTCATGAGTTTTCCATGTATTTATTATCATCGATATCCAATCAGGTATTTCCTAAACTACAAGTCTGTAGTCTGTAGTCTGTAGTCTGTAGTCTGTAGTCTGTAGTCTGTAGTCTGTAGTCTGTAGTCTGTAGTCTGTAGTCTGTAGTCTGTAGTCTGTAGTCTGTAGTCTGTAGTCTGTAGTCTGTAGTCTGTAGTCTGTAGTCTGTAGTCTGTAGTCTGTAGTCTGTAGTCTGTAGTCTGTAGTCTGTAGTCTGTAGTCTGTAGTCTGTAGTCTGTAGTCTGTAGTCTGTAGTCTGTAGTCTGTAGTCTGTAGTCTGTAGTCTGTAGTCTGTAGTCTGTAGTCTGTAGTCTGTAGTCTGTAGTCTGTAGTCTGTAGTCTGTAGTCTGTAGTCTGTAGTCTGTAGTCTGTAGTCTGTAGTCTGTAGTCTGTAGTCTGTAGTCTGTAGTCTGTAGTCTGTAGTCTGTAGTCTGTAGTCTGTAGTCTGTAGTCTGTAGTCTGTAGTCTGTAGTCTGTAGTCTGTAGTCTGTAGTCTGTAGTCTGTAGTCTGTAGTCTGTAGTCTGTAGTCTGTAGTCTGTAGTCTGTAGTCTGTAGTCTGTAGTCTGTAGTCTGTAGTCTGTTAGTCATGTATGTTACCTGTGGTAAGAACGCGGAATTATAATCAACTGCTAACTTTGTTTCAATAAACTCAACAAAAAATCAAAGTGCGCTCTGATCTCAGATAATAAATATCGCATACCGAACCCGCCCGAAAAAGCAACCAGTCGCTAAAATAATGCGCTCCTCTTATCAAATAAAAAGTGTCAAATGACCGATTCAATTACATCTAAACGACCTGTAGCTCACACCAAAAACCCACATTATATTGCCGCCCATTTGTAATTCTCACTTTAAAGCCATATGGCTGTGTAAAATAACTGTAAAATCACTTTAATCTGGACTATACCAGATTGTCATTTTTATTTATTAACTTGGTTATGCTCTTTTAATAACCAAGTTAATATTATGAACAAGACACTCAAAGCAAGCTTAGCCACTTTATTATTTGTACCGACGCTTTATGCACAACCTGCGTGTGATACGACCCAAAATCAATTTACCTTAATTAACTGGAACGCATGGGAGATGGGTAACAACACTCGCTACCCGTTTTCAGCGGTTAGGCAAAAGCTGCTTCAATACAATCCAGATGTGATCACACTGCAAGAAGTTAAGCATTGCGGTAATGGCTTTTATTCTTTATTTCAACCTAACGTTGATTTTAATTATGCCAATATGTGGTGTGCACAAGCTCAAGCATATCCTGGTACTGGTGCAGGTTCAGCGGGAAGTTATGGGATTGGAATTGCCAGTATTTATTCAAGTATTTCGGATAAAGTACTCCATGAGATTAATGGTAGAACCATATTAGGTGCAAAGTATCAAATTAATGGTAAAGCAATTTGGGTATGGTCGGCGCACACCGCGTTTGTAACAAGCGAAACCGATAAAAAACGACTGCAAAACTTTAATACGATAAACGCCGTAATTAATAACCATGTATTACCCAATGAAGCCGTTATATTAACCGGTGACTTTAATGCTAATCTAGACGACCCTTGGGGAAGTAATGACCCTGAGCGAGGTGAAATGCAAGTTTTTTGGGACAATGGTTTTGAAGACCTGTGGCGCCAGCAACACCCTGATATCAACGATAGCCCAGGCTACACATACTACAATATAAGTCGAATTGACTACATTTTAGCGAGAAACCTGCCTGAGCATTGGCATATAGATGCCTTAGAGGTACTCAATAATGTGTGGTGCCAGTTAGGCTTAAATAATGAAGGGGAATCGATAAGTTGTGGTGCGAATGGAAGCATAGATCACGACCCCATACTACTGCGATTTGATACCAGTAATCATGCAAACCAAAAAACACGTGTCGCACTACTAAAAAACACAGGAGCAGAACAAGGCACTGCACACTGGAGTGGTGATATAGAGTCGCTCAACAGCAATGCATGTGATTCCGTACCCGCAGCACACGGCTCGAAGCTTTTCGCTGTTGGGGGAGTATGTACCAATGAAAGTGCGTTAGGCCACGCATCACAGCATGTTGATTTAAATGATTACGCTGCTGATATCCAGCGGGGTAATACAACATTATATTGGGGTGGCCTGCTTCGTAATTATAATGGCACAGATGTGCCTAGCATGACGGTTTCATTTCATGATGCACAAGGCAACACCCTAGCCTCTCATCCAGCAAGAGGATCACTGAGGTCGTCTTGGACTTTACAATCAAATAAAGCGTTAGTACCTGAAACCACCAGTTACGCGGTCATACATTTAACGGGGACTCGTCATGGCGGAACAGATAATGATAGCTATTTCGATGAAGTATTTTTAGACATTGAAGTGGCCAGTGGCTGTGAGTAACTTAGCCAGTTTTTACAAAATATTTCCTATTCCAAAACCCTTATCCAAACCTGAGGTTATGTAAATTTAAAGTCTTAGGCGTTTAATTATAAGCGCCTAAACAAACAGAACTATCAACTCGGTTGATGCGCCTCATCTCTCACTATCGTTAATTTGTTCTGAAGGTTAACCCAGCGCCATAACACTATCCAGCCTGCTATCACATCGTATTCTTTTACATTAAATAAGCTAAGCGGCCACTGTTCTCAAGACCAAAATACAGTCCTGCGCCGCCTCCTATAGCCCCAAAAATAAGGCCTAATAACCCTCCAATATACTGTACTCTTTGCTGGCTTTTAGTGGCCCCCGCACACAGCTTGTGGGTAATCTTGTTAAGATGCAATGTGCTCCAAACGAGCCAACCCACGATGACCATAAAACCCAATACAGGAATTAGCCAACCTTGTGTAAACCCGTAACCTAGGCTCATGACGCCAGCCCCGATACCAACTGCAATAAAATTATGATTTCTTATTTGTGTTACTGCTTGCCTATCGCGTTCATTATCTAACTTATTTGAAACTAAGCGGGAACTCCACCATATCGCAAACATCGCTGCTAGTGCGCCAATACCAGCCCCACCTAGCATCATCAACAACTTACTGTACCAAGGTGTTGGCGCAGCAGCGGCACCAATCGACGCCGCAACAGGGGTTGATGATATGCTTATGGCACTAAGACTCGCCAGTTCTATTGGTGCATTGGCTAAAATAACACGGCCATAGTCGTTTAATATTTGCGACTTAATTTTTTCTCGAACTCGTTGTAAACGCTTTCTGACTGTTGCAGGTTCAAGGTCGAGCAAACGTGCCACGGCATCGCAACTTTGTTCTTCGCGATAATACAGTAAAGTAATCTCTCGGGATTCATCTGGAAGCTGCTCAACCAAATGCGCGATGAGCTGTCTCTGCTCTGCTTGCTGCAGTGTCATTTCTAAATCAGCCTCGTCACAAGCTAACTTTGCCAATAGCTTTGCGGCAGACTCCACATCTAATTCAACGTTTACTTTATTGCGGCGTAAGCTATTCATGGCGGTATATCGCGTAATTTGACGAACCCAAGGTAAAAAGCGGCTCGGTTCTTTAAGTTGGTTTATATCTGACCACACCTTGATATACACCTTTTGCATCACATCTTTAGCTGCATCAATATCACGAACAATGCCTATTGCAATACACTCAACAACGTTGCGAGAGTATTTTATTAACAACGTAAAAGCATCAACATTACCCATTTGTGCCCGTAATACCTGAGTGTTTAATTCAGTCCCTGTAAGCATGTCTGTCATCTATTTTCTCTTATTAAAGTAAGCTTACTAACAAGACACCACCCAGACACACCGTGTGACCAAAATACGCATATTTTTATTTCTATTCATTTATTTACCCTTACTTTAAGCCCATACGTTTCAAGTCCGGTTTTTAGAACCGAAAAAATTAAACCCTAATCACGTCAATGCACGACAAGGGTTTAAATTGACGAACTTATCCCTTTATGGCTCACTGCCATCTTGTCCGGCCCACGTCCAAGATGGGTATAACGTGCCATTTACTGTGGCATTGTTTCCCACTAAAATAGACTGCGGTTTATTTACTTTGACCCAATTACTGGCTGTTGAATGCTCAAGTTCAAACACCACATTACCATACAAAAAATATGGCCCCGTGATAGACGAATTCCGATATGCCGCAAACAACGTTTGCCCCCCCATTTGCAACTGGCCCACTGAGCTTTCGCGATTCACATCAACCGCGGCCTTGCTCCAGATCATCAAAGAATCGATGTGTGTTTTATTATCTGCTAAAAAATAACCATTGCCCGACACTTGCACTGCTAAAAATCGGTTTGCCGTATTTGAACGTGCCATAGAGGTATCTAATACATCGACCATATTGTCTTCATTGTCGGCATCAAATTGTGCAACCGAACTGCCTGATATCGCAAAACCAGACTTTGAGAATTGTGAAATATACGCGGTACTATTATCAGTGATAACAAAAGGATAAAGTACATCGCTGGTAGAAGATTTAGCATTAGACGTGATATTTTGTAACGTAGCAACACTGTTCTGAGTTACGGTTATGGCACGCGTATTACTGTCGACTTGAATATTGAAGTCTTTCAAAACAACAGTGCTGTTCGCAATTCTTAGTGCTTCTTGTGCCTCAACGCCCGTACCCAGTACAATCGAGCCACTTTGCTCTGCGTCGTTGCTAATTTCGATATTCCGTTGCGCAATAATAACGGGCCCAGAGCACGCACCGCTCACTGTAAATCTGCGCGGCTGTATCGTCCAACGACTGTAAGATATGGCTTTATTCAGTGCTTCAGGGTCGGTGTTACAGTTTACGCGTGTTGCCCATTGCGGTGAATGAATTAACGCAGCGTCCTGCTGTTGAATTTCACGGTATTGATCATCATTGATGTTATTATGCGCGAGTGCGTGCTTAACAGCGAATAGGCTTGTTATCACCCCAACGCATATTATGATCCGCTTATGATTGGTCATTAAACTATCCTTTTTACATGTTATTGTTTCTTGTCGATTTTTCGTACAAGTTGCAAAGGCTCATCTCAGTCGTAAATAACTGAAAATAATATACGTTTGCAAATACAAACCATAATGTAACTAGGTAGTCGGCGCAATTGATGGTATAAAAAACAAACATGAAAAAACATCAGGTGTAAACCTATTGCCCATGTCAGGTATTAATTTAGTGAATAAAGAACTCTTCAACATCTTCTTTGATATCGGTGTACTCATCGTCACTGAGCTCTAGCGCAATCATCACATCATCTCTAAAGGCGTGCCAATCAGCACAAGAGCGAAAGCTTTTTGCTTCAAAAGCCAAGTTCTCAGCTAATTTCAACGCAGCAAACGTGGCTTTATCGACTTTGTCTTGATCACTATTTAAATAATCACAGTCATGATGGCGTAGAATCATTTGGCATATTGATTTAGGTAGGTGCCATGATGTTGCCAAGAAGTACCCCACAACCGTATGGTTTGTTGGATATACATGCTCTTCATACATCACCAATGTTTTTTCTGGCCGTTCGGCCGCTTTCGTTAGTAGCTGCGCATAATTATCGTATTTCATCGCCATAGCGGGAATGCCTGCATCATGAAATAAGCCAACTAACTGCAAGTTTTCGATGGGGATAGTCGGCTTAACTTGACGACCAATTAACATCGCTATTTGTGAAATATCAGATGCATTATCCCAAAATCGTTCTAATGAAATACTGCAATCATTTTGGCTAAACGCACTTTTTAGCAAATGCCCTGTCACCAACTGCGTTATACAATTTACGCCCAAAAACATGACGGCCTGTTTAATATCAGTCACAGTTCTTGACATACCATAAGCTGGTGAATTAATGACTTTCAAAACGGCTGCTGACGTTGCAACATCTTCTAAAATAATTTTTGCGATTGTGCCAAGCTCGGGCTCATCTTGGTTTAATTCTACTTGTAACTTTTGCAATATTTCAGGCTTTGCAGGCAGGCTAAACCCTGAGCGTAAGTCGTCCAATACTTTGTCGTCAATATCAATCATAATACTTAACTACGAAAAAAGGATTTATTGAGTGTAGTTGAACAATAGCGAGCTGTCTTGGCAAAATCACCGTTAAAAATCGGTGCACGCACCGCCAGATATTGTCATTTTACTGACTGCGTATTTTTTATTTTTGAGCTGTGACCTTATCGCAATGAGTGTGTACCGAATACTTTTCAAGGTTTGCTTATTCACGAGCCACTTCGGCAGTGCACCATTTGGGTTGGCATAAGCCACATACTCAATTCTAAGATCACTGCCTTGTTGATAAAGCTGCCAAGTCGCTTTCACAGGTGCGACACGTATTGCTTTACTGTGTACTTGCCAAAGCTGCGTATCTTTTACTTGTAACTGATAATGCGTGGTGCTCACTTGGGTAAAGCATGAATGGGTGAGCATGTCTCTATCTGAAATAGGCCATGGAGCACTGAAATATGTATGTAACCTCAGCTCTGGATAAGCGAATTTGCCCAATAAAGCTATTTTTCTCACTCTCGGCGTTGCTTTCATTTGTAATAGCCCGCTATTACTGCATAAAAGCGCCTTGATATTGAACTAAATATCATCATTGGATTGTACGTAAGTTGGTTTACAAAATATTTTCTATTTCAAAACCCTCATCCAAACCTGAGGTTATGTACAATGCGCTCAGACGGTGTAGGGCTTGCAACCAAAGATACTTGCTGACTAGCACTCAACCAATTAGGCACATTCTCTGTGTCATGCAGTAAATTAATAAAACTCCTAACGCTCGTATTTACATACAACGCAGACGCTTTAACATGAATTAAACCTTTCTCTGCGGGCTTATGGTAGATGCTTAACTCCCCTTTCTCATACCACTTATACCATGACTCGGTATACCCTTGCGGTGATACAATACCGATTGCAACCCAAAACGGTAGCAATCGATATGATGGGGCTATCGCCAATATGGCAACCCATTCACTGAAACGTCTCGACTTTGCTCCATCGCACTGACCAAGAAATCAGCTTTTTTCTCTAGCCAAGTTTGAATATCTCGTAATGCTTCGCTATCTTGCCCCCGACACAACTGCATCAAATATGACAGTGTGTCTAGTTCATAAATACCATAAACAATGTCAATCCAAGGCGTTCTAAATTCCTGGCGCAGTTCTTTATCATACAGTTTACCCAAACAATTGCCGCTCAATAGCGTATTTTCCAATTGATGACGTAACCGTAAGTAATCCGTTTTTGTGAGTGCCTTGTTCTTGGGTAATAAAGCTCTTAAGTCTTGCCAATCTTTATCGAAAAAACCTTTTGCCACTTCATGAACCGGTTGCTCAGCCGCATTAAGTGCCTTTTGGTCCCAATGTTGACGCCATTCTCTATCAACTAACCAACGGGTCAATGTTAAAATAAGACGGTTGTATCGCGCACAATGAAACAAGTCTTCAATATCTGTCGCTGTAGGCTGCACATCTTTTAAATCACTAATCACTTGAGATAACTCAGGTGCACTATTGATTTTTTTGTAATAGGCATGGCGTTTTGAAGTATAGGTTTTTAAATAAATTGCATTTTCTACCCACACCAGCTCATCAAGTAACCACTTAAACTCCCCCCGTAACTGTTCTGTTGTTTCTTTATCAACAATGTCAGAGAACAACCTAAATGTATGGCGAATAAGTGTCACACCATCAATAATGCGTTTCAGTGTTTTTAAGCTTGGCTTGTTGAAATAACATTGTTCATGCTTTTGCACAAACTGAATACCATAATTAATTGAAGCAACGAGCGCCTGCTCTTGGGTGGCTCCAGGCTGCAATGGCACAAAGCCAATAAACTTATTTGGCTCAAGCGGCTTATTATCCGCTAATCGGTATCCTCTGGCCGCTTTAGAATAGAGCCCTAAACGCAACCCTGATAGATTGATTAAGTGATCGGCCAGTAAAAATAAATCATGACGTGTCCCTTCAACCAATTCAATCTCAAGCTCTGAAATTGGCTCTACTTGCCCTTGTGCAACCACTTCTCCTTTATCTAATACCACTTCAATTTTGCTGCCCTGCTCAGTTTCAATTAACCACGTCCTGCGGATGAAATTAGTACTGAAGATCGGGAATAAATTTTCGTTAATACTGCCCACTTGCATACCATGAGGCCAAATTATTGGATCAAAAGCCAGCAAATCTGGTCGAACCGAATTCAGCGGTAAGTTATATTCAGGCCGTTGATGCAATCCCCCAACAACTTCTCCCGCCAACTTAATTGTTTGTTCACAGTCACTATCACAACAGCGGGTGCGCAGACCAATATCAAGTGCGCGCAATTCTCGGTTAGGCGTGTCGTAATATGCGTTTTTTAAATTCCGAGCGGGTTGGTTTTTGACGGTTTTTGCGAATTGAGTGATGAGTCCTGGTATAAGAGGAACTTCATTGTCTGAAAGTAAAAACTTCAGTTCTATTTCAGTGTCCATTAGGGCAAGTTATTACCTATATAATTATCGAACGCCCAAAATATACAATGCACCTACAGTTTGCAATCTTTTTACCATATGTTCTCGGAAGTTTTAGCTATCTCTTGCTATTGATCAGCTAAATCCATACTATTTGAAAAAATTAATAAATCTTGGGTCTAGGGATGTTAAAACGAATAATATTACCCAGTGTACTTGCGCTTATTTCCCACTTTTCAATTGCAGAAGAAGTTGAGCAAACACAATTAGCAGCAACGTCAGTGGCGGCAGTCGACAATACAACTGCAAACGCTGGATTTATCGTTGATAATCTATTTTTATATGCGCACTCTGGTCCGGGGAAAAACTATCGAATTCTTGGTTCTATAGATGCTGGAACTCAGATCCAAATTATTGCCGAACCGCAAAACGGTTACATTCAAATCATTGATGATAAAGGCCGTGAAGTGTGGGTTGAAGAAAAGTTTATATCCATGCAACCTGGTTTAAAGCAGCAATTGAACAAAGCCAGCGAAACACTTAGTACAATGCAAAGCCAATTGGACGATGCACAAGCACAGCTGCCGTTATTACAACAAAGCAATGATGATCTCAGTAGTGAAAATGCCTTACTACAAAAAAGTATTTTAGATTTACAAACGCAGTTAGCAACGCAAAAACAAGAAAATGCGCTTAAAAAGCAAAGCGAGCAGCACACATTACTCGCTTATGGCGGCGGTATTGCTTTTGCTGGACTATTATTAGGGGTGATTTTGACAATCTTCTTATCGCGCCGTAAACGCTATGATGGATGGGCATAATTCCACAGTGATAATCAACGTTCGGGCCGATAGCGCTCCCTCAGCCTGAACGTGATTCATGCTATATAATCGTGTTACAAAATGGTCAAGCCACTGTCTGACTTAATGTGTTCAATCACCATATAAGTATGGTTCGTACTCACGCCTGGTGTTTCTACAATTTTACCTAATACTTCTCGATATTGTGCCATATCCGCAACACGAATTGTGACAAGGTAATCAAAGCCACCAGCGACCATATCACAACTCACTACTTGCGGTATTTTAACAATATGCTCCCTAAAGAGCGAAAATACCGCCTCTGTAGAGCTTTTTAACGTTATTTCTACATGTGCGACCAATGCTTGCCCTAGCTTCGCGGAATTTAAACGCGCAGAGTAACCCTCTATATACCCTTCAGACTCGAGTTTTTTTACTCTGTCTAAACATGGGCTCGGGCTTAAATTTACTTCTTTTGCCAAATTAACATTAGATATTCGACCATTCCTTTGCAATACGTCTAATATTGCTAAATCAATACGGTCTAATACACGAGTTCTAATCGAAGTTGTCATGCAGCATTTAATTCTGTTTCTGAGTGAGTTATCCCCTTAATTTACCGTATTTTCCCAAAATAAGACAGCATATACTGCTTATTCTCAGATAGAATGCCTGAAAAATTTGATACTAAACACAATGCATCTAGGCTAAATTTTAAACACCTTTTAAGTGTGATACTGTTTAGTCTCGCGCAATGCATTAATTAACTATGTTGTAATTAATTAGGCGCTGTTTGTGCCACTATGCAGTCTGACCCAACTTACCCCTGTCTGACTTAATATGTGTTAATTACGTGTGTTTTTGACTCCTTTTCAGAGGGTTCCTTATGCTTTACAACGGTGATTTAATTACTAACTGTCCTATCAGACAAAAAATCCGTGACTTCTATCGTATTGATGAAGAGCAAGTTATTGACCATATTTTGCCACTTGCTGAAGTAGGCGTGACGGCTCGAAGCCGTGCATGGGAACGCGCACGCCAGATTGTGGTAAACATCCGTAAAGATCAAGACGGTCAAAATGGCGTGGATGCACTATTAAATGAATTCTCACTTTCTTCAGAAGAAGGGGTGGTATTGATGTGTTTAGCCGAGGCGTTGCTACGAGTACCTGATAAGGAAACCCAAGATAACCTCATTCGTGACAAATTAGCCAATGGTGATTGGAGCTCGCATTTAGGTAGCAGCGACTCTTTGTTTGTTAACGCATCTAGCTGGGGCTTACTGGTTACCGGTAAAATGGTGAACTACACAGACAAAAATAAAGATCAACAGTTTGGTGTTTTGAAAAAGACCATAGGCCGCTTAGGTGAACCAGTGATCCGTAAGTCTGTAAACTTTGCCATGAAAATCATGGGAAAGCAGTTTGTTATGGGTCAAAACATCGACGAAGCAATTGAAAGAGCTGCTGAAAAAGAGCAAAAAGGCTATGTATATTCATACGATATGCTAGGCGAAGGCGCACGTACTATGGAAGATGCCCAGCGCTACTTTAATAGTTACATGAATGCGATTCACTCTATAGGTAAAGCAGCAAACGGCAGAGGTCCAATAAAAAGCCCTGGTATCTCAGTTAAATTATCAGCAATACACCCACGTTATGAGTTCAGCCATCGGGAACGCGTACTCACTGAAATAGTGCCTAAGCTAAAAGAGCTGGCATTAGCAGCAAAAAAATATGACATTGGTTTCACCGTTGATGCTGAAGAAGCAGACCGATTAGACATCTCTTTAGATGTCATTGAAGCGGTTTTCTCTGACGATGAGCTTGGTGATTGGCAAGGGTTTGGTCTTGCTGTACAAGCCTATCAAAAACGAGCGATTTTCGTAGTTGAGTGGTTAACAGACTTAGCCCGCCGTGTCGGTCGTAAACTTATGGTCCGTTTAGTCAAAGGCGCGTACTGGGATACAGAAATTAAAACCACACAGCAAGATGGCTTAGATCACTTCCCTGTATTTACCCGTAAAGCAACAACAGATGTATCTTACAAAGCATGTGCCATTAAATTACTTGAAGCACGTGATGCGTTATTCCCACAGTTTGCAACACATAATGCTTACACGGCGGCAACTATCTTAGAAGTCGCCAAGGGTAATAACCAAGGTTTTGAATTCCAGCGTCTGCATGGTATGGGTGAATCGTTATTCGATCAAATCGTAGAAAAAGACAACGTACAGTGCCGCGTGTATGCACCGGTTGGTCAACATGAAGACTTGTTGGCCTACCTCGTTCGACGTTTACTTGAAAATGGTGCGAATTCATCATTTGTAAATGCCATTGTTGACGTCACTAAACCTGTTGAGTCTTTATTGCCAGACCCGGTTGAAACATTGCAAAGCTTACGCAATAAATTTAATACCCAAATTACTTTGCCTATTGAGCTTTATGGTGCTGAACGAGCCAATTCAAAAGGCATGGATTTAACAGACATCAATGTTATTTCTCCATTAAAAGACAATCTAGACAAATGGTTTGAAGATAACCGTATCTCTGCAGCGGATGTGAAAGAGGGCTTCCTAGCTGTGCGCAACCCAGCAAATCACACTGAAATCGTCGGTCAAGTGCCGCTTCATCAAAGTGATAAAATGCACTCGATGCTCGCAAACGCTGATAGTGCATTTGAAAGCTGGTCAGAAACACCGGTATCTGAACGTGCAGAACTATTACGCCGCATTGCCGATATATTAGAGCGTCACCATGATGAGCTGGTGGCTATCTGTATTAAAGAAGCCGGAAAAATTACCCAAGACAGCATTGATGAAGTACGCGAAGCTGTCGACTTTTGCCGTTATTATGCTGCACGTGCAGAAGAGTTATCTGAAGATGAACGTTTTGAAGCGCGTGGGGTTATTTTATGTATTAGTCCTTGGAACTTCCCACTGGCTATATTTCTAGGTCAAGTTGCCGCAGCCATAGTAACGGGTAATACCGTTATTGCGAAACCGGCAGAACAAACCAGTATGATTGCACTGCGTTGTATCGAGCTAATGCAGATTGTGGGTTTACCCGAACATGTTGTACAAGCGGTAATCGCGCGAGGCAGTGAAGTCGGTAAACACATAGTACCAGATGAGCGTATTCAAGCTGTGATGTTCACCGGTTCGACTGAAACAGGTACGTTAATCTCACAGATTCTTGCTGAACGAAATGACATTCAAGTGCCTCTTATTGCCGAAACCGGCGGTCAAAACTGTATGATCGTTGATTCAACGGCCTTACCAGAGCAAGTGGTTGATGATGTTATTTCATCGGGTTTCCAAAGTGCAGGTCAACGCTGTTCGGCACTACGGGTTTTATTCTTACAAGAAGATGTGGCCGATGGCATTATTAAAATGCTAAAAGGCGCTTTACAAGAATTACACATCGGCGACCCAGCTCAACTAGATACCGATGTTGGCCCAGTTATTGACGAAAAAGCACTCAATACACTTAGTGCACATGTTGAATACTTAAAAACCAATGGCAAGCTGTTGTTTGAATCGCCAATTCCTGATAATTCAGAAAATGGTGCTTATTTCTTTGCCCCTCGTTTATATGAAATTTCTGATTTATCCGTATTGAAACGTGAAGTATTTGGTCCTGTCGTGCACGTTATTCGTTATAAAGCCAGCGAGCTAGACAATGTGATTGACCAAATCAATAACACCGGTTATGGCTTAACAATGGGCGTTCACTCACGTATAGAAGAGCGTTGCCGCTATTTAGCTAAAATGTCTAGAGCAGGTAATGTTTACGTCAACCGCAATATGATTGGCGCGATTGTTGGAGTGCAACCTTTTGGTGGTCGAGGTTTGTCGGGGACTGGTCCTAAAGCTGGTGGCCCAAACTATTTGTATCGTTTGGTAAAAGAAAAGGCGTCACCTGAAAACGTACAAATGACTAACTTAACCGCTGATGAGTTAGAAACTCACAACTTCCCAGGAGCAACAGAGCAAGTTGATCGCTTGATGCGTAATTCAATGCGTGATGAAAAGATCTGGCGCGCAACACCGTTAAACGATCGAGTTTCTGCTGTTCGTCAATTGTTAGCCAAAATTGCCACCGTTGAAATTATTGATGACTTAGCAGACGATTTAGCAAAAACACTTGCTGATGCACGTACTCAGTTGAACCGTTTAGAAAAACGTATGCGTACACATACGACCTTACCTGGACCAACTGGTGAATCAAACACGCTTCATTTAGAAGCACGTGGTTGTGTTGTATGTTACGCCGATAAAAGTACCTCATTTAACTTTTGGGCAATTTCTATTATTACTGCATTAGCTGCGGGTAATACGGTTATTACAGTTGCATCTGAGATTTTCTATGATGAAGCCCAAGCGTTTAGAGATAAATTTATCTCGACAGGCATCGCCGAAGGAGTATTCCAGGTTGCAAAACCGAATCAACTACACGCTGTTTTAACGCACCCTCACCTTGCGGGTGCAGTTGTTGCTGCACGCTCATCACGCTTAGGGTACTTCAGCCAGCAATTGGCCGCGCGTAGTGGTGCCATTTTACCAGTTATCAGTGCTGAGTATTATGATACTTTGATCAGTCGTTTAGTTACGGAAAAAACCATCAGTATAGATACCACCGCATCAGGGGGTAACACTTCTCTAATGACGTTGGTTGAAGATGACGAATAAAGATTAATAATCTCAACGGGCATAAGCCAGCAGCTTATGCCCATTTCATTTTTAATCGCTCGCCAGTAAATCTCCCCCCTCTTTAGTACTACCGCTTTTGTTAATCTTTGCTAGTCTTATAAGTCTCACTTTATGTTTAGGGCTCAAGATGAAAATAATAAATATCAAGGACTTGAAACCTGGCATGTATGTCGCTGGCGTAATAAAGCAAACTGGCCACATAAAGATTAAAAGTCAAGGTTGGGTAAAGACGCAAAAGAGCATTGATAAGTTAGTATCAACAGGTGTACTTGAAGTAGAGATAGACCCAGATAAAACCATCCAGAATGGACAACAACAACAACAACAACAACCCCCTCCTCCCATTGATGAATCAATCCCTGAAACCGTATTTAATCCATGGCACAAATCCGCCAGTATCGAGTCGGAACTAACGCAAGCAACCAAACTGTATGATGAAGCCAAAACGCTGCAACAAAAAGCTTTTGTAGACTTACAATCGGGTGGGCCAATCAATATTTCCGCTTTTAAAGAAACTGCTCATGGATTGATTGATTCCGTATTTAGAAATCAAGATGCCTTAGCGTGTATTGCACGTATCCGAGAAAAAGATACCTATCTGTTAGAACATTCTATTAATGTCTCAATACTTATTAGCATTTTTGCCAAACATATGGGCATTGAACGCCCTATAATAGAGCAAATGGCGACGGGAGCGCTACTGCACGATATTGGTAAAGTACACATTCCAGATTCTATTTTACAAAAGCCATCCCAGCTAACAAAAGATGAATTTGAAGTAATGAAAAGCCATGCTAAATACAGCTTTGACATTGTATTACAGGCTCAGCTGGGTAAAATCGCTACTGAAATAGCGGGTTATCATCATGAACGGCTCGATGGGTCGGGATACCCATATGGATATAAAACGGATGAGCTGTCTCAGTACGTCAAAATGGCAGCCATTGTAGATGTATATGATGCACTGACCGCTGAGCGAATTTACAAAGTCGGCATGACACCAGTCAAAGCATTCAAAATACTTAAAGAAGGCACCCCGCATCACTACGACACCGAGCTCCTAAATATATTCATTAATGCCATTGGGGTTTACCCAGTTGGCACGCTCGTCAAGCTCACCAGCCAAAGAGTCGGTATTGTTTGTGCAAGTAACCCTGAGGCGCCTTTGAAACCGACAGTTAAAGTATTCTACCACGCAAAGCATATGCATTATGTCGAAGTAAAAGACGTCGACCTATCTAACAAGCGAGTTGATGATAGTTTGGAGGCGGCGATAAAGCCGGAAGAATTTAGCTTAGACTTGTTAAAGTTCTTCCGCCATTCAATGCTGCCATAACACCAACGTAGCCAATATATCACGGTGTTAAAGCGGCCAATCTTGCATTGCTTTTAAGGTAAACTCATAACCGTCAAAATCAAACAATGCCTGTTCAGGCGTGATCTCTAATAGCTGCAATACACCTATACTATCTCCTTCATACAGATCGCGATTATTCAACTTTATCCAGCGCTTATCCGCTTCAGTAGCATAAATATGTGCCTGATACCGTAATCGTGGAATACTGTTTTGCAGATCTATGGGTAATAGCTCGATGGGCGTCGCCCTTGCAGAGTCTTTACTCGTTGCTATTACTTCGCTCTCTTGACTGCCTTCAGTATCAGCAACCGCCTGAGCAAAGGCATCTTTGAGCTCATCTGACACTTTATCTAGCTCAGGATCATGATAACTCGCTTGCTCATTCAACGGCTTACCAAGTACGCGATATTGGCTCATATCGATACTTGATGCGTCACCTAGCTTCGGGGGTTGTGCTGTGATAACGGGTTGCCTGGTATTTTGTTGGGCTAGGATATTGGGCTGCGTCAAACTTTGTAGCCCCGTGTTACGTTGAACAAATTGCGGCTGAACAATATTTGCTTGATTAACAACCGCCTGTTGATTAGCGACTGGCACTAAACGTTGTTCATATACCGCTTGACCAGATACATCAACGCCAATTTGCACCGATGCCCATTGATACTGAACGCTCGGCTGTATTGGATTCACCACTGGGTTTACTACCGTTTGTGGTTGCGCTATCGGGTTTTGGTTTACCGCACTACTGACTATCGACTGCTCCACAGGGGTCGAATTAGCCTGCGAATTACTTTTCGGCACACCTTTAACCGCAGGTTGTTGTACTTGTTGATTATTTTTTTGCGCAACAACAGCGTTACTAGTCAACGTAACTTGCGATGATGATTGTATAAACTTACCGGCTGCATATCCTGCGACAAGTGCACCACCAAACACTAAGACACCGCCCAACCCAAGTGAAAGCCGACGATAAAACTTCAATTGCTTCTCATGTTGATAAGACAAATGCGCCTGCTCTGAGGTTGCTGTGTGTTCTGATTGTTTTAAAGCATTAAATAAATAAGACATTTTATTTCACTATACAATATATGACAGGCCAAAGCCTGAGATAAATAACAAGGCACACGTGGCTGAAACCTGCCATTGCAAACTGATTTTTTGAGCCACTTCTTGCGGGACTAAATCAAGTGGTAGCGCTTCTTGTGCTGCTTGTTGTGCAATGGTTTTATTAACAACCATCTTCTGGGCTGAAAAAGCGCCGAGTAAGCACCTATCTGCCAACAAATTTAATAATCTGGGTATTCCCGCCGTTGCTTTATGCATAAAAGCAATTGCGTCATGGTCAAATAACGATGCCTCACAACCCGCTTTATTCAAACGATGCTGAATATATGCAAAGACCTGTGCTTCAGTTAATGGCAATAAGTGGTAACGCGCCGTGATCCGCTGTGCTAACTGTCGTAACTCATTCCGCTGTAACAGTTGTTGTAACTCAGGCTGGCCAACTAATACAATTTGCAATAGCTTTTTATGATCTGTCTCTAAATTTGTCAGTAGTCGTAATTGCTCAAGGACTTCAGGCGCTAAATGCTGTGCTTCATCAATGATCAACATGGTATGACCGCCCTGCTCATGATTACTGAGCAAGCGGGCTTTGATAATATCAGTTAAACGCTTTAGCGTTGCGTTATCGGCATCGTATTCTATGTTTAACTCATCACATATACTGGCCAATAGTTCCATTTCAGACAAAGCAGGGTTCAAAATAAAAGCAACTTGAGTGCTGTTTGGTAATTGAGCGAGCATACTGCGTGTCACAGTCGTTTTTCCAGTCCCTACCTCTCCTGTTAGTAATACAAAGCCACCTGCATCACCTAAACCGTATGTTAAGTGCGCGAGCGCTTCTTTATGTCTGTCACTCAAAAACAAGTATTCTGGATTTGGCGCAATTGAAAAGGGTTTTTCATTCAACCCAAAGTAGCGTAAATACACGATGCGTCTCTTTATTGTTATGATGCAGCCTATAATGGCAAAAAAAGCCAACAAGTTAAAACCTTGTTTCTAATTTTATGAAATTAGTTTATTCCGTTAGACAAGATTGAGGCCAAAATGAAAATATATTTAGTGGGCGGTGCAGTACGCGATGAATTGTTAGGTCGCCCTATTGTCGAAAGAGATTACGTTGTTGTCGGGGCAACGCCAGCAATAATGATCAAGCAGGGCTATAAACAAGTTGGCAAAGACTTTCCGGTCTTTTTACACCCCGAGACTCATGACGAATATGCGCTCGCGCGTACAGAGCGAAAAAGTGGTCAAGGTTATGGTGGATTTATCTGTGATTTTGAACAAAGTATTACACTCGAGCAAGATTTATTTAGACGGGACCTCACAGTTAATGCAATAGCAAAAGCAAATGATGGTCAATTAATAGACCCGTACCACGGCCAAGATGACTTGAATAACCGTATTTTACGTCATGTAGGACCCGCATTCAGTGAAGATCCTTTACGTATTCTACGTGTTGCACGCTTCGCAGCACGGTATGATCACTTAGGTTTTACCATTGCTGATAGCACAATGAAAATGATGGAAAACATGGTTAGTCGAGGTGAATTAAAAACGCTGACGCAAGAACGTATATGGCTAGAAATTGAAAAATGCTTAGCTGACGGTGCGATTGAACACTTTACCACGACTCTGGACCAGCTTGGGGCGCTGACAGATGTGCAACCATTATTGATAGATTGGAACGTTCAGGAGCGCACTCAACTTAAAAAATTGCTCATGCGCCTACCTCACTCTCATCCACATAATAAAATAATTCAATTTTGTCTATGGCTATACGATACACCCAGTGATAAGTTAAAAGCCCTCGAGCAAACTCTAAAAATTCCTTCTCGCTATGCAGTCGCATTGAGAGATTTTTGTGAACATAAAGCATGTTTTATACCGTCAGTGAGCGCACAACAGCTGTTAACCCTGTTTGATCGTATCGATTTATGGCGAAGACCTGAGCGGTTTGACTTATTACTCGAGATCATCACTTTTTCACAGTATAACAATCCTTCTCTCATTGCGCTGATTAAAGAGGCGGCTGCCAACACTCGGGCTATCGATGTGCAAGCCATTATTGCCGCAGGTTTCTGCGGGGCCCAAATTAAAACCCAATTAACACAACAACGTTTATCTACTCTGAAAACGACCTTCAATTAATCATTATTATCAGGTGGGGAGTACCTCACCTGCATAAAAAGTTCCCTTTTGATATAAAAAAAATCAACCGCCTAAAAAAACGCCGCCAAAATTAAACGTTCGCTAACATCACAACCACATAAAAGCTGCTTAATCATACTAAAACTTTGAATATTCTTTTCCATTTAGAAAAAGCCATTCACATAACATGCAACATAAAAGTAAATACACACTCACCGTAAAGGCTTCGTTACACAAGGCACCTTCCTACAAGTACTGATAATAAAGGCAGAGTACAAAATGACAAACCATCGTAAACAGAAAATACAAATTAGAAACAAACATTACAACCGCCAAACAGCCGCTTGTAACATTTAGATATGCTAAAAATGCTGCATAAATATAACCGCACTTATAAAAGTAAGGGCGGCCCTTAACAACAACTTAAAGAAAGGTCTTATGTTGAAGAAGTTAAATCTATTGACTGTCGGTATTAAAGCTGCGTTATTAACTAGCGCCGTATCAGGTTCAGCTGTCATGGCAAACGAAACTGGAGAAGTTAAAAAAGTTGAGCGTATTCAGGTTACTGGATCAAAAATAAAACGTTTTAACCTTACTTCCCCCACCCCTGTAACGGTTATTGGCGGTGTTGAACTCGAAAACCAAGGTATTACCAATGTAAACGATTTACTTGCGTCAATGCCACAAGCTTCGGTAGGCCTTTCTCCTGAAACAACCACAAACTTAATATTCTCATCCGGATTAAACACCACCGATCTACGCGGCCTAGGTTCTGAGCGTACATTAGTTTTAGTGAATGGTCGCCGTTATGTCCCAGGTTCTGTTGGTGGTACTGCTGTCGATTTAAACAACATTCCAACATCTATGATTGAGCGTATTGAAATTGCCACAGGTGGTGCAGCAGCTGTATACGGCGCTGATGCAGTTGCCGGTGTTGTTAATATCATTACTAAAAAATCAATGGACGGTATTGAGGTTGACGTATCAACCGTTCGACCTGAACAAAGTGGTGGAGAAGAAAACTTTTTCTCAATCACAGGTGGTATGGAAGGAGACAAACTTTCATTCATCGCTTCATTGAATTACACAGAAAACAAAAGCTACACACAACTCAGTCGCGACTTTGTACGTACCCCAGTTAATAGCTATGCTAACCCTGCAAACACCAGTGGCACTGACGGCATTCCTGATCGCATCGTATTGGGCCATCCAACAGCATTGGCTTACTACTCAGAAGGAGGAGACTTCTTCACTCAAAGTGGCTTTGATGATAATGCTTTCAATAACCACCATTATACATTCGATGCAAATGGTAATGTTCGTGCATTTGACTACGGACTAGGCCGCTTACCTAACCCTGGAGTTGGTAACGCTTCTCGTAGCTATTTACAAGGTGGAGACCAGCAAGGTGATGGCGTATTTGGTCACGGTTACAAAGACTTTTTCCAGACGCCTCTTGAACGCATCATCGCGTCTGCTTACGGTACTTATCAACTAAATGATGAACACGCACTAACATTTGATTTTACCTATTCAAATACCGATGCAACAACTGAAAGTGGCCCAGCTTTCTTCCGCCACACAATTCGTCGTGACAATGCATATATGAAAGATGATATGGCTAAGTTACTCGATGATAATGGCTTAACCGAGGTGACATTACGCCAAGCAAATGAACACCTTTGGGGTAACCGTTCATATGGGCAAGAGCGTGAAGTTTTCCGTACCTCAATCGGTGCTGAAGGTTTTTTAAATGATGATTGGGGATACAGCACCTATGTTCAGTACGGCCGTATTGAGCAAGACACAATTTGGGAAGGTGAGATTTTAACTCAAAACCAAATGAATGCAATCGATGCCGTTGAGTACAATGGTCAAATTGTATGCGCTGACCGCGATGCAAACGATAATGTCGTAGGTGCCTTAGCTGGCTGTACCCCATTTAATACAATGGGTGCAACATCAGTCACTCAAGAACAATTAGACTACATAGGGACCACTGCAACCCGATTCGCCAAGCATGACCAAGTTGTGTTTGCTTTAACTGTTGATGGCACTTTATTTGAACTACCTGCAGGGTATGTTGCTGCTGCATTTACAGCAGAGCACCGTCGTGAATCTGTAACGACAACCCCGTCTGATAATATGGCCAAAGGGTTAATCTTCGGCAACTCTAGCTTACCTATGAGTGGCGAAATTGAAGTAGATGAACTCTCTGCAGAAATTTCAGTCCCCCTTGTTGAAGATAAGTTCTTAGTACAAGATTTAACACTTGAAACAGCGTACCGCTATATGGATTACTCTGTTACTGGTGGTGATGATGCATGGAAAATCGCGTTAAACTGGGGCGTAAGCGATGAACTTCGCGTTCGTATTAACCGCTCTAAGTCAGTAAGAGCGCCAAGCTTAGGTGATTTATTTACACCAAATTCAAAAACTTTTGATTCCGGTCGTGCCGATATTTGTCGCGCCGATAGCATTGAAGCATCTGGCAGTGAGTTTAAAGACAATGTAATTCGTAACTGTGCGGCTGACAATATGCCGGCGGGTTGGATGCCGACCGATGAATGGTTAGCCGGTGGAAGCTTACCAGGTTACATTCGCGGTAATGAGCACCTAAATAATGAAGTATCAAATGACCATACTATCGGTGTTATTTATACCCCTTCATTCGTTGAAGGTCTAGATTTCACATTAGACTACTGGGCATTTGAAATCGATGGTGCGATTGAGTACTTCGATAGAGACACAGTACAATATTGTTACGAGTCTAGCTCGCTAGATAATCCATTCTGTGCAAATGTGGTACGTAATGAACAAACGCGTGATATCGAGTACTTCATTGATAAACCAATCAATGCAGCTCAGTTTGCAAGAAAAGGGTTTGATTTCGAATCAGCATACCGTACCGATATTCTAAATGGCTTTCTTTCACTTAAATTCACTGCAACGTATTTAACTGAAGCGACTGAAAATACAACGGGCCGCTCTGATGGGCTACGCGTTAAATTAGGTGAAATGAAGTCGCCACGCGTTAAAGCTCGCTTTACTGCTTCTTATACACATGATGACTCTTCATACGTATTAACAACTAACTATCGCCACTCAACGGTAGAAAGTAATACGTGGACAATAGAAGACAACAATTATAATGATATCCCGTCATACACAACGTTCGACTTTATGTACAAAACATACTTGTTAGATGAGCTACAATTACGTGTAGGTGTTAACAACTTACTTGATAAAGCACCACCACGTAACCCATTTGCATTTGATGAGGGTGAGTTCTTTGATGTAAAAGGTCGACGCCTTTCTTTAGGTGCTAAATACTCATTCTAATTGAGCTATAAGTATCTATACGCACGCGTCGATTGCTAATCGACGCGTTTTTATCTCTACAATACATTCACAGTAACTCCTAGCACCACTTTCCGACGCGTGCCCTAATCTATAAACTCGTCGTCATATATATTTACAATGAGCAACCCGCCTATCCTTTGCGAAGAGTTAGTCATTACCACAGACAAATATGGCAGAAGAAAAAACAGTAAGCACAAAAAAAGCGCCCTAAGCGCTTTTTTAAGTCAGATGAGACTTACAATAATAAATAAGCAAACAGTCCCATGCCGAGTAAAAGTCGATATATCACAAATGGCATCATGCCCATACGCTCTATTACTTTCAAGAAAAAATAAATACATGCATAAGCTGACATAAACGACAATACAGAACCCATTACAATAGCCTGCCAATCAATCAATTCATCTGCTGAAATCAACTTATAAATGTAATATGAGCCAGCTGCAGCTATCACGGGTATAGACATTAAAAAAGAAAAACGCGCAGCACTTTGTTTATTTAAACCAATTAATAAACCAACAGTCATGGTGATCCCTGAGCGAGAAGTACCAGGAAATACCATAGCGACCACCTGAGACAATCCGATAAGTAAAGCGCTCATCCAGTTGAGCTGATAAATCGTTTTAATTTGTTTTGCTTTTGCATCGGCATACCACAGCAATAAACCAAATACGATCGTTGTCGTCGCAATGATATAGGCATTACGTGAGTAGCTCTCAACAAAGTCTTTAAAAAAGTAACCGATGATCAGTGATGGGATTGTGGCAATTAAAATCCACCAGCCAAGCTGGCTGTCATCTGTTTTTCCCTGTGCTGAAAATGATTTAAACCAAGCGCTTAAAATTGCCACTACTTCTTTACGAAAGTATATAATAACGGCGATTAAAGTGCCGACATGTACCGCTACATCAAATGCAGTTCCTTGATCTTGCCAACCCAAAATCTGTGAAGGTAAAATTAAGTGTGCCGAGCTTGAAATGGGTAAAAATTCCGTTAGACCTTGAACTAAGGCAAGTACAATAATTTCGATAATACTCATAAATATTATAACTCCACCTTCCATAGTTTTTGCTGCGGATTATGATATTCCCGCCAAATTTCATCAATTGTTTTTGCCACTACTGGGTGATAAAAATCTGCGGCAACCTCATGCAATGGCTGTAGCACAAAAGCATTTTTTACAACTTCATCTCGCGGCAGTTGAGCTGGGCTCTCACAAATTACATCGTCATAAAACAATAGATCTAAATCTAATGTTCGTGGGCTAAACTTTTTATCCTGATGCGTTCGGCCATTATCTAGTTCTATCTCTTTTAGTACTCGACACACATCCGCTAATGACATCGCTGTTTGTGCGCCCAGCACTGAGTTATAAAAATTACGACCTGCAAAACCTACCGCTTCACTTTCATAGACACTTGAATGAATACTATCAGGGAAATGGGTTAACAAGGCTTTTAGCCCTGCTGCTAAGTAATGCTCTTTGTTAACATTTGAGCCTAAGCTAATATAAATTTGTGCCATTGCTAGTGTTTTACCCGTGTTATTTCTACACCCACGGTTTTTGCTGCAGATACTGCCGCTGGTTTGCTAACTCGAAGCATCACTTGTGTCACATTAAACTCATTCAAAATAATCTCGGCTAATTGTTCAACTAAAGTCTCTAATAACTCTACCGGTTGGCCTGTTGTATGCACCGAAATACGTTCGCTCACCTTTGCATAATCCACCGCCAAATGTATATCATCTGACTGAGCTGCGGCCGAAATATCGGTCAACATCTCAATATCAAAGTATAAGCTTTGTTTACTTTCCTTCTCAAAGTCGTAAACTCCTATTATGGTTTCGACATGTAGTTGTGAGATATAAACCTTATCCATTACTGCTCCATTGGTACGTAGCTCAAACTTGAGAGTGTTTTCTCAAAAAATCTATTACAACTGTCGATCATAGCCCAAAACTTAATAAGACAAAATAAGGAAACGTGTGTTAGTTAGTTTAATCTGTATATGCGCCTATTTAATTGGCTCAATTTCATCCGCAGTTTTGGTATGTCAAGTATTTGGCTTGCCCGATCCTCGCTTTGCAGGTTCTAACAACCCCGGAGCTACCAATGTACTGAGGTTAGGGGGAAAAGTTCCCGCGGTACTCGTGCTTATCTTTGACATATTAAAAGGCACTATCCCTGTATGGGGGGCATATTTCCTACAAATCGAACCGGTTTGGCTAGGCGCGGTCGCTGTTGCTGCATGTTTAGGTCATATTTACCCCATCTTTTTTCATTTCAATGGTGGAAAGGCGGTCGCCACAGCTTTTGGTGCATTACTGCCTATTGGGTTGTCATTGGGAGGAATGCTCATTGCAACTTGGTTGTGTGTTTTATGGTTAACACGATACGCTTCATTAGCAGCAATTGTGACCGTCACCGCAGCACCGATATATACTTGGCTAATAAAACCAATTTATACCATTCCAGTCAGTTTTTTAACGGCCTTAATTATATTTCGACATCGTTCAAATATAGCTAGGCTCTTGAAAGGGCAAGAGCCTAAAATTGGCAAAAAAAAGTCTTAAAGTGGTTTTAAGCTATCAAGTGGCCAACGCGGTTGTGTTTTCATATCTAGAGGCGCATATTGCTTAGCCTTTAAACGCTGCATACCAGCAAAAGCAATCATCGCTCCATTATCTGTACAAAACTCGGTTCGTGGGTAATATACTTTGCCTTGCATGCCTTGCATCACACGCGCTAACTTACCTCTAAGCTCTGTATTTGCACTCACCCCTCCAGCAATTACCAAGCGTTTTATACCCGTCTGTTTTAATGCTCTTTTGCATTTTATCGCCAAAGTATCGATCACTGCCGTTTGAAAAGCATGGGCAATATCCGCTTTCGTTTGTACATCATCGCCTTCAGTTCGAATTGTGTTAGCTGCTGCCGTTTTTAAACCGCTAAAGCTAAAATCAAGTCCTGGCTTATCTGTCATAGGTCTGGGAAAGACAAACTTCTTTGCAACTCCCTGTTCAGCAAGTTTCGCCAAACGTGGCCCACCAGGATAATCCAATCCTAAAAGTTTAGCTGTCTTATCAAATGCTTCGCCTGCAGCATCATCAACCGATTCTCCAAGCACTTCATATTCACCAATTCCAGTGACTTTTACCATCATGGTATGGCCACCTGATACTAACAACGCAATAAATGGAAAATCAGGCTGCTCATCTTCAAGCATAGGCGCTAATAAATGCCCCTCCATATGGTGCACTGCAACAGCTGGTAATCCCCAGCCAAACGCCAAAGAACGTCCTATTGATGTACCAACCAATAATGCGCCAACTAGACCAGGCCCTGCAGTATATGCCACACCATCTAAAGACTCAGGCCCACACCCAGCTTCTTTGAACGCAGCTTCAATCAAAGGAATCGTTTTTCTAACATGATCACGAGAAGCTAGCTCAGGTACCACACCACCATAATCAGCATGTACTTTAACCTGACTATATAACTGATGTGCAAGTAATCCTTGTTCATCATCATAAATAGCAATGCCAGTTTCATCACAGGATGATTCAATACCTAATATGCGCAATTTACCTCTCCCGCCTTACATTAAAAATATGAAGATTTTACCTTGAGCTGGTTTTACTCAGCAAGAAAAACTAACGCCCACTTTAAATGGCGATACCAATATTCGTTTGCCCATCAGCAACAGCATGTTGCTTTAATGCTTTAACACTGTCGCTTGTGATGCGCCCCATCTGTTCAACAAAGTCAATAAGTCCAGCTAACACGTCTATTTCATATTGCATTATTTCATGTTCACGTACTAGTGTATTGTCCGGTTCAATGCCTTCATTTTCCAATACAAACTCAACATAGCGTGCAACCGTAGCTTGCGATATTTTCGCAATATCAATGAATTCTTGATCATCTTTGGCCATAAGCCCATGGATCAGTCCTAATAACGCCGTCGCTGTATCAATTGCAGGGTAAGTCCCAAACATATCGAATTGCGATAACTCAGGGACATTCGGTTCTATTTTGTCTACTTGTTTTTCAAGGTTGATTTTACTTTTGGGTAACACGATAATTTCCCAACAGACATTCAACGCACTCTTCATAATTGCCGCATCACCAAACTCTGTTGCTTCACTAAACAACGTATAATTAGGTAACATACGTTCAATAATTGCAGCCGACAACACTGCTTTTTGAAGGTAATTTAAGTCTCTGATACGTTGAAAGTTATTTGCTTTACTCATGTTGTTTCCCACATTGCCAGCAATATTGAAAAGCTGGACCATTTATCTCATTGCATTGCACACAGCACCAATCATCATGCTTCTGCGTTTGTGCGTAGTTTAACAAAATTTGCTCCGCATCGCGTAGCTTTATCTCGTACACATAAACACTTAATTTAGCCTGTTCATTAGGTATCTCCCCTATTGCGCCTTGCAACGCACTTCCGCCTAAATGAGATTGTATTTTGGCTTGCGTTAATAAGCCTTGAATAATATGTGCTTCAATCATATTGTCCGTTGTAAAA
This sequence comes from Pseudoalteromonas aurantia 208, assembly GCF_014858725.1. Lineage (GTDB taxonomy): Bacteria > Pseudomonadota > Gammaproteobacteria > Enterobacterales > Alteromonadaceae > Pseudoalteromonas > Pseudoalteromonas aurantia. Next base: position 19,247 of record NZ_AQGV01000012.1, on the reverse strand, counting down.
GCACACCTCCACTTGAAGCTATTATCTGTCATACTTACTTACCTGTTTAAAACTATCAGTTCGAGGCTTTATGACACTCACGACCCCAGGTTTACTCTTCCCCGCAATATCACTACTACTGCTAGCGTACACTAATCGATTTCTTGTTCTTGCGCAGCTTATACGTGAACTTAATGCACGAGAAGGCGATACATTACGCCCTCTCGTTAGAGCCCAAATTGATAATCTAAGAAAACGCATTAAACTCATTCGGTTCATGCAAGTTTGGGGGGTAATTGCATTTTTGTTATGTACTCTGTCTATGTTTGCATTATTCATTGATGTCGCACTAACTGGCATTGTTTTGTTTGGAGCAAGTCTTTGTTGCTTAACACTTTCGCTCATTATCTCTTTATATGAAATTCATATCTCTTGTGATGCCATAGAAATAGAATTGCAAAATATCGAAAAAAAGCCATCTTCGTAATTAAGCATAGCCCTTTTTCTACGACTATACTCATTAATGAAAGTAGTCTTAAAAGGGCCTGCGAGTGAATAGTTTTCTTTTTTCTAATGAAACACTAGATGAACCAAGTAACCAAGAGCAAAGGAGCGGGTTTTGGGATATTCTCGTTGTCGATGACGAAGAGGACATACATCAAGTAACAAAATTGGTGCTGTCTGATTTTAAGTTTGAAGATAAAGCCCTGCGTTTTCATCATGCATATTCGGCACAGCAAGCCATGGAGATACTCCAAGGGGAAGATGATATTTCGGTTGGTTTAATCGACGTTGTAATGGAAAGTAACCATGCTGGCCTTGACCTAATTAAGTACATTCGCAACGATATTGCTAATCATGATATTAGATTGATATTGAGAACGGGCCAACCAGGTGAGGCTCCTGAAGAATCTGTCATTCGAGATTATGATATTAATGATTACAAAAACAAAACGGAGCTAACCGCCGTTAAACTGAAGACTCTGCTTTATTCAGCACTACGCTCCCACCGTGATATTCAAACAATTGAAAGACATAAGCTTGGTCTAGAGCGTATAATCAACGCATCTTCTTCTTTTTTACAATGTGACAGTGTCAGAGATTTTGCGTCAACGATTCTAGCTCATGTGTCTGATGTATTAGGACTCCAAGACAATGATATTTACTGCGCTGCCGCCGTCAATAACCAAAAGCAATCTGCTACAAAGTTTAAATTACTTGCAGCGTCTGGAGAAGGAGTTGAACCAAACTCAGATGTGATCCCTGAAAGTGTTAAGAACCTATTTATTGAATCTCATAATCGTAAGACATCCTGTAAAACACATCATGAATATATTGGTTATTTTCCATCTCGATGCGGTGGTGAAACAATGCTATATGTGAGTAAAGAGTCTGCTTTACAGCATACTGACTTTCAGTTACTTGAATTCTTTTCAAACAATATTGCTTTAGCATATGACAACTTAAAGTTAAGAGAAACGGTAAAAGAGTCACAAAAAGAACTATCGTATATTTTAGGTGAAGCCGTTGAAAAGCGTTCGAAAGAAACCGGTTCGCACGTAAGACGAGTAGCTCACTATAGTATGCTACTCGCCCAACTTTATGGATTAGGTGATTACCATTCTGAGATTATTAAGCTGGCTTCCCCACTACATGATATTGGAAAAATTAGTATTCCAGACAATATTTTAAATAAACCAGCGAAGCTCACCGCAGATGAGTGGCAAATAATGAAAACTCATGCTGAAATTGGACACGAAATTTTACAAAATTCTGCCAATGAAATTTTACAATGTGGTGCTACAATTGCTCATCAGCATCACGAAAAATGGGATGGTAGTGGTTACCCTCAAGGTTTAATTGGCGAAAATATTAACATTGTTGGTAGAATTACCGCACTGGCAGATGTATTTGATGCATTAGGTAGTAACAGATGTTACAAAGCAGCCTGGCCTTTGGAAAAGGTATTAGCGTTAATACAATCTGAAAAAGCAAAACAGTTTGATCCTAAGCTTGTTGATTTATTCATGCAAAATATTGACCAGTTTATTGCGATAAGAGATAGTTATCCTGATTGATTTTTGTAAGCAAAATGTAAAAATTTCACTTTAGTTTTCTCTATATTTGTATTAGTATTAGGGAAAATCACACAAATTCTGTGTATTGATGAAATTAAAAGGAATTTCGAATGAGATTTGAACAACTTGAACAGTTTGTTGCGCTCGGTAGTCTTCGTCACTTTAGGCAAGCTGCGGAACAAACACGGATCAGTACTTCGGCACTGACTCGTAGCATCCAAACTTTAGAAGATGAAATTGGCTGTGAATTAGTTAAGCGCTCGACTCGCTCTGTGAAGTTAACTGAGCAAGGTGAGTTATTTCTAAATTACTGTAAAGCCACACTTTCAGAGTTGGAACTAACTAAGAAAACAATTAAACAGAGTTTATTTGGCCGAGATCAACAAAAGCTAGTTGTTGGTTATACGAATAAAGCGAGTGCGATTGTTCCCATGTCTTGCGGTAAATTTTTAGCTGATTACCCTAATGTTAAAGTAGAAATGCAGCTGCAAGACGAAAATGAGTTAACAAGGAAATTACAATTAGGGGAAATTGATATTAGTGTTTATCTGCAAAGCGCTAGTAACGTTATGAGCGATATACACCTGCCTGATCAGCTTATTTTGTTTGTCGCAAAACATCACCCGTTGGCATCTAAAGATAGTTTGAGGCGTTCGGAATTGTCAGAATACCCGATGTATGGCTGTTTCTCTCAGCTCAAACAAGTTCAAACTATGCTAAATGAAGCGGTTGAAGGCTTAAATAAGTCGACTAGTATGAAAATTGGTAATATAGACCAAGTCATCGAAGGTCTAAAAAGCTCAAACCACTTTGCAATAGCAAGTATTGAGCATTCTAAAACAATTGCACAAGATCCTAATTTAGTATTACTTAAAACAAATAAGGATGTGGACCACGAACAGCTAGTGGTTCAAACGAATCATCACGTAAGTGGAGACAGCCATATTAAGCACTTACTAGAGCTAATAGAACAAACCGCTCAGGCTCAATCTTGTACTACGCAATAATGGCATTGTAATGAACACAAGAGAGCTATATCGGCTCTTGTTGTGTTCATTAATAATATAGATGCATAAATGAAAGGGTATCTCAGAATAACCTGAGTAGCATAAAACAACTCAACGTACGATGTTACACTGCCATAGAAGTGGCGAGGCCAACAAAAATTGCCATGCCTACATAATTATTATTTAAAAACGACTTAAAACAAGCAGTACGGTCACGCCCCGTGATTTTTCTTTGCTGATTAACAAGCAAGACGCCCGCCAAGAACAAACCGACCCAATACGCCAAACTCAGCGCTTGTGTATAACCAACATATCCCATGATAGCGACATAACAACTATTTAACATTGCGATCCAATGCCTATCTAACGAACCAAATAGAATAGCTGTTGATTTAACACCTATTTTAACATCGTCATCTCTATCAACCATGGCATACATTGTATCGTAAGCTACTGTCCACACTAAATTGGCAATAAATAGTAACCAAGCTAACGTCGGTACGACATCGTTAGTCGCCATAAAAGCCATTGGAATTGAGAAGCTATAGGCCGCACCTAATACAACTTGTGGTAAATGCGTGAATCGTTTCATAAACGGGTAACAAGAAGCCAATGCTAGCGCAACCAGAGACAATGCAACGGTCTTAAGATTCAACTGTATTACCAGTAAAAATGCAATAAATATCAGACCCGTAAATAGAGTAAGCGCCTCCCCTGCTTTTATAGCCTTCCTCGCTAACGGCCGACCTGAAGTTCTTTGCACAGCGCCATCTACTTTTCGGTCCGCAAAATCATTAATAACACAGCCCGCACTGCGCATTACAAACACCCCTAAAGTAAATATAATAAGCAATGACCACTGTGGTATGCCATTATTTGCAATCCAAAGTGCACACAGTGTTGGCCATAACAATAATAGTGTACCAATGGGTTTATCTAACCGCATTAGTTGCTTATATTCCGGTATATTTTTTACTTTGAGTACATTGAATTGCATCTTATTCTCCCGGTAAAAAGATTTCACATACCATTACTTGCGCGTCACTTTTAGTAAATACTCTACGTCGCGCATAAAGTTGCTCTGCCGCCTCATTATGCACTCTTGATAAGGTAGAAAATGTACTTCCACTTTGAAAAGTACAGACATCTAACTGAGACCGTAGCCAGCTATCATCGCAAAAAAGTACTTCACCCAACGGCGTTTCACCTAACCCACTTACGCCCACCTGATAAGCTGCTTGCGTTATCCAGCTTTGTGCATACACTTTCGGCATATCGTCACAATACAATAACACTTCACGACACAATACCTTCTGCACGTCACCGTTAAATATCGCAATATGACTCTTTGTAGCAGGTACCCACTTTTCAGAAAGCACCTTGACACGAAATTGCTGACATTGCTGTTTTAGTAATGAAGTCAATGAACCTTGATCAAATAGCAAGTTTGCGATTGAGGGCGGCACACATTGTAATTCAGCAGCACTTTGCCAAAAATAATCTATGGAAAAAGGATATTCAAACACAATAAATCTTAGCCTAATATACGACGGGCGATATCATACCACTGAGCGCTGAAGCAACAAAGAGAGTTAGTTTTTTAGAGTGATATTTACCACATATCTGTAAATATCTCTTAAATAAGTATACACTTACACCTCGAAAATAGATTAATTGAACTTCTGGGATTTTAAATCGTTATGAAGATGTATGCTTGTTTCGTTTTTATGTTCACACTCCTACTTAGCCCAATCAGTGCTAAAGCAGAGTCCACTGTGGGATACTTTGGCTTCGAGCCGGACATAATAACCAATTATATTGGCCAATCAAACAAAAAGCTGGGTTATGTGAGGGTGACCGTCGACCTTATGCTAAACGACGTATCAAATATTGCGATTGTTGAACATCACACACCATTATTGCGAGACGCTATTGTTCAAATATTAAGTAAAGAACCAGAAGAAACTATAAAATCACTCACTGGCCGGGAAGAGATCCGTATGCGTTGCGCTGAAAAGTTAAAAGGCCTGCTGAATGATGAAACAGGGCAAGAAATTGTCAGAGAAGTTTTATTTACTAAATATCTTTATCATTAGTAACTTCATTTTTATTTATATTAAAGAGTATTGCTAATAACATTCCCGTTAACATGCCAAACAAATGTGCCCAGTTAGCCATATTAACAAACAATAGATCTGTAAACCCAAGTGCCATCCAAATAAGCATAAAGCCCACTACAGGCTTTTCGACCAACGCAGCTTGAGAGGGGTTACGTTGGCTATATATCCATGCGTAGCCTAGCAAAGCATAGACAACACCACTTAATCCACCAAAATTCTGATCAACAAACAAATATTGTGCCCAGTTACTTATTATTGCACTCGCTATCGAAATAGAGACTACTTGCAAAGGTCCAACGCGGTTAATCAGCTTATCACCCAGATGCAGCCACCAACCCAAGTTAAATACAAGGTGCACTATACCAATGTGAATTAAGGCAGGAGAAAGCCAAGTCATTGGTGAGCTAGGATCAAATTGAAGAAGCTGAAAAACAAAGTGAGTATCAAAAATATGAAAGCTAATAAAAATAGCAATGCAAACTACAAAGACGGATTTTAAACAACAATGTAATTGATGAAAACGTCTAATGAGGTTAAGTGAGCCCCCCTTGTACATGAATTGTGTATCAGTATCACCTGTGTGCCACGATGCTGTGAGGTATTTTTCATCATACGGATTATCAATAAAGTCTTGCCACAAAGCTTGCGCTTGCTCATGTTGGGCCTTTGGCACCCAAACTTGAACGTACCGACCATCATGGCTTTCTAAAACAACAGCAACCCCCTGGCTTTTAAAGTAATCGGCCGCGCCTTGTACCGCTCGAGGGTTATCTGAAGTACCTATTAGAATCATTTTTTCACAACATCTGGGAGATCAGCGGCCCACTGAGTAAAACCACCATCCATGCTATAAACATCTTCAAACCCTTGCTCTACCAAATAGTTGGCAGCGCCTTGAGAGCTCACGCCGTGATAGCATACAACAATAATTGGCTGCTCAAATTCTTTCTCTTGCATAAAGTGGCCAATATTTGCGTTAGACAAATGCTCTGATCCTGGTATATGGCCATTCTCATAACTATTTGAGTCCCGAATATCTGCCACAATGACATCATCACGTTTAAGCATTTCGTGGGTTTGCGCAACTGAAATATTTTTAAATGACATACATTACTTCTCTAAACTTAAAAAGACGACCAAAGCCGTCTATAACTCATGGTATGACGTACATCACGTCCAATTTAAAATAACTTTCCCAGACTGACCAGATATCATCGTATCGAAGCCTGTTTGGAATTCATCAATATGAAATTGATGTGTAATAATTGGATTTAAATCTAAGCCAGACTGGATCAGACTGGCCATTTTATACCATGTCTCAAACATTTCTCGGCCATAAATCCCTTTAATTACAAGCCCTTTAAAAATAACTTGATTCCAGTCTACTGCCATATCTGACGGTGGAATACCCAGCATCGCGATTTTTCCACCATGATTCATATTATTGAGCATGCTGTTAAATGCAATAGGCACACCTGACATTTCTAAGCCAATATCAAAGCCTTCTGTCATACCCAGTTCTGACATGACATCTTCTAGCTTTTCTGTGGCGACATTGACTGCTCGGGTTGCGCCCATTTTCCTTGCCAGCTCCAGACGATATTCATTTACATCCGTAATGACCACATGACGAGCACCCACATGCTTAGCAACTGCCGCAGCCATTATCCCAATTGGTCCAGCTCCTGTAATTAATACATCTTCACCCACTAAATCAAACGATAATGCGGTGTGTACTGCATTACCAAATGGGTCGAAAATCGCAGCCAATTCATCCGAAATATTATCTGGGATTTTAAATGCGTTGAAGGCAGGGATCACCAAATACTCAGCAAAAGACCCTTCTCGGTTTACTCCCACGCCCGTTGTATTGCGACATAGATGTACTCTACCTGCACGGCAATTACGACAGTGTCCACACGTAATATGCCCTTCACCCGATACGCGGTCACCAACTTGGAAACCACGAACCTCTTGACCCATCTCCACAACTTCACCAACATACTCATGGCCAACAACCATTGGCGTTGGAATAGTATTTTGAGCCCACTCATCCCATTTATAAATGTGAACATCCGTACCACATATCGCAGTTTTACGGATTTTTATTAATAGGTCGTTGTGGCCAACTTCTGGTTTTGGCGCATCTGTCATCCAGATCCCAGGTTCAGCCTTCAATTTCGATAACGCTTTCATACTTTTCGCTCGTTAAAGAGGAAGCATTCGCCTCCCCAATAGGTTTAAATAACGTCCAATTCTTTACCAATACGAATAAACGCATTAATTGCGGTGTCTAGCTGCTCTTTAGTATGCGCGGCTGATATTTGCGTTCGAATACGCGCCTGACCTTTCGGTACAACTGGGAATGAGAATCCAGTGACATAAATACCCTCATTAAGCAATTTATCGGCCATCGCAGCAGCTATTTTCGCATCCCCCAACATCACAGGGATTATTGCATGATCCTTACCCGCACACGTGAAACCAGCCGCTTCCATTTTCTCTCGAAAATAGGCTGCATTGCTCCAAAGTGTATCACGTAACGCTTGACCATCTTTAAGCATATCTAATACTGCGATAGACGCTGTAACAATCGATGGCGCGAGTGAGTTTGAAAACAAATATGGGCGTGAACGCTGACGTAACCAATCAACCATTTCTTTCTTACCCGCTGTATAACCACCAGAAGCACCACCAAGTGCCTTCCCTAGTGTTCCGGTTATAATATCAACCCGGTCTAATACTCCGCAATACTCTGGCGTACCACGGCCATTTTCGCCAACAAAACCTACCGCATGTGAATCATCAACCATCACTAACGCGTCATATTTATCCGCTAGATCACACACCGCCGCTAAATTACAAATAACCCCATCCATTGAGAAAACACCATCTGTTGCAATCAACTTTGTTTTTGCACCAGCCTCGGTAGCTGCAATTAACTGCTCTTCAAGCGCCGCCATATCATTATTGGCATAACGGAAACGTTTTGCTTTACACAAACGAACACCGTCAATAATCGATGCGTGATTAAGTGCATCAGAGATAATTGCGTCCTCTGGACCTAGAATTGTTTCAAACAGTCCAGCATTCGCATCAAAACACGAAGAATACAAAATGGTGTCTTCTGTTTGTAAAAACTCACTGATTTTAGCTTCTAGTGTTTTGTGAATATCTTGTGTCCCACAGATAAAACGCACTGATGCTACACCAAAACCATGGGCATCTAGGCCTTGTTTTGCCGCTTCGATTAGGCTTGAGCTATTTGCTAGGCCCAAGTAGTTGTTCGCACAAAAATTAATGACTGAATCACCTGATGATACAGCTATTTCAGCTTGTTGAGAGGATGTGATCACTCGTTCATTTTTGTATAAACCTTCAGCTTTAACTTCTTCAAGTTGCTGCTCTAACTGGCTATAAAAGGCCGATGCTCTCATTTAGAGTCTCCATTGGTTGCACGGGTTACCCATAATGAATCAACTTGGTGTTTGCTTAATTCACTACAGCTAATATCAAATAGGGATGTATTGTAAAAGTTTCAGAGCGTAATTGCACGAAGTGTGATTATCGTCCACCGTTCAGTAAAGTAAATATTTATGAGATGGAAGACAGAATACTGGGCACTTTATCCAATGATGAACATACAAAGTCAGCTGTTTCCATGGTTGCTTTATCAAACGCTTGACCTGACTCAACCAATATGGCAGTTTTTACTCCAGCGCTGCGAGCAGCTTGTATATCAGAGACTTTATCCCCCACCATAACACTGTTTTCAACCTTAATATCAAACTCATTAATCGCCTGCATCAGCATGCCTGCCCGAGGTTTTCTGCATTGACAATCAACCAAGTACTCTGGTTCAGCTTTACTGGGATGATGTGGACAAAAATACACTTTACTGATTGCCACACCATGCTTAGCAAACTCCCCACACATCCACTGACTTAATACATTAAATTGAGCTTCGGTATAATAACCGCGACCAATCCCTGATTGATTAGTCACAACAACAATAATATAGCCTTGCGCAATGAAATACTGACATGCCTCAAAGACCCCTTCAATAAACTGAAAATCTTCTCTTTTATGTACATACGCATGATCAATATTAATAACACCATCACGATCTAAAAAAATAGCTTTTTGACTCATAACACCCTTATAACCTTTCAGTATTTACAACATGGTCAAACATGGTAACAACCTGTTCAGTGCTGATCTGTGACATTAAGTCAGCGCCTTTAACTCTTGTGCCCCATGGCAGTTGCTTCGCAGTTTTCTTTTTTTGCTTAAATAAATTGTTGTGATAAACCTCAACAACATAGTCTAAATATAAATAAGGCCCGGTACGTTGTGGATTCGAATGTGCGTATAACCCAATCACTGGTGTCTGAACTGTCACCGCCATATGAGCAGGTCCAGTATCTGGCGCCAAAACTAGTTTTGCTTGCTTCAAAACACACAATAATTGCTTTAACTGCGTTTTTCCGACTAAATTAAGAATAGGACAACATGCTTGACTGACTATTTTATCTGCCAAAGTCTGCTCCAATGTCGTTGGACCACCAGTGACTACCACACTAAACCCTTGCTTGTGTGCGTGTTCAGCAACTTTTGCGTAGCGCTCAGGTAACCAATTTCTTTCTTCTTTACTTGCCGCAGGTGCAATCACAAAAACTCTACCTAACTCGCATAAAAGCTGACTTGCCACACTTTCATCCTCCACCGAGTAAGGCATTTCCCAACTCGGGATACCGCATTTTGCACCAATTGCTCGAGCAAAATTCTGAAAGCCTTCTAAAACATGAGGCTCGCTTTGTGCTTGTATTCGTTTATTAATAAATAAGCCGTGTAACTCTTTGCTACGATGTTTATCAAAGCCAATTTTCTTCTTAGCTGGAATGCATCTGGCTACCAAATTAGCCCGTAGGGCAACTTGCATATGCAGCAATACATCAAATTTTCGGCCTTTAAAACACGCTTTCAACTGGTTATACGCGGCTTTCCCTTGCTTCTTATCAAAAATAACAAACTCGATACCTGGCAAGCCCGATAGCAACATGGCTTCAACCTTTCCTATTATCCAAGTAATTTTTGCATGTGGGTGAGCCGCTTGAATATCTTGAACTGCGGAGACTGCATGGCAAACGTCACCGATAGCCGATAATCTTAAAATACAAATTGAATTATATTGATCTGTCACACTTTTCCCGCAAGATAAACCTCATTTAGAATCCGATCTTAAATTATTCACATTGCTTTGCAAGTTTATAGCGAGGTAAAAACGCGATACACTACCTCCATCTAAGTTTACTTTACCGCTGATATGCACATTAATGATACAAAACAGGGGTATATATTAAGCCCTGAATACGTTGAGCCCTCTTTCCCTGCTAAATACTTTGATGCGAGTTATTGGCAACAAAAAAACGCGATTGTAGGCACCAAAGAAGGACGCGCTACTGCTTGGTTTTTTAAGCATAACGACACCGTTAATGTGCTCAAACATTATTGGCGAGGCGGTATCATAGGCAAAATATTATCTGACCAATATATTTATACGGGGTTAAAAAATTCTCGTGTTTATCGCGAATTTTTACTTATGTGTGAACTACAAAAACGTGGTTTAGCAGTTCCTCAACCAATCGCAGCCAGAGTAACGAAATCTCTATTAATATATCGTGGAGATTTAATTACTTCCGCCATACCTGGTGCGATTAGTTTATGCGAGTTGCTACAGACACAGCCGCTTACAGATCAAAATCTTAGTGATGTTGCTTTAACTATCGCCGAGTTTCATAACGCAGGGGTTTACCATGCAGATTTGAATATCAACAATATCCTCTTTGATGATAAGGGGAAGGTGTATCTTATCGATTTTGATCGCGGTGAATTAAGAAAACCAGCTTTAGACTGGCAGAACAGTAATATAGAACGGTTACAGCGCTCTCTGCACAAAGAGGCCGGCAAATGGCCGACCTTCTACTTCACTCCTGATAACTGGGTATCATTTCACACCCATTATATGGATGCCCGACATCCATAAACTCTTATTGAGTTGACTGCGCTTTCTTAATAATATTTGAAGTAGAGCAACCATTTAAGAAATCAAGCACCTCAACTTTTCCTCCGGTACTCAGCACATGATCGGCACCAGCGATTTCAGATACCTTATAATCACCACCTTTGACCAAAACATCAGGGCTGAGTCGTGCAATCAGTTCTGCTGGCGTATCTCCTTGTGCTTCACTGCCAAAAGGGATTACCCAATCAACCGAAGCCAATGCAGATAGTACCATAGCCCGCTCATCTAAAGGGTTTATTGGCCTATCTGAACCTTTAAGACGTGATATAGACTCGTCATTATTCAAACCGACAACTAGCCTATCACCCATCGCTTTAGCTTGTGCCAAATATTTTACATGTCCCGCATGTAATATATCAAAACACCCATTGGTAAACACAATACGCTCACCATTTTTTTGTGCGAGTGCAATATGTTGATGCACATCATCATAAGGAGTTTGATAGTGCTCGCCATTCTCAATTAAGTACTGCCCTAGCTTGCGACTTAACTCTTCGGGCGTTACAGTGGCAGCTCCGAGTTTACTCACTGCAATGCCTGCAGCAATATTTGCAACTTCCACTGCATCTTTCGCAATCATACCGGCCCCCAACATCGTTGTCAGGGTTGCAATTACTGTATCACCGGCACCAGTTACATCACTCACTTCTCTTACTTGAGCTGAGAAATGATGTTTTTCTGAAGCACTAATCAATGACATGCCTTGTTCTGAACGAGTTAGCAACATTGCTTCAATGCCTGCTTCTTGTAGTAGCTTACGAGCGCTCTCAGTTAATGTCTCTTCAGAATCAACAATGCCCCCAGCTAGTTTAAATTCATTAAGATTGGGTGTAATGAAGTCTGCACCGCGATATAAAGCAAAATCAGATGACTTAGGGTCAACAAGCACTGTTTTTCCTGCGGATTTTGCAACGGCTATCATTTCTTGAATAGCCGACAACGCCCCCTTATTATAATCTGAAAATAAAATATAATCATATTCATCAATGACTTCCTTCAGTTTACTCAACAGAAAACGACTATGTGTATTTGTAAATGTCTCTTCTAAGTCTAACCTTACAACTTGTTGATGCCGGCTGATGACTCGCATTTTAGCGATCGTTGGCAGCGCATCAATACTCACTAACTGCGAATGTATATTTTCAAATTGCAAAATACGCTCTAGAGTTTGACCATTGTCATCCTTACCTATCAACCCGAGTAATCCCACTTTTCCATCTAAATGTGCCACATTCTTAGCAACGTTTGCAGCGCCCCCAGCTTTGTCTTCTAGGCGACTCACTTTAACAACGGGTACAGGGGCTTCAGGGGAAATTCTACCGGTATCTCCTAGCCAATAACGATCAAGCATGACATCCCCAACGACTAGAACACGTGCTTTATTCAGATGTTGTAAGTTGGCTAAATTCATTATTGCAACTCCGCAACCAACATATCCACAGCTTCACATAACCAATGACCAATAAACATATGAGCTTCTTGAATACGCGCTGTTTCATCATTACGAATTATAATTGGTAACTTCGCAATACTTTTTACTTCACCACCATCTCGCCCCGTCAATGCCACAGTGAACGCACCTAACTCATTGGCTGCTGCCAGCGCCAAATTAATATTGGCGCTCGTACCGGATGTTGTTAAACCAATCACTAAATCTTCTTTTTTACACAAAGCTTGAACTTGACGCTCAAATACCGTATCGAAGTGGTAGTCATTGCTATGCGCAGTTAAAATAGACGTATCTGTGGTTAGCGCTATTGATGCCAGCGGCCCCCGCTCCAGCTTATATCGAACGACAAATTCGGCAGCCAAATGTTGCGCGTCTGCCGCACTACCACCGTTGCCGAACCAAATAACTTTACCACCTCGAGCCAAAGCACTTTGGCATGCATTCAATAGTTGCATCACTTCTTGATGATAATCAGCCATTGTATTGAAAACATCTTGATGACGTTGCAAAGAAGCTAAATAACTTTGTTCAACATGTTGATTTTTCGACATATGAGTTCCTAAATCACCGCTATTGGGCTTAATTCTGTAAATAATATCCGTGAACTACCAGTATACATTGACTGATAACCAAGTATAGCTCTGTCCAAATACATCCTTACCTACAGCCAAAGTAGTCTCAACCTGCTTTTTGGCAATGCTACGACTATTGCTAATTTGCAACTCTTGACCCACTTCATAATCCTCCCCTTGTTGACCAAGCTCATTTAAATAACCACTTTTATTTTCAATTCTAGTGTATTTCGCTCGCCACAAAGAAGTGAAGGATTCACTATAAGTAACATCAATAACATGAGCTTGAGATGGTGCTGCATCGCCAAACTTTCGTTGATCACCAATAAAACTCCCCATGACAGCTCCACCAATTGAATTCCCGTAAGTCGGATATATTTCATTCACATACCAAAGGCTGTGCTGATTTGAATACTCATAACGCAACGTACTTTGAGCTGTTAATTTTGGAAGATAAAAACCAAGATTGGTCGCGGTGTTACCAAATTGGTAGTTTTTGTGGCCTTTAGTATCCTCTCCTCCATATTCTATATACCACTCAACTGGCAATACTGTCGTTGTCCGTAATGTACTTGTAAAAGTTACCCATTGGTCTCCTAATTCTGCATCCCTACTACCAGTAAGACCCGAATTATCATTTCCTGCTGGGTCAAAATAAGCTTTTAATACATCCTTAACATTAACTTCGCGAGGTCCACCTCCGAATTGCATCATTCGATTTAAGCCAATTTTCCAACCATCTATCGGCTCTAGGCTAAAGTGTGTACCAGCCAGCTTTGGTCTGCCACTATGTAGCTTTCCTTCATATAAGATGCCATTTTCTACATGTTCCGACTCAGCATAAAAAAGCTCAAAGTCAAAGTTCCACCAATTTTTCAATGGTGCAATTAACCCAATAGATACAGAAGGTAGCGGTTTTGCATTGTTAGAGTAAACTTGGGCAAAGCTTTTAAACGGTGAAAACCAATGTTCTTTATATCCTAAATTGAGCTGAAAAGTCTCACCGCCTAACGCGTAAAAGGTATTATACGGGATCAAATCTCCTGCTTCGACTCGGTAATCAATGCCGACTTGTAATAGCGAACTTTCACTGCCTCGCCAAATACCTTCTAGTGACAGTTCCGCATATTCACTAGAGGTATTACTTCTCTCATTAGCTAATTTAACTTTTTCTCCAGAATCAACTCTCAATTTGACACCCTGACGGGTAATGTCATCTTTACTTGAGTAGGGCTTCAAACGCTTCTGAATAACATTATATAATGCTCTATCAAGACTATAGAGTTTTCGCAGCGCAGAATGTATTTCGCTTAAACGATATGGTTTTGCCATTGGTGTACCATGTGTTAAAGCAAACATCTGGTCAATTTGATACTCTAAAATGACATCTTTCCCAATTGGTAAATATGCCGTTGGTGCTGAAAATGCATAGGTAGAGAGGAAAAATAATATACCAGCAAAGAAATACGTACTTTTAGACTTCATCTTTTATCAGTGTTTTTTGAAATATACCTATATGGTAACAAAGTTATTTTGTGGGAGCACGACTCTAAAGTGTGTAAATTTGTTATTAGATTTTAATTCTTACACAATTCACAGTAAAATGAGTTTTTATATTTACCATATGTGACTCATGATACGCCTTTTATACAGCTGCTTCCTTTATATACTCAGCCCATTTATAGTCATTTATCTATACCTAATAAGAGGGCATAAAACTCCTACTTATCGGCTGTTTTTTTTAGAGCGCTTTGCTCTTTCTTTGAAGTCTTTACCAAGAAATGCCGTCATTTTCCACTGCGCATCAGTAGGTGAGGTGCTCGCAGCGACGCCATTAATAAAAGCATATATAAAACGCCACCCGAACGACTACATTGTAATTACCTGCAACACGCCTACTGGTCGCCAACAAGCTACTGATAGCCTTGGGCAACATGCAAATATTTGTTATTTGCCATTTGATTTTTGGCATTGTAGTAAACGCTTTATCAAAACCTTACAACCAAAACTACTGATCATATTAGAAACTGAACTTTGGCTAAACCTATTAGCACAAGCTAACAAACAAGCATGCCCGACTGTTATTATCAATGCGCGTTTGTCTGAGAAATCGTTGAAAGGCTATCAAAGAGTCTCTCCCCTCGCCAAACGACTTATGAAAAGCATAGATCACTTAGCATGCCATAATGAGGAAGATGCAAAGCGTTTTATTACTCTGGGTCTTGCTAGGCAGAAAGTAACCGTAACAGGGTCAATAAAGTTTGACATCCAAATAGATTTTGATGTTCAGTTAAATGCTAACGCCTTAAAAGCACAGCTTGCGGACAGACCTGTATGGGTTGCAGGTTCAACTCACCCAAAAGAACATGAAAAAGTACTTTTTGCCCATCAACAATTATTAAAGAAAAACCCAAATGCTTTGTTAATTATTGCACCTCGACACCCAGAACAGTTTCAATTTGTTGCAGACATACTCAATCAACAAGCATTCTCTTTTACTAAACGTAGTGAGGCTTTAGAGCCTACAAAACAGGTTTTGCTGGCCGATACTTTGGGTGAGCTAAAAATGCTCTATGGCTGTGCGGATATTGCTTACATAGGTGGTAGTCTTATTGAAAGAGGTGGGCATAACCCGCTTGAAGCAGCGGCTTTCGCAGTTGGTGTACTTACAGGGCCTTCAACTTACAACTTTTCTCACATCTACCCAGACCTACTCTCCAACAAAGGTGCACTACAAATTGATCATGAACAACAGCTTAGTGAAGTTTTAATTAAGCTATTCGATGATTTCGATACTCGAACGTTGCTGGGTCAAAATGCACATGCATGCCTACAGAAAAATCAGGGCGCAATTCCTAAATCTCTTGATTTATTAACTTCATTACGCACATCAGAGGAATTAACATGACCACACCTATTAATGCCATGCAGAACTGGGTCAGCTCTGTTATCGTTAAATTCAACTTTTGTCCATTTGCAAGACAAGAAGTTGAGCAGAATAAAATTTACTACCAACCATCGAGCAGTATAAGTCATGATGATGCTGTCATGGATATGCTTGAGCACTGCGTTCAACTAACACAAAACCCAGAAAGAGAAACAACCTTGTTGTTTTTTACACAAGGGTTTCAAAACTTTGATGATTTCTTGAATCTAGTCGATTTAGCGAATGCTATGTTATGTGTACAAGGTTATGAAGGTATTTATCAAATTGCTAACTTTCACCCTAATTATGTATTTGCAGACAGCGAAGATGATGACCCTGCAAACTATACTAATAGGGCTCCCTACCCAACTTTGCACCTAATTCGAGAACTTAGTATGGAGCACGCGCTTGATAATTACGATGATCCGGAAAGTATTCCTGAAAACAATATAAAACTCACACGCAGAAAAGGAAAGAGCTTCTGGCAGAACTTGCTCACCGATTGCCATAATAAAGGTGTAAGCAAGTGACCATATAGGCCACTTATTACTGCTTGTAGTACAAGGTAATTTGCTTGTACTATGATTCTCTTTCGAAAAGTACTCGTGTTGTAAACTTACTATTCCTGCGAAGTGCACTAATTACACTCAGCGAAATAAATTGTAGCCTAGCTATAATAATTGCCATTTCATTGATATGTATTTCGAGGCGTTCCTCGAACTCAATAATAAGACGAATCACCGCCTGACGTCAGTTTTGAATCGGCATTTTCCATTTCTTGCTGGCATCTTTTATCGCAAGAAAAAGCATTTTTCTCGCTGAATTATCGCTAGGAAATATTTTACGCTTTTTGATCTCTTTCTGATTACACTATTGAACAATTCAATCGCGTTAGCTGTGTAGATAGCCCTGCGGATATCTTCAGGGTAGTTAAACAGCGTATTCAGATTCTGCCAATAGTTATGCCATGACTTTGCAATTTGCGAATATTGGCTGTCCCAGATGTTGCCGAAGCGCTCCAGTTCACGTAAGGCTTCATCCTCTGTAACTGAACGATAAACACGCTTTAAGTCAGCGGTGACTGCCTTGTAATCTTTCCACAAGACATATTTCGACAAATTGCGAACCATGTGTACAATACGCAGCTGGATGTTAGTTTGAGGAAAACGGTATTGATAGCATCAGGGAAACATTTAAGGTCATCAGAATATGTCTTCCATCCCACGCTGTTGAAGTTTTTTCAGTACGTTTAACCAGAACTTAGCACCTTAGTTCTCGGCGATCCACATACTCGTCAGCTCTTTATGGCCTTCGATATTGATACCCAGTACTAAAATAATCGACTTGTTGATAACCCTTTTGTCTTGACGAATTTTAACGACAATACAACTCAGGTAAACAATAGAATATATCGTATCCAGTGGGCGTGATTGCCACTCGATAACTTATTCGATAACCGCATACGAGAAACAAGTGTCGGCGATATCCCAGAACCATACCATTCATCAAAAGCATTAACGATGTCACGAATGCCCACCTTGTGCGTACAGCTAGAGGATTTTATCGGCCATAGACGTGAAACGGGTTTGGTGCTTTTTGACCTATTTGGGTTCAAAAGAGCTTTCGCAGTCGTGAGGGGTATCGAGTTCAAAGTCGCCACCTTCAGTTTTAACCCGTTTGCTGTTCTTGCCATTGCGACTAACAGTCGATGTAGATTGCCTATGTTTTTCGTAGCCTAGGTGTTTTATCCATTTCAGCGCTCAGTGCCACTTCGACAATGTTCTTTTTCAACATCTGACTAGTTTCGTTTAAGTCCTCAGGAGTTTTAATACCTTTGGCCGCTGCCTATCCTTAACTCACAATAGAGTATGTGATGATAAACAGTTACACAAAATTAGTTACCGTCCCCAAGACGGGGTTAAAGGTCTATAAATACACCTCTTTCTTGCCCACTTTTATAGATCCTGACCTGCGTCAGGAAGACAATAAGGTCGGATTACCGTGGGACTCATCTTCCTAAACGGGTTTCAGGGTCTATAAATATGTTTCTCTTTCTTTCTTACTTTTATGGTTCCTAAGCTGCATGTTCAATCACTCTGTATTAATAAAAAATGTGAAGCGTTCAAGACCAAGTAACTACCTTATCAATTGCCCTACGAGTGACAATATAATTATCAGTAGGGCACATCCACCCGCACGCCAAATATAAACAACGTTAATTTCTTTCTTAACCCAATAATCATAGAGAAAACGCGAAAAGTAAGTTGCCGACACCCCAAATAAAGCAAAAGTCACTAATAGTAGTAATAGATAGTACGGCACATCAACCCTTACATATACCTAATCAAGCCATCATCATAAAGCCATTAGCGCTACGATGTACATACTTAGATGTGGATACTTACTCTATATTAGATAAATTGTTAGCCTGTATCACCGCGACATTTCGGTGTTTTATAGACATGCAGAGTTCTCAATCTGCGACAGAAAATCGCGAGTATCGTTTTTGGGGGAGTTATACCTTGAACAAATACGCAGTAATATATGATTTTAAGCCTCGGGGTAGCACCCACCGCACATTCTCACGATAAAATATCATCTTTGTAATTTATGAAGAACGGTGCCTAGTACGTAACTTATATATCAGTCGTAATATTTCACGATTTATTTAAACGAGATTCCAGCCAAGTGATCATGACCTGCGTCAGGAGGACAATAAGGTGTGAGTAATAAAACCCCCGTCTCTAAATACAAAGCTTCGTCTCCCTGAATTCATTTCAGGGTCTGTGGCTTTTACAGCATGCTATTCATAGTGACCTAAAACCCCCTTTCTAACTTCTGCTCTCCAAGTCACTTTTCCTAAACCCCAAACGCAAAAAACCCGTCGCATCTCTGCAACGGGTTTCTCTAATTTAATGCCTGGCAATGTTCTACTTTCACATGGCAACTGCCACACTATCATCGACGCTGTTTCGTTTCACTTCTGAGTTCGGCATGGGGTCAGGTGGGTCCAAAACGCTATTGTCACCA
>NZ_AQGV01000011.1 GCF_014858725.1 Pseudoalteromonas aurantia 208 | reverse complement strand
GAAGGTCCCCCACTTTGGTCCGTAGACGTTATGCGGTATTAGCAGTCGTTTCCAACTGTTGTCCCCCACCAAAAGGCATATTCCCAAGCATTACTCACCCGTCCGCCGCTCGTCAGCAGATAGCAAGCTATCTCTGTTACCGCTCGACTTGCATGTGTTAGGCCTGCCGCCAGCGTTCAATCTGAGCCATGATCAAACTCTTCAATTAAAAGTTTTGTTGAAACCCTTTACTAGAAAGTATTTCGTGCTCATTGAATTCTGATTTTGATTCTTTCGAATCGAATTGACTGTGCTGCAATAAATAAATTTATTGCTGTTGGTCACTCAGTTTCTCCGAAGAGAAAATCAATTGAGACTCTAAATTTTTTTGCTTGCTTCAATCTAAGAAAGAAGTTTCGCTGTTAGAACTCAATCTGTACGAGTGCCCACACAGATGATTGCTTCATATTTTTAAAGAACGGTTCCTGTTTAAAACAGGGCGACGATTAAGCGCTATGCTTTATCTCGCTAGGGCTGCGCATGTTACGCTTTCCTATTTTTTTGTCAACACTTAAATTCAATGTTTTCATAAAGAAATTTTAAATTTAAGTTTTACTCGACGTTGACTGCGTTTTGCTTTGCTAAGTTAGCGTAGCGCTCCGTGTCAGTGGGGTCGCATTATAGGGAGATGAAGAAAAAGCGCAAGCCTTTATTTCAATAAAATTACAAAAACATACACTTCGCTTAAAAAGCATACCAAACACCTCAAAACAGACAGAAAAAGTAACAGTAACGTCATATTTCTAGCTACTTTTCTTGCGAGGGAAGTTAAGTATTGTCTATATTTAGCAATACGCAAACATAAAAAGCAAAAAAGCCGTTAATTCTCATTAACGGCTTTTATATCTGAACTCATGTTACGGCTAATATAACAAGCTATACAATTTCCTGCGGTAGGTTGCCGCTAGCGCATCACCATCAGGTAAAGAAGCGACTATATCTAAATACTGTTTTTTAGCGTCACCAAAGTTTAAATCTTTTCTTAGTACAGTAAACAGTAACTCGAGCGCTTGCTCTTTTTTGCCCGTATCATTAAATAATGAGGCTAGCTCTACTTTAATGTCGTTATTATCAGGTTCTGCTTCTAACGCTTTGCTCAGAGTTTGGATTTCAGGAGACTCTTGCGCTTGCAGTGCTTGTGCTAGTTTAGCCACTAGGTTTTGGTAATATGCATCACGCTCTTCTTCAAAAATGCTATCAAGCAATGCTTGACCGTCATCTAGCTTCTGGATCTGAATACAAATATCTGCCAATACTAATTTAACCCGCGAATTAGTTGGGTCTATTTCATACGCTTGTTTAGCAAAATTAAACGCACTGTTTTGGTCATCACTTTGCAGAGCTTGCTTTGCTTGATCTAACAGCAACATCTCAGGTTTCGGTAAATGATTGGCAAGCGCCTTTTTAATATCTTCTTCCGTTTGCGCACCTGGCAGCATTTCAACAGGCGCACCATTTTTTAGCATCACTAACGTAGGTAAAGCTTGCAAGTTTATTTGCTGTGCTAACTGGCTTGCTAATGCTTGTTGTAAATCGCAGTCTACCGTCGCAACAATAATGTGGTCGGTATAAGTCACAGCTAGGTTAGTCAAAATTGACGCTTGGGCAACACAATCAGGGTTTTGCCCGCTGAAGAAAGTAAGCAATATTAATTTTTCTTGGTTTTGCTCACCCAATGTTTGTTGAATATTTTCAGGCGTTAATTGAATTTGGTTACTCATATTTACTTTCTGTGATGTATTTTCTTCTTATATAGTGTCAAAAATCTTATTTACAAGCTTAACTTTTCGCCTTTGTCCGCTTTTTCCCTCTACGCTTGAATGTCCTCGGTTTAGACAACCTTTTCAAATCTGGGTTATAAGCAACCATCGCACTGTCGACGAACTCACCCAGTTGAGACAACAAAGGGGCCATAAACATCTGATAAGTACATTCCTTATTCGCTATTTGTGCTAAATTTAGTTCCCATAACGCGGTTCTGTCGGGTAGAGTGAGTGATTCTGGTAACATAGTGATCATCGCTTGCCCTAACTCAGTTGATCTGATCTGCTTTGCATTACGCGTTAAAAATCCACGTGTAAATAACAACTCTATAATACCTGCTCGAGTGGCTTCAGTCCCAAGCCCATCAGTCTCTTTCAATATCTTTTTTATGTCTTTGTTTTGAACGTACCGACTGATCCCTGTCATCGCAGCCAAGAGTGTTGCATCGGTATAATATTGTGGAGGTTGAGTATGCTTTTCTTGAATTTTGGCATCGTGACAATGTAAACGCTGCCCTTTCACCAAAGGCGGTAAATAAGTAGATAAGTTATCCTCATCATCACTGGCTTTACCAAACAATACTTTAAAACCAATCTCATTGACTTGTTTTGCCTTCGCGATGAACAACCCACCAGCAATCATAATTTCAGCTTTGGTTTCATCATAGCTAAACGCAGGGTAAAACTGTGCTAAATATTGCCTGCTGATCAGGCCGTATATTTGTTGCTCTTGATAGCCTAGCTGTGCGGACTTCAACTTTTTACTGGTCGGAATAATGGCGTGGTGTGCAGCGACTTTTTTGTCATTCCAGCATTTTGACTTTAACGACAGGTTAGCGGCATCCACTTTAGATTGCTCACACCCGTTGTTATTTACCATTGCTGCCACCACCGACTCTCTTTCTTTATAATGCCCCATAGGTAAGTATCGGTTATCTGAACGTGGGTAAGTAATGAGTTTATGCTTCTCGTATAACCCTTGGCATATATCAAGAACTTGTTTGGCTGACATACCAAACGCTTTGCTGGCATCAATTTGTAATGCTGATAGGTTATATGGTAAAGGTGCAGTTTGTTTTTTTGGCTTTTTTTCAATTTCGATGACTTCACCAACTTGCCCTTTTATGCGTGTCGCTACGTTTTCAGCGAGCGCTTTCAACAACACCCTTTTCTCTTCGTCCATATATGGCTCACAAGCTTCACTCGGTTGCCATTTAGCTGAAAAGTTACTTTTGTCATCGGTTTCTAAGCTGGCAAATACTTCGTAAAATGGTTTAGATACAAAGTCCGCAATTTCAGCATCTCGCCTAACCACTAAGCCAAGTACCGGAGTTTGTACTCGCCCTACAGAAAGCACCCCTTGAAAACCTGATTTTTGGCCAGCAAGTGTATACGCACGAGTGAGATTCATGCCAAATAACCAATCCGCTCTTGCACGCGCTAATGCTGAAACACTCAAAGGAACAAAATTCTGATTAGGCTGCTGTTGACTAAGCGCCTTTTTAACAGCCTGTATATTTAGGTCACTAATAAGTAACCTCTGAGTATTTTGTTTTTGCCGTTCTGATAGCCCAACAAACTGCAATACTTCATCAACTAGCAGTTGACCTTCCCTGTCTGGATCGCCCGCATGCACAATCGTCCCAGCCTTTTTTATCAGCTTTTTAAGTACACCGAGTTGCTTTTTCGTTTTTGGCTTGGCTTTAAACTGCCAGTCCGTTGGGACTATAGGTAGGTCTTGTTGCAGCCACTTTTTATATTTAGGATCATAATCATCAGGTTCTGCTTGCTCAAGCAAATGACCAATACACCACGAAACAATACTGCCATCACTCGCTTCTATAAAACCATCCTGCTTCTTCTGCGGCTTTGGTAATGCATCTGCAATCGCTCGACCTAATGATGGTTTTTCCGCTATATAAAGTTTCATATATCTACTTAGGGTGAATAACTGTATAAATTAACAGTTATTCTATTCTAAGTTTTATGTAGATGCCAGTTTAGAAACTCTAGTGTCAAACACTGTCGATTATGCATGCCTATAACAGAGCTGAAATTTCAGGTCGCACATAATTGAAGTGCAAAAGGCGGAATGATGCACCATCTAGCATTGTCATAAATATCACCCCTTATATCATTTACTCCAAAAAATAATCGCTACTGCTTCGTTTTTAACAAATTAAGCTGAGCGTGCTTTTGCTCAACAATTTCAGTCATCATGCTCGCCGCTTGCTCAACTTGATCAGCTAACAATGAAAGCTCTGCAGCAGCATCCGCAATACTTGTCGTATTCGTGTTTATTTCCTCAGTGACCATACTTTGCTCTTCTGCAGCTGTGGCTATTTGGGTCACCTCATTAGAAATGCTCGTCAACGCCGACACCATAGAACTCATCGCTTGCGATGACTGTTGACTGTAATCAACAGCTTGCTCACCTTTAGCAACTGAGCTTTCAATTATTCTTTCTGAACTTGCGACTTCAGACGTCAAATTATCAATCAGCTTGCTTATATCATCAGTGGAAGCTTGTGTTTTCGATGCTAACGCTCGTACTTCATCCGCAACAACTGCAAAACCACGACCTTGCTCACCAGCCCTTGCAGCCTCTATTGCCGCATTTAAGGCGAGCAAATTAGTTTGCTCTGCTATAGCTCTAATCACATCAAGTATTTTTGATATATCACGACTGCGCTCAGCGACTTTAATAATTGCTTGTTTTGCTTCTATTACTTGTGATGCCATTCCTTGTACCGTTTCGGTTGTTTTTATAATACCAGCTTCACTCTCTCGCACCTGATTTGTTGCATCATTAGTGCTGCTCGCAGCTTGCTCTGACGAACGTGCAACCTCAGAGGCCGTGGCACTTAATTCATTAATAGCAGTAACCACACTGTCTATTTCAATATGCTGATTCGCTACTTTGTTCTTTATATTGATAGCAACTTCCGTCGTGTTAAACGATTGCTGGTAAGATTGCTCTGCTAGCAACTTTAAATCATCGATCATATTTCTGAGTTTATTTGTGAACGCATTAAATCCTTTCGCTACTGCAATAAGCTCTGCATGTTCACTGACCTCCAGTGCATGGGTTAAATCACCTTCACTTGACGCTAAATTTTCCACTCTATTTTGAATATGTGTCAATGGCTTAATAATGGTATTAACCAATATCACCGTTACTGCAATACCTATAGTTGCAATCATCAACCCAACGAGCATCATCCACTGACCAAGTGCATCTGTCGATTCAGCTAATTCCTCAGCCAACTTATTTGCATTGTTTAAAACAGCTGATTTAGGCAATTCAATAACTAATGACCAGGTTGTTTCTGCCAACGGAATATCAATAGGCACTCCGACAGCAATGTCGTCTTCAAATTGAACAAAGCCTTTACCACTATGTAAAAGCTTTAATGTATTGGCCCGCGTTTCTCTAATTGATTCACTTAAAGGCCTTGCCAATTTATCATAATGACTTGCTCCGACCACAAGACCTAACTCACTTAACAGCGTAACTTTGGCTTTGCCGTCGTACAACGCGCTTGATAATTCATCGACTAATTCCTGAAAAATAGGTAAATTCACATCCACACCTACCAATCCCCTAAATCGCCCGCCATTATTTACAGGGACTGTTAAGGACGTCATCAAAGTGTTATTTCCAGGTGTAACCTCATATAAGTAAGGCTCCATGATGCACGGTGCATTTTTATCCCTCGCACATAAATACCACTCAGCTTCACGTAAACCAAATTCATTACGCCTATCAAGATATTTATCGCCTGCAGATGCCACTGTTTGCTGAGTAACTCCGGATGCGTCTTGCGTAAAATACAATTCCAGCGTGCCAGCTCCCTTTACGGAATGTGACGCACCTGAGGTATATTGATTATCTAAATCATCATAGCCATTGCTTTCAAACTGAGCATACATAGATGAAACAGATTTATTCTGAGTTAGCGCCCCCGAAAGTGCTAGCTGTACAGCTTCTCTATCTAATGGAGCGCTAACACTGGTGCTATTTAAAACACCTGCAAACGTATAAGGGATCCGATACGCCTCATTAATAAAACCTGCAACTTGCTGTGCATAATATGCACTTTGAGCGATTAAGTTATGTTGAATCTCAGTAAATAAAACCTGCTGTACCCTATCGTTTTGCACGGTATTTTCTTCTTTTAGATGAAGCCACGTAAACACAGTTAACGTAGTAACCAATACCGAAACTAAAATCCCAACAAAAACCAGTAACTTCCCACGGATAGAAACTTGTTTCATAGCTAACCTTAATATGACTTGTTTAACCCTCCCATTGAAGTTAATTAATTATTTCAGCAATGACAAGGGGTTAAATAAAAAATTATCCGCATTTTCAACTTAGTATACAAAATGTAAAAATTCATACTCATTAAATAAAAAAACGAGACCAATCAAATCAGCCTCGCTTTATTTCATTTTTCGATAACTAGTGACCTAAACGTCATCTTCGATATTGTCTTTTCCTGATGTGCGTTTAATACTTTCAAGTTTATGATGAATTGCAGATTTAATTAACATATACCCGCTGATTGGAGCTGTAAGTAAAAGAAATATAGAAATCAGTATTTCTTTTAAACTCAAACTTTCCCCTGTGGTACTAAAAAAAACCATTGCCGCGGTTAGCAGACTGGCCATTCCCAAAGTAGTGGCTTTTGTTGGCCCATGCAAACGCATAAAAAAATCAGGCATTTTAACTAGCCCAATTGAACCGACCAAAACAAAACACCCACCAATCAAAAGCAATATTGAAATAATATACTCAGCCATAACTGCCCCCTATTCTATTATATCGCCACGTAGTAAATACTTACATACAGCCACGGTGCTAACAAAACCCAGCATCGCAATAAGTAATGCCGCCTCGAAATACAAAGCTGTGCCCATACTCATTCCATATAAAATAATTAATGCAATACTATTAATATACATCGTATCCAATGCCAAAATTCTATCTGGTACTGAGGGCCCTACAACCAAACGCCATAGGTTTAGTAACAGTGAGATACCTATCATGGCAAAAACTATCAAAATTACCGTTTCTAGCATTCGAATATCTCCTTCAACGGCGCTTCATATCGCTGCTTAACTGTCTGTATCAAAGCCTGTTCATCTTGTAAATTCAATACATGGATCAATAAGTACCGTTCGCTTGGGTCTTCGCCTTCAGGTAAAGACTCTAACCAAGGATACACTTCGGCACTGACTGTCCCTGGCGTGAGAGATACCGTACTCGCCAAAATGGTAATCGGCATACTATGCGTTAAATCTAACGGCACCTTAACAAAACCTGGATTGAGTTTTTTTGTCGGCCCAAGAATTAAGATAGCAACTTGTACATTGGCGGTAATGATATCATAGAGCACCAATAACAAATGACGCACAGCTAAGCCTGGCTTCACAATAAGCGGTTGAGGTGTTCTAAATGGGTATGTTGCCAATGGAATCAAAATGGCGAGTATGGTACCTAATACAATATGCCCAAGTGACAATGTATTGTTAAGAAGCAGCCATACAACAAATAGCAATAAACTACGAAACGGGGTCGGTAGCCAACTAAAACGAGCTTCTAAACGCATTTACTGACCTCCTTCTAATATAGTTGATATTGTGCCTCGAAAATCATGTAATGCTGTCGCTGCATTTAACGCATACTCACTTGCAGGGCCTGCAAACAATGCCATGAGTGGCGCACTTGAAAGCAAAATAATCAACGCAACTAATTGTGCAGGGTGGACTCTCACCTGCTCGTGGCTATCATTTGTATTGCCTTTATGATGCCAAAAAACAGTACTACCGGCTTTTGAGATCCCGACTAATAAAGCTAAGCTAGCCAATAAGTACAACGGCCAAAACACCATGCCATATTCACTATCAAACGTCGCTTTCAGTAACCAAATCTTTGCAATAAAACCAGACATCGGTGGCATACCAATCGCAGCAACCGCTGCAACAACAAAACCAAACCCAAGAAGGATTGGTTGTGTGACGGGCCTGCCTACCGTGATCCTATCGGCCACTTTACCACGTTGTCGACCGATAAGATCTGCTAATATAAACAAGGCTGCAGTGACCAATGTGGAATGAACTAAATAATATATCGCAGCAGCACTGGCTTCGACCGTTTGAACTGCAACTAACGCAACAAGTGTTCCAACAGATACAATGACTAAATTGGCAACCAACTTACGCAAATCCTGACTTGCCAGTACACCTATAGCTCCCATGGCAATAGTCGCTAACGCCAACCACCATAACCAATTTTGTGCCATATGGCTTAACTCACCCGCCTCATCTCCAAAAATCAGCGTGTATACCCGCATCATAGAGTACACACCTACTTTAGTCATAATCGCAAATAAAGCGGCAACAACAGGCATAGCGGTAGCATAAGTGTTTGGTAGCCACAAGTGTAGCGGCAAAAGCGCCCCTTTTAACGCAAAAACAACCAGTAACAATAAGCCACCAATCTTTGCAAGATAAACATCATCACCTTCTAAAAATGTGACTTTTTGCGCCATATCTGCCATGTTAAGCGTACCCAACACGCCATACAGTACACCTAATGCAATAAGAAATACCGCTGAACCAACTAAGTTCATAATTACATATTGTAAGGCTGCTCGGGTATTTCTCTTGTCTCCTCCATGCATTAGCAGTGAGTATGATGCAATAAGTAACACTTCAAAAAATACAAATAAATTGAAAGCATCTCCCGTTAAGAAGGCACCATTCACTCCGAGCATTAAAAAATGTAAAAGTGGATGAAAGAAGCTGCCATTTTCATCATCACCAGCACTCGCATATAAAGCACATACAGTACAGAGAATACTGGTTAAACATACGAGTAATGTCGACAAGGGATCTGCAACCAAAACAATACCAAAAGGAGCCGACCAATCACCGATAGCATAAACCGCGGTGCCCTGTTGTTGAACTTGGAGCAGCAAAAGAATCGATACGAGTGAGGTAATGACCCCCATCACAACGGACGCAACTCGTCTAATTGCTACATTTTTACCACACGGTGGCATTAATAAAATAACCCCTGCCAACATAGGCAGTAAAACAGGTAAAGATGTCAAATGCTGGATCATGCTTTGCCCTTTTTATCTTTCTCTGGTACCTGACCATTCACGTGGTCATTTCCTAAATCTGCCCGGCCTCGAATTGCTAAAATAACGACAAACGCGGTCATCGCAAAGCCAATCACAATCGCCGTTAAAACCAGAGCTTGTGGTAATGGATCGGCATAATCACTGCTATATCCTAATACTGCGGCTTGGTTTAAACTTAACCTTCCTGATGAAAACAAAAATAAATTTACGGCGTATGACAGCATGGTCAGTCCAAGTACAACGGGAAATGTTCGTGAGCGCAAAATCAAAAACACGCCGCACGCAACTAATAAACCCACGCAAGATGCATATAATAATTCCATTAGACTTTCACCTCATCTTTATGTGCACTTGCAGTGAGCTTACCTAAACTCGCAAGGATCATTAACGTAGCACCAACTACGGTAATATAAACGCCTAAGTCAAACACCAATGCACTCGCAAGCTCAATTTTACCGATTAATGGAATATCAAAATATTCAAACCATGTTGTCATGAATGGTCGACCAAAGACCCAACTACCTACTCCCGTGAATAGCGCTATTGCAATACCTGAAGCAATAATTTTACGATAATTGATAGTGAGTCGCTCAGCAATCCAGTGAGAGCCGTGCGCGATATATTGCAATATAAACGCAATCGCCGTTACTAGACCAGCAATGAACCCACCTCCTGGTAAGTTATGACCCCGTAGGAAAATATAAAATGACACAAGTAATGCAAGCGGCAATAGTGACTGCGAAATACTGGCTAACAATAGTGGGTAACGCTCTTTCGCCCAAGGTCGACCTTCACTATCACTGCCTGGCATAAATAACGGAAGGTTGACCAATAACTTGTAAATACCCAGTGCAGCAATACCTAACACACAAATTTCACCTAGCGTATCAAACCCACGGAAGTCAACTAATATAACGTTAACCACATTGGTCCCGCCACCACCGGTCTTTGCATTAGCTAAGAAAAAGTCAGATATAGATTCAAGTGGGCGTGTAATGAGTGCATAACAAATACTACCAACAACAACCCCGATTGCTGATGCAATCCCCAAATCTCGCAATACCCGTATTGAACTTGACTCTTTTGGTGAGCGTTGCGGTAAAAAGAACAGCGCAAGCATTAGTAAGATAATCGTCACAACTTCTACAGTAAGCTGCGTGAGTGCTAAGTCTGGTGCCGAAAAGCGCGTAAACGCCACAGATACCATCAAACCAACCACAGATATCATTAACAATGATACCATACGCGAGCGGTGCCAAATTACCGTTCCAATTGCACCAATCATCAATAGAGCAGCACCAATGCCATTATGCACATCCACTGGGGTAGGCTGCTTACCACCTACAAGTTGACTCATTTCAAATAAAGGCCAACCAGCACTAATGAGCACCACCATTAACATTAGCATTAAATAACGCTGTAAAGAGCCATTTTCAATGGCACTTATTTTACGCTGACACCATTTAATCATCACATAAACGCTACCATCAAATGCCTTCTTAGCATTTAATGGAGGAAGTGACGCTTGAAATTGGAACAAATACTTACGCTGTGTATAGATCAGTAAGCCACCACAGACAGCGATACCACTCATTAAAAGAGGTAAATTAAAACCATGCCAAATCGCAATTTTAAACTCTGGCACATAACCACCAAGCACCGCTGTAGAAGCTGCTTTCAAAATACCATCAACCACAAAATGTGGGAACATGCCGACGACTAAACAAAGCGCAACTAGCACCTCGATAGGTATGCGCATATAACGTGGTGGTTCACTGGGCTCTTTAGGTAAGCTCACGGGCTCTCCATTAAAGAACACGTCATGAATAAAGCGGGCTGAGTAAGCAACAGAAAATGCTGCAGCCACAGTAGCTAGTACAGGTACAAGCCACGACATCGAACCGAGTAGCTGTTGATGCAAAGTCTCAGCAAAGAACATCTCTTTTGACAAGAAACCATTTAATAACGGTACACCCGCCATGGCCGCTGCTGCAACCATAGCCAACGTGGCCGTATAAGGCATAAATCGCCACATGCCATTGAGTTTACGCATATCTCGCGTACCCGTTTCGTGGTCGATTATTCCTGTCGCCATAAATAGCGACGCTTTAAACGTTGCATGGTTAATAATGTGAAATATGGCCGCTACTGTCGCCAATTCAGTATCTAAACCAAACAACAGAGTAATTAATCCTAGATGACTAATTGTGGAGTAAGCCAACAACCCTTTCAAATCATGTTTAAAAAGTGCGACATAAGCCGCAAACAAAAGCGTAGCAAGACCCGTTAAGCCAACCAATATAAACCAAAGTTCAGTTCCAGCCAATGCCGGGTAGAATCTAGCTAATAAGAAAATGCCCGCTTTTACCATAGTCGCAGAGTGTAAGTAAGCACTTACAGGTGTTGGTGCTGCCATCGCATGCGGTAACCAAAAGTGAAATGGAAACTGTGCGGATTTTGTGAAAGCACCAAGTAATACAAGAATAAGCGTCACTTCATATAAAGCGTGCTCTTGTATAATCGCCCGACTTGCGAGTATGGTATCTAAATTATAGCTACCAACAATATCACCAAGTAAGAGTAAACCTGCCAATAGCGCCAAACCACCACCACCAGTGATAGTTAACGCCATACGGGCGCCCTTGCGTGCTTCTGATTTATGCCACCAATAACTGATCAGCAAAAATGAGCTAATACTGGTTAACTCCCAAAACAACCACAGTTGTAATACATTGTTAGACATAACAATGCCTAACATAGCAGTCATAAAGAGCATTAAGTATGCATAGAGCTTAGGCATAGAATCTTTAGAGCTCAGATAATAACGCGCATAAAAAATGACTAATATACCAATACCTAAGATCATAAAAACAAATAACAGAGCGAGTCCATCTAGCCTAAATGACAGGTTAAGCCCCAATAAAGGCACCCACTGTGCACTATAACGGATCACTTCACCCGCAAACACAGCCGGAGCCAAGTTTACTGTCATCGCAAGTGCAATAACTGGCATTAACAAGGTCAACCCAGTCGATTGATTACGTGTTAATTTACCCGTTAATGAAGAAATAATACTGCCGAATAAGGATAGCAAGGGTATCCAAAGCAAAGTCATAGAGTAAACCTTTTATTATTACGTCGTCTAAGTACGACCGTACACCATATTTAGTGTGCTGCTTTATGTCAGATGTAAAAGAAACTCATGTTCATTTTCACCACACAAAACTAACCATAGTTATACTGTATTAGTGTTTGAGTTGTCTATAGTTTCAGGTTCTAGCTGGTTCTATTTTAGCCAAGATTAACAAACAATTCAGATATATTTCATATATCACAAAATCCGCATACGATTATTTAAATAAGACAGTCAAACTAAATCTACCGCGCTGAACGCTTTTTCTGATACTCAGCATTAACCGCCTGTTGCCATAATATTCTATATTGTTCAGAAAGCGGCTTACTTTGATATTCCATAATGCTCCACTCATCACTTGGCTTAAAAGCCTGCAACCCACCTTTGTTGCATGTATTACTTCTTTGCCATCCTCGTGGCGCACTTGTCGCTTCACCAACATATAAATTTGGAGCATGCTGTCCGGGCGCTGCGCATAGCCAAAGAGCTTTACTTTCCGGTACTGGATATTCATCTTCAAAGCCACTAAAGTGCATTAACTCATGTAAAAATACCGCATAACTACTGCGTCCATTCAACGTCATCATATTACCACGCACATTCGCGTATCCATTTCGAGTCAAAACAACCAATTTATCTGCTTGGTGCAGTAAACTTGGAAATACATCAACTAATAACTCAAATTTACAGTGTGCAAACTGCTCATTTTTGGTTGAACACTCAGCTACATTACCAATGTACATCGGCTCACTGAAACAGTAGCTCATCGCACTTGGCTCTGGTGTTTGATTATATTGCAGTCTAAGCCCGTTCAATTTTTCTAGTCCTAAAAGATGATCGGTCAGTAACAAAACTTTATTGATACATCGCTTTGAAAAAGAAATTTGACTTGATGGCTTTATGATGTTGTGCGCAGACAACCGTGCAGAACTTAACCCCAGTGGTGATATGCCACGATGCAGAGCAAGCCAATCTTGATAGTATATAGGTAAGGCTCGATATACGGCCACATCACTCATTTCATTGACTCTATTAGCTTTTTTTAACACTTCAAGTAAGCGTAAAAACTGCGATAGAGGTACTTCTTGCAAATAACGCTGCCAATACAATTTACTTGATTTAAAATCATCCCTTTTGGCATGTCTAATGGCCCATTCAAAACCAATATCAGGTACCTCTAATACCAACAATGCATTGATAGTTTTATTTGGCAACTCCCTAAGCGCAAACGTATTGTCTAATTGATAAAAAGCATTTGGAAACTGGGTCAAGAAGTTGGAGCGTTCATAAGGTGTTGCTAACTGAGGATAATGGCCACTTTGGGCCATTAAAAGCAAACAGCTTATCGCAATAAATATCTGTCTAGCTTGCGTTTTCACTGGCCCAAATATCTAATTCTAAACGTGCGTATTTGTACTCTATAAACTCAGATACATTCGTTGATAATGCTAATTTAAAAAAGTCAGCTGCGATATGCTCATTACCTTGGAATTGATACAGTTTTGCTAAATAAAAATACGCTTCACATAGACGTTCCGAATACTCTTGCTGATTTTTTACACCGACACTAATTTGTTGCAAAAACTGCTCTTCTGATAGCTCGCCTAAATACAATTTAACAAGTTGTGATGACCATTCTGCGTCGTTAATTGCTTGCTGATTCGCTTTTAAAGTCGCTTTAGCAATAATTGGGTCGTGTTTTAACTGTGCCAAATACAGCCACATGACGCGGTATGCATCTTGTGGAGAGCGCGCTAAAAAGGCACTTAAATCATCGCTAGCTAAATCTATACGGTTATCGTAGTACAATGCAATTCCGCGATTTAAATAGGCATATTCATGACGTTCATCAAGCTCTAAAACTGCCTCAAACATTTCATATGCTTTTCCATACTCTTGCAATAAAGTGTGATGAATGCCTAAAAAATTATAAGCTTCGGCTAAGTCAGGTTTCATCTTTATTGCTCGATTGAAATCAATTCTTGCTAAAGTACTTAAACCTAGACCATCGTAAAGTCTACCTCGATTGTAATAAAGCTGTGCTCTTTGCTCTGTCGGTAAATCTGTTGCCAGCAATAATTCCGAATAACGCGCGACACTAATTTCATTGCGAAAGTTAGTCTGTAGAGGCGCACTGAAAGGAACTGTTACGATAGATGCTTTAATCTGTTCTGGCGTCGAGTTACAACCAGTTAGCCCTGCTAATATAAGGGGTAAAACTATGATGGATTTTAAATTCATATCCTTCCTTTTGCTAGCCTAAAAACAATAGGTGAACCAACATTAGAACATAAAAAAGGGGGCCAATCAGCCCCCTTTTACATAGTAAATAACTTATTTACACAAAATTACTCAGCAGGCGCTTCTGGCGCTGGCGTAGCTGATTGCTCTAACGCTTCTTTAATGCTCAGACGTACGCGACCTTGACGATCTACTTCTAGTACTTTAACTTTCACTTCTTGACCAACAGTTAAGTGGTCGCCGACGCTGTTAACTCGCTCAGGGCTGATCTGTGAAATATGAACTAGGCCATCTTTACCTGGTAATACGTTTACAAACGCACCGAAGTCAACGATACGTACAACTTTACCATTGTAGATAGTGCCAACTTCTAGTTCAGCAGTAAGCGCTTCAATGCGAGAGATTGCATCTTTTGCACTTAGGCCATCTGTTGCTGCAATTTTAATCGTACCATCGTCTTCAATTTCAATCGTTGTGCCCGTTTCTTCAGTTAACTGACGAATCGTAGCGCCACCTTTACCAATTACTTCAGCAATTTTCTTCGGTGGGATATTCATTGTATAAATACGAGGTGCAAATTCAGAAAGCTCTTCTGAAGGTGCTGCAATTGCTTCATCCATCACTGATAGAATGTGTAAACGCGCTGCTTTAGCTTGTTTAAGTGCAATTTGCATGATCTCTTTGTTGATACCTTCAATCTTGATATCCATCTGCAATGCAGTAATACCCGCTTCAGTACCGGCTACTTTAAAGTCCATGTCACCTAAGTGATCTTCGTCACCTAGAATGTCAGAAAGAACAACAAAGTTTTCTTCTTCTTTAACTAGACCCATCGCGATACCCGCAACAGATGCTTTGATTGGTACACCTGCATTCATTAGCGCAAGTGACGTACCACATACAGAAGCCATTGAAGAAGAACCGTTTGATTCTGTGATTTCAGATACCACACGGATAGAGTATGGGAAGTCTGTCAATGTTGGCATTACAGCTTGAATACCACGCTTTGCAAGGTTACCGTGGCCGATTTCACGACGCTTAGGTGAACCAACAAAACCAGTTTCGCCTACACAGAATGGAGGGAAGTTGTAGTTAAGCATGAAGTGGTTTTTATGTGTACCAGTTAAATCGTCGATTAACTGTGAATCACGTTCTGTACCTAAAGTAGCTGTAACTAGCGCCTGAGTTTCACCACGAGTGAAAATAGCAGAGCCGTGAGTACGTGGTAACACACCTGTCATTACGTCAAGTGCACGAACCATATCTGGTTCACGACCATCAATACGCTTCTCGCCAGCAATGATACGGCTACGTACGATGTTCTTCTCTAATGCACCAAATAATTTACCAACTTCTTGCGTATCTAACGTTTCGCCTTCAGCTAGTTCAGCAGTAAGAGCTTCAACCACACCTTCTTTTGCTGCAGTTAGTGCTGTTTTACGCTCTACTTTGTCTGTGATCAAGTAAGCTGCGCCTACTTTATCAGCTGCGAGTGCTGCAACTTTGTCTGATGCTGCAACGTTTTTCTCTGGTGCAGTCCAATCCCAAGTAGGCTTGCCTGCTTCAGCTTTAAATTCATTGATGGCAGTGATGATCGCTTGAGATTGCTCATGACCATACACAACTGCACCAAGCATTACGTCTTCTGGTAATACATCTGCTTCAGACTCAACCATAAGTACCGCGTTTTCAGTACCAGCAACAACAAGATCAAGCTTACTTTCTTCAAGCTCTTTTAAAGTTGGGTTTAGTACATACTGGTCATCGATATAACCAACGCGTGCAGCACCAATTGGGCCACTGAATGGAATACCAGAAATAGCAAGAGCGGCTGAAGTACCAATCATCGCAACCATATCAGGTTGGATTTCAGGGTTAACAGAAACAACCGTTGCAATAACCTGTACTTCGTTTACGAAGCCATTCGGGAAAAGAGGACGAATTGGACGGTCAATAAGACGCGCAATCAATGTCTCGCCATCGTTTGGACGACCTTCACGCTTCAAGAAACCACCTGGGATACGACCCGCAGCGTACATACGCTCTTGGTAGTTAACTGTGAGTGGGAAGAAGTCTTGACCCGGTTGTGCGTCACGCTTACCTACAACAGTAACAAGTACTGAAGTATCGCCGATGCTTGCTAGTACTGCGCCATCTGCTTGACGGGCAATCGCGCCAGTTTCGATTGTGACCGTGTGTTGGCCTAGTTGAAATTCTTTAATAATTGCTTGCACAAATATTTCCTTAAATAAAACAAAATATAGACGCCAACTAGTACCAATTACAGTCTTAAATAGACTAAACAATCTATTTAAGCACTACAATTGGCAAAAGCGCTGGCGCTGACTTAGCCCAATGCTAAGCGGGTGTTAGTATACGTGGAGAACACCCACAAAAAAAGGGGCTTGAAAGCCCCTTTTTTAATGTTAGCTAAAAAAGCCAACAATCAATCAAAAGATTAGCGACGTAGGCCAAGCTCTTTGATTAGCGCTGAGTAACGCTCAACGTTTTTACCTTTAAGGTAATCAAGTAATTTACGACGTTGGCTAACTTTGCGAAGAAGACCACGACGTGAGTGGAAATCATGCTTATGATCAGCGAAGTGACCTTGTAGCTTGTTGATGTCGAAAGTAAGAAGTGCTACTTGTACTTCAGGTGAACCAGTGTCGCCTTCAACACGTGCAAATTTAGCAACGATTTCTACTTTTTCTTGAGTACTTAGTGACATAATAACTCCAAAATTAATTTAAATTGTGCTTAAGCCGATCACTAATTCAGCAAAAGCGAGTAAGCGGCGCGCAGTATAGCAATATTCACCGCATGAGACTAGAAAAAACTATTGGTTAGTTGCAAGTGCGCGTTTGGCTTTTAAATGGCCATCTGGGTTACGTTCACCAATACCAATAAACTGCCCATCTGCAACCACTTTAATAATACCCTCAGGTACCGTGCCACATACCACAACCTGACCATGGCTGAATGCCACACCTTGCTCCGCCGAGATCTCAACCACGGGTAAATCAACCAAAGCAGTGTCCATCGGCAACAGTAATTCATCTAGGTATGTTGAAGGTTCAACCCCTTCTGTTTTTGCTTGCTGTAGTTTCTCTTCGAGTTGTTCAATCGTGACCATTTGCTCACTTGGATAATGGCCCACTTTTGAACGATGCAACATAATGACATGCGCACCACACCCTAGTTTCTCACCTAAATCATCCACGATGGTGCGAATATATGTACCTTTAGACACATGCGCTGTCATCTGAATTTCTTCATTTTCAGCATCATATTCGTCAAGCGTTAGACTATATACATTTATTTTTCGACACTTACGAGGTACTTCAATGCCCTCTCTGGCATATTTATATAAAGGCTGGCCTTGATATTTTAATGCTGAATACATTGAAGGGTACTGATCAGTTTCACCCAAGAAACCTGTAATTTCTTTTTGTAAACCATCAAGTGTGATATCTACAGGGCGTGTTTCAACCACTTCACCGTCAGAATCAGAGGTGGTTGTGCGTTCGCCTAGCTTGGCACGCACAACATAGGTTTTATCAGTATCTAATAAAAACTGTGTGAACTTGGTCGCTTCACCAAAACAAATGGGTAGCATGCCTGTTGCCAGTGGATCTAATGCACCGGTATGACCTGCTTTTTGCGCAAAGTAAATGCCTTTCGCTTGTTGCAACGCTTTATTCGACGAGATCCCTTCAGGTTTGTGCAAAAGCACGATGCCATCAACCGGACGACCTTTTGAACGTCTTGCCATTACTCTTGCTCATCCTCCGATGACTCAGGTCCGCGCTTTTCGTTATCATCACGAATAACCGAATCAACAAGGTTTGAAATACGCATACCTTCAAGTAACGAGTTGTCTACCACAAAACGTAGTTCTGGCATGATACGCGCACGAATACGCTTACCTAGAATAGAACGAATATAGCCCGTTGCATCATTTAAGATGGCAACACTCTGCTTAGTCTTATCTTCATCACTGGTATTCAATACCGTAATAAAGATTTTTGCGTAAGATAAGTCTCTTGATACTTCAACCGCAGAAACCGTCACCATGCCTAAGCGTGGGTCTTTAATTTCGCGTTGTAATATCACAGCAATCTCTTTTTGGATTTGCTGGCCAACTCTATCTGTGCGAGAAAATTCTCTCATCTTCACCACTTATAAATTTTAACTTATTGAAAAACAATAATAAGTTTAATTAGTTTTAAACGAACAAATGGGGGCTAGTGCCCCCATTTCAACCATTATTATAGCAATGGTTTACAATGTACGTTGAACTTCAACCGTCTCGAATACTTCGATTTGGTCGCCAACTTTAACATCGTTGTAGTTCTTAACACCGATACCACATTCCATGCCGTTACGCACTTCTTGTACGTCGTCTTTAAAGCGACGAAGTGACTCAAGTTCACCTTCGTAAATAACAACGTTTTCACGAAGTACACGGATTGGCGCGCTACGTTTAACGATGCCTTCTGTAACCATACAACCCGCGATTGCGCCGATTTTAGGAGACTTGAACACATCACGAACTTCTGCAAGACCAATGATCTCTTGCTTAAATTCAGGAGCTAGCATACCAGACATCGCTTGCTTAACTTCTTCAATCAAGCTGTAGATAACGCTGTAGTAACGTAAATCAAGGTTCTCAGAGTCAACCACTTTACGCGCAGATGCATCCGCACGTACGTTAAAGCCAACAATGATTGCATTTGAAGCCGCGGCAAGTGTTGCATCAGTTTCTGTGATACCACCTACGCCACTACCCACGATCTTCACTTTAACTTCATCTGTAGAGAGTTTAACAAGTGAATCTGCAATTGCCTGAATTGAACCTTGAACGTCCGCTTTCAATACAACATTAACTTCAGACACATTACCTTCAGTCATGTTGCTGAACATGTTCTCTAGCTTCGCTTTTTGCTGACGCGCTAGTTTAACATCACGGAATTTACCTTGACGGTACAATGCAACTTCACGTGCTTTACGCTCGTCTTTAACAACAGTCGCTTCATCACCTGCAGCAGGTACACCAGATAGACCTAATACTTCTACTGGGATAGATGGACCAGCAGTCTTGATTTCTTTACCGTTTTCGTCGCGCATTGCACGAACACGACCATACTCAAGACCACAAAGCACGATATCGCCTTGCTTAAGCTGACCAGATTGAACAAGTACAGTTGCAACTGGGCCACGGCCTTTATCAAGACGTGATTCAATAACAACACCTGCACCCATACCTTGTGTTGGTGCAGTAAGCTCTAATAGCTCAGATTGCATTAGAACCGCTTCTAGAAGCTCATCAACACCAGTACCGGCTTTTGCAGAGATGTGTGCAAATTGCGTATCGCCGCCCCACTCTTCTGGGATAACGTCTAGCTGTGCTAGTTCGTTCTTAACGCGGTCTGGATCAGCGCCTTCTTTATCCATTTTGTTCACAGCAACAATCAAAGGTACACCCGCTGCTTTAGCGTGTTGTACAGCTTCTTTTGTTTGAGGCATTACACCATCATCTGCGGCAACAACTAGGATAACGATATCAGTTGCTTTTGCACCACGTGCACGCATTGACGTAAACGCGGCGTGTCCTGGAGTATCTAAGAAGGTGATCATGCCGCCTTCCGTTTCAACGTGATAGGCACCAATGTGCTGTGTAATACCACCAGCTTCGCCAGACGCTACCTTTGCGCTTCGAATGTAATCAAGCGTTGACGTTTTACCGTGGTCAACGTGACCCATTACCGTTACCACTGGTGCACGTGATTCAGTTGATTCAACTTCACTACGGTCATTCAATACTTGTACTTCTAGCTCATTTTCTTTTACTAGAACTACTTTGTGACCCATTTCTTCAGCAACTAGTTGTGCTGTTTCTTGGTCGATAACTTGGTTAATTGTAACCATGTCACCCATTTTCATCATCGTTTTAACGACTTCAGTGCCTTTTACAGCCATACGAGAAGCTAGTTCAGCAACAGCAATTGTTTCACTGATACGTACTTCTTGTTTTACATCTGCAACTGGCTTTTGGAAGCCGTGCTGTAAAGATGAAGGCGCTTTTAGTTTACCTTTACGGCCTCTTGAAGGCGCTTCAGCTCTTGCAGGTGCTTTTTTCTTTTTCTTGCGACGCGCACTTTTCTCTTCGCGTGCATCTGACTCATCTTCTGCTTCGCGTGCATAAGTTGATGTTGTCAGGTGATGGTCAGCCGTTTCTTCGCGACGACGGCGTTCCTCTTCTTCTTTTTTCCAACGAGCTTCATTTTCTTCAGCTAGTTTACGCGCCACTTCTGCTTGACGCTTCGCTTCTTCTTCAGCTTTTATCAATGCTGCCTCTTCTGCTTCTTTTTGCAGACGCTCCGCTTCTAGGCGGTCTTTTTCAACTTTCGCACTATCCACTTTCTTGTCCTGCGGTTGATTGGCTTTTCGCTCAGCTTCAGCTTTACGCTTTGCCTCTTCTTTAACTTTACGCTCAGCGTCTTCTTTTGCTTTACGCTCAGCATCTTCTTTGGCCTTTTGCTCAGCGGCTTGCTGTGCTTTTAATTCAGCCTCTTTACGGCTAGCTTCTTCTGCTGCTAGACGTTCTTGCTCTTTTTCTTGGTCAATAGTGCTCTTTTTGACGTAAGTACGTTTTTTACGTACTTCAACCTGAACTGCTTTATCTTTACCCGTAGAGCCTTTCACATTTAATGTGCTTTTGCTCTTACGTTGCAAAGTCATACGTTCAGGACCTTCAGCACCTTTACCACCATGCTGTTTACTTAGGTGGTCAAGTAACTGAGCCTTTTCAGATTCTGTAACACTATCAGTCTCGCCTTTGGTGATCCCTGCATCGTTTAATTGCTGCAGCAATTTATCAACAGTTGTATCAATAGTCTCGGCTAGTTTTTCAATGCTTACTTCTGCCATAGTGTGTGTTACTCCGTTAATAAATTATTCGTCTTCACCAAACCAACAAATGTTACGTGCAGCCATAATTAACTGCCCAGCATCTTGCTCTGATAACTCTGTAATTTCTACCAGCTCGTCAATTCCCTGCTCTGCTAAGTCTTCAAGGGTAACAACACCTTTACTTGCCATAACAAATGCCAAATGACGCTCTAACCCTTCTAATGCTAACAAGTCTTCAGCAGGCTCTGCACCTTCAAGGCTTTCTTCTGTTTTAAGTGCTTTCGTTGTTAACGCATCTTTTGCACGATTACGCAGCTCTTCAACGGTGTCTTCATCAAGGCCGTCAATTTCTAAAAACTCAGCAACTGGAACATATGCGACTTCTTCAAGCGTTGAGAAACCTTCGTTAATCAATAAACCTGCAAAGTCATCATCGATGTCTAAGTTTTGTGTAAACAAATTAACGAGCTTATCTGACTCTTCTGAGTTCTTCGCATCCATGTCTTCAACTGTCATCACATTTAGCTCCCAGCCAGTTAATTGACTCGCTAGACGAATGTTTTGACCATTACGACCAATGGCTTGTGCTAAGTTATCAGCCTCTACAGCGATATCCATTGAGCGAGAGTCTTCATCCATTACGATAGAAGCGACTTCCGCTGGTGCCATTGCATTGATAACAAACTGTGCAGGGTTGTCGTCATATAATACGATATCGACACGCTCGCCACCAAGCTCAGTAGAAACAGCTTGCACACGTGCGCCACGCATACCAACACACGCACCCACAGGGTCAATACGTTTGTCATTTGATTTAACTGCGATTTTTGCACGAGAACCGGGATCACGCGCTGCACCACGAATTTCAATCATTTCTTCGCCAATTTCTGGCACCTCAATGCGAAATAATTCCATCAACATTTCAGGTTTTGAACGCGT
This sequence comes from Pseudoalteromonas aurantia 208, assembly GCF_014858725.1. Taxonomy (GTDB): domain Bacteria; phylum Pseudomonadota; class Gammaproteobacteria; order Enterobacterales; family Alteromonadaceae; genus Pseudoalteromonas; species Pseudoalteromonas aurantia. Next base: position 324,400 of record NZ_AQGV01000011.1, on the reverse strand, counting down.
CACAAATAATTGTGCGCCACGTGCTTCAGGTTTTACTTCATAAAGTAAACCACGAACACGGTCACCAGGGCGGAAGCTTTCGCGTGGTAGCATATCATCACGGTAAATAACCGCTTCAGCATTATTACCCAAATCCATAACAATGGCATCACGTGTTGCTTTTTTAACGACACCGGTAACCAGTTCACCCTGTTGATCTTTGTAAGCCTCAACAACAAGTGCACGCTCAGCTTCACGTACTTTTTGTACGATAACCTGCTTTGCCATCTGTGTTGTAATACGGTCAAATTTTATTGATTCAATTTGCTCTTCAACAAAATCACCAATTTGTGTTTCAGGCTCTTCAACCTGCGCAGCTTCCAGGGTTATTTCTGAGTACGGATTTTCTAATGAACCATCTTCTTGCGGATCCACTGCCATCCAGCGACGGAACGTATCGTATTCGCCTGTTTTGCGATCAATTGAAACTCGAACTTCAATATCACCGTCATGTTTTTTCTTCGTTGCAGTCGCCAGAGCAAACTCTAACGCTTCAAAAATCTTTTCTTTTGGGACTGCCTTCTCATTGGAAACGGCTTCTGCCACCAATAATATCTCTTTTGCCATAGGTAATGCCTCGCTTGCCCTTGTCCTTCGCACTCAATATTTAAAATTTTGCGATGATGTTTGCACGCTCGATGTTACTGAGCATAATGAAATGTTCGTTACCATCGATCTTTAACGTGATCATATCGGCGCTAACTGCGACTAAATCGCCTTTAAAGTTGCGTCGTCCATCTTGTGGTAATTTAGTACGTACTCGCACCTCTTCACCTTGTGCCTTCTCATAATGAGCCAACTTAAATAGTGGTCTATCAACGCCAGGAGAAGACACTTCCAAATCATATTCGTTTGTAATCGGGTCTTCTACGTCAAGAATCGCACTTACTTGTCTGCTTGCATCAGCACAGTTATCTACTGAAACACCGCCTTCATTTTCAATGTATACACGTAATGTAGAATGACGACCGGCTTGCACAAACTCCAGACCTAACAATTCAAAACCGAGTGCTTCTACAGCTGGCTCTAACATTACGGTCAAATCTTGCTCGAGTTTTGTCACAAATTTCCTCCATACAAACAAAAAAAGGGCTTAAGCCCCAATTATACTAGCTGTTTAGTATTCAGCACTGCTAAAAGCAAAGCACTAGATACAACAACGCCCCGAACCAAGCGGGGCGTCACACCTAAAACAAAACTGTGTGGCCAAAGGCCTTACTTGGTTGCGGGCTTAACAGCCAAATTAAGCAAACGCTTAAACGCAAAACGCGCATTACATAGAATGCGCGCTACATCTAAAAAATAAACATATTTTTTAGAATTTGGTTGCGGGAGCCGGATTTGAACCGACGACCTTCGGGTTATGAGCCCGACGAGCTACCAGGCTGCTCCATCCCGCGCCAATGTGCAGCAAACACTGCAAAATATGCGCAGTATTATAAGGAGTGTTCCATTAATAAGCAACCTTACAACAACGATTAATTCTTTTATTTGAATCACTAAAGACCCTAAAATAGGTAATTTTCTTTCTCAGGACATTACATATCGCTGTAAGCTGCGATATAATATCGCAATTTTAACATTACAGGGAAACTATTATGAAAAAAGCAACAGTGTCGCTATTGACAGCGCTATCATTAGCATTTGCGGGACAAACCATTGCTTCAAGTTGTGAAGGGTATGGACCACAAACACCTCGTGATATTGATAATCTACTTGGCGAAAACAAGCGGGTATTCTCAAAAGCACCTGATAGCGAAGAAATGAACCTGTGTAACATTCATTTTCACAAAAATGCAGAGCATAAAGCCAAAGACTTTTCAGTCTTTGCTGGTGATAATAAATATGGCGGGTATCAATGTAATGCCACCAGCTCATTAACTGCGGCCGAATTGAAAGCGCCCAAAGGAAAAGTATGCAAAAATGTCAAACCTGGTGACACCATTGAAGTCCATTGGGTTCACAGTTCTTGTGATGTGACACCTGGTAAGGGTCTAGGCTCATGTTTAAGTGACAAATGTGCTAATCCACAATTACGTGTAGAAACACAAGTATTCATGGTCGTTAATGATGAAAATGCGCTTGATTTCAACGATCTGGATTACGACGGTAATGTTGTAAACGGATATCACCAAGCAAAACACATCCCTGATACGACGGGTAAACCTGTAGAATTTTTAGGCTCAACCACCGGCCCTAGCTACACAGCACAACAATGCTCACCGCTACAAGTCACCTGGAGCGTACGCCCAGCTTGTGCCAAAGTTGACATCAATACACTCGCAACATGGTGCGAAAGCAATGAGTTTGAAGAAGATCACGCACATGGTGTTCGTAAGCTAGTAACCGACCCAAAACTACTAGCGCCAATTAATTAATTTTACAAAAAAGAATAGAGGCAGGAAAGTATGTATTTTACTGCCTTTTTATTAAAAACCTAAAACACCCATAAATTAATCATTCACATCTGCTCGCTTCACTTCTATACTGATCGTCAAGAGTTCAATAAACAGTCAATTTAAACTCGAGGTAGTTATTGGGTTCGGTTGTACCACAGCTATCACGTTTGGTTCTTTTCTGATAATTCAAACGCAGGTTTGCAGTCATCTGAAAATGATTCTTCCATCCAAGCAAACGGACGCGCTTTTAATCGACAAAGAGGCGATTATGAGTATTTCTCCTTATCAATACCAACTATTAACGCAGTCATTTGCTACGTTAAAACCTAATTTTCATTGTTTTTGTGTTAGCTTGCATAGCCAGCTTAAAAGATACGATTTACAGCTTGTTGTTCCCAACTCACCTAAATACCTCCTCAACATTGAACACCGTATTCATACCTTTTTACACGAGGCAATTGCATTGTTACCACAGCAAAGCGCGCTGGTTGATTTGGTTCAACAATACAAATCAGATTTTCATACTCTCAGGTTAAGCGAGTACGACATTGCGGTGATATGCCATACAATGCTGGAAACACTGCAACTTCATTTGGGACGGCAATTTACATTGGCATTACGTAATGCTTGGCGAAAAGCCCTTCATATGTTTGCCAATATAATCAAAAGCGTCGCGTTTAATACAACTAACGTTGTTAATTTGCAACATTTTAGACAGCAAAAACAGCATCAAATATCGACCTTAAGATGACTTTTCCTTGCCAGCAAAGTAGACTGCATTTGAGTTTACGCAAAGAGAATGGTTATGAAAAGAGCGTTCGTTTTATCGGGGTTTTTATTATTGTCGGTAACGGCTTGCGATGTATTTGAGTCATCAAAAACACAAATTGAAGAGCAGTATTTATCACAAAATAATGAGCTAAAATCAGCTATTGAAGCAATTAGAGAACAAGGCTTAGCAACGTTTTCTTCAACGGCTGAAAAGGGCACTGTTGCCGCGTGCGTTGCGAAGCAACTGGACGCGGATCCAATGGGGGCACTTATTGAAGTTGAAGGTGCCCTGCAAGATAGTGCCGACTTATCTAAGCTCGCTGAAACAATTGGTAGTTTATCTGAGTCGGAAATATCATTAGAAAGTATTCCACAACTGCTTCAACAAGGTGCTGACACGGTTAATTATCTACGCACCTTATTGTCTGAATATAACTTAAATGAGCTACAAGAAAAAGCAGCGCAAGTACTGCAAGACGGGCGTAGTCAAAGCCAAGATATTGGTGCACATTTGCGCAGTCTAATTGAGCAATGCCAGTAGCCTAATTTTTAGTTCATTTAAAAGCCCATGTGGGCTTTTTTCATTTCTGTTCGTATAACTAATAAAGAAATAGCGAACATTTTATTATGAAACGAATTGGCCTTTACCTATTTAATCAAGACTGCCGTGTACAAGACAATAAAGCTTTGCTGGCACTGTCAACCACAGTTGATGCACTGGTTTGTTTATTTTGTTTACCTACCCAAAACCATTTTTCAAAACACTTTGCGCAAGTACCGCCCACCCAAGCACAACTGGGTTTTTTAAAAAGTACCTTACATGACCTACAAGGTACACTCGCACAACATGGCCAAACATTACAAGTCGAATTTGGTGACAGGTATACCATTACTCATGATTACATCCAACGATACGGTATTACACACGTAGGCCAAGCTATTCACTCAGGATACAACGAGACAAAAGTGTGGAAAAAATTACAGGCAACGTTTACCAAGGTGGAGTTTCTGTCAGACAATACCAGTCATCTTCTTGATGAAATACAGCTTCCGTTTAGCCTAGCAGAGCTACCAAAAACATTTTCAGGGTTTAGAAAGCAAATTGAAAAAGAGGCGTTTATAACAACATTGCAAGCCCAAAAGCCCACTTTAGTGCATCATTTACCACCAGCCCCAGTTGCGCTGTATTTTTCACTTCCCGAAATTATATCCAACGGGAATAACCCTTATTACTGCGGCGGTGAAAGTAATGCACAGCGCCACCTAGCGCGCTACTTTGACTCCTCATCTGCATCAAGCTATAAACTCACCCGTAATGCACTGCAAGGTGATGACTTTTCTACACGCTTCTCACCCTATTTATCGCACGGTGCTATCGGCCCACATCAGATTCTGCATGCGCTCAGACAATACGAAGCACTCAATGGTCATAACGAGTCAACATATTGGATTTACTTTGAATTACTGTGGCGCGAATATTTTCGATGGTACAGCGCCCAACATCAAGCGGCCCTATTTCGATTTTCAGGAGTGTCTCAGACTACACCTCTTACCAGCTTTTATGCTCAGCGGTTTGCCGCATGGTGTAATGCCAATACCCCCTCCCCCTTTATCAATGCACTTATGAATGAGTTAAACGTAACCGGCTGGCTCTCAAATAGAGGAAGGCAAATCGTGGCAAGTTACCTCATTAATGAAATGCAGTTAGATTGGCGTTATGGCGCTGCTTATTTTGAGCAATGTCTAATAGATTACGATGTAGCAAGTAACTGGGGCAATTGGCAATATATTGCTGGGGTCGGTGCAGACGTAAAAGGAGGTCGCCATTTCAACATCGAAAAACAAGCAAAGCTGTATGACCCCAGTGGTGAATATACACAAACTTGGTCGCCTCCATCGGCAACGTCAAATCCAAACGGGCAGAGTGACTGCAACGATATAACTGGGTGGCCATGCCACTGTAAAGTGGAGTGCTAATAATGCAAAAAGCGCGAACATTACGCCTAATACTTGGTGATCAGCTTGATGCTGGACACCACTGGTTTAAAACTAACGATGTTAATGTGACTTACGTGATCGCCGAATTGCATCAAGAAGCCCATTACACCACGCATCACATACAAAAAATATGTGGTTTTTTCGCTGCAATGAGGCGCTTTGCAATGGCGCTAAAGCAAGCCAATTTCAACGTGGTTTATTTAACACTTGATGACACAAGTAATGACAAGAGCTTACCAGAACTAATTCAGCGCTTATGCCACGAATATCAATGTGATTGCTTTGAATACCAAAGACCAGATGAGTATCGCCTTGCGATACAGCTGGCTGACATGGTGCTAATGCACACAAGGGTACATTGTATTGAGAGTGAACACTTTTTTCTCCCGTTTGAAGAAATCTCGACATACTTCACCAAAAATAAACACATCACCATGGAGCACTTCTACCGCAAAATGCGCAAGCGCTTTAATATTTTAATGAACGGTGATTTCCCTGAAGGCGGAAAATGGAACTTTGACAATGAAAATAGGAAAAAACTCAAAAAGGCCGATCTCACTGATATCCCTGCACCACTGTTGTTTGATTACGATATCAGGGATATTGTGCAACGTATAAAAAAACATAAAATAGCCACTTTGGGGCAACTTCAACACCCGTTTATTTGGCCTACCAGCAGAGCTGAAGCACACCAATTACTGCATTACTTTTGTCGCTATTTACTGCCTAATTTCGGAAAGTTTCAAGACACGATGACCGCCAATAGTGCGCATAAATGGAGCCTGTATCATAGTCGGCTATCATTCGCCTTAAATACCAAAATTCTGTCTCCCTCTGAGGTCATTCGTAGCGCAGTGGCGGCCTATAAGAATCACCCTAGTACCATTAGCATTGCACAAATAGAGGGATTTGTGAGACAAATATTGGGATGGAGAGAATATATACGCGCGGTATATTGGGTTAACATGCCAGACTATAGAACCTATAACACTTTAAATGCGAAGCGCGATTTACCCCCCCAGTTTTGGACTGGTCAAACAAAGATGCGCTGCTTACAACATGCAATCACGCAAAGTTTAGAGTACGCCTATGCACACCATATTCAACGATTGATGATCACAGGTAACTTTTGTTTACTCACCGGTATTCACCCTGATCAGGTCGATAACTGGTACCTAGGTATTTATATAGACGCCATTGAGTGGGTTGAAATGCCAAATACTCGTGGGATGACGCAATTTGCCGACAATGGTATTGTCGCCACAAAACCTTATGCTGCCAGTGGTAATTATGTCAATAAAATGAGTGATTACTGTGGCGACTGTCACTACAATGTGAAAGAAAAAACCACTGAGACCGCGTGTCCATTAAATAGCTTGTATTGGCACTTTATGATCACACATCGGGCACGGTTTGCCACTAACCCACGTATTGGCATGGTCTATCGAAATTGGGACAAACAAGATGAAATTACAAAGCAGCATACACTAACGCGAGCGCAATATTACCTAGACAATATCAGCTCGCTATAATTGCAGCTTAGAATAATCGCCAACGGCGTTTTTTAGTTCGGATCTTATGGACCCAATTCACTTCAATCGTGGTCACTGCAAGTACATCTCGCTGTGACTTTGAGATCAACTCATAGCTCATACTTTCGGCAGAACCAAAACCTAATACAAACTCGAACGACTGGGACTGTGCCCAACATTGTAAAATCTTCTTCGAAGTACTTTCTCGTATGCAATAATCACCGACAACTGGCGTATTAATAGAAAATTTCACATCCGCGTAGCAAGTTCGGCCTTCATTTAATGCAACACACTTACTGGGTGCTGCATGTAAGATCTCTGTTGCTCCTTCGCCATTTGCCAATACAGGTTGATGAACACTCATTCCTGCAATTAACGTTAAGGCATTTACCGAGACCAATTTAAAATACATATTTCACTCCGGCAAATACTGCACGTGCGTGCCGAGAGTTAATCAAAGGGCTTTTACGCGTATTGCTTGCCCCAACTAAGACTGATGCCCCAGCACTAAATACCCAATCTTCCGCTATGGGGTAATTTGCTTGTACCTGAGTGAACACTGATACGGCATGTCCCATTTCATAGATTGGCCGAGAAGATCTGGCTTCATCAGCATCAACACCATAAAAATAATCAATGAAATTTGCAGAATAGTAATTTGCACCAAAATTAAGCCAAACGTCCCAGTTTCTCAACTCGAAATTGCGTGTTGCTTCAAAGTGTAACACCCAGCCATTACTATCACCGAGCGTGTCGTACACAAGTTCCGCAACCGCTTGATACTCTCCTATAGTGCGATAGTATGAAAAGCCAATGGATTGGTCTCGCTTACGCTCTTTGATCCCTTCAAGCTCGGGAATATATGTTTCGCTATCAAAATACCCTTCGTTTGAAAAGGGTATTTGATAGTTACCATAAATAACGTCTACGCCCCAGTCATCCTCAATGATTAATTGATATCCTATATCTGAGCCACCAAAAAAATCACCAGAGTGCGAGTTTAAGTAAAAGCGTTTATATTGGATTTTCGCATCAACTAACATCGTCAAACTATCAAAATTCGACTCTGCGCCTTTTAACTCAGGAAGGGCTAAATCAACCCAAAAGCCACCGAGGCTTAATTGCCATAAAAACTCATCGTCATCGTACTCATCAAGTTCTGCTTGAGAGTAAAAAGATGCACAAAGTAATATGATAAATATTATTATTTTTTTCATAGTCCTTGGTTACACTGGATTGTGCCTAAAATTCATCCCTGATCATACCTGAGCAAAACAACATCAACAATAACAACTTTTCACATTAGACTACATTTTAAAATTAACCTTTTATTAATTAAATTGTCACAATAGCATCGTTAAATACGTCGTTCGTAATAGAGTAATTACTTCAACGAGGAACGTATGAAAAAAGCGCTACTATTTTGTGCTCTCACAATGATGACTATGAATGTACAAGCATTCAGCCAAGAAACCCATAAACGCATTGTTATTGATGCTATCAATTATATGGCACAAAACCCAACGACGACACAATATAGTCGACTTCAACAATATGCTGAAAAAAATAACTTAACTGTAAATGCTTTAGCTGATTTACTTGGGCAAGCCGCCTATGATGTTGACGATTTTGAAGACACTTTTTTTTGCGGCGCGATCACCGGTGACTGCGTACAAGCACCGGTATGGGGCGCGGCAAAAAGTATTGTGAAATACACCAGCTATTGGCACTTTCAAAATCACACTCAAGGTGCAGATGCCCATGGCAACGATTTTGGTGGCTATAACTATGAAAAACTAACGGTGTGGGGCAACATTGATAGCCTCGCTGCGACTTGGTTAAAAGGTGATTACCTTGATGATGGCGCGGGTGGCGAAACGGGTTGGTTTAGAGCGGATGATACGCAATACAATACGTATGGGGTGACAGAAGCCAATTACCGTATAGATAGCCACTCTAGCTATGCTATGTACGACGATTTTGAAGAAATGCCTTTTCAGCCAATTGATAACCTTGGTCAATACTGGTACCAAAGTTACCTGCAAAGTGGCCAACCACAACTGCTTGGTTTCGTTTTTCACACCACTGACTTACTACAGCCTCATCACACTTGGACAACGTCAGCATTAAACCATTCAAGTTGGGAGTCATGGGTTAAAGACTACTATGATCAAGAAGATTTAAACAACATGCAGCTTGTTCACAATGCAATGGCAGACTTCACTGCGGTTCCAATAACAAGCCAAGATATTCGCCCATTACTAACACAAGGGGGCGCTTATTCATATGCACAAGGCGGTATTGTTTTAAACTCCCAAGATCATTACGACCGCTTAACAACAGCAAAGCAAGTTATTCCGCACGCTATTGCCATGGTGGTACACTTACTTAATCACGCCATGGTTGCCCGCTAATGCCGTGGTTCATTATTGTGTTGGTAAGCTTTCTAAGCTTACCAACGTTCGCAAAAAAACAGACTTTCAGTCAAGCTGAAATCACCTTAATGCATGCTATATACCAACAGCACCAACCCAACTTTGATAACGAAGATACACGTAATCGGCTGAATGAAAACCTATTTCTATTGTCACAAGTAAAACAACACCAACCCCATTTATTACAACGCCAAGCTGATGTTGGATTTAGCACCGAGTTTCATGTGCGTCGCTATGTGATGACTTTGTTGCAAAATGCGGTGCCAAGCGCAGTACTTCCAACACCACCAGCGCCCGATTGGTCAAGGTATAGCACTCAGCAATTAAACCAAGATTTACCGAACTACCCAAACAATAACCACTATACTCACGCTCAATTACAGCAACTCATAACCGTCGATTTATCTTTTTTAGTTGGCGCGCAACTTACGCTTGCAGACTTAATGCTAGAACAGTCAATGCAAAACCGCTACAAGCTACATCAAGGTGATTATGCGTTATTTCAAAAACTCATTACTCAGCACCGCGACTATCATTACAAGGTGAAATATCTTGCAAAGCGCCTTAAACAAGCCAACATTTCATTGGCCAACCTCAATAAGATTGCTACGGCTGAACTCATTCGCTCTCCAATGCTAAGTTACTTTGGCGTACAATCTCAAATGCACGGCGAACGCAGCGAGTATGTAGACACGCTTAAATCTCAAATTACCAATAAACATATTGCGAATTTCTATTTAAAACATAAAGCCGACTTTAAACATAAGAGCAATGTGATTGCCAGCGCCGTTTTGTTTGAATCACAAAATAAAGCAAAAAACTTCAATACTGATGTGAAAAAACTCGGCTTCAAAAACGCCCTATTGCAGCATAATAAGCAAAACCTGTTTGCTGACACGCAAGGAAAATTAGCCAGGCACAACGCTACGCAATGGGTACATCAAGTGGTGTTTAATTTAAAAAAAGCACAGCTAACAAATCCAATACGAAGCCCTAAAGGCAAATGGTTAATTGCACAAACGCACCAAGTCAACTTCGATTACTATCCTAAAGAGTCTGAGACAGTGCGCTACCAAGCGACTCTTGCACTCATTGAAAACATGGCCCAACAACGCTACCAACAAAAAAAGCAAGCTTGGCTAAAAGCAACGAAGTCATCAATATGAAACATGTCCAATTAGTATTAATCACTATGTTACTGTTTATGTTCGGCTATTTCATGGTGCTTATTATACCGAGCTCTCCAGTGGAGAGCTCACCACCTGTAACCCCAAATGAGCAGCTTTTGATTCATGACTCTGCGGTTAAACAGCAAGTACCCAGTATTCGAGCGGCGGCTGAACCCCTATCCAACAAGCAACCATCACTTGATATCAAAAACATCCCGATGCAAAGCAATGCGAAGCCAAGTGTTAAGCCATACGTTCCTCCCATTCAAGCGACCCCTTCTAACGCGGACTATACTGGTGACTTAAACGATCATCATGCTTATCAGCAATTTCACAATGATCAAGAAAAAGCACTTAAATTGGCATACATTACAGCGACAAAAAGTAAAGTAAAACGCTTAGAAACTCTGATTGAACGAGGCAAACATGAAGGGGTTACAGAGCAGCAGCTTACGTTCGCTCGCGAGAAAATTGCAGGCCTTAATGCCATGGCAAATAAATTAAAAGTTGAGTTAAACCTACCTTCCCAATGACAACATTAATGTTAGGCATGCATTTCTAAAAAGTGATGATTTTGTCTATAACTCGTACTAGGTTATCGACGACATCGCGCTATACTAGAGTTATCACTTTTCATCGAGATACCAATGAGAACTTTATTACTGACACTCTGTATGATCATATTAAGCAATGCATACGCAGCCGAAGAGAAAAAACAACTGCCTCCACTGAATCCTGCCTATAAGGCAGAACATGCAATGGTGCTAATGAATCGCGGCTCACGCATTTATGCAGCTAACTTTCCAACCTATACGACCCCGCATGATGTACAAATTGTGTACCGTATTGACAACCCAGATGTGGCATTTTTAAATTTAGTTCGAGATGCTGATTTAATTACTATCAAACCTAAGCCATTTAATATAGAGCGGCTGATGCGCGGGGAAGAAATCACAATTACAGCCGATGTGTACGAAGGCCACTATAAAAAAGGCGGTAGCCTAGTATACTCAGACAGAGCCATTGTATTTAGCAAACCCCTTTATTCTCGTAAGCTAACTGATTTAGCTGAGCCATCAAAATGGCAAGAGTACGATATGATCACCGTCAAAGGCACTGAGCGTATTTACGTACATAAAATTCAAAACAAACCCAGTTTTAACCACTTGATCTATGTTGATTTAACCGGTGCATGCTTGCAAAAATTCAGGACGTCAAAAATAGTGCCTGCGGCAAACGAATTGATCTACAAATTCGTCAACTGTGGCACACTCAAACAACTTTACTATGACACTGATGGGTTAGAGTAACTTACCTAACTGTGAGTAGGTTTGGAGTACCTCCAAACCTAACGCCATACTAAATCGCGGTACAATCCCATAGAGGCCAGAAAACACTCGGTCACTAAATTATAATCCCTCTCTAGCCTGACCGTGTGAGGTGACAATTAAATCATATAACGCTTGTGCGGCTGGACCACTATTTAACCCCTTCGGCAACGTAATATGCAGTGGTACTTGATAACACCCAGCACCTTGTATACGCAACTGGGTCAAATGAGAGTCAACAGTGTCATTCAACATATGTTGCGGAATTCGAGTAAAACCTAAACCATGCTTTACCGCTGTAATGGCTTGCTCAAAATTGTCAACCGTGACCCGCCTTTTCGATTTCAACCATCCTACATTTTTCTGCTTTACCGAGCTTGCTTGTTCACTCACACCTAAATCTCGAAGCACAATTTGCGTATGTGCGATCAGATCTTCCATTGTTAAATCTGTTTGACCAGCCAATGGGTGTGTTGAAGCCACCACTGGTATCATACTAGTGACACCAATCGACTCGGCTGGTAAATTTATTATTGGTAAGGTAATTATCGCAATATCGGCACGTTGCTCAACAACGGCCTCATGCGTGCTCGATAAAGAAGTTTCAATAAGCTTCACTGACGTCATGACATTATGCTGCATAAACTTTTTAAGCGCCTGATATACAATCGTTTTATCGCATAAATGATCGATTGAAACAACCACTTCAGATTCAGTGCCCAATGACAATGCCATACTGATGTCTTCAAGCCCTTTAGCTTGATCTAAAATCGGTTTAGCGCTGCGCAACAGTGTTTTCCCCATCGCCGTGAGTACGGCCCGTTTATTGACCACCTCGAGCAGTTCAACACCGAGCTGCGCTTCTAGTTTTCTTATCGAGTAAATTAATGTTGTGTGGCTTTTATGCATTTCTTGCGCCGCACTTTGAATACTACCGAACTCATCAATCGTACTTAATGTGCTCCATTGCTCCAACGTTGTTTTTAATCTCATGTGTCAATTTTACTCACAATTAATGGCAATATTATGAACTTTACGGTTCATTTTACTGAGTTAAGATTAACGCATCTAACTTGTAAAGGCACTTATGTGGCAGCAAGTTATCTCATTCACGCAATTAATGGAGCATTCAAATGCCTAAACTACTACAAGTCGACTTCACTTTACCCGTATCAAATAATGCTGACATGCAGGAAAAAATGCGAGAACTTGCTAATTCGATTAACGCTGAACCAGGAGTGATTTGGAAAATTTGGACATTTAATGCCGAGCAATCATTGGGCGGCGGAGTCTATTTATTTGATACACATTCTAACGCACAACAGTACTTAGACATGCATTCATCTCGATTGACACAAATGGGTATAACAAACATTCGAGGAGTCATATTCGACATTAATGAACCGCTCTCAAATATTAACCACGCTCCGCTCACTGTTTAATATTCGCAAAATAAGCTATCACAGTTAATAAGTCTCAATAGCAGCTTGTTAACTGTGCACTCTCTTTATTAAATGCCTCTGTCTCCCGCACTTAACACACAACTAGCTCTAATAATGCCGTCGCGCTGACGCAGGTCTGAGCCCCTCTGAACCTTAATGCCAATTTCAAAATAGGCTCTGAAATAAATTCAGAGTGACAAGCTTTATTACTCTGTTTAATCCTAAAAAACAAAAAGGGCCTGTAAATGCTGGGCTTTAAAAATGTCGTCGCGCTGACGCAGGTCAGGGTCCATCTTAACCTTGATACCAATTTCAAAATAGACTCTGAAATAAATTCAGAGTGACACATTTTATTACTCTGTTTAATCCTAAAAAAAAGGGCCTTGAATGACCCTTGGTATTTTATCTATTTATGAGGAGGTACTGTGAAGTAAGTGACTCGACCTCTTTTGCCTTAAATCCTAAGTATTTTGTTTAAAAATGATATTTTTCTCAGTATTAAATAACTGTATAGCCTCTGGTTCACCATCAAAGTAAGCTTCCCAAAAGCCGGGAGTAATCCAAGACTTTGGAGCTAATTCAAAATAAGAGTCAGCATCATAACTTACAACCCAGTTTAAAGGTAACACGTTACTAATCATTTCAAACTGGTCAGCTTTATACATCGCAGGTATTTGTCCATCATTAGCAATTAGCCGATATTCAACAGGACAACTATTTGTAATAAGGACAGATAATACTTGATATTCCCTACCGACTGAAAGCCATGAACTACTTTCTAATGGTTCCCTTGTCAGATTGTCTAGCAATTTTATACATTTCACTTTCATCATCTACCCTCCTGATTTTGAATTAAATATAACCTTGTAATCTCGGCCATAAAACACTTCTCCAGTTTTATCATTTTTATAAAAATGAGTTTGAAAATTACCTGATGGAGATTGAAATGTTTCAGTCGTATATTTACTGAAACCTTTAGGAATAGCTGTATTATTAATCTGTGAAGAATCAATTATCTTTGAAGAGTTTTTAATAGCGCCTTCGGTAAGGCTACCACTAGAATTAAAAGATGATCGAGCTGAGTCATTAGTCAACTGTTTCCACAGTTTTGGACCATTCGCAATATTATCAGCTTCCCTAAGTCCTTTTTTCCCAACCTTCCCAAGATACTTCGCGACCATACCCGCTGGCAAGGCATTCATAAGCCCTGATGCCAGTGCGCTCTGCTGGTCTACACACCCAAACGATTTGCCTTCCACCAACATTTGCCATGCTACATCTTCTGCATAGCCATATAAGCTTTTTACCGCGGGTAAAACAAGCCATGCAACATGCCCTGTTGGGTCTATAAAGTTGACCGGATCGCTACCAACATAAGCATACAGGTTGGTATCTCCTCCTGCAAACCCCACTGGGTCTTTGGCTGTCCAGCGGGCCGTGGCGGCGTCATAATCCCGCGCGCCAAAACGCACTAACTGCGTATCATGGTCATACAATCCCCCCGCAAAACCAAAGGGCTGAAACCCTGGGTTACTATCACTGAGTAGCACCCCAAAGGCATCGTAACTGAGCGCTTGCATAACCTCTGATGACGCCACATCAACCACCAAACGCACTGAGCCTATGTGGTCGGTTATGATACGGTATTGCTTGCCATCACGTTCTAGGTAATCAGGCACATGTGATTGAGACCCGTATACAAACCTGGCAACCACCTCGCCCGCGTCATTGAGCTGCGCAATCGGGTTCAAGCCTCCGGCATATAAAAAGCTTGCCACAAACTCGCCATTAAGGTGCTTGCCTACGCGGCGATGTTCGGCATCTATTTGGTAGGTGATCTGTTTTACCAACGTGCCATTGTCAGACACCTCCACCCCTTGCAAGTTGCCGAACACGGTATAGGTGTAACTGTGCGTAGTTGTGCCACATTCACGAGTGGCCAGCTCACCATCAACACTGTAGCTATATTGGCAGCCCGCGAATTCAATTAACCGGTCTTGTGCATCATAGCGCGCCGCTCGATTTTGCGTCCCAGCTGCACTAACGTGTTCTACAGAAAGACGATTACCATTGCTGTCATAGTCATAACGGGTAACATCCTCACCGAGTGTGACTTGTGCTAATCGCCCTACGTCATCGTACTCATACAATACAACCTCATCAACACCAAGTACCTGCTGTGCTTTATGCGTCACGCGGCCAACGGTATCAAACTGTAAATCACTTGAGTACAAGGTGGTTGCGTCATGCTCAAAATGCTGCGCACTTACCTGACCATATTGGTTGTACGTTAACGCGTGTGACAGCCCATACCCGCTGGCAAGGCATTCATAATGCCCTGATGCCAGTGCGCTCTTTAACTAGTCATTTTAATCAAAAAATCATGAAATGGCTTTTCAGTACGCAAGTGTTCAACTACATCGAAACTTTGGTCTAAAACAGTCTCTTCAGTATTGACGTCAACTACTTCTACATGACCATATCCTGCATCCCAAAATATCAGTCGACAGTAGTAATTTTCGCATTCGAAATCCACTGTGATGCTCTGTGTTTCAGATTCTTCAGGTGAATGCAAAACTTCAACTTCACAACCATGCATCGTAAATACATTTGACTTTGATTCAATCCAGTTAACTACTTCTTTTAGCATTATCATCACCTAAACTTTGTTGCTTTGTGGACGATATTTTCAACAGCTGGCATTTCTGGAATTGGCTGGCCTTTTTTGGCTGCTAACCTACCTGCTACAGAATTCGGCCCTGCAATTTGTGCCCAACCTGGACTTGTTTGTTTGAGTGAACTAGTTGGAACATCAAACTCAGCATAAACATTCCCAACCTTCGTCTGTTTAATGAATGACTCTGCATCAGCTGGATTCGCTACATGGGTAGTTCCTGTGTAGCTTTCTTGAACCTTTCCTGTCTTTTGCATTTTTGCCAATTCATCTGGTGACATCCATCTGCCGACGGTTGTCTTCTTCCCAACCTTCCCAAGATACTTCGCGACCATACCCGCTGGCAAGGCATTAACAAGCCCTGATGCCAGTGCGCTCTGTTACCTTATGAACAGCGCTACACACCCAAACGATTTGCCTTCCACCAACATTTGCCATGCAGTATCTTCTGCATAGCCATATAAACCTGTTACGGCTTCTTGCAGAGGTTACCGCCAATCATGAGCTGCGCCTAAAAATACCAACTCTCACACATCCGTCGCGCTGACGCAGGTCAGGGTCCATCTTAACCTTGATACCAATTTCAGAATAGACTCTGAAATAAATTCAGAGTGACAATTTTATTACTCTATTTAATGCTAAAAAACAAAAAGGGCCTTGAATGGCCCTTGGTATTTTATCTATTTATGAGGAGGTGTTATGGAACAAGTGCCCAACCCTTTTTAGCTCTATTACTATAGTCATTAGTCAATTTAATCACGTACTTTGTAACAATAAATTGAGCTTATGTTTGATAACTCTTCTTCAAATTTATTTAAGAATAATCTCGCAGCTATAATAAAATCACCCAGTCTAATTACTAGAGGAGAACTAATACCATCATTCATCCAAGGGGAAGACAAATAAGCGCCATCACCGTCAAACGCCTCAAGCATAATAATATAAGGCTCTTCATAATCCATAGACTCATATATAAATAATTCACGGGGATAACCTTCGCAGAGCCAAGCAGACAACTTTGCTGCAAATTCAGCTAAGCAAATGTCGTCTTCATTGAAAATTAAAACACCGGCATTCCGTATATTTAAATTTCCATCAACCTGAGAAAGCGCCAACTCCGTATATGGTTCTTCCGGTTTTGTTACTATTTTAAAGTTTATTTCACAGGAAATGCTGTCCATATTTTACCATTTTCTCCTACGGCAATTCGTATTGAAGTTTCACCTTTAGAACCAATCTTTCTACCCAGATCAGTTACGACTCGAAATCCACCATCGGGATTCGGCATAAATTTAGTATCTGGAGATCTTAATGCCTCTTGAACTATACTTCTAACATCGTTCAAACTATTAGAATTAAACTTTCTGGCCCTTTTAGCCGTAGAGTCTAACAAGTGCTTATTTTTTGGCACCCATCCAGCTATATTATCAGCCGCTTTATAAGCTGCTTTTGAAGCATTTGCTAATGCACTTGTCGTCTTCCCAAGATACTTCGCGACCATACCCGCTGGCAAGGCATTCATAAGCCCTGATGCCAGTGCGCTCTGTTACCTTATGAACAGCGCTACACACCCAAACGATTTGCCTTCTACCAACATTTGCCATGCTACATCTTCTGCATAGCCATATAAGCTTTTTACCGCGGGTAAAACAAGCCATGCAACATGCCCTGTTGGGTCTATAAAGTTGACCGGATCGCTACCAACATAAGCATACAGGTTGGTATCTCCTCCTGCAAACCCCACTGGGTCTTTGGCTGTCCAGCGGGCCGTGGCGGCGTCATAATCCCGCGCGCCAAAACGCACTAACTGCGTATCATGGTCATACAATCCTCCCGCAAAACCAAAGGGCTGAAACCCTGGGTTACTATCACTGAGTACCACCCCAAAGGCATCGTAACTGAGCGCTTGCACAACCTCTGATGACGCCCATCAACCGGCGGCTAAGGATAGCGGTATCAACACTGGTGCCGCTAGCAGAGATCTTACACAATTCAGTCGATGAGCTACTGCACGGCAAAGAAGCAGCTAAGAGAAGTAATAAACGCGGGCCTGCGTCGAAGCTGCAACAGCAGATCGAACAGGTGAGGCAATTACCAAGAGCAAAGCAGCAGTTTGAGATGGAAATGCTGGATACAGTGATCCAGCAAGCGGCACATTAAAAAGCCCGCTAGTGCAGGCTTTTATATCAACTATTTATTATTCGTAAATTCTTGCAGCATAAAAAATATCAGCAAAGATTTTCCAGTTTATATCACCGGGAAACTCTTTTTCCTGATTCTCATAGAAACCGTCCATGTCTTCAACCCATCCAGATACGGCCTCTAAAAAGCTTGGCAAGTCTTGATTTTCCCAATCATCAGAATGAACTTTAAAGTCAGCGATCATACTTATAATAAACTTAGAAAAATCCTCCTTTGTTAATACATTATCAAGCTCATTTACTAGTTTTGATTTCATTACAAACCGCCTCCACGGATTCTAATAGAAGCCCCCTCATTCTTACTCGTAAATTTGAATGCTTCATTTGCTATTTCATCTGCGTCCGTATTGGTACGCCAACTTCTTGGAAAGCTTTTAACCGACGATTATCGAGAGAAAAAACTTTCCCATCTCGTTCAAAAGTTCTGATTGCTGGCAAGTCATTAACTGAAACTAAATCACTCGCTTGATCTTTTAGGGATTTCCTCCCCCTGTTTGTCACATTACTGCATCGCTACATCAAAAAACTATCCCGCCAACTCCTCCGCAAATGTCCTTAACTCATCCTCCGAAAACTCAAATTCAGGCCCCTCCTCCATAGCCATCAACTGAAGAAGCTTATCATCAAGATCAGGAGTCAGTTCAACCCCATGATCTTGATAAAGTTGGAATGCAACGCGGGCTACTCTTACAACGTCGTAGCCTTTATCAAGCTCTGCTTTTAATACACGACTTAGTTCTTTCGCTGAAAGCGTCATAACCCTAACTCCCTCGCAGTTGGTGGATAATGTTGAGAATTGACCGTCTGGCCATTAATTGACTTCGGATGAACCCTATTTACTTGCCCAGAATGGTTGTAGCTTTCCATCCACTGCCTCACACCACCAGTTTTAGGATTATGTTCAGTGACAAACGAAGCACCACGCGTTGGCCCCTCAGTTCTCGCAGGAACCTCTTTGGTATAATAACGTGTGCGACCATCAGGAAGTTGTCGCGTCGTAGCCGCATTTTGTTGGGCCTTCTCCAGTCCGGAAAGCTTCGCCCTAAGCGCAGACTGCGCATTTACATTTTCAGCGCCACTGCCTACCTTCTTCCCAACCTTCCCAAGATACTTCGCGACCATACCCGCTGGCAAGGCATTCATAAGCCCTGATGCCAGTGCGCTCTGTTACCTTATAAACAGCGCTACACACGATTTGCCTTCCACCAACATTTGCCATGCTACATCTTCTGCATAACCATATAAACCTGTTACGGCTTCTTTCAGAGGTTAACCGCCAATCATGAGCTGCGCCTAAATACCAACTCTCACACATCCGTCGCGCTGACGCAGGTCAGGGTCCATCTTAACCTTGATACTAAATTTCAAAATAGGCTCTGAAATAAATTCAGAGTGACACATTTTATTACTCTGCTTAATGCTAAAAACAAAAAGGGCCTTAGATAGCCCTTGTTATTTTATCTATTTATGAGGAGATACTGTAAAGTAAGTGACTCGACCTCTTTATAAGAAAGTATCAAGAATTGTACTCTCTATATTTCTCATCTATATAGCTTTCCCATTTACCTATTAACCTAAGTTTATTCTCTTCTACAGTTCCTAAACTTGGCTCTTCTGATGGCATATAACGTATAAAACCACTAATACACTCGGGATAATCAAAGTCAGCATAAATTTCCTCAACTATAGCTAATGGCTCATCATAGAGCTCTTTAGTTTCAAAAAGCCAAGAAAGAACTAAAAATAATACTTTTTCATCCACATCAGAGACAGACACTTCATTTTCCACGAGGTCGTCTATATACGGATGAATATCATCACCTTTATTCAAAGATGCCAACTCAAGTAATGCATCTGGATATTTTTCCATAACAATTAATTCTGCCATGGCATGTTCAATCACAAATTGCCGAGAAACAATCTGGCGCTCTACTGCTGATAACAATTCCCCCCAAGAATAACTTGCTAATCTAACTGCAAACTCGTACGTTGGAAGCGTTACTAAATAGCCCATTTTACTTTGCCTTATTGTGTAATTTTGGTCGGGATGCCATTTATCTTTCCTTTTTTAAATAACTGGTGAGAAACTTGTCCATTTGGCTCCAAAATATACTCAAAGACACCAACTTTACCATCTAAGTTGCCCTTTGTTTGGAGAAGTGTTCTTTGCACGTTATCACTGCCTTTAAGAGGAAAGACTTTCCCCGATGCTAATTGTTCTTTACTCAAAAAGCTTGCAGATAAATGGTTTTTATCTGATTTTCTTAATGCTGAGCCTACTCTTTTCGCGGCAAGAATCTCATTAGCGGCTAACAGTGAACGATACTTTTCAAATTGAGCAACATTTGTAGCTCCCTTCCCAACCTTCCCAAGATACTTCGCGACCATACCCGCTGGCAAGGCATTCATAAGCCCTGATGCCAGTGCGCTCTGCTGGTCTACACACCCAAACGATTTGCCTTCCACCAACATTTGCCATGCTACATCTTCTGCATAGCCATATAAGCTTTTTACCGCGGGTAAAACAAGCCATGCAACATGCCCTGTTGGGTCTATAAAGTTGACCGGATCGCTACCAACATAAGCATACAGGTTGGTATCTCCTCCTGCAAACCCCACTGGATCTTTGGCTGTCCAGCGGGCCGTGGCGGCGTCATAATCCCGCGCGCCAAAACGCACTAACTGCGTATCATGGTCATACAATCCCCCCGCAAAACCAAAGGGCTGAAACCCTGGGTTACTATCACTGAGTACCACCCCAAAGGCATCGTAACTGAGCGCTTGCATAACCTCTGATGACGCCACATCAACCACCAAACGCACTGAGCCTATGTGGTCGGTTATGATACGGTATTGCTTGCCATCACGTTCTAGGTAATCAGGCACATGTGATTGAGACCCGTATACAAACCTGGCAACCACCTCGCCCGCGTCATTGAGCTGCGCAATCGGGTTCAAGCCTCCGGCATATAAAAAGCTTGCCACAAACTCGCCATTAAGGTGCTTGCCTACGCGGCGATGTTCGGCATCTATTTGGTAGGTGATTTGTTTTACCAACGTGCCATTGTCAGACACCTCCACCCCTTGCAAGTTGCCGAACACGGTATAGGTGTAACTGTGCGTAGTTGTACCACATTCACGAGTGGCCAGCTCACCATCAACACTGTAGCTATATTGGCAGCCCGCGAATTCAATTAACCGGTCTTGTGCATCATAGCGCGCCGCTCGATTTTGCGTCCCAGCTGCACTAACGTGTTCTACAGAAAGACGATTACCATTGCTGTCATAGTCATAACGGGTAACATCCTCACCGAGTGTGACTTGTGCTAATCGCCCTACGTCATCGTACTCATACAATACAACCTCATCAACACCAAGTACCTGCTGTGCTTTATGCGTCACGCGGCCAACGGTATCAAACTGTAAATCACTTGAGTATAAGGTGGTTGCGTCATGCTCAAAATGCTGCGCACTTACCTGACCATATTGGTTGTACGTTAACGCATGTGACAGCCCTGCCAGTGTGCTATGCGTTATTGCGCCGCCTTTGTCACTGGCGCGCGTTAATGATATAGCGCCACTTTGGGTTAGTAAGCCATCCGCATCGTATTTGTATTCAATACACTCATCAGCATTTATACAGGCTTTGTTTACTAAACCATGGGTATTATGGGTGACCCCATAATGCCCCGACACCGCACCTGACCAAGTCGCTTCTTTTACGATTAAACCATCATATGTATACACCGTTTGGCTGCCATTGGGTGCATCAATTTGGGTCAGGTTACCCGCCGTATCATACTGATATTCGTATAACCCTTGCGACATATTAATCGCCTCAAGCCTATCGACCCCTTCCCCATAAATAAAGGTTAACTTATCGCCACTTGCACGCGTATATTCTTGAATACGGCGGTCGGTATCATAAACATAGCTTATGGTGGTATTCGTCAGGTTCTCCGCCACAGGGGGCTGCGACGCAACAACTTGGTTATTGCCGTCAAATGCAAAGCTATGTTGGCTGCGACCATCTGCGGTTACCCCATTCACGTTGCCGTTTTTATCATAACTGAATGCGGTACGCTGCGAGGCACTCCCTCCTGACGATAGTAAGGTTTCTATCACTTGCCCGAGTTGGTCATAGCTAAAATCGCTTTGTTGCATTTCACTATTGACAACCGACGCTAAAAATCCGGGGCCTGTTTGAGCACTGTCATCATAGCTATATGTGCTGCTACGCTCACCTTGTGATACTCGGGTTACTCTGCCATAGCCATCATACTCGTAATGGGTCGCGGCAAATCCATCAATCTGGGTTTTGGTAGTCAGCAAGGTATCCGGGTCATAATAGGTGGTGGTTGCGCGGCCCAAACTGGTATTTCTCACAAACTTTTGCGCTTGCTTGTAATGCCGGCTTTCAATCACTTTACGTTCATTGGTTTCAGTGGTTAAACCGCTGATATTATTTTCGCTAAAGCGCCTCATCACGGCATTAATCTTGATCCCCCCTGGTGACTTAACGGTGTAATATACCGGTGAGCCTCCGCCTGCCGTCCCCATTTCATAGGACATGCCTCCCACCTGATGGATATAACCAAGGCCTTTGGCTGTTAACGTATCTGTGGTGCCATCGAGTCGGCGAGTGGAGACTTGCTTAGCCCCGTCATTGATTGACTCAGTTATTTCAAAACGATTATTCTGCGCCGTGGTATAACCATAAATGAACTCCCCGGTTGTGGCACTGAGCTCACTGTAATAACGCCATGCTCCGCCTTCAGGGTCTTCACTGCGCGTAATGCGCCCATCGGCATTAAAAAAGCGCTCAAACACGTTACCATTGGGGTCTATTTGATGGTTTAGTAACTGCCCAATATAACTAAATTGGTGCATACTGCCATCGGGGTATTCAACACGTTTTAAATTATGCTGCTCATCAATCTCTAATGTGGTTATTAGCCCTGAAGGGGCTATCAATTGCGTCACTTGACCCGCGTCATCACGCTCAATACGTAAGGTATTACCAAATCGGTCAACAATGGCATTCAGCTTATTATGTGCCTCAGCATACTCAAACGTCAGTAGCAATTTGCCGGTTTCTTTATCTAACGTGCTCACATGCTGATTGGCTTTGTTAAAGTGATACTGGCTGGCTTTACTGTCTAAGTCTTTTCGTATGCAGCGTACATTGGCAAGCTCATCTTGCTGCGAATAACCATGATAGCCAAAGCCACTCATTTCTACCGCCCACGCCTCTAATTCAGGCGCTCCAATATTGGGGGTGGATGTCCAGTAGAGTTTTCGCCAATCAACATAAGGGTGCCATAAATCTTCGTTCTCACCATCTGCGACGTTGACATCTTCATGGGCAAACGCAGTCATCCCAAAAAAGAGATTATTTGCACCCATTTTTATAAATTCATTCACCGTCGGCAAGCGCCAATCAGAGAATCCAGCATGGGTTAAATCTTCGCAATAATTGATTGCTTCACGCCAAGTATGCTGCCCGCCCACATTGTCGGGCGTATCTTGCCATTGCATGGCGTTGGCGCGATTATCCACCAGCTCTAATGCTGGCTTTCTTTTTAACGGAGACCCCGTGCGTTCGAGCCCAACCTCTTGCCCTGCCACACACAGTACTTTATGTGTTTGCGCTTGATCTAATGAGTCCTCCAACCAAATAGTGTTTGCTGTATTAGCTAAACTGCTATTGATGGTATACACAAAAATATCGCGTTCTTTGCCGCTTTTATCGACGGTATATAAAATATCGGTGAACCTTGGCAGTCGCCAATAACTATTATTACGATCAGGGAGCGCATCACAATACGCACTGGCTGCCGCTTTGGTATAAAGCCCAGTCGACGGGGCGGCTTGCCACATTAATTGCGTGTTGTTGTCGAGTATATGGCCCTCTGTTGTAACCGTATAATCAAGTGGTTTACTCACTGAGGTATAAAAACCATCATCACCATCAACCACACTCAGCGTCACCCCAGTATCCACAATGGTTGAGCTGTCGGGCGCTTTTTCAATTTCACCATCACCCAAATACAGGTTACCAACACGGTCACGCCTATGATGATTTGACAAGCTCCAGCCGTTGGCAATGTCACTCTCCGGTGCTGCATATAAGGTCACCACTGAGTTCGACCACTTTATTAGTGCTTCTCTGCCAGCAACATTCAGTGAATCTCCTCCCCACTGCGCCCAACGAGGGGATTCCTGATTTGGTCTTAAACCCGATTGAGCAATATTACCTGCACTTAAATATTGGCTGGTATATTCATAACCCACTCGTAATTTGGCTTTTATTTCACCTTTAACCGCATTGCCTTGAACATCCAGCCCATCCCATTTAAAGGTAACTTGCTGCATGATGGTCGCATCAAGTAACTGTTCAAAACGGTGCCCTGCCACTTCCAGCACAGCGTGTATTTTATTCACCCCTTGCGGCAACGATAGGTCACTCACATTGGCTTTTATAATATGGTGATAGTCAGAGGTACGCGCACTGTTATAATGTAATGTCATACCCGTGCCTAACACGGTTATATCTTCATGCAACTCTAATGTTTTAGGTTTAATATACGAGCTAACGGCGGCGCATTCGTCGTTGTCTTCATCAACCTCTTTGTCGTCGCCTTCTAAAATGTCGACCTCTGTCGGCGGCGCGCCATCTGAATTGGCTGACCAGTTGAAATCATACGGCGTAAAATGCCGCATTTGCCCACGCCAGTAGGTTTTACCGGCTTCGTAGTTTTCAATACCTGCGACTTCATCAATGGTTTCTCCGTCACCATCAATATCATCCGCCACATCATCTCCGGTGTAATCAGCACCATCAATCACGCCATCGTTATTACTATCGAGTAGTTTAACCACCACCCCATTTTCGGCGGCCTTCCACTTAGACTCGACTCGATCGTAGTAGCCCACTGGCACCAACTCTCCGACCGGAAAGTTCAAAAAGTTATCAACATACATGGCAACAGGTTGATCAAACTCGACCGTTTCATTGTCAGCTACGCCAGCAATATCAAGCTCTGAACAATACGTAAATGCAGTTTCAACAGGCAATGACCCCGGCATGGAAGCCGGTTTCTCAAACTCCGTCGCACGGACCGTTATTTTATTTAATTGACGACGACTTCCATTTGGGTTTTTAACCGTGACTTGTGTCACATTATCAAACACCAATGTGGTAGAACGTTCACCAAACTCATCAACAACTGGCGTGGATTGGTGGCGGTGTGCGATGTGCTCTGACAGCGTAATGGTGGTGGCTTTTTGATCTATGGCTTGCAGTGATATTGTCGATACATGATTCCACGATAAATTGTCACCAACCAAGGTAGTTTGCACCCTGAGATAACCCACCATAGAAGCCTCAATCGACACGCTTCCCGCCCGTCCTGCAATCGCATATGCGCCTTGCGCATTACTTTTAACGCTGCCAAATTCAGGAGAGCCCGCAAAAGCAATGGTTGCACCGGCCAAAGGTGTCCCTGCATTATTGGTGATCACGCCGTTGTAAATGGCCATCATCGACTCTGGAAAGTCTTTTATCGTGGCGTTATCTGCAATTAAATGCTGGTATTGCTTGGCAAAACCACTCACTTTCTCATCACGCACTGTGGGCTCGCCAACCTGAATTTCAATGGGGCTCGACAGCACATCACCGGCTCTTATCACCAGCTCTGTCGTACCCGCTTGCTTTGCGGTCACCACATTGTTGGCAAAACTAAATATGTTTTGAGCCGGACCTTCTAAGTCAGTTAATATATCAAGCGTTTTGGTTTCCCCATTGTTATACGTTCCCATCACAGTGAGCTGCTGGGTCATACCTGGTACTAGGTCTACGCGTTCTGGGTAAACATTAATGCCGGTTAATAAGTCATCGTGCGGCAATTCTATACTGGTATTCGCACAGCGCGTTGCTTCGCTCACATCGGTTGTTACCAGTGTACCAAGCTCTGAAGGCCAACTCGGGGCGTGATAATACACCGTATTTAATACACTCAGATTTGCGAACCATTGCTGACCTGACAGGGTATACAGACCTTTTGCAATACCTAGGCCTATGACTCCTTTGGCCCCCTTCATGCCTATAAGTAGCCCTTGTCGATGCGCCCAAGGTGGGCCAAAACTATCGGGATTTGGGCTGTACGTGTATTTATCTTGGTATAAAAATACGTACAGTGCCTTCGCTATGCTTTCACTGCTGGTGGTACTTGCTTGGTCAGCAACAATCACCTCACCGGCTCCCCAGCGCTGAGGTAATATTTGATTAATATCACCTAACTGCTCAACGATACGGTCAACCACTGTGGCGTTATCATGCGCTCGAATATGACCAAGCGTATTATTATCAAGTAAATACTGGGCATACGTTTGCGAAACGATATTGAGTTCATTGGAAATTGCATGGTGTGGCGCTAACCCTCGCGCAATTCGTTCAGCATTTAAGATGTACAGTGCCTGCTCATGTATACTCATGCTATCCCACCGAGACTGTTGCGGCAGTTTCAACTTAGCGGTGACAGTGGAATCTATTTTTCTGGCATAATTAAAACCGCGTTCAATATCCTCAACACGGGCATAGCCGCCCCCAACCCATGGAATATCGTTCTCTGGCACGGTATTTTTTAACTCATCATCGGTCAAATCTTTCGTTGGGTAGCAGGCTGAGTACACTGCATCGTTTTCAACTTCAAGCTGCGCCGTATAGCTTTTTGATGCCGGGCTCAGGCTCAAAGAAGTCACCGTCACCGCTAATTCATAACTGCCTGCCTCAAGTTGCAATTGCAGCTCACCAGTGGTGTTTTGCGCAACTTCAGTTGCATCCACCAACCAAGTAAACTGGGCGTCTTCAGGTAAATTTGCTCGGTCAATACGCACAACCGCAGCTTGATCTTCGCTAAAGAAGTAATGTGTATCTAGTAATTGTGCTGGCCACTGTAGTTCAGATACCACCTTTACTTGTGCCCTGTACACCTTGCTTTGCCCATTGCCATACGGTGAGCTCAGCGTCAGTTCAAGTTGATACGTGCCAAACGGGTAATCAAATATCAGCGCATTAGCGCCTTGGGTATCAATTACGTCTTTGTTCACTTTCCATGCGTAGTGGTAATTTTCAAACTCGCTGTACGCTTTAGCTTTAATCTCTACCGGTTCCTGCCCAACAAATTCATACTCAGGGTTTAATAAATCAAGAGGCCAGTTTTTCTTTGCGGGTACCACAATCACCCGCGTGCTATAAGTTTTAGAATTATCATTCCCGACTTTCACCGTTACATCATAGCTGCCCAATGATGCTTGAAAAGCATAAACACTGGTGTGACCATCAGTGACACGCTGCCCATCGACTCGCCATTCGTAAGTGAGTCCATCAAACCTACTGAGTGTCTTATCGACACTGATATACTTTTGTTCTCCGTCAATTGCGATTACTTGCTCAGGCAGCACTTGCTCAGGCCAGTCATGCACGGTAACCGTTATTATATAAGTGTACTGCCCGCCTTCAGAGTCAGTCACGCTTACTTTAAGTTCATGAGTACCAACACCAAGGGTCAACCGCAGTGAACTTGATGTTTGCTCTGGCAGTAATACGCCATTCAAATACCATTGGGCAGTGTTTGCGCTGCCCTCACTGGTTATAAAGATCTGCCCTGCACCAATATGCGCATCAACATGCGCTTTATAGTCAATAACAAATATTGTGACGGGTGATTCTGTGACGGTATTAAAATGCAGGTCTTTAACTTCAACGTTAAAGCGCTTGGTTTTAGTTAAATTGCGTAATTCAAGGGTACGCTGGGTTACTCGTTCGTTGGTCTCTAAATCAACATAGGTAATTTCAAAATCATTACTGACGTCGGCAAGCTTTGGTTGTAACGTATAGCTGCCTCCTTTTACCACTGAAACAGCACGACCCAACGGATGAATCCTCTCCATATCAGGCAGCGCGCTATCGACTAGATCCCGTCGTAAATCAAAGTTAACCGTCACGACCTCGGAATAATCTTGGCCATCAAACGCCCTCACTCGCATCTGAGTCGTTAAGTCAGCGTCTCTGTTTTGAATTCGGTAATTAACCCAACTTGCAAATGAATTGCCTTCTAAAGGTTTAAGAAACTTTCTCGGACTATTAAACGGGCCGTCGATCGATGGATGTCCCAAGGTGATATTGTCGGGCCACTCTACAACCTCAATGCTGGTATACTGATCACACAGCACAGATGATTCACATACAGGGGGCAAATCGCATGCTGTAACGTCCTTACATGGAAGGTGCCTTACGTTGTCATCCGTTACCTCAAATTGCAGCTCGTCCCCTAAATCCCCATAAAGAAACTTTCGCTCAAACCGTGTGTTTATATCCTCCACGGCTGATAACGTTGGTCGTGTATTTTGCTCATTGCGCATTACCGTAAGTGGGTAGCTACGCGTATAAATCAAGCCATGATATTTAAATTGAGCCTCAATGCTATATTGGCCCACATCAGGAAATTTATTGGTTGATTCATCTGTAATGGCTCGGCGGCAGTCTTGTTCGCCACAATTTAACGCCCATGTTACCGTGGTGGCGTGACCATTCACTGTTGAACCTTCGGTATTAAAGGTGAGCGCGTCACCAAAATACAGGACGGGTTGGTAATCAACTTGTATTTCAGGCTCTGGAAAGTCGGTCACACATCGTGCGTAGCCATGCTGATCATAAATCTCCGCTCTCGTTGCATCTTTATCTTTAGGGTTTAGTGACAAGTACTTGCGATTATTTCTATGTAACGTGTCAACGTTATTTTCCCTGTATAAGCTGGCGGTAGAAGTCCACATACTAAATTCAGAAATATAGCCTATTACTTCGCCTCGAGAGTAAAGTCCAAACAGACTGAATATTTCATTTACATTGGGCAAACGCCAATTATCAAACCCTGCCAAGCTTAGATTTTCACAATAATTAACCGACTCATGCCAAGTACGCTGCACTGTACTGGTGGGTCGACTGGTGTCGTCACCTTCCCATAAAAGCCGACTGGTATTATCGTAACGCCCTCCAGAAAAACGCCCTGTATCCTGTATAAATTCCTGCTTGCCTTGCACGCACATCACACCTGCACTACTCGTTTCAACATCATTCCATGAGTCAAAGTTGCCTTTTTGGGTATCAATAATAAACGCAGAGCGAATTGACCTACCTACCGTCATGTTGAACTCTGTAATGACTCCGTCCCAAAAAGTGTGTTGAGACAAAGCATTAAAGGCTTTTGGTAGGTATGATCCTGACTGCGACCTATCTAATAAATAAAACAACTCGAATCGATTGGGTAAGCGCCAATCTGAATGGCCATCTAATTGCATATTCTGGCAATAATCTTGCGCCTCTTGCCACTTCACCTCCCCCAAACCTGAATCAATATCCGCCCACAACTGCCCAGTTACGGTATTTTTTATAACGTTTTCGGTCTCTCGTTCAAAGGTGTGTTGCACCCCGCGTTGATAAAACCCATCGTCAAAGGTGCCATACGACACGTGGCTACCTGTTTTTGGCACTTGTGAATAATCTTGACTATGCTGTGATGCCATTTGTGCATCACTACACCCTAATTCATTAACCGCTTCACTGTCAGGTGTTTCAGGGCAATAATCGATTGTGTCTGGGATACCATCGTTATCATAGTCGGCGCCCACACGTACCGTTATAGTAAACGCTTGTAGTGCCTCCATATGACCGTCAGTC
This sequence comes from Pseudoalteromonas aurantia 208, assembly GCF_014858725.1. GTDB lineage: Bacteria > Pseudomonadota > Gammaproteobacteria > Enterobacterales > Alteromonadaceae > Pseudoalteromonas > Pseudoalteromonas aurantia. Next base: position 294,672 of record NZ_AQGV01000011.1, on the reverse strand, counting down.
ACCACTAATTCAACAGCAACATCACCCACATCACTGGCGCTTGGCGTCCAAACAACTTTATTACCATTGCTTATCGCCATGCCATGCGGCGCTGACTTTAAATACATATAAGGGCTAAATACCTGAGCGTCTCGGGCATTCACAGCATATCGGTATTCTACTCCCACTTGGGCATCGGTCGTGGGACTCGAATAAATGGTCGGTGGCGAGTTATCTTGCGCCGTGTTTAATCTATAACTGTGGATCAGTGACACGTCATTGCTAAAGTTCAGCTGTAAACTCACTTGCTCTTGAGGCTCGCCACCTGGTGTTTGCATCACCAATTGACCACTGTCTGTGACATACATACCATCAGGTGCACTCAACAGCTCATAGCTTGTTGGCTGTTCCGTTGCCGTAACTTGGTATAAATATGCTTCTCCAATAACCGCCACATACTGTGGTATTGAGGTGATACTGGGTGGCTCTATATTTGCGGGTAGCACCTTAAACTGCTGATGAACTGTATCTGAGCGGCCCTTTTCTATCACAGTCAGTGATAACTGATAATCTCCCGCGCGCAAACCTGAAAGCGTATGAAAACCGTCTCGTGAGATCAGTTCTCCATCAAGCCGCCACTGATACGTTACGTAAAAGCCATTTTGCGTGACTTGGCTCTGTATACTGTCTAAGTAAATAGGCTGATATTCTTTTGCTGAGCCAATGAAATTCATTTTTGCAAGCGGCGGGATACTTGACAGCCTTGATTTTTGCACCCAGCCAGCTCGGCCTTTAAAGCTAATTTGATGTGACTCATCTGCTGATCCGCTCACCGCCCACCAAGAACCTGAATGAATATTACCCAATACCGCACTGTCAAAGTTAAAGTAACCATCTTTAACTTGTCGGGTCCCATAACTTTTAACACAGTGCTTGCTTGAGGTTACTTGAACGGTGTTTTTATCGACCCATCGAGTCTGCTCATCATAGTAAATTTCATAGCGCGTTGATGAGGCTTCTTTTATTACATAGTATTGCCGGGTATATATGTTGCCCACGCCACTTTGTGATGTACTTGAGGCGAATACGGCTGCCCCATTTGCAGTGACATCTTTTGCTTCAACCACTTGGCAACTTTGGCTCGAATCAGCTGTTACATCAACGTTAAACTGCAACACATCAAAGTAACCTTGTTCATCACGAACGAGGACCTCGCTTTGTAATTGTCCCATATCATCACTTGGCGCCAACCAACTTAACTCTCCAGTGTGCTGATCAACCGCCAACCCTGCATTTCCCGATAGTATTTGGTAATGGGGGTTATCTATGTATTTATTTAATACCGGCTGATATACATACACGTCACCTTGGCGTACCTCATGCTGAATATCACGCTGAACGGTCTGTCCAACCTCAACCCGATTATCAAGAAACTGAACAGGTACGTTTCCTTGAGTCACAGACACATATTGGTTTTCCAGCCAGCCTTTTTCGAACGCATCATAATAGTTATACTGACCAAACTGGGTCCATTCATCATCAGATTTAAGCTTAAAAAATTGCCATTCGGTATCTAGTGGAAACATTTTTGACGAGTTTACATTTGCTTCTCTATACCCTGTCCCCCCCTCTTTGGTAACTTTGGCGCAGTCCGTATTAAATCGATGTTTAACCTCACGGGTATGCACCCAGCCTAACGGAAAACCGTCAAATATATGCAAAAAGTTACCTTGCTGCTCTTTGACTAGATACTTCCTGTCACCTTTTACAAACTCGACAATATTCGGATCGTTTAACTCTGTTCTAATACTCAAGTTTCTTTTCAGTGTCACTGCTTCACAGGTATGCTCAGCTGTAGGCGTCGCACTCACATTTACACTAAAGGTTTGAGCACTCACCCCCCCTGTTTCAGAGGTTAATTCAAGACCAACAGTGTGCGTACCAATATTGCCTTCTTCCGGATACCATTGCAGCAAGCCTGTGGCTGATAAGGTCATGCCAACAGGCGCCTCAACTAATGAGAGCGTGCTGGTATAAAGAGAGACATTTAGCGCTATTTGATATGCATAATATTGATGAGCAAACAACTCAGTGACGGGGTTACTGATAATTTTGGCATCAACTGCGGGGTCTAAAAATGCCGTTTTTTCAATGAGTGCCGTGCTTGCGTTATAAAATATTTCAAAATACTCGCCAATTGCCCCTTTAATTACCCATTGAGAACCCACACTGGCGTAATGTGGCGGAGTAAAAGAGCGATTATCTAGGTCAAATACTTCTGCTTTTTTGGCTTTGACACTATCTGTACATGATGCACGAAACTGTTTTAAATACCCTTTGCCATACACCCATGCAGCTTGCTCATTAAACCAAATTTGATACCAACTGCCTGCTTTGTTAAGCATTTTATATTTTTGATTTTTTGTCAAATAGCCTATTTTTTCAAAATTGCTACCTGCGCCAACCCGCACATTAACCCCTTTGATCACCTCTACCGCATCACAGGCCGTATATTGCTCAACAGGCTCTACGGTTAAGGTAAACTCATGATTGACCTGAACACGATTGGTAAGTGATGTCAGAATCACTTTAACGCCATGCTCACCCACTTGGTCTGAGTTTGGCGTCCAAACTATCTTATTCGATACGAGTGACATCCCACTCGGCCCACTGTCTAATTGATATTCAACTAAAGGGTCACTGGTTGTGATCGCATATTCATAGGCGGTAAGAGGCTTGGTTGTTAAACTGGGCGTAGAGGTAACGTCAAATGCTTCATCTGCGGTTTCTAAATAATTTTTATGAATAAAACCCGTGCGACCAGCAAACCAAATTTCTTGCCAATTACCATGAGTCGCTTTAACAACTCTGAGCGAGCCTTTATTTGCACGACCTAATTTTTCACTGGATGAAGACGCCTCAGCGCGTACATTAACACCCGATGTTACATTGGTAATGCGTACACAACTCGATTCAACATGGTTCAAGTACCCTGGTGCGTAAGCCCATCCCCCCGTCTCACCAAAGTAAATTGACGCCCATTTACCTGAGCTATCGTTAACGACATACCGTTGAGGTGTTTTAATATAGCCCAGCTTTTCGCCGGCTTTATGCGGTGAGTTCCTCACGTTGACGTTCTTAACGACTTCAACAACATCACAAACCCCTGCGGCTTGGACAAAAAGTGGTATAAAGAAACTAAACGCGAGCAAAAAAAATCGTAAAACAGTCATTATTTAGATGCTTCCATGCTGAGAATATTTTATTTTGCAGGGATAATATATAAATTCGATGACTAAAAAAAGAAATTTAATATTTTTATTGAAACAAACCTAAAAAAACATTTATTAAATCCATTAAAAAACAAATGTAATTAAACGTATCAACTCATTAAGGTGCAATTTATTAAAATATGAATATATTAATAAACCACAGAATCAGCCACATTAAAAATTACAACAATTCACTCTATTTGTTATTTAATATTCTTTCGTTTTAATTAGAGCAAGCTAGACTGATGATGAATCTCATTAAAAGGCCAATTACATTCAATGAATCTTCAAATATTATGATAGGTATGGCTAATGATCCGCAGAGCTTAAACGCAGTTTACAAATCTCTCGGATGCCAGAATGAGCTGTATCCTATTAAAGTTACGGTAAATTAAGTACACGCCATACTGTTACGTCACATAAAAAAAGGCCGCATAAGCGACCTTTTTAACACGATAGATTGTACTAAGTTAACTTAGCCAACATGCTTACGTGCATTGCGGAACATGCGCATCCATGGGCTGTCTTCTTTCCACTCATCTGGGTGCCATGAGTTTGCCACAGCGCGGAATACACGCTCTGGGTGAGGCATCATCACAGTAGCACGACCGTCAGTCGAGGTAATACCGGTAATACCTTCAACAGATCCATTCGGGTTATTTGGATATTGCGTGGTTGGGTTACCGTAGTTATCAACAAACTTCAATGCCACAGTACCAGAGTTAATGGCAGTATCTACCGCACTCTGATTTGCAAATTCAGCATGGCCTTCACCATGAGAAACCGCGATAGGCATACGAGAACCCGCCATCCCTTTAAAGAACACTGACGGGCTTTCTTGCACTTCAACTAAGCTAAAGCGGGCTTCAAAGCGCTCTGACTTGTTAGTAACAAAACGTGGCCAGTGCTCAGTGCCAGGGATCAGTTCTTTCACCGTTGACAACATCTGACAACCATTGCACACACCTAAGCTGAATGTATCTTCACGGTGGAAGAAGGTTTGGAACTGCTCGCGCGCCATATCATTGAACAAAATAGATTTCGCCCAACCTTCACCGGCACCCAATACATCACCGTATGAGAAACCACCACATGCCACTAAGCCTTTGAACTGCTCAAGTGTTAAACGGCCTTCTAAAATGTCACTCATGTGCACGTCAACAGCTGCAAATCCAGCACGGTTAAACGCAGCAGCCATTTCAATATGTGAGTTAACCCCTTGCTCACGCAAGATTGCCATTTGTGGTTTTGCACCGGTTGCAATATAAGGCGCTGCAATGTCTTCGTTTAAATCGAAGCTTAACTTCACGTTTAGACCTGGGTCTTTGGCGTCAAATTTAGCATCAAATTCTTGCTTAGCACACTCCGGGTTATCACGAAGTGCCTGCATTTGATAGGTCGTTTCAGCCCAAATAGTACGAAGTTCAGTACGTGTATTACTCAGTACCGCTTTACCTGCGCGGTTAAATACCACCGTGTCTTCGCTATTTAATGAGCCGATTTCATGGCTGATAGCTGTTAAACCGTGTGCAGCAAGTACACCGTGTACTGCGCTCAAGTCGCTGTTACGCACTTGAATAACACCACCAAGCTCTTCATTATAAAGTGCTTCAATGTCGCTACCGACCAAGCCATCTAGGTTCACTGTCACACCGGTGTGACCCGCAAATGCCATTTCCGTCACTGTAGTAAATAAACCACCGTCTGAACGGTCATGATAAGCAAGTAGCTTTTCATCAGCCACTAACGCCTGCATCGCGTTGTAGAAACCTTTTAACAATTCAGGGCTATCCACATCTGGCGTTTTATCACCTAGCTGCTTATAAACTTGTGCCAAACTTGATGCACCCATGCGGTTTTGACCCGCACCTAAATCCAATAAGATAAGTGATGTTTCACCTTTATCTGTGCGTAATTGCGGCGTTACTGTTTTACGAATGTCTTCAACACGACCAAATGCCGTAATGATCAATGACAGCGGTGAAGTAACTGACTTTTCTTCACCATTCTCATCCCATTTGGTTTTCATCGACATAGAGTCTTTACCAACCGGAATCGTTAAGCCTAATGCAGGGCACAGCTCTTCACCCACGGCTTTAACCGCTTCATACAGACCCGCATCTTCACCAGGGTGACCGGCCGCCGCCATCCAGTTAGCTGATAACTTGATGTTCTCTAAGCTGCCAATGTTTGTTCCTGCGATGTTAGTCAGTGACTCAGCTACTGCTAAGCGTGCTGATGCACCATAGTTAAGTAATGCCGCAGGCGTACGTTCACCCAATGACATTGCTTCACCGTGATACGTATCATACGTTGCCGCAGTGACCGCACAGTTTGCAACTGGTACTTGCCATGGGCCAACCATCTGATCACGTGCTACTAAGCCCGTTACCGTGCGGTCACCAATGGTGATCAAGAAGGTTTTCTCTGCAATCGCTGGTAAACGCAATAAACGTTTTGCAGCTTCTTCTACATCGATGTTAGCAGTTTCAAGGGCACTGCCTTCAACCTGTTGAGAAGTCACATCACGGTGCATTTTAGGCGCTTTACCTAACAATACATCCAGTGGTAAATCCACTGGGTTGTTGTCAAAGTGACTATCTGCAACGGTTAAATGACGCTCTTCAGTTGCTTCACCAATCACCGCATATTGTGCACGTTCACGCTTACAAATGGCTTCAAAACGGTCAAAATCTTCAACACCTACCGCTAAAACATAACGCTCTTGAGATTCGTTACACCAGATTTCGTGTGGTGCCATACCTGGCTCATCGTTTGGAATATTACGTAGTTGGAATTTACCACCACGGCCACCATCATCCACCAATTCAGGGAAAGCATTTGACAGACCACCCGCGCCCACATCATGGATAAAGGCAATAGGGTTTTCATCTCCAAGCTGCCAACATTTATCGATAACTTCCTGACAACGACGTTCCATTTCAGGATTTTCGCGCTGTACCGAAGCAAAGTCTAAGTCTTCGTTAGACTGGCCCGATGCCATTGATGATGCGGCACCGCCACCTAAGCCGATGTTCATAGCAGGGCCACCCAGTGCAATCAGCTTTGCACCAACTGGAATTTCACCTTTTTGGACGTGATCAGTACGAATATTACCTAATCCACCGGCCAACATAATTGGTTTGTGGTAACCACGTACTTCTTCGCCATTGTGGCTGGTGACTTTTTCTTCGTAAGTACGGAAATAACCCAGTAGATTTGGGCGACCAAACTCGTTGTTAAATGCCGCGCCACCCAGAGGCCCTTCAGTCATAATGTCTAATGCGTTAACAATACGCCCAGGCTTACCAAAGTCGCTTTCCCAAGGTTGTTCAAAGCCCGGAATACGCAAGTTAGATACGGTAAAGCCCACTAAACCCGCTTTTGGTTTAGAACCACGGCCGGTTGCGCCTTCGTCACGAATTTCACCACCAGAGCCTGTTGAAGCACCAGAGAAAGGCGCTATAGCGGTTGGGTGGTTGTGAGTTTCAACTTTCATCAAGATTTCAATATTCTCTTGATTATAAGTGTACTCACCCTCTTTATTTGGGAAGAAACGACCTGCTTTAGAACCCTTCATAACTGCGGCATTGTCTTTATATGCCGACAATACGTTTTCTGGGTTATTTTCAAAGGTGTTCTTAATCATTTTAAACAATGATTTAGGTTGTTCAGCACCGTCGATTGTCCAATCTGCATTGAAAATCTTATGACGACAGTGCTCAGAGTTTGCTTGCGCAAACATAAATAATTCGATGTCGTTCGGGTTACGCCCTAACTTTTGGAAGTTTTCTACCAAATAGTCAATTTCATCATCTGCCAATGCAAAACCTTGCTCTACGTTTGCTGTCGCTAACGCTTCACGGCCACCGCCTAAAATATCAACCGATGACATTGGGCTAGGTTCATCAACACTAAATAACTTACCAGCACTTTCAAGCTCAGAATGCACGGCTTCAGTCATGCGGTCGTGTAATAGTGCCGCCGTTGCTGATAATTGCTCAGCGGATAACTCGCCTTCAACATAATACGCAATACCACGCTCAACACGGTGTACTTGGCTTAAGCCACAGTTGTTTGCAATATCGGTTGCTTTTGACGCCCAAGGTGAAATCGTGCCTGGACGAGGTGTAACCAAAATTAACTGACCCGCTGGCTCATGCTCAGCGATTGTCGGACCATACTCCAACAGCTTGTTTAACTTAACCAATTCGGCTTCAGATAGTTCACTTGTTAAATCAGCAAAATGCATGAATTCAGCATAAATACCTGTGATAGGTAAGTTCGCGTCAGCGCAGCTTTTAAGGATTTTTTGAACTCTAAAATCAGACAGTGCAGGTGCACCACGTAAGATCAACATAGGTATTTTCATCCGGGGTTAGGGATTGAACGATATTTTGGGTCGCCATTATAGTAGAAATAGCGGTTAGGTTTAACCCAAAATTGTCAAAACTCGTAAAAAATCCGTGCCCTCATTTGCACTGCCACGCAAAATCTGTGTTTGTTGTATACAAAACAAGGTACTGGGAGTTTTGCTTTCAGTCGGTAATTTCGATAACGTAGTGCACAGAACCTCGCTAAAAGGCCATAAAATGCAGCAATTAATGACGTATCTAACGATTGTCATAGTACTGGCAATTGCTGGCTGTGATAAAACACCTCCCAATCAATTAGAAAGAATTAAAGAACAGCAAGTAATTAAAGTTGGCACTTTGGTGGGTCCAAGTAACTACTTTCAATCGCAACAAGGTGAACAAGGCTTTGAATATGAGCTTAGTCATCAATTTGCGCAATACTTAGGCGTTGAGTTACAAATAGTGCCTTTTTTCAGTCTGTCTGAGTTATTTGCTCGCTTAGACAAAGGCGATTTGGATTTAGCCGCATCAGGGCTGAGTTACCATCCACAACGCGCTTACCGCTTTGGTCCAACCTACCGAGAAGTAAGCCAGAAACTCGTTTATAAACAGGGCCGTACTCGACCTCGCAGTTTTGCCGATATTGACGAACCGATTGTGGTACTCAATGATTCTAACCATGCCTTATCTCTTGAGCAGGCACAATACGAATACCCTAGCTTAGAATGGCAAACAACCTCCCATCTCGATGAAGAAGAGCTGCTACAAGGCGTGATAGATGAAGAAATTCAGTTTACCATTGCCGACTCTCATACCCTTGCTCTGTTTCGACGTTACCATCCCAATATCAGCATTGGCTTTTCCGTTACGCATTCAGATCAAGTCGCGTGGGTACTAAGAAACGATAGCGATGACTCGCTCTATGCACTGCTATTGCCATTTTTTAATACCGTTGCACACGACAAAACCCTCTACACCTTAGAAGAAAAGTATTTTGGTCATGTTAATGAATTTAATTATGTGAATACTCTGTCATTCGTTAAAGCCACCCGTAAAACATTACCAAAATACCGTGCTTGGTTTGAACAATACGCCGGCCCGCTTGATTGGCGCTTACTTGCCGCTTTAAGCTATCAAGAGTCTATGTGGAATCCGCGTGCTAAGTCCCCTACCGGTGTGCGAGGCATAATGATGCTCACCCAGCCAACAGCCAAGCAAGTGGGTGTCACAAACCGCCTTAAACCTGAGCAAAATATTCGGGGAGGCGCTAAATATTTACAAAAATTATTGAAACGAATTCCGAAAAGCATCGGTCAACCTGATAGGACTTGGTTTGCATTGGCGTCATACAATGTTGGTTGGGGGCATGTCAACGATGCGAGGAAAATTACCAAACAGCAAAAGGGTGATCCAGACCGCTGGGCAGAGGTAAAAAAACGACTACCCCTTCTAATCAAAAAACGCTACTATCGAAAGACCAGATATGGATATGCGCGTGGCGATGTTGCCGTTCAGTATGTTAACAACATCCGTCGATATTACGACGCGCTGATATGGTTAGATGAAAACGGAGCGCTTGATACAAAAGCTGGCAAATAAAATGCATCTTTTCGATGCGAGTGTCATGCTATTGCAATACATCCCTGCAATTCTGCCATATGTGTTTTTTCTCTCACAAATAAGGAGGTGCCGATGCTTAGAAGACGTCGAACTCACCAATTTAAACGAAACACCCAACATTCTCAGGCGAATCGCCGCCGGGTTATTATGAAAAATAACCACAAGAAAGTGTTATTGCGTCGTAAACTATTTGCGCAACAACAAATGGAAGAAATTGCGGCTCAGCCTTGAGTCGCTTGCTTTGCTTTTTTAGCCGCTTTAATCTCTTTTCTACGACGTTTAAAAAAGTTTGACAGTTTTTCTGCACACAACTCTGCAAGTACGCCCTGCGTTACCTCTACTTGGTGATTCAATTTAGGTTCATTAACGATATTCATCACTGACCCCGCTGCACCTGTTTTAGCATCCGGCGCGCCAAATACTAAGCGTTTTAAACGACTGTGTACGAGTAAGCCCGCACACATAGGGCAAGGCTCTAACGTGACATATAAAGTACAGTCAACCAAACGATAATTTTCGAGTACTTTACCAGCTTCCCTAACGGCTTGCATTTCTGCATGTGCTGATGGGTCATGCTGGCAAATAGACTGATTCCACCCTGTCGCAATTAATTGATTGTCTTTTACAATAAGTGCGCCCACTGGTATCTCATTTTGCTGCTCAGCTTGATCAGCATAAGCCAACGCCTGTGCCATCCAATATTGATCTTGCTCTAATTCCGTCATGAATTTTATGTCGTGCTACTATTAATAAGGATTCGTCAAGAGCAAATATACCACATATTATTGCTAAAATTACCAAAATGACGTGGCTCAACACGGCACACTTACGCTATAATTCGCCGCTTTTTTTATTTCTTGAGCTCAAACACACGGGTATAACATGAAATTTCCGGGACGCCGTAGGCATAAACACTATTTTCCAGTGGAAGAAAAAGACCCTCTAATAAACCAATTGGGCAATGACGACAGATTAAAACGCAGCTATATATGTGGCATTGACCAAATTGTCGTAGATATTGAAGCCAAAGTAGATCAAGCCTTTCTTGATGAATTTGGCCTGCAGCGTGGTATGTCGCAAGTGATAGCCAGTGATATTACCAATGCGTTATACGAGCGTTTAAAGCGCGAAGATATGGTTGATTACGAGTTTGCTGGTGGCACCATTGGTAATACCATGCACAATTACTCAGTGCTTGCAGATGATCGCTCAGTATTACTTGGCGTGATGAGTGAAAATATCAATATAGGTAGCTACGCTTATAAGTTTTTATGTAATACATCTAGCCGTGTTGACCTTGATCATTTACAGCCTGTTGATGGCCCTATTGGTCGTTGCTTTACATTGATTGATGACAGTGGCGAACGCACATTTGCTATCAGCGCTGGATTAATGAACTATCTGCGTCCTGAATCTATTTCACAAAGCTTGATCCAAGACGCGTCAGCCTTGGTGATTAGCGCATATTTAATGCGTACCACTGGTGATGAAACAATGACGCAAGCAACCATGCAAGCGGTTGAATATGCGAACCAAGCTGGTGTACCTGTGGTATTAACTTTAGGCACTAAGTTCTTAATCGAACAAGATCCTAGTTGGTGGGCTGAATTTGTCGCTAAGCATGTCGATATTTTAGCAATGAATGAAGAGGAAGGTGAAGCGATTACAGGCTTCTCGGATCCGCTACTTGCTGCCGATAAAGCGCTTGATTGGGTTGATTTGGTTATCTGTACAGCAGGGCCCAAAGGCTTATTTATGGCGGGTTATGTTGAAGACAGCGTAAAACGTGAAACTGAATACCCTTTATTACCAGGTGCTATTCCTGAATTTAACCAATACGAATTCTCACGTGCGATGCGTAAAGCGGATTGCCCAAACCCAATTCGTGCTTATAGTCATACAGCACCTTATATGGGTGGCCCAGATACCATTAAAAATACCAATGGGGCTGGTGATTGTGCGCTAGCGGCCGTTTTACATGATTTATCTGCGAACGAGTATCACAAATTGAATGTGCCAAACTCGGCAAAGCATGAACAAGCAGCCATCACTTACTCGTCTCTTGCACAAATTAGTAAATACGCTAACCGAGCAAGCTATGAAGTATTGGTACAGCACTCTCCACGCCTTTCTCGTGGATTACCTGAACGTGAAGATTCACTGGAAACTTCTTACTGGGATAAATGATACCCAGTAAGAAAAACACTGAGCTCAAGTTAAAAAATAGCCGTGCCGAGTTCTTCACTTAAGAATTCGAGTGCGGCAATACCTGCCACAGAATTGCCAACCTTATCAAGTCCAGGTGACCATACGGCCACCGTAAATTGATTCGGCAACACCGCAATAATACCGCCCGCTACGCCTGACTTACCCGGCATACCAACACGATACGCAAAATCTCCCGCAGCATCATACAAACCACTGGTAAATAATAACGAGTTTAATTGCTTCGTTTGCTTAGCTGTCAATAACTGTTGTTTACTGTGTTGGCAATAACCTTGGTTTGATAAGTATGAAAAGGTCTTAGCCAGCTCCACACAGTCTAGTTCAATCGCACAATAATTAAAATAAGACCACAACACTTCTTCTACGTCATTGTTAAAGTTACCGAATGACTTCATCAAATAAGCCATCGCCGCATTTCTATACCGATGCTCAAATTCAGACTGTGCAACTCGTTTATTTATTTTAACTTTGTCATTGCCTGATTGTGCGCGATAATGCTCTAACATTGTATGAATTGGCGCACCTAAGCGAGAATATAGGGCGTCGCACGTCACGATTGCCCCAGCATTAATAAATGGATTTCTTGGTAAGCCATTTTCGAACTCTAATTGAGTCAGTGAATTAAAAGCGGTACCTGAAGGCTCTTTTCCCACACGCTGCCATAACTCATCACCGTAGCGTTGTAGTGCCATAGTTAAGGTCATTACTTTTGATACAGACTGCACTGTAAAACGTGCGTCAATATCACCGGCACTGAAGCTTTGACCATCATTGGTTTGAATTGCAATTGAGAACTGCCCTAAGCTTTGCTCTGCAAGTGCAGGTATATAGTCGGCGACAGTGCCTTGATATAGTAAGGGCTTTATATGATCAATGACTCGATCTAATACTGCTTGATAATCAGCCATAGTTTTTATTAAAAAGTGAAAAGAAGCCGAGTCTAACATAAAAAAAGGGCCTATCTAGGCCCTATTCATCTTAAATGTCGAGATTTATCTCAGCTTAACGTAATTCCATTTCCTGGATGATTTCGTGTGCTATTTCCGGTGTTGTGCTAACAGGCTTTGCATGTAAATTGGCTTTTAACTGACCTTTACGATGTTTAAGTGCGGCATCTAATTTTTTTGCTGCACTTGCGATCGCTGGGTACATTACTTCATTCTCACCTTTTACTGAAATACTCACACCTGAATAGGTAGTTGTAATTTCAGTGTAAAACTTTTTATGCTCGTTACTGATAATTATGTCAATCGACAACAGTGAAGGAAAGTGACTCGCTATTTTGGCAAACTTTTCTTGGACGTGGCTTTTCACTGAATCAGTAACATCTACGTGGTGGCCTGAAAGATTAATTTTCATAGGGTATCCTTTTTTTTGCTTACCTCACTAATAGTATTGAGGCCATTCTCAGAATACTCAAGATCAAAATGTAAGATATTTTTAATAAATTGCAAACTCATGACTTAGGTCATAGTTCAATGTTACACCTTATTAATGAAAATCATTCGGTTAGTTCGAAATACGCAACATTCAATCATCACTGGTATATGACGCCTCGATTGCTGCACTCCCTAATCAATCGATAATTAGCACCTCAAACACTTATTACTTCACCTCAGGTTTGGATAAGGGTTTTGGAATAGAAAATGTTTTGTAAACAAACTTACGTACAATCCAATAATGATATTTTGTGCAAAATCAAGGCGCTTTTATGCAGTAACAGCGGGCTATTACAAATGAAAGCAACGCCGAGAGTGAGAAAAATAGCTTTATTGGGCAAATTCGCTTATCCAGAGCTGAGGTTACTTATATAAATACAATTAAAATTACCTGCACGGGTGATAAAGTTTCATTTATCCTTGTTTGCACTATATTGAATAAATCTGTGACCTTCATACATTAGGACAAGCCTGTGACAACACCACGAATTCTAATTATTGACGATGAAGATTTCTACCGCACGTTATTACAAAAAACCTTTGCTCATTTCACGGTAGATGTTGCATGCTCAGGTGAGCAAGGTGTAGAACGTGCACAAACTTTTAAACCTGACTTAATTCTGCTTGATGTGGTTATGACTGGGATTTCTGGGTTTGAAGTATGTACGCAACTTAGAAATATGCAGGTCATGCAAACAACACCCATCGTATTTATTTCTAGTCTCACTTCCGTTGATGGCCATATCAAAGCTTACGAAATAGGCGCCAACGATTTCATCTCTAAAACAGTACATCCAGATGAAATAAAAATTAAAGTTGAAGCCATTCTTACGGCTGAACAGCAACACTATGAAGCACTCGATACCATTGACGAAACGGAGTCTCTGTTACTTGATTTACAAAAACAAAACGCCTACATGAAGGCCATTAGCTTATTTATGCAGGCTAGCCATTATTGTGCTGATATGAAAAGTCTAACACAAGTATTACTCAATACTGTGCACTCATTAAACCTCAATGGTGTGATTCACTTTAAACAGACTAAAAACACCGTTAGCTCATCCAATCACGTTGCCAAATTAGAAAAAGAACTACTGAGCCACCACAAAGATCTGGACCATATTCATAAGCTTGCTCAAGGGGCGGTTATTTTTAATTGGCAATCAGTGGTGTTTTTAGCTAAGAATGTTGGTGAACAATTAGATGTAATTGCACACCTCATGGATGCACTTGAAATGGCCATTACGCATATAATGCGTCAAGCCAGCTTGGTCGCGCAGATCCTATCAATTGAAACCCATAACAAAGCCATTTTAGACAGTATTCAGAGCTCGGTTAATAATTCGAAAAGCCACTTAAAGTCTCAGCTTTTTGAGTCTGGGTTGGTGTCTCAGTTTGATTTACAAGATGAAAGTGACTTAGATAAACTCATTACAGACTCTGGTGATGATCTTTACCAACTCATTCACAACTTTAATGGTAATGCCGAGAAGGTAACCACCTTATTAGGTACCTTAAAAAAACCACCACACGAACTACGCTTTCTCTTTAAAGAAAACCCTCAAGATTCTAACAATGTACTGTTTTAAAAGCACCAATGGTTTAACTCACGACGCTGGTACTGCTATACCGACCTGAGCTAAACGCGCTTGACGCCATTGTAACCAGCTAAGATTAGCATTCGACTCAATAAAAACGCGATACTCTGACACTTCTAAGTTGTGCGTCGTATTTGCAAGCTCTAATAATAATAGGGCACTATTTAAACTGAGCCACAGTGTATGTTGTGTACGGCTAAAATTAAACGCATCTTGCGCTGACAATATTGCCTGAGGAGCATCGCCATTTGCTTGATGATATTGTGCATCTAAGTAAGCCTTTAACGCAGGTTTTTTAACTTGAACAATCACTGCTTTTGCTGCACTAAAGTCATTTTTTCTTAGATATAGCTTACTTAAGGCTTCAACAGCACTAAAAAAAACCCATTCATTGTCTGGTGTAACCGGCATTCGTAATACTTCATGAAAAAAGTGCTGTTTCTCCTCAGTAGTCGATGCAAATAAAGCAAAGTGGTAAAAGGGCAGCATATAGTGAGAACCATCTAGTTCATATTCTGCCAATAACGTTTTGGCTTGATAAAGATGATCATAACTGGCTTTGTCAAAGCCAAATTTACGCGCCTTAATTGACAACAACGTATATGCACGAATTTCCTGTACCGGTTTTCTTGCTAAACGCGCTAAGCTGGCTGCTGCATATAAATACGCTTTGACTTTGTCATAGTCACGATTGTCATGAGCCAAATCAGCAAGTGATTTATTCACCTCACTTTGCAAACCATATAGCAAAGTGTCTGAGAATAGCGTATTCGCCTGCTCATAGAGTGCCAGTGCCAGCGCTTGCTTGCCTTTTGCGGCAAATAACGCACCTTTTAGCCACTTGCCATAAGCATAATACAAGGCATGTTGTCGTTCCGTACTTAATGTTAAAAGCTGCTCTATGTAACCATCAGCAGCATCGAACTTGTCTTCATCGATAAACCGTTCAGCTAGTTTTTGTAGCACACTTAAGTTTAGTGGGAACTGGCCATTTAATAACACTAACTCTGCTGAAACATTCGCACTTTGCTGCTGAATAAAATAACGAGAGTTACTCAATATACGCATTTGTTCGATGACTTTACCACTCAACTCTGTCATATCTTGCGCGTATAAATAACTGACCCATTGCCGTTCATAACCTTGTATTAAAAGCTCAAACATATAAGGCTGAAATAGCTTAGTGGCTTCATTATAATTCTCATACAGTGTGCCCGAAAACAAAAGCGCCGTGTTATCCTTTTGCAGTGTATGATAAGTCATGTAAGGCGAGTTAAAAAACTGCCCTTCATTCACATGTTCTAGTTTATTGCTCGGTATATTAAATTCACTACTCAGTAATTGATTTAATTGCTCAGTTTCTTGAGCCAATTTTTTATTGCTTTGTAAAGTAAGTGGTAAAAATACACTATCAAACTGAGAATCAACAAAATGCTTGCCATTAAATACGCTACTTGCTGAAATATATATAATGAAAAATAAACTAATACAAAGTATAACCCCAGCATAAACAAACGAGTTATAAGAACGCTTCTTATAACTCGCACATTTATGTTCGCCACTTAAAGATGTTGCGTTGCTTAACTTAACTGATAATGGCTCTATTTTGTTCGTTGCAGGTCTTACGCTGGTTAATTCACTAGACGCAGACTCTGGTTCCGTTATTGAATGTACATTGCCTATATCTTCTAAAGGAATATTCCATTGATACCCTTTCTTTGGAAAGGTTCTAATGGCACTTTCACCCAGTAATGCACGTAACTGGCTGATGTTTTGAAATATGACTTGTTCTGACACCACTTTGTGTTGCCATACTGCTGCCAATATTTCCTCTTTACTAAACACCCTTGCTGGCTCACTAATAAGTAAAGTAAGTAACTGTATTTGGGTATGGTTCAATGAAACAAACTGCTGTTCTTGGGAAAGTAAACCTTGCTCTACATCAAATTGAAAGTTTAAAAAATTAATCATTATTATTTTATAGCAACTGTCATTAGTTGATAGATTAATCTTTAAATGAGTATTTGCAAACCAAAATAATCCAACGTTCGCTTTGCTGCAAAATAAATAGATTGAATTTCAAACAACAAGTACGTCCTTATACTTACTGTTTGACAACAATAAAAACTATAAACGCCGTATATCCATCCAATTAACCGACAACCGAGCTTCAAGCCCTTGCAATGACAATGTATGCTCACCTTTGGGTAAGTTGATGTGTACATCTTGGACAACTTGCCACCCTTGCTCAGACGAAGTCGAAAATGACGTAATCACTCGACCATTAAGCTTAACTTCAACACGCTTGCTGCTGCCCGTATGATACACCCTCGGCTGCAAAGCATATTGCCCCGCCGTTGATACATCAATTTTGTACTGTGCTTTCGCCAAGCCTAAGCTTGCAAACACGCGGTCCTCTTTCACTTCTTGCACTGAGTTCATAACTTCAATATCAGTACCTTGTGAAAAGGCCTCCCCTTCAATTTTCCCTGGTATGGCATGTGTAATATAGGCCGATGTGTCAATCGTTTCGCTGTGTAAGCTCGGCCTATCACCATAATAAGCAACCACAGAATAACGCGCTTTATGTGGTAGAGGGTTTAAGTCTGTAACTCGCCCATTTATACCAGAGCCAACAATAACCTCTTTATGATTATTCAAAAGATCTTGTCTGATCACTTGATATGTTGGCTGTATTTCATCATTACTTAGCTGCCAACTTAACTCCACTTTCTCTTTAAATTCAGTGAGCTTTACGCCCGTCACTTGCTTTGGGTAATTTGCTACTTGTGCATGTACTCGCCTAGCTTTTACCTGTTCTTTTTTAAGCGTGTTCACAAACCAAGTAGAGCCTTCTTGCGACTCAAGCTGTTGTCCAGCGGTATCACGCACTATACGAAACCCTTCAATTGCCCCTAAAAAGTCCCGGCTTTTTTGAGAACGCTCCAATACATTTTGAATTCCCCAATGCCAAGCGCCACCCTTAGAAAAAAAGGCTTTGCACTCCTTTCCAGTCTTGGTGACACCTTCACTTTTCAACTTATCGGTATCACTAACATAACAATCTGCCATAATTTCGTTCGCGTTACCCACTAAATCATGCACACCATATTTATCGGCTTTATACATACCAACCATAGCGAGCGTTACCTCTTTATCGCTACAGTTCTCAACATTATAAGCTGCAGTGTAAGACGCACCGTATAATTTTTCAGACATATTTTGAGCATGTAAATCAGCCAAATTAGCCACATCACATATTTGCTCACGCTTTTTACCCTCTGCTTTTATGTATTCTTGTAATCCGCCACTTTCAACAACATATTGCCACTGAGCTTCAGACAACAAACGATAATCTTTGCCCGTTTTACGTGATAACCACTGCGTATACGCAACGGCATTATCATAGTTAATACATACAACAGGATGAAACTCTGAGAACCGATATATATTATTGTCCCAACTACCATCACTCGGACCGCTAAACCACCCTGAATCAATACGATGTGAGCAATTGTTCGCACTTTCATATCCTGTGTCAGAAATAAATCGGCTATATTCAGCAACGGTCAATTCATATTTAGCCATCTGAAATGCGGGCACCGTGACATCATAACTTTCATCATTTTCGGTTTGTACCGTAAAACTCCCTGCAGGAATACTCGCCATTGGCGGCTCAATTACGTCTGCTGCCCAAACCCGATTACCATATAGCAATACCAATGTAGCTAATGTTATTTTTTTCATTCCAGCTCCAATTTACTTTTTTCGAAAAGTTCCAAGGCCACTGTAGGTCGTTACTAACGCGACGTCTTATCAGTTTTATAAAAGTTTCCTATCATATTTATAATAAATAAAATCATAATGTTACAATTTACAAATAGAAAAACACAGCTTAAAACGACAATTCAATATAGGCTGATTAAATTCAGAATAAACCTTTAGACAATAACCCTACTTTCATTGCAAAATAGTCCTGATTTGAGATAACCAAGGAGTAACATGAAGGGTATTAAAAACTTTGTTTTCGATTTAGACGGAACACTTATTTTTGAAGGCAAACCTCTCACTAGCGCACTCAGTGACACGCTCATAGAATTAGAGGCCGCAGGTATTAATACTTACTTTGCAACAGCCCGACCATTAAGAGATACGTTGCCAGTCCTACCCAAACACTTTTGGGATCACACCTTAATTGGATGCAATGGGGCAATGATCAGCAAAGCGCAGCAAGTCACCAATGCAAATGCTTTTAATAAAGCACAAATAGTACAGTTACTTGAATGGCTTGACCGTGAAGGCATTGCTTACCTTTATGACGGGCATTACGATTATGCAATTTCAGACAAGCCGCATGAATTTCATCAGTGGGTCGCTAAGCTTGGCACTCCTCCAGCTTGTAATGCGAGCTTACGTGAACAACAAGTCATCAAGCTCTTAGTGCTTGAAGGAAGTCGTTATAAAGAAATAAAAGCCTACTGTGAGCAACATTTTGATAAGTTCTCTTTTTATCACCATAGTGGTACGGATTGCTTTGATATTGTCACTGAACAAAGCAACAAACTTTCTGCGCTACAATTATTGCAGCTCGACCTGTCGTCAACCATGTGTTTTGGCAATGATCACAATGACGTCGCGATGTTAAATGCGGCAAAAAAAGCGGTTGTGGTAGGCCGTGGTATATCGCTCACCCGCCCCCATACTCTGGTATGCAAAAATACCATATATACACATTTGCAAGCTTTACTCGAGACAAAACGCGCCTCATAGCAGAAGCGCTTTATATCGATAAAATAAGAACTGAATACCACCTATTTCAGTTCTTATTTTGGATAGCATGGTCGCTTTAATCGAGGTTTTGTTCTAAAAATACCGACTTTTCAATTTGTTCAAAAATTGAGTTGTAATATTGTGGTTCAACAATCATGTCAGATTCAACGACTTCTCCACTGCTATTTAAACGCTTTGCAATGGCATTAATCCTAACTCTTGTGATCCCTTTTAGCTGAGTCACATTGGCTGAGATATCAATGGAAATCGTATCATCTAGGTTATTATCACCAAATACCCAATTAAGGCCCAGAGTAAAATACGTGGCAACTGCTTTTGTGAGTACTTCTGTGCCATTCGTTTGTGTCGTCGTACTATTTGCTAACACCACACCAGCATCTGAGTCAGAAGATGTCAGGGTAAACCCTC
Source organism: Pseudoalteromonas aurantia 208 (assembly GCF_014858725.1). Lineage (GTDB taxonomy): Bacteria > Pseudomonadota > Gammaproteobacteria > Enterobacterales > Alteromonadaceae > Pseudoalteromonas > Pseudoalteromonas aurantia. The sequence continues at coordinate 274,984 of NZ_AQGV01000011.1, read as the reverse complement.
TATCTAACAATGCATTTATCAACGCTTTAAACACCACCAATTGAGTCGTACTATCGTATTCTTTCGTTTGCATACTGCGCACTTCTAAAGTCGACATTTGCTGTTGTTTTGATGCACATCCAAGTACACTTATCACGCATAACAATACGCTAAAATACTTCAGTAAATTCATTAGCTCTTACCTGTTAATTAAAATTTACTGCGGTGATAAGCAATTGAACTCACATTACTTAGCTGATCAAATTTGATGATGACCGTTAACGTATTCGAACTAACCTGACTGCTGCCTTGCTCGGCAGAAACAATCCCTCCTCCGTTGCCAGAAAAGTACCCTAGAGTTCCTCCTGAGGTCTGATAAACTTGTTCTTTTGAAAACTTATCATATACCCACACTTCATTTCCGCTTGGTGCTGTTTTAACTATATTTGGGCTACCAAGTGCAGCAACCACATCCGTTGATGGCATACCATTTTTTATCTCCTTTTGAACTACACCTACTGTTAATCTATCCACCTTTTCTGAATTACTTTGTTGCACACTCTGACAGCCAACACACAGCGTCATCCATGTAGCAATAAACAATCCTAATTTACCTGTAGTCATCATTTTTCCTTAATTAATAGACAAGTTAATACAGTCTTCAATGTAACGAAAAACAGTCCAATTTCATACTAAATATTGTATCCAATATATCAAATCAAAATTTATTCATATAGCCTTGTTAGAATCACTGATAAATGGACCGGACTCGCCACGGAATCTACCTTTGAAGAATTGCCTTTTGCGCAGCTTTCGTCATTTTACCTACCACCAGCAAAAATGAATTATCTATCATCCGCTCAATTTCTCCTTGGGGAATTGAGCCATCGAGAATAATGGTGTTCCAAAGGCGTTTATTCATATGGTAACCAGGGATCACGGCATCAAAGATATCTCGCAGTATTGCAGCTTCATCAGGGTCACACTTTAAATTCATCCACCAATAATTGCTGTCTGCCTTGCCCATTTTACCTCGGGCTAAGGTGGCAAACATTTTATCTTTTACTTTATACACATCAACGCCTTCACCAAATGGCTGACTCACTGTTGTAAATGGCTTATTTAATAAGTAAGTATTAACTTCAATTTTTTCCATACTACCTGCCTTAACGATTAAAATAGACATGAGTTAAAACGTAGTACTCAGTTACTACCCCAACTTGAGCTACGTCCGTTATCATTGAGCACATACGTTAAGCAAGTAACGCGCAGCATTGATGCTAAGTTTTTTACTTCACCGTGACGTTCTATAATCTCTTGATATAAGACGGAAATAAACTCTGCAACTGAGCTCTGCTCTTGTTGTGCAATTTGCTCTAGTAAATGCCACATTTGATTTTCAAGCGCTAAGCTCGTAACAACACCTTGAATTCGAATTGAGCGCTTGGTTGTGTCGTATAGCAACTGTGGTTGCGAGGCATATAATTCACACATATTTACTCCGGGAACAACATGGCTAAAATGATCCATACGATGGTTAGAGTAACCAACGCTGAACAATCTATTAAATTTTATCACGCATTATTTAACTTGCATGAAAAGCGTCGTTTGACATTTGATGACTTTACACTGATTTATTTAGGTAATGAAGACAGTGATTTTGAACTCGAATTAACACATAACCATGCACAAAAAAACCAGTATGAATTAGGTAATGGCTATGGTCACCTCGCTTTCGCGACGCCAGATCTTAATTCGCTGCACCAACTCGCCATTGAGCTTGGTTACAAGCCTAAAGAAATAAAACAATTTTTCAATCACTCTACCTTAATTGCCACCTTCTTTTTTATCACCGACCCTGATGGTTATGACATTGAAGTCATCGAGCGATCCAAAATATATCGTTAACTGAAAATGAGCAAACAACTAATGATTAACCGTACATGTCTGCGTGTTAGTTTGCTGGCAATAGTGAAAGTCTAAAAAATAACTGTCTTTGTCAGGCTCCTTTTTATACATAATCACATCATACAATAATTGCGCACCCGTTATACCCATTTGAAATGGGTTTTGGCCCACATTTTCAGTTGCAAGCCCTTGTTGCAAGGCACTTAATTGCACTTGCTCGGTATCAGCCGAAATAATAATTGCTTGTTTATTTTGAATTTTACTCTTGTAGGGGCGCAACATTTCAATATATCGAGGGTTAAACTGTGCGAACCCTGCGACAGCAATAAATATCGGCGGGTTAGGTGTTCTCACCATTGCAAGCAGCTGGTTAAGCGCATCTTCTCTTCGGCCCATCGTATAAAAAGGGCATCGTTCATACTCTTTCCAAATATTACCTTTTTCATGCGGTGCACGCACTTCGCTATTCAAAGAGTAACGAACTCCTCTAATGCGTTCATTCAAATTAGGCGTCGTGTGGTGGCCTGATTGAATACAAAACCGCGGTGAATCATTGTTGCGATATTTTTTGGCTACCTCTCCTAATGCCTTACCAAAATCAAAGTTATTTGTACCTACATAGGCCAATCTGTAGGTTTGATGTTCGGGTAACAAATCTGAGTCAAAGGTGATCACAGGGATCCCCTGTCGCTTTGCAGCCTTAAGGGCTCCCTCAACTAAAAAGGTTGAATCAGTCGTGGATAAAAGTACCCCATCAATGCCTTTTTTCACGAGCTCTTCTACTATCAATACTTGTGTACGCACATCCTGATAGTCATCAGCACCGTCGTATACGCACTCTAAATTGGCATGTGTTTTCGCGAAGTGTACACACCCTTTATAAGACTGTTCATAGAAACTGTCATTTTTAGTTTTACCGACAACGGCAATCTTCACCGTCGCAAAGCAATTACTGACACACAACATCGATAAAAGCACAGCCGTTGTGAGTTGTGTTACATAACGACTTAGCGGCTTTCTATACTGCAAAATCATACTCATCCTAGAACGCGATTATACAAACTCAAAATCCCTCGCTGCTCACAATAAAAAGTGACAGCACTCAGATGAGAGTAAAGCAGGTAAAATAAAAGTAAAGGTAATCATTCTATATTGAATAAATTACACACTATTCAAAACTGGAATACAACTGGCTATCCATAAAGGCTTGTTGAAGCTTTGAAAACAACATATCGACATTTAAACGTTCGTCTATATGCTCAAATAAAGAGGTATGTACATCTGCTTTGATTAATTCTTGATAACCACAATGGGTATAACAAAGGTTAACCGGTTTAACCAACTCTTCCATTAATGCATCTATTAAAATACATGCTTGCGCCAATACAATTCGCCCTCCGCCTTTTGTTACGACAACACGCTGTGCTGTACCTACTATTTTTTTACCTGCAATATTTAGATTATAGTCGCCGTCACAGTATGACCCAGGCGTGGCATGGACATCACAGGTGATACCAAACGATGCCAAAAAGCCAGTTAAAGCCCGACATAAATATTGGTATGCCAAAACAATTGAATAAGGTTTCGAGGTTGGCCAATGATATAAATGAGATACGTTAATAACACGGTCGGTTTGTGGAACCGGTGCACCACCTGTTTTTCGAGTAAATAATTGCCACCCTATTTCAGATAACGCGCTTTCCAGTGAGGAACTCATGGGCCATTTGTTACCCGCAGGTAAAACCAATGTTGGTACTTTAGTTCGCCATAAAACTAAGCTTTGATCTAACGTGTTAGTTTGCAATTGGGCCAATAACGCCGCTTCTTTGTCAAAGACTGTACTAACTGCAATATCATTATAACGCAGTAGCTTAATACGTGTTTTTTCCATAATAGTCCTTTTCGTGCGGGTCTTAGTCAATGAATAAACAGCTGTAACATCATATCAGATGGGGTATTGGTGGGGGACTCGAACGCTCCATACCCAATCTTTTAAAGGTACAATTGCATGACAACCTTAGAGTAAACCTAATTGAATATAAATACCTTGTGAAAAATACACATACACTGGAGTTTCACAGAAAAAATGACGTTATCTAACTATTTACTCTCTTTATGCTGCGCAAGTTTATTTGCAACGTATGCGGGCGTATGTATACCTGATCACTGTGCTCAAGTATATATAGAAAGGCGCTATGTTGAAGCCTCTGGAACAATATATGTTGGCACGAGTGGCGACGAAAAAATATTGAATTGCAACGCCGTTGCAGAATTGGGCTACGCAAAGTTAATTGGAAATCACTTTCAACGGAGCCCAGCTTTTGACGGTGCAGAAATAGCGGTAATACAAAACCCCCATACCAAATTGATAAGCGCCTAGGCTGCTACTCACCTTTTGAAAATTTCTGGATCAGAATATCGGCAACTTGCTGCTTTACCGCTCTTTTATCATCTGTCGCAACCCCAAAACGTATTGCCAGCTCTGCAATTTCATCATCATTCAGATTAAATGACAGTCTTTGCCGCGTCTTTTTAGATTTCACATCTAATTGTAAAATCTTTCGGATCATATCTGATGGGGTTAACTCTTCATCAACGGCTTGCTTTTTAATGCTTTTTTGCACATCGCTGGTCAAATCAAATGCCATCTGCGTGGCTCGAACGGCTTGTTCTTGTCGTTGCCACTTGGCTTGCTTATCTGTCACGACCTTTACCCTGGGAACAAGTCAATTACGTCACTTACAGGGCGACTCAGTGTCAAAGACACTTCGGTTTCTCCCCCTTCCCAAATCTCAATATTAATACTGTGACTTTCGTCACTTGAAATTAAGCTGATCACTTCACATGGCTCGCCAGATTCATCTTGATAGCGCGGTAAAGTTTGATTTCTGTAGTCTTTTGCATGGAAATAGCACACATAAGGCGTTTCACTTTGCTTATATTTATCCGCTAAGAAATGTGCATAAGCATCGGGTTGCGCAACAGTCGTGATCTCACTTAACTGCTCTTCATCGAAAATACGTGCAAATTCATCCAAAGTAAAAATAACATCCACTTCTTCTCGCTGAATTTTGACCGAAAAGTTAGCAAACTCTTCGCCATCATTGCGTTCAATTTGCAGGAAAGTCACTTTGCCAGATTCACTTTCCAGTACAAACTCGTACTCTGCGTTATGCTGATATTGATAAGTTTGTACATCGGTTACTTTAAGCGTTTGACCTTTAAGCCAACCCGGGTACGCAAATGAATCAATCAGTGTCAGCATATCACCAACGGCTAACTGACTTGGATGAGAGAGTTCGCGCTCTGGCGCTTTTTTAGATTTAAAAAAACCAAACATAAGAAGCCTTATTTACAATAATACCAAACCAAAAAAGGAGGCACAGCCTCCTTTATCAGAGTAAAACCAATTATCCGTTTTGTTTTGCTTTTATACGCGCAAGAATATCATTACTCTTTTGATTTTGCTCACCAATACCCGCTTCAGCAAGCTTCGCTTTTAGATCATCACCATTAGCAGATGCTTCTAGTTGCTTCGCTGCACCGAGTTGATCTTGTCTATCTTGTTGACGTTGTTTAATACGCTCTAACGATTGACGCGCGTTGGTCATTGATGACTCATTAGTATTCAATGTGCTATTTACTGCCATTGTTGCTTGCTGAACACTTTCAGTCGTTTTAACCATCGTTAATTGACGTTGGTTCTCTTTGATTGATTTCTCAGCATCTTTAACTTGTTGCTTTAAAACCACAATATGGTTACTAAAGCCAGCTAGTACTTGATCATGTTCAGATTTCTCTGTTTCAAAATCACCAATTTTTTCAGCAATTTCCATTGCTAATGCTTCATTACCTTTCGCTAACGCTTGGCCTGCGTATTCTTCATGCTCGGCAATACTGTCATCTAAAGCGCTAATTTTACGCTTGGTTTGCATTTCTTTCGCCATCACTTCCGTTAAGCTTTTCTTGGCTTTATGCAGCGCATTCTGTGCATCCGCTATCTCTTGCTCAAATATGCGAATGCCATTCGCATCCACAATCGACTCACCAACTTCTCTGGCACCACCACGTACAGCGGTAAATAACTTCTTTAAAATACTCATAACTTACTCCACTATTATTCGTTTAAATAAGCGGTCACAGCGTCTAAAGCGTCGATTGCATTATCGGCTAATGTTACTAGCTCATGTGTCACTTCATCAAAAGATGAACTCACCGCTAAAGCACCAAATATTGCATACTGATCATCAATTTTAGCGAATGCACTCAAAGGAATTGGTACATTTAACTTTAATAAGGCTTCGTTCAATTCATGGCGCAGTTCAGTTTTGACTTCTGCTTCATTAAATAAGTAACTGATACAAAGTAGCTGCTCTTCTGTTTGAGTAACAAAAATAGGTAACTCATCATTGCCATCTACAATGACCTGCAACACTTCTTGCTCGCCTTCGTTCGCAACTAAGAATGACTCAAAATTTGCACCTTCAGTTTCAAATGATGCAAGTTTGATTGATAATTCATTTAATTCCATCTTATATACCTTATTCACTATGACATATTATGTCTGAGTTAAGATTTGCATAGCTGACATATTATGTCAACCTTCCATTTTAATTTTTATACAACTCGGCTTCTGTTTGCCATGCCTGACGATAATAATCGTACAACACACCAGAACCCAGTCTATTGACTTCTATACTTTTATTTTCATCAAAAAATTTATTTGGAAAAGCAAATGCAGCTTGTAAATATTCTTGATTAACCCAATTGCTTGGTACAGGAAAATCGTTAACGGCTTTGATTCTTTCACTGGCACTTTGACCTGTTCGAGTTGCAATTGTCCATCCCCATTGACCAAATGAAGGAATATTCTGCTGATATTGCTCAACATGAGCAAACCCAGCTTGCTGCACCGTTTTAGCAATACTGATAAACGCATTCTTTGCGTGATACGGAGAAGTCGATTGAATCGATAATGCACCGTCGGGTGACAATAACTGTCTAACATGATTATAAAAGTAATCACTATAAAGCTTATTCAAGTCGGGATGATTTGGGTCGGGCAAGTCAATAATAATACTGTCAAACAATAACCCTTCATCAAGCATTTTCTCCACTTCTAGAAAAGCATCGGTGACAATAACGTTAGCACGAGGATCGTTCAATGCGTCGTTATTTAATGCCGATAGCTTAGTTGTTATCTCAGGTAACGCAGGGAAAGGTTGACCTTTCAAACCAAATAGCGACAGTAACTGACCATCTAAATCAATGAGTGTCGCTTCTTTAACTGGCCATTTAAGTACGTCGCGCAGTGCTAATCCATCACCGCCACCGATAATTAATACTCGGTCGTGGCGATTAGCCGCTAACATCGCAGGGTATACCAGCATAGTATGGTAAATCTGCTCATCGGCGCTGGAAAATTGTAAGCGGCCGTTTAAAAATAAATCATTAATAGGCATTGCTTGCGTGCGACTCAATCGCTCAGTCACCACAACATGTTGATACTTAGTCGACTCAGAATAAATCACTTTGTCTTTATACAAAACATTACTCAAGTCTTTCATCCACACAGAGCCATAACTTAGCAATACTAAAAACAATCCAAGCAGCAACACATGACATAACAATAACAGCTTAGCGAAACGCACATGCTGATGATAACGCCACAAAAACATCAGCCCCGCAATCACGTTAAATAATGCCGTCCATGCTGCGGCTTGCATTATCGGCAACGCCAACATGATCATCACCCATATTGCAGCGCCAATACCCGCGCCAATATAATCAGCACCGTAAATTGTACCTGCGTTGTTTTCTAAAAATCGCCCATAAACATGCTGACGAATACGCGCAATCAAAGGGATCTCCATACCAATAAAAATACCGAGCATTAATCCAAAAATATACGGTAAAAAACGTGCGGCACTTTGCAGTGATTCAAATATTCTGCCATCAACTACCGCATCAGCAGGTAAGTTATACAGGCTGGAAAATGTATGAGGGAGGGTATAAGTTAAGGCAATAACACTGGCAATAATCAAAATACTACTCATGCCTAGCAGCGCAATTAAACTTTCAAGCCATGCAAATGCAGTAAATGGGTCTTTAAACCAACGGGCTAAAAACGCCCCTATCCCCATGGCAACAATCATTGTCCCAATCATGGCATAAATGGCGCTTTCTACAGAACCTAGAACGCGCCCTGCATAGTGAGATAATAAATATTCATAAATTAAGCCACAGCCAGCAAGAATCGCCATGACACTAATTAGTAAGATATCGTGACCGAGCAACTTAAGGTTGCTGGTCACGTTTTCAGAGTTTTGCGAAGATGCGCTTGTCAAAGTTTATACGCCAAGTAATGTGGCCATAGTGATACCTACCGCAAACGAAATTGCCGCTGAAATTGTTGCTACGCCAATATTTTTCTGACGATTCACTTCATCTGAAATGTCTTTCCCTGCAAGAATTATTTTGATCATCACTAAATGCAACACGATAAATGCGATTATACTGCCCAGTGCTGATACGCTCCAATAAATCAAACTTGAAGTAATCGTGTCTGCCACGTACGGTGCAATCCCAGTCGCCGCTGTTAACGCCAATGCACTGCCAATCAAAAACCCTGCATAGCGGATCCCAACCGCAATATTGTTATCTAAAATAGCTTGCTGTAAACAGTCACCATTGCGATTCGTACGCTTAAATAACTGAACGCGATATTGACTCACTAGCAGCATACAAATATTACCTATGACAAACGCAATTACAACAATAGGTAAGCCATACCAACCTTCTGTTAATACCCAAACTAATGCCGAGCGGATCACAATTGCAACACTTAACACATGACCAAAATCAATCAGGGCTGCGGTAATATTGCCTTTGAGGATCTCGCCATGTAAATCGACTTTTTTCAATGCCACTTTATCTTGAAAGAAGTGCCCTATTTTAATTAGAACGATTCCCACCACACCATAACCTGCCATCTGGGTCGCTTCTTCTAATAATGAATCAGCAAAAGCACCACTGGTAATGCCGGTTAAGACCACTGCGAGTCCAGCAAGCCCGCCCGCAAAACTTAACCCAAATGCAAAGTTATCTTTTTCTGTTATTTCATCGTTCGCATGGAGGTTCGAGACCCACCCTTTTATGTATTTAAGGCTCACAAACAACGCAATGATAACAATCATATCTATCAATAGCGCTTGAAGAGACCAAGCCGTTAATCCGTTAATTTGGTACATTTTTATAAACTCCGCTATCTAATTCGTTACTTTCCTCGGCTAACACCGCGCGAGGTTCTACTTGAGCTATTACGCACCGAGCCAGAATTTGACTTAGCATAGCTACTGTTTCTCGAGTAACTACTGCGCGTTGCTGATGATGGGGTATGGCTACTACGACTCAACCCTGATGCGCCAGCTTTGGTTTTGGCATAAGGGCTGGTAAACTGCTTTCCTTGGCTTTTATAAGACTGGCGAGTGCGCTGTTCAACCGCGGTTTGACGCTTATAGTTACTATAACTGGTATAGCGTTTTCGTCCATAATCGTTGTAATAACTATACTTCCTGTGTTTGCTCCAACGGCCATACTCCACTCCTCCAACGAGATCACCAAACATTCGATACATGCCATACCACATCCAAAAATTGGTGCCATTAGATTGGGTTTCCCATTGCCCGTAGTTGGCATTTCCTACTAATTGATTACCGACACCGGCTTGGCCATTGGCGGCATCTTCAGCCGCTTTACTAATGGCCCCTACACGTGCCAGCGTACCATTTGACATATCTGCCAATACATTAATTGGGTCGGTTAATGCGTCTGCAAATAGACTTCGCGTCGCGGCTTCTTTTAATAACATCGCTTGCGTAATAATATCGTCACTGTGCATCGTTGGCTCTGGTGCTTTCAACTGACGATAGCGGGTGAGTAAATTTTGATACAAAGGGCCTTGCGTCGTTGCATCTTGCGCGACAAGTTCTGCAATGGCACTAAATTGTGGGTTTTGCTGACTGAGTACGTTGCCATATTCACTAAGTAATACCGCATTTCGTATTTGTTTTTTTTCAAGCGCTTCACCTAAGGCATTAATCTCACGTGAAGCTTCTTGTAGTGTGTATTTGATTGTTTGTTGTGTACGTTCTTCCTTCGATTCACAACCCAGCATTAAGCTAAACAAACAAAACAGACTAATCAGTTTCCAAACTTTAAAATCGGACATTCATTGTCACCTGATCTGTTTTAGTAAAAGTTTAAGCTCCCATTCTACATACCCCGACAAGATAACCAAGTGCTTCTCACTAAAAATCCCTATTTGTGTAATAAATTACTTGGCGTAAATAAATTATGTAAGCTTTTATTTTAATTTAACTTAATTCTTTATGCATAACCAAAATGGGAATATGCTGTTACAATTACATGGGGTAATTAATGCATTATGCACATAAGATATCCACACCTTTACGGTAATTATTGTCATATTAAAAACACTTTAAACTTGATATTCGGAAACGTTCAATGCCATTTAGACAGTCAATCAAGATCATCGCCGTACTACTTTTAATCATGCTGCTTATTCAGCTACTTAACACAGTAACAAATGGCATCATTTCGCAGTTTGGTATTATTCCTCGTACCACAATGGGATTAATCGGGATTCCCTTAGCACCATGGATACATCACAACTGGCTACACTTAGCATCAAATGCGATCCCACTGGCTTTGTTATCGTTTCTTGCTCTACAAAATGGGTTTAAACAATATAGTCTCGTGTTCGCTTTTATTACGCTCGCCGCTGGCAGCGGTGTTTGGTTATTAGGCTCAGCGGCACATCATGCAGGCGCCAGTTTGATGATATTTGGATTATGGGGTTACTTACTCGCCTTGGCTTTTTTTCAACGTAACGTTAAAAATATTTTCATCGCTATTGTGGTCTTTTTTATTTATGGAGGACTTGCTTTTTCACTGCTCAGCTATCAGCCAAACATCAGTTGGAGTAGCCATTTTTTTGGCATGTTAGCAGGTTTACTCGCCGCTCAGCTGTTCAAAAATAACGGTGTTAAATAGTATGGCCTTACAGCTAAATAATTCCGTAACATACCCGCTTATCCGAAGGTCAAAAACCAGACGACCACTGCACTATTAAAGCGTCAGCTCCTACCATAAAACCAAGCTATCACTCTAGAAAAGCCTTATCTTAGAGCTCGCTACACTGCTATAAGATAAGGCTCTTGGTCTTGATGTTTCGCTTTACGTTTAAAACGTCCCTTACCTTTTTTTACTTGCTCAATTTTTGCTTTAAATAGGGGGCTTGTAACCAATGCTTTAAGCGCATTGTCTTTTATTTCTCCACCTTGGTGGGCATGTTTAATAACATCAAAGTTATTAATCACTTTACAACTGCATAATAAAAGCACAATATATACATACCATAAGGTATGGTATGTATATATTGAAGGAGTAGTTTATGTGGAAAGTAAAAGCAGTTTCTGTACCAAAAGATGATTTTTTAGCATCAAAACGCAGCAAGCATAGCTTTCGAGATGCCTTAAGCGCCCCTGTTAGCCAACCATCAATAAGCGCTGCGAAAGCGCAACTTAATATATTTTCTCGTATGCCTAAGTGGGTAGATACATTGATGAATATCCGTAACAAAACCGTCAAGTACTTTGGCTTCAAGGTAGCTACAGACAGCACATTACACATGGAAAAAACAGACTTAAAACTCGGCGACTCTGCGGGGTTTATGACCGTCATCTCTGTCCATGATCAAGAGATCATTAGTTTTGCTGAAGATAAGCATATGCAGTTTTATATGAGCGTGACAACAGATGGTCAACAAGCAACCGTTTCAACATTAGTCAACCTTAAAACCCCTATAGGCCGATTATATATGGCACTCATCACGCCATTTCATTGGATAATTGCCCGAGTGGTTATCCACAATGCTGTGCAAGAGCAGCGATTATGAATAAAAAATCCCAACAACTTAGTAAAGCCCAATGGCTCGAAAAAGCGCTCACACAGCTCGTGAAATTTGGTCCACAACAGCTCAAAATTGCAAATTTATGCCAAAATTTTGAAGTCACCAAAGGCTCATTCTATCACCACTTTAAAAGTAGAGATGACTTTGTGCATGCATTAATGCAGTATTGGTATGAGCAAACCACTGTCAATTTTATCGCGCAAGCTAACACCCAAAGCTCGCCCTTAGAAAAGTTACAAAAACTTGACCAAGTCATTGCAAGTAATAACATTGAGGCTGAAATACATATTCGGGCATGGTCACTCACTGAAACATTTATCGTCACGCATTTAGAGAAAATAGACAGTCAACGCCAAGCATTTTTAGCCTCATGTTATCAAGAATTAGGACTCAACTCTGAGCAAGCCACAGATCTCGCAGCAATATCGTATGCACAATTTTTAGGCCTCTTACACATAAAACCGCAGCCTGATGTAACGCAATGCCTAAAGCTATCAGCATTAATTGCTCAACAATTTTTACCCGTCATACAACAAGGAGATTAACCATGAACTTAACTAAATATTCAGGATATGCTTTATTTTTTACTGGTGTGCTTCACACCATGATAGGGGTTATTTTGGGCTGGCCGACTCTAATAGAAATGCATGACAGTGGTTGGTTTAGCGCCACTATGACCAATGGAGAAATGAACTTCAAAAGGGAAGCCATTATCTGGTTCCTATTAACTGGCGCTTTTTGGATAACATTTGGCCTCGCACTGCAAACAATGATCAAACAAGGTCTAAAAGTGCCGTCACAATTGGGCTGGAGCTTTATATTTTTAGGCACCGTGGCTGCCTATATCATGCCCGTATCTGGCGCTTATTTATTTATCATCCAAGGTGGGCTTATTGTGTTAAGTCGCAGCAAAACACCACACACATCAACCGCTATTTAAATCTGTATAACATATTGACAAAATGAGGGGGAAATACACCGCTTTATTTTCGCCGCTTCGACATAGCGGCTACTTTCAATATAAAACGCTGAAGCACAAGCATTAACAGTGCTCGGCGCTTTCGAGCCAAACCTCACTGCATTCACTTCTGCTTTTACTTCATGTACTGAACAATATTTACCTCAATAACGGTAATACTTTCTCAGCTCGTTAATTACTCCAGCACTCCCCATAAAAATGATAGTGATCCGCTTCATATAAATGGTGAAATATAGAGTCCCCCTTTATTCATTGCTTATGAATGACAAGTAAATTCGTTCATTACTATATAAAAAGTGGCATCATCAATTTAGCTAGGAGGGACAGAATAAAAATTAGTAGCCTTATAAAAGCAGAAATACAGGATTACAAAAACAAAACATACACCAACAAAAATAATATGATATATTAACAATTCACATTAAAAAAGGATATTAAAGATGAAAATAAAATTAAATAAGAAAAATATTAAGCAACTCAGCCAAAATGCAACATTTATCGCTAAAAACCAAACGCCAAATATCGTGGGCGGTCAAGGCGCAACACAGGGAGCTTGTTATAGCTTAGGATGTGACACAGCGGCGTTTTTAGGATGTAGAACAGGTAGAGAATGTTATTCTGCCGTAAATGAGATCTGCATGCCTTAATTTAACATGATCCATAATAAGAAGTGCTCCTGCATTGAGAGTACTTCTTCATATTCCGAGTCACTGATTCAACCAAGCACACCCTGAGCTACTTTAAAAAACCTATTCTTTCAAAGTATAACTACAAATTAGCACGTGCACTTTAATTACGCCAACGACACTCCACGCCTTTAGGTCAATCCATGCTCGCAACACACTGTGATAAATACAGATAGTATTAACTAACCTTTACCTAGAACTTTTTTGCCAATTGCACGGTCTATTATTTACGACACAATATCTTTTTCTTATTCACTAACGGAATATAAAATATACATGCCACAATGCAAACAACAATGGATGTTAAATACCTCTGCTTTGAAGCTTATTATTTATAGTTCTTTGCCCATTTTTCCAGCTATTTTTTTATTAGTTACTTATGATTTATTTGAAATCACTTTAATTGCTAAACTATGCTCAGCACACCTTTCTGCGTTAAGTTTCAATGCCCCCATTTCGATCGCGATGACAGGCTTAACAATTGCTCTATCTATCGCAACCAACAACTGGATATGCCGAGTCAAATCTCAAACTTCATCTACCGACAATAACAATATTATGGGGGGAGTAAATACCAATGTGATAAGAACTTTGGTTGTGGTATCTGTACTTACACTCATGATGTCGATGCTGCTTTATATCGCCAGTCCCTTTATATACAAAATGTTAGGCACCAATTCATCCGCAGCATCAACAGCGGACTTAGACGTCTTCTCTCTTGTCACACAATACACCAATTTACGATTAATCTCTTGGTTACCATTGGTACTCATTTGGCAATGCAATGGCATACTGCGTAGCTTAGGGCATATAAAGCCAGCAAGTACGTTACTGACTTTATGGATGCTCTGTAAGTTTGCATTAAGCTATATGTTCATTGGGGACGGCACGTGTGTCCAATCTTTAAATAGCGGCATCATAGGTGCAGGGTATGCCCATTTAATTTCTGACAGTAGCTTTGCGCTTGTGTCATTGCTAATTACGTTTCGAATACTTGGTATTAATACCCTTGTGCTCCCGAACATAAAATGGCGTAACACTTTTAGACAAATATCGGTCACGGGGCTCAATGCGGCTTTACAACAATTGTACATGCCTGTTTGTATTGGTGTGCTCACGTATTTTGTGGCAAGCGTGGCTCATCAAAAATTACCATTATTGAGTATTTTATTTCGAATTGAAGCAGTCGCTTTATTAACCCCTATGGTATTTACGGCATCACTGCCAGGTATTCTCGCTGCAAACTGGTGGGCAAATGAATATTCGCGAGTAAAGTTACTTATCATGAATAGTTTTGCTATCATTTTTATCATTCAAATTGCCGTTGCGGTCGTTTTGTATAGCAACGCTCATTTTATCTTTGTGGCACTCAATTTAAGTAACGAGTTACAAGCCGACTTAGCGGCCTTTCTCTTATTCGTACCCATCAGCTTAATTGGGGCTGGCTTTGTCATGCTCACACAATCTTATTTAAATGCAATAAACCAAGCGACCCAAGCAAATGCGCTGAGCTTTAGCCACAAAATTATACTCACGTTACCTCTCGCTATTGTTGGATTGTACCACTTTTCGCTCGTTGGTATGTTTATCGCCATTGCAGTCGCGAATGTGGTCACCGCGATTTTGGCCGTAAAACGACTATTTCAATTATCACAACCAAATGGCAACCAGCGTTTACCTTGTCATACAAAAAGTCCGTTCATTGATAATACGCAATAGGCTTAATTAACCTCAGGTTTGGATAAGGATTTTGGAATAGAAAATGTTTTGAAAATAAACTTACGTACAATCCAATGATGTTATTTTGTTCAATATCAAGGCGCTTTTATGCAGTAATAGCGGGCTATTACAAATGAAAGCAACGCCGAGAGAGAGAAAAATAGCTTTATTGGGCAAATTCGCTTATCCAGAGCTGAGGTTAATTAAATATCAGCCATTATTAAACCGTTTCACTTTCGGTTTAACGTTAATGCAGAGATGCTCAACTGTGCTTGACCACCATGCTTATCTGTTAAGCTAGGTACAAAATATAAGGCATTAATATGTGCTTTAATTGCCCCTTTATCAATTGACCACGGTGGTGTCCAAGCAGGACGAGAAAAATCAGATAACATTACAGTGTGTGTCGTCTTTTTATCTACCTCTGGTAAGGTAACTTGATAATGCGCATAACTTTTGTCACCTTGTCCACCATAATCTCTTTGCGACAATTTAATAATAAGTACCCTATCACTTTGATAAGTCACGGTGACGCTTTCGTAACCTTCGAGAGAACGCTGCGGAATATCATAAATTAATTCAACCCACGAGTTATTCGCCTTATCAAGTCTGGGAACTCGCGAAAAAACCATATCAATCTGTCCATCTTTCACCAAGCGTCCATCAAAAATGGCTCGGCTTCCATGTGAATCTGTTGCATAGCGCCAGTCTTTAGCAAGCAACCGTTCTGCATCGGTGAAACTAACACAACCGCTTAATGTGATCGCAGCCAAAAATAAGCCCATTCGTAACATAGTGACATTCCATACCTTTGAATTTGAATACATATTATATAAGACGCGATCAAATAAATAGTAAAAAGCGCCGCTGTATTTTTCATACAACGGCCGCCAAAACACTGTATAACAAAAACAATTGTGGTTGTTAGATTACATACTAATTAGACGTGTTTAATAACTCAGCGTAATTTACGCCTTCTCCTACTAGCAGTGTTTTTACAATAAAGTGAGGTTTCATATCTTGAACGGCTCTTGCTAAGCGGCGTAACGGTTCATTGACGTGTTCAAACCCTAACGCCCAGGTACCATACCCCCATGGAATAAACACCTTACACCCTAAATCGAGTGCTGCCTGCACCGCATCTTCTGGTGACATATGCATTTTTCTTGCTCCCCGAGGGTATGCAACAATAGGCATTAGGCACACATCTATATCGCCAACTTGCTGCTGTATGTCTTTAAAAATGGGGCTATATCCCGTATCCCCAGCAAAGTAGACTGTGTGTTTACCATCATTCATTAGCCAACTTCCCCATAAGCTTTCATCTGTATCAAACGCGCCATGACTGGACGTATGATTCGCAGGCAAAAAGTGAAGGTCGGTATTGTTATGTTTGGTTTGTGTATACCATCCCATTTCAGTAATGGGACCTTGCTGATAATTGACATCATCAGCGGTATCCAGTGGTAAGTACAAAGCCGTGTTGCCATTAAAACGATTCAAAGTTTCACTATTAAGATGATCATAATGATTGTGAGAAACCATGATTGCCGTAACAAAATCTAGTTGGTCTGCTTTTATAGGTGCATCGCCCAAGCGGTTTAAGTCATCAATGACTTTACTGCCAACCCAACCATATCCATCAAACTCACCAAAAACAGGGTCGGTAACGAATGCATCGCCATTGGTTTTCTGTATCAAAAAGCTTGCATGCCCAAGCCAGGTAATATGACCTGCATTGCGGCTATTTAT
Organism: Pseudoalteromonas aurantia 208; assembly: GCF_014858725.1. Classification (GTDB taxonomy): domain Bacteria; phylum Pseudomonadota; class Gammaproteobacteria; order Enterobacterales; family Alteromonadaceae; genus Pseudoalteromonas; species Pseudoalteromonas aurantia. The sequence goes on along the minus strand of NZ_AQGV01000011.1, from coordinate 257,967 downwards.
TTCCGCAGTCGGTGAGAGTAGCTTTTCATATTCAAACCCAAACGTTTTATCAATACCAGAATGCGCAAAACTGATCATGCCCGGTTCGACTGTTTTTTTCTCTGTTGGTAATAAAAAGTCAACATCATCATAAGCATGATGAGGGCCGCGGCCTTGATATGTACCAGGATAAATATTTTGATACTTCTTGCCTGTTACCGGGAACAGTTCATTCTCTATACGCGTGATATTTTGAGAGCAAGCGCTTAAACACAGGGTACTTAAAAGCGTAAGTAAAAGTCTATTTTTCATTGTTATGATACCTTTTCCTAAAACATGCTCTCATTGTACATTTACGGTTTACCTAAATCTTAACCACTTTTTATTATTTGCTAAAAATAGAAAACAAAAAGAAAAATTAAAAATATAACTATAAAAATCAAAGCGATAAATCCATTCTCCGAAAAAGTAACGAGCATCATATCAATATTACTTTTACAACAAATACGATCTCCGCTCCTCATAATGATCTGCACCAACAACCAAACACATAGCCAAAGGTCTCCTGTTGGGGTGCCGCAATTAGAATCACCTAATAATTCACCTTAACGCGTTTATTGTCTCACTGAACGAAAATCACTGAAAAAAAAACAAGCTATCGTTAAGTTGGAACAACACTTAAATTAAAAGAACGATTATGAAAAAAAATTATAAAGTACTCAGCGTATTCATATTCCTTGCGAGCTTTTCTACTGTGACACACGCTACAGAGAATGTACTAATCACCTCCGACAACTTTGCGCTAAAAACAGACTATTTCAAACCTAACATTGCCAGCGATCGTGCCGTCTTAATGCTTCATCAATGTAATTACAATCGAAGTATGTATACCAAGATAGGTGAGCAATTGGCACAATTAGGTATTCACGCATTAAGTTTAGATTTTAGAGGATTTGGAGAAAGCGTAAATCATCAATATGATATTGAAAAAGTAAGATCGCAACCAGATGACACTCGACGTTCGGCTTGGTTAACTCTCTCTCAAAATTGGCCTGATGATGTCATGCTTGCATACACTTTTCTGAAAGAGAAAAGTGGCCCTAATAGCAATATCGCCGTTATCGGTGCCAGCTGTGGTGGTGCTCAAGCAATTACTTTAGCCCAAAGCCAGTCTATTTCAGCCATCACGTTTTTTTCATCCGCACAAAATGACACCAATATCGCCCATTATAAAAATGATTTAGCCAGCATACCTACACTTATTATTGCCGCGGAACAAGATGGTAGAACCTATAGCAGCGCACAAACATTGTTTAAAAATGCAGAGCATATAAATAGCAAGTTTGTCAGCTATAAAGGAGCTGAGCATGGCTACCCATTACTCGATAAAGACAATAACCTAGTGCCTCTTATCACTAACTGGCTTGATAAACAGTTATAAAAAACGAGATCAGCTTACCTCTATTTGAAAACACACAGGAGAGACACAATCAGTGTTTCTCTAACATTGATGCCTTTTTTCCAAAGCAATATACAACCAAAGGCATCACAACATAAGACATAATAGGGACTATTAACGCAACAACAATACAGACTTGCAGTAAGTGATTGTTAGGCAAGTAAGGCGTTACCCAGGTTGGAATAAAGTACACCAATGGCACTAATACAATGTAGTTAATCAAAGCAATCAGGTGTGAGTTGATATGTGTCATGGCTTTGTTCCTGATAAATTAATAGATTAAAACAGGCTATCTAAGGAGCAGCCACTGTCACAACCACCACTTCAGTGTCATTACTTGCTTCAATACGAATATTTTCACTGCGTACCAAGCTCCCTTCACTTGCATCATAATACGCACCGCCATCCGTTAATATCGCATCACCTTTACTGACGTAAACCAATACATCGTTGTTCGAAGTGAATATTTCACCGGCTCTTAAACGCACAATGTCTATGATGGTTGAGCTATAAAAGACCTCAGTTTGCGTCTTATTTCCACCATAAATACGCGTTACTCCTTGCTGCACTGTATAATGCTTAAAACCAGCAGGCTCACCGAATTCATCCGGTAATACCCATAACTGCAATAAGCGGTTTTTGGTCATATCAGGGTTCACCTCATTATGCTCAAAACCTTCACCACCAGCACGCTGTACCTGCGCCTCACCGGCGACTAAACTTTGTCCGTGCTCTAACGACCCCTCATGGCTAATACGCCCATCCATCATAATGGTGATCACATCAATTTCTTTATGTGGGTGCATGTGCGTTTCACCCATTGGGTTAAATTGAGCATCCGCTAGGTAAACAAAATTACCAATGCCTTCGAATGTATCTGGCGCTTTTCTACCTGCAAACACGCGACTGTCAGTCACTAAACGATGCTCAGTTAAACCGGCAAAGCCACCTAATGGTAATGATTCTCTTGTTAATACTTGCATCTATTTCCCCTTCGTAAAGTCATTTTATCTGGTTGATGTGGTAATAGTACGCTGTCTAATTAGATTGATAAATGCACATTAATTGATATGATATTCTCATAATCAACAACAATTAGATACTGACTTATGCAATATGATTTAAATGACATGATGGTTTTTTTAGCTGTAGTAGAAGCTGGTAGTTTCACATTAGCAGCAGAACGGTTGGGGATCCCCAAAGCAAATGTCAGCAGAAAAGTATCTCGCTTAGAAAAGCAGTTAGATATTACTTTGCTGGAGCGTTCTACCCGGTCACAGCACTTAACAGAAGCAGGTAAACATTATCTTATACATTGCAAGCGCATACATGAAGAGATTGATTTAGCGAATAGCTCAGTCAGTGAACAGTTACATCGTTATAAAGGCCAGTTAAAGATTGGCACATCGGTCGCGATGGGCCAACAAGTGTTGCGCCCAGCACTTAGCAAGTTTATGCATAAATACCCTGAAATCAACGTGCAGCTCAATTTAGTCAATCGACGAGTCGATTTCATTGAAGAGGGGTTCGACGTTGTAATACGTATTGGTCACTTAGAAGATTCACTGTTAATTGCGAAAAAATTGGGCAGTGTTTCACGTAAACTATTTGCTAGCCCACGTTACCTAACACAGTACGGTAACCCCACCTCTGCTGAGCAACTCATTGAGCATCAACTGCTGATTATGAACCCCGCGAGTAACGGCACAAAGTTAAATTTGAACTCAGAAGATGGCCAGTCAATCACCTTGGCTAACAAGCCACGTTTACTCGTTGACGATTTTGCGTTACTTAAGCAATCCATAATAGATGGCTTAGGCGTTGCTGTACTGCCTGAATATATGTGTGCAAAAGAAGTAAAGGCAGGTAGCTTAATTCAGATCCTGCCCAAGTGGGGAATGCCAAAAGTTGATGTTTATGCACTATACCCTCGTAATCGAGCAAAGTTACCGAAAGTTAGTGCTTTTTTAGCCTTTATTGAAACGCTGTATCATCAAGTACTAAATGAATAAAACCAACTGAGTCACACTAGAAACGGTAGCTCACATAAGCACCAACTTCTTGTTTGTTGGCACTGTCAGCCGTAAAGCCATTCTCTTGCGGGTTAAAGCTCGAGTATTTCAAATACACTCCAGCATCTAAGCTTCTGGAAAGTGCATAATTCATTGACACTGAGGCTTCATGTGCGGTTGACTGAGTCATATCATTTAGACTCCTGAGTGTATAGTCAGCACTCACTACTACATCCTCAAGCACTTGATGCTGCACTCCTAGGTTAAACCGATATTCATCCGCGTTTTTATCGGTATGTTGTACATTCCAAAACACATATTGCGCACCAAATAGTAAGGCAGTATCTTGAGAGTAGACATATTTACCCATAATATCAGCACCGTAGCCCAGCACATCAACATTGCCTTGCCCTAACTTTTCGTACATGCCTTTTAAACCGGCGCCCAGAGTCAGCTCAAGGCCTAAATCATTCTCTCCTCGGTCTAAAAATCGATAACGAGTATGGCCTAAGCCGATTGTCCAGTCATCACTTAAGCCATACCGTGCATCAAGACCAACTTCAATACCGTCTTCCCCCCCATTTTTACCGTAACCCAAAGCGCCAACAACTTGTAACTCACTATCTTGTACCGTCAATGAACGAGTGACGACATTACGGTCACTCAATTCACTCGCCTGACTTGCACCGATGCATGCCAGCGCAATTAAAAGAGAAAATTTATTTAACATTGTTATGTCCTATTACTTGCTTCAATAACAACGATAATACCGATACAACCTGTAATATTCGTGTATTCAGCTGTAGGAAAGTGTGCGTGAATTGTGAGAAAGTGAAAACTGTTCCGCACAACATCTATCAAAACAACAAATCGCTCAACTTGATGTATTCGATGCCAATCAACTTAACTTTGTTTTATCTACCTGCGCTCAGCATAAAACCATGGCCTCTGCGGGTAGAGCCTTATTTGATGTCAGTCGCACCTTAAAAACACAACAGAATGACTCAAGTCGCCTACAAAAATACTTGCAAAAGTTTGGTATTAAGTGGGCCGATGTCTCTTAACGAGCCTAACAGATAGAGAAAGCCCCTATTCTCCTGCCACCCTGCCTGAGTGAAGTTGACGCATCATCGTCAACTTTTCCTATCGATCACACTGTCACACAACATACGAATTTATAAGATACTTTAACTGCCACCCAAATGTTATGAATTTGTGATATTTATGTGATAAAGATTACTTAACATCTACTCAACTCTTAGCTTTCATTATTTTTATGAAAATAAAAACATTAAATTCAAATAGTTGAAAAACAAAACATGTCAAATCCTCTTCTGCATTTACAGAAATGAAGAGGAATAGCTAGTGACACACACAATAACAACTAAGTAACGTATAAATAACAATTAAGCAAATTGAGTTTTCCGATTGCACTAATCGGTTTAATTCAAAATACATTACACAACATATTCCATATTCTTTTTATGGAACCAAGTTGTGAGAAAACGCACTTCAGCAACAGCAATGAATACGACGGTCGAACAATTATTGTATTCATGTGTATTGGCAACATCACCAATCCATGCTGTGCAATTGATAGAGTCATTCACGAAACGATTACACTCGTTTTAAAACAGGAACTGGGACAATGAAAAAACAGCAAGTATTTTCTAAATCAACTATCGCAATACTCACGGGACTCGCGTTAGCGTCAGGTGTCGCCGTTGCACAATCAGATCAAATAAGTAAACCTAAAGGTGCGCTAGGGAGCGGTATTAGTAAAGACGGCCATGCTAAATCGAATCAATTTTGGTGGCCTGACCAACTCGACTTATCCGCATTGAGAGATCACGATGTGCGATCAAACCCATTAGGTAAAGACTTTGATTACGCCAAAGCATTTAAGGGCCTTGATTTAGCCAAAGTTAAAAGTGACATAGAAAAGCTGCTCACTACCTCTCAAGACTGGTGGCCAGCTGACTTTGGTAATTACGGACCCTTTTTTATTCGTATGACGTGGCACAGTGCTGGCACCTATCGTACGCTTGATGGTCGAGGTGGGGCTGGTGGTGGGCAACAACGCTTTGACCCACTAAACAGCTGGCCTGATAACGGTAATTTAGACAAAGCAAGACGCTTACTATGGCCTGTAAAACAGAAATACGGAGAAGCATTATCTTGGTCTGATTTAATGGTGTTAGCCGGTAATGTATCTTTAGAAAGTATGGGTTTTGAAACGTATGGCTTTGCTGGTGGACGTGCAGATGATTGGGAACCTGACCGAGTCTATTGGGGTCCTGAAGTTGAAATGCTCGCCAGCGACCGGCAACACAAAGATGGTAAACTGCAACGCCCTTTAGGTGCCACTCATATGGGCCTCATTTATGTCAACCCTGAAGGTCCAAAAGGCAAACCTGATCCATTAGGCTCAGCAAAAAATATTCGCCATGCTTTTGCGCGTATGGCCATGAATGATGAAGAAACACTTGCTCTTATTGCTGGTGGCCATACATTCGGAAAAATGCACGGTGCACACAAAGCATCTAAATGCCTTGGAAAAGCACCTGCCGCAGCTCCGCAAGAACAACAAGGTCTTGGTTGGAAAAATACCTGTGGTAAAGGCCATTCAGAAGATACCGTGACTAGTGGCTTAGAAGGAGCTTGGACCCAGCAACCTACTCGCTGGACATCATTATATTTAAGTAATTTACTGCAATTTGAATGGCAGCAAACGCGCAGCCCAGCAGGTGCAATTCAATGGGTGCCGACAGACAAATCTTTGCATAAAATTGTGCCTGATGCCCATATTAAAGGTAAGTTTAATCCACCCGTAATGACCACCGCCGATTTGGCATTAAAATATGACCCGGCTTATCGCAAAATTGCCGAACGATTTTTAGCTGATCCCAAAGAATATCAACTCGCATTCGCGAAAGCATGGTACAAATTAACACATAGAGATATGGGCCCTACACGCCACTTTTTAGGTAACGAGGTACCTGAAGATATTCATATCTGGCAAGATCCCATCTCAGACAGCACTAAGTCAGAATTGAGATCCAAAGATATTAAACGATTGAAAAAAAGTATCTTAAATTCAGGACTGAGCATATCTGAGCGAGTACGTGTAGCATGGGGTGCAGCCGCCAGTTACCGTGATTCAGATATGCGTGGAGGTGTTAATGGCGCTCGCATCGCCCTGGCACCACAAAAAGGGTGGGCTGCCAATAACCCGGCAGAGGTCACCAAGGTCTTAAATGTTCTGAAAGAAATACAAACTTCAGCAAATAAAGGCTTTTTAAAGCGCCGCCATGTATCATTGGCCGACTTAATCGTACTCTCTGGTGCAACAGCAATTGAAGAAGCCGCTAAAAGTGCGGGTACTAATGTGTCTGTCCCCTTTACCGCTGGTCGTGGCGATGCCAGCCAAGCACAAACCGACATCAACTCTTTCAACCTCCTCACTCCACATGCAGATGGCTTTAGAAACTACTTTGATACTGAAAAAAGTCATAAATCGCCTACCGAAATGCTCATTGATAAAGCGGATCAGCTCGACTTGTCGGTGCCTGAAATGACCGTTTTAGTGGGCGGGTTGCGTGTTTTAAATGCCAACTACAAAGGCGCAACACATGGCGTCTTAACAAACAAACCTGAAGTACTTTCTAATGACTTTTTCATCAATTTGCTGGATATGTCTACTCGATGGAAAAAATCATCGCAACCAGGTGTATTTGAAGGTATCAATAGAAAATCAAAACAATCTAAATGGACAGCAACGTCGGTAGATTTGATATTCGGTTCTAACTCAGAACTTCGTGCAATTTCAGAAGTATACGCATTTGATAACTCAAAAGAGCGTTTTATTAATGACTTTGTAAAGGCATGGGTCAAAGTGATGAATTTAGATAGGCAGTAAATTCAATACTTGGCGCACCATTAAAAAGCTCGCAGTGAAAACATTCACTGCGAGCTTTTAGTGTCGTGCAACAGGCTTATGTCTTATTTAAAAAGTCGCATTATAACGAACACCAAACTCACTGGCGTCATTGCTTTTAATTAATAGAATGTAATCCCCTGTGTTTAAACGCGCATCGTCATAACGCTCATCAAATACATTTCGTCCATACAATGAGACTGTCCAATCAGCATTCAGTGGCGCATACGAAATATCAAAATTTACTGTGGTACGTGAATCAATTTGCGTCATACGACGGACGTCTGAACTTGGCTCTCCATACATGCTATCACGATAAGATATGTCTAATCGGGTTGTTACTAATGCACTATTATTCAGCTCAAACTCATATGATGGACTAATCGAGGCTGTAAGCTCTGGTGTTAAAGGCGCGACAGGTTTTACGCCATTTTGCTCTTCCACATCAACATCCATAAAGCCTAAGCTCGAATGCAAAGTGAAATTATCTGTGATTAAATACGTACTTTCAAACTCGATACCACGCGACGTCTGCTCAACTACAAGATTATTTGTGTCAAAGCCCGCATCAGTAACCACACTCACTTGATAAGGTAAATCATCATATTCAGTATTGAAAAACGCCACGCTCATACTAAAGTCATTCGTTAACTGACCTTTAAAACCGGTTTCATAGTTAATTGCACTGATGTTTTCACTGGCTATGAAAGCGTTATTGGCGCGAACAATTGCAGGGGCTTCAGGATTATCAAATCCACCAGCACCGAAGAATTGATTGATCAAGAAATAAGGACGTGCTGGATATTGACCAGATTGATAACCCGTTTGGACCGTTGCATACCAGTTTAAACCATTTTCAAAGGTGTAGTTACTTGCCACTTCCCATGATACGTCATCCCACTCTTTGTTTGAGTAAATTGTCCCTATTGGGTCAAATACATTGGTTGAGGCAGACTTCTCATCTTCCGTATAACGTACCCCCCCCGATAAACGTAAATCATCGGTGGCATCGTAGCCTACATTTACAAACACTGCGCGACTTGTCGTTTCTTGATCAAGCTCTAACTTCGTTGGCCCACCATCAAAGCTTGCCTCAGAGGCACTCTGACGATTGCTACCTTCTTCGTTAAACCAATATAACCCCGTAACAAAGTCAACATTGCCTAAATAGCCTGTAAACTGTAGTTCTACAGAGGTTTGGTCTGCTGTCCCCCTCTCAGGATAATGATCGAGCCCAACAACGGCGCCATCATCATCCAAACCTGCTTTATATTCAGAAGAGCGTTTACTAAAGATAAATTTAGTCCCGAGTTCTTCGTTGATATCATAATCGAGGGTTAACGATAAACCGTTCGCATTATTAGACACTGTCGATGTTTCAATTGTACCTGTCGCATTGTCGTACGGGTCTGCTGCAACATCAGAATTGCGCAGCCCGTTTTGATACAAGCGGCCATTCGGCATTTCATCTATCAATGTTGTATATGGGCGCGTGCCCCCTTCACCATCATTTGCATCTGCGGTAAACACCACGCGTAAATCATCACTGGCATTATATTTTAATGAAAAACGGCCGTGAAACTCTTGGTTCTCGCCAACATCAAATTCTGCATTTGGTAGGTTAGTGAACTCACCAAGCCCGCCGCGGCGATTAAAACCAAGGTTGAAGTTAAAAGCGAGGTCATCATTCACGGCTTGGTTGGTGAATATGCTTCCCTTCAAACGGCCACGCGTACCAACTTCAGCACTGACCTTAGTAACCGCGTCTTGATCTGGCTGTTTGGTGATAATGTTAATTGCCCCACCAATTGAGTTACGACCATACAAAGTACCTTGTGGGCCACGCAATACTTCGATGCGCTCAATGTTTGCTAGGTTCCAGTTTTGACCAACTTGGCGACCAAGGTATACCCCATCAACGTAGACACTTACGCCAGGATCGGTCGTGATCAAATGGTCCTGAAGCCCGATCCCACGAATAAAGGGGTTCGCTGACGAGTTATGGCCCGCTGAAAAACCGGTGATATTCAAGTTTGGAACAAATTTACCCACATCAGTAATATCTGAAATACCCTGTGATGCTAATTCATCACCAGAGAAAGCGCTCATTGCAATTGGTACTTCGTAAATTACCTGCGAACGCTTCGTTGCAGTTACTGTTATCGCTTCGATTTTTGATTCTTTTTTGGCTTCTACTGCTTCGGCCAAAGCGGGTGTGATAGACAAGCTAGCCAATGCAAACGCCGTTGCAGCAGCGATAGGGTTTAAGTGACAAACCCCTTTAATCGACTTATTCGTGATGGTCATACTTGCTCCTCATTAGAAACGGTTAATTTTTAATCTCGTGTGTTTTGGTTTCTCGCAAAGGCGCGCCAACCAAAGCGAAAGCAGCGACGCATACATGATCATTTTTATAAAATACACGCGCACGAAAGCGCCATCTACTAGTGAGATTGCAATAATAAACGTGAGAAAATAAAGACGAAAAGTATAGCGAAAATCTGCTATTCGGTTGGGCGAACACTATACCCTTCTTTAGCCAATAAAAGCAATGATTTTTTATAGAAAAAACGATAAAACACATTAACCTAAATAAAAAAACCAGTTTTCATCAATTTAATGAAATTATAAATCATCTTTATGCACAATTCGATGGTAAGTATTTAACTGGCTTTTTATAAAATGTAACTCAGAGCACACCTATGATTCGTATTGAGCATGAAACAAAGAAGAGCATATTTATCTCATATAATCTATTCAATGTAGTGACTAGCAAAACATAACTTAAAAAGTTGAACTGCCACATCATCATTGAATATTTATGTATTAATCCACATAAAAATGTTAAATATAAGTAAAGCCAGCTTAATGAAAAGCCAGCTTTTTTAAATAAAATTAATTCACTTTAAGAAACTGAATTGTCTTATATTAGCAACTAGAAACACCTTCACGACATGGATCACTTTGAGGGTTCACCCAAATCGTTTTTGTTTGTGAATCTGTATAACCGCTATTATCCGTCACTTCATATTTAACAGTGAAGCGTGTTGCAGTACGTACTTTAATTGGACTGATTGACGAACCTTTATATGCACCATTCAACCAAAATTTTTCAGAAACAATGCTACCGTCACGGTCACTGCCACTGCCAGAAACACGCAACGCGGCTTCATATGCCGTACCGTCATGTAGTGCTCTCAACGTCAAGTTCGCTTTAGGTGTATAATCACATTGTGTACTTGTTACGGTTTGTTTTCCATAATAGCGCAACGATGTAGTACAACTCTGTCCATGACTGTGTAACCTAATAAAGCTAGTCGTTGATGGCGTAACATATTGTCGGATATCTGTGCCTGACGAAGTTGTACAGCTAGCGACATAACCGCCATACACACTAACGTTATGGGTCTCACTACGACAATTAACAGGGTCATCACCCGCATATGCTAGACTGCTTAGAACTGTAGAACCAATCAAAAATATTGCTTTTTTCATTTTTTAACACCCTTGTAAGTATTTAATATTAATGCACTCCTTGCGCTCAAGATGTTTAATCACCGTTATTAGCTAATCCATATTTAATTCATACCAAGACTTATATAGGTATATCAGCATACGTAAATATTTATATGATATTACATAAAGAAATTTGTTTAATACGCGATATAACAACTGGCTATACAAAAGTGAATGCATAAAGAGATGATACAAGCATGCATACATGACCATATAAGGCCAAACTTAATAAATCGCTCAGTTCAAATATACACATGGATCAAACATCATTGATAAAAATAAAAATGACCACACCATGCACTATTAAAGATATTAAAATTCAAATTAACTAAAATTGTGTTTTTATAAACACCTAAAGGCAACGAGGCAAACATTAACAATCAAATAAAATTAAATCAAGCAATTTTTAAGCATCTACTTAATTCTTATAAACAACAGCACCAAACCACTTCATTCAAATCTTGCACCGATATAGAAAAGTTAAATTTCAAATCTAAAAACATCTCACTCGTGAGTTGAAAATAAAACACCTTGCACCCTAGGTTAATTAATCATCCTATTTTTAACAGGTAAAAAATACGATACAAAAACAAGTACAATAATAAACGCTATTTTAGAGAGTATTTTAAAAAGATAATTGCGATAATGTAAATTATAAAAATAAAACGTATTAGCCATCATGTAACACTGTCACTAACGGTATTTCTAATATACTTCTCACTACAAATACGCCCCTATGTAACATACCTTTCTCACCAGACTAAAACACAAGCAATTAATAAACAACAAAAAACCACACTTTAGTAACGCCTATCATCTATGGCTTAAAAGAAGACGGTACTTGTCGACGCACTTCTTCAACAAATAGCCGCATACTTTCACCATATCTATGCCTGCTCCTCACGTGATGTAACACTATCACTTATTATCAAAGCATGAAAAATAACAACCAATCGCTTTTCAATGCAACAAACATGTAAACACATACCGACATCGGTGACATACCAAACAAAGAACAGCAACGTACATATCATTATATATTTACGACACTATAAAATAGCACTTATCACGCATTATTTTAGCACGGCATAAAACGGACAATCACCATGTTACTTTCTACTAGCTTAATTTCTTCCAGCTCACTCGGTGTAATACGCGTGTAATAGATTTCAACAGCACAGTTTATGAAAATAGCGTCAATTACAGAATTAATCACAAGTATATACTATGAATACGATTGGCATCATTGGTGGTACAGGTCCAAGCGCCACCGCACAATTTTATCTCGATTTACAAAGGCACTTTACGGGTACCAAGTATCGCCCTAACATTTTAATCAATAGTATCTCAGTGCCTCATATATTGGAGCACGGTATATTACTTAACGGTGCCAGTGTTGACCCCTACAAAGACATACTCGTGAATGCAGCTATCAACCTCGAAAAAAGCGGTGCAACTTTCTTGGTGCTGCCTTGTAATACGCTTTCTTACTTTATCGACGATATAAAACGTGCCGTAAATATACCAGTGCTCAACATCATTAATTTGGCGATAAAAGCACTGGCACATAGCCAAATAACCAAAGCAGGATTACTAGCAACATCACAAACCCTAAATTATGGCCTATACACAAAAGCTGCCCGTTCTTATGATATTGAGCTTATACTTCCAAATTCGAGGCACCAGCACGACCTGGATAAGTTGATTCTTGCCCAAGTCAGTCATGCCCCCACCTTAGCGACAACAAAGACACCGGAATTACTTATTAAAATCACCAAAGATCTTGCTCAACACGGCGCACAAAATATTGTTTTAGGCTGTACGGATTTACCTCGGCCGGCTAATTTACCGCTCATTGATCCTCTGTTACTTCTGACCCAAGAAAGTATTAAACTCCTTTCGCAACAATCTTTAAAGGTATAAGAAAAATGCTTAGTTCCGTGTTGTTCAGCAATCTATGTAAAAAAGCATCAGATGTGAATTATGTACCATGGCATATTAACGTCATTGGTGGCATTGAGGGGCTATCCCATTATTTACACCATGCATATTGTACTGACGATTCTGCCGTATATTTAGGGTGGGTATGCCCACAATGTAAAGGAAATGACTTCTCACTGTCAAAAGCAGTATATCGTAACCGCGAATACTGCCCAGTCTGTACCACTAAATTAACGTCTTTTTGGAGTCTGCAAAGAACACAATATTACTTTATGCATGCACAACAGCCCTTTGGTTATTTCGCCACAAAACACCTCGAAGTGCAGGGGCTAATATGGGGTTATAAAAAGCCTTTGCACAATTTAAGCAATGAGGTGTTTTATATTGATATGGTGGTAATAAATAAATCTCTGCATAAAACAAAAACAGGTATCTCCATTGTCTTAAACCTTATCAAAACACTTTCAAACTATGCTGCCCAACAGGGCTTTGATTACCTTGCGGGTCGAACTCAGGTCGATAATAGCCCGCTAATAAGTGTGTTTAAACTAATCGATGCACAAATTTTTGGCCCAGATCCAACGGAGCCAAAAACTCGCACTCTGTGGATAAAACCGCTATACCCCTAACCTCAATAGTAATAACGGCTCATAATGTCAGATGCGTTTTCCAGTATTGTTTTACAACATTAAATACGGACTACCTTCTCTCTTTTTAGTCATTATTTACACTTTGCACCGTGTATTGTTCAATCAAACTATCCATATTTTTAGCTGCATCAGAAATACGTTGTGCCGCTAACACTATTTGTTCTGCGCCGGTCACATTCTCTGCCGACTTGTTAAATATGACTGCAATATGCTCACTCACATCGCCAATCGCTTCGCTTTGTTGCTGTGTGCTCATTGAAACAGATTCTGTGACCTTTTCAACTTGTTGCGCCTGAGTCACTATTTTATTCAGTGCACTCTTAATTTCATTGGCTCGTTCTGCCGCTTGAATCGCATTTTCCTTTCCTTTTACAATAACTTCAGACGCCTCTTCTGAACTTGCCTGCAGCTCTGAAACCAACGACGATATTTCTTCTGTGGATTTTTGTGTTCGACTGGCCAAACTTCTGACTTCATCTGCCACAACCGCAAACCCCCTGCCTTGTTCTCCAGCTCTAGCGGCCTCTATCGCAGCATTCAATGCCAATAAATTGGTTTGTTCGGCTATACTGCGGATCATCTCAACCATACTTGAAATACTGCCTACGCGCTCATTTAATGCGTCAACTGCAATCGCAGATTTGGCCATATCATCCGATGCATGTTGAATCACAATCACGGCGTCACTCACTATTTTCTGACCATGAATCGACTCACTGGCCACCACTCGGGCTGCTTCTGAATTCTCATTCATAGAATGTGCAATCATTTGGATATTACTGCTCATTTGTTCTGATGCCGCAGCAATGGTTTTTATCCCATTTTGTTGCTCCATTAAGTTATCTTGGCTTTGCAATATGGCAGCGGACGTGGCCTCTGTTGAACCTGTAATTTCCGTTGCCACTTGCCCAAACTCTATCAGGTCACTACCAAACTGCATTGTTAACTGATTAATGTTTTCTGCGGACTTACCCAGCTCATCATGGCTAGTTACTTCTATCTCGTGTGCCAAGTCTTTTTTATAAATCGCAATCTCAATACCACTGGCTATCTTCTGTGATTGACGAAACCGCATCCGAATCGCCATAAATAACGCAAAGGTGATCAGTAAACCTAAAACAAAAATGATGATTTCAACGACCAATACAACAACAGATGCGTCATATATCTCTTTTGCGGTTTCATCAACCAAAGTCAACGCTTGCTCTTCGGCCTCTTTCAACACATTAATACGTGTTGTTGCGGCCTTAAACCACTGCTCAGGGTCAACGCCAAAGTTACTTTCTTTACTTTCAACTTTTAGCCGATATGTATCCACCGCCGTATTTTCATTTGAAGATAGTGCCTGTTCAAATACCCCTTTCATTACCTCTGGTGAGGCTTCAAGCGCTTCATGTAGGTATACCTCCTGCTTGGTACGCAATTGTATATATTTTGCTTTTAATGCATAACTGAGTTTGTCGGTACTAAATACATTGGCTAAAACAGCGCGCTCGATACCAGCAGACTCTTTTGCACTGGAAAAGTTATAGATAGAAAAAAGTTCGGCTGCGATTATATGTTCATTACTCAAACGCGAGGCA
Source organism: Pseudoalteromonas aurantia 208 (assembly GCF_014858725.1). Taxonomy (GTDB): domain Bacteria; phylum Pseudomonadota; class Gammaproteobacteria; order Enterobacterales; family Alteromonadaceae; genus Pseudoalteromonas; species Pseudoalteromonas aurantia. Next base: position 242,890 of record NZ_AQGV01000011.1, on the reverse strand, counting down.
GTGATGACAATATGCAAGCCTTTCGCATTAATACCGGTATAATATTTCAACATGTCAGGTATCGGTATTGCCAGCGAATCGACCTTATCTCTTACCCGATCGAGTTTGTCAAAGTGTTGTAAGAATTCACGCAGCTCTCTTTGCATCGTTGCGCTCAGCTGCCACTTAGCTTGTTTTGCACGTAATTCTTTTATAACGCGATCTGTCGCCGCTCTTTGTTGAGATAAACTAGCCTTAAACTTACGCCCTTTCGAGGCAATAAAACCCGCGGATGCGCCCCGTTCTTTTTGGCTTTCATGTACTACACCTAATACTGCATGACTCAAAAAAGCATTATATTCCGCTTCATATGCATCATTCATTCGCTGTGATGACATGGAGACATCATAAAAAACAACTGCGGCTAGCAAAAAACACGGTAGTAAAGCAACAAAGGTTAGGTGACTAGAAATATACTTAGATATTGCTCGGAGCATGACACATCCCAATAAAGTATTCGCAGCTATGTCTACGATTTAACCTATAGGATAGATCACTATTTCATTGTGAGGCGTTCAATAAGCGCATGCAAGTTATCAATCACGTCGCCGACCGACCATGCCAAAACAACACAAGCACAATATAAACAATAACTTAAATAACTTAAATAACTTAAATAACTTAAATAACTTAAATAACTTAAATAACTTAAATAACTTAAATAACTTAAATAACTTAAATAACTTAAATAACTTAAATAACTTAAATAACTTAAATAACTTAAATAACTTAAATAACTTAAATAACTTAAATAACTTAAATAACTTAAATAACTTAAATAACTTAAATAACTTAAATAACTTAAATAACTTAAATAACTTAAATAACTTAAATAACTTAAATAACTTAAATAACTTAAATAACTTAAATAACTTAAATAACTTAAATAACTTAAATAACTTAAATAACTTAAATAACTTAAATAACTTAAATAACTTAAATAACTTAAATAACTTAAATAACTTAAATAACTTAAATAACTTAAATAACTTAAATAACTTAAATAACTTAAATAACTTAAATAACTTAAATAACTTAAATAACTTAAATAACTTAAATAACTTAAATAACTTAAATAACTTAAATAACTTAAATAACTTAAATAACTTAAATAACTTAAATAACTTAAATAACTTAAATAACTTAAATAACTTAAATAACTTAAATAACTTAAATAACTTAAATAACTTAAATAACTTAAATAACTTAAATAACATCATCAAAGTCAATTTACACAGTAGCATCTGCTTATTCCAAGCAGTTTAGGTGATGAATTTTGAGGAAAAACGAAACCTAACAAATTCATCGTATCTATCCCTTTCCCAGTACCCGACACCTAAATTGTTCGAAATAAAGACAACTTTGTAAGTAAATATGAATATTAACAATGCGTTTCCAAAATAAAAACAACCATATTCTAAGCTCACTATGAACAACTCAGGAGAAATAATATGCATAAAACAAGAAGCGCTTATCAACAAATGAATGCGACTGTAGATATGAACCCGATGCTAGATATTGTGTTCATTTTATTGATTTTTTTTATTGTTACTGCCAGCTTTAACCGCGACACAGTGCTTGATATTGAGCGAGCAAAAAACAGTGTTAGTACCATTGAGCCTAAACTAACACCCCAATTTACGATTAACAGCAAAAACCAAATATTTCTTAATCAAAGGCTGATAGAGATAACAGCCGTTAATGTCAACATCGCCCGATTAGCGGCTGTTGGGAATATAAATGCCATCAGTCTGCGCGCCCATCCAAATAGCCAACACAACACATTGGTATCGGTGCTCAATGCCATCAAAGAACAAACGTCAGCACCGGTTTCTATTGGCGAAATACTGAATTAAAGACCTATGAGAGGGAGCTAAAACAGTTAGCTTATTATCACTGCTTAAACTCTTCATTGCGTTTAAGCCTTTTTCACAAACTTTGCCGTGAGCATCATTTCACCAACACCATCCACTTTACAGTCTAGCTGATGATCTTTGGCATCTTTAATTCGCCTAACAAGCGCTTTAGTACCAATTTTGATAACCTGAGAACTCGCTTTTATTTTAAGATCTTTGATTACCGTCACTTTATCACCGTCAACCAACACCGTTCCATTGGCATCTTTTGCGGTTATTGTTTCCTCAGCCCGCTTTTCTTCAGGGTTCCACTCATAGGCACATTCCGGGCAAACTAAATTAGATTGATCTTGATATACATACTCAGATGCACAGCTAGGACAAGCAGGTAACGACATACACTATCACTATTGTAAGAAATTTAATGTTATTTTAATCAGTTTTTACCGCCTAAGCGAGTAACAATTGCGCGCTACTCGTTAATCAAGCGAATTGCTTGCTCCACGGCTTTATTAAATAAAACAGGCCTTTCATTATAATATATAGCCGCTCTACCTTTATTTTCCTATATACGGGCAGCTAGAATAAACCATACTTTTTCATGCTATCTATCATGCCCTTTTTCAATATAATTCTATTGATTTTACACGCTAATAAGGGAACAAATAGTTATGAAAAAAAACGTCGTCGCAAATTGGATTGCAATTGCGCTTAGCACGGTATCTACTGGTATATATGCACAAGAGTTAATAAACAACGGTAGTTTTGATGGCAATACATTAACCGAAAACTCACAAAGCCATACAGCTGATAACTGGCAATTTTCATCATCAAATGGGGCCGGCATTTTCAACCCCACAGCCAGCCAATACGAGAGTCATGCGCTGTTACATAACATCGCTTTTGCATCAGCAGGCGCAAGCATTTCACAAGATCTTGGTCAACCGCTTGATTTAGAGCAGCAATATACCATTCATGTAAAAGTAGGTTGGCGTCATGATAATGATGCTTATCACTATAAATTGGGGCTGCGTATTAACGACCAGTTTATCGATATGACCCCCTCAACTGAGCTTATCAAAGGCAATTTTGTTCAAGTTTCAGCGCAATTTTCACCCAACGCGGGCCATCAAGCACTTATTGATTCAGGCGCCAACATCATTCTAGAGCTGCAGAACTCTGATACGCAACTTAGCATCATTGACTTTGATGATGTCTCTGTTCATGTCGCACCAAAACAGCGCGACAGTGACAACGATGGTATGAGTGATACTTGGCGGTTTAAATCCGACTGACGCCAATGATGCACTGTTAGACTTAGACAACGACAACGCCGCTAACTTAAATGAATTTTTAGCTGCCACTGACCCTAACGACCCGACGAGTACCCCTAGCCTATTCCCTCATTACTTCAATTCTAATGTTGAAGTAGCAGGCGCAATAAGACTTGTTCCGAGTGCATCAGAGCCTATTAACTGTACTTCTATTCATGAAGGCTCTATTTATTACAGCAAATTAGAGCGTAAAGTGTTTATTTGTGACGGCAACCTCTGGGCTGAGTTTAAAGGGGCTCAAGGTGAACAAGGCATTCAAGGTGTGCAGGGGATACAAGGCACTCAAGGCGTCCAAGGCATTCAAGGAGAAACCGGAGATATAGGCCCAATCGGCATACCTGGCACTCAAGGAGTACAGGGCATTCAAGGAATACAGGGGGTTCAAGGCGTGCCCGGGACAACTCACTGGAACGATGGCGCAAATACCGTCTCTACCAACGTTAAAGTAGGCGTAGGTACAACCTCTCCCAGTGCGGCCTTAGAAGTCATTGGCAACGCTATCGCTGATACACCAACCTTGCCAAACCACCTTGTTACCAAACAATATGTCGATGCTGTTAATACCGACTTACTGACTAAATACAACACATTGTTAGCACAGCTAACCACCTTAAATAAACAAGTTTTCCCAAGTGATGGAATTAGCTGCGCGAGTATTTTAGCCCAAAACCCGAATGCGCCAAGTAACATTTACTTAATTGACGCCGATGGTCCTGGTGGCGAAGCTGCTCAGCAATACTTTTGCGATATGCAAAATGTCGATGCTTCACGACCCACACTGCCAGGGCAAACTACTGGCGAGGGTGATAACATTGCTTTAGTGCATACCAATGCATTATTACCCAACAGCTATAGAGCCAGTGGCACAGTCAACGCTTTCAGCCCAGCTGGCGCGTTTGATGGGCACCTTTATTACACCGACCCCAATGCCAAAATCAATCCCCATGCAGGTAACCTTATTACCCATGGTATTTGGCTCGGCCCAACCCCCTCTGACGAATGGCTACAGGTCAACTTTGGCAAAAAAACCGTTATTACAGGGTTTAAAACTCAGGTTACCACGCATTTTGCAGAGTCGAGCCCAAGAACCCCCAAAGACGTTATTTTTCAAGTTTCAGACGATGGCGTGAACTTTGTCGACCATGAACACATTACCATGGAAAAAGGCACCGCTAATGTGACCTTAAACCGTGCGGCATTCGGTAAGTATTTCAGGTTACTGACCTTAACAACACACGGCTCCACAGACTATACCCAAATTGATGAAATGGAGTATTACGGCTTTTTTGTTGAAGAGCACACCACGCCGCCAGTCAGCCAAGGTACAACGTGTCAATCAATACAAGCCAATAATAGCAGTGCCGCTTCGGGGTATTTTCACATGGACCCTGACGGTGCTGGCGGGCTGCCGGCATTTACCACTTACTGTGACATGGATTTAAAAGGCGGAGGCTGGACTTTGGTTGGGATTAGGTACGTACCAGGAAAAGCATATGACCATATTAATGACTTTGACGTGTTGTTTACTGAAACAGCGAATATAACCTCGTTTGATGACAACTACCATTTAGGCGATGCCCAGTGGCAATACCTGAAAAATAACAGCCAAGAACTGCTGTTAAGCATGAACGATGTGGGAATTTATGCCTTGGCGGATATCAGTACCCTTAAAAATGCCAATTGTATTCCTTTGGCAGACACACTCGGCCGACTGCCCAATAAAACCGGTGAACATCAATTTCGCTTATTTTGGCACGAAACATCAGGGTGCAGCGGCGTTGGCACTGATTATTCAATGCTCAATTACCACAACATTTATAACTACACGGGCGACGTGTATAAAGACACCAACATAACCACCTATGTTGTTGATAACACAACATATATTTATGTTCGATAACACTTAATTCAGTCAAAGCCAAAAAGTAAATCACACGACTTTTTGGCTTTTTATCAATAAATTAAATCATTAACAGCAATACATATGCTGTGCATCTTACTCTATTTAAGGTGCAAGGTAACACACATATTGACCCACTAAGCTGCCAGCCTGACCTGTATAAGTCATTTGACAATGGTATGAAAAACGCTCAAGAAAAGTATCAATGCTATCTCTAATTTCTCGGTCCTCTCCCCAGCCACTGTTGTAGTCAAATGACACACCAATTGAATCATTATCATAGTGAACAAAGGTTACATTGTTTTGTATTTCACACGATGATTCGGTAACTTTACACATTAATATAGGCTTAACCTGATCTCCCACTCGCTTGGTTGTAACGATACGATACACCGGCGTATTCGTCGGGCGTTGGTTTGGTGTTAAATTTGCCAATGACTGCGCATACTTCACCAATTCAGTGATCGCAGATGACTCGACTTTGGTTTGCTTGCCAACAAAATTAATTTGTCGTTCTAGCGACTCTTTTACATTTTCCTTTTTATTGCCTTTACCAACTTCAGTTGAACCACAACTATCCACTGGTTCCACACATGGGTCATCACTGTCCCACACATATTCGTACAAGCCACCATGCTTTAGTGTACTGAAAAAATCGTACAACACTCTTTCAGTAAACGCCGCTGAAGAACAGCTGTGCTCTGCTACACATTCAATATAAAAGGCCACCGCTGTGGTATCGGTATAACTGCCTTCAAAACCGATATTAACCTCATAGCCTTGAGATTGAAAAAACAGTCCTTTTTTTTCAAGTGCAGCCAAGCCCGTTGCGCTATACAGTAGCGCGATAAATAACATCATTGTTTTCATTTAATCAGTCCTTGTTAATCTAAACGCTGACCAACCGCCAGCGAGTAAACATTAACAAAAAAAAACAAAAAAAACGACATGAGTTAACATTCCATGGCACGACCCCCAAACTATATGGCTGCGCATAATTTGCTGTAACCAACCTCAATGCGGTGCTTTGTCACTTTTAAGTCATCGACGCGATATTTATCTCGCAAAATTTATTTCCCCTATGAAAGCGAACTTCACACAAATTTCACACCGCCTTATTTATGCTCGTTGCCACATTATTAATTGGGTTACTGTTATGCTGAAAAAAATTATCTTTACACTCGTCACGCTTACACTTTTAGTGGTTGGGCTCGGTTATGGCGCCAAAGGCTGGGTTAAAAGCTTATTGCCTGAAAAAGCCCACTTTCTTGCCTTAAAAGAATCTCAAATGAGTGACTTCCCCTACTTAACTGACGATATTCCCGCACCCAGAGGGAAAATCCTCGCGGTGGTCACAAGCGTTGATAAAATGGCCGAAGATAAAGAAACAGGCTATGAGCATACCGAACTTGCTCGTGCTTATTGGGTCTTTATTGCCAATGGCTTTACGGTTGATATTGCCAGCCCTAAAGGCGGCAAACCACCTGTTGTCATCGATGGCGAAGATATGGGCGCATATGACTATGCGTTTTTAAATAATGAAACCATTCAACAACAAGTCGCCAACTCCATCCCGTTAGCAAACATCAACCCAGATGACTATGAAGCTGTGTACTTCGTCGGCGGCAAAGGCACCATGTTTGACTTCCCAAACAACCCCCATATACAAAATATTGCAAAAACCTTATACCAAAACAATAAAGTCGTCAGTGCGGTATGTCATGGCCCTGCGGCACTCGTGAACGTGCAGCTCGACAACGGTGACATGCTACTGAGTAATAAAAATGTCAGTGCCTTCACCAATGAAGAAGAGCTATTCCTCATTCCTGATGCAAAGCAAATCTTTCCATTTTTACTACAAGACAAACTCATCGCACAAGGCGCGCAATTTCAAGCAGGTACAACCTACTTAGAAAAAGTAACTCAAGATGGTAAACTCATTACCGGCCAGAACCCGTGGTCAGTTTGGACGCTCGCGGAAAAAGTAATTGCAGAGCTAGGGTATGAACCCAAAACCAGACAACGGACCCCTGAAGAGTATGCAGTTGCATTGCTATTAACCTATGACGAACATGGCTTTGAAGCAGCAAAACAAGCACTAAAACAACAGCCTCAGGCATACCAACGCATTCTGATTGTAATGCACGGCGTCCTTGCATTCATGCAATTAGATATAAGCAAAGGCATTGATATCTTCAGCTTGGCTAATCAGCTTAAACAATTAAATTAAAAAAATAGGCGGTGGTAATTTGTTATACACCGCAAAAGACTAGGACTTTCATGCACATTAAACCTCTATTACACACTGCGATGCTCTGCCTAGCAATACTGATAATGAATATCGTCCATGCAACTGAAATTGAACAGCTTGAAAAACACATTGAACGCGTGCTTAGCGAAGAGCAATTAGCCGGTATAACCTGGTCGGTTATTGACGGTAATCAAAGTTATGTTGGTAGCACGGGGCAAGCCAATATTGCAAAACAATTACCCATGAAAAACGCACAAAAGATGCACGTTGGGTCTGTCTCAAAAACGGTGCTGGCGATGGGGGTTCTACGTTTAATATCAACAGGTGCAATAACATTAGAGTCAGAAGTCACGCCCTATTTATCTCAGCTGCAATTAAATAACCCATGGTCAGCCAATACCCCTATTCGCGTTAAACACTTGCTTGAACATACAGCTGGCTTAGATAACATCAAAATGCGGCAATTTTTAAGTACCACCCCAACACCGGATATACCGCTGGAAGTTGCTTTTTCTAAAAATCAGCACGACTTACTAACCATAAGAACTCAGCCAGGCACTCAGTATTCATACTCAAATATGGGCTATGCGCTGCTTGCTATGATTATTGAAGCGGTGACACAACAGCGCTATGAAGCTTATTTAGATAGTCGCTTATTGCACCCCTTAGATATGCATGACAGCACCTTCGAATTTATTAGTCAAAGTGGACCTCGCAAAGACCCATTATTAGCCATGGGTTATCATGAAAACGCAGTGATGCAAAAAGCGGTACCTATGTACTTAAGAGCCGCGGGTCAATTCACGACTACCGCCCCTGATATGGCAAAATTTATGGCATTTATTTTAAGCAACGGACAGCACAAGGGTGAAGCATTTATTCAGGCAGATTTAATGGCACTACTTGCCATTGCCGATAACACGGATGCTAAAAAAGCAGGGTTACCCATGGGCCACGGGCTCGCCTTCGCCACGCGCGATAGACATGATGCAGTGGGCATGTGCCACCCCGGTGGAACCTTTGGATTTAAAGCTTATATTTGTCTTTATCTCAATGAGCAAAAAGGTTTTTTCTATTCGATTAACACCGACAGCGAAACCGCCAACACTGAACAGTTCAACGCTTTGTTTATACAATACTTGAAACTTAAATCGGCCAAATTACCAGAGCCAAAACCTGAGCTGCAACACAATACCGATGTGGACGGCTTCTATATTTTAGCACCTAATAATATGGCTGAATTTGCATTTATCGATAAGCTGTTTAATTTTATTTGGGTTACTGCTTCTGAACAACATATGGTGATCAACTCATTGCAAAGCTCGCCAATACGCTTAAGTTATATTGGTAATAATTTATATCAACAAGCAGGCAGAACCCAAGCATCACACGTTGTTTATGCTAAGAATGACGATGAGTTCTTCATGAGTAATGGCTTAAAAACATTTAAAAAAGTGCCTGTAACAACCCTTTTACCTTATTGGGTAAGCATGGTTGTTGGGATATTTGGGTTGCTATTGTTTATTATTATTGGCTGCGTAAAGCTGTTTATGTCACATCCGCTAAAAAGGACTCATCTGGCGTTTATCAATGTATTACTGTTTTCAATCCCCGTGTATTTTTACCTCAACCAATCATTTTTAGAGTTTGGTATGCTCAATATTGCCAGTATGTCACTGATCGTGGTATCAACCATTTTACCCATCACGCTGGGCTATAGTATGTTTCATCAGATTGCAAAAATTAGACAAAACCGCTGGGAAGTAATTGAATTAATTGCCATCATCAGTGCATTACAATTTTGCCTGATAGTTATTTGGTGGGAACAATATCCGCTAATATTTTGGCGCTAAGCAGCATATTGCGAGTAATGACAAATACTCACTCTAATCAATGTTGCAATGAGTCAATCATATCTCTTATATGGTATATACAAACGAAGCCCTCTGTTGATACTGGTAACGACCATTCTCAATTGAGGGCTTTGCTATAGAAGTAATCAATTTCTTAATTTCAAAGAATCATATTTATCTATCCATTACCCCAGCTCAAACGTGGTAATACCGTAGATTTTATGATGTGCTATATCAGGTAGCCCGTGTTGATACATACGAGATGTCGCAAACACTACTTCCATATGCTCACCAATCGCTAATTCAATCGCAAGAGGGTTATTTTCCGGTACGTCTAAAATGATAATCTCACCGATAATATCCTGCTGCAAAGCACCCAGTAACTGTGTGGCCACCGCTTTCGAATCTGCAAACAATGGCCCTACTTTATACCCTTCAACGCATTGTCGCCTTACTGCATACCCTCGAACTTGGCCATTTTCTATCACGCAGAGTGCCTTGCCATTTTTTTGCTGTAACCACCCTTTTAAAAACATGTCTCGCTTGGCTGGAAAACATTGCTTATCATAAGCGATGACGGCATCGATATGCTGTACCGTCACATCTTGGATAGTGGATGATACATCGTGGGCAGTGGCACACTTTTGAAACCGTTTATTTTGATAATAAGGCTGATACCCCACACGCTGATATATTTCGACGTTTTCTAATACCCCATCAATGCCGATATTCCGCTTACCACAGTACGCTAGTCTATGTTTGGTTAGAGCTAACCCATACCCTTTTCCACGATGCTCTGGTGCGACGATATAAAGCCCACAAAAAGCAAAATGCGTGTCATATCTGACCGCACTGCCAACTGCAACAATGTCACCCGCAAGCTCTGCTACAAAAAACCCTTCAGGGTCTGCTTGGTAAAATAATGTCGCATCCTCAAGCCCAGGGTTCCACCCTTCAATGCGGGCCCACTCTATGGCCACTTTTAGCTCATGCGGCAACATGGTACGAATGATTAACTCTGACATACTCCTATGTTCCTTCTATTTCTAATACCATCGGCGATTACCGTAAATTATACGCCGACTACACACTGCCTGTATGCAACCAACGTTAAACAACTTAGTGAGCCTCTCACCACTGTTTAAGTTACCTAAAAAACAAACAAAACCATCCCGTATTATGGTATATTCCGTCCACTTTTAAAAACAGGATGTCAGGAATTACCGTGAAACAGAAATTACTCATACTAGCAGGATGCTTAGCATTGAGCGCATGTGGTGGCTCATCAAATAACGACTCATCAAGCATTGCTTCATCAAATAATACGTCATCAAATGGCGGAACCAGCACACCACAAGTTCCGGTTAATACCGCCCCAACGTTAAGCGGTATTTTCACCCTTGATGCGAAGGCCAAGTCACAATACGACCTCGTGTTAAACGCGCAAGATAAAGAGAATGATCCACTCTCTATCAGTATCGAAAACCAACCTGACTGGCTTACGTATACCCTAGAAAATAACCAAGTAAAACTCAGCGTATCGCCAGACTTTTTAGATATCGAGACCCACACGTACCCCATCAGTGTGTCTGATGGTAAAGCTTCAACCTCTTATGAGTTCACCGTGAATGTCCTCGATAATCCCCAAGCGTGGGCGCCTATTGATATTTCCGCGGCAGAACTTACAGGCGCATGGGAAGACAAACAACAACATCTCGGATTAATTTTCAACCAGAAAGAACAAGGCCTATTAATTAACAACGGTGCTCTCAGTCGCTTTGAATACAACAGTGACTACTTAGATAAACTCAATATGTACCAGTATGGATGTAAGTACGATTGTGACCTTGAGCAATACAATGGATTAAAAATTCTCGCTAAGTCCCCAGAGAAACTTTATGTTGTACTTTCAACCGACAATAATGACACACAAACCTATATGCTGCGTAAAACATCGCCTGTGTCAGGTGAAAAAGTGTACGCAAGAACACCTGAGTCAGGGGTACACGCAGATATTATTAATCTTAACAGTAATGATAAGCGCCTTGCTACATTGAGCGCCCGCTCACTTATGCCCAAACATTACTCATCAACTGACCCTGCTAACATTCACTACGATATAAACTCAGTAATCGGTACGTATAATAATCGTTCAGGTAAATTTACCCCTGAAGAACAAACAATCAATCAAAGTTTCACTTATTATCGTTACCCAGATGTAAGATTAGAATTTGCAATACAATACGACACCCTAAAGATACTTGGTAAAATACAAGATCATCTAATTATTGAATCTAGTTACACGTATCAACTCATTACACAAGGAGTCGATATTGACGCGAGCCCAGAATGGAAGTCTACTTTATCTGAACTGTTAATTCCTCAGTCAGACCTCATTGCATACCCGATAGATGTATTAAGCGGATTTACCACGCCACTGCAAGCGGGAAAAACATATGCGGGTAAAATTGCACCTAACCAACTAAAGTGGACACTCGGTGATTATAATTATAAAGGGGGAATAGAGTTTACCCTTACTGACGATAGTACAGGTACCGTTACACTCTCTACCGCCGATAAATCACTTGATGAAATACGTACTTTTCATTATTCACAAAGCGGTTCCGAACTCAGCCTAACATTCGGTGAAACCCTTCATAAATACAAACTATACACATCCCCCTCAGGCAAAGCCTTCATGAGCATGCAACTAACCGCTCAAGACAGTAACAAAGCGTATGATAATAAGGGTTTTGTTCACTATGAGCTCGATACAACTTTTACTTCAAGTGATTATATAGGTTCATACACACACCTTACCTATTCCTATCCATTTTCGCCTCCTGACAATATGTATTTAGGCACTGAAAAAGCAGTCTATTACCTACAGCCTGACATATTTGTACCATTAGAAAGTGATATTTTCAAAATAGAAGAAGATGGCAGTTACACATTTATCAGACAGAGGTTTTGTCAAGAGATTGAATCCCGTGATTTTGATGAATGTCATGCATTTGCTACAGAAAAGTACGGTGTCCCTAGAGTCAGAAATATCAAACTACTCAAAATAGAAGGGGATATTTATACCTTTAAATACGGTTATATGGCTATGTACTATGGCCAATTACACGCGTTCGAAACAACGAGAAGGTTTAAAAAACGAGATTAATCTTAGCTCACATTAAATTTGTTCGTAACTATGTGGCTTCCTTTAAGATTTAGGTAGCCACTTTTATACTAAAATACGCTGTGTTAATGCTTTTCATCACACAAGAGCTATAACGCCTAATTGCACATTCACATACGTTGCGTTCATGAATTCCCAAATATGCACTTAACCCCATGACACACATGCCACCCTGTGTAATGACTCTCTCCTCATACGATCAACATCTGTTGTGTTCTTAGGCACTCTTGAAAACCTGTACCTTTCGGTTTATGGTTAAAAAACACACTTTTGATGTAACCGTATGCTGAAAAGGTAACTATGAAACACGGAGCGAGTAAGGCCGGAGTATTTAGAAGCATCGGCATCTCATTATGGTTTTTAGGGGTTTTCTACGCCCTGATGTCTTCTTTGCTGGTTGCCATCGCGATGACAGGTGGCGCACTAGAAGGCCTGAGTTTTGACGCCATTATACATACGCTTGAAGGTTATCTTGCACACGTATTCTCTTTAGCAAACAGCCTATTCGCTCACCACTTTTGGCAAAGTACACTAACCTTGCTCGCTGCGGGCTATGGATTACTTTCTGTCTATCTTGGGCGGATCACAACCAATACAGTTACCCATGATTATTTCATGTACCCAAACCTACTTAAGCTACCTTGGCGACGTATTGGCTATAGCGACCGCGTCTCTTATATTATGGCTGAGCTCTCACAATTGGCTTACATCCGCTTTAGTGTCATTGATAACGAAGTCCAAGGCTTAACAGCACAAATAAACGCGGTGTTCGATAGCCACTTTAGTGTCAACCCACACGCTCACAATGTAAAAGCCCCACTTGAAAGTTTAGTGACTCAAAAGGAGCACGCGCTTATTGTGGGCGAAACATTACTAAAATCATCGTTGAAAAAAGCAGGGTTTACCTTAGAAGGCACATTTGACGGTACTTTTCATAGCGTTGGTGATGAACACACGATGGATTTTGCGAGTCAGCCACTCGGGCTATCACACCAACTGAGTGCACAAGGGTTTGTGTGTAAATACACACCTGCAGCGGGTAACATCGATAACGAAAAATCCTATATTATTGTGGTATTTAGAGGCTCAGAAACCCGTCTCGAAGATTGGCTTACCAATATTTACGCAACGCCCTTATCGCAAGAACAACAACAAGTTAGTAACGCCCATCAAAGTGTTGGCAACAACTTCAGCGTTCACAGCGGCTTTTTCTGCTCATTTATAAGCGTCAAAGCACAAATACTAAACATACTCGAAAAATCACAAGGCAAGCCCTATGATCCGCTCGCCAATGATGTAACCCCGGTATTTTTTACCGGCCACTCACTTGGTGGTGCTTTGGCCTGCATAGCAACCAGAGAGCTCGCACCAGATAGTAATGGCGCATGTTATACCTATGGCGCACCAAAAGCGGCTGACTACAATTACTTTAACGGGCTCAAAACGCCGATTTATCGGGTGGTTAACTGCTCTGATATTGTGCCTAGACTGCCATCAAATTACGTTTTAAGCCTATTTTCATTATTACCGAAAGCCATGCGATTATTGCTTGAATGGAAAGAGGGACGCAATAACTCTGGGCCGCAAATAACCTTACGCACCATAGAAGAAAAGCTCGATGTGCTGTCACTATATCGCCACACAGGTGACTTGCGCTACCTCACTGACATACCAGCTAAAAGTGATGGTCACCAAGCTGAATTAATTCCAAACCCATCACTTCATGACCGCATGACTTGGTTTTTCAGGCATGCCTTGGTGAATGTCGGCATGCCCATTAAGTTTCATTCTATGCAACTATACCGGAAAAAGTTGACCGCCATTGCGCGTAAACGCAATTAACCACACGACACATAACTGTACGCAAGAGAATAATCATCTGACAAAATGTACAACGAAGCCTGGTAAATGGTGATTGATATTCATGTTCAACATCAATCACCAAACAACCAGCTCAGCATATTGCAACGGCGACCCCATCCATACTCTGGGCTCAAATGCGCATTAGTCGAGTGTGTGTTTCATGTGACGTACTACAGGTTCTGGTGCCCCATCAGTGGCTTTATCTTCTTCTTCAGGAAGTTTAATAGCAGGGAGCTGCTCATCAAGCGGAATATCTTCCACTCTACGTAACGTATTGACTTGAATATGCGGCCATAATGTCGTGCCACCACTTGACCCAAACATAAACTCAAAATCCACTATTTGCTCGTATTGCAGTTGATCAATCACCTTTATCTTGCCATCTTTGCCCTTAACTTCGATTTCTTCTAGCCACATACGGTGCCGCATTCTAGCAACTCGGCAATAGCGTTCTATCATCACATTATTCACCGTTGCCCCTTGTACTCCGGTGTCATGTTGCGAATCTAGCTCAATCAAGTCGAATCTTTTAAATTTCAAATTTGTATTAGCATCAGTTAACAGCAGGTTAGGTTGCACGGTATAGGGGTATTTGGCACCAAATTGATCATAATTAAAAATACGCTGAAAATAAGCGCGAGCACTATTAACCCCTCCGCCCTCTTGATCTTCTCGTGGGAGAGCGGTCCACTTAGGTTTTTCACGCGACCCTGCGATTAAATCTCGCGCTGGATCCATTCCCATCGTTGGCGATATGGATAAATACTGCTGTTCCCACAGCGCACCAATGTCTGGTGCTATGCCCTCATCACTGCTTTGCGCTACCTGACCGGTTAAATGAATTGTCGTGCCATGGGGGATCACCCCAGAGCGAGAAATTGAGTGTGGCGGTACGAACTGTGGCCCTAACTCCCCAGCTCCCATTACGGGCTCGGCGGCATCGGTTTTCACCGATTCAGCGCTCGACCTATGCTTAAACATAGTCGGAGGGTTTTGATAAGGGCTATCTTCTTGCCAAGGCATGGTGTTATCACCTAGCCATAAATACATGCCATTTTCAAAGTGCTGCAAAGCATTGTCATTATCGATGATCGCGGTTTCATATTTTAGCGCACCATTAAACTGCTCGTTAGATCCCCCGCGGTTACGAACCGGCGCGTTAACCCGTGTGAACTTGAGTTGTTCTCGGTACTGTTGAGATTTAAAGTGGAAAACACCGAAAATCGTTTCTGAAGAAGTCCCTGGTGAAGGCATGCAGGTTGTGTGTAGGCCACTTGGCCCATCTTTCCAATTCACCCATGTGCCATGCAGCTTTGATAATATTCCGAACTGAGGCCCAGACGGTTGATTTTCTTGCCACTCTTTATATGGTTTAACAGAAGATACTTGTGGTTCCTTAGACATTTTACTCTCCCTAACTTTACAGTATTGAGGGGTTATATGACCCAGCCAATGTCCTTGCACATTAAAACAACCCCCTAAGTGCGTGGCATATAAAGCTGGTGACGGTATAAGTACTAGAAAAAGATAGGCCAAAAAGCACCTCAAACCAATTACAACGCATTACATCCATGCAAACTAACATGCATTCACTAACGAAATAGAGAGGTGATGTATCGTATGAGAACAGTATTGAATATGCGATAGGCTAGTGCACTTGCTAATCAGCCAGTTATAGCACCATATGCTTACAGTGACGCCATACCTTATATAAAGATCAGGTAATAATGAAAGGTGAACAGCATAGAATGTCGCTCACCCTTCCCTTTTATTTATACCTTTAAAACTTCTCTAATATTTATTGCGATAAACAAAGCAACTCAAGGCATATTTACGCAAATTTCATAATACCAAAGATCAGCATATGGATGTGATACTTCAGCCCCGAATGTAAATACATTCCCCTGAGTATCCGTTACAGAGTTCGTCCCAATTGGTACGTCCCCTTTGTTTACACCATCCCACATAAACCGATTTGAGCCATAACTGGTATTATGATAAACGAATGTTTGCCCTGAAAAACCGACATCATTGCGACCTTGGTTGTCTCCTGAAAAAGCACATTGCGGGGCTAACATGTGATTCTCGGGAACAAAACTAAAGTTATCAAACGTTGCGTTATAGCTTGAAGACTGAGTCGTCCCCCAAGTTAAAAACTCAAATACATCCCCTGTTTCTACAGCAACACTGGCAACAGAACCAGAGGCACTTCCCGCTGTAGATAAGTCATACGCAGTACCATTTATTACGTACCTAATAACATCGCCATATTGGCCTGCAGAATGGAGCGTCATATCCCAATCAAAATTAATATGTCCTTTCTCAGGTATTGTAATAGCCGCCGTCACACCGCCACCACCAAAGTTCACTGATGCCGTTAATGCTGCCGCCGTCATATTGGTTGTAGCCACACCCGATATGTTCCAGTTAGCTGGCGCGAAGACATCAACAAACCCGTTAATTACGCCGTTATCAAACGTGCCGCATTTATAGTGATATCGAATGGTATTACTTGTGGGTCTTTCTAACTTTAAATAACTCAGTACTTTATTGTTTGGGCAGCTCACATTATGCCTGTCTAAGTAAATCGTATTGCCCCCGCCATCTGCATTTGCAGGCGTAAAATAATCTTGTACATCCGTTAAACTTTTACTACCACATTTATAGTGATATTGAACCGTATTACCCGTTGGTCTTTCTAAATGTAAATATTGCAGCCCTTTGTTTTCACAATTGACTGTATGTCGATCCAAATAAATGATATTGCCCGCACCATCACTATTTGCAGGCGTATATGTGCTAGCTCCAGCTATGTCACCTGTTTCAGTACACGTATATGCATACGCTATTTGCGTCGTTGATGGTCTAAACAAGCGTAATGAACTTATTACATTGTTTGCACAATCTAACGCATGTCTATCTAAGTAGATAAGGTTACCTTGCCCATCATCATTTGCTGGGGTTGACATTGGATAATTCGCAGCTTGCGCAAGCGATGAAAATACGGTTACTAACATCATCGCTACCAACAAAAAGACACCATTTGCTTGATATAATCTTGTCCTCAGTGCGTGATAGATACTGAGGTAATTACTGTCAATATATGCTTTCATGTCGCTCTTCCTTTACATTAATATTAAGTAAAAGAATTACACAGCTTAGGAAATGTGCGATTACAGCGCATTACAAGTGCACTTATTTACACGCTCAATAGGGCGCTATTTTAATACTCAGTGTACTCTTTGTGATTCAATTTTTCGATGACATTACCTAAACAATAAAAGCGTCTTTAATTTTCAAATGCAATGACTTAGCACGCCCAATCACTCTGGCAAAGCCGCTGTATAAACCACGTTAAAGCGTTACCTTCTTGCCCTTTATTCCAAGCAATATATAAGTCTTGATTTGGCCGAGGGATCGCACACTTTTTTTGTACCAAAGTGCCCTCTTTTAAATAAGGGTCAGCTAAATGCCGTGGTAAAAACCCCACACCAATTCCCTGTAATTGAGCCATTAACTTTGCACTCATGCTGTTCACTCGAATCACTTGTTTACTGTTAAACCAACCACTGTCTCTTGCCGGGAGTACTTGCGAACTATCTGCAACCACAATCGAGGGATATTGCCTTAAATGTTCAATATCAATCACCTCGCTGACACTGGCTAGTGGGTGATGTGATGCAACGGCAAACACAAAATGCACCTGTGATATTTTATGCGTATTAAACAACCCTTTTGGCAGCTCTCCTGATGCACCAATGACAATATCAGCCCGCTTACTGTGCAAAGCATCCCAACCGCCCCCTAAGGCTTCTTCACTCAAAGTTACATCAACGCTTTGTGGTAGCTGAGTGAATTCAGCCAATAACTCAAACAAAATATCTGGAGGGATCACCGTATCACGTGCAATCCGTAATTGTCGCTCCCACCCTGATGCTAACTGAGCAACTGCATCTACCATCTCATTTGTCGCTTGCAATATATCTCGACCATGTGCCAATACCAACTTTCCTGCAGGAGTGAGTACCGCTCTTTGCTTTGAACGATCAAATAATGCAGTGCCGATATCTTCTTCCAGTTTTTTAATCGTGTAAGTTAGCGCCGAAGGCACTTTATAAAGAGACTGGGCTGCCGCCGCAAAGCTCCCTTTTTTATCAATCGCGTCAAGCGCTTTAAGTGCCTCAATAGTAATAGCCGGATACATAATCACCTTCTTACAAATCAACATTCAATTTTTTTGAACTAACAATTCAAAACATTTCGATTTTTAACTGACACTACCATATCTATACTGGCTTTAAACAGCAACTTGGTGAATAAATCATGCTGCACTCTTTATTTAAAAAAATTGAGGATAATAGAATGAAAACATTACTCAGAACGTTAACTGCATCTCACTCAAGTTATGCGTCATTCGCACTTCGATTGCCTGTGGGCGTTATTTTTATGGCGCATGGCGGACAAAAGCTATTCGGATGGTTTGGTGGCTACGGGCTAGATGGAACCGCAGGGTTTATGGCATCAATAGGTCTTGCGCCGGGCTTACTAATGGCACTTTTGGCTGGCTGTAGTGAATTCGTCGGCGGGTTATTCATCTTACTTGGTTTATTAACTCGTCCTGCGGCATCTGTACTCGCTATCACAATGCTCGTTGCCATCTTTGCTGTGCACTTGACCCATGGTCTATTTATGAGCAATAACGGTTATGAGTTTGCGCTCGCGTTACTCGCTGCCAGTGCTTCTTTGGTTATTTCTGGTAGCGGTAAACTCGCTTTAGACAATCATTTGGCGAATCGATTCGCTTAAGTGCCTATATTTATTACGTATTGAGAGGCGAGATAACATGTTAAGTGTCAGAAAATCACAAGATAGAGGAAACGCAAACTTTGGCTGGCTCAATAGCAAACATACCTTTTCATTTGGAAACTATTACGATCCAAACCATATGGGTTTCTCAGCACTGCGGGTGATCAATGATGATATCGTTCACCCAGGCGCAGGGTTTGACTCCCACGGCCACCGCGATATGGAGATCATCAGCTATATACTCGAAGGCGCTATAGAGCACAAAGACAGTGCTGGCAATATTCAAACGTTATCAGCGGGAGAGTTTCAATTAATGTCGGCGGGAAAAGGGATATACCACAGCGAGTACAACGCTTCAAAAACCCAGCCATTACGTTTTTTACAAATTTGGATAGCGCCAAATGTAACAGGGGATACACCACGCTATCAACAAAAAAACTTTGGTCGTGCATATGGCTTAAGCACCATTGCAAGCCCATCTGGAGAAAACCACACCCTACAAATTAAGCAAACGGCAAAGCTACATCAGTTGATTGTTAAACCAACTGACAGCTTCGATTTTCAAAAAACAATGGGCAACAATATTTATGTGCATATCATCGCAGGCACGGTACGAATAAATCATACCATGCTCTATGAAGGCGATGGCGCAAAAATCACGGATGAAAACACACTGACATTCCATAACCAAAGTAATCGCGATACAACCGCATTAATCTTTGAGTTGCTGTAATAAAAAGTTGATCAAATCAGAACAGGAAAGAGGACAATATTATGGGTTTATTAGTTGATGGCATTTGGC
The DNA here is from genome assembly GCF_014858725.1 of Pseudoalteromonas aurantia 208. Taxonomy (GTDB): domain Bacteria; phylum Pseudomonadota; class Gammaproteobacteria; order Enterobacterales; family Alteromonadaceae; genus Pseudoalteromonas; species Pseudoalteromonas aurantia. Next base: position 222,999 of record NZ_AQGV01000011.1, on the reverse strand, counting down.
ATAACCGCTGGTATGACACAAATACAAGTAAAGGAAAGTTTGAGCGTGAAGAAGCACAGTTACGTAATTGGGTTACCCATGATGGTGAAGCTGGGCCATCGGGTAGAAATGGCTTTAAAGCTGAATCTGGTAGGTATCACTTATATGTTTCTCTGGCGTGTCCGTGGGCGCATCGCACACTCATTTTTAGGGCCTTAAAAGGCTTAACAGCACATATTTCTGTGTCAGTCGTTAGTCCAGATATGTTAGAAAATGGCTGGACCTTTGACACCTCAAAAAACAGCAGTGGTGATGAGTTATTTAATTTTGATTACATGCATCAAGTTTATACACACCATGCAGCACATTACAGTGGCCGAGTCACAGTGCCTGTATTATGGGATAAAAAACAAAGCTGTATTGTTAGTAATGAGTCATCTGAAATCATACGCATGTTTAATACCGCATTTAACGATATAACTAACAATACACTTGATTTCTACCCTGAATCAAAAAGAGCAGCCATTGATGAAATGAATAACTTGGTTTATCACAGCATAAACAATGGTGTCTATAAAACGGGCTTTGCCACCACCCAAGATGCTTACCAAGTTGCCTACCATAATTTGTTTTCAGCATTAGATAAGGTTGAAACACAATTATCTCAGCAGCGCTACTTAACAGGTGATACTATCACCGAGGCTGACTGGCGCTTATTTACAACACTGATTAGATTTGATGCCGTATATTTTGGTCACTTTAAATGTAACCTACGTCAACTGGAGCAATATCCACACATTGCAAACTACATTCGTGCGTTATATCAATATCCAGGGGTTGCTGACACTGTCGATTTTCATCATATAAAACGTCATTATTATTTCAGTCACACCATGATAAACCCAACACAAATAGTCCCGCTAGGGCCTGATATTGATTATACCACTGAGCATAATCGGGTTTAAAAGGTATCCGATCACCGGTATTTTTATATAAACGAATATTATGACACATAACCACAGTGATTAAACCATGGCCTAACATGCTATAAGTGGCATCTACAGTCCCATATCTACAAAGTAATTAAGGCGCTGCAGGCGCCTATATTCAGCGCCCTATAAATTAACATCATTGAATTGTACGTAAGTTTGTTAATAAAACATTTTCTATTCCAAAACCTTTACCCAAATCTGAGGTTAATTAATCTGCTCGCCGGTGATTTTTCCGCATCATTTTCTCACCCCAACACACTAGAGTATCAATAAACGCTTTGAGCTTTGCAGGTTGCCCTTTTCGACTGGGGTAGACCAAATAAATGACAGAGTCCGTCAACTCTACTTGAGGGGCAATTTGTACTAACTCACCCGATGCTAACTTATTTCGCACCATAGTGATTGGCATAATAGCGAAACCCAAATTAGCTTGCATCGACTGAACAATGGCTGCGATTGAGTTGACCGTGAAACGTGCCTGCAATGTATGCCAGCGGCCATCAACATACACTTGATTAAATGATGTATCACTGCGCTCACCAGCATAACTTGCAATATAAGGTTGCTCACGCAACTGCTTTATATTGGCTGCATTGCCAAATTTAGCCACATGCTCAGCTGACGCGACAAAAATACGTTGAGACTGATAAATTTTCCTATAAATTAAACTCGAATCATCCACTTCACTAAAACTGGCTCTAATAGCAAGATCAAAGCCCTCTTTAATAAGATCAACATTCTGGGCGCCTTGTTGCATTTCAAGTGTGACTTTCGGGTGTTCAGATAAAAAAGGCACAACCACCATCGCAGCCATAACATCGGCAAAATTCTGAGGCACCGCAACGCGTAAATGACCCACAGCTTGCTGCTGCATATCACTAATGAGTGCTTCACCCAGCTCAAGTTGGCGCATTGCCTGTTGGCAAAACTGTAAATACTGCGCTCCTTCATCGGTTAATTTCACCGAACGCGTGGTTCTTTGCAACAACTTAACCCCTAAGCGGGCCTCTAATTGACTCACTTTGTTACTGACTGTGGACTTTTCAATACCCAACGATTCCGCGGCTTGAGTAAAACTTTGCAATTGTGCCACTTGGCAAAAAATACGAATTTGGTTTAAATCATTGTTCATATATAAAAACAGTCTTTTAATTTTCACCCTGATTATCTATATAACAATATCAATTAAACTATCAATCTTAAACCGTTTATTTTAAATTGGAGATGAACAATGACATCTTATAGTTGGTCTTATAAATTGCTGCATTGGTTATCCGCCGTGCTTATTATCCTCATGTGCTTTGCATTAGTCGGCTTTAACCCACAAATGAGTGACGCTGACCGCAGTGTCATGCTGATAGGCCACTCTAGCATAGGTACTTTCATCACCTTGTTAATAATGATACGCCTTTGCAAACGTTTCATTTTAAAGCATCAGCAGCCAAAGCATGCGCAGCCGCCAACACTCGTAACCATCGCGCAGCTCACCCATTATGCTTTATACGCACTCATGGTGTTAGTACCGCTTACAGGTTACATCACGGCCAACTTCCATCAGTTGCCAGTACAACTTTTTGGCAGCATTGCGCTTAATGGCAGTCATGACACAGACTTATTTAATACCGCGCGTTTCGTCCATGCTTCTTGTGTTAAAGCACTAATCGCATTGGTAATTTTGCATATTGCTGGCGCGCTGAGACATAAGTTTATTCTAAAGGACAACACGCTTTACAAAATGAGGCCTTGGTTTGCGAACAAGTAAAGAGCGCTAAGCACTCTGAGTACTCAGCATCTATCCGCGCATGATGAATTGCAATCATACGCGGATAGAATAAAGAGGCTCGCCTTAAGATGAATAGCCAAATATCGCATTGGCTTGAATTATGTGGCATGTCTCATTGGCTTTTTCGTTAACCCAGCAAACCGTATGCTTTGCGGCGGTCCCTGCAATGTCTAACCAGTGTTCTTGCGTAATATCTTTTGCCTGTACTCCATTGAGCTTTGTAATTAAATCTCCAACGTTAATAGCTAAATTCGCTGTTGGTAAATCTGGCATCACATAACGTACAACAAACTCGCCACTGCGGATCTTTCGTAATTCCAAACCAATTAAGTTATATCTCACTGCAATTGGACGCTTCTGTTCCAAATAAAGTGTATCAGTATGATAATCAATGGTCGTTACAAAGTTCTTAAAAATTGCACTGCCAATCACCCACAAATCATCTTCATCTACATTAGGTACTAAGTTGGTTTTAACGCTCGGGATTTTAATCTTGCCTAATTGCAGCTCAGGCATAGCAAAACGTGTATGTATCATCTGGCCCGATAAGCCAAAATCTGACGCGGTTACCGTGGGCCCGACTTCTATCTTATTATTTTCAACATATAGCGCACTTAATTTAACGTAATGCCTAGACCCTGTATCAATAATAAAAGGTTCCGTGACCTTAAGCTCATCACCAAAATCAGCCTGAGCATTAACACTGATTTTGCTTAGAAACCGGTTAAACGGCAGTGCTTGCGCTTTTACTGGTGCGACATAAGGTGTTGCTGACGCTAAGATGGTTTCGGTTTCTCGGTCAAATGTCCATGCGAAATGTTGCATTAAATCATGGCCAATGACCCCATCTACCACCGCTTCATCTGCACGTAGATAGTACTTACTTTTTATAATAGGCACATACGCAATATTCACATCTTGAAAGCTAAACGACCCGAAATCAATGTGATCAATATGGCTTTTATGGGCTGAAGTCGCCCCATCATCGCCCCAACCACCAACAGCTAATTTATCACCCATTGTTAAGTTCAGTGACTTAACCTTTTCAGTGCTATCCAAAATAGTAAAGCTTGCACCTGTATCGAGTAAAAAAAGTAACTCTTTGCCATTCACTTTGGCATAAACATGAGGTTTATTGCCGATGTAACGTACCTTAAGCGCCGCTTTGCTTTGATTACCTAACCATGTAGGTGTAATGCCATTATTGGCCCATTTCATACTAACCGTATTCATTACGTCGCACCCTATAAGCGGTATCAACATAATAACAATAATGCATATATAAAAATTCCGTTTCATTGCGCTTGCCTTTAGCTAAGTTAAATTTCAACACGAAAAGTTCAGCTTAATTGAAATACAAACCACAAAGCAAAATACAAATGTAAGCAAACTTAATATTTGTAACAACCGCATTATGGTAAACGCAATGCATAACCCGCCTAAAAGTATCAGCTTGTCTTAGATGCGCTTTTGAAGGGGGCTTTCAGATGAACAAATAGAATATAGCGGCCAATGTGCTGTGTAGTTCCTTCTACACAAATAATCGATTTAATAACGCACTTTATGATTGTGTGAGTGGCAGCGTCAAACTAAAACAAGCACCGCTCAATGCGTTTTCACTGCCCTGAGCCTCTTCAACTAAGATATGGCCTCGATGCAATTGAGCAATAGAATGGGCAATAGCAAGCCCTAACCCACACCCTCCTGAATCACGAGAACGACTGGGATCGAGTCTGGTGAATGGCTCAAATATTCGCTCACTTTTCCCCGGTGGAATGCCAATTCCATCGTCTTCGATATAAATTTTAACCTCATAATGTAAACGCAAAATTGTAACGTTACACTGGGCATGAGCGAAACGACCCGCATTACGAAGTATATTCACCAATAATCGTTTTAGTAGATTGCTGTCGGCATCAAGAGTGATATTTTTACCACTATTTACAAACGTCACATGGGGATAAAACCCTGAAACAACCGCAATGGCATCGTCAATCAGTTCTGAAAGGTTAGTGGGCGTAAAGTGCAATAAAGCACTGCCATCTTTAAGCTTCGCGTAATATAGTAACTCTTTCACTAAGTCATCTAAGCCCTGTAAAGACTTATGAATGGTTGCCGTCAGCTCGGCTTTTTCACTTGGTTGAGCATCCTCTAACATATCGAGTGCAAACTGCATCCTTGCCATAGGACTGCGAAACTCATGCGCCACTCCATGCAATAAATCTCGCTGTAAATTGATCCGCTCTAGGGTTTGTGCCTGTATTAAATATAAGTGCTGCTCAATTTCATCAATCTCACTCGTCACATCATTTTTTGCGTTGAAGGTGATCGGTAAGCGTTGGATTTGAGTCGATATCTGAACATACTTGTTATTAATTCTCCATACAGTCAGCAGTGCAATCAATAAATTCAACCCCGCGGCGATTAACCACAGTAACCAGTCTGCCAGTCGTGTTAACGTATTTTCAAATACAATGGGGCCTAATACTAAAAGTTCTTCGCCCGCTATTCGATAATAAATACTTGCCGTTTCAACATCAATAAAACTGGAATTTACAGCCGTTTCACTCAATTGCGCCATCAAATAAACATCTTGATTAAACTCTGACAGAGTCGCTGTATAAGCCTCTATCTCGAATAGGTTGTTGAGTTTTAATATTGCAAGATTAATATCTGATGTGGAAGTCATGATCCCCTGAACTTGCCGATTCCCCTCTATGAGATACGCACCATATTGATCAAATATGATGTTATCTAATGCGTATACCAAATGCGTCTGAGTCAAACTTGCAACGAGGATATTGAGTAAGATCACACTTAACATACCAATCAGTATGTGCTTCATATTAAAGAGCAAGGAGATAGCCTTTATTTCTGATTGTTTTAATAATAGTTGGTTGTTTTGGATCATCACCTAATTTCTTGCGCAACCGCGATACCCGTAAATCTATAGAGCGATCCATGGCATCGTACGCTAGTTTAAATATTTTTTGATGCAACGCATCTCGAGAAATAATACTACCAGCACAGTCGGCTAATACGATAAGTAGGTCAAATTCAGCACTAGATAAAACCACATTCTGCTCATCAAAAGTAACGCGACGACTTCGTGTATCTATTTTAAGCTTATTGTCACACAGTAATTTTAATTCTTGAGTAACATCATTCAGGTTAGACTGACGTCGTAATTGTGCCCTAATATGAGCCAGTAGAACGCGTGGTTTTAGTGGCTTACATAAATAGTCATCTGCGCCAACTTCTAACCCGGTTACTTCATCAATGTCATCCACAAGCGCGGTCAGCATAATAATTGGGCCGGTGAAACGTGGACGAATCATTTTACAAATACTCAGTCCATCAGTCCCTGGCAGCATAAGGTCTAAGATGATCAAATCAGGTAAGAGTAATTCAACGCGTTCAGCAGCTCGGTTACCATCATTAATAACATCAACATGGTAGCCATTTTGTGTTAAAAACTGACTAATTAAATTCGTTAATTCAGTATCGTCATCAATGATTAAAATTCTGTGCACGTACAAATACCCCGGTTCTTTTAATTGACTGCTGAGCATAAAGCTTACCACTGGATAAAAATAAAAACAGTGGGTAAATGTCTCTTACCCACCGTAGGTTACTGACTTAAATAACAATAAGGATAGAGTGCCAAATTGTATGCTCGGGCAAATTGATATTGTGCAAGTTGCTGCTTTCTATCATCATTACCTTTTAACGTATCCTTACTCTCTCTGTGATATTTAACGCCACACTGAGCCTTAATTTTATGACCATCCAAATGCTCATACCCCGGAATAACCAGCCGTCGGGTGCGCATCGCAAGTAAGCGTGTGTCATCACGTGCTTTGGCCTGCTCAATGGCATCTGCCAAAACACGTTCAGCTGCTGTCGTGTTATGTAATGCTGTATCAGGCTGCATAGCACAGCCTGTCAACATGATTATATGTAGGGCACCTATGACTCTAATCATGTTTCACCTTATAGTAACGCGTTGAGAAACTTAACAGCATGATAAATATCAACCACAAAGACACACTGCCTGACGACGACTTTTTCCCTTCATTCTTACCCGTTTCCGCCTTTTTAGCCGGGCTGACTGTCACTGCTAGAGTCGATGTGGCAGTCCCACCTTGTTCATCACTCACCGTATAAATAATGTGTTCAGTGCCCGAAAAGCCTTTTTCTGGTGTATAGCTTAACTTGTTACTTTTAATACTCACCGTCGCCTTGCCTTTATAATCGATTAACGTCAATTTAAGGCTATCATTATCAACATCTGTGTCATTGCTAAGTACATCAATTGCAGAGTCTTGCTGGTCATGCTCCAAAGTACGCACATCATCTTGCGCGATTGGCGCATCATTCACGGCCAGTACTGTCGCCTTAAGCATATATACATCACTCGTTAATTGACCACGTGTCGCGGTCACAGCAATATTAAGCTCACCATTAAAATCTTGCTTTGGCGTGATACTATGGTTGTTGACGGTATAGTTTTCGCCTGGTGATAATGTCAATTTATCAATTGTTTGCGCTGTCGCGAACTGTATATCTGAGACCTTGAGTGTTAAGTTGCTATCTTCATTGAACTGTAGCGGACTGTGTCCTGTTATGTGTGGTTTGACTGGGGATACCGGCCCTGAGTTAATGGTAAAATCCCCTTGGTTGACAGCAAAAAAGATATTGTCACTACACTTTATTAACACACGCGCTTTAGCACTTTGCTGACCTTGTAGGCTTACTTCATATTGGCCATTATTCTCTACTTGATTTGCGAGCGTTATAGGAAAAGACAACCCAGAATCTAAAGAGAGTAAAATATCAACATGTGCACATGAGACCGGCGCTTTGTCTGAATTAGCCGTATGCCACTGTACAAGTTGCGTATTTGATTGCCATTTCGAACTGCCATCAGGTGAAAGTACGCTAAATCCCTTGTCACCACCGACGACGGAAATTTTGACGGCATCGTCACTTACTCCACCTTTACCATCTCGTACAATTAGGCGAAAGTCTAAATCACGGGTTGATGTAGCATATGCTTCTCCGTAGCTGAGATTGCCAGACAAAATATCCACCATTTTTGGCAACGTGCGACTCGCTGACGTTATCGGGCTAAACGCTCTAAAGAGTGGTCGTTTACCATCATCTTCACTGTCTTGTACTTTACTTGATGATGTTGCGCCCAAATTAAATTGTTGCCATGAGTAAGACAATGTATCTGTATTCGCATCTGTGGCACTGCCATTTAATGTAAACGGTGTACGGGCAGGAATCGTATAATCACGACCAGCATTGACTACTGGTTTGTTGTTAGTCAGCTCAGTGTGTTTACCACATGATTTCCCCTCTTTCATTCGACTAAATGCATTCATTTGATCCAATGAATGAATATGGAAAAAGGGGTCTGAATTTGCCTGTAAATCTTGTTCGTCACAAATTCCCGCATAGCCCATAATGGTTGACGCACTGCCCGGTTCATAGGCACTATTGTCGGCTCTATTTCCTCCGCCACAGGCACCTAACGAGCCATTAAATGTATGATCAGCCCCCAATTGATGCCCGACTTCATGGGCCACATAATCAATATGAAACGCATCATTGGTCGGCGTCTCACTCCCTGTTAGCCCCTCAGCTTTTAAATCAGTGCAAACGACTTCAAAACCAGCGAGCCCCCCGCCACCAGTACTCACTAAATGACCAATGTCATAGCTATCCACGCCAACCGCTGTATTGATAACTTCTGTCAATTTATCAATGTCTTCATCTGTATTTTTAAAGGGGTCATTACTGGCATCGAGATAAATCAATTTATCATTGTCTGCAATCAGTTCAAATGTCATCGCTAAGTCACGATGATAAACATCATTAAGGCGATTCACCATGGTGACGATAGCCGCGAGTGTTTTCTCTTTGGTCCCACCATGAAATGCAGCATATTCTCCCGTTGTGGCAAAAGCAATGCGATATACGATGCTGGTGTTTGGCAACTCAGCCGTATTAAGAAGCGTATTTTTCGCTTGATATTGCCCCGGTTTCTTGCGTGGCACCGCACGTGTCATATGCGCTGCATCACTTTGCGCCGCCGCTGCACGGTAACTTCTATAAAGCCTTGCATCTGTGCCTTTTACCGGATCAATATATACCCGTTCATTCTGAAAATTAAACACCCCATAAAACCCATTCGGGCTCATGTCGAAACGCCCTGTATTAGCAGGGTTATCAATTTGTACACCATGAAATGTTTGTATTTGCGGGTATTTTTGAGAAAGTTCAGGCGCCATGACAACTGAAGGGGTTAGTTTGAAAGTAACCAGCTTACCAGACGGCAACGGTACAGCTACTTCGCTTGGCCCCTCAACAGCCAATCGACTTAGCAAAGCTGACGTACTTAACTGATGCGTACTTTGTGCCTCACTGGTAGGTGTATTTTTTGCTTTATTAATCGGTTGCCATAACGGGTCGGCATGAACAGTGAGGCCAATAAATTGTGCAGCAACAATGGCGACGAGAGATTTTTTTATTGCGATTTTCATTGCGAGTGTCCTGTTGTGAGAGTGTTTTTGCTCATAAAACACTCTATCTGGTTCGCACTCTGTATAGGGTATCCATTTGTGGTTGGTTTGTATCAAGGTGGATACAAACCACTATCAGACATCTCGCTGTTAAAAACCGTTTGCAATCGCAGTGTACAATGACCTACTCACAAGTAATTTATATCACCTTTACCGCCTTTCCCTACGACCAACACGCTTAACAAAACCAAGCTCTTATCCATTAACTCTTTAATCGTTTACCCACTTCACACGCTACTTGATGAATACACTAAATTTGGCAGTAATCTCGTTTTATGACTAAACTAATTTACTAATCAAATCTTTATAATTAGCACAACCCAGAAAAAACCAAACCACTGATTTTAAATGTTTTTATTGAGGTGGTAACGTATTTATTCATAAACAAGTAAGAATAGAAAAATGAACCGTCATCAGTAAAAGTACTAAAACAACACACAGTCATAATAGTAGAGGCTTTTTGCGTGTATATTTTATACCTTTAATATTTCTGCATCCAAGCTTGTCTAGGGGACATAAAAATAATAGACACGCATTACTGTAACATAAAACTTTATACACATAGATACATATGACAAATTTCATTTATCTGAAAAGTACTTAGTCTGCTTTATTACCCCTAAGCAACTTGGTGACTTTTAATGCACATTCAGTAACGGCTAATCATAGTTAAAATAAGAGGTTTACATGGTTGAATTAATTTATATAAGCCGAGCACAGAAGCGTTTTAACGAGCAGCAGCTTGCAGAGTTACTGGCCGTTTCTCGACGAAATAATACGCGCAATAAGATCACTGGCTTGTTACTTTATGATGGCTTTGGCAGCTTTATCCAAGTACTTGAAGGTACCGAAAACGACGTGAAGAAGCTATTCGATCATATCAAGAATGACAACCGCCATACTAATATTAACCGGATTGGCTATCAGCCCATTGCCCAAAGAAGCTTTGGGCAATGGAAAATGGGGTTTAAATTATTGTCCAACGAAAGTGCTCGAGAATTAGAAGGGTTTAGCCAATTCATGCAAGCAAAACATACATACGAACATCTATCGAATGAACAAAACTTCGCAATAAAAATGCTGCGATACTTTAGAGACAACCAAGAGTAGGATGAAATAGCCATGCTAAATAACATTGATATAGGCAAAAAAATCTATTTCCTCGGTTTTACCCAGCTTTTTCTAATGATCATTTTGGGCATCTATTCCATAGCTCAAATGGACAAAATTGGCAAGTCATTGATGGATATTGCAGAGGAAGATATCCCATTAACGAAACTGATCACCAATGTGACCGAACACCAACTAGAGCAAGCCATTCTCTTTGAGCGGGCGATGATAAAAGCCATTAGGTATGAACAAGGCATGGAAGATCGTGCTACGTTTGATCAAGCGATAAATGATGCGAAAAGCTTGATAAGAAAAACGGAAAAAGAAATCATTGAAGTAGAAAATTTTATTGAAACCGCCATTCCCCTGCTCCATTCCGATGCAGCCAAAACAGAGTTTAAAGCGCTGTTTGACGAGTTAAAAAAGGTAGACGCGATTTACAGCACGCTCATTGTTAAAGTCGATGACGTAATGGATCTGGGCAGCAATGGTCAAATAACGGCTATGTTAAAGCAATCTCATGATGTTGAAGAATTGGAAGACCAGCTTGATAAAAAATTAATTGAGCTATTAGACAAGGTGCAAAACTTTACTTTAAAGAGTGCATTAAAAGCCGAGCATGATGAACAAGAGGCCATTAAGTGGATGCTAGTTATTTTTGTTTTTGCTAGCGGTATTGGATTAATTTTACCATTTGTTATTGCCAATGCGATCCGTAAGCCTATCCAAACTATGACAAGCAGGCTAACGCAAATAGCAAGTGGGGACGGTGATCTGACCATAAAAATGGATGATTCATCCAAAGATGAAACTGGTGCCATAGCAGGCGCATTTAATCACTTTTTATCAGTACTTAGCAGTATGATCAGCCAAGTCAATTTAGGCGCTGAAAGTCTAGGACGTTCAAGTGAGAGCGCGCTTGTCGCAATGCAACGCACGCTTAATAACGTTGAAAAACAAAGAGAAGATATTGAAAATGTCGCGGCATCTATTAACCAAATGAACATCACCACCAAAGAAGTCGCACAAAACGCTAGTAATGCATCAACCGTAACTGACACGGTAAAACAACGCGTACTTGATGGTCATAAAGAAGCCATTGCCACTCAAGATGTGATCACTAATATGGCTGATGAAGTCGCCGAAGCCTCATCTGTTATTGAAAACTTAGTTGCAGAAACCAACAATATAGGAGTGGTACTCGACTCAATTCAAGGCATTGCAGAGCAAACAAACTTACTGGCATTGAATGCCGCAATTGAAGCTGCTCGAGCAGGTGAAACTGGGCGAGGGTTTGCAGTTGTAGCCGACGAAGTAAGATCTCTAGCAAAAAGAACGCAAGAATCCACCGTTGGTATACAACAATTGATAGAGCGTTTAAAAGCGGAAGCCCAAAATGCCATTAACAGTATGAATAAAGGAACAGACAGTGCACAAGAGTGCCTCACCAGAAGTACCGAGTCTGCCCAACGGTTCTCTTTGGCTGCTGAGTCCGTAAGTGAAATTGCAGATTTAAACCAACAGATTGCATCAGTTGCTGAACAACAGCATGAAGTTGCTCAAGAAATTCATCAGAGCTTAGAGAGTATCAGAGAAGTAGCTGAAGTAACTAATAATGAAACTAAAAATACCGCGGATGCCAGTGAAAGTATCGCTAAAAGTGTCATTGATTTACATAAAAACCTGAATATGTTTCAAGTTTAAGCTAAACAATACGTAGTAAATTACGTGAGAAAAAACGGCTTGCTTTACATAGGACTGTGTCAATAAAAACACGCCTATGTAATTAAGCATTAGTGCCTATTGTGAGCCAAAAAATGCATGCCGCATTCGCAACACACATACAATGATAAACGCCACCTTTTTTTACAAAGCTGGCGTTATTTCACTTAGGGTGAATCAATATAATACAGCTCTATTTACCACTGCCCTGAGCCACCATCAGTGTCGCTCACCAGCTCAACTTTCCCACCTGTTTTAGTGGCTAGTTGCTTCAAAAACTCAAATGTCGGAATATTTTGCGCATTTAATTTTTGTGAACTCACATTCGCTGACGCATCAATAGCAACTGCTGAGTTTACATTAACAATGTTTTGCACCGTGCCTGTGTAAATCGTTGCATTAAACTGTACTTGTGGTAACTCTAGAAAGTACTTTGAAGTAACTTGTGCTTGCCAATTTGACCCGCCACAGTTTGCCACAGGGCTCGCATTTTCATCCCCGTCGGTAGACCCATACACGCGTAAAAGAGCACCTTGACTCGCTTCAACCGAAAAATTATTGCGAAGCTCATCTGCGCCATCACACATCGCTTCTGCAAGTGCGGTCAACCCTGTACAGCCTTCACTATCCAGCTGCTGGAGCGCCATAAAAGCAGACGTAAAATCAACAAAGCCACTTGAAATGGACTGAATTTGCCCGCCGTTACTAAACGTTTTTACATTCAATTTTTGACCGTTAATTGAACTATCCAAAAAGAATTGTGTCACTTTATTAATCGCTTGCTGTTTTGAGAAAGCACATCGTGATTGGCCGTCAGGTCTTTGTGTCATCATAGACCCACTTCTATCTAAAAATAAGACACCGTACGATTCGGGTGCACTGATAGCAGAAAACGCAGGGACGGCCAATGCGCCTAGCAATAAACTTGTAATAAATTTCATTATAAAAACTCCATATCCATATATGTAATGGTTTACATAAGTAAACCAAGGCTAAGCAACCACAGTTGAGTGATAAAAAATATCCCTATACTGAACGTTGCCCTTTCAGCGTAGTGCTCAATACAGAAAAAACAAATACATTTAAGTTACATTTAAAAAACAAATAATTTACACAGGGGTTTAATTAAATATAGCGCTACACTCATGTATACTTTCCGTCAAAGACACTTTTACCGCTCCCATTCATGGTGCATTGAAGCAATTCCTTAGCTAGCGTGCATCATTAATAAACACGGTAACGCTGCAGCCCAAAGATTTAAGTAATCGTCAAGTTATGTTAGGCATTATGATGATGCCAATCATGGGGGTAAACTTATTTTTAGTAGCAAAAGTAGGTGTGAGTTTATAACTCATGTTGCTCGACATTTATTGGTTTTTTAATATCACGTTGATAAAAAGTTATCTGCTTAAGTTAAGCTACATCTTATTGGGAAATGCTGTTCTTCTTGCAGCTTAATCCTCCCTAATTATGGTGAAACACAGACAACAAGCTCACCTATCAAAGAGGCGCTTCCCAGCCTCTTTGACTTTAATTCGGCTATTAACTCAATATCATATTTGCCGCCATAACAACCAATAACCCTGCGAAGATCTTCTTTATTGTCGGCACAGGTAAATGATTCGTTGCTTTTGCGCCTAGAGGCGCGGTAAACCAAGACGTACACACGATCCCCAATAAAGCTGGTAAATAAACAAATCCTGCAAAGCCATCTTCCAATGAGAAGTGTGTGCTACCAGAACTGATATAACCTATCGAACCAAACAATGCGATAACAATCCCGCACGCAGACGCACAGCCAATGGCCTTTTTCATATCCAGAGAAAAGAAGGTCAATAAAGGGACTAACAATGCGCCACCACCAATGCCGATCATGGCAGATAGCCCACCGGTAATCGTGGTAAAAATGGTTAACACCCCTTTATGTGGTATTTTCCGCGTTTTAGCTGTGTCTTTTTTAGTGCTGCTTACAAACATTTTTACCGCAATGAGTACCACACTGACAGCAAAAATGATGCGAACAGCTTGCTCTGGTAGCAGCGCAGCCATAAAACCGCTGATCAGCGCGCCTAGGGCAACACCTGTCATGATCCAAGGCGCTAAATCCCAAGGGACATTCCCATTTTTATGATGTGCTATTGCGGAAGAAGTCGAGGTGAATAATATCGATGCCAATGACGTCGCGATTGCAACGATAACCACTTGCTCAGGTGGTAAAACCGCTAAGTAGAGCAAAATACTGCTCAGTATTGGTACAATAACCAGCCCCCCACCAATACCTAGCAACCCAGCAAGAAAGCCAACTCCGCTCCCGAGTATGGCACAATACACAATCAACAATATTAATTCACTCATTCCATTCATCTCTAATTATAGTTCAAGGGCAATCACGCAACATGACTGTGCTCTTTAGCGGCAAACTCAGTATGAGGCTGGTATCACAATTCACGAAACATGCGGCCAATCATAAACCTTTTCGTAAACTATCAAATTATCATCATGAAAATGATTCAAGACATAAACACCTCAACCAACACCATGTAAGCCAACTATGGCGCTTAAGTTTTATCCTCAGCTCACCACATCCATTTTGAGTATATCAATATATCTAAGGCCCGATTTAACATTTGATTATGATAACTCTTGAATTTTATTAATGTTTTATATGAAAAAAACACAACAAGGACACCTAACCATCTAGACACCCAGACTTTTAGGTGGGATTTTAGTGTTTTAATACTCAGTTTCATGCGTATTCTGGCTGACCTTTTTCGATTTAGTTGCACCTTGAATATGACTCATGTTGTATCTGAAATTAAACCATTTTTCTTCATGCATCTAAGCACGTATAAATAATGCCATGCTCTTAACGCAAAGCAAGACAACCGTTGATGCTCAATAAGGCACATACGCTAAATAGACCACACGGTTTAAATTACTCGCTGATTAAATCAGATAGGTAGATTGGAAAGCACAACAAGAGCAATCAACTAATTCAGGTTTTATCTCAAAAATTGGATACCAGATTATCATGAACAAAGAATTTACATTTACGATTAAGAGCATAAGTCTCGACGAAAATTATCACCCATCTGACAATACGCGTATCACCACCAACTTTGCTAACTTAGCGAGAGGCAGTCATCGTCAAGCCAATTTACGTAACGCGTTAAAAATGATTGATAATAGTTTTAATGCATTGGCCAACTGGGATAACACCAAAGGAGACCGTTACTCAGTTGAACTAGAAATCGTGTCGGTAAACATGGATATCGAAGGCAGTGGCCAAACGTTCCCATCGATTGAAATCTTAAAAACCCACATCATCGACCATAAAACAAATAAGCGTATTGAAGGTATTGTTGGCAATAACTTCTCTTCTTATGTTCGAGATTACGACTTTAGCGTGTTGCTCCAACAGTACAATAAAGATCAGCCTAAATTCAGCATCCCTGACAACTTCGGCGAGCTACACGGCAAACTTTTTCAGTACTTTGTAAATTCACAAGTGTATAAAGAAAATTTCAAAAAACTGCCCGTGATATGCCTCAGTGTTTCAGATAATAAAACTTATCATCGCACTGAAAACCAGCATCCAGTACTCGGCGTTGAATATCTACCTAATGAATCGTCTTTGACGGAACAGTATTTCAAGAAAATGGGCTTACAGGTGCGTTACTTCATGCCACCAAACAGTGTTGCACCTTTGGCATTCTTCTTCTTTGGTGATTTGCTAAATGACTACACAAGCCTTGAGCTGATCAGCACCATTAGCACAATGGAAACGTTCCAGAAAATCTACAGACCAGAAATTTACAATGCAAATGCGGCTGCGGGTACATCGTATAAGCCAAATTTGAAAAACTTAGATCATTCATTAACACAGATTGTTTATGACCGAGAAGAGCGCAGTAGATTAGCCAGTGAACAAGGTAAATTTGCTGAAGAGCACTTTATAAAGCCACATCAAAATGTGCTTGATAAGTGGTCTCAGAGTTACGCGCTGTAAGTACAGACAATAAACCCACGCCTTCATGGCGTGGCGATACTGCGAAATAGTTTACGCTCAGTCATTAATCCAATATATGCGACATCATCAATTATGAAAACATTATTACCGACTTCAACTGCGGGCAGTTTACCTAAACCTTTGTGGCTTGCAGAACCTGAAACATTATGGTCTCCTTGGAAATTGCAAGACAACGAGCTCATTGTTGGCAAACAAGATGCTTTGCGATTGTCATTACAAGATCAACAACACGCTGGGATAGATATTGTCAGTGATGGCGAGCAAACCCGTCAGCACTTTGTGACAACCTTTATTGAGCACCTCAACGGCGTAGATTTCGAAAAACGTGAAACCGTTAAAATACGCGATCGCTACGATGCGAGTGTGCCAACCGTTGTTGGCCCTGTTAGTCGCCAAAAATCCGTTTTTGTTGAAGATGCCAAATTTTTACGGCAGCAAACCAAGCAACCAATCAAGTGGGCATTGCCTGGCCCGATGACCATGATAGACACCCTGTATGATGCCCATTATAAAAGTCGCGAAAAGCTGGCATGGGAATTTGCAAAAATACTCAACCAAGAAGCCAAAGAGTTGGAAGCAGCTGGTGTCGATATCATCCAATTTGATGAACCCGCATTTAACGTATTCTTTGATGAAGTCAATGAGTGGGGCATTGCCACACTAGAGCGAGCCATCGAAGGGCTAAAATGCGAAACAGCTGTGCACATTTGTTACGGCTATGGCATAAAAGCCAATACAGACTGGAAAAAAACACTTGGGTCTGAATGGCGTCAATATGAAGAAGCGTTTCCAAAACTACAAAAATCAAATATCGATATTATTTCATTGGAGTGTCACAATTCCCATGTGCCTATGGACTTGCTTGAACTCATTCGCGGCAAGAAAGTGATGGTCGGTGCGATTGATGTGGCCAGTAATACCATTGAAACTCCAGAGGAAGTCGCTGATACACTCAGAAAAGCCCTGCAGTTTGTCGATGCCGATAAACTCTACCCATGTACAAACTGTGGTATGGCCCCTCTGTCGCATACCGTCGCGAGAGGAAAGCTGAACGCGTTAAGTGCTGGTGCCGAGATCATCAGAAAAGAATTATCGGCTTAACGATACAACTTAGCAATACAATTTAACTAATACAGCTAAACCCTGTTTTATGTGTATTTCTTCAACAGGCTCAACATGAAAAACATGCGTTGAGCCTTATCAAGGCTATATAGCCGTCGTTATTCTGTACACGCTAATCTGAAAGCTCATCCCAACTTCATTTTCCGCCCGTCAATATCAATAGCATCACCAGTAGATCGAGATTCAACAATGATATACGCACTGCTCTAATAAGGCTTTTTAGCACATTGATGCCTTTATCTTCCTAGATACTTGAGCCTATAATAAGCGAAATTCTTCAACACAATCATTTCAATAGCAATACCGGTTGCATACCTTAAAACTTTCTCCAATCACCGAAAAACAACAATTTAATATTCAGCACCTCATAAAGCACAAGCTAGAAACCAGCGATTGACAAGAAAAGGGACGGATATTACATTATTTCAAAAATAAAAAGGAACATCGTGCTTAAAATCATTTTATTCAGTGCGTTAACGTCTTTTGTACAGTTCATTATTTTTACGTTTTTTGACTATCTGGAGTCCGATAATATCGATCTTCTCTATTCACTTGATACCAATATCTTAAAAATAACGGTGTGGTTTTTCGTTTTAATCTATGCCCTGCGCTGGATCACTCTAAACAAGCAAGCACCGTTTGTTAATAGGCTAAGTGCTCATCGCTTTAAAGTCATGCACACTTTGCAAGTGGCTGTTATCACATTTTTATTGGTTGGCGTTACCAAATATGAGCATGAGTTTGGTCAAACGCTGGCCTTTGCTTCATGGTCAGACTTGTTCTTGTGGCTGAGCGTAGAACCCCTGCCATTCGTCATCTGTTACTCTATTGCCGCTTGGTATGGTGCAAATACGCTTATACAAAAAGATAAAACTAAACCATGAATCATATAGCTTAAGTCCTATCAAAGCTGCTTACCTTATACACCCAGACACACCTTTTTAAATAACGATAACAAGGCATGTTTAAAGCATGTCTGGCTTATTGTCATTGAGTAAATTGCGATAGGCCGATGGGCTACATCCGGCCACCTTTTTAAATGCGGTATTAAATGTCGATTTAGAGTTAAAGCCCACATCTAAGGCAATATTAGTCACGAGTTTCCCCTTATCTTTCAATTCAGCTTTTGCTTCTTCAACGCGAAAACCATTCACGAATTGAAAAAAGTTAGTCTGTAAAAGCTGAGACAGGGTTTCTGATATATGGTTTTCGGTTTCAGCAATCGACTCTGAGAGCTTATTTAAAGATAAGTCATTGTGCAAAAACAACTTATCTTCTTTCATCGACTGCTCAAGTTTTGACGCAATCCGTTGCATTTTTTCATCGCTGAGTAACGCAGCTCTACCTTGACTCGTACGTGGTAAACCTTGCTCTGCGCTATGCAGCCCCCTTTGGCCCAAGGCTTTTTGCACAAAAATAGCCAGTGCAATCACTTCAAAAATAGGCAGCACAATACCTGAGCCAAACCAACGCCACCCCAGCGCGCCCAAAGCAAACTCAACAGCATACATAAACCAAACAACGCCCCAAATAAGCAGTACAACTTTAAACCACCCCACTGCTCGTTGCTCAATGTCAGAAAAGCGTTCCATCAACTGCTGGCAATGCCTATTGTGGAGCTTATACGCCATTGCTAAAAATAAAGCCGTAAATGCGATAAAAACAAATGTCGTAGACAAACAGGTAAACACCGCTATTTTCCAAAGCTCAGGATCCCGCGTCGACGGTGTTGCCAGCGCCAATTTTTCAGCAGGGCTTATCGTAAAAATAAAGGGCAGCATGAGCAATACAACTAAAACGGGTCCAACTGATGCCAAAAAATAAAGCCGCTTACCCAGGGGTTTAGCGGGTGACATCATCGCATGGGCATAAAAATATAATGCCGGTCCCAGCAACGCCCGAAACGGAAATTGAGCACCCGCCAATGCAGGTGCGTAAACATAAGCCCCAGAATAGATAAATAGCTCCCCCGCTAAATGTATCAATAGCAATAACAACAACCCTTTCAAAAAAAAGGTGTGTCTTTGCTTTGGTTTATTAAAAACTTCTACCAAAGCAAATATTGCCATGCCCATCATGGCGGAGTATAAAATTGTGGGTAAAAGGTTGACCATTTTGTTACCAGGTATGCGCTTTTGACTTTACAAACGTAATTGTAAAGTCAAATAGCATAATGGTCCACCGGCAGTGTGTTCCCAATAGCATTCACTTCATCAAAGTGTCTTAAGCTATTGGGTAGCTCCTGATAACCACATCTTATGATATCGTCATTTGTGGGTTAACCTTTAAATCAAAGCTAATAGGATCACCCATGTGACTAAAACCGTGTTACTGAAACCATGCAACTCAAATCAATGAATCAATTTATATTCATGTCGCACCGAATGAGAATTACTCTTTGCTTGCTAATTGACTCACGTCTAACGCATCAGCATCACTTTTTGGCAATTTAATCCCCACTGTGAGCAACCAAATACCAACGCCTAATTCAAAAAGCGCACCTGGCATCAGTAAATACATTACTTCGTGGGGAATTGGGGCCAATAACTTTGCTATCGGGTACAATATCAAGCTTGTGTATGTAAACATGCCCCATACTGACCACGCTCTTGGTATATAACGTGTTTTAAAAAACAAATAAAATGTAATAACGCCTGCTATTCCCATGAATATCCAACTATATTCATAGGCTGGAGCTCTAAAGCTTGCAACAACACGTACTAACGTATGCACTTGCTCCAAATCAAACATCTCTAAAAGATACGTTTTACTCGACAATGCCAGCATCGCCATACTAAAAATAACCGCAACACCACCAAAAACAGTTTCAATTAACCTCAAGCATAAAGCGGTTTGCGCAAGCTGTTTATTGACACTCTTCAACACAAAATAAAATGACACTGATGCCATCATTACACCCAGAAACATCACCATTTCTGCCAAAATTTCGAAGCGAAAATGCATTTCATTTGCAAAGATACGATTTGCGTCAAGCGCATTGATATC
Organism: Pseudoalteromonas aurantia 208; assembly: GCF_014858725.1. Taxonomy (GTDB): domain Bacteria; phylum Pseudomonadota; class Gammaproteobacteria; order Enterobacterales; family Alteromonadaceae; genus Pseudoalteromonas; species Pseudoalteromonas aurantia. The sequence goes on along the minus strand of NZ_AQGV01000011.1, from coordinate 202,665 downwards.
TGATAACCCTGTATCTAACAAAAAGTTTTTGACTAATCCAGCCACAGTAAAAATAATATAAGACAACCCTGCAAGCCTTGCGTAAAAACGTTGCATATTTTGATTTTTTTCTCTCTTCATTTTTATGTTCCATAAATACGGCTATAACGACCTACTCTGCGGACTCTTGTTGCCAAGTGACTGCCAAATAAATAATGAGTAACCCCGTACAAATCTCGAAAAAGCTAAAGAACATATAATGAAGTGTGCCGCCCATTGTCACGGTATAGGTTTGAACTGAGGTGGTAATAAGCCCGGCAACGATATTACAATATTTGCTCAGCCTGAAAGTTAAGGTGCTCGACAAAACAATCATGATCATGGGTATTTGCAACACAACAGCAAAAGCGAGTAAAAATTCTTCAGTGATTTTCATATCACCGACTTCCCCCGACAAAAATGCTTCTAGATATTGGGCCAGATGTAATGTAAACACATCGCAATAAATGTAATTCACAGTTAAAAAAACCCACAATAAAGAAAGTAACTGGTTGCGTGTGCCATGCCATTCAAAGATTTTCATATCATTTTCCGTTCAAGTATTAAGATTCGATATGAACAATGTCTCAATTGCGTCCGACTGTCGTTCCAATGGGCCTATTCGAACGATTTTTTGCAATTTTGTTTAAAATATTTGCCGATTTATGCTTTTCGGCTATTTCTCAGCAGCATTTTTGTCACTTTTAGAGTAATAACTGGCGCTGTGATCATAAAACAGAGGCCATTTCAGAGGAAAATCGCAGTGCTTGCCAGTGATAAACATAACTGTGTGACGTAATCAATGTAACCGTCTTATAAAAGGGCTCAACAAAGGAGGGGAAAGGTGCATTTCTAGGTAATCACCACAAAAACAAAGTCAAATTTTCAATAACTTATAAAAATTACGTGACGCGATAAGTAGAAAATCTAGGCCACTCGGAAATGTATGATATCGAGGTATTCAGCCAAGTTACTTCGTAACCTGGCTCAGCTGTAGAACGAATCGCTAAAAACGAGCCACTTAATACTAACTAACCTCAGCTCTGGATAAGCGAATTTGCCCGATAAAGCGACTTTCCTCACTCTCGGCGTTGCTTGCATTTGTAATAGCCTACTATTACTGCATAAAAGCGCCTTGATATTGAACAAAATATCATCATTGGATTGTACATAAGTTTGTTTTCAAGACATTTTCTATTCCAAAACCCTTATCCAAACCTGAGGTTAACTATGTTTCATCGTAATGAGGTTTTTAGCTACCTTCTTCCACTCCACCAGTTCATTAAACGGCATGGGTTTGGCATAAACATAGCCCTGTATTTTATACACGCCGTGCTTGGCCAAATATTCCACTTGCTCATTGGTTTCAACCCCTTCGGCAATGGTTTTTTTAGATGATGCCTCAGCAAACGCAATAATTGACGAGAGTACCGAGCTTTTCATATCATCGGTGCCAATCACATCAACAAACATTTTGTCGATTTTAATCGTGGAAATACCCAATTCTTGTACGTACGAGAATCCACCATAACCCGTCCCCGCGTCATCAAGTTTAAGCTCAATACCCATCTCGTAGAATTTAGATAAAGTCACTTTAGCTTGCTGTAAGTCTTCAATTTTTCTGCGCTCCGTGATCTCCAACGATAAATTGTTAAAACTCCAGCTATCATCTGTTTTTAAAGATAAAATATAATCATATAAATCATTACTATAAAGATGTTCAGGTACTATATTCACACTCATAAACTTATCTGTGTCAGCCCAGTTCAACTTTTTAATATCACGTACAACTCGATAAAGTAACTGCTCGGTAATTGGAATAATAAGACCAGAATCTTCTGCAAATGGAATAAACTGATAAGGCGGAATAACCGTGCCATCTTCTTTTACCCAGCGTACTAACACCTCGCAGCCCACTATTTTTCCCGACTTAGAGTGTAAAATAGGCTGGTAATATGGCTTGAACTCATGCGCTTGCAGTCCCTGCTTTATCAAAGCTTCCATAGTTTGATTCTGACTTAACAACCATTGCATAGCAAAAACCAGTAATAACCCTAAAGTTGCACCAATGCCTAAACTAATCGCACCACTCCAATGCTCTACAGGTGATAAATAGTTTTTCGACACCGACAGTGACAAAGAAAATGGATATTTATCTGAATAAATAAAAGAAGACAAAGCCAAGTCGTTTGTTTGACTATCAATATCACTCACCAAAATATCGAGGTTATTCAATTGAACTTTTAATACAGCACACTCATCACAAAATGCCCGAGGGATATGAATAGGCTCTATATCGGCAATGAGTTTGTAATTAGGAGCTGTATTAATCACAGCAAGGTCATGGGTATGGGTAATATTATTTAACTCAGAGCCAATAAACACGTTATCTTTCAGAGTATGCCATGAGTCTTCTTCGCTTTGTTCAACCGCCCTACCATGACTTGAACATTGTTTACCACTTTGTGTATGAATCTCAAATAAGCGCACATGCGGACTTGTAAATGCCGCCCGCTGCATTTTCATAATATCAGATGCTGAACAATCAAAAGTGAGATCTCGCATAAACTGCTCATTCATGTCAATCGCTTCTCCCACATGCGTTTCGAGCTTTTCTAGCAAGAACTCCAACTCAGAATCAATCGCATGCTTAACGTAAAAACTCGCAATGTGGTGATGAAAAGTTAAGGTAATAGCAATACACGTTAACAATAATAAAGCTGACGCCCAAGGACGTTGAAATTTCATAAAACTACCTGCTGTTACATTATGATGCGCTTTTAGGAGGTTACATCATATGGTTGTCTAGAATATGAAGGAGGTCAACATTTAAAGGCGGCAGTTGCAATAAAAACAAGGCGACACCTTTCATTTTTACTATAGCGGCACTTAAAAAATGAAAACCGTTGCCGATAAGATCGTCCTTAAACGCTAAAGTTCAATGATGTAAGAAACCGCATCAATCATACAAATCCCACCTCTATAGATTTAACTACAATAAATAGTACCCTTGATCCAATTAAGGTCATTTAACCGTGACAATGAGAAACAAATTATTTGTGCTTTCTATTACACTCTTCAGCTTAAACGTTACGACCAACGCTCAATCAATCAGAGTCGTGACAGAGCACTTCCCGCCTTTTCAAATCAGTGAGGAAAACAAGCCTGTTAAAGGTGTGGCAGTACGACTAGTGAAAAAATAATGGCTGAAGTCAACTTTAATGCGCCCATTGAAGTATACCCTTGGCAAGGGCTTACAAGGTCGCATTAGAGCAACCGAACGTGCTTATATTCTCCATTGCAAGAACAAAAGATCGTGAGAAACTTTTCCATTGGATAGGTTCGATAAGCACCCTTAAAGGACATATATGGACACTGAAAGAGCATTCACATGTCAAAATTAACACCATTGACGATGCCAACCAATACTCAATCGCTGTAACGAGAGAAGACAGTACCCACCATTATTTAAAACACAATAACATTGACCAAAATTTAGATTTGTATTTAACAACGACCAACAAACAAAACATAGAAATGTTGTTTTCTAAAAGAATAGATTTAATTATCGCCACTGATGCAATGATCAAAACTCACGTAGAAAGCTCTGACCTTCAGTACGAATTATTAAAGAAAGTGTTTACGTTTAATCCAAATGAATTCCAGCTTTATATCGCCATGAGTAAAAGCACTTCTCCTCTGTTAGTTCGCGCTTTAAAGCCGCTTTTGAAAAAATACAAAACCAATTAGATATCAATAAATAACCTCAGATTTGGATAAGGGTTTTGGAATAGAAAATGTTTTGAAAATAAACTTATGTACAATCCAATGATGATATTTTGTTCAATATCAAGGCGCTTTTATGCAGTAATAGCGGGCTATTACAAATGAAAGCAACGCCGAGAATGAGAAAAATAGCTTTATTGGGCAAATTCGCTTATCCAGAGCTGAGGTTAAATAGATAAGGCCAACCATGTTGACCTCTTTCATTGATTTTTACTCTGACACGTTTAATGAGCAAACACGGGAACTATGGTTTTTAAAGCATGTGGCATGATCTTATCTTCCTGGTCGTGACCTTTAATCACCACAATTAAATCAAGCTCTGCAATGGTGATGATGTATTGCCCCCCACCACCCCAAGCAAAATTGGCATTATAGCTTTTGCCTTTAACAGGTATATCCATTTGATAAATATAATACCCATACTGATAAGCTTTTGGGATCCACGCTTCAGCAGGTTGTACAATACCACGGGTACCCTTGTTTAAGTAGGCCATTGAAATAAGCTGCTCGCCCTGCCACTTACCTTTATTGGCAAGCAAAGCGCCCCATTTCAGCATATCGCGCGACGTTAAACTCACACGCCAACCCGCTTCGGGCAAGCCACTGATTGCATTTTGCCAACGATAGTTGGTGATCCCCAGTTTATCCAACAACTCCTTTTTAATGAAACTCTGCGCAGTACCTGGCACCACAGCATCCAGTACTTGCATCACCAAGGTCGGATTAAAATTACCATATGAATAACGCTGAGACTCAGAATTAATAGGCGTACTGTGTTCAAGTAACGCTTGAACTTGCCCTTGACCTTTTAATTTGGCGGGCGTCTCCTCCAATGCCTTCACTTGCTCGTCACTCACACGAATACCACCACGCATGGTGAGCGCTTTATGCAGGGTGATTTTTTCTGCCCCTGCAACGAGCTTAGTCGTGTCTACGTCTTTCAAAAAACTGACAAGCGGCTTGTCTAAGTCAGCCATGCTTAAATAGCCTAATTGAATTGCACGACCTAGTGCCAAGCTGGTATAAGTTTTTGCTGCCGATGCCTGCCCTGCAGCCAAATTTACACGACCTCGTCGGTAGTAAGATTCAAACACCAGCTTACCTTTGTGACTAATTAACAAGCCGTCATAAAGACCGTATTTACCTTGCGCTATTTCTTCGGCTAACTTAATAATATTTTTTTTAGCCACTCTGTCCCCCAATTGCCCAACAGAAATCCCCTCTTTTCTATCTTTTGGTGCCGCAGAAATATAGGCCTGCTTAAGATAAGGCAAATCCCAAAATGACAGTGATTTTTCCGCATTGGTTACCTCTGGTGCAATGCGACTTTCTGCGTTGGCGGTAGATATAAAAATACCATTACTCGCAACGCTGAGTAATGTCGTCATAACCAAGATTTTAATTGTTAGTTTACTGGCCATTCTATTTCCCTTTTTATTTACTGATACGTTGTTAATTGAACTTATTCAGTACGTTTGCCACTTGCCCCTGCTGTTGCCTATGGTCCACTAAGTAATACCTCACAAGAAACGGTTAATTCCATCTCTATTCCAGTTCAATCTAAAAATAAATATTTAATGATGAAATCAAAAAACATAATCTAACAGCCAGTTGAAAAATACTTGAGGTTGTAGTGACTTTTTACTGATGTCTCAATGAAAAAAATAAAAACAATTGAAATCAAAAGCCTGAGGAATTCAATACATAAAAACCTCGTTACCTCAAAGAGAATTCTATTTATCTAACACGGTCAGAATGATAAAAAGTGTTATATAACGTCCTTATTTTTATTTCTTTACACTCTATCCTTAGTGATTCAAAAAACTTTTGATATTGCAAAAGTTTCATCACTTCAAAATGGTGATGCCAACCCCTTATTATCAAAAAAAACCTCAACTAACACCCATATTCCGTTTTATGGTTCCCTTTCACATATCAATTAGAGTGTGCTTAACACCAGCTTTGCTTTTTTGGCCAGCTCTTTTCCCCCAACTGCTTATAATTGATATGTAATTTTTGCCAAGCTTGTTTATGATTTGGCATTTGGTGGGTTATACGCTCAAGTGCACATAGTGATAGTTGGGGGTAGATCGCATCATGCTGCATCATAAATGCCATAATCAAAGCATGGTCGTCAATCGTAAAGTGATTGATGGCATCAGCTAATTGTTGTAACGCCACTTTTTGTACTTCAGCGTTATTCATCTTTACGGCAAGTTTACTCAGTTTATGCCAAGCAAAAGGTGAATAAGGGTAAAGCTTGCTAAGTTGCTGCCAAGTGAATTGAGCTAACTCCAGTTTTCCTTGTGCTAAGAAGCGTTCACCCCATTGATTGATAAAATAATGCCTGAACCGCGGACTACCCGCCCGCCAAAGTTCAAATGCTAAAGGGAGCTGTTCTTGAGCCATTTTACCCACTAGTCTTTTTCTGCAACTAATAAAGTGGTGTCATGTAATGCCATGAAATATCCATATTTCAACTTTACTGCTACATTCATTTCCTCAGCTGAAGCTTTTCAGCATGATGAGTAAGCCCTGGTGAACATTTTTAACCGGTGCTTTTTATATGCCGTAGTTAATATATCTAAAGGATATAAATATGAACTATTCTCTTCACCCTTCCGTTGGCGTCGCCAGATTAGGCAATAGCGAAGGTCAATTCTATTTAGCACCCGATCAAATTGGTGGCTTGCCCTTTGAAGCCGATGAATGGGGCAACAAAATCGATAGCCCAGTAAATCAATTTAAGGATCAGGAAGGACGGATCCGCAGACAAGGCCAGCCATTTAAAATTATTGATGAAGACAATAACGAGCTCACTTTAGCAAGTGATAACGTCAAAGCGGTCACATGGACTGTGCACATTGCGAATAAAAAGGCGGCTTGGTACGAATTTAATGAGTTGCAAGGTAATCTGTTATTTGGTGAAGAGAACAGCTACAGTAATCGACGTACACCATGGCGCAACGCCAGTGAAACCAACCGTCGCAGTTTAATTATTGACCCTGGACCAAGAACAATCACAGGGGCCAATGCCAAAGCCATTTTTGATGAAGCGAGCGCCTCTAACAATTACCCAGTCAGCTTTCCCCCAAAACCTTGTCAGGGGACTGAAATTAAGTCTTTGGGTAATATAATCACCGACAACGAAGGACGTTTAGTTGTCATCGGTGGCTACGGTAATGCCGGTGGTAATGAACCCCTTGAGTCGTACGGTGGAGCTGACTCTTGGCATGATGATATTGCTGATGGCACAGTTTATTGCACCATCACTTTTAACGATGGCCAAGAGTTAAAGTTATCAGCATGGGTTATAGTCGGCTCTCCTGATTTTGCCCCAGAAATCGTTAATATTTCCAACTTAAGCGACACCATGTTCGACGTGGCTATCCGTGAACAAAATCTATGTGCTGAAATGTATAGCAATGGCGAATTTCAACCGTCATATCAAGCTAATTACTATCGTGATATTGAGCCAATAATACAGCGAATTAGTCGCTATCAATGGGTATCAAACGTACAATCTATGTCGGCATTCGTCTCTAATATTTTTGATTTCAAAGACAACACCGAAGAAAATCAAGCCAACAGGTCTGCCTATTTCAACTATTTTAGAAAACCGGTCAACCCTGCAACTGTGCAACAAACACCGCCAATTGAGCAAACCAATCAACAGCTGTTTGAACATGGGATTGAAGGTCACCTGCCGTTAATGCCGGTAAATTCTGGCAGCAATTCAGTCAGTAATGCCGAAGATAATATTGTCGATAAGTTTCTCACCTTAACTCAGACTCAATATTTCTTATTAAGCCAATGGGCCAGTGGGAGTTTCTCAAATGAAAAACCACTGCCAACCACGTCAGCACAAGATAGTTTTGGTGTATTTCATGCTGACCAAGGCAGTGTTGGTAATTGTGTCGGCTTGCCAATGTGCCCAGGTATCGAAGTAACTTGGAGCATGCAGAACCCCGTGATTTACGCCGCGCCGTATGTCATTAAAGATCAAAGTATAGGGAGTGGTTTCCCTAATGGTTTAGACCCAGAGCGTGATGAGTGTGAAGGTGGCGGGTGCCAACCTGGTGATTTAACCAAACGCATGGCTTGCCCATGGCAGGCTGACTTTTTCAACTGTACCATTCAAAATGTGAATTTCACTGATCCAACAGTCAATAAAGTGAATGAAGGTACAGCAGAAGAGCCAAGTATGGTCCCTCTTGCGCCGACTTATTACAGTTACTGGTGGCCACCTCAAAGTCCGTGGGACGTATTGACCAATCAAGTGGACGATCAGTCAGCCACCCACTTGCCTGCTGGCCAACAAGTAAACTATGCCCGTGGCATTAACAGTTTTGTACAAATGGTAGAGCATTGGCCTGCGCTTGGGTTTATTCGTAATCAAAATACGAGCGAACCTAACTTTCCATTTTTTACTGAAAGTGAACGCAATCACCAATTGTTTGCTTATAAGGACGTGCCAGTTTCAGACATTACTGGTAACCCACAAGATAATGGCACTGATATCCCTGTTTTTTACATCCCTGATGATGTTAAAAGCCACCTTTCTTCAGGCTGCTCAAAAGCAAAAGCCTTGCTTAAAAGTATGGAAGAAAAAATGTCTGCTCCCATCACAGCCAAACCGGCTGGTAGAGCAGTACCGCGCAGTGGTACTCGTACAAGACGGTAATATAAAATGATACATGCACACGAATGTGATGTGCTGGTTGTTGGCGCTGGTCCCGCAGGGGCCAGCACCGCATTAAACTTGCTTAATCACACCAAATTATCAGTTACATTAGTCGAAAGCTCGGATTTACAACGGCTGCGAGTGGGAGAGAGCGTCTCAGAGAGCATTTTTCCAATATTAGACTATTTACGCCTGCCAAAGTCTCATTTTGGCACCGGCTGTTTTACGCCAACTCAAGGTAACAGTGCTTTTTGGGGCAGCGATAAATCCGCTAATCGGCACGCTATCTTTGCCCCTGACAGAGCAACTTTTCAGGTTAACCGAGAGGTATTTGACTTAACCCTCCTTGAAACCGTGTTGAATCGTGGTGGCACTGTATTTCCTCGAACTAAACACAAAGCGGTCACTCAATTACAAGATGGTCGTTATGTGGTTGAAGTGAATCATCCAGAACATGGGAAGTTTGCAATAACGTGCAATTACCTGGTGGATGCTTCAGGACGAAATTCATCATTAAGTAAATCATTAGGTGCGTCTGTTACACAACACGACAGACTCACTGGCGTTGGGGCTTTTTATAAATCTGACTCGACATCATTTGAACAAATTCAATTAATTGAAAGTGACGAGTATGGTTGGTGGTATAGTGCCGCATTGTCCGATCAGATGGTTGTCGTTACCTACTTTAGCGACTTTGAATCAATCTCAAAAATGAAGTTAAATCGTCAATCACAGTGGCAACAGCACCTCAAACACAGCAAATATATGTCAAAAAGAGTCGAGAGGGCACATTTTATTGATGATAATCTTTGGATCAGACCCGCCGGTACTCACTTTAATCAATTTAGTCACATAAAAAACTATTTACCTGTAGGAGATGCTGCATGCGCATTTGACCCTATTTCCTCTATGGGTCTGGGTTTTGCCATGACCTCTGGATGCCAAGTAGCAACCATCATAGGCAACGCAACAAGCCCTGCTAATTTTAATGAGAATAGTCATATATATCAGCAAGATTTAGCCCGACAATTTGAGGAATATTTAGGTTTTAAGCAGCATTTTTATCACAAAGAGCAACGCTGGAGTGACGCCCCATTTTGGGCGAAACGCCAGCAGCACGTGCATCAAGTGGCGTAAACTGCATCCACAGCTCACTACAAAAAAGCGGCTGTCGTTAGCCGCTTACATACATTCCTCATTGTAGCTAAACAAGTCCGATGCATATAAAGATAAAATCAATTCACGGTACCTTAAAGTGGTCTATGATTAAAAGTGAACTGTATGCATTTAAGCGAATTGTGGTTACGAGATTCGCTACGTGAGTTAAAACTCAACTGCAACTGAATAACATGCTGGCGATTAAACATTCTGATTCAAAACTCAGAGGCAGGCCAAATCGTATTAGAGAGTAAGAGTTGCTAGCCACACTATTCGATGTGATACACAAGGAGTAGCTTCCTACATGGAGATTTTAAAAAAAATATTGGTATATTTACCACCAAAACTAGTGTTATCTACGATATTTTTTACCAGCTTATACCTTATCTTCATGCCAGGCGCTTTGGCTGACTTTTTTTCTCGTGTGTTTGGGATATTTCTCTTAGTTGCACTCATTCATGTCATATTCAATATGATCTTTAAATTAATTAGAAAAAACAATCAAAAACCAAACGGGAATCATGATGAATAAGGTAACCTATATTTTTCTAATAATGGGCACTATGTATATGCTGTATGGATGCTCAAACATAGAAACTAGTCAGTCAGCAGAGAGTGTACCCAAAGAGGTCATGGCGCTCGATAACGAAATTAATTTAGTAACTGAAATAACGGCAACATCAAATGAAAGCTCACCCATTTTGCTTTACAATGCATTAGTGTTTCGACTCCCCGCGTCACCGCGTCAATTAAATAACATTACAGCACCCTATTACTTATACTTACTCCTTACCCATATTGACCCAGACAATGCTAAACACCAAGCTCTTTTCAAAGCATATTGGGCGAATATAAAATCATATACAGACGTTAAGAGCATTGCCAATGAAACAGGCAGCACGCTCGTTCCTTTTATTTTACCCGTTACTGAAACCAATGGCGAAAACACGACATCCACCACACTCATGCACAATTACAACATTCCGGCAGCTATAACGATGAAAGCCATGCTTGGAGAGAGCTATGAAGATGAAACAATGATGATCGTTGGTTCTGAAGTCCCCTTAAGGTTAAGTGATTCTTCAAACATAGATACATCAAAAATTTCAGTAATTGGTCTTTCAAATTATAGCCAAGCGGAAATTAAGCAAACTATATGCAAAATAAACAAAATTGTATTTAGAGAGAAATATACAGGTGCCCTAACCAAAAAATTACGCGCAGAGCACATAAATAAACATATACGTCGTTTTAATCTGTTTCTCAGTCATCTTGGTTCGCTTCTAATCAATACGGCTCATGCATCTGAGCAATGTTGAGCCAGAAAAAGGTTAGGGTTCTCTGATCCTAACCCTTTTATATACAATTTAGTTCGACTGTTCTAGTTGCTTTAAAACATCCACAACAGCACTAAAAACGCGTTTATTGGCAAGTCCAATATTTTGATTTACTACCGAACCGTATGCGCCAAAACGTGCGACCACAAGCTGTTTAGAAGGAATAATAATCACATACTGACCACGATGACCTCGAAGAGATACGGTATCTTTTGGTAATTTAGGTAGCCAAAACTGCAAATCATTAAGCCAAAGCTGTGCACCGTAATGTTTTGATACACTAGGCGACATCATAACCTCTGAAAGCCAAGATTCAGACACAACCTGTTGATCACCCCAACGACCTTTATTGATAAATAACTCACCAATTTTTAGCCAATCATGAATGGTCAAAAACATACGAGCGCCACCTCGAAAGTTACCTGCTTCATCAAACTCTACGACGGCATTATTGATCCCTAAAGGTTTAAATAGGTATGATTGGTATAGATCATTCACCGTTTGAAAGCTTCCTCCTGAGGCTGTTTTTATTGCTGAACTAAGCAGTTGCGTGGTTCCCGTCGCATATTCAAACCGACTGCCTGGCGTATACTCTTTCCCTAATGCCGATACATATTCAACTGAGTTACCATGGTAATACCACATCGGTGCCAAGTCTTCATAACCATGAATGTCTGGCGTTTCGGTCCATTTGACGCCTGAACTCATATTAAGCAGGTTCTTAATGGTCATGCCATGCTGGCCAAAAGACACCGTTTGGTTGAGCGCTAACTTACCTTGGTCTATCAAAACGCCGGTCATTAATGCGGTGAGCGTTTTGGCCATTGACCAACTCAGTACTCGGGTGTCGCCATGATGATGGTCGTCATATTGCTCTGCGACCAGCTTTCCTTTGTGCATTACGGCAACGGCAAATGTGTTATCACTCCACGCGTAATCATATTGATTCGTCTTAAAAAACTTATCTAGCGTAAGGTTTGAATTAACCGCCTTATCAATCGGCGCACTCGGTGAAGCTTCTGGCGTATTCACATGAGCGGTTTGTGCCCGTAATTGCTCTTTTGTTAAATCAAATAACAAAGTACACCCAAAACCTTCTCTATAAACGGATGTTCGCGTTATTATTTCATTACCTATCGCGGCTGAAAGAGTAACCTCATGATTACCAGAATCGACGTGTATTTGAGTATCATCTGGTAAGATTGCCAATGCTTCTGGGATCACTCGACTTTTTATAAAATCGACGGGCTCATCCGAGATAAAATGTCGCGAGCATAATTGGTTTGCACTGTATCCTAGTAATACTTGTGGGTCCGAATTGCAGCCACTGAGTAGCGCTACACATAACCCCCCGGTTAATAAACCTGTTTTATTTTTCATAATGGTCCTGTTTTAGTTTGTTGCTTTATTAAACAAGACGAAACGTTCGACAATAAATTAGGGCAGCTAAAAGCGCTTAATATCGAAAGGGTCAGAATATCGAAAGGGTCAATGTTGTTGACAGCCAACTTATTGGCTACCTCCTTTTAGCGCCTAAGGTCATCACGTTTTGGTTTGCTCAGGTATGAAACTATAAAAAAGGTGCGTATCTGTTTATCGCACACCTTTAATCCATAAACTCCATTGATAGTATTAACACGCACTTTATTCCACACGCTTTATACTCGGCTCCATGCCACTCGTTTGGTAAAAACACAGCTTAAAATTGGCCTGTTAATATTAATGAAAACCTAGGCGCACGTTCATTGTCACGCCGCTCTTGTCTTAAAAAATCACTTTCAGTAAACAATGCTGTATGACGTGCTTTATGTACTGTGTACCTATCATTCAGTAAATTATCGCCTTTTAAACGCAGTTTTAGGTTCTTCGTCATTTGGTAATCAATAAAGGCATTTGCTGTGATTTTAGTGTCAACATTACCTTGGTAATCATAGTAATAAAATTCATAACGACTCTTATCTTCGAGTGTTAAACTTAACGATAACCCAGGTAAAATGTCATTTTGGTTGAGCTTTACACGCCATTCATTTTTACTCACTCTTTCAATCGGCCCTCGCTCTCCCGTAAAAGGGTGCACCACGTCACTCTCTCGCCATGTATAATTGGCACTGACCAAGGTATTATTTAGTCCAAGCGCTTCTAACCCAAAATTTGTTTCTAATTTAATGCCATACTCTTTAGCGCTGTCAATATTTCCGTCACCCGATCGCTTCGCTAATAACACCTCATTAATTAAATCACTGATTTTATGATAATAAGGCGTGACAGTAAGACTGCCATTGGTGTTTTGCCACTGCTTTTCAAAAGCGAATGAAAGCTCATCACGTACTTCGGGTTTTAAATCTGGGTTCGCTTCTTCTAATCGAGATTCATAGCTGTCAAACCAGGGCACAAAGTCTTTCAGTTCAAGCTGACTCACCGTACGTTGGTAATTAAAACGCATTTGATAAATCTCATTTAAATCATACCTTAAGTTCAAACGTGGCTTAAGGTAATTAAACGTGCGAGATGTATCACTTTGTGCGTTGTGTAATGTGTCGCTCACTAACAATAAGTCAGTCGCAACGTCTATGGTTGAGCGCTCATATATCAATGATGATTGCAGGTTAATCGCAGCAGACATTGCAAAATTATAATTGCTAAAGGCTTCGTAACGGGTTTCTTTAATATCATTCAATTCCGTAGAACGATAAGTAGCGCCTGATTGACGAATAAACTGTAAGTCTTCATTAAGTTCATTTATCGCGACTTCAAAACCCGAATCAAAAGTATGACGTGGATTCAATTTATAGCGCCAATTGGTGCGTAAGACATTTTCCTTTGAGGTATATATGCGCGGCAATGTGTAGTCAGGAAGCAATATATTGCCGCCTTTGGATACACTGTGCCAAATTTTATCGTCTGAGTCCGCTCGATTACTGATGAACAGTAATTTTAATTGATGATCATCATTATACTCATGGCTGATATCTCCACTAATTTCCCACTTATCTCTAGCCCAATCATAAACTAAGGCCTTATACTCTTGTGTGTTCTTCACTAAGTATTCACCGTCATTGCTGATGGTTGCGTCGACTTTAATTTCTTCGTAAATACCATTGAGCTGCATTGAGGTTTTATCAGAGTATACATATTCTAATTTGGCTGATAATTGACTTGTTGTGTAGATGTTGTCTCGCACCCGAGTATTTGTCTGTGTATGAACTTGATTAATAGAGGTAAAATACTCACTTGAACTTATTTCTGTGGGATTCACTGAATGGCTCATACCCACTCTATATTTAAAATTGTCGATACTTGCGCTATACGTCAATGACCCCCTCGAATAGGGTTTAATATCAGCCGTTTTGACCGTCCCCAATGTCCATAGAATAGAGGGTTCTATGTCTTTTTTAAGAACCACATTAATCACTAACCCGTTACTTTGTACATCTAAATCAGACCGAGTACCACGGATCAGCTCAATATAATCAACGTCCTGTGCTTGAATACTATCCAACTCTTTAGCAAGGCTATTCTCTTTTCCCGACATTCGCTTACTATTTATTAAAATTTGCTCACCCGCAGAACCAAAACCGCGATTTTCTGACGTGTCGTTCAGTGCGTTTAAAAGACTATTTGCACCCGGCGTATTTTCTAAAATATCGTATAAAGTTTGCGGGTCTAACGCCATAAAAGTACGAGCCTCATATCTGTCGATATTGGCTGCAGATTCATTTGCAGCGCTGACGTTGGAAAAACCCATCAAAGTACAAGAACCGCCAATTAAAACACAGCTTAAAATTGCTTGGCGTAGAGCCGAGCGCCTAAATAATAGAGGAGGTTGAATATCACTGTTTATCATTGTTAGTGCCCTGTCATTAAGTTCAGGGCATCTTAGCCAGTAAACCGCGCGTCAAGTAGGCACAAAAAGTAAAAACAACGCTATAAAACTTTTACAAAACTTTGCATTTTAGCTATTAAAAATAATGATATAGTCTCCATAAGTAAGCCAAAGAATTGAAAAATAATATGAATATAAAACCCTCTCTGCTTATTATCGAAGACGAGCCAAGTATACTGCGTGGTCTTACCGATCTTTTTGTATTTCATGGGTTTGACGTTAAAAGTGAAATGGATGGTAAAAAAGGGCTCACGCGCGCTTTAGCACAGAAGTACAGTTGCATTATTTTAGATGTGATGCTGCCATCGATGAATGGTTTTGAAATATGCAATGCAATCAGGCAACACTCTCAGGTACAACCTATTTTAATGTTAACTGCAAAAAATGCTGAAGAAGATATCATTAACGGCCTGACGTTAGGCGCTGATGATTATTTAGCTAAACCATTTTCTACATCCGAGTTAGTATTAAGAGTCACAGCATTAATAAGGCGCTCTGGATTATCTGGTAATGACTATACTCTCGCCATTGGTAAACATGTGCGTATTTGTACACAAAAACTAACAGGGTGCTCATATGAGCAAGAGATGCGCTATACCCGCCGAGAAGTCAGTATTTTGATTTACTTAAACCAGCAAAAATCCCCTGTATCACGCGATGAATTATTAAGAGAAGTGTGGGGATATAAATCAACTGAACATATCGATACGCGCACAGTGGATATACATATCGCTAAAATACGTAAAAAAATTGAAAGCGACCCTAAAGTACCTGAACACTTAGTGACGCTAAGAGGCGAAGGGTATCAGCTATTTAGCTGTCAGTCATAATATGAAACACCTCCTCTCAAATACCCGTTTATTAAGTTATCCGCAACGCGTAGGTCGGCTTCGCTACCTTACTGGTCTTTTTTTGCTCCTATTATTAGCCCCTATCAGCGTCGTACTTTACCAAGGGTATCATCAATTTGAGAAAGATCTTTTAACCGAATATCAAAGTAAAACAGCAAAGATAACGTCACAACTAAATCTCAAATTATTTAAACGCGTCGTATTTGATAATGCCTTAAACACACGCACCTTTGATTATTATCAGCATATTTACAATCCTGATAACAAACAAGTGAGTCGAATTAGATCCCCGCTTTCAAACCCCGAATATAATGCGCGCTATGTAGGCCTCATAGGTTACTTTCAACTAGATAAAAATGGGCAATTCAATAGCCCAGTTTGGCCTAGCACCGTCAATGGTCCCAAAGGGTTAAAAATAGAAGAGCATGATGGGCTTGAATCGAAAAAACGAAAAAGCCTCGCTTTAAAACTCTATCAAGTAACATCCAAGTCAACCGAGTTAAAAACCCTCATTAAAAACAACTTATCGGCTAACAATGAGAAGTTTCTTTTATTATCCGATGTACCAGAATACCTTGTTTTTTATCGTATTGTACTCGTGAATGGTGTCAAAAAATTACAAGGCTACGTCATCGACGTAAATGCCTATTTAAACAACCAAATTGAACGTATACTCAAAACCGTGCAATTTAAAAGTACGATCACAGTCACCGTACAGCCTAAACAAACGAGTTCGGATAGAACTTATTTCATTTATGACAGCAAATCCCATGGTCAAGCCGTCATCACCCAAACCAAATTGCTACACGCACCATTAAATCAATTGACCATCAATAGCCACGAACTACGGTGGCCTTTTAAAAGTTATCAGCTCACATATTCAACGGCAAAACTCACGCTCCCTCCTGCGGCGATATATAGCCTTGGATTAATGGCGTTGTTACTATGTGGTATTATACTGGGCAGTTTTGGCTTTTATCGTTTGGGTATCAAACAGCTTAAACTCGCAGAGCAACGTCTCAACTTTGTGTCTTCGGTAAGCCATGAACTCAAGACACCATTAACATCAATTCGTATGTATTCTGAAATGCTAAAATCAGGGATGGTGCCCTCAGAAGAGTACAAGTCTGAGTATTACGAATTCATCCACAGTGAGAGTGAACGCTTATCTCGTTTAATTGACAACATACTGCAGCTTTCAAAACTCAACCAACCACAACACAGTGTCAATGCACACTATACCAAGCTCAGTATTTTAACGGATATCATCCAGTCAAAAGTATCGTCGTTATTGCTAAACAGCCATTTTCAGCTAAACATTTCAAGTGACTTCGAAAAACCAGAAGATGTACTTTTACTCATTGACTTAGATGCATTTTCACAGGTTGTGATCAACATCACTGATAACGCAGTAAAGTTTTTTGATAGTGACACTATCGAAGATGAACAACGCAAAAAAGTCGATTTCAACTTTACAGCAGATGCCAAAGATAAAGACTATATCGTGATGGAAATTCGTGATTATGGTAACGGTATTAATGCGGAACAAGAAAGTAAAATCTTTGAATTATTTTATCGCGGAGGCAGTGAATTAACACGCTCAACCCAAGGTACAGGGATAGGGCTTGCGCTGGTCAACGAGCTTGTATTAGCACAACAAGGCACCATTGAAGTAGAGCGCATGTTGCCGGGCCTATCGATGAAAGTACGCTTTAAATGCAAGTTCCAATAGCTGATGAGTTAAAAGTTCATTGTGATACGACCTAAATGAGTTATGGACTCAGCTCTGCATGGAGCAAAAGGCATTGCTACTATAAACCGCAATTAGCGCAACGACTGAGGCTAAAGCATCGAAGGGGATCATCCGAGAGGGGTTAACTTCAACCCTCTCTGCAAGCAAAGTGATTTAAGACCTAAACAGACACCACCACTTTCCCCATGGCTTGGCCACTTGCAAGTCGAGTATGTGCCTTACCGACATCTTCTAAACTAAAATATTGTTCATCAACAATAGGCGTTAATTTACCGGCATCTACAATCTCTGCAATTTTAGCCAAAATCTCACCGTGGCGTTCACGTTTGTGATTATAAAGCATTGGGATCAGCATAAAGACAACATGTAAAGATAACCCTTTAAAATGCGCTGTCGTCAGGTCTATTTCGGCCATAGACACAGTCGTAGCAACTTGCCCATTTAATGCAGCGGCTTCAAATGAATTAAGCAGGTTCGCGCCACCAATAGAATCATACACCACATCAAAGCCTGCACCATCAGTATACGTAGCAACATAATCAGTCACTGATTCGGTTTTATAATTAATGGCCGTCCCCCCCAACTTTTTAATGAGTTCAGACTGAGCATTGCCACTGCAAGTAGCATAAACTTCACCACCAAAATAGCGCGCCAATTGTAACGCTATATGGCCTACGCCGCCAGCTCCACCATGCACCAGTATTTTATGATTTTGGCTAACGCCAGCACGTATAAGTCCTTCAAACGCGGTAATGCCGACTAACGGTATAGCGGCCGCTTCACGCATTGAAATTGTTTTAGGCTTGTGAGCAATTAATTTTGTATCAGCAAGCATATACTCCGCTAACGCTCCTTGTAAGTCTGCTAAGCCACCAGCACAACCATATACTTCATCACCAACAGAGAAACCTGTTACGCCTACCCCGACAGATTCCACGACACCAGCAAAGTCCATCCCTAATACCCCAGGTAATGCAGGTGATAAGGGGGCTAAATCCTCCCCCATTTGGCGGATCATTGTATCAACCGTATTCACACTCGTTGCGGCCACTTTTATTACCACGTGCCCAGCTGTCGCTTCTGGCTTTATTAATTCAGACGCTGTAAATACTTCAGTACCGCCAAACGCGTTAATTGTCATTGCTTTCATTATTTTTTCCTCTGTATTGGATTGGGTAAAGTATATTTACAAAACATCTTCTTGATAATACACTCACAATATTAATCAGTTTTTACTTTTTATTAATAATGGGGTATCGACAGTGAATAATGAACACTTAAGGCTTTTTGTGAGAATTGCGGTGACTCACAACATCAGTATGGCGGGCAACGAGATGGGGTTATCTGCACCTGTTGCAAGTATGCATATCAATAAGCTTGAAGAAGCATTAGGTGTAAAGCTGATACATAGAACCACCCGTAAAGTGTCTTTAACTGAAGAAGGGCGTGAGTTTTTGCCTCATGCTGAAGCAGTATTGAATGCTGTTGATAGTGCGAAAGCGTCTGTTGGTGCAGGCAGTTTCATCCCGCAGGGTACCATCAGAGTTGCGGCGCCATCATCCTTTGCACGAATGCATATAGTCCCCACATTAAAAGACTTTGTAAAACAATATCCAGAGTTAAAAATTGATTTACGCCAAAGTGATAGCATCGTTGATATGGTTGAAGGCGGTTTTGATATTGCCATCAGAAATGCGGCATTGAATGACTCGACCTTAGTCGCACGAAAGCTCACTCGCGATCATCGTATTGTGTGTGCATCGCCGGATTATATTAAAGAATATGGTGAACCCAAGACACCTCAAGACCTACTAAATCATCAATGTATTAACCTGATAGGCATTGACAGTTGGCTTTTTAATACACCTGACGGACTCAAAAAAATCAAACCCAAAGGCGCAATACGCATTGATAATGGTGAATCAACCAGAGATGCTTGTATGAACGGCGCAGGCTTAACTTTATGCTCTATTTGGTGCGCTTATAAAGCACTTAAAACAGGGGAACTTGTGCAAGTATTAAAAGAGTACCCAGTAGAGTCTGACACCGCTATTTGGGCTGTGTACCCAAGTTCACGCTTGTTGGCCCCTAAAGTCCGAGCATTTATTGATTACTTTAAAGCATATTATGGTGACATACCTTACTGGGAAGCATGAAAGCCTAAAAAGCAGACCTCTGTAAAGAAGCCTGCTTTTCATCACGACCTATCAGGTTTTACTGTCAAGATCCAGCCGCTTAATTGTGTCTTTATGTGCCGGAAATTCATTTATCAATGAATGGTTCTCTCCTAACATAGTAACGCCTTAATGACATAAGATTGAATACAAAGCACTCAAGTTAACGTGAATTTACGTAACATGTATAATCATTACTGCATACTCAGATTAGCACACGGGTTTGTCGCGGATAATGCCATTTTTGATGAAAATACTTTATAGAAAATATTAATAATGACATAAAGATAGTGTGCTCTATGCCATTATTGTCGTCACCTCTAGAGCTCTGGATTTTTTGCTGTCCACGCTTTATCTAGCGCCATTAAGTTTTCGTTATGATCTAACTTCATCAATTCCTCTAAACGTTCATGATGCTTTTGATATAACACTATGTACTTTTCTTCTTCGCACCGCAGTTTGTATAGTTCCGGCATCATTTCAACGTCTTTCTTATAAAAAATTTGCTTAAGGCGATGTACTTCATATGGATCAACACCAAGCTGTTTCATGGCTGCTTGTCCCATATTTAAAGCCGTGCCTAATGTCTCGCGATAGATATGTTCAATTTCTAAGTCCATAAATTCAAATGCGGCTTCTCGATCATGGGCGTTAACGACTATTTTTAACTGCGGATAATGTTTTTTTGCCAGCGCAACAAGTTGTTTTGCGGACTCAGTATCACCTAATGTAATCACCAGTAATTCTGCCGTTGCAGCCCCTGCCGACTCCAACAAATCAAGCCTTGTGGCATCACCATAATATACCTCAAAACCTAACTTTCTCAGTAGACTGACATTATTAGCATCATGGTCGAGGATGACAGGCTTTATACCCGCTGATATTAAAAACCTTCCTATATCAGTGCCTAAGCGACCAAATCCAGCTAAGATAACTTTATGATCCCCTTTTTCAATAACGTCTTTCGATGCTTCTACTGGCTTCTTATTTGGTTTGTGAGACATTTTTTCATGAATAACAAACATAACAGGCGCCAAAAACATAGAAATAGCCACTGCTGAAATCAAAGGCTCAATAACCTCAATAGATAGCACACCACTTGTTTTAGTCAGTTGAAACAACACAAAGGCAAATTCGCCTCCTTGTGCCAATGCAATAGCAAACAGCGGTCGCTCTTGCTTACTAATTTTAAATACAACACTCACGAGCAATAATACCAATCCTTTTATGGCAATTAGCCCACAAGTTAAACCCAGTATTAATAAAAAACTGTCACTGATCAGTGTAAAGTTAAGGCTCGCACCAATTGAAATGAAGAATATACCCAATAATAAGCCCTTAAATGGCTCGATGTCGCTTTCTAATTCATGGCGAAACTCACTGTCCGCAAGTACCACCCCAGCCAAGAATGCACCTAGTGCGGGTGATAATCCGACCGTCATCATCAGAAGCGACGTCCCTATAACCAATCCTAACGCCGCAGCGACGAAGATTTCTCTTACACCCGTGTTGGCAATGGTTCTAAAAATTGGCCGACAGGCAAACTTACCCGTCATAAGCACGAATACAATAGCCGAAATAGTCACCAATATTTGTATGTAATTAGGTAGTGTACTGATATCAAATAGCACCGAATCATGGTGAGCACCACCAGATATCGTGAGCGTGGCAAGCAAAGGTAGAATGGCTAGCATGGGGATTACGGCCAAGTCTTGAAATAACAACACCGCAAATACTGACTGACCAGCCTCAGTTTTCATTTTGCCTTTCTCTTGCAAGGTTTGCAGTACAATCGCTGTTGAAGACAATGATAAAATAAGGCCTATGGCGAGTGCTTGTTGCCAAGGTAGAAAAACAACAGCGACACCCCAAATGAACACGCTGCTGATCAGCACCTGTGCCCCACCAAAACCTAAAATCGGTGTTCTAAGCTGCCATAACAGCGAGGGTTTGAGTTCAAGCCCAACCAAAAATAACATCATTACCACACCAAACTCAGTGAAGTGCATGATTGCTTCAACATCATGAATTAACGCAGCACCAAAAGGCCCAATGACAATACCCGCCATCAGATAGCCCAGCACAGAGCCAAGTCCGAGCTTCTTTGCAATCGGCACTGATATAGCCGCGGCCGCCAAAAAGATAAACAACTGCAGTAAAAACGCTTCCATACTATTCGCTCCTACTGACTAAATGGTTGTTATTCAAAGTCTCTTGCTGTGTTAGCACCTCTAAATCGAGTAACGAATCTCGTAAAGCAATGAGTGTGCGCTTATACTCTGCTGAATAACTTTGTATTTCTTCTGGTTCTAAGCCCTGATGCACACCAGTCACCACAAAAGGTGGTAGCCAAGTTAAACGGCATAATTTGGCGGTTGCTCTATAGGGTGCTGTAAGCTCTTTTAAAGTGAATTCGTTGTAACCGTCTTTTTGATAGTTACTCGCATCGCCACCGGTGGTGATCGCCTGAAAAAACACTTTACCTGCCAATGCTTTTCCTTCAGTGCCATATGCCCATCCATGCTCCAGCACCAAGTCTAACCACTCTTTCATAATTGCGGGTGTTGAATACCAATAAAAAGGGTGCTGAAAAATAATAATGTCATGCGCTTCACATAAGGCTTGCTCTCGTTTTATATCGATCATGAAATCTGGATAGTTGGCATACAGGTCATTCACCGTTACATGCTCAATGTTTTCAACTGCATTGCGCAATGCGATATTAATATTTGACCGCGACTTTGCAGGATGAGCAAAATTTATCAGAATTTTCTTCATGGCTCTTCTTTCCTCTCAACGTACACCTATTTGCAAGTTGCGGTTATTTTTAACCCAATGAATGGATAATACGCTCAATTGTTTGTGTAATTTTAGTTATTTTAGTTGAGTTAAGCGCATCTTGATGAGGCGATGTAAACTGGCCCATGTCATTATCGTAATAAAGTCCAGACGCATCAGAGAACTCTTCCGATAACGCCGCTTTCACCAATATATCGGCGCCTATTTGCAAGTTTCCGCCCGTCACACCATACGCTTGTTCAACCATTTTACTGCCTAAAAAAGACTTCGGATTAATTGCGACAATAACCGGGCCATTTTCTCCAAGCGACATAGCTAACTGACGCGTCCACATAGTCAAAGCCAGTTTACTTTTCGCGTAAACAGCACTATCTGATAATGAACTTGGTGTGCATAACTCCTCAGCAGAAAGAGAGGACTGCGCCGCTGAGGATACATTAATGACACGCCCAGTGTTATCAAGCAGTGCCAAAAGAGCGTGTGTCAGGATGTAAGGTGCAATGGTATTCACCATAAAACGAACGTCAAGCCCATCGGGAGACACTTTTTCAGGGACAATAAACACCCCCGCATTATTAATCACCGTATCGAGCCTTTGATGTTCTTGTTTTATTTTAACAATAAACGCTTGCACATCACGTATACTCGATAAATCAGCTTGATACGTAAAAATATCCTCTGCTTTAGTAAATTCACTCAGTAGCTTTGTTGCATCTGTAAGCTTTGAACAACTGCGACCATGCAGCAGTACCCTATGTCCCAACTTCACAAGTGATTTAGCTGTTGCTAAACCAATCCCGTCGGTAGAGCCTGTTATTAGAATTGTTTTTTTCATTATCGAATTCCTCAAGTGCATTACTTATCAATCTGTAATTAATAAATATAGGGGCTCATCGCCCCTATATTTTAATTAACCTCTACCAACTAATCTAAGAATACTCTCCTCACCTGATCGGTATCGCCATATTCTTTGATAGCGTCAATTTTTCCGTCAGAAATCGTGAATAAATAGTGATAAAGGTTATTGTAATCGCGACCATTTTTTAGCTTAGCTGAAGATTCAACTTCGACCGCAACGCGCCCACCTGCAATCGTCCACGCCGTGGGGTCATATTTAAACGGCCTCCAACTTGTGCTCGAACACTTTGCATCAGTCCAGTAATTCCCGCTTTATCCATTTCTCCAGAGACAGGTAAACCACCTTGCTGTCCCATCATTTTCCAAACAACTTGGTCATCAAGCAGTGCCAGTAAGCCTTCAATGTCTGAGTTAACAAATCGCATAAAAAAGTCACTAACCAGCTGCTGGTGAGTCTGTCTATGCATTATTTTATGTCCTGAACATTCATCACTAACTCGTTCCAGTTACGCTGGTTTTCCATGTCATGCTCCAATCCTTGTTCATCAGCTATGCTAAAACGCTTAACCGCAGGGGTTTTACTAGTGGCTTGGTAAAGCCAGTATGCTTCTGCTTTTAGCGCTTCATCAATGGGTTTATCAATAGACTCATACACCGCTTGTTTACAAGCATTGATAGATTCAGCTGGAAATTTAGCGATACGTTTCGCAAGCGTATCAACATATTCACCAATTTGATCTGGCTCAAGTGCTTTATTGATGGTGCCATAAGCTTCTGCCTCATCAGCATCAAAATCACGGGCACTTAAAATAATCTCTAATGCGCGACCCAAGCCAGTTTGACGTGCCATGCGTGATGCACCACCTCCACATGGCAAAATACCCATGCCCACTTCCATCTGCATAAATTTAAACTTGCCACGTGCGGCAAAACGCATATCTAATGCAAGCGCTAATTCATGACCACCACCGCGAGCAAAACCTTCAAGCTTAGCAATGGTTGCTTGAGGTACTTTACTGATCCGCTCACATACAGACTGTAAATCTAAAAGCGCCACTTCGTCGCGAGATACGGCCTCAGTCGACATATCCTTTAATAATTCAGTATCATAATGACAAACCCACACTTCAGGGTTAGCTGATTGAAAAACCACGACTTTGGTATTGCGGTCACGCTCTAATCGCATTGCCAAACTATTTAAGTCTGCAAGCATTTCCTGACCTTGTACATTGACAGTACCAAAATCGAAAGTCACCGTAAGAACGCCGTCTCGTTGTTGTGTTTTAAATGTCTGAAAACCTGAATACTTCATAATATACTCTCCAACCAATCTATTGTTCTAAGAGCTTAGTATCGTTATGTTTACTCAAGCTCACGTAGGGGGAAGTGTGCAATTTGCAGTGATAAGCTCACTCTCAATTTGCTATAAGCCATACTAGAGCACTTACATTTACTTGATAATGCCAGTAATTAAATAATCAGTTTTAATATTTATTAAATAATAAAATCTAGATAACCTCAGGTTTGGATAAGGGTTTTGGAATAGAAAGTGTTTTGAAAACAAACTTACGTACAATCCAATGATGATATTTTGCTCAATATCAAGGCGCTTTTATGCAGTAATAGCGGGCTATTACAAATAAAAGCAACGACGAGAGTGACAAAAATAGCTTTATTGGGCAAATTCGCTTATCCAGAGCTGAGGTTAGATAAGACCCAATCGCTAACCCGAACAAGACACAGCTGCCAACCAATAAAGGGCTACTGAGCAGGTGGCTGTTGATCATCAAAAAGCACAAATACACGCGTCACTGAACCAAGATCCTGAACTAGGTCAGCAAGGTGACATGGTACCGCTGTGATTGTGCAAAGCTTCAGACCTAAGTTAGAAACAAATTAATAATGGAGCTGTTTTTATAAACAAACTCTGATCTACATCAGGAGGGCCAAAATCAGGACTAGAACATCACCAACAATATAAGCTAATATATTGTTTAATATAACTTTAATCAGCAATTCAATTACAAAGGAACGGTATGAACAAATATTATCTTATATTAGCTATGACAAGCACTTTTAGCTATGCAACCCCTCAATATATTGACCTCAAAGAAGATACGTCACTAAATGGGCAACTAGACCCATCATACACACTATCAAGTTCTGAACTATTGCGTATGCAAGGTGACTTCATACTCAAATCTGACAGTGAAGTGTCAAAAGGACAATATCAACATAATGATAATGTGATCGAGTTCACATCAACAAATGGGAATACCAAAAAACATTACCTCGGAAAACGCGTGATTGATGGGCTTTATAAAGGGACTTGGTACAGTAACGCTCTTGAGTCTGGCGACTTTGAACTTGCACTGCAATCGAATACTGGGTTGCATGGTCAATCATGTGACGACGTAAAAATTAAAGACCCATCTTCTCAATCTGGTATTCATGCTATTGAACTGACCGTTGATGGTAATCCAACGACAGCCAATGTGTATTGCAACATGGATATAGATCAAGGTGGCTGGACGCTAGTAAACACCCGAGAGAAAAATGGCCGCGAGTCGCATGCCCGTACTCAAGAACTAACGGATCCTAATGTTCAAAAAAACCATTATATTGATGCAGCAACGTGGCAAGCGCTCAAAACAAACGCAACACAGATCATGGTCACCGATGGCAATAATGACAATTATGTTGTGTTTGACTTTACACAGTTAGATACTGCTAATTGTCAGGTTTTAGTTGATGACCTTGTAAATACGCCTGTATTTCATGCTGAACCAGGGTGCACCTACAAAGGCTCTGACTATACCTATTTGAGTAACCCAAGTAACGGGATTTACTTCACAACCGTGTCAATTTACAATTTAGACTTTAAGCCTTCGAATCGCAATGGTAACTATGGCACGCTAAGCAGTGGCAAAATGTATTACTCTCCATTGAATATACAAATTTACATCCGATAAAAACGCAACGGGCTAAAACAAAAACCGTGGTTTTAGTCAATAAAGGTTGTCATTATTTGCCAACCTTTTTATTCCCACTGTTAATTAATCTACAAATATCTCATTATTGCTTATTGCCAACAAGTACCGCTCGTAAAGCAAAATCAGCTTATGCACTGACGCTCAATTTAATGCGTTTACTTTGTTTAAAAATGTAGCGCTTTGATAAACACTTTCGTACAGAAACCAACCGTAAATTCGCTATATGATAAGAGTATTAAAACGACATATTAAGGACGTTTCGTATGACCACATGCCTATTTCGAATCAGAACAAACTTGGTAATACCTACACTGTTAATTGCACTACTGAGTGCATGTGGTGGCAGCAACGAAAAAGCCATTGAAATTAAACCCGCCAAGATGGACCAAACAGTTGAGCAGTATGCAATAGAGCAAAACTTTAGTGGCGCGATACTGATTGTTGAAAATGAACAGGTATTATTCAGTAAAGGCTTTAATAAAGTTAACCGAAACGATACAAAACTGATTGATGCAGATACCGTTTTCAGGCTGGCTTCAATCTCTAAGCAGTTCACTGCTACGGGCATTATGATATTACAGGAGCATGGGTTACTTAGTATTCAAGATACTCTTAATGTGTACCTACCTGATTTCCCCAACGGGGATAAAATACGTATTAAGCATCTACTGCAACACAGCGCAGGGCTAGCTAATTTTACTGCGCTAAGTACGTTTAAAGATATTAAAAACACACCGCATACTCCTGAGCAACTAATCGCCTTATTTAAAGGCAGAGCACTTGAATTTAACCCTGGCTCCCAATATAAATACTCAAATTCAGGTTATATTGTATTGGGGCACTTAATTGAAAAGGTCAGTGGTATGACCTATCAAGACTTTATAAACACAGAGATATTCCATCCCTTGGAAATGGCACAGAGTGGCTATGGTAAAGATGAGTTAGGACAGAATAATATTGCTCAAGGCTACCTCCCAAGTGGTGCAAATATAACAAAATTGAGCATGACCGTACCCTTCGCCGCAGGCGCATTGGTTTCAAGTGCTAACGATTTACACAAGTGGGATCAATCATTCTACAACAACACCCTACTGAACAACGCAAGCCAAAAAGCCATGTTCACTCCAGAGCTTGGCAGCGCTGGTCTTGGTTGGTTTATTACCCAATCTAATGGCGAATTACGATACGTACACTCTGGCGGAATAGACGGGTTTAGTACCTACATCGCCCGCTACCCAGAAAGTAAAAAACTCATTGTGGTGTTATCCAATGTACAAAACTT
The DNA here is from genome assembly GCF_014858725.1 of Pseudoalteromonas aurantia 208. Taxonomy (GTDB): domain Bacteria; phylum Pseudomonadota; class Gammaproteobacteria; order Enterobacterales; family Alteromonadaceae; genus Pseudoalteromonas; species Pseudoalteromonas aurantia. Next base: position 175,089 of record NZ_AQGV01000011.1, on the reverse strand, counting down.
CCCCGCAGCAAAATTTAGTAACCAACTCAATAAAATAATCACTAACAAGTAAACAACACAAGCAAAAGGGTCAGAGCTTGACCCCTTTGGTTCTTAAGTAACCTCAGGTTTGGATAAGGGTTTTGGAATAGAAAATGTTTTGTAAACAAACTTACGTACAATCCAATGATGATATTTTGTTCAATATCAAGGCGCTTTTATGCAGTAATAGCGGGCTATTACAAATGAAAGCAACGCCGAGAGTGAGAAAAATAGCTTTATTGGGCAAATTCGCTTATCCAGAGCTGAGGTTAAGTAATAGCTATTCCAAAGTTACCTTCATTGCCATACCTGTGCGTTGCCCGACAACACTAATAAACCTATACCCTTGAGCAGGATTATTCACACTCACCAGCTCGGTATTATTATCGCTAAAGCCACGTTGATCGTAGTTACTTATTGTCGCCCAAGTTGAGGCTTTATAATAAACATCACCATCACCTGTGCCATGATCGGTTTCAATTGTTAATGTTGAAATACCAGCCGGCACATAGATGAAATAGTATTGAATATCCGCATCACGACTGCCATTAGGTAAACAAATCGTATTACCGCTGGTTAAACTGGACCCGGTTGTTGGCCCCGCCGTTGCGCATGCATTGTCAATTCTCCCCCCTGTCGGGCTTCCAGTTATTGTAACGGTTGCTGCATCTGACGCAATTGCACCTTGGTTATCAGTCACAGTTAATGTTGCGGTATAGGTACCAGCTGTTGTGTAGCGATAGCTTGGATTGGCACTTGAGCTAGCTGCACTACCGTCACCAAAATCCCAACTGTAAGAAGCGATATTGCCATCTGAGTCATAAGAATTTGCACTACTGAAGTTAATTGCTGCATTAGCTACTGCGCTATAAGGGCCGTTAGCTTCTGCGATAGGTGCTGAATTAGATGACCCCGAACCAGTGCGAATATGAATATAACTGGTGTTATTTTGTTCATCCCACTCTGAGACTTGATTAGCATTGTCAATGATCACCCCAAGGTAGTAATTGGTATTGGGTTGTAAATTGTTTGGAATGACAATGCTCTTTTTAACCTCGTCTGGCACCCTGCGCGAAACAGACACTGTGTCGGTTGTAATTAACGTATCGGTATTGGTAATGGTTGCATTAGTAGAAATATAATAGCCAAGCTGAACATTTTGAGAATGGCTACCGCTGTTTTCTAAAGTCAGCTCCATTTGAACTTGCTGGCCAAGTTCAACGTTATGGCGCATTTCACAGTAATCTCTGGTGCAGCTAGACTCCACTTTAGTTGAACTTAATTCAGTGCCAGTGCTGTCGAGTAATCGATTACGGCCATGTGAACTGTACTCCCCTGATGACCCAGTTCGCCGCCAAGCCGATACCGAAACATCTTGTCGAGTCGAGCTACCATACAGCGTGATTAAGCCATTCGCGGCGTCTTCACCTACATAGGATCGTAACGAATTTTCTCCGCTCGTATGCACATGGGTGTAATCTGTTCCCATAATATTATAGTAGCGATTTTCATGAGCAAGCCCGAGTGTATGACCTATTTCATGTATCGCGGTGGTTTCGAATAATCGACGTTCTAGACCATAGCCGCGATAAGATGTTTTTTCATCCATCTTGTCATTGTAACCACCGTTAGGAATATTGTTGTGAAAAACAATGTCAGTTTCAACCGTGTTACCACAGCTGTTTGTTATGGTATATGCCACAGCGGAAGTCCCTGTACTCCACCAAATTTCACTTTCACCATTATTGGTTCCAACACTGTTATCGTCGTCAGTTCGTACATAAATAGTAAAGTTGGCAGGCGTATCATTCACTCGATTCATTGCTTGTTGAAATGACGTTTTCCATTTTGCAAAAGCGCCTGCAAATCCCGTTGGATTAGCGTTAAAAGTCATACTACTTTGATTCCGCCACTTTTTATTCACGTTACAAGCGGGATCTATTAAAAACTTATGTGCCGAGGCACTGCTACTTACTAGAGTAAGGACAAATGCAGTCGTGAGTCTGGTTTTAAATTTATTACCTTTCATGTGTATTTCTCATAGTTGTTTAATGGCTATAAACGCATGGTTATTGTTGAGTGTAAGGTGAGCTAACAGTCAGTACTGGATTACCCTTATTTCGTTTCACTTGCGCTTCTTCCCATTTGTCATGCCGACTACCATGAGATATGTTTTTCTTTACTAATGCTTCACTTGGAGCAACTAGCTCCACAGGTGCTTTACTTGCTTGTGTTAAGCCTATATATGCTTTAAAAGTGATGTTTTTATCAACGTTTTTTACAGTATTACGTTTAAATGAATCCCCTCTTTGAGATAGCACCTGCTTATCTATATTTCTCAGTTTTGTAATGAAATTACCAATATTCGACGTAGTGTTAGCTTGCCTATTATCTCGATTTTTTAGCCCATTAGCTGACATATAATCAACACTGCCATGCTCATCTACAATCACCGCTTGACCATTAGCCGCTATAACGTTCCCTTGTTCAAGTAAAAAACGCCCTAGTTCACACTGCACAAAATCACAGCCTGTATCAGTGCTTTGCTGCACTAATAATATAGACTGTTCACCGAGTTTAATTTGAGGGGAGTTTGAGGCAGATAAAGTATTACCATTTGCAAAGGTACCACCAACAAACTTTAAAGTGATGGTACTTTCAAAATATTGCCCGCTAATCACTTCTTCAATATCATAGGTGACAAAAGTATAGGGGATGCCTTCTACAGACAGACCTTCAGTTATTTCAGTGGATGTTCCTCTAAAAATAAGCTCAGAATCTGCCACTAAAGTTTCAATTACTTTATTATGTCCATTGTTACTCACAAACGTGCCAGCAAGCGCTGAAGTCGTGGTTATCAGCAACGGTATTATTAGAATACTACATCGGGTTAGATTGACTATGTTCATTATTATCTTCCTTATGTGATGATGAGTTTCGGCAATACTGTCTAGAATTTTTCAGTAGTTTTAATACTTAAAATTAAATGCAGATAGAATTTCCAGTTTGCTTGTAGGCTGAATAGCACCAAGCAACATTAAATATTGTATACAATATGTACTTTTCCAATCTTTAAGTTGCATTTTTTATACGTATTGGTTACAAGTAAGTTAAATTTTGTATTGGCTGTTTTTTGAATACACGCTATGTAAAATAACCTCAGCTCTGAATAAACGAATTTGCCCAATAAAGCTATTTTTCTCACTCTCGGCGTTGCTTTCATTTGTAATAGCCCGCTATTACTGCATAAAAGCGCCTTGACATTGAACTAAATATCATCATTGGATTGTAAGTAATGAAATGAGATCACGAAAAAATAGCGTAACCAAAGCTATTTTTCTCGCCAATGCTATGAATATTGCCGTTTTATTGATGATGGCGGCCACCTTGCAACTTTGGCCATATGGATGGTGCGCTCAAAGAAGCACAGTATGAGGTCATCAAAAGTACTGTAGATTTAATTGCGGCGACCCCGTCGCCTCTTCATCAGCACTTTAGCGCTTAATTATAACCCACTAATTTAAGTGAATATTTATGGGTTAATTCACTTTTTTATTGACTAGCTACCTTCCTTTAATTTTCTATCAAAGCAAATGACGCAGCTTCATGACTGCCTTACTACTGCAATGGCCGCTGCAATTTGCCGTTTTTCAATAATGCCTGATACACAGCTTCGAGAGGTTCAGGTATTCCCTCGTGGTATTCTGGTTTTTCTTCCAATAATTTGATGAGTTCCTCTTCTGCACCTTGTTGATCATTATTTCCCAGCTTTATGATGATTTTGGCAAACTCTGGTAATGGCTCACTTAACGCTATACCGTAAAGTGCCGATGAAGCGGGTTTTATGGTATGCACTCTATGCTCTGGCACTGCGCGTTCAACCGTCATGCCAGTTACCACAATACTTTCAACTTGTGGCTGATCAGTCATTTCTAATTGAGGCCCACTTGCTGCTATGCTTTGCGTTGTCTCATGTGCAATAACCTGCTCGTCACTGAACACCTTACGCCTTGCTTTATTGATTGTTAATTCAGCTTCATTTACCGCGGTATGCGCTTGGGTTATTCCATTGATATCAGCCGATTCAATAGACACGAAAACCGGGGCTTGGTCATACTGCCAAGGTGCCAACACGACCACAGCGACCATCGCTGCTGCTATGCCTGAATACGGCCACCAGCGGTTGGTTTTTGTGTTGACTGGCTTTTCATCTACTTTAACTTCCTGTGCAGCACGTGCCAGAATGACTTCATCTAATTGTCTAGGAGGCAAATCATCAGTATTATGTTGATACAGCTTGATGATGTCGTCATCGTTAAATTGCTTGCTCATATTTCTCGCTCGCCTCCTACTTCTGTGGCTCCCACTTTACGCTGCAAACAGTCTCGCAACTGTGACATAGCATAGCGCAGTCGAGTTTTTACGGTTTCTGGCTTTGCCCCAACAATTTCGCACACTTGACTGGGATCAAACCCTGCTTCATGGCGCAGTAAAAAGGCTTCTCGCTGCTGAGGCATCAACAATTCAACACAGTGTTTGATAGCCTGTTGTAAAAAGTCATTATGCACTGAACCTTCTTGTTTACCTTGGTGAAAGGCAAGTATTCCCTCATCTTGTTCATCACTCACGAGGGTTAAATGCTCACCTCTGACCTGGTTTTTTCTGTGTTCATCAATCAATAAGTTGTGTGCAATGCGATACAGCCATGTAGTGAACTTGGCTTCAACCGTGTAGTTATTACGGTTGTCTATCACCCTCACCCATACCTCTTGAAACAACTCTTGCGCTTTATTATGCTGCTTAGAGCCCAATTGACGACATATATAACGATACATCGGCCCTTTATGGCGCGCATAAAGCTCAGCAAAGGCAGTATCATTACCTTTGCCATATTCGAGCATTAACGTTTCATCCATGTTTGCGTGTTGTTGAGCTATTTGTGTCATAAATTAAAGGTTAAACTGAATTAAAGTGCACTGGCAAGTTCAACCAAGTTAACAAACTCTCCGCGATAGTTAAATGGGTCATGGCCTCTGTTCGCTCGTGCGATACGCGCGATGTCGTGATAACCCATACTTCCTAAATATTGACTATGTTTCAACTTTTGTGCAAATGCCGCAACCGATGTTGCAAATTTAAAATCTGAACTTGCGCTATTAAACTCTGGTAACACCTGATTTTTATCCACAACTAAGCTTATTAGCTGACTTTTATCATCACCCGGTAGCTTGTAGCGTATTTTTAGCTGTAATAATTCGTCGTTGCTATTTGCCATTTGCAGCTGTTGATAACGTAAGTCGTCAACCTGTCCTTTGTTACCCACTAAGGTAACTTCATACAGTGCAGTGACCGTATGGCCTGCACCGATTTCGCCCGCATCGACCTTATCATTATTAAAATCTTCATCTTTAAGTAAGCGATTTTGATAGCCAATCAGGCGATATTCTTTCACTTGTGCCGGATTAAATTCAAGCTGAATTTTTACGTCGTTAGCAATACTTTGTAAGGTGCCACTCATCTGTCTTAATAAGACTTTTTGTGCTTCGTGTAGGGTATCAATGTAAGCATGATTACCATTTCCAATATTGGCCAATTGCTCCATCATCGCATCATTATAATTGCCGCGACCAAACCCAAGGGTAGTCAATGAAATGCCCTGCTTGCGCTGTTCAGCTATTAGCTCCTTTAATGCGTCAATACTGGTAATACCAACATTAAAGTCACCATCGGTGGCTAAAATCACTCTATTCACGCCACCTTTGATAAATGCCTTTTTCGCCTCTTGATACGCCATTTTAATACCACTTTCGCCATAAGTTCCCCCGCCTGCTTTAAGCGCTTTTAATGCATTTACAATTGTTTGCTGTTCTTTGCCTTTAGTTGGACTTAACACCACTTGTACGTTACCCGCGTAGGTTACCAAACTTACCGTATCGCGCGCGGATAACTGCTGTACCATCATGGTTAAGCTTTGTACCAGCAATGGCAATTTATTTTCTTCATGCATTGAGCCCGATACATCCACCAAAAAGACTAAATTTGACGGCTTTCTCTCACTCATAGGTAAGTCATAACCTTGTAGGCCAATGCGCACAATATGACGACCATCACGCCAAGGTGCTGGCGCAATTTCTGTGTAGGTTGCAAAAGGCTGTGATACGTCTTCCGGCACACTGTAGTTATAATCAAAGTAATTTATAAATGCCTCTTCACGCACCGCATCTTTAGGTGGTAATTTACCCATGCTCAAATAACTACGAATATTGGCGTAACTGCCCGAATCAACATCAACAGAAAAAGTCGAAAGTGGCGTAGTGACTACCTGAAATACCCCATTACTATCGGTGGGTAGATAGGTTTCACGATTCTCAAAGTAAGGTCGATGATCTATTGCTGGTGGTTGCGGTGCGACCCTTCCTCTCATCGAGTGTAGTGCCTTTTTATGCACCGGCCGGCTAAGCTTCATGTATTCAACTTCAGTGCTACTTTCTTGCACGCCACCAAGCGCGTTTTCTGCCACCATAACTTTTTTAACGGCTTCAAGATCAGAGGCTCGCTCTTGTTGTGCCTGTTGACTTGCTTTATCTATTTCTTGTTCATGCTTAATTTTTTTATGAGAACACCCCACCATGAGCAGCATGCTAATGGTTAAAGCTATGAAGGTTTTGTTTGTGTTCATAATCAATCTCTTTTTTAGAAGGTTTACAGCTATAAACGAGCGACTATGCATTTGGGGGTGAAATTTAAACCGTTTTTTGTCAATAGGGACTGAGTTCTACACAAACCCCATACAACTTATGCTCAGATGAATTCAAGCTCTGACTCTATATTCCGAAGCCACTTAATGGTATTAAACGGCTTTGCATATACAGTTTCCCCGCTTTATCGTAGGCAATTCATTGGCCAATAAATTGTAATAAAAGGATGTTGTTAGTTTTTAAAGAGTTCGCTTGATAGTGTCTTTGTGACCTCTCAAGTTTCACCATCATTCCTAACACTATGAGGAACCTGTGAGTCAATGTTGTTAATAACACAAGTAATAATAATCAACTTTTCACAGTTATTTGGTTATACGTAAACCCTTGTCTAAAACGCCTACGTTTCATGTCTGTGGCCCCTACTTTTATTGGCATTACTGGCCGATCAATTTTAAAAGCGCTGCTGCGTAAAGACATTCCCCTCTACTATAAAATGCAAGTGAAGCACAAAAAAAGACGTGTATATTCATCCAAGGAAGATCAACCCACTAAAGTAATCGGCCGTCTTTTTGTCAAAGGTAAGTTTGCTGGTTAAGCATGGCGGACCTAAAAATAAATTAAATATAAGCGGCGCTGACTCAGTGCCGCTTATCTTGTGCGTGTGTTAAATTAATTTTTTAATAAGATTATTCATTGTGTTTTTCACTATTTGAAAATTGATATTCCTTTACTGGTTGTGTGCCAAGTAAGTGCTCTACAAAATAATCCCAGCGCTTTCTAATAAAATAATCACTGTTGTTTAAAAAATGATCTTGATTTGGATAAATCATCAAATCAAAGTCTTTGTTTGCTTTGATCAACTGATTCACTAATTGCATCGTTGCAGCAGGGTTAACATTTTCATCTAATTCGCCATGTGCAAGGAGTAACTTACCTTTTAATTTGGCAACACTTTGTGGGTTTAGGTTTGTTTGTTGATCCCAGTGTTCAGCAACAGGGTAACCTAACCATGTTTCATTCCAGCCTGTTTTATCCACTCTAAAGTCATGATTGCCTGAAGCGGCAACCCCCACTTTAAAAAACTCAGCGTGTCTAAACATGGCCTGAGCGGTATCATACCCACCGGCAGAAAAACCAAAGATCCCGACTCTATTTACATCTAAATATGCATGTTGCTTAGCGAGTGCTTTGATTGCGTAAACATGGTCATCTACGCCAGCGGCTAGATTTTGATAAGCAGCTAAGTGAAAATTACGATCTCGCTTACTGGTACCTCTGCCATCCATTTTTATGACAATAAAACCTAATTCAGCTAAAGATTGTGCATGCTGATAATAGGTCCAAAACGATTTAGGCGTAAAGAAACCATGAGGGCCAGTATACGTTGCATCAATGATAGGGTAACGTTTATTGGCATCAAAATTACTTGGTTTATACATTAAGCCATAGAGTTGAGTTTGTTGATCATCCGCGAGTATTTTAAAGGCTTGGGGAGCACGCCAGCCTGAAGCGAGCAATTCACTGATATCAGGCGAGCCTATGGAAGCGACGGCTTTGCCATCTAAGGTACTACGTACCGTATTGATAGGGACCGTTTTATGGTCAGAGGCAATATCAACAAAATAATTAAAGTCAGGAGAAAGTCGCGTACTGTGCTCTAGAGGCTCGGGTGTTAATAACGTTTGCTCAGACCCATCTAACTGCACTTTGTATAAATGTCGTAAATACGGATCTCTATCTTTAAATTCACCTGAGGCTTCAAAATATAAAGTGCGTGATTTTTCATCGACGCCTCTATTAATACGAACATAACAATCACATTGCGTGATTTTATTTTTTAGTCGACCATTGCTAAGGTCATACAAGTAATACTGTTGTTTACCTGAGCGTTGACTACTCCAGATCACATCGTTTGAATTTGGTAATATCTGTACATGTTGTGCCCAAGGGTCTATAAATTGTGCGGATTTTTCTTCAACGATTAATCTTACTTGCTGATTGTCAGGGTTATATTCATGTAGACTAATACGTTTTTTCGCTCTCGCTTGATCCATGAAATAAAAGCGATTGTTATCTTCCCACCATCCCCAAATCGGTCCACCATAATAGGTTTGCTGTAGTTTAGGCGTATCAACTAAAGTGGCTTTTTTAGTCGCAATATCAATTGAGTAAATATCACCTAATGGGACATGTTTATCACCCGCCAATGGATAATAATAGCTATAGAGTTTGGGTCTTAATCCTTGGTCATGGCTAGATTGCACTAAATGTAGCTTGCCAACTTGTCTGCGATCTAATCTATGTGTGATAACAGTGCGGCTGTCTGGCGCCCAAAATACACTAAGTTGCTGCTTTACATTGCTAGCATCTTTATTGATGTACTTTTTTGGGTTCATATTGTGCACAGCATAAGGGTAACCTTCGCTGCCATCAAAAGTTAACTGGGTTACTCTATTTGTTTCATGTTCAGTTAAATACAAGTTCCATTGTTTTACCCTTAAAGAATATAAACCGTTTGGTGAACTGTATTCAGGTTGCGTAGGGCTTACTTGTGCAGCGAGTTTATTACACTGACTCGTTTTTAAGTCGCATTGATATTCGTGGTTCTGATTGATTAGCTTTAAACGGCCATTGCTTAAATCTAACGCTTTTATCTCTATTGAAAAAGGTTGGTTTGGATCATGGTTAATACTGGCTTTGAGTTTTTCATGATCAAATAAGGGGGAAACCACAGCAGAAGCTGGCTGTACTTTAACGTAATTTTTATTTCCTGATTTATCTTCTTCGCTGTACCAAAAATCACTTGCTTGATTGATCCACTGTGGTTCAACAGCTAAATTACGCACTTTAGTTGCTACATTTTTAGGTAAAAATTTTTCAGCCCTTTTATAATCTGCCTGAGTTACCATTACAGCTTGATTCTTTGTCGTTATTGAACAAGCAGTTAACGATAGACAAGTTATCAATAACCCCACTTTTTTAAACATTTTTATCTCCACTTCATATTCTTTATTCTGCCCACTATAATGAATTGCATAAAGTATACAATTTATTTGTTATTTCCTTGATTGGAGAGCACAAGGTAAAGTCTTGTATTGTGCAACCCTTACTACAACACCAATTAAACGACTTCCCCCTTTCGATCACGCCTTAACATAAGCAATTGACGAGCTCGCATGGCGGGATTGTGTTACCGACCAACCTTCCTCTTAAGCATAAAATTATGCTTAATTAATTTGCAGGTAACTGTTGAGAGCCAGAAAGTCATAACACGAGTTGTTTATGGATCCTGACTTTCGTCAGGAAGACGCAGGTAACTTTTGGAGATCATGAGGACACAGGGTCAGGTCTTGTATTGTGCAACCCTTGCTACAACACCAATTTAAACGACTTCCCCCCTTTCGATCACGCCTTAACATAAGCAATTGACGAGCTCGCATGGCGGGATTGTGTTACCGACCAACCTTCCTCTTACGCATAAAATTATGCGGGATTAATTTGCAGGTAACTGTTGAGAGCCAGAAAGTCATAACACGAATTGTTTATGGATCCTGACCTTCGTCAGGAAGACGCAGGTAACTGTTGAGAGCCAGAAAGTCATGACACGAGTTGTTTATGGATCCTGACCTTCGTCAGGAGGACGGCAATGGTGCTGTGTTATTGAAGATCGTTTCTGATCTCTGTCCCATAAAAAATATTAAACTAGCCAAAAGCCGGCATTACCTTTCAACCATTCGCTTTAAATTCTACAATTAGTTTGGATAGAAAACTCAAACATAAATAGCAACGATATAAATACCTCACCCAACATTTGCCATAAATATTCGAGATCTTATTGTTGACCTATCTACTACTTTATAGTTTAGAGTTCTTAGCCATCAATAGGAAAAAGGTTCATCATTGTGTATAAAATTTCTGAACTTGCAGAGAAAGTCGGCTTATCAAGAACGGCACTACTTTACTATGAAAAGTTACAGCTTATCACTGGACTGAGACTTGAAAATGGTTATCGAGTATACAGCGAACGGGATCTACAACGCATCCATTTGATTCAACAGCTTCAATTAGGCGGCTTGACCCTGAAAGAGTGCAAAGTGTGTCTTGAATCGAAAATTGACAAAGCGCTTGTTAAGCAGCGCTTAAAAGAACTGGATGAGGAGATAAAGCAAAAGCAACAATCAAAAATTTTACTTGCTGCTATTGCCGGAGAAGGTGCTCTAAAATCATGGCATGAGAGCTTAGATAAGCTCGCTCCAGATGCCCATCTAGATTGGTTAAAAACGCAAGGTTTTAGTGACAAAGAAGCTTTGCAATTGAAATGGTTATCAAAAGACATGAATGATCACGATATTTATATGCAAGATTTTATGAAAGTTTTTCAAACATTAGAACGTTGGGGGCCAGGCAGTGAAGATGACACTAAACATGCGCTATCATTAATTCCAACCGCGCCCAGTAGCATCTTAGAAATTGGCTGTGGTAAAGGGTTAGCAACTAATGTATTGGCAAAGTGTAGCCAAGCACAAATTACCGCGATAGATAATGAACAACTCGCGCTCGATCAACTAGCTAAAAGGTTTGAGGAAAAAGGGTTAGCAGCTCGGTTAGAAGTATGTTGTACAAATATGGCTGCACTACCTTACTCCAATGAGAGTTATGATCTTATTTGGTCTGAAGGTAGTGCTTATATCATAGGTATAGAGAAAGCACTCATGTTATGGAAGCCTATCCTTAAAAAGCAAGGCTATTTAATGATGAGTGATTTGGTATGGAAAACAAGTTCACCAAGTGAACAGGCTATTGAATTTTGGCGTCATGAATACCCTGATATACAAACTGTTCAAACAAGAATTAAACAAATCGAAAAGACTGGTTATCAAGTTATAGCTAATTTCTCTCAAAGCAAAAGTGCATGGTTAAATTATTATAACCCTTTACGCGAACGCTTAAATGAACTTGAGCCTGAAATGGTTAACTCTACAGCATTTAAGAATATGAAAAATGAAGTCAGCATTTGTACGGAATTTGCTGATGAGTTTGGATATCACATGTTCATTTTAGCAAAGGTATAGCTACGTTAGGCCAAATCTAACTTAATGATTTTAAATTAAGCTATTTTTGGACCACAAGAAAAAAGTAAAGAAAAATATGAAACATTTAATTCTGATAATACTAATCGCTATGTCAATTAATAGCGTAAATGCTAGCGAGCAAAACCCGATGGCGAGGTTTGGAATCGCTATATCAAATGACAAAGAGCAAATTGCATATAGTGTTAATGGTCGTGGTAAAACATCACTTATATTTATTCACGGTTGGAGTTTAGATAGCAGGCTGTGGCGGAATCAAATTTTATACCTTTCAGAAAAATATCAAGTTATCGCTATAGATTTAGCGGGTCATGGTAACTCATCATACAACCGAGAAGATTACACCATGGTTTCTTTTGCTAATGATATTAAAGCTGTTATTGAGAAAGAAGGCATAAACTCGGCAATATTAATTGGACACTCTATGGGTGGGAGCGTAATCGCTGAAGCGGCAAAGTTAATGCCGAACAAAGTGGTTGGTATTATTGGTGTTGATACTTCACAAAATGTCGCATTAAAACTCACGCACGAAGAGCTAAACCTAATGGCTAACCCATTTGAAGATAACTTTCAAAATGCAATGAAAGCATTTGTAAAAGACGCATTTCCGAAAAATGTAGAAGAAGATATGCTTTATTGGGTGAGCGAAGATATGGCTTCTGCACCTAAAGAGATAGCCATTAATCAGTTTCGCAATTATTTAGGTCAATACATCAGTGGTGAATCGTATCGTGTGTATAAAGATATCAACGTACCTGTTGTACTCCTAAACGCTAAGTTATGGCCGACTTCCTCAGCAGAAAATAAAAAGCATATCAAAAATTACACGCTTTATTTCATAGAGGAAACGGGTCATTTTCCTATGTTAGAAAAACCTAATGAATTTAATAAGCTCCTATTAAAGGCTATCAAATCCGTAACGTAGCGACTCAAGAAATTGACACCTTTGTGAGTATTCGCGCCTGATGTGAATAGCCAATCATTTTTTATGCTCTACTTTCAATACCTAGGCATATCACATAAAGATGTTTATTAATTTGGTTTGAAAAATGCATAGTGATTTAAAATTCACTTAAGTATGCAAACCACCATGAATAACACCGAAAATACAGTGTATGTGTTAAGCGGATACGCGCAATGTTCGACCACAAAAAACGACAAGTACACACTCGGTAATAAACATTCTATCGGCCTATTAACAACCGATGAAAATTATCAAGGTAACATCAAACAGCTTAAAACTTTTATTAAAGATTTAGGGTGGGAGTCCATTACGTTTTGCATGGTTGAAAAGGTCGACGATATAAACACCTTATCAAATGACGTTTTAATCTCTAGTTTTATTCGCGCCAAGGAAAACGGTCAATCTTTAGTGGTGAATGATCACCCTATCACAGTACATTAAACAGCATGAGCTTATAAAACAGACAGTAAGCCCGTTTGTTTTAAAAACTCAATCCGCGTAGTTTCGTACCAGCCAATGGGGCCAATGTTGCTGATAACCATACAACCTGTTGACTTTCTTCCATCGTCGCGAGGTACTTATAAAGCACGTATGCTAGCTAGTACTTCAACTTACTGAGATCAACAGCATCATGATTTAAGAAGGGATCAACGACGCTGATCCCTTTGATTCTGACTTTTTAATTTGCGGTGCAATTTTATTTTAGGATAAGATTCGCTAACCCTGAATTAAACGTTAAAAACCTAACGTAAACGCGGGTATACCTCTGGGATCACGACTTCATTTAGCGCTATCATTTGATAGTAAGCCGCTATTTCCTCTTCAGTAAAATCCCCTAACTGTATTTCGACATACATCTCATAACCATGCGACTTTTGCGCGCTTGGCACCGCCCCCAATTGATAGATATAATCTAAATAGTGAATTGGGTCTACATCAGATCCTAGTAATGCGTCTTCTAGAATGACTGGCGTAATATCTGCTTCTATTAACTTATAGACCGCATCATACAAACCTAACTGCGAAACCACGCCTGAGATAACCGCTTGCGTCTTGCCAGCGGCTTTTATATCTGCAATCACAGGGTCAATTGTTTTATAGCTCACAACATTGGCATTTTTTCGATATTTCGATGTGTAAGCCTTCCCTTTTTTATTCACATGAAAACTCGGCATATAGCTAAATAAAAACTCTTGTTCTAACCCTAAAAATGTAAACCTAGGCGCTGTTGCTGGTTTATTATCATGTTCAGCCTTAGCCAAGCTTGTGTCATCCATATTAAAATTGATCATCGCCATTTTATGGCGGTCGCCTTGATAAAGCTCATCTCGCGTGCCAACGGCATAGCGCGGGCTAAAAATCAATTTGTCTTTGGCTGCCATCGATTCAATAATTTCACTGGCCTTTGCCAACTTAACGCCTGCTTGCTGTAAACGTTTGAAAGTGGGTCGCTCATAAATTTCAGTAGAAAACGTCGCGTCACTCGCCAAATATACATCAAAGCCCATTTTCTTGAGCCCTAAAATGGTTTGCATAACACATACATCGGTTTCGGCCCCCGCGACAATCACTCGAGAAACCCCAGCATCAGACCACGCTTTCATTGCTGCATGTATGTCAGCTTCTAATGTTGAATTAAATGTTTGCTTAAAGTAGCTTTGGGTATTTTCATCAAGTGCTTGCTCAATACGCGTTATGTAAGGCGTATAATCTAAACCCAAATCGGTTTCGAACGCTTCATAAGTAATGGTTGTTGGCATATTTAATTCATTGGCTTTTTGCGCCAATTGTGCAATACGATCAATGCTAGAATGCAATTGAGGGTCGACATTTTGTGCTGGTATTTCATATTGCGGATAGAAGACCTTAACCCAAAAGTCGTCACTATCCATGACATATCCTTGCTGAGCATCAATAATGAGCAACCCCGTATTTTCGGCACTCAAATGAATCTGTTCACTCTTTTTCGTTTCTGACGCAAATTGTAACCTGTCATCAATGTTACACGCAGACAGTCCAAACGCCAATGACAACACTAATAGAGACTTTTTCATAAATCACCTGTTTAATTATCCTTATTGCAAAGTAAATACATGACCAAATTTCAAACAATTAACGATAGTTAAACGTTTGGTTAACAAAGTCAAGCGAGGATAGTTCAAGCGTTTTTTGTCTGTAATTGACTATGCGCGAGTGAAATTAAAAGAGAATAATCAGGGCCAGGTCTTGCTTCGTGCAATCGCCCTATGAGTCGTTTGATGTTCACACTCCGAGACACAACACTTATACAGTATCCATCCAACTGAACTTTTAACCCGTCAGTTGCGATTGTTGTCTAACGTGTATTGCTTCAGTATGGTTAGCATATTGCTTGGAATGGCGGCTTTTTGCCCTGAGTTCATATTAAACATCACCACACTCGCATACCCCGTTGTGCATATTGCTTGCTGTGATTCACTAAACGCCTCGTAGCGCATCGTGAAGCGGTCTTCTTTTATATCGGTAATATATGAACCAATATGCAGCGTATCAGGAAAAGTCACTGGCCGTTTGTATTGCGCGTAAGTATCACGCAGAACAGGGCTATGGCTAGGCTCTGATAATATAGACAGTAAGCCCGTTTGGCTTAAAAAATCAATTCGCGCGGTTTCAAAATAGCGAAAATACGACACGTTATTCACATGCCCCAATGCATCCATTTCTCCCCACACCACATTCACTTTTGTATTAATTGCAAACTTTTCGAAAAACTCGTGCATGACGTTGCCTCAAAATTATGGTTATTTATTTTGAGAGTAGCAACTCATCGTACCAGCAACAAGCACAATGCGATCCCTAAATGAAAAAAGCATCAAAGGGGTCAGAGTCTGAGCTATCCCCATTGATTGGACCCCATTGATTGGACCCCATTGATTGGACCCCATTGATTGGACCCCATTGATTGGTTGACCACAACACCCATTAATTTTTTTCGTTAATTTTCCTAATTCGATTTTTAATCAATTAAGAGTTTATTTCCCCTACAATGTTACTGTAAAGTAGACTTAAAGTTATTACCTTGATAACTCAAGGCTGCTCAATACACATAAATAATTGTTAGATCCAAGAATCAACTATTAAAAGAGGTAAGGAATGCAAACTTTATTAAACCTAGAAGACTGCGAACGAATTTATGAGGCTATACCTTACAGAGCAGCAAAATCAAAAGTTCAGAAAATCATTCAAATTAGGTAAGTATTTTGAAATAGAATCATAGTCAATCAAACTTTATATGCATTGCTCTTTTTCATAAATAATTGCTCAACCTCCATTCGAAAGCAACGATTACAACGCAAGCGAAATTGCATTACTCTGTCACCTATAGAAAATCATGCTGTTAGGCAATTATATTATTAAAGATATATCGATTATATGATAGAGAAAATGGGGAGGGGTAATTATTTACATTGATGCTTTATACAGTTGAACAATAAATAATATTATATCCAGTAGATTGTATAACTTAATTTTATAGGTGGTAATTTGGATGAATCCCAATGATATAGAGGGAAATGAAGTTGATAATCCTCTAGCGCAAGATGCCCAAAGAGAAAAAAGTGGTAGTGACACTCATAGGAAATACAATTATCAATACCATTGGGCGCTATGTCGAGTTCTGGAGGCACACGAGAATAATAGTGAATATGCTTTATTCGTTGAGTGTCATGATGATGTAGTAATAACTGATTCTTTAAACTCTAAAACGGCAGAGTTTGAGTTTAATCAAGTAAAGGAAACAGCGACAAAGCATACTGCAAGCAGCTTATTCTATAAATCAGGGAAAAATTCTGTCTTAGCTAAATTACTTCTAGATTCATGCGGTAAATCTTTTGCTGATAGAATCAAGAATATCAATTTAGTATCTACAGGTGGTTTCGATTTAAAGCTAAAGGATAAAAATCTAAACTTAGATGTTATTAAAGTTGGGCACCTTGATGATACTGAGATTAGCCTAATCAAAGAGAAGTTAACTAAAGAATTGCCTGATATAAGTTTGCCTGAAACCTTGGCGTTTATTTTGCCTGACCTACCTTCAACTGATTTTCGAAATGCGGTGAAAGGGAGAGTTTTAACTTTACTTGAAAATTTATCTCCTGACAGCAACAATGACACTGTATCTATATACAGATGCTTAATTGAGGATTTAGACCAAAAAGGTGAAGATACTTTTGATTACGTTGAGTGGGAACGGGCTTTAAGACGAAAAGCAATAACCAGCACTCAAGTACAAGATATCATTGAACGCAATATAAAACGCACAATGGATAATGATTTAACATCTTCATTAAACGATGTGCTTAAAGAATATGGTTTCAAATCCCTAAGAGTTCGCAACATTAAGCATGCATTTCAGAGATATTATAATAGACGCTTAGGCACACGAAATTCTCAGCTCATAAAGCTTTCTAAGTTTATAGGCGAATTTGAATTATCACATCAAGGTGTATTTGAAGATATATCTGAGTTGGAAATGGCGATTCGAAGTGGTTTGCCCGAGTCACTTAAGCAAGAATTTAATGATGAGAACGAATTGATTGCAGCTGTACTTTACGAATTATTAAGTGAGTAAATATGAGTGCGGAAAACTATAAATTATTGATAAGGAATTTGAGGAAGTCTACCTATGAAAAGCTTAATATTCAGAAAGCTAATGATTCTGTCGGAACAGGAACAAAAAGGGATTCATCTAACATTCGACCGAATAAACGTGATAATAGGGAGTGATAACAGTGTTGGTAAATCTACTTTAGTAAAGAATTTATTCTGGTCATTAGGTTGTAACCCTTATTTTGATGATAATTGGAAAGGCACTGAGAGTAAGACCGTTATCGAATTTGCAGTCAATGATAAAGTTTACATTTGCGCTCGGGATTCATCTAGAATTATGCTCGGTGAAAAAAATAAGCAGCTTGCCGTATATAATAGCTTGACGGGGGATTATGCTGAACACTTCGCATCAATTGTTGGGTTTAACGCACTTTTACCAGCAAGAGACTCTAACATCGCCACTACTCCGCCTGCCGCATTCTATTTTTTACCATTTTACATAGACCAAAAAAGAAGCTGGATTGAAGCTTGGGATAGCTTTAATGATTTAAAACAATACGCTCGCTGGACTACTGATATCATACCATATCATTGTGGCGCTTTTACTAAAGAGTACTTTCAGTTTACTGATGAAATGTATGAGGTGGAGAGAGAAAAAACAAACGTTAATAATGAAGTTGCAAGGATTGATACTGCAATCAGTGTTGTAGATGAGTTTATTCCCAAAATCACTACCACTGTAGATAAGTCCGAGCTAGATGAAATCAAAGTCGAGTTAGAAAAAGATTTGGCTGATCTACACTCATTTCAAGAGGTTTTATTTGAAGAAATTGCAGGCTTAAAGGCAAATAGAAAACATCAAGAAATCCAACTTAGAATCGCTGAAACTTCATTAGAAGAATCGGAATTAGACTATGAATATGCATTAGAACATGCCTCGGAAGTTGAGCTTGAGTGCCCTACATGTGGAACGACTTACGATAATACTTTGGTTGATCGCTTTTCTTTGCTTCAAGATCAAGAACAATCTAAGCAAGTTTGTCTAAGAATTCAGCATGAAATAGAGGACTTCGACTCTGAGTTGTCTGAGAAGCTAGTAGAGCTGGATGGCGTTAAAAATCGAATTGATAAATTGAATAAAAAATATTACCGAGAAGAAAAAGAAACAAAGTTTAACCTTTCCAATATTTTAGATTCAGTTGCAGCACATTCGGTGCGTTATCGAGTTGAATCTTCAAGACAAGAAAACATAGTTAAGCTTTCAGGCTTGACAAATAAGAAGAAATGGCTTGGGAAAGACAGAACTAAAGCCATGAAAGAGCGTAAAAAGGAGTCTTTCGATAAATTTCAAGAGATTTTCCCTTCTTTAGTTACAAGGCTTGGGGCTCATGGAGTTCAGACCTCTAAAATAAAGTCACCAATGACACACAAGAAAGTTGCTGTAAGTGGCGGTGCGGCTGAGGGAACTCGAGCTTTATTAGCTTATTATTTATCAATCTACAAATTATCATATTTATTCAGTGAAACGGCTTTAGCTCCTCTAGTTGTAGATACTCCTAAACAACAGGAGCAAGCAGGTATGCGATACGAAGTTATTGTTCAATCACTAATTGAGAATATTCCTGAAGATGCCCAAGTATTTTTGTGTGGTATGGATGATCCAGCTTTAAAGCCTATGACTTCCACAGGTAAAACATTTTATCTGGAAAATGAGCGTTCTTTACTAAAAAAAGAGGAATTTAAACTGGTTAAACAAGAGATAGGGAGTTTTTTTGAGTAGTTTACAAATAACGTCTCTTAATCTGAAAAAATCAAAAGTAAATTCATGAGGTCAGGTCTTGTATTGTGCAGCCCTAACAACACAACCAACTACGCAGATACACTGTCCTATAGACATATCCTGCAAGCCATAAAAGAGTAATTTATCGGTGATTGTGTTCAGAAACAAAAAGTGCTGATACAAGAGCTTTATGGATCCTGACCTACGTCAGGAAGACATAATTAAAACACCGGCTTCTATTTAACAAGCCACAAAAAAGCCGCTTTGATCACTCAAAGCGGCTTTTGAAATCTAGGTTGAGATTAGGCATAAAGCCCAACCTACCTCAATTACTCTGCATAGGTCTCAATTGGTGGACATGAACAAATTAAGTTACGGTCACCTAACACGTCATCAATACGTGTAACTGTTGGCCAGAATTTGTCTTTTGCCACACTTGGTACTGGGAATGCCGCGTAGAAACGGTCATACGCTCGGTTCCACTCATTGCCTAATACGTCAGCTTGAGTGTGTGGTGCAAATACCAATGGGTTGTTTTCGATAGACCATTCACCAGAGGTGATTCTGTCTACTTCACCCTTGATAGAGATCATGGCTTCAATGAAGCGGTCGATTTCTACTTTAGATTCAGACTCAGTAGGCTCAATCATCAATGTGCCCGCTACTGGGAACGACATAGTTGGTGAGTGGAAACCATAATCTTGTAAACGCTTAGCGATATCCATTTCTGTGATACCTGACGTATCTTTGATTGGGCGTAAATCAACAATACATTCGTGTGCAACACGGTTGTTTTGACCACGGTACAAAATTGGGTAATGCTCACTTAGCTTTTCAGTTAAGTAGTTGGCATTCACAATCGCCATTTCAGTTGCTTGCTTTAAGCCTTCTGAGCCCATCATCGTGATGTATGCCCATGATATAGGCAGAATGGCTGCTGAACCGTAAGGTGCTGCTGATACTGCGCCATTGCCTTCAGTCGTGCCTGGTACATTAATCACGCTGTGGTTAGGCATAAACTCTGCAAGGTGTGATTTAACCCCAATTGGGCCAACACCTGGACCACCGCCACCGTGTGGAATACAGAATGTTTTGTGCAAGTTAAGGTGCGATACGTCAGACCCAATTGAACCTGGGCTGGTAATACCCACCTGTGCGTTCATGTTCGCGCCATCCATGTATACTTGGCCGCCGTGCTCATGCACGATGTTGCATACTTCTTTGATGCTTTGCTCGTAAACACCGTGTGTAGATGGGTAAGTTACCATGATACATGATAGGTTTTCAGCTACGTCAGCGGCTTTCGCACGTAGGTCGTCCATATCAATGTTACCAAGCGAGTCACACGCGACAACCACCACTTTCATACTGGCCATTTGTGCTGATGCTGGGTTAGTACCATGTGCTGAACTTGGAATTAAGCAGATGTTACGGTGCCCTTCGCCACGTGACTCATGGTATTTACGAATTGCGATAAGACCCGCATATTCGCCTTGTGCACCAGAGTTTGGCTGTAGTGATACTGCGTCGTATCCGGTGATGTTTACCAGCCACTCGTTAAGCTCGTTAATCATCACTTGGTAACCTTGTGCTTGATCAAGCGGGCAGAATGGGTGCATTTCTGCAAATTCAGGCCACGTTACTGGGATCATCTCCGCTGTCGCATTCAGTTTCATGGTACATGAACCTAATGAGATCATAGAGTGGTTAAGCGCTAAATCTTTATTTTCAAGACGCTTAATATAACGCAGCATTTCAGTCTCGCTGTGGTACGAGTTGAAGTTAGGGTGCGTTAATATTTCGTCGTCGCGTACTAGGCTTGCAGGAATACCTGTGATGCCATCAGCTGCAACCTGAGTATCAAGTGCGTCTACATCAAGGCCATGGCCTGCACCGAGAATAATATCAAACAACTGTGCTACATCAGCACGAGTGGTTGTTTCGTTCACTGATACCGAGTATTCACCGGCATGGTTAGTTGCAAAGTTTACCTCTGCTGCAATTGCACGTGCTACTACGGCGTCTTTATCTGCGCTTACAACCGTCAGCGTGTCAAACCATGTGTCATGCTTCAGTGCAACGCCTTTTGCTTTAAGGCCGGTTGCTAAAATACTGGCAAAACGGTTAGTACGCTGCGCAATGGTTTTTAGCCCTTGCGGACCATGGTACACCGCATAAAATGCAGCCATGTTGGCAAGCAATACCTGCGCTGTACAAATGTTTGAATTGGCTTTTTCACGACGAATATGCTGCTCACGTGTTTGCATTGCCATACGTAGTGCATCGTTACCTAAACGGTCTTTTGATACACCAATAATACGGCCTGGTAGTGAACGCTTGTACTTATCGCGTGTTGCGAAAAATGCAGCATGTGGACCACCGTAGCCCATTGGTACACCAAAACGCTGTGCTGAACCCAGTACCACGTCAGCACCTAGTTTACCTGGTGCTTTTAGTAGCATTAAGCTCATGATGTCTGCGGCAACACAGGCAATCGCTTTTTTGTCTTGTACTTGTGCGATAAGTGCTTGTATGTCTACCACTTCACCCGTTGTGCTTGGGTATTGGAATAGAGCACCAAAAATTTCATGGTTTACCGCGTCTGTCGCTGGGCCAACGATAATGTCAAAGCCAAACTGTTCAGCACGAGTTGTTACCACGTCGATGGTTTGCGTGTGAACATCTTCAGCAATAAAGAATGCATTGGCTTTTTTCGCTTTAGATACGCGTTTAGCCAGTGCCATCGCCTCTGCTGCAGCTGTTGATTCATCAAGTAATGAGGCTGACGCTAAGTCTAAGCCAGTAATATCAATGGTAAGAGTCTGGAAGTTAAGTAATGATTCTAAACGACCTTGGGCAATCTCTGGCTGATAAGGAGTATATGCCGTGTACCAACCTGGGTTTTCAAGTACATTACGTAAAATCACGTTTGGTACATGTGTTGGGTGGTAACCCTGACCAATGTACGACTTGAATACTTTATTTTGGCTTGCAACCGATTTTAAGTAGCTCAGCGTTTCAACTTCAGTACGGCTATCGCCAACTGTTAAACCTTGCTCTAAACGGATAGCCGCAGGGACGGTTTGACCGATCAGCTCTTCAACACTCGATACTTCTAGAGCAGCTAGCATATCGCTAACTTGCGCTGGGCTAGGCCCAATATGGCGGCGAATAAAATCTTGCTTTTGCTCTAACTGTTCAAGAGATTTGGCGTTTGACATTAGTCCAGATTCCTATGATCCAAAAATATAAATAATATTTACTGCAATAAACCAACGGGGTTTATATTTGGTTTACGCTAAGCAACTTAAAACACTCCACTTCAATGGGTATTGGCCTTATTAAAGTGTGTGTTTGAAAACAATAAAAGCCCCAGTTAGGGGCTTTTAAAAACTCACGCGAAGATTAGTCTTCGTCAATTGAGTTTGCGTAACCTTCAGCGTCTAACAGGTTACCAAGTTCAGCTTCATCAGATGCTTTTACGCGGAATAACCAACCGTCGCCAAACGCATCGTTGTTTACTGTTTCAGGTGAATCTTCAAGGTCTTCGTTAATAGCAACGACTTCACCTGTGATTGGTGCGTAGATGTCTGATGCCGCTTTTACCGACTCAGCGACTGCACAATCTTCACCCGCATCAACTTCATCACCAACTTCTGGTAATTCTACGAATACCATGTCGCCTAAAAGCTCTTGAGCGTGCTCAGTGATACCTACAGTATAAGTACCATCACCTTCAGCGCGAACCCACTCGTGTGAAGACGCGTACTTTAACTCGCTAGGAATATTGCTCATTTTTTGTTCCTTTGGTTCGGTTTTTTTAGGCGGCGCACCGCCCTATTATAATATTAAATAATTGACTTGCCGTTACGTACGAAGCTTGGCTTCACTACTTTAACGTCAACTAACTTTTTGCGCATTTCAACCTGTGCTGTCTCACCAGTAGAGCGAGGTACACGTGCTAAAGCAACACTAAAACCTAATGTCGGAGAGAATGTACCAGAAGTGATAACCCCTTCGCCACCTTCTACGATAACTTTAGAGCCACCACGTAATACACCTTTACTCTCTAACACTAAACCAACTAGCTTATCAGTGCTCTTATCTGCACGTTGCTGTTCAACTACTTTACGGCCAATAAAATCACGCTCAGCAGGTTCCCAAGCAATCGTCCATGCCATGTTTGCAGCCAATGGTGACACAGTGTCATCCATGTCTAAACCGTACAAGTTCATGCCCGCTTCTAAACGTAGCGTATCACGTGCACCTAAGCCAGCAGGAGCAACACCTGCATCTAATAATTTTTGCCAAAGGTCAGCCGCGCCGTCATTGTGTACCACAATTTCATATCCTGCTTCACCGGTATAACCTGTAGTAGCGATGAATAAATCACCTGCTTGCACACCAAAGAATGGCTTCATACCTTCTACTGCGGCATTTTGCTCAGCATTTAAAACCTCAGCCGTTTTTGCTTTCGCGTTCGGACCTTGTACTGCTATCATTGCGTACTCTGGACGCTCAGTCACTTCAACAGCATACCCTGCTGATACCGTCGCAATGTGTGCCAAGTCTTTTTCACGTGTTGCTGAGTTTACAACCAAACGATAATCTGTTTCTGTGAAGAAATAAATAATAAGGTCATCAATAACACCACCTTGCTCGTTAAGCATACCGGTATAAAGTGCTTTACCCGGAACAGTTAACTTGGCCACATCATTGGCAACAAGTTTACGCAAAAATGCTTTTGCGTCGTCACCTTTTACGTCAACAATGGTCATGTGAGATACGTCAAACATACCTGCATCGGTACGTACTGCATTATGCTCTTCAATTTGAGAACCATAGTTGATTGGCATATCCCACCCGTGGAAATCTACCATTTTTGCGCCAGCTTCAATGTGCTTAGCATGTAGTACTGTTTTAGAAGTCATATCATTCCTTCACTTTATTAGTGTACCTGTTGTGTATGAACAACAGGTATTGCCTCATATTGAGGTGGGGTTAATTCAATAGCAACAAGGGCCGCAGAATACGCTCTGAGCCCTTGTCATTTAATGTGTTAATTTAGGTGGAAACCTTGCTCACCCAACACGCTTTGCCACTTATCAAGTGTGGACTGTAAAGCAATCAATTGATACTGCTGCTCCCCACTTTCAAGCAATGAAGTGACAAATACTTCACCACTTTGCCTGCCATAACATACTTGTTTATCTGATAAGCGCAGGCCGGGAGTGAGTGCAAAGCTATTCACTAATGTGTCAAAAGCATTCTGACCGCTTAACGTATTGATATTTAAATCATCACGTACCACCAGCTCAATATCATATTCGTGGTCATGTTGCTCAATTAAGGCTTTAAATGATGCAATCGCATCTGCATTGACCACAAACCGATACGCGGTTTCGCTAAAATAATAAATGGCAAAATATTCACCACTGACTAATTGACCTTTGACGCCCAGTCCTGGGGCAATCAATTTGTTTAAATTCAGCCCTAGCACTTGGCTTAAAAATGGCGTGGTTTCAAAACCACTAAAGTCCAATACTACTAGGTTATGTGTAGCAACCATGCTGTTGTCTACCGGCGCAGTACCTTGTCGATGTTTAGCAAACATAGTAGGAGCAAAAGTCATTGCTACACCCTAAATAAATTTTCATTAACTGCGAGTATATGGGTGCAGATAAGCAACAACAAATTGTAATTTTTTATCAATTGATAAATAATACTTATATAAACAGCTAGATTAAATTGTATTTATTAATATGAAGAACTTATCGATTGATGGTCTGCGCACACTTGTAACGGTAGTGGAAGTGGGTGGCTTTGCGAAAGCGGGTGAACGCCTTGGGTTATCTCAACCGGCGGTTTCACTGCAAATTAAGCGCCTTGAAGATATGCTCAATTGTAAGCTGTTTAAAAAACAAGGACAACGTCAGGTACTCAACCAATATGGTGAATTATTACTCCCCCTTGCCAAGCAAATGCTGCAGCACAACGATGCTATTTTACAGCAGTTCACTTCTGAGAGCGTAACAGGCAAAGTACGCTTAGGTATTCCCAGCGAATTTGCTGCACGCATACTGCCTTCTATTATTGGCGATTTTGTTGCTTTGTATCCCGATGTATCGCTAGAGGTAAAGTCACGATTGAGTAAACATTTACTCTCAGTCTCTCGTCAAGATCAGTTCGACCTGGTATTGGCTCTAAATGAACAAACGGGGTCTGAACAATTCCCCGTTTTCATGCAAGATCAATTAGTATGGGTCGGCGATTTATCTTTAATCAAAGATACAAACCAAGTGGTCACCTTGGTGACTGCACCAGAAGGCTGTATTTATCGCCGTCGAGCTATTGAAGCGCTGCAGCAAGCGGGGCTGAAACATCGTATCATTTACAGCAATGCCGATCTGACAGGGCTCATTGCGGCTTTAAAAGAGGGGTTAGGGGTAACAGTACTCGCGAAAAGTACCGTCCCCAGCGAGCTGAGCTATCAAACCAGTACCAAACATTTACCTGAGTTGGGAGATATTGATATTTGTTTAGTGAAAAACTCGGCTGAGTCAGTTCACGCTGTTGATAAGTTAGCCGAATTTATTGCGCTACGATTAAGTTAACTGTGTTCAATTATTAGTTCTGAGTCAATGGATCCTGAATCAAGTTCAGGACGACGATAAAGCTCAAATTAAGAACCGCGGTAATATCGAACTTCGCAACGACGATAAAGTTAAAACTCAGGCCGACGATACTATTTCACTATATCGTCTTTCTGATTCTATATCGTCTTTCTGACGTAGGTCAGAATCCACGCTCAACTTATTACCGCACAACAGCGAATAGACCCTGAAACCAATTCAGGCCAACGATAAAGTAAAAAATTAAAAACCGCGGTAATATTGAACTTCGCAACGACGATAAAGTTAAAACTCAGGGCGACGTACTGTTTCACTATATCGTCTTTCTGATTCTATATCGTCTTTCTGACGTAGGTCAGAATCCATATGCAACTAAGAATGTTCTCGCTCGCCCTATTTGCCCACGGCTTCCTTCGCAAACAATGTTTTTATCGGTCCCAAATTATCCACTAGGCTTAGGCCCACTCCACGTAATAATTTTTTAACCGGATGCCCGCCTTCAAATAACTCTTTTAAGCCTTGCATCATGGCAATGTGTTTTTGCGCATCGAGCTTACGACTTCGCTCATACTCACGAAGTGTGCGCATGGACGCAAATTCCCCATCTTGAGTTAAACACGTAATTAATGAAGCCGCATCTTTAAGCCCTAAGTTCATCCCTAACCCAGCCAACGGGTGAATAGTATGTGCTGCATCCCCCATCAATACGACTTTGCCACTAAGCCATTGCTGAGCATAGCGCATTTTTAGTGGAAAAACGGCTCTATCGTCTGCCACTTCGCACAAGCCACATTGGCTATCTATTGCGACATTTAGTGCTTTATTAAATTCAGTAGCAGGTAACGCCATTAAGCGCTTAGCCTCTTCAGGTGAGGTCGACCATACAATAGAATGATGATGTGCATCATTTAAGGGTAAAAATGCCAACGGTCCAGTATCTAAAAATATTTGCCGTGCCGTGGCATTATGCGGTTGTTGCGTTTTAACCGTTGCCACAATCGCATTGTGGTCATAATCCCAAAACGTCAGAGGCATTTTAAACTGGGTTCGTATCGCCGAGTTTGCTCCATCTGCAGCGACCAGTAATTTGGCCATCACCGGCATCCCCGATTCCAACGTGATCAATACATCACTATCGGTTTGGTGAATTGCTTGATAACGGGTCTCAAAACATAAGGTGGCACTAGGTTGTTGCTGTAAAGCCACAAATAGCCCAAAACGGATTGCGTCATTTTCAATAATATGACCAAGCTCAGGTAAATCTAATTCCGCACTATTAAATGTAATTTTTCCAAAGCTGTCTTGATCCCGAACATCCATATGCGTGTATGGTATCGCGCGCATTGCACTAATACTTTGCCATACATCCAGAGACTCAAATAAAGTTTGACTCGCAAGGCTTATTGCGCTCACTCGATTTGCAAAACTATCAGCCAAAGGCTGTGGCTCACAACCACTATCTATCACTATGACACTAATATTTTTTTTCGCTAACCCCAATGCCAGAGTTAACCCTACGGCACCACCACCAACAATACAAACTTGCGCTTGTTGCATTACTTGTTTCCTTTTCTCACATGACCCATTAATTGCTTCGCCAACGGGCTTTTTAAGCGTGTAGACAATGCCATCGCCAGCAAACCACAGTTGCGGCCCAGCGCAACCAATCGCGACCTATTTGAAAATAATCTAACGAGCCCATCAGTTAATGTCATCACATGATCAATATCCGCGAGCCGGCTTTGCTCAAATTCATGCGTAAATGCAAACTCACCCAACGCCTCTCTAGGGTACTTTTCTATTAACAATACGAGCGATTGAATATCACGTACACCAAGGTTAAACCCCTGCCCTGCAATTGGATGAATTGCATGTGCAGCATTCCCTATCACCACAGCGCGGTGATGAACGACACGGTCAACCTTGCCCAGCACAAGTGGGTACTGAGCTCTTACGCCTACTTGGGTAAAAATACCAGCACGAAAACCGAATGCACTTTGTAGTGCCTCTATAAACTGCGTACCTGTCATAGTTTGATATTCGTGCAGCTGATCACGGTGCATACACCACACTAATGAGTAGCGATCTTTACTCATAGGTAACAACGCCATCGGGCCATGTTCAGTAAAACGCTCAAATGCCTGACCATCATGCCCACCAGCCACTTCAACATTCGCAATTAATGCGCCTTGTTCATACGCCTTACTCGTAAACCCTAACTGCAACTTATCCCGTGTTGGCGACTTAGCGCCATCAGCTAGTACCAGCAACTTGCTACTCAATAAATCACCCGTTGTGAGCGTCACACTCACATGGTCTATTCTCTGCTCCAACTGGGCCACATTGGCTGGACAAAACATACCAATATCTGCACTTTGCAGCTGTCGATGTAATTCATTACCATACGGGTTGACTTCCACCACATACCCTAGCGCATCACAGTTATAATGTTGATGATCTATATCAGTTTTTCCAAAGTGGCCCCGATCAGACACATGGACTTGATGTATGGCTTGTGCAAATGACCACTGTGGATTAAATAACCCAAACTGCTTTAAATACGATACAGATTGCTCTGCCAATGCAATACTGCGATCGTCAAAGCTAGGATGTGCTTGCCCTTGAGGTTCAAAGGCTTCAATAACACCAATGTGATATGTGGGGCATTGTTTTTTGATTGCCAAGGCAGCGGTTGCACCAGCCATACCGCCCCCTACAATTAATACATCAAACTGTTGCAACCGATTCTCCTACTGTTGCATTAGCGCTTCTATCTCTGCAATGGTTTTTGGGACACCCGCAGTTAAGTTTTCAAAACCATCATGAGTGATAAGCAAATCATCTTCAATTCGTATACCAATACCTTGAAACTGCGAGGGAACTTGCGCATCTTCATCAAAATACAAACCAGGCTCAATCGTCAACACCATGCCTGGCTCAAATGGTCTGTCAGCTTCATCTAATTTATATTCACCAACATCATGCACATCTAGACCTAACCAATGGCCTAAGCCATGCATATAAAAAGCTTTGCAAGCTTGTTTGTCTAAGAGTGTATCTAAATCGCCCGCTAAAATACCGAGGTCGATCAAACCTTGCGTCATTACTTTCATCGCAGCATGATTTGCTTTAACTAAAGTACCGCCCGGTTTTACCTGTTGAAATGCCGCCTCTTGAGAAGCCAATACCAGCGCATACAGTGCTTTTTGTGGTTCACTAAACTGCCCTGAAACAGGAAAGGTGCGTGTAATGTCAGCGGCATACCCTTCAAGTTCACACCCTGAATCGATTAAAACAAGGTCACCACTGTGTAACTGGTCGCAATTCTCAGTGTAATGTAAAATATTGGCGTTATTCCCCGAACCAACAATCGTGCCATACGCTGGGTGGCGTGCACCATTCATTGCATAATGATGATGTATTTCAGCTTCAAGCTGATACTCTGTTGCATCCGCAGAGGCAAAACGCATTGCGCGTTTGTGTGCATCACAACTAATTTGTGCAGCTTTGCGCATCACTGCTATTTCTGCGTTTGATTTAAACAATCGCATTTCATGCAAAATAGGTCGAATATCTTTGATAATTTCAGGTGCTCGATAGCCTTTTTTAGGGGCGCCCCTTAATGTATTCATAATGGACCAGATTTTATCATCAAATGCTGGGTAGGTACCTTGGCCGTAATACAGAATACGATTACCGTTAATCAAGTCTAAAAGTGTGTCATCTAACTCGCTCAAAGGAAAAGTATCATCAAGCAATAAATCTTGTTTTGCCCGCTCAAACCCCATTCTTCGGCCGTGCCAAATTTCGGCTATTTTGTCCTTATTCCGGCAAAATAAGCTGCTTTTACCTTTGCCATTGCTATCTTTACTCAGCACGAGAACCGCATCTGGTTCATTGAAACCCGTTAAATAGAAAAAATCACTGTCTTGCCTAAATGCATATTCGGTGTCTCTGCTGCGCGTTAGCTCTACTGCGGCGGCAATAACCGCAACTGAACCGGCATCTAACTCTGCAAGCACGCGAGTGCGGCGCTCTAAAAATTCATGTGTTGTGATCATCAGTGTAGCGTCTTTGAAGTTGTGCCAGCATCTGGCTCTTTACCCATTTCAGCAAAACACAGTAGTGCCGAAACCCGAATGTATTCAATGATTTCGTGCAGCGCTTGTTGGTCTTCTTCACTGTCATCGAAATGTGTATCTAGTTTGGTGATCTCAGTAAAGTCACTGATCACTTCTTTTACATCAGCCGACAACTTACCATAATCTTTTTGCTTTAAACCAAACCCAAGTAAGAAGCCTGATACCCAACCTACCAGCGCATTTGCTTGGTCGAGCAGCGATTCGTCTTCGCTTGGTAAAAATAGGTCGAACTGAAATTCACTTTCATTAAAGTGCTCAATAACATGCTTATACATTTCAGCAAAAAACTGCTTCAGTTCTTCACTGAAGTTTTGACCTTCATTAAACACATCACTGAGTAAGCCCAAATATTCTTTTGCTTCAATATTTAGACCGCAAGCTAATAAACCACTGATGGCACCATGTACTTCAGCAGGGGCTACATAAATGTCGTTTTTTTCTAGCACCAATTGGGCTTGGGTATAATCTTTTAATTCGCTCATCAGTATTTCTTACACTCACAATTTAGTTTGTTAATGCTACCACTCGAAGTATAGCAACTCCAAGCAATTGTATGTGCTAGGTTAAAAATCAAACTCGTCGTTTAGTAAACTAGCAATACAGCATAAATTAGCAGCAAACAGCGAAGTATTTTGCATTTTAGGTTTCTACTGAGGCAGATGTTTTATATACTGAATAAGTTCCCTAGCTCGTTGGACAGCCGATTAAGTCCCTGAGCCGATAAACTTTATTTAGGGACGTAGTTTGCTTACTTTTGTGCAAGCTCGGCATGTACCGAGAAGCCTACGGTAAGCTGTTGCGTTCCGCCTTGAACCTTAGGGTTCGAGGGCTGACATCAGCATCCGCGTCGCTGGGGCACACCACTTTCAATACCTTCTTACCTTCTTAGCTTATTTTAAACCGCATAACGCGATAAATAACGTATGCATTTGCCAATGCAATCGACTTTCAATACATCGCACTTAACGCGACGTCAAATACCGCGTAACAGCTTGAATTTATATCTCAAACCACGTAGAAAATAAGCATAAAATATAGCAACTAGATAAAATAGTTACTCAATTAGCCTCACACTAACGCGTTTTCTTGTGAAAAGTGCAGCATTGGCTTACGATTAGGCTAACGTGCATTAAGAATGGCTACTCATGCAGCTCAACCATACGGATATATTTGTAAAGCAATGAAAACAAGTAAGTTAAGTATTAAGTTGTTATGGTACATCACCCCCTTGGTGATCTTGCCTTTGCTGTTTCTTGGTGGATTTACACTCACAAATGTGACGAGCTCAACACAAAAACAAGCCAAACTTACCGTGAGTCGCTTTGTTGAACAACAACAACAAAAAATGTTCAATTACATTGAAATATACCAATCTACAACAAAGCTTTTGTCTAACTCTCCGGTTTTGATGGATTTTCTTAACCAAACCAATGTAGATACGGTTTCCAATACCTCTAAACTCAGCGCATTAGTGGACGTATTTGCCAGCTACAGTGAAGCCTACCCAGACATTTTAAGTATTAATTTGGTGGGGCCAAAAGGAAATAGTAAAGCGTATCACGCAAATAACTTGAGCCAAGCGCCAGTAAGCTACCCTTTTTTCAGTCAAGTCATTAATAACAATCTCAGACAACAACAATTTATGGTGGCAACAGCCAAAGGCACTACACACCTCTACTTTGTGCAGCGCATATATGGTGTAAATTTACAATTAAAACAACCGAATCAGCAAGGTTATATTATTGTTCGCGTTGACCCATCTATTATCAATTCAAGTATTTTTGAATCGGCTTATGACAATACCTTAAACTTACTCGTGACTGATGGCGGTGAAATTCTTTTCAGCTCAGACAAACAACTATTCAGCAACTACTTGTCACCTGATGAAATTGAACAAATACATGAAGTTGCCGATAAAGGCACACTCAACGCTATAAACTTAGAAAGTATCGATAATGTTGAACGTATGCTCTATGCCGTGCAACTCAGCGGAGGGTATTACTATTTATCCACGATACCGAAATCTTTACTCTACCATTCAGGTAAAGCCATTAGCTTAATTACAGCACTGATTGTTATTCTGTCAGTCATTATATTACCCATTCTCATTTTTATCGTGGTGCGTAATTTACTCCTCAACCCCATTGAATTATTAGGTGAAGCAAGTCATCGTGTGGGCGATGGCGATTTGTCAGTTTACCTACCAACACAAGGTAATGATGAGGTTGGCACCTTGTTCCACGACTTTAATCACATGGTGAAACAAATCAGAGACTTCCAAGGTGAGTTGGAAGAATATAAGCATCACCTAGAAGAGAAAGTCGACAACCGTACTCGCGCATTAGAAGAAATGAACAAACAGCTTGGTGGTGCGATTACACAAGCCAAACAGGCCAATGAACTTAAGAGCCGATTTTTAGCCAATATGAGTCATGAGATCCGAACGCCTTTGACGGCCATCATGGGCTTTACTGAGCAACTTTTACACAACCCAGATGCGCAAGGTACTCGTCATCACTTAGATACTGTGTTACGAAACTCAAAACATCTATTAGAACTCATAAACAATATCCTAGACTTATCCAAAATTGAGGCTGAAAAACTCGCTGTTGAACAAAATGCGCTGGAATTACAACCTTTACTCGAAGATATTGATTCCATTATGGCACCTATGGCGCAAGAGAAGTTATTGTCATTCTCTATTGATTACCAATTCCCGTTACCTAAAGTAATGCACAGTGATATTACCAGACTCAAGCAAATCCTCTTAAACATCGCAACCAATGCCGTGAAGTTTACTGAGTTTGGCGGCATAAAGATCACAGTGTCCTTTAATGAAACTCTGCAGCAATTTCAATTTGTTGTCGAAGACACCGGCATTGGTATGTCTCAAGCTGAAATCAATCGTGTATTTAAGCCTTTTGAGCAAGCCGATAGCACAACCACTCGACGCTTTGGTGGTACTGGCTTGGGGCTATGTATTTCCAAAAATTTAGCTCAACTATTGGGTGGCGACGTTGAGGTGCACAGTGAGCAAGGTGTTGGGAGTCGATTTACAATCCATATTGCAGGTAATTATCAATGTAGCGACTATGAACTGACCTATGAGCTATCTAAGTCGATACCTGAGCAAGACATTTCTCAAGAGCTATCTAATACTCACATAGATGCCCATATTTTACTTGCTGAAGATAATCCAGATAACCAAGTATTAGTGACGCTCCTCTTACAAGCTTGGGGGATCACGCCCGATATTGCCAATAATGGGGCTGAAGCGGTAGAGAAAGCGCTCGTCAATGATTACAACCTGATTTTAATGGACATGCAAATGCCGGTTATGGGCGGGCTTGAAGCCACTGAAATGCTCAGACATGCCGCCTACGATGGGCCTATTATCGCGCTCACTGCTAATGTAATGAAACAAGACGTTGATACTTACCTCGCGGCAGGTTGTAATGAAACGCTCGGTAAGCCTATTGATAAAACAGAGTTAGGTGCAGTACTTCTCGAACACCTTCAACTTGAAGATGCCAGCCAGTCTCAATGGGATTCTTTATTACAAAGTGAAAAGTTCATGCAGATCAGTCAAAACTACATTGCAAAGCTGCCTGAGTACTTAACCCAACTTGAGTCTTATTATGACAATCAAGAATGGGAGTCTCTCAGAGCCCTTTCGCACAGTTTAAAGGGTAGCGCTGGTTGCTTTGGTTTTATGAATATTCACAGTGCTGCTGATGACTTAGAGCAAAGCTTACGGACAAACAATCAAGCGCAATGGCAATATGCGTTACTCAACTTAACTGAAGCCATTAAATACACACTGAAAAATCAACAATCACTTAAAGTCGCCAACTGAACCTAATCGATAATATGCCTATTCTGTGTGCTATTAGGATGCACGTACAGACTTTAATTATCCCATCATAAAGCTGAGGGCGAGTGCCATGAGTATTGCGTCTTCTTTACCTTGTGTGCTCGGGTAATAATCCTTACGTATCCCCACTTCGGTAAACCCTGCTTGAGTATATAAACCAATTGCAGCAACATTCGATGCGCGTACTTCTAAAAATACATTCTCGGCTGACATTGTTTCACTGCGTGCCACAAAGTCATGAAGCAACGCTTTTGCTAACCCTCGACCTTGATATGCCGGTGTAATACAAATATCCATTAAGGTATTATCGGGCCCTGCACGCTCGCCAATGTAAAAGCCAACCAATTTTTCATCACAATACAGTGCACCGTTAAAATAACGGCCCGCCAAACAAGTTTGCATGGTATTTTCAGACCAAGGGAACCCGTGACAAGCACGCTCTATGGTCATCAACTCATTGAGTGTTAGCGTTGCCAACATATCGTGCTTAATTTCAGTATTCACTTAGTAGTTTCCATAATTGACGCTTTTGCTGCGAGTTCAGCTGTGCACTGGGAAGCAAAAGGTGCTTTTCGGTTATGCCAACATCAGCACCTTGGTAAATGACGCTCAAATCAATTAAGGAGTCGGCCAATTGTATATCACTCAACAGTTGAGGATTGAGCGTCAATACGGTCTGCGTATTCGAACCGGTACCAGTATGATCCGCTTGTTTTAATCTCAAAGGTGTAATT
Organism: Pseudoalteromonas aurantia 208; assembly: GCF_014858725.1. Lineage (GTDB taxonomy): Bacteria > Pseudomonadota > Gammaproteobacteria > Enterobacterales > Alteromonadaceae > Pseudoalteromonas > Pseudoalteromonas aurantia. Next base: position 140,567 of record NZ_AQGV01000011.1, on the reverse strand, counting down.
TCTAGAACTTCAGCATGCAATGGGTGCATAAAAACCTGCGAATATATAAAACTGAATGTGACTTTAGGGTATAAAATATGAAGTAAAAAAGGAAGTGGCAGGGGCGGCAGGACTCGAACCCGCAACCATCGGTTTTGGAGACCGCTGTTCTACCAATTGGAACTACGCCCCTGCAATGACGACGAATTATAGAGATGTTTTATAAAAGGTAAAGCGTTATTTCATAAATTACGCTTCAACTGCTTCTTAAATAAACAAAAAGGCGAATATTTAACATATTCGCCTTTAATATTAGTAAACTAAGTCACTAGGGGCTGTTGATCATTGCTGTTCTATTTTTGTTCTCTTTGAGCGTGCTTTTATCGCGGCGCTTAATATGTGGCCTAGTAATCTAAGCGAATATTAAGCAACAAAGAGAAAGGGAGGCTCAAAAGAATCGGTAGGCAGCGCTTGATTGGCTTTTCTACTATGTTATCGGCTGACTCACATGGAATAACCATGCTACGCAGCCTCTACCTTGTATAAAATCCAATCAAGCTGCTGCCAAAATGAACCTGAAAGATCAACAGCCCCTAATATGTGGTTATTCCCACTCGATAGTTGCCGGTGGTTTACCTGAAATATCGTAAACAACACGCGAGATTCCATCAATCTCATTGATAATACGGTTAGAAACTAACCCTAAGAAGTCATAAGGTAAGTGTGACCAACGCGCGGTCATGAAATCAATGGTTTCAACACAGCGTAATGATACAACCCAATCATACTTACGTGCATCACCCATCACACCCACAGACTTCACTGGTAGGAATACTGTAAATGCTTGAGACACCTTATGGTAAAGGTCGGCTTTATGTAATTCTTCAATAAAGATAGCATCTGCACGACGCAATAAATCACAATACTCTTTCTTAATTTCACCAAGTACACGTACACCAAGACCAGGTCCTGGGAATGGGTGACGATAAAGCATATCGTAAGGTAAGCCGAGCTCTAAACCAATCTTACGCACTTCATCTTTGAACAATTCACGTAATGGTTCAACCAGCCCCATTTCCATATCATCTGGCAGGCCGCCAACATTGTGATGTGATTTGATCACATGTGCTTTACCTGTAGCAGACGCGGCAGACTCAATCACGTCAGGGTAGATAGTCCCTTGTGCAAGCCATTTAGCATTAACTAGTTTCTTCGACTCTTCGTCAAAAATATCAATAAAAGTATGGCCAATCGCTTTACGCTTTTCTTCAGGGTCTGATAAGCCTTCAAGGTCTTTCAAAAATTGGGCTTCAGCATCTACTTTGATGATGTTCAAACCAAATTTGTCACCAAACATATCCATGACCTGCTGACCTTCGTTTAAACGAAGCAAACCGTTATCAACAAATACACAAGTCAGTTTATCACCAATTGCACGGTTAATGAGCATCGCAACTACGGATGAATCAACCCCACCAGATAAGCCAAGGATAACTTCGTCATCCCCTACTTTTTCTTTAATACGCGCAATCGCGTCATCAATAATTTGTGCTGGCGTCCATAATTTCTCACAACCACAAATGTCGATTGCGAAACGTTCTAATAAGCGCAAACCTTGCTGCGTGTGTGTCACTTCAGGGTGGAACTGCACGCCATAGAAGCGCTTTTCTTCCCACGACATCGCAGCATGAGGGCACGTATCTGTGCGTGCTGTCGTCGTAAATGTGTCAGGAATTGAGATAACTTTATCGCCGTGGCTCATCCACACATCTAAAAAGTCAGTGCCGTCTTCAATGTGATCTTGAATTTGATCAAATAACTTACAATCGCCCACTTTCTCAACACGGGCATAACCAAACTCTTTTTTGTCAGAGCTTTCAACTAAGCCACCCAACTGCATCGCCATTGTTTGCATGCCGTAACATACGCCTAATACTGGCACGCCAGCGTTAAATACGTACTCAGGTGCTCTTGGGCTATCATCTTCAGTAGTCGACTCTGGGCCACCCGATAAAATAATACCTTGCGGATTAAATTCACGGATCTGCTCTTCGGTCACGTCCCAAGCCCATAGCTCACAATAAACACCGATCTCACGAATACGACGCGCAATTAGCTGCGTGTACTGTGAACCGAAGTCTAAAATCAAAATGCGGGAATCATGGATGTCTTTGCTCATTGATAATCTCGTAGTTAGGAAACGACTCACACCAACCGAAATAAACTACTCTGAGTTAACTTCGCTATATTGGTATCAATTTAGTAAAGCACAAAAACGAACTTTACTTAAAATTAAGAAGGGCTAGCATGCGCTAGCCCATTTACACACGCTGAATTTCAGTGTGTTAGCCCATTCTATAGTTAGGCGCTTCTTTGGTGATTTGCACGTCATGAACGTGCGACTCACCCATACCAGCAGATGTAACACGCACAAACTGTGGTTTAGTATTTAGCTCAAAAATATCAGCACATCCGGTTAGACCCATAGCACTGCGAATACCACCCACTTGCTGGTGAATGATTGTCGCAATAGGTCCCTTGTAAGCAACACGACCTTCAATGCCTTCTGGCACTAACTTTTCAGCTTGTTTAGAGTTTTGGAAGTAACGGTCTGACGACCCTTCTTTTTGATTCATAGCACCTAATGAACCCATACCACGGTATGATTTGTAGTAACGACCTTGATACAATTCAACTTCACCAGGCGACTCTTCAGTACCTGCGAGCATTGAGCCCACCATGACGCATGACGCACCTGCAACCAATGCTTTAACAACATCACCTGAGAAACGAATACCACCATCAGCAATCACTGGAATATCGCGACCTTTAAGGCCTTCAACTGCATCTGAGATAGCCGTGATTTGTGGAACACCACAACCTGTTACAATACGCGTTGTGCAAATTGATCCTGGGCCAATACCCACTTTAACCGCGTCAACACCCGCATCCGCAAGGGCAATCGCACCTTCAGCTGTTGCAACGTTACCTGCGACGATTTGTAAATCTGGAAATGCGGTACGCGTTTCTTTAACTCGGTCTAGCACACCTTGAGAGTGACCATGTGAAGTATCGATAAGCAATACATCGACACCCGCATCAACCAATGCTGCAATGCGCTCATCAGTACCTGCACCAACGCCAACGGCTGCGCCAACACGAAGACGACCTCGCTCATCTTTACATGCATTCGGCTTTTCTTGTGCCTTTTGATAATCTTTAACCGTGATCATACCTTTAAGCTTAAATGCATCATCAACAACCAAAATCTTTTCGATACGGTGCTCATGCATTAAACCAAGAATTTCTTCACGAGATGCGCCCTCTTTAACTGTCACTAACTTGTCTTTTTTCGTCATTACAGTCGAGACAGGCTGTTCAAGTTTTGTTTCGAAACGCATATCACGGCTCGTTACAATCCCTTCAAGCTGATTGTCGGCGCCAGTTACAGGAAAACCTGAAAAGCCTTTTTCTTCAGCAAGTACCAATGCGTCTTCAATGGTTAAATCTGAGGTCACCGTTACTGGAAAAGAAACAATCCCCGCTTCGTACGTTTTTACTTTACGTACGTTACGAGCTTGCTCTTCAATTGTCATATTCTTATGAATAAAACCAATACCACCTTCTTGCGCTAACGCAATCGCTAAACGCGCTTCGGTAACGGTATCCATAGAAGCAGATACAAGCGGTAAGTTCAATTCAATACCACGCGTTAAACGCGTCGATAGATTTGCGGTATGAGGTAAAACAGTAGAGTGTGCTGGAACTAATAGCACATCATCGAAGGTTAGGGCTTCTTTGGCAATTCTTAGCATGTTTGCGGTTTCTCTCACGTGGAACTGAGTATAAGGAATTGCGTGCAAATTTTATCAGCGTTCCCCATGCGAGTAAATAAATATTATCAAAAAATATGATAAAGTACTCCGCAATGGCACTTGGAGAAACTAAATTGAGCTATCAATCGCGCAGTACTATACCCCAACATGTTTATACCGTTTCTAGATTAAACAAAGAGATCCGAGCTATTTTAGAGCAAGGTTTTGCTCAAATTCAGCTTACTGGAGAAATTTCTAATTTTGTTGCCCCTGCGTCAGGTCATTGGTATTTTTCACTCAAAGATGAAAAAGCGCAGGTCAAAGCCGCAATGTGGCGCGGTAATAATCGCCAATGCAGCTATCGCCCCGTCAATGGTGCACAAGTGACATTACGCGCGCGCATCTCGGTTTATGAGCCAAGAGGTGATTACCAAGTCATCGTCGAACATATGGAGGCAGCGGGTGAAGGCCTGCTGAAACAACAGTATGATGCACTCAAGTTAAAGCTCGCAGCAGAAGGGCTATTTGGTAGTGTCCATAAAAAGCCTTTGCCTGCAAAAATCAATAAAATAGGAGTCATCACTTCTGCCACAGGCGCTGCAATTAAAGATATTTTATCCGTGCTACAGCGTAGAGCCCCACAATTAGAAGTGGTTATTTATCCCTCACAAGTACAAGGCAAAGACGCACATTATCAATTAATAGAAAAACTTCAACTTGCTAATCAACGTAACGAAGTCGATGTCATAATCATAGGTCGTGGTGGTGGTTCACTCGAAGATCTATGGTGCTTTAACGAAGAGCTATTAGCACGTGCTGTATTTGCCAGCACGTTGCCGGTGATTAGTGCGGTTGGCCATGAAATAGATACCACTATTTCAGATTACACGGCAGATTTACGAGCCGCAACGCCCTCTGCTGCTGCTGAATTAGTCAGTCCAGACCAAGAGGTTTTACTCGCTGAGGTTCAAGGTTATAAAAACCAGCTGAGTAAAGCTGCAAACAACCATATTGCACATGCAAAACAGCATGTACAAGTACTGTCTCAACGACTGAGATTGCAACACCCCAAAAACCAATTAATGCAGCAATATCAGCGTATTGATGAGCTTTCAATGCGTTTGCAGCGTGCTTTTAATCAACGTCAATACACCCTCATAAACCGTATGAGTTTACTAGAGCAAAGATTAGAACATCAACACCCTAAAGCGCACATTAACATTGCAAAGCAGCGCCTAAGTCAATTACAACAACAATTACACCGGTTACAACAACGCAAGCAAACTGAACAACAAAGCCAATTGGCTTTACTCGCTGCAAGGTTAGACAGTGTTAGCCCGTTAAGTGTACTAGCGCGAGGATATAGCATTACAAAAACAAATAAAACGGTCATAAAATCGATTGCTCAGCTCCAAAATGGCCAAGCTATAACGACACAATTTAATGACGGCATGGTACATTCTCAAATAACTAAAATCACAGCGAATTCAAAGTAGCTTTATCTAAGTGCTCGCTATTTTTATCTTGCTTGGTAGGAAAAGAGGTTGTCAGGGGCAAGGTATGTTCGAAACCGTGCCCTAGTGGCTAGTGGCTAGTGGCTAGGGCTAAGGGCTGTTGACCTTTACTGTTCTATTTTTGTTCTCTTTAAGAATGCTTTTATCGCGGCGCTTAATGTGTGGCTTAGTGATCTAAGCGAATATTAAGCAACAAAGAGAAAGGAGTACTCAAAAGAACCTGTAGGCAGCCTCTGCCTTGTATAAAAGCCAATCAAACTGCTGAAAAAATGAACCTGATAGATCAACAGCCCCTAATATAATTTAGCGGTAAAATAAGTTACAGCATCGCACTCGTGTAAGAGTCGTTCACTGACTGAGGTTGATCTTCTAAGAAATTTTGATTCATGCTTTCTGCTGGACATGGACAACTCGGTTTGCCCACCACTTTCGCAGGGATCCCCACAACCGTTGTATGTGGTTCTACGGGGTTTAGTACCACTGAACCCGCACCAATTCGAGCACCTTCCCCTACTTCAATGTTACCAAGCACTTTTGCTCCCGCTCCAATTAATACACCGGCACGTATTTTTGGATGTCGATCGCCTTGTTCATTACCTGTACCACCTAAAGTGACTGACTGCAAAATAGAAACGTTATCTTCTATGATGGCAGTTTCTCCTATGACTATACCAGTCGCATGATCAAACATAATGCCATGACCGACTTTACAAGCAGGATGGATGTCAACACCAAATACTTCGGAGGTACGGCTTTGAACAAACCTAGCCAGCTCTTTTCTGTTTTGTCGCCATAAGCAGTGGGCAAGTCGATGTGCTTGTATCGCATGAAAACCTTTCAGATTCAAAATTACTGTTAAGTAACTATCGGCAGCTGGGTCTCGATCTTTAACAGCTTTTATATCATGTGCCACATGAGTCAACATTTTGTCACAATCAACAAAGGCTTGGTCAAATAACTCTCTAATGGTAAATGCAGACACCACCGCATCTGCAAGTTTATTGGCCACAATAAAACTTAATGCAGAGCCTAAACATTCATGATTAAGCACACTAGAGTAAACATGGCTGGCGAGCAAAGGCTCTACATTGACTAATTCTTTAGCCTCTTTTTGAAGTTGTTGCCAAATTTCATGACGCATAAGGAAACCTAAATATGGAGGTAGTATTCGCTGATTCTAACGGCTAAACATAGGATATGTTACTGCTATTCAAAACCTTCTCGATATTAGTTATAACAAACTGCTCTTTGTAGAGCAATCATATCAGCGCTTTGGTCATGATGAAGTCACAAATGGATGGTATAAATATGCGCACCTTTATATTAAGTTCAACATGTTAGGTTAGTTTATATTTAACATAGGGCTACTCATGGCACAAACAAGTAAACCCAATGGAACTGGCGTTGTGAGAATCATCAATGCCACTCGTTGTTCGATAGAGGGGTTAATTGCTGCATATCAAGAAGAAGCCGCATTTAGACAAGAGCTTTATTTAATACTGATATTACTCCCCTGCTCATTTTTTGTGGCTAAAAGTATCACACATTGGGCATTACTCATTAGTGTGTTGCTATTGGTGTTGATTGTTGAATTACTGAATTCGGCAATCGAAGCCCTCACTGACAGAGTCAGTAAGTCCCACCACGTATTATCGGGCAGGGCAAAAGATATGGGGTCTGCCGCAGTTACACTTACTTTATTGATTGTTGCGCTCATCTGGGGAAGCGCTGCCGTTGATTATTTTATCTAGGGGCTGTTGATCTTTCAGGTTCATTTTTGCAGCAGTTTGATTGGCTTTTATACAAGGCAGAGACTGCGTAGCATGGTTATTCCATGTGAGTCAGCCGATAACATAGTAGAAAAGCCAATCAAGCGCTGCCTACTGGTTCTTTTGAGCGCCCTTTTCTCTTTGTTGCTTAATATTCGCTTAGATCACTAAGCCACACATTAAGCGCCGCGATAAAAGCACGCTCCAAGAGAGCAAAAATAGAACAGCAAAGATCAACAGCCCCTAGTTATTAATCAGAAAAGCCGCGATATACTCGCGGCCTTGTTACTTACTTCAATAATGATAAAGTCGTTTACTCAAAGAGTCGTTTCACATCTTGCACATCAATATTTGCTGCTGGAATTGATAACTGATAACTCTCAATGTGCTTATCTTCATTAATTAAAGTATCAGGTTTATCTGAATTATACTTCATAGGAGATACTTGCTCAGACGCCAAACGTTGTTGCATGTCTTTACCATCCCCAGTGATGAATACGTAATGCATATTCTCTGTTTGTAGTGTCTCTTTAATCACCCGATTTACGTCATCTACCGTTAAAGTGGCCAATTGCTTGCGCACATACTCAACGAAGTTCCCAGTATTATAATACTCCCCGTCTAGGGCATACCCTAATTGGCGACTTTGGCTCGCAACAAGTTGCGGTACAAAATTACTCAAAAAGTTACGCGTCGCATTAAAATCTTTGTCACTCATACCATTGGCAATCAGTTTATCTAACTCAAATTGTGCAACGCGTGTTGCGAAGTGTGCATCATTATTTGAGCGTAATGGACGTAACCAGATTTGAAATATTTGCTCCGAACGCCCTAAGTTCGCATCAGGTTTTGTCTGGAACATGCCGCGTGGGAAATACTCAATATAAGCGTAATCCCCATAGTTCATGCCACGGGTTTGGCGAATACGCTTATACAAGAAACTGTTTGAACTACGGTGCTCACCAAAGTATGAGCGGACTAACCACAGAGCAGTCCAATCTTTAGAGCTACGAATTGTATCTATTGGAAAGCCAAAAGACACCGCCGTTGACTTTGCACTTTTCTCTACAATTGTTGCATGACGACCGCTTAATACTGGCGCATCTGGCACCATTAAACGCGCTTCTTCCCCTTTAGGTAATTTAGCTAAATCTTGTAACATCTGTGCTTTAACTGTATTTGAAAGCTCACCAGTAACCCCAACATTGAGTTTTGCTTGGGTAAACTCTCTCTGATAGAACGCTTTCACATCTGCAAGTGTTAATGCCTCTAAATCTGACAAATCACCGAAGTTGTAACTTTCATATGGATGACCTTGATACAGTTTGTGATAAAGCACTTCTTTACCAAGCTCTTCATCATTAGATGATTTTAACCCTGATTTAATCCCATCGATAAGCTCTTTCTTTAGACGTTTAAAATCATCCTCTCGAAAACCAGGCTCTAACAACTGTGCGCTAATTAAATCATACCATTGCTGCGCATTGTCTTTATGAACACGGCCATGCAATGAAATCATTTCTTTATCAATTTGATACCCAAAGCTACCTGCGATTGGATATAACGCAGCTTGAATTTCTTTGTAAGATTTAGTTTGTGAACCTCCATTGGCGATCATGGCAGCCGTTAGTGCTGCAACACCTTTTTTACCGGCAGGATCCGCAGCTGCACCGGTATAAAACAGTAAATTCACATCAACAAGCGGAGAGCTATTGGTTTTATCCAACACCTTGAAGTGCTGCTCTACTGGCTGTTTAACTTGATTAACAAGCACTGAAAGTGGTTTCTCTTCTTCGAAGCCTGATACTTTCTCTAAATCTGACATTGTCACCGTTGTACGGTTAGTGTCTACAAAATACTTATTCGCAACGGCCCTAATATCTGCCGAGGAGACCGAATCTGCTGATGAGTAAAGTTGATTTATCACTTCAGGGTCTCGCTTAAAATGCATATATCTGGCAAGCGTTGAAGCAATGGCCTGCGATGAATCTAGGCCATTAATAAAGCTATATTTACGGTTTGATTTTAGTGCGGCTAGTTTATCTTCGTCCACTAGCTCAGTGCGCGCTTCGGCGTACGTACGATTAACGGCATCTCTCACTCGGGCTAAGTCTTGCTCTTTCTCAACTTTAACAAACACATGCAATAATCCTGGATCTTTAGTTTCAGGGTTATACGGAAACATTTGACTGGCGATTTGTTTATCAACCACAAGCTCTTGATAAAGTGCTGAGTTCTCACCAAAATACAGCTCTGAGATCAAATCCAATGCCGCTCGGTCTTTCTTTTCTGGTAACCATGGCGCGCCTTTATAAGAAACCAATAACCAGTGTCCAGGCATACCTTCGAACTGCTCATGCACGTACTTTGCTTCAGTTTGCTTTGGTTCAACCGGTACCTCAGCCTTGAAGTCACCTTTTTTCCAGTTCCCCCAATGTTGCTTCACTGCATTCATTGTTTCTTGTGGGTCAACGTCGCCCACAATGATCATTGACACATATTCAGGTTTATAAAAGCGCTCAAAGAATGTCTGTCCGTAGGCCATTTGATCAGGCATCGCTTCAATGTCTTCGAAAAACCCCATAGTCGTGTGTTTATAGGTATGTGTATCAAAGGCTTCTTTACGTACTGCCGACAGTAACTTGCGAACCGGATTTGCATTGTTCTTTAAGTATTCACCTTTTACAGTCAATGCTTCAGTACGAAACTGCTCTTCTGTATAAGATAAATTTTGGAAAATATCCGCTTCAATTTCAAGTACTTTATTCAAGTGCTCTTTTGAAAAGCTGAGATAATAGTTCGTATAATCATTGGTTGTATATGCTCGATTGTCTACACCCGAATTTTTCAATATATCTGAATACACATCTTGCGGATATTTTTCAGATCCTTTAAACATCATATGCTCAAAGAAATGGGCAAAACCAGTTTTACCCGCTTCTACTTCATCACGAGATCCCACTGATACGGGGATCTGCAATGAAACAACGTCTGGATAATCCGTTTTCACAATCATCACCCGCAAGCCATTATCTAATTCTTCAATGACATATTCTTGCGAAAATACTTTGTTACTTACCGCTGCACTCTCTGCTGTAACGACATTTTGTTTACTGTTATTACTTATACACCCAGTTAGTGCGAATGTAACCGCCAAACTCGTTGCCAATAATTTAAATTTCATATGTGTTCCTTGCTCTCAATTTTTATAATTAGCGCTATTAGCTAACTCAACAGAGCAATTATGCCGTAAATTCTCCCGACTTTTACCGGAACTCGACAGATAAATGTAAAAAAATATGTCGATAAATTACAGCAGCATGGCTTAGTTCATGAAAATAATTCATGTTTATTGAATAAGTTTCAACAAATAAATCTATCTAGACGTCTAAATGGCTGCTATATTTACACTATCAAAATGACCTAGGCTGGAATGAGGATTATGGCTTTATCACTGCAAGAGAAAATACAAGACCCTAAACAAGGTGTGTACCTTATAGGTACAACCCCGCCAAAAATTGGGACTGATAGAGCGCAATTGGAAACCATCGCCAGTAAATTACTCGGTCGATTACACGAAATCGAATATGATGGCGTTGTCATCTACGATATTCAAGATGAAAGCAGCCGTACTCAAGCGCCTAGACCATTCCCATTTAAAAATACCGTAGATCCATGTGAATATAGTCAATTAATTAAAACACTTTCTCATCTTGATGTGATCACATATAAAAGTGTTGCACAGCGTGATGCATCCGAATTTAAAAACTGGTTAACCAACAGCAAAGATAAATTTGATCTCAATAACCTCGTACTTGTTGGCAGTCCATCCTCTACTGGCAACATCAAGTTAAGCTTACCAGATGCTTATAAAGCACTTTCAGAGCATCAAGAGTCATTCTTCTTAGGTGGTGTAACCATCGCTGAACGCCATGCAAATAAAAAAAATGAGCAACAGCGATTAATCGAGAAAACGGCTCAAGGGTGTAAATTTTTCATATCTCAAGCCGTATATAATGCTCAAGCCACAATCGACTTAATCACCAGCTATGTCCGTACATGCAAGCAGCAAGGGATCACACCACAACGTATTATTTTAACATTCACTCCCTGTGGTGGACAAAAAACGCTAGAGTTTATGGAGTGGTTAGGGATCTCTGTGCCAGAGGCGACAAAATGGCGCATGTTAGACTCAGCAAGTCCTTTGAGTGAATCCATACGTATTTGCCGAGAAAATCTAGATTTAATCTTGCAAAGCTGTGCACACTTAGATATTCCGCTAGGGTTAAATATTGAAAGTTTAACTAACCGTAAAGAAGAAATCGATGCATCTATAAACTTATACCGATTACTCAAAGCGACCATGGAATTAAACTTAGCTGAAAAGCAAATTGCATAATCATAAAAATTTAAATATAGAGTCGTTATTAGACCTTACGCCGTGCCGTTTTTGCTTGATACATCGACTTGTCAGCTTGGGCAATTAATTGTTCTAAATCAATGAACTTTTCATCGGTTACGGCACTACCATAACTAAACGTTACTTTGGGCAATGCATTACGCGTCAATAATAATTCAAACTGTTCTTCTAGCCGCTTCATTAATTCAGAAATCCATTCACCATTTGGTCCTTGCACAAACATCAAAAACTCATCGCCACCTAGCCTACCAGCAAGATCATCATCTCGACTGACGCTTGTTATCGCTTGTGCAATACTACTCAGTACTTTATCGCCTATGATATGTCCATATTGATCATTTACCGCTTTAAAATCATCTAAGTCAATGAAAATACAATAAAAATACAACGCCATTTTTAGCGCAATATCACGTTTATGTTCAGCCAAAGTAACAACTGCACGACGATTATAAATATTGGTCAGTGGATCTAGCATCGCAATCGTGCGCATTTTACTAAAGCGGTGCATCAATATAAGATCATCTTCGAGCATATCTCGCAGATGCTCAATTAACTCAACCATACTGATATCATATGATGTGATTTTAAAGTCCATCACACACAGCGTACCGAAGGCGCTACCGTCAGGCCAATGAATAGGAACCCCTAAGTATGACTCAAAACCATCCTCGCTCACTTCAGGGTTAGAGTCCCACTCTGGATTAATACTCGCATTACGCTCGTACAGTGCCGCATTTTCCGCCACCACTTTTTTACAAAAAATATTGGTTTCAAGGGGGATTAACCCACCAACAGAATAAGGGTTTTCGCTGTTTTTATTTGCAACCAGCACCGAAAAGCCCGCTTCCTGTGCCTGTACAATAAAACCAGCCGGTACATTAAAAACTCTGGCCATTAAATCAATGGTTTTTTGCCACTTTGCCAATGTTTCTTGAGATTTTGTTTGCTGTAATAGCTCAGGATCTGTGCTCATTCGACAACCTCTTAACTGTCTATATGATTTACTCTAGCACCAATTAAGTATAATAATAAAACCCATATACTGTCGCACCAAAAATAACATTATCTCAATAATTATCGGCGACGGCGGTGCGCGCTCTTTCCTAAAATATGCTTTTTATCTCTTTGCTTTCGTGATTTGGCTGAATTCTTTCGATTATCTTTAGGCTCTTTTGTTAAATCAGGTTCATAGCCTTGCAACCATTGCGGTGTTAAACGCTCACCAAGCAGTACTTCCAACTCTTCTAATAGCCATTGTTCATCAATACTCACTAAAGACAAAGCGGTGCCTGCTTTCCCCGCACGGCCCGTGCGCCCTATACGATGAATATAATCTTCGGCTACAAATGGTAATTGCGCATTAATAACATAATTTAAATCAATGATATCAATACCACGAGCCGCAACATCCGTTGCAACCAACACACGTGTTTTTCCAGATTTAAACTGCGCGAGTGCTTTGTCTCGCGCGCCTTGCGATTTATCACCATGAATTGCCAATGTTGCAAGCCCATCTTTATTGAGTTCTTTCGCATATTCATCAGCCATATTTTTCGTTCTGGTAAAAATAAGCACTTGTTGCCAGTTATTTTTCCCTATCAAATGCGACATCAATTCTCGCTTGCGATCATCATCCACAGCATAAAACAGCTGTTCTACTTTTTCCGCTGCGCTATTATCAGGGTCAACTCCAACTCGTTGCGGCTTTGTCAGCCATTGAGCCGCCAGCTTCTGTACTTGATCATCTAACGTCGCTGAGAAAAGTAAAGTTTGCCTATCTCCTGATAAATGACGCATGATACGTTTTATTTCACCAATAAACCCCATATCGAGCATGCGATCAGCTTCATCAAATACTAAGTGAGAAACACATGCTAATTTCAATGTCCCTTTTAATAAGTGATCAAGAAGACGCCCTGGTGTGGCCACCACAATATCAACTCCTGCCCTTAGCGCTTTTTCTTGAGGGCTGATATTCGCTCCCCCATAAATACACGCAACTTTTATGCCCGTATGCTGGGCATACGCTTGAGTATTATTCGCAACTTGCTGTGCTAACTCTCGGGTAGGTGCAAGTACCAAAGCACGAACTTGTCCACTATGCTCAGGTACTTGCAATAACTGATGTAAAATTGGCAATATAAAAGCGGCCGTTTTCCCCGTGCCTGTCTGAGCCGTCGCCAAAAGATCTCGTCCAGCTAAAATCTCAGGAATACTTTGTTGTTGTATCGGCGTCGGAGTGGAAAAATTAAGCGTGTTTAACGCCTGATTAAGTTCAGGGGCTAATTGCAGAGATTGAAATGACATGGAGGCTACTCACAGACAAATAAAGTGGCCGAAGTATAACAAATGCGCGCCATAGATGCGCGCATCTAACATTGCTTTCGCTTAGTTACAATGTTGCTTTTCTATTGTTGTAATAGGCAATTAAGTCATCAACAGTCTCTTGACAGTATGGCCTAATCCCAGATACCAACATATGCTTTTCACCTCGGCCTACTAGCTTTCCACCATTAAGTAGCTTGAAGCGCAAAATAATCTTACCGCGCTTGCCTTCATAGCTAAACTCAGGCGTATCAGACTCCAGTTCAACAGCTTCTAAATTTGTATCATCCAAATGAATCGCCATTGATTCGTAAATCACCATAGGTCGAGCAGGATTGATCATGACATTTTGCTGTGCCATGAGCGGGATAATTACATGCGGAAAGGCTGTTCCAGAAAACTCGACATACTTTTTCGTTAAACTCTCAATAAGACTCGGACAAAGATTAGCATCCCCATCACGTTTAACTGACATCATGACTTTGTCATTTGAGGTGATATCAAATTCTTCATTTCCTTGCGGAAAATTCAATTGAGATGTTTCATCAACCATACCTAAGAATGAAAAGTGCATATTGTCGCTGATACCATAACGCTGCAATACTAACGCAAAGAGTAAATCACCAGGTACGCAAAACTTTTTAGCATCAACATCATGAAGTGGATTAAAATCATCTGCGATTTGTTTTGCAAATTGACTACCTTGCTCACGGGTGATCACCACGTGCTCGCCTTGTTCTTGGTAAAAACGACTTAACATATATTCTTTCTTTATCAGCTATAAAACCGCGCTATGTTATCAGAATATTTACAAAAAGAGGTCGAATCTGTTGAAATTTAAGTATAAAAAAAGCCACAAACGGTAAATGTGGCTTTTTATAGATGTAATTCAAAGAATTAGATTATGAGTTTGGGTAATCCCTATAAGCTTTTTCTAGCTTTTTAGCTTGCTTTTTCGAGACACCAATATGTGCAAGCGCCACACGCAAACGTGCGCGGGATAGATCGGAACCTAAGATTTCCATTGCATCTAACACCGACGTAGACGACGCTTTCCCCGTCACAGCAACAAAAATTGGTTCTAAAAACTCTTTAATTTTGAGTTCATGGAAAGTTGATACTGATTTAGCAATGGCAAAGATTTCACTTTTTTCCCAGTTACGTAGCCCTTCGAGTTCCCAGATAAAAAATTGTAGAGCTTGACGTACAGTCTCTTCCTCTGCTTTACCTGCGGTCAATAATGCAGGGTCATACTCAGGAATACCGCCAACAAAGTGACCCGCTAAATCAACCAGGTCTGATAGCGTATTAATACGTGCTTTTGCTTCAGGCAAAATACGCGCGAGTGTTTGACTATTAAACTTCCAATCAACAAAGCGCTGGATAAGTTGTTCGTCAGTCAAATTTTCACGGATCCAAAGACCATTTAGCCAGCTTAGCTTATCGACATCAAATACTGGACCGCCCAATGAGACTCGCTTCATATCAAAGTGCTCTATCATTTCTGCTAGCGTGAACTTTTCACGCTCATCAGGCATAGACCACCCCATTCGACCAAGATAGTTCAGTACAGCCTCAGGTAAAAAGCCCATCTCTTTATAATAATTGATAGAGGTTGGGTTCTTTCGTTTGGAAAGCTTCGATTTATCTGGGTTACGTAGTAGTGGTAGGTGGCCTAATACCGGCGCTTCCCAACCAAAGTCTTCATAAAGCTTTAGCAATTTAGGAGCGGAGTTAATCCATTCTTCACCACGGAAAATATGACTGATCTGCATATGATGGTCATCGACCACGTTCGCCAAGAAATAAGTTGGGAAACCATCCGCTTTTAATAGCACTTGCATGTCGACATTTTCCCACGGGATCTCTATTTCATCGCGCAAGTAGTCATTAAACTTAAACGTGCCTTCTGTTGGGATCTTCATACGAATAACGTAAGGTATACCGGCTTCTAGGTTTGCTTTAATTTGCTCTTCGCTTAAGAGTAAACCACGTCCATCATATTTTGGACGTAAGCCCTCAGCCATTTGCTCTTCTCGCATTTGGTCTAGCTCTTCAGCTGTTGCAAAACAATAGAAAGCTTTCCCCGCTTCAACTAGCTGGTGTGCATATTTTTTATATATGTCACTACGTTCTGATTGGCGGTAAGGGCCAAACTCACCACCAACATCAGGACCATGATCCCACTCAAGGCCCAACCAACGTAAGCTATCCATAATTGCGAGTTCTGACTCTGAAGTGCTTCGCACCTGGTCTGTGTCTTCAATACGTAATACAAACTCACCACCTTGCTGTTTAGCAAAACAGTAATTAAACAGTGCAATATAAGCGGTGCCTAAATGCGGATCACCTGTCGGTGACGGGGCTACACGAGTACGGATAGTCATGTGGATTCTCTTAAATATCAGACGATAAAATATGGGTTGATATGCTAGCATATCAACCCATATTCTCAAATTTTCTCATTGTTCATTGAACGGCAAATTATGCAGCGTTATCGAGCTTTTGTAGATAGCTGACAATATCACTTGATTCATATAACCAAGTTACTTTGTTATCTTGTTCAATACGTAGACAAGGCACTTTTACTTTGCCGCCTTGCTCTGCTAGTTCTTGGCGATATTGTGCATTACCTTTGGCATCACGAGTTTCTATTTTTAGCCCTTCTCGCTTAATCGCTCGACGCACTTTTACGCAAAACGGGCACGCTTTAAACTCATACAGTTTAAACTGTGCCGTTTGTGTATCCAGTGCCAATTGCTGTTCTGATGGGCGCTTTTTACTGCTAGGTGTAAAAATAAAATCAAGTAGTAAGATTATGCGCCCGAGTAACCAACGTACAAATTTCATGTTTATTCCCATGTCTAAATTATAGGGCAATCATATCACAAGCTAAAACAATTCAATATCGCTATGGATTGGTTCTAAGGGCGCTATGTTTAAATCATCAAAAAAAGTCATTTTATTACGACCATGTTGTTTAGAATAATACAACGCCTGATCAGCTTGGTGGACTGCCTCTGATGTTTGTCCAATATTAACCAAAGCAACAAAACCGCCACTGACCGTAATCGAACCCACTTGTGGGAAACGAGCTGCTTCAATCAACATCCGAATCCGCTCTAGTCCGTTAAATGCAGTGGTAGGACATTGGCTCGGAAACAAGACAGCGAATTCTTCCCCACCATAACGAAATACATAATCTTCAGCTCTAAAACTACTTTTTAATAATTGCGCCACCAGCAAAATAACTTCATCGCCAATAACATGACCAAATGTATCATTCACGCCTTTAAAGTTATCAATATCAAGCATCGCTAAGTACCAGCGACGTTCAGCATAACCTTGACGCATTGCAGCATGGTTATCACGAGCGACAACACTTAAAACCTTTTCTTCAAAAGTCTGCCTATTCAATAACTGAGATAGAGGGTCAATACACGCATAATGCAGCGTAGACAATTGTTTTACAAATACATTAAGTAAGTGCGCTATTAAAGACTCGAGGGGAGAGATTAATTCATCTTCTATCAGTTCAATAACCAAAAAGCCCAGTATATTATTTTCGAATTTAGCCGGAAAAATACCTTTCCTATGGTAATAATGTACTTCTACACTGGGTTTTAGCTTCTCTAACCGCTTTACCTGAGATTCAATATCTGCCTCAGTAAGCGTTTCTTCTAAATAAGTAAAAACTGTATTTGGTATTTGTTGTGGTGTAAATTGCTTACAAAAAAGCAATGCGTAAGCGTGATTACCTTGAGTAAGATGCTCAAGAATTTTGTCAAAACACGCATCAAGTGCACATTCGCTTTTTTGATCCAATAAGCGAGCGGTTAACTCATGGCCACACTGAGTCGCTATCGTCATTTTAAGCCTCTCAAATACCCTTGAGATTATAGCTTAGTCTACCCTACACATTTTATGCAGTGACTATATACATTCAAGTAGCACCATATCGTCCCTATGAAGCACTACATGTGATGATTTACAGCCCAGCTCATCCTCTATTTCTGAGCTGTGACACCCCTTAATGATACTCAATTCGCTGTCTGAAAAACTGCACAGTCCTTTTGCAATGACGTGACCATGCTGATTCTTAACCATCACCAAATCACCTCGCTTAAACTCACCTTGTGTCGAAATGATCCCTTTAGCTAACAAACTCGCTCCACTGTCAATTAAAGCCTCGCATGCACCTAGGTCAATAATCAATGCGCCGCTTGACTTTGGTGCAGATAAGAGCCATTTTTTTCTGCCTTCGACCGGCGCATCGAAACGCACAAAAGTCGTGCTTGGTGCATCATTCTTCATTACTTTAGTAATAATATCGACTTCGCTACCTTTCGCTATCACCGTTTCAATCCCAGCTCTTTGTGCAATATCCGCAGCTTGAAGTTTCGTCGCCATACCACCAGTGCCTTGATTGCTCCCCCCGCCTCCAGCCAAAGCGCGCAACTTATCGTCCACTTTGCGCACTTCTGCAATTAACTTTGCATCTGGATCATTCCTCGGGTCTGCAGTAAACAGCCCCACTTGATCAGTTAGTAACATTAATTTATTTGCATTGGCCAGTATCGCTACCATCGCCGACAAATTGTCGTTATCTCCCACCGTTATTTCCCGCGTAGAAACCGCATCATTTTCATTAATGATTGGCACGACATTATGATGTAATAATTCATTTAAGGTATCTCGAGCCGTTAAATAGCGCGCTCTATGCTCTACGTCCGCCCGAGTAAGTAACATTTGTGCAACAGGTATGTTGTATAAAGAAAAGAGCGTTTGCCAAGTGTAAATGAGCTGGCCTTGCCCGATGGCAGCTAACATTTGTTTCTCTTTTAATGAGCTGCCACAAGGTTTTGGTAACTGAGCACGACCCGCCGCTACCGCTCCGCTCGATACAAGGACCACTTGATAGCCTTGGCGTTTAAGTTGTACACACTGCCGCACAAGTTCGACCATACGCGGCTTATTTAAGGTTTTCTCACCTGCCGTCAGTACGCTTGTGCCCAATTTAATTACAACTATCTCACTTTTCATGCTTCCTCCTGCTCAACAAGCCATCATTTATAACAAAGAGGAAAAACTGTACAAGTAAATTTTGCTCATGTTACTTTTGAGCAGTTGTTAATAATTGCATAAAACCACCATTTTTCGCACGATTACACGCTGATTGTATACAATCACTAATATAGTCGCGCTAACCTCGCTAAAATGGTATATTTGTTTCTAGAACAGTGATTTATTTAGTTATATTTTATACTAAAATATTTTATGCTTGCGAGTCGGTGAAAATGATTTATCAAATGATCCATATCAAGCCTTGTAACAAAAAGGTACGTCATAGTACGCCCCAAGTCTCGGAGGTTTTTTAATGAAGAAACACTCAAAACGTAAGGAGCTAATTATGCTCCCATTATTGTTCGTTGCTATTTTACTTTGCATTGGCGGTCATTTTATTCTGCAACCAAGCTATCAGGACAGTTCTATCGCTGAATATAGCTTAGCTGCACTCCCTTTCATCCTATTTGCTATTGTTATTATTGCAATCAAAATGGCAATTAAAGCTGAGCAAAAAGACCCGTAAATTACAAAATATGATACCCAAACCAATCTGGTGTCAGCGGCTTACTTTTACCACTGGGTGTTAATTTAATGAAATATTTTTCATCTAATAAATCTATTGCAAAACAATCGTCCACATCATGTAAGTTATCTTTATGGAGGTGACTTGCTCCCACTAATAATTGTGCATAAGCTTGATTTTTTGCCTCTTGAACACTCCTCGCAATAAACAAAGCAAAATCATGCTGCTCAGCAAGATCCGTGGGGTGATACCCACCCATATTAACAAAGTACAGCTTTTCAGACTGCGAGATATGCTCGGTTACCAAATTCACTTCATAGCCATTGATGTGCGTAATTTCAGTATAGCTATCAATATGCACCGCATTTTTATCCCCAACCCATTGCGCTTTCAATTTCGGGTAACATTGTTCAATGTTTTCACCGATAACAAACCGTACATCATGCATTTCAATATGGCACCCGGTAACTCGCCCCCCTAAATAAACCATAAACAATTTCATACTGCCTCTCCAAACAAATGCGATGCCATTTAACCTTACTCTTAACTATCTTATAAACTGAATAACCGATTCTATATTAATTTCCCCCTAGATCGAGTTATCCAAACCGCCTATTTTTCTTAACCGACATAACTATGCAATCAATTGAGCCATAAGAAAAATTACGTTAAGGTGGATAAAATAATAAATCACTCATAGGCAAGTGAATGATAAAAAGTTTATTTCTCAGCATAAGCATACTTGGCGCTTCATCCTTTGCATTTGCGCAAACAACCCTTATTCACAACATACAAGGCTATACGCCAACCAATGCGGGTGCCCTCGCACAATTTAGCGTACTGGTATTTAAAGATGGGAAAGTCGTTAAAACAGGCAATGATCTTACGTTAAAACAATTCCCTCAAGCGACCCGAATTGATGGCCAAGGCAAAACCCTCCTGCCTGGATTAATCGATGCCCATGGTCATGTTATAGGGCTTGGTAACAACTTACTTCGATTAGATATTAGGGGAAGTCGCTCGATTAAAGAAGTCGGAGAAAAGCTCGTAAGCTATGCCAATAAAAACCCAGAAGGTTGGCTTATTGGTCGCGGCTGGGATCAAACTTTATGGCCTAGTGGCAAGTTTCCTACCGCTGCGCAGTTAGATAAATATATATCAAACAGACCTGTGGTGTTAACCCGAGTTGACGGGCATGCAATTTGGGCCAATTCACAAGCGATGAAACTGGCTAAAATAGAAGCTCATACCCAAGCACCAAAAGGTGGCGAGATAATCAGAGGTGCCGACGGGTTACCAACTGGGATATTTATCGATAAGGCAGAGAACTTGGTTAATCAGCACATTCCCACGACTTTGCCTACGCAAAGAAAACGCGCCTTAGAAGTGGCTGGTAAACATTTGCTCAGCTTAGGGATCACTTCAACTCATGACGCCGGTATCGACTACAATACATGGTTGTTATACCAAAACTATGCGAAACAAAAAAAACTGCCTCTGCGTATTTATGCAATGCTTGGCGCAAATGATGACAAGTTAGAAAACATGTTAAAACACGGCGTTATAAAAGACACGCAAGACTTTTTGTCTATTCGTAGTGTTAAAATATATGCGGATGGCGCTTTGGGTAGTCGAGGTGCAGCACTTATCAAGGATTACCATGATCGTAAAAACTATCAAGGTTTAATGCTCGAAACTCAACCAAAATTAGAAGCTTTACTTACACAGAGCTTCAAACATGGGTTCAGTGCTCACACCCATGCAATTGGTGATAGAGCAAACCGTATTGTACTAGATGCGTATGAAAACACCTTCAAATCAGTTGGGGGAAAGCTGCTTAGAAACCGCATTGAGCACGCCCAAGTTGTTCACCCGCAAGATATACCACGCTTTAAATCGTTGGCCATTATTCCATCTATGCAACCTGTTCATGCCACATCAGATATGAATATGGCGCAATTGCGTTTAAGCGATGCACAGCTGCAAGGGGCTTATGCGTGGCAAACATTTATCAAACAGGGCAGTAAAGTAGCATTTGGATCAGACTTCCCCGTTGAGTTAGCCAACCCCTTCCATGGCTTATATGCGGCTATAACAAGAATGTCTCGGGCGCAAAAACCTAAAGGTGGCTGGCGAGTCAATGAGGCAGTAACCAGAGCACAGGCCTTGCGCGCTTTTACACTTGATGCGGCTTATAGTGAATTTAGAGAATATAAAACCGGGAGTTTAGAACAAGGAAAATGGGCAGACTTCATTTTAATTGATAAAGACTTTATGAATATTGACCAGCATGAAATAGATGATATTCAAGTTGAACAAACTTGGATCGCAGGAAAGTTAAAATACCAAGGTTAATTGTTATATTATTAACTGCACGGTACTAGGGGCTGTTGATCTGTCAGGTTCATTTTTGCAGCAGTTTGATTGGATTTTATATAAGGCAGAGGCTGCGTAGCATGGTTACTCCATGTGAGTCAGCCGATAACATAGTAGAAAAGTCAATCAAGCGCTGCCTACTGGTTCTTTTGAGCGCCCTTTTCTCTTTGTTGCTTAATATTCGCTTAGATCACTAAGCCACACATTAAGCGCCTCGATAAAAGCACGCTCAAAGCGAACAAAAATAGAACAGCAAAGATCAACAATCCCTAGTCAGTACGGTGCAGTTTTATTAAATGGTAACTGTTTACAAGCGCTAATAGTGCGTTAGTAAACGCCACAGGCCAAGCTTCTATCATGACTCCATAGATAGCAAAACATATACACCCTGTTAAATTAAACCACCGTAATTTAACGACATTGCTCATCATCAGTGAAATTACCAAAAAAACTGAGGCAATATAGCCTAAATATTCCCAAGTCATTTGTTCTCTCCCATTAGTTGAGTTAGCATAGTCAGCTGTACAAAATTATTGCTGGTGTGATTAAGCCTAGAATAAAAAAACTAACTCACAAACCCCTTATAGAATTAGGACTAAGTAAGCTCTAACACGGGAACGGGGGCATTTGCATTTTAGCAAACCGCTGGTGTGAGTTAGCGAGAAATCAAGGACTTCATGCTATCGTTATTTATCACCAATAAATAGGACAATTGTCCGAAGAGCCATCTAGATGTTTCAATATCATTTTTCCACCGATCTTGTAGAACAATTATTAAAGTTCGCGGGTAACGGATTTTTACATAGTAAAAAAGACGTATTAATTCATCAAGATGAGCCACTAAGCAAGTTAATCTTAGTACGCAGTGGTACTGTATCATTCAGCTATGATGTGGGTAACGGTCGTCGTCTCCTACTCGGACAATTAGATTGTAATAACACCCTCATTGGTGAAATTGAAGCACTCAATCAACACCCTTGTATTTATACAGTCACTTGCCTTAGCGAGGTGAAGTACAACCTGATTGAGTTAAAGCATTGGCGCCAGCTATTGTTAGATCAACCCCAGTTGAGCTTATACACAGCACAGTCTATTGCCGCAAAATTCACCGAAAACCAAAAAATCAACCTAGATAAATTGCTGCTCCCACTCAGCTATAACATTGCTAATGATTGTTTATTGCGTGCCGAAAACAACCATCCAACCATGCTGCGAGCTTACCCAACGGTCAATGCTGAAGCCGAACGTTTTGCGACAACGGAGCGAGCTTATCGACGCGTGGTGTCTGAACTGGTTGAAAAAGGATTAATAGTACGTACCAGTGATGGCTTAAAGCCTGTGGATATCACTTTACTTGAAGAGTTTGTTGATAGCTTCTCCCAAATTTAAGCTCAGTGTACAAAACGGTATGTTTTGTACACCTTTATCATACTTTATTTAAAAAGGTCCTGAATTTTAGCTAAATCAGATTTGCCCGCAATAATCTCATCTGGGGTTAATCCAGATAATTCATGCGGGAACACCAGCCATTCATCTGACTCATGAATGTAATAGTCTGGCTTCATGGGCACTTTGGTATTTTTCGGCTTATAGTACGGGCACGCAACTCGGATATCTCTTGGTAAGTTTAAGCGCATCAGCTCGCTGAGTTTCTCTTTTAACGCAAATATACTGCGACCTGAGTCAAATACATCGTCAACAATCAGCAATGAATCTCCGGCATCCGCATTTTCTATTATATAGTGTAAGCCGTGCACTTTGATTTCTTTTGACTGCTTACCTATTCCATAATATGACGATGTACGCACAGCGATATGATCTGTTTCAATGCCTTTATAATCATAATACTCTTGCACAGCAATACCAATTGGAGCGCCGCCACGCCAAATACCAATGATGAAATCTGGGCGAAACCCATCTTCATACACTTGTGCTGCAACACGAAAAGAATCTTCTAACAATTGTTGTGCGGTAATATAGCACTTATCTGACATACCAAACCCCGTGGAACTATGCGAATTAATCGCCAATTTAGATAAGCTAGTTTTACAACATTGAAGTTAAATGATCACTTCGCTGAGAAAACTGGCATAAGTTATAACCGGTAATTTTAGCGCAGATAAATAAAAAATGCTTTAGCTTCTGATAATCGGTTGAACTACATCAAGAATATAGAAAAATAATGGGGGAAATATCAAGACTTCATTGAACACCGAAGTCTTGATTAGTCAAAAGGTATTCGTTAGATGCCTTCTACCATTAAACGTGTATCTGGCAAATATGATAGATGAGGAATAGCCAAATCGGGGCGTTCCATACGACTCACAGCATTCAATGCAGCCGCAATTGCCCCCTCTTGCCAACCAGGCAGTGATGACAGCTGATCACCAATAACGAAGAAGTTTGGTGCACTTTTACCTGCAGCTGAATTAATTCCACTCCCTTGCGTCAATGCATTGAAATGCGTAACAGCCTGGTCACCCACCACATGCCATTGTGCCCAGCCCCCTTTGATATATGGCATATTTTGCCACGCAATGGCTACACCGTGCTCCAAGCCATGCCCAAAGGCATCTCCGAATAGCGTCGCACCAGCCTTTGCTTTGTCCAAGCGCTCTTGAACCGACAAACAACCCCAATCAAATGCCACCTTTGAAAAGTTGTAGGCACCAGTCAATACCCCTTTTTGATCATGATAGGCCGTTGATGGATACCAAATTTGTGTTATTTCATCGTTTGTCCATGAAATCCCGCCAAAAATAGGGACTACACCGACTTCAGAGTCGGGTACCGTCAATATATCTTCATTACTGATATTATCGTGACGAACTTCAACACTCGATCCTTGCCATAGCGACCTATCAGCTTGCCACCCTACTTTGGTTGTGCAGGCCAAAAACTTCGCGGCGTACCCTTGGGTTGGCACATTGAATTGTGATTGATAAACCGCATGCAATGCCTGTTTGAAGCTTTTATCTAATCCAGTCTCAGTATCTAAACTTTGTAAGTCGTCATCCAATATCTTGCTCAAAAATGGCATGGCCATGTTGCTAAAACAATAATCAGCATAAATGTGCTCAACCGCTTCAGTGCCCATTTTACTTACTGATATATCAAACTGTTGCCGGCTCTCATCCCATTGAATACATTTTACAGGACTATTTAACTGAATATTGCCCCCTAAACGGCTCACTTCTCGTGCAAAAGCATGTTGCACTTGATCCATACCTCCAACAGGCTGAAATAGCGTGTTTTGCCATAAAAAGTCAGCTGGTTGATAAAATTTAGTTTCTGCCCAAAAATTTGATTCAAGCAGCGAGTCAAAACTTAACGGCTCTGCGGTTCGACCGGCCTCGACGCCCGGCAATACTGTATAACCGGCTCGAGAACGCCCATTTTCCATGCCATTCTCTCCTGCCGTTACTTGATACTTGCCTTTATATTCACCAGATGGCACCAACTCCCCAAACGAAATCATCAGATCTTGTAACTGCCCAGCACGTTCATCCACCTTTTCGGCGGCAACACCACATTCTGTCGCTTTAATTAAACTATGAGCATTTTCATAAACCATCTGGGCCAACCAGCCGCGTGTATTATGATCTAAGCGCCTATATACCAATGGCAAACCTGCAAAACTATCTTTCATCTGTACTAAATTTGATTCACTATTCATTACATACACTTCAACATCGACGCCAAACTCTTTCAAATACGAAAGTAAACGTTTATGGCCTGATGGAATACGGCCTGGACCTGCATTTAAATACGGGCGACTGTCGCCTTTTGGTTGTTCAAAATGGACCATTTGTGTTTGACCTGGGGTGGAATTAAACAAGTCGCTATTTACATCTTCTGTCAACGTATCGCCAGTACGTAAACTTAAACAGCGTCCACCAGTGCGATTTTGTGCTTCGAGCACCACCACATCCATCCCTGTTTTTTGCGCTAATAACTCATATGCCGTCGTTAGCCCCGATACCCCAGCGCCTATTATCACAGCAGTTTTGCCTTGATACTTATGTGCCGAGAGTTTTACAGGGCCAGGCGTTAATTTTAATTGCAGGTTAGTCGCGTCATCTAACGCAGCATGCGCTTTAGCTTGGGGGTTGTTTTGATGAAATTGTGCTCTAGATTGATGTTCTGCCATTGGTTTGCTCCTTTAAAAACAATGTGGCGAGATGCACCAATGCTGCGGTTGTAACATTGTGCATCCTAGCTATAAAAACGAATCAAATCGTCTTACAAGATAGTTCACAATGTCGACAATGCGTATTACAGAGAATTACAGTCTACTTGCCCTGAGTAAAATGTTTCAGTGCGGTTTCTTCTGGATATTGCCGCGCTGAACTCACAAGCAATTATTTTTGCGTATCCATTGTCCAAAGTTTAGGTTATTTAACTAAAAACGGCCCATCACAATGGGCCGTTTTTATAGTCAAATAAATTAAGTACTATGAGGCTGTCCCGTCATTTTCTTCCTCTAAGCCTCCCTTACTTTCTAAGCTAGGGATTTCTATTTCAAATTCATCCACTCGCTGCAACCCTCGAGGTAACTTATTTCCACGTCTTCCACGTTCACCGTAATAATGCTCTAAATCACTCGGCTTCAATGTCAATTTGCGCTTTCCTGCATGTAAAGTGACTGCACAACCTTCAGGTACACATGCTAAAACCTTCACAAACTCTTCTCGGGCCTGTACTTTTGCACTTGGTATTGAAATGATCTTATTTCCTTTTCCTTTGGTCAACTTAGGTAAGTCACGTAGTGGGAACAACAACATTCGACCTTCATTTGAAATGGCCATACACATATCAGAAGCAACATCATGCACTTCAATTGGGGCAATTAACTCAGCACCTTTTGGCACGCTCACAAGGGCTTTGCCGTTTTTATTTTTACTGATCAAATCACTAAATTCAGTAATAAAGCCATAACCACCATCCGTTGCCATCAAGAGCAAGGTATTTTCTTCGCCCATGAGAACATGTTCAAAATTACATCCTGATGCCAGATTAAAACGACCTGTCATCGGCTCACCTTGGCTACGCGCAGAGGGTAAACTGTGAGCATCTGTCGCAAATGCGCGACCTGATGTATCTAAAAAAACGGCTGGTTGATTGCTTTTTCCTTTCGCAGCGCCTTTATACGCATCCCCAGAGCGGTAATTTAGCCCTTGCGCATCAATATCATGACCTTTGGCAACTCGTGCCCACCCTTTTTCAGATAAAACCACTGTCACGGCTTCTGATGGAATTAAATCCTTTTCACTGAGCGCTTTAGATTCTCCACGTTCAATGACTGGAGAACGACGCTCATCTCCATACAATTCAGCAGCCTCTTGAATTTCCTTTTTCATTAAAGTTGACATACGGCGCTCAGAGCCTAGCGTCAATTCAAGTTTATCTCGCTCTATAGATAACTCATCTTGCTCACCACGAATCTTTACTTCTTCTAGCTTAGCCAAATGACGTAATTTAAGGTCGAGTATAGCCTCAGCTTGACGATCGGATAACGCAAATCGCGACATCAGTTCTACTTTTGGTTTTTCCTCGGTACGAATGATTTCAATTACTTCATCGATATTCAAAAAGGCGGTCATTAAGCCTTCTAAAATATGTAGTCGAGCTAAAACCTTATCTAATCGGTGCTGTAAACGGCGCCTTACCGTATCACGACGGAAAATCAACCACTCAGATAAAATCTGACGTAAGTCCTTTACCTGTGGGCGACCGTCAAGTCCAATCATATTCAAGTTAACACGGTAACTTTTCTCAAGATCCGTAGTCGCAAACAAGTGTGCCATTAAGGGTTCAAATTTGATCCTGTTTGAACGGGGTACAATGACGATGCGTGTTGGATTTTCATGATCAGATTCATCACGTAAATCAGCCACCATAGGCAGTTTTTTCGCCGTCATTTGCGCTGCAATTTGCTCTAAAACTTTACCACCCGAACATTGGTGAGGTAATGCAGTAATGACGATTTCACCTTGCTCTTCAGTGTACACTGCACGCATTTTTATCGAGCCACGGCCCGTTGTATAAATCTTTTTGATATCGGCTTTCGGTGTAATAATTTCTGCATCTGTTGGATAATCAGGCGCGTGAACCACATCCAATAATTCATCTAACGTCGTTTTAGGTTTATCTAACAATAAACAACTTGCAGCTGCGAGTTCTTTTACATTATGTGGTGGAATATCTGTTGCCATACCAACCGCGATACCCGTCACCCCATTTAACAAAATATGCGGTAACCGTGCTGGTAGTACCTTAGGTTCATCCATTGTACCGTCAAAGTTTGGTGTCCAATCAACAGTCCCCTGCCCCAGCTCTTTTAATAAAACTTCTGCAAATTTAGAGAGTTTAGCTTCGGTGTAACGCATTGCCGCAAATGATTTAGGATCGTCAGCAGCCCCCCAGTTACCTTGCCCATCGACGAGGGGGTAACGATAAGAAAAAGGTTGCGCCATTAAAACCATGGCTTCATAACATGCACTATCCCCGTGAGGGTGATACTTACCCAATACGTCACCAACCGTACGCGCAGACTTTTTATATTTCGCCGACGCCGAAAGGCCAAGCTCGCTCATTGCATAAATAATACGTCGCTGTACAGGTTTCAATCCATCGCCAATATGTGGCAATGCGCGGTCCATGATCACGTACATGGAGTAGTTAAGGTAAGCGTCTTCAGTAAAACGCCCCATAGTCTGTTGTTCAATGCCTTGTAACGACAAGGCTTGAGGATCAGTCATGTAACACCCTATTTATTGTTATAGCGAATACGGTAAATCGCATTCGCATAATCATCCGATACCAACAAAGTACCATCTGCCAATTCAGCAAATGCAACCGGACGACCTAAGGTTTGCTCTTTAGATAAAAAACCACTTACCAGCGGCTCATAAGCGGTGACTTCACCGCCTTTAATTGTCGCCATCATCACACGATAGCCAACTTTTTTGCTACGATTCCACGAACCATGTTCTGCAACAAGCAAAGTGTTATGCCGCTCTTCAGGAAAGTGTGTACCGCGATAAAAGTGCAACCCTAACGGCGCTACATGTGCTTGCAATGCAAGTTTTGGCGCGCTAAAGTGCTGAAAATCCATTAAAGTTTTGTTTTTTGCATACTCAGGATCAAGTACACTGCCACCGTGAACGAATGGAAAACCAAAATGCTCTTGTGGCTTACTCACTCGATTGATTTCATCGGGAGGTATATCATCTCCCATCATGTCTCGGCCATTGTCGCTAAACCACAAATTGCCCGTTTTTGGATTTGTATCAAAACCCACTGAATTTCGAACACCTTGGGCAACCGTGGTCAGTTTCTTGGTGGTTAAATTCAGAGAAAAAATTCGACCAAATTTGGGGTCTTCCTCACAAATATTACACGCCACACCAACCGGAATAAGCAATTCACCATTATTGGCAAAACGAATAAACTTCCAGCCATGGTGCCGTTTGTCTGGCAAATCGTCAAACACCACATCATAATCAAACGACTTCGCTTGGCGCTTTAATTGCAGATCAATATCAGAGAAGCGAATAACTCGACTAACCTCAGCCACAAATAAATTGCCATTTTTCATTGCCAATCCAGATGGCATATTTAGCTTTTCAGCTAAAACAATTTTACGATCTGCTATGCCATCTTTATTATCATCAATTAATGCGTGCACTTTGCCTGCTTTTCTCGAGCCGACATATACGATGCCATTGGCTGACACAGCCATTTGCCTAGCATTATCAACATCTTGTGCGAAGTAGCTAATTTCATAACCACTCGGCAGTGATAGTTTGTCTAATATTTGTGCAGAACTTAAAGGTGCTAAAAGACAGCTTAGCAGTATCAATATGTGTTTCATATAACCACCTTAAGCGTCAAACTCGGCTTTATCGCCATGATTTTCTAACCAAACTTTACGATCCCCTGAGCGCTTTTTAGCCAACAACATATCCATCATTTCCATCGTGTGCTCTGGTTCATCCAGTGTCAATTGCACCAAACGACGGGTATTAGGATCCATGGTGGTTTCTCGTAGTTGAAGCGGGTTCATTTCACCCAATCCTTTAAATCGCTGAACATTCACTTTGCCACGTTTTTTCTCTGCCTCAATCCGCGCTAATACGCCTTTTTTCTCATCTTCATCTAGTGCATAAAATACATCTTTGCCGACATCAATTCGAAATAATGGCGGCATAGCAACGTATACATGCCCTTTATTAACTAGGTTTTGAAAATGACGTACAAACAATGCACATAACAAAGTCGCGATGTGTAATCCATCAGAGTCAGCATCCGCGAGAATACATATTTTGCCATATCGCAGACCAGATAAATCATCTGAGTCAGGGTCTATGCCCAAGGCAACCGAAATATCGTGTACTTCTTGAGATGCCAATATTTGGCCTGACTCCACTTCCCATGTATTTAAAATTTTACCTCGAAGTGGCATTATCGCTTGAAATTCACGATCTCTGGCTTGCTTTGCTGAGCCACCAGCAGAGTCACCTTCTACTAAAAATAATTCTGAACGCTCTGTTTCTGTTCCTGAACAATCCGTCAACTTACCTGGTAGGGCAGGCCCTGACGTAACTTTTTTACGAACCACCTTTTTCGCGGCACGCATACGCTTTTGCGCGTTGCTAATACACAATTCAGCAAGCAATTCGGCCGTATCAGTATGTTCATTTAGCCATAAGCTAAACGCGTCTTTCACAATACCCGAAATGAATGTGGCGCAAGAACGTGACGACAGTTTTTCTTTTGTTTGCCCCGCAAATTGTGGATCTTGCATTTTTGCAGACAACACATAGCTACACCTATCCCAAATATCATCAGGTGTTAATTTAACCCCTCTTGGCAACAAGTTTCGAAACTCACAAAACTCGCGCATTGCTTCAAGTAACCCTTGACGCAAACCATTGACATGTGTGCCACCTTGAGCAGTAGGGATCAAGTTAACATAACTCTCTGTGATCGACTCCCCCCCCTCAGGTAACCAATGCAATGCCCATTCGACCCCTTCTGTTGAACCACTAAAATTCCCTATAAAAGGGCTTTTCGGTAAAACTTCAAAGCCTGCGGCACTGTCTTTTAAGTAATCTTCTAGGCCTGCTTCATAGTGCCACTCTTGTGTCTCTTTGGTTTGTTTATTAATAAAACGAATTTTTAAACCTGGACACAGTACCGCTTTTGCTTTGAGGATATGATTAAGCTTGGATAACGAGAAATTTGCTGAATCGAAATAACTGGCGTCGGGCCAAAAGTGCACCGAGGTACCAGTATTACGTTTTCCGACAGTACCTGTCACTTCTAAATCTTGTACTTTGTCACCACTTTCGAATGCCATTTCATGTACTTGACCTTCTCTTTTTACGGTGATTTGTACACGCGTCGATAAAGCATTCACAACGGAAATACCCACGCCATGTAGACCGCCTGAAAACTGGTAGTTTTTATTTGAAAATTTACCACCAGCATGCAATTTGGTTAAAATTAACTCAACCCCAGGTAAGCCTTCTTCTGGATGAATATCAACCGGCATACCACGACCATCATCACACACTTCTAAAGAGTTATCTTCATGTAAAATAACATCTATTTTTGTCGCATGACCCGCAAGAGCTTCATCAACACTGTTATCGATAACCTCCTGTCCCAAATGGTTTGGTCGAGTGGTATCCGTATACATCCCAGGTCGGCGTTTAACTGGCTCTAAACCATTTAAAACCTCAATCGCTTCTGCGTTATAGTTTTGCTCGCTCATAAATGGATTCTTTTTATTAAATTCGTTCAGTTTTATGTGATTTCTAAAAAATTGACTATGGTGTCAAAATAGCGCTGAAAAGCCATAAAGCTATGATCTCCAGCAAACTCGATACGTTGTTCACATGCCATAAAATACCGCACAGCTTGCTGATAAGGTAATACTTCATCTCCCATTTGCTGCAACAACATCACCAACTGAGGGTGCACTAACGTTGCGTAATGTAGTTGCTTTAAAGCCTCTACATGATCTAACGTTAATTCATAATGTACCTTTTGGTAGGGATTATACTGTGCTCCTAAATAATCCGCTAATAAATCAAAAGGTTTAACCGCTGGATTAATCACAACTGCTTTTAAACCATACAATTGTGATAAATATGTCGCATAATATCCACCTAAAGAACTGCCTATTAGTACCGTATCTGGTTCAATTAATGCAACTAGCTGTGATATGGCTATACGTGGGTCAAAGCTCAACCTAGGTGTTAAATACTCACACGAATACCCTTGCGACGCAAACCACTCACCAAATTGCAGGGCTTTAAATGATAATTCTGAACTATTAAAGCCATGAATGTAGATTACTCGTCGAGCCATATCACCTCAGAATCAAACCCATTGATACCAAAATTAATAATACGTAACGCAGGGCCACGGTCTTGCTGCTGCCACTGAGATGTGCCTTTGTTAAACTGTATTGACGTCGCAGGGGTTGCTAAAACATGCATTGTTCGATAGGTGCTTTGGTAATCATTATGAACATGTCCATGCACAAGTCTTACCGCTTTATTACTATTGACTAGACAATTAAGTAACGCTGGACCATTTTCCAAAATATGCTTATCTAAATAGCCATTAATAGGCACGGGGTGATGATGACTAAATGCTAAAACTTGTTCTGAACTGCACAATAACATCTGATGCAACTCAAATAGATGCTGCTGTTCACACCATCCAGCCGGTGTCTCACCTTTTGAGTTAATTAAAAAAATATCCGCACCATTTAACCTAAGGTGTTTATTTGAATGAATTTGACCAAGGCTAATTTGCTCTAACTCAGTTAATTCATCATGATTGCCTGGAAGCCAGAATACGGGGCAATCTAATTCAGAGACTCGCACTAGCTCAGCAAACAATTGGTAAGATTCAACACTATGATCTTGGGTCAAATCACCACCAAAAATCACGGCATCAAGGTGGCATGTGGCCATATATGACAACGTACGCTTAAAATTATCGGCAGTATTAACCGTAAAATACGTCCCCATTTCATCACAGAACAAATGACTATCTGTGATATGTGCCAACTTTATACTCGATTTATCAAAGTGATACGGGTGCCTAAACCATGCCATTGTTTACATCCCAGTTTAATGGCACTCTGCCACTTTCCAAACAAGCCATCAACCAATCAGCCAAAAAAGCATTCAGTTGATACTTCTCATCTTTTTGATGCATGCTCGGGTTAGGGTAACCATATGATGGTTTAATACGTTGATGAAAATCATGATGAATAACTTCAGCAACCTTCGCATCATGATACAAACGCACTGATAACTGAAACTCAGGCAAAAAGTCACTGATACTAACCGTTTGTCGAATAGTAATGTCTGTGGTGTATTTGGCGCACCCGTCCACAACTATGTCATAGTGCGCATTTGCAAGTTCAATCGTACGTTGAGCACCGGGTTCCTCCGGTGGTAGTACTTTCAAAACACGCAAGTAATTACGCTCACATAATGTAATATATTTAGGTAAGGATTGAATATATCCTTGCCTAGTTGCTACTTCACTCAAAGTCAAACCTCAACTTTTTACAGCTACTTCACTTAAGACTTTCGCCCTATTTAATGCTAACCATTGTAGACTAATCACTGTTGCAGCGTTATCAATTTCGCCAGTATTTAATCTGGCAAGTGCATCGTCATAAGGAAGTACATGAGTTTTAATGTCTTCCCCTTCACTTTCTAATCCATAGATACCACCAGCTTGTGATAAATCCGTTTCAGCTAGATATAAATAAATCCGTTCTGTCGTGCCCCCTGGGCTTGATAAATAAGAAGTCATAAAGTGCAACTTGTCTAAAGTTAACCCCGCTTCCTCTTGGGCCTCCTTACGCGCAACATGTTTGTAATCTGTTGACCCCTCAGCCATACCAGCAATGCATTCCAATAACCAAGGTGAAGACTTCGTGGCCATTGCGCCAATACGTATTTGCTCAATTAAAAGCACAGTGTCAGTTTTTGGATCATAAGGCAGAACCGCAACCGCATGTCCCCGCTCTAAAATCTCGCGCCGAACAGTCTTTGAAACCCCACCAACAAATAAGGCATGTTTAAAATAATACGCCTGAATTTTAAAAAAACCTTCATAAACACTATGGATTGACTCCACTTCTACATGCTGGTTATCAAATTCATTAATAGAGTTCATTTTATTTCCTGTTTAATTCAAATTTGGGGTTTAAAAATTAACCATAAGGCCCAATATGCTAAAACTATCGTGCGAGGCTTAGTAAACCAATTTGAGCCTTATATATTCTGTTACACTTGTTGGCTTTGATTTACGTATTAAGTTTATCGTTTCTAAAAAAAACAGGGTAACATGCTTCCAGTATAAAAAATTGTCTAAGGACTGAGCGAAAATGAAAAAAAGCTTACTATCTCTTTTTGTTGGTTTATCTTGTGCATTAACCAGCAACCTAACGTACGCAGAAGATTTATTGCAAGTATACGACATTGCGACTGCAAATGATCCAATCGTACTTAAAGCTAAAGCACAAGCTGATGCACAAAAGTTTGCACAAGACAGTGCATTAGGTGCTTTGTTACCACAACTAGGTTTTGAAGCTGGATATCAGCAAGTCGACTCTGATGGGTACGGTCAGCAAAATGATCTGAGCGGATATACCCTAGGTAGTGGCTTTACTGATACTTTTAGCAGAACTCTATCACTACAACAAACAATTTTTGATATGTCCATCTGGGAATCTCTAAGCATCGCTGAAAAACAAGCTATGCAAGCGAGTACCCAATACGAACTGGCTCAACAAGATTTAGTTGTCCGCATAGCACAAGGTTATTTTGATGTTTTAAGTGCACTCGATAATTTGGAGTTTGTACAAGCCGAAAAGCGGGCTATTGAGCGTCAATTAGAGCAAACAAAGCAACGCTATGAAGTTGGTTTAACAGCAATTACCGACGTGCACGAGGCACAAGCACAGTTTGACAGAGCTGTCGCAAATGAAATTGTCGCAAAAAATGATGTTGAAACTGCCCGAGAATCACTGCGTACCATTACAGGTAAATACCACAGTAAACTTGATTCCCTCAATACCGACACATTTTCAACTGTATCTCCGAGTAGAAAAGCAACTGACTTTGTTAATATAGCAAAAGATAAAAACCTATCTCTTGCGATATCTAAAGCAAGTTTGGAAATAGCTGAAGATCAAATTAAACAAGCTCAAGCAGGACACTACCCGACACTCTCACTCAATGCGAGTTACGGTGATTCTCTGGCTGACAGCAATGGCGCATTACATAAACCTCGTGAAGATCAAACCACGGTTGGTGTAACATTTAATGTACCTATTTACTCTGGTGGTCGTACTCAAGCTGCAACTGATCAAGCTCGAGCGCTGTATGTTGGCGCAAGTGAAGATCTAGAAGCCAGCATGAGAGAAGTTACCCGTTCTGTGATCACATCATACAACCAAGTGATGTCTAACGTGGCAACATATCGCGCGCTAGAGCAAGCCGTCGTTTCAGCCGAAAGCGCATTACAGGCAACAGAAGCTGGCTTTGAAGTGGGAACTCGTACTATTGTTGATGTTTTAGTGAGCACGCAGAATTTATATAACGCGAAAAAGAATCTGGCTAATTTACGTTATCAATATGTACTTTCATCACTGAAACTAAAGCAAGCTGCCGGAACGCTTTCTCGTACAGATTTAGAAGCAATTAACAAAGGTTTGAAGCAAAGTTAATTTGCAATAGTTTCTAATACATAAATCGTATATTTATTAAGCCGGCCTAGCCGGCTTTTGTATTTTCCGGCACATATAGATAAACTACCCTCATCATATCAGCAAGAGAACATATTTGTGGTCAAAAACCCCGCTTTAAAATTGGCATTCTTTGCGCCTAGATACTGGTTAACATGGTTAGGCGTATGTTTTATGTATGTCATTTCTTGGTTGCCACAATCAACGCAATTTTTACTTGGTAAAGGGTTAGGCCGACTAGTACATCGATTTCTTAAAAAGCGTCGTCATATCGCCGAAGTGAATGTAAAGTTATGCTTTCCTAATTTGTCTGCTGCTCAGCAAGCAGCCATGGTCCGTACCAACATGGAAAATACCGGATTGGCTACTTTGGAAACAGGTATGGCTTGGTGGTGGCCACAGTGGCGTATAAATCGCGTCATTGGCTCTATATCTGGTATAGAACACATTGAAGCAGTACAGCACAGCGGAAAAGGGGTGTTATTACTTGTGCCTCATATGCTTCACCTTGAAATGCTTGGGCGCATCTTAGGTGTAAAACAACAAGGTGTTGGATTTTATCGCCCTCATAATAACGCGCTCATGGAGTTCTTTATGACCAAAGGGCGATTACGGTCAAATGAGTTTTTAATTGGCAAGCGAGATGTAAAGGGCCTGCTGCAAGCTTTGAAAAACAAAAAGCTCTGTTATTACTTACCTGATCAAGACTATGGACGCAACCGCTGCGAATTTGCCCCTTTTTTTAAGGTTGCTGATGCAGCAAACACCACAGGAACCTTGCTTTTTGCTAGCAGTAAACATTGTGAAACGCTCAGTTTAAGTGGTACTAGGGATGCTAAAGGAAAATATCATTTAACCATTCTCCCAGCGCTTGAGCACTTTCCAAGTGATAACGCTAATGACGATATCATCAGGGTTAACACTCGAATGGAAGAAGCGATTATGCATGCCCCAGAACAATACATGTGGTTACACCGACGTTTTAAAACGCGTGCTGACAAAGACGCACCATCATATTACTAAATGTTGAGCATTTGAAATCATGGCAAAAAAAAATAAAACACTTTCATCCGTTCTTTTTTGGGTAAAGCACCTATCGCTTGCCATTATCTTGATTTGGGCTGCATATTATTTTTTATACGGTGCATTACCAAAAATGGACATGAGGCAATCCACCAATGCCGCTGCTCAAGGGTTATCACAATTTTATGAGAGCTTTAAGAATCGGGTTAATGAGCGAGATACTGAACGAGAGCAGTTTGTGATCGAAATTGGTAAACCTACTTTTCCACTTGATGACGCACTGGCTCAGCGTGGTTTAGTCGTAAAGCCTTCAAACCAACGTTGGACTGGCGAAGTTGCACCACGTCGATTTGAGATGGGAAACACACTCAAAGGTGCACTTGCTGCCTATGCAAAAAAAGAAGACATTGAATTATTTTGGTATCTCGAACGTGACTATGTAGTAAAGCAGAATTTTAGAGTCGATACAAACTTTGTATCAACACTCTACCAGGTTGGACGAGCCATTAATGATGACTTTGAATACGAAGTGTATACTTTTTTTTGCCACCGTCAACGAGCTGCAGTGATCACTAAAAAACCCTCTCAATTTGTGAGAGAGAACTGCCGAAAACTCACCAATTAATCTTAAAAAGCCCATAAACTAACTTATGGGCTGAGTACCATTTCAACCATCAATTAAGGGATCTGACAGTTGGAACAGAGTGGGATCCATACGCGCTCTTCACGACAAGAACCTGGTACTTTTTGACGCACTGCATCTTGCCGAGTCTGATGTGATTGAGATTCTAAATTAAGCCACACTGATGTAAATGTTGGGGTCATTTTACATACTCTCACATACTTTTGGTTTGGATAAACACCTTGATATTCCCAATTACATGTCTCTTTATCGACCCACTGAGAGCTATTTATACTACTACTACAAGAAACATGACCATTGAGAATGCTAGAACTTCTAAAGTACTTCTGACTCTCCCAGCCCCCGTAACTACAAGATGTAAAGTCTACATCTTTGTACACTGTTTCGTAATCACAAACAGTTTTATATTCCCAGTACCCTCGGGCCTCTGCCGCTGTACTCATAATACCCAACGCAACCCCTAATACTAACGCTGCTTTTTTTATCATTGTATTTCCCTTAATTATTTTTATGAAATTAATTTGAACCATTTACCACATAAAATGAAGTGGTTTGCATCTATGCCCGTTCTCTATAAACAAAAGTTTGAGTGATATGTACCTTTTTCAACTCATCATTATTTACATGAACTCACCACGGTCACTGTATGTTGTAAAGTATCAGTATGTTTACTGACACCGTTACTGTTTCACCACATGCTTTATTTATATTCCTTTAAAATTCGTTAATTCGTCCATGACCATATCAGTCTGGGCTTAAGTGAACTTTAAGGGATAGAGGGGGAATTAAACAACTTATGAATACTTATAAATTATTCATAACAAAAAAGGGTAAACTGCTGTTTTAAAATAATTTATTATTAAAACAACAAAAAACAATCACTCTCTACAAGCTGATTTATACGAAAAATCTCAATCTTCAGCCAAACTCGTTTAACTTTTTATTGTTATAAAAACAATAGATATTCAAGAATATCATTCACCAATATATGCAGCGTAACAGGCTGGATTTAGTATGAGCGGTATACTGTGGTAAAAGTACAATGCAACAGGACATTTAGGGACTGTTGTTTTTTATCATTGGGCAACTCAGCTTAAGAGGTATCCATAGTGAATACCCAACTGCGCTTTCAGCCAAGTGTGTTTGAACTTCCAATCACTGCAAGAAAGGTAACATAGGTGCTGTAAAAACTCCTATGCTATGACGATATAAGAACCCGGATAAGCTTTTAGTACAGTCTCAACGATCAATGACAATATCTTGCATCTTATTTTATAAACACTTTTCAAATATGCCGCGCACACCATTTGCAAGCAGCTTGAAGGTATTATTCATTTCAATACATCGTCCTTGCTGATCTAAACTTTGCTGATGATAACTGTCTCGATATAAACAATACGCATCTATTAATAGCTGCTTTTCCTCTTGGCAGAGAATACCGTCTCGTTCTGCACATTCAAAAATACGAATATTATCAGTGTAACGTGTTAGTTCAGGTGACTGATGAGCATAATTTAGCACTAAGTATTGCGCAACAAACTCAATATCAGTCATACCTCCATGACCTTGCTTTAAGTCAAATTGAGACTCTGAATCTTGAGACAAATGCCGACGCATTTTCTCTCGCATTTGCGACACATCTTGTTGTAATTTTTCCTTATCACGACGTTGCCTCAAAATACTATTTCTTATTTCATTAAAGCGCTGTAGCATGCTTGCCTCTGCGAGTACCATTCTTGCACGTACAAGCGCCTGATGCTCCCACGTCCACGCCTGCGTTTGTTGGTAATTAAAATAACTCTCTAAGTTGATAGCCAGTAACCCTGAATTCCCTTCTGGGCGAAGACGTGTGTCTAACTCATACAAAATACCTGATGCTGTTTTAGTATTAAATAAATGCATTAATCGCTGTGCCAATTTTAAGTAAAATTGCCGTGCTGAAATGGACTTTATACCATCCGTATGACTGTCTCCATCTCGGTTATGTACAAATACTAAATCTAAATCTGAATCATATCCCAGCTCGTACCCGCCCGCTTTACCGTAGGCGATTACTGCGAATCCTTTTTCTCCCTCCGATGCACCACAGGGTATACCATAGCGTACTTTCATTTGCTGCCATGCCAACTCAACGGCTTGTGTTATTATCGACTCAGCCAGCGCAGTAAGATGATCACTCACTTTCGTTACACTAGTCACGCCAGTCGCATCTGCCGCAGCAATCCGTAGTTGCTGGGTCTGCTTAAATTGACGTAGCGCCTCCATTTGTAACTCTAAATCTTCAGGTTCGATACGTAAAAACTGATGCCTAATCTCATCTTTATAAGCTGATAATGGTAACGGCTTATAAAGCGCCGCTGGGTCAAGTAACTCATCCAATAAGATAGGATATTTTGCAATATGCTCAGCAATCCAGCGGCTGTGGGCACACAACTTTACTAATTGCTTTAAAGCCCCTTGATTTTCGTAAAGCAGCTCTAAATAAGTTGTTCGCGAGACGACAGTGATAACCACCTTCAGTACATCACTAAATACCTCAAAAGAAACGTGTTGTGTGATTAATTGCTCCAGCAAGTGAGGCATCAATTTATCGAGTATATCGCGGCCTCGCGCGCCCATTTGACGCTTAAGCAAACTCACTTTAAAATCATCCAGTCTCAACTTCCATTTTTGCGCTTGGGTGTCTATTAGTTGTTGCGAAAAGCCTGAAAAATCGCTTTCCAGCCAAGCAAAACCATACACTTCCTCACAGGGATTTTGTTCTTGTGGTTCCTCACCAATAACTTGCGCAAACTCTTCTCTCACGGAAGTCATTCTATGACTAATAGCAGCCAAGCTTGCATCAAAGTCTGCCGTTTTTAATAAGGTATTTAAGCGTGCAATACCAACGTTATTCTCAGGTAATGTTTGCGTTTGCTGATCATCAAACGCTTGTAAATATTGCTCAACTCTTCTTAAAAACAAGTAACTATCAATCAATAATTGCGCGGTATCAGGAGGTAGCACATCCAGCTTTTTTAATTCTTCAAGCGCAATAAGTAGTGATGGGGTTTGCAATGTAACATCACGCCCACCTCTGACCATTTGCAAGGCTTGAATAATAAACTCCACCTCACGAATCCCCCCAGCACCCAGTTTAATATTATTGATAAGCCCTTTACGTCTCACCTCTTGTGCAATCATATACTTCATTTTTCTTAATGACTCGATCACTGAAAAGTCGATATAACGACGGTACACAAACGGTCTTAATAGTTGCTTAAACTCTTCATTATATTTGCTGTGATGGCCAAGCAGTCGCGCTTTAAGCATTGCATATCGCTCCCACTCACGCCCTTGATCTTGGTAATAGTCTTCCATGGCAGCAAAACTCATTACCAAAGGTCCACTTTCCCCAAAAGGACGCAATCGCATATCCACTCGAAAAACTTGCCCATCAACAGTAACTTGGTTTAATGCCGCAATCAGCTTTTGCGCCACCTTGGTATAAAACACTTGAGCTTCAAAAGGTTTTCGCCCACCAGTTGTAGAGACATTTTTTGGATAAGTGAAAATCAAATCAATATCAGAAGAAAAATTAAGCTCCGCCCCCCCGAGCTTTCCCATACCGAGAACTAACATAGGAAGTGCCTGCCCCGCCTCATCCAGTGGAGTACCACACTGTTTTACCGTATGTGCAAATGCCCAACGATTCGCGGCATCAATCAAGCATTCAGATAAATTTGAAATGTACGCAATGCTGTCTGATATATCGTTCTCTTTGACCAAATCTAGCCACATAACTTTTAACCAATACCTCTGTCGATATTGTCTTAGCAGTTGAAAACACTCCGACTCAGTGACGCTGAGTAAATCCGCTGGTAAAGGCTCAAGGACTTCGCGTGTGTTCATTTGCGCGGTATCTAATAACCACCAAGCTAATTCAGGCTGCTTTTGCAGCACTCGAAATGCAAAATCACTCAATGCCAACAAATTGGCCAAAGGCTTTACCACTGTATGCTCTGGATATAAACCATGCCAACGCGCTAAAGCTAATGACTGTAAAATAGGTGGCAATTCAATATCCGACATGAAAAAACTCCATTGCTTGGTGGCTCAATAAGTTGGGAGTCGTTATAGTAATAATATTCGTAACCAAAAGTACACTGCCCATGAGTTATTTGTCTCTCGCCAATATCAATTTTTTTGCGATTATTAGTAGTTTTTTAATTATTTGCTTGGTGGTTACTGCACTGCGTTTAATCATTCAATATAAAGCAAAGCAAATACTGCATGAAGAAGTGGCAAAAAGAGACAATTTTGCGCTAGGTATTAATTACGCCTGCCAAATTGCAGTTATCTGCATTAGTATTGCCTATCTATTTGATGATATCAGTATGGCCGCTGCGCAAAAGCAACCTCTGCGGGCTGCGGTATTGTTGATACTTATTTTGGCGTACATTTCTGCGGGTCAATATATCCACCGGAAATGGATTTTATATAAGTTCAACGAAGAACAAGCCATTTTAAAGCAGAATATTTGTGCCGCTTTAGTAGACTCAGGCATGCTGATCGCTAATTGTATTTTGGTTTTGGCGTTATATCACTGGGTGCACCCGCGTGGCATCAGTGATTTACTGGTGGTCACACTTGGTTTTATTTTACTGCAAGGTATTTTTGCTTTAGACAGTAAGTTACGCGAAAGTCGATTTGCGAAAGTTAACCAAGGGGCATCTTTACAACAAAACTTTAATTTAGCAAATACTTCCATTGGAATACGCTACGCTGGCAAAACTATTGGGCTCGCATTAGCCATATATGCAGGCCTGCACAGTGCGCCTTACCATGGCGCTACTGTGGTTGAAAACCTCTTTTCCGTCGTTTTACACTGTGGTGCAATGTGGGTGCTACTTTATGTAGCAAGCACGATTTTGCTCCAACTTTCGTTGCCAAAAGTTGACATTGGACTTGAAGTTGACCACCAAGATAATATCGGTGTTGCTTGTTTAGAGTTTGCTGTTTTCGCCGCAATAGGCTATTTACTTATAAATATGTTTTCTGTGTAGTCTGCAATTGGATAAGACTTCACAAGGTGGATTTATGCCCATTAACCTCGACAATTTTTTGTTGGTAGATAGTAATTCAGAATTTAGCCGAGAGCTTGCAGAGCATCTCAAAGCAAACGACCAAGCTGAGAACCTCATTGTTGCGGGCGATAATACTCGCCACTTAGTTAAAATGATGTTTGATAACTTGATAAGCGATTATTGCTATTGCGACTTTGCCAACGAAATTAGCGTCTCTGAACTGGCGACCTATTTACATGACCACCATAAAATCCAAGGTGTGCTCATTTCATCTTTAGATTATAAGCTTGCCAATGAAGCACAGCTTTTTATCCTAGATTCGTTGCATCCTAAACGATATTTAGTTGAACAGCTTACTGATGGATATCAATACCAGTTAATATCATCAAATAGCCACAATAATCACTTATCTTGTCAATTTAGCGAGAGTGAAGACATTACTTAACCAATGCCGCTTATTCCTAACAGAGAATAACTAGACGATCGCGTCACTAACGCTTAGTATTGCTCTATTCCCCCGTTATTACAGGACTACTATGCGCGTTCCACACATCTTTCAACCCTCTAATTTTGAATTAAACACCCCTATTTCACTTGATGATGACGCAGCAGGTCATATCGCGAGAGTGCTGCGTATGCAAGTTGGTGAGCATGTGTCTTTGTTTAATAACCTTGGTGGTGAATATTTATCTGAAATAACAGAAATTAGTAAAAAGAAAGTGATTGTGACGCCAATTGAGTTCAATGATCGTGACTGTGAGTCTCCAGTAAAAATTCACTTGGGCCAAGGGATCTCCCGCGGTGATAAAATGGATTTTACCATTCAAAAAGCGGTGGAACTGGGTATAACAGAAATTACCCCTTTGTTTACTTCCCGTTGTGGGGTCAAGTTGTCTGGTGAACGATTACAAAAAAAACACCTTCAATGGCAAAAAATAGCCATTGCCGCTGCGGAACAATCAGGTCGAAACACCATTACCACCATCCATCCACCTGTTGATATCAATGACTGGTTATCTCAACCATGCGATGCTCTTAAATTAACCTTACACCCAAGAGCACAACACAGTATAAAAACATTGCCAGAACCCCGCTCTGGGATCCGCTTTATTGTCGGTCCAGAAGGCGGGTTCACTGATCAAGAAATGACAACTACGTCTGAACAAGGGTTTATTGATGTACGTTTAGGACCAAGAGTACTACGCACTGAAACTGCGGCACTTACTGTGCTTAGTGCACTGCAATTACAATTTGGTGATTTAGCTCTTTAATTCTGACTAACGACCCCCATATCAGAATAAAATAATTCTAAGCTAATATAGGTATCAACATGGCAAAAAAATTAGGGATCATCTCGGATCCAATTAATGGTTTCAACATTAAAAAAGACACTGGTTTTGCCATGATGATGGCGGCGCAATCTCGTGGTTACGAGCTCTTTTATATGGAAATGGATGATCTTTATTTATATCAAGGTAATGCTATGGCTACCGCAGCTAAAGCCACTGTATTTGATGACGCAAAAAACTGGTACCAACTAGAAGAGAAACAAGATATTTCACTCAGTGATTTAGACGTTATTCTTATGCGTAAAGATCCGCCATTTGATACTGAATATATATACGCTACTTACATGCTCGAACGTGCTGAAGAAGCGGGTACATTAATTGTCAATAAACCACAAAGTCTGCGCGATGCGAATGAAAAGCTATTCACAGCTTGGTTTAGCGAGCACACGCCGGATACGCTTGTGACGCGATCACAAGCGCAAATTAGAACGTTTTTAGACAAACATCAAGATATCATTCTAAAACCACTTGACGGTATGGGTGGGGCGTCTATTTTTAGAGTTAAGCATGACGACCCTAACATTGGTGTTATTTGTGAAACATTAACGGAGCATGGTAGCCGCTTCGCCAT
Organism: Pseudoalteromonas aurantia 208; assembly: GCF_014858725.1. Classification (GTDB taxonomy): domain Bacteria; phylum Pseudomonadota; class Gammaproteobacteria; order Enterobacterales; family Alteromonadaceae; genus Pseudoalteromonas; species Pseudoalteromonas aurantia. The sequence continues at coordinate 96,338 of NZ_AQGV01000011.1, read as the reverse complement.
GGCTCAACAATATATTCCAGCCATCAAACAAGGTGATAAACGCGTCCTCGTGGTTGATGGCGAGGTCATGCCATATTGCCTAGCTCGTATCCCACAAGGCGGTGAGACTCGTGGTAATTTAGCCGCAGGAGGCCGTGGAGAAGCTCGCCCAATTAGCGATGATGATAAAAAAATTGCCGAGGCTGTTGCACCAATCCTTAAAGAAAAAGGGCTTATTTTTGTAGGGTTAGATATTATCGGCGACAAGTTGACAGAAATTAACGTCACAGCACCTACCTGTGTTAAAGAAATTGAAGCTGCATACGATATATCAATTATGGACAAGCTTTTTGATGCGATTGAACGAAAACTAAACCATACTCATTAAAATATTTAGAGGGTCAGCTTATGCAATCATTAGAAAATCATTTTTTAATCGCAATGCCAAACTTACAAGACCCTTTTTTCAAACAAACCGTCACTTATATTTGTGAACACAATGAAGAGGGGGCGATGGGCTTAGTCGTCAATCACCCTATTGATGTTACCGTTGGCGAGTTGCTTGATAAAATTGAAATTGATAATGACAAATCTAATTCAGCAGCAGATCAACAAGTGTTTGCTGGCGGGCCCGTCCATACTGACAGAGGTTTTGTGTTGCATACACCCACCCCTGGATACGCGTCTAGCCAAGAGCTTAGTTCAGATATCATGATCACCACATCGAAAGATGTACTTGCCTCTCTCACATCACATAACTGTCCTGATTCTTTTTTAATTACTTTAGGCTATGCAGGTTGGGAAAGGGGGCAGCTGGAGCTTGAATTACTCGAAAACTCTTGGTTAGTGATTGAAGCCGAATCAGGCATTATTTTTAACACACCACCAGAAAAAAGATGGGAAAAAGCAGTTCAAATGCTTGGTATTGATATTGCGCAACTCAGTTCGCAAGCCGGGCATGCTTAATAAACATGACAAAAAAAGAATCAACACCGCAAGGTCAGCGTACAATTATGGGTTTTGACTTTGGCACGACCAGTATTGGCATTGCTATTGGACAAGAAGTAACGGGGACTGCTAGCAGTATTGGCGCTGTAAAAGCGCGTGATGGGATCCCTAATTGGAATGACATTGCCAAACATATAGAACAATGGAGACCTGATTTATTAGTCGTAGGTCTGCCTCTCAATATGGACGGTACCAACCAACATGTGACGTTTGCAGCGAAAAAATTTGGGAATCGCTTAAACAATCATTTCAAAATTGCCGTCGAAACTCAAGATGAGCGATTAACCACCGCAGATGCCAAAGCCCGATTATTTGAACAAGGTGGTTATAAAAACCTTGGTAAAGGTAATGTCGATGGTATGTCTGCTGTTATTATTTTAGAGAGTTACTTTGAAAGTGTATGGCAGTAAATAAAGCGGTAACCGTAAACGCGCCTCACTCATTGAACTTCTGAGGCGTTTAAAATTTTAAATTTCGTCAGATCAGGAGTAAAGCCTGCCTGTAAGTAGGCTTTTTTTATTGCTCCTTGCTGCCTTAAAAGTGCAAGTCCTATTTGTAATGCCTTAAATGCCCGCTCTCCGTCAACATGATGGCGAGAGACCACAAAGTGACGGCTTCCTAGTAACAGGACAATCCATTTTTTATGTGCAATTAAATGGATATCCTCTAACTTATATTCATTGCCCTTACTCGGCATCAACGGCATCAGCATGAAGTCTACCCATTTTCTGCTGACCATATGCGCCTGTGCTACCCACTCATGCTCGACGGCTAAGCGCTGAAGTGGTAATAAGCTCAATGTTTGCCAATCCGTGCGCCAACGTGGTGTACTGACCGCCGAAAGGCCTTTTAGATCGTTAATTTGTTCTATTTTCTCTACTGATGCATTATTGGGCGCATAATAAATCCCTGCAAAATACTCGCCTTCTTCAATGACCGCATCGCTGATAAACACATCTTTTTTTTCGGCCTGTGCATCCGCTAACCAATAACTATCAAAACTCAGTAATAGTTTACCTTGACGTAGCAAAGAAGTATTTCTGAAATTTACATTGCCGGTCTGGTATATAAATGATTTATTGAAACCACCGAGTAGTAGCGCCTGTTGAACCAAAATCATGTCAACCACATCTCGGCGAATATACCCCCCTCGAAAATCGGTAATTTCTAAAGGGGAACGACCATCTAAAAAACGCACGTAGTCATTATATACATCGTCTCGAATATACATTTGCACATGCTTGTCACTATTACCATATGCATTAGGAAATAGTGACAATAGAACGAGTATAAACGTATAGCTAGCTTTTTGTATCCAAGCCATCTACTGTCACACCTTGCAAAAATCCTGCGCCTTGCTGTTCATTATTTTGTAACTTAATCATCAAACGTAAATCATTCGGTGAATCTGCATGATGAAGCGCATCAGCGTAATTAACGCGTTGCTGCTTGTACAGCTCAAACAAAGCCTGATCAAAGGTTTGCATACCAATATCACGCGATTTACTCATTGCTTCTTTAATACCCCCAATATCCCCCTTTTTGATCAATTCAGCCACCAAAGGCGAATTAAGTAACACTTCAATCGCTGCTTCTCGCCCATCCCCTTTTGACGAAGGTACCAATTGCTGCGCCACAATCGCACGTAAATTCAGGGCTAAATCATACTTTAATTTGTCGTGCTTCTCTTTTGGAACCAAGTGCATGATTCGATCTATTGCTTGGTTTGCATTATTCGCATGCAAGGTAGCGACACATAAATGCCCAGTTTCAGCAAAGCTTAACGCATACTCCATGGTTTCCTGTGAGCGAATTTCCCCTATCAAAATAACGTCTGGAGCTTGGCGCAAAGAGCTTTTTAGCGCCGCCTCAAAGCTTTCAGTATCTAGACCAACTTCTCTTTGTGTTATAATGCTCTTAGCGTGTTCATGAACAAACTCAATTGGATCTTCAATGGTTAGAATATGTCCACGCTGATTACGATTTCGATACCCTATTAATGCCGCTAATGACGTTGATTTACCTGTGCCAGTTCCACCAACAAACAGTAATAATCCTCGCTTTGCCATGATCACATCGGTCAGTGTTGAAGGTAAGCCTAAGTCATTTACATCTGGAATTTGTGTGACAATGCGCCGTAATACCATGCCCGCACAATCTCGTTGCCAAAATGCAGAAACACGAAAGCGCCCTTGTTCAGTTGCAATTGCAAAGTTGCATTCTTTTTCAGTATGAAATTGTACTTTTTGCTTCTCACTCATTGCTGATTCAACGAGCGAAAGTGATGTTTCTGCATCTAGTACTTGATCATCAAATGCCCTGAGTTCTCCGTCTACTTTAGCACTCACAGCCAACCCGCTGGACACAAATAAGTCAGAGGCTTGTTGCTCTACCATCATTTGCAAATAGTTACTTAACATTATGGATTAACCTCTTAATATCCTGTCCCAAATTGTTTTTTATCTTGTGCTTTTTGCTGCGCATCTTGTTGCGTGATTAGGCCCCGATTAATCAAATTCGTTAAGCATTGATCCATTGTTTGCATACCATGAACTGCACCGGTTTGAATCGCCGAATACATCTGCGCAATTTTGTCCTCACGGATCAAGTTACGAATTGCAGGAATACCTAACATGATCTCATGAGCGGCTACACGCCCTCCCCCCACTTTTTTAACCAAAGTTTGTGATATCACCGCTTGTAATGATTCAGACAGCATAGATCGCACCATATCTTTTTCTTCACCAGGAAATACATCGACGATACGGTCAATGGTTTTTGGCGCTGAAGTGGTGTGGAGTGTGCCAAAAACCAAATGGCCAGTTTCAGCTGCAGTCATGGCTAAACGAATCGTTTCTAAATCTCTCAACTCCCCCACTAAGATCACATCCGGATCCTCGCGTAAAGCGCTGCGCAGTGCCGCATTGAAACTGTGCGTATCTCTATGAACTTCTCGTTGATTGATCAAACTCAATTGATTTTGGTGAACAAATTCGATTGGATCTTCAATCGTTAAAATATGATGGTGTTTATTCGCATTTATGTAATCAACCATGGCGGCCAACGTCGTAGATTTACCTGACCCTGTAGGTCCTGTAACCAATACTAACCCCCTTGGATTTTCAGCTATATCTCTAAAAATATCAGGCGCGCCTAACTCATCAAGTGTTAGCACTTTTGCTGGGATGGTACGAAATACCGCTGCAGGACCACGACTGGTGTTAAACGCATTCACACGAAAACGTGCTAAATTAGGAACCTCAAAAGAAAAGTCAACTTCAAGATTTTGCTCATAGTCTTTGCGTTGATTATCATTCATAATATCATAAACTAACGAGTTAACATCTTTGGCCTCTAAGGTAGGAATGTTGACTCGGCGAACATCGCCATCAACTCTTATCATTGGCGAAACGCCTGATGATAAATGTAAATCCGAGGCTTTATGTTGAACACTAAAGGCCAATAATTCCGTAATATCCATGTATGACTCCACAACGAGCTGATAATTAATATGGTTACAATAGCAGAACGACTAACGTCCGCCTATTCTCGGGTCGAAATAGCCCAGCAAAACTGTCAACTTGATCACCCTGTGACAATATTAGCAGTATCTAAGACCAAACCCTTAGAAATGATCGAAAATGCGTATTTTGCAGGTCATCGTCAGTTTGGCGAATCATACGTGCAAGAAGCCGTAGAAAAAGTTCATGCATTGAAGCATCATCGTGACATTGAGTGGCACTTTATCGGTCCGATTCAATCAAATAAATCTCGCTTAGTGGCAGAGAATTTTAGTTGGGTGCAAAGTGTTGACCGGGAGAAACTTGCAAAGCGACTCAATGAGCAACGGCCCAATAACCTAATGCCGCTTAACATTCTGATCCAAGTGAATATCAGTCATGATGACAATAAATCCGGCTGTACTATCAACGAAATAGAGCCCTTAGCAGCGCTTATCGATAACAGCAGGCAGTTAAACTTACGCGGATTAATGACGATTACCAAAAATACCCCAGATAAAGCCAAACAATTAGAATATTTTCAGCAAATGCGTGCTTGCTTTGATAGACTAAAGGACCAATATCCTCAAGTAGATACTTTATCAATGGGTATGAGTGGCGACTTGGAATCGGCAATCACTGCTGGCACCACCATGGTACGCATTGGCACTGACATATTTGGAAAAAGACAATAAGGTAAGCAAGGCAATGTCCAACAAAACAATTGCATTTATCGGTACTGGTAACATGAGCTACGCGATAATTGGCGGCATGATTCAGAGCGGCTTTGCACCGCAAAGTATTATCGCGACCAACCGTAATGAAGAGAAGCTAGCCAAAGTCGCTGCAGATTTTAAGGTAAAAACAACCACAGACAATATAGCAGCACTACAAGATGCTGACGTCATTGTATTGTCAGTCAAACCTCAGATGATGGCGCAGCTTTGCGAAACGCTGCAAACTGCAGACATCGATTTAAGCACTAAACTATTTGTATCCGTTGCTGCTGGTATCACCGTTGCTAGATTGCAAGAGATGCTCGGCCAGCCGGTTAAAATGGTTCGCTGTATGCCAAATACACCAAGTTTACTCGGCTTAGGCGTATCTGGGTTATTCGCCCAAGGACTCACCAGTGATGAGCACACATTTATAGAGCAAGTATTTTCAAGCACCGGTATTGCAACCTGGGTAGAAACAGAATCACAAATAAATGATATTATTGCGGTGACGGGATCTTCTCCCGCTTATTTTTTCCTGTTTATGGAAGCGATAGAAGAAAAAGCGCGAGCATTGGGGTTCAGTGCTGAGCAAGCGCGTGCTCTTGTGCAACAAACAGCTCTTGGGGCTGCACAAATGGCGGTGTCTCAGCCAGAGATAAGTATTTCCCAGTTGCGTGCGAATGTCACATCAAAAGGGGGAACCACTCATGCTGCAGTTGAACACTTAAAATCATGTAACTTACATACAACTGTTGCTGATGCTATGGACTCATGCATCACACGTGCTCAACAAATGGAACAAGAATTATAAGGGTTTACTATGAACGCAATGCAATTTTTAATCGGGATCATTTTTGATCTTTTTCTCATGGTGGTTTTGTTGAGATTTTGGCTACAACTAGCGAAGGCTGATTTTTATAATCCATTAAGTCAAACCGTTGTAAAAGCAACCTCGTTTGCGGTTAATCCCCTGCGTAAGATAATTCCTGGCGCTGGCGGGTTAGATTTAGCATCTTTAGTCTTAGCTTTTTTAATTGGCTTTGCCAAAGTATCTCTATTAATGGTGCTATTTTATGGCGGTTGGAATGGCATAGGCGCGGCCATATCGGGCGTTATGACAGTGTTTAAAGAAGCTTTCAGCTTAGTATTTTGGATCCTGATAATTCGTGCTGTTTTGAGTTGGGTTTCACAAGGTTATAATCCAACTGCCGCTGTTTTTGAACAACTTACAGAACCTATGTTGCGCCCTATCCGTAAAGTCATTCCCCCGCTAGGTGGCTTAGACTTATCGATTCTAGTTCTTATTATTGGTATGCAGTTTTTACAAATTTTAGTAACCGATTTGTTGCGCTAATTTAATTTGGGCACTGATTAGTGCCCTTCAGGAAGACCAGTGAAAAAATTATTTCTATTACTCGTTACCTTAGCTTTTAGCTTATCTTGTTATGCAAATTCAACACAAGGGGGGCAATTTAAAAACTTAGGCCCATGGCAAGTGCATTACATCGCATTTCCATCAACGTTTATTCAGCCCAATATCGCCAAAGCCTATGGCCTTGAACGCAGTAATTACAAAGGCATAATTAATATTTCAGTATTAGCAAAGAAACAGGGCAACCCCGCGTTAAAAGCAAATTTAACAGGCGAAGCTCGCAACTTGCTTGGCAGTAAACAAACCTTGGAATTTAAGGAGGTAGTAGACGGCGATGCTATATACTACCTTGCCCAAGTCGATTTTCGAAATGAAGAGGTTTATCGCTTTAAAGTCAATATTTCGCAAGGGAATAACCATCAAGTATTAAGCTTCCAACAAAAATTTTATGTGGATTAATTAAATATGAGTCAACAAGTTGTTCTCGCAACGGGTAATCAAGGCAAAGTAAAAGAACTCGCTGCAATGCTCGCCTCACTCCATATTGACGTGTTACCCCAAAGTCAATTTAACGTCGGTGAAATTGCCGAAACAGGGACCACTTTCGTAGAGAATGCCATAATTAAAGCGCGTCATGCTGCAAAAATAACTGGTCTACCGGCAATAGCCGATGACTCAGGCATTGAAGTCGATGCGCTAAAAGGCGCGCCTGGCGTTTACTCAGCACGCTTTGCAGGATCCGATGCAAGCGATCAAGACAATATCGATAAATTACTGCTAGAATTAATCAATATAGAGCAAAGAACCGCACGTTTTTGGTGTGTACTGGTTTACATGCGCCACGAACACGACCCAACGCCAATCATCTGCCAAGCCAGTTGGGAAGGGGAAATTACCCTAACACAACAAGGCCGTGAAGGGTTTGGATACGATCCCGTATTTTATGTACCAAGTGAAGGATGTACATCAGCGCAATTAACGAAGGAGCAAAAAAATGCAATTAGCCATCGTGGTCAAGCATTGCAGATGCTACTTGCGCAGTTTAAGGCGATTATGTGAAGTTACCTCCGTTAAGTTTATATGTGCACGTACCTTGGTGCGTGCAAAAGTGTCCTTATTGCGACTTCAACAGCCATAGTAAAAAAGGCACCATTCCCGAAAAAGAGTATGTCCAACACCTTATTGACGACCTAAAAGCGGATTTGTCACTCGTGCAAGGTAGAAAGCTCCACAGTATATTTATTGGTGGCGGCACACCGAGTTTATTGTCAGCAGACGCCTATGTCCGACTACTTTCTGAAGTGGAGCGCTTAATTGGGTTTGAGGATGGTATTGAAATTACTCTAGAGGCTAACCCAGGAACGGTAGAAACCGACCGCTTTAAGCGGTATGCCGACGCAGGCATTAATCGTATCTCTATTGGCGTACAAAGCTTACAAACAGATAAACTAAAAGCGCTTGGTAGGATCCATGGGGAACAAGAAGCCATTAACGCAGCTTATGAAGCTCAATCTGCCGGCCTCCGATCATTTAATATGGACTTGATGCATGGCCTACCAGGGCAAAACATTGATGACGCACTCAGCGATTTAAAGCGTGTAATAGAGCTTGAGCCACCTCATATATCTTGGTATCAATTAACGATTGAGCCCAATACGCAATTTGCCTCAAAACCCCCAACCCTTCCTGAAGATGAAACGCTTTGGGATATACAAGAGCAAGGCCAAGCTATGTTAGCTGAGGCTGGGTATCAACACTACGAAATATCGGGATATGCTAAACCCCAGTTTCAGTGTCGCCATAATCTCAATTATTGGCAGTTCGGCGATTATCTTGGTATTGGTTGTGGTGCTCATGGCAAAATTACACAGCCTGAAAAAAATCATATTTTACGAACTGAAAAAGTAAAACACCCTCGCGGGTATATGGACTTATCTAAACCCTACGTATATAAAAGTTGGCAAGTCGATAAATCCGATCGAGCATTTGAATTTTTTATGAATTGCTTTCGATTACAAGCCCCTTGTGATAAACAAGCATTTATTGATTTTACTGGGCTTTCATTCGCTGATGTACATGCTCCGATAGAGCAAGCATTGGCCCGAGGACTACTTTCAGATAACGGTTTGTCATGGTTGGTTACAAATAAGGGCCACAGATATTTAAATGACCTGCTAGAATTATTTGTCTAGGTTGGCGACTTACCCGCCAATGAACCAATACTAAATGACAAATTACCGCCATATGGCACATAAATAAAAAAGGGTATAATGATGCGTAAACTGACCTTTATTGCTGCTGCAATTAGCGTAGCTTTATTAGGTGGTTGTCAGCAAACAGCTGATAAACCTGCTCCTGCACCACAAGTTCAAGTTGAACAGAGTGAAATCACCAAAGCCAACGAGTTTTTCGAAGAAGTATTCACAAGCAGTGTAATGCGCAGCCCCATATACCAAACATATATGGGGATCAAACAAGACTACGATAAGTGGGATGATGATACTGAAGAAAATACGCTTAAAGAACTTGCGATCACGAAAAAGAATCTAGTCACACTTAACAGTATTGACCGTAACAAACTCGATGAAGCGACTCAGGTTAGTTACGACTTAATGCAACAAAGTTTAGAAAATGACATTGCCGACTTTAAATGGCGTCATCATAACTACCCAGTAAACCAGATGTTTGGTACACATTCGATGATACCGGCATTTTTAATCAATCAGCACCAAATTGGTAATGTAAAAGAAGCAAAAGATTACATTGCTCGATTAAATGGTGTGCCAGTGGTTTTTGACCAATTGATTGATGGTTTAGAAACTCGAATGAATAAAGGCATTATTGCGCCAAAGTTTGTGTTCCCACACGTCATTGAATCAAGTAAAAACATCATTGTTGGTGCACCTTTTGAAAAAGGTGATGATTCAACTCTGCTGGCTGACTTTAAACGTAAAGTTGCCAAGCTAGAAATTACGGAGAGTGAAAAGTCTGCACTTATCGATGACGCAACTCAAGCATTAAAGGTAGCGGTTAAGCCTGCTTACAGCAAACTAATTAACTACTTAGCCAAACTAGAGAAAAAAGCAGATAGCCGTGATGGTGCATGGAAATTTCCTAATGGTGAGCAATTCTTTAACAACGCACTAGCTCGTACTACGACCACTGATTTAACAGCCAAAGAAATCCACACTATAGGGCTTTCGGAAGTTGCACGTATTCATGACGAAATGCGTGAAATAAAAGAAAAAGTAGGCTTTAAAGGCGACTTAGCGGCATTTATGGAGTTCATGAAAACTGACAAGCAGTTTTACTTACCGAACACCGAAGAAGGTAAAGAGAAGTACCTTAAAGATGCAACTGCGATGATAGATAACATGAAGTCTCGTCTTGATGAACTGTTTATTATCAAACCAAAAGCAGACATGACTGTTAAACGTGTTGAAGCATTTAGAGAAAAAGCAGCGGGTAAAGCCTTCTATCAGCAACCTGCGCCAGATGGCTCTCGTCCAGGTGTTTATTACGCAAACCTGTATGACATGGAAGCAATGCCCACTTACCAAATGGAAGCATTGGCTTACCATGAAGGTATTCCTGGCCACCACATGCAAATTGCCATCGCACAAGAACTTGAGGGTGTGCCTAAGTTCCGTAAGTTCGGTCGCTATACAGCGTACACTGAAGGTTGGGGACTATATTCAGAGTTAGTTCCAAAAGAAATGGGATTATATGAAGACCCTTATTCTGATTTTGGTCGTCTAGCAATGGAATTATGGCGTGCATGTCGTCTCGTTGTTGATACTGGTATTCATGCGATGAAATGGACTCGCCAAGAAGGTATTGATTATTATGTAAACAACACACCGAATGCAAAATCTGATGCGGTGAAAATGGTAGAGCGTCATGTTGTTATGCCTTCGCAAGCAACGGCATATAAAATTGGTATGTTAAAGATAGTAGAGCTTCGCGAAGCGGCTAAGAAAGAACTAGGTGATAAGTTTGATATCCGCCAATTTCATGATGTTGTTCTTAAGAGTGGTCCATTACCACTGAACGTATTAGAAAAGTTCGTTGATGAATGGGTTGCGAGTAAAAAAGCGTAAGCACACTCATCCATATTGAACAAACAGTTTAAATAAAGGCTCATTATTAGAATGAGCCTTTTTATTTTTTAAAGTACAAATTATTTGGTCCCGCTTGAAAATGGCATAAAAAAAAGCTCACACTAATGTGTGAGCTTTTTTCTTAATGAGTGAGTCAGCCTATAAGCCGGGTTCTGTAATAGATAATCATTCGTCTAGGCCTAGGATCGCTCCTAGGCTCAAGCAACCTACCCGGTTCCAACGTGGGCCACGCCATAAGGAACCCTATTTGGTCTTGCTCCGGGTGGAGTTTACCTTGCAACCAACTGTTACCAGTGGCCCGGTGCGCTCTTACCGCACCCTTTCACCCTTACCAACTCGAAAGTTGGCGGTCTTCTCTCTGCTGCACTTGTCGTAGGCTTTCGCCTCCCAGCCGTTAGCTGGCACCCTGCCCTGTGGAGCCCGGACTTTCCTCCCCCTGATCATTTTCGTCACAGGCAGCGATTATCCGGCTGACTCGCGGCGGATTATACGGTAAACCGAGGCAAAGCTCACGCTTTTACTGCTCTTTTTCTGCAATTGCCGCTTTATATAGTGCATTCTTTTTTAAACCAAAGTACTCAGCCACCACACCACATGCTTTTTTCAATGGCATTTCAGGTTCTAGTAGCGATAGCATCCGCTTTGCATCGGCTGGAATTTCTTCTTGCTGCTTTGGCTTACCAGGTAACATCAGGACTAATTCACCCCGTTGCTTTTCCGGCTCTTCGGTTAAAAACTCAATCAAGTCTGTGACCGTGCCACTGAAAAATGTTTCATAGGTTTTCGTCAGCTCTTTGGCAAAAACCACCTGTTGCTGCGAACCCAATGCCGCTTTCAAGTCATCTAAACTGGCCATGATCCGGTGCGTACTTTCGTACATGATGCTGGTAATGTGGCTCTCGTAAGCATCGATAAAAAACTGCTGGCGTGCTTGGCTTTTCGCAGGTGTGAATCCCACGAACTGAAACCTGTCTGTCGGTAGCCCTGAACAACTGACTGCCGTTATCGCCGCACATGCTCCCGGCACGGGTGTGACATTCGCACCTTGTGCTCGACATAAGTTTACAACCGAATAACCAGGGTCACTAATCAGAGGCGTGCCTGCATCTGATACTAACGCAATATCCAAGCCTTCATTTAGCCAATCAAGCACCTGCTGTGCTTTTTGTTTTTCATTGTGGTCATGTAGCGCAAATGTTTTTGCTTTAATATTAAAGTGACTAAGTAATTTACCTGTATGGCGTGTATCTTCAGCCGCGATTAAGTCAACGTCAGATAATGTTGCTAAGGCGCGTTCGCTGATGTCGCCTAAGTTACCAATTGGCGTTGCAACCACGTAGAGGGTGCCTATTTTATCTGTGTTGTGTGCTTTAATCATTGAGCTCTCCAGTTTCAATCAGTAAGATAGGCCTTAATAGAGAACTTCATCAAGGGTCCATAGTGCGACTGAAAGTAATTAGTCTTGTAATTGGTATATTGTCAGGCTTATCCGCCTGTAGCACAACCGAAAAAGCAACAAACGTGACAGTTACGGAAGATAATCAACAACAACGTATACCTGATGTACTAAATGCATCTGGCCTTTTCAATAAAGCGATTTCCAAACAAGGCATTCATAAAATTCAGTTACTCTATAGTGCCCGAGAAGCCGCTATCATCGAACAAGATTGGCAGACACTAGAACAAGCCTGTTTAGCGCTGGAAAGTAAAAACAGTGTCGACCATGTACAAAATAAGCTGTACATCGCACTCGCTCGTAAAGAAATGGCGAATTACACTGATGCATTATCCATTTTAAGAACCCTTTCAGAGCAACTCAAACTTCCCGAGCATCAAGGCTGGCATCAGTATTTAATGGGCAGCATATATGCCTCTCAGCAATTGCCCAAAAAAGCACTGGTTCATTACTTCAAAGCTTCGGATATTGCATTTCAAAACAACTTAACCTTTGCGAGCTTAAACGACGAAACTTGGCGGGCATTGCAACAGCTTTCTTCCTACGCGTTAGAACGCTTTGATACTGGCTCTGTTGTGCAACAAGGCTGGACAAAATTAGCCAAGTACCAACAGATTTACCTCGGTACTGGTGTTGAACTTCACCAAGCGATGAACAATTGGCAACGCCGCTTTATCAACCACCCTGCTAGCTATATTCTGCCCAAAGAGGTTACACAAGCGGTATTATTGTCACCGTATGAAACTAAAAAGTTGGCGATACTTTTACCTCAGTCAGGGCCAAGCGAGCGACTAGGTGCAGCATTAAAGAATGGCTTTTTAGCCGCCAGTGATAATTGGCCTGATAGCGAAATTTTTTTTATTGATGAAATGCAAACGAATATAGAAATAGAAGCACAGTTAGCGCAAAACCAGGCTGACTTTGTTATTGGTCCACTATTAAAAAACAATATTGAAAAACTCAGTGATAGCAGCACACTGCATGTATTGCCCACAATTCACCTCAATACAAAAAGTTCACAGAGCCAGAAAAACCCAAATCATTACTACTTTGCACTAAACCCTGAGCATGAAGTAGAGCAGGCTTTAGTTCACTTTTTGGCAAAGAAATACCAAAAACCCATGTTACTCGCGCCTGACTCTAACTCTGGAAAAAGACTCGTGGAACACTTTAGCGAGCAATGGCGGTTGTACAGTGAAGCAGCGCCTGAAGTTGGCTTATATACCGACAGTAAGAACATGGCCAAAGTTATCGCCAACTTATTAGAAGTAGAGAACTCTAAACAACGCATAAAAACGATTGAAAGTTTATATCGTAAAACGGATATAGAAAGTGAAACACGTTCTCGTAGAGACATTGATGTGATTTATATACTTGGGAACGCTTCAGAGACACGTCTGTTGAAACCCTATTTAGACGTCAATGTCAGTACATTCGCTCCTAAAATCCCTTTATATGCAAGCTCTCGTAGCTATAGCCGACGTATCGATACTACCGATAAAAGCGATCTAGAAGGCTTATACTTTACGGAACAGCCGTGGATGTTGCCCAATACAACAGATAACCGCGCGCTGAGAAATCAATATATGCAACTGTGGCCGGAACAAGCTGATATAGAACAACGTTTATTTGCAATGGCATTTGATGCGGTTGCACTTATAGGTGAAATAAAGCAACTGGCAAAAATACCAGGTAAAGAGTTTATTGGTCTAACTGGGCAATTGAGTATTAAATCCGATAATACTATTCACAGAAGGTTGAAATGGGCTCAGTATTACAAACAACAGATCCGCACAATCAATTTAAACGAGCAAGCACCGTTGCCTTTATTTATGCAAAGTGCCGCAGCTGAAAATAGGATCTTGAAGAAATAATTATACCGTTAAGGAAGACATATGCTAAAAGGACTATTTAGCAACTCACGAGATAAAGGTTCATATTACGAACGTCTCGCCGAATCATACTTACAGCAACATGGGTTGATTCCAGAAACAAACAATTATTATTGCCGATATGGTGAAATTGATTTAATTATGCGAGATAACAATACTTTGGTTTTTATTGAAGTAAAATATCGCAAACATACACAATTTGGTGGGGCTTTATCGGCTTTATCATATAAAAAACAACAAAGGTTAAAGCGCAGTATTTATCAGTATTTGACAGAGCAACAGTTGCATAATACTCAAGTACGCGTAGACTTTGTAGCAATCGAGGGTGAGAATCCTCCCAATATACAATGGATTAAGAGCGTTTTTTGATATGCAAGAATCTATTAAAGCGATTTTTACAGAAAGTATTCAAGCACAAATTGCAGCTGGTGAAGTACTCCCCAGTTCCCTTGAAGCTGCAGCACTGACAATTGTGCAAAGTTTAATTAATGGTAATAAAGTGGTGTGTTGTGGCGTGCCCAGTTGCCATATGTTGGCCACTCATATGGCTGGGTTATTAGTCAACTTCTACGAAACCGAAAGACCTTGCTTACCTGCGGTTGCCTTAACGCAGAACAGCATACACCTTGGCAGTATGGGCTCCGACGATGATATGGAGCATTATGCCCGTCAAGTAAGAGCCTTTGGCCAACAAGGTGATTTACTGCTCGTCATCGGTGTAAATGGGAATGAGAAAAGTGTGGTGAGCGCAGCGGAAGCTGCATTAACTAAAGATATGAAAGTCATTGCATTAATTGGTGATGATGGTGGCGAACTGACCGGGCTACTTGGCCCAACCGATGTTGAAATCAGAGTACCGAGTAAGCGTCCAAGTCGTATTGTTGAGTCCCATTTATTTTCCATACACTGCTTAACTCAGCTCATTGATGACACCTTATTCCCACAGGAAGAACAATAAATGCGTATAAAACCGATTGCGTTATTACTCAGCCTTACTCTCTTACAAGGCTGTGCCGCAGCCGTTGTCGCAGGTACAGCCAGCGCAATGTCGGCTGCGAATGATCGTCGTACCATTGGTACACAAATTGATGACAACAATATCGAAATAAAAGGAACGCTTGCCATAAAAAGCATTGACCGCCTATCTAAACATGCCAATATTAGCCTGGTCAGTGTTAATGGTATTGTACTTATGGTTGGGCAAGTGAGTAATATTGAAATGCAGGCTGAAGCTGAGAATGCATTAAAAACGATACCAGCAATACGTAGCGTTCATAATCAACTACGAATTGGAACAAACATCGGGCTAACAACACAAACACACGATACATGGCTTACCTCTAAAGTAAAAACCAGACTCTTAGCCGACGAAAACGTCAGTGGTAACAATATAAAAGTTGTGACCGAGAACTCAGAGGTTTTCTTAATGGGCTTAGTTGCGCCAGCTGAAGCAGAACAAGCTGTTGAGATTGCCAGAAATATCAGTGGTGTGGAGCGCGTTATTAAGGCATTCGAATACCTCTAATAGTGAACCTAATTTTCCCAATTTAATAAAGACTAAAGTACGCATAAAAAAACCCGCTGAATGCGGGTTTTTTACTGACTAAATAGTCGCTATTTGACCACTCGTAGATGAGAACCTTTCTTTTTCTCAGGTTTTTCAACAGGATCAGGCGATCCTGTTTCTTCACTTTCTACGGGCTCTAGCGTCTCTTCAAACTCAGTATCATCAAATACTTCTTGAGTAAAGACAGTACCTTCACCATTTTCTCGAGCGTAGATAGCCAATACGGCACCTAAAGGTACATAGACCTGCATAGGTTGACCACCAAATCGCGCATTAAAACTAAGTTGCTCATTATCCAAAGAAAATGCAGTAACTGCTGAAGGACTGATATTCAAAACTATTTGCCCATCCTGAACAAATTGCGTTGGTACTTGTACCTCAGGATAATCAGCATTAACCACTAAATGAGGGGTGCATTCATTATCAACAATCCAGTCGAAAAATGCTCTCAATAAGTATGGGCGATTTGGCGTCATTATGATCTGATCTCGCGTTCTGCTTCAGTTAATGATGCCTGGAACGAATCACGCTCGAATAAACGTAGCATGTAATCTTTCATCTCTTTTGCACCTGCGCCATTAAGCTCAATACCAAGTTCTGGCAAACGCCATAATAACGGTGCTAAATAACAATCAACCAAGCTAAACTCTTCACTCATGAAGTAAGGTGCTTCAGTAAAGATAGCTGCAACCGCTAACAACGCCTCGGTTAAATCCCTACGTGCAAGAGCAGCATCAGAACCACCCTCTGAGATTTTTTCTGCAAGGCTATACCAATCATTTTCAATACGGTGCATCATTAAACGACTGCGACCACGCATAACTGGATATACAGGCATTAGTGGAGGGTGTGGAAAACGCTCATCAAGATATTCCATGATGATGTCTGCACGGTAAAGACCAAGCTCACGATCAATTAAAGTTGGTACAGTGCCATAAGGGTTTATCTCATGAAGAGCTTCTGGCAGATTGTCCTTTTCTGCTAGGTGGATATCAACACTTACGCCTTTCTCTGCAAGTACAATACGTACTTGGTGACTGTACATACAGTTCGCACCAGAGAAAAGAGTCATTACAGGGCGCTTATTGGCAGCAACGGCCATGCCTACCTCCATTAATAATTACAAAAGTAATAAATCACTTTAAACAGCAATAGGGGCTACTGCCCCTATTACAAAATCACCTTAGATTTGTTCGCTTTAGTGAACATCTCTCCAGTATTCTTTCTTCAAGAAGAATGCAAGGATAAATAGAATTAATAAAAACCCTAATACCTTAATACCAATTGACTCAGACTCTAGGCGAGATGGCTCACCAACATAAGCTAAGAAATTAGTAATGTCACGTGCAGCATGGTCATATTCATCAGTGCTCATTTCACCTGAGCCATCTGTTTTTAAACCAACTACTTTAGTAACCGTTTTACCATGCTCTTCTACTTCTTCAGTAATAGGCAATGGTAAACCTTGCAATTCTTGTAGTACATGTGGCATACCCACTAATGGGAATACAATATTATTCACACCAAATGGACGCGACTCATCTTTGTAAAACGACTTTAAATACGTATAGATGTAGTCTGGTGATTTAACACGTGAAATCAAAGTTAAATCTGGTGGCGCTGCACCAAACCATTTAGCGGCATCATCTTGATCCATTGCATTCAAAATGTGGCTACCCACTTTTGAACCATCAAAAATTAGCTGCTCCTGGCCAATGTCTGTTGGAATACCAATGTCACGGAACGTACGTTCATAACGTTGGTACTGCATTTGGTGACAACCAAGGCAGTAATTCATGAATAACTGAGCACCACGTTGTAGTGACGCCTTGTCAGTTAAATCATTATTAGCTTCCATCAAAGGTACTGATGGTCCTGCTGCCATAACAAATGTTGGCAACAATGCGAACAAACCGATAACTAGTTTTTTCATCATTTGGTTACCCTCGTAGGCAATGGCTTAGTCGTCTCGTTCTTTGAATACACAAATAGTAACACGAAGAACATGAAGTAAGTCACAGTCGTAATTTGCGATAAGATTGTCTTAAAGTCTGTTTGTGGTGTAGCACCAACCCAGCCAAGAATAACAAACGTTACAACAAATTGAGCTATATTCCACTTGTGTAGTGCACAACGATAACGAATAGAGCGCACTGAACCACGGTCAAGCCAAGGTAACAATGCGAGTACCACGATTGAGGCACCCATTGCTGCAACACCCATTAATTTATCAGGGATGGCACGTAATATCGCATAAAATGGTGTGAAATACCAAACAGGGAAAATATGCTCTGGTGTTTTTAGTGGATTTGCAGCTTCAAAGTTTGGCGCTTCTAAGAAGAAACCACCCATCTCTGGAGAGAAAAAGACAACCCAACAAAATAAAATTAAGAAACCTGCTACACCTAAAATGTCTTTCACTGTGTAGTAAGGGTGGAAAGGAATTGCGTCAACAATATCTTTCTTATCAGTATAATACTCGTGAAACTTAAACTTAGGCTTTTCATCTTCTGAAATAGTGCCTTTTTTATGTTTAATTTCAATACCATCTGGGTTATTTGAACCTACCTCATGTAATGCTACAATGTGAAGGAATACTAAAATAACCAAGACTAAAGGTAATGCAATAACATGTAATGCAAAGAAGCGGTTAAGCGTTGCACCAGAAATAACATAATCACCACGGATCCACTGAGTTAAGTCTTCACCAATCACTGGAATTGCACCAAATAGCGAGATAATTACCTGAGCTCCCCAAAAAGACATTTGTCCCCAAGGTAGTAAGTAACCCATGAATGCTTCAGCCATTAGCGCTAAGAAAATAAACATACCAAACAACCACAACAACTCTCGTGGCTTTTGATAAGAACCGTAAATCATGCCTCGGAACATGTGTAAGTACACGACAACAAAAAACGCAGATGCGCCTGTTGAGTGCAGATATCGCAGTAACCAACCATACTCTACATCACGCATGATGTACTCCACTGAAGCAAATGCGCCCTCAGCAGATGGAACATAGTTCATGGTTAACCAAATACCCGTTAGGATTTGGTTTACTAGCACAAGAATCGCTAATGAACCGAATAAGTACCAAAAGTTAAAATTCTTTGGTGCAGGATATTGAGCAATGTGCATATTCCAGACGCGAGTCATTGGAATACGGTCATCGATCCAGTTAATGACGTTACCTACAACGCCTGAAGCTGCTTTAGAGTTTTCAGCCATTACGCTACCCCTTCTTCTTCACCAACGATAATCGTGGTGTCATCAATAAAGGTGTATGGAGGGATCTCAAGGTTTAACGGTGCAGGAACCGCTTGGAATACTCGACCAGCCATATCAAATTTAGAACCATGACATGGGCAGAAGAAACCATCCTCTGTACCTTCAACTTTTTCACCAAAGCCACCTTGCAGGAAGCTAGGTGAACAGCCTAGGTGTGTACAAATACCGACCGCAACAAAAATCTCCGGACGCTTAGAGCGATATGGATTTTTAGCTGAATCGAGTTGTTGAGGTTCTTCAGAAGCAGGATCACGAAGTTGCCCTTCATGAGCTTTCATCTCTTCTAACATTTTTGGGGTACGAGAAATAACCCAAACAGGCTTACCTCGCCACTCAACACGAATTAATTGTCCAGGCTCAAGTTTGCTGATATCCACTTCTACAGGCGCACCTGCAGATTTAGCTCGCTCACTTGGATTCCAAGACGCAATAAAGGGAACAGCAGCCCCAGCCGCACCAACACCACCTACAACAGAGGTAGCTATGGTTAAAAAGCGACGTCGGCCATTGTCTACAGGCGCATTGCTCATCCACTTATCTCCACTATGAATCTCAACACTTGCTATATTGAGAACATCGTTACAGCAGGTTAATTTTAAGAAACTACAAAATAGACGCGATCATAAATAAATCCCTTGATTAAAACAAGGTTATTCAAACCTAATGATCCGATAAACCAAACAACACAGTCTAAGTTAACCAGAGCAAAAAGCTAATCTCTTATGATATCGCTTCAATAACAACAATTTACTGACCAAGATCAACCTCTGTATGAAAAAATGCCCTCTACAGAATTCCCGTTGAAACTCACTCACTTTACTTGCCCTGCAATTGTAGCAAAAAAAAGCGCTGAGTTATCGACAGATTTGCACTAAATGTAATAAATATTGAACTTTTTTTGTCAATAAAAACGGGATATTAGTATATTGAGGATAATTTAAACGACAGACCGTCGTATAAAAAGGCAACTTTAGGTGAGCAGGGTTAATCAGTAAAAACAAAAAACCCAGCACAAGCTGGGTTTTTGAATTCTTGAAACGTAAAAAATTAACGCTTTGAGAACTGAGGACGCTTACGCGCTTTGTGTAGACCCACTTTCTTACGCTCAACTTTACGAGCATCGCGAGTAACAAAGCCAGCTTTACGAAGTGTAGGACGTAGTGACTCGTCAAACTCCATAAGTGCACGAGTAATACCGTGACGGATTGCGCCAGCTTGACCTGTTGTACCACCACCTTCAACAGTGATGTAAAGGTCAAACTTTTCAGTCATGTCTACAAGCTCAAGAGCTTGACGAACAACCATACGAGCTGTTTCACGACCAAAGTACTCATCTAGTGAGCGCTTATTGATTACGATGTTGCCAGTGCCTGGGCGTAAGAATACGCGAGCACTTGAACTTTTACGACGACCTGTACCGTAGTATTGATTTGCCATGATGTGCTCCTTAAATGTCTAGAACCTGCGGCTGTTGTGCCGCGTGGTTGTGCTCATTACCAACGTAAACTTTAAGCTTACGGTACATTTCACGACCTAGAGGGCCGCGAGGTAACATGCCTTTAACCGCTTTCTCAATAATCATTTCAGGCTTAGCAGCTTGAAGCTTATCGAAAGTTACAGACTTAAGTCCACCTGGGAAACCAGAGTGTGCGTAGTACACTTTGTTTTTGAATTTGTTACCAGTTACAGTAACTTTTTCAGCGTTGATAACGATGATATAATCACCAGTATCTACGTGTGGAGTGTATTCAGCTTTATGCTTTCCGCGTAGGCGACTAGCGATTTCAGTAGCGATACGACCTAAAGTTTTACCTTCAGCGTCAACTACGTACCAGTCACGTTTTACTGTATCTGGTTTAGCAACAAACGTTTTCATCTAAAAAATCCAATGTTTTCAATTAAAACCACAGATAACCAAAATGGTTATCGCTTTACTATATAGTGCTTTAACCCCTTCGAGTTGAAGACTTTTTGCCGCTCAAGTCAGTGGCTAAGCCGACGAGGGCAATAGAACGCAACGTGGCAGGCCGCGGATTATAGCAACTCATAAGGAGATTGACTAGCGCGCGATTGTTTTTTCCACAAAAAAATTGCTTTTCGTTGGTTTCACCCGTTACGATGGCTTGATCATTGAACTAGGCGAGATGTTCACGCGCCAAATAATCAAGCGATTGCATTTCTTGTAAACGACTGATACACCGTTTGAACTCAAACTCGAGTGTGCCCGTAGAATACAACTCTGTGATAGGTGCTTGTGCCGATATGATAAGCGTCACATTTCGCTCATAAAACTCATCAACTAACGCAATAAAACGCCGAGCGGCATCGTCATTCTGTTGGCTCAATTGCTTTACATTGGATAAAATCACGGTGTTATATAGACGACTAATTTCCATATAATCCACTTGTGAACGCGCAGTTTCACACAACTGTGTAAAATCAAACATGACAATACAGTCTGACACTTTGCGCGTGTTAATTAAGCGTCCTTCAATTTCAATGGCCTCATCCACTCGCCCAGGCTCTGGAGATAACTTATCAAAATAAGCAAACAAATTATCATCCGCTTTTTTGTCTAAGGGACTATGAAATATTTCAGCTTGTTCAAGTGTACGTAATCGGTAATCAATACCAGAGTCCACATTCACGACTTCAGTATTGGCGTTAACAAGCTCTATTGCAGGTAAAAATCGCGCGCGTTGCAGGCCATTTCGATATAAATCATCGGGTACAATATTTGAGGTGGCTACCAAAACTATATCACGAGCAAAAAGCGCCTGCATCAAGCCTCCTAGTAACATCGCATCGGTGATATCTTGCACAAAAAATTCATCAAAACATATAATATCAGTTTCTTTTTTAAAAATATCAGCAACGACTTCAAGTGGATTTTTAACATCTTGAAGTTTTTTTAATTCATCGTGAACACGATGCATAAAACGGTGAAAATGCACGCGCATTTTTCTCTCGCTGGGCAATGCTTCAAAAAACGTATCAACTAAATATGTTTTCCCTCGGCCAACACCTCCCCAAAAATACAATCCTTTAATTTTTTTTGGCTCTGGTTTCTTAGCAAAAATACGAGATAGAAAACTGCCCGAAGGGGCGACTGGTTGGGCGCATAAATCATCATACAAACGTTGCAAATGCTTAACCGCATTTTCTTGTGCACTGTCATACTGGAAATCTTCCGTTTGTAGGTCTTGTTGATATTTTTGCCAAGGAGTCATCATTTTTTACACTGTTAACCGTTTTTATTTGTTCTCTATATTAACACGCAACCAATCTACGCGTATATTGAACAACTAGGTAGATTTTATTCTTATCGCAAATATACGGTTCTAATTTTTTAACTGAGACTGCGATAATTCATAGGAGAGAAATATGACAACCATCGTTTGGTTAGGACTTTTGATTATTACAGGTGTTGTTAGTTTTTTTATTGGTGCTCAAGTCACTAGAAAACAATTGAAACAAACGGAATTAGAACAGCAAGCTATTCAAGCAAAAAGTGAATTAGAACAATATCGTCAAGATGTCTCTGATCACTTAGCCAGTACAAAAAAACTGATGAGCAAGATGCAAGAAAGCTACACGCAACTATTTAGCCATGTAGAACAAACAGATCAAGTGCTATTAACTGAAAAGCCAACTCACCCAAGTGAGCCATTCTTTTCCAAAGAAACAACAGAGCAGCTTCATGCCTCTCTAAAAAGCCGGCCTGAACGCAGAAGAGCAAATAATCGCTCTGATGACTCTGCACAACCCGTTGACTATGTAGAAGGCGAATCGGGTATTTTTTCTGGTGAAAGTTTAGAAAATGAGCAAACAAAAGTATCTTGATGAACTTTTTTTTGGCCCCATAGTCAGTAAGTACAGATAACCAAATAGCGAATTGACGTTGGTCCGATAATTATGTGGTAATTATGTTCCAATGTCTTTTCAATAACTAACTGCTTTTTTCGGAGTACTTATTGACTATGAAATTGAAATTCTCGTTATTATCAGCGGCACTTTTATCTTCAACTTTCTTATTAAATCCCAGTGTCTCTTTCGCTAAATTGCCTGTTGCTGTTGATGGCCAAACCTTACCGACCCTAGCCCCTATGCTAGAGCGTGTTACCCCAGGGGTCGTTAGCATCCAAGTTTCTGGCGCAAAAGAAGTGCGTCGCCGCGTTGACCCATTTGATTATTTTTTTGGCCAACCTCAACCTCGCAGCCAAAAGCGTCAATTCAGTGGATTAGGTTCAGGTGTCATCATTGATGCAAGTGAAGGTTATGTCGTCACCAATAACCATGTGATTGCTGATGCTGAAAAAATCATTGTTACTTTAGAAGATGGTAGAGAATTTGATGCTAAATTAGTTGGCACTGACAAAGAGTCTGACATTGCATTATTAGAGATTGAATCAGAAGAACTTACAGAAGTAAAACTCGCGAACTCCGATGTGCTACGGGTTGGGGATTTTGCGGTAGCAATAGGTAACCCATTCGGATTGAGCCATACGGTTACATCAGGGATTGTAAGTGCGCTTGGTCGAAGTGGTTTAAACATTGAAGGGTATGAAGACTTTATACAAACCGATGCAGCAATTAACCAAGGAAACTCTGGTGGTGCTTTAGTTAACTTAAAAGGCGAACTAATTGGTATTAATACTGCGATTTTAGGAGCATCTGGTGGTAATGTGGGCATTGGTTTTGCTATCCCTTCCAATATGATGAAGAACTTAGTTGACCAAATAGTGGAGTTTGGTCAGGTTAGGCGTGGCTCTCTCGGTATTCAAGGTAGAACATTAGATGCAGGTATTGCTAAAGCACAAGGCTTTGATGTAAAACAAGGGGCTTATGTTGCACAAGTTGTCAATGATTCTGCAGCCAGTGAAGCTGGGATATTAGCAAATGACGTTATTGTGTCAGTCAATGGTGACGATATTCAAAGTTTCGCCGAATTGGCAAGTAAAATTGCAACCATCGGAGAGGGACGTACCGTCAAAGTGGGAGTCTACCGCGATGGGAAAACCCGTTCGATTAACGTCACGCTCAAAGGACAAGGTGAACTACAAGCCCAAGCCGATAAAGTCCATCCTATGTTGCGCGGCGCAGTACTTGAAAGCGGAGAACGTGAGGGGAATAAAGGCGTGATAGTTTCATCAGTGGAAGCTCGCTCTCCCGCTGCACGCGTTGGATTAGAAGAAGGCGATGTAATTATGCAAGTGAATCGACAACGGATTGACAGCATCCGAGAAATGGGCAGCTTAATTGAGGACATCCAAGGAAATATCGTCCTCGGCATTAAAAGAGGTCGCGACTCGGTATTTCTTTTAATTCAATAATCACTTTTTCAATAAAAAAACACAGTGGTTCTTGCCGCTGTGTTTTTATTTGTGCCATCATAAACAATAAATAAATATAAATAGATTACGACTGTGCTTAAACTACTTCGCTTTATTATGCCGCCATTGCTAGCAGGCCTCGGCATTGCTTTTTTAATCATTTGGTTCACGCCAAACTTACGCAGCGCAGTGCTGCCTAAAATTGATGTATCAAGCCGATATAGTAATACTCATATGAGCTTTGCAGATGCGGTTGAAAAAGCCTCCCCCGCTGTAGTCACTATTTTTTCTGAAGGGATCACCTCTGTTCCTAGGTTTAAGCGTGCAAATACCACACAAGAGCTCGGATCTGGCGTCATCATGTCAAACGACGGTTACATATTAACAAACTACCACGTGGTCAATAATGCAGATCAAATCATGGTCATTTTAACTGACGGACGTATTTTCAATGAAGTTCAAGTGATTGGTTTTGATACAGTAACTGACTTAGCCTTATTAAAAATTGATGAGCAACACCTTCCCGTTATTCCAATGGATGACACTTTCAATCCTCGAGTTGGTGATGTTGTCTTAGCGATTGGTAATCCACTAAATTTGGGTCAAACTATTACTCAAGGTGTGATCAGCGCAACGGGGAAGAAACTGACTCCGGACAATTCTTATAGCAGCCTATTACAAATGGATGCGGCCGTGAATGTCGGAAACTCAGGCGGCGCATTAATAAATTCAAATGGCACATTGGTCGGGCTCACTTCAGCCCAATTTAGAACTCGCTATAATATCGACATTCAAGGGATTTCCTTTGCGATTCCCTACTCACTTGCTAAAGAAGTCATGGAGAAATTAAAACGTGATGGCAGAGTGGTTCGCGGATACCTTGGATTCACCGGAAATGCGGTCGATAGCACGGGTAAAGTCGTTACTGACTTATACACCAAAGTGGTTGGGCTCAGAGTTAATAACATAGACCCCTTAGGGCCTGCATGGCAATCAGGTATGCAAGATAATGACATCATTGTCAAAGTTGCAGGTAATGCTGTCACCAACCCGCAGCAAACACTTAAATTTATTGGTAACACTCGCCCTGGCACCATATTAGAGTTCGAAGCATACCGAAATACCGAGCTATTAACTTTTCAAGTCACAGTTGCAAAACTTGAAAGCAGAACCCAGTAGCGGTTTATATATAATAACCCAAGAAAAAAGCGAGCTTAAGCTCGCTTTTTTCTTAATCACTCAGAAAGTGTTAATTGTGCTTTCTTTTAATATTAGCACCAAGCTTACTTAGCTTATCTTCGATTCTTTGATAGCCGCGGTCAACATGATAGATGCGATCAACCACTGTTTCACCGCTAGCTACTATCCCTGTCAATATCAAGCTTGCAGAAGCTCGCAGGTCTGTTGCCATGACTTGCGCACCACTTAGTTTATCGGTTTCACCACAGATCGCTGTATTGCCCTCTAAACGAATATTTGCGCCCATTCTTTGCAGCTCAGGCACATGCATAAAACGGTTCTCAAAAATAGTTTCAGTGATAGTTGCACTACCCTGCGCAACAACATTCAATGCGGTAAATTGAGCTTGCATATCCGTCGGGAACCCTGGATGTGGCATTGTCTTAATGTTTACAGCCTGCAACGCACGCTGTCGCATATCAACATAAATACTGTCTGCAGTCACTTCCACCAATGCATTCGCAGCTCTAAGCTTTTCTAACACAGGCTCTAAACTCGTGTGATCCGTGCTCTTACACAAGACTTCGCCCTTCGCCATCGCCGCGGCAACTAAGAAAGTCCCTGTTTCAATTCGATCTGGTAGGATTCTATGTTCGCACCCTAAGAGCTGCTCGACACCCTGCACCTCAATGCGACTAGTACCAGCCCCTTTGATATTCGCCCCCATAGCAATCAAGCACTCAGCTAAATTGACTATTTCAGGTTCTTGAGCTGCATTTTCTAAAACCGTTACGCCGTCAGCCAATGTTGCCGCCATCAACAGGTTTTCTGTCGCTCCAACACTCACCATTTCCATATATATTTCAGCGCCCTGCAAGCGCCCGCTCGATTTGGCATTGATATAACCATTTTCAACAGTTATTTCGGCCCCCATACGCTCTAAGCCTTTAATATGAATATCAACAGGCCTAGCACCGATTGCACAGCCTCCAGGTAAAGACACCTGAGCTTCACCGAAACGAGCCAGTAAAGGTCCCAAAGCAAGTACTGATGCACGCATTTGCTTTACAAGCTCATAGGGAGCAAGCACTTTATCAACACGACTACCATCTACTTCAAGTACACTTCCTTGCCAAGCAACACCAGCACCCAGTGTCTTCAGAAGCGCTTCCGTTGTGCCTATATCACGTAATTGAGGGACATTGCTAAAACGGCTTTTACCATTTGCTAGTAATGCAGCAAATAAAATGGGCAATGCAGCGTTTTTTGCACCTGATATTGTGACTTCACCTGCTAAAGTAGTGCCACCTTGGATAATAAACTGATCCATCGAGGCCTCTTATTGTGGAAGGATAAACTTACGTTCTCTTTGCCACTCCGTTGGCGTAAATGCTTTAATACTTACAGCATGAATCGTCCCATCTGAAATCGTATCCATCAGTGGTCCATATACTAACTGCTGTTTTTTAACGCGGCTAAGCCCATCAAAACATGCTCCAACGGCAATCACTTCATAATGACTTCCATTCGCTTTAACTACCACTTCATCAAGCGACAGCGCCTCTTTTAATAATGTTTCGACTTCGTTTATTTCCATTATATTCACTCAAATAAGGTTGAAACCTGACCCAATGCCATCAAATTGCGCAATTGTTCAGGTATATTCTTAAGCTCAAGACGTTTATCTTGTTGCTGCAATTTACCTAAAGAGTGAATTAACCAAGCTAAGCCCGCTGTGTCAACCCTTGATACGTTAGAAAGGTCAAAATAGAGGGTTGATTGGGCACTTTCTAACTGTCGGTTAAGAAGTCGTTCATCTGTTAAGCTATTTCTTGTCAATTCACCATTGACATAAATGATGCCATCACTTTGTGATTTAAAGTGAACGTTAGTTGCTGCCATCATCCCCCCTAAATTGTACCGGAAGTCGACTTTTCTTATCGAGCAACTGAATCACATGCTCAATACCCTGCTGACGTAAAATACCGTGCAGTTCTGTTTGCTTAGCATCCAACAAACTAATACCTTCCGCCATCATGTCATAAGCTCGCCATTCATTATTTTTCCCTTTACGCACTTTAAAATCGATACGAATATCAGGTTTACCTGCTTCAATTATCTTCGTTTTAACGATTGCGACATCATCTTTTGAAAAGTCTTTTACGGCCCCAAATTCTACTTTCTGATCTGTGTATTGAGTAAATACGCCAGCATACGTTGCGACTAAGTAACGTTGAAAAACATCAATAAAAGTACGCACATGTTTAATTGCTTGTGCTTTATCTTCTTTATTTTCCATTGTACGAATTTTTTGTATGTAGCTTCCCAACACTCGATAAGCGGCATATTTATAATCAATATACGGCATCAGCTCCTCTTTCACGATCACCCGTAGGTGCTCTTTATTTTTTTGCACCTTTTCTTGATCTCGCGCCACGCGCTTAAATGTGTTATCAGCAACTTGTTGCACCATGCTATAAGGGTCACTTAAATCAACTTTAGCCAGGCTTTGCATACTAACCATTGCCAACAACCCTGCAAATGCGTAAATCCACTTACGAAGCATCATCATTATTCACTACCTTGGTTAAATAAGAATTGACCGATTAACTCTTCCAATACCAGTGCTGATTTTGTATCTGTGATTAAGTCTCCGTTTCTCAGAGCTTTACTTTCAACTCCAAATAAGTCTTCTAGCTCATCAGAAGCATCATCATGCGCAACCTCATACCCAAAACAAGACTGACGAGCTGACTCTGAAGCAATCACCGGAGAAATGCCTAAATACTGCTCACCTAAAATCCCCGATGTTAAAATTGACACTGAGGTTGTATCTGAAAACTGACACTCATAATTTGCATCTATCGTCATATTGACCACAGGCACAAACTCTTGAGGGTGAATGCTAATACCTTCAACTCGACCAATAACAACCCCACCAACTTTAATTGGTGCTCTGGCTTTTAAGGAGCCGATATTTTCAAATTTAGCGTTTAATGTGTATGTTTCACCACTACCGCTAATACCTGAATTCGCCACTTTCAGTGCAAGTACCGCAAATGCCAGCACGCCTAAAGCAACAAACAATCCAACTAAAATTTCTATTTTCCGTGTATTCATGACGATTTAAAACCTTTTAACCTGAAAACATGACAGCTGTGAGTAAGAAATCAAACCCAAGCACTGCCAATGAAGAATGTACAACCGTTTCTGTTGTTGCTTTACTGATCCCTTCTGATGTGGGGATACAGTCATAGCCTTTATAAAGTGCGATCCAAGTCACTACCAATGCAAAAACAAAACTCTTAATAATACCATTAAGAATATCTTTTTCGAACGACACTTGTGCTTGCATGATCGACCAGAAACTACCAGAATCAACGCCTAACCAATCAACACCAACCAAATGCGCACCTAAAATGGCCACTGCGGAAAATATCAAAGCAAGCAATGGCATACTAATAAATCCAGCCCAAAACCGAGGAGCGATAACGCGCTTTAATGGGTCAATAGCCATCATCTCTAAACTAGAAAGTTGCTCTGTTGCTTTCATCAAACCGATTTCAGCCGTTAAAGCACTGCCCGCTCTTCCGGCAAAAAGCAATGCCGTTACTACCGGACCCAGTTCTCGTAATAAACTCAATGCGACCAAAGGTCCTAAGCTATCCTCCGCACCATAGCCAACCAACACAGTATAGCCTTGTAACGCCAAAACCATGCCAATGAAGAGTCCTGAAACCATGATAATTAAAAGTGACTGGTGACCAATCATATAAAGCTGGCGGATGAGCAGCGGGGTGCCCTTTCTTATATTTGGCATGTTAACCAATGCGCCAAATAACATGCTAGTCGAGCGTCCTAACGATGCAAATCGACTCAGTGTTTTATGACCTAACTTCTGAAAAAAGTTAATCACACAGCACCTCCGCTCAATAGCTCTTGCTCATAAGGATTTGCAGGTTGGTGAAATGGCACCGGTCCGTCAGATAAACCTTGTAAGAATTGCTGAACTAGCGGAGAACGATGAGCAAGCATTTCTTGCGCTGTACCACTTCCAATAACCCCTTGTTCCGCAATAATAATTACGTGCTCGGCAATACTTAATACCTCAGTTACATCATGAGTCACGATAAGTGATGACAATCCGAGCACTTCGTTTAAGGATTTAATTAACTTGACCAAGACCCCCATTGAAATAGGATCTTGTCCAGCAAAAGGTTCATCATACATAATTAATTCAGGGTCCAATGCAATCGCTCTCGCGAGTGCAACACGACGTGCCATCCCTCCGGACAACTCTGATGGCATTAAGTCACGAGCCCCACGTAATCCGACGGCTTGCAATTTCATTAATACAACTAAGCGGATCAATTCTTCATTTAATGTAGTATGTTCACGCAACGGAAAAGCGATATTATCAAAAACAGACATATCTGTGAAAAGTGCGCCACTTTGAAAAAGCATACTCATATTCTTGCGTGCATCATACAATGCAGCACGTGTCATACTGGGAATGCTCTTGCCTTCAAATAAAATATCCCCACTATCAGGCTTGAGTTGACCGCCAATCAAACGTAGCATCGTTGTCTTACCAATACCACTGGGGCCCATAATCGCCGTAATCTTCCCTTTTGGTACCGAGAAGCTCATATTCTTATAGATGGTCTTTTCACCACGTGAAAATGTCACATCCTTGATCTCAACTATTGCTTGCGACAAGTCGCTCTCCACATCTAGTTTGACTAATTATGTCATAATACGATTTTTTGCCGCCCGAGGGAAAATACATTTCGTAAAATTTTGTAATATAACATGTCTCTTTCAATGTTACCGAGCCCCCTTGCTATCAATATGAACAACCTCCTTTTATTTATACTTTTTTTGTCGCATTTGTTACTATTTGCATCAATGACACTTTATCACTTGGCATAATTTTAATGGTTCTATCTTTTATTGTCCTCATTCTTGGTTTTGCAGCTCTAGTCTGGAGTGCTGATCGTTTTGTTTTTGGCGCGGCTGCACTCGCTCGTAACTTTGGAGTACCAACATTGATAGTCGGCTTAACAGTCGTAGCAATGGGCTCATCAGCACCTGAAATGATGGTAGCAGGTCAAGCGGCTTTGGCTAATAAAACGGATACAGCTGTTGGCAACGCGATAGGCTCAAATATCGCAAATATTTTACTCGTATTAGGGATCACTGCGTTATTACGCCCTTTATCTGTTAGTTCAGGGATCCTCAAGCGTGAAATGCCGTTACTTGTCATTGTCTCATTAGCAGCGTGGTTCATCGTAAGCGATAATTACTTCAGTTTGATTGAAGGTTCCCTACTATTAGTCGGCTTTGTACTATTTTTACTGACGTTAATCATCATCACAAAACAAACAGGCAATCAAAACGACCCCCTAGTTAATGAAGCTTGTGACGAAGTACCTGAAAATATCCCTACGAAGAAAGCAGTATTTTGGTTAGTCGTTGGTATGGTATTGTTACCCGTCAGCTCACACTACCTTGTTGGTTCAGCTGTAGATATCGCAAAATTTTTTGGCATGAGCGACTTATTAATTGGGCTAACAATCATAGCGATCGGAACCAGTTTGCCTGAACTTGCTGCATGTATTGCTGGCGTATTAAAAAAAGAGGATGACCTCGCTCTTGGTAACATCATCGGCTCTAATATCTTTAACATACTCGCGGTTTTATCCATTGCTGGCATTTTAAACCCAGCTTCTCTAGATTTGAATATTGCACAGCGAGACATCTATATCATGTTAGCAGCCACTGTCGCGCTTATTCTTATGAGCCTAAGTTTCACAGGGTCTAGACAAATAAATCGTATAGAAGGAGGGCTATTATTAGCCGCTTTCATTAGCTATATGTATTACATTATTTCATTCTAGGAAGTCACTGATGAGCCAAATAAATTTTTCTAAGACTGCACGACAAGTGATCAAAGTTGAGCGCCAAGCTATAGATGAAATCACGCAGTATATCGATGAGAGCTTTGAAGCTGGCTGTGAAACTATCTTTAATTGTATCGGTAGAACGATAGTCATTGGCATGGGAAAATCAGGTCACATTGGGAATAAGATTGCAGCCACATTTGCCAGTACTGGTACCCCCGCTTTTTTTGTTCACCCTGGAGAAGCCAGTCATGGTGATTTAGGCATGATCACCAAAGAAGATGTTGTCCTGCTGATCTCTAATTCAGGTGAAACGAGCGAAATATTGAGTATCATACCTGTGATTAAGCGCATTGGCGCAAAAACGATCGCGATGACCGGTAATTCGCACTCAACCATTGCTAAATTAGCCGATGTACATTTATGTATTGCCGTATCGAAAGAAGCCTGCCCATTAGGGCTTGCTCCAACAGCTAGTACAACGGCAACATTGGTAATGGGTGATGCACTCGCCGTCGCTTTGTTAGAGGCAAGAGGCTTTACAGCCGATGATTTTGCACTTTCTCACCCTGGTGGTGCATTAGGGAAAAGACTATTACTGACCATCGATGACATCATGCACAAAGGCGCCGAAGTACCCGTAGTGACTGTTCAAGACACGGTAAAAGCTGCGCTTTTCGAGATGTCAGCCAAAGGATTAGGAATGACAGCCGTAATTAACTCTGAATCTCGCTTATGTGGTATTTTTACAGATGGGGATTTAAGGCGAATCATTGAACAAAGAATTGATTTACATAACGCACTCATTAGCGAGGTAATGACTAAAAGCTGTGCAACCGTACATGCAAATATTCTTGCAGCTGAAGCATTGAATATAATGGAAACGAAACGAATTAATGGTTTAATTGTCATAGATGATAACCACTACCCGATCGGTGCTTTAAATACGCAAGATTTACTACGAGCAGGAGTTTTATAATGCAATTCTCAGACTTATATCAACCTATCAGTGATGTTGCGTACAGCAAGGCTGCTAATATTAAGCTACTGATATGTGATATTGATGGCGTTTTTTCTGACGGTCGGATTTACCTTGGCAACAACGGTGAAGAATTAAAAGCATTTAATACAAAAGATGGGTTTGGCATTAAAGCTCTAATCAATAGTGGCGTGCAAGTTGCCGTTATTACTGGCCGACATTCACAGATTGTTCAGCAAAGAATGACTAGCTTAAACGTACAGCATATTTATCAAGGCCAAGAAAATAAACTGCAGGCATATGACACACTAAAGCAAGCATTAGATTTACAAGATGAAAACATCGCTTATATCGGAGATGATGGCCCTGATTTGCCCGTCATGCAATTAGTGGGCTTTTCAGTTGCAGTTAACGATGCCCACCCTCTTATAAAACGCGTTGCGCATTATACAACCATGTTACCAGGGGGGTTTGGTGCTGTGCGTGAATTAACCGATTTGATTATGTTAGCACAAGGTCACTCGTTAGGTACCACTGGAACAAGCACATGACCATAAATCGAATTGCATTATTGATTATCTTTTCAATGATTATGGGATGGTTGTGGTACCCTTACTTCACCCACCCCCCCTCATCAGAAAACGGTACCAGTGATGTCATTGCTAAGCCAGATTATATAGCAACACAATTACAACAAACAATTTATGATGAAACGGGTATTCGTAGCCATACAGTAACTGCGGATAAAATGGAATTATATCAAGAGCTTGGCTTTAGCCATTTTGAAGCACCTATTTTTACTTTATATAACGGGCCTAAAAACTGGAAAATCACAGCAACTGAAGCCACATTATACGAAAATAACATACTCATTTTGGAAGGTAATGTTGTGGCGCAAAATCTAACAGATAAAGCCATGATTACACATATCAACGCGGACCATATTCGAGTTGAAATTATCAATAAACTAATGCAATCGGAGCAACCGGTAGAAATCACAGGTCCAGACTTACTCATCACAGGTAAAGGTCTGCACGCCGATTTAAATACCGATGTTATAGAACTAATTAACCATACTAGAACCATTTATTATGACCAATAGATTAATAGTCACCGTAGCCTTTATTGGGCTTACATTCAGCAGCGCGCTTGCGGCCAACAATAATGACTTTGCATCACAAGTATCAATTAAAGCAGGCAAGCAAACCGCACAATTAAAAACCAACATTGGTATTTTTGAACAAAATGTTGAAATTATACATGGTAATAGACAAATTAACGCTGATCGCCTAGAAGTGCATAGACGGGCTGAATTAGGAGAAAATAAACAACTGCTTGTCGCGACAGGTAATCCAGCGCGTTTTACCGAGACACAAGTTGATGGCACCGTATTAAGTGCCACGGCGAGTGAGGTTCGATATGATGTAGCGAATAAAAAGCTGACAATCAAAGGTGATGCAGAAATTAACCAAGCAGGCCAAATCATAAAAGCACAATCCATAATTTACGATATGGATAAACAATTAATAAATGCTGAAAAAGGTAATGAAAATACTGGCCGAGTACACACAATTCTAGTCCCAGAAAAAAAATCGAATAAAGAACAAGGCAAATAATAAATGAGTACTTTGACTGCAACCGCTTTGGCTAAAAGCTACAAAGGACGACAAGTCGTAAAAAATGTCAGCCTTGCCGTCGAGGCCGGCAGTATTGTTGGCTTGCTAGGCCCCAACGGGGCAGGTAAAACGACCAGTTTTTATATGATTGTTGGATTAGTGCCAAGCGATAACGGTACCGTAACAATTGATGACCACGATATCACCCTGTTACCGATGCACAGTCGAGCAAGGCTAGGCATAGGTTATTTACCGCAAGAATCTTCCATCTTTCGAAAGTTAACCGTTTACCAGAACTTAATGGCTATTTTAGAAACTCGTAATGAGCTGAGTAAACCTGATCGAGAGCAAATTCTTAATGAATTATTAGATGAATTCAACATCCAACATATACGTACAAGTCAAGGTATGGCATTGTCAGGAGGTGAACGTCGAAGAGTCGAAATTGCTCGCGCTTTAGCCGCAAACCCAAAATTTATCCTGTTAGATGAGCCTTTTGCTGGTGTTGACCCAATTTCGGTGTTAGATATAAAGAAAATTATCGAACATTTAAAAAAACGCGGTATAGGTGTTCTGATCACAGATCATAATGTACGAGAAACACTTGATGTGTGCGAAAAAGCATACATAGTTTCACATGGTGAATTAATTGCATCTGGTACTCCAGAACACGTGCTTGCCGATCAAACTGTTCGAGATGTCTACCTAGGTGAACAATTCAGGCTATAGTTATAGTATCTAGGTAATTTTAATAATTGATTAATAGAAAGGATTGTTAGAGATACATGAGGCAATCGTTACAGCTGCGCATGGGTCAGCAATTAACCATGACACCCCAATTACAACAAGCTATCCGCTTGTTGCAATTGAGCACGCTAGATCTCCAACAAGAAATCCAAGAAGCCTTGGACAGCAACCCATTACTGGAAGTTGAAGAATCAGAGCATGAAAACGACAACGAAAATATAGAAAAAGAACATAAAGAGCTCTCGAAAGAAGAATCTAATTCAGACAGTATTGAAGAAGCTCCAGTCAGTGACTATGAGCTTGATGCAGACGCGGCTATGAGTAAAGACACTGTTAGCGAAGAACTTGCGATGGATGTCACATGGGATGAATACATGAGTGCTGCACCAGCAACAAGCAGCGGCCCTATGCCTGAAGACGAAAACATGTACCAAGGCGCAACCACCGAATCGCTCCATGAATACTTAATGTGGCAACTAGAACTGACCCCGTTTAGTGATACTGATAGAGGGATCGCTGTCGCCATTGTGGAAGCCGTGGATGATGGTGGTTTATTAACCTTATCGACCGATGAAATCTTAGAAAGCCTTAATGACGAGAGTTCAGAAGATGCCATTGAACTTGATGAAATTGAGGCTGTCCTGAAACGCATTCAATTATTTGACCCCGTCGGCATTGCAGCTCGGAGCTTACAAGAATGTTTATGTATCCAGCTTAATCAGTTTGATAAAAGTACACCTTGGCTGGAACATACTAAACATGTGCTCACCGAACATATCGACTTACTTGCAAGTCGAGACTATCGAACGCTAATGAAAAAGACTAAGCTGAAAGAGTCCGATTTAAAAGAAGTCATGACTCTAATACACAGCTTAAATCCAAAACCTGCGGCCAGTATCATCCGTGAAGAGTCTGAATATGTCATACCAGATGTCTCTGTGAAAAAAGTGAAAGGCCGATGGTTAGTTGAATTAAACCCTGATTCAATGCCGAAAATTAGAGTCAATGATCACTATGCGGCGATGTCTCGCTCAATGAAATCAAGCACTGATAGTCAATTTATTCGCTCGCATTTACAAGAAGCTAAATGGTTTATTAAAAGCTTAGAAAGCCGCAATGATACGTTAATGAAAGTAACTAATTGCATTGTGCAGCAACAACAGGCATTCTTTGAACATGGCCCTGAAGCAATGAAACCTATGGTGCTAAATGATGTGGCTGAAATGGTAGAGATGCATGAGTCCACTATTTCACGTGTCACAACACAAAAATATATGCACACACCTAGGGGCATTTTTGAGTTGAAATATTTCTTCTCGAGCCATGTGAGTACCGAAAACGGAGGTGAATGCTCTTCCACAGCGATTAGAGCATTGATCAAAAAGCTCATTGCCGCCGAAAATACTGCTAAGCCATTAAGTGATAGCAAAATTGCGGATATATTGGCAGAGCAAGGAATCAAAGTGGCCCGACGTACGATAGCAAAATATCGGGAGTCGTTAGCCATTCCACCGTCGAATCAGCGTAAAAGCTTGATATAAGACGTAATACCAAAGAAGGAAAATGCTTATGCAACTAAATTTAACTGGTCGTCACGTAGAAGTAACTGAATCACTAAGAGACTATGTCAACACCAAGTTTGCGAAGCTAGAAAGGCACTTTGATCATATCAATAATGTGCATGTGATTTTAGATGTTGAAAAACTCGTACAAAAAGCCGAAGCGACCTTACACTTAAGCGGAGCAGAAGTATTTGCCTCTACTGAGCATCAAGATATGTATGCTGCTATTGATGGTTTGGTTGACAAGCTAGACAGACAAGTAATCAAACACAAAGAAAAGCTTACTCGACATTAACCATGAAACTTAGCTCAATAATCAACAAGGACTGCAGTAAAGCTGCGGTCCTTTTTAATAGCAAAAAACGTATTCTCGAATACGTTAGCGAACTTACACATGAACAGTTACCCCACCTAGAACAGCATGATGTTTTATCTGCGCTCATGTCTCGAGAGAAACTAGGCAGTACTGGAATTGGTAAAGGCATCGCTATTCCACATGGCAGAATGCAAGGTATCGAACAAGTTTTTGCGATGATATTAGTTAGTAAAAAATCAGTTCCATTCGATGCCATAGACAATCGTCCAGTCGATATTTTTGTTGCACTCATTGTACCTGAAGGTGATAATCAACAGCATCTGAAAACACTCGCTGCAATTGCTGAAAGCTTAAAAGATAAAGAGTTCTGTAAGCAATTGAGACATGCCAGCAATGATACCGAGCTCTATAGTATTATTAAGGCTCAAGATTAGTAAATAGGGGATAATTGTGGAATTAATCATTATTAGTGGTCGCTCTGGTTCTGGGAAGTCCGTTGCATTAAGAGTGTTAGAAGATTTAGGCTACTATTGTGTTGACAATATTCCTGTCAATTTACTTCCGTCTTTGGTTAGAAGCGTGTCTGAGAGCTATGACAAAATTGCAGTCAGTATTGATGTGCGTAACTTGCCAAAACAACAGCAAGAGTTCAACGATATTCTTGAGTATTTACCAGGGTTTGCTAATCCGATATTATTTTACTTGGACAGTGATGATCAAACATTGATCAAACGCTTTTCTGAAACTCGCAGGCTACACCCACTCTCTATAAATAACTTACCGTTAGATCTAGCCATTAAAGAAGAAAAGCAGCTATTGGATGTACTGATCACCAGTGCCGATGTATTTATTGATACAACCGACCTCAGTGTCCACCAGTTAGCTGAATCTATCCGTGAGCGGATTTTAGGTAAAAAAGATAAACAACTAATTATTACCTTTTTATCTTTTGGCTTTAAACATGGCATGCCAAAAGATGCTGATTATGTGTTTGATGCACGCTTCCTGCCTAACCCTCATTGGGAACCAGAACTAAAACCACTAACGGGCTTAGATCAACCCGTTCAAGAGTATTTAGCTGGGCATAGCATCGTACAAAAATTCACTTGGCAAATTCAAACTTTTGTACAAACGTGGTTACCTCATCTTGAACGTAATAACCGCAGTTATCTTACCATCGCTATCGGCTGTACAGGCGGGCA
This sequence comes from Pseudoalteromonas aurantia 208, assembly GCF_014858725.1. Classification (GTDB taxonomy): domain Bacteria; phylum Pseudomonadota; class Gammaproteobacteria; order Enterobacterales; family Alteromonadaceae; genus Pseudoalteromonas; species Pseudoalteromonas aurantia. Next base: position 58,599 of record NZ_AQGV01000011.1, on the reverse strand, counting down.
ACATCGCTCTGTGTATTTAGCGCAAACAATTGGAGAAAGTTTTCAACGATCTCATCCAAATGTTCAGATCCGTCATCGTGAGCAAAACAATTAATACAATGTGTTATGAGGATACTTTCTTAATTCAGAATAAGTGTGGTCTGCATGCCAGAGCCGCAACAGTACTGGCACAACTGGCCATCAAGTTCGACGCAAAAATTACCTTATACCAAGATGACAGAGAAGCTGCTGGCGACAGTGTTTTGGCATTACTTTTGTTAGAAAGTAGCCAAGGGAAATACGTAAGGATCAAGTGCGAAGGGCCTGATGCTCAATCTGCCTTAAACGCGATTGGTACCTTGATAGAACAAAAATTTCACGAGCAAGAATAACTTTCCAAGCACAAGAAGTTAATATTATTACCTCTCTCTCACATGGCAACACACTCTAAAGTACGTTAAACTCTCAAGCCAAAGGCTGCGTACCTCTGCACCACTCAATTTCTTATTATATAGTATAAAATCACCTGGGTACGCGTAAAGATACTAACAAAACAACATCATTAGGACGCCTATGCCTGAAGCGCTTGAACAAGATTATACGCTACAACAACTCCAGCAAGTCACGCTTGCGCTTAATAGTGGACAATTTGTTCAAGTCAGGCGAATTTTAGCAGAAACAGCTCCATGTGATACGGCCCTATTACTTGAATCTTCACCGCACAAAGTCCGTACGCAACTTTGGAAGCTGGTCGACCCTGATATACAAGGTGACGTACTGGAAGAACTGTCTGAAGATGTGCGTCTTGGCATTATCGCAAAAATGGACCCTGAGCTTATTGCCGCCGCTACGGAAGATATGGGTGATGATGACTTAGGAGAAGTACTACGGGGTTTACCTGATACCATCTACCTCGACGTTGTCGGTAGTATGGACACACAAGATCGTGAACGTGCCACTCAAGCGCTATCGTATCAAGAACGCTCTGCTGGCGCACTGATGAACAGCGATACAGTCACAATCCGAGCTGATGTGTCATTAGATGTTGTATTACGCTACTTGCGGTTGAAAGGCGAGCTACCAGACGGCACTGATGATTTATATGTAGTAGATAAAGATAACTGCTTTATCGGTGCTATGCCATTGAGTACACTGTTAACCAACCCGCCGGATAAACTGGTTCATGACCTCATGGACGAAGATAAAGAATCGATCCCTATTTCAATGGATGAAACCGAAGTCGCACAACTATTTGAGCGTCATAATTGGATTTCTGCGGCGGTTGTCGATGATAATAACCACCTACTAGGGCGAATTACAATTGATGACATCGTCGATGTTATTCGAGAGGATGCGGAACATAGTCTCCTTAGTATGGCTGGTTTAGATGACGAAGAAGACACCTTTGCGCCTGTTTTACAAAGTAGCCGCCGCCGTTCGATTTGGTTAGGGATCAACCTATTAACCGCGCTTCTAGCTGCTTTTGTTGCAAGCTTTTTCGAGAATACACTCGATATTTTACCCGTTCTTGCGGTCCTAAACGGGATAGTTCCTAGCATGGGTGGAGTGGCTGGTAGCCAAACTCTAACACTTGTTATTCGAGGGATTGCTCTTGGCCATATTAATCAAACTAATCAACGGTTTATTCTCGGAAAAGAGTTAGCGATTGGTGCTTTAAATGGTTTACTTTGGTCATTATTAATAGCTGGTGTTGTTGCGCTATGGAAATGGGATTTCACACTCGGTGCTGTTATCGCCTTTGCGATGTTTATGAACTTACTTGCCGCTGGTATCGCTGGTGCGAGTATCCCAATAATTCTTAAAAGAATGAAAATAGACCCTGCTTTAGCGGGGAGCGTAGTACTTACAACCGTAACTGATATTGTCGGTATATTTGCTTTTCTAGGCACGGCGACTTGGTTTTTAACTTAAAGTTCAAGGTTTAAAGGCACTAAACCGGCCTTTAAACCTTGTCCAACAGGCTTACTCCCCTGCCACCTGCATCGATTCAATAAGCACTGAGCCGGTTTGCACACTCCCTCGCACTTCTATATCGCCTCCTATTGCTTGAACACCTTTAAACATATCTTTTAAATTACCAGCGATGGTGATTTCACTTACGGGATATTGAATTTGACCATTTTCAACCCAAAAACCAGCTGCTCCACGTGAATAATCACCAGTCACCGTGTTAACTCCTTGACCCATTAATTCTGTTACCAATAAACCTGTACCCATTGTTTTTAACACAGCACATAAGTCATCATGTGTCCGTTGTACTAACCAATTATGGATCCCCCCCGCATGTCCTGTCGCCGTCATGCCTAACTTACGAGCCGCGTAGCTCGCCATTAAATAGGTCTGTAATTCACCACCATGAATAATATCGCGATCTTGAGTTATCACCCCTTCGCTATCAAAAGGGCTTGATGCTAACCCTTTTAATAAATGGGGGCGTTCCTTAATTGAAACACACGAATTAAAGATCTGAGTATGCAAACTGTCGAGCAAGAAGGTTGATTTTCGGTATAAAGCGCCACCGCCAATGGCTGACACTAAGTGCCCAAATAAGCTATTAGCAATGTCAGCGCGAAATACGACAGGCGTTTTCATCGTTTTTATTTTTCGGCTATTTAATTTAGCAAGCGTAGATTCAGCAGCTTCAATACCCACTGATTCTGCCACTTTTAACCCATTTTTCTCTCGAGAAATTGTATATGCAGAATCCCGCTGCATCTGCTCACCATCTTGTCCGATAACCATCGTACTTAATGTGTGACGAGTACGAGGAAAACCTGCCACCAACCCATGACTGTTACCATAAACTCGTAAACCTTGATGGCTAGCAAAACTTGCACCATCAGAATTGACTATGCGCTTATCAAATTCTAACGCTGCTTTTTCAGCGTCTAAGCAAAACTCAATACCTTCTTCTGGGGATACATCCCACGGGTGATACAAATCAAGATCTGGTGGTGACATTTCTAATAACGCTTTGTCTGCCACACCATTGCAAGGGTCATCTGAGGTAAACTTGGCAATATCAACCGCTTTTTCTACTACTGAACGCAATGCTTTGGGACTCAAATCGGCAGTTGATGCACTCCCTTTATGATTACCAACATAAACACTGATCCCCAAGCCTCCATCTTGATTAAATTCAATCGTATCAACTTCGCCCATGCGAGTACTTACTGATAAACCGGAGGTACTTGACATTGCAGCTTCAGCAGCCGTCGCACCTAACTTTTTCGCATGTGTAAGGGCTTCTGACACAGCCTGCTTTACGTCATCAATTTGTTGATAAATGGGATCTTGTTGGGTTTTGCTCATGGGCATTTTCTCTGATAAGTTATTGCTTTATATTAATGCTAACACACATCACGATTATCGCCCCATTCAAGCAAAGCTTTTCCAACTTATAATTGGTATACTTAGCACAAATAGATTCCGACTAGTTTGAACCATGGCTAAGAAAAAGAAACCCGAAATTGAAGAAGAAATTATTTACGTTTCCAAAAGTGAACTGAAACGTGATGCCCAACAGTATCAGCAACTTGCTCTCGACTTAGCCAGCATGGCAAAAAAGCAACGTGATAAACTTCCCCTAACAGAAGACTTGCTGCAAGCAATGGTTGTCGCTGATAAGATTAGAGCGAAAAGTGAAGCTTATCGTAGACATATGAACTACATCACTAAAACGCTAAGAACGACTGAAAACATCGCAGAAATAGAAGCTGCGATTGATTTAATGCTGAATAAAAATAATCAAGCAGATGTGCTTCTCAATAAGATTGAACTTGTGAGAGACGAGTTAATCCAACAAGGTGACTCAAAAATTAACGAGCTACTCGTCGAATTCCCCAGTTTAGAACGCCAGAAAATGCGCCAACTCGTTCGTCAGGCCAAAAAAGAGTCCGATGCTGAAAAGCCAGCAAAAGGATTTAAAGAACTATTCCAATACTTAAAAGAAACCATGATGCCTTAGTTCGTATCTTTAAGCATAAAAAAGCCAGCCGATGCTGGTTTTTTTATGCTTAATATCAAACTAAATTACGCCGTTCCACCCACCGTAATTTCATCAATTTTTAAACTTGGCTGGCCAACCCCCACGGGGACACTTTGACCATCTTTACCACACACCCCAACACCTCTATCGAGTTGTAAGTCATTACCAACCATTGAAACTTTGTGCATCACATCGGGTCCGTTACCTATCAAGGTTGCACCTTTAATCGGTCGCGTTATTTTTCCATTCTCAATCAAATACGCTTCAGAGGCAGAAAATACAAATTTACCAGATGTAATATCAACTTGCCCACCGCCAAAATTAGACGCAAAGATTCCCTTTTTAACACTACTAATTATATCTGCTGGCGTATCCTCACCAGGTAACATATACGTGTTGGTCATTCTTGGCATTGGCAAATGTGCATAAGACTCCCTGCGTCCATTGCCCGTTGGCGCAACGCCCATTAAACGTGCATTCAGCTTATCTTGCATGTATCCCTTTAAGATACCCTTTTCAATTAAAACATTATATGCAGCAGGCGTTCCCTCATCGTCCACATTTAAAGATCCTCGACGGTCTGCGAGGGTACCATCATCTACAACAGTACACAGTTCTGAAGCCACCTGTTGACCTACTTTGCCACTAAATGCAGATGCCTCTTTTCGGTTAAAGTCGCCCTCTAAGCCATGCCCAACGGCTTCATGTAATAATACTCCTGGCCAGCCAGCACCCAATACCACTGGCATAGCACCTGCTGGTGCATCTACAGCCTCCAAATTAACACGCGCCATACGCACCGCTTCTTCTGCATACTCTAGCCAACGTGGCTTCCCGTCCACTAACTCTTTAAAATAACCGTAGTCTAATCGAGCTCCACCACCGGCACCACCACGTTCTCGACGACCATTTTTTTCCAGTAATACAGAACAATTAAGTCGAATCAATGGACGAATGTCGGTTGCAAAAGTTCCATCACTCGCTGCTATAAGTACTTCTTCATATACCGCTGAAATTGAACTAACAACTTGCTGGGCATCAGGGGCTATATCTCTAATATGTGCTTCAATTTCACGTAACAGTGCAACTTTATCAGCATCCGCCATCTTAGTGATTGGCTGTACAGCTGCAAATTGCTGCTTTACGGCTATATCGCTAAATACCTGAACTTTTTTAGATTCACCCGATTGTGCAATGCTGCGTGCGGCCATCGCAGCTTTACTTAAAGCATCAAAGTTAATCGCATCTGAATATGAGAAACCCGTTTTCTCTCCTGATAATGCCCTAACTCCCACGCCCCTCTCAATGTTATAGCTACCGTCTTTAACGATGCCATCTTCTAAGACCCAAGTTTCGTTATAACTCGATTGAAAATATAAGTCTGCATAATCCACTTGATGTTGGTGAATGTAATTTAGCGTTTGTTCAAGCTGCTCTCTGGTCAATTGACTATCAGCTAACAAATGTTGTTCAACATTATTCATAAAATTCACTCTTAAATCGATTATGTGCCAATACTGGCATTTTAGTTCTGATTTGCATGAGTTCTACCAAATCAATATCAGATTGGATCACTTTAGGTGCTTTTCCTGCATCGGCAAGTACCGTACCCCATGGTGATAATATTAGGCTATGTCCGAAGGTTTTGCGGCCATTTTCGTGTACCCCTGTTTGCGCAGCAGCAATAACATAACACTGAGTTTCAATTGCACGAGCTTGTAATAATGGTTGCCAATGCGCAACTCCTGTTACCACTGTGAATGCACTTGGGACCAATAAAAGCTGCGCTCCTTGCTCCACCATCATATGGTAAAGACCAGCAAAGCGCACATCATAACATACACTTAAGCCTATTTTTCCAAACGGGCTATCAACCACAACAACATCTCGACCTGCCACTGTGTGTGTTGATTCTCTATACCCTGTCGAACCATCATCAACGTCTACATCAAATAAATGTATTTTATTGTACTGGGCTACAATATTTCCCTTGTCGTTCAGCAATATACTTGCAGCATAATACTGTCCATCTTTATAAGGTAACGCGATTGTGCCAGCTGCAAGCCAAATTCCGTGATGTTGGCAAAGCAATTTAAGTTTTTCAATCCATTGCCAATTAGACTCACTCAATGCCAAAGTATCACTGCTTGTATGACTAAATGCCAGCCAACTTTCAGGCAAACACACCAATGTTGGAGAAGATATTTCGAGTAATTCTAATTGCTTTGATAGATAAGCAAAATTCACTTCGGGATCGACACCCGAGCACATTTGTATTGCCACAACTTGCGGAACCGTTCGCATTTTATACGCCTTTCTCTGAACGATTGATATAAAGCACTTTATCAACCTCTTTGCGTTGCAATACTGCGGCGTCGCTTTGCGATGATTGAGGAGGCGTATTTTGGGCTGCCTGGGGCAATTCCACTTCTCGGCTTTTTCGATTAATCTCAGTAACCACGGGCTCATCCATTGTCCCTGTTACCTTAAATTTAATTTCAGAAATGACCCGTGCCGAATGAATCACTTTATCTAGTGCCAGCGCAGCCAACCCTGTGACAGGGTTTACCATCCAAGCAACTATGACGGGCAAACTTGATGTAACTTGTGGTGCTACGGCGAGATCATAATTAATTTCTTGCGTATTTAAGTTTGCATACCCTTGAATACTCAAATCTGCAGGCACACCATCCATCCTGGTATCTTTGGTATATGCAATCCCTTGTTCTAATTGTACTGTTCCCTGCATTTTATTGTAGAAAAAGCCTTTCGAAAATACATCTCTAAAATCTAATTTTAACTTACGTACCAATGAGTCTAAGCTCAATAAAGAAAAAACCCGAGCACCTTGATCACTTATTTCAGTCAAGTGTCCATCACCGAGCTCCCAGTTTATTTCTCCACCTAAACTAGCAGTATGTAAATCAAACGGTGCTCCCGACCAATGCAGTTGATACCCGATATTCGCTTTTGAATCCTTTATGGTTGACGTTAAGTCAAACTCATCAAATAGCTCACCAATATCTTTACTATTCATGATCCCATCAACACGGGTAATGCCATCGAACCATTGCCCTTGACCTCGTAATACATGATCTCCTTTATCAATAACCAACTCTGGTACAACTAGTTTATTGCCGTCACCAAATAACGAGATTGAAACAGCATCCAGTTGATAATTATCAATTCGGCAATCTGAACAGTTAAAAGCAATAGCTGGTAAACGCGCTAACCAACTCAGGTCTTCGGGAGGGTTAGATAGCAAAATCTCAGTTTGATCTTCTGTTTGTTTATTTTTAGGTAAGTTTAACCTGAGATAATCCGTATCAATAGCAATTGGACGACTTGAACCTCCTGACGGCAACAGTACTTGGGCACGTAATTCTTTTGCATTGAGACGCATTGTCATCCCATCGATACTCGGCTCTAAGCGCATTTCGAAATCATTAAACGAAACTCCCTCCATATCAACTTTACCTATTTCAGCCCTAATTGCACTTAATGGAGGTAATAATGGGGTTTGGCTCGCTGGCTTATCCCTTAAGTCAATCAAACGATCAATGAACGGGATCCAAGGTTTAAGCAATAATTCAGGTTGAGTTATTGATACTCTAAAATCTTGCTGCGCCAGTCCCTTATCATGCGCTCCTGAAATGATATGCGCATTACTCAAGGCACCTGTTTCATTATCCAAAATTGCGTTGAAAAATAAAGAATTATCAATATTTGCAGTAATTAAATTTGATATATCATCGCCTTGAACTATGCCTTTTAATGGCCTAACGCTGTCTATTTCTTTTCGATACGGTAACGGAAAGTTACTCGTCATACCGACTAAATCTGATGAAAACACCGCCGTGTAGTTAAATGATTGCTCATTAAAAACTAAACTAATATCTGTCATTAAATCGGTTTCACCTAATAGATAACCATCGAGTAAACCTTCACTATAGGGTAACAACTTGTCGCTTTGCGCTAACAAGCTGGTCGAGATATCAACTTGGTATTTTGTCTCATTACCATCGCCACTAACACTAAATTCTAACGGCATACCCAGCCAAGTCGCTGTCGCATCTGAAATAGAAATCACATCATCAGAAAACTTTAAAACTGTATTAACGTGTTCAAGTTGCAGCCCAGGTTTTGACAAATAAATTGGCAGATCACGCAACGTGACCTCCCCTGATGCCAGTACATTTAAATCATGTAAATCAATTTTTAGTCCAATATTACCTGTCACCCCCCCTTGTCCTTGGACGATATTCAATACTTCAACTAATGGATCTTTCAATGGTGTTGCAGTAAAAAAAGTCTGTAACGTTTGGGCAGCTGTCGTATGGTTGATATCAACCATAAGTTCATTTGCTTCATCTAAGTTGGCAATACTCACCACAACCGAATTATCAATCTGCTGATTGATTAACTGCCCCGTATGGGCATAAATATCCATTCTCTCATTAGCAAAATGCAATGTAACATCTGCATTTTTTATTGCTGGCCACTGTGGCGCAAATGCAAATTCGGCATTATCAATCTTGGACACCACATCAAATTGACCTTGACCATTACTAAAAGGGAAATCCGTTAACCGCCCAGAAAATAACACTTGAGACTCACGATGAAATCCACCTAAAATAGCATCATTCAAGTACTTTATTAAACTCTGCTTCATCAGCGTCTGAGGAAAGTAATGACCAGCCACTTCAGCACTGCCGCCGAGCACCTCAACATATAAATCCAATTCAGGCTGCTCAGTAAGATTTAAATGCATTTCTCCTGCAATGGTTAAGTCATCATTATCAAACCATAATGAATCACTCAGTACATGCCAATTGTTATTGTCTTTAAAAAACTGCAACTCCAGATTGAGTTGGTTGTAACTCAAAGACTTATCAAATAGACCTGAAGTCTGAAATTGTGCATTTTCAGAAAATATCGAAACGGCGCCTTTATCTTGGTTAACGGTTAACTCAAGTCGTATGTTATCAGCACCGGGAATCCCCCCAACTTGCCGCCAAGCAATATCTCGTCCACCTAGCCATAATGCAAAATTTTGCTCTGTATTTGACTCAAACCTTCCCTCAACCATACCATGAGGCTTATGCCTAGCAATTCGCTCAGTGAAGTCAAAATTAGTGAGAGCACCTAAATCAGATAAAAGCTCTAAGCTGACGTTAGTAAACCAAACTTGTTGTTGCTTAGCGTTAAATTCACCTTGAATTTGAGTCTTCAAGTACGGCTCATCATTATAAAGCAATTGTAATGGCGTGGTATTTAGCTCCCAAGCCAATGCTTGCTTAGAGGGTGCCAACAACACTTGCCCTGACGCTAACTCAATCCGTTCACTTTGCCCGTTATCTAACCATTTGATGTAACTTGGTAGCCAGTTAACATGTACATCGTCAAGCTCACCTTCTTTCATCGAGAGCCATAGTTCACCATTGAGTTCTGTATGGATCCCTACCTTGGCTTTATTTAAATATTGCGTAAGCCAATCAGTTACATCCACTTTTGAAGCACGCAAGTAAACTTGTCCACTTAATTCTCTCAGTCTCTCACCGGTAAAAGACAGCCTTGCTGAGTAATGGCCTTGTGAAAAACCAGGAATACTTACTTCCCCCACACCTTGATGGGCTGTGGGACTATTTTGCCACGTAATATCTTCAAGCAATAATGTGTGCCTACGCCCTAAGTCAGTGACTAAATTCAATTGGCTTTTTTGAATTGAAAAGTGTCCAGTTTCACCTAAGAATAAACTTTCAATTAATGATTGTTGTTCAAACTCACTATCGTCATTTGATTTTAACTTATTGAGCTCTTGTAAGTTCACATCGGCAACAAAGCCATTAAGTACGAAGTAATCTGAACGCAATTGCCAGTTTTTAAGTGACTCGACCACATTCAGTTGCAAACTGGTCTTTGCAATACTTAAAGCAATCGGTGCATTTTGATTATCTTCAAACGTAAGGTTTTCTAGCACCAGTGCAGGGCCAGTACCTTGCCAACTAGCGCTAATAGCACCAATGGCTAAGTCAACACCAAATTGTTTATTAATGAGTGTTTCAATGTCATGTTTATAATCATTTGCGTACGGTAAAGTATATTTTAATAGCGATACCAACACAGCCATAACGACCAGTGCTACAGCAAATATTTGCCACACTTTTCTGAAACAAAAAAAGCAAATCTTTTTAGCTTGCATTTAACCCCGTGCCGCCTTACATCATGACAACATCAAATTGTTCTTGACTGTATAAACTCTCTATTTGAATACTGACTGGTTTTCCAATGAATAGTTCCAATTCAGCCAAGTTATGATACTCATCGTTTGTCAGTGCTTCACTCACAGCGGGTGAAGCATATACCATGAATTTATCTGAATCATATGCTCTATTTACCCGAACAATTTCACGCAAGATCTCATAACAAACCGTTTCAACTGTTTTTAATGATCCTCTACCAGAGCATGCTGGACACACCCCACACAGAATATGCTCTAAACTTTCACGCGTACGTTTACGTGTCATTTCAACTAGGCCAAGTGCTGACAATCCATTTATATTTGCCTTTGCTCTATCTTTTGCGAGTGCCGTTTCCAAAGAATGTAAAACTCGACGTTTATGCTCGTCTGATATCATATCTATAAAGTCGATAATAATAATGCCGCCCAGATTTCTTAACCTAAGCTGACGAGCGATCGCGGAGGTAGCTTCAACATTTGTGTTAAAAATGGTTTCTTCTAAATTCCTATGTCCTACAAAGGCTCCGGTATTCACATCAACCGTCGTCATTGCCTCAGTTTGATCAATGATCAAATAACCACCTGACTTCAAATCAACTTTTCGATGCAAAGCCTTTTGAATCTCACTTTCGACATCAAACAGATCAAAGATTGGCCGCTCACCAGGATAATATTCAAGCACTTGTGCAAGCAGTGGGACAAATTCTTCGGTAAATTCTTTTAGCTCTTGATAAGTCAGCTTAGAATCAACACGAATACGCTCCATGTCTTCACCAACATAATCCCGTAGCGTTCGAAAAGCGAGTGTCAAATCTTCATGTAGAATACTGGCTTTACTAGCTTTTTTTCTTCGACTCACTATTTTTTGCCACAGTTTTTTTAGAAACTGTGCATCATGTTGTAATTCCGCTTCAGTAGCACCTTCTGCCGCGGTGCGAACAATAAAACCACCATTTTCATCATTATAGTGCGAGACAATCTTTTTTAATCGACTGCGTTCTTCTTCTGTTTCTATTCGCTGACTCACGCCTACATGAGTCGCATCTGGCATAAAGACCAAATAACGAGAAGGAATTGTTATATCTGTTGTTAATCTCGCTCCTTTGGTGCCGAGTGGATCTTTCACCACTTGTACCATAATAAATTGGCCTTGCTTAACCAACTCTCGTATATCTTGAACTTTTTTTACTGGCTGATCATCCACCCCTTCTTCAAAAGAAGCACTATTGACGATATCTGAAGCATGTAAAAATGCTGCTTTTTCCAAACCAATATCCACAAATGCAGCTTGCATACCCGGTAAAACGCGGCTTACTTTGCCAAAATAAATATTACCAACAATACCTAAATTGCCTATACGCTCAACTTGAACTTCTTGGAGAACACCATTTTCAATTAGTGCAACACGACTCTCACTCGGCGTAACATTAATCAGTAATTCACTACTCATGTTATCTCCACTACAAATTGTTGGACTAATGCCTCGGTCTCATATAAAGGTAAGCCGACAACGGCAAAATAGCTACCTGATATATTGGTTACAAAACGCCCACCTAGACCTTGAATACCATAACCACCCGCTTTATCTTGAGGCTCATTACTTAACCAATAATCACTCATTTCCAATTCACTTAGTGTTTTAAAGGTTACATCTGTACTCACAACTGAGCTAATCACCCGCTCCTCTGTTGCCAATGCAATAGCGGTCAATACTTGGTGTGTACGGCCAGATAAACGCTGCATTGTCGCCATAAAGTTATCTTTATCAATAGGCTTGCCCAGTGCATCACCATCGATGACAACAACCGTGTCACTACCTAAAACTGGCCGGTCAATATACCCCATAGCGACGCCCGATTGGGCTTTTAGTATTGCCAGTCGTTCGACATATTCTAACGCTGATTCATATGGCAACTGTGTTTCATCTGCATCAACACTAAACTGTTCAAATTCATAGCCCAATTGAGTAAGTAATTGCTTTCGTCTTGCTGAAGCTGACGCTAAATATAAAGGGATCATTAACGAATCCTAAATTGGCGTCGATATTTACGGAGCAGTAAAAAAATCCAGGGCCAACATAACATGCCCGTAAAGGCTGGCCATAAATAGTGTGGACTGAAATAAATATCGAGCAGAAAGTGATTTAGCCAAAACTGCAATAAATGATATAAGGTCAAAAACAACCCGATCAAAACTGCTTGTTGCCAAATTGAGAAATTGCGGATTTTTTGGAAATTACTCACGGTAATATAAATACATACAGAATATGTTAAAGAATTTACGCCCAGTGGTGAACCCATAGCCAAATCTATAACTAAACCCGTTATCCAGGCCCAGCCTATATTGACGCGATGTGGCACCGCAAGAGACCAATACATCAATACTAATAATACCCAATCAGGTCGAAACGGTTCAGCCGAAATTGGTAATGGCATTAATGCCATTACCAAAGCAAAAAAGATACTTAAAGCAACTAAAAAATAACTACGTTTAATCATTACTTAATGTCTCTTGTGCTGACTTTCCTAATACAACCAATAAACGAATTCGATCTAGCTGTGCCACTGGTTCCGCATACACTTGTGCAAACGGCAAACCTTCATCTCTATTGATATTTGTCACCACAGCAACAGGGTACCCTTCAGGAAAAACCCCTCCAAGTCCCGAGGTAACCAATACATCTCCGATACGTACATCTAAACTATGTGGTACATGAGATAATTTGAGGCTATTTATTTTACCAATACCTTCAATCACCGTCCGCACGTCATTACGCAAAATTCGCACTGGGGTTGCATGAGTGATATCTGTCATCAACAGTACTCTAGAGGTCGTTGTACCAACTTGTGCAAGCTGACCCACCACTCCCATCTCATCAATAACAGCTTGGCCTTCCGTAATACCATCAATTGTTCCCCTGTTAACCACCACTTGATGGCTATAAGGGTTTGAATGTACTGAGAGAACCTGAGCGATAAGCCGAGTATTACTCTGACGAGCTGATGCATTCAATAAGGCTCGAAGTTCTTGATTTTCTTTTTTCAGAAATGCCAGCTGTTGAAGTTGCTCGCTTTGTAACAGCTGCTTTTCTTTCAAGAGATTATTTTCTTGCCTGAGTTGATCCCGTGTGTGCAAGCTTTTAGCACCAATATCAAAAATCTCATAGGGAACATTTGCGAAATACAATAACGGACTCACTAAAGTGTGTAAGCTCGTTCTCACGAGTGTGCCACCTTGAGTATAACGATCCCCAAAGATTAATAGCACACTCAGCACAACTGCGACAGACAGTCGCAGTTGTAATGAAATAGTACGCCCAAAGAGTAAATTCATTAGTCGTAGCTAAATACGTCACCACCATGCATATCTATCATTTCTAGTGCTTTACCACCCCCTCTAGCAACACAAGTCAGAGGATCATCAGCAACAACAACAGGTATGCCTGTTTCTTCCATAAGTAGGCGATCGAGATCTTTAAGTAACGCACCACCTCCAGTTAATACCATTCCATGAGCAGAAATATCTGACGCCAGTTCTGGTGGAGATTGTTCAAGCGCAACCATAACTGCGCTCACAATCCCCATTAAAGGTTCTTGCAAAGCCTCTAATATTTCATGAGAATTTAAAGTAAATGAGCGTGGCACTCCTTCAGCAAGATTACGACCCCGAACTTCAAGTTCAATCGGCTCTTCACTTTTAAATGCAGATCCTATTTCATGTTTTATATGTTCAGCAGTCGCTTCACCAATTAAGCTCCCGAAGTTACGACGAACATAGTTGATAATACCTTCATCAAACTTATCGCCACCAATGCGAACTGATGATGAATAAACCACACCATTTAAAGAAATGATAGCAACCTCGGTCGTACCTCCACCAATATCAACAACCATTGATCCTGTTGCTTCTGAGACGGGAAGACCTGCACCAATTGCCGCAGCCATTGGCTCTTCAATTAAATAAACTTCACGTGCCCCAGCCCCCATTGCAGATTCACGAATGGCACGTTTTTCCACTTGTGTTGCTCCGCATGGAACACAAATCAATACTCTCGGACTCGGACGCATAAAGTTATTGTTATGCACCTGTTTAATAAAGTGCTGCAGCATTTTTTCAGTAACATAGAAATCAGCAATGACACCATCTTTCATAGGCCTAATTGCTTTAATATTACCAGGTGTTCTACCTAACATTTGTTTCGCGGCGGTACCTACCGATGCAACACTTTTAGGACCACCAGCACGTTCTTGGCGTATCGCGACAACGGAAGGTTCATTCAATACAATGCCTTCCTCTTTTACATATATCAAAGTATTGGCCGTACCTAAATCAATAGATAGGTCATTAGAAAATAATCCACGTAATTTTTTAAACATGAGGCTGGGTAACCTTACAGAAATACTTTTAAGTCAAGTGGCAAACAATTCTGCCACCCATCGTAATTGTTATTTATCGCTCTCGAACTAATCGAAAACCAATATAATTTGCTCTAAAGTCAGCAGCAAGTGCTAACCGAGTCGACACTCGAGCCAAGCTAGGTGCAAAGTTCCAAGCACCACCTCTGACCGTGACATCATCTTGTGACGCGCGCTTTTGAGTCCATTCCCACACATTCCCAACAGTGTCATACAAACCATAGTTGTTTGGTGAAAACTCACCAACAGGGGCTGCACTCTTATTCGAGTACTCACTACCACACCAACCACAATTTGCTAAATTTTTACCAATTTCATTGCCCCATGGGTATTCTGATGCTGTACTTGCTCTCGCTGCATACTCCCACTCAACTTCATTGGGCAAGCGAAACTGTTGTCCTTTTTCTCCCGATAACCAATTCGCATACGCTTTTGCATCTTCATACGAAACGCATACCACAGGGAAGTTATCTGCTTGCTTAAAGCCTGGGTTATTCCAGTTGTAATCAAGTTCCCATATTGGCTCACCATTTTTATAATAAGCACAACCTTTGCCTTTTTCAGCTTCAGTTTGGTAACCCGTACTGGTGATGAACGACCTAAATTGTGCAACGGTGACTTCCGTATTTTGCATAGCATATGAATTGCTCAGCACCTTCTCAACTACAGGTCTCTCATTTGCCAAACCATTACCAGTCAAATCTCCCATCTTAAAAGTACCTGCTGGAATAATCACAATTCCATTGTTACTTGCAGATGTAACTGTCGACGTGGCTAATTTGATAGGTTTGGTATTTTGCTCACTTTTCGGTGTCGGTGCAGCAATCGACTCAGGCTTTTTTGATAGCCGAGCATTTATCGTTTGCGCTTTGCGAATATTAACTTGCGCTTTATATGGCTGATATCCTAACTTTCTGACTTCAATATCGTGAATGCCCTTAGGGACTTTTACGGTTAACTTTGTTGAACCATAGCTCACACCATTTATAAAAACTTCATCGTCATATACATTTGAGCGTAACGTAACCGAAACTGAGTTAACTTCAGGAGATGGTGTTGATTTCGTATTTGCAACTCGAGGTGTATTGACCTCTATAATAGGCTGTTGTTGAACCTTAGCAACTTCAACTTGCCCAATGTTATCTGTTGAATCTTTAAACGTTAACTGCGTGTCACTAAATGTTGTGGGATAGCTTGCTTGATATCCCATAGACAATGGGGTGCCATATTCAGAACAAAAACGATTATCTAAATTTAACAGGCTACAAAGACGACTATTATTCATGTCTCCACGCATGGTCACACTTAGATTAACACTATAATTCCCCTGTCCACTAAAGGCACTACCTACAACATGGCTATTTACCACTTGAACCTGTGCCCCCGCAATATTGCGTTTTGGTTCAACAATGCGTTGTTCTGTCAAATTAGCAAACACCTGATCAATAAAGCGCTTAGTTGCTTTTTGTAGTCCGAGCTGTTGCCCACGTTGCTCGCACGCTGCCAATGTCTCAGTACGCTTACAATTAATGGTATGTTCTACCTCTAATGTACCTTCACGCGTAAATTCATTTCGCAACCGCTCAACTCGCGCCGTGCTTAACTGGTCTTTCAAGCTTTCGAGTGTATTGACTAATGTGTGCTTAGTAATTCTGATTTGTTCGATATCTTTACGATGTGATGCAATCGCCGCCAACTGCATCGAAATATCATCTTTATTCTGCTTATGTGTTGCCACAGCTTGTTGATAACGAGTTTGCGCGGCTGTGATGTCAATTGAAGGATCATCAATTAAGCGTCTGTACAATTCATTCATTGCATCTAACGCCTGGTTTTTTTCTTTGTCTAACTCAGATGAACGTGTACGCAACAAAGCTAACTGTGACTGTAACCGAGCTTCTTCACTAATATGCTTATCTAATATTTGCGTATAGTTATCTAACTCAGTTTGCTTTACAGCTAACTCTGACTCAACGGCATTAACGGTAGCTGTATCCTGCGCAAAAACACCGGCAGCCATCAAAGTGGCAGTGACAAAAAAAGATAAAGGAGCAATTCGCATATATTCCATTCCCAAAAGCGGCAATTATTTGGTCGTTGTTATTTTTTATAATTAAGGCTTTATGCTATGTACTTACAAGGTAAAACACAAGCTTTGAGCAATTAATATCTCAGTTTACCCCTATTGCCTAGTTCGTTGCCAGTATTCTATTGAGATTTTCATTCTATATAAGAGGTTTGTTACACTTATCACACTTAAAATCAGAGATATGTCTATGCGCCCTCTTCAATTTGATTGGCCTGAGTCACCAATACAGCAGGTAACCTCACCCATCATACAAAAACAGCAGATCACATTAAACATTAAACATTAAACGTGATGACTTGTTACACCCAACAATTAGTGGCAACAAATGGCGCAAACTTAAATACAACCTAAAAGAAATGCAAAAAAACAATAAAAACGCATTTTTAACGTTTTCAGGACCATTCTCTAATCATCTATATGCCGCAGGAATGGCTGCTAGACTATATAATATTCAAGGGAACATTATTGTCCGAGGACCCAATATTGATGAATTAAACCCAACTATCAAAATGGCTCGAGCCTGTAAATTACATTTATATCCAGTAAATAGACTCACGTATCGACAACGTAACGAACCCGCTTATCAAAACGAATTACGTAATACATTCCCGCATTGTCACTTAATCCCAGAAGGTGGGAGTAATCATGCCGCACTTGAGGGGGTCAAAGAACTAGCCGGTAGTCTCAATAATACAGATTATATTGTCTGTGCTACAGGCAGTGGTGGAACTCTTGCCGGACTCATTAGCGGTACTCCTGAAAGCACACAGCTAATCGGGGTCGCTGTTTTAAAAAACGCCGAGTACCTTCGACAAGACATCATTAGGCTAAGTCCCAACGCTGCCATTCAACATAATTGGCAATTATTATGCGATCATCACGATGGCGGCTACGGTAAGTTTTCCAAAACGCTATGGCTCTTTTGTAAAAAGATGAAACACGTATATAACCTTCCATTGGAGCCTATTTACACAGGAAAAGCATTTTACGCACTATGGAACCTCATTGAACAAGGGTATTTCCCTGCTCATAGTCATATCACATTTGTACACACTGGCGGGCTACAAGGTCTAGACGGGCTCAGGTATCGAGATATGATCTAAACTGACAATAAAGCCTTAACTCACAGAATAAAAATTACGAGTTACCTCTCATTTTAGTATCCGACTAATTCAATTTGTTGAAGTAATTCAGCAAAATAATACCCCTGAGCACCTTGTACACCCAACTGCTGAAGGCAATTAAGCTCGGCTTGCGTCTCAACGCCCACGGCATAAACAGGTATGCCAACCCTTTCGGCTTGTCGTACTATTTGACGAACGCTGCGTTGCTGCAATTGATTTGTATCAATATGGTGCACCACTTCAAAAGACAGTTTTATGGCTTCCATCGCAGGTATTGCACGCAGTGTTTTACCAGGTAAAACATCGGTTACATGATCCAGCAACACACCCGTTCCCAGTTTTGATAGCTGACTAAAAGCAGATAATAACGCGCGGTGATGATGATAATAGTCATAAGCCGACACTTCGAATTGTACTCGAGAAGCTACGCCACTGTCTGTGATTTTTTTTACTAGCCAACTAACAAATGTTTCATCACACCAGTTGATATAGTGTAAGTTAATACTTACCTTTGTTTTATTGGCTTCTTTCTGTAACACTTTCAACGTATGCGTCACGATAGTCTTATCTAAGGTGTTAATATGCTCACTACTGTGAATTTGTGGAATAAACTGTTTAGCTGAAATTAAACCCAGTTGACTGTGTCTTACTCTAAGCAATGCTTCACTTTGTTTAATATCTTGTTGCTTGAAACAAAACAAAGGCTGAAAAAATAAAACAAACTGCCCTTTATGGATATACGCTATAAAATCATCTTCACTACTTTGCATGGTCGTTGCATGTGTTTTGTTTAACGGTACCATATGCACATGCTGCCACACATTGTTCACAGCAACAGCGAGCGCTGAACGGGCTAACTGGTATACCTGCGTTTGATCTGCTCTTGCTTGATAATAACAGGCACCGATTTTAACCGTTTTACGAGACAAATCTGGACGCATAATTAAAAGCGCCTGAAAAACAACTTCATGTAATCGCTTCTCAATTTGGCTTACATCACCAAAAGGAATGCGCTCAAATGTCACAGCGAGCGCTCCCGAATTAAGGTACTTCACCGAACACTTAGTATAATTAGAAAAATGCTTTGCTAAAATAACGGAAAAGTGCTGCTGAGCGTCTATTTTTGAATCAATGACATACCGCCATTTAACTAACGCAAACACATTAAAAAGTGAGTCGTCCGACTTTCTTGGCTCAATTGCAGCGGGCAGTGCCACACTACCCGAAGTACTCATTTGCCTATTTTGCGAATAGAAGGTTTTTGGCCTCACTCGATAAACTAGCCACCAACGATAACAGAAAACTAAAAAACCAATAAATAACACATTAAAAAAGAGTAACACAGCTGCGTACTGCTCGATTATGGTGGGGTGTGATAAGGTTAATTTCAGTCCGTCAAATACAAATACTTCATGTTCTAATGATCCGCCAACTTCCTCTGACAAGACCGAATCAAAACCATATTCCTGTGCAATTTCTGAAATTTGCTCATTTGTTCTATGCTGTGTCGCTAATTGATGTACCTCTTTTACAATCTCAACCCCCTTTTGATGTGTTTTCAAGTGTAATAAATGAACCAATAAAGCATTCAATATCAAAATAGTTGCAACCGAAAATGCGACAACATACAGCCGTACAACGCGGGAGTTTAACTGCTCTATAAATTGCTTCATTGCATCGCTTAACTTCGCTTTCAGTAGCTTAAGTGTTGTCTAGAAGTATATAAAACTCAAGGTTAAGCTCGATAAAAAGCACAACCCTATAATATCTAATTAATGACAGGAAAACCCCGATTCACCACATGATATATGTAACGTAACTAAGAATTGAAGGCCTCTTTTGATATTTGTTCAATGTCCAATACGAACACGTTTTACATCTGCGACTTACCATCAGGATCAGTAACCCTCATATAACAACAATTTCCTTAAACATAATCCCTCGACTACACAGTAATTATTGATAAGGGTGTACATTGGATATAATATAAACACAAAATTTTAACAGTTGTACCTCATATGGAATATGTTCGCACATGGCTACGTTAACCACGGACCTAGATATCAAAACAACTTTTCGTTCAGACTATTACAAACTACTTAATAAAATTGGTGAAGGAGGATTTGGGCTCGTTTATAAGGCAAAGCAAGTAAGTACAGGGCAAATTGTCGCAATAAAATTTCTCTCACTGCCACACGAACTGGTTCAAGATAAAAGACGTCGCTATATCGAGCGCTTTCACCGGGAAGTTGATTTAATTGGCCGCTTGAATCACCCCAATATCGTGCAATTAATCGATAAAGGTCAACAACAAGATTCTCTACTTTACGCCGTGTATGAATACATTGATGGGCAATCACTTCGCGACAAATTAATTAACTCAGGTCCTTTTGAACCCTCAGACGCTGCACATATCATGGCGAGTGTATTAGATGCCCTTGCCCATGCACATGACAAAGGTGTTATTCATAGAGACATAAAACCAGCAAACATAATGCTCTACCGTGTAGGTGCAAATACACACGTTAAAGTACTTGATTTTGGCATTGGGGCATTAAGACACGAAGCTCGTCAGCTTGATTACAAAAGTATTACATTGACGCAAGAAACCTTGGGTACTCCATCTTATAGCGCACCAGAGCAGCTCAGAGGAGAACCTCCAATACCTCAAACTGACATTTATGTTTGGGGACTTGTGTTTTTAGAGTGCCTTACTGGCCAACCTGCCATTTCAGGTAGTAGCTTAGCTGCTATTTTTCATCAACAGTTAAGTCCCTCCAATGTACCTTTAGGGCTTTTAGCGGGCCATGAGTCCGCAAATCTCTTGCGTCGTGTATTAAGCAAGAAATCCCAAGAACGCCCAGCAAGTACAACCGAACTTTATCACCATTTTAAAAAGCTGAATTTCTCTAATTTAGTTGGCTCTCTTTCTTTTCAAACCAACCGTGATAATAGAGGAATTGTACAATCTAACGATGACGATGAAACGCAATACTACGATGCTCGCTTATCATATACTCGATTAACTGAGCGAAAACAAGTCTCTGTGCTTTGTGTCATTATTAGCACGGTTCAAGAAGCTACAATCGGCAATGAAGAACAAGACATTCTTGACACGCTCCATGCTGATCAAATGCAGCAATGTATCGATATTGCTGTGAGGTATGGTGCCTACCATGTTGGAAACTTAGGCGATACATTACTGTTCTATTTTGGCTACCCGCAAGTCACCGACAATGATAGTCGTTTATGTAGTCGCACAGCTCTTGAAATTGCCAGCAATTTACATAAAAAAAATGCGTTACTCAAAAAAACACAAGGTGTGACATGTTATGCCCATATGGGCATACAAGTAGGGATGATGGTGAGCCTAGCGAATAACATGCCGGAAGGAAAAACCGCACATGAAGCGATGAACCTGTGTCGACAAGCCCCGCCAAATCAAATTCTTTGCTCTGAAAACGTAAAACATTTGCTAGATGGCTATTTACATTTTGATATGTGCAATCAAGTAAATCTTACTCATAGTCAAAATGACCCAATATTCATTTTACATGGAGAGCGTCAATTAGAGGCTTTTGGGTTTCTTAGAGGCACCAGAAAAAATTCCATTTTTGTTGGTCGCCAGCCTGAACTGAGAACATTACACACCCTACTTACGAGTCAATTAAACCCTGACCGACCTAGGTGTGTACATATTCAAGGTGAAGCAGGTATTGGCAAATCACGTCTAGTTTTTGAGCTGCGCACTCAGAGTAAAGCGTTGCGTCACCTAGTTGCACAATGTTTACCGGAATATAGAAACAATGCGCTGTTCCCTATCATCACGTTGTTAAAATTTAAATATTCGCTTGATGCCCTCACTGATACCCAAGCATTAGGTGTCCTCAAACAGGCAATACAAAGAACATTTTTGACTCAAGAAAAGCAAGAACAAGGGCTGTTAATTTTATCCGCGTGGTTAAATCTCCCATTGCCAGAGCATAATAACGCCTCGAGTTTATCTCCAGAAATACAAAAACAAAGACTATTCGATATTTTAGTGCACTTGTTATGCCAGCCCTCTGAGCTTTACCACAATGGAGCAGCCGTTGTCAGGCATTTGTTTATTTTTGAAGATATGCACTGGGCAGATCCAACCAGCCAGGAATTCATTGGGTACTTTGTTTCAACCAGTGTATTTCGAGAAGGTGCTCACAGCTGGCTAACAACTTCAAGAGAGTCTCAGCCTGCGTCAGTTGACCCTCATTTATTCACTCAGCTATGTGTGCCAAAGCTAAATAAAGAAGATACAACTTCTTTTATCACTTATTTGTTTGACCACCAGCCTCTCGCATCAGGCCTGCTTCAAGTGCTTCAAGAGCGCACTGATGGTATTCCATTGTTTATTGAAGAACTGGCATCATCATTACAAAAACAAAAACTGGTCCATAAAATAAACGGGCAATTTGACTTCGTGAGTGAAGATAAAAAAGCCCTTGTACCCATGACGTTACGAGATTCATTACAGCAAAAGCTTGATCAGCTGCAATCAGGAAAAGACACTGCACAACTGGCGGCAGCAATTGGTCGCGAATTTGATTACGCGCTGCTTGTCTCTGCTTCTGATAAAGATGAAGCACAAATACAAAATGATTTACAAGCGTTAATCAATACGGAGCTTGTTTTCCAACAACGGCAAGTGGATGGCGATAATTATATTTTTAAACATGCCTTAGTAAGAGATGCCGCTTATGAAGCGATGTCTCTTCAACAAAAAGAACAAATTCACTTACAAGTAGCTAAGTCTTTAGAGAAGTCGTTGGAATATAATGCCGATTTGTCTATGTCTTTAATTGCTAGGCACTTTTTTTTAGCGAAACAATACCGCGAGGCAACCGAATACGGTTTAAAAGGTGTTCAACAACAAGTCACTTATTCAGCAAACGTCGAGGCACTTGAAGCTACCAAAGAGGTTTTAGACTGGTGTCAACATATTAAAACTCCCACAGTTGCTATCGAGCTAGAAATACAAATCCTCGGTGCTCAAATAGCCCCAGTTTTATCACTAGACGGATATGGAGGAGATAGGGTAGCCCATATAACCCAGCAGATCCCTGCACTTGTAAAACAACTAAATGAGTTAGCGCCGACAGGTAATACACACCTTCGAAAATTAACCAAAGATAAAAGCGACTGGGTATTATTCCTGAATTTATTCTACGAATCACAACGCGAAAAAGCGGGGGTCTTAGGCCGAGAAATGATGGCCGATGCTATTGCGCATAATGACACCCAAAGACACATGATGGTTGCAATGATGTTAGCCGAAGTCTACTTTTTTGATAGTGATATAGACAACGCGTTGGCTTTGCACGAAAAGGCGATATCACTTTGGGACCCTGAGCGCGATAAAAATTGTTACCGCGATTACGGTATACATCCTCATGTACAGAATCTCGCGATGGGTGGGATGTACTACTTGCATAGCGGTGATATTTCCACAGCAGCAATTAGGCTCGCCCAAGCCGAATCATTAATTACTGATGACTTAGATGACATATCTAGAGTCTTTGTCTACTTATTTCAGGCAATTAATGCAATTCACTTAAATGACAACCAACAAATCAAAGACAGTATGCACGCTTATGATCGTCAATATGGTAAAGGAACCTCCGTGGTACATCATACTGTATACCTGAGTGCGCTTTATGCCTTTGCAACGGACGATTTTGAATTAGGCAACTTAAAAACAAATATTATTAGGCAATCTGAGCAAAACATTTCCACCGCTAGATGGTGTACTTTTTTAGCCAAACTGTACATGAAACATCATCACTTTGATGAAGCAATCAAACGCTTTAGAGATAGCTTTGCCATTGCACAGCGGAATAACACATTTATATGGTTTCCATATATCAAAACAACGTTAGCGAAATGCCTATTTTTAAAAGGTTATCATGAAGGAGTAAGCAACCCTGTGAGTAATGAAATCAAGCAACTCTTACATGATTCAATACAATTAGCGTGGCAAAAAAACTCTAGGTGGTCTGCCCTCGAAGCACTGCACTGTTTAAAGGCAATTGCGCCTGAGCTGATGACAAGTGATTACAATCACAAGCTTAAAGAGTTAACCATGTACATGAACGAACGTGGGCTACAAAACGTCACGTATAAACCTGATTTTATATACTAAGCGGTACCTAAGTGCGTTAAGTGCAATCGCATAACCCTAAAAGCAAGAAGGAACGAATAATGAGCAATACGTCTTCAAATATAAATAATATTGTCGTTACTGACAGACTCGTACTGAACCATATATGGCCGAACGTGCTCGCGAGATACTGGCAACGTTGTGATGAAGGAGATTGTGTAAGGTGCCTATATGACATCCTAAAATATGACCTCAACATCCAAAATGTTACAGAAGTATACCGCGATGAACAAGGTAATGTAGTTCCGTCGCCTGCTGGTACGTATGATCCAACATCAGCACATATTGTCAGTACCGTTGGTGAAGAAGTATTAGTGACACTGCAAGCTATTGATAACGACATCACATACAACACCGGCGATTTATTTAAGCCTCTCAATGGGTATGAGCATCTTTTCGGTAAGCTACACGTCAAAATCCCCCCTGTAAATTCGCTTTATCATATGTTTAATTCTGAAAACACCGCAAATAAAAACCAAAGCCAAGCTGATATTATTGCTAACTTTCAATTACTTGGTTTTTACTTCCCACTAAGCCAGCTGTTTGATGACTATGATACAAAAAACCGCCCTGCTACTCCCTCATTTTGTAATGAAAACGCAGGCAAGACAGATCCCGAGCTCGCTCAAAACTGTGCCACTAACATCATTGACAGCTTGTCTTGCGCTATTATTTCCTGGTACCTCTTTACATATGACACGAGTAATAATGAGGCATTCATTAAAGGTTTAAAAGCCGAACTATTGAACCTGCTTATCGCACAGCATAAAAAAGCGGGAGAGCAACCCAATAGTGTTGGACAATTATTCGACCGTGGTGGGGCTTTCGCCTTCACCGAAGACGCCAACTGGGAATACTTTGTACCTAGGATGGTTGCCTATAATTGGAACAGTCGATGGCAAAAAGCGACGATTCGTTTTTCAAGTAGCTTAACGGGTGAAAAGACTTTTAAAACCATTAAAGCGAAATTACAAGACTCTAAAGCAATTATTGAGGCACAAGAAAAGAGCCGCAGTGAACTTAAACAAGGTATTTCTAAAGAGCATATCTATCGGGAATTTGTGCATCATTTCCCTAACCTACAACCCGATATAGCAAACACATTAAAGACCGCTGGCTTAGAAAAAATTATTAATGAGAATTTTAAAAACACCATCACCGGTGGAGATCAATTATCTAGCTACCCAGAAATGCTAGAAACTCTAGGATATACCATCCCTCCAGGATTGAAGATTTACATACACTATGCCACTGAGTTGCCAAAAAGCGGCGAAAGGTGGCACCCAGCTGAGTACGCAAGTGAACTTGAAGTCGTACTACCGTCACCACCAGAAATACTCGATGTTGGGGCTTCTGCAATAGCCGATTTTACTGCATTACGCGCCAGCCAGCCATTCACTGTAGGCTAAGAAGTATATTATAAAAAGCTGATATATGAGTACATTACATTGCTAAATCACTCTGTAGTGTACTTACTACCGATTCCCTTTTGAACGATACTTGCATGAAGTCTAAAATAGATAACGCACATAATACGAATTATGAACTGGATGGATTCTCTCTGCATCCTCATAGTATTAACCCTGCCGTGGTTGCTGATGCATTAACAGGTACTCAGCAAGTACTCGAAGGCCGTTATGATACTGGTATTGCGCCTTGGAGCACCCCTGATGTAGGCAATGATGATCAAGTGCAAAGAGTTCAACAAATTCACCTTGCTAATTACGCAATAAAAGCATTATTAACTTCCCCTGTAATTGGTCAACTCGCAGCACAAATCACTGGCGCAAGTTGCGTTCAAATTGTACTCAGTCAACTATATTACAAACCGCCAAACAGTGGTCAAGGAGGTGAAGTTGGTTTTCACCGTGATAACGACTATATTTCAGCGTTTACCTCTGGCGTAATAAATGCTTGGTTGCCTCTGGTTGATATGTGTGCAGCCATGGCGCCTCTCACTTATGTAAACCAATCACATTGTTGGCCAAAAAAATCTCGTTACTCTGGCATAGCACAACACAATCTTCACCAACAGCGACAACTGCTAAAAATTGATTCTCTTCCCCACCCTTGGATCGAAACGCCTTCGATAACAAATGCAGGAGATATTGCCTTTCATCACCCAAAAACTTTGCATGGCAGTGCCGAAAACACCACTGACACAGGGAGATATGCCGTTAGTATGTGTTTAATAACAGATAAAGTGACGTTCAGTACCAATGAAACACGCGCTAGAGAAATGCTAAAAGACAACACGACATACCCAATAATTTATGAAAAATAGTGCCAGCAATCCCATTCATAAAATTGAAATGACACCGTAACATCATTATAAAGGACAACCCAGATGTATGACTCAGACCGCCATGTTGTAGAGCCTTTCGCTATGTGGCAGCAATATGTTGAAAGTACTATTTTCCAAAAATACCCGCTTACCTGTGTATACGACACGCCCGCCAAAAAGCGTGAGCGTATTTTAAAGTTTGGACCTCAGGGTGGCATTGACCTTCCCCCTATATTCACAATTGGCGATATTCCTATCATCAATAATTGGCATGACACAGAGCAACTTGCCAGCGCTTATTTGAATACAGACAGTATTGAACAACGTGAGCAAGCAATGTCGGGGGAGCAACAACTTGATTCCATGCGGCAAAGTAATATTGATGTAGCGTGTTTATTCCCTACTTTCGCTACTTTTATCGTCAATCATCAACAGCTACCCGCTGAGGTATCTCTTGCTTATGCTGATGCGTATAATCGTTGGCTTCACAATTATTGCCAACATGCACCAAATCAGTTAAAAGCAGTGGGCCTGATCAGTCGTCATAACCCAAGCTCTTTACTTAGACAATTAGAACAAATAATAAGCTATGGTTGGTCTAGTATTGTATTGCGTCCAGAAGTCATCGCTAATCGAGACTTAGGTCACCCTGATTACGAGTCTTTTTGGCAAGCATGTGAGTTTAACAATATCGCGGTTGCATTTCATGGCGGCTCTTGCCTTCATGGCTCAACCACCGGCAACCAACGCTTTAGTGCGAGATTCTCATTGCACGCATGCTCTCATCCAATGGAAGCACAAATGGCGTTTGTGGCTTTACTAGAAAGTGGCGTACTAGAAAGATACCCAAAATTGAAATTCGCTTTTTTAGAAGCTGGGGCATCTTGGTTA
Source organism: Pseudoalteromonas aurantia 208 (assembly GCF_014858725.1). Lineage (GTDB taxonomy): Bacteria > Pseudomonadota > Gammaproteobacteria > Enterobacterales > Alteromonadaceae > Pseudoalteromonas > Pseudoalteromonas aurantia. The sequence continues at coordinate 31,374 of NZ_AQGV01000011.1, read as the reverse complement.
CCTTCTTGGTTATGGCGTTTGGATAACATTTGCTTCCCTGAATTTCCAAGCCTAGTAGAAAGGAATATCAAAATGCTACCTTCCGAGTATTTTAAACGCCAATGCTGGGTAGGTATTGAGTTGGGCGAACCTTGTTTACGCGAAGTCATCAATATTATTGGCCATAAAAAGTTATTATATGGCACAGACTTTCCACACCCAGACCATTTGCATTTCACGACTGAGAATATAACTGACCAGTTGAGCGAGTTAAGCGAGACTGAGTGCATTGATATCACTATTAATAATGGTCTAGAGTTTTATGAGTTAAAAATCGATGAACATGGGTCCAGTGCGACCAATCTACCTACTGAATCACATCATATCGTAGCAGCTTCACACTTAGAGATGGCAGATTAAACAGTGGCAGTATTTAATGAGCACTATCAGTGGCACCCAAAATTCTTTGTGGCTCCCTACCGGGATACCCACTACCGATTATTGGCAGAGTGCGATACCCACCTGATTGAAATAGAGCAGATGGACGCATTACATTCGATTTTAACGCAAGGTAAAAGTTTAACTGAAATAAGTTCGCTCTGTTCTAGTAAGATCATTGTGAGCCTTAGAACACTTTTGCCAGTACTTGTACAAGCAGGCTTCATTTTACCACGCCAAAGTCTTGCGCAAGTCAGTCATTACTATGTGCCCCAATATACTTTGCCTCCCAAAATAAACAATAATAGTCGCTGGAAAGAAATCATCTGGTTATCTAAACCTGATTTACCCTTTGATTTTGAAAGCGTCTCCCTCCCTGACTCTATATTGGAGCAAACAAGCCTCGTAATCGTAGACGATTACTTAGATCCGCGACTATCTGCGATTAATCAAGCATATCGTGACAATCAAGTTCAATGGTTAATCATTAAAGTGACGGGGGAGCGCGCGTTTGTCGGGCCTTTGTTTAACCCCTTAGCTGAAAGTGCATGCTGGCAATGCTTGCAGCACCGTATGCTAATTCATAGTGCTTTACGTTGGTTCACTGATAGTCAAGACAATGCTTCCATAGAGCCTTCAGTCCAAGCCTTAGCGCCAATTCCGATTCATTATGATACACATCGTATGCAGCAGTTTAAATCACAGGCCGAAAGAGTCATTCCTGAATTAATGAGTGATCACCACCTCAATACGCTTTATGAAATAAATGACACCACGATGACAATCCATCCGGTCATTAAACGCCCTCAATGCCAAAGCTGCGGAGATCCCCATTTATTCAAACACAATACTAAGCCTATTAAGCTAAGCCCTAGCAAAAAGTTAACCCATGACGATGGTGGCTATAGAACGGTACCAGTAAGTGAGACCCATGATAAACTTCAAAAATTAGTCAGCCCCATTAGTGGCCTACTGACTCACTGCCATACCGAATCAAGCTCTGAAAAGGGGGTCAATCAAATATACCGCAGTGGGTTCTTTCAAGTACCACGTCGACCGCTCTCTTTTGACTCAAAAACTCCGTTGCCTGTTTTTTGGTATAGCTCTATGGGCAAAGGGATTACTCCCATGCAATCTAAAGTTAGCGCATTGAGTGAAGGAATTGAACGTTTAGCATCTCAATATCAAGGCGATGAACCTACACACTTAGCAACTCCACCTAAAAACTCTGATAAATACATACTACCACAGCAGTTATCCCCTTTTTCAGACGCTCAGTATCAACATTTTTCATCCAAAAGTAATGCCCAACATAATTTGTATTCTACACAACCATACGATGGAGATACGCCATTACACTGGAGCCCTGTTTGGTCTTTAGTTACTCACAAACAGTGCTTTGTGCCAACCAGCTTCTGTTATGATCACTGTCCTTTTGAAGATCAAAAATACAGTCGTTTTTATCACAATGGGGGCGCAGCCGGAAATACCTTAGAAGAAGCCCTTTTACAGGGATTCCTTGAAATCATTGAGCGAGATGCTATTGCCATTTGGTGGTATAACCAAGTACCTAGAAATAGCGTTTGCTTAAAAGGGATCAATAACGAGTTATCACTTCAGCTATCAAATACGCTGGAGCAACATTGCGATTATTGGGTCTTGAATATTACCACCGATTTTAACGTCCCTGTATTTGCAGCAGTCGCACATAACAAAATCACTGAACAATTTAGTTTAGGTTTTGGTTGCCACATTGATCCCACTATCGCGATACACAGAGCGTTAACTGAATTATGCCAAATTTTCGAAATACGACACAATCATACAGCCCCTTTTGATTTTGATGAGATAACCAACAAAGATTTTCTATTTCCTCTTCAATATTCCGCGGAGAGTACTAATGAAATTAGGCGGCCCTATAACTCAGATATCTGTGACGATATACAACACTTACTAGATTGCGCAAAAAGCTTAACACTTGATGTACTCGTACTGAATTACACTCGTCCAGATATGTGTTTACATACAGTAAAAGTAATCATCCCAGGTACATGTCACTTATTCCCTTACTTTGCATCAGAGCGCCTTTATTCTGTGCCTGTATCTATGCAGCTACAAGCCAAGAGAAAACTAGAATCACAACTGAACCAACATGCACTGTTAATTTAACCCAGCTCAATAAGTACCCATGTACTTACCGGCTACTTGTATTAAGGCTATTCCAATGAAAGACAAATACACAAAAGATGGGTTTGTTGTGTTAGAACAAGACAAAAACTGGCAAGCACTAAAAAATGAGATCTGTTATCAGTTTACTCGGATCTTTACAAACTCAGCCGCCAATAAAATCCCTGCGGCGCTGTGTTGGAATATCGGAGAACCGAACAAAATTCAAAAAATCGACACAGTGCATATGCTCAGTCATTCTGTATATCGATTAATTTTTTCACCGTCACTTATTCAGTATATCATCAACCTCACAGGTGCTCACAAAATTCAATTGAACTCATCTCATTTATTTTTTAAACCAGCCCATAGCGGTAACTCTGGCAACGTTGGCTGGCACACTGACTATAAAAATAGTCGATGTAATAAATTAAACATCATTGTTGCATGTATCCCTTTAAACCCGATCAGTAAACACAGCGGCAATATGAAGTTTGTAAAGGGTTCACATTTGTGGTCCGGCAATACTGAACATGATTTCAATGATGGCGCGCCATGTGATCTTGAATTGCAAACCCAGAAGCTTGTTGACATAACACCTAAGAATGCGGGCTATCAGGAAGTTTATGCGTACTCAAATAATGATGAATTCTCTATCCATAACGGTAATACTTGGCACTGTAGTGGACCTAATAGTTCCGATGTTTTCAGGCTGAGCCTGTCAATTTCACTGCATATACAAACCGACGCTTTTGGCTATTGTTTGCCCGACAATATTCGTAACCCAATAATTTATAATAAAAGTTATTTATAATGAATACTAATCAATTGATCTGGCACCCTAAGTTTCTCCCCTATCGCTTTGAACGCATAGGCGTGTTACTTATTGCTGAACATGAATTTTTTTGGCTCAGTGAACGCGATTACCCTGCTGTAACGACGATTAATGATACTCTTGCACAACCGCTTCAAAACGCATCAACAATTGCACACTCAACGGTACACTGCGCCACATTTTTATATCGCGCCAATCAGCTAGTCAAACATAAAATCTTATGTAATAACTCTGACCCCATGACAATTAAGTACCGCCAACCATCTCCCCAACTATGCTCACAACTTTACGTCAGCGATAACTTTGAGATCAAAAGTATATCCTCAGCAGCCTCTGACTTCTTAAAGCTATGGAGCATGAAACTTCAAACCGTACTCAAGTCAAAAGAAAAAAACCGTGCAGATAAGTTACATATATTACTCGTTGATGACTTACTCGATAAACAACTCTTGCCTCTAACCAAAAAACTCGATAAATACTGCGTTATCAAAGTTACCGGAAATATACTGCAATTCACGCCTATTTTTAGCAAAAAACGTAACACGTCACCGCAAAGTTTAGCCACTAAAAAAGCCAGCTTGCGATATCTTCAAGATCTACTTCGGCAAAACCGTCCCGTAAACCACTTTATTGCCTGTCAAAGCGAGGGGCGAGTAGCGTTTGCACCATACGAGTTGCGTCATGAATTTTTAGAGCCTCAATGGCAAGATATACAAAGATTACTAAAGCAGCAAATGGAGAGTCATCATTGTGAGCTACTACAATATGATATAGCCAATGATCAAACATCAACTCACCTAATTCCAGAAGATAGGCGCGTACTTACACTACAAAAGACATTATTTGGCCAACCTATTTTATTACAAAGCAGCCCGATCACATACAATACAGATGGTGGTTCTCGGACTTTAACACCAGAACAAACCATATTAAAAATCATGCCCTTTGTAGACCCTGTAACGGGCTTTATCAGCCACCTGAAACCACTTGAAACAAAAGATGAAGGGCCAATAAAAATTTATCAAACAGCTTTTTTTAAAACGCCTTTGGGAAAACATATTAACCGCTTAGATAATAGTAGTTTCGTACAAAGTTGTTTAGGCAAAGGGGTTAGCCACGCACAATCGCAAGCAAGTGCATTGTGTGAGGCAATAGAAAGGCGTAATGCGCAGTACCAAGGGAATGAACCCTTTCACATTTCAACGGCTCACTCATTGAACGAGCGACACATGAGCTTTCATCAGCTGGCCCCCTTTAGTGAGAAGCAGTACGCAATGTTTTGTGACATTAATAATCCAGAATCTCAGCGCAGCCAAGCTGTCAGACGGTATCACAGTGACTCCATACATTGGTTTGCGAGTTGGTCATTATCCAATAACGAAAGAGTGTACCTTCCTCTAAGTATATGCTTTGCTAATATTCCTTTTACAGACGACTCTTTTGGCCGCTGGCATTCAAATGGTGCCGCTGCCGGTAATTCATTGGAAGAAGCGATACTGCAAGGGCTATTTGAACTGATAGAGCGTGATGCAACGGCCATCTGGTGGTATAACCAAATACACAGACCTGCATTTGAGCTTTCTCGTATTGCCTTAGATTACTTTGCTCCTTTGAACGACACGCTCAAAGTCAGCCACAATTTTTGGGTGCTCGACTTAACCCATGATTTTGGTATTCCGGTTATGGCGGCTGTGGGAGAACATCTGCATAATGGCGGTCTCATTTTTGGTTTTGGTTGCCATTTAGAGCCTGAAATGGCTGCACAAAGAGCACTCACGGAACTCTGTCAATTAATTCCGGTTAGAGACCAAAAGAATGCACCATTTGATTTTGATGCCATAACCAAGCGCCCTTTTCTCTATCCGCAAAATGTACCGGTTGAAAGTGTTAAATTGGTAACTGACAAAGATATTAAAAATAATATTCAGGCTGTGGTTGCAGCACTTGAAGAGCAGAACATTGAAGTGTTAGTTGTGGACTATACCCGAGATGAGTTACCCATAAATACGGCAAAAGTCATTGCACCTGGTTTGTGTCATATATGGCCACAACTGGCTAATCAACGCCTGTATCAAGTGCCTGTCGATTTAGGTTGGGTGAAACAGGCAAAAAATGAATCAACCATTAATCAGCAAGGACTCTACGTTTAAAGCGCTAAATATATTTACTATGACGATATCTTCGAGACTCCTTTATTCAAAAGGCTTTCTCTCGAAGGTACTATCTCTAAAATGTATTCAAGTACAATACAACCTAAACATCACATCAATACCTCTGGTAACAAGTAGCAAGCATATGGGCTTTATGACGAGTCAATAATAATGACTTATTTGATAGCGGTAATTAGATGTAATATTCATGTAATAGACATACATATACACCTTGCTAGTCTAAAGTTGAATATATAGCAAGGACTTAATAAAAGGACATTACGCATGGCAGAGTTAAAAATTAATGCATCACAAGAGCTAGTTTACCTTTCAAAATATCATTTAATAGGTCGTAAAGAAGATGCTGTCAATACTCATATTAATCACCCCAATGTATCTCGTATACATATGCTGATAGAATGGAGTGATAATAGTTGGCATGTGAAAGATATGAGTAGAAATGGTGTCTGGCTAAATAACAAACAGCTGGATGTCGATCTTGAATACCCTCTATCAATAGGCGACACGATATCTCTCAATGCAACAGCCGATTATACATTCACCGTTACCAACCTAGATAAACCACTCGATGCATTAGTGCCTGACACAAAACAAACTGTTCACCGTAATCAGTTACCCAAAGCCATTTTCCTTGACGAGTTAAACTTACTGCCCAATGAAACAGCGCCTGAAATTGTGTTGTCATATAACACTGAAGAAAAACGCTGGGTATGTGAAAATGCTGAAGATATGACATCCCACCCAGTTTCTGAAGGAGAAAAAATCTATTTTGCAAACACGCAGTGGAAACTTGTCACTGGATCTGACGAAAATGATATCGCAACGGTGGCACTTAATCAGCAAGAAGAGGTTGAGCTAAAGTATATATTTCGTATCAGTCAAGATGAAGAGCACACTGGGTTAAAAGTAAAACATAACAAAACAATGATTGATATGGATGTACGTTGTCATCATTATTTAACCGCCTTACTCGCCCGATATAAAACAGATATGCTAAAACAAGAAGCTGATGACGGGTGGGTCTCAATTAAAAAGTTGTCAAAAGACTTAGGGCTCAGTGAGTGCCACATTAATATTCAAATACACAGAGCTAGAAAGCAATTAATAGAACAGTTTAAACGTATTGGGCTTGTCGCGCCGTCACTAATTGAACGCCGTACTGGCTATGTACGCTTTACCTCTAATAATTTCAATATCTTTAAAGGCAGTGCACTAGAGTATTGAGACAACTCTCTCGTCAATACATTAGGCCACCTATCACCTACTCAACACGCAAGATGAGTAACATGGTCACGCTAATTTAAGGTATTTATCAGTAAAAACTAACCATGCAGCCAACAATATAAATTCGTTTGCAATCTATAATAAACAAAAACCCAGCAAAAATGCTGGGTTCGTCATAATGACTTGTAAAATATGTGCTTAATTTAACACTTTTACATTTAACGTTTCCTAGAACGGAATATCGTCGTCAAAATCAATTGGCGGTTCCATTGGGTTTGATGCGCCGCCAGCAGGAGCTGGCTTAGGTGCAAATCCGCCTTGTTGCTGTGGTGCACTTTGTTGAGGTTGTGCACTTTGTTGAGGTTGTGCAGGCGCAGCTTGTTGCGGTGCAAACCCACCCGCTTGTTGAGTGTTACTCTGTTGTGGCGCACTCTGGTTTTGAGGCGCAAAGCCACCTTGTTGGTTCTGGGCTGGCTGAGAGTAGCCCCCTTGCTGTTGTGGTGCTTGATTATATTGTGATGGAGCTTGTGGTTGTGAATAACCACCTTGTTGTTGGCCTCCACCTTGGTACTGACCACCGCCCTGCTGGTCGCCACGACCACCTAACATTTGCATTTGACCACTAAAGCCATCAACAACAATTTCAGTTGTATACTTTTCTTGACCACTTTGATCAGTCCATTTACGTGTTTGAAGTTTACCTTCTACGTAAATTTGAGACCCTTTACGGCAATACTCGCCAACAATTTCAGCTAACTTTCCAAAAAAGACTACACGATGCCATTCAGTCTTATCGATCATTTGGCCCGTGTTTTTATCTTTGTAACTATCAGATGTTGCTAAAGTAATGTTTGCAACGCCATTGCCATTCGGCATATAACGTACTTCAGGATCTTGACCCAAATTACCAACCAAAATAACTTTATTTACACCACGTGCCATGACACCTTCTCCTCACTCTATTGCAAACCAAGCACTTGCTTAGCTTGATTTAAATCAAAAATTTTATCGTCTATTTTCAAATAGCTACGGCTTTCTTCTGGTACCACCGTTGCTTCAATAACACCAGGTAACGTGATCAGTTTATCTGCAATATCTTTCGCTTTTTCGCCTTCAGACAAGCTGACTAATAAACTAATTATTTTACTCTTTGGTGGGATCTGCATTCGCCATGCGATTACCAACCATATTACCCCAACACAGGCCACCGCGGCAAACACTCCATGCGGATTACCTTGCTGTGCAATATAACCCCCTAATATTCCACCAAGAAATGCACCAAAAAATTGTCCAGACGAAAATACTCCCATTGCTGAACCTTTTTGATTCGCTGGTGACAGCCTTGCGACGAGTGCTGGCATTGTCGCTTCTAAAAAATTAAAGGCAATAAAATAAAGTAACATACATAAAGCAATACCAATAACAGAATCAATCACCAATACTAAAGTTAATGAGCTTGCGATTAGTAATCCAATACAACCCAGAAAAGCTTCTTTCTCTTTTTGCTTTTTCATTGCAATGATCATCACCGGCGCCATCAATATAAAAGCAAGTAATAAAACAGGAATATACAATTGCCAATGTTGTGGAGCCGCCAGTCCCCCTGTAATTAATTGCCCCGGCAATACCACAAATAACGTCGTTAAAGTAAGGTGCAGCAGCATAACTCCGAGGTCTAAACGTAATAATTGTGGGTGTTTAATTAAACGACGAATATCGACAAATGTAGCTACCGTATCGCCCTTTGGCGCCCGTTGAACAGCACTCGGTACCAAAAATACAATAATCAATATCCCCGAAATGGCCAGTATTGCAGTGAGCCAAAACACCCCTGATATACCGAATGCAGAGGCGACCATTGGGCCTAATAGCATGGCCACGGCAAAACTCAAGCCAATGCACATACCTATCACGGCCATGACTTTAGGACGTTGTTCATCGCGACTTAAATCCGAAGCGAGGGCAAGCAGAGCACTGGCAATTGCGCCCATACCTTGTAGAGCACGTCCTGCTGTCACCCAATAAATTGAATCAGCTGTTGCGGCAACAACAGAGCCCAATGCAAATACAATGAGCCCCATAATAATAATCGGCTTGCGACCAAATTTATCTGAAAGCCACCCCATCGGAATTTGTAACAATGCTTGCGTTAACCCATACACTCCGATAGCCAGCCCAATCCACATGGGGGACACATGTTCTAACGACTGCCCATAAATGGCCAGCACTGGCATCAGCATAAATAAACCCAGCATGCGAAATGCAAATACGCTTGCCAAGGAGACCGCAGCACGTTTTTCTAATCGATTTAAAGAGTGAATGGACATGTTTCTCATTTTTGTCAGCCAGCTTTAACGCGCGACAGTCTAACAAAAAAACTCAGTCTAACTTATATTTTTTTAAGATCTGAGCTAATTTTCCAGAGTTTTTGATAGCAATAAAGGCTGCTTGTAACTTCTCACGCTGCTCCTTTGAAATCGTTTGCTTGCTAAATGCATAATAAACAGGGTCTTCATTCACCACTAATGGACTAATGGTGATGGCCACAAAGTCAGGATTATTCCTTTTTTGATACAAAATATTGTATTTTTCTTCTAAAAAGCCAGAAATGCGCCCATGTCTTAATAAATTCAGCTTAAGTTGATTATCTGGTACATAGATAAAGTGACTATCCACGTCGAGCTCTTGCACCATACGTTTATCAAATGCTTCTCCATAATACGCATCTCGTTGTATTGCCACCGGAGAAGGAAGTGTAAACAACGATTCAACTGTAGGTACGTCAAACACTCTGTTGGTGTTCATTGCAAAAACAATGGTTTCCATTCTCTGCGGTCCAATAAAGTACGCGTATTGCATTCTCAGCGCTGTTTTAGATACGCTGAGCATCATATCAATCTCTCCTATTTCAAGCATTTTCAATGCTCGTCCCCAAGGCACACTGACGAACCGATAGGTACAATGAGCCTCATCTAACAGAGCTTTGGCAAAGTCGACATCTAGCCCATGCCAATTTAACGACTTGTCTAATTTTGATTGTGCACCATAATCTTCAAAACGCACCACATATTCGCACGCACTTGTGCCAAATGTGAGTATCATCAACAGACCTATCACACCATATCGGACAACATTCAAAATAACGACTCGATAATTGATCCCAGTGATTAGTTTAGTTCGTTTAGCAAAGATACGTTAATTTCACGCAAATTATGCGATACTGTTTCGCTATCACCACCGCCATTAAACTTTGTAGTTAGGTCAGCATGGATAAAATAGAAGTCAGAGGCGCTCGCACGCACAATTTAAAAGATATTTCGCTTACCATTCCTCGCGATAAATTGATCGTGATCACCGGCCTGTCAGGTTCAGGTAAATCATCTTTAGCATTTGATACATTATATGCAGAAGGTCAGCGTCGATACGTTGAATCTTTATCTGCCTATGCACGCCAGTTTTTATCCTTGATGGAAAAACCGGATGTTGATCATATCGAAGGGCTATCACCCGCTATTTCCATTGAACAAAAATCAACATCGCATAACCCACGTTCAACGGTTGGAACCATCACCGAAATATATGACTACCTAAGACTTTTATTTGCGCGTGTCGGGGAGCCCCGATGCCCTACACACAATCAACCTCTTGCTGCACAAACCATTAGCCAAATGGTAGATACCGCGCTCGAACACCCTGAGGGCAGCAAAATGATGTTGCTCGCTCCAGTGGTTAAAAACCGCAAAGGTGAACACGTAAAATTATTAGAGCAATTGGCTAGCCAAGGTTATATTAGAGCGAGAATCGATGGCGAAGTCTGCGATTTATCTGATCCTCCCACACTTGAGTTACACAAAAAACATACTATAGAGGTGGTTGTAGATCGCTTCAAAGTCAAAGAAGGTCTGCAACAACGTTTAGCTGAGTCGTTTGAAACTGCATTAGAATTATCTGGAGGCATCGCTGTTGTTACCAGTATGGACGACACTGACTTCCAAGAACTGATTTTTTCGGCTAACTTTGCGTGCCCGAGCTGTGGTTATGCCATGATGGAACTTGAGCCTCGCTTATTTTCATTTAATAATCCAGCAGGTGCTTGCCAAAGCTGTGATGGCTTAGGTGTAAGGCAATACTTTGATCCTCAACGTGTCGTACAAAACAAAGAGCTAAGCCTCAGTGGGGGGGCGATTAAAGGCTGGGATAAACGCAGTTTCTATTATTTCCAAATGTTGCAATCCGTTGCCGAACATTATGAATTTGATTTAGAAGTTCCTTTTAACGAATTAAGTAAAGACCATCAAAAAATTGTACTTGAAGGATCTGGTCAAACTAAGATCTCTTTTAACTATAGAAATGATCGCGGTGATTTAATCACTCGAAATCATGAGTTCGAGGGGGTTCTAAATAATATGAACCGCCGCTATCGCGAAACCGAATCTAGCTCGGTCCGCGAAGAGCTTGCTAAATATCAAACCAGTCAAGCTTGCCCAAGCTGTAATGGTTCTCGCTTACGCGAAGAAGCACGAAATGTATTTATCGGCCACACCACACTCCCTGTTATTACCAACATGAGTATTGGTGAGTCCATGGATTTCTTCCAATCATTAACATTAACTGGTCAAAGAGCACAAATTGCTGAAAAAATCTTAAAAGAGATCCGCGATCGGCTCTCATTTTTGATCAATGTTGGGTTAAATTATCTTTCTCTTGATCGCAGTGCTGATACATTATCAGGCGGAGAAGCACAAAGAATACGCCTTGCCAGTCAAATTGGTGCTGGCCTTGTTGGTGTGATGTATGTGTTAGATGAGCCATCAATTGGATTACACCAGCGAGATAATGATCGTTTACTCAGTACGCTCACGCATTTACGGGATTTAGGTAATACCGTGATCGTCGTTGAACACGACGAAGATGCTATTCGCGCCGCTGACCATATCATTGATATTGGTCCAGGAGCCGGTGTGCATGGTGGTTATGTTATTGCCCAAGGTGATCGTGATGCCATCGTTAACAATCCAGACTCAATTACTGGACAATACCTCAGCGGCAAAAAGTGTATTGCCGTACCAGAGCAGCGCCACCCCACCAATGACAAGTGGTTAGCGTTGTTTGGTGCCAAAGGCAACAATTTAAAAAATGTTGATTTAGAGATCCCATTTGGCTTGATGACCTGTATTACAGGCGTCTCAGGTTCTGGTAAATCAACGCTTATTAACGACACACTATTTAAATTAGCTCATACTGAACTCAACGGCGCCACAACGGCAGAACCTGCAGCACATGAATCAATCAGTGGTTTAGAGCACTTTGATAAAGTCATTGATATTGACCAAAGTCCAATCGGCCGTACCCCTCGTTCAAATCCAGCGACTTATACCGGGATCTTTACAGCCATAAGAGAACTATTTGCAGGCACCCAAGAAGCGCGTTCTCGAGGCTACAAAGTGGGTCGTTTCAGCTTTAATGTCAAAGGGGGTCGATGTGAGGCTTGCCAAGGCGATGGGGTGATTAAAGTCGAAATGCACTTTTTACCTGACGTGTATGTTCCTTGCGATGTGTGTACAGGTAAGCGTTATAACCGCGAAACACTTGAAGTGCTTTATAAAGATAAAAATATTCATCAAGTGCTCGAAATGACGGTCGAAGATGCTCATCGCTTCTTTGAAAAAATCCCAGCTATTAACCGTAAATTGCAAACTTTAATGGATGTGGGGTTATCGTATATTCGATTAGGGCAAGCCGCAACTACCTTATCTGGTGGCGAAGCACAACGAGTTAAATTGGCCCGAGAACTCTCAAAAAGAGACACAGGTAAAACGCTCTATATATTAGACGAGCCGACCACAGGCCTACATTTTCACGATATTCAACAACTGCTCGTGGTGTTACACAGACTACGTGACCACGGCAACACTGTCGTCGTTATTGAGCATAATTTGGATGTGATTAAGACTGCTGATTGGATTGTTGACTTAGGACCTGAAGGCGGCGCTGGGGGCGGGCAAATATTGATTGCAGGCACGCCAGAACAAGTCGCCCAATGTCATGAATCTCACACCGGTAAATACTTGAAGCCTTTACTGTAAGCACCTATCATTGGCGCATAACAATAATTACAGGTACGTTATGCGCCAGCTTCCTTCATTCAACTCTTTTTCTATTGCCTCAATCATTGGTTCATATAAAGAACGTTCTTATGCATTTTGGCATAGCCTCACGTTTGCCCAACGTAGCTACCTATTGGCATGTTGCGCCAATATCGGTTTTCTGATCACAGGCGTCGATGCCGACACTGGCTTAGCACTTTTTGCCGTTTCAACACTCGTACTCGCGGCATTGATATATGAATTTTGGCCCAAATTTTTGTATGTCTGGGATAGCTTACCCGGAAAATCCCTGATTTTTCTATTCTACGCATTTATTGCTAACTTCGCTTTAGTACAAGCCGCTGGTCACGTCAATGATATTACCGGAGTCAGCTCTGATCACTTTCCTTACACACATAACTTAAGTGTCTTACTGTCACTACCAACTTGGTTTATCACCACCAGCGTTGCAGCCTTATTATTGTTACAATTATTAATGCCTATATACCTCATATTTTTACTGCTCATCAAACCTTTTGGCTTAGCCAAATTATGGCATGCACCAGAATATCGCTTTCCCATTATTACAGGGGTTGTTCGCTTTGCATTAAGCTCAATTTTGACCATTCATATGGCATTATTTTTAAGTAGCTCTGGATTAGCACACGGTGTTAACTTGGTTGTCTCTGATTTAATTAAAGCGGTATCAGATAAACCCGTCACCGTAAATATTGCAGGGACCGTCGGGCGCGTTGAGATGTCAAACATAACGAAACAAGCAACCGGTAGTGATATTACCATCACTGATAACGAGGATGATGTTGAAGCAGAGGAAATACTCTCTCAACTAGAAGATAATATCGCACGCTCTGAGCGCTTTTTTCTTTGGCGTAAACAAGTACTGGCCAATTTTATTTATGACCAAGAAGCCGATAGTAAATCACGGTGTCAATTAACCCCCTCGAGTCGTGTCATTGAACTCAATGATTATGAAATATTAGAGATAATTAAGCATACCAATGATACTGGGGTTGAGTACTCTTTCACTGTTAAACCTTGTATTTCTGCGGCGATTGGTCATGAATTTATCACACCTAAGCAATAAGCAGCGCGTCAAATTCATTCTAGCAATGACTTAAAGGTACATTGTTAATGCACTTCGTTCATTATCGCTTAGGGTTTGTGCTGATTTTTTTGAAAAATCATAGCGTACCATCACTGTTCTTCCTTCTGCGCAGCATTCATCATGCTGCCAAGCTTGCTGTAAGATAACAAATGAACTATTACCAATTTTTTCTATTTTTGTTTTTATTTCAACAGCTTGACCATAGAACAATTCTCCTTTAAAAGTCACTTCAACTTTCGCGACAATTAATTTCCAATCGAGAGGATTTAGATCAGGTGTAAATATTTTAAAAATTGGCACTCGTGCGGCTTCAAACCACACTGGGAGTACGGTATTGTTGATATGTCCTAAGACATCGGTTTCACTAAACCGAGGCATTAATACTTCTGACAACATAATAATTCCAATAACATGTAGGTACAGTCATGACAGATTTTATACGCGTTTATGAAAACGCGCTAAGCACTGAGTTTTGTGATCAATTTATCAATACATTTGAGCAAAGCCCACACTTAAAACAAGGGACCACATCGGGTGGTGTCGACCTTAGCAAAAAAATGAGTCAAGATCTGTATTTAAATTCTCACCCTGAATACGCACAAAACCTTGAACATATACAACAAGTAACAGCTCAACACGTATTCAAGTATATCGAAGAACACTTTTTCATGCTGATCGGTGCTTTTGGACTCAAGGTATACCACCCAAAAACAGGCCAACCAGTAGACCTGACCATTGATAACTTTGAAGAGGTTGGCAAACCACAAATACACCTACTAACCCAGCAAATTTTTCGCTTAGGCTCTATCCAAGCACAAAAATATGACATCAACAAAGGAGGCTATCCCTATTGGCATAGCGAAGTTTATCCTCAACTTGGGCATAACGAAGCGCTACACAGAGTCTTACTCTTTATGTTTTACTTAAATGATGTTGAAGAAGGGGGAGAGACTGAGTTTGTTTATCAGAATAAAAAGATTGCCCCTGTGAAAGGGAGTATGGTAATAGCACCAGGTTACTTTACTCATACCCACCGAGGGAATAAACCGATTTCTAACGACAAATATATTTTAACTTCTTGGGTACTGTTCAATCGAGCTGAGCAAATATATGGTCAGCCCGAATCGTGAATTTTCGTTCAAATTATTGCAGGTTACTTGCCTGCAATAAATGCCTGCCATGCCATTAATAACGCCACAAAGTCTTCAAATCCACACCCTGCAACTAATCCATGATCATCAAGTTCTAATGCATCATCTGCATATTGGCTAATATCATCGCCCTCTTGAAATAATGCATGTGCTTCAAATAATGCTTCATCGGCATTCAACGTAAAGCGAATTTCATTACCCAGTCTCACCCAAGCAGGCTGCCCTTTCGTCATCATATGACACCGAGCCACGAGTTCTGCGACTTCACTTTTATCGAGTTCTTCGTTTAACCAACGGGCTATAAGAGCTTGTTCGTCACTTATTCTAACTTTTAACCCTGCAATCGGGTCTCGGATAAATTGATACTCCAAAATTGAACCTTAATTAACGATTAAGCATGCTATTATACTGTGCAATAGCTTGTTCTGTACAACAAGAGCACGGATAATACCCTCTTTATTCGAACGATTGCCATTTATGCAGCCTTTAAGTGTTTTATTTCCTTTAGTTTTTGTCGCACTGATAGGGTTTATCTGCGCCAGATTCAACCTTTTTTCTAATGAACACTTTGTCGGACTTCGTCAATTTTTTTTCAATCTGGCGATACCCACATTACTCTTTATTAGCATGTATCAAGCTGACCTATCTCGGGTGTTATCTGCAACTGTTATGATCAGTTTTTACGGTCCAGTACTCACTGTCTACATCCTGTGTACATCCTTATTAAAAATAATAAAAAAGACACCGCTGGCTGATTCCGCCATATTCGCTCTAGGCTGCACTTACTCAAATACTGTTTTAGTTGGACTGCCAATTATCATCACCAGTTTAGGCGCACAATATGGCGCCTTAGTATTCATCATTATCACTTTTCATAGCGCCATGCTCTTCGCCCTCACATTCTTCTGTGCTACAGAGCACAAAAATAATCTAGTTAAACTACTTAAACCTTTGTTTATTAATCCAATCGTACTCAGTATTAGTTGTGGACTTTTAGCAAATCTACTCAATATAGCTCTCCCACAGCCAGTCCAATCAGCATTACTCTTGTTAGCGGAACCAGCAATTGCCGGAGCACTCTTTGTATTAGGGGCTAGTTTGGTGAACTATTCAATTAAACACGCTTGGCAACCCGCACTATTAATTAGCCTGATAAAATTAATCATCTTGCCATTGGCAGTTTATGTAACAGCGAGGTGGGGGTTTAAACTTGATACAACGCTGATAAGCGTTGTGACCTTAATGAGTGCATCACCTTTAGGTGTAAATGCCTATTTAGTTACCCGTCAATTAAATACTCAGCAGGCTGTAATGGCCAGCAGTGTCGCACTTTCTACACTGCTTAGCATTGTGACACTCAGCCTTTGGTTAACGGCGCTCGTACCCTGAATCACTAATGTATTTTGCAGCATCAATGATTGACCATAAATGCGCGATTGCACCAATAACAGGAGGAATAATTAAGAACCATAATGCATATCCACCAACCACGATAATCGCAAAAATAAGCGCGGATAAAATACGCCCTTGTACTAACTGGCCTAAGCCAGGGAAGAAAATGTTACATATTGCGGCGATTACATTACCGCCTGAGCCTTGACCTGCCATAGCAACCTCTTTTAATAAAAATAATTAACTTACATGAGCAATACAGTTTTTATGCCATATTTATATCTAATAAATATCAACAACTTAAATATACAGCCCCGAGTTCTATTAATTCCAAATTAGTGTATTACACTAACTTTTAGTGAAATAATTAGTTATGATAAAACAAAAACTACTTGGATGTTCACGCTATGCTCTATCGGATCACACGCCCTTTAACCCATTTAGTTGAGCGCTATCTACCTGACCCATATGTCTTTGTACTAATCCTAACCCTTATCGTACTGACTTTAGCAAGCACCGTCACCCCTTTTACACCCATTGATGCTATCAACGCATGGGGCCAAGGTTTTTGGACGTTACTCACTTTCTCAATGCAAATGCTATTAATACTCGTATCCGGTTATATGTTAGCCAGTACCCCCATTTGTATCGCAGTCTTAGATAAGTTAGCTCAGCAAGCGAAAACACCTGCCTTAGCTATTACTCTGATCTCACTAGTATCAATGCTGGCCAGCTGGATTAATTGGGGCTTTGGCCTCGTTATTGGGGCATTATTTGCTAAAGCTCTCGCTAAACGCATTGACGTAGATTACCGAGTACTCGTTGCCAGTGCCTACTCAGGGTTTATTGTATGGCATGGCGGGCTATCTGGCTCAGTGCCCCTCACAATTGCAACCCAGAATCATTTTGCCACGCAAACCATTGGCTTAATTAGCACCACTGACACGCTCTTTGCGCCATTTAACCTCATTTTACTCGGGGCTATGTTAATAATTTTACCTGTTGTGAATGTTTTGCTGCTCCCACCAAACTCAAAGCATGTGCTGATTGACAAAGCAAAACTTCAAGAAAATGATAAACCTCTGCCTAACACATTGCTAAACACCCCTGCGCAAAAGCTGGAGCAAAATACTTGGCTGGGTACCTCAATTGGTTTACTTGGCTGCATTTATTTAGTTTCTTATTTTTTCATCCAAAATAAGGGGTTAAACCTAAACAGCGTGATCAGTGTATTTTTATTTCTGGCTATTTTACTCCATAAAACACCCGCAAACTTACTCAATAGCTTACAAAATGCCATACAAGGCGGGGCCGGCATTATTATTCAATTTCCATTTTACGCGGGGATCATGGCCATTATGATTGATTCAGGGTTGGCACAGCAAATCTCATCTGCTTTTGTAAAAATCAGTACTGCTGAATCACTGCCTTTTTGGAGCTTTATAAGTGCGGGTCTAGTAAATATTTTTATTCCATCGGGTGGTGGACAGTGGGCAATCCAAGCCCCGGTTGTACTTCCGGCAGCCATGGAACTCGGCGCCGATTTACCGAGAGTCGCGATGGCAGTCGCATGGGGCGATGCGTGGACCAATTTGATCCAACCCTTTTGGGCCCTGCCTGTACTGGCGATTGCAGGATTAAAAGCAAAAGACATTATGGGCTTTTGTTTTATTCAGTTACTTGTGTCGGGCTGTATCATTGCCGCCATACTTACTTGGCTATAATGACCACTATCATTGCACTAACTCGATAGAATTTTCATGGGCAGACTCAAAATGGCATTTTCTGAGTCTGCGAAGTGCATCATCACAGCCACATGCCCTGCAACCACAACACTGTACATTACCGCAGAGAAAACTTGCCCATATCTATCTAAAGGGATTAAATGTGATTGCTTACGCCCTCGCCATTCAAAGACAATTTCGAGTGTGCCAATGAATAGGAAAAATACCAACAGCATCAAACCAAATGTGTAACTGACCCACAATCCAAATAAAACGCCACCAAGACACACCAATAAGCCGACCCATGAGCGCATCGAAAAACTAATGCTTTTCAGTACATGCCCACCATCTAATGGCAACATAGGTAGCAAATTAAATAAATTCAAAAGTGCACTTAAAACAGCAACACCTGCAAATATTTCCAGTTCAGTGGCATAATATAATACCACCCCTAATACAGAGGTAATTAAGCCAAATGCCGGACCCATCAACGAGATCACAACATCTTGCCAGCGTGTCGTTATCTTATCATCACTGACAGCTAACCCCCCAACAAAAGGAATTAAATAAAACCCTTTGGTTTTGATCTTAAAATACTGCATGGCCCGCACATGGCCATACTCATGTACGACCAAACACACAATCAACATAATTGCGAACTGCCAAGAAAATAACCAGGCATACCCTGCAACCGAAGCGCCAGCCAATGCAGCTTTTACAACTTTTGCACTTTTAAACAGCTTAAATACTAAAGCCGTGATCCCCATAAAACTAAACTTACTAGCCTCTGTTTGATTGGGTAATTCCATCCACTGCCAAGGTTGCCCATTAATGGCTACGGCCACTAAACCCTCAGATAGCTTCTCTATACTAAACTGAAATTGATGATCATGTACTTCACCGTGATAGATATTGTCACTGATACGTTCCAATACCATCGCTTGCTGTTCACAAAATACTTGGACTATTTCATCTGCTGAGGTGTGGACTGCAAAGTGCAGCTCTGCAAGGGTAAACTCTACTTTTGTCATATCTATTTTACGATTAGCTTTTTAGCCATTATCCCAACAAATCCAGACGCATACAAACCTACTTTTACAACTAATTTCATTTAAATTTTCCAATGCTGTACTAAACTCGTATAAGCAATGTTTTCAAAGGATATGCAGATGGCGGTCACAATAAATAAAATAATGGTAGTCGATGACTCTCAAGCTATTTTAATGGTTATGCAAGCTATTTTAACTGAATTGGGCATTGCAGATATCACTTGTTGTAACAACGCCAAACAAGCATTACAAAACGTTCAGCAGGCCCCTTTCCAATATGATGCCATATTCACTGATTTGAATATGCCAGACATGGACGGGATGGAGTTAATTCGTCAATTGGGAGAATTAAAGTTTTCTGGCGGCGTGGCTATCATTTCCGAAATGGATAACAAAGTGATCGACTTGGCTGCCAATTTAGCGAGACAATGTAACGCACATTTAATTGGCAATATCACTAAGCCTGTACAACTTAGTGAGGTCGATAGGCTCATCCACAAGCTTGAGTCATTTATCGCCCCTGCAAGTCATGTAAATAAACCACTTACAGAAAGTGAGCTACTGAATGCAATTAGCCATAATCAAATTACGCCCTTTTATCAGCCTAAAGTAAATCGCGCAAACAAACGGGTGCCCAGCATCGAAGTCTTAGCCAGAATCGTCAATGATGATCAAAGTGATATATTGCTGCCTCACCGCTTTATTGGCCCAGCAGAAGATTTAGATTTAATAAACCTCATTACATTTCAATTATTTGAAAAAGCCACAGAAGAGCTCAAAAGTATTCGAACTGAATTACGACAACAAGTCCGTTTGGCTTTTAATCTATCACCAACACAACTCAACGACCCCAGCTGTCCTGACAAACTTGCCCTAATTTTGGAATTGAATCGCTTAACGCCTCAAGACATCATTCTCGAAATAACCGAGCACTTACCCTTGGATAACAACACGCAATTAGAAACGATGAATCGACTCAGGATCCGTGGATTTGAAATTTCTTTAGATGATTTCGGTACTGGCTTTACTAACTTACACCAACTCAAATCTTTACCTTTTACAGAAATAAAAATAGACCGTTCATTGATCACCCATGTCGAATCAGATCGCTTTTCTCAAGTGATCATAGATAGCCTTGTTGATATCGCACAAAATGAGCAACTCAGCATCGTTGCTGAAGGGGTAGAAAGAATCGAAGAACTACAGTATTTAGATAGATATAAACATAATCTACTCATGCAAGGCTTTTTAATTTGTAAGCCTAAGCCTAAACAAGAGCTTATCCGTTGGATACACTCTTGGCTTAGAATGACTAATTCAAATTCTTAGTTTTTTTAGCTAACAACTCTTCATCAGCTTCAATCAGGTGTGAGTGGTTATCCACCCTATCGCGCCATTTTTTCTTTGCCGCTTGTTGCATATTAGATGATTGGTCACGTTCATCAACAATATCCATTCCCATTAATGACTCGAGCATATCTTCAAGTGTTACAATGCCCTGAATATCTCCATATTCATCAATAACAAGTGCAATATGTATGCGCTTTTCTAATAAGGTTTGAAATAATTCTGGCGCTGCTAATGTTTCTGGTACAGTGTATAAATCAATCGCCAATTTACCAATTTTATAATCATTGCCTAAACGATGATAAGCCAGCATAATATCGTTTTTATGTACAAAACCAATAATATCATCGGTATTTTTGTCATAAATTAATACCCGTGAAAATGACACAGCCCCATGTTCCGATAAATACTCATGCACCGTCATATCTTTATGTACTTTAAATAGTACCGTACGTGGTGTCATCACCTTTTCTAATTTCGCATGACGAAACCTTAAGAGACTGCGAATGGTTTGTGTTTCATCTTCATCTAAAGCACCTGCTTCAGAGCCCATTTCCGCCATAGCTTCAATTTCTTGACGAATATATTGAGCTTCGTTTTCTTTACTGCCCATTAATTTTGTCAATTGATCTGAGAGCCAAACAAACGGTTTTAAAATTCTGATAAGCCATACTAAACATAGTGAAACGATGGGAGTGAGTGTTCGCCAATAAGTTGCACCTAATGTCTTCGGAATGATTTCAGATAACACCAAAACCAATAATGTCATAACGGCTGATGCAATCCCCACAGCAGCATCGGAAAATACCACAGCAGCTTGAGCTCCCACTCCCGCCGCACCTGCGGTATGTGCTACTGTATTCAATGTTAAAATAGCCGCTAACGGCTTATCGATATTATTTTTTAACGCTTGCACTCGCAGTGCCAACGTTAAACGTGTTTTCTTCAAAATAGCAATATGGCTTGGCGTAATGCTTAAAAGCACAGCCTCCATCACAGAGCATAAAAATGAAATGGTGATGGCAATTAGCATATAACTAACTAATAGAAACAACAGGTAACTCCTTACAATTGGGCTAACGACGGTTAATCGCATGACCGCTTATTAATAACTATATCTATGATATATTGGGCCGATATTATTACCTACAATAGGCTCAACTATGATTTTCCGTACCGCGGTTACATTATTACTCTCAGCTGCCGCAACACAACTGGCTGCTGCTCCTCTCGATGAGAGTAAAATACAGTTTATCGGTCCATTAGGTACACAAAGTACCATAAAACCACATCATACACCGCATCAAAAAAGCATAATCAATAACTTGTTGCCTCAGCTGCAAAAACCTAGTCAAAAGCTGGAAGTGTTTGGTCATACACATTCATGGCAAAACCTTCAGGAAATGAGCGCTCTCACAGTGAATGGTATGCAGGCACTGCGCTTCAATTTTAGCACAACACGTTTTGTAGCAGGCACCCTCACACTTTCTGGGATCGAAAAGGCCCATGTGTTTCTCAATGGTGAACTATTAACAGGAAAAAATGAATTCCCTTTTCACGCAGTCACGGGCGACCATCAAGTTATTATTATCACTGAACAGGTTGATGACTGGAAAAAAGTGGCAATCGATTACACGCCAAAGGCGGCGCATGATGAAATCGTTTTAACACATAAAACGACCACGGCACTTTCAGCAAAGCAACTTTATGATGCCCCAACAATCAGTGCTATCTCACTTTCACCTAATGGTAAGTTTTACGTGGCGACCGAACGTCACTATCAAACAAGCCGTGAAAATGCAGCGGTTACAAATACAAGCCTTAAAAACATCGACGGTGAAGTGTTATATCGCTTTCCAGGTGTTTCGGCTTCACAAGTATCATGGTCTCCAGACTCAAATGCCATTGTGTTTACGCAAGATAAACGAGTCTCTATACTCGATATTAAAGACTTCAGTCTAAAAACCGTTGCAGAACAGTTTAAAGGTGCATCAGGTTATCAATTTTTCGATGAAGATACGCTTATTTTCTCTTGGTCGAATACACCTGATGACAAACACACTCTGGTAAAGCATTATTCAGGCCTTGAAGACCGTTGGTCATACGCCCGCTCAATTAGCCAGCCTTTCTTCCTCGATATAAAATCTAGACTGGTAAGTTCCATCTCTGAAAGTAAAATCAGCACCCGCATAGCTGACTTCGATAGTGAGCGTAATACAGTACTGGTAACTCGTAACCCAGTTGATTACGCAGCGCCTCCACATATGTTAACCCAATTAGTGGAAATTGACTTATCGAACCATACAGAAAAAATGCTTGGCCAATATAGAACATTTAACCAAGCTAAATACACGAACAAAGGTATTTACGTTATAGCGGGCCCCGACTTTAGCCAAGGCCTTGGCAGAAACCTGCCAAAAGATATGCTAGCCAATAATTACGATGGTCAGCTTTATCTACTAAATAATGACGGTGTAAAACCGCAAGCTCTAAGCAAAAAATTCGCCCCTGCGATTGGGGGTCTACGCGTGCTTAATAATGGCGATGCAGTGCTGAATGTTACTGACAAAGATACAAAACAGTTATATCTCTATGATGAAAGTAAGCGTCGCTTCAAAAAGCTCAATACTGGTTTTGATGTTGTACAAAGTTATAGTGTGTCTAAAACAAATAAAGACCAAATTCTTGTCACTGGAAGCCAAGCCTCATCACCACAAGCATTGAATTTAGTTACTGTAAAACGCAACAAAACAAAAACACTATGGGACTCTAAATCTGTCGCTTATAATAATAGCGAAATTGCATCTTTGGAGGAGTTTAACTTCACCAATGAGTCTGGCACGCAGATCAGTGGCCGAGTTTACTTACCACACAACCTAGATACTTCTAAGAAACATCCAGCGTTAATTTACTACTATGGCGGTACATCACCGGTTTCTCGGGGCTTTACAGGTCGCTATCCATTTAACCTATGGGCAGCACAAGGCTATGTGGTTTACGTGGTACAACCAACAGGCGCTACTGGTTTTGGCCAAGAGTTTTCAGCCAAGCATGTCAATGCATGGGGCGAGCATACAGCAGACGATATTATTCAAGGTACCAACGAGTTTTTAAAAGCTTACCCATTTGTCGATAAGAATCGCTTAGGTAATTTGGGGGCATCTTATGGTGGCTTTATGACTATGTTGCTCGCGACCAAAACAGACTTGTTCAGTGCGTCCATTGCACATGCAGGTATTTCTAATATTACCTCATATTGGGGCCAAGGTTGGTGGGGCTACTTATATTCTGGCGAAGCATCTAAAAACAGCTTTCCATGGAATAATCCCTCACTTTACTCGCAACAAAGTCCAGTTTTTCATGCTGATAAAGTTACAACCCCTTTATTATTAATTCATGGCGATGCTGATACCAATGTACCACCAGGTGAAAGTCACAATATGTACACTGCACTTAAATTATTAGGTAAAGATGTAGAGCTTATTGAATATAAAGGCGCGGACCACCAAATCATTGTACGCGACCGTCGCTTTCACTGGTGGGACACTATGCTCGCTTACTTTGATATGCACTTAAAAGATCAACCGCAGTGGTGGCAATATATTTACAGTAAATAAGGTGTGCATAAAAAACAGATAGGCTTTTTCGCCACGCTTTGACATAGATAGGGGTATGTACACAACGTGCCCCTTTCATTTATACATATTTTATCAACAATAAATACCATTCATTGCTGGTTCATTTTAAGTTTTCACGCTTTTTTATCATAAAATAATCGCCTTACACTTCTCAGCTGACTTTTGACAATGCTAATATAGAGGTAATTATTGATTAGATAGCGACACTATGAGCATTCACGTATTATTAGTAGAAGACGATGAACTTTTAGCCAAGCGAATTTTAAACCACTTTGCTAACACCGAGTTTTCGATCGACGTCGATAATACCGGTGCAACCGCACTTGATCGTGTTCAAAGTAGTCAACAAGATAACAATAAAATAACTTTGGCTATTGTTGATATCGTTTTACCAGCAACTGATGGTCTTGAGTTGGCTAAAGAGCTCAATACTTTAACCGATATTGGTGTCATTATGCTGTCTAGCAGAGACTCTCAAGCTGACAGAATAGCAGGGTTAGCGCAAGGGGCTGATGACTATATTTGTAAACCTGTAGACTTACTTGAACTTGAGTTGAGAATGCGTGCCTTGTGTAAACGTCTAACCATTGTTGGCGACCAAGATGAATCAGAAGAGTTTATTGAATATGCTGACTTTAAACTGCATCCAGATAATCGCACACTGATTAATGGCCAAAATGAAGAGTCACGATTAACTGAAGCGGAACATAAAGTACTCATTTGTTTAATAGCTAACGCAGGTAAAGCGACATCAAGAGAGAAAATATCCGAAGATATAGGGCAACCTGATTGGAGCCCTAGTGACCGAACGGTTGATGTACTGATCGGTCGACTAAGAAAGAAACTTGGAGATGAAAAAGAGCAAAAGCGCATAGTCACAGTACGTGGCAAAGGTTATATGCTTTCTACCTAGTTTTTGTGTAGCCCTAATACCGAGTTAATTGTGTTAATAAGCGCTCTAATGCTCGGTAACTTAGCGATTCTTTAAGATCTGCCAGAGCAATATTTTCCCGACCAGCCATGTCTGCAATTGTCCTAGCGACCTTCAACACCCTATGGTAGGAGCGCGGTGATAAGCATAACTTATCAGTCGCCGTACCTAAGAACTGAGATTCATATTCACCCAATTGACAATGTTGCATCAATTCTTTCGTTCCTAACAACGCATTACACACCCCCTGCCGATTAAATGCTATCGTATGTGCCGCATTTACTCGGGCTCTAATGCAGTCACTCGACTCAGCGACCTCTGCACTTTGCAGCTCACCTGTTGTCAACCTCGGAAGTTCAATTTGTAAATCAATACGGTCTAAAAAGGGGCCGGAGATCTTTGCTAAGTATCTAAGCACTTGGTCCACCGTCGCTCGCTTGTCTGTATAAGAGCCTGTTGGGCTCGGGTTTAATGCAGCGATTAGTTGAAATCTGGCAGGAAAGTCTACTTGCCTAGCTGCTCTTGATATCGTGACTTTGCCAGTTTCCATTGGCTCTCTCAGTGAATCTAGTACCTTACGCTCAAACTCTGGTAACTCATCAAGAAACAATACACCATTATGCGCGAGCGAAATCTCACCTGGCTTAGGATTAGACGACCCCCCCACTAAAGCGACAGCCGAGCAAGTATGATGAGGGCTTCTAAATGGCCGGTTTCGCCAATTCTCTATATCAATGGTTTTTCCAATTAATGAATATATTGCGGCGGTCTCAAGTGCTTCATTGTTTAGTAGTGTGGGCATAATCGACGGCATACGCTGTGCAAGCATCGACTTACCAGTGCCTGGCGGCCCTAAAAATAGCGTATTGTGGCCCCCTGCAGCAGCAATTTCTAATACACGCTTTGCTGCACTTTGACCTTTGACTTCACTCATGTCTAAATGTGAACTAGCTGAATGTGTTTTTACCGCAGGGTACTGCATGTTTAATGGCAGAGCGTCTTGACCTTGTAAATCTAACCATAGTGATTGTAGAGAGCTTACCGCCTTTCGATTACAATGTTGAGCTAGACTGGCTACCTGATCGTTGTCTTGTGGAATGTAGCAACACCTCTGCGCTTTTTCTGCCGCAAGTACTGCTGGTAAAATGGCATGGACCGAATGCACCTCACCACTTAATGTCAGCTCGCCATAAAATTCGTAGTGGTGTGACTGAAATGCCTGTAACTGGTTGGAAGCCACTAAAATACCCACTGCAATCGCCAGATCATAGCGTCCGCCCTCTTTCGGTAAATCAGCGGGGGCCAAGTTAACGGTGATCCGTTGCTCAGGGAACAAAAACTTTGAATTGGTTAACGCAGAGCGCACCCGCTCTCGGGCTTCTTTTACCGAGGTCTCAGGTAACCCGACAATATGAAATGCTGGTAGCCCATTGCTTAAATGTACTTCAACGGTGACTTCCGGTGCAGAGATCCCAACTTGGGCACGTGTATAAACTTTAGCAAGTGACATATCCTTGTCCCTTTAATTACTTAGCTATTCTGGGTATTTAAATATATGGATCACCCATTTATGATGCATTGCCAACAAGCGTAGTCCAAGGGTTGCAGACATAGCACAGACCATAATGACTTCAACAGGTAACGCCCAGTGTGATAATTGAGTATATACTATCCCACCGAATATACACGTGATGGCATATAGCTCACCCTTTAATAAAAGGGGCATATCCCCCGCTAGCACATCTCGAATAACCCCACCAAAGCACCCGGTCATCACCCCCATTATGATGGCTGTTGTATCAGGCATTCCAATAGATAGCGCTTTTTGCACCCCCATTACGGCAAAAAATGCCAGTCCAAACGCATCCGCTATTTGTAACATCTGCTGTGGAATTTGCTTATGTCGATTTAAAAAATAAACACTGATCATGATGGCGACACCAATCGCAACAAAGTAACTTGCATCATGTAACCAGAATACCGGAATATCTAAAATAATATCCCGAAGGGTTCCGCCCCCGATTGCTGTAACAGTAGCTAGCACCACCACCCCAAATCCATCCATGTGTTTACTATGCGCAATTAAAGTACCTGAAATAGCAAATACCATTACACCAAGCAAATCAAACCAATGAAATAACTCAGTCATATAAAATTACTTCCTAAAAATAGCTTATAAAAGACCAATTATCTCTAACACTGGCAGCTCGTTATTATAAAAACAACATATCAAAAATAAAAACCAGTCATTACCTACACTACATTACTAAAAACCAAAATCATTCTTATAAACTAAATAAAAGTCGCTCAGACAACCGCCATGACATAACTTTGCTTTAATCGCTATAACGGAATTATTGAAAGTTGTAGTAAAGCTTGGAACACATTAATAAAAGATATTGATAGAACCAAAATCCTAAGTGCTAGAAACTGAGCAATAGTGTAGTTTTTAATTAATCTAATTGGTATTAGACAGGTTGGCACAATTATTCAAGGTTATTCTGGATCCTGACCTACGTCAGGAAGACCATAAAGTCGGATTTCCGTGGAACTCGTCTCCCTGAATTCATTTCAGGGTCTGTGGCTTTTACAGCATGCTATTCATAGTGACCTAAAACCCCCTTTCTAACTTCTGCTCTCCAAGTCACTTTTCCTAAACCCCAAACGCAAAAAACCCGTCGCATCTCTGCAACGGGTTTCTCTAATTTAATGCCTGGCAATGTTCTACTTTCACATGGCAACTGCCACACTATCATCGACGCTGTTTCGTTTCACTTCTGAGTTCGGCATGGGGTCAGGTGGGTCCAAAACGCTATTGTCACCAAGCAAATCTGGTGTGCTAACTCGCTGTCGCAAGCTAACTAAAATCTGGAATGCTAATAAATTCTGTAAAACGCTACTTTAGTAACACTAACTTCTGTCGCTTAAACCACTTTGGCGTTGTATGGTTAAGCCTCACGGGTAATTAGTACTGGTTAGCTTAACATGTCACCATGCTTCCACACCCAGCCTATCAACGTTGTAGTCTCCAACGGCCCTTCAGAGAGCTTATAGCTCTAGTGAGAACTCATCTCGAGGCCTGCTTCGCGCTTAGATGCTTTCAGCGCTTATCAGTTCCGAACGTAGCTACCGGGCAATGCCATTGGCATGACAACCCGAACACCAGCGGTTCGTTCACTCCGGTCCTCTCGTACTAGGAGCAACCCCTCTCAATTCTCAAACGCCCACGGCAGATAGGGACCGAACTGTCTCACGACGTTCTAAACCCAGCTCGCGTACCACTTTAAATGGCGAACAGCCATACCCTTGGGACCGACTTCAGCCCCAGGATGTGATGAGCCGACATCGAGGTGCCAAACACCGCCGTCGATATGAACTCTTGGGCGGTATCAGCCTGTTATCCCCGGAGTACCTTTTATCCGTTGAGCGATGGCCCTTCCATTCAGAACCACCGGATCACTATGACCTACTTTCGTACCTGCTCGACGTGTCTGTCTCGCAGTTAAGCTGGCTTCTACCATTACACTAACCGTACGATGTCCGACCGTACTTAGCCAACCTTCGTGCTCCTCCGTTACTCTTTGGGAGGAGACCGCCCCAGTCAAACTACCCACCAGGCACTGTCCGCAATCCCGATTAGGGACCTACGTTAGAACATCAAAACTACAAGGGTGGTATTTCAAGGTTGACTCCACACAATCTAGCGACTGTGCTTCTAAGTCTCCCACCTATCCTACACATGTAGGTTCAATGTTCAGTGCCAAGCTGTAGTAAAGGTTCACGGGGTCTTTCCGTCTAGCCGCGGGTACACAGCATCTTCACTGCGATTTCAATTTCACTGAGTCTCGGGTGGAGACAGCGTGGCCATGGTTACACCATTCGTGCAGGTCGGAACTTACCCGACAAGGAATTTCGCTACCTTAGGACCGTTATAGTTACGGCCGCCGTTTACCGGGGCTTCGATCAAGAGCTTCGACCTAAGTCTAACCCCATCAATTAACCTTCCGGCACCGGGCAGGTGTCACACCGTATACGTCATCTTACGATTTTGCACAGTGCTGTGTTTTTAATAAACAGTCCCAGCCACCTGGTCACTGCGGCTCTCAATCGCTTAAGGAGTAAATCCCATCACAATCAAGAGCGTACCTTCTCCCGAAGTTACGGTACAATTTTGCCTAGTTCCTTCACCCGAGTTCTCTCAAGCGCCTTAGTATTCTCTACCTGACCACCTGTGTCGGTTTGGGGTACGATTCGAAATAATCTGAAGCTTAGAGGCTTTTCCTGGAAGTAGGGCATCAGCAACTTCACTACCGTGGTAGCTCGTCTCGTGTCTCAGCCTAACAACGACCCGGATTTACCTAAGTCATTAGCCTACTCACTTTCACATGGACAACCAACGCCATGCTTGCTTAGCCTGCTCCGTCCCCCCATCGCAATTATTCCAAGTACAGAAATATTAATCTGTTTCCCATCGACTACGCTCTTCAGCCTCGCCTTAGGGGTCGACTTACCCTACCCTGATTAACATGGGATAGGAACCCTTGGTCTTCCGGCGTGCGGGTTTTTCACCCGCATTATCGTTACTCATGTCAGCATTCGCACTTCTGATACGTCCAGCATACCTCCCGGTACACCTTCAACCGCTTACAGAACGCTCCCCTACCACTTGTCCTAAGACAAATCCGCAGCTTCGGTGATATGTTTAGCCCCGTTACATCTTCCGCGCAGGCCGACTCGACTAGTGAGCTATTACGCTTTCTTTAAAGGGTGGCTGCTTCTAAGCCAACCTCCTAGCTGTTTTAGCCTTCCCACATCGTTTCCCACTTAACATATACTTTGGGACCTTAGCTGGCGGTCTGGGTTGTTTCCCTCTTCACGATGGACGTTAGCACCCACCGTGTGTCTCCCGGATAGTACTTTACGGTATTCGGAGTTTGCAAAGGGTTGGTAAGTCGGGATGACCCCCTAGCCTTAACAGTGCTCTACCCCCGTAAGTATTCGTCCGAGGCTCTACCTAAATAGATTTCGGGGAGAACCAGCTATCTCCCGGTTTGATTAGCCTTTCACTCCTAGCCACAGGTCATCCCCTAACTTTTCAACGTTAGTGGGTTCGGTCCTCCAGTTGATGTTACTCAACCTTCAACCTGCCCATGGCTAGATCACCGGGTTTCGGGTCTATACCCTGCAACTAAGCGCCCAGTTAAGACTCGCTTTCGCTACGGCTACCCTAATCGGTTAACCTCGCTACAGAATATAAGTCGCTGACCCATTATACAAAAGGTACGCAGTCACCTAACAAGTAGGCTCCTACTGCTTGTACGTATACGGTTTCAGGTTCTATTTCACTCCCCTCACAGGGGTTCTTTTCGCCTTTCCCTCACGGTACTGGTTCACTATCGGTCAGTTGGGAGTATTTAGCCTTAGATGATGGTCCACCTATATTCAGTCAAAGTTTCACGTGCTCCGACCTACTCGATTTCACTGCTTATAAATTTTTGTGTACGGGACTATCACCCTGTATCGTGGCACTTTCCAGAGCCTTCCACTAATTACAAAACAGCTTAAGGGCTGTTCCGATTTCGCTCGCCGCTACTTTCGGAATCTCGGTTGATTTCTTTTCCTACGGGTACTTAGATGTTTCAGTTCTCCGCGTTCGCCTCATATGGCTATGTATTCACCATATGATACCTGCAAGCAGGTGGGTTTCCCCATTCGGAAATCCTAGTCTCAAGCGCCTCTTACTGGCTCAACTAGGCTTATCGCAAGTTAGTACGTCCTTCATCGCCTCCAACTGCCAAGGCATCCACCGTATACGCTTAGTCACTTAACCATACAACCCAAAATAGTTTTAAGTTGTACTGTCAAAGACAGTTTAAACTTCGCCAGAAGTTAATATTGAATACTAAAGTAGATGCTAATTAATCATTGATTAATTGGCATTGTTTTACTTTTGAAAACTCTTTATAGATATAAATATCTATAAGAATTTATTTATCAGCTTTTCCAAATTTTTAAAGAGCAATATTAATTAGTTAATCCCTTAGGATAAAACTAACTAACAATCATCTGTGTGGACACTACGAACAAATAAGTTCTAAATCGTATAAGGAGGTGATC
>NZ_AQGV01000010.1 GCF_014858725.1 Pseudoalteromonas aurantia 208 | reverse complement strand
AATTCAGGGAGACGAGTTCCACGGAAATCCGACTTTATGGTCTTCCTGACGTAGGTCAGGATCCATAAGAGTGGGCAAGGTTATGGGTACTAAAACTGTTGCAGCCTCCAAAAACATAGCTCAAATAGGTCACACAAGGCACCGTAGCTGCATGTCATTTATGGTGAAGTTAATAGCGGGGTTGATTGTTTATACATTTCAAGCAAAGAAGCCGAGCATAAAGGTAACTCGGCTTTAGTTTTTATATAGAACTCAGGTTATGTATTTTTATTATTCATTTGTGCAATGAACTTATTTGAGTCAGCGATAGAGCGGTTCATATCGTCTATCAGCGATTGGATATCGCTTTTTAAGCTTTTAAATTCGCCTCGTATGGCTGCTATGGCTTGTGCATTTAGGTTATGCTTTAAATATAAGACATTGTCTTTTAACGATGATAACACTGGCTGCATCTTCTTTTCACTGCTGCGCATTGAGCGTAGTAATTTATCAAATTGGCGCTGTGTTTGTTTGAGTTTCTTTTCACTTTCTCGTTTTAGTGTTGCACTAGAGTATTGTGTCAGTTCTTCTTCCCATTCACTGAATAAAGCACCAGCAACATCTTCAACTTTATCTATGTTACGACTCACATCGGTTGCGGCTGATAAACTGGATTCATAGTCATCATTAAGTTGGTTATAGGCTGATTGCAACTCGCCACCATCAAAGTTGATGAGAGTCGTGAGTCGTTCAAGAGCAGACTGAAATTCTTGTTGTGACTCTTGCTGTGATTCTTTGGTTGCTTCGACACGATCAACTAGAATATCTCGTTTGTGAACACCGACTTGTTCCATTGCCGAATAGTATGCAGTTTGGCAGCCTGTAAGTACAAAACATAGTGTGGCAGCGAGTGTAAAGTGTTTCATATTCAACCTATTTTCTTAGTATGTTGCTGTAAATTATGTAGCTGATTGTTATGATGTGCAAAGTGTTTTTAAGAATTAAGTACATTATGCGTGAAAAGATTGAACAATATGAACTGCATATAAAAGCATGGGGAAGACAACAACCTCAGTGGTGGTTACGCTACTTTAGGCGTTGCCAAGAAGATCAAATTACGATTAATGCGGGGTATTTAGCATACGTAACTTTGCTATCACTTGTGCCATTGATTGCAGTTGGCGTTGCTATCTTTTCGGCATTTCCGGGCTTTGAAGATACACGATTAGCAATTGAAAATTTTATTTTCAATAATTTTGTACCGACCTCTACTGACTCAATTAAAGCCCATATCAGTGCTTTTACAGGTAATGCAAATCAAATGACTGCTGTGGGGATTAGTTTTTTAGCCGCTATCGCATTATTGCTCATAAGAAATGTAGATAGTGCACTTAATCGAATTTGGCGAGTTGTAGAAAAGCGTCCATTGATGATTTCGTTTGCCATCTATTGGATGGTATTGACGCTTGGCCCTGTATTACTGGGAGCCAGTATTGGCGTTACGTCTTATATTGTGTCACTTGTCTCGTTTGCTGATCAAGGGATCCCAGGATTCAGTGGCTTTTTATTAAAGCTATTACCTTATGTTATTTCAATGGCAGGTTTCATTATGCTCTATACTTTAGTGCCTAATACACGTGTGTCTTTTCGAGCTGCCATTCCAGGTGCATTATTTGCTGCACTACTATTTGAATTGACGAAAAAAGGATTTGCGATGTATATAAGTCATTTTCCATCTTATGAGGTGATTTATGGTGCTGTTGCAACTGTGCCTATTTTGTTTGTTTGGGTGTATTTATCGTGGATCGTGGTGCTACTTGGTGCTGAATTCACGGTGTGCTTAGATGAGCGTCAAGCACCGTCTTTATTGGAGAATGAGCAGCCGTAAGATACACCTTAAACTAAGGTGTGATATATGACACAACGTTATGTGGTGAACGACCCTATACGTAGTTTCCACTTAGCTGTGGGTGAGGGGCATCAAATTCATGTTGAAGAATATGGTGATATTAATGGTCAGCCAGTCATTGTTTGTCATGGTGGCCCAGGCTCCGGCTTATGTCGTGAAAGTGCGGGGTATTTTAATCCGAAGCGCTATAGAATCATTTTATTTAGTCAACGAGGCTGCGGAGAATCAACCCCTTTAGCTTTGACACATAATTCGCCGAGTTATTTAGTCGATGACATAGCACGACTGATTGATCATTTAGCGATAGGGCAATGTATTTTAGCTGGCGGCTCGTGGGGGGCAACATTGGCACTATTGTATACTAGTCAATTCCCTCACAAAGTAAAAGGGCTTGTGTTATGGGCTAGTTTTTTGGCGTCTCAAAATGATTTGGACTGGCTTTATGGGCCACTTAGCGCAGGGGCCCAGTTTTACCCTGAACAGTACCAAAAGTTCCAACGAGGTGAAAGTGATACTCAGCAAATCTTAAATGGGTATTTAGTTGATTTAACAGGACAAGATGAATTGCAGCAACATAAAGCTGCGCAACGGTGGCATGCCTGGGATCGTCAATTGACCTTAGGAGCTTTAGCGGGTCGATATCATTTGGATAATGTTGAATGCATCCTTCAGCAAGCCAAGCTCATGAATCATTATTTTAGCCCAGAGATTATGTTGCAATTAAGACCACTACAAGAGGTCAGTGAGCAACTTAAAACCATTCCAACTTGGTTTATACATGGCCGTCATGATTTAGTGTGTCGCTTCGCAGCGGTACAACAATTGGCAAAAAACACTGGTGCGCAACTATATGTACTTGATGGTTTGGGTCATTGTGGGGCAAATGAAGTTTACGTTGAAGCTATACGACGGGCAGCAGATCTATTGGCTTGTAAACTCTCTCATTGATACCACTCATTTGCACTTTACGTTATTATTTGGTTCTATTTAAATATGTAAAGAGCTGCTTGTGCAAGGACTAATCCAAAGAGTGACGCATGCAAATGTGGTGGTTGATGGGGCTATGATAGGAGAGATTCAACAGGGGATCTTATTACTATTGGGTGTTGAAAAGGGGGATGATGAAACCTCTGTTGATAAGTTACTTCATAAAGTCACCCATTATCGTATATTTACTGACTCGGAGGGTAAGATGAATCTGAGTTTAAAGGATATTCGGGGTGACTTATTGATAGTTTCACAATTCACCCTCGCGGCAGATACTAAAAAAGGGATGAGGCCCAGTTTCTCAAGTGCGGCGACACCCGATCAAGCAGAGCACCTTTATAATTATTTTGTGGAGCAGGCCCGTGAACTTGGCTTAGTTATATCAACGGGAGAGTTTGGTGCCGATATGCAAGTGAGCTTATGTAATGATGGTCCAGTAACATTTATGCTTAAGAGCTAGCGATTGATCACAATGACATGGTTTGCATATAAGGGTACTTGCTCAATATGAGGTTTTCTTCCGAAATTAGTAATGAGCAAGTGCGTTAATTGTTTTAACTGTGATTCGTGTTCAGCTAAAAAATTTATAAATAGCTTTCCGCCAGGGCGCAGTCGAGCTCTTAACTGGCGGTAAAATTGGTGCTGAAATAAAAATATAGGAGCATCAAACTCACTAAATAAATCAAGGATGATCCAGTCATACATGTTGTTATCTGTTAGTGCGTCATCAACATCCATACACGCAACAGCACAGGTGTGATCACCACTAAAATAGCGTTTATAGCAACGGATGATATCTGGGTTATTATCGACCGACAACACATCACATTCTGGGTAAGTTGCATGTAAATAGTCTCTAATAGCGCCTGCGCCCAGGCCTAATTCCAAAACTTTTTTTGGGGCCGGATATAACTCCCAGAGGCGAGCGAGTTGCTGTAAGTGAGGAAATAGTAAATTCTCTGGGTGGTCTCTCTCCACAACAGATTGTAAGGTATCGTTGATCAATAACCATCTAAAGGTTTTATCTTGCCTTATTTGTATGCTAACACTGCCATGCTTATGCCAATAAAGTAAATGACCCAGCAAATGACTTTGTTTAACAAATTGGTTAGCGACCGTGCCCTCGGCAGTCATAAAATTAACCATAATTACATCATCATAGTCGAGCGTTCCTGTAATTCCACTTTGTTAAGTAATATTTACGAAAGAAACCCTGTAAGACTTAAATGTTACTTGAAGTAGAGCCAATTTTTAGTAAGGTGGGGTGTTATAAAAAATCATCTTAAGATGCACAACAACAGGAATTCGTATGTTTCAAGTGACGACACCACAAAGCAGTGAAGATTGGCAAGATTATTATCAGTTGCGCTGGCAAGTGCTTAGAGCGCCTTGGGATCAGCCGAGAGGCTCGGAACAAGATGATTTGGAGCAAGAGTCAGAGCATCGCTTTATTAAAAATAATGAGGGCGATGTTCTTGCTGTTGCAAGGCTTCACTTTAATACTCAGCAGCAAGCGCAAGTACGCTATATGGCGGTGTCAGATCAACATCGAGGTCACCGTTTAGGTGGGCGGTTATTGCATGAATTAGAGAAACTTGCATGGCACCAAAATGCAGACGAGTTGGTACTGTATGCAAGGGAACGTGCACTCGCATTTTATGAGCGTCATGGGTATAAAGTGTTAGAAAAAGCACATTTAGCCTATGGAGATATACAGCATTGGAAAATGGTGAAGCAGAACCCGTCTGAACCAGGGTGGTTTCGTCACCCTGATTGGACGCAAATTTTACAAGATACGTGGCGTGAATCTATTCCAATTAGCGATGCTATGGGCATTAAAGTTGAAAGTTATACCGACTGGCAGTTCTCAACACGTGCAGATCTCAAAGCGAATTTAAATTTACATAATTCAATGTTTGCTGGGTCAATATATAGTATGGCAACTTTGACTGGGTGGGGGGCAACCTACTTAGCGCTAAAAGAGCTTAACCTAGAAGGTGACATTGTTTTAGCTGACGCGAATATTAAGTATTTAAAGCCTTTAACGACTGCACCTCGAGCAACAGTATGTATTGCTGAATGTGATGGCAAATTAGAAGAGTTAGAAACACATGGGAAAGCAAAATATATCGTGCCAGTAAATGTGTATGATCAAGATATTGTGGTGGCGCAATTTGAAGGCGTATTCATCGTCAAACGCTAAGTATTTATTAAGTAAATATTTTACTACGAGTTAAAGTGATATATTCACTTTAACTCGTTATTAGCTATATACTTCTACCACACCAAACAATTTTTCCTGCAATACCATGTTGCTCGGCATTACTGTGATCAATTTTCCAGTTAGGGTAATCATGATTGTCACTTATGACATCAATGTGTTGCTTACCTTGCTTTAATCGTTTCGCCATTAAACCATCGCTGGTTTGAATAATATAAATACCTTCTTGATGAGGTGTTTGGTGGCTGAGGTCAACCAATACCATGTCATCATGGTGCAAGGTTGGCAGCATGCTATCACCGCGAATAGAAACAAATGCTAATTGCTCTCCATAGACCCCTAATTGTGTGCTTAACCAATGCTTATTAAGTGCAAATTGCTCAGTAATATCTTCGGAGTTGTTTACACTACCAAAGCCAGCACTGGCTTCTATGTCAAACTTAGGCACCATTAACAGGTCTGTGCTTTGGCTGCTTGTGTGTTGTTCTATAGAGTACTGTCCAGTTAGCAACCAGTTTAAGTCTATTTTAAATAGTTCGTAAAGGTGCTCTAAATATGCCATCGAAGGGCGGCTTAAGCCTCGGCATATACGGTAAATATGAGATTGAGATTTTCCTGTTAGCTCAGCGAAGTGACGTTTATTACCGCCAGAAAATTGTAATACAAGTTCGTTAAAACGATGAGAAAAAGCGCTGATCATAAACCCTCTAGTAAGATTAAATAATGCTTATACAGTGTGTTGCCTGATAGAAAACGGGGCAAGATTACGCGTCATCTCAATGTCTGTACAGCAAAAGATAAAAATTCAGTGATGGAAACAAATGCGGTACATATTCAATACCGCATGGAAAAGCAATCAGGTTTTTTGTTTACTGAAGTATTTACCTAAATCTCTCAGCTTATTAAAAGAGGCTACATATTGACCTTTGTTATTGGTAACAATAATTGTTGGCGCTTTAATATGTTTATAGCTTTTGCGGATTTCATTATCGGCATATGAAAAGATAATATCACTGGTATGGTACAGCATACTGACTTCTTTTGCCGCTTTGTGACTTTTAACCAAGTGACCTGTGCCGCTAGTCTTGAATGACACGGCTATTATTTCTAGGTTTACTTCTTTGGCTTGTGCTGCAGATAAGAGCTTATCTAGGCTGTGAAGCCATTCGGTATGTTGCGCTGGATCCCAAAACAGCAAAATGGTGGTATCAGCAAGGTGATCATCCAGTTTTATGACTGTTTTACTGCTGTTGTAACCAACGATATTGGGGAGTATTTCGTTTTTATTGAAGTGCTGTTTGTTGGGCTGTGTAGTGGTGCAGCCAGACAGTGTAATAATTAATAAACTAAATAATGCTGTTATATAATGACTTTTCATATCTATCCTTAAGGTTGAGTGTATCCATCTTGTCAACCTTATTATAGGAATAATACATGGTCATCGCTAGTCTAGTATTATGATTAAATTAGAGGCAGTAAATATGCAAGTATGCACTGCCCCTTAGTATATTTAAGTGTTATTTGCTAGTTTTTACAGCTGCTATCAGTACCTATTTCTTGCCAAACACCCCAAGTACCAGATTCTGATGGCACATCTCCTTGTGTCCACCAAAGTGCTTTGTACACCTTACCGTAATAAGTCACTTGGTCTGGCTTGTCGTATACCGCGCTGGCGTTCCAGGTGCCTTTACAGCTGCTGTCAGAGCTTGTCGCTACAGCACTTATTTTGGCAACATAGGTGTTTGGGCTTTCGTCAAGTTTGAAATTCAAGGCAATATTCGCAGTACCCGGCGCTGTCGCTGTGAATTCAACCCCGACTTGGCAACTTTGATTTGCTTGTAATGTGCTAGCGCTACAACTATCTACAGCAGTCACCGGCGTTGAAGCCACACCGCTATTGGTTAAGTTGATACTTTTAAACGTAAATGCGCTAGTCCCTGTGTTTTTAATTGCATAGGTGTGTGAAACTTGCTCACCGAGTGTGAAGTTAGGTAACGTTTGTGATTGTTGGTATGCAACTGAAACCGGTTGAGCCCCACCTTTGACGCTATCGATCCAATTACCTAACGCTGCAACGTCAGAGTAGACGCCGTATTTAGCAGGACGCGCACAACCAATACCCCAGCTTACAATACCCAATTGAACAATTTGACCGCCTGAATTGATCACAATTGGACCGCCACTGTCGCCACTACAAGAATCTTGTTGGCCTTGGGTATAGCCTGCACAAAATGCGACGCTGCCGACGTTTGCGTAATTGCCGCCAGATTGATTACAGGCTTGATCAGAGACAAGTGGCACACTGACCTCATGCAAATTGGATGGACGACTGCCGCCTTCACTTAAGCGACCTAGTCCAGCAACGGTTAACAAGTCACCATTGCGTGCATAGTGGTTAATGTCGGTTTGGGCCAGTATTACTTGGCGGCCGGCAGTGGGGGTACGTTCCAATTTCAGTAGAGCGACGTCATTGTTTAATGTGTTTGAGTTATATTGTGGGTGCACAAATTTCTCAGCGACTTGGATACGATCACCATCATTGCCGCCGAGTACAAATCCTGCGACTTTTACATGCAAAAACCGTGTTGCTTTGTTTTTTACGCAGTGGGCGGCGGTTAATACATAACCATCGCCAATATAGCTGCCGCCACAGAAAGCGGTGGAGCCATTTGAGTTTAATATTTGTGTATAAAATTGCCACTGGCTGGTATCCGCAGGCTGGCCACCGACGATATTGGGTGTGATTTCTGACGCTAAAGACGTGGCACTTAGTAGGAGCGCGCTACTGGTAATGAGTGGAGACACCTTTTTAAATAATGAATTTCGCTTGTTCATTGTTATTTCCATGTTGTGTTGTTGTATCTGGCAACGAGAATATGGGGACTGACATCTAAATGCAAACTAAATGTAAATGAATTGTTTTCAGTTTTGTGTCATGTAATTACAAATAGGAACAGGTGATATTATTTTAATTTTCACTCATTTGTGAGGTTTTTATGCTAATTGTAGAGTTAGGGGGTTATATTTTTTATTGAAGAAAAGATTTCAAAGATATAACAAAGAAACGCCATCTTGAAAAAAAGTCATAGTGCGCCTCCAAAGTTGTCGGCGCACTATCAGCAAAAGAGCGTCAATTAATATGACTTAAGACGCTCACAAAATATTACAAGCTGCTGAATTACGAGTTGCAATTTGTAGACCAAAAACGAAGGTTTAAATCAGGTCTAATCGCCTTAAGGGCCTCGATATCAGCACATGGCAGGTTATAATTATAACTCAGAGATACGAGCTTAAGCTTGCTTAATGTGGGCAAGGCAGATAAATCACGAATATCAGTTTGTTCTAAGTATAAGTGGGTTAACTCTGGGAAACCGCTGAGCTTTGCAGGGTCTAATAAGGTGGTAGCGTTTAAATTTAACGACGTTAATGCGGGGGCAACAAATGTGCTAATGCTAAATTGTTTCGCACCGTAGATGGCAAGCGTTTTGACATGCTCAGGCAGTGTCACCCCTTCTAAATTAGTAAATGTACCATAAGAAAGCTCAATTCTCTCCAAGTTAGCGAGTTGAGTGAGTACCGGGCTGTTGAGTATTGCACCAGAATTAAGAGATTGGAAATTAACATAGGTAAGGTTTGAAAACTGCTCTACTCCCGCGAGAGATTCGATTGGCGAGGAGCCACATGTGCTAAGTTGTGTAACTCTGGCCGCGTCTCTTACATTTTTTAGACATTCAGCTATAGTCGGATCAGTAATTAGTTCAAGGTTAATTGGCTGTTCAATACAGTTATAAGGTTGTTTGTAATTGATATCCGCGAACGTATTTTTAAGGTGCTCTAGGTCAGCACATAGAATATTAAATGAAGATTCTAAATCTAATGTAGTTAAATTGGTTAAGCTGGATAATGCCTTTGCTGATAAAAGCTCATCAAAATTGTGTAGAGAGAGGCTGGTCAGGCCGGTTAATTGTGTGATTGGAGCTATATCTGATACTTCAAAGCCCGCTAGTTTGAGCGTTTTTAGGTTAGAGTAGCCAGATAATACGGTGATATCGGTTACGTTACTGAGTCCGTTTAATTCCAGCGATTCTAGACTGGTATTTTGAGATAATTGAGAGATATCAGTAAGCTCACTACTACTAGTACGAATTAGTACATTTTTTAGGTTCGGTAGAGACCCTAAACTTGGTAATGCATCCAGAGTGCGCACGTTTAGATTTAATTCTTCTAACGCGACTATATTTTGTATGACTTCGATATTCTCAATTGTACGCGTTTCAGCTGTTAGTTTTTTTAACTGAGCTGAGTTTTGCAAAAAAGTTGCGTCTAAATGCGTGCTGTAGTACGTACTTGTATTTGTACTTATACTTAGTGCTAGCTCTGATAGGTTTGGTAGCTGACTGATAACAGATAAGTTACTAATGCTGCCAATACGTTCAATATTCAAGTATTCTATTTTTGGGGTGAACTCTAACCAGCCAATGTCATTTAATTCTGAATTGTTGCGCGCATCAAATTTTAATAACTCAGACATACTTTTTACAAAGCTGATTGAGTCCAGGCCAGTATTGTTTAGTGTTAGAGATGTCAGTTGGGTCAAGTTTGCCAGCTGTTCTGGACTTACTAGTTTATAGCCAGTAATTACCAACTCAGTCAGTTTAGTTAGATCGGTAAGAAGCGCAGCATCAAAATCAGGTCTGGAATATCGAACGTTGAGCACTAACTTTTCTAAGTCAGTCATTGCGCCAATAAAGGTTAAGTCTGTGAAGTTGTGATTTACTAATGACAAAGATGTCAAGGTTGTTAAAAGAGAGAGTGCAGTCGAGTCGGCAGCTGATATATTGTCAAATGAAAGCACTTTCATTGCTGGCATTACAGTAAGAAATGACAGTGATTCGAGGTTATTAATATTATGCAGTGCTAAGCTTTGTAGGTTAATTAGGGGCTTTATATGAGCTTCATTCACATTTACAGAGTCTAACTTTAAATGGGTTAGATTAGTGAGTGTACTTAAATGCGCTTCATCAAAGTCACGACCTTCCACATAGTTCAGGTGTGTCAGAGTATTTGGCACTGTATTGAACTTGATATGCAATCTCTTGTGGTAACTATGCTGTTCTGCATTAAATGTCAGTTGGGTTAAATTACTAAACTTATCTAGGCTGATAGTTTGGTTTTCAAAGCCGTAGGCACCTTGAACAATTGATAATGTCGTTAACGACTCTAGTTGCTCAACAACTGTGATATCATTAATTGGGTTATTTATTAAGCTGAGATTTTGTAGTGAGCTTATATTGGCCAAAGGCGCAACGTCTGAAATGTGAGTACCTTCTAAATGTACTGATTTCAAGTTTGTAAACTTGCTTAAGTCATCCAATGTTGATACTGGGATGTTGATACATTTTAGGGAGTCAGAACCCATATCCATATTCGTACTGAGTGCGCAACTCAATAGTGCTTGATCGGTCACGTTTTCAGAAGAAATAGCGTCATATGCTTCAAGCGATACAGAGAAGTCTTTGCTGGTGGTGGCTGCTTTATCATCTGCCACAGTTAGACGTAAAACCACACTTTCTGATTCCGTCATATTCGGTGCTGTAAATTGAATGCTGGCCGTGTCTGTTCCTGAGAGTTCAAGAGCTGTACCTGAAATCTGCTCCCATGCATAGCTTGCTATTGTGCCGTCGGTATCTGTTACTGTGGCTGTAACCGTAAGTTCTGCTCGTTCCATCACACTCAAATCAGTTAAGTCTGCAATGCTAGGCGCTACATTTTCTGGCTCTGGTGGTGTGACAGGCGGTGTGACAGGCGGTGTGACAGGTGTCGTTGTTGTTGGCGGTGTTTCAGTTGAGGGGGTAGAGCTACCGCCGCCACATGCAGTCAAAGCCAAAGTCAATAGCGAGACCGCTAATCCCTTAGTGGTTTTTAATGTATTCATAATTGCCTATATTTCAATTTACGGAGATTTTTCTCGGAGCGTATTGTACATTTTTTAGGTATTAATGCACCAAAATCACACGGTTTTTAAGTGATTTTGGTAATTTATTTCAGATATTATTGTTTTTTATGAAATAAATAAAAGTTATTTTTTTAAGTATTGCCCAGGTGTGCAATTAAAGGCTTTTTTGAATGCGGTATTAAACGCCGAGCTGGACTCAAAACCGAGTTGTTCGGCAATAAATTGCTGCGTTTGGCCAGCTTCGAGCATTTCGACAGCGCGTAATGCTCTGAGTTTTTGTTTCCATTGGCTAAAATTCATGGAAAAGCTCTTATTGAATAAGCGATTTAGGGTGCGGCTAGATGCACCTACATGCTCACTCCATTGTTCAAGAGTACGTGGGTTGCCCGGGTTTGCATGAAGTTCACTAATGATAGGGATTAATCGTTTGTCTTGCGCGGTAGGAATAAAAAATGTACTGGTTTGTGCCATTTCCAGCCGATCTATGAATACTTGTATAAAGCGCAGGGTTTTGCCGTCTAAGCCGTAATCAGATCCCCAGCTACATATATCTAAAATCATGGCTTTTAATAATTCATCTACGTGTAATAACTTGGCATGAAGACCTAAAATATCGACATATTTCTTATCAATATAGACGCTACGAAAGTGCCCACCATAGCGACAAAAAATTTCATGAGGTAAGTTAGGAGGAAG
The DNA here is from genome assembly GCF_014858725.1 of Pseudoalteromonas aurantia 208. Taxonomy (GTDB): domain Bacteria; phylum Pseudomonadota; class Gammaproteobacteria; order Enterobacterales; family Alteromonadaceae; genus Pseudoalteromonas; species Pseudoalteromonas aurantia. The sequence goes on along the minus strand of NZ_AQGV01000010.1, from coordinate 212,463 downwards.
CCAAAGTGCTTGGTTAGGTGGAATAACAAACCGGCCGACGGGGGTGCCTACCGTCATTACGCCATTGCTAGTGTAGGCAAGCTGCCCCCAGCTGTGTTGGTGGGTATACACATGCTGCCACGGAGGCATAGTCATGGCGCGTGGGAAAATCGGTTTGTTAAGTTGGTTTAATTTAAAGCCTGATTTTACGCTTTTCCACTTATGATGTGTCTGATCCGGTAAGCTATCTGTCATTTTTGGTAATTTCGGTCATTTCTTATGAGCATACAATAGCTGGGAGGTTTAAACAATTTAAAGAAACAGCTGCAATTAGAAGCGTGCTTAGGAACAAACATGATCAATAAATTGGATTTAAAGCAATGGCGTTCACCGTTTGGGTTTTTAGCCATAGCGACGTCGGTGATGGCTATTACCTTTGCGGGTTGGATGGCATTATTGAATAACTTTGCCATTGAGGCGGCACAATTTACCGGGGCTAACATGGGCATGCTGCAATCTTTACGTGAAATCCCAGGGTTTTTGGCATTCACAGCGGTGTTTGTATTGTTAGTGTTGAAAGAGCAAACCTTTGCGCTGGTCAGTTTATGCATACTCTCAATGGGTGTTGCGATAACAGGGCTGTTTCCGAGTATTTATGGTCTATATGCAACCACCGTTTTAATGTCGATTGGCTTTCATTACTTTGAGACTATTAACCAGTCGTTAAGTTTGCAGTGGTTCAATAAAGATGAAGCGCCTGAGCTATTGGGGCGGCTATTGTCTGTTAAGTCAATTGCTTCTTTAGTGACTTACGCGGGTATTTGGTTGTCAGTGACGTTTCTAGCGACGGGTTATCAAGTACTATATTTGGTGATTGGTGGGGTTGGGCTGTTGTTAACCGTGTATTTAGTCGTCGCGTTTCCAGAATTTAAGATGTCTTCATCGCAGCATAAAAAAATTATTTTGCGTAAAAAATATAGCCTGTATTACATACTGCTATTTTTCTCTGGAGCGCGCAGGCAAATATTTATGGTATTCGCTGGGTTCTTGATGGTTGAAAAGTTTGGTTTTGATGTTGCACAAATTACCACCTTGTACATGATAAATCACATCATTAATATATTTGTTGCCCCCAAAGTAGGTCGTATGATCAGCAAAATAGGTGAACAGCGAACACTGACGATTGAGTATTCTGGGTTGGTATTGGTGTTTATTGGGTATGCTCTGGTTGATTCTCCACTTTTTGCGGCGGCTTTATATATTATTGATCATGTGTTTTTTGCAATGGCTATTGCTTTGAAGACATATTTTCAAAAAATAGCGGAACCTGAAGACATCGCAGCAACTGCCAGTGTGAGTTTTACAATTAACCATATAGCTGCGGTCATTATACCAGCAGCATTTGGTATGGTGTGGTTATATGATCAATCTTTGGTATTTTACTTTGGCGCGGTATTGGCGGGATGTTCGTTAATATTAAGTCAGTTTGTATCCCCTCATCTACGTAAAATCAGCACGCTAACGTCTTAGCAGCTATGTCGTGTACAGTAAGAATAGGGCCAATTTTTCAATTGACCCTATGCGTAACGGTTATAAGCAGCGCTCTACGTTAGAGCAGCCTACATTGGGAGATGTTGGTCGCGTACACCAGTAAATTACTTGTGTATTTTGGCAGAAGAACGTTTCTTCAGGGCGTCCACCGGCTGCTTGTGGTGTCAATTTATGATCAATTTCTGTTGTTTTATCTAATAGGCGTTTAATTGTTTTTTTATTTAAAGATAATTTCATTATTATATTCCTTTTAAATGGCCATAATTGGCACATTAAAAATTAGCACCTACCGAATACATGTAAATAAATTATTCAATTTAAAATGAAACAGAATGTGTTAGTTGTTGTTTTAAGTGATCGATAAATAAACGAGTATTGAGAGGAACAAATGTGCTCTTGGGGTAATAGGCCCACAATTGTTTGGTTGCAGAGCGTAGCTTTGGTAGCAATGGTACGAGTGTCCCTTCATGGAGTTGTTTTTGAATATAACTAGGGGAAATAAAAATAAGCCCCATTCCCTGAATCGCAGCTTCTAAAATAGAATCTAGATTATCTGATACAAAGTTGTAATTATTAAATAAAAACCGTGATCCACAACTTAGCTCTATATGGCCTTTTTTTTGATAATAATTACTTAGTAGCATTTTGTGCTGGGCTAAATCGTCAATAGATTGAACCTCTGCATGGTGCTCAATATAGTCAGGTGACGCAAATAAGTGCATTTGATAATCGAGTAACCGTGTGCCTTTATGTGCTGCAGAGTCAAACTGTTCAAATTGACGAGTGATCACCAAATCATTTCTTAAGTCGGGTAATGCACCAGGGTTAAGTACATTAAGTTGGATAGTAACTTGTGAGTATTTTGCCAAAAAAGTTTGAATATGTGGCAGTAAAATATGGCTGCCGACAGCGAGTGTTGCGGCTATTTTTAGCGTGCCAGATGGTACTTTAGTCGCTTCATCACTGTGATTGATCATGGCGTCAAATTGTATGAGTACTGCGTTGGCTTTAGGCAAGAAACTATGACCTGCTGTCGTGAGTTTGACTAGCCGAGTCGTACGTGTGAACAAGCTTATTCCTAGTTGTTTTTCTATCCAGTCAATTCGTTTACTCATGGCTGAGGCGGAGACACCTTCGTGTTCGGCCGCCAGTGTAAAGCTCTCGTGCTCGGCGAGTGCGATAAAGCTGCGAGTAGCAGTAAGCCAATCCATATTAATTCCTATTAAGAAATAATGTTTTGCCAATTACAGTGTTTTTCGTCATCAAAGTAAAGCCTATAGTGGACTTAGCATAAAAGAAAGGGGGGGGGATGTATGCTTGTATTGGCGATTTTATTACTATCGTGTTCGCAGTTGGCCAGCCAAATATTCTTGCCTGCTTTACCACAAATAGCGCACAGCTTATCGTTAAGTCAAAGCCAAAGCCAAGCGATGATCACTGGCTATTTTATTTGTTTGGGCATCGCACAATTAGTCGTAGGCCCTTTACGAGACCGGTTTGGTGACCGACCCGTTTTTTTAATTGGGCAAGGTATTTTTATTGTAGGCACAGCCTGTTGTGCATTAGCAACTACAGCGGAAATATTCTCGCTCGGCAGGGTTTTACAAGGTATAGGCGCAGCTGCCCCATTATTGATAAGCCGGACGTTGCTCGCTGCAACATTAAGTGGTGCACATTTAAAAAGTGCAATGGCGACTTTAGCGCTGGCCGCCAGCGGTGTTTCTGTATTAGCACCTTGGCTTGGGGGGACGCTCAGTACTTTAATCAGCTGGCAGAGTCTTGCTTGGATCCTAGCATCGTATTTTTTTATGGTAGCAACTCTGGGCTGGTGGATTTTACCTGCAAATAAGCAAAGGGTCACCAGTCGTTCAGTACACCCATATAAAATGCTGAGAACTTACTGGCAGCTATTAAATGATGCTCAATTTATCGCTATAGCAGCATTTAAGTGGCTACCCACGTTTATATATTTGACCACGCAATTGTATTTTCCATTTTTATTACAGCAACATTTTGCATTAACAGAGCAGCAGTTTGGCACAATGATGATGTTGCCAATGAGTGGTTTGTTAATCGGTGCGTTTATTAGTAAGTGCTTACACCGATATTTAAATGAAGTCGTTTTATTTGCACTATTTTGGCCATTACTTTTGCTAAGCGCATTGTGTTATTTGCTCTTACCTTTTGGCTTGCTCAGCACGTTATTGGGATATGGTTTTGCGATGGTGGTGTTTGGTGGCTATTTTGCGGCCTATATGCAACTGATTGGGCTTCACTATTTGGCGCAGGCAGGGAGTGTCAATGCACTGGTTGGGGCTTGTGAGTTATTGGTATTTACACTGCTTGCTGTGGGCTGTAATGCTTATATTATTCACTCTATACATGACCTAGCGTGGATCACGTTAACGGTGGCGAGTTTATTAGTGCTAGCTTGGGTGAAATTGTTACCAAGACAGCTTGTTTTATACCGCAGATTAAAAGACATTTCAGGTAGAATATTACGGAGTACAGTATGAAGTTCGAAACCTCAAGGTTATTGATGAGACCCATGATTCTAGAAGACTTAAAGGCGAGTTATGCACATCGAAGTTGTCCTGAAACGTCTCGTTACATTGGTGAGCCTTTAACACTAGCACAAGCACAAGCGCGTTTACGTGAAAACTGTGAGCCTTGGTTGGGTGAAGAAAATCAACGTTTAGCATTGGCAATTACCAAAAAAGATACGCAGCAGCTTATTGGTGAGTTGATGTTCAAGTATGTTAACAAACCGAGCTTAGTTGGGGAAATTGGGTATCGACTCAATAAAGAATTTATCGGCTTTGGTTATGCATTTGAGGCCGTAAGTATGCTTATCGAATCATTATTTTCAGAGTTAAAAGTAATGAAGATCGTGGCGGTTTGTGCGGTTGATAACGCCGCATCTTGGCGGTTAATGGAAAAACTGGGTATGCAAAGAGAAGGTCTATTGCGATCTCACTTTTTGATTGGCAGTGAACGCTTGGATGCTTATTCATATGGTATATGCAAAACATAAATAATTTAATTGATGTGTCCCGTAGACTGAATAAACAGGACACATCTGACGAGGTTTTAATGGGATTTATGGTTATTTCTTTCGTCGTGAAATAGGTCTTTTAAACCATTGGCAAATTGCGTGACTTGTTGTTTTATCGATTGTTTGATTCGGATGTCGATATTGCCTAAGATCACTTTACCTTGGATATGAAGTCGAGGTCGTTGCGTGGTTAAATTCGTAGCGGCAAGGTTAGGCTTATTATTACTCACTGAGCCCATTATATTAGTTGTACATGTGGTGACATCAATATTTTCGGATACGATAAACTCATCACTACCCATAACACTGTTCACGTTAATAATGACATCCGGGTGCGTGAATATAGCATTTCTAAAATCCAGCTCTGTACTGCCGAAGTAATTGTTAATGGTAATTTCTTTGGGGACAACCCATTCACCAGAACGTTGATCTGAACTTAAAATAGATCTAATGGTTAACGGTGCATCATTGTTACTTGAAGCAGTAAACTTAGGTTGCATACGTGATGCTTTTTCTGTGTGATATCTCGGATCTGTTTGTAGTGGGAGATCTGCCACCAATGCCATCAGTGCGACTTGGTCGTTACAGGCATAGGCTTGATCTAGGCGGCGCTCGAATGCATCAGCTGAGATTTCACCATGGCTATAGTTTAAAATTAATTGGTCAATGACTTCTTCTTTTACTTTCTCTAATGGTCGATCACTTGCTGACACTGGCATGACTTGCTCCCTGATGCGCTGTAATTACACTGATATTCCTATGTACAGCAATATTAATACCAGTTATTTAATTAAATAAAATCAATACTTTGCTGTTTGCTCTCTCTTATTAATTGAATCAAATTAGCTAACTATTAGTCAATATTACTAACTGTTCGCACATCATGCTTGGCATGACATTGGCAGACGCTATTAATTGCAATGTATAGTGCCGGCGTCAGATCTATTTATTTAGTGAGTTTGTTCAGCTGTTTTTTTATACGTTTATTTTCAGCTTTATTAATATGCTTAGTGATCCATTGTGCAATTTGTGCCATTAAAACAGGTGGAAAGTCATGACCTAACCCAGTTACGATTTTTAATTTTGATTTTTGGATCAATTGCGCTGTCTGTAGCGCCGCTTTGATGGGAAATATCGGGTCTTCACTGCCATGAATCACAAGTGTTGGTGCCTTTATTTTTTTCAATAGTTGAGACCTATTGCCGGTTGCGGCAATAGCGAGTAATTGACGCTTTATTCCGTTGGGGTTGTATGCGCGGTTTACTTGTGTTGTTGCATTGTGACGCAACGTAACATTATCAGGTAAAAAACCTTGACTGCCAATAGTTTGGTTCAATTTAACATTGTATTCAATGGCTTTGTCGTGTGTTGATGTTGTTTGATGCTGGGGGAGTAACTTGAGTAAAGCTACGATGCTTTTTGTCGTCAAATGGAAGGTACCGGGTGTTGACATAATAGAAGTAAGACTGATGACTTTTTGTTTATGCTTGGCTGCAATAATTTGCGCTATCATGCCTCCCATAGATGCCCCAACAAGGTGGGCGCGTGAGATGGCTAATTCATTCATAAGATTTAATACATCATCAGCCATGCACTCTAATGTATATGGCGCAGGCTTGCCGAGAGACAAATATTTATTGATCCATGTATCAAAGAGGCTCGGGCATCCATATTCATCAAATTGACTAGATAAACCGACATCTCGATTATCAAATAAAATAACCCGAAAATGGTTATCAACTAACTCGAGATAAAACTCTTTAGGCCAAACGGTCATTTGTGCGCCTAGCCCCATAATCAAAATCACAGCGGGAGCTTTTTTATGTCCGAAATCTTGATAGCTAATCACGATGCCATTTTTCGTTTGGATTTGGTGCATTACAACACTCTATAGGTGCGTCAATAAGGTGATAAAGCGTAAATCTGGAGTATAGCGGATTTGATGAAATACTCATCAATTTACTTGCTGAGGTTCGCAGGACTTCCCAGGCCAATGATGAGAAGAACAAGATCAAAGATCCTTTTACTGTGCAGATAACTTTATATGTTGTTGTGATACCTATTGGCTTTTATTGGCTTGTAACATTCGGATGAATTTACCGCGACCTTGTTAAGTCGCTCAAAATGCGATCTTTATTTGTTTGATTTTGGTTAATGAGGTGGTTTGCTCTTTTATGTAGTGTGTGTTTTGTTGTTGTTTATTGCTGTTATGGGTTGTATGTTGTCGAGTTTTAACATTTCATACTTTATGTATCTAGTTTTGAAATTAGTCGTGAAGCGAAAATTTAGTATGAGTTTTTTGCCGTTTCTCATCAGCTAAATTGATCAGATCATACTTTATTGAGATAAGATCAGTCATGGTGGCGATTAGTTTTCTATGGACTTAGTATACTACTTGACCAGTGTAAATCTATTTTAGAGCGTTATTGAACAGTGATTCTCCGTTATACGACCGTGTTAATCCCATATATGGTAGATGGTATTTAAAGGGAGATTGAGATGGATAATACAAGGAAAGTATAGATGAAATTAAACAGGGTGCATGCTGCTATTTGGGGAGGGATGACTTGCTTATTGGTTGGCTGTCAAAATACGACGGGTACTAGTAATGACAGACTTGAGCGCGTAAACAATGAGACTGACTTAGGATCTGATACCTTACCTTGTTGGTTACAGGCACCTGTGTCGGACAATGTGCGGGGGTTTATTGGAACAAGTGCAGTATTGAATGCATATGGTCAACTTGCAATCAAAACAAGCAGAAAAACAGCGTTGCGTAAGCTTGCACATTTCCACAAAATTAACCTAACGGATCAAGATTTTGCGGATGTAACGGCGCAAGACCATATGGTAATTTCGCTTAGTAGTGGACACGCTGTGACGTTTGTTCCTGTTCATGTAACTAAGGCAGTAATATACAGTTATGCGTTTATAGGCTCGGCGGTCGCATTACCATTATCTTGTTCTGAAAAGCATTGCAATTTTGACACTTGTTCACCTCAGTGGTTGTGTAGTACAGACCAAAATACGATTACCTCAGTCAGTTACTTTACTGCCATACCACATGAACAACTAGCTGAAAGTGAAAGAAATGCGGGTGTTATTGCCAGTTTACTCGATACAGCTAATGTTCAAGTGATTGATACTCAAACAGAGTTGTATCAAGATTTGTCTGGGGAGATTGTGCATAGCATTAAGCGCTCTCGTTCTGGAGAGGTAACAGCTGAGCGTCTGTCTGCTCCACTTCTACACACGCGATCATGTACGTACGGTAACACCTTCGTTGCACAATATGAGGTACAACGAATTATACCTCATCGCTTTAAGTTAGCTGGTGATTGGAAATCGCAACCTTACTATCAAGGCCGTGCCATCGCTTTGGGGAACTTTGGTGAAATGGGAGCGATGACGGCAGATACATTACTCAGTACGGCCATTGATTATGCTATTAAAGATGCCTTAATCGAACTGGCTAAGGTCAAAGGAGTTACAGTGACTTCTGAGGTAAATATTCGTTTCGAGAATGGTCACTATTTATTATCTGAAGCCCAGTTTTCAGTGAATCAAATTGTCAGTGGGGATTTGATTGACATTAAAGTGAGCTATAAAAATGGTAAGCCGATTGTTTATGTGTGGGTACTTGAGGTCGTGTAACGCGCGAAGGGTATTCCACACCATTTAAAGGTTACTGAAATATAATATTTTACTAGGATTAAATAGTTAGGCATCATAATTATATCAAGATACACTGTTGCATTTATGATTGGGTAAGATTTGTAGTGAAGAATTTTAATGAATACTATACTGATATTGTTCCTATTGGTGAAGGGGGCATGAGTCATGTATTTTTAGCTACAGATAAAAATTTGGGAAGGCGTGTTGCACTTAAGGTAATTAAGCAGGTTGAGCACAATAATGAAGATATAGTAGCAGAAGCACGCTTACTCGCTAAGCTGAATCATAGTAATATTGTACAGGTTTATAATGTCAGGAAACTTTCAAATGAATTTGCAATTGAAATGGAGTACGTACAAGGTGCGACATTAAACAATTATGTTCAGGAAAATAATGTTTTACTCGAAGAGAAACTCTCGCTGCTCATTGATATTGCAGAAGGACTTTACAGTGCTCACCAACAAAATATTTTACACTTAGATCTTAAACCTTCCAATATTCTGATTAATGAATCGAAAACGGCCAAAATAGTTGATTTTGGTATCTCTCAGTTAGTGGGTACAGAATCAAGCTCAAGTCCAAGCAGCTTCGGTAGTTTAACAGCCATGTCTCCAGAACAGTTGAGGCAAGAGCCTTTAGATATGCGTAGTGATTTGTTTTCTTTTGGGTTACTGGCTTATCAACTACTGACAGGAAGCCACCCTTACACCACACAAGCTAAAACCTGTGACGATAAAGGCATTGCAGAAGAGGTTAAAACGCGGGCATTAAATTTTAATGCCCGTAATATGCTGGGTATTCCTATTGAATTAGCTGAGCTGATAGATCATTTATTGCAATTTAAAAAAACAGAACGACCCAACGGCTGTATTGAAATTATTCAACAGCTTAAACAAATTATGAGTACGGTAAGTTATGAGCAAAGTGGTGTTACTCAACCGATACCTGATTTGTCTGGGAGAAAACAACCTATCAACAGACGGTGGAAGATAGCTTCGTTGGTATGTTGTCTCTGCGGTATATTGGGGTTAGGGACTTGGTTATGGTATACCCATTTACCTAAAGTGTATGTTGCCGCATTACCTGTAGAGTTTAGTGATAATACCGGCGAATTACGCGCGCAAAAACAAGTTGTTGAATCAACTTTAAAAAATGCGATTGAACAGACTTTTATTACTGATGAACGATATTCTGTCATTCCAGCTCGCGAAATTCGTCATGTTATGCAACTTTATCGACAAGATCCAAAAAATAATGATTTACGAGCAATAGCCAAAGCACTGCAGGCTGAAATATTACTGTTGCCCAATGCACGCTGTACTGTGTATGCATGTGAAGTAGAGTTTGATGTGATTGATGTTGAATCATTTAACACGGTTGCAAGTGATCATTTCTCTGTGGCTGTTGATAGCCCTTCTAAATTCCTAATGGCTATGATGCAAAGTTTGCAACAGGTTATTACAAGTCAGAACAAGAGTGTAAGCAATACGATTGCGGCTGAGGATTACAATGAGTACTTTTCTTTGATGACGATGGTTACTCAGCAAGGTAAAAGCAATGAAGACATTTTAGCGGCTTTACGCAAGATCATCGTACGTTCACCAGATTTTTATCCCGCTTATAATTTACTTAAGTCTGCAACTATTAAATACTTTAGAAAGACAGATGACCAGTCTGTGTTAAAGCAATCTATAAACATTTTAGACTCTGCACCTGCGCAATACAGACAGAGCTTGAATTATCTTTCAGGCTCTTTAGAGCTGTTACAAGCCTCGGGTAAGGTAAAAGAAGCCAAAGCATTACTGGCAAAACTCGATAATTATGATTTCGATAACTATGAAAAGCTGACATTGAAAGGTGTTTATTATAAGCGAAGCCAAGCGTTTGAAAAATCTATCGATTACTTTTTACAGGCCAATAAACTGCGGCCAACATTAACTCTGTTGCGCAATATTTCTATTTTATACACGTATTTAGGCGACTATGAGAATGCGCTAGTGCATTTGGATAAAGTAGCCGAGTTGGCACCTGAAGATAGCCGTGCCATGCGCTTAAGAGCTGATTTATCATTGCTCACAGGTCAATTAAATAGAGCATTGCTTTTGTACCAGCAAGTGATTGAAGCTGTTCCTAATGACTTAGAAAGTTACTCTAACTTGGCAACCATTGCCACTCTTCAACAGCAATATCAGCAGTCAGAAACTTATGCTCGACATGCGGTAAAGCATGCACCGGAACATACCTTATACCTTTTAGGGCTTGCTGATACATTACTATTACAAGGAAAAAAAGAAGCAGCGCATAGTTATTATAGAGAGATATTGGCACTTACTGCGTCAACTCAAGAGTACACCAAGTTACTTGATCGCGCACAAGCATTGGCACATTTGGGGAAACATATAGACGCTTTAAAGGTATTGCAATCTCTGTATGAAGGGCATAAAAACAAGGCTGACTATTTATTCTCGTCAGCACTTGTATCTGTTTTGGCGAATGAGCCTAAATCAGCAGTTATTGCCATTGAACAAAGTATTAATGCAGGGTTAGCCCCTGTTTTTTATCAACTTAGCTGGTTTGACCGACTATGCGATGAAGCTGCGTTTATTACTTTGCTCAATAGAGAGCAGCAGCTTGCTCAAAGGTGTCACTTGCTGTAATTGTAAGTTAAGGGGCTTCGACCTTTAATGAGGGACTTCGACATCAATGATCACGACTCTAGGATCTTGTGAAAAGTGTCGAACCTCCGCTGCATCTCCGGCTTTTTTGGCGACAATCCTGAAATCTACGGCATATTCTGTTTTATCAGACAGGTCAACTTTTAACGCCGTATTCGGGTTCTGTAACATGAGGTGCAGGACTTCTTCAGGAATTGTTGCACCGGTTTGAATTGCAGTAATGTTAATTGTTAGTTCATGTCCGTTGGAATGTGTTTCGCTATCTAGTTGATAATTGAAGTTATCTTGGGCATGAACAAACAAAGTTCCGTTTTCTGCGAATTTCCAATCAGCTGTACTTGCTTGAGTCAGTGTGTATTTAAGTACGATTGTGTGAATGTTGTTTTGTACGTTTATGCGTGTTTCTTCAGCTGGTTTTTCGTTAGAGTCACTAATCGTCCAGTTTTTGCCATTATCTTTCGGTTCTACGGTGAAATTTAAGGTCTTCTTTGCCATTATCAGCGTCCTTTGTTAGTTTTAATATATCATCGTACAATGATGAGAGCTTACATTGTAACTATAGCAATACTACCACTTCTATGAGACTTATTATTGTTTGATAGTGAAGAGATAAAATTTAAAAGAAGCGCCGATAATAGAAGAGTGAATTCAGCGAAGGCTATTGGAGCGTATTTCTTCAATGTAGCGTATGAAGCAAGCAAAATGCATGAGGTGTTACCTCATGCATAACAACGCGATTATAATGCTTTAAAACGGATAGCGGTGCCGCCACTGGGGGCGAGCGTTAAGGTCAGCGTGTCTTTTGCGGTAACGATTTGCTTATTGATTTGTATATCATATGGATTATTTTTCCACTCGGCTTGTTTTCCATCTTGATAAATATGTGCTTCATATTGGGTGTTTTCACTTAGAAAGTTCAATTTAACCGTGTGTGTTCTGGCCTGCTCATCAGTAATTGCACCAAGGTACCAGTCGTTGCCACGATAATTACCTCGTTTCCTTTCTTGCCTTGCAAAAACAACGTAATCACCCACTTCACCCGCTAAGGCAATACTTTGTTCCCAATCGGTCGGGACATCTTTAATAAACTGAAAAGCATCGGGCTTAGCGAGATAGTTAACAGGTAAATCTGCCGCCATTTGAATGGGGCTATATAAAACTACGTACAGAGCGAGTTGCTTAGCGAGTGTGGTTTGAGGTCGGTTAGTGTTCTCGCCCAGACCATTAAAACTCATGTCAAAAATGCCAGGCGTAAAGTCCATAGGCCCTGCGAGCATACGGGTATAAGCAAGCAAAGTCGTATGTTCAGGCGGGTTTGGAGGTGTTCCCCAAGCGTTAAATTCTTGCCCTCTGGCTCCTTCGCGCGCTAACCAGTTGGGGTAGGTACGACGTAACCCCGTATCTTTTATCGGCTCATGTGTGTTTATGCTGATTTTATACTTGGCTGCGAGTGTCACATTGGCTAAATACTCATTCACCATGAATTGACCGTCATGCCATTCAAAACGCGCATTGCCTCGCTCGTCTATACGCTTGATGTTACCTCCATCCGCAACGTAACCGGTCTTTACTTGATGAACACCTGTTTGTTGATAGAGTTTGAAGGCCGCTTCCATTTGTGTTCGATAATTACTGACGCTCCCTGAGGTCTCATGATGGCCAATAAGCCGAGCCCCCACTTTTTGACCATGCTCAGCTATGGCATTAATGTCAAAGTCATCATAAGCTTTGGTAAAGCTGAATACGTCGCCATTAGAAAACCAATCACCATCCCAACCTAGGTTCCACCCTTCGACTAACACACCATCAAAGCCATGCTCAGCTGCAAAGGTGAGATACGCTTTTGTGTTTTGAGTTGTCGCGCCATGCTTGGCACCACTGCCCCAAGTATTTTTACCAATATGCATGCCCCACCAGATACCAAGGTATTTACCTGGTTTGACCCATGAAACGTCTCCCAGTTTGTTTGGCTCATTTAAATTTAGAATTAAATGCGAATTTAAGAGGCCAGTCGCTGAATTACTAATTTGAATGGTACGCCATGGTGTTTTAAATTGACCATTGGTTTTGACTGCAACACCATCAGACCAAGGAGTTAAGTCAGCAACGAATGTCCCTGGACGACGTTGATTCAGTGTCATGGCTGCATAGTCAACAAGGGCTGCTTCATGAACACTGACGTGAACGCCATCGGCATTTCTAAGAGTAAATGGTGTGTGGACATGGCTTGCTTTAGGTAATGAGGTGGTGTTATAGGTATACTCATAGCGATTCCATCCGCGTGCAGGTATCCACCAAGCCGTGCTATTGTGCGCATCTGCAAAATTAAACTCTGTTAATTCACGAGTAATATAGCGAGCATTGGGTTTATTGACTTCATATCGAAATCCGATACCATCATCAAATGCGCGCACGCGCAGTATGTATGCAATATCTTGCGTCGTTTTATCCTTCAGCACTACGCTTAATTCGTTATGATGATCAGTGATTGTACGTGCCTCTCCCCACGGCTGCTGCCATTGATGGTGCGCACTGTTCTTGTTATGTTTAGCTATCGCTAGGTTGCTGCGCATTGCTGGGTGATGCTGAAAATCAAAACCAAGTTTGGAGCCGTTAATGATTTTTTTATTGTTGAAGGAGACGCTATAAGTGGGTGGCCCTTGCTCATCAGAGATAGAAAAAACAATATTATTATTTGGTGAACTTACAGAGTGTACGGTAGCAAAAGCAGTACACGATAATAAGCTAACAGTTAATGATAACGACGTGAGTAAACGCATAACAGGTTCCTAGTTAAGCATGTTAGTGGTGAGGTAGGGTTAGCATACTGCGCTGCAATTTCAGGATGAATAGCTTGCATACGTATTCATAATGAATGATAAGTTTGGTTGTACCGGTCTGTTTATATTCGGGTGTAAAAATACGAATTTGTGTATAGATAACCTATACTAAAATATAAGCGATTTCACACATAAAAATTGGTAAAAGATGAAAAAATTTATAGGGTTATTGTGTTGGCTAGGATTTTCTTGCCAAGCATTAGAGCTGACAGTGAAGGATACACAAGGCCAACCTTTAGTCGGTGCGGCTGTGTGGCTTGAGGGGAAGCAATGGTCAGTAAATGATATCTCACTTTCACAGCAATATAATATGGGACAAAAAGATCGAAACTTCACGCCACATGCTTTAATTGTGCCGCAAGGGGCCAAGGTTGATTTTCCTAATTTTGATTCAATTTTACATCACGTATATTCTTTCTCAGAACCCAAAGCATTTGAATTAAAGCTATATCGCGATAAGCCCCAAGCCCCGATCACCTTTTCTCAGACTGGTGTTGTGGAGCTTGGCTGTAATATTCATGACTGGATGCTAGGTTACATTTTGGTGGTGAACTCAGGGGTATTTGGTTTAACTGACATCAATGGCAAGGTTAACTTGCCATTGATGGAAAATCAGTTAGGCACAACGACGTTGAAAGTCTGGCATGAACGCTATGAAAATTTAGATAAACCAGAGTCAAAACAGCTGAACATTGTGCAAACTAATCAGAAAATACAGTACCAATTACAACAACCATTGCTTGATAAATTGGACTTTTTAACGGATGAAACGGATGGCTATGAATAAAAGGGTCACAGTGATTGGCAGCTTGTTTTTTCTGTTTGCTAATCAATCTTATGCAGTTGAGGGGCAGCTACACGGCTTGGTTGAAATAAGTGCGCATGATCGCAGTGAACAAAAATCGTGGACCGCGGGTGGTTGGGGGATGAGTCGTTTTGGTACGCAAAGCAATGTACTTAATATTTCCAGAGGTGTACTCGAAGGTCGCGTTGATTTGAGTTCTGCATGGTCTGGTCATGCTGTTGCACAATATGTCCCTGACCAAAATGATAAACTTGGTTTTACTGAAGCTTATGTCAATTATCAACCTCTTTCAAAACGATATCAGTTTAGGTCTCGTATTGGTGCCTTTTATCCTCGTATGTCGCTTGAAAACCCCAGTTTAGGTTGGTCTTCTCCTTATACTTATCAGTATTCCGCCATTAATGCTTGGATAGGGGAAGAAGTACGCACGTTTGGTGCTGAGTTTGAAATTAAGCGTCCAGCTAGGCGGTTTCGCAGCAAATATGATATCAGTTTTTTAGGGGCGCTTTATAAAGGTAATGATCCTGCGGGTACGCTAG
The DNA here is from genome assembly GCF_014858725.1 of Pseudoalteromonas aurantia 208. GTDB lineage: Bacteria > Pseudomonadota > Gammaproteobacteria > Enterobacterales > Alteromonadaceae > Pseudoalteromonas > Pseudoalteromonas aurantia. The sequence continues at coordinate 197,344 of NZ_AQGV01000010.1, read as the reverse complement.
TAGCTTGGCGTGGTTTTACGCCTCATGACAGGCAGTCAGTGATTAATGAGCGGGTCCAATTTGCTCCTTTGTATGCACTTATGGCACCGCAATTGGCGCACCAAGGTCAGTATGTAGAGCCATTCAGTGAAGTGGATGGACGCTTTGGTTATTACTTTGGTACGCATATTGGGTATTTGAAAAAACACACATTGCGGTTGTATTGGTATGATAACAATGGTGACCCATCGGTGCTCAATCGCAACACACAGCAATATGCGTGGGACACTAAATTTTGGAGTTTAGCGTGGCGTAGTAAGCTATCAAAACAGACTCAAGTCATTATGCAAGCTATGGTTGGTAACACGGCTATGGGTGCGCGCAGAGGCGTAGATAATGATTTTAATAGCTGGTTTGTGATGCTCAGCCATACATGGCAGAATTATAGAGTGAGTGGTAGGCTGGAGCAATCTAAAGTAATTGATAAAGATTTCTGGGAATTTGACCCCAATAATAGTGAAACACAGGCTGCTACCCTCAATATTCGCAAACAGCTGAATAAACAATGGCAATTAGGGTTTGAGTGGCAATATTTAGATACCCGCGCTGAATTCAGGCCGCCAGTAGGTCGTGATGCACAACAGCAAGAAACCCTTTATAGAGCGACTGCAAAGTACCAGTTTTAGCGTGTGTATTAAACGCAGCACAATAAAAAATGCGCGCCAGGTATACCCTGGCGCTGGTGGGCTAATCACATAATCTATTTAAGCCATTTAGGGCTGCCACCCGATAGGCTTCTGCCATTGTGGGGTAGTTAAAGGTGGTATTAACAAAGTATTCGACATTATTACCCGCGCCTTTTTGTTCCATAATTGCCTGTCCAATATGGACAATTTCGGACGCTCGTTCACCAAAGCAGTGTACACCTAATAACTCTTTGGTTTCCGCATGGAATAGCAATTTTAAACTGCCGACTTCGGTGCCCGTGATCTGTGCACGCGCTAAGTGTTTAAATTGCGCTCTACCAACTTCATAGGGTATTTTTGCCGCGGTGAGCTCTTGTTCAGTTTTACCGACAGAGCTCATTTCAGGGATTGTATAAATTCCAGCAGGGATATCAATAATCAACTTGTCGGCACTATCGCCTTGCACGATTGCATGGGCTGCAATTCGGCCTTGATCAAAAGCAGCGCTAGCTAGACTCGGATAACCTATTACATCGCCAACGGCATAAATATTATCAATGTCAGTTTGATAGTTCCCATTTACCTTGAGCTGGCCTCTTCCGTCAGCTTTTAATCCTACTGCAGCCAGATTTAAATCGTTGGTGTTACCGGTACGGCCATTGGCAAATAAAATACAGTCTGCTTTAACACGTTTTCCTGATTTCAAATGCAATATTACGCCGTCATCTCTTCCCTCTACGGTAGCAAATTCTTCGTTGTGACGAATAACGATACCACTATTCCAAAAGTGGTAACTGAGTGCATCAGATATCTCTGCATCCATAAAAGCAAGCAGTCGATCTCGGGTATTAATTAAGTCTACTTTTGCACCGAGCCCTTTGAAAATAGAAGCATACTCACAGCCAATGACACCTGCACCATAGATAATGACACGTTGCGGATTGTGCTTTAAGCTTAATATAGTATCACTGTCATAAACACGAGAATGTGTAAAATCCACTTCGGGAGGGCGATAGGGGCGAGAGCCCGTAGCTATCACAATTGTTTGCGCTGTTAATACTTCTTGAGAGCCATCATCATGTTGTACTTTTATCGTGTGTGCATCGATAAAACTGGCATCGCCTTGATATAAATGAATTCGATTTCTATCGTAGAAGCTACTGCGCAGGTTAGATTGCTTTGAAATAACGGTACTGGCATGATTCAAAATATCTTGAAATGTATGGCGTTGTGGCTTCTCTGTGAAACGATATAGAGGATTGGCTTTATATTCTATTAAGCGACTTACTGAATGACGTAGCGCTTTGGAAGGAATTGTTCCCCAGTGCACGCAGCCTCCACCAACAGCCTGCTGGCGCTCTATAACGGCGACGCGCTGTTGGCTTTTAGATAGATTCATAGCTGCACCTTCACCACCGGGCCCCGTGCCAATAATGATTGCGTCATACTGGTAGTTTTTTACTTCTTTTTCTTCAGGGGAACTTTGTTGTTTAGTCACAGCCTCTCCTCAACGTTAGACTAAAGAGGCTGTGAAACTCCGCTAAACGTTGAATGACGGTTTTAGCAGCCTCGCATTTAATGCTAGCCATGCTTGTTTTTGCTCGTGCCAAGCAGCTTCGAGCTCTTGGTACTGCGTTGCGAGCAGTGATTTATCACACTGCACGCGCATGGAATCTTTTTTGGCTTCTAATAGTGCTTTTTGCGCGACACAAAATGTCTGCAGTTTTTTTAGAAGCAAGTCATACTCTTGTTGTAACAATGTAAGCTTATCTTGCGCCAAAGGCAATTTTGCTAAGCGTACTTTTGTTTTAAGTAGTAACGTTTCCGCTTTGGCTTTTTCAATTCGCTCTACAGGGGTCCGTTTAAGTTTATAGGCTAGCCCCAAAGCAGCCATTGTACGGATCATCCATTTCGTTGGATCGTAATGATACCAGCGAATGCCATTGCGATAATCACTTGCAAAAATATGATGAAAGTTATGATAACCCTCTCCATAGGTGAATAACGCTAAAAACCCATTATCACGCGCGGTATTTTTCTCAGTATAGGGTCGAGAGCCCCAGATATGCGCCAGTGAATTGATGAAGAAGGTAAAGTGTTGACTCAGCACCAACCTTAATACTCCCGCCAATAGTAGCATTGCAATAATATCACCCACAAGCACACCCAGTAACAATGGAATACCTAGGTTAGTTGCGAGTACGAGCTTTAAATAATGGCGATGCTGGAACATCACGATTTTGTTACGTTGTAAATCACGGGCATTACTGTAATTTCCATAACTCTCACCTTGATGATCACGAAGCATCCACCCTATATGGCTATACCAAAACCCATTGGTTGCTGCATAGGGATCTTTGACTGGGTCATCGACTTGACCATGGTGGACTCGATGATCACTACTCCAATGCAAGGCACTGTTTTGCAATGCAAAAGCTCCGCCTATTGCGAATATCCATTGTATCACGGGGTGTGCATCATAAGCCTTATGAGCCCATAAGCGATGGTACCCAGCAGTAATAGATAGTCCAGCATAGAACATACAAGCTGTGAATACAGCCCAATGTGTTGCGGTATAGCCATATTCATAGCCATACCAGGGTACCAATGTGATGGCAGCCAAAAAGGTGATGCTAAAGAACAGCACATTTGTCCAAATAATCGGCGGTTTTTTCATTATTTAAATCTCAGCGTACACTTGTACGCTAAAATAGTATTTCATTCTGCTGCCGTCAAGTATTAGACTCTACAATGTTTGAACTAATTATATATGGAATGAAAAATGTCAGGTGTACGTGCGCAGCAAAAACAAAAAACTCGACAAGCGCTGATAGAAGCCGCTTTTAACCAGTTAAGTGCGGAACACAGTTTTTCAAATATTAGTTTACGTGAAGTCGCACGTGAAGCAGGTATTGCCCCCACTTCTTTTTATCGCCATTTTAAGGATATGAATGAACTAGGGTTAACCATGGTGGATGAAGCTGGTCTTACATTGCGCCAGTTGATGCGTCAAGCTAGGCGACGAATAGCAAACGGTGGCAGTGTCATAAATACCTCAGTGCAAACCTTTATGGAATTTATTGATACATCAAGTAACCAGTTTAGATTATTGCTCAGAGAACGCTCAGGCACGTCTAAGGCGTTTCGAGCTGCAGTTGCAAGAGAAATTAAGCATTTTACGTTAGAGCTTGCACACTATCTAGAATCTGAAACGCCATGCAATAAAAACCATGCGTACATGCAAGCAGAAGCAATGGTTATTTTAGTTTTTAATGCGGGAGCTGATGCACTAGATCAAGATAGTCAACAACTTAGTGAATTAACAGAACGTTTGATTTGGCAGCTCCGCTACATTGCTCGAGGCGCTGCACATTATGGTGGCCACTAGTCACTCTTCAGGAAAATAGTTGAAGTAAAAACTCTTTTAATACTTTTTTGGTATTTATAATCTAATCGTCAAAATTCTCGTTCATAAACCCGAAAATGTTAATTTTTTGTTTTTTAAATAACCAGTTAGATCAAGTTCTTGCTGGTTATTTGTGCTACTTCCATACTTTATTGTTATTTTAATGTTAAATTTGATCCATTACTCTAAATAAAATATTCACAATTGTTTGCTGTGTGTATTTCTTTATTTATCACATCTGTGTAAAGGAGTTAGGATGAATACGCTTTCGATATCCGCGATTAGTGGCTTGATGAGTATTGCATTTGGTAGTCATGCAATAGAGCAGCAGAATTTAATGAACCAAAGTCATATTTGGGCACAAGTACAGAAAAAAATTGTTCAGTCCAATATGGCTTTAAAAGCAGAGAAAAATCTGTCAGAGCTCACCATTAATTATCGAGCGATGAAGACCGTTGGTGCCAATAATCGTTATCAGCACTATCAAGTATATGTTGGCAATATTCCCGTTTTAAACAGTCGCTTTGTTCTATTGGTCGATAAACTAGGCGATATCGAACAAGGTCTAGGTAGTGCTATTATTGCTGAAGAAGAATTCGCTACCTCTATACCGGATATATTTCGTTTAACCGAAACTCAAATTAAGCATACTTTAACAAAGCAGTTTATTGCGGATGGGATCCCGTTCACAAATGAACTGTCATTTAGCAAGGCGTTCATGTTGGATGAGAACGAACTCCAAGCCGTTTTTGTTGCACGAGTGCACACACCTGAGCGGCGAGTAAACTTCATTATAAACGCAGAAACTCTAAAAGTGATCCGAAAAGACAATGATATTGATGGGTTAAATCCTCAAGCAGAGTTGATTGCTGGAGGAGGAATTGGCGGTAATGAGAAATTAGGGGCGGTTTGTTATTCTCCAGCTCCAATGAGTATGAACAATTGCTTATCTTACAAGTTTCAAGCAACCGATGTCGCAGCTGCTGAGGTATTGTTTACAGATAATAATGTAAGTCTTTTTAGTGCATTCTCAGGATACCCGTTCATTGTCACTAAAGAGCAGGGAAATTGTGCGCTAGAAAACCCTTACGTAAAGACCATCGATTATATCGCTGACAAAACAAAAGCAGCCAGTTATCAATGTAGTAACTCAAACGAGAATTTTGATAAGGAAACAATAGACAATCAGTATTATGATTACTACAGCTACTCAGGCTTAAATGATGCTCACTTCAATGCTGGCCTAGTGATGCAGTATTACCACCAACTTTTAACAGAGATGTTCCCTGATCAAGGGTCTACCTGTGAGGCAGCGGGTTTTTGTTTAAAGCAATTATCACAGAATGTAGGCAACAACACGTATGGTAACTCGCAAGCCAATTGGGACGATACCCATGTGAATTATGGCACAGGGAATTATGGGGGAACGCATTACTACCATACAACCTTAGATATAGTGGCTCATGAGGTCAGTCATGCAGTAACATTTTGGAATAGCCAGTTAAATGCCAGCGGTCAAGATGGTGCATTGAATGAAGCTTTTTCAGATATTGCAAGCGTCGCAGTGTTTGATTATTTTTCACAATATGTTCGGGGCTCATACCGTCAGTCAACCGCTTTTAAAAACAAATCAGTGGATCAGGTTACAAGTCATGATGGTAATCGAAAATGGTGGTACGGCTGGGATGTCTTATATGAAGACACGGGAGCTCGGTATTTTGAGATGCCTTCTTGGGATGGCAAGAGCATTGACCACTTTAAGTCATACGAACCGAGTCAGTCGATATATAGTACAGCGGGTGTTTTTAGAAAAGCCTTTTATGAATTGGTAAAAACGCAAGGTTGGAGTATTCAAGATGGATTTAAGTTATTTCTTCGAGCCAACGTAAATTGTTTTTTTACCGGCGCATCGGTGCAAGATGCTGGTATGTGTTTGATTGACCAAGCGCGGTTTTTTAGTCACATAGGCACAGAGAGTGAAGTAACAGCACAAATAGATAACACTTTGCACTCGGTAGGAATTGTTGCGAATAACACACAACTTTCGTCATTAGAATTTGATAGTGCGATGCATTACGACACCGTTAGTTATACTTTAAATAGTATTGCTGCCACGGATATAAAAGAGATCGAGGTTGAGTGGGGTGATGGCACTAATGAACGTTGGCAAAAAAGTAACAATTCAGCTATTCACCCATTCTTACAACGCTCGCGCGTTTTAGATATTGATGAACTTATTCGGTTTAAGCTCACAGTCACAAAAACAGACAGTACAAAGTTGGTGGGCTTTAGGCATTATTTTAGTCGAGCTGTGAAAGCCGCATGTGCACCAACGCTTGCACAAGGAAACTCTCCGTTGTCTTCACTATCTATCAACGCGCAGAGCGTGCCCTTAGCGCATCAACCTTACCAAAGTGTCCTGACGCCTACTCTACTTATGAATAAGCATAGTGAACAGCAATTGCAATTTGACAATACGCTCAATGGTAAACTCGTATCGGTATTATTTGATAATAACCGTGATGGTTTGTTTTCATCGAATGAACTAATCATAGAGAATCAAGTGATTAATAATGGACAAGTGCGTTTTAAACTAAAAGATCAAACAACCGCTGGTATTGGCTTGATGCGATTATCATTTGGGGGGAAATATACATTCTATGATACGTGTGGATATGCAAAAGCATCTCAAGTAATTGATGTGAAAACGGACGTTGATGTGCCTGAACTTCCGATACAAGCAAGTTTTAGCTACCAGTTGTTGGCGAATAACCAGATTAAGTTTATCAATACTTCTCAAGTAAATAAGGTTCGTCAACCGAGTTACTATTGGCAATTCGGGCATGATAACCAAACGAGCCATAATGAGCAGCCTGAAACGGTGAGTTATCCGTTAACAAATGGAACTTATCGAGTGTCACTGCGAGTTACTTACCAAGATGGCAGTGGGCAAACAGATGAAGTGACTCAGGACATAATACTGACTGCCCCATCAGAGTGTAAAAGCAGAATCACTACGTCAAACAATGCGCAAGCGTTATATATTGATGAAATGCATGTATGGACATCTATTCACAACCGTAATCTCATCGCAAATGCGTCAGGTACAAATAATACTGGTTATAAAAAGCATGCAACTAACCTCGAGTTTTTACGCCGTGCAGAATTAAATGTAGATATCAAATCTAATGTATTAAATGAAGCAACGGTCGATAGGCTGTTAAGCCGCGACAATCGTGATGTACGTCTTACTGTTTGGGTTGACCAAGACAAAGATAAAGTATTTCGTTCTGATGAATCTAATAGTTTCGATATGAGTGGTAACTACACCAAAGACTGCAATAACGGCCAATGTCGAATAAAAGCTAGCCAAGCCATATTTTTACCCAGCATGTATTGGTGGCAAAAAAAGAACTTCACACTTCGAGTCCGACTTGAAGAGCATCCTTTGACTGAATTTGGTCACGATGGCTGTAGTAACTTCAACTATGGTGAGGTTGAAGATATGGAAATTACAGTGAAAGGTCGTTAACGCCACCATTTTATCCCGTCATATATAGCCGTAAGGTCCTTACATAGATAGATGTAAGGGCCCTGAGCGTGAGCTCAAAATTCAATGTGTTTTGTTATAAAATAATAAGGAAAACAGATGAAAATCTTAAGTTTATCTATTGCATTGGCGTTAGGTGGGGCTTCAATTTCTGCGCACGCTTCGCAGTCAGATATCGCCATGACTGCCGCTGCGCCGTATTTTAATGTTGAACATGGTTTTGCACGTACAAACCTTAAAACAAAAGAAAACAATCAGGCTTTAAAAGATCGATTAAATAAATATGGGTTGAATAAACACAACCGCCCACACTTATTTTCTTTAATAAACAAACAGCTTGAATCAGGGTATACATCTTCTTCGTTTTTCGGTGCACAGGGTCTTGAAAGTAAGGCTGAGGAATGTGATGCACATCGTGTCAGCTTATGTTCATTTTTCAAGCATATGGGAGTTGAAGTTCTCACGCCTCCAGGAACAGATGAAGAGCATTTAGTGATCTCTGCGTTAAATAGTGAGAATAAAACCACTGATTATACTTTTATTGATATTACATTAGTGGATGAAAAGGGCAGTTCAATTACGTTGCCGCGCTATGCTGAGTATTTTGGGGATGGGCCAGAAAAAAAACGAAAATCAATTTACTCTTCAGTGAAAGTTGCTGATGCCTTACAAAAACTGAAAACGGTTGAACGTGTTTATGCCGATGCCTGGGTGACTGTAATCTATACGGATGCCAGTGGTAAAGAAGTCGTTGAAGACCGCAACTCTAAAGTAGAATATTCAAAAGACACCATATTAGCGCTGTTGGGTTACGTAGCACCAGATATGTTGGTTAGTTCGGCAGCTGAACTTGAACAGCAAAACTTCGATATGGATATATTGAGAGCATCGAATGGTGCATATGGTGCGAATGTGTCTCACCCGAGGGATGTTCGCTCAGCTGCAGGCCCGACAACGCCAGATCAAAAAATTATCGTGTGTCTTAATCGAAATTACGGCGATTGTGATTATGAGAATATTTACCCAACTAATACACCCAATGATCAGCTTAAGTTAAAGATCCCATTTGTGGGTGAATACACCATGCTTGGCAAAGTGTCACGTATTTATCGCTCTGATTGGAGTGTGTTAGACGTAATAGAAAACCCAGATGGCACAACCAAGTTGGTGCCGGGCGGACAAGTTGAAAAGCCAGCTGTACTTGACTTTGGTACTAATATTTTTATTCAAACGAAAGAGGGAGGTGGGGCAACGACTATTTCAGGGGATCAATATAGCGATATACAGAATTTCTTTGCTGATAACCTCAATGTTGAGTACATCACCGTTGGGCGACGCACCACGACCAAGTTATCTTGGAACATCCCTCGAAACCAAGGGGTTTTTGGTGATGCATCACTTTATGGCCGTTATCAAGATGCGAATTGGGTGATGAATATAGCGGTAGATAATGCGCCTCGACCTAACCAAACGCCACGCGCTGAAACAATAGTTATTGGATCCGCTGGGTTAGCGGGGTCTTGGGAAAATACTGACCATCCACAAATGCAAATCGTTTATAGCTGCTTGGCCGAAGGTAGCCTTATTACATTACCAGATGGCAGTCAATTACCGATAGAAACATTAAGTGTTGGCGATACCGTTCTAGGGGCAAGTCAATATCATCCGACTCAAAAGTTGAATCTTGAAATTGCAGATATTTCAATTGGTGTTGAGGCTATTCCCATGATCCAGCTAACAACCAAAGATGGAAAAACACTGCTGTTAACTGAGTCTCACCCTGTCATTACGCAATCAGGAGAGTCGGTATGGGCAAAAGATTTGCAGCTAGGTGAGCATATTCATACTCAAGGGGCAATGCAATTTATTAGCAAAATTGAGCAGGTAAAGTTTGATGGCAATGTTTATAACCTGCGTTTGAAGCGAACCAAGAAAGATCCTGTCGAGCTGGAGGGAGAAACTTTTAGCATGTTTGCAAATGGGATTCAGGTGGGCGATTTAGCAATGCAAAGTAACAACGAATTCAAAAATGTGATTGAAACAGAACAAGATGTACTGAATCGCATACCAGAAACTTGGCATAAAGATTATTTGAATAGCTTACGCTAATCAAGGAATGGCTCTGATGATTTTTGGGGCCGAACACACGGAGAGACATTATGAGAAATTTTGTTTATACCCCAGTATTGCTGGCTTTGTTCAGTACGGCGAGTTTTGCCGCAAGTATAACGCCCTCTTTTGAAGAAGGTGCTAAGCCTAAGATATTATCAAACAGTAGCGATAATATTGATTCAGTTCCACTAGGCACGGCCTATAAAAGTAAGGGTCAAGTTTTCCTAGGGTTACAGTCAGTAACAGGGGCAGAAGTTGAAGATTTAGGTAATTCAAAAATTGATTTTAGAGTGGGCGTCGATTTGGGCTACGAGCAAGCGCTGAAACTTATTGATGGAAAGGTGGACGCAGGCTTCAAGTTTCCGGCTGTTCGCATTGATGCTGGCGCCAATTATGCCAAAGATATTAGCGCGGATAAGTATACGGGGACTTACACGGTGTATTCATCCGTTAAGCCCAAATCACGTATGTTAATGCCTGCATCAACAATGGGTTACCAGCCTACAATGGCCGCGCAAGACTTGGCTATTGCTGAGCCAGGTAATAAAGCAAGCAACTTAGGTGATGGCTTCGTTCACGGTTTTGCATATGGGTCTAACGTCGTTATTAACATGAAAATTGATTACCGGAATGAAGAAGATAAACGGTCTATTGGTGGCTACTTAAGTGTTGATTGGATTGGCAAAGTGAAAGTCAATGGTGAGCTTCAAAAGCTCGATGATAGTAAGCGGCAATCCATTAAAATCTCTGTAAGTGGTTATCAAAGTGGCGGTGATCCGAATCGATTATTGACGATTATTCCTAATGGCATTATGCGGTGTACATTACTAAATCCAGAGCCATGTTTTGCATTATTTGAGTCTGCAGTGAATTATTTGAAAACCGATTATATCAATCAATTTAATTCATTGGATGATTACAATATTACCGATACATATGTTGCGAATTATCAAGACTCAGGCCCAATGTTACAGCAACTGGTACCTGCTCAAGGTTATGTAGCCGTAAATTACTTAACCAAGCTGGTTGTAAAAGAGTTAACAAATCGCTGGATAACAGAACGGTTAACTTATCGTAGAGCCAAAAACTTACAACGCTATTATGCTTCTCAATTTTCCACTTTGGAGCTAAATCAACTGCACGAAATTGAGACTTCAAGCCGAAGTAATGCCAACTTATTTGCAGATATGGTGGATTATTGTGAGCAAAACCCTGAAGGGAGTTATTGTTTGGATTACGAGGCCGAAAACCTGAGTTATTACCGAGATTACAGCAGCTTTAGTCAGGTATTAAAATAAGGATATGATCATGATAAGACAACTTATAGCCGCATCATCATTGATGTGCATTGCAGCAACGGTTCAAGCGAACACAGAATCAGAAACAAGCGCAAATTATAATGAATTAGGAGATCTACTAACGGTTCAACAGGCGCAAGGTCGATTCGCTTGGTTAGAGAAATGCTATGACGGTTTACTTGTTGAGGTGTGGGAACGTGCGTTTGATACAACCGATATTATCAGCAAAGAACAGAAGCTTGCGCAATTAAGGGCGTTATGGTTATCCCCGGAACGTCTTGCTCAAGGGCATGGGCAATACCTCACTTTTGCTAATTCAGATTTTACTAATCCATATAACTGGCATGCTGGGGCGAATGCAGCAGATGCATGCAGCACGATGCCACCTGAATATGTACCAGTTGCTTTAAAGACGACCGTTTTAAAAAATGCATATTGTGACAATGTTGCGTTTGATAGTGAATGGGAATGGATTGATAAGGTAACGCTTGATGACTTTAGTCATGACTCGGCACGCCACAGTTACACAGCTGTGTCAGGTAAGGTGATTACGTTATCAGCCGGAAGAGAGGCTTCTATGACGATAACACCGGGTAATAAAGAGCCGCAATATCCTTCTTATGTTGCGGCAAGAGTATGGGTTGATTGGGACCAAGACGGTCAATTTTCAGACTCAGAAATGGTGTATAAATCGGCGTCAGACGGAGTGTTTAAATTTGCAATCAGTGTCCCGACTGAGCAGCCAGGAGGAGTGACGTTAATGCGTGTAGCCACTGACTCTGGAGGTGGTTCTGACAATGCGTGTAACCGTATCCATTATGGTGAAGTTGAAGATTACCTAGTGACAATTCGTTAAGGAGCAACCATGAAATCAATATATTTTACAATGCTGGTGGTAGGATTGACTAGCCAGTATGCATTAGCAAAAGAGTCATCACTAGCAAGTCAGCAGTCAAATGCAGGCTCAACTATATCGGGGTTAATCAATGATCATGTGTCAATCGGCACAGCCTATGATAGCCAGACCAAGCGTTTTTTGAATGTACAACCAATATCTGGACGTGTGGACGAAACGTTTGGAAATACAGAAGTTAAATTCAAAACCGGAATTGACATGAGCTATGATGATTTGCTCAGTACCTTGAATGGTAGTGTTGATATTGATGTTAATTTTCCCGTCGTGCGAGTTTCGGCCGGTGCGTCGTTAGCGAAAGAAATGGCATCGAGCACATATTCTAGTTCATATACATTTAGCGCAACGAGTACGCCTAAAAAACGACTGTTTTTACCTGAGGATAGTAATGTTGGGTATACGCTTACGCCTGCAGGGAGTGAAATAGCGAATAAACACCAAGCGCGTATTCAACAGTTAGCAGGTGACGAGTTTGTGAGTGCAATAGAGTATGGCGCTAATATTATGGTCAACTTAAAAATAGATTATGGCAGTAATCGCGATAAATCTGAAATTGGTGGTTACCTTGATGTTGATTTATATGGCGGCGTATTTAACGTAGGCGGACAGCTTAAATATTTGCAAGATGATACAAAGTCATCAGTAAAAATCACCGTGAGAGCCATTCAACATGGCGGCGATCCGAAACAGCTACTGAGTATTATCCCTAATAATATAATTACGTGCTCCTTGGATAACCCTAAGCCGTGTTTTGATATGTTTTATGAAGCCGTGAAGTATTCAAAAGATGGTTTTAGAACACAACTTAACTCATTGAGTGATTACAATGTTGTGCGTTATTACACTACGCGTTACGACAGTGCGTCATTAGCTATTCGACCATTAGTTGCCGATTATCAAAAAGTACGTAATGCAACGAAATGGATGATCAGTGAGTTGGAAGATGATTTTAAGCAAGCTGTGCTAGATGAGCAGCGTGCTACGAGTCTTTTAACCAGTTATTACGCCTATTTACCGGATTCGCAAAGTAACGCAGTGGAACAAATCCAAAAATTGGCGTATGACAATGCATGGTTTTTATTCAATGCCGCACAGTTTTGCCGAGATAATCCGTTTGGTACATCCTGTGAGGTTGAAGTGCAAAAAATGAAAGATGATTGTACGCGTCGTGGTAAAACCTGTCCTGCAAGTTACGATGTTACGCAACTACAGCTACCTTCATCAGATCGTTTGGATTGGAAACAGTGTGAATTAGCTCGACAGGAAGCCGTTCGTGCGGGGGTGATCAGTGAAAATGAGAGTGTTAAATATCGCAATATGCGCTGGGCGCCAACGTTCATAAATGCTAAGACACCTGCAGTAGGTATATTAAATTGGCGATTATGTGAGGGTGCATTGAGTACTTACGGTACGGTATTTGGCACAGACTAAAGTAATGATAGAGCTAAAGTCAGAGACTTTGGCTCTAACAAGGACTGAGCATGAGACTATTATTTAGCTTTTTAATATTGTGCTTTTCGTGCGGTGTTGTAGCCCAGCGTTATTATAGTGAACGATATAGCCAATCTGATTTAGGGAAAGGGTTTGACCAAGAGTTACACCAAGAGCAGGACAGTTGTGTTACGGGGGATCTAAAATTTCATAGTGCGATGTCTGGCGAGCTTGACTACTTACAGCATCAGAACTCAGTAGCAATAAGTCGCAGAACGTTCGGTGAGATCCATGCAGGGGTAAACTTATTTATTGTTGCAGGTAGCGTTTCAACATCGATTAATCACCGAAATTCAACCGATAATTTGAGTTTAACGTCTCAACTACACCTTAAGCTTGATGAAGGGTATAGCACATTAGAAAACCGCTCGCTGGTGGCGGATTATGATAAAAAAGCATGTGGGGGTGCATTTATTTATCAACTTAATTATGGCCGAGATATATTTATTAATACACGTTTACACTTTCGCTCTGAAGCTGATTTTAAGCGTTTCGTCACGAAAATTAAAATACGTCTATTATTTTTCAAGAAAACCATCACTAAAGTGAAGTTAATTGAAAAATATGCAGCAAATGCAGTGTTAAGTATTGATGCAAATTCAAATGCTTCACTCCCCGCAGGTTTGACACAATTATTAAATAGCAATACACAGCATTGCAGAGGAAGTGATATCACGCCTTGTTTGAATACGTTACAGCGTTTATCCGATTATGTATTTGGGGATACTGGATTTACGAGTGATTTAAATAAGTTAAAGAAAGCACCTCGTAGTGTGGCGACGCGTTCTTATCAAGACTCTGGTCACTATGATCTGATGGATGCTGCGCAGGTACGAGTTGACCACCAATATGATCACATATGGCGCTCAGTTGAAGCGCGTTTTGGCGATGCTGTCCGACGACATACACGTGCTGAAGCATTTCTTACTATAGCGACTGAGAATGAGTATGATGATGCGCAAATTGAATATGATATGGCAACTCAGAATTTATCTGAATTAAGCGCACTGCGAGAAACATGTCAGCAGAGGCCATGGCTTGGGGAGTGTAGCTAATTTATTCACAAATGAAGCGAGTAGAGTTAATTAGCAGAGCTGACAACGGCATATTGCTTTTTATAGATATTTAATTGCTTTATAAATCTACTACAGATCAAAAATAAAGATTAGGATTTATTCTTTTTAGATACACGAAGTGGTTAATATAGTCTTTATTTGTTTTTTTATTGGTTTTATTTTTCTTAAAAAAAGAATATTAGATTTATTTTTGAAAAAAATATGCTTGATCTTGGTTTTGAATGCATGATAAAACATAATTAATCCATCAACAGGACAACTTTGCTCAATGAAAAAAACAACGCGCTTGTCATTACTGCTTAACCTCTTACTCATTAAATGTAAGAGCGGGGCGTAGTGCGCGTAACTGAGCAACTACTTTCAACCCCGCACATTGCGGGGTTTTTTATTTTTTGGGCCGAGGAATAGGGTATGCAGGATAAAGTTTGGATTTTTGATACGACATTGCGTGATGGCGAGCAAGCATTAAAAGCCAGTTTAACAGAAGATGATAAATTGCAACTTGCGCATGTGATAAGCCGCCTCAATGTTGATGTTATGGAAGTTGGATTTCCTGTATCTAGCCCCGCTGACTTCAGAGCAGTACAGCGTATTGCGACTGAAGTACGTAATCCAATCATTTGTGGTTTGGCACGCGCGGTAAGCAAAGACATTGAAGCATGTGGCGAAGCTCTGCGACCTGCAGAACGTGGTCGTATCCATACATTTATTGCAACCAGCCCCTTGCACCTAGAGCACAAGCTACGTATGAGCTTGGATGATGCGACAGCTATGGCTGTTAAATCAATTAAATTAGCACGTAATTATACTGATGACGTTGAGTTCTCATGTGAAGATGCTGGGCGCACCCCACATGCCGATTTATGTCGTATTGTCGAGTCTGCGATTAATGCCGGTGCATCGACCATTAATTTGCCAGATACTGTAGGGTACGTTACACCTGATGAGTATTCAGCCATGATCCGTCATTTAATGAATAATGTGCCGAATATAGATAAAGCGCGCTTAAGTGTGCATTGCCACAATGATTTAGGTTTGGCGGTGGCCAATTCTGTTGCCGCGGTGCAAGCGGGTGCGAGACAAATCGAATGTACCATTAATGGTATTGGAGAGCGCGCAGGTAATTGTTCTTTAGAAGAAGTGGCCATGATCATGAAGATGCGTCAAGACTACTTAAAAGTACATACTGCTATTCGCAGTGAAGAAATTTACCGAGCATCTCGACAGGTCGCAAAAATCTGTAATATGTCAGTGCAGCCAAATAAAGCAATTGTGGGTGAAAATGCGTTCGCTCATAGCTCTGGGATCCACCAAGACGGTGTTTTAAAGGCGCAGAATACCTATGAGATCATGTCACCAGAAAGTGTTGGTGTACCAAACAATCAACTCAATATGACGTCTCGTTCGGGTCGTCATGTAATAGAGCATCGCTTATCTGAATTGGGTTATCAAAAGTCGGATTACGATATGGACAGTCTATATACTAGCTTTTTAGCATTGGCAGACCAAAAGGGTACCGTGTATGACTATGATCTTGAGGCCATGATCCACTTTAACCAAATGGGTGATGATGATGATCAATTTAAGCTTGAATTTGTCAATTCAACCTCGAATTCCCAGTCGGTTGCCAGTTCGACTATTGGTATGACAGTCGCAGGTCAATCTAAACAAGAAGCCGCAACGGGTAATGGTCCGGTAGAAGCGTCCTTTCTAGCCATTGAGCGAATTATCGGTATGTCTGTTGAAGTCATAGAATACAACTTAGACGCGACGGGGCAAGGTGCAAGCTCGCTTGGCCAAGTAGATATTATTGCAAAGTATAACGGACGGCAATATCACGGTGCAGGTCTTGCTGCTGATGTTGTTGAAGCATCGGTACGGGCTATGGTCCGTGTTTATAATCTTATTAACAGAGCGCAAAAAGTCTCTGATTTGAAACAACAAAGGAAAGCAGGATGAGCCAAGCAAGTTACCAAGTTGCCGTATTAGCCGGAGATGGCATTGGCCCAGAAGTTATGGCAGCAGCAGATAGAGTGCTAGATGCTGTGAGTGAAAAATTTGAGTTCAAGTTAAATCGTCAAACCCACGCGATTGGTGGTGCAGCCATTGATGAATTTGGTAAAGCATTACCCGAGACAACACTGGAAGCGTGTGAAGCTGCGGATGCTATTCTATTTGGCTCAGTTGGTGGCCCAAAGTGGGAACACTTACCACCGAGTGAGCAACCTGAACGTGCTTCTCTATTACCATTACGTAAACATTTCGGATTATTTTGTAATTTACGTCCGGCACAATTATTACCTGCATTAAGTGGTGCTTCTCCATTACGTGCAGATATTAGCGAGCAAGGCTTCGATATTTTGTGTGTACGAGAGTTAACGGGCGGGATTTATTTTGGCGAAAAAGGTCGTGACGGGGAAGGTGATCAAGAAGCTGCTTTTGATACCCAGCGTTATTCTCGAAAAGAAATAGAGCGAATTGCTCGCTTTGCGTTTGAAGCAGCTAAACTACGTAATAATCATGTCACGTCGGTTGATAAGGCTAATGTATTGGCATCCAGTGTACTTTGGCGTGAAGTGGTCACAGAAGTGAGTCAAGATTACCCTGAAGTTCAGTTGGATTACATCTATGTTGATAATGCTGCAATGCAGCTCGTAAAGCAACCAAGTCAGTTTGACGTGTTGTTATGCGATAACTTGTTTGGTGATATTTTATCTGATGAGTGTGCCATGATCACCGGCTCCATGGGATTACTCCCTTCGGCGAGTTTGAATCAATCAGGTTTTGGCTTATATGAACCTGCTGGCGGCTCTGCGCCAGATATTGCCGGTAAAGGCATTGCTAACCCAATAGCACAGATTCTAAGTGCAGCCCTAATGTTACGTTATTCGCTGGGTCAAGATGAAGCCGCACGCGCCATAGAAAAGGCTGTCGCTGAGGCGGTTGCAGCAGGTGTTGGTACACCAGATATATATCCAGAAGGTGGTTACACCACACAAGATGTGGCACAAGCCATAGTATCGCGAATTTAATAGCAACGAATGCGGTGACTTCCGTCAGGTTACCGCTCTATTTGAGGATGTAGCACGTGGCTCAAACCTTATATGACAAAATTTGGCAATCGCATGTGGTTGCACAGATCAATGAACAAACCGACTTACTCTATATAGACAGACATTTAGTCCATGAAGTGACGTCACCTCAAGCATTTTCAGGCTTGCGTGAAAAAAATCGTCCAGTACGTTGCCCGGGAAAAACCTTTGCGACAATGGATCATAATGTCTCTACTAAAAGCCGGTCTTTAGATGCGGCCAGTGAGGTATCAAAAAACCAGTTGATGGCATTAGCTGAAAACTGTAAAGAATTTGGCATTGTGTTGTATGACTTAAATTCAATAAACCAAGGAATTGTGCATGTTATGGGGCCTGAGCAAGGGATCACTCTGCCTGGCACTACCATTGTATGCGGTGACAGTCATACCTCTACCCATGGTGCTTTTGGTGCATTGGCACATGGTATTGGTACTTCTGAAGTCGAACATGTATTAGCAACACAAACTTTACAGCAAAAAAAAGCCAAATCGTTAAAAATACAAATTAATGGTGTGCTTCGGCCAACAGTGACAGCAAAAGATTTGATCATGGCAGTGATTGGCGTACTCGGTACTGCTGGTGGTACAGGTTATGTGGCTGAATTCTGTGGTGCTGGTATTGAAGCACTATCGATGGAGGCGAGAATGACACTGTGCAATATGAGCATTGAAATGGGTGCCAAAGCCGGTTTGATTGCGCCAGACGACATTACATATGCGTATTTAAAAGGTCGCCCGTTTGCACCTAGTGAGGAAGAGTTTGAGGCGGCTGTTTCATACTGGCGCACGCTTCATTCAGATGAAGGGGCGCAATTTGACAGAGTGGTTGAGCTTAATGCGCAAGATATTCAGCCTCAAGTGACGTGGGGCACCAGCCCTGAACAGGTGATTGGTATTGATGAGGTTGTGCCGAACCCAGAGCAAGAAAGCGATTTAATTAAAGCTGATGCGATCCGCAGTGCTTTGCAATACATGGGACTTGAAGCTGGGCAAAAATTAACAGATGCAAAAGTGGATACTGTATTTATTGGCTCTTGTACCAATAGCCGTATTGAAGACTTGCGTGCTGCGGCATCAGTGGTCGAAGGTAAAACAGTTGCACACGGTGTTGAAGCGTTGATTGTGCCAGGGTCGGGTTTGGTGAAACAGCAAGCTGAGCAAGAAGGCCTAGCAGAGATTTTCAAAGCGGCGGGCTTTGAGTGGCGAGAACCAGGTTGTTCAATGTGCTTAGCTATGAATGACGACAAACTTGGCGCCGGTAAGCGGTGTGCCTCAACATCAAATCGAAATTTCGAAGGGCGGCAAGGGCGTGGTGGGCGGACACATTTAGTTAGTCCAGCGATGGCTGCAGCGGCAGCAATTGCCGGTCACTTCACGGATATAAGAGGGGAGGCATCATGAGTACATATCACCAAGGCCTATTAGCACCGCTGGATAAAAATAATGTGGACACCGACCAGATTATTCCTAAACAGTTTCTGACATCGACGAGCCGTGATGGTTTTGATAAAGCCCTTTTTTATGATTGGCGTTATTTAGATGATGGTGCGTCTAATCCTGACTTTGTATTAAATCGAGCGTGCTATAAAGGTGCATCAATTTTACTAACCCGTGATAACTTTGGTTGTGGTTCATCTCGGGAGCATGCACCATGGGCGCTTAAGCAATATGGTTTCAGTATTATACTAGCCGAAAGTTTTGCCGATATTTTCTTTAATAATTGTGGCAACAATCAAATGCTGTGTATCGCGCTTGCGGCTGACACATTAGAATATTTATTCTCACTCGCTGAACAGCATGATGATATGAAAGTTGAAGTAGACTTAGTACAACAACAGTTACGCAGTCCCTATTTTGATGCGATTAACTTTGATGTTCGGGCCGATATAAAAGCTCGACTATTAAGTGGGCTAGACTTTATTGGTGAAACAGAACAGCTCAATGATGCGATTAGTGCCTTTGAGAGCAAATTAGAATCTGAGCGACCATGGCAATAATGTGACTTTAGCAGTCCACTATATCAAGCGGTGGGTTAAGCGCATTTAATTGCAAACAACCAAAGGGCTAGTTACCCTTTGGTTTTTAATTTTTAGGAACATTACTATGAAATTTGTGGTTGCAACAGCACTGACGTTAATGGGCAGTGTCGCTATCGCTCGCCCAGCACCTTTGGTCTCTATCCCTAGCCATGACGCTTTTTTCGATAATATTGCAGCGCACTGTGGTAAAGCATATGAAGGTAAAATCACAGTTGATAATGCAACTGGACCAAATTCATTTGCAGGTAAAAAGTTAGTAATGCACGTACGTCGTTGTAATGAGCGCGAATTGCAAGTGCCTTTTCATGTAGGTAGTGATGCGTCACGTACTTGGTTGATCACTAAAACGGGCAGCGGTTTGAGCCTTAAGCATGACCATCGCCATCAAGATGGTACAGATGATGATTCAACCATGTACGGCGGTCACACAACAGATGCAGGTTTTGCAAATGTACAGTCGTTCCCTGCTGATCAGTATTCAAAAGAGTCATTTGCTCGTCAAGGCATTCCCCAGTCGATGGGCAATACATGGCAAATGTATATATATGATGAGCAGTTCACTTACCGCTTAGTGCGTCAAGGTCGAGAGTTTAGAGTTGATTTTGATTTAACGAAGCCTATTACGCCACCAAAAGCGCCATGGGGTTATAAAGACTAATATATTATTTCGGAGGTTAGCAGTGACTCACTGTTAATTTCTGACAATAATTGTTTCCTATCACAGCTTAAGTGATTCAATTCATTGTAATACATAAGTAGCTGAACTATTTAACTCCCTTACAAGCAGCTTGCTTAAGCTTAATATGCTAGGCATAGAGGCACATTTTAATGCGACGTTGATCAATAAACCTTATGAATAAATAGAGTTTTACTTATTTATGCCATTTACTAGCTAAGTTTCATATTATTCTTAATATTTATGTAACAAAAATCAATTATGTAAGAGCCTTGAATTTACGAGGGGACTGTTTTTATTTTTAGGAAATACATTTTTTATAGAGGTACCTTCATTGAATTATATTTTTAATAAAAATGTAATAATTGGTGTTCTCGTATTTTGTATGACCAACAATTTACCTTGTTTTAGAGACGTTTATTTTTTTGCTGTCAGCAACATCTTTGAACTCGAATCTGCGACTATGAGCCATTCGTGTATTTTCCGTAATTTTCTATAAGTCGAATGGTACTATCAATACCGTAAGTGTTTCTAGAAACCTTGTCGCCATCAGTGTGATTAAATGAATATACCAGAGGATCTAGTTTATAATCTATTTTCTCTGCATTACAGTCGCTACAATGTTACTGATAAAGATAGGTTTTAATGAAGGGGGAACACTTCTAAGCCTTTACAAAGCAGTTGTATTCAATCTCAAATTCAACAATGTTCCGTTTAATTGTGTGATTTTATTCAGCATATCGTATGATTATTTTTACCTGTGATGCAATGCCTTGTTACTAATTATTAGCTGTTTAGATTTGTTATTAGCGTAATTGCGATGTTGGTTTTCTTCATTGTACATCATTAATTTTATCTAGTTCGGATTTTTAAAGAACAGCCTAAATTTATATTCAATTTAATCTCATTAAATCTTTTAATTTAAAAGATGCGTTATGCCACTTTTTATTTAAGGAAGTATGATAACCAGTCCTTTTTTATGCTACTCCAATGTTTCTAATCTTGCTTTATCGATAAAAAATTAATATTTTCATTATTATTTTCAGATGAATAATTCCATTTTCCGAGTAATTAAATCATGTTTCTTTAAAGAATACAGGCTTAGAGTAAGTACTACTATAGTTTTGTTACCTCCAAGGTGTGGGGGTTTCGGCTTAATAAAATAAGTAGTAAAAACAACTCCCTTTCGATTAATTATTACACTAAACATAGTCGTGGTAGATACGGCTCCTTGAAAGAAACTGCGCTTCTCCTTACAAATTTCATGATGCTTTCATTTATTGCATACAATAGTATGTATACAAAAATAAGGTTAATGATGTGTTAATGCGTTGTTTTCAGCATGTTTACTTTCCCGTTTTTGTCAATTAGGATGGACCCCTAACTTAAACGCATATAAGTATTTTTCCCTTAATATCAAATTGTATTTTTATGAATATGAAGAAGGATTTTGTGTTGAAAAAGCAAAGTAAAAGTCGATTACAGTTGAAAATTCTCACGATAGGGTTACTTAATTTAGGGGTTGCCTATGCACAAGAGCCTATGTGTAGCGCAAGCTTTCAATTGGTAAATTATTCTCCTCAAAAATGTTACTCGGAGTTTAGTGAGTCAGATTGTACCGATGTGTGTGCAGCAGCTGATCCGGAATATAGCCCACAGTGTTTTAAATCATTGGATTTACCGTGTGACGTGATTTCAGGATTACATTCCACAGGTAAAGGCTTTCAAAGTCGAGATGATTATTCGTGGTTTCATGTGTCTGATTTACTGACTTACCCAGAACTTATTTCAGAACTTCATATTTTTCAGCAAGAGTTGTTTGATGAGTTATATGGTGAGTTTGTCAATAAACCAAAATATTTTGGCTTTAGTCCAGCAAGTGATGAATTCCGACGGGTAAATTTTAGGCTGGATGTTCTTACTAAACTAGACTCTTTAGCCGCTCCTTTACGTTTTGCTGGGTTGTATAGACGCTATTCGTTAGGTCTGTTATTGGAAGAACAGTTAAATAGATCAATCATAGATATTAAATTTAATATTGATAAGTACCCTTATTTTGATACAGCTCAGCGTCAATCTTTAAAAGCAGAAATTGATTCTGTATTAACTGTGAAACTACGTTATTGGGATTTATTAAAGCGCTATACACCAGATCAAATTGCCAGTAGTCGCGTGGGCCATTTGAATAGACGAGTCAGAACATTGTCTAGACTGATTAATACTTTACCGCTTGCTCTACAAGATAAAATGCTCGAAAAGTCGCAACTCCTTACACCACATATCGATATTGAGTTGAAAAAATGTGACACAGGTATTTGTTATACGAAGATCACAGCACCTGAAGCGATGCCGTTCTATCCTGAGTTTGATTATCGTTTGCTGAAGTTTGAGCAAGTGTTAACTGCACTTAACAATGAAGCATCTGCATTAACTAATATTTATAATGATAATTATCAGGTGATCGAACCTAGGTTATTGAGACAGCCAGATTTTGCCGGCTTTGTGAGTAGTAAGTTAGTGGATTATAAGGCTCTACGTTCTCAGGCTAATTTAGAACGTTTAGCGACAGCAATAGACATTGCTTATTTGTCGAAAAACCAAACTGGTAAAGCGGTATTGGCTGCGTTAACTGAGCGCAGTGATGTTACAGGCAATATGGGAGTCACCAGTTTAAGCGCTTTTGGTACACAGCCTATTTTATTGTGTCAGGAGTTTAGAAAAATAAATCCTGAAATGGCAGCGATTCAGGATGAGGGTTTTACGTTAGCCACAGAAGCAAGAAGTTTGCTTTCACTCATGATTCGTGACGGGTATACGGCAGAGTTACTGACTCAGTTAGAGACAATAATCGCTCGATTGAATCAACTCGCAGCTCGTAGTCAAGTGATTAGCAATGTCGAAATGTTTGATAAAGACCGATTAGTAACAATTGATTGGGATTTGTTTGAAGCATCCGCATTAACTCATTCACGAGAGTTTATTGAGCTGGAGTATCTTGAATACAATGGCATGTTTTGGACACCGAACATGTCAAGAACGCTGTCTGAAATTTTTCCTTCCATATACCATGCCGGCACAATGTCAGGGTCACTTTTACCTTCAGGAGTAACTGCAAATTCTCAGTTAAATAATTTGCAAATTACCTTTAGCCAAAGTGCTTTCCATGCTTGTTCTGCAAATAATGCCACGATAAATGCCGTTGTAAAAGTGACTGATGGACAAGGCACCGTCAGTCGTCAAGTTTTAACCGCTAATTTCGATCAACTATAAGTATTAATAAAGGATATATTATGAAAATGTTATTGCTAGCCACTTTGTCTTTGACAGGTGCTACCTTAGCTCAAGCAGCTCCAGTAGAAGTATTTAATGCAGACACACAGTGTGCGTCAAGAATGACGGGCACAGGAGAACGATTTGTTCCTCCTTGTCAATTCTCTTCACAAAGCATGACGGCCGACCGCAATACTGCGTACTCGAGTGACGGACTTGTCAGGAATGGTTCTTTTAAAACTATTTTGAATTACAACTTTGTCTGTGAGTCTTTACGACCTCTGTCTGTACGTTATACGTTGAGCGCTGGCTCCGATGCATCCGAGACCAATAGAATTGCCGGTTCGCGCATTAATGAAATTAATACCTTATCTATGGTGCATGGAAATCATGATGCTGACTTAGTTTTCAATGGATTAGATGGTGTTGTGGGTTTTCAGGCAATAAAGCCAGGCTGTCAACTTAATGTTAATCAGTTGCTGACTTATCCTGAGCCAAGCTATTTTGGCCAGTTAGCTTCACATTTAGTGACACATAATGGCGTGATAAAGTCGCTAGTCAGTATCGCACAACCATCAACTAGCAGTGTTCAATTAGTCAGTTCAATCGATAACACGTTAGATCTGTTGAGCAACTTAACGTTTGATATTGAAGATCCGATATTCCTCGATCAAATCACAACCGCCCAAGCCGATTTAGAGCGTTCAAAGGCTGTTTTTACAAATAACTGCCGTGCCGGAAGTTCTTCATCTCATTGCACCATAGAACTCTCGCGTTTGCGTCAAGTATTGCAGAATAATTTAACGTGGAATGAAGCCGGAATTAGAAGTTTGCATACTTATTTGTCGGAGCAAACGCGTTGGTTATCTGGTCAATCAATCGGCAGAGACGCACTTGTGCTTTCAAATGCGGTTAACAGATTACGTAGCCGCTTGTAACTGATTTTAAAGAGTAAGGATTTATTCACCCAAACCGTAATAAAGGAAATGAAAGATGTACGGAAAATTAATAACAACTTCGGTTGTCGCTGCGTTACTGCAAAGTACAGCAGCAAATGCTTTACCGGATTTAACGACAGGTAATCCACTTGATGCACTTGGCATGTCAACGCCTGCAGGTGTTGGCAATATTATGTCTGACAGTGAGAACCCTTTAACGCTGCATGTCGCACCGGTACCTGTGAAACAAATCAATGGTTTATACGCAGAATTAGGAGGAGCAGGCCCTGGTTGTGATAACTATGTAAATACTAAAACTCAAGCCTACCGTCAGCTGGCAACACCGGTATTACAAGAGCAAGCGTATTTAAAAGGTGATTTTGTCAGTAACTGGTATCAGCTGACTTATGGTATTCCACGAGCTAACTTTGAAGGTCTTAATGAGATCAAGAAGGCGCGCAAGGTGATTACTGATGCAGCGCTAGCGAATCAAGGTTTGATTGATACATACAATACATTGAAAGCACAGTGGAATCAGCTAAACATTGAATTAAGTGCAGCCTTTGCTGAGCGTGACAGGTTAGAGCGAGCAAGAATATCGGAAGGTCAAGGATGCTTTACGAGTAGCGGTGGTGATTTCGCCAAATACTTTGAATGTATTACAAAGGTGACCAATAAGTACCAGCCTCTTGAAGCGGCTGTTGCTTCGACGATTAGTGATTTGCAAACGCAAGTTGGCAATATCAGAACGAGCTATCTAACAGCGAAAGGGGCATACGACGCATACAAAGAAAAGCTGGTATTGGCTGAAAGTAATGTGAATTTCCATAGTTTAATCATTAACTCGCAATCTGTTATTTCTAAAAATGCTTGGACATTAGAAACTGACGTTGTCAAAGAACATGGTAAGGCGTTAGTTGGATTAGCCAGTGCGGGTTATAACATTTGGGATAAAGAACGAGATCTATTATCAACCGCATTGAGAAATTCAAACAACCACCAATTCTCGGCGAAACAGTTGAACTTGTTTAATGTACGGGTGAACTCAGGGGTTACACGAAATAATCCTAATGTGACGGCATCTGGAGAGAGTTTATTTTCACGTAATGTTTGGAGTTACCCTGCGGATACTTTGATCAACAAAGATATCTTGAATGATTGGAAAATGCCGTTTGAGCGTGAAGAAATTGGTGACACTATCCACTTTGATGCAATGGATGAAGGGTCATTTGCATCAGGCGGAATTGATTTCTTTGTTACTCGTGATGCACGTTGTGGTGATTACAGCCAGACAGTGGAAGAAAATTATTCAGGTACAGAGAACAATGTATCTGTTTCTTGGAAAGTCACACGTAAACTTTGGGAACCACAACCAAATCGCGCAGTATTTGTTGCTAATTTAGGGTTGTCGTATAACTACTATGCCTATCCTGGTCCAATTTCTGGTGAGTGTTCTATTAATGTTGACCGTATGAATAGTTACTGGAGAAGTGTAGGAAAATCTACGGGTTGGAGCTGGTTTAAGCGTAAAACATCGAGCTGGGATAACACTGTTGAAACGGCAAGAGACAATATGGGAATGGAATGTAAGTTGGATCTTAAACCACAAACAAATGACCCTGATGAAGCAGCTCGTATCGCTGAAGAAATCGAAAGAGAGATGTACAGCGATATGTGGCAAATGTTCTTGTCAATCTATGCTAAATCTTATGATGTTGAGCTAGAAAAGCCAGAGCTCCAAGATCCTAAGAAAGAAGCTGGTTTAACTGAGATATGTAACAGTCGAAATACATATTGTCGTTATAGCAACATTGTTCTTAAAGCACTGAATGCACTCGGTGGTACTAAAGCAACGGGTACAACGTCACATGTTTCTCGTCAATACGGAAAAATTTATAAACGTTTTGATAAGAAAATATGGAATGTACAAGAAGGCAGTGCATTAGTACAAGTTAAGGTATGTGTTGATAACACGCAATGTAATTAGTTTGCGTTTTTAAAGGGGGCCCGCCCCCTTTAATCATGTTTAATTTTAGGATTTGGATATGAAAATCAAAGCAATTGCTGCTGTTATCGCCGTATCTATTATTGGTTATGTGGGGCTTTCCAGTAAAGAGATTGCTTTAACCAATGAGGCACCAACTTCCACTTCAACAACTGCAGTGACCTTAGAAGATATTGAACTTGCTACGAGTAAAGGCATAGCTAAACCTGTTGGTATTAAAAGTAGAGAGAAAGGCGCTCAAGTCAGCGTAGAACAAGAGACGAATGTACAGGATATAGTACAAAACGCCATTGATATCGATACCAGCGAAGAAGACAAATATTACGACTTCATTATTGAAAACTTCCCTGAGTTGACTGAAGACGTCAATACATATCGACATGCGATTAAAGAGCAGCGGCAAAAAGTGAGTGTGTTTAGTGCACATATGAGCGAAAGAAATAAACAGGTGTCGTTGTCAAAAAATATTGATAGTGGTGCTGATAGTGCCTTGAAGGAGCAACAGGATATTTTGTTGGCGCAAGCAAGAGTACTAGGACAGCAAGCTATGGCGCTGAATCAAGCGATTAGAGAAGCGGCCTACAATAAGTAGCCATTAAGGAGATGAAGTAAATGAAATGGACAAAAAGCATATTAGTTCCCCTTTGTTTTGTTGTGTCAGCATGTGGCAGCAGCGAAGGCCACAGTGACACCGGCAATACAGTACTTGTAAGTAACATTAAGCCAGTCGCGAAAATTGTAGATATGACTCCGATTAAAGCGATTCAAACGCCATTGAAATTCAATGGCACGGATAGTTCCGATGCTGATGGTGATGCCTTAACTTATCACTGGAGCTTAGTGCGAGTGATCGATCAGAAAGTGATCCCCATAGAGCAAAATACCGGCAATGAAATAGCCGTCAGTGTCGCGGAGCAAGGTAATTACTCTTTGCGACTGTATGTGAATGATGGGCATGAAGATAGCACTGCAGCTCAGTTTGAATTTTTGGTACCAGAGCAAGCTGCACTTGTTGCTGATGCGGGCAGAGACTTTACCGTTAAAAAAGGGCAGGTGATTCCATTAAGCGGGGAAAATAGCAAAGCAAGCAATGGAACAATATCGGAATATCATTGGGAAATTCTTGATAAACCAGCGGATAGTAGTGCACGGATCTTTAGAAACCAAAGTACTAAAACTAATTTTGTCGCGGATGCTGTAGGTACATTTATAGTGCAATTATCGGTGACGGATAAAGCTGGGTTGACGGCACAGGATTCGGTTGTGATCACCAGTGATGCCATTGATGTAAACTCGCCGCCAATGGCAATAATTAATGTTGAAAAGTCAACATTAGCACCTAATGAGATTATTAGATTAGATGGTTCTAAAAGTCATGATCCGGACCGCCTAGATCGTTTGAGCTATCGCTGGTCTGTGTTATCGGCCCCAGAGAATAGTCAACCGGTTGTGAGTAAAGCATCCGTAAAGAGAGCATCTTTCTCCTCGAATATCGACGGTGTTTACGATGTGCAATTAGCGGTTACCGATCAGCATGGAGCTCAGGATGAGGTGGTGCATCAATTTATAGTTCAATCAGAAAATCAGGTACCGATTGCTGTTTTAGGCTCGGATAAAGTGGTTAAACTATCTGAAACCGTGTCTTTATCTTGTGTATCTTGCTTTGACCCAGAAGGTGAACAGCTCAGCTATGAGTGGTTATTATTAGGGGCACCGCAAAGCAGCGCCGCGCACATAGTGTCAAGTCAGTCAGCTGTTACAGAGTTTACACCGGACGTTGATGGGGAGTATTTAGTTGCAGTACGAGTTTCAGATGGACTGCACTCTATAACGTCTAATACTCAAATGTTTGATGTCAAGGCAAATCAAAAACCAATCGCGCAAATAGCTTCTATATCTACAGTTGCTCTCGGTTCTCAGATAGTTTTGGATGGGACGGGCAGTTCAGATCCTGAAGGTGCAGACCTTACCTATGAATGGCAGGTTGTTTCGCAGCCTGCTAATGAGGTGCTTGATACATCTATAGTGGGTAAAGCAATGTTGCAAGCCAGTCATACGGGCACCTATGTATTTTCACTCAAAACCCATGATGGAACACAATACTCCGATACAGTGACACAAACTGTTTTAGTAACACAAGATAGAGCGCCAGTGATTAATATTCACGGTGGAGATAACCAAAGTGCACGTATTGGAGATCAAGTTACCCTTGATGCAACAGCTAGCTATGACCCAGAGGGCGAAGCACTGGTTTATCAATGGAAGTTTGTTGCACCAGCAGGCTCAAACACCGTAATGGATGATAGTCGTACTGGGCTATTGAACTTCACACCTGATATAGCAGGGCTTTACGGTGTTAATTTAACCGTATCAGACGCAGGCGGGCTGCAGACCAGTAGTACAGTCACTGTTACGGTCACGGAGCAAATGGATGATCTCCTGTCAGGGACAGTAAAAGGCCGTGTAGTTGATACTGGATTAAATGGTGTGCCAAATGCGGTATTTAAGATAAATGACGAGTTACACACAGCCGGTAGCGACGGGTTTTATGAGTTTCCAGTAAAAGTGGAAAATGGCGCAGTAATAACGCTTGAGACACACGATGAGCGCTTGGTCAGTGCTAAGCATATAACGACTCATATAAGTCAAAATGACTTTATTGTTAATGTGGGTGAGTCATTTGTGCCAGTGAATCAGGTTGTAGATACCTATATTTGGGGTTGTGCTGGCTATACCGGGCCACAAGAGGTAAGCATTAAATTTAAAATGGTAGAGACTTTCCCTACCATGGAAAAATTCACAGGCCAGTTTGAAAAATCATTTCTATTTACTGTTGAAGGTAATAAAAAAATCTCTTTACCAGCAACAGCTACATACGAAGTAACTACCGATGACAATATAACTATATCGGCATCGGAATCAACTAAAACTATATATTACGCTCCTGATTTTGGTGCAGTTAATATAATTAATATCTGTAATTAACTTTTCAATAAGGAAAATTAAAAGTGAAATATCTATCTATACTTTTTTTGTTTATATCTATTTCAGCTAATGCCGTAGTGCCTATATATG
The DNA here is from genome assembly GCF_014858725.1 of Pseudoalteromonas aurantia 208. Lineage (GTDB taxonomy): Bacteria > Pseudomonadota > Gammaproteobacteria > Enterobacterales > Alteromonadaceae > Pseudoalteromonas > Pseudoalteromonas aurantia. The sequence goes on along the minus strand of NZ_AQGV01000010.1, from coordinate 167,739 downwards.
TGAGTGGTGAGAAGTTTCAATATAATGAAAGTGACTTTGATCCTATTATAGAGCGAGGTCATGTCATTGGTTATGAAGCCAATATTCCAGTGCATGTGGATCTAGAAGACCCTTTCTTTGGTTATCCAGAGCTGGTTTTTGATATTAAATCTGAAGTCAAAGGTAGTATTGGGGCAGCCCCAATGTTTGCCGAAATGTCAGCTGTTTGTTCGGGTGATGCATCAAGCGTCGATATTGGTCGTGATGCTGATATTATTATAAAAAGGGCGGGTAGCGTTAGAAATGCACGTTTCTCTATTTATAATAGGTTGCGTACAAATGGTGTTTGTAAAAGCTTGAATGTTAAAATTGAAAAAATTCACAGTTCAGTTGCTGATACAGAAGCTTATATTGATAATTTTAATTTTGACTTAATTGTTTACTTTGGCTACTAAAGTTAAAAATAAAATCAACAGAGCGTTGTTTTAATAATTACATTTAAAATAACAAAAAATAAAAGGACTACTTTATGAAAAATCTTATTACATTGGCTGTACTTTCGGTAGGGGCCATCTCTTTTCAATCTGCTGCAAATGAGCAAGAGAGTGATTTAGCACTATCGAAAATTGACCATTCAGCGCAAGTAGAATTAAACAATTCAGAGCAAGCTGAGTTTAATAACATCGTCTTCGGACCTCGCTGTTGTTATGATCGTGACAGAGGTCGACCCGGTGAGGAAGGTTGCCCAGGACCAAATTCAGTGCCACTTGAGGAGATGCTAGCTGCTGCCAAGCCTTCGATGTTATCAGCACCTATTTATATAGGAGGTGCTCGCTATACATTAAATAAATCTAACTTCAATGGTATTTATGAAACACGTGTTATTTACGACCCTTGTGATTTTGAACCACCTCGCACTTATCGCCAACTTGTCGGGTATGAAGTGTCATTCCCAGTTGATGGGGATTTGAGTCAAGACTTAATTTATGATCTGGTAGGTCGCTCGAATAAATCAATGTCGCTATCGGCATCGTGTGGAAGTTTCTCTGGTTCTGATTCAGGTAGTAAATATGTGATCTCTACTCGTAAAAATACCGGTGGAAGCTGTAAAAACATGTATGTTAAATTCAGGTTTACGGGGTCAGCACCGAGTTATATTAATCTGAATGTTACTATTTCAGAAGAAATATAATAAATTAATTTCTGTTCCTCGTCGTAGTTACCTTACTGCGTACGAGGTGCTGATTTTATATTTTTAAATTATTTGTATTTATTTTTAATTTTTCTTTAAATATCAATTTATTTTTAAATGGTTGTGTGTGGTGCTTTTGTTTTTTATTTGTTAATTAGCTTAACTTGTTTTATATAATTCATATTGCGTGGCACTAACTGATTTGTTAATAAATGAAGTTTGTCTTTTCCTCGTTGCCAGAGGTATTTAGGAAAGGTCATTAAGATCCGATTTTAACGAATTTAGAAAGTATTTAAGTCTTTCAAATAAGTGAAAGTATAAGGAAATTATTTATGAAAAAACTATGTATTTTAGTCGGTATGATTGGATGTATGAGCCAAGCATATGCACTAGAACAACAAAAAGTAGTGACCGTAAACCAAGATGTAATTACGTTATCGATGGAAGATTTTCAGCCTATTACAACAAATTGGGCTAATCGTGAAGTGACAACGGGATATCAAGCTTTAATCGATGTTGTGGGAGCCGAGTCAAGTTTGGTGTTTCAGGGCAAAGGTGAGCTAACGGCTAGATGGTTTGCTTCTAATTTTGGGATGACCGCAAAAGTATCATGCAGTGGGATTCCCATCGGTATGGATAAAGTGTATGGCTACCGTATCAACAGAGTGTCAACGCCAGCTAGCCCAGAGATATCAGAACTTAGACATAATGTAGGTGCATGTACTCAACTGAAGATCGAGTTTAACAAAGAAGGCAGTATTAGCCGCCAATTTTACACTCGAATCCAAGACATCAATTTCTCATTGTCAGTTAAAGGGCTCAACAACACATCGGGAGGAGTTTGATTATGTTTAAAGTAGCCGCAATAGGACTAGCGTTTATGACGACTAGCGCAGCAGTTAACGCATCTGAAATGGAAGTCTCATTTACAAATAAAGATATGGTGCAAAACGGTGCAACTTATTCTTATGCGCTAGAGACCATGAATACGATTAATGCGTCGGTATTAGAAGTTGATATTCGAATCCAAGGTGAAGGAGACTCAGTTTTTCAAATGCTACCAGCTTGTACTGAGTGGCAAGGCAGTACCTGTGTTGGGGCAGCTAAAGATATTTTGCATAGTGAGTTCTTGCACGAAGTTGACGTTTCTGTGGAATGCAACGGTCAAGCTCTTTATCAGAAAACCAAAAACAATATTGAGTTTACTAATGAAGAAATAGTGACGACGGCAAGTCAGCTTGCATTTGTTCACTCTGAAATAAAGCTTAATCGGATTGAGTGCTCTGATCTTAATGTCAATGTACGTACAGTTAATGGTGCTAATGATGCCATTATTACAGGCGTTGTTCGTTTTAAAGATTCAACGTCAATTCCCACTTTTAAAAATTATGATGTAAATTTATGAAAAAAATATTAGCGATAGGTAGTCTTTTATGTGCAGTAAATGCGTTTGCTGACCCTGGTAGTGTGTCTGTTGGTGGTAATGTTGTCGAGCTTCGTTTTCAAGACTTCTCACCCATAACAAAACCATATGCAGGCCGGGAAGCTGTTGTGGCATATGAAGCGACATTTGAGATGGATGGTGATTTTGGACAAGATCTTACTTATCAAGTTGGTGGCAAGTACCATACACGATGGTTCGTTGGTTCTATGGCTGTATCACTATCGGCTACATGCACTGGACCTGGCCTTGCAGTGCCAATATTTCTTGGCGAAGATTTAGCAACAGGCTTCCGCTACAATCGAACTTCATACGAAGCTAATCCGAGTTTTTCTAATGACCTGAACACCGGTGGTGAGTGCCAGACTATGACGGTTAGACTAGATAAAGTGGGCCATTTGAGTCGGCAGTTTTACACTAGAGTGACTGATCTACAATTTAATGTGCACATTATAGAGAAGCTGCCAAACTAGTCTTCTATTGAGGATATGTAAAATGAAATATGCACCTTTGCTGTTGCTAAGCTTATTTACATGTACAGCTTCAGCTTTACCAATCATTGTGAGTGGTGAAACGACTTCACTTACAAAGTCAGATTTTACCCATGAAAAGAAACTTTTTGTTTCTGAAGGTGGCGTAGACAGGTATGCAGAAGTAGCGTATCAAGTTAAATTACCTCTTGTACATACAGCGGGTATATCTCAATTGGATGTCCATTTGAGTGGCTCGATTACGTCTGCATGGTATTCATCTAATTTTGGTATGACCGCTTCATTATACTGTAATGACACAAAGATTGGGGAAGACACTACTTTTGGTGTTAGATATGAGCGAGTCAGTTACAGAGTTAAGCCTAGTATTGTAAAAAGCTCTGTTCATATCCCTGCTGGCTGTCAAGAAGTTACCGTACGGTTAGATAAGGTAGGCAGTATTGCTCGGCAGTATTATACGAATATAAGAGATATAGATATCAATGTTTATCTATTAGCACCGTTTTAAACGGTAAATCGTATAGTCGCATTGTATAAATAAGGTCAATTTTTTAGCATTTAAAGTTGATCTTTCTTCTATTTATAGAGAACCTTTGTATTTCTGTATAATATTAGAGCGTTTTTATATGAAAATCAGGGTTAGAGATTGATTTTTGCACGAACTCGTTATTTTTATCACTTTTCTGCAAATAAAGGCTTGCGCTTTTTCTTCATCTCCCTATAATGCGACCCCACTGACACGGAGCGCTACGCTAACTTAGCAAAGCAAAACGCAGGCAGCGTCGAGTAAAACTTAAATTTAAAATTTCTTTATGAAAACATCGAATTTAAGTGTTGACAAAAAAATAGGAAAGCGTAACATGCGCAGCCCTAGCGAGATAAAGCAAAGCGCTTAATCATCGCCCTGTTTTAAACAGGAACTGTTCTTTAAAAATATGAAGCAATCATCTGTGTGGGCACTCGTACAGATTGAGTTCTAACAGCGAAACTTCTTTCTTAGATTGAAGCAAGCAAAAAAATTAGAGTCTCAATTGATTTTCTCTTCGGAGAAACTGAGTGACCAACAGCAATAAATTTATTTATTGCAGCACAGTCAATTCGTTCTTGGCAACAAGAACAAAATCAGAATTCAATGAGCACGAAACACTTTCTAGTAAAGGGTTTCAACAAAACTTTTAATTGAAGAGTTTGATCATGGCTCAGATTGAACGCTGGCGGCAGGCCTAACACATGCAAGTCGAGCGGTAACAGAGATAGCTTGCTATCTGCTGACGAGCGGCGGACGGGTGAGTAATGCTTGGGAATATGCCTTTTGGTGGGGGACAACAGTTGGAAACGACTGCTAATACCGCATAACGTCTACGGACCAAAGTGGGGGACCTTCGGGCCTCACGCCAAGAGATTAGCCCAAGTGGGATTAGCTAGTTGGTGAGGTAATGGCTCACCAAGGCAACGATCCCTAGCTGGTTTGAGAGGATGATCAGCCACACTGGAACTGAGACACGGTCCAGACTCCTACGGGAGGCAGCAGTGGGGAATATTGCACAATGGGCGCAAGCCTGATGCAGCCATGCCGCGTGTGTGAAGAAGGCCTTCGGGTTGTAAAGCACTTTCAGTCAGGAGGAAAGGTTAATAGTTAATAGCTATTAGCTGTGACGTTACTGACAGAAGAAGCACCGGCTAACTCCGTGCCAGCAGCCGCGGTAATACGGAGGGTGCGAGCGTTAATCGGAATTACTGGGCGTAAAGCGTACGCAGGCGGTTTGTTAAGCGAGATGTGAAAGCCCCGGGCTCAACCTGGGAACTGCATTTCGAACTGGCAGACTAGAGTGTGATAGAGGGTGGTAGAATTTCAGGTGTAGCGGTGAAATGCGTAGAGATCTGAAGGAATACCGATGGCGAAGGCAGCCACCTGGGTCAACACTGACGCTCATGTACGAAAGCGTGGGGAGCAAACGGGATTAGATACCCCGGTAGTCCACGCCGTAAACGATGTCTACTAGAAGCTGGGGTCTTCGGACAACTTTTTCAAAGCTAACGCATTAAGTAGACCGCCTGGGGAGTACGGCCGCAAGGTTAAAACTCAAATGAATTGACGGGGGCCCGCACAAGCGGTGGAGCATGTGGTTTAATTCGATGCAACGCGAAGAACCTTACCTACACTTGACATACAGAGAACTTACCAGAGATGGTTTGGTGCCTTCGGGAACTCTGATACAGGTGCTGCATGGCTGTCGTCAGCTCGTGTTGTGAGATGTTGGGTTAAGTCCCGCAACGAGCGCAACCCCTATCCTTAGTTGCCAGCACATAATGGTGGGAACTCTAAGGAGACTGCCGGTGATAAACCGGAGGAAGGTGGGGACGACGTCAAGTCATCATGGCCCTTACGTGTAGGGCTACACACGTGCTACAATGGCGCATACAGAGTGCTGCGAGCCTGCGAAGGTTAGCGAATCACTTAAAGTGCGTCGTAGTCCGGATTGGAGTCTGCAACTCGACTCCATGAAGTCGGAATCGCTAGTAATCGCGGATCAGAATGCCGCGGTGAATACGTTCCCGGGCCTTGTACACACCGCCCGTCACACCATGGGAGTGGGTTGCTCCAGAAGTAGGTAGCTTAACCTTAGGGAGGGCGCTTACCACGGAGTGATTCATGACTGGGGTGAAGTCGTAACAAGGTAGCCCTAGGGGAACCTGGGGCTGGATCACCTCCTTATACGATTTAGAACTTATTTGTTCGTAGTGTCCACACAGATGATTGTTAGTTAAATGACTTAGGTTGTTTAATTAATATTGCTCTTTAAAAATTTGGAAAAGCTGATAAATAAATTCTTATAGATATTCGTATCTATAAAGAGTTTTCAAAAGTAAAACAATGCCAATTAATCAATGATTAATTAGCATCTACTTTAGTATTCAATATTAACTTCTGGCGAAGTTTAAACTGTCTTTGACAGTACAACTTAAAACTATTTTGGGTTGTATGGTTAAGTGACTAAGCGTATACGGTGGATGCCTTGGCAGTTGGAGGCGATGAAGGACGTACTAACTTGCGATAAGCCTAGTTGAGCCAGTAAGAGGCGCTTGAGACTAGGATTTCCGAATGGGGAAACCCACCTGCTTGCAGGTATCATATGGTGAATACATAGCCATATGAGGCGAACGCGGAGAACTGAAACATCTAAGTACCCGTAGGAAAAGAAATCAACCGAGATTCCGAAAGTAGCGGCGAGCGAAATCGGAACAGCCCTTAAGCTGTTTTGTAATTAGTGGAAGGCTCTGGAAAGTGCCACGATACAGGGTGATAGTCCCGTACACAAAAATTTATAAGCAGTGAAATCGAGTAGGTCGGAGCACGTGAAACTTTGACTGAATATAGGTGGACCATCATCTAAGGCTAAATACTCCCAACTGACCGATAGTGAACCAGTACCGTGAGGGAAAGGCGAAAAGAACCCCTGTGAGGGGAGTGAAATAGAACCTGAAACCGTATACGTACAAGCAGTAGGAGCCTACTTGTTAGGTGACTGCGTACCTTTTGTATAATGGGTCAGCGACTTATATTCTGTAGCGAGGTTAACCGATTAGGGTAGCCGTAGCGAAAGCGAGTCTTAACTGGGCGCTTAGTTGCAGGGTATAGACCCGAAACCCGGTGATCTAGCCATGGGCAGGTTGAAGGTTGAGTAACATCAACTGGAGGACCGAACCCACTAACGTTGAAAAGTTAGGGGATGACCTGTGGCTAGGAGTGAAAGGCTAATCAAACCGGGAGATAGCTGGTTCTCCCCGAAATCTATTTAGGTAGAGCCTCGGACGAATACTTACGGGGGTAGAGCACTGTTAAGGCTAGGGGGTCATCCCGACTTACCAACCCTTTGCAAACTCCGAATACCGTAAAGTACTATCCGGGAGACACACGGTGGGTGCTAACGTCCATCGTGAAGAGGGAAACAACCCAGACCGCCAGCTAAGGTCCCAAAGTATATGTTAAGTGGGAAACGATGTGGGAAGGCTAAAACAGCTAGGAGGTTGGCTTAGAAGCAGCCACCCTTTAAAGAAAGCGTAATAGCTCACTAGTCGAGTCGGCCTGCGCGGAAGATGTAACGGGGCTAAACATATCACCGAAGCTGCGGATTTGTCTTAGGACAAGTGGTAGGGGAGCGTTCTGTAAGCGGTTGAAGGTGTACCGGGAGGTATGCTGGACGTATCAGAAGTGCGAATGCTGACATGAGTAACGATAATGCGGGTGAAAAACCCGCACGCCGGAAGACCAAGGGTTCCTATCCCATGTTAATCAGGGTAGGGTAAGTCGACCCCTAAGGCGAGGCTGAAGAGCGTAGTCGATGGGAAACAGATTAATATTTCTGTACTTGGAATAATTGCGATGGGGGGACGGAGCAGGCTAAGCAAGCATGGCGTTGGTTGTCCATGTGAAAGTGAGTAGGCTAATGACTTAGGTAAATCCGGGTCGTTGTTAGGCTGAGACACGAGACGAGCTACCACGGTAGTGAAGTTGCTGATGCCCTACTTCCAGGAAAAGCCTCTAAGCTTCAGATTATTTCGAATCGTACCCCAAACCGACACAGGTGGTCAGGTAGAGAATACTAAGGCGCTTGAGAGAACTCGGGTGAAGGAACTAGGCAAAATTGTACCGTAACTTCGGGAGAAGGTACGCTCTTGATTGTGATGGGATTTACTCCTTAAGCGATTGAGAGCCGCAGTGACCAGGTGGCTGGGACTGTTTATTAAAAACACAGCACTGTGCAAAATCGTAAGATGACGTATACGGTGTGACACCTGCCCGGTGCCGGAAGGTTAATTGATGGGGTTAGACTTAGGTCGAAGCTCTTGATCGAAGCCCCGGTAAACGGCGGCCGTAACTATAACGGTCCTAAGGTAGCGAAATTCCTTGTCGGGTAAGTTCCGACCTGCACGAATGGTGTAACCATGGCCACGCTGTCTCCACCCGAGACTCAGTGAAATTGAAATCGCAGTGAAGATGCTGTGTACCCGCGGCTAGACGGAAAGACCCCGTGAACCTTTACTACAGCTTGGCACTGAACATTGAACCTACATGTGTAGGATAGGTGGGAGACTTAGAAGCACAGTCGCTAGATTGTGTGGAGTCAACCTTGAAATACCACCCTTGTAGTTTTGATGTTCTAACGTAGGCCCCTTATCGGGGTTGCGGACAGTGCCTGGTGGGTAGTTTGACTGGGGCGGTCTCCTCCCAAAGAGTAACGGAGGAGCACGAAGGTTGGCTAAGTACGGTCGGACATCGTACGGTTAGTGTAATGGTAGAAGCCAGCTTAACTGCGAGACAGACACGTCGAGCAGGTACGAAAGTAGGTCATAGTGATCCGGTGGTTCTGAATGGAAGGGCCATCGCTCAACGGATAAAAGGTACTCCGGGGATAACAGGCTGATACCGCCCAAGAGTTCATATCGACGGCGGTGTTTGGCACCTCGATGTCGGCTCATCACATCCTGGGGCTGAAGTCGGTCCCAAGGGTATGGCTGTTCGCCATTTAAAGTGGTACGCGAGCTGGGTTTAGAACGTCGTGAGACAGTTCGGTCCCTATCTGCCGTGGGCGTTTGAGAATTGAGAGGGGTTGCTCCTAGTACGAGAGGACCGGAGTGAACGAACCGCTGGTGTTCGGGTTGTCATGCCAATGGCATTGCCCGGTAGCTACGTTCGGAACTGATAAGCGCTGAAAGCATCTAAGCGCGAAGCAGGCCTCGAGATGAGTTCTCACTAGAGCTATAAGCTCTCTGAAGGGCCGTTGGAGACTACAACGTTGATAGGCTGGGTGTGGAAGCATGGTGACATGTTAAGCTAACCAGTACTAATTACCCGTGAGGCTTAACCATACAACGCCAAAGTGGTTTAAGCGACAGAAGTTAGTGTAACTAAAGTAGCGTTTTACAGAATTTATTAGCATTCCAGATTTTAGTTAACTTGCGATAGCGAGTTAGCGCACCAGATTTGCTTGGTGACAATAGCGTTTTGGACCCACCTGACCCCATGCCGAACTCAGAAGTGAAACGAAACAGCGTCGATGATAGTGTGGCAGTTGCCATGTGAAAGTAGAACATTGCCAGGCATTAAATTAGAGAAACCCGTTGCAGAGATGCAGCGGGTTTTTTGCATTTGAGGTTTAGGAAAAGTGACTTGGAGAGCAGAAGTTAGAAAGGGGGTTTTAGGTCACTATGAATAGCATGCTGTAAAAGCCACAGACCCTGAAATGAATTCAGGGAGACGAAGCTTTGTATTTAGAGACGGGGGTTTTATTACTCACACCTTATTGTCCTCCTGACGCAGGTCATGATCACTTGGCTGGAATCTCGTTTAAATAAATCGTGAAATATTACGACTGATATATAAGTTACGTACTAGGCACCGTTCTTCATAAATTACAAAGATGATATTTTATCGTGAGAATGTGCGGTGGGTGCTACCCCGAGGCTTAAAATCATATATTACTGCGTATTTGTTCAAGGTATAACTCCCCCAAAAACGATACTCGCGATTTTCTGTCGCAGATTGAGAACTCTGCATGTCTATAAAACACCGAAATGTCGCGGTGATACAGGCTAACAATTTATCTAATATAGAGTAAGTATCCACATCTAAGTATGTACATCGTAGCGCTAATGGCTTTATGATGATGGCTTGATTAGGTATATGTAAGGGTTGATGTGCCGTACTATCTATTACTACTATTAGTGACTTTTGCTTTATTTGGGGTGTCGGCAACTTACTTTTCGCGTTTTCTCTATGATTATTGGGTTAAGAAAGAAATTAACGTTGTTTATATTTGGCGTGCGGGTGGATGTGCCCTACTGATAATTATATTGTCACTCGTAGGGCAATTGATAAGGTAGTTACTTGGTCTTGAACGCTTCACATTTTTTATTAATACAGAGTGATTGAATAGGCAATACTTGCTTACATACATCGACACTCGTTTGTTGCTTATTACTCATTTGCTCTTGTTTCGTTACCTGTGCGGCCGTCTGTTCAACAAGGTCTTCGTTTAAACTTTTATTAGAATAGATTAAATATTGGCTAGGGCCACCACAAGCAGGGCGCTCTCCGATACTGAGTACCTTACATTGAAAGCTTGCATCACAAGATTTATCTGCAATCAGAGTTGTCAATGACGGGGAAGAGCCGTCGTTGTTATAACTGAGCATAGGAGAGCTGGCACAGCCACCTAAGAGTAAAATAGTTATTGAGTAAGCAATGCTTTTCATCATGACTCCTTAGTAAGTCGCTTGTGCACTGCCTTCAATTTTAACACATTTGTTTTCAACACATTGGGTGCTTGGTTGCGTTAAGTGCTGACAAATACTGACCATACGGTTTTTTGCATTATACTGGCTTTCTAAATGAGTTATTTTATCAGCTAGTGTGGATACCTTATGTGGGTTTGCGTATTTTTTTGAGAAGACAAGGTAGCTACTAGGCCCGCCACATGCTCGACTACCTACTGGCATTACTTGACATTGTACGGTGTTGTCACACGCATTGTTTTTGGTTAGTTCAGTTAACTGCTTACGCACACTTACAAGATTTTCATTTATTTTTGGCATTACTACTTGCGTATCGAGGCGTAGCTTGTTTGTTTGAGCTGTTTGAGCTGTTTGAGCTGTTTGAGCTGTTTGAGCTGTTTGAGCTGTTTGAGCTGTTTGAGCTGTTTGAGCTGTTTGAGCTGTTTGAGCTGTTTGAGCTGTTTGAGCTGTTTGAGCTGTTTGAGCTGTTTGAGCTGTTTGAGCTGTTTGAGCTGTTTGAGCTGTTTGAGCTGTTTGAGCTGTTTGAGCTGTTTGAGCTGTTTGAGCTGTTTGAGCTGTTTGAGCTGTTTGAGCTGTTTGAGCTGTTTGAGCTGTTTGAGCTGTTTGAGCTGTTTGAGCTGTTTGAGCTGTTTGAGCTGTTTGAGCTGTTTGAGCTGTTTGAGCTGTTTGAGCTGTTTGAGCTGTTTGAGCTGTTTGAGCTGTTTGAGCTGTTTGAGCTGTTTGAGCTGTTTGAGCTGTTTGAGCTGTTTGAGCTGTTTGAGCTGTTTGAGCTGTTTGAGCTGTTTGAGCTGTTTGAGCTGTTTGAGCTGTTTGAGCTGTTTGAGCTGTTTGAGCTGTTTGAGCTGTTTGAGCTGTTTGAGCTGTTTGAGCTGTTTGAGCTGTTTGAGCTGTTTGAGCTGTTTGAGCTGTTTGAGCTGTTTGAGCTGTTTGAGCTGTTTGAGCTGTTTGAGCTGTTTGAGCTGTTTGAGCTGTTTGAGCTGTTTGAGCTGTTTGAGCTGTTTGAGCTGTTTGAGCTGTAGACCCACATCCGATTATGAAAAGAGGCAAAAGCGCACTGATGAGCAATTGTTGCATTGTAAGGGTATCCTGAGTTATTTATGATCCAGTTTGCCTTTGTTTTCACAACGATACAAGGCCATTGACGCTTAAAAATATTAAACCAATGGCCTAAAGTAAGCTTATAGCCCGCCCTGAGTTAACTTATTTGGGTCGAGTAATGCGGTAAGCTCTTCGATGGATAGGTCGGTATTTTCACTGGCAACATCAATGATTGGCCTGCTTTCTTTGTAAGCTAATTTAGCAATTTTTGCTGCTTTCTCGTAACCGATAACAGGGTTTAATGCGGTCACTAATATAGGGTTTTTAGCGAGAGCTTTCTTTATGTTGCCTTCGTTTACCTCAAAACTAGAGATGGCTTTATCGGCAAGTAAACGGCTTACATTAGATAATACATCGATACTTTCTAATATGTTATGGGCAATAACTGGTAGCATAACATTCAGTTCGAAGTTACCAGATTGGCCCGCCACTGTAATTGTTGTGTCGTTGCCAATAACTTGAGCACTCACCATCGCTGCAGCTTCAGGTATTACAGGGTTTACTTTGCCGGGCATAATTGAAGAACCTGGCTGTAATGCTTCAAGCTCAATCTCGCTGAGGCCTGCTAATGGTCCTGAATTCATCCAGCGAAGGTCATTCGCAACCTTCATATTAGCGACAGCCAACGTTTTCAATTGGCCTGACAGTGCAACAATGGCATCTTGAGAGCCAATACTGTAAAAGAAGTTTTGACTTGTAGAGAAGCGAATTCCGACATTACTACTGAGGTATTGATTGAATAAGTTAGAAAACTTAGCGTCTGCATTTACGCCTGTTCCGACAGCAGTGCCACCTTGAGCTAGTTCAAATACTTTTTCAACGCTTGTTAGTATGCCTTGATACGCGTTATCTATTTGATGCTGCCACCCGCTGAGGCTTTGTGCAAATGTTATCGGCATAGCGTCCATTAAATGCGTTCTACCGGTTTTTACATGGTGGCCAATACTTGCAGATTTTTGCTCAATACTCTGTGAAAGGTGCTTAAGTGCAGGTAATAAGTCATAAATAACAGCGATTGCACTACTTACGTGAATGGCCGTTGGTATGACATCATTAGAGCTTTGTCCCATATTAACATGGTCATTTGGATGGACATCTAGGCCGCTTTGCTGACTAGCAAGCGTGGCAATCACTTCATTGGCATTCATATTTGAACTCGTGCCTGAGCCTGTTTGAAATACATCTACAGGGAAATGTGCCAAATGTTCTCCATCAATAATACTTTGCGCAGCACTGATGATGGCTTTCGCTATATCTGCATCTAAGTGTCCTAATTCTGCATTAGTTTCAGCAGCTGCTTGTTTGATATAAGCCAGTGACTGGATAAAAGCGGCTGGCATGGTTAGGTTACTGACTGCGAAATTATTGATGGCTCGTTGAGTTTGGGCTTGATATAAAGCGGTTTCAGGTACTTCTAAAGTACCCATACTGTCTGAAGCTTGGCGAAAGGTGGTCATGCTGACTCCTAAGAATAAGGGTTAAATATATGGCTGATAACTCGTGCTTCATGCTCTATTTTTAGGAAGCGAGATCTGCCATGTGGAATGGATTTATAATAGCGTTTTAATGCGAGTAGTGGTTTATAAAGCTGGTCTTGACATTGCTGTCGCAATGCTTGATGCACTAGCGGGTCAGCAATGTTATGAAGTAGTTCATCAAAGGTTCTCTTTAAATATAGCTCTTGTAACAACATGCATTTATTGCATCCGTACCATTTGGCAAGTGTGATACCTGCATCGATAAACTGTGCCACAACCATGGGCGCTTCGAGCTGGGGTCTTTTACAATGAGTGGCTAGCTTTGGAGAATAAGAGCTGACAGCCTGATGAGGATGCATAGCAAACCCTTTTAGTGTAACGATAACCATTATCATTACACTAAAAGGGTTTTAGCGCAATAGAAGAGTGCGTGTGGTCATGGCTAGTTGTAACCGAGTATAAAGGTGTATGCTGTGGCTGGCACATCTTCTTGTTCTGTTGGCGTTAAGAGATCTTGTACTTCTTTACGATATTCTTCACTAGTGACAAATAAGTTGTCGTCATGCTCGTTAACCAAGCCTGTGTCATTGATGGGCATATGTGTAATTGTTGAAATAAACATAATTGTTGTCCTATGGTTTGTTAATATATTACATAGTAGATAAAGCAGTGATTGTGCCAATAACAAAAAGACATATAAAACATGGTGTTAATTTTTTTCTCTGTGTATACTTGCAATTTGCAATTGATATTGCATCAATATAGCGCAAAGATGAATGATCAAGGTGCATATATGAGTGTAGATAAACCCTTTTCTCAGGCATGTGAAAATAATAAAGAGCCTATTTTAAATATTTTAAAACCCTTACTTGCCACATGTGAAAAAGTCCTAGAAGTTGGTTCTGGAACAGGGCAACACAGTGTTCACTTTGCTCATGCTTTACCACATTTACAATGGCAAGCCAGCGATCGAGCCGTCAATCATGCGGGTATTTTAAGTTGGCATCATGATGCGCAACTAAGTAACTTAAACGCGCCAATTGAGCTGGACTTACAGAATGCTTGGCCTCTAGAGGATGTGCCAGCCATTTATACGGCGAATACATTACACATTGTGAGTAAAGACTTAGTAGAAAGATTTTTTCTAGGAGTAAAAAAACATTTACGCCAACAGGGCTTATTGATTATCTATGGCCCATTTAACTATGATGGGCAGTTTACAAGCAGTAGTAATGCTGCATTTCACCAACATTTGTTGCAACGAGATCCACGCAGTGGGATCCGAGATGTTGAATGGATCATAGAGTTGGCGCATCAAAGTGGGCTCGACTTATTAGCAGATCACGCTATGCCAGCGAATAACCGATTATTGGTCTTTAAAAGGTAGCTGAGTGAGGCATTGTTCGGCGTATTGCGCTACGTGCGTACGCTCCCGAGCTATGAAGTCTGTGATTGCGCTGGCAAACATTGGATGTGCGACTTGGTGGGCTGAATAGGTGATAACAGGTTCAAAGCCTCTCGTTAATTTATGCTCACCTTGGGCACCAGCATCAAAGCGATTAAGTTTATTGTGTATCGCAAATTCAATGCCTTGGTAATAACATAATTCAAAATGGAGATGCTGATAATCAGCGAGAGATCCCCAGTATCTTCCATATAAAGTGTCACCATCGCTTAGATAAAGGCTCGCGGCCACGAGGGCTTGGTTGCTGTAAGCTATACACAAATGTATATTATTCGACATTGAGTGCTTAATCTCATTAAAAAATGCCCAATTGAGGTAGCCTGAGTGGCCTGAGCGTTTTAAATAGGTTTGTTGATAACAAGCAAAAAAGCCTTGCATATGTTCCGTAGAGATATCGTCGCCACTTAACCACACAATGTCGAGTGATTGTGCAGAGATATGGTTGCGCTCTTTTTTAATCATTTTGCGTTTTCGGGCGGTCATGGTTGCTAAGAAATCATCAAAGCATTGAAAGTACTTATTTTGCCAATGGAACTGCACGGCATGGCGAACCATCATAGTATTACTAAAATGCCCTGCTTCGGTCAAAAAATTGATATGTGTACTAGACCATTGCTTTAGGGTCATTGCTTGTTGCAATACTTGGCAAATATATTCCACTATTTCGTCAGTGAGCTCTAATGTAAGTATGCGCCTCCCTGTTATTGGGGTAAATGGAATGCCAGAGAGCCACTTCGGGTAGTAAGCTAAATGGTGGTTTTCGTATGCTTCAGCCCAAGACCAGTCAAAAACATATTCGCCATATGAGTGAGATTTAATATAGCCAGGCACTAATGCAATTAACTGTGAATCTTGATAAACCGCTAAATGCTGAGGCTGCCAGCCAGTCTTATGAGTGACGCATTGGCTGTGCTCAAGTGCCGCAAGCCATTCATAGCGGCAGAATAAATCATGTTGCGCTAGAGTATTCCATTGTTGTAGTCCAATGGTTGAGATTTCGCTAAAGAATTGAGAGCTAAACATAATAATAACAAGTCACGGTGATTAAATAGTTCGATTTGGCATAAGGCCTTATCGTACGCGAGAAGGTATCGTAGTCCAAATCTCTAAGGTAAATATGCTTTAACAGTACTGTGCTAAGCACTGGGCAAGTTTATCACGCTCCAAAGGTTTTGCTAGGTGCTGATTAAATCCAACTGCGAGGGCATGTGCTTTGTCTTCTGGCATAACGTCTGCGGTTAAAGCAATGATGGGGAGTTGTGTCGCATCTTTTTTTTGTCTTATCAGTGACGTTGCTTGATAGCCATCCATAACAGGCATTTGGCAGTCCATGAGTATCAAATCATACTCATCTACATCTACGGCATTGACTGCTTGTTGCCCATTTTCTACGATCGTATGGCTTATTTTAAATGTATCAAGCATCGCTTTAATGACAAGCTTATTAACAGGGTTATCCTCGGCAACTAAGATATGCAGCTTGTGCAGCTGTTGCGTATCAATCTCTAATTTGTGAATTGTTGGTGGTTGGCTTAATTCACATTTGATGCTGAGTGTAAAACAACTTCCGTGTCCCACTTGACTGTCAATTGATAGGCTACCTTGCATTAGTTCTGCGAGTTCTTTAGCAATAGCTAAGCCAAGCCCCGTCCCTCCAAATTCACGAGATGTAGAGCTATCAGCTTGGTTAAAGGCATTAAAAACATCTTTATATTGAGATGCCTTGATACCAATACCTGTATCTGTGACGCTAAATAGCAATTGGCAATGCGGTGCTATTTCGTCCACTTCCAATTTTACGTTAATGCCACCATGCTGAGTGAATTTTACTGCGTTACTGCAAAGGTTAATCAGGATCTGTTCAATGCGCATTTCATCGCCTTTGACCCAGCATTCATTTTGTAAGTTGTGATGGATTGTCCAAGTAATATTTTTGTTGTTTGCTGAGGTCGCAAACATAGAGTCAATTCGTTTTAATAAAGCTTGCAGCTCAAAAGTATGTTTATCTAGGTGTAAACGGTTTGACTCAATTTTCGCGATATCTAAAATATCGTTCACGAGGTTTAATAAGGTTTTTGATGCGGAACCAATTCGATGGATATAGTTTTGCAGTTGGGCGGTATTTTGATTATCAATAGCCAAAGAAGCGAAGCCGATGACGGCATTTAAAGGAGTTCTAATTTCGTGGCTCATGTTCGCTAAAAAGCGACTTTTTGCTTGGTTGGCTTCATCTGACTGCTGCTTCGCTTTTGCTAATGATTGGGTTCGTCGCTCGACAAGGTTATTTAAGGCATGATGCTGATAATTAAAGAGTAATAAAATAAATGTTATCAGTGCCGTAATGGTTAACTGCAGCGTCAATAAAAATAAAGTTTGCAACTTGTTTACGTGGGAAGTGAATGCATCTTTCACTGACAGCTTCATATGCCACTTTTGACCCGCAACATGCAAAGGAACAACCCATTTAGTTGTCGTTGTTTTTTTTTGCCCTTCATAGCTTTGATAAAAAGCATGATCATTTTTATCGTCAAAAAACGCAATATCAAATCGTTGTGCTTGGGCTTGTTTTAATACCTCATTCAACAGAATGTCTACTTGAATGACTCCCGTTGCGTACCCTTTGAGTGAGTGAGTTTGCTTAGTTAAGTGCTCATAAACAGGTGATACAAGCAAGTAAGCTGGAGATGGGCGGCTTTCTTGTACTAAAAATATAATATGAGTCGCTTGGGGTTCTTGTGCAATGAGTGCCTTTTTGAGTGCTCCTTGTCGTTGTGGATTGGCATAAATATTAAGCCCAAGCGCACCGTAGTTACTTTGTTCTGGGGAGATATATTTCACTACAACCATCGGATCTGTGAGTAACAGTGGCTGACCTTTAATTTTAACATTAGGTCCGTAAAGTGTTTTTAATTGCTCATTCATTGCACTTTGTTTGTTTTGCTTTAAATAAGCGTTCCAAGAAAGAGCGCGGATGAAAGTGTATTCTTTTCTTATTTCGTTGCTGATATCCATAAAAGATTGACGGTCAAAGTTTGGCGTTGATTGAAGTTGGTTAGCCAGTCTTTGAACTGCAAGCATACTGCGGTTCACATATCGATAAATAATATGCTCGATAATTTTCACTTCGCGCTCAGCTGCAATATGTGCATTTTTATTGTTGTTTTCATTATATAAGTAGGTTGTCATAGCAACTGAGAAAAAGAGTACGATACAGGCGCTCAAAGTACCCAATAAGTTATGCTTGGGGACCGGTTTATTAAGCCAGGGGTTAACTAGAATAAGGCACACGGGCGCACAAATGAGTACCCCGAGGGAGTCACCAAGCCACCATGCCAGCATATTCTGCCAGTGGTCTGAAAAGTGATAATCCGGATGGTAAAAACTCAAAGACAGCACGCCGATATTTGCTGAAATGAGATTAACGGCAATACCGAGGATTAAAACAAAATAAACAATGTGTCTGCGACTATTGAGGAGGAGTGGGTGGCCTAGCCAATCGCGTAAAATGTAACCCCCTAACGTTGCTTGAATGAGTGCGCCTGTAGCAACAATAAACGTTTGTATTACGTTTGCAAAAGGCACCGTTTGTGGCTGCCAGCCATATACAGAGCCCCAATTAAAAGCGAATGATGCAAACAGTAATCCAGGGATGAATCGCCAGCCCCATATATACACGCCAATTAATGCTATGCCAGCAGGCAACCAAATAGGAAGGACTTGATCTTGAAAAGCAAAAGCACTGAGTACTTTCCCGGAACAGAAATAGCCAAATACAAAAAGTGCATAGCAGAGCCAGCTTTGCCAATTGTGCTTAAAAGTTAACGTCATAGAGTTTTAGGGTAATGGTTCGCTCATTGAGTATAGCCGCGTTTTTTGATGAAGGCACGGATGTAAGTTGATGTTTCGTGCAACTTTAATACGTCGATTTAAACAGCTCGCGGTGCATGGGTGATAAAATTAAATGAGCAAATGATAGTATTTATATTACTTAACGAATGATGTTACTACACAACATATTAGGCATAAAAAAACCGCGCTTTATTAAAAAGTGCGGTTTCTTATAAGAAATGGCGGAGAAGGAGGGATTCGAACCCTCGATAGGGCTACAAACCCTATACTCCCTTAGCAGGGGAGCGCCTTCAGCCACTCGGCCACCTCTCCGGCGCAAAACTGTAAAAATATGGCGGAGAGATAGGGATTTGAACCCTAGAAGGGCTACAAACCCTATACTCCCTTAGCAGGGGAGCGCCTTCAGCCACTCGGCCACCTCTCCGGCGCAAAACTGTAAAAATATGGCGGAGAGATAGGGATTTGAACCCTAGAAGGGCTACAAACCCTATACTCCCTTAGCAGGGGAGCGCCTTCAGCCACTCGGCCACCTCTCCGGCGCAAAACTGTAAAAATATGGCGGAGAGATAGGGATTTGAACCCTAGAAGGGCTACAAACCCTATACTCCCTTAGCAGGGGAGCGCCTTCAGCCACTCGGCCACCTCTCCGGCGCAAAACTGTAAAAATATGGCGGAGAGATAGGGATTTGAACCCTAGAAGGGCTACAAACCCTATACTCCCTTAGCAGGGGAGCGCCTTCAGCCACTCGGCCACCTCTCCGGCGCAAAACTGTAAAAATATGGCGGAGAGATAGGGATTTGAACCCTAGAAGGGCTACAAACCCTATACTCCCTTAGCAGGGGAGCGCCTTCAGCCACTCGGCCACCTCTCCGGCGCAAAACTGTAAAAATATGGCGGAGAGATAGGGATTTGAACCCTAGAAGGGCTACAAACCCTTGCCGGTTTTCAAGACCGGTGCTTTCGACCACTCAGCCATCTCTCCAGAGCCACTGATAATACTTAGCGAAAGAGCTGCTGTAAACTACTTTTGAACTGTTTGCACAAAATTTACACTGTTTTTCGTGATTTATTTAAAAAAACAAGAAAAATGTCGTAAATTTATGGAGTTGGAGTAGGCGGATTTTGTATTAGAGGTCACTCATTAACGGATGGTGACCTCAGTGACAAGGTCATCACTTAAGAAGAGACACGAAGCTTAAAGCATATAATTTACCGAAGCGATTTAAATAGGTCATCCAGTCAAAGCGTACTTTGGTTGGTGTTGGTGTTACAGTTTCATTATAAGTGGTTGCAGAATTAAGCATGGTCGGTTCCTATCAAGTCAAAGAGTATGTAAAACAAGGCTATTTTGCGTGCGATTAGATTAAAAATAAAGCGATAAAAATTACCGCTTTCGGATAAGTAAAACTAATGCATTTTTGTTTATTTATTTTTGTTTATTTTTTATTGTGCAACTTTATTCAGTTTTTTAATGCTTTGTTCTTTTGTATTTTGTTGTTTTATTTTGGTTTTTATTTTTTTTGTGGTTTTTTTGAGTTTTATTTTGACTAATTATTCATATTAATTAATTTAATTATTTAGGGGTTCTATGCTGGTTGTGGTGAAACCAAGTGCTGCAGTGAGTACTCAGCGGCACGTAGATTGGGTAAAAAAACAAATTCAATGTAAAAAAATGACTTGTGACTGGTTTTTTACCACGGGAAACTTTATTAATGATGTAAAAAATATCCGTCAGTTCTCGCAAGGACAAGATGTTGTAGTCGTTATTGGTGGCGACGGAACGTTACATTTAGTGATCAATGGCATTGTGGGGTTAACTTGCCGCTTTGCATTGTTACCTGCAGGAACAGGTAATGACTTTGCAAGGCAGTTTGGTTATTCATTATCACAGTGGCGGCAGAGTATTTTTTCAACTAAATATTCGGCGATTGATGTAGGCAAGGTAAATTCGCGGTACTTCGTCAACATGATGGGGGTTGGCTTCAGTGCGAAAGTAGTGAGATCAATCAAATCTCAGAGCAAGCGAAATAAGTTAAGTTATGTTTGGGCTGGGCTATTGAACCTTGTTTCGTACCAAAGTGTGAAGGTTGCAAGCTCGCTCGGTCACCCGACTCCTATGATGATGATGTTGATAGCGAACGGTCGATACTTTGCAGCAGGTCTGCCTTGTGCGCCTAGCGCTGATGCTCAAAGTGGGACTCTGACTTGCCTAGAATTTCATGCCGATTCACTTATTACAAGGCTGATGACTTTTTTGTTAATGCTATTCGCTCAACATGAGCGGTTATCGATTGTACATAAAACAGAGTCACAGCAATTTAGTATTGATGCTGTGGGGTTAGATATAGAAGCCGATGGAGAGATCATAGGAGAAACTCCAGCGCACGTTAGTTGTTTTCCGAAAGCGATTGAAATATGTATTTTGTAATAAAAATAAACGCCGTCAATGACTGACGGCGTTTGAGTGACAAGGTTTAGCTTCTCACTGGGGATTGAATTAAATGTAGTTTCAGTTTATCAAAAGGGGTAAGTACAATGGCATTACCTAGCAGCACTAAGCTAAAGCCGATGAAAGTATTCGATTGCCAAGTAAAGTTTTCAAAATATGTACTCAATAGCACAGCGACCAAAGGGAACAACACGATAATGTAGCTGGCCTTTTCAGGCCCTATGTTTTTAAGCAATGAGAAGTAGCTTGCAAAAGCAATAACAGTACCAAACACTGCGAGGTATAAAAGTGAGCTCCAATATTGCCAGTTGGCGTGAATGATCAGTGATTCACCAGCTAAAACAACATAGGCACCGAGCAGTATACTGCTATATAGCATGCCCCATGCGTTGCCTTGTAGAACGCCAATGTTGTTATTTGAATTTCTTACGCTGACCATGTTGCCGAATGAAGCAATTAATGTACCGAGTAGCGCAAGTCCTAGGCCAATTATCGCGCCACTATTGAGGTCAAATTGTCGTAAGTCATGCCAAAAAAGTGCGGTAATCCCGAATAACCCGAACGTAGCGCCAAAATATATTCTTTTGGCAATGGGTTTGCCAAAGAATAAGCGCGTATTGATAATGTTGATCACTAAAAGTAGAGAAAATGCAATGGATGCCATGGCTGAGTTTAGATACCCTTGTGCGAAGTACAGCATCAAGTAATTCAAGCCGAAGTTCCCCATTGCGAGCAAAATGAAAAAGCAATGGTTTTTAAGGTTAAACCGCATGGGCATACGTTTTATAATGACATAAGCCCACATGCAAATGGCTGCAAGGGTAAACCTTAGGCACAATGAGACAACTTCATTAACTTCACCTAGCTGAAACTCAATCGCTAACCACGTTGACCCCCAAATTAATACGGTCATTGTATACAGTAGTATACTTTTCATTTCATGCCCTTTAAGGTTTGTAAGTATAAACTTACTATTTATTATGATGAGAAGATGTACTATTGTAGAGACTTAATGTGTATATGCTATATACAGAATAAGTAAAAAAAGACCTATACAGATGAGTGGTATATGAGTTTTGTTATTTCGAAACAGCACAAACGATTTTTGTATGAGCAAGTGATCACACTTGTTGATGATATGGTTTGCCAAGGCACTTTATGTCCTGGTGATAAGCTGCCATCATTGCGAGCAATGGCAAGTAAGCTTGAGGTGAGTATTCCCACTGTAAAGCAGGCGTATCAAACATTAGAGGCTCAAGGTAAGGTAAGAGCGCAAGAGAAATCGGGCTATTTCTTACAAGCCGCACAGGTCAGCAGTTCAATGCCTAAGCGGGTCAAGTTGTCGAAAAAACCGGTTGTGGTGAATAAACAGCAACTTATAGAGCAGGTTTATGACGCGATTCATCAACCTCATGTTGTGTCATTTGGTATTGCGAATCCAGTGATGGTTGCCAGCACTGAAAAGGTATTAGCGAAATTAATGCGTCGAGCTATGCACAGTATGGGGGAAGGTATGCTGAGTTATGGTGCAATGGATGGCTTACACCGATTAAAGCAGCAAATTGCATATCGTTACTTAGATTTGGGTTTAGCGGTTAATACAGAAGAGCTCGTGATCACCAATGGGGCTCAAGAAGCGTTAGCCATAGCACTGCAGTGTGTTGCCTGCGTTGGTGATGTGGTGGCTATCGAGTCTCCTTGCTATTTTGGTATTGTGGAACTAGTGGAAAGTCTTGGACTGAGAGCCATTGAAATTCCAGTGTGTCCCGATGATGGAGTATGGCTGTCTGATTTAAATGAAGCGTTGCTCAAACATGATATAAAGGCGTGTGTATTTTCTACAAGTATCAATAATCCGTTAGGCTCGTTTATGCCAGATATTCGTCGCAGGGCACTGGTTGAGTTGTTAGAGCGACATCAGGTCACGCTGATTGAGGATGATGTTTACGGGGATCTGCACTTTACTGAGCGACGTGGAAAGCCTGCCCAGTGTTTTACATCATCGGGCCATGTTATTACATGCGCCTCTTTTTCAAAAACGGCAGCGCCAAGCTATCGTGTTGGCTGGATGGTGGCGGGTCCTCATATTGCAAAAGCACGACGTTTAAAACGTGCGTTAAGTTGCTCCAGTTCATTGATGAATCAATGGGTGCTAGCTGACTATTTGGCTGGTGGAGAATATGATCGGCATCTAAAGCTGATGCGTAAGCGCTTACTAGATAATAAAGCGCAGATGGTTGCTGCATTGCGTCGATATTTTCCAAGTTCAGTACGATTGAGCGATCCACAAGGGGGGTGTGTTATTTGGGTCGACTTGGGTCGTCAATATAGCGGAGCCAAATTGTTTCAATTGGCCATTACACAAGGGGTCAGTATTACACCTGGTGTACTGTTTAGCGCGGGTACGCAATATGAATCGTGTATACGCATGAGTTATGGCTTAGTATGGAGTGAGGTTGTAGAGCAGGCCATTGCTTTGTTAGGTCAGCTTTTGCCTGAAGCAAAAAAATAGCCAGTTATTGACTGGCTATTTCAGTTGGGAGATAGTTTTTCAACGTTGCGTATTGGCTACTTTTATTGGGCGTTAAAAACAGAGTAACCTATAAACTCGGGAATATTTTGGCTTAACTGTTGCTCTTGTTGGGCTATGTCTTCAAATTGACCGCATAGTTGATTTGCTTGCTTTTCTATGACTCGAGCTTGCATTTCAACTTTTTCTTCTATGGCTTGTCCCATAGTCTCCATGCGTTGCTCGAAGCTACTCATATCACCATTTGAATTCGTCATTTCAGACCCAATTGCCACTAAAATACTACCAATAGACTCCATCATGGCACCTTGGAGTGCTGATTCGATCCGTTCTTCAAACTGTTGGTCGAAGTTATTACCAAATTGGTCAAATGTTTGCTTCCCCATAACAAAAGCGCCGTCTTGGTAGAAGGTCTCGTTAATTTCAAGATGCAGTTCATCGAGTACAGAGCCGATAGAGTCCAGGCTGTTTAGTTGTAGTGCATTGCTTACTTCATCTAATGCTACCCCAGCTATTTTTACACCTTCTAGCGCAATATTTGCTACTTTTGGTAACTGAACGCGTAACGAGTCAGCGTAGTTGCGCATGGCATCTTGCTGTGTTGCTGTTAGGGACACTCTTTCACCATCCTTTAATACGTCCCCATTGTCATTAATTGTCCACTTACTTTGTTGTGCCGTGGTGATGTGTAATTGTTCTGGTGTGATCATTACATCATTTTTGAACTCAACCTGGCACTCGTCGGAGGTGAATTGCAATGAGTGACTATGGGTTGCGAGTGCGCTAGAGCTTGTAAAAAATGCGCCGAGAATAAGTAATTTTTTCATGACAATGCCTTGATTTTAATTGGGTTAGTTTTTAATAATCAAGATGAGTGCCAATTTTATTTTTGTTACTTATCAATTACATATGCTTTTTAGTTGTGATGAACGAGCTGCTTAAATGGTAAAGAAGACTAAATGTTAGCGAAGTTGACCATAAAAAATGATGGATAAGCATTTTTCATTTACACGATAAAAAATTCTCATTGTTCAGAATGGTAATTTCGAACTAAACACTAAGAAGTGAACAGCAGTAAGCCACTTGATGAAAGTGGATACGCTGTTTTTGTAACGTGATTGGAGCAGACTGTGGGTAAAACATATTCATATGATGGGCTTGATGATGATTTTACAGCTAGTGAATTTGATGAGTTAGAGCGAAATCAACATGATAAGCAAAGACGTAAAGTGAAACGTAAGATTGAAGACTATCTTGAGCAGAAGCGGTTGCGTAAAGATGTTGGTGATAGCGATTTTGATTATTTGGAGTAGGTAAATGTATCAGATATAAATAAGCTCAGAAGTATGGTGCCTTTAACCTTAAGCGCTATGCTAGCGCTTTTTCAATGTCATTGCGTAGCTTATTGGGCTTTGTTGTGGGGGCATAACGTTTGATTGGCTGCCCTGCTTTGTTAATTAAAAATTTACTAAAGTTCCACTTGATCCGTTGCCCAAACAGGCCGGGTAGCTGTGCTTTAAGGTAAATATAGACAGGGTGAGTATGCTCTCCATTGACGTCAATTTTTTCCATGATGGTAAAATCAACCCCGTAATTAATTAAGCAACCTTGCTGAATTTGTTCTGGACTACCGGGTTCTTGTTGACCAAATTGATTACAGGGAAAGCCGATTATCACCAGCCCTTGTTCAGCATACTGCTGATGTAGCGCTTGTAGCCCTTCGTATTGCGGTGTTAAGCCGCATTCACTTGCTGTGTTTACAATCAGCACCGTTTTACCTTGCAAAGATGAAAAGTCGAATGGTTGGCCTTGTAATGTGGTGGCAGAAAACTGATAAAAGGTATCCATAAGAGGTCCTATTTTTGTACTTTTTAATGATAACAACTACTCTAGCATACACTTAATTAACGTGTTCGAGTAAAAACTCAATTAATAACCGTACTCGATACGGCATGAGATCTTTGCGTGGGTAAACTAACCACGTGGCATTATCTTGCACTTGAAAGTCTGGCAAAAGGTAAATGAGCCTGCCACTTGCAATAGACTCGGCAACAATATCTTGTGCTAAATGTGCAATTCCTAACCCTTGTATACATGCATTGAGAATAGCGTGCGGATTGTTGCTACGCCAATTGCCTGCAACTTTAATCTCTTCCACTTGCTGAGTAATATTAAACCGCCAGCGGTTACTAATAGCAATTAAACAATTGTGATTGACCAATTCATAGGGGTGAATTGGGATAGGGGTGTTTGCTATATACTCAGGGCTAGCGACAAGACTCATAGGACGATGGCATAACTTTCGCGCGATGAGGTTCGAATCTTGAAGCCTGCCAAAGCGAATGGCTAAGTCGAACCCCTCTTCTATTAAATCAATATTTCGATTATTAAAATCAAACTCTATGCTGACTTCAGGGTAACGTTTTAAAAACTCGGCAACAATGGGTGCGATGCTGTTGGCGACAAAATCCCCGGCACCACTGATGCGAATTAACCCTTTGGGTTGCCTTTGAATACCCTGAATATGATTTGTTGCATCGACTAGCTCCTGCTGAATAACTTTAAGCTTAATCGCATACTCCCGACCACTGTCGGTGAGATTTTGGGTACGTGTGGTGCGGTGAATCAATATGGTACCAAGACGCTGCTCTAACTGTTGAATTTGTCTGCTAACGTAAGATGTTGATACATCAAGTACATTGGCTGCTTTACTAAAGCTGCCGTGTTCAACAACCGCTAAGAAAACATCTAACCCTTGCCACATGATATGACCCCTCTATATATAGATAAATTCATTATATACGCTTTATTATTGCTGTGTAGCAAAGGTAATTTGCCATCTGACAGCTGTTTGTTTATCTATATTGAAATTAAACTACGCACAATCAAAAGGTGAAACCGGTCACAACATCTCGGTTATCGGAGCAAGTAAAGTAATGTTAAATTTTAATTTTGTAAACCCAACCCATATTCACTTTGGTGCGCAACAGATTTTAGAAATCAAGCACAATATATCGGCAAGCGCTAAGGTGTTGGTGGTATATGGTGGGGGCAGTATTAAGAAAAATGGGATCTATAATCAAGTTGTGGAAGCGCTAAGCGGGTTTGAGTGGGGTGAGTTCTCTGGTATTGAACCTAACCCGAGTTATCAAACATGTATGCGTGCTGTTGAGCTGATAAAAGCTGAAGGTTATGATTTTATCTTGGCTGTTGGCGGTGGTTCTGTGATTGATGGGTGTAAGTTTATTGCTGCGGCTTCGATGTTTGACGCTGAGCCTTGGGATATTCTTGCTAAGGGCGCACACATTAGTAAAGCACTGCCAATTGGTGTGGTGCTGACGTTGCCTGCTACCGGATCTGAGTCAAATAGTTTCAGCGTTATCTCAAACATTGAAACTGAAGACAAACTGCCGTTTGCGTCTGCATTAGTACAGCCTCAGTTTGCCGTACTGGATCCAAATGTGATGCAATCACTTCCTAAGCGCCAGCTGACTAATGGGGTTGTTGATGCGTTTGTACATACTATGGAGCAGTATTTAACCTATCCTGTTGATGCCAAAGTTCAAGACCGCTTCGCTGAAGGACTACTGTTAACGTTAATTGAAGAGGGGCCAAAAGTATTAAATGATGAGGCCAGTTATCAAACACGCGCAAATATTATGTGGTCTGCAACCATGGCATTGAATGGTTTGATTGGTGCTGGGGTACCACAAGATTGGGCAACACATATGATTGGACATGAGATCACCGCTTTATATGGGTTAGATCATGCACAAACTTTAGCGATTGTGTTACCTCGTATGATGGTACAGCAGCGGCAAGAAAAGCGTGAAAAATTATTACAGTATGCAGAACGAGTCTTTGGCTTAGATATTACAGATCCTGAAGGGGCTATTTCAGAAGCAATCTCGCTGACTGAACAGTTTTTTCATCAGGTTAATATGCCTACACGTTTTAGTGATCATGGTTTGGGTGAAGAGGTTGCACAGCAAGTATGTGCGCAATTAGAACGCCATGGCATGGTGGCATTAGGTGAACATCAAGCTGTTACCTTAGAAAAAAGTAAACGCATATTATTAGCGAGTATGTAACGCACACTACACTGCTATACGGCATGTTATTTTGACGATGTATGATATATCACAGCGGCATCAGACATAACTTGCCATTCTATCGCAACTTTAGCTGATAAGGTCAGACTTTCATCGCATCTATTGATGCGTTGCTCTAAAGAGTTTGTCATACTCAAAGCGATTCAAATAACCAAATAGAGACTTGAGGGGGCGCAATGGTTAAAGTTTGGGATGGCTTTGTTAGAGGGTTTCATTGGTTATTGGTGTGCGGGATTGCAATCTTGTATATCAGTGGTGATGAGGGGTGGCTGGACCTACACTTCGTGACGGGGTATGTGTTGTTGGCATTGATGTTAACGCGTATTATATGGGGTTGCTTTGGCAGTAGTACTGCGCGGCTAGCTTCACTTTTTCATTCGCCTAAGGCTGTAATGAATGCGTTGCTAAAAGATCAACCGACAACGGGACACAACCCAGCTGGAAGTGTGATGGTCTTAGTCTTTTTTACTCTGATATTCATCCAGCTATTAAGTGGGTTAATGAGTAGTGACGATATATTAATCGAAGGACCGTTAGTACAGTATGTGCCATATGCATGGGTGGAGCTTGCTAATGATTTACATCGAGACAACATTGACTTGTTACTGATGGCGATTGGAATACATATTGGTGCGATTGCATTCTACCGCATGAAAGGAAAAAAGCTGGTTAAGACATTGGTGACGGGGTATACCACAGAATCGGCGGACCAGCCGTTTATGCGTTCCGGAAAGGTGGCTTACATCATTTTTGTTGTGCTTTCCATAGGGGTATTGTATTTATGGGGTCAGGAGCCTTTGATGGCTTTATTTAACGTCGGCTAGATAACAAATAAAACGGTGTGTTCACACCGTTTTATACTTTAGCTCGGTAGTATAAACCTAATCTTTAAACGATTTATGACAATCTTTACAACCTTTAGCCCAGTTTTTAAAAGCAGGTGCAATGGTTTTTTTATCTCCCGATTGTGCAGCAACCGCGAGTGCTTGTGCATATTCCGCAAATGACTTAGCTTTTGCGTCAAATTTAGCTCGATCACTCCAGATTGCCGGTAATGCACTTGTATCGCCTTTATCTGATCCTGCTGTAAATGCTTCCCATGGCAGGCTTGAAAGGCTTGCTGCATTATTAGCGCGTTGAGCAAATTTATCTGCATCAAAAGGCACCTTTCCCTTGAGCATGTCACCCATGTCACCAATTTGATAACGAATTAATTGAAATGCAGCTTTTCTATATTCGATAGCATCTTCTGGTTCATCAAAGAGTGAGTTTGCCGCTACATTCGTTGATATAGCGGATAAGAACGCACTTAATATAATCAGTTTTTTCATGTTTTGCCCCTAAGTTATGTGGCTTAATGTTTTACGTAAATGCTGTAGAAAAGGCAAGCATGATGCGGTCATTTGGCTTGAATGACGGTTAATATGCCAATTAAAGATGAGATAAGTCACTTTTATGATGATGCCATTTACTTTTTTTTACAAAAAAATATTTATTTATTTCAATCGGTTACAGTTTTTATTTGACCATATGTAAATGGGGGATTTAGTTTGTGTATTTTCGGTGTTGATTACGTTGGCACTTTCACACTATATTAATGTTCCTTCGCATTGGTCAAATAAGATCAACAAACGCAATAGTTACCAATGTGAGGGTTAACAATAAAGATGGTGGCTGTTAAAACAGTTAACAACAAGTCCTAGGGGAATTTAATGTCTAAGCTAATCAAGAAATCAACAATTGCAGCTGCGGTTGGTAGTGTATTACTCACAGCGGGTGTCTCTGCAAACACGGCAAATATGGTAAATAATTTTGCCAATTTCGATGCTGTTAAAGTGACAGCACAAGATACGAAAAAGAATGAGCCAACTTCTTATTTAATCGTGCTGAAAGCAACGTCAGCGGCGAGCTTATATGCACAGGGCACATACCAGTCGGGTGATGCTCGTGCAACAATGGCGCAAATTTCACAACTTCAAGAAGCGTTAACGCTTGAACTAAACAGTTTAGACTTCAATGCGAAAGTTATTGGTCAAACACGTGTTTTAGCCCCTACACTGATTGTTGAAGCGTCAAAAGAAGCGCTAGCAGCGATTGAAAAAGACGCACGCGTAGAACGTGTGTTACCTATGTTTGATTCTGAACTACACATTGCAGAATCATCTGACTACATTAAAGCAACGCCAGTACGTACTGAAGGTTTGGCTACAGGTATGGGCCAAAAGGTCGCTGTACTCGATACGGGTATTGATTATACTCACAAAATCTTCAATGAAGCTGCCGGTACAGTTGAAGCGTATGAAGCTGCTCAAGCAGATCCAACAACGGTTGCATGGCCTCAAGGTCAAGTCAAAGGCGGTTACGATTATATGCGTAACGATGCGGATCCAATTGAGAATGATCCAGCGGTTCCTACTGAAGAAGACTCACCAACAAGTCATGGTACATCGGTTTCTCACTCAGTGACAGGTGTTGCACCAGACGTTGAGCTATATGTTTATTCTGTCTGTGGTGGTGGTTGTCCAAGCGCAGCACAAGCTGCGGCACTCGAGTCAGCAATGGATCCTAATGGGGATGGCGATATTTCAGACCGTGTAGATGTGATCAACATGTCTCTCGGTGGTGAGTTCGGTGATACATACACAGGCAGTGGTACACAATACCTTATTCAACGCGCTGTTGATTTGGGTGTGAATATGGTTATTTCAGCAGGTAATGACGGTGACCATCCATTCCGTATCGGTGGTCCAAGTACGACACCAAATGCACTATCAGTGGGTGCAATGACACACCCAACGTTAGAAGAAGGTATTGCATCAGGTACTGTTGCAGGTGCTGAGACGGTTATTCAAGCTGCAAGCTTTGGTCCACAGGACGCGTTCTCGTTCAGCAACACGAATGCAGAGCTTGTATACCCTGATGCAAACCAAAATGGTTGTGATGCATTTGCTGACGATGTGGACTTCACAGGTAAGGCGGTATTGATTGACCGTGGTGCATGTGCATTCGTCACTAAAGTATTAAATGCACAAGCTAAAGGTGCGGCATTTGTACTGATTGCTAATAACACCGACAATGGTACTCCAGCACCAATGGGTGGCAGCTCTACAGAAGTCACTATCTTCTCTGTAGGTGTGAACTTCCAAGCGGGTAAAGCGATAAAAGACAAATTAGCAGCAGGTGAAACAGCAGAATACGCGATTCAAGTTGAGATGAAGAATGTTGCTGGTGCAGTTGCAGACTTCTCTTCACGTGGTCCTTCAGTGAATGGTCTATTAAAACCAGAAATCACAGCGCCAGGTGTGAATATTCAAGTTGCAGCAACGGGCACACAAGATAAGGTTGCAGGCGCAACGGGTACTTCGTTCTCAGGCCCAATGACAGCAGGTGCTGTGGCACTTGTTCGTGAAGCGTTACCAGAGCGTAATGCATACGAAATTAAAGCAACCATCATGAACACCGCTGATCTGAACGTAACAGTTGAAGCAACATCGATTAACCCTGATTCACCATTGGCACCTATTAGTTTGATTGGTGCAGGTTTAGTGAACGTTGATAAAGCAGTTAAATCACCGGTTGCGGCATGGGTCTATCACTCAGAGTTTGATACTAACCAAGCGGCGTTGTCATTTGGTTTTGAGAATGTGTCAGAAGTAACGGCATACACTAAAACTGTGACATTGAAAAACTTCTCAAACGAAGCTAAGACCTATAACCTTCGCACTGAAGCGCGTTATGAAAATGATGCTGCAACGGGGGCTGCTAGCTGGGAAATGCCTGAATCTGTTACTGTACCAGCAGGTCAAACTGTTGAGTTTGATGTAACCTTGACGATTGACCCTGCTAAGTTACCTGAGTGGAAACTGAAGAACCCACTTAATGCTGATGAGCTAGCTGAGCGTAGCCCTGCATTGACTTTATCTGAATTTGATGGCGCATTAGTCTTTGATGACCCAAATACTGAAGGTGACCATGATTTACACATTGTTTATCATGCCCTACCGAAAGCGAACGTTGGCTTAGAGCTAGGTTATGAGCTAATGAACGGCAAGGTTAAAGTTGTTGCAACAAACAATGGCTTTAAAGATATTACCCCTATGTCAGAGCAATTAGTTGCAACGGGTACTGAGGTAAGTAAGTCTGAAAAAGATTTCAACATTTTAGCCACTACATTTAACGCTGTGACGGCTGAAGGGTGTGATACTGGTGTGGCATTTACTGCTTCAATCATGCTACGCGATGAGCTAACACACTTGCGTCGAGCAGGTGGTTATGCAATGAATTTAGACCTTGATAACGACGGTACTTACGACTACGCATTAGCGCAGTATAGTGATGTAGGCCGCAGTGCTGCAGTACCTGGCCGCTCACGTACAGTTAGTGGTCCTATTGTTGATGGTGCACCACAATGGGCATTGTTAACGAGCATGTATCATACAGCGGGTTCGAACACAGTGACTTTCTCTGGTTGTTCAGACATCATCGGTCTTGAGAAGAAAAACCTAGGTGATGCAATCACGATTGAAGCGTCAGTAGGTTACGGCTATCAGATTGGTGCATACGATGTAACTGATACACTAACGGGTACAACCACATTCGCAACATCTCCTGCAACATTCACAAATGCAGCAGGTGATGCTGTTACTGAGATTAAGCCGGGTGAAAAAGCGTACATCAATGCTGATTCTGCATTTGCACTTACTTCTGGTGAGCTCGAAGGTGTAATGGCAACGGTAACACCAGCAGTATTAGAAAATGAAAATCCATTCACAGCGCCGAAATTGAATTCAGCTGAGTTTTCAGTAGAAGAAAATACAGCGAAAGATACTGTAATTGGTCAGTTAGAGTTAGAAGCACAAGAAAATACCCTTGAAGTTAAAGAGTATTTTGTGAAATCTTCTTCACACACTGCTTTCACAGTAAACATGAACGGCGAAGTAATCGTTGCTAATGCTGATGTGCTTGATTTCGAAGCAGGTAACAACACAGCGAAATTAATGGTTGTTGCAATTGATGTATTTGGTAATGCATCAGAAGCTGCTGAAGTGACAGTAACAATTACGAATACAGTTGATACGGAAGCTGAGCAACCGGCTCCAGAGCCAACAGTACTTCCAGCATCAACAAGTTCTTCTTCAGGTTCTTTGGCTTGGTTAGCACTATTGGCTGCTCCGTTTGCTGCGCTACGTCGTCGTAAACAAAAGTAAGTTGATAGCTAAAATTAAAAACGCCAGTCAATGACTGGCGTTTTTTTTGTGCTGAATAAGGTGATTGTATTATTCTAAATCTTTAAAAATCATACCTCGACGCATACTTCTAGTGGCTAAAAATACTTCAGCAAGCAACGCTAAAAATGCCCCCATCAATAACATCATTGCCGCAATAAAACAGCTTGAGAGTGTGATACCCACTGGTATTTTATATAGGTGTGAAGTGAAGAGTAGCATCACGACGGCACACACTAGCAGAGCACTTAAGACACTCATACTAAAAGCAATGTGGATACAGCGAGACCGTTTTAATAGGGCACGCATCTCAGTACATAAAGATGCTTTCAAAGCGTCATCTTGACTAGAGTTGACTTTTCGGTCAAGTAATCTTGCCCTGTCAGTGATACGGGCGAGTCGATTTGATAAAACACCGAGCGTTGCTGCAATACCTGTGATCAAAAAGACGGGTGCAACAGCTGTTTGTATGACTTTAGCCATGGTTAATATATTTACTATATCATTGCTCATTTAGACCTCTGTTATTATCGCCAACTACCAAATGACTTGATCTAGTATGTTAGCTTGCTCACCAATGAGGGTTTTTACGACGTTATTGTGTTTATCTAGTAGAATTAGGCGTGGGACTCCTTTGTTGGCATATTGCTTATAAATAGCTCTATCTGGATCTGCAACTAAGTCAAAAGGCAATTGATAGTCGATATTAAATTTACTCAGCGTTGTGCTATTTTCTTCACGGCCAATGGCGATAATTTGTACTGATGAGTCATGAAGCAAAGGAGATGCTTGAAGTTCCTTTAACGTTCTTTGAGAGTCAGAGCACCAGGTAGCAAAGAGAATAACCAACTTATTTTTGTTTGGATTGAGTGTTATGGGCGTCCCTTGAATATTATTGAAGTGTGTATGTTTAAATGCTTGCCCTACTTGAATGTATGTCTCATATCTACTATCAACATTGACCGGCTCCGTAACGGTATTACATCCGGATAAATTGGCGCATAAAAGAGTGCTAATGAGTGTTGCACTTAGCTTGTTTATCATTATTATTCTCCATTGTGACTTATTAAGAGTACGGTATTTGATATATTTTTCAGCCGCACATTACTCACCCTACCTTACATTTCATTGAGTTATAAGTATTATTTTCTCGATATAGGTGCAGCGTAAACAATACATTAGGAGTGCGTGTGCTAGAGTTTTTTGGATTGTTCTTCTCGGCATTGAGCTCAGCTACTTTATTGCCGGGAACATCAGAAGTGGTGTTGTCTTCAATGGCGATTGGTAGCAGTAGCATCTGGTTACTTTGGTGCGTTGCAACATTTGGTAACGTGCTTGGCAGTTGTATTAATTACTGGTTAGGGAAAAATATCACGCACTATCGAGACAAAGCGTGGTTCCCGGTGTCTGAAGAACAAACAAAGCGTGCTGAACAGCTATTCAACCGCTATGGAGTGTGGAGCTTATGTTTGGCATGGGTGCCTATTATAGGAGATCCTCTCACTTTAATTGCCGGGTTATGTAAATTACGGTTCTGGGTATTTGTTATTATTGTTGGGTTAAGTAAAGGTGCCCGATACGGCTTTGTGTTACTGGGGGTGGTAAATATTGAGCGACTGATTTAGCCGCTCAGAAACATTATTTAGACCAAGCTAGCGTCAGAGAAACTGAATCTGCAAAGCGCAGAGCATGTGGCTTGTCGACTCGAACTTTTGCATAAGTGACACTTGGGTGGCGATGGCATTCACTTAGAATATCAGCCACTAATTTTTCTAAAAGCAGAAAGTGCCCACTTTCGACAAGATTAATGACCGCTTTCGTGACGGTTTTATAATTGAGGGCATGTTCGACTTCATCACCACTAACACAGGCGATATCCGCAGGGTAGTGGATCTCTAAATTGAGTACGACATCCTGCTTTTTTTCTCGTTCTTCAGGATTGAATCCAATAAAAGTACGCAATCTTAAGTTGGTGATATTGATGATCGCATTTTGCATAAACAATCCTTAGTTTTTGACTAACTGTAAAAACTCATTACGTGTTTTTGGATCTTCACGAAAGTTACCTAGCATAACGGAAGTCCGCATTTTAGAGTTTTGTTTTTCGACACCTCGCATCATCATACACATGTGCTTTGCTTCTACAATCACGCCAACTCCTTTTGCACCCGTCACTTCTTCAACAGCTTTTGCTATTTGGTGGGTGAGTTGTTCCTGAATTTGAAAGCGCCGCGCATACATGTCAACAATACGGGCAAATTTAGATAAACCCAACACTTTCCCATTGGGGATATAGGCGATATGGCAACGGCCCACAAAAGGTAACAGATGATGTTCGCACATAGAATAAAGCTCAATATCTTGAATCAATACCATATCATCCGCATCAGAGGTGAATACGGCGTTATTTGTGATGTCATCGAGCGTCTCTCGGTAGCCTTTTGTTAGATATTCCATGGCTTTGGCAGCCCGTTTTGGCGTGTCCAATAGGCCTTCTCTATTGCTATCTTCGCCAACGGCTTCAATGATTTGGTGATAGCTGTTTTTTAATTCTTCGTGCATAACAAATTCTCTATCTATTTTAGGTGGCGTCCGCCGTCAACTGGCAGGGTACGTCCTGTAATGTAGTTACTATTGAGCAGTAGCTCGACGCTATTGACGATTTCTCGACAACCAGGCTCAATAGCCATTAGTGATTTTTTAAGGGTTTTTTCTCGGTATTCAGACGAATCATGTTCATTGAAAATAATAAGACTGGGGGCAATCGAGTTTACTTTGATATTTGGAGCAAACTTCGCTGCGAATGATTTGCTCAAATTATCTAATGCTGCTTTACTGGCCGCGTATGCGATATGTTTGGCGCTACCGGTTTCTGCAACGTAATCGGTTAAATGAATAATGTCACTGACGCTACTATGGGCAAGTAGCAAGTCACTCAATGCAAGGTTGAGTAAATAAGGGACTTTGGTATGAATTCGCATCATGCTATCAAATAAGTCATTAAAATTATGGTTTTTTTCTTCACAATCCCAACTAGATGCATTATGTATCACCGCTTTCAAACTGGAGTGCCGCATGCGAATTTTAGAAACCAGCTGGTCGATCGCATTTGTTTCGCTAAAGTCACATTGAATGCAGGTAACCCCTTGCTGCTCAAGCTCATGTATGACGTTATGTCGTGTACGGTACGTCATTATTACAGGTTGATTAGTCGTAATAAAATGTTGTACCAGAGCTAAGCCAATGCGTTGCGCGGCGCCTGTAATTAATATTGGAGCAGTCATTAAAGCTAAAAACCTTCGTATAAAAGTAGGAATAATATAACTATAACTTAATTTTTGCGTGTTGTTTTACTTTGTTGATCAGTAGCTTGTTAGCTCATATTAAAATATTTAGAGAGCTACATGAGTTTTTTATGTTGGGCAGTTGTGTGGTCACTTAAGCAAAGTACTCAACTTAGAGTGCTTTGCACCTTACACTATTGGGTTTTCAAGTGAGTATCGAAAAACGCTAAAAAAGCGCTCAAGGTGGTATGGCGATGTGCTTGAAAACTGAGGTCGTGGTTGCCGGACTCAAGTTCAATGTATTGAACGGCTTTGTTTTCGTCGAGTAATTTGTCGTACATGCGGCGGCTATGTGCGACGGGGACTACTTTATCATCTTCCCCATGAATTAATAATATAGGGCGCTTGATTGAAGCGACATTGTTGATGGGCGAATTGCTTTCTAATTTGTCATCATCGTTACCAAATTGCTTTTCTACAACCTCTCTGTTGGTATAGTGTCGAGCACGTGACACAATGAATTCTAAATCCATAACCCCTGCAAAGCTGGCTGCACACTTAAAGGTTTCAGGGTGCTTTACCACCGCCATCACTGCAGCATAACCGCCATAACTTCCCCCACCGACACAGATTTGCTCTTTATTCGCAATTTTCTGTTCGATAAGGAAGTGAGCTGCGTCTTGTAAGTCATTTTGCATCGCATCTCCCCATGCTCCCAGTGCAGCTTGCGCAAACTCATAGCCATAGCCATATGACCCTCTAAAATTAGGTTGAAATACAGCATATCCACGGCTGGCAAAAAGCTCTGACCAATAGTCAAAATCAGCATAATCCCTCGCCATCGGCCCACCGTGAGGGAGAATAATGGTTGGATATGTCACTGTATGAGGGGCAGCATCTGGCGGCAATGTTAGATAACCTTCGATGGTTAACCCATCACGGGCTTTATAACTGTGGCGTTGTTTGCCTAAATATGTTGTGCCTTGTATCTCAGGATATTGAGGGGCAAATAAATATAACGACTGTGCTTTACGGTGCCCTAGATAATAAGTACCAGGATCGGCATCTGAACTAGAATATAAAACATACGTATCGCCATCTTGGCTTTTATCTATGATCACATTATGTGCATTTGGCAGTGCGGTAGATAAAGCGGTTTGTAAGCTTTTATATTCTTCATCCCAATATATGCGGCTCCCATCGGTATTTGAGTGTGAGAAACCATTTACTTTCCCAGTTATTTGAGAGTATAAAATGGTGCCATCGACATCATAATCAGGATCGGAAAAAACAAGCCCACGGCTTTGGGGCTGACTTATTTTAGTTTTGAATAGAGCACTTTTTCCTTCATGGTTGGCTTTTATATATAACGTGTCACCATCCTTACCAAAGCCCAATATCGTTACACGTTCTGCTGAGAAAGCATCAAATTGATAAAGTGGCTTTTCATACAACTTGTTTTTATCATGGTCATAAATGACATATGAGATGGTAGTGTCTATTAATTTGTAACCAATACGTACACGACCTTGTTCGTCAGCTATCCAATCTGAGATATTGCGTCTTGGTCGTAATATCCGTTTTCTGCGTTTGGTATCCACATTTACTTTGAAAACAGTCGGTCTGTTAGCAGTGTCAAAATCAACTGCGACAAGAATATGCTTAGGATCATCTGGCAGCATACTAATTACATTATCTTGAAATTGAGCGGAATTGTTCACATTGCGATTGCGGATAGGCAATAAATTTTCTAGTTTTTTGGTTCCTTTAATATCAAATTTAAATAATTGCGTTGAATCATATTTCACCAGGCGTTGCCTTTGTGTGTAACCTGCGGCAACAATTAACGTGTTGTCGTTGGCCCAGTCGTACCAATTCAAGGTCACTTCTTTATTGTCTGACCTTAAAACAGGAGTAACTTCTTGGGTTTTTAAGTCGGTTATATTCAGCATCAAGGTACCTTGATAATTTTGGACAAAGGCTAAATGCTTACCGCTGGGAGATAAATTTACCTGACTAACCAATGGTAAGCTTGTGTAAGCTTCTATCGGTAATTTTAGTTGGTCGGGCTTTTTTGGTTGTGCTGAGGCCTGCAGGAGTGGTGTTGATGACACAAAAAGGAGTGCGAATATAAAGCGTAACATGTTCCCTCTTTTGTTAGCTAAAGTAGCAAAAGAGGGATGCTTGCATGATTATAGGAACATCACAAGTGCTATTTTACGTTAATCATAAACTGTGGGGATTGGCTGGCGTTTGTGCTGAGTGCGAACATAAATACTGATGAGTTTATTACTGACGTGATCTGAGACATCTTTACCTTCTAAGAAGTCATCTATTTGATCATAACTGAGTCCTAACGCTTCTTCATCTGTTAATCCTGGGCGATCACATTCAAGATCTGCAGTGGGTGCTTTATTGACTAACATGTTTGGTGCATTTAACTGTGCTGCCAGTGCTCTTACTTGGCGTTTTGATAAACCAAATAGAGGGGCCAAATCGCATGCACCATCACCAAACTTAGTATAAAAACCAGTGAGGTTTTCGGCGCTGTGATCCGTCCCTACGACTAGCCCTTGGGTTAACCCTGCTATTTCATATTGTGCGACCATTCGTTGGCGTGCTTTTACATTGCCTTTGACAAAATCGACTGATGACTCGGTAGGTAACGGAATATTGGCATCATTCATGGCGCATAATGCTTGCTCATGCATAGCATCAGCGGCGGGTTTGATATTGACTGTGATACGTTTACTCGGTTGAATAAATGAGAGTGCAAGTTGTGCTTCATCTTCATCGGCTTGCACGCCATATGGCAAGCGCATAGCGATAAATTGATAACAAATTTCACTTTGTTGTTGATTAAGCTCGTCAACAGCAAGTTGGCAAAGACGCCCACATGTTGATGAGTCCACTCCGCCACTAATACCTAAAACTAATGTGACACAATGCGCGTCGACTAAACGTTGTTTAATAAAGTTCACCCGACGGGATACTTCATAAGCAGCATCTATAGTAGGTTGAACTTTCATTTCAGCCAAAATATCTTGGCGCATATGGGGTTCCTCAATGAACAATTATTGCAAATTGCTATTATGTTTTTATCTGAGCTAAAATTAAAGCCCTAAATGTTGTTTGATTGCCGCAAGCTCGGTTCGTAGCTGAGATATTTCGTCAACTAATGACTCTAATTCAGAATGAGATAGCTGTTTACTCACATGTGGTTCATGGACCGTTGGTTTGTGGTCACCGAGTAAATGTTGATAACGACTTTCACGTTTGCCAGGTTCCCGCTCTAGTTTACAAATGAGCGTTTGGCTTTGCATTTCCTCTAATGTGTTTTCAACGTCGCTTACGTTATTGAATTCAGCTAAGCGCGCCGAGCGAGTCCGTAACTCTCCGGGTGTTTGCGGGCCTCTAAGGAGCATGATGCATAATATAGCGCGCTGTTTGTCAGAGAGTTGCAAATCACTAAATTCAGTATTGCAAAAGCGATGACTGTATTTGTTTACGCGACCAGAAAGGCCTTCATCTAAAAGCACCACCCGTTGGTTTTCTAATTGTGTAAGGGTATCAAGCACTTCCGATTCAGTTAAAGATAACACTGGCTCTCTATTTGATTTTTGATTACATGCATTGGTTAGCGCATTTAATGATAGTGGGTAGTGTTCGGGCGTTGTCGTTTGCTTTTCAAGTAAGCAACCGATGATCCTTTGCTCATTGGGTGTGAGTTTCATACCACTGTTCCTATATTGTTTTTTATTTACTTTACGCTATCAGCAGTAGTTTGACTAACCTCTTGCGTCCATTTTCGTAATGCTTTTTCTAAATCCGTAAATTCAATAGGTTTACTTAGGTAATCGTCCATACCAGCTGCGAGGCACTTCTCTTTATCGCCTTGCATCGCATTGGCGGTTAAAGCAATGATAGGAGTCGATTGATGACTTTGACCAGCGACAGCTTGGCGTATTTGACCGGTTGTCTGGTATCCATCCAATTCAGGCATTTGGCAATCCATGAGAATGACATCATATCGACTGGCATGTTTTAGGTGTTCAATTGCCAAGCGACCATTATCAACACACGTAATTTTGGCATTGAGTCGCTTTAGTAAAGCGAGCGCGACAACTTGGTTCACTTTATTGTCTTCTACTAACAGAATACGTGCATCGATAGCACCTAACTTAGCTGGAGGTATCGCTTCTTTCGTCGTGCTTAGTGTACATAATTTAAGTGCATTGGCTGGTGTGAGCGGTTGTAGAAAGACCAAGTCAGGGTCTAAATGACTAAATCGCTCATTGCTACTGAGCTTATTACTGATCACTGCAAAACAACAGTCAGGCTGTTGTGTGACTTTTTTTAACAGGGAGAGTTGATAATCTGAGGCGTCATTAACAATCGACTCGGCAATAATGATTGCAGGCGAGGTTAGGCGTTTTTCTTGGAGTAAAGCCATCGCCGCAGGCAAACTTTCAAAGTGCTCACTGGGGATCCGCCATGCATCTAATAAATGATGAGCAGCCAATTCGTGTTGTTGATGCGGGTCGATAATACAGAGTCCATCACATGGCGTATTGAGCGGTGCTATTTCTTTCGCTTCATGTAAATCGATGTAAAAGGTAAACGTGCTACCGACTCCTAATTTACTATAGGCATTGAGTGCGCCACCCAATAATTGACACAGCTGCCTAGCAATTGTTAGCCCTAGGCCAGTACCACCAAAGCGGCGAGTTGTTGAAGGATCGGCTTGAGTGAACGAATCAAAGATTTTATCTAATTGTGTTTTACTTATGCCCACACCAGAGTCTTCAATGCTGCACCATAAGCGCATTGAAGCGGGTTGTTGCTCGGTGTAGCAGGTTAAGGTGACTTTACCATGTTCTGTAAACTTAATCGCATTGCTCAGTAGGTTATTTAATACCTGTTTGAGTCGATGAGGGTCTGTTTTGGCGTGCTGAACTTGCATATTACGGCTATCGATAAATAGCTCTGTATGTTGCTCAATCGCTTTGGGGGCAAAGTTGCTGATACTGTCACTGAGGATTTGGATTAAATCACATTCAATCACTTCAATATCGAGTTTGCCAGCTTCGATTTTTGAAAAATCAAGAATATCGTTAATGATGGTGAGTAATGACCCCGCTGAATTTTGGGCTAAATTTAGGTGATGACGTTGAGATTGATCAATGTTCGAATTAAGAACAATGTCGAGCATACCTAAAATACCATTCATGGGAGTACGAATTTCATGACTCATGCTCGCCAAAAAATCGGCTTTTATTTTTGCAGACTGTTCGGCGATTTCCTTTGCCATGAGTGCTTGTTGTTTGGCTTTTTGCTGCTCTTGACTCGCAAATAAGCTGCCAAGCATTGCTGATATAGCCCGAATAAAACGCTCATCACTGTGTCCCCAGTCGGGGTTTGGCAAAGTATACTCGGCGCACAATAAACCAATCACGTTATCTTTATATGTGATGGTGCACCCAAATAAGGCATTGACTTCAAAGGGTCCTAAATAATGCTCACTTAACCCAAGTGTACACTCATGGCTATGGGCAAAGTTAGCTCTAATAAGTTGATTTCTTTGTACATTGTGAAATAGTTCAGGTAAATGATTTTTACGCCAAGGGGGAAAGTGTTGCAAGCTATCTTGTCGAGTATTGCTAAAGCAGCTTGGTATGAGTAAGGTTTTTTCTTCATTAAAGACCCAGATACTTGCCCGGGAAGCATTCAAACCTTGGCAAATGGCATCTACAGCAAGACTTTGTGCATTGTCGACGTGGTTATTGAGTACGGCATCGTGACTACTCAGTTGAGCGAGTAACTCGTTATTACGGGCAATTTTATCATGTTCTATTTCCATATTTTTACGGGTTTGAATATTTTGTACTGAGCCGAATATCTCTACCGTCCACTGATTATTTTGGTTTGCTTTGCCTTTCATTAATATCCAGCGCTCATGTCCTTGTGCGGTTACAATAATTAACTCTTCCTCGAAGCTGGTCCCATGTTTGATGGT
Organism: Pseudoalteromonas aurantia 208; assembly: GCF_014858725.1. Lineage (GTDB taxonomy): Bacteria > Pseudomonadota > Gammaproteobacteria > Enterobacterales > Alteromonadaceae > Pseudoalteromonas > Pseudoalteromonas aurantia. Next base: position 125,833 of record NZ_AQGV01000010.1, on the reverse strand, counting down.
TTGTTCAATGGCTCGCTGGAAGTTACGTCGATGTAGTCCTTCTTTAAAAAACTCAGTAGAGCTCATCCAAGTTGCTTGATAATGGTCGGGTACTTCGAATATGCGTTTCGTTACTTCAGACCAAGTAATATTGCGGGTTTTTAAATCAACGGACCAAGCTCCGACCTCGGCAAGGTTGCCCATAGACGTTAACGTTTGGGCATTATCATGGAGCTGCTTGATGAGTTTGTTAAAGAAAATAAAGGCTGATATAAACAAAAGTATAATGGTTAATAATGCGAGACGAAAAGGCCAAATGGCTGAAACTTCAGGCTCCCAGCCAAATCGAGGTACCGCATATAGCTGCCATTTTCCAGAAGCAATGGCGATGTTAAATGTCAAAGGCTGTAAGTGGAGTATGTCTTCATTGCCATGGAAAAAAGCGCCTTGTTCACCTAACCCGTTTTTCCCTCGAATAGCAATGCGGTAGTTCGCATCTAGCATATCTAAATTAACCGCTTTAAAAAGCTTCTTCATATCAATGACGATTGACAGTAATCCCCAAAAAGTATCATCCGGGTTGTAGACGGGTACTCTAGCAATGAGTGCTTCCCCCCCTTGAATAAGGGTCAATGGGCCAGCAAGAACGATTTTCTTGCTATCTCTTGCCCTGATGGCATCTTTACTTTGAGTAGGGTGTGTTAAGTAATTTAGCCCAAGTGCCTTTTCGTTTCCTTTTAGTGGGTAGGTCATTGAGAGGATCATATCAGGTGCCGCACCGAGGTTTCGTAATACATTGCTTGAGCGAAATAGAGGTTGTGCGATATATTCAAACCGTTTTTGATCTAACTGTGCTTCGTTGGTTAAGGCGATGGCTAAGCCCCGCACCAGTTGTATATTGGCGGCTAGTACGCCTTCAATTTGGGTGCGATAAACATTCACTTCTTCATAGGCACGGCTGCGCTCAACTTCAATCAATCGGTTGTAATTAACAGTGTCTACGTACCAACCAAAGCACAGTACAGTACATAAAATAAACCAATAGCCTAGCTTTAAAGAGCGAGCTTTCCTTGGCGCATGTAATTGGGTATTGAGCATTACCTAACTTATTCTGCTGAGCATCCTTTAACTATAGTCTAGCCAATCGATGAGCAAAAGTGAGTATTATCATAAAAGTCATAATGGTATTTGAAACCGATGACAGAATGGACTTTGTACAGTTCTTACGTCGTTAATCATATTGGCGAGTATGATTTGCGATAGCGTAGACATATCACTTTCATATAGATGTGGTTATGATAAAAATAATTTTTAATAGGGAAGGATTAAACAATGCTACCTTGGTTGAAGCGAATAACGGCTGGCTTGGTTTTATTGGCACTGGCCGCAACAGCAAGTTTATATGGTCTACTGTCTTTGAGTTTACCTGCCCTCGACGGGACAGGAACGAGCAGCGCTGTAATAGCGCCAGTTCAAATTGAACGGGATAGTTTAGGTCAAGCAGTGATCACCGCAAATTCACGAGATGACGCCGCCTATGGATTAGGCTTTGCACATGGTCAAGACCGATTTTTTCAAATGGACTTACTGCGCAGAAATGCGGCTGGGGAGCTGAGTGAGCTGTTTGGTAAAGCCGCAATCAATTTAGATGAAAAAATGCGTTTTCATCAATTGCGAAAACGCAGTGAAAAAATTGTGACCCAGTTACCACCACGCCAAAGAAGTATATTACGTGCTTACGCCCAGGGGGTGAATGAAGGTAAGGCACAAGTTGGCTTTGACAGTTTTGAGTATCTGCTAACAGGAGCAAGTGCACGACCTTGGAAAAGTGAAGACAGTATACTTGCTATATTTAGTATGTATTTGGATCTGCAATCAGCCAACTTTGAGCGAGACAAAGCATTACTTTATGTCGACCATATGTTCGGTGAAGAAATGCGAACATTTATACTACAGCCTAGTCATTACCAAGCGGCGTTAGATGGCTCAATGATAGCCAAAGTAGAAAAACCTATACCCACTTTAGAGCACACAGGCATTCAGGCTTTGATTGGTGAAATTGGTACTACTGATTTGTATGGCAGTAACAATTGGGCCGTAACAGGCGCATTGACCGGCACCGGAAAGGCCATGCTGTCAGATGATATGCATTTAGGTTTGGCCGTTCCATCGATTTGGTATCGCTCACAATTAAACTACATGATGCAAGGCAAAACAGTGCAAGTAACGGGGGTCTCATTACCGGGTGCACCGGCCATCGTGGTGGGCACCAATGATAACATTGCATGGGGGTTTACCAATGGGTATTTAGATACCGCAGACTGGATTGCGCTGTCGGAACAGGATAAAACGTGGCATGAAGAGGAATATATTCAATTACCCAATCAGCAGTCCCATCGTTATTCACTATTAATGAGTGAGTATGGCCCAGTAAAAACGTTTAATGGTAAAAATTATGCGTTAAGTTGGGTCGCTCATCAACCATATGCTGTTAACTTAAAATTGCTCGAAATGGAATCACTAGAAACAGTGCAAGCAGCTTTGGCATTGGCGCCTGAAGTTGGCATACCTGTACAAAATATGCTGGTGGTTGATAGTTTAGGCAATGCGGGGTGGCGTCCAGCAGGGGCCATCCCAGCAAGAACGAATCCAGTGGATACAGCAGAGGAAGCGCAAAATTACTCGTCGCAATGGCAATATAATGAGGAGACTCGTCCCGCACTTTTCAACCCCGAAGATGGCAAGTTATGGACTGCGAATTCTCGGGTGGTGTCAGTACAACAGCACAAACGTTACGGTGACGGCGGATATGCATTAGGGGCAAGAGCCGTGCAAATAAGGGATAGACTACTCGCGCAATCGCAGTTTAATGAAACCGATTTCAATCAGCTTCAACAAGATAACAAAGCATTATTTCTTACGCGCTGGCATCAGCACTTGATTGACTTACTCAGTGAAAATGAAACCATGAAAACGCGTTATGCACGTGATTTGCAGCACCTTGCTCAGTGGCAAGCTTGTGCATGTGAAATGTCGGTTGGCTATACTTTGGTAAAACGTTTTAGAGAAAGTGTTATAGATAGTGCGTTTGCGCCAGTTGAAGCGAAAATGCAGATGTCGGGAGGAAGTTTACGTTACATTAAACGTTATCTTGAGCCAGCGATTTGGCAACTTATTGAAAAACAACCAGATAGCTGGTTGAATCATCATGATAGCTGGTCAGTATTACAGCGCCAAGCTTACGAGAACGCCAAACAAAAACTCAGTGATGAATTCGGTCCAGACCTAGAAAATTGGCAGTGGGGCACTGTTAATGCATTACAGATTAAGCACCCGTTTAGTAAGCAATTACCTATTTTAAGTCGTTTTTTAGATATGCCAATACAGCCAGCATTTGGAGACACATTTATGCCTGCAGTTCAAGGTCCAAGCTTTGGCGCGTCACAGCGGTTTATCGCACAACCGGGCATGCTTGGTAATGCAATTATGACCATGGCTGGTGGGCAAAGTGGACACCCATTATCACCTTTTTACCGGGCGGGTTTTGATGATTATGCGCAAGGCAAAGCAACGGCATTATTACCTGGTATGTTGACACACTCATTGACAATAAAGCCTATGAATTAACGTATATTTGGTACTGCATACAAAGTAGAAGCGGTCGTGACTTGATTTCGACCGTTCTCTTTACTGGTATAAAGCGCATTGTCAGCTTGTTGAAACGCTTCGTAAAAGCCGACTTTCGTGGGCCACATGGTTAAACCAAAACTCATTGTGACGGTACTATCAAAATGTTCAAAGATCTCATGTGTAATGGCATAGCGTAACTTGTCAACTCGGGCGAGGGCGTCTACTTGCGCAGTGTTGGGCATGACAATCAGGAATTCTTCGCCGCCCCAGCGAGCACAGATATCGACTGGCCGAGTATGACTGGCAATAACCAAAGCCACTCTCTTTAATATTTCATCCCCTTGAGCATGACCGTAATCATCATTTATTTGTTTAAAATGGTCAATATCAGCCATGATAATACATAATTCTTCATGATTTTCGTCGCAGTGATACTTTGCATGTGTGATAAGTTCTTGCGCATATCGTCGATTGTACATTTGCGTGAGTGGGTCACGAGCGGCGAGTTTAGTTAATGTTTGCCGTTGCGCCATGGTGACATCTCGAATTAATGCAATGGTGAAAATCATTGGGATACCGCATATTAAGACATTGGCAAAGTGAACGTATTGCAGCCAATCACGGTACGCATATTTATAAGTGACATCAGCAAACCATATATGCATAGCTGCAAAGAGTGTGATCATGATAACCGACACCCCAACCGCAGGTTTTAGCTTCAAATTATTGTCGAGTAACAGTAGGCAAGATACAGTCCATAAGTAATATTGGAAACCGAGCTGCATACCCAGTATTGCGCATACGATGATAGCGTGAATGGCCACTTCAGCGCTAAATAAACGCAATGCTAATGAGCGGTGCTGGATATTGAGCAAGTAAATTCCCAGAGCCCATGTTAATACACTCAAGACATTTAATAGTCCTAATATTGGGATACTCAGTGCAAAAAACAGTATAACTAAAAGGGCATGCAAACTTAAGCAATACCAAGCAACACGCTTAAGTAATGTGAGCTTAACTTGTTCGACCTGATCTGGTTGGCTGTGTGGATGTTGCAAAGCGAGTGAGCCCTTATCAAGGTAACCGATAAAAGTATAGATGATATTGTTTGCTTTTTATTCTATTTTAATAAGGGCTGACTTTATCTTACTTGATGAAATCGACATAATAGAGGGTGCTATGACGTTCCATATCAGAATAAAAATAGTGACATTGCTTATGGCGTGTCTTTGTACAAATGCTATGGCAGTGAATTTTAAAACGCACAAAGTTACCGAAAATATCTATGTCCTATTTGGGCAAGGTGGCAATATTGCAATCCATCTCGGTGAAGATGGTATTTACATTGTTGATGACCAATTTGCAAAACTCTCAAAACAAATAAAAAAGCAGATCAGTGCGTTAAAACCGGGCTTTCCTGAATTTGTAATAAATACGCATTTTCATGGTGACCATACCGGCGGTAACGAAGTATTTGCGCGTTCAGGTAGTCATGTTATTGCACATGATAATGTGCATAAAAGGTTATTGGCAAAACATGGCAGTGAGTCACATTATTTACCAAAAATAAGCTTTAGCCATGACTTGGCTTTACACTTTAATAATGAGCTGGCGCAAGTTAAGCACTTTTCACATGCGCATACCGATGGAGATGCCGTCGTCACTTTTACACGGGCTAACGTGGTGCACATGGGGGATTTATATTTTAATTTAGGGGGATTGCCATTTATAGATGTTGATCATGGTGGTTCGGTGAATGGACTACTCAAAGCATTGCGGGCAATATCTTTGAGTATTGATGATGAAACGGTTGTGATACCAGGGCATGGTCAAATTTCCAACAAAAATCAGCTGCTACAGTATATTGCATTAATAGAAAAAGCCCGTTTTTTAATATTACAGGCAATGAAGAGCGCTAAAACTGAAGAGCAAATGGTACAATTGGATCCCCTCTCAACGTTAGCGATAACGTATGCTAACTGGTTACCTAAAGAGCGAGTAACACGGTTGTTTTATCGCTCTTTAGCGCAGTGAAGGCCTTTTCTAGGTGAGCATGACTAAGCAGGCTGCAAGCGCAATGAGAATAAGGCCTAGACTATCGCGCGTTTTAAGTGGCTGTTTTAGCCACCATACTGAAATGGCCATCGTAAAAAAGACTTCAATTTGACCTAGGGTTTTTACATAGGCCACATGTTGTAAACTCATAGCGCTAAACCAGCCGATGGAACCAATACAGCTAGTTAAGCTGATCCAACTCACTTGGGTGCGGTGTTGCCATAGAGTTGTTATGCTGTGTGGCTCTTTGCAGCGTAAATAAGCCCCTAATATCAGGGTTTGTATACCGATCACTAACAAAAGCACCCACCCTGCACTGTGTGGAAAGGGTAATCCGCTGATTAAACTTGCTTCACGAACCCATAAAGAGGTTAGGGCGAAGGCCGTTCCGCAACATAACCCTAAAAGAGCGGTTGTAAGGTTAAAGTTTTTAAGGCTAAAACCGCTCAGGAGCAGCACTGCAATACTGCCTAATGCAACCCCAAACCAACCCAAATAGGACAGTGTAGAGCCGAAAAACAACATGCCTAAAATAGCGGCTACCAAAGCTTCACTTTTAGCAAGGCCCGCGCCGATGGCATAGTTACTTTGTTTAAATAGCAAGACCATCAAGCCAGTCGCGATAATCTGTATTACACTTGCAGCCACAATATAGCTTAAAAAAGGTGCACTTAGGGATAAGCTAGGAGCGGGTTGCCAGTAATATAAACCCAGTAGATAGATACCAGCAATTGGGCTGGCTAAGAGAAAGCGAGAGAGGGTAACGGCGGCAACAGATGCATGTTGGCTCAGTTTACTTTGTAATGCATTACGCCAAGCTTGTGAGAAGGCTGCTAAAACAGAAAAAGCGATCCATTCCATATTTTTATTCTAATTATGAGAGGGGGAGGTTAACCTAACAATATTGAGATTAATTGGCTACTGGTTAATCACACCTTTTCTATGAATAGATATGAGGACCTCTTGCAGAGCCTTTTAGCGTTCTTTAATTATACTGTGCAGCGATGCGACTTATTATATTTTCCAACAGAATTCACAGGGCGACTTTTTTATTACCATATCGTTATGCTAACTTATTTATCCGTTTATGAATAATTAAAGGAGTTACTATGACAACCCTATTAACGTGTGCGTTGATAGCTGTTTTGTTGCCTTATATTGCAAAACTACCGGTCGCAATTGAAATGAATAAGCTAGGGGGATATGACAATCGGCATCCTCGAGCTCAACAATCAAAATTAGACGGATTCGGTGCGAGAGCTTTGGCTGCACATCAAAATAGCTTTGAGTCACTCATTGTGTTTTCGGTTGCTTTGGCTGTAGTGCTTGGCACCAATAGTGTTAATGCAGTGACTGAGTCTTTGGCTATCACCCATGTTGTCGCGAGAGTTTTATATTGTGCTTTTTATTATACCAACGTAGATAAGTTACGTTCGTTGGTGTGGTTGGTTGGGTTAGGTTCTGCTGTTGCAATGATAGGTGTCAGTATGTAGTTGTACAAGGAGCAACATCGTTGTTGCTCTTTTCTTTGGCTAATTCGTCACATCAATGCGTTCAAATTGGGTTTGTTTTGGAGCATTAACCGCGAGGTTATCGAGTTTGAAATCGAGCTGCACTCGATAAACCTGAGAAGGGGTGTTTGACGACGTATATTGCCATTGGCGCAAGGCCAAAATAGCATTATTTTCAAATGTATTCTCCGGCTGTGCAGCAATGACTTTTATATTATTTGTATGGCCACGTTCGTCAACGGTATAGGCCAATTGCACATACCCTGAAATACCATCATTAGCCGCTTCGGCCGGATATTTAGGTTCAACACGCATAATGGGTTTGACTATGAGTTTGGATGTTGCGTTTTCCGTCTTCGTGGTGCTGTTAAGTGCGACGGCACCGATTGATGTAAAAGCACAGGTCAGCAATAGTAATTTGGCGGTGCGTGATGAGCCTGAGGTATTTTTAAGGTAGTTGAGTCTTTGTAACATGGTGTTTTTATCTCCGTAATGGGCATAAGCAAAGTGTTGTTTTTTATCACTTTCAATACAACTTATCAGTGCTTTGGCATAGTGTATTTGTTGATGATGGGACTTGTTTTTTAGGACTTTTTCGTCGCAGGCGAGTTCTTGAATACGACGGAAGCTGTGATAACCGCACCAAATGAGCGGGTTGAACCAGTTTAATGCGCAGAACGAATAAAAGCAGAGGTTCCATATGTTGTCATAGCGCGTTATGTGCGTATGCTCATGTTCAAGCATTAATGATAAAGCCGTTTCCTCGAATTGTTGTTCATAGTCGCGAGGAAGTACGATTTTGGGGTGTATTAATCCAATAACCATAGGACTGGCTATTTGAGCGCTGGTATACGTGATGCTATCACGATGATTTAAATTACATGGCTGTAAAGCTAATTGTTGATGAAAGCGTAAATGTTGCCACAGCATAGTGAAAATGAATAAGGTAAAACCGAGCAAATAGACGAGCGACCAACTAAACACCCATGTTTCAACGTGTGGTAGCGGGTTTGACACGCTGATATATTGCATCGGGCCGTATGTCAGGGGTTTAAGCTCATTGGGTATACTGATCAATATCAATGCACAGGGTAAAATCCACCACTGCAGGTAAATAAACCGCGCTCCCAGCTTATGTAACGTTATGCGTTCGCAAAAGATAAGCCCTAACACGATAAGACTCAGCAATAATTGAACTTCGAATACCCAATTTATCAGTATGTCGAACATGTTACTTTCCTTTCCCTTGTTCTTGCTCCCACTTGTCAATTACTTGCTTTAATTCATCAATGTCACGCTGTGACAATTGTTGTGTTTTAGCAAAGCCACTTACTAAGGGGGCAATACGACCTTGAAATAACCGTTGAATAAAGCTGCTACTTTCCTTGTGGGTGTATTCATCTCGTTCGATAGTCGGGGTGTAAATATATTCCCGACCTTGTTTTTCAAATGTTATGGCATTTTTTTTAACCAGCCGGCCAAGGAGTGTTTTGATGGTTTTTTCATGCCACTGAGTGTCGTCACTCAAACGTTTAATAATATCACTGGCTTTGGCAGGGTAACCTGCCCAAAGCGCTTTCATGACCGCAAATTCTGCTTTTGATAATTCAATCATATGATGGCTTACAAATGTAATCTTTAATATTAGATTACACCTGTAATCACAAAAGGCAAGTTTATTTTTGTTCGATTTTTAAGTCATTAATAGAAATGAGCTGGTGTGTGCCTTCAGTGAGGGTATCAGGATCTAATGTATAGTTTGCGATTTTAACTCTAAATAAATCAATCACCTGATAACCGCAATGTTGACTCATTTTACGTATTTGACGGTTGAGGCCTTGCTGCAAAGTGATCATAAAGCGGTCAGTGCTGATTAACTTTACGTCACATGGCAGCGTGACTTTGTTATCAATTGGGATACCATTGGCCATTCTTTCACAAAATAACGGGTCGAGAGGACGGTCGACTTTGACTAAGTAGACTTTTTTTTCGTGGTGTTCAGGGTGGAGCATCTGATTACACAGTTCGCCATTGTTGGTGAGTAATAGCAAACCTCTAGAGTCTTTATCTAAACGGCCTATAGGGTAAACCCGTTGAGATTTTGGTAAGTAGTGAATAAGGCTTGCTGGGTCATTTTCGTTGAGCTTGCAATCGATACCGACAGGTTTATGGTAAGCGTAAAGTACTTTGTCAGGTAGGGTCGTGATTTGCTTGCCGTGCACAATAACAATATCTTTTTCCGTGACATGATCAATGTGATTGGCATACCTTCCATTGACACGAACCTCTCCTGCATCAATTAAACGAGAGGCTTGTCGGCGAGAGCAAACACCTGCATGACCTAAAAATTTAGCAAGGCGTATAGGTTGATTCATGTGTTCCCTTTGTACTATGGTGTTTTCATGGTGGTGAGTGATATATCGCTATGAAATTATCACGACAATTGGTGACGCTAGGTATTGTATCAGGTTAGTTGGCATGATGGGTATTGCGATAACTTACCGGTTTGTCGACTCTGTCATTGTCACCAATCGTATTGCTATTAACTCGGCATGTGGTGAGAATCTATTTATTAACTCAGCCTTTCATCAGCCTCTAGTACCACTTATCTGCTCCATTCTCCGTTTATCACCTTCTTAACATCAACCAAGATGAGTTCGGTAGACTGAAATGAGATGGAGGATTGTAATGCAAAAATTATTTAATACTAAAGTGGTGGTGTGCTTGTTATGTTGTCTTTGTTTTCAAGCAAATGCAGCTTTAACAACCGATATAAAATATCGAATGAATATTCAGGACCTGACTGCAACGGATCAGGGTATTTTTGTGGCAAGTAATACAACGTCATTATTCTCAGCGCTTGATATAAGCACCGAATATGAAGGACTACGTGTCGCAGCAACGGCAAGTTGGCTTAAAGTTGGAGGGAAAAGCGACACCGATGTGCAAGTATCAGAAGCTTTTTACGACTTTACTATTGGGAATTGGTTCATGTCTGCGGGTAAGAAAAAAGTAGACTGGGATGTTGGATACGGATTTCGACCGCTAGATATGTTTTCACCGACTGATTCCTTGGCCATTTATACAGCAATCCCACCAGGGGCGATTATGGTCACGGGAGATTACTTTTTAGATTCTGGAAATGTCACACTGATCTGTAATGAGAGTAGTCCTGATTATCTAGAGCGCGGTGTAAAAGTGAGCAAAAGTACTGGGTGTGGGGGCCGATATTATGGCTATTTTGAGGGTTTTGAAGCACAAGTTTTAGGACACTATGATGAAGACTTAGGTATGCGGGTTGGTGGCAGTGCACTTACGGTCATTGGAGAAAACCTTGAGTTACATGGTTCATTATTGTGGCAAGAAAATTATAGAACGCCCGCTTTGTACAATATCCATATTGGTCAGAATGATCGGATTTCAGGCATTAATACTCAATGGAAAAATAATAGTATTCAAGCATTGCTTGGCATGAACTATAGTTTTCAATCGGGTATTACCGTGATTGCGGAATACTGGCATGATGGGCGGGCACCCAGTGATAGCCAGTGGCGTGATGTAATAAACCTATCACAGTCAACACCAGATCAACATCAGTTGCAGATGTTGCGATCTCATTTTGCGACTCAGAGTTTATTTCAAGATAATGCAATGGTGCATATACGAACCTCCAGCACTCAGTGGTCACCCTCACTTACATTACTCACAAACCCTAATGATAACAGTGTGTTAATTGATGGTGAGTTGTGTTATGGTGGTGTGACTGCCAGTCAATTGTGTATGGGAATAAGGCAGTATACGGGCGGTGCAGAAACAATTTATGAACAATTGAGCTATGAGCGAACGTGGTATTTTACGATGGAAATCAATTTATAAAATGCAATCAACAACACCGCAAACTGACTTTGAAAAAAATGGATTCAAGAATCTAAAGTTAGCCATAATTTGTGTGGTACTTGGACTGTCAATTTATGCAATTGGCTGGGCCAAGTATGCAATTATATCTGTTTTAATATCACTAGGAGTCGGATTTACTATTCGCTTTTCGCGTTATTGGCTCGGTACGCATTATCCAAATATGGGGTTAGCCTTACAGTATCTCTTTGCTGTGATATTGTCATTTCTGGTGTGGGGTCTAACACCGCTACTTCTTAAAGTTGTAAAAAGTTCAGGAGGTTATGTTGATGACTTACAACAGTATTTAGGTATTTTTCTAGTTGGTGGATTTATCATGGTGGTAGTAAGTTTTATTTATTATCGCAGCGAACAAACCTTACTGCTAAAACGTTCTTTATATCGAATTGAATTAGAGCAAGCCCAAAAAGATAAGCTGCTATTAGAAACTCAATTACGGCTTTTACAATCCCAGATTGAGCCGCACTTTTTATTTAATACATTGGCGAATATTCAGGCATTAATTGCTGTTGATGCTAAGCAAGCAAGCAAAATGTTGCTGGCTTTAACTGCATTGTTAAGACAAAGCTTAGATAGAACAAGAACAGAGTGGTTAACGATTGGTCACGAACTTAGATTTAACAAGGCTTATTTAGCAATACAAAAAATAAGACTCGGCGATCGCCTCAACGTTGAATATGATGTCACCGATAAAATTACCGACAATATTCTTTTTCCACCTATGTTGCTGCAACCACTTATCGAAAATGCGGTAATACATGGGATTGAGCAAATAAAAACAGGGGGCACGTTAAAGCTCTCGGTGACGCGAGATCAACATATGATGATTGTTACTTTGAGTAACCATTGTAATGAGGTTGGCAGCAAGCGAACAGGTACTCAAGTTGGATTGACAAATGTACGAGACCGACTTGAGCAATTATATGGAGATAAGGCTCAGCTTAACTATGATGCGAGTCAAGCTGGCTTTGTAACGGTTACTTTAGAGGTCCCGATTGATGTCTCAACACACTAAAGTTGTTATCGCAGATGATGAACCTTTACTAAAAGCACATTTAAAGTTGATGCTGGAAACTGTGTGGCCAGATGTTGATATTGTCGGGCAAGCGTCGGATGGGGAAGAAGCGCTCGCTTTTATCGATGAGTTTTCACCTGATGTGGTGTTTTTAGATATTAATATGCCAACTATCAATGGGCTGGAGGTTTCTAAGACATTGTGTGATTATGATGATCCGCCCTATGTGGTATTCGTGACAGCGTATGATGAATATGCCGTAGATGCTTTTGAGAATCAGGCAATAGATTATTTACTCAAACCGATAGAAGAAGAACGATTAGAAAAAACGGTTGCCAGAGTGCAGAAGATGCTTTGCAGTCAATCTTCGTCACCGAGTCAAAAATTGCAATTGAGTGAACTATTCGAAGAATTGGTAGAAGCGACTAAGCCAGCGCCAAAGAACGAACATTTAAAATGGATTAAAGTAAGTAAAAACAATGAATTACAACTTATTGATGTGGATGGTGTTGATTATTTTATCGCGGATAATAAATACACGGAAGTCAGTGTGGAGGAGGAAAAGTTTTTGATAAAAACCTCTATTTTAGCATTAGAGAATGAGCTAAACCCTGATGTTTTTTGGCGAGTCCATCGTAACTGTATTGTTAAAGTAGATAGCATTCAACGCGTTGTTAAGGACGAGTTAGGCCATGTTTATATCGACCTTAAAAATACTTCTGAGCAGCTGTTAGTAAGTAGGAAATATCAAAGTTTATTCAAGCAAATGTAATTGAAAATGTGTTTTTCCTTTGGCTACCTAAATACAAAAAGTAGTCAGTCAGTGTAGTCTAAATACCAGATGTATTCTCTAATTATATGGGATTGTGTTGTACGTATTTAGGTGATCTCCCAGCCTTCCCAATATCAATAGCTTAAATCAGAAAGCCTGACAATGTGATGACCGATGATATGCCAGCCGGTTTTTTTACTGCCTTCTGGTTTGCGTTGTATGTCGGATAATCGCAAATAAATCATGTATGGAAAAAGGGGCGTTGAACATTGAATGCGTTAATCAATCCCGTATCTCAGCTTAATTTCCTCTTCTAATATCTATCTTGTCATACCTCTGGTGTTATTGTTCTTACACTTTATCCTCGATATTTACCTTTTATCACTCATAAACTACCGACTGTCACCTCCTTACCCATAGTGTTGTTTCACGCCTTAATATGTATACATCAATATTATAACAACGGATGAATCATATGACTAAGCAATCAATAATCACATTACTTTTTTCGGGACTTTCACTGGTAGGCTCAGCGCCTACTTTTGCGTCATCAATACCTGCGGATGTATTGAGCGCATATCAGCAAGGACTGTCAGGAGATCAAGAGAAGAACCAGGCAGCATTCAATGCTTTGACAAAGATTAATGAAGCGTCACCTAACCCTGTGGTATTGGCCTTATTAGGCAGTTCTGAAACAACGCAAGCGAGATATACCAATAAGCCGTGGCAGAAAATGAAATTTGCAGAAAAAGGCATTGCTAAGTTGAGTAAAGCGATTAAGCAAGCAAAAGATTTACCTTACCTTCAGCATGCAAGAGTGAACGTAACAGCTGGTTGTACTTTTTCTCAATTACCAAAAATGATGAATCGGGCTGAACATGGACGTTACCTGCTCAACCAAGTCATGGAGCAAAAATCGCAATTTGGCAGCTTAGAGCCTACTTTACAAGCGTCAGCTTACCGCTGTGCTTCGATTGCCGCTAAAAAGTTGGACGATGCAAAAGGGGCTGAACAATTTATGGCATTGGCTCAAAGTGTCGTAGGTCAATCAACAGCAGGTATAAAGGATTAACATGCTTAGTTTTAACAATATAAAAAAATCTTATACAACGGGGGATGTGACCGTTGCTGCTTTAAAAGGTGTGTCGGCAAATATTCGCAAGGGTGAAACTGTGGCGCTGTGTGGGCCTTCGGGCAGCGGAAAGTCAACATTGTTGAATATTTGTGGTCTACTCGATGATCAATATGAAGGAGACATCTGGTTAAACAATTCTCCCATTCCAAAGAATAAAAATGACTTAACCCAAATTCGCCGTGAAAAATTAGGTTTTATCTTTCAAAGATATAACTTAATCCCTGTGATGTCGGTGCTTGAAAATATTGAATATCCATTACTCATGCTAGATATGAATAAGCGTCAACGTATGGATCAGGTAATTGAAATTGCGCATAAGGTTGGCTTAAAAGATCATATTTCGAAACGGCCAGATCAGCTCTCTGGGGGTCAGCAACAACGAGTTGCCATCGCGAGGGCTTTGGTCAAACGACCTGAAATCGTTATTGCGGATGAACCAACAGCAAACTTAGATACGTCGACAGCAAATATGGTGATTGATCTTATGAGAGATTTAGGTAATGACATGGGGAGTACATTTATTGTTGCCACACATGATCATCGTATGACAGATCGTTGTCATCGAGTATTGGATCTTGCCGATGGCATGCTGCAAGAAGTGCAACCTCAATTAGATACAAGGAAGGCAAGCTAATGCGTTGGATTATTTTTGCATTTTTAAATGTGCTCAGAAATGGGCGACGCTCGCTCTTTACCATACTTGTTTCAGCGGTTGCGGTTGCAGCAATCTTAACGACCAGCGGATTTGCATTGTTCACGTATGAGTCTCTCGCCGAGAAAGCAGCGAGGGATGAAGGTAACTTCATTATTACACATGCCAAATTCTTTGAAGAAGAGGAAGATACGCCACTAGAGTATGGGTTGTCTGATACGCAAGTGCTGCGCAGCCAATTGGCTGAAGATGAAGAAATTAAAAGTATTTTACCAAGAATCAACTTTAATGGACTTATTTCCAATGGTGAAAAGAGCTCAATATTCATTGGCTTAGGTGTAGAACCTGAAGAGTTTATGGTAAAAGGCCCATTCTTGAGCATGCTCTCGGGGCAAGCATTATCTGATTTTGGAGATGAGAATCAAGCGCAAATTGTGTTAGGAAAGGATTTGGCTCGAAGCTTAAAAGTAAAGGTTGGAGACTATGTGACACTTATGTCAACCACCACCGATGGGGCGCTTAACGCACTTGATTTTGTGGTTCGTGGTATTTATACCACAGGTGTGCCTGACTTGGATAAACGACAGTTATACGTCAAGTTATCTGATGCGCAATCACTACTATATACCAATAAAGTGAGTTCACTGTCGGTGTATCTTTTTGACCTCAACGCAACGCAACGAAAAGTGGCACAGTATCAATCTCGTGACCAGTCACTACTATTTGTACCTTGGTGGGAAAAGGCATTTTATTATCAGTCAGTTAAGGCTTTATATAACCGTATATTCGGATTGTTAGGCGGTATTATGGTGTTATTAGTTTTCTTTTCAATATCCAATACTATGGCAATGACCGTTACAGAAAGAACACGAGAAATAGGGACTGTTGCAGCAATGGGGTCTTATCAATGGGAGATCATTCGTAATTTTATTCTGGAATCGAGCATTATAGGCTTTTTGGGCGCGGCCATAGGTATCGTTATTTCAATCATTGTGTCATGGGGCTTGGTATATCTAGGTCTAGAAATGCCACCACCGCCAGGCAGTAATCAAGGCTATCCATTAACGATAACTTTTTCGTGGGAAATAGCACTTTCGGTGATGAGCGTGATGGTGGTTGTATGTGTACTAGCGGCATTCAGGGCTGCATATAAGGGAAGTTCAAAATCAATTACGGAGGCGCTTAGCCATGTATAAAAAGATGATTAATAATATGCTATCGATATGTTTGGTGAGCAGCTGCTCATGGGGTGCGATAGCTCAGGTTGATGTAAATCCTTTACAGGTACTTAAAGCGGTCGATGCCTATAGGAGCGAATCTAACACCGTCAAAGTTTCGGCGACGGTTCGTGCTTATAAGCAAGATGAGTTGCGAAATTCAAAGCAATATGACGTTTATTCAACTTCAGCAAAGCGCTCACTGGTTGTGTTTAAGTCTGATTCTGAAAAAGGCCAAAAAGTACTGATGAAAGGCAGTGATTATTGGATGTTCATGCCTAAAAGCCGTCGCCCGATCCGGATAACACCAATGCAAAAGTTGTTAGGGGAAGCATCCCTTGGCGATATTGCTACGCTCAGCTGGAGTGAAGATTATACCGTCAAGCAAACAACGGATATAGGCTCATTGTGGCAGTTTGAGCTTCATGCCATATCGCCTAAGCTCAGCTATCAAAAAATTATACTTAATGTACGCAAAGATAATTACTTTCCTGAAGAGGCTGAATTGTATTTACGTTCAGGCATGCATGCCAAGACGGCTCAATTTCAGCAAGGTGAACGTAATGGCAAACAGAAGGTGACGGCAATGGCGTTACACGATGAAATGCGCAAAGGGCATAAAACAGTGATTGAATATGATTTAATCGAACCGATTTCTGTACCAGATAGGTTGTTTAATCCTCAAATCTTGATACGAAGTGACTTGGATCGCCTACTAACTGAGTAAGGAGGTAGTAAATGTTATTAAGCCTAGATGAAAATCAAATAGATATTTGGCAAACCTCAGTGAGCTTATTTCAGGAAAATCATGCCATCGGTGAGCTAGAGGCGATGTTAACGGAGTCAGATTTAGAAGCGATTGCATTAATAAGAAGGCCGTAGGAGAAGTTAGTCAAAATTGTATC
The DNA here is from genome assembly GCF_014858725.1 of Pseudoalteromonas aurantia 208. Taxonomy (GTDB): domain Bacteria; phylum Pseudomonadota; class Gammaproteobacteria; order Enterobacterales; family Alteromonadaceae; genus Pseudoalteromonas; species Pseudoalteromonas aurantia. The sequence goes on along the minus strand of NZ_AQGV01000010.1, from coordinate 109,047 downwards.
TCGCGCATTCTTAAGATCAGTACTTGCGAAGTACACAGGGTTAGCGCCACAAGCGATTCAATTTGAGCGGGGTTTGCATGGGAAGCCGCAGTTGGTCAATGAAGGTTTATCACTGGAGTTTAATCTTTCTCATAGCGATAACGTGTTAGCGTGCGCGTTAAGTAAAAAGAACCCAATTGGGGTCGATGTTGAGCGAATCAGGTTTAAGCGAAATTTAATACGCCTTGGTCACACTGTCTTTTCAGAGGATGAAAAGATCTCGCATTTATGAAAGAGTATAAACTCGTGCCATCAATGAGTCGCGCAGGGAATTGTCATGATAATGCGGTTGTGGAAAGTTTTTTTGCGACGATTAAAAAGCGAATAATTAAGCGTAAGATATACTCGACACGCGAAGATGCGAAAGCTGAGATATTCAATTTTATAGAAATGTTTTACAATCCAAAAAAGCGCCATTCACATACAGGCGGTGTTTCACCTGCTAAGTTTGAAGAAGCGTATTATTCTGAATTAAAAACTGTCTAGTGAAAGCTGGGAAGTCCAGTAGCGATACTAATGAGTTGTAATTATATTATGAGAATTGTTTAAAATTGTAATGTAGGGTTGCGTGGAGTCCTGATGTGCTGAATCATAGAGCGATACAATGGAATAGGATTTCTCGTGAAAAAAGCCATATTTACTTTAGCGATAGGTGATAACCCAATGTATCGGGCTGCGATTGCTAGCTTCCGCTATTATGCCGATAAGGTCGGCGCAGATTTAATTATTTCAGATCAACTTCATTTCCCAATCTCTATTGAGAAGCCAAAATATAATGCCAGTCCTGCTTGGACAGAAAAGCTGCGTATTGGTGACCTGCTTCGTGAATATGATCGTGTTCTTTATGTAGATGCAGATGTATTAATTACGCCTAATGCACGGAATGTGTTTGAGCTATACACAGATCGAGAAACAACTTATTGGTTTGATGAAGGGGTGGTACAAGATCGAGATAACGATATTGCGTTGGTCTGTGATGCGTTAGGTGATGTTTGTTGGCCTAAAAATAATGAACGGTTTGTTTATTATAATGCTGGCATTATTCTTACTTCAAAAGAGAGCGGTTTGTTTGAAAAAACAAAGTTAGATGACTTACAGCGTATCTGTAATGAGATAACTCACTATGATCAAAGCTATTTTAATTATCTATTACATAGGCACTCAATAAAGCATGCGTCGTTGGACAAAGCATTTAACCGTATGGATATGTTTGGATCTGATGATTATTTAGAGGCTGACTTTATACATTATGCAGGGAAAGGGTATGCTAAAAATAGCCGTCGACGAGATGTACAGTTTTTGAAAGATTTTGGCAATTTATATCATAACCTTTTGCCCGTGGAGCAAGTTACTAATTTGAAAATACGGGCATGGCAGGACTATTTGGCGGTTGTTTATAAGAAGTACCCTTTACCAAATAGCGTAATAAAAATGTTCAGTCAGCGATTTGTTCCACATTAGTTTTTACATTGGGAGGGGGGAGCAGATCGGTATAGCGGATGCTCTCACCTATTTGCATTATTTTTAGGTGCATGTTGGGGTTAATGTCTTTAAACGCTTTCTTTAAACGCCTTAATGGTTCGTTAACGTGCTCATAGCCTAAAAGCCAAGTACCGTAACCCCACGGAATAAAGACTTTACAAGCAAGGTCTTGCGCAGCTTTGACAGCATCTTCGGGTGCCAAGTGAATACTACGATAATTGTGGTCATATGCCACTATGGGCATTAAGCAAACATCAAAGCCGTTAAATTGGGCTTTTATATCTTTATAAATTTGACTGTAACCCGTATCGCCGGCAAAAAAGACAGTATGCTCACCGTCATCAAATAACCAGGATCCCCACAGTGTTTTATTCCAATCGGTTAAACCTCGTCGAGAAAAATGGTGGGCAGGTAAAAAATGAATATCCGTGTTACCGACTGACGTTTGTGTGTACCAGTCCATCTCTGTAATAGGGCCTTGCTTGTAATCGACATTGTCTGTGACGGCTAACGGAAGAAGTAGCTGTGTATCTGTGGCCAACTGGTTTAACGTTTGTTCACTTAAGTGATCATAATGATTATGAGAAATGACGACACCATCTACAAATTGCAACTGAGCTGTTTTTATCGGTGCCGGTCCCTGCCTTGCCATATCATCGTTGATACGCCGTGCTAACCAGCCGACAAAACCGTCAAATTCACCAAAAACAGGGTCGGTTAAAAAGGCGTCGGTATGGCGTTGTTGCACGAGAAAGCTTGCATGGCCTAACCAGGTTAATGTTTGACGCGCAGTTTCATCGATACGTGGTGTTGGGTATACCAGATCCTGATAATTGAAGCCGGTATCTTTACGTAAGCCGGTGAATGACCCGATATTAATAAAATTAGGTTCTACTTTTTCAATTTCATGGCGTTCAAGAAACTCAATGTTGTCATAAGGATGGTGGGGGCCATGCCCATTAAATGGACTTGGATATTGATTGCTAAACTTTCCGAGACTATTTTTATTAAAATTAGGATTATCAATCGTTTTAATTGGTAGAGTTTGGCATGCAGTTAAACCAGCAACAAATGTGCTGATGGCAACGTATTTTAATCGTGCGAGCATGATACTCCTGTGTCGTATAGTGGCGCTTATCGAGCCACTATACTGTATTTCGATACGCACGTTCAACGATTGCTGTTAAGTACCTGTGCGATGGCTTTGTTGAAATCTCTTTGATGTTGGATATTGAGCTTACTAAGTCGAGTATCTTTAAGGGCGCAGTTATAGGGCCTTTGTGCCGTGTGCTCAGGTTTAGACTGAGGCTCAAGTAGCGTTTTCGGGTAGCCTAGAACATCAGCAATGATACACGCCATCTCATATTTACTGAGGGCTTGATGATTGGAAATGTGAAAAATACCGCCCAGATGCTGAGGGTGTTTGAGTAAATCTCTAATGGTACAAGCAATATCCTCTACATGGGTTGGGTAGCGAATTGCCCAATTATCGTGTTTTGAGTGTTTGAGTGGATTGACTTGTTCGGCGATAACGGTGACCGCTGACTCAGCTAAATGTGTTACATCACCATACAAAACAGGCACACGAATAATCGTATGTTGGCCGCAAGTTGCGAGTACAGCTTGTTCGGCACGCTGCTTGCTTTGTCCATAAAAATTAAGAGGGTTTGTTTTGGAAAACTCGTCGTAAGGTGCATTGTCACCATCGAACACATAGTCTGTGCTAATAAATAATAGGCGTATATTTCTTTTTTTACATTGCTGTGCGAGAAATTCAGTGACTTTGACATTGAGCGCTAGAGCTTGTTCTGGCGCCTGCTCACAAATATCAGGCCTGCGCTCGGCGGCAGCATGAATGAGCGCATCTGGTTGATGTTCATCAAGAAACGCAGTTATTGCTGCTTCATCGTTTAAATCGAGTTTGTGAATATTACCGCTAGCGCGGTTAAAGCCAATACCTTGAGTATTAAAAGAAGCCCCTAAAATGGTCATTAATGAACGACCCATTAAGCCAGTTGCACCTGTTATTGCTACTTTATCCATATACAGCCTCTTAAAATTGAGATTTACGGTATATTATCAGTAAAGGACTCACTAGATAATAACTATAATGAAAGGATTTTGTTTATGATAATAAAAAAACTACCAGTGGCTCTGTGCGTCGGTATGAGTGCTTTATCCACTGTAACAATTGCCCATGATATCTACCCAAAAGGAAGTGAATGCGAAGTGACATTTAGCGCAAAAACTATATCACTTTCAGCGATGTATTTCACAAAAAAGAAAGAAACCGAATTCGAGCAGATTGCGCATGTAAAGCAACGGTTATTTGAAAAAGCAACAAAGGCATTAGCACAATATAATACATCAATGATGATTAAGTCGATGAGGTTTAAAAGTCATAGTGAAGATGCGCTTGTTGCCAAAGCTGAGTTTCTTCCAGTGACCTCTTGTGCGAAGGATATTCCTCGAGTAAACACAACCTCTTTAGATTTGTTTAGCAATAATGTTATGCATTTAAAGCAGAAAGTAAATCTTGGATATGCAATTTCAGTGAATAAGGAACTGATCAAAACGGCACCATTGAAATTAGAATCAAACTTGATTTCAGATAATGCGATATTTGGTATTAAGTTAGGTGAATCGATGCAGTCCGTTGAAAAAGATTTAGGGCGCTTTAGTCTGCTTTGGCCGCTATCTGATGGCGCATATATTGCGTTCATTGGTCGAGACAATGCGTTGTTTTTTTCGGATCACAAATTCGTGGGCTATCAATACAATGAATCTTTACTGCCCATTGCTTTGCGTAATCATTTGGAATTCTCTAATGAGGGGATTCGGGTATACGATCCGACGACGGGAGATGCCTTCTCAAGTGGGGAAGAACTAACCACTGCACGCGTTAAAGCCTTGAAAGGCGAGTATAAAAATGTGCAAATAGTTAAAGTAAAGACATCAGATGAAGCTGTCGTCGATAAATTGGTCGGCTTGAGTGTTGGAGATACCTCTTTACTCACGGGGAAGTTTGATACTTTACCTTGTCCAGACGCAGCGGCACTCTTGCAGAGAGCCCCTGACTTAGATAAGTCGTTAGTCCAATTATTTGGGATGAGTGGCAAGCGTGCTTTGTTGACTGGGTGCCATCAAAAAATTGAGATGAACCACTATGGCACTGTGACATCAATTGAATTATTAGATCCTTTAACAAGTACGAATATGGAATTGAAAGGAGGCAGCCAGTTATTACAGAGTTTAAAACCATGGCAGTTTGGGACTGTGTCTCAAGGTGACTCTGTGAACCAATTACCCACAAATGAGTTGGGTGAAGCGAATTTCGATGTGATTGAATGGAGTAACAATCTCTGGGAGGGTCATTTTGTACTTGATAATGATACGGTTGTGGCGGGTACCCTGATACCCATAAAGCTTTAAACATAAAGGGCGAGGCATGCACCTCGCCTTTGATTTGAACTTTAAGAAGGGTGTGACTGCCCTTCCCACACGCGAGACTTAATGCTGACTAATGCAATGATGATCCCTACACCAATACAGAAGAGACTGATTTGTAAGTAAAGGTTTGGCATCTCTTGCACATTATTTGGATCAAAGTGCCCTGCAAGTAACCCAGAAATAATATTACCAATGGAGTAGGTGAGTACGAATACCCCCATCATTTGGCCTGCAAATCGCTTGGGTGATAGTTTACTGATTGCGCTAAGCGCGACCGGACTCAAGCATAACTCACCAACAGTATGAAGAAAATAAGTCGTGATTAACCAATATGGTGCCACTTTTAGGCCTTGAGCAGCATATTGTGACGCCATAAACATAACTAAAAATCCACTTGCCATGATCACAAGGCCAATTGCACATTTCAAGTTATATGAAGGGGAAATCATGCGTTTTGAGAGGTTTATCCATAGCGCTGCAAAGAACGGAGATAGAATAATAATAAATAACGCATTTGCAGATTGAAACCAGGCAGTGGGGATTGAAAATGTACCAATCATACGATCTGTATAATCACGCGCAAATAGGTTTAACGATGACCCGGCTTGTTCAAAACCAGACCAGAAGCAAGCGGAGGCAATGCAAACTAAAAGGAGAGCCCACATCTTCTTTTGTTCATCTTCATTCAGATCACCTTTGTAGTAAATAAGACCGAAGTAAATAAAAAAGACTAAGGTAAATACGACGGCAACATATTGCGCTACGATCACCGGATTTATGACAATGACACCAGAGTATGTCAAAGTCGTCACTACGGCTATACCGATCAGCACAAGCGTTATTACTGACCAAGCTTGCTTAGCTTGCTTTGGTTCGAGCGGGCTGGTGGGTTTTTCCCCCACACTTGCGATATTGCTGAGCGTTCGTTGATATTGAATTAAACCAATTGCCATACCGACTGCAGCCGCACCAAATGCATAATGCCACCCGACATGCTCCATAAAATAACCACACACGTAGTAGCCAATGACAGACCCTAAATTAATACCCATGTAATATATGGCATAGCCACTGTCTCTGCGTTCATCATCACTATGGTACAACTGACCAACCATGGCACTGATATTCGGTTTCAATAAGCCGGTACCCAGTGCGACAAAAATGAGGCCTATAAAAAAGGAATGTGTGGAGGGGACCGCTAAAATTATGTGGCCGATCATGATAATGAGGCCACCATACCATACCGTTTTTTGACCGCCGAGTAAGCGGTCTGCTATCCAACCTCCGGGCAACCCTAAAAAATAGACGGCGCCAGTGTATAGGCCATAGATGGCAGCGGCAGAAGCAACGGTGAAACCGAGGCCTTGTTCTTGAAGGCTAGCGGTCATAAATAAGACTAAGAGCGCACGCATACCATAGTAGCTCATGCGCTCCCACATCTCAGTAAAAAAGAGTGTAGAGAGGCCTTTTGGGTGACCGAAAAACCCCGTATCCTGTGATGACATAGGCTGAGTTCCATTATAATAATTGTAATTGTCTGGAACTATTAGTACGTTAAACACACAGTTAATGCAACTAAAGGCGTTATTTCTATTTAGAAGGTGATGTATTAACTAGTTGATATAAATCATTAATATTATGAATCTCGATATGAGGAAGGCCGAGGTATTTGTACTTAAACTGTTGGTTATTCAACCAGAGGCTATAACAGCCAGCCAAGTTGGCACCTTGTACATCACTGTCTAAGCTATCACCAATATGTAAAATCTCCGATTTTTTCACATTTAAAACGACGGCGGCTTTGTCAAATAGTTCACTATGGGGTTTTGCCGCGCCGTCAGGACCTGCTTTTAAGACGAGTTCAAATTCATTACGCAAATTAAACTTGTCAATTTCAACATTACCATTGGTGATTGCAATCAGGCGAAACTTCGTGCGCAATGCACCCAGTAAGTCGAGCACAGATTGCTGAACGGTGATGTTACTTCTGGCATCACTAAATGCTTGATAGGCACAAGATGCATAATGGTGAGCTTGCTCCTCGGTCAATGGTAGTTCTGACATGCCATATTGCAATGCAACCTTACGCCACCGTGTTACATCATTGACAAGGGAGGGAGTTTGTTTAACGGTTTGATTGCGGCAGTGTGACCAGTAATTAGGGCCTTGTTGAGACCATTGTGTTATTTGATTTAAATAGTCTAGCTGTGCTTGAACTGCTGCTTTGATGACCGGGTGGTTATTGTATAGCGTATCGTCTAGGTCAAAGCTGAGAACACTGATGCTATCTATAGCTTTATTAAATCGCATTGTTACTTATTTCGAATGAGGAGATGGTGTTATTATACTAAAAGTCTGTCATTTCGGATCGTTATTTTGTTTTTTCGATCTAGGGTGGGCTCTATCATAAACCTTAGCGAGATGCTGAAAATCAACATGGGTATATACTTGGGTGGCAGATAAGCTGGTATGGCCGAGCATTTCTTGCACAGCACGTAAATCACCACTAGATTCAAGTAAATGACTGGCAAATGAATGACGTAACTTATGGGGATGAACGGGTGTGCTGATCCCTTGTTTAATGCCCCATTCTTTCATTCTTTCTCTCACATGGCGAATAGATATGCGCTGTTTACGCTTGCTGACAAATACGGCGAGTTCCTCGTCATGCGCCATAATAGAACGCACAGTCAACCACGCTGTTAATGCATCGAGTGCTTTGGTGCCAACAGGGATCACACGTTCCTTATTGCCTTTACCTAAGACACGAATCTCACCTTCACGAATGTCGCCTATGTTGACATTGACCAATTCGCTGATACGTAAACCACTTGAATACATTAATTCCATCATTGCTTTATCTCGCAATGCTAATGCATCTTCGGCAACGATGTTCAGTAATTGACCCATTTGGTCAACATCAAGGTTTTTTGGTAATGGGCGCTGAAACTTGGGGCCTTTGATCCCATCACCTGGGTTGGCGATTGTTGCCTTTTGTATATGTTTTACTTTTAAAAACTTATACAGACTTCGAATACAGCTTAATTTAAGGTTTATTGTGCGAGGGTTATATTGTTTAGCGCGTAAATGCATGCTGTAGCGGCGAATTTGTTCGGGTAATACATGTAGCCAGCTGTTGCTGCTGCTTTGAAAGTACTGGGCAGCTTGGCGGAGCTGGGTGCTATATTGGGTTAATGTATGTGGAGAATATTGCCGTTCATGCTTTAGATATGCCATAAAATCGTTGATGGGTGAAAGCCAAGCTTGGCTAAGCACGGTATTGGTTGCCGGCATGTGACTAGGCCAAGTCACTCAAGCGCAGTTCAAGAGAGGCAATAAACTCCTTGATGAATAAGTTATCGTTGTCTGAATTGAAGTGTGTTACATCATCACTGGCGAAGGCTAAAATAGCCTCAGGGTGTTGAACACTACCAATTAAATACAACGCAACAGAGCGAGCTTGCAGCTGATTGTCTTTAAGCCAAATTAAGTTGTGTTCCTGTTGTGATAATCGACCAAGGTAACAATTTTGCCGCGTTAATCGAGTCTCGACAATGGCGTGTAATCGGTCTGTGTAGGGCAGTAATTCACACGCTATGACTTTGGGGTTCTGACATAAAGTATCAGCGAGCTGCGTCGCGAGGTCGGAAAAGCTATGGCATCGCCATAATTGTCGCTGACACTCACTAAATAGACGAAATACGCGTTCATTTTCAAGGGCGAGTCGAGCTGTTGTCGCAAGTTGGGTTTTTAGCTGAGTATTTTGCTCCCGTAACTTACGCTGTTGCTGTAGTGCGAGATTTGGTAGCCCTTGGCTTTGAGAATACAACTCCAGCTCGAGCAATACATATTGATGGTTGGTAAAAAAGTCTGGGTGACGTATCAAATAGTCACAAATTTTTTGTTCATCAATCGTGAATTGCTGCTTGCTCATATTATTGTCTCATAAGTGAATTATAACGCGGTTTGTCCATCAAATACGTGCTCGGCAGGTCCTGTCATTTTCACTGCGTGACCTTCACCTTGCCAGCGTATTTGTAAGCTACCACCTGGTAAGTCTACTCGTACGGAGTTGGCAAGCTTTTTTTGTGCAATGCCGACGACCACTGCTGCGCATGCACCACTGCCACAGGCTAAGGTTTCTTGTGCACCACGCTCCCACACTCTTAATTTAATATGCTCATCGTTGAGAATTTGCATAAAACCAACATTGGCTCGTTCAGGAAAGCGTTCATGATGTTCCAGTAAAGGTCCTAAAATGGATACGTCAGCAGTGTCAATATCATCCACTTCCAGTACACAGTGAGGATTACCCATTGATACAACACCACAAAATACAGTACGATCATCTGCGCGCATAATATAGGTTAGTTCTGGTTTTGTTGCTTTGAAAGGAATGCTACTTGGCGCAAAGTGCGGATTTCCCATATTGACCGTGACTTGGCCATCTTTCTCCATATATAAAGTGATATTACCGGATTTGGTAGAGACCGAGATTTTATGTTTATTAGTAAGACCTTTCATTCTAACAAAGCGCGCAAAGCAACGAGCGCCATTGCCACATTGCTCAACCTCAGAGCCATCTGAGTTAAAAATTCGATAGTGAAAGTCTAATTCTGGAGAGTAAGGCGCTTCAACCATGAGTAATTGGTCAAACCCGATCCCAAAGTGTCGGTTGGCGAGCTTTTTTATTTGATCACGAGACAAGAACACGTTTTGGGTGACATTATCGATCACCACAAAATCATTGCCTAAACCGTGCATTTTTGAAAAATTTACAAACATAATGTCTTAAAACTACTCCTGCTAAGGCACCTTGCCATGATTTTTTGTTATTACGATATATGAATTATGGTAGTAATTGCTCACCTTGCCACAATGATTGAAGTGTCTCTCTTTGCCTGATCACATAACATTTTTCGCCATCTACCATTAGTTCAGCAGCGCGGGGGCGCGAATTATAGTTAGAGCTCATTGTAAAACCGTATGCACCTGCACTTCGCTGGGCCAGTAAGTCACCGGCTTGAATGGCAAGTGGACGGTCTTTACCTAAGAAGTCACCTGTTTCACATACAGGGCCAACCACATCGTAATTATGTGTTGGTGTATCGTCGTTACGTGGTGAAACAGCAATAATATTTTGCCATGCTTGGTAAAGAGAAGGTCTCAGCATATCGTTCATGCCAGCATCAACAATGGCAAAATGCTTTTCTTGGCTTGGCTTTAAGTACTCTACTTGAGTGACTAGAATTCCGGCATTGGCGGCAATGGCACGCCCTGGTTCAAACACCAATTCTAGGTGCGGGTAGTTCGTCAGCTTTGCTTTTACTTCAGCCGCATACGCACTGGGATGCGGTGGTTTCTCACTGTCGTAGGGCACACCTAGTCCGCCACCAATATCTAGGTGATGTAAGTTAATCCCTGCGGATTTAAGGTGTTCAATCAACGCAAGAACTTTATCTAATGCAGCAAGAAATGGTTCCACTTCGGTCAACTGTGAACCAATATGAAAGTCGACACCGACCACATCTAGTGCAGGCAGTGCGTAGGCAAGTTGATAGACATCAAAGGCTTGTTTAATATCAATACCAAATTTATTTTCTTTTAAACCTGTTGATATATAAGGGTGCGTTTTAGCGTCGATATCTGGGTTAACTCGAATAGATACACGGGCCGTTTTATTTAATCCGTGTGCGACATGACTGATCCGTTTGAGCTCGGCAATAGACTCAACATTGAAGCACTTGATATTGTGTGCCAATGCAAACTCAATTTCAGCGGAGGTTTTAGCGACCCCAGAAAAAACCACTTTACTGGTATCGCCTCCGGCTTCTATGACTCTTGCCAATTCACCTTTTGATACAATATCAAAACCAGCGCCAAGTTTTGCCAGCACATTGAGGACGGCAATGTTCGAGTTCGCTTTTACCGCATAACAAACAAGGTGTGGATGCCCGTCAGCAGCATTGGTAAATGCATGGTAATGACGCTCAAAAGTTTTTCTAGAATAGATATAACAGGGTGTACCGTATTGCTGAGCAATATCCGTCACCGCGACTTCTTCAGCAAAAAGCTGTTGATCTTTATAATGGAAAAAGTCCATGTTAGCGCTCCTTTTCTATCATTGGTTCAACATCTGCGCTATGGCTGCGCTGCGTTGGTTTAACGTCGCTTTTTGGGGTGTTGAGATCAGGCTTTGAACCGTGCTCAGGGAGATATAACACGCCACTTTGTCCGCACCCAGTTAGGGTCAAAACGCTTAATATGACTAAAATAAACATGCTTGATTGAGAGAGTATCGCTTTCATTAGATTAATGATGTCAGTGCCTTTATAATCGCAGAGTAACAGAATTCGTAAAAAAAGCAGCTATTGCGACTAGGTATTTTAGCTGCATCGTAAATAAATTGTGCTGAAAAAGGAAAGTGCTATGACAGATCACGAGTACCATGAGCTAGCAGAAGCTTTAATGTTTACCATTGAAGATCAAATTGATGATTGTGACGCGGACTTGGATTATGAGTCAGCGTCGGGCATTTTAGAGATCTTATTTGCCGATAAGAGTAAAATTATCATTAATAAACAAGCGCCATTACATCAGGTGTGGGTAGCAACTAAGTTTAATGGCCATCACTTCGAGCTACATGGTGACAAGTGGATTGATAACCGCTCTGGTGCTGAGTTTTGGCAATTTATGTGCGATGCTGCAACGCGTCAAGCGGGTACGGAAATTAAATGGAAGCACAGTTAATGTTGCCTTTTGTAGAATATGCAGCGCGTGGCGAGCATAAAGCCAGTATTATTTGGTTACATGGTTTGGGTGATTCGGGTGAAGGTTTTTTACCTATTGCACCGGAATTAAAGTTACCAGATGAGTTAGGTGTTAGGTTTGTTTTTCCACATGCACCAGAACAACCGGTCACCATTAATGGTGGTATGGTGATGCGCTCTTGGTATGATATTAAATCTATGGATGCAGAAAGCCGTGCTGATGAGCATGGTGTTAGGGAATCGGCTGATAAAGTGCAGCAACTGATTGATGCTGAAATTGCAAAAGGGATTAGCCCTGACAGAATTATTTTAGCGGGCTTTTCACAAGGTGGGGTGATCTCTTTACATCTTGCGCCGCGATTATCAGTTAAACTTGCTGGTGTAATGGCGTTATCGACTTATATGTGCGCGCCTGCTAAGTTAGCCAATGAAGCTGTACAAACCGAACTAAATATTTTCATGGCACATGGTAATCAAGATCAAGTTGTACCTATGTCGTTAGGGCGATTGGCTTACGATACACTGCGTGGGCAAGGATACGACATAAGCTGGCAAGATTACTCGATGGCCCATCAAGTATGCCATGAAGAGTTAACCGCGATCCGTAATTGGTTAATCGCCACATTATCTTAATTGAGGAAGAGCAGCAATGACACAACGGATAGTCATCAAAACGGCCGTTACTAAAACGACACCTACCGTTCAAGTGGTAAGTTATCAATGGCACTGGCGACGTATTTTTGCGGTATCGAGTGTTGTGTTGTTGTCTGCGGCGGGCGTTACTTACGGTTTAACCAATGTCGTAAACGCTGATGAAATGCATCTACAGGCGCCTGATAACATCCCTAGTGCGGGAACAGTTGTAGCACATTTGGCAGATGAGAATGTGTCCGGTGATGACGCGCTTGCAAGTACGACAGTGGCCGTGGTAGGCAAAGACAGTGAGATCACAGCTGTGTCAGTGGCACGAGCTCCTGCAATTTTAGTCGTTACTGAAGTGGAGCCTGAATTACCGCCAGAGAAAGCAGGCACTGTGGCGAGTGAAACCGTAGAGGGAGCAGATGAAGAGGATGCTGAGCAGGAGATAGCCGCAATGGTGACTGAAACTGTATTTTCAGAATCAGCGCATATTGCTAATGTGGCACTTGGGGCTAAAATAGATACAAACGTCGTGAGTCGTGCTGTATTGACTACGGGCATTGAAAAGCGCGAGCCGATTGACGTTTTGAATGACAACTTAAAGCGTACTCAGTTTTCAGAAAAACTTTACTTCTTTACTGAGATTAAAAATTTGCAAGACAAAACAGTGCATCACTTATGGTTTCATCAAGACCAGTTGATGGCAGAAATTCCCTTGCCCGTGAATGCGGTGAGGTATCGTACTTACTCAAGTAAAAATATTATGCCAAGCCAAACTGGGCAATGGCGTGTTGAAGTTGTTACCCAGCAAGGGCAACTATTAGCACAAAAATCTTTTCGTATTATTCCAGATGCTCAATAAGGGCAGAGTTAAGGCAAATCATGACTGAACAAACAAATATCCTGCGTATTGCAACCAGAAAAAGTGCTTTGGCTATGTGGCAAGCTGAGTTTGTAAAAGCAAGGTTAGAGCATTTTCATCCGAGCTTAACGGTTGAACTAGTACCTATGTCTACGCAAGGCGATATTATTTTAGATACACCCTTGGCAAAAATCGGTGGCAAAGGCTTATTTGTGAAAGAGCTTGAGCAAGCCATGATGGATGGTCGCGCAGATATAGCCGTGCATTCTATGAAAGATGTCCCTGTAGACTTTCCTGAGGGCTTAGCACTTCATACAATCTGTGAACGTGAAGATCCACGAGATGCATTTGTGTCTAATGCATACAAAACATTAGATGAGCTCCCTCAGGGTGCTGTTGTTGGTACCTCTAGCTTACGCCGCCAGTGTCAAATTCGCGCATTACGTCCAGATTTACAAATCAAGGATCTCCGAGGTAATGTGAATACGCGTTTAGCTAAGCTTGATAATGGTCAGTACGATGCGATTATTTTAGCCGCGGCGGGATTGTTACGATTGGCCATGCCAAAGCGTATTGCGGCCTATATTGAACCAGAAATGTCTTTACCAGCGAATGGGCAAGGTGCTGTTGGAATTGAGTGCCGCATCGATGATGTGCGTGTACAAGCGTTACTCGCACCGTTAGAGCACACAACAACTCGTATTCGCGTCAATGCAGAGCGTGCCATGAACCGTCGCCTAGAAGGAGGATGTCAGGTTCCTATTGGCGCATATGCTGAGGTTGATGGCGATACCGTGCATTTGCGCGGGTTGGTGGGCGCGGTGGATGGCAGTGAAATTTTGCATGCCCAATTGAGTGGGCCAGTAGAGCAGGCAGAACAAATCGGTATTGCGTTAGCTGAACAATTATTAGCGCAAGGCGCTGATAAGGTTTTGGCTGAGGTATATAGAGACGCTTAGTATGGCTATCGCAATTACTCGACCTGAAGGAAAAGGCGAGCAGCTAGCCGAGCTGCTGATAGCTCAACAAATTGATATTGTAAAAACACCCGTCCTTAAGCTGGAAATGTTGCCGGTCGATAACACTCAGTTGTCGCCGATAGATGATGCGGATGTGATCATCTTTATCTCGCAAGATGCTGTGAAAGGATTAGCAGCACACTTACCTCAATTACCGTCAACCGCAACCTTGGTTGCTGTTGGCGAGCAAACCGCAAAAGCCATCGATACAGTCTATGCACGTCAGGCCCAAACGCCCGTTCAGCAAGATTCTGAAGGGATGTTAGCGCTTCTTCCATTGCAATCCATCGCTGATAAACAGGTTGTAATAGTGAAAGGCGAGGGGGGGCGCACATTGTTGGCAAAAACCCTAAAAGCGCATGGTGCAGTATTAAATCAATGCCTTGTTTATAGGCGAACCCCAGTTTTGGCACAATCAGATACCTGGTTAGACCACTGGCGAGCGGCTAAGATTGACGGTATAGTCATAACCAGTAACGCGGCAATTGATGCTATATTTAATACCACCAATAAAGTGTTTTTAGCTTGGCTGAATCAATGTCATTTTTATTTGGTGAGTCAGCGTAGTGCCGATCATTTGATGCTACAACATCAGGTAGCATCTTCCCATATTACAGTGGCTTCAGGGCCCAGTGATGAGGCCATTTTTAAATCTATTATGCCTGAACAAACACAGCAAGGTAGCCAAATGAGTGAACAACAGAATCAGCAAAACGAAACACGCGCGGTAGAAGATAAACCTGTAAAACAGAAAATCAGTAAAGTGGGCGTATTGGCTTTATTGGTTGCTTTAGCTGGTGGTACCGCAACAGCCGGCTTAATCATTCATGGTCAGCAGATCAGCGATAAAACTTACCTTGCGCTAGAACAATTACAACAACAAAATAGCCAGCTTAGCGCACAATTAAGCACTACTCGTGAGCAACTAGTTCAATTGCAAAGTCAGCAAAAACAAGTTGATATGCAAATTGAGTCTCGCTTAGCAGCACAGACTCAGCAGTTTGATACGCAGTTGCAGACGGCGTTGAGCTCAGCCCAACAACAAGTCAGTGGTGCACTCAGCAGTGAGGTGCTGTACTTACAAAGGATGGCACAATTTAAGGCCTCTGCGGAACAAGATTTTCAGGGCAGCATCGCGGTACTACAAAGATTGAGTGATGTATTGCAGCATGAGCCAAATAGCACGGGCGTATTGAGCGCAATTGCCCAAGATATAGCATTGTTGAATGCACAAGCTAAGCCGCAATTGGAATCTAGATATTTACAGTTACATGGTTTACTCGCACAGGTACCTGAACTTGAGCTGCAAACTTTGCGTTTACCAGAGCAAACAGCAGCGCCTATTGCACAACTATCTAGTGATGTCAGTGACTGGCAAGCCAATTTATTACGCACATGGGAAAATTTGGTAGACGACTTTATTACGATTCGCCATCGTGAAGTCGCTGTTATTGACCCACTACTTGATAAGCAAGAGCAGCAACTATTGAAAGCGCAGCTACGAAGTCACTTGTCTCAAGCTCAGAGTGCTTTGATGGACAAGCAAGCCAGTGTCTTTTTTAGCGCTTTATCGAGTGCTCAACAAACGTTAACAAGCTATTTTAAAATGGATTCTGCAGCGGTACAAGCAATGCATGACGAATTAGTCCTGATGCAGGGTCAGTCATTGGCGTTTAACCAAACTGTTCAGTTACGCTCAGCTAAAGCGGTACAGGGGTGGTTAAAATGATCCGAGTGATATTAATAATTATCGCCATTGTGATTGCCATGGCAGCAGGGCATTTATTAATTGACGAAAAGGGTTATGTGCTCATAGCGTATAACGATGTGACCATTGAAGCCACGATAGTTGCAATGGCCATTATGTTTTTCATGCTAACGATTGGCATATGGCTCGTCGTAAAGGCGATTAAATTTTTCTGGCGACTTTATCGTAA
This sequence comes from Pseudoalteromonas aurantia 208, assembly GCF_014858725.1. Classification (GTDB taxonomy): domain Bacteria; phylum Pseudomonadota; class Gammaproteobacteria; order Enterobacterales; family Alteromonadaceae; genus Pseudoalteromonas; species Pseudoalteromonas aurantia. The sequence goes on along the minus strand of NZ_AQGV01000010.1, from coordinate 92,849 downwards.
ATCAACGGGGCACTTTGGTCATAAGCGTGCAATGAAAGCTTCTCAGGCTTGGCAACAGGCGCTATGGGCGACTCTTAATGATGATAATGAGCAAGTACAAGTGGCGTTTAAGAAGCATGATGCGCCCAGTCAGTGGCAAGATTATCAATATGCGTTGCTGGCGAAATCTGCCTTACAGCAAGGCGAGCAGGCAACTGCGGTACAGCACCTAAGCGCTATGTCAGAAGAAGCACAAAGCAAAGTGCCTAAGCTCTGGCTACAGGCTGACAAAGGTGAGCAAGCTTTGGTGTTACTTGAAACGCCGATGCAGCAGAAAAAACCACAATCAACCGAGATAACGACCTACCTTGAGGGCCTATTGGTAGAGAAAAAACATGTTGAATTGATAAAGACATTGAACGACAAACATAAGCAAGTGACTTGGTCAGCGGATTATTGGCAGCGCTTCTTTACGCGTTTTTTTATGCAAAATCAATCTGATGGGCAAGCGTATTATGAACAGCTACCCAAAGCACTGAAAGTGTATGCGCAGCAGCCTTATTTACAATCAATGGCGGCGAGTGGGCAAATTAAACAAGTACAGCCAGTATTGCTGAAATGGTTAAAAAAAGGGTTATATCACGATGTATCGACGGTGATAAGTGCCGCGAATGAAGGTGATTTACAATTAACTCATGCGATACAGGCCCAGCTGAAAAAGCAGCCTGATAATGCGGATTTGTTAGCGTGTTTGGCATGCATGGCCCATGTTGATGGGGACTTTGAACTCGCAGCTAAAGTTTTTGATAACATAAATAAAAGTAATTGGCATACTGGTTGGACGAGTATCGCATTACGCAGCTACGAGCAGACCCAACAGTATCAAAAGGCCTATGAATTGGCGATTCACAAATAAATACTTAGAAAAAGCCAGCGAATACGCTGGTTTTTTTATACTTGCATAACTAGGTAGCCGTGCTAAAAATGGACATGTGTCCTTGATCTTTATATTAAGGCAAGTATGATCCGCAAAATTTTATCTGCAGCCGAGTGAATTATGATCAATAACAACTTACCTTTACTTGATTTACACCGCCATTTAGATGGTAACGTGAGAGCGACTACGATTTTAGAGCTTGGTCAGCAGTTTAATATGCCATTACCGGCGACGGATATTGAGGGCTTGATCCCACATGTTCGAGTACTCGATAACGCTCCTAACCTTATGGCATTTTTAGCTAAATTAGATTGGGGTGTCAAAGTGCTTGGTGATTATGATGCATGTCGCCGTATTGCCATCGAAAACGTAGAAGATGCGATTGCACAGAATATGGATTATACCGAACTGCGCTTTAGCCCTTACTATATGGCACAAACACATGATTTACACGCTCAAGGCGTCGTAGAGGCGGTGGTTGATGGCATTAAATCGGCAACGCACAATACCGATATTAAAGTGAATCTAATTGGTATTATGTCGCGTACTTTCGGTGTTGATAAATGTCAGTATGAGCTTGATTCATTATTAGCATGCAAAAACGATTTAGTTGCTATCGATCTTGCTGGTGATGAACTGGGTTATCCAGGCGCGCTATTTGTCGATCATTTTAAACAAGTTAGGGATGCTTATTTAGGTGCCACAATACACGCGGGTGAAGCGGAAGGTGCAAAAAGTATCTGGCAAGCCATTAATGAGTTAGGCGCAACACGTATTGGTCATGGTGTTAAAGCCATTGAAGATCCAAAGTTAATGGATTATTTAAGAGACAACCGCATTGGTATTGAGTCATGTTTAACCAGTAATATTCAAACCAGTACGGTGGCTGAACTAACCACACACCCACTTAAGCGCTTTTTGGATCATGGTATTTTAGCCTGTATTAATACCGATGATCCTGCAGTTCAAGGTATTGAACTTGATAATGAGTATGTTGTTGCCGCACCTGAGGCTGGGTTATCGACGCAAGATATGGAACAAGCGCAGCGCAATGCATTAGAAATTGCCTTTTTAAGTGACAGTGATAAAAAAGCGTTGTTAGCTAAAAAAGCGAGTTAATAGCCAGTCAGTTCACTTTGAGCTGCTTAATGCACTGAGCAGCTCAAGTAGTCTTGTTTTAACGCCTCTATGACTTGGCTTCTTGTTACCAAGCCAATAACCTTGCCATTTGATGTCACTGGATAAACCTTTGGTTTATTGCCTTGCATTTGCTGAGCTAAATCGACAATATTCATGTGTTCAGTGACTGACACCACATTATCGGTCATCAATTCTTTAACCATTATTTTGCCTTCGCAAAAATAGCTACTTTGTAATAATGGGGCCAACATTTGTTGCTCTGAAATAAAGCCAACTAAGTGCTGCTGCCCATCTAAAACTGGTGCGCAGAATAATGTGTGTTGGTGCAGTTCATCAATCGCTTCTGTGAGCTCGGAATCTGCATAAATTGCAGGAATATGTGTCGTCATGATTTCTTTTACAGTTTTCATTCTAGTGCTCCTGTGTTGATGAATTCAGTATGCTCTGTTATTTTCAATTAATAAAATAGATTAAATAGATTGTTTCAATTTAAAAAACAGGACTGATAGGAAAGCTCATCACACTAAATATGTGTTTTGGCGCAAGAGGATAGAATATGGGCCAATTACTATGCGGTGTAACCTTGAGTAATACTTAAACTGAAAGGGGGCGATATATGAACCGTGAAATTATAAGCAGTGCCGTATGATATGACACTGCTTAGGGCTATGAATTATTTGATAAAAGCAAAGGCGTCTGCGTACATGTGCTCACGTACGGCACCATGCTTGATAAAGTCATCACGCACAATACCAATCATATCAAAACGACCGGCCATATAAATTGAGTACGTTTCTAAAGAAGAAATATCTGTCATCACGGCTTGGTGCACATAGCCTGTATGGCCTCCCCAACCTTCGTTAGGGTTTTCTACTACCGGAATAAAGTGGAAGTTTTCTTTGGTTGCTGCCCATGCTTCCATTTCTGTTTTAGCATATAGCGCAGATTCTTCTTTTACACCCCAGTAAAAATACACTGGTTGAGTACAGCCAACCTCGCTTAAGTGATCGGCCATTGATTTAACATACGAGAACCCAGTACCACCTGCGAGCAAGACAATGGGTCTTTGGCAATCAATGCGTAATTGCGAGACACCCAAGCCAACTTCAAGTGCAACAGGGCGGTTGTTTAAATGAGCTTGGCGCAAATGTTCAAGCGCTTGTGATGCGTATGCATCAGCAGCTGATGCACCAATGTGCAATTCTAACTCGTTTTGTTGTGATGGTTTGCTTGCGATTGAAAATGCACGCTTGTCTTTTTCACCTAAAACAAGTTGTAAATAGTGCCCTGCTTCAAACTTTGCTGCAGTAGCAGGTTTAAGCGTGACTTTGTAAATAATTTCTGTAAGTGGCGTGATAGCTATCACGTCAGCATTGATTGTTTGCATGTGTTACCTTTTCGCACGGTCTTGTTTGGCAATGTACTTTTGAATATTACCAATCACTAAATTTTTGTATAAACTCTAGGCACTTTAGCATAGGTACCTAGGTTATCCTATGGCTTGAGTGGGATATCTAAGCTGTCCCAGATATCATCTATTCTTTGTTTCACTTGTTCATCCATCACGATAGGCTCGCCCCACTCTCGATCCGTTTCTCCTGCCCATTTGTTTGTTGCGTCCATACCCATTTTAGAACCAAGTCCCGAAACAGGGGAAGCAAAATCAAGGTAGTCAATCGGCGTATTTTCTATCATGGTTGTATCTCTTGCCGGATCCATACGCGTCGTGATAGCCCAAATGACGTCATTCCAATCTCTTGCATTGACATCATCGTCGCAAACTATGACAAATTTAGTGTACATAAACTGACGTAAGAAAGACCATACCCCCATCATCACCCTTTTTGCATGACCAGGATATTGCTTCTTCATCGTTACTATCGCCATTCGATAGGAACAGCCTTCAGGAGGGAGGTAAAAATCAACAATTTCTGGAAATTGCTTTTGTAAAATGGGCACGAACACTTCATTGAGTGCGACACCTAAAATGGCAGGTTCATCTGGTGGGCGACCTGTGTATGTACTATGGTAAATTGGGTTTTCTCTGTGGGTCATATGGGTTACTGTCATCACAGGGAAATCATCAACTTCATTATAATAACCTGTGTGATCACCATAGGGCCCTTCGGGAGCCATTTCACCGGGCATGATATGACCTTCAAGAATAATTTCTGCGCTGGCAGGCACTTGTAAGTCATTTGAAATGGATTTTACCACTTCGGTTTTTGAGCCTCGCAGCAGCCCAGCAAATGCATATTCACTTAACGTGTCAGGCACAGGGGTCACCGCGCCTAAAATTGTTGCCGGATCTGCTCCTAGCGCAACCGACACGGGATAAGGCTCGCCTGGATTTTCTTTGCACCACTCCTGAAAATCGAGCGCACCACCTCTGTGCGATAACCAGCGCATTATTATTTTATTTTTACCCAGTAATTGTTGTCGGTAAATACCTAGATTTTGGCGCTTTTTGTAAGGTCCACGCGTGACAGTTAGGCCCCAAGTGATCAAAGGAGCTGCATCTCCAGGCCAACAATGTTGAATGGGTAACTTGGTCAGATCCACGTCATCGCCACTGATCACGATTTGTTGACAAGGAGCTTTGCGGACTTCTTTGGCTGGCATATTCAGCACCTGCTTAAACACAGGGATTTGTCCTAGCGCTTCCTTTATGCCTTTAGGTGGTTCTGGTTCTTTAAGGAAAGCCAAAAGTTTACCCACTTCACGTAGTTCGCTGACATCTGTTTGGCCCATACCTAACGCTACGCGTTTAGGGGTGCCAAATAGGTTAGCTAATACCGGAATGTCAAAGCCTGTCGGGTTTTCAAACAACAATGCTGGACCACCTGCTCGTAATGTACGATCGGCAATTTCAGTCATTTCTAATTTTGTTGAAATGGGTTGTGTGATGCGAACTAATTCACCTTGTTCTTCAAGGCGATAGATAAAATCTCGTAAGTCTTTATATTTCATTTTGCTATTAGGACACCTATAGTTATGTGCAGTATATCAAGCCGTTTACGAAATGGCAGCTAAAGGCTTTATACGCAGATAATAATATGACGTTTATTAATGACGATAAATAATCGCTTTATTTAACCTCAGGTTTGGATAAGGGTTTTGGAATAGAAAATGTGTTGAAAACACACTGACGTACAATCTAATGATGATATTTTGTTCAATATCAAGGCGCTTTTATGCAGTAATAGCGGGCTATTACAAATGAAAGCAACGCCGAGAGTGAGAAAAATAGCCTAATTGGGCAAATTCGCTTATCCAGAGCTGAGGTTATTTAGTATTGTGCAATACTTGATGTTTGGCATATTTTCATGGAGGTCAGTTTGCATTATAGTCTTTATCTGAGCCTAATTTATATACGGTGGTGGCTAGGTTGAAAGTGAATATAATACTCGGTATCGCGTTATTATTTTTTTGTCGTTGTGGCTTAGCTCTCGATTTACCTGAACAGGTATTTCGGAATAATAGTGCAGTTATGTTGATCATTAATCCGGACACGGGTGGCATAATTGCGGCAAATGACGCAGCTGTGCAGTTTTATGGTTATACCGAAAGCGATTTATTGTTAATGCGTATTCAGGAGATTAATCAACTGACTGCCAAACAGGTGGCCACGGAGCGCGAAATCGCAGTAGCTGAAGGCAGAAACTACTTTATTTTTCGCCACCAGCTGGCTGATCAATCTGTTCGAACTGTCAGTGTGTATTCAGTGCCATTTCGTGACCTGAGTGGTGAAACTCAACTATTTTCTATTATTCATGATATTAGTGAGCAGCGTGCACTGCAGCAATCACTGTGGCATTATCAAGCGAATTTAGAGCAACAGGTGGTGTTGCAAACACAGGAAATTAAGGTTGCTAATCAAACTCAGACTATGTTGTTGAGTGTGGTGATCGGTATTTTATGTGGGGCAACTGTGATCTTGGGGTTATTCTTAATTCGATTTAGGCGGGCTAAAAAACGCTCAGAATCGCAAGGCGCGAGGCTACGATCTATTTTTAATGCAATTGAAGACTACCTTATTTTTACTAACGAGCAGGGAGAAATACTGTCTGCAAATACACGGGTAAATGATGACTTCGTTCCGACAGAGAATATGGTCAATGAATCAATAGGTACAGTATTAACAAATCCCAGTTGTCTGTCTGATCCCGCTTATGTCAATAAAGAGTGTCAATTGCATGTTCAAGGACAGCTTCGTTCATTCAATGTGACTAAAAATGAGGTGCTTGATGGTAAAGAACAACGTCTCGGTTTTATTTATGTGTTGCATGATATAACCGTACGCTTAACAAATGAACGAGAACAACGCTTGGCTAGCACGGTATTCTCAACGACGAGTGAAGGGGTGCTAGTTTCAGATAAACAGAATAAAATACAAATGGTTAATCGGGCTTTTACTCAGATTACGGGTTATAGTCAAAATGAGGTGTTAGGAGAGTCTCCAGCTTTATTTAACTCAGGTCGGCATGGCACAGCATTTTTTAGTCAGTTATATAGTGATTTACATGAACATGGTCACTGGGAAGGTGAAATCTGGAATCGGCGCAAAGCCGGTGACGTGTATCCATGTTGGCTGCAAGTCTCTGCGGTGTTTGATGAGAAGCAGAATATTGAAATGTATGTAGCACTATTTAACGATATTACCTCCCGCAAGAATCACGAACAAATGATGTGGCAGCAGGCCAATTTCGATACATTAACTGGGCTGGCCAACCGGTTACATTTTCATGAGCAATTTGATCACACATTAGAAAGAGCGAAAAAACAATCGAGTCGCTTGGCAATTTGCTTTATTGATTTAGATCGCTTTAAAGCTGTTAATGATACTTTAGGCCACCATATTGGAGATTTGCTCTTAATTGAGGCTGCACAGCGACTCAAAGACTGTACTCGTAGTTCTGATATTGTAGCGAGGCTAGGTGGTGATGAATTTGCTTTATTACTGCCTGATATCGACACCATCAGTGATATTGAGAAAATAGCCAATAAAGTATTACAGCAATTGAGCAGTCCATTTGAGCTGGAAGGGCATGAAACATTTGTTTCCGGTAGTATCGGGGTGACCTTTTTCCCTGATGACGGCTGTGATCGCAAGGCATTACTTCGTAATGCTGATAGTGCTATGTATAAGGCAAAAGAGCATGGAAGAAACTGTTATCAATTTTATACGTCGGCAATGCATGATCATGCTCAAGCAAGACGCCAGTTAGAAGGGGCGTTACATAAGGCACTATCAAATCAAGAGTTAACGGTTGTGTATCAGCCAATTATTAGCCTTGATGGGAAGCAAATTGGTTGCGAAGCGTTATTAAGGTGGCACAATGAGGCGCTTGGAGAGGTGCCCCCTGGGCGGTTTATTCCTATTTGTGAGGAGTTAGGCTTAATCATAACAATCGGCGAATGGGTACTCTATCAAGCATGCTCTCAGGCTAAGGCATGGTGCAATCGTTTTCAGCATCCTCTATTTATCACAGTCAATGTGTCAAGCATTCAGTTCCAACGCGCCGATATGGCAAAAGTGATAGCACGTGTTTTACGCGAGACAGGCTTAGATAGCCGATGTTTAACGGTTGAAATTACAGAAACAGTACTAGCAGATAACGCGCAAAATATTCTACAGCAGCTCCTCACGTTACGTGAAATGGGCGTTGAATTGGCGATTGATGACTTTGGAACAGGATATTCATCATTGAGTTACCTGAAGCGCTTCCCGCTGTCGAAGTTAAAAATTGATAGAGCATTTATTCGTGATTTACCAGATGATCAAGAAGACCGCGCATTAGTAAAAGCAATTATCTCCATGGCAGGTAATTTAAATTTGAAAGTGGTAGCGGAAGGTGTGGAAACTCAATCGCAATTAGAGTTTTTGCAGACCTTACAATGTGACTATAGTCAGGGGTATTTACATAGTAAACCTCTCAGTGCATCTGCATTCCAAGAGTGGTTTGTCACAAGAGTAAAATGATTACTGTGTATTCATTTATAGAGAGTATACGGTAATCATTTTAGATTCAAAGGCATAGTGATTGCGTGCTTTTACAGAGCTTTTCTAAGGCATGTAGTGCACGTTGATGGCCTTGCATTGCAGACTTTTGATACCAATAATGCGCCTGTTTCAAGTCAAGGGAGGTGCCTTCCCCTAGCTCAAACATACCTGCTAAATTATATTGTGCCCACGCATCACCAGATATGGCCGCAATTTTGAATGAATTGAACGCCAGAACGAAGTTGTTTTGTCGATACAACCGTATACCTTCATTATTGTGCGTCGTTAAGCTATTGTTTATATGAGCTTTATGATTAATTGGTAATGGGCTTTGTCGCTGTTTAACGATACCGCCCATGACATATATTTCCCTAGGCCTATAAACATCATCTATGGCATTTTGAGCAAACATAGATAACAGGGCCTCACGCTCCAAGATAAGATGTTCTGAGCGGAAAAAGCTATTGAGCATTAGTGCATCTAGCTTTATGGCTCGTTCAGCGTCACGCTTGCGGCGATAGGTCGTTGTACTTTGCGTTAATATAATTTTGTTTTCTGCGACTTGTAATACCTGTGCGACTCGATACTGAGCTTGATATTTACGGTCAGTTTGAATTCGGCCCAGATTAATCACATACACATCGTCAATTCTTGGGTGTGTTAATAAAGAGTGCTGCAAGGCAATATTTTGAGTATGTGAAATATAGCTATAGGCAGAAGTCGCAATTAATATGATGACTAACAGGACACGGTAGTGCTTGCTGATGACGCGCTCAATAAAACCGTGAAAGGTAAATAGACTTTGTAATAAAGGTTGGGTTAACCGTGAGTACATATGTGCATGCTAAAAATGGCCGTTAGATATTTTTAGGGTATTAAATATCATTGCATTACACAATGCATAGCTCTTTTTTTTGCAAACAGGTGGTAGAGAAGGTTGAAGTAACAACGGCTGCATAAACAGCCGCTTGGTTTATACGATGATTACTTACCTGTAATACGAGTTTTAGCATCTGCTGCCATCATTGCGAATACCGCATAGGCAGCTGTATTTTGTTGTAACTTCTTAGGGTCTACTTTATCTAATGTATCATCAGCGGTGTGATGATAATCAAAATAGTCGGTACCATCTTGGTGTAAAGCAAAAATAGGGGCTGACATTGTATTTTTAAGGGGGATTAAGTCAGGACCACCCCGTGCTGTATTTTTACGGATATACTGTACATTTAAAGGAGCTAGCTGTTTAGCGATTTCGCGCACTAGAGGTAATGCCGCTGCAGCAACATTTGATTCAAAGCCATACACTACATCCGCACCAAAATCAGATTCAGCAGCAGCAACAATATTATCGAGTGTATCTTTATGACGTTTGAAATAGGCTTTTGCACCCCATAAGCCAAGTTCTTCTGCGGCAAATAAAACTACTCGAACACTGCGTTTAGGACGTTTTACATCACTGATATGTTTTGCAGCAGCCATGGTTAATGCGACGCCAGCACCATCATCTAGTGCGCCGGTACCCAGATCCCAAGAATCGAGGTGCCCACCAATAAGCACATATTGTTCAGGGTATTGCGTGCCGTTGAATTGACCAATTACGTTATAGCTGGTGCCTTCGCCTAAATCTTCAGTTTGAATATTGAGCTTTACCTTTACTTTATGACCCGCAGTGATAAGACGAGCAAGTTGGTCTGCATCAGGGTTCGCAACGGCGGTTGCTGGGATTTTGGTTACGCCAGCTTTGTAATGGCTGCCACCGGTATGTGCGAAGCGATGATGACTGGTACTGACTGAGCGCATCATATAAGCCACAGCGCCTTTTTTGGCAGCTTCTACTGCGCCACTATTACGGGCCTTTACTGCTGGCCCATAACCATTCCCATCAATATGTCGATTCATACGGTAGTTAATAAATGCGATTTTGCCTTTTAGGCTCCCCTCAGGCGAAGCAATGAGTTCATCTAAAGTTTCAAAAAACACCACTTCAGCCTGAATGCCTGACTTTGGTGTGCTCACACTGTTACCAAGTGCTGTTAGGTGCAGTGGTTGTTCACTTGGGGTAATAATAGAAGCTGATTCGTGGTATCGACGCCAATGTGGAAACGTTGCGGGTTCAATCCATACTTTATCAAAACCGAGTGCTTTAAATTGTGATTGCGCCCATTCAACAGCTTTTTTATCATTTTTGGTACCTGGTAAACGCGGGCCAACCTCTGTGGTTAAAGATTCAAGGATCTGCCAGCTTAAATCACTATTTAGTGCGGCTTCACGCACTTGTGTAACTTGTTGAATCTGTTCTGGTGAAAACTCTTGAGCGTGCACTGCATTAGAGATACAACTCAATAAACATAACGTACTAAATAGTTTTTTCATGATGTCCTTGGTATTACAGCTGAGTACAAAGCACTATTGTGGCATTAACAAAAGGTGATGCAAACGTAAATGAGATCAAATACTGTGCACTGCGATATTCGTAGCCAATTTAATCTGCTAAAATTGGGCATATTTTTTATTGATGAGATAGTACCGTGAGCGCAATCGCTTTTAACACTTTGCCTTTAGAGCAGGCACTTTTAGATACCGTGAGTGATTTGGGTTATAAAAATATGACTCCCGTGCAAGCACAAAGTTTGCCGGTTATATTATCTGGAAAAGATGTCATTGCCCAAGCAAAAACAGGGTCGGGTAAAACAGTCGCGTTTAGCTTAGGTGTACTATCTCGCTTAAATGTTGCACGCTTTCGCATTCAGGGGTTGGTATTATGCCCAACTCGTGAATTGGCTGAACAAGTTGCCACTGAAATGCGTAAACTGGCACGCGGTATTCATAATATTAAAATATTAACGCTATGTGGTGGTGTACCAATTGGACCACAAATTGGTTCGTTAGAGCATGGCGCGCACATTATTGTCGGCACGCCTGGGCGTATTGAAGATCATTTATTTAAAGGTACATTGAATTTTAATGAGGTATCAACGTTGGTGCTCGATGAAGCAGATCAAATGCTTGATATGGGGTTTGCTGATGCGCTCGATAATATTGTGAGCTATTTGCCTGAAAAGCGTCAAAACTTAATGTTCAGTGCCACGTTTCCAAAACGCATTGAAACTATATCTGAGCGTGTGATGCATCAGCCAGAAATGGTCAAAGTGGAAGATCAGGTTGTTAATACCAGCATTAAACAGTTGTTTTATAAATTAGATAATAACAAATTACGTTTTAATACATTGCGATTATTGCTATTGCAAAACAAACCACAAAGCTGTGTGGTGTTCTGTAACACCAAGGTTGAAACACAAAAAGTGTGTGATGACTTACAAGATGCTGGCTTTAATGCCGTCGCATTGCATGGCGATTTAGAACAGCGAGAGCGTGAACAAACGCTGATCCGTTTTGCGAATAAAAGTGCCTCGATTTTGGTCGCGACAGATGTTGCAGCACGAGGCTTAGATATTGATGATATGGATATGGTGATTAACTACCACTTAGCCCATGATGCGCAGACGCACGTGCATCGAGTAGGTCGTACTGGACGAGGAGGTAAGAAAGGACTTGCTTGCTCTATTTTCGGAGAGAGTGAGGAGTTTAAAGTGGCACAGATTGGCGATGTGTATGATCGCGATTTTGAACCATCACCTGTTCCTGCACATAGCTTATTAGACAAAGCACCATACAAACCAGACATGGTAACACTGCAAATTGATGGTGGTAAAAAACAAAAAGTACGTCCAGGAGATATCGTGGGCAGTTTAACGGGTGAGCAAGGGATCTCATTTGCACAAATTGGCAAAATCAACGTGTTAGACAATACTGCGTATGTTGCTGTGGCGAGAGATGCATCGAAGCCTGCGTTTAGAAAATTAACCGAAGGCAAGCTCAAAGGTCGTAAGTTTCGAGTCCGTCGAGTCAATTACTAGCAGCCGATTTCAATTTTATATACTCACTATGCCATTTTTTAAAAGCCTCGCTTCCCGCGGGGTTTTTGTCAGGATGATATAGTAACGCTAATTTGCGCCATTTTTTTGTTAATAACTGCGATGAAAATGGGATGGGCAATTGCCAAACCGCGCAGAGTGCCTGTAATTCTTCTGCCGCAATGGGTTGAGTGTGATTGCTTTGACTGAATCGTTGCCAAAACTGGGTGAGTAAAGACTCAATATCTTCTCGGCTTGTATTATAATTATCCCAATCTAAATAGTAGCTTTTTAAAGGGTTATCTTTAGTTACACCAGTATCTACTTTAGCACTTAGGTAGATGTCCATACTGTCAATATGCAGAGACTGATCAGTTGTAAGCAACTCATCTTGGAGCTGAAACAATGCATTCATGATTAGAAAGTTCTTCTTAAATAGTGCTTTATTAGGATCATCATCCAATAGCTCAAACCAATCTAGCTGATTTAACTGAGCTGCTAAAGTATGAATTTTAAATACTCTCCCAGATGAGAGCTCAATAAAAATGGCGTCAAGTAAAGGGTTGAACATTGTTCGATCATTTTAGTTCGTGTATCTTCACCTTAGCACGATTAAATTTCCTATATCAATGAGGATCAAGGATGACTGGCAAGTCGGTTACGCATTTTTATAAGCTAATTTTGTGGTTCAGTTTGAGCATGTTTTGCAATATGAATGCTTTTGCATCTTCTGCTTCTTTGCATGAAAGAGTGTCGCAATTAAATGACTTGGCTTCGTGGCAGGAAGTGGTTGAAACCGGAGAGCGATTGCGGCTTCATCCTGATATTTCTTTAATGACATTACAGCACCTTATAGAAAATCTAGGTCGTGAAGCATTGAAGCATCAAAAATATCAAATCGCAAATGATTACTTCATTGAGCTAGAGGAACTAACAGCAGTGAACCCTGTAAGCGATGTGTTTTATAAAGCCGTCAAATCACAAGGGATAGCGGCTTATTTCCAAGCCAGTTATACGCAGTCAACTTTGGCGTATCATCGTGCTTTGAAGATTGCGACATTACGAGATAAGCCATTAGAGATAGCCAATATGCACAGTAATTTGGGGTTGGCTTACACTCAAACACATGAACTGGACTTGGCAATTCTACATTATGTGTCAGCCCATCAGTTATACCAACAGCATGGTGATACACAAGATAAAGCAGACATTATGCTTAATTTGTCAGGTGTTTACATACGGCAACTGCGATATAACATTGCAGAAGAGATGTTGTTACGCGCAATTAAACTCTTCAATGAGCTGCAAGATGATTACGGTACGGCTTTATCGCAGGCTAATTTAGGCGTTATTTATAAACATACTGAACGATGGGCACTTTCTCGAGTTAGCTTGATGGCTGCGATTGATTACTATGAATCAGTAGAGAGTTGGCAGCATTTAAGCTTTGAATACGCCAATTTAGCAACGCTGAGTCTACTAGAAGGTAATATAGAACAAGGATTAACAGAAGCTAATTTTGCACTTTATTATGCGGAGCAGGCAAATAGTCAAGGGGGACGTCGAGAAGCATTGTACCCTTATGCGCAAGCTTTGTTAGCTCAGGGTCAATATCAGCAAGCGAAAGAGAGCATTCAAGAAGCCATTATATTAGCGAAAGAAGCGGGTGCCGCATTGAGAGAGCGAGATAGTTTACTTTTGCTGTCTTTTATTGAATCCAGCCTAGGTCAGCCACGACAGGCATTAGCGAATTATCAGAAGTATCAACGATTACAAAGTAAGTTACTAAATACGAGTTTGAGCAAACGGTTAGAGCAGTACCAAGATACGATAGCTGAGAATCAATTGAGTCAAGAAATAAAAACACTCAAACAATATCAGGCGTTACAGAAATTGCAGATAGAACAACGAGAACAATTAGTTTGGCTGGGAGCTTTATTTATATTGTCGTTGGGGATAGCAGGTGTCAGCGTTTACCGAAAAAGGGTTTTACAGCTTACAAAGACGGAACTCAGTCGGCAAGTGGCTCAACGTACAGCACAGTTACAACAAGTTGCAGATGAATTACGAGAAGCAAATCAAGTTAAAAGTCAGTTTTTAGCAAATATCAGTCATGAAATACGTACACCTTTGACATCGATATTAGGTCATACCGAAGCATTATTAATTGATAATCAAAGAGATCAAAATCTACAAAGTTCGTTACGAGTGGTTCACCGTCAAGGGGAACATTTACGAGATTTAATCTGTGATGTATTGGATTTAAGTAAAATTGAAGCATTGCAATTTGAACTTGAATTTACAGAGTTTGAGCTAGAGAGCTTGATCAATGATGTCAGCGACATGTTTCAGCATGCATGTGTATTGAAAGGATTAAAGTTTGTTATTCATAACCATTTACGTGACTCATTAGTGGTGGAGTTGGATTATATTCGATTGAAGCAAGTGCTGATTAATTTGCTTGGCAATGCAGTCAAGTTTACTGAGGCTGGGTCCATACAGCTGACAATCACAATTGTTGAAGGTGGAGTCGAGTTTGTCATTGAAGATTCCGGTATTGGTATGGATGAAATTTATTTACAAGGTATATTTGATTCTTTCCAACAAGGAGACAACAGCATTTCACGTCGATTTGGAGGGTCCGGTTTAGGTTTATCCCTATCTCAACAGCTAGTTGATATGATGGGCGGGAAAATCAGTGTAGAAAGTACGCTAAATAAAGGCAGTACGTTTACAGTGTTAGTACCGTGTGTTCCCAGCAGTATGCCAAGTAAAATTGATAAAATGGAAGGCTTAAAAGAATTCAAAGCATTGTCAGGTAAAGTATTAATTGCAGAAGACCATGATGATAATCGCTCATTGTTTTGTCGTTTAGTCTCAAGCCTCGGGGTTGATGTTATTGTTGCAAATAATGGTGCCACGGCTGTGGAGGTATGTCTAACTGAATTTCCAGATTTAGTCCTTATGGATATACAAATGCCTCAGGTCGATGGGCTTGAAGCATTTAAGATCTTACGGCAAGCGGGCTATGATGGCCCAATCTATGCTTTGACGGCTAATGTGATGCCAAAAGAAGTGAAAGCCTATTTGGAGCATGGATTTACAGGTCATATTGGAAAACCTATCAGCACAGATCATCTTCATCAAATATTAGCAAAACATTTAATGTACATAGATGAAATAAGTGCAATGCAAATAGATATGTCAGATCTCAAAGCGAGCTTTTTGGCAACGCTTGAAGAAGAAAGATATAACATAGTGGACTTATGGGAAAGCAGGCAGACAAAATCGTTGCAAAATGCATGTCATCGTTTAGCTGGTGCCGCTGTAACGTTTGGCTTTAATGATATTGCGCAAACGGCTAAGCAATTAGAACAAGTCGTGATAACCACTGACCGTATGCAAGCGCAGCACTTCTATTTAATTTTATGTGATGAGCTAAAAGTAGCTGCTTCGTCAGAACAGCTCAATGTCATTTGAGTTATTTTGTTGCATCATGCTTTCATCAAATGCTACTTTATGGAGCCTACTTTCATCCGCTCTTTGTTCGTGGTCAAGTAATGTGGAATCTACTTTAAAAATAGATAACTTGGCGTGGATACTACGCGCTAAGTTAATTAGGTCATTACTAGAGACCGCTTGAATTTGCGAGTTATTGAGGGCATCTGAGTTAAGCTCAACCATTGAATCGATGCTCATTTGAGCTTCATCTGATACGGCTTTTTGACGGCTAACCTGTTCGTGAATACTTTTAGAAAGTGTGTTGATATCGATCATGGCTTGTTCTATCTGGTCAACTTCACGTGTAGAGGCTTGTGATAAGGATACAGTTTGTTGAGTTTCGCTTAATGCATCAAGCATCAAGTTATGGGCACTATCAGTACCAGCTTGGATCTTAGAGACCATATCTCTCACTTGCTGGGTTGATTGACTAGTGCGAGCCGCAAGGCTACGCACCTCATCTGCGACTACGGCAAAACCTCGGCCTTGTTCGCCCGCTCTCGCCGCCTCAATGGCTGCATTCAGTGCAAGTAAATTAGTTTGATCAGCAATTGAGTTAATTACATCAATGACAGAGCTAATAGCATCACTATCGACCTTAAGTGCTTCGATTTGCGTACTCGTTGCTTGGATATTATTGGCTAGGCTCATAAGGCTTTCTTGGCTCTTTCCCGTGTCTATACGCGTTTTCTTTACCGCATTGGTAGCTTCTGTCACTGACCCATATATTTGATCTAAATGTTCATCAAGCTCTCGTGCGACAGAAATCATACGATTGAATGAAGTCGCAAGGTCAGTGCCATGTGCATGCTGTATGGTCGCTTTTTGAGTCATCGAAGAATAGGTATCTCTGAGGCTGTCAGCCATAGGGGATAGTCGTGATGAGGAGCAGTAAACTTCGCCAATTAAATGCTCAATGGTTGCTAGACTGGCATTAATTGCTAAGCAAGCTGGTGGTGTATTGGCGTCTGCTTCATTAAACCGGTAGGTTAAGTCAATATTATCGTCTTTTAATAGTGCAGCAACAAGTTCACTTAAATAAGGGGTACTTGCATTACCTTGAGTGGCATATTTGAGCAGCACCAATGTTGTTATGGCAGAAACACTTAATAGGCATATGACTGCAGGCCAATGAAGAGAGAAAATTAGCATAATGGTAAAAACAGACAACACATTGGTTGCAAAATACCAAATAACAACATGTTTAGGCTTCATGAACGGACGAGTCCTTGTTAAAACTGCAAAATGACTATCTAGGTATAGAACATAATGGCGCATACTTCCATATTTTTAAGACATAAAAAAACCTGCATAAGCAGGTTTTATCATTGATTTAAATCACTATTTACGACGCATTAGATCGAAAAACTCATCGTTGGTTTTACTCATTGATAGTTTATCAATTAAGAATTCCATCGCATCAATTTCGCTCATATCATGCACTATTTTACGTAGGATCCACATCTTCTGAAGCTCATCTGCTTTAGTAAGTAGCTCCTCACGACGGGTGCCTGAGCGATTAAAGTCAATCGCCGGGAATACACGTTTTTCCGCAATTTTACGGTTAAGGTGAAGTTCCATGTTACCAGTACCTTTGAACTCTTCGTAGATGACTTCATCCATTTTAGAGCCGGTATCGATAAGTGCTGTCGCAACAATTGTTAAACTGCCGCCTTCTTCTACATTACGTGCTGCACCAAAGAAACGTTTTGGTTTGTGAAGTGCATTAGCATCAACACCACCGGTAAGTACCTTACCAGAAGAAGGAATGACGGTGTTATATGCACGCGCTAATCGTGTAATTGAATCGAGAAGAATTATGACATCTTTTTTATGTTCAACAAGTCGTTTTGCTTTTTCGATTACCATTTCAGCGACCTGTACGTGACGGTTAGCAGGTTCATCGAATGTAGATGCAATGACTTCCCCTTTCACTAGACGCTGCATCTCAGTAACTTCTTCTGGGCGCTCATCGATCAGCAGCACCATCAGTGTGGCATCAGGGTTGTTGTATGTAATAGATTGAGCGATATTTTGTAGCAACATCGTTTTACCCGCTTTTGGCGGTGCAACGATCAAGGCGCGTTGGCCTCTACCTATTGGCGATGCCAGGTCTAGTACACGAGCGGTAATATCTTCTTTACTGCCATTGCCGCGTTCCATAACGAAACGTTCGTTAGCATGGATAGGCGTTAGGTTTTCGAATAAAATCTTGGTACGAGAGTTTTCTGGCTTATCAAAGTTAACTTCATTAACTTTTAACAATGCAAAATAACGTTCACCATCTTTAGGTGGGCGGATTAAACCGCTAATGGTATCACCTGTCCGCATACTAAAGCGTCTTATTTGACTTGGTGATACGTAGATATCGTCAGGGCCAGCTAAGTATGATGCTTCCGATGAGCGTAAAAAGCCGAAGCCGTCTTGCAAAATCTCTAAAACACCGCCGCCGTATATATTTTCGCCGCTTTTGGCATGTGCTTTTAAAATTGCAAAAATAATATCTTGTTTTCTAAGACGTGCTACGTTTTCTAGTCCCATGGACTCGGCTAGTTTTACAAGTTCATTGATTGACTTGTCTTTCAGTTCGCGTAAATGCATATTGGTGGGTTCTTTATTACAATTGTCATTCTCGTCGTAACGAGGAGGTTGATTTGATACTACTAAGGTTTGTGGTTTTATAAACTAGCAGGTAGGGGGCTAGTCGTCCAGTCTTTAAACAAATTTTATGTAAAATAACATAAAAAAATACAATTTTGTTTTAAAACAGCATCAAGATACAACGTATATTGATGCTGTCTGGCACTTAGGTGTTCGTATCTAAAAATTCGATAAGTTGAGTTTTTGATAGTGCGCCTACTTTCGTAGCGGCGACTGCGCCATCTTTAAAAAGTAATAACGTTGGAATACCACGAATACCAAACTTAGGGGGCGTACCTGCATTTTGGTCAATGTTTAGTTTCCCGATAGTTACTTTACCTTCGTACTGCGTTGCAACTTCATCTAGAATTGGCGCAATCATTTTGCAAGGGCCACACCATTCTGCCCAGAAGTCTACTAGTACAGGTTGTTTCGATTTAAGTACATCCGACTCAAAACTTTCATCAGTTAGTTGAATAATTTTGTCGCTCATTACGCTCTCCGTTAGAATTAGGCGAATTATTTACTGCGTATTTAAACACTCTTGTTTCTTATTGCAAGTTTAAACGTTATGCTTAATTGCTATGACTAAGACACATTTGACCAATAATAAATTTTCTGACTTTGCTTTAGCTCCGGAAGTGGTCGCCGGATTAGCTGAGAATGGCTTCGAATACTGTACGCCAATCCAAGCAAAGTGTTTGCCTTTTATCTGCGATGGTCGTGATATTGCAGGCCAAGCTCAAACGGGAACAGGTAAAACTTTGGCTTTTTTAACAGCCACCTGTCATCGTTTGTTGCAAAATAAAGGTGTAACCAGAAAGCACCCAAGAGCGCTGATCATGGCTCCCACACGGGAGTTGGCGATTCAGATCCACAAAGATGCAAAAATCATTGCGCCACACTGTAATCTTAAACTTGGTTTAATATATGGTGGCGAGGATTACGAAAAACAACGGGTCCAACTTGAAAATGGTGTAGATATTTTAATTGGCACTACTGGTCGTTTGATCGATTTCTACAAACAAGGCGCGTATAGCCTCAATGAAATCGAAGTCGTTGTACTTGATGAAGCCGATAGAATGTTTGATTTAGGCTTTATTAAAGATATTCGTTATCTATTTAACCGAATGCCAGATACGGCAGAGAGACTAAATTTACTTTTTTCTGCAACGCTATCATATCGTGTACAAGAACTCGCATTTGAACACATGACAAATCCTGAACATGTGCAAATTGAACCTGATGTTAAAACAGGTAAATTGATTGAAGAAGAGCTGTTCCACCCATCACACGATGATAAAATACCGCTTCTCTTAACTTTGATTGAAGAAGAATGGCCTGACAAAGCGATTGTATTTGCGAATACTAAGCAAAGCTGTGAGAACGTTTATGCTTGGCTAAAAGCAGATAAGCATCGGGTAGGGTTGTTAACAGGTGACGTCAATCAGAAAAAACGACAAGCAATATTGGCACAATTTACTAAAGGTGAAATTGACTTTTTGGTTGCAACCGATGTAGCTGCGAGAGGGTTGCATATTCCTGAAGTAAGTCACGTTTTCAACTTTGATTTGCCTGATGATTGTGAAGATTATGTGCATCGTATAGGACGAACGGGCCGAGCTGGAGCTTCAGGTAATGCAATTAGTTTTGCTTGTGAGCAGTATGCATATAATTTACATGAAATAGAGCAGTATATTGAACATGCTATTCCTCTTTCTCATTATGACAAGTCAGCATTACTTGATGATTTGACAAAGCCACAAGTTCAAAGAAAGCGAAACTATTCGTCGGGCCCACAGCGTAACCGCAGCAACAATGGTCGCCGTCAAAACAGTTACCATAAACCGCGTTCTAATTCGTAACCGCGATTATGGATATATGGTTGTAGCAAGAGGTATTTAAAGTGGGGCAAGATTTTCCACAAAATAATGTGTTTGCTGTTATTGATCTCGGTTCTAACAGCTTTCATATGTTAATTGCTAAGCATATGGCCGGTGGGATTCATACCATTGGCAGAGTAAAACGAAAAGTGCGCTTAGCGGCAGGATTGAATAAAGATAACCTTTTATCCCTTGAGGCAATGCAAAGGGGGTGGGAGTGCTTAGCTTTGTTTGCTGAGCGTTTACAAGATATTCCTGCAAGTAATATTAGTATTGTGGCCACTGCGACACTGCGCTTGGCTTCAAATGCGGATGAGTTTAAATCTGAAGCTGAGCGTATATTAGGCCATCGGATTAATGTTATCAGTGGTGAGCTTGAAGCTAAAAGCATATATAAAGGTGTTGCACATACGTCTGCTTGTCAAGGTCGACAGCTTGTTATCGATATTGGTGGTGCTAGCACTGAAGTGATTATCGGTAAGGGGTTTACTGCTGAGATCTATAAAAGCCTAGATATGGGGTGTGTCACATTTCTTGAGCGCTATTTTTCTGACGGTACATTAAGTCAGAGTAATTTTGACCATGCAATTAGTGCCGCGAATCAAGTTATTTCGCCGATTAAGCAAACGTACATTGATGCTGGCTGGGAGTTGGCGATTGGCGCATCAGGCACAATACAAGCAATTCAAGAGATACTTGCGGCATCTGGGGAAAGTGAATTACTGACGCTTGAGCGTTTAGACTCCATTAAAAAACAAGCAATGGGCTTTGCTAGTATAGACAAGTTGCAATTAGCGGGCTTAGGTGAAGAGCGACGTTTAGTCTTTGTATCGGGCTTGGCAATATTAATTGCTCTATTTCAAAGCTTAGATATAAAATATATGGGTTTGGCTGGGGGTGCACTGCGCGAAGGTGTGCTATATAGCATGATATCTGATTTTCATAATACCGATATTCGTAAGCGTACGTTGGATGGGTTTACTGAGCGTTATCATGTTGATAAACGCCAAGCACAACGTGTTGCTGAGGTAAGTATCGAACTGGCAGGGCAACTTTCTGCTACATGGCAGTTGCCAATGGAACAAATCATACCTATTTTGACCGCTGTGGCGCATCTTCATGAAATTGGTTTGGTGATTGATTATAAGCTATATCATCAGCACAGTGCATATATACTCAATAATACGGGAATGCCTGGCTTTACTAAAGCTGAAAAGCAACTGATAGTCGCCATTACGAATGCTCATCGAGCTGATTTAAATCAAAGGCAATTTAGTGAAGTAGGTAACCAAACATTACTTGTAACGAGATTGATACGTTTGGTAAGGCTTGCTGTGATCTTATCAATGAGGCGTGAAGATGATGTGTTAGCTGATTTCTTCGTATGCGCAGATAAATTTGATGCGGTTAAGCTTGAATTTGCGGGAGATTGGCTGTCGGCACATCCACTTATGGTAAGTGAATTGGAACAAGAAACCATTTACCAGCAAAGAATGTCTTGGAAATTATTTATAGAGCGCTAGAATTAGCGCTCTTTTTGTATGCTAAATAAGCAAAAAAGCCAGGTTAGTATGATTTTCATTCAAGTGGCTTGTTTTTGTCATTTTTATGTCATAAAACATTTTGTACGTAAAACATGCTGGTTTTTTTTTAATGTATTAAAAATGTGCTTTTCGAATGATATTCGCTCGAACTCATTGTTTTTATCACTTTTCTGAAAATAAAGGCTTGCGCTTTTTCTGCATCTCCCTATAATGCGACCCCACTGACACGGAGCGCTACGCTAACTTAGCAAAGCAAAACGCAGTCAGCGTCGAGTAAAACTTAATTTTAAAATTTCTTTATGAAAATATTGAATTTAAGTGTTGACAAAAAAATAGGAAGGCGTAATATGCGCAGCCCTAGCGAGATAAAGCAAAGCGCTTAATCATCGCCCTGTTTTAAACAGGAACTGTTCTTTAAAAATATGAAGCAATCATCTGTGTGGGCACTCGTACAGATTGAGTTCTAACAGCGAAACTTCTTTCTTAGATTGAAGCAAGCAAAAAAATTTAGAGTCTCAATTGATTTTCTCTTCGGAGAAACTGAGTGACCAACGGAAACAAGTTTACTTGTTTCAGCACAGTCAATTCGATTCGAAAGAATCAAAATCAGAATTCAATGAGCACGAAATACTTTCTAGTAAAGGGTTTCAACAAAACTTTTAATTGAAGAGTTTGATCATGGCTCAGATTGAACGCTGGCGGCAGGCCTAACACATGCAAGTCGAGCGGTAACAGAGATAGCTTGCTATCTGCTGACGAGCGGCGGACGGGTGAGTAATGCTTGGGAATATGCCTTTTGGTGGGGGACAACAGTTGGAAACGACTGCTAATACCGCATAACGTCTACGGACCAAAGTGGGGGACCTTCGGGCCTCACGCCAAGAGATTAGCCCAAGTGGGATTAGCTAGTTGGTGAGGTAATGGCTCACCAAGGCAACGATCCCTAGCTGGTTTGAGAGGATGATCAGCCACACTGGAACTGAGACACGGTCCAGACTCCTACGGGAGGCAGCAGTGGGGAATATTGCACAATGGGCGCAAGCCTGATGCAGCCATGCCGCGTGTGTGAAGAAGGCCTTCGGGTTGTAAAGCACTTTCAGTCAGGAGGAAAGGTTAGTAGTTAATAGCTATTAGCTGTGACGTTACTGACAGAAGAAGCACCGGCTAACTCCGTGCCAGCAGCCGCGGTAATACGGAGGGTGCGAGCGTTAATCGGAATTACTGGGCGTAAAGCGTACGCAGGCGGTTTGTTAAGCGAGATGTGAAAGCCCCGGGCTCAACCTGGGAACTGCATTTCGAACTGGCAGACTAGAGTGTGATAGAGGGTGGTAGAATTTCAGGTGTAGCGGTGAAATGCGTAGAG
This sequence comes from Pseudoalteromonas aurantia 208, assembly GCF_014858725.1. GTDB lineage: Bacteria > Pseudomonadota > Gammaproteobacteria > Enterobacterales > Alteromonadaceae > Pseudoalteromonas > Pseudoalteromonas aurantia. The sequence continues at coordinate 69,944 of NZ_AQGV01000010.1, read as the reverse complement.
ATCTGAAGGAATACCGATGGCGAAGGCAGCCACCTGGGTCAACACTGACGCTCATGTACGAAAGCGTGGGGAGCAAACGGGATTAGATACCCCGGTAGTCCACGCCGTAAACGATGTCTACTAGAAGCTGGGGTCTTCGGACAACTTTTTCAAAGCTAACGCATTAAGTAGACCGCCTGGGGAGTACGGCCGCAAGGTTAAAACTCAAATGAATTGACGGGGGCCCGCACAAGCGGTGGAGCATGTGGTTTAATTCGATGCAACGCGAAGAACCTTACCTACACTTGACATACAGAGAACTTACCAGAGATGGTTTGGTGCCTTCGGGAACTCTGATACAGGTGCTGCATGGCTGTCGTCAGCTCGTGTTGTGAGATGTTGGGTTAAGTCCCGCAACGAGCGCAACCCCTATCCTTAGTTGCCAGCACATAATGGTGGGAACTCTAAGGAGACTGCCGGTGATAAACCGGAGGAAGGTGGGGACGACGTCAAGTCATCATGGCCCTTACGTGTAGGGCTACACACGTGCTACAATGGCGCATACAGAGTGCTGCGAGCCTGCGAAGGTTAGCGAATCACTTAAAGTGCGTCGTAGTCCGGATTGGAGTCTGCAACTCGACTCCATGAAGTCGGAATCGCTAGTAATCGCGGATCAGAATGCCGCGGTGAATACGTTCCCGGGCCTTGTACACACCGCCCGTCACACCATGGGAGTGGGTTGCTCCAGAAGTAGGTAGCTTAACCTTAGGGAGGGCGCTTACCACGGAGTGATTCATGACTGGGGTGAAGTCGTAACAAGGTAGCCCTAGGGGAACCTGGGGCTGGATCACCTCCTTATACGATTTAGAACTTGTTTGTTCGTAGTGTCCACACAGATGATTGCTGAATAGAATTAGAGAACACAAACATTGTTTGGGTCTGTAGCTCAGCTGGTTAGAGCGCACGCCTGATAAGCGTGAGGTCGGTAGTTCAAGTCTACTCAGACCCACCACTTTGCTAACCTTTTAGCTTTGGTATCAAACAATGTCATTCCAGTATTGTGGGGCTATAGCTCAGCTGGGAGAGCGCCTGCCTTGCACGCAGGAGGTCAGCAGTTCGATCCTGCTTAGCTCCACCACCTTACTTTTGAAAGAAAAGCATACTTCAGGTATATCCTGAGTATGAAGTGTGTTTCTCTTTGAGAAGTTAAATTCTCTTGCTCTTTAAAAATTTGGAAAAGCTGATAAATAAATTCTTATAGATATTCGTATCTATAAAGAGTTTTCAAAAGTAAAACAATGCCAATTAATCAATGATTAATTAGCATCTACTTTAGTATTCAATATTAACTTCTGGCGAAGTTTAAACTGTCTTTGACAGTACAACTTAAAACTATTTTGGGTTGTATGGTTAAGTGACTAAGCGTATACGGTGGATGCCTTGGCAGTTGGAGGCGATGAAGGACGTACTAACTTGCGATAAGCCTAGTTGAGCCAGTAAGAGGCGCTTGAGACTAGGATTTCCGAATGGGGAAACCCACCTGCTTGCAGGTATCATATGGTGAATACATAGCCATATGAGGCGAACGCGGAGAACTGAAACATCTAAGTACCCGTAGGAAAAGAAATCAACCGAGATTCCGAAAGTAGCGGCGAGCGAAATCGGAACAGCCCTTAAGCTGTTTTGTAATTAGTGGAAGGCTCTGGAAAGTGCCACGATACAGGGTGATAGTCCCGTACACAAAAATTTATAAGCAGTGAAATCGAGTAGGTCGGAGCACGTGAAACTTTGACTGAATATAGGTGGACCATCATCTAAGGCTAAATACTCCCAACTGACCGATAGTGAACCAGTACCGTGAGGGAAAGGCGAAAAGAACCCCTGTGAGGGGAGTGAAATAGAACCTGAAACCGTATACGTACAAGCAGTAGGAGCCTACTTGTTAGGTGACTGCGTACCTTTTGTATAATGGGTCAGCGACTTATATTCTGTAGCGAGGTTAACCGATTAGGGTAGCCGTAGCGAAAGCGAGTCTTAACTGGGCGCTTAGTTGCAGGGTATAGACCCGAAACCCGGTGATCTAGCCATGGGCAGGTTGAAGGTTGAGTAACATCAACTGGAGGACCGAACCCACTAACGTTGAAAAGTTAGGGGATGACCTGTGGCTAGGAGTGAAAGGCTAATCAAACCGGGAGATAGCTGGTTCTCCCCGAAATCTATTTAGGTAGAGCCTCGGACGAATACTTACGGGGGTAGAGCACTGTTAAGGCTAGGGGGTCATCCCGACTTACCAACCCTTTGCAAACTCCGAATACCGTAAAGTACTATCCGGGAGACACACGGTGGGTGCTAACGTCCATCGTGAAGAGGGAAACAACCCAGACCGCCAGCTAAGGTCCCAAAGTATATGTTAAGTGGGAAACGATGTGGGAAGGCTAAAACAGCTAGGAGGTTGGCTTAGAAGCAGCCACCCTTTAAAGAAAGCGTAATAGCTCACTAGTCGAGTCGGCCTGCGCGGAAGATGTAACGGGGCTAAACATATCACCGAAGCTGCGGATTTGTCTTAGGACAAGTGGTAGGGGAGCGTTCTGTAAGCGGTTGAAGGTGTACCGGGAGGTATGCTGGACGTATCAGAAGTGCGAATGCTGACATGAGTAACGATAATGCGGGTGAAAAACCCGCACGCCGGAAGACCAAGGGTTCCTATCCCATGTTAATCAGGGTAGGGTAAGTCGACCCCTAAGGCGAGGCTGAAGAGCGTAGTCGATGGGAAACAGATTAATATTTCTGTACTTGGAATAATTGCGATGGGGGGACGGAGCAGGCTAAGCAAGCATGGCGTTGGTTGTCCATGTGAAAGTGAGTAGGCTAATGACTTAGGTAAATCCGGGTCGTTGTTAGGCTGAGACACGAGACGAGCTACCACGGTAGTGAAGTTGCTGATGCCCTACTTCCAGGAAAAGCCTCTAAGCTTCAGATTATTTCGAATCGTACCCCAAACCGACACAGGTGGTCAGGTAGAGAATACTAAGGCGCTTGAGAGAACTCGGGTGAAGGAACTAGGCAAAATTGTACCGTAACTTCGGGAGAAGGTACGCTCTTGATTGTGATGGGATTTACTCCTTAAGCGATTGAGAGCCGCAGTGACCAGGTGGCTGGGACTGTTTATTAAAAACACAGCACTGTGCAAAATCGTAAGATGACGTATACGGTGTGACACCTGCCCGGTGCCGGAAGGTTAATTGATGGGGTTAGACTTAGGTCGAAGCTCTTGATCGAAGCCCCGGTAAACGGCGGCCGTAACTATAACGGTCCTAAGGTAGCGAAATTCCTTGTCGGGTAAGTTCCGACCTGCACGAATGGTGTAACCATGGCCACGCTGTCTCCACCCGAGACTCAGTGAAATTGAAATCGCAGTGAAGATGCTGTGTACCCGCGGCTAGACGGAAAGACCCCGTGAACCTTTACTACAGCTTGGCACTGAACATTGAACCTACATGTGTAGGATAGGTGGGAGACTTAGAAGCACAGTCGCTAGATTGTGTGGAGTCAACCTTGAAATACCACCCTTGTAGTTTTGATGTTCTAACGTAGGTCCCTAATCGGGATTGCGGACAGTGCCTGGTGGGTAGTTTGACTGGGGCGGTCTCCTCCCAAAGAGTAACGGAGGAGCACGAAGGTTGGCTAAGTACGGTCGGACATCGTACGGTTAGTGTAATGGTAGAAGCCAGCTTAACTGCGAGACAGACACGTCGAGCAGGTACGAAAGTAGGTCATAGTGATCCGGTGGTTCTGAATGGAAGGGCCATCGCTCAACGGATAAAAGGTACTCCGGGGATAACAGGCTGATACCGCCCAAGAGTTCATATCGACGGCGGTGTTTGGCACCTCGATGTCGGCTCATCACATCCTGGGGCTGAAGTCGGTCCCAAGGGTATGGCTGTTCGCCATTTAAAGTGGTACGCGAGCTGGGTTTAGAACGTCGTGAGACAGTTCGGTCCCTATCTGCCGTGGGCGTTTGAGAATTGAGAGGGGTTGCTCCTAGTACGAGAGGACCGGAGTGAACGAACCGCTGGTGTTCGGGTTGTCATGCCAATGGCATTGCCCGGTAGCTACGTTCGGAACTGATAAGCGCTGAAAGCATCTAAGCGCGAAGCAGGCCTCGAGATGAGTTCTCACTAGAGCTATAAGCTCTCTGAAGGGCCGTTGGAGACTACAACGTTGATAGGCTGGGTGTGGAAGCATGGTGACATGTTAAGCTAACCAGTACTAATTACCCGTGAGGCTTAACCATACAACGCCAAAGTGGTTTAAGCGACAGAAGTTAGTGTAACTAAAGTAGCGTTTTACAGAATTTATTAGCATTCCAGATTTTAGTTGGCTTGCGATAGCGAGTTGACACACCAGATTTGCTTGGTGACAATAGCGTTTTGGACCCACCTGACCCCATGCCGAACTCAGAAGTGAAACGAAACAGCGTCGATGATAGTGTGGCAGTTGCCATGTGAAAGTAGAACATTGCCAGGCATTAAATTAGAGAAACCCGTTGCAGAGATGCGACGGGTTTTTTGCGTTTGGGGGTTTGGGATGTTCATTACCTGAATGACAAGCCATACCTTATTATTTTTTGATGTACTATAGGATCTACTTTTCAAAATAAGCATCACTCATATTAAGTATAAATTTTTATGTAAAGGGCTTATGAATACTTCTGAAGCAAGTTCAAAAAAGATGAAGTTGTATTGGTTGAGATGAAAGAGATTGTACTTGTTAAAGCGTGCGGATTTTTGGCTCTTAAATATTTGGAGCTTTAATGAAATTTTATGACTTACCTAAGCTCTGCAGTCCCATCGATAAAGATACGAACTTTTAATTGATCCAAGAACAATAAAAGGATCTTAAGTGTCTCATTAGTCTATCTATTAGCCGCTTCGCTCTTTTGCTAATGTTTTTATAATAGACCTATAAATCAGCATATCACTTTTGTGAATGTACCCTATTAAATAACGTTCATTTTTTTAGTGTTATGTTTAATAAGTTTTTTATCAATTCTAGATGCGGTTACCTTTGAATTTAAAGGTTGTAGCTAATGCGTATAGGAGAGAAAACTTTTAAATTAAGCAGGTGAAATAAACCGCTTTGAGAAATCCTAAATATGTTAGGTTATATCGCTATTTGCTTCCCGATTTTGTATCTTCACCTATTTTTATGACAAATATTTGCGATTTATATCTAACTGTATATACTCACAGTAAATAACACTGTATGGAAAACCAGTTGTATGCGACCTCTGACAAAAAGACAAGAACAAGTATTTGAACTCGTTAAGGTATTTATTAAAGATACAGGAATGCCACCGACGCGTGCAGAAATTGCAGATGCATTAGGCTTTAAAAGTGCAAATGCTGCAGAAGAGCACTTGAAAGCACTAGCAAAAAAAGGGGTTATTGAGATGGTCCCTGGAGCAAGTAGAGGAATTCGATTAGCTGTCGAAGATGAAGCTGAGCAATTAGGTCTCCCTTTGATTGGTCGGGTTGCCGCTGGTGAACCCATTTTAGCGCAGCAACATATTGAAACGCATTGCCAAGTCGATCCGTCTTTATTTAAACCTACGGCTGATTATTTATTACGGGTTAATGGTATGAGTATGAAAGATATCGGTATTATCGATGGGGATTTACTCGCGGTACATCGTACTCAAGTTGCTGAAAATGGCCAAGTAGTTGTTGCTAGAGTGGATGAAGACGTAACTGTAAAGCGCTTAGAAAAAGCAGGTAAACGTGTTTTATTACATGCAGAAAATGACGACTTTTCGGCGATTGAGGTTGACTTAGAGCATGAGTCTTTTGCAATAGAAGGCTTAGCCGTTGGTGTGATAAGAAATGGTAATTGGATGTAATTACATCCAATAGCATTAACTTCATAAAGTAAAATGGTGAGTTTATCTCTAAATTCACCTCGTTCACTTAGATTTTATTTCTATTGAGCCAAATAAATTCAAACACTTCCCCTCTAGTTGTTTTAAAACACCTTAAAACTTGCAAATTGCTTATTTATTGACTAATTAGTTAATAGTCACGCAGTTTAGCATTCGACGAAAGTCGCAGCTCATGACAGTCATCCGATAATAAAAACACCAGCGCATTTTAGTGAAAAGGTCATTTACTAGCGCAAAATAAAGGGGCGTCACATGAAAGCATGCCATGCGTTTGTAAGCTTATTCGTTTTATTACTCTCGTTTAGTGCGACCAGTAATAGTGCTTACAATATGCGACAAGGGGTGACAGACATAAGTCAAAATGTCTATCAACTCCATATGACTATCTTCCTGATATGCTGTGTTATAGGTGTCATCGTTTTTGCGGTGATGTTTTGGGCACTCATACATCATCGAAAATCTAAAGGCGCTATTGCGGCCCAATTTCACGAAAGTACCAAGGTAGAAATCCTTTGGACTGCGATTCCATTCGTTATATTGGTCGTAATGGCTATACCGGCTACTAAAACGTTGATAGCGATGGAAGATGCTAGTAAAGCAGATTTAACCATTAAAGTGACCGGTTCTCAATGGAAGTGGCATTACGAGTATATGGGTCATGATGTAGATTTTTACTCTGTACTTTCCACACCTAGAGAGCAGATGAATGATAAGGAAGAAAAAGGTGAGCATTATTTGTTGGAAGTTGACAAAGCATTGGTTATACCGACCGGAAAAAAAGTACGATTTTTGATGACCTCTGATGATGTAATTCATTCTTGGTGGGTCCCTGACTTTGCAGTGAAAAAAGATGCAAATCCCGGTTTTATTAATGAAGCTTGGACTAATGTAAATGAGGTAGGAATTTATAGAGGACAATGTGCAGAGCTATGTGGAAAAGATCATGGGTTTATGCCAATTGTCGTTGATGCAAGAGCGCCTGATGAATTTGATCTCTGGTTGGCTCAGGCCAAACAACAAAAATCGATAGAAGCGGCAGCAAGTGCTGCATTACTAGACCAAACGTTAAGCAAAGAAGAGTTAATGGCCGTTGGGGAGCAAGTTTACATGGGTTACTGTGCAGCATGCCATCAACCAACAGGAATGGGATTACCTGGTGTGTTTCCTGCTTTAAAGGGGAGCCCTATGGTGACAGGTGATTTGCAACCTCACATTGATATTTTACTTAATGGTAAACCAGGAACGGCCATGCAGGCATTTGGGAAGCAACTGTCTATCAAACAAATAGCTGGTGTTATTACCTATAAGCGTAATAGCTGGGGTAATGATACTGGTGAAGTGGTTCAACCTAGTCAAATACAATTAGAAATAGACGCGACTAAGGAGAAAGAACAATGAGTACATTGGTTGAATCTCAAGAGCAAAACCATGAACACCACCATATGCCGAAAGGATTTAAGCGTTGGCTTTATACAACAAATCATAAAGATATAGGATCTCTGTATTTAATTTTTTCTCTGACTATGTTCATCGTTGGAGGGGCGATGGCAATGGTCATTCGCGCCGAGCTATTTCAGCCTGGACTGCAACTAGTCGATCCGCATTTTTTCAATCAGATGACTACCGTGCATGGTCTAATTATGGTTTTTGGGGCTGTAATGCCAGCGTTTACGGGGTTAGCAAATTGGATGATACCAATGATGATAGGTGCGCCAGATATGGCTTTGCCTAGAATGAATAACTGGAGCTTTTGGATTCTGCCATTCGCGTTTTCGATCCTATTAATGTCGTTGTTTATGGAAGGTGGTGGGCCAGCTTTTGGTTGGACATTCTACGCGCCATTATCGACGACATATAGCAATGATAACACCGCGCTATTTGTATTTGCGGTTCACATAATGGGGATCAGCTCAATTATGGGGGCAATTAATGTGATTGTAACCATAGTCAATTTGAGAGCACCAGGTATGACTTGGATGAAGTTACCGTTATTTGTATGGACGTGGTTAATTACCGCATTTCTTTTGATAGCGGTTATGCCTGTATTAGCTGGTGCTGTCACTATGGTATTAACTGATAAGTATTTTGGCACCAGTTTTTTTGATGCCGCAGGTGGTGGTGATCCGGTAATGTTCCAACATATATTTTGGTTCTTTGGCCATCCTGAGGTATATATCATGATTTTGCCCGCTTTTGGGATCATCTCTACCATTGTACCAACCTTCTCACGGAAAAAATTATTTGGATACGCCTCAATGGTGTATGCAACTTCTTCAATCGCACTGCTTTCTTTTGTTGTTTGGGCGCATCATATGTTTACTACTGGGATGCCACTGGCTGGCGAGCTATTTTTCATGTATGCGACTATGTTGATCTCGGTTCCAACAGGGGTGAAGGTATTCAATTGGGTGGCGACGATGTGGCGAGGGTCAATAACGTTCGAAATCCCAATGCTGTTTTCCATTGCCTTTATAGTGTTATTTACGTTAGGTGGTTTCTCAGGCTTGATGCTAGCAATAACACCTGCTGATTTTCAGTATCATGATACCTATTTTGTCGTTGCGCACTTTCATTATGTATTGGTAACCGGCGCTGTGTTCTCAATTATGGCAGGAGCTTATTATTGGCTGCCGAAATGGACTGGCCACATGTATAACATTGCCCTTGCAAAATGGCATTTTTGGTTGTCATTAGTAAGCGTTAATGTCTTATTCTTTCCTATGCATTTTGTCGGTCTTGCTGGTATGCCTCGGCGTATTCCTGACTACGCCCTCCAGTTTGCGGATTTTAACGCCATAATAAGTATTGGCGGCTTTGCTTTTGGGTTATCGCAGTTATTGTTTGTTTTGGTTGTTTATAAATGTGCTCGTGGTGGAGAGTCTGTCCCAAGCAAAGTTTGGGATGGGGCTGAAGGGCTTGAGTGGGAGGTTGCATCCCCTGCACCATATCATACCTTCAGTACTCCGCCAGAGGTTAAATAATGGAACACAGTGTCTTATTAAAGAAATTATTGTTGAGTGCGGTGGCAATGTTTGCTTTTGCTTTTGCATTAGTGCCTCTTTATGACGTGTTTTGTGATGTGACGGGCCTTAATGGCAAGCCGAATATGGAAGTGGCTACGCAAAGCCAACAAATTGTCAACTCAAGAACGGTTGATGTGAGCTTTACGACCCATGCACAACAAAGTGCGCCATTTGCTGTGAAAGCGCAGCAGTATATGGTTCAAGTTAAGCCTGGGGAGATGACAGAAGTGACATTTTCAGCACAAAACTTAAGTAAAAGTGCACGAGTTATGCAAGCCGTTCCTTCAGTTTCTCCAGGAAGAGCAGCAAAGTATCTACATAAAATGGCATGTTTTTGTTTTGATAAGCAGGCGTTTGCTGCAAGTGAGCAACTTGAGTTCAAGCTATTATTTTATGTAGACACAGAGTTACCCGTTGATGTGAAAGAGTTAACGTTGTCATACACCGTATTTGATATTAGTGACTCAGCACAAGCCAATATTCATACTGTGACTGCAAGTGCAGTCGCAAGTTAGGAGAGATTCGTGGAACAAAAATATGAAAACTATTATGTACCAGAGCAAAGTCAGTGGCCAATAATCGGCGCAGTCGCGATGTTTTTAATTGCCATTGGTGCTGGTTTGACTGTCATGCAAGTTAATTCCGAAAACGCCAGTGGGAGTTATATTTTATATGCTGGGATTGGTGTTTTGATATACATGTTATTTGGATGGTTTAAACATGTAATTGAAGAGTCGCAAAAAGGATTATATTCGGCGCAAATGGATCGTTCGTTTCGTCAGGGTATGAGTTGGTTCATTTTTTCTGAGGTAATGTTTTTTTTAGCATTCTTTGGGGCATTGTTTTATGCCCGAGTGTTATCTGTGCCTTGGTTAGGAGGGGCTAGCAACAATGCGATGACCTACGAGGTGCTTTGGCCAAATTTTGAGGCCGTTTGGCCGCTGTTAACTACGCCAGCAGGTGATACCACAAATGCGATGGGGTGGCAGGGCTTACCGTTAATCAACACAATTATTCTTTTAACTTCTTCTGTCACAATTCATTTTGCACATGTCGCTATAGAACGTGATGAACGAGCAAAACTGAAAGTATTTTTGAGTTTAACTGTGTTACTTGGCGTGGTGTTCTTAGGGTTGCAAGTCGCAGAGTATATGCATGCCTATAATGATCTGAATTTGACATTACAATCAGGGCTTTATGGCAATACATTTTACTTGCTTACAGGGTTTCATGGTATGCATGTGACACTAGGCACTTTGATGTTATTGGTTGTTTTACTACGTATATTCAAGGGGCATTTGGACTCTAAACAACACTTTGCTTTTCAAGCGGCTGCTTGGTATTGGCATTTTGTTGATGTTGTATGGTTGTGTTTGTTTGTATTTGTGTATGTTCTATGAGTAATGGTGTGCTATTAAGCGGAATAAGTCCGAATAGTGCACTACATAAGATAAGTAAAACCACAAACACAGAGTAAATAACCCGGCGCCCGAGGTAAAAAGACATAGGTTTATTTTCTTGAGTGTTAGAGACCATTAAATACAGTGCTCTAAATAGGTTGAATAAGATAAATAATAATAAAAATACGATAACAAGTTTAATCAACATTTAGAGGCCTATATGCAAGAAGTGAGTCGTTACAAGCTTAGTTCAATTTTGGCGACATTGGCAGTAATACTTGTTGTTACTGTGTGTGTATTGCTCGCGCGATGGCAATGGTTAAGGGGGGAGAATAAAGAATCACTACTCAATCAGGAGCTAGCACACTTAGCCGCGCCTAGGCCTGATTTAAGGAAGTTTCTGACCACGTCACCGGATCTGCTACATAGTGCAAAAATAAAAGTTGTTGGGCATTTTGTACAGGGGAATATCTGGTTTTTAGATAACAAAGTTATTGAAGGTCAAACAGGGTATGACGTGGTGACCCTATTTGACGCCAATAACCTCAATGGAATGCTGCTTGTTAATTTAGGGTTTGTGGCAGCGCCTGCATCTAGAACATTACCTTTATTGAATTTGCCGGATGAGCAAATAGAGCTGAACTTACAGATTAAGAGCAAAGATATTCAAGGATTTACGTTAGCATCACGGCCAGCAATGGATATTAATCAGCCTAATTTACTTCAATATATCGATCTATCTTATTTTTTGAATATTACGGGGTTAAGTATATATCCATTTTTGACGTATCAAGTAGGTACTCAAGCAGTCGTTGGGCAACCGCATTATCAAGCTGTAGTTATGTCTCCTCAAAAGCATCAAGCCTATGCGCTGCAATGGTTGTTAATAGGCATATCCGCTGCTGCAATTGGATATTTTATGTTGAAAAAAAAGGAAGAAACTCAATGAAAAATAAACCAATGTGGTTATTTCTATGTTGCTGTAGTGTGCCATTTTTGTTTGCTTATATTGCAGTGTCTTTTAATTGGTTACCTGATCGTGTAACAAATAATGGAAAGTTCGTTGAGGGTGAGATTTCTATTGCAGGTTGGCAACAAGAGCCTGGCGTACTTTGGACCATCGCTTTAAATGCACCGCTTCATTGTACACGAGCATGCACTCATCAGTTAAATGATTTAACTAATACGTATACAGCGTTAGGGAAAAATAAAAAACGGGTCAGTTTGGCTATTTTAGGGAGAGAGACAGGCGATAGTAAGATGCTGGCATATCCTAGTTTGACCGAACTGGAGGCCGGTAAGTTGTATTTGATAGACCATCGAGGGCTTGTCGTGTTGGCATATGATCATAGCTTTGATGCTCAAGAAAATCGTATGAATCATAAAGGAATGTTGAAAGATCTGAAGAAGTTGTTGAATTATGCAAGAAGTAGTTAGGGGGGAGTATGCAATATAATTATCGAAAAATAGCACTCTTCGGTTGCTTATTGGCTGCTGTGGTTGTCACGTTAGGTGCATATACGCGTTTAAGTAACTCAGGCCTTGGCTGCCCAGATTGGCCAGGGTGTTATGGCTTTATGTCAGTACCTACATTAGCTGAAGATGTGCTTGTTGCGCAGTCTCAGTTCCCTGAAAGCGAGATTGAACATGAAAAGGCTTGGATTGAAATGATCCATAGATATTTTGCGGCGATTTTAGGGTTACTTGTTCTGTTTTTGTGTGTAATAGCGATTAGGTATAAGCGGGAAAGTCCTTTACCTACAAAGCTTGTTTGTTTATTAACCTTACTCATTTTATTCCAAGGCGCGTTGGGAATGTGGACGGTAACTATGAATTTGCAACCTTTTATAGTGATGGGGCATTTATTAGGGGGCTTTAGTATTTTATCGTTGTTGTCATTACTATACTTTCGCGTTGCAACTAGTTTGAGTCCATTGGCTGACAAGGTATCTCACCGGTTTAAAATGGTACTGTTTGTCTTGGGGATATTGGTTATTCAAATTGCTCTAGGTGGTTGGGTGGCCGCGAATTATGCTGCACCTCATTGTACGGGCCTTCCTGCATGTAACAATATGGAGTTGTTTTCAATTAATAGCTTATTTCATTTACCAATTGGTCAAGAAAATTATGAGTATGGCGTATTGCCATTTGAAACGAGGCTGTCTATCCATTTTGTTCATCGATTTTGGGCGCTGGTCACGTCAATTGCGATATTTGTCATGGCTATCAAGCTGTATGCACTCGCAACATCAACAACTTTCAAATATGCCATTCTCTGGGTCGTGGCATTATTGATTATTCAGTTGAGTGTGGGAGCGGCGATTGTATATCTACAATTTCCGCTACTTTTAACCCTCTTTCATAATTTTATGGCAGCTATGTTATTGACTAGCATGGTTAGGTTGTGTTTTTTAATCAAGTACCGATGTGGAGAGGCAGTATGAAAACAGCGATTATGAATCAAAGTGTGCATGCTTCTTGGTGGCACTCAGTGGGCAACTACATTGCCATTTGTAAAGCGAAAGTAGTGGCTATGTTGGTTATTACTGCTTGGGTTGGTATTGCTTTGGCACCAGAGATGGATCGCAGTTGGATATCCCAAATAATGAGTTTATTGGGTATTGGTGCTTTAGCGGCAGCGGCAGCGGCCGTTAACCATGTTGTCGACCGAGAAATAGATCAAAAGATGGCGCGAACGCGACACAGACCTGTCGCGACGGACCGATTAACGGTGCGTGATGCATTGTTGTTTTCCTCAGGGTTGACCGTGATAGGAGTTGTTGTTCTTTTACAGTGGAGCAACCTACTGTGTACTGTATTAACGCTGCTAGCTCTTTTAGGTTATGCCGTTGTTTATACCCTATTCTTAAAGCGAGCAACCCCCCAAAATATCGTGATTGGTGGGTTAGCTGGTGCGATGCCGCCACTTCTTGGCTGGGTCAGTGAAACTGGGCAGTTAGATGCAGAGCCTTTACTCTTAGTCATGATTATTTTTGCTTGGACCCCTCCACACTTTTGGGCATTGGCGATAGCCCGAAGAAATGACTATCAGCGTGCTAATATTCCGATGTTGCCTGTAACTCATGGTACACAGTTCACGCAACTATGCATGATTGTCTATACCATATTACTCGCACTGATCTGCATTGTACCTTATCTAATTTCGATGTCTGGATGGTTTTATTTAGTGTGTTCAAGTGTATTAAATGGTTGGTTTATAGTTAAAAGTGTGAGTCTGTATTATTGGCCCTCAGATGAGAAAGCGATGGCGCTTTTTCGTTTTTCAATAAGTCATTTACTGCTACTATTTGTCGCTCTTTTTGCAGATAAATGGATTATGTAATGCGTTATATCTTACTTGGGATTGTTTCGGTTTTATTACTTGGGTGTTCAGAAAAACCGGTGGTATCTGATTTGACGGTTCATTATCAACAGCCAAAACTTATCAAACCATTTGCGTTAACAGACCAACATGGCGAAATATTGACTGAGCAAGATTTACCAGGACAATGGACATTGTTGTTTCTAGGGTATACGAGTTGCCCTGATATTTGTCCGATGACATTGGCGAAACTTGCTCAAGTACATCAACGACTACAAAATAGTGTGCCATTGTCTATTTGGTTTATATCGGTAGACCCGCACAGGGACACTGTTGAAAAGCGTCAAGCATATATAGATTATTTCAATCACGAGTTTAAAGCGATGAGTGGGCCTCACGCGACATTATTTCCGTTTGTACGTGATATTGGGTTAATTTATGCGATTAATAACAGTGAAGACTCAGAGTATTATGTTGATCATAGCGCGTCGGTGGCATTGATTAATCCAAATGGTGAATTAGCGGCTATTTTCAAGGCCAAATACACGGCAAATGAAATTCCATTGATTGATGTTGCTACGCTGATCTCTGATTTTAACCTTATTGCAATGTAAGAACAGAAATACGGGATAATGTGCTTGAATTATAGTGCGCGTTTTTCCGGTATTTATAGCTAACACGCTAATTATTTTTACCTTTTTTGTATTAACTTTTATGGCATTTTTTACATCTGCGTCTAAGCTGAGTTTATAAATATAAATTTACAAGGACAGTGCCCTGCATATGTTGAAACTTTCACCTGAGTTGACGATAAGTCAAGTTGAAGATTTACATCAGCAGTTGCAGCAAGAACTGCATGTAGAGCATGACGTTTGTATTGATATTTCTGAAGTCTGTAGAGCTGATACGGCGTCAATTCAATTGCTTTGTGCGTTACAAAAACATCTCCAGAACATCAATCATCAAATAGTCTGGCACGGGCAAAGTACTGCGTTTACTAATGCAGTCGATGAGTTAGGGCTAGTACAATATTTAGCCCTAGATAGTGTTAATTAAGAGGTCAGTATGAAAAAGATTTTGGCTGTAGACGATTCTGCATCAATGCGACAAATGGTCGGATTCACATTAAAAAAAGCGGGTTTTGATGTAACTGAGGCTAAAGATGGCAGTGAGGCGCTTAGTATTGCAAAGCAGCAGGGGTTTGACGCCGTTATATCTGATGTGAATATGCCTGTGATGGATGGTATTACCTTAATTCGTGAACTGCGCTCGTTACCTAATTATAAATTCACCCCATTGTTAATGTTGACTACTGAATCGGGTTTAGATAAGAAAACCGAAGGTAAAGCAGCAGGGGCTACAGGGTGGATTGTTAAACCGTTTAACCCGGAGCAGTTGTTAGCGGTATTAAAAAAGGTTATTCGTTGATCTAGGAGTGCCTTATGAGTATTGATTTAAGTCAATTCTTTGAAGTTTTTTTTGAGGAAAGCTTTGAAGGGTTAGATGCAATGGAAGCCGAGTTACTTAATTTAGAACCAGGCGCTGAAGACTCCGAAACGATCAATACAATTTTCAGAGCCGCACATTCTATTAAAGGTGGCAGTGGCACTTTTGGCTTTACGTCAGTGTCCGATTTTACCCATGTTTTAGAAACACTTTTAGATCAGATCCGTGATGGGCAACGTCAATTAACTGCTGAGCATGTAAACTTGTTACTCAAATCAGTTGATTGTTTGCGGGCTTTATTGGGGGCACTTCAAGCAGAACAAGCACCAGACCTTAGTGAAGCCAATGAACTAAGGTTAAAATTTGAAGTGATTCTCGGTATGAGTGATGGTGTGGCTGAAGAGCCTGTTGAGTCACTTCAAGAGTCTTCAGGAGAGTCCACTTATCAAATTGATTTCAAGCCTTTGCCTCATTTGTTTAAAACCGGTAATGAACCCCTCTACATGATTAGCGAATTAGCTGAACTTGGAGAATTAGAAACAACAGCTTTCTATGATGGGATCCCAAGTATCGAAAATTTAAGTCCAGATGAGTGCTTTTTAAGTTGGCGATTTTTTTTGACAACCATCAAACCTGAATCAGCAATTAAAGAGATTTTTGAATGGGTTGAAGATGATGCACATATTGAAATTACAATGTGCGGCGGGCTATTTGGTAAGGTCGCCAGTAACGCGGATGTAGAAACAGCAAATGTCAATATTGAGAGTAATAGTGGCCTCGAAACGCCATCACCAAAACCGGTTAAAGCTGAAGTGCCAGTCAACTCTCTCGGGAAAAAAGCTGAACCAAAAAAACCATCAGAACAAAGCTCCACGTCTATTCGAGTCGGTATTGATAAGGTCGATTCCCTGATAAATATGGTTGGAGAGCTTGTTATTACACAAGCCATGCTGAGTCAAATCGGAGAGCAGGATATAACAGAGACAACCATTACTTCATTACAAGAAGGTTTGGCGCAGCTTGCTCACAATACTCGAGATCTGCAAGAAAATGTTATGCGCATTAGAATGTTGCCTATTAGTTTTGTATTCAGTCGCTTCCCTCGCTTAGTCCGAGATATATCACAGAAACTTAATAAGCAAGTTGAATTGAAACTGTTAGGGGAACAAACCGAACTGGATAAAACGGTTATGGAGAAAATCTCCGATCCGATGGTGCATTTAGTGAGAAACTCTTTAGATCATGGATTAGAGACTCCTGAGCAGCGAGTTGCTGCGGGTAAAGATCCAGTAGGCACTGTTACCTTAAATGCATTTCATCAAGGAGGAAACATTGTGATCGAAATTATGGATGATGGGCAAGGTTTAAATACAGAGAAAATTAAAGAAAAAGCCATTGCAAATGGTCTGGTGCAAGAATCCGATGAGCTCAGTGCAGATGAAATAAATGAACTTATTTTCATGCCAGGTTTTTCTACTGCAGACGCAGTGAGTGATATTTCTGGCAGGGGAGTGGGTATGGATGTTGTGCGACGAAATATTCAAGCATTGAATGGCTCTGTTGAGGTGTCGTCTGCACCAGGTGTTGGTTCAACATTTACAATACGTTTACCGTTAACATTAGCGATTCTTGATGGTCAATTGGTCAAGGTTGCTCAGCACACTTACATTATTCCACTCATTTCAATCGTTGAATCGTTACAAATTGATATTTCAAAAGTCAGTCGCGTTGGCAAAGATTTGGATGTATTGAGGCTAAGGGATGAATATATCCCGATTTTGAGACTCTACGACATTTTTAGCCATCAAGGGGCAATTGAAGAGCTTGATAAAACACTCTTAGTTGTTGTGGAAAGTGACAACCATAAAGTTGGCTTACTTGTTGATGATTTATTAGCCCAGCAACAAGTCGTAATTAAGAGCCTTGAAGCTAACTATCAAAAGGTGGATGGAGTATCGGGTGCAACAATACTTGGTGATGGTCGAGTATCATTGATTATTGATATTAGCGGTTTGATAAAACTAAGTGGTTTAAAGCGGCCTGGATCACAAGAGCTTCTAGTAGAAGCGAAAGCTGTTGAGGTTGCATGATGAATGAACAAGCTGATTTAAACCAACAATTAATTCTAGGTGGTCAACAAGATGAAGATCAGTATCTTACATTTATGATGGCTGGTGAAGAATATGGAATGGATATCTTAGCAGTTCAAGAGATTAGAGGTTGGGAAGATGCCACCGTTATTCCTAATGCCCCAGCGTTTGTTAAAGGGGCGATTAACTTACGAGGGACGATAGTCCCCATTATTGATTTACGGTTACGCTTTGGGATTGAAAGTGTGGCGTACAGCCCTCTAACTGTTGTAATTGTTGTGTCAGTTGAGATAAAAGATCAGCTCAAAGTAATGGGCTTAGTCGTAGATGCGGTCTCGGATGTTTATAGTATTTCTGAGGAAAAGGCTAAAGATGTTCCTGATTTTCAGGATTCTGATAATGCACAATATGTGCATGGCTTAGTAAATGTCGGCGAGAAAATGGTTGTGTTACTTAATTTAGCGAGAGTGTTAGATTTGAGCGCAAATTATATGCAGCATGGGTAAAGTGGAGAGAACATGAGTAATCATAATTTACAGGGGTCAATTAATAATAAATTGATGTATGTTGGCATCGTTCAAATTGCCTGTATTGCTTTGGCATTTAAGCTTATAGGTATTGATCTGACACTGATAAATAGTGCAATGATGTTGGTGCCTATTATTGCTGTATTAGCTTGCGTCTTGTACTTGAAGCATTGCTTTAGTCATTATCTCGCTCAACTTGAGTGCGTTGAGCGCGTTTTGCCGTTTTTACAAGTTGAAGAGATAGAAACAATAGCCACGATTGATTTTAGTCATTACTCGCAATTACACCGTGCTTTGACTGCGCAATCAGAGCAGTCCCTTAAATCTGATAAAAGTCATATAGATAGTTTAATTAGAGCCTTGCGAGTGTGCCAAGCAAATATCATGGTCGCTGATACAGATCTTAATATTACGTATCTGAATGATTCAGTAACCCAAATGTTAAAAGATAACGAAGCTAAGTTACAAGAGAGTTTGCCAAGTTTTCGTGTAGATGGCTTAGTTGGCAGGAATATTGATGCATTCCATGTAAACCCCGCACATCAAAGGAGTTTATTAGGGACTCTGTCTCAGGTATATACGACAAAGATTAAAGTTGCAGGCTTGACGTTTGAGTTAATAGCGACACCAGTATTCAATGATCAGCATGAGCGTATCGCAACATTGGTTGAATGGAAAGATATAACGGAAAAATTAGAGTTTGAGGAGAAGCAGCGAGTGCTGTCCGCACACACGGCTCGTATATCGAGCGCATTAGATGTGTGCCAAGCGAATGTAATGTTAGCCGATCCCGATTTGAATATTGTTTATGCCAATCACTCAGTATTACAAATGTTAACTGCTAATCAAGCACAGCTTAGAAGTGCGCTACCTAATTTTGATGCAAGTAAGTTAATTGGTGAATGTATCGATGTATTTCATGTAAACCCCAGCCATCAACGACACTTATTGGCGAAACTAACACAAACCTACAAGACAGACATTGAGGTGGCTGGCTTTATATTTGGACTGATAGCCACACCGGTATACGATGATAATAATGAAAGACTGGGTACAGTGGTTGAATGGGAAGACAAAACCAAACGTTTGGCTAAAGAGAAAGAAGAGCAAGAACGCGCAAATGAAAATTTACGGGTGAAGCGGGCACTTGATAATGTGGCAACGAATACCATGATTGCAAATGACGAACACAATATCGTCTATATGAACAAAGCCGTTGTTCATATGATGGGCAATGCAGAAAGTGATATTAAGAAAGATTTACCACATTTTGATAGTCGTACTTTACTTGGCTCAAATATTGACATTTTCCACAAAGATCCATCACATCAACGAAGTATGTTAGAGCGTTTGACATCAGTTTATAAAACGGAAATCTTAGTGGGTGGCCGGACATTTGGGTTGGTCGCTAATCCAATTATAGGTGCTGATGGAGAAAGAATTGGTACAGTGGTTGAGTGGAGCGATAGAACAGCGGAGGTAGCGATTGAAGCGGAAGTTAATGGGCTTGTTGTTGCAGCAGGTAAAGGTGATTTAAGCACTAGATTGGAAGAAGCGAATAAACAAGGTTTTTATTTACGTTTAACCCAAGGTTTAAACGAGCTTGTCGGTATTGTTGATGGGGCTGTGTCAGATACGGCACAAATGTTAGATGCGCTGGCCAATGGTGATTTAACACGCCGTGTTAATGCAAATTACCATGGTGCTTTTGACAAGTTAAAGCAAGATGCGAATGCCACCGCTGATAAATTAACCGAGGTGCTCAATCGAATTAATTCTTCCGCGACGCTGGTGGCCAGTGGTGCAGAAGAGATTTCGCAGGGAAATACTGATCTAAGTCAAAGAACAGAAGAACAAGCTTCGTCATTAGAAGAAACAGCGTCTAGTATGGAAGAAATGACCAGTACGGTTAGACAAAATGCAGATAATGCAAAAATTGCAAATAGCCTAGCTGAGGAGACATGCGATAAAGCAATGCTCGGTGGTGAGGTTGTTAATCGTGCAGTCTCGAGTATGTCTGCAATAAATGAGTCGAGTAAAAAAATAGCAGATATTATTGGCGTGATCGATGAAATTGCTTTCCAGACGAATTTGCTGGCGCTTAATGCGGCCGTTGAAGCCGCTCGAGCGGGTGAACAGGGCCGCGGGTTTGCTGTAGTTGCAGGTGAAGTGCGTAATTTAGCACAGCGGTCGGCTGGTGCGGCAAAAGAAATCAAAGATCTGATCCGTGATAGTGTGGGTAAGGTTGAAGACGGTACAATTCTGGTTAACGAATCAGGAGAAACACTTAAGGATATTGTTGCCTCAGTAAAACGTGTTACGCAGATGATTTCTGATATAGCTGAAGCCTCGGTGGAACAAAGCTCAGGTATTGAGCAAGTGAATAAAGCGGTCACGCAGATGGATGAAATGACCCAACAAAATGCGGCTCTTGTTGAAGAGGCATCTGCCGCAGGTGAGTCGATGGCAGAACAAGCTAACAATATGAAAAGATTGCTTAATTACTTCTCTTTGAATGAGGAATCAGAGGCCACAACGATGGGGTTATCGTCACAAACGCATTCGGTGCCTGAGGCATTAGCTAATCGCCCACCTCAAGCATCTGCACGTATTGAGCATTCCACGGCAAATGAGGGCGCTAATGCACCCGCAACAGGTAATCAATTTGCAGACAATTCGGAAGAGTGGGAAGAGTTTTAATACATGACATAGCGCTTTCTATTCAATAAAAAAGGAGCCTGTGGGATGCGGGAATTTACGTTTACTGATACGGACTTTAAAGTGATTTCTGAGCGGGTGTATCAAGCATGTGGTATTGTGCTTGGCCCGCATAAAAGAGAAATGGTTTATTCTCGAATTGCACGGCGAATAAGGGCGAATGGCCTCACTTCATTTACTGATTATTTGCGGTATTTAGAAACGCATAGCGATGCTGAATTTAGCCACTTTATTAATGCAATTACAACAAACTTAACGTCTTTTTTCAGAGAAAATCATCATTTCGAGTATTTATCGGAGCAAATTATTCCCTCACTTTTAGAGACGAATAGGGAGTCTCGGCGAGTACGAATTTGGTCTGCTGGTTGTTCTACGGGTGAAGAGCCATATAGCATTGCAATGACTATTATGGATAAATTTCCATCATCATGGGACGTGAAAATTTTAGCGACTGATTTAGATTCAAATGTACTTAGCAAAGCGCAACAAGGAGTGTATGAACCGGATACTATTACGGGTTTGGCAGCGAACCAGTTGAAATTATTTTTTCTAAAAAGTGCCGATGAAAAGGCATATAGAGTTAAACCACAGTTACAACAACAGATTTCATTTAAGCGATTAAATTTGCTTGAAAACTGGCCTATGAAAGGTCCATTTGATGTGATTTTTTGCCGTAATGTACTGATTTATTTTGATAAGGAAACTAAAGATACGTTATTTAGGCGATATCATGAGATGTTATCACGTGACGGACATTTGTTTATTGGCCATTCAGAAACGATGGGTAAAGAGCATGACGAATTTAAGAATTTAGGTAAAACCACGTATAAGAAGATATGCAATGGATAAGCAGTTCAAGTCAGTCATAAGTGGTTTTGAACATGTTAAGCGCTTTTGGGATTCCGGTCGTTCGATGGTGGTAGCAAAAGTGCTCCCAGGTGAATTTTATGTGTCTAAAAATGATGAGTTAATATCGACAGTATTAGGTTCGTGTATTGCGGCGTGTGTGTATGATGATAGATTAGGCATTGGTGGTATGAATCATTTTATGTTGCCAGGAGTGAAAGGCATGGAAGAAATTCATGCTGATGATTTAAATTGTCGATATGGTCACTGGGCAATGGAATATCTTATAAATGAAGTGCTTAAAAATGGTGCTGCGAGAGAGAATTTAAAAATAAAGTTGTTTGGTGGAGGGAAAATAATCCGCTCAATGACTGATATTGGTGTTGGTAATATACGGTTTGCGAATGCTTATATTAAAGATGAAGCGTTAGATCTGGTATCACACGATGTTGGAGGACCATGGCCTAGAAAGGTGGTTTTTCACCCTCAAACGGGAAAAGCACAGGTGAAAAAGTTGCGTGAAATGCATAATGATACGATAGAAAAGAGAGAAGTTAGGTATCTACATGACATTGAAACGCAAGATGCAAAAACTGATATAGAGTTGTTTTAGGAGGGAGCATGATTAAAGTACTCGTAATTGATGATTCTCCCTTAATAAGAGGGATACTAACAGAGGTATTGCAACAAGCCGCAGACATTCGAGTCGTTGGATGCGCAGAAGATCCATATCAAGCAAGGGAATTGATTAAAACACTTCACCCTGATGTACTAACACTTGATATAGAAATGCCTAAAATGGATGGCTTAAGCTTTTTAAGAAATTTAATGCGTTTGCGACCTATGCCAGTAGTCATGATTTCGACATTGACTCAGCAAGGATCACCAGCCACGCTTGAGGCTTTAGAAATTGGTGCTGTTGATTTTATTGCTAAACCAAAGGTGAATGTGTCAGAACAGTTACAGGCGTATGCTGATACATTACAAGAAAAGGTCAGAGTTGCTGCTCAAGCACGGATCAGGCCATTTAAGGCGTCAGATCACATTCCTCCAACCATCATAGGCGAGTCACAACAGTACAAAGTCAACGCGATTTTGGCGATTGGGGCTTCGACGGGGGGAACAGAAGCAATTAAAGAAGTATTGATGAAGCTGCCAAAGCATGCCCCTGCTACTGTGATAACACAACATATTCCCCCTGTATTTAGTGCGTCTTTTGCACAACGTATGGATCGTTGCACGAGTGTGCTTGTTAAAGAGGCGGAACATGGAGATGTGTTAGGACCAGGTAAAGTGTTTATTGCGCCAGGGGATAAACATTTAAAAATAGTGAAACGCGGCTCGGTGACGGTCTGTGAGCTGTATGATGGTGATCCTGTGAATCGGCATAAACCTGCTGTAGATGTTTTGTTTGATTCACTGATCCCATTGGCAAAACAAGTGAGTGCCGTGCTTTTAACTGGCATGGGAAGTGATGGTGCAAAAGGGATGTTAAAGTTGCGACAGAACGGAGCAAAGACTGCAGCACAAGATGAAGCGAGTTGTGTGGTGTGGGGTATGCCTCGGGCGGCTGTGCAGCTTGAGGCTGCACAGACTGTTATACCACTGAGTCGAGTAGCTCAGACATTGTTGTCATCAGTCACTAAGTAGAGGTGGCATGTTGGAATTTAATTGTCGTGATGAGACTTAATAATTACCCATGGCTGCGAGTACCAATAGTATTGACCCGGTTTCCCTTTAATCGGGGCGGTACAGTTATACCTTGAGCGACCTAATGTCAGAGCGTGTGAAGAAGTGATGGAGACACTTTTGTCATTTAACCATGTTAGCTCAGCAGTGCCTCCCCCAGATATGAAGCAAGCTAATTGGCCAGTATGGAAGGGCTTGTTGTGGAAGGTGAGTGTGATTATTGGCTTTGATTGTGATGTCACTGAATTATCATATTGCGCAGCTGCGATTGAAAAAGCATTTGAATGTAATTTTGTCTTGAGCGTGTTTAAATCAGCATAAATTCCAGATGCCGGAAAACGTGGGATACGAGTGAAGTCAGAGTAAATGCCCACAGCCCCAGAATGCTGTCCTATGCCAATATAGCCTAACTCCGCAACAAGTTGTTGTAGTGCAGTGTTAAACTCGCCATAAGGGTAAGCTAATAGCTTTGCATTATGCCCCACTTCTTCTTTAATGCGTTGTTCTGACCAGGTGATATCTTGCTTAATTCGTGTGTACCAAACATCATGGGTTTCTCCCATTAACTTTTTATGGAGATAATCATGTTGTGCACTGTGATTCGCGATCAATGCTCCTCGTTTGGCAAGCGTTCTTAATTCATCCCAAGTCATGACGTAACTTTGTTGTTCGTCAATGAGCTTGGGGTTGACGAAAATAGTATACGGATAGTTAAATTTTTCAAGTAAGGGGGCGGCATCTGTGATGTTGTTGTCGTAACCATCATCAAAGGTAATGGCGACCGTGTTAGGTCCTACCGCTAGGCCATGCTTTAGTTTCTGTAAAAGTGTGTTTAATGGCACAACTTTAAAATTATTTTCTTTAAGATATTGAAGATGTGCTGTAAATGTATCACTACTTACTGAGGTTACAGCGGGCAGCTTTTCGCTGACGTGATGATACTGTAATATTACTGCGGCAAACACGCTGCGAGTCATCAACATTGAGGCCAAAAATACAATATGGGTCATTTTCTTAGCAAACATAAGTCCTACCACTTCGCTTTACTTTTACTTGCGGGACCGATGATTTTATCAAATATCTCGGTACCCTTGCTAGGTTTAGTTGATACGGCTGTGATTGGGCATCTCTCAAGTGCCCATTATTTAGCCGGTATTGCTTTAGGATCAGGAAGCATTGCGATTCTATTTTGGTTGGCGAGTTTTTTAAGGATGAGTACAACAGGTGTTATCGCACAGGCATTTGGTGCTAAAGATTTCGTAAGAGTTAAGCAACTCCTGTTAAGTAGCTTATTTTTGTCTCTTATTTTTTCGGTTACGCTTATCGCTTTGAGTCCAGTATTAATGTCTTTGATAGAGGCATTGTCGGGGGCGTCACCACAAGTGATGTCACAGGCGAACAGTTACTTTTCTATTCGAATTATGAGTGCTCCCGCGGCACTAAGTAATTTAGTATTACTCGGGCTCATGCTTGGCATGCATTATGGGAAAGGCCCATTTTATTTGGTGTTGTTTACCAATATTGTGAATATTTTTTTAGATGTGGTGTTTGTACTCGTACTAGATTTTGGGGTCGCTGGTGCGGCTTGGGCGTCTGTAATCGCGGATTATAGTGCATTGGTGTTAGCAGTATGTTTAGTTAAAAAGCTATTCGCTCGTCACGGTGTTTCTTGGGGGGGATCCTTGCCTTCAAAGGAAAGTATTGCAGGTTTGTTGACCCTAAATCGTGATATATTTATCCGCTCTTTGCTGTTGCAGCTATGCTTTAGCTTCATGACTTTTTATGGTGCGCGATTAGGCGAAACGATACTTGCTGCCAATGCTGTGTTGTTGAACTTTCTCATGCTAGTAAGCTTTGCATTAGATGGTATTGCTTATGCTGCCGAAGCGAAAGTGGGTGCAGCGAAAGGGGAAGGGGATGTTCAACAGTTGCATTTGTGGGTTAAGGTAAGCGTATGGTGGGGAAGTATTTTTGCTATTGGATATTGTGTTTTTTTTGCGATATTTGGCTCAACTATCATCGGATTGCTGACGAATATTCCAGATGTAATTAAGGCTGCTAAGCTTTATTTACCATGGCTTATTGTATTACCAATTATTGCTATGGCATGTTTTTTGTTCGACGGCGTATTTGTCGGCCTAACACGAGCAAAGGAAATGCGTAACTCGATGTTTATTGCACTGATGGTTGGATTTTTTGTACCTTTTTATTTAACGATGGAGTGGGGGAATCATGGCTTATGGTTTGCGATGAGCTGCTTTATGGCAACGAGAGGCCTCACTTTGGTTTATCGTTATAAGAAGATATTTGATCAGGGTGCATTGTTGCAATGACTTGTGAAAAGCGATTAGCAAATATACCAAGATAACCCCATGCAGCAAAAAACAATGCCGGGATTAGTAATCCTAGCCCAATTAGCTGCACCCATGCTTGCTCATAATAGCCATATGCAATGGCTATACAGCTAAGTGCAAACAGTCCCAAGCCAATAAAAAAGCGCCTGAGACTCAGCTTAGGGTGCTGCCCAAGTTTATAAATGATGGCTTTTAACATGGTGCCTTAATAATAAGAGTGCTCACCAGCTTGATGCTCTGTGATATCACGTACCCCGGTGATTTCATCAAACTTGGCTATCATTTCTTTTTCAATTCCTTCTTTAAGGGTCACATCAATCATTGAGCAGCCATTACACCCGCCCCCAAATTGTAATATGGCAATCCCTTCTGCTGTGATCTCAACTAGGCTGACCTGACCACCATGATTCGCTAGCTGCGGGTTGACTTCTGAGGTTAGCATATACTCAACGCGTTCATTTAGGTCCGCATTTTCACTCAGCTTTTTAGCTTTGGCATTGGGGGCCTTCAAGGTAAGTTGTGTGCCCATTTTGTCTGTGACAAAGTCAATTTCAGCTTCATCTAAAAATGGTGCACTTTCGGCATCAACCACGGCATCGAAGCCGTTAAAGTTAAGGCGAATATCACTTTCCTCAACGGCATCAGCAGGACAATAAGATACACCACATTCGGCTTGAGAAGTACCTGGGTTTACGACGAACACACGAATGTTAGTTGCTTCTGCTTGATCGGATAGCAGTTTAGCGAAATGTGATTGAGCTGTTTCTGAAATGGTTATCATAACTGTGACTATTACTTGACTAAATTACTCGGATACTTTGTATGATACTCCCCTCATCGTGTTGTCGCTAGTGTTGGACGTAAAAATTTGGCAACTTCTAATTAGGCTGTTAGCGTTTAAACAATCATCAGTTTTAAGGTCTTGATATGCGGTTTGTATTTTTTTGTTTGGCAATAGCGATATGTTTGCCTCTTTCGGTGGTGGCTAAGCCACTTCATTACTATTTTCCAGAAGATATTCAATTTAACCCAAACATTCCTAAGCCTAGTGAAGTACTTGGGTATGAGGTTGGACAATGGCATGTGCGACATGATCAATTAGTACAGTATATGAAAGTGTTAGCTAAGAAGAGTGATCGCGTGCAAATAAAAACAATCGGTTACACGCACGAACAACGGCCATTGCTGTTATTGACTATAACGGCACCTGACAAATTACAACACATTGAAAAAATTCGTACCCAACATTTAGCTCGATTATCTTCAGAAGAGACCAGTGTGGGCACACCTGCGGTTGCTTGGATGGGATATAGTGTGCACGGTAATGAGCCATCTGGTAGTAATGCGGCATTGCTGGTGGCGTATTATCTTGCAGCGGCGCAAAACGATGCGGTAACAGAATTATTGAACAACACGGTTATTTTATTGGATCCCTCTCTAAATCCAGATGGTTTAGCGCGTTTTGCTCAATGGGCAAATAGTAATCGAGGTATGAATTTATCAGCGGATCCACAACATAGAGAGCATGTGGAGGCTTGGCCTTCAGGACGCACAAACCATTATATGTTTGACTTAAATAGAGATTGGCTGTTGCTGCAACATCCGGAGTCTCAAGCTCGGGTGTCTGAATTTCATCGATGGAAACCAAATGTTTTAACTGACTTCCATGAAATGGGATCGAATAGCAGTTACTTTTTCCAACCCGGTATTGCATCTCGGACACACCCTCTAACTCCTAAAATGAATGTGACTTTAACTGAGGTATTAGCACAGTTTCATGCTAAGTCTTTAGATGATGATAAGCAGCTCTATTTTACACAAGAAAGCTTTGATGATTTTTATTACGGAAAGGGATCTACTTATCCGGATGCAAATGGCGCTATAGGTATTTTATTTGAGCAAGCAAGCAGCCGAGGTCATGTACAAGACACAATCAATGGACAGCTCAGTTTTGCGCAAACCATAAAAAACCAGTTAACAACCAGTCTGTCGACATTTACAGGGGTAATGGCGAATAAAAAACAACTACTTTCCTATCAACAGCAGTTTTATCAACAGGCAGTCGCTTTGGCAGACAAAGAGAAGTTTGCAGGTTATGTGGTATCTGCTGGGCAAGATCAACAAAAATTTGAAACGTTTTTATCGTTGCTGTCACAGCATCAAATCGAAGGGTTTACATTACAAAAACCCTTTAAAGTGGCTGGCTACCAGTACCAAATAGGTGATATTTATGTGCCATTAGCACAGCCACAATATCGATTAGTTAAAGCGGTATTTTCGGAACAAAAAACGTTTCAAGATAATACTTTCTATGATGTTTCAGGGTGGACATTAGCACATGCATTTAATTTGAATTTTGCTAAAGCAGATAGTACATGGGGGTTAAAAGTGAGCGAGCAACCTTGGAAGTTGCCTGCAAAGCAGCAATATGAAGTGCTTCCAGATGCGTATGCTTATAGCTTTTCATGGCAACAATGGCAGGCTCCAAAAATGCTGAATTTTTTGTTGAAGAATAAAATTGAAACTCGCGTAGCCATGAAAGCATTTAATGCTATAACCACCTCAGGAGAACACGCTTTTGCCTCAGGTAGTATCGTTATTCCATCAGGGCTTCAGCAGAATAAGCGCTGGCTTGCACTGTTGAATATGGCACAAACTAAGTTTTCGGTAAAAATTCACCCCATCACTACAGGTTTAACGAGTAAAGGCATTGATCTAGGATCTCGCAATATGAGCGCACTCACGCGGCCAAAGGTATTGCTTGTAGGAGGTGAAGGGACTAGTCAGTATGAAGTTGGTGAAGTTTGGTATCATTTGGATAAACATTTAGGCATCGCGCCAACACTTGTTGAGCAAGATAGAATCGCGCAAGTAAATCTCTCAAAATATAGCCATATCATTTTAACAGATGGTCGTTTTAATCGTTTGTCAGATCGGGCTAAAGTGTTGATCACTGGTTGGGTTAATAAGGGAGGTGTAATTTGGGGTCATAAAAGAGGCGCAAAATGGCTGCTTGATAGTCAAATGCTAAATGCGAAAAGTGTGAGTAAAAAAGAAATGGCTGAGCAGTTTAATACCAAGGATCTGACTTATGGTGATCAAGATGCACTGGGTGGTAAGCAGCGTATCGCTGGCGCTATTTTTTCTACTGAGCTCGATCTTTCACATCCGCTTTCCTTCGGCTTTGAACGTGCGACATTACCTGTGTTTAAAAACAGCACCTGGTTGCTTAAAGCGCCTGAAAAGCCGTTCTTATCGGTCAGCAAATATGTAGAAAAACCTTTATTGTCGGGCTACGCCGCAGCAGAGAATGTTTCGAAAATAAGCGAAGGTGCAGCAGTGATTGCCCACCGGTATGGGGAAGGTAGCGTGATAGCCAGTACAGATAACCCTGTTTTTAGAGGGTATTGGTATGGAAGTAGTCGCTTACTGACAAATGCTATATTTTTTGGTCACACACTATCGGTTCAAGGGCGTTAATGCGGTAGTAAATGCCCAAACTTGCGCTGCACCCGCTTCTAGACACGCGCGTGCAGCTGCATTCATTGTTGCACCGGAGGTTATAATATCATCAACAAGTGCTACATTAAGTCCCTCCATTGAGCCTTCAACGTAAAATGCCCCTTTAATATTATGCTGTCGTTTATGCCGTGATAAATTACTTTGAGCTTGCGTGTTGTGTGACCTGACTAATGTAGGAATAGGCGTGACTGTATTGAGTAAACAGGGTTGCCATGTTTGACTGACTTGATTAAAACCTCGGGTGGCTAATCGAATTGGATGTAGGGGGATGACGATGGTTAAATCAGGCGTAAAAGCTGTGTGCGACAAACATCCACTAAACTGTTGTGTAATAACTTGTTGTAGCGCTTTTTTATAATAGGCCTTGTGTTGAAATTTATAACCCTTTAACCATACTTTTAATTGGCTCTCATACCATCCACATGCAATCAAACCACTACAATTTGGCAGCGCGAAGTCTCTTTGAATATCAGGACGTAATAATAGGTTACCCTCACTATGAGCAAATAGCGGCATATCTTCGAGACAATACGGGCATATGACGTCATGTGTTGCTAGAGGGGCATGACAACAAATACAGATATTGGGCATAAGCCAATCGATGATTTTCCTGAGTGCCATCGTTACTTTCCATTGTGTTAGCGGTATTATTACAACAAGTTTGGTTGAGAGTTTTTGAAAATGCAAAATGAAGCGGTTCTGTTACATGGCTGGGGTATGAATGCACAAGTATGGCATTATGTAGAACCAGATATACAGGCAGTATATAAAGGGAATGTGCGCAGTATTAACTTACCGGGCTTCGGTGGCGCATGTTCACCTGCTGGCGATTATTCACTTGCAAGTGCCGCAGAATTACTAGCCAAGCAGCTGCATGCAAACAGTGTTTTAATTGGTTGGTCATTGGGTGGATTATTTGCCCTTTATCTGGCAAAGCATTTTCCAGAGAAAGTGAGTAAAGTCATTTTAATTGCATCAACGCCTTATTTTTGTGAGCAACAATACTGGTTAGGGATCAAACCTGATGTGTTGAATACCTTCCAAGTTCAATTACAAAATAGTGCAGCTAAAACCATCGAGCGATTTTTAGCAATTCAAGCGATGGGAAGTGAAAATGCACGAGAAGATATTAAGCATTTACGGGCTTTGCTCGCGGGATCTCCTGCACCGGATAGTCGAGCACTTAAAGCGGGCCTAGAAATATTAAAACGGGAAGATTTACGGGCTGAAATGAGTGTATTACCACAACCTATTTTTGGTTTATTTGGTCGCTTAGATTCACTAGTACCCAAAGGTGTCATTACACAAATTTGCGAGCTTAACCCACAATTTAACTATGAAGTATTGCCTAAAGCATCACACGCACCATTTATTTCACATCGGCAGGAATTTATAACTTTCCTAAAATCAGTACTTTAAAAATTGAATATAAAAATGGTATTAAAATAGCGAAATCGTGCTTTATTTCCATGACTTTTTGCGCAATAATTAACCATATATAAATGTTTCTGGAGCACGCTATGCCAATTGGTGACGTATTAAATAATGGGATTGAGGGGTTTAATAGAGCCAGCCAAGGTATTGAGCGTGCTAGTGCTGAAATCAATCGTGCGACTCAAAGTTCGCAAGATGAGAATCAATTGGCACAGCAACGTCAATTGCAAGGGGCCCGTCCAGAAGAGTCAGTAACAGCACCTGTTGCTCAACCAGCTAAGATTGATGAAGCATTAGTGAATTTGAAAGTTGAAGAGTTTAATGCGAAGGCGAATGTGCAATCAATTCGTACTGCAGATGAAGCATTGGGCACTTTGATTGATATTAAGGTTTGAGATTGAAGTAAAATGGTATGAGTATTGTAACGCCACCACCGGCGATGAATTTAAATACTGCCAACGTCTACACTGAAACAGCAAGACGTGATAATCAGCTGCGTGAGGTGATCCCTAAAGCAGCACCTACCTCGGCCACATTTACTGAAAATAAAGCGGTAAATGATGGCGATAAAGCGAAAGCCAATTCTCCCGATGATAACACATTATATGATAGCTCAGGTAAACTAGAGAAAAACAAAGTCATTGATGAAAAAGGGGCGCAAAGTGATGATCGTCAAGCCAAATCAGACGGTGATGATACTGCAAGCGAGCAAGAACAAAATGAAGAAAAGGCTGAGCAACAGCAGATCCAAGAATTAAAATCCCGTGATACGGAAGTAAGGTTGCACGAACAAGCGCATGCTCGGGTTGGTGGGCAGTATGCAGGCTCTCCTAGTTATGAATATCAACGAGGTCCTGACGGCAACAATTATGCTGTTGGCGGGCAAGTAATGATTGATGTGGCAGAGATCCCAGGTGATCCTTCTGGTACGATTGAAAAAATGCAAACAGTTCGAGCGGCAGCGTTAGCGCCTGCTGAGCCTTCGGGGGCTGATCGGGCAATTGCAGCTGATGCAACACAAAAACAAGCTGCAGCTCAAGCTGAGTTAGCGAAGCAAGTGATCAGTAGAGGAGCGGAAGAGGAGAATCAACAGCAAGATACGACTCGGGTTCAAAATTATGAAACTCGCAGGTTGGCTGCTGACGATGAAGGATTAGCTCTAAGTGATTCTGCAGTGTTAGAATCAGAGAGTGGGCCATTTTCAGTGGCATTACCAATTGAACCAGAAGCTGTTGCGCTAAAATCAGAAGGTGGACCATTTTCGGTGGCTTTGCCAATTGAAAGAGATCCGCAAATTCAGGCGCGTTCGCTGCGTATTAATGACTTTTATCAACAGTCTGTTCAGCCTGAATTATCTGCATCTCTATCACTTCAAGTCTAGTAGAAATTAGGCTCATTTAATACTCCATATCAGATTAATAACAGATGGATTTACGTATAAAAACCCGTTCAATGACGGGTTTTTATATAAATAAGATACTCGTTTATTTTTTCATCTTGGCAAAAGCTTCCGCAAATGCATTGCCCATCGCAGCATTACCATTATCTTTTTTTGGCTTAGCTGCACGGTTTTGCTGTTTGTTTGGTGTTGACTTCTGAACGTGCGGCTTGCTCTTCTTGATATTTTCACCTGGATGTATTTCATCGTTCAAACGCATAGTAAAGCTGATACGTTTACGAGCTACATCCACTTCAATTACTTTGACCTTTACAATATCACCCGCTTTAACCACCTCACGGGGATCTGAGATAAATTTATTTGTGATTGCGGAAATATGGACCAAACCATCCTGATGTACACCTACATCGATGAAGGCACCAAAATTTGCGACATTTGACACAACACCCTCTAAAATCATCCCTATTTCCAGGTCTGATATCTTTTCGATCCCAGCTTTAAACTCGGCTGTTTTAAACTCTGGGCGAGGATCTCGGCCGGGCTTATCTAGCTCTATTATAATATCGGATACAGTTGGCAAGCCAAATTTATCATTCGTAAAGTCGTTTGCGACGAGTGTATTAAGCACTGTACTGTTACCAATTAAATCGGAAATTGGAATTTCTTTTACTTGTGCAATTTGTTTGACGACCGGGTAAGCTTCTGGGTGAACAGATGAGGCGTCAAGAGGATCTTTACCATCGATGATGCGCAAGAAACCCGCTGCTTGTTCAAATGCTTTTGGACCGAGTCGTTCAACTTTTTTCAGTTGATTACGTGCCGTAAACGAGCCATGTTCATCTCGATATTTAACGATATTATTAGCCAGCGTTTTGCTGAGACCTGATACTCGTGTTAAAAGAGGCGCTGAAGCCATATTTACATCAACGCCAACGGAGTTAACACAGTCTTCTACTACTGAGGTTAATGTTTGGCCTAGTTGACTTTGTGACACATCATGCTGATATTGACCAACACCGATAGATTTTGGCTCGATTTTGACCAATTCGGCTAACGGGTCCTGTAATCTGCGAGCGATAGAAACAGCGCCTCGTAGTGATACGTCTAAATCAGGAAATTCATTCGCTGCGAATTCAGATGCAGAATAAACGGAAGCTCCTGCTTCGCTGACCATAATTTTGCTGAGCTTTAGTTCCTCAGCAGCTTTGAGTAATTCGGAAGCCAGTTTGTCTGATTCTCGAGAGGCAGTTCCGTTGCCAATGGCAATCAATTGCACTTTATGTTGGCGACAAAGCTGTTCAAGTGTGCGTAATGATTTATCCCAATGATTTTGCGGTGCATGTGGAAAAATGGTGTTAGTAGCCAATAATTTTCCAGTACTATCGACCACCGCAATTTTACAACCTGTACGTAAACCAGGGTCGATCCCTAAGGTAACACGCGGTCCAGCAGGTGCTGCCATTAGTAGGTCTTTTAGGTTTTTCGCAAAAACATCAATTGCGCCTGTTTCAGCATTTTCACGTAGTGATCCTAGAAATTCATTTTCTAGATGTAGTGATAATTTAATCTTCCACGTCCACTGTACAACAATCATCAACCATTGACTGGCATTGGCAGACGACACATTGAGTCGATAATGATCGGCTATCATCTGTGCGCAATACTGCTGTGGATTGTCTACCCCTGGTTCTGGATTAATGGCTAATTGTAAGAAGCCCTCATTACGTGCCCTTAGCATGGCCAAAGCTCTGTGAGATGGGACCTTAGTGAGCTTTTCACTGTGTTCGAAGTAATCTCGGTACTTGCTACCGCTGTCTTCTTTTCCTTTTATAACAATCGCTTCAAGTTGACCATTCTGTTGAATGTGATGACGAAATTTAGCGAGTAGTTTGGCGTCTTCAGCGAAACGCTCCATTAAAATGAATTTTGCTCCATCTAACACGGCCTTGATGTCGCTCATTCCAGCTTGGTCATTTAGATATTTTTCAGCCAGTATTTCAGGAGATTGGTTAGCGTCCATGAAAAGCGCATCAGCGAGAGGCTCAAGCCCAGCTTCGATTGCGATTTGCCCTTTGGTACGTCGTTTTGGCTTGTACGGCAAATATAAATCTTCTAACTCGGTTTTGCTTTGTGCATTCGCGATGTCTGTGGCCAGTGCATCAGACAATTTCTCCTGCTCTGTGATTGTATTGAGAATAAAACTTCGGCGCTCTTCTAATTCTCGTAAATAACTCAATCTTTGTTCTAATAGGCGCAGTTGAGTATCGTCTAGTCCGCCAGTGACTTCTTTACGGTAACGGGCAATAAAAGGTACAGTTGCACCTTCATCTAATAAAGCAGTAGCAGCAATGACTTGCTGTTCTTGTGCGTTTAACTCTTGTGCTAAACGTCCAGAGATGTTGCTCATGCAAAATCCTTATAAAGTTCAATACGATACGCGCTAATTCGGCATATATTAATAATACTAACTATATCACAGCATAAATGAATAAGAAGCTTAGCTGGAAGGGTAATCTATTTTGTTTACGAACCATACTTTTTCTCCTTGCGGAGTTTGTACTACAAAGTCATCGTCGACTTGTTTGCCTAATAGAGCACGGGCCATCGGTGAATCAATAGAAATATAATCATGTCGCTCATAAATTTCGTCAGGGCCAACAATGCGAAACTTTTTACATTGTTGTTCGTCATTCTCAATTTCAACCCAAGCACCAAAAAAGACTTTGCCAGCCTGTTGAGACGAATATTCAATAATTTTCAAATCGGGTAAACGCTTTCTTAAATATCTAACCCGCCTATCTATTTGCCTTAATACACGTTTATTGAATGTGTAATCTGCATTCTCAGAGCGATCACCTAAGCTTGCAGCCCATGACACGATTTTCGTGATCTCTGGGCGTTTTTCATGCCAAAGGTGATCATGTTCTTGCTGCAATTTTCGGTACCCTTCAGGGGTGATCAGGTTTGTCTTCATGTCATAAATCGGCTCTGTGTTGATGCTGTGACAACTTAAATAAAAAAGATTTGGATGTCGAGCTTTCTACGTTCGCGGACCTTATTTTTTTACTTTGTAACGTTCGGTAACAAATCTTCTTTTAAGGTATGGTGTCTAGTTATCTATTTTTCAATTATATTAAGCTAAGGTATTAATAAAAAGAAGAATGAGTAATGGGAAGTGAAACCACTAAGGTTTTAGTCGTAGATGATGATATGCGTCTACGCAGTTTATTGGAAAGGTATTTAGTTGAGCAAGGGTTCATTGTTCGCACTGCTGCCAACGGTGAGCAAATGGATCGTTTATTAGAGCGAGAAAACTTCCACCTAATGGTCTTAGACTTGATGCTGCCTGGAGAGGATGGGTTATCAATCTGCCGCCGGCTTAGACAAAAAGAAAATGAAATCCCGATTGTAATGTTAACTGCAAAAGGGGATGAAGTGGATAGAATTATAGGTTTGGAATTGGGAGCTGATGACTATATTCCAAAACCGTTTAATCCACGAGAACTGCTTGCCAGAATTAAAGCCATTTTACGACGCAGGGCAAAAGAAGTTCCAGGTGCGCCAGCAGCAGAAGAAAATGAAGTGGCTTTTGGTATATTCAAACTAAACTTGGCAACACGTGAAATGCATAAAGGTGATGAGGTCATCGCCCTAACAAGTGGAGAGTTTGCGGTATTAAAAGCACTTGTTAATCATCCTAGAGAGCCTTTAAGTCGAGATAAATTAATGAATTTAGCTCGAGGCAGAGATTACAGTGCGTTGGAAAGAAGCATTGATGTACAAGTTTCACGGCTACGCAGAATGATTGAAGAAGATGCAACTAATCCACGTTATATTCAAACCGTTTGGGGTTTAGGGTATGTATTTGTTCCTGATGGCCAAAGTTAGTTAGGCGTATGAGTTTACTTCCAAAAAGTGCATTTGGGCAAACCGTGTTTTTTGTTGGGGCATTATTACTTGTCAATCAAATTATGTCTTATATCACTGTGACTTTGTATGTATTTAAACCAACATTCGAGCAAGTCAACTTGATGTTAGCGAAGCAAGTTAAAACGGTCTTTATTGATTGGGAAGATGGCGTTGAAGTGACATCTGAATTATCAGAGCGATTTTTTGAAATCACTGGTATAGAAGTAATGACACAGAGAGAGGCGTATATTAATGGGTTAGGAGAAGCAAAAGAATATACTTTATTGTCGAAAAGTATGTCAGAGCAATTAAATGGCTCAGCACGTGTACGGATCAGCCAAGGTGATCCTGTCGTGTATTGGGTTGAAGCCCCTCAAGCGCCTGGTTATTGGGTTCGTGTACCTTTGACAGGTTTTAGTGAAACCAAGCTGGAGTTTTTAATTTTTTATTTATCGAGTATCGGTTTTTTAAGTGTGCTCGGTGGCTGGTGGTTTGCTCGACATTTAAACCGACCCTTAAAAGCATTGCAGACAGCGGCAGGACGAGTCGGAGTAGGCGATTTTTCTACACGATTAGTTGAACGTGGTTCAACAGAGGTGATTGAAGTAACAAAAGCATTTAATCAAATGTCAAAAGGGATTGCTGAACTTGAAAGTGATCGCCGGTTGCTAATGGCTGGAGTGTCTCATGATTTAAGAACGCCGTTAACGCGCATTCGTTTAGCCACGGAAATGATGGCTGATGAGGAAGATTATTTGAAGGAAGGCATCATTGACGATATTGAAGATATGAATGCCATAATTGATCAATTTATTGAATACTTACGGCATCATAATTCTGGTGAAATGGTGTTAGAGGACGTGAACACCGTTGTTGAGGAAGTTGTACATGCCGAGCAGCAGCATCAACGTACTATTCATTTGTCAACACAAGAAGAATTAACACCAGTATTGATGAATTCAGTTGCACTCAAGCGGGTACTGACAAACATGATTGAGAATGCGATTCGGTATTCAGATGCCGCGATTGAAGTGTCCACTGAATATAATGTACTTGATAAATCCGTACTAATTAAGGTACAAGATAGAGGGCCTGGGATTCCAGAAGAAGAGCTGGAAAGTGTCTTTGAGCCATTTAAACAGGGCGATCAAGCTCGAGGTAGTGAAGGAAGTGGGCTTGGCTTAGCAATTATTAAACGGATAGTGACCACTCATGGAGGAGAAGTAAGATTGCAAAACCGCCCTGATGGCGGTTTAAGTGCCCAAGTGCGGCTTCCTAGCGCAGGTAAGGCGTCAGAGAAAATTTAATATTGGATAAAAGTATGACGCAGTTAATTGTATTGGGGGCAGGTTGGCTTGGCCAACCTTTGTGTCGGCAGGCGAACGAACGAGGTTGGCAAGTACAGGGAACACGGCGAAACCCTGACCCTACAGTACCATTTGAACGACAGTTCAGTTTGTTAGAAGAGCGGGTTACCCATACCTTATCATTGCACAATGCTTGGTGGGTATGCGCTATACCACCAAGAGCAAGAAATAAAGATAGTCAGTACCTACATACTTTAGAGCATGCTTTAACATTGAGTAAAGATATGTCCGCTAAAGGCTTTTTAC
Source organism: Pseudoalteromonas aurantia 208 (assembly GCF_014858725.1). Lineage (GTDB taxonomy): Bacteria > Pseudomonadota > Gammaproteobacteria > Enterobacterales > Alteromonadaceae > Pseudoalteromonas > Pseudoalteromonas aurantia. The sequence goes on along the minus strand of NZ_AQGV01000010.1, from coordinate 32,735 downwards.
TGTGCTCAAGTACCGGGGTGTATAGCCGTGCCGACGGGTTATACAATGAACACAGCTCTATTGAGACTTCAACAGACCGGCAGCAAATGTTGGTTAATGCGGAGCGCATGGTATTGAATCAGGGTGGCAAAGTTTTGAGATTAGCTGGTTTGGTTGGGCCAAATAGAGAGCCAGGTCAATTTATTGCAGCAAAGGCACTGAAAAGTTCATCGCATGGGCATGTTAATATGGTACATCAGCAAGATGTTTTAAATGGTATATTTACTGTTCTATCTAACTGGCACCATAACCAAGCAATATATAATTTATGTCATCCATGGCACCCGACGCGTGCGCAGTATTATCAACAAAAATGTCAATTATTGGAAACCCAGCCCCCCACATTTTCGTGTGACACAGAAAGCGAACGTATTATTGATGGTTCGGCTATAGAGCAACTTGGTTTTGAATATTTACATGCTATCTAACGAATATGGAGAAACCTCTATTCGCTGTTGCGTTTGAATGTTAAGTGTCCGCCTAAACGGTATTTGCTGCCAGGAGAAATTAAACGAGCAAAACTGACGATGCCTTCATACGACCAAGTACGGCGAATAACTTGTAAGCAAGGCTCTTCATTAAATAAGCTTAACCATTGGCAAACTTCAATGGACGGCATAATCGCCTCAACAGTGTGGCGGGCTTCCGTCAAAGGTGCCACTTGCGATAAATATTCGTGTGGTGTAGTTAAGTTGAAGTCTTGCTGCAAATAATTGCTGGCAAGTGTAGGGTTAACAAATCGTTCCTCCACTTGTAGTGGTTGCTCATTTTCATTGTGGACTAAGACACTTCGGTAGACTTGACTGTCTATATCGACACCTAAAGCTATGGCTATGGGTGCAATGGCAGATATGGACTCTAGTGATAAGACGCTGCAAGAATATGCACCGTTACGGGCTTGAACTTCATCAGAAATATTCTTAATTTCTAATAAGGAGGACTGTGATTTAAGGCTTGCTACAAATGTGCCTAAACCTTGACTCCGTGTCAAAATTCCCGCATTTGTTAACTCACTGAGCGCTCTACGTGCTGTCATGCGACTTACCGAAAATTGTTCTGCTAATTCATTTTCTGATGGAACGCGTTGATCCTCAACCCAGTTTGCGGCTCTAATATTGTCGATAATATGTTGCTTTATAAGTGCAAATTTAGGTTGTTGGGTCATACCAAGCATGCCGAATTAAGAGTCATGTATGCAAAAGATGGCACAACTTTCTTGTATATACAAGTAACCTTGTTACACTCATATCAGATATTTATTTTCGGAGCTGTGGCGATGATTGAGCCTGATTTAGTAATTTGTGATGTGAACCTTGCAACGATGGACGTTGACCGTTCTGATGCCTATGGCATGATTGAGCAGGGAGCTGTAATGATTAAAGATGGCACTATAGCTTGGTTAGGTAAGCAAGCCGATATGCCAAGATTTGATGCTTTAGTGACTCCTGTACATTCTGGAAAAGGCGCATGGCTAACACCGAGCTTAATTGATTGTCACACACATATTCTATTTGCAGGTAATCGTGCCACAGAATTTGAACAACGTCTGCAAGGTGTATCCTACCAACAGATTGCTCAGCAAGGTGGCGGGATTGCTAGTACAGTTCGTGCGACACGTGAGGCAGATCACGAAACATTATTTGTTAATGCAAAGACACGTTTAAATAGCTTATTAAGAGAAGGTGTTACAACGGTTGAGAGTAAAACAGGTTATGGTTTAGATACAGAAAATGAACTTAAATTACTCGAAGTAAACACGCTTTTATCTGCGCATCACCCGATAGATATTCATAGTACGTTTTTAGGGGCTCATGCATTACCCCCCGAGTATGCCGGGCGTGCTGATGAGTATATTGATATTGTATGTAATGACATGCTGCCTCGTGTAGCTGAACTGAACTTGGCCACCGCGGTTGATGTTTTTTGCGAAAATGTTGGGTTTAGTTATGAACAAACACGTCGAGTGTTTGAGGCAGCTACTAAACTCGGGCTAAAAGTGAAGTGTCACGCAGAGCAATTATCTAATCAAAAAGGCACTGAATTAGTTGCTGAGTTTAAAGGTTTATCGGCAGATCATATTGAGTATTTAGATGAAGCTGGTGTGATTGCTATGGCTAATGCCGGCACGACTGCCGTACTACTTCCCGGAGCATTTTATTTTCTGAGAGAAACGCAGCTACCACCTATTGAATTACTTCGAAAACATCATGTATCTATGGCCATTGCGAGTGATTTTAATCCTGGGACGGCGCCACTATGTTCGTTGCGGTTAATGTTAAACATGGGTTGTACATTGTTTAGAATGACACCAGAAGAAACCCTCAAAGGGGTAACTTGTGAAGCTGCTAAGGCGCTTGGTTTATCGGACCGAGGTGTTTTAAAAGAAGGGATGCGAGCAGACATTGCGTTATGGGATATTAGTCATCCTGCGCAATTAAGTTACCAATTTGGCGTGAATGATCTGTTAAATCTCTGGATCTTAGGTAAACTTATTCAGTATTAATTTTTTGCAATGGGGTATTGATGTCGGCTTTCACACATATGTGGTCCGTCACCGCGATCCCCGTACTCAATGGATTGCAACAGGGGTTCATTCCTCTTCTAGCGGCTTTGCTAGCGGGTGTCATATTGATGGGCAGCATGGCTGTAATAGTGTTGAGTAAAAAACCGCGACTGCGTATTTTACATGCAGTGACGGCGGGAATAGGGCTGGCAGCACTCGCCATGAATACTGATTGGGTTCAGTATGTTTTTGGACTGACCCTAATCCTGCATATTATGTATAACTTACGATATAGTGAAGGTGCTCATCTTGTATTGAGCTGTGTATGTGCACTGATATTTATTATGTTGTTGGGAGGGCATATCGTATGGTCTTGGCCACACGTACTGAGTGTTGCAGTGCTAGGCCTGCTGTATATTGGGCAGCTTTGCCTTCTTGGTAATGATGAAGAGGTTGAGACGGTTCAAAGTGAAGCCGCAAGTGACCAAGCTCATGATGTGTTAGGTTTGCCTGATCGGGCAAGTTTAAGAGCTGCTTTTAATGAGTTTAGAACTTTAGACCCAGGACCTGCAATGTTGGTGATGATCCGCCTTGAAGGTTTTGAGCAAGTTAATCTACATTTAGGTCGGGAATTTGGAGATTTACTGCTTGCGCAATCAGCAAATAGAATTAAACAACAACTACACAGCCATGATGTTATTGCGATTGCAAATGGTAACGATATGGCAAGGGTTGCTCATTTAGGTGGACTCCATTTTGTTTTCGTATGTGGACTGAGTAACCAAAAACACCTCCATGAACAACTCATTGATGATATTTTACGTAGTACGCTAAAACCCTTTAATGTTGGAAATTGTACCTTAGAAGTGAGTGCGCGGGCGAGTTATGTCAACTGTGATGAAGAGCTTGGTCAATTTGATAATTTACTTACATGTGGGTTTTTGGCATTAGATAGTCAACCAAATCGCGCTGTCTGTGCATATCAACAACAAATGCAAATTACTAAATTAGAACAACAGGCGCGTTTGGCTGAACTTGCCCATATTGATTTTCGCAGTGAATTCGAGCTGTACTTTCAACCTGTGATCCGTCATCAAGATAACGAGATAGAGTTTTTAGAGTTATTGTTACGTTGGCAACATCCTAAGCAGGGAATTTTGGCTGCGGGTAGATTTATTGATGATATTCGTTTGGCTGGATTAGCTGTGCCAGTTGCACATTATGTCATCGAGCGGGCAGCTGAAATTGCCATGGCGTTGAGAATGGACAATATTCATATGCCGTTGAGCGTAAACGTATTTGGCCCTGAAATGCTGCATGAAGAATTTATTGAATTTCTGGATAGGATTCTACTGGAACATCATTTATTACCTGGGGACTTAATTATTGAGTGTCCATCAGCTCTGTTTATGTCATTGGATGCACAAGGTGTTGCTATGGTGGCACGTTTGAGAAGTATTGGCGTTCGATTGTGTGTAGATGGTTTTGGAGAAGCGCCATTAATTCTAGCGAAGTTACCAAAGCTTTCTGTAGATTACGTGAAAGTTGGGCGGTCTCTAACTGCTGAACATCAGCAGCAAGGACAGTTTAAAAGTGTAGTCCGGGGCATGGTAGAAATGCAGCAGCAGCTTAATAGTAAAGTAATTTGCGAAGGAGTTGAAACTCAAGAGCAGCTTAACTTTGTACAAAGCCTAGAAACATTTGCTGCTCAAGGCTATTTTTTTGCTAGACCGTTAAGCAGCGTAGGTATGATAAGCTGGCTGAAACAATGGAAACTAGAGCATTAATGGCGTGATTTTGAATTAATTCTCAACGCGTTGGCGACTCGTAAGGTAGCTACACACTAAACCGCTAAGTGCTTGACCTGCCTCAATCAACCCTTGCGCCAACCCCTGGGGGTGATTAGCGGGGGCCGCTTCACACAAATGTAAATAAGCGGTATTACTTTGCTCGGCAGATAATGATACAAAGTGTTCAGCATCGTTGGTTGTAAAGCCACAGTTTGTATAGGCACTTACAGGCATGCCACTAATACTATCTACGTCCACTTCAACTCCCATAGGGGCAGTATTGTCAAAGCGATCTAAACCCGTTTTAATCGCTTGAGTTAACGTGCATCTTCGCGTCACAAGGATATCTTGATAAGTGGTATAGCTAAAATTCGCTGTATCTAAGGCTTCTAAAATTGCTTGATTATTTTTTTGAGCATGTAAACCTACGACATGATAATCGCTTAACATGTTTTGTTGGTAGGCATAATGAAATCCATTGCCACTGTGACGCCCTTCTATCGCTCTAAAGTCTGCGTGTGGGTCAAAGTTAATCGCATGGCATGCTTGCCCTGTTACTGAGTGAAGTGCTTGTATAATACCCAAGCAGTTATTATGACCCCCACCAATAATGATAGGCTCTAAACCAGCTGCAAATACCATTTTGAGGACATTACTGACACGTTGATCTATATCGGCACATAGATGACGTAATTCAGCCAATTGTTCAGGTTGCTTATTGCATAAGTTTTTACTCGTCTTTTGAAGATCATCACATATGACCTCCCCTAAGAGCAGTACATTTTTAGGGTCTAAAAATTGGTTACAGGGTAAATTCAAAAATCGTTGTAAAAATGCTTGCCACCCTAATGTCGCACCACCTTGACCACAATTTGCACGAGGACCAATATCCTCATTAATACCAACGAGTACATACTTGATACCAAAAGCGGCTGCATCTTTAAGTGCTTGCAGAGTCTCTAACTGTGTATCAAGAAAAGTTAAAGACTGCCAGAATTTTTGCTCATTCTCACGAGTCGTTACAAGGCTGGCAATATCAGCTTCGCGATAAATATGTAGGTGTTCAGTCATGGTGCTCTAGTCTTGCGTATCGTCGGTTTCTAAGATAAGTTCTTCAGCGGAAATAATGATGCCGGTGCTATCTGCATATAGGTAATCATCATCAAAAAATGATACGCCAGCAAAATTAACAGGGACACCGTGTTCGCCAGCCCCTTCACTATCGGCAGATACGGGGGTAGATGAAATAGCTTGAATGCCTATATTGCACTCTTCAAGTTCATCGACATGGCGTATAGCACCATATACGATAATACCTTGCCAATTGTTTTCGACAGCCAATTCAGCTAAATCTATATCAATTAACGCGCGTCGAGTTGAGCCGCCACCATCAATTAATAAAATAGTGTCACTGCCATCTTGCTCTAACGTTGAGCGGATCAATTCGTTATTCTCAAAACATTTAATCGTTTTAATGCGCCCACAGAAAGCTGTTTGCCCACCAAAGTTAATAAACATAGGTTCGAGTACATCAACGACGTCAGCGAAATGATCGCACAAGTCTGAAGTGCTGTAGTCCATACTTTAAATCCTCTGAAAAAATAACGAAAGTCCATTTTAGTATACTCCCATAAATGGTCATAGCAATGGGTAAACAGTAACTTACATATTAGTGTCGCAAAACTGTCACGGCTTTGTTATTTAGCTCTTCTATGCTGAAAATGTGAGCAAAGTAATAGGTGAGCATTATGAAAGGTAAATTAGCGCAGTTAGACACCGTATTGTATTTTGCAGTGTTTACACCTAGCCCAAAAAACTGGTGGCGGGTTGTTGCGTTAGCATTTTCGAAAAGTGGCAATGGTGGACTTTATATTCTACTGGCTTTAATTTGTGCTGTATTTTTGGAGCCTTTAGGGCAAAAGTTTGCACTGACTGCAGTATTAGCATTTGCGATTGAAAGACCTCTGTATTTCTTTTTAAAAAAACGGATTGCTCGTGTACGGCCATGTGATTGTTTTGCTCTTAAAGCGCTGTTAACGCCGGCAGACAAATTTAGCCTTCCTTCTGGTCACAGTGCGGGAGCATGGTTATATGCAATTTGTGTCATAGAGCATTTGAGTGTTCCGCTGTGGCCATTAATAATTTGGGCATCAGGTGTGTCGTTATCACGAGTTGTGGTAGGCGTCCATTACCCCTTAGATGTTGTGGTTGGTGCGATGATGGGGATTGGGTGTGCCAGTCTAGCGATTTTTTTAGTAGGGATATTATGAAAATATTATACGGCGTACAGGGAACAGGTAATGGCCATATTACGCGGGCGCGAGTAATGGCAGAGTGTTTTACAGAAAAAAATATCGATGTTGACTATATATTTTCTGGTCGCAAAGACAGTGAATATTTTGATATGCAGCCTTTTGGGCATTATCAAACAAGAGCAGGGCTGAGCTTTTCCACACGTAATGGTCAAGTTGATCAAATCGAGACATTAAAAAACTTAAAGATCGGCCAATTTATTAAAGATGTTCGAAACCTTGATGTAACTCAGTATGATGTTGTCTTTAACGACTTTGAACCGATCACCGCATGGGCTGCTAAACGCGCCAAAATACCGGTTATAGCGATGAGTCATCAAGCTGCATTTTTATGTCCCGAAGTGCCTATATATAGTCACAGTTTTCTTAAACGTACACTTTTAAAGCAGTTTGCGCCCGCGGATGTTTATTTAGGTGTGCATTGGCAGCCATTTGCAAAAAATATTATTCCGCCTTTTATACCTTATGATAAGCCAGTTAATCATTGCAGCTCAATCGCGAATAAAGTGTTGGTATATTTGCCATTTGAAAACCTCAACCGTGTTTTAGAGTTGCTACAAGATTTTCCTGATAAAGAGTTTTACTGCTATCACCCAGATGCTAATAATCAGTCACAAGCGCATATTCATCTTCGAAAGCCAAATAGGCAGGGTTTTTTAAAAGACCTTGTAAACACGAGCGGAGTGATAGGTAATGCCGGTTTTGAACTATCAAGTGAAGCTTTAAAATTTGGCAAAAAACTTTTATTGAAGCCATTGGCTGGTCAATTTGAGCAATTGGCAAACGCACATACGTTAGAGGAGATGGGGTTTGCTCGGGTTATGCACTATTTAAGTTCTGACGCGTTAGAAGAATTTCTTGAATTGCCCAGCGGAAAGAGTATCGATTTTCCAACTAACCCATATGCATTGGTTGATTGGCTTATGTCAAAGCAATGGCATGATTTAGACTCGCTCCATAAAACGCTGTGGCAAGGCTTGTCATTACCAACGGATAAAGCGGCATAACTATTTGCTTTGTTCAGTATTTTTGCAATAGTTGGCAGTGATTTTTATTAATTTCAAAGGGGTTCTAATACGCATTGGCGCATATTCTCAGCTATACTGTCTGCTAAGTAGCAAAAAATATAGGTAACAGTATGGCCTTATTGGAAAATTTAACCATTAAACGGCGTTTGCAACTCAATGCCCTTGTTGTGGGCATCGCAATGTTAGTGATGTTGTTTGTGATTATTCTCGAAGCAAAAACGATGCTTAGGCTCAATGAAACGATTGAATATGCTGAAGAATTAGATATTCATGAGTTAGCTATGCGCAAGTATGAGAAAAATTTCCTATTCTATAAGGACACGGATGCGTTAAAGCAATTTGAAGCGGAATATGCAGAGCTTCAACAAAAAGTTGAATCTTTGTCAGTGATATTCGATGAATTCGGTATTGATGCGGCTCAATTGAATGAGTTTAAACGGCTAGCGGCTTCTTACAACCAAGACTTTCATAGTGTTGTGGAGCTGCAAAAAACCATTGGATTACATCCAAAAGATGCCCTTTATGGTGAATTAAGAGGGGCTGTGCATGAGGTAGAAACGTTACTTAAAGAACGGCAAAACTTTGAATTATTAACCACTATGTTGCAGTTGCGTCGAGCTGAAAAAGACTTCATGTTACGATTGGATTTAAAGTATTTAACTAAATTCGATAAACTCATCTCAACTTTTAGCACGCAGATTTCTCAAGCTGGTTTTGATAATAACTATCAGAACAACTTACTTTCGCTCGTTGATGAATATCAGAATAAATTTGAGGCCTTAGTCAGTGCACAACAAACACTGGGATTAAGCTTAGATGATGGTGCATTGGGTAAAATGAAAATCAATGTGCAAAAAAGTGATAAGGTTGTTGCTGAGATTGTCGAACAAACAAAATTGGAAATTAAACTTAACGCAGATGAAACGCAATTTGTGGGCATTGCTATTTTTGTTATAGCTGCTGTGATAGTGATGATTTTAGTGTTGTTAACAAGCAGTTCTATTATTAATCCTGTGGAGCGAGTTTATCAAACCATTGAACGGATCCGTCGAGAGAATAATCTAGGGCTAACGATAGAGCAAACGGGTAACGATGAGATAACAATTATGACCCGAGATTTTAATAGTTTAGTCAATGATTTTGGGATATTAATTTCAGAGGTTAATTCAGCGCTAGGTACAATTAACGATGCCACGTTACATTTAACAGAAACAACGGCGCAAACCAGCTCTGGAATGCACGAGCAATTACACGAAGCAGATATGGTAGCCACTGCTGCAACAGAAATGCAAGCGACCATTCAAGATATTTCACATAATACGGAAGCCGCAGCACAAAAAGCAGAGTCAACTAACAATAATGCGCAGCAAGGTCGGAGTGAAGTTGATGCGACCATTAAACATATTATGGTGTTGTCGGAGTCTTTAGCAGGTGCGTCGGATGTGGTATCTCAATTAGAGAAAGATGGCGAGACGATTGGTTCTGTGTTGGATGTTATACGAGGTATTGCCGAACAGACCAATTTGTTGGCATTAAATGCGGCCATAGAAGCAGCGCGAGCTGGCGAGCAAGGCCGAGGTTTTGCTGTGGTTGCAGATGAAGTACGGTCATTGGCACAGCGCACGCAAGACTCGACACAAGAGATAGAAAGTATTATTTCGACGTTACAACAGCGTACGCGTGAAGTGGTTAATATCATGGAGCAATGTCGTGTGCAAGGCAGTGAAAGTGTTTCTCAAGCGGAGAAAGCAGGTGAGTTTCTAACTTTAATTACTACAGATGTGCAAACAATTATGGATATGAGCACACATATCGCCACGGCAATTGATGAGCAAAATCAAGTTGCCTCAGAGGTAAATAAAAATGTAGTGCGTATTAGGGATATTGCCCAAGTGGCATCTGAACATGCGCAATCAAATGCTCAAAGTAGCGAGGAAGTGTCTGAGCAAGCCAGTGTGCTGCATCAAGCCGTTGCAAAATATAAGGTGTAATACACATCTAAAAATAGCGCAAATAAACGCGGCTTTTGCTGCGTTTTTTTGTGTGTGGCTAAATGGGTTTTATAAGAAGGGTTATGGGATAAACTTAATTGGTACACTATCTAATTGAGCGTGATATTGCTCCGTTCGTTCGAGATAGGTTTGCCAATATAATTGATAATTAACGCATAGTTCTCTGAGATATTGCCAGCTGAAGAGCCCTGAGTTGTGACCATCATTAAAATGCAGCTTAACTGCGTAATGACCAACTGGCTCGAGCCGTTCAATTTTGACAGCGTGTTTATTGAGCACTAACTTGCTGGGTGTCGTACCATGCCCTTGAACTTCCGCCGATGGGGAATGAGTACGAAGATACTCGCAACTTAACGTGTGCATTTGTGCATCATCAAAGTAGATGTCGAGCATCTTACTTTTACGGTGATAGTGTAATTTAGTTACTACATACATAGAAATGTCGGTCCATAAAAAAACGGAGCATATGCTCCGTTTTATCATAGTTTTGCTCGTTATAAAATAAAGCGGCTTAAGTCTTCATCTTGCACTAAAATGTCCAAATGCTTTTCAACGTACTGTGCATTTATTTCGATGGCTTCACCATTTTTCTCTGATGCATCAAATGAAATTTCTTCCATCAATTTTTCCATCACAGTATGAAGGCGGCGTGCGCCAATATTTTCAGTTTTTTCGTTTACTCGCCATGCAGCTTCTGCAATACGAGTGAGTGCATCTTCAGTGAAGTTAATATCAACCAGCTCGGTTTTCAATAAAGCTTGTTGTTGCTCAGTTAAAGATGCATGAGGCTCTGTGAGGATACGCTCAAAATCTTTGGCGGTCAGTGCTTCAAGTTCAACACGAATGGGCAAGCGCCCTTGCAGCTCAGGGATCAAATCAGACGGTTTGGACATTTGAAATGCACCAGAGGCAATAAACAAGATATGGTCTGTCTTAACCATTCCATGTTTAGTACTGACTGTAGACCCTTCAATTAGAGGCAAAAGGTCGCGCTGCACGCCTTCACGGCTTACATCTGGGCCTTGGGCTTCTCCGCGCTTACAAATCTTATCAATTTCATCAATAAAGACGATACCGTTTTGTTCAACTGAAAAAATAGCCTGCTCTTTAAGCTCTTCAGGGTTTACCATTTTAGCGGCTTCTTCTTCGATGAGCAGTTTAAAAGCATCTTTGATTTTAAGCTTACGACTTTTCTTTTTCTCGCCGGTCATGTTTTGGAACATGCCCTGTAGTTGATTTGTCATTTCCTCCATACCAGGAGGTGCCATGATCTCAACTTGAGGCTGAGTCTCAGCAATATCAATATCTATTTCTTTATCGTCTAGCTGTCCTTCACGCAGCTTTTTACGGAACACCTGACGAGTCGAATTGTTATCTGCGGGCTGTGACTCACCCCAGGCGTCTTTAGCGGGTGGTAATAAGGCATCAAGAATACGTTCTTCTGCGGCTTCTTCTGCACGGTGTTGGTGTTTCTTAGACTGCTGTTCACGCGTCATTTTGATTGAGATATCGACTAAGTCACGGATAATAGTCTCAACTTCTTTACCTACATAGCCCACTTCGGTGAACTTTGTGGCTTCTACTTTTAAAAAAGGCGCGTTTGCTAGTTTGGCTAGGCGGCGTGCAATTTCAGTTTTACCAACCCCTGTTGGGCCGATCATCAAAATGTTTTTTGGTGTTACTTCTGCGCGCAAGTCATCATTCAACTGCATGCGACGCCAACGGTTACGCAGTGCGATAGCAACCGCTTTCTTCGCTTTATTTTGACCAATAATATGTTGATCTAGTTCGTGGACTATTTCTCTTGGGGTCATTGCGGTCATGGCAATTCCTCTTACAATTCTTCGATGGTTTGGAAATTGTTGGTAAATACGCAAATATCGCCTGCAATCGTAAGGCTTTTCTCAACAATTTCAACGGCGCTTAAATCGGTATTTTCTAATAATGCAGTGGCTGCCGATTGGGCAAAGTTACCGCCACTACCAATTGCGATTAAGTCGTTTTCGGGCTGAACAACATCACCGTTACCTGTGATGATCAAGGAGGCGGTTTCATCAGCCACAGCAAGCAATGCTTCTAACTTACGCAGAGCTCGGTCACTACGCCAATCTTTAGCCATTTCTACAGCCGCTTTGGTGAGGTGTCCTTGATGCATTTCAAGTTTACTTTCAAAGCGTTCAAATAGAGTAAAAGCGTCTGCGGTACCGCCGGCAAATCCAGCAAGTACTTTGCCGTTATATAAACGGCGTACTTTGCGGGCGTTGCCTTTCATTACGGTATTACCAAGTGATACTTGGCCATCTCCGCCAATAACAACTTTATTGTCACGACGGACGCTTACGATGGTAGTCATAGTATTCCTTAATAGAGAGGCTGTGTGTGCCTCGTATTAAATTTAATTACAACATAGATGAGGGCGATTGGACTAAAATCAAGTCCAGCCCCATATAGCGCAGCCAATAATATGGATGCGCTTTAGTTTATTCTTGTCACTTTCGGCTTTACGTTTGCTATCGTATGGCCCCAGACGTACGCGGTACCATACGCCGTTATTGCCTTCTGTTCGCTTTATTTCCGCAATTAAGCCTGCGAAGGCCATTTTGGCTTTCAGCGCTTCGGCTTCTGGATATGTTCTCAGCGAGGCACACTGCATTTGATAAGGACCGTTACGCTTAATTTCTTTGACGTCGACCTTGACTTCATGATTTCTTATCTCTTCTAGAAACTCAGGATCCCTTGGCTTTTCTGGGGCTGTGTCTATCTTCTTAGCGACCGTTTTTGGCATTTGTGCTTGATTGACTTGCTCTGGGTCAGCATTGGTTTTGATATACCACAAGCCATATGTGAACCCAGTAATTAAAATCACTGCGGCGATACTTAAAAAAACAGGAAAAGGTTTACGCTGTGATACTTGCGCATTCTTCTTGTTTTTAGCGCTCTGACGAGTTTTTGGTTGTCTATTTATATAGTCGTGCTGTGCCATAAATTACTAATAGGTATCCATAGGATCGATGTCAATGCTCCACCGAACTCTATTTGCAAGCTTATGTTCACTAATATAGCTCAAAAGCTGTGCAAGATAGCGATGCAAAACAGGTCGTTCGGGGGCTTGTATGTGTAATTGGTATCTATACTTACCGGCAACACGCTCCATCGGAGCTGGAATCGGCCCGAGTAATTGTATACCAGAGTATGGGGTTGCAGGAACTAAATCAGTTAAAAAGTCTATTACCAATTTAGCATTAGTACCCTCTACCCGTACTAATGCTAAATGAGTGTAGGGAGGAAGTTCTACTTCTTGCCGTTCTTTTAGCGCATAACGTGCAAAATCTTGGTAGCCATTATTCACTAAATCTTGGAGCAAAGGGTGATCAGGAAAGTGGGTTTGTAATAACACAGTGCCGGGTTCTCCGCTTCTGCCAGCCCGGCCCGCCACTTGTGTAATTAATTGTGCCATATGCTCTGTGGCGCGAAAGTCACTTGAGTATAACCCTCCATCGACATCCAACATGACAACTAGATTAACATCGGCAAAATGGTGACCTTTTGCGAGCATTTGTGTACCTACCAAAATGCGACTTCCACCGGCATTAATATCAGCTAAGGCAGTTTCTAAAGCGCCTTTTCTTCTAGTTGAATCTCTGTCTATTCTACTTATCGGCGTATCAGGGAAGTGACCCTTTAAAAAATCTTCAAGTTGCTCAGTACCTAAGCCTACAGGCATAATTTGGGTGCTACCACAATCTGGGCATTGTGCAGGAACATAGCTTTGCTGTGAGCAGTGGTGGCATACTAATCTTGCCATCGCTTTGTGAAATGTTGTGCTAGCACTGCAATGAGTGCATTGACTTAACCAGCCACACTCGTGGCATAGCAAGGTGGGGGCATAACCTCTGCGATTTAGAAAGACCATCACTTGTTTCGCACACGCTAACGTGCGTTCAATGTGCTGAAGCGTGGATGGTGCAAACCCTCCTTGTTCAATTTGGCCTTTCATATCAATTAGTAAAAATTGGTTTGCTACTTTTGTTTCTGCTCTTTTTGATAATGTGAGCAGTTGAAATTTATTATTAATTGCTTTATGCAAGGTCTCAAGTGCCGGAGTTGCGGTGCCGAGAATTAGGGGAATATTTGCGTGGGCACTGCGATATACTGCTAAGTCCCTTGCGTGATAGCGCAAACCATCTTGTTGTTTAAAAGAACTATCATGTTCTTCATCGACGACCATCATACCCAAATTTTTAAAGGGTAAGAAAATACTTGAACGAGTGCCGATAACGAGTGCACAACTGCCTTGCTCCGTTCTACGCCATACGTGTAAGCGCTCATTATCCGTTAAGTTTGAATGCCATAAATCAATGGGTGTATCAGGAAAGCGTCGTCGAAATCGATTCACTGTTTGCGGTGTTAGACCAATCTCAGGTACTAACACAAGTGCTTGACGGCCTGAGTTAACTATTTTCTCTAAACATTGTAGGTACACTTCAGTCTTACCACTGCCGGTAATGCCTTCGAGTAAAAATGTACGATAACCTTGTTGCTGGTTAATAACACTAAAGGCGGCTGCTTGTTCTTCATTCAGTCGGGGTTTTGAGTTTATTGTTCTAGGCGCTTGCGTCCATTTCGTATCATGTTCTAAAGATTTTTCGACGAGTGCTTTCTCTTGTAAAGCGTCAATTTGTTGTTTTGTAAATCCCAAGGCTTTGAGCTCTGTGACACTTGATGCACCAGAACCCGCTAGTTGAGAGAGTAGTGCTTGTTGTTTTTTTGAACGGAGCTTGGGTAACTCAGCACCTTTAGCTGTTAATGTTACAGTGGCTACGGTGGTTTTGTCAGGGTGTTCACCACTGCGTAATGAGGCTGGTAAAGCGGTAAACAATGTCTCACCTAAAGGGTGACAGTAGTACTGTGCGGTGAAACGCAAAAGCTCGATATGCTGAGCTGATAAGATGGGGTAGCAATCGATAATACGCGCAATCGGTTTAATTTTATTGGCTGGGACGTTGGAATGGTTTTTGAGTGCCACAACCAACGCTACTAAAGTTCGATTAGCAAAGGAAACTTCTACACGGCAACCGACAGTTACAGTTTGGGCTTCGATTAGTAAGTAATCAAAGGTACGTGGGAGCGGGACTTTAATGACAACTTCGACAAAGGACATTGCAAGCTCGTATCTAAATGGGTGATGCTAATTTACTAGAGAGGGACCTAAAAACCCAGTTTAAACTGGGGAAAAGCAGGTGAGTGTACAAAATTTAGTAAAATAGTGTATTTATTGCTTGTGGATCGTGCTTTAGTTACTTAAAATACGCGTCCAATTATTTGTATAACTACGTATGGTGCCAAACTTCGGGTTTGGAGAGCGATACGGCCTAACCAGAGGTTGCTATGAAAGAAGGTATTCACCCTAAGTATGAAACGATCAATGCATCTTGTTCATGTGGTAACAAGTTCGCAACTCGTTCAACTCTATGTAAAGACATTCACTTAGACGTTTGTTCTGAGTGTCACCCGTTCTATACTGGTAAGCAAAAAATCTTAGACACAGGTGGTCGTGTTGACCGCTTTAACAAGCGTTTCGGTTCACTTAGCAGTAAGTAAGCAAAGACGTTTGAAAAAAAAGCACCTACGGGTGCTTTTTTTATATCTTTTATTTATATCTCTTTTCGATAAAGTTTAAGCTCGAATTTTTATTGTCTATATTCACTATTGAATTCACGACATTTCATTTTTTATCAGTTGCTTCTATATTCCTAAATAGTGCCGTAAAGTATTTTGCGTACCTTGGTGATTTTTTTGCATAATAATTCGAAGAGTAGCGACGTTTTTAATGGTTATTTTGTTGTTAAAGTTCATTAAGATCTTCTAAAAGATGTAAAAATGCTATTTTTTGGATTTTATTAGCTTATTTTGCTATTCGTCTCTTTTTTGGGTTGTTTTTCATTCGATATGAGTGATGATTTACTTATTTTTAAGCGAGTAAGAACGAATAAATGTAGATAAAGTAAGTTAAATACCAGTAAAAGTCAGAGAAAATGCTTGTAAAGTGTCATCACAGGATAGACCTGATATTGCTTGAATATATTTGCAAACAAGGTATTGTTTACTTAATTGCGGAACTTCACTCTCACTTTTAACTTCTTGCAGGAATATATCGCGTCATGTCAGACTTTCGTGAACAAGCTTTACATTATCATGCTCATCCCGTTCCAGGTAAAATCAGTGTTGAACTGACCAAGCCAGCGGAAACCGTAAAAGACCTCGCATTGGCGTATAGCCCCGGTGTGGCCGAACCCGTGCGCGAAATCGCGGCAGATCCAGCAAACGCTTATAAATATACTGGTAAAGGCAATATGGTGGCCGTGATCAGTAACGGTACGGCTATTTTAGGCCTAGGAAATTTGGGGCCGCTTGCCTCTAAACCTGTAATGGAAGGTAAATCTTTACTTTTTAAGCGTTTTGCGGGGCTTGACTCCATAGATATTGAAGTAAAGCATCGTACAACTGAAGACTTTATTAATACGGTTGCAAACATAGCAGATACTTTTGGTGGTATTAATCTCGAAGATATTAAAGCGCCTGAGTGCTTTGAAATTGAGAAAGCGCTGATAGAACGTTGTGATATTCCAGTGTTTCACGATGACCAACACGGTACAGCAATTGTAACTGCAGCCGGTATGCTTAATGCCTTAGAGATCCAAGGAAAAAACATTCAAGATGCTATTATTGTGTGTCTTGGTGCAGGAGCTGCGGCTATTGCCTGTATGGAGCTGTTAATTAAGTGCGGTGCTCAACGTGAACATATATATATGTTAGACCGTAAAGGTGTTATTCATACGCGTCGTGATGATTTAAATGAATACAAGCAATTATTTGCAAACAACACAGATAAGCGTACGTTACAAGATGTAATCGCTGATGCTGATGTGTTTGTTGGCGTATCTGGACCAGATTTACTCTCAGCTGATGATTTGAAGTTGATGAATGAAAAGCCTGTTGTATTTGCCTGCTCAAATCCTGATCCAGAAATTAATCCTGAATTGGCACATAGTGCTCGCAAAGATTTGATTATGGCAACCGGTCGTTCAGATTATCCAAATCAAGTGAATAACGTGCTATGTTTCCCGTTTATTTTCCGTGGAGCATTGGATGTGCGTGCAACAGCGATTAATGACGAGATGAAGATAGCAGCCGTTGAAGCTATCCGAAGTATTGCCAAAGAAGCTGTTCCTGAACAAGTATTAAAAGCGGCTGATGTAGAAAGCTTAGAGTTTGGAGCACAGTATATTATCCCTAAACCGATGGATCCGCGTTTATTGCCACGTATAGCGAAAGCAGTTGCTCATGCTGCGATTGACTCAGGCGTTGCCCAAATAGCTTTGCCAGAAAATTATATGGCAGATCTTGAAGCGTAGTAAATGATTGATGTTGTATGTAAAAAGCCAATCTTATTTTGATTGGCTTTTTATGTTTATGCAGCTCTATTTTTCAATGAGTGAACTAAAATAACTCATCTTGTACAGGTAGAGGCTCATCAAATGGCGTACTAGATCCAGTATCTAATACATATTTTGTGGGGGCAGTGCCTGATTCAAAATATTCAAAACGACTGGTGAAATCATTTTTGTGGCTGAGCAAGCCGGTTTTTAAATCTATACGTACCGAAATTAACCCAGGCGGCGGGTCTATCGGTGCGAGGGGTTCATTCACCAGTGCAGAGCGCATGAATTCAATCCAAGCAGGCTGCGCTGAAATAGCGCCGGACTCAGCGCCTACAAGTTGGTTTTTACCTAAACTATTATTGTAGGCCGCTCGACCTAATGGTTTGCTAGCATCATCGAATCCCACCCATACAGTGGTAAGCACATTTTGGTTAAATCCACTAAACCATGTGTCGATTGCTTCGTTGGTTGTGCCTGTTTTACCAGATAAATCACGGCGTTTTAGATTTTGAGCGCGCCAACCGGTACCTGTCCATCCTGTTTTATGTCGCCAGCTACCTCCACCCCAAATAGCACTATGCATGGCACTAGAGACTAAAAACGCATTTTGTTCAGTAATAACTTGCGGTGCACAAAGGTGTGTCTGCATATCTTGTTGTTCTTCATCACATGCGATTAAGGGCTGGGCAGTGCCAAGTGTATTTCCGTAGGCATCTTGAATTTCACTAATGAAATAAGGATCAATTAAATGACCTCTGTTGGCAAAAGTGCTCATACCTCTGGCCATTTCAAGCGGAGTCATGGCTGCGCTACCCAGCGCCAAGGACTCGCTCCGATTAATATCTTCATCTTGGAATCCAAATTTTAATAAATGGTCGGCACTTTCTTGTAACCCTACGCCACGCAAAAGGCGAACTGACACAACATTTTTGGATTGTGCTAATGCACGGCGAATACGAATTGGACCACTGTAAACATCTGGGCTGTTCCTAGGTCTCCATGAGTATCCTTGGGTTTTATCCCAGTGATTTATAGGGGCATCATTAATAATCGTAGCAAGAGAGTAGTCACTTTCAAGGGCTGCCGAATAAATAAAAGGCTTGATGTTTGAACCGACCTGTCTTTTTGCTTGTGTTGCACGATTGTACTGACTTTGTGCAAAGCTATAGCCACCGACCAATGCTTTGATACGCCCATCTTGTGGATCGAGTGATACGAGTGCGCTGGAAGGCGTAGGGTACTGACTGAGTTGCCATTGCTGATTATGGTTTCTTATCCATATTTGCATACCCGGAGATAAAATGTCGTCAACGGTCTTAGGTGGTAATCCTTGTCGCGTTTGAGAAATGAAACTACGAGCCCAATTTAGTCCACTCCATTCAATCGTATGATAAGCGCCAGCTTTGCTCAAAACTGTTGCTGATTTTTCAGAAATATGGATCACAACAGCCGCCTTCAGTGGCGCAATCTCCTTTACTGTTTTTAAGTAAGATATTATGGCTTGTTCGTTCCAGGGAATATCAATTGTTGGCTGCCATAGCGCTTTTTCTGGTCCTCGGTAACCATGGCGCATATCATATTTATGCAGGTTGTTAACGAGAGCACGTTGGGCTGCAGCTTGAATATCAGACTCGACACTGGTAAAGACTCTAAATCCACTATTATAGGCTTTATCTGTACCGTAGCGTTCTACCATATATGCGCGTACCATTTCAGAAATATAAGGCGCATATAGTTCTATTTCAGCGCCATGACGGCGCGCAGTAATTGGTGCTTCCCTCGCTTTATGATAAGTAGCTTGATCAATGTAGTGCTCTTTAAACATACGACCAAGCACGACATTTCTACGTTGTTTTGCGCGAGTTGGGTTGCTAATAGGGTTGAGGGCTGAAGGCGCTTTTGGAAGCCCTGCTATCATAGCCATTTGAGCGAGTGTGAGTTCACCTAACTCTTTACCATAATATACTTGTGCTGCAGCACCAATACCAAAGGCTCTATGACCGAGTTCTATTTTATTAAGGTATAAAGCCAATATCTCGTCTTTACTTAGTAATTGTTCAATATGTAGCGCGATGAAAATTTCTTTCACTTTACGAATGTATGCTTTCTCCCTTGTTAAGAAGAAATTTCTTGCTAGCTGCATGGTAATCGTACTCGCGCCTTGCTTCTTTTCACCAGTACTTACTAAAACAAGAAATGAGCGCACAATCCCTATGGGATCGATGCCGAAGTGCTCGTAAAAGCGATTATCTTCAGTTGCGAGTATGGCATCAATAAGCGGTTGGGGAATATCCTCAATGCGTACGGGAATACGCCTTTTTTCACCGAATTGATTTATTAACTTACCGTCTTTGGTAAATACTTGCATCGGTGTTTGTAATTGTACCTCTTTAAGCACTGCGACACTGGGGATATCTGATTTGACATAGTAATAAAGACTGATTAATGTTAATAGACCTAAAATGGTACACGCGATGAAAAACTGTATAGCTCTCTTCAATATAGTCACGGAATATTCCCTAGTTAGGCTCCCAATTATAGGTAGACACTGCTAGTATATCTGAATAAAAAATGATTAATAACTATTGTACGTATAATTATAACTCGTTCATACATAAAACAAAGGATATTAGGCGACAGGCATGCTTAGCAAATTATTCAAAAAACAAGCGCCGATGATGTTCGGTATCGATATTGGCTCACATTGCGCCAAAGCGGTACTGTTATCACAATCTAATACTGGTTTTAGGGTTGAAGCGGTTGCAATAGAGCCTGTCCCAAAAGGTGCAATGTCTGAACGTGCGATCCAAGATATTGAAGCGATAGGCCGTGTTATTAGCAAACTTAAAAAGCGTTTACCCAAACATACACAGTATGCAGCAGTCGCAGTATCAGGTCAAAGCGTCATTACGAAAGTAATTTTCATGGATGTTTCATTAACTGATGCTGAATTAGAGTCGCAAATTGCGATAGAAGCCGATAGTTTGATACCTTATCCCTTGGATGAGGTTAGCCTAGATTTTGAAAAGATCTCTGTTAATGAAGCCGATCCGTCGAGAGTAAATGTACTGTTGTCAGCAGCGCGTACTGAAAGTGTGCAAGCACGTGTTAACGCGTTAGATGATGCAGGTTATAAAACAAAAGTTGTCGATGTAGAAAGTTATGCGCTTGGACGTTCTTTAGATGTTTTGTATGGGCAATTGCCTTCCGATGCATTTGATAAAGTGGTTGCGGTGATTGATATTGGCGCTGTGATTACGTTAGTGAGTGTGATTCAATCTGGAAAAGCGATTTATACAAGAGATCAAGTGTTTGGTGGAGAGCAGTACACAAATAGTATTGTTGCCTATTACAATAAAAGTTTCGATGAAGCTGAAATTGCTAAAACGACCGGAGATTTACCCCCTAACTATACTTTTGAAGTACTTGCCCCTTTTCAGACTGCGTTATTGCAGCAAGTAAGAAGAGCTGTACAAATGTTCATGACGACTAGCGGTAAAGATCACGTAGATTATGTAGTACTAACAGGAGGAACTTCGCTGGTTGAGGGGTTGGACAGATTGTTAGTGGATGAATTAGGTATTCATACCATAGTGGCTGATCCATTTGCGGATATGGAAGTATCGCCAAAGGTAGACCGTAATGTATTGCAACGGCACCGAGCGCAGTTTGCTATAGCGACGGGTTTGGCACTTAGGAGTTTTACATCATGCCACATATAAATCTACTTCCGTGGAGAGAACAAGAACGACAAGCATCACAGCAGAAGTTTTTGACAATAATAGGCTTAATTATCGGTGTGGTTTGTTTAGTGATGTATTTCATCGGTGCGTTTTACGATAGTCTAACCACAGGGCAAAACATTAAAAATAATTATTTAAAAGCGGAGATCTCTAAGTTAGATACGCGAATTATTGCGATCAATGATTTAAATAAGCAGAAAAACAATTTGCAAAGACGCATTCGTTTGATTGAAGAATTACAAAGTAATCGAAATTTGGGTACTCAAATAATAGATGAAATTACGCGAGTAGTACCTGCAGGTGTGTACCTTACAAGCTTAGAGCGAAAAGGTAACTTATTGAAAGTTGTGGGTAGAAGTGAGTCAAATAATCGACTATCACAAATGCTGAGACAAGTTGAAGCATCATATTTATTGGAACGACCTATCATTCAAGGTATTGTCGCTGGTGAGCAACGGTCGCGTTTATTGAGTGATTTTAGCATGCATTTTTATGTAAAGTCATTTCAACAAATTGAAGATTCTCAGCGTGGAAAGTAACTTTAGGGTGGCAATATAAACTGTGAATTTTGACTTGAAATCTCTACAAGATATTGATTGGAATGAAATTGAGCTAGACAATATCGGTGAATGGCCTTTTGTCGTTAAAGTTTTATGCTGTGTCATAGTCGTCGTAATTACTTTTGTGGTCGGATATAGTTTACTTGTGTCTACCTCAATTAGCCGGTATGAAAGCGCGGTTAATGCGGAAGAAGAGTTTAGAACGAGTTATCGTATAAAATATGCTCGCGCAAATAACTTAGATTTATATCGTCAGCAAATGTTAGATATGGAAGCACAATTTTCCCAACTATTACGCCGGCTACCAACGTCGAATGAAACACCAGGGTTATTAGATGATTTAACATATGTGGGTACTTCAAGCGGCTTAACATTTTTGAAAATAGGGTGGCTGCCTGAAGTCAAGAAAGAGTTCTACACTGAATTACCGATTAAACTTGAAATAGTAGGAACTTACCATGAATTTGGTAAGTTTGTTGGGAAGGTGGCTCAGTTACCTAGAATAGTGAGTTTGCACGATTTTCAGATCGAAAATGCGGGTAATAATGATTTGGTATTTAGTGTGATAGCCAAAACGTATCGTTATGAACAGGGGGAGCGTAAGTGATGTATCGTTTACCATGCTTATTTTTTAGTACGCTACTATTATGTGCATGTAATGATGATACTGCTGAACAAAAAGAATATATCGATCAAATACAGGCGAGTGCAACGCCCAAAGTTGAGCCTATTCCAGAAATGCGAGAGTTTATACATTTTGCTTATGATGCGGAAAATTTGCGCAGCCCTTTTGTGGCACCAGAGCCAGAAGTAATAGAAAGTAAAATGGTGCAGATACGAAATTGTCTGCATCCTGATCCGAATCGAGCCAGAGATCCATTGGAAAAATATCCATTGGATAACTTAGAAATGAAAGGCACAATTGCCACAACTAATGCCACATGGGCCTTAATTAAAGCATCAGATCAAGGACTATATAGGATTAAGCAAGGCCAATATATGGGGTTGTATCATGGTGAAGTGGTTAGTGTGAATCCTGATCATATCGAGTTATTAGAATTAATACCCGACGGTACTGGTTGTTGGAAAGAACGGTTAACAAAAGTAGAAATACATGAATCAGAAGAAACCGGTACAAGTGAATAACAATAAAGGTAACACTATTATGGCTCGCAAGGGTTTGAATTTTTGGTTAAACGCAACGTTTTCTGTGGTCCTGTTTACTTTTTCTGGGTTGGTTCAAGCTGTTCCTATGCTTTATGACGTTCGCTATAATCCAGTGCCAAATGATGAAACGGAATTACAATTTGTTTTTGATGAGCAATTAGATATAGAGCCAGTAGTTAAAGTATTAAATTCACCGGCTAGATTAGAGTTGTTTTTTCCTGATGCAGAATTTGAAGAAAGTTTAAAATTACTTGAGGTAAATAAAGCGGGCATAAAACGCATTGAAAGCAATATGGGTAAACAGGGCTTCTCCGTGACGGTTGTTATGGACAAGTTAAAGCTTTATAAGGTCCGAGTAAAAAACAATTTAGTTTATTTACAGGTTTCAGAAAACCCGATTGCGCTCGAGACGTTAGACCCTGCAAGTGACACTGTTGCAACACACATTAATACAATCCAGTCGATTGACTTTCGTCGCGGAGAAAGAGGTGAAGCTAAAGTATTTGCTTTTTTAGAAAGTGGGCATGCTGCAATTGATGTGCAAGAACGAGGCGGGAAGATCATAGCTGATTTCCACCATACAGCGATCCTTGATGAGCATTTATATGAACTGGATGTATTAGATTTTGGTACTGTTGTTAGTAAGGTTGAAACCTTTAAAGAAGAAAATAAAACGCGTTTAGTGATTGAGCCAAACGCAGCATTTAAATATACCTACCAGCAATTAGATAGTATTTTTACTTTAACGGTAGAAAAAGATAATGAACAGCAGGTGTTTGGAGAAAAGAAAAATTATCAAGGGCAGCCAATTACACTTAATTTTCAGGATATCCCTGTTCGTTCAGTGCTACAGATTATTGCAGACACAAATAACTTCAATCTAGTAACGAGTGATTCGGTCAGCGGCAATATTACACTGCGTTTAGATGGGGTACCTTGGGATCAGGCACTTGATGTGGTTTTACGAGTAAAAGGACTAGATAAGCGGATGGAGGGGTCAATTTTAATGGTTGCGCCTTCAGAAGAGTTAGCTGCACGAGAAGCGAAAGAATTACAAGCACGTAAACAAGTCGAAGAGTTAGAGCCTTTGTACAGCGAGTATATCCAATTAAATTATGCGAAGGCAGAAGAATTTGCGGATTTGTTAAAAACGGATATCAACAGTATCATTAGTGAACGAGGGAGTGTATCTGTCGATAATCGTACAAATACGTTGTTGATTAAAGATAGCGCAAGAAGTATTGAAAGTATTCGACGCATGGTTGAGACATTAGACGTACCAGTAAAGCAGGTACGTATAGAATCTCGTATGGTAACGGTTAAGGACAACGTACAAGAGGATATAGGAATTCGATGGGGGTTTAGTGACCAACAGGGCTCTGATGCGATTTCAGGCTCGTTACAAGGCGCAAATGAGTTATCCAATGGTACTATCCCTGCATTTACAGATCGATTAAATGTAAACTTACCAGTAGCGGGTACTTCGGCAGGTAGAATTGGTGTTCATATTGCAAAATTGGCAGATGGAACGTTAATAGACTTGGAATTGTCTGCATTAGAGCAAGAAAATAAGGGAGAGATAATTGCAACTCCGAGTATTACAACAGCAAACCAGAAGAAAGCGCGCATAGAACAAGGTACAGAAATTCCTTATGTTGAGGCTTCTTCTAGTGGTGCGGCTTCTGTTAGTTTTAAAAAGGCAGTGTTAAGTTTAGAAGTTACACCACAAATCACACCAGACAACAAAATTATACTAGACTTGGTGATTACACAGGACACACGCGGTGATAATGTACAAACGCCAAGTGGACCCGCTGTTGCAATCAATACACAGCAGATTCAGACCCAAGTTTTGGTAGAAAATGGTCAGACTGTGGTGTTAGGCGGTATTTATCAACAGGAAATTACCAGCGCAGTAAGCAAGATTCCGTTGTTAGGTGACCTTCCGTATTTAGGGATGTTGTTTAGAAATACCCGTGAGATTAATGAAAAGAAAGAATTATTGATATTTGTAACCCCAAAAATAATGTTAGATGGTCAGTAATTGACTAATAATAGGTTGATTTTAGGTTCAGTAGATGCTTTTTATACTATTTGACTTGAAATCGTTCACGAATTACTGAGATAATCCCCCCCTTAATTTTGGGGCCAGGTCGTTAGGCGGGGTTTTATTTCAAATTTTAGAGTTCGTTAGTACTAAAAAGATATGGCTGAGAAACGTAATATATTTCTAGTGGGCCCGATGGGGGCTGGTAAGAGCACGATTGGTCGGCACCTTGCTGATCAATTACACCTTGAATTTGTAGACTCGGATCAAGAAATTGAACGCCGTACTGGCGCAGATATTGCGTGGGTGTTTGATCTTGAAGGTGAGGATGGATTTAGAACACGCGAAGAAGGCGTGATTTCAGATCTAACCGAGCTACAAGGGATTGTTTTAGCAACTGGTGGAGGTTCGGTAGTCAGCAAAGAAGTGCGTAACAAGTTATCTGCGCGCGGTATTGTTGTTTACCTAGAAACACCAATTGAAAAACAAGTTGCTCGTACACAGCGTGACAAGCGCCGTCCACTATTGCAAACAGAAGAAGCGCCAAGAGATGTTCTTGAGCGTTTGGCTGAAGAGCGCGAACCACTTTATAAAGAAGTGGCAGATCACATTGTTCGAACAGATGAGCAAAGCGCAAAAGTAGTTGCGAATCAAATAATAGATAAACTAGACTTCTAGTGAAATGACCAATATGAGAGGGATGCATGCTTGAATTAAAAGTGGATTTGAACGAGCGTAGTTATCCAATTTATATTGGTCAGAATCTATTGTCTGATGGGCAGAAATTAAAACACTATGTTGGTACATGCCGACCTGTTATCGTGACTAACCAAACTATAGCACCATTGTATTTGAATGGTTTATTACGTAGTTTAGATGAACACGCCCCCTTACATATTGTTCTACCGGATGGAGAGCAATATAAAACATTAGAGTATTTTGAACAGGTATCAGCCTTTTTGTTGGAAAACAATTGTGGGCGAGACACTTGTTTAATTGCTTTAGGCGGGGGAGTAATAGGAGATCTGACAGGGTTCGTTGCAGCATGTTATCAGCGTGGTATTCCTTTTATACAAATACCAACAACCTTATTATCACAAGTCGACTCATCTGTCGGTGGCAAAACCGCTGTAAATCATCCTCTTGGTAAAAATATGATAGGGGCTTTTTATCAACCAATTGCCGTTTTTATTGATACTGATACACTTCTGACATTACCACCTCGAGAGTTTTCGGCAGGTATGGCTGAAGTGATTAAGTATGGCTTAATTTATGATGTTGACTTTCTAGCCTTCCTTGAAGATAACCATGCAAAGTTAAAAGCGTTAAACGTCGACTCACTGATGCAAGTTATCCATCGTTGCTGCCAAATTAAAGCTGAAATAGTTGCACATGATGAGAAGGAGGCTGGCTTGCGTGCATTGCTAAATCTAGGTCACACTTTTGGTCATGCTATTGAAGCACAGATGGGCTATGGAAAATGGCTGCATGGTGAAGCGGTGTCTTCAGGTATGATGTTGGCTATTAAGTTAGCATATCAACGTGGTGCATTAACGGCTAAAGAAGTTGAAAGAATTGAAGGTTTGTTATCTTTGTATGACTTACCTATTGATATTCCTGATAATATGACTAGTGCTGAATTCTTATTTCATATGCGTAAAGATAAAAAGAATAAGCAAGGCCGCATTCGTTTTATCGTACCAACGAAGTTGGGTAATTGCGCATTGGTAGACGATGTTTCTGATGACGCTGTGAGTACGCTAATAGGGCGCTAATGCAATCTCAAATATTGCCCAGTAGAGCTGCTTTAGTTAATCGAATTGAATTACAGTTTGAATATGGGCAGAATTTGATTTGCTTAATAGGAGCTTCTGGATTAGGAAAAAGCTATTTAGCAGAGTCATTCATTACAGATAAATATGCTGAATTTAATAAAGCATTTATTAAATTATCAGCAAACTCAAAAGATATAGATCTAACAGTTCAATTATTACAGCACAGTTTTCGCTCCCCATTAATTGATCAAACTCTCACCTTAAGTGAGAATTTCGTAAATTTACACAATCATTCTCCATCAGGCCCTTGCTTATGGGTTTTGGATGGCGCGCGACATTTATCTGATGAAATGATCGCGGAGCTACAAAACATAGCAAAACAGGGCATTGAAAAAATATATATTCTTGTCACTGCACAATCACCGATGGTGGTCCCGCAAGCATTGGATTTACATTTAGAGCCACTCTCATTGTCTGAGTCCAAGACGCTAATGAAAATGTTTTTTAAGCAGTTGCCTGTTGATGAAGATCCAATTTTTCAAACCTTTTTGAGTGCATCTCATGGTAACCCTGCAATCTTGTTAGATTGGCAGCCTGAAACGCAACAGTTAGAAAAACCAGGATCCAGTAAATTCATAAAGATGCAGTGGCATTTGACATTGCTGACTGTTTTGTTGGCACTTTTGATGGTTGCTTTTGTGTATCAAAAAGAAATTACGAGCTTGATACCCGAGATGAGTGAGGAAAAAGCAGTTGTTAACACCGTACTGCCAAGTACTCGGATTTTAAAAACACCATTGCATAGTCATGAGTTAATTATAGGTGATGGCAGTAAGACTGAAATATCAGATGATGTTTTGAATGGAACAGCTGGTGTGTCAATCGGTGATGCACTAGAAGTACAAAATAAGACAGAGACGAGTGCAATTTTTTCTGCGCTTACCCACACTCCTCAAAAAGCCGAAGTGGATAAGATTGTGACGGACAATAAACCGAAGCAACTTTCGGTAGCCGTTACGTCTGAACTTAGAAAAGAAGAAAGTGCCGAGTTTTTAGAATTAAATGAGGTGGTTGCGGATGTGGAAAGTGTTAGCGTTGTTGATGACCACTTGAATTTGTTATCTGAGCCTGATTCTAACTGGGTTATTCAATTATTAGCGGTAAAAGATAAAGCAATTGCAGAAGCTTTTATTTCTGCTCATGAGCAACGCGTTAGTGATTTAAAAATTTACGGCACAAACCGAGCCGATGTTGCATGGTGGATAGTTATCCAAAGTGGTTACTCTACCATCGATGCGGCAAAAATAGGAAAAGCGAAATTGCCAAAAGATTTGCTCACTGGACAACCATTCTTTAAAAAGCAGACTAAAATCAAGCAGGAAATTGCTTTGTTCATTCGGTAATTGGTAGATTTTAGTGTAAAATCGCGCAACTTCAAAATAAATAGAGTCAGTATGCAACAAAAGACCCGAGCCTTTTTAAAATGGGCAGGCGGAAAATATAGTCTGGTAGATGGCATAGCGCAACGTTTATCGTTAGCAAGTCAAAGTGCCGATACTCTAGTTGAGCCTTTTGTTGGTGCTGGTTCAGTGTTTTTGAATACGGACTTTAAGCGCTATGTCTTAAACGATATTAATGCCGATTTGATCAATTTGTATAATGAATTGAAGCTCCAACCTGATGAGTTTGTAAGCGATGCTCGTAAACTCTTTGTTGATCTCAATAATCATGCTGATGCTTATTATGACTACCGAAAGCAGTTTAACGCAAGCGTTGATATTTATGAGCGCGCAATTCTTTTTTTATATATGAATAGACATGGCTATAATGGTTTATGCAGATATAATTTAAAAGGCATTTTTAACGTACCGTTTGGCAAGTATAAGAAACCATATTTCCCAGAGAAAGAACTATACACATTTGCGCAAAAGGCACAAAAAGCGACTTTTACGTGTAAAGGTTACGCTCAGGTATTTAAGAGTTTGCCGAATAATGCCGTCGTATATTGTGATCCACCATACGTCCCGTTAAGTAAGACGGCTTCATTTACCTCTTATGCGAAAGGTGGTTTTGATTTGAATGATCAAGCTATTTTAGCCAATTTAGCGGAAGTTTCAGCATTTGAGCAGTCGACTCCTGTTTTGATATCCAATCATGATACTGCTTGGACACGTAAAATCTACAGTCAAGCATCGTTAGATGTTATTCAAGTAAAAAGAACGATCAGTCCAAAAGGTGGGAGCCGAAATAAGGTGAATGAATTAATGGCGCTTTATTGTAAGAGTTAACCATTCTTCCTTTGAAAGAAATTAGTTGAGAATGTAATTAACCAAGACAACAAGTGCGACAACGAACCCCGTAACAAGTGCTATACCAACGACAGCATAAGGTAAAAAAGAGCCAGAATTGAAATCAAACTCATATTTGCCGTGACTTTGTACGCCAAATAAAGCAGCTAATACACTTTGGAAAATGCTGAGTAACTTCATGTCGTGGCAGTCCTTTTTTATAGGTGTGATGTTAACCTATTGCTGTTATCACTCGATTGTTTAGAGCCTAAAAGTAATTCGAGTAAATCCAAGTAATGGAACTGGGCACTGCTACTCTCACCTGTTAGCCATGCGTACCAGCTTGTGTGGGCTTCACGTTTACAGATTAAAGTATTTTGATTTGTGGTCTGAAGTGTTGTATTACAGCCACAATTTTTGTGTTCTGCAAGTACTAATTGAGCATTATCATATGAAATTGCACCTAAAGAAACAATTGCAATCGCTGAAAGCCCAAGCATCCGTGTTTTTAGCCGACTCAACATAATAACTACCCTCACTTACAAGTTATCATTAGATAATACACAATAGATGCTCATAAAACAAACACAATTATTATAGCTTAGTCGATATCAAATTCAATGAAGTCGATTACGCTTATTTTCACTGGGGTCGGAGTAAAAATTGCGGTAAAGTGAACCTGATAATTCGATATATCAGGAAGTATTATAGTGTTTGAAAAAGCAAAATACCTTATTGCTCCGTCTATTCTATCAGCAGACTTTGCAAGGTTAGGTGAAGATGTAGAGCGCGTTCTTAAATCTGGTGCGGATGTTGTACATTTTGATGTTATGGATAACCATTATGTGCCTAACTTAACAATAGGGCCAATGGTCTGCAAAGCGCTTCGGAATTATGGTATTACCGCACCAATCGATGTGCATTTAATGGTTAAGCCTGTTGATAGACTAATTCCCGACTTTGCGAATGCTGGTGCGAGTATTATTACATTTCATCCAGAAGCAAGTGAGCATATAGATCGCACAATTAGCTTGATTAAAGAACATGGCTGCCAAGCAGGATTAGTGTTCAACCCTGCGACGCCGTTACATTATCTTGACCATGTTATACATAAGCTTGATGTCATTTTATTAATGTCAGTAAATCCAGGTTTTGGTGGTCAAAGCTTTATCCCAGAAACGATAAGTAAGTTAAAAAAAGTTAAGACACTTATCAGAAACTCCGGGAGAGACATTCGTCTAGAAGTTGATGGTGGTATTAAAGTAGAGAATATCGCAGAAGTAGCCGCTGCAGGTGCTGATATGTTTGTGGCGGGGTCTGCCATATTTAGCCAACCAGATTATAAAACGGTTATAGAGCAAATGCGTGATGAACTTGCAAAGGTTGGATCATGAGTTATCAAGGTGTGTTGTTCGACCTAGATGGAACGTTAGTTGATAGCGTCGAAGATATGTATATGGCTTTAAACCTGACATTGACTGAGGTAGCCTATCCGATCGTCAGCTACGCGCAAGTTAAAACATGGGTGGGTAATGGCATTACAATATTGGTGAAGCGTGGTTTAACAGGAGACATGCTAGTTAACCCTGAGTTGAGCCAATCACTTGTAGATAACGCAATTGTCCGGTTCAAGGTGCACTATCATGATATTGTGGGTAATTACGCCGCTTTGTATGCACATGTAGAGACAGGTTTGTCTGCGCTGGCGCATTTACCTAAGGCTGTGGTGACCAATAAAGACAGGGCTTTTACCGAGCAGCTTTTAGATAAACTATCACTTAATCACCATTTTGAAGTGCTTGTTTGTGGTGATGATACGGCGAAAAAGCCAAATCCTGAACCGGTTTTAATGGCATGCAAAGCGTTGGGTATTAAACCGAGCGATGCAATAATGATTGGCGATTCGAAAAGCGATATATTGGCGGCCAAAAATGCAGAAGTAGACGTTATCGCCTTAAAATACGGTTATAACCAAGGCTGCAATTTAGAAGATTTTAATCCAGAGTACCTCTGTGAGGGATTCTTAGATATAATCCCTATTTTAACCAAGCGAATTTAATATTTAGATATAAAGGAACATCATGAGCAAACCAGTAGTGTTGAGTGGCATGCAGCCAACAGGTGGTATGACGATAGGCAATTATGTTGGTGCTATTAATCAGTGGCTTAACTTGCAAGAAAATCATGAAAGTTACTTTATGCTTGCTGACCTTCATGCGATTACAGTGCGTCAAAAACCAGAAGAACTTCGTGACCGCGTACTAAATGGAATCGCACTATATGTTGCTTGTGGTATTGATCCCGAAAAAGCAGCGCTTTTTGTGCAATCACAAGTGCCAGAGCATGCCCAGTTAGGTTGGGTACTGAATTGTTACGCCCAAATGGGTGAATTGAATCGCATGACACAGTTCAAAGACAAGTCGGCAAAACATGCAAATAATATTAATGTTGGACTATTTTCGTATCCTGCATTGCAGGCTGCTGATATATTATTATATCAAGCGGCTCAAGTGCCAGTTGGTGAAGACCAAAAGCAACATTTAGAACTCACAAGAGATATCGCTACGCGGTTTAATAACTTATATGGTGATGTGTTTAAATTACCAGAACCATATATACCGGAACTGGGAGCACGTGTGATGAGTTTGCAGGATCCATTAAAGAAGATGTCTAAATCAGATGATAATCCTAATGCGTTTATTATGATGTTAGATGAGCCGAAAAAAATAGAGAAAAAGCTTAAAAAAGCAGTAACGGATTCCGATGAGCAAGCACGTATTTACTTTGATAGAGTAGAGAAGCCAGGTGTATCTAATTTACTGACGTTACTTTCGGTAGCAACTAAGCGCGCTATTGTCGATTTAGTCCCTGAGTATGAAGACAAGATGTATGGCCATTTGAAGAAAGATACCGCAGATGCTGTTGTCGCAATGATTGAGCCGATCCAATCTCGATTCAAAGAGATCCGTGAAGATCAAAGTCGTCTTGATGAGATCATGAGAAGTGGAGCTGAAAAAGCAAGTACGCGAGCTCAAATAACATTAAATGCAGTATATGATGCTGTGGGCTTTATTCCTCGTCCATGATGTCATTTAATATATTTTAATGTAAGCCGGAAAACTGCAAAGTGATCCGGCTTTTTGTTTTATATTTATCTATTAAATAAATGAAGTAGAAATACACTGAAATTTGAGGTTGTTTTTCATACAGAATGATGATGTTAGGCCCATTTTGCTTGTTATTTGCCCGAACTCACTGTTTTTTTGTTTTTATTAAAAATAATAATCGCGGATCAGAATGCCGCGGTGAATACGTTCCCGGGCCTTGTACACACCGCCCGTCACACCATGGGAGTGGGTTGCTCCAGAAGTAGGTAGCTTAACCTTAGGGAGGGCGCTTACCACGGAGTGATTCATGACTGGGGTGAAGTCGTAACAAGGTAGCCCTAGGGGAACCTGGGGCTGGATCACCTCCTTATACGATTTAGAACTTGTTTGTTCGTAGTGTCCACACAGATGATTGCTGAATAGAATTAGAGAACACAAACATTGTTTGGGTCTGTAGCTCAGCTGGTTAGAGCGCACGCCTGATAAGCGTGAGGTCGGTAGTTCAAGTCTACTCAGACCCACCACTTTGCTAACCTTTTAGCTTTGGTATCAAACAATGTCATTCCAGTATTGTGGGGCTATAGCTCAGCTGGGAGAGCGCCTGCCTTGCACGCAGGAGGTCAGCAGTTCGATCCTGCTTAGCTCCACCACCTTACTTTTGAAAGAAAAGCATACTTCAGGTATATCCTGAGTATGAAGTGTGTTTCTCTTTGAGAAGTTAAATTCTCTTGCTCTTTAAAAATTTGGAAAAGCTGATAAATAAATTCTTATAGATATTCGTATCTATAAAGAGTTTTCAAAAGTAAAACAATGCCAATTAATCAATGATTAATTAGCATCTACTTTAGTATTCAATATTAACTTCTGGCGAAGTTTAAACTGTCTTTGACAGTACAACTTAAAACTATTTTGGGTTGTATGG
>NZ_AQGV01000009.1 GCF_014858725.1 Pseudoalteromonas aurantia 208 | reverse complement strand
TGGTGACAATAGCGTTTTGGACCCACCTGACCCCATGCCGAACTCAGAAGTGAAACGAAACAGCGTCGATGATAGTGTGGCAGTTGCCATGTGAAAGTAGAACATTGCCAGGCTTTAAATTAGAGAAACCCGTTGCAGAGATGCGACGGGTTTTTTGTTTTTTGGAGTTTAGGAATTAGGGAAATAAGCAAGAAAGAGACCCGGAAAACCATGGACCTGAAACCAATTCAGAGAGATGAGTTCCACCTTATGGTTCCCCTGACGAAGGCCAAGACCCATAAAAGTGGGCAAGAGAGAAACGTACTGAAACCCGTTCTGGGAGACTACATTCTTATGGTGTATTTATTGCTGTAGTCAGGATTACGCAAATCTGATCTTATACTCTCACTTTACCTGGGGTCTTCCTGACGCAGGTTAGGAGTCATATTTAAATTGTAATCACAGATATTAAATATTACGCGTAGTGGAAGTGAGCTATTAATACTTTAAAGCAAGTTTAGAAAAGTGAAACGATACTTATAGGTTCAAGCATGTCTTAAAATAGCAGAGTGCGTTCTATGATTAAATCATTCTAAAGCGTGTGTCAGTACACTGACCTTTGAACAGTTTTGTTCGTAGTGTTTAATGTAATCTTTATTCGACCATAGAGTACTGAGAGCTTGGTCAAATAAAATAGCATATTGTTGATGTGTTTTGTTGATCAGTAAAAAACCTCGTTTAATATATGCGGGCTTCTTTTGAGATGTGATAGCAGAGCGTTTTGATACTGGTAATGAACGTTTATATTCTTGAGCGGTGTTTTCATTCATGATCATAATGTCAGCGCGCTTACGTAAAAGGAGTGGAATATTCTTGTCAGTATAAGTTGACTCCACCGTGCTTATATTATGTTCACTAATCGCTTCAAGTAATTCATCGGGGTACGTAAGCCCTTTATTGAGTAGTAAAGTGTATGGCTTCAAATCTGAGTAGCGTGTTAACTTTAGCGGTAAACTACTCAGGTGGTAAAATCGACTTACTTCTTCCGTAATAGCATGTTTAGTATATATATAATCTTCACTGCGTTGCTTGCTAAAATACCAATAAGCACTTCCAATGAACTCCTTTTTCATGCCATCTTTATATGCTCTTTCCCATGGCATGAAAACAAATCGTGTTTTTATATCGTATAGTGCAAAAGCATCTCGGATCAAGGAAGCGACGCAGCCTTGATCTTCTTTTGATTGATCAATATAGGGTGGCCATTGACCTGTGGTAATATTAATTTGCCTAGCATACGGCTCACTGTAAACATTTGAGCTAATAAATATAAAAATGCTAAACAGAATTCTCATAAGGTGCCTTGTAGACGCTTTATTATAACTATAGATAATCATTTACGTTTTCGAAATAGGGTTACTTAGAATAATGGAAAAGTTTTCGAATATATATGAAAGGGCTTGTGCACGAAAAGGGTCTGAACAAGTTCTTATGTCATTAATCAATAGCCCAGTTACAGCAGCAGATTTGATGTTGATTGAGGATGATTTATGGCTAGAAGAGTTCACTCGAAAAGTGTTTCAAAGTGGCTTTTATTGGTCTGTAATTAACGCTAAATGGCATGGCTTTAGAGAAGTATTTTGGGACTTTGAGATCAATAAATTATTGATGATGTCTCCTGAGGTCTTAGAACAAAAATCAGCAGATGAACGCATTGTTCGAAACTATAAGAAGGTTCAGACAATTCCTGATAATTGCTACATGATCCACGAAATACAGCAATCTCACGGGTCATTCTCTCATTTCATTGCACAGTGGCCTACGGATAATATAATTGGGTTGTGGGACTATTTAAAAAAGCATGGTGCCAGATTAGGTGGTAATACAGGCCCTTTCGCACTAAGAGCTATGGGCAAAGATACCTTTTTACTCAGCCGAGATGTGGAGGCGTACTTACGAGCGCATGAGATTATAGAAGGGGGTTTACAAAGTAAGAAATCCTTAGGGGCTGCCCAAGCTTTTTTTAATACCTTGGTAAATGAAAGTGATTGGTCTTTACAAGCTTTAAGCCAATTGGTGGCCTTTAGCATTGGCGATAATCAAGTACCAGAATAAGAGAGTTTGTGATGGAGTTAATTCAACGGTACAACAATATTAGTGACGACTTTTTGGTTGCTAGCAAGCCAGCAACCGTACGGTCAGCAGAATTACTTTTATGGAATGAGGTATTAGTTAATACTTTAAATATTCCAGTTGCGAAAAGTGATGCGAAGGCAATATTAACAGGCAGTGTACAAAACGTGTGTAGCCCATCTACTGCATTGGCCTATTCAGGTCATCAATTTGGACACTTTAACCCAACCTTAGGTGACGGCCGAGCTCATCTATTAGGGGCTTTTACCGATTCTAATGGTCAATTATTTGATATTCAATTGAAGGGCTCTGGGAGAACTCCTTTTTCACGAGGAGGGGATGGGTTGTGTGCTCTGGGACCCGCAGTGAGAGAGTATGTGATGAGCCAAGCAATGGCTGCATTAAATGTACCCACAACTCATTGTCTAGCGGTCATCTCAACGGGACAATCCGTTATACGAAATGAGGTTGTGCCCGGAGCAATAGTGAGCCGCATTGCAAGCAGTCATATCAGAGTGGGCTCTTTTCAGTATCTAGCAGTACATAACGATACCAATGGATTGCGAAACTTAATGGACGATGCTATAGCGCGGCATTACCCACATATAGTGAGTTGCGGTAATACACGAGTTATCGAGTTTTTAAAAGCCGTGTGTAGTGCTCAAATTAAACTTGTGATTCACTGGCTGAGAGTCGGTTTTATACATGGGGTAATGAACACTGACAACACTTTAGTTAGTGGAGAAACAATAGATTATGGACCATGTGCCATGATGGAGCGTTTCGACTTTAATCAGGTTTTTAGTTCTATAGATAAACAAGGACGATACGCATTTGGTAATCAGCCAAATATGGCAAACTGGAATTGTGCACGGTTAGCAGAGTCATTAATGCCATTAATTGACTCAGATGAAGAGTCTGCATTACAAATGTTATCTGCTGCGATAGCCGAATTTTCCGCAGAGTTTAATGAGGCCTATCAAGATATGTGGGCGAGCAAGCTTGGCATATTAGTATGGCAAGACTCTGATAATGAATTGCTGTCAGAACTTTTATCAGAAATGAATTCGAAGCAATTAGATTACACCAATACATTTGCCGCATTAACCAATGCTATGGAAGTAAAAAGTGATGCGTTATTTTTAGTCCCTAGTGAGCTTGATAGTTGGATAGTGAAATGGCAATTACGAGTGAGTGAATATGAACGAAGTGACGTGTTGCAACGCATGAAAATAACAAATCCATCAGTGATACCACGAAATCAACTCATTGAAAAAGTCATCGCAGAGTTTAATGAATTAGGTCATAGCCCATTATTGACTAAATGGTTACCCATTTTGAATTCGCCTTACAATTATAAGAGTGTACCAGATCAGTTTGTTAATACAGCTAACTCTGATACGAGTTATCAAACATTCTGTGGGACGTAATAGGTAAGGATTGATATGACAAAATCTCTGAGTTGGCAGGATATACGACAGCAAGTTATTGCGCACAAGAAACCGTTGTTCACTGCTCATATTATTGCTTTTTTAGCCGCTTTGGTAAGTGTGCCGATCCCATTAATGATGCCATTATTGGTTGACGAGGTACTGCTTGGTCACCCTGGAGCTGCGATTGCTTTTTTAAATCAGTTTTTACCTGCTCAATGGCATCAACCAACGGCATATATTCTAGTCGTTTTGCTGGGCGTGGTGCTGATGCGACTCGGGGCGCTGATATTAGGCGTCTTTCAGTCAAGACAGTTTACCTTCATTGGCAAAGACATTAGCCTTAAGATTCGGGAGCAATTACTCGATCATTTACCACAAGTGCAATTAAAAGAATATGAAACACAAGGAGCTGGTGCGATTAGTTCTCGGTGTATTACCGATGTTGAAACGCTGGATACATTTATAAGCCAAACTTTATCAAGGTTTCTTATCGGTTTACTGACTATCATTGGGACTGCGGCGGTATTGCTATGGATTGATTTTACTTTGGGGTTGACTATCTTGTTATTAAACCCCGCGGTTATTTATTTCTCACGACAGTTCGGTAAGCGGATCAAGCACTTAAAAAAAGATGAAAATGCAGCATTCGAAGCATTTCAATCATCCTTGGTGGAAACGCTTGATGCAATTTCACAGCTTAAAGCTGTACGCAGAGAAGGTGCATATTTTTCACACGTCAGGGAATCAGCTGCAGACTTGAAGCATTTTGCTATTCAATCACAATGGAAAACAGATGCAGTAAGTCGATTAAGCTTTACCGTATTTTTACTTGGCTTTGAAGTTTTCCGGGCTATAGCCATGCTTATGGTGGTGTTTGCTGATCTCACTGTAGGACAAATTTTTGCGGTATTTGGATATTTATGGTTCATGATGGGGCCTGTGCAAGAATTATTAGGGATCCAGTACGCATACTATGGAGCGTCAGCCGCATTACAACGACTCAACCAAGTATTTGCATTTGCTACTGAGCGAGCAGCGCCTGCTAAGCAATCGAGAGTCTTTGAGCAACAAGAGGTAGGTATTCATTTTAGCAATGTGGACTTTGGTTATAACGAAGAGCAACCAGTATTGCAAAACGTGACATTGGATATTCCCGCAGGCAAAAAAGTCGCGGTTGTTGCAGTGTCTGGAGGAGGGAAGTCGACCTTGGTTCAGCTGCTACTGGGGCTATACGAAAAGCAATCAGGGCAAATATATATTGCTGACACCGCAATTGAGGATGTTGGCTATCATACAGTACGGGAGAATATAGCGACGGTATTACAACAACCTATTTTGTTCAATGCAACCGTGCGGGAAAATTTGACGATGGGAAGAGAACATACTGAGCAGGAGATGTGGCAAGCGCTAAAGGTGTCTGAATTGGATGACACTATCAGAGTTTTAGATAATGGTCTTGACGCGAGAGTTGGGCGTAATGGGGTGAGATTATCTGGCGGACAAAAACAACGCCTTGCCATAGCAAGAATGGTATTAGCAAACCCTAAAGTTGTTATTTTAGATGAAGCAACCTCAGCGCTAGATATAGAAACTGAAAGTAAAGTTCACCGCAACCTACAAGATTTTTTATCGAACCGGACCACATTGATTATTGCCCATCGATTGAGTGCCATACGACAAGCAGACCTTATTTACGTTTTAGATGATGGCCGAGTTTCTCAGTCAGGAAGTCATGAAGCACTTTCAGCAGAACAGGGGCTCTACAAGACATTATTTGGTCGTCAGATAGGATAATTGTATTAGGAATATATTATCTTGAAATGTTAAGTAAAGATTAAGAAATGTTCTACTATTATAAAGCCAAATTGAAGGGCGATCTGCGCTCACGTTGATGAAATACGGGAAGAAATGATGAAACTTAAATATATTAGTTTAATAATTGCAATGACTGCTGCATCGACAGTATCGGCTAAAGAGCATTCAGAAGGTATACACTTTGGAGTGTTTGGTGATTATTACGATGCGAGTTGGGAAAACACGCTAGGGGCAAACACTGGCGGCGTAAATGTTGACGACTCTATGGGTTGGGGGGCTGAGTTAGGCTATCGCTTTAATGACTACTGGAGTGCGCGTTTCGAGTATGCCGATATGGATTTTGATTTATCTGGTGCGAGTACGGGCTCACAAGATGGCGAACGTTTTGGTTTAGATGCTTTATATCACTTTGACGGCGGCCCGTTTTACGGGATATTTGGTATTAAATCAGTAGATGTATTTGATAGTAATACGTTTGCAAATGTAGGAGCTGGCTACCGTCACCACTTTAGTGATAATTTATTTGTGAATGCAGAGACGTCAGTATATCAAGGCTTAGAGCGAAGCTATGTGGATGTGGGGGCGAAGCTAGGTATTAACTATTTCTTTGGCACAACTAAAGCAGCCCCAAAAGTTGAAGCAGCGCCGGCACCAGTGAAAACGCCCGTTGTTACTAAGAAAGATTCAGACAAGGATGGCGTGCTCGACTCAAGAGATCGTTGTAGTAATACTCCGATGATGGATGCGGTTGATGCTAACGGTTGTAGCAAGTATGAAGAGAAAACGGTAAACGTGAAGTTGTTAGTGCGTTTTCCTCATGATAATTCATCTGTATCATCAGATTATCTGAATGACATTGATGAAGTTGTCGCATTTCTGAATAAGCATCAAGGCGCAGCAGTTGTACTTGAAGGTCATGCATCCATTGTAGGAGATGCAAAGTATAATCAAGTATTATCGAAAAAGCGTGCCGACCGCGTTGCAAAACAGCTGGTAACTAAAGGCATTGATGCTCAGCGTATATCAACAATTGGTTATGGTGAAGAGCGGTTACTGAACACCGCGAATACGCTCGCTGCGCATGCGCAGAATCGTCGTGTTGAAGCTGCAATTACAACAACAGAGCGTGTAAAAGTTAAGCGTCAGTAATGTAATGCCCAATCTAAAAAACCAGTCTAATTAGGACTGGTTTTTTTGTGCTTTATCGGTAGACTCTAAATTCACATTCAGTAAATACAAATTCAGAGGTGGTTTGGTAAAGTACTTTAACAACGGTATGTTGAGGCACGGTCTCTGACAATGTTTCAGTGATGCTAAACTCTAGTTCATTAGCAGTAAATGTGACTAATTTAGCCGCTTCAAACCCAAAAAACTTCCCTACACTCGGATATAAGGCCTTAAAGATACTCTCTTTCGCAGAGAATATGAGGGTTAGAGGGTGGTTTGTGTGCTCATTCAAACGTGAAAATATGGCTGACTCTGCAGGATGAAGAATTTGTGATTTTAGCTTTTGCTCTTGCTCTGCATCCATTAGCCGTTCTATATCAATACCAATACCAAGTACATCACTGTTTGAAGTGGTTACAGCCATAGCAATATGACGTGTGTGGGTTATGCTCCCTGTAATATGAGATGGCCAAATTGGCGCTCTGTCTTCTCCACTTAGTAACGGAAAGTTACGCACACCTGCTTTTTCAAGTGTATGCTTTGCGCATATACGGCCAGCTAAAAATTCAGCACGACGCTTGGCAACAGCATTTTTCAGTTTCTCTGGAAAACTCACTCCATGGAGAGAGAATTGGCTATCATTATAATGCTCGACTGAAAATGTACAGCAATAAAAAGCATGAGGTAATTGTGGTGAAATATGCGTGTCTTGCTGGTAGTTTCTTGTAGTATCCATTCTGGATAGAGTCCTAGTTTTAGATAGGTAATTATGTATCAATCGTGACAAAATAAGTAAAAAGTCATAACTCGAGAATGTATCATATTCAGGAATTAAATAAATAGTGATTCTATATAATGGGTAAAATCGAAGATTGGCAAGATATTCACATTGCATATATTGTAGCTAGTAAAGGTACATTGACCGCGGCAGCTCATGTCTTAAGTATCCACCACAGTACGGTATTGCGACGTATTAATCAGCTAGAATCCCAGCTCAACACACGATTGTTCCATCGACATGCTCGCGGATATCAGGTGACAGAGGCTGGTCAGCAGTTATTGCAAGCAGGTACGGCTATTGAAGATACACTGGGCCAGTTGTATCATAAAATTGTTGCTGCAGATACGACTTTGAGTGGCCGATTATTACTGACAACGGTTAGCGGTATTGTGGAAATGTTAAGCCCAGCATGCCTTGAATTTCAAAAGCAACATCCAAAAGTGCAGTTAGAAATAATCTTGGAACAACGACGACTTCGTTTAGATCATGGTCAAGCCCATATCGCAATCCGAGCTGGGGATAAACCGAGCGATCCAGATTATATAGTTCAGCACCTGTGTTCAACGACGGCGGGGTTATATGCATCAGATGATTATATCAAACGGATGGGCATACCACAGACAAAAGCAGAACTATCGCAGCATCATTTTGTATCAGGGGTTGCAGGGTTTAATGCAATGGTGCCATATTTTGATTGGGTGGATAAACAGATAGATGCGGCACAAATATGTATACGAGTTTCAGAAACAGCCGAAGCCGCACGCGCGATTTATAGTGGTTTAGGAATTGGTGGGCTACAGCACAACATTGCTAAACAATCTCATCGTATTCAACCAATACTAGAAGAGGAGTTAACTTGGCCACTAGATTTTTGGCTGGTAACACATGTTTCGGTTCATCGTACCGCAAAAGTGCAAGCATTATGCAGAGTATTTAAGCATTACTTTAAGTCAAGCTGAAGCGGTTCACACACAACGGTTTCCAAAGGTACGTAGTTATGTGTTCTCGAGAAATATAGAACACACAATTCACCGCGTTTTTGTAACTCAAAGCGAGAAACACTGCTCATATCCATAGCGATTATTGCATGCTGAAGTGGACTGGCTAGATTATTAACTCTTTCAAGTAACAACGTGCTGCTGTTGGTAAATACGTTGTCGGCCAAACGCGGAGTTAGCCCCCCTTTGAGGGTAACGATTGCATGCTGCAATTCATTTTTCATCTGGACTGTGGTCTTTTTTATTATGGCCGGCTGAGGGTCAGGTGTGGGGGTCTGCTCACAGCCAACACAGAGTAAAACGAGTGCACAGCAAGAGGCTTTTATTGCGTATGCCATTATTTTTGCTCATTAATAATGGTATAGATAGTATTATTTTGCCAAATGGCATTGGGGAGCGTTAAACTAACCCCTTTGTTGTGATTAGATGCGGTGCTCTGTTGGATAGGGCGATTAACAAGTGATACAGGACAACCCCCTGTTTCTATATGTGTTAATGCAGCCTGTAATTGGGCTTCATTTGGATTGCCTAGTGGCTGCGTAAAATCATCCGCTACAGTGCAGCCTGATACATTTGCCGTTAAGCCTAATTCTGTGGCACCGAGGTCACTATCGATTGGCGTGAATCCGTCCGCATAGTCACCGAACCCCTTCGCATTTGCACTTTTAAACTGTACGGTGTAATAAACTTGGCCACAATTTGGAGCGGGAGTAAAACCATATGGCTTACCGCATGTTTTCGAACCAATAAGTACTACATTAACATCGATACCGCGTAGTCCATTGATGATAAGTTCACTTGCTGAGCAGGTGCTAGCAGTACTGAGGATATATACGGTATCTAAGTTGAGGCTAGGTAGGGTTGTATCAGTGTACTGCAGCGTATCCCAATTTATCATTCTTCGCTCAAACCCAACGCTGCGATTTTTTGCTGATTGTTTATCATTGTGAATGGTTTGACTAAAGGTGCTATTACTTGCTCCAGCGACCATATAGCCAAGCTGTGCTGCCATATCAACAAGGCCACCCCCGTTATAACGCATATCTAGGACGAGCGCGTTGACATTGGCGTTGTTAAATTGGTTGAAAGCCGAGATTAAGCCCGCTTGCCCAGCACTGATAAACTGATTGAATTGCACATAACCAACCGTTTTTTCTCCTGCAGTAAAGGTTTTAGCATTTTGCACTGGCGACAAGGCAATATCACCTGCGGTAACCGCTATATCAATTGACTCAGTTTGTCCGGAACGTGAGATTGTAAATGTGTGAGTGCTTCCGTTAGTTGGGCTGAGCCCATTAATGAGTGCTTCTGTGTTATTTGAGTTTATATCGATGTTATTAATAGCGACTATAGTGTCTCCGCGCTTAAACCCAGCTAAGGCCGCTGGAGAGTTATCTTGCATATATGCAACGCGATATATTCTAGGAGGCTTAGTACTTATTGCT
Source organism: Pseudoalteromonas aurantia 208 (assembly GCF_014858725.1). Taxonomy (GTDB): domain Bacteria; phylum Pseudomonadota; class Gammaproteobacteria; order Enterobacterales; family Alteromonadaceae; genus Pseudoalteromonas; species Pseudoalteromonas aurantia. Next base: position 328,413 of record NZ_AQGV01000009.1, on the reverse strand, counting down.
GCCCAACGAAGCCCATAACCAGAGGATACGCCTGATTGCGATTCTTTTTTATAAGCATCGTAAGTTTGAGTAAAATGAAATTGGTCTTTTTGATTACCTGAAGGGGTAGTTTGAAATGTTTTTAAAGAATCAAAATACTGTGACACACTGTCAAAGTTCTTAGGATCATTATCTTCTACTTCGTCATACCATAAATAGGTTGAGTGAGTGAGTGAACGTAGCCACATTTTTTCATGTTGTATAGAGCCAGCTTGATCAGGAAAAGGCTGGTTTTCATATGGATCAATGCCTGTTCTAGGATTCGAGCAGTGATTAATAAAGTTTTCAGCAGCAGTAAATTGACCAAACTGCCAAGTTGCGTCGGGCGGTGTGGCGCTGTTTGGTGTCGTACTATTTTGTGCTGGACTATCAGCTGTACTGCCACCAGAACCACCACACCCGGTTAGTAACATTAAAGACAGACTTAAGCCCGCAGAAAATATAGCACAAGAGTGAAAATTCATTAATAGTACCTAGTGGTCAAATGTCATTACTATGTGTAGAAATTAGCAACTAATATGGTCAATAGCAATATTTGTTGCGTTACATTGATAACCGAACGTTGAAGGCTGAGCCCTCTTTTCACATCTTCCTAGTAACGTTCCTGCGCCTGTACAAATAAGCTCTGAGTGCCGAGTGTTACGACGAGGTTTTACGTATGTTGCGCTTCCTCCGAGGGCGGGATTGAAAAAGAAGCAACATGCCAGTTAAGCAAAATAATACACTTACCGTCGCGAAACTGATTAGTAAGGGGTTGTTAAAGTCATCTCTTTCATCGTAGTCCATAATATGGAGCATCCAAAAAAAATCAAAAATACGCCATATATTGCTTCTAATAGTGATTATTTCACCACTGTGGGCATTGAGGTAAATGGTTGTATTTTGCCAATCATTGAAGGTAACCTGCCAGACATGCTTTTTATAGCCGATTTCTCTTGGTCCGGATGCAAAATAATGTGATGACGCTATTTTTCCTTCGCCTAAATAGTGTAAATAAGCCTGTTTATGAATATCTTGCTCAATCGGTTGCGCGAGTACTTTGCCACTGATGCCGTCAAACCAATGTGTCTGTTGACCAATCGCTTTAATGACGGGTGTATCAAGAAAATGAATAAATGACACAGATGTGAGCTGTGACATGGTGTTTGTAAGTAAGTTTAAGTCAGCAGTATAATGTTGACGAGAAAAGGGGGAATCTATATGGCGTTTAGCTAAATGCTTGCCATGGACTTTCTCTAATGGGATTGCACTCATCACAAGCCCACCCAATAACCATGCAAAAATTTGCAATGCAAGCAAATACCCTAACCATTTATGTATTTTACGCGCAGGCTTCAATAAGTTTTTGATCATCTCTATTCTAGTGTCGAGTTTTTAATAATGTCAGTTTACGGTAATTTTAGGTACTGTCACTGCGTTAAATTGTCGCAGAGTGAGTTTGTTATAGCCAGCATGGCGTTACTTGGTTACACTTTACCTTGCAGCACCGTTAATTTTTATACTACATAAGGTAAATCAGAAAACATGTCAGAAATTCAGTTTTTAAACGTGGATCTCGAGCTAGAATCTAAACATGACATTAGTGCATTAGTGAGTGACCTTAAAAAAGATGCTGTGATATTGCACTATGACAAAGATGAATATCGTCAATTAGCACGAATTGAAGCCAATGCTGATGTGATTAGTCCCGATAAAGCAATTAACCATCTATGTGAATTAATAGAGTCTTGTACTAAAGCTGGATTGAAACAGTGGTTGTCTTGTTCAAAGCGTACTTTTGACATTGGCTTTAATTCAGGCGCGTCACCTAAATGCTATTCTCAAGCGCTACATGCCGATACTTTATTACGTATTTCAGCGATTGGCGCAGGAATAGAAATCACTCTGTACCCAGCAGAGTAAAGTATGTTGCAGTTGTGTAAGACCTAAACATAATTAGGTCTTTAACTCTACCTATGATCTCACCGCAATAAATAACAATAACTCTATAATAAATAATAGGTTTATTTTTATTCTTTGATTCACTTGTAAATTATTTTGTTAAATTTGTATTAATTTGTTGATATTTTTTGTTGTTAGTTTTATCTTCAATATCCAACACACGTGGATAATAATAGGATTGGAAGATGAAATTAAGAACAAAAATAATGCTCCCGGCCTTAATGGTTGCAGCTGGATTCAATGCCCATTCATCACAAATTCAGGAGCAAAAAATAACGACTTTGTTTCCCGAAGTGGATGCTTTTTCTTATGGGGAACATCAGGTCGTTGATATAAAAAGTAATATATCTAAGTTTCTTGCTAAAGAAGTCGAATCCCTGACCCCTAAATTAACATCAATCATGAGTCCGCACCGTTTAGCTGTGCCATTAACTTCAAGTTTGTTACAAGGCACCGCGGCAGATAAATTACGTCTGGCATCTCATTATACGAGAAGATTAAAGGGTCTTACTTTAAGCAATGATGCAATTTATCAATTGCGACTTGCTGACAGCTCTATGCTTGAAAGTTGGCTTGAAGGGGTTACGCCATTAGTTGCATTTGCGCCTAAAGGTGACGATAAAACATGGCTCTATGTTGAAGCCTATGACCAAAATGGCAACATGCACCTATTAGATGCGCATAGAATGCCTACTCGTCCCGTATTAATTGTTGAAATAGACAGCAAGAAAAGTGCGCGTGAAGGTCTGGCAATAATGCGGAATATCTTCACTTTAAATGATCAGGGGTCCTTGCCGAGAAATATCGAACAAGCTTCTAATGTAGAAAGCTTATCGACCAGTAACTTACAGCGTATTCGTTTAAACGATGATGAAGAGCCTTGGATTTCAGGCAGTGCGGAGGTGTATGCAATTGTTACTGGGGTGAGTCCGAGTCGTGATAAACCTGTACTTGATATTGTTGATATGCCGTACTTAGACCATGATGGTCGTGATTATACCCCAAATCAAACCCTGATCCATTGGAATCGGTACCGTTGGCAAGCGGCAGATGTATTGTTAATGGAGCAAGATGATAATACAAACTACCAAACATTAGCGACCACCTTTTTAGATATTGTCACGCAAGCTATGCGGGCTATTCCTGATGCGAATGTACAAGGGTATGCCATTATTCCGCAATTAACGAATCAATTGATAAAGGCGATGCCTGCGCATTGGTTTAGCAATGATGACGATTATATTGATGTATTTTATACCTTATTTGAAGGGCAGCACTACGATGCTCACATGGGCGCCAGTGGTAATGCAAAGGTGACCATTAAACCTGTTACGATTAACCCAAGATAGATTCCCCGCAGTGTCGGTTACGGCCTAAAGGATTAGGCCGTTTTTTTATAGATAATTAGGAGCTATTGATCTTTCAGGTTTATTTTTCAGCAGTTTGATTGGTTTTTATACAGGGCAGAGGCTGCGTAGCATGGTAATTCCATGTGAGTCAGCCGATAACATAGTAGAAAAGCCAATCAAGCGCTGCCTAGCGGTTCTTTTGAGCACCCCTTTCTCTTTGTTGCTTAATATTCACTTAGATTACTAGGCCACATATTAAGCGCCGCGATAAAAGCATGCTCAAAGAGAACAAAAATAGAACAGCAAAGATCAACAGCCCCTAAAGCAGCGCTTTATTAGCTAAGGCATAGTGTGATCACCATATCTTGGAAACGAATTCAGGGTGGTCCACGTAGGGGTTACGATTCCCTTGGAATTCATAGGCAGCTTGATTCCGAGCTGTTTCAATATCATCGACAGGATCAAGTTGATGCCAGCGTAGTAGCATTGCAATAACCCAGGGCTCGAAAACACGTCCAGTACTACCATCTAAAACGGCGTTGCTATAAGTGGTGTTATTTTGCCAACTCCCAATGGTATTTTCATAACGTGTTGCAATATAGAAATACACCCGCGCAAAATCACCTTTGAATTTATCTATTGGCTCAAATACTGTGCCATTGTAGTTTAATGTACTGGTTGCGGAACCTACTTTACTGCCATTTGTTGAGGTAAAGCTCGCAGATGCAACCTCGCCGAATGGAAAGTTACTGCGTTTGGAGTTAACAAAGCCGTCAGTGGCAAATATATGGTGAATGTCAGAGTTCATTGGCTCTACTTTTCCGCCAAACCAACTTTTTGGAAAAGAGTGCTCACGATTATAACAATCACCTTCTCCTCGATATGAACCGCATTGATTGGTTACGGCAACAAAATTATACGCATCATTGGTTGAAGGTTTCTCAGAGTAACGGTCGAGTACTGAGTTGTCTTTTTCAAAGTAATTATCTCTTTCCGATTTATCTATGAACTGCCAAATCGCGCTATACCCTTGTGAGTTGTGTGTTTGGATAATCGTGTGTAACTGAGTTTTTAGTGCATACCCTGTCAAACCGGTTGTTGATGCATAATAATCGCCAGGTGTACCCCCTCCATTATCACCACCATCACTACCGAGTGTGAAGTTATGTGTTTTTTGATTTGTAAAAGAAGAGCCACTAGCAATTGTTTGATTGTTATGCGTTAGTAAATATTCTCCATTGCCAAATTCACAACAAATTCCATCGCCATAGCTATCAGAAATAACAAAGCTGTACGATCCATCAGCAACGCATAATGTTTCAGTATGTGTTGTATTGTTCGCAAAGTCAGCACCGCTTGCTACGGTACTTCCTTGTGCTGTGTTAAGTTTCCAGCTTGTTTCACTCGCGTATTTATCTGTAGTGAGTTTTATCGTTAAGGTATTTTTTGTACATGCATTAGGCGGTGGCGGTGTGGCTATCGATGGTTGAAAGTCGTCTAAGTAAACAATTTCACTACCATCAAAGCCACTGGTATCGTAAAAGCGTAAGCCAACATTAATCACTTTGTCTGTATTGGCTGTGTATTGATAGCTTAACTTTTGCCATTGTTGGGTATTAAATGGGTCTGAATAGTTTTGGTAACCATCGATAATAAGGCGTGCTTTAACTTTACCTTCAGTATGGTATACCCACGTACTAAAATCATATGTTTGGCCGGCTTTCACCGTAACCGACTGTAGTAAGTCCGTATTGCTCTGTGATGCTGTAGTGACTGTCACTTGAGCGGATGAAACACCACTCTTAACTATGGTGTTATTTTCTGTGATAGAGATACCACTATCAATGGTACTCCATTGTGTTGGTTTACCTTGTTGCCAAGATTCGAAGTTACCGTTAGCAACATTTGCGGCCGCATGACCACTTGTTACTAGTCCAAATGTGGCAGCTAAGATCGACAGAGCTGCTTTGTTCCCGTGTTTCATTATTTTCTCTCTATATTTAGTTTAAAGAGTTATTGTTTTTTAGAAGTAAAACAAGATCAATTTTTATACAGAACTTGTTGAGCACATGTTAACTTTAGAGTTGCCTAATTTGAAACAATTCTTTTAAGCTGTTTTTGTTGGAATTTCCCGTTATTAATAACCAAATGGAATAACAAAGCAGATCTTCGTCTTTTTCTTACTCGTAGAGATGCGTATGCTTTCAACTCATAAATCCTTACATCGTGTAAGGGCGTTGTAGATGAGCAATCTAAGCAAAAAATAGTTTAGGGTTACGGGGAATTTTTAATGTTGTTGAGTCAACTTAGTGCTGCGGCAAGCCCGCTCACACAAGAGCAAGTGCAAAAACTACAAGGTTTGGTTGCAGAACTGAACCCTATTCAACAGGCATGGGTTAGTGGGTATTTGGCTGCAAATGCAAATACAGCGGCATTAAGTGGAGTTGTGGGGCAAACGGCTACACCAGCAGGCGATGCTTTGCCACTCACCATATTATATGGTTCACAAACAGGTAACGCGAAAGGCGTTGCTACTCAGCTGAAAGAGCAAGCTGAATCACGAGGCTTGGCGGTTAAACTAGTAAGCATGTCTGATTATAAAACGTCGGCATTGAAAAAAGAGAAGTTTGTAGTGGTGGTGGTATCGACTTATGGGGAAGGAGAGCCTCCTGAGGATGCAGAAGCATTACATGCATTTATTGCCAGTAAGAAGGCTCCTAAATTAGACAGTACGCAAATAGCTGTGATTGGTTTGGGTGATTCAAGTTACGAGTTTTTCTGCCAAACGGCCATTGATTTTGAAGAGCGTTTAGTTAAGTTAGGCGCTGAAGTTGCCTTTCCTCGAGCAGATCTTGATGTGGATTATGACGAGCAAGCACAACAGTGGATTACAGATGCATTAGCGGTGTTTGAACCGCAATTGCAAGCACAGCAAAGTGCTGGTGGCAATGTTGTGACTATGCCATTTGGGGTACCTACTGCAGCATCAAGTCAATATACGAAGCAAAATCCATTTTCAGCTGAGCTCAGTGTAGTCCAAAAAATTACCGGTAGAGACTCAAGTAAAGATGTACGCCATGTTGAGATTTCACTAGAGGGTTCTGATATTACTTACACGCCAGGAGACTCCTTAGGTGTGTATTTCTTAAATGATGAGACACAAGTTGACGCGATTCTCAGTACATTAGGGATCGTGGCTGATGCACAAGTTACATTGGGTAAAGAGATCCTAGATATTCGTACCGCGCTTATTGAAAAACTAGAATTGACGCAATCTTATCCAGGTTTTGTAGAGAAGTACGGGCAAGCGACAGGTAACTCGGCGCTTTTGGCATTAGTGGAAGATAAAGCTGCAATGCGTGAATATATCGAGCCTCGTCAAGTGTTTGATATTATTTTACAAAATCCAGCTGATATCACAGCGCAAGAATTAGCAGATAGCTGTCGTAAGCTACAAGCGCGTTTGTATTCAATTGCCTCAAGCCAAGCGGAAGTGGAAGAAGAAGTACACTTAACTGTGGGGTTAGTTGAGTTCGAAGCGTTTGGAGAGCAGCACTTCGGTGGCTGCTCTGGTTATTTGGCGCAACGCGCTGAAGAAGGGGTAAGCGTAAAAATATTTAGCGAGCATAACGATAATTTCCGTTTACCGAGCGATGATACAACACCGGTTATTATGGTGGGTCCAGGTACCGGTATCGCACCATTTAGAGCGTTTTTACAAGAGCGTGATGCGCGAGAAGCGCAAGGTGATAACTGGTTGTTTTTCGGTAACCCTAACTTCACCCAAGATTTCTTATATCAAGTGGAATTACAAGGCTATGTAAAATCAGGCTTGTTAACCCATATTGATTTGGCATTTAGCCGTGATCAAGCTGAAAAAATTTATGTGCAAGACCGATTGCGTGAAAAAGGCGCAGCGGTGTTTGCTTGGTTAGAAAAAGGCGCACATTTTTATGTATGTGGTGATGCAAACCGCATGGCCAAAGATGTTCATCAAGCTCTTGTGGATATTGTTAAAGCGCATGGTGGTAAAGATGATGAGCAAGCAGAGTTATATTTGAAAGAGTTGCGTAGTGCAAACCGCTACCAAAAAGACGTCTATTAATCGGTGCGTGTGCTTATATATCCTGCGATGCGCGTGGGGTATACCGTCAAAGTAAAGTATTTAGGAATTAATAAATGAGCAAGCCCAATAGTAAGCATGATCAAAACGTTAAGTTTGCAGATAACGAACGTTTAAAAACACAAAGTGAGCATTTACGCGGCACGATTACCGAAGACCTGTCTGATCCACTCACCGGTGGTTTTACAGCAGATAACTTTCAGTTGATCCGATTCCACGGCATGTATCAACAAGATGACCGTGATATTCGTCCAGAGCGAACCAAGCAAAAGCTTGAACCTTTACATAATGTAATGCTTAGGGCACGTATGCCAGGTGGTATTATCAAACCAGAGCAATGGCTTGCAGTAGATAAGTTTGCTGGCGAAAAAACCATGTATGGCAGTATTCGTTTAACAACGCGTCAAACGTTTCAGTTTCATGGTGTATTAAAACCAAATATCAAAGAAATGCATTTAACATTGCATGATGTAGGCATTGATTCAATTGCAACTGCGGGTGATGTGAACCGTAATGTACTGTGTACTACTAATCCGGTTGAGTCAGAGCTTCACCAAGAAGCCTATGAGTGGGCAGCAAAAATTTCGGAACACTTACTGCCAAAAACACGCGCCTATTTAGAAATTTGGCTAAATGGTGAGCGTAAAGATACAACGGATATTGAACCAATTCTTGGATCAACTTACTTACCACGTAAGTTTAAAACAACCGTCACAATTCCTCCAAACAATGAAGTAGATGTGCATGCAAATGACTTGAACTTTGTTGCAATTGAAGAAAACGGTAAATTGGTTGGCTTTAACGTGTTAGTTGGCGGTGGCTTAGCCATGACACATGGTGATGTGAATACTTACCCTCGTAAAGCGGATGATTTCGGTTTCATTCCACTAGAGCACACGCTAAAGATCGCTGAGCATGTTGTATCGGTGCAGCGTGATTGGGGTAACCGTGTTAACCGTAAAAACGCCAAGACGAAATACACGCTAGATACGTTTGGTATTGATGAGTTTAAAGCTGAAGTTGAAAATCGAGCGGGTGTTAAGTTTGCTCAGAGCAGACCTTATGTGTTTACACATCGAGGTGATCGCATTGGCTGGGTTGAGGGAATTGATGGCAAGCATCATTTAACCCTATTTATTCAAAATGGTCGTATTTTAGATTATCCAGAGAAAGCGTTGAAAACGGGCTGTCGAAAAATTGCAGAAATACACCAAGGTGATTTCCGCATGACTGCGAATCAGAACTTGATCATCGCTGGTGTACCAACAGAGCAAAAAGCGGAAATTGAAAAAATAGCACGCGAACACGGCTTGATTGATGATACGGATACTGAACAACGGAAAAACTCAATGGCCTGCGTGTCATTACCAACATGTCCACTTGCGATGGCTGAAGCTGAACGATATTTACCTGACTTAGTTACTAAAGTTGAGCAGTTGCTGATAAAGCATGAAGTTGCGAATGACAGCATCATATTGCGTGTTGTGGGTTGCCCTAATGGCTGTGGCCGTGCGCTTTTAGCGGAAGTTGGTTTAGTGGGCAAAGGGCCTGGTAAATATAACGTATATCTAGGTGGTAATAAAGAAGGTACAAGGGTGCCTAAATTATACTTAGAAAATGTAGGCGAAGAAGTGTATTTACCTGCACTAGATACCTTAATCGGTCAGTGGGTAAATGAGCGTGAGCAAGATGAGTGTTTTGGTGACTTTGTGATCCGCAAAGGCATTGTTGCCGAAGTTAAAGTCTCAAAAACAGACTTCCACGCTTAAACAAATAGGATATTGGCGGGTGAAAACTCGCCAACTTTAGGAATAAGCATGAGTGACTATAAAAATATATTACAGTTAAGTGGTGATGAACAACGTCACTTATTAGCACAAGCAAATGAATTACTGTTGCCAATGACGCCGCAACAGCGAGTGACTTGGGCCTTAGAAAATTTGCCGAACAATGCATTTTTATCGTCTAGCTTTGGTATCCAAGCCGCGGTAATGCTGCATTTAGTAACGCAAGAAAAAGCAGATGTGCCTGTTGTATTAACTGATACTGGCTACCTTTTTCCTGAAACATATCAGTTTGTTGACTATTTAACTGAACGGTTAAACTTAAATTTAAAGGTTTATCGTTCTAATTACAGCCCTGCTTGGCAGGAAGCCAAATATGGTAAGTTATGGGAGCTTGGTGAAGAAGGCATAAAGCAATACAATACGCTTAATAAAGTAGAGCCAATGACGCGAGCATTGCAAGAACATAAAGTGGGTACATGGTTTAGTGGGCTACGCAGAGATCAAGCCTCGACACGTGCTGATAAGCAGGTTTTAGAGATCAGCCGCGGAACCGTGAAGGTTTACCCCATCATTGACTGGAATAACCGCGATGTTTATCAATATTTGACTAAGCATGATTTACCTTATCACCCACTTTGGGAGCAAGGTTACGTATCGATGGGCGATGTGCATACGACGCGTAAACTTGAACCGGGTATGACGGAAGAAGAAACACGCTTTTTTGGATTGAACCGTGAATGTGGTTTACACATTGATGGCGATGGTATCTAGTCATTCTCCAGTGTCAGATACGCTTTACAAGCACAACTTTTGTTGTGCTTTTTTTATGTCTGTCAGCTGTGTATCATCTAATTAATCACGCTAAGCTTAATTGAATGATACGAGGGAGTGAAGACATGAAGTCTGTAAGTTATATGATGATTATGGTGATGCTAATAGGGTTGGGATCGCTCTTTGTTTTAAAACGTCCCGATGGTAAGCCTTGGATAAATGCAGAAGAATTGGTACAAAAAGCTCAAGGGAGTGCACAAGCGGTATTTCAATACTCGGAACATACACTTAATAAAGCCGTTGGCAAAGCCAAAGAGCTAGCTGATATAGATCCGGAAAAAGAAGTACGCAGTGATCCTGTAATTTATAAATGGCGTGATGAGAATGGCAATTGGATTTATTCAGATAAGCCAAATCCTAAAGGGGATAGTCTGCACCATACCTTAGATCCCAGTCGGGTCACGATTATGGCGGCGGAAGATACAGCGATTTTGGATAAGCTTGCGTCAGAGAAATCAGCGAACGAGTCGCAACACGGCGTACCCTCTGCTTTAAATCCTGCTGCGGTAAATAAGTTGATGAAAGACGCTAAAAATGTACAAAAATTGATGGATGATCGAACCAAACAGTTGGATGATGCAACCGGTGGAAATGGTGACTAGCAAGAAAATTTATAGCACACTAACTTGCTCAACCTAATATGATTTAACCGATATCTTTAAGGACCTGTTCTGCAATTGCTAAGCTAGATGTCAGGCCTGGAGATTCAATGCCAAATAGGTTTATCAAGCCAGTATAGCTATGTGTATTTGAGGATTGAATTATAAAGTCTTGAGCACCGGTTTGAGTTATTTTTGGGCGAATTCCTGCGTAATCAGCAAAGAGCTTTGTATCGTCGATGGCTGGCCAATATTGCTTAATAGCTTGCACGAATTTATTTTTATCATTGGCATCAATTTGATAATTTAAGTCATGGATAAAGTGGGTGTCAGGGCCAAAGCGGAGTTGGCCTGCGAGATTGAGTGTTGCATGTATGCCAAGCCCATGCTTTTCAGGCACAGGATACACTAAGTGTGAAAAAGGGTGTTTACCGTGATAGCTAAAGTATTGACCGCGACAATAGTGTAATTTTGGAATATATTTTTTTTCTAGCCCATCAATTAAAGAGGCATTTTTTTGAGCAAAAAGGCCACCAGCATTAATTAAATATTGGCATTGGATCTGAAATAAATCTCCGTCACAATCTAAATCGACTATGTACCCATTGCAGGTTTTACGCGCAGCTAAAAACTGTGTACGAGGCACATATTGGCCGTGATTTTGTGTTAATTTTGTCAGAAGTGACAACATAAACTGATGACTATCAATAATCCCTGTAGAGGGAGACCATAGTCCGTGTGTTGCGTTAATATGAGGCGCGTAGCGACCAATGTGTGTTTTGGACAAAAACTGCAAATCATCAACGCCATTGATTTTTGCTTGCGCAGCAATAGTGTGTAAGGTATTCACCTCAGAAGTTGTTTTTGCGGTGAGCACTTTACCGATTCTTTTGTGGGGTACGTGAAATTTTTCACAATGTCGATATAGTAATTCTTTACCTTGGATACACAGCTGGGCTTTTAAACTGTTGGTAGCGTAATACAGCCCTGCGTGGATGACTTCGCTGTTTCTGCTGCTACTGTGTTCACCAAATTGCTCACCTTGCTCGATGAGTAGTGTTTGAGTTGATTCACTGAATTTCGCTGCAACAGCCATTCCGATAACACCAGCGCCAATAACAACAGTGTCTAACTTTTCCATAGTGCTTCTTTCAATGATTGGCAGAAGCTTAGTATACCAAAGGCAATAATATGGGTCATCTTTACTGTATCAATATGAGTACTTTATAGGCTGAGTGGATCATTTATCGACTACACTATATCAACGGCCATATTGATATAAGGAACAAAATTGAAAGGTTTATTTTACCTGGCTTGGTTTATGTTGGTATCTCATTTTACTGCTGCAAGTCCAATTAAAGTGGTTGTTGGGGGGCATAGTCCTTGGCCACCATATATTTTAGAAGATGGTTCAGGTTTAGTGAAAGAGATCACTGTGGCTGCATTCGCGGCACAGAATATTCGCTTTGAAATACGTACTGCGCCATTTAGCAGAGTAATGCGGTTACTGGAACAAAAAGAAATTGATTTAGTGCCAGCACTTTGGTGGACACATCAACGAGCGCAGACATTGCTTTTCACCGAACCTTATTTTAATAACGATATGGTGGTGGTCCAACATGCAAAGTACAAGATTAACTTTAAAGGTGCCACCAGTCTGCGCTTCTTAACCATGAGCACCATAAGAGGGTATGGCTATCATGAATTTTTAAATGGTATAGAAGGGCTGAAAGTTGTGCCCGTACTAAGTTTGCATGCTAGCTTACAATTGGTACAAAAAGGACGCGTAGATGTTGCAATAGCTGATTTATGGGCAGTCAAACATCATTTGAAAGTATATCCAGAACTGCATGATTTAGAGGTGCTATATCCGGCATTGATGTCTTGGCCATTACATACGGGTGTGCTTAAAACACACCCACAAGGGAAGGAGATAATTCGACAATTTAATTTAGGGCTAGCAAAAATCAGAAAGAGTGGAGTTTACCAACAGATTGTTATGAATCACCTTGGCGACTTCGAGTAACAACTGCAGCGGTCATTCGAGATACACAGCATAATTGGTTTTGCGCATTGACGATTTTTACTTCCCAGACTGATGTGCGCTTTCCTATGTGTAGTGCGCGCGCTGTGGCTGTAAGAATGCCATTGCGAGATGCTTTTAAATGATTAGCGTTGATTTCTTGTCCAACACAATAGTAGCGTTCATAGTCCACCACGAAGTTTGCTGCATAGCTGGCGACTGTTTCTGCAAGAGCGACATTGGCACCACCATGGACTATTCCTATCGGGTTGTGATGATGTGGTGTAGCGGGCATTGTGGCGACGAGGTAATCAGATCCGATTTCTTTTATACTAATACCAAGCGTTTTCATGAGCGACCCCTGTCCATGTAATCCGTTGTCTAAGTCATTACAAAACGCTAAAGTGATGGGGCGAAACCAAATGGACATGACAGCTCCTAAAATGAAGTCCTTTAATATAATGGGTGACTTTTATATCACCGAGTATTAAAGATAAGCAATTGAATTATTTATATCAGCCATGCGGTACGAGAATTTTATTATAATAAGGGTAACGCCTTATCTGCACTTCTGCTGAGAAATAGGAGTGAATATGTATCGAATACAAGTGCAGATACGTGTGATCGCCAGCGCCAGTGTTACCCAAATGAAATTGGCTTTCTACCCGTGTCAGCATCTTTTCTATTTTTTCTGCTTCTATTGCGCTTTTTCTTTTTTTCAGGCTCTACAACGTCAGGAGTCGGTTGTGTTCTAATCGCTGGAGTCGCGTCACTAGAGAGTGTGAGTACATAGTCATCACCATCAAAATGTAGGCTATCACCAGAATACATTTTTTTGCGTTTTACCGTACACACTTCATTGTTGACGGCTATATAGCCTTCACCAATGAGCATTTTAGCTTGCCCACCCGTTTCAACTAGGTCTAATACCTTAAGTAGATTGCATAACTCTATTGGCTCTTCTTCTAGCTCAACTTCAATAAATTCAATGGGTTCATCGGTCATTCAAGTAACTCCTATTTCAGTTTGCGATATTATACCGCTGGATGCGACAGCTGACGAAACTTTTTGTCTTTTTTTATGGTCTTTAACTTAGATATCGTTATTTGTGTGTATTTTGGTTCAGAAGCTAATACTAGGCATAAGACAGCACATCTCAAGACAAGGGCGACGTAAGTATGGGTATTCGAGCGATGTTAAAAAAAGAGTTAATGAACTTAGATGGGTTAGACTTAATGACCGCAGAAGATGTGAGAAACTATTTGAAAGCACATTTTGCACGAGTGGCAAATAAATCAGCCCATAGTTATCGTGTGATCTCGCGCTTTAATGAATACCATAATCAGATAATGACTGGTACTGACACCAAGGAATTGACACTGAAATACGAGCGTCATCGCCTATTTAAAGACATTCTTTATAAGAAATCGACGGTACAACAATGGGCCGCTAAATATGAAACGTAAGCGCATAGTAGAGATTTGACGTTGCATTGTGCCCCACCATTGATTACAGTTGTAATCAATGGTGGGGCAAGTAATAAATTATGAATCGAGTACATGGCGTTATATCCAGTATGTTTTGGTTGGTGTTATGTGTTGGTTGCCAATCAAATAGTAAGGTACATGTATATCATGCGGTGTTAGAAGAAAATAAACAGTCCATATTAACAAATGAGTTAGATGCTTTAGGTATTGAGTACCGTCTTAATAATGTGATACCTAAAAGAGTATATGACAACCCAACCCTTTTCTACTTCCCGGGAGATTTGACTCAATCGATAGTTGATGAGGTAACACTTCTTGTAAACAAATTGGGCTTTGAACGCCTTGATACCCGAGTGTTTAATCATGATAATCACTTTTACTCGCAGGGTAACCTTGGGTTATATTTTCCTGCTCTAGCTAGTAAACAGGTTGCCCCTAATTTACTTTATACCCACGATTGCAGTGGGCACGATAGTCGTGTTGTTTTGCGTGCAGAGAGGCAATGGCGTGAGGAAGGGGTGCTAAGTACTCACAATGTTTCGGGGTGGTGGCAATACGAAGCACCGTATTTAACCCTTATTTACACAGGACAATATGGCCGTATACAGCAAGCTTACCGCGAAGAGCACCACCAGGTGATGACGTTGCAAGGCCCAAAAAAAGCCACGACGTACCATGTTTTGGGCCACCGAGAGTATCCGGTTAAGTTGTTCAATTGTGATTTACGCGTTATTTATGCACAATAATTAAAGTGCTTGTAGGCGCTTTTTGGCTATGTCTAATAACGAAAGACTTTGTTTTACTGCGGTAATATTAGGGGTAAATGGCGTCACTCTACTTGTTGCTTTTTCAATGACAGGGTATTCAGCTAGTGAACTGGCATAGACGCTTTGTGTGTCACTTGTTAATAAAAACTGGATGAATTTTTGAGCGTGATGCTTGTTTGGCGCATATTTGGCTATTGCTGCGGTGGTCGTGGAAATAGGTGTAGTGCCATCATTTGCAATCATATAATGTATGTTAAGCTTTTCAGCTAGGTCACGGTCTAGCTTGTTATTGGATTGCTTCATCATGGTCCAATAGTAGTGATTTGCCAGTGCATATTGGCATTGCCCTCTGGCCAAAGCGCGCAATTGATCTCTGTCTCCACCTGTGGGTCTTTTTGCCAATAATTGATTAGCGATGGGTAACCATGCTGTATCTGAGCCTGATTCACTGGCAAGCAGCGAGGCTACGAGCATTTGATTATAACTATGCTGCCAGTTACGAACACAAAAGGTGCCTTTGTATTGTGGGCGTGTTAATGATGCATAGCGAAGTGGTGGTGATGATGTATCATCTTTACGACTGAAAAGCGCACGTGTTCGCATCGAAATGCTGACCCAAAATCCATTATTATCTTTAAGTTCACTCGGGATATGATCCCACTGGGCAAGATGTGGGATTGGCTGTAAGAGGTTTTTGTGATCATGTAACTGCACTAAATCAGAGCTCAGTATCACGTCAGCAAGAGAGTCCATTCCATCTTTTTTCAAGCGAGCGAGTAAGTATTTGGATTTACCATTTACGACGTTAACTTTAATATTGTGCTGTGCTTCAAATTTTTTAATGACAGGTTCAATGAGCTCATATTTACGAAACGAATAAACATTCAAATGCGCTGTATTTGCAAATATTGGGGCACTTTGTATCAATATAAGGGAATAAAGTAAAAGTTTGCTTTTCTTCATTGTAAATAAGAACTATTATCAGGTGTGTATAGAATACAACGTCATTTACATATGTCTATAGTTACGCCAATAATTTCAGTTTTACGTTCACCAGTGCAGTTTGGTGCCGCGTGTTTTGCGCTTTTTGTATCAGTCATGCTGTATGTAGGTTATTTACTGAATAATTATTACCAACAGCAAGAACGGCAAACATTACAACAGCAGCTATCGCAGTACCATCATCAACTTGATACCAAACTATCATACGTTGGGCATTTGTTATATTCGATTGATTCTTATTTGGTACCTAGTTTTGAAATGGACCTTTTCAACCAAGTCGCACAGTCCCAGCTTCCGGGCAGTGACGTTGAACTACGGCTAGAACTGTATCGAATCATTAGTGCTGAACAAGTGGCGAATGTGGAAGCCAGTCAGAAAAGTCAGGGCTTTTTTGATTATAAAGTACGTTTAGCGCAAGCACACAGCCAGCATTACCTGACATTGATGAACGTGGCCCCAATGGCCGAATATGGGCATACAATGGGGGAAAGCTTGAATTTTACCGAGCAACAAATCAACGCCCTTTATGAACAACAAAGTCTGATGGCCATCAATTGGCGAGATCAAGATAAATGGACATTACTGGTACAAAGGCCTGATCACGATGGAGCTGCATCAGCATTGGGTATTAGCTTTGAATTACCAATTTTACTAGAAGGTTTGTTTGGTCATATTTACCAGACAAGTCAGCAGCACATTCGTGTTTTAACACAACAACAGGTGCTGTTTAGCTCTGATTGGCAAAACACGCATAGTTTAGAAAGTCGACAAGTAGGTGCATATCAACATATTGACTTTTATGGTCAAGAGTTGATGTTACAGTTATTTAGTCAGAAGCAATTGGCCCCCAGTTTACTTGAAAATAGACAATTGATGATCGCAGGATTCATTGTGGTGGCAAGTCTATGTGCATGGCTCGTATGGATGCAAGTACGATATTTGGTTTCTAGGAATAACGTTGTTAACAGGATAGTGGTTGAGCGCACCACAAGCCTAGCGCAAGCCAATGAGCGGTTAAGTGTTGAATCGGATAGACGTTTAGCGGCTTTACAGCAGCAGATCAGTGCTGAAAGAAAGTACAAAAGTCTATTTTTAAACAGTAATGAAGGGCTTTTTGTACTTGATGGACACGGTCAACTTATTGATGCTAACCCTGCATTTAGACGCCTGCTTATCGGCGTAGAGGACAAACCCCTCGGGGCGTATTTAAGCCAATATATCGTTGATGATGAGTTCGCTACGCAGTGGCAAGCCATCATTGATCAGAAAACGCGACATGACGAATTAGAATGGTTAGCGCAGGTAGAGTCTAAAGATAGTCTTTGGCTTAGACAAACAGGAAGTTGGTTACATAGCCCAAATGGGACCTTGTATGAAGGGCGTGTAACAGATATTACGCAACTTAAATTATTTAATGAACAACTCAAGTACAAAGCTCAGCATGATAGTTTAACGGATCTGATTAATCGGCAAACATTCTTGAATTTGGTTGAAACGTGTCGAACGGCCACAGAGCGAAAGTATATATTGCTATATATTGATTTAGATAGGTTTAAGTTGATTAATGATACCTTAGGTCATCTCGCTGGAGACCGACTGTTGGTTGAATTTGCAACACGTATGCGAATATTGCTAGGGAGCTTTGCTGACATTGCGCGTTTGGGAGGCGATGAGTTTGCAGTATTAATTGATTTTGCCAAATTGCCGATGCCATTAGAGGGCGTACTGGAAGATATTCTGGTAGAAATACGTAAACCTTTTGTATATCAAGAGCAGAGTCATTGTATTAGTGGCAGTGTTGGGGTTAGGAAGTTTACCGTTCCATGTTTGAATTATGAAGCAGAAAAGCTGCTGCATGATGCGGACATTGCTATGTATGAGGCAAAAAAGCGAGGTAAAAATTGCTATCACATCTATAGTTCAGCGATTGCCTGTGAAGCTTCTAGGAAACTGAGAGTCGAGCGCGCATTACATGATATGACGTTAGACACTGAGCTTAAATTACAGTTTCAGCCTATTTTTTGTCGAGATGGCAAGGTGTTGCGAGGCTTTGAAGCGTTAGTGCGGTGGCAAAGCCCAGAGCTGGGCTTTGTCAGCCCTGCAGAGTTTATTCCAATCGCGGAAGAATGTGCCAAAATAAACGTGCTAGGTCAGTGGGTGTTTCGTGAGGCACTATCGTTTATGAGTGAGCATAACTGTGAAGGGCTGTTTATGAGTGTGAACGTGTCTCCCTTGCAACTACAAAGTGGGATGTTTGTACCTTGGTTAAAGCAATTGTTTGCTCAGTATGATGTGTCACCGCAACAATTTAAAATTGAATTGACTGAATCTGCGATGATGATGGTGGAGGACAGTTTGATTGAGCCATTAGAGCAACTGCATGAACTTGGATTTGGTATTTATATCGATGATTTTGGAACTGGTTTTAGTAGCTTAGCTCGTTTAAGCGTATTGCCTGTGGATGGTTTAAAAATTGATAGGGCATTTATTGACGGTATTGAGTGCGCTGGCAGCGCTCGTCAGCTGATAGAAGCAATTTGTGCAATTGCGAAAAGTTTTGATTTAGAAGTGACCGCAGAAGGAATTGAAACACCAGAACAATTGGCCGTATTAGGGGTATTGCATTGTCAACAAAGCCAAGGTTACCTTATGAGCAAACCATTAAAACGTCAGGCAGCAGCAGAATTACTTATTCAGACCTATGGTAGGCCATATTTAGAATTGGTTACGCAATAGGCATTCAGTACTGAGAATGTAATACAAACCCATGTGAGTATCTGATTTTGTGCTTTACTTGATATTGACTTTAAGCAATGAGCAATGGAGCCATATATGCCAAAAGTAACCTCTGTTACGAATAATACATTTTGTTGGGCTGAATTATGCTCGAGTGACTGGTCAGCAGCAAAAACATTCTACACCGAATTATTTAACTGGCAGTTTGATGATCAACCGATTGGTGATGATTACTATTACACGATGCTGCAAAAGGATAAAGATGATATAGCCGCCATGTATCAAATGATGCAAGAACAAGTAGACGCACAGGTTCAGAGCCATTGGTTGGCGTATATTGCAGTTGAAAATGTTGATGTATTAGCCGTTGAAGCGCAAAGTTTAGGCGCACACATTATTCACGGGCCACATGATGTGCCTGGTGCAGGCAGAATGGTTATGATGAGCGACCCAACAGGTGCTTTAGTTGCATTGTGGCAAGCGAAGGAGCACTCAGGTTGCCAACGAAAATTAGAGTTTAATGTACCGTATTGGCATGAACTGGCATCCATAGATGTCGCAGCAAGTACCTCTTTCTATACACAGCTTTTAGGGTGGAAAGCCGAGGTTATGCCTATGGGGGAGTCACAATATACCCTGTTTAGCGTCAATTCAGAGCCTGTTGCAGGGT
The DNA here is from genome assembly GCF_014858725.1 of Pseudoalteromonas aurantia 208. GTDB lineage: Bacteria > Pseudomonadota > Gammaproteobacteria > Enterobacterales > Alteromonadaceae > Pseudoalteromonas > Pseudoalteromonas aurantia. Next base: position 309,059 of record NZ_AQGV01000009.1, on the reverse strand, counting down.
TAATGGAAATGACATCAGAGTGGGATGAAAGTATTACGCCACATTGGATGATTTATTTTTCTGTGCGAAGTTGTGATGCAATGGTAGCGCAAGCGGAGCAACTCGCTGGCACAGTATGTGTGCCACCGACTGATATTGTGCAAGTGGGTCGGTTTGCTGTATTGAGCGACCCTAGCGGCGCTGTATTTTCAATTTTAGAGTCGACCTCAGGAGATATTATTGACTCTGAACAATAGGCAGAGATTGCGGTAACTTGATCACTTCACCACCACATTTTGCAAAGCTCTGAAGCAGTGTGTCAATTAAAGCTTGCAGCTTACCAGAGTGATGTAATGCCTTAATTGATGCATCTAATGCGCTGACCAGTTTTACGTGGCGCTGGTGCACGTAATGATAGATGCGGTGAGGTTTAGCGTGCAGAAGTTTAATGTACACTTTTTTAATTCCTGCGGTGCACAAAGAGCCGCTGGGAAATACGCTGTTTGCTAACAGTATATTTGCTTGTTCTTTTACCAATGCTTGGAAAGCAGAAACGTCATTTTGCACAGCAGTACAGCTTAAATCTTTTTTGGCGCAATAGTGTTCCGCAATGAGGTTACCGTGAATACGCAATATGGGATCTTTTAGGTTTACCTGGCAACTGTGTGGTTTAAGGCAAAAAATGGCTAATTGAGATTGCGCAATGGGGGTTGGTATTTTTATTACGTTTTTGTACGTTGTCATCACAACATCAACACGACCGCCTTCCGCATCGAGTAGGCCCTGATCCACATTTTTTAATCCTCGGTAACTGGGTAAAAATATCACTTCAGGAACGATGTTCAATGGCTGATAAATTTCGGTCATGATGGCGGTAACCTGTTGCTGACCTAGCTGATAGGAGAGTGCTTCACTGGCATTAATTGTGTAGGGCTTTGCATTGCAAGGGAGGATAAAAAGTACTGATATAATCAGTAGTAATGTGCGCATAGTGAGTTTACCTGTCCATAAATACGTAAGTTAATGATTGTTGTTTTTGCATATTGATTGCTTAGCGCTGGCTTGATTTTTATGTATCTTACCCCAAAAATATTAGTTCAAATTATGTAACGTGAAAGCGTTTCGGGTTAAATATTGTGTAGGGTAATTAGGAATTGATATGAATAAACACATTGTTATCACAGGGGCCAATAGAGGTATTGGGTTAGAGTTTTGCAAGCAGTATGCTTTAGCAGGTTATCAGGTAACAGCCATTGTTCGTCGTTCATCTGATGCCCTTGCACAGCTGAATGGGGTCAATATTGTAACTGACATCGATGTAAGCAACACGGCGGACATTACTGTGTTACAGGAGGCTTTATCTGAACAACCGATAGATGTCCTTATCAATAACGCAGGGGTATTTAGTAATGAAACACTGACTGATATGGACTTTTCAGCTCTAGAACGACAGCTACAGGTAAATGCCATTGCCCCAATTCGTGTTGTGCATGCATTACAGCAGAATCTTTCACCCGTTGCTAAAGTTGCTATGATCACCAGCCGAATGGGATCAATTGCAGATAATAGCTCTGGCGCATATATTGGTTATCGCATGTCCAAAGCCGCATTAAATGCCGCGAGCGTGAGCTTAGCGCATGAATTAAAAGATCAAGGTGTCGCGTTAACATTGTTGCACCCAGGGTTCGTACAAACTGAGATGGTGAATTACGCAGGAGATATTTCAGCTGAGCAAGCAGCGTATAGGTTAATTACCCGTATTGAGGAACTGACGCTTGAATCCAGTGGCAGCTTTTTACATGGGAATGGTGATCCACTTCCTTGGTAAAAAACATTTTATTTAGGGAAGAAGTGTCGACCATAGAGTCAATAAAGTTTAGTTTATTTATGCTAATATGAGCACATCAATTGAGTTCACCTGAATGCAGATTATCTATGGAATTATCACAAAATACACCACTTACTTTGCCGCTATTTTTATTAAATGATGAAATCGAAACGCGTAATATTGACATGCCTGATTTGGTGTTAAATGTTACGCTCGATGAAACACTTCTGGCTAATTTATGTCAAAACCCGAGATCAGATGAAAGTGTCAGTATTACTTTAGATACGTATGATCTTGAAGTGAGAGATGTCACATTTTCAGCGTTAGCAACAGGCTCACACCAAGCACAGTTATTACTGAATCATGGCCCGGTATTGAGTGCCGTACTCAGTGATGAATCTGAGCAAGTTTTTATTTCCCCTCCGGTAGAGATGATGCCGACCTTTGATTTAGGCGAAGAAGTCGAGGAGGATTAATGCAAAAACGCTTCTGGACCCTATTGATTGGCTTTTTATTGCTTTGTGGGTGTACCGCAATTGGTTTTAGCAAATATGATGATTTGTTTGGTAAAGCGCAAACTCAAGCACGTTTGAGTAGTGGTCAGTATGGTCTCGCAGCAGAATATTTAAAAGCGGTTAAGCCTGTTTTAGATACACGGTGTGTGGTGTGTCACGGCTGTTATGATGCACCGTGCCAACTTAAGCTATCTTCACCTGAAGGGATTGACCGAGGGGTAAGCAAAACACGGGTCTATGACGGCACAAGGTTATTGGCTCAACAGCCAAGCAGGTTGTTGTATGATGCAGTGGACACAAAGCAGTGGCGTGAAAAGGGATTTACACCGGTATTGAATGAGCGAGTACAGACAGAACAGGCGAACTTGTTAGGGAGTGTATTATACAATAGTTTGCTGTTAAAGATGGGTCATCCGCTACCATCGCAAAGCATACTGGGTGAAGAGTTTGATTTTTCATTAGACCGTACCCAGCGCTGTGCAAATATGGATGAGTATTCCGCATTGGCACGACATCAACCTCATGCGGGGATGCCTTATGGATTGCCAGCTATATCGCCACAAGAGTTCAATACCCTAACATCATGGATGCGCAAAGGCGCCAAAATGGCCCATATTCTCCCACCCACAGAGGAGGATATAAAGCAGGTGTCACAGTGGGAAGCATTTCTAAATCAAGATAGCCTAAAGCATCGATTGGCTGCGAGATATATTTATGAACATTGGTACCTTGCCAATATTTACTTTCCTACCAAGGTAAAAACAGCATCACCGAGCTTTTTTAAGTTGGTACGCTCGACTGCCCCCCCAGGGCAAGAAATTAAACTCATTGCAACTCGTCGCCCGTATGATGATCCGCAAACTGGGCGTGTCTATTATCGGTTAATGCATGAGCGTACTACCATATTAGCCAAAACGCATATGCCGCTTGCGCTAGATGGAAAGAAGATGCTGCGGTTATATCAGCAGTTTATTGGTGCGGATTATGACGTCACGTATTTGCCGAGTTATGATGCCAAGGTTGCGTCGAATCCATTTAAAGCGTTTTCACAAATCCCGGTAAAATCTAAATATCAATTTATGCTTGATGAAGCGGAATTGATCATTAAGGGTTATATCAAAGGTCCCGTGTGTAGAGGACAAGTGGCATTAAATGTGATTAATGACCAGTTTTGGGTGGCGTTTGTTGATCCGGATAAAAACAGTTCTCCAGAAGTGAGTGAGTTGTTGTTATCGCATGATGATGAGTTGGCTTTGCCTGCTTCAGAACAAAGTAATGTGTTGCCGGTATCTAGTTGGACGAAGTATGCAACTCAGCAGCATGCCTATCTAAAAGCTAAAACAGCATTGGCCAATAAGTTACTCGGGGATGGGGAAAACTTAACCCTAGATTTATTGTGGCAAGGGGATGGGCATAATCAAAACGCTGCGCTAACGGTATTTCGCCATTTTGACAGTGCAACGGTGGTAAAAGGCTTTGTTGGACAAAAACCAAAAACAGTTTGGGTACTTGACTACGCATTATTTGAACGTATTCATTATTTGCTGGTGGCGGGCTTTGACGTATACGGTAATATAGGCCATCAGTTAAATACGCGCCTATATATGGACTTTTTACGTTTAGAGGGTGAACAGAACTTTATTAACTTTTTGCCAAAAAGTATTCGTAAAGAAGTGCGAGATCATTGGTATAGGCGTTCACATGTAAGTTTAAGTGAGTTCATAAATCGTAAGGCGTTATGGGGTGCGCCAACGGGTATTGAGTTTGTAACGAATTCACCAAAAGATGAGCTACTTGATAAGTTTCAACAACATTTGGCACCCGTATTGAGCCAAGAATATGATTATAGTGCTGTTCCTGAGGCATTTAAAGCACTCAATCACCTGCCTGCCACGACCATAAATTTACTGCCTCAAGTGTCATATATTTTGCAGAAAGGCCCAACAGGGCAGAGCCATAACGCCTACACGTTGATCCATCATAATGCGCATTATAACATTTCAAGCTTGTTGAATGAAAAGAGTCAGCGAGCCTATCAAGAAGACAGAGCCACATTAGTCCCAGGGTTTATCGGAGATTACCCCGAAGCGATCTGGTATTTGCCAAATGAAGTACATGCAACAGAGTTTATTTCGCAACTGCAAACGGTTGCAAGTGAAGCAGATTATCGCGCTTTAAAAGCGCAGTTTGGTATTCGTCGGACGCACCCGCAGTTTTGGCAGTACAGTGATATATTACATAACGTTGCGAAAGAGTACCGGGGTGCAGAGTATGGACTGTTTGATTACAATAGACTGGAAAACCGTTAGATGTTAATGATTTAATAAGCTAACGGTTTTAGTTAGGGAGCGTTACAATATACTCGCGGCTTTAACAGCGGCGAGTAATACAGATTCATCTAAACGAACTTTGTAGTTTGGGTTCGTATATTGAAATTGCACCAGTCCTTTTTTGTCGACTACAAATACCGCTGGTACCGGTAAGGCGACTTTGCTTTGTCCGTCTAAATCAACAAAATTGACACCCATACGATCGCGGTATGCTTTGGCTGTTTTCTCATCTAAGAAATACGCAACACCCAGAGCCTGTGCTAATGCCAGTTTACTATCAGATAGTAACTGATAATTAGGTGAGTCGATTTTGCTTTTTGCCAATGCTGCTGGGCTATCAGGAGATACCGCGATGATTTTTGCACCATAGCCTGCAATTTGTGCTTCAATTTTTTGGATCCCAGCTAATTGACGAGAGCAATATGGACACCATCCACCGCGATAAACGACAATGACTGTTGCTTTATTGTCGGCATATAGGTTGTTTAAATTGACTGATTTATTGTCTTTATTTCTTAACGTCAATTGAGGGGCGTCTAAGCCTGGTAACAAAGGCCTAACGCGTTCAGGGGCAGACTCAATATTAGTAACTTGAGCCGCGTGAGTGATTGGGCTTACGAAAAAGCCAATTATAATAATTGATATAGCTGTTAGAAAACGCATAAAACTCTCATGAATAAATTAGTGACTTGTATTAGAACGGACCAGTGGCGAATTTCTTTCAGTGGGGTATCATATTGCCTTTGAAATGATCATAGAGAGAGCACAATGTCTGCCAATGTCACTAAACTGGTTGTAATGCTAGAAATGCAAAACGCCATGAATACAAAAGTTCATGAACAGTGGTTTAACCAAGGGTTTGATTGGTATCGTGCTATCTGGGTTGAATGTGCAGAAATGCTCGACCATTACGGTTGGAAGTGGTGGAAAAAGCAAACACCTGATACAGAGCAAGTGATACTAGAGTTGGTGGACATATTTCACTTTGGTTTGTCGCTACGTATTGATGGTGAAACATCATATCAGGCGCTGGCGCAGCAGCTTGATACACAATTGCAGCAACCGCATTGTGGCGCTGACTTTAAACAAACACTAGAGCAATTGGCTGCATCAGCTGTTGCGGATAAAACGTTTAATGCAGAAGCCTTTGCTGGGTGCATGCAGCAAATTGACATGAGTATTGACGATTTATATCGCGGTTATGTTGGTAAAAATACGTTGAACTTTTTCCGTCAAGATCATGGTTACAAAGATGGTACGTACATCAAAGTATGGAATGGTCAAGAAGATAACGAGCACCTAGTTGACGTAGTAAAAAGCCTCGATACAGAGCATCCAGATTTTGCCAAAAATGTATATGCTGGTTTAGTTGCGCGTTACCCGAGCTAGTTTACTCATCTGTTAATGGGAGTAAGTGGCGGTAATCAGTCACACATTGATAGCCAGTGATTTTATTCGCTGGCTGTTTGCTGTCAGGGTTTGCGACTGCGAGCAAATGGGCAATACCATAGTGCTTGGCGGCATCTAAGACGGCTAAGCTGTCATCCACGAATAAAGTGCGCTGCTTATCAAATTGCAAGTCAGCTTGTACTTGTTGCCACAGAGATTGGCTTTCTTTACTTACACCGTATTGGTGCGTGGAGATAATTTTGTCTAAGTAGATGTCAAACTGTGTGCGCTCTATTTTCAACGATAAGCTACCAGGGTGGGCATTAGTGAGTAATATTAGCTCTTTACCGGCTGCTTTGAGAGCTTGTAAAAAAGCGGGAGTGTCGTCACGAATGGTAATTAGGTGCTGAATTTCTCGCTTAAGGTCCATAATGGGCAAGTCGAGTTGTGCTTGCCAATAATCTAAACAATACCATTGTATTTGGCCGCCAACGGCTTCGTAGCGCTTCATAATTTCAGCTTTCGCATCGGTTAAGCTAATCCCCTGTTTCTTGGCGTACTCCCGAGGGATCACATCGAGCCAAAAATGACTGTCGAAATGGAGATCCAGTAGTGTGCCATCCATATCAAGTAAAACGGTGTCGATATTTGACCAATTTAGCATAGGCATTTTTCGTTAAAGGCTTTATGATTAAGTTACCGTCATGATAGCAAAAAAACGCCTATGTCACAGAAAAAGCACCCTTGTCCACCTGAGATCATGACTTGTGAAGTCGTGGCTAAAAGTAAACTGTTTACTGTGGAGTCACTCGACTTGCAGTTTTCCAATGGCGTGCAACGCCAATATGAACGAGTTCGTGGCGGCGGTCGTGGTGCGGTTATGATCGTCCCAATAACGGCTGAAAATGAACTACTCTTAGTGAGAGAGTATTGTGCTGGTACGCATGATTATCAATTAGGCTTCCCGAAAGGGCTTATTGATCCTGGTGAAACACCGCTTGAAGCTGGAAATAGGGAACTAAAGGAAGAGGTGGGCGTGGGAGCGAAACAGTTCACAGATTTAAAAACGCTGTCTTTAGCACCGAGTTACTTTAATGCCAAAATGCATGTACTTGTTGCTCAGCAGCTTTACGTACAAAGCCTTGAAGGTGATGAACCTGAACCCTTGGTCGTTGTTAAATGGCCATTACACGATTGGCAATCTTTGCTAACTCAAGTGGACTTTACAGAGGCTCGAAGTGTTGCCGCATTACTGTTATTACAGCAATTTTTAGCATCGGAGGAGTAAGTTTGCACTCATTATTGGAGCCTTGTATTACGCTTGCCGCGCAAGCAGGCGCCGCGATATTGGAAATTTATAAAAATGACGATATTGGCGCGCGAGAAAAGTCAGACAAGACGCCCGTGACTTTGGCGGATATTGCCGCCAATGAGGTGCTTATGGCTGGGCTACAACAGTTAACCCCTGATATTCCTATTATGTCAGAAGAAACACCAATCCCTGAATTATCACAGCGAGCATCTTGGCACCGCTATTGGTTACTCGACCCACTGGATGGTACAGGAGAGTTTATTTTAGAAAGTGGCGACTTTGCGGTCAATATTGCTTTGATTGAGAATAATAAACCCGTGTTGGGGGTAATATATTGGCCGACTGAAAATACCACTTACTATGCTGTTCATGGCGGCGGGGCGTTTAAACGTTCAGCGACACAGGACACGCAAATCTATGTATCAAAGCCAAATAACCTCACTGTTGCAGTAAGCCGTAGACAAAAATTGGAAGTTGTCAGTCAATTTATTGAACGGCAGTTTGACACAGTTGCATTAGGGTCTTGTTCATTAAAGGCATGTATTATCGCGGAAGGTCAAGCAGATTGCTTTTTACGGGTTGGTCCGACGGGGGAGTGGGATACCGGCGCATCTCAAGTAATAGTGGAAGAAGCGGGGGGATGTATCACTGACGCAGAGTTTAATCCACTTACTTATAACCAAAGAGAGAGTATCGAAAACCCAGACTTTATTGTGATGGGCCACCAAGATTGGCCTTGGCAGACAATGATCACACCACATCAACGACGGTCACTGTCTAAATAATGCACAAGGTCGGTAATTATTTACTTGCGTTTTGGTATATAAAGCACTTAACGAAAATTAAGTGCTTAATTGCTTGCATTTAAAATAGAATCCTATACTATAGCGACCTCTTCAAAAGACAAGTTTAAAACATTGTTTTTTAGGAGAATAAATTTTAAGCGATTTCACTTAAAATTACAGGCGCGGGATGGAGCAGCCTGGTAGCTCGTCGGGCTCATAACCCGAAGGTCGTCGGTTCAAATCCGGCTCCCGCAACCAATTCTTTTTTGATTTGGCAGCCAGTTGTCATGTAGAGCAACTTTAAATAATTTCTGCAGTACAGGCGCGGGATGGAGCAGCCTGGTAGCTCGTCGGGCTCATAACCCGAAGGTCGTCGGTTCAAATCCGGCTCCCGCAACCAATTCTTTTTTGATTTGGTAGCCAAGTTGTCATGTAGAGCAACTTTAAATAATTTTTGCAGTACAGGCGCGGGATGGAGCAGCCTGGTAGCTCGTCGGGCTCATAACCCGAAGGTCGTCGGTTCAAATCCGGCTCCCGCAACCAATTCTTTTTTGATTTGGCAGCCAGTTGTCATGTAGAGCAACTTTAAATAATTTCTGCAGTACAGGCGCGGGATGGAGCAGCCTGGTAGCTCGTCGGGCTCATAACCCGAAGGTCGTCGGTTCAAATCCGGCTCCCGCAACCAATTATTGTTTGATTTGGTAGCCAAGTTGTTATGTAGATCAACTTTAAACAATTTCTACAGTACAGGCGCGGGATGGAGCAGCCTGGTAGCTCGTCGGGCTCATAACCCGAAGGTCGTCGGTTCAAATCCGGCTCCCGCAACCAATTCCTGTACATAATTCTACTTATTTCTTCTTAATATATCATTCTTGGTACTTCTCAATTATTTCCTAAAGACTCCCTTTGCCTTATCTTATGTTTTGAATGACGATTAGAAAATGAGGTTTACTGCTTGCAAAACATGTGAAGCGTGATTGGCAATGAGAAGAAGGTATAGCGATGACGCCAACGCCATACCTACAAACAGGTTAAAATTGTCTAGCGTATTCTTCTGCTTGACGCCACACCCTTAAGGTATTTCCCCCTAAGATTTTCTTGATTTGGCCTTGGGTATAATTTCTATCTAAAAGACCTTGTACTAAATTAGGATAAGTCGACACATCTTTTAGACCAATAGGCAGAGAGTCACCTACTCCATCGTAGTCAGACCCAATACCAACATGATCGATGCCAATTAGCTTAACAACATGATCTATATGATCAAGAACTTGTTCAAGCGTGGCAAATGGGAAAGGGTTTTTTGCACGGTATGCAGCCGCAAAATCGGTTGGAGTATTGCCGCTCTGTTGTGCTGCTTTTTGTGCTTTATTGCGCACATCATACCAACTTCGAGAGCTTGCCGTGACAAAGCTTGAGCCAAAATTTATCTGGATAACACCACCATTTTTTTTGAGTGCTTTTAACATTTTGTCATCCATGTTGCGCTCAAATCCAGGGGTATATTTACGTAATGATGAGTGAGATGCGATAACGGGTACTTTGGATATTTCCATTGTTTGATAAAATGCGGCGTCAGAAATATGTGATACATCAATGAGCATTCCGATTTTGTTCATTTCAGTTACTAGGTTCTTACCGAATGGGCTGAGTCCTTTCCATTTCCTACGAATATCATAAGATGAATCAGAAATATGGTTACTTTGTGAGTGTGCTAAGGTGATATAGCGTACACCGCGGTCAAAAAAGTGCTTGAGGTTTTTCAGCTCCCCTTCAATAGGTGAGCCATTTTCCATCCCCATCGCAATAGACATCTTCTTTTGTTTAAAGTGTACATAAATGTCTTTGGTTGAGTATGCAATTGCAAACTTATCAGGGGCTCTGAATGCCAGAGCTTCCATGCCATCAATCAGTTGATTAGCTAGCTGATAGCTTTTACCTTTCCCTTCAAACTCTAAGTTGGCCGGAATATAAATAGACATAAAAGGGGCGTTTAACCCCCCTTTTACCGCTCTGGGATAATCAAAATCACCTGACTTGGTGGCCTTACTTACGTCATCCCATTGTTCTTTAAGTCGATATGGTACATCAATGTGTGTATCAATCAGGATGTTTTGTTGTGCGAGACGATGGGCGAGCTCTGATGCTTGATAATCTTTTGCATGTACACCGGATATCATCAGTGCTAGTGCGCAAAGAGAATAACGTAAGGTCATGATTTTGCCTTTTTAGTTTAGTTATTAGCTCTAAACTATAACTGAAAATACAAGAGGGAAAAACCAGCTTTAGCTGTAATCCTCACTTTGCATGGCTTGAAATTGGGCTTTTGTTACAATGTTGACAGATTCATGCAGTTCTGAGAATACAATCAGCGCTTCCCCAGTGTTGAGTAGCGCTTTGACATGGGCTATTTTTTCTTCAGTGGAATACTCATGCTCGCCGTAGTCGGTGCCTTCTCGCAAAACATAGTGCTCAATTAAATTAGCCAGTGTGGTTGGGTCAAGTTGTTGCATAGGAATGATCATATTTTTTTATCCATATTGGCCAATGTAGTAAAGTAGTGAGGTACAGCTTGCTCTAACCAAAAAAAGGGTTTAAACGGGTTCATGCCACTAATAAACCCGACATGCCCACCACGCTCTGACACCGCTAACGTAACGGCACTACTAACTTGTGCTTCATGGGGGATGGCTTGTACAGACAGCATTGGGTCATCTTTAGCGTGAATAAGCAAGGTAGGGGTTTGTATATGTTTTAAATAGGGTTGAGCACTGGCTTGGTGATAGTAATCTTCCGCATTGTCAAAACCATGTAGTGGAGCAGTAATTTGATTATCAAATTGCCACAAATCGTCGAAGTTATTCAGGGTCACTTTATCTAAAGGCAATACACTTTGAATAGTTGGTAGCTTACGGGAAAACGACTTCTTCATTCTGTCGAGCAAGTACTTTTGATAAAGACCATAGCAACTGTTGCGTATGACTTGGCATGAAGATGAGAGGTGATATGGTGCAGAAATGACGGCGGCACCAGAGAGCTTACATGTATGGCGTTGTTCACCTAAATATTTTGCTAATACATTTCCGCCTAATGAAAAGCCGACCGCATAAAGCGGGCTGTCAGCATAGCGCTGTTTCAGCGTTTTAATTAAAAAGCTTAAATCGCTGGTTTCACCACTGTGATAGGCGCGTGCCAGTTTATTTGGTGCGCGAGAGCAGTTACGAAAATGCATAAGTACTGCGTTGAAGCCTTTCTTACTGAGTGCGTTAAGCATCCCTTTAGCATAAAAGCTATTAATATTACCTTCTAAACCATGCAAAATTATCGCGATTGGGGCACTGGGCTTTTTGTTTTTGGCCCATGCAAGTTCAAGGAAGTCACCATCAGGGGTCGTCAGTTCCTCAAAATAGACAGGTACTTTTTGAAATGGTCTAAAAAAACGCGGCAGTATGGTTTGCACATGCCGGTTGCGCATCCACCATGCACCTTTAAATGAGTAATCCATAAAACATCTTGCTATCAATGGGTCGATTAGTTTAACAAAAAACGCTGAATGTGTTGAGGCTTAAATAGGCATGATCGCAGATAATAAAAAGCACCCGACTAACTAGGTTAGTAAGGTGCTTTGTGCGTCGTGCTTAATTCGTCTACATTGAGAATATATATTGTTGTTTTATAATTACTTTATTGTTCAGGTACTTCTGCGTCATTAATTTTCTTGATAAAGTAATACACATAAAATAGACACAGCCCAATCACAATCCCCAAAAATCCGAATGACAAGAATAATACTGGGTCAGTAAAAAAGTCTCTGAAGAATACGTTCATGGCCGTGACTCCTAATTAGTTGATGTATTCATCTTAGAGGAGGGGCTTACGAAGGATTATGATCAAGATCAAGTTTTTTAAGCGTGCTACGAGGGTTAATTCACTGATTTGATCTTGATCATGTTTTTGTGGCGAAAAAGCATTGTTTTAAGGCTAGCGCGTGGTGCTCATCGAGGTAAAACGTCAGGTTATTTGAGACGTTGTTATGGTTCAAAGTATCAGATTCGAGGTGTTCTATAAGTAATTGCTGTTGAAACTTCTCAAGTGCTAATTCACTTGTTAACAGCTGCTTTCGCAATGACTGATAAGCGGGGTGGCGTTGATAAGATACCTTGATGTGTTTGCGCAATTGCCGGTGTTGTAACAATGTTTGCGCGTCTATATCCGAACACAGATCTGCTAATGCTTTAACTTGTATTGGCGTTAACTGTATTTTTTGTTGCTCTAGGTAAAGTAATAACAAGCATAGGTTTATGTTTTTATTATGCTTATCTTGTAGTGACAACAACAGCTCCTTGATGTTAGGCAGGGCATAGCTAGCGCAAGAAAATTGCCAAAACAGCGCCGCAGAGAGTGCGTTCATGCACTCATACTCTGTTCAAAATGGCGCTCTTTTCCTTCCAGTTCTTCTAATGCCATGAGCAAATCTTCTTCAACTTGATTAAGCTTTGGTGTCACGAGCGCTTGTTTATTGAGTAAGTCAGTCAACTTAGCCTTGTTATCTTCTTGATACAAATCGTTATCTGCTAACTGCATCTCAATCGTGGCCAACTCATCGGAATGCTTATCTAGCGCTTTTTCTAGCTTTTCAATTTGCTTTTTTAACGGTTGCACTGACTTTCTAAATTCGGCTGCTAGGCGCTTTTGTTCTTTACGATTACTACTAGAGTGACTTTTTGTGTCTACTTCCGGTTTCTTCGCGGCCTCTTTGTTTGCATTTAATAACCACTGATAATACTCATCAAGGTCATAGCCAAACTGGGTTACCATCCCATTATCAACGAGGTAGTATTCATCGGCTGTATTTTTTAGCATGTGGCGATCGTGTGATACGGTGACCATGGCGCCCTCAAAGCCTTGCAATGCCATAACGAGTGCATGACGCATTTCTAAATCTAGGTGGTTGGTCGGTTCATCAAGTAACAATAAATTGGGCTTTTGGTAGACTAACATCGCAAGTACGAGTCGTGCTTTCTCTCCGCCAGAAAATGGTGCAACTGGATCAAGTGCTTTGTCACCAATAAACGCAAATCCGCCTAAAAAGTCACGTAGGGATTGTTCACTGGCTTTGGGGTCAAGACGCTGTAAATGTGTGATTGCATTTGCTTGTAAGTCTAATGACTCAAGCTGGTGTTGTGCAAAATACCCGATATTTAAGCCCTGATGTTGGAATACTTCCCCTGCTTGTGGTGCAAGCTCGCCGGCAAGTAATTTAATGAGAGTTGATTTACCAGCTCCGTTACGACCTAACAGGGCAATGCGGCTACCTGGAACAAGGTTTAATTTAATTTTATGTAAGATAGTGACATCACCATACCCAGCAACAGCATTGTCTAATGTCATAAGTGGGTTAGGCAATGCTATGGGGTCAGCAAACTCAAAGTTGAAGGGGGAATCTGCATGCGCTGGCGCAAGCTTCTCCATTCGTTCTAGCGCTTTAACCCGACTTTGCGCTTGCTTTGCTTTACTTGCTTTTGCTTTAAATCGTGTAATAAATTGCTCTAAATGTGCAATATGTTCTTGTTGCTTTTCAAACAAAGCTTGGTGTTGTGCCATTCTTTCTGCTTTTTGGCGTTCAAACTGAGAATAATGGCCTTTATAAATATTTATGCGTTGTTGATCTATATGCCAAATTTGGTCAATGACGGCATCTAAAAACTCTCTATCGTGAGAAATTAGCACCAGAGTGCCAGTATATGCTCGCAAGAAACGCTCCAGCCAATAAACCGCATCTAAATCTAAATGGTTAGTTGGTTCATCAAGCAGCAGCAGATCAGCATCACGAATGAGCGCTTGGGCTAGATTTAAACGCATGCGCCAACCACCAGAGAAGGCACTCACAGGGTTATCTATTTGCGCATTTGTAAACCCCAAGCCATGCAGTAATTCACCCGCTTTAGATTCAATGCTATAGCCATCAATGAGTTCAAGCTTTTGATGTACTTTGGCTTGTACCGCACCGTCACCGCTCGCCTCAGCTTGCTGCAAAGTGATGCGGCATTGATAATATTCGTGATGACCTTGCAGCACATATTCCAGCGCACTGATGTCTAATGCTGGAGTTTCTTGTTTTACCGAGGCAATAGACCAATCTTTAGGAAATTGAAAATCTCCAGAGTCTAATTGTAATTCACCTTTTAATAGCGCAAATAGAGTGGATTTTCCACAGCCATTGGCGCCGACTAAGCCAACTTTATGCTCAGGGAATAAAGTGGCATTAGCATTTTTTAAGAGTGTTTTACCACCACGAAGTAACTCAATATCAGACAGCTGGATCATAGTTTCAATTCTAAATGTGCATTGGGCACATCATAACATGATCTGCTTAATCCTGTTCAAGCGTATCATGCACAGTCGCTTTAGGATAAAATGGGATGGTTGTTATATAACCCAGTAGTAGGGGAACATTTGTGAAACAGAAAAAACGCTTTATTGCAGGCGCATCGTGTCCAGAGTGTAAAAAAATGGATGTGATGATGCTATTTAAAGAACATGATGTGGAAAAGGTCGAATGTGTTGAGTGTGGTCATATCATGACACAACCAAAAGCAGCCGTGCAGGCGTCGACTCGCCAGTTTGAACAAGTTATTGGTGTGTTTAAGCCAGAGTAAACTGGCTGAATAACGAAAGGTTAGTAATGGGGAGGAGGCGGTTCTTGATGTTGTGGAATAATACCAGACTCACTGGTTTCCTTCATCTTCTCACCAATTAATTCAATTTGGCGCTGCATCTTCGCTAGGCGCTTTTGATGAGTTTGTAATTCATCATTGAGTGTGTCTATCGTGTCATCTTGAAAAGACACTTTAGCCTCTAATTCCATAACGCGGTTTTCTAAATCAGTCATCAACGGTTTACTCGCTTAAATCGTTCTAGTAGTCCACTAGAGCTTTCTGTTAATAGTGCTTGGTCTTGGTTTACAAATGCCACATCAAATACAACGGCTGATTTAGGTCGGCTCCCAGATCTGGGCTCAACAAGCCAAGATCCAAGCTTTTGTCCATCATTTACCTGCCATAAATCCATTTGTCGACTGGGTGAACCGGTAAGTAGCAGTTCACTACTTTGATTGAAACGCACAGCACTAAAAATTTTCTGTCGGGCAATATACTGTAATTGCGAGACAAGATCACCTGAAGTCAGTTGCCATATGCTGGCTTTTTTTAAACTGTCTGCGGTAAATGCATACTGCCCACTGGCATCTAATGCGACTTTTGTGACTCGACTTGGGTGATTAAATCGATGAATTACCTGCCCAGTTTTGGTATTCCAGAAGTAAGCACTGTAATCATTTGCGCCAGTTAAAGCAAAATGTCCATTCGGTGATAATGCAATACTATTAATTTTTTCTTGATGTCCAAGGAACTCTATGCGCCTTCCGCTTTCTAAGTCCAGATGTACAACAACGTTATCGCTGCGACCATAAAGTATGTAACGGCCCTGGTTGCTGATTGCAATGTCGCGAATAGTGCCTGTTTTTATTTGATAGAAACCGTGGTTTTTGCCATTTTTTATATTCCAAATGGCAAAAGTATTATTTTCGGCAGTAACGGCAAAGCTATTATCGTATGCAATAGCCAGTGAGTGGACGAGGTTTTCATGCTCAGATGATTGGTGCCATTGATATTTTAGCCCATGGCTATCATTGTCCCATAGGCTGACACCATGTTCGACTGAGGACACTAAACTGTAACGCCCATCTTGAGAAAGCGCAGCTGTGAATGCACCCCGTGCGGCGTGTTCAACAGTAAACTCAGCTTGGTTAGAGCCATCAGAGCAGCTTATAAGCAAAATTAATAGTGATAGCAGGGCGACACGAAAAACATTGGGCATAATATCGGTATTTTCCCTTAACGTCATGTAGTGCAAAGGGTAGACTATATATAATCTGCCCGTTAGAAGTAGTATGTTATTAGATACTAGCGTATCAAGTACACAAAGTCGCGTTAACTTATTCTACGTTTAGCGTTTGAATTTGGCATCTACTGCGATGAATGATAATGTGGCTACAATAGATTTAACCATTAATATAATATTAACAGACTACCGTTAGGTATGTCGGAAAGAGAGAATAGACAGAATGAAACAGACGATTAAATTGTCTTTGATTGCTGCGTCAGTTTTAGCATTAACTGCATGTAATCAAAAAGCTGAAGAAAAGCCAGTTGAAGTTAAACTAGAAACAGAGCTACAACAACAAGCTTATGGCATTGGCGCTTCAGTAGGTAATTTCTTGCAAAAAGACCTAGCTGATAAAAAAGGTTTTGGTGTTGAGCTAGATCAAGCGTTACTTATGCGTGGTTTTCAAGACGCATTAGCGGGAGAAGCAAAACTAGATGAAGCTAAAATCCGTGAAGTCCTTACTGCGTTAGACACATCGGTACGTGAGTTACAAGCTGAAAAAACCAAAGTAGATGCTGAAAAGAATAAAGCTGAAGGCGAAAAGTTCTTAGCAGATAATGCACAAAAAGCAGGTGTAACCGTTACTGAGTCAGGTTTACAGTATGAAGTATTAAGTACAGGTGAAGGTAAAAAGCCATTAGTCACTGACGTTGTTAAGGTACATTATAAAGGCACTTTAATTGACGGTACTGAGTTTGATAGCTCGTATTCTCGTGATGAGCCAACTACTTTCCCATTAAATCGTGTTATCTCAGGTTGGACTGAAGGTTTACAATTAATGCCAGTTGGGTCTAAATACAAGTTTACTATTCCAGCGAACTTAGGTTACGGTGAGCGTGATCTAGGTAAAATCCCAGCAAACTCGACTTTAGTATTTGAAGTTGAATTACTGGAGATCCAAGAAGAAAAAGCGGAAGCTGCTGCGGAGTAATTCATTTCTCCAGCATCAGCAAAAAGGGCCTCAATAGGCCCTTTTTTAATTGTTGCTAACGTTCCGCAATGGCATAGCTATTAACGACTATAATTGGCATAGAGGTTATCAATCAACTCATCTTCTAACTCGAAGCGCAGTTCCAGTGTTTCACCTAATTTAGATAAATCACTATCAAACTCTACCAATGGGCTTTCTTGAGAAGCTTCGGCATATTTATCATTGAAATCTAAAGCAAGGTCAGTTGTATCAGCAATTCTAGGATAAAGCGCTTGCGCTAATTGTGCGCTTTCAGGGCCTTTTTCCTTACAGGCTTCTACGATGTTATCGTAGATTTCAAAATGGCCAGCGGATAAATAGTCCATAAGAATTTGACAGAAAGATTGAATTTGTACCTGCTCTGGTAAAGCTTGTTCATTCTTATCGTAAGGGGAAAATCCAGCTATTTTACAATAAAGTAATAACAGCTCTTGACGTTCAGCCAACCATGCATCAATAACACTATGGCTACCTCCCCATTTTTGTTGGGCTTGTTCTAACCTAGAAAGCATAGCGGACTCCTTTAGCGGATTGTTTTCCTCTATGAAAAGGAAATCTGCTGCAAAGGTCAACCTATTTTTATTTTATTTCACCAAAACTGGTGTAGGTGGTTGATTTTTAATGGGTTGTTATTTTGGGTAAATCAGTTGGTTTTCACAAGAAAAAACCACCCGTAGGTGGTTTGTAAATGAGTTTAGCTCTTTGATAATAGTTGTTATTTTTATTATAAAGGTGTTTTGTTGTTATTTTTGTAACGCGGATATTTTATACCAAGCTTTTACCTCTGTTGCAAACAAATTAATAAGTTGTTTTACATTTTGTTACGTAGCGATGGACTAACTCTCTGAATTTCAGCCTCTTTTAATCTAGATCATATTCCCGTATTTTGGTGCTTGCTTTTCATAGAGCGTTTGCGTGTATGATGATACAATCTGCTCAATTTTTAAAGCTTTGGAATTGAGAGCCGCTATGAGCGAATTGAAAAATGATCGTTATTTACGTGCGTTAATGAAACAACCTGTTGATGTCACGCCAGTATGGATGATGCGTCAAGCAGGTCGATATTTACCTGAGTATCGTGCAACTCGCGCGCAAGCAGGTGATTTTATGAGCTTGTGTAAAAATGCAGAATTGGCATGTGAGGTTACCTTGCAGCCGTTGCGTCGTTATCCACTCGATGCGGCTATTTTGTTCAGCGACATCTTGACTATTCCTGATGCAATGGGCCTTGGTTTGTACTTTGAAACTGGGGAAGGGCCTAAGTTTGAACGCCCTATTAGTTCTTTGGCTGATGTGCAGAAAATCCCCAAATTAGACCCTACCGATGAGCTGGGTTATGTGATGAACGCGGTCAGTACAATTCGCCGCGAATTAAAAGGTGAAGTGCCTTTGATTGGTTTTTCTGGCTCTCCTTGGACACTTGCCACATATATGGTGGAAGGGGGCAGTAGTAAAACCTTTGGAAAAATAAAGAAAATGGCGTTTGCTGAACCTAAGACATTGCACCTGTTGTTAGACAAATTAGCAGATTCAGTGATTGATTACTTGAACGCGCAGGTAAAGGCGGGTGCACAGTCGTTAATGATTTTTGACTCATGGGGAGGTGTGTTAAGTCCTCGTGATTACAAAGAGTTCTCATTGCAATATATGCATAAGATTGTAGACGGTCTCATTCGTGAAAATGATGGTCGAAAAGTGCCGGTAACGCTATTTACAAAAAATGGGGGCCAGTGGATCGAAGCGATTGCAGCGACAGGTTGTGATGCCGTAGGCTTGGATTGGACAATTGATATTGGTGATGCTAAGCGTCGCGTGGGTGATAAGGTTGCCTTGCAAGGTAATATGGATCCATCAATGCTACATGGTACGCCAGAGCGTATTCGTGAAGAAGTTCAGCACATTCTAGCTGGATTTGGTGAAGGCAATGGCCATGTCTTTAATTTGGGCCATGGTATTACGCCGGAAGTGGATCCTGAGCATGCGGGCGTTTTCATTAATGCGGTTCACGAATTTAGTGCGCAGTATCATAAGTAAGCACGCTATAAGATAGTGGCTCATTTGCAGAAAACCCAAGCGATTGCTTGGGTTTTTTGTATTTATGGGGTCCGTTTTTCAAGTGCTATTTGGCAAATGCGCGTTTCATAAAGTTAGGAGTTGCCAGTGCACCTTTGTGAATGCCTGTATTATAGTAATCGGTATGAAATAGTGCTTTATCAGCATCTTGCTCTCTGAAGCCTGAGAACCCTTCACCCTTGCGGGCCATCGTTGATGACCATAAGCCACTAGGGTAAATCGGTTGCGGAAAGGGTAAAGTTTGTAAGTCAACAAACCCAACATCTGTCATTGCATCACGCATTTCAATGAGTAGCGGCATATGCATTAGGGGGGATTCACTCTGTTGGATCATGATCCCACCTTTACGTAAAGCGTTTAAGCAGCTTGTATAAAAGGCATGGTTGAAGAGTCCTTCACCAGGTCCTATAGGGTCGGTACCGTCAACGATAATGACATCAATAGATTCAGCATCCGCTTCTTTCATAAATTTTATGCCATCATCAAACATGATGGTGGCTCTTGAGTCATTATTCGATTCACACAGTTCGGGGAAGTATTTAAGCGACATTTGTGTTACAACTTCATCGATGTCGATTTGCGTAACACGTTCAATATCTGGGTGTTTTAAAACCTCACGCAGGGTTCCACAATCCCCCCCCCCGATAATAACGACATTCTTCGGTGCTGGGTGAGAAAACAATGCTGGGTGACTCATCATTTCATGGTAAAAGAAGTTTTCTCTGCTGCTGACCATAGTACAGCCATCGATTATCATTAAGTTGCCAAAGTCGGTGGTTTCATACATTTCAACATTCTGGAATGGAGATTGGATCTCATCGAGTTTTCTGTTGATACGCAGAGAAAAGGCGCTGCCATCACGGTCACTTACTTCGGTAAACCAACGGTTTGCTTCTAGATTTGCCATATATATTTCACACTTACTATTCTAATTCGGGTAATTTTGCCAGTGAGCACGTGTTTGCTCAATCTATTTTAGCGCATTTTAGCTAAAAGCTCATGTTTCATCTGAGTTGTCGTTGATAGTGCTTTGATTTGGCTAACAAGGAATAACAAAGTGAGGCATGCTTAACGGTTGTTTGATATATGTATTGCTTCTAAACTTTGCATCAAAGTGTGACTTTCGCGCTTTTGAAAAAAATATAAGCGTATTTTCACGAAAGAGACGTGAATTTTGTTCGCCAATAGTATGCGCTAGTATTAAAATACGCCTTTCGAATTGAGTAAGTGAGATTGCCATGAAATGGGGCTTAGAGACAGCGCGAGATATCTATAATGTTGCACATTGGAGTGATGGTTATTTTGATATTAACGACCAAGGTGAGCTCGTTGCATTTCCGGATGGGGAAAAAAGGACTCCGGCAATCTCATTGACCGAACTGACTGAACAATTTAAAGCAGAAGGTTTAACATTACCGGTTTTAGTCAGGTTTACAGATATTCTGCAACACCGTGTTGATACTATGACAGAGGCGTTTTCCTTGGCTTGTGAACAAAAGCAGTATCAAGGTCACTATACCTGTGTTTATCCGATAAAAGTGAATCAACAACGTTCGGTGGTGAGTAAACTATTAGCTCACCCGAGCGGGTTAGTTGGTTTGGAAGCCGGGTCTAAGCCTGAATTAATGGCTATTTTAGGTCTTGCGAACAAACCGATTACCATTGTGTGTAATGGTTATAAAGACAGTGAGTTTTTACGTCTTGCATGCATTGGGCAAGCGATGGGTCATAACGTTAACGTGGTGGTTGAAAAGCTTTCTGAATTAACCTCTCTCATTAAAGAAATTGACGACTTAGACATTGAACCAGCGATTGGTATTCGGATCCGATTAAACTCAGTTGGCAAAGGTAAATGGCAGAATACAGGCGGTGAAAAAGGTAAGTTTGGATTAACTGCGGGGCAAGTATTAGAAGCAGTGGAGACTTTAAAGCGTCATAACAAACTACATTTAATGAATTTGGTGCATTTCCATATCGGATCGCAAATTGCCAATATTCGTGATATTCAACGGGCATTAACGGAATGTGCCCGTCATTTTGCAGAGCTCTCTCGATTAGGCGTGCCCTTAAAAACGGTGGATGTGGGCGGCGGCCTAGGTGTGGACTACGAAGGTTCTGGGTCACGAAGCGCTTGCTCAATGAATTATACGGTAGCGGAGTATGCTCGTAATGTCGTGAGTGCTTTTGCGGATGTATGTGACCAACATGATCTAGAGCACCCCGCGATTATCACCGAATCAGGTCGTGCACTTACAGCGCATCATGCTGTGTTAATCACAGACGTTATTGATATTGAAAAAGCGCCAAAGCAAACGTCAAATACACCACCGAATAAAAGTGATCATGCTATTTTGCACCAGTTATGGCAAGTGCTCCATCGCATCACACCACGCTTGGCATTAGAGGCTTATCACGATGCAATGCATTTATTTAGCGAAGCGCATGGTCAATATGTGCATGGTTTAGTGAGCATGACGCAATGGGCACAAATTGAATTAATGTATTTCACTATTTTGCATCAAGTTCGTGAAACATTAAGCGATAATGCACGTTCACACCGCGAAGTGTTGGATGATTTAAATGAGAAGTTGGCTGATAAGCTTTTTGTGAACTTTTCTTTATTTCAATCATTACCTGATGTTTGGGGGATCCAACAGCTATTCCCTGTAATGCCGATAGAGTCTTTAGATCAACCATTGACTCAAAGGGCCATTATCCAAGATATTACCTGTGATTCTGATGGACAGATCAGAGAATATGTTGAGGGCTCGGGAATTGAATCAAGTTTGCCAATACCGCCTTATCAATTTGGTCAGCAATACCATTTAGCCATGTTTATGGTTGGAGCTTATCAAGAGATATTAGGTGATTTACATAACTTATTTGGTGATACGGATTCTGTGCATGTGGAGTTGACGGAGCAAGGATATACGTTAACCAATGCAATTAAAGGGGATAGCGTGGCTGATGTTTTGAAATTTGTGCATTATGATCATGAAAAGCTGTCTAATAATTTTGTTGAACAAGTGAGCAAATTGGATATTGAGCATGATTTAAAAGCGCAATATTTAGCTGAATTAAACGCAGGATTAGCAGGGTATACCTATTTTGAAGATTAAGCTTTTTATTGGCTTAGGTTTTTCGTAGCATAAAAACAAGGTATTATTCTCCATCATGAATTAGGCTCGCATATGTAGCAAGATGTTAGCCTTTTGACTTAGGTTGTTGTAAAGGAAACATTGAATGTCGTTGTTACGTCGCATTATCAGTTTATTCTTGTATGCCCTGAATACGTTAGTTTGGTTTATACCCATTTTCTTATTTGGCTTATTGAAGTTGTTACCAGTCCCTATATGGCAAAAACTTTGCAGTAAACTGGCCAAAGAGTGTGCAAGCATGTGGGTTGCAGGTAATAACTGTAATCAGAATTTAATCACGCCATTTGAGCTAAATATAACAGGCTTAGAAGATATTAAACGTAAGGATTGGTATTTGGTGATTGCCAATCATCAAAGTTGGGTCGATATTGTGATTATGCAACGCGTTTTACATAGAAAGATCCCATTCTTAAATTTCTTTTTGAAAAAGGAATTATTGTACGTGCCAGTGCTAGGTTTGGCTTGGTGGGCGCTAGATTTCCCATTTATGAGCCGAACCAGCAAAAGCCAATTGCGTAAAAACCCGAAGCTCAAAGGCAAGGATATAGAAACAACGCGTAAAGCCTGTGAGAAGTTTAAAACTATGCCTGTGAGTATTGTAAACTTTGTAGAAGGCACACGTTTTACACCAGAGAAGCATCAGCGCCAAAAAAGTCCGTTTGACCATTTATTAAAGCCAAAGGCCGGTGGCATTGCATTTGTGATGCAAGCGATGGGTGAGCAAATTAACAAAGTGGTGAATGTGACAATTCATTATCCAGACGGGATCCCAAACTTTATCGACTTTGTCAGTGGCAAGGTAAAAAGAGTAGATGTGCACATTGATGTAATGCCTGTAAGTGAAGAGCTAATAGGGGATTACAGTAACGACAACGAATTTAGAGTGCGTTTTCAGTCAGAATTAAATCGTTTATGGAGCGACAAAGATCAGCAGCTTGAAAAATTACAGCACGTTAAATAGACCGCAAGATAGGTGTGGGGAGCATGTGTAAATACGCTCTTCAATAAATCTTAGCTAATTAGGTGCCAGCAGTTAATGAGTACACAGCACTCACCTTCAAAAACCAAGATGTGGAAATACGGTGATTGTATTAGCGTAAGCTGATGAGGAGTGATTAAAATATGAGTATTGCACATATAACGGACTTAATTGAACCATGGCTTAATGGACTACCAAAAGAAGCTTTATTGAGTGCTATTTCGGCAAACAGCATTGGCTTTATCGGCGTTATTTTTGTATATATATTCACCCGTCGGTTGGTATTTCCAACCATTCAAAATACGCTCACTAAGTTTTCTCCATCGCGCTTGGGACAGCTCACAGAGCACCTCAATAAACTCACTGGTAGAATGGCGGCAATGCTCAGTTGTGTGGCATTTTTGGCATTTTATCCGCGTGTGCTCGTGGCGCCTGAATGGGTGCTATTGAGCTTTAAATCAGTGGGCCAAATTGTTCTGATTGTTATTTCTGGGTTTTTACTCAGCAGCTTAGTGAATCTTGCTCATGGGATTTACAGTCAATTGCGATTCGCTAAAGACGTACCTATACAAGGCATTGTGCAAGTTACTAAATTGATGACTTTTATTGTCTGTAGTATTTTAATCATCAGTTTGTTGTTAGATAAATCACCGACTTACATACTTTCAGGTTTTGGTGCAATTGCTGCTGTGACTTTGTTAGTATTTAAAGACACAATTTTGGGGCTGGTTGCATCCATTCAAATTGCTGCAAATCGACTGGTGACAATTGGTGATTGGATCCAAGTCGACGCATTTGGTGCTGATGGCGAAGTCATTGATTTAGGGCTAAATACGGTAAGAGTGAGAAATTGGGATAACACGGTAACAACCATCCCCACTTATATGCTCATTACGGATTCTTTTAAGAATTGGCGTGCGATGCAAGAGTCTGCGGGTAGAAGAATAAAACGGGCGTTGTTATTAGATATGCATAGTGTCGTTACGTTAAATGCAGCCAGCGTGACGCAGCTGCAAAGTGTGTTCCCTGAACTTTTAGACGTTGGCGAGTTACCACAGCCCATTACGAATGTTGGATTGTTCCGCCGTTATGCAGAAGCTTATCTGCGTAAGCATAAAGATATTAACCAAGATTGTGTGCTAATGGTGCGAGAACTCGCGCCTCAACACCATGGTTTACCAATTGAATTTTATTGTTTTAGTGTGAATAAGCAATGGGTTTTTTATGAACACTTACAAGCCGATATTATGGACCATATGATAGCTACAATGTCTGAATTTGAGTTGCGCCCGTACCAAACAGTATCAGGACAACTACAAATAAACTCACGACAAGAACAAACCCAGCGAAGCGAAGGCGATTAACATCATCCAAATTGGTGGTTTAAACAGTTTCATACAACAAAACCCAGCAACGACAATGGCAATATGCCATAGACTAGTAACGCTTGATGACCAGATAGGCTGATAAAATGCAGCCGCGAGTAGGCCAACAACAGCCGCATTAATTGCCGCAGTTACACTGGCAAATTTTGGTAAATTACTCAATGCATGCCAACTATGGTGGCAGCTATACATAAGTAGTAAACCGGGCAAAAATACAGCAAGGGTTGCTATAATAGCGCCAAACCAGACATTATCAGGCTGTGTGACAGCACCCAAATAGGTTGCAATAGTAAACATTGGACCCGGCACAGCTTGCGCCGCGGCATAAGCGGTTAGAAAGCTTTCTTGAGAAAGGTGCTCTACGCTATTTTGCAACAGGGGTAGCACCACATGACCGCCGCCAAAAACCAAAGCCCCAGCTTGGTAAAAAGGCGCATAGAGATAGTCTGAGAAACCGAAAAATGATAGGACAAATAACCCGACGAAAAGAGCGAGTGCAGGCCAGTGCCATTTGCCGATTTTCGATGTAGTGCTATCGGGTATAGGGCTGAAGCGGTAGAGCATCCCCATAGATGCAGCAATCACCAGCAACCAAATTTGGCTAAATATACTTGGAGAAATAAGTATAAATAAGGTACTTGCAAACGTAACGAGTTTGAGTGCGGTGGTTTTACAAAAGCTCTTTGCCATTGATAAAATAGCGTCGGCGACAACGACCACGGCAAAGAGTTTTAAGCCATGAATGACGCCAGTCAAATTGTCTTGTAATTGGGTTGCGCTCAAAGCCAGTACTACCATGATTAAAAAAGAAGGTAACGTGAAGCCAATGAAAGCTGCAATACCTCCTAACAGGCCTGCACGTTCTACGCCGATAGCAAAGCCGACTTGACTGGAGCCTGGGCCTGGTAATATTTGTGATAAACTGATCATCGAGCTATAGCGCTCGTTTGATAACCACTTGAGGTTATCAACAAAGTGTTTTTTGAAAAAGCCAAGATGGGCAGCTGGGCCACCAAAACTTGTGCAGCCTAACAAGAAAAACTGATAGAAAATACTCAATACCATGGTTCACCTTATGTTATGGTTAGCACTTCAGCCTTACATATAATTATGACATTTTTGTGACTATGCGGTGTAGTATTTTTTCGCTATGCTTAAGTTGCCTTTACTTAAATAGTTTATGTCTTTTAAGCGCGATAAAAGTGTGCTGCAGGTTGTGATTAAAGAACAGAGGTATAATAATTTGAAATGGTCTTTTGTCAGCTCATTGACGTTGATATTGCTACTATTATTAGTCAATATTGCACATGCTGACCATGATAAAGTGTATGTGGCTATCGATCATGCGCCTCCTTATAGTGTCATCACTGATGAGGGGGATGTGTCAGGGCTGATAATAGATATATTAACGCAACTACAGCCGTATGCAGAACGAGGTTATAAAATAGAGCCTGTTCCATGCCCTTTTTCTCGTTGTTTGAGAATGCTAATACAGGGTGAAGTTGATGTATTAGGGGGGCTTATACGTACCCCCAAGCGCGATAATCTAATACGTTTTGTCACGCCAGCCTATATGGCATTGCCATCCTCTTTTGTATTTTACGCTAAGCAAAGTAGTAGCATTGTCGTCAATAACTACGCAGATTTGAAAAATAAGCGCATTGCCGTGATGCGTGGAGGCGTATATTTTACCAAGTTTAATGAAGATCGCAGTCTGAACAAAGTCGCTGTGCCTTCAGAACGTGTTGCGGTTGATTTATTACTGAAAGGGCGAGTTGACCTTGTTATAGCCGTTGAAGACACGGCGGAAGTCGCGATGAGTGTCCTTGAGCAACCAGCTTCAAAATTAAAAAAGGTCGCATATAGGTATACGAACACCATATATGGGCATATGGCATTTAGTAAAGCATTTGCCAAAACGACAGTGGCAAAACAATTAATGCAGGGAATGGTGGATATTGCTCAGCAGGGTACGCTTGATAAAGTGATTGCACCCTACCATTTACCTGCTATTCCAAAAAGGCTGCTGCCAGAATCACCATAGCTTAACTTTCTATTCATTTGTTCTGAGCATACTCATGCCTATGGGAGATCAGAATGAAAGAAATAATATGAAGGCTATGGTGTATTATGTGGCTATGGGTGCTGGCCTTTTATCGCTCTCTGGATGTGAAATGACACAGGCAGATAAAGGAGCAAGCTTAGGTGCAGCCGCCGGAGCTATATTGGGCAAAGCAACGGGGAATCATAAGAATAAGCGGGGGTTTATTGGAGGGGCTATTGGCGCAATCGCAGGCGCAGCTGTAGGAGAGTATATAGATAGGCAGGAAGCCGCACTCAATGACTCGCTTGCTGGTTCAGGTGTCACTATTGTCCGAGAGGGGAATACTATGCGACTCGTGATGCCCAGTAAAATAACTTTCTCAAGTAACCAAGCGACTATCTCTGCAGATTTTTATAGTACGTTGAACGACATCGCCGATGTTATGCATCAGTATGATAAAACACGCTTGATCATTACGGGTCATACCGACAGCGAGGGAACCACCGCATTTAATCAACACCTCAGTGAGCAGCGCGCAGAGACGATTAAGAATTATTTGCTTGCACAAGAAATTGCTGCAGGACGTTTGCAAGCCGTGGGCATGGGTGAGTTTTCAAGTATTGCCAGTAATACAACAGCTCACGGACGTGCGTTAAATCGGCGGGTGGAAATAGAGATAAAGGCTAAATAAACCTCAGCTCTGGGTAAGCGAATCTGCCCAATAAAGCTATTTTTCTCACTCTCGGCGTTGCTTTCATTTGTAATAGCCCGCTATTACTGCATAAAAGCGCCTTGATATTGAAAAAAATATCATCATTGGAATGTACGTAAGTTTGTTTTCAAAATATTTCCTATTCCAAAACCCTTATCCAAACCTGAGGTTAAATAAGCGTAGTAAATTGGCGAGGTACGTATTACCCCGCCATTGTCTTTATTTTTGATATGTATATGCAAGACGCAGTGCCAGTGCTTTTATTTGTGAGAGTGCTTCGCTATGGGAATCAGAATTAAAATCTCCGTTACTGAGTAAAACAATACCATTTTGAGTATGCGTATCACCAATGAGGTAGGTGAGCACGCCAGGATCAGCACCATCGTGGTGAACAATGGCTCCATCTAAATTCCAGAAGTAACCAATATCTCGGCTTGATGTTGGCACATCTGTTTGCGATGACAGCATATCTTCGACTACCTTAGCGGGCAGTACTTGCTTATTGTTTAACACCCCTTGATTCATTGTGGCTTTCAAAAACTTCGTAAGGTCGTTCACTGTGGAAATAACAGAGCCATCTGCATACGTAATGGTGCGGTAATTTGGGAACTGCATTGGTTGCATCGTTTCCGGATCTATATAAAGCCTTTGGGCGACGTCGTTTGAGGGTATAGCGAGTCCCCAACTCGTGTCTTGCATGTTTAACGGGGAAAATACATAACGGTGCGAGAGTTCAGTAAATGACTCGTTGGTTTTTTTTTCAAGTGCATACGCTGCTAATGATGTTGCGATGTTCGAGTAAACCTGGACCTCACCAACAGAAAAGTTGTATTGATGAATGAAATTTTGGGGACTGTTTAATTCTCCATTACTTGTTAAGTATTGCTCGAATAAGTTGGGTAAGCTCGGATTCACTTGGTTAACGCAGTTACTGCTTTGCGTCATTAGGTTATATAAGCTTACATAGTTATCTAACACGTAATATGTGCAATTGTAGACTTGCGGGTTGTCAATTATGCCACTGGTATGGGTGATAAGATGGCGTAGTGAAATTTGTTCAGCTTGTTCTTTGGGTATAAAGAGTGGGAACGGCAATAAAGGCGCGACGGTCTCGTCTAACAATATTTGCTTATTGTGAACTGCTTGAGCAAGGGTGGCGCCAACCAGCGTTTTGGTCACTGATGCCAAGAAAAAAGGCGTATCGGCTGACACTGGCGAATGTTGTAAGTCTTTAACACCGAAGCCTCCTGCAAATACCGTTGAGCCATTATGTATCACTGCAGCCGATAGTCCAGGTAAGTTATGCTCAGACATAATACGATTAACCTGCTCTTCAAAAGTCGTAACGCTAATCGGGAGGTAGCTTTGTTTATTTAATAAAGACAGTACATGGTCATAACTTTCAAACCGATTAGACTCAAGTTCAAAGCTTGAAAAGGCGGATACATCAATATTGGGTTGTAGGCCTGCTTGCTCAAAGTTTTCGCCTTGAGCATTACGATATATTTCGTTTGAGAGACCGACCTCCCATCCATTTGGCAGATTGAAAGAGAGAATATCTGAGAATTCTCCAGAAGTTTCTTCACCTACTTGAGTTACATGGGGGAACTGTAGCATCGCCATCGCAAATACTTCTGCAGCACTTGCGGTGATTTGGCTAGTAAGTAAGTAGATAGGCTTGTTATACGGGGTATTATGTTGTTTCACAAGTGAACGATATGGTGAACCCAAGCCGCTTTTGTTGATGGCTTGTTTATTAAAAGCCAGAATGTCTTGGGTCGCAAATCGCTGTGCGATAGTCAATGCTAAGTCATCACTGCCGCCGGTGTTGATTCGAATATCTAGAATAAGTGCTTCAGTTTCGGCCAAATCAAGCATGATTTTATCTAAATGACGCTCCAGTGCAGCCATGTTTTCAGTCGATGTTGCTTGAGGATGCGTATGGAAGTTCGCCATGTTGTTGATAGTCAATATACCAACATTGTCAGCGGTTTTACCCCAAATAAAGGTTTTCAATGTATCACCCGTTGGAAATGTATTCAGACTTGATGGTGAGATATATTGAGTGAGTGTATTTTCATAGGTAGACAATATGTAGTGCGTGACAGCTTGCTCATTGGGTTGCTCACCGTGTCGTAACGCGCTATTCGCCAACCCTTGTATTGCGTCAAATAGTGGAGAGGGTTTGCCTACCGAAAATGCTGAAAAGTCAGAGCTGAGGCTGACATGGCCGTCTTTTAACGGCGCAATCATAGCCGCAAGCACCTCAAACAAGGCTTCTTTACTCATTGCGTTTGTAACACGAGGTCTAAATGTCTCGTATTGTGTTTGCCAATTTACATTCCTTAATTCAAAAAATGCATAATAATCATTAAATGTATGCCAAAAGTAGTCAAAGGTTTGGACTGCAGATATGTCATTGGTGGTGTCTATAGGTGTTAAGCAAGAGGTTGGCAATCCTGTTACTTTATCAAACCGGGAGATGACTAACTCTCCTTGATAAGCAACATGTAATTCGTTATTAGAATGTCGTTTAAGTTGGTCAATTTCGGTAGGGAGTGCTGTTCCTCTGATAAATGAGTGAGTGTTCATGCAACCGTGTTGGTTATACTCGAATCGACTGATCTTATCTTTGGTGATTTCTAACACTTCCCCATAGGCTGTTTTGTTCCAAATACCTAATAAGGGATCTTGATCTTTGTTATCGTTATGGCTGTTGCACCCAGCGAGTAACAGTTGTGTGGTTAGCAGTATTCCTATGAATCTTGTTTTTTCAAACATAACCGGTTCCTTTTGCACATTTGTAACGTTGGAGATATTTTATACATGTGCATAAGGAAGATGCTGTGAGTAATTATTAAGCAATTGTGATGAAGCGTTAATGGGTCCCTACAGTTTTATACAAAAAGGCGTAACCACTGTGTTAAAGAGAATCGAGCGTAAGATAAATCATTTAAAGGCGTCGTATATCTCTGCAAATTTACAGGTAATGACACTAATATCTTGGTAGCCTAATCGTGTCAGCTGTTCAGCGGCAAATATGGCTCGCCCGCCTGTCGCACAATGTAAGTAGATGGGCTTTTGCGCATCTTTTTCTATATTTGGTAGCTTAAATTCAAGCAACCCCCGGGGTATGTTCATAGCATGTGCTACTGCTTGTTGTTGATGCTCATTAGGTTCTCTAACATCAATCAGTAAACTTTCTTTGTTTGATAGTTCAACTTTAGCTTGTGTTGCACTGATACAGCGTTGATTAGGGCTAACTGTTTTTAATACATCTTGTACGCTAGTGAGCATGAGGCACCTTGATATAGTTTACTAATAGAATGTTAAGTATATTTGTTATCACTACATTAGCAAGTTCTAATGTTAGACTGAAGCGCGCTAGAACA
Source organism: Pseudoalteromonas aurantia 208 (assembly GCF_014858725.1). Taxonomy (GTDB): domain Bacteria; phylum Pseudomonadota; class Gammaproteobacteria; order Enterobacterales; family Alteromonadaceae; genus Pseudoalteromonas; species Pseudoalteromonas aurantia. The sequence goes on along the minus strand of NZ_AQGV01000009.1, from coordinate 278,261 downwards.
CTATACTAAAGGTATACTATTTGACATAGGCAGATGCATGACTCTCACAAATATGGCAGACAATGCTGAGCAGGCGGCAAGCTTGTTGAAAATGATGGCAAACAAGCATCGGTTGATGATTTTATGCAGTCTTGTTGAAAACGAAATGAGTGTTGGGCAGCTTAATCATAAAGTCCAGCTTTCACAATCAGCTTTGTCTCAACATTTGGCGAGTTTAAGAAAGGCAAATATTGTTAGCACGCGTCGAGAGAAACAAACGATTTATTACGTGATAAGTGATGAAAAAGTGGTTGCGTTGGTCACGTCACTGTATCAACTTTTTTGCCTGAAAGAGCCTTGAGTATACACGGTGTTAGTGTGTTGGTCATGGCACCTTTTTAGCGGGTATTGTGATTGAGTGCCACAGATACAATGACTCACTCAGCATCGAAAGATGTGAGTGAGTGTTTGAGCTATAAAATGGTCGCAATATCATCGAACGGTTTTTTCACCAGTGCATGCTCTGGCACCGTGGCATCGTCAGCGGGGTAACCGGCAATTAGCAACATATACGGGCGTTCATTGTCACGGTCTCGACCGCAGATATCGGTTAAAAAGCTCATTGGTTTTGGAGTATGTGTGAGTGTAGCAAGACCAGCATTGTGCAGCGCTTGAATTAAAAACCCCGTCGCGAGTCCGACAGATTCATGGACATAGTAATTGGTATTTTTATCTTCGGTTTGGATGCCGCCTTTCTTCTGACTGAATACCGCGATGAGCCATGGGGCATGCTCTAAATACGGTTTTTGTGCGTCAGTACCCAAAGGTTTCAACGCATCTAACCACTCTTCTCCCGCGCGGCCTTCATAAAACGATTGCTCTAGCTCTTCCGCTGCGTGACGAATTTGCTTTTTGACATCTTGACTATGAATTGCGACAAAGTGCCAAGGTTGATGGTTTGCCCCGCTTGGCGCAGTCGCGGCTGTTTTTATACATGCTTCAATGATGTCCTGAGGGACGGGGCGGTCGCTAAAACTGCGGATTGAATGACGGCGTTTGGTGTTTGCTAAGTATTCATTAGCACGTTGCAGCATTTCCTCTTGAGGATATTCAACAAAATCACTCAAAGGTATATTGGCATGCTCTTTCATAGGATCACCTGATTATTTTAGTTAGTATATGGGCAAGTTATAACCTGTGCAGTGCTGAGGCGCAACATGCGTTATAAAAATGTGAATTTGTGATGTAATTAATTAAATACAGAGAGTAAATGAATATGCGATATCAAGCGACATGGGATGATGGAAGGATCATTGACTTGCCTGTAGGGAAGGCAATATGTGTTGGCCGGAATTATGTTGCCCATGCACAAGAGCTCAATAACCCAATTCCTGATGAGCCATTGCTATTTATGAAACCCAGCAGTAGTTTTCAATCATTTGGCAGTGAAATAACATTGCGAGAGGATTTAGGTGAGCACCATTATGAAGCAGAGTTAGTTATTCTAATTGGCAGTGTCGTTGACCGAGATACCGTGAATTATGCAGATGCTGTGATTGGCGTTGGCTTAGGGTTAGATTTAACGTTACGTAGTGTACAAACGCGTTTAAAAAGCCAAGGGTTACCTTGGGAGCGGGCGAAAGCCTACGATGGGAGTTGTGTATTGACGCCTTTTACGCCGGTATCACAGCATCACAATTTACACGATAGTGAATATCGTTTTTGGATTAATGGAGAGCTCAAGCAACACGGTGACACTTCTTTGATGATCAACTCGGTTGAGGCACTCATAGCAAATATTGCGCAGGTTTTTTCACTCTACCCTGGTGATATTGTTATGACAGGAACTCCAGCAGGTGTCGGTTCACTTGCCCACGGCGATAAACTTCAGCTGCAGTATGAAAATGGTGAAAAATATAACAGTACCACGATTATTACATAACAGAGACTTTAAGGCTTGGGAGGAATACGGGTTCGTCGGCTAATGAGCCCGGTTGTGAGAATGATATTTTGTACCCCAGGCTTGTATCGTGTAAAGAATATCTCGATTTTTATTTTGACCAGCAATAACCCTAATAGCAAATAGACTATGGTAGCCTCCAGCCAATTAAGTGGTAGTAGTGTGAGGGTAGTAACGGCCTCTAAAGCAATAATAAAAATAACCATGGCGAGAATAGATTTTGCCGGAAGCTTTGTCATAATAAGCCCGCCTAATGGCGCGCCTATGGCCACGATAGGTGCAGCAAAAAACCAGCTAGATATCACAAATGGTGAAGGTGCAGTGTTGCTGGATAAGACGAGTACAGAACCAATGATCGCGTTGCCGGCCATCAAAGCAACCGTTGTGGGGATCACTTTTTTTGCAGGTTGCTTCATCAGAATGACATAATAAAAAAACAATAATGTATCAGCACCGGCTCCTAAGAAGCCGCTGACCACCCCGCCAATAAATGCCGCAGTTGCCAGTCTTTTACGCGCAAAAATAAGGTGATATATCTTAGGTGTATGGGTAAAGCTATCAAGCAATATAATTGCAACCAGTAATAAAAAGCAAGTGTACATGTGCTTGATAACTAGGCCGCTTTCGATATGAATAAATAAGCATGCAAATTGCCCTAAGGCTGAGAAAACCAGAGCGTAACTGAGTGTTTTCCAGTCAATTTCTATTCTTTTACTGATAAAGAATAGCGTTGCAAATGACATACCGATAGATTGAATGAACAGTGAAAACACCTTTGCGTCTTCAGCAGATACCGCAAGCACTTTAGTTAAAATAGGGAATGCAACGGCGCCACCGCCTAACGGTGTCGATCCGGCGACAAACGAGCCGAATAACATTGTTAAGCCTGTTTTCCAGCTGGCTGTTAGCTGTTCGACGTTGAAATATAAATAGTAATTACTGGCCCAAAATAATAGCCCAACGACAAGTGTAAACCAGTAAAGTCCCTGAATCCTTGGTTGTGTACTTAACATTAATAACATTCCATTTACTTGGTGCGGGTATTGTGCCCGTTCTCTCCACAGGGATCAAGGTTGGCTGATTATTCATCATTATAAAAACTTGTCACCCAGCGTTTTTACTGTAATAAACCTTTACTACTCAAGCATTTTTTTATTAGTCACTATAGAATACGATTCTACCTTACCAAGGAAATATTATGAAAATAAGAAAGTTAGGCACGCCTTTTTCTATATCTGCATGCAAGGTTTTGCTATGTGGGGGAGGAGAGCTTGGCAAAGAAGTGGTCATCGAATTTAAACGCTTAGGATGTGAAGTGGTTGTCTTAGATAGATACGACAATGCCCCCGCCATGCAAGTGGCTGATAGGCGCTATGTATTGTCTATGCTAGATGGTGACAAGCTGGAGCGTATCATTCAACTAGAGCAACCTGATTATATCGTGCCTGAGATTGAGGCCATAGCTACGGATAAGTTAGTCGCACTGGAAGCACAAGGCTTTACTGTGGTCCCCAGTGCAAAAGCAACTCAGCTAACCATGAATCGTGAAGGTATTCGTCGATTGGCAGCAGAAGAGCTCAATATACCGACTTCAAAGTATCAATTTGTTGATACCTTAAATGACTTTAAGCGTGCCGTTGCAGAAATTGGTTTTCCATGTGTAATAAAACCAATCATGAGTTCATCAGGGAAAGGGCAAAGTGTTGTTAAGCATTCTCAAGATATCGAACTGGCGTGGCAGCATGCCCAAGAGGGAGGTCGAGCTGGGCAGGGTCGCGTAATTGTTGAGGGCTTTGTTGAGTTTGATTATGAAATCACGTTATTAACAGTGCGTCATATTGCAGGCACGAGTTTTTGTGAGCCAATAGGGCATGTACAAGAAAATGGTGATTATCAACAAAGTTGGCAACCACAAGCTATGAGTGCTTTGGCGCTAGAGCGAAGCAAAGCCGTGGCAACTCTAGTGACTGATGCGTTAGGTGGGCGTGGGTTATTTGGGGTAGAGCTGTTTATTAAAGGTGATGAGGTCTTTTTTAGTGAGGTGTCACCTCGGCCTCATGATACTGGTATGGTGACCTTAATATCACAAGATTTAAGTGAATTTGCACTTCATGTGCGTGCTATTTTAGGTTTGCCCATTCCGCATATTCATTTTTCAGGGCCTTCAGCATCCAGTGTGCTTTTGGTAACAGGGAATTCAAATCGCGTGGCGTTTGACAACGTGGCAGAGGCATTGAGCGAATCGCACACCGATATTCGTCTATTTGGGAAGCCCGAAGTTGCGGGTACTCGTCGTATGGGTGTGGCGCTTGCGCGTGATGAGTCTGTTGAGCGAGCAGTGAATAAAGCTAAAAATATAATTGAAAAAATACAGGTAGACGTGTGAGTGAAACAATGAGTTCTCGAGTGATTGACCCCTTAGTAATGGGGTTTTGGCGTTTGTTAGATTGGCAGCTGTCTGATCAGCAATGTGTGTCGTTTTTGAAAGAATGTATTGAACTGGGCATAACTCATACAGATCATGCTGATATTTATGGTCAATATGAGTGTGAGGCTGCATTTGGTGCAGCATTAAAATTGGCGCCCAGTATTCGAGATGAGATAAAGATTATTACCAAATGTGGTATTCGTCCGGCGATCGCTAAAACCGGTTTGACAGGTAAAGCAAATCACTATGATTCAAGTTATACGCATATAATGGCTTCTGTAGAACAGTCTTTACAGCATTTTAATACCGATAGAATAGATGTTTTACTGATCCACCGACCTGATTACCTGATGGATGCTGACGAAATGGCGAAGGCATTTAATCAACTGAAGCGTCAAGGTGATGTTTTGAATTTTGGTGTGTCTAACTTTACCCCAACTCAATTATCTATGCTGCAATCTCGCTGTGATTTTCCACTTGTAACCAATCAAATTGAATGCTCACCCTATGAAATGAAGGGGCTAGACGATGGCACACTCGATCAATGTCAGCAGCTAAGGATACATCCTATGCTCTGGTCACCATTGGCAGGAGGAAGACTGTTTAGTAATCGTGATGAAAAAGCGTTACGGTTGCAGACGACATTAAGCAAGGTCGCACAGGAGATAGGGGCAAAGTCAATCGATCAGGTGGTTTATTGCTGGCTGGCCACTTTGCCCAGTAAACCTTCTATAGTGCTTGGCACCGGCAATCTCACACGGGTTAAAGCGGCACTAGAGAGTGCTTCTTTATCCATGGATAGAGAGCAGTGGTACCGAATATGGCAAGCTTCCACAGGGCACAGTGTGCCATAAAGAAAAAAGGGCTCACGGGCCCTTTTTAAATTAAAAATATGTATTAAGAATTTTGAACCTAGAGCTCAAAGTCGAGGCCATAGCTCACATAGGCTTTGACATCATCATCAGCATCTAAATCGGTTTTGACGACGCCAAGGGTAAAACCATTTTTAGCGACGCTGACGCCATAGTCCATATAAGCGTCATCTTCACTGGTCCACTCTAAAACAGTATCACCACTTGAGCGGCCAATATGGAACGACAGATCTGTGTCATTCAATATCGTGAAACTGGCGCCCAACTCTAAATACAGCATTTCTTCCTCCGTACTTTGGTCTTCTTGTGCATGCGTTAAGTAACTTGCTTTAAAGCTCAACCATTGCCAGCTTAAGGCGCCGTATAGCTCTCCGAAATCGATGCTCCCCTCAGCATCAGGGTAGGCATAGTGTATGTAACCTACGTCGTAGCCAAATTGACCTCGCTCGCCAGAGAAACCAGCATATAGGTCAAGTTCATAACTGGTTTTATTGCCAAAGTCGACATTGGATACCCAAGTACCTGCATAGAACCCAGAGTCGTCGCTATAATCTATTCCGCCGGATACTGCTGAGCCATCTTTGGTTTGTGTTATACCGCGCCAAAAGTAATTCGAGCTGGCTGCGACGTTTGCGGTCACTTCGGCCATCGAGTGAAACGAAGTAACGCTCATAAATGATGATGCAACGATTAGTGGTAGTAGTTTATTCATTGTAATTCCTCAATGCGCTAGAGATGCCATGAATATTGCAATGGTTGCGCCAGTTGCAATAAAGCAAAGAATTTTTAGTTCAATATATTGATGTATAGTTGATTTTTTTATTCTTGCTAGGGTGAAGGGGTAAGTTGTTGTAAAAAAGTTGCTCAAATGTGGTGCAAAGAAAGAAAAGTTGCACGGGTATATCGCAATGCAGATATCGCTCTATTAACAGTCATAATGCGCGTGTATGGCTCATTGCGAGCCACACACAGACGTGTTAGCCAAAAATAGCACGCATTAATGAGATGGTCTCATCAACACTGCGGCCTTTTTCTACTTCAGCCACAATTGAGTCACGTTTATCGCGAATATGTTCAGGGATTGATTCATCACTGAGTGCTCGGTCAACTAGAATTTCGGCAGACTCTTTACCGCGACGCACTGCTTTTCTAGTCCCTGAGCTTGCACTGCGTGCTGGCTTGTTTAGTAATTTTATGTAGTTAGACTGATTGGCGGTTTCTTTGTCTGCATGATAAAACCAACAAGGGATCAACGCTTTGATACTGGCAAGCTGCTGCTCAAATTCATCTGCAGGTGAGGTCATAGTAAACCAAGGCATAGCGTGAATTGTCATAACAATGTCTGTCCAATAGCGCTCAAAATCACGATTGTTTAGTTTAGTGATCCCTAAAGAAGAACATAAAGCGTCTAGTTTCGCATTGGTGATGGGTGTAAATACATCAGGGCGGCGCATCGCAAGTAAGCGGGTAGCTGGTGCCAGAGTTGGTTTTTCGTCACTGTTAGCAAAGGCGGTTAGATAGGCAACCATAAATTGCTGATAATCTTGCTCACTGACCGCACCTTCAAGTGGAATGTATGCGAGTGCAGTATCAAACTCGCCAGGGAAATCTGCAAACAATTGGTGGAAGCCTTTGGCATTTTTAGTTGAAGCAAACCACTCCACATCAAAATTATAAATGCTAGGATCAAGTGAAGCAGCATGTTTACCACTAAAGGCTAAACGGTCTTCTACAATCATTTCTTTCAATGGTGTTGCACGTAAGTTTGCAATGTAGTCGGTGAGTTTGAGTTGTTCTTCAAGTGCGAGCACATCGCTATGTTGTGTTACGAAACCGGTCAGTACAGGCCATGGAGTGACACGCAACGTTTTCAGTTGTAAAAAGCTGATGGCTGATCCTAATAAGTCTTGAAGCTTTTTGACTGTAGGCAACTGATGATCATCTAGCAAATCAAAGTTGATACGATTTTTAGCAATATCATATAGCTCATAACACCAACTTAAAAAGTCTTCTGGGTGTTGCTCAACTTTAACAGCCATGAGGTTTAAGCTTATCTCGGTGGCCTGTTTTAAAATATTTTGGTAAATCTGACTTTCTTGTTCACCTAGAGCCATTTTTGATGGGGAAATAAGCAACTTCTTCATATTGGCGAGAGCCTCCACACATATGCATACATTTTAATCATAATAGTTTAGCCAATAGTGAGCTAAACAGACAAGGCCGTGGATCATACCGAAGAATGTGAAAGTTACAATCACCGAAATAGATAATTGTGCCAGCAAATTGGGGTGTTGTTAGGTAATGAGTGCGTTTAGGCATGTGTTTATAAGATGAAATACTTGTTTTTCAATCACATTGATTTGCGCACTGGACTACATTCTCTCACAAACTCATTGATGATTTTATAGCGTAGCAAGGCTACTATATAGACATAGCGCAAATCAGATTTATAGGGAAAGGTATGAACGCAGTAGTTAAAGTTGTTGGCGGCCTGGTTGTCGTAGTGGTGGGGGCGGCAGTCGCTGCGCCATTTTTGATACCAACACAGACGATTATTGACGAAATATCACAGCAAGTTGAGTCGACAACCGGTAGGACTTTGCAAATAGCGGGTGATAGCACGGTATCGATATTGCCCAGCTTAAATATCACCTTAAATAATGTGCGTTTTGCAAATATGCCATCGGGAAGTACCGAACATATGCTCGCTATGGAGCAATTATCAGTGCATATTCCTTGGCTTTCGTTACTATCAGGCGAGGCTAAATTAGAGCGTTTTGTTATTAATAACCCAACAATAACGCTAGAAACTGATAAACAAGGCCTGCCCAACTGGCAGCTATTTCCGACCCAACCAAATAGTCCTGTTACTGCACAAGAACCAAATGCACAAACGGCCTCAGCTGTGTCATTACCCAACGGCTTTGATATCAGTCTTGGTGAAGTGGCCATTTATGGTGGCTCAATTGCTTACATTGATGGCCAAAGCGGCGCACAACATCGCGTCGATGAGCTTGACTTAAGTATTCAGTTGCCGTCTTTGTATAAAGCATTGACAATCAATGGTGCAATTACTTATCAAGCACAGAAATTTGAATTGACTTCGGTGGTTGATACACCCGCTAAGGCCATTGTTGGAGAAACGTTCAGTGTTCAGCAGCGCCTTGATTCGCAATTACTAAATGTTGAGTTCGACGGTGTCATTGCGCAGCAAGGTAAAAACATTCAAGGCGAATTAACCCTTGCTGGCGACTCAGTTAAAGCGATAACTCAATGGCAAAACATGGCGTTATCAGCTAAAGACAACGCGTTTAATCAATTTAGTGTTGCTGGAAGTATGTCGTTTGTTGGCAATACGTTTACGCTGAAGTCTTTGGTTGCCAAACTTGATGAGTTAGAAATCAAAGGCCAAAGCAAAATTGTACTGGGGGAAAAACCGGATATTAACGCCAATATTGATTTAGGCATGTTAGATTTAAATCCTTACCTTCCTGAACCAGTAGAGCGAAAAACCTCAGAAAAAGCCGAAACTCAAACACCAAGTGAGCCCATAGTGTGGGATGACTCCCCAATTGATTTATCGGCATTGGGGCAACTTAATGCGCACGTTGTGGTGCGTTCTACGGGTTTAAAAGCCCACGATATTACGTTGGGCAAGAATCAATTTTCATTGCGACTCAAAAATAGCGTTGTGCAACTAGGTCTAGATGAGTTCAACGCGTATGAAGGGAGCGGTAAAGGCACTGTGAAAGTGGATGCAACAGCCAGTCCTTATAAAGTCGCAACAAATTTTGCGTTAAAAAACATCAATGCGGAACCTTTACTTACCGATGCCGTTGGCTTTGATAAAGTATTGGGCAAAGGCAGTATCGATTGGAACTTAACAACTCACGGACAAAGTCAAAAGCAATTCGTTTCAGCACTTGCGGGTAAGATGGCGTTTAGCTTTAAAGATGGGGGGGTTAAAGGCGCCAATATTGCTGAAATGACTCGTAAAGCCAAAGAGATGCTTAAAGGTGACTTCTCATCATTGAAAGACGGTTTAAATGCCGACTATGATCCGCAACAGAAAACCGATTTCTCAGCATTAACCGGCAGCTTTGTATTCAAAAACGGTGTTGGCCATAACAATGATTTGAGCTTAGCGAGTCCGCTCATACGGATCAGTGGTTCTGGTGATGTGGATTTACCTAAAACTTATGTTAATTATCGTTTGGTAACCGGTATTGTCGATACTGTTGAAGGGCAAGCCAGTGCGGATAAAAGCACCGGCTTTAAAGTGCCGCTGCGCATTAAAGGGCCTTTTCATCAGGTGGATGTCAATATAGATATAAGTAGTGCCGCAAAAGATACCGTGAAAGACAAATTAAAGGATAAATTGAAAGATAAATTCAAAGGCCTTTTTGGGGGATAATCGGTTACATATAGAGTGCGTATTAAATAAAGGGCCGATTTACCGGCCCTTTATTTCATATATGAATAAAAATAAAAGGTATATTTAGATATGAAACAACAGTGGCAAAATGAATTTTCTCAGCAAGGCTATATCGTCATTGAGCAAGGCATTGAAGCAGCGTTGTTAGCACAACTTCAAGTCTACGCACAGCAACTGCTATTTGATGCGAAAGTGATGGCTATGCAAGGAAAAGACCTCAACAATATTGCCGTGTATAAACAAAGCGGGCAGCTATCAATATCTCGTATTAATGACTTATTTAGATATCAAGCACACTTTGCATCTTTGCTGACCCATTTAAATGTACTCAACGTGGCTGAAGCATTGATTGGCGAACCCGTATTACCCGTTTATGAGTCGCTTGTGATCAAGGACCCTATTAACACAGAGTCATTTGACTGGCATAGAGACATGGCTGTGAGATCAGATGAAAGGATTGTGACAATGGGGATTTATTTAGATGATTCACTCGCAGAGCAAGGGGCATTAAAAGTGATCCCTGGTTCACAGGTGCAAGCACACAGTGTATGTGAATTCAAAGAGGCAGTGGAGCAGGGCTCTGTGGCAAGTCAAAATATAGCGGTAAAGGCGGGAGATGTGGTTATTCACCATGTTAATACTGTGCATGGCTCAGACAAGCAATTAACGAATGACCTTCGGCGAACGATTTATTTTGAGTTTAGGGCAGTGTCTCATTTAAAAAACAATCCACGCTTTAGTGAGCATTGGCTTAATCAAAGAGTCAAATTGATGGAACAGCTTAAATTGAAGGCCACTGGTAATGACTCAAATGCCATTGTACTGCCAACAGACTTTTATCAAGAGCAACTGCGTATAGAACCTGCTGAGTATTGCTTTAAGTTTTGAGCGCCCCCAATAAGGGTTATTGAATAGGAAGATACACGACATAAAATGGCCCGTTAACTAGGGGAAATAACGGGGGGTATTAAAATCACGAATGGCAACATCAGACAGTAGCGCAAAAAAGTGGCGGTCAATCTCGGTGGTAATTGGTGGAGTTTATCTGTAAGAGCTTTGCTCTACGTATAAAGCTCACGTTAAAAATGTTTGCTGGCATTGTTGCAAATAATGAAGAGGTTGGGCGTCGAGTAACTAAATTGAGTAGTTAAATACAGTTTTTTTATAAAATGCAAAATAGCTGGTTAAAACTTAACCTGTTGAGTGTGTTTGAATTTCTATCTTGAAAAACTAACCCCTTGTCCTCATATCAGAAAAGTACTCAGCGAAACTCGGTGGAATACGTAAATTAATTAAAAATTGAGCTATCCAACCTAGCACTTTGCTGGTACAATTGCCCGCCCTTGAACGACAATGTAATTGTTTTTTGAGTGGTATTTAATCGAAGTGCTTTGATTTTAAACAAATTAAAGCGTGTTAAAACTACACCGGAGCTCATTCAGATGATCCAAATGCAAACTCAGCTGGACGTTGCTGATAACAGCGGCGCTCGCAAAGTGCAGTGTATAAAAGTCCTTGGTGGTTCGCACCGTCGCTATGCAGCGATTGGTGACATCATTAAAGTTTCTGTTAAAGAAGCTATTCCTCGCGGTAAAGTGAAGAAAGGTGATGTTAAAAACGCGGTAGTTGTGCGTACTAGAAAAGGCGTTCGTCGTCCGGACGGTTCTTTGATCCGTTTCGATAGCAATGCGGCTGTTATCTTAAATGATAGCTTACAGCCTGTTGGTACTCGTATCTTCGGCCCTGTGACTCGTGAACTGCGTACTGAAAAGTTCATGAAGATCGTTTCACTAGCCCCAGAAGTACTATAAGGAATCTATCATGGCAGCAAAAATCCGTCGTGATGACGAAGTAATTATACTAGCCGGTAAAGACAAAGGTAAGCGCGGAAAAGTGCTTTCAGTTGTAACTGAAGCTGGTCGAGTATTTGTCGAAGGCATTAACTTAATCAAGAAGCACCAAAAGCCTGTTCCGCAGTTGCAACAAGCTGGTGGTATTGTTGAGAAAGAAGCGTCAATCGACGTATCAAACGTTGCGATCTTCAACCAGGAAACTGGTAAAGCGGATCGTGTAGGTTTCAAGATTGAAGACGGTAAGAAATTACGTATCTTCAAATCTACTGGTAAAACTATCTAATAGTTGGAGTAGACGATGGCGAAACTGCATGAAGTATATAAAGACAAAGTAGTAGTTGAACTTCAAGAGAAGTTCGGTTTCAGCTCTGTTATGCAAGTCCCTCAGATCGAAAAGATCACATTAAACATGGGTGTGGGCGAAGCCCTAGCTGACAAGAAAATTCTAGAAAATGCAGTAAAAGATCTAGAATCAATCTCTGGTCAGAAAGCGCTTATCACGAAAGCACGTAAGTCAGTAGCTGGCTTCAAGATTCGTGAAGGCTACCCAATTGGTTGTAAAGTAACCCTACGTGGCGAGCGTATGTGGGATTTCTTTGAGCGTTTAGTCTCAATTGCAATGCCTCGTATTCGTGACTTCCGCGGTGTAAGTGCTAAGTCTTTTGACGGACGTGGTAACTACTCTATGGGCGTACGTGAGCAAATCATCTTCCCAGAAATCGATTATGATAAAGTAGACCGTGTTCGCGGTATGGATATCACAATCACAACTTCTGCGAAAACTGATGAGGAAGGCCGTGCGTTGTTAGAAGCGTTTAACTTCCCATTTAAGAAATAAGGGTAGGGTTATGGCAAAGAATTCTATGAAAGCGCGCGAAGCAAAGCGCACTAAATTAGTTGCTCAGTTCGCTGAAAAGCGTGCGGCACTAAAAGCTATCATTTCTGATGTAAATGCATCAGAAGATGATCGTTGGGATGCGGTATTAAAGCTACAAGCTCTACCGCGTGATTCTAGCCCTGCACGTCAACGTAATCGTTGTAACATTACGGGCCGCCCACATGGTTTCCTTCGTAAATTCGGCATGAGCCGTATTAAAGTTCGCGAAGCAGCTATGCGCGGTGAAATTCCTGGCCTTAAAAAGGCTTCTTGGTAATAGAATCACGGGAGTAAGACAATGAGCTTGCAAGATCCTATTGCGGATTTGTTCACACGTATCCGTAACGGTCAGACTGCGAAGAAGGTTGCTGTTGCAATGCCTACTTCAAAGCTGAAAGTAGCAGTTGCAAAGGTACTTAAAGACGAAGGTTACATTACTGACTTCGCTGTATCTAGTGACGTAAAAGCAGAATTGACTATCGAATTAAAATATTTCGAAGGTAAAGCTGTTATTGAAAACATCCAGCGTGTTAGTCGCCCAGGTCTACGTATCTATAAGAAACGTGACGCGTTACCGAAGGTAATGGGTGGTCTAGGTATCGCTATCGTATCAACTTCTCAAGGCTTGATGACAGACCGTGCCGCACGTAGTGCTGGTGTTGGTGGTGAAATCATTGGCTTTGTAGCTTAATCGGAGGGGAACAATGTCTCGTATAGCGAAGGCTCCAATTTCAGTTCCTGCCGGTGTAGAAGTTACAATTAAAGGCCAGGACATCACAGTTAAAGGCAAAAACGGTGAGTTGACTCGTACTATTAACAACGCTGTTGAAGTAACTCTTACTGATAACGTGATCACAACTACACCTCGTGAAGTTGCGAACGCATGGGCACAAGCAGGTACTGCTCGTGCACTTATCAACAACATGATTGTTGGTACGAATGAAGGTTATGAGAAGAAACTTCAGTTAATCGGTGTTGGTTATCGTGCGGCAGTTAAGGGTAAAGTATTAGACTTAACTCTTGGCTTTTCACACCCAGTTAATTTCGAGATCCCAGCGGGTATCACGATTGAAACTCCAAGCCAAACTGAGATTCTTGTTAAGGGCGCAGATAAGCAAGTTGTTGGTCAAACAGCTGCTAACATTCGCGCATACCGTGCACCAGAACCTTATAAAGGTAAAGGTGTTCGCTATGCAGACGAACATGTGCGTCGTAAAGAAGCCAAGAAGAAGTAAGGTAAGACGATGGATAAAAAAACAGCTCGTCTACGTCGTGCTAAACGCACACGTAGAAATTTTATTGAACAAGGCACAACGCGTCTTGTTATCCACCGCACGCCACGTCACATTTACGCTCAGGTTGTTAATGCTGAGGGTACTGTACTGGCTGCTGCTTCTACTGTTGAGAAAGCAATTAGCGAAACAGTTACAGGTACAAGCAACGTGGCTGCAGCACAAGCTGTAGGTAAAGCGGTTGCTGAACGTGCAGCTGACAAAGGCATAGCAAAGCTAGCTTTTGATCGCAGTGGCTTTAAATATCACGGCCGTGTGAAGGCGCTAGCTGATGCTGCGCGTGAAGCCGGTTTGCAATTCTAGGAGTAGACAATGGCTAACGTAGAAGCAAAGCAACAACAGCCTGATTTAGCTGAAAAGCTAATTGCGGTGAACCGTGTGTCTAAAGTAGTTAAAGGTGGTCGTATCTTTAGCTTCACTGCACTAACAGTAGTTGGTGACGGCGCAGGTAAAGTAGGTTTTGGTTACGGTAAAGCACGTGAAGTACCAGCTGCTATTCAAAAAGCAATGGAAAAAGCGCGTCGTAACATGATCAACGTTGATCTTAACGGTAACACACTGCAACACCCTATCAAGGGTCGTCACGCAGGTTCACAAGTGTTCATGAAACCAGCATCTGAAGGTACTGGTATCATCGCAGGTGGCGCAATGCGTGCAGTATTAGAAGTAACGGGTGTACAGAACGTTCTTTCTAAATGTTACGGTTCAACTAACCCAATCAACGTTGTTCGTGCAACAATTTCAGCTCTAGAGAACATGAATTCTCCAGAGGGTATTGCTGCAAAACGTGGTTTGACTGTTGAACAGATTCAGGGGTAATTAACCATGGCTAATAAAACTGTAAAAGTTACACAAGTAAAGAGCTCTATCGGTCGTTTACCGAAGCATAAAGCGACTTTACGTGGCCTTGGTTTACGTCGTATCAATCACACTGTTGAGTTGGAAGACACAGCATGTGTACGTGGTATGATCAACCAAGTTTCATACATGGTTAAGGTTGAGGGGTAATTCGAATGCATTTGAATACACTTTCTCCTGCTGCAGGTTCAAAAACTGCTGCTAAACGTGTTGGTCGTGGTATCGGTTCTGGTCTTGGTAAGACTGGTGGTCGTGGTCACAAAGGTCAAAAGTCACGTTCTGGCGGTAAAGTACGCGTTGGTTTCGAAGGCGGTCAAATGCCTATGCAACGTCGTCTACCTAAGTTCGGTTTCACTTCACGCAAATCTTTAGTATCTGCAGAAGTAAACTTGTACGAAATCGCTAAAGTTGAAGGCGATGTGGTAGACCTAAGCGCGCTACAGGCAGCTGGTCTAGTTAAAAAGAACGTTTTGTTCGTTAAAGTTGTTAAATCTGGCGATGTTTCACGCGCTGTTACCGTTAAAGGCCTTAAGGCTTCTAAAGGTGCTCGCGAAGCTATTGAAGCTGCCGGAGGCAAGGTAGAAGACTAAGGAAGTACAAAATGGCTAAACCAGGTCAAGATATGCAAAGTGCACAAAGTGGGCTTGCGGAACTGAAGCGTCGATTACTCTTTGTATTGGGTGCTATCATTATATACCGTTTGGGTTCATTTGTGCCGATCCCTGGGATTGACGCCGCTGTACTTGCCGAATTCTTCGAGCAACAAAAGGGCACCATTGTTGAGATGTTCAACATGTTTAGCGGTGGTGCGCTTGAGCGAGCTTCGGTATTGGCACTCGGTATTATGCCTTATATTTCGGCTTCGATTATTATGCAGCTATTAACGCACATACATCCTGCGATGATAGAGCTTAAGAAAGAAGGTGAACAAGGTCGTAAGAAGATCAGTCAATATACGCGTTATGGCACGCTCGTGCTTGCTACATTCCAGTCAATTGGTATAGCTACTGGCTTACCAAGCATGATGGACGGATTAGTTGTTAATCCAGGTTTCGGTTTCTACTTCACCGCAGTGGTGAGTTTAGTAACTGGTACTATGTTCCTTATGTGGCTGGGTGAACAAATTACAGAACGTGGTATCGGTAACGGTATCTCAGTTCTGATATTTGTTGGTATTGTAGCTAACCTGCCGTCTGCGATTGGTTCGACAGCTGAAATGGCGCGCCAAGGTGATTTGCATGTTTTAGCACTGCTATTGATTGCGGTAATCGTATTCGCTGTTACTTATCTTGTTGTGTTCTTTGAACGTGGTCAACGTCGTATTGTCGTTAATTATGCAAAGCGTCAACAAGGTCGTCAGGTATTTGCTGCTCAAAGTACGCATTTACCACTGAAAGTAAACATGGCGGGTGTTATTCCACCAATCTTTGCTAGCAGTATAATTCTGTTCCCTGGTACTATAGCAAGCTGGTTCGGCCAAGGTGAAGGTCCGGTCGCTGATGTGCTACAAGCTATCTCTGCAGTGTTGACTCCTGGTCAGCCTCTGTATGCGATGGTATTAGCCGCGGCTATTATCTTCTTCTGCTTCTTCTACACTGCGTTGGTATTTAACCCGCGTGAGACAGCAGATAACCTGAAAAAATCTGGCGCTTTTATCCCAGGAATTCGTCCCGGTGAGCAGACATCTAAATACATTGATAAAGTGATGACACGCCTGACATTGGCAGGTGCTTTGTATATAACCTTTATCTGTCTGGTGCCCGAGTTTATGACCATGGCATGGCAAACGCCATTCTACTTCGGCGGTACATCAATTTTGATTATCGTTGTTGTGATCATGGACTTCATGGCACAAGTACAAACTCATATGATGTCTCATCAATATGATTCTGTGCTTAAAAAAGCAAACCTTAAAGGCTACGGCCGCTAGGGTTATTTTCACGGAGTTGAGCAATGAAAGTACGTGCTTCCGTTAAGAAAATCTGCCGTAACTGTAAAGTTATCAAACGTGCTGGTGTAGTACGAGTGATATGCAGTGAGCCTAAGCATAAGCAAAGGCAAGGCTAGTAAAACTCATGCAGGCTAAGTAATAATACTTAGCCTGTGTTTTTAAATGTGGTTCGGTCTTCGTTTGAGTATCCTTACGGGCTTTTCAAACAGATGGGAATCGAATCGAAATATAGGAGATGTGTTAGTGGCCCGTATCGCTGGCATTAACGTCCCTGATCATAAGCATGCAGTAATCGGTTTAACTGCTATCTATGGTGTAGGTAAAACTCGCTCTAAGGCTATCTTAGCAGCGACTGGTATCGCCGAAAATACTAAAATCGGTGAGCTTTCAGACGAAACACTTGACGTACTTCGTGAAGAAGTAGGTAAGTACACTGTTGAAGGTGATCTTCGTCGTGAAGTGACTTTAAACATCAAGCGTCTTATGGACCTTGGTTGTTTCCGTGGCTTACGTCATCGTCGTTCGTTACCACTTCGTGGTCAACGTACTAAGACTAACGCGCGTACTCGTAAGGGTCCTCGCAAGCCTATCAAAAGATAAGGTGAGGTAAGTTATGGCTAAAGCACCAATTCGTCGTAAAAAGGTTAAAAAGCAAGTTGTTGATGGTATGGCACACGTTCATGCATCATTCAACAACACGATTGTAACCATCACTGACCGTCAAGGTAATGCTCTTTCTTGGGCGACTGCAGGTGGTTCTGGTTTCCGTGGTTCACGTAAGTCTACTCCGTTCGCTGCACAGGTTGCTGCAGAACGTGCAGGTACTGCTGCTCAAGAGTACGGTCTTAAGAACCTAGAAGTATTCATTAAAGGACCAGGTCCAGGCCGTGAGTCTGCTGTTCGTGCTTTGAATGCTGCTGGTTACCGTATCACAAACATCACTGACGTGACGCCAATTCCACACAATGGTTGTCGTCCACCGAAGAAACGTCGCGTATAACAATAGGTTAGGAGAAAGAACATGGCAAGATATTTGGGCCCTAAGCTCAAGCTGAGTCGTCGTGAAGGTACTGACCTGTTCCTTAAGAGCGGCGTGAGAGCAATCGACTCAAAGTGTAAACTTGAGACAGCACCTGGTCAGCATGGCGCACGT
This sequence comes from Pseudoalteromonas aurantia 208, assembly GCF_014858725.1. Classification (GTDB taxonomy): domain Bacteria; phylum Pseudomonadota; class Gammaproteobacteria; order Enterobacterales; family Alteromonadaceae; genus Pseudoalteromonas; species Pseudoalteromonas aurantia. Next base: position 260,603 of record NZ_AQGV01000009.1, on the reverse strand, counting down.
AAAGGTCGTCTATCAGATTATGGTTTACAGTTACGTGAGAAGCAAAAAGTTCGTCGTATCTACGGTGTACTTGAAAAGCAATTCCGTAATTACTACAAAGATGCTGCTCGCCTAAAAGGTAATACTGGTGAAAACCTATTACAACTTTTAGAGCAACGTTTAGATAACGTAGTTTACCGTATGGGTTTTGCAAGCACACGTGCTGAAGCACGTCAGCTAGTAAGCCACAAATCGGTAATGGTTAATGGTCGTGTTGTAAATATTCCTTCATTCGTAGTTACTCCAGAAGATACTGTTGTAATTCGTGAGAAGTCTAAAAAGCAAGCACGTATCATTGCAGCTCTAGAGTTGGCTGAGCAACGTGAAAAGCCTACTTGGGTTGAAGTTGACGGTAAGACATTGGAAGGTAGCTTCAAGCGCCTACCAGAGCGTTCTGATCTGTCTGCGGACATTAACGAACAATTAATCGTCGAACTTTACTCGAAGTAAAGTTAAGAGTTAAGAGAGGATAAAATGCAGGGTTCTGTAACTGAGTTCCTAAAGCCAAGATTAGTCGATATCGACGCTATCAACCCAACGCGTTCTAAAGTTGTTTTAGAACCACTTGAGCGTGGCTTTGGTCACACTCTGGGTAACGCTTTACGCCGTATACTACTTTCGTCTATGCCAGGATGTGCAGTAACTGAAGTTGAAATTGATGGTGTATTGCATGAGTACAGCGCGAAAGAAGGCGTACAAGAAGACATCATTGAAATTTTGTTAAACCTTAAAGGTTTAGCTGTATCTCTAGAAGGTAAAGATGAAGTTTTTCTTACCCTGACAAAATCTGGTGTAGGCCCTGTGACAGCGGCAGACATTCAGCACGATGGAGATGTAACAATCGCCAACCCAGATCACGTTATTTGCCATTTAACGGCCAATAACAGCGAGATCAGCATGCGTATTCGTGTTGAACGTGGTCGTGGTTATGTGCCAGCGTCAAGTCGTTTATCCTCTGATGACGATGAGCGTCCAATCGGTCGTCTGTTGCTAGATGCATCATTCAGCCCGGTTGAACGTATTGCGTACTCGGTTGAATCAGCCCGTGTTGAGCAACGTACAGATTTAGACAAGTTAATCATTGATATGGAAACAAACGGCACTTTAGATCCTGAAGAAGCGATCCGCCGTGCGTCTACTATCTTAGCTGAGCAATTAGATGCATTCGTAGATTTACGTGATGTTTCTGAACCAGAAGAGAAAGAAGAGAAGCCAGAATTCGATCCTATTTTGCTTCGTCCAGTTGATGATCTTGAGCTAACAGTACGTTCAGCAAACTGTCTGAAAGCCGAGCAAATTCAATATATCGGTGACTTAGTACAGCGTACTGAAGTCGAGCTTCTGAAAACGCCAAATCTTGGTAAGAAGTCTTTGACTGAAATAAAAGATGTACTGGCTTCACGTGGTCTTTCTCTAGGCATGCGCCTAGAAAATTGGCCTCCGGCAAGCTTAGCTGAATAAGCTAAGTTACTATATTAGTTTAGTTAGAAGGATAGGGTCATGCGCCATCGTAAGAGTGGTCGTCAATTAAACCGTAACAGCAGCCATCGTAAAGCGATGTTCAGCAATATGGCTAGTTCATTGGTGAAGCACGAAATCATCAAAACAACTGTGCCTAAAGCGAAAGAGTTACGCCGTGTAATTGAACCTTTAATCACACTGGCTAAGACTGACAGTGTAGCAAACCGTCGTTTAGCGTTTGCTCGCACGCGTGATAATGAAGTAGTTGGTAAGTTATTCAGCGAAATTGGTCCTCGTTTCGAAGGCCGTCCAGGTGGTTACACTCGTATTCTTAAGTGTGGCTTCCGTGCTGGTGATAATGCACCAATGGCTTATGTTGAACTTCTAGGTCGCCCTGTGGCGGAAGAAGCTCAAGAAGACGCGCAGTCTGCAGAGTAAGTCTTGTAGAAGACACTAAAAAAGCCGAGCAATAGCTCGGCTTTTTTGTATTTTATTTTTGGTCATTTCACATATACTCGCTATATCTCACACTTTTTCATAATAACGCTCATAACATCAAGAAGATAAAGTTCAGATTACTTTTTAGCATGGATTGTTTTACCTTTACGGTCTTTTAATACCTGCCTTTTACGCGTAGAAATGCTGGCTAAGAGTTATAGTGTTTGCTTTGTGTGTAAAACTTGGAAAGCACATAAAAAATATAAAAATCAAAATCTTGCTAGGTTTAGTTACGAATGATTACTAATTAACAAATATTCATGAAAATAGAGATGTCTACCCATCCCCATTCATTGTATTTATAATGAGTATAAGTGCTTGTTCCAGTTGCGTTATTCTCATCGATATGCAAAGGCCTTATAATTACCTTAAAGAATATAAGGCGACAGGTTTAGGATTTCCACAAACACTGCGCCAATTTACGTCATCAAGAGGGTAAAATTGTGCTTCAAGAATATCGTCAACATGTAGAAGAGCGTGCCGCTCAGGGTATCGTCCCTAAGCCATTAGATGCACAGCAAACCGCAGACTTAATCGAACTCGTCAAAACACCGAACGCAGGTGAAGAAGAGTTCATCTTAGACTTACTAGTTAACCGTGTACCGCCTGGTGTAGATGATGCTGCTTATATTAAAGCGGGTTTTCTCGCAGCGGTTGCTAAAGGCAATACACAATCACCGCTGATCAGTAAAGAGTATGGAGCTGAGTTACTCGGCTCAATGTTAGGCGGCTATAATATTGCCCCGATGATTGAGCTGCTTGATGACGACGCGTTGGCGCCAATTGCAGTAAAAGGTCTGTCGCACACATTGTTAATGTTTGATGCTTTTTACGATGTAGAAGAAAAAGCCAAAGCGGGTAATACATACGCTCAACAAGTTATTGAGTCTTGGGCAAACGCACAGTGGTTTACTGATAAACCAGCAGTTGCAGAAAAGATTTCCGTCACGGTATTTAAAGTAACCGGCGAAACCAATACGGATGATTTGTCACCCGCACCAGATGCATGGTCTCGTCCCGATATTCCGCTGCATGCTTTGGCGATGCTGAAAATTGAGCGAGAAGGTATTAATCCAGAGAAATCGGGCGAAATTGGCCCTATTTCACAGTTAGAAGACTTGAAGAAAAAAGGCTTACCACTGGCGTACGTAGGTGATGTAGTTGGTACTGGTTCATCACGTAAGTCGGCCACCAACTCGGTGTTATGGTTTATGGGGGATGATATTCCATTTGTGCCAAACAAACGGGTTGGTGGGGTTTGTTTAGGTGGAAAAATCGCACCTATCTTTTTCAACACAATGGAAGACTCTGGTGCATTACCGATTGAGCTGCCTGTTGAAAACTTACACATGGGCGACCAAATCGATATTTTCCCTTATGAAGGGGTGGTTAAGCGCCATGGTAGCGATGAAGTACTTTCTACCTTTGCATTTAAGTCAGATGTGATCCTAGATGAAGTACGTGCCGGTGGCCGTATTCCTTTGATCATAGGCAGAGGCTTAACAGATAAAGCGCGTACCTCTTTGGGCTTAGAAGCTGAAACTATCTTCCGTAAGCCTGCCGCTGCTGAAGTATCAAATAAAGGCTTTACGTTAGCGCAAAAAATGGTGGGTAAAGCCTGCGGTGTAGAAGGCATACGTCCTGGCCAATATTGTGAACCAAAAATGACCACTGTTGGTTCTCAAGATACAACAGGCCCTATGACGCGTGATGAGCTTAAAGACTTAGCTTGTTTAGGCTTCTCGGCAGATTTAACCATGCAGTCTTTCTGCCATACGTCTGCTTATCCGAAGCCAATTGATGTGAATACACATCATACTTTGCCTGATTTCATTATGAACCGTGGTGGTGTTTCATTACGTCCGGGTGACGGTGTTATTCACTCTTGGTTGAATCGTATGCTATTACCAGACACAGTGGGGACTGGCGGCGATTCACATACGCGGTTCCCGCTCGGGATTTCGTTCCCTGCGGGGTCGGGCGCAGTCGCATTTGCAGCTGCAACTGGGGTTATGCCATTGGATATGCCAGAGTCTATTTTGGTACGCTTCAAAGGGGAAATGCAGCCGGGGATCACGCTACGCGATTTAGTCCATGCCATACCGTATTATGGTATTAAGCAAGGGTTATTAACGGTTGAGAAAAAAGGCAAAGTCAATGAGTTCTCAGGCCGAGTACTTGAGATTGAGGGGGTTGAGCATTTAACCGTTGAGCAAGCCTTTGAACTGTCTGACGCATCTGCTGAGCGTTCTGCAGCAGGGTGTGCGGTTAAGCTTTCTAAAGAGTCAATCGCTGAATACCTTAACTCAAACATTGTTATGCTTAAGTGGATGATTGCAGAAAGCTATGGTGATGTACGAACCATCGAGCGCCGTATTACTAAAATGCAAGAATGGTTAGCTAACCCAGAGTTAATGGAAGCCGATGCCGATGCCGACTATGCCCATATTATTGAGATTGATTTAGCTGATATTAACGAGCCTATTTTATGCGCGCCAAATGACCCTGACGATGCGCGTTTGCTTTCAACCGTACAAGGGCAAAGCATTGATGAGGTCTTTATTGGTTCATGTATGACCAATATAGGTCACTTCCGCGCAGCGGGTAAGTTATTGGATAACTATGGCGGTCGTTTACCAACACAGCTTTGGGTTGCACCACCGACCAAAATGGACAAAGACCAACTTACCGATGAAGGCTACTATGGTATTTTTGGCCGTGTTGGCGCGCGAATAGAAACGCCGGGGTGTTCATTGTGTATGGGTAACCAGGCACGCGTTGCCGACAAAGCAACGGTTGTATCAACTTCAACACGTAACTTCCCGAATCGCTTGGGTACGGGCGCAAATGTATTTTTAGCATCCGCTGAGCTGGCTGCAGTGGCTGCCATTATTGGTAGACTACCAACAACAGCGGAATATCAAGAATACGCAGAGAAAATTAACGCAACGGCAGCTGATACCTATCGTTACCTTAACTTTCATAAAATGCCACAGTACACTAAAAAAGCCGATGATGTGATCATTCAACAAGCTGTGTGATCATTATATGCATTGAAAAAAGCCGGCTGTATTGCCGGCTTTTTTGTGGGTGAAACACCGTAATCAAAGCATTAAAATAATATGAAATAAATATCTAAAAATAATTCAATTATTGGTTTGTTGTTGCGTTTTGCTGGCAATTTAATAGGTAAATTAGACAGTATTTATTTTCTATTCGCTTAGAATTATCGCCAATTTCTCATCAATAGGCGAGCGCAAAATGACCGCAGTAAACAATCAGAATTTGCTTCAACTACGTTTCATCCAACAAGCGCATATCAACGCAGTGAAGCCCTCATTTAATCAATTACCGAGTAACCCCTATGCCGATGGTGCATTTAGGAAACGCCGTTACTCTGTGGTTAAATTTGTTCAAGATGAAGTGTCACTTCAGCCAGCCAAAGCATTTGTGCAAGACGATGCCATTAACACTTTTCAGGGTAATGTCGAGCGAGTATACGAAAACCTAGAAGACAGCTTATTGCAAAGTACAGGTTTTAAACATTTGCTCAGTGAATTTAGAGCGATGACAGGTATTGCTGAAGAGCGTGATATTGAAGTGCACCAGTTCCGCATGCTTGCTATTGAAAGCGATACGCCCCCTGCACCAGAAGGTATTCACCAAGATGGTTTCGATCATGTGTGTGTATGTGGTGTGTCTCATGAAAATATCGCTGGCGGCGAATTATTGGTGTATGAAAACAAAGATGTTGAACCTTGTTTTAAAATGGAAATAAAAGACGGGTTGTTTGCTTTGATCAACGACCGTGAAGTGTGGCACAACGCAACACCAATGAATAAACTAAATGCTGATGAAGTCGGTTATTTAGATTGTTTTGTATTTACCGCATAACGAGTGAATGATGGAACTAACTAAACTACGACGCCAATTTCCGGCATTAATGCAGCAAGTAAACGGCCAATCGCCGATTTTTTTAGATGGCCCAGGTGGCTCGCAAGTACCTCAGTCGGTATTGAGTGCCATGTCGGCGTATTTAGGGTATTACAACTCTAACTTAGGCGGGGCGTTTTTCTCTAGTGAAAAAACCGTTGACCTACTAAGTAATGCGCGCCAAGCCGTGGCTGATTTACTCAATGCACCCAGCCAAGAGCAGATCGTGTTTGGTGCCAATATGACCAGCTTAACTTTTAGCTTCAGTCGTGCTATTTCAAGAGAATGGCAAGCAAGCGATGAAATTATTGTCACCAACGCCGATCACTTCTCGAATGTATCGTCTTGGCGTCAAGCGGCAGAGGATAAAGGCGCAACAGTTCATGCACTACAAGTGAATGACGCTGACTGCACCCTTGATTTAGCCCAGTATAAACAGCTGCTTAATAGTAACACTAAGTTAGTTGCGGTCACTTACGCATCAAATACCACTGGGTCTATTAACAACATTAAGCACATTGTTGAATTGGCTCATCAAGTTGGTGCGCTCGTGTACGTTGATGCGGTGCATTATGCACCACATGAGCTCATTGATGTGCAAGCGCTAAACTGCGACTTCCTAGCGTGTTCAGCCTATAAGTTTTTTGGCCCACATGTGGGTATTGTGTATGGTAAACGCGAGCATTTGGAAGGCTTTACCCCTTATAAAGTGGAGCCAGCCAAAGATATTATTCCTGGTCGTTGGGAGACGGGGACGCAGAGCTTTGAAGGCCTAGCAGGAGTCGTTGCAGCCATTGACTACCTAGCGAGCTTGAGCGCGTTACCTGAAACAACGCCTCGCCGTCAGCGTTTGAGTGAAGCATTTGCAAACACCAAACAACATGAAATGGCATTAAGTGAATACTTTTTAACGCGCTTGGCCGAGTTTCCAGACATTACGTTATTTGGCATAAGCGACCTAACGCGGTTGGCTGAGCGTACGCCTACCTTTGCACTGACCTTTGAAGGCATTGCCCCAAGAGACGTCTCAGAGTTTTTAGGTAAGCAGCACATGTGTGTGTGGGATGGCAACTTTTATGCACAGGGCTTATGTGAGCAGTTGGGTGTAATGGATAAAGGCGGCGTCGTGCGTATTGGGTGTATGCATTACAATACGATCGATGAACTAGAAATATTGTTTAGTGCGTTTACGGCCTTATTTAATCGCCCATAATGTGCTGAGACAGAGCGGGTAAATAGCCGATTAATAATTCGGTATACTACAGGCTATAAGTTAGCCAAAAGTTGAGCGCTAAAACATTTTAAGCATTTTAGTGCTCAATTTTTATCTTTGGTTATTTAAATATTAAATGGTTAAATTAACAGCCAAAGCGTGGGTTATTGCTAATACAGCCTAAATAGCTCATACACTTCCATACAGGTAACGTATAGTCGCCTGCACCTGCTACATTAGGCGTTAATTCCGCCGGTAATGTTTTTGCATTATGTTTTAAATCTTTCATATTTTTTTTCTTTAGTACGAGTTTCATGTTGTATTCCTTTAATTGTGGAGTACAAAATTTAACCATGTGCACTATGCATGTAAAGTGAATAATATTTATACAGATAAATACAATGGTGATTTTAATGGCACTTAACGGGGTTATTTTTGATGCTCATACAAGGGTTTTATATCTCAAAGTATTAAAACCCATGTAAGAAAAGGATAAACAGGCTAAATATTATCTTCAATAAAGTTACTTAAAGTACTAATACGTGCACTCATGCCTTCGATGATTTTGTCTTTTACTTTCTCTCTAATCACATTGGGTAGGCGTGTCATGGCTTCTGGGGTAATGGCCAATAAAATACTGTCTTTGAGTGCTTTGGCACTGGTAGAGTGCTCTTTATGGCAAATAAATGCGCCTTCACCAATAAACTCCCCCGGGCCTACACGACCTAATTCAAGTAACTGACTTTTTTTGAAAATTATAAACTCGCCACTTAATACAATAAACAAGCGGTTATCGAGCTCAAAGCGTTTAAAGGCATGATGCTTTTCATGCACTAAATATAAACGACTGAATGACTCGAGTAACACCTGCCGCTCAGACAAGGTAAATTCATTAAAAAAGTTGAGTCGATTGATGATCTCAAGTTGCTTTAACAGTGGAACATTTTCAAGTAATTTCATGCTTATGGCATAACAGACGTAACATAGGGTAAATAGTGGCGGGTTTTTATCAATGGATCAATGTATTTTAAAAAGCCATACACGGGTATGGCTTAGCGCACTTATAATTAGCAGCCAGGATCATACGGAGAAGTAGGACAGGTTAACCCTTGGTAACTCATGCAACCCGCGTTATATGGCGATGATGCATATTGTCCACCAGCGGCTTGCGGGGTTAACTCTTTAGCAAGTGTATGTTGGCTATTATCTAGTTGCTTTAGTGACTTCTTGTTGAGTTTTATTTTCATGTTAATTCCTTTACGTGTTGTATTTTTATGTTGTACCGAACGAATCGGTATAAATAAATTACGCAATGGCTGTACGTTTTTCAATCAAGTTTAATTCATACAGTGGGTACACATTATGTGTAACACAATGTGTTTTTAACTCAAGGTGAATAAAAGGGCATACTAATAAATGTTCTAATAGGGGGTTTTAATAGATAGTGCGCATTGTTGTTACAAGAGGTCGTTGTCAGAGGTCGCTAAGTCAGAGGTCGTTAAGCCAGAGAGTATAAGCAATTGGGCAAGAAATATTGATAGAGCATTATTACAGTAGCGATAAATGCCAGTCAAAGTTGTCTGTCATTTTATAGCAGAGCCCCAGTAAACTCGATAAGTCAGAAGGGGCTACTCTGTTTACGGCTTATATCATTTAAGCAACCAGTGCTGCACCAGCCTGATTATTTCCCAGTAATTGCGCGATATTCGGGCTTGAAAAATCACTACCAAAAATAAGCAACATCTCATAGACCTGAGTAATACTCATCACGGTTTTACCACTTTCAAAATTGCTGATGGTGGCTTGGTCGACACCTAACATATTACCCAGCTGCTTTTGAGTAAGCCCTTTGGTTTTACGTAAATTGCGAATCGACTTTTGTAGTTCTTTTTCAAATCGGTTTATTTTGGTTTGTCTTTTTTTAGAGTTGTTTTTCATGTTACACCTCGACCGATGAGTAAAGGGAAGCACTCTGAGGGTTTGCTTTAAGTGCGTCAGAGGACCCAGCTAAAAAGCGCAGCATGGCAAATGCACTTAGGCTAGTTTGTAAGCAAAGGGTGTACAACTTGTTGTGTAGTGCGTTATAAGCACGGTTATATCGCGTATTATGCGTATTTATGAACAAGTCACGCAGTGGTTGACGTTCTGTACAAGAAATATGCGTATCAAGTCGGCACATAAGCACTGTACTGGCCGTATTGATAGTGCTATTAAATCCGTTAATAGTCGGGGTATTCGCTTCGATATCCATGTTAAAGCATTGTATTGACATATTATTTAGCTAATTATGTGTTGGTGTTAATATATTGTGTTATTCGGTGTGGAAAAATCTCCTCATCGAAAAATAAAATCCGACGAAATCACAAATAACGTTACAAAATGATGAAATATAAAGAAAATAGTGCAACTACTCGTGAGTTTTTGCGGGTAAAACCACGTCATTGTAGTTGCGTAGAGAGCAAAGGCTTTTTCATGCGGTTGCACATAATGGGTAAGCTCGTTTACAAGCGGATGAAATGAAGTACATTGAATGTCACGGCCATAAAACCATACTTTTGAAATCATACTTTTTAAGGCAAGCAAACGTAAGCCAAAGCGGTTTAAATCAGCGCCGTTTAAACCAGCGCTGAGCAGCAGAAAGCGTGACTTAATTGATCCCCCTTTTTTACTTATAGCCCTCGGTTATTCATTGCCAGTCGTTTGTTTATCGTTACAACAGTTTGAGTTTGTCGAGCTAATCATCATCGCCAGTAATGCACCACAACAGAGCGCCCAGCCAATATAAATCAATCCTTCAAAGTTATCGTAGATGAGCGTCCAAGATTTCAGTTCGAAATGGGACCATGCAACGTTCTCCAGCAGCCCTAGCAAGTAAATCACAGAAGCGTAAATGTAAAGCCAATGGAATATGCCATCAAAGTGCGTTAAGGCGACATTGTTTGATTTAGATATGAGTCGAGAGAGTTGTACTCTAAACACAAGTATACATACAGTTGTAAAACTCACTAATAGTTGAAAGCCATAAATAAGAGTACCTTGCAGTAATTTATTGTCGCTGGGCGTGACATTATTTATTAGGCCAGTTTCAAAGGTGATATAGGAAATAGCAGTTAGAATAAAGATAAACCCAGCAATGTGGGTAATATTTATGTTTTTCTTATATACGCCATATATGACACAAGCACTGAGCAGCAACAGGTAAAGCGGGGTGACAACTGTTTCATTCCATAACGGGCTAAATAGTAATATCACTGACATGATGTCTAGCAGCTTCGACTGACCATTTTTACTTGCTTCGCCACGTACTGCTTTCACTTGGTTTAATAATATTGATAAATCGAGTTTGCAAAAGGTAAGCCATTGGAATAATCGTGAAGAGGGGATATCACTCACACCAATTTCATAGTTGTGAATGGTTTTTCTGTCACATTTGAGCTTTTTCGACATGCCTTGTTGTGAAATACCGGCATTGATGCGCATCGCTCTTAAGTCATCACCATCTATCATATTTTTCCTTTTTTAATGAGCGACGTATTTTTAATGGCCATCATATTTTTAATGAACATAGTATTTTTAATAAACATGGTATTTTGAAATACAGGGCCTGTAAACCGACGCTGTATACAAGGAGTGTTTACTGAAAATACATGCAATAGCTCAATGCTGAATAGAGCAAGTGTACCGGGTAAATGTGACTCTATTTTGTTAGAGGAGGAGAGTGACTGACGAAATGGTTTTAGGACAGGCAGTAAGTCGGGAGGTTATAATAACCACCCGTTTATAATCTCACTACAAGCGCTGGGGCACTTAAAACTTGAAAATGATATCTGTCTAAAAAGTTGTAGAAAGAAAGCCGTATAAAACGCGGACGGTATAAAGAAATTTGAAGACGCAGCTAATTCATGGCTAAATCATAGCCTATTGCGTCTTCTCAATTTATTTAACTTCTTTAAGAAATAGCTTCTTCTTTTTCATCATGATGGTTTGATTTTGTAGAGGTGATCATCATGGTTATTATGGCCCCGCAACTGAGTGCCCATGCAACATAAATCAGTCCTTCAAAGTTATCATAAATTAAGGTCCAAGATTTCATGTTAAAGTAAGACCATGCGATATTTTCTAAAAGAGCGAGCAGGTAAATCACCGAAGTGTATATGTACAACCAATGGAATATGCCATCGAAATGCGTCAAAGCGATACTTTTGGATTTGGACAGTAGGCGTGACAGTTGTACTCTGAAAATTAGTACTAAGGCCACAATAAAGCTAAATAAGAATTGAGTACCGTATATGAATAGACCTTGCAGCACAGGGTCTTCTTCTGGTGTCATATAATTTATCAGACTAGTTTCAAAAATAGCTCGATTTATGAGAGTGATAACTAAAATAAAGCCAGTAATATGAGTCATATTGATATCTTTTACATACAGACCATAAACAGCACCAACACCTAATAGCGACAAATAAATAGGAGTAACTAATTGTTGCTCCCAAAGTTGAATGTAAAAGAATCCTATTGAGGCTATGCTTAGCAAAATTAGGTTTGAGAGTTTCATATCTATCCTTGTGAATCTTTTATCGGAGTAATGGGGAGGATGGGGATATAATCAGGACCAGCTGACACGGCTCTTGGTATTTTTATAGCTAAAGTACCTGCATTCACAAATATACAGGATTCTAGCTCGAGTTTATTGAAACTTTGATCGCCTGCAAGCTTTTCCGTACGCAGTCCATTTCCCTTTATTAAAAAATTCATAGCGCTAAGAGTTTTAAGTAGACTTATTTTTTGCATTTTTCTTCATCCTGTAAGCTTGGGTTTTTTGTACGATTGACTTGATCACGGATCTGCTTAATTTCGTTTAACAAGGATCCTGAGTCTATCTTACAATATACCAGCCACATGAAAAGCTGTTTAGAGCGAATATCACTCACACCTAACTCATAGTTGATGACGGTTTTTCTATCACACTTAAGTTTCTTAGCCATGGTGTCTTGAGAAATGCCTGCATTGACTCTCATCGCCCTTAGGTCATCACCATCTATCACATCCTTATCCTTATTTTTTTAGGGGAGAAGTTGTTCCATATATGCACATACACACTGTTAACAATGAATGCTTCAAGGTAAGGAGTGTATCAGCGAAAAGCAGCGAAATATTGCGCGTTTAACTGTATTAGGACTTCGGTATACATAATATTTCGAAACGTCTAAAATGTAAACATCATGTTTACATCCGTTGACAGAGTTTGGTGGGGTTTGAGTCATTGACTTTGGGGCATGATAGCTTGGCTACATTAATTTGCCCTGTTCCTTTAATGCATATATTATAAGGGCCACTGGGAAAGTGCGATTTAAATCATACTATACCGAATTTCTTACCATACGGAAAACCTAGGCAAGGAATTCACTGCAACAACTATTTTATATGGAAATAAGATATGTCCTCCCCATTAATTCAAACAGAACGATTTGTTTTTTCATTACCGCTTCGATGCGATTAATGTTCATAGGCTTGTTGTTTTAACCAAAATTTATACATATGAGAATGTCCATGCAAAACCAATTCAACTTGATTTTATCATTGTTTCTAGTGAGTGTGCTCGCTGGCTGTGGAGGAGGGGGGAACAACGGATCCGACAACGGTAATAACAATCATATTCAAAAAGATACCACATCTCCCGTTATTACTATGTTAGGTGATAATCCTGTCATCATTGAAGGCGGCAGTGAATATAGCGATGCAGGTGTAACGGCTCAGGATGCTGTTGATGGTAACCTTGCAGTGACCGTATCAAATAATGTTAATGCAAGTAAAGTTGGTGAGTATACCGTTGAATATTCTGCTTCAGATAATTCGGGGAACAAAGCGACTGTATCAAGGGTGGTGATAGTTGAAGATACCACGGCACCAGAGATAACCATTCTAGGGGGGAATCCTGTTATAGTGGAAGCGGGTGGAGAATACAATGATGCAGGCGTGTCGACGTTGGATATTGTAGATAGTAATATCACTGTGGCCATAACAGATAACGTCACAGTGGCTAAAGTGGGTGAATATACCGTTGAGTACACGGCGACTGACAACTCTGGGAACAAGGCGACAGCTTCAAGAAAGGTATTGGTTAAAGATACCACCGCACCTGCTATAACCTTGTTAGGTGACAATTCAATTACGATTGAACGAGGCGTTGTATATCAGGATCCAGGTGCAACCGCGTTGGACACGGTAGATGGCAACCTAGCCGTGGTTATGACAAGCACCATAGATGTAGCGAAAGTTGGCAAATATACAGCAGCGTATACAGCAACTGATAATTCGGGAAATATCGCTACAGCGACGAGAGAGGTGATTGTCGCAGATACCATTCCCCCCACTATTACATTGAAAGGTGAGAGTGAAGTAGTCATTGAATATGGCTCGGTTTATCAAGATGCAGGTGTCACCCTTGAAGGCGACGCAGTGAGTTCGTCGGTGACTAACCCAGTTAATACAATGGAAATAGGTGCATATATTGTTGAGTATACTGCTGTGGATACCTCAGGAAATAAGGCATTCGCATCAAGAATGGTGACAGTCAAAGACATTGCTTTAACGCGCATTATAGAGGATCAAAATTTACTCAATTGTTTGCTCGGTGACGGCTTAACCAGTGCATCTGAGGTGATTGAGATCCAGTGTAACGACAAGCAAATACACTCGGCAAAAGGCATTGAGTTTTTAAAGGGACTCAGAAGATTAGAATTAGGCAGTGCACTAAATACGAGTACAGCGCCTTTGCACGCAAAGCAAGTAGCCACACCTAATGCCATATCGAGTATTGATTTAAGTCAAAACAGCAATCTTGAATGGCTTGATTTGGGAAATAACCAACTTACTCAGTTAGATGTGAGTGGAAACATAAAGTTAGAATATGTGTCTGTCGGTTTTAATCAGCTTACCGGTCTTGATGTGAGCCATAATCGCAAGCTTGAAGTATTACTATCAAGTAGTAATCAGTTGACCAATATAGAGTTAGATAACAATGTTGATTTGTTATCTCTTGATTTAAGTGATAATCAATTTACAGCGATTGGTGTAAGCCGTAATACTAAACTTGAGAGTGTGTCTTTATATAAAAATCAACTCACAGAGATTGATGTGAGTGGTCATGCTGAGTTGCAAGCGTTGTCTTTACATCAGAATCAACTTAAAGAGATTGATGTGCGCAATAATATTAATCTAAAACAGCTTAATGTAGGAGACAACCAATTAACGAGCATTGAGCTGCATGCCAATACGGCGTTGCAAGCGTTGTCTTTACATCAGAATCAACTCACAGAGATTGACATACGTAATAATACAAATCTGAAACAGCTTAATGTGGAAAATAATCAACTCACCGCCGTTGAGCTTAATGCTAATCAGGCGTTGGAGGGGTTGTCTTTATATAACAACCTGCTAATAGAGCTTGATGTACACAGCAATACAAACCTGAAAAAGCTTAATGTTGTAGGTAATCAACTGACGACAATTGATGTTAGCAATAATGCCAACCTTGAAACCCTTCATTTAAGTGGTAACTTATTAACAAGTGTGGATGTGAATAATAACGACGCTCTTACAGACTTCAGCTATGACGATAGAGTCGCTTGTAGCGGCAGTAAATGCACGATAGCAAAAGTGAACGATACGCCGCCTTTTATCACACTATTGGGCAGTAGCTCAGTCAGTATTAATTACGGTTCTGTTTATCAAGATGAGGGCGCTGTAGCAACAGATATCAAAGATGGCATTATTTCAGTTAAGACGACAAATAATGTTAATCCAAATGTCGTTGGGGTGTATACGGTGCACTATACAGCGACAGATTCCGCGGGAAACACAGGCTCAACCATTCGGACTGTGACTGTACAAGATATTGCACTGAGTTCAATTATTGAAGACAGCTATTTTTTGAATTGCCTTCATAGCGCAGGGCTTGTGAATGCATCTGAGGTAGTTGAAGTGAGCTGTATGAGTAAAAGGGTCTCTTCTGCCAAGGGAATTGAGCACTTAGTAGGCATGAAAAAATTAGACTTAAGCTCTGATTTTGCCGGTGGTTCCTCTTTAGAGAAAAATTTATTGACGTCTATAGATTTAAGTAAGCTTGTTAATCTTGAAGTACTTAAGCTCGACTTTAATAAGTTCACTGATATAGATTTGAAGCATAATATTAAGCTTGAAACGCTGTACATGGCAGGCACCAGCTATTCAAATATTCTTACCCGCCTTGACGTTAGTCAGAATGTGCATCTGAAACATTTACGTGTTTCTGGTAATCGATTTACCAGTATTGATCTGAGTCATAATGTTAATTTAGAAACGCTAAACTTAGCCGGAAATAAAATTAATTATATCGATTTAACTAATAATGGCCACCTTACGTGGCTTCGTTTAGATAACTGGGTTACGTGTATAGGTGATAAATGTTCAATTCGAGATTGACAAGTTAGCTTGCAAGTGACAATTTAGGATTATTAAGATAAAGCCAGATACAAGAATCTGGCTTTATCTTTTTGACATACCAATGTATTTCATGTACAGCACCGTTTATCCAGTGCTGTAAAGTCGATAGATATCGATCTTACTCAATATTCTGGATCTGCTCACGCATTTGTTCAATCAATACTTTCAATTCAACCGCTGCGCTGGTGATGTCGGTGTTAATTGATTTTGAGGCAAGGGTGTTTGACTCACGGTTAAACTCTTGCATCATGAAGTCTAAACGACGGCCGCATGCGCCGCCTTTTTTGATGATTTTGTGGGTTTCTTTCACATGTGACTTTAAGCGGTCGAGTTCTTCGGCCACATCTTGCTTTTGAGCTAAGTAAATCAGCTCTTGCTCAAGGCGGTTTTCGTCGATGTCGGCTTTTAAGTCTTCTAACTTGGCATTGAGTTTTTCACGTTGCCACGTGGCGATTTCTGGCATGTGCGTTTCTACAATAGCCACTTGCTCTAAAATTCCGTCTAGGCGGGTGGTGATCATGGTTTCAAGGTTATCGCCTTCGCTGCCACGTGCGGCTTTAAACTCTTCAATGAGTTCGTTAAAGCCTGCAAGTAGGGCTTTATTCACGGTATCTAGGTCAACTTCTTGTGCTTCCATGACACCTGGCCAGCGCAGAATATCTACTGGATTGATGTCGCCTTGGCTTTGCTGTTGCACCCATTTTGCACTATTAATGAGCTGCTCAGCTAAGGTTTCATTAATTGATAGCTCACCCACGTGTGCTGGGTTGGCAGTAAACTTTAAATACACTTCAACTTTACCGCGCTGTAAGTGTTTACGTAGGCGCTCGCGTATTACCGGCTCCATACCGCGAAATTGTTCAGGTGCGCGGATAAAGGTTTCTAGGTAACGCTGATTTACTGAGCGGATTTCCCAAACTCCTGTGCCCCAATCACCTTTAACTTCTCGGCGTGCGTAGGCGGTCATACTATGGATCATGTAAAGTTCCTAATCTATTAACAAAATTTCCAGCAGGTATTATAGCTTAATAAAAAATCAACGCAGCAAGCAATTTTCACTCAATGTCGTTGTTTTGTCGATTTCTACATGGCATCGTAAAGGCTGACCCATTATAATGACTGAAATTTTGAATATTAGGGGAACGTGGATGCGTCCAAGTGAAAGAACAGCAAACCAGATCAGACCGGTAACATTTACACGTAACTACACAATACACGCTGAAGGTGCTGTATTAGTTGAGTTTGGTAATACAAAAGTACTTTGTACTGCAACCGTTGAAGCCGGTGTACCGCGCTTTATGAAAGGTCAGGGCAAAGGTTGGATCACCGCTGAATATGGTATGTTGCCACGTTCTACGCATACTCGTAACAACCGTGAAGCGGCCCGTGGTAAGCAAGGCGGTCGTACTATGGAAATTCAACGTTTAATCGCACGTGCATTGCGCGCTGCGGTTGACTTAAAAGCCCTAGGTGAAAATACCATTACTATCGACTGTGATGTATTGCAAGCGGATGGCGGTACACGTACTGCATCAATCAGTGGTGCATGTGTTGCGTTGGTTGATGCACTGACGCACATGCGTGCGAAAGGCATGATCAACAATAACCCACTTAAATTTATGATTGCAGCGATTTCTGTTGGTGTTTACAACGGTCAAGCAATCTCAGATTTAGAATACCTAGAAGACTCAGAAGCTGAAACCGACATGAACGTGATCATGACCGAAACCGGCAAGCTGATTGAAGTGCAAGGTACAGCTGAAGGTGAACCTTTCTCGTTTGAAGAACTAGATGAGCTATTAGGGCTGGCTAAGCATTCAATTCGCGAAATTATCGACCTGCAAAAGAAAGCATTAGCATAATCGGTTGTTGTTCAAGTTTAGTTTAGGTATCAGTTAAGTAGGTAAGAATATGAAAGCATATCAAAAAGAGTTTATTGAATTTGCCCTTGAAAAGCAGGTGCTTAAGTTTGGTGAGTTCACCCTGAAATCAGGCCGTACTAGCCCGTATTTTTTTAATGCAGGGTTATTTAATACCGGTCGTGATTTGGCACGCTTAGGTCGCTTTTATGCCGCCGCGCTTGAAGATGCGGGTATTGAATATGACTTACTGTTTGGCCCTGCATATAAAGGCATTCCAATAGCAACCACCACGGCGGTGGCATTGTCTGATCACTATGACAAAGACGTACCGTATTGCTTTAACCGTAAGGAGAAGAAGCAACATGGTGAAGGCGGTTCATTAGTGGGGTCGCCTTTGGAAGGGCGCATTATGCTGGTTGATGATGTGATCACCGCAGGCACGGCTATCCGTGAGTCAATGGAAATCATTGCCGCAGCGGGTGCTGACTTATCAGGGGTGTTAATTGCGCTTGACCGTCAAGAAAAAGGCAAAGCTGAGTTATCAGCGATTCAAGAAGTTGAGCGTGACTTTGGTACTCAGGTAGTATCAATCGTCAAGTTGGCTGACTTAATTGTGTATCTTGAAGAGCAAGGTAGCATGGGTGAACACCTTGATGCGGTAAAAGCATATCGAGATCAATACGGCGTAGCATAACCGCTGTTTGCGTAAAAAGCGTGAATTGATATGCGTAAGTTAAACACGCAAATTAAAAGTTTACACCGAAAAATGCCAGTCTCTGACTGGCATTTTTTTATGGTGTTTTATCATAATAAATTGTTGAAGACGGTGGTGGGCGAAAGCGTTTATAGAAAGCATTTATAGCAACTATTTATAAAAAGCGCTCAGAGAAATCGCAATACACACAGCAATAAATACCGGTACTCAT
Organism: Pseudoalteromonas aurantia 208; assembly: GCF_014858725.1. Classification (GTDB taxonomy): domain Bacteria; phylum Pseudomonadota; class Gammaproteobacteria; order Enterobacterales; family Alteromonadaceae; genus Pseudoalteromonas; species Pseudoalteromonas aurantia. The sequence goes on along the minus strand of NZ_AQGV01000009.1, from coordinate 242,187 downwards.
CACGAATTCAGCCAGAGTCAGCTATTCTTGCCGTTTTTGCACAGCTGTTTTGCAGTTAGGTTTATGGTTTGTTGACCAGAAATTTGGCATAGTAAGCACCTTGCTGAACAGGGCAGCGTAAATCTTTACATAAGGCACACATTTTCATGGTCTCAACGCTAAATAATAACAAGCATATTCATATTTTGGGCATTTGTGGCACGTTTATGGGGGGCATTGCCGCCATTGCGCAATCGCTTGGTTATAAAGTAACAGGTTCTGATCAAAATGTGTATCCACCTATGAGTACACAGCTTGAAGCACTTGGCATTGAACTCACCCAAGGATACGACGTTGCACAGTTAAACCCCGCCCCCGATGTGGTAGTAATTGGCAACGCCATGAGCCGAGGTAACCCTTGTGTTGAGCACGTGCTTGAAAAAAACATTCCGTATACCTCAGGCCCAGAATGGTTAAAGCACCATTTGCTGCAAGACAGTTGGGTATTAGCCGTTGCAGGGACCCATGGTAAAACCACCACCGCCAGCATGTTGGCGTGGGTATTGGAGTACGCGGGTTTGCGCCCCGGTTTTTTAATCGGTGGTATAGTGCAAAACTTTGGGGTGTCGGCACGGGTCAGTGATACACCGTTCTTCGTGATTGAAGCCGATGAATACGATACCGCCTTTTTTGATAAGCGCAGCAAATTTGTGCATTACTTGCCCCGCACGCTGATCATGAACAATTTAGAGTTTGATCATGCAGATATTTTTGCTGACTTAAACGCCATTCAAACTCAGTTTCACCATTTGTTAAGAACGTTACCCGCCCAAGGTAAAGCCATTTACCCTGCGGACGATAGCGCACTGGTTGAAGTGGTAAAGCGAGGGTTTTGGAGTGAGCAGGAAACTTTAAACGGTGATTGGTCGTATAACTTGCTCGAAGCAGATGGCTCACAGTTTGAAGTGTGCTTAAACGGCCAAGTTGAGGGGCAGGTTGTATGGCAAGCAATTGGTGAGCATAACGTAAAAAATGCCATGATGGCCATTGCTGCGGCGCGCCATGTGGGCATTCCTGTTGGCGTAACGATTGACGCGTTAAGTGAGTTTATTTCACCAAAACGCCGTATGGAGTTGCTAGGGGAAGTGAATGGCATCAGTGTGTATGACGATTTTGCGCATCATCCAACCGCGATTAAAACCACGCTGGCAGGGTTAAAAGCCAAAGTGGGTAACGCCCCCGTGGTAGCCATTTTAGAACCGCGTTCAAACACCATGACAATGGGGGTGCATCAATACACTTTATTGGCATCGCTGAGTGAAGCCGATGAAGCCTATTTGTTTGAGCCTGATAATTTGGGGTGGTCGCTGCGAGAAGAAGCCAGCAAAGCGGGGCGTCAGTGCTTTTCGAGTATTGATGAAATCATTCAGCAAGTGTGTGCGCATGCCCAAGCAGGGCAACATATTTTAATTATGAGTAATGGTGGCTTTGGTGGGTTACATCAAAAATTACTTAGCGCGCTCAAAACAACGCGTGTCTTGTCACAATAGTGCGGTTTAATTAATAAGGGTCAATGTCGTGAATAGTTTTAAACCTGCGATTACGCTGGCGTTTAGTGGTGCATCAGGTGCGCCTTATGGGTTGCGATTACTAGATGTATTAGTGGCCATGAATTACCAAGTGTTTGTACTTATTTCCAGTGCTGCACGCGTTGTGCTTGATACTGAGTCAAATGTAAAACTCTCAGGTAATGAGCAAAAAGCCACAGAGCAACTAACGGCCATGTTTAATGCCCAACCTGAACAAATTAAGGTGTTTGGCAAAGACAATTGGTTTAGCCCAGTTGCCTCGGGTTCTGCAGCGCCTAAAAAGATGGTGGTGTGCCCGTGTAGTGCTGGAGCTGTTTCAGCCATTGCCATGGGCGCCTCCGACAATTTATTAGAGCGTGCTGCCGATGTGGTGATTAAAGAACGTGGGCAGCTCATTTTAGTACCTAGAGAAACACCATTTAGCTCAATTCACTTAGAAAACATGCTGAAGCTGAGCCAGTTAGGCGTCACAATTATGCCTGCGGCGCCCGGTTTTTATCATCAGCCAGAGACCATTAATGATTTGGTTGATTTTATGGTGGCACGCATTTTAGATCACCTCAATATAGAGCATACCCTGACCAAGCGGTGGGGTTATGGAGAACAAAAATAACATGACGGTTGCATTAGATATAAAAGGCTTGAAAAAAGTCTATAAAAATGGCGTTGAAGCGGTAAAAGGCATCGACCTACAGGTAGAGCAAGGAGACTTTTTTGCCTTGCTCGGGCCAAATGGCGCGGGTAAATCAACCACCATCGGGGTAATTGCTTCATTGGTGAATAAAACCGCCGGTGATGTTCAGGTGTTTGGGCATTCTATTGATACCGCCCTTGAAGATGCAAAGGCTGAGCTGGGGTTAGTACCTCAGGAGTTTAACTTTAGCCAATTTGAAACCTTAAGCCAGATTTTGGTCAATCAAGCTGGTTACTATGGTGTGCCAAGGCAAGAAGCCCATAAACGTGCTGATAAATATTTAGCACAATTGGGGCTACTGGAGAAAAAAGACAAACAGGCACGTACGTTATCGGGTGGCATGAAGCGTCGCTTAATGATCGCCCGCGCTTTGATGCATGAGCCAAAGTTACTTATTTTAGATGAGCCCACCGCGGGGGTTGATATTGAATTACGCCGTTCTATGTGGACCTTCTTACGTGAAATAAACGAGCAAGGAGTGACCATTATTTTGACCACGCACTACCTTGAAGAAGCGGAACTGCTGTGTAAAAACATTGCCATTATTGATCAAGGGGTGATTGTCGAGAACACCACCATTAAGGCACTGCTGGCGAAGTTAGACAAAGAAACCTTTGTGCTGGATTTAAAAATGCCAGTACAGCCAGTAGACATTGACGGGTATGCATTTAACTTAACTGACGAGCACACGCTGGAGGTGGAAGTTAGAAAATCACAAAGCCTTAATGAGGTGTTTGCGCAGCTCAGTGCACAAGGCAACACGGTATTAAGTATGCGTAATAAAGCAAACCGATTAGAAGAGTTATTTGTTGGGTTATTAGAGCAAGGGCGCGCGTCATGAGCATTACTCGCTACGGGGTAGCATTAAAAAGTATTTGGATTAAAGAGTGTATTCGATTTTTGCGTATTTGGGTGCAAACATTGGTGCCACCAGCCATCACAATGACGCTCTATTTTGTTATTTTTGGCAGCTTAATTGGCTCTCGCATTGGTGAAATGGGGGGCTTTAGTTATATGGAATTTATTGTTCCAGGCTTAATTATGATGTCGGTGATCACCAACTCTTATTCGAATGTTGCGTCGAGCTTCTATTCGACGAAATTTCAAAAAAGCATTGAAGAGCTGTTGGTTGCGCCCGTGCCAAACTACATAATTGTACTGGGTTATATGGGCGGTGGTATGGCACGAGGCATACTGGTGGGCTTCATTGTGACTTTGGTATCACTCTTTTTTGTGGATATTCAAATACATAATATTGGCGTGATTGTTGCGACGGTAGTACTGACGTCTGCGGTGTTTGCCCTCGGTGGGTTAATTAATGCGGTATTTGCTAACAGTTTTGACGACATTAGTATTATTCCTACTTTCATTCTGACACCTTTAACGTATTTAGGTGGGGTGTTTTATTCGATCACGCTGTTACCGGAGTTTTGGCAAGGCGTTTCACAAGCGAATCCCATTATTTATATGGTTAATGCGTTTAGATTTGGCTTTTTAGGGGTATCAGATGTCAACATTTATGTGGCATTTACGGTATTATTGGCACTTATTACTGGGTTATTTATCTTGGCGCTTACATTAATTCGCCGAGGAGTAGGACTACGTCACTGATGACAGAAGCAAATTCGAGAAGTATTGTCTCAAACCAGCCTAGCTTACATGAAAAGCTAGATGAGATTGTAAATAAACACCTAACGGCTGAGTTTAAAAAGCCCATTGCGGCACATACTCAAAAAGCGTTTGATGAAGTTAATGAGCGTGTTCAGGCTTTTACTGGCGGTATTGTTTTAGACTCATGTTGTGGCGTCGGAGAAAGTACCGCTAATTTGGCGAAACTGCATCCAGATGCATTAATTATTGGCATCGATAAGTCGGCACATCGGTTAGACAAACATGATGTTGAATATAAGCAAACGGAGTCAGGACAGTATATTTTGGTGCGAGCCGACTTGAATGATTTTTGGCGTTTGGCTGTGGCGGCCAATTGGCAGCCAACCCATCATTACTTGCTTTACCCAAACCCATGGCCAAAAGCAAAGCACATTGGCCGTCGTTGGCATGGTGCTGGGGTATTTCCTTTTATTGTTAAACTGGGTGGTAGACTCGAAGTACGCAGTAATTGGGATATTTACGTTAAAGAGTTTGCGCGTGCTTTACAATTATCAGGGCATCCGACTGCTGTCGAACCCTATAGTAGTGACCAAGCCATTACCCCCTTTGAACGAAAATACTGGATGAGTGGTCAGTCGAGCACGCGATTAGTCATAAACCTTTAGTGAGTTAGATTACGTGAGTCTGTTTTGATGTGAGGGGTCGCTTTGCCAATATAGCGACCCTGCATCATACTCACACCCGCATCAATAAAACGCTGAAACTGTGTTTCATCTTGCACGGCCCCCACAATCAATCTTATATCTCGGTCACTACATAGCTTGGCCAAGTGAGAAATAAACTCAAACACTTGATCATCTCTGTGCATATGTGCCGAAATACTCTCATCGAGTTTGATGGCATCGATATTGAGTTTCATAACTCGGCTGACGGTTAATAAGCCACTGCTTACCGCATTGATTAAAATTTTCACCCCTTTACTTTTGAGGCCATTAATACAGGTTGCCATTGAATTGAAGTTATTGAGCACCGCCTGCTCATCAAATTCAAAGGTCACCAGTGCAGGTTGCGGGTAACGCCTTAATTCTTGATTAATAAAGTCAATCAGTTGTGGGTCACTTGCATCTTGATAGCTGAGCTTTAAGCTCCATGCTGTATTGGTTTTTCTGAAGCGAGTGACACATTGCGTCAAAATGTTGTGGGTCATTTTGCCTTCCATGCGCGAGCGTGTTACAACTTTTTGATACATATCGGCATTGAGAATTGCACCTTGCTCGTTGATAACACGTGCTGTACAAATGTGTTGCGTAATTTGATTTTTTTGTACGTCAAATCGCGGTGTAAAGTAAGCGACAATACGGTTGTGTTCAAAGGCATTTTGTAAGGTATTAGCCATTGCCAGATGACTCGCTTGTTGCTGTTTCGCCTCTTGGTTGTTGGTGGTGTACATACAGACGGTTTTATTTTGTTGTTTGGCTTGGCGACATGCCACATAGGCGTTGTCTAGCAATAAAGCTTTATTACCTGAGGCGATACCTGCACACAATTGAATATATAGGTGTGGGCTATTTATGACAGGATGCGAGCTTGGAAACTCTCTGATCAAATTATTCAGGTAATGCTCTCCTTTATCGGTGTCGCACATGATCACTAATTTAGAGGTGGCAAGACGGTATACCGGATAAGGATAAGTAAACTCGCTAAAATGGCGCATGACCCGTTGAATGACTTGGTCGCCAATACTCGCCCCATAAAAGCTAATAATATCTTCTAACTCACTCACCCACACAATCGCTAGACTCAGGTGCTGGTTTTGGTTTTTAGCCAAATCACGCTCTAAAGCGATGCGATTAGCAAAGCCCGTTCGGGTATCGGAGGTCATGGCTTTACGATAAAGCAACAAGTAGAGCCCAGCGACGAGCAAAGAAATAAAGAAAAAGAAACTGGCGGTGAGCGTTGCCTTTGCCACGCTTGACCTTAATTGACGTTGCACGTTGTCAATGGTGATATCTGCACCGGCTAAGTAAATTGTGCCGTCTGCGCTCACAAACGGCACTAAAATGGTTTTAAAGTAGCCCCACTGGTCTTCAGAGACTTCAAAAACAGGTTCTGTTGAGCGAAATGCCCCTTTATTAATAACGGTGGCTTCTAAATAAGGGTCTAAGAATTGGGTGACACGCCCATTTTCTAAATCTTCTTTGGTGAAGCTGGACGATGTAAAGCGCACATATGGCGAGTCGTAGATCATGGTGTAGACATATTCAACACCGAGCGCTTCGCTAAGTTCGGTTAACTTGGCACTGAGTGACTGAAATTGATATTGCTCAATGTTTTCTAATTGGTTATGGAAATCATTACCGACAATAAGTTGTGCGCTTTTAGCCGCATATAATAGGCGCGTATCAATATCATCCATAATGGCTTGGCGTGTTGTATGGTAGGTATACCCAACATAAGCCGCAAGGCTTGCAATAAAGGTAGAGAACCCAATAAATAGCCAAACAACGAGAGAGGTCCTTCTGAGCATATAATTCCCTTTTTAATCCTGTCCCTTAATTTTAAACTTAGAAGCTAAAGCAATGCAAAGGATTGATAGCACATATTGATGTTATTTTTACTATTTAACCTCAGCTCTGGATAAGCGAATTTGCCCAATAAAGCTATTTTTCTCCCTCTCGGCGTTGCTTTCATTTGTAATAGCCCGCTATTACTGCATAAAAGCGCCTTGATATTGAACAAAATATCATCATTGGATTGTACGTAAGTTTGTTTACAAAACATTTTCTATTCCAAAACCCTTATCCAAACCTGAGGTTATTTATAAACTTAAATATACATGTAAATTTCAATAAAGTGTCGTTATATTTAAATGATAATGCCACTAATCATTAAGGTATTTCGCGACTTTTCAGCGTTCAAAGCGAGACAAACCTAGCAACTTGAAGTAAAGTTAGCCATTTCGTCATAACAAACTTACGGGCATTGTGGTAAACGCAATAGATCTGTAGGGGTAATTAGGTAGCAAGATGGGTCCAAAGCGTTGTGCTGTCGCTTCTGAAGAAAGTTTGATGCGTATTTTTACGGTGCCAGAAGCGCCAGATTCGACTCTGAGTAAGATAGAGTTAGAAATCTCTAATAATTTAGCCGGGTTCTTAAATGAGAACATCGCGGCCATTGAGAAGCCTTTACATGAAATAGAAAAGGACTTTCAGGATGCTGTGATCCCTGAAGAGCCTATGTTTGTGTCTGACTATGCGCAGGACATTATGGAGCAGTTGGTTGCCCATTCAGTGCACACTGCCGCACCGAGCTTTATCGGGCATATGACCTCAGCGCTTCCTCATTTTGTGCTTCCACTGTCGAAATTGATGGTAGGTTTAAATCAAAACCTCGTAAAAATCGAAACGTCTAAAGCATTCACCCCATTAGAGCGCCAAGTTTTAGGCATGATGCATCATTTAGCCTATGGTAACGAGGCGAGTTTTTACGATAAATGGATGCACAGCGCGAAAACATCATTGGGCGCGTTTTGCTCTGGTGGCACCATTGCCAACATTACCGCGCTGTGGATTGCACGAAATCGTTTGCTCAAAGCCGATGGCGAGTTTAAAGGCATTGCCGCACAAGGTGTGTTAGCAGGCATGCTGCATTACGGTTATAAAGGGTTAGCAGTGTTGGTGTCAGAGCGTGGCCATTACTCATTGGGTAAAGCCGCTGACATTTTGGGGTTAGGGCGAGATAATTTTATTGGCATTCCAACCCGAGATAACAACAAAGTTGACGTCGAAAAAATGCGTGAAAAAGCGTTGGAACTGCAAGCTAAAGGCATTAAGGTATTAGCCTTAGTGGGTGTGGCAGGCACAACGGAGACTGGCAATATTGATCCGTTGAATGAGATGGCAGATCTCAGTACGGAACTGGGGTGCTATTTTCATGTCGATGCCGCTTGGGGCGGAGCGACCTTGTTGTCAGACAATAACCGTCATTTACTCACTGGTATTGAACGCGCTGATTCAATTACCATTGATGCCCATAAACAAATGTATGTGCCAATGGGGGCGGGGTTGGTGTTATTTAAAGACCCTGAAGCCGCCGATGTGATAGAACACCATGCTGAATATATTCTACGTAAAGGCTCAAAAGATTTAGGCAGCCATACATTGGAAGGAAGCCGCCCAGGTATGGCGATGCTGGTGCATGCTTGTATGCGTGTGATTGGCCGCAAAGGCTATGAAATGCTCATTGATAAAGGGATAGATAAAGCAGGTTACTTTGCCGAGTTGATAAAAAGTGATCCGGACTTTGAGCTTATTTCTGAACCTGAGTTGTGCTTATTAACGTATCGGTATGTGCCCAGCCAAATAAAGCGCACCATTGCACAAGCGAATGAAGCTGAGCGCATTGAAATATATGCAGCGTTAAACCGCTTTACTGCGAGTATGCAAAAGCGTCAGCGTGAAACGGGTCGTTCATTTGTTTCACGTACTCGGTTGACACCACCACAATATGACAATCAACCGACGGTGGTTTTCAGAGTGGTGTTGGCAAATCCGTTAACGTCTAAAACAATTTTGAAAGAGATTTTAGCCGAACAAAAAACTTTGGCGCAAACAGATCCCATCTTTAAAAAGTACTTGGCAAAGTACCTGTAGTATTTAGGTATTTTCTCACAATCTAATCTAAGCCAAACCAGCGGATGGTTAGATTGTGCTTAACCCCCCGAAAAGCACATAATAATACGTAAATATACCTTCCATGAATAAAATAGTTCCTACTTTCTTGAATTATTGCGTATGCTTAGTAGAGGTATAAAAAGTGTTTGTTGTGTGTATTCTTAGTGGCTTTGGTGTCTTATGCTCAATGATTTAAGTGAAGTAACGCAACGTTTGAGACGTGTATGTTCTCAAGAAGTTGACGTTTCAGGTAGTTATCAAGCATTTTTACAGGATATTATTGACGAAGGACGAACAACACTTGCGGTTAGCAGGGTCTCTGTTTGGCTGTTTGACGATCATACTCAACCTTGCTTTTTACTCAATGTTGCCAATACTGATTGGTCAAGTAATGCGGATCAAACAGATTATGCAAAATTGAGTTATGAGCGTTACCCTGCTTATTTTGATGCGTTAATGACAGGTGAATCTATTGCCGCCCATGACGCTGAAACAGACGCTCGTACCGCTGAATTCACCTATGAGTATTTACGCCCTAATGGCATAACAACCATGTTGGATACCGTTATTTTTAAAAATGGTGTGCCCCATGGCATTGTTTGCTGTGAAGGCGATGGAGGGCCTCGGCAGTGGCAAATGGCCGAAGTGTCTTATGCGGAAATAATTGCGGATTGTTGTAGCCGTAGGATATTGGTGAGTGAGCTGTGGGCGTTACAACAACAACTGACAGACTTGGCATTTCAAGATGCGCTGACGGGACTAAAAAATCGCCGCTACTTGATGGATTATGCTGATAGAGAAATTAGCCGCCATACGCGAGCGGAGTTGCCATTAAGTATGGTGATGGTTGATATTGACCATTTCAAAGCAATTAATGACACCTACGGGCATGAGGTGGGTGACATTGTATTACAGGCTTTCGCGTCGTGTTGTAAACAAGTACTCAGAACCGAAGACTGCTTATGTCGGCTCGGTGGTGAAGAGTTTATTGCTATTTTACCTCACACCAATGCAGATAATGCGTATCATGTTGCTGAGCGTTTACGTATCGCTTTATCACAGGAGCAAATTCGTTATGGTCCTGAAAAAATCATGATTTCCGTCAGTTGTGGGGTGACGCAAGTCAATTTACAACTGCCTTTTAGTCAATCTCTAAAACAGGCCGATCACGCGGTTTACCAAGCCAAAGCTGAAGGGCGAAACCGCGTTGTAAGAGGCTAAAGTCATTTTATTGCGTTAAGGCACATTACTCATTGTAGAGAATAGTTTTGTCTTTGCCGGTTTCTTTGGCAGTATAAAGTGCTTTGTCTGCTCGTGCTTGAATCGCATCAAAGCGTTCATTATTCTTTTGATTAATCGCAATACCGATACTGAGTGTGACGCTTTCATGCATGAATGCTGGGTGCTGCGTACATTTTTCAGTGAAGACCTGACGAATACGCTCGGCGACTTCTAAAGCATGATGCGTATGCATGGCATAAGTCAGTACACAAAACTCTTCTCCTCCCCATCTGGCAACCGCATCACTTTCGCGAATGATGTCTGACAGTGTTTTGCCAGCCAGCTCTAAAACTGTATCACCAACGAGGTGGCCGTGTGAGTCGTTTAACAGTTTGAAATTATCAATATCAAGCATAAAAACATGTATGTTGCTGTGCTGGCGTGCGCCAATGGTAAGCAGCGGCTTTATTGCGTAGTAAAAACCACGTCGATTGTATAGGCCTGTGAGAGGGTCGTGATGAGCAGCTTTGTCTAATTCAGCGATAAAGCGGCTGGTACTGAGCAGCATTAAAATCGGCGCTCCGACCATAATGCCAACTAAGGCACCTAACCAAGTAATAACAGCCACGGTACCTGTTTGTTTACCGATAAGAGGCAGCTCACCAAGCGCGCCATTGGTGGTATAAATGATGGTGGCAATGACTTCAATGAGCACAAGCGATGCTGCCACGCGCGAAATGGTTTTTTCGTAGCGATTATTGTTAGCATAGCGCCATAAGCAATACGCAAAGCTTGTTCGTACTACGATCAGCCAGATACCAATGGTTACGAGGCGCACATCGCGTATCGGCATGACAAAGGTAAACACAACGGTGGATGCAAAAATGGTTATAAATAGCAGGGAAATAGTACGAGGGAGTAAAGGTTTATTCATAAATTGCCAAGTGCCCGCCAGTAACCAAGTGTGACCAGCAATCAACATGGTGTTATAAGTAAAACCCCTAATGGGGTTCCACTCAGATGAAACAAAAACATTAATTGCGTAGGCAATCGCTAAACAGCTATAACCCAGCGCCCACATTCTGGCTCCCAGAGCTGAGTCGCTCATTTTTCCAATGGCAGCGATCATAACGGCACCAATGAGTGCGGCGAGCGTTAATGCAAACATCAACGTAATATCGTGAAACTCCACTTTTTTAGTCACCTTGTGATTATTTTTATCTGTATCTTATTTTCAGTTGCTTTACTTACTCTCTACCAAGTGCATGATTTGACTGTGTCAAACCAAGGTGCAGTGAATACTTTGTTGGGCACCTTAGCCGGTAAAGTCACACTTAAATTTAACCGTGACGCTAAGTGTTGTTTTATTAATGCTTTGAGGCCTCGACTTTCTAGTTGGTAAAACTGTGAAATGAGTTGCTCTTTAGTAGCTTGGTTGATTTTTTCACCTTGCTCAAATTTATAAGTGCTATTTACCCAAAATAAGTAAATTCTTTTCGGTTTATCGGGTAGTTCATTAACGAGCTGCGCGATAGGTTCATACAGGCGTTGATAGTTTACAAATTGTTTTTGCAGTAAGAAAACAAAGAGTAAATTGATGCCAGAATTGATATGTCCCGGTTTTTTTCCTTGTAGCTGATGTCCGGCCAATGCAAGTCTAAAATAGGCGTTAGCCTGCTCGAGGTTGCCGTTATCTAACGCAAGCACCCCCAAATTATTGGTGATTGTTGCTACAGCGCTTTTTTTGTCTAACTTTTTAGCAATATCCAATGCCTCTAAATAGAGTGTTTTAGCTCTGCGATAGTGCTCTTGCCGACGCGCAATAATGGCGGAACTGATTGTTAACCCGATTCTCTGAACAGAAGATGAAGGTTGCTTGAGTGCACAATGAAAAGTGAGTTCGGCCTCTTTAAAATACGAAGACTTTCGCAGCCAAATTCCCACCATTCTCAAAATAGCGACGCGCTTTTGTAAAAAGAAAGGGCGTGTAGGGTGTGAAAGCAAGTATTCTATTGATGCACCCGCACGTGTCAGTTGATTGGTGTTAGTGGATGCTCGCGTGTTGACCATATGCCAAAGAATTTGTTGCTGCGGGGTCAATTGGGCAAGATCAAGGTTAGTGTCCAGTATATGTAGCGTTTGTGTTGGGTCTGACGACAGAAAGTATTTTGCTTGTTGCAGCAAATATTCATTCTCAGCTTTTTGGTCACTCGGTGCAGCGGCACATAACTCACAGACGAAAAGGGTGAAAAGAATAAAGGTTTTGTACAATGAAATGTACCCAGTATTAAACAGCGTTATTCAAGTATAGGTTAGCTTGGGATGACACACCAATTAGGGGGCAGGAATAAGAGAAGAGCCTATTCCTGAAGGGGGATGGTCGGCGTATTTATCTTATTGTTCAGGCATTTGTGAAGAGTGGTGCTCTACAATAAGCCATTGTGTCTTAATTTTTTGATATACAAAAGTAAACCGTGCTTGTACTTGTCGGTTCTGGTTTAACTGAATATGGTAAATTCCTGAATGAATGGCAATGTTGGTATAAGTACGAACATTACTTTCCACTAAATGAGCTTTGGGCTCATTCTTTAAAAATAGAATGAAGTAATCTTCAAACTCTTGTGGGTTGTGGCGCACCAGATCAGAAATGGTGGGTAGTAAAACCGCGTCGTGAGCGTATAACTCAGTAACGCGTTTTGGGTCGCCGCTTTGTAAGGCTTGGTTCCATTGTTCAAATAAGGTAAGGACCAGTTCTGAGGCCATATTGCTTCCTATTTAATAGTATTTTTGTTCATAAGCGACGGCGTTGTGCGCATGTAAGCTTTCTTGATGCTCTACTTTAAATTGGTAGTCTTTGACAAAGTCCATGCTTTCTAAGTTTGCTTTTAAGCGCCGAGCAGCATCTTCACAAAACATCAAATTTTTGGCATTGAGCCTAGCGAACTCTTGTTCATCTTGACGTTTGACAGCGGTTTGTACTGGAGTGCCTATGACTTCTTCAAATTGAAAAATGAATTTATCTAATGGGTTCCATTGCGCTTGACTGTTGTGCTCTAAATGTAAATGCAGATATGCGTAAGAGCGTTGACTATGAGGTGTTGCAATGGAACCGTGCTCTGATTGCAGCCACTTTAACAGCTGAGCTTTATCAATGTGTGATTGGGTAAATTGCTTATCAATGGCTTGGGCACTCAGTTGGCGCGATAACGATGCCGAACAAGGGCAGGTGCTGGAATAAGGTATCGTGAGTTTCAGCTCATAATGAATGCGACCTTGTTCATTCGTGGCGATTAAACTGATTGGATAACGTTGCAGCCCAGTTTCTTGACTCAGCAAGGCTGATTTTTCGATAATGATGTCAAAGTCTAGTTGTAATTTGGCGCTGTCACTAATACCCGCTTGCGATGCAACAGCAAGCCGAAGTAAGGTATTGATATTGGCTTGATCACATTCTTCAGCACTGAGCTGATTGAGTAATCGATATAGCCGAGACATATGAATGCCTTTGGCCTGAGAGTTCACTAAATTGACAAAGATATGGCCGTGGGCACTTGAACGCTGGCTACCTTGCGCCAACGTTAAGTTCAGTGGCACAGCGATATTTTCCATACCCACCCATTGTAACGGCAGGTTTTTATGGTGGGTATGCTGGCTTTGTATATCAGGGAGTGAATTATTGTTTTTCAAAGGTTAATCTCCGTGCGCTAAGCGGTTGCTCTATAATTTCTTTGCCATTAAATACCAGCTGACCATTCACCCAAGTGCTGACAATACTGGCGCTAAATTGGTGTGCCATATAGGGAGACCAATCGCAGTGATAGAGGATGTTTTCTGATGTGACATGATATTGTTGAGTCGTATCGACTAACACCAAGTCCGCATAGTAGCCTTCGCGAATATAGCCTCGCTCTTTGATGTTGTAGCGAATAGCGGGGTTGTGTGCGGTTTTTTCTACCACCTGCTCAAGAGTCATTGTTTGGCGCTGAACTTGGTCCAGCAAGGTTAATAAGGCATGTTGCACTAATGGCAATCCGGCAGGGGCGCTGGGATAAGGTACTTGCTTTTCTTCCCACGTATGTGGTGCGTGGTCGGTTGCGATGATATCGATACGACCATCTTGTACCGCACTAAGAAGTGCTTGTCGGTCTGATTCTTTTTTTATTGCTGGGTTACATTTTATTTGATTGCCAAGGCGTGCATAGTCGAGTTCTGAAAACCATAAGTGATGTACACATGCTTCAGCTGTAATTTTTTTAGTGTGAATCGCACCGGGTGTAAATAAGCTCAGCTCTTTTGCTGTTGTAATGTGCAATACATGTAATTGGCTATCAAACTGTTTTGCAAGATTAACTGCGTAGGATGAAGAGGCATAACAGGCTTCGTCATCACGAATAACGGGATGATCTTGAATGACAATGTCTCTGTGTAGTTTATCAAGCTGTGCTTGATTGTTTGCTATCACGGGGCCGCTTTCACAGTGCGTGACGATTAAGGTCGGGGCTTCACGAAAAATCCCTTCTAATGCGCTGGTATTCTCTACTAACAAGTTACCCGTTGACGCGCCCATAAAGACTTTTACGCCGCAGTGTTTGCTCGGGTTTAAACGCTTTATTTGTTCTAAATTATGCTCGGTAGCCCCCAGATAAAATGAATAGTTCCCGATACTGCTGCGCGCTGCGATATCAAACTTAGCTTCAAGTGCCTCAATGCTGGTAGTAGCTGGGTTAACATTGGGCATCTCCATAAAGCTGGTTATACCGCCCGCTGCTGCTGCCCGAGATTCACTTGCGATAGTCCCTTTGTGTGTTAAACCTGGTTCACGAAAGTGTACTTGGTCATCAATCATACCTGGTAAGAGATATTTGCCTTTCGCATCTAATACAGGCTCGTTGGCCTCTGGCGTAATTGAAAAGGCGATTTTCTCGATATGCTCGCCGACAATACGCACATCGCTACTGACTATTTGCCCTTCATTGACGAGCTTTGCGTTTTTAATTAACATTAAACTTCCTCTACTTTTTGATATTCGCCAGTAACTCGGACATGGTCTTCTTCGACCTTTAGATAAAAACAATGTCGACGACCGGTGTGGCAAGCGGCACCTGTTTGGTGTACTTCACACAGCACGGCATCGCCATCGCAGTCAAATGACAAATTAACGAGTAATTGCACATGACCGCTGGTTTCACCTTTGACCCAAAAGTTTTGCCGACTGCGGGACCAATACGTAACTCGACCGGTGTTTAAAGTACGCTTGAGCGCGTCGATATTCATCCATGCCATCATGAGTACTTGCTTAGTTTCAGTGTCTTGGGTAATTACCGGAATAAGCCCATCTTGATTAAAAGCCAGTTGAGCGAGTACTTCATCAAGGGGAATAGGCTGTTCTTTGGGATGATATTCAATGGATTGAAAGTACGTATGCTGCATTGCTTTTCCTCATGTCACAAAGTTAGCTGCCAATACTTGTGCATATATCGTTATTTACCTTCAGATAAATAAGCGTGTTTAGTGGTACACGACCATGGCCCATTTACTGGTAATTATTTTTTTATCAGTGCTATGTACTTTCTTAAAGTGAAAAGCGAAGAATCTCCTGAAAGGTGCAAAGCACGTTCAGAGTGCCATCTCTTTATATTTATATATAGTATAGTTTAATTATGTTATAACATATCATTTAAAGTTTGAAAGTTAAAGTAAAAAGTGGGCACATACTATTTACGACATAGGGCGGTATAGCGCGCTTAAGGTGTTACTTACATCAGGGCTGAGTTCTTACTTTTTAACTCATGCATCTAGTGGAGTAACGCTTCAGGGTATGAGCTTTCTGGCATGGGCTTCGTATTCACACAGAGCACATTGCATTTTCATGGGGCGGGATGTTGCGGTATAAAATATACAGTGCTAAATTGTCATTGTTCATTATTTGAACATACATGGTTAACCTCAGGTTTGGATAAGGGTTTTGGAATAGGAACTATTTTGTAGACAAACTTACGTACAACCCAATGATGATATTTTGTTCAATATCAAGGCACTTTTATGCAGGAATAGCGGGCTATTACAAATGAAAGCAACGCGAGAGTGAGAAAAATAGCTTTATTGGACAAATTCGCTTATCCAGAGCTGAGGTTAGTTAACCTTATTAAGGAAAATAATTATGAAATTAATACTGAATAAAAGTAAGTTAAAAACATTATCTCAGGATAAAAGCGCTTTACCTGAGAATATGACACCAAAAATAGTCGGCGGTGGTTTATGGGACACTCAAGCTGGCTGTGTACCCACTTATAAGGCTGCTTGCAGAACGGTAAACCAATGGTGCGGCCCTTCTGGCGTATGCTAAAACGTCATGATCTTCCCCTAATAATGTACACACCTTTTATTTAGAGAATGAAGTAAGATAAGAGGTTAAAGTGACTTTTAAAGTTCATAAGAACAATGGGATCTGCATTTCCCTTAACCTAGAGGCTTGCAGAAAGATGTTGAAGAAAAAGGTGCAGTAGCCGAATGCTATATTGCGATATTTGTGGCAATTGGGTGCTTATTTCATTATCAATTTAACGGAAATCTCGGCTTTTAGCCGAGATTTTTATATCTTGCTGTTGCCAGCTCATAATGTGTCGAAGCTAACTTCAATATGGGCGTTACCGTCGTCTGAGGTAAAAGGCATCATTAATTTTGCGCCTTCACACTTATGTGTAATTGTATGACCTGTACCAGACACAACAATCGGTGTAGCCATTTCAAAATCATAGCCCTTTTCACCTAATAAATTTTTGGCACCACCTGTGACCATGTTGGTTATTTCACCAACCATATCAGTGACTTCTTCATTAATACCCTCAGGGCGCTCACCTAACATACGTTCCATAATTGTGAGTGCTAGGCTTTCATCAAAGGAAATTGAGAAAGAGCCTTTCGTTTGCGGGCCGACCATACCAATTAAACCAGATACATCGCCACGTGCGACTTCGTCTTTTTTGACTTTCGGCTTCCCTGGAGTCAACTCAGTTTGTGCCATGGTTGACAGCACATTAATTAAAGACGCCAAAAAAGGATTGATGAACTCTACCTTCATTAGGGATTCCCTTGTTTTCTCTTATTTAATAATTCATATAACCAATATGTAAGTGTAGTGCGTTTTAGATGTAGTTGCCTCTACTGTTTACATTTTTTGCATTGGCCGTGGGCTTCAATAGTTTGAGCACTGACTGTAAAGCCTTTCTCTGCAGCTAAGTTATTCAGTTCATGAGAAATGATACTAGAATGCAATTCATCAACGTGGCCACAACTGTCACAGATGAGTAGCTGTACAGGGTGAATGTGATCAAAATGGTGACACAACATGAATGCATTCGCGCTTTCAATTTTGTGAATGAACCCTAACTCAGACAAAAAGTCGAGCGCACGATAAATCGTGGCTGGTTTTGCTCCAGATTCCGTTAGTTTAAGTTCTTCTAGTAAATCATATGCTCCAACCCCACCTTGCTTACTTGCGAGTAGCCTAAATACTTTCTCGCGAATGGGGGTGAAACGTGCACCTTTGTTATCACAAACTTGTTTGGCTTTACTCACCAATAGTTCAACATTCATAATTTAGATCCTTACACTGCTTAGCAATACTAACATATTCTTTTTAATAGTCTTGTGTTGTTAAAAATTATTATTAATTTAACAAAGCGGAGTTATATAGCTGCACAGAAGCAGAGCATTGCCGTGGATAGAAACATATTGTAAGTGAATCTGGCTGAATGTGCGAGTTTTAGTGATGTTATTGAAAAAAGCACATGTTTGGTCCTGCAAAAGCCTATATATAGTTCGTAATAAAAGACCTCATATTACGACATGCGATTAGGTGATGGTTTTGTTCATAGGTTTAAGGGGAAAGCAAAGATGAACCTAGTGCGTATTAGACAGTCTGAATTAATCTGGGCATTAATTTTGTTGCGTAAAAGTAGCAGCGAAGCGATAGGGCTGTGGGGGAAATGTCAGCAAGCCGCCAGTGGGCAATTAATGGACCTTGACACATTAATTATTTTAGAAGAGCCGCACATATGAACATATTAATATTTAAAGATGTATAATTTAACATTATGGTAACGAGGTTTACTTTATTATCGTAGTTCGATTGATATTGAGCATGTTGACGGATCTTTAAAAAGAGACGGATGGGGAGTGGGAGTGTTTACTGATACGCAAGCTAAATTGAAATGTTGGTTTCAGCGCTTAGCCGCAAGGCCGAATTATGGTCGCTATGAAAAAATCGACAAAGAGATGGAAGCTATTGATTTTCAAAATACATGCTCCCAGCAACTGTTGTGCCTTGATGATGTGAAAGCATATCGTGTCCACCATTATGGCGTTGAAGATGTTGTAAAGTATACACGAGATACACAGTCAATTTATGTTAAACATGTCTTTATTGATAAGATAAAAGGCAAAGTAAAGCCCGTAATAACAGCGGCTGATATCGATTTCTTTCGCTCGTTAGATCACCTTTCAATGTACTGTTATGTTTTAGTGTACGTAAAAGATCCCCAGACAAAGTATTACGATAGTGCTTTTTTTCTAGACGATTATGAAGCCATTCAAGGCATAGACAGCACCGAAGCTGAAAAGCGTTTAGCGGGCTTAGATGCGATTTCAAAAATCATCCGCAGTATATTGTTATAAACAAAGTCTGCTAAATTTCGCTCTGAGTTACTGGTAATCGATGATTTTGTGATGATTTAAAATAGGGGCGGCATATATCTACCTCGTACTTTTATTGTGTACTCATTCAGCTCAGTAAAGGCTGGTAGCTCAGCTGATTTTTGTCATTTTGTATAAAGGCTTCTTTTATCGTAATGGTTTTTAAGAAGCCCTAAGTGATTGCCAGTTTTTGGCATTAACCATGCTGCTTAGTATCGGCCCCATGGAGGAGCCGATGAACCCCCTTTGGCAGGTAGTGTTGGTGCGGAGTGTGGGTTATTTGATCCACCCATTACTTTACTCAGTGTTTCTTTTGATAGTATGTTCATGGTACTTGCCTTCGATAGTTTTAGTGAAATACTGAGTTTAGAATGTCATGAATTATGCTCTATGTCATGTGGGGCAAGGGACTCTAGTGCTATGTTGTAAAGCAGGAGGTGATGGAAAGTATGTTCATGGGTATATCGTGGTTATGTAGAAGTATCTTATAGCAAGGGATCATTAGTTTTGAGGTGGCGCTTTAAAATAACGACATCGCGAGTTAATCCACCAGCGTTAAGAAGGGTAAATTACTCATGTTGGTATAGGTTAACGGTATTTGGAAAGTGTGCGAAACTGTATTTTTTGACATGCTAGATATCATGTTCACCAATCAATAGTTAAATACAAAGATAACTGGTTTGAATTAATCAGTATGTGTTACTAGAGGGAGGTAAATATTTTGAAATGGTGGCCCCTCCCAGACTCGAACTGGGGACCTAACGATTATGAGTCGTGTGCTCTAACCAACTGAGCTAAGGGGCCATAGACAATACGATTTAGATTAATCATATTTTATTTCGCTTGAAAGTGTTATCAAGCGGGGTGCAGTATAAAAACTTTTAAAAGCCTTGTCACTAGTAAATGTAATAAATTTAACTATCTGTAAATCAAACGGTTAATTTTTCTTCAATTTCAGCGTAATACCGGTTTTTAAAACAAAAAAGCCAGCATCAGAGCTGGCTTTTTAGGGTGATGAAATTAGGCAATACCGAGTTTCTTCTCTAAATAATGGATGTTAGTGCCACCATTATGGAAGTTTTCATCAGCCAATATTTTCTTATGCAATGGCGTATTGGTTTTGATACCGTCAATCACAAGCTCATTTAACGCATTGCGTGCACGTGCAATAGCCACATCGCGGTTTTCGCCATAAGTGATAAGCTTACCAATCATAGAGTCATAATGCGGTGGTACAGTGTAATCTGCGTATATATGACTATCCCAGCGGATCCCTAACCCACCAGCAGGATGGAATCGTGTGATTTTACCTGGAGATGGAATAAATGAATCAGGGTCTTCTGCGTTGATACGACATTCAACAGCATGCCCACGGATCACCACATCATCTTGAGTAAATGAAAGAGGTTGCCCCGCTGCAATTTTTAGCTGCTCTTTGATCAAGTCGACACCAGTCACCATTTCAGTAACAGGGTGCTCAACTTGAATTCGCGTATTCATTTCAATGAAATAGAACTCACCATTTTCATACAAGAACTCAAAAGTTCCCGCACCACGATAGCCAATTTCAATACATGCACGCGTACAACGTTCGCCAATGAATTTGCGCATTTCTTCGGTAATACCTGGTGCAGGTGCTTCTTCAACGACCTTTTGATGGCGGCGTTGCATTGAGCAATCGCGCTCACCTAAATGAACGGCATTACCTTGGCCATCAGCCAGCACTTGTACTTCGATGTGACGAGGGTTCTCTAGGAATTTCTCCATGTAAACCATGCCATTACCAAAGAACTGCTTGGCTTCTTGTTGTGTTAGAGCAATTGAATCAATTAATTCAGCTTCGCTGCGTACCACACGCATACCTCGACCACCACCGCCGCCTGCGGCTTTGATGATAACAGGGTAACCGATGCGTTTGGCTATCTGAACGTTACGTTCTTGATCTTCCGTTAAAGGACCATCTGAGCCTGGTACACAAGGTACTCCGGCTTTACGCATCGCTTCAATCGCGGCAACTTTATCACCCATGATGCGAATAGTATCGCCTGTCGGGCCGATGAAAATGAAACCACTTTGCTCAACTTGGTCTGCAAAATCAGCATTTTCAGATAAGAATCCGTATCCTGGGTGAATTGCGACGGCATCAGTTACTTCTGCGGCTGCAATAATGCGTGGAATGTCTAAATAGCTTTCGGTCGCTGCTGGTTTACCAATACAAATGGTTTCATCTGCAAGCAAGACATGCTTAAGATCACGGTCAGCTGTAGAATGCACAGCGACAGTTTTAATCCCAAGTTCCTTGCAGGCACGCAATACACGAAGTGCAATTTCACCTCGGTTTGCAATGACTACTTTATCTAACATAGCGTTTGCCTTCTGAGTGCGTGATTATTCGATGATGAATAGCGGTTGGTCGAATTCAATTGGGTCGCCATTTGCTACAAGGATCGCTTTAACTACACCCGCTTTGTCAGCTTCGATTTGGTTCATCATTTTCATGGCTTCTACGATACAAAGTGTATCACCAACGTTTACTTTAGTGCCTACTTCAACGTATGAAGGTGCTTCAGGGGAAGCGGCTGAATAGAAAGTACCAACCATCGGCGAAAGAACTTGATGACCTGCAGGCGCAGCTGGAGCTGGAGCATCTACTGCTGGTGCGGCTGTAGCAGCTGGAGCTGGTGCCACAGGAGCTGGTGCAGCAAATTGTTGCGGTGCAGCAACAACAGGTGCGCTGCTAAAGCGATTAATGCGTACTGATTCTTCACCTTCAGTGATTTCCAGTTCAGCAATCCCTGATTCTTCTACTAATTCGATAAGTTTTTTGATCTTGCGAATATCCATACAATGACCCGCCTGTTAGTTAATTTGAGTTATTTTCGCTGTGCAATTGGCTAATCGCTGCTGTTAACGCTGCGTGATAGCCCATTGCGCCTAATCCACATATTACTCCCTGCGCCACATCGGAAAAGTACGATTTATGACGGAAGGATTCGCGTGCATATACATTCGTAATATGCACTTCGTAAAAAGGTATCGAGACACTGAGTAATGCATCGCGCAGCGCTATACTGGTATGTGTAAAAGCGGCTGGGTTAATGATAATGGCATCAATGTTTTGCCAAGCGTCATGTATTGCATTAATGAGCTCTGCTTCGCTATTGCTTTGCAGGTGCGTCAGTGTCACATGTTGTTGCTGTGCATAATTCGTTAGGGGCTGCATAATATCGTCTAAAGTCTGCGTACCATATTTATGAGGCTCGCGGCGACCTAGCATGTTCAAGTTTGGGCCATTTAAGACTAAAATCTTTAACTGTGTAGACATAATGCGTGAAATTCCCTTAAATTTAAAACTAACGAATAATTTAGCTTATGATGTTAGTTAACTTAAGCTGTTCAACGAGAAATAGCAACTTTTTCTCACGTTCGCAGACTATTATAGAGAGTTCGGGGTAAATAGCAGCAAAATACTGGTCTAATGAGAGAGGCTTGAAGGGAAAAAGGTTAAGCGTTTGCTTAACCTTTAGAGAGTTTATTGTAGCGCGTTACGTACTTTTTTTAAGTGAGCAGAAAATTCATCGGCACCTAAAAAGCCTGTTACTCGTAGTTCGGGCATTTCATTACCATCTTTGTCGAAAAATAAAATGCTGGGTAATCCGAATACCGTATACTCTTCCATGATCTCAATGCTGGTATCATTTGTGTCGGTGAGATCAAGTTTCAATAGCGAGAAATGTTTAAACTCAGCTTGGACGTTATCTGCAGGGAAACTGTATTTTTCAAATTCTTTACAGGCTACGCACCAGTCAGCATACAAGTCGACCATCGCAATTTGGCCGTTATCGTTTGCTTCTTTGGTGGCAACTTTAAGCGCTGCCAAATCAGCGAGTAGGGTAAATCCTTTTTTGCCGGCTACTTCAGTGGATTGCACTGACGCATTTTGACTCGGAAGCACAACGTACTTGGCTGTTAATACACTTGTTAGCAGTAAACCACTTGCGAGTGCCCAGAGTAGTGTTTTGAGCTTGCCCGCGGTTTGCGTGCTTTGCCAATAATGTAAATACAGCGCTGTTGCGGCCATTAAGCCTGCAGCCATGAGTAAAATAGTGTCAAACGCTAAAATACGCTCAAGCAAGATCAATGGCACCACTAACATGATAAATCCGAACAGGGTCTTGACTTGTTCCATCCAGCCGCCAGCTTTTGGTAATAGTTTACCGCCTGATGTACCGAGTAATAGTAAGGGCAGCCCCATACCTAGGCTTAGAACATATAAGGTTACACCGCCAACAACATAGTCACCACTTTGTGCAACATAGAGTAATGCAGCGGACAAAGGCGCCGTTGTGCAAGGTGAGGCGATTAAACCAGATAATACACCCATAGAAAATACACCTAAATAGCTCCCGCCTTGTTGTTTGTTACTGACAGAGGTCAGTCTATTCATCATACCGCTGGGTAGTTTAATTTCGTACCAACCAAACATCGACATGGCTAATAATACGAACAATAAGCTGAAACTAATTAACACGGCGGGGTGTTGTATATAACCCTGCACTTGACCACCCAGTGCGGCAACCACTAAACCCAAAGCGGCATAGGTGACAGCCATACCTTGGATATAAACAAATGATAATCGAAATGCCTTTTTAGTTGATAGCCCTTGTTGTCCTGCAATTAAGCTCGACAAAATGGGAAACATAGGAAAAACGCAGGGTGTAAATGCCAAGCCAACACCAACCACAAAAAAGATCGCCAAATTAGTTAAAAAGCTTTGTTGGGCGAGTTGCTCCGTAAATGATAAATCATCGCTACTGGTGAGAGTGTTGGCGTCCTTGAGTGGCGCTTCCTGAGCTGTGTTCGTGGTGTTTGCATCAGATTCAGTCAAAAGCGGTGTAAGTGGCACAGTGATGACTTCTGGTGGGTAGCATAAGCCAGCCTCGGCGCAGCCTTGATAGCGAATTTTAACAACAGCATTGTCTTGTATGGCACTAAGTTTAGATACCACTGAAAATGAATCAAAATACACTTGCGTTCTGCCAAAAAATTCATCTTCAATCTCTTGACCTGGTGCGAGCTCAGGCACTGAAATAGACGCCTCTTTGGCTATAATTTCAATCTTTTTTTGATAAATGTAGTAACCAGGTTCAATTTCCCAGCCAATAAACAGGATGTTGCCTTGTTGATCAAAGTCAAACTTGAACGCTTCATCAACGGGTAAAAACGTATCTTGCTTAGGTGCAAGTAAGCTATCCAAGACAGTATTTGATGCATGTACTGGCAGTAACCACAGTAAAGAAAAAAGAAAAACCAACAATCTCATTTATTGAGTACCTCATCTATATCAGTAACGACTTATGCACATTGCGAATGCTTGGCATTAAGGTGTGATGTTATCTGATTGTGTGTGAGTAACAACACAGATGTTATATTGCGTGTTACTTAACTTTTGCCATATCTATGGCAGACCTCAATGTGAAAGAAATGTTCCCTTTTACATTGAATGAAATCAATTATTTATTAAGCCTGCATATGAATGTGGATATGATAGACACAGTGAGTTAAATCATACTCATAAATATGGCATCATAGAGACATTATATTTGGGTCGTTTGAATCAGCTTCATAGTAGCGGATAGACTCAAAATTCCCAAGCAGATTGCGCTGGCTTGAAATGAGACCTTGTCACCCATATTTATCTTTCATAGGAATTAGGAGAAAGTATGTTTCGAATTTTATTTGTGCTGTTTATTGTTGTTCCCATTATAGAGATTGCGTTGTTGATTCAAGTGAGCGATGTTATTGGTGGCGTCGCAACCATTGCATTGGTGGTATTGACTGCGGTATTGGGTGCCAAGTTGGTAAAACAACAAGGTCTCAGTGCATTCTCAAATGTGCAAGGGCAAATGGCGCAAGGGCAAATGCCTGCAAGTGAGTTATTCAGTGGCTTATGTGTGATCATCGCTGGTGTATTGTTGATGACGCCGGGGATTATGACTGATGTAATCGGTTTTATGTTATTAACGCCCCCTATTCGAGTGCATTTAGCGAATGCACTGGTGAAACAAATTGGTGCGCAAATGCATGCAAAAATGTCAGCTCAGCAAGGTGGCTTTTCGCATCATGCGCAACAAAGTCCATTTGAGCAACCACAATCATCGTTTGATAAAACGGAAGGTGTGCAAGAGCAATCAAGCACAATTGAAGGCGAGTATCAGCGAAAAGATTAAAAAAATTACAATTTTTACTTGGATTTTAAAAATGCCATCCCCATTAATGATGGCAACTGAAAATGAACTTTTTTTCTGTTATGTGCAGAAACTGTTAGGAGAACAAATTTTATGAATATTCGTCCTTTACATGACCGTGTAATCATCAAGCGTCTTGAAGAAGAAACAAAATCTGCTGGTGGTATTGTATTAACTGGCTCTGCTGCAGAAAAATCAACACGCGGTGAAGTGGTTGCTGTGGGTAACGGCCGTGTTTTAGACAATGGCGAAGTAAGAGCACTAGAAGTAAAAACAGGCGACACAGTACTGTTTGGTTCTTACGTTGAAAAAACTGAAAAGATCGAAGGTCAAGAGTACCTGATCATGCGTGAAGACAACATCTTAGGCATTGTAGGCTAACCCTACTTTTCAACTTTCAAAGCATTCAAATTTAGAGGAATTCAATCATGGCAGCAAAAGAAGTATTCTTTGCAAACGACGCACGCACAAAGATGCTTGCAGGTGTAAATACGTTAGCGAACGCAGTACGTGTTACTTTAGGTCCTAAAGGCCGTAACGTTATTTTAGATAAGTCATTTGGCGCACCAGTTATCACTAAAGATGGTGTATCGGTTGCAAAAGAGATCGAACTTGAAGACAAGTTTGAGAACATGGGTGCACAAATGGTAAAAGAAGTTGCATCTAAAGCAAATGATGCAGCAGGTGACGGCACAACGACAGCAACAGTATTAGCACAGTCTATCGTAAACGAAGGCTTAAAAGCCGTTGCTGCGGGTATGAACCCAATGGACCTTAAGCGCGGTATCGACAAAGCAGTTATTGCTGCGGTTGCTGAGCTGAAAACATTGTCTGTGCCATGTGCTGATACAAAAGCCATTGCGCAGGTAGGTACTATCTCTGCAAACTCAGATAAAGAAATTGGTGAAATCATTGCCAATGCAATGGAGCGTGTAGGCCGTGAGTCTGGCGTTATCACAGTAGAAGAAGGTCAATCTCTAGAGAATGAACTGGATGTTGTTGAAGGTATGCAGTTCGATCGTGGTTACCTTTCTCCTTACTTCATCAACAACGCAGAAAAAGGCGCTGTTGAACTAGATAGCCCACTGATTCTTTTAGTAGATAAGAAAGTTTCAAACATTCGTGAATTACTTCCTACTTTAGAAGCGGTTGCTAAAACAAGTAAGCCATTACTTATTATTGCTGAAGACCTTGAAGGTGAAGCACTGGCAACGCTAGTTGTAAATAACATGCGTGGTATTGTTAAAGTTGCTGCGGTTAAAGCACCAGGCTTTGGTGACCGTCGTAAAGCAATGCTACAAGACATCGCAACTCTAACGGGTGGTACAGTTATCTCTGAAGAGATTGGTCTAGAGCTTGAGAAGTCAACGATTGAAGACTTAGGTACTGCTAAACGCGTTGTGATCACCAAAGATGACACAACCATCATTGATGGTGCGGGTGAGCAAGACGGTATTGACGGTCGTGTTTCACAAATTAAAGCACAAATTGAAGAAGCAACGTCAGACTATGACAAAGAAAAGCTGCAAGAGCGCATGGCGAAACTTGCTGGCGGTGTTGCAGTGATTAAAGTTGGTGCAGCGACTGAAGTTGAAATGAAAGAGAAAAAAGACCGCGTAGAAGATGCATTACATGCAACACGTGCAGCGGTTGAAGAAGGTGTGGTACCTGGTGGTGGTGTTGCGCTAGTACGTGTAGCGAACAAGCTTACAGAACTACTAGGTGACAACGAAGACCAAAACCACGGTATTAAAGTAGCACTTCGTGCGATGGAAGCACCACTGCGTCAAATCGTATCAAATGCGGGTGATGAAGCCTCTGTTGTGGTAAACAACGTAAGAGGTGGTGAGGGTAACTATGGTTACAACGCAGCAAACGGTGAATACAGCGATATGATTGCGATGGGTATTCTTGACCCAACTAAAGTAACACGCTCTGCACTACAATTTGCAGCATCGATTGCAGGTCTTATGATCACCACTGAAGCAATGGTTGCAGAAATTCCACAAGAAGCAGCACCAGCAGCACCAGATATGGGCGGCATGGGCGGCATGGGTGGAATGGGCGGTATGATGTAGTAAAAGTCGGCCCAAATCGCTTTTTAGAAAAAACCCTAACAGTTTGATGTTAGGGTTTTTTTTGTGTCTGGAATTTGCTAAAGCTTATCATTTTAGGGGGGAGTTACATAGGGTATCGATTTAACGCCCATGTGTTGTAAAAAATGTGCTTTGTGCTGTTGCACACAAATAGACTCATAATCGGCAACATGCTTAGATGGGTTAACAAGCCGATGTATAACAGCCATAAAATCCAACACAATGTGCTAAAGTAAAATAGGAATACTGCCGATACTAAGGCAGTACAATAAGGAGCTTTTATTTAATATCCACTCGGCATCAACAACGAATACGCCAACATCAACACCGATACAACCGCTTGCTGCGCCCGCAAAAACGGAGTCAGAGCCTAATCAGGTTAAAGTTACCAAAGAGAAACAAGTATCTGACGAGCCTGTTTCTATTGCTGCATTTTCAGGTGATGCGCCGAGCAGTTCACCATACAATGTCCTACTTAATCCTGAAGGCTTTGATTTTGAGAATATGTCTATCAATGAATTTAACGGTATTGTTGACGCAATCCGAACGTTGGAGTCTAATATAGCACGGTGAGTGGGTATACAGGGAGCTTACGTGACACGTTTTGGTATGATGTGATGGGGGTAAAAGGTTCTTTAGATAGCATTAATTTTGAAAAAAGGTTTTAAGCCTGATGTGAAAATAAGCATACCTGAATTTTTTGAGCAAAGTGTAGATAAAGCTAGGCAAATGGAAGCACAAAACTACCGCTCATTTCATGGTGTGTTGGGTAATGCTCAAAAGAAGCAGCAAACAGTGGCTAAAATTACTTCAGAATCTTTTCTCCAAGAGTATCAAGAGAAAGCGATTAACTTCCTAAAAAGCCAAGAACCTAAACTTGTTAATACGCAGGCCTAATTAGCCCGCGTGATATAAATTAATTTTCGCGGTATTCGTAACGCATACCGCCACGTGTACCGCCGCCATTGTTTATCAGAGTTAATCGATAGCTGCCACGAGGAAAATATTTCCTAATATGGATACCTCGATCAACCTCTCTATCATCACGGTATAAAATTAACTCCATATCATGGCCATCATAGTTTTTTCTTGTCTATATATAAGTATTGTGAAGTCTCACTCGTAGCGATATTGACGGTAACAAGACGAGTCACAATGGTGCTATTTTTCCTTGGGTTATCAAGACTAGATTGCATGCTCCCAACGAGTGTTGTTTCATCATATGTGATAGTTAGGCCTTCCATGTCACGGTCTGCCCAGCGATTGCCGAACTTTACGGGTAAGAAGTGTAGATTGCGTGTTTCGTCATTGAATGGGCTTATACATGTTAATTCTATAATTCACTATGTGTGGACCATATTCGTCGCTTGTTCAAAATATTCCATCATTCATCGCTACTAGACCTTCTGCATCTAGGCCATAATCATCGATGCGAATTGGATTAGCCGTTTTATAGTAAGGTTTATTTATATCTTTTCTGATCACTTCAACTTTGGCACCGTAGGGTGTGTCCCCCGTGCCACCCAATGCTGAGCTATTGTGCAAACCGCAGATGAAATTACCCGTTTTGTCTTTTAAAAAATATTTCTAACCAACTTAATTGACCCGTTTGTTTGTACTTAAAATCAGCGAATGTACGGTGTTTAATCAGGCGTTGGGAATATTTTCCTTTACCTTGCTCACCCGAGAAAGTGGCGCTAGGGCCACGATCTGTGAGATGAGTGATCATCCACTTCAGAACCATAGCCGCCGTTGCGTACCTCAAAGGTAGAGCCAGCAATATTGCCGTTGTCAAGGTCACTTCTTAATACTGAGTAAGGCAATCGCACGCCGCTGTTTGCAGAAGTATCTGGGTTACAAACATAGGAGGTGCCAGTTATTTTATCGCTGTTCAATATGCTGTCACGATTTATGTCTATGCCGGAGTCAATTTTACGCCACGAGCCAACATTGTGTATCACCCGCCGCTAATTGCGTTTGTAATACTATGCTCCTTTAGCCACTTATACCATGGACACCATTGCTGCCATCGCGGCCATTGGCACCGTCACTACACTCAGTTAAAGCAAATATTGTGGCGATAGCGTGTGTTTACAGACTGAGGGATTTCATATTTGTTCGTTATATATAGTAAAAATGATAAGTGGTGTAAGGCATGTTTTGAATATGAAAGGTTGAAGGTTTTTACAAGAAATTTAGATAAGTTTTATTCAGTTTTTCGCGGTAATTTAATTCTCCCGACACTCGTATTTATCAAACTACAAAAAATAACATTATTGCTTCACGTGTAAGGAGGTATTTAAAACCACTTATATTATCCGTATTTTTATAGATTTTGATAAAGAAAATAAAACAAATTCATAAATTCAAATCTGCTTTTTTGGGTTGTTCTTGTGTAATTAATTATTCCTAATGTGGATGTATTTTTGACTATTTTAAAAGGTTCGTTTTTGGGGAAGGCATATTTTACCAGTTTGAAAAGTAACTTTAAAAATGTAAATTTAAAGATTGTTAATTAATGGCTTGATTTATATGGTTTTAATTTTTTTATGGTCTTTGAGGTGTTTGAAAAAATACAAACTGAAGAAGTGAATAATTTCATTGTTTTTTATTTTTGCTTTCTCCGGCTCTTCGTTTTTGTTTCAATTTTTTTGGGTTCGCGGTTTTTTTTGTGAATGAATGTAACCAATAAAGGTGCTTGCGCACCTATTTTTAACTTGATATGTTTTTAATCAACAATATTAACCAATGTTGATTAATGGTTAATTGCGTATTGTTGCTATTGTAATTTTACAGTTAATTGCAATTGTTGATTGCATGTTTTTTAGCCCTAACTATGAAAATAGAGAGGTGAATTCTCTAGTGCCAAAGGAGTGGGATTTTATTTATTGTATTGATTTTTTGGTGTTTTTTAATTTTATAGCATTGTGGGTTGGTTGAGCAGTGCTCACTAGCTAGCATATTTCAGTAGCTAGCTTCACTAAGTCGGAGCTAACTGGTTAAGCGAATTGTAAGATTTTTTTATTAACAATTAAATGTAAGAGGAAAAATATGGAAACCAAAGAAAAAACGATAGAAAGCGCAGTGCTTGACAAAAAAGCACTAGTGAACAAAGTGAAAGCGGTTTTGGCTGATGTAACTAATGATGAAGCAGTTGTAAATCTTCCTCTAGGTACGTCACTAAAAAATGACCTCGGAATTGATTCAATGACTTCACTTACTTTCTTGGTTGCGCTAGAAGAGAACATTGAAGAATATTCGATTAATCCAGATACATTGGATGGTGAACATTTTGCGACGATAGGAACCATTTGTGATTACCTTGCGGATCAGTTAGGGATTAACTAAATGACGTACAAAGGTTTGTATATTTCGGATGTTATTCTTGCAAGTCTGGACTCTAGATCTTTAGCTTTAGAGCCCAGAGAACGTTTTGTGGTCACTCAACAAGATATACATCGAATGGCTGGTATCAAGTTAGAACATGACAGTATGCTTAGAGGCGATCAATATAATCACGTTGATTTATTCGATCCCTTATATGCGGAAGTAACATCATCGTTTTTTGACAACATTCAATTAGCCGTTATGAGTTATTGGATACCAGAGTTTGATCCGGAATATTCAGCCTTTGGTACCTACGTGCAGAATAAATGTGAGTTGAGCTGTCCTTTTCTTGATGTAAGTGAGCGTGGCAGCTTATCTCCAAATGTTGCACTGACAGTAGCTATGCAATACGCACTTGCCGATGACTTAGTAGAACAAGCATTACTAATGTCATTCGAGCAAAGCACAGTACCTGTAGCAGAAAACTCCTATCATGCTTTACCTAAATTTTCGTCTAGTGGCATTGTTAAGCTAACTGCTGAACCTCAAGGTAATCATATCAAGCTTTTAGCTAGTAGAGTTATAAGTGAGTTTGAAGTATCTAGGGAAAACTTTAAGTTAGCACACTATCTAGAAGAGTTACTGGAGCAACTTGGCGTGCCTCAAGGGCAGGTAATACTGAGCTTTAAACGTAACACATCAATATTCAAAACTTACAACTATCATCTCGAAACGGATTGTCTTACCAGTTATGCAATGGACTTTGTTGATCCGACAGCTTCTTGTATGACGGTTATACGGTGGTTACATCAAAAACAACATACACCAATTTGGTTGAGCGAGTTTGCTATTTTAATAGACGAAGATGAAGAAAGTCTCAGTGCACATTGTTTAGTGATTCAAAACTTAGCTCAATCAGGAGAGCATAAATGAGTACACAGCAACTTATAGAACTAGATAACGCTATGCTGCTAAATCTAAACTTTTCGCTAAATTTTAATGAGTTGACACGTCGCTGCTTCGAGTTGAGGCCGGTTATAGTGGTTAATAACGGGTGGTTTGTTACATCAAAAAATATTTATTGTAATGAAGGTGTCATCCTACTTGATAGTTATTCGCCATCTCAATATCAGTTGTCTGGTTCAGAGCTAGTACCAAACTTTTTACTCGAACAAGATGAACTCGTTGTAGGGCGGGTTGCGAGCGATGCACAAACGTCAACTTCCTCGTTATCAGCGGAGCGCTTCGTTACCGAGCTACTTAAGTACGAGATTCTTTGGGTTAAACGTGCTTTTGAGCATGTCGGTGAATATTTAAAGGGACGTTCGATAGAAAGTGCGAGTGCCGCAAAGCACCCTGTGATTACACAATTAATGGCTGGAATTGCTCAGGATATTTATGTAATTAGTCAAGTTGGTGATTTAAAAGATAAAAAAAACCAGCAATTTGTGGCGGAAGAACTTTACAGCATTGTCTCCAGACTAATAAAAGCAGCCGGAGGTAGAAGTATGTTGTGCGGAAACCTAGTGCAAATGGATGTCATGTTTAAAGCGCTTAACAGTGTTTATTTGGAGAAAGCAAGTGTTTGAAATTAATAAAGAGTTAGCAAGCAAAACTTACACAAATGAATGGGTAGAGTTTGCAGCTTGGTATCGTTCACTTGCACTTGAAACAGCACAGAATCCAGATGCCATTTTAAAATTCTCAGATCATAAATATGTACAAAAGCGTATAGAAATAGAAACGTTTTGCTCAGCAGTAAAACGTGCGCAAATGCTAGAAGCTCTCTCGTATGGGGATCCTGGTGTATTACTAAGTGCTCCTGGCTCTTCACTGTCTGGGGTGTTGCTCAACGAAATTGGCTCACCTCAACAGAAGGAGTATTTCTTTAACTATATTAAGGACAATGCCTGCCGCTCATTTTTTGCAGTAACTGAACCAGAAAAAGGCTCAGATGCAGCAAACATGGCTGCTAGCCTAAATGCTGATATGCAGTTAAGTGGAGAAAAAATTCTTTTTGGCAACGGTGCTGTAGCCCCAATTGGAACTGTGTTATTTAAACAGGGGAGTGGCATGCTTGGCATGTGCGCAGCAATTATTACTCCTGAGCTTTTATCAAGTGGTTCAATTAAACGTATGGTGTTACCCACATATGGACTACGTGGAGCCCAAATCTCATACATGCACTTTGCAAATACGCCGATTGAAGAGTCTTTATTACTCGGGCAGCACCTAAGTCCAGTTGAGAGAGGTATGATGTCGATGCTCAAAACATTTCATCGTTATCGCCCCGGTGTATCAGCACTGGCTATCGGCCAAGCGCAGGCTATGGTGGATTACGTTCGCTTAAACTGTAACTCTGTTTCCGTTAACTTACTGAATAAATATGATCATCAACTAGCAATAGTGCGAGAGCAAAACTTAAGTGCTGCTGCACAGGTGGATATTGAGCCGTTGAAAGGTGCAGTTGTGTCTTTGATTAAGGCTAAGGCGACCTCTATTTGCGAAGAAATTTCTCAAGGTATTTTGAGTTCACTGCAAGGTGGCCAGTTGTTAGAGCATCCATGGTTAATGAAGTCAGCTGCTGACATGTATGGTTACGAATACATGGAAGGTACAACACATATACATCATTTAAACGTTGACTCTGGGTTAAAGAGAAACGAATTCACTTTGTAAGTTAAGAGACGTTAATGAGGTGCTCACGATGAGCAATATTCAAATAGTTAAGCGCTTATATGGCATTGCAGTACCGATATTTATATCGTCTTCAGTGGCATTGCTGGCCATATTTTTAAATACGGCAATTGTCGGACATGCCGTACCGAATAGTTTATATGTACTGGGGATATTTTTACCAATATCAATTGTGTTTATGGCTGTACACGAGAGTTTGAGAGTCTCGGCAATAGCATTCTCTGCGGAAGCTTCTGGTAATCAGCAATATGACTTGCTGAATCAAAGGCTACAAGTTTTGGTGGTTGCTAGCTCATTAATATTTCTGGGGATTTATCTTCTATTTGAGGTGCTGAAGTTCGACTTACTGTCCCTATATAACATTGCTGATGATACTTATTTTCAGGTAGTTGACTTCACTAGAGCACAGATTTTGCTTAGCGCATTGGTTATGTTGAGTATTATCTTGATGTCTTCGTTATATGCATTGGGTAAGCCTTTTCATGTCACAGTGGTCACGGTAGTGGGATTCGGGGCCAATGTCACGTTGACTTATATTTTGGTTACCTATTCGTCAGCGGGATTGTATTCTCTAGTTTATTCAACAGTGATTACATCTGTCTTATCAATAGTAATTGCGTTATTTATGTTGAAGAGAACTAGAGTTATTCATTTGTTTAGTGATTTTCCTTCACAGATAAAAGCGCATTTATTGAGTATTAAGCACTTTAGTGGCCCTGTTTTTTTTAGTTACTTAGTTATGTTCTTAAACCTCTTTTTACTTAATAAGCTATTAGCTACATTCTCGCAAAACGATGTAGCTGGGTTTGGTGTGGCATATAGAATTCAAAACATCATTCTAATGCCTGCAATCGCAACAGGCGTTGCACTTGGTGTACATGCCAACCGATTAAAGGCCAGTGGAGAATTTGCATTGGTGAGGCGGTTTATTAACGTAGCTATGGGGTCAGTCTTGTTGATCTACGTTGTCGTGAGCCCTCTAGTTTTTGTTTATAAAGAGTTCCTGCTTAGCTTGTTGACTAATTCATCAACGATTTTGAAAGCTGCGTCATTTTACCTACATTATATTGCACCAACCTACATTGTAACTGGTCCATTACTAGTGCTGCTTG
This sequence comes from Pseudoalteromonas aurantia 208, assembly GCF_014858725.1. Classification (GTDB taxonomy): domain Bacteria; phylum Pseudomonadota; class Gammaproteobacteria; order Enterobacterales; family Alteromonadaceae; genus Pseudoalteromonas; species Pseudoalteromonas aurantia. The sequence continues at coordinate 208,246 of NZ_AQGV01000009.1, read as the reverse complement.
TGTATATGCAGGAGACAGGTCAGGGAGTTCGTAGTTTACTCTTTAATATTAGTGCATTGGTTGTACAGATGTCGCTGGCAAGTTATGCGGTCTTTGTTCACGATTCACTTGAGTTGATGTATCAAGTATTAGTCAGCACAAACATTCTCATCTTGGGCTACTTACTTTACGAAATTAGGCGAACTCATCTCCAATATCGGCGCGCAAAAAGTAATTCAATTGGGGACAGCTTAACCGCCATCACGCCGTAAGAAATTCTATTTTATTTATTAATTTTTAAACTGGGAGTTGTGTTTATGCAACATTCATTAGGACAGTATTTTCTAAATTCAGCGCAATGCTACCCACAAAAGACTGCATTGATCTGTGAAAGAGGCAGTTTTACCTACACTGAGTTATTGGATCAAGTTACTGCGTTAAGCAATTTGTTCATTGAACAAGGTATTAAAAAAGGCGATCGGATAGTAATTTGTACGGGGAACACATTTGAAACGGCTGTATCTTATTGGGCTGTGTTGCTATGTGGAGCATGTGTTGCAGTTGTTAGTGATGAACAGCCAGCAGCTAAAATTGCCTACATTATTGAAAACTGTTCAGCGAAAGTATTCATAACTACGGCATCACTAGCCAATGACGTTATTCGTCAGTTGCCAAAACAAAGCAGCCTAGAGTGCTTGTATACAATTGATAGTAGCGATGCTATTTCAGGCTCACATATCAAGTGCGCGGCGTTTCCTGAGTCAAGTAGCTGCGTTGAAGCTAAGTTTGATGAAAATATAATCAGTGAAGACCTCGCTTCATTAGTTTATACATCGGGTTCTACGGGTGAACCTAAAGGGGTTACTTTAACGCATGCAAATATGTGTTGCGCATTAGATTCGTTGAATACTTATTTAAAAAATAGCAATGACGATGTCTTTCTAAATGTGCTTCCGCTGTCATTTGATTATGGTCTGTATCAAATGATTATGGCTTTTTCCAAAGGTGCAACGTTAGTACTAGAGAAGGATCTTGTATGGCCTCTCGCTGTAATGAAAAAAGTTGCTCAATATAAATGTACCGTGTTGCCAGCTGTCCCCGTATTGGTTGAATTGTTTGAAAAGTTTAATGCGCTAGCCAAGGTCGATTTCTCTACAGTTCGTTGTGTTACAAATACTGGAGCGGCATTAAGAGAAAGCCATATTAGTGCACTTAAATCCCTATTCAGCAGAGCTGATATTTACTCAATGTATGGCTTAACTGAGTGCAAGCGGTGTACCTACTTGCCTCCTGAAGATCTTGAGCGTAAACCTGGCAGCGTTGGTATCGCCATTCCAAACACTGAAATTATGGTACTGAGTGACAGTGGTACGCCTTGTATTGCTGGTGAAGTTGGGCAGCTTGTGGTGCGCGGTGGAACGGTTATGCGTGGCTATTGGAATAATGACGAAGCGACTAATGCAAGGATTAAAGAACATCCTATCTACGGTGGTAAGTGTTTATTTACAGGTGATTATGGATATTTAGATGAAGACGGCTACTTCTATTTCAAAGGACGCATGGATGAAGTTTTAAAAGTGAGAGGGAAAAAACTAATTCCGAAAGAAATAGAGGAAACGTTGGTGCAACTTAACGAAGTTGAGGAAGCTTCGGTGATCTGTCTTGAGAACCCAGACTCGGATCCAAATGTCGTTGCGTTGGTGACACTTATATCTGGCTCCGAAATGAGTTCTGCAGATTTGAAACTACATTGCACTAAAAACTTAGAAGCATTTCAAGTTCCTACAGACTTTTACATGTTGAAGTCTTTTCCAAGAAACCAAAATGGAAAAATAGACAAACCGCAGTTACGTAAGGATTTGGAAGCTAATTCATTACAACTAGTTGCAAGCTAGCAATATGATTCGATGGGTAAATAGGTATGGAGTATTTACCCATGACTACCGCGTAGTAGGTAGCTTCAATATCAAACGGCAATATGTCTACTTGGTAGACATGAATTAAGGAGGATAAGATGAAAAATGTACCGCTATTGTTTAAGTGGTTTGCAAGCTTATTGATATTTGTGATCACTGCTTGGACACTTAATCCGGTTGCTGCACAGGCTAAAAAAACAGAAAAACAACAATCACAAAAGCCAATACGTAGTGCTGTCACTGTTGAAAGTGCTCGTAGTCGTTACATTAATAACATAACAAAAATATCAGTGCTGGGGACGGTTAAGTCGAACAGAAACATCATGCTAACCAGTCAAGTATCAGGAGTTATAAAAGCAGTGCATGTTAGCTCTGGGCAGCAAGTTACCGAGGGCCAAGTAATTATCTCACTTGAGTCTGGTGTTTTGAATGCGGAAAAAAAGATGTTAGAGGCCGATTTAATGTTGGCAAAACTGAACTTTGAGCGTGAAGCCCAGTTGGCTGAAAAGTCACTTTCCTCTTTGGCGGAACTCGATAAAGTAATGGCTCAGTATGAGCAAGTGAAAGCAAGATTAGAAGCAAAACGAGAGCAGATCCGCTTACATCATATAAGTGCGCCATTTTCAGGGATTGTAGGTGTATTTGATACTCAATTAGGTGAGCATATCCAAGCTGGTAAAGGCATTATGCCTTTGCAAAACCGTGACCAGCTATATATAGATTTTGTTGTTCCTCGGTCTTTCATTACGGCAATTAGCTATGGTCAAAAAGTACAAGTAAGCAGTCAGCATGGTCATTCATCGAGCGCGCTTATCAAGGTACTTGATACTAGTGTAAATGCGAAGAGCCTGGGTTTGAATGTACGAGCTTATTTAGATGATTCTCGAGGGTTTATACCCGGTGATGCGGTAGATGTCGCGATTGTAAAAGATCATCATGAGCAAGTGTTGGTTGTGCCAGAACAAGCCATTAAATTTAGCTCTTACGGCGAGTCACTTTTTGTTTTAGAGCAAGGTGTGGTGACCAATCAGTTTATCCGAACAGGTGAAAGGATTGGAGAAGACATTGTTGTGCTATCGGGACTTTCTGAAAACCAAGAAGTAGTGATAGCTGGACAAAGCAAGCTGTATCCAGGGCTCGCTGTTAATGTACTTAACAAGGCGCGTTTGTGAGGATCTTATGTTTGTAGAGTATTTTGTCAAAAAACCTGCAGCAACGTTTTCCATCTTCGTTATTTTGATGATTGCAGGATTATTCTCAATAGGGAAGTTGCCTCTCAGACTGTTTCCTGAAACTACGATGTATAGCGTTAATGTGAGTGCTTTCTATCCAGGGGCTAGCAGCGATGTAATGGATAGTCGAGTAACGTCTATCTTACAAGAGTCGATAGAAAAAACGGCGGACATCGATTATATCAGTAGTATGTCGGCAATGGGTTATGCCAGCGTTACCGTGCATTTGAGGTTAGGGGCTGACTATCAGCATGTATTTGTGAATGTCTTACAGCAAGTTAAGTCTGCGGTAGGCCTGCCTGTTGATCTTGAACCTCCAACGGTACAACTCATTGAGCCAGAGCGAGCACCAGATTTTGCGTTAGCATTTTACAGTGCTCAAATGCACTCAGCACAAACTTCCGAGTATTTGACTCGAATAATTAAACCAAAGTTAGAGTCGATTGATGGGGTTAGCTGGGCTCGTGTACTTGGCGATCGTTATACAGCGCGTATTTGGTTTAAACCAAAGCTATTGCTAGCGCATAATATGAGTGTTACGGATGTGTTGGATGCATTGCATCAGCATAATATACAACCTACTGCTGGCAGCTTAAAAAATAGCAACATACATTTTAATATAGATGTAAATACAGCTGCAACTAGTATTGATGAGCTCGCTAATATTCAATTATCTGATACGAAACAAGGTGTAGTTCGATTGTCAGATGTAGCAAAAGTGGAGCTTGGTAGTGCAGATAGTAACCGTCGCTCTATTTATAAAGGGGTAAACTCAACCGTAGTGAGTGTCAAATTTGATCCTCGACACAACCCCATCGAAGCCGCAGAGCAAATAAAAAGAACGTTAAAGGAACTATCGAATCAATTTCCATATGATTTACAAGCTGATGTAATCGTCGATAGTTCAGAGTATATAGCAGGGTCGTTGGAAGAAGTTATTCATACGATGCTTCTTTCTTTGTTGATTGTATTTATTATGCTCTACGTATGTACCGGAAATATTCAAAGTGTTGTTATCCCAATTGTAACTATTCCACTGTCATTACTCAGCATTGCGATTGTATTGCTGTTACTTGGCTATTCTCTCAATAGTTTAACATTACTCGCCATGGTTCTTGCTATTGGCATTGTGGTGGATGATGCCATTGTGGTGTATGAGAATATTCTAATGCGTTTAGAGGCTTCGGAGCCTTTATACAGTGCGGTTGTGGATGGTACAACTGAAATATTGAAACCAATCATCGCTGTAACTGCAACATTCTCAATAATCTATGTGCCAATTATGTTCGTAGGAGGCGTGATTGAAGAGTTGTTCACTGAGTTTGCAGTGACTTTGGCTGGGTCGGTGATCATTTCAGGGTTTATTGCTGTAATGTTGACACCGACTTTATGTTTATTGCTGGTTAAAGAGCAGCAGCGTAGTAATGGAGTTAGCCGGCTACTTGAAGCGAACTTTACTTACTTAAAAAAAGGCTATCAGTATATGCTGACTGGCGCGGTTCGACATTATCGATGGCTAATTTTGGTATGGGTGTTGGCATGTGGAGTCGCTTTTTATTTGCCTTCAAAGGTTGTTAAAGAGACTGCGCCAGCAGAAGATCAAGGCATGCTCATTGTATTCGGCTCGGTGCAATCTTCAAAAAGTAACCTTTATGTTAATGGCTATATGAATGAGCTTGAGAGGGTTTTACGGTCTATTGACGAAGTTGAGAACTTTAACTACATCACAGGCAACCCAACTCACAACCAATTTGTTTCTTACGTTCGCTTAAAATCTTGGTATGAACGCCAAAGAACAAGCACTCAAATTCAGCAAGAGTTGAGCGCTAAGCTAAAAAGCATAACGGGTCTACGAGCTATTGCTATCTCTCCATCTTATTTACCAGATAGTACCGGCTTGCCGTTTCAAATAGTTGTTAAACACAAAGAGCAGGATTATAAAAGTTTAGATAGAATAACGGACGCTTTGCTTTCTCAGTTACGTAGAAGTGGCCAGTTTGCTTTTGTATTCAAAGATCTCAAATATGAATCTGCCTATTATGAAATTAAGATAGACAAAGAAATGGCTCGTCGTTTGGAGGTTGATACTGACGAGCTTGCAACCACGCTTTCTTTATTATATTCAGATCGTCATGTGCAAATGGCTACATTTGGGACGAACAGTTACCAGGTTGTACCCATGGTGGAGCCAAAGCATCAGTTTAATATTGATAACGATTTATTAAATACGCACGTACGTAGTAAAAATGGCGAATTAATACCTTTATCTAGCTTTGCGAGAGTAGAGCTTCAAGTTCGCCCTTCTGCTATCAAAACGTTTCAAGGTCGAAATGCAGTTATGATCTCCGGAGTGTTGTTGCCTCATACTTCAATGGAGCAAGCACTGCGGTTGTCTGAACAAGCGCTAGCGAATATAAATCCATTCGATGTAGATTTGGATTACGCTGGAGAAACGCGGCAATTAATTCAACAACAAGACCAAACTGTACTGACCTTTGGTTTAGGAATCATGTCAGTCTTCTTGGTGCTCATCTTTTTATATGGCAGAGGGAGTGATCCGTTGATCATCCTCCTTAGTAGTACGCCATTATCATTATTCGGTTGCTTTACATACCTTTATGTGACGGGCCAATCACTCAATATCTTCACCCAAATTGCGGTGCTAACTGTGTTAGGACTAATTGGCAAACATGGCATTTTGATAGTCAAGCAGGCGGAAGTGTTTAGAGCTCAACAATTAGTTGACCACAAAGTTGCAATTACGCAAGCCGCAGTGATGAGGTTTAGAGCAATTTTCATGACGACCCTTTCAATGGTTTTAGGCGCTTTACCCTTGTATTTCTCGTCTGGTCCGGGTGCTGTTGGGCGCGAGCAAATGGGGGGAGTCATTATTTGGGGAATGGCATTTGGTACCGTGCTGACCCTCATTATTTTACCCGCTATTTATTTAGGCATTAACGGATTACGGATGCGTCTTACAAATGAAAAACAATGTGAGGTTACGCTGGGACATTCACATACAACCAAGTCAGGAACTAGGAATTAAGGTTATGTATAAGCAGTCATTAGCAAAGAACTTTCTAAAAAATGCAGAGAAGTATAAGGAGCGCGTCGCTTTGTTTGTAGACGGTCGTTATTTCTCATACAGGCAACTCTTAGAACTTGTATTACCCGTAGCAGATCAATTAGTCAAAACGACATCACCATTTTGTGTGTTGGTCTGTGAAAAAAATATTAATAGGTACGTTGGCATTTTGGCTGCGCTCTTAGCTGACAAAACTTATGTTCCAATTTGCCCTAACTCTCCTGATAGTGTGCTGGAGCGGGTACTCAATGTTATTGATTCTGATTGTTTCATTATTGATACGTCCAGTGAAGCAAAAGATATGCATATTGCATCTAAGCTGAAACTTGGCACCCAGGTTGTCTTTCCATCATTAAGCACGAGTGCATTTGGTCAGTCGTTATTGAATCTGCAGGTTGTGGGTAAAGAGCAGCTAGTGGGTGGTGAACTAGCTCATTTTGATACTTTTAACAACGAAAACGCTTACCTCATGTTTACATCAGGCAGTACAGGGGTTCCTAAAGGTGTCATGGTAAGTCATGAAAATGTTCAAGAATACCTGCGTGGTGCGATTGAACTTTTTAATCCAGATGAAAGTGACCGAGTAATACAGCTTAACAGTTATACATTTGACTTATCTGTACATGATATTTTTTTGGCGTGGAGTGTAGGGGCCAGCTTATATGCTGTGCCTGAAAATGCATTTTTCAAAATTCCTCAATATCTAGCAGAACACGAGATTACATTTTGGTTATCCGTGCCGACTACTGGCATTAATCTGAACGATTTGAACCTATTAACGGAAGGTCGATTTGAAAAACTAAAATATACACTGTTTTGTGGAGAGCCATTACCTGAGTCGTTAGCAAGAGCATGGCACAAAGCTGCACCTAACGGTGAGATATGCAATATCTATGGCCCCACAGAATGTACTATAGCGATGACCTGCTATGTTTGGTCTATGCGAGATAATGCCTCGGACATTGTACCTATTGGAGTTCCATTTCCAGGGCAAGAGATAGTCTTGTTGGATGCTAATTTCCAACAAGTGAGTGATGGTGATAAAGGAGAAATATTTATTGGTGGTAGCCAAGTTGTAGAGGGTTATTACAACAATGAAGCGCAAACCTTACTTAGGTTTGTCACTTTTCCACAAAGAGATGGGGTTTGGTATCGTTCAGGCGACTTAGCAGTGCGAACCGAGCATGATGGCTTTCAATTTACAGGCCGATGTGATGACCAATTGCAAGTTAGAGGTTATCGGGTAGAGCGCTTAGAAGTTGAGATGTTGATGCGCCAAGCTTGTGGTATTGAGTCGCTAGCTGTGGTCGGGTGGCCGATCCTCGATGCAAATGTATGCGGTGGCTTGGTCGCTTTTGTATCAGGATCAGATTTAAGCAGTAGTGCAATTAAAGAAGCGTGTCGCAAACATATGCCAGAATATATGTGGCCTTCCAAAGTGTACCTGCAAGATATTCCACTCACAAAAAGTCTTAAGATTGACTATCCCGCTTTAAAAAAGCAGCTGAGCTTGGCCTCAACGCATAATAAGCAAGTACAGCAGGCATAGGCTGGGAGTGATGGTGGTGAGCATTAATCAGCAATATCTTTGCGGTGTAAAAGAAATACAGTGGCGGGACCAAGTTGGAGTGAATATCGCTGCACTTTGGTATCCAACACACACGCATATTCCTAGTCAGCCCTATCTGGGAGTTTATCAGTCGCTCGCTTCCCCAAATGCTCCGACTGCTCCTGGGCGTTTCCCGTTAATAGTGTTGATGCATGGAAGTGAAGCTAACCGATATAGTCATGCATATCTTGCACAAGCACTTGCACAATGCGGACTTGTGGTTGTGGCTCCACAAATGGAAGCGTTGACCGCTGAACGTGAACAAATATGGCGTAGAAGTGGCCTGTGCTCTTCTGTGCTGAGCTTCTTATCGAAAAATGAGCAGTTTAGCAGTGTTATTGATCTGAAACATGTTGGCTTTATCGGACACTCTATCGGTGGTTTTGCGGGAGCACTGCTTGCAGGGGCGCAACCCAACTTCTTACGTCACAAGGAATTCGCAGGGGTACACGGTGCTAATGAAAAGGTAGATTTTAAACAAGTACGTGACAGGCGATTCCATAAATTTTTGTTGTTGGATCCGGCACTGTCTGATGTGTTGGAGTTGTGTTTATTAGACGGGAAAGCCGAAGTTGGTATGGTGTATTCCGAACTTGAAGACGCTCGAACTTTTGGGCCTCCTAAAAATTATAAGCACATCTTTCCAGATATGTCTTACATCCATTGCTTAAAGCAATGCGGACACTTTGTTTACAACCATCCAAGTCCCAAGGTATTTCAAAAACTCTATCCGCAGTTTTGTACGGATAGGTATGTATCTCGGCAAGATGTACACAAACTCCTGATTAAGAAAACACTGGGGTTTTTTGCTGGTTTCGTACTAAACAAGTACACAGCAAAGCCCTTTATGACTGCATGGACCTCACCTATGGCTAAAGTAAAAAGAGAGCTATATGAACAAATACTATAAACAACAAACTTCGGTTACAGACCCTAGTAGGTGGTCGACTTATTTCGATGAATTACCAAACGACATAATGTCACTAATAGGCATATTGGATAACCAAATTGCACATTATAAAGTTGATATTTTAGACAAAGGAATTAGTTTGCCACCAGAGCGTAGTCACGAGGTTGATAGTCGCTATGCAAAGAATATGCTTCGCGCCATAGTGACTCACTGCGATGACTCTTTGTTAACTTCCAAGTTAAGAGCACAGAGATTATTTGGCACATGTCGGGATGGTGGCGTTTTGCTGTGTAGTATCCTACGCCACAAAGGGATTGCCTGTCGGCTGCGTTATGGCTTTACCCATTTTGGGATGGATACAACTAAACCACTTCTTGACCATATATTTGTTCAATATTGGTGTGATGTGACAAGTCGATGGAAAACATGTGATCCGCGTTTGAGTGAAGAAAAAATGCACCGCTTTAATATCCGAGGCTGTGATCCTACGGATTTGGCGGATGAACAATTTTATACGGCGGGACAAGCGTGGTTAAAAGTAAATCATGATATTAAGGCTGCAAGAGCATTCAGTGGATTGCGTCTAGACGGCGCTATCGGTTTGTGCTTGATCCGAAACTTAATGATGCAAGATGCATCTAGCTTATTAGGCAGAGAGCCGCTGATGTGGGATGCGTGGGGATATGCTCTCAGAGAGCGGTTTGGTCAAGCTCCATCAGAACCATTTGAATTATCACAGTTAGATAAATTAGCAAAGCTATGCACGAGTTATGATATTGACATACAAGCACTTGAGCGATTTGTATATGAGGACGTTAACCTTCGTTTGCCGCAATTAATACGATGTTCTAGCCCTTTAAATGGGGATTACCTATATGCACCAAATAATAGGTGCATAGATGAAATAATTGCCGGAATTCCAGAAGAAGGGAGGTGTCATTATGCTATCGCTTGATGCTATGAACATATCGCTCCCTGAACGACGTTTAGATATTGCTCATGATTTTGAAGAACTAGGAATTGATAGAAGAACGTCGATTGTTTATAGCCGTATGTATGGGTTTCGAAAGTGTCCAGTGATCTCGTCTAATCAAACTGAGCGGCTGTATTTGATGTCTTCGGCGGTGGATTTAGTGAAGAGAGAGCAAGTCGATATTCAGGATATTAGATACATTATTCACGCTCATACTGGACAGCAAATCGGTGTTCATGGGGATTCGCTACCTACCGCGCTACAGCGTAAATTAGGCGCGAAGAATTGTATTTCATTTGGTACACAATCAAATAAATGTGTGTCACTGATTTCTTCTCTTAACATGTTAAGAAAACTGCTCAAGCTTCATCCAAAAGGTTCGAAAGCCCTATTATTATTAGGAGAAGTGGCGGATACCAAAGAGATGAGGCTAATTGATGCTGGGATATGTGGTGATAGTGCCACTGCTATTTTGATAAGTTTGGATGGAGATAGTGATCAACTTTTAGGGCTAGCGACACATACCCAAGGCCGCTACTTTAGGGGGATTTGGGATACAACAGAATCTGAAGAGGCGTATAACAAATACCTAGTTGATTATTTTCGTACAGTTATAGACGCTGCGCTTGCAGATGCGGGCGTGACCTTAGAAGATGTAAGCTATATTGCACCTCATAACGTCAATATAAATGTGTGGAAAAAGATAGCAACCAATCTCCCTTTTCCGTTAGAGAAAATATACCTGAGCAACATACCTTTGATTGGCCATTGTTTTGGCTCAGATCTCATTATCAACTACCACGATATTAAAACGAATAATTTAGTCAAAAAAGGCGACCTATGCTTGTTAGTAACGGCTGGTGTGGGTGGTGTGTTTGGTGCTGCAGTAATTAAATATTAGAAGGAATAGATTATGAACCATGTGGTAACACCGGCAAACATGTTTCCCCAAGGGAGTTTGTTTGACACAGTAATGTCAAAAACGTTTAAAGTTGGCCGCTATACGCTAGCTGACTTAATTGAATTAGCAGGTCAAACCCCTTTTTACGTATACGATAAAGAGAAACTAGGCGAAAGAATTGCGTACTTACGTCGTGTTATGCCCGACAGTCTAAAGATTCACTATGCCATGAAAGCAAACCCAATGCCTGCGGTAGTAGATTTTGTAGCCCCTAGAGTTGATGGGCTAGATATCGCAAGTCATAAAGAATTACGTGTAGCGCTTGCCAGCGGTATATCACCAGAGCATATAAGCATGGCAGGACCAGGAAAAACAGACGCAGAACTTAAGGCTGCGATATGTGCTGGTATTGTTTTGCATGTTGAGTCGGAAAATGAGTTATCTCGTATTTACATGTTAAACGAATCTTTGAATAAGCCTCTTAAGCTAGCATTACGAGTTAATCCCGATTTTAAAGTGTCAGGTGCAGGTATGCAAATGGGAGGCGGATCGCAGCAATTTGGTATCGATGCAGAAATAGTAAGTGATGTAATCAAGCGCCATAAATGCCAATCAGACATTATTGGATTTCATATCTTTTCGGGTTCACAAAATTTAAATATCACAGCATTGGAAGGGATCATAACTCAAACTTTTGAGCTCGCTAATCGCCTAACACAAGAGTCTGGCATTAACATTCGCCATCTTAATATTGGTGGCGGCTTGGGGATCCCTTATTTTCCTGGTGATGAAGAACTCGACATTAGTCATATTGCCGAAGTAATTAGAATTGAGTTAGAAAAGTGGCATGGGACATATCCAAAATGCAAGGTTATCAGTGAGTTGGGGAGATTTATTGTTGGTGAGTCGGGTTATTACATTTCAAAAATTATCGATAAAAAAGTATCGCGAGAAAAGACTTTTTTAGTTGTGGATGGTGGCATGCATCATCATCTCGCCGTGTCAGGAAACTTTGGACAGGTGATCCGTAAAAATTACCCTGTGAAAGTTGTGAGTAACAGTTACTCCGCAGAAGTCGAAAAGGTTTCTATAGTTGGCCCATTGTGTACACCCCTAGACTTGATGGCAAGCAATATGGAGTTGCAAAAAGCAGACGTCGGTGATTACGTAATCATATACCAATCAGGTGCTTATGGTTATACAGCTAGCCCTCACCACTTTCTTAGCCACCCTATGCCAATCGAGTTTTTGATCTAACTGGTTAGTGCCACCGATTTATCAAAAGGAAATTATAGTGAAACTAATTGTACTATTGTGTGGAAAGAACATTTTCCGATCTGACCTAGCAAAGCTAAAAGAAGATAAAGAGCATTGCTATTGGTTGGTAGTGAGTGAACTTTGCTTTCCCCGTATAAAGGAAAAAAACTTAAAGAGTTTTTCTCATGTTGAAGTAATGGAAGATTTCTCTTTGACATCCATATCGTGCTTCTTGAATACAAAAAATGTGAGGGATAACTTTTCTGACATTGCTGTAATTACAAATGATGAATCATCAGAAGCAATGGCATTAGAGCTTTACAGAGCCTTCTCTAAAACAGCACCTCATTATGACGAAAAAAATATTGCTGCTTTTAGTGATAAGGTAGCTGCAAAGGAATGTTTATCTAAGCATGGAATTCGTGTTCCGAAGTATCAGGTTTTTGATAAAGCTAAATTTCGTGAACAAGGGGGGTTGTATTGCCTTGGGGTAGCTCGTCACCTTGAATTTCCTATGATTGCCAAACCGGTAGATGGGATGGGTAGCATTGATGTGCAGAAAATCCATTCTATTGAGGAGCTTCAAGATTGGGCTGTTTGGTCTAGTGGTATCCGAGATAGAAATACATATGAAATAGATGAGTTTATTGAAGGTGAGCTTTATACCTGTGATGCGCTCGTTGAAAATGGTCGTATTATTTGGAGTTCAGTTTGTTCAAATATCAGTCCGATAATTGATGTATCGGCCGGCAAAGCTCATGGCCTTGTTTGTATGCCAAAAGAGGATGAGTTGAGTCAGGCTCTAGGTGAGTTTCATGCCTCAGTCATAAATGCTATGCAACCACCATCAGGTGCTGTACATACAGAATGTTTTGTGACGTTATCTAAAGAAATCGTTTTCCTTGAAAGCCACATAAGGCCCCCTGGTGGTGAAGCTGCCCATTTATACCTAAATAGCTACGGCTTCAATATTGAAGAAGCACATATCAAACTACGCTCTGCTCAGAGCTCTAACGATGTTTCAACATCACTGCATGCATATAGCGCTTGGATTGATTTACCACGTAAGCAGGGGACAGTTATTATGGATGAGTCTGTATGCCCCAGTAGCTGCTACAAATTCGAAATGACGGTAAAACTTGGTGAGTGGATAGAACAAACGGCAAAAGATCTACAACAGCAGGCTGCAGTGACTTTTATGCTAACTCATAGTGATTTCGAAGAACTTACGAAAGACATTAATTACATTCGAACACTGCAGTTAGTGTCATCGTGAAGGTGGCATGCATAGTTTTTTATTAATACAGGAGAGTTGTTGATGGGGGTTATCCGATTGTTTATGTCTTTTTTATTGGGCTTATTTTTGGCGTCATTTTACTGGATGAGTTCCAGTGAAGTTGAAAGTGTTGCTCAATCATTAAAAGAGCAAAAACGAGTGACAACCTTGGAAAAACAAATCTCGGAATTGTCAAAAGTAAATATCGCGCTTAGACAAGAAGTAGAGTTACTTAACTAGCCTGTGTTAGCGCAGAATAATGAAGGCCTAGACGGAATATCAGCGGATGGCGTTGATACAGAAGTGAGTACGACCATACCCGAACTTTCGGAAGTGCAAGGTGGAATAAATCTCTTTTCTGTAAAACCCACAGTGTTTTCTTTGAGTCATCAATTGAACTTGGAACCTCTGCAGCAAAGTAAGCTAGAAGAGCTTTTGAAAGAGAAAGCTCAAGCAGACTTTGAGGCTTGGCAACTGTTTTCAAAGTCCGCGACATTTAATGCGGATGACACTGAGTATTACCAACAGCGTTATGAAGAGCAAATGGTTAATAATAGTTCAGAGTATCAAAATGCTTTGAAAAACACTTTGAGTGTAGATCAGCTTGAACAATATCAGCGATATGAACAAAAGCAAGCGGAGCTCATTGTGATGCAAAAACGCAGCATGCTTATTAATACTCTTAAACGTGTGGGTCTAAGTGATTATCAAAAAGAAGACGTTAAGCGACTATCAGCAGAGGCTTATGCTTTGCCAAAACAAATTAAATTGGGAATGGCAGGTAGTCCATATGCAAACTTGCAGGCACGAATTGATTTTGACAAGTTAAACCAAATCAAAGCGCTTTTCACCGATGAACAACTAAAAAGCATTAATCTTTAATGGTGTTTGATAACTTTAACATTATAAATAAAAAAGGAAAATTATGAAAAACTTGCCAGTAACAGCGTTGGCGGCTTTGCTATTAGTAGGAGTCAATTCTGCACAAGCTCGCATGGAATCGTGTGATAGAGGTAGTGGGTATTGGGAAGAAATCACTCGCAATGTTCGAGTATGTGATAGGGTAATGGAAAACTATACTGTGACTAAAAGGCACTGTGGTTATTCGGGGATGCTCCAACTCGGGCATTTATGGAATAAGCCTGACTTTTATTTGCCATCAGTATCAGTCAAGTCAGTTAGTAGTGTCCTAAATTCAGCTACGAGTTGCCCATTATCTACATGGGAAACTGAGAGTGGAACTTATTGGTATACTCGCTCAGATGGTTCAAGAAGCGTAGATTGGTATTCATATAGCGGAAGCTTGAATTTAGTGAGTGATCAGCTCAAAACCACGAATCACATACGAACAGTAGAAACAAATTGTAGAACTGAGCAAAAAACAGTGCGAGTATGGCGCTGTGGCTTTGAGCCATAAGTTTTTAGCTGTAGCCAAGCTGAGCTTTATGCATTTAGTGTGTTTGCGCTAGATGCATTGATTGGCAATTAGATATTTGATCTGAACCAGCCAAACTGGACACTTTGTTAAGCTAGTACACTTCAAGCTCGGCTTGAATACGCCTGGCACCGTTTTGCTCTTTGCTCTAGGTAAATGCCTCTTTGACTTTCATATTATGCGCTTGCGACGCTTGTTGGCTTTTGCTTGACTGCTGCCCTTACTTTGAACGCTACTTGCTGTGCTAATGCCCCATATGAAGGAAGTGAGTAGGTTTACTACCGTTTAAGTTTTGGCTTTTTAATTTTTAACATAGATAACTAAATTTATCTTTTATTTTCTCCTAGGGGTATAAAGTGGGGTGTTACCACTTTTTACTCTGTTAATAACTAAATAAAAACAATGGTTTAATCTTTGTGCGGGCGGCATGATGTAAGCGGGTTTTAACCCAAATATCTGTAGTTCAAATCATGTAATAAAAAGCCCGAATAGCAATATTCGGGTTTTTTATTGCCCAGTCTACACTTACAACTCCCTTTTTTAATTGTTATTAAGCGCTAATCACTAATCTAAGTAAGCGACTAAATAAACTGCAAAAGTGGTGTGCACTGATTGAGCATCATTAAGGCTGCTCACATATAATGTTTGAGATTGTCATGTTCGCTGAAGGTTGCCTTGGTATAGTTTTTAACTTTTATTGTCATCTTTGACTGCAAGCGTGGACATTTTTATGTTTATTTTAATTAAAATAAATATAATCAGTGCTTTGTTTTTATTGCTATTTTAGTAGGGCGTAAGGTTTGATTGATCCAGTAATACTGGTATTGACTTTAGTAATGGTTGGGCAGGTGTTGTTAAGCGTTCCAGTATTACTTGGGAAGGTGAAGCATTTACCTGTGAATTTACCACTCGCATTGTTTCTATTAGCATGTGGTGTTTTAGCCATGGTGCCGATTGTACGTATTCAATTTTTGGAAGAGTATCAGGTTTTTAGTGCATTGGCGTTTCCTACTTTTTTGTTGTTATGTCCGTGTTTATGGCTTTATGTTGAAGGAATAACTTCGCACCAGCGGTGGAAGCCAAACCGAGGTCATAGCCGCCACTTTGCATTGCTTTTACCTGGATTGTTAGTGAGCGCGATGATGTTGTTTCTATCAAAGGAGGAACATACGGCACTATTTATTGATGATCTGGATGCGACAACCCTTATCGGGATTGTTGTTAGTATTAGCTTGTTAGTCATTATGGTACTTTGGCTCGGGCAATGTATTTATACCACTTACCTTATTGCGCGCCGTTTAATTCTTTATAAAAAGAGATTAAAAGATACTTTTTCAAATCATGAGGGAAAAGAGTTAAATTGGCTGCTTTTCATAGCGGGGAGTATTTGGCTTTTGATCCTGTCGACCGCCTTTTATTCTAATATAATGAATAGCTTGCTATTTAATGTTAGAGCTGAGGCTGTGTTGTCATTGTTATTAATTTGGAGCGCGGCTCATTATGGTTTGCAGCAAAAATCTGGCTTACTGGAATATGAGGAAGAGAGTGATCGCGAATTGTGTCAAGGTGAGGATAGGCTAGAGTGTAACGAACGCGCTGAGGCAATAAAGGTTAATAAGATAGCGTTAGCAGAGAGAGAAAATAAAAAGTATCAACGTTCAGCGCTGAGTGTTGAGCAGGCTAATCGAATTGCTATCAAAATGAATGAGGTAATGAAAACCGAAGCGCTATATTTAGATTCGACATTATCGTTACAGAAACTATCACGGCATCTTACTATTTCACCAAATTACATTTCTCAAACACTCAATGAAACGTTATCAACAAACTTTTTTGATTTTATTAATCAATGGCGTATTGAAGCAGCTAAGCCTAAAATTTTAGAAAATAAAAGTACCATCTTGGAAGTGGCACTTGAAGTTGGATTTAATGCTAGGTCTTCCTTTTATAAAGCATTTAAACAAGAGGTGGGGTTGAGCCCGAGGGAGTTTCGCAAACAGCATTGTTCATCATTAAAAGCTAGCAAATAGAGAGAGCTTGAACTTTGGAGTTAATAGGGAGGACGCTGTTTATTGAACGACTTAGATGATGAAATATGCGAGCAGTCTAGTAAAATAATAAACCGCCAACTAATAGGCAACAGTCATTTCGCGATATGTTTGGCTGTATCTTAATTAGCCCTACTTATGGCCAGTTTTAGTATTTTGTGGCACCTTGATTTGCAGCTTAGAAAAGGCCATTAAATAATGATCAAACAAAATGAAAGGCTTGGTGAATAGGGTAAAAATAGAAAATGAAGGACATGGGCCTTATGTGTATTTTTAAGTGCACATCGATTAAAAAAATACCATGATGCAGGCGAGAAAATACATTCAGCAAAGTAGAGTGATGGCTTTGGAAGCGCTATCCCAAAAAGGTAAAATATTAACTTTATTGCTAAAAATGAAAAAATCGGTAGTAATGAACTTAGTAACTTAGTAACTTAGTGTCGCTGAACTTGAATTGTGCCTATAATGGGTTCTTGAGGGCAGCAATTATAAAGTACAGTTTACTGATGAGAATGTGATATGCAGATTGATGAAATTACTAACCGTATCTCAAACGCGATGAAAGTGAGTAGTGAGCAAGAACTTTCAAGTGTGAGTGTGGTATTTAATAGTCATGAGGTTGAAGAAAAAAAATTGAAACAAGCCCTGACTTTATTTGCGGCCAATGTAGAGCGGGTAAGCATCTGGTTATCAAATGAATCATATTATGTAGAGATAAACTGGTAAGTTTATCGTGAATAGGCTCAGAGACAGTTGTCTTTTAGTCAGTTATTTTACGTATTACTAGATGTAAAAGAGCCTAAGCGTTTGCTTGGGCTTTTTTACATTCAAGCGTATCGCCTTATACGACGGCTCCATTATTTTAAAAGGAGTTCAGCCACTTCTTTTTTTGCTGAAATTCTCAAAGTCATAAAAAGCTGGGTTTGATTGATATCGGTTAAATAATCTAAGGTTTTAGGTAATTCTCCAATGTGTTTAAACTGGTTTTCTGCAAGCGAGTACGACCACAATTGTAGGTCATCGTTAACGCCATAAAGCGTATTGTTTTGTATTACAAAGCGATAAGTATCGCTACCTTGATTATTCAGGGCGTCAATGATTGTGTCTTCAATAGGTCCGGAACGCCAAAATCGCTCCATATGGTCTAGATAGACAAGCGTACCATTGTCACTCTTTACAGCCCAATAAACAGGTTTATCGGTGAGGATCCGCATTGTCGAGTCGGTTAAATTAAGCTCTGCAAACTCTATGATACCTTTTACTCTTACGAGCGCTAAAGCCTTATGCGCATCGCTGTCCCACTGAAAAAGCTGTCGTACTTGAAAAGGGAAGACATAAGGGTGATGTTCTGAATTAAGCTCGACTTTTACTAAGGTATTATTGGCATTAACCAACAGGCTCTGGCCATCGGCTGACCAATCAATACCATAAATATAGGTGTCCATAGGGAACTGACTGAGTTGTCTTGAGTGGTTGCCATCAGTTAACCAAATTTGATCTTCACCAGAGCGTTCAGAACGGTAGGCTATCAATTCACCATGAGGCTGTTGCACAGCATTTGCTTCTCCGACGTTGGAGCGTTCAATAATGGACGGGTCGTTTTCTTGTGCTATTGGAGACAGTGATTTTGTGGCGATATCACTGTCGTAGTATCCTTTAATGACTAACATACGCTCCCCATTCGGATGGAATATGGGCGTGCCCATCGGTTCATCCAAAGGTAAGCTTACTTGACGTACTTCACCATCATAGCTCAAGGTAAACAATTGCTTACCCGTACTAAAAACGAGTTGTTCTTTAAGCGGGGAGAAGTTCGGGGTAATAAATCTAAAGCTTTTTATGCCAGGTGGCTTTTTAATGCGATGACTGGAAATAAGGTGTCCATCAGTGGCTAAGATTTTTATATAGTAATGACCATCCTCATGCACCGTGGTGACTGCAAAGAGGTTGTCAGCTACAGAGTAATCATAATAGATTATGTTTCCACTTGTGAGTTCATAGATAACTTCAGTGGTATTGTCACTGACGGAATAGTTAATTAACTTCCAACGATCTGACGTTTTTTGTAATAAGGCGATGGCATTATTATTTAGCCATCTTGGCGTTCTTATTTCTGAGTTATTGCATTCCATCATTTGACGGGGCGATTGAGCAGACTTAATGGCTTCGTGAAAATCCAAACTCATAAGCTTATAGCATTTTTTTTGAGTGATAGGTTTGCTGCAGTCAATTTTTTGAATAAAAGCCAATGTTTTACCATCATGGGAAAAACTATGGCTACCAAATGTATCTAAGTTTTTGGTTAACCGAAATTCTTGTTGTGTTTCGATATTTTTAGCCCAAATATTGTTAACGCAGTAGGCTTGCGAATAACGATGAAAAACAATGTATTGGCCATCCGGTGAATAAATACCTGCGCTTTCTTTATTGTCGGTAGCGGTTAATGCGCGCAGCTCAGAAAAAGAGAGTGTTGGGCGTTGCTGAGCAGTATACGAGAAGTATCCGATAGTCATGAGCATGATGATGCAAAGCATAAGTGGTAGAGAAATGCGCTTCAAGCGTGATAAAGGGTGTGGATCATGACTATGTTCGCTTGGTTCGTCATGTACTGTGTGCATGCATTTGACATCAGTAATGGGCGATTTACTCACTAATGCGGCATCAGTGTGATTGTCTTGTATGGGACTTGGGTTACTTACCTGCCATGTTGTGGGTTGAGCATCTTTATGCCACTTTACTTCACATTCTAAACTGTATCCTTGTTTGGCATGGGTTTTAATATAAGCCTGACCTTTACCATCATCCCCTAATGCTTTTCTCAATTGTGCGATACTTCTTTGGAGTGTGTTAGTGGATACAATGGTATCTTGCCAAACAGCGCTTAATAGTGCGTCATGGCTGACAACTTGGCCTTGATTCTCAGCTAAGTAGGTCAAAACAGCTAATGCTTTGGGTGCAATGACTTGAGGTTGCATACTTTTGGTAATTTGATTTCTAGAAACGTCAATAAAGAAGTCACCAATCCAATATTGCTCTGCCATATAGCCTCTATTAAGAAAGAAAATGAATAATTAAAATGTACATTTAACGAAAAAGCACTTTAGCATACTTGCAATTACTACCAAGTTAAATATTGCAACGGTTTGATATTAATGCGATTTTATTTGGTGGCACGGTGTTATGCTAACACTAAGCGTTTGACGCAATACCGATTAAGTTTGTTGGTACGACACTATTACGTATCATTTAAAAGTAATCTAACATTCTGAATATTAAGGGGGTGTAGTCCCGCACTCTATATTCAAAAGGTTACCATTAATAAATTATCATTGCAGGTTAAAGCAAACTGGAAAGAAAAGGGGTAATACAATTCATATTGATATGATCAGTTTGGTTGCGATGTTAGGGTATTGATAATAAAAAAGAGGGGTATGATAAGTGGCTAGCTGATAGAGGATGTGACGGCTAGGTGTTTATTTGTACTAGTTGTATATTTTTTGTTGTTTTTTGTTCCTTTTATCTGTAATTTTGAATTGGGGGATATGAAAATATTTATATCCAAGGAAAAATAAAAGGAATAACAAATGAATATCAAACTAAAAAAAACGCAATTAAAAACCTTGACCAAAGATAGCACTGCAATTGCAGATCATATGACACCGAATATAGCTGGTGGTAGCAGTTACCAATCTTATCGCTGTCCAGTTGAATCACAAGCTTGTTCAGCTGATTGCTTTTCGGCACCAGGGCCTGATCAAGTGTGTAATATTACAGGTATCTGTTAATTCATTTACTAAGGTTTGGGCAGCTCAATAGAGCTGCTTTTTGGTAATAAAAGTGGTAATACTCGAAGGTAAACACACGATCACACTGGGGATCAATTTGCAGTACATACTCAACCCATACTAAATATACTCATAGACTTCTCGTCTCTTTTTTTCTACCTTATCTCTATACTTGCAATTTAATCGACTAGGTTACATTTATTTGCAAATACGTACATTTACGTCATGTATGGATAAGCTAATTGATGTTTTTATAGTGCAATTGTTATTAAGTGTTCTAAATGGAGCTTTTATATGCCTCTCATTCGTATGATATGTATCATTCTTTTTGGCTTGTTGGTTAGTGCGTGTAGTTCAGTGCAACACACACAAACGGGGTTCTTAGAAGATTATCAATTACTTAAACCAAATGAAGAATACCCTGATGTGTTAATGTACCGTTCGCCTCAACTGAATAAAGCGCGAATGCAGCAAATCAAAACCATCTACTTGCCGAAGTTTGAAGTGTGGCTAAACGCGAATGATAACGCAGAATTTTTATCGATTAATCAATCTCATATAATTAAGTTAAGTCATTATATGCAATCTCAGTTGCAAAAGAAGCTGTCACCATATTACCAAGTCGTTACTGTTAAACCGTCGGTACTTAGCGAGAATACATTGGTTGTAAAAGGTGCCTTTACGAATATTGATTTTCAAGAAACATCGTTAGATGTGCGAGATTTTGTTCCCGTTAAGCTTGTTTACAACGCTGGTAAAAGCGCGTACTTAGCTGCGACAGAGCAAACCGAAGTGGTTACTTCAGTATCTTTAGAGTCAGCTTTCTATATTGCTGAGCAAATTGAACCTGTATTTATGATGACGGCCAGCAAGCAACTTGAAGCGGTCATTAAAGCGAATGGCGAAGAAAATGTCCAAGCGGTGAAAGCTATATTGGATATTTGGGTTAACAACTTTGTTAGCAGTATGACAAAAAATAAAATGGCGCAAAACTAGGAGCCCAATATGAATTATAAACGAACTAAGCACGTGTTGTTTTCCGGCATTTTATTAGCAATGGTCAGCGCATGCAGTGAGCAAGTGACTCAACAGAGTGACGAACCGGTACTTAGACCTGTGCGAGTGATGACTGTGGCTGTTCATCATGATGGTCCTCTGCAAGAGTTTCCTGCAGTGGTGGATGCGGCAAATACGGCTGACTTATCTTTTAAAGTCGCGGGAGAAGTTATCTCTTTATTGTTCAAACAAGGAGAGGAGGTTCAAAAAGGCGACGTGATTGCTCAGTTGGACGATACCAACTATAAATTAGCCTTAGATGAAGCTCAAGCAGCATTTGATAAAGCTGAAGCTGATTTTGGGCGGGCAAAGCAGCTCATAACTTCGGGTACTATTTCTCAGGCGGATTATGATCAGCTAAAAGCACAGTTTGCCAGTGCAAAAAGTAAGCTGGCAACAGCGAATAATAATTTGGACTATACGATGTTGCATGCCTCGTTTAGTGGGGTGGTGGCACGAACACATATAGAAAAATTTGAAGAGGTGCAGGCGAAGCAAACAATCGCAACGTTACAGGATATCGAGCGTATTAACCTAAAAATTAATGTGCCAGAAAGTATGATGGTGAGAGTATCAAAAGAAACGCCAGCACAAATATTTGCTGAGTTTGCTGCGATACCTGGGAAACAGTTTCCGTTGAGTTTTGTTGAAGTAAGTACACAAGCCGATGATGTGACTAAAACCTATGAGGTGACATTGAGTATGCTTCCTCCTGCAGGCTATAACGTGCTCCCAGGCATGACAGCTCGAGTCATGGCCAGTGTACGAAAAGGTCAGAAAAACAAAATTTATGTGCCAATTAAAACGGTATTAAAAGATAGCAGCGGTAACTTTGTTTGGACAGTAACAAGTGTTGAGCAAGGTAAAGGAAAAGTAGTTAAAACACCTATAAATGTTGGTGATATTACACCATTTGGATTTACGGTAATTTCCGGTTTGACGGAAGGTGTGCATGTAGTTACTGCAGGTATGAGTAAAGTAACGCAAGGGCAAATTGTAAAATTCAGTGAGGGTGTATAGTGAATATAACGCGTTTAGCATTAGAGAATAACCGAACTGCGTGGGTTATTTTTGCCGCATTGTTACTATTTGGCTTATCGGCTTTTAATAACATGCCAAAAGATTATGACCCTGGTTTTATCATTCGTACTGCACAAGTGGTTACGCAATTTCCTGGTGCGAGTCCACAGCGTGTTGAAGAGCTGGTCACTGATCAAATTGAAAAGGTGGCGCAACAAATCCCCGAGTTAGACTTTATTACCAGTACTTCAAAAACGGGTGTGTCAATTGTTAGTGTGAATATCAAAGAAAGCTACAAGGATATGCGGCCTATTTGGGATAACCTACGACGAAAAATTCAAAGTATTGAAGGAGATTTACCCAATGGAGCGCAAACACCTATCGTAAATGATGAGTTTGGGGACGTCTTTGGCATCGTGATAGGTTTAACGGCCGAAGGATACAGTTATCGAGAAATGGAAGAAGTGGCTGAGCAAGTCAGAGATGCTTTTTTACGCCTACCAGAGGCGGCAAAGGTTGATATTTACGGTACGCAAGAGCAACGTGTATTTATAGAGTTTGAAAATACTAGATTGGCGGCCCTTGGGTTATCGGCAAATCAGTTAAAAGACCAATTGTCGGCGAGAAATATCGTTAATCCAGGTGGGTCATTGTATATTGATGATGAAACGTTAGCCCTTGAACCAAGTGGTAATTTTGAGTCCATAGAAGATATCGCACAAACGATTATAAATATTCCAGGCAGTGATCAAGTTATTTCTTTGGCTGATATCGCTAAGGTGTACCGAGATTATGTTGATCCGGCGAAAAGCAAAGTACGGGTAGGAACAGACTCTGGACTCACATTGGCTATCTCAATGCGGGCAGGTGGAAACAATCTAGCGTTAGGTGAACAAGTTCTTGAAAGTATACGCTATTTAGAGGGGGTTTACCCAATAGGGGTTGAGTTTAAGCTGTTGTCTTTCCTGCCACAAGAGGTGGAACAAAAAGTCAATGATTTTGTCTCCAACTTATTTCAAGCTATTTTAGTTGTGACCTTAGTTATGTTGTTTAGCTTAGGTTTTCGTACTGGTTTGATTGTTGCTAGCTTGATCCCCATGAGTATGGTATTTGGCATATTAGTGATGTCGTTCTTTGATATCTCGATTGATCAAATATCGTTGGCTGCATTGATCATCGCGCTGGGAATGTTGGTAGATAATGGCATTGTTATGTCAGAAAATATCATGGTTCAAATGGAAAAAGGCAAGCGAGCCATAGATGCTGCTGTGGATTCTGCCAACGAATTAAAAGTCCCTTTGTTGGTCTCTTCACTGACTACCGGTGCGGCATTCTTGCCAATCTTTCTTGCTGAATCATCAACGGGTGAATATACAGCCTCACTCTTTAAAGTTGTGACGATCACTTTACTGTGCTCTTGGTTATTGGCGATGACGATGATCCCGATGCTGTGTGTCTATTTTACCAAAGTGAATATTAAACAAGATGTTAACCCATACGCGGGGGGGATTTATAGTAGTTACAGGCGTATTCTATATACGCTACTGAAGTTTAGGTGGCTAACAGTTGCCGTTTGCATTGGCATGCTATTGTTGGCCATTCAAGGGTTGAAGTTAATTCCAAATGTTTTTTTCCCTCCCTCAGATCGCGCTTACTTCAAAGTTGAGCTGGAATTGCCTGTAGGTACACGGTTGCAGACGACTGAAGCATTGGTTTCTGATATGGAAGGTTATTTACAATCGCAACTGCAAGTGAATGAAAAGCAACCAGTAGGTGTCACTAAATGGGTAAGTTATATCGGTAATGGTGGTCCTCGCTTTTTGTTAACACACACACCAGAGTCAACAAGTTCAAATTACGCTCTGATGATAGTGTCAGTGACTTCTTATAAAATCATCGATGAAATGATGGCGAACATTGAAGGCTATGCGCTAGCACGTCACCCTGATTTATTACTGAAGCAGCGGAAAATTGAAAATGGCGCGCCTATCGCAAACCCTGTTGAATTTAGAGTGTCTGGTAGTGATACCGCGGAAGTAATGCAAATTGTTGCCCAGTTAAAAGATAAAATGCGACAAACAGCTGGTTTGAAGTCAATTAGCGATGACTGGGGGATGCCGATAAAAAAACTACAGATTGATATTAATCAAACAAGAGCACGCAGAGCGGGTGTATCAAGTAAAGATATTGCGACATCACTGCAAACCGGCTTAAGTGGTTTAGAGCTAACGCAGTATCGAGAAGGGGATGATATCATTCCCGTTACTTTGCGCTCAATTGCAGCAGATAGACAAGATATTAGCAAACTTGAGGCGATGGTTGTTTATTCACAATCATCTGGAAACTCGGTTCCGCTTAAGCAAGTTGCCGATATTCATGTGGTATGGGAAAACGCGCAGATATTCCGTCGTGATAGATTAAAGTCAGTGGTCGTAGGTGCACAAGTTGAAGGGATCACGGCAAGCGAAGGGTTTGCTGCAATTACTCCTTGGCTAGATGAGCAAAAGCAACAGTGGCCGTTTGGCTATGATTATGCGCTAGGTGGTGAAGCTGAGTCATCGGGGAAAGCAAATCAATCCATCGCAGATAAGCTACCAATTGCAGTTCTAATTATTGTTATATTGCTAATCGGTCAATTTAATTCACTTCGCAAATCGGCAATGGTGTTAGCCACCATACCACTTGGGTTCATAGGTGTTGTTGCAGGGTTGTTGATTGGCCAATCTTTCTTTGGCTTTATGACATTGTTAGGGGTTATTTCTCTCGCTGGTATCGTTATTAATAACGCGATTGTGTTGTTAGAGCGGATTAAGATTGAATTGGATGAGTTACCAGATTCACCCATAGAGGCCATCGTTAATGCAGCACAGGCGCGTATGAGGCCTATTTTATTGACGACTGCCACAACGGTATTAGGCCTGGTTCCTCTTTATTTAGGTGGAGGGGAAATGTGGGAGCCGATGGCATTGAGTATTATGGGGGGGCTATTGTTTTCAACACTATTGACGCTTGGTGTTATCCCCGTATTGTACGCACTGTTTTTCAGGCTACCTCATAAGCCGGGGTAGTGATTGTATTCTTGATGTAATTTTAATAAAAAATGAGCGCAAAGCGCTCATTTTTTCTGTATCAGTGCTCATACTTCGTATTTAACTTACTGTAATTACTCTTATTAAAAAAGGTATTATCTATTCAATGTGGTGCGCTAGATTTAGTTGATGGTATAACGGTGACGCTCTGTCATTCACTAGGGGCTGTTGATCTTTTAGGTTCATTTTTGCAGCAGTTTGATTGGCTTTTATACAAGGCAGAGGCTGCGTAGCATGGTTATTCCATGTGAGTCAGCCGATAACATAGTAGAAAAGCCAATCAAACGCTGCCTACCGGTTCTTTTGAGCACCCCTTTCTCTTTGTTGCTTAATATTCGCTTAGATTACTAGGCCACATATTAAGCGCCGCGATAAAAGCATGCTCAAAGAGAACAAAAAATAGAACAGCAAAGATCAACAGCCCTTAATACAGGCGGCAATTTATTGGAATATTTAAATGTGTGACGTGTGAATATTTTTCAAACTTTACGCTGTCTATTTTATGGTAAGGTAATATTTGCGTTTACACATACGATGAACATGTAAACGCAAGTAAAGCTAAGTAAAAGCACAAAAAGTTAAGTTTTCGTTCAGTAAAATTTGGGCAAACTGACTGTGTTAGCTTAATAGGAGAAAGAGATGAACAAACTATGTTTAGTGATATTAATGACTTGCTTTCCACTTTTTGTAAGTGCGGGTGAAGTGTCAATAAAGTGGTTAGATTTCAATGACTATAGAGATGTCAGACCGGCAAATGAAACAAAAGGTGCATTCCATAAACGTGTGCAAAGGCAACTAGATAAGCATGTAAATAAGCTCGTCACGCGCTTACCGCAAGGGTATAAATTAAATATGACATTTGAAGATATCGACCTTGCAGGCGATGTACGTTTTAACATGCATGATATCCGGGTTATAAAGTCGATTCATTTTCCTCGCATGAAGTTAACTTACAAGTTAACCAATAAAGCGGGTGAGGTGCTTACTCAAGCTGAATCCAAAGTGATTAAAGATATGGGTTTTATGGACAGAGTTCGTATTGGTCGAGACGAAGTATTGTACTTTGATAAACGATTAATAACAGAATGGTTTAAAGAGGATATTGAATCATATATCCAACAATCCTGATATGTACACGTGTTTTTTGAAAGTGATAGAGCTGAGTCTCTATCACTTTTGCATTTTGTGGGGCTAATTGAAGCGAGCGCTTTTTTGGTCGTGCTCGTTAATCGTCAGTAGTGCATTAATGTCGACATCGTCAATTTGTTCTGGCGGTAAGAATTGACGTGCGTAATCTAGATACACTCCACTGGTAATAAACAACTCAAATACATCAATATCAATATGTCGCTGGATAGCCATGGTATGCAGTATTTTCAGTGCCACGCTTAGAGGTTTGGCTTTTTTGTATGGTCTATCGGCCGCTGTTAGTGCTTCAAAGATGTCAGCTAAGGCTAAGATCCGCTCGGGTATAGAGAGATCCTCTGCGGACAGTTGCCGAGGGTAACCATCGCCTCGCATTGTTTCATGATGCGTTGAAGCGATACGTGGCACATTGGCCAATTCAGGAGGAAACGGTACGCTATCGAGTATTTTTATGGTGCTTATAATATGTTCATTGATTTTAAACCTATCTTCAGCAGTAAGTGTACCCCGAGATATACACAGATTATATATTTCCCCTCTATTGGCCAGGTTATCAGGAACCGACATTTTAATATTAAAATGTTCAGCACACTGATAAGGTTCAAGTCGTTCGACGATATGTATGTTCTTATTTGCTAATAATGACTCTACCGCAGGGAGTTTTGAGGGGGAGGATCGTTGATAGCGAAGTGCTTCTAATGGTGCTAGGCCTAGACTATCATCAAAATGACGCACCCAAGTTTGTGCGGCCAATGCGTGTATTTTTGCCTTGTCAGCGTCACACATAAACTCACTGCCAATATTGGCGTTCGCGATAAAAGCGAAGTCGTCAAATAGCTGTTGTTGTGCTTGTGCTTTTTGGTGTGCATAGTTAGTGGAATGTTCAGGGTCTTTTGCTGATAAGGTAAGGTATTTTATTTCCGCATCGCGATATAGCACCTCAAAGCGCATTCTAATTTCATGAATACGATTATAAATACATTCAAGTTTTGATCCTTTATCTACGATATGCTCTGGCGTGGTTATTTTTCCACAGTCATGTAGCCAAGCTGCAGTTTTAAATTCTCTCCATTGTTGCGCATTATTAAAACAGAAGTGCTTAAAGGGTTTAGCATGGCTATCACACGCAGCTTGGGCCAACATTTCACCTAATTCAGGCACTCGTTTACAATGTCCAGCGGTATATCGTGATTTTTCGTCAATAGCTTGCGCTATCAACTTAATGATAGAATCAATTAAATTGCGCTGCGCGTATTCATGACGTTTGAGTTCATCAGCCATACGCTTCATTGCCAATGAGAGTCTCGTTACTTCGATGACTTTACTGGGGATCACTTTAACCTGAGAATAATCATGAGCTCGAATAAAGTGAGTCATTTCAAGTAACTCAGTAATGGGTTTAACAATAGGCGATGCACACAACCAAGTCAGTGGTAATAACATCGTAACAACGAGCAGAGTAATGAGGCTGCTGGTGGTGACACTATGATAGACTGGTGCAAATAAAGTTTGTTGATCGATAACAAAAACAATCAATTGCTCTGATGACATCGCACTTTTAAGCATATCAACATAGATTAATTTCTTCTTACCTTGATGGATAAAGTGGTGCAATGCGCCAAATTGTGTGCTTTGCATCGTATTGATATAAGATAAGTAAGGTACAATTCGACCAATTTCATGACTATTCGCTTCTTCATTAAGCCACTTTTCATCGAGTCGAGCTAAATAGTCAGGACTGAGATGAGCAATCGCTAAATTAATGAGTGGCATCAATTCTGCTTTGTTGTGTGAAAGTAGTAAGTGAATGGAAGATTTCACATTTGCCTGAGCAAATGAAAATGCATTACTGACCTTGAGGCCGCTAAGCGCATATTCATTGAGTAAGTTACGTACGATTATATCACTTTCAATACCGACATTCGCTTGACCATTTAGCACTGCGTTAACTACATCGATGGTCGTGTTAACTTCAAGGATCTCTATGGTAGGGTAAGCATCTTTAATCTGTTGAATAACGGACCAACCTTCAGCAACTGCCAATGTTTTACCACCTAGCTGTGCAATAGAAGTAATATCTATAGCGTTGTTGGGCCAAATTAAAGCAAATTTTAGATTACCATAAGGGTTACTCACTATACCGAGTTGCTGATTTTCTGGATTATCAAACGTGGCGTTTAAAGCGTGGATATTGCCTTGTTTAAAGCGATGAATGAATTCAGGCCAGCTATAACCGTTGATAAATTTAACATCTAGCTGCAGTAATGCAGCAACTTGTCTCATAACTTCTACCGCATAGCCGTTTGGTTCACCCGTAACGGCATAATCAACTGGAAACCAATCCGTTTCATTAGAGAGGGTTAATGGCGAATGACGTGCGATAATCTCTTTTTGCTGGTGAGTGAGTTGCATCGGGGGCATGGGCGTCATTTGCGCTTTATTATTTAATCGATTGGTGGCGATGATGTCCCCTTGTGGTTTTATCAAATAGGCTTCACCAGCAAACCCTTTGACTTGGCGCTCTAGGCTACCAGCTAAAGCATGAAGAGGAATATCAAGGCCAATAACACCGTTTTGGTTGAGCAACTTTCTAAAGTAAGTAACACCGGGTATTTGGGTATATTGAAATAAATAAGGCGTGCTTCGCTGACTTACGTTTTTAGCATTAATATACCAAGGGCGTTTAGTGGGGTTATAATTTGTTGGTTCAATACGTGTTGAGCTCAATTCGAATTCGGTATTAAAAAATGACAGTTTACGCTGATTTGGACTACGTAGCCCATCAATGTGCATGATCACCCAGGCATCGTTTTCTAAGGCCCGATAACTTTGTTTTAGGGTTTTATTTTTGAGATTAATGACCTCGAAAAAGCTCCCACTGTCGTTTGCAAAGTAGATACCCTCCACTGCAGGGTTAGTAGCGATGAGTTCTGCGAGAAGGCGTAATTTTTGTGAGTCATTTAGCCGTTCTATATTGGGTGTGAGTGCCAACATATCAACCATTCTACTTGCCGCTAAATCATTTTGATGAATTGTTTGCTTTGCGCTCGTGGCAAATAGATCAAACTGCTGAACGGTTTGCTGCTCTAACTGGGCAATACTGTTGTAGTACTGCAGTGTAACTGTGAGGGCGGCAACAATGCTACAGACCACGGCAAATAATGTGACGACCGTGATCCGTACAGAGAAGCGCCAATGCTTACGACGTTGCATAGTCCTTCCGTGAAAATATAAATTGATATACCTCACATAGCGTAGATGGATATTTAATGATTACCAATAAACACTTGAAGTTGTTAACGGAATCTTTTTAGCGGGGTTTTGCGTAACTGGGAAGGAAGATGAAAAGGCCTAGCGGCCTTTTACGGTATTAAGCGACTAACAATGACTATTTAAACGTAGCAAGCAGCTTTAATAAGTTTTGTAATTTAGTGACCGCAAGGGTGAGCTTGTGTTGATCAAGTTCTTCGTGATGACTTAATGCTTCAACATCGGCGGCAACATCTAACACATAAGGCTTAAATCGCTTCGCTTCAAAAGTAAAGCCGGCTTCTTCAGTGAATAAAGCTTTAAATTTACCGTGACCTTGCTGCTGCAACTCATCTAATTTTTTGTCTGCATCAAGTGCTTGACGATAAACCACTTTTAAATTTTCATTGAGTTTTTCAATAACAGCGTGCATATTTTTCCTAAAGTTGTTGCTTAAACGGCCGATAGTCTACGTGGATTCACTTAAAAAGTCAGGTATATGCCAATGAATATTTCTGGAAATAACCTTCCTGCGATGTCTGGAGCAGGCCCTAGTGGCGAAGTTTACAGCGCTTCTCTGGCCAAAAAGCAACAGCAAGCAGATGGTAAAGCTGCCCTTGCTTTGATTGAAGCCGCAGGGTCAAGTGCTAGCGCACAAATCCCCGCAAAATCAACCACAGCAACGTTAGGTAATAACATTAATACATATGTGTAAACAATGAAGTTACTGTAGCTGTAAATCAATCGGTGTCTTACTTGTTTTGCCACCGATTTCTCTCACAAGCTTAGGCATTAGAAATCCGGGTAATTCTTCAAGCATGCCCGCCATTATCTCTCGCGCATGGGCTTGCTCAATATCAAAATGGCTGGCACCTTCAACTTTATCTAATACATGTAGATAGTACGGTAAAATATGCGCTTCAAATAATCGTTCACTTAATGCGACTTGTATGTCACTTGAGTCATTTATACCTTTTAGTAATACAGCTTGGTTTAATAAAGTGACGTTTGCGGCTTTGAGCATTGTCATCGCGTCGATAAAGTCATCGTCAATTTCATTCGCGTGATTAATATGGTTAACGAAGATCACTTTTAAGGGGCTAGCAGCGAGGCGTGTACAAAGCTGAGATGTTATTCGACTCGGTATTACCACGGGTAACCGACTGTGAATTCGGATGCGTTTTAATTGGGGAAGTTGTTCCAGCTCATTTAATAGCCAATCAATTGTGTCATCTTTGGCCATAAGCGGATCACCACCACTGAGAATCACTTCATTTATTTCAGGGTGTGCTTTAAGGTAATCAATGCATTCGAGCAGGGTTCGCTTATTGAGCTGATTCTCTTGGTAAGGGAAATGCCGTCTGAAACAATAGCGACAATTTACAGCGCAACCCGTTTTTAACATCAGTAAAAGACGAGAGCGATACTTGTGCAACAATCCTGGTTGGGCACTTTGTTGCTCCTCTAAAGGATCTTTATTAAAACCAGCCTTGGTTAAAAACTCCTTATGTAGAGGCATCACTTGTAGCAATAGAGGATCACTAGGATCACCATAGCGCATCTTTTTGATAAAGGGTAAAGGAACTCGAACTGGAAATAAGGACCTAGCTTCCAAGTCATTTGCATTAAAATGTGCCTCTAAACCCAGCATTTTTACTAGTGATTTAGGGTTTGTGATCACATTTGCCAATTCTTTTTGCCAGTTGCTCTGCAAATTTACTTCATTTGTTTGTATCATTAGCAAGTTTACTTACTCGAAAAAGACAGTTAGAGGATACGATGGCGAATTATAGCACCAACGAGTTCAAGGGCGGCTTAAAAATTATGTTAGATGGTGAACCATGTGCCATCTTAGAAAATGAAATGGTTAAACCAGGCAAAGGTCAGGCGTTTAACCGTGTTAAGATCCGTAAATTGATCTCTGGTAAGGTATTAGAAAAAACCTTTAAATCTGGTGATTCAGTGGAAGGTGCTGATGTGATGGATACAGAATTAGCTTATCTATATACAGATGGTGAGTTTTGGCACTTCATGAACAACGACACATTTGAGCAAATTGCTGCGGATGAAAAAGCCGTTGGTGAGAATGTAAAGTGGCTCGTAGAAAATGATGTATGTACCATTACATTGTGGAATGGCAGCCCAATTGCAGTCACTCCCCCCAATTTTGTTGAACTAGAAATTACAGAAACAGACCCAGGTCTAAAAGGTGACACTGCCGGAACGGGTGGCAAGCCAGCGACACTTTCTACAGGTGCCGTAGTACGAGTGCCTTTGTTTGTGCAAATTGGCGAAGTCATTAAAGTTGATACGCGTACTAATGAATATCAAGGTCGTGTTAAGTAATACACGATATTAATGATAAAAATCCTAGCTTTGGCTGGGATTTTTTATGCACGTAAATAAAGGAAACATCATGTCTGATAATATGTGGGCCCCGAGTTGTGAAATTCAAACACTACAGGAACGAGCCAAAATACTCGGAAAAATTCGTGCGTTTTTTAACGTACGATCCGTGATGGAGGTTGAGACGCCAAGCTTATGTGCTGCCAGCGTAACCGATGTTCATTTGGCGACTTTTACCACGGAGTTTGTTGGGCCGGGAAATAGCACCGGATTGCCTCTGTATTTACAAACATCTCCTGAGTTTGCTATGAAACGGTTGCTTGCCGCAGGCAGTGGGGCTATTTATCAAATAGGCAAAGCATTTCGCAATGAGGAGTCGGGTAAACACCATAATCCTGAGTTTACGATGTTGGAGTGGTATCGCCCAGACTTCGACGAGTTTACTTTGATGGCAGAGATCAATGACCTGATGATACACATTCTTAATTGTCAGCCATGTACGTCGATTTCTTACCAACAAGTGTTTTTGGATATTATAGGTATAGACCCATTATCGGTGAACTTAGATGAGTTGAAATCGATAGCAGTAAAGTATGGTTATGCTGATATAGCTGATACTGAAACGAATTTAGATACTCTATTACAGCTACTGTTTTGCATGGAGATAGAGCCCAATATAGGTCAAAGAGCTCCTTGCTTTGTATATCACTTTCCTGCGTCGCAAGCTGCGTTGGCGCAGTTATGTACTGAGGATCCTAGGGTCGCCGGGCGTTTTGAACTTTACTATCAGGGAATGGAACTGGCGAATGGTTTTAATGAACTTACGGATGCAACAGAGCAAACGGCCCGTTTTGAACAAGACAATAAATTAAGAAATGAAATGGGGTTAACACCTGTTGATATTGATAAACGCTTTTTGGCAGCATTAACACATGGACTACCGCGTTGTTCTGGAGTGGCATTGGGTATTGATAGGTTAGTCATGCTTGCAACGAAGAAAGCATCAATTAAAGAAGTCATCGCATTTGATATAGCGCGTGCTTAGCGCGATATCAAATGCTATACAAAGCGTTCTAATTCATTTTGCGTTGCTTCAGTACGTAATTGTGCTTGTTGGCACTGCGTGACTGCATCATCTATTTGTGCCTTTGATTGTTGGCCTAGCTCAACAATTTTCTGCACGGTTTGATGAGTGCGATTTTGTGTTGCTTCCAGTTGGTGTACCGCACTAACAATATCTTCTAATTGTGCCTGATTCCGTTCAAATTCACGGCTCATATCAGTAAAGCCTTGAGACGTTTTACTGATCGCTTGCTCAGCTCCTTGAGAGTGGTTGATCAGTTGCTCCGACTCTTGGTTTGTTTCCCCTACTAGAGTATTCATTTGATTGATGAAGTCACTAATTTGCCGAGTCGCTTCATTTACTTTGACTGATAATGTTCTCACTTCGTCGGCAACCACGGCAAACCCTCGTCCAGCTTCGCCGGCACGCGCTGCTTCAATAGCAGCATTTAGAGCTAATAAATTAGTCTGATCTGAAAACTCTTCAACCATTTTTAAAATGCTACGAATGTTCTCACTATTTTCTTTTAACCCTGAGACCGTTGTAGAAAATTTACCGAGTAACGTGGTAATTTGCTTTACTTCACCGACCAGTGCAGCCAGTGAATTTGACGATGTTTTGACGAATTTTAAACTTTCAGTATTCGCCTGATAAACCTGATCTGTATTTCCAACAATACTTTGTAGGCTATGGGTCACCTGATCGCTGGCAGCAATAATGGAGTCACTGTTCTGTATTTGTTGGGCACCAAATTTGGCAGTGTGTTCCATTGAATGTGTGACATCTTGATTACTGCTCGCTGCGGTTTGAGCACTTTCGTATGTAGTGGCAAGTAATTGGCTCAAGTTATGGGTGAAGGTATTGTATTGCTCGCTCAGCTCTCTAAATTCATCATAGGTAAAGTGCGGTAATTTTGCATTGAGGTTACCCTCTTGACGGTTTATTTGTTGAAGTGTGTCTCGCATGGCTCGAACAGGACGAACGATTAAAAACCGCATATAGAATAAGGTGAAAATAAAGCCAGCAACAGCACCAAATGCCATTATCCAAAACCAGTTTAATGCTTGGTCATTATCATTGATTTCATGGTACAACCAAAACAAAGTGAAGATCTGAAAAGAAAAGACGAAACTGAGGTTGCCAAATATCTTGCGAGATAAAGTAAAGAAAAAAGATTGTTCGATTTGATTATATATACTCATATATAGACTCATTTTAGGCTCTTCACTGTGCCATTTTCTTTTATTATAGAACAGTGTGGATTATTTATTCATTGAACGCGCTAAAATCATTTTCGCATAACAAGGATAATTACTGAAAATACCGTCGACACCGAGATGGAGCATATCTTCGATATCTTGTTGCTTATCGACAGTATACACATAGACTTTTAGACCTCTTTGTTTTGCATCGTGAACAAACTCATGATTAATAAAGTTTTTATCAATATGAATACTATAGGCATTTAACTGTTGAGCAAATTGTGCATACTGTAATGGGATTGAAGCTGTCAGTGCTCCAATTTTAACCCAAGGCAGTTGCCGCTTTAACCACAATAATTGATGATGGTCAAAGGAGGATATGAGAAGTTGGGAACGTGTTAATGTGCCATCGCTAATGTTACGCTCAATGCATGATACAAATTTGTTTAGCTCAAAGGTATGTTTGAGTTCTAAATTGATAATTGTTCTGGTGCTTATGGTGCTGAGTACTTGCTGTAAACTTGGGACTGCTTCACCCATACCTGCGTCATATGATTGAATTGTTTCGAGCGAAGTTGTATTAACCTTCCCTTGACCTGAAGTGGTTCTATCTAACCAAGTGTCATGAATAATGGCGTAATTATCTTGGCAACTTTGTACATCTAATTCGATACCATCAACATTGGCTTGTAAAGCAGCCTCAATTGCACATAGAGTATTTTCTGGGTAATTGCCACTGGCACCGCGATGAGCAATAATATGCATTATACTTTTTTCCTTGTAACAGACCAAGTTTCAAAAAAAGCAGTGCTAACAACAAGTAAGCCACCAATTAAAGTTGCAACACTGGGAGTTTCTAGTAATAGAATAAAGGCCAAAAGCGTTGCATACAAGGGCTGTAAACAAGAAATCAACCCAGCGGTTGTTGCAGACAAATGGCGTAAACTACTAGAAAAAAGAGCGTGCGGTAGTGCCGTAAAGACTACGCCCGCTAATAAAATTAAATATAAGTCGATCTGTTCGAGCTCGACTGGGGGCACACTCACAAAAGCGCATAACATGACGCTGGCGACTAGCGTTTGATATAGCATAGTTTGTGGGCCACCATAATGAGAAAAATAGCGTTTTTGTAGTAAGTTCCGCAGTGAAAATAGTGCGCCTGAACTGACGCCTGTTACGATACCTAATGTAATCTGGTTCCCTAAACTGGCTTCTGGTACTAGCAGGTAAATACCACTTAATACGACAATGGCACACACAATATCTTTTTTCAGAATTTGTTTCTTGGTAAACAGGGGTTCTAAAAAGACGGTGATTACAGGGTAGGTAAAAAAGGCAATAATGCCAATGGTTATTCCCGCCATTTGCATACCTGCAAAATAGGTGAGCCAATGCAGGCCAACAACTACACCCAACAAGATGGCGACGAGATAATCCTGGTTGCTTTTAAGCTTAATGCGTTTACGTTGTACGATTAATAAGGCTGTGAGGGCTATAAAAGCAACAGCGGTTCGGTATACAGTGATATCGAGTGCGGATAGGTTAATTAATTTTGAAAATAATGCCGTACCACCAAATAAAAGTACTGCTGTGTGCAAATAAAGTAGGGATGTTTGTTCTGGGCGCATAACCAGTCTGTCTATTTTTATTTAGATTATTACGAACTAGGTGACCATTGTCACTAAACGTTTTATGTTATTTTTGATATGTTACTGACTCTTTGAATCTTAATAAAAAGTTGGGTTATGGAACCTGTCCTCCCTGTAGATAAAATGACACTTGCAGATCCGAGTAAGTTCTTTCGTAATCTTGGCCCGTTGATATTTTCATTGTTTTACTTTTTACCAATAATAGGCCAGTGGAGTGAGATAGGTTGGCAAAATTTACTTGCGCAATTGCTTATATATGTAGGTTTTGTTGCTCTATATTGTGCAGGTCTTCATACACCAGGAACTAAGGTTACGCCCATTATTATACTGATGTTGCTACTGACGAGCTGTGGCACGCTTGTTACATCAGGAACGAGCACTTTGTTTGGTTATATAGCGCCGTTGTGTGGTTTTAATTACCGGCGTCCATATAATTTCTTGATGTTGGGGGTGCTATTTCTCTTTATTTTTTTCAGTAGTGAGTTTTTAATAACCACTGAGCCATTTTATTTTTGGGCACCTTCGGCTCTCATTGCTGTTGGTTTATTTAGCTTTGGATTAATGGAGCATCGGGAGCGCGTCCATCGACTATTACACCAAAAAAATCAGCAAAAATTAGAGCAATTGGCAGCGATTGCAGAACGGGAAAGGATCGCGCGCGATTTACATGACACGTTAGGCCATTCTTTATCTAGCATTGCACTTAAAGCTGAGTTAGCAAGTAAGTTGTGCCATGCGGGGTTGCAAGAAAAAGCCAGTGATGAATCTCAACAAGTAGCGACTTTAGCGCGTGCGCTACTCAGTGATGTACGAGAAGCAGTATCTGGATTAAAGCAAGTTGGTTTATACGCGCAGTTGAATTTGCTAGAGCAGCGTTTGAAAGAGGCACAATTTAACGTGGTTCAGCAAGTGGAGTCAGTAACTATGGGGGCAGAGCAGGAGAGTGCTTTATGCTTTATCGCCAAAGAATTGGTGACAAACATACTGCGCCATAGTAACGCAAGAGAAGTAAATTTAAAATTAACTCAGCAAAACACTGTGCAGCTATGCATAAGTGATGATGGTAAAGTTGAATCTTTCACCCACGGGAATGGGCTTTCCGGGTTAATTGAACGAGCACATCAAGCCGGTGCTATTGTGGACATTAATATTGAACAAGGGTTCACTGTGAAGGTAGAGTTTTCAGGAGCTGTGGCATGATTAGAGTGATGGTAGTTGAAGATCAAGCTCTTGTACGCGGAGCGATCAGTGCATTGCTGAGCTTAGATCGTGATATTGAAGTAGTTGCAGAAGCGGCTGATGGGCTTGAAGCTATCAAGCATTTATCCGTTGTGACTCCTGATATTGTATTAACCGATATTGAAATGCCAAATATGACAGGGTTAGAATTACTAGAGTATATTCAAAAAAAGGAAGAGCAGTGTCATACGGTCATTATGACGACCTTTTCTCGTTCTGGCTATATTCGAAGGTCCATGGACAGTGGTGCAAGAGGATTTGTGTTAAAAGAAGCGCCAAGTGAGTATTTAATTAGCACTCTAAAAAAAGTCATATGCGGCCAGAGGGTCATAGATCCTGAATTGGCACTCACCGCTTTGGATGAAAAAGATCCGTTATCAAGTAAAGAAAGAAAAGCATTACGTTTGGCAAGCGAAGGGTATAAAACAGCAGAAATAGCCAATACGTTGTTTTTGAGTGAAGGCACAGTCAGAAACTATTTATCAGACGCGATCGCTAAGCTCAATGCAACGAATCGCATTGATGCTGCTCGAATAGCGCAACAAAAAGGTTGGTTATAGGGAAAATTGTTGCTAATTTGTACGGTTTGGTTTTGGTAATGTTAATTTAAAAGCGACCTTTTTATTAAAATACCTTTTTATTGGTATGTTTTTTGATAATATACTCATCCTTAATTCTTAACTATTAAGTGCTAGATGTTAGAACCAAAATTACTTTTACCAGTATTAGCACTCACAACTTCGGTTTGTGGGGTGTTTATGTTATTGAATTGGTTAATTCATCGCACGATTGCAGGCACCAAACAGTGGATGCTATTCGTAACCAGCGTTGCGATAGCTTGCATATTGATTTCTCAACCACAATTATCAGACTTTTGGCGTGTTTTTGTTGCTAATCACCTGATATTGCTAGGGTTGGTTTTTTTGACTCTTGGAACTGAACGGTTTTTTCAAATAAAGTCAAAATATTGGCCGTGGGTATTATTGTCGTTAATTCACCTCGCTGGATATATCTGGTTCACTTTTATTGATTCAAACTTCATAGTGAGAGTATGTTTAAATTATTTGGTTTGGGCATTGTCGCTCGGGTTATGTATTCATGCCCTTTTTCAAAGTAAAGTCAGCGAGCTCACGGAAGCAACTATTGCACGGTGGACATTTTTACTAGCATGTATTGGCATGCTAGTTATTTTTACGTTACGTTTATTGATGCTGGATGGATATCAGCCATCAGATAGCTTACAGACCAATAATTTTGGTAATCAGCTCTTTACCATAACAGTGATTGCAATCCCTTTATTACTCTGCTTTTCTTTGAGTTTATTATGTAGTAGTCGACGTGCCGAGCAGGTAGAACAGACAAAACAAGCGGCTGAAAAAGCATCTATGCTAAAAGGTCGCTATTTGACCTTACTTAGCCATGAATTAAGAACACCACTCAATGCCATTGTGGGTCATGCTGAAATGCTTAAAAGCGTACCTCGAGAACCCCTTAAACACGCCCAGTTATGCGATATTATCACTGGGGCTGCAATGTCATTATCAGATTTGGCTAATCAAGTGCTGTTACAAGCAAAAGGTGAGACCAAACCTCATGAGCTCGCGATTGTTGATATTCAACAAGTATCACAAGAAATTATTGATTTATTATCACCTTTAGCGAAAGAAAAGCACTTATCCGTCGCGTTAGATACAAGCGCATTGTCTATAAAGAGTTATTTAGCAGATAAGGAATCATTAACGCTTATTTTGAAAAATTTACTCTCAAATGCAATTAAGTATACGATTGAGGGGGGCGTTACTGTCACCGTTAAGTCTGAACAAGTAGGAAGTAACCATCACAGTGTGCAATTCTTTGTGTCAGATACGGGGGTTGGTTTAAACGATGATGATTTAGTTAATATTTTTGAGCCTTTTGTGACGGTGTCGACAGAGCAAACGGTTGCACAAGGGGCTGGGCTAGGTTTGTCCTTATGTAAGCAATTAGTTGAAAATATGAATGGAGAGCTGCAGGTTCGTAGTCAAGTAGGGTGTGGTACCGAGTTCTTTTTTGAATTGTTGCTGGAGCGAATTGACCCCACCATTAATATTGGCGTAACAGAGCGTTATACTAACCATCAAAATGGTCTGCTGGCTTGTAATATCTTGGTTGTTGAAGACAATTTATTAAACAGAGAAGTGCTTAAACATTATTTAACGGAATTAGGCGCACACTTTGTATTTGCTCATAATTTAGCACAGGCAAGTAAAAAAGTTGTTCAGCAGCCGTTCGATATTATTCTTCTAGATATGCACTTACCAGATGGTCATGGTTTATCCTGGTTTGTTGATGAGTTTAGCTTGATGAATTTATCAGTGTCGCCCACTGTGATTGCACTCACTGGAGATGCTGATGAACAGGCTCAGCAAGCTTATCTTGAACATGGCATTACGTATTGTATTAGTAAGCCCGTATCGCAAAGTACTTTATCTGCTGTGTTAGAACAAGTTTGTGCGGCTCAAAGCACTGAAGTACTGGATAGCGCACTAGTTGATGAAGACGTATTACGTCAATTAAGCACATCGTTGGACATCAAGTTTTTAAGTACCAAATTACAGTACTTACCAGACACCTTTGATTATGAGTTTGCTCAATTACAAGGCTTGGCGGATATCAAAGCGAACGATATATTGCATGATAAATTAATACACGTAGGTCAAGAGAGCAAAGAGCTTGGCATGATAGCGCTTAGTCAAGAGTTAAAGTTGGCGAGCGAGTTACTGCAACGAGGAGAAAAAATTGACTGGCAAGCGTTGCATAGTTTCGCTAAAGAAAGCATTGTTGCGCTTCAGGCAGTACACTCTAAAGTTGTAGCCTAAAAAATACAAACACGCCTTAAGTAGGGCTTTTATTCTAAAGCCTTATTCTTTTCTTACTAATATCCATAAAAACGCAAAATTACACTGGATTACAGTACCTATAATCAATAAAATCTACGCCGTTTTTCGTACTTTAAATTGAAACACACAAATGTGTTCAAAATATGTAGTATCTAGGGGTAGTTAACTTGAAGAGATTGTTTTGTGCATTGTGGTTGATACTTGTCAGTGTTCAGGTATTTGCTGTGGATTTGCAAATATCTACCTTTATTGACCTAGATACTAAGGTGCCACGCGGCGCACAAATACGTTATCAAGTTGACTTTGAAAATGTTGAGCAAGATGTTGCTAACAATGTCCAACTGATTTTTCTTATTCCAGTCACCACTTCTTTTGTTTCGAGTGACAACGCTGTCTGTAAGTTTAATGCAAGTCAAAGTCGTCTTGAGTGTAATTGGGTCAGTATTGACGGCACTGATGTGCTTGATAAGCGAAAACGCGTTCAATTTACGATAAAAACCAGTAAAGATACCGCGCAAACCATTGCGTCCGAGGTGTCCGTGTCGGCGTCGAATGAAGATGCGAGTAAACTACAAAATAACGCAGAAACCCAGAATACTTCTATTGTGGCGGGTACTGACTTAAAAGTTGTATCGTTACGATCAGAGCCTCAACAAGTCTATATTAATGAAACTTATACCTACACCCTAAACATTACCAACAATGGCCCTGATGAGGCAACGAATGTTGCCGTAAAGCATGTGCTTCCCAGTTATGCAACTTGGGCTGAAGCATCGGTGAGCAATAGTAATGGTTGGTCATGTAGCGGCTCACAAATTTTAACCTGTAGCTTAGGTAAGCTTGCAGTGAGTGCATCACAATCGCTCGTGATCAAAGCAAAGTTATCTCAGCTAGGCAGTGGTACGGTAACAGCGACATCCAGTGTAAGCAGTGCAACGGCAGAAATTAATAGCGCGGATAATCAAGCCAGTGTAAGCAATCAAGTTAAAGAACATGCTGATGTGGCAGTAGAACTGAAAGCGTTAAAAAGCAATGGTACGCCATCTTATTGGGGGCCTCTTTCTTTAACGCCAAATGAGGCGCACCAATATCAAATTGTGGTGAAGAATAATGGACCAAACACGGTTTCTTCTGCGCGATTTGTTTTAACACTCGCCGCAGGAATCAGTGATGTGGCAGTGGCACAAGCCAGTGGTTGGAGTTGTTCGGTTAATATGGCTGGGGCGCAACCTAAAATCACATGTGATAAAACGGCGGTTGCCTCAGGAGTGAGCGATACGCTTAAAGTTACCGCCAAAGCACCAAATACCGAGGCAACGTACACAAATAATGCGTTGGTATCGGCGAATCTCACAGATCGCAATCAAGCGAATAATACCGCCAGTGCACAAATTAAAACTGTCAAAAGCACTGCCGCGAAGATGATCTTGATTAAGTCTATTAGTTCAGCAAAATCAGCATATTATGCTAATGACACCCTCACTTTTTTATTAACTGCACGCAATGCTTCAGCACAAACTTTGACAGTAAAAACATTGACTGACGCATTACCTGATAGTGTCGATTTTGTCAGTTACTCTTCAACAGCTTTTAATTGTAATTACCAGGCTGCAGGCAGTCAGGTTGTGTGTACGCCAAACACAGCGCAGTTAACGGCTAACAATAGTATAAGTGCCACGATCGTAGCCAAGGTAAAGGCGTCGGTCTCTAATGCCAGTGTTACCAATCGTGCCAATATTGTTTTTGATTCAAATGACAGTAGTAATGAATCGGTGGCAGCTTCTGCCGTGTTTAAAACGGTTGGAGCGCAACCTGCACTGAGTGTCACTAAGTCGAGTAATTTGCAATGGGACAATAAAAACTACATGGGGAAACGCTTTGAATTCAAGATCAAAGTAACCAACTCAGGTGGTGCGAAGGCAGTCGGTGTCGAAGTGTCTGATACATTGCTTAATGGCTATAAAGCTGAGTCAGTGACTGTGATCAAAAGTAATAATAGCGATAGTTGGACGTGCCCACAACAAGGTCCTGATGAGGTGAAATGTATAGGGGATATCAGTGTTAGTTCAAATGCTGAAGTGGTGATCACGGCTCGTAGCCCTTATACAACAGAACGACCCAGAAATATTGCTGTGGTGAAGCATAGCGCATTAGCAACGGATTTAACTGCAACCTATGAAGGGTGGGGTAACGCGCCTGTAAACCCTATGACGCTTACAATTTCTAAGCATAAATTTGCATCGACTACAAAGAATACCAGTTTGGTTAGTCGAGGAGAGAATATTAGTAGTGCAATCACAGTGACGGTGTCTAATGATGCTGATAAACCGACACAAGGCACATTGAAAGTTGTTGATGTACTCGCCAGTGGAGAGTCTTTTGTCGCAACCGGAAGTTATGGTGAAAACTGGCATTGTAGTCATTCGGGAGAGGGGCTGGGGGGGACAGTTACGTGTTTGTATCAAAAGTCGAGCTCTGGTAGTTGGCAAGGGATCCCAGTCACCAAAGCCAGTCCGCCCTCATTGCTTACCATTACCACTAATGCAAAACAGCTAGGGAATTTGAAGAATACCGCAACCGTGACGGATCATAATGGGTTGCCGGGCAGTGCTCAGCAGTCAGCAACAATCCGCTCAGCGGTGTCTGCAGATTTAAAAGTCACTAAAACAGCCAATCTTAGTCAATTATCTGCGGCGCAGAGTGAGCTAAGTTATCAAATTGTGGTGGAGAATGTCAGTGGTGACACCGTCATTGGTGATGGGCTTAGTGCGTTATTAATTAAAGATACTTTTGCGGGTACATTTAAGGCAAAAAAGGGCAAGGTTGAAACCGGTATTCGCTTTGCAGCGAGCGCCAGTAGCCAGCTTGGCGCAACATTTAGCTGTGCAAGAAGTGATGCAGGTCAGTACCAAGATACCGTAAGCACCATAACTTGTCGGCTAGGTAATAGCCAACAGTTTAAAGTCGGCGACAAGTTAATTTTAACCATGCAGGTGAGCCGACCCGTCATTACGGTCAATGGCAATTTAAACAACCTCGTTGAGGTCAGTTCTTCAACCCATGTCGATACAGATACCAGTAATAATAAAAGCAATGTATCTGTACCAGTTGTGCCGAAATTTGATGTAGGTATTACACTCGCCTCGTATGCTACCGCTCCTATTTTAAGTGGTGATGAGGCTTTGTTAACGCTTGAAGTGTCGAATATGAGTGCCACAACCGCAACTGATGTGGTGCTAAAGCATACCTTTACGCCGCCATCTGGGAGAACGTTTCAATTTATAAGTAGTGTGTTCTCGCGGGCAGGACAAGCGAATATATGTACCTTTAATGCCAGTAATGTATTGAGTTGCCCGATAG
This sequence comes from Pseudoalteromonas aurantia 208, assembly GCF_014858725.1. Lineage (GTDB taxonomy): Bacteria > Pseudomonadota > Gammaproteobacteria > Enterobacterales > Alteromonadaceae > Pseudoalteromonas > Pseudoalteromonas aurantia. Next base: position 164,542 of record NZ_AQGV01000009.1, on the reverse strand, counting down.
GCACTTTGACTGGAAATGAAGTTCAAACTGTCACGATTAAACTGCGACCAAAAAGTTACCACGACAGAAAAAGCTGGATATTGGCCAGCACATCTAACATTACAGCAGCCAATATTGATAACGATATTAATATAGATAACAACACAAAAGTAACCTCACTGCAGGTCAATGTACGAAACGCGAACTTAAAAATTGAAAATAACGATGTTACGGATCCTGTGGCATGGTATCCGGCTCCTCGTGCGTTTCCGGGTTCATTAGATAATGTACTCGTGTATAAAGTTGACCTTGAATATTTATTTGATAATACCGGCGACTTATCGGTTGCCAGTGGTGTAGGTTACGATTTTACCATGACACCATCAGGTGCGGATAAACAGCTCCAATTTTTATGTGATGGCAGTGCAAAAACTGGTTGTACAGTGGCACAAGCGCGATGTAATAGCATCAATACATTGATCTCCTCTGCACACACCATCACCTGTAAAGGACCTGAAAACTCAGGGAATGATTTGGCTGAGTTTGAATTACGCGAAAATAGATATGGCTCTGAGGATAATATTTATACGCGATATCTTTATTTTAAAGTGTTATCTCGACCAAAAACAACCGGTGAAGTGAGTGCGACCACAGCACGTATTTTCTCAAATGAAAATGATCCAATCACTGCAAACAATAGCGAAGCAGAGCAAACCTCTATTCGAGTTGCAGTTGATTTATCTTTAATAAAACGGGCTTCACTGAGCAAAGTCGCTGTGGGCAGCGTGTTTAATTACTTTCTTGATGTGGGAAATGCGGGTCCTGGTGATGCCGCAGATAATATCATTTATGATTATTTAAGCCATGACCTTGAATTGGCTGGCACACCTTCAATTGCTGGTGGACGTTGTGTGACCGACCAAGCGATTAAATCGGGAGAATCGAGCGCGAAAACCCGGGTGAGGTGTACTGTCGATACAATCGCGAAAGGACAATCCTTAACAGCGACGATACCAGTCAAATTGAAATCGCTTCCCTCTGGCAGCACTTTATACAACGATGCATGGATTGAAACCAAAGGATTTGATGTTAATTCTAGCAATAATCGAGATGACCTCACACTTCCATTGAGTAAAGGAAATATTTCTGGGCAGGTGTTCTTCGATGCGAATAATGATGGCGTATTACAAGCGGCAACAGACCCGGGGATTTCAGGTATCACTATTGAATTAAGTGGTACCGAGAGCACCGGTAAAAACATTGGCCCGTTGTTAAAAAATACCGGCACTAGCGGCGAATTTGTTTTTGAAGATTTATCAGCAGGCACTTATCAGTTAAAACAGTCTAAGCAAAGTCAATTATCGGGTTATCAAGATGGGTTTGATAGTCGCAATAATAGCGTTATATCTGGAAGCAACAACAGTGATGTGATCAGTAATATTACGCTTACTGCAAATCAATCATCGTCTGGAAACTTATTTGCTGAAACGTTACTTGCAGGTGACGCAAGTGTTGAAGGTTCAGTGTTTGTTGATGGCAATCAAAATGGCGTAAAGGAATCACAAGATCTGGCGATCCCAAGCCTTGCAGTCACGCTAACGGGTAACGATAAATTCGGTAACAGCGTGTCACTGTCCACTAACACAGACAGCAATGGTGTATTTAAATTTGACGCACTGCGCCAACCGGATGTAGACGGGTATGTGGTGACGCGCGCAGACACACCAAGTTATGAAGACGGCCAAGATTACCTTGATGGCATAAAGAATACTCATGCGGGTAAAGATGTGGTGAAGGTAGCCACGGTAGGTAAACCGAGTAAGGTGATCTTTACTGAATTACCTAATGTTGGCGAAGCCCGTGTTGAAGGCGCTGTGTTTGTTGATGGCAATCAAAATGGTGTTAAAGAATCACAAGATCTGGCGATCATAAGCCTTGCAGTCACCCTGACCGGTAAAGATAAGTTCGGCAATGCAGTGTCATTGAGCACCAACACCGACAGTAATGGTGCCTTTAGTTTTACGGCGCTGCGCCAACCCGATGCCGACGGGTATGTGGTGACACGCTCAGATACACCAAACTATGAAGACGGTCAAGATTACCTTGATGGCATCAAGAATATCCATGCGGGTAAAGATGTGGTGAAGATCACTACGGTAGGTAAACCAAGCAAGGTGATCTTTACCGAACTACCTAATGCAGGCGAAGCCCGTGTTGAAGGCGCGGTGTTTGTTGATGGCAATCAAAATGGTGTTAAAGAATCACAAGATCTGGCGATCATAAGCCTTGCAGTCACCCTGAGCGGTAAAGATGAATTTGGCAACGCAGTGTCATTAACCACCAACACCGACAGTAATGGTGCATTCAAATTTGACGCACTGCGCCAACCGGATGTAGACGGGTATGTGGTGACACGCGCAGATACGCCAAGTTATGAAGACGGCCAAGATTACCTTGATGGCATCAAGAATACCCATGCGGGTAAAAACGCGGTGAAGGTAGCCACGGTAGGTAAACCAAGCAAGGTGATCTTTACTGAACTACCAAATGCTGGCGAAGCCCGAGTTGAAGGCGCGGTGTTTGTTGATGGCAATCAAAATGGTGTTAAAGAATCACAAGATCTGGCGATCATAAGCCTTGCAGTCACCCTGAGCGGTAAAGATGAATTTGGCAACGCAGTGTCATTAACCACCAACACCGACAGTAATGGTGCATTCAAATTTGACGCACTGCGCCAACCGGATGTAGACGGGTATGTGGTGACGCGCGCAGATACGCCAAGTTATGAAGACGGCCAAGATTACCTTGATGGCATCAAGAATACCCATGCGGGTAAAAACGCGGTGAAGGTAGCCACGGTAGGTAAACCAAGCAAGGTGATCTTTACTGAACTACCAAATGCGGGCGAAGCCCGTGTTGAGGGCACGGTGTTTGTTGATGGCAATCAAAATGGTGTTAAAGAATCACAAGATCTGGCGATCCCAAGCCTTGCAGTCACGCTGAGCGGTAAAGACGAATTTGGCAACGCAGTGTCACTGACTACTAACACTGACAGTAATGGTGCATTTAAATTTGACGCACTGCGCCAACCGGATGTAGACGGGTATGTGGTGACGCGCGCAGATACGCCAAGTTATGAAGACGGCCAAGATTACCTTGATGGCATAAAGAATACCTATTCGGGTAAAAATGCAGTGAAGGTAGCCACGGTAGGTAAACCAAGCAAGGTGATCTTTACCGAGCAGCCCAATGTCGGTGATGCCCGTGTTGAAGGGTCAATATTTGTTGATGGCAATCAAAATGGTGTGAAAGAAAGCAAAGATCTGGCGATCATCAACCTTGCAGTCACGCTGAGCGGTAAAGACGAATTTGGCAACGCAGTGTCACTGACTACTAACACCGACAGTAATGGTGCATTCAAATTTGACGCACTGCGCCAACCGGATGCAGACGGGTATGTGGTGACGCGCGCAGACACACCCAGCTATGAAGATGGCCAAGATTACCTTGATGGTGTGAAGAATGCCTATGCGGGTAAAAACGCAGTGAAGGTAGCCACAGTGGGTAAACCAAGCACAGTGATCTTTACTGAACTACCAAATGCGGGCGAAGCCCGTGTTGAGGGCACGGTGTTTGTTGATGGCAATCAAAATGGTGTAAAGGAATCACAAGATCTGGCGATCCCGAACCTAGCTGTCACGCTGAACGGTAAAGATGAATTTGGCAACAGTGTCTCATTGACCACCAACACCGACAGTAATGGTGCGTTTAGTTTTACTGCGCTTCGCCAACCGGATGCAGACGGATATGTGGTGATGCGCGGTGATACACCCAGTTATGAAGATGGCCAAGATTACCTTGATGGCATAAAGAATACCTATGCGGGTAAAAACGCAGTCAAGGTAGCCACAGTGGGTAAACCAAGCACAGTGATCTTTACTGAACTACCAAATGCGGGCGAAGCCCGTGTTGAGGGCACGGTGTTTGTTGATGGCAATCAAAATGGTGTAAAGGAATCACAAGATCTGGCGATCCCGAACCTAGCTGTCACGCTGAACGGTAAAGATAAGTTCGGCAATGCCGTGTCATTGAGCACTAACACTGATAGTAATGGTGCCTTTAGTTTTATGGCGCTTCGCCAACCGAATGCAGACGGATATGTGGTGACGCGCGCAGATACGCCAAGTTATGAAGATGGGCAAGATTACCTTGATGGCATCAAGAATACCCATGCGGGTAAAAACGCGGTGAAGGTAGCCACAGTAGGCAAACCAAGCAAGGTGATCTTTACCGAACTACCTAATGCTGGTGAAGCCCGAGTTGAAGGCGCTGTGTTTGTCGATGGCAATCAAAATGGCATAAAGGAAGGTAAAGATCTCGCGATCACCAACCTTGCAGTCACGCTGAGCGGCAAAGATAAATTCGGTAACAGCGTGTCACTGTCCACTAACACAGACAGCAATGGTGTATTTAAATTTGACGCACTGCGCCAACCGGATGTAGACGGGTATGTGGTGACGCGCGCAGACACACCCAGCTATGAAGATGGTCAAGATTACCTTGATGGTGTGAAGAATACCCATGCTGGTAGAAACGCGGTGAAGGTAGCCACAGTAGGCAAACCAAGCAAGGTGATCTTTACCGAGCTGGCCGATATGGGTGAAGCCCGTGTTGAAGGCGCTGTGTTTGTTGATGGTAACCAAAACTTACGGCGCTGCGCCAACCCGATGCCGACGGGTATGTGGTGACACGCTCAGATACACCAAACTATGAAGACGGTCAAGATTACCTTGATGGCATCAAGAATACCCATGCGGGTAAAAACGCGGTGAAGGTAGCCACGGTAGGTAAACCAAGCAAGGTGATCTTTACGGAATTGGCAGATGTGGGTGAAGCCCGAGTTGAAGGCGCGGTGTTTGTTGATGGCAATCAAAATGGCATAAAAGAAGGTAAAGATCTGGCGATCACCAACCTAGCAGTCACGCTTACCGGTAAAGATGAATTTGGCAACACAGTGTCATTGACCACTAACACCGACAGTAATGGTGCGTTTAGTTTTACCGCGCTTCGCCAACCGAATGCAGACGGATATGTGGTGACGCGCGCAGACACACCCAGCTATGAAGATGGTCAAGATTACCTTGATGGTGTGAAGAATACCCATGCTGGTAGAAACGCGGTGAAGGTAGCCACAGTAGGCAAACCAAGCAAGGTGATCTTTACCGAGCTGGCCGATATGGGTGAAGCCCGTGTTGAAGGCGCTGTGTTTGTCGATGGTAATCAAAATGGCGTGAAGGAAAGTCAAGATCTTGCGATCCCAAGCCTTGCAGTCACGCTTACCGGTAAAGATGAATTTGGCAACGCTGTGTCACTGACCACTAACACTGACAGTAATGGTGCCTTTAGTTTTACCGCGCTTCGCCAACCGAATGCAGACGGATATGTGGTGACGCGCGCAGATACGCCAAGTTACGAAGACGGCCAAGATTACCTTGATGGCATAAAGAATACTTATGCGGGTAAAAACGCGGTGAAGGTAGCCACGGTAGGTAAACCAAGCAAGGTGATCTTTACCGAACTACCTAATGCTGGTGAAGCCCGAGTTGAAGGCGCTGTGTTTGTCGATGGTAATCAAAATGGCGTGAAGGAAAGTCAAGATCTTGCGATCCCAAGCCTTGCAGTCACGCTGAGCGGTAAAGATGAATTTGGCAACGCTGTGTCATTGAGCACCAACACAGATAGCAATGGTGCCTTTAGTTTTACGGCACTGCGCCAACCGAATGCAGACGGATATGTGGTGACGCGCGCAGATACGCCAAGTTACGAAGACGGCCAAGATTACCTTGATGGCATAAAGAATACTAACCGAATACAGACGGATATGTGGTGACGCGCGCAGATACGCCAAGTTACGAAGACGGCCAAGATTACCTTGATGGCATAAAGAATACTTATGCGGGTAAAAACGCGGTGAAGGTCATTAAGGTGGGTAAGCCAAGCAAGGTGATCTTTACTGAACTACCAAATGCGGGCGAAGCCCGTGTTGAGGGCACGGTGTTTGTTGATGGCAATCAAAATGGTGTTAAAGAGCCTAAAGATCTGGCGATCCCAAGCCTTGCAGTCACGCTGAGCGGTAAAGATGAATTTGGCAACGTTGTGTCACTGACCACTAACACTGACAGTAATGGTGCCTTTAGTTTTACCGCGCTTCGCCAACCGAATACAGACGGATATGTGGTGACGCGCGCAGATACGCCAAGTTACGAAGACGGCCAAGATTACCTTGATGGTATCAAGAATACCCATGCGGGTAAAAATGTGGTGAAGATCACTAAAGTAGGTAAACCGAGTAAGGTGATCTTTACTGAACTACCTAATGCGGGTGAAGCCCGTGTTGAGGGCGCGGTGTTTGTTGATGGCAATCAAAATGGTGTTAAAGAGCCTAAAGATCTGGCGATCCCAAGCCTTGCAGTCACGCTAAGCGGTAAAGATGAATTTGGCAACGCAGTGTCATTGAGCACCAACACAGATAGCAATGGTGCATTTAGTTTTACGGCACTGCGCCAACCGAATTCTGATGGATATGTGGTGACGCGCGCAGACACACCCAGTTACGAAGACGGCCAAGATTACCTTGATGGCATAAAGAATACCTATGCGGGTAAAAACGTCGTCAAGATCATCAAGATTGGTAAACCAAGTAAAGTGATCTTTACCGAGCAAGCCAATGCTGGGAGTTTGCAGCTTGAAGGTCGAGTGATTTTAGATGTTAATCAAGATCGAGTATTTGGTAGCGACGATAAAGGCTTGGTAAATATTTCGTTCGAGTTATCAGGAAAAGATGAATTTGGCTTTGATGTTAAAGTAAGTACAACGTCAAATACTAATGGTGAGTTTGTATTTACAGAGTTACGCCAGCCCTCGCCTGACGGTTATTGGCTGTCGCAAGGAAAGGTCGATGTTTATTTAGATGGGCGAGATTACCTATCGGGCGCTGTGGTTAAAGAGCAAGATGGAATTAAATTACATCAGGTTGCGTTAGCGAAAGGCGTAGTTTTATTTACTGAAAAGCATCCTAAGAATGAAGCAAAGATCAGTGGCCGAGTTTATGTTGATGTTGCGCAAGATGGAACCGAGCAGTCTCAAGATAGACATATTTCTGGCGTGGAACTGATCCTTTCAGGCCAAGATATTCTAGGTCGTGAGGTGAATTTAAAAACCACTACCGACCAGCAGGGTAACTACGTATTTGATAACTTATTTGCCTCGAATAGCCAAGGATATACAGTAAAACAGGTTCACCCTTCTTTGTACAATGATGGAATTGATTACTTAGCATCTAAGGCGATTAGTAATAGCCATAAAAGTGATGTGGTTGATAATATGGCATTGGTAAACTCAGCACATATTCGGTTAGATTTTACTGAGCAGTTACCTGCCAATGATGCCAAAATTACAGGCACTATTTTTGTTGATGTTGCGCAAGATGGTCAATTTAGTGCTAATGACAAAATGCTTTCTGGCTATGAAATTAAATTAGCAGGCAAAGATTTATTTGATAATGAAGTATCATTGAATACAACATCAGATAGTCTGGGTCAGTTTGAGTTTTCTCAGTTATATGCTGCCAATAGTGCGGGATATCGACTCACTCATACACAGTCAGAGATATATGTTGATGGTGCAGACTACCTGAATCATACCAAACAAACCAATCCTGATGATGTTGTTACAGTCAGTGTTAGCACCTCAAGTACTACACATGTTGATTTAACCGAAAAATTACCTGCTAACGACAGTGTTATCAATGTCATCGTGTTTGCAGATCAAAATCAAAATGGTCAGTTGGATACGATAGATTCGGCTTTGGCGAATACAGAAATCTCTTTATCGGGTAAGAATATACTGGGTGAGAGGGTAAATCTCAGTGCGCTGACAGATAGTCAAGGTAGAACGTCATTTACACAACTTTATGCGTCTGATGTGCAGGGTTATTTACTTACCCAAATACAACCTGCATATCACTTTGATGGTAAAGACTATGTGCAAGACAGCTTAATAAGCAACAGTGACAATACCGATCTTATTGCTCAGTTGCGTGTAACGGGCAGCAATGTATTAACTGCAGTGTTTACGGAGTTAGCACCCGTTAATGATGCGGTAATAACTGGGCGCGTCTTTGTTGATCAACAACAAAATGGTCAATTTGAGGCAACAGACAGTGGGTTAGCAAATGTAACTGTGACTTTGCAAGGGGCGGATATATTTGACCGTGCAGTACAAGCAACGGCCGTAACCAACAGCAATGGTGAGTTTAATTTTGAGCAGTTATATGCTTCGAATCCAATAGGGTATCGTTTGGTCCAGTCTCAGCCAGCGGAGTATTTGGATGGTCTTGATTATAAACAAGGCGCGATAACTGTTGATAATGATCAAATTAGCAATATTGCTGTTGCACAAAGTGCTCAGCAAAGCGGCTACTTATTTACTGAGTTAGAGCAAGCTAATTCAAGTATCAGCGGTGTGGTGATAAGTGATGTTAATCATGATGGTTTACAGCAAGGCAGTGAACTTGGTATTGCCAATGTTGAGATTAAACTGACGGGTACATCACGTTATGGCGAGGTTGTTAACCACAGTGTAAGCAGTGATTCAAATGGGACATTTATTTTTGAGCATTTGCCTGCCAGTGATATTCGTGGCTATCAAATTAAGCAAATACAGCCTCATGGTTGGTATGACGGCCTAGAGTCTCTCGCAGGTCAAATTCAAACCAGTGAGAATGACGTGTTTAATATTGTGCTCGATTCCTCACAAGATGTTGATAGCTTGGTATTTGCTGAACTAGCGTTGTCACAAGTTAGTGGCTTTGTGTTTGTTGATACTGACGATAATTTGTTACTTAGCTCAGAGGAGCGCAGTATTTCGAACGTCGCTATAACGTTACGTGGTATCAGTATCAATAGCGAAGTCATTGAATTATCAGTGCAAACCAATGTAAGCGGTTTTTATCAATTCACTGAGTTACCACCAAGTAATCATCAAGGCTACCAACTGAGTCAAGTTCAACCCAATAATTACGCTGATAACTTTGATGCCTTAGGCGGTGAGCGTATTGCCGACAGTGATCAAACTGACGTGATTTTACTTGGTCAGGTATGGCCTGGCAGCGATTTAATCAACAATAACTTTACTGAGCGTTATGCAATCGAATTGCAAGGAAGAGTATTCGTTGATATGGATGACGATGCCAAACTACCGGCACTATTAAGTAAAAATGAATATCAAGCGCTTGCTATTAGTGATGTTTTGATCACTTTATCAGGGAGTGACTATCGCGGTGAAGCAGTTAAGCATGAAACACGAACTAATGAATTGGGTGAATACCAGTTTACTGATTTAGCCCCTAGCTCAGCACAAGGGTATGTGATTGAACAGCTACAACCTGAGCAGTACGTGGATGGCCAAGAAATGGCTATGGCACAATTAGTTGCCAACTCTAAAGGCCAAGATATTATCACCACACCTCAGTTGTTAGGCACAAAAAACTATGCGTATTTCGATTTTGCTGAATTACCGAAAGCCTCTATAGGGGGCGCCGTTTGGGTAGACAGTGATGAAAATGGGCTTCTTGATGACGATGAAACCATCGGTATTAGTGGTGTTACCCTCACACTGTCAGGAGTAACAACGGATAATGAAGCGGTAGAAATAGTCACAACCAGTAATGATCAAGGGACGTTCTTGTTTGATTTCTTACGCCCAGGTGTTTATCAGGTAATTCAAACACATCCAACAGCTTGGCTCGATGGGAAAGAGCAATTGGGGTCTCTTGGCGGCGATGTGCAAAATGATGGTTTTTTAAATATAACCTTAGGACTGGGAGAGCAGGGCGTTGGATACAACTTTGCTGAGCGTGGCAGTCATATTGCCGGTACGGTGTATGTTGATTTAAACGATGATGGCGAGCAACAGCGTTCAGAAGTTGGCTTAAGTGATGTTGCGATTCATATTTCAGGTGTAGATTTAAACAATCAGAGTGTGTCACGTACCGCAATCACAGATCGTTATGGTCGTTATCAGATCCGTAATTTACCCCTGTCAGATCAAAATGGCTTTGCATTGACAGAAACGCAACCAGAAAATACCCAAGATGGTAAAGAAGCCGCAGGCAGTATTGGGGGAGTCGTTGCCCCGAGAATTGGCGACGACCAAATCAGTGAAATCATCATAGAGCGCCATATTACTGATGCTACAGCGTATAACTTTGGCGAACAGTTAATGGATCCGGCGACGATCAGCGGTGCAGTTTGGCAAGATAACAACCATAACCGTGCTGATGATGATGGTAACGGCCAAGCTGGATGGTTAGTTGAGTTACTACCTGATCAATTAAATGGTGAAGCTAACGAACTAGATTCTGAACCGCTAGCGGTTGTTGAATCTGATCAAAGTGGTAAATATCGATTTGAAGGCTTACCTGTGGGGGTATACGAAGTGCGTTTTCGTCATCCTCAGGGAGGCGTGATTTATGGCATTCCAGTATCAAATAATCCTGATACCAATACAGACAAAGGCACTATTTTAAATATTGTGCTCAGTGCCGGAGAGCATGTGTCTGAGCAATCTCTTCCAGTTGATCCATCAGGGGTGATTTACGATGTCAATTCACGTACGCCAATACAAGGTGCCAAAATTGAGATCACAGGCCCAGTGGGGTTTGATCCTGATTTACACCTGGTGGGTGGGCAGCCGAATGTTGAGCAAACCACTGGGGATGATGGTTTTTATCAATTCTTATTATTTGCACAAGCGCCAGCTGGAGAATACCGTTTAGAGGTAACTTCACCGAGTGGTTATTATAGCGGTCTGTCAAAACAGTTACCGGTATGTGATGTGCAGCTGAAAGTCGGTGCTCATGAATTACCTGTGACGATACATAGAGTAAATACGGCGCCGACATTAGCGGCGGTAAAACATGATCCTTTGGCATGTCCTAGCGATTCACAAGGCATTTATGCCGCAATGGATTCAACCCAGTACTACACCCGTTTTTTCATTCAGCCAAAACTGCCATCAGGTAATGTGGTTAATAACCATATTCCATTAGATCCCTATGATGAAAATATGGTGCAAGTGAGTAAAAAAGCACTGAAACAAGATGTGGTGATTGGTGAGCTGATCCCATATCAAATTGCCATTCATAATCGTGCTGAAATAAGCATTAACCCAGTTGATTTTATTGATCAGCTTCCCGCTGGGTTTAAGTATGTCGCAGGGAGCGCTCGCATTGACGGGCAATTTATGGAACCGCAACAAATGGGACGTCAGTTGCGTTGGTATGGACGCACCTTGTCACCTCAGCAAATTGTGCTGATTGATTTACTGGTTGTGGTTGGTGCTGGTGTGAGTGAAGGCAAGTTTGTCAACCAAGCATGGGCTGAGTTTAGTGGTGGTCAATTTAATGGTTTAAATACTAAGCGCATTTCAAATATAGCCAGTGCAACAGTGCGTGTGATCCCTGATTCAATCATGGATTGTAGTGATTTGACCGGGCAAGTATTTGACGATATGAACCGTAATGGCATTCATGATCCCCAAGAACCCGGCTTACCAGCCGTTAAATTAGCCACAGCACAAGGGCTTTGGATCACCACAGATCACTATGGTCGTTACCACCTTGCGTGTGCCGATGTGCCACATCAAAGTCGTGGTAGCAACTTCATCATTAAAGTTGATACGCGCAGTTTACCGTCTGGGTATCGAGTGACGACAGAAAACCCTCGAGTGGTGCGTCTTACGCGAGGTAAAAATGTGGAAGCTAATTTTGCTGCCAGCATTCATCGTGTGGCACGTATTCAATTAAGTGATGAAGCATTTGAAAATGGACAGATCAAAGCAAACTATCGGGCGCAGTTAAATCAACTACTGGATGCCGTTGCATCAACCGATGTGGTGATAAGACTGGAATACAGTGATGCTAAAAATGAAGGTTATGAGATAGCACAACAGCGCGTTACGCAGCTAAAAGAATGGCTTGTTGAACAATGGCAAGACAGCAATAAGGATCACACCTTGACTGTGGAAGAAGAAATAGTTGAATCGGTATTTTCGCAGCATCAGAGCGTAAATATGGGGGAAGGTTATGATTAAGTTACGTGCTTTAAACCCTGTATCGGTTTCAGTAATCGCAGTACTGAGTTGCAACATGAGCAGTGTCGCTTTGGCAGCGAGCTTAGAATATAACATGGTGCGAAGTACTGGCATCGGCAGCAATACTGAACAGCAATTAGTACAAAAACACTTTGTGCTACACGCGCTGGTGCCGGTCAGTGGCAAAGAGGTAGAACAACCACACACTGAGCAAGTGGCAAAAAAAGCCAATTACGTGAAAGATTCTGCCATTCGTTTTGTGTCAGGAAAGCACTTTCTAACCGGCTCAACAAAACAAGAAATGGATTTTATCATTGGCCAGCTTCGCGGAAAAAAACAATTAAAATTACACTTCATTGGCCATGCTGACAGCCAACGGCTCAGCCCGAATGCGAAGAAAATTTATAAAACCAATCAGGGCCTGTCAGAACATCGAGCGGATATTGTGGCTGGCTACTTCCGCCAGCAATTAGGGCTAAAAAATGATGCGACTACCACTGATGGGCGCTCAAACCGCGAACCTATTGCCAGTAACGCCACTTTAGCGGGTATGGCGCGAAATCGCCGCGTTGAAGTGATAGCGGTGTATGTTGAAGAAAAAACCACAACCAAAACAGTGATACAAGCTGGGCCACAACGACAGCTAATATGTGACAACCCCATGTTACCACAGCCCGCAATGGCCATTACGCTGGATGGACAACCGTTTGCGTCTGGTGATAGCGCCAATAATGCTGATCAACAACGCTGTGCAGATGTGGCGCTTAAAAAAATGCAGCTGCAATTGAAATACGATCCACTTGAGGCACTGCCTAAGCTCAGTATTCAACATGCATTAACCCAATCGGGTAATACCTTGATGATGCATTTGAAGGGTTACAGTAACTACAGCAGTTTTATAAAATATGCAGAAGTCTTGGTTATGGCGCCGGATGATCAGCAGGTACTCAGTAAGGTGTCACTCAATGATAATTTGGAGGGGAAGTGGCGTTTACCCGGTAACTTACTCGGGATGAGCTTAGCGTACCGATTGAGAGTGTATGACAATAGCGGCCGCTTCGACGAAACAGTGCTCAATAGTGCAGACTTTCGGCCTAAATTTGCGGTAGAGCCAGAAAAAGTAACAGGCTACTTACTGACAAGCTATGGCAAGTCTCAATTAGAAAAGCAAAATATCAAAGTAGCAGGAGGCACGCTGACGTTATATGGCGAGCAAGTGCCAGAGCAGCACCATGTGTTCTTTTTAGGTCGTGTGGTGGCTATCACCCGCGAGCGTAAATTTGTCCATCAGCAAATTGTTCGTTCCGGCTTTCATCGTGCTGAAGTGGCTGTTTTGGATGATGATGGCAATGGCACTTTGATCCACCGAGATTTAGCGCTACCAAAAAGTGATTGGTTTTATGTAGCGATGGCTGACTTAACGGTTGGACAAAATAGCCATAATGGACCGGTTGATTTACTCAATAAAACTCAACATAAAGGTGGTGAGCTATTTGCTGATGGCCGTTTGGCTGGCTACATCACAGGAAAATGGCAAGACGAGTACCAAGTCACAGCAAGAATCGATACCCGTGAAGCGCCTCTTAACGAGCTATTTTCGAACATTCATCAAAAAGATCCTAAAAGCTTATTCAGGCGTTTGGAAGAGCAAGCCCATCCGAGTGAATTTGGTGATGACTCAACCACACGAGATGATGCGCCCAGTAATGGTAAGCTGTATTTAAAAATTGCCAAAGATGATAATCAGGTTTTATGGGGTAACTTTAACACGCAAATAAGCGATACAGAGTTAAGCCGAGTAGAGCGTGGTTTATACGGTCTACAGGCAAAGTATGTGAGTGCTGATGTAACACAGTTTGGTGAACATACCGCTGGTGCCGAGTTATTTGTCGCTGAAGCTGAAACCCTACCTGCTTATGAAACGCATAGGGCCACCGGAGGCTCGCTTTATTACCTTCAACATCAAGATATTGTCATTGGCTCTGAGCAAGTAGCCGTTGAAGTACGAGATAAAATCTCTGGGTTAGTGTTAGTACGTCGAGCATTAGTGGCTGGGCAAGATTATGATATTGATGCTTTGCAAGGGCGTATATTACTCACCAAACCTTTGTCGTCATTTGAATTTGATGACTTATTGGTCCGTGCTGCGAGCTTAGATAACAACCCCACCTATTTAATCGCTAATTATGAATACAGCGCAGGATTTTCGCAGCTGAATAATTTGACCTATGGTGGCCGTATTAGCCAATGGTTAAACGACAAAGTGCAAATCGGCGCAACAGTACGTCAGCAAAAGCTCGATGAATATGATGATAACTTATATGGTTTGGATGCGATATATCGGCACAGTGAACACAGTTATGTGAAAGTTGAAGCGGCTGAAACACAAGGTATCGCGAGTGCGTTAAGCACTTTTAATGGAGGCTTTAGTTTTGATAATACACACTCTGCTGACACGCCAACGAATGCACAAGGAATGCGTGTTGAAGCTGCCTCTACATGGCACGAATTAGGGTTAAATAACGATGGCAAAGTCAATGTGTATTGGCAAAAGCTACAACAAGGCTTTGCGGGGCTTGGTCAAGTCAATGCCGATGAAGCACAAACCGCTGGGGTTTTATTAACTTGGCAAGCAACAGCAGATACGCAGGTTAAACTTAAAGCTGACGAGAATAAGGTGAAAGCACGTTATCATCGCCAAGCGGTTGAGCTAGACATTGCACACGAATTGACTGAGCAATGGCAAGTGAGCACAGGGATCCGCATGGATAAGCGTGAGCAGCTACATGCTGTATCATCTGCAAATGCACTTGTGGTAGGGCAAGCAGATGAAGGTCAGCGCAAGGATGTAGCTGTACAACTGCAATATAATCCTAAAACAGACTGGTTAGCGTATGGGTTTGTGCAAGGCACACTCGATAAAGAAGTAACGCGTCAGGCCAATGATCGAATTGGCTTTGGGGGAGAGGTTCAGATTTCTGAAGCGATCACATTCAAAGGCGAAACATCTCAAGCAAAGCAAGGCTTTGCGGCTGTTGCTGGGGTTGATTATGCTTACAGTGCGTCAGGCAATGTATATCTCAATTATCAATTAGACCCTGATGGAGATGACTTATTCAATTCTCGTCAACAGCGTCAATGGGTAACGGGTGCTCGACATCGTTTTAGTGATTCAACCAGTGTGTATGGTGAGCAACAATTCCAAAAAGATGATCGTCAAACGGGCATCACGCACGCTTATGGCGTTGATCATAGCATTAACGAACGTTGGCAAGTGCAGGTTGGCTTTGAAAATGGCGACATAGATTTATTTGAGCAAGGTCAATTGGCGCGAGACAGCGTCACGTTAGGGGTAGGGTATTTACACCAAGGCCTGCGCTGGTCGGGCGCGCTAGAATACCGCCAAGACAGCACTGATGATGAGCAGCGTACTAACTGGCTGATGCGGCATAACTTTACCGCTAAGTTGTCACCTGATTGGCGAGCGCAGTTACGTTTTGATACGGCAATAAGTGAGAGTAATGCTGAAACTGAAAATAGTGGCTTAAACAGTGACTTTACGGAGTTTCAGTTAGGATTTGCTTATCGTCCTATAGAAGCAAGCCCTTGGTCCGCGATGGCGAGTGTGACTTATTTAGAAGATTTAGCACCCGCGCAGCAACTCAATGGCATTGGCTTAGATAACACCCCACAGCAACGTAGTACGGTATGGTCAGTTGATGTGAATTACCGCTTAACTTCGCGTTGGCGAGTGGGTGCTAAGTTTGCTCAGCGTACAGGAGAGGTGCGATTAGGGCGCGACGCAGGACCTTGGTTTGACTCAACTGCTCAGTTGCATGTACTCAGAGCAGACTATCACTTAGCACATAACTGGGATGCAACCATAGAGTGGCGTAATTTAGCTGTCGATCGTGCGCAAGACGAGCGTAGCGGTGCACTTGCAGCCATTCATCGCCATATCGGCGAGCATATGAAAGTAGGTATTGGTTATAATTTTACCGAGTTCTCTGATGATTTAACGGATTTTGATTATGACTCAAAAGGTTGGTTTATAAATTTAACCGGAAAATTTTAACAAATAAACGCACTGGCCCAGTCGGTATGTTAGCAGTGCTACTGGGCTACACAAAACTTTCATTGTCTGCGGCTGTCTCATTGTTCGATTTTGGGTTAAAATAACGACATAACTCCATTAACAAGATAGTGAATGTCAAAACAGGATCCTTACCTTAGCCGAGAGCAAGATAAATACGAAAACCCAGTTCCCAGCCGTGAATTTATTTTAGAGCACATTAAAAAAGTGTCAGCAAAAGCGGCCACCTTTAGTCACCTCTGTAGTGATTTGAATGTATTCGAATCAGAGCGGCAAATAGCCTTTAAACGTCGTTTGCGCGCAATGGAACGTGACGGTCAATTACATTTCAATAAGTTTAAACGTTATGTGATCCCAACCGATGATGGGTTGGTTAAAGGTCGAGTGATCGGGCATCGTGATGGCTTTGGATTTTTGGTGGTGGAAGGCGAACCTAAAGACTGGTTTGTTGCAAAACATCAAATGAATATGGTTTTGCACGGCGACATTGTTTTAGCCAAAGCAGCAAGCCGTGGTTCTGGCGGTAAAGTCGAAGCCCGTATTATAAAAGTACTTGCAGGTGAGCGTGCACCAATTGTTGGACGTTATTTCGTTGAGCATGGCACTGCGGTTGTGGTGCCAGAAGATCCACGCATTACCCAAGACATTATTATATTACCAGGCAGTGAAAATGGTGCGCGTCATAATCAAATGGTGCAGGTTGAGATCACACAAAGCCCAAGCAGACAAATGAATGCGGTGGGTAAAGTACTTGAAGTGCTTGGCGACCACATGGCGCCAGGCATGGAAATTGAAGTGGCGTTACGTAATCACGACATTCCGCATGTATGGCCTGAAGCGGTGTTAGAACAAGTAGCGAAACATGGTGAGTTTGTTGATGAAGCTGATAAAGCCGGGCGGGTTGATTTACGCGAGCTACCGTTAGTCACCATTGATGGTGAAGATGCCCGCGACTTTGATGATGCCGTTTATTGCGAACGTAAAAAGTCAGGTGGATGGCGCCTATGGGTCGCCATTGCCGATGTATCTCATTATGTACCAAAAGGCAGTGCACTGGATAAAGAAGCCATTGAACGCGGTAACTCCGTGTATTTTCCTGAGCAAGTGATCCCGATGCTTCCTAAAGTGCTGTCGAATGGACTGTGTTCACTGAATCCAGAAGTCGACCGCTTATGCATGGTGGCAGAAATGACGGTCTCTGAAGCGGGTAAGTTGTCTGGTTATCGTTTTTGCGAAGCGATCATGAACTCACATGCACGCCTCACTTACACCAAAGTACATGCTATTTTGCAAGGTGATGAAATACTGCGCGAACAATATGCCGCGGTTGTGCCGCATTTGACTGATTTACAGCAAATGTATATGGCATTGAAGTCGGCACGTCAGACACGAGGTGCCATAGAGTTTGAAACCGTTGAAACTCGCTTTGTGTTTAACGCCCATCGCAAAATTGAGTCTATTGTGCCCTTGGTACGCAATGATGCGCATAAGCTGATTGAAGAATGTATGATTTTAGCCAATGTGTCAGCGGCTAAATTATTAGAAAAACATGAAGCACCCGCGCTATATCGTATTCATGATGAGCCGGATCAAGAAAAGCTCAGTCACTTTAGACAATTTTTAAATGATTTAGGCATTGAAAGTTTACTGCCTAACGAGCCTGAGCCAAAAGAATTAACGGCGGCGCTGGCACAATTGGGTGACCGCCCAGAAAAAGAATTGATCCAGACCATGTTATTACGCTCTATGAAGCAAGCCGTGTATCAGGCTGACAACATTGGACACTATGGATTAGCGCTGTCGGCGTACGCGCATTTTACATCGCCTATCCGCCGTTACCCTGATCTAGTGGTTCATCGAGCGATTAAAGGCATATTGGCAAGCCAAGGCCAGCAAACATCGGGTGCCTATGTTTACGAAAATGATGAAGTCGATAGGTTAGGTGAGCAATGCTCGACCACTGAACGACGTGCTGATGATGCGACCCGAGAAGTGGCTGATTGGCTCAAATGTGAATATATGCAAGATCATGTAGGAGATGAATTCTCTGGGGTGGTGTCGTCAGTGACCAACTTTGGGTTATTTGTTCGCTTAGATGACTTACAAATTGATGGCTTAATTCATGTTTCTAACTTGGGGCAAGAGTACTACCAATATGATGGGGCCAAACATACCCTAATTGGTGAGCACTCTCACTCAGTTTACCGGTTGGGTGATAAGCTTACTGTGACCGTTGCGTCTGTGAGCTTAGACGAGCGTCGAGTTAACTTGGTATTGGCGGGAGAGACGGTACCTGATAGATACGCTCGTCGACGTGCAAAACCACAGACTAAATCAAAACAACATGCGCCAAGTAGTGTGCGTTCACAGCTAAAAGCAGGTAAAATCCCCGGCAAAGACCAGCAAGATGAGCAGAGTAAGCCGTCTAAAAAGCCGAGTAAGGGTAAAAAGACCACGCCGAAAGGTAAGCTGAAAAAAGCGAAATCGTCGAGTGCTGAAGTGACTAAAGGCAAAGCAAAACCTAAAGCCAAAAAAGCCAAAGCAAAGCGCCCTGGTAAAAACGCCCGTAAACGTAAAAGCACTGGAGCATAAACGCAGTGAGTAATGAATTAATTTATGGTTTTCATTCTATTGAAGCCATTTTAAACAAAGAGCCTGAGCGCTTTTTAGAGATCTACGCATTAAAAGGGCGTGAAGATAAACGCTTAAATCCAATCATTAATGAAGCACGTAGATTTGGTATTTCGGTGCAGTTTATGCAGCGTAAAGCGTTAGATAACAAATCAAAAGGCGAGCAACATCAAGGTATTATTGCCAATGTGAAAGCGGCACGTACTTACAGCGAACGTGATTTAGATGACATCATTGCAAGAGAAGACAATCCCTTCTTTTTAGTATTAGATGGTGTAACTGATCCGCATAACCTTGGTGCTTGTTTACGTAGTGCTGATGCTGCGGGTGTACATGGCGTGATCGTACCAAAAGACAAGTCGGCTAAATTAACCGGTACGGCTCGTAAAGTTGCTTGTGGGGCTGCAGAAACGGTGCCGTTGATCCAAGTTACCAACCTTGCACGTACTCTGCGTGATATTAAAGAGGCGGGTGTTTGGGTTGCTGGTACGGCGGGTGAAACAGACACGCATGTGTTTGATGCAAGCTTAACGGGTCCCATTGCAATCATCATGGGGGCAGAAGGAGACGGTATGCGCCGTTTAACCCGTGAGCATTGTGATATTTTGGTGAAAATTCCTATGGTTGGCACGGTGTCAAGTTTGAACGTGTCTGTGGCAACTGGGGTCTGTTTGTTTGAAGTGTTGCGTCAACGTAACGCGGTATAACTCATTGATATTGTCATACCGAGGTTAGAGAACATTCTAACCTCATCGTCTTCTTTCTCTTTTGTTACCTCACTATTCCTCAGCCAGCAAACGGGCTAACTCGTTCAATGAGCGCACAGTATAAGTAGGCTTTATGTCAGCTGGGCATGATTGATTTTGGTGCTGTAACCAGCAGCTGTTAATGCCAAACTGGTTAGCGCCCAAAATGTCGCTACTCGGGGTATCACCGACCATCAGTACTTTAGATTTATCTGGCTCACCAAACAGCGATAAAGTGTGTTGAAAAATATTGGGGTCTGGTTTGGCAATGCCGACCAACTCAGAAATAACCAAGTGCTCAAAGTGTTCAGTAAGACCGGTGTGAGCCAATCTGCGTTGCTGTAATGCTGCAAACCCATTGGTAATGATCCCTAGCTTGGCTTTACCCTGTAATTGGGTTAATAATGCGCGCGCGCCGGGTAAAGGTTCACAAATCGACGCCATTGCCGTTAAAAACCCTTCGTTGAGTTGCTCCGCAGGTACATTAAGCTTGTTGGCCCAAAATGAAAATCGGGTAACTTGCAATGTTTTAGCATCGATAAGGCCAGCCTGATAATCTAGCCACAGTGGGGCGTTGACCTGTTGATACTCTGTAAAGTGCTCAGCTGTAAATGTGACCCCATATTGTGCGAACATGACTTGCAACCCCGCACATGCATTAAAGCTAAACAGGGTTTCATCGGCATCAAATAAAATATGTGTGTATTTCATAGTACCCTTTATTGATTGTTGAACAGTTCTGCATGAATGAAAGGTGCCATAGCAAGGGTTAAGGCTTGCGTGTAGGTACTTTCTCTGGTCGCTAAGTTGTTGGTAAGCAAACCAATCGCACCGCCTTTTTGCTTTATGTTGGTGGTGTTGAAAGTTTTGTCCATTACCGGCCCAAGCTCCTCTCCTGCGATCAGTGCGTCGAAAATAACTTGAGGGAGCGGCAGGTTACTGCTGCGGTTTACACTGGTGTGTTGTGAGTTTGCTATTACGACATAGGCAAATGTTGCAGGGCCATAGCTAAACTGGTGTGCGCCGCCCTCCATTGCACAATAATAGTCTGCGTTGTGGTGCTGCATTAAATACTCGACTCTATTTTGTGCGCCAAGTCGTGTTTGTTCTTCCCCTAACGGTTGCTCAGGCACCAAGGAAGGCGCATGCAGCCCTTCGCAATGGATAGTCTTATCAGGAAAGTAATTGCTAAAAACCTGCTTTGCAGCATTTATTTTTATTGGGTTTTGCGAGCCGACTAAGATGCTTAACTGTGTCATTGAAATCTCGTGCTGTACAAAAGAGCAAACAGTGTAAGCTTGGTGTTATTTGCCCGCAAGTTAAATAACCTCAGGTTTGGATAAGGGTTTTGGAATAGAAAGTGTTTTGAAAACAAACTTAACTACAATCCAATGATGATATTTTGCTCAATATCAAGGCGATTTTATGCAGTAATAGCGGGCTATTACAAATGAAAGCAACGCCGAGAGTGAGAAAAATAGCTTGATTGAGCAAATTCGCTTATCCAGAACTGAGGTTAATTAACCTCAGATTTGAGTAAGGGTTTTGGAATAGAAAATGTTTTATAAATAAACTTACGTACAATCCAATGATGATATTTTGCTCAATATCAAGGCGATTTTATGCAGTAATAGCGGGCTATTACAAATGAAAGCAACGCCGAGAGTGAGAAAAATAGCTTTATTGGGCAAATTCGCTTATCCAGAGCTGAGGTTAAATAGGTAAGTCGACCTGCACCATGCTTTCTAAAGCGCGTTTTTTGAGTAATAGATCTTTGATAAGCGGGGTTAATACTAGCTCCATTGCTAAGCCCATTTTCCCACCCGGTACGACAAGGGTATTCATTCTTGACATAAAGCTGCCTTCTATCATTTGCAGGTAATAAGGGAAGTTAACGTCGTCGATACCGCGAAAGCGGATCACCACAAAGCTTTCATCTAAAGAGGGAATATCTTTGGCGCTAAATGGGTTTGACGTGTCGACTGTCGGCACTCGTTGAAAGTTGATATGGGTACGTGAAAATTGGGGGGTGATGTGGGTAATGTAATCATCCATACTGCGTACAATCGAGCTCATCACGGCTTCGCGTGAATGACCGCGTTCGTTGGTATCACGGATCATTTTTTGGATCCACTCAAGGTTGATAATTGGCACCATCCCAATGAGTAAATCAACGTGTTTAGCAACGTCATGTTCTTGTGTTACTACGCCCCCATGAAGGCCCTCATAAAAAAGCACATCGGTATTTTTATCAAGCTGCTGGTAAGGTGTAAATGTGCCGGGCAGCTGATTATACGGAACGGCATCATCAAAAGTATGCAAATACCGGCGAACACGGCCTTCACCGAGCTGACCATAATTGTCAAAAAGCTCCTCTAGCGCACAAAAATCATTGGCTTCTTTGCCAAAGTAGCTGATGTGTTTGCCTTCTTGTAATGCTTCACGTTTGAGCTTATCCATTTCTGGGCGAGTATAACGGTGAAAGCTGTCCCCTTCAATCAATGCAGCATTGGCATCAAGACTACGAAAGATATGTTTGATAGCATTGGTGGTGGTCGTTGTTCCTGCACCAGAGCTACCTGTAATGGCTATTATCGGATGTTTTTGCGACATATTCGCCTCATGATCTCAGTAATTGGGAACGTTTGTGAAATTGATGTTACCTGATGCCGGCAAGATAGCAAGCTTTGTGCTTTGTTTAGCAAGTGGTTATCATAGGCAAAAAAGACAGGGAATATTATGAAGGTTCTAGTTTTTATCAGCACGCTGTGGTGTGCATTTACCAGTATGCATGCCATTTCAGCCATGCCAAGTAGTCAATTGTTTGTGGCTGAAAAAACGCCGCAAGGTGTTAAAGTGAAAGCCATTACATCGGATGATAGTTACCATAACCAGCCACTTACAACTGATAGCGGTGTGTATTTTACCAAAGAGTTAAGCACTCTGGAGGGCAGTCAAACAGATTTGTTTTTCTATGACTTTACCACGCAGCAAACGCGTAACCTCACAAATTCCCCCATCTCGGAATATTCACCGACTTTATACCCTCACGATGACGGCCTATCAACCATTGTGGTTGAAAGTACAGGTAAGCAGCGGCTTTGGTTTTATCCATTTGATAGTGCTCGTAAAGCAACGCCTTTATTGGCACATATAGATCCTGTGGGTTATCACGTGTGGGGTGAACAGCAAGATGTGATGTTATTTGTGTTGGGCACGCCACATGAACTGCACTTCACAGATACCGATGGTCATTTACCTAAGTTAGTTGCTAAAGACATTGATAGAAGTTTGGCATTTAATAAAACCAAACAAGTTTACTCATTTACCTACAATAAAAGTCAACAGTTATGGTTTGCAACGTATTCACCAAAAACGCAGCTGGTTACGTCCCATTTTGCTTTGCCAAAGTCAGTACGAGATTATACTTGGTTAGATGATGAGACAGTTGCATACGCGTTAAATAATCGCATTTTTACCCGTGAAATTACGTCACCAAAAGTGGTATCACAATGGATGAACTTAACCCAATATTGTAAAACACAGATTTCACGATTGAGTTATAATGATGGCAAGTTAGCATTTGTATGTAATACGCTTTAATTATTGCGCAAGAACAGACTTGTTGGCTAAAATGTGCAGCAAGCATCATGAATGGTAAAGGTAAAGGTAAAGGCAAGGTATGGCTATTTTAGTAACGGGTGGCGCAGGATATATTGGATCACACACAGTGTTAGAGCTTTTGAATGAAGGTGAGCAGGTTGTGGTGGTTGATAACCTGTGTAATTCATCTTCAGAGTCGCTCACCCGCGTAAAAGATATCACGGGTAAAGAGGTGGTGTTTCATCAAGGTGATATTTTAGATAAAGCTTTTCTAGATACTGTTTTTCAACAACACGCTATTGATCAGGTAATCCATTTTGCGGGGTTAAAGGCGGTGGGTGAGTCTGTTCGTAAGCCGGTTGAGTATTATCAAACTAACGTACAGGGCACATTAACGTTATTGGATGCGATGCGTGATGCTGGCGTATTTAAGTTGGTGTTTAGTTCGTCGGCGACGGTATATGGCGATCCTGCGAGTTTACCAATTCGTGAAGATTTCCCGGTGGGGGGCACGACTAACCCCTATGGTACGTCTAAATTAATGGTTGAAATGGTTTTACAAGATGTGGCGAAGTCAGACTCACGCTGGGCCTTTGCTATATTGCGTTACTTTAACCCCGTTGGGGCACATGAATCTGGACGCATTGGTGAAGACCCTAATGGTATCCCGAATAATTTGCTGCCGTATATTGCACAAGTTGCCGTAGGTAAGCTAGAAAGCTTAGGGGTGTTTGGCAACGACTATGACACGGTGGATGGCACGGGCGTGCGCGATTACATTCACGTAGTTGATTTGGCTTTAGGGCATTTAAAAGCGCTGATACACATAAGTCGTCATAGTGGCGTGCATATTTATAATTTAGGCACAGGCAATGGTTATTCAGTGTTACAAATGGTGCAGGCATTTGAAACTGCGTCAGATAAAGCGGTGCCTTATACGATTTCACCGCGTAGAGAAGGTGATATCGCGGCATGCTATGCAGCCCCAGAGAAAGCTCGTACGGAACTTAACTGGCAAGCTGAGCGTGGTATTGACGAGATGATGCAAGATACATGGCGCTGGCAAAGTGGTAACCCACAAGGCTATAGCGCATAAACGTATTTTTGCAGGTCGACAATTCAAATAAAGCCCCATGTTGGGGCTTTTCATTTTTGGTGGTTTTATTGGAATTAACGTGGTTATGCCATGGCCAGCTCAGACTTAGCACCAAGCCAGCGCCTGACTAAGGGCTCAATCATATCTGGGTGGCTTTTCATCAGCGTAAATGCCAGTGGGCGTACCTGATTCAATAAGGCTTTGTCGCGGTTTAAATCGGCAATTTTAAATTCGGCAAGGCCAGTTTGTTTCGTACCAAGTACTTCTCCTGGGCCGCGAATTTCTAAATCACGCTCAGCAATTACAAACCCGTCATTACTATCACGTAAAACGCCTAAGCGCTTTTGTGCAGTGACAGACAAAGGTGCATGATACAAAAGTAGGCAGTGGGATGCGATGGCCCCTCGGCCCACTCGACCACGTAATTGGTGTAACTGTGCTAATCCCAGTCTTTCAGGGTTTTCAATGATAATCAGGCTGGCGTTTGGTACATCTACACCGACCTCTATAACCGTGGTAGCCACTAAAACGTGTGTGTCACCGCGTTTAAAGGCTGCCATTATTTCTTGTTTTTCTTTGGCTTTCATTCTGCCGTGCACTAAGGCAATTTTAAGTTCAGGCAATAACTCAGTGAGCTGTTGTGCGGTATCTTCAGCAGCTTGGCATTGCAATGCTTCTGACTCATCAATAAGTGTGCATACCCAATATACTTGGCGGTTATCGTCTACACAGGCTTTTTTTACACGATCGATGACTTGCTCTCGGCGTGTATCAGGCACTGCGACCGTCATGATCGGGGTTCGCCCTGGGGGCAGTTCATCAATGACGGAGGTTTCTAAGTCGGCATAGGCGGTCATTGCCAAGGTACGAGGAATCGGCGTCGCAGTCATGACTAGCTGGTGGGGGTAACAGTCATTAAATTTCCCTTTCTCACGTAATGCGAGTCGTTGATGAACACCAAAACGATGTTGTTCATCAATGATGATCAATGCCAGGTTATAAAACTGCACTTGTTCTTGAAATAATGCATGGGTACCAATGACCATTTGCGCTTGACCAGAACTAATTTGCTCCAGTACTTTTTCACGTTCTTTGCCTTTGGTTTTACCGCCGAGCCAAACTACTTCAATACCAAGCTGAGTAAACCAGGCGGTAAAGTTAATACCATGTTGCTCTGACAGTATTTCGGTGGGGGCCATTAAGGCCACTTGATACCCTTTGGCAATTGCGGTGAGTGCCGCTAGTGCTGCAACCAAGGTTTTACCAGAACCAACATCGCCTTGCACGAGTCGCATCATCGGAAATGGCTGTTGTAAATCTTGTTTAATTTCTGCCACAACACGGCTTTGTGCATTGGTAGGCGAAAAAGGCAACTCAGCCAAGAACAGCGGTTCGAATGTATTCGTTGGTGGTAAAGACACCGCTTTAACTGTTTGGCCTTTTTGTCTTAATTGTAACAAGCTGAGGTTTTGTGCCAGCAATTCTTCAAATGCCAGGCGCTGCTGGGCAGGATGTTGGCCTAGTTCAAGCTCAGTCAGGTTAATGTCTTGCGGTGGTTTATGTAGCAGAAGTACCGCCTCAGTGACACTCAGCTGTGAGGGGCGATATTGACTGGGTAAATACTCTTCTATTTGATACTTTTCTAATAGAGCCAGAGCTTTATTAGCGATAGACCGAATATTGAGCTGCTTTAGCCCTTCAGTGGTAGGGTAAACCGCTGTTAAGGTGCTTAGTTCTGGGTCTAATGGTTCACTTTGACACTCTCTAATACTGTATTCAGGGTGCGCCATTTCAAAGCCTGTGCGGCCCCTGCGTACTTCACCAAAGCAGCGAATAATTTTTCCCGTCACCATGGCATTTTTTTGTGCGGCGTTAAAGTTAAAAAACCGCAGAGTTAAACGGCCCGTACCGTCATTGACTTGGCAGACCAACATGCGACGTTTGCCAATGGTAATTTGTGCATGTTCTATTTCCGCTTCAATGCTCACGTGGCTATGGGCACTCAATTGTGCTATTGAGTAGGTTCTGGCGCGGTCTTCGTAGCGCAGCGGTAAATGAAAAAGCATATCTTGGACACTGCGAATACCCAACTTAGCCAGTTTTTCAGCCACTTTAGGGCCGACACCTTTTAACTCAGTGATTGGGTAACTCGATAGAGTGGGGTTCGACATACTTTTCCTTGTTATTTATTTGGGGTTGCTAAACTTAAGCGTGTTCCAAAAGGTCTCATCTGCAACAATGTCGCCATCGTCATCTAGCTCAGGATAAGGTAAGCCTTTTTCCACACAACGCTCTGCGATAATCGGATGGCAGCCTTCAAACAATAAGCGATGTTTAATACTTTCATCAAGCATATCATTACGTTGATAGCAGCCAGCGGCTTCTCGTTGTCTTTGTGCTTCATATAAAATGAGTGCAGCAGCCACCGATACATTTAATGATTGCACCATGCCTTCCATCGGGATCACGATGTGTTGATCGGCATGTGCCAAAGCATCATCTGATATACCCGTGCGCTCTTGACCGACGATAATAGCGGTAGGCTTGGTGTAATCAATTTCCCTGAAATCGACTGCACTGTCGCTGAGGTTAGTAGCCAGTATTTGAATGTCTGGGTTTTGTGCTCTAATGGCGCCAACGGCATCATGAATGTCGTCGTGCATATGGGTTTCTACCCAGTTTTTACTGCCACCAGAGGTATTGTTGGTTAAGCGGCGCTGCTCTTGCGGCCAAACAGCATGGACATGGTGACACCCGACTGCATCAGCAGTACGCACGATTGCTGATAGGTTATGATGTTTATGTACCTCATCTAAACAGACGGTTAAATCAGTTTGTCGCCTATCTAAGACGCGTTTCACGCGATGGTAGCGTTTATTGTCCATCGTTATACAGCTCACAGAATCAAAATTTTGGCGATTATACCGAAATTATGGGTTAACTTCACGGGTGATAGGGTTTTGCAGTGAGATCAAGGTTTCTGTTGATTGAATGGCTTCAATAGTTTGAATTTTATTGATCAATACATCTTGTAAATGTTCGATGGAGCGTGTCATCACCTTGATGAAAATACTGTAATTACCTGTGGTGTAATAGGCTTCTACAACTTCTTCAAAACCTTCTAACTGCATTATTGTATCAGGGTAATCTCTGGCATGTTTCAAGTTGACGCCAATAAAGCAGCACACATCGAAGCCTAACTTTTTAGGATTTATGGTGACGCGAGTCCCTTGAATGATCCCTGCTTGCTTCATTTTTTCTACACGAACATGAATGGTTCCTGCACTTACATCAAAACGCTTGGCCAATTCTGCATACGCAGCCCTTGCATTGTCCATGAGTGCATTCAAAATGGATTTATCGAGATTATCGATTTGATAATTTTCCAATAGATTTACCGCTGTTTTTTATTGATTATATAAAATATAACGGTATTTTTTGGGTATTAATATAGGTTTTTGTTATTTTTGTTGAGGTATGTTGATTTTTGGTTCGATTTTGTTGACGATGTGTTTAAGCCATGCAGAGCAGGGCAATAAAAATTCAACAGGTTTAAATTGGGAATGAGGTCCGGTTATGAAAACAACTTATCAGCAAACACAGCAACAAATTAGCAGCGTAAAACGTATTTTTTCTGAACAGTTAGAAAGCCGTTTAGGTTTAATGGAAGTGCAAGCACCTATTTTGGCTAAAGTCGGTGATGGCATTCAAGATAACTTAAGTGGCACCGAAAAAGCTGTTTCAGTGTCGGTTAAAGCGATCCCTGATGCAGACTTCGAAGTGGTTCATTCATTGGCGAAATGGAAGCGCAAAACACTTGGTGATTATGGCTTTGCAATTGGAGAGGGACTTTATACGCATATGAAGGCACTGCGCCCGGATGAAGATAGGCTCTCACCTATTCACTCAGTATATGTAGACCAGTGGGACTGGGAAAAAGTAATTAGCACCGAGGTAGATCGTTCTTTAGTGGGTTTAAAGCAAACTGTCACCGAGTTATATGAGGCTATTAAGTCGACTGAGCAAAGTGTTGCGAGCCAGTTTGGATTAACGCCATTCTTACCTGAATCAATTACATTTGTACACAGTGAAGATTTACTGAAAATGTACCCAGACTTTACTGCGAAACAACGTGAAAAAGCCATAGCCCAAGAATATGGCGCAGTATTTCTCATAGGCATTGGCGGTGCATTGAGTGATGGTAAAATTCATGATGTTCGTGCGCCTGATTATGATGATTGGTCGACACCAACCTGTGATAAATACAATGGCTTAAATGGTGATATTTTAGTTTGGAACCCTATTTTAGAAGATGCATTTGAGATTTCTTCAATGGGTATTCGAGTGTGCCCTGAAGCTTTAAAACGTCAACTGGAAATAACTCAGGATACAGCGCGTTTAGCACATGACTGGCACCAACAATTGGTAGCGGGTGATATGCCGCAAACCATTGGGGGAGGCATCGGACAATCACGTTTAGTTATGTTGTTATTACAAAAACAGCATATTGCGCAGGTGCAGGTGGGTGTCTGGACGAATGACATCGTTACGCAAGTGGAAGGAACACTTAAATAATAACAGGGGACGAATTAACTCGTTTTGAAATCAATCTCGATTTTTCCATCTTGTAAACTAGCAGTACAGGGTGGATAACTTCGATTGGTTTTATACACTCTATCAAATATATGGATCTCGACTCCAGGGTTAAGTGCTTGATTTGCCGTTAATTTTGTTTGTTCAAGTAAGTCATGTAAGTTTAATTCGAGTTGTGAGAGTTGTTGTTCTAGTTCTTCAGCTTGATGGCAATAATGTTGCTGGGTTGCACCTATTTTTGCCATCAGCTGCTTTTTCTTTTCTACATCTTTTAGCATATCTGCTTTTTCGATTGCTTGTTGTAGTGTGCTTAACTGGTCATCAGTTTGACTAAGTGCTTTTAAACAGTCATCTGATTCTTTCGTTATTTTCATCCCACTACGGGCTAAGTATATAGACATTTTAGCGCCAGATTCACTGCCTATCTCTCCAGCAATGACCATTTTAGCATCTAATATTTCTCCACCGAGCAGTTTCCCTTTCGGGTGTTCATCAATACCGACTTGAATGAGCTTGTTGGCTTTTATATCGCAGTGGTTACTTTGCCTATCAATGAAGACGTTGTCGGCTTCTATATAGGTATATTGTCCGTGAGAGAGATGAATATCTCCTTCAGCAATCAGTCGGCAAGTGAGTCCTTCGTCATTATTTTTATGGTCAAGATGGCCTATCACGGCTTGCTTGACCTCTATGCTGCCACCGCTTTTTAACTCTCCAGATTCAACAGAACCCATCACTGTAATGTCACCTTTAGCCGTGACTTTCATACCGGGGGCAACGCCTTGAGTAACGATAACACTGCCATTAAAATCGACATGCCCGCTTCGTACGTTGACTTCACCAATGGTAAATACATCATCTACTCGCATGCCATTTTGAATACTGGAAGGGCAGCCTGCAATAGTGGCAACGAGCTCAAGAGGATTAGCTGGTGATATTTGTGTGCCTTCACCTGCCATCAATTGAAAAGATTCACCTGGCAGTGGAATGATTGAATCTCCGACGACATTAAAACCTTCTTTGCCAGGTGTGGCTGGGCGTTGCGTAATTAAGACGGTCCCTGGTGCTACGCTTGATAGTGCCCCAAAATCACGCATATCAACCGTACCATCTTCCCTTAGTTTAGGCTGTTTGAGTCTTTCTTTTACGGTTTGCACATGCTGTATGATTTTTGCAGGTTGTCCATCTACAGATGGGCGGCCTTGTGCCACGATACCTGAGACTTCAACCCCTGGTTCTAATTCAAGTTGCTTGGTAAGGATTTGTTCTAGATAAGCTTGTTTATAGCCTCTACTGACACCTGCTTTGACAATTTCTTTTTTTGCATCTTCAATAGTAACCGACTTACCCCCTTGGGCTATCGTTAAATTACCAATGGCTTGCATTTGATCGTCAGAAACTTGCACTGAAAAGCAAGCATCATGTTGCTTGGCAACCACAAGTTGTTGTTCAGGATATTCGTTAGTGAAATGCGCTTTGATAGATTCATGATCGACTGCACAATCAGCATAAGGTGAGCGTTCAAGCGCTTCCACAATAAATGCAGCGCTGGGCGGATTAAGTTCCGCGACATTTAGAAGGATATTGCCATTATGTGCCAATTTAAACACGAGTATCATCCTTTACTGTTATTATTGTGAGAGATTAGCTCAAACATTGAACAAATCATTGGATATTCACAGAGTGCTAAATTAATAGTATGTAGTCAAGTGCTTAAGGTCAAAGTTCCGGCAATAAAAAACCCACCAAAAGGTGGGTTTTTTTATTCATACACAAATTAATTTGTTGACGGTAACTCCATAATTCCATCAATTTCAATTTGTACACCTTTTGGTAACTCGCGTACACCAATGGCTGCGCGAGCAGGGTATGGCGTTGCAAAGTGCTGGCTCATTATTTCATTTACGGTTGCAAAATTACTGAGGTCCGTTAGAAAAATATTAACTTTCACCATGTCTTGTAATTGACCGCCAGAGGCTTCGCACACAGCCGTTAAATTTTTGAATACCTGTTGTGCTTGTTCTGCAAAGTCTTCAGAAATAACTTCCATTGTTTCAGGCACGAGTGGGATCTGTCCTGATAAATAAACCGCAGTACCTACTTTAACAGCTTGATTGTAAGTACCGATAGCAGCCGGAGCTTGATCTGTGGAAATAATCACTTTATTCATTGTGTGTCCTACTTTTTCCGATATACACGTTGTACATCAGGCATCACGCGAATACGACGCATAATATTAGCGACATGTATTCTATCCTTTACTGTGACACCTAAATCAATGATGTACAAATTGCTTTCTTTTTCATCTGTTGCAATTTCCACGATATTGGCATTGGTTGTTGCAACTACGTTGGTTAGTTTAGCTAATGCACCCTGATGATTAATAATTTCTACACGCAAGGCGGCGATATATTCTTTTTCTGGGTTATCTTCCCATTTTACGATGACATATTTTGAACGCTCACTTTGCCATCCTTTAATGTTTTTACATTCTTGGCGGTGAACCGTCAATCCTTTGCCTTGGCTTACATACGCGGTAATTGCATCGCCAGGTACCGGGCGACAACACTTGGAGTAATTCACAAGCATGCCTTCAGTACCGATGATCGCGGCTTTGGCTTGTTGTGCAATATTTTCAAGCCCTTCCTCTGCTTGCAATAATCTTTTTGCAACGAGCACACTCATGATATTACCACTGCCAATTTCAACCAGCAGTTCCAGCAAACTAGAGAGGTTTTGTTCTTCAAGTACCAAGTCGACTTGTTCAGGGGCGATATCATCGAGCTTTTGCTCGCCTAACGCTGAATCGAGCAATCGGCGACCTAGCAATATAGCTTCTTCTTGATGTTGGCTCTGAAGGTAATTTCGCACACCAAGTCGTGCTTTACCGGTGACGATAAAGTTTAACCAAGTGGCATTAGGGTGAGCACCAGAGCTGGTAATTACTTCAACCGTTTGCCCTGTGTCTAGTGCCTTACTGAGTGGGTAAGGTTTGCGGTTTACTCGGGCGCCAACACAGGTATTACCTACATCGGTATGCACTGCATAAGCAAAATCAACAGCTGTTGCACCCATTGGTAGTTCTACAATACGGCCATCAGGCGTGAAGACATAAATTTCTTCAGGAAAGAGCTCTGTTTTGACGTTTTCCACAAACTCAAATGATGAACCGGCACTTTGTTGAAGCTCCAGTAAGCTTTGCATCCATTGACGTGCGCGCTGTTGCGCCGTATTACCTGCGCTGTCACCAGATTTTTTATACATCCAATGGGCCGCGACCCCCATATCTGCCATTTGATCCATATCGAGTGTTCGTATTTGGATCTCTACTGGGATCCCATGAGGGCCGACGAGTGACGTGTGCAGTGATTGATAACCATTGGTTTTCGGTACTGCGATATAATCTTTAAATCGTGTTTCTATCGGTTTGTAGAGATTATGTGCGACACCTAATACGCGATAGCAAGTATCCATACTGTTTACATTAATGCGAAATGCGTAGATATCCATGACTTCATTAAACAATAATTCTTTGTTTAACATTTTTCGATAGATACTATAGAGATGTTTTTCTCTGCCACTAACCGATGCTTCAATACCGGATTCTTTTAAGCGGCTTTCAATTTCAGTCTGTATATTGCTGATGACTTCTTTTCGATTACCACGTGCTTTCGCAACTTCCGACTTCAGTGCTCTGTGACGCATTGGATAAAGCGCTTGAAACCCTAAATCTTCTAATTCGTTCTTGATATCGTGAATACCTAAACGATTAGCAATCGGGGCAAATATTTCTAACGTTTCTCTCGCAATTCGGCGGCGTTTGTCTGGGCGTAATGCTCCCAAAGTTCGCATATTATGAGTACGATCAGCCAGCTTAATCAAAATGACACGAATGTCTTGTGTCATTGCCATGATCATTTTTCGATAGTTTTCAGCTTGGAATTCTTTTTTATCTTTGAAGCTTAACTTATCAAGCTTACTTACACCTTCGACTAATTCTGCGACGGTATTACCAAATATCTCAGCAAGGTCTTGTTGACTAAAATCAGTGTCTTCAATAACGTCATGCATTAACGCGGCCATGAGCGTTTCATGATCAAGGCGCATTCCTGCGAGAATTTGGGTTACTTCAACAGGGTGAGTAATATAAGGCTCACCACTTGAGCGAGTTTGTCCTTCATGTGCCTCACGGGCTACAACGTAAGCTTTTTGCACGAGCTCAACGTCAGCAGGAAGTAAATAC
This sequence comes from Pseudoalteromonas aurantia 208, assembly GCF_014858725.1. Taxonomy (GTDB): domain Bacteria; phylum Pseudomonadota; class Gammaproteobacteria; order Enterobacterales; family Alteromonadaceae; genus Pseudoalteromonas; species Pseudoalteromonas aurantia. The sequence continues at coordinate 131,405 of NZ_AQGV01000009.1, read as the reverse complement.
TCAGAGATTTTCTTTTTTAGGCCTTCAAAAAGGTACATTCACACTCCGATGTTCCAGTGAAGTAATAGATATGTTACGAATATACGATGAATTTCAAGATAAACCAACGGCTAGTTGGGACTTTATGGTGATTACATAAATAAAAATATGAGGGATTCAAGGTAATCGAAAGTAATTCTTGTCTAATAAAAACAGCAATGCCAGCAAAAGTGCTGGCATTGTCGTATTTTTGTTGCAGGTTATTAGCTGTTTCCGCCAACAATTGCTGCTACAGCTGCAAGTTCAGCTGCTTCTTGGTTTTGTTGTTCTTCACGATCAATTAAATCAAGTGAAGAGCTGTCAACCAAGCCCTTTTCAATTTCACGCAAAGCGATAACCGTTGGTTTGTCGTTTTCAGGATCAACCATAGGATCTTTACCACCTACAGCGATTTGACGAGCGCGACGCGCTGCTACCAAGATTAAATCAAAACGGTTACCAATTGCATCTACTGCATCTTCTACAGTTACGCGAGCCATCGAAGCACTCCAAAGTTATTCATTTCCAAAAGGCTAGTTTACTGCACACAAGCCATTTCGCCAAGTGGGTGGTTAAAATTTATCTCTATTTTACTTTAAAAGATCTGAAATGAGTGACTGGTAACGAATATTTTGTGCCTTCAGCTCTAATCGAGCAGCGATCACTATGTGTTCAAGTTGCTTTAGTGTTGCTGCAAAGTCATCATTTATGAGCACGTAGTCAAATTCGCTATAGTGTGAGCTTTCTGATTTGGCTTGTGCCATTCGGCTGGCGATAACTTCTTGTGAGTCTTGCCCACGGTTATTTAAACGTTGCTCTAATTCAGTTTTTGATGGAGGTAAAATGAAAATGGTTTTAACCTCAGGCATGAGCTTTCTGACTTGTTGTGCACCTTGCCAATCAATGTCTAAGAACACATCGATACCAGCGGCGAGTTGCTGCTCGATGGCGGCTTTTGAAGTACCGTAATAGTTTTCAAACACTTGCGCCCATTCAAAAAAATCATTTTTCTCGATGAGTGATTTGAATTGCTCAACATTTATGAAATGGTAATGTTCGGCGTTGTTTTCACCCGGTCGAGGGTTGCGGGTGGTATGAGAAACAGAGACTTTCACGTCATTATGTTTATCTAGTAATGCTTTGATCAGGCTTGATTTCCCAGCACCTGATGGGGCTGATAAAATAAATAAGTTACCGCGAGCTGTTTCGGTCATCGTCAATCGCCAGTTTATTTGAGCAGATGCCGTGACCTGCCCATGAAAATTAATAGAGTCAGGTATTTTAAACTTTACTGGCTTGAGTTACCAGCGGTGCAAATGAATTCAACGCTTTTGAGGTGACGCAACGCCACAAAGGTGCTTCTAAATAACTAGAAGCACCGGCGAATGGTTATTCGCTCTGATAGGGACTTCCATTGGAAATCCAATCGGCGGCGGGGTGTCCTTTTAGATGATGGTCGTAATACTCCATCATACGAATTGAGAAATCGACTTGATTAGGGAATTGCTTCAAATGGTGAGGCTCACCTTCATATTGCAAGAAAGTGGCATCTTTTCCTAAACGTCGTAATGCTAAGTAATATTGAATACCTTCTTGCCAAGGTACGGCGCCATCTTTGTCACCAAACATCATTAAAATAGGGGTGTTGACTTTGTCCGCAAAAAAGACAGGGGAGTTTTCAATGTATAGATCGAGCGCTTGATGTAAAGGCTTACCTATACGGCTTTGACCGGTTTCGTATTGAAACTGCCGTGCGAGGCCTGATTTCAGTCTTATACCACTGTATGCTGATGTCATATTGGTCACTGGTGCACCAGACACAACGGCTTTAAACATATCGGTTTGTGTGATCATATACGCACTTTGATAGCCAGCCCAAGAATGGCCTTGTAATCCTATTTTATCAGGGTGTGCAACCCCGATATCAATGAGCTTTTGTGCTGCGTTAATCATAGTTTGCGTAGAAGATGGCCCAGGTTTGCCAATTTCAAATCGAATATCAGGCAAAAATATTGCGTAACCATTAGAAGTGAACATCGGGAAATTAGGGCGATGATTTAGCTCCATTTTTGGAAAGTCATACATGCGTTGGCTCATATAACGGTAGAAATAAATCACCACCGGTAATTTGTCGCCTGCCCGGTAATTTTCAGGCTTGATTAATACGCCTTGTAAGTCTTCACCATTGTATCCTTTGTACTTGATAAGTTCAGGCTTTTGACCCCATGAGAATTTAGCGGCTTGAGGATTAAGATTAGTGACTTTTTTCGGATCGCGATAGGTACTATTGGTTTGCCAGATATCCGGGAACTCATGATAACTTTGTTTGGTAAAGAGTAATGTATTGCTATGTTTGGCTTTTTTTAGTACATCAAAACGCGCGGCATCACTGAGCACTGTAGTGAGTGTATTGTCTTTTAACGATAGAGTTGCAATGTGCGTTTGCTTATTATTCAAGTTATGGGCACTTAATGTAAGCGTTTGACCCGGTGTAAAGCCAGTAGCTAACTTGTCAAGATGACGCACACGATACTGTGTTTTGGTTTCTCTTCCTTGCGTTAAGCGAGCGGCTGTTTTTGTGGTTACGTCAAAGGCCCAAATATCATATTTGCTGTAGGCGTATAGCGTTTTACCATCCAGTTGCCATCCGGCGAATTTATAGCCAGCTTGTTCACTGGGGTAATCATGCCTATCATCGGCAAAAATAGCATGATTAATACTATGAGTGAGCGATGTACGGGTATTCGTGGTCAAGTCTTTGAGCCAAATTTGCTGGTTTTGAAAGTATGCCGCAAATTGACCTGTTGGTGAGAGTGAAGGTTTAAAGCGTGTTCGCGTTGTAATGCTTTTTTTATCGCCATTTTTTACATTAACAGCGTAGTAGTCGTAGAAGAAGCCGTTATACATGATTTCTTCTAGGTAGGCGGTATTATCACTTCCTAACAAGAATTGAGCTTCCGTATGCAGTGTGAGATCTTGAACCTGAGGACCGGAAAGTTGCGCTACTTTTTCATTATTTATATGGTACACCGCTTGATAATGACGATGTTTATTGGTTTCTTGCCATGTTTTAACTTCTCTTGGTTTAATTTGTGCATCGTCATTGTGCCAAATTTTTAGGCCTTTTTGCGCGCGAATAGTATCATAATCATACAGTGAGTCTGTCTCGAGGTACTTTAACTCAGGGGTTTTTACGTTGAGCTCGGGACGATTTTGAAAGTACAGACGTTCTCCATGTTCAGACCACGTCAACTTGGCTGTTTTAGCCGTAAACCATCCGTCAGAGTTTTTTACCAACTTAAGTGTGTTGGTCGCAGCGTTCCAGAGTGTTACTTGGTAATTGCGGCGGCGAGGGTCGTCGTTTACATAGTTGCCCATATTGAACGCGACAAGTGGCTTTGTTGGATGCCATGTTGCTTGACTTAGTGTGACACCCGGTTCACTGATAAGGGGTGTTTGCTTAGCGTTAGACAGATGAAAAAAGCCAATTTGGTTTTGACTACCATTACTATTATGGGTAGCAAAAATAACACCATGACTTGTGGGGCTTAATGCATACTTGCCAACTTGTGCAACACGATGTGTGGTGTTTGTACTGAGGTTTACAATCACCAGTGTGTGATGTTCGTCTTTTTTATCTGCTGCAATCTCTGCATCTATTGTTTCATCTTTCTTTTTCTGCTTGTCCTGATGTACTTCACGGTATGCAAGCCAAAGACCATCGTCAGACACTTGATAGTCTTTTACTTTAGAGAATACTTGTTGTTCTTTTGTGGTGGTATTGATGAGTACTAAATCATTCGTGAGTGCTTTTTTTTGTTTTTTTGTGGCAGTTTCAGTTTCTAATAAAGACGGTATTTTGGTAAATGAAATCCAAAGTGCATTTTTATTGATTTGCGGTTTAGTCCCACGCTCGACGGTCGTTAATAGCTGATTGTTTTTGAGTGAATAAATATGGCCGACAGCGTCACCACGATACGGGGTTGCAGAAAACGATAGCCATGCTCCATTTTCAGACAATTGTGTATTTTTAGCATACTTAAAGTCAAATACATCTTTAAATTCTAACGGCTTCTGGCCATATGCTGCGGTACTTAAAAGCACAGAGGCAATGGCAAACGAAGTAACTTTCATCATGAGTTATATTCTTTATTTTTAGACTTATGGTCAGTTTTAGCACTTTTTTGTATGGTAAATAAAGTGCCGTGCGTTTAGCGTGCAGGTTAACCAGATAGATAGCGTGTCACAGAGTATCAGAAATCCTAAAGGCGCGATAACGCGTGAATTTAAGAAAAAAATAGATTAGAGGAGATACTCCTACTCACTCAAATTACTCGAGTGAGTAGGGCATTTTAGTTTAACCAGATCTTTTGAAGCTCAAGCCACTGAGTTTCAAATTGTTGACTTGGACGCGCAGTAAAGTCACTGCGCACGAATTGATTCATTTTACCTTCTACGTAGGCGAGAAAAAAATTAGCCAAAGCAGCTTCATCAATTAAAAAGGTTTTACCCTCTCGTAATTTTCGCTCTCGTAACACTTGTTTAAATTGTGTTTCTAGCTTTTCGAAGAAACTTTGCACGCGTTCACGCAGACGCTCTTGTTCACCTTGCAGTGCATCACCTGTTAGGATGCGGGTTATTCCTGGGTTTTTTTCTGAGAATGTCAGTAAGAGTACCAAGATGTTATAAACACGGCTCTGAGTTTCTTTCTCATTATCTAAGATCAAATTAATACGAGAGAGTAAAGTGTCTTCGATAAACTCAATCAAGCCTTCAAACATCCGAGCTTTACTGGGAAAGTGTCTATATAGTGCGGCTTCTGAAACGCCCACCTCAGCAGCTAATTTTGCAGTAGTGATGCGTTGACCTGGGCTCGTTTCTAACATTTGTGCGAGAGATTGAAGTATTTGCTCTTTGCGGTTACTGCGTTTGGTCGCTGGCATGAACCTTCCTTTATATTATCGTTATTATGGTCAGTGCAAACCCCAAGCTGTTTACACATATACTTGGATCCATATGTTAATGTTTTATTCAGTTTCGTGCCAGTATTTTCAAAACCACTTACTTAAGACGTTTGGCTAATGCGTGTAAGAGCTGCATTGCCAGCTGCTGTTTACTGGTAGCTGGTAAATTTAGATTATCATCAGGCCAGTATAGATTGAGCGCATTGTTGTTTGCATTAAACCCGAGACCTTGCACAGACACATCGTTGGCACAGATCATATCTAAGTTTTTATTTTTGAGTTTATCTTGTGCATAGACCGAGGTATTTTGAGTCTCTGCTGCGAAACCAACTGTATACGGGCGCTGTGCTTTAAGCGCTGCCACGTGTGCTATCACGTCGGGGTTTTTGATCATAGTGAGTGTGATTTCGTCACCTTGTTTTTTAATTTTTTGATGTGAGACAGTCGCTGCTCGGTAGTCTGCAACCGCTGCACAGCCAATAAAAATATCAGATTGAGGTGCTAAATGCATGGCCGATTTTAACATGTCTTCTGCACTTTCTATTGGGAAGACTTTTGCGTGCGAAGGGGGGGCAATGGCGACGGGGCCAGAGATGATGTTCACTTTTGCGCCTAATGAGAGTGCAGCTTGTGCAATTGCATACCCCATTTTTCCGGAACTATGATTACTAATGAATCGCACCGGGTCGAGTGCTTCTCTGGTTGGCCCAGCAGTGATGGTAATGGTTTTCCCTGCAAAAAGAGGTTCGTGAGATACTGTTAAGCAATGTTCTACGAGTTCTAGTGGTTCAAGCATTCTCCCCGCACCGATATCACCACAGGCTTGCTCTCCTTTACCTGGACCCCAAATTTCGACTCCTCGTGCCTGCAGTGTGTCCAAGTTTGCTTGTGTCGCTGCATGGGCATACATTTGCTGATTCATTGCCGGTGCAACAGCCACTTTGGCAGGCGTGGCTAATAGTAAAGTGGTGAGTAAATCATCGGCAATACCTTGCGCCATTTTTGCTAGAATATTACAGCTTGCTGGAGCGACTAAAATTAAATCAGCCCATTTTGCCAGCTCTATGTGGCCCATTGCGGCTTCAGCGCTTGGGTCTAGTAATGAATCTGCGACGGGCTCTGCCGATACGGCTTGCATTGTCAGTGGGGTAATAAAGTGTTTGGCTGACTCGGTCATCACGACTTTGACGCGACAGCCACGTTCACTCAGTCTTCTGACAAGTTCTGCACATTTATATGCTGCGATACCTCCACTGATCCCGAGGACAATATTTTTAATTGGTTGGCCCATAACTTAGCTCATCATAGAATAATTTAGTTTCACGATGGTGCTAAAGATACCACACAGAAGCGGTGCTGTTTAGGTAAGCAGTACACGCGTCTTTGAAATTCATCAATGACTGACTACACTTTTGTTTACACAGGTGCATCACTAAGGATAGAAAATGCAACTAACAATGCTGCCAAAGCATGACCGCCCAAGAGAGAAATTGTTAATTCAAGGAGCCAGTAGGCTAACCGATGCAGAATTACTTGCTATTTTTTTACGTACCGGCATAAAAGGGATGAATGCCATTGAGCTGGCTGATTATTTATTAGTACAGAGTAAATCACTTCATAATCTTTTTAACGCTAACTTGGCAGACTTCTCGGCTTTTAAAGGACTAGGAGAAGCAAAGTATGTACAACTACAAGCTGTGCTAGAGTTAAGTAAGCGTTATATAAAAGAGCAGTGCCATCGTAGCAATATTTTAGACTCACCAAATGCAGTTAATGATTATTTAACGATACAGCTAAGAGGACTCGACCATGAAGTATTTATGGTGCTCTATTTGGATAATCAAAATCGATTAATCACAGATGAAATTTTGTTTAGAGGCACCATCAATGCTGCATCAGTTTACCCAAGAGAAGTGGTTAAAGCAGCATTAAAGCATAATGCTGCATCGATTATTTTTGCCCACAATCATCCCAGTGGCTTGGCTGAACCAAGCCAAGCAGACAAATTAATTACCCAAAAATTGCAAAAAGCGTTGGCTTTGGTTGATATTGCGGTTTTGGATCATTTGATTGTTGCAGCTGAGCAGTGTGTTTCTTTTGCGCAAAGAGGCCTAATTTAGCTGGGTTGACACTATTAAAGCTGTAAAAAACATCGCTTTGTGGGCCTTTTTGTAAAATAGTTTAATTTAAATGCAGTTTTTACTTTCCCTAACGGCATTCGATCATTATAATTGGCCGCTATCAAATTTACACATGAGCTGATTAGATAGGATCAGATCCTTGATCTCTACCTGTATATGCTGTATAAAGAGCGCCCTCTGATTTACCCTGGGGCCACAGTATTGTCCAAGGGGAAATTAAAAGCTCGAGCGAAGTTATTGGAGATACATAGACATGTCTAAAGTCTGTCAAGTTACAGGTAAGCGCCCAGTGGTTGGTAATCACCGTTCACACGCGCGCAACGCTACTAAGCGTCGCTTCCTACCTAACCTACAAACTCACCGTTTCTGGGTTGAAAGCGAAAAACGTTTCGTTTCACTACGTACTACCACTAAAGGTATGCGTATTATTGATAAAAAAGGCATCGACGCGGTTCTTACTGAAATCCGTGCTCGCGGCGAAAAAGTTTAAGGAGCTGGGATATGCGTGATAAGATCCGTTTAGTTTCTACTGCTGGTACTGGTTATTTCTACACTACCGACAAGAACAAGCGTAACATGCCTGAAAAAATGGAAATCAAAAAGTTCGATCCTAAGGTTCGTAAACATGTGATTTTCAAAGAAGCAAAAATCAAGTAATTTTGCTTTTGAAAGAATATTAAAAACCCAGCTTAGGCTGGGTTTTTTGTTTCTGCGATATGTGATGACACTTAAGTATTTCGCAGTATAGCTAGTTAACCTCAGCTCTGGATAAGCGAATTTGCCCAATAAAGCTATTTTTCTCACTCTCGGCGTTGCTTTCATTGGTAATAGCCCGCTATTACTGCATAAAAGCGCCTTGATATTGAGCAAGATATCATCATTGGATTGTACGTAAGTTTGTTTTCAAAACCTTTTCTATTCCAAAACCCTTATCCAAACCTGAGGTTAGTTATTGGTTCTTATCTAAGCTTAAAATATGTATATCACTTTGCATTGGCTGTGCCTGTACATAGGTGATTGCGCTCTGGTCTGGATGGACGGTATATTGATGAGTAAAATTGGGTGGAGCGGACATAACCAGCTGTTCAGTGTTTGAATCTAAATCAAATTTCCAAACGCCGGACTCAGCGCGATAGAAAAAAACTTTACCGTCAATTAACTGCCAATTGAGCCAATTTATATTACTGAAATCTTTAATGATAAGTTGTTCAGTTTGATTTTCTAGAACCCAAAGGCCCGAGTGATTTCTTTTACTGAAGTATACCTTTCCATTGTATGCATAACCACTATACCCTCCTTTAGTCGTCAATTGTTTATGACTGTTGTCTTGACGATCGAATAGCCACAATTGCCATTGGTCACTTTTATTGCTGCTATATATTAGGTTTTGACTATTTTCATCGTAATTTATGACGTATGCCTGATGTGATTCTTCAAATATTTTAGTGGTATTTCCAGTTTTAATCTCATATTCATAGACCGCTCCGAATTTTTCAAAAGTGATATATTCATGATCAAAATTAGGTTGGTAGCGTGTGAAGCCAAACTCAAAAGGTAAAACGACGCGTTTTTCTTGCTTATTTTTATATAGCCATAGATCGTGCTGGTGGGCAGCATTTGAAATAAACATCATGGTATTGTTGTGGAGGGCCTGTGGCAATCGGTTTAATGCAGCATTACTATAAAAAGTTTGGGTCGATTTTTGTTTGATATTGAATGTTTGTAATTTAGTGCTGATATCAAACAAGCTAATAAAGAGTTTATTGTGATCATTGATTAAGCTCGTAGCCAACGAGTGAATTGGGCTGCTCATTTGTGCAATAACATGTGATTGTTTGGTTTTGAAATCAAAAAGAAACAGTGATTTTTTATTAGCAAGGTAGAGCTCATTGTTATTGGCGCTCCATGTGATGGCATTGAGTGTATGGTCGAGCTGATGGGTTAGCAATGTTGTAAGTGTCTGACTATTAATTATATGTAGTTCTGACTTATTTGACTCTAAATATCGCACATAAGCGAGTAGATCTTGAGTGGGGTGTGATGCTATTAAATAGTCACCTTTGAAATCAGCGTGTTGTAGTGGTAAGGAAATTTGTTGGAGTACTTGTGTTGCTAGTTTGAGTTTATAAATACTAAATGGTGTCGCGTTATCTTTTCTCGAGCGGATGAATAACGCTTGCTCATTATGTTGCCATGCCAGCTTAATATTTTTCTTACCCGTACAATCAAAAATGAGGTTTTGCGTGTTTGATGAAATATCATAAAGCATTACCTGGCAGCCGCTACTGCCTCTTCGAATGCCTGCGATTTGAGTGCCTGATGGGTTTATTATTGCCGCATTAAAATCTTTTGGATTAAGTGGCAATGTGTGTTCTTGATGAGTAAGGGCAGATTTTATGATGAGTTTATTATGCCCGCCTGTGCTGGTGGAGACGTATAATATATCGCCTTTCTTTGAAGCTGTTACATTGAGTTCGACACCATCATGAGCTGTAAACCGTTTGAGTTCTAGCGTACTTTGAGAAAAGGGAAGCTTGATAAATATGAAGCTCCCAATAATGATGAGTGTGATTAAAACGATTGCTGCAAAAGTATATAAATATTTGTGTGTGAGTTGTGGTTTAGCCGCTTGATATTCATTCACTTGAATACACAGAGTGTAGCCAAATTTTGCTTTTGTTGTGATGAACTCTTTCCCGGGCCTGAGCATTTCAAAATGATGTCGTAATTTGGAAATTGCTTTGTTAATTGCGCTATCGGAGACAACTCGACCACCCCATACTAATGTAACTAACATGTCACGGGTCAGTACTTTCCCTTGGTGTTTCACAAATACCATCAGTAGCTCAAAAGATTTGAGCTCAAGTTCTCTTTGTGTTTTTTCGTATGTCAGGGTACGTTGATGTACATTAAAGAGTACCCCTCCCAATATGTAATCCATTTTAACCCTTTGATTATTATTTTTATTTTTTAGTTCATGAAAAGGTAACGATTAATTCAGTCATTTATCACGACACAATGTATCAGGGAAGTTAGGGTTTTAGCAAAACAAGAAGGAGATAAGTTATGTGTAAACTATGGGTAATTTTTACGGCTGTAATTTTATTATCAGCATGTGGTAATGGAGAACAGACTGCGGAGCCAGCCCCTCCCACAGAGGAAGCTGCAAGTCAGAGTAATACAAAAGTCATTGCGTTAAATGGGCGTAGTTATCGGCTTGCTTTTCCTGCATCTGGATTTGATAACAACAAGATGTATAAATTGTTGTTAGCATTTCATGGTTCGGGTCAAAGTGCACAGAATATGCAGAGCATGACACAGTTTGAAGCTTATAGTGACGATTATTTAGTGGTATACCCAAGCTCAAAAGAAGTTGAGTGGGATGATGGTTGTGGTTGTAATATCGCACATCGTCTTGGTGCGAATGATGCTGAGTTTATTGTTAATATTATTGCTCGGATGCATCAAGAATATAATCTTATCGCAGGGGAGAATTATGCGGTTGGATTTTCTCAAGGTGGTTTGTTTAGCCAGAATATGCTGTGTAAACACAGCGAGTTATTTAAAGGGGTCGCAAGTGTTGCAGCATCGATGTCACGGCAGTTAGCGGCAAGTTGCCAGATATCACAACCGACGCATTATTTAATGGTCCATGGAGAGCTTGACAGCGTGCTTCCTTATGAAGGGCTGACTCATGATAATTTTGGGTTAATTTCATCGCCTGCAGCTATGGCATTAATTGCTGAGGAAAATCAAATACAAACCCCGTCGGTTCAGAGCGAGGTTGCCGCTAACATCATGGCGATAACTTACTCAAATGAGCAGCAGATCACCAATCAGCTTTTGACCATTAAGGGAGGCCGCCATCAATGGTCTCATACGAACTTAGCCACTTCAAAAGAAGTACTTAGGTTTTTTAATCATCACAGTAAATATAACTTTGAGCAGGGGTCATCACTTTACCAGGTGGGTGAAAGCCATTATCACGTCCGTACATTAGGGGAGTCTAATAATAACGCCGATATTGTTTTACTTTCAGGGGCCAACAAGTATTTTCATAGCGACTCAGCGTGGAGTGCGTTGGTGCATAAGCAGCTGGCGAAACTCGGGCGAGTACATGTTATAGACAGACTAGGCAATGCTTGGAGCAGTAATAGTGAAGATCCATCTTTGACAAGGTTTGCGACTGATCTCCCTGATATACTTGAAAAATTGGCAGTAAAAACTGTCGTATTTGTCGCTTATTCAAACAGTAATTTAGCCACACTCATGTATCAGCATACCCCAAATCCAAATGTTGAAACAAAAGCCATGGTATGGATTGACCCGGATATTTTGTTACCCCATTCAATTGAGCTATATCAAAGTGGTGCAGTAGCAAGTTTACGGGCTTATAGAGAAGAATATATAGAGCATATAGCTGCAGGTAATTGGAATGAGAAAACGGCGCAGAGAATCGAGAATGAAAGGACTGAAATTGCAGGACTGATCCCACAAGCGTATGAGAATCAAATGGATTGGGTTTATTATGACTTAGTTACGCAACAAAGGCTCGATATTGCAAAGCAAGTCACACGCATTAAGGAGATGATGAATTACCATGACGATTTAGAAGTGGCGAAATCTTTGGTAAATAGTTTAAATGTCCCCATTACGGTGATTGATAGTGATTTTGAGCGTTTAGATATAGCAAAGGCTGAAGGGGAAGAACAAGCTGCATTGATTCGATGGCAAGTACAGGGTAGTGAGTGGAGTAGGATGATAGCGAGCAACACAGAAGGTGAGTACATTCCGTTAGAAAATGCGAGTCACCAAGTGTTATTTGAATACCCAGATAAGGTAAGCATGGCAGTATCCGTAATATTAAAAAAGAATAAGTAATCTAAAGGCACAGTGAGCGAAATAATTCGGCACCGCTACTTTTAGGTATGACTACATTGAGTTTTTTAGTCATAGTCAACGATTGTTAGCACTGACGATTTGCATTATAAAAAATGACTAATTTGTCAGGTTTGAGTTGTTAGTTATTTGATTTGTAGGTGCTTTGTAACATTTATCACCTAAGTGCAGGTTCAATAATAAGGTGGCTACAATCATGTGGCCTACCTTGATTTTTTTGGCCTCAATAGACGCTTTTCTGGTAATGAACTGCGCTTGTTCGGCGCTTTACATAAAATCATAACTGGGCGAGTGACAAATATATTGTTCGGGTAAATCACTTTATGGCCGTCAATATGTTCTAGAATCACATTCATTAAGCCCATTTCAGAAATACGACCTTCAACAAAGTTGCTGCCATCAATAACCCGTACCCAAAACCCTATACGGCAGTCATTTTGAATAAACAGAATGAGAAAGGACGTTAAATTACTCAGTAACGACCACCCTGCAAACAAGGCTACACCGAGCATGGCAAACAACGAAGAACCTAGCACCAATAACCCTTTTAGTTCGATCCCCCAAAACATAAGCAATAAGCAAACTAACAAAACTGCGACAATGACACGCAGTAAAAGCTCGGCTCTTTGTTGGCGGTGCATATCAATTTTTCCGCGAGTGAGCTGGGTAAGTAAATGTATGCTCAAGCGCATTAATATAGGAAAAAGTAGGATGATTAGGCCAGTGATGACCAGTTTGTATTGTGCCAAAATAAAATCTAAAAATAGCGTTGGGTCAGTCAAAATAGAAGTGCTCGTTAAATGTGTATAGCCATAGTGGTACGTTAAACCTTTAAAAGCGGTTTTTGACAGTAAAAAGCCATTGTACATTGTCTACGTCATCGGGGCCGTTAAGGGGGACTGCGACATCTAAATGTAAGACGAGTCCGGCATTGGCACGACTGGGAGCTAAGCGCAGTCCCGCTCCAAGGTTTTTCAAATAATTAGGATCACTATGAACCAGTGTGTTACCTCTAACTCGACCAATATCAAAATAAACGGCTCCGCCAACTTTAAAGAGTTGCAGTAAATCATATTCCCAATAATAGCGCCGCTCTATGTTTACTAGTACGCTTTTGCTGCCATGCTGGTAGTTGATGGGAAAGCCTCTTAAACCAGTTTCTCCGCCTAAGGTAAGTTGTTGATCTGCTGTTAAGTTTTTTGCAAATCTCAGTTGTATATTGGCGTACCACGAGTCTTGGATAGTGGTATTTAAGTAATATTGGGCGCCTACTTGGGTAATAAAGTTTCTTGCGGTATTTTCTTGGCTATTCCACTGACCAGACAGTGATAGGTTGATACGCCACAAACTGTGATCTGAAGTGTAATGGGCTTTGTTCGCGGAAAATTGGTAGATAAAGTGATTGTCATTATCACTGAGAGCTTTATCTGAATAACCAAGCAGTGCATTAATATTCCAACCTAGGTTCAAGTCTTCAGTACGATATATCGAATCAAAATTACGGACCTTTATGAACTTATCTTCTAACCATTGACCTTGTATATAGGGGTAACTCAATGTGCGATTGTGGGCCAGCGGCAAAGTGGTATTGGCTAACTTTTTAAAGGTTTGCTGATCGTATTGATAACCCAGAGTAAGGCGTTGTGTCCAGTTATTATTAAGCTGCTGGGCATGACCAAAGTAAATTTGGCTAACATCGCTGTGCTGTGAGAACTCAGAAATGGTTTCTCCATCTTGATATAGAGACTCATTTCGTTCATCTTTATAATTTAATATACCGTAACTGTATGGCGTATCGGTAGAAAAAAAGGGGTAATTGATACCAACATAATGCCGTGAACCATCATCATTATCAGCATATTCAACACGGCCACGATAACGCGTAGATAAAATGTTTGGGTCATCGTATACAAATAGGTAACCAGAACGGTCTTGATCTTTAGTATGGGTGAGTGATAAGCGTTTTCCCCAACCAAATAGGTTACTCTCTCTAAAGCCGATACGAGATGAGTTTTCACCGCCACTGCGGCTAAAACTTAAGTCAGGTAAGAGCGTCCATAAATCGCGCGTGACGACCGTGATATTTATAGTGCCATCACAATTTTCATCAGCGTAAATTCGAGCATCATACAGATAGCTCTGCTGTCGCAATAAGCGCTCCGACTCCACTACTTTTTTTATTGAATAGTCATCACCTTGCTCGAACAATAGGAGCGCCATGATCACGTTTGGTTTGGTGGTAATATGCGTGCGGTTTGCAAAGCGAAATACGGGGTTATCTTCTTCGGGCAGGTTAGTGTCAAAAACATTCAATTGCTGTAGTTCGATAGCCGTTATGGTTTTCCCCGGAGCCTGCACAGGTAATTGTGCGTGAGTATCAAGTTGCCGAGTCAATGGTATATCGTGAGCGACATTATCGCCCTTATTTGCACATTGAGTTGAGTCAGTATGGGCGAACACAGAAGTTTCACTGTAGCCAGAAAATGAGGCAACTAAGCACAGTATGAGTGCAAGTTGTGTTTTTATACTCGCTAGCATAAAGCTCCACAAACAATCAATTGACTGAAATTTATTATGATCACTATGACCATAATCTATTTCTTAAGTCTATCTGATTATTGAAAACTTGTTAGTAAATATTTAGATAAATTAACGAGTTGCTCTTCAGATTCGGTGCCCTCAGGCGCTATCCAAATACTGTCTGTATAATGCTCGAAGTTCATATTAAATGTGCTATTTCCATAGCTAAAGCGGGTTTGATGACGATCGGCCCCTTCGAGTTCTTCAATAATAGTGAGCGCTTCTTGATGCAAAAATAGTTTTGCCCAAAATAAATATTCATCTGCTTCTGGTATTTCAGGAACATGAATTAAGAGCACATTGTAGGCGGCATCGAATGTTATTTGTGTCATAAATGGCCCTAAGTTAGATTAGCATGAGGCAAGGTAATTACGGATAAGTTGCATAAACGGCGTGCCATATTTACTGAGTTTAGTAAAACCAACGCCAGACACCGATAGGAACTCGCCATCAGTCGTCGGGGTGAGTTGGGCCATTTCAGCGAGTGTTTTATCATTAAATACCACATAAGGAGGTACATCGTCTTCATCGGCTAACTGTTTACGTAGACTGCGTAACTTAGCAAACAATTTCTTGTCGTAATTGAATTGGGCGAGTTTATCTTGATAAACGTGTTTCGCCTGTAAACGTGGTTCAGCCAATTGTAAGGCGTATTCCCCTTTTAACACTGAACGTGCAGCTTCAGTGAGTTTAAGACTTGCTCCTTGAGTAATATCTTGATTCAGAAGTCCATGGTGGATGAGTTGTCTTAGTACACTTAACCAAAACTCATTACTTTTGTCTTTGCCTAGCCCATAAGTACTTAACTCATGATGTTGATTATCCCGAATGCGACTGGTATTGGCACCGCGTAGCACATCTACAATATAACCTAAGCCAAAGCGTTGCTCGGCGCGGTATACACAGGATAACGCTTGTTGGGCCACTAAAGTGCCATCAAAGCACGTGGGTGGATTTAGGCAAATATCGCAGTTGCCACATGGTTCTCTTTTATATTCACTGAAATAATTTAGCAGTATTTGGCGACGGCAAGTTTGTGCTTCTGCAAAGCTTGCCATCGCGTTAAAGCGTTGCTCTTCAACGCGCCGGCGGTGCTCGTCTTCAATGTCCTCAAAAAAGCGTTTTACGCGACCAATATCAGCAGGGTCGAAATACATAATGGCTTCGGCAGCTAAACCATCACGTCCAGCGCGACCTGTTTCTTGGTAATACGCTTCAATACTTTTAGGAATATCGTAGTGCAGCACAAATCGTACGTTGGGTTTATTAATCCCCATTCCAAATGCAACCGTTGCAACGACAATATGTATGTCATCTCGCGCAAAAGCACTTTGTACAAATTGACGCTGTTCATTGCTCATCCCAGCGTGATATGCCGCGGCATTAAAACCGGCATCAGCCAGCTTTTCAGAGATCTCATCAACGCGCTTTCTACTCGTACAATAAATAATACCGCTTTGATTATTTTGCTCTTTTAAATAGCGCATTAGCTGCGATAATGGCTTGAATTTCTCTTCTATAGTATAGCGAATATTGGGTCTATCGAAGCTACCCGTATGCACATAAGGATTTTGTAAACTGAGTTGGCTAACAATGTCATGGCGCGTTGCGGTATCTGCTGTTGCCGTTAATGCCATCATTGGAATTGTTGGAAAGTGATGTTTTAACTCGCTGAGGCGGCAGTAGTGAGGTCTAAAGTCATGTCCCCAATGTGACACACAATGCGCTTCATCAATGGCAAATAAACTGATTTTTAAATGTCGCATGCGTTCGATAAAGTCGTACTGCAACACTTTTTCGGGTGCAACATAAAGTAGCTTGACTTGATCGTGATGCAGGCGTTGATATATGGCTTGTTGTTGCTCCTTTGGGACGCTGTTATTTATATATTCAGCAGCAACACCCAGTGCTTGCAATTGCGTAACTTGATCTTGCATTAAAGAAATTAAGGGCGAAACAACGAGGGTAATACCATCAAGAACCAATGCAGGAACTTGATAACATAGCGATTTTCCACCTCCAGTGGGAAGTAGAACTAAGCTATCCTGACGCGCTAGGGCTGCTTCGATAACGGCGAGTTGGCCATCTCGAAATTCACTATAACCAAAAATATTTTTGAGTACAGATTTAGCATCATGTTGTGTATTGGTGTGTGCAAGATTATCCATCGCGAGCATTTTAGAGGTTTTTAACCCACTTGTCTGTAACTTTCCAACCTTGAAAAAATACGCAATTGCGCGTAACGTTAACTGGTCAGAGGAGAGGGGGGAGTATGGATAAGTCACAAATCATAACTACAGTAGCTGAAATTTTTGTTGATAAAATGCCATTTAATCAGTTTTTGGCTATTAGGGTTAATCATTTAGATGCGGAATGTGCAGAAATTCAATTACCTTGGAAAGATGAGTTAATTGGTAATCCGTCACAAAAGATTCTACATGGCGGTGTTATTTCTGCCGTATTAGATAATGTTGGTGGAATGCTGGCAGCAGCATCGATTGTTGATAAACTTGAGGTTGACGTACTCCATACAGTGCCAAAAAAGTTAGCAACCCTTGGCACAATAGACATTCGTACTGATTTTTTACGGCCAGGCCGCGGGAAGTACTTCATAGCAAGTGCCAGTCTTATTCGTGCTGGCAACAAAGTATGTGTGTGTAGAATGGAACTTCATAATGATGAAGGAATACAAATCGCCTTTGGTACTGGGACCTATTTAGTCGGCTAAATATTTTATATCACTGAAACTGCATTATTTCATAATTAGCACGTATAATGCCCACCTCTTTGCATCAGATATGATACATATGCCAAACAGTCTTAACAAACAAGGGTACATTTACGCAGTACTTGCATTTTTAATGTGGGGGCTTGCACCGATTTACTTTAAGCAACTCGATCATATCGATGCTTTAGAGATTTTAACTCACCGAATTGTATGGTCAGTGTTGTTTTTACTGGCGATTATTGCGCTAATGAAGCAATGGCATAAAGTAGCCCCGGTCATAAAACAACCAAAATTAGTGTTGTTATTATGCTTAAGCTCCACTTTATTGGGTTTTAATTGGGGTTTATTTATATGGGCGGTCAATAATGGACATATGCTAGATGCGAGTCTCGGATATTATATTAACCCATTACTTAATGTCCTTTTGGGTGTGGTCTTTTTAGCGGAACGGTTGAGAAAATGGCAGAAAGTCGCTGTAGGGCTCGCTGTAGCCGGTGTCTCGTTACAAGTGATTAGTTTTGGCTCTTTCCCTGTTATTGCATTTTCACTGGCCAGCTCATTTGCGATTTACGGCTTATTGCGAAAGAAAATGCCTGTAGAGTCTTTACCTGGGCTATTGCTCGAAGCTTTAATTTTATTACCCGCAGCCATTATTTACTGGTGGGTCAGTGAACCATCAACAACCACGAATATGGCTCAAAATTCAGATTTAATTAATCTACTTTTGATTAGTGCGGGCATAGTCACCACTTTGCCATTATTGTGCTTTATTGCTGCGGCTAAACGTTTAGCCTATTCAACATTAGGTTTGTTTCAATATATAGGCCCTAGTTTGATGTTTGTATTGGCTGTAGCATTATATGGGGAGTCTTTTTCTACTGAGCGTATAGTGACTTTTGCATGTATTTGGAGTGCATTGGCGCTATTTAGTTGGGATACATATCGTTCATCAAAATAACGAATAACTGGTTAGGGCAATCAGTATGCCCTAACTTACCACTCTATTTCGACCTTCCTCTTTTGCATCATAGAGCTTTACGTCGGCGGCTTTTAAAAGTGCATCTACTTTTTGCTCTGCCATAGATACAAATCCAATAGAAATAGTAAAGTGGATTTTGTGGGGAGTCATAGAGGCACTGTTTGCATCTAAATACTGCCTAAAGAGTTCTAGTTGTTTCAAGTTCTCTTCTACACTGCCTTGGAGGAAGAAAACGGCAAATTCTTCGCCGCCTAAGCGTGCCTCCAAATCATGTTCGAAAAATTTCTTGAAGCAGACCGCGAGTGCACTGAGCACATCGTCTCCCGCATCGTGGCCATATTGATCATTAATACTTTTAAAATGATCAATATCAATCATTGCCAAGGTACTACTTTGTTGCTTCAGCGCTTTTGACTTAAGTACTTTAGTGGTTTGCTCGAAAAAATAACGCCGATTAGGTAATTTGGTTAAATAATCCGTATTAGCTTGGAGGCGGATAGTTGCGATATTATCGAGCATATCTACGTTCTGACTCAAACGGCAATAAAACTCTTCGGCATTAAAGGGTTTTCGGAGGTAGTCGTTCGCGCCATTTTTCAAAAAGCGCGCAGATAAATGAGATGCATTAGATCCAGAAATACCAATAATGGCAATATCATCGTCACTGTAGAGTCGACGAATTTCACCACACAGCTCAACACCACTCATTCGTGGCATTTCATTATCGGTAATAATGACCGAGATCTCGGGGTTGTTTTGTAGTACCTCAAGCCCTTCTTGACCATCTTTTGCCTCCAAGACCTGATACTTATGTCGCTCTAAAAGTGCGCTGATATAGCGCCTTGTTTGTCGAGAGTCATCGACAACGAGTACTTGTACATTTTCATTACGAGGTAAGCGTTGTAGTTGTCTTTTTAAATATTGGTAGGCTTGCTTATTTTCTTTGGTGATGTAATCAATAATGGGATATTTTTCGACGGTTTCCCGTGTTTTAATGTCTAAATTCCCCGTCATAACGATGGTTGGAATTTCTGCCTTGATGGTGCACGGAATTGCTTCTCCGTTGGGGGCATCCGGTAAAATGAAATCAACGACGGCGCAAAAGTACTGATTTTGGCTTACAAGCGCTTTAGCTTCCGCGAGTGAACCGGCAATATCAGCCGTATAACCAGAAGACACAGCGATGTGTTTCTGAACTTTGGCAATTGTGGGTGTATCTTCAATGATAAGTATTCGTCGAGTCACTTATATAAGCCTAGTCTTTCGCTAATACGCACAACATAGTTGTAAACCTATCTCGCCAAAAAAGCAATGGCTAATGTGGGGGACAGGTTTATAACTAATTGTTTTTCGTTATATTGTAATAATACTAGACGAAATGATGACGATAACAAGTAAGGAACGTAATTCCTCAATTTAGAGGGGTGTATCACTGTTGGTATTTTATTACGAAATTGGTAGCGAGACGCGTGCGTATCGCGATACACGCTCATTTACTTGCAGGCTAATGGTATTTTCTTTGGTGACGCATTGCGAGTGTGTCTCTGATTTTCCCGCTGCAGGGTGATTAAATATCCCGTAATTTACCTCCTAACTCCCTAAGTTTTAATAGTACTCAAATTGCACCACAAGTGGACTACACTTCCACAGGTTACGGCATATCAATCCCAAGTCGGCAATGTAAATTGTGAGCCAGAAAACTACATTACGGATTTTTATTTTGAGGAGCAGCAATGGACACTGAACTATTGAGGACGTTTGTAGAAGTTGTCAATACACGGCATTTTGGTCGTGCTGCGGAAGGTTTATATATTACACAGTCGGCAGTCAGCTTTAGGATTCGACAGTTAGAGCAGAGTCTTGGTGCCACGCTATTTATTAGGCAAAGAAATAACATTCAATTGACGGCGTCAGGGGAGCGGTTGTTGCCCCATGCGCAGATGATACTTACAGGTATGCAACGGGTGAAAGCAGAAGTGGCGCTTTCCAATCATATAGTGGCACAATTATCAATCGCTGGGACGGCCAATATTTGGGATGCAGTTTTACAGTCTAATATGGGTAAATTGGTTATTGCATTGCCCGATTTGTCATTAACTGCTGAAGTGAAAGGATTGCAAGAGTGTACCCGGTTGCTATTGGAGCGAGCTTTAGATGTAGCAGTATTATTTGATCCGCCTAAAGTTGATGGATTAGTGGTTAAATCTATCGGCCACTTAAGCATCTTACCCGTTAGTACATTTGAGTGCTCGGATGCTGTGATGTTTTTTGATACTCAATATGTGTACGTTGATTGGGGACCGACATTTTCAACTTGGCATGCAAAGCAGTTCCAGGGTCAGATGCCTTATTACTTTAAAACAAGTACTGGGCGAATTGCGCTTGATTTAATGATGAATCATGGTGGCGGTGCTTTTATTTCACAGAACCTAATTTCTGACATGCTCAAAAGTGGCGAGTTGTACCATATTAGTGTTGTGGCTGGGTCATCCAAGGAGGTGTTTGCGGTCTATCATAAAGACAGTAGTCAGTTACCTGCCATTGAGGTTGCTGTAGATTCATTGGCCGCATTTATGTAGCGGTTTTTCTGTGTAATAGGGTGCGTCGCTTTCTCATCGTCTTATATTGGTTTCGCTATTTATCATTGAATCTACGGTTATTATGTCAGCTTGATGTCGTTTTAATTTCATTTTCAAGTAGTCTTTTTTACCAAAATATTTCTCATGTAATATTTCTGTCATTATGAGCTGGCACACTGCGCCTGTCTAAAAATTACGTGTTGCGATATTGAGGAATATAAACATGAAACTAGTTAAATCAACGCTTTTGCTGTCTGTATTAAGTGCACTATCATTCAACGCCCACGCTGATGTTAAGGTGTATGGTAAAGCAAACGTATCTGTGCAATCAACAGATGAAGGTGAAGGTTCTGCAACTGAAATTAAAAGCAACGCATCGCGTTTTGGTTTTAAGGGATCAGAAAAACTAGGAAGTGATTTAGAAGTTATCTATAAGCTGGAGTTTCAGGTAGATTTGTCTGATGCGGATTCAAAAGGTGATAAAGATAACATTACAGCACGTAATCAATATGTTGGTTTAAAGGGCAACTTTGGTGAGGTAGTGATAGGTCGAAATGATACGGCGTACAAACAATCTCAAGGCAAACTAGATCAATTCAATGACCTTGAAGGCGACATTAAAAATTTGTTTAAAGGTGAAAATAGACTCGGCAATTCTATTTCATATAAGTCGAACAGTTTTAGTGGCTTTAAATTGCTAGGGACTTTTATTGCTGAAGATGACCGAGACGGTAAGAATGGTTATTCAACTGCGCTAACATATGGTGACAGTAAACTGAAGAAGAGTTCGGTTTATGCAGCAATTGCTGTAGACAGTGAAGTAAAAGGCTATGATGCAGTTCGTTTTGCAATCCATGGTAAATTCTCTGATATTAAAGTGGGCGCGATTTATCAAATGCAGGAACGTTCAGATGGCTCAGATGAAGCTGATGGATATATGCTAAACGCGGCTTACAGTATGGGGGCAAATACATTCAAAGCCCAATATCAAGTGATTGATTTTGATCAGGGTGACAAAATTGACGGTATTTCAGTGGGCATTGACCACAAATTGAATAAAGTCACCAAGCTATATGGCTTCTACTCAACATTTGATGGTGATAATCAAGTTGAACGTGATTATGTTGCTGCAGGTATTGAATATAAGTTCTAATAACAAGAGTAACCTCAGAAAAAAAAGCTCATCATATGAGCTTTTTTTGTATTTACTAATATTAACTACTTAGTGACATTTTAAAAGTTCAACTACGTTACCGATAACCCATCAGTTTTTGTATTTCTAAGTGAAATACCCGCTCGTCTTGCGAACATACCCTTCATAAAAACGGAAATAAAGTTAAAATTCCATTATTTATAAAATGAAAATAATAAATATGGAATTTGAACGCATAACGAATATGATAGTGTTATGTTAATGGGGACTGTTTTGATATTCCAGTAGAAAAAATGTGGAAAAATCAACCTAAAGGAGGACTCTTACTGAACTTGCTCATTGATGAGGCACAAAATATTGAGGTGCTTGAGATGTATGTATCAAGTTATTTCTCCAGATCCTTACTGTAGAAATCGTGAAATACCTTAGTCATATATGATTTAACGTTTGAGGGGAAACCCCCATTTTATATTTAAGGAAGCTTATGCTTAAGCTAAAAAAGAAACTGCTTAATCATGAAGTGGTTGTGTCACTTTGTTTTTCTATTTATGGGGTTTTCTACATTTTAACCCTGAGTTTATTGATGAGAGTAAAATAAGGATACTTTATTTCTTAACGCCAATGTTTTTTGTATATTTTATTTTCTCTCTTGTCTTCTCATTTAAATCATACAGCCATGTTGTTTTGGATAAAGATTATTTGTCTTTAGACGATGAAGAAATAAAAATGAAGGAGCTTGAGTTTGTTAATGTTTATATTTTTTATTCTTTTGAATCAATGGGGTGGGTGAGGAAAGTTAAAGTTTTCTATAAATATGTAGACGGAAGGTATTGTGATTTTTCAGGGTTTTATAAATTGAATATGGATTATAAAGAATTGCTTGATTTTTATAGCGATAATAAAAAAGTGATCATTGAAAAGAATAGTAGATAAACGGTATGTTGAGAAGAAGTCTTATTACCTTTTTTTGTTTTGCAGTGTTTTTTTTGTTTTATGAGTTGAGCCTAAGTCACTTAAATATAATTAATGAAACGCAATATGAAGAAGCTTCAGCTTCGGTGGTTAAAAAAGAGAAAGAACTATTTGAGAGCGAAGATATTAACTCGTCAACAGAAGATGTAATCTTTTTTGATGAGAAACTGATTCAGTTGGCTTATGATTCTGAACAATGTCACTCTGAATTGGCTAGTAATTTGAAGTTGTTTAATTCAGAGAAAGCTGTATTACTAGACGCGTTTCTGATGCGAAATGATATAGAAGAATCATTATATGAGTTGCGAAAAGCAAAAATTATAAGTGGCGATGAATCCATTTCTTTATACAAGAATTATTATATAAATAAAGAAATTAAGAGGAAAATTGTTAAGAGTGACGATGTTTTAAAAAGCCAAGAACGGGAAAGACTGTTAGAGCGAAATAAAAAATTAGTTACTTTAATAGAAAGTAATGATGAAAATAGTGTCAATACTTGGCTTGAATCTAATTTGCATTTGTTAGATGAACATTTTTTTTGGCGTGAAAACGATCAATTTTCAATTATTTCAAGTGAAATTATTTTTGGACTGTATTGGGAAAAAATACAACAGAGTAGCAGGGATTATTTTTTTAGAACAAATAATTTAAGCTCTTCGCTTTTATACGGAGCCATTGGTGCAAATGTTAAGCCTGAGAATTTACAAGACATTGTTGATAATAGTAATAAATTAACAACTCCATTATTGCTTTCAGATGGTCATCTAGGTGATTTGCTAACAGCTTCAGTATTGTCAGAGAACATTGAGCTAACTATCGTACTAAAAAGAAGCGGTAAATTTAAAAGGGATAACCTGCTAACTCCACCAGCTAATAAGTATATTAAAGATAAGTTACTTGCGAATAATCTTACTGAAAATAATATAGTTTATTTAAAAAAGTTAGCAAAGCACGGAGTTGTTCCCATCGTAGATAAAAAAGGTACTCTTTTAGGGACGGGAGGTGTTCAACTGCCAATAGAGCTAAGACATTCTATTGAATTTGAAATACAGAGCACAGTTGGAAATATTGATAGAGAAGTGCTTTTAGTCGATGAAATGAGAGGGGTGTTGGACAAGAAAGAGCAGTTAAGTGAAGATAGATATCGCTGTCAAAAGCTGAAGCAAGCATTGGAAAAAATTGAACCCAACTTTCATAGTTTTAGGCCTGATGAATATTTGATAGGGAAGACAGCCAATAGTAATGCTGAGAAAGTATCTTTTCTTTTTAATATATCCCCGGTGTTATCTGAAATTTTTATTTTGGATTTAATATCAAAAGGAGATACTAAGGATTTTGCAAAGATTGATAGTAGTGTGAAGAATTTCAATGAAATAACGCCGGAGATTATTCAGCTAGGTAATCAATCTCTTCCTCATGAACAAAACTATTTGACTTACAAGTTGTACATTAGCATCGGCCAGAAAGCACTTGATATCGCAATGAAGAGTTCTTGGTATATCGATTTTTATAAGTTTCCTTCACAGGAGCTTATAACAGGTGAATATCATCACTTTTTGGTAGACTATCGAGCTACTGGGAAAATAACGCCTTCTTTGCTGTACAAAAGCATATCAGAGCGCAATTATGATCATGCATTAGAGTTAATTGAGAGGTTTCCGTATTTAAATGGTTATAAATTCGGGAGAGATACTTTCCATTTATTTTTGGATCGAGTGATTCCTTTCAAAGTCGGTTATTTAAATAAAAAGCAAGAAGTTATTTTTGAGCACTTAT
The DNA here is from genome assembly GCF_014858725.1 of Pseudoalteromonas aurantia 208. Taxonomy (GTDB): domain Bacteria; phylum Pseudomonadota; class Gammaproteobacteria; order Enterobacterales; family Alteromonadaceae; genus Pseudoalteromonas; species Pseudoalteromonas aurantia. The sequence goes on along the minus strand of NZ_AQGV01000009.1, from coordinate 106,616 downwards.
TAAATAATACGATACTAGATAAATTTCATTATCAGCGTTTGCATCGACTTAAGCTCAAAATGCCTATTTATTTTAGTAAATTAACAAGGAAATACTCTCAGCTACAAGATGTAGAGTCGTACGAGGTTAGTCGTTATTTAGGACCTTAAAATCAGTTCATTGCTAAATTAGCTGTAGAGGGCTAATTTAGCATAACTACATTATGCTTGATTCGTTAAGTGTAAATACTTTTCAGCCAATTGATCTAGGCTTTCCTGCCTATTGGGGTCAGGCTTGATACAATCAATCGGGCAGACACTTACGCAAGTTGGTGTATCATAATGGCCGACACACTCAGTGCACTTATCTGGGTCTATCTCATATATTTCTTGTCCAAAATAAATGGCTTGATTCGGACATTCCGGATCACACATGTCACAGTTAATACATTTATTATTAATTAACAAAGCCATCGTTAATCCTATTAAAATGGGTTTCGTGTATCTTGGTTTGCACCCAAATTACGCATTAAAATAGCATGATCTAAGTTAATGTCTTCTGGAAGTGGGATCTGTACAATATGACCAGACCCTTTTGCATCTTCAATACGTTGTCCTTTTTTGTTTTCCATATGCGCTAAATTAAAGGCAAGATTGCCCTTTGGTGTCATGAGTTCAAGACTATGGCCGGTACAAAACTTATTTTTAACATCAACTTCCACTAAACCATTGCTGTGTCTGCCAAGGATTTCACCCACAAATTGTTGTTTGTCACTGATTGAATGGCCGTATTCATAGTTTTGATAGTCTTGATGCGCATGCCTTTTTAAAAAGCCTTCGGTGTAACCTCTGTGTGCGAGATTCTCTAGTGTGCGCATTAATGTCGGATCAAAAGGTTTACCTGCTACCGCATCGTCTATTGCTTTTCTATAGACTTGTGCCGTGCGAGCAACATAGTAAAAAGACTTGGTTCTGCCTTCAATTTTGAGGCTATGTACACCCATTTTTGTAAGTTGCTCGACATATTGTACCGCACGTAAATCTTTTGAATTCATGATGTAAGTACCATGCTCATCCTCAAAAGCGGGCATATATTCGCCTGGTCGACCAGGCTCCTCCAGCATAAATGTGGCGTTGGTGGGCGCACCGGCGCCCAATGTTGGGATCACAGTATTGGGGTCGATTTTATGCACAAGATCGCCGGTTTCATTTTCTTTTGCGGGCTTTGCATCATATTCCCAACGGCACGCGTTGGTGCATGTCCCTTGATTTGGATCGCGCTTATTAATGTATCCCGATAGCAAGCAGCGACCAGAGTACGCCATACATAAAGCCCCATGAACAAATACTTCTAGCTCAGTATTAGGGCACAGAGTGCGAATTTCGCTAATTTCATCAAGGGATAACTCACGAGACAAAATAACGCGTTCTATCCCCTGTTGTGCCCAAAACTTTACACTGGCAAAATTAACGGCGTTGGCCTGCACAGATAAATGGATCGGCATATCAGGCCACTTCTCTCGAACAAGCATGATCAAGCCCGGATCCGACATGATCAACGCATCTGGCTGCATAGCAATAACGGGTTCAATATCTCTTAGATAGGTTTTTACTTTACTATTGTGTGGGGCAATATTTGATACGACATACAGTTTTTTATTTTGTTGATGTGCTTCATTGATACCCAGTGCTAAATTGTCTAAATCAAACTCGTTATTACGTACTCTCAAGCTGTAACGAGGCTGCCCTGCGTAAACTGCATCTGCACCATACGCAAAAGCGTAACGCATATTCTTTATACTACCGGCAGGTGAAAGGAGTTCTGGTATAAACATAGTAAATAAACCTCATCATAGAACTGGGTACAAACCAGCTGTTGGGGCCAAAAATTGACGTGAAAGTGAAAAGCGGCGCAGTATAATAGCCACTTAGTTGCGGCTATTTGATGCAGATCATTATTTCATTGACTGACGATTTACTTTGCCTCTCTTTTTCCTTGTCAAGATAGCGGGCGAATCTAGTAGGTTTTTTCTAGCAAAAAGCGTATAATTCGCGGCCGTTAATATTCATAAACTATTTTGGAGCAAAAAAGATGGCTTTAGAGCGTACTTTTTCAATCATCAAGCCTGATGCGGTAGCTAAAAACCACATCGGTGCAATCTATAACCGTTTCGAATCAGCTGGTCTTAAGATCGTTGCTTCTAAAATGGTTCACCTTTCTCAAGAGAAAGCTGAAGGTTTCTACGCAGAGCACAAAGAACGTCCTTTCTTTGGCGCACTTGTTTCTTTCATGACGTCTGGTCCAGTAATGGTTCAGGTTCTTGAAGGTGAGAACGCAGTACTTAAAAACCGTGAAATCATGGGCGCTACTAACCCTGCTGAAGCACTAGCTGGTACTTTACGTGCTGACTACGCAGACAGCATTGATGAGAATGCGGTACACGGTTCAGATGCTCCAGAGTCTGCTGCTCGTGAAATTGCTTACTTCTTCGCTGAAGAAGAGCTTTGCGCACGTACTCGTTAATATCGAGCGTAAGCAAAAGAAAGAAGGGCTTTCGAGCCCTTTTTTTGTCTCTGTTTAAAGTCTGTTTTGCAAAATGTTTAGTCAGCCTTTGGTATGAACCTTTTGCAAAGCAATCAACAATGATTGTTAAGCTTGCCTGTTTTTTGTACAATGCGCGGCTACCTTATCGTTGTTATACCGTCACCTGAATTGAGGTTGTTTCATGGCCACCACTGAGAAAAAAATTAACTTACTTGATCTTAATCGCGAGGGGATGCGCGAACTTTTTGCATCGTACGGAGAAAAGCCGTTTCGCGCGGATCAGGTGATGAAATGGATTTATCACTTTGGTATTGATGATTTTGAGCAAATGAGCAATATCAACAAAAAGCTTAAAGCAAAATTATCTGCTGACTGTGAGATTGTCGCGCCAGAGATCTCAGTTCGACAAGAAGCCAGCGATGGCACCATCAAGTACGCTTTGGTACTTGAGGGTGGGCAGGAAGTTGAAACAGTGTGGATCCCAGATAAAGACCGAGCCACATTATGTGTGTCTTCACAAGTTGGTTGTGCGCTTGAGTGTACATTTTGCTCGACGGCTCAGCAGGGCTTTAATCGCAATCTAAAAGTATCTGAAATTATTGGCCAAGTATGGCGAGTGGCAAAAGATATTGGTTTACATGACGGTGATAGCACTAAACGCCCAGTGACGAACGTTGTAATGATGGGGATGGGTGAGCCGCTACTTAACGTGAACAATGTTGTTCCTGCGATGGAATTGATGATGGATGATTGGGCATTTGGTTTATCTAAGCGCCGTGTCACTTTGAGTACGTCAGGGGTCGTGCCGGCACTCGATATTTTGAAAGAGCGTATTGATGTGGCACTGGCTATTTCGCTGCACGCACCAACCAATGATTTACGTGATGTTTTGGTGCCAATTAATAAAAAGTACCCAATTGAAGAGTTTTTAGCGGCTTGTCGTCGTTATATTGATGGTTCTAAAGCCAATAAAGATGTCACTATTGAGTATGTCATGCTGCAAGGTATTAACGACAGCACAGATCAAGCTCATGAACTTGTAAAAGTCTTAAAAGGGACACCATCAAAAATTAATTTGATCCCATTCAATCCATTCCCTGGTAATGAATATGGTCGTTCAAGTAATAGCCGTATAGACCGCTTCTCTAAAGTATTACAAGCCGCAGGTTTAACTTGTATTGTGCGCCGCACACGAGGCGATGATATTGATGCAGCTTGTGGTCAATTAGTGGGGGACGTTGTCGATAGAACGAAACGTTTAGCGAAAAAACAAATGCGTGAAGATAACGCGATTGCGGTTTCTGTGAAGGCCAGCTAAGTAAATTAGTTTATTAAAAGCCCTTTTGTCTAAAAAACAGATGAAACATAAGGGCTTTTAGGTAATATAGAGGCTCGATGTTATTACATAATGGATGGTGCATGCGTTCTTGCTTAATATTATCTGTGGCTTTGCTTTGTTTATCTGGGTGCGTCACCGAAACGAGCTCGGTCACACGTAACAATCCTAGTGCCAAAAATACAGTGAGTAGTCAAGATGCTGCTAAAACGCGGATTGCACTCGCGATGCAGTATTTAAATGCAGGCAATACTACCCAAGCTAAGTTTAATCTAGAAAAGGCAGCTTCCTTTGCCCCTCACCTCGCCGAAGTCCATTATGCTTTGGCATATTATTATGAAAAAGTCGGTGAACAACAATGGGCCAAAAAAGCATACTTAAAAGCACTGGCACTAAACCCTGATGACCCAAATGCGTTAAATAACTACGGCACCTTTTTGTGCCGTATTGAGGATTACGATGGCGCACGTGCACAGTTATTGAAAGCCATTAATATTCCAAGTTATTTGAGAGTCGCGCAAAGTTATGAAAATTTAGCGCTATGTGCTGTCAAACAAGACAAGTTTGAGTTGGCATTAGAGTATTTAGAAAATGCAGTCCAGCATAATGGAAGAAGCCAGTCGGCATTGATTGGACTTGCTGCACTTTTTTATGCAAAAAGTGATTTACATCAAGCCGAAAATATCCTTGAGGCTTATCGCAACAGGGGGTTTATGTCTGCTAGAGCTCTACTATTAGAACACTTACTGCATCAAAGAATGGGGCATTTAGAGCGTGCAGAATCATTGTCAACAACCTTAATTCAAAACTACCCTAACTCAAGGCAGGCCGCTTTATTATTGCGTGAAAAGGTGCTTGAGTCTGAGTTTGAAAAATTAACAGAGCAGTATCGTCAAGCGCAAATAAAGAAAATAACTAAAATGGGATCAGGGCGTGTCATCAATGAACCCAAGATCAAAATTACGCGTAAAAAAGTAGCTAAGCAAACAGTCTCTGTGGTTAAACAAGCCGCTGATGTTTCACAAGCGAGTATTTCTTTACGCCAAAATACCGAGAAATACACGGGAAATTCACCCACAATTACGCCTGTAGCGAGCACAGTCAAAAGTACTCAATTACCTGTAAAAACACACATTAATGAAGACAATATACGGGTAATTTCATTTGGAGAAAGTACCGAGGCGTCAGACTCAGGCCAAGGCACTGTCAAGTTTTATAAACCAGACCCAAACAAGGTGGTTTTTAAAAAATCTGCCGCTCATTCGACTGATATCATCGCAGAAGAAAGCCGTCGAGATCATTCTGTGAATATCACTGTGCCTTTGCTTAACAGTGAGGTAGTAATGCCGAATGTGCCGTTTCACATAATGAAGGTAGCTGAAAACCTTTTTAGTTTATCGGTTCGTTATGATATCAAAATAGCGAAATTATTAACGTGGAATGGCCTGAAAGCCTCAGACAAAGTGAAAGCAGGCAGTAAAATCTTTTTGAATAATCCACATATAACCTATGCTATTCAGTCAGATGACACCTTGTATAATATTGCGACTCAGCATGGATTGCAGATCGATGATTTAATGCGATGGAACAAATTAACACCCGACGTGATCTTGAGTGAAGGTCATAGTTTACTAATTGTAGATCCAAACAGTTACATTTTATGAATCAAGAACTTACCGAACAACAAGACGTACCACCTACTTTAGGCTATACATTGCAAGTGGCTCGAGAAGCTGCTGGGTTTTCCATCGAAGAAATTGCTGAACGTTTAAAGTTAAGTCCACAACAAATAAATCAGCTTGAACGAGATGACTACGATAAACTTGGACCATTAACGTTTATTCGAGGTTATTTAAAGAGCTATTGCGCCATTTTACAGTTACCGGCCAAAGAAACGATGGGCTTATTTAAAAGCCCTGAAAAGCAAGCTGTAAGCAAAAAAATGCAAAGTTTTTCCCGTCGCACTGAAAAAGAAGCGAGCGATAATCGTTTAATGATTATTAGTTATGTGATTTTGATAGTGACATTAGGCGCTTCTGGTCTTTGGTGGTGGCAATCAACGGATGCAACTTCGCAATTAGATATCAAAAACACAGAGCCTGCACTTGAAAATACTGAAGCTACCACGGCAATGCGTGCTGATGGGCACATTGACGGATCAATCAACGAGCAGATAAATGAAGATGTGGATGAAAAGAGAGTTGAAGTTCAAAATCAGGCTGAGGCTGTATTGGAATCAAGAGAAAACTCTGGTGAAGCAGATATAGTTAGTGATGACATTGTTTTAGAGACTCAAAATATGTCATTAAATACGGTGGTAGATCCAAAGGCATCAACCACCGAAGAGCAAGCTTTGCCAGAAGGTGTTAGCACAATAGTGATGAGATTCAGTGATGACTGTTGGGTAGAAATATTTGATGCAACACAAGAGCGCGTAGCATTTGGGATTAAAAAAGCAGGGTATACTATGACTGTGCAGGGTAAGGCACCGTTTGCTGTGATCCTAAACAAGCATTTGATGGTAGATGTTGAATTAGATGGTCAACGTGTTGATTTAACATCTTTACCGAAGAACCGATTAGCAAAATTTAAATTACCGTTAGTAGAGTAACCGTCATGTTTTCAGAATCACCTATTAAGCGCAGAAAGTCGACCCGAATAAACGTAGGCCATGTCCCTATTGGTGACGGTGCCCCTATTGCCGTGCAATCAATGACTAACACTAATACCATGGATGTTGACGCAACGGTTGCACAGATCCAAGCAATTCAAGATGCCGGGGCTGATATTGTACGTATTTCAGTGCCAACCATGGATGCTGCTGAAGCGTTTAAGAGTATTAAAGAGCAAGTTGATATTCCTTTGGTAACGGACATTCATTTTGATTACCGTATAGCGCTTAAAGTAGCTGAATATGGGGCAGATTGTTTGCGTATTAATCCTGGTAACATTGGCAGCGAAGACAGAATACGTGCTGTGGTTGATGCGGCGGGTGAACGCAATATTCCAATTCGAATTGGGGTTAATGGTGGATCTCTAGAGCGAGATTTACAAGAAAAGTACGGTGAGCCAACACCTGAGGCGTTACTAGAGTCAGCGATGCGTCATGTAGAAATATTACAACGTTTGAAGTTTGATCAGTTTAAAGTATCTGTTAAGGCTTCTGATGTATTTTTAGCTGTTGGGGCCTATCGTTTGTTAGCAAAAGAAATCGATCAGCCATTACACTTAGGGATCACGGAAGCGGGTGGCTTTAGATCTGGCTCTGTGAAGTCAGCAGTGGGACTGGGCATGTTATTGGCTGAAGGTATTGGTGATACATTGCGGGTATCATTAGCAGCGGATCCGGTTCAAGAAATCAAAGTGGGCTTTGATATATTGAAGTCGTTACGCATTCGTTCGCGAGGCATTAACTTTATTGCATGTCCGAGTTGTTCACGTCAAGAATTTGATGTGGTTAATACCATGAACCAGCTGGAAGAACGTTTAGAAGATATCGTAACACCAATGTCAGTCTCTGTAATTGGCTGTGTGGTGAATGGACCGGGTGAAGCTTTAATCAGTGATATTGGCCTTGCAGGTGCAAACCGACGCTCAGGGTTATATATTAATGGCGAACGCCAAAAAATGCGTATTGATAATGATAATATTGTTGAGCAGTTAGAAGCGCAAGTTCGTGATTTTGTCGCAAAGAAAGAAGCACAGCCTGCGATAGATATAAAAATAGTCGAATAATGGTAATAACTAAGCGACTCATATGGGATTATCTGCGTTGAGTCGTTTACGTTTTAAGCGAGCGCGGTATAATGAGCGATTAATTTTCAGCGCATTATTGTGCGTTTAGCGTGCTTGTATCAGTTTTAATAATTTTTAGTTAGGATTTTCAGTGGCGAAACAAATTCAGGCAGTTCGTGGAATGAACGATTGTCTGCCAGGTACTACACAGATTTGGCAGAAAGTAGAGCAAACATTACGTCAAACGGTGGCGTCTTATGGTTATCAAGAGATCCGTTTTCCTGTTGTAGAATCTACTGACTTATTTAAACGCTCTATCGGTGAAGTTACCGATATTGTTGAAAAAGAAATGTATACCTTTGAAGACCGCAGTGGGGATAGTCTTACTTTACGACCAGAAGGGACTGCGGTGTGCGTGCGTGCTGGTAATCAAAATGGTTTGTTATATAACCAAGAGCAACGCTTGTGGTACATGGGCCCAATGTTCCGTCATGAACGTCCTCAAAAAGGTCGCTATCGTCAGTTCCATCAGTTTGGCGTAGAAACATTTGGTATGGCCAGCGCAGATATTGATGCGGAAGTTATTTTATTGACGGCGCGTTTATGGCGAGCATTTGGTATAACAGAACATGTACGATTAGAGCTAAATTCACTGGGCTCAAATGAAGCGCGTGCTGAGTATCGAGATGCGCTTGTAGCGTTTTTAGAACAACATATTGAGCATTTAGATGAAGACAGTAAGCGCCGTATGCATTCAAACCCGCTACGAGTATTGGATAGTAAAAATCCTGATGTGCAGGCTATTTTAGTTAATGCGCCAAAACTCTCAGAGCATTTAGATGAAGAATCTCGCACACATTTTGCAAATTTATGTGAACGTTTGGATGCAGCTGGCGTCAGATATCAGGTTAACGAAAAGTTGGTTCGTGGTTTAGATTATTACAATCGCACTGTATTTGAGTGGGTGACAGATAGTTTAGGCGCACAAGGGACAGTATGTGCCGGTGGCCGTTATGATGGATTAGTAGAACAACTCGGTGGTAAAGCAACCCCTGCGGTTGGATTTGCTATGGGGTTAGAACGTCTAGTGTTGATGCTGCAAGAGTTAGAGTGTGTTGGCGAGCTTCGTCGTAACGTGGATGTATACGTTGCGGCAATGGGTGATAAAGCCAGCATTCAGGCACCGGTGATTGCAGAGGAACTGCGTAGCGACGTAATGGGTTTACGTGTTATGGTGCACGCAGGTGGCGGCAACTTCAAAAAACAATTAAAACGCGCAGATAAAAGTGACGCTCTTGTTGCTTTGATCTTAGGTGAAGATGAATTGGCTGAAGGTAAAGTAACCGTTAAATATCTTCGCGAACAAAAAGAACAAGTTACCTTGTCAATAGCTGAGGTTAAAGCCTTGCTATCAGACTTGGCTGGATAAGAGGTAAGAATGGAAATTTATTCAACAGATGAACAACAAGCAGAAGCAATAAAGCAGTTTTTCCGTGATAATGGGGTGTCTTTAGCGCTAGGTATTGTGATTGGCCTTGGTGGTTTATATGGCTGGAAGGCATATAACCAAAACCAAATTAGCAATGCAGAAGCTGCGTCTAGTGCGTATAGCAGTATTGCTGAAAGTGGGGAGATTTTAGCTAGTGCAGACTCTTTTATTAAAGATAATGCCGAGTCAAACTATGCTGTGTTGGCTGCGTTTGTTGCGGCAAAAGAAGCTGTAGATAGTAATCAATACGGTGTTGCGGCTGAGAAATTACGCTTTGCTGCAGATTCCGTAAAGAATCCAGAATTAAAGGCAACAGCTTTAACTCGTTTAGCACGAGTGCAACTAGCAGATAAAAAGCTAGATGATGCACTGGCTACTTTAGAAGCCGTAATGCCCACTAGTTTTAATGCCCAAGTATCAGAAATTAGAGGTGATGTGTACCTTGAAAAAGGTGATAAGCAATCGGCTCGAACACATTATCAAGCTGCTGTTTCTGCAAGTGAAGATGGCAATAATACGTTACTACAAAATAAGCTAGATGATTTAGCCATTGCGCAGACCGCAGTATAAGGAGCTAAAATGAAACAGCTTAGTATAGCCACTTTAGCGCTGTGTATGGCGTCGTTGTTGGGTGGGTGTTCATCAAATGATGAAGATGAAGAAGTTTTAGTATTACCTGAGATAAATAACCAGTTTGAAACACAAGTTCAGTGGCAAGAAAGTGTGGGAAGCGGTGTCGAGCATTACTTTTCTAGGTTAACGCCGACTGTATACGAAGACACCGTCTTTGTTGCTGAACGCTATGGTGAAGTTAAAGCGTTAGATGTAAATACGGGTAAAACACTCTGGGAAACCGATTCACGTAAAAACCAAGCCTTTTGGCCTTGGGAAGACAGCGACAGTGCGAAGCTTTCTGGTGGTATCTTACAAGCTTTTGGTAAAATTTATATTGGTTCAGAGCATGGTGAAGTGATTGCTTTAGACCGTGAAACGGGTGCAATCGTGTGGCGTAAAGCCGTGCCTGGAGAAGCGTTATCTTCACCTGCGGCGGGCGATGGGTTAATTTATGTCAACCTAGGGTCAGGTAAGTTGCTTGCGTTACACCCAGATACCGGTGAAGAGCGTTGGCGGCATGAACAAGAAGTTCCGGCATTAACACTGAGAGGTTTGAGTTCACCTACGAGTGCAAATGGTGGAGTGCTGTTCGGTGAAGAAAGTGGTAAACTATCAGTATTAATTGCTGAAAACGGTTATTCCGCGTGGAGCGTTGATGTTGCCTTGGCAAAAGGTGCGTCAGAGTTTGAGCGATTGGTTGATGTTGATACAAAACCATTAGTGAGTGGCACCAATGTATACGCAATTGCGTATAATGGCAATTTAGCTGCTGTTGACGTACGAAACGGCAATGTCGTTTGGAAACGAGAGTACAGTAGTTATAGAGATTTTAGCATTGAAACCAATTCCATCTATATTGTAGATAGCGAAGGTGTTATTTATGCACTAGATAAGGACTCAGGCATTGAACGTTGGAGTCAACCTGCGTTACGTGGGTGGTACTTAACGACGCCTACAGTGGCTGGGAACTATTTAGTTGTAGGTGACCAAGAAGGTAATCTACACTGGTTAGATAAACAAAGTGGTCAGCTAGTATCAAGAGAAAGTTTTGATAGCTCTGGGTTTTTTGTTGAACCTGTGATTGCTGGCGACAAGCTAATTGTATACACCCGTGATGGTGAAGTTAGCGCCGTTAAAATTCCATAACACTTAGTTATTATTAAGTTTGTTAAGGCTTCGCTTTGCGAAGCCTTTTGTTGTTTATTAAAGAGGTAGTCTATGCTTCCTGTGATCGCTCTTGTAGGGCGACCTAATGTGGGTAAATCCACGCTATTTAACCGTTTAACACGTACTCGTGACGCGTTGGTTGCGGATTTCCCAGGTCTAACACGTGACCGTAAATATGGCCAAGCCAGTTACGATGGATATGAATTTATCGTTGTGGATACCGGTGGTATTGACGGTTCTGAAGAAGGCATTGAAACGGAAATGGCTGAGCAATCGCTGTTGGCGATTGAAGAGGCGGATATTGTTCTATTTTTAGTGGATGCCCGAGCAGGAATGAACGCTGCAGATCAGGCTATTGCACAGCACTTGCGTAAACAGCAAAAGAAATGTTTTCTTGTTGCGAACAAAACGGATGGGATTGATGCCGATTCAAATTGTGCAGAGTTTTACCAGCTAGCGATCGGCGAAGTGTATCAGATTGCTGCTGCGCATGGCCGCGGTATTACCCAGTTGTTAGATCTCACTTTACAGCCTGTGATTGCAGAGCTAGCGGCTGAAGAAGATGAACTAGCGCAAGATGATGCTGACTTGGCTGATTTATATCTCGAAGGTGATGAAGGGGCGCATGAAGATGGTAAAACAGGTTTTGAAGACAAGCCCGTAAAGCTTGCTATTATTGGTCGCCCTAATGTAGGTAAATCCACGTTAACCAACCGAATTTTAGGTGAAGAACGGGTTATTGTTTATGATATGCCCGGTACCACCCGAGATTCAGTTTATATTCCAATGACGCGTAATGAACGCGAGTATGTTTTGATTGACACCGCTGGTGTTCGAAAACGTAAGAAAGTCAGCGATGTTGTGGAGAAGTTCTCAGTCATCAAAACATTGAAGGCCATTGAAGATGCGAACGTGGTATTGATTGTTGTGGATGCACGTGAAGGTATCTCAGATCAAGACTTAAGCTTGTTAGGTTTTGCGTTAAACGCAGGACGTTCACTGGTGATCGCGGTCAACAAATGGGATGGCCTAGATGATTACGTAAAAGAGCGAATTAAGACTGAGCTTGACCGTCGTCTCGGGTTTATTGATTTTGCCCGCTTGCATTTCATTTCGGCACTGCATGGCACAGGTGTTGGTCATTTATTTGAATCGGTAGATGAAGCATATGCGTCTGCAACTAAGCGTATTAGTACAGCAATGCTTCGTCGTATAATGGATATGGCACAGGCCGATCACCAACCGCCACTGGTGCGTGGTCGTCGAGTAAAACTCAAGTATGCCCATGCAGGGGGTTATAACCCCCCAAGAATCGTGATTCACGGTAATCAAGTCCACGATTTGCCTGATAGTTACAAGCGTTACTTGATGAACTATTATCGAAAAGCTTTGAATATCATGGGCACACCGATAAAAATTGAATTTAGAGAAGGGGACAACCCATTCTCAGGACGCACAAATAAGATGACGCTGTCGCAAAAGCGTAAGCTCAGAGCATTTACTAAAGAAAACCGTAATAAGTCATAATGATTTGATTACCCATGAAATGGCGCCATTGAGCGCCATTTTTGTTGATGGTGTATGTATTTTAAGTGAACGATGCTGATACGCTTAAGGTTTTCTCAGCCTCAATGATTTAATGTAACAGATATATGCCCCCACACCAGCGATTGGCAGCGTTAATAGTGTAGCCCAGCCTGCGGTATAACTTACGGCGAGTATCATGCCAATATCATAATTAAAAATCCTACAGTCCGTCGGTAGTGCTTCTTTCACCGTACATTGTAGTAGCGCTACTGTGAGCTCTGCACTCATTACAATGAGCAAGGGGAACATGGCCAGTACTGCAAGGTATCTCGCCAGTCTTTGCAATTTTATTTTACATAACATTTTGTATTTCCTTATATTTCACGATTCCCATTTGACGTTCGATGTTATTGAGTGTCTAATCCCAGCTATTCTCCGGTTAATTATATGCCGTAATAAGTATTTATATAGCCATTTTTTCACGCCAGATAGATTATGATGTTGTTGATAAAAATCATCTGGATTATCAAAGTGGCCAAGAGATGCAATAATGCTCTTATGCTGAATATAAGTATTTTGTCCGTTAAATTGATTGTTGGGGTTTTGCAAGGAGGGAGTTGCAATTGCGTAGCCTATAAAGCTGCCAAGATGCGTTTTAAAACGCGATTGAATTGCATTTAAATAATCCTGATCGATAATGTAACCTTCTAACTCTAGCCATCTATCGTCTAGATATACTTCAACCCAACTGTGAATAATTTGCGCTGGTGCTAACGTTAAAATCCAATTAGGAATAATACCTTGTTTTAAATTATTACTAATGGTGAAGCCTTGTAGTCGACAGGGAATACCCACCGCTCTTAATAGTGCCATCAGTAAGGTTCCTTTGGTATTACATTGGCCATAGCCTTGATATAAAACTGTGGATGCACTTAAACAATCCTCGCTGCTGTAGGCAAATTTTATGTCATTCATAACAAAGTCATAGATAGACTTTAAAGCTTGAGTTTGATTTATTACCAACCAATTTTTGTTGGTAATAAGAGTTTGGATTTGAATGTGTTGATAATTTAAAAGCTTAGTATTTGATAAGTAATTATGCATAGTACCCCCTCTTTTTTAGAAAGGCACTATGACTGAATACGCGCAATAAAAATTGAATAAACTGGCTATAGGAGCGAAGGACGTATTTAATTGAACAACACATGGTGTGCTAAGAGTGCTTTTTAACTTTATACAGAGAATAACTTCTCTCTGTATAAAGCGTATAGATTATTAAGATGAATGCGGTGTTTCACAGTCAGGTGAAAACCAGAAATCATCAGAGGCAGATACCCACTCATCACTGCAATTACCAAGTTGTTCACCTTCTACATCTGCACATGCGTCGTGATTTAAGCAATCTTGACTGTATTGCCCATCACCAAACATTGGGCAACCCGCACCACAGCGACCAGCACAAAACCCGTGACCACCAACAATGTAGGACTTTGTTTTCACAGAACCATTATCAAGGTCCCAAACAGCGGTTTTTCTGTTTCCCATTGCATAACAAATATCCGTCCACCCCTGGATGCGTGGACCCGTAGATGCACTCAGCGTTTGTTGGATTGGCTGATCAATTGGGTAGGTTGCTAAAAATTCGAAAAATTTCAATAAAACAGTATTAGACTCATTATCGAACGTAGATTGAAAGCCCTTAATTTTTTCAGCATGCAGTTGTGCACTATGAAGCATATTTTTGATATCAGATTGCAGTTCTTTGGTAACAACAAGCTCCGCTTTTTGCTTAGTAAAGCCGTTAATTACAACTTGTTTATTAACATTATCAAGCGCCAGGAGAAATACATTATCTTTATATTCAATGGTTGCATTAAAGACATCAGCCGCAGAGCCAGATGCCTTAAAGTTAATACGGTTATTTTTCCCGACTTTACTTGTGGAATATGCCTGATCCGAGAATGAACCTTGAATACCTGACTTTTGTGCTTCAATCGTGAAGTCATTCGTGTTGGCGAAGGTGCTCATTGAAAATAATGACAGAGCAAGTATGAGTGCTTTCTTCATAAATTAATCCTTTTAAATGGTTGAAAGGGACAGAGTCCAAATTTACTACCCACAAGACCTTGTGGCCCATCATGTTGATTAAAATTTAACAGGAAGTCAATTAATTGATTGGTTTTTGAACTTGATTTTATTTTTATACAGTATTTTGCAAGTTACTGTTGAGTGTTTTTTCTGGAAAGAAGTTTTTGTAAAGTAATACCAAATTGCTTTTTGAAAGTGCGACTCAGATGAGCACTGTCTGAAAATCCCGCAATATATGCAGCTTGAGTCGCGCTTCCACCTTTACTAATAACCTTAATAGCACAGATTAGTCGTCGCCATAGTAAATATGGGCGCCAAGGTAGTTGCATATTTTGTTTGAATAAGTGCAAAAATCGACTCTCTGATAAATTTAACTGTTCAGCAATATCTTTTGCAAGCCAATGTTCTGGTTTAATGCAGCTGGTTGTGAAGCATTGATCTAACTGGGCTAAAAGTGATTGGATCCGCACATCTAAATGACGATTGTTTTGCACATATTTTAAATCGCAAAGCGCCAGTAAGTCTTTTAAATCACTGTGTATTGTGGGCATTGTTTGTAGTGGACATTGAATTAAGGAGTTTTGCGCCAATCGTGTATCAATACATTGACCTAAAGCACTGCTGGGTTCGATAAGAATGATCCAGCCTGATTGCATCGAGAGTTGATGTGAGACATGAGACTTGAGTATGAATGCAGTGCTGTTACAGCGATAGGTAGTGAGTTGATCTAATTGAATAGTCAAGCTCATGTGACTCATAGGGAGTGTAATTTGTTGCAAGGCATGCTGATGTGAGGTGGTATCTAATACTTGCGTATGGACCGCCAAAATACCGGGTTCGATGAAAAGTATAGGCATGTAATTAAACTAACAAAAAACCGAAGCAATTGCTTCGGTTTTTTTACGCGCTGAGGTTACTACGCAAAGGCATCTTGTAGTGGCGGTACTACTTGCTTTTTACGACTTAATACGCCATCAAGCCAAACTCGACTGTGTTCTGGTTTAACCCCGTAGGCTGTTTCAATAATGCCTTCATCATCAGATGAAATAAGCATTTGTGAGCCTTCCTTCATAATATCTGTCAGGAGTAATAATACAGAGTGGCGTCCACCTTCTTCTTTCAGTTTAGCGATATCAGCTTCTAAGTCAGTTTTGATGTCGTCAAATACAGAAAGGTCAATGACTTCTAATTGGCCAATACCAACAAGCTTTCCATTCATGTTGAAATCTTTAAAGTCTCGCATTACTAGATCACGAGCTGGTGTACCTTCAACGGCAGATTTCACCTTGAACATATCCATACCTAGTTCTTTAACATCTGCAACATGAGCAATTTCAGCAAGAGCTTCAACACACTTGATATCAGCTGTAGTACAAGTCGGCGATTTAAAAATAACAGTATCACTTAATATTGCACATAACATTAAGCCAGCGATATCTTTTGGGATCTCGATATTATAGAAGTCATACATCATTTTAATGATGGTATTACTGCAGCCAACAGGGCGGATCCAGCATTCTAGCGGTGTCGAGGTGGTTAAATCACCTAATTTGTGATGGTCCACAACGCCAACAATTGTTGCCTCGTCTATATCATCAGGGGCTTGTGTTTTTTCAGTATGATCAACGATGTATACTTCTTCACCTGCATAGCTAAGCTTCAGCTCAGGTGCTTCAAAGCCAAAACGATCAAGAATAAATTGTGTTTCAGGAGAAATATCACCTAAACGTGTAGGTACGGCTGCTTCACCAATTTGGTTCTTTAAATACGCAAGTGCAATTGCACCACAAATAGAATCTGAATCTGGGATCTTATGACCCACTACATACATTGCCATGGACGGAGCTCCTTAAATTTTGGCCGATATTCTATCAAACTCTGTTGGTAATAAAATAGCCTTGTATCGTTAAATTAGACATAAGTGTTACTCCGAGCATGAGATTTAAAATATCTCAGGTGCTATGAAAGTGAATAAGGCGTATTTGTTCGATGGTATTTTTATTTTTTGTTGATATTGTTTAACCTTTAATTAACAAGGAAATGTAATGGTATTCATTAAATATGGTTTTTTATACAGTATATTTTCATTATTCACGTGTGTTTTATACGCTGGAGAGACTGAGCTAGTTTCTTATCAATCGTTTGACCACCATGGCGATCATGCTTATTTACTTACGCTTCCAAGTGAAGCCAATTTTAAGCAGCAGCAGTTTTTAGAGGTTGAATTAGGTTGTGCAGTGCAAGGGTGCAGTGATTGGGATTACACAGTGCGTTTCGAATGGTTAAAAGACGGGCATCGATATGAATTCGGTCGTTTAATTACCCCTTATGCGGGCTATATGCAAAGGGGAATGCATGGTTTTAACCGTAGCTGGAGGCGAAAGTATGTCTTTGAGATTTCACATTTGGCGCCGGTACTCAAAGGAGAGGGAACTTTGAATGTGCATTATGGTGGCTGGGGCGTCAAAAAGTCAGCATTTGGCTTTAGCGCAAAATTGATAACGCGAGGTACTGTTGCAAGGCGGGTAAATAAAGTTGTACCAGTGTATTATTCAGCGTCAGCCGGGTGGCCTTATAAATCGGCGAATGAATTTTCGTCGTTTTTACCTGCAAAAGAAGTGACTTTTTCTGCTGATGACATCAAAGCTCAATTGAAGGTCATTGTTTCCGCACATGGTCACGCGCTTTCTTTTGATAACCCAGCGCAAGAGGCGGAGTTATGTGGCGAGTGGTGCGAGCGCTATTTTGAGCTATTACAAAATGAGCGTGTGTTAGCACGTACACCGCTTTGGCGCACCGATTGCGATCAAAGTGCAACATTCCCACAAGGTGGCACCTATATTTATGCCCGAGCAAATTGGTGCCCAGGAGAAGTGGTTGAGCCATTTAGTTATGAGCTTGATACACGCCGCGCCCAGTCTATGTTAGATATCGATTGGCAGACTTATACTTGGCAGCCATCACAATATGGGTCTGATGCACCGAGGTATATTGTGAGTGCTGTATTGGTGACATATGGACCTGTCAGGCTGAATACAGATTTGGCTATTGAGCAGATTTTAGCACCAAATAATGACATAGATAGCCGAACAAATACGCGTTGTGGCGAGGTAAGCATTGCGGTGGTAAATCAAGGGCAAACGGATATTACAGACATTGATTTTTGGTATGGGGTCACTAAGCTGCAGCATTATTTATGGCATGGAGAGTTAAATCCAGGCGAACGCCAAATCCTTACCTTACCTGCTCGTTATTGGGGAGAATTCACATCGTCCAATGCACGCTTAACAGTACAGGCGATCACAGCACAAGATGAAAATAGTCGTAATGATTTTGCTGTGAGTAACTTTGATTTACCTCAGGCTTTTAGTAATCGCGCTAAATTGTATTTAATGACCGGTAAGTTTGCAGACGAAACCAGCGTAAGTATCAAAGATCGAGATCATCATCTTGTTAAACAATGGCATCAGTTTAACGCCTCGTCTGAGCATATATTAGAGTTGGGTTTGCCAGTAGGCTGTTACAATCTAGAAGTGAATGATACAGCGCAAGATGGTTTAGCATTTCCATTTTTAAATCAGCGTAAAGGGCAAGGAAGTATCGCTATTCATGATCCGTCACTCATTGACGGGGTCGTAGAGGTGGAAGCTTTACAAGCTGATTTTGGCAGAAAACTGTCTGTCCCTTTTACCGTTGGCTATCGATTAGGTGAGTGTGCCGCGCCGCAATGGCAACCAAATAGAGCTTATTCAGTCATTGCTGAGAAAGTGGGTTTTCAAGGAATTATTTATGAAGTAAAACATTGGAGCTATAACTTCCAACCAGATAAGGCTGGCCCTTATGATGCTTGGCAGGCATACAGTTATTGTGATGGCAGTGAGCTAACAAATTGAAAGAATTGATACTAGTATAGTTGGGTTTGTGTGTGTAGCTAAATGTAGCTACACTGCGAGCAATATTTATGAAGGAAACTGCTATGGGCTTAAGTCGTAAAGCGTGGAATAACGTTGTGATTTTCTCGATGCTTTTGATGATTTTTTTTCTCAATGGCGTACACCATAAATTGGCTCCAGAGAGTCAGGTTTCTGGGCCAAAAGCCTTGTTACCAGCGCAAAGCTTTGTACTGACGTTAGCGTTTCCTGGTTATAAAATTGAGCGTATAGGAACGTCGTGGCGTATAGATGGACCTTGGCAAGCAAAGCCAGAAAAAATGCAGTCTTTGGTAAACTTATGGTTATCATTGCAATTAGAAGTTGTCGACATAAGGTTAAGTGCAGATAAAGCCATAACAGTTGCACGTTTTTGGCTAGCTGGGCAAGAATTACCGTTAAGTTATCAACTATATTTGGATAATGAGCAGTACTACTTATTTGATAAACAGCAGCACCTCTGGTTATCGGTGCCGATGGAACTAGTACCGCAATTATTTTTACCTTTAGAAATTGGCAAGTCTGAAAATACGGGATTTGCGAATTAATTATTACAGAGTATTTTATGCCTGAATTACCAGAAGTAGAAGTGAGCCGGTTAGGCATACACCCACACGTTCAAGATCAAACGGTAACACAAGTGCTTATTCATAACCCAAGCCTACGATGGCCGATACCCGATGATGTAACGACCATTGTTAATTTGAAGATTGAGAATGTACGGCGCAGAGCCAAATATTTGTTATTGGATACGGCGGTCGGTAGCGTCATTTTACATTTAGGTATGTCTGGACATTTACGGATAGTACCTATCGAGGAGCCATTGAAAAAGCATGATCATGTGGAAATTCACTTTGAGAATGGTAAGGCGTTAAGATTAAATGATGCGCGGCGTTTTGGTGCATGCTTATGGCAGGCATTAGGTACAAGCCATACATTGTTTGCAAAGCTCGGACCAGAGCCATTAACGGGGGCGTTTACTGCGCTACATTTATATGAGCGTTCTCGAGGTAAAAAAATACCTATTAAGCAATTTATTATGGATAACCATGTGGTGGTAGGTGTAGGCAATATTTATGCGAATGAATCTTTATTTAAAGCAGGAATACACCCTAAAAAAGAAGCAGGAAAAGTATCGTTAAAGCGTTTTCAAGCATTAACCCCAATCATTAAAGACACACTTTCAGCTGCGATTGAGCAAGGTGGCACGACACTGAAAGATTTTTCACAAACGGATGGAAAACCGGGTTACTTTGCTCAACAGCTGCTTGTTTATGGACGTAAAGGTGAGGCGTGTTTTACATGCGATACCCAATTACAAGAAATTAGGCTTGGTCAGCGAAGCACCATTTTTTGTCATAAGTGTCAGAAGTAATGGTGCATGCGCTGTGTGAGTTTTAGATCTAAGGGGTCACCACCTGCTCAGAGGTATTAATCGATTCAAAAGGTGTATTAAAGCACCAAGCGGATAGAATTTTACTGACTTGTTCAATACGCAGTGCAAAACTTGATTTTAGCGCACGCTCATGAATGGTGTGATCACCATCACCATAAGGGCCAAAGCCATCTAGTGTGGCTGTGCCAGCAGCGGAGACTGTATTGGCATCGGAGACGCCACCACGATGTTCTACAGCGAGTGGGGAGCCTAAAATCTTTGATATTTGTTCGAGTAGATACTGCTGCTCGTCGTTTGGTACCATGACACCACGTTGTAAACCGCCATTGATAGCGATTTCTACGCCCGTAATTTCAACCGCCAAACAAATATTCTCAATGCCTTTGAGTAATCGTTGTTGTTCTGTTTTTGATGTGAACCGCGCTTCGACTAACATGTTGGCTTTCGGTGAAATAGTGTTAGCCCCTAATCCACCAGAAATCTTCCCAACGTTGACGGTACTACCGCGCTTTAAGTCGCTGAGGCTGGTCATTTCCAGTAATAAGTTGGCTAAAGCAAAGTTGGCATCAATGCCTTCACTATAATGGTTGCCAGCATGCGCCGCTTTGCCTGTTATACAGATATCAAAAGTTGCGATGCCTTTGCGAGCAACCACAACTTCATGATTTTTCCCTGCTGCTTCAAAAACTAAACACGCATCATAATGCGTGGCGAGCTCGGTTGTTAATGCTTTGCTGTCATCACTACCAATCTCTTCGTCGCTGACGAGTAAAAAGTCTATGTTATAAAGGGGGCCACATTGTTGACGCAATTGTCTCAGCGCATTCAAAGCAACAAAGTTTCCGCCTTTCATATCACATACGCCAGGGCCATACACCCACTCGTCATCTTGATGAAACTCATTAAAAGTCCCATCGGGAAATACAGTATCTAAATGGCCTAACAGCAAGACTTTTCGACCCGTTTTCTTTGGAGTATGAAATAATAAATGATCACCTATATGCTCCCTTTGGTAACGTGTCAGCGAAAAGCCGAGCGGCCCTAGCAGCTCAATCATTTGCTCCCCATGTAAGTCTACATTTACTTTATTTTTACTATGAGAATTACAACGAATTAGGCTCGCTAATTCATCAAAGTTTATCTGTGTCATTATCAACTCCCTGAATTTCGTTGTGGCAGATCCTCGCGATATCGGGTTGCATTTCAGTGAAGCTTTTATGAACAAATTTTGTCCGTCGATTTTGGTCAAAAATATGTCATACAGATCCTTTTAAATTAGCGTTCAGTTTAAAAACAATACAGCTTACCAAGGAGAAAAAAGTGACAGCACCACATGTGGGTATTTGGATGTATGAAAATGGTGGGGGATCGGCCATCGAGAGAAAACTAGTTCATGCATTGGCAGAGCGAGGGATCCAAACCAGTACCGGGTTAAATTTACGTGATGCGCGAGCACAAGGTGGTGAAGTGATATGCAATGGTGTCGCCATGGAGCAGCTTGATGTCTTTTTAAGTTATAACGCAGGGCAGCAAACTCAATACCAGTTATATTTATATCAAGTGCTTAGCCAAGCAATTCCGACACTTAATAATTTCAATGCATTTTCACTTGCAGAAGATAAGTTTCGCACATCCCATTTGCTGAGTAGTCATGGTGTTGCAACCCCAGATTATCGTCTATGCCATAAAAATGATATTGACGGCTTAAAAGGCGCGATTCGAGATTTTGGCGGTAAGTTAGTCTACAAACCAACCGATGGGTGGGGAGGCGTGGGTATTGTTAAAATAGATGGTGAACAAGCACTTGATATGTTATTGCCCTTTTTGAGTCGAACAGATCTTCGGTACTTTTATGTCGAGCGCTTTATTAATTATGACAATACCGATTATCGGATTGATATTGTCGATGGTAAGTGTGTTGGGTGCTATGGCCGAAAAGCGCCTAAAGATGATTGGAAAACCAATATCACCAGTGGTGGCTCGGTGTTTGTACGTGAGCCCGGACAAGAAGTCATAGACTTAGCGATCCAAGCTACTCAGTTATTAGGGCTTGAGATTGCGGGTGTAGATCTCATTTATGATCGTGAAAAAGAAGAGTATGTCGTCCTAGAAATCAACACTATCCCAGCATTTGCAACCCCAGAGCAAGAAGCGCTTGGGATTAATTTTAATCAAAACAAGCTCGACGCTATGGTCGACCTTATCGATAAAACAGTACAACGCAAACTCGCACTTCACTCAGCCAAGGTGGCCTAAATAATGACAACACATACTCCTCTACCAAAGATTGGATTACTGTATTTAGATTATGTATTACGCTTTTTTGATAAATCAAACTTTAAAGGTTGGCCGGATAAAATAGAGCAAGTGACTTATCATTGGGGAGACGATAAAGCGCGCTTTATTAATGAAGTTAAAAAGAAAAAAATCGATGTACTCATTGGTAATATTCCGGCTACTGCTTATGAAGCATTTCGAGATATTGCCAGAGGACTCCCTAATGTCCGTTTTTTACCGTCGCTTGACAGTCAGTTCTCAAATAAATCGAAAGAAAATGTGACCCACTTTTGTCGTAAATATGATTTGCCAACCCCACATACCGAAATTTTTTATATACCAGAAAAAGCGCAAGCATTTTTAGCGAAAGCAACTTATCCAAAAATCATTAAGCGCTCATATGGGCCTTCTAACTATGGTGGGTATTTCGTACATAAAGTGGATAGTGAATCACAGGCCCAGCAGCTTTTGAGTGAAAAAAAGTATTACCCTGTGTATGTACAAGATTTTGTGCCGATGGAAGCGGATATTCGAGTGATGCTTATTGGCCATAAACCTGTGTGTGCATTTTGGCGCAGACCCCCCGAAGGTGAATGGTTAACTAATACCAGTCAAGGGGGTAGCATGGATTATCAAGGCGTACCGGATGCCGTATTAGAGTTGGCTATTCGCACTTCAAAATCGGCGAATGCGGAATATTGGGCATGTGATATTGCTCTAGGTAAAGATGGTAAGTTGCGTATCTTAGAATGTGCCACTGCTTTTGCTGCATTTCCGTATATTCGAGACTGGATTGGGCAATATCTCATGTGGTTACTTGGAGATGGCCGGTTTAGCAAGCCAAATATACCCATTTATAATTGGGAGGAGCTTGGGAAAATTGATACGCGATTATTACGAACCATGCGCCATATAGGCTTTTCTCGTTATACACCCAGCCAAGACAGTGGAGAAGTATTCAATGGTTTAGATGAACAAAACTATCCTATTTTAGATACTCGTTACTTGAGCAAAGAAGAGTGGCCGAGTGAAGTTTGGAATCTGCAGGATAATTTTGTGCTGACGTCATCAGAAATAAGCACAGGTAAACAGTCACAAAGCTTACCTGCCAGTGATGAAGCGGCGAATGATAATAACGTACATTTACCCGTTTATAGTGAGGAACAAGTTCGTGCCATACTCGCTGAAGTGAAAGGCATTGGTCAAAAAATGATTGATGACATCATGCACACATTTGGCGCCCATGGCGTGGTGGATGTACTCAATAGCGATCCGGAACAGTTGTGTGTTGTTAAAAATCTAAAAGACAAAAAGCTGCAGAAAATAGTTTCTCACTGGCAGCAAATAGCCACAGCTCACCCGTGCCATTAAGCACGGGTTTTTTGTCTTAAACTTTTTAGCCAAAGAGATATTTATGAAAATCCAATATGCATCGTATCAAGATACCATTGATTTTTTACAGCAGGCAATGAGTGAGCACCCACATTTAATTCGCTTACAAAGCATCGGAAACACTTGGGAAAATAGGCCCATCATGTTGGTCACGGTATCGCTCGATGTCACTTATGCAGACGACAAACCCGCTTTACTTTATACCGGTTCAATTCATGCGCGAGAATGGATTGGTAATGAATTGGCAATTAAGTTTATTGAGTATGTTATAGATAATTACCGCTTCAACCCGAAATTACAAACAGCCTTGACGCGCAATACTTTATATATGGTACCGTGCTTAAACCCCGATGGTTTTGAGTACTCACGTAACCATTTTTCATTTTGGCGAAAGAACCGTCGTAATAACGGAGATGGTACATTTGGCGTTGATCTGAATCGTAACTTCGACGCAAAATTTATGCGCAACCACAATACCCATACCAATACTTATGGTGGCCCTCATGCTTTTTCTGAACCGGAAACCTGTGCCATCCGCGATTTTGTAGAAGCACATGACAATATTCGTATTGCTTTAGATTATCATTCACAAGGGAATGTATTTTTCCCTGCGCATAAGTTTAACCATGAAGTTGAAATTGAAGGCACTGATCTTAATGTGCTTTGCGCGAACATGAACAACGAAATTCGCAAAGTGACAGGGCGACAATATGGCATTCATCGCGGAAAGCCACCGGCGCAGCTCATTAATGGGAGTGGCCGAGAGTATTATTATCGTAAAGGGATTATTGCAACTGTTGTTGAGGTGGGTACGCGCAATATTCCAGATTACATGAAAAACATGTCACAAAGTGTCGCGGAAAATATTCCTGCGGTGTTACATGCTTTAAGTGAAGCAATTAATTATTCTCCATTGGCGCCAAGTCGAGTGAGTGACTTTACCATAGGGCACGTCACGCATGACAGCGTAGAGCTGCAATGGCAATATGAAGCACGAGAGGATATATATTTTGAAGTATATCGCAGTGAGCATAATAAAAGTCCGTGTACGGAAGCGAATTTGGTGGCAATTACTAAGTCACTTGAGTTTGTAGATACACAACTCAATAGCGGCCAGTTCTATTTTTATAATATTCGCGCAGTTGACAAAGTCACCAAGATAAAATCCCCTTTTAGACCTGAATTACGATTGAAAACCACATTAGCCTCGCACCAATGCGGCCGTACATTATTTCCAGCGAGAGAGCATGTCGGATATTTATCACAAAATTTTAGTAATAAGAATAAAGAACATTTTGGATATAACTCCATGTTTATCGGAGTGGATAAAGGCCGGGGCGTGAGTTTAGGTGTAGTCGCTTATGATTTAAGTACGATAGAGGATGGCTCACGTATTGAGACCGCACAATTCTTCCTATACCCGATGAATCGTGTTGCCACAAAAATAGAGAAGTATGGTGAGTGGTCAATTTCTGTTTTAGATGCCTCTTTGATAGAGGACATTTATGACTTTGATAAAGTGATGGAAGCGACGCCGTTACATACGTTAGGTGAAACCATTGAATCAGATAAAATGACGCAAGGAATTTGGCTAAAGTGGTCATTCAATGGCGTAGAACGCGCACTTTTAAACAAGTTATTAGCGGATAAAACGCTATTATTACGGATACAAGGCCCAGATACCTTGCCGTTAGGTAATGATTCACAAGTTATGCAGTTTGATATCGGCTACGGTCCATTTGGTAGTGGTTTACATTATCGACCTAATTTAGAGCTTATTTATCAGTTACCGGAGCAACGCTTAGCATTGACAATGTCTGCGTGTAATACGATTTACCAAGACAAAGTAGTCGCAGAAAAATTGGCATCTGGATTTGATGGTCAAGGTGAAATCGTGTACGGACAATTGGCATTTGAGCATTTGCAGCATCTAGACCCACTAAAGACGGTGTTCACGCAAGCCTGCTTAACTTTATATAGTCGTAATAGTTTGTCGTCAGCGAAAGATGTGCGGTTTACGGTTGAATTGGTCGAGCTTAAAGATGTTGATTTTAAGCATGTAAAGCAGCGACAAAAAATAGAGTACATAGGCTATGAAGTGAGTAATGAGCAGCTGAAAGAGCGTACTGCGCATAACTTTATTTTTGACAGCTACAGCCTGCAAGAGCTGGCGCGATTGCATAAGGCAAATTCTCCTTATTATTTTATTATTCGCGCAACCGCAGAATCACAAGCGAGCAATGCTTTAATAAATTGGGCTGATTGCCACGCAGAGCAAGCGACGACATTGAATATTCAGTATATTGAACGTCGTAATGAGCCGCTGCCTTCCCCCACTAATTTACAAACACACAATGAGAATGGGGTTGTTAAGTTAACTTGGGATAATCCAGATAGCGGCGATTTAGTGGGTTGCTTTGTGGTCAGAAATCGCTTTCATCCGCCGCGCTCTCCTTTTGATGGCGTCAAGCTATATGGCGGGCCAGATACGTATACACTGGATAATTTTGGTAATGCCGATTTGAGTAAGTATTATGGTGTATTTAGTTACGATCATGCGCCGAACTACTCTGAGCCTGTGGTGATTTATTACTCAGGTAAGGGCAATAAGTAAATTAATGATTTGATTGATATTAGGGGCTGTTGATCTGTTAGGTTCATTTTTACAGCAATTTGATTGAATTTCATACAAAGTGGAGGCTGCATAGCATGGTTATTCCATGTGAGTCAGCCGATAACACAGTAGAAAAGCCAATCAAGCGCTGCCTACCGATTTTTTTGAGCAGCCCTTTCTCTTTGTTGCTTAATATTCGCTTAGATTACTAGGCCACATATTAAGCGCCGCGATAAAAGCATGCTCAAAGAGAACAAAAATAGAACTGCAAAAATCAATAGCCTCTAGATAAAGTCACCTAAATTATCGCTTTTTAGAAATAAGGATGTTCTATAAAGGGTTATGATGCCATGATACGTGCTTTGTTGTTTTTATCTGAGAACAGAGATGACTGATACGAGTGCGATATTTATTATTGTTCCTACAGCCGATGTTACATCGATTACTTCTGAATTAAATTATGTACCCGCATCATTAAACAGTGAAGGATTTATCCATGCTTGTGAGTATCACCAAGTTGCTGAAGTGGTATCGCGTTTTTTTGATAATCACTTAGCCTTGTCTGTGTTGGTTGTTGATGTGAGTTTAATCAACTCACCGTTACGTTATGAAGCACCAAGTACCACAATGTCTTCACCAGCCCTTTTCCCCCATATTTACGGGGCGTTAAACACAGATGCGATTGTTGATGTGTGTGACTTAGTGCATTTTAAACATCAGCCTATAACGCCGGAAATAATGGCGGTATTACGACATTATCGTTTTGAACGATTACCTGTCGAAAGTACACTTTTTAAAAGTACATGGCGTTCCAGCAGTAACAATACGCACGGTGAGCCAGTGGGTACTGCGATGATAGGCTTGTACTGTGATAGCTTAACCAGTGTATCCTGTTTTCATAAATTGACCTTTGATGAGGTTTGGCATTTTTATGGTGGTGATCCGCTAGAATTGACGCTTCTATACCCGAATGGAGATTCGGAGCAAGTCGTGCTCGGCACTGACTTTACCAATGGTCATGTTTGTCAGTATTTGATACCTGCGGGGGTTTGGCAGGGAGGGTGTTTGGTCGAGGGCGGCCAGTATGCGTTATTTGGCTGTACAATGGCACCAGGCTTCACGGGAAGTTGCTTTACTGCAGGGATTGCCGACGCGCTGATTGAAGCCTACCCAAATGAAGAGAAGGTCATTAAAAAATTATCCGTGAATGGCCATCAAACGACGATGCCAGAAGGATTTGCGACTTAATTTTTGAAAAGCAATGAATTAATGATTTTAGTTTTTAATTTTAAGTAAGAGTGTTTTATGATCCTTGATTTTGATAGTTTGTCTGCAAATAAGGTATACCATACGTTAACGCAAACTGTGGTGCCTCGTCCTGTTGCATGGGTGTTATCTGAAAATACCCAAGGCACATTAAACTTAGCACCATTTTCGTACTTTACGGCGGTAAGTTCCGATCCAGCAGTGCTGATGTATGCGGTAGGGGTAAAACCTTGTGGCGAATATAAAGACTCGGCGCTAAATGTTGAAGCAACAGAAGAGCTGGTAATTCATATTGCAGATAGTCGCTTAGCAGATGAAGTGACCTTATCAGCAGCAACTTTACCGAATGATCAGTCTGAACTGGATACATTGGATTTGACGCTCACCGACTTTGCCGGATCAACTTTGCCAAGGGTCGCGCAGTGTAAAGTTGCATTTGCGTGTAAACTGCATAAAGTGGTGGAAATGGGCGAATTGCCCATGAAGTTGATGTTTGTACAGGTGACCCATGCGTATATCGATGATGAGATAGTCGAAACTGACCACAAAGGACGTAGTAAAGTCGATGCGCTAGCGTTAGATCCGATTGCGCGCTTAGGCGGTGGTGAGTATGCAAGTCTAGGGGAAGTTTTTAAAATCACCCGTCCAGCATAAGAAAGTAGTGCAGTAAAACGGTATACTTACTGCACTTATTATTGAGTTGTTTATTACCTGCTGCGTTTATAGCTGAAAAGGGGCCACACCCACAGCCTGCATGGTATAACCTGTTTGCGCTAGCTCACCTTTCCATGTTTCGACTTTAATTACACCGGTCACCGTGATCGCGTCATATAGGCTATCAATAGGAACGCCATTTTTAATTTTCACATGCACTATTTGATTCGGTGGTGGTGGTGGCACATGAATACAAGCACCAAAGTAGGGTACTAACAAGAACTCAGTAATGATCTCACTGTCGCCTTCAAGCGGCACAACGAAACCAGGCAAGCTTACTGATTGGCCATCTAAACTTTTTACGACCGGTGCGTTTAAATCTGGCTGTACCCAGTTTTGGTCTGCGCCATCATGACTGGCAGCATCTTGGTTGCTGATTTGTACATGCCCTTTAGGGATTAAGTCCTCCCAAAAAATTTCTTTTGGGGCGGCTGCATACCCTAAAAAACTGAGTAAAGTGAACAGTATTAACGTCAAAAATCTCATAGTACTTATTGTGCTCCTAAATTTTTATACTCATGCCATCAGCCAATGAATAAAAATAGGCTTTGGCGGCGGGGAGCAACCCCATTAATGTTCCGGCGGCCATAATAGCGCCTAAAAGTGTGAGTTCATAGTTTGTCAGCCAGCCAATGGTTAAACCAATACCAAATTGGCTTTGTAATATTGGATTTGCAACAATCAAGAGTGCATAAAATAAGATACAGCCAACGAGACAACCAACAAACGTAATAAGAATGGCTTCACTACTCATTAAAGCAAAGATGTGAGCTGGACGAGCACCTACTGAGCGTAAAATAGCCAACTCTCTGCGGCGCTGACTGAGTGTAGCAAGTAATGTCGTTAACATACCCAATAAGCTCACGAGTACCACCACGATAGAGAATAGCAGTAGTATCTTTTCTACAATATCGAGCATTTCCCATAGTTCTCGGAGTGTGAGGCCTGGCATGATAGCCAGCAAAGGCTCGGCTTTATACATATTAATATTACGTCTGACTTGTAGGGTATATAAGGGGGAGTCGAAGCCCATTAAAAAAGCGGTTATTTGTTGCGGTGTTCCAATTAAATCACTTGGCTCTGAGTCTAGAGTAGCATGAAGGTGGTCGTGATTATCATGTTCATCATGTTCGTTATGATGCGAGTTGTGATCCTCCGCATGTTGATGTTGTGCGTGGTCGTTTTGTTGTGATTTTTTGCCAATCATCATCGGCTTTTTATGATTTTGTTCATGCATTGCTTCAACAGCAATCAAAGGAATATGCAGTGTTTTATCTACAGGGGTTCCGGTTGGTGCTAATATACCGACAATGGTCATTGGGTTATCATCATGATGATGAAAACTGGTATTGCCCATGCCATGGGATATGACAATTTGTTGCCCTATATGATAATGCAGCGTGTTTGCCACGTCACTGCCAAGCACCACCTCTTGGGCATTATGAAAAGGTCGACCGTGTTGAAACGCCAAGTGTTGTTTTTTCCCGTAGCGATAGTGCGTGAAGTACGCTGCATCGGTGCCGAGTACGGCATGACCTTTATGACTGTCTCCTAGGCTGATAGGGATGGTCCAAGCGACTCCTTTTTTTTCTCTGATGTCGAGATAACTTTGCCATGAGACTGCATTGTTGGTATGTCCGATGCGAAAGACACTCGATAGCAGTAATTGAATATCTCCTGTTCGGGCGCCAACAATTAAATCAGTGCCTGAAATCGTATTACTAAAACTGCTTTTCGCATCTTGTCTTACAC
This sequence comes from Pseudoalteromonas aurantia 208, assembly GCF_014858725.1. Taxonomy (GTDB): domain Bacteria; phylum Pseudomonadota; class Gammaproteobacteria; order Enterobacterales; family Alteromonadaceae; genus Pseudoalteromonas; species Pseudoalteromonas aurantia. The sequence goes on along the minus strand of NZ_AQGV01000009.1, from coordinate 76,796 downwards.
GTTCGATGCTTAACAGCAACATGACGCTGATAGCGATGGTACAGAGTGTGAGCAAAACACTGGCTTTACGGTTTAAGCTGCTTTTAATCGCGAGTTTAAGCAATGTCATTTTATACCCCATTAATATCAGACAAACTGATCTGACGATCAAATAAGGAAGCTAGGCTATTATCATGACTAACAAATAACACCGTGGCTTGATAATCTTTAGCTTGGTTAAATAGTGTTTCTATGAAGGTGTGGCGGTTGTCGGCATCGAGTGATGAGGTGGGCTCATCGGCAATGATAAGTTCAGGTTCACCAATAAAGGCTCGGGCGGCGGCAACACGCTGTTGTTGACCAATGCTCAGTTTTGACACGTGCTGTGTTAGCACTATGTCCTTTAACCCCAGTGCCTTTAACAGCCGAGTCGCTTCAGTTGTAACATCGGTTTTTTTATCAGTTAGACGCTTGCGTCGCAGCTTAGAAAACTCACATCCTAAGATCACATTTTCGAGCGGGTTCAGATACGGAAGCAGATTAAAACTTTGAAATATAGTGCCAATATGATCGGCTCTGAAACGGTCTCGATGTGCATTGTTTAAAGTTGATAAATCAGTATTCAATATTTTAATTTGACCCGATTGCAGCATATTGATACCTGCTAGCAACCCGAGCAACGTCGATTTTCCGCAACCGCTTGGGCCGTGTAGGAAAACGCGTTCACCTTTGTTTATGTGCAACGCTTGAATGTTGAGCGTGGGTTGAGGTTGAGTAGGCCAAGTATGAATAAGGTCTGTGATTGTGATCATAATGAAACCAAGCGGGCTAATGTCAATGAGATAATATTACAGTTTTCGTCTTAGCAACACTGAGTTTGGTTTAATCGCCGGCTTTTGGCGATGAAACACCAACATGAGGGAATTCTGGCGAGTGGCTGTCTTTTCGTACGAACTTTGCGGCTATAGATTGTGATTTAAGCCCCAAAAGCTTATTATAGCGCCTCCTAACCCCCTCATATTTTTGTGCCCTTTAGCAAGGTGCATCCGGCCTTGGAGTAATAATGAGTAGCTACAAAGTTTTAGACATAAATGATGATCTGCCAATTCGCACTAAAGGTGCTGTACATAGTGGCAAGGTACGCTCAGTGTATTGGTTAACTGATGAAGACAGTGCCCGTTTAATTACAGATAAACAGTATGATGTCCCCCATGGAACTGAATTAGCGATTATGGTTATTTCAGATCGTATCTCAGCTTTTGACTGTATTTGGCAAGGTGAGAATGGTTTGAATGGTGTACCAGGTAAAGGTATTGCGTTAAACAGTGTGGCAGCGCATTGGTTTAAGCTATTTGATGATGCAGGTCTTGCTGGCAATCATATTGTTGATATTCCACACCCATATGTGTGGATTGTTAGAAAAGCCAGTACAGTGAAAGTAGAAGCAATCGCCCGGCAATACATTACTGGTAGCATGTGGCGCGACTATAGCAAAGGTGTGCGTAATTTCTGTGGTATTGATTTACCTGAAGGTTTAGAAGCGAATCAAAAGCTAGACGATGTTTTGATCACCCCTTCAACGAAAGGGATCATTACCGGTATTGCTGATGTACCAGCCGTTGATGATGTGAATATTACTCGCAAAAATATTACTGATAATTTAGCTGCATTCAATTTTAACACTGAGCAAGATGTTGCTAAATATGAGCAACTACTTAGTGAAGGTTTTGCGCTTATTAGTGATGAGTTGGCCAAGCTCGATCAAATCTTTGTAGATACCAAATTTGAATTTGGTTATGTAGAGCAGCAAGATGGCAGCCAAAAGTTGATTTATATCGACGAGGTAGGTACTCCAGATTCAAGCCGAATTTGGGATGGATCGGCGTACCGTGATGGTAAAATTGTTGAAAACTCAAAAGAAGGGTTCCGACAGTTATTGATCAATAACGTGCCAGACAGCGATGTGCTGCTTAATAAAGATCGTATGACTGAGCGAGAAGCGCTCGCACATGGCTACAAACTGCCAGTAGACGTAATGATGTCGGTGTCTGATACCTATGTGGGCATTGCGAGTAAAATTGTTGGGCGACCGTTAAAGATACCAGCAGACCCTCGTGCAGAAGTCATTGCGATTCTTGATACTGACTATGGATTAATTATCTAAACATTTATTCTTCATAGAGTATATTATTCGCCCAATAAACAGCACTTTATGTTGTTTATTGGGGGTTATCTCGCAAATACCTTGCAATTAGACTGGCTGTCACTTTTACTTAGAGTAATTAAAGTAAAAATTTGATGGCAAGGTTCGCCTTTCATGTTTGTTATTCGTACTTTTATAATTTTATGTATATTGTGCTGTTTGAGCCCGCAGGCGCTATTGGCGAAAACACTGCTGCTAACAGATCAGCATCATAAACCGCTTTCAGGCGTTGTTGTTGAGCTGCTTGATGGTGATATGATAAAAGTTGTGCCATCAGAGGTTGCTGTGATGGATCAAGTAGGCAAACGCTTTGCGCCACGGTTATTGGTAATCTCTAAAGGGCAATCAGTGCGCTTTCCAAACAGTGACGATATCCGTCATCATGTCTATTCTTTCTCGCAAGCGAAGTCATTTGAATTAAAATTGTATGCTGGCACTCCTAAAAAGCCCATCATTTTTGAACAAAGTGGGATTGTTGTGCTAGGTTGCAATATTCATGATTCAATGGTTGGCTATATATATGTAGCTAACCATCCTCATGTATATATCAGTAATGACAAAGGATTGGTTGAATTACCTGACTTTACGCAAGATTATACAGTATGGCATGAGACACAAGTAGGTGATATTAATCAGCGTGAGCAGCATCAATGGTCAGCGCGAAAACAGCAACAAATAACTATAATAACAACGTTAGCACCTTTGCCTCGCAACACCTTTGGTGAAGTATTTAAGGAACATCATGGGCACTAGTCTAAAGAATCGAATTATTTTATTGTGTGTGGGGTTAGTGTTACTAACTTCGATGGCGAGTTTAGTCAGCTTCTGGTGGTCAACTAGCCATTTTAATGAGCGGCGAGTCCAGCAAGATATTAAAGTTGCGCAGAATGTATACCAACAGTATTTAAAAGCAAAAGAGCGCTTATTGGTAACAGCTGCAACGGTACTTACCGCGGATTTTGGATTTAAGCAAGCGGTTGCAACGCGAGACGCAGATACAATCAGCAGTGTGTTATTTAATCATAGTCAGCGAATTGATGCTGACTTAATGCTGTTATTGGATGTACGAGGAAAGCTCATTTCAGCAAATCAAACTGATATTGTGCTACCAGATGATAGCCGAGAATTGATGAAGGATTTGTTAGCGAATGGTGAGCGCTCTACTTTCGTTGTGATCAGCGGCAAGCTTTATCAAGCAATTATTTTACCTATCAAAGCGCCTAGGACAATTGCTTTTAGTATTGTTGGGTTTGCCATTGATGAAAAAGTGGCTTTGGAGTTGAAAGAGCTAACAGGCATGGAAATGAGCTTTATTGGGCATGGGAGTGGACTAAAGGCAAGCTCGATTACTGAACATCCTGCGGAGCAGGATTTACTAGGTTATATTCATGGCCAGAGAATTAATCGCTGGTTTAAAGAGCATCCTGTATTTATCAGTGCCGAGGTGCCCTTAGCAGCCTTATCGAATAATCCTATTAGTGTTGTATTGAGTGCCGACCTGAGTCGCCATTATCACGAGTTTGATCAATTAGTGCTGACCATTATTTTCTTATCTTGTGGCACAATCTTAATTGGTTTCATTACCAGTGGCATATTGGCGAATAATCTGACGACCCCGCTTCAACAGCTCACCGTGATGGCCAAACAGTTTGCTCAGGGCAATTATTTAGCATCATTAACCGAGACGAGACCCAGTAAAGAAATTTGTGAGCTGGTTGATGCGTTTCACGAGATGGGGGAGGATATTCAAACTCGTGAGAAGCAAATTCGCTTTCAAGCTCGTCATGATAATTTAACCGGGTTTTATAATCGCAGTGCGGCACTCGATTTGCTCAGTAAGCATTTATCGGCGTCACAGCAATTTTATTTGGTGGCGATTGATATTAAAGGTTTACGCCATATCAATGATAAGTTGGGCCCAAGAGTTGGGGACAGTTGTATTCAAGCGGTTGCTGAGCGAATGAAAACAGCGACAGAATCATTGAATGGCTTTAATGCACGCTTGGGAGGCGATGAGTTTTTAACCGTGCTAGCAGCAAAGCCGGATAGTACTAAGCAAGCATGCGTAAGCCAATTGCTGCAATCATTGACAAGCTCTTATACCATTCAAGGTTTAGACATTACATTACGCTTTAGTGTAGGGGTTGTGTGTTACCCTGCGCAGGCGCAAACACCGGATGATTTAATTCGTAGAGCGTTAATTGCGGTAGACACGGCAGCGCAAACGGGTGAAGAGATTTATTACTACCAAGATGGGGAAGATGAAGAGCATTTAGAGCGTTTGCAAATTATAGATGAGTTAAAACAGGCATTGGTTGCAGACGATGGCCAATTATTTATGACTTATCAACCGAAGTTGAATTTAATCAATCAGCAAATAGACAAAGTTGAGTCATTGATACGCTGGAAAAGAACTAACGGTGACTGGGTGTCTCCTGAATTATTTATTGATTTAGCTGAACAGTCAGGGCTTATTGTTGAATTGACACAGTGGGTTGTGGCAACGGTAGTTAAGCAGGTAAGTAACTGGTTATCAGAAGGGTTGACGATGAAAGCGGCCATCAATGTGTCGGCACAAGATATTGCAGATGATGGATTTCTACCACATTTAAAACAAGTACTTCTTGACAATAATGTACCTGCGCAGTTAATTACCGTTGAGTTGACTGAGCGCGATATGATTGAAAATGAAGCGAAAGGTATTGCGGTACTAAAAGCATTGAAAGCACTCGGTGTGATGATTTCTTTAGATGATTATGGCGTCGGGCAAACGTCATTAGGCCGTTTAAAAATGCTGCCAATAGATGAGTTAAAATTAGATAAAGTTTTTATTTTAAAGTTAGATGAATCGCACCAAGACCAATGTATTGTTCATTCGACAATCACACTTGGCCATCAGCTTGGATTTTGTGTGGTAGCTGAAGGGGTGGAAAATCAACCATCACTTACTTTATTGCAAGACATGCAGTGTGATTATGCACAAGGTTATCATTTAAGCAGACCACTAACCGCAACGGACTTTTCTGATTGGTTAGGTCGATATCATGAAGTGGGCTAGCTTCTGGGTTGTAGTTATTGCATGTTTGATGTATCACTCTATGTTATATGCTGGAGGAAAGCTGTTAGCAACGCCTGGTGTTTCTCAATTAGAAGGGAGTGGCGGTGGCGGCATTGTGCCATGGGCTCAATTATCAGGATATGCAACAGAAGACGAATGGAGTTTGGGGGCTTTTTGCAGTGGGGCTAAATTACAAGACTATCAATTAGACGTTTGTGGTGCACAAGTTAATTTTTTTGATCGTCTTGAATTAAGTGTCGCAGAACAAAATTTTACGGTCGCGGTGTCTAATCGTGTGATTGAGCAATCGGTGTTTGGGGCAAAAATACGTTTATATGGTGATGTAATTTATAGTGACTGGCCACAGTTGAGTGTGGGGCTGATGCACAAGTCATTAGGTGATAGTGCGATTGCTCGTGCGTTAGGCGCAGATGCTAGCCAAGGAAATGACGTTTATTTTTCAGCCAGTAAACTGCACCTTGGTGCATTGTATGGGCACAACTGGTTTTGGAATATCACTGCGCGATACACACAAGCAAATCAGATTGGGTTGCTTGGTTTTGGTGGAAAATATGCTTCAAAGCGCTGGCATATTGAAATGAGCTCCGCTGTTTTTGTTGCTCCACAGCTTGCTTTGGGGTTTGAATTTAGGGAAAAACCACACAATTTAGGACTTGGCGAATCTCACTGGCGTAATTTATTTATTGCGTGGTTTCCTATGAAATCACTGAATGTGACAGCTGCGTGGTTAGATTTGGGGTCGATTGCAGGAGTGCCATCACAAGAGGGTTTGTACTTGTCTTTAGCAGGTAACTTTTGATGGGGAGGTTATTTGGTCGTGTTACAGGGCTGCTTTGCATTGTGATATTGTTAAATGCGTGTGTTACGCCTAAAGCGAACGTCAGTTTGTACCATCAGCTCGGTGGTGAACCTACTATTGAGCGAATTATCGACTCATTTATCAATGAAATAGGAAGACACCCAACAATCATTCAGTATTTTAAAGAGGCCAATGTTATGCACTTTCGTACTGGTTTTATCCGGCATATGTGTGCATTGTTGGATGGCCCATGCAAATATACTGGGGATTCTATGGTGCAAATACACACAGGTATGGATATTACCACTCGAGACTTTAACATAGTCGTTGAGCTACTTATTACAGCAATGAATGAAGCAGGTGTTTCTCATGTGTTACAGAACCAAATATTAGCAAGAATGGCGCCTCTACGTAGCGAAATAATTAAGATTTGATTATGCGTTTGATATCGCCTGAGGCGCGTTTGCGCTGTAAATACATGGCAAAGCGGTGTTTTAAGTTTCGCAAAAATGTACTTTGGTTGGAATGTGTGCCGGCGTTGCTATTGGCTATTTCGCTCTCAAAAGAGAGATCTTCACTGATAGGGTAAGGCTTAATACCCACTAAATTTAGCTCTACTTCACTATGGAACTGAATATCAACATCGACAGGCCTGAAAAAAGGCTTTCTCTGCAATAACTTTTTAGCACCAGATAAACTCACTGCATAGCCCTGTGTACCATTGGGCACTTTAAGGTAGCTGCCGAGTGTCAGTGACTTAGATAAAGATGCACTTTCAATAAAGGGGTTTGCACGATTGTCTGAGAGTTTTATCATATCCCAGCTTTCTAATTCACCCACTTGCTCAATCGTTTCTTTTAAGTGTTCTTCAATGATTAAATCGTCCTCTAAGACAATAGCAGCAGTAATATTGTGTGCTGCCATATGTTGCCAAATTCTCATATGACTGACATAGCAGCCAATCTCTCCGGGGGTCATATTTCTATGATGCTTTTTTAAATTGGCGGTGGGATCATACCAATTTGAGGTTTCTGTTTCATCGAGTGACTTGCCAACAGTGGCTTCAAATCTCTGACATTCAAGACCTAAGGTCTGGAGTCGGTTATACGTTTTTTGCCAGCGTTCAACGCTGTTCTTCATATTGATAACAAATATAGGTAATGACATATCAGTATAAGTAAAAGAAGTTTTAAGCATAATACCAAAAACTATGCGTGTTTGGGAATGTTAGCGCTCTAGCAGTTTTTTGCCGGCAATCACCACACTTTTTGGTGTAATTGACGTGATGATATTGGCTTCGATTAGGCTCTTACTCGTATTTCTAATTACTTTGAAGGCGTTGTTTTTGGGTTCTACAGAGGACCAGGCTGATGTGCCGAAACCGACAAGCGCGACACAGGGGGTATTAACAGCACAAGCCATATGCATCGGGCCGGAATCGATGCTAATCATTAAATCCATGACTGCAATATAATCGATAAGTACGGGTAAAGTCGTGGCACCACTTAGGTCTGTCAGCTGTATATTCTTATCAGTACACCGTTGTTGTAAGCGTGCATTATCTTTGCTTTCGGTTTTATCACCAAAGAGATAAAAGTGACACGGAAACTGATCGGCATACTGAGTGAGTATTTGCTGAGATAACCCAATGGGGTAGTGACGACTGCCTTTGTTCTCACCACCAAAATAGAGTCCGATTTTTAAGATTGAGTTTGAAGGCAGGGCCTTTTCTAATGGGCTCGGTACTAATGTGGGTAGAGAGTAATCATTAAAAGGCTGACCATGAGTATCGTTGACTAATCGACAGTATCTATGAATATAGTGATGGCATGGGTTGAGTTTAAGCGCGTGACTCAGTAGCCCTGAGCGCAAGTTTTGTGCATATCCGACGGTGAGTTTTATACGCGCTAATCTACATAAAATGGCTTCTCGTAATGAGCCTCTAAACAGTATTGCCAGTGAAAAATTATAAGATTTTAGATATTTGGCCAAGCTCAATAAAGATTGCTTTTGAAAAGCGGCATCACGCTTGTCTTCAATAATTTGGAGGTTGGATATGGTGGTTTTTTTTAATAATTCACATAAGTAGGGACGTGCTAGTACACAAATGCTTTGCTTGGGATACAGTTTACTCAATAATTCTAATGCGGGCAGCGTATTAATGACATCCCCAATAAATTTGGGTAATACGATTAATATTGGACCAATAATTTTTTTGTTATTTATTATTTTCATAGCAATGGGTAAAGTGTATTACTGTTTTTATTCGGCTTAGTACTAGAGTACGTGATATCTGAAGTTAAATTATAACATAGAGCCCTTATGAAAAATGTGAAAAGTTGTAGTTGGGTTGCAGAGAATCTAAATAAAGTATCTGTGTTTGATGCTGGGATTGTGAAGCCAGGAATGGCAGGCCCTTACAAGCCTTATGCCGTTGTGCGAGGTGCTGGCCGCTTTGATATTAGTGATGCACTATCAGATCCAAAAACGCAATTATCAAATATGATGTGTAATGCGAAACAGTTCCAGTCACACATGCGCCAATTAGGCGTGAATCAAAATGATACGGTGGTACTTTATGATGATTCTGGGCTTTTTTCAGCTGCGAGAGGCTGGTGGATGCTCAAGAGTATGGGGTTCGAGCACGTATTTATAATGGATGGCGGATTGCCAGAGTGGCTACTCCATGGTTTTCCTGTTCAACAGCAACACAGTACGCCTAACTCAATGGGGAACTTTACTGTTATCCAAGGAGCTGGTGATTGGCAATTTGTTGAACGTTATGAAGTGCTTAGAACGATTTTAGACGAGTCTAGTCTGTTGTTAGATGCACGAAGCCCATTGCGTTTTTCGGGTTGTGAGCAAGAGCCCCGAACAGGTATGCGCAGTGGTCATATCCCCAATAGTAAAAATTTACACTACAACGCATTATTAACTGAACGAGGCTTGTTACGTTCCATAGGGGAGCTGCAAGCGCAATTCAGGTTACTTGGGTGTGAAGGGAAGGCTTTACAGTTTAGCTGTGGTTCTGGAGTAACCGCTTGTATATTGGCGTTGGCAGCAGATGAATGCGGTTATACTAAGCTCGGAGTATATGATGGTTCATGGAATGAATGGGGAAATATGCAATTTTGTAACGAATTACCCATTAGATGTGAAAGTGGAAGTAACTTAAAGTGATAAACAATGATATAACCGCACTAAGCTTTTGAAAATGGACAGTGTCGACAGCCATTACCACAACATTTACCGCGCTTTAAATGTGCCCATCTGGTCATGACCATCAAGCCATTTTCCATATCGTAGTCAAGCCCTTCTAAAAAGGAGTTGGAAGAGGCGTGCTGTTGTGCAAGCTTGAGTTGCTGTTGAATAGGTTGATTTGCCATATTTTCAATATAATTACGTGTATTTTTGATTAAGCAGCTGCGGCAGAAGCAGTTTTTATCTGATTGTAGAGGCATAATGTTTGGTAGCGTCATACACCAGCATTTTTCATCTGTGGTGCAAGATAAAACTTGTTGGCAGTCATCACAGTGCATAAGCTTGACCCATATAGATAAAATGCTTAAAGAGGCACAGATACTACCATAACTTTGGGAAGGCAGGTGTTATTGAGCAAATATATGCTTTGCTCATTATGTGACTAAATTGCACAACAGATTTAATAGATACAGGAACTTATGGTTAACTCTCTCTCCCACCTAGATGCACTTACTGCTGTTGTACGTTTTACTGAGCAGCAAGAAAACGCTTATTCGGCGTTAATACACTTTGCGCAAGATAAAGTTGTTTATACGTTAACTCGTGAGGACTTAGCTTATGTTTTACAACGTGTTCTATCGTTGGATATTGCTATTGATGAGTTAGAATTGTGGGCTGGCTTGTTAGAGATACGAGGCGATATAGATCATCGTCAAATTGAAGGGGCATTGTATGCGCTAGCGAACCCAGAGCAAATGGGATCATTAACGTTAGAGAAAGTACGTACGCTGCAGACATTGATAGAATAGCAAGTAAAAGCAAAAATAAGGGCTTTAAGTGAATGGGTTGACACCAAAAATTATTTTCAATGGTTATCAAGATAACCAGTTTAAGCTCGTGATTTTAGAGCCTAGTGTTGCGGAGGCTGACTATGCGGTTGTTATGCGTAACCAAACGCGCTTGAGCACCTTCTTTAAAGGAATTATGGACTGGCCTAAAGCAGATATGACACTTGAGGAAAATCGTGCCTCACTTGCCCAGCATCATCAGGAATTTAAAGAGCAAATTGCATTTGCATTTAGTGTCTTTTCCGTAAGTAATAACCAATGTATTGGTAGTGTTTATTTAGATGCAAGCCGCTGTGACGATTTCGATTGTGAGCTGTATTATTGGTTGGATGCAGGGTATTTAGAGCTAGAAGCAACGCTAGAGAAAAGCATTTGTGATTGGATTGAACACGCATGGGGGTTGCCAAAAATAGCACTGGTTGGACGTTCGATTGCGCTTGAGACGTGGTTGCAATTAATTCGCGAGTCTGCGGCCTGTGAAAAATAGCAGCAAGAGCCGCTATTTTTCTTATTTAACTGAATAATTTACTTGTGGTAACTTAAACAGGTTTCTACTTCACTTTTCGATCCTAAGATCACTGCTACGCGTTGGTGGATAGCATCCGGTTCGATATCCATAATACGTTCTTCACCTGTATGAGCAACGCCGCCAGCTTGCTCTACAAGCATAGCCATCGGGTTTGCCTCATAAAGTAAACGCAGTTTATAGGGTTTTTCTGGGTTTTTAGTATCGGCAGGGTAGGTAAATAGACCACCACGACATAACACGCGATGCACATCACCTACCATTGCTGCAATCCAGCGCATGTTAAAGTTTTTTGCGCGAGGCCCCGTACTTCCTGCTTGTAAATCATTGATATAGCTCTGCATGGCTGGCTGCCAATGGCGCTGGTTCGAGGCATTAATAGCATATTCCTGAGTTTCTTCAGGAATGCGCGCAAACTCTTCAGTAAGTAAGAAACTGCCATGTGTTTTATCAAGTGTAAAAATACGCGTGCCTTTACCAATCGTCAGTGCCAATGTGGTACAGGGTCCATATAAGACATATCCAGCAGCCACTTGTTGGTGACCCGGCTGCATAAAAATAGCAGGATCCGCGGGATCAGAATCTTTTGGGGCAACCATTATTGAAAAAATAGTGCCAACCAATGAATTGATATCGGTATTGGATGAGCCATCAAGTGGATCGAAAGCCACGATATAGTCTGCATCAGGGTTTCCCGCAACGGTATAATCTTCTTCCTCAGAAGCAATCGCCTTAACGTAACCTGATTCAAGTAGAATGTCTTTTAGAAGTTGGTTTGATAACACATCAAGTTTTTTTTGCGTTTCACCTTGAATATTTTCATCTAATGTTGAGCCCAGTACGCCAGACAGCGCGCCTTGACCAACACGAAATGAAATTTCTTTACATGCAGCTAAAATAGTACGAATAAGTGAAAGTAATTCTCTAGAACAACCATCTTCAATTAACACTGGGGGCAGTCTACGCATAGTTTTGGATCCTGATAACGTTTTGGTTGCAGTCAATTAATGTGAGAGATAACAGCAACCGCGCTGAATTTCGTCTTAAAATGGCTGAACTTTGTATACAATTTTATATACTTGGCTCATGATGACCATTAAAACCACTAATAACAAAGGTAAGAATATGCAAAAATTTAGGTTACTACCTTATATTCTCTGCACCTTGCTAGGCGCTATGATAACTCAAGCGCACGCAGCAATTAAGTCTATTGATGAGTTTACTGATAAACTTAATCACTTTCCTGGCTATTATACGTTTTTTGCCGATAACAATAGTGGCAAAATTTACTTAGACATTGATAAACTTAAACAGCCATTCTTATTACAGCATAGCTTGCCATACGGTGTTGGCTCAAATGACATTGGTTTAGACCGAGGTCAGCTAGGCGGCACGTATATGGTGCAATTTGAACGTTTCGGAAATAAAGTGATGTTACGTGCTTTAAACTCGTATTATCAAGCCAGTTCAGACAATGCAGCAGAACAACAAAGTGTGAAAGAAGCATTTGCATCGAGCATACTCCATGGCTTTAAAGTGGTTGCTGAAGATGATGACAGTGTATTGGTTGATTATACCCCTTATCTTTTAAGTGATGTACACGGCGTAAGTCGCACCCTTGCAGCACGTAAGCAAGGGAATTTCAGTTTAGATAGCGGACGAAGTGCCGTATTTATGCCACGTTCAAAAGCATTTGTTGATAATACCGAATTAGAAGCTTTATTGACATTTAAAGGCAATAAACCGGGGGAATTTGTACGTCAAGTCAGTGCAGACCCATATGCAATCACGGTCCATCAGCACCATTCTTTGGTAAAGTTGCCTGATAGCAATTACACACCTCGTCAATTTCATCCGCAGTCAGGGTATTGGAGTATTGAGCATAAAGATTACTCGGTTCCACTGGGGGAGTCGATGTATGTACGATATATTCCGCGTCATCGTTTAGCAAAAAAAGATCCTGTGGCTGCGGTGAGTGAGCCAATAAAACCTATTATTTACTACCTTGATCCAGGTGTGCCAGAGCCTGTGAAAACCGCATTATTAGATGGCGCAACATGGTGGAATGATGCGTTTATTGCCGCAGGATACAAAAATGCATTTCGAGTAGAGATATTACCAGAAAATGCCGACCCTATGGATATTCGTTATAACGTTATTCAATGGGTGCATAGAGCAACACGAGGCTGGTCTTACGGAGCGTCAGTCATAGACCCGAGAACCGGTGAAATTATTAAAGGACACGTTACGCTGGGTTCTTTGCGTGTTCGACAGGATATTTTAATTGCTCAAGCATTAGCTGCACCTTTTGTTAAGGGTGATGAAGTAACTGAGCGTTTACATGCCATGGCACTTGACCGTATTCGTCAGCTAAGTGCACACGAAATAGGGCATACTTTAGGTATTGCACATAACTTTTCGGCATCGATTAAAGATAGGGCGTCAGTAATGGACTATCCACATCCGTTAGTGAGCTTTAATAACGAAGGTAAGTTGGATATTACTCAGGGCTATGCAAAAGGCATGGGGGCATGGGATAAGCAAGTTATAAAGTATGGGTACAGTGACTTTACAGCGAGTAATGAAGCACAAGGGTTGAAAGCCATTTTGGCTGAAAATCGCACCCAAGGATTGGAGTTTATTTCTGATAGAGATGCGCGAGCGAAAGGGGGGGCTCACCCGACAGCGCATCTTTGGGATAATGGTAATGATCCATCTTTAGAGTTATTAAGGGTGTTAGATGTGCGTAGCCAAGCTTTGAGCACGTTTGGGATTAATAATTTGCAAACGGGTGAAGCGCTATCACAATTGGAAGAAAAGTTAGTGCCATTATATTTATTTCATCGTTTTCAAGTTGAGTCAGCGGTTAAATTGATTGGCGGCGTTGATTATGATTACGAAATACGTGGTGAACATCCCATAAAAGGGGCACAAGTTGTTGCAAAAGCACAGCAACAACAGGCACTAAAGGCGATGTTGGCAACCCTTGATGTAAAGACACTACAAATACCAGAATCAATTTTGGCGTTGTTACCCCCCAAAGCTTATGGGGAGTCTAAAACACGAGAAAGTGTTTATGGACGTACCGGTTTAACATTTGATGCTATGGCATTACCTGAAGTATCAGTTAACCATACACTTAATTTGTTATTCAATACTCAGAGGTTAAATCGTGTTGCGCAGCAAGGAGCAAGAACATCAGCAGCGTTTAGCTTAGATGACCTACTGAGTCAGACATATGGATATGTATTTGGCCACCGTTCAGACACCGCAATGGGCGAGAAACTAGCACAGCGTGTGCAGTATTTAACGGCTAAGAAATTGGCTGAATTAAGCTTGAGTGATAAATTAGACCCAGAGGTTCAAGCACAGCTGCGTTTTTATCTAGCGCAGCTGGTGGCTGATTATACGCAGAGCGGATTGTTTAATGATGTTAGTAAAGGCGATAGTGCGTTTAAGCATTATTTGTCAGAGCAAGTACAGCACTTTTTAATTTCAGGTAAATGGTTAGGTAGCTTTAAAGCCATCAAAACCCCACCAGGTTCACCGATTTAGTATTAAATAACGACTAAAAAAGCGTCATTCGGCGCTTTTTTGTCATATCACATTATTCAAAGCAGCAGCTTTTGATCAACTGCGTGATTATCTGTTGTGAAGGCGCTATTTTTTCCATGGCAAGGTACTCGTCGGGTTGATGAGCTTGTTTAATCGAACCTGGCCCCAGCACAATCGTCTCGCATCCCAATTGCTGAATAAAGGGGGCCTCCGTGCAATAATTTACCGCAACCGCTTTTTCCCCTGATATTTTTTCAGCAAGGCTCACTAACGCACTATCTTTTACACCATTAAAAGCCGGAATTGGCTCATGCATATCAATCACCGAGACGCTATTGGGGTACTCATCATTGATGGATTTTATAGAGTTAAGTAACAGCAGTTGTAACTCTTGGATACTAAGCCCTGGGAGCGGGCGTATATCAATATGTAATTCACAACAGCCACAAATCCGGTTTGCATTATCTCCGCCGTGAATATGCCCTAGGTTAAGTGTTGGGTAGGGGATTGCAAAATCCTCAATTGAATATTTATTCTTTATCTTTTCTTTTAACTGTAATAGCTTTGCAATGACGGTGTGCATTATTTCAATCGCATTGAGCCCTCGCTCAGGATCTGAGCTATGCCCTGAACGACCAATTATTCTAATCGCTGACGTCATATGGCCTTTATGCATAAAAACGGGTGTCATATCGGTCGGTTCTCCAATAATACAGCGCTCAGGTTTTAGGGTTGGATGTTTTGCTATTTCTTGTGCGCCAGCCATGGTTGTTTCTTCGTCTGCGGTGGCCAAAATTAAAATCGGGGCAGTTTGTTTTGCTGTATCTAGCTGACTAATAGCCTCTAATACAAAGGAAAAAAAGCCTTTCATATCAATTGCACCAAGACCATATAACTTATTGTCTTTGATCGTTAAATTAAAAGGGTCTTGGCTCCAGCGGCTATCATCAAATGGGACCGTATCCGTATGACCAGCAAGCATTAAACCACCATCACCTTCACCGCGCTTTGCAAGTAAATTGTATTTCCCTGGGGCACTTGTCAGCTCAGTTATTTCAATATTAAAGCCTAAGTTTTCACACCAGCTGGCCAGCAAATTAATGGTGCTTAGATTACTCATGTTTAGAGATTCATCGAGAGCACTAATGGAAGGGCTGGCGATCAATTGTTGGTACATAGATAAAAAATCTGGGTTTTGCATAATATTTTCCAAAATATTTATTCAAAGTAATTGCATAACAATGTAAAGCTGTTTAAGATGAATATCAATTCACTTTTTCAGCATAAATATATTTTAAGGGCTGGCATGCGACGATAAATATTCACTATTTAATTCTATAACGATGTAAAAACGCAATTGATATTAAGAGAAAGTACAAAAGATGAAGAATGTAGTGATTATTGGCGCCAGTGGATATAGCGGCGCAGAGCTTGCCAGTTTAATAGCCAAACACCCCCACTTCTCCCTGAAGGGTTGTTATGTGTCAGAGCAAAGCTTGGATAAAAACAAGTTATTGAGTGAGTTGTATCCAGAACATACAGGTTTGCTCGACACTTTTTTATTACCGCTAACTGAGCAGGCATTGAACGTTATTTCTGACCAAGCTGATTATGTGTGTTTGTGCACAGATCATAAAGTGAGCGTTGAGTTAGCACCTAAGTTTTTAGCGCTAGGAAAAAAGGTGTTTGACTTGTCTGGTGGTTACCGGTTAGCAAACAGTGATGATTATGATAACTATTATGGATTTGAGCACCCATCCCCAGATTGGCTGGAAAAAGCGCAATATGGCTTAGCTGAGTGGTATGCACCGGAGATTAAAAAGGCTCAATTGATCGCGGTAGCTGGGTGTTACCCTACTGCAGCTCTTAATGCACTGAAGCCCTTGAAAGATGCCAACTTACTTTCGGATGAGCCCGTCATTATCAATGCGGTGTCGGGTGTTACTGGGGCGGGTAGAAAAGCCAATATGGCGACGCATTTTTGTGAAGTTTCACTTGCGCCATATGGGTTGTTTAATCACCGTCATACCCCTGAAATATCCCAATACCTTGAACACCCTGTTTTATTTACGCCACATTTGGGCAACTTTGCGCGAGGCATTTTAGAAACTATTTATATCAAGTTAAAGCCTAATACGAGTGCCGCGCATGTTGAACAAGCGTATCAAGTGCTTGCTGATGAGCCTTTAATTCGTTTAAAAGGTAGTGTTTTGCCTTCAGTTAAAGGGGTAGTTAAACAACCTTACGTAGACATTGGGTGGCAGCAACAAGGTGAGCAGCTTATCGTGGTGGTTGCCATCGATAACTTACTAAAGGGGGCTGCGGGACAAGCAATTCAGTGCATGAATATTGTCAATGAACAGCCTAGTTACCTCGGTTTAAAGGAAAATAACGTATGAAGACCTGGGTAATTAAAGTGGGTGGTGCAGTTTTAAATCAAGATGATGCAGCGACAGAGTTGTTTAAAGAAATGGCTAAAATTGCAACATGTCACCCAAGCAACCAATTCATATTGGTCCATGGAGGGGGGGCATTAGTTGATAGGTGGTTAAGTGATGCTGGATTTGCAACGGCAAAGCATCAAGGGTTACGGATCAGTCCAAAAGAGCAAATGCCATATATAATTGGTGCGTTGTCTGGGTGCGCAAATAAGCAGCTGATGGCACAAGCTATTGTCGCAAATTTGCAACCTTTCGGTTGTAGCTTGTATGAAGCAGGCATAACAGTCACGCAAAAGTTAAAAGCCTTAGCCCAAGTTGGCCAGTGCCAAGTTGGGAAAGCAGGTGTGCTCCCAGAGTTGTTGGCAATGGGCCGTTTACCGGTTGTAAGTTCAATTGGTATCGGTCCTGATGGGCAGTTATATAATGTGAATGCAGACGAAGCTGCGGAAGCTATCGCAAGTGCACTTGGTGCTGAACTCGTTTTTATGACTGATGTAGAAGCCGTATTAGATAAAAATAAGCAGCCTATTCGGCATCTGAATGCAGAGGGGATTAACATGCTTATTGAAACAGGAGTCATCGTGGGTGGAATGGAGGTCAAAGTAAAGACCAGCCTTCGCGCAGCCCAATGTTTACGACGAGGAGTGTACATTTCAAGTTGGCAAAAGCCAGAAAACCTCTCGTTTTTGGTTGGCGGAAAACATGCTGGAACACAAGTTACACCTTAGGAATAAATACGATGATGACAGATTTTTTAACAGGATTGGAATTAAATAAAAACCAAGCCTTACAATTACTTAATTTAGCGCTAAATATTAAACAACAACCTCAGGAATATAGTCAGGCACTGGCAGGGAAATCAGTCGTAA
The DNA here is from genome assembly GCF_014858725.1 of Pseudoalteromonas aurantia 208. Taxonomy (GTDB): domain Bacteria; phylum Pseudomonadota; class Gammaproteobacteria; order Enterobacterales; family Alteromonadaceae; genus Pseudoalteromonas; species Pseudoalteromonas aurantia. The sequence goes on along the minus strand of NZ_AQGV01000009.1, from coordinate 59,296 downwards.
CACTATTTGAGAAGCCAAGTTTAAGAACGCGATTATCTTTTGATATTGGCATTAATAAACTCGGAGGACATGCTGTTTACTTAGATCAACAAAATGGCGCGATGGGCAGTCGAGAGTCTGTGCGTGATTTTGCGTTGAATATTGCCACTTGGGCAGATTGTTTGGTCGCGCGAGTGAATCATCACAGCACATTGACGACGTTGTCAGAAAATTCGAGCATTCCCATTGTAAATAGTTTATGTGACCTGTATCACCCATGTCAGGCATTGGCAGACTTTTTAACCTTGCAAGAGGTTTATGGAGATGTCAGTAAACTTAAGTTGGCATTTATAGGAGCTGGCAATAATGTAACACATTCGTTGATGTTGCTGGCGGCCACCCTTGGAACAGATTTCGTTGTGGTGTGCCCCAAAGGGCACTCTCCCGATGCGCAGATAGTAAAACAAGCAGAGCAAATTGCGGCTGTTAATGGGGCGTCTGTTTTGATTAGCGACAGGGTCGAAGCAGCCGCTGGTTCAAATGTTCTGTATGCCGATACGTGGGTGTCGATGGGCGACAATACACCACTTGAGCATGTAAAACAGACATTTATGCCTTATCAAGTTAATCAAACTTTATTAGATCAAACCGGTGCCAGCTGTGTATTGCACTGCCAACCCGCGCACCGAGAGTATGAAATTACGTCACAAGTGATGGATGGCACCCATTCAAAAATTATTCAACAAGCTGAAAACCGGATGCATGCGCAAAATGCATTATTGGTCTCGTTGTTAAACCCAAATTATCTGTAAGGAAGATCATGAGTAAATTTAAGAAAGTAGTATTGGCATATTCAGGTGGTCTAGATACATCGGCAATCGTACCTTGGTTAAAAGAAACGTACGACTGTGAAGTTGTCGCATTTGTGGCTGATGTAGGGCAAGGCGCTGATGAACTAACGGGTGTTGAAGAGAAAGCCATAGCATCAGGTGCATCTGAATGCCACATTGTTGACCTAAAAGAAGAAATGGTCAGTGAGTACATTTACCCGACCTTAAAAACAGGTGCAATTTATGAAGGCACTTACTTGTTAGGTACCTCTATGGCTCGACCTATTATTGCAAAAGCTCAGGTTGAGGTAGCACGTAAAGTTGGCGCAGATGCGTTATCCCATGGTTGTACTGGCAAAGGTAATGATCAAGTACGTTTTGAAGCATGCTTTGCGGCTTTAGCACCAGATCTTGATGTAATTGCACCTTGGCGAGAGTGGGACCTGACCAGTCGTGAGTCTTTATTGGACTACTTAGCGCAGCGTGATATTCCGTGTGCCGCATCTGCGACAAAAATTTATAGTCGAGATGCAAATGCATGGCATATTTCACATGAAGGAGGTGAACTTGAAGACCCGTGGAACCAACCGAGTGAACAAGTTTGGACCATGACTAATTCTCCCGAAGAGGCCCCTGATCAGCCTGAGTACATATCGGTCTCTGTAGAGAAAGGACAAGTGGTTGCCGTAAATGGTGAACGTTATAGCCCGTATAATTGCTTAGTTCAATTAAATAACTTGGCTGCACCGCATGGCGTAGGCCGAATAGATATTGTTGAGAATCGCTTAGTTGGTATGAAATCACGAGGATGCTATGAAACACCAGGTGGCACAGTCATGATGGCTGCATTACAAGCGATAGATGAACTGGTACTTGATAAATCTAGTCGAAAATGGAAAGAAACATTAGGTAATGAGTTTGCGCATTTGGTCTATGACGGTCGTTGGTTTACACCATTAAAAGTGTCCATTTTAGCTGGCGCAGAAGCGTTATCAGATCTGGCGACGGGCGAAGTTGTGCTTAAGCTGTATAAAGGTCAGGTTCATGCGGTACAAAAGCAATCGGTGAATAGCTTATATAGTGAAGATTTTGCAACATTTGGGGATGACGATGTGTATGACCAGTCTCATGCTGAAGGTTTTATTCGCTTGTTTTCATTATCAAGCAGAATAGCAACATTGAATAGTAAAGCAAAATAGTCAGATTTAATTGTACTGAGTTTGGAGAATAGACATGGCATTATGGGGTGGCCGGTTTTCATCAGGCCCTGACGCTGCATTTAAGCAATTTAATGACTCATTGCCATTTGATTATCAAATGGCAGAGCAGGACATAATTGGTTCAATTGCATGGGCAGGCGCATTACAGCAAGTTGATGTTTTAACTGGTAATGAGCATCAAGAGTTGGTCAACGCGTTACAGCAGCTACAATCTGAGGTTGAGGAAAACCCGACTGCAGTTGCCACATCAGGGTTTGAAGATATTCATTCTTACGTTGAGGCTAAGCTTATCGGCAAAGTGGGTGACTTGGCGAAGAAGCTTCATACTGGGCGCAGTCGAAATGATCAAGTTGCAACAGACTTCAGGTTGTGGAGTCGTCAAAGCGCGGAGCAAATATTGACCGCGATTGGTAGCTTGAAAGCTGCCTTTATAGCGGTTGCGGAACGTGAGCTTGGTACTATCCTGCCTGGCTATACGCATTTACAACGTGCACAACCAGTACTATTTAGTCACTGGTGTATGGCTTATGTCGAGATGCTGGAACGTGATGAGTCACGGCTCAATGATGCAATTGCACGCTTGAATGTGTGCCCTCTTGGTTGTGGAGCCTTGGCTGGCACAGCTTACCCCATAGATCGGCAAGCTCTGGCGTCTACACTCGGTTTTACTGAAGCATCAAGAAATAGCTTAGATTCAGTCTCAGATAGAGATTTCGTCGTAGAATTACTGAGCTGTGCCAGTATTTCAATGATTCATTTATCGCGCTTCGCTGAGGATTTAATTTTTTACAATTCAGGAGAAGCTGGATTTATCGAACTCAGCGACAGTGTTACCTCAGGTTCATCACTGATGCCTCAGAAGAAAAACCCTGATGCCTTAGAGTTAATAAGAGGTAAAACTGGGCGAGTATTTGGTGCTTTTAGTGCCATGATGATGACTCTAAAGGCGCTGCCACTTGCATATAACAAAGACATGCAAGAGGATAAAGAAGGGTTGTTTGATGCAATGCCAACTTGGTTAGCCTGTATTCATATGGCGCAAGCGTGTTTAAACGGGCTGAAAGTCAACTCTGAACGCACATTATTAGCGGCGCGAGGGGGGCACGCCAATGCCACTGAACTTGCTGATTATTTAGTGGCCAAAGGGATCCCATTTAGAGAAGGGCATCATATTGTTGGTGAGCTAGTTCAAGTAGCAATTGCGAAGCAGAAAAACCTCGAACAGCTTCCGATTGAGGAGTTTAAAGCTGTTTGTGATGCCATTGAGGAAGATGTTTATCCGGTATTAGAAATTGACGCATGTATTGCCGCACGGCAAGCGATAGGCGGCACATCTTTGCCGCAAGTAAGTGATGCGATTAAAACTGCGAAAAAAAAACGGCAAATTACGGTAAGAGATGCGACGTTAAATGATGTAGAAGCAATTGCTGGGCTTGTGCAATACTGGGCTAAGGTCGGAGAGAACCTACCGCGCGCCAAAAGTGACATGGTACATTCAATCAATGAATTTGCAGTGACAGAAGTGGATGGAAATGTAACAGGATGTGCTTCATTGTATATTTATGATACTGGTTTGGCCGAAATTCGCTCATTAGGTATTAACCCAAGCGTTGAAGTCAAAGGTCAGGGGCAGCAATTAGTTGACTATTTATTGTCTAAAGCTAAAAAATTGGCGCTACATCGCATCATTGTGTTAACAAGGGTGCCTGGTTTTTTTACAAAGCAAGGGTTTATTGATTGCACTAAAGAAAGTTTACCTGAAAAAGTCATGAAGGATTGTGAGTTGTGTTTAAGAAAGGACAATTGTGATGAAGTTGCAATGGAGTTTATGTTAACCAATAAATCCAGTAAATTTATATCGTGTAGGTATGTTGCGTAGGCTTCTTAATCGATACTCAATAGTTTTTTGTTTTGTTTTTTGGGATTGTGTTGCTGCTCTTGGTTTTGTTGTTAATTTTTTTAACATTGTGGCTTGGTATTTGCCTAATTTCAATGGTCATGGCTTTTTGACACTTCGGGCATGAAGTGTCAAAGAGTTAATATTGGAACTGAGGGAAATTATGTTTATATCAATTGAAATGTTAGCAAAAAAAAGCAAACCAGCGAAAAGTGCTAGTAAGAATAGAGAGCTTTCTGGTAAGGTCATAATAAGTAAGTCAATTCTAGGCTCTGTTTCTGGGGCTCGAGGCGGTGGCGCGAGGCCTAAGTCTAAAGATTAGAGGTTTGGGAGAGTACATATTATAGTCCAGCTGAGTAATGCATTATCGGAGTTATCTTTACACTTTGATACTATTATCGTTATTGGAATGGGGTTGAGTTTTCTACTTAACCTTTTCTTTTATGTATCTGGAATTAATAGACAACTCTCTCTGCTGATTACCTCAGCTGTTATGGCGACTTCTTATTTTATAAGTAATCATTTAGTAAAGTTAAGTTTTAGCTATTGGGTTTATCTAGAATGGATAGCATATGATTTACTCGTTATACTTCTTATTTACTTAATTCATAAACTAAGAAAAATAGAGTTCTGTACAGCATCTTTTTACGTGTTTTTAGGTTTGTCAATAAATTCAATATTATTCTTTATAATGTTCATTGATCTCCATTTCTTTGAAAATAAAGATTCTTGGTGGTTTTGGCACTTATATACTATTTTAGTGAATTCTGTTGATATCTTAATGATTTCAGTTCTTATTTTAAATCGGGATTTACTTGGTTTTTTTGCAATAAAGAAAAGGTTTTCTTCTTAGCTAATATATAGGTAATAAATTTTTATATTTATGCTCTTTTTAAATTGAATACTTTGTATTTTAGGTTTTTTGTGTAATTGAAATTCCATGATTTAACCGGGAATTATCATTGTCATAATATATAACTACTTTTCTAGCTACAGTTGGTCTGATCTTACCCTTTCAAAGAAAAGTTTTAATATCCACAGCCTTAATAGAGCCACCGTATAAGTTAGAGTTGTTTAGTTCATCAATTAATTTCTTGCCATTGTTGAGTGATTTGATAAATAACTTGATGTTATGGATGGTTTTAATCACTACACTGCTGAATTTTGCGCGAATGTTTGAGCTAAGTGCTTTTAAAGCTGATGAAAAGCATTACCCGCTTGAATCTGCGTTTGTGAGCTTTCTGCAATTTCGTTCCTATAATAACAACTTTTAGTATCATTCACTGATTTTTTATTGATCCTTATTAGGGTACTTGGTTTTTTGTATTGCATAATGGATTTTTTAGTTAATTTATAAATTTATGAAATTAATTCTAAAAAATGGAGAATATCAAGATTTTACTTTATCTTATGTGTCGCATCGATTGGGTTGCTTTTCTTGCTCTTACACATGGTAAGTGTGGCAGAGGAGATTTTTTATTATCCCGTGTGGCTGGCTAATCTATATATCAAGTCTATTAGTTTACTAGACTTAATAGTAGTGCTCTCTTTAATTATACATAGAGATTTCTTGGTAATATAAATTTAAAAGCCGGGTGCGATTTTTTATCAGTGCTGTATATGTTAAATAACTGCTTTATTAAATCTAGTAAGAGGCTTGTGTTTCGGGGCGGGCTTAATGAGAAGATAACTATGTTTTGAATCATTCACGGCTAACTATGCCCGTACTATTATTAGGTGTATCCATGGTTTTACTTTTTTCGAGTATCATTGATACTTAATATGCGTGCTAAACATCTACTCTCTGGCATGAGGTGACATAGTGAGCATATAAAAGTAGTATAAGACCAGCTTGATGAAACTTACCTATACATACTTTTATGCTCTTCAGATTAAAACTGGAACTCCCAACTTAATTTTACTGCACTGTTCACATCATCATTCCCATTTTTATTTTCATCTTTATCCTGCCAAACAGAAGTACTTATTTTACCTAGTCCTCCGAGCAAGTCGTGTTGATAGCCTACTTCCAATAAAGTGCGCTTGGTTTTGATATGTTCAAATTCGATGTGTTTTAATTTGGCATAAGCACCGATGCCAGACATTTGATAGTAATCTGCAGCAAGGGTAATGCTTTTAGCTTGAGGCCCAATTGCTGCGCCTAGCCACTGATCACGCTTTTTGTAATCGGAGCCTTGTGAAGGTTCAGCAAAGTTGCATTGAAAGCTTGCTTGCTGTGCCTTGCAGTCAGTTGTACTATCGCTATATTCAATATAGGCTTTGGCACGATAGTGGGCGTTACTAAAAAATGTTTCGGCACCAAAAGTATGCATACTATTTTTTGGCGCGAGACCTTTATCGTTATCGCCCATCACTTCACCATAAAAAGACAATGCTCGATTGGCAATGAGGGTTGAATATTTAAAATCAAAACTGGTCAGTCGGCGTTGCGTTGTTGTTTTATCTGTATCCTTTAAATTACTTGGGCCAGAGAAAATAAAGTCACTACTTGTACTACTAAAAGCCAGCTCTAAACCACTAATTGGCGTAGTTGATAGTCTTATTCCCCAAAAGTCTCCAGTGTGTTTTTGCGATAAAAGAGGTTTTTGCTTAGCCGCAATCGCTGTGACTTGCCAAGGGCCGATAAATGATAGAAAACGAGGGCCATCATAATCACTGTTGGCTCTGCTGAGTCGTACTGCTTTCATTGGGGCGGCATTGTTCGACAACATCATCGCATTGTCATTGGCTGGACCCCACCAATAATTCAAACGCTCCGCGCTGAGGGACCAATTTCCATATAATATTGCTAAGTGACTACCATAGTGATTAATCTTTTTCTCATCAATTGCTTTGTCAGCATAATTCACTTGTATTTTAGCGCTGACGTTAGTGCCAGTGATGATGCTATATGTATTTATACCTGACTGAGCTGCTTGTCGTGAACCGAAGCCATTATTCAGCGAAGGATCGTCATCAAAATACGCCTTAATGCTTGAGTGTTGTGCTCGCTTTGCTTGTTGCAAAGCATGTTTAACATGCTGTAAGGCAAAATGCGCTTGTGGGCTAAGTGTGCTTTCATCAACGCGGGAGAGATCTTGTACAATACCTTGCCATAAAAGTGGGTATTGATTAATTGGTCGATTGATTACACCATGGCTTGCGAGTAAGTCGAGTGAGTGCTTGAGCGCGCTTTCGTCCGATGTGATCCAAGGGCTTGCTATGGTATGTGTACTGGTTAATAAACAGACTGCGAGTGTTAACGGTAAATGTTTCATCCGTGTAGTTTTTCCTTTAATGCATGAGCGACGATAGGGTCGACAAATTCACTTACATCTCCACCATGTAACGCAACTTCTTTAACTAAAGTAGAGGAGATAAAGGAGTTTCGTTCTGAAGGAGTTAGAAAAACACTTTCTAAATCGGGGTTCAATCGTCTATTCATATTTGCTAATTGAAATTCATAGTCGAAATCAGATACCGCTCTAATACCTCTGATAAGTACACTGGCATTGTGCTGCAGTGCCAAGTCGACGAGTAAACCAGAAAACCCAATGACTTGCACATTTTTATATTCACTAAGTACCTGTTCGGCCAGCGCCACACGTTCATCGAGCGTAAAACAGGGTTTTTTGTTTGGATTGTAGGCTATGGCCAACAACACGACGTCAAACATTTTAGCTGCTCGTTTAATGAGATCAGAGTGACCATTTGTTAATGGATCAAATGTTCCTGGGTATAGGGCAGTTACTTTCATAAATCAATGAGTTCGATGAGTTTGCGTCATAATACCAGTGTTCTGCTTATATTTCACTGGTCTGCTTAGATGCATTTTTGCTTATATCTAAAACTGATTAATGCTATTTTCAGTTATTCTAATTAGCTATACTTAGCTGGTTATATATTACTTACATTATAAAAATTGCGTGTTAGAGAGAACAGGATATGAATACCAAGGAAAAAATTATTCGTACCAGTATTGCTTTGTTTAATTTACATGGAGAACGAGCAATAACCACCAACCACATAGCTTCTAATTTGGGAATAAGTCCGGGGAACTTGTATTACCACTTTAAAAACAAAGAAGACATTATCCGTAATATTTTTACATTATATCGAGAGCATTTAAGTACTCATTTTAAACCTTTGAATACGGAGTTTGAACCGCTAGAACAACTAACTAAGTACTTAGATTCATTGTTTGAACTGATGTGGCGTTATCATTTTTTCTATGACAACTTAACCGATATTTTAGCGAGGGATGAAGTGTTGAAAAAGGAGTACATTTCTTTTCAAGCAGACTTGTTTGAACAAGTTCGATCAGTGGTGATTGGCTTAAGAACCAGCAAAGTGATTGATATTAGCGATGAGGATGCTGTTGAAGTCGCACATATGTTGAAAATGACAGTGAGTTTTTGGACGCCTTATGTGAAAGCGCGTCGTTTAACAGGGGTGTTAGAGCAGCAAGATATTTACAATGGGATAGTTAAAGTTTTGATGTTATTTAAGCCTTATTGTACTGACCTAAGTACACAAAAAATAGGTTTATTACAAGCGCATTATCAGCAATTGGCTGATGAATCATTACCGAGTATTGCGTAATTAGGTCATTTTAGCCAAGTGGTTATTTCCTAGTCGTGTAGAAATTTGCTATAATCGCGCGCCAGTTGTCCCGGCGCGCATTCGCCCAGTCTAAAGAGTTATTTCTATGCTTAAACTTATCGTCAAACTGCATCCTGAGATCGCAATCAAGAGCAAATCTGTTCGTAAGCGCTTTACACAAGTGCTTGAAAGAAATATCAAAATTATTTTGCGTCGTTTTGATGAAAATGTCAGAGTAAAAAATAACTGGGACAATATTTCAGTTGAGAGTCAAAGTACTGATGAAACAATTCACGCGTTATTTATCGATAACTTAAAACGAGTACCTGGCATTGTACAGTTTATTGAAGTACAGGAGACATCCTTTGATACTCTTGATGATATTTATCAACGTACATTAGAGCTTGCCGGACACAGTATTGAAAATAAAACTTTTTGCGTTCGAGTTAAACGAAAAGGGGAGCATGCGTTTACGTCCTCTGATGTTGAACGTTATGTTGGCGGTGGCTTAAATCAAAATGTATCAGGTGCAAAGGTAAAGCTTAGCAAACCCGAAGTGACTGTGAAAATAGAAATTAAAGGTGAATTAGCTTATATCGTCACGCATACGCATTACGGCATTGCAGGATTTCCATTGCCAACCCAAGAAGATGTACTCTCACTTATTTCCGGTGGTTTTGATTCAGGTGTGGCGACTTATCAAATGATGAGAAAGGGCGCTCGTACGCACTTCTTGTTCTTCAATCTTGGGGGAGCAGCTCACGAAATCGGTGTAAAACAGGTAAGTCATTACTTGTGGAATCGTTTCAGTTCCACACATAAGGTTAAATTTATTACTGTTGATTTTGAACCTGTTGTTGCTGAAATCCTTGAAAATGTTGAAAACGGTCAAATGGGAGTGGTACTCAAACGTATGATGATGCGTGCGGGTAGCCAAGTCGCAGAACGATTAAATATTCCTGCTTTAGTGACTGGCGAAAGCATTGGGCAGGTATCGAGTCAAACCCTTGCGAATTTGAATGTCATTGATAGAGTGACGGAGACGCTGATTATTCGCCCACTTATTCAGCATGATAAAGCCGAGATTATCAATATAGCAAGAGATATAGGTACCATTGAAATGGCTGAAGCAATGCCTGAATATTGTGGTGTTATCTCGAAAAAGCCCACAGTGAAAGCTAAGCTTGAGACAATAATTGCTGAGGAAGCTAAGTTCGATTTTGATGTTTTAGACACAGTCATTAAAAATGCCACCGTGAAAGATATCAGAGAGATAGAAGCTGAAGCAAAAGAAGAAGTGAAAGAAGCTGAGAGTGTAAGTCAGCTACCCGAAAATGGCGTGATCTTAGATATTCGTGCGCCCGATGAGGAAGATGCATCGCCTCTTGAAGTTGATAATGTGGAAGTTGTACACCTACCATTTTTCCGTTTAAGTACCAAGTTTGCGGATTTACCTCAAGATAAAGAATATTATCTGTACTGTAAAAAAGGCGTAATGAGTCAGTTGCAAGCACTTATCTTGCATGAGAATGGGTTTATGAACGTAAAAGTGTACAAGCCTGAATAGGGGGAGTGCACTTATGATAAAGCTGAGTTACGCATACTCAGCTTTTTTTCATCGATTGTGAGAAGCCAATAACTGATTGAGCTTTTTACGGTTAAAAGGGGTATCAATGCCGTGGTACTCTCCCTTTTGTACTATATATCCACAAATAGCCTCTATTTCAGTTTTTCGATTATTCAGTACGTCTTGCGCCATAGATGACGAATTGCTTTGGGTACGAGTCATTACTTGATACGCGCTGGTCAGTGCCTCATTAAGGCCTATATCTATTTTTTCTGCTTGTGCGACTGCACATGCTTCATTCAATAATTGTAAAATGGTACTGGCGTATTTTGGTTGGCGTAGTTGACCGTTTTTTATTTGGTGGATTGCAGATAAAGGGTTTATGGCGATATTCACCAGTAGCTTTTGCCACCTTAGTTGCTCAATATCAGGGTGGATCCTGCTATGAGGTAAGAGCGAAGAAAAAAATTCACTAAAGCAGTATGATAGTCGTTCTGAGGCTGTTGCATTTGATACACCTAAATAGGTTTCTCCGACTCCTGTTGCCTGTACCGTCGTATCATTTATTTTTAATCCTCCCATTGACGTACTAAAAAAGAAAAGTGCTTGTTTTGGCCTTAGGTGTTGTTTAAATTCATTGAGGTTAGTCATGCCATTGTGGCTAATAAATACATTTGCTTGTTCTGTTAAGTACGGGAATATTGAATAAAAAGCGTGCGCTAATTGATATGCTTTGACACAAATAAAGCAGTTACTAATAACGAGGGAGCGTTGTGTTGGTGAATAAATGTTGATGTGCTCAACAGGGAGAACATGGCTTTTTTGATCGTGATAAAAAGTAAATGGGGTCGCGTATTCGCGCCTTACTAGCAAAGTCGTATGGTGAGCGCGACTAAAAGCATTAGCAAGGGATAAGCCAATAGCACCGGCCCCCAGAATGTGTATATTAGCCATATTTCTTACCGCACCAAGTACGCCATAAAGTATAGCTTGCGTAATAGCTGACAGCCCCAAGTACATCGGCGATAAAATCTGCAAAAGATGCTTGACGATGGGGTAGCATGCCTTGCATTAATTCAATGCCAACTCCATAACTTGCTAATAAAGTAATTTGTAACCACATAGGCCATTTAAAAGCATGCTGCATAATAAAAGCGAGTATGAAAAATATGCCGAAGTGAGCAATTTTATCAAGGTGTTCTATCTGTATGCCCGAATGCTGGATTTCTCTCGCAAACAATACGGTACAAATGGCCAAGGTGATAAGCAAAACAATTTGATAAATACGTCTGGTCACAAAACATCCTAGATTGTTGGTGTGTTAAAGAGTGCGGTCAGTATATCATTGAAAACTGGCTGTTGGGTGAATATAAAAAGCTGTCCAAACTTAATTTTAGATTGATATAATTGATGGATATCTATTAGGAGAATTATTATGCCATCATTTGACATCGTGTCAGAAATTGAAATTACAGAAGCACAAAATGCAGTAGACAATGCCAAACGTGAGCTTGAAACCCGTTATGATTTTCGTGGTGTAGATGCTTCCATTGAACTTGCTAATGAAACGATCACGTTAAAAGCGGAAGCGGATCCACAAGTGATGCAGTTATTCGATATATTAGCCAGTAAGGCATCAAAGCGTGGTCTCGATGTCGCAAGTTTAGAACTCAAAGATATTGAGCGTTCTGGGAAATATGTATCTCGTAAAGTGGCTTTGAAGCAGGGCATTGACAAGGAGATGGCTAAAAAAGTGGTCAAAGTAATTAAAGATGCAAAAATTAAAGTGCAAGCCTCTATTCAAGGTGAAGAAGTGCGTGTAACGGGTAAAAAGCGAGATGATTTACAAGAAGCAATGCAGGTTGTGCGCAGCGGGGAGCTAGGTCAACCATTTCAATTTAAAAATTTCCGAGATTGATTTTTCTATAAAAAAGCCTGCATTTGCAGGCTTTTTATTAGAACTGTTACTTTTCCACAAAGCGAATCGTTGACGGAGTCAGTTCAGTTAGTAAGCGTGTACCCTCAGGGGTATTATCTGCAGTATTGATAATATCAACACCAGGTGTTGTTGGGTTGTTGATCCCCATCCATAAAAAGTTTGCTGAATCCAAAGCTAGCTGTACTATTGCATCATCGCCAGTGTTGGCAATGTTACTCGCAATCACTGCGCCTGTCGTTGGGTTAAACTCATGTAGGGTTGATTTTACATGGTACTCTGGACTAAAAAAGGTTTGATTACTATAAAAGTAACCTTTTTCCTCAGATACGATAACACTCGCTCTGATAACGGCTGATTCGCTTTCTGGGATGGCTTGTGCGTCAATAATGTTTCGTACTGAATAGTCCTCAGGGGTGATCTCTTCAATTCGACTTAATGATAAATCAGTCCCAGAATATGAACTTCGAGACGTGACATATACTTTGTCATTAGCAGTGACAACACTATTCTCTAATGGATTTCTCCCTACAAGCGGGATGCCTTTAAATTCATCATCAGCTAATGCATTGGTTTCTATTTCTGTATCAGTTGAGGTGTCAAATACTGCAACATAAGCAATACCCGGCGTCCAATTGTCATCAATACGTTGCATGGCAATATACAGTTTACCATCCAGTATTGCAGCTGATGATGGGGTTGGGGTATTATTCGCATTATTATGCGCGTAGTGAGAAATATCTAGCTCCCCGATTTTGAAGTCTTCAGCTTGTGTAGCTTGCGGGTTTACTATCCACACTTTTCCAGAACCATAGCGGATAAGATAAGCTTTATTGTCATTTAATGAGACTAATGAGTACGGGTTTCGACTCACCGAGTCTTGACTGTCTTGTGTTGAATATGACCAAAGCGCAACGTCAGGTGCCGCACGATTGTATTTTGTGATTTCATCAATATTAAAGCGACCAATATGGTATATATCTGATTTGTATGTGCTGAGCGTATAGTCTGAGGCATCTTTTATATAAAAGCCGGTTTCAACACTTTGTTGGACAGGATCGATGTAAACCACTTCTGAGCCCAAAAAGTCGGGGGAAACGGTTTGGACAACTGCAAAATCAGGTGTATCTTTGACATCATCAAGAGAAATAGAAATTGTTAATGATGCATTGAGCTTATCATTAGTTTGCTCTGTTGCGGTTATTGTTACACTAAATGTCGTGTCTCCAACCACTTCGAAATCAGGTGCGTCTTTAAAGCTCAGTTCTCCTGATTGTTCAAGGTTAAATAGTGCACTTGATTCACCGCTCAAGCTTAATATTAATGCATCTCCATCAACGTCATTTGCCGTGTATGAGCCAACTAAAGTGGTGTTTTCTAGGACTGTTGGTGATTGATTACCTGTGAGTGTTGGTGCATTATTTTTATCACTTGAGCCACAGCCTGTAAGTACTAAAGCGGATGCAATAAGGCTCAAAGGTAAGCTTTTTTTAGCTAGCGTATGAAACATGGTTTAGATGCCCTTTAAAGAATATTTAAGTTGGATACTGCGCCCATGAGCGGGGCGATTGGCTAAATCTTGATACTCAGTATTAAACAGGTTACTGAACGTCAAATTCAAATTATGTTGGCTATGTGACCAGTTGAATGTCAGGTCGGTTACCTCTCTATCGGCTGGCGTGCCATTACCTCGATTTTTTTCACTTTGGAATTTATTACTGCGATTAAAGTAAAGCTCACGGTCTATTTTGTGATTCAGGCTTACACTCCACTGGTTATTCACTTGGTAAGTGAGCGCTGCGCTATATTGTTTATGATAAACACCTGGCAACTTTTTATCGTCAAAAGCGCTGAAGATTGAGTGTGTATTTGAGTGAATGAATGTGCCTTGTAGAGCAAACAGCCATTGAGTATTAAATTTATAATTAGTTTGTAACTCTAAGCCCTTTAAAGTGGCTTCAGAGACATTTGTATAGCTTCCCACATTGCTGGAATTAAAAATAGCGACGATGCTGTTCTCTTGTTTTTTTATATAGCTAGAAGCATTAAGCACCAGAGCTTTACGCTTATATGCAAAGTTGACAGCCCTTGTATTAGAGCGCTCAGGTAATAAGTTTGCGTTACCTTTAAAAGCACCACGATTACCATAAAGTTCAAACAATGTTGGGGTTCTGACACCTTTAGAGAAAACGAATTCAGCAACAACTTCGCGCCATTGATAGGTAGCTCCTAACTCATGTGTATTGAACCGGTCGTTAGCATATAGCGTTTGCGCTGTTGTATTTTTGAGAGGTTCATTACTCGATTTGTTGTGTAGCTTGTTGTACAACCCATATATATTAATAGGTAGTGTATTTCCTTGCCACTCGATACGTGTGCCGTAGCTTGTTTGCTGCAATTGCGCTTTGATATCGCATTCGCTGATGCCATTACATGGATTTGCTTGACCATTTATGAATTGTTCGGACTGAAAGGCGTGGTCGGTGAGGGTAATAAAAGGTGTAAATGTATAACTGTCCCAGATAACCGTTGGCTTTACGCTCACATGTTTTTTATCAGAGTTATAATGATAACTTTGCTCAGAAACTCCGTTGGGGGCGTCTAAATAAATTTCACTCTTATCTTGATAATAGCTATCCAGCTCAATGCTGGGTACATAAGCATGTATATCATGTAATGTATGCAAATAGCCGAGACGCCATGTTTTAGTAGCTAAATTGGATGTGGTTTCAGGTGAGTTATTTCTATAATTCGGTAACTCTTTTGTTTGATCTGAATATTGCCCGTGAATTCTAACTCTGTTGTTTTCAAATTTTATATTATCATTGATATAGAGTGTATTTTTACTGTAGCCATTGTTAAGCAATGACTGTTTTTCAGAAATAGAAGGGTTGTTAAACGTTTGAGGCACTAAGTATTTGTAATTATTATCGGTATTTAGCGTTTGTGCGCCGAGCGTTAAAGTATGCTGATCAAAAATCGTATTGACCGTAGCATTTAGTTCGGTATGACCAAAAGATCCGACGACGGCTGATAGCTTTTTTTGTGAGCTATCTGGATTGTACGTATTGATCCTTACAACACCGCCAATGGGAGTGGCCCCAGTCCCAATCGCTTGGCTTTTACTTATTTCTATGCTCTGAATTTGCTCTGTTGGGATTTGATTTAAATCGAATCCACCAAATTGACTGTCGTTGACGAGCTGCCCATCAATATAAAATTGTACTTGCTTACTATTTGAACCTCGGATAGAAATTGCAACTGGGTTACCGAGTCCACTGATTTGGCGTATTTGAATGCCATTTATAGAGCTTAGAATATCGGACAAGGTTTGAGCACTATTAATAAACTCATGACGCTGGAAAATTTTATAAGAGGGTGAATAGCTGCCTGTATGTTCAACTTCTAAAATTTCTATGTTGGTGCTGTCACTGGGCACGACCTCTTTGCTTGATACTGTGGGTATGACCAATAAAGCGAACACAAAAAACATAAAAAGTTGCATAAGTATCTCATTAATAGGTGAACAATGAGAGATACAGTCATGCCAAAGCATCACGATATATCCCATATTGCCCACCGCAATATTATAAACTGGATTATATAGTGAGGCCGGTCTCCGGACTTTGGTGAACATGTTTGCTCAGCCATTACCGTTGCGGGGGCAGTATTAGACTATTTAACCAAGGTGGTTACGGCACTAATTTCCCGATTATCTTTATCCGATACAAGAGGATTAAGCACCTCACTATTTTGACGCGTAGTCTGAGGTCTTTATAGGTAAATGTCAAAGTCTATACGGTGTCTTGATAATTGTGTTATGTCGATTTCTAAATTATATCTGATGGCGAAAAAAGAGGGTGGATGATATTTGTTTATTAAAAATCAACTGGTTATGTTTTTTGGGATGTTCGAAAGCAAGCTTTCTATGGCATCCCATTTATTAGTCGGGGGTTTTAATCTATGTTATTCACAAATCGTTGTTCAAACTTTGCTATTTTTGGCGCAATTAACATACTGCAATACCTCTGATTAGGGTTCTCATTAAAATAGTCTTGATGGTAGTCTTCTGCCGCGTAGAATGTTTGTGCTTCGCTGACTTCGGTAACAATAGGTGCTGATATTTGTTGCTGAATGTTTGTGATCGTATCACTGATTGTGCGATGCTGATATTCATCGTGATAATAAATCACACTTCTATATTGTGTACCAATGTCATTACCTTGGCGATTTAACTGGGTTGGATCATGTAACGTAAAGAACATAGCCAGTAAAGTGTCGTAATTAACTATGGCGCTGTCAAAGCTCATTTCCACTACCTCTGCGTGGCCGCTGTCACCTTGGCAAATAGCTTTATAAGTTGGCTCTGGTGTGTGTCCACCTGTATAGCCTGAGCGAACCGATGTAACTCCTCTAACGCGACGAAATGCAGCATCAATACACCAAAAGCAGCCGCCACCAAATGTGGCTTTCTTTATACTAGTCATGTTCAACCTTTTTTATAGCTGTAGCCTGTTGCTCTAATTGTAGCGCTAAAAACTCTGGTGATTGTGTGTTTTTAGACAATAAGTTATACGCACAAGGGATCACAAATAAAGTGAGTAATGTGGATATACTCACCCCAGCAAAAACCACGACACCAATCACCATTCGACTCTCAGAGCCGGGGCCAACAGCCATAACGAGTGGAATTGCGCTCATTACAGTCGTAAGTGAAGTCATAATGATAGGCCTTAAGCGCTGGACCGATGCCGTTACGATGGCTTGTTCAAATGCGATACCTTTGTCACGCAGTTGATTGGCAAATTCAACAATCAGAATGCCGTTTTTGGCACTTAAACCAATTAACATGACGATACCAATTTGGCTATATATATTGAGCGAGCTATCGGTTAGGTAAAGTCCGTACATCGCACCAACGAGGCCAAGTGGCACAGTTAACATAATTACTAGTGGGTGAATAAAGCTTTCGAATTGTGCCGCGAGTACTAAAAAAGTCACGGTTAGCGCTAAGATAAAGACATAAGTCATGGCTGATTCACCTTCATAGAACAGTTGTGATTCACCTTTGTAGTCTATTGCACCATCAATATTATTCTCTTCAGCTGCAACAGTGTTTAAGAAATCCAGAGCTTCAGCCAACGTATAGCCATTCGCTAAGTTTGCCGTGATCGTTATAGCACGCATTCTGTTGTATCTATTTAGACGTGACGCGGTGGCCGCTTCATTGATGCTGATCAAGCTGTCAAGAGGGATCAGTTCATCAGTACGTGATTTGACAAAAATATTTGCGATATCATTGGGACCGCCAAAGTCAGCTTTTGTACCTTTTAGTATGACATCATACTCTTCACCCCGATCGATAAAAGTGGTGACTCTGCGTTGCCCCAACATTGTTTCAAGCGTATTACCTATATCACTGATAGACACACCTAAATCAGCCGCTTTTGTTTTATCTATTTGAATTAAAAATTGTGGAAAAGTTTCTTTGTAGTCATGGTCGAGTCGAACGAGCCCTTTGTTCTTTTGAGCTCGATTAATGATCTTATCTCGCCATTGTGCTAGTTCTTGATAGTCATTACCTTGTAACACAAATTCAATAGGCCGAGATTGACCACCACCACCAATTCCTCGTCGCATAATAGCAAAAGCTCTAATATCAGTTACTTCGCGCATTTTAGTGCTTATCTCACCCATCACTTCCCATGTTGAACGTTTTCGCTCATCCCAATCTGGCATGCCTATGATCGCAACGCCGCCTTGGCCACCCCAGCCTGGAACCCTAACAAGCACTCTGCTTAATTCTCCCGTCTCCACATAAGGAAGTAAGCGTTGTTCTATTTGAGCCATATTTAGTTCATTGTTCTCGTAGCTTGCACCTTCGGGGCCATTCATCATCACAAAAAAGGTACCACGATCTTCTTTGGGAGTGAGTTCCGATGGGATCTGTTGAAATAAAGTAAAGCTGGTAAAGCCTGCTAAGATAAGAGTAAAAATAAGGCTATAACGGCGTTTCAGGTTAGCAGTTAGTACGTTACGATACCCTCGCTCTAAACGTGAGAACTGAGCGTCCATCCATTGGCTAAATCTATTATTACTGCTAGTAGGTTTTAGTATTTTTGAACTGAGCGCCGGCGCCAGAGTGAGAGCTGTTATACTTGAAAACAAAACCGCGGCGCTGACCGCCATAGCAAACTCAGTAAAAAGTGCGCCAATACGACCGTCCATGAATACCAAGGGAACGAATACTGAAATAAGAACCAGTGTTGTCGCTATAATCGCAAATCCGACTTCTTTAGCGCCTCTGTAGGCTGCAAGTAATGGCGGTTCCCCTATTTCAATACGACGATGAATATTTTCTAACATAACAATGGCATCGTCTACCACTAGTCCGATAGCTAATACGAGTGCGAGCAGGGTCAGTAAATTAATTGAGTAGCCCATTGACAGTAAAAACATAAAGGTTGCAATAAGTGCTACAGGCACTGTAATCGCAGGAATAAGCGTGGCTCGGACCGTGCCTAAAAATAAAAATATAACGGTGACCACCAAAGCCATCGCAATCGCAAGCGTACGGTATACCTCCGTAATGGACTCGCGAATGAAAATAGATGAGTCGTAACTGTCTTGAATCGTTGTTCCTTCGGGTAGGTTTCGCTTGATTTTCTCGAGTTCTTGACGTGCGTTGTCTACGACGTCAAGTGTATTGGCTTTGGCTTGCTTTACAATGCCGAGCCCAATCATATTTTTTCCATTCCCCCTGAAAGTACTTTCGTTGTCTGCCGCTTCGAGTATTACGTTAGCGACTTCATTAAGACGAACTAAATAACCTTGCTCTCCGCGCTTTATTACTAAATTATTAAAGTCACTTTGGCTTTTATAACTGCGGGCAATTCTGACTGCGAAATCGCGATCTAGAGATTCTATTTCACCTGCTGGTAATTCGACGTTTTCACGACGTAGCACCTGTTCAATATCATTTGTAGTGATTCCTCTCGCTGCCATTGCTTGTCGGTTTAACCATATCTTCATCGCATATTGGCGCTCTCCACCAATACGGACATTAGACACTCCATCAACCACAGCCAATCTATCCACAATGAAGCGTTGGGCATAATCCGACAGTTGCAAAGTGTCCATACTTTCACTATTTAGTACAAACCATGCTATTGGGCTTTCATCTGAGTTAGATTTGGAAACCTCTGGCGGTCTCACTTGTTCTGGAAGTCTGTCGAGTGCACGTGAAACTCGTTCCCTTACATCGTTCGCGGCAGCATCTATATCTCGGTCGATATCGAACTCAATAGTGATGTTTGAACGACCATTCCGACTAGATGAATTGATACTTTTAATGCCTTCTATGCCGGAAATTCTGTTTTCCAGAACCTGCGTTATCTTTGCTTCAACGACCTCACTTGATGCACCTGTGTAGTTGGTACTTACACTTACTATGGGTGTTTCAATATCAGGGTACTCTCGTAGCGGCAGCATACTAAATGCGACAAGACCAAAAGTCAGTAATAGTAAATTAATAACGATGGCGAATACGGGTCTTTTGACTGCAGTATCAGTTATTTTCACAGGTTATCCCTTTTCAGTCACAGAAGAACCAGAACGTATCTTGGTAGTGCCCTCGGTGACAACTTTTTGACCAATGTTTACGCCCTTAGAAACAGCCACCCAGCCATTAAATCGCGTGTGAAGCTCAACATTCGTTAACTGTGCTTTATCTTGATCATCCACGATGTATATAAAGTGTTGATCTTTCCGTGGGATAATGCTTTTTTCTGGCAGCATGATAGCGGTAAGTGCGCGTAACTCTAGTGTTATTTGCAATAACATACCGGGCCTAAGTTGCGCATTATTGTTGGCAAAATCGGCTGTCACTTGAACACTGCGGGTAGTTTCGTTAATGCGAGGGTCTATATGAGAAACATAACCGTTAAATGAGGTGTGTCTGTAAGCATCACTAATGGCGGTGACTGTCATGCCTTTTTTCAGTTGGCCCAAATACTTTTCAGGTACTTGAAAGTCCACTTTTATAACACTGATATCATCCAAAGTAGTAATGCTGGTATTGCTATCAACAAAGCTGCCGGTTGAAATAAGTTTTTTACCTAGCACACCGTCAAATGGCGCTTTGATAGTCATTTGTGCTAATTTGACTTTAGCGCTTTGCAGTTGGGTAAATAAAGCATCCGCGACAGAGCGTTGCTCTTCCAAAGCTGAGCGCGCAGCTGATTGTGTTTTTGCTAATTCATTTAGTCGAGATAACTGTCTTTGTTGTTCTTTTAATTGAATATTCAACTCTTCAACGGCGAGTTGCTCTTCCGCATCTAAGAGCTGTACCAATTTTTGATCTCGCTGAATTGAATCACCATCAGCAAAATAGATCTGTGTAACATAATCATCTTGTGAGCTGATAATATCAATAGCCTGATTGGCTCGGGCATTACCAACTGCTGCAACTGATATAATACGAGATTGTTCTTCTGCGGTGATTGTGCTGACGACGATTGTATTTGGCTTAATATTTGTCGGTTTTCCTTGAGAAGTTGGCAAATACAAATAGCCTGTTATACAAATCAGGACTAAAATAATAAAAGGAAAGAGGGCTTTACCCGATTGTTGTGCATACATGATATTTTACCACTGCGATTGATGACTCTAGTGTACAAAATATGTCGCTTCAATATGGAGTCGGGTATCTTGTTAATTTGTGCGTTGGCCGTAAAAGTTAAAATTACCGGCTTGTTTGTACCTAAAATGTTGATTTTTAAACATGAAAAAAAACAATGAATGTCAAACATGTAAAAAGATACGACAATTGTTGGCGTGGACGATCATTATGTTTGTATTTTATTTTGGGTTTTATATGTGAGGTTGGCGTAACAAATGCAAGCTAAATTAAGAGCTCAAGCGAATCAACACAGTATTGAATTTATGCTCGTTGGTGCAGTATGCCTTTGCATCATTATGGCGTTTGTGATTTTGCGCGATAGTGTGATCAGTGTTGTTGAAACGGCGTTGGTGAGTATTGCTATCTTTTCGATTTTGCTTGGTTTTTTGAAAAGCCAACAACCTTATTATAGTATAGTACTTGGTACACAAAGCGTCGTTTATATTCATAAGTTTGGGCGATGGAAAATTGCATTCGATAATGTGCATTCAAGTGGGGTACCTAAAGCTGGTGAAGCACCTGAATTACTGGAATTAAATGCTGTTGGCATTAAACTGGTCTCGATAGATCCATTTTTATTAGCATTAAAGCCGAGATTGGCAGGTAAATTATTAATTGAACAGAGGCATATATTTTTACAAGCTGTTAAAATGCATTGCAAAAATGGCAACTGCCCATCAGAATGGCTAATTGAATCGGATGAGTATAGCTCTGATTCAGGACAAGTCTATACCGGTTTGATCGCGATGTTTGCCAATCGAATGCACAATCTGAAAACGTTGACGGGCTATGACTTGCTATTGCCAGCAAATGTATTAGACCGAGATATATGGCGTTTTTCATACTTATTAAACCGCTGGAAATTAGATCCAGCTCAGGTGGTTAAAAACTTGTTGGAAGAGCAAGCCACCAATGAACAGATGTAACAGGAACAGTCCATGAGCGATGATAGAGCCTATATTAAAAGCGGTCGTAACACGATCATTCACAAAGAGAAAAAGCTCGATTTAGTTATTGTTAACGGGGAGTCGCACCCTAAAATACAAGTCACAGTAAATGGGCTTATTCCGTTTAAAGATGAGTTGCCTCGTAACCGCCGTGAAGCGAAAGAGCGCTATTTAGAAATAGTACATATTGCGAGTGCAGATATATTTGGCGAAGTAAAAAGGCTGCTATTCATTCAGTCTTTAGACGGCCGAGAATACAAAGTGGATTATAGTAAAGTAGGTACGAAGTTATTTGTAAGAATTCATCAAGATAGCTACATGTAACAGGCAAGGAGCGAAGTATGTTGAACCGTTTAGTCCTTCCATTATTGATTGGGAGTTTGTTAGTTGGATGCGGTGGTGGTTCGTCATCTTCAGAGCCTGCACAAGAAAATGCCAGTATTAACGTCAATAATAATATCACCGTAGTTGAAAAAGCGAGCGTGACGATTGCAGCTTCAGCTTCCCCGGCTGATGGGGTGTTTAATTGGCAGGTTATAAGCGGGCCAGCATTAGAAGGTTTCCCTCAACAGGCAAGTGAAGTAACCATAACGGCACCAGATGTGAAAACAGATAGCGTGATAATGTTGCAGGTGGATTACCGTGCGCCAAATGATAAAACTGCTTCTGATACAATCACGATCAATGTGACCTCTGAAAATCAATTACCGATTCCTGCTATTACTCAAACAGCGCCGGATGTGCTACCAGCTAAATATCCAGATACGGTTAAATTAAGTGCTGCAACATCGTCAGACCCAGATACAAACGGAGCGGTTGTGTCTTATCAGTGGCAGCAGTTGGCAGGCCCAACATTATCACTGAGTGACTTAACTCAAAGTGAAATTTCATTTGTACATCCATTGCTATTACAGACGCAAACCGCACGTTTTAGTTTAACGGTTAAAGATGACGAAGGTGGCGAGGCGAGTACTGAATTTTCAATGACATTGGCGGCGACAAATACCCCTGTATTGGCAGAAGCTGGAGATGAGCAAACAGTGACTGAGTTTGATGTGGTAACACTTGATGCGTCAAAAAGCGTCAGTGTGTCAGGGAGCTATACATGCCTTTGGAGTCAACAGGGAAGTAACTTACCTGTTGTAATTAATGATGTTGCGTCGTGCACCACAACGTTTATCGCGCCAAATGTCGATAGTACTGCTGAAGTCAGTTTTAAAGTTATTATTAAAGACCCGCTCAATTTATCTGAAGATGATAGTGTCAAAGTGACGATTACGCCCAAAGCTTTAGGTCTTCGAAATGATTCGGGCTTGGATAGTTGCTTCAGCAATACTTCTGTCATTACTTGTAATGACTCAACATT
This sequence comes from Pseudoalteromonas aurantia 208, assembly GCF_014858725.1. Lineage (GTDB taxonomy): Bacteria > Pseudomonadota > Gammaproteobacteria > Enterobacterales > Alteromonadaceae > Pseudoalteromonas > Pseudoalteromonas aurantia. The sequence goes on along the minus strand of NZ_AQGV01000009.1, from coordinate 36,272 downwards.
TGTCAATCAAGATGGTGATGTTGGGCGCGATAGCGTAGCGAGTTTAATTGATAAGACAGGCACAGGTAGAATCGGCTTTGATTTTACCAAATTGAATCAATTTGCTGATGAGCTCCCAGATTCTGAGACCGTATTTACCTGTGTTCGTGATAACGTAACAGGCTTAATTTGGGAAGTAAAAGAGACCAATACTGGCACAGTCCCCAATACATCAATACGGGATGGTAAAAACCATTATACTTGGTATTTATCTGCTGATGGGAGTGCACAAGATGGTTCAATTATTGGTCCAGCCAATTCCACGTGCCCAAGTAATGTCAATTGTGGTATTCAATCTTTAATAGATGATGTTAATGCCAGTAATTTTTGTGGAGGCAGTAATTGGCGTCTTCCAACGTACTTAGAGTTACTCGGGATTATTGACTTTGGCCATAGTGATGGGAAGCAATTATTAGATCCAATCTTCTTTCCAAATATACCGTCTGCCGCATTATTAAATCATCAGTATTATTGGACAACTCAAACAAGCGTTGATGGTCGTAGTTTAACCCAAGCTTTTATTCTCGATATGCAAACAGGTAATGATTTAGCTTACCCGAAAAAGAATACTGCGTATGTGCGTTTGGTTAGAACACCTTAGGAGTTATTTGTGAGAATTTTTATATTAATCTGCATATCTATGACTTCAATGTCGTTATTAGCAGCGCAAACTTGTATATCAACCGTTGTTAGTACGTCGCCGACGGAACGGTTTTCAATCTCAACAGAAGGCACTGTGACAGACTCTTTCACTGGGCTTATGTGGCAACGGTGTAATTTTGGCCAAATATATAATTCGGGTGATCAGAGTTGCACAGGTACAGCTCAACAACTTAATTGGCAGCAAGCTTTGAGTGCCGCTGCGAATGATGAGCTTGGGGAGTTTAAAGATTGGCATGTACCAAACATAAAAGAGTTGGCAAGTATTGTTGAGTTCCAGTGTGTAGAACCTGCCGCCAATATCACCATTTTCTCAGGAACGCTGAATGAAAACTATTGGACGAGTACCACTGCGATAACACAAATTGACCATGCGTGGGCTTACCAGTTTTCAGACGGGAAAAACAACATTAAAGCCAAAACATCTGATATATTTTTACGACTCGTTCGGTACAGCAAATAGTTTTGGTATTGCGTGAAAGTTTGATATTCTGACGCGATGTATGTTAAGGAGATTCTATGTCATTCATAAAGCGCTGCAGTTTGCTGTTGTCTATGTTGCCACTTACTTGCTTTGCTCAGGGGAAGTGTGAGGTTGAGCTTGGGCATGGTTTGATTATAACTGATTCAGTGATCCGTATTGTTGATAAAGGGCAAACTCGAGTACAAATTAATAATGATACCCAACTTTTAATTCAAGGCTATTGGATCGATCTCTCTGAACAAGAAACACAAGTTTTATATGAGTATTCAAAAGGGATACGAGACACCGTTCCTGAATTGGTAAGTTTAGCAACGGATGGTGTAAATTTGGGTTTAAGTGCGATTGAACAAGTTGTTGAAGGTATGTCAGATAAAGAACCTGAAGTACTTAAAACACAGTTACAGTATGTTGAGCGTGCTTTAATGGATAAGTTTAAAAGAGGGGATGATTTCTTCTTTATTGCACCTCAGTCTTTATCGAAGATAGATGATTTTTTCACGAAAGAGATTAGTCAAAAAATTCACTCAGCTGTTCATGGATCTTTAGGAGCGATTTTAGTCTCTTTAGGCGATGCGTTTAAATCGCGAGAGGGCAATATAGAAGACCGTATTACTGATATGAGCCAGCGGATGGATATTATCACGAAAGAAATTGATAAATCGTTAGAAAAAAAAGCACAACAACTAGAAAATAAAGCTGAAGAATATTGTGAGTGCTTAAATACCTTGGATGAAACGGAGGCTAGGCTTCAGGCAATAGTGCCTGATCTAACCGCTTATGATTTAGTACAAATACGATCTTAAAGGCGATATAACCGTTTTGCATTGTGGTAACTGAGTTTTTTCCATAACACTTCATTTTCAACAAGTTGACGGTACTCCAGCCATATTTCTTCATAACTTTTTTCCATCAAACATACCGGGTAATTTGAAGCGAACATGATACGTTCATCTCCAAAGTATTGAAGACATAGTTGTAGACATGTGTTTTTTGATAATGGAGATATAAGATGCTCGAAACCCGAAAATTTGATCGCTATATTTGGACAGCTTGATAGCTTAGCCATACTGTGATCCCATTGTGTATTACGTTCAAGCAACCCTGCATGATTAAGAAACAGTGATAGGTGCGGTAATGATAGGCAGTAGTTGGCAACTTGGTTAGCAACTTGTTGATTGTTTAGTTCAAACTGCGCTTCAAAGCATAACTTGTGACAGCTCAAAGTGGAGAGGTTTGTGAATACATTGGGGTGCAGTAAACGTATTGCATCAGTGCCTTCAGTAATATCACGAATACCTCTAAGGCAAGGGTCGTGAAGCAACTTAGAGAGCTGCTCAGAAAAGTGTATCGGCTCTAATGTGATATCAATATAGGCAATAGCCCCGTACCGCAATGGCCGAGCTGCCTTCGCAAGCCATTCGAGTTCTTTGTGAGGATGTTGATTATTAAATCCGGCTTCAATATGCACGACTGCTTCCACTAAGAAAGTGGGGTTTTTTAAGTGATTGGGGTTATGGTTTTGTTTTATCAGAGATAAATTGGCCCAATTTGGCGGGGTATCCCCCACCAGCCATTCATATTGACCCATTTGCAAATCAAAAAAATGAATGTGAGGGTCAATAATGGCAATCATTGCGCCGTATACCCCCCGTCAATAGTTTGTAGGCTGCCGGTTATGAAACTGGCATCATCACTGACGAGAAATGCCACTAATGCTGCAACTTCTTGCGCTTTACCTAAGCGGCCAAGTGGTTGCAATGCGGCCTCCTCTGCAACTATCGTGGCTTTATCTGCGTTGCTTTGTTCACAATATTTATCGATAGCGCTATGGAATAGTGGAGTTTCTATTGTGCCAGGGCACACTGCATTGGCGCGAATGTTATTTGGTGCGTAATCTAGCGCTGTTGTTTTGGCCATTGAGGCGAGTGCTGACTTTGTTAAATTATAAGCGAATGAATTGCGTTTACCGACGAGAGCTTGATCTGAGGAAATGAAAATAATAGCCCCATTATTTTGGGCTTTCATTATTGGTAATACGGCTTTTGTGGCCGCGTATGCACCTTTTACATTCAGAGAAAAGAGCTGATCAAGAGTTTTTTCATCAGTCTCTTCAATCGTTGCACTTAAATGTTTTCCAGCATTGGAAACTAAGACATCAATGCGTTTGTTTTTCTCTGTGATTTGTGCGATTGCAGCGTTGACCTGTGCAACGTTACTGACATCACAATGGATGAACTGACCGCGCTCACTGGGGGCTATGTCGAGGTTAAAGACTTGATAATCTTGTGATAGCAGCTTTTCGACAATGGCGAGGCCAATGCCAAAGCTGCCACCGGTAACAATGGCAACTTTTGTCATAGTTTAATGTCCACAACCACCGGCACCGTGAACATGCCCATGCGAGAGTTCTTCTGCCGTGGCTTCTCGTACCGAGATCACTTCTACGTCGAACGTTAAAGTTTTGCCAGCGAATGGGTGGTTAAGGTCACAGTCAGCGTTGAACTTCCCCACTTTAATGATGGTAACTTGATGTTTACCCTGGTTTGACTCCACAATGGCAGACATACCTGCTTTCCAAGCTTTATTGTTGCCTAAGCCTTGTAGGTGTTTAATTGGGATACGCTGTACTAAGCCTTCTTTAAACTCTCCATACGACTCTTCTGGAGAAAGTGTCACGCTGAATTTATCTCCCGTCGTTTTATTATCAAGCGCTTTTTCAAGACCAGGCAGCATACTGTCATTACCGTGTATGTAGCTAAGCGGCTCATCAGTAGTGCTCGTTTCAATATGTTGATCGCCTTCACTGAGTGTGTAATGGAATTCAACAGCGGTGTCTTTAGTAATGTGCATATCAGTCTCTGTAAGTAATTTATACGGTCATTTTACGTGACGATGTACTACTAAGCTAGAGTCTAGGCCCGCTTTCTGGTTTCACGAGCACCTCTAACTCCGACAAATACTGTTTAGTGTTTACAGGTTCAGATACCAACTGTGGCTTGGGTAAATGCAAAATCAGCGTATTGCCTGGTTTGAGCATGCTGTGTGCTGATATCTCATTCCAAATCATTAAGTCTTTGACCGAGACCTTGTAGAGCTGACTGACCTCCCATAAAGAGTCACCGGGTTTGATTTGGTGAAAATATTCAATTGTGACGGGCTTGGTTTGTTTCTTTTCAATAAGGTAAGGACTGATCTCGTAATCAATGAGTAAACTATTAGATTGGGTTACTTTATTTAGAGAAAGTACTTCACCAATATGTAATAAGGAGCTCGTTTTGTTATTGAGTAGCGTGATTGTTTTAACTTTAGTATTAAAACGCTTAGCGATGCTATAAAGGGTATCACCTTTTTTTACCGTATATGTTTGGCTAAAGTGACGCTTAAAGAACTGACTTTGTAATAGTTTTTTTTCAGTCATTGGCAGTAATACTTTATGTGGACCTTGAGGGGAACTTTGATGACGAAGAAAGCCTGGATTTAAGTGGTGGATTGTTTGTTTAGGAACATTCACTAGGGAAGAAAGAACGCCAAAATCAAATTGCTGACCAACATCTAATGCGGTCGAGAGCGCGTAGTTAGGTAGATGTGGCCGAGTAAATTTTGGGTGCTTTTTTTGTAATAAATAGCTTAATGCAAGTAATTTAGGTACGTACTCAGATGTTTCTTTTGGCAGTTTTAAGTGCCAAAAGTGCGTACTGATCCCCTTTGCTCTATTACGGTCAATGGCCTTCTTTACTCGGCCTTCCCCTGTGTTATAGGCGGCTATTGCATGTAACCAGTTGCCATTAAAGCGTTTGTATAAATAGCTTAAATAGTCGAGGGCAGCATCCGTCGCGGAGAGTACGTCTTTACGCCCATCGTACCAAGGATCAGATATTGCGCCAAAGTGGTATGCTGTCGCTTCAACTAATTGCCATACGCCAACGGCTTTTTGTTGAGAAACAGCTGTGGGCCTAAAATCACTTTCTACGAACGGCAGTAAAACGAGCTCCATAGGCAACCCGCGTTGTTCAACACGTTTCACGATATGGTATAGATATGGCGCGGCCCTTTTGTTGACCTGAGCCAAATAAGTTGGTTGTGCTAAATACCAATCAATACGTTTATGCAGCCGAGATGTAGGTACGACATCAAAGCTTAATTGGTTAACTATCACTTGCCAAAGGTTGGTTATGGGAGGCAGTAAAGGGGGCTCTTCGGGTAACTTAAAATTGTTAGCTGGCGGCTTGGTTGAGCTTGGTTCTATTTTTGGCTCAGGTTTGTTGGTCTTTGTAAGAGCTGTAAATACCGCTTGAGTATTATTTTCCTGTGGCTGAATTGTCGTACAGCCATTTAAAGTTCCAAGGATGGTCAGTAAATAAAAAATGCGCATGGATTCGCCTTTTACAATTGAGGAGGCGGGGTATTGGGCATTTGCACAGATAGCGTTTTGTTATTATTTTTTGGGTTGTGCTGCACGGCAATCTGATATAACAATGTTAGTTTGGGCTGTAATTCCTTTTTAGGATATCGCTTGAGTAATTCTTCAGGGAGCTCATTATTTTGTCGTATACTGTGCTTCATCACAGTGCGTAAAAAAGTGATAGGTTTGTTTAATGCGGCACGCTTATAGGGTTTTCCATGGCTTGGAAGTAGCCATTTAATCTGTGATGTATTTTCCATAATACTTAAAGTCTGAAGCCATTGATTGAGCTTTGAGTGTGTGACGTAGGGGATCGGATCGATGCTGGTACCCGCAAACATGCCATTGTTGAGGTGACTGAATACAGATAAATCTTCTTTACTGAATGCTGAATACGTTTCGATATCAATTAAATGGTTACCTAGTTGCAATTGCTTTTTGACCTCGATGGGAGCGCGAAGAGGAATATTTTTCCAATCTTGGATCCGTTGATTAGCCTGTCGCATTTTATTTTTCCAAAGCGCTTTGCCTTCTAAATCAAAATTTTCCACTCTTTGAGTGCTGACCTCATAACTATTTAAGTACTGGGAGATTTTGTCGTTGTAGGCATGCTGATAATTGCTTAGGTTATGTTTCACATGTGAAGGTGCAATCCACGAGGCTGCAGGAAATGCACGTTGCATTAAAGCAATGCCAAGTACTTCATGAATGTCACTACTCGTACTAATTAAATAGCAAACAGGGACTTTTATACGGTTCTTAATTTGCTTGATGGTCAGCTCAATGGCGGTGAAATCACCATGTGCATTTATAACGGCAGCGCAATTTTTACCTGTCAGTATGGCAAGGTTTGTTTGTAACTGTATTGCATTTTTTGGTGGAGAAATAATAAATGTATTAGGATCAATCTGATGCCACTTTTGGGCAAAGGTAAAAAATGAAAAACACAATAGAAATATAAAAATGAAAAAACGCATAATTAGAAAAACCCATCTATCTCATGTCGATAATTTAACCGAAAATACGTTTTTTATAAAGACTTCAATCTACCTCAAGGTGTGATACTAGCTTATCAATTAGTATTTGTTGCGACTGATGGTGCGTTTGTTGCTGCTGCTCAAGAGCTTGCAAATCGTGACACAAATAAAGCGCAGCCATGAGCAATGCATTTTGTTCATTACGAACTGTGGCGCGTTGCTTCATTTGGGTAACGCGCTCATTCAGTAAATTCGCGGCATCGAGGAGCACGTTTTCTTGCCCCTCAGAACAGGCAAATTGATGGGTTTTGCCAAGCAGGGTCACATCAACTTGATTGATCTTCTCAGACATTAGCTCGCCTGGGTTGCACTTTGCAGTTTATCAAGTAGATTCGTTAAAGTACTACTTGTTTCTTTTTGCTTCTCTTCACTTTCAAGTACTTCAAGTTGTAAAGTTTCATTTTCATCGATTAGTTTACTATTTTGCTCTTTAAGTCCTGAAACTTCATTATTTAGTCGCTCATTTTGAGCAATGAGTTGATCGATCAGCTGTTCGAGTTGAGGGAGAGTGTCGTTATTCATAAATGCGCTCTTATACAGTATTTTTGTCATGCAAATGTAAAACAAAGTGACGTAGGATGCTAGTCATTACGCACCTTTATGCTGATTTTTCTATGGCTTTGGGTAATAATGACGGATATACCCTATTTTATTCACAAGCGGTTCAGCAAAATTGCTCAATTGCGAAGCAAGGTCTCTTTATGCTTAGTTACAGACATTCATTTCATGCGGGTAATCCAGCAGATATTATTAAACATTTAGTCCTTGCGACAGTATTAGAGTACATGACTCGCAAGGATAAGCCTTTGGATTACATTGATACTCATTCCGGAGCTGGTTTTTTTGAGCTCAACAGTAGTGATGCGCAAAAGACCCAAGAGTATTTAGACGGCATAGCAAAGCTTTGGCACTATGATGGTGGCAATGAAACGTTGGCGCATTTTGTTACTTTGGTTAAATCGTTTAATAAAACAGACTTGTTATATTATCCGGGTTCGCCGAAAATGGCTGAGCAATTTTTAAGACGTCAAGATAAAGGATGGTTTTTTGAATTACACCCTAAAGACTTGGGGCTTTTAGAAGAGAATTTGTCACATAAAAAGTCTTTAAGAGTCCGTGGTGAAGATGGATTTAAAGGGTTACTTGGATTGGTACCACCTGCATCAAGACGTGCATGTGTTTTAATGGATCCTCCGTATGAAATAAAAACGGATTATCAGCAAGCTGCGAAAATGATCATTAAAGCACATAAACGTTTTAACTCTGGTACTTATATGATTTGGTACCCAGTTGTGGATAGAGAGCGTATTGACCTGTTAGAAGAGACGCTTAAGGAGTCAGGTATTAACAATATTCAACTGTTTGAATTGGCAACCAGTTGCGATACTCAAGAACATGGTATGACAGCTTCGGGTATGATAGTAATTAACCCCCCTTGGACATTGAAAGCGGCTATGGACGATGTATTACCTGAGTTGGTTGACATCTTGAGTGATGAAAATGGGTTTTACCGCAGCGAACAGCTTGTCGAAGAATAAGTTAGCCGGTGCCCCTATTGTCATATAGCGGCACCACTTTGAATCCGAGTTACTTTTTGACGAATTTAGTTAATATAACAATGCGTTGACCATCAACTCGACCTTCTATATGGTCCGGATTAGAGGTTAGGCCAATATTACGCACTGCGGTTCCTCTTTTTGCCACAATACTACTGCCTTTTACATCTAGATCTTTAATTAGCACTACGGTATCGCCTGCATTGAGTCGTACACCGTTGCTGTCCAGATGAACAATCTCATCTTCATCTGCGAGTACCTGAGCAGCCCAAGTTCGCGTGTCATCTTCTAAATACAACATATCTAACGCATCTTGTGCCCAACTATGCTCGACAGCCAATTGGCTTAATAAACGAAAAGCAACGACTTGTACGGCTGGTGTTTGGCTCCACATGCTATCATTTAGGCAATGCCAATGATTTGTTTGTAGCGTTTCATTGCCCTCAACTTGGGGTTTGCATGTTGAGCATAGATACACACATTTATCTGAGTGAGCTTCATTTACAGGTGGTACTTCAAAAACGTCAAGACCTGTATTATTGCTACATAATTCACATTGTCCGTTGCTTCTTTGAGCTAAAGTGGCGGCGATACTCATAATTTATTCCTACAAACATAGATGAAAGTGGAATTATACGTGATTATTATGGACCCTCGCTAGTGGTGCTTAGAGATTGTAAGTACTTTCGTTCAATGTTCTTAAAGTAGGTTTTTTTTGACAAAGCTTCAATTGCTTTATTTATGATTGGCAATAGGTTTTTATGCTTAGACAATAAGCGCATGTGGATATACCCTTGAGAGTGTATTGCAGCCATAAAAAATGGAATATTCAGTTTCTTAGACCAATACAGCGCTGGCAAATTACCGATTATGATTTGATCAACACGTTTACGATGTAGTGCAAGCATCAACTCTTTTTCAGAATTGAAATCGACGCGTTCAAACACTTCATCATTATGATAATAGTAACCTCGAACCGTGCCTACAATCATATGCTCAAGAGAGGGGGGAACATGTGTTTTTAGACGAGTCACAATGTATTCTGAGATTGGTAATATTGCAATGGAAAATATATATTGTGGATTGTTTAACTCAGTGTCTTTTAGCCAGCTAGGGCTCACTAAATCAAAGTCTATTTTTTGCTGCTGTAAGTAATAGTTGGTACGCTTTGCTGGCAAGAGGAGATCTTCCCCTGTAATATTTGCTTCTTTTAAAATTGCTTGGATTGCTTCAGGAAGTATGCCAGGAGCCCTTGGGTCATGTGTGTAATAAGGGTAATAGTTACCTGAGCCACTTAAGCTATACTCTAAGTGGTTTTTGGTGAGTGCGTTTGATGACCAAACAGCACACACTAAATAAAGGGTTACTATTCTTTTTGGTACATTCATATCACAATATTAGTCCAAAACCGTGTGAAGGAATACTAGATGCGTGTAAAGTTTATTTATAAGTTTATACGTATATTGATAATTATTGATAAGAACATGAGTTTTTAATTGCTCAGCTTACATGCATATCGTATTCTGATAGTTCCCGAGCTTCATTAGTTAAAACAAGGGTATTGATGTTGATGAGTGGCACGATCGCAAAAGTTAAAAATTCTTCAGTGCAATATATTGCACGCCAGCCAATACTTGATAAAGCTCAAAATATCTATGCGTATGAATTATTGTATCGAGATTCAGATAACAATGCTTTTCCGTCTGGCGTGACCGATGGTCAAGCCACGGGCCGAATGTTTTTCAATTCGTTAATGTTTGTAGGCGTTGATCGGCTTGCGGCAGGACATAGAGCATTTATTAACCTCTCTGACGAATCTTTATTACATGAGCTCCCAAAGTTACTTAATCCTGAAAATCTAATTGTAGAAATCGTCGAACGCTCGCAAAATATTACCGAGTTGGTTGAAACGGTCGTAAGACTAAAAAAGCAGGGTTATCATTTTGCTTTAGATGATTATGACGGGGACGCACGTTGGGCACCCTTATTGCCACTTATGAATTATATTAAGTTAGAAGTCGAGCAGCCAATCATTAAAACAACGATGATGCTGAAAAAGCTAAAACGGACCTATCCGGATGTAAAAATAGTTGTGGAACGGATTGAAACGCTCGAGGAATATAATTTTATTCATGCTGCTGGGGCCGATTATTTCCAAGGCTTCTTTTTTGCTCGTCCAGAAATGTTAAACCATGGCAACATTGAACCCTCCAAAGCTGCGATTTTCGATTTACTACGTTGCACAGCGAAAACGAATTTGTGTTTTAAAGAAGTTCAGCAGCGAGTTGCGAAAGATTTAAGCTTAACAGCAAGAATTTTAAAATTAGCAAATGCGAAAGCTGGCGATAATAAAATTGAAATGAAGTCGATTGCTCAAGCTGTTGTGTATTTGGGAGAGGATGCGATACGCCAATTTGTTCGAGTATTAGCACTGAGTGAGCTCGGGCTTGATAAGCCAGCAGAGCTGACAAAAATGGGCTTGATGCGAGCTCGGTTTATTGAACTATTTCTAGCACCGGGTGGAGATGAAATGGCTGAGCAGGGCTATTTAATCGGTTTAATGTCAATATTAGATGCCATATTAGAGATTGAGTTGTCGGTGGTTATTTCTGAGTTTTCTTTAGATAGTTCATTAAGTAGTGCGTTGTTAAATTATCAAGGACTTATGGGGGGCGCGTTGCGCTTAGCATTAGAAATTGAGTATAATAACTGGCAAGAGGCTGAAGCCATTCTGAATGCCATTCGACCCGCGACGAATAAAACGCACTTGTTTGATTTAGCGATGCAAAGCCGGACTTATGCAGATGATATTTTTGCCGTGGTGCACGTTTAACATCAGTTTATTAAATTAGAGCCAAATTGATATTGAGTGGTGTTAGATAACGTTGCTCTTGCTGTAAATCAGCAAATAAAATCGAGTGCTTGTTTGCCCAATCCGCATCGAGTTTAATGCTCAGTGTATCTTCTTGTGCTTGCAATTCTATCTTACCTGTTTGTTGATACTGTCGCTTCTGGTTGCAAATTATTGCTAAGCGCAGCAAGGTCAATAGTTTAGCAAAGTTCTTTGGTTGCTCAGTAAAAAGTGCGTGAATGTCAGTTGGTTTGATCTTCTTTCGGTAAAAACGAATTAAAGTGCTGAGTAATAGTTGTTGTTCTTGTGTAAAACCAGGAAGTTGGCTGTGCATAATAATATAAGCACTATGCTTGTGTAAGCCTGATGAATTGATAGTCAAACCAACTTCGTGAAGTTGTGCAGCCCAGCATAAAATCTGTAAATCACAGCTATTAAGCTGCCAGCTTCGTTCTGTTGCGGCAAAAAATTGTCGTAAAGTTTGACAAATGTTATCGCTATGGGCTGTATCAACAGTGTAGTGCTCGCATAAAGTATTTATAGTACGGGCACGAATATCAAACTCTTTACGCTGGTGGGCCTCATGCATAAGTCCTTCACGTAATGCAAAATCACAGTATTCTAAAGAGTGAATGTTGAGTTGTTTAAATATCGCAATTAATACAATGAGGCCACCGACAATACTATTGCGGCGTTCAATAGGAAGCCCTTTTAGCACCAATAGTTGTAATTGTTGTTGTTCAAATATGAGTGTTTTGATGTGTGTTAGACTTTTCAGAGTGAGGTGTGACTCATTAAAGTAAGCATGATTGATTGCGCTCAGTGTCTTGATGGTACCTGAGGTACCTAAGCAGGTTTCCCAACCTTTGTTTAAATAACTAGCTGTAATTACTTCTAAGTCTTGCTCAGCTTTGATTAGTGCTTTATTAAAGCGTTTTTCTGTTAACTTACCACCTGAGAAAAACTGCTGCGTCATGTTAACACAACCCATATTACGGCTTGTCAATAAGAGGTGGTTAAAATGTCGGCCAATAATGAGTTCACTACTACCTCCACCAATATCAATAACTAATCTATTGTGTTCATTATGAATATAGTTAGCGACGCCTTGATAAATAAGGCGTGCTTCTTCTTGCCCCGAAATAACATTGATTTTAAATGGGAAGCATTGCTGAGCTTTGTGTAAAAAATGTTGAATATTTTTACTATTGCGCAATGTGTATGTAGCAACAACTTGTACATGACTATGAGAGAAGCTTTTTAAGGTTGTTGCAAACTGTTTTAACGCATGCAATGCGCGTTCAATTGCTTCGGATGATAGGTAGAAATCATCGTCTAGTCCTGCAGCGAGGTACACTCTTTGCTTTTCTTTATGTAATATTTGAAAGCGTCCGTCGACTTCTCTCGCAATTAATAAATGAAAGCTATTTGAGCCTAAGTCAACGGCGGCAATAGAGGGGTATTCTGTCATTGTGTGCTCTTACTATTTTCCCATTTCTTTAGATAGTCATATATTGCCAACTGTGAACGGATCTTTTTGCTATTACCTCTGCGAACATAGAGGTTCTTTTGTTCTTTATCAATGACCCTAGCTTTACATCGGTCACGTAATTGCAGCTCCAATATTTCTATGATGACATTTTTTAATTCGTCATCATAGATAGGTGCAGTTACCTCAACACGGTGGTCAAGGTTACGAGTCATCCAATCAGCAGATGAAATATAAACCTGAGGATCACCATCGTTTTCAAATACCATAACACGGGGGTGCTCTAAAAACCGATCAACGATGCTGATAACTTCGATATTGTCACTAAAACGAGGTAAACCAGGGACCAATGCACACATCCCTCTTACGATAATACGAATTTTAACACCGTGACGGGCTGCAAAGTACAGCTTATCTACCAATTGCTTATCAACTAGGTTATTTATCTTTATTGTGATTTTACCTAATTTTCCTTGTTCGCACAGTCGTACCTCACGGTCGATTAAATCAAGAATACGATCTCGTGCATTGACAGGAGAAATCATCAAATGTTCAAAATGAAAGGGTCGATAGCTGCTTTCTATAAATTTGAAAACGCTATCACATTCATTACATATATCGGTGTGTTTTGTAAACAGACTAAAGTCAGTATAAATCTTCGCTGTTTTCTCGTGGAAATTGCCGGTGCCGATATGCGCGTATTTTACTATTCTCCCTTTCTCTTTACGGTGAATGACGCAGAGTTTACTATGCACTTTTAATGCAGGAATACCGACCATTACCTTAATCCCAGCTTCGGAAAGCAATTTAGCCCATTCAATATTATTTTGCTCATCAAAACGGGCTTTTAACTCGACCATGACGGTTATTTTCTTGCCGTTTTTGGCTGCACTTAATAAAGATGAAATTAACCGAGAGCGACTGGCAACTCGATAAATATTCACCTTTATTTGTGTAACTTTGGGATCAAAAGCGGCTTGGCGTACATATTCCAACATGTGGTTAAAGGTATGATAGGGATAATAAAGCAGAATATCCTTCTCTGAAATCGCTTTAAATACACTGCCATGCGCGTCGAAGGCTGCACTTTGTAATGGCTGTAATGGCGCGTTTTCTAAATGCTTTCGTCCAACATTTGGAAACGAAATAAAGTCTCTAAAATTACGATAGCGGCCTCCGGGGATCAGGGCATCTTGATGGGTAACACCGAGACGCTTTTTCATGATTTTAAGCATTTCTTCGGGCATAGCTTGGTCATATACGAGCCTAACGGGTTCCGCACATAAGCGTTGTTTTAAGCCTTTAGACATTTTATCTAAAAGGCCTTCTTCTATTTCGTTATCTAGATTGTACTCTGCATCTCGGGTCAGTTTTATTGCATAGCCATCGATACTATCAAAATTGAAAAAGCCTTTAAAAACATCCTTTATGAAATATTGAACGACATCGTCTAGCATCACAATTGTTTTATGACGCTTGGCTTTTTCTGGGGGTAATTGAACAAAGCGTTCAATGCGATCTGTGGGGATTTCAAGTAATGCGTGATGTTGCTTTTCTCCGAGCATTTGCACAAAAAAATAGATCATCGTATCGTTGATATTGTTAGAGTAATCTTTATTCTCAGTTAATAGCATGGGCGACATCTGTGGTAATACTTGGTCTTTAAAGAATTGTTTAAGCCACGCTAAGTGCAGTTCTGATAAATCACGGGGCTGTGCCACATGAATATTGTGCTTTTCTAAATCGGCCAATATTTGCTGGTGGACCACGTTGAATTTCTTTCCGAGTTCAAGTACTTTTTTATTAATATTAGCAAGTAGTGCTTCATCGGCATCAAAGTGCGCATCGGATAATTTATTTAATAATACACGTCGCTTTACATCGGCCACACGAACTCGAAAAAATTCATCTAGATTATTGGAGAATATACCTAAAAATCGCATTCTTTCTATTATGGGATTGCTGTTATCTTTTGCTTCTTGTAGAACTCGTTCATTGAACGAAAGCCAACTGAGCTCTTTTGAAAAGTAACTTATCGTTTCAGTAGGATGAGAGGTCGCCTGCATTTTTTAATTCTTTAGGAAGAAATTAAAGGTAATATAGGTCCAAGGTGTGACATTTTCATGACAAGCCTTAACGCTTGTCATGGCTAACTATTTACGAAATCGATATGGGGTTAATCCGATTCAATATCGACAATTAAATCGCTGGTTATTGATTCTAATGCATCAATGACATTATCTTTGTGCATGCCAGTTGGCAAGGTAACAGTTGCAAACGCACTGAATATAGGCACCCCCCAATTTGGCGCGCTTTGTTTTCGAGAATTTAAATGTGTGATGTTTGCTCCTTTGTGGCGGATCACAGAAGCAAGCTCTTGTACTATACCGGGTCTATCATTGCCGGTAATAACGAGGTTTAATGTTTCGGGTGTATCAGGTGCAGCTTCCAGCTCACCTAGCTCTATTTTTATTTCTAAGCCTGCAAGCGTTTTTAAAGCATCTTGAATTTCCTGTAAATGCTCTTCAGCAATTTCAACTTGTACAATGCCCGCGAATTGGCCTGCTAAATGGCTTAAATTACTGGTAAGCCAATTACCGTGGTGTGAAAGTAATGTTGAAGATATTTCTTCAACTAGACCTGGTCGATCTTTTCCGATAATGGTTAGTACTAACTGCTTCATAATGCGTATCTCTTATTATTGTAGCCTTGTTAAGTATGACAAGGCATTGAAAAAAGCGGCTACAACAAAGTGGGTATGATCCTTATACATAGCCTACTAAGGTAGATAATGCATTTATAGATTAGTTCAGTGTTTGTGGTTGTCCAATAAATTCAACGCTGAAATGTAAACAAATGCAAACTGCTATACGTCAATCTTATTTCTTCAGTTTATGCAACTTTCCGGTTGAAAAATCTGTACCTAAAAAATGATGTTATACCTAGCTTCATGTAACATGCACGGTGTAACATAATTGTCATCTTGATGAAATATAATGCGCGCAACTTTAAGATAAAAGGGTGTTTTGATGTCTTCAAATCCGCAGCAACCGTCTTTTAAAACGGATAGAAGCCGTCTATTAAAAGATCGGTTCGCACAATATGGCATTACCGCAGGTGGGGTAATGGTTTTGATCGCTTTGTTGATGATCTTCTTCTATTTATTGTATGTTGTACAACCAATTTTGGAGTCAGCTAAAGTAGAGAAACGTGTCGACATCGTACTGCAAAATACTGAACAATATGTTGGTGTTGGCGTAGAAGAACAAACAGAAATTGCTTACCTATTGAATAAAACCGGTGGGGTGGACTTTTTTCAGCTTAAAGGTGCCAATACAGGTAAAAAATTGAAAAATCTAGCAACGAATCTAGATGGGCAGGTTACGAGCTTCGCAAAAAGTGCTCCTTTTTTGGGGCAATATGCATATGGCCTTGATAATGGTCAAGTTCAATTGGTACGCCCTTCTTTCTTAGTAACTTTTCCTGGTAACGAACGGGTCATTACACCGCGCTTGAGCTATCCGCTAGATGGTCAGCAATTATTAGTGGACGAACAAGGTCACGCAATTGAACGTTTAGCGTTTAGCCATTACGAAGAAAAAACAGCCGTGGTTGCATTAACGAGTGATAAGCGCGTTATATTTGCTTCTTTTACCGCGGAAGAAAATATGTTCAGTGGAGAAGTTGAGTGGGTGATTGAGCGCACAGAGTTGGCAGTTGACAGCCGCATCGATGAGTTGCTTATGTCACCAGACACAACACGGACATTCATCCGTTCAGCAAATCAAGTTTACATATTTGATACACGTGATCCTAGTGATGTTAAACAGCTCCAAATTTTGGCTGCAAATGAAGAAAATGCCAATTTAGTAGGCACAACTTTATTAGCTGGTGCTAACTCTCTAATGCTCGCAAATGATAATGGCGAAGTTTCCCAATGGTTTGAAATTAATACAGATGATGGTCGCCAGTTTAATAAAATTCGCGCGTTTGAAACGAGCAAAAACAGCAATGTTGATATCCATAGTGAATTTTATCGTCGTACTTTCTTTACAACAACGGATAGCGGTGATTTAGGGCTTTATTATACAACGAGCCAAGCGCATTTGTGGCAAGGCAAAGTCAGCCAAGGTGCAATAGAGGCTTTTGCAGTATCTCCGCGATCAAATGCGGCGTTGATTATTGCAGATGATAAACTATCCATATTTGATATTCATAACGAACACCCTGAAGTAACATGGTCTGCATTGTGGCAAGAAGTATGGTATGAAGGGTACCCAGAACCAGCTTATACGTGGCAGTCTACGTCTGCCTCAGATGACTTTGAATCAAAGTTTTCTTTGGTGCCTATTTCTTTTGGTACGATTAAAGCGGCAATGTACGCCATGTTATTCGCAGTACCTATCGCACTATCTGCAGCTATTTACACCGCATATTTTATGTCCAGCGAATTACGCCGAGTTGTTAAGCCAACGGTTGAAATAATGGAAGCACTACCAACCGTTATTTTAGGATTTTTAGCAGGATTATGGTTAGCGCCACTCATAGAAATACACTTACCCGCAATCGTCGCATTACTCATTTTGTTACCGCTATCGATGATAGCAACCGCATTCTTGTGGACTAAATTACCGGAGAATATACGTCATTTGCTACCCGATGGCTGGCATTCAATCATACTTATTCCGGTCGTGTTATTGGTTGGCTGGTTATCTTTTACGATAAGTGGTGGTGTAGAAGAGTATGTTTTCGATGGCAATGTTCGCCAATATTTAACCAATGAATTGGGAATGACATTTGATCAGCGCAATTCGTTAGTAGTTGGTATCGCGATGGGCTTTGCTGTTATTCCCACTATTTTCTCAATTGCTGAAGATGCGGTATTTAGTGTGCCAAAGCACTTATCAAATGGTTCACTGGCGCTCGGTGCTACTCAGTGGCAGACGTTGGTTAGGGTGGTGTTGCTGACAGCGAGTCCAGGTATATTCTCAGCGGTCATGATGGGTCTAGGTCGTGCAGTGGGTGAAACAATGATTGTACTAATGGCAACCGGTAATACACCTATTATGGATTGGAGCATCTTCCAAGGCATGCGTACATTGGCCGCCAATATTGCTGTTGAAATGCCAGAATCAGAAGTGGGTAGTTCACATTACCGCATTCTATTTTTAGCTGCATTTGTACTATTTATTTTTACTTTTGTATTTAACACGATTGCTGAGTTTGTTCGTCAGCAGTTACGTGAAAAATACAGCTCAATGTAATTACGGGAGTTCATGACATGGTAAAGCAGTGGTTTAAGTCAGGTTCTCCATGGATCTGGATGACAGGTGGTGCCGTTAGTATCAGTTTAATATCGGTACTTGGGCTATTAGCGATGATCGCATGGAAAGGCTTGAGCTTTTTCTGGCCATCAGAGGTTGTTGAATTAGAACTCAATGGTTCGGTTGCAAAGCAAACTGTTATAGGTGAAATCTATGACAGAGAAATGGTGCCAAAATCTCGATTAGAGGCGGCAGGTTATGATCTATCGGCATTTGATGCTGAAGATATAGAACGTATACTTGTAAAAACGGGTAACCGAGAGTACGTAGAGCTTGATTTTAGATGGGTACTTTCTACCGATATTATGAAGCAGTCAATACCAGCCAAGTTGGCCGTATTCGAGCGTAGTAAAAATGGTAACTTTTATGGGTACGTTGATCATATCGTTGAAAATGGTCAAGTTGTCGAAAATCAGTCTGTTGATAAACTTCACGAATTAGTTGAGCGAGCCGTTGACCTTAACGATGAAGCACTCGACCTACAAAATGGCGACATTGGCCATATTAACTATGAACTTGAAAGGTTACGTTTAAAAGAAAAAGGCTATGAGCTCGATAACGCATTAACCGATGAACGAGTTGCTGATTTACAAGCGCAACGAGTTGCATTGCGTGATGAGTATAAGGTTTTTGAAAAGCGTTTATTTGAACTGCGTAATCAAGCAAAACGTGATCAAGTTGTTGTAAGAGATATGCGCGGTGAGTTGGTTACACTACCCATTTATCAGGTGTTAGATGTTTGGTTTCCAAATGATATGGGCACATTTGCAAAAGTTGTACATTATTTGTCTCAACTTGGTAAATTTGTGAGTGATGACCCTCGTGAAGCCAATACCGAGGGAGGGGTATTTCCTGCTATTTTCGGTACGGTATTTATGGTTATGCTAATGGCGGTAATTGTGACGCCATTTGGTGTGGTTGCGGCGATTTATTTACATGAGTATGCTGCGAAAAATGCAGTAACTAAAATGATTCGAATTGCGGTGATAAACCTCGCAGGTGTACCTTCTATTGTTTATGGGGTATTTGGCTTAGGCTTTTTCGTGTACGTGTTAGGTGGTTCATTAGACCAGCTATTTTACCCTGAAGCTGCACCAAGTCCGGTGTTTGGTACACCAGGTGTCATTTGGTCTGCATTGACACTGGCAATATTAACGTTACCCGTTGTCATTGTATCAACTGAAGAAGGGTTATCTAGAATTCCAAGCTCAGTACGTCATGGTTCTTTGGCTTTGGGCGCAACACAAGCAGAAACCCTGTGGCGTATTATTGTGCCAATGGCAAGCCCTGCTATTATGACTGGGTTAATTTTAGCCGTAGCACGTGCTGCAGGTGAGGTTGCGCCATTGATGTTAGTAGGTGTTGTTAAAATGGCACCAACCTTGCCGTTGGATGGGAATTTTCCATATATACATTTAGATCGTAAGTTTATGCACTTAGGCTTCCATATATATGATGTTGGTTTTCAAAGTCCAAACGTAGAAGCTGCAAGGCCGTTAGTGTATGCAACCGCATTCTTGTTAGTGTCGGTGATCATAGCACTCAATATTACAGCAATCGGTATTCGTAACCATTTGCGTGAAAAGTTCAGATCACTTGAGCATTAATAGTAAAGATTTTAAGTAGGTAAAAAACATGATTACAGTAGCTCCAGAAGTTAATCAGGCCAATGGCCAAATGAAATTAGATCTAGCAAACTTGTCTCCAGAGCAAACCGCACTGGAGATCAAGAACCTCGATCTTTACTATGCCGACAAGCAAGCTCTTAGTAATGTGAACATGCTTATTCCAAAAGGACAGGTTACCGCGTTCATCGGGCCATCAGGCTGTGGTAAGTCAACGTTACTTCGCTGTATTAATCGTATGAATGATTTGGTTGATACATGTCGCATTGAAGGCGAAATTATCTTACACGGGCAAAACATTTATGATAAGCGTGTAGATGTTGCTGCATTGCGCAGAAATGTAGGCATGGTATTCCAACGACCGAACCCATTTCCTAAATCAATTTATGAAAATGTTGTGTATGGCCTTCGTTTACAGGGTATAAAAGATAAACGTAAATTGGATGAAGTTGTAGAGAAGTCGTTACGAGGTGCTGCACTTTGGGATGAAGTAAAAGACAGGCTACATGATAGCGCGTTTGGTTTATCTGGTGGTCAGCAGCAGCGTTTAGTGATTGCGCGTTCTATTGCAATCGAACCTGAAGTATTATTACTTGATGAACCTACATCAGCACTCGATCCCATTTCAACATTGGTCATTGAAGAGCTCATCAATGATTTAAAGAACAAGTATACGGTTGTCATCGTAACGCACAATATGCAACAGGCTGCGCGTGTATCTGATCAAACTGCCTTTATGTACATGGGGGAGTTGATTGAATATGCGGATACTAATACTTTGTTCACGACGCCATTAAAGAAGAAAACAGAAGATTACATTACAGGTCGTTACGGTTAAGCGCATCAGTTTTTAGGAGAATGAGAGTGGAACATAATTTAAATAAACACATTTCAGGTCGTTTTAACGAAGAGCTGGAAAATGTGCGTAACCATGTATTAAGTATGGGTGGCTTAGTTGAACAACAGCTCAATCTTGCATTAGATGCAGTGAACAGTTGCGACGCCGAGAAGGCGCGTAAAGTCAGTGAAAATGACTATAAAGTCAATGCAATGGAGGTGAACATTGACGAAGAGTGCACACGTATTATTGCAAAGCGTCAGCCGGCAGCGAGTGATTTACGTTTGGTTGTTGCTATTGCTAAAACTATCGCAGATTTAGAGCGTATTGGTGATGAAGCGGAAAGGATTGCACGTGTAGCGTTAGACTCGTTTACGAAAGATCAACAAGATTTGCTGCTGAATATTGATAATATGGGCCGCCAGGTTTCTCGAATGCTTCATGATGTACTTGATGCTTTTGCAAGAATGGATGTACAAAAAGCGTTTGAAGTACACAAAGAAGATGCAAAGGTAGATAGAGAATATGAAGCATTAACACGTCAAATAATGACGTATATGATGGAAGATCCACGCTCAATACCCAAAATTATGGATTTAATTTGGTCTGTGCGTTCTTTAGAACGGATTGGAGATCGGTGTCAAAATATTGCAGAATACGTAATTTATTTTGTGAATGGAAAAGATATTCGTCATACATCTCAAGAAGATATAGAAAAATCTCTTTAATACCGAGCTATCTTTTCAGGCGTGCATAATTTCGATTATGCACGACTTAATCATCTTATAGATAAAAATCCGTTCACAATAGCGCTTAATGCTGTAAAATTCGTGCTGCAAAGCATATAAATATGATTTAAGGGTCAATTATGCCTACAAACGCGTTTTTAGGAGTATTTGCAAAATCTCCTATTAAGCCAGTGGAAGAACACATTAAAATAGTACATGAGGCGAGTAAGTCTTTGGTGCCATTTTTTAATCATGTTTTCAAAGGGGAATGGACAGAAGCGGAAGCGCTACGAGTTCAGATCCGCAATCTAGAGCGCGAAGCAGATGTTTTAAAACGTGAAGTACGTTTACAGCTTCCTCGTGGTCTTTTTATGCCAGTAGAACGAACAGATCTATTGGAATTAATTACCCACCAAGACAAAATCGCCAATAAAGCGAAAGACATCGCAGGTCGCGTTGTTGGACGTGAAATGGAGATCCCTGAGTCTATCCAAGTTTACTTCCTTACCTACTTGCAACGTTGTGTTGATGCTACAAAACAGGCATCGAAAGCAATCAACGAACTTGACGAACTATTGGAAACCGGTTTTAGAGGTCGCGAAGTGACCTTGGTAGAAAAAATGTTAGTTGAGTTGGATGCAATTGAGCAAGACACGGATGATATGCAAATAATAATCCGCCGAGAATTACGAGCGGTTGAAAGTGAACTAAATCCAATTGATGTGATGTTTTTATATAAAATCATTGAATGGGTTGGTGAGCTTGCAGATATTGCAGAACGTGTTGGTTCGAGATTAGAAGTAATGCTTGCGCGTTAATCTAAAGATAATAGTTTTAAAAAAGTAAGGTTTTACAATGGATATCATTGCATCCTACGGTACCATGTTGGTGCTTTTAGCTGCCGCAGTGGGTTTTTTTATGGCTTATGGTATTGGTGCGAATGACGTTGCCAATGCGATGGGTACTTCGGTTGGTTCTAAAGCACTAACTATTAAGCAAGCAATTATTATTGCTATGATCTTTGAATTCGCTGGTGCGTATTTGGCTGGTGGAGAAGTGACGTCTACAATCCGAAAAGGGATCATTGATGCCGCGCCATTTGCGGATATTCCTGAGCTGATGGTGTTAGGTATGATCTCAGCACTATTTGCAGCCGGAACATGGTTACTACTGGCGTCAGTGCTGGGTTGGCCTGTATCAACAACTCATTCGATTATTGGTGCCATTATTGGTTTTGCCCTAGTTGCGGTAGGTAGTGAAGCGATTCAATGGGACAAAGTTGCGGGAATTGTGGGCAGTTGGATTGTGACTCCTGCAATATCAGGTTTTATTGCTTATCTCATATTTATGAGTGCGCAGAAACTCATATTTGACACAGAGCAGCCACTAAAGAATGCAAAACGCTTTGTGCCTATCTATATGGGCCTTGCCGGCTTCGTTATGTCTTTGGTAACGATCAAAAAGGGTTTGAAGCACATAGGCATTAACTTAGGCACTTTTGAAGGTTATGCTTTGGCTATCGGTATTGCTGTTGTCATCGGTATTATCGGTAAGTTTGTGATAGATCGTATGAAGATGGATCCACAAGCTGATAAACAAATGCAATTTAATAACGTTGAGAAAGTATTCGCTATCTTAATGGTATTGACGGCTTGTTGTATGGCATTTGCACATGGTTCAAATGATGTTGCTAATGCTATTGGTCCACTTGCTGCTGTTGTTAACATTGTTGAAAACAATGGGGAAATTGCTAAGAAAGCGGCAATTGCTTGGTGGATTTTACCTTTAGGCGGGTTCGGTATTGTTGCAGGTCTAGCCATTTTAGGTAAAAAAGTAATAAAAACAATTGGTGAAGGGATCACACATTTAACTCCTAGCCGAGGCTTTGCCGCTGAATTAGCAGCTGCTTCAACCGTTGTTATCGCCTCAGGAACTGGTCTTCCAATTTCTACTACACAAACATTGGTTGGTGCGGTGTTAGGGGTTGGTATGGCACGTGGTATTGCGGCATTGAATATGTCGGTGGTAAGAAACATTGTAGTTTCTTGGGTAATCACATTGCCAGTTGGCGCTGCCCTTGCTATTGTTATATTCTACATATTAAGAACCGCATTTGGCGTGTAATTAATAAAACAGACTTTTAGCTTGAAAAGATCTCAATACTCTAGGTATTGGGGTCTTTTTATTTTTTAATCGCGTATAAGTCACGGTTCTTCAAGTTTGCATTTTTTGCCTAGTTGGCACCCTCAAATAGCAGTGTGTTAATCATATTAAAAATGTTACCCATATATCTAGGACTGCACTTTAAGTAATTGATATCAGCAAATTGTTTTCCTTACCTGGCATCAAGGTTATACTGCTACTATCTATCTCAAGCCGTAGCAAAGTTTTATACAGTGAATAACTTACCTAGTATCAAGCAACTTCAATATTTAATCGCAGTGCATCAACACCAGCATTTTGGCAGAGCTGCTGAAGCATGCTTTATCGGTCAATCGACACTAAGTAGCGCGATTCAAACACTGGAAGAAACTCTGGGGTGTCAACTCATAGAACGAGAAAATCGCAGTCTGATGTTTACTGATATCGGAGAAGAGGTCGTTGTTCGTGCAAAAAAAATAATTGCGGATACGATGAGCGTAAAAGAATTAACTAAAAGTTATAAACACCCTTTATCTGGCAAGCTTACTTTAGGCGTGATCCCTACTATTGCGAGCTTTATTGCTGCACCACTATATCAATTCTGTAAACAACAATTCCCGCAGTTACAACTTGTTTTGGTCGAAGACACCAGTGATCGCCTGTTAGATAAACTGGAGCATGGTCATATTGATATGGGCATGCTTGCATTACCCTATCATACTGACAAATTTCACACTCAAATTTTAGCGCAAGATCATTTTTCTCTGGTGCATCACAAAGAGTATCTCGTAGCTGATGGCGTTGAAGACTTTAATTTATTGCCAGAACAAAGTGTGTTTTTACTAGAAAAGGAGCACTGTATGACAGGCCATGCACTTAGCGCATGCCATTTAAATCGAAGTGCATGTATAAACCCCTTTGAAGCTGCAAATTTGCATACCTTATTAAGTATGGTGGAGTATCAAAATGGTGTGACGTTTTTGCCTAAAATGGCAATTAATGCGGGTATTTTAGATGGAAAAAACATGACGGCAAAAGCTTCTCAAGCAGATGCCTATCGCGAAATTGGATTATTGTGGCGAAAAACCACAGGTCGAATTCGTGACTTTAGACTGTTCAGTGAGCAAGTAGGTGTATTTGTTTCTGAACAGTGTAAGTAAACAAAATAAAAAATGGGTGCATCACGCACCCATTAAAGAGACTAACTAATGTTAATTGATCACTTATAGTGGCTGTTCAAAGTTCCTAGCACTATTGAGATTTGGTAAAAACAATAAATATACCCACACCACTAAATTGAAGTAAGGTATTAGTGCAAGTGTTATAAACAACTTGTTCGGGTAACCTTTATTTAGTGAGATACGGTAGCATTGCTGCGCGACGATAAAATGAACCGTCAATAAAAATGAAATCAGTAGTAGCATAATAACACTCCTCGATATCCATAGTGCGATGTAGCTCAATCCATTGAATGTCCACTAGAAAAGAATAAATCAATAACTTAGATGGACATCTTCACATTAGAGTAATTATAGATGATTTTTTGACAAGGAAAAGAGGGCCCTTGCAATTATTTTTTATCAACTTGTTTTACTGGCTAAAATAGTTTCTAAATTGTCTTTTAATGCTGAAATAGGCATGGGTCTAGCAATGAAATAACCTTGGCCATAATCGACACCAATGTCTTTAAGGGCTAAAAAAATCTCAATGTTTTCAACATATTCAGCGACAGAACGTTTATCTAATGAATGACTTATATCATGTACCGCTTTTACCAATGCGAGGTCAATGGGGTCATTAAGCATATCTCGAACAAATGATCCGTCAATTTTAACGTGCTGCGCAGGCAACTGTTTTAAGTAGCTAAAAGTGCTAAATCCAGTACCAAAATCATCAATCGAAAAGTGGCAACCAAGTTGATTTAACTTAGCTATCATGGTTTGTGTTGCGTTTAAGTTGTTAATACTCGCTGATTCAGTTATTTCAAATATAATATGTTCAGCAGGCACTTGATATTCAATCAAGCACGCTTGTATATGCGGTAATAAGCGCTCATCTAAGAAAGAGTGTGCAGAGAGGTTAATGGCAATTTGATTGAGCTCCTGATGCTCTGCAACGTCTTTAATGGCTTGTTTAATTACGCACTTGTCCATGAGGAAAGTATCGTTGAGCAGCTCTAAAGCGGGAATAAAGTGGTTTGGATAAACGAGTTCATCATTAATTTTTAGACGCAGGAGGGTTTCATAGTAAGCAACCGTGTTCTTTTTGAAGTCCCAAATAGCTTGATAATGTAGTTCGATATGGTTATTTTGCAGTGCTTGCCTCACACTGTGGCCCCACTCAAGTCCCGTCTGTAATGTATTATTTTGAGCGTCTTCTTTGTTATAGCAATGTACTAGGTTACGACCTAAATTTTTTGCTATGTAAAGTGCAATGTCAGCTTGTTTAAGGCACTCATTTGCATCATGGTTACTGGGGGTTATTTGTGTCAGTCCAATAGAGCAGCTAATTGAATAGCTATGCTCTTCTGAATGAAAAATATGCTTTTCGATAGCAACACAGATACTTTCTGCCGCTAAATGGGCGTCAAGTAAATTAATATTTTTTAAAATGACTGCAAATTCATCACCGCCGATACGGAAAATTAAATGTTCATCATCGATATTGCTGCCAAATAGTTGTGACACTTCTTTTAATACGATATCTCCTTGCTGATGGCCTTTACTATCGTTGATGATTTTGAAGTGATCTAAATCTATATATAAAAGGGCGTGCTCGGTTGTCGAGTCAGGTTCAACTTTACTGCATAACAACTGCAATTGCTGATCGAAATAATAGCGATTATGCAAGCCTGTTAAAGTATCATGTAGCGCAAGGTGGCGTAGTTGTAATTCAGCTTGCTTACGTTCATGAATATTGTCTAAAGTAGCAGTGATTGTAGCTCGATTGGTACTATTTTTTATCAATTGAAAGCGGCATTCTGTCCATATACTGTGTGCTTGTTGGTGAACAAGCTTAAGCTCTAGTTGAGCATGTTGTAACTTACCAGATAAGATATTACCAAGTGTTTTTTGTAATGTCTCTTGATGTTCTATTCCAAAATAATCACACAACCCTTTACCAATACTGGCTTTTATTCGGTACCCAGAGAGAGACTCCCAAGCTGGGTTTATAAAACGTATATGGCCTTGTGTATCCAGTTCCATAACGACGGTGTTTAAGTGTAACAAGATACGCTGATGTGCTGAAAAAAGTTCTTTATAGCGATGTTCACTGCGACTTAACAAAGAGACCTTATCGGCAAACTCGGCATAACTCACCATGAAATCTTCGCGTCGAGCGGCATGATCACATACTTTGCCGAGCATAGAAATATCATATGGTGCACGAACAAAGTCAGTGACACCCAGAAGTAGTAACTGCTCAGCATAATCAGCGTCTTTATTGTCGATAATCGTGACGATTGCTTGGTTGGGATTATGCTCTAAAATACTATCAACTAATTCTTTAGCCGCTTCTGCACGGGTGGCTGTAGCATCTAGCAGTACAATGGAGTATTGATGTTGTAAAAATTGCGATAACGCGGCATTAGCTGTTGTGACATGTGTACACGAGAAGTTAAGTGCCAAATGTTGGCAAATTTCATTGGCTCTTTGAGTATCGCTTTCGAGTAATAATAGATCCAAACGACTACTTTTTTCTAAATGTGTCGATAGTACATTAGCTAAAACTTGAGGCAACATCTCTTGGCGTTCGAATGGTAATACTGCATCTATACTGTAGCTGCGGGCGGTTGTTTCGGCAATGCGCTCGCAATAAATCGGCGGTATGAGAACAATCGGTGTATTTTTTGGGGTTTGAAGTAACCCTGAACGGATCATCCTAGCGAAGCGCCAGCCATCTATTTTTCCGACATCTAACCCCGTTATGATCAAATCAACCGCTTGTTTCTTTAATACTTGTAAAGCAGCTTGGCTATCTGCACGTTCAATGAATTGAAACACATCTAAATTAGAGAGTGTTTGTTTTATCGCGCAGCGTTCTTCAATGCTCGCGTTCACAATTAGCAAGTTAAGTTGTCTTGCCATGGTTACAACCTTAAACCCATGTCAGTCTTTAGTAACAATCCGTACCTCTAGTTATAGTAATGTCACAAGTAATTGTTTCTAATTGGCTATCTAGTGTAACTCGCATATCCAACTCCTTTGGTGCGTTGCGCTTTTTTGTCAGCAGCCAGCAATCAGGCTAGGTTAATGCTATTTTTGCAAGGTTACAAGCACTTGATTTAGGCTTTTAGGATCTCTAGACTTGGCGCCAATTAAGATATTGAGAGAAGTTGCCATGCGCGTTGCTGATTTTAGCTTTGAATTACCAGATGAATTAATTGCTCGTCATCCTAAAAAAGAACGAACAAGTAGTCGTTTACTCACCTTAAACGGTAATAGTGGCCAGCTTGATCATAAAACCTTTAAAGACATTATCGACATGCTCGAACCGAATGACTTGATGGTGTTTAATAATACAAAAGTTATCCCAGCTAGGATGTTTGGACAAAAAGCGTCAGGTGGTAAAGTAGAAGTACTGGTTGAACGGGTCCTTGATGAGCATAGGGTGCTGGCACATGTACGTGCTAGCAAGTCACCTAAGCCTGGCACTGAACTTATTCTTGAAGGTAAGGCTCAGGCAACGATGGTGGCGCGTCATGGGGAACTGTTTGAATTAAAATTTGCGGGTGAGCAAACCGTCTTAACTATTTTAGATGATATTGGTCATATGCCGTTGCCTCCTTATATCGACAGACCTGATGAAGATGAAGATAAAGAGCGCTATCAAACCGTCTACAATGAGAAACCTGGTGCAGTCGCAGCACCAACAGCTGGGTTACACTTTGATGAAGCGCTACTTGAACAAATTAAAAACAAAGGGATTGAAACTGCTTTTATTACGCTACATGTCGGCGCAGGGACTTTTCAACCGGTGCGTGTAGATGAGATAGATGATCATGTTATGCACTCTGAATATATTGAAGTGCCAGATAATGTGGTTGCAGCCATTGCGAGAACAAAAGCCAAAGGGGGGAGAGTTGTTGCTGTGGGAACAACCTCAGTACGCTCACTTGAATCAGCAGCCAAAGCAAGTGACAGCGAGTTAAAAGCGTTTTATGGTGATACTGACATATTTATTTACCCAGGTTATGAGTTTCAAGTCGTGGATGCAATGGTGACTAACTTTCATTTACCCGAGTCGACTCTAATTATGTTGGTGAGCGCATTTTCTGGCCAAGCGCATATTATGAGTGCATATCACACTGCGGTTGAAGAGCAATACCGCTTTTTCAGTTACGGTGATGCAATGTTTTTAACAAAACAAACCCAAAAGTAGTAATTAAACAAGCCCAGACCTCACTGGGCTTGTTAACAAAATCATCACTTTTAGTCTTCACTTGCTTTAAAAGTCAAATTTCGGCCCAATAATTAGAATTGCACCCATAAACAAGGTAGAATCGAGCAGATTTTTTAACCTGATTATTAACGACTAACTGTTAATAGCTGTTTATGTTGGACTGTTTTTCCGACTTTGAGGTAATAATGAAATTTGAATTAGATCGTACTGACGGAAAAGCGCGCCGTGGCCGCTTGATTTTTGACCGTGGTGTTGTAGAAACCCCCGCGTTTATGCCTGTAGGTACGTACGGTACAGTAAAAGGTATGACGCCAGATGAGTTAAAAGGCACCGGCGCTGAAATTTGCTTAGGTAACACCTTTCATTTGATGCTGCGTCCGGGCACTGAAATCATCAAGCAACATGGTGATTTACACGATTTTATGAATTGGGATAAACCAATTCTTACTGACTCAGGTGGCTTCCAAGTATTTAGTTTAGGGGCGATGCGTAAAATCTCTGAGGAAGGCGTTTTATTTCAATCGCCGGTTAATGGTGAGAAAATAATGTTGTCACCTGAGAAAGCGATGCAGGTACAGTGTGACTTAGGGTCTGACATTGTTATGATTTTTGATGAATGTACGCCATACCCAGCGACTGAAAAAGAAGCGCGTGATTCAATGGAATTATCATTGCGTTGGGCTAAACGCTCAAAAGAAGGGCATGGTGATAACCCTTCCGCTTTGTTTGGGATCATTCAAGGTGGCATGTACCCTGAACTGCGTGCGGTATCACAAAAAGGATTAGAAGAAATAGGCTTTGACGGTTATGCACTCGGAGGCTTGTCAGTCGGCGAACCAAAAGAAGATATGATCCGTATTTTGGACAATTGTGCATATAAAATGCCTGAAGATAAACCTCGTTATTTAATGGGGGTGGGTAAGCCTGAAGATTTAGTCGAAGCTGTGCGTCGCGGTATTGATATGTTTGACTGTGTTATGCCAACAAGAAATGCGCGTAATGGTCATTTATTCATTACAGGCGGGGTGATAAAAATCCGCAATGCTGTACATAAAACAGATACGGGTCCATTAGACCCTGAGTGTGATTGTCATACGTGTGAGGGGTACTCTCGCGCTTACCTACATCACTTAGATAAATGTAATGAAATTCTAGGCGCACGTTTAAATACTATTCATAATTTACGTTACTATCAACGTGTTATGGAAGGGTTGCGCAATGCAATTAGTGAAGGTAAATTGGATGAATTTGTTGCTGATTTCTATTCACGCCGTAATTTACCAGTACCGCCACTGGCTGATACTACAACAAATTAAATAGCAAATTTTAAAAATTAAAGAGGAAGTATTATGAGTTTATTTATGTCGAGTGCACATGCAAGCACGGCAGGCGCAGCACCTGCAGGTGGTGGTATGGAAATGTTGATCATGTTAGCCGTATTTGGCTTGGTGTTCTACTTCCTAATTTACCGTCCACAAGCGAAGCGTGT
Source organism: Pseudoalteromonas aurantia 208 (assembly GCF_014858725.1). Taxonomy (GTDB): domain Bacteria; phylum Pseudomonadota; class Gammaproteobacteria; order Enterobacterales; family Alteromonadaceae; genus Pseudoalteromonas; species Pseudoalteromonas aurantia. The sequence continues at coordinate 6,205 of NZ_AQGV01000009.1, read as the reverse complement.
AAAAGAGCATAAAAGTTTGATGGGAGCGTTAGGCAAAGGTGACGAGGTTTTAACACAAGGCGGTTTAGTTGGGAAAATATCAAAAGTATCTGATGACAAAGACTTTGTTGTTGTGGCTTTAAATGATCAAGCAGAAGTAACAGTTCAAAAATCAGCAATTTCGGCAGTGTTACCAAAAGGTACAATGAAGTCGCTATAATACATAACAATAAAAAAGGGATAGTCCAGTGTTAAACAAGTATCCAATGTGGAAATACTTACTTGTTCTCGCTGTGTTAGCGGTGGGCATTTTATATGCTTCACCAAACTTGTATGGCCGAGATCCGGCCATACAAGTTTCTGGTACTAAAGGTGCTAGTGCTGATTTAAGCGTAGTAGATCAAGTAAATAAAACACTTAACGATAACAATGTCACTGTTAAATCAACAGTGTTAGAAAATGGGCAAGTGCTAATACGCTTTAAAAATGTCGAAGAGCAGTTAAAAGCTCAAGATATTTTGCGTGACTCATTAAGTGAAGAGTATATTTCTGCAATAAATATGAGCCCAGCTCAACCTGAGTGGTTAAAAAACTTAGGTGGTAATCCAATGAAACTCGGGTTGGATTTAAGTGGTGGTGTACATTTTACTATGGAAGTAGATATGGTCACTGCGCTAGATAATGCGTTAGAAACCATGGAGCAAGATTTTAAGAGCGATTTACGTGGTGAAAAACTGCGTTATCGCAGCGTTCGACGAGTTTCCGGTAGTGAGCGTATTCAAGTTGTAATGCGTGGTGATGCAGATAGGGATGCAGCAGAGCGTTTCCTGAAAGGGCGTTACCCTCTTTATACATTTATTAATGATAGCAGTAATGATTTAGCATTTTTTGCTAGTCTTTCACCGCAAAAATTTAAAGAAATTCGTGAATACGCCATCAAACAAAATGAAACGATTATTCGTAATCGTATTAACCAACTTGGGGTTGCAGAGCCGAATGTTCAACGCCAAGGCGCTGAGCGTATTATTGTTCAGTTACCTGGCGTACAAGATACAGCCCGTGCAAAAGAGATCTTAGGCGCAACGGCAACGCTAGAGTTTCGTGAAGTAGATGAAAACGCAGATGTGCGTTCAGCAGCGCAAGGTAGAGTACCTCCAGGAACTGAAGTAATTAATCATAAAGATGGCTATCCAGTCGTTATGAAGAAGCGCGTTATTTTAGCTGGTACACATATCACAGGTGCCCAATCAGGTGTTGATGAGTATCAACGTCCTCAGGTGAGTATTAGCCTCGATAGTAAAGGTGGTGCAAAAATGAGTGCCTTTACTAAACGAGCTGTTGGGAAACGGATGGCGACGGTTTTCATTGAATATAAGCCATCGGGCAAAAAAGATGAAAATGGTAAAGCACTACCGCCTATCAAGGTAGAAGAAGTTATTAACGTTGCAACTATTCAGTCCCGGTTAAATAACTCATTCCGAATTACTGGTATTGATAACCCAGCTGAAGCACATAACTTAAGTTTACTGTTACGCGCAGGCGCATTGGTTGCTCCAATCCAAATTGTTGAAGAGCGCACTGTAGGCCCAAGTCTCGGTCAAGAGAACATAGAGGCCGGTATGACAGCCGTGGTGCTAGGTTTTGCATTTGTATTAGCATTTATGTTGGCGTATTACAAAGGTTTTGGCTTGGTTGCTAATTTGGCACTAGCTGCAAATTTAGTCTTGATCATTGGCGTAATGTCTATGATCCCTGGCGCTACTCTTACGTTACCAGGTATCGCTGGTATTGTACTGACTGTTGGTATGGCGGTTGATGCCAATGTATTGATATTTGAACGTATACGTGAAGAATTAGCCGATGGACGTAGTCCGCAGCAGGCGGTACATCAAGGGTATGATAGTGCATTTAGTACTATATTTGATGCAAATATTACGACGTTAATCGCAGCTGTGATTTTGTTCTCAGTAGGTACAGGTCCTATTGCCGGTTTCGCAGTGACACTCGCGATTGGTATTTTAACGTCTATGTTTACAGCCATTATTGGCACACGTGCGGTGATAAATTTCTTCATCGGTGGTAAACGTATCGATAAGCTTTCAATTTAGGGGAACGAAATGCAGTTATTAAAATTGAAAGACACCATTCGTTTTATGTCGGCACGCAAGTTAACGATGGCATTTTCCGCATTGCTGATTGTTGCATCGATTGCGTCTATGGCAATACGAGGTTTGAACTTTGGTCTGGACTTTACTGGTGGAACCGCAGTGGAAGTTGGCTTTTCTCAGCCCGCTGATCTAAAGAAAATTCGTTCGGTATTAGCTGAAAATGGTTTTGCTGATGCGTCAGTACAACTATTTGGTACCAGCCAAGAAGTTTTGGTTCGATTGGCACCACGTGGTGATGATGTTAAAGCTGAAGAAATTGGTAATCAGCTAGTTGCAGCCTTACAACAAGCTGATAGCAGTGTTGAAATGCGCCGTATTGAATTTGTAGGTCCAAGTGTTGGTGAAGATCTTAAAGAGCAAGGTGGTTTAGCGATGCTAACCGCTTTAATTTGTATCTTGCTGTATGTTGCATTTAGATTTGAGTGGCGATTTGCGGTTGGTGCTGTTGCTGCACTGTTCCATGATGTGATCTTAACAATGGGGCTATTCTCGCTTCTAGATTTAGAGTTTGACTTAACCATACTAGCGGCCATTCTTGCGGTGATAGGTTACTCACTCAATGATACGATTGTTGTCTCAGATCGTATCCGTGAAAACTTCCGTAAAGTACGTATTGATGACACATTAGAAATAATTAATATTTCATTGACGCAGACACTTAACCGTACGTTAGTTACTTCAATTACAACCATTCTTGTGCTTGTAGCCTTGTTTGTTTGGGGTGGTCAAACAATTCACGGCTTTGCGACTGCACTATTGTTTGGTGTTTTTATTGGTACTTATTCTTCGGTATATGTTGCCAGTTCAGTTGCAGTGGCCATGGGAGTGAGTAAAGAAGACCTTATTCCTGTTGAAGTTGAGAAAGAGGGTGCTGATTTAGACGCTATGCCATAGACGCTAATATCGATACTGAAAAAGCCACACTTAGTGTGGCTTTTTTTGTTTCAATAAAATGACACATGAGTATAATGAGAATCGTTTTCAATCATACTTTGAGGTTCTTATGTATAAACAGTTGGTAATTTTGCTAGCTGCAGCCAGTTTGACTGCATGTTCAGAAAAGGAAGAAGTCGCACAGGTACAGTCGGCACCTGTTGAAAAAGCTGAAACTACGCTTCAGGCATATAAGAGTCAGGCTAAATCCTTGTTAGCAGATATTAGAACTCAAAATACGGCTCAAGAATTAGAGCAAAGCTCAGCTAACTTAGTCAAAACTTCTCGTAAATTAATTTCGGAATTTACCTTGAAATACCCTCAGTGCCAAACATATTTAGGGGCACTAGATGCTGCAGCAGATGTGATCCCGACACTGCCATTAGAAGAAATTGAAACGGGATATCATGCCGATGGTAAACTCCCGAAGTTTGATGACCCCGTTTGTTATCATGCAAAAGATTTATTAGTGCACCCAGCAACAGTTCAAGCGATTGCTAAGCTTGGCTTTAAATCTGATACAGCTTATCAAGATGCGGAGCTTGAAATTGTTGAAGTGATTGCGCATTTTGATCAAGTAGAACGCGCTCTAAATTAAGAACTAAAATAAAGGGCTGTATTTGAACAGCCCTTTATACGTTGTACTATTTATAGAGCGCCCTCCAAGCACACGTTCTATATCCATTTTTCTCAAAATAAAAATTTCGGCAATTGTCATCATAATTACTGTTACCAACATCTATTCTATAGTTGCTGATGTACCAGTTATGCAGTGATGTGAAGCGCCCATTACTTAGCAAAGAAAAATGTACATGCGGTCCACTAGATTGCCCGCCTTGACATAGTGCTTGGTCTTTTCTATTGGCATAACGACCTAGCCACGCACCAGAATTAATTACATCCCCTGTTTGGTAGCGTAAATTACTCATATGATAATATTGTGTGGCGTAACCACTAGAGTGAGTTACGCGTATGTTACATGACGAGTATCGAGTTACCGTACCACCGTGGGCAGCTTGCACCCAAGGAGTGTTACTCCCCCAACCACCAGAGCCATTATTAAAATCTAAAGAAGAGTAAGGGTAGCCTGAACCCGTATTTGAATGGGCACCGCCGCTATACCATGCGTAGCCTGAAGGCCATGGAAAATTCATATAAAAGATATTGCTTGGATCAACCTGTATTTTAGCTGTTTGGTTTTGTGAAAGTAAGAGAGAAGTATTACTGAGAGTGTTATATATACTAACTAACTCATGTAAAGAGTTATAGGGTACGACCTGTGCGCTCATTAGCACGCTGAGCAAACTTGCAGTAGCTGAGTTTGTACGGCTTTGAAACGGCTTTTTCTCAACTTCTTGCTCGAATTGGTAAAAGCGTTGATTCAGTATTAGTGCTAAATCTTGGATTTGAGCAGCAAAACCTACTTTGTCGCTTAATGTGCCAAAAGGCGACAATACATTCGATTTAGTTGGCTTGCTTAGTACGCTGCTCTGTAGCTCCATTAATGCCAATAAAAGTTTGGGATTAATGCTAGCGTGTCCAGCCCAATGTAGTAAGGTTGTTTTCCATTCTAATAGATGTGGTGCATTACTATAGAAAAAGGCATCCCAGTCTTCGTTTTGCAATTCGTTGTTATATACAAATTCACTCTGATCTATGGCTATTACTGAGTGTGTGATTGCTTGAATTCGCGCAGAGTGTTTTGAGCTAAGCGCTTTTGCTTCGTGATGTTGTCCTTGCGCTTGAACAAACCCCATTATGGGTAATGTGAGGACTGAAAAGCATAGTATTGATTTCATGTTGTATCCTTATCTTCTTTGATGTATTCCTTATATGTATATAAACCTGATAATAAATTGTAAAATAAATGGTCAAAAAATATGCTTTTATCTGTATTGTATGATTTACGAACAGCCTATTCCGATGTGGTTATTAGAATGCATTTAATTTAAAAGTCGATGTATTATAGTGCATTGCTCTTTTAGAGATGAAAACTTAATTGCTAATATTGCAAAAGTGCTTAGCTGAGCTATTTTTATCTTTACAGTACATTGTGGGGTGTCTTTATGAAACCGATTATTTTTATAGAGCAGCTTGAAGCATTGCTAGAAGAGCGTAAATTTAAAGATCGTCGTCAGTTAAAGCAGATTGTCCATCCTTTATTTGAACGACGAATATCTCATAGGAGAAAAGCACACCATTGTTCCGTTATGAAATAATGTATTTAACCTCAGCTCTGGATAAGCGAATTTGCCCAATAAAGCTATTTTTCTCACTCTCGGCGTTGCTTTCATTTGTAATAGCCCGCTATTACTGAATAAAAACGCCTTGATATTGAACAAAATATCATCATTTGATTGTACGTAAGTTTGTTTGCAAAACATTTTCTATTCCAAAACCCTTATCCAAACCTGAGGTTATTTAAGCAGTTTAATGAGTTAGTTTGCAGGAAAGCGAATTAACTTTAATGGTATGAGAATTGATTAAGGCCAATACATGCTACTTTAATCTAAGTTCGAAATTGAAAAGTAAACTTAAAAGCGGCGCTATTTTGTACGTAAAACATGCTGGTTTTTTTTTAATGTATTAAAAATGTGCTTTTCGAATGATATTCGCTCGAACTCATTGTTTTTATCACTTTTCTGAAAATAAAGGCTTGCGCTTTTTCTGCATCTCCCTATAATGCGACCCCACTGACACGGAGCGCTACGCTAATTTAGCAAAGCAAAACGCAGTCAGCGTCGAGTAAAACTTAATTTTAAAAATTTTTAAAGTTAAGTGTTGACAAAAAAATAGGAAAGCGTAACATGCGCAGCCCTAGCGAGATAAAGCAAAGCGCTTAATCATCGCCCTGTTTTAAACAGGAACTGTTCTTTAAAAATATGAAGCAATCATCTGTGTGGGCACTCGTACAGATTGAGTTCTAACAGCGAAACTTCTTTCTTAGATTGAAGCGAGCAAAAAATTTAGAGTCTCAATTGATTTTCTCTTCGGAGAAACTGAGTGACCAACGGAAACAAGTTTACTTGTTTCAGCACAGTCAATTCGATTCGAAAGAATCAAAATCAGAATTCAATGAGCACGAAACACTTTCTAGTAAAGGGTTTCAACAAAACTTTTAATTG
>NZ_AQGV01000008.1 GCF_014858725.1 Pseudoalteromonas aurantia 208 | reverse complement strand
GGAAGAAGTTATCTTCAATGCCGACTTGTTCAATTCCCAAAACCTCCTGCCAGATGTCACACAGTTGTTGCTCTAGCTCATTACGAGGTGCAACGTAGTTGTTCTCATCAGTGAAGGTGGGAGTAGGGAGCGCAGCTCTATTGAGTTTCCCGTTGCCAGTTAATGGCAGGTCTTCAATTATAGTGAAGCTACTAGGCACCATATATTCAGGCAGCTGCTGCGATAAACTGACGCGTAATTGTGCAATGTCTACCTCGTCAGCATTGTGCGGCACGATATAGGCAGCTAAAGCTTGGCCTGCATTGTGTGCTACATCAATCACCACCGCATTTTTAAGTTCAGGAAGTGCACTTAATACGGCACTTATCTCACCGAGTTCAACACGATAGCCCCTGATTTTAACCTGCTCATCGTTACGACCTAAGTATTGAATATCGCCGTTATTCAACCAACGCGCTAAGTCACCGGTTTTATACAGTCGTGTATGGTTAGGTTGATGAGAGAACGGATTAGCAATAAAGCGTTCTTGATTGAGCTCGTCACGATTTAAATATCCTTTAGCGACACCACAACCCGAAATATAGAGTTCACCCGGCGCACCAATAGGCACAGGTAATAAGGCATCAGATAATACATGCAACTGCACATTACTGTAGGGTTTACCAATGCCCTGATGTTGGCGCGGATAGGCTTGCGCGAGCATCGCGCCAACGGTGGCTTCGGTTGGGCCGTATTCATCAAAGATGGCATCGCAATAGGGGGCGAGTGTTTGTACACTTTGCTCAGTGAGGGCTTCGCCCCCAAGCATGAGCGTTGCAACTTGAGTGTCACTGTCAGGGAAAATAGATAATGCCAAACTCGGGGTGGTTTTAACAAACTGTACATTAAGCGTACGGATATGGTCGCGGTAAGCGTCGACATCGAGAATATCACCGGTATATAAGCAGATCTGTTGTCCGTGTAACAGCGGGCATAAAGTGGTGGTAATAGATAAGTCAAAACAGTAGTTAGATGAGAAGTCGATACGTTGGTATTGTTTGCCAAGAGCGTGTGTTAACGCATCAAGGTAATACAGTGCATTACGCTGACTTAGCATGACACCTTTTGGTGTGCCAGTGGTCCCAGAGGTGTAAATGATATAGGCCAAACGCTCGAGGTTATTAGGTCGAGTCAGGGTAATATCGACCAATGGGTCGGTACACAGGTCCACATTAATACACTGAGCTTGGTCAAGCATCGGTGCCAAAGTATCACAGAGTGT
>NZ_AQGV01000007.1 GCF_014858725.1 Pseudoalteromonas aurantia 208 | reverse complement strand
ACCCTAACTGCAGCAATCACTAACGTACTTGCAAAAGTATACGGTGGTGAAGCAAAAGACTTCGCAGCAATCGATAACGCTCCAGAAGAGCGTGAGCGTGGTATCACAATCTCAACGTCTCACGTTGAGTACGATACACCGACTCGTCACTACGCACACGTAGATTGTCCAGGACACGCGGATTATGTTAAAAACATGATCACAGGTGCTGCACAAATGGACGGCGCAATCCTAGTAGTTGCTGCAACTGACGGCCCTATGCCACAAACACGTGAGCACATCCTACTTTCTCGTCAGGTTGGCGTACCTTACATCATCGTATTCATGAACAAATGTGACATGGTTGATGACGAAGAGCTACTTGAGCTAGTAGAGATGGAAGTTCGTGAACTTCTTTCTGAGTATGACTTCCCAGGTGATGACTTACCACTAATCGCAGGTTCAGCGCTTAAGGCGTTAGAAGGCGAGAAAGAGTGGGAAGACAAGATTGTAGAGCTTGCAGAAGCACTAGATTCTTACATTCCAGAGCCAGAGCGTGACATCGATAAGCCATTCATCATGCCTATCGAAGACGTATTCTCAATTCAGGGTCGTGGTACAGTAGTAACTGGCCGTGTTGAAGCTGGTATTGTAAACGTGAACGACGAAGTTGAAATCGTAGGTATGAAAGAAACTACGAAGACAACTTGTACAGGTGTAGAGATGTTCCGTAAGCTTCTAGACGAAGGTCGTGCGGGTGAGAACATCGGTGCACTTCTACGTGGTACTAAGCGTGAAGATGTTGAACGTGGTCAAGTACTAGCGAAGCCTGGTTCAATCACGCCACACACGAAGTTCACTTCAGAAGTATACGTACTTTCGAAAGATGAAGGTGGTCGTCATACTCCATTCTTCAAAGGTTACCGTCCACAGTTCTACTTCCGTACAACTGACGTAACAGGTAACGTTGAGTTACCAGAAGGCGTAGAAATGGTAATGCCTGGTGATAACATCAAGATGACTGTAGACCTAATCGTACCAATCGCGATGGACGAAGGCTTACGCTTCGCTATCCGTGAAGGTGGTCGTACAGTTGGTGCTGGTGTTGTTGCAACTATCGTTGAGTAATATCGACCATAGTTAATGCATAAGCATTCATAAGAAACCCAAGCTTAGGCTTGGGTTTTTTTATGCTTG
>NZ_AQGV01000006.1 GCF_014858725.1 Pseudoalteromonas aurantia 208 | reverse complement strand
ATTTTAAAAGTTTTTAGAATTAAGTTTCACTTGACGCTGACCTCGTTTCATTTTGCTTTTCAGCGCGTTACTCCGTGTCAGTGGGGTCGCATTATAGGGCGTTCATTGATTTGTTCAAGCACTTTTTTTAAGTTTTTATCTGTTCGTACAAATAAACAGCTAAAACCCCTTTTTTGATTAATTTACAAGCAATAAGAGTTACACTTACGATAAGTTTTATAAGCAAAATACAACAGCTCGCTCAATCACCAATGAATAACTGAGCCCTTTAAATCACTTTACCTTTGAAAATATCATCATTGATTCAAGAGTGGACAGTAAGTCAGAGTCTAAAATTAAGAATTTAGTCATATTAAATGTACAATCTTTGCAGCACCGTACGGACATAGCTCTAGATTAAGTTAAGTAACCTTGCACTATAAAATCTTTCTCTGAAAAGATACGACTCTAATTGCTCCCAGTAAAAGTTTACATAAGTGCTATTTTTTGAAGGAGTAACGCTGAAGCTGAGTTTGTAACTACAACATGGATCCTGACCTGCGTCAGGAAGACTGTCAGTGAGAGCTCTAAAACCTGTGATAATAACAACGACAAGCATGCGTGTTTTGGATCCTGACCTGCGTCAGGAGGACTATCAGTGAGAGCTCTAAAACCTGTGATAACAACGACAAGCATGGGTGTTTTGGATCCTGATCTGCGTCAGGAAGACAACAAGGTGGAACTCGTCTCCTTAAACAGGTTTCAGTGCCCATAAATGCGCCTCTTTCTTGCTCACTTTTATAGTTCCTGACTTACATCAGGAAGACCAACAAGGTGGAACTCGTCTCCTTGAACGGGTTTCAGTGCCCATAAATGCGCCTCTTTCTTGCTCACTTTTATAGTTCCTGACTTACATCAGAAAGACAATGAGGTGGAACTCCTCTCCCTGAACTTGTATATGGACTCCACCTCGCCATGCTTGGTAACTTCTGCTGTAATTATAAAGCCGTTATACCTTTAATGGATCCTGACCTACGTCAGGAAGACAACGAGGTGGGCGTCATCAAAACCCCGTCTCTAAATAGAAACCTCCGTCTCCCTGAACTGGTTTCAGGGTTCATAGGGTTTTTATTCTAAGCTTTCTCTAAAGCTCTTC
>NZ_AQGV01000005.1 GCF_014858725.1 Pseudoalteromonas aurantia 208 | reverse complement strand
CCCGAATTCAAGTTCTAAGTGCACCACGTATAAAAACTAGATAGAAATAAGACACTTCTCAGTTTCTGCTAATGTAAATGTGCGACCAAATACATTTTAGGAGCTGAGAAATGTCTTATGAACATCTTAACAGTTTTGAGCGAAAAGCAATCTATTATCGCCATAATAGTGGTGAAAGTTACCGCTCAATCGGCCGTTTACTTAACCGACACCACACTACCATTATGCGAGAAGTAAAGAGGAATAAACCCCCTTACTATACTTACTTCGATGAATCTGCAGAAGACTTGGCAGCCGAACGTAGAAAGAAACCAAGGCACGCAAAAAAGTTTGCTAATAAAACGCTTTATCAGCATGTTGTACATAAACTGCAAGAAGGTTGGTCACCAGATGCCATAGCTGGAAGGCTTAAAAAAAACCATCCAAATGACAAGGGAGAATGTGTCAGTCATGAGACAATTTATCAATGGGTTATTAAAGACTATCAAGTTGGTGGTGGGCTCTATAAAGCATTACCAAAACGTCACAAAAAGAGAAAAAAACAAAGAAAATATGGGGACTTACGAGGTAAGATAAAAAACCGAGTTAGTATCCATGAACGACCTAATGTCGTTGAGAAACGGTCTCGTATTGGCGACTGGGAAGGTGATCTTGTTGAAGGAAAGAAAGGCTCTGGATATATAATTACTCATGTGGATCGAGCAACAAAATATCTAATGGCCCAAAAAATAGAAAATAAAACAGCAGAGCTTTTCAATAAAGCAACGATTTCAATGTTTATAACGTTAGCCACTTCTAAGAGGCTGACACTTACACTTGATAATGGGAAAGAGTTTTCACTTTTTAATAAGCTTGAAAATAGGCTTAATATGGATATTTACTTCGCCGATCCTTACTGTTCATGGCAGCGCGGTACAAATGAAAATACAAATGGGTTGATACGTCGATATTTCCCCAAAAAAACAGATTTTTCGACTAT
>NZ_AQGV01000004.1 GCF_014858725.1 Pseudoalteromonas aurantia 208 | reverse complement strand
CCTCCCGGTACACCTTCAACCGCTTACAGAACGCTCCCCTACCACTTGTCCTAAGACAAATCCGCAGCTTCGGTGATATGTTTAGCCCCGTTACATCTTCCGCGCAGGCCGACTCGACTAGTGAGCTATTACGCTTTCTTTAAAGGGTGGCTGCTTCTAAGCCAACCTCCTAGCTGTTTTAGCCTTCCCACATCGTTTCCCACTTAACATATACTTTGGGACCTTAGCTGGCGGTCTGGGTTGTTTCCCTCTTCACGATGGACGTTAGCACCCACCGTGTGTCTCCCGGATAGTACTTTACGGTATTCGGAGTTTGCAAAGGGTTGGTAAGTCGGGATGACCCCCTAGCCTTAACAGTGCTCTACCCCCGTAAGTATTCGTCCGAGGCTCTACCTAAATAGATTTCGGGGAGAACCAGCTATCTCCCGGTTTGATTAGCCTTTCACTCCTAGCCACAGGTCATCCCCTAACTTTTCAACGTTAGTGGGTTCGGTCCTCCAGTTGATGTTACTCAACCTTCAACCTGCCCATGGCTAGATCACCGGGTTTCGGGTCTATACCCTGCAACTAAGCGCCCAGTTAAGACTCGCTTTCGCTACGGCTACCCTAATCGGTTAACCTCGCTACAGAATATAAGTCGCTGACCCATTATACAAAAGGTACGCAGTCACCTAACAAGTAGGCTCCTACTGCTTGTACGTATACGGTTTCAGGTTCTATTTCACTCCCCTCACAGGGGTTCTTTTCGCCTTTCCCTCACGGTACTGGTTCACTATCGGTCAGTTGGGAGTATTTAGCCTTAGATGATGGTCCACCTATATTCAGTCAAAGTTTCACGTGCTCCGACCTACTCGATTTCACTGCTTATAAATTTTTGTGTACGGGACTATCACCCTGTATCGTGGCACTTTCCAGAGCCTTCCACTAATTACAAAACAGCTTAAGGGCTG
>NZ_AQGV01000003.1 GCF_014858725.1 Pseudoalteromonas aurantia 208 | reverse complement strand
CCCGCACGCCGGAAGACCAAGGGTTCCTATCCCATGTTAATCAGGGTAGGGTAAGTCGACCCCTAAGGCGAGGCTGAAGAGCGTAGTCGATGGGAAACAGATTAATATTTCTGTACTTGGAATAATTGCGATGGGGGGACGGAGCAGGCTAAGCAAGCATGGCGTTGGTTGTCCATGTGAAAGTGAGTAGGCTAATGACTTAGGTAAATCCGGGTCGTTGTTAGGCTGAGACACGAGACGAGCTACCACGGTAGTGAAGTTGCTGATGCCCTACTTCCAGGAAAAGCCTCTAAGCTTCAGATTATTTCGAATCGTACCCCAAACCGACACAGGTGGTCAGGTAGAGAATACTAAGGCGCTTGAGAGAACTCGGGTGAAGGAACTAGGCAAAATTGTACCGTAACTTCGGGAGAAGGTACGCTCTTGATTGTGATGGGATTTACTCCTTAAGCGATTGAGAGCCGCAGTGACCAGGTGGCTGGGACTGTTTATTAAAAACACAGCACTGTGCAAAATCGTAAGATGACGTATACGGTGTGACACCTGCCCGGTGCCGGAAGGTTAATTGATGGGGTTAGACTTAGGTCGAAGCTCTTGATCGAAGCCCCGGTAAACGGCGGCCGTAACTATAACGGTCCTAAGGTAGCGAAATTCCTTGTCGGGTAAGTTCCGACCTGCACGAATGGTGTAACCATGGCCACGCTGTCTCCACCCGAGACTCAGTGAAATTGAAATCGCAGTGAAGATGCTGTGTACCCGCGGCTAGACGGAAAGACCCCGTGAACCTTTACTACAGCTTGGCACTGAACATTGAACCTACATGTGTAGGATAGGTGGGAGACTTAGAAGCACAGTCGCTAGATTGTGTGGAGTCAACCTTGAAATACCACCCTTGTAGTTTTGATGTTCTAACGTAGG
>NZ_AQGV01000002.1 GCF_014858725.1 Pseudoalteromonas aurantia 208 | reverse complement strand
GCAGCACTCTGTATGCGCCATTGTAGCACGTGTGTAGCCCTACACGTAAGGGCCATGATGACTTGACGTCGTCCCCACCTTCCTCCGGTTTATCACCGGCAGTCTCCTTAGAGTTCCCACCATTATGTGCTGGCAACTAAGGATAGGGGTTGCGCTCGTTGCGGGACTTAACCCAACATCTCACAACACGAGCTGACGACAGCCATGCAGCACCTGTATCAGAGTTCCCGAAGGCACCAAACCATCTCTGGTAAGTTCTCTGTATGTCAAGTGTAGGTAAGGTTCTTCGCGTTGCATCGAATTAAACCACATGCTCCACCGCTTGTGCGGGCCCCCGTCAATTCATTTGAGTTTTAACCTTGCGGCCGTACTCCCCAGGCGGTCTACTTAATGCGTTAGCTTTGAAAAAGTTGTCCGAAGACCCCAGCTTCTAGTAGACATCGTTTACGGCGTGGACTACCGGGGTATCTAATCCCGTTTGCTCCCCACGCTTTCGTACATGAGCGTCAGTGTTGACCCAGGTGGCTGCCTTCGCCATCGGTATTCCTTCAGATCTCTACGCATTTCACCGCTACACCTGAAATTCTACCACCCTCTATCACACTCTAGTCTGCCAGTTCGAAATGCAGTTCCCAGGTTGAGCCCGGGGCTTTCACATCTCGCTTAACAAACCGCCTGCGTACGCTTTACGCCCAGTAATTCCGATTAACGCTCGCACCCTCCGTATTACCGCGGCTGCTGGCACGGAGTTAGCCGGTGCTTCTTCTGTCAGTAACGTCACAGCTAATAGCTATTAACTA
>NZ_AQGV01000001.1 GCF_014858725.1 Pseudoalteromonas aurantia 208 | reverse complement strand
CGTGCTTATTTGTGTGGTGAAGATAAGGTAACAGGTCAATCGTATGAGCACAGAAGAGGCTGGATAGAAGATAAACTACTTGAACTTGCCAAAGTGTTTTGTATTGATGTGTGTGCGTATGCGGTGATGAGCAACCATACGCATACTGTGCTGTATGTAGATGATATAAAAGCTAAAAGACTGAGTGATAAAACGATTGTGATCAGGTGGCATAAGCTGTTTAAAGGCACCATACTGTCTCATAAGTTCCTTCAAGGTGAGCGACTAGATTCAGCCCAACAGTATTTTTTAAATAAAGACATTGAACAATTTAGAGAACGCTTAGCGAGTATCAGTTGGTTTATGCGGGTACTGAATGAAAGCATTGCCCGAAAAGCGAATAAAGAAGATAACTGTACGGGTCGATTTTGGGAAGGCCGTTTTAAATCACAAGCCTTACTTGATGAAGCGGCACTGGCTGCCTGTATGGCGTATGTTGATTTAAACCCAGTTAGAGCCAAAATGGCTGATACACCCGAAACCTCAGACTACACCAGTGTAAAAACTCGCTGTGAACATGCCAAAGAAGGCAAGCAACCTAAACAATTGGC